>NZ_PPED02000001.1 GCF_002899825.2 Chryseobacterium phosphatilyticum
AGAAGAGAGACTTTCAGATATTAAACTGAACAGAGACGGCTCTATTATCCTTGCCGGAACCAGCGCTACAGAATTAGGAAAAGAAAACTGGAAGATTATAAAGCTAGGCGATAAACAGGTAGATCAACTGATCCCAAAATATGATATTAAGATCTATCCGAATCCTGTTTCAGAGTATGCTTACGTAGAAATCGGTTTCGATTTTAAAGAAGCTGAGATTTTGTTGTATGACATGAGCGGAAGACAGCTTCAGAATCTTAAAACGAAGAATAAAGTGACTAAAATAAATACACAGGCGCTGGTGCAGGGTGCTTATTTAGTGATGATAAAAACGGATATGAATAAAACGGCTAATGCTAAGTTGATTAAGAAATAAACATGAAAAAGAATAAAATATTATTATTGGCTCTTAGTATTGCCAGTCACTATTATTGGGCACAACTAGATGGACCTCCCCTTGCTCCTTTAAAAGTAAAGGCGCCTAATGTAGATGCTATCTCGGTATTTAATTTCATAGAAAGCCCTGTTTCTCTTCATACAGGATTGGTTAATATAAGCTATCCTATATATGAGATTAAAACAAAGGGACTAACTATTCCTATTAATCTAAGTTATTTTTCCAGAGGAGTCAGAATTGAAGATATTGCTTCATCCGTAGGGATGGGCTGGAGCCTTAATTATGGAGGTATGATAAGCCGGCAAATCCGCGAGGTGGCAGATGAAGAAGGAGGTTATGGTTATTTGAATAACAATGTATACAATGGCTTTTTTACCGATAATGAGGAAAGGAAGAAAGTCATGCAACGGATGAACAGTGCGGAATTAGGAAAAATATATGATCTTGTACCCGATCAGTTTTACTTTTCAACAGCTGAAAATTCTGGAAAATTTATTTTAGACAGATATGATAAAAAAGCTGTTCAACAACCCTATACTGATATAAAAATAGAACCGGACTGGAGCCAGGGCTCTGTTCTTCACAGCTGGCTTATCACAGATACAAAAGGAAACAGATATTATTACGGAAGGAATGCTGAAAAAAATATTAATTATGAAAGTGTTATTAGAACACGAAATTTTAGACAAAAGCATCCATTTGCTCAGATTGCAACTCTTGATAATATAGAAAGCATAGATCCTGATAGTTGGTATCTTCAAAAAATAATAACTCCTTATAATGATACTATTACATATAATTATACCAAAGATGAGGTAAAATATTACAAAAAAAATTATGACCAACAAATTATGCCATGCCTTGCTCCATGTGATAATCCTCCTGATAATGCAGGAACAATTTATACTTTTTTTTCTGATGTAAATGAAGATAAATATTCTTTAGAGTCCATTGAATTTCCACAGGGAAAGGTACAATTTGTGACAGGAAGTACTGGACGACTAGATGTAAACCATGGTTTCCCATTGGAGAAAATTATAGTTTACGATAAGTATAATAAGCCCGTAGAATCTCATACATTCACCTATAGTTATTTTGATGCAGCACCAAATTTTTTAAGTACAAACGTAATATTAGTAAATAAGGATCCTAGTTCACTGAAAAGGATGTTTTTGACAGAAATTAAAAAAGAAGGATGGAGTAATAATTCTCCTGTTTTAATTGAAAAGACTAAATATAACTATAATTACGGTGAAAAAAACGCATTACCGGATCGCTTTTCAACTTCTAAAGATTTATGGGGATATTATAACAATCAGAACAATAGTACATTTGATCATTTTTACGATCATCAGGGGGTAATAACTAACAGAACGACCAGTGAAACCCATTCAAAAGTTGGTATTCTTACCTCAATAGAATTACCTACTGGAGAAAAAAGAGTGTTTGAATATGAGAACAACAAATTACTTGCTCCCTATTTTAATTACAGTAAAATTGCTGGTTTTCCTAATGTAGACGGTTTAGGATATAACTATGGACCCGGGCAAAGAATAAGGTCGATAAAATATTATGATGGTAATGAATTAAAGCTACAAAAAACATATGATTATACATCTGGTTCAGGAAAGTTATTCGGACTTCGAGAATACAGAGCTATATTAGGATACAAAAGTTTCCCCGCGGTAGGTCCCATTCCCATTCTTGATCCGGACGGAGTAATGGGTGGAGATCTTAATTCAGCTCTTGAATCCAGGGATTTTGGATATGAATATGTCACAGAATATTTTGGGAATTCTTCGAGTAATATCGGTAAAATAGATTACACATTCAGTAATCATCCCGATACATGGAATTTTACAGATTATCCTTTTCACTGGGCTAATGATAATAACTGGTTAAGAGGATTACTTCTGAACCAAAAATATTATGAAAGTAAAAACAATCAATATGTTGTTGTACAGGAAATAGACAACCATTATAAAATTGGTGGCTACAATTATCCTGATATAGCTGATTTGGTGGGTCCGGTACCTGGTGGTTTCGCTTTATCTTCTGTTGTTTTTGATTATGAGAAAACCAATTATTTATATAAGACCCCTTTGGCGAAAATTTATTTAGATAAAAGGATAAGTGCTGGTTTAGCTCAAACTGGAACCAACCCTTCATATCTGATACATATAGATAATACAAATAATAATCGGAGATGGTATTATAAACCTTATTTCTTTACTGCGGGAAAAATAGAAAAAGATGAAACAGTAGTCACTTCCTATTATGGCAATAATCAAATAACTACGAAAACAAAATATACATACCCTTCATACTCCAATAATATTTCTATAGTAAAGAACGAAGGCACCGACGGAAGCATATTAGAAACTAATTATAATTACGCTCAGGAAAAAGGTCATCAACTAATGATCAGTAAGAATATGGTAGGTATACCATTGGAAACTGTGACATCTAAAACAACAGGTAACGTTACTAAAACGATCTCTAAGGTTGAGACTTTTTATCCACCAGCTATTCCTAGTGCACAAACCGGAAATCTGGTATTACCACTATCAGTAAGGTCTTTTAATATTCAGAATCCTACCGATATCAATAGGGCAACTACAGACATCACCTATGATCAATACGATATCAAGGGAAATCTGCAGCAGTATACGACCAAGGATGGAATATCAACTGTAATCATCTGGGGATACAATCAAACCCAGCCTATTGCCAAAATTGAGAATGCAAAATTAGCGGATATTGGGCAATCTTTCATCACGGCTATCGTCAATGCCTCCAATACGGATGCAGCGGTAGGTGCTAATAATGATGAAACCAACTTATTGAATGCCTTTAATACATTCAGAGGACAATTACCTGGATATAAAATCACGACTTACAGCTATGATCCGCTTATCGGGGTCAGAAGCATCACTCCACCATCAGGAATAAGGGAGGTTTATCTTTATGATTCAGCCAACAGACTGAAAGAAATCAGAGAAAACAGCCAAACAGGCAATTTATTAAAAGAATTTAAATACAACTACAAACAATAAAAAAACAGAAATTATGAAAAGAATATTCTCAACAATTGCCGTCATCGCAGTTTCTTTTACCTACGCTCAAGAAATAGCGTTCGATAAATTGTACAGCAACTCAGATCCTGTCAACTATGTTATAGGTCACTATCCTGTCCAGGGTTCTGACGGCCTTAAAATCAACTGGCATGGAGGAATAAGATTAGAAGCATCAGCTGGAAAAGGAATTCAGGTATTAAAAGACGGAAATGTAGGCATTGGAATTCAGGATCCTCATTCCAATTTAGAAGTGGGTGATCAAAACGGGGGTAAAATCACTATTTCAACCGGAGGATCGAGCGCTTCTTCAGCGAACCCTAAATATCCGACCTTGGAATTTGCAGGATATTTAAACTCTCCTAAAGCAAGAATAACAGCGACTGAAGAAACAGGGAATAAATACGGATCAAAATTCTCGATTTTAGTAAACGATAACACTAATGCTACCCAATTGGTGGAAAGGTTTTCAATTTTGCAAGATGGAAAAGTGGGAATCGGAACCTCTGCTCCCGTCGAGAGACTTGATGTTTCAGGAAATATCATTGCAGGAGCCAGTAGTTCTACTGAAGGGATCAATGCTCTTGCCATACGATATGTGGACGGTTCTCTGAATAACTGGGGATCTCTCAGAAGTTCAGCGTCTACGTATATGAGCTTTGGAGTAAAGGCAAACGGTTCCAACGTAGGATGGTTATCCAGTAACGGAACCTTAAGCTATGTAAAAGCTGCGGTTACGCTAGATAATGAAGGATTTAAGTTTATGGCATCCCCTGCTCAGCAAACAGCTTTGAATGTTCCGGTAAACATGAATGAACTTCTTAAAATATCTCCTTCCGGAAATGCTTCATTAATAGGAAAACTGGAAGCCAAAGAAATTAAAATCACCCATACGCCAACTGCTGACTTTGTCTTCGAAAGTGATTATTATCTTCCCAATTTAGAAGAAGTGGAAAGACATATTAAAGAGAAAAAACACTTACCGGAAATTGCTTCGGCCAAAACCATGGAAAAAGAAGGGGTCAACATCGGAAGTTTCCAGATTCAGCTGCTGCAAAAAGTAGAAGAACTGACTCTCTACAGTATTGAGCAAAACAAACAGCTGAAAAACCAGCAGCAAAGAATTCAGCAGCTGGAAAGAGAAAATACAGAGCTTAAAAACTTACACCAGGAAGTAGAACAGCTGAAAAAGCAATTTCTTACCCTTAAAGCCAACCACTAATCCCATGAATAAAAAAATATGTTCTATTCTCTTATTGGCGGGAACTGTGATGCACTACGGGCAGATTGTCCTCAATGCTCCTCCTACGGCTAATACAGAGGTGTCCGATCCCCAGAGCATACGTTTGCTCCCGGGATTCAATTTCAATTCCAACAGCGGAACGTTCAGGGGATATCTGGGAACTTCCGGGAATTCGGGAAATAATCCTTATGTTCCTGTGGTGGTAGATCCATCTACCAATATCGCGAACACTGAAAATTATATCTATACCCGACAATATCTGGCTCCTACCACGACATCAAATGCTTCACTCCCACAGATACAGGGAATACAGTTTTTTGACGGATTGGGAAGACCTAAACAAAATGTAAGCATCAAATCTACCCCTGGTGGAAAAGATCTGGTGACGGTAATTCCTTATGATGGTTTTGGTCGTCAGGTAGACTCCTGGCTTCCGGTACCCATGGCTTCTCAAAACGGGAATATCCAATCCGGAGTGGAAAGTACTGCCACCGCCTACTATCAATCCAATGGGATTAACGACTCCTTTCCGTTTACCCATAAAAACCTGGAAAATTCACCTCTTGACCGCGTGTTAAACGTTAAAAATCCGGGTGCCGACTGGCAGAATAAACCCGTTAATTTTGGTTATGATGCCAATACGGTAGCGGATGGAGTAAGAAAATTCACCACCACCACGACGTGGGTAGAAGGAGCTACGAAATCTGTGCTTGGAGAAAACTGGCTGTATTCCGACGGACAGCTTTATAAAAATACGGTCACCGATGAAGACGGCAACAAAACCATTGAGTTTAAAAATGGCCAGGGGCAGATCATTATGGTGAAAAAAGAAGATGGCAGCAGCACTTACTACGTTTATAATGAATACGACCAACTGGCTTTTGTAGTTCCTCCATTAGCCAGTATAAGAGGAGATATTGTTGCCAATACCACCAAACATGATGAATTATGCTATCAATACCGTTATGACGGAAGAGGAAGACTGGTAGAAAAGAAACTTCCCGGTAAAGGCTGGGAATATATGGTCTATGACAAACAGGACAGGTTGGTAGCGAGTCAGGATGCTAATTTAAAAGCAAAAGGTCAATGGCTTTACACCAAATATGATCAGTTTGGAAGAGTGGCTATTACCGGCATCAGTACGGGAAGTAGCAGAGTAACGGAGCAGTCATTGGCAGATCTTCAGGGATCTAATTTTGTTACACGGCTTTCTACTCCTCTTTTCAACAGACAGGGAATGGATGTGTACTACGGTAATCCCGAAGGAACCTATCCCAAATCCCCAGCCTGGGTCACGCTATTATCGTTGAACTACTATGATTCTTATCCGGGATATGGTTTTAGTCCGGCTTTTCCTTCCTCTATTCAGGGAGTGCCAACGTTAACGGCAACTCCTTCTTCTGACGGAAGAAGTACCAATGGACTTCCCTTGGTGAGTCTGGTGAAAAATATTGAAGATGATAACTGGTCAAAGAACTATACCTATTATGATCAGAAAGGAAGAGCCATAGGAGGTTATTCTATCAATCATTTAGGCGGATATACCAAAACAGAAAGTCTGCTGAAATTTTCAGGAAAGCCTGAGTATGTCCTTACTTCCCACAAAAGGACTCAAAACGATGCTGAAATCAACATCAAAGAATCTTTTGAATATGACCATCAGGAAAGAGTGGTGAGACACTGGCATCAGGTCAACGGAGCGAACAAGGAACTTCTGGCAGAGAATATATACAATGATCTGGGACAATTGCAGGCTAAAAATGTAGGAAATACCACCGGCAGCCCACTGCAAAGTGTAAATTACCAATACAATATACGAGGCTGGATGACCAAAATCAATGAGCCGGGTAACCTGCTCAATAAACTTTTTGCCTATGAGCTGAGATATAACAACCCGAACTCCCAGTACAGCGGAACAGCCAGATACAACGGAAATATTTCCCAGGCTGCCTGGATCACCCAAAACGATGCCGTCTTAAGAAATTATTCCTATCAGTACGATGGACTGAACCGATTAACAGAAGGTCGCCTATGGGACGCCATGAATCTGGACAGAGGAGAATACACCGAAAGTCTGACCTATGATCTCAATGGAAATATGGGCACCCTGAAACGAAAAGGAAGACAATTCCCGGGATACACAGCTCCGGAAAACAGGGATGACCTGGTATATGAATATGCAGGAAACCGTTTAACCAAAGTCAATGATATTTCTCAAAACCCTTCAGGATATCCTCTGGGAGGAAAAGCTTTTGGGTATGATGACAACGGAAATATGACCATGCAGGAAGATAAAGGCCTCACCATCGCCTACAACTACCTGAACTTACCTCAAAGTATTCTTTCTCCACAAGGGAATACTTCATATCTTTACAGTGCTGATGGAACCAAGGTGAAAAAGACTTCAGGAAGTAAGGTGGTAGATTACCTGACCGGCTTTCAATATGAAAATAATACACTACAATTCTTCCCAACCTCAGAAGGCTACTTTGATTTTGTGAAAAATAAGTATATTTACAACTATACAGATCATTTAGGAAATGTGCGATTGAGTTATATGAACAACGGGTCCGGAGTAGAGATCATTGAGGAAAGTAATTATTATCCTTTTGGGGTAAAGCATGAAGGGTATAATATCCTGACTGGGAATGCTGCGTATCAGTACAAGTACAACGGGAAGGAGTTGCAAGAGACCGGAATGTATGATTATGGAGCAAGAATGTATATGCCGGATCTGGGAAGATGGGGCGTGGTGGATCCACTGGCAGAAAAATCTAGAAGATGGAGTACTTACAATTATGCTTACAACAATCCTGTTAGGTTTATTGATCCGGATGGAATGCAAGCAGAAGATAAGATTAAGATATTTAATAATGGAGATATAAAACGAACAGTAGATAGTAATCCTTATGATACTATTACTAATGAAGATGAATCTAAATCTATAAAAATTGCTCGTACCAATGTAACAGATACAAACCCAACAGGAGATTCTCAAATAGGAACTATAAATACAATTCCATTAAAAGTACCTGGAATTGATGAGGCTCCAGGAGGAGAACAGTTTACATTTTTTCAAATTCAGAATTATGACGCTGCTACCCAATTCTTTGAATTTGCATCACTTAATACGGATGTTGAATTTAGACAAGAATTGTTTTCTTTCTCCGATGGAGGATCTACTAATATGATTACTACAAATGGGATGAAAAATTTAGTTTTTGGAATTAGTGATATTTTTGAAAAAGATTATACATTTTCAGCAGGCCATAATGTTGGAAATTCTACAAAAACAGAAATGTCACATTCACATCCTGATGAAAATCCGTTTTGGCCTTCTGGATATAATAATCATGGAAAAGATAGTAATCCTACTTTTACCCCTGGTTTACCTTGGTACGATAGAAAATCAGCAAACGCCACAAATAATTATGTTTTCAGTAAATATCTGCATAATTTAAACGGTGGTGGCTACATCAAGTATAATACAGAAAAAGCAACTTATACAAAAACAAAAAAATGAAATTTTTAAACCTTATATTAATAATCTTATTAATATCCTGTAAGGGACAGAATATAGAAAATAAACAAAATAATTTAAAAAAAATTACCCAGTCATACATCGATTTTAAGAAGAGTATTAGAAAGTTTGATATGGAGAATGATGTTATTTTGATAGGTGCAAATTCTATTGATAAGAATTCCTATTGGTTGGATATTGTATTTGATAATAGCTATACTTTATCTGGCATGGACTATAAAGATTTATATCAAATAGATGGACTAAAGGTTATAATATTTAAAGATTTGGATAAAAGTCAATTGTTGGAAGAGCTTTTCGATAAAATCCCCTACGAGAATCTTAATAAAGCAAAATATAATATGACTTATGACTTAGTTCCTTTTCATACGGAGCTTAATAATAAAAATGAAATTTTATCAATAAAATCAAAGTATCCAATAAAAGATATACTTCCTTTTTTAAAGAAAAATAAAGTAAAATTTTCAAAGGACTACCAAGAATAATATTACATATATGAGAGGCTTTCTTTAGGGATAGTCTCTCATTATATTAAGTTCTACAAACTACAAGTACAATGGCAAAGAGTTGCAGGAGATGGGAATGTATGATTATGGTGCAAGGATGTATATGCCGGATATAGGAAGATGGGGTGTTACCGATGCAATGGCTGAACAATTTAGCTCACTAAGCCCATATAACTATGCGTTAAATACCCCAATTATGGTTGTTGATCCTGATGGGAATTATGCAGTAACCTATACTGGAGCAGCTGCACAGGAGGCTTTTAGAGCTTATAGAGAAAGTATGTCAATAAACGAAACTTCTAATTATTTTTCAGGATTTAATTTTATGCCTAACTGGCACAGAGATGAAAAAGGGAATCTAGTTAAGGATAAAGGAGACAATGTGAAAACGTTAAGAGAATATATAAATAAAAATTATAAAGAAGCAAAACTTACTTCGTCTGCTGCAAATACTTTATATGCTACGTTAAAAAATGGTAAGGTTAATTTAAACCAGCTAAATCCCGAGACACTAAATCAAAATTTATTTGGATATAACTATCCTGGACCTGATAATCCCAAAAAGTACAATGGAGAATCAGATTATTCTGTAGCTCCTACGGAGATTGAAGTTCCTGCATATTTACATGATAAAGACTATGACGAATTAGGTGCAAAAGGAGCAAATGGCCTTTTTGCAAATCCTGCAACTATATCTGCTGATAATCGTTTTGTTGAGCGAATGGGAAAACTCTCAGATAAGTACCAAAAAGAAGGGAAGTATAAATTGATGCTTCAGTCTACCATAATAGGGAATGGGCTGGGTGCTGCTTCAGCTCCAAAACAAATAATAAGTAAAGTAAAAGCTGCTATAACAGTTCCATCAATATTAACGCACCCCTAAGTATGAGAAATAGAAAAATTTTATTTAATACAATGCTATTTAGTTTGATTTATGTGATATTAGGTACTATTGCAGTAGTTGTAAGCTTTCCTAAATATTCAATTTTAGACTTTGATTATAACAGCCCATTATGGATTCCATTAGTTGTGGTAACCTTTCCCGTAAATATTACTTTGTTCGGTTTAGTAATGGTTGACAACTCATTTTTATCCATTTTCATACTTCAGACAATAGTTTTTTTAATTTTATGGTTTATTTTATACAAATTGGTTTTATACTACTTTAAGCTAAAAAATAATAATAGAAAATAAATCTATAACAACAAGCCCTCCCCGCTGCCGCGCGAATCCTTTCGCGTGGCATTTTTATTATTGACAGTGCAAAAATTATTATATTTACAACTATACAGATCACTTTGGAAATGTACGTTTAAGTTACATGGGTAGCGGGTCCGGAGTAGAGATCATTGAGGAAAGTAATTATTATCCTTTTGGGTTAAAGCATGAAGGGTATAATATCCTGACTGGAAATGCTGCGTATCAGTACAAATATAACGGCAAGGAATTGCAAGAGACTGGTATGTATGATTATGGTGCAAGGATGTATATGTCGGATTTGGGAAGATGGGGAGTGATAGATCCTGCTGCTGAATTAGGAAGAAGGTTTTCGCCTTATAATTATGCTTTTGACAATCCTGTAATGTTTATTGACCCTGATGGAATGTGGCCTTGGCCAACTTGGGGACAAGTTAAAAGCTTTGGGAAAGGAGCTTGGAATACGACTGTAGGAATGATTAAAGGCTTAGGTACTTCCAATGGAATATCAGGAGTACTGCAAGGAAGTAGAGAATTTAATAAAATTTATAATGCGTATCAAACAGGTGAAGCCTCTGCTGCTGTAAAACAATATGGAAAATCTCTTTATGAAACAAGCGGTGCAAAAGCGATTGTTCAAACAGCAAAAGGCGTGGCAAAAGGAGATGCTGAATCTATAGGCTCTGCAACCGTTCTGGTAGCCGCTGCTGTAATTAGCCATAAAGCAGCAGGTGGAACTAAAGCAGGAGGAAAAGTAGCCGCTGTTGAAACATCAACAATGAATGAGTTGACAAATGCTGTTAAGGAGAAAGCAGCACAACTAAAGGAAAATAAACAATTTGTAGCAACTGTTTCTGGAGCAGAATTAAATGGTCAAACTGTTATAGCAACAAGTGGAAATGCTCCGTCAGTTATAGCCCCACAATTAGAGGCAGTAGTAAATGAATTGGGAGGTTTAAATACTTTAAATGAAAGTTCTGGAAATCGAGTTGGTTGCTGTTCAGAATTTAATGGTGGAAATCAATTATTATTAGATAATCCTTCTGCAACTCCAGGACAAATCAACTTTACAGAAGCTATAAGACCTAGAAATGGTAAAGTAATTCAAATGTGTGAAAATTGTAAAAAAACTTTTGATAGATAATATTGATTATGATAACAGAAATGGAACAAGCTGGTTTAGACATAGATTGGTTTATTACGGATGGTGAATATATTGGATTTATGGCTTCAGGCGGTGGTAAATTACCTGAATCAGTTGCAAAATCTAAAAAAAATAATGAACTATTAGTTGAATATTTTAGGAATTTGCCTGAAATATCAGAGGTAGTAATTAATCCAAAATTAGACGATATATTAATTAAAATATTTGGTTCAGGAGTTGATGAAAGATATTTGGAATATTATGTGTCAATGACAAAAAAAGGATTATTCTCTTTTGATAAAACTTATCCAAACCAGTTTTCAGATCCTAACTATCATTTAGTTACAAGTCCAAAAACTCCATTGAAATTAAAAGAGCTACCACAGGACATATTAGATATAGTTATTGGAACGCAATATAATAATACGCTTATGGAAGTTCAAGAAATTAATAGATTAGAAATTAATTAAAATAACAAAGCCCCGCTGCGGCGCGAATCTTTTCGCGTCGCATTTTTATTATTGACAGTGCAAAAAATAAGTATATTTACAACTATACGGATCATTTAGGAAATGTACGTTTAAGTTACATGGGTAGCGGATCCGGAGTAGAGATCATTGAGGAAAGTAATTATTATCCTTTTGGGTTAAAGCATGAGGGGTATAATATCCTGACTGGGAATGCTGCGTATCAGTATAAGTATCAAGGACAAGAGTTGCAAGAGACGGGGTGGTACAGCTTTAAGTGGAGAAATTATATGCCAGACTTGGGAAGGTTTTTTAATATAGATCCTTTGAGTGAAAAATATGCTTATCAATCTCATTATAATTTTTCGGAAAATCGAGTTGTTGATGCAAGAGAGCTGGAGGGATTAGAAGCTGTAGATTTTAGAAAGAATGATGGCTATAAAAATTTAGTTGTTGTTGTACAGGGATGGTCGGGAGATACGAAGAGAGGATATACCCAATCTCAGAATGTAGGAGGTAGCAATAATCCTGATTTTAAAGGAAAAGGAAACCTTGATCTTACTGGTATTGGAGGATTAGTTGGTTTAGCTAATTCTAATACTCGAGTTGTTGTTTTTGATTCATCACAGAATGAAAATACAAAAAATGACCTCAAATCAACTATCTCAAATTTTAATAATGTGCATTCAGATGGTGTGGTTGCTGCTGTTGGGCATAGTTTAGGAGGTGATAATCTGGTAGAATCAGTAAATGAAAATAAAAATTTAAAAGTAGATTTAATGGTGACTTTAGATATAATGGATAGTTATTCTGATACAAAGATACCATCTAACGTATCGAAAGCGGTTAATTACTACCAGACAAAAAATATATACGGAGGAGAGAAAATAGAACCTACAAGCGATAATAAGACTACTAAAATAGTAAATGTTCTTGCCCCTACATCAGATCATAAAAGCATAGATAATGATTTAAGCACAAAAGTTAGAGATGTTGTAAAAAGAGAATTAATACCTAATCAATAATGAAAACAGTCACAAAAATAATTTTAATTATTTCAGTAATTCATACCGTACTTTTATTATATTTTCAATATGATTATTTTTTAGAATTTACCCCTTTGGTGATAGTTCTATTGGCAATTAACTTTTACATGATTTATAAATACAATAATAAGCTGCTAAACTTTATTTTAAATGGTTTATTGTTTGTCTTTCTAATATTTTGCTTCTCCTTTGGGGTAGCATTAAGGCAGGACTGGTAGACATAAGCTTTATAAAAACAACAAAGCCACTCGTTTGAGTGGCTTTTATATTACATAATAGATTGCAGCTTAATTTGTTTAAGGAACGCATCCAGGAGAGCGAAGACATGTTGTCTGTCGTTCTCTTTTAGTTTTTGGATGTCAAGGATTTTGGAGACGATATTTTTATCCAGTAGAATATCCGTAGAGCCTACGAGATAATCCAGAGATACTTCCAAGGCTTCTGCCAGCTGCCGCGTGAATCTTTTCGCGTGGCATTTTTATTATTGACAGTGCAAAAAATAAGTATATTTACAACTATACAGATCATTTAGGAAATGTACGTTTAAGTTACACGGGTAGCGGATCAGGAGTAGAGATCATTGAAGAAAGTAATTATTATCCTTTTGGCTTGAAGCATGAAGGGTATAATATTCTGAGTGGGAATGCTGCGTATCAGTATAAGTACCAAGGACAGGAATTACAGGAGACTGGATGGTACAGTTTTAAGTGGAGAAATTATATGCCAGACGTAGGTAGGTTCTTTAATATAGATCCATTAGGAGAAAAATATACCTACAATTCTACCTACGCGTTCCAGGAAAATAAATTGGGAATGGGGGTCGAATTAGAAGGATTGGAATTATTAAAAAATCATACAGGATTTTTTGCAATTTATGGTAACGCAATGAGAGTTGTGCGTGCTCCGACATCGCAAATAAGTAATGGCCAAGCAAATTTTACGGCTGCTGATATTGGATTAAGCACACAAGGATATAATCCGGGTGCAGCAAGAATATCTGATGGCTCCAGCGGTTTAAAATTGAAATCTTACGCTTATAGTGGCCCTACTCCAAATGGAGCAACTATGGAGAATTTACAGGAAACACCGGAAAGTATGGATAGGCAAAAGTTTACCACAACAAAAAGAGGTTTAGAGATGACCAATAAAATGATAAAGAATTATGATAAACTCAATATTGCTGCAGGAGGGGCACAGGAACTGGTTGGATTATTAGATCTAGCTGTTAATGTTCCTGATGCAGTAAAGAGCACAAAAGTATATGTACAGGCTGTAAATGATGTTAAAACAGTTGATTTTCAGGGCTCACAAATGGATAAAGCGATTAAATATGTTGATGGGAGTGGAATTAAAATGAATCAGCAAACGAGAAATGATGTGATAAATTACATTTTTGATGGAACTTTACCTAATCCACGAGCAGGATTGATGCCAAATTCTTTGATTATCCAAAATGGATCACAAATTATGAAAACTAACAACATTCCGATCCAACCAGTTAATCAACAATTAAACATAAATAAAAAAGTTTTACCGTAATGAAGTCAGCAATACTATATTTAGTTTTATTATTGTTTTGTATAAGTTGTGTATCACAAGATCAGAAAGATAAAGAACAGATAAAAGAAACAGTTGTAGAATATTGGAAATCAGTTAAGTGTAATGATTTACAGTCATATAACAATTTAATTTATAACTCTGAAAATTATCCTGGAGTAACTGCCTCTGAATTATTTTTTTTGAATAAACATTATAATGAAATTAACTCTAAAAAACATTTTTTAAATAACATTATTATAAAGGATACTATAGATGCTTTTGTTCCTAGTGTTAAAATGAAATACGTCCAGTATACATATAAAAAAGAAAACGATACAACTTACTTAAAAAAACCTTTAGTTATTACGTTAATGTTTTATAAACCTAATGGACTTAATAAAATATCTAATCCTGGAGTTTTAGAAAATCACATAGGTTGGGATAAATAATTTTGATAACTATATGCCCCCGCTGCCGCACGAATCCTTTCGTGTGGCATTTTTTTTAATAACAAGGTTTACGTATTCTGGATTGATATTTTAGATCCTGATGAAAAAAAACAAAGAAATCTTAGCTGATTATAAAAAATGTAATTAATTTTAACCTGTTCAAATTGCTGAAATAAAGAATGTTATGATGGGGGGCGTGATTCATTTATCCAGCTTGTTTAAAATAGAATATTATGAAAATACCAATCATTTCCAGGGTGTCTTTTTTCTTTGTATTGTGTTTGTTCACTTTTTCTTTTGGAAAATTATGGGCATCTCCGGTTGTAAAGATTAAAATGTATGAAAACTCCGCTGTACTGAATGCCACGATTATGCGCAGTACAGTGACTAAGCTTGCAGAAGGTGTTACCTATGAAATATTTATGTTTACCAATGCTAACGGAAAAATAGGTAAAATAGATATTGCGGTATTGTCTAACGAGAAGAATATTGATGTTCAAAGTCTGATTCTGAAAACCTTTCAACAGTCTGTTATAACAACGGTACCTGGTATCAGACCTTGTCTTACAAATGAGGGATCAGATAAAGATACATTAAAATGTATTCAGCCATGGGTAGAAAAGCAGTTTGAAGGAGTAACTGTAGATTTGATCATGAATTTGTTTGAACAGCATTTAGGTGAAGTAAGGGAATGTTTTCACTCCAAAGCAGTGGATCCGGTATGTGTTTCCGGTATTCTGTTTCCTTAGCTTGAATACAGTTAAATTAATACCTATACCCATCTTGCCATTCTAATTGCAGGGTGGGTTTTATTATTGGGTGAGGATCTCCATTAAGACCAGAATAGATACTAATTTCTTTGACGATTTATAATCAGGGCTCAGCTTTTCACGGATTTCTCCAAGGGTTTTGCTGAGTTTATTACTCACGGTCTTATTACTTATCCCCAGAGTTTCGGCAGTTTCGTTTACTGACATATTCTTTCGTATTCTCATATCATACACCTGCTGCTCCGTGAGAGGGAGTTGTGCAACTATTTCATCAATCATAGACAATAAAGACGAAATTTCATTTTCTTCAAGAATTTCGAAATAGTCTGTATCAGATAGTTCTGCCTCATTGGGAATATCAAACTCATCAATACTCACAGTAGGAGGGGCTTTTTTATAACTGTTGTAATAATCAAGGATCCGGTAATGAAGATGACGAAGTAAATACCCTTTTGCACTTCCTGAATCATCAGTATGTATTGCATCCGTATTTTCCAGGATTTTCACCCAAAGATCCTGAAGGATTTCTTCCGTAATTTCTTTATCCCGCGTACGTACAAAAACAAATCGATAGAGACTATTCCAGTATCGGTCATACAGCAACATAAAAGCAGGGCGGTCACCTGATTGTATTTTCTTTAATAATATAGAGTCTGTCGGGTTCATAATCTGACCACAAAATTACCTAAAGGAAAATTAACTTTTTGTGAACTTTGGGTATAGTAACATTAAATATTTCTGAAAAATACCGCTTAAAAAGGGTTATTATGTTGAGTAAATGTGAAAAACGAAGAAAATTATTAACAATTTGGTCATAATATGAATAAAACATTAACAAAGCCTTAGGGAAGTTTTTCATTTTCACTGTCTTATAGATAGAAGTATCTGTGAATACCATGAAAGACTCTATGAAACGTTTAACATATAAAAATATTGAAACCTTTGTTTTCAGACTTTGGGAGCGGGAAGTTTCGGAACATACAATTTCTGAAAAGGAAAATGAACTTTTAAAACAATGGAAGAGCCATACAGAAAAAGATCTGGATTCCATTCATATGAAAGAATCAAAAGAAAGAATACTATCCGGATTGGAACACTACTTTTCATCATCGGATAGTATTGCTGTCAACAGATTTAAATCATATATCTATAAGATGGCAGCTGTTATTATTCTGTTACTGTCTTTGGGAGGTATTTTCACTTACACAATGTTTATTAAGCCGGATGTGTACGTTGCAGGAGCCGGAAATCGTATTGTTCACCTTGAAGACGGATCTGTGGTAACCCTATTGCCGGGATCTGAGCTTACTGTAGAAAAATCATTTCCCGCTTCTACGAGAGTGGTCGATTTAAAGGGAGATGCAGTATTCTCTGTAGCCAAATCAAAAACACATCCTTTTATTGTGAATGCAGAGGGGTTCAGTACCAAAGTATTGGGAACCGTATTTAAAATTTCACAATCCGGGAAGAAAAAAGCGGTAGACCTTTATGAAGGTAAAGTAGCGGTCTCTTCTTCAGGAGTACCTGTTTCTTATCTGAAACCCAATCAAAAGTGGACCAACTTCGGAATCGCCCATACGACGGCCATTATTTCTATGACTTCAGACAAAACTTCAGGAAAAAAAGCTTTTGAGCTTTTGTCTTTAAGCTTTAATGATGTCCCGTTGAAAGAGGTGGTTACAATCCTTGAAGGCAATTATAGTACAAAAATCCACTATCCTGAAGAAATTGAAAATAAAAAGATTACCGCAGACTTTACAGGAGGAACCTTTGGAGAAAATATTGAATCACTCGCCTTTATATTGGGATTGGAGGTGCAAAAAAAAGATAATATCTACACCCTGAAAAAATAAAAAAACAACCATAAAAAAAATTAATAATCAGATAACCTTAAATCAAAAAGAGAACATTTACGTATGAAAAGTTTGAAATGTGGTTTTACCATAGCAGCGTTATTTTTTACGGTAGCAGCCGAAGCACAGGAATTGGTTCAGAAAGTTTCATTTTCTGTTCCTGCCAGCAGACCATTAATCGAAGTATTGGAAGAATTTGCAGGAAAAACAGGGATGAGACTGGCCTATTCAAAAGTAGATATCAAAGAGCTGAAGGTAAAAGGAGTAAAATGTGAAAATACATCGATCAACAGCTGTCTGAAAGATATTACCAGTGGGCTTCCTGTGGTATTCCGGCTTCACGGGGATCTTATTTCAATCAAGTATGAAGGAGGCAATGCTTCTGTACAGGGAAACGGACGTATTTCCGGGAAAATCGTTGACGAGGTAGGAAATCCTGTCGCCGGAGCTGAAGTGAGTATTGCACAGAAAACTGTACTGACGGATAATAACGGTGATTTTACGGTAGATCTTCCTTCAGGAGTGTATAATCTTACCATTAAGGCTCCAAAATATAATACACTCAGAGTAGAAAAACTCTCGGTTGTCAATAAAGAAACCAATACCGTTTCATTTGCTTTAAATACAGTTTCGGATAAAATTACAGATATTAAAGAAGTGGTGGTAACGGCGACACGTAAAGCCGATACTCAGGCTGGATTACTGGCTCAGCAGAAAAAAGCAGCCCAGATGAGTGATGGGATTTCTGCTGAACAGATTTCCAAAACACCGGACAGCGATGTCGGTGGAACATTGAAAAGAGTAACCGGAATCACAACGATCGATAACAAATATGTAGTAGTTCGCTCAATGGGAGAACGATGGAACACCGCGGCTATGGATGGGATTAACCTGCCCAGTACAGAAGCGTATAATCAAAACTTCTCATTCGATATTATTCCTACGGCCATGGTAGAAAGTGTGGTGGTAAGCAAATCAGCCACTCCGGATATGAATGCCAATTTTGCTGGAGGATATGTGGAGGTAAGAACCAAAGATATTCCCAATGAGAATTTTACAACAATAACGTTAGGAACATCTTATAATGATCAGGCCACATTTAAAGAAGCACTTACCCGTAAGAGAGGAAAATACGATTATTTCGGATATGATGACGGGACAAGGGATTTTCCAAAAGGATTGGAAGCACTGGCAGTCAACAATCCTCAGCTTTTTGAGCAATCTAAGCAGTTTGTCAATGACAATTTTACTACTTATAAGACCAGAGGAGATATGGGATCTAATATTCAGGTAGCATTAGGAAGAACCTATCGTCTTAAAAATAATAACAAATGGGGTTTTGCGGGAGCTTTCATCATCAAAAATGAGCAGAATAAACTGGATATTGACCATACGGGAAGAGGAAACTGGCTGGACACCAACAGCCCCCGGGATCCTGAAGGGAATATCACTTTTTATAACTTTAAAAATAAAGGAGCCTCGTACAATTATAATTCTACCGTAGCAGGAATGCTTAATTTCGGTGTACAGTTGAATAAGAGCAGAATTTCATTCCGTAACTCATACACTCATATTTATGATAATACCCTGACAAGAATTACCGGCTGGAATGAGTACACAGGGGGAAGTGGAATGGCTTCCAATGCAGAAGCTTCCTATAATTATTTCTATAACGGAATCGTTCCCAATAATGATCCTTCACAGATTAAATCTTTAGACAAACCTTTTACAGGAAACACAGATTATCCTGTCTACCAGATGTTTTTACAAAATAAACTGGAAGGAAATCACAAAATAGGCAATATGGAAATCAACTGGTTTGCCGCCAGAACCGGAGTTTCTTCTGATACTAAAGACTATACAATACATCAGACTTTATACAATTTTATAGGGAGGGAAATTTTAAATTATCATGAGGTCAATAACTCTTCCAGTGACTTTGCCAGAGGGTATATTGCCACTAAAGAAACGGATTACAACTATGGAGGTTCCTTCAAATGGAGTTTTGATAAAAATGCATTTAAAAATGACATAAAAATCGGATATGCGGGGGCATCAAAAACGAACACCAATCAACAACAAAAATTTTTACTGAGAGTGGATGAAAAACGAAATGTACCCAACAGCAAGATTCTACAAATGTATGGAGCTCTTTCAGATTGGTTTGACGGTTCCCACTATGCACCCGGGGGAATCGGATGGGAAACAAGACCCTTGTATAATAATGAAAAATATGAAGGTGAAGTAGAGCAACACGCCATGTATGTAATGTTTGATAATCGCTGGAGGAATAAATTCAGATTAGTATGGGGATTGAGAGCAGAATATTTTAAATATGATCTTATCTCTCAACAAATTGATTCTGAAGACGCCAGGAATGTCAATAAACCTGTCATTGATGATCAACCATGGCAATGGATGCCTTCAGCCAATTTTACGTATAGCCCCACCAATAAAATGAATGTGAGACTGGCATATAACAAAACGGTAATCCGGCCTCAGTTCAATGAAAGAACAGGACTACCTTATTTTGATCCGATTGCCAACGGAATGATTTACAACACATCAATGGTATCATCTGTGGTCAATAATTATGATTTTAAATTTGAATGGTTTCCGGGATTAGGAGAAATATTTTCTGCAGGAATCTATTATAAAGATATAGATAATCCAATTGAACGTGAAGGCTATCTGTCAGGAGAAGGAAATCTTTACCTGTACAACGGAAACTCCAAAAATGCAAAGCTGAAAGGGTTTGAAGTGGAAGTAAGAAAAAATCTGGGGTTTATTGCTCAGAATCCTATGCTTTCTCATCTTTTTATCAGCGGAAATTTTACCTATAACAGTACCAAAGTCATTGCTTTTAAAGACAAGGAAAAAACCGGACCTCAGGATGATACGTATGAAGTGTCAAGACCCCTTTACGGACAAACTCCTTATGCGTACAATTTAGGACTGATGTATGATGGAGAAAGGTTGGGGTTGAGTTTTTTATATAATGCCAAAGGGGATCAATACATTACGGTAGGGTACTCCTATAATGGAGAAGAAATACAGCGTCCCTATGCGGTAGCAGATGCACAGATCTCCTATAAATTTCTCAGAAACAGAAATCTTGAAGTGAAATTGAATGTGAAAAACCTCTTCAACAGAGTGAAGGAATATTATAACAATTTTAATTCTTACGTAGCCAAAAAGAATGGTGGAGGAAGTGATGTCCTTACAGACAGAGAGTCTATGGAACTGGCTCCCGGTGCTACCGATAAGTATGATAAGAATATTGATAAAATCTTATTTCGTGCTTACAGTGGAAGAATGTTTGGGTTGAATGTGATTTATACATTTTAATCCATCATAAGATAGAACTTAAGTAGACCTCTACAGGTTTCGGAATCCTGAACATGAACCGGATAAATACTGATGAAGCGCACACCAGTACCGGATCAGCAAACCACCGACTGCTATTGTCTTTTCCCGAACATCAGCAGAAAAAAGGGAAGTCCGGCAGATCAGCTCCTCATGAAATGCCGGGGAAATAAAAACCAAATCGCAGGAATATAGAGGCGGATATTTCTGAATATTAAAACTTCCGGTTGAAAAACCAATAACCGGATGCAACAAAAATTATAACAATGAAAAGATTAACTCTAATTGCAGCTGCTGCATTATCCCTTACTGCTTGTCAACATGATAACCTTGCAGATTCTTCTACACCATTTGACATGAAGTCTACTTCAGCGGAATACCTTACAGCTTCTTCACTTCCTGTTACTAAAGTAAACGGGCCTATTACTTCCAATACAACATGGAGTGGAGTGATCGAAATTGATGGTACTGTGGCTGTTAAAGATGGAGCAACACTTACCATTCAACCGGGAACTTTTATCAAAGCTAAACCTAATGCCGCAGGAGAAGGTTCAGGAATCCTGGTTATTACTAAAACAGGTAAAATCAATGCTACAGGTACAGAGTCTCAGCCAATCGTTTTCACAAGCTACAACTTGTTGGATGGAAATGAAGACACTACAGCAACTCCGGGAGATTTCGGAGGAGTAATTCTTTTAGGAGATGCACCTACCAACGTACCTGCTACCACAACTATTGAAGGTCTTACAGGTAGCGATTACTACTTTGGAGGTTCAAATGCATCTCACAATGCAGGAATTATGAAATACGTGCGTATTGAATTCGCAGGGTATGATTTCGTAGGAGCGAATTCAGGTAACGAAGTAAACGCTTTATCATTAGGTGGTGTTGGAAATGGAACTACACTAGATCATATCCAGGTATCTTACGGTCAGGATGATTCTTTTGAATTCTTTGGAGGTACGGTAAATGCTTCCAATCTAATCTCTTTTGCAGCAGAAGATGATAACTTTGACTTTGATAACGGATACACAGGAACTATTACTTGTGCACTTTCTTTAGCTGATTACAATTCAGCACACACCGTGAGTGGTGGAAGCCCGGATTCTAACGGTATCGAGTTGGATAACAATGCTACAGGGACATCTACTTCCTTAATTACAAACCCTGTGATCAACAACCTGACTATCGTAGGACCAAAATTTGGTACAGCAGGACAAGGTGCTGCTTATGAAAACGGGATCCATATCAGAAGATACGGTAAGTTAACGTTAAATGATGTTGTAGTAACAGGATATCCTACAGGAATCAGAGTAGAAGGAGTAGGGTCTGAGCTTTCTGCAGCTTCTAATTTAGGTTCAATCCAGGTTCACGGATTTACTACCTCTGTAACAGGAGCAGGTACTGCAGGAATTCCTGTTGCTAATCTTCTTACAGGAACTACCGCTGCATCATGGGGAATGAGCCAGCCTTTCTTCAACGAAGGAAGCTGGAATGTATCTCCAAGAAACTGTGGAAACTTCCAGGGAATTTGGACAAAATACAATTTTGCCATTGTAGAGTAAAAAAAATAAAGGCAGGGAACAGCGTACGCTGATTCCTTGCTTTTCTATTTAAAAAAATCTAAATAATGAGTATCATGAAAAAAATAATTTTATCATCTGTTCTTTTTTTAACTCAGCTGGCTACAGCACAAACCATGGTATGGGGTAACACTTTTGATACTCCTGCTGATCTTCAGGGGTGGTCTTTCCACGATCTGAATAACAATAACAACGGATGGCTTCAGGGGCAAAATATTTATCACAACGGTACAGCTATGGTATATGGAACTGCAGGAGTCCTTCGTCATTCTATGAGCTTGGTGCCAACCGGAAGTGCTGTGGGATTTGCGACAGAAAATGACTGGATCATTTCTCCTCAGATTGATCTTACCAATGCAGGCGGAACCATTACTCTTGCGGCTTACATCGGAAGACAGAGAACGACTCATACGATTCTGGGACGTGACCTGTATATCTTCGTAAGCACCCCTCAAAAAGAAGTTCCTGCATTGTCTGATTTTCAGGCCATGACGGTAGATGGATCGGGGAATGACCTTCCAAGCCCATACAAAATACAGGTAGGAGGCTCTACGAATCCTTTCCCGACAGACCTTACTCAGTTCGTAGAAAACCTCGTGGATCTTTCTGCTTTTGCAGGCAAGAAAATTTATATCGGAATGTGGTCAAACAGAAAGCCAACCGGTAATAATATTCAAAATATCAATATTGATGAAATGGCTATTTATGCCACTGCTTTTTTAGGAACTAAGGATGTAAAAAAGAATAAAAATTTAACACAGATAATAGAAAATCCTGTAAAAGAAACGCTGAAATTAAAACTTAATCCAGGATTGAAAGAAAATACAGCAGTGGTAAGAATTTACAATACTGCAGGGCAAAAAGTTCTTAGTGTTCAGTATTCTCAATCTATTCATGTAGGAGAATTATCCAGTGGCGTTTATATAGCAGAAATTACTGACGGAAAGACAAAAGAACATTTGAAATTTATCAAAAAATAATCAGGGAATTTTTGAGAATTAAACATCAAAAAAATTCTGATTTAAATATATAAATAAGGGTGACCATTGGAAGAAGGTAATCCCAAACATATCCGACTTAGTTTTTTTTATAATTGTGTATTGCCCCGCACGAAGGGCGGGGCAATATTTTTAAGTTTAAATGATATAATTAATTAAAAAGATGAATAAGATCTTTGCATTAGTATTCTTTGCCATACTATTCTCATGTACAGACCATACTGCAATGGAGAAGTATGATAAAGCACAAAAGCCCGGAGAAGTAACCATAAAAGGTTTTTCTAAACCTGATGTACTTCAGATGAGGTTTAACGGAGTTCCGGTAGCTATAGACGGAAACACTTCATATACCAATAAAATAGAAACTCAGCTTCAGTTTGTACTGGATGAAGGAGAGACCAACAAACTGGGAATATATAATAATGAAACAGGAACAGAAATCGCAAAATATACGATCAGCTACAATAATGTAGAGGAGTATAAAAATTTGTATTTCTTTAATCTCCCAGGGATTTTCCTTCAAACGTATGCTGTAAAACCTCAGGTTAATCTTGGAAAAATAGGGTTTGAATTTATTTTTCCCAATCTGGGAGAATTCTCGGGATCAGCTCTTAAAAATGTAAAAGGTATTTTAAAAAGAGATAATGGGGTAGTACTTGCTGAATTTGAGAATATCGGCAAAGATAACTTTACTGCTGTGAAAATTTATAATTCTTTCAACCCTTTGACTCCTGCTTATCTGGAACTCTATAAACCCGGAACTACAGAACCATATATAGGATCTCAAATAATTAAAGTTAAAATCAACCAACACACCGGAGCCAATATGATTGTTCTTCAGGAAAAAATAGAAAATGGAGTATGGACGGTAAAAGGAGATATCGATATAGCAGGATATCTGTAGCAATATGAGAAAAGTTTTATTATTTCAATGGATCATAATAGCTGCCTTGCTCTTTTCATGTACCAGTAATAATGATGATGGAGCACCTGTTTTTCCTGAAGGAAGTACAGAATCTGTCAATGTTTGGGTACAGGACAGTATGAGGAGGTATTACTATTGGGCTGATCAAATGCCGGCCAAACCGGATTACCATCTTCCTGTAAAAGATTTTTTCAAAAGCCTGTTGTCTTCTCAGGATCGTTTTTCTTTTGTGGTCAATACAGAAGATCCGTCCAGCTATCCAAGATCCATACGAAATATGTATGGTTTTGATTATACAGTGATTCAACTGACGAATGGTGAAGTGGTGACAGTTATAAAGCTGGTTCTTAAAAATTCTCCGGCTTTTAATGCGGGATTGGAAAGAGGAATGATCATTACAAAAATAAATGGTAAGGTGATTACAGCAGCCAATGCAGAGTCTATTACCTCATCCATGAAAGAACAGACGGTTATCGACCTGAAAGTTGGCTACTGGAAAAATAATACAGTTGCTGATGAAAAAGATATTACGGTATATTATGGCTATTCCTCAGAACAACCTTTGTTGTCCCGGATTTTTGATAAAAATGGTAAAAAGACAGGTTATCTTTATATTTATGACTTTCCGGACGGAATGACCTCTGCGCTTAATCAGAAGTTTGCAGAATTTAAAGCTGCCGGGGTTCAGGACCTGATTCTTGATCTGAGGTACAATTATGGAGGATCGGTGTCATCCGCCGCTGCATTATGTTCATTGATTCCTTCCGGGATATCTGTCAGCTCGCCGTTCATTATTTTTAAAGGAAACAAAAATGGAGGCGAAGTAAAAAGAACATTTGCCCAACAAATTGCTTATGATCCCAAATCCCTTGATTTTAATACATTGCGGGCAAATGCAATGGGTTTGAGTAAAGTACATGTTCTCACCTCAAACAGTACGGCATCAGCAGCGGAAATAGTGATTAATAACCTGAAACCTTATCTGCAAGTGATTCAGATCGGAGAGGTTACTTTAGGAAAAGATATGGCCGGGTTTATTGTAGAAGATAAACGCAAACCCAGAAAGATTTCCTGGCAGATTCATCCGGTTATTTACAAAGTGTTCAATGCGAATGGTACAGGAGAATACAGCAAGGGAATTTCTCCGCAAACGAATGTAAATGAATATATTGAATTGCCATTACGCCCTTTAGGTGACCCGGATGAAACCTTGATTTCGTCAGCTTTGACAAATGTATATTTAAAATCAGCAAATGTCCAGGGCCCACAGCATCAGGTTAAGATTTTATATCAAAGTGATGTACCTGGTGTAGAAGGAAATATCTGGTAAAAAGATCATCATTTATTTATTTGCCTTCTCATTTTTTGTCATTTCACCACATCAAACAAAATATTAAAATTATGCAGGGAATAGAACCCAAACTTCACACAAGCCTCACCAGCAGAATCGAAAACTATCGTTTGCTGGTAGAAGCTTTGGAAGACCCTGAATCCCGGTCTTCTGATATTGCATTGCAAATTTCAGAACTACGTAATTTGTATGAAGATTATTTATCCAGCAAAAGAAACCTTGAACAGAGTATTAAAAATTACAAAGAATATCATGAGAATTTAAGGAAAAGACTGACCTTAAGATACCGGGAACTTAAAAGAAAAGCACGACAGAAATAAAGTGCTTTTTTGCCCATATTTATTGCGAAATTCATACATTTATAACTTCAATTTGATAGTGGTGAATTTATGATTTCCAATGGGACCGGGCTTTCAGGTTATATAACGATTTTTTGGCAATTTTCATGGCCGGAATGGGTTGTATTCAGTCTTGTTATCAATGTATTTCTTTATTTGTTCTCCATCGGACTCTATATCTTTATTGATAAAACCTGCCGTAAAAAGCCCTTGCAGGAAACCGATCATTCTATCACAACATCTGATTTATTTCTCAGCCTTTTTACCGTTGTTTGCAATAGCCTTGTCCTGTTGACAGGAGCTTTTCTATGGAAAAACAAATGGATTGAAATAGGGGAGAGTATGTCTGTTGGAGTAATTTTTCTGGAGGTTGTTGCATTGCTTCTTTTCATGGATCTGTTCATGTACTTCTTTCACTATGCAGCACATTTACCATGGGTATATAAAATGTTGCATGGAAAACACCATGAACATGTAAGTACCAATTTCTTAAGTCTTTTTGTCTTGCACCCCTTTGAAACCATTGGGTTCGGACTGATGATGCTGGTTGTATTAATGGGGTATGACTTTTCAGTTATTTCAATTTCAGTATATCTGATGATCAATCTTATTTGGGGGACAATAGGACATCTTAACAGAGAGTTTTTTCCTGCCAGTTTTGATAAGCTTTTGGTGGGAACGACAAGATTCCATAACCAGCATCATCTGGATGAAACCAAAAATTTTGGATTTTATACCTCTATTTGGGACCGCCTGTTTGGAACTTACAGGTAAAAAGTAACCTCTCATATATATACTTTTTTAAACGCAGGTTGCCTATTTTAAGATCACAATGCTTTACACTCATATATGTTGTCATTGCAAGTCGCAGGCGAAACAATTTCTTAATATTCTTAAAACCTTATCATTTCTTAATGGTTTAAAATTAGAACCTGTTATTGATCAGCAGTTTTTGTGCTGCCTTTATTTTTTCCTCCGCAAGCCTCAAATCATACAATTAAAGTCTAATTTGATTTAAGACTTTAGTAATCAGTCGATTGAAGTCGTTTAATTCCTTGGCAGTGAGTATAGCGGCTGTTTGCCGGGTGATATTCTTTCTGAATGTTTCTGAATTTTCTACAATAAACCTTCCTTTTTCCGCCACCGAAAGATTAAATTTCCGCCGATCCGTTTCATCCTGTTTCTGGATAATAAAATCATGACTGATCAAAAACTTTAATTGCTTTGATATGGCTGCCTGACTGATTTTAAACGCTGCAGAAATCTCTCTTCCTGTTGCATTTTCTTTTCTCATGATAAACTCAATAATATTATAATGAGTTGCTGTAACTCCGTTAATGTCTCCCCGGTTCATATGAGCCAGAATAAGACATTGAAAATCAGTAAAGGTGTTAAAAAACTCTTTTTCAATGGTTTTCATGAATAATATACTTAACTTAGTTAACTATTAACAAAGTTAATCATTTTCATCATGGAAAATATAGAAATTACGAATGCGAGGCAAAATAATCTCAAAAATATTTCCATAAAAATTCCAAAACATAGGATTGTGGTTTTTACAGGAGTTTCTGGCTCGGGAAAATCCTCATTGGTTTTTGAAACTATTGGAGCAGAAGCCCAACGACAAATTAACGAAACCCAGAACAGTTTTATCAGAAATCGTCTGCAACATTATGGAGTACCGGATGTAGATAAAATTGAAAATCTCAATGTTCCGATTATTATCAATCAAAAACGACTGGGAGGAAATGCCAGATCCACAGTGGGCACAGCAGCAGATGTCTCTGCTTCTTTACGATTGTTATTTTCAAGAATGGGAGAGCCGTTTGTGGGATACTCTAATGTTTTTTCATTTAATAATCCTCAGGGAATGTGCCCGGAATGTGAAGGATTAGGATTTGTTCAGGCACTGAACATTAACACTCTGATTGATAAAAGTAAATCTTTACAGGAAGGAGCCATCCGTTTTCCGACATTTCAGCCGGGAGGATGGCGTCTCACCAGATATACTTTGTCCGGATATTTTGATAATGATAAAAAGTTGGAAGACTTTTCCGAAAAAGAATGGGAAATGCTTTTACACTCGCCGGAACATAAACCTAAACACCCACACAAAGATTGGGGCAAAACGGTGAGGTATGAAGGCATAATTCCCAGAATTGAAAAAGCATTCCTGAAAAAAGATTCCAAAGAAAATATAACAAGAAAAGATGCGCTGAACCATATTGTCATTACAAAAATATGCCCTGTCTGCCAGGGAAAAAGGCTGAACGAAAAGATATTATCCTGTAAGATAAAAGAAAAAAATATAGCCGACTGTGCGGCACTTTCAGTTGATGAATTGCTGGAATTTATAAGTTCACTGGATTCTCAAACATATGAAGTTATTATCAATGAACTTTCTGCAAAGTTGCAGAATATGATAACCATTGGTTTGCAATACCTGACATTGGATAGAAATACAAACACCTTGTCAGGTGGTGAATCGCAGCGTATCAAAATGGTACGAAGCCTTGGAAACAGCTTGGTAGACCTCTTGTATATTTTCGATGAACCCAGCATTGGCCTTCATCCCAAAGACCTGCAGAATATTATATCCATTATCCAGCAAATCAGGGATAAAGGAAATTCAGTTCTAATCGTTGAACATGATCCTGATTTGATTGCCATAGCAGACCGTGTTGTTGATATAGGTCCCGGTTCGGGAAGAAATGGAGGAGAAGTGGTGTATGAAGGAACATTTAAACACTTAAAAACTTCCAAAGGTAAAACAGGTTCTTATTTTGCTAAAAAACCGACTTTAAAACGTGGATTCAGGAAACCTGCCGGATATCTGGAGATTAGAAATGCCAATTTATACAATCTTAAGAATATCAGTGTAAACATTCCCACAGGACTGATGACTGTTGTAACCGGAGTGGCAGGATCAGGAAAAAGTACATTAATCAATCGTGTATTGCCTGAATTTTATCCTAATGTAACCATTATTGATCAGTCTTTATTTGCAGCTAGTACCCGATCAAATTTACTTACCTATTTAGGAATATCGGATATTATACGCAAGCTTTTTGCTCAAACCAATCATGTTTCGGAGAAGTTGTTCAGCAGAAACAGTGACGGGGCTTGTCTCAACTGTAAAGGATTGGGAGTGGAAAGAATAGACCTGGCCTTTATGGATGATATTGAACAGCCTTGTGAGGTCTGTGGCGGTTCAGGTTTTAATCCTGATGTATTGCAATATAAGTATAAGGAAAAAACCATTGCTGAGGTAATGGATCTCACCGTTTCCGAAGCGGCTCATTTCTTTACAGAAGAATCTGTTCTCAAAAATTTTGATTTGTTGTTGCAATTGGGATTGGACTACCTGATGCTGGGACAAAGGTTGGACAGCTTTTCCGGTGGGGAAAGACAACGCCTGAAACTAACGAAGGAATTGAAAAATACTGATCAGATTATTATTTTAGATGAACCCAGTACAGGTTTACATCCGAGTGATACCCAGAAGTTGTTGACTTTTTTTAACCATCTGGTGCATCAGGGAAATACTTTAATTGTGATTGAACATAATCTGGATATTATCGCACAGGCCGACTGGATCATTGATATTGGTCCCGGTGCAGGAAAGTATGGAGGAAAAATTGTCTTTGAAGGAACTCCTGAAGATCTCCTGAAAGATAAAAAGTCTTACACCGCAGAGTTTCTGATAAAACATATTCAATAGATTAAAAATAAACCATTAAGAAAATTAAAGTTCATCATAGCATCACTGCGAGTCGCAGGTGAAGCAATCTAAAAACCTTATCCTTTCTTAATGGTTTAAAAAATAGAAACTGTTATTGACCGGCAGTCTTTTGAGCCGCCTTAATTCTTTCTTCCACAAGTCTCCAGTCATATAAATGAAATACTCTTCCATTACTCATCGCAACAAATACTCCTTTCGGGAATTTCGGTCCCAGATTGACAGCTGTTACCTCGGAACCGTCACTTTCACTGGTGGAAACAGGAATCTCTGCAATTCTTCCTTTTGAAGGAGCTTCTCTCAGATACACATTGAATGTGTCATTCTGCTGGTTGGAAACGAGGATGTAACCCGTGTTTTTTGAAACAGGATAGATGGATATTCCTTCCACATCAGAGGTGAAATCTCCTTTACCAAACACAAGCAGTTCTTCATTCCCTTTTGAAGGATCTGCAAAGTATTGATGAACCCCAAACTGTTCGTCAGAATAATAAATATATCCCATTTGGTCATCCACAGCAATACTTTCAATCTCTTTCAACCCACTATATTTTCCGAATTTCCGGACTATTGTTCCTATCATGGTTCCATTTTTTTCAGAAAGCTCATACTGCCAGAGATATCCGTCTTTTGGCCCTGATTTTCTTCCTACAATGGCATATATTTTTCCCGTTTCAGGGTTTTTGTACATTGAAATTCCCATAGGCCCGCGTTCTGTTTCCCCATCAAATACAGAAAATTCACCTACTTCTTTTAATTCCGGAAGAGAATAAAGCTTAACCTTATTGGTTTCTCTCTCTGTTACCGCTGCGATATCAACCTTTTTTCCGTTTAAAATAAAACCATATTCAATATCTACATTATTGGGACGCTTTAGTCCGGGAACTTTATTGATGATTTTTCCATTCAGATCAAAAGCATACAATCCGCCGTCAGTATCCTTATCTGTACCAATGATGATACTTTTTGACGCATCTTTTGGATTAATCCAGATCGCCGGATCATCCGTATCATGAACTACGGTTTCCGTAATGATACTGGGTTTTAACTTTTCTATCGATTGTTTCTGCCCCTGACAGCTCATCATAAAAAAGGAAACTGCGAGGGGAACTATATAATAGGATATCTTGTTCATGTTAAAAATCAAATTTTACTCCCATGGTAAATCGAGGTCTGTAATATTCTGCCTGAGCAGTTCTGTCCTGGATTCCCTGATAATACCTTAACGGCTGATTGGTTAAATTATTGGCTTCTGCAAATACCCTCAATTGGCTGGTAATTTTATAAGATGCATTGGCATCAAGGAAAAACTGTTTGTCATAATACCGGTCATCAAAAGCCTTACCTCCTAATTCGTCAATATAATGAGAGGCATAATTCATGGAAATTCTGGCTGAAAAACGTTTGTTTTCCCATGAAAGCGATCCATTGAACATATGAGGTGCAGCGCCCGGAAGACCTACATCTGTTCTTTCAATACCTTCCTCATTGGTGATTCCTTTTGCTTTTGAATGAGTGTAGGTATAGTTAATATATATTCCAAGCCCTTTCCAGAAGGCACCCGGAATGAAATCAAGCTGTCTTTGTAAAGCTACTTCAAAGCCGTAAATATCAACATGATCTCCATTACGCTGCTGTATAAACTTCCAATTGTTTTCACCTGCCGGAATCGGATTGGATTGACCTGAAAAATCATGGGCAAAATCATTGGTGGTATAATTTCTACGCGAATAGGTATAAATAAAGTCATTGAGGTTTTTGTAAAAAACACCCCCCGAAAGAATACCCACAGATTTAAAGTACTTTTCTGCCATGAAATCAAAATTATAGGCATATGTAGCCTTTAAATTCGGATTTCCTGCCGAAATAATCTCATCTTCCGAGATTACATTCAGGTACGGAACCAATGAATAATAATTTGGACGGGCAAGTGCTGTGGTAAAGGCTGCACGAAGCACCAGATCCTGTACCGGAACATATTTGAAAGAGATATTGGGAAGTACATTGGTGTACGTGTTGGTATTATTAATTTTTCCCACCAGATCTTTTTCGTTCATCACATAATTTCCGGTGTAGTCAATTTGTGTAGTTTCAATACGTGCTCCCACGATCATGGAAAGGTGATCATTGAAATCCTGATCCCAACGAACATATCCTGCATAAATCTGTTCCTTTGCACTATAATTGCTGGAAAGGAATTTGGACGGCTTCAGCTGTCCGTTAAACTGACCGGAATTAAATAAATCTAAATTTCCCAGATACGAAGGATCCACAAAAGTTCCCGGAACATAATTTCCCGGCTGAAAGTTTTGTCCGTTAAGATATAAAGTCGGTACCGAAAGTAAGCTTCCCATAGAAGTAACCGGTGTAAAGCTATAATAATCATTATTCCTTTCCTTCTCCTTTAAACGCATTCGCAAACCGGTACGAAGTCGTCCTTTTTGTCCTTCGATAAGAGAAAGAGGAAAACGCACATTCACTCTTGCTCCGAATTCCTTCTCCTGAGTGAAGCTATTGGCATCTGAAAGATCACTTAATTTATAGTTTCCTAAATTATCTTCATTCAGAAGGTTAATCGTTGGTGTGCGCGGATCACTTAGATCCGGAGAAAAGTTCATTTTACTATTCTCAAACTCTATATATCTTTGGTGGGGCTTATCCTCACTTGCTGTTGCATAATTCATGGACCAGTCAAGATCTACCGTAGAACCCAGTAAATGTTCCCCTCTTAAGGCATAATTCTGTACTTTTTGCTTTTCCAGACGGGTGTTATCATTTTCAGCATCACCTCCTTTGTTTTGTCTTGTCAGACTTCCTTTCCAACCCGTGATCTCAGTTTCATCGGTATTATAAACCGGTTTTACTTTATACCCCAGGGCAAACCGGGTTTCTTTATCATTTCGGAAGTTGTACATCGCTGAAGCATAGACTTTATTTTTTGAGTCAAATTCATAATCCATATTCAGATCAAAACTATGTCTGATACGATGTTCATTGTAATAACGAACTCCCATTTTGCTGATGTAGGCAGTTTGTGCGGCATCATTGGCTATACTCCAGACAGGTTCAATATTATCTGATCCAAAATTGTTGTTGTTGTAGGAAAAGCTGAATACCGCTCCCAATTTTTTGTTTAAAAAACGATTTCCATATACTAAGCCAGCCGTATAGTTTCCTTTTTCACGGATTGGGTTGTAACCTCCGGCCAAAGTTGCTGAAATTCTTTGCCCGTTAGGCGATGCCCTTGTAATCAGATTGACCGAACCTCCGATGGCATCGGCATCCATATCAGGAGTAAGGGTCTTATTCACTTCAATGGTAGAAATCATATCGGAAGGGATCAAATCCATCTGAACATTACGGTTGTCTCCCTCAGCAGAAGGAATTCTGTCTCCGTTCAGGGTAACAGAGTTCAGGTTGGGGGCAAGTCCTCTGATGATCAGGTTTCTGGCTTCTCCCTGGTCATTTTGTATGGTAATACCCGGAACACGCTTCAAAGCATCACCAATATTGGGATCCGGAAAACGTCCGATCTGGTCGGAAGAAATCACGTTGGTGATATTGGCATTATTTTTCTGCTTGTTTAGGGCTCTTGCCTGATTTTTCAAAGTTGTTCCCGAAACAATTACTTCAGCGATCGTTGTTTCTTTTTTGTCAAATACAATATTCTGTCTTGTATTTTTCTCAGGCTCAACCGTAACATTATATTGATGAATGCCGTACCCGAGATAATCAATTTTCATCGTATAATTCCCTGGAGGGACATTCAGAAATACAAAATTTCCATGTTCGTCGGAAGTTGTATAAATATTTCCCGGACTTAAGGAGATTCGGGCTCCCGGTAGGGCAATCTTCGAGTCATCGTTAATGTTCCCGGAAAGAGAACCGGTTTGTGCATAAAAAAATAGAGAAGCACAAAACAGTACAGATGTAAAAATTTTCTTCACTTTCTTTAATTAGATTAAAAACTGCAACAAAATTAAACGTCTGTTTGGGAAAAGACTTGAAGTTAAAATTAAGATTCCTTTAAGAATTGTTAATATGGAAAAATTTAAAAAAGCTTATTTACACTTCAGATCCCAGATTTTTTTCACTAAGAGAACCTTCAAGCAATAAGGTCAATTCATCACATTGAATAATTGTACCATGTTGGATCGTAAATTCTGCCAATACCTTATGTTTAGCGATACTTCCATCTTTTAATAATGATTCTACAAGATGATGAGTAAAAATGACATTCCCGTTTTCTGCATAATGAATAATCTCAATTTTTTGTTCGGAAATTTTTTCTTTCAGCTTTTTGATATGCAGGACAAATTCCTTATAGTGTAATTGCTGGTGATCAACGAATTGAACATAATCTTTGGAGAAATATTTTTCAATTAGTATTTCATCAAATACAGGATTTTCTAGCACATGAGTGAATACCTCCCGGATAAAATTTTTCATAGCTTGATATTAATATGAAGCAAAATTATATCACAGATTAACTTCGGGACGATAACAATTGTAAATAAATTATCTGCGGTTTCTGATCCTGCTCAGAGACACACTGGTGATTCCAAGATAGGATGCAATATAATGTTGGGGAAACCTCAATAAAAGCTCCGGCCTGTCTTTAAGGAGATCTTCGTAGCGCTTTTGGGGAGAATCTTTTATAAAAGTCATCAATCGTTTGGTAATCTCACTGAAACGTTGATAGAAAAGCGGATTAAAAGTCTGCTGAAAGTCCGGATTATTCATCAATTTTCTGAAACTATCAATTTCCAATTCATGCAAAATTGTTGGCTCTAATGTTTCGATGATAAATTCACTTTTAGTTCCGTTGAGAAAGCTGTCAAAAGATGATACGGCCTGGTTTTCTGTGATAAATTCTAAAGTAAGCTCACGACCATCCTGATAAAAATATTCTCTCAGGGCACCGCTTTTTACAAAGAACATTTTGTTGGAAATTTCTCCTTCATCCAGAAGAACTCTTTTTGCCGGATACTTTACTTCAGATAATTCCTGAAGATTATTTTTTAAAAGAAAGAATAGGTCGGGTACATGCATAACAATCAAAGGTAGGAAATTAAAACAAGCTATCGGAGAAATATCAGTAGAGGTGGGCTTTAGCCCGCCTTACTATAAATAAACATATCCATTGGCTTTAGCCAAAACTTAAAATTGCCTTATGAATAGTTGAATTTTTTTCCCAATTTGCAAAAGAAAACGATGAACCCTATGAGCACATTCCCACAGATTTTATCCGATGAGAAAGTAAATGAACGTCATATTGACTTCAGAGATGCACTGTATCAACTGGATACTGAAAATTTAACTTCCGAAAACACTGATGTTCTCATCAAAATATACAAGACAACCAAGCAGATTGATTATCGTAACAGAATTCTAAAGTTGTTATATACTCACAACTCATCCGATCTGCAGGAGTTTTTTGAAGGAGCATATAAAAAGGAAAGGTATCTGGATATGAAAATATATGGTTTGCGTGGTCTTGCTTTGTTTTCTAATGAGAAATACATTGAAAAGCTGGTGAACAAGCTGAAATTGATATTGGCAAAGCGTGAAGAAACAACACCGTACAACTATCAGGAATATGAATTATTGAGAGGAAAGAATGCATTACCTTTTATTGTCGATACCTACAATTATAATTGTTTAAAAGAATTATTACAACAGGTGAACGAACAATATGAAAGGATGCCTGATGCGTTTAAAGGGCATTTTACCACCGATGAAAACGGGGAGATTACAAACCTTAGAACACCTGCTGAAAACTCAAAATTAATCACTGCATTTTTTAACCAACAGAAAAAGAATTGAAAATCATAGATTTTCAAAGCCTAAAGTGAACTTATTATGCACAAAGCTTTTAACTTACAATAACTTAAGAGTTCAAAATTCTAAGTTTATATCAGATTATAAGATTTTCTGATATGAAATTATAAGTGTTACAAACTTTTGTGGTTACAAAAAACCGCATCGGATATTTCCAATGCGGTTTATAGTAAGTTTATTTTAATATTAATCGTTATCCACTCTGATCCATTTTCCATTTTCTATTCCTTCATAGAAATGGTCATTATGGTAAATAACCGCTCCCTGAATATGGGGTTTATTGGCCGGAAGTGTTAATACCTCAGGTGAAGCATTGGTATTTCGGATCATAAATACATCATTTCCTTCTTTAATTACAATTCCCGCTCCTGAAATAAGCCTGTTCAGACCATTATCAGTGAGAGGATCAGGTATTGCTGATGGAAGTAATTCGGTAATACGTCGTGCTCCTGCTGATGCGGTACAACCCCGTAGCGTACCATCCATCAACATCATCACTCCAGGTGTTGGGCATTCCGGATTGATATTGACTACAATTTCTTTATTGCTGATATCTACCGGACAAGTTTGTTCACCGGTAAATTTGATATTCTTCAGCCGGTAAGCAAATGTTCCGACCTGACTTTTAGGATGGAGAATAACTGCCTCACCATTGGCTCCGGAAGTAACGGTTTGATCCGGACCTCCATTCAAACTGTAGGTAAAAATATAATTTTGAGGAAGAGATCCTTTAAATCTTACCTGTATATCTCCTGAAATCTGTTGTACAGTACTTGTTGTTAAGGATATAGTAGAATCTACCGGTAAGGCTATCGATGAAATCCTAAAATCTTCAGTAATATTACATCCGTCCTGGCCGTAAGTAACACTTACCTTATAATTGCCCGGTTGAGTAAAAGTAATCACTGAACTGTTCCCGATAACGGCCGAATTGATCGTATTTATTTTCGTCCATGTATAACTTGCATTAGGATCCGTTCCAAATAATGTGGAAGCATCATAGGTCTTTGGAAATTCTGAAGCACAAAGTGTTTTATTGCCTCCAAAACCTGCAGCCTGTACATCAGTAGGTACTATGGTAAGATTCACAGTGTTCCCCAGATCCTGACTGTTCCCATAGGCATTGACAGGACGTGAAAAATTCATATCCTTGATAGAAGCATAAAACATGGTATATTTTGCTGAGGGGGCAAGACTCATCATATTCTGACCTGCAGCTGATCTGAGCACTGAAATTCTGTTGCACGGAGTTCCTGTCATAAAAAGATTTTCAGTAACTACCTGGCTATTATTGACCTGATAAGATCCCGGGTTGAAATACAAGGTTTTGTATTTTCCGGAAGAGGAGAGTGTGCTTACGGAATTCACTGCTGAACTCCCCAGAAATGTTACTGTATTGAAATCCCAGGTCTTTGTTCCTGTATTTAGAATTCCGTCTTTCCATAGAGTAAGATCACCAAATGCAGTGGCTTCCGGAGTATTGGTGACGAAATATCCTGTTTCTACTTTAGCCTCTCTTAGTTGCAAATTCACGGGGTTATTTCCTGTATTAATATTAAAATAAGGACTGTAGAAATTGTAAAAAGGAAGACTTGGCATATAATAATGAGAAGTACCTGCACTGTTTGCTCTGGTTCCGGTAACAATTGATTGTCCAAAATCTACAACAGGATTATTGTTGGTCGTTTGGTTCCAGCTAAAATTGACAAGAGTCATGGGTTGGCTATTGGTTTTAAATCCTGCAGCATTATTAAAATTAAGATCTCCCAGATAAGGACTTTTCAATTCAAAATAATCTGGTGCATTGATATTGAGGTAAATATAAGCTCCTTTAGTATCAATATGACGAGTTCTTCCACTAGTTGCTCCCTGGGGCATAATGATATTACGAATAAGTCCGTAGGATGAAAAAGGAACATTAATCTTAAGATCATTTTGCAGCACCAGATTACCATATATATTCAGATAATACAGGTAACTGCTATCCGCTCCGAAATCCAATACCGGTTGGTTGGGGGCATTATTAAATGTGAGATTATGGGCTTTTGATATGCTGCTTCCTTTGATAATAATTTTATTTTGCCCTGGAGTAAATCCGGAATTTTGGTCAAAAAAAACATTATCTATAGAGGTAGGAATATCACAATTTGTTATTGGGGTTCCCCCTGAAGTTAGTGACCAGTGCAATGGATCTCTCCATTCTCCCTGACCACCAATCCAGTAAAGATTCCTTGGATCTGTAGAAATAGCATCCTGAAAACTGATTCCGGTATTTCCTCCTAAATCTGTACTTTTTGTGGTGAGGTAGGTTTGACCTCCGGACGAAGAAATCATTTTAAATTGTACTCTGTCCATTGAATAATGAGAAGAATTGGCAGTATAATTGGGAAGTACCAGTGACCTTGGTTGTAGGTTGGCAGAAGAAAAGATCAGTTTATCAATACAATCTCCATACATATTCAGAGATTGATTTACCTGAACATTGCCTTCTAAAGCTATGTGATTATTTTTTTCGATGACCAGATTATTAACCGTGAGTAGAGATTTAATGGTTAAAGAAGGATTTATTTTATCAATTCTTGTTCCTGATGTTGAATGGATGATAAAATGATTGATAATCCCGCCGGTAATGTTGAAGTTCATCATATAATCATTAACACCTGCTGCATTGGTAAATTCTATTTTTTCAAAATAGTGAGCAAGATTATTGGAGGAGATTTCATTCCCTAAACTACCGGAAGGTTTAATAATTTTGATGACGCTGTTACCCGTATCTACTACAGGCTGAATGGTATTGACAATGAAGTTGGAGCTTATTGTAATATCTGCATTATTCATCAGAAACTGATCTCCATACAAAGTCAGTGAAGTAAGTTTCAGAAGAGTTCCACTTGCATCCAGAATGTTTCCGGAGATGTTGTTTTGCATAATAATAGAATTACCATTAAGATCATACGTTGAGGTCCCTCTGTTGATTTTCCACCGGGCAGAGCCCGAAAAAGTAAGTACAGAAGTGGCTCCGTTCGGTGTGAGATTCTTAACAATGTTCGTGGGTTTATTGGTATTAATGAACGTGAATCCCAAAAAATATCCTGCATCATAATATCCGGGATGTAAAATCATATTTCCATTCACATTCATTTTATAATAATTGTTATTTCCCGCAAAATAAGATTTTGAGGTAGTGGGTAAGTCACTAAAAGTAATATCATTCACCGTTACGTCACCGGATAGCTGTATGGCTGTAATTCCATTGAGAATAAATCCTGAGTACCGGTCAAAAAATACATTATCGTTGCTGCCCGGTATACCACAAGTTGAGGTGATCCTTGCATTTGTAGGATCCAGAGACCAGTGACTGATATCATTCCAGTTTCCGTGTCCTCCTTTCCAGTAAAAATTTTTCGCGGTTGCTGCAGTAAAATTGATTCCTGAGTTGTTTCCGCTATCAATTGAATTATTGGCATTAACGGGTTTTGCTCCCTGTACAGGAGTAATGTATCCAGCATTAATTCCTGAAATATTCATTCTGTTCAGCTCAACCAATCCATTCCCGTTAATCATATTCCCAAGTACCAGATTATTTCCTCCTGAACCGATTAAATTAACTGCCAGATCACAATCTGCTCGATTGTAAAGAAAGGTGTTGTTGATAATCAGTTGAGAAGAATCCTGAATTATGATGTTAGAAGGAGAGTTGATGATAAGGTGATCCGGTTTATTGATATCCAGAAACCTGATATCTCCCGCATTGACCTGAAATATTCCGGTATTCATATACCGGATATCTCCCTGGGAACTGCTTTCCTTAAAGATTTTTCCAAAAAAATGACTGGTATTTCCTGAAAAATAATACCGCCCATTATAGTTTTGGATAAATACAGATGTATTGGGAGCTGTAATGGTTTGTTTGGTATTGATATTCAGAGTGATCATTTGTAATGTTGCATGGTCTATACTGACATTGTTGCCACCCAACCAGAATTCCCGGGCCTTTATTTTCCTGCCATCAGCATAAAGATTGCTTATCATGGCACTGCTGTCAAAATTGAAACTCCCAGTCACTTCAATATCATACGGCGTGGTGCTGGTGGCAGGCATCAGATAATAATTGTCATTACCCAATACACTCAACTGGGTTACTTTCTGCCCTTCAAAGTTCATATAACGGTTGATTACCGGATCGGTATTACTGTATTTTCGAATATTGAAGCTCGTAGCAGTTGCCGTCATTTCTTTTTGGAGATAAATATTACCATAGATATAGGTAGTGGGGCTATAAACGGGGTTAGCCGGAGCATTATTCCAGGTCATATTACGGACAGAAACAGTTCCGGTACTTGTAATGCTGTTATTTGTAGGTGTAAAACCGGAAGATGCATCCAGAATGACATCATCATACATATGAGGAATACAATTGGCTGGTGAACCTCCTGAAGTAAAGGACCAATGCGAGGGATCATTCCAGCTTCCGCCACCACCTATCCAATAGAATGTTTTGGAAGATATGCCCGAGTATGTAATATTTCCCGTATTGCTTCCGCCATCGGTTCCTGCGATCATTGATCCGCCTCCTGTTAGCTTTACAGCGATAAGATTATAATCAGAAAGTGAAGAAATACCATTCCCATTGACAGAGCCAGGAAGAATAACATTAACCGGATTAGTGGTGTCTGCACCTCCAAACCTCGGAATTGTACCATTACATGGAGAATTGGCTATGAATGTTTGATGAACCTGAAGATAATTAGGACTTAGATTTGGCGCTGGGCGGAAGGTATACAATCCACCATTGAGTACCAGATTGTTAATATCAATTTGCTGGGTTCGCAATGTAGCATTTCCTTTACCGAGAGTCAGGTTTTTAATTTCGTGTCGTGTTCCTGAGAAATCACAGCTTCCATCGCCTAAAATAACTTCATTGGCCTTCCATGTTGTGACATTTACTATTAGGCCGTACAAACTAGCTTTATTAATATTCAATTCATTTCCCGTGATATTAGCACCGCTGTTTCCGGCTCCTGTTAATTCATCTACTTTCAGAAAATTGCCTGCTGAGATTTGAGAATAGTTTCCTGTGGGAAGGGTAATTTTTTTGATATCCTGAGTCGTTTGAATTGTCAGTGATGAAAAGGAAAGGGAGGCCTGGGTCAGATTAGCTGCGGAATTGAATTGCATCGCGCCTGTTGTGGTTAACGACGAGCTTCCGAATCTTGATGTTGCCGTGGAAGTGTGAGTTAGGGTATTTGCAATGATATTCTTATTATCAGTATCAAGAAGGGCATTCTCACTAATATTAAACTGGAAGAAGCCATTGCTGGCAAAATTTTTAACCAGTTTAAAAGTGCCGTTTCCCTTCAGATTGAATGATGAGGTATATGAGGTACCAATGTACCTTGGGTCAATCAGGTTATCGGGAATATCAATAAGATGAGGACTTGGGTTTGAACTGTCTGAAAAAAGGTTCATAGTGAGGTTGTAATACGCTCCGGCATTGGATTTCCACCTCAGATTTCCGTAAATATTGAAAATACTTCCTGCCGGAAAACCCAGTTTTCCGATAAATGAATCCTCAATAATAAAATCTTTACAGGTTGCTGAAGAAGGAATAGTCAACAACCCTCCTGTAGAATTAAAACCACTTCCTGATGTGATATATACATTATCATAGCGGGATGGAATAATGCTGGCTGTTGGCCCCGATGCTGAGCCGATACGCCAATGGTTCAGGTCACTCCAGGAACCGATCCCTCCGACCCAGTAGTAGTTATTCTGAGCCAGAAAACTCTGACTTAGCAGACAGAGAAGAACAAAATATAATTTAAGTTTCATGGTATTTGAATTACAAAATTAATAAGGAGAGGAGGCATAAATGCTCAACTCCGATGATGCTGAAAAGGTCAGAAATTAATTCTTTGTCAACTATTTTAATTTCTTCAGCAACTGTACTTCTTTTTGTAATTCTTCGATTTTTTTGCCTTGTTCCTGAACGGTCTGCACCAATAACGGAATCAGTTCATTATAGTTGACAGATTTGTATCCTTCGTTGTCTGTGCTTACGATGTTGGGAAGTATTTTTTCCACTTCCTGAGCGACAAGCCCATATTGGAGCTGTATATTTCCTCCTTTCTTTTTCCCGGTTTCATTCCAGAAGTAAGAGACAGGTCTCAGCTTTAATAATAATTGATCTGATGATTTTATGTCGGTAATATTTTGTTTAAGTCTTTCATCAGAATTGTAATCAATAGCACTGGCCCTTACAGTTCCTGCTACATCCAGTTTGGCAGAGGCGGAGGGAGTAGTGCCAATTCCAACACTTCCGTTTCCTGAAAAGACGAGATTTTTACCATTGAGGTCTACATTTCTTGCAGCGAGCGGGGTGGTAATGCTGCCGTCTGCAGTATACATATTGGAGTTGAGCCCTAAGCTTTCCCAATGGGTTCCGTTCCAGAAATAATATCCCGGTTGGGTAATCTTGGCAACTTTTGAAACAGGAGAGAGCGGAGCTGTGGTCGCATAGATCATGAGAGATTCTGTACCTGACTGCATACTGTTTGTCATCGCCTGGATCTGATCTCCAGTAAGTCGGGGAATCATCAAACCTTCTGTCTGTGAAGAGCCATCTGTTTTGGCGCTGATATCCAATGTAGCTTTGGGGTTTATGGTGTTGATCCCTATTTTACCTGCCTGAGAGTATATTGAAGAACTGATAGAGATCGTTCCGATAAGGCATAGAATGAACATTGCAGAATTATTCTTCTGCAAGAAGGTAGAGTTTTTCATAGTTTTTAATTGCTTATTATTTGAGTATAAATCAATCTCCTTAGTGTGAAAGTGAAGATTGTAGGAGGTTTTGTACGATGAGTTTGGATTTTTCTATTAATTCATTCGAGCGGTAAAGTTGACTGGTCAGAATGCAGCTCTCAAACAGAAGATAGAGGTGAGCTGCCAGAATATCATTTTTGAGGTCCTTATGAAAAGAATCTCTAAGCGTAGCTTTATGATCACGTATTATTTTGTGAATTTCGATTTTATCAACCGGTATTTCAGACATAATATTTAAAAAACTACATCCTCTGAAATCTTCCTTCTGATTCATATAGATCAAAAAATCAAATGATTTTAAAAACTTTTCTTCAAGAGTTTTTGCACCAGAGGTAAAATTTTCAAGCTCAGAAACCCAGTATTTAAATCTTTTATTAAAAAATTCGATGCACAGATCATCCTTCGATTTAAAGTGCTGGTAAAAACTGGCCTTTGAAACGTCTGCTTCTTCAATGATTTGGTTGATACCAGTGCTGTTGTAGCCTTGTTGATGAAAGAGTATCATCGAGGTGTTTAAAATTCTTTCGCGGGGTTTGGACATAAGGTTTTGGATTTGCAACAAATGTAAACAAAAAATGAACAGACTGGTATGTGTGTTAATAAAATCTTAAATGCAAATCATAATTGTTATATTTTGAGTAGAAAAACTTTCTCTGGTACCTTTAGGATATGGAAAATATTGATGTGGATTACACAAAGCCTCTTGCATAGTAAAGTTGTATGCAGAAAAATAATAATGTGAAAATCCAAACCACATAGGGATGATACCGAAAGTTTTCCTTCAGAATATAATGCAAAGCTTTTAATAGCTTAAACAGGCCGATTACCCCTATAATAATAAATAGTAAGAATACAATAAAAAAGGCATAGTCTCTTGTGCCGTAAGTCTCCAGCTTTTCGAGGTGTGCCAGATAACTTTGTACATCAATAGTCTGACCCAGAAACATTGCCGAAAGTATTAACAGGAAAAAAGGAGTCGAAGTATAGACTGTAGTATAGATAAAAGAAAACAAAAGGGTGCGAAAGGTGACCGTATTTACTTTTTCTCTTTTATACCATAATAATATAACGCTGAATAATACGGCAGTAAAATTATTCAATAAAAATATGAACAATGCTTTTTCTACCATAGTCAAACCTTTTATTTTTGATATGAAATTTTGTTGCCCGCTATAATCCATTAAAAGAATCGAAACAATAACCGAAGTATACACTGATAGTTTAATGGGAGATAAATAGTCCTGAAAACGTTCTGTTTCATCCTTTTCCATTTCATGTACAGAAAAATCATAACAACGTGCAGGTTGCTGAAATAATTTTAAAATAGTTACCGGAACCAATAAGACTTCAATAATAATCTGCAGACAAAGCTTCTCAAAGCTATCAATCAGTTTTTCAAACATATGGATCTGGTTTTAAGTAAGAAAGGAATTAGTTTACTATGCAATTTAAATAAATTTTAAATAGCTTCTCCAGATAAAATGTATGAAAATTAAAAGTATGAATTTAATAAAGAAAAATATTTATCAAATAAACTGGCCGGGAAAAAAATCCCGGCCAGTTTATTTTTATTTAGGTAGTCCTTTTTTTAAGGCTTCATGAGCTCTTTCAACAGCTTTTCTTTCCTTCCAGTCCATATATCTTTTTTTATAACGACCTTTCATGAAATTGTCAAAATTACGCTGTACGGCAAGATTCCAAAGGGAATGTGCTTTTACAGCCCAGCTTTTATCCCATGCTCTAAGAGAAATGGAGAAAGATCCGTCCAGATATTTCATCCAATGCCACCATCCGGTAGGCATAAATAAGGTATCACCATGCTCAAGGAAGCATTCAATTCCTTCAATACCATCCAAAGCGGGGAACTTTTCGAAATCCGGATTGGCTATATCGTAATCTTCCAGTGCGTAAGTCGCATAAGGTAGTTTATACAAACGTGTTTTCCATTTATATTCGAAAAGTAAAACATGCTTTCTACCATTAAAATGAGTATGGAATATATGAGGCATATCAATATCATAATGAAGGAAAGTGACAGAACCTTTCCCCCCAAAAAACATGCTCGGATATTTATCTAAAAAACCACCCATCAGATTCTTTGGCGGAATATAGTCATCCAATAATTTAGGAGCATATTTGATAGGATCAAAAAAGAAGATTCTAAGATCAGTAGGCTCGCGCTGAATAAGATCAACATAGTCAGCAAAAGGCATTTTGGTTGTTGGTGTATTGATAGGTGCTGCAGGATCAGCTTTCGCACTGTCATATAAAGGTACTTCTACATCGCCCACTACTTCTTTCATGTAATCCATTGTCCATTTCTGGTAAGCAGGCCATTTTCTAGCCATATTCTTGATAACCACTGGCTTACATGGTTTTAGATATTTTTCACGGAAGTCTTCTTGTGAAATGTCATCTACTACATCAATAGGTTTAAGGAGTATTCCCATTCGTTCAAATTATCAGGCTAAATTATTAAATATTTGTGACAAAAAATACAACGTATTTAAATTATTTGGAATTAATATAAATAAAATGGAAATTATACATAAGAGGTACTCAGTAATATCCTCCAGAGTAGTTTTATTTATCTGTTTTATTTGCGGTTGTTCTAGGCATTTTAATTAATACTTTTAAGAAATTACATCATAATCAATTCTTATATTTGATGTATGAAAAAAACAGGTATACTAGCAATATTTTTAGTCGTTTTCAGTAGTGGGTATGCACAAATGAAATCTTTATCTAAGCTGGAACCCGGGGTTTCGTATGAGCTGGCTCAGTTGAGAAAAAGTACATTAAGTGAAATTAAGTATGAGCTCAATCTGAAAATTCCGGAAAATAAATCAGAAAGAATTACAGGAACAGAGGTTATATTCTTTAACTATAAAAAACAGAATGATACTCCTTTGCAGATTGATTTTAAAGAAGAGCCTTCCTCTTTAATTTCTGTATCCGTAAACGGGCAGATCATAAACCCTGTTCTGGAAAACGAACATGTAATTATACATGGAAAATACCTGAAATCGGGAGCTAATAAGATTAACTTTAGCTTTGTTGCCGGAAATGGGGCATTAAACAGACGTGATGGATACCTGTATGCTTTATTTGTGCCGGATCGTGCCCGAACAATGTTTCCTTGTTTTGATCAGCCTGATCTGAAAGCAAATTATTCTTTAACCTTAACCATCCCTGAAAAATGGAGTGGTATTGCCAATGGAAAACTGAAAGAAACGAGTTCACAGCAAGGACTAAAAACGTTGAAGTTTGCTGAATCGGATCTGTTACCTACATACCTGTTTTCTTTTGCTGCAGGGGATTTTAAAAATTTCACTGAGAAAATCAGCGAACAGGACTCAAGGATGTTATATCGTGAAACCGATTCTGTGAAAATTAAAAACAGCATGGATTCTATTTTCAGCTTATACCGAAATTCGCTGGATTATTATGAAAAATGGACAGGTATTAAACATCCTTTTCAAAAGCATGGAATGGTGGTTATTCCCGATTTTCAATTTGGGGGAATGGAACATCCCGGAGCCATTTTATTTCAAAATTCCACTTTATTTTTAGATCAGAATGCTACCCAAAATCAATTGAATAACCGTTCCAACCTTATTGCGCATGAGGTAGCTCATCTTTGGTTCGGGGATATGGTTACAATGGATTGGTTTAACGATGTATGGATGAAGGAGGTATTTGCCAATTTTATGGCGGATAAAAGTACCGGAGCCTCTGCTGATAAAAGTGTTTATGATCTGAAGTTTTTAACGACGCATTTTCCTGCCGCTTATGGGGTAGATCGCACATTGGGAGCCAATCCGATCCGACAGGTTTTGGATAACCTGAAAAATGCAGGGATGATGTATGGCCCCATTATTTATAACAAGGCACCGATCATGATGCGCCAGCTCGAGTTACTGATCGGTGAAGAAAATTTTAAAAAGGGAGTAAGCGAATACCTTAAAAAATATACATACGGTAATGCAAGCTGGCCTGATTTGATTACCATTCTGGATAATCATACGCCGGAAGATTTACAAAGCTGGAATAAAGTATGGGTAAATGATCCGGGAAGACCGGTTATAGACTATACTATAAAATATAAAAACAATACCATTGATCGCTTTACCCTTTCTCAGCATCCTGAATATGGAAAAGAGCAAAAGGTATGGCCACAGGAATTTCAGCTAAGCTTATTCTATGCGGATAAGGTAGAAAAAGTTAATGTTAAACTGACGGGAAAACAGCAGGAAGTTTCCGGATTAAAAGGAAAAATAAAACCTCTTTTCATCCTGCAAAACTCATCAGGAGTAGGATATGGGGTATTTGGTCTGGATAATGGGATGCTGTCTCACTTTTCTTTAATAAAAGATCCGGTAAGTCGTGCCAGCGCCTACATTTCACTGTATGAGAATATGTTGAACGGTTCAGGGGTTACTCCGCTAGATTTATTCCATTTTTTTGCAGGGCAACTGCCAAAAGAAGATACAGAACTGAACCTTCGTTTGATGACGAGCTATATTTCTACCATTTATTGGGAGTTTTTACCAGAGGATATACGGTTAAAAGAATCTGAAAATATAGAAAATAAGGTATGGCAGGCATTACAGACACAAAAAGCTAAGAATAATAAGAAAATTCTTTTTGACAGCTATCAGGGAATTTTCCAGTCTCAAAAAGCATATGATAATCTGTACACGATCTGGAAATCTCAGACTGCACCACAAGATGTATCCCTTAATGACGAAGATTTTACAAGCCTTGCTCTTTCTCTATCGTTACGAAATTCTGGCAATAATGAGTTGATGCAGCAGCAATTGACCAGAATTAAAAACCCGGATCGTATCAGTCGTTTTAAAATTATCATGCAGGCAGCTTCTTCAGATCAAAAAATAAGGGATGATTTCTTCAATGGTCTTATACAAAAACAGAACAGAACGAATGAGTCTGCTGTAGGTGTTGCGCTTGGTTATTTGCATCATCCGCTAAGGCAAAATACTTCAATTCATTATCTTCCAAAGACCTTAGATTTGTTGCAGGAAATACAAAGAACCGGGGATATATTTTTCCCGGATAACTGGCTTCGTTCTACATTTAGCAGCTATCAAAATCCAAAAGCTCTTGAAGCAGTTAACCAGTTTCTTATGAAAAGCCCCGATTATAATCCTATTCTGAAAAATAAAATTTTGCAGGCTACTGATAATCTGAGAAGAGCACAGAAGCTGGTAAATAATTAAAAGTATGTATTAAGAGAAAACAAGATGAAGCATTATGCAGATGTAGATAATCATTACTTAGCAAAATATTTGGATGCTGATATATTAGATGGCTTTACAAGTTCGTGCTTCTTTTATGATAAAATGGAAGAATTCAAACTTACAGAAGTATTGGATATGGAAGGACATATTTTCTCTTTTTTATGGGAATACTCAGATAATACCTTATTAGAAAAGATAGATCAATGGAAGAGAGCGCTGAAAAGAAACCATATTGAGTTTCCTTCAGACGTGAAAATCAGAAATGAAAATTATTTATATTCAGGAAAGAAAGTGTATTTAGACATCATTGAAACTGATTTTAAAACTGCAGACAAATCATTTAAAGACTTTTCGGCTTTTAACGTTGCTAAAAATTTAACGCAGTTCATTGTAGATAAAAGCATGCATATAGACAAGCTGAATTTAAATTTTCTGGATGCTGATGATCCTTTAACCCGATTCAAAAACTGTATAAAATTGGTGGATTCCAGATGGTTACGGGCCATTGTTTTAAATGGGTACCATCACGGGGGAGATCTGATAAAAATATTCATTCACAAGAAAGAAGAACGGTTTTTACCTAAACATGACCCACTTGAATATGAGATTTTTGAAAATATACATGTTGCAAACTCCCTCAGTTGGATGTAATTGTATGGAATAAGGAAAATGGATTTTCATGAAAGCATGATGTGAAAATTGAAAACAAATTATTGGCCTATGTTTGAATATAAAGGTTGGATTACGTTGGAATTTGATCCATATGAAGAAGATCTTTTGAAGTTGAAAGAACAGGTCTCTCTTCTGGAGAAACATCTCAATAATGTAGATCCAAAGCTTCCTCTTAATAATTTAAGTATCTATTTCTTTTTATAGGAATGTAATTTAAAATAAATCATTTTCGGCTTAAAATTTCCCTTGCTTTTTCTGTTATTTAATAATATTATTCCCAGCCAGCAGCTCCTTATTTCTCAGAAAATGGCTATCTTCGGCTTCATAAAAAAATGATATGCAAGTATATGAAGGGATTTCTGTGGGGTTGTATCTGTTGTTAATGATAGGTATAGGCATATATTCTTATAGAAAATCAACAAGTAATTCAGAAGAATTTTTAATTGGAGGGCGGAAAATGGGCGCTGCAGTTACAGCATTGTCTGCAGGGGCAGCCGATATGAGCGGATGGCTGCTCATGGGGGTGCCGGGAGCCATGTATTTATCCGGAATTTCCAGCTCATGGATTGCGATTGGTTTAACAATCGGGGCTTTTCTCAACTACATTATCGTAGCTCCCAGGCTGAGGATTTATACCGAAGTTGCCCAGAACGCCATTACATTACCCGTATTTTTCGAGAACAGATTTAAAAACAAAAACCATCTCCTGAAGATCACTTCTTCTATTTTTATTCTGGTATTTTTTACCCTTTACACTTCAGCAGGAATGGTATCCGGAGGAAAACTGTTTGAATCAGCCTTCGGAATGGATTATACCGTAGGATTACTGTTAACAAGTTTAGTAGTGGTTTTATATACCTTTTTGGGTGGATTTCTAGCGGTAAGTCTTACGGACTTTGTACAGGGAACCATTATGGTATTGGCTTTGGTGATTGTTCCTATCGTTGCTATTATTCAGATTGGAGGAGTAGGAGAAACTTTATCATTAATTGAAGCGAAAGATCCCAAATATCTGGATTTATTCAGAGGAACGACTACCGTAAGTATTGTGTCTTTATTAGCCTGGGGATTGGGGTACTGTGGACAGCCGCACATCCTGGTTCGTTTTATGGCGATTGATAAACCTAAAGATCTGGTGAAAGCAAGGCGAATCGGAATTACATGGATGATTTTCACCGTTGCCGGAGCCTTAGCTATAGGTCTGGTAGGAATTGCTTACCTGCAAAAGTTTGACATGGAAACTATGATGAAATTCGATGGTTCAAAAACAGAAGCAGAGACCATTTTTATTTATTTCTCCCGTATTTTATTCCATCCGTTTATTGCGGGATTCCTGCTTACTGCAATTCTGGCTGCTGTAATGAGTACTATTTCATCCCAGTTATTGGTGACTTCAAGTTCATTAACCGAAGATATTTATAAAGCTTTCCTGAATAAAAGTGCAACACCCAAACAATTACTGATCGCGAGTAGATTATCTGTTTTACTGGTTGCTGTGATTGCTGTTCTTTTATCTTTGGACCCTAAAGACAGTATTCTTAATCTGGTAGGAAATGCCTGGGCAGGTTTTGGTTCCGCATTCGGGCCGTTGATTCTTCTTTCTCTTTTATGGAAGAAAACAACCTGGCAGGGAGGTCTTGCAGGAATGTTAGTAGGAGGAATAACCGTACTGGCATGGGTATATCTTCAGCATCCATTGAAAGACTGGTATGAAATCATTCCGGGATTCATGCTTTCTCTATTGACCAATATTGTAGTTTCATCATTCACCTATCAACCTGATGCGGTGATTGAAAGCGAATTTAATGAGATGAATAAGATAATGCAGGAATAATAATCAAACAATTTCTATTAAAAAACAAGATAAAACCCAACCCTCGCTCATCGCGAGGGTTGGGTTTTTTATACAATTATTTTTGTCCATTAGATAAGCTTGATCCGTTCTTCATACCTCGAAAATTTTTAAGGTATTTCAATCTGACGAACGTTCTTTATTAATCAGGATACAATAAGGTACAAAGTCTGTCATAGTGAATATCCAGTCGGATGCTATGATATTTAATTTTTTATTATTATGACCTTTCAACCAATCCATGAATTTTGGATTGGTTTCTTCAGCCAGAGATTGTAAAGAACCTGGTTTTCCGTTAAAAGGAATGACTCCGTCTTTAATCATGTTGGTATCAGGAGTTAATTGACCATGTAAATAAAAGAAGGTGTCTTTGTCAAAATTTTCCAGTTCATTATTCAGGTTTGTAATGAGTTCATCTATTGTGGTTGCTCCATAGTAAGGTGAGCAAAGGTTTTCTTCTTTCCATAAGAATGGGTAATTATCACAGGTAGAGTCATCCTTATAAAACACCAGTAGTTGCTGGTCTGCTTCCCAAAGTTGACCAACAGTGATGTTACATCCCTGACTTGAATTGGTCATTTTGCTCCCGAAAGCATCAGATAATAAGGTTGCCATTTTTTTGTTAAGTGAATCATCAAACTCATACAAATGATTAAAATCCAGAATGATAATTTCCTTAGGATTACTGGCGATAAATCTTTTAACATCATTCAAAACATCCTGTATCGGGACGCTATAAAGACTATGGCTTAGCCAGATATCTCCATTTCTGTTGGAAAGCCGAAGATCCAGATATCTGATACCTCCCATTAATTGTGTGTAGATATTATAACCCTGTGCCTTTGACCATAAACTGGCAATGGCTCCGATGCTTAAGTAAGGAATTGATCCTGCCCAGTCCCGAATTTTTTTTAACCAATCAGGTAAATCCTTTTCAGGGCTGAAAGAGGATAGTGGAGTAATACCATATGAAGCAGAATCATGAGTTCCCGGTATTAGCATTTGCTTAAGCTGCATACTTTCAATGGCCGTGCTCATTTCTTCCATCCATTTGTTTCTTTTTATAGAAAATGCACCCAATTCAGAAGTTCCAACAGCATATCCGTTACTGCCAATATATAGATTGGTTTGATTTGGTCCCATAGATAAACGAACTTCATTAACTCCCAGTCCTGGTAAATTATTGGTTGTAATGATCTCGCCATTATTGGGATCAATCTGACTTACCCGTCCTGCTGATCCGGCATAAATAAAACCATCGTTGGCAGTAATCATATTAACGATATTTCCATTGGCTTCAGGTAAAGGAGTTGTCCATTGTAATGTATTTACATTGTTAACATCCATTGAAACAATATTCCCATTAATGCCTCCAAACAATTCCGTACAGTCCTGCGATAAAGCAAGACGTACTTCATGATTACCCATTCCCGGTAAATTATTGGTTTCAATAATATCACCGTTCAAAAGATTTATAGAATTGATGAAACCATTAGTACCTATATAAACTCTATCTTTTATAACCAATACATTTACGATCTCTTCCCCTTGTCCGCTTAAGCCATTTTTCCAAATAGGGTCTTTGGAGATTGCGGATGCATCAAGACATACTACATTTCCATTTATTCCGGCTATAAGATATTTCTCATCTTCAGACAAAGCAAGTCGTACTTCATGATTACCCATTCCTGGTAATGAATTTTTTGAAATAATACTTCCGTCTGTAATGCTCATGGTGTTTACATATCCGCCTGTAGCACTATAGATATATTGAGAGCTTGCCACTAATGATACAACTCCGGTGTCTTCTCCTTTCAGATTATTTTTCCACAGAGTGGTGCTGATATTATTGGCGTCAAGAGCAATTACATTTCCGTAGGTTCCAATAATGAGTTGATCTTTTTTTTCAGAAATGACCATTCGGATTTCATGTTGCTCCATACCAGTCAGATCATTTTTGTTAATAAGAGTTCCAAAATGCGGATCTAACTGGAAAACGTACCCATTACTTGCTACATAAATGTAACCATTGGCACTTAAAATACTAACTGTTTCATAGCCGGTTCCCGGTAAAGAGTACTGCCAATCCGTTTTGATGAAATTGTCTTTTAATACAATTTCTAGTGTGTTGGTTTCCATGATTTTTAGTTTTAATTAGATGATTGTTTTAATGATTTGATTATTGTATAAATTTAATTAATTAAATCATTATGTAGTGATTATTTATTTTTAATTAACTTTATGTTGTGAAAATGTTAACAATTTTCGTTTATGGTTTGTGTATTTAAACTTTATGTAAAGTGTTATTGAACTCATTAGTATACCTGATATGCTTGCCCAAATCACATTTTTAATTCCATAATGGTTGATCCAGTAGCCTCCAACTAGAGTTCCTGCGGTCACAGCAAAATTTCCGCAAGAAGTAAAAATACTATTGATAAATTCTGATGATCCTTCAACAGAGGTAACATTGATATTGCTGATGAGAAAACCTCCTGAATGAACAAGCCCCCAGATCCCTGTAATCCATATCATAGGTAACAACAAAGTTCCACAACAATACACTAATAAATGGATTCCTGCCAGAAGAGTAAGGAAAATAAATGTGGTTAAAAACGGAAACCGGCTCATATATTTTCCTGCAATTTTATTTCCTGCAATACCTACACCTCCAAATAAAAAAAGCATCATACTAATCTGTTTACCGTCTATTCCGGTCACATTCTTAAGGAAGTCAGCCATATATCCATAGGTGGAGTACATCGAAGCAATGATAAAAAAGGCAAGAAATAAATTTATCCATACTATTTTATATTTAAATATGTTAGAGTCAAAGCTGATGGGTGGCTCGGTTCCTTTCTCAATTTTGGGTAAAAATAACTGAACTCCCAGTAATGCCACAATATTAAGCAATGCGGTAAGCAGAAAGGAAGCTCTCCAGGAAAAGAAATCAGACATTAAGGTAGCCAATGGAACTCCCAGAACGGTGGCCAGAGTAAGGCCTGAAAAAATAATACTGACTGCTTTTGATTTGTTTTCGGGAGTAGACGTTTTCTCGGCTATGGATAAATAAATAGACCAGTATACCGGATGGAAAAATGCCGGGATCATCCTGATAATAAGCAATAGATAAAAATTGTTACTATAAGCTGAAAGTATGTTGGCCACCGCAAAAACAAACAGGGATACAATCAGAAGATTTTTTCTTTTAAAAGGTGAAAATAAAGCGACCATAAAAGGGCCAAAGATGGCAACAATCAAAGCAAATGCGCTTAGTAGCCAACCTGCTTTTTCAATGTTCACATGGAATGCAGTGGCAATTTCAGGTAATACTCCGATGACTCCGAATTCCGTAGTCGTTATTCCAAAAACGCCTAAAGCAAGTACATGCAGATTTCTGTTCTGATTCATAATTTTTTGTGCAAATTTGCAAAATGAACTATCAGGAAACTATATACTTACCTTTTGGTTCTATACTCACCTTTTTGAAAGTGTATTTATAAAAAACAGTATTATGCCTCAATTTTTTCACGATAAAAGACTTTATTATACCCCCATTGAATTTGGATTAAGCCATATTGGAGGTACCTGGAAAATGCCTATTCTATGGAGGTTACAGGAAAAACCACTCCGTTTCAGCGAGTTGAAAAAGGACATCCCGCACATCACCGATAAGATGCTGACCAGCCAGCTGCGTGAGCTGGAAGCTAAAGAGATGATCCATCGTGAAGTATTTCCTGTTGTTCCTCCAAAAGTAGAATACAGTTTGACCGAAAAAGGAAAAAAATCTATTCCTGTTATAGAAACCATTATGCAGTTCGGATATGATCTGATGAAAGACGAAGGAATTGTTTTTCCACCCAAAGAATAATAGCAGTTTAATTGCCTGCTAAGTGAAAGCTTTTTCTTACCTTCACCATAGTTTGATCATAAAAATTCTATTTGAAGAGTATGAAGCTGAAATTAGGAATATTAGACCAATCGCCCGTTGTGATGGGAGATGATGCCGCATCAGCATTAACAAATAGTATTAATCTTGCTTTATTTGCTGAAGAAGCAGGGTATTATAGCCTGATGTATGCCGAACATCATGGGGTAGAAGCATATGGCAGCTCCAGTCCTGAACTTTTAGCCGCTGTTGTTCTCAGTAAAACAAAAACAATACAAGTGGGTACTGCCGGAATTATGATGCGAAATTATTCCGCGTACAAAATAGCTGAATGGACTAAGTTTCTCGGGACATTGTACCCAGAGCGTTTCATACTCGGACTAGGAAAGGCTCCCGGAGGATTAAAAGATGCCATAATGGCTCTGAACAGCCATAAACCAGTTGTTTTATCCAATATGGAAACCAAATTGGAAGAAATTATCCATCACATTAAGGAAGAAAATGAATTGTATGGAGGCCTTATTGCACAACCTGCTCACCTCAAAGATCTGCCTCAAATTGTTTGGCTCGGCTCAGGGATGACATCTGCCCGGGAAGCTGCCAAACATGGAGTAGGGTATTCTTTTGCAGCTTTCATGAACAATGAGAATGGTGTTGAATATACCCAAACGTACCTCAGGGAGTTTGATACCAATCAATATACGTCTTCCCCTTCTTTGCAAGTTGCTGTTGCTGTTTCGGTCGCTGATCATATTGAAACTGCCAGACATAATGCCTACGGGATGGCCTATCAATTTTTGCAGTCGAGGCAATTGGTAAGTCCCGAAGCCGTACTTCCTGCTGAAATTGTAGAACAAAGAGTACTGGGAACCGACTCTGAAGAAGAATTTTTTACTATCTTAGACAGAATTATCATAGAGACCCCACAATCTGTCTCCCGAAGATTGCAACAGGTGTCGGAAAAATATAATACGGACAATGTTCTGATATTGTGTAATATGCATCGGGAAGAAAACCGCATTAATACTTATAAAAGTATTATCAAAAATAATAAATAGCTCCTCAAAAATCACGAAAATAGGATTGAACTCATGATTTCAGAGGGATTATTTTTTTCAACAATAATCTAATCTTACTACTTGAAATGATGTCAAAATTATATGTTCTGACCGGTGGTCCAGGTGCAGGAAAAACAAGTCTTTTGAATGAATTGGAAAAAAAAGGATTTGTAACTGTTCCTGAAGATGGCAGAAGAATTATCAGGGAACAAATAGCTATTAATGGAGATGCTTTGCCCTGGATGGATAAAGAAAAATTTGCAGGTCTTATGCTTGAAGCTTCTGTCAATGCCTATCAGAAAATGAGTGAAATTCCGGGAGAGAAAACTGTTTTTTTTGACCGTGGGATTTTGGATGTCATTGGCTATCTCAGGTTGGAAAAAATTCCTGTTCCCGAAGATCTTGAAATGAAAGCCGGCGAAATGGTATATCACAACCATGTTTTCATCCTTCCTCCCTGGGAAGAAATTTATGTAAATGACCCGGAAAGAAAACAAACACCAGATATTGCAATTTCTACATTTAATTGCATGAAAACTGTTTATCTTGAATATGGTTATACTGTTATTGAAGTGCCGAAAATTTCTGTAACGCAAAGAGTTGAGTTTATTCTTGATATGATTCGTTAACCATTTATTATTTGTAATTTGGTAAGACTATTTTTAAAAACACCATCATGAACCTGAGAAAAATGAGTAAGGAAGATCTCTACAGTGTTATCAAACTGCTTGATCAGTTGGGATATCCTGATACAGAAAAGTTTTTGCCTCAGAAAATTAAAAACCTTCTGCAGGATCCTGACGAATATCTTACTGTAGCGGAAGGCCCGGATGAAAAAGTAATTGGATTTATATCCATACACATTATTCCGCAGATAGCATTGAAAGGTGATTTTGCAAGAATAAGTTATTTCTCTGTCGATGAAAATTACAGAAGTTCAGGGATTGGAAAACTTTTAGAAGAATATGCTGAAAAAATTGCCCGCGAAAGAAATTGTGACAGGATAGAACTGCATTGCAGCTTTACAAGAGAAAAAGCCCACCGTTTCTATGACAGGCAAGGCTATATTGAATCTCCTCAATATTTGATGAAAAAACTATGCTATGGTAAATGATCAACGGGCAAAAGAAATCATTAAACTGGCAGATTACGATTTGCAGGTAAGAGCTCAACTGGCTTCCGATGGAAAATTATCCGGAGGTTATCATCCTGAAATGGAAAGAGTACATCAAACTAATGCAAAACGATTACGTGAAATTATTGCAGAAATCGGTTTTCCTACGATATCGAAAATAGGAGCTCAGGCAAGTGATGCGGCATGGTTAATTATCCAGCATTCTATTGGTGAACCGGAATTTATGAAAGCATGTTATCAGATGATGGAAGAAAATAGTAATGACATTAACCCTATTCATAAGGCTTATTTGTATGACCGTATTCAGGTGTTTCAAAGTAAGCCTCAAAAATATGGTACACAGCTAACAGCCGAAGGCGTGTATCCTGTAGAAGATAAAGAAAAACTGAATCAGGAACGTGTAAGAATACATTTACCAGAACTATCAGTGCAAGAAATTAATAACATTCCGGATGCTAAAAATATTCCTGAAATTGATAGCCAAGATCAGGAATATAACAATTGGAGAAAAAAAGTAGGTTGGTTATAGGATATTCAGGAATGTAATTTTAAAAGCAGATAGATGCTTACATGGGTATTTTCAATTTTTTGCTGCTACTTCAACAGACTTGAAATCAATAATCCTGATATATATAACCCAATTCCGTATACCAAATGTGCCTGTAAACTGCGAAGTCGTGCTATAGAGGGATGAGGCAGCCTGGATGTGGCGATACCATATCCAAATGCAGGCTGCATTATAAGCTATGGTGCCAGAGTTGTGGCGAGTCCAATAACAACAGGTGGAAAAGCAGTTGGATGTATCAACCAGCTTTCACCCCAAGTAAATAATAATACATAGGCAAAAATAATTCCTATCGAATAATGGGCTATCCAGCCTAACGCCTTTTCGCCCTGAAGGCGAGAGGCTTGTATGATATTAGGATGGTTGAAAGTCCCTTTTTTAAAATGTCCTATCTACAGTAGTCTAAAGATGGAATGTTCCATATTTTCTTGATGACAAGAGCGTACAAATCCATAAAGACTGTCACTCCCGCACCAAGTAACACTGCATCAATTAACATGTTCATTTTTTTTATCTTTCCTTGATCTCAAACCGATTAATTTCTGTTCCAAAGCAGATTCTGAAAGAACTCCTGAACTTCGCCATACCTCTTCATTGTTTTTTAACACCACAAAGGTAGGTACAGATCTGATTCCGTATTTCACAGTTAATTCCTGTTGCGCTCGTCCACATTGACCTGGTGAACTTTTAGCCAGTCTTCCAATTTACTTCTAAAGTATTGACGACAGGCATCATCATTTCTTTCTGTCATTGTTCTAAAATTTATTAATACAAAATTAGAGAGGGCTTAAACCATTGAGGTGACACAAATCGGAGAGAAAACGGGGCAAATCAAAGAACTTGATGTAATAGAGAATTGAAAATTGAAAGTTGAAAATTAAATGAGTCTCTTTCAACTTTCAATTTTCAACTCATCAGCTAGGTTGTTTGTTTCAAAACCTCGCGGACTTCAATGTTTCCACCAATTTTAAAAATAGGATTTTCTTGAGCCATTTTTACTGCCTCATCTATAGATTCAGCTCTTACAATAATATATCCACTGATAAATTCCTTGATTTCAGTATAAGGTCCATCAGTGATGATATTGTTGGGTTTTACAGTTTTAGCTGTTTCCGGTGTGGGCAGAAGTGTATTTCCTTTATCGACCAGCTTATCTTGTGCGGCAATGCTGCCCAGCCAGTTCATCCGTTCCTGAATTTGTTCCGGAGTGGGTTTAAAATCTGAAATGTCTTTTAATCTGAAGATAAGTGCAAATTCTTTCATTGTAATTTTTTTTAAAATGACGATTCTACTTTTAAAATGGGGACAGCTTTTTCAATATAAATGTGAAATCTTATTCTGTTCAGTGTTTCCCGAGAAACTCTAAGATACGAAACAAATGCATAATCTTCAGGTGATGGAAATGTTCAGGGCACTTTTTTCACGTTCTAATATTCCAAATACTTTCCAGTGATCAAGTTCTACAAAAGCACCATCCAGATCTTCCTCTGTAGACAGGGATTCAAAAGTAGAAAAACACACAGAATCATCCTGAGTCAGAGGGCGAATGTCCTCATTATAGTTCAGGTTTAAAATTTCAACTTTTTCGTTTTCAGGGAAATAAAAAATATAATCTGCTCCGTACAAAAAGATATGTTGGCCTTTGAGAGTATTCATGAATTTTTCAAAATTAAGATTACTAAAGTCAACATGCTTTAAGTGTGAGGCCACTTTAGAATTGATAATAGCCCAATGATCTCCGGATGGAAATTCCAAAGTCATAATCTGAATGTCCTTCAATAGGCTTTTGTTTTTCTTTCAGGTCTTCCAGTTTAGCAATGTCCAGAAATCCGTTTCCGTGAGAATAGGAAATATTGTTCCAGTCTTCACAAAAAGATACAGGTGCATTATCCAGATAAAAATTTATAAAATCCTGCCCGTTATATAATTCTTTAATTTCAGATTGTTTCATTTCATTCTTATTCTTACAGAATATTCAGATCTTCTAAGATAGCTATATATTGTAATTTTTTACTTTACATCGTATCTATGGATACTATAGAAAAAGTATATCCCTGATTTGTAGTTCAGGGACTGTACTTTACTTAACCTGAAGGCAGATTATGTATTTTTAATCACTCAATAATGGCCTTGGGTCAAATAAGACTTTAAATGAATGAATCTTTCCTTCAATAATGTGATACCATCCCGAAGCCAGTAATGTTTTTTTTCCCATATCAATATGATACCACATGCAGATATCTTCTCCTGAAATAAAAGTCTTAAGAACTTCATACTTGAATTTCATCTTCTTCATATCGTCGATGTAGGTGGCAGCACTTTCTCTGTGGCCTAATACACCGGTAAATTTGAAATCAGAATCAAGACATTTTTCTGCCTGATCAAAATTTTCTTCATTTAAATATTGAATAAACAGTTCAGCTACATTTTGGGTTGTATTGTCCATAAGTATTTATTTTTATTAGAGACAAAATTAAAAGTTCAGAGAGTATTGCGCTTGTGATTATAGTCACAAAAATCACCCGATAGAAATTTTCTGAACATTAATGATAACAATAGGAGGTCTATGCAGATGTTGCTGAAAATCGGGGCGAAGTTTCAACAGTTGCTGATCGGGAGCTGGCTCTTCAATGTTTTTTAATACAAATCCTGCTTCCATGAGGTGATTGATAATGGTACTGAGTTGATGATGATATTTTTCTACATCCTTTACAAACCAGTTCTGTTTTCTGATCCCTTCCTCAGCATAATGATTGACCGGCCAATATTGTTCACCGTCTAATTCTTCCCATGGTCGTAATGCGGCTGTACATATCGGATGTTCCATCGAAAACAAAAATTGTCCTCCCGGTTTCAAACTTTTGAATATTTTAAGGAAAAGCATTTTTAAATCCTCAACATAATGAAGGGTCATAGAGCTGATGATCAGATCATATCTGTTTTTGCCAAAATCATAATCCTCTAATGCAGAACAGATCCAATCTACTTTGTGAGAAGAAATTCTTTCCCTGGCTTCCGAGAGCATTTTTTGTGAAATATCTAACCCTGTAATCTGTTGTGGATCGTGAAGAAGTAATGATTGAATCTGTTGTCCAAGACCACACCCCATATCAAGAATTGCTTTTCCCTGAACGGGTGTCATTAATTTTTTCATCACAGGTTGCTCCAGTAGCTCATTGAGTCCTTTATCTCCATCCCGGAGTGCTTTATAACCGATAAAAAAATCCGGATTATCATAAATGTTTTGTTTCATAAGACTTTCTAGGTATGAGATAATATGGGTATGATCAGTATTTGTTGTTCAAAAATTTCTTGCAATTCAGAAGTTACAAAGAGATATAAGTCATCATTTTGCCATTTTCGATATTCAAAGCCGGATTGCTCCGGAGTGAATCCTAAAATTACTTCCTCAAACGGGATATCTGTAAATGCTGAAATAATCTGATTGACATTTACTTTTCCCGGACTGAAAATTTCCAGAATGCGAAGCCTCAGATGATCGACTTCTGTGATGACAATACAATTTAATTCTTCGATGTAATAAACAGAGTCCTTATAGCCCATTTCAGGATTAGCATAACAATAGAAGAAAGTAAGAGCTTTACTTTTGACAGGAAAAAGTGTGTTGGAGGCTGCATTTTCAACCAGCTTTTCAAATAATTTTAAATCTTTCTGCTGGTCCAGATCCAATTTCCTTTTCTCATATTTTTCTGAAATATTTAAATTTTTCAGGTGTTGAAATGCCTCAAATTCTGATACAGGATTAAAACCGAATTTTGGGTAGAAATCCAAAACTGTTTCATTGGCAAAAAGGAACATCCCATCATGTTTACCTTTAAAATCAGTCATAATTCGTTCCATTAAAAAACGGCTCAAACCCTGCTTTTGATAGGCCTCATCTGTCATGACTGTTCCGAGTTGGATTAATTTTTTTGTTTTTCCTTCAAAGTTTCCGATAAACAGACTGACAGTTGTATGAGAAACGATCCTTTCTCCATCAAATAAAGAATATAATTGGCAGGTGTTATCCCAAAAACCGGATTGATAATAATTTTCAAAGTCAAAATTCCAGACTTCTTGGGTTAAGCGGTTAAATTCTGATCGCAGCTTTTCATCGTTTTGATACCCGATGTATAAAGTATAGTTTTTTCCGTGGATAGAAACGTTTTCTTTCTTCATTTTTTTGAATTAAAATATCATTCTGCAACGTTGTTTCGTAAGATAGGTCTCCGTCTGACCTTTTTTGTTACAGTTTAAAGTGTTGGGTAATTCTTTATAATACCGGAGTCAGCTTTTGTGATTTTCATGATTTTAGGATGAGCACAGGATTTAAAAAAACCATCATTTAATTTCCGTTTAAATTACAAAAAAAATGGAAAAACAGTACAATAGATAAACTCCTTATACTTTCTGAAATAAAAGATTTTGATCATCTTGAAATGTCTTACTAAATAAATGAATTAAGCAGTAGAAGTCGGATTTTCATGGGCTATTAATTTTATAACTAAAATATCAGTTATTTGATAAACGGACAAGTTTAACAGGAGTTTATTGGGGTTTTTAGGTAATTTCCGCAAAATGGGATCTTTCAGACTAAAGTTTTCTTATATTCACAATATGGCCCTTTCATAAAATTTAATATGCGAATGCATTAAAAACTATATATATTATGGAAATAAGATCTGTGAAATCATTCATCGACTATTACGAAAAAATCCGCTCGAGAACAAATCGTTTAATTGCAGTTGTTCCTCCTGAACATATTGATTTTACCTATAAACAGGGGAAATTTACCATTGGTGATCAGATCAGACATATTGCCGGAATTGAAAGGTATATGTATGGTGAAACCATTTCAGGAAGGAAAAGTGCTTATCCCGGATGTGGAAAAGAACTGGCTGACGGTTACGAAAATATTGTCCTGTTTTTCAATGAAATGCATAGGCAGACTATAGAAATTATTAAAGGATTTTCGGATGAGGATCTTAATCGTAAATGTATAACTCCCGGGGATAGTGAAATTTCTATCTGGAAATGGTTGCGGGCTATGGTAGAGCATGAAATACATCACAGGGCAGAAATATATATTTACCTTAATATGCTGAATGTGAAAACACCTCAGATCTTTGGGCTTTCTGCAGAAGAAGTTCAGGAAAGAAGCGTGAAGATATAGGAAGGTGGATCAACCTTAATGAGACAAAAAATAGTGGCCGTAAATGGATTCTTTACGGCCATTTTAGTATACAAAATTCGTCTGGTAAGTACGGAAATATGATGTGATTTTTATTTTATTTCTCTTTTGAGTGGAAAATGTATTCTGCAGTTGTTTTCGGTATTTTATTTAATTATTTGATATTTAGTTATTTATTTTTGTTTTTATATCAATGAAAATAGAAATATTTTTAAAAAGTCGTAGAACTACTACAAATTTTCAGATTGATGCCCGAATATTTTTTGGATACAATGAACCGTTTTATCTTTGTAATACAATCACCCCATTACAAAATATTAATACCGATTAAAATGTACTAATCATGGCTGAAAAAAATTCTAGAGGAATCTTAAAATTCAACGGAGGAGAAGGACAAAAATTACTTAAGCTCAACTATACAGTATCCAGAGCTATTGACGTGTCAGGACGCGTCGCTTCAGATCCTTCCAATGCATTGATCAAACTTACAGTGGAGGCCACTGAAAAGTCTGATATTCTTGAAAGTCTGCTGAACGGAAAGTATAAACCCACCAGCGGAGAGATTACATTCAATAAGTCCCATGAAGAAGGAACTCTGATTACCTTACATTGGAAAAACGGATATGTCATCCAGCATGAAGTTGATTTTGATGCAATTGACAGCAATAGTATGCTGATCACTTTTATAATAAGTGCCGAGACAATCAACTACGGAAATTCAGAATATGACGGCTTATGGCCCTCATCTGCTAACTAAAATTTAGAATCATCCCCGGTAATATATTATTATAGAATGGTTTGTCTTATGGTACATGCTGTTCTCTTTATATTTTACCGTTATTTATCAATATATTTTTGACGTACTCACGTGTTTTTCATGAGAATGAATAAACCGGTTAAGATGGTTTATTTGAATTTTTCTCAAATAAATCTTTTTTGAATATAAAAATATATCACCAACCTATCAAAATAATAACATTATGTTTAAGGATGATCATTCACCTAAAATGTCTGTTCCCAAAAATGAAACTTTGCTTGCCAATAAAGCTCAGGAAACTATAAAAAATGAGGCTGTAAGTAAGGCTACCCAGGAAATACAGGATAAATCCAGTGGGACAGTGAAGAAAGCTACAGAGAAAATGGCTCAGGCTCAGGCTTATTCAGGAATGGTACAAAGTACCTCGCAAATGTTTATGAATCAGGTAAAACAGCCCAATTCTCCTACTACGGTAGAAAATAAAGTCTGGGCAAAACAACCGACTTCAGGAATATATAATGCAAGCACTATCCCTGGAAATCAAGTGCTGGGGATTAATCGTGTAGTAAAACTGGAAATTGTAATTGATGGTAAAGTCATTAAACATTTCAAGCATTTTAAATTAAAACAAAGTGCTGTAAGGCATCATGAATTTGATCTTATGCTTGCCTATGATACATTAGGAAATCCTGAAAATCATAACCTTGAAGAAGCTCAGAATTTTTTGGGAAAAAGAATTACGGTGATCTTCAGATATAAAGACGTTGAAGATGGTCCCGAAAGAAACTTTGTAGGAGTCGTTACAGAAGTTGGTTTCAGTCAGGAAAAAGGGAGTCTGGGAAATATCGTTCTTACGGGCTCAAGTCCCACTGTGCTCCTGGATGCGGCACCTCATATTCAAAGCTTTGGAGGAGCACAGGAAATCAGCCTGAATAGTATTGCCGATCAGGTGATTAAAGAAGGGCTGGGACAGAATTCATTTGATTTCAGGGTAGATGCCAACCATGGAAATATTTCTTACAGTTCTCAGTACGAAGAAACCCATTACAACTATCTGGCAAGAATTGCAGAAGCATATGGTGAACAGTTCTATTATGATGGCGAAGTTCTTCATTTCGGAAAATTGCCCCCCCAGGAAAAGCCAGTGAAATTAACGTACGGAAGTAGTGTTAGTGATGTGAAAATCAAAATGAAAGCACAACACGTTAATCCAACATTTTATGGATATAACAGTAGCAAAAATGAAAAATTAACTGCTGGAAACTCAAAAATAAACCATACTTCCAATATTGCCAAACGGGCTTATGAAATTTCAGAGAAAACGTTTACCACACCTTCGTTAAGAGTAGCTCCAATAAAAGCGGTTTCGTTTATGGATGTTGAAAATTCTCAAAAAGGAACAGCCGGAAGTAAGGCCTCAGAAGTATTTGTTATCTCAGGAACGACGACCGTTCCATTCCTTTATCCTGGCTGTATTGCTGATATCGAAATGCGAAAAGCAGAGACTAATGAAACCACTTATTTTACCAAACTGATGATTACAGATATGTATCACGAGGTAGATGCAAGAGGATATTATACAGGAACATTTGAAGCGATTGCTTCTGATACGGGATTTATTCCCCGACCAGAATTTCACGCTCCAAAAGCAGATGCACAATTTGCCAAAGTAATTTCCAATACTGATCCCCAAAACCAGGGACGCGTAAAAGTTCAGTTTGACTGGCAAAACGGGTCCAGCACTACAGAATATATACGGGTAATGACTCCTGACGGTGGAGGAAGTGAAAAAGTGAGTAAGAACCGTGGGTTTATGGCAATTCCGGAAGTTGGAGATCAGGTTGTTGTCAATTTTGCTCATCAACATCCTGACCGTCCGTTCGTGATGGGGGGAATGTTTCACGGTGGTGTAGGTGGCGGAGGTGGCGCCGGAAATAATATTAAAAGTTTAAGCAGTAAAAGCGGACATACGGTAAGCCTAAATGATGGTGGTGGAATTACAGTGAAAGATAAAGATCAGAATTCCGTTTTTCTGGACGGAGCAGGAAATATAACCGTTGATAGCAAAATAACAATTACATTGACCTGTGGGAATAGTTCTATTTTTATGGATAAAGATGGAAATATACAGATCAAAGGAAAAGAAATTATTGTACAAGGTGATAATATTGGTGTCGGAGGAACGGCAAGTGTAGGAATCGGAGTAGGGCCGGAAAATGGCGATCCTACTTCCGGAATCGGAATTAAATCTGAAACTTTAGACGTCGGGACCAAAACACTTTCTATGGGGGCAGAAACAGAAGCCAATCTCAGCGGAAAGAAAATTAATATCGGAGGTGGAAGTGAAACCAATATTGTAAGTGGAACCGTAAAATTGAATTAGAACTGATGAATCCGGTAGATTTGGAGTTGGTAAAGTTAAAACGGCAATGGAAGAAGGTTGTTTCAAAGAACGAAGAAAAACCGATGCTTATTTGTTTAGGAGAAAAACATGAAACTGATCTCTTTGATGGATTTTTAAAGTCAAAATTGTCTGAGGATGAAGAAGGAGAAGATATTTTTTTACTTCATTATCAGGAATTCAATGGGATGAATTCCTTCGGGCAAACCTTATTGGATGAATGGAAAGAATATTATGAGATGTTGGGGAAAAGTGAAACAGCCCTTCCTGAATGGAAAACCGATATTCCAGAGGGTGGCTTTAAAACTGATGCTTACAAAGCTTTTTATCCTTTATTGGAATTAAAGAAGAATTTTCCCAGCATTAAAGATTCCAGAATCTATCTCTATATTGCTCCGGTACGTATACATAATATTGAGGAGTTGTCGCTTTGGATTAAAGAATGGTGTAACATCTGCGAAAAAGCAGAAAATAATGATATTAAGCTGGTTTGGACAGAGCACCATACCTACAAAACGTTGCCACATAATTCATCAGCACACAGTTTCAGAGTAGAAATAGATATCCATCAGCTTATGCAGAACACAGCTGCTCACACCAACCGAAAAAAGAACAGTGCAGATACGGATTTTCAGCAGCAGATTCTTATTGCAAGCAATCATTTAAGCAAAGGAAGATTTAAAGAAGCAGAACATGCACTGAAAACTGCTGTAAAACTGGCCAAAGAGCAAAATAATAAGCAAGGAGAGATTTCCGCCTACTTTATGCTGACTCAGGCCTATATTGCAGACAGAAGAAAAGATAGGGCTGAGGATACGTACAGAACTATTTTTGAAGAAGTGGAACCCAATTCACCTTTGCAGGTTCAGATGTATATGAACTACGGAAGTTATCTGTTGGGGAATTCGAAAAAAGGAAAAGCTGAACAAGCCTTTGAAAAAGCAGCAGAAATAGCCCAAACTATTCATGAACCTTCGATGGCAATAGAATGTTACAGAATCATCGGAACATTGAATGATTCTGTTCTGACGAAAGATAAAATGATAAGGTATTTTGAAAAATGTCTGGACATCGCAAAACTCATGGAGCCTTCAGCCAGGGAGCAAAGCAGCATACGGTTTGTTGCTTCAATGCTTATCCTTAAATATGAGGGAGATACAGACAAAAAGAACAGGCTTGACAGCGAAATGAAAAATTATTTTGGTGATGACTGGAAGGTGAGCGTAGAAAGACCAAAAGCAGGTTAATCTCAAATTAAAGTATCATGGCAGATCAAAATAAAAAAACAATAAAACCAATAAAGGTTTCAAAACCGAATATGAACCCGGATCGCTCCTGGAAGGTTAATACAGACGTCACTTCAGTGAGTTGGGATAAAACCATACAGGGATGGAAGCACGGGATGAAAAATAATTTTGACTCCCTGAATCCGGTTTCTATGGTTAAATCTATAGCCGGAGCAGAAGACACTCAGACAAAGACCAGTGGTAATGGTGGCGGGGGAGATAGTGCTGTTACCACTGAAAAAGCAACTCCGGAAAGCAAGGTAAAGCTGATAAAAGTAAATAACCCTACACTTTCCTCTACAGCCATTCAACATACAAGTAAGCATTTTGATATTGTGCTGGCCATCGATATCCACTGGACACTGATTCCGCCACCGCCGTCATTTATGCTGATTCCATTACCGTTGCCACATCCCTTTATCGGGATTGTCTTTGATGTAATGGATTATATTAAATTCACTATTCCTATTCCACAGTTTATCAGGAATATGAAACCTGATCTTCCTGAAAGTATTCCGATGGGGGGCTCAATATATGTTCATGGAAGACATAAGGCAACCACAACTACAAGTGTTATAGGAGTCATTATTCCTTTCAAACATGTAACATCGTTGATTCCCGTCTATATGATTCCCTTTATTCAGGAGGCACCTCATGAAGGAGAAGTGTATTATGGGTCACAAACTGTTTTGGCTCAGGGAAGTAAAATGAGTGGAAATCAGCCGCAGCAGGTTCTTACCTGTATGGGATTTCCTTTCGGAATGACAATGTTGCCGGCTATGCCGAATAAACCGAAGAAAAATCCATTGGCCTATTTTGCTTTTTACAATAACTTTTCAAGTATGTATATCCAGATCAATACGGGAGGACCTGTATTGGTGGGGGGGGCTTTTGTTCCCCATGTATATACGCCGGGAGAGATGCTGATGCGACTTGCGGGGATGTTTCTCATGAGAAGTTTAACCAAGAAAATAGGAAAGGGACTTACTAAGTTTAATCATGTTTTGCAAGGAAAATTCGGGAAGACCAATCCTATTTCAAAAGCTTTGTGTAAAGTGGGACTGGAACCTGTGAATTTTGCTACAGGTGCCATGCTTTTTGAATGGGATGACTTTAAAATTGAAGGAAATACCCCTTTATCCTGGGAAAATGTGTGGTACAGCGACAGACCTTATCAATATGGAATATTGGGAAATGGAATTTTTAATAATCATGATCTTTATATTGTTCCTGATGAAGAAGATAAAGTGGCAGCATGGATTCACCCCGACGAACTTCAACCCATGGCAGTTCCTTATCCTGAAGTGGAAGAAGAACCCACTTACTACAGAAGTCAAAAGATCTGGCAATACAGACCTGATGAAAGGACCTGGATTATTCGTAAAGGAACAGATGTTTATACTTATCAGCGTTTTCATCATCATACTGAAGGTGTGATTTTCAAAGTAGTCTATATTGAATATGGGGATGGAACCATAAGGGAATATGAGTACCAGGATCGTACTATTGTTTTGAAAAGAATCAAAGATGTAAAAAGTGGTTTCAGTATAGAAACTGTTCTTCATCCTGAGTTAAAAAAGATATCAGAGGTTTATTATTGTTATAAAAACCAGAAAGATCTACAGGTTCGCTATGATTATGATGAGTATGGAAATCTTATTCATGTTTGGGACATTCACAAAAAAGCTATTGTTTTTGAGTATGATGGTGAAAATCGGGTCATAAAAAGAACCAACCGAAATGGGATGAGGTATCATTGGGAATATGATGAAAAAGGAAGGGTGGTTCATACCAGAGGCCTTGAAGGATTTATGGAAGGAAGACTTCGTTATGACGAAGAAGAAGGCTATACAGAAGTGATCTATCCCAGACAAAATAACAAAACAGAACAATACTTCTATGATGAAGACTATCTGGTATACAAAAAAATAGATGGTGAAGGAGGGGAAACCTGGTATGATTATACTTCCTATAATGAATTGAAAATGATAGGAACTCCTCAGGGAAGGGTTCAGGGGTATACCTATGATGATATGGGAAATATTGCCATTTTTCATAGCCCTGACGGTGAGGAATACCATTACCAGTACAATGAATTCGGACAGGTGATTGCCCGCTTTTCGCCTTCTGGGGCTTCAGAAACTTGGAATTATGATGATGAAGGAAAGTTAATCAACTATACCGATGCAGCAGAAGAAAGTATTTATTATCAATATGCGGATGACGAAAAGCTTCCTGAAAGTAGCAAAAGAAAAGATACTGTTACTCATTATGAATACAATCAGAGAGGTCAGCTCACCCGATTAACCAATACTGCCGGAAAAGAGCAATATTGGAAATATGATGAGTATGGAAGACTTCTGGCTTTTAGTCCGAAACCCTTAAACAGAACTCTTTGGAACAGAGATAGAATGGGAAGGGTAGTGGAAATCAATGAGCAGGGACAATTACCTTTAAAACTCCGTTATGATGCTTATGATCTTCCTGTGTATGCCACTGATGGACAGGCTGAGTGGCTGATGAGCTATACTGCAATGGGAAGTTTAAAACGACAGGTACGCAGAAATTCACTAACCCTCAGAAAAGAAGAAACATTAGTATTTGGGTATGATGCTTATGAAAATTTAACAAGCATTACCAATGAAAAAGGGGAAGTTTATCATTTTGAAAGAAATAATAATAATGAAGTTACGGGAGAAATAGGTTTTGACGGCCAGAAGAAATTTTTTGTGAGAGATAAAGATGGATTGGTCACTCAAAGCAGAACTCCCCATGGGAAAAATACTTTATATGAATATGATTTAGGAGGCAGGTTGACACAAGTCCATTATCCGGATGGCACCTGGGAAGCGTACCAATACGATTCTTCAGGATTGTTGATTAAAGCAGACAATGAGAATAGCAGTGTAGGCTTTCAAAGAAACAAGCTCGGACTGGTTACCAGTGAAAAACAAGGTGAACACTCCATTCAATATGAGTATGATCAGGATGGTAATCTGATCAGTTTGCTAAGCAGCCTGGGAGCAGAAGTGGATTATTCGTATAATGATCTTGGCTTACTTACGAAGGTAACTGCCAGTAACAAAGATGTTCCTTTACCATGGCATATGAATCTGAATATTAGTCATAACGGACAAATGCACACCCGTGAAATGACAGGTGGTGTAGAAAGTTCCTTTGAATTTGACCATATCGGGATGCCGGTAAGTCAGAAGGTTGTGGTTAATAACAAAAAAACTACTTTCCATAAAGATTACCATTGGGAAGCCGGAAGCCGCTTATTACAGGTGATGGACAGGGTTACAGGAGGAAGAACAAGGTTTGATTATGATGCCTTCGGAAGCCTCATCGCTGCAGAATATTCCAATGGGGAAGTGCAATATAAAAACCCTGACGAGACGGGAAGCCTATATGAAACTGTAAAACGCTCTGATCGTGTATATGATAAAGGCGGAAAACTGATGCGGGATAAAAACTGGTTTTATCATTACGATGAAGAAGGAAATTTACTTTTAAAAAGTAAACGGCCCGTCAACAATATTAAATCTGAACATCGGGAAGAACAGATTGATATACATCCTTATTATAAAAATATTGCTTCCGACTGGATAAAGACATCAAAGCTTCCGGATGGAGCTGCTTTACCTGATGTCAATGAAAACTTTTCTATAGAAATGCAAAATCCGGAATGGGAACCCGGAGACTGGGCTTATTTCTGGATGGCAAATGGAATGCTGGCCTCTGTAAAACGACCTGATGGAAAAGAAGTGAACTTTGAATACGATGCGCTGGGAAGAAGAACTGCAAAAATTGGAGCAAAGAAAATAACTCGGTATATTTGGGATAGCGATGTTCTTTTACATGAGTGGAGTTATGATATTGAAGATATTCCTCTAACAGTAGTTAATGAAGATGGAGGTTTACATAAGCTTCCTGAACCTAAAGAAAATGTCATAACCTGGATTTATGAAGACAATGGCTATACTCCGGTAGCTAAATTAATTGGAGATGAAAAATATTCAATACTAAGCGATTATTTAGGGACTCCGATTCAGGCTTTTAATGAAGAAGGTATTTTAATTTGGGAAAGAGAACTCGATATCTATGGAAATCTAAGGGTAGAAAAAGGAGATTTTAATTTTATCCCTTTTCAATATCAGGGCCAATATTATGATAATGAAAGTAATTTATGTTATAACCGGTTCAGGTATTATGATGTAGAGTCAGGATTATACATTAGCAAAGATCCGGTAGGTTTACTTGGAGGCTTTGGTTTGTACAATTACGTCAAAGATATTAATGTATTATTGGATATTTTAGGCTTAATGGCCAATAATACTGCTATTGGAGACATGGCAGAAAAAAACTTTGTGGACGGATTGGAGAAAAGAGGTTGGAAAATATATACAGAGATTAAAAATGGCTCCCAAAATGGTATTGATGTCGTTGCACAGCACCCTTTGACTAAAAAGGTTCACGTTTTTGAAGTCAAAGCAAATACATCAAGATTAAGTGTCCTTCAGAAAGGAGATGATTATATTCAGAATATCCTGGATGAAATAAGGAATAAAGGAACATTAAGAGGACAAAAAATGGATGCCGGAATGATAAGAACAGCTAATATAATTGATAGAGATATTAAAGTTCATGGTATAGAAGGGAGGTTAATTAAATATAAAGTAAATAAAACTACCGGAGATGCTACTATGACAAGAATGAGTAACTGGCCACAGAAATATAGATAAACAATGGAACACAAAAAAATAATCAACGAATTTAACAAGCAGATTAATAAAACAAAGAAAGAAGGAGTAGATGAAAAGGAGATTACTCAATATTATGATTTAATTAAAGAAAGTATTCAGGATGATATTAAAGATGGTTTTAAAGGAACAATAGCCCGTAACCTTACCTTAGGGATCGGTGTCCATGCCGGAGAATATCCTAAACATTTAATTTTAAATGATCAGAAAGAAGGTTGGAAATATATCACCCGCTATCTATTGTGGCAGGAGCATATTTTAGAAAAGCTTTTTAATGAAAAAGAAGTTACTCCCAGATCAATTGGTTGTATTATTGGAATGTCAGTGCTATGGAATATGGGAGATCTGGCTAAGCTCTCAAGAGCCTATTTTGAGCTTTTATTTGAAGATGACAAAGAAAAATATAAGCATAAAGAAACATATCATTTGTTTATGGCTTTATTGTATGATCTGTACGAGACGAAAGAGATCAATAAAGATTTATATGCTGCTTTGCCTGAAGATAATATTTATAAAAGATTTCTTGCTCATTGGGATACAACAGATCAGAAACTGCTGGGAGATTTACTTTTTGAGATTTGTGATTTTCATATTTACAGCTCTTTAGACCTGAAAGATAAATTTTCTGAAATTCTATCACTGAACTATATCCCTTCGGAGATTCGATTGATTGAGAAAATAAGAAAGGGAAAAGAACTTGTCAATGTTCAGGTTGATCATCCTTTATTGAAAACTCAGCTCGCAGATATCCCTGATCACAAATATGAATGGGATTTGTCTAAAGATGAAATATATCAATTTTTGATACGGAGAGAGTAATCAACAGGCAGTTGAGGATGTACGAACGAAATCAAAAGATAATAAATGATGCCGGGTATTTGAGCAGATGAATCTGGAGACATGAATTGTATTGATTTTGCAAAGAGTCACAGTAAAAATATAAACCAAATCTTATCAAATATACATTATGAAAAAAATATTTTCGGAACTTAAAGGTTTTGTAATCTACAATCCTGATCTTTTAACAAAGTACCTGCTGGAACATAATTTACCAGGAACAAATATTTTGAAATACTTCGTCGAAAACGAACACGGAGATGAAATTACAAAATCAGGAATTGCTATCCCGGTCATCGGAGTAGAAGAGGGGTATTATTCATTCTATCTCTCAAACCATGGAGAGCAGATTCTCACTCAGGAAGAAGTAGCTGTCCAATCACAAGATTGGATATTTCAGTCTACCAGTAATGAAGTGAAAATAGTTGGTATTGGATATTTGAAAGACATTTCTTCCATTAACGATCAAAATAGTGTCAGCATTCCCATAGAAAACGGATGGTTTTCATTAAAAATACACGGCGGAATGAAAAACGGAGAGCGAATATTTGAATTAAATATGCAAAAACAAGACTTTAAACCCATTTTTAATGGTGATCTCACGACTGAATATTATTACGGATAAAAATATAAAGCATATGTAACGCTCAAGTCATATATAAATATCGCTTTTTGTTTCTGATTTTATTTTGTTCTAACAGTTTGTTAATCATATGATTTCGTGTCTCGTTATCGTTGATGCCCCGATAAAAACTGCGCAAATACTCATTTTATTGAAAAAATATTTTGTCAGTATTGAAAAACTTTCTATATTTGCACCACTGAAAACAACGATACAATCGGAGTTTAAGGAGAGTTGGCAGAGTGGTCGATTGCGGCAGTCTTGAAAACTGTTGACTGTAACAGGTCCGGGGGTTCGAATCCCTCACTCTCCGCAGAAAAAGGGTTAAGTCTATAGATTTAACCCTTTTTTTATTCAGGAATGTCAAGAAAAGAAAATTATGATTGCTTTAGATTATTAAGAGTATATGGTTGAGGATTTCTAAGTATATTTAGAATATATGATCATCAGCTATGCCGGAATAGAGTAAAAATAAGTAATATTGTTACTTAAATTAAAATGTTCAATACTGTATGTCAAAACTTCTTAAATATAGAGAAAGTCTGAATCTCACCCAGGAAGAGCTGGCTGCAAAGTCTGGGATTTCCATAAGAACGATTCAACGTATTGAAGCCGGTACTGAACCAAAAGGTTATACTTTAAGAGCACTGGCAAAAGCACTTCATATAAAAGAAACTGAATTATTAAAAAGTCCCGTTAATGAGGTTGTACATTACCAATTGATTAAACTTATCAATTTATCTTCTTTACCTTTTATTATTTTTCCGCCAATGAATATATTCGCCCCATTGCTCATTATGTATTTTAAAAAGGAAAATAATTTAATGGTAAAACAGATTGCTTCTCTTCAAATTTTATGGACATTAGTATCAGCAATTTTATTTTTCTTAAGTCCATTTTTGAATAGGATATTTTCTATTGATTTTCCATTTATATTAATTGTAGCTGCTACAGCTTGTATTATAAATATTTGTATTATCATTCTAAATGCGATTTCAATTGACAGGCAAGGTAGAATGTGTATATTTTTGAATTTCAGCTTTTTATAAGGGTTGTCGTGTGACTGGCGTGTTCTTGTCATGCTAATTTTTCTTATAAATCGATAATCATTTTGAAATTTGTCTCATTGATTAATAGTAAATATTTTAACAATGAAACAATTAAATTTAATTATCGCTATCTTAATTTTATCCTCAATAAATATAAGAGCCCAGGTAAACCAAAAGTCAGAATTATTTATTACCCTCCAGAAAAAAGACAGTATTTTATTTGAACAAGGCTTTAATAAATGTAACCTGAATGCTATCGTGAATCTGATCACTTACGATTTTGAATTTTACCATGATCAAAACGGGATTCAGGACAAAAAAACATTTTTAACTAATTTTAATGAAAGTATTTGTGAAAATCCCAGGGGCAAACCAATCCGAAAGTTAGTAAAAGGAAGTCTCCGTGTTTTTCCTTTATATAATGAAGGAAAATTATATGGTGCCATTCAGTCAGGAATTCATGATTTTTACATGATAAATAATAGAGAACAGCGTTTTACGGAAAACGCAAAGTTTCTTGCAACGTGGATTTTGGAAGAGGGAGAATGGAAGTTGAAAAAAGAACTGAGTTATGATCACAAAAAGCCGGAAAAGTATGATGTCAGGTTTGAAGATGGTTATCCTTTTCCTTTATTCAATACAGATTTAGAAATTCAATCTCTTTTAAAGGATTTAAAAATTCCTTCTTTGTCAATCGGATATATCTATGACGGACAATTGCAGCAAATAAGATCTTTTGGAGAGCAAAAAAAAGATATTCCGGTGAGATACAACAGTATTTATAAAGTAGCTTCACTTACAAAGCCAATTACAGCAATAGTAGTATTAAAGCTTGTTGAGGCAGGAAAATGGAACTTAGATGAACCTTTAGCAAAATATTATATTGATCCCGACATTAAAGAAAGCTCATTTTTAAATCAACTAACAACCAGAAATGTTTTGTCTCAAAAATCAGGTTTTCCCAATTGGAGATACTTAAGAGCAGACAAAAAATTAACGTTTGAATTTAAGCCGGGAACAAAATTTCAATATTCAGGAGAAGGATTTGAATATTTAAGAAAAGCTATTGAAAGGAAATTTAAAAAATCTTTGGAAAAAATTGCAAAAGAAATGCTTTTTACCCCGTTAAAAATGAATGACACCTTTTATTATTGGACGAAGACAACAGATGAAAGCAGATATGCAGTAGAAAGTGATACAATGGGACAACCTATGAAGTATGAAAAATATTATACATCAAATGCTGCTGCAAATTTGCTCACCACAGTTGAGGATTATAGTAAATTTTTAACGCATATTTTACAACATGCAGGGCTTTCACAACAGTTATATAATGAATTTATTCAATCACAAACCGAGGTCAAAACAGGTGTGAATTGGGGATTGGGGATGCAGATTCTTCCCAATCTTCCTGATCATGAATTAGCACTGCAGCATACAGGCGGGGATGATGGAACTAAATGTATGGTCTTGCTTCTTCCAAAATCAAAAAGAGGACTTATTATTTTTATAAATTCTGAAAATGGACTTATTATTTGGAAAAAAATAATTGAGGAATATTTAGGAGAAACAGGTAAAGAAATTGTAAAAAGAAATCTAAATAAAACTGAAAAACAGGATTGATTGATTGATTGATTGATTGATTGATTGATTGATTGATTGATTGATTGATTGATTGATTGATTGATTGATTGATTGATTGATTGATTGATTGATTGATTGATTGATTAAAAGTGTGGGGTAAAATCAAAAGCTCATAACTGAGAAACGGTTTATAAATGGTTGAGGGTTGGATTAAAAAGAGATTCTGTTTTATCTTAAATTGACTTTTAAATTTGAAAATTTCTTATTTTCCAATACCTGAAAAAGCCTTAAAATGTAAAATTCTAAGGCTTTTTTAATTTGTTCTATGACCAATAAGAAGCCCCTGCTCAATATTCTTATTTAATAGAAAATACGTATTTCTACTATTGCACGGTTGATGAGAAATTCTGAAATTCAGGAGAAAAACCATGAACAAGAAAAAACAATTTATTAAAGTACATCCGCATTCATTTCACAGGATTTTAGAAGCGGTCAAAGAATTTGAAAAAGAAAATAATCCTATTCAGGTTGGTGACATTTTGTTAAGCGATTTACTCATAAAGGCGTCGGACTTTTCTATTTCAAAGGCTTCAATTCCTAATGAGGTTAAAACAGCAATACTAAAGACAAATAATAGTACAAATACGGATCCTTCAACTTTGGAGGATAATAAAAGTATGTCTGAATTTGGTTTTGGTAAAATGCAATACCGCTCTTTAACAATTAAGTTGAATCGTATTGCAAATGGGCATAATACTTCAACAACAGAAATGAGTATTGATGAGGTCAAAAGCTGTGGTACTGTAAAAGACTGCATTAGTCTTGTCACGAAGTCATCAGGTTTTTCCTTCAATCAAATACCTTCACTATGAAAAAGAACCATATCTTATTGTTGTTGTTTATTTTCACAACTTTCTTGAAGGGGCAGGATAAAAAAGAGGAAAGTAAATTTTGGAATAAAATTCTGATAGGAGAGTCTATGGAAACTGCAGAACAAAAGGAGAGCCCTGCTCAAATTCAGATAACACTTCCTAAAAAAGACTCTACTTCATGGCTTGTGAACGTTGGAGTTTCGTATGATATTGCAAGCTCAGTGAGAAACTTTTCAAAAATAGAGATCGAATATCATAAGAATACGCTTACAGATAAGAAGCAGAATAATTTTCAGACCGGCTATGGTTTAACCCATTTTTTTTCTGAAAATCCAAGTACTTTTTTTCTGAATGCCGATGCTAAGTATGTTTATGACGGAGTAGATGTTAAAAATTCAATCGCCTCTAATTTGCTTTTTAGTTACTATGGGGATGGGGATGATTTTAAGTTTAATACTCTTCTCAATAGAGACAAGAAGTCCTTTTGGTTCTTGTCTGGTTTTGCAGGAACACAGCTTCAGGGGATCATAAAAGCAAAAGATGAAGCAGCCCAGGGATTTATCGTACGACCATTGTATGTTTTAGGTATTCAATATAATTTTACAAATAAGCCGGGGCACACTTCCAAACCCATTTTTAGGCTTTGGGCTGATTATACTGGAAGATATGACCTGATTAATTCGACAAGTTATCAGGAAAAGTATACCCACCTATTTAAAACGGGTGGTGATATATTCATTGCATACTGGCCGGTAAAAGTATCGGTCGGGGCAAGTTTTAATTATGGCTCAGATCCTATAAAAGGACTCAGGCAACAACAATTTTGGCTGATAAGTCTGAATTTCTCGAGAGGAAGAGAATAATGGTATTTAATAAGTTCGTTTGGAGAAGCGATCTTTGAAAATGATAACGTTTAAATGCTATAAAAGCTGCAACATCAGTCGCAGCTTTTGTTAGCCGGATATGATTTTTTTAAATAATTTCTACATTACAACTTTATTATTTTGTTAATAATTCCTCTTTTGAGAATTAAACGGTATAATAACTTTGATTGTAGTCATCTGTTTCTTATTTTTCACTTTTTTTATTAAAAGCAAAATATACAATGATTACACTGGCAGCCATTAGCACAGAAGCCAAAAGAAATGGTGCTCCTGGAAATCTAAAAGGTACTTCTTCCTGGCTGAAGTAATAAAACAAATTGGTCATGAGAGGAGGCCCTATAATTGAGGTTGCGCTTACTAAGCTGGTTAATGCTCCCTGAAGTTCACCTTGTTCATTTGATGGGATATTCTTCGTGATGAAAGATTGGAGAGCCGGTCCACAGATTCCTCCTAATGAATAGGGAATGAGAAAAACAAACATCATCCAGCCTTCCCAGGCAAAAGCGAATAACAGAAGTCCCAATGAGTAAAAGGTTAATCCATAATATATACTTTTCTTTTCACCAAGCCTTGGGATTATCCATCGTATCAAAACTCCTTGAACTATCCCCAGTAATAATCCCAATACACCAAGAGACATTCCTACCATTCGTTCTGACCATCCAAATCTGTACATTGTAAAGAAATGCCAGTTGCTCTGTACCGCATGAATACCAATATAAATCAGAATCAGTGCAATAACCATATTTGATATTTCCGGATGTTTTCTTAAGAATTTAAGGGATCCTACAGGATTGGCACGTTTCCATTCAAATGATCTCCGTTTGTTTTTGTCAAGACTTTCCGGGAGAATAAAATAGCCATATAGAAAATTTAATAAGCATAGGAAGGCTGCTGCATAAAAAGGTACCCTTGCGCCATAATATCCCAACAGACCTCCCATGACAGGACCAATAACAAATCCTAAACCTATAGCGGCCCCAATCATTCCAAAATTTTTAGCTCTGTCTTCGTCTGTGGATATGTCAGCTATATAAGCTGTAGCTGTTGAAATACTCGCTCCTGTCAGTCCTGCAATTATTCTTCCTAAAAATAGCCAGACAATAGAAGGAGCAAACGCAAGGAATATATAGTCTGCAGCAAACCCCAGAAGAGAAATTAAAATAATAGGGCGTCGCCCATATTGATCACTAAGATTTCCTACAAGAGGAGAGAAAATGAATTGTATAAAAGCATAGACAAAGCCAAGCCAGCCTCCGTATTGAGCAGCTTCGTTAACATCACTGTGAATAAGCTCTTTAATCAGTTTGGGAATTACAGGAAGTATAATTCCCCATCCCGTAATATCAATCAGTATGGTCACAAATATAAACCCAATAGCTGCTTTTTTGTTCAAATTTTTCATGGGGTAAAAATAGAAACAAAGGGATCGTATCTTCTTTACACTTTTATGGGCTTTATGTGCAATTTGTAATATTAATTCTCAACGATTGTAATAATTATTTTGAAAATAAAAATCTACTCATAATACTATCTATTGCTCGTTTCTAAAAGTTCCCGGTGAAACTCCGGTAATTCTTTTAAAATAACGACAAAACAAACTCGTTTCTTCGAAATGGAGTTCATTACTTATTTGTTTTACAGATAAACTCGAAGATTTAAGCAGTGTTTTAGCATGTAATATAACAGTATGATCAATCCATTGTAGTACTGATTTTCCTGTTTTTTGTTTCAAAAAAGTAGAGAGATATTGAGGGGTGAGATGAAGCCTCTCTGCATAAAACTTTACAGTGCGTTGTTGAGTTGCATACTTTGAAATTAACAGGTAGAAATCGTCAATAATTTCATGGGTACGGTTCTTTATAAGGCTTTTATGGTCTTGTAAATCAGAATATGCCTCGGAAATCATGCACATCAGGCTTATAACAAGATGTCGTAACATTTCAGCTTTTCCAGGACTTTCTTTTTTATGATAAAATTTTTGGATAAGACTCAGCAGTTCATTTTGGAGAACGAACTCTTCCTCTTTAAGCCTGATTACCGGTCTCCATCTGATTTGATCATTCATTATGAATTCACGAAGGATAGGAAATGAAGTAATGAAATCCGATGAAAGTGCAATACTTATGATCTCTGCATCGTCACTCAGGGATTTTGTATCAATCATTAATTGAGGCTGCAAAACAGCAATGTCGCCTGCATTGATTTCATATTCAAGAAAATGGATCTGTGCTTTCATGGAACCTTTCATTAAAAAGCCTAGCAACAATCCGTCAAAAAGACGTGTATGCTTGTGATATTCTTTTGCCGGATGATGGTGTTGATGAAGAACAGCTATTCCATCCATCTTTTTTGAAACATCAATATTATACAGCGTATGGACGTTGTCTAAGGTAATAAATAAAGCCATATTCAAATGTCGGCAAAAATGCATATTGATGACAAATATTTATTATTTAATCTGAGTTCAGATTAATATACCCTAAATTCAGATTATTTAACTACCCGAGTTTGTCATAATTTATCCACAAAGCTGTGGCAATATTTTTACATATGTTTTTTTTTCCGGACGGTGGGAACATCTAGTTTTGTAGTACTAAAACTGCCTGCAATGAAAAAAAACATGATACTTTTTTCTTTATTTAAGTTGTTTCAATAGAACAAATTGATTACTGGGGCAGATCTCTTTCAATAGTATTTGCAAGTAATACTGTACATACATAATGGTTTTCAATTTTGCAGACTGCCAATACACAGGAAAAATACTAAACTATAATTATATCATAATGTTTAAAAAATTAACTACAGTATCAGTGCTGACAGCATTGTTTTCTTATAGCCTTGTATATGCACAAAGCGTTGGGGTTAATACGGACAAACCCGGTTCAACACTGGATATTAACGGATCTTTAGCCGCAAAATACAGTACAGTCACTGCTGCGACGTATGCGATGACTTCCGGAGATTTTCATATCTCTTATAACGGGGCAGGAAATACAACTTTTACATTGCCGGCAGCTATATCAGGCGAAGGAAATTTTAAAGGCAGAATGTATACCATTAAGAACAATACTGCTTTTACTATAACCATAAATCCGGCAGCTTCGGAGACAATTAATGGAAATGCCAGTTTCACGGTGGCTCCCAATCAAAGTCTGCAGCTGATCAGTACCGGTCTTACAGGTGCTGCTTCCACATGGGATGTATCAGGAAATTCTTCAGCAGCAATAACAGCAAGTAATGGACTTAGCCTTGTAGGAAATGATGTAAGGCTTGGTGGAACACTGACCCAAAATACCGCTATCGACTATGCAGATAAGGCATTGTATCTGAGAAGCAATAATACAGGTTTCGGACTTACCGGAATCAGTAATATCAATGCGGGAACCAATGCGGCTACGATTTTACAACTGACCAATGATTCGGGGAATGCCCTCAATATGTTTTTAAACTCTTCTACAAGATCCTTCGACGGAGGAGCCAATGCCGCGACCATAAATAATTCAGGTGGCCCGTTGACTGTGGCCGGGAATAATAATTTAGCACAATTTGCGATCGGAACGAGCGGACTGCAGTACAATTATGCGACCTTAGACAGGCTCAGGGTAGACAGTAACGGTGATATCTACATGAACAGACCCGAAGAACCCGGAGGAGGAGGGAATAAGATCTCGGCAAGTAAGGGACATCTTGATTTGAGTGGCTATAACACCCTTAACGGCAGCAGTACACAGGTTTATCTTGGAGCCGACGGATTCAAATATAGTTATAATGGAAGCACTAAGGTAATTATTGATGGTAATGGTACGGTGAGTGCAGCCGGTGGCTTTGTCAACACCTCAGACATGCGTTTGAAAACACAGATTAAAGAAATAGAGTACGGACTACAGGCAATTATGGCTTTGCAACCCAAGCAATATGAACTATCTGATAATCCTGAGATTAAAGGAGGAAAACCGGCTGTGGATCCTGCCTTAAAGTCGCAGCATAAAATCGGATTGCTGGCTCAGGATTTATATAAACAGATTCCCGAGGCCGTCTATAAGCCGAAGGATGATACTAAACAAGCCTGGGCTGTGGATTATACTGCCCTTGTTCCTGTATTAATAAAAGCGATTCAGGAGCAGCAGGTTGAAATAGAGCAGCAAAAAGTAAAAATAACTAAGCTCGAAGCAGAGATACAGGCAATCAAAAAGAAGCTGGGATTGTAAAAACATAACAAAGGTGAAAAATTGTAAACACTAGAATCCACAAGGTTCTAAAAATATAATTTATTTATCGTGAATGGTGTGGTTAATTATTTCTTTGGCAGATAAAATGATTGTAATGAAACGCTCCTCCATTTCTATTAAAATTAAAAAAGCAAAATTATATATCGGTAGCATTTGTGTAAATTTGTTATCAATAGATGGATATGGTAATATATAATGCCGGTCCTTCAGAGATAAACAGAAAATAACCTACTAAAAGAATAAGTTCATGGAATTTTCACCATTTAATGCGGTCGTTAAACTATGTCTTCAGGGAATGAGCCTGGAAGAAAAAAATGAACCGGAAGAAGCCTGTAAAATGTTTATGCAAGGCTGGTCTGAAGCAACCAATGATCTTGAAAAATTTCTTGCTGCCCATTATATATCGCGACATCAAAAAACAGTTTCTGATAGATTAGAATGGTTGAATACCACTCTGAAATATGCTTTGAAAATAAATGATGACACAGTTAAGACTGCATTGCCCGGACTTTATGTAAATATTGCTAAATGTTATGAAGACCTTTCTGACATGGAAAAGTCAGATGAATATTCCAAACGGGCGTCATTATGTAGAGACCATCCTTCAGATAAAGGACCCTTTTATCACGGGACCAAAGCAGATTTAAAAGTTGGAGATCTGTTGATAGCCGGAGGTGATTCTAATTATCAGTCTGATCTCAAAATGAATCATATTTATTTTACAGCTTTGCCAAATGGGGCAGGGTTAGCAGCAGCATTGGCAAGAGGCAATGGACAGGAAAGGGTATACATTGTTGAACCAACAGGGGATTTTGAAAATGATCCTAATGTAACAGATAAAAAATTTCCGGGAAACCCGACCCGTTCTTATCGTTCTCAATTTCCTTTGAAAATTGTAGGTGAGCTAACCGATTGGGTAAAACCGGATCCCGAAGATCTGCAAAAATTCCGGGATAAATTAGGAGATAATGAAGGACAAATTATAAATTAATAAAAAAGGATGAAACAAAATATTGCTTCATCCTTTTTTCTAAGGTAAACTGATTTTTTTGCCTTGTTCAGGAAAAATATAATGTACCTGTAGAGGATTATTCTCCAATAATTCCTTTTTAATAATTTCAGGATTATTGCCTGTAGGCTTTCTATGGGTGACAACAATGTTTAACCCTTCAAGATTTTTTTGCCCGGTTTTTTCTTTTAATTTGTTCAATTCTTCTAACAGCAAATTAGGGGTCAGGTGCCCAAACAATAAGTTTTCAGGCTGGCTGTTTGGAAAAGAAACTTCAATTAAGATGGTCCGTAATTGTTTCTTTTTAACCAAAGGAGCAATGCTTTGCCATAGTTGATCAAGTTTATCGGATTTTTCAATTCTGTCAGCCCCTGTGTCTCCCAAATAAAGCAAATAATCTTCTCCGCTTCTAACGAGTGCTGCACTGCTCTTATAAGGATTAACATGGCTTAGCTCAAATGCTTTTAAAAATAAGGACGTACTTTGTACCGGAACTTCCATACCATTCTGAAGCTCATGGTAATGATACTTTCCAAGAATTGGTTTCTGTCCCTGATCAGCAAAATTGATCCAGGTGTCTGTAATAAAATAGTGATTTTGTAGAATTTGAAGCACTGGTGCAATACCAAAAATATCTTTTTTAGTGTCGGCAGGGGAATTGATGATCAGCCCGGCCAGATGATCCAGATGACCATGGGAAATAAAATATCCTTTTATCTGATCTTTTAAAACAGTTTCTTCCGGGCCTGTAAGGCTTTTCATTTGGATAGCCTTACGTATTCCTGTATTTATAGTTCCTGCATCCAAAGAAATATAGGTATTGTCTTTAGGTGCTCCTACTAAATAAGCAGATAAATTATCTTCTTGTTCTCCACCATATATACCCAGTGGAATGATATCGAAACTTTGAGCCTGACAGCCAAAATGCGCACAGAAAGCAAGTAAAGAGAGTGCAATTTTTTTCATAATATTAAAACTAAATCTATCCTTTTCGATAGAATGAAGCAAAATTACATTATTTTTTGGCGATTATATGAGTGAGGAAGAGGTTATCCATGTAGGAAATTGGATTGTTTTTTTATTTAATACGTTAATTTTAATAAATTTAAACATTAAATTGTTCACAAATAAATGTAAACCATATGCATATTAAACCATTGACTCTTGTTTTAACGATAATTTTTCAATTATGCAGTGTAACAGCGTTTTCACAGAAAACAGCAGGCTTAAATTCTTTACTGGACAAAAACTCTGAATTTGTTTTTCCACAAACAACGGAAAAAATTTCAAAGATTTTACATGTAAAAACAATTTTTTATGAAGATGCCAACGATCAGAAATATGCCAAATGGATTACCAAATCAGGATTAGAATTGTATTGTAGTCTTGGGAAAAACAATGTGGTCAATGAAATGTTTTTTGATATTCCTGATGATCAGGTTTTAGTTGTTGAAAATCTACCTTTTGGTCTTGCGCTGAATAAAAGTACTTTACAGGAAGCGAAAAGCCGCTTTAATCGGTATGGAGCCCAATCTCAAACGCTGGGGAAGGGCAGTATGTATCCCAATGGAGCTCAGCTGACTTTTAAAAAAGGAAAATATTATACAACTTTGCTTTTTGATAACAAGAATCTTTTAAGATCTGTGGGAATTACCACTGAGCTTGTTGATCCTGCAGTAAATTAATATATGCCGTTCATTTTGTAAAGTCTGGTTTAAAATTGTAGGTCAGTTTGAATACTTTTTATCCTGAACCTAAGTTATGTATGCAGGTTACGAATAAAATTGTTGAGATCTTCATTTTTATCAACATCCAATTTTTGTTTTAATCGGTATTTGGTAACACTCACTGTTTTAGGATCTACTTTTAGAGCTGCCGCGATCTGATTGTTATCCATATTCATATAAATATAAGCTGCATATTTTAAATCAAGATTGGTGAGCTTTGTTTTAGTAATTTCATTGAGACGCTTAAAAAAGTTGGGATGTGTTTCCTGTATAATATTTCTGATCGTGTTGAAATTATTATCAACCAACTGTTCATTCTTTATCAAATGATGTAAGTTATTGTCTTTTTGTACATTTTCTTTCAATTCATTAATAAAATTGTTTTTATGTTCCAGTTGAATGGATGTGGCAAGGGCTTGTTTTTGGAGTTGCTCCTGTTTTAGGATGGAAAGTTCATGTTCCATTTTTAAATTTTCTCTTTCAGATTCCAGAAGACTGGTCGTTCTTTTATTCAGTTTTTGACGATAATATAACATAAAGAAGAGAAAGAAGAGACATGCAATTGCAAAGGCAATAGCGGTGATATACCATACTTGGTATTTTTGATACATTTTATTTCTCTCTGCCAGATTATTTTTTTCCTGCTCGGTCTGGTAAAAAGTTTCCAGTGACTTGGTATTATGGTTATATTGTAGTTTATCTTCTTCAAGAGTTGTTGCCATTACTTTCTTTTCATAGGCCAGCGCTTTATCATATAGATGTAGTTTTTCGTAAGCTTCAGATATATTTTGATAAATTGTAAGTTTAAGTATATTAGTCACTTCCTTATCTCCGGTCATAGACTCTGCTTTCAGATAGTATTCTAATGCGGTTGTATTATTTCTCATAAGAGCATACGTATAGCCTATATTATTATAGAGATTGACTAAGTAGAATTTATCATTATCAGTGTATAGTTGTAGCCCCTTGTCATAATTTGCCAGAGCCTCTGGATACTTTGCATTATTTAAGTAAATCAATCCGATATTGGTATAATAAAAAAACTGTAATCTTTTTTTTGCATTGGGATCCTGCACTTGTAAAGCAATGTTGAAGCTTCTGTCATAAGCTGCTTGCGCAGAATCATTATATTTTTTTTCTTGAGTAGTATCAAATTCATACGTGTAAAAATTACCTATATCATTATAACTGGAGCTTATTAAGATTTTATCCTTTGATTGCCTGGCAAAAGCATTGGCCAACGTATAATTTGCAAAATTCCTTTTTTCAGGACGATTTTGGTCTACAGCTGAAAATTTTAAATGATACAGAGTAGCAAGCATAAAATTTTCATTGGGGTGTTTTTTGAAAATACGGATACTCTTCTCCAGGGATTTAATGTATAAATCCCATTGATTTATTGTGGTATAATATGCTGCATAACCATATTCTACATAGGCAATATCAATTTCTTTCCCTGTTTTATCAGCAATTTCTTTTGCTTTTTGTAACGCTTTCAGAAGCAGGTTATTGCTGTCATGGTTATCAATAATTTTATAATAGAGGGAGAGGTAAACATACCCGATCACTTGCCTGGATTCATCGTTTGCTTTTAGAAACTTATTCTCGATAAGAACTTTAGTTTTTTTTAAATTTCTTCCAAATAAAAAGGCATTGAGCTCCTTGAGATCTTTATCATGGTCACTTTGAGCTGATGAAAAAACGGGAAGCAGAAGAAAAATAAAAACTGTAATATACCTTTTCATTTTCAAAATTTGATTTTTAATATTCTATTATTTGTGTTTTTTAGGATATAGATAGGTACGTATTTAGGTCAATCTGACTACGAAAGTGAAAAAATTTTATTCTATCGTATTTTTTCAGTTTTAATAATTACGCACCTTCTCTATTTTCTCTATTGTAAATATACGAATGGTTTGTTAAAATGATAGTAAAACAGTGGAGGTTGTAATGTGTTGATTTGTAACGCCGTGTGCGTGTTGTATATATATTGTATATGTCTCAGATTTCAAATGTATACAAATTGTCGTTCCTATAATTATTGTTAAACCGGTATTTAAAAGATATTTGTCAATATTGATGATATTGTGTTTGGTGACTTATTTTCAATATATGATGTCATACTTAATATTAAATTATAAATAATTGACGAGGCTAGAATGAATTTTAAGCACATACCTATAGGGACTTTAATACAGCAATTAGCCTCAGAAAATGAAGTAGGAATCGTGGAGATCTGTAATTTTTTACAATGCAGCAAAAAAGAAGTAGAACTTATGTACCAGGCCGAAAGCTTAGATACAGAAGTCATATTACAATGGAGCAAATTACTGAAATATGATTTTTTCAGAATCTATAGTAAACACTTAATTGTGTATGCTTCATTAGGCGCTTCTTCCGATTATAAATATACTCCAGAAAAGCAATCTGCAGTACCCGGATTCCGTAAAAGTATTTACACACCTGAAATTATTGAGTTTGTATTGGAACTTATTGAAACCGGTGAAAAAAGTAAACGCCAGATTATAGAAGAATACAGAATTCCTGAAACAACACTACACAAATGGATGGACAGAAACAAAAAATAGAACCTAATTATCAGAGAATCTATACTGATCTTATCAATAAAAAATTTCCCCATAAAATTGAAGAATGTAGAAAATTTTTAGAAAAGCCAAATTTATCAGCATTAGAAATTATTGCATTAAATAAAAAAATTTTTGGATGTACAGAAAAAAGTACGGGCAAACATAAATCTTATACAAAGACGGATATTCTGGAAATTTTGAATTACCAGAAAAAGAATAAATTAAATAATAAAGAAGTGGCAATCCATTTTTCTTTAAGCAGAAACTCTGTGGCCAAATGGAAAAAACAATTCCTGTAAATGTAAAATGATTTTTATTTAATTTTTATTCACCGGAATTTAGATGGTTATTGTTATATTTTATGTAATTTTTGAAGATAATCTACTAAAATTAATTACTTTTATCATAACAAAGTAAATAACTCGTTTTGGGAACAACTCGTAAACCTATTACCGCTTAGCATTAGCCTTAATAACCACAGGCTAATCATTCTTTTGTTTGGGTAATTCTACCTGAACAGGTTGTCATTTGAAACATATTATTAAAAACATTGCTCAAAAAAGCAATGGTATCGGCTATTTCTATTATCTGATCTCATGCATCAGGTAGTATCGTAATAGAATAATATGTAAAAACTAAACAAGAATCATAAGAATGGTAATAAGTAATGAGTCAACAACATATATGGGAGGTAAAAACCAGAAATACCCCCCTTCTAAAAAAGAAATGTAACCACTGTGATGGTGAAAGATTTTACTGCAGTGATAAATTTAGATTAAATGCTCAAAAAAAGAATATTGATATATGGCTGATTTACAGGTGTGTAAAATGTAAAAGCCGCTATAATATGACTTTGTTTTCCAGGATCAGGACAGAATCCATAACCAAAGAAATTTTTAATAAGTTTTCGGAAAACAATGTAGATCTTGCCTGGAAGTATGCATTTTCTTACGAAATCAGAAAGAAAAATAATGTGGAAGCTGATTTGGATAGTGTAGAATATGATATACTATATAGTGATATTTTAGAAGACATGGCGAAGCCGGATAATGAAGAGCTGATGTTTATAATAAAGTGTCCCCTTGAATTTGGGCTTAAAATTTCATCAGTTGTCAGAACCTGTCTGGGACTTTCATCAGGAAAACTGGATCAATTAATTGAAATGAATGCGATTTCGGTTCAGGAAAAATCTTTACAAAAAAAACATAAGATCAAAGATGGTGATATTGTTTATATAGATAAAGAAAAGCTTCTTTCGATCTGTAGTGCAAAGATTGTGTAATAACGTTTTCCGGAAATAGAATAGACCTGCATTTAATGTTGCACGCAGATAAACACTTCATTAGAGGGCTGTTCCGTCGTGGTACAGCCCTTTCTTATACTTTCAGAATTTTTCAGATGGATGTAAAATATTGATATGCTTTAATAAAGTTTGTTGTTCTGCCTCTGATTTTGTAAGACGAATAGCTTCTTCATAATGGGTGATTGCTAATTCATTGTTGATTTCCGTATATAAATAACCTAGTAATCCGTGATAATATTCATTGCCTTTAAGGTTGAGCTTTTCAGCTTCAATAATAGCTTTTTCATTCCCAAAGACTTTAGAAACAGCAAAGGTTCTGTTTAAGGCGGTAATAGGAGAGTACTCCATTATAACAAGCTGATTGTACAAATCTAAAATAGATTTCCATTTTTGTTGATTTGCCGGTGAAGTATGCCAATACGCGATAGCGGCTCCAAATGATATTTTGAAATTTCGATACTGCTTACTTCACAAGCCTTTACCAGATAATAATTACCTTTCTCTATCAGTTCACGATCCCAGCAAGCCTTATTTTGCTGATCAAAAAGAATTACTTCTCCCTGATGATCGATCCGGGCATCAAGCCGGGAACTTTGAAAACACATTAAAGCGAGTAAAGCATTAGTTTGGGTAGTATTTGTAAATGGATAATCTGTTAATATTAAAGTTAATCGGATCGCTTCCAGACAAAGGTCTTTACGAATTAAAATGCTATTGCTTCGCGAAAAATAGCCCTCATTAAACAATAGATACAATGTTTTTAATACAGTTTCAAGTCGTAGCAGGATATCCTTTTTGCTCAGTGATTCTATTTTAAAATGTCGTGTTCTAAGAACTTCTTTTCCTCTTTGTAAACGTTTTTTAATCGTTTCTGTTTTAGAAAGAAATGCATTAGCAATCTCTTCTACGCTGAAACCACACAAAATTTGGAGTGCTAAACTGATTTGTGTTTCCTGAGAATTAATGGGGTTACAAACCCAGAAGATCATTTCCAGTTGGCTATCCGAGATATTTTTGAAATCAAAATCAACCACTTGTGATAGTTCTGTATCATTAATTTTTGCTTGCTGTTGTATGTTTTTCTCAACAATAGCGCTATGTTTAAAATAATCTTTTGTCTTATTCTTTGCCACAGTATACAGCCATGCTGCAGGATTTTCCGGGAGCCCGTTTACCGCCCAATATTCTGAAGCTTTGAGAAATGTTTCACTGGCAATATCTTCTGCTATCTCAATATGCTTTATATTGAAAGATTTGCAAAGGACTGCCACAATTTTGCTGTACTCTGTCCTGAATAAATGCGGAGTTAATTCATTTGGATTCATCAAATTAAAACTAGATGGTATAATACTGGTAAATACAGAATGACGATTGAGTGTATATAACAGGGACCTATGGTTATGAAACCTAAGAAGAAAACTCATCCAGCATATCTGCCGAAGGAACGAAAAATAAAGTTCCTGTTTGAGCGCTGCTGAAATCAAGAATTCTGTCATAATTCCCCACCGGATCACCAATAAACATATTGGTCAGCATTTTTTCTACAGTACTGAAAGTACTTGCATAGCAGATAAAATAGGTTCCCATTTCATTAGTGGCCACATTTCCAAAGGGCATATTATCTCTTACTACCTTAAAATCATCTCCTACATTAGCTAATGCAATATGGGAATTTTTAGGTTTTACATCATCATCCATTTCTATATCCTGTTCTTTAGATCTTCCGATAACTTTTTCCTGATCCTCCACAGAAAGTGATTTCCATGCATTCATGTTGTGAATATATTTCTGAACAAAAAGATAACTGCCCCCGGCGTACTGAGGATCCCCTTCATTGATCACCGCAAAATAATCGCGATCTTGCCCGTGTGGGTTTTCAGTTCCATCTACAAAGCCAAGAATAGATCTGCTGTCCCAGTACCGGAATCCCTGAACCTCAACTACACAATTTGCAATATCTTTCATAAAATCAGAGATTGTAGAGGCCATATCGTATGCAAAACTTTTTTCATCCGCACGAATATGGAAATGCAGATCTCCCCGGGTACTCACAGCAGTATGTTTACTTCCTTTTATTTCTTCAAAACTTTTAAATTCTTTAGGTAATGGTGTAGGCAGTTCAAGCTCTGACCATGCCTCATATCCTATACCCATCACACAACTTGCTTTTGAATCTGGAAACCGGTCAAGCGCAGAATTATTAAGATTGGTGACCAGGGCACACATTCGCTGAAATACAGATTTTATTATAGAAGAATCTATTTCTTGTTTAAAATTCCAGACAAGAAAATAGGTGTTATTGTTTGGATAATCGGTGACATTTTGAGAATTCATTTTGTTCTGTGTTTCGTTTTTAGGCATTTCTGATTATTTCTAATAAATCAAATGTAATGAATGATCATGATACCTCATTACTGTATTCTTTAGATAAACAATTTATGACATTTTTTTCACAAATTATAGCAAAGACTTTTATATTTTTCTTCTTATACCAGCCTTAAAAATGAGTATTATTGTAATACAATTAAACTTCAGTAAAAGACGATGGAGCATTGGGAAATATTTCTCTTTTTTTTGATAATCGCTTTTGTGTATTCATCAGTGGGATTCGGTGGGGGATCAAGTTATCTTGCGGTTTTGGCCATGTATAATCTTCCGTATCAGGAAATACGGTTAACGGCCTTGATCTGTAATGTCATTGTTGTTGTGGGAGGAGTTTATATTTATATTAGAAATAAGCAAATAGATTGGAAGAAAGCAATCCCCATTACTTTCATGAGTGTTCCAATGGCGTACTTGGGTGCAATAGTAAAGATCAGTCAGGAAACGTTTTTTCTGATTTTAGGAGTTACTTTAATTATTGCAGCCATACTCTTATGGATAAAGACAGATACCAGATATGACGAAAAATCAATTGACGTCTCAAAACAATCTGTATCTGGAAACAGTATGTTGGGAGGAGGTATAGGCTTTCTTTCCGGATTGGTAGGGATTGGAGGTGGAATTTTTCTTTCTCCTCTGCTTAATCTTATGAAATGGGATACTCCAAGGAAGATTGCTGCTGTATCTAGTGTTTTTATTTTGGTGAATTCTATTTCAGGGATTTTCGGACAAGCATCCCAATTGACTGTAGGAATTGATTCTGTAAGAGTCATTAGTTTGTGTCTGGCCGTTTTTATTGGAGGACAAACAGGTTCCAGAATATCTCTCAAATGGAATCCTTTGGTTATAAAAAGAATGACAGCAGTTCTTGTCCTTGTAGCCGGGGTAAACGTCTTAATTAAATACTGGTAGACTAATTTAAAAGATAAAAATGAAACTAAAAATATTAGCTTTTGGAATTGTAAAAGACATTTTCGGAGCCTCAAAAAAAGAAATTGAAACAGAAAAAAGCCTTAGCGTAAAAGAATTGAAAATAGTACTGGAAGAAGAATTCCCGGACTTGAAAAAATTAAAATCTTACTTTGTTGCTCTGGATGAAGAATATGCAGAAGATGATCAGATGGTTAACAGTGCTCAAGAAATTGCAATAATACCTCCGGTAAGTGGGGGATAAAAGGATTAATTCACACGATCTTTCTTCAAGACTAAATAGAAACAAAATGATTGATATAAAAATAACGGATAATCCCTTAAGTATTACAGAATGCCTCAATGTAGCAAAGGATTTAGGTAGTGGGGGGATTGCCACCTTTATAGGAGCAGTTCGTAATATGACAAAAAATAAAAAGGTTCTACGTCTGGAATACGAATGCTATGAATCCATGGCTATCAGGGAAATCAAAAAGATCGTGGATCAGGCTGTAGCGCAATTTTCCGTTCGTAATGTGGTGGTTCATCATAGAACCGGAATTTTGTTTCCGGGTGATGCAGCTGTAATAATTGTTGTGGGTGACGGGCACAGAGATGCCGTTTTTGAGGCTTGCCGTTTCATCATTGATACTGTAAAGCAAACTGTTCCCATATGGAAGAAGGAAATTTTTGAAGATGGAGAAGAATGGGTTTCTGCTCATCCATAATTTTAGAGAGCTAAATTTCGTATATTTACTATATCAGATCATTCAGATATGAAAACCAATCTATTAGAAAATAAATCGGTACGTCAGATCGATATTATAAAAGTAAAAGGCAATGAAAATTTTCCTTCTACAGATGATATTGCTGTGGAAGAACCTTTGGAAATAAGGGTTTCCTATGGTCCAAAAGATCATAGAGAATCTAAAAATATATCGGTAACCATGAGAACTCCAGGTAATGATGATGAGCTGGCAGTAGGCTTTTTGTTTACTGAAGGAATTATTTCAGCCGATAATCAGATCAAGAGTGTACAACGCCCGGACGCTGATTGCTCAAGAAATCAGGATAATGTAATTATTATAAATCTGGCAGACGATTTCGTTCCTCAGTTGATGAAGACAGACCGGAATTTTTATACAACATCCAGTTGTGGAGTCTGTGGAAAAGGTTCTATAGAGTCTATCCGGACGGTAAGTTCATTTCATACTATGGAGAGAGAACCTCTTATAATACCGTTGGAAATTCTATATCAATTATCAGAAAACTTAAGATCTTTTCAGAATAACTTTAGTGCTACCGGGGGAATCCACGCTTCAGGTATTTTTGATAGCAGTGGAAGATTGCTGGCACTCAGAGAAGATGTTGGCAGGCATAATGCATTAGACAAATTGATTGGACATGCGCTGTTTACCAACCAACTTCCCCTGAAAAATATAATTTTGGTACTAAGTGGGAGAGCAAGTTTTGAACTGATTCAGAAGGCAGCGATGGCTGGTATCTCTGCAGTTGCTGCTATCGGTGCTCCTTCAAGTCTCGCAATAGATCTGGCAAAAGAATTTGATATAACATTGTTAGGGTTTCTTCGGGAAAACCGGTTTAATATTTATCACGAAAGTAACTCCCATAAAATAATTCGTGCATTCGTGGCAAAAAAGTAAAATGGGTCACAAATTTTAGTGGAAAAAAGAAATAAAGCAATGAAAATAAGAATAAAAGACAACTCAGTAAGATTTCGTTTAACTCAATCAGAGGTTGCAGAACTAGGTAAGAATGGTATTGTTTCCAGTGCGACTGAGTTTATCGACAGCCCTTTTATTTATATGATAGAAAAAACAGAGAATGATGTATTGTCTGCAGCTTTTATTGAAAACAGAATAGTGCTAAAGATGCCTGTGGCAATGATTGAAGAATTAGTGTCAACCGATATTGTTGGTTTCAGTGGTCAGACAGGTGCTGTAAGTCTCCTGATAGAAAAAGATTTTGTTTGCATAGACAATACCATGGAAGATCAGAGCGATAATTACCCGAATCCTAATCTTACATGCTAATCACTTAATACATATAAGAGGTTATGGAAGACAACAATAAAAAGAAAATAGAGGAGGAAATCAGCAAAGAACCTAATGCTGAGAATCCGTTTAGCCTGTTAGATCTGAAGCTGACACATGTAGAAAAAGCTGCAGCAGGAATGCCGGCAGTGTTGGCTGCTTTCAGTGATTTGTTTGAAGAAAGAACTCCTGTCAGAGGAATGAGAGCTTTGTTTAAAATGAATCAGATGGGTGGTTTCGACTGTCCAAGCTGTGCCTGGCCAGACCCCGATGATGAACGCTCAGTATTAGGGGAATATTGTGAGAACGGAGCGAAAGCCCTTGCAGAAGAAGCAACAACTAAGAGGGTGACTCCTGAGTTCTTTAAGCAAAATTCAGTATATGACCTCGCCCAATTGGATGATTATCAAATTGGAAAGATGGGAAGACTTACTGATCCCATGTATCTGGCTCCCGGGGCAACTCATTACGAGCCTATAAGTTGGGACAATGCTTTCAAAAAAATAGCAGATCATTTCAATGCGCTGGAATCGCCGGATGAAGCGGCTTTTTATACTTCAGGAAGAACCAGTAATGAGGCGTCATTTGTGTATCAGCTGTTTGCTAAAGAATTTGGAACGAATAATATGCCTGACTGTTCCAATATGTGTCATGAAACTTCAGGATCAGCACTACGCCCGACTATTGGAATAGGGAAGGGAACTGTAACCCTGGAAGATTTTTATGAAGCTGAGGTCATCATCATTATAGGACAAAACCCAGGAACGAATGCTCCAAGAATGATGAGTGCTTTAGCAAAAGGAAAGAAAAACGGAGCCAAAATTATTGCGGTCAATCCATTGCCGGAAGCTGGTTTAATGGGGTTCATTAATCCACAAAACGTGAAAGCTATTCTTACAGGTGGGGTACAGCTTGCAGATCTTTATTTACCCGTGAAAATCAATGGTGATATGGCGCTGTTAAAAGCTCTTGAACTCCTCTTAATAGAATTTGAAAAGAAAAATCCGGGTAAAGTTTTTGATGAAGAGTTTATTAGAGATAAAACGGTTGGATATGAAGAGTTTTTAAAACAATTTGATCATCTTAGGCTGGATGAACTGGCTGATCTGTCAGGAGTATCTAAGGAAGCTCTTTATCAGGCTGCAGAGATGATTGCTTTCAAAAAACGTATCATCGTCAGTTGGGGAATGGGGCTTACCCAGCAACCTAACGGAGTAGATATGATCAGGGAAATTCTTAATATCCTTTTACTTAAAGGAAGTATCGGTAAACCGGGAGCAGGAGTGTGCCCCGTTCGTGGTCACAGCAATGTACAGGGAAACAGAACCATGATGATTGACGAAAAACCTACTGATGAACAACTTGATCGTCTCGAAAACTTCTATGGATTTAAAATGCCCCGCAAACACGGATATGATGTTGTAAGAGCTATCAAGGCAATTCATGAGGAAAAAATAAAAGTAATGTTTTGTATGGGAGGAAACTTTTTGTCTGCAACGCCAGACACTACCTATACAGCAAATGCTCTGAGAAAGCTTAATCTGTTGGTATGTGTCTCAACCAAACTCAACAGAGGACATCTTGTTCATGGTAAAGAAGCACTGATTCTGCCAACTTATGGACGTAGTGATAAAGACATTGTAAACGGAGAAATACAGATTGTAAGTACTGAAAACTCAATGGGAGTGGTGCAGAGTTCAAAAGGGATGCTGGATGCCGTATCAGATAATTTAATCAATGAAACACAGATTGTATGCCGAATGGCCATGGCTACGCTGGGAAGCAGATCTGTAGTAGATTGGCAATTATATCATGATAGCTATGACGCTGTAAGGGATGCTATTGAACAGTGTATTCCTGGATTTACAGATTATAATGTTCGTGTAAGAGAAAAAGGGGGCTTCTATCTTCCGAATGCTGCAAGAGATGAACAAAGTTTTTCTAAAGAATTACGTGGCAGGGCTCCGTTTACTTTAACGGAAATACCGGATAATAGCCTTGAAGCAGATGAATACATGATGGCAACTACCCGTACCCATGATCAGTTTAATACCACTATTTATGGGCTTGATGACCGATACCGCGGAATTAAAAATGAACGACGTGTCATCTTTATGAACCAGAAAGATATTGATAAGGCCGGATTTAAAGCCGGAGATAAAGTGGATTTATACAACTTTGATGACGGTATAGAAAGAATTGCCCCATTGTTTATTATTGTTTCTTATCAGATTCCTGAAAAAAATACAGTTACCTATTTTCCGGAAACCAATGTACTGGTCTCTGTAAATAATGTGGTAAAAGAGAGCAATATGCCGGCCTCCAAATATGTTAAGATTAAAATAAAAAAACATAATCCTGAAGTCTATAAAAAAGTAGATCAGATGCTCTACAGAGGAGCTGTTCAAAGACCATGACCATCATAATCCGAGTATTACATGAAAAAAATACTGCCTTTGGCGTTCTTATTAATTTCAGGATGGCTATTTTGCCAGTCAGGATTCAAACTTAAAGTAAGCGGAGATGTTTCAAAGCTACTGGAACTGAATCTGACTGATTTATCAAAGATGCCCCGAAAAGAAGCTTCATTAAAAGATAAAGATGGGATTGTTCATAAATATGCCGGGGTTTCACTTTCTGAAATTTTATCTATGGCCGGTGTACCTTCAGGGAAAGACCTTCACGGTGAAAACCTTTCAAAGTATCTGTTGGCAAAGTGTTCTGACGGATACCAGGTTTTGTTTTCACTGGCAGAACTGGATGCTTCCATTGCAGATAAAAATGTAATTGTAGCCGATACCGTTGATGGAAAACTACTGCCTGAATCAAAAGGACCTCTTCGTCTTATTGTGGAAGGAGAGAAAAAACCGGCAAGAAGTTCTTACCAATTGGAAGCATTGACTGTGGGGCAGATTCAAAAATAATTTTTATATTGAAGACTTTACAAAGTTCGTATGATTATCAGGAAGAAGGAACACTGGTTCAAAATGCTTTTTGTATGGCACGGTTCGGTTTTACCGGGGCTGTTGCCACGTCTTTTTTTACTTTTTATTTTGTCTCTGGGAGTTGTATATTTACGTGGAATCATTTTTTCCTTTAAAATTCCACTTAATCCGGCTCCATTAACACTGTTTGGTTTTGTACTGGCTCTGTTTCTTGGTTTTCGGAACAATGTAAGTTATGAGAGATTCTGGGAAGGAAGAAAATTATGGGGAGCCTTATTGAATACGGCAAGATCATTAACCCGGCAGGCATTAACTCTTAAAAATTCAGATTGCAATACGGTTTCCGTTTCTGAGTTTATACAATTATTAGGTGCTTTTATTTTCGCATTAAAACATCAGTTAAGAGGAACGGATGCTCATGAGGATTTACAAAACAGACTTAAAGAAGACCAGCTTACAATTGTTGCCGCATCAAAATATAAACCCACAGTGATTATGAAATTAATGGCTGACTGGGTAAAAAAAATAAAGGATGAAGGTTGTATTGATTCTATTCAGCAGGCACGTTTTGATGAAAATTTTGATAAGCTTTCAGATATTGTAGGCGGATGTGAAAGAATTGTTTCAACCCCGATTCCATATAGCTATAGGGTTTTATTACATCGTACAGTATACATCTATTGTTTTTTATTACCGTTTGGCCTCGTAGATTCACTCAGGTGGTTTACTCCTCTTATTGTTGTGTTTATAGCATACACATTTGTAGCTTTTGAAGCCATTGCAGATGAAATTGAAGAACCTTTCGGTACAGAAGCTAACGATCTGGCTCTAAATAGTATGTCTGTTATGATTGCAGAAACCATTCATGAAATGGCGGGAGAACCAGTTGCAGCTTCCAAAAAAGTAACACAGAATATCATTGACTGATGTTGTAAAAACGGATATTGGGATGGAAAATACAGAAAAACCGGTTATTTATACCATTGGACATTCTGTTCATGATTGGGAACACTTTATAAAGATGTTGAATTCTTTCCATATAAAAGAACTTTTTGATATCCGACGATTTCCCGGGTCTAAAAAATATCCGTGGTTCAGCAAAGATAATCTTGAACGTATGCTGCCGGAAGATAGTATAGATTATTTGCATATGGAAGAGTTGGGAGGCAGAAGAAAAGTACAGCTCAATTCAGTGAATACCCGCTGGCGAAATGAATCCTTCCGTGGATATGCAGATTACATGCAAACCAACGAATTTGTACAGGCGATAGAAAAACTGGAAAATATTGCATTAAAAAAAACAACTGCCTTTATGTGTTCTGAAGCCGTCTGGTGGCGTTGTCACAGAGCTTTGGTTTCAGATTATTTAAAAGTCAAAGGGTGGAATGTTAAACACATAATGAATGTCAATAAGGTGGAAGAGCATTCCTACACTTCCCCTGCAAGGGTATGGGATGGTCAAGTTTTCTATTCTGATGTAGGTTTGTTTGACTAGTTAAAAGCCATGTATCGCAAAAAAAATCGTAATTAAGTGTATGGAAACAAAATTCAAAACAGGAGATAAGGTAAGCTGGAATTCAGAAGCAGGCAGGGTATCGGGAACAATTATAAAGGTTCACACCAAAGACTTCGATTATAAAGGATATACCCATCGTGCGAGTGAAGATGATCCGCAATATGAAATTAAAAGCGATAAGTCTGATCACATTGCAGCCCACAAAGGTTCTGCTCTTACCAAAATTCAATAGGGTTTATGGATGTATTTTTCCCACACCGTCTTTCAACGAAAATACTTCTTTATCAGGAAAAGCTTTTTTTATGATCACAGCAGCTTCTCTGCTACGTTTTCCGGATTGACAGTACACAACAATAGGTTGGGAAATAGAAGAAATAACAGGTAAATAATTTTGCAGCTCTTCCAGCGGAAAATTGTTCCCTCCAATATTGAAATCCTCATGCTCATGTGGAGTACGAACATCGATAATCTGAAATTTTTCTCGTTCCAGGGTTAACTGATCGAAAGAAATAAACTCAACAACTTGAGGTAGGCAGGTAATGGGGGAAGATGTCTTCTTCAGTTTTACAATTTGTGTTCTGCCACTTATAACATCCATCATCCATAATTTTCCTGCCAGAAGATCATTCGATTGTGTTATATATTTTATCGCTTCATTAGCCTGCATACATCCTACGATTCCTGCCAGTGTAGGAATCACACCACCTTCTTTGCAATTGGGAACCTGTGAATCTTCTACATCAGCGAAAACATCTCGATAATTAGGTGAATAGGTGTTGTCTTTTTGTAAAACATTCCAGATGCTTACCTGTCCCTCATATTGATAAATAGCCCCATACACTAAAGGTTTTCCGGCTAATACACACGCATCGTTCAGCAGGCATTTTGTTTCAAAATTGTCTGTTCCTTCAATGATCAGATCAAACTCTGAAATAAGTTCCATAATATTGGAAGAAGAGACTCTGAGACGGTAGGGAATAATAGATACAGAAGGATTTTGTAATTGAAGCTTTTGTGCTGCTATGTCTACTTTGTAAGCTCCGATATCATTCGGGTTATATAAAATCTGACGGTGCAGATTACTCAAAGAAACTGTATCATCATCTGCGATACCTATAGTTCCTACTCCTGAAGAAGTAAGATATTGAGCACACGGACAGCCAAGACCTCCCAATCCTACAATCAGGACTTTTGCGTTAGCAAGCTTTTCCTGAGAAGAATCTCCAAATCCGGGTAAAGCAATCTGACATTGGTAACGTTCAAAAGAGTCATTCATAAATTTTGCTTTTTTATGGAAACAGGATCATTTTTAAAATCATATATGATGTAATCTTATAGTTGCGAATGCAGGAATTATTTTAAATCCTGAGTCAAAATTATCAACTTTTAACCCTCATGGGATTGCATTATCTCTTTAAAATTTCACTCGCTTTCAAAGCATCTTCAGGGGTATTTACATTCATCAAAGCATCAGGGTTTTCTGGTTTTAGAATAAGGGTATCGCTATTGATTAAAACCTTTCTTGGGCATGTATTTCCTATGCCTAGAAAATTCAGCAGTAAAGGGTAGCTTTTGGGTTCCCAGATCGTAATTAATGGTTCAGGCAATCCATCAAAAGGACTTTCATAAGTAGTTGCTGCTTTTTCAGGATCTCTGGATTGTATCAAAAGCTCTAATGATTTCTTGTCCAGCAACGGAAGATCACAAGCTACGACAAGCCATGCCTTATCTCTCTGGGCACGTAGGGCAGAAAGAATTCCTCCGAAAGGCCCCATATTCAGAAAGGTATCAGGAAGAGGATAATAATGAGGATCAATATCTACCATCTGATCTTGTCTGCACGAAATAAAAACTTCGGTACAGAATGGAGCCAGTAAATCAGCAGCAAAATACCGTTGTTCTTTTCCGTGCCAGTTCAGAAGATCCTTAGCGGTCCCCATTCTTCTGCTCTTCCCCCCGGCCAGAACAAGCCCGTTGAGTAACGGAATTGTATTATGCTCTTTTGAAATCATTTTTTCCACCTGATTTTTCGATTAATTTAATTTCTTTAATGATAATATTGTGACTCAAAGCTTTGCACATGTCATAAATGGTTAATGCTGCAATAGAAGCGCCTGTCAGGGCTTCCATTTCCACTCCTGTTTTAGATTCAATAGTTGTGGTACATTCTATGACGATTTCACGATTTTCATTGAGCTCTATCTGAAGGTTGCAATGATCAAGTCCTATAGAATGGCAGAGAGGAATGAGATCACTCGTTTTTTTAGCGCCCATAATGCCCGCTATCGTGGCAATCTGGAAGACGGAACCTTTTTTTGTAGTAAAACGGTCTTGTTGTAAAGCTTCCAAAATATTTTGGGGTAAAGAAATAATGGCTTGTGCAACAGCTTTTCTTCGCGTTATATTTTTGCCACCAATATCTACAATAGCTGGTTGGCCGTTTTTATCAAGATGAGTAAATTCTGACATATATTTTTTTTTACTACAGATGTGAATATTTGTTGGCCACGGATTCACGAATTTTTTAATAAATGCATTAAGTAGATGCTTTTACTGGAACAATCTCAGTCCTATTGATTAAACATGTCCTTATTTTTTACTTACAAATTCATATCATTCGTGTATTAGTGACGTTATTATCTGCAAAATTTTAAAGTTCTCATTTATTTGTTTGTGGTTGATGCATGAAATTTTTATCTGTATGCGCTAATTTATCAATTTGTATTATTCTATGTTTCTATGTGGTAAAAAATATAACCCTACAGAAACATAGAATATCAGTAACATTTTCACATTATTTTAATCATTATACTTCCATGTTTTATAGACTTCCCCTTTTTTAAAGCAATTCTGTTCCAAAGGCAACTCTATAAAAGCATCGGTTTCAGCCAAATGGGAAAAATCTCCTGAACCATTCGTATTCACCGATTCAGCAGTAAGTTGCCCTGATTCATTTACTTTTAGTTTTACCTGTGCAAAATACTGAAGCGGAAATTGAAAGTCGATATCATTTTGTAATACAGCAAATTGATAAGAATCTTCCCTGATTTCCAATGACGTCTTCAGCCACGGAATAAAATACCGGTGAAGGCACATAAATACTGAAACAGGATTTCCCGGAAAAGCAAATATCAATTTTTTGTTCCGGGCTTTACCAAACCAGAAAGGTTTTCCTGGTCTTTGCTTAATTTTATGAAAGAGTTTTTCTATTCCAAGTTCTTCACAGACTTGAGGCAGATAATCAAATTTTCCCATCGAAACACCTCCGGTCATCAAAAGAACATCATATTCATCAATACAACGGATAAGTTCTTTTTTTATCTCTTCATAATGATCATCAAGATGGAGGGTATCCGCATCAATATTATACTTTTTTAAAACAGATTGTACTGTAATACCATTGGATCGCCTTAGCTGATAGGGACTGGGAATCTTTTCCGGACGTATCATTTCATCTCCCGTGGAAATGATAATGATGTTGGGTAGTTTTTTAACTGATATTCTTGTTTTTCCAATTGACGCTGCAATTCCTATGATGGCAGGAGTAATAATCTGATGGGCTTTTACCAGAATTTCGCCTTCTTTTTTATCTTTCCCTTTCAGGTGGATATTTTGCCCTTTTTTACTATTAATATTAACTTTTGCTATTCCACTATCGATAGAGATATCCTCATATCTGATCACTGTATCAACGGTATGGTCGAGAGCCGCTCCGGTCATGATTTCAATACATTCTTCCTCCAGGTCAATAGCAACAGAAGGTTCACCCGCAGATTGTACAGCCTTAATAACAAAAGAACGATTTCCCTTTTCATAAGAACTATGGCATATGGCAATTCCATCCACGGTCGGCCGGTCAAAAGGAGGTAAATCGCGGTCTGCTATGAGATCTTCTGCGAGAATTCTTCCTAAAGCCTGTTCATAGGGAATATATTCTTTTCCAAAATCCTGGTTTTGGGAAAGTATAATGTCTTCTGCTTGTTGTACGGTGATCATTTCCATAGTTATCCTCCTATTGTGGCCATAGACTGATGAAGTGATGCTGGGGTAAGATTCAACTTTTCAGCTTCCCATCCGTCTTTTGGTTTTTTATGTATGCTGTTGATAATTATATTTTTAAGTTCTTCATTGTTTTTTCCGGTTCGGATTTCATCTTTTAAATTGATGCCACCATCTTCGTACAAACAATTTCTTAATACCCCTGAAGGAGTAATCCTGACTCGGTTGCAATCTCCACAAAATGAACGTGTATACGCTGCTATGATGCCAACATCTCCTGCAAATCCGGGAATTTTATAATTATAGGACGTAGACCCTTTGGGATCCGATATTTTTTCCATGTCTGGAAAATGATTTTTGATATGATGGTAAATTTGCGAATAATTCCACTTTAAAGAGGCTTGGGTATTATTACCATTAAAAGGCATTTCTTCAATAAAACGAACATCTGCCGGAAGGTCTCTTGTGAGCTTTACCAAAGGAATGATGTCCTCAATATTTTGCCCTTCCATGACCACCGTATTGATTTTTACTTTGATCTCATATTGTAATAAGCGATCTAGAGTTTTCATTACTTTATCAAAACTTTTTCGGCGTGTTATTGTGAAAAAACGTTCTTCATTCAACGTATCAAGGCTCAGATTGATAGATTGTATTCCAAATTCTTTAAGCTTCGGAATGTATTGTTCAGTAAGAAGCCCATTTGTTGTTATGCTCAGATCATTAAGCCCGTCCAGACGGGATATTTTTCCAATAAGATCAATGACATTTTTTCTTACAAATGGTTCTCCACCAGTAATTCTGATCTTATTAACTCCAAGTTCCGTAAAAATAGAACATAATCTGAGCATTTCTTCATCGGTCATCAGTTCATTTTGTTTAATCCATGAAAGACCGTTTTCCGGCATACAGTACGTACAACGGAGGTTGCATCGGTCTACAACGGCGAGCCTGAGATAGTTAATATGTCTTCCGAATTTATCTGTTAACATGGGATGGAAAATATGAACTTTATACAAATATACTTATTGTTTTTACGACAAGCCAAAAATCTCTATATTGATCTGAGGTAAGTTGAATCTTGGTTTTAAGTGACTGTAAATAAGCCTATAGTAGTGTTTGTTTAGTTTTTTTTCTACTTTACAGAACATCTGATTCATGATATTTTGTATTAAAAGATGACAGTCCTGTCACAGTTCTTGATATTCACAGACCACACAGACTAAGTATCTTTGTACCCATTAATGTATGTAACGAATATTTCATAAATTAGTATGGAATATAACAGGACTCTGTAGTAAAAGAATGTATGATAATAGATAAAGCACGGATAAATAAAAACTCAGTAGAAGAAGTGTACAACCAGGGGATAGACGTGGTTTTTCAGGATGAAATCAATGCTGAATCACTCAACTTCTTTCCTGACAATTCTTTTACAATTATCTTAATTGATCAATGTGATCATGGGAAATGCATTACGGATCTTGGCAAATACGATCTTAGAGATCAGCAACTGTTTATTCATCTTCCTAAAAGAGATTATAAGTGGGATTTGCCTCTCCATACAGTAGGGCGAAGATTGATTATCAAAGATTCTGTACTTAAGACTTTCTCGCCAACACTGAAATTTACTTTTTCTTCTTACAGTAAATTTGAAATGATACAACCTGATGAAGAAACATATCATCGGTTCAGTATAGAATTTAATGCAATACGGAAAGAAATTCTCGCAGATAATGTTTTTCCGGAACTTATCAATGCGAGGGTGCGTCTTTTGGCGCTCATTATTAATTTATGGGTAGAACATGCCTACGGAAATAAAGCATTGAATACTCCCGATAATCTTGCATTCCGTTTTCATATGCTGGTTGATAAAAACTTTAAAAACCAGAAAAATGTGGCTTTTTATGCTCAGGAATTATGTATTACACCAAATTATCTGGGTGTAATCTGTAGAAAACAATATGTGGTATCACCGTTGGAGTTTATTAAAGAACGAATTATTCTGGAAGCCAAAAATTTACTCCATAGTTCTGATAAATCAATTAAGGAAATTGCTTTTGAATTAGGATTCCGGAATTTTTCTCACTTTTCCTATCTTTTCAGAATGAAAACTGGTTCAACGCCAAAAGCTTATCGTGAAAAATTAGCAGAAACAGGTTCTCATTCTGATTACAATATTAAAAGATAGATATAATTTTACTTTCAAAAGTTATCAAAGAATCAGCTGTTGGAAAGAAAAATCGGGGTTACGCATTTCGATTTCGTTGAGGGATGATGAAATTTGGGCTTCTTTGGCATAGATAAACATTTGTTGTTCATAATTGTCAATAGCATCCTGCACACAGGTATATATTCCATTCGTTAAATTATTGGATAATATCAAAGCATCCTTCAATCCGATGTTAACTCCCTGACCTGCAAATGGAGGCATCATATGAGCTGCATCACCAATAAGAGTAATAGGCAGGGGACGATTGTGTTTCCAAGGTTTATTCACAGGAAATTTTCTGGTAGGCAGACACCAAAAAGATAAGGTTGACTGGAATAAATCTCTATAATGATGATCCCAATCAGAAAACTTTTCCAACAGGAATTCACGAATGCTGTGATCATCTTTAGATGCGAAGGTATAATCATCAGAATTTTTTAAAATAATACCATAGCTTAGTGCTCCGTTATTGTTAGGATTAATTACAATTAAGGTACCTTGATAAGCAGTCATTAATCTTTTGCCATTACATAATTTATAAAATTCAGGACATTCTTTTTCAGGATCCGGAATATCACCTTGAATGATGAGCGTTCCTGTATCTTCAACTTGTGTGTCTGTAACGAACTCTCTTATAGCAGACATTCCGCCATTAGCTACTATAATGAAGTCTGCAATCGCTTGTGTACCATTTTCAAAAGACAAGACCCATTGGTTATCATGAATTTCAACATTCATACATTTTCGATCCCATACAACCGTGTTGTCTGCTAAGCTATCCAGTAACATCGTTCTTAGATTATTTCTGTTGATTTCAGGGTTATCATATTGATTTTCAGGAGTGATTTTTTTTTGTAAACAGAGTATTAAGCTGATGGTCAGTAATGGTTACTCCCATAGGTATTGCCATTTTATAGTAAGTGTCCAGTAATCCGGCTTTTTTCATAGCCTCCTGACCAGTACCTTTATGGAGATCCAATGTACCTCCAAAAATCCTGGCATACTGATCTTTATCTCTTTCGTAAACGGAGACATTAACGTTTTGCTGTTGAAGTAATCTGGCTATTGTAAGCCCAACCGGACCTGCTCCGATAACGGCTACTTTTTTATTATGTAGTATCATAGTTTTATATTATTATATATTGATACAAAATTGCATGATGTTTTAGGAATAAAATAATTATATTAGACTTAAAAATAGCTGTAAAAGACCCCTATGGATACGCATGATTCAACAGTTCCTCTGGTTTTAAGAAAATTGGCCGATTCTTTAGGAACAGAAATAAAAGACAGAAAACTTGAAATTCCTGCCCGTTTTGGGAGTGGATATTGTACAGGATTTATTTTTAATGAATATATCCGGATGCTCATCAGCAACTACGAATTAAATGATAACATTAATATTGAGAACAAAGACTTTAATCCGTCGAGAAGGATGTTATTTTTTAAGTTTCAAAATGTGTTCCCTAAAGATAAAACGTCATCAGAAGGGAAAAACAGATCTGATTTGCCTTCTGTCTTAATAGGAACCAGCCGGATCAATACCGATGGAGTGATTGCAATACATAGTAATACTGCGACGATAAATATCGAGATTGACGCTGAGTACCTGAGCGGAATGTTTCTTTCATCACATCAATCTCCTGTTTTGCAGGGCCTTTTGAAAAATGCCCAACCTTTTCTTTTTGAGCAAATGATTCATCCTGCCTTGCAACACGTCGTTGATGAAATTATTTCTGATCATACAGAGGACGTTTTTAAACTGTATTTCTTAAGGTTAAAAGCTGAAGAATTAATCTGCCGATTGTTGATTGAACTGGAAAAGCGGGATGAGCAACAAGTCTATGCTTTGAATTTACAAGATATTAAAACCATATACCAAATAAAAGAAAAAATTCTCCGGCAACTTGAAAACCCTCCTGTTATTAAGGATTTGGCAATAGAATCAGGCATGAGTCCAACCAAGCTCAAACGTTTATTCAAACAGATTTTTGGGAATAGTATTTTCAGCTATTATCAGGAATTCAGGATGAAGGAAGCTGCATTTTTGTTGAAGGATAAAAGATATACTGTTTCAGAAGTAGGGTATATGTTGGGATTTACCAACTTAAGCCATTTTTCAAAGGTATTTAGAGAACATTTGGGAATGAAACCCAAGCAATATTCAATGCTTTATTAAAAGAGAAGTGATGGTGAATATTTTTGCCACGAATATATCAATGCAATGATTAATACATCCGTGGCAATTAAAAATACCATTACATTTTCAGGGATTATAGCGTTAAACTAATCCCATTTATTTTGAGTAGATACTGAATATTTTCCTGCTCCTGCAAAGAAGAAACTTACGCTTATCAGCATATAGATGACCAAAAGCTCTAAAGCCCAACCTCCGAATTCATTAAGCTTAAATATATTGCTTGTTTGTGCAAGAATAGTGGCTGTAAAACAATTGGCCGCAAAAATTAATCCTGCAAGACGGGCCCTGAATCCTATGATAAGCATGATGGGAGCTATAATTTCACCGGCGAATACACCATAGGCAAAGAAAGAGGGTAAACCATGCATTGTCATCATATCTTCAATAAATCCAACTCCGTGAATCAATTTGTTTACTCCATAAACCGACATGGGAAATCCAATGGCTATTCTGCTGATCAATATTCCTAAATCAATGTTCTTTTTCATTTTTTATTTATTTAAAAGTTATATTTTACAAACGCCCCAATATTTTTCAGGGTCTTTTTTCCGTTATTAAACTGATCAAAATTGCTAGCAAGCCCGTACATTATTTTATCTTGTTTTACTCCCAATCGCAAAAACTGTAACCCTCTCGGATAGCCGCTATGATCAAGATTTCCTATAGCAAGTACATTAAAGTAGCCCTGAAGATTCTCTTTCACATACGGTGTATATTCAAATGAAACAGATTGCTCAAGAGAAAATCCTTTCTGATAGGTGGTTCCTATAGAGTATGAAAAAGAGTAGGTGGGGTGTGCCACTTTATACTGGATATAAGCACTGAAAAATGCACCCGGGTTTTTCATTCCAAATGCGGCATTGACAATAAGCTTTTTGCTAAGGCTATAAGCCAGGGTGTTTCTGATGAAGAATATATTTTCTTTATCCCTGGTGTATTCAGTGTCAAAGAGAGTAAGGTTGTTCAATTTCAATCGGTCATTCAACTGATAATTGATATTGTGCATATAGGTATAGGAACGGTGTCCTAAAACAAGATCGGGGGAATAAGAAAGTTTTTGCGCATTCAGGTTCAAAGAAGCTGATACAAGCGCTGTCATGGCAACATATTTAGCCTTCATATTGTACTCATTAAAAATCTGTGAGCAAAATTATTCAGGCCGGAACGGAATAAACTTAAGATTTCTTAAGAAACGTCAGACAGGTGCTTTTTTCTCAGGTAGCTGAGGTATTCTACTGTAATTCCGAGGAAGGAGGCCACCATATATTGTGGGAAACGTTGTTCAATATTACGATAGGTCGTTACGAAGGTTCTGTATTTTGTATAAGCATCAACCCGGGAATGTTCGAAAGTTCTTTCCTGTAAAGTAACATACGCACTTTGCATTTTCAGTCTCCAGAATTCGGAGATAGCGGGAACCTCTTTGTAGAGTAATTCAAGATTGTTTTTACTGATCTGAAGAATAATAGCATCTTCATTAGCTTGAATATACATTCTGGAAGGTAATTCACTGAGATAACTATACAGGTCATTTATCCACCAGTTTTCAATGCCTAACTGGGTAATATTTTCTTTGCCTTTTTCATCAATATGATAAGCATATAAACTTCCTTGTGCAATGAAACGCATGTGTCTTGAAACTTCCCCTTCCCGAAGCAGAAATTCTTTCTTTTTAAGCGGTATTATTTGTAATTTGGATGTGATATAATCTATATCAGTGTCCTGTAAGGGGACTATTTCTCTCATATGTTCTATCAGCTGTGAAATGATTATATCTGTATCCATAATTCTATCTTGTTATATCGAAATTCACTATAATTTATGAAGGAGCAAATTTACGTAAATATTATAGTTTGAAACACGAATGACTTTCTCAGGAAGTCAGAATAGTTTTGCCTTTTTTATTAAAAACAAACAGGCCAGACAGAAGTTTTCTTTGTATTTTTGTAATAATCAAAGAAAAAAAATATGGCATTAATAAATGATTTAGGTAAAATTATTGTTTTCATGTTTTTGCTGTTAAGTGTTTTTCTGATAACAGCGAAACCTCAAAGAAAATTACCCAATTATTTATTTGCAGCTTTCCTCCTGATTTCAGTAGTGGATCTTTCCGGCTTTTTCCTCAATACCCCCGATTATAGAATGATAAAAGCATTTAAAGCCTCCAGTATTTTGCTTCAGATGCCTTTATATTATTTGTATGTTAATGCAGCATGCTATTATAATTTTAGACTTCACAAAAAGCATATTTTGCACGGGATCCCATTTTTCATTTTCTTTTGTATATTAAGTGTAACCGGAATTTCAGAGAAGGTTGAACAGGCTTTTGATATTGTTTCTACTGTTCAATATTACTGTTATATTATAGCGGTTTTTTTAACATTAAGAACTTTCAGAAAATTGTATCAGGAGAATTATTCCAGCAATCATCATCTTACGTATAAATGGTTACTCCGGACAACGATTCTTTTTCTTATAGGAAACTTTTTTGTCTTACTGAGAGGTTTTGTAAAGAATGATGATCCGGCTTTCCTGTACCTATATACATTTTCTTCACTCTTCGTTTTATTTGTCATCAGTTGGTTTGTAATGACAGCTTTATACCGTCCCAATCTGCTGTCAGGGATCAACAAAGACCTGGTTTCTGTAAAATTGGTGAATGAAATAAAAGAAAAACCAGAAGAACTGGAAACTCTTATCAATTTTATGGAAAAGGAGAAACCTTATCTGGACGATAAACTTACCCTGCAAAAGTTAGCGGAGCAGATTGAGCTCCCTGAAAAGCAACTCTCCTCATTAATTAATCAGCATACAGGAAAACATTTTTTTGACTTTATTAACGATTTTAGAATTAAAGATGCTAAAGTCCTTCTCCGAAATCAACCGCAATTAACTGTACTGGAAATATTATATGAAGTCGGTTTCAATTCTAAATCTTCCTTTTATACTGCATTTAAAAAAGAAACAGGTAGTACTCCTACAGATTACAGAAAATCAGTCATATAGCAAGTGTCCGACTTAAAGTCGAACTGATTTTTTTGAATAAAAAGAGTCCTACTTCCTGTATTCGGATGTTTAAAACAACGTAAAGTTTCAGATTTGCTTCATTATTAAAAATTAAGAAAATGAAGACACTTACTCAACTTACATTTGTATTTTTTTGTTTATTGAATTTCACAGTCTTTTTTGGGCAATCCGATAATAAAGATAAAATTCAAAAAGCTGATTCTTTAATAAGCAGCTATGCCAAAAAGAACGCTCCGGGAATGGCTGTAGGTATTATAAAGGACGGAAAAGTAATTTATAAGAAAACCTATGGATTTGCCAACCTTGAGAATCATGTTCCGATAACAGATTCTACATCTTTCGACATTGCATCAGTCTCAAAGCAGTTTACGGCTTTTGTTGCATTGAAAGCTGAAGAAGAAGGTAAACTATCTTTCAATGATGATATAAGAATTTATCTGCCCGAACTAAAGCATTTACCCTATAAAATCACCATCCGGCAATTGGCGAATCATACCCATGGACTTCCGGACTTTACAACTATAAAAAGGCTACAGGGTTTTGGTGACGAATTTCGGGTAACCAACACAGAAGCCTTAAAAACAGTATTGGCTATTAAAAGTATAAATTTTAAACCCGGAGATGAGTACAGATACAACAATACCGGTTTTATGCTGCTTGCAGAAATCCTTCATCGGATTTATAAGAAAGATTTTAGCGAAATATTAAAAGACTATATTTTCAAACCATTGCATATGAATAATACAGATGTAGTCGATGATTCTGAGAAAATGATCTCTAATAGGGCAGAATCATATAAAGAAAGTGGAAATATTTTTTCTAAACATCCTCTTGGGCAAATGGAATCGGGTTCATCCAATATTTTTACAACACTTGATGATTTTTGTAAATGGGCTATTAACTTTCAAAAACCATTAATCGGAAGCCGTGAACTCTATGATAAAATGCAGGAAAGCGCGTTTTTGAATACCGGAGAAAAAGTGAGCTATGGGCTGGGTTTACAAACAGGCAAGTATAAAGGACTTGATATTGTATTTCATGGAGGAGGAACGGCGGGCTATCGATCTTATATATTGCATATTCCTGCATACCATTTGTCGATTGTCCTGGCAGGAAACAGAAGTGTTTTTCATGGATTATTGATTGCTTATCAATTGGTAGATGTGTTTCTTGGAGATAAGCAGACATTAGCTCCTTCTCTACAGAAAATAAGCTATACATCTGCTGAACTGAAAAAATTTGAAGGAACGTATGAATTAAACCCCGGGAATTATCTTAATGTGATAACGGATGGGAAAGAATTATTTCTGCGTGAAGATAAAACATATTTTACCACTATCGGTGATAATCAGTTTGGCATTCCGGCTATTCCTACTGCACGTATCACTTTTCATCCTCAATCCATCACTTTGAATATCGGAGATTTTACGTTCAATGGTAAAAAAGTGATCTTAAATCCTTTAGATGAAAATAAAATAAATCTTAATGAATATACAGGATTTTATAGAAACGAAGAATTCAATACGATATATCAATTGGCTATAGAAAATAATAAACTAGTTGCTAAACATGCTATTAACCATGATATACAGGTATATTTTTCGAGCTTAAAAAGACTGTATTCCTATAAATCATTTTTCGGCCAGGTTGATTTTAAATATGATAAGAATAATAAGATAACAGGATTTATGTTGTCAGGAGCAAACCTTCATAATGTCGAATTTAAAAAATTAAAATAGACTTGATATCTGAAAAATATCATGAATAAATAAACAGGTAACAGCAGGTCATCTCAATTTGAGATGACCTGCTTTTTGAAACCTTTATATACTTTTTATATATTTTTAACGTTTTTTTTATACGTATGTACTTCTTTATCAATTAGAAATGTTTATTTTTTAGAATTGGAATGCTATTTGTAATGCAATACTGAAATTTTGATGCTTAAAATTGAATACCAATGAAAAACTCATAAATGATTTGAAATTTAATAATAATTACCATATTAAAAAATAATAAAAACATGTTCCCCTTTCAAACACAATTGAATAAAATCTGCTTTTCAAATAATCATCTTTTCATACTTCTGTTATGTTGTATTTTTAACAGTAGCCTGCATGCACAAACATCTTTTCAGCCCAAAAAATTTGATAGTTTATTGCTTAAAAAAACAGAGTCGCTCCGTATTCAGGGGGATTATGAAAACCTGGTGAGGCTGAATAAAGATTATTTGAATATTGCGGAAGAAAATAAATACAAAGAGGGGGTTATTCTTTGTTATATCAATATTTCCAACATTTCTGCAACCATTGGAAACTATAAAAGAGGATTGTCTTATCTGTCTTTGGCTGAGAAAGAACTTAAAGCAGTTGATAGCCACGTATTAAAAGCCAGACTTTATCAGGAACATGCCCAGTTAAATTATGTAATCGGTTTGTATAAAAGTGCATTAGAGTTTAATGCAAAAGGACTTTATTATCTGAAAAGCACAAGTGAAAGTGATAAAAGAAAGTACTATTTATACAGGTTGTATGCCAACAGGGCAGAGTGCTTGTATAAAGCAAATAAAACAGATTCGGCGTATATATATTTGCAAAAGGGTCAAAAAGTTGACAGTCGGGGAGTACTGCTAAATACACTATTGGCTAAACATCACCTGTTGTATACAAAAAGGTTGGATTCTGCTTTGATCTATCTTCAGAAAGCATCACAAAAAATTGTTAATACCGGAAAGGTGAATGTGCAAAGTGGATTTGTTTATCTTACTTATGGAGATTATTATTATGAGTTGAAAGATTATAATACTGCTTTAAGCTACTATAAAAAAGCTTTGGATAATTATAATAAAACCAATAGATTATATAATATTCCCGGAGCCTATGAATCGATAGCCAATACCTATAAAATGCTAAATGAACCGGAAAAAGAAGCAGAAGCCAGGCAAAGGTATAGAGAAGAAAAAGTGGACCTGGAGAATATCCAGAATGAAGCAATCAATATCTCAATCGATCAGATGCTGAATGATAAAGATGAAGAATCTCTTGGTTTTGAGAAAAAAATATATCTCTTCGGAAGTGTTATTATTATCTTATGTGTGATCATTTTTCTTCTTTTATATACACATAACAGGTCATTGAGACAACGGAAAAATGAATTCAAGAGTGAAGCTCTTTCTTTGAAGAGTAAAATCAACGATTCGTTTGATGAATTGGTTAATTTAGCCAAGAAAAATGACTCTACTTTTCTAACCAGATTTCAGGAAATCTACCCTGATTTTTGCCCAAAACTCCTGGAGATCAATTCGAAATTAGGAGCATCGGAACTTGCGTTCTGTGCAATGATAAAACTTAATTTTACATCAAAAGAAATTGCCGAGTACACTTTTATTCAACATAAATCTGTACAACAAAAAAAACATCGTTTAAGAAAAAAGCTTGATGTTCCCAGTGATCAGGAATTATTTATTTTCTTTGATTCATTGTAATTAAAATGACATCAGAACATTAAATAGGGATAAAAAACAACTGTACACTCATTGCAGTTGTTTTTTGTTGCCCAAATAATAAATGGATGAGAATATATCTGAGTTTTCCTTGTTTTTTCTCTTTCCTGCTTCCTTATTTTTTATAACAGAATTTATATGCTATCACTTCTCAAAAACGGTTCGACGAAATGTTAAAATATAAGCATATTTGCATTTAACTTTTCTGAAAGGATAGAAAGACTTGAAAAAAAGTGTCTGGATTTATGACATTTTTGGAGCTGTGAGAAAAAAGTAAAATCCTCTTTTTATGGCGTGTACGAAGATGTGGTATGTATGTAGTACTATGATGTTGTTGTTATTTTGGATAAATTTTTCACTTTTACAAAATCAATGGAGGGGCGGAAAATACACATGAAAAAAATAAGATTCTAAAAACACAGAATGATTAGTCCCTCTATATGATAAAAAAGTTTTATATTTATAATAAGTATCATAAGTCGTGAGAAATGAAATGAAAACGAATCATTGCTCAGTGATTATGGTAGAAATGAACCTATTACATGAAATAAAATTTATTAACACATTCTAAATTTATGAAAAACACAAAATTATTAGGTACTGCAATAGCAATGATGATGTTCTCTTCAACAGCATTTGCTCAACTTGCACCAAAAGGATTAGGATCCGATAAAGACAAACACGGATGCAAAGCCTCAGCGGGTTATACCTTCTCAGTAATAAAAAATGATTGCGTAAGACTTTTTGAGCAAAGTATCCAACTTAAAGAAGTAGATAGCAAAAAGTCATACACTTCTAACGCTACGATTATTCTTAGTGATGATGGGCAAAAAGCAGAATTGTTCCTGCCTGCTTCAGAAGGAAGTCTTATACTTGATAAAGGAGCTTCGAAAAAAAATACAGTGTATAAAAAGGGAAAATATACTCTAACCAAAGTTAAAAAGACGTATACCTTAAAATTGGCCAATAAAACTGTTTTTAAAAGCTGATTTTTTTCTAAAATCTTCAATCGACTAATAAAACAGAAAAACGACTATCAGGTTTTGACGGTCGTTTTTCTGTTTGCTATAACACATAGCAGAAATAAAAATATATACTTACACAGGGAAAATAATCGATTTATAATTTCTTGAAAAAACAGGTTATTTACTTTGTCCTATGTCTAGTCTTTCAAATTTTCCTTCAGGGTTTTTGTGGAACTTAAAAAATACGGGAAATGTACCCCATTGTCCGGCCTTAAAATTTCCATAAATATCTTTTCCTTCATTTTCAACACGGTCTATACTCAGAAACATCTCTTTCCCTAAGGCATTCGAAAAAAAAGATTTAAAATCTACTGTATGACCATCATCAGTCATAACCGGGTTTTCTGTGAAGAAATTGTACCAGTTTTTATCACCGGCCTGAAGGGCTTCTATCGCTTGCTTTACAGTAGCATCTGTTATTTTTGATACATCCATTGTTTGTTGTTTTTTTGAAGATTGTATTTCTGTTTTCTGTTTGTTTTTCATCGTTTGCCCGCAGGCTATCATAGAAAGACTTGTGGTAAATATTGTAATGATACTATATATTTTCATATCATATTGAGTTTTTAAGAGGGTGTTGAAGATAAATGATAAGCAAATTAAGAAGAATGAATGGCAGCTCAATCAATACTCCTTTAAGGTCTTTATCCATAAGGTGAAAACAGATGATTAATAATATGCCGGCTGCCATAAGGAAGTTTCCCCAGATAAAAGTTTTAGGAAATAAGATCATTACTGATGCCACAATGGTAATAGAGCCATTAATCATAAGCGCTGTTTTATCAAAGCCCCATTTACCAAACATTTCTGTCATCTCGGGTTTGGCAGAAAACATAGCAGTTCCCTGTTTAAAGCCCATAAAGACAGCCGTAAGAATAAGTATTGAATTAATAATCTTTATAATCATTTTAGGTATTTTTTAATGCTTTGCCCATTATTTATTTACTCACGTAATTTTTCGAACAAAATAGTTACTTATACAAATATGCATGAAATCAATGACATATGAATGGTGAATTTTTCGGAACTTTCAATTTTTAATGGGAGTACGTATTGTGGTCTCTGGCTTATAATTTTAATGAAATTTAAACATTCCTTTTAGAATCAACAACTCCTAAATAGAAAACCACAGCCTATTACTAAGCTGTGGTTCTCTACAATACGTAAGAAGTATTTAATTAAGATTCTGTTTTCAGATAGCCATATTGTACAGCGGATTCTTTTCCGAATAAACACGAAAAGATATTTTGAAACTCATGAATATACCTACATCTGATAGCATTTCCATATATTTTAAGCCCTTCCAGTATTTTTTTTGAACTAAGGTCTATATCATATTTTATAAATGCTTCCGGTCTTTCATATCGAATACTCTGATCTGAGCTGTAGGTTCTTGAAAAACCTAATTTTTCAAGCCATTCTTCTGTTATTTTAATAGGTTTAATACGATCTGCCGGAACTGAGATACTGTGAACATCATTTTCAATTTTAACAAAATATGCCTGCTCCATACTCTGAAAGATTTCGATGATCGTATAAATCTGATTTTTGTACTCGACTAAGTTTTTGATTTTAAGATCTGCTACGTCCATAATATTTTGATTTTTAGTGATGATATTGTGTACTGAAATATAGCAAACACTATGCCTTGCATTGTAGTATAATACTGTGTTTTAGTGAAGATTAGGTTAAATTTTGGCTGCTAATAATTAATGTTGTGTTAAAACTGAGCTCTAATCGTCAGTCTGAAGGTTTTTGTCACGGTACAAACATGGTATGTGTGTGGTATCAATAACTTTTTTCCTGGGTAGAGACGTTACCTGTGGCGAGCAAGAGGGCTATTACAACAGAACACATGAGGACAGCAATGAAAATGTTCCAGGAATAGGCATGCAGAAGATATCCGGATCCGGTTCCCAAAATGCTTGATCCAAAGTAGTAAAACAGCCAATAAATAGAGGTTGCAGAAGACTTTCCACGTTTTGCATACAGAGCAGTCATCTGACTTGCCATGGTATGAGCTGCAAAAAATGAAAGTGTAAAAAGACCCAGGCCGAAAATAAGAATACAGATATTTTCTGTGAGCAGGAATAAAGCTCCTATCACCATAAAAAGAATAGAGCCTTTCAGAATATCATTCATACGAAACCGTTTAGAAAGTCGTCCTGCAAGCATGGTTCCAAATACCCCGAAAATATACATCAGAAATATAAATGCAATGACAAAATGACTCAAAGAAAACGGTTGGGCTTCCAGTCGGAAAGTGAGATAATTGTAAACACTTACAAAAGCCCCCATTAATAAAGCTGCAATACAATACAAACGAAACATATAAGGATTCGTCAGAAAAAATTTCATTTGCTTTACCTTCAGATGATAATCTGTTTTCTGTGGGGCAAAGAATTTAGATCTGGGAAATAGCTTCCAAAATATAAGGCCAAGAATTAAGCTTTCTATTCCGATCAGCAGTACAGCATTCCGCCATCCAAATTCTCCGGCTAAAAGAGTTGCCATTATTCTTCCACTCATTCCTCCGATAGTATTACCACTAAGATACATGCTGATAGCAGATCCTATCACTGCGGTATGTACTTCTTCTGTAAGATAAGCCAGTGCAACGGCCGAAACTCCCGAAACCACAAATCCCTTAAAAACGCCAATGGCAATCAACAGGCTTAAACTTGGAACCCAGGTAGACATGATGGTGAGCAAAGCTGAAGAGATCAATGAAAAAGTCATCAGGGCTTTTCTGGAATAACTGTCTGCTTTAAATGCAAAAAACAACAAGCCTATCGCCATACCAATAGTGGAGGAAGATACAAGTAAAGAGGTGTCTCCCACTGATACTTTAAAATATTCGGCAGCCATAGGCAGCATAGGCTGGAAAAGATAGAGCTGGGCAAATACAGAAAGTCCTGAAAAGAAAATACAAAGTTTTATGTATCGGAAGCGAAGGCTTCCCTGATCTGCTTTTTCAGATATATTCATGATATTTTTTGCAATTAGCAATGCGGGTTTACAGAAATCTTAGTTGGGTAAATTTCCTGATTATTTTTTGAATGTAAAAATCATTATTTCAATGGTTATAATAGGTTCTGATTATTGAATATACCTGATGCATCAATGCATCATTTCATAGACTTTAATCAGTTCTGCAATATTGCTAACATCAAGCTTCTGAAAGATCCTTTTTTTGTAAGTACTTACAGTAGACATTTGAATGTTTAGTTTGTTGGCTATTTCAAGGTTTCCATATCCATCTGCCAGTAATTTAAAAATTTCATATTCTCTTGACGAAAGCTTTTCTGCAGGATTATCCCTCTTATTTTGGATAATAAGCCCTATGAGTTCTGCCGGATAATAGTATCCTTTTTCAATCACTGCTTTTACCGCATTCTTGATTTCTTCTTCACTGCTTTGTTTATTGAGATAGCCTTCAGCTCCTTCTCTGATATATTGTATGGCAACCTCTTTATCATATCCTGAAAAGACTAGGATTTTTAAATCTTGTTGTATATTTTTAAGCTCAGAAACCATCTTTTTATACTGGGTTCCCGGCATATCAATATCTAAAATAAGAAGATGATAGTGATGAATACTCAGCATTTTCTTTACCTCTTCGTAGTTTTCGGCAAAGTGTATTGCCAGTTTAGGATATGCAGACTCCAGAACAAGAGCAGTTCCTGCTCTTACTACATAATGATCATCAGCTATTAAGATTCTTTCGTTCATAGGAATTAGTTTTTATTGAGTGTTATATCTACAATTGTTCCTGTAGGATGATTGTGTTTGAAATTGATTTCAGCATTAATTTTTTTGACCAGATGAATTACCATATGTAATCCCAAGCCTTTTCCTTTGAAGCTTGGAGTTTCCAGTTTAGGATTTTTAAAGAGATTCAAGTATACAACGATTTGTTCAGCAGACATTCCTGCTCCTGTATCAGTTACTGATAGTACAGTTGTATTTTTATTTTCTGTAATACCAAGGGCTATAGTCCCTTGAAAAGTGTTTTTTACTGCATTATCAAGAATATTATGAATGATTGCTGTCAAAATACTTTCATTGACTTTAGAATAGACATGTTCTTTGGCTTCATTGATAATAATAGTGCCTCTTTCTTTGGCAATTTCACAAAATAATTTTTTCTTGGTCTCAAGAATCCTGTTAATGATATATTCGTGTTCTTCAAAGATATTTTTAGCTTTATAAAGCTCCGTGTATTCTTTTAAATTTAATGTAAACTGATACAATTGTTCAGAAGACTTATAAATGCTGTCAAAATACTTTTTCTGTAGCTCCACATCATCCGATTCGTACAGTTTTTGAGAAAGCATGGCAATAAACCTGATGGGAGTGGTAATATCATGGCTGATTGTCTCTACCAGTTTTTTCTGGTATTCTGTTTCTTTCTGTAAATCGCTCTTTACTACTTCAAGGTTAAGAGATGTTTCTTTAAGTTCTGAATTTTTGTTGTGGACAATTTGTTTTAATGCTTTATTCCGTATCCTTAAAATATTGGTTGTAAGCTGAACAATACCCATAATGATTATCAAAACAATGATGGAGACAGATACCCGAAATAATACTGTTTGATAGAAGAAAGGCTGGATTTTAAAACGGATCAGTTTTTCTTCAAATTCTCCATCGGGAGAAATCAACATTTTTACCCTAAGTACATAATCTCCGGGAGATAGATTACTGATGGTATATTTTAATTCTTTTCCGGCAGGAATTTGTTCCCATTCTGAACTTTCCTGTCCGGATATTTTGGTAGCTATATAAAGATTCTCAAGATCGGAGAAGTAAGGAATGTCAATGAAAACCTCAGCCGTTTTATAGTCATTTTGTAAATCAAGCACGTTACGGAAATAACGTGTTTCGGAATTTCCAATCTTTACTCTTTCGATATAGATTTGCTTTCTGTCCGGGTAATAGGTTTTAATCCGGGCAGGATTGAAAAATACAAATCCATCCATAGATGGAAAAACAAATTCCCCGTTTTCCAGTACCGAGGCGTTGGGTTGAGAGCTGCCGTTAAATTCATTAGTTAGAAAACCATCTCTTTTCGTGAAACGATAATAGAAAACAGGGGTGTTTCTGTTTTCCACATACTGAAGAAGCTGCCTTTTCGGTACTTTAAACAAACCATTGTTGGACGATATCCAATAAGCTCCGTGTTGATCCTCCAGAATATCATGCGCAGATTGTAGATAATTGCCTCTGTCATTTGGCATTTTAATAAGTTTTTGATCTTTAAATAGATAGAAGCCGTCTTTATTGGTCATCACCCAGATTAAATTGTCTTTGGTTCTGATAATACTTTTAACATGAGTATTTTTTAGGATAGGGGTAATGGTACTACTTCCCAGAACAACAGAATATAATCCGTCACTGGTACCTACCAGAATTTTCCCATCGGAATATTGGAAGAAAGTATTCACGAAGCTCTTAAAATTGTACACAAAATCCGGCTTTGAAAAAAGATCATTCCTGAAAATATGCAGTTGAGTACTTGAGAAATCAGAGAATGTTGCACCATACAGATCACCATTTTTGATAAGAGATTCAAATCCCTTTTTTATAAAAGTAGAATCTTTCTTTTTGTATCCGGAGTTCTTATAAAATCTGACAATACTATTTCTCTTTCGGATCAGAATATCACCCGAATTATTATACATCATGGGATAATTATCATTGCTCCCAAATCGATATCTGTTAACAATGCCCTCTTTCCCAAACTCTGTTCCGTCTTCTGCAATGATGGTATTCTTGCCGGATGGGAGGGAAGCGTAATAAATATTGTTTGAAAAATCTGCTTCTTTTTTGGCCACATAAAAATCAGAGAGCCGAAGTACATTGAGCCCATTATTGAGAGTTCCCAGATAAAGTTTATTGAAGTCTGTATCATAAAACATAGAGCAATAGGAATGATTTCCTATTTCATCATATTTCACAAGAAACCTTAATGAAGGTTCATTTCCTTTGTTCTCTACAATATAAATGTTATCGCGATTGATTATAAATGTTTGATTGGTTATCTGTTGCCAGTATATTTTGGTGTGTGGATCATTAAATAAAGTTGGTTTTTCAGAAACGAAAAGTTTTCCCTTGTCAATAGAGTATGTCTTTCCTTTCTTTAAATCATTGATAAATAGTACCTCATTGAATACAAAGATATTGTTCAGTTCTTTATTTGAGAAAGGAATAGAGATTCTGGTTTCATATCCTTTTTCATTTTTATAAATAACAGCATCTTTTTCCGCGAAACGGTAGGTTGAATTCTTAAGTTGAATAAAATAATGAATATCATTATAAAAATTGGATGTAATGATATTATTGGCAACCCTGTGGGCAAAATCCTGCCCCTTTGAAAAAGAGCCTTTATCCCTTTGAGAAAGTCTGGCAAGTTTTGGAAATCGGTTTTTAATAATAATTTTATTCTCATGGAAATTATTGAGAACAGTAATGCTGTCTAAAAGAGGATCCCCAATGAATTCTCCAAAATGCAGATTGTTTACTTTGAAATTATTAAAAGTAATAAACGAGAAGCCATCATATCGGACAAGACCATTTTCTGTAGATATCCAGATAAAGCCATACCTGTCCTTGACAATGGCCTTGGCGCTGCTTTGCGGAAGTCCATTATCAATATTATACCAGGTAGATGTATACCGTTGTCCGTAGATGTTTATATATAAGAAAGCAAAAAACAATGCCCAAACTCTCATATGTGCATGACTGATCTATGTTTTCTGCATTACAGCAAAAAACGGTTAATAATAGTTTTTGTACAAGCCGAAGTTTTTTTAATGGGTAGGAATGATTGAGAATAAATTTTGATCACTAAGTTTTCTTGGCCATTGTGTTTTATTTTTTTTGATTCTGTAAAAATAGTGAAATTATATACATAAACAGATATGTCTTAAATGTTTTTTATTTTAAATATTATCTGTTTATGTTGATAATGAATGACATAAGAGTTCTTTAATAATATAATATTTCCTGCAATAGTGATAATTTGCTGTTGAAACGAAACAACAACAGATTTTTTATAAGATTTCACAAAGGCACCTATTTTTTGTAGTAAAAATTTGACAGAAAAATGAGGTTAATTCTACTTAAGATCCTTGATAAGGCGCATTAGTATTTATATTTTTGCCCAACAGTTTCCATAACATGAGAAGACATTTTTTTAATTTTAAAATTAGGATTCTAAGAACACAAACGATTTTATCTCAGAAATAAAGGGTCTCTTTTAAGAGGCCTTTTTCTTTTTCGCTCATGGGACTTGTATATATATTGTAAAAAATGATGATACAGAAAAGATAATCGTGCCTGAAAGGAATAACATCTAAACTAAAACACGGAATTAAATAGTTGCTTTAAAGTATTTTTTTTACGGTATTGAATGATGAGTTTTATCGGTTTTGAAGAAGGGCTTAAAGTTGATATTCAGGATAATGGTCTCAATTTTGATGATTAAATACAAACACGAAAATTATGAAAAAAGAAGACTTTAATCATCTGATGGGTAAGACTCGTCATGAAATCACGGAAGAATTGGGAGATGGTTTCAATTTTTTTACAAATGATACCTGGACTTATCAGGTAGGAAATACCTGGATAGGGAGAAAGATTATTCTATCTATTGATTTTAAAGAGGGGAAAGTAGCTGCTGTTGACCTTTATAAAACATTTAACAGAAGCTGATATCTCTGATTTCATTACACCGAAATTATCTAATAAATAACGGGAAAAGCTATATTTTATATAGCTTTTTTTGATTGGCTTTAGGGGCAGGAATAAAAACCTCCCAGGTTGGGAGGTGAATAAAATTGACTGTATATTGAAGTGTAATTCAATTATTGATTTTTTTTAAGCCAATCCTGTCTGCGTTGGTCCGGAAGGTGTTTTACTTTGAAATTTTCAAATACAGCATTAAACCCTTCTCCATCCGGACAAGCGGCCATTAGCCCTACCATTACAGGAGTGTTATCCTGAAAAGGAGCATTTCTCATCATAGTGTAGTTTTTGTCATCAAAAGAATAAAATATTTCAACAGCATCTAATCTTCTGACGGCTTTGATCCATATAAATGAAGGGCTTTTATCCAATGTAATGACACTCCAGTCGCTTTTCTGATTGGTGACTACAGTGCTGAGGTTATATTTGCCATCCACAAATTCTACTCCGGTTTTAATGTAATGATCTTTATCCATTCTTAGCATAAGCCCCATTTGATCAAATCTGGTCTTGTAGTTACCTGTTATTTTTACCTTTGCTTCAAATTCTCCGCCATAAGTTGTATAATAAAAAGGAGCATCATCTACCGTGAATCCATAATGTGAAACTCTCCAGTAATCACTTTGTGGAGTTACAAACATTGATAAGCTGTTGTTTTTGATTTCCCATTTTTCAGGTTCATTAAACCAGGTCATTTTTTCCAGTGTCTGAGCAGAAATTTTTTGAATAAAAGATAGCACACAGAAACTTAAAATTAACTTCTTCATTTTTTTTATAGATAGGTTTTAAGGGCAAATTGTTATTTTAGCAAAAGTATAATTAAACCTACGTTGCGTCAATACTGATAAATAACCATTATGGAAATCCGTGAAGAACTAAGTCATAAATTGCTTGACAATACACCGGGGAAATGTTTGTTGGATATAGAAGTCTATAAACAAAGGGCAAGTATGTATTCCCGGATGGAAGGGGCAATAGCTGTACTGAGTGACATGCAGACTAATAAAAGCTATATATACAAGTCTAAAGCGGCATTGGAATTAGGATTGAGTTTTGAAGAAAATCCTGTTGAGATTGAAACTATTTGGGAGGAAGAAATGCTGAAAAAATTACATCCTGATGACAGATTAAAAAAGTATATTCATGAACTCCGTTTTTTTAAATTAATGGATTCACTGAAAAAGGAGGAACGGGCAGACTATTGTGTAATGTCTAAAATTAGGATGAAAAATGAAAATAATGATTATAAATGGGTAAAGCATCGTATGTTTTACATTTATTCACCGGATAATGGAAAACTGAGATTTGCGCTTTGTCTTTATAATTTGGCCTTAACTCAATCTGTTGTTTCTGATTTTTTGATTATCAACACCATTACAGGCGAAATAGTGGTAAAAGATAAATTGGATTATAAAAATATTTTGAGCCCAAGAGAACTTGAGATCCTGAAGTTTGTTGGAGATGGATATGCCAGCAAACAAATTGCAGATTTACTTTCAATAAGTGTAAATACAGTAAGCAGACACCGCCAGAATATCCTTGAAAAACTAAAGGTGAAAAACTCAACTCAGGCATTTAAAGATAGTTTTTACTGACCTGTTCTAATCAATTATCCGAAAAGTTCACCATGTTGTTTAAATTCTTATTCTTAAATTTATTATTTCATTTAAAAATAAGAACAAAACACAATGAGACGTAGTGAAGAAATTGTTAGTCAATATTTTGCTTTTTTAGAAAAGCATATTCAGGATGTAATTTCAGGAACGACCCCTGAGTTCATGGAGGTAAATGAAATTGCAGGGAAACTTGCTATTTCTCATAAACATCTTACCGATACGATTAAAAAAGAAACAGGGAAGCATCCATGTTATTTCTATGATGCAAAAATTATTTTAGAAGCCAAAGGGATGTTGATTACATCGGGTAAATCTATTGCAGAAATTGCCCGTATCCTTACTTATGATCCCTCCAATTTTTCAAAATTCTTTAAAAAAATGACCGGCTTTACTCCCGGAGAATTCAGAATTTCTAAAAAAAAATAATGTATTTTTGTGAAATATTGTCATTAAAACCTAATGTTTATGGAGCTTTGGGTGTATTTTTTTTTCATTTTGATTAAATAGTATGTACAATTTCCTTTGGGGTAATATTTTAAATTAGCTGCAATTAAAAAATAGAAAAAAATAATCTTTTATAAATGAGATGGTTGTGGAAAATAATCATCTTTTTTGTTATTTATTTAATAATATTTCTTTATTGTTTACTTTTTTTATTAAATTTATGTAAAGAAAAACATAAAAACTCAATGAAAAAAATATTTAAAAATTGCAGATATATTTAAAAAAAATGGTTTCCAAAGTATAAGGGCGAAATTGCCGTGTGGTTAATAACATTTAATTTCGTCCCGAGGCTTACACCCTTTAAATAGTTATATATTTGTTTCTTCAAACCACATACAAACAAAATTAAGGATGAGCATCAATTTCGCAACAGCAACCTTCAGGGACTTCGAGAATATTCCTGATTATAATATGACTCAAAGAGCAGAGCATTTTTATGAATTTCTGGAATATTTGAAGTCTAACGGACATGTCAATTACAGACTAAAAAATAATTCAAGCTGTAACTCTGTAATGAATGTTGATATAGATAATACATCAAAAGATTATGTCAGCTTTGTTTCTAATGATTATCTTGGGTTTACCCAACATCCAAAAGTGAAACAGGCTGCCGTTGAAGGCATTATGAAATATGGAACAGGAGCTGGTGCTTCACCATTGATTGGAGGACACTTTTCCTATCATGATGATCTGGAGAAAAAAATTGCATCTTTCTTTGGAAGAAAGGATGGCGAGGCGGTCATATTTACAACCGGATATACGGCAAATAGTGCAACCCTTCAGATTTTGCTGCAAAAAGAAGATATTGCTATTGTAGATATGGCTGTACACACAAGTGTGAGAGAAGGATGTGTTTTTACCAATTCAAAAACATTTCCACATAATAATTTGGAAGCTTTGGAACAGATTTTGATTAAGTCCCAAGATAAATTCCGTACCAAGCTAGTAATTATCGATGGTGTGTATTCTCAAGATGGTGATATATCTCCTTTGAAAGAAATCTATGACTTAGTAAAAAAATATGATGCCTATTTGATGGTTGATGATGCTCATGGTGTTGGTATTTTAGGAGAAACAGGAAGGGGAGCCTTGGAAGACGCAGGGCTAATGGATAAAGTAGACTTTATTACAGGGACCTTTAGTAAAACATTTGGTAGTGTTGGAGGATATGTAATTTGTGACGAAAAAATAGCAACCTTTATAAAGTTTCAATCACGTCAGCAAATATTTTCCGCAACAGCCCCTCCATCTATCATGGGAATTACCAAAGCTATTGAGCTCGTAGATGAAGAACCGATGTGGCGTATGAAACTTTGGGAAAATATAAATTATTTTAAAAAAGGATTAAATGACATAGGGTTGGATACGGGAACGACCAGTTCTGCAATCGTTCCGGTCAAAATTGGAGATCAGAGTCTAACCGGAAATATTGGGAAGATTCTTCTGGAAAAAGGAATTTATGCGAATGCGATCATGTATCCGGCAGTATCGAGGAAAGATTCAAGAATCAGAATGGCTGTAATGGCTACTCATGAAAGAAAACATTTAGATAAAACTCTAAATGCATTTGAAGATATCAATAATAAATTGCATATTGCAAAAAAATTTAATAACAACCATGCCTAGGAAAGTTGTACAAGGTCCTATCAGAGATAAAGAGAAGACCAAACAGAAACTGTTGGCCGCAGTTGGTAAGATTTTAAGAGTAAAAGGTTACTCTGGCCTGAAAGTAAGCAAAATTGCAGCAGTCGCTGGTTTTGATAAAAAGTTAATCTATGAGTACTTTGGAAGTACTGATAAATTGATTGATGAGTATATCAAATCCCAGGACTACTGGAGCAACAATCTTGCAGCCGGTAATAATGGAGAAGTTGATTTTTCAGATGGAGGAAAAGAACTGACTAAGATTGCTGTGATCAATCAATTTGAAAGCCTGAAAAAGAATAAAGAGCTTCAGAAAATTATTCTTTGGGAACTTTCAGAACCAAAACCGATCCTCAGAAGGCTTGCTGATGAAAGAGAAGAAATGGGTAATGTAATCTTTAAGAGCGTTATAGACCCTTACTTTGGAGATGAGAAAGGAAAAAGAATCAGAGCGATCATGGCTTTGCTTATTTCGGGTGCTTATTATCTGAATATTCATACCGCAGCTAATGGAAGTACTTTCTGTGGCTTAGATATGAAGAGTGAGGATGGAAGGTCCGAAATTGAGAAAGCAATTGCTGAAATAATTGATTTTGCCTACCAGAAATAATCAATAAAAGTTTTCCAATTTGATCAGAAATATGTTTTTCTTGATAATTTGAAAACTTTTAATTTTCAAATTAAAACTATATTTCTTATTTTTGGCCAATGGAAAATTTTATAGTATCTGCAAGAAAATATCGTCCTCATGAGTTTGATACAGTTGTAGGGCAATCTCACATTACGGATACTTTAGAACATGCAATTGAAGAGAGTCAATTGGCTCAGGCATTACTTTTTTGTGGTCCTCGTGGAGTAGGTAAAACTACTTGTGCCAGAATTTTGGCAAGAAAGATTAATGAAAAAGATGGCTCGGTTTCAGAAGACGGTTTTGCGTATAATATCTATGAGTTGGATGCTGCATCCAATAATTCTGTAGATGATATCAGAGAACTTATCGATCAGGTACGTTTTGCCCCTCAGGTAGGACAATACAAAGTGTACATTATTGATGAGGTGCATATGCTGTCTTCTGCCGCTTTCAATGCTTTCCTGAAAACACTTGAAGAGCCGCCTGCGCATGCCATTTTTATTTTGGCTACTACAGAAAAGCACAAGATTATTCCTACTATTTTATCCCGGTGTCAGATTTATGACTTTAAAAGAATTACCATTGAAGACATTCAGGGGCACTTAAGGAATATTGCTCAAAAAGAAAATATTCAGTACGAAGATGACGCTCTGTATTTAATTGCTCAAAAGGCTGACGGTGCATTAAGAGATGCACTTTCTATTTTTGACAGACTGTCTACATTCTCCCAAAAGAACATTACATTAGCAAAAGCAGCAGAAGTATTAAATATTCTGGATTATGATCAGTATCTCAATATTGTTGATCTGGCCAAAGAAAATAAAATTCCGGAAGTACTTTCAGCTTTTAATGATATTGTGAAAAAAGGCTTTGATCCTCACATCTTTATTGCCGGATTAGGAAATCATTTCAGAGATTTAATGATGGCACAGAATGCAGCCACCATTGATTTGATTGAAGTAGGAGAGAAAACAAAGATCAAGTTTGTGGAGCAAGGACAAAAGTGGGCTGCCCAACAATTGATTGATGGTATTGAGATCTGTAATCATGCCGATATTAATTATAAAAATTCCAAAAATTCCAGACTTACCGTGGAAATTGCTTTAATGCAGCTGGCTTCTCTGACAGCGAACTTAGGCGATACTAAAAAAAAAAGTTCTTAATACTGGCGCCGTTTCTCAGTGAAAAACAGGAAGTGAAAATTCCTGAAAAATCTCCTGAGAAAATAAAAGCTAACACAGAACAACCCCTATCATCTGAAAATATTCAGGAGGCCGTTGTTGTTACTAAAACAACAAAACCCCTATCAAGACCTGGTATTTCTTCAGGTTTTAGCATCAATTCCTTTTTAAATAAAGAAGATAAGGTAGAAGCAAAAGAAGATGTTGTTGTGAAAACCAACAATCTTCCTCAACACCATTTCACAGACACAGATCTGCAAATGGAGTGGAAAATTATGCTTAAACAGCTGCAGATGAAAAATAGCTTTGTTTTTAATGCTGTAAAAACCTTCAAACTGGAGAAAGCTGACGAAAACAAAATCAAGGTTTTATTTCCATCGGATTCTGCAAAAGTGGAATTTGATAAAATAAGTGGAGAATTTTTCAATCATTTTAGAAGAAAAGTTCAGAACCATTCTATTGAGGTAGAATACCACAGAGACGTTGAAAATCTGAAGATTGAGGTCGTTACCAAAAGAAAAATATTTGAAAAGTTTATCGAAAAAAATCCACTTTTGAAAGATCTTGATGATTTAATGAAGTTTGATTTGACATAATTTTTATATATTTGTCAAATCTTTTTGTACAAAATAATTTTTTGACAAAAAGAAAATGTAACCAGAAACGCTAAAACAAGACATTTCCAGAAGAAAAAATGGAAAAATTGACTAACACATATCTGTCTTTTTTTACACCCGCTAATTACTTTTTTAGCGGATATTTCAGTTTTTCTGTTTCTTATTATAGAAATTTCAGAACGTATTACCGATTTTATTGGTACTGTTAACTGAATTTCTTTCCAAAAAATACAGGAGAAGTAGAGCCCTTTTATTTTCCTGATTCCTTTAAAACAACTTTGAACGGCATTTTTTGAAAAGAATTATAAAGTAAATTTTATAATCTAAGGGCCGTTGTTGTGAACTTTAAAAAAAATATAAAAACAATAAAATTTAAAATATGAATCTAAAAGATTTGAAAAACGAGTGGATCAATGAGCTTACGCAACCATTAATGATCGCAGGACCGTGTAGTGCAGAAAGTGAAGCTCAAATGCTTGAAACAGCCAGAAGAATAAAAGAATCTAATGCTCAGGTATCGGTTTTCCGTGCAGGAATCTGGAAGCCTCGTACAAAACCCAATGGTTTTGAAGGAGTAGGGGTGATTGGTTTGAACTGGTTAAAGAAAGTAAAAGAAGAATACGGTTTTAAAACAGCTACAGAGGTTGCCAATGCTCACCACGTATTTGCTGCTTTAGAGGCTGATGTAGATGTTCTTTGGATCGGAGCTCGTTCTACGGTAAACCCTTTTACAGTACAGGAAATTGCAATGGCATTAAGAGGTACTGATAAGCCGGTATTCGTTAAAAACCCTGTGAATCCGGATCTTGCATTATGGGCAGGAGCTTTGGAAAGACTTTTAGGACAGGATATTAAAAACCTTGGGGTAATTCATAGAGGATTCTCTACTTACCAGAAAACAAAATACAGAAACAATCCAAACTGGCAGATCGCTCTTGATTTTAAAAGCCAGTTCCCCAATATACCAATGCTGATTGACCCATCTCATATCTGTGGAAACAGAACAGGCTTGGCAGATATTACACAGGAAGCTCTTAACGTAGGGTACCAGGGAGCCATTATTGAAACGCATTCCAATCCTGATGAAGCATGGAGTGATGCAGCTCAACAGATTACTCCTGAAGTACTGGCAGAGCTTATTGGTAATTTAAAAGTAAGAAATACAAATCTGGCCGGTTTTGAAGGAGAAATGGGAAGACACAGAACTTTAATTTCTGATCTTGATTTTCAGCTGATTGAACTTCTTTCCCAAAGAATGAAAATTTCTGAAAAAATCGGTAAGCTTAAAAAAGAAAATGATATTGCCATCTTCCAGCCGGAACGTTGGAAAGTTATTACTGAATATGCAACTCAGAAAGCTAAGGAAACAGGAATGTCTCAGGATTTTATTGAAAAAGTTTTCAAAGCAATCCACGAAGAATCTATTGAAGTTCAGAATAATATCATGATTGATAGAGACTAGGCAGTAAGGAGCAGACATAAAGGTAAAAAGGATCTTATCTTTAATGATGCCTGGATAAAAAATCAGGGCTTAGATTCCGGAATATAGAAGAATTGAAACATGTGTTTTTAAACCTATTTCCTGAATCCTAAGCCCTAATTGCTTATATTTGCACCAGTATTATCTATGAAAGGAAAAATCATTAAATCTACAGGCAGTTGGTACCAGGTTTTGGAATTGGAAACTAATAAAATTTTCGAGGCCAGAATCAGGGGGAAATTCAAATTAATAAAAACAAGACTTACCAACCCGCTGGCAGTAGGAGATTATGTTGAGTTTCAATTGGAACAGGATGATATTGCCTGGATTACGAAGATAGAACCCCGTCGAAATTACCTGATCAGAAAATCAGTAAACCTTTCAAAAGAAGCCCATATTATTGCCTCCAATATTGATCTTGCTTGTTTTATTTTTACATTGAAACATCCCGAAACATCTTTAGGATTTCTGGATCGTTTTTTAGCATGTTGTGAAGCTTATAATATTACCCCGCTTATTCTTTTCAACAAAATTGATGTTCTTCATGAAGAAGAAATTGAAATTGTAAAAGATGTTGAATTTATTTACCAGGAAATAGGCTATGACACATTAGAAATTTCTTCTTACTCTAAATTAAATCTGGACCAGCTTGCGGAGATTCTTAAAGATAAAACTTCAGTATTCTTTGGCCATTCGGGTTGTGGGAAATCTACATTAGTAAATGCGTTGCAACCAGGATTAAATCTGAAAACTTCTGAAATTTCTGATACTCACTTAAAAGGAAAGCATACAACAACTTTTGCGCAAATGCATTTTTGGGATTTTGGCGGAAATGTAATTGATACCCCGGGAGTACGGGAGTTTGCGATGATTGATATTGAAAAAGAAGAAGTGCAACACTACTTTCCGGAGATTTTCAAAAAAAGAGAAGAATGCAAGTTTCATAATTGTCTTCATGTCAACGAACCCAAATGTGCTGTGATTGACGCCCTTGAAACAGAAGAAATTCAGCATTCCCGCTATGCAACCTATATTAAATTAATGGATGAAGCAGAAGAAGCTTCTGTAAAATAATAAAATCAGAGACATTAATAAATACAGATGACATAAAACAATCTGTACGTAGAAATGTGACAAAATTACATGTTAATTTGTCACATTTTTATTTCTATGCATTTCTAATGGTAGTGGTAAGTCTTTTTGTCATATGAAAAATAGGACATAATGACTTATAATGGATAGGGAATGATTTTGTTATTACTTAACATTTTACATTATTTTATAAATTCAACGTACTGTATGTTAATAATTGGTTATTTACAAGGGGTTGATTTCCAGGCTATTTTAATCTGATTTTTTTGACTTATAATTCTTCACAATGAAAAAGCTTCATATTGTCTTGTTCTAGTATCTGCTATTTTGTTTTTTAATAGCTTAAAAGGATTTGAAAATCCTACCCGCTGTCAAGGTTAAAAACCTTGACAGCGGGTAGAGCTAAGAGAAAAAAAAGGAAAATATTATACCAATGATTGAAAAAGAAGCAATAGTATATTAATATGATTTAATATAGTTTTTTATTTTATCAAATTAATAACAAAATGGTTAAGTTTTTACAAATAAAAAACCCAGCCGAAGCTGGGTAAAAACTAATAACCATGAAAACTCAAATTAAACATGAGAATCGCAATAGAATAAACAATTACTGTGCCAAAGTTTGGTTCATAATTTCTTAATAAAAGTTATTTTTATGTTAAAGAAAAATTAAAATCAAAATCAAAGATATTTTTTGTAATTTTGCGGCATTAAAAAAATATACATTTATGTCTAACATTACATTCACTATGATTAAGCCTGATGCTGTTGCTGACGGACATATCGGTGCTATATTGGGTAAGATTGCTGAAGGAGGGTTTAAAATCAAAGCTTTAAAATTAACTCAGCTTACAGTTGCTGACGCGAAAAAATTCTATGAAGTACATGCTGAAAGACCATTTTATGGTGAGTTGGTAGAATTTATGAGTTCAGGTCCTATCGTAGCTGCAGTTTTAGAAAAAGCAAATGCAGTAGAAGACTTCAGAACATTAATTGGTGCTACTAATCCTGCAGAAGCTGCAGAAGGTACAATCAGAAAGATGTTCGCAAGAAGCATCGGAGAAAATGCAGTTCATGGTTCAGACTCTGACGAGAATGCATTAATCGAAGCTCAATTCCATTTTTCAGGGAGAGAGATTTTCTAAGAAAATTTTCTTACAAAATAAAAGATCCGGAGAATATTCTCCGGATTTTGTTTTTTATAACGGTTTAAAAGCTTTAGCCCTCTGTTAGAGATTATTTTCAATAGCTCCCACTTTTTCCCTATACAGCTCAAGAGGTTTACTGAGTAAAACAGCAATGACAGTCATATTTCTGTCAAGTCTTTCTCTGGGAATATCAATATATACAATACCTGGCCTTTCACTCCAATAAAGTTTGTTGTAGATTTTATGATCCAATAAAGTTCCGTCACCTACAATTCGTATTCTTGCAATTTCATTTTTTATCCCCTTTAAAGCGATAGGGCCGTTAGGAATCCCTTCTACAAAAAGATAAAGAGTCTGCCGATCCTTCGAAAGTGTACTCATTCCGGAATAATGACCGTCCGGTAGGCCATTCCCCGTTTCAAAAAGAGCTTCAGCACTTTTGCTGAGCCAATTGATCGTTTCCGGATTTGTTTGAGGTGTTGTCTTTATAGACAGGTCGAGTCCGTCAGCGGTTAGTCCTGAGTTGGTCAGAATATTGTTACCATTATGCAGTGCATCGGCTATGTCATAGACTGCCAGCTTTGTATTTTTGTTTTCCAGTAATCTTGATAATGAATGATCTTCTTTCACAGAATTTTTAAAGAAAACCGGAGGAGTTTCAAAAGCAAGTTCAACAACAGTGACATCCTGATCAAATTTTACTTTTGAAAGATGAATGGTTAATGTTTTTTCTTTATTATAATCAAAATTGACGATAGCCTGATCGTCTCCCAGAACTTTCACGGCACTGGGCATTGTCGCTAACCCATATATTTTCGTAAAATCTTTGGCTTCTTCCAGGTATAGAAATAATGACTTTTTAGAAGATGATAATGCAGATTTTCCTTTGTAATTCTCAAAAGGAATCCCGTGGTCAGTTTCATAAATAGCCTTTTTATTTTTAGAAGTCCACCGTCCGAGATTCTTTAAAATCTCAACTTGTTTTTGTGGAATAGTACCGTCAGATTGTGGACCAATATCCACTAATAAATTACCGCCCATACTGATTACATCGGCAAAGGTCCGTACAATCATGTTGGGAGTCTTGTAGTTGTTGTCGTAAGGTTGATACCCCCAGGAGTCATTCATTGTATAACACAGCTCCCAATATGGCGTTTGAGGAGCAATAACCGGAGCACCCTGTTCAGGAGTTTCATAATCACCGTGAGTAGTAAGCCGGGAATTGATAATAATATCAGGATTGTATTTTTTTAAGAGATTTAAAGTTTCAGGAGCCTGCCATTCTTCTGATGTATGTTCCCAGTCACCATCAAACCATAAAAGATCCGGATTATAAAGAGAGGAAAGCTCATTCAGTTGCTTCTGATAATAACTAATAAAACTTTGCCAGCGTTTTGGATCAGTTTTTATTTCGTATCTTTTTTTTGTCCGGGTATTAATATCGTAATAGGGGTGGCTCCAATCAGGAAGTGAGAAGTAAAGCCCGGTTTTTAACCCTGTATTTTTTAATGCAGACACAAAAGGGCTTAAAACATCTTTTTTTGCCAATGCATCACCGGGAATAGTGATTGCCCGCTCAGCTTTAGAATTCCAGAGAGACACTCCATCATGATGTTTGGTAGTAATGACTGCATATTTAGCTCCGGATTCTTTGATCAGCTCCGCCCATTGTCCAGGTTTATATTTTGATGCTGAAAATCCGCTTAATTGCTTCATATACTGATCATGATTGATATAATTGTTGAAAAAAGACCAGGATTCTGAAATTCCATTAACAGAATAAATTCCCCAATGTATAAACACTCCTAATTTGGCTTTTTTAAACCATTCCATTTTCTGATTACTAATAGCCCGAGCTTGTGCGTTTACGTTGGATACAGACAATAGTAGTCCAAGTAAAACCACTTTAATCGCTCTGTTCTTCATAGATATTTATTTTTGACATTAAATATAAAGAAAATGTAGTAGAGAATAGCCTCTCGCTATTCTTTATGGACTATGTATGAACACTTCTTTTTTGTTGTATCTTTATACCTGATGAATTGAATTTCAAATCATAGCAAGGAAGATATGACGCTGGTATCAAATGGAACGTTTATTGTAAATTTTATTAAAAAAAGCGATTATGAAAATTCCAACATTATTAATGGCTAGTCTGTTAGCAGTCGGAGTATCAGCACAGACGGCTAAGCCTGCTTCCCATACGAATACTAAAAAACCTGTAAAGAAAGTAAAAAAAATAGTTGACCCTGAGACCCCGGGGAGGCCCAAACCTGCAAATCCAAAAAAGATAGTGGAAAAAGATACGATTGTACGTACTCCTTTTAACTGCCCGGCCTATGGGATGGGATAGCACATGGAGAAACCACTATTAGGAATATCCATGATGGGGGAAGCAGAATTTCTTTCTGCTGTTCTGCCCTTGTTACAAAACAATCTGGTGGATGTGTTGGAATGGTCATTTGATACTTTTTTTAATGCGAAAGAACCGGATTGGCTGGATAGCCTGTTAAATTTTTATGCTGAAAATAATCGTTTGATAGGACATGGGGTCTATTATTCATTATTTGATGCAAAATGGACTGAAAGGCAGGAAATATGGCTTGAAAAATTGAAAGAGGAAATTTGTAAACGAAAGTATAATCATATTACAGAACACTTTGGGTTTATGAATACTGAAAATTTTCATCAAGGGGTCCCGTTGCCTGTTTCTTTACACCCAAAAACCTTGCAAATCGGACAGGATAGGCTCCAAAGACTCCAGAATGTAATAAATTTACCTGTTGGAATAGAAAATCTGGCATTTTCGTTCTGTTTGGATGATGTTAGAGAGCAGGGAGTATTTCTTCAGCAATTAATAAAAGATGTAGATGGATTTTTGATTCTTGATCTTCATAATATCTATTGCCAGGCTTGTAATTTTGAGATAGGGATGCAGGAAATTATTGACCTGTATCCGCTAGATAAAGTGAAGGAAATTCACCTTTCAGGAGGGAGCTGGGAGGAGAGTGTATATGGAAGGAAAATGATTCGAAGAGATACTCATGATCATGCCATTCCGGAAGATATATTTTCTATTCTGCCCTTTGTATTGTCGCATTGTAAAAATTTAGAATATGTTATTATTGAAAGGCTTGGTAGCACAATAAGAACAGCAGATGAAAAAAAGAAGTTTCTGGATGACTTTACGCGGGTGAAAGCGATGATCGACTCTTCAGTTTGGAATGAAAGACAGAAAGATTCCTGGACGAAAAAAGAATATAATCTTTCAAAGACTCCTGTTGAAGATGTAATGTTTTATGAAGAACAATCAAGGCTTACAAAAATACTATTTGACAATACAGCAGTAGATGCTTTAAAAAATGAAAAGTTTCATTATTTTAATACGGTTAACTGGGAGCCTGAAATGATACGGACAGCTCAGAATATCATTAAAAAATGGAATCCATATTAAGATGGATATATACTAATAATCACAAATCGAATTATATGAAAATGGCAACTCTATTACTAATTGTTACAGCAGTACTTACGGCTCTGGTCGCGGGTTTGTTCTACGCTTATTCATGTTCTGTCGTCCTTGGGTTGGGAAAGCTCTCTGATGCTGAGTATCTCAAAGCAATGCAGAATATCAACAGAGAAATTCTTAATCCTCTTTTCTTTATGAGTTTTATGGGGACAGCTCTCCTTCTTCCGGTATCTGCCTTTGTATTTCGGGGGCAACAACCGGCTTTTATTTTTCTTTTAGTGGCGACATTAACTTATTTGACCGGTGTTTTTGGAGTCACTGTTGGGGGGAATGTTCCGATGAATGATATACTTGATAAGTTTGATATTCCAGGCTCTTCGGCCGAAGCTCTTAAGCAAATGCGTGATAATTTTGAAAACAGATGGAACTTTCTGAATAATATAAGAACTGTTTTTTCTGTGATCAGTATTGCTTTGGTTATTTGTGCGTGTCTTTGGAATAAAGAAGTATAAAATTCGAAATGTAAGTGGAAATACTTATCTGTAAATTACGTATTTCTACGGATTGAAATGATCTGTTTTATTCGGATCTTTGTGTTGTTAATGAACAAGAATTTAAACATTATATTGAAAATAATAACCAGGAAAACTCAATCTCAATGAGAAAAAGGCAGCCCCAACAGAGCTGCCTTTTTCTTGATATATTATTGAAGATAATTTAAATTTTTAAAAGCTCAATTGTTCTTTCCGGGCTGTCTGCAGAAAATACTGCATTTCCGGCAACAAGAACATCCGCTCCGGCTTCAAAAAGCTTCGAAGCATTATCAAGATTTACTCCTCCGTCTATTTCAATTAATGCAGTAGAGTTATTGCTCACAATAAGATCTTTGGTTTCAGCGATCTTTTTATATGTGTTTTCAATGAACTTCTGGCCTCCGAATCCCGGATTTACACTCATTAATAATACTAAATCTACATCAGCAATAATGTCTTCAAGCATTAAAACCGGTGTAGATGGATTTAAAACAACACCTGCTTTCACTCCTTTACTCTGAATATGATGGATGGTTCTGTGAAGATGGGTACATGCCTCATAATGTACTGAAATAAGATCTGCACCGTGATTGATGAATTCGTCAACATATTTTTCTGGCTCAACGATCATCAGGTGAACGTCTACAAATTTTTTAGCATGTTGCTGAACTGTTTTCATCACTGGAAAACCAAATGAAATATTAGGAACAAATCTGCCGTCCATTACATCAATATGGAACCAGTCGGCCTGAGAGTTGTTCAACATTTCAATATCTCTTTGCAGATTCCCAAAGTCTGCCGATAAAAGGGATGGAGCAATAAGCTTCGTTTTCATTTTTACTTTTTATACTTTTACTTAGATTTCAGATAGTAGAAATCAGATATCAGATTTAGAATGTCTAATATCTAAGGTCTTTAATGATACTTCAGCTTCATTTCCGGTTTGATCTTCAGAATAGTTTCATAAATAAGTTTAATGACATTTCCTACGTCTTCTTTAGAAACCATTTCTACTGTTGTATGCATATAACGCAAAGGTAAGGAAATTAAAGCACTTGGTACTCCGCCATTTGAATGAGCGAAAGCGTCTGTATCAGTTCCTGTAGCTCTGCTTGCCGCTGCTCTTTGGTAAGGTATTTTTTTTGCTTTTGCTGTATCAATGATAAGCTCTCTGATAGTATGATGAACGCTCGGAGCAAAGAATACTACCGGTCCGGCACCACATTTCTGATCTCCTTCTTTCTTCTTTTCAATCATTGGAGTTGTGGTGTCATGGGTAACATCGGTAACAATGGCAATATTAGGTTTGATGGTATCTGCAATCATATCGGCTCCGTATAGACCAACTTCTTCCTGTACAGAATTGGTAATATAAAGCCCGAATGGAATAGATTTTTTATTTTCCTTTAGAAGTCTTGCCACTTCAGCAATCATGAAACCGCCGATCCTATTGTCCAGAGCTCTGCAGACAAAATATCTGTCGTTCATTTCAAAGAATTCATCAGGGTAGGTAATCATGCACCCTACGTAGATCCCCATTTCTTCCACTTCTTTTTTGGAAGTAGCCCCACAGTCGATGAAAATATTTTCAATTTTTGGAGTAGGTTCATTCTGGTTGCTTCTTGTGTGAATAGCCGGCCATCCGAATACTCCTTTTATAATACCGTTTTCTCCATGAATGTGAACGACTTTTGATGGTGCAATAGTCTGATCTGAACCTCCGTTTCTGATTACATAGATCAATCCGTCATCTGTAATATAATTGACGTACCAGGAGATTTCATCTGCATGAGCTTCAATTACTACCTTAAATTCAGCTTCGGGATTGATTATACCGTAGCATGTTCCATAATGATCGACTTCTATTTTGTCAACATAGGGTCTGATATAGTCCATCCAGACTTCCTGACCTTTATGTTCATAACCTGTTGGAGACGAAGTATTTAAATATTTTTCTAAAAATTTCAAAGATTTCTTTTCAAATTTCATAAAAAGGAATGATTTTTGCGTTCAATTTTTGTTCTTATAAGTGTAAAAATAATGAATTTTAGTAAGATTATCTGCCTTTTTATTTTCTTTTTTGGGGTCAGCGTTTTTGGTCAGAAAGATACCGTGGAGGCAAAACCACTTAATCAATATCCGCCTGAATCATTAAAAGTAGATGAATTTGGTAATAAATATTATTATGATGAAAGGCAAAAGGTCAAGGTATATGAAGTCAATGGTGAGCCTGTAGTCGTATTGGATGAACTGGTTTTGGTTAATAAACCTAGATTTAATAATCAGCTGGATAAGAATTACTATTATTTTCTCAACAAGAAATTATACAGGGTCTATCCATTGTTTGTAACAGCGTTGCAACAATACAGAGATATCCAAAAAGATATGAACGATATGGACAGTAAAGCGAAAAGAAAATTTGTCAGAGAAAGACAAAATATGCTGGCTGACCAATATGAAAAACAATTAAGAGATCTTACAACTACCGAAGGACAGGTTTTTGCAAAGCTAATGAATAGAGCTACCAGCAAAAATGTATATGAGATTATTAAAGAGCTGAGAGGCGGGTGGAGTGCTTTCTGGTGGAATGTAAAGGGCAAGATGGCAGATATTGATCTGAAAGAACAGTATGATCCTCACAAAAACAGAACGGATGAATTTATAGAGTCATTGCTTCAATCCAATTGGAATTCAGGATATCTACAGCCTTATCCCGGGGCAAATGATTTTAAAGTTAAAAAATAATAGAATAAAAATACCTGTAAAAAGTTTTACAGGTATTTTTCTTTTAATTTATCGAATACGATTTTGTCTATAGGAAGGGGGAAAGGATTATCCGGTCTGTTGATCTCCATCCACTCTGTTTTTTCGATGCATGGATCCAGAATAAGAAAATCTTCTTCATTTACAATATTGACAATATAATAGATGGTAAGAAGCTGCTCATTTTCTCTGAATCGGGAAACCAGAAATTTTTCCTGAGTGTAAAAATGTTCTACAATATCTATCTTTACATTAAGCTCTTCATCAAATTCACGATGTAAACATTCCAGTACTCCTTCACCATATTCTAATCCGCCACCCGGAAATTTCACTAAAGGTTCACCGGCATATTCCTCAAATAACGTTAAAACTTTTTTATCTTTTACCGCACAAGCATACACTCTAATGTTGATCTTGTCTATCATATATATAAGGTATAATATTTTGTAAAGCTAAGGTAAGGAATTTTACTGAAGCAAAAAGGAGGGAATAGTGGTAAGTTACAATTTCACGGCATTGATCATTTCCCTTTTCCCCGGAGGTCCCTGTTTCTTTTCTACATTAAAAGCAAGCTCCTGAAGAATTCTTCTTACACTTCCTTTCGAGGAATATGTTGTTAACAATCCATTAATGGCCATTTTGTCAGAAACCAGCTCAAATAGTGGTTTTTCCCAAAGATCCGGTTGTACTCTCGCTCCAAAACAGTCGAAGTAAACAAGATTAATTTTGGGCAAATCAATGTCTTTTAGGTCGAAAAAGTCACATTCTATCTTTTTTAAGTTAAAACCACTAATGATTTCAACTGGTTTTTCCCAATCTGCCAGATGAATTTTCTGATAAATATTTTTGAACTCTGGGTTATCAAAAAGTTCAAAATATGCCAGGTCGTTAATTTCGGATTCATTTATGGGGTATTTTTCGAGTGAAAAATAATTGATGACATGATTTTTGTCAGTTTTTAAATATTCATTAATTGTCACCAAAACATTCAAACCTGTTCCAAATCCGAGTTCTAAAATATTAATTTCGTAATCATTAACCAGATTTAGTCCATTTTTGATAAACACGTGTTCAGCTTCCTGTAGGGCTCCGTGATGAGAATGATAGTTTTCATTTAAATCATTGATAAACAATGTTTTACTCCCGTCGTTTGTGGTCTTAATTTCTCTTTTCAAGCTATTTTTTTGTCAAATTTACTCTAAAATTTTTATATTTAGAAAATTATGTTAAATTTGTAGAACATCGTAAAAATTTTAAAAAATGATAATTCAAAAAACTGAAAACTCCAGAATTTCTACATTCGACCCAAACAATTTTTCATTTGGTAGTACTTTCATTGATCATATGATCATTTGTGAGTATGAAGATGGAAAATGGGGAGATGTAAAATTAGTTCCTTACGGTCCGATTCCATTTACACCTGCTATGATGGGAGTAAACTATGGGCAAGCTTGTTTCGAAGGTATGAAAGCCTATAAAGACAAAGACGGGCAGGTTTTCCTTTTCAGGCCTGAAAAGAATTTTGAACGTATCAACAAATCAGCAAAGCGTCTTGCAATGCCTGAGGTAACTGAGGAAATGTTTTTAGATGGATTAAAAGCATTAGTAGATATCGACAGAGACTGGATCCCTCAAGGTGAAGGAATGTCATTATATATCAGACCATTAATTTTTGCTACAGAGGAAGCTTTGAAAGCAAGAGTTGCTAATAAATATATGTTTGCTATCGTGGCTACTCCGGCGAAGAGCTATTACGCAGAACCTGTTTCTGTAAAAATCTCTGATCACTATTCAAGAGCCGCAAACGGAGGAGTAGGTTCTGCAAAAGCAGCCGGTAACTATGCTGCTTCTTTCTATCCAACACAGTTGGCTATTGAAGAAGGCTATGAGCAAATTATCTGGACCGATGATGCTACTCACGAATACTTTGAAGAAAGTGGTACAATGAATGTATTTGTTAGAATTAACGATACAATTTATACACCTCCGACTTCTGAGAAAATCCTTGATGGGGTAACAAGAGACAGTTTCATCCAATTGGCTAAGAGAAGAGGAATTGAAGTGAAGATAGAGCCTGTTGCTGTAAAAACAGTCATTGAGGCTTTAAAGGATGGTAGCCTTAAAGAAGTTTGGGGAGTAGGTACTGCAGTTGTAACTACTGAATTCCAGGCTTTAGGATATGAAGGCGTGAAATTGGAGCTTCCAAGATTATCTGCTGAAGAAAGCTATGCTGCAATTCTTAAGAAAGATTTGGTTGATCTTCAAAACAATCTTTCTGAAGATCCATTCGGATGGAGAGTGTCTGTGGATCACGCACTTGAAACAGTATAATAGTACATTGATAAACGATAAAAAAAGCCGGGTATTCCCGGCTTTTTGCATTGAGATCAAAATGAGTGATGGGTTTTATTGCAGGCAGGTAATTCTGAAGATTTATTTTTAGATGCAATAATACATAGATACAATCATACATTTCTTCATCAAGTTTTGTAATTGATTCTTGAAATGTGTATTTTCGCAAATGTTAATGAAAAAACTAATCTTCATATCAATCATAAGTCTGTTGGGTTGCAACAGGAATGCACAGACGGCTCATCCTCCTGTAGGTGGGGTTTTAAGTCAAAAGGATCTGGATGTTTCCAGAAATAGGATGAAAAATCTAAACATTATAGAAAGAGGACAAATCCAGGATTGGATCAACGGCCAGTCTGTGAAATATTATCCTACACAACTTAATTACTGGGTAACAGTGGAAGGGTATGATCAGAGAGAAAGAAGAGCTGATAACAGTCTGATCTCTTATTCGTACGATTTGTATGATTTTGATCAAACCAAAATTTATGATCAGTCGATTGAAAGAAGGGAAGCCAAATTTGGACACTTTGATGAACTGAAAGCAGTAGAGAATGCCTTGCGTTTTATACATGATGGAGAGGAAGTAACACTTTTAGTCCCATCTTCTTTAGCCTATGGAACTTTTGGAGATGAAAAAAAAATAGATAACGATATCCCATTAATCATAAAATTAAAAGCATTATAACAAATGAAATTGTTTAACAAGAATATAATTCTGGCAGCGGCAAGTGTTTCGCTGATGAGTTGTACCCCAATTTATAAAAAAATGAACGTAGACAAAGAAACTTACGAAGGTCTTAATGACGGACTTTATGCCAATCTTCAAACCACTAAAGGTAACATGATTGTTAAACTTGAAGACAAGAAAGCACCAGTAACTGTAGCCAACTTTATCGGTCTTGCAGAAGGGAAAATCGATAATAAAGCTAAGGCTAAGGGAGTTCCTTACTATGACGGAACTATTTTCCACAGAGTAATCAAAGATTTCATGATCCAGGGAGGTGATCCGCAAGGAACAGGAATGGGAGATCCGGGATATAAATTTGAAGATGAAAGAAATGACCTTAAGCATACAGGAAAAGGAATTCTTTCTATGGCGAATTCAGGACCTAATACAAATGGTTCTCAGTTTTTCATTACTGAAGTTGCTACCCCTTGGTTGGACGGAAGACACACCATCTTCGGAAAAGTGGTAAAAGGAACTGAGGTAATCGACGTTATTGCTAATGTTGAAAAAGGAGCTCAGGACAAACCTAAAACAGATATCGTTCTCGAAAAAGTTTCTGTTTTCGGTAAAGGTGACGAGTATAAGAACTACGATGCTGCTAAAACTTTCAACGAAGGAAAAGCTAAAATCGCAGAAAATAATAAAGCTTTTATCGCTAAAGAAGAAGCTGAAAAGAAGAAAAAAGAAGAAGAATTCAAAGCAAACCAGGAAAAATTAGTTGAAAACTTAAAGGCCGGAATGCAGAAAACTGAATCAGGTCTTTACTATAAAATTACAAAAACAGCTGATGGTAAAGCTCCAAAAGCTGGTGATAACGTTTCTGTACACTATGCAGGGAAATTAGTAGATGGGACTGAGTTTGATTCTTCATTCAAGAGAAATGAGCCTATCGAAATTCCAATCGGGATGGGAAGAGTAATCAAAGGATGGGATGAAGGTATCCTTTTATTAAAAGAAGGTGAAACTGCTACTTTATTGATCCCGCCGGCAATGGCTTACGGAGAAAGAGGTGCAGGAGGAGTGATCCCACCAAACTCCTGGTTAATCTTTGATGTAGAACTTGTAAAAGTAAAATAATTACCTCTTATTAAGATATGAACCGCCCCGCAATGGGGTGGTTTTTTTGTGAATGATTTTAATGATTGCAGATGAAAATAAAATTAATCGTAAGTATAATTTCTCTTTTTTCAGTTTTATCCTTTGGTCAGACGAAGAAAGTGAATGATGAAGTGGGTATAAAAAGAGATTTTACCTCTTTTTTCAAAAATATAAAAGAAAAGAATATTGAGAACGCAGTAAATTTTGTGTATCCTAAATACATCCATGCTATAACCCGGGAGCAAATGTTTAAGGTTTTGACTCTATCTTATAATAATCCGGCATTTATTACAGATATTCAGGATTTTACAGTGGATCATGTTGAAAAACCTGAGCTCATAAATGGTGAATATTTTTCAGTAGCTGATTATTCTTTTAGTATGAAATTTAAAGTTGATTGGAAAGTAATTCAGGATGAAGAATCGGTAAAACAAAAAATGAGTGATCTATTGATGTCACGATACGGTAAGGATAAGGTGGTTTATTTCAGTGACGGAGATTATTATTTCATCAAAGCCAATATGAAAGCATGTGCGGTTTCAAAAGATCAGGAGGACTGGAAGTTTTTGATAATTGAAAAAGAGTATAGCCGCGAGTTGATCAATATTTTACCAAAAAAAATCATGGAGAAATTGTAAGGTCAGACATTGATGATTACTATAAATAGACTGTTTCGTGATTTTTCAGGCGACATAAATACGATATGAAAACCACTTTTTAAGTGGTTTTTTTGTTCCTATAAAAATACCGTAGAAATACGGATTTCTGTAAAGGCCAATTACTTATATCTTTACAAATCACCGATAAATAAAATATAAGATATGTTTGATCTGGATTATACTTTAATAAAGCAGGAAATTGAATCGGAAATATGTAAAGAACACGATTTGCATCCTGAATTTGTGAAAACAGATGAAGGATTTGGAATAAAGGCCTGTTGTGATCCTTTCAGGATAGAATTAGTTCAAAAGTCTGAGAAGATGATTGAAGAGCAGACCGAAAAGCTGCTTGATAAAATCATGAAAGATATGTTTAAAGAATAGATTTTGTACGATGCGATAATAATTATTTTATTATCAAAAAAACCGCCCCCAAAAGGGCGGTTTTTCAGTAAAAGAAAGATTAAAAGTTATACGTTTCTGCCGGATCCCTTCTTCATACTTGTTCCGGCAAGGGAACTGATGAATACAAGACCAAAGCCGATATAAGCGGCAAATGCGGTCAGATATATTATTAAGCTGTTAAAGCTTGGTTTTGAGATGTATATCAACACTGAAAAGGCAGCAAAACTCAACACCATCAACAGGCTCCAGATATGCATTTTTGCAGCATCTTCATTTCTCTTAAAAATCATTTCAAAAAAGGCTCTCATCATTACTAACATTTTAAGGGTTATACATTAATTTATATGATAAATCAGCGCATGTATCACGGTAAAAAGAATGGCATATTCTTTTACTTGGCTAAGGTTCGTGATCACTCTGCCGTTTATTCAATAGCATTATACCGGATTAAAATCCGGAATAAAAAATAGTTTTCTGAATCATTACTACATGATCCGAGGGTTGATGATACCAGTCAGATACGGAGCATATAAATGCTGTGAAAAATCGACCAAAGGTCAATTAATCACGTTCCCGTATCTTTTACGGCATCGTAGAAAAAAAAGGATTCATATACATCAATATGAACTTTGAATCAGTGGAAAACTGAAAATCCACAGAAAACCTTTTTTCTCATCCTTAGTGCTTTTTTATAATTTTTTCTCGCTAAATTACATGCTAATATCATGCCAAAGTGACAATTTAGCGATTAACACTTTGTTTTTGGCGGGTGTAAGTATTTGTTTTTTAGTTTGATAAACATATTATTTCCTTAAACAAAGAAAAAAGAATGATAAATTGTATTTTTAAAAGGAAAAAATTAATAAAATATAGAATTGTTCATCACAAAGATTTTGAAGTAAGTATCCCATAAATTTAACTTTATGACGTAGTAAAGGATATGGAACATAATGATTTAAAAATACGAATCTGGTCTTCTGTCGAAGGTCTCTTAAAGTTGGCCAAAATACATTGTTGGAATTCGATTTCCGGTACTATTCATTATATTGTATCTGACTTTAATGAGTTTAAAGGAGATAATTATAGTGAACATATGAAGTGCAGACAAAGAATTAATAGTTCAAAAGAACTGTTTGATTTAGATGCTGCAGTATCAATACTACTTCCGGAATATTATGATCTCTATGATGTTAATTTATATATTTTCAGATCATTTAAAAAAGAAACTATTGTAGAGATTCAATTTTACAGAAAGTCCAACTTTGATGCTGATTATTTTGCTTTAGTTAAAGACAATCCACCTATGTTTCATTCTAAGTTGTCATTGCCGGTTTATGCATGGGAAGGAGGGAAGTTTGATGTGAACCGGGAATCGGGGAAGGGAATTCATCACCGATGGAAAAACTTCTTGTTTAAAACGTTTTTATATCAACATAAGGTGAAAGGAAAAAAATAAAATAGGATATAAGGTTGAGTTCAAAATTATCCTGACGAAACTTGTACGATCAGTAATGTCAGTATTTTAAAAAGAGTCCATAAAAATCCCGTTTTATCGGGACTTATATGGACTCCTAATGGATGTAAGCTACTGCTCTTATATTATTACCAATTTTTATCAATCATATAAATAATCTGTGTCAACGCCGTCGCTCCCAGTAAAAGTTCTCTTCGGTTTACCTTATCAAATGTATCTTCTTCCGTATGATGAATATCAAAATAACGTTGAGAATCCGGCATCAATTCAGCGGCAGGAATTCCCATATCGTGGAGGGGGTACAGATCTGTTCCTGAAAACCTTTCTTCAAAATTATAAACTCCATAAGGAAGAAACAGATTTGACCAGCTTTGAATTTGTTTTCTTTTGGAATCATCCATATCCAGGGCAATTCCTCTAGGTGCAAAGCCTCCTGCGTCTGTTTCTATAGCAAAAAGGTGTTTTTCGTTCTTTTCTTTTACGGTTTTGCCATATTGAATTCCACCCTTTACACCGTTTTCTTCATTGGCAAAACAAACAACTCTTATGGTGTGGTTATTTTGTATACCCAGTTTTTTAAAGGTTCTCAGTACTTCAATACTTTGAACAATTCCTGCCCCGTCATCATGGGCACCTTCGCCCACATCCCAGGAATCAAGATGGCCTCCGACTACAATGACGCTCTGATCCTTTTTGCCTGTAATTTCACCAATAACAGAGTGGGAGAGTTTTTCTCCTTTCATTCCGCAGTTGGAATTGAGCTTAGCAGTGATCTTCTGATTTTTTAATAAAGCCTCTAGCTCATCAGCGGTAGTGCTTCCGATGGCTACAGCCGGTATTTTAGAAACCTTCTCTTCATAACGCATTGCACCCGTATGCGGAACGTCATCAAATGCTGAGGATAGTGAGCGTATAATGGCAAACTTTCCTCCTTTTTTAGCCGTTAAAGAAGCTGCTGTCGTTCTGTACTTTGCAGCGTCACCATACCCTTTGAACGTTTCTATGAAGGACTGGTTGAAGGCATAGTTGAAAAATAGAATTTTATCTTTTACTTTTTCTGCCGGAAGTTGATTGTACTCTTCCATGGATTTTACCATGATAATTTCTCCTGAAACATCTTTTCCGGCTGTCCCTTCAGAGTTTCCTAAAGAAAGCATTTTGAGATTTTTCCAGCTTCCGTTGGATGTCCTGATGTGTAAGGATTCTTTGCCTCTCTCCCAAACGGGGATCATGACTTCCTGCAGCCATACTTTATCAGCTCCGGCGTCACGAAGTTTCTGTTCTGCCCATTTTACAGATTTTTCGTAAGCTTCGGATCCGCTCAGGCGATGCCCGATGTTTTTTGTAAGCTCACGTAATTCGTTATATCCCTTTCCATTATTCAAAATCTCTGTAGAGATCTTTTTGAACTGGATAGAATCTTCTTTGGCCTGGCCAAATGCTGCCATTCCAATAAGTAGTAAGGAAGTTCCTAATATCTTTTTCATTGTTACCAATTTTTATCAATCATATAAATAAGTTGTGTCATCACCGCAGAACCCAGTAATAATTCTCTTCGGTTGACTTTTTCAAAAGTATCTTCTGCGGTGTGGTGAATATCAAAATAACGTTGAGGATCCGGTACCAGTTCAGCTGCAGGCACCCCCATTTCATGGAGAGGAGCGATGTCTGACCCGGAGTACTTTCCTTCAAAATTATACACACCATAAGGCAGAAACAGTTTTCCCCAGCTTTTGATCTGGTTTCTTTTGATATCATCCATTTCCAGAGAAATTCCTCGTGGCGAAAATCCTCCTGCATCAGATTCTATTGCAAAGAGATGTTTTTCACTATTTTCTTTGGCTGTTTTGCCATATTGCTTGCCTCCTTTTGTTCCATTTTCTTCGTTGGCAAAGCAAACTGCTCTGATGGTATGATTATTCTGTATCCCCAGTTTTTTAAACGTTCTCAGTACTTCAATACTTTGAACGATTCCTGCTCCGTCATCATGGGCACCTTCGCCTACATCCCAGGAATCGAGATGACCTCCCACAACAATAACTTCCTGATCTTTCTTACCTGTGATCTCACCAATTACGGAGTGGGAGAGTTTTTCTCCTTTCATTCCGCAATTAGAATTAAGCTTTGCGATAATCTTTTGTTGTTGTAATAACGTTTCAAGTTCGTCTGCAGATGTGTTTCCAATGGTTATCGCCGGGACTTTAGCACTATTTTCTTGATAACGCATATTACCTGTGTGAGGTACGTCATCAAATGCTGAGGAAAGAGAACGGATAATAGCAAATTTTCCTCCTTTTTTAGCCGTTAATGATGCTGCGGTACGTCTATAAGCTCCTGCTTCTCTGTATGCAATAAAAGTCTGTACATGTTCCTGATTAAAAGGATAATTAAAGAATACTATTTTGTCTTTTACTTTTTCTGTAGGAAGTTTTTCATATTCGTCGAGGGATTTAACCATGATAATTTCGCCTGAAATATCTTTTCCGCCCGTCCCTTCAGAATTTCCCAGAGAAAGCATTTTTATGTTTTTCCAGCTTCCTTTGGAAGTCCTGATGTGTAAAGATTCTCTCCCCCGTACCCAAACCGGGATCATCACTTCCTGCAGCCATACTTTATCAGCTCCCGCGTCACGAAGCTTTTGTTCTGCCCATTGAACGGATTTTTCATACGCTTCCGATCCACTTAAGCGATTGCCAATATTTTTTGTAAGCTCTTTTAGCTCACTATATCCTTTTCCGTTATTCAGGATTTCTGTTGAAATTCTGTTAAATTGTATGGAGTCTTCTTTGGTCTGAGCCAGAACTGTCATTCCCGCAAGTAATAGGGAAGTTCCAAATATCTTTTTCATAGTTACCAGTTTTTATCAATCATAAAAATTAATTGGGTCATCGCTACAGCTCCTAACAGAAGTTCTCTTTTATTTACTTTATCGAATGTATCTTGTTCGGAGTGGTGGTAATCAAAATACCTTTGTGTATCCACAACAAGCTCTGCTAAGGGAATATCCAGTTTTTTTAAAGGTGAAATATCCTGAATTGCATCTGTTTGGTCGAAATCATAAACTCCGTAAGGAAGAAAATATTCTTTCCATGGATAAATCAATCTTCTTCTTTGAGGGGACATATCCAGAGAAAATCCTCGTGGAGAATATCCCCCGGCATCAGTACCTAAGGCAAATACATGTTTTTCATCTCTTTTTTTCACATAAGCGGCGTACATCTCGCGGCCTTGTCCTCCGTTTTCGCTGTTTGCGTATAAGACCACCCTGATGGTATGATTATTTTCATATCCAAGTGCCTTGAATGCTCTTAACACTTCAATACACTGGACAACCCCTGTTCCGTCATCAATGGCACCTTCACCAATATCCCACGAATCAAGCTGAGCACCTAAGACGATCACTTTAGAATCTTTTTTACCCTGAATTTCTGCGATAATATTTGGATTTGTCGTGTCGCCTTTTGATTCGGCAGTCATGTTGATTTTGGCAGTGACTTTTTGCTTCTTTAGGATCTTTTCTAATTCGTCTGCTGACCTTACTCCTATTGATAAAGCAGGGATCTTAACTTTATCATCTGGTTCGTAGTAAATCATTTTGGCATGTGGAACATCATCATTGGCTGTTGTTAATGATCGGATAATGAGCGCTTTTGCACCTGTTTTAGCAATTACAGAGGCGGAAATTAATTTTGATTTTGCAGTTTGCAAATAAGAATCACTTGTGTTAATGATTTTCGGATCCATAGGAACATTTACAAAAACTATTTTGTCTTTTAACTGTCCTATTGACATTGCATTAAGATCTGAAGTAGAATTAATCAAAACAATTTCACCTGTCAGATCTTTTCCGCCTGTTCCTTCAGAGTTTCCGAAGGAGAGCATTCTGATATTTTTCCAGTCTCCATTTCCAGCTTTTATTTGTAAAGATTCTTTTCCTCTGATCCAGACCGGAGCTTTAGCTTCCTGCCTCCAGATCATATTAATATCGATTTCTTTGAACTTTTTTTCTGCCCATTCTACTGCTTTTGCATAGCCTGGAGTTGCACTGAAACGGGATCCGATCCCTTTTGTGAGCTCTCCAAGGTTATCATAAGCTTTGCCATTGGTCATGATCTCGTCTGAGATCTTTTCGAATTCTTTGTGGTAATTTAATTTGACAGGAATCGATGATTTACCGGCAGTTTTTTTCTGAGGCTTTTTTTGAGAAAATAAAAATCCACTCAAAAAGAGTGGAAGTATAATGAATATCTTTTTCATTTTTTATTTACCTTTCTTTTTCCGATGATAAAAGTAGGGAAAAAATAGGAAATTATTAAGGTTTCATATCGTACATTAACAGAGCTGTAATCAATTTTGGTTCAATAAATGTACATTTTGGAGGCATGCTTAATTTTAAGTCTGAAATTTTAATCATGTCGTTGAAACTTACAGGATAAATTCCAAATCCCACTTTGCCTTCACCGCTGTCAATCTTTTCCTTTAAAAGATTAATCCCGTTAAGGTTAGAGGTTCCTTTTACATAGGAGATCTGCTCGGAACTATCCGGATCTTCAATTTTTAAAATATCTTTAAAAATATATTTGTCTAAAAGATGGTGATCCAGGTTATCCAGAGACATTTCTTTGGAACGGAGATCATGTTTTACATGAAGTGAGTAAAATTTACCATCCATGTACATTGACATGTGGAATTTCTGAGATGGATAATAAGGAATTTCTCCTTTTTCGTGGATCAGGAAATAGTGATCAAGTTCTTTCAGGAACTGCTCATTGGAAAGACCGTTCAGATCATGCAAAATCCTGTTGTAATCATGAATTTTAATCGATTGGTTGGAAACAATAAAACTGTATACAAAGTTATAAAGCTCCGTACCGTTATGTCTTTTGTTTTTGTCTTTTTGGCGTTTTGCATTCAGTGCTGTAGATCCTATTCTATGGTGACCATCTGCAATGTAAAATGAATCGATCTGATCGATTACTTCTTTAAATTGTTGTAATTTCAGACGATTGTCTATTCTCCATATTTTGTGTCTGATGCCGATAGAATCTGTGTGATTAAAGATAGGAACATTTTTTTCCTCATGGTTCATCAGCAATTCAATCTTTGAATTGGCAGGGTAAGTAAGCAATACGGGTTCTGCCTGTAAGTTAACTTTTTCAAGGTAATGAGCCAGATTTTCCTTTTTCTGGGGAATGGTACTTTCGTGCCTTTTTATTTTTCCGTTCCAGAAATCTTCAATACTTGCTAAACCAAGAAGTCCTCTGAAAACCTGTTTATTGGGATAGATCTGCTCATAAAGATAGTAGGCGGAATTGTCCTGGACCAGTTTTTTATCGTCCAGAAGTTCTTCAAATGTAGATCGGATCTTTCGTAAGTTCCGGTCAATATCTTTTGATTTACTCACAACGTATGGCTTAATCATGTTGATGTAAGTATTTTCGACTTGAGCCTTCTCAGTGATCTCTTCCTGGGTAAAATTATCCAGTGGATGGGTAGGGAAGGTACTCTCAATATCTCTATGAGGTCTTATTCCACGGAAAGGTTTAAAAACAGGCATATTATCTTATAGTTTCTTTTTGTAGCTTAATAATTTGTTCTGCAAGTTCGATACCGATTTTCTCTTGCGCATCCACTGTATTTCCTCCTACATGGGGAGAAAGAGACAATGCTGGGTTCATCAATAGAGGCAGTTCCGGGGCCGGTTCGTTTTCAAAAACGTCCAAAGCTGCTCCAGCCACTTTTCCTGACTCAATGAAATCAATCAATGTTACTTCATTAATGACTCCGCCTCTTGCTGTATTTGCAATATAGACTCCATCTTTCATTTTTTCAAACTGAGGGGTATCTATAATATACTCATTTGTTTTTGGAGTATTGATACTGATGAAATCCGCATCTTTAAGGAATGCTTCCATGTCATTGGTAGAAGTGATTTCAAAATTAACTGACTGTCCGTCAAAAAAGTTCAGGGTAAGAACTTTCGTTTTGGGGTTTTTAGTCAGAACTTTTACTTTCATTCCCAGCGCTATTCCTATTTTTGCGACTTCCTGGCCAATACTTCCAAAGCCGATTACTCCTAATGTTTTTCCTGAAAGTTCATATGCATTGCTGAATGATTTTTTCATGGCGTTGAAGTGGGTGTCACCCTCCAAAGGCATTAATCTGTTGGATTCATGAAGAAATCTCGCCAATGAAATAAAATGCCCGAACACCAGCTCGGCAACTGATTTTGAAGATGCTGTAGGGGTATTGATTACCTTAATTCCTTTGCTTTTTGCATATTCAACATCAATATTATCCATTCCGATACCGCCTCTTCCAATGATTTTAAGGTTGGGGCAGGCATCAATCAGATCTTGTCTCACTTTTGTTGCACTTCTTACAAGAAGAACATCCACATTATTATCGTTGATAAAATTAATAACGTGATCTTGAGCCACTCTATTGTCCAGGATGTTAATTCCGGCTTCTTTTAAAGCCTGTTCTCCTGATTTTGAAATTCCATCGTTTGCTAAAACTTTCATGTGTTATTTTATTATAGATCTTAGAGGTAAGATGTCAGAAGTAAAACTTTCATGTTTGTTATCTGATATCTTTTGTCTGATATCTTTTTATTTTTCGGTCGCCTAATATAAGTTATTTTATCGACTTCATTACATCTACTAAAACCTGTACGCTTTCAATCGGTAAAGCGTTGTATAGGCTGGCTCTGTATCCTCCAAGGCTTCTGTGTCCGTTTAATCCACTAATCCCTGCAGCCTTCCATGCGTTGTCGAACTCTTCTTTCTTGCTTTCATCTGTAATGTTGAAAGAAACATTCATCAGAGAGCGATCTTCTTTTACACAGAACGTCTCGAATAGAGGATTGCTGTCGATCTCATCATACAAAAGCTTGGCTTTAGCTTCATTTCTTTGTTCTGCTGCTGCAATACCTCCGTTGTTTTCAAGGTTTTGAAGAGTCAGTAAAGATGCATATACCGGAAATACAGGTGGGGTATTATACATTGATTCTTTGGCAATATGCTGAGAATAATCCAATATTGAGAACATGTTTTCTCTTCCAGTTTTACCCAAAATCTCTTTTTTGATAACTACTAATGTTACTCCTGCGGGCCCCATGTTTTTTTGAGCTCCGGCATAGATCAAATCAAATTTGGAGAAATCCAGCTGTCTGGAGAAAATATCAGAACTCATATCACAAACCATCAATGTGTCTACTTCAGGGAAAGATTTCATCTGAGTTCCATAGATCGTATTGTTGGACGTACAATGGAAATAATCATATTCTGCACCAACGGTATAATTTTTAGGAATGAAAGAATAGTTTTCTTCTTTTGAAGATCCTACTACATCTACTGTTCCTACTTTTTTTGCTTCTTTAATGGCTCCGGCTGCCCATGTACCTGTATCGAGGTAAGCTGCTTTTCCGCCTACTTTCATCAGGTTGTAAGGAACCATCGCAAATTGCAGACTGGCACCACCTCCCAGATAAATCACTTCATATTCATCTCCTAGATTCATCAGTCTTTTTACAATCGCACGTGCTTCGTCCATTACAGCAACGAAATCCTTACTTCTATGAGAAATTTCAAGAAGCGATAAGCCAATACCATTGAAATCCAGAATGGCCTGTGCTGATTTTTCGAATACTTCTTGTGGTAAAATACATGGTCCTGCGCTGAAGTTGTGCTTTTTGTTCATATTTTTATTTTTTGGTTACTGTAGAATTTTTGAATTCTTTCAGTTTATATTTTGTTTTTTCTTAAAGTTATTAAGCTATTGGTTAAAAAAAGCCGCCTCACAAAGCATGAGACGGTGTATTTTTATTCGCCGTGTAAGAATGCTTTTTTGTTTAGTAAAGCTTCTTCTGATTCTACATGATCCTCATCCGGAACACAACAGTCTACAGGACATACAGCTGCACATTGTGGCTCTTCGTGGAATCCTTTACACTCTGTACATTTATCGGTTACAATGAAATATACATCATCACTTACCGGCTCCTGCGATGAATCAGCATCAACAGTAAGTCCTGAAGGAAGTGTTACTGTACCTTGAAGACTGGTACCTTCTGAAGCTTTCCAATCTACGGCTCCTTCATATATTGCATTATTTGGGCATTCAGGTTCACAAGCCCCACAGTTAATGCATTCATCAGTTATTTTAATAGCCATCGCTAATTTTTTTTAAATTTGCACAAAATTACAAAATATTCCCCAATTTTAAAGTAATTATGAATACCGAAAATCAAGTTTTAGGACTTATTAAGTTAAGCGATTATATAAACGCTTTTTTAGCTAAGAAAATAGAGGATCAGAATGAAGATGATGTTAATATTGAATTATTATTAAAGAAATCTGAAATAGAGAATCCGTGGTTTACAGTTGATAATCAGAAATTTGCCTTAAAACAATGGGCAGATCTGTTGACTGAAGAAAAGATCAGAAACTGGCTTCAAAATTATTCTATCTCCAAGATTTCCAAGAGAGTAGGATTGATTCTGGCCGGCAATATTCCGCTGGTAGGGTTTCATGACGTGGTTTCTGTGGTATTAGGGAATCATATTCCGGTCATTAAACTGTCTTCAAAAGATAGATATCTGATTCCCTTTCTGTTAAGAAAATGGAAAGAGCTTTCTGATGACAATGTAGCATTTGAATTTGTAGAAAAACTGGATAACTTTGATGCTGTGATTGCGACAGGAAGCAACAATACGGCAAGGTATCTGGAATATTATTTCAAAAATCACTTGCATATTATCCGTAAGAACAGAACTTCAGTAGCGGTTTTAAAAGGTGATGAAACTAATGAAGATCTTCAACTTTTGGCGAAAGATATTTTTCAGTATTTTGGATTAGGCTGCAGAAATGTGACCCGAATTTTTATTCCTCAGGATTTTGTAATCGACAGGCTATTTGAAAACTTCCTGTCATTCCAGGATATTATCAATCATAATAAGTATGCCAATAATTACGATTACAACAGGGCTGTTTATCTTTTGAATCAGGATAAATTCTGGGATAATAATTTTGTGATGCTGAAGGAAGATGACAAGTTGTTCAGCCCGCTTTCTGTGATTAATTTCAGCAGATATGAGTCGATGGATGACGTTAAAAATTTCATTGCTGAAAATGAAGAAAATATACAGTGTATTGTAGCTAAGGATCAATTGCTTCCGGATTCTATTTCTTTTGGAGAAGCACAAAATCCCGGACTTGATACCTATGCAGATAACGTGGATACTATGAAGTTTTTGGAACTGGTCTGATTTTCGTATCTTCCATCACTTATTTTACTAATAACAAAATGGATAACATGAAAAAATTATTTTTAGGGCTCGCTATTGCCGGAGGGCAATTGATGTTTGCACAGAAAGTGGTGGGTTTGCAAGTTGATAAACAACAAAAAGAACAACCCGCTACTATCAGTAAGGAAAAAGTAGATCTATATGATGATAATTTCCAGGCATTTGTCGTTGCACTGAAAGCTTCAGATCGCAAGACAATTGATGGATTACTTTCTCCTAAAGTAAAGGAGATTGTAACAGATGATGTACTTAAAAAGGTAAAGGCTGGTATTGATGTCAATAAAAGGCTTGAGGTTTTAAAAGCAGGATATTATAAAACAATGGATGGTATTAATCATCCTAGTATCCGATATAAATATGCAGGGGAAAATTCTTCGAAAGAAGTTATTACAGCTGTATTTGAAGAGGATGGTAAAATTCTCGGAGTATTACCGGCCAAGAAAGATAAATAAATTTTTTTCGATTAATAAAAAATATTAACTATGATGACAGATGTTTTAGTCGCTCATTCTTCGGATGTGGAGAAAGCGAATTTTTACAAGAAAACGTATCTACATGTTGCTTTGTCAATTCTTGCGTTTATAGGAGTTGAAACTATTTTACTAAATATAGTTCCTCCCAAAGTTATTGCCATGATGTTTGGTCAGAGATATATCTGGTTATTGATTATTGGTGTTTTTTGGTTAGCCTCTGTTTTGGCTTCCAAATGGTCACTTTCACAAAGTAAATCAACACAGTATCTTGGTTTAGGATTTTACATTCTTCTGGAAGCGGTAATCTTTATGCCATTGCTTTATATCGCTGTGAATATAACAGGCGGAGGAAATGTGATTTTCCAGGCTGCTACTTTAACTATTGCAATGTTTGCAGGTATTTCTGCAGTGGCTTTTACCTCTAAAAGAGATTTTTCTTTTTTAAGAAATATTATTGTAATCGGTGGATTTATTTCACTCGGGTTAATTGTTGCCGGAATGATCTTTGGGTTTAACCTTGGACTGTGGTTCTCTGTAGGAATGGTTATCCTGGCTTCAGCTACTATTTTGTATCAGACAAGTAAATTAAAAGATTCTTTTGGAACAGAACAGTATGTGGGGGCAGCATTGCAGCTTTTTGCATCTATTATGCTTTTGTTCTGGTATATCCTGAGCATATTGATGAGCAGAAGAAACTAAAAGATAAATTTATCTTTTCAAATAAACAGTCCCGGTGAAAATATCATCGGGATTTCTTTTGTGAATACAAATATCATACATAATTTCACAAAGAATACAGCAAGTGCTTCACCTGTATTATCTTTATGCACTGATGATTGTGTATGTTTTCTGATGAATAAATTATTGGAAGAAAATTAATGTTAAGATATTAGTTTTAAGAGTGTTTTTAGAAGTAAATCAAAAAATCCCAATAACAAATTATTAGGATTTTACTAGGGTATTCTTTATTTTTGATCATACATCGAACCTCTTCATCTTGCGGTACAGCTTTTTGAAGTATGAGTGATTAATAAAAGAATAAGAAAAAGTATAGTAATGAGGAAAACCTCTGGTATTTTGTGTTTTAAAGGCTTTTAAAGAAGCTTTAACTTCTCTACGGTTTAGAACGTATTACTTGTCAATAGATCCCAATACCTTTTGTGCAAAAGAATTTAAAGCATCCTTTTCGCTCATTCCGTTTTGTACGTTAGCGTGAACTTCTAAAGCGCCGCAAATATTCGTGATCAGTTCTCCTGCTACATTTAGATCTTCCTCACTTGTTCCTCTGAATTCACTGAAACTCTCCAGAACTTCCAGGGTTTTTTCAAGATTTTCAGGAGTCTGATTTTGATAAAACTGTCTGATTACGGGTAATTTCATTATGATAATTCGTTAAAAAGGTTAATTAAACTTTCTGCCTGATTAGACTGAACCTGGTTGACCAACTCACCATTTTTAAAGATGGCGAAAGTAGGTAAATTGTCCACTTTTGCTAATTTTCTGCTTTCAGGAAGTTTTTCAGCATCCACATATAAAAACGGAATTTCATCATTTTCAGATGCTAATTTTTTGAATTTTGGCTTCATGATCCGGCAGTTTCCGCACCATGTTGCTCCGTATTGAACAACTACTTTTTCGTTGTCACTTACAATATTCTGTAATGTATCTTCGGTTAATTCTGTGTACATGATTGTAATTTGAAAATTTGTTAATTTGAAATGTGCCAATGTTTATCAAGAAGAAAATGAGATAATTTCAGATCATCCGGAGATTAATTTTCAAATTATCTCATTTTCAAATTAACACATTATATTAGTTCTTAGCTAAGTATTCAGCTGTAGAAGTTCTGTCTGCTTTCATTGCATCTTTTCCTTCTTCCCAGTTTGCAGGACATACTTCACCATGTTTTTGAACGTGTGTATAAGCATCGATCAATCTTAAGAATTCTTTTACATTTCTTCCTAGTGGCATATCATTTACTGCTTCGTGGAAGATTTTTCCTGTTTCGTCGATAAGGTAAGTTGCTCTGTAGGTTACATTAGAACCTGTGAAAACTTCTTCTCCTTCTTCGTTGTATTCGAAATCCTGATCTACGATTCCTAAAGTATTTGCTAATTGTCTGTGAGTATCGGCTAAAAGTGGGTAAGTAACTCCTTCGATACCTCCGTTGTCTTTTGGCGTGTTCAACCAAGCGAAGTGTACTTCGTTAGTATCACAAGATGCACCGATTACTTTGGTGTTTCTTTTTTCGAATTCACCTAAAGCCTCCTGAAAAGCGTGAAGCTCAGTAGGACAAACAAATGTGAAATCTTTTGGATACCAGAATAAAAGAACTTTTTGCTGGTTGTTTACTGCTTCATCAAGGATGTTGATTCTTAAATCGTCACCCATCTCAGACATTGCGTCGATTGTTAAATTGGGGAATTTTTTTCCTACTAAAGACATAATTTTCTGTTTTTATATTTAAATTTCTGATGCAAATATAGAAAAGATTTATCTATCAAACAAATGAATTTTGATAAATAAAATCTATAATTGTTTTTGATTGAGAGTTAAATAAAAAGCCCTGAATTCAGGGCTTTTTTGTTTATTTTAATAACCAAATACTTCGGTCAGGTTGAGCTTTTTAAGCTCGCCTAATTTTTGCATATCGGCTTCATTTACTTTATCTTGTGACGCGACAAGGCAGTAGGTGTAATTCTTGTTTTTCATTTCTTTATCATGAAAAGCATTGATGTCCGTAAAAGACAGTTTGGGAGCCTGTTCATAGACATTTTTTCTCATATCAAAATCGTTTCCAAGTCTTTGAGATTTTAAATAAGAAAAGATAATACCGTCCTGTGTAATTCTTTCAGAAGCAATTGATTTTTTCAATCCGCTCTTGGCGGTTTCAAACAGCTGCTCAGATTTCGGAAGAGTCGTTAACAGTTCATTCATTGCAGTGGTAGACTCATTGAATTTATCTGCCTGAGTTCCTACATATGCCATGACCATATCTTTGTCTGCCTTCTTGTTGGGAAGGGCAAAATAAGAATAAGTAGAGTAGGCCAGTGCTTTGGATTCTCTGATGGTCTGGAACACAATGGATCCCATGCCACCTCCAAAATAATTATTGAATAAACTGACTGTAGGGGTAGTAGAAGCATTATACTGATCAGAGTTTCTTACCCAGAATACTTCTGCCTGCACCATATCATAGTGTGCAAACAGGACTTTGTTTTTATCGGTTGGGATTTGTGTGAAAGTCTTTGTTTTAGGAAGGTCTTTCAGGGATGCAGGAAGTGTGTGAACAGGTTTCAATGATGCCACAGTTTCACCTCCTGATTTTGGACCGTAGTATAACACTTTATGTTTAAAATTGAATAAGTCGTGAAGAACATTGACGAGGTCTTCAGCTTTTAATGCATCCAGTTCGGCATCACTCAATACATTGTTGAATGGATTTTGCGCACCATACTGAGCATAGCTTCTAAGGCCAGCCATAATGGTTCCCTTGTTTTGTTTTGCGTTGGCTCTGGCTTTCTTCAATCGAACTTTATAGGCGTCCAATGCTGTCTGATCTGCCTGGCAGTTTTTGATGAGATCTTCAAATAAGGAGATTGTTTTATCAAAATTTTCATTTAAACCTTCGAGGGTTACATAGGTTTCCTCATTCCCGGCACTTACATTAAAGCTTGAAGCCAGTTTGTAAAATTCTTTACTGATCGCCTCTGAAGATTTACTTTTTGTCCCTAAATATTGAAGATATTCTGCTGCCAGCGGAAGAATTTTGTTGTTCCATTTTCCGGAATCAAAATGATAGTACATTCTGAACAGGGCATTGTCAGTATTTTTTACCGAAAGAACTTCTACTTCGCCTAATTTGTTTTTGGCAATATCTTTATTGTAATTGAGCCATACCGGAGAAATAGCATTTTCCGGCATCTCATCAATCTTTTTAAGGAAAGGAGATTGATCCTCTCTGTTTACTGAAACCGGGGTAATGGTAGGTTTGTCTACTTTTACGATACTCTTGTCTTCTCCCTTCTTTTTGTAAACAGCAACATAATTGTTGTTTTGAAGATATTTAGTGGCGAAATCCATGATGTCTTTTTTAGTAAGCTTCGAGATTTCATCAACGTATTCCAGGGTCACTTTATGATCAATGTCTGAAGTAAATTCATCCATTAAAATACTTGCCCTGGAAGAATATTTTTCATCCTTCTGAATAATACTCTTCTTTTCATTATTTACGATAGATTGGATAAGATCATCAGAAAATTCCCCTTTTCTTAATTTGTCAATTTCCTGAAGGAGAAGACTTTTTACTTCATCCAGAGATTGTCCTTCTGTAGGTTTCCCCTGTAAAAGTAGAACGGAGTAATCTTTCAAGGCGTATGAGCCTGCATAAGCCCCTAAGAGTTTTTGTTTTTTTACCAGATCAAGGTCGATCAATCCTGCTTGTCCGTTGGTAAGCATATTTCCTACAAGATTCAATAATCTGGCATCTTTGGTAGAAGCTCCCGGAAATCTGAAGCCAAGCATCACATTTTCAGGATTCGGCCCTACAACTTCTTTTATAACAGGTGTTGTAATTGGTTTTTCCTGTCCAACTTTATATTCCGGAATCGCTTTAGGTTTCATATAAGAGAAAGCCTTGTCAATTTTTGCAATGACTTCATCAGGATTGAAATCTCCGGACATGATAATCCCCATGTTGTTGGGAACGTAATAATTGTTATAATATTCTCTGATGGCGTGCAGAGAAGGATTTTTCAAATGTTCAATAGTTCCGATGGTTGTCTGTTTCCCATAATTGTTGTTAGGGAAAAGATTGGCAAACATGGTATCGAAAACTTTGTCTCCGTCATCATCCAACGATCTGTTTTTTTCTTCATATACCGCTTCAAGCTCAGTGTGAAAAAGTCTAAGCACGGGTTCTCTGAATCTTTCTGCCTGTACAGCCAGAAATTTATCAATCACGTTGGCAGGAACATCTTCTGTGTACACTGTTTGCTCAAAAGAGGTGAAGGCATTGGTGCCGTCAGCTCCCATTCCGGCCATCATTTTGTCATATTCGTTAGCGATCGCATATTTAGCTGCCTCTCCGGAAACTCTGTCAATTTCCTTGTAAATCTCTTTTCTTTTGGCTTCATCCCTGGTCTGGTTGTACTTCTCATAAAGAGCGTCAATCTGGTCCAGAAGAGGTTTCTCTTTTGCCCAGTCTTTAGAACCAAACTGATTGGTTCCTTTGAAAAGCATATGTTCCAGATAATGGGCAAGCCCGGTATGATCTGCGGGATCCGTTTTGCTTCCTGCTTTTGTGGCAATATACGTTTGTATCCTTGGATCTTTGTTAGTGGGGCTCAGAATAACGGTAAGTCCGTTTTTCAACGTGTAATACCTTGCAGAAGTAGGGTCACTGGTTACGTATTTGTATTTGTAGCCATTCGAAGTAGCTTCTTTCCATTGGAAATCTTGTCCATAAGCATATCCTGCGAAACTTGCAGCGGCAATGCTGGTGGCAATTGTTAGTTTTTTTAACAGATTCATTGCTGTTGTGTTTTATTTAGATTATTAGTTGAATTGTTCCAGTAGATTTTTGATGCGTTTCATCGCTTCTCTCAATTCTTCCTCAGAAGCTGCATATGAGAATCTGATGCATTCAGGGCTCCCAAATGAGAATCCTCCTACACAACCTACATGAGCATTCTCAAGAAGGAACATGGCAAAGTCATCAGAGTTTTTAATTTCAGTTCCATTTAATGTCTTTCCGATATAATGGGAAACATCAGGGAAGAAATAAAAAGCAGCTTTGGGAAGTAAAACTTTGAATCCAGGGATTTCCTGAATTAATTCATACACAAGATCTCTTCTTTCCTTAAAGGCATCAATCATGTATTTATATTCAGACGGATCAGTTTTTAAGGCAGTAATAGATGCTCTCTGAGCCACAGTGTTGGCACCGCTGGTCATTTGTCCCTGTACCTTTTCACAAGCCTTTGCCAGCCATTCAGGACATGCGGAATATCCGATTCTCCATCCTGTCATTGCGAAAGCTTTTGACATTCCGTTGATAACCGCAGTTTGTTCATATACTTCAGGAAATTGTGCAATGGAAGTGGTCTTTGTTTCGTAGTTGATAAATTCGTAGATCTCATCTGAAATAATAGTCACCTGAGGGTATTTGGCAATAACTTTCGCCAGAGATTTCAATTCATCATGGGTATAATATCCTCCTGAAGGGTTACAGGGTGAGCTGAAAAGAACAGCCTTTGTTTTGTCTGTAATTGCTTCTTCCATTTGCTCTGCAGTGACCTTGAAATCGGTCACATAAGAAGTAGGAAGCATAACGGAAACACCACCCATCATTTTTACCATCTCATCATAACTTACCCAGTATGGAGCCGGAAGTAACACTTCATCCCCATCATTGATAAGTGCTGCCAATACATTTAAAATGGCTTGTTTCGCACCATTTGAAACACAGATTTGAGTGGGTTTGTACTCCAGATTATTATCTCTCTTTAGTTTGTAAGCAATAGCCTCACGCAATTCAAGGAATCCCGGAACAGGAGAGTAATGGCTATAGTTTTGATTAATGGCATCAAAAGCCGCTTGTTTGATATTATCCGGAACATCAAAATCCGGCTCGCCAAGAGTCAAGCTGATCACATCAATTCCGTTCGCTTTCATTTCTCTGGCTTTATTTGACATTACAAAAGTCTGTGAGTATCCTAATCTTTTTACTCTATCTGATAATTTATCCATGTATTTTTTGAATTTTAACAAATATATAATAAAAAGGCCTTGCGGGGGTAATAAAAATGGGGTAGAGTTTAAAGATTTTTGTCAGGTTTTGAATCAATTGTTGAGTTTGTAAATGATAATTGTGATGACTGTATACTGCGAAATTTCTATATGAAATTTAATGTATTGGGCTGCTTCTTTTGGTACATAGAAGGTGTGTAATAAAAACTTTTACAGATCAATGAAAAACAAAATGCATTTACATGTAGCTCTTTTGTATCTTTAAACCATCTAAGACCTGCTTTATGAAATATTCCTTTTTTTTAATACTGATTTCGTGTACTGTTTTTTCTCAGGGACATTCAAAAGATATTGAGATACAGAAATATGTCTCACAGGTAAATGAGGACTCATTAAAATCATATATCAACAAGCTGGTAGGCTTTCAGACCAGGCATACTTTGAGTACAATAGATGATCCTAAACAAGGAATAGGCGCGGCAAGAAACTGGGTTGTTGAAAAGTTTAAAGATTATGCAAAACATTCAGAAGGTAGGATGGAAGTATATCTTCAGCAGGAGGATCTTCAACCGGATGGAAAGCGTATCGATCGGGTTGTCAGTTTAGGAAATGCAATTGCCTTTCTGAAAGGAAAAGATCCGGATGATAAAAGAATCTTCCTGATCGGCGGACATCTTGACTCAAGAGTGACGGATGTGATGAACCGAACTTCCGCAGCGCCCGGAGCGAATGATGATGGTAGTGGGGTAAGTGCTGTTATAGAAGCGGCAAGAATACTGAGCAGGTCTTCATTTCCTGCCTCCATTATCTTTGTGGCATTTTCCGGTGAAGAGCAGTCGTTATTAGGTTCTAAAATGTTGTCTGAAAAAATTAGAAAAGAAAACGGACAGCTGGAAGCAGTTCTCAATAATGATATGATCGGTAATCCTAAAGCAGGAGAAACAGGTGAATTGAATACCCGTATCCTTCGGGTATTTAGCGAGGGTTTGCCTTATAAAGATCTTGATCAAAAAGCGATGACGATCAGGAATCTGGGTTTTGAAAATGATGGTGAATCCAGGCAGCTGGCAAGATACATTAAAGAGATTGCAGAACAATACGTTAAAGGGCTGGAGATAAAGCTTATTTACAGAAATGACAGGTTTTTGCGCGGTGGTGACCACTCCAGCTTTGTGAATAATGGTTTTCCTTCTGTAAGGCTCACGGAGTATTATGAAAACTACAACCATCAGCATCAGGACATCAGAATGGAAAATAATAAACAGTTTGGTGACTTGCCGGAATTTATAGATTTTAAATACCTGAAAAGAAATGTTGCTGTTAATATTGCTGTTCTGGCAAATCTTGCAAAATCCACTTCAAAACCTGAACGGGTAGAAATGGATGTAAAGGAATTAACCAATTCAACAACACTTCATTGGGAAAAACCAAAATCAGGTACTCCGGTTGGGTATTACGTGTTGGCAAGAGAAACAGACAGCCCGGTATGGCAGGAAAAAATATTTACAAAAGAACTTTCTATTAAGATTCCTTTATCGAAAGACAATTATATTTTTGCGGTACAGACAATCAATCAGTACGGTAATTTGAGTGTGCCTGTAATACCGGGTATTGCAAAATAATGCTTATGTGATGGCCTGATTCGGAAAAGTAGATTTGAATACAAAAGAAATAAAACTTATTTTTGCGGATTATAATAATTCACATGTCTACATCGTTACTATTAAAATATTTTCCGGATCTTACAGAAAAGCAGGTAGAACAGTTTTCAAAATTGGAAGAGCTGTACAATGAATGGAATGAAAAAATCAATGTGATTTCCAGAAAAGATATGGAATCGCTGTATGAAAAGCATATTCTACACTCTTTGGGAATTGCAAAGGTGATGGCATTTGCTCCGGGCACCAAAGTTTTGGATATCGGAACCGGTGGTGGCTTTCCCGGGATTCCTCTGGCTATTTTATTTCCTGAAACGGAGTTTACTTTAATTGATTCTATCGGAAAAAAGATTAGTGTGGTCAACGCGGTTGCCGAAGGAGTAGGACTTACCAATGTAACGGCAATTCACGGTAGAGCAGAAAAGCTAAAGGAAAAATTTCATTTTATTGTCAGCAGAGCAGTCACTCAGATGCCGGAATTTTTAAGATGGTTGAAAGGAAAGTTTGAAAAGGAGCAATTTAATCCAAAGCATAATGGAATTTTATATTTAAAAGGTGGAGATCTTGCTGAAGAGCTTGCCGGACTGAAATGTGAAATTTTCAATCTTAAAAATTATTTTGAAGGTGAGTTTTTTGACACTAAAAAAGTTGTTTATCTGTCAAAAGGTAACTTTAATTCCTAAATTTGTATCATTAAGGAATAATTTTTGCTAAATATTTGTTAATAATCAGAAAATTACAGATTATGAAAAAGCTTTTAAATATTGGGTTTTCCCTGTTTGTGTTTGGCGGATTTTTAGTCTCGTGTAAAGCTGATGATTATGGTACGGTTCAGTCTATTGATAAAATCAAAATAGACAGTGTAAAGCTTGTTAATGACACGATGAATGTTTCAGGGATACAGCGTATAAAAACGTATTCTACCTATCAATCCCAATGCCAGGGGTTTTATGGTTATGACTACGTGTATGATACTGAATTCAACAGAACCGTTACCGCCTATAAATTTATTACCAATGAGCCGTGCACACAAGCAAACTATGCAAGTGTCAACCAGATTAATTTTAATCCGCAAAAAAGAGGAATTTATACGTTAAGATTCTGGAATGGAGGCAACAACTGGATTACTAAAACAATTGTAGTGGAATAATGAAGTTTGCTTTTCTTCTTTGTGTACTGGTTACCAATGCCCTCTTTGGGCAGAAAATAATCTGGAAGGAAGATCAAAAGCTTACGTGGGATAATTTTAAAAGTCCAATCAACAGGAAAAATAATGCAGATATAGCAGCCTATACCAATTGCGGTTGGGAATATTCAATTGTGAAATCTTCCAATCCCAAATCTCCGGTTACTTTTGAAATACAAGCCATATTTACTGAGAATAAATCCTGGAAGGATGTAAAAAAGATCAGTGATTATATTCTTTTGCATGAGCAAAAACATTTTGATATTGCCGAGCTTTTTGCAAGAAAGTTTAGAAAAGCGGTTGCCGAAAAGATCAAAACTTCAGGAGACTACGACAAATTATTTAAAACAATTTATAACGGAATAAGCAACGATTATAAAAATTTTCAAATGTCCTATGACCGGGATACCCGCCATGGGATGGATAAAGAAAAGCAGGCAGAGTATAATGCTGTTATTTCTGAAGAATTAGAAAACCTTAAAAGCTATAAAGCCCCTTGAAATTTCTCAATAAGATCATTCATGAACTACTGACGCAAAACCCTGACCTTTCTGCGTTTAATATCGTCCTGCCTGGGAAACGTCCTATTGTGTTTATCAGACAGATTCTTGAAGAAAACAATTACTCCGGATTTCTCCCTAATTTTTTTACAGTAGAGGAACTGATTAATTCCATTGCAGATCAACAACCTGTCCAGGGAATTCCATTATGGCTTTTTTCCTTTGATGTTTACAGAAGCCTGAATCTTATTCCAAAAGATGACTTTTCAGACTTTTTAAAGTGGTTTCCAATCCTACAGAAGGACTGGGATGATATTCTGAAGTTTTCAGAAAGTGACATTGCTGTTTTGCAGTATATGTTTGATGAGGAAAGAATCAAAGAATGGGCTCAGAATTTAGGTGATGAAGACGGCGATGTTCCACGAAAGAAGTTCCTTAATTTCTGGCAAAATATGAATGTTTTCTTACCTGTACTGAAAGAAAAGTTGCGGGAGCGAAATCTGGCAACTTCAGGAATGATTCATGAGACCGCTAAAGAGAAGATTCACGAATTTGCTAAAAATACTTCTGAACACTTTGTTTTCTGTGGCTTTAATGCCTTTACGCCTGTTGAAGAAAAACTGGTAAGGAGCTTGTTGAAATGGAATAAAGGACAATGTTTTTTTCAGGCAGATAAGTATTATTTTGATGATGAAAGACAGGAGGCCGGAAAATTTCTGAGAAATCATAAAACATGGAAAGAATTTGATGATAACAGAGCTTTTCATTGGATTGAGGATGATTTTAATCAACCCAAGAAAATTAAAGTATACGAAGTTTCCGGAAATGTCACCCAGACCAAAGTTTTACCGGAGATTTTTAAGGAAATTAATAATAAGACCTATTCCAATACGGCTGTCGTATTACTGGATGAAAACCTGCTTCCTGCCAGTCTTGATGTAATGCATGGGGTGGATAATTTAAATATTACAATGGGATTCCCATTAAAAAATTTATCTTTTTCAAATGCAGTTAAGCGGCTGTTTTATTTGCAAAAACAACTGGAAAAGAATAAATTATCTTATTATTACAGAGATGTTTTTCCTATTCTGGAGGAGCTGCCCAAATCTGCTGAAGACGAATTGATCATCAGTAATTTTAGAACAAAAGTAGAGGAGAGAAATATTGTCTATATTTCTAAAAAGCTTTTGAATGAATTGCTGGGGGACTTATCCTATTTCAATCTTCTTCAGAAAGCAGAGAATACCGGTGTTTATCTGGACGTACTTATTGCTTTTTGCCAGGAGGTAAAGTGGCTTGAGATAGATGATATACAGTATGAAAATATTTCTCATTTTGAGAATGCATTCAGAATCATCAAAAATCAACTTACACCGTACAATATTGAGATCAGGATGGATACCTTGGAAATTCTGATCAATCAGCACATTAATTCCGAAAGTATAGATTTCCAGGGGGAACCTTTACGGGGGTTGCAGATCATGGGACTGCTGGAGACCCGTTTGCTGAATTTTGAAAATGTGATCCTGCTTTCAGTGAATGAAGGTAAGCTCCCATTGGGAAATTCACAGAATACCTATATTCCTTTTGATATCAGGAGGTTTTTTGATCTCCATACTTTCCTTGAGAATGACGGTATATATGCCTATCACTTTTACAGACTGATTCAGGATGCCAAAAATGTTCACTTACTGTATAATGCTTTAAGTTCCGGGGTTAATACCGGAGAGAAAAGCCGGTTTATTACACAGATCGAAATGGAGAGTTCTCATGAGATTGAACATCTGATTATTGAAAATTCTTCCGAACCGATTGTAAGCAAGCCTATAGAAATTTCTAAAACCCAAATTGTACAGGAACGTTTACTGAAATGGAAAGAAAAAGTATCTGCTTCCCATCTTACAAGTTATCTTTATAACCCCATTGATTTTTATCTTTCTAAAATTTTAAATACTTCTGAGACGGACGAAATCGAAGAAGAGCTTTCGGTGAAAAACTATGGAAACCTTGTTCATTATACCCTTCAAGAAGTGTATGAGATAATTAAGGGTAAGGTTTTAAAAGAAAGTGATTTAAAAGATTTGATTAAAGCAATAGATCAATATATAGATATTGCTATAGAAAAGCTTAAACATCAGCCTGAATTTTATGAGAAGGGAATGAATTATATCCATAAGGCTATTGCTAAAAAAGTGATTGAAAATGTCCTCACCCATGATCTGGAATTGGTACAACAAGGAAATAAATTAGAGATCATTGATATAGAAAGAAAGTTTGAAAATATAGATTTTTACCTTGGTGAAAATGATAAGATTTCTTTTTTGGGATTCATTGACAGAATAGATAAACTCAACGGAACATTAAGAATTATTGACTACAAAACAGCTAAAATTAAAAACCTTAATGTGAAAATTGACGAAGATAATGTTGAAGAGTATTTTCATAATAGTGACAGGAAACAAGCTCTTCAGCTTTGTATTTATCATTATGTGGTACAGCATCTTCCGGAATTCTGGGGCTTTCCTATTGAAACAGGTATCTGGAGCTTTGCTGATGCCAGAAAAGGTATGGTTTCCCTGCAATTTGATAAAGGGGATATCAATGATGCCATGAAATCTGTTAAAAGTCTTGTTCTGGAGATTCTGAATCCGGATATTAATTTCGTGGAGAATGTAAAATCGTACTAAGATTATGTTCTACCCGATAATATCAAGTTCTTTCTGTATATTTGATCTATTGAAAACTTTTTGATTAATAGTTTATAGTAAACCTTTTATCATCATGAAAATTAAATATGTTTTCTATTGATTATCATGACATAGTCGTATATTTACTGTAAATTTTTTACTTTATAACTGGCTTACCTCATGAAAAAGCTTCTGATACTTTTAGCTATTATTCTCTCTTTTACCATTCAATCCCAGCAAAGAAATGATTCCCTGAATGTCACTCTTCAAAACATAACCAAAGACACTAAATTTGGCCTTGCATTGAGTGGTGGCGGCGCAAAAGGCTTTGCCCATATCGGTATTCTGAAAATGATTGATTCTCTGGGGATTAAGGTCGATTATATCACAGGAACAAGTATGGGAGGGATTCTGGGAGGTTTATATGCCATGGGTTATAATGCCGATCAGTTGAAAAAAACCGTTTATAAAGTAGACTGGAACAGAATTCTCAGCAATAAAATTCCTTACAATAAAGTCAATATCAGTGAAAAGGATGAATATGACAAATATATCCTTGAATTTCCGGTTGTTAAAGGGATTCCCACTCTTCCAAGTTCCTATATTGAAGGGCAATATATGGGAGAGGTTTTGAATACGCTTACCTTTAATGCCAAGCATATCAATGATTTTAGTCAATTACGCATTCCTGTAGAACTTACATCTTCTGATATTGAAAATGGGGGATTAATCATGCAGAAAAAAGGATCCTTGCCCTTGGCTATCCGCGCTACGTTAGCAATACCAGCTGCTTTTGCTCCCGTTTATATTGATGGAAAGCTTTTGGTAGATGGTGGACTTGATCGGAATTTTCCGGCTAATGAGGTACATCAGATGGGAGCTGATTTTGTTATAGGAGGGTATACAGGATTCAGGCTTTTTACTAAAAAAGAAATGGAGAATCCGATGAAAATGATTTATCAGACCCATGCCATTCGCTCTGTGGAAGATTTTAAGCATCAGAAGGCTTTGTCCAATATCTTAGTTGACTTTGTAAACCCTCTTGGAGATATCACGACGAAAGATTTTGCCAAGTACAGAAGAATTATCAAAATTGGAGAACAGGAAGCTAAAAAGCACCTGCCTGAATTTGTAGCATTGGCAGAAGCCCAACGAAAATTAGGGATTACCTATGAGCATAAGATGATTGAGGAGGTAAAGCTTCCTACTACCAGGTTTACCTTTAATGAAGAAGATGGTACTCCCATTAAAGATGCTGCCGAAATTGAGGTTATAAAGAGTCAAATGAACCTGACAGAAGGAAGATATTATGATGTAAAAACGGTTAATGCCGCAATCGACAGGGTATTTGGTATGCGCCAGTATGAAAAGGTGTATTATACCTACACCAATGTTAATGACGGTCTGGTGATGAATATCTTTGTAAAAAGAGCAAAAAAAGGAGCTTTTAAGCTTGCCCTTCACTATGACAATGAGCAATCAGTGGGAATTATTGTCAATTATACATACAGAAATATTTTGTTAAACAGATCAAGATTTCTGGCTACGGTTGATATTTCAGAACGTTTCAAAGCCAGAGTTGCTTACCAGCAGTTTCTGGGAACCAATGACCGATGGTGGTTTGATGTTGAGGCGAAAATGATTCACCTTAAGAGTAATGACTTAACCTTTAGATTGAATACTTTTGATGATGAAAATGGTAGTACAAGGTTTCCTAACCACATTTATAGAAATATTACCGGGAAAATAGGATTGAATTATAATATCTCCCCCAATGCTTTTTTTTCTGTAGGTACAGAATTTAATGTCGAAAGGATGTATACCTTACTGGATAAAATTGATCAGGCCAAAACGGATAGTTATAACAGAAAATTATACAATCACAGTAATTTTAATACATTTTTAAAATTTGAGCAGAATAATTTCAATAAGAAATATTATTTTACAAAAGGAAACCACCTTCAGGTAAATGCCCGCTTTTATTATGGTGACAGTTATAAATTATATGATTTAGATCGTGTGCAGCCTCTGTTGTATTCTATATTAAATCCTGAACAAGGTTATTATTTTAAACCCAGAAATCTGGTTTCTTTTACACTGAATGAGAATTTTGCTTATCCTATTACCAGGAGGCTTGCTGCCAAGGTAAATCTTTTTCTTGGAGCCAGTTTTGGCTCTGTGAAGGAAGATAAAATACCTTATCTTTTTCTGAATGAAAAATACAATATAGGAGGTAGTGAGTATAATAATGAGCTGATGAACCCGGAATTTAACGGACTTCGCCAGAAAGAATTGCCAACGAATTCCATTGCTAAAATGGGAGTGTCGTTGCAATATAGAGTAATGAAGAGATTATATATAGCTCCTTCATTCACTTACGGAAAGATCAGTGACGAATTTTCTCCTTTTACCGATAGCTTTAATATGTTTGGGTATGGAGTTAATCTTGGGTATGAGTCACTTATAGGTCCTATTAATATTAATGTTTCGAGAAATAATCAACTTGATTTTTCGAGAATATACTTCAGTGTAGGATTTAAGTTCTAATGAAATACGGACGTTTGAAACTGGAAGAGGGAAGAATGTGATGGGTATGCCCGGATTTTATACAGGGGGCTGAGTTCCAGCCTTCTTTTTCCAGCTTCTTGTCCTCAAGCCATTATTTCCTTGGAATTTCCGGACGCGGCATTTTATAATAACTTCCTGACATACTCTTTAGAAAAGAGACAATAGCATCTATTTCCTGATCATTAAGGTTCAATGGCTTCATCAGGTGATCAGTGACCGGAAAGTTAGGATCTGCTTTCTTTTCTTCCGGACTAGGATTAATCATCTGCATACCGCTGTTATATAAATTAACAATCCCATGCATGTCATCCATCAGCCCGTTGTGCATCCATGGAGCGGTATAATTAAGGTCTCTTAAAGAAGGCGTTTTAAATTTTCCGACATCCTTAGAGTCTTTCGTTATATGGTACAGTCCAAGATCTTCATATTCACGTTGATAGTAGGTGAGGCCTATGTTGTGAAAAGATTCGTCGGTCAGATATTTCCCATAATGACAATTCATGCATCTTGCTTTGGTGCGAAATAAATGCATCCCATAAATTTCTGTGTCACTCATTGCCTTATAGTCTCCTTTGATAAATTTATCCAGCTTGCCTGGCTGGCTGGTGATCGTTCTCTGGAAGGTGGCCAGTGCATTGGCGATCTTCTCAAATGTAATTTTATCCGTATGATAAACCTCCTGAAAAAGCTGTTTGTATTCCTTGATCTTTGAGAGTTTTCCAGCTAGTTTTTCCGGCTTCATATTCATTTCATTATGAGCTGAAATAGGGCCTATCAATTGTTCTTCCAGTGTTTTAGCCCTTCCATCCCAAAAGAACGATTTTCTGTTGGCGATATTGTAAAGTGACTGAGTATTTCTTTTTCCCAACAAATGATCATTCCCCAATGCAACTTCCTGGCCATCACTCCATCCTAGTTCCGGATTATGACAGCTACTACAGGAAACCTGACTGGAAGATGACAGTTTAGGATCAAAGAACAGTTTCTTTCCAAGCATGACCTCAGGAAGTTCCTGCGTCTCATAATAATTGGAATCCCATTCTATTGCTTCAAATTCTTTCCAGTTGACTTCTGCATCTATAGAAGGTTTTGGCCAGTATTTAATAGGTTTCTTATACTGTTCTACTACTTCTCCATAGTCTGTACTGTACTTCCGCAGAGTATGTTGCATAAAGAATAGAGCAACGATTCCCAATAACACTATTAATTTTATATCTGAAGATTTCATATTATTTTTTTAAACTTAAAAAATGCCTCCTATTGTTGCTGCCAATGACATATTTTTACCATTATTAAAATTACTGTACAGCATTTTACCTCCTACATAGGCATTCTTTATCACAGGAAAGTTGAAATGAAAATTAATATCAACCTTTGCCTGCCAAAAGTCTGAAGACTGGTAATTATAATTGTCCTGCAACATCTTATTGATAGAGGGGGTTCCCGAATTATTAAAAACTGCACCTTTCTTATATACATCTGTCACTGAAACACCGAGTGAGAGTGAAAGAGCAAGATTGCTGTCAAAAGTTTTTAGCCATTGATAGTCTGCACCATATATAAGCTTATTGAGTTCAATACCTGAAACCGGATTATGGTATTTTTCATTCTCCTTGGTGATACCCACAAACGGAAGTAGGGAAGACTTTCTGTTGTTATTTTCTAGCTGAATAAGTCCTTTGAAAACTGCAGCGGTAAGCTGGTGATTGTATCTTTCTGCAGATCCGATCCGGATATAATTCCTGGAATTATCATTTAAGAAAAGGTTCTCTGTTCCTTTTCTTTCAATATGGCTTGCATCAAGAAAAAGTCCCCACGATAATTTATTTGCGGTAAAAAACTTTCCTGATGAAAAAGTGAATTGTTGTTCGTTGATCCTGGAGGCATTAAGGTCAGTGTACTCTGTAAGAAGTTTGTCCAGAGTAAATTTTTTCATCCCTAGGTTAAGGTACCAGTTTCTGTTTTCAGCTTCAAATAACTGCAAGCCACCTCCGTAAGACCAGCCTTCATAATACGCTTGCCTGAGTTTTCCGGAAAGCAATTCATTATAATTACCCAATCCGGTCATATTGTATATCATTGGGAATCCCTGATTGCTGACAAAGCTCAGATAGTGTTTTTGAGTATATTTTTCAGCATCCACATACGCTCCGATTTTAATTTTTTGGAATATAGAGGTATTGGCTCCCAATGCCAAAGAAAAACTGGCTGTTGTATTCTTGGGTCTCGGATCTACATCACGATAACTTAGGGAAGCTTTGTAGCTTCCGGTAATACCAATAGTGAAAGAGTTTAAAGCTCTGGAGTATCCTCCTGAAAAGATATAATCTTCAAATTTCATATCACCTCCAACACTGTCAGCAGCGAGGTAAGGGTAAATGATATCATAATCTGCATTTTCATTCCACATGACCTGTTTTTTCTTACCCTGACTGTAGATTGCATTTCCCCAGACAACCGTTTTAGGATCCAAAATTTGCAGGGTACGGGCTTCCGCACCCCACAAATTACTTCCTTTTCCTTTTTGTTGTACTTCATTAGGCGTATCATCATTTTTTGAAAACAAATTGAAAGTCGTAATACTATACGTCCTCGCTCCCGAAGTATTGGAGGGATTTACAATTAATGTATTTTTTAATAACCTTTCGTAGCTATACTCCTCACGCACTTTTTCAATGATGGTATCGTTGATCTGACCGTGCAGATTTGTAGTCAGTAATGATGTCAATAAAGCAGAGATGGATAGGAAATATTTCATTTAGTTGAATAATGAAGGTTTTACACCATGTTCAAAATCTGCAGTGGAATTGTTGGTGTCTTTTAAAATGCTTTTGCCTTCCATTGTTTTTCCGATTACTCTTCTGCGAACAGCTTTTCCAAAACGGTTTTTATCTCCGTCAAAAGAAGTGACAGAAGTCCATCCCATATCTAAAGAAGGAGAAGTTACCAGCCATTGAAAAGAATCCTGTACACTAAGATTTACAGCATCTGTAATCCATTCATTAGGGATTTTAACAGCCGTTCCGTCCATAGGGTAGACATCCCCTCCAAAAGTAAGATTGTACGTGTAGGTGTAGGTATTCTGGCTGATCAGAGTGTTGCTGGTCATTCCTTGTGGCATACGAGCCAAAGCATAGGCATAGTATCCCTGGGTATGGATCACCATTTTTTCAAAAATATTAATCATTTTTGGGACTGAAGGATTGTCAATATCATCAGAATCTTCTTTGAAGATCTGGAAGTTTGCCTGAGAAAGATTAATCGAAGAGGGGTTAAATTCCTTATGATTAATTGCATCTTCAGCAATGATGATAGATTCTCCTGGTTTTACAGGATATGTATTTCCTGTTCCCGGAATTCTGATAATGGCTCCGGCAGAGAATGTACTTGCCATAATATTCGGAGTGTAATCCTGTTTTTCGTTGGTCATAAAACTGGATTGGATTAATAACATGCCGTCTGCATATAAAGTCTGATCTGTATTATTTGTGATTTTAAAATACTGATCTCCGAAATACATAGCTCCCTGAGGAGTTTTGGTTCCTGTAAAAAATATTTCCTCCAGAATAAGATCGCCACTTCCTGCTTTCAGAGAAATATCCATTGTTTTTGTCTGTTCGCTTCCATTGATTACCACACCAGTCTGTACTCCGCCAACTTTGCCCTCAATAAGTCCGGAGTCATCAGAATATATAATGTTTCCTTCTGCAATAATATGATAGGTTCCTGTAGGAAGAGTTGTTTTCAGGGAATTGGTGTTGGTAAGTTCCTGAGTGGTTGTAAATCCTGTATTTAATTCTTTAAAGCTTATTTTAAGATGTTTATATTCTTTCACCTGAATGTTTTCAGGAACTAACTTCAGTTCTAGTTTTAAGGTGGTTTGTGCCTGTGATTCCGGAGCGTCGGAATCTGATGAACATGCTGTAAGGCTGACGACAGCACACAATACTAATAGTGTTCTAAATAATTGTTTTAACATAATGTATTAAATTGAAATTGTTATAAATTGAAATTGATTTCCATCCCGAAATAAGGATCGTAGGCCCCCTTTCTGTTGATGGTAAAACCATGGACGGTATAAGGTGCATAATAACTGAAAAGCCTGTTGGCAAACATTGAAACGACAACTGCTTTATTTCTGAAGCTTTTGGTAACCTTAAGGTTAAGATTCATCTCCATTGGTCTTCTGGAGGCATTATAGACGTCATTATTCTGAGCAATGATTAATCTTTCAAGCAAGGTTCCATGCGCAGTTTCAGCGTTAAAAGGGAAGATGTTACCATTCTGATCTACATAGTGGCTGGGAACTCCGTTCATAGGGTTCAGTTTTCTCATCGAATACCAGGAAAACTGAAATGAGGAAGAGAATATAAGATCCAGTTTAGGAATATAGGTATCCAGCATTAAGTTGGTATTCAGAACTTCATTCACTGAATTGGGTTCCATTCCTTCATACAATCCCAGATAAGGATAAGGTTTTCCGTTAATCAACAGATCACGTCCTCTATACACGGGAAGGGTATTACCATATCTGGTTTTGAACCATGCCCCGTTTAAGGTGAACCGCGTATTTATTTTTGGAATCCTGTTCGATGAATATTGAAACTCTATCCCTTCTTTATCTATTTTGCTTCCATTACGCTGAGTAGAATAGGTGAAGTTTTCATTACTATTTTGATAGGGAAGTGTATTGATATCCGGAGGAGATGTTATGGTATTATGATCAAGCCCCGATGTATTGTATTTTTTATACTGATATACTGCATACTCGTTCATGGAGCGGAAAGCATTGTGCATATTTTCCTTAAAAACAGTAACCGATAATTGATGTAATCCCAGGCTGAAATCGAGTCTTGCTTCAAATTTTTCATTGATAGCAGGTTCTATTTCCGCATTCTGGGGATTGTAAATCATTGTTTTATAATTGACTCTTCTATAGTTCGGATTATTGTGAAAATAATTCAGTTGTTGAACATCTTTGTAAATCAGTTCGGGATACAGAAGGTTGAGGTCGGGAAATAAGCTTTGTTTACCATAGCCCAGAGTCAGTGCTAATTGTGCTTTTTGATTAATAAGAGTAAATGAGGGAAGATTCCATTGTAGGTTCACTCTTGGATCTGCATATATCTTTCCGTGCATTCTGAAGTGGGAAGGAAGATTCAACATAGAATTTCCTCGTATCCCAAGGGCTACAATGAATGAGTGCTTTCCTATGTTTGCAGAACTAATTGATTCCAGAAATAATGCAGAAGTGCTGTATGCCGGAATATCACGGTAAGGACGTGGTCTGAAAGTAGACTTTGGGTCAATGGGTTTATATACATCAAATAACTGGCCCTGTCCCCAGTTTTTGCTCAGCTGCCAGTCAAATCCTGTATTGATTTCCGTTTTGATAGATTTAATATCCAACTGAAAAGTATTGATCATTTTAACAAATAGATCCAGAGGTTTGCCATCTACCTTGTAATCGGAAACATAGCGGGCTTCCGGATAATAGCCATCATACTCACCCTCGGTTCTGGACAACGGAAAAGCTGTGGCATTCTCCAATTGAATGAACTTGGTTTGTTTTATTTTATCGAATCGTTGATTGATGGTAGCCTGAACTTCTGTTGATCTGTAAAATGAGGGTTCGTTTTCAGTATAGGTAAATAGATTTGAAAGACTTAAAAGGTGATTATTCACTTCATAAGAATTGAGTTCTGATAAGTCTATATCAGGATCAGATTTTGATCCGTCCAGGGAACCGGTATAACTAAGATTTGTCTGCCATCTGGAATTTCCGTGATGATGTTTCTTTTCTTTTGCCAGGGCAAAATTAGCTGTAATTCTCTTGTAATTTTCAAGTCGGTCCCTCGGATCTGATTTTGCGTTTAAATAATCAACTCCAACATTGATTTTCAAATCTTTTTCTATATTTTCAAAACCTTTGTTTACGGCAAAAAGTTTACTATAACCATCTGCTTTAAATCGTGCTTTCCATTGAGTATATCCTGATTTATTGGTAATCTTTACAATTCCGGAAGTGAGATTTCCATATCGTACAGAAGGTATTCCACGAACGATTTCAACTTTTTCGATCTGGTCGGTGGAAATGCTTCGCATATCTACACCACTTGTGATATTCAATCTTCTTTTTAATCCATTATTGGTTTTCTCTGAAAAATCATAGGTGTACTGAAGATTAGCCCCTGAGTTGATGGGAGCGCCATCCACCAGAAACGTAGTACCCATAGCAGAAGTATTATAATCGTTTCCGGGATTTCCTGTCTCCCGAAGGCCAATTTTATTAACCTGATTCATCACAGGATCTCCTGACCTGCCTCCCGGAATCAACTCCAGAAGATCGGTGAAACTGGAAGGTTGTAAGTGCTGCATCGCCCTTTGATTGATCACTGATGAGGATGTGAGCCCTTTGCTTTCTTTAGCTGTAATGACCACTTCCTCAATTGTGGTTATTTGATCAGCAAGTGAAAATTTGAATGTTTCAGGTTGGGTAATCTGTATTTTACCGGAATACCGGACACTATTGTTTTTACGGATTTCTATACTATACTCTCCCGGAATGAGAGAAACAGTTGCCAAACCTTTCTCATTTGATCGAATAGAATATTTCTTTGAACGGGACGTAAGGAGTATTTCAGAACCTTTAGCAGGGTCAGAATGAGAATTGTTCACTTCAACAAAGATGGTCACCGGTCTTTCCTGCGACTTAACTGTTATGAGTGTGATAAAGAAAAAGAAAAAAATATAAAACTGGGATTTGGAGGGAAGGTGTGGGGCATTGTCTACCATCTGGCATTATTCTTTCGGCAAAATTAAGAGCCTCGGGATGAGTTTTCTAATTTTATTTAGAATAATTTAAAATAATTGACAAAAATCATTTCAAAAGAAATTTATCAACAGGGAAATATCAGATGTAAAAAAGAAGGATTTATTAATGTAATGTATTGTATTACATTTTGTTATATAATTTGCTGTGATGGTCGTGTGCTGATTATTTCTAATTTTATTTTTTAGAGTTATTTTTTCTTACGAAAGAATAACTGATTTTTGAATCAACTAAAAAGCACCCCATTGCTGGGGCGCCCAAAATTAACTTGAAATGATTTATATGAAGATGGATTATGCCCTAAAGCTTTACTTTCTTATTTATTGTTTTACCATTAGCCAGCGTTATCTGAACGATATAGACTCCGGCATCTAAACTTCCTGACTCAAATTGCGTCTTATTCACTTCCTGCTGATGTACTAAAGCCCCCGAAATACTATAAATACTAATATTTTTAATGGAATCATTGGTTCTGGCTTTGATTTGGCGATTTTGCGTAAAGATATCGGTGCTGCTTTGTAGTGACTGACCCCCAACGGCCTTATTGAACTGCAGATTATAAAAAGGGGTTACCACCTCGAAAGTGTACGTTTGAGTGTCTAGCGTTTTCAGATCAATACCTCCTGTTTCCAGATATTTTTCTTTTGAAATACTGGTAATTAAATTTTTATTCTGATCAAAAACATTCACTGCAGAAAGTTCATCCTGATCAATTTTTAATTGTAAAATGTGATTAATTTCTGACTGTACGATTTCATTTTCAGCAATTGTAGCAGGTGTATTTTTGATATACGGAATCATTTTATTTTCATTGTTGTCCGTTACTTTGAGTAGATAAACACCATCTTTTAAAGCAGATAAATTTTGGTCTGCAATAGATTTTCCAACTGCTTTCTCTTTATTGAAATCTGTAATTTCCATCAATTGCATACTTCCAAGATCCGGTTTTATCTGGGAAGAAGATAATGGGTTAACATCTGATGATTTATTGTCTGACTGCTTACCAAAGATTGAACCTGCAATCGCCCATTGATTGAGAAGCCCACCGCTTCTTAACGTATTGAACTTTGCATTAGATGCCAGGGTGAAAGGGACAATTCCTCCTACATGGCCTAATGGTCCCCAATAAAAAGACTCCAGTTTATATTTATTTAAATCCCACCAAGGATAGTAGCCTCGTTGTACATCAATGGTCTTTGATGTGTTTTCAGGTGGGATAGCCAGATCAATGCTGGAGTGCCCCAATGTCATAGGAGTTTTATTATACCAATTGTATACATCTTTAGGCTTAAGGCATTGTCTGAATACATGATTCGGGTTGCTGGTCACTTCACTGATGAAATTATTGGTAAAAAGTTTTCTCCATATGACAGGGCCCCATAGCAGGCCTCCGTTGTCCTCAACAACATGATAGTTATACCGATCCAGATATTCCGCAGAGATAACTTCTGAAATATTGTTGGTGTAGGTCTTGTATCCGGTATTATTACAACTGTGAAGAACATTGGCTAAAAAAGCTGTAAATGGATAAATATCCTTTTCTAAAACGCCTTTTTTTAACGTAGTTTCTGACATGTCATACGGTCCGTCTCCCATATAAGCATACTTGAATTTCAGGTTATTGGGATTGGATACATTTAGCATTTTTATCGTAGACATCGCTGCATGAGCCCCCTGAGAATAACCGGCCAGAAAGTATTCATCATACCGCTTTACCCCCAGCTGGGTCAATACTTTATTGGCCGCTGTTACAAAATCAATAGTGGCTCCGGCTTCGGTTGCATAGTCAACATAGGGATGAACACCATCTCCGGTTCCCATCCCAACGTAGTCAGGAGCCATGAGAATATAACCATTGAGTACGTAAGAAAGCTCAACAACAAACCCGGCAGTTAAAGCTCCCTTAAAATTAGAAGGAACATTATTTCGGCTGTCGGTGGTACCATGATCTGATACGACAGTAGATAGTTTATAGCCTACGTTAGGAAACATAAGCAATCCGGTTGCTTTTACAAGCGTATTGTTCTCATTCTTTGTATAATAAGTTATTTTATACCCTTTTAGCCCCACATTGAAGCTATTGAGATAACTTACAAAATCCGGAGCATTTTGATCACCAAGATTATTGGCAATAAAATTGATTACTCCCTGCGGAGTTAAATCCAGTTTTTGTTCTGAACTGATAAGATCACCTGCTTGCTGTGCAAAGTAGAATGGAGCAGTAAGCCCTAATAAAAAAGTCGCTATTTTTTTCATATTGCTATTTTTTTAACGACATCAAGATAATATTTTTAATGAAAGTTGTAAAATGTTGTGACATTAATAACTATTCATCGAATACCAATTCTCAGGAAAGTGAATAAAATAAAAGAGTCTGATCAGTTGACCAGACTCTTATTATATATGTTAGCTTTACTTAAAAAGCGTTGATTCCCGTAATATCTAAACCGGTGATTAACAAATGAACATCGTGAGTCCCCTCATATGTAATTACGGACTCCAGATTGGCAGCATGTCTCATCATCGGGAATTCACCCATGATTCCCATACCTCCCAGAATTTGTCTTGACTCTCTGGCAATGTCAATAGCCATTTTTACGTTATTACGCTTAGCCATTGAAATCTGAGCAGGAGTGGCCTTGTGATCATTTTTAAGGTTTCCTAGCTGAAGACATAATAACTGAGCTTTTGTAATTTCTGTTAAAAATTCAGCCAGTTTTTTTTGTTGAAGCTGGTAGGATCCGATTGGTTTTCCAAATTGTTTTCTTTCTTTGGAATACTGAACGGCAGTACAGTAACAATCAATAGCTGCACCGATTACGCCCCAGGAGATTCCGTATCTTGCAGAATTTAGACAAGATAAAGGTCCTTTTAATCCTGTTACTCCGGGAAGCAGGTTTTCTTTAGGAACTTTTACATCATTGAATACAAGCTCTCCTGTTTTAGAAGCTCTCAAGCTCCATTTATTGTGAGTCTCCGGAGTGGTAAAGCCTTCCATACCTCTTTCAACGATTAATCCCTGTATCTTTCCTTCCTCATTCTTTGCCCACACTACAGCAATATCACAAAGAGGAGAGTTGGTGATCCACATTTTAGCCCCATTCAAAAGATAATGGTCTCCCATATCTTTAAAATACGTTTCCATTGAACTTGGATCAGAACCATGATTAGGCTCAGTCAATCCAAAAGATCCAATCATTTCTCCTGCAGCAAGCTTGGGAAGATATTTCTTTTTCTGCTCTTCAGAACCGAATTCATTGATGGGAAACATAACTAAAGAGCTTTGTACTGAAGCAGCAGAACGTACTGCAGAGTCTCCTCTTTCCAACTCCTGCATAATCAGACCATAAGAAATCTGATCTAATCCTGAACCTCCATATTCAACAGGGATATAAGGACCCAGCGCCCCAATTTTACCCAATTCTCTCATAAGACCGGGAAGATCTGTATGATTTTGGGCGGCCTGATCAATCTGCGGCATTACAAAACTTTCAACCCAGTCTCTTACAGATTGGCGGATCAGTTTGTGTTCTTCAGTAAGTAAAGCATCAATTCCGTAATAATCAGGGATGCTTGTAAGAGGATAATATGACATGATTTTTTGATTTTGTTAAAAATAACATTTTTCGTGGTGTTCTGAAAATTTTTTTGAAAACTTATATTGATGCTGGTTTTCAGTTATATAACGGGTTTTTAACTCTTTTTAGTACCCAACCCTGTGTTTTTAAATCTCCTCATCATTGGATATAGGATACTGATGAATAGCGTTGTGAACTTTGCTTTTGAATTTATATAAGTATGGAGCTTTGTTGGCTGATCCGTCATAGAGTTTTTCCAGCCTGTCCAGAATATTTAAACTTAAAATTTTTCGCTGGAAGTTGTTTCTTCTGAATTTCTGACCTAAAATAGTCTCATACAATAACTGAAGATCCTTCATCGTAAACTTCTCAGGAAGCAAATTACTGGCTGCTACTTCGGTATTGATATTCATCCTTAAGTATTCCAGACCGGTTTCTATAACTCTGTCATGATCAAAAGCCATTTTGGGCAATTTGTTAACTTCAAACCATTCGCAGCTTTCATTGAATGCATCCGGAAAAGTATTGGCCATGGAAAAGTCAATTAGGCTGCAATATCCTACAGTAATGAATCTTTGAAAAATCCAGTGATCTTCAGGAACTTCTATTCCTTTGTTTTTGAGAAGAATCTGATGTACATTGTTTTCGGTACGATCTATTCTTCCAAAGGTATGGAACTGCTTTAAAAATAAACCCTTAAGTTGTGTTCTTTCGTATAAAACTCTTTCTGCGGCTTCCCGAAGATCCTCATCATTGAAAACAAAACCACCCGGAAGTGACCACAGATCCAGATCATGATACTTTAAAAGTAATACTTTTAAAATATTATTATGAAACCCGAATATGGTACAGTCTACTGATATATGAGCAACAAAGTCTTTGGTTTCTATCAGTTCCCGAAGTGTTTCTTTGCTTTTTGTGTCTTTGATTTTCATGGTTGTAAAAATAAAACTATTTTCTATATTTTCTTTTTCGTGATGCTAAAATATATCAAACTAATCACAAAAAGAAGAATTACAGATGTTAAAATATATAAAGGATAAAAACTTAATAGTTGCTTTCCAAATAATACAGACATGATAATAGAACTCACAGAGCTTCCTAATGATGAAAAAATCACGATAAGCGAAGTGAACAGATTAACCTTATCTTTACCAATCTGTGAAATCATTTTGGAATTGATAACCGGGTAGAGTGGTGATAAAAAAAGACCTACGATGGGAAACAAAAAGAGAATTGACTTTGAACTTTCTGAGTCAAAATACTGGATTCCTACAATGGTAATCAATACGATCAGAATGAAAAGCATACATGAAATATAGTAACCCTGCAATGGAAATTTACGGATAATATTGGCAGTGACAGTTCTTCCTGCATAAGAGAATATGGCCAGAAAGGAGGTTGCCTGAAGGGCAAAGAACGAATTGACCTTCAGATGGTTTTTATAAAAAGATGGTAACCAGGAATTAAACCCTTGCTCTACGAAAACAATACAAAAGATTACTGCCAGAAATAATATCACTGAAGGAGTCGTAAAACCGGATAATTCAGAAAGTATATTTTTATTTTCCAACGGCTTAGATTCAGATATCTCCGTTTTTGATAAGAGGAGTATGGTGACTGCTGACAAGACAGCAATCATTAAAAATCCAAATTTCCAGAACTCCGAATACTGACTGGATATGAGCCAGCCAAATCCGGTATTGACTACAAAAATTCCGATCATAAACGAAGCTTCAACGCTACTCATCGTTTTGGCCAGTGACTTTTCATCTGAAATATTATTCCTGATCATCCCAAAAACACAAATTTTTCCGATCGCAAAACATGCTCCTATAATTGCAAACCAGACTTTATAAAACCAGAAATGCGCTATAAATGGAAGCAAACAACAACAAAGACCGACAATAGCCAGTGCCAGGATTAAAGCTTTCTTGGCTCCGGTTTTATTGATAAAACTTACTGCGAAAAAAGAGATAAAAGCAATAGGTAAATCTTTGAATGATTCTAGTAATCCCAGCTCGCTATAGGTTACTTGAGCCTCAGAAAGCTGTAAAATAATAAGCCCCATGCAATTTAAAACCATTGAAAAAATAAGAAAAGTAAGTTTAAGGGGAAGAGAAATACGGGAAAGCTTGGTTGTCATTTTGGGGATTAACTTTTTAGGATTTTTCTAACTTTTTAAGAAATATTAGCGCTAAGATAGGGCTTCTAACCCTTAAAAATAAAAGAAAAATTAAAATATTTGTGAATGTAATGTTAATTATATGAAAAAAAATATATTTTTATTGTCTCAATTTGAGAATTAAACAATAACTGTATATGAATGTAAGAATATCAAGAAGCTTAGGGTTGGTGGCTGTCCTCTATTTTACGGCCAACTTCAGTGCCCAGACCAAGGTAAAGGACACGCTTTCTAAAGAGAATAAAATAGACGAGATCATAGTGATCGGATATGGTACGCAGAAGAAGAGTAATGTAACCGGAGCTATTGCAAGTATTAAAGCCAGTGATATCGAAAACATCCCTGCAGGTAAACCGGAACAGGTATTGCAGGGGAGGGCTGCTGGTGTTTCTGTAGTGACGAACTCTGGACAACCCGGAGCTCCGGCAACTGTACGCGTAAGAGGGATTACCAGTTTCGGAGCGGGGAGTAACAGTCCTTTATGGGTAGTAGATGGTATTGTTGTTGATAATATAGGATGGCTCAACCAATCAGATATTGAAAGTATCGAAGTCCTGAAGGATGGAGCCTCATCGGCTATCTACGGAGTTTCGGCTGCTAAAGGAGTAATTCTTGTCACTACAAAAAAAGGGAAAAAAGGAAAATTAAGTCTTTCTTATAATGGTTTTTTTGGAGTGTCAAACACTGCTAAAAAACTGGATCTGCTGAATGCCAGTCAATATGCACAAATCATTAATGAAGGTCTTGTAAATGACGGTGGCGCACCAAGATTTACCAATCCCGAATCTCTTGGACAAGGAACCAACTGGCAGGATACTATTTTCGGAACCGGTGAAAAGTCCTCTCATGAGGTAAGTATCACAGGAGGGAATGAAAAATCAAGTTACTATACATCTTTTGGATACTTTGATCAGAAAGGTATTGTAATGAGTGATATTTCGTATTACAAAAGAATCAATGCCAGATTTAACTCCAGTCATAAAATAACGGATTATTTAACCATAGGACAAACTTTCGCATACACTCATACCAAATCTCAGGGGGTAAGTGCCAACGAAGAATTCGGAGGGCCTTTAGCTTCAGCAGTTAACCTGGATCCTACAACCCCGGTCGTGGTGACAGACTGGTCTGCAGTAGATCCGAGTGGCTATACGAATCCTTATATCATTCGTGATCCTAATGGCAATCCTTACGGGATTTCAAGGTATGTAAACAATGAAATGACGAATCCAAGAGCTTTCCGTACTATTCAACAGGGAAACTATAGTTGGTCTGATGATTTTGTAGGAAATGTTTTTGCAGAACTTAAATTTCTTAAAAACTTTACTTTTAAATCCAGTTTAAACGGGAAGAAATCATACTGGGGTAGCCGTACTTTTACTCCGAAATATTATTTGAGTCCAAATTATAATAACACAAGCTTTAACAGTTTGAATAAGGTGGATGAAAATAAATTCGAGTGGAGTATGGAAAATACTTTGACTTACCAGAATAAATTTGGAGATCACAACATCAGTATATTGGTGGGACAGGGGGTTTATCGTTATAACATTGCAGGAGGTGCAAGTCTCACTTATACAAATCTGCCTGTTGAGCGATGGCAGGATGCTTCTTTCAACTTTACCATTCCTCAGGATGACATTACTGCAACGGGATGGGACGGGATCCAGACCCGTAAGGCATCTTATTTTGGTAGAATTATTTATGATTATGCCGATAAGTATTTGTTTACGGGGACCATTCGTAGAGATGGTTCGTCAAAGTTTGCGACCAATAAGCATTGGGGAACATTCCCATCTTTATCTTTAGGATGGAATGTGCATAAAGAAAATTTCTGGCCGGAAAATAAAGTTATTAATAATTTGAAATTGAGAGGAGGTTATGGGGTTCTAGGAAATGATGAAATGGATAATTTCAGATTTGCAAGTTTCATGGTTTCAGGAAGTAACTATACCAATTCAGGAAATAATATCATTATCGGATATGCGCCGAGCACACTGGAAAATCCAAACCTTAAATGGGAACAGACGAGCCAACTGAATATTGCAGCAGATTTAAAACTATTTACCAATTTTACGTTAACGGCAGATTGGTACAAAAAGAAAACTGTAGATATTCTTAGAAAAGTTAATATTCCAGGCTATGTAGGGGTGCCTGAATTACCTTGGGCTAATGTGGGGGATATGGAAAATACTGGTTTCGAGCTTGAATTAGGGTATAAAAAGAATTGGGAAGACTTCGGAATATCTATTAACGGAAATTTTGCGACCATCAAAAACAAAGTTCTCAGACTGGAGGATGATATTGATTATTTCAACCTTGCTTCTTTCCAGACGATGGGAGCTGTATCAAGAGTAGCTGTAGGACAGCCTTACGGGTCTTTCTATGGGCAAACATACAGCGGTGTATTCCAAAACCAGGCACAAATCGATGCGTATGTCAATTCCAACGGAACAAAATTATTACCGAACGCAAAGCCGGGAGACTTTATCTGGCAGGATAATAACGGAGACGGTAAGATTGATGAGGAAGATAAAGTAAATTTAGGGAGTTCTATTCCAAAATATACTTTTGGACTTACCATCAATTTAAATTATAAAAACTTTGATTTTATGATGTTTGCCCAGGGGCAGGCTGGTAATAAGATTTTTCAGGGGTTGAGAAGATTGGATTTGCCTGATGCCAATTATCAGACAAAGATTTTAGATCGGTGGACAGGAGAAGGTTCTACTAATGATAACCCAAGAATTACCAGAAATGACCCTAACCATAATTATTCATGGATGTCTAGCTACTATCTTCAGAAAGGAGATTATGTGCGGTTGAAAATTATTCAGTTAGGATATACATTGCCTCATGAGGTAACGAGTCGTTTCGGAATGAATAAAGTAAGACTTTTTATAACCGGAGAAAACGTATTTACCTTCACGAAATATACAGGTTATGACCCTGAAATTGCCGGACGAAATAATTCGGAACAAGATATCATCGGCGTCGACAGAGCTTATTATCCACAAGCCAGAACGTTCATGATAGGGGCTAATATTCAATTTTAATACGTAATAACATGAAAAATAAGAATTTTTTATATAAAGGATTGGCCATTACAGTGTTAACAGGTCTAAGTTTTAGTAATATAGGTTGTAGTGATTCCTATCTGGATGATGTGCAAAATTCGGGGGCTTTTAATACTGATTTGTATTTTCAGAACGAACAGCAGTCTTTTAGTGCGTTGGTTTCCGTATATGATGTTTTGAGAAAATATTCCGGAGGATTCGAGAATACTGTCACTTTTTTTAATGCCGGATCTGATGATTTTTATTCTGGAGGCGGAAGCTCCAGTGACGGGGCTGGTATTCAGGGGCTGAATAATTATATGATTAATCCCAATACCATGCCTGCAAGCTACTGGAAGGATTTTTATCAGGGGGTAGCCCGTGCAAATCTTTTAATTGAAAGGGTTCCGGGTGCTTCTATGAGTGATGATCTTAAAAAAAGATACATTGCGGAGGCAAAGGTTCTCCGTTCTTTATACTATTTTGAGCTTGTCAGAATGTTTGGAAATATTCCTATAATTCTTAAAACGCTGAAATTCAATGATGACTACTGGCACATTCCACAAGCTAAGCCGGGCGATGTGTACGCACAGATAGAAAGTGATATCAATGCTGCTATTCCGGATTTGATGATGACGGCAAGTGGGAATGACAAAGGAAGAATTACACAAGGAACAGCAAGAGCCATATTGGGGAAAATTTATTTGTATGATAAGAAAATGCCGGAAGCAGCTGCGCAATTTGCAGAAGTGAATGGTACTCCGGGAGGCACCAGTCAATATGGATATAAATTGGTAGCCAACTACGCTGATTTGTTTAAAGTAGGCCCGGAAACCTCTGACCCTTATAAATTTTCAACAGAATCTATTCTTGAAGTAATGCATACCAATAAAGGAAATTCCGATTGGGGATTCTGGGGACAAGGAAAAGATGAAGGCAACTCTATCAATGTAATGGTATGCCCGCGTTCTTATTCCTTGAAAAATATTCCGAATAATGATGCCCCGGATATCTTTTCAGGATGGGCTTTCAACACGGTGACTGATGACTACGTTACTTTCATGCAGGGAGATCCAAGGTTAGATGTAACTGTTTTCAATGCCAAAAAACTCGTGGCGGAAGGTAAAATTTCTTACAGCCCTGCATTTGCAGATACCGGTTATTTTTTAAATAAATATTTACCCACCAATGCTTTAAAAAGTTCACTTCCAGGTCCGGCAGAACTGAATTTCAGACAGAATTATGTTGCTATAAGATTAGCCGATACTTATCTGATGGAGGCTGAAGCTTTAGGAGGTGCGGGAGGTAGAGCTCAGGCATTACTGGATGCTGTGAGAGCAAGAGTAGGATTAGCATCTGTTCCTGTGTCTATTCAGGCTATTAAGGATGAAAGAAGAAGAGAGCTCGCAGGAGAAGGACATCGCTGGTTTGATTTGGTGAGATGGGGAGATGCTCCTACGAAGCTTGCGTTCAAAGGATTTAAAAGTGGCAAAAATGAAATTTTACCGATTCCGTTTAATGAATTGCCTAATACCTCTTTAAAACAAAATCCAGGCTACTAAACATGAAGTTTCACAACTTATATAGTTTCTTTAAAGGTACTGCACTGCTCTGTGGTGTAGTACTTTTTCCTTTATCGTGCACCTCTTTAGGGAAAGATAAAGGAAATGAAATTGAGTATTGGCTTACAAAGGGGGATGAGAGCGTAAAACTACAGCAACAAACTCCGATCAGATTTGTAAAAAGTTCCAATAACTATCAGAATATTGAAATTGATGCCAGTCAAAAGTTTCAATATATTGACGGTTTCGGATATACATTGACGGGGGGAAGTGTGGAAGTAATTAACCGTTTGTCTCCTTCAAAAAGAAAGGCTTTGCTTACCGAACTTTTCGGAAAAGAAAAAAATTCAATTTCAGTCAGCTATCTGAGATTAAGCATTGGAGCTTCGGATCTTGATGGCGAAGTGTTTTCCTATGATGATTTACCGGAAGGACAGACTGATGTTGAGCTTTCAAAATTCAGTCTTACCAGAGATAAAAATCTGATAACGATGCTGAAAGAAATTTCAATCATCAACCCTGATATTAAAATTATTGCTGCACCCTGGTCGCCTCCGGTCTGGATGAAAGATAACGGAAAATCGAAAGGAGGAAGTCTGAAACCTGAGTTTTACAGGGCATATGCCAATTACTTTACAAAATATATTCAGGGAATGAAAAAAGAAGGGATTAAGATTGATGCAATAACTCCTCAAAACGAACCTTTGCATCCCGGAAATAATCCGAGTTTATATATGTCGTCTGCTCAGCAGGGAGATTTTATTAAAAATCATTTAGGTCCGGTTTTTAAAACAAATGGAATCACTACAAAGATTGTCATCTACGATCACAATTGTAATAAGCCTGAATATGCCCTTGATATTTTAAAAGATCCTGAAGCCTATCAATATATAGATGGATCAGCTTTTCATCTCTATGAAGGAGAGATTTCCGCATTGACAGCGGTTCACAATGCTTTCCCGGATAAAAATCTATATTTTACCGAACAATGGACAGGTTCCAAAGGAAATTTCAACGATGATCTCAATTGGCATACTAAAAATGTTATCATCGGTTCGATGAGAAACTGGAGCAAAACTGCCCTCGAATGGAATCTTGCTAATGATCCCAAATACGGTCCCCATACAGATGGCGGCTGTACCGAATGTAAGGGAGCAATAACTGTCTCAGATAGTGAGAACTTCACAAGAAATGTCGCTTATTATATTATTGCCCATGCTTCTAAATTTGTTCCGGCGGGCTCTCAAAGAATTAGCTCTACGCAGACAAAAAATCTTTCGACGGCAGCTTTTATGACTCAATCTGGGAAAATAGTAGTCATTGTTCAGAATGAGAGTAAGGAGAATGAACATTTTAATATTAAATTTGCCGGACAATCTGCTGCTGTAACAATTTCCGGACAATCTGCAGCAACCTATATTTTTTAATCGAATACTATGAAAAGAGTTTATTTCTTATTGGCATTCTCAACATTGGGGATGAGTGTCTATGGACAGAAAACAACAGATCAGAAAGTAGCAGAGCTTTTGTCTAAAATGACATTAGAAGAAAAAGTGGGGCAAATGGTCCAATACAGCGGATTTGAATATGCCACAGGACCCCAGCATTCCAACTCGGCTGCGGTATTGGAAGAAATAAAAAAAGGAAAAGTAGGCTCAATGCTGAATGTCGCCGGAGCAGAAGAAACCCGCGCATTTCAGAAACTGGCTATACAATCCCGATTGAAGATTCCTTTATTGTTCGGGCAGGATGTTATCCATGGATATAGAACGACCTTTCCCGTTAATATTGGTCAGGCGGCAAGCTGGGATCTGGGAATGATAGAAAAATCTGAAAGAATAGCGGCTACGGAAGCATCTGCTTATGGTATTCACTGGACTTTTGCACCCATGGTGGATATTGCCAGAGATCCCAGATGGGGAAGAGTGATGGAAGGTTCCGGAGAAGATACTTTTCTTGGAACTCAAATCGGATTGGCAAGGATTAAAGGATTTCAGGGGCAAGGGCTAGGGAGCCTTAATGCAGTGATGGCCTGTGCCAAGCACTTTGCGGCATATGGTGCTGCAGTGGGCGGCAGAGATTATAATTCTGTTGATATGAGCCTCAGACAGTTGAATGAAACGTATCTTCCTCCTTTCAAAGCTGCAGCAGAAGCAGGAGTTGCAACGTTTATGAATTCTTTTAATGATATCAACGGAATTCCGGCAACGGCCAATCAATATATCCAGAGAACATTACTGAAAGGAAAATGGAATTATAAAGGTTTTGTGGTTTCAGACTGGGGAAGCATTGGCGAAATGGTTGCGCACGGCTACGCAAAAGATGGTGCTGAAGCTGCGGAAAAAGCCATACAGGGCGGAAGTGACATGGACATGGAAAGCCGTGTATACATGACTGAGCTTCCAAAGCTTGTGAAAGAAGGCAAAGTAGACGAAAAGTTAGTGGACGATGCTACAGGAAGAATTTTAACAAAGAAATTCGAAATGGGGCTTTTTGATGATCCTTACCGGTTTAGTAATGAGAAAAGACAAAAAGAACAAACGGATAACCAGGAAAACAGGAAATTCGGGAGAGAATTTGGCTCTAAAAGTATTGTTCTCCTGAAGAATAAAGGAAATATTCTCCCTCTTTCAAAAACGGTAAAGACCGTTGCCTTGATTGGTCCGTTCGGAAAAGAAACGGTGGCGAATCATGGATTTTGGTCTGTTGCTTTCAAAGATGACAGCCAAAGGATCGTTTCGCAGTTTGACGGAATTAAAAATCAACTCGATAAAAATTCAAACTTATTATATGCCAAAGGCTGTAATGTGGATGATCAGGATAAAACAATGTTTGCCGAGGCTGTAGAAACAGCTAAAAAAGCAGATGTGGTTATTATGACCCTTGGAGAAGGCCATGCCATGAGTGGTGAAGCAAAAAGCAGAAGTACGATCGGTTTCTCCGGAGTTCAGGAAGATTTATTGAAAGAAATTGCCAAAACAGGAAAACCAATCATTTTAATGATTAATGCAGGAAGACCTTTGATCTTCAATTGGGCGGCAGATCATATTCCTGCTATTGTATATACCTGGTGGCTGGGGACAGAAGCAGGAAATTCTATTGCCGATGTATTGTTCGGAACTGTGAATCCGGGAGGAAAACTTCCCATGACTTTTCCAAGAACAGAAGGGCAGATTCCTGTGTATTACAACCATTATAATACCGGCAGACCTGCAAAAAATACGACAGACAGAAATTATGTTTCAGCCTATATTGACCTTGATAACGATCCGAAATTTCCGTTTGGATTTGGTTTGAGTTATACGGAATTTACCTATTCCGATATGGTTTTAAGTTCTACAAATCTGAAAGGGAATCAGTCGTTGAACATCAGCATTACGGTTTCAAATACAGGAAAATATGATGGGGAAGAAGTGGTACAGCTTTATATCAGAGATCTTTTCGGTAAAGTTATACGACCTGTAAAGGAACTGAAAGGCTTTAAGAAAATATTCATCAAAAAAGGAGAAAGTAAAAAAGTAGAATTTACAGTGACTCCTGAAGATCTGAAGTTCTTTGATGATGCATTGAATTTTGATTGGGAAGGAGGTGAATTCGATGTTATGGTGGGAACTGATTCTCAACATGTGCAGACCAAAAGATTGAATTGGATGAAATAATTCATTTAATTGGAAAAAGATAAACTCTAATAATCATAGTCTCATATGAAAATCAAATCTAAAAATATCATTCAGCTTTGTACGGCAGCAGTATTTATGTTGATGGTAACCAACTGTACTTCAACAAAAGCTGATTCAGGCAGAAAACTGATTTGGAGTGATGAGTTTAATGGAAAAGGCCTTCCTGACTCGTCAAAGTGGAATTATGATGTTGGAGGAGATGGTTATGGAAATAATGAAGCTCAGTTTTATACCAAAAACAGACCCGAAAATGCCAGAATGGAGAAAGGAAATCTGGTGATTGAAGCCAGAAAAGAAAATTGGGAGAATAATAAATATACTTCTGCAAGGCTGCTAACCAAAGGAAAATTTTCTTTTCAATATGGAACCGTTGAGGTTCGGGCAAAGTTACCCAAAGGCCGTGGTACCTGGCCGGCGATCTGGATGATGAGTGAAAATATGAAGAAATGGCCGGATGACGGTGAGCTGGATATTATGGAACATGTGGGCTATCATCAGGGATACATCCATGCTTCGGTTCATACAAAAAAGTATAATCATATCCAGGGGACCCAGAAAACAGACACCGTTTTTGTAAAGGATGTCAGCGAAAAGTTTCATGTATACAAAGCTTCATGGACACCGGAGAAAATTGATATTTATATAGATGATCAAAAGTTTTTTACGTATGAAAACAAAGAAAAAACCAATGAATCATGGCCGTTTGACCGACCGTATTTTGTCATTTTAAATCTGGCTGTAGGAGGTTTCTGGGGTGGAAAAGAAGGAATTGACGACCATGTTTTTCCGCAAAAGTATTATATAGACTACGTAAGAGTCTATCAAAATAAATAATGAAAAAGGGGACAAGCGTGTCCAAAAATAAAAAAATCATGAGAAAACTAATTGTAAGTTGTTTTGTAGTGGGTGTTGTTTTCAATGCGAATGCACAGAATTATTGGAAAAAAAATGCAGAAAAAACAGCTAAAGTAATCCTTACCAATTCTAAGGCAAATGAGAAAATGGCGGATAAGGGCCTTGTAAAATTTGAAAAGTTTGGACAACCGAAAGAAACGGATGCCTGCATTTTTGTAGCCCCCAATTTTAAATACCAGAAGTTAATAGGAATTGGAGGTGCCATTACAGATGCATCGGCAGAAACTTTTTATAAAATGCCCAAGAACAAGCAAAAAGAAATTCTGGATGCTTATTATGGTAAAAACGGGTTGGGATATACTGTTGTGCGTACCAATATGAATTCCTGTGATTTCTCAAGTGACTCTTATACCTATGTGGAAGACAATGACACTTCTTTGAAGTCTTTTAATCTTGCTCATGATGAAAAGTATAAAATCCCAATGATTAAAGAAGCTCAGAAGGCGATTGGAAACAATTTCACTTTCTATTTTTCTCCATGGAGCCCCCCGGCCTGGATGAAATCCAATAAAAGCTTGTATAAAGGAGGAAGACTGGAGAACCAATATTATCAGACATGGGCTGATTATTATATTAAATTCATTAAAGAATACGAGAAAAGAGGAATCAATATCTGGGGATTAACCGTTCAGAATGAACCAATGGCTACCCAAAGCTGGGAGTCTTGTATTTACACTGCGGAAGAAGAGGGCGATTTCCTGAAAAACAATCTCGGACCAACCCTTTGGAAAAACGGATATAAAGATAAAAAAGTAATGATCTGGGATCATAACAGAGATTTAATTTATCAAAGAGCTACGACGACCTTAGGTGATCCTGAGACATCAAAATATGCCCACGGAATCGGATACCACTGGTATGAAACCTGGAACAATAAAACTCAGCTTTTTGACAATCTTGCTGAAACCCACAGAGCTTTCCCAGACAAATTTCTGGCTTTTACAGAAGGTTGCAAGGAACAGTTTAATATGGATAAAATCTACGACGTTAGTCTTGGTGAATTATATGGTAAAAATATGCTCAACGATTTCAACAAAGGAAATGCGATGTGGACAGACTGGAATATCCTGTTGGATGAAACAGGAGGGCCTAACCATAAAGGAAACCTATGTTTTGCCCCTATCATTGCAGACACTAAAACAGGAGAAGTCCTGTATACCTACGAATACTATTATATCGGACATGTTTCAAAATACATCAAACCGAATGCTCAGAGAATAGGAAGCTCTTCCAACAGGGCAGCCCTTACATCAAGTGCATTCATGAATGAAAACGGACAATTGGTGACCGTGATCATGAACGATTCAGACAACGATATAGAAACCAATCTTTGGATTGAAGGAATGGCTGCCAAACTGACGGCACCGGCTCATTCTATACAGACTGTAATTTTATAATTTCATATTAATATTATTTTGTACAAGAATCGGCGGCCTCGAAGAGGCCGCCGATTCGATTTATCACCTATCTCAATAAAAATTACTGTACCGAAAACTTCCCAGAAAAAGTTCGGTTACTGTTTTGAGCAATATAGAAATAGACTCCGGCTCTCATTCCTGTAGTTGATATAATTGCTTTACTAGCTTTCACTTGTTGTGATTTTACTGTTACTCCTTCTGCATTGACTACAGTCAGTTTGTAAAGAGTATTTTCGTTTTCCGGAAGACTGATGATCAGATTTTCACCTTGTTTTACGGGATTGGGATAAACCATGGAGGTTGTCTCTTGTTTTGCCAAAATACCCGAAGCAGAAGTTGTTACCTGTTCAAGAACCCATTGATGGTTAACACCTGCCGGGCCGTTTATATCCTGATCCCAGATATTGATATTTGTTCCTGAAGTTTGTGAATTGGCAGGATTATCGATTGCTTTCATATTGGATAAAGCAGTTCCTATAACAACGGTATTTGAAGTGTAAGGTCTTAATATCCATTGCTGATTATTACCGCCATGTTTCGTATATTGCACCAGTGTAGTTCCATTGGTTGTATTGGATCCCGGAACATCCAATGCTAATCCTGATGCACGGTTGATAATAATATAATTATTTCCTGCTTTTTCCAGCTTCCATTGTTGAGCAAGATTAGCGTTAAAAGGATACTGCACCATTTTGGTATTGGAGGATGTACTGTAATTGGTTGGGCTTATGTATTGGCTGCTTCCTGCACATTTAATTCGGTAATAGGCGTTTGGGTCAATAGTAGGTGGTGTCACAATATTGCTGATCGTCAAATTATTATATCCAAAATTAGAAGATTGTGTAAAGATATCTTCCAATACAACACTTACATAATATTTACCCGGCTGAGAATTTGCCGGAAGCGGAAGCTGAGCACTTCTCTGGTCGGGACGAATCCCTGTAACGACTGCTACAGGAGTATAGGAATTTCCCCAGCTGGCTTCCGTGTATAATGAAACTTTATATGAAAACTGTGGGCTTGTTGTTTCTGAGTTGGCCCAATTTACCTTGACGGTATTATTGGACGAATTATACGATGGAATCACGCTGGTCACCATAACAGGTACAGTTGTTCCTGGTTTTGTACCGTCCTGAGTTATTCCGTTAAAAGTTACTGAGCTTCCGGCAGGCGCCGGAGAGGTACCACAGGAAGTTACTTTGATTGCAGTATTATTGAAAGCTGTTTCTGCTCCCCATGAGCCGGTTCCGGCTGAAGCGGTATATCGTGAAGGCTTCGACCAGCTACCTTGCGCATTCATGCTCCAGAAGTTTCTGAAATATCCGCAACGGGTAGCCTTACTTGCTGCTGAATTCCAGTTTTCAACAAAACCTCCAAGTTTTGTTCCGGTGAATTTTGCATCGTTTTCAGGAGTGACAATGGTGACATAATGTTTCCATTTTCCTGTACCATAATCAAACATAAAGAATCCAATCCTGGTTTTTCCATCACCAACAGACCATCTTCTTACTACCGTAGCGTACCATATTCCTGGGGTCCATGGCATAGGATTGTCTGTATGAAGGCCGGTTCCTTCTCCACCAAAACCATCTACAAAAGTATTGGGAGCAGTATATTCTGTGGTACATTGGGGAACAGAAGTATCCTGTAAATCCCACATCGAAAAAATGTTATTATAAATTTCGTTCTGCTTATACTGAATTCCGGCATATCCGCCTCTTGGGCCCAGAGAAAAATTCAGAGTAGAGTAGTAGGTATTCACTTTTTTACAGGTGTTGTCTGCCATTACTTCAGAATACCAGAGTTCACCGGAATTAGCCATGTCAAAACCTTCAAGATACGGTCCCCAACTGGGGCAGGTCTGGCCACTCAAGGCAGTGACGAACGAAGCTGCGGCAATACATACTACTGCGACGCAAGACTTAAATTTTTTTTCCATAATTAATTTATTTGGTAGAGCTAATTTATGGATATATTGATAATTTAATAAATATTTAGTATTAATATTAAGAATTGTTTGTGTAAAACATAAAATATGTTTCGCCGGATAAAGTGTACCTGTTTATCTTTATAAAAAAAGCAATGCATCATTGATGCATTGCTTGTATTTGATAGGATTGCTCCTTCGTTTTATTGGAAAATTATTCTTCTTCCTGATTAGTTTTCAGAATCATATTTGCTGATTACTTTCTGAGTAACTCCTGAGCTGCTGAAACCTCCATCATGGAAAAGATTCTGCATAGTTACTTTCTTTGTAAGATCAGAGAATAAGGTTACACAATAGTCTGCACATTCAAGAGCTGTTGCATTTCCTAGTGGAGACATATCTTCTGCATATCCCAGGAATCCTCCAAAACCTTTCACTCCGCTACCGGCAGTAGTCATAGTTGGAGACTGAGAAACGGTATTTACACGTACTTTTCTTTCACCCCAATAGTTTCCGAAAGTTCTTGCGATACTTTCCAGATAAGCTTTGTTATCAGACATATCATTATAGTCAGGGAAAGTTCTTTGAGCTGCAATATACGTAAGAGCAAGGATGCTTCCCCACTCATTCATACAGTCTTTCTCCCAGGCTACACGCATCACTTTGTGGAAAGAAACAGCAGAAATATCCCAGCCTTTTTCCAACCAGTCATAATTCATTTCAGTATAGTGCTTTCCTTTTCTTACATTGATAGACATACCTATAGAGTGAAGAATAAAATCTATTTTTCCAAATTTTGCTGTCGCAGCATCAAAAAGTTTTTCAAGGTCTTCAATTGAAGTCGCATCAGCACCAATCACTTCTGAACCTGTTTTTTCTGCTAAACCATTAAGTTCTCCCATTCTTAAAGCAATAGGAGCATTTGATAAGATGAACTCTGCACCTTCCTCATGGCATCTTTCAGCAACTTTCCATGCAATGGATTGTTCATTAAGGGCTCCAAAAATAATTCCCTTTTTGCCTTTAAGTAAACCGTATGACATAATTTTCTAATGTTTATTATACTACAAATGTAGCAATAATTGTGGTTATGACATAATAAAAATGGAGCCTTATCAATTATAAGACTCCATTTTCTTGAAAATATTTATATGACTGAATTTTTAATTGGTTTTCTTGTTCCATTCTGCTTTTACATCCTCTGCTGCGTCCTTAGTTTTTTCCCAGGCATCATTCGCCTGATCTTTAATATCATCCCAGGTATCGGATATATTAGCTTTTACCCTGTCGAACCAGTCTTCCTGATTAGCTTCCTGATCGTTACTCCTTTTTTCATTAATGTAATCTTTGGCTCTGTCTGCCAATTCATTGATTTTCCATTTTGCTTTTTCCGTTGCATTCTGTAAAGAGTTTTCTACATTATTCACTGCATTTTCCGCTTTGTTATAATCTGAATTGTTCATAATACTATAAATTTTGTTTGGTATGTAAGATTAAACAATAACCATTCCTAAAATTGGGCAATTGTGTTAAATTTTTCACAATGTTTTGTTATGGTTTTCTAAATCAGTAGTACATTTAACGTATAAAATTTAATAATTATGGAAAAAATACGTTGCGGATGGTGTTCAAAAGATGATCTTTACAGAAGTTATCATGACAATGAGTGGGGGAAGCCGGTTTATGATGATGAAACAATATTTGAGTTCCTTATTCTTGAAAGTTTTCAGGCAGGATTGAGTTGGTATACTATTCTATCTAAAAGAGATCATTTTAGAAAAGCATTTGATCACTTCAATTATAAAAAAATGGCTTTGTACACCGACAAGAAAGTTGAAGAGCTCATGAATAATCCGGGAATTATCAGAAACAGACTTAAAATAGTAGCCGCCATTACCAATGCACAGAAATTTTTGGAAGTTCAAAAAGAATTTGGAAGTTTTTCAAAATATATCTGGGGTTTTATATCTGGGGTACCAATAGATAACATGCCTAAAGCCCTATCAGATGTCCCTGCAACAACTGAAATATCAGATGTCATTTCTAAAGATTTGAAAAAAAGAGGGTTTAAATTCATGGGGTCAACAGTTGTATATGCTCATATGCAGGCAACAGGAATGGTAAATGATCATATTGAAAGTTGTTTCATTAGGTTGTGATAAATTTTAATTTGTTTAAACTAATAAATGTTTTTTTAATAATAATATAATTTGTTTTTTTGTTTATACTGTCCGTTTTATAAAGCTTGATTTGTATTTACTAATGTAAGTGGTTGATATGTTATATTTTTCAATGTTTTGTGAATAAGGATTTCTTTAATCACATTCCAGTGGTTTAATTGTAAATTTAATAAAATAATCATGTATTTATTAAATATTTTGTATATTTGCAGCCGCAAAAAATAGCAGTGGTGCAAAAAACACATACATTTCAACTCGGTCTTCTCTTTTTACTGATTCATACTTTTGTATTTGCCCAGGTGGGGATTGGTTTATCAAATCCTGATCCTTCGGCAATGCTTCAGATTGATGCTAAAAATAAGGGAGTACTTCTGCCAAGTGTAGCTTTGACATCACTGACTGATACCGTTACGATTCCTACGCCGGCAGACGGACTTATTATATGGAATAACGGAAATGGGAATTTAAAAGAGGTTGGGTTTTATTATTGGTTTGCTTCCAAATGGAACAGGTTTTCAAATTCGTCTGAAACAAATAAGGGAGATGGCGATAGCGGAATGGGTTGGAATACCACGGGAACAAATGCCGGAAACTATGGTGGAGCAGACACTAATCTTTCATTAGGAACTAAAACGCGTGATGATTTAGTTTTTAAAGTCAATTCTTCGACTGCCGGAAGACTGGGCGTAGATAGCTCTGTAAGTTTGGGACTGGGCGCGAATGCCGGACAAAATGGAATTGCTATCGGAAGTTCAAGTTCTGCATTTCAAGGGGTATCGATTGGAAGTGCTGCATCAGTTTCAGCCAACGACGCTCTGGCAATTGGAAACAAATCATCCGCAGGAGCATTTAAGTCAATAGCCATTGGATATAATGCACAAACGAGTAAAAATGAATCGACAGCAATTGGTAATCAGGCATTTGCAGGAGGTTTCCAGTCAGTAGCAGTAGGGTATAATGCAAAAACAAACACAAATAGTGAAACTGCTTTGGGATATAATGCAGTGACCAATAGTGAAAATTCAACAGCTGTAGGTTCGGGAGCTAATGCTTTAGGACAATATTCAACAGCAATAGGATATGGAGCAAGTACCTCACAGGCCAATACCATTGTGTTGGGGAATAATAATGTAAATGTTGGTATTGGTACGGGGGCTCCAAATATTTCTGCAAAACTGGATGTCAATGGGCAGTTTAAATTGGGCGATAAAGGAACTATTCAGAAAAACCAGATAAGCTTTGAAGTATGGCCGGGTGTATCTATTAATAATCTACCTCCGGGAAAGTCTTTTACATTGGAAATTCCTGTTCCGGCAGCTATGAAGCCTGGTTCAACCAGAGCAGTGATCGTCGTTTCTCCTGCTGGAGATTTTGCCGGAAATTCAACTTTTTCAATTTCCAATCCCAGAATGACTTCCACCTCCAGTATTGCTATTAATCTGACAAATATCTCAGGAAGTGCAGAAAGTTTATACTCAGGCCATTTTTATATAATGATCAATGAGTTTTAATTTGAATAATAAGTTTTATTATAGTTGATATGGTGTTAGGACTTCCAAAACGGAAGTCCTTTTTTAATACCTATAGTTGTATCAGCGTTCTTATTTTAAAGGTGGAGAATTATAAAATTAAAATTGTTAGCACTTTTTCCTACAATATATTCCCTGATCCAAATGCCAGACAGCATGGATGAAATCATTTTCTGTAAAATGCTTCAATAGATACCTGTGGATACTTGTCCTTTGCCCGCAATAACCACAGTAGTGAGTAGTTAAATGCACTTTGTAAGAGGTTTTTAGTTGGATTTTCGGGATTGAATTTCTTTGCTTACCTCTTTTTTACTCTTCCAAATAAACCAATTCATGGGTATAAAAAATAAAGGAAGAATACTTACAAAAGTGAGCCCGTGTTTAACGGTGGCATATATTGATGTTCCAATCATAAATCCGATAAGAACAGAATACGAAATATGTATGCTGGAACGTTTTTTTTCTTCTTTTTTCAATTCATCTACAGATAAATCAGAGAGCTTAGTAGTTTTCATGGTAATTAGTTTTTGCTAATTTAAATAAAAGTGGATAGTATAATTATAAATTGAATAAAAAAAAGGCAATACAAGAGAAAATATACACTAAAGTGTAGTGAGTGGTTGGAAATTTATAAATTTTGGTTTAGGTTATTGTTCACAAAGTAATTTTCATTTGTAGTTGGCTTTAAATTCAAAAGAGAGAGGTTTTTAGTTCTAAAATCAATCAACCTAAATATAAAAAAGGCTATCCTTTCAGAGAATAGCCTTTATTTCTATAAAATTATAATAATTTTTATTTAATAATTCTGTCAAGTACCCAGTTAATAAGGTTTTTCTCAGAGGCATGGTGATCAGCAGAGAATTCACCACGTCTTCTGTTGGCAATTACATTGTTTACAGTAATTGCTTTGTGTCCCAATAATTTTGAAAGGGCATAGATAGCAGAAGTTTCCATCTCGAAATTGGTAATCCCAAGGTCATTTAATGTTTCCAGGAATTGATCATCAACGGCTTTCAGACGAAGTTGTCTTCCTTGTGGAGCATAGAACCCAGGGAATGTCGCTGTATTTCCATGATATTTTGCATCTTTATAATATTCACCCATTTCTTCCGCCCAATCTGAGAAGTACAACATAGGCTTGATTCTTTCGTAAGGGAATCTTTCCATAAAGCTTTTAGAAAACTCATTTTCAAAATTGTAGTCCTGATAGAAATGCATTAAACCGTCCAATCCCACTACGTTTTGAGTAACAAGCATATTGTCAACCTGTACATCAGGATTTACACTTCCGCAAGTTCCCATACGGAATAACTCAAGGGCCTTATGTTCTGTTTTGAACTCTTTGTTCTTCAGATCGATGTTAACCAAAGCATCAAGTTCATTCATTACGATATCAATGTTTTCAGTACCAATACCGGTTGACATTACCGTAATTCTTTCTCCACGAAGTGTTCCTGTATGGGTATAGAATTCTCTTTTATTTTTTTTGATTTCTACCGTATCAAAGTATTTTGAAACTTTTGCCACTCTGTCAGGGTCACCCACAAGGATGATTTTATCAGCAATATCTTCGGGCAAGAGGTTAAGGTGGTATACACTTCCGTCTTCATTCAGAACAAGTTCTGAGGCTGCAAGTTTATTGAGCATAATATGTATATTTTTGTTTTTAATTGATGAAAATAGCTTCTTTATAAGGTGATGCCATAACCTGAATGATAGAGTCGTACTCTTCTACAATTCTTCTTTGACCACTCATTACTTCATATACTGTAATGGTTGTTTTCTCAAAATTCTTAGGATCCTTTCTCTGGGATGTGATCTCATAGAAATGATTGTCCTTTTTAAGGATAGAAACCAATTCTTCCTTAGTAGAATTATTAGCTTGCATCATGCCGGGAAATTCAATGACAACGTCTTTAAGCTCAGCATAATTTTTATAAGGTTTTGTTTCCCCATTAGAGTAAACATAAACATTAGGAACATTTTTATCTTTCTCCAGACGTACCAGATAATACTCATTACCTTTTTTTTCTGCGTATACTGCCATTTCCTCAGGCTTAGTCTGTGTTTTTTCCTGTGTCTTCTTCTTTTGCGAAAATGCAGTGAGAGAAAGGAAGCTGGCTGCAAATGCAAACAATAGTTTTGTTTTCATAATACTATATTTAGTTTTTGATATGTTTAATTGAGTTAAAAAATCCTCTCCCAATAACCTCCCGCCATTATTTTACCGGTATTTAAGAATAAACCGTTCTTAAAGAATAATGAATTTGATTTTGGGGTCTAAAATTAGTAAAAAATATTTTACCTGAAACATAAACATTTTTTAATCTGTTATTAAAGTTGAGATAATATATGATTAATACTTTTGCCGTTAAAAATTAATGAGAGTTTATCCACTGCTTGTTGTCATCCTTTTAACAGGATTTGCAGTAATGTCCTTTAATCCTGTTTATAAAGGAAAAGAAACTGAGAATACATTTGTCAACAAAGGCTTAGCTGATTTCAGAACCAAACTTGAGCAGCTGAAGTACGATGCTTATAAATTCTCTGAAGACCGGATTTCTCTTCAAGACCTGCAAAAATCATTGAGGAATACCAGAAATTCATTCAAAGAAATAGAATTTTATATTGCTTACCATTATCCTGAGTTTACCAAGACTCATCTGAATGCAGCTCCGTTATTCCATATTGAAGCTGCGGGAACCACAGCATACACATTACCACCGGAAGGGTTACAGGTTTTGGATGAGCTTATCTTTTCAGATGAAGCCAATGATGAAAAAGAGAAAATCAAAACGATTACCGGTTTCTTATATAATAACTACTCCGGCTTTTATTTAAGTGCTATGAAAAACGGCTTAACTAAGGGGAATAATAAAACGCTACCATTGCGTATTGAACTGATCCGAATATATTCTTTGGGAGTAACCGGTTTTGATACACCCGGCTCATTGAATATTTCCGAAGAAACAAGCCATGCACTTTCAGGGATACAAAAATACATCAACAATGATCCCTATTTCAAAAATTTTAATGTTGAGAAGGCTGATCAAATTTTAACTACCACAATCAGCTATCTTTCAAAAAATACCAATTTTGAAACTTTTGACAGAATTGAATTTTATAAAAAATATATACAACCCTTATATGAAGAACTAGGTAAATGGGATGGAAGACCTGACGATCTTAAAGAATTTTCAGGCTGGAATGTAGGAAATAAAGACTTTTTCAGTAGCGATTTTCTGGATCCTTATTTTTACACCTTGTTAAAATCTTCAGAAGATAATCCTGATCTTCGTCATTTGGGCAAATCTATTTTTTATGACCGGAACGTAAGTGGTAATGGCAAAATGAGTTGTGCAACATGTCACCTTCCGGAAAATGCATTTACCGACCTTAAAACAAAATCACAAAGTAATGTAGAAGGAAAAACTGTTTTAAGAAACTCTCCAAGTCTTTATAATGCTGTTTTTGCCAAAAGATTTTTCTATGATCTTCGCGCTTTCTATCTGGAACAACAGGCAGAGCATGTGATTTACAATGAAGAAGAGTTTAATACAAGCTACGAAAGTATAATTCAAAAATTAAAAACAAAACCGGAATATAAGAAGGCATTCCGTAAAGCCTTTAAAGATGGGAAGATCAACAAGGAAAATTTCTCCAGGGCCTTAAGTTCTTATGTGGCTTCATTATATTCTTTTGACAGTGATTTTGATCGTTTTATGAGAAATGAAAAGAATGTTTCTGATGAGGTTAAAAAAGGGTTTAATCTGTTTATGGGCAAAGCGGCTTGTGCGACTTGCCATTTTGCGCCCCATTTTTCAGGATTGGTACCCCCGTTTTTTAATGAAAATGAATCTGAAGTACTTGGAGTTACCACAAAACCTGTTAAGCAACTTCCCGTTAAGCTTGACAGTGATCCCGGAAGAGGAAATAGCCCTGTAAAAAAGGAAAAATCATGGATTTATGACTATTCATTCAAAACTGTGACTGTAAGAAATGTTGCCCTTACAAAACCTTATTTTCATAATGGTGCTTTCACTACCCTTGAGGAGGTTCTTGATTTTTATAATGAAGGCGGGGGCGAAGGATTGGGATTGAAAATGAAAAACCAAACTCTTGCTCCGGATAAACTTAACCTTACCCAAACAGAAATCCAGCAAATTATTGCCTTCCTGAATGCCCTCACGGATGTAAGTAAAGGGAAATAGGTGAGTGCAGTATTCGGGATACAAGATGTGAGATTCGTGGGGTGAGTTTGAGAGGTAAATGGTCTTTTTCCTATAAAAATGAGAGGTTTGAGTGATTTTAAAGATGAGATAAATTCTTAATGACTATAAAAAAATCAAACTTCTTGTTGTATAAGGGTACCGCCTATTTTTGGACATCAACTAAGTCTAAGACAATTATAATCTAATTGCAGTTCAGCCTCTCATATGTAGACAAAAACAACATCTATACCTATATTTATACTTTGCATCCCGGCTCGCTCATCTCGTCCTGAAACTGCCTTCCCCGTATCCAGACTATTTAATGAAAATTTAATCCCCTTAACATTTGGTTTCAAATTAATTAATATTCTCACGTTCATATTTAAACTCCAATTAACAGAGTAGTAGTCGTAAAAAAATAGTTTTGCAGAGTATTTAAATAGAAGTAAAATGAAGAAAAAACTACTAACAATTGGAGCCCTGGCTCTATTTGCAGGCACTACTATGCATGCACAAACCTTACTCTTTGATAAAGGCGCATCCTGGAGTTACAAAGATAACAATCAGGCGCAGCCGGATGCATGGAAAAGTAAAACCTATGATGTGTCTTCATGGGCAACAGGAAATGGTCCCTTAGGATACGGGGATCCTGTAACCACAACTATCAATTCCGGCCTTACTACAGCTTATTTTGCGAAAGACTTTACTGTAGATGTATCTACACTTTCAGACAATATGGAACTGGGGGTAATGAGAGATGACGGTATTATCGTATACCTTAACGGGGAAGAAGTGGTACGTGATAATATGCCTGCAGGCACTATTACATTCAATACATTTTCCAGTACTACAATTGATGGTGCGGCAGAGAATGTATATAACATCTTTTCGATTCCAAAATCAAAATTTGTAAACGGAGTCAACAGAATTTCTGTTGAATTGCATAACAGAAGTGTAACGAGTTCAGATCTTAGAATTGATGCTTACCTGAAAACAACTCCGAATACCACTACGCCGGTAGCGTGTAACAGTACTCACATCAGCTGCTTTACTTCAATTGTTCCTACTGCACAAACCAATAAGCTTATTATCCCTGCAGAACACAAATATCAGCTTGTTCTGAAAGAAGGTGATAATTATACAGAAGGTGGCGGCCTGGTAGGGGGACAAAATGATTTTACAGCATATGTTGCAAAAACAGGAAGCAGTACCAATGGATACCTTTCTGTGAACCACGAAACGAATCCGGGTGGGGTTACCATGGCAGAAATCAATTATAATGCAGGTACCAAACTATGGCAGTTGACGAGGTCAAGAGCTGTAAACTTTTCAGATCCTGGTCTTGTGCAAACCATCAGAAACTGTTCGGGAGGAATTACTCCATGGGGAACCGTAGTTACTGCTGAAGAATCTGTGACTTCCAGTGACGTGAATGGTGATGGATATAAAGATTACGGATGGCTTGTAGAAATAGATCCTGCAACCGCTCAGGTGATTTCTAAAAATCCTGATGGAACCAAAGGAAAGCTATGGCAAATGGGAATTATGAATCACGAAAACGTAGTGATCAATAATGCTGGAACCATAGCATACTATGGTGAAGATGGTGGTACACATATGGTATATAAATATGTAATGGATACTCCAAATGACCTTTCTTCAGGAAATCTGTTTGTATTAAAATTAGATCAGGGATTAACTGCTGCCGGTGATCCTGCCGGAACTACAGCCACATGGATGCCGGTTCCCAATAAACTGAAACAAGATCAAAACAATACAGCAGCGGCAGCACAAACTGCAGGAGGAACAAAATTTAATGGAGTGGAAGATGTGGACATCAGTCCGTTGGATGGGAAGATTTATTTCACCGCAAAAGGTTTAGACAGAGTATATCGTTTACAGGATAACGGGACTACAGCTTCTCAGGTAGAAACATTTGTAGGAGGAGCGTCGTCCGTATATTCTTTCAATACTGCTCAGGGTATGAAATCTGAAGCCTGGGGAGATGGAAACGACAACCTTACTTTTGATGAGCTTGGAAACCTTTGGGTACTTCAGGATGGGGGGAAGAACTATATCTGGGTAATTGCTCCGGATCACACACCTGCTAATCCTAAGGTAAGACTGTTTGCTTCAATGCCGGCAGGAGCAGAACCGACAGGACTTACATTTACTCCTGATCACAAATTTGGTTTCTTCTCTATTCAGCATCCAAGTTCTACCATTGCTACCGATGTTGACGCTACAGGAAATACCATTGATTACAGAGGGAAATCTGCGACAATCGTTATTGCACTTAAAAATAATTTAGGAACGGAAGGTTCTTTAGGAACAATCGAAAATAAGACGACCGAAAATACAGTAACAGTAGCACCAAACCCAACTTCAGGGCTTGTTAAAATCAATTCTTCAAAAGGATTGAAAGATATTTCTGTAACAGCTTACAGCATGGACGGGAAAATCATTCATACTAAGAAATTTACAGGTTCAAATAAAGTATTGGACCTTGACTTTACTCAGCAATTGGAAGCATCCGGAATTTTGATATTAAATATCGAAGCAGAAGGAGGTTTCCAGAAAACAGTAAAACTTTTAAAAAAGTAAATTATTATTAAATCCAGTTTTCCGGCAACGAAGTTGCCGGAAAACATTTTCTATCTATGAAAAAACTGTTTGTATTCACCTCTTTCCTATTCATTTCTCAGGCCAAAGCTCAGATTGATCCTGTGAAATATCCTACTTATACCAATATTGAAGATGCTTTAAGTAGTAAGAAGACTGTTTATAGTATCAGCTTCAGGGAAAAAGGATTATTTAATCTGCCACCCCAGCTGGCTAAACTTGATTCAGTATTCTTTTTGAATATTATGGGCAACAAGTTGGAGAAAATGGATCAACAAATATTTGTATTGAAAGAACTGGAGATCTTAAATGTTAATGAAAACAGCATTAAATATATTCCTGATGAAATCAACCAGCTTCAAAAACTGACGACATTCTCTATGAATCTCAACGGTCTTACCCGTATTAATCCCAATGTTGCAAAATTACAACATTTGAAATCGGTTCACTTTGATGCCAATAACCTGAATGTCTTTCCTGAAGCATTGATGGAAATTCCTTCTTTAGAAGAAATTAACCTTCAGGGAAATCAAATCAGTTTCATCACTGATGGTTTGTATAAGATCAAAAATCTAAAGTTTTTAAACCTTTCTGATAATCAGATTAACGATTTAGCGAATTTGTCTTTTCCCAAACAATTAAAATATCTTGAACTTCAGCAGAATGCTATTGTGAAACTTCCGGAAAATCTGTTTAAGGCAGAGAATCTTGAATACCTGAACATAAGTGGAAATAATATCACCACAATTTCTTCCGGAATAAAAGGATTGAAAAATATAGTCAGTATGAACCTGGCTAACAATAATTTAAAAGATATCCCTGCAGAAATCAAAGAATTAAAAAATCTGAAAACTTTGATTCTTACAGGAAATCCTATAGGAAAATCTACAATTGAAAAATTAAAAACCTTACTGCCGGATACCCGGATTTATTTCTAAATCTATCCGCCAACACGTTTGGTTTTGTATCCCATTTCTTTAAGGATATTCATTATTTTATCACGGTTATCTCCTTGAATGATGATCGTTCCATCCTTCTCAGAACCGCCTATTCCTAAGGTGGTTTTTATTTTCTTTGAGATTTTTTTAAGGTCTTCCTCACTGCCTTCCCAGCCTTCAACAATAGTTACAGGCTTTCCATTTCTCCCTTTTTTCTCAAATTTGCATACCAAAGGTTCTTTCTGTTTGAATGCTTCTTCAGGCATCTCAAAATCCTGCTCTTCGTGTTCAGGAAAAAGGTTCTTCAATTGATCTCGTAAATCCATAGAGCAAAATTAAAAAGATTTTTTGAGAGTAACGGTAAAATTTGTATCTTTTAAAGAAGGAGAGACTGGTTCCCTTACATGTTTTTCCTTCATTTAAAATATTTATATGATTGACTATGAGGATGGGATAAAATTAGGAACACCAAATTCTTCTGTTCATCGAAAATTAGGTAAATTTGTATAACAAAAGTTTTACAAAATGTCGAAAAAAGCAATATTAGCAATTCTTGACGGATGGGGATTAGGAACAAACCCGGACGTTTCCGCCATAGACAAAGCAAATACACCATTTATAGATAGCTGTTTTAAAAGATTTCCACATACTACCCTTGAAGCAAGTGGCTTAGCGGTGGGGCTTCCGGCTGGTCAGATGGGAAATTCTGAAGTAGGCCATATGAACCTTGGAGCAGGAAGAGTGGTTTATCAAAATCTGGTTAAATTGAATATGGCTGTTGAAAACGGAACGTTGGGCCAGGAAAAAGTAATTCAGGATGCTTTTGAATATGCTAAAAAAGAAAATAAAAAAGTACACTTCATCGGACTGGTTTCCAATGGAGGAGTACATTCACATATCAATCATTTAAAGGGGCTGTTAACTGCCGCTAAAGAATCCGGTCTGAATGACAATGTATTTGTTCACGCATTTACAGATGGTAGAGATTGTGATCCGCATTCAGGGCTGGGCTTCATCGACGAGCTTCAACAGCATATGGAGGCAACCATCGGAAAACTGGCGACGGTTGTAGGCAGATATTACGCAATGGACAGAGACAAAAGATGGGAACGTGTAAAATTGGCTTATGATGCCCTTGTAGAAGGAGTAGGAGAGGAAACAAAGGATGCGCTTGCAGCCATTAAGGCTTCTTATGAAGAGAATATCACAGATGAATTCCTTAAACCCATTATTCTGGTAAATACGACTGCTACCGGAAATGTAGTGCCTGTAGCAAAAATTATAGATAATGATGTAGTCATCTGTTTCAACTTCCGTACAGACAGAGGTAGAGAAATTACAGAAGTTCTTTCCCAGAAGGATTTCCCCGAATATAACATGAGAAAGCTCAACCTTTATTATATTACGTTGACCAATTATGATAAAACATTCCAGAATGTTCAGGTTGTTTTTGATGAAAATGTTTTAACGGAAACAATGGGAGAAATTCTTGAAAAGAATGGTAAAACTCAGATCAGAATTGCGGAGACTGAAAAATATCCTCACGTTACCTTTTTCTTCTCTGGTGGAAGAGAAGAGGAATTTAACGGTGAGAGAAGATTACTTTGTCCGAGTCCAAAAGATGTTCCTACCTATGATCTGAAGCCGGAAATGTCAGCATATGATATTACGAATGCTATCGTACCGGAGCTGGAACAAGGAACTGCAGATTTTGTATGTTTAAATTTTGCCAATACAGATATGGTTGGTCATACCGGGGTTTTTGAAGCAGCCGTAAAAGCTGCTGAGGTGGTAGATCAATGTATTGAGAAAGTGGCCACTGCTGCTTATGAAAACGGATATGCTGTTTTCATTCTGGCAGACCATGGAAACTCTGATGTAATGATTAATGCTGATGGAACTCCAAATACTCAGCACTCTACCAATCTTGTCCCCTTTATCGTAATGGATAAAGACCATGTCTGGAATCTGAAGCCTGGAAAACTTGGTGATGTAGCCCCTACAATCCTTCAGGTAATGGGTGTACAAATACCGGATGCGATGACAGGAGATGTTTTGGTTGACTAATATTCAATAATAATCATAAAAAAATGTCGTTATACTTGTGTATCGGCATTTTTTTATGATTTATGTCAGATAAGGTATGAGTTGCATACTTTATTATGCGCCAAATAATAAATAAATCATATCTTTGTTAATTAAAACTGAATAGTAAAATGTATCAAAAGCTTGTTAGGAAAGAAGTAATGGGAATATTGGAAAAGGAAGTAGGTTCTTTTCTTGATAAATTTTTAACGCCAATCGAAAAGATCTGGCAACCTTCCGATTATTTACCAGATCCTTCAAGTGATGAATTTAAACATGATTTAGAAGAAATTCAGACTTTTGCCCGTGAAATGCCTTACGATCTTTTCGTAACATTAATTGGAGACTGTATCACAGAAGAAGCACTTCCTTCTTATGAATCATGGTTGATGGGGGTTGACGGAATCAATCAGGAAGAAAAAGTAGGATGGGCCAATTGGGTAAGAGCATGGACTGCCGAAGAAAACAGACACGGAGATCTATTAAATAAATACCTTTACCTGTGTGGAAGAGTAAACATGAGAGAAGTTGAAATTACCACTCAGTACCTGATCAATGACGGCTTTGATCTTGGAACCAGCATGGATCCGTACAGAAACTTTATTTATACAAGTTTCCAGGAAACTGCTACCAACATTTCTCACAGAAGAGTAGGTACATTAGCTAAACAATCCGGAAACGGAAAATTGGCTAAAATGTGTGGGGTAATTGCAGCAGACGAAGCAAGACATGCTAAAGCGTACAAGCACTTTGTTGCTAAAATTCTTGAAATTGATCCTTCAGAAATGATTCTTGCATTTGAAGATATGATGCGTAAGAAAATCGTTATGCCGGCTCACCTGATGAGACAGTCAGGGCAGAAAGCAGGAGAACTATGGGGGCATTTCTCAGATGCAGCGCAAAGATGTATGGTATATACCGGTAATGATTATATCAATATTATGAAAGATTTGCTGGATGAATGGAAAATTGAGCACGTAAAAGGTCTTACAGAAAAGGCGGAAAAAGCTCAGGAATATTTAATGAAACTTCCTGCAAGACTACAGAAGATCACAGACAGAGTTTCTACTCCGGATCTTCAGTTCCAGTTTACCTGGGTTAAAAGCTAAGAGTTTCCCATTTATTTAAAATATAAAAGTATTGAGTGCCTTTCTTTTTGGCACTCTTTTTTATTTCTTATCTTTGCAAAGCTAAAAAAAGAACAAAATGTTAAATAATAAAAAGATTGCTGTTGACTTTGACGGAACTATTGTTGATGATGCTTATCCGGCAATTGGAAAGCCGAAAACCTTTGCTTTTGAAACCTTAAGAAAACTTCAGGCTGAGGGATATCGATTAATTCTTTGGACATACAGACACGGAAAAACGTTAGATGAAGCCGTAGAATTCTGCAAACAGAACGGAATTGAATTTTATGCCATAAATTCAAGTTTTGAAGGAGAAGTTTTTGACTCTGAAAATCAATCCAGAAAACTGGATGCAGACTGGTTCATCGATGATAGAAATCTAGGCGGATTCCCGGGATGGGGCGAAATCTACAATATTATTCAGGAAAGAATAGAATTCCGTGTAGAAGGAAAAGAAGTTCTTGCTTATTCAAAAATTAAAAAAGAAAAGAAAAAAGGACTTTTCTGGTAAGATAAAACATAACAATTCAACAGTGTACCAGGTTGTCAATAAAATATTGTTACACTGATCCATTAATACATTGGTAAATTAATACAATGATTCAATTAAAAACGATAGACGAATTACGTCTGATGAAGGAGAGTGCCCGATTAGTTTCTAAAACATTGGGAATGTTGGCAAAAGAGATTAAACCGGGAATTACAACTTTATATTTGGATAAGTTAGCCTATGATTTTATTAAAGATCATGGGGCTGAACCTGCATTTTTAGGATACGGGGGCTTTCCAAACTCTTTGTGTATTTCTCCAAACGAACAGGTAGTTCATGGATTTCCAAATAATGAAATAGTGAAAGAAGGCGATGTCCTTTCCGTAGACTGTGGAGTTATTTTGAACGGATTTGTAGGAGATCATGCTTACACTTTTGAAATCGGAGAAGTAAAGCCTGAAGTTAAAAAAATGCTACAGGTTACCAAAGAATCTCTTTACAAAGGTATTGAGCAATGTATCAGGGGAAAAAGAATCGGAGATATTTCTCATGCCATTCAGGCACATTGTGAAAAAGAAGGATACGGAGTTGTAAGAGAACTTGTAGGACATGGTTTGGGAAGAAAAATGCATGAAGATCCGCAGGTACCTAATTATGGAAAACAAGGAAGTGGAAAAGTGATCAAAGACGGATTAGCCATCGCCATTGAACCTATGATCAACCTTGGAACTGAAAAAGTAAAATTCCATAATGACGGATGGACGGTAACTACTTTAGATAATATGCCATCTGCTCACTTTGAACATGATGTTGCTGTTATCAACGGTAAACCGGTATTGCTTTCAACATTTGAATATGTTTATGAAGCTTTAGGTATCGTAAGTGACGAAGAAAAGCCGTTCCAACTGGATTTTTAATGAAAAAGATTACTAAGCTTTTACTCAATAAAATTCCACGTCCGATGCTTATTAAAATGAGCATCTGGGCAAGGCCATTGATCTATCAGTTCTTCAAAGGAGAAGAGTTCTATGACCCTATTGACGGAAGATCTTATCGTAAATTCCTTCCTTATGGATACGGAAAGCAGAGAGAAAATGCGCTTTCCCCCGGAACATTAAGTCTGGAAAGACATCGTCAGATGTGGCTGTATCTTCAGAATGAAACCGAATTTTTTATTAAAAGTTATAAAGTTCTGCATATTGCTCCCGAGCAGGAATTTCTAAGGAAATTTAAGAGAATGAGTAACCTGAATTATATTTCAGCAGATTTATACTCTCCGATTGTAGATGTAAAGGCAGATATTCTTGATTTACCTTTTGCAGATGCAAGTTTTGATATTGTTTTCTGTAACCACGTTCTGGAACATATTGAAGATGACGCCAAAGCAATGAGTGAGTTGTATAGAGTGATGAAGCCAGGCGGATGGGGAATTCTTCAGGTTCCTATGAAAAATTCACTGCAAAAAACCTATGAAGATTTCACAATTAAAGATCCGAAAGAACGTCAGAAACATTTTGGACAATACGACCATGTTCGATGGTACGGAATGGATTATTTCGACCGTTTAAGAAACGCAGGTTTTGAAGTTGATCCTAACTTCTATTCACAAAAATTTTCGGAAGCTGAAATAAAAAAATATGGATTAAGAAGCAATGAAATCTTACCTGTAGTATACAAAAAATAAATCAAACCCCCGTTTTTCAAATACTGAAAGCGGGGTTTTGATATCATGCCAATAAGCTGTTATTCTTTAGTAAAAGGGAAAGATTGGTAGTTTTCTACGATTAAAATATATTGTCCTTTTTGCAAACTGTTAGTATCAATGGATATTTTACGGTCATTAGTTTTGGTTTCAAACACCAGTTTTCCGGATAAATCATATATTTTTAAAGGAAGATTTCTTTCAATATTTTCTATCGTTAAAACTTCTTTTACAGGATTTGGATACGCTTTAAATGTTTTTTTGACAGCTTTCACGTCCTGAGTACTCAGGTTAGCACTGTTATTATAGTAAATCTTATTTCCTGAAGGATCTGTAATAACGAGCGTTTTCGCATTACCATTTGTTGTGATCTGGTAATTATACATGGATGCATAAGCACCGTTAACGTAAATATCAATGTTTTTCTGATCGTAATTTCTTACAGGACCTGCATTTCCTCCGTTATAAAATAAAGAAGTAAATGATTGAGCAGTTTTCATGAGATTATTGCTGCCGGGTACGATAGAAAACAGCATGGTCGCTGTATTGTAGTACTTAGAGTTGATAACATAACTCAGACCACCTGCTGATGTAATTGTCGTTGCAGGAACTCCATTGTCAATTAAAGGAGTATTGGTTGTTTGTCCGCTGCTTGTTACCATCTTTGAAATATACCAGTTGTTGCCAATCAGCTCAGAAGTTTGGGCAGATAATAATCCGCCTACCAAAAGAAGTAGAAGTTTTTTCATGGTTAAAAATTTTCGGCAAAGATATAAAAAGGATTTATAAAGCAAAACCGTCTCCAGACTGAAGACGGTTTCAATTTAAATATAGATAGATGTTTATGCCTTTTTGAAGAGAAAAGTAAGTTTTAATGGGATGATGAAACCGCCTTTAATCCAACCACAGAACCAATTAAGGTCACAATAAAAAATACTCTCCAGAAACTTACAGGATCTTTAAAGAAGAAAATACCCATTAAAGCTGTCCCTACCGCTCCGATTCCTGTCCATACCGCATATGCAGTACCGATAGGCAATGTCTGGGTAGCTTTGATCAGCAAAAGCATACTTATGGTCATCGTTATCAGAAATCCCGTGTACCAAAGGTACATTTCGGTTCCTGATGTTTCTTTGGCCTTTCCTAAGCATGAGGCAAAAGCCACTTCAAATAATCCTGCGATAACTAATATGATCCAATTCATTTTGTAAATTTTTCTTCTGCAAATTTCAGAAATTGAACAGAGAAAAAATTTTACAATTGTTAAAAAATGATTTTTTTATTGCTGGAAGCCAGGAGTAGCGGTGGTTTGCATACGGGATCGCATGCAATTTTACCAATAGGGCATTATTCGGTAAGGATGGCTTTGAGTATCTGTTGCTTGCATCCCCAATACTGATGGTAAGAACATCATTATATCAATAGGAGCGGACTGTAGTCCGTTTTCAAGATGAAAATCATCCATTGGCTTGAGCCCAAATATATAATACCCTGGAGTCATTAATAAAATGTAAGATGATGTCATAGGCTGTAAGAACTTTTAGTCTCCTTTCTTCCTGTTCCTTGCTTTAAATACATTTCTCACTTAATCTCTGCCCGGATCCTGCTTAAGCTCACCTGAGTAATTCCGAGGTAAGAGGCGATATGCCCAAGCTGAACCCTTTTCAGCAGATCAGGTTGGTTCTGAATAATGTCTTTGTAACGTTCCAAAGAGGTTTTGAATTGTCTTGATATAATAAGTTCTTCAGATTTTATCATTTCTGCTTCAGCTAATTTCCTGCCCCAGTTGGCAATATGGATATCTTCATTGAAAAGTTTCTTCAGATTTTCCGTTTCCATTCTGTAGAGGTCACAGTCTTCCAGTAATTCAATACTTTCATATCCGGGCTTATCTTCTACATAGCTTTTCATAGAAAGTATACATTGTCCTTCACTACCAAACCAAAATGTGATATCATTATCAGAAGTGGAAGCGTAAGCACGTGCCATTCCTTTACGGATGAAGTAGAGATAGGGGATCACCTTATCTGCTTCCATAAGGCAAAAGCCTTTAGGGTATGAAACTTCTGTGATATGTGCTTTTAAACTATTTCTGGATGTTTCCGGAAGAAGATAAATTTGGTCAAGAATCTGGTCTATATTCATAAAGATGAATTCTAATATTCAAAAATATTAGTTTTAGGTAATGCAATACAAAATTATCGTATGGTTTTTATTAAAAAGTAAATTATTAGAAAAAAAATGAAAAAAGCCACGGCAGGCTACAAGAACTACGATTACCCATGTAGTTTGTCATTTCGGAGAATATCAACAAAATATTTGATTTATTATAAATGGTTTAGATCTTTATAAGATGATAAATAGAATGTTTTGGGAATTACGAATTTGTCATAAGATTATATAATGTAATTCCCTTTTATAATCCAATACCGGGATAAATAACTCTCTTTTTTCGTTTAAATATTGAGATTAACTCTAAAGACCAATTTTGTTTTAGTAACTTTGCAGTTCGTAATATTATTTTTATGCACAAAGCAGGATTTGTAAATATAGTTGGAAAGCCCAACGCCGGAAAATCAACACTACTTAACCAATTAATGGGTGAGAAGCTGGCGATTGTAACGCAGAAAGCTCAGACAACCCGTCACAGAATTTTTGGTATTTATAACGAAGATGATCTTCAGATCGTATTTTCTGATACTCCGGGAGTATTGGATCCTAAATATGGACTTCAGGAGAAAATGATGGATTTTGTAAAAGATTCTCTGCAGGATGCCGATGTATTCCTGTTTATTGTAGATGTGACTGATAAGGCAGAACCTTCAGAGTTCCTGATTGATAAATTGAATAAAATTCCTGTACCTGTACTTCTTTTATTAAACAAGGTAGACCAAACCGATCAGGCAGGTCTTGAAAAACTGGTAGAAGACTGGCACAACAGAATTCCAAAAGCAGAGATCCTTCCTATTTCTGCATTGAATGCTTTCAATACGGAAATTATTTTACCTAAAATCAAATCATTATTACCTGAGAGCCCGGCATACTATGATAAGGATCAGTATACGGACAAACCGGAAAGGTTTTTCGTGAATGAAGCTATTCGTGAGAAAATTCTTCTGAATTACGAGAAAGAAATTCCATATTCTGTAGAAGTAGTTACTGAGCAGTTTAAAGAAAAAGAAGGGATTATCTTTATAGATTCTATTATTTATGTAGAAAGAGATACCCAAAAAGGAATTATTATCGGACATAAAGGCGAGGCTATCAAGAAAGTAGGAACGGATGCAAGACTGGATCTTGAAAAGTTTTTTTCAAAAAAAATTCACTTAAATTTATTTGTAAAAGTGAAAAAAGACTGGAGAAAGAATGATCGTGACCTAAAAAATTTCGGCTATAGATAAACTAAAAAAGCTGTAAACCCCTTTCTATTAAAAGATTTTTATTACCTTAGTATAAATTTTTTAGTACATGAACTATAATAATTCAAATTCGAGCTCAATACTTAAAGATATTATTTTATTGGCCGTAAGGGTTTTCGTAGGTTTTGCAATGCTTTCCCACGGATTTCCTAAGCTCCAAACCTTATTATCAGGCGGTAAAGTTGAATTTTTTGACTTTATGGGAATGGGACCTCAGATCTCTCTGATTTTAACGGTTTTTGCAGAATTTGTATGTTCTATCTTGCTTATACTAGGACTTTTTACAAGAGTTTCTTTAGGGTTTTTGATCTTTACCATGGCTATGGCAGCTTTTGTGGTTCATGGAGCAGATCCTTTTGAGAAAAGAGAATTGGCTCTTGTATATCTTTCCGTTTATCTTTTGCTCATTACTTGTGGAGCAGGAAAGTTCTCGGTAGATCACATGATAGAAAAAAGAAAGAGAGCTTCAGACTGGTAATACGAATACAACAATAAATAAAAGGCACCTTTAAGGTGCCTTTTTATATTTTAATAATTGCAATGAGGTAAGCATTCCAGAACAGGGCTATGCCTTCGTCTCTTACTCTGCAAGCCATATATCAGGATTCAAATAGTGGAACATTTCCTCCAGGAATTCTTTTCAGGTTTCCTTCGATAATTTTCTTAAATTTTTCACATTGCTCTATTTTTGTTATATAAAAACATTAAAAAACATAATACAACACTATTTGGTGTGTTGTTTTTTTGAATTTTATAAATCTCCTAAAATTCACTACATTCGTGGAAAATGAATTTACATGAAGATAAAACTGACTATTTGCCTTTTGGCATTTCTCAATTTTTATAATGCACAGGAGAATATTACGTATCAAAAACCCTCAGCAGAAATCTTAAAACTGGCAGATTATCAAAGACCACCAGGTGTTTTGATGAACAGTAAAAAAGACTGGGTTGTTTTCACTTACCGCCCAACCTATAAAACGCTGCAGGATCTTAGCCAACAGGAGATGAAATTGGGAGGATTAAGGATTAATCCCATTACTAATATTGCAAGTACTGTCACTTATTTCAATGATCTGAAAATCAGAAAGATCAATGATAAAAATGAAGTGCAGGTGAAAAACCTGCCTGCAGAGGCTAAAATCACCTATATTTCATTCTCTCCGGATGAAAAAAAACTGGCTTTTACCAATACGACCAATAATGGAGTAGAACTGTGGCTCGTGGATATGGAAACAGCATCTGCAAAAAAGATTTCTGAAGACAATCTGAATGCCAATCTGGGAATGCCTTATCTGTGGTATAACGATTCACAAAGTTTACTGATTAAAAAACTTCCTCAAAACAGAGCTGCATTAATTGATGCAGGTAAGGACCTCCCTACAGGACCTATTGTTTCGACAGCAGACGGTAAAGTATCGCAGAACAGAACCTATCAGGACCTTTTGAGAAATCCTCAGGATGAAAAAAACTTTGAAGTTCTTACAGCTTCTGAAATCTATAATGTAGACCTTAATGGCGGGCAGAAGAAAGTAAAAGACCAGGATATGTATGTTGGTTTAAGTTTTTCTCCCGACGGGAATTATTTACTGGCTACAGTCATTAAAAAACCGTTTTCTTATATCGTTCCGCTGAACCGTTTTCCAATGACAACGACTGTATATGACAAGAACGGAAATACCGTAAAAGCGGTCAATGAAGTTCCTTTAAATGAAATAATGCCTAAAGGCTTTTCTTCCGTAAGAACCGGCAAAAGAGATATGGCATGGCGTAGCGACGCTCCGTCAACTTTGGTTTTTGCAGAAGCACTGGACGGTGGTGATCAATCTAAAGCTGCAGAATACAGAGACGAAATCTTTACATGGGAAGCTCCGTTTACAGCTACTCCAAGGTCTTTTTTTAAAACAAAACAAAGATATGAAGATGTAAACTGGACAAACGACCATTATGCAATTGTTTCAGAAGAATGGTATGATACCAGAAATACAAAATCTTTCCTGGTAGATCTTAATAATGGAGAATCAAAGGTGATTGATGATAGAAATTCTCAGGATGTTTACAGTGATCCGGGACATTTCAATACCACGAAAAACCAATACGGAAGAACTATTATTGATATGAAAGGCGGGAAGGCCTATCTGATAGGGGCAGGTTTTACAAAAGACGGGCAGCATCCTTTTATTGATGAAATGGATGTAAAAACATTGAAGAAGAAAAGGCTATATACCTCAAATCTTAAAAATGCTAAAGAGGGGATTGTTGATATTTTAAACCCTTCAAAAGGAGAGATTTTGACGACTCAGCAATCGCCGAGCCTGTATCCGAATTATTTTAAAAAAAATATCAAATCCAGTAAAGCCGAAGCAGTAACCCATTTTGCCAATCCTTTTGAAAGCATAAAAGATGTTTATAAAGAAGTGATTACTTATAAAAGAAATGATGGTGTTACTTTGACCGGAACTCTTTATCTTCCGGCCAACTATGACAGAAAAGCAAAAAAAGAAAAACTTCCTTTACTCATTTGGGCATATCCAACAGAGTATAAGGATAAAAATACGGCAGGACAGAGTAAGCAGAACCCCAATGACTTTACTTTCCCTTCTTATGGATCTTTTATCTATTGGACGACCAAAGGATATGCGGTTTTGGATGATGCCGCTTTCCCAATTATTGGTGAAGGAAAAACAGAACCAAACGATACTTTCATTACCCAGCTGGTAGCGAATGCAGATGCTGCAATCAATGCTGTAGATCAGTTAGGATATATTGATAGAAAAAAAGTCGCAGTGGGGGGACATTCTTATGGGGCTTTCATGACAGCCAATTTATTAACCCATTCCAAGCTTTTTGCTTGTGGTATCGCCAGAAGTGGTGCGTACAACAGAACACTGACTCCATTTGGTTTCCAGAGCGAGCAAAGAAACTATTGGGATGTTCCGGAAATTTATAACACAATGTCTCCGTTTATGCATGCAGATAAGATGAAGACTCCACTTCTCCTGATACATGGTGATGCAGACAATAATCCCGGAACTTTTACATTGCAGACAGAAAGATATTTCCAGGCTTTGAAGAATCTTGGAGCACCGGTCAAAATGGTTCTTCTTCCTAAAGAAGCTCATGGATACCAGGCTAAAGAAAATATTCTGCATGTTTTATGGGAACAGGATCAGTTCCTTGAAAAGTGTTTGAAGAAATAATAATTAAAAAGGCTGTTGATCATCAACAGCCTTTTTTGATTAAAAAATATAATAAGGAAGTTATAAGTATTCCTGCCCAAGCAGAAAACTTACAGCATAATAGTGATCAAATCATAGATACTCCAAGATCTTATCAATACTTTTAAGTTCCATGAAATGTTTATGTTCCAAACGATGTTCATGTTGTTCATGACTCCATGTTACATGATATGGAATGTGAGCAGCGGATCCACCGATCTCCAATACTGGCAAAATATCTGATTTTATTGAATTACCAAGCATCAGAAAGTTTTCAGGTTGACAATCAAGATGCTTCAGAAGCTTTTTATAGTCACGGTCTTTCTTGTCGCTCATGATTTCAATGTGGTGAAAGAAGTCTTGTAATCCTGAATTTTTCAATTTGCGCTCCTGATCCAGTAGATCTCCTTTTGTAGCCACTACAAGCCTGTATCTGCCTTTTAAGCTTTCCAGAGTTTCCGTTACTCCATCCAGCAGCTCAATGGGTTTTTGAAGAAGTTCCTGGCCCAATTCAATAGCTTTGCTTACGACCTGTAGAGAGGCCGTTCCATTCGATACTCTATTAATAGTCTCTACCATACAAAGCATAAAACCTTTTACGCCATAGCCATATAAATGCAGGTTTTGCATTTCAGTTTTAAACAATTCCTGAGATACCGAATGTTGTGGTAAATAATCTTCAAGTAATATACAGAACTCTTTTTCTGCTTCCTGAAAATAAGGTTCATTGATCCAAAGCGTATCATCTGCATCAAAAGCAATCGTTGTGATCTGATTATTCATTTTTGTTTTGTAATTTTCTGCTTTCAAAATTCAACATAAAAAATAAATCAAACAAGGACATTTGTCCCGGATTACTATGCTACGGACGAATCATAAATTTTTAAAGTATCTTGAACAGCTCTACCATCAGCAGGATCATAAAAAAGATATTGTATTGGAATCTTTTGGACAAGGAAAAGAAATATTAATTCAAGATCAAAAGCCCTCCCAGGTGTTACTGATTAAAGACGGAATTGCCAAATGCTACGTTGCTGAAGAGAACGGGAAAGAATATATTGTTGAATTTCTTGGGATGGGTGAGATTATAGGGGAAGTGGAGTTGATCAAAAATATAAACTACCTGTGTAGTATCCAGGCAATGACAGATATCATTGCCTATTCGGTGAGTATTCCTTATTTTAAATCTTTGATTCAAAAAGATATTACCCTGAATAATCTATTGTTGGATAGCTTTGCGGAAAGAGTGATTAATACTTCAAGCAGGGCATCTTACCAGCAACTTTATACCACAGAACACACGCTGACACAATTGCTTACAATGCAGGAAAAACAAGGGATCCAACTCTCAAAAGAAGATATGGCTGACTATCTGGGAATTACGGTGAGAAGCCTGAACAGAATTTTAAAGGATTTGAAATAAATTTTAGCTTTGAAGTTAAATAAATATATTTTTAATAGATTTTCATGATTTTGGAAGGGGTGTTGTTTTGATTTTTCGTTTTATTCTTTAAATATATAATTATTTTGTAGGGGTGTGTTTGTAAAAATATTATTTTTGTATACTTAAATTTAACATCTCATCCGTGGAAAAATTAAAATTCAGAAATGCTGAAAGGGCTGATCTCCATAAAATTGTAGCTATTTATAACTCAACCATTGCTTCAAGAATGGTGACTGCTGATATGGAAGAGGTTTCTGTAGAAAGCAAACAAAAATGGTTTGACGAGCACAATCCTGATACAAGACCGCTTTGGGTAGTAGAGGATACTGAAGGTCAAGTGGTGGGATGGGTGAGTTTCAGCTCATTTCACGAAAGGGCAGCGTATAGCGGGACGGTAGAAGTAAGTATTTACCTGGATGAAACGTGCAGGGGAAAAGGATATGGTAAAACCATTCTTCAATATTGTATTGATAACGCTGGAAAATTTGGAGTCAATAATCTCGTCGCTCTTATTTTTCTTCATAATGAGCCGAGTTTAAAGCTATTCAGGTATTTCGGATTTGAAGATTGGGGAACGCTTCCCAATGTCGCTATTTTGGATGGAGTTGAGAGAAGTTTGAAGATTTTAGGAAAGAGAATTAATTAAAAATAAAAAGCGGCCTTTAAGACCGCTTTTCCTTTGTTTCCTGTCTAGCTTTTAAAAACAGGCTCCTTATCTTTTTCAAGATAAATATATCGGCCTTTGATGCCATTCTGGAGCATTTCTTTTTTCTTGTTTAGTTCTTCAGCAGATTCTATGCTTTCATTTTTAAAAGATAGATTTCCACCGTTTTTTACTTTTTCAGAAAATATCCTTGTGGGATTTTGATAAATATCTTCAATATATTTATTAAATTTTTCATTGGTTATCAAAATAGCCGGCTTACTGTAGTGAGTTTCCACAAATTCTCTGGTGTCATAGTCTGTGCCCAGTTTTTCATTATTGATTAACTGATAAACAAAATTCTGATCTGCATCTTCAAGGATAAAAATAAGGCCCGGAAGACCTCTGAATTTATATGGACCTTCCTTAATATTAATCTCATTAGAAAACCATGCGCTCCAGCTTCTGCCTCCGAAATGGGTTGTCGCTTTTTGAAGCTTATATCCGTTATAATCCTTAGTTTCCTGAAGTACCTGCCATGTCATTTCATCATGTGTTTTCACCACAAAATAATCAAAGAAATCCCTGTACCATTTATTGTCGAAGGAATCCGGTTTTCTTTCGATAACCTGATCCGTTTTTGTGCTGTAACGGGAGATTGGTTGACTGGAATTTTTATTTTTCACATCATAATCAGCGAAGCCTTTATCATAAAACTTAACAGACTTTGGGCTGATATCCAGATTCATCAGATCTCTTCTATACTCCTGTGAGGGATCTTTCCGGTACTGAAGTTCATAGGTAAATCTGTTGGTTTGAGATTGATAAAAAGAACCTGCACAGAAAGCAAGTAATAGGAGTGTTTTTTTCATGTAAATTAGTTAACCGGGCAAAAATAAATAAAAAAACGCAGAACAAAGCTCTGCGTTAATTTGTTTACGGTGTTTTTACCTGTACATTCTGCTTAATTCTTTTTGCGGACATATTCAAGAATCGTTTAACAAGGAATACGGCGGATATTGTTAATCCTAATCCGAGAGCGATCCACATTCCGAATGCTCCCATTTCCAATGTTACACAGAAGAAATAACCTAAAGGAATCGTGATGACCCAATATGCAATAAAAGTGTAAATGGAAGGTATTTTCACATCCTGCAATCCTCTCAACATCCCTAAAGCGGTTACCTGTATACCATCTGAAAGCTGGAATAAAGCAGCAATAATCATTAGTTTTGATGCCAGCGTAATGACTTCAACCTCTTCTTTTTTGGTGAAGAAAGTAGGTAATATGTTTCTTCCCAGAATGAATACCAATCCACAGATACACATGAAGATAAAGGCAATCTTCAAATTGTTGATTCCTACTTTTCGGAGTTCAACAAAGTTCTGCTCACCCAGTTTTCTTCCAATCATTACGGTAGAAGCGACACTAAATCCAACGCAAAGGTTGAATGTAAATGAAGCCATACTTAAAGCAATCTGATGAGATGCAATATCATGAGCAGAAATCAAACCACATATAAATGCAGCTCCGGCAAATGCCGTTACTTCAAAGAACATCTGTAAAGCGGTTGGTAGTCCTAGTTTTACCATTTTATCGAACATCTTCTTAGAGAAATTCTGCATTTTCAATGAGAAATCTTTAATATAACGTCTGGTTCTTTCTTCTTTAACTAAAACAAAATAAAGGAAAACAACCATGAAAATTCTGGAAATCAAAGTGGCCAGAGCAGATCCTTTGACTCCCATGGGAGGTATTCCCCAAAGACCTTTGATAAACACATAGTTTAAGGCAATATTGATAATGTTGGCAATAATAGTCGCCTTGGTCACCCCTATGGTATAGGATAAGCCTTCAGAAACCTCACGAAGCGTCTGGAAAGCCATAAAAGGAATCATACTCACCACCATAATACTTAAGAAGCTTACGGTATCTGGAATGATCTTTGCCGGCTGACCGGAATGATAGAGTAGAGGCATTCCCAGCAAGAGGATCGCCATAAGAATAACTCCCACCGACATATTGATTACAAAACCATGGCTGAATACAGAATTGATGGTATCATGATCCTGTCTTGAATGTGCTTCCGAAACCAGGGGAGGGATCGCAAATGAAAATCCCAGTGCTAACACAAATATGGAGAAGAATACTGCATTCCCCAATGAAACAGATGCCAGCGCATCAGCTCCCAAAAGTTGTCCGACAATGATATTGTCAAATAAGTTGACCGAAACCTGCCCCACCTGGGTTAGCATAACAGGCAGAGCCAAAGTCAGGCATTCTTTTGTGTAGTTTTTGTTTAAAAAGTTCATAATATTTTAAGATTCATATAGTTTATACTGTAAATAAGGCAAAAAAAAATTTGCAGTGAGTACTGCAAATTTTTATAAATATTGTAAATAATAATGTATTATTTCCTTACAAAACTTGCAACGTCACTTTCAGAAACAGTGTTTCCACCAAGAATAATTAATCTCTCAACAACATTCCTTAATTCTCTGATGTTCCCAGTCCACGAAAGAGCTTTTAAAGCATCAATAGCTTTATCATCAAACTTTTTCACTGCAGTACCATGCTCATCAGCAATCATACCTGAGAAATGCTCAACCAACAATTTGATGTCTTCTTTTCTTTCATCCAATGGCGGAACATAAATTTCAATTACAGAAAGTCTGTGGTAAAGATCTTCTCTGAATTTTCCTTCTTCAATCTCCTTCTGCATATTTTTATTGGTTGCCGCAATTACTCTCACGTCAACTTTAATCTCTTTATCGCTTCCAACAGGAGATACTTTGCTTTCCTGAAGGGCTCTTAATACTTTTGCCTGAGCGATAAGGCTCATATCTCCAATTTCATCAAGGAAGATTGTTCCTCCGCTTGCCTGTTCGAATTTCCCTTGCTTATCCTTAATAGCACCTGTAAAAGATCCTTTTACGTGTCCGAAAAGTTCAGATTCAATAAGCTCAGACGGAATCGCCGCACAGTTCACTTCAATCATTGGTCCTCTTGCACGCTCGCTTTGATTGTGAATAGCATGAGCCACTAATTCTTTTCCTGCACCATTAGGCCCTGTGATTAAAACTCTTGCATCAGAAACAGCTACCTTTTCGATCATGTCCTGAATTTTCTGCAGAGCAGGAGAGGTACCGATCATCTGGTATTTTTTATTTACCTTTTTCTTTAGCGTTTTATTTTCTGTCTGAAGGTTTTTGTTTTCTTTTTTCAACGTTTCCTTAACCAGAGCATTTTTTACGCTGGTGATCAGTCTGTTGATGTCAATAGGCTTAGAGATAAAGTCATATGCACCCTCTTTCAAGCAGGAAACAGCGGAATCGATGTCTGCGTGACCCGAGATCATGATAAAAGTTGTTTCAGGCTTCAATACAAGACTTTGCTTTAAGAGCTCAGTTCCTGAAAGTTTAGGCATTTTGATATCAGAAATCACCAGAGCGAAATCTTCTTTCTCTACCTGCTTGTAGCCTTCAAGGCCGTCTTCGGCGATAACAAATTCATAATCTGTAAGTTCATCAGAAAGAATACTGTGAAGTACTCCCGATATTGCTTTTTCGTCTTCTACTATAAGGATTTTTTGCATAGTCGCAAATTTAAATTTTTTGTTTCAATTATTAGCAAAAATCGTACCTAAAAATTCTATTTTGAATAATCTCTTCTGCCAAAAATCGCAGATCCAACTCTTACAGAGTTGGCTCCACATTCAATAGCAATCGGGAAATCATCACTCATTCCCATTGATAATGTTTTTAAAGGTTTTAGTTGATTTAATTCATCAAAAAGCTCTTTTAAAGTTAAAAATTCTTGTGTAACCTGTTGTTCGTCGTCAGTAAAAGTAGCCATTCCCATCAATCCGGTCATTTCTATATGAGGAAATTTTCCTTCGAGGTATTGTTGGAAAATATGTTTTGCCTCCTGAATTTCAAGCCCGAATTTGGTGTCTTCAGCGGCAATTTTTACCTGTAGTAAAACATTGATCACTCTGTTATTTTTGCCTGCTTCTTTATTGATTTCAGCTAATAATTTTTCAGAATCTACACTTTGTATCGTATCGATAAAAGGAGCTATATATTTAACTTTGTTTGTTTGTAAATGACCAATCAGATGCCATTGGATATCTTTGGGAAGCAGGGGCGATTTTTCCATCAATTCCTGAACTTTGTTTTCTCCAAATACTCTTTGTCCAAAACCGTACACTTCCTCAATAGCTGAAACCGGATGTGTTTTGGATACAGCAACCAACTGAATAGGGTCAGGAAGTTGATTTTTTATAGTCTGATAGTTTTCTTTAATACTCATACGTGCAAATTTCCGAAAATTACTTGACAGTTGCCAGTCTTGGATACATTTTACCTTATCCTTTTTACAATACAATTAATTCAAAACTTCATTGATCTTCGGATATTGCGAAATCTTTCTGAAAACAAATTTGTTTGTTTTTTGCAATTTCTCAATAAACAGATCAAGTTCGTTGATGGAATCAGTGTCTCTAAGGTATTGATCATGGGTAAGAAAGACAAGGTGTCTTGAAGTTTTTTCCAGATCATTCAGGAAGATGCTGTCTACTTTTTTCAGCATGGCTTCATGGCTGCCCTTTAAAGTCATTTTCTGGGATGGTCTCCATTCAAGATCCCAACCGATTACCTTATATCCGGCATTTTTAAGCCCGTTGGCGGCAGAGGCAGAGCTTTTAATATCGGTCACGTTAATAGTATTGAGTCTCCAGATATTTCTGCCCGGAGTTCTTGCAATTTTATCAGTAAGTTTTAAACTGTCTTTGGCAATGTCGAAATCATGCACAACGGCATCAGTATTTTTATAAAAATCTGAGTATTTGTTGTGAGCATGAGAAAAACTATGATTGGCAAGCTCAATCAGCGGATTTTCTTTTAAAAGTTTAAAATCATTTTTTTGTTTGGTGCTTCCATACGCATGTTTTCCTACCAGAAAGGCGGTGGCACATACGTTTCTTTTATTCAGGATTTTTAAAAGGTTTTCTGTACCCTGATTAGGGCCGTCATCAAAGGTTAGGTAGATGACTCTTTTGTCCGGATCTACTTCTTCATCATCCATCTTGGGGACTGCTTCTGCGGCAGGATGTTCCTGTGAATTCAGTTTTTCATTCACATCATTCTTGAAGTTACAGCTGTTCAATAAAAATGAAGTTGCACTCATCAATGCAAACATCCCGAGAAAAGTCATATTTTTTGACTTTCCCGCAAAATTTTTTTTCATAAAAATTAATGGCGTTTTATTTGTTAAAAATCGTTAAAAATAACAATCGAATGTTAACAAAATATATGCCATATTGCTCCCTTTTTTTCTTTTTAAGATTATTTTAAGAACTTTATAATAAGGGAATTTTTTATGAATTTGTTGATTGCAAATTGATAATGCCCGGATCTTTGGTTTTTAACATTTATAAATGTTAAAATCATAGTAATTTTCTATATATATTGATGTTTTGCTATTTTTTCTGATTTGAAGAATTATTTTATTTTATCAAATCAATCTGTGATCATTATTCTAAAATGTTTTTTAAATATAAGGCATTGTTGATTGCTGATGTTCCCCAGGTATTATTAAAGAAAATAAAAGCTTTTTGCGTAGTACCTTTGATTTGTTCCGCCAAATGATCAATAAAACCTGTGTTGTAAGAAGATTTGTAAAGTGTTGGGGTGCCGTGAAGTCTGTAGTAAAGTGTTTCAGGGTTGTTGATAATAATGTCTTCAGGAAGGGGACCCGGAAAACTTACCCCCGAAAAAATGATATTCATACTTTTTAAAAGATTAAATATCTCCTTTTGCCACCATGATTGATTCCGAAATTCAATAACATTAAGAAAATTATTGTCTATGTTTTTGATAATTCTTTCAATATTTTCCTCACCGCTTTCAAAAGAAGGAGGAAACTGATACAAGAAGCCGGAAAGTTTATCTTTCAGGTGATTTTGAATATAAATACAAAATTCAGTAATTTCTTTTTTTGAATCTGAAAGGCGGTTTTGGTGAGTAATTGTTTTGGGAATTTTAATGAAAAATCTGAAGGTGTCAGGAGTTTCTTGATACCACTTTAAAAGGGTCTTTGCAGTTGGTTTCCTGTAAAATGTAGAGTTGATCTCAACGGTATTAAAAACGTTTGCATATAAAGAAAGAAAATCTTTACTTTGAGCATTTTCAGGATATAAAGACCCTTTCCAGTCGTTATTATAAAATCCTGAACATCCTATGTAAAGATTTTCTTTTTTCATGAGAATTATTTTATATCCAAATCTACTGAGTTTAATCTTAAGGAATTCAGGATTACTGACAGAGAGCTAAAACTCATGGCTGCAGCAGCAATCATTGGTGACAAGAGAATTCCAAAGAATGGATACAATAATCCTGCCGCAATTGGGACTCCCAGTACATTATAAATGAATGCAAAGAACAGATTTTCTTTAATGTTTCTAAGAAGTTTCTCACTTAATAATTTAGCTTTTGCGACGCCTAGAATATCTCCTTTGAGTAAGGTAATTTCTGCACTTTCAATCGCGACATCTGTTCCTGTTCCCATAGCAATACCTACGTCAGACTGTGCAAGGGCAGGAGAGTCATTGATTCCGTCTCCTGTCATGGCAACTATCTTTCCTTGCTGTTGAAGTTTTTTGACCTCATTCAGTTTATCTTCAGGAAGACAATTGGCTTTGAAATGTTGTATTCCAAGTTCATTGGCAACTGCTTTTGCAGTATGCTCATTGTCCCCTGTCATCATGATCACGTCAATTCCTTCACTCATCAGTTGTTTAACTGCTTTTTTGGAGCTTTCTTTGATTTTATCCGTAAAACTGATAAATCCTAATACATTTTTGTCCTGAGCAATATAAGAGATGGTATGAGCCTTAGATTGTACCTCTACTGCTTTTTGCTTTAAATCTTCCGGAATAACAATTTGATGAGAAATCAGCAGACTTTCGTTTCCAAGATACGCAATTCTGCCGTTGATGTTACCTTTTACTCCTTTCCCTGAAATGTTTTCAAACTGTTCTACCTTTTCAGAAGTGATATTTTCGTCCTTAGCTCTTTTGATCACAGCATTTGAAAGAGGGTGTTCAGAATTTTGATTCAGTGAGTAAGCCAGTTTTAAAATCTCATTCTTATCTTCATAATTTACTGATTCAATATATTCTACAGATGGTTTTCCTTCTGTTAAAGTTCCTGTTTTGTCGGTGATTAAAACATTTACTTTATTCATTTGTTCTAAAGCTTCAGCATTTTTGATAAGAATACCGTTTTTGGCTCCTTTACCAATTCCAACCATTAATGACATTGGAGTTGCCAGTCCCAGAGCGCATGGACATGCTACAATTAACACGGCAACAGCATTTACAAAAGCGAATAAGCTTCTTTTTCCTTCAGGCCCGAAAAACTGCCACGAAATAAACGTAAGAGCCGCAATAAGGATCACCACGGGAACAAATACTTTTGAAACTTTATCTGTTAATTTTTGAATAGGAGCTTTGCTTCGGCTGGCTTCGTTGACCATTTTGATAATCTGTGAAAGAAGGGTTTCATCTCCTACTTTTTCAGCTTTCATAATGAACACCTGATTACCGTTAATGGTTCCGGAAGAAACTTTGTCATCAACAGTTTTTTCAACCGGAACGGGTTCTCCGGTAATCATACTTTCGTCTACAATTGAGTTACCTTCTGTAATTTTTCCGTCAACGGGAATTTTTTCACCAGGTTTTACTTTCAGAAGATCTCCGATTTTTACCTGAGAAAGCAAAACTTTCTTTTCTTCACCATTTACAATAAGGTTGGCTTCATCCGGTGAAAGATTCATTAATTCTTTAATGGCATTACCTGTTTTTTTATGAGCAGCCGCTTCCATCAATTGACCTAAAATCACCAGAGTGAGAATCACACAGACTGCCTCAAAATATAAAGGTATTTCATGGTTATGACCACGGATTTCGTGCGGAATGATGTCCGGAAAAGCTAATGCTACAATACTGAATATAAATGCTGCTGCTACTCCTAATGCAATAAGGCTGAACATATTCAGATTCCAGGTTTTAAAAGAAATCCAACCTCTTTTCAGTAAGAACCATCCTGAATAAAACATGACAGGAAGTGTCAATGCCAGCTCTATAAAGCCTTGAGTCTGATGTGAAAACGGAAAGTTGATCAACATACCGCCCATAGAAAGTATAAAGACGGGAATGGTAAACGCCAATGAAATGAGGAATTTTCTTTTTAAAATAGTATACGTTTCATCGTCATCATCGTCACTGTTGTCTGGTATTCTAACGAGATCCATTCCGCAAATAGGACAGCTTCCCGGTTCATCACGAATAATTTCCGGGTGCATGGGACAGCTGTATTTTGCAGTTTTCTTTTCCGGATATTTTACAAGATCCATCCCGCAAACAGGACAACCTACGTTGGAATCATAAGTTTTATCTCCTTCACAGTACATGGGGCAATAGTATCTTCCAGCCATGTCATCAGTAACTTTAGGAGCTTCATGATGATGATGGTGGTGAGCATGTGAATGTGAATGTGAATGTGAATGTGAATGTGAATGGCTTACATCTGCATTTTTTACGAGATCTTCGGTGATTTCTTCCAAATGCATATGACATACGGGACAATCACTCTTTTCATCATACACCTTATCTCCTTCGCAAAACATCGGACAATAGTATTTTCCGATGCTGTCTTTAAAGATTACCGGAAGGTGAGTTGAGGAATAGGTGGGTTTGTGATGAGGGTCTTTCTCTAGTTTTTCTTCAATAGGAACCAGATACATATTGCATTCCGGACATCTTTGTCCTTGTTTGAAATATACTTTTTCACCTTCACATTCCATCGGGCAATAATATACAGATGACGGAGATACGCGATCCTGAGGTTTCACAAAAGCCTTTTCGGGGTTGTTAGGATCCTCAAGTTTGTATTTTCCTATTTCTTCTAATGCATCGTTCAGTGTAATAAGTGCTACTTCATGATCTGAAGTAATGGTTGCTGTATTATTTTCAAGATTCACATCAGCCTGAACACCTGGTATCGTATTCAGTTGATTGGAGATCTTTTTCTGACAGCCTGAGCAGGTCATTCCGAGTATTTTATACTGTCGTTCCATGATTCTAAATTTATACTACAAAGTTCCAAAACGGAGCTTTAATGTTGTTATAAATTTAAGGATAATAGTTATAAAATTAAGTTGGAGTGTATTTGAGTTGAAGGACTGGAGGGTATTAGAGTGTTGAAGCGAATGGGTATTGATGAATGTTGTAATAGTCGATATTCTTACATTTCAAATACGCGCACGCTCCAACTTTCTGTTATTTCGAATAGATTAAAGGCTGTCCAGTGGTTTTCTATGATGATCTTTTAGTTTTTTGAATTCAGTGGGCGTGAATCCGGTCACGTTACGGAATTGGGAGGATAGATGCTGAACACTTTTATAGCCCAGTTTTCCCGCAATTTCGGTAAGGTTGAATTCATTATATAAAAGGAGTTCTTTCACTTTTTCAATTTTTTGTAAAATGAAAAATTGTTCTAATGTGACATTCTCGTTTTGCGAGAAAGTTTTGGAAAGGGAACTATAATCCTTATGTAGTTTTGAGCTCAAAAACTCTGAAAGTAAAAAGTCTTCATCAATATCAAGTTCACTTACTTTTATAATAATGAGTTTTTTTATTTTTTCAATAAGTTGATGAGCAGAATCCATGATTCTTTCAAAGCCGCTTTCAAGGAGGCGATTTTCAATAAGCTGCATCTTTTCATCAGGAACATTGGAATCGGTTTCTGCTTCTCCCAATATGACAGAAGTTGTTTTTACATGGGCTGTATTAAAGATGTTTTCAACAGCAGCAATGCATCTGTTGCAGACCATGTTCTTTATAAAGATCTTCATGCTCCGTTGTTTAGCCTGTCTTTTACAAATTCGATCTGTGTTTTACCATGGGGAGAAGGGTTGCCATCGGCATCAAGATTAACCATTACGATTCTGTCAACTGTAATAATAGTCTGATGGGTCATTTTGTTTCGGACGTCACATTTTAAGGTGATTGAAGAGGAACCAAAATGGGTGGCCTCAATTCCGATTTCTATAATATCTCCTTGTTTGGCTGAGCTTACAAAGTTGATTTCAGAGATAAACTTTGTAACTACTTTTGTGTTTTCCAACTGAATGATGGCATACAAAGCTGCTTCTTCATCGATCCATTGTAAAAGTCTTCCTCCGAAAAGAGAGTGATTAGGATTTAAATCTTCTGGTTTTACCCATTTTCTTGTATGGTAGTTCATATATCTTAATAATTTGTACTGCAAATTTAGTGTTAAAACCTGGTGTTATCAAAAGAATCGTATTTAATGATCTGAAAAGAATTATGCATTTTCTCGATCATTTTCTTTTGGAACGCATTGCTTTTGTTTTTTTGACAGAATGATCTTTTAAGAACTTTTGATAGTCTTCACTCTCTACAGGAACCAGACCTACTTTTCCTTCCGGATTATGGTAGATCCCAAATCCGTATCTTTTTGTTAAAGGTGAAGAACGAAGGCATGCCTGTCCCCTGGAAAAGAACTTTTCTCTTTCTTTTTCTTTTTCGTTCTCAGAAATGTCATTTTTTATCGCATAGCATTCAAAGATGATATCATCAGAGGAGTAGGCGTAAGGATGCTTACTGATTTTTTCATATTGAAGACTTGCCAGCGTCTTTTCTTTTTTCTCAGGAGGTATTTTTGCCTGAGTGACAGGGCAGTCTTCTGCAACTTCTATGAAGGTATTGGTGTAATTGGTGGTGTGCTGTGTCATATCAATAAAGCATGGATAAAAAATCTGAATCACAAAGATCCATTTTTTGGGATGTATTATTCTTTATATTCTAAAATTTCTCCCGGCTGGCAGTCGAGTGCTTTACAAATAGCTTCAAGAGTGCTAAAGCGAACAGCCTTTGCTTTGCCGGTTTTTAAAATAGAGAGATTGGAAAGTGTAAGGTCTACTTTTTCGGAGAGCTCATTCAATGACATTTTTCTTTTCGCCATAATCACATCTAAGTTTACTATAATCGGCATAATCTATATCGTTAAATCGTTTTCGGATTGTATTTCTATTCCTCTCTTAAATACCTGTGCAATGATAAAAATGATTCCTCCAAAAAACAAATACTCGGCTCCTGAACCTATAAAATCGTATGTGTTACTTAATGGCACTCCTTTTTTAATAAAGTCTTCACTGTAAGAAGTAGCAATTACAGAAAGGAGACCAATAGCCAACGCCGAGTAACTGATTTTGATAATAAGCTGCATGATCATTTCGCTGAAAGGAGCTGTTAGATTTAATCTCTGAAAAATCTGAATAACCAGAAATGCAAGATAGGCTTTATATCCTGCCAGGAAAATAATAAAAGACATCATTGATTTGTAAGAATTTGTATTGTACTGATAGAGTTCGTACAAGTTTAATCCCTCATAAAGATTCTTTGCTCCCTCCGGGTTAACAATTGTTATTATAAAGGTAAAGGTAAGTGCACCTGCTTTTATACATGAGCCAATAAAGATGATCCAGACAATAACGTTCAAGATAGATAAAATTTTTTGTGTTTTCATATTAATGTATTTTGTTTACGCAAATATCAATAAAAATTTATTGTAAAACAATAAATTTTTGCTTTTTTTCAATTAATACGATTTTGTCAATTCAACATAATGAGAGAAATAGTTAAAAAAAGCTTTGATTTGAAGTTTTTAATTGTATCTTGCATACGTTTATATTTGGAATCAATATTTGTTCATTAATTTATGTTGCTTTTCTTTTATATACCAAATTTTTATTAATTTTTTAATTTATTTAAAATGAACATTTTTGTTTCAAACATCAATTACGCAACTAAAGAGTATGAGTTGCACGATCTATTCGCAGAATTTGGAGATGTAGCATCTGCCAAAATCGTTACAGACAGAGAAACTGGTCGTTCCAGAGGTTTCGGTTTCATAGAAATGGGTGATGAAGAAGGACAGCAGGCTATTGAGGCTCTTAACCAAAAGGAATTCAACGGAAAAGCTTTGAATGTATCTGAAGCTAAACCAAGAGAAGAGAAGCCAAGAAGAAGCTTCGATAACAACAGAGGTGGAGGTTATGGTAACAACAACAATAGAGGCGGAGGCTTTGGTGGTAACAACCGAGGCGGAGGCGGAAATCGTTGGTAAAAATATGAAGCGGCTTTTAGCCGCTTTTTTTATGAAGTATGATGAAACTTTTGATGTTTGCAATATACTTTGTACTGAGAAGTAAAGTCAAATGTAAAAGACTTAGTTCTTAATAGATAAAAAAAGAGCTGTTTCAAATATTGAAACAGCTCTTTTTTTATTTCAGTTTGACTAATATATAGACGTCTCCGCAATAGATATTATCTCTATGGTTATAGGTATCTCTCTCTTTTGTAATTTGTTTCATAATAATCCTGATATGGTATTTTCCAAGATCATCTTCCATGGTAATATCAGGTACATGTATGGTTCCGGTTTTACCTTTATTTTCCTCAAAAAGTTTCATGATCATAGGTCCTGCATTTATTTCATCTTTGTTATTGAGCACGATCTTGAATGAAGATTTTTCAGTAAGCTGATCTATTATTTTAAATTGATCGTCATTGAGTTTTTGTGATTCCTGATTATAGCCGGATACATTGAAGAAATATTGATAATCATCAATTTTGATGGCTTGTTGCTCAGAAAGAATCACAAGTCGCTCTGTCTCATAAGAATTATTTTTTGACGTCTTATGTACATTGGTAAACTTTCCCTGAATATCATATCGGATGGTGTAAAAGCTCCCTTTATCAATATTTTTTTTCAAATCAACCTTGTCTTTTTTGCTGAGCATATTAAGTATAAATTCAGTCTGTTTTCTTTCAGCCAGAAACTCGAATTTACCAGCTATTTCATCTCTTACGGTATCAGTAATTTTCTTTTGAAAGTTTATAGTACCCTCATGTAATAGCTGTTGTTGATTTAATACTTTTAACAGCTCTGATCTTTGACTTCTCTTGGCTACACTAAAGGCATTTAAATAAGGGAAAATCAAGGCAAAAGTGCCAAACAGGAATAAGCTGACCGGAATAAATTTTATAGTGGCCTTTTTATTGAAAACAAAATAGATTACAATACTTAGTAACCATAGAGCCAGAAGGAGTACAAAATATCTTGGCTCTGTATATCCGTACTCTAGAATTCTTGTGAAAATAGCGATGAAAAGCAGCGCTATCAAAGGAAGGATGGTATAATAAAATGCTTTAGAAAATATTTTAACCCATGATTTAGCATTTTCTTCCTTTAATGGATGAACGAGAAGTAACGCTAAAATTCCCACTATACTATATGCTAAAATCAGATATGAAACCCAGCCTCTTGGAAGTTGCCAGTTCATCAGAATTTTAAATGAGTAGAAATAAAGAATAACTACATAGATTAATAATAATGGGATTAAAATAAACTGAGTGAAAAACTTTAATATAACCGGGTATGTTCCGTCTTTTTCCAAATTGGATAGTCCTTTGTCATTGAACAAAAGAAAGATAAAAGAGCTTCCGAAGATGGCAAGGACAAAAAATGTATCTCTATACAGTTTATCATTAAAATGGAAATCAAAAAGCTTATCAATGGCTAAAATGGCAAGTTCTACACCACCGGTTAAAACCCCTGTAAATACCCCTGTGAGGAAAATATTGATAAAAAGGTTTTTGTTGTATTGCCAAAATCCCAGTTCTTTATTTTTTTGTAAAAATGGAATGAAAGAAACTAATAAGTGCATCAGAATCGCCATAACGATAATGAGATAGGAATAGTCTTCTGTAAAATCACTTTGTTTGCCCGGAAGAATATTGTAAAAACCGATAAGAAAGGCAACTCCTGATATTTGTAACAGAAGTTCTTTACCTACTCTCTGTGAAAGCATTTTTAATGCAAACATCAAAGAAATTCCAAGACTGGTACAAATGGTAAATTTTGAATAGGTAATAAACAGATCAGACTGATAGCTGGTTTCAATCATACAAATTGCCCCGACAGAAGCTAATATAGCCATTACCAGAACGACAGGATAACGGAAAATGACTTCATTGGTCCGGCTTAAAGTTTCCTGAAATTTTGTTTTCATGATTTGGTGTTTCTATGATTTATTCTTTCTTTTTCTTCTTCTTTTTATCCTTCTCCTTGTCTTTCTCTTTTTCTTTTGTCTTGGTTTTCTTCTCTTTTTTCGGATTTAAAATTTCTTCCGCGATTTCGAACTTCGGTTCTTCAATTTTTACAGGTTTAGTCGGCTTAATTTCTATTTTAAGATCGAAATACCCTTTTAAATCATTCTGCGTTACTAACTTTTCGTTAAAGAGAAACTCAAGAATTTCTTTTCCTGAATTATTAAAGAAATTGTGCGAAAGTTCCTTTAACAGAAACTTTTTATAATTTTCAAAAGGAACAATAACTGTATATTTAAAGATTCTCCCTTCTTTTACAGTGGACAAATAACCTTTTTCAACTAATATTTTCAGATAGGTAGAAACCGTATTCTGGTGCGGTTTTGGTTCCGGATGCTGTTCCATAACGTCCTTCAGATAGAAAGATTCCATTTTCCAAAACAGCTTCATAAAGTTTTCTTCTGCGGCAGTAAGATGATTGATTTTCATAGAATTTCTTAATGTTGAAATTGAATATTGCAATAAAGATATATAAAAGATACCATAAAAGCTATTCCAGCGCCCATAAATACCTCTTTTACGGTATGTCTTTTCAAGATAATTCTGGTAATACCAACCAAAATAGCTATTCCCAGCCATACCAGACCCATTTTCCAGTCTAATGTGAAAAATAATGCGGCAACAAATATATTAAATGCGGTGTGCATTGAACTTTTAATAAAAAGATTGCTGATCTGAAGGGCGAAAAGAAGGATTAAAATAAACAGCATCACCAGATCAACATAACCATTCCTTATATAATGAAAGACCAGGTAAGCAATAACACAGGCAGCGATAAAAAGGTAAAGTGTTTTTCTCTGAACCCTGTTCGATACATCCATATTGGTATATCTTCCTGTTTTTACATTCCATACCAGCCAGATAACAGTAGGAGTAATAATCATTAATAATACAGGAAGAAAATAGAGAAGAGAATCTTTCAGGGTATATTCTTTACTACTCATATATATAAAAAAGATAACCAAAGAAACAAGAGGGTTAAAAAAGTCGGAAATGACTTTCGAAGTTTTGTGTAACAATGAAGACTGTTTTTCTTCCATATTCAAGTTTAAAGGTCAAATATAAGATTATAACCCCAAAAAACCAATGAAGCTGGCGTACTGAAATATTAATGACACTTTAGAAATAAAATCTTTTACCATGCTTATATATTGTCATGAAATTTTTAATTTTATTTATCTTGTATAAAGGGATAAATGTAATAATACCATGAAAGAACTAATTGCCATTTTCTTGATTATTCTGTCCGGTACTGGCTTCGGACAAAAGTTCCCTGAAACAGAGTTTTCTCCTGTGAAACTTCCTGTTCATCAACTAAGAATTTATGAAATCCCCAAAGAAAACAGACAGGTTTTTCTGGATAGGTTAAAGATCATGCCCTTAGATTAATGAAAAAGTATGGTTTTACAATAGTAGCTATTTGGGAAGCAGAGGTGAATGAAAAAACTGAATTTGTTTATTTGCTTGAATGAAAAGATGAAGTTTCTATGAAAACAGCATGGGAAGGGTTTATGTCAGACAGGGAATGGAAGAAAATTAAAGCGGAAACTGCGAAGCTGCATGGCAATTTTGTTAATACTATTGAAGACCGGACTCTGAAATTAACAGAATTTTCACCACAAAAGAACCTATTGAAATAACCAAAAGATATGTTAACGATAATTAAAGATAAAAGAAGAAGGGAATAAAATTGAATGTGTTTTTGATGTTAGAGTATTATTCATTATTCCAGAGAATCCGTACAGACAGGTAGATTCTTTATATATGCCAATATGAAAACATGAAGAAGGATCTTGCTGTACAATCTTTTTGAAGGGTCGAAAATTAATAATAATCCATTCGGCCTGCAAGTAGATTTTACAGAAAAATCGAAAAGTTACTTATGCATACAATAAAAACAAAGTTTTTTTCATAATTTTGCTCAACTATTTCATAATAAAAAAGCAAGAGCTAACACATGAAAGAATTTTCTAAAGAGGTATACCTGAAGTGGTATGAAGATATGACAATGTGGAGAAGGTTTGAAGACAAATGCCGTTCTCTTTATCTAAAACAAAAGATCAGAGGGTTTTTACATTTGTATAACGGGCAGGAAGCAATCCCTGCCGGATTCACACATGCAATGGATTTAACCAAAGACAGTATGATTACTGCTTACAGATGCCACATCCATCCAATGGCGATGGGAGTAGATCCTAAAAGAATCATGGCTGAACTTTGTGGTAAAGCTACCGGAACATCCGGAGGTATGGGTGGGTCTATGCACATTTTCAGTAAAGAACACCGTTTCTATGGAGGACATGGGATTGTAGGAGGACAAATTCCTTTGGGAGCAGGTATTGCTTTTGCAGATAAGTATTTCGACAGAAAAGCGGTAAACATTTGTTTCTTCGGAGACGGTGCTGCCAGACAAGGTTCTTTACATGAAACATTCAACATGGCAATGAACTGGAAGCTTCCTGTAGTATTTGTTGTAGAAAACAACCAGTATGCGATGGGAACTTCTGTAAAAAGAACAGCCAACCACGAAGATATCTATAAATTAGGATTAGGATATGAAATGCCTTGCCTTGCCGTAGATGCAATGGATCCGGAGAAAGTAGCTGAAGCTGCTTACGAAGCGATTGAAAGAGCAAGAAGAGGAGATGGGCCAACGTTCATCGAAGCAAGAACCTACCGTTACAGAGGACACTCTATGTCTGATGCTGAGCCATACAGATCCAAAGAAGAAGTAGCTATTCATAAAAATGATGACCCAATTGAATTGGTGAAACATAGAATTCTTGAAAACGGATGGGCTACAGAAGCTGAATTGGAAACTATGGATAACAAATCAAGAGATTTCGTTGATGAATGTATCGAATTCATGGAAAACTCTCCTTATCCTGAGGCTGAAAAAATTTATGAGTATGTATATGCTCAGGAAAATTATCCATTCCTAGACAAATTAGAAAACTAAACGATAATGAGTTAATTTGACAATTTGAAAACTTGGAAATGAGATGATAATCCATCCTTTTTTAATTTTCAGATTTTCAAATTGCTAAATTTTCAAATTAAAATAAATTATGGCAGAAGTGATTACGATGCCCCGCCTTTCGGACACTATGACGGAAGGGAAAGTGGCGAAATGGCATAAAAAAGTAGGAGATAAAGTAAAAGAAGGAGATATTTTAGCTGAAATTGAAACTGACAAAGCAGTTCAGGATTTCGAATCTGAAGTAGAAGGTACTCTTTTATACATTGGTGTAGAAGAAGGAGGTGCTGCTGCTGTAGACTCTGTTTTGGCAATTATCGGTAATGAAGGAGAAGATATTTCAGGATTAACAGGTGGAGCAGCTGCTCCCGGTGCAGGTACTGAAGAAAAAAAATCAGAAGAACAACCTAAAGCTGAACCTCAGGTTGTTGCTGAACCGGCTTCTGCAGAAGTTCCGGCAGGAGTAGAAGTGATTACGATGCCAAGACTTTCTGATACAATGACAGAAGGTAAGGTGGCTAAATGGCACAAAAATGTTGGTGATACAGTAAAAGAAGGTGATCTTCTTGCCGAAATTGAAACAGATAAAGCAGTTCAGGATTTTGAATCTGAATTTAACGGAGTATTATTGAAGCAAGGTGTAGAAGAAGGGGGGGCTGCTCCGGTAGATTCTGTGTTGGCAATTATTGGCCCTGCAGGGACAGACATTTCAACGTTAGGAGCGCCAAAAGCTGCTGCTCAGGCGTCTGAAAAACCTGCTGAACAAAAAACAGAAACTAAAACTGAAGAAAAAACAGCTCCGGTTGCGAATTCTTCATCTTCTGACAGGGTAGCAATCTCTCCTTTAGCTAAGAAAATGGCTCAGGATAAAGGGGTTGATATCAACAGTGTTCAGGGATCTGGAGAAAACGGAAGAATCGTTAAGAAAGATATCGAAAATTATCAGCCGTCTGCCAAACCAGCTGCTTCAGCTCCGGCTGCAAGTGCTGCTGCTCAGGTTGCGGTAAGCTTTGTTCAGGGAGAAGATACAGAGACTCCAAACTCTCAGGTAAGAAATATTATTGCAAAACGTCTTTCTGAAAGTAAATTCTCTGCGCCTCACTATTATCTGATGGTGGAAATCAATATGGATAAAGCAATTGATGCAAGAAAAGAGATCAACTCTTTACCGGACACTAAAATTTCTTTCAATGATATGATCATTAAAGCAACTGCGATTGCTTTAAGAAAACACCCTCAGGTAAATTCAAGCTGGGCGGGAGATAAGATTATCCACAGAGGAAATATCAATGTGGGGGTTGCAGTAGCTATTCCTGACGGATTGGTAGTTCCTGTATTGAAGAATACAGATCAGATGTCTTACACTCAGATTTCTGCAGCCGTAAAAGATATGGCTTCCAGAGCTAAGAGCAAAGGTCTTAAGGCTAATGAAATGGAAGGGTCTACATTCTCTATTTCTAACCTTGGAATGTTCGGAATCGAAACATTTACAAGTATCATCAACCAACCTAACTCTGCCATCCTTTCAGTAGGAGCAATTATCGAAAAGCCAATTGTTAAAGATGGTCAGATTGTAGTTGGAAACACCATGAAACTTTCATTGGCATGTGACCACAGAGTAGTAGACGGTGCTACAGGTGCTCAATTCTTACAAACATTACGAACATACTTAGAGAATCCATTAACTTTGTTACTGTAATTTCTAATATGAAAATAATAAAACCTCCCAATTCGGGAGGTTTTTTGTTTTTGTATCAATATTGTTGGGGTAACCTGTTGTAAAATCAACAATATGTTACTATTTTTGAATCATGATTAAAGCAAGAAATATCCATAAATCTTATGGGAATTTAGAAGTACTGAAAGGGGTTGATATTCATATCAAAATTGGAGAAGTGGTATCCATTGTTGGAGAGTCAGGAGCAGGTAAATCTACATTGTTACAGATTTTAGGAACACTGGATCACCCGACTCAATCAGGTAAATTTGATACTGAAATAGCAATCGCAGGAGAATCATTTATCAATATGAATGATAAACAGTTGTCTAAATTCAGAAACCAGAATATTGGTTTTGTATTTCAGTTTCATCAGCTTCTTCCGGAGTTTACTGCATTAGAAAATGTATTGCTTCCTACAAGAATTGCTGGAGCTAATGAAAGAGAGGCTATTGAAAAGGCGTACGCTTTATTTGAGGATTTAAAGATTGAACAGAGATTAAATCATAAACCTAACCAGCTTTCTGGTGGAGAAGCGCAAAGGGTTGCAGTAGCAAGAGCTTTAATCAATTCACCAAAAATTATTTTTGCTGACGAACCTACCGGAAACCTGGATTCAAAGAATGCAGATGATCTTCACAGATTGTTTTTCGATCTGAGAGACAAGTACAATCAAACTTTTGTGATTGTAACACACAACCCGAATCTTGCAGAAATTACAGACCGTAAGCTTGTCATGAAAGATGGGATGATCATAGAATAACAATTACAAACCCTGTCAATGATGAAATACTTTCTTTTTCTTTTTATAATTCTCATTTCCTGTTCAAAAGCTGAATCTCAGCAGATGAGCACTTTGGGAATACCGCAATCAAGGATTGGGGAGGTAAGAAATTACATTAAGGGAAAAGAGTATAATCAGCAGCTGGCGGTTTTTATTAATTTTAAAATACCATCCGGAAAGTACCGCTACTTTATCTATGATTTAAAGAATGATAAAGTGCTGCAGAAAGCTGTCGTTTCTCATGGTTCTGGTTCTGTTATTTCCAGATCAGATGCTTTACAGTTTAGTAATGTGGAAGGCTCTTATCAATCTTCTCTCGGTAAATATGCCATTGGAGAAAGCTATAACGGGAAATTTGGTAAGGCATATCGTTTAAAAGGGCTGGATTCTACAAATAGCAATGCAATGCAGAGGGCAATTGTTCTCCATTCTTATGGATGTATTCCCGATAACGAATCTCAAAATCCGGCTTGCTTAAGTTTAGGTTGCCCCATGCTTTCTGAAAATGCTTTTAAAGAGTCTGCCCAATATATTGATCAATCAAAACAGTCAATTATATTATATGCATTCTACTAATTTATAACCTATTTATAATCAATTTCCATGTCCATAAAATTTCTTGCAGAAGATGACAGACCACGGGAAAAATTCTTACAAAAGGGTAAGAATTCACTTTCTGATTCGGAACTGTTGGCAATCATTATGGGGAGCGGAAATAAGGAGGAAAGTTCGGTAGAATTGGCAAGGAGGATTTTAACCTCGGTCAATAATAACTGGCATCAGTTGAGCCTTCTTTCTGTTAAAGATTTGATGAAATTTAAAGGAATTGGCGAGGCAAAAGCTATTTCTATTGCTTCCGCATTAGAAATAGGAAGAAGAAGGGCAGGGCAGGAAATTCCGGAAAAGTCAGTGATTGGAAACAGCCATGATGCCTATGCTATTCTTAAAAATCAGCTTTCAGATTTAAGAACTGAAGAATTTTGGGCAATTTTTCTAAATAACAGTAATAAAGTTATCCATATTTCGCAATTGACCCATGGAGGAATCAGCCAGGCTATCGTTGATGTGAGAATATTATTTAAGATCGCTCTGGAACATTTTTCGACAGGTATTATTATCGCCCACAATCATCCCTCCGGAAGTTTAAAACCCAGCAAGGAAGATATTAATATTACAAGAAAGATTAAAGACGGTGGGCAAACACTAACCATCCAACTTTTAGATCACATTATTATTACACAGGATTCTTATTTTAGTTTTTCTGATGCAGGTTTATTATGATTAAAAGATTAAAATACCATGAAATTGACTTTGTGAAATATGCTCAATGCGTTGATCATTCTGAACAGAAGAAATACACAGCTACCCAACATTTTTTAGATGTTACTTCCAAGAAGCAATGGGAACTGCTGGTATATAAAGATTACGAAGCTGTAATGCCCATCCCTTTCGTAAGAAAATATGGGCTAAAAATTGTACACAATCCTAAACTTTGTCAGCAGTTGGGGATTTTTTCAGCTAAGGATAATATGGCCCTTAACGAAGCTTTTTTAGATTATTTCACAAAAAATTATTTAGTAAGTCTTTATCAGTTTAATGATGCAAATCAATTTCAGAGAGAAATAAAAAGGAAGAAGAATTTTTTGCTATATCCGGATTCCTATGAGAAAGTATATGCGAGATATTCTCCTAAAAGAAAGAGAAAACTCAGGATAGATCAAGATATTCTACATAAGGTAGCTACAAAAGATGTTACTTACGAGGAAGTGAAGAATTTTATAGAAATTCATACAATAGGAGCGAGTAAGGAAAAAGATTTATCGGAGTTTATTAAAATTTTTAAAGATTTGTATGATTCAAATCGTTTAAAGTTCTTAGCTTTTTATTATAATAATGAAATAATCAATGCTATTGCCACTTACAGGGATTGTAAGATGGTGGCTCTTTTGGGTACTTTTAATGATAAAAATTATGTAAAATTATCCGGTGCGTCAATATTAATTGATAAAGTTATTGAGAGAACAATTGAAACAAATATTTTTGACTTTGAAGGCGGAGAGCTACCTAATATTGAGGAATTCTTCAGAGGTTTTCGCCCGGAACTTAAACCGTATGGAGTCATTGAGAATTCAAAAAAAAATCTCATTAAAAAACTGGGATATTTGATTATAACCGGAAAATGTTTTTGAGGACGGGGGTGCTATAGTATGAATAGAATAAGTTTCTCATAGTGATTTGTTTATGAATAAATCTTGTTAATAGTATTGTTTTATGAAAAAAAGAAAAAATCTTTTGCTCTTTATATTCTCAATCTATGTATGCATCATGTCATACTATCTGTATACCCATCAGTATTACAATACAGATATGGAGGCATATATGGGATTGATCTATAAGACGGAATATCCAGATATGAAGATTGAAGAGATCCATCAAAAGGTTTATTCAGAATTAAAAGAAAAAAATCCCGATTTTGCAGGACTGGGGCCCGTAGATCCAATGGTAGAGGAAGTAGCAAAAGGAGAGAGTACTTATTATAAATTTTTATCAGAGAATCCTAAAGCCTATGGAGAAGAATTACAACTTTTTGCCGTAAAACCTTTCTATAATTTTATCAACTGGTCTTTTTTCAAACTTGGTTTTGAGGCCTCTGCTGCAACATTTTTGATTTCCATTATTTCATATGCGCTGATTCTCGTACTGATTTTCTGTTTCCTGATCAGAATTTTAAAAAATTATACCCTTGCAACAATAATCACTATTCTTCTTTCATTATTTAAACCCATCCTTGAATCCAGCCGGCATGCCTCTCCCGATTCTTTATCTTGCGTATTGCTTCTGTTAAGCTTTTATGCATTTTTGATCAGGAAAAATTTCTTTTTTGCAACCATCTTTGCTGTCCTATGCATTTTAACAAGACCTGAGTATTTTATTTTTTATTCATTTGTCTATATTCTTCTTTACTTTTATAGAAATAAACGACAACTTAGTAAAAAGATTTTGTTTTTGTCATACGGATATTTGCTTGCATCTTTTCTATTGATTCAGTATTTCAACCAGATATCATGGTCTGTTTTGTTTATGAACCAGTTTACACAAGTTCAGCTATATCCTGTATCTCACCCTGATTTGTTTCAGTTTTCTGACTATCTTCAGTTTGTCAAAAGAAATATAATGTTAGAGTTCAATGCTTCCTATTTTCCTCTTTTATTAATAATTCTGGTGATTATTTTAGCCAATAATTTTTCTCTGAGAGATAAAGAAAAACAAGCTCAGTATTTGTTTTTTGTGATTATTTATGGGTCCGTTTTTCTAAGATTTTTAATTTTTCCTTCTTTGGTAAACAGAATGATGATAGGCTTTTATCTCCTCATTATCCTGTCTATGATCTATATACAAAACTCTAAAGAGGATATCTTTAAAAACTCTTTAGAACACGGAAAATAATTAGTAATTTTGCAATCTAAAATTATGACGAGTTTATCAGGATATCTACCGTATGCATTTGCATTGATTATTGCAATCCCTTTTCTGGTTTTGTTGAGACAATTTGTACATTCATATATCACTCTTAAAAACCAGGAAATCAAATTGCTTAGTGTGAAATCCAATTCGGAAAACAAAACACATTCTTATGAAAGGATGACATTATTTCTGGATAGAATAAAACCGTCTCACCTCATTCAGAGATTTGACAGAGAGTTAGCCGTTCATGAATTTATTTTCCTTACCGAAAAGGCTATTAATGAAGAATTTGACTATAACTCATCTCAACAGCTGTACATCACAAAGCATTCCTGGAAAAATATTGTAGATTCTAAAAATGCTGTTGTGGAGCTTCTTCACAAAACACATGACGGCTTGAAAGAAAATATTGAGCTGGATGAGTTTAAAACGATATTCATCATGAATTATATGGAAAGCAACGATTATATTGCGGAAACCATTGAAGATTTAAGAAAAGAAATTTTAATAATAACTTAAAAAATAACAGACAAAATAATGATTCCAAATTTTAAAGCACATCCATGGCACGGTATTTCTGCAGGAGAAGATGCGCCAAATGTTGTCAACGTATTTGTGGAAATTGTTCCTTCAGATACGATCAAGTATGAAGTAGATAAAGAAACAGGATATTTAAAAGTAGACAGGCCACAGAAGTTTTCTAATATTATTCCGGCTTTATATGGTTTTGTACCAAGAACTTATTGCCACAATGAAGTGATGAAACTTGCCATCGAAGCAGGAGCTGATGATGTGACGATGGGAGATCATGACCCGCTTGATATTTGTGTTTTAAGTTCTCACAATATTCATGCAGGAGGTTTATTGATGGAAGCTATTCCTATCGGTGGATTTAAAATGATTGATGGAGGAGAAGCTGACGATAAAATTGTTGCAGTAATGATTAATGACCATGCATTCGGACATTTCAGAGATATTTCTGAATTACCGGAAGCTGAAGTAAAAAGATTAATGCATTACTTCTTAACATACAAAAACTTACCGGATGAGCCTGCAAAATGTAGAATTCAGGAGGTATACGGAGCTGAACACGCAAGAAAAGTGATTAAAGCTTCTCAAGCAGATTATGCAGAAAAATTCGGAGGATAAAATTCTCTGATCTACCATAAAAAAAGGATAAACAAATTAGTGTTTATCCTTTTTTTATGAAAGAAAATACAATAGTAGGTAGAGTTTGAAAGATCGATTTTATAGATCATTGAAGGCCAAAAAAGGAGCCGTCTCATTTTATCCTCTTAAAATTATTTCTATGATATAAAGCAGGACTCCCAAATTTTTTAATGCTTTGATGGTAATTATTTATTATATTTAATTTTCTATTACCAAAAAAATATTAAACTATGGATCTATTTATGTTAGTGCCAATTTTTGGTGTCGTAGCTTTGCTCTATACATTTCTTCAGAGTAACTGGGTTAGTAAACAGAATGCAGGAAATGAAAAAATGAAAACAATCAGCGGACATATTGCTGATGGTGCCATGGCTTTTTTAAAAGCTGAATACAAAATTTTAACTTACTTTGTCGTTGTTGTCGCCATTCTGTTAGCAGTAATGGGATCCAGCAATGCCAATTCACACTGGAGTATCGGGATAGCCTTTGCCGTAGGTGCTGTATTTTCAGCTTTGGCAGGTTTTATCGGGATGAAAATCGCTACAAAAGCCAATGTGAGAACCGCAGAGGCAGCGAAGACCTCACTCTCAAAAGCCCTTAAAGTATCTTTTACCGGAGGTTCGGTAATGGGAATGGGGGTGGCAGGACTGGCAGTTCTCGGACTAGGAGCTCTCTTCTTAATTATCAAACAGATCTTTGCTCCTGATGCAACTGTTGATTCTCATGAGATGGAAAAAACAATCGAAATCCTTACCGGTTTCTCTTTAGGAGCCGAGTCGATTGCTCTTTTTGCCAGAGTGGGTGGTGGTATTTATACAAAAGCTGCAGATGTCGGTGCTGACCTGGTAGGAAAGGTGGAAGCAGGTATTCCTGAAGATGATCCACGAAATCCTGCTACCATTGCTGATAATGTCGGGGATAATGTTGGGGATGTTGCCGGAATGGGAGCTGACCTTTTCGGGTCTTATGTTGCAACGGTTCTCGCAACGATGGTATTAGGAAGAGAAACCATTTCAGATGATTCCTTCGGAGGATTTGCTCCGATTCTTTTACCTATGCTTATTGCAGGAACAGGAATTATTTTTTCAATGATCGGAACTTTATTCGTAAGAATTAATGATAATGAAGGCTCAACAACCTCCAGCGTTCAAAATGCCCTGAATTTAGGAAACTGGGGAAGTATTATTATTACTGCAATATCATCTTATTTTCTGGTGACTTATATCCTTCCTGAAAAAATGGTTCTCAGAGGCCATGAATTTACTAAAATGGGAGTGTTTGGAGCCATAATGGTGGGATTAGTGGTAGGAACTTTAATGAGTATTATTACAGAATATTATACAGCTATGGGGAAAAGACCGGTTTCAAGTATTGTGAGACAGTCTTCAACCGGACATGCTACCAATATCATCGGTGGTCTTTCTGTAGGAATGGAATCAACCTTTCTACCGATTATCGTTCTGGCGGGAGGAATCTATGGTTCTTATCTCTGTGCCGGACTTTACGGAGTAGCAATTGCGGCTGCCGGAATGATGGCTACTACAGCGATGCAACTTGCTATTGATGCCTTTGGTCCCATTGCAGATAATGCCGGAGGTATTGCAGAAATGAGTGAATTACCTAAAGAAGTACGTGAAAAAACTGATATTCTTGATGCAGTAGGAAATACAACCGCAGCTACAGGAAAAGGGTTTGCTATTGCTTCCGCAGCTTTAACGGCTTTGGCTTTGTTTGCTGCTTTTGTGGGAATTGCAGGTATTGATGGTATTGATATTTACAGAGCAGATGTTCTTGCGGGGTTGTTTGTAGGAGGAATGATTCCGTTTATTTTTTCCTCGTTAGCCATCACTGCAGTAGGGCAGGCTGCCATGGCCATGGTAGAAGAAGTAAGAAGACAATTCCGTGAAATTCCAGGCATTTTGGAAGGAAAAGCACAACCTGAATATGAAAAATGTGTAGCCATTTCTACAGATGCTTCCATCAGAAAAATGATGTTACCGGGAGCTATAGCCATTATATCACCCTTATTAATCGGGTTTATTTTTGGACCGGAAGTATTGGGTGGATTTTTGGCAGGTGCTACGGTATGTGGAGTTTTAATGGGGATGTTCCAGAATAATGCCGGAGGTGCATGGGATAATGCTAAAAAATCATTTGAAAAAGGAGTTGATATTAACGGACAAACCTATTATAAAGGTTCAGAACCTCATAAAGCTTCTGTAACTGGAGATACAGTAGGAGATCCGTTTAAAGATACTTCTGGTCCGTCAATGAACATTCTTATTAAATTAATGTCAATCGTTTCATTGGTGATTGCGCCAACATTAGCCGTTTTACATAAGGATAAAATTGAAGCAAACAGAAAAGCAAAAATTGAGGCCTTAACCGGAGTTTCCACTGATCATTCTGCTATAGGCTCTGTTGATCAGTCAGTATTAGCTTTAACGCCTGCAGAAATTAAGGGACATTTGAATGAAAACGGTGATTTTGTGTATGAGACAGGAAATATTCAGAAATTAAAATTAAAAGGTGGAAAAACAATATCCATAGGGGAAGGCAGCCAGATCTATCAGCTGTATAAATCCATTGATCAGAAAGATAAAACTATTGTAGATCCTAATAAATGGTTTACCATTGAAAACCTTTATTTTGAAACCGGTTCAAGTGATTTAAAACCCGGTTACGAAATGCAGCTCAATAACCTGGCAGAAATTCTAAATGCATATCCTGATCTGAAAATAAAATTAGGAGGTTATACAGACAGCAGTGGCAATGAAGAAAGCAACCAGCAACTTTCTAATCTGAGAGCACAAACCACAAAACTTAAATTACTCGAGCTTGGAGTATCAGCAGACAGGGTAGAAGCAGAAGGGTATGGCTCACAACATCCAATTTGTGAAGCGAATGATACAGATGAATGTAAAGCCAAAAACAGAAGAATTGATGTACGGGTATTAGCCTTATAAAATCAGTAAATATAATATCAAGCACTGCAAATGCAGTGCTTTTTTGTTGGAAAATTTCTGATTTTTCAAACAGATGCAATCCCGGGAACAATCATCCGTACAGCCTGTAGCTAAACAATATGGAAAGGATTTCTCATCAAAAACTAAAGATTCTTTCTCAGATGTTCCAAAGCATGAATAATAAGCTCATCTTTTTTAGCAAAACTAAACCTGATATAATCTGAATCTTGCCGGGAATGGTAAAATGCAGAAAGAGGAAGGCATGCTACTTTCTTCTCAACGGTTAACCACTTTGAAAACTCTACATCCGTCATTGTTTTAGAAACATTCCGGAAATTAACCACCTGAAAAACACTTCCTTCAGCCTTTTGCTCGATTTCCATAGGAGTATCCTGAACCAGTTCATTAAAGATGTCTCTTTTCACCTGCATCTGTTTTTGATTGACCGTGGGATCAAATATGTCCAGATATTTTGCTAATGCATATTGTGCTGGTGCATTGGCACTGTAAGAAATATATTGCTGGTGATATTGGAACAGGGAAGTTAATTCATGTGAAGCCAGCATATAACTTACCTTCCAGCCGGAAGTATGAAACATTTTTCCAAATGAAAAAATACAAAACGTCCTGTTTTTAAGTTCCGGATGCAAAAAAGAACTATAATGCTCTATCCCGTCATAGCAATACGTATCATAAATTTCTTCTGAAACCAAATAGATCTCGCGGTCCTTTATCAATTCATACAATGCATTCCAATCATCCTGTTTCCAGATTTTTCCGGTTGGATTTTGGGGTGAATTGACAATGATGGCTTTGGTTTTTTCTGAAATGCAGTTTTTAAGATTTTCCCAGTTGATGACAAAATTATTATCAAGATCACAATACACGGGAACACCTCCGTTCATTACCACGGAAGGGGCATATGTATAATAAGAAGGTTGTATGATAATGACTTCATCTCCTTGATTTAAAATAGATGTGAGGGTAGTATGTAAAGCAAAGGTTGCGCACGGAACAATAGTGATTTGCCGGGTGGTCAGCGAAATACTGTTTTTGCGTTTTGCATTGAATCGGATGATGCTTTCGATGAGTAAAGGATTGCCCCAAAGAGGTTCGTAGTGATGCGTATTAAGATCTGCAGCCTCTTGTAAGAAGGTTTTTAGCCGCTGGTCAATGTCAAAATCGGGGAGACCTAACGAAAGATCATAGCTTCCATGTCTCTGAGCCAGCTCAGACATTTCCGTAAAAAATGAATAATGCGTAAAACCGATAATTTTTTTCATCTTTGCATTTAAATCAAATATAATGAAAATAACATTCCAACAAAGATTAAATAAAAATTGTTATTTTTAAGAAATTATTCTTTATGAAAAAACTACTTATCCCGCTATTTTCCTTAGCTGTAATGACCAGTTGCGGAACGACAAATATTTCTGACGGAACAACTTCAAATCCTGTATCAACAAACCATGACAAAGCTTTTACCAATGCGTATAAAGAGATCAAGGCTGAAGATTTAAAAAAGAATCTCTATGTAATTGCTGCTGATGATATGGAAGGAAGAGATACCGGAAGTAAAGGACAGAAAAAAGCAGGAGAGTATATCACAAACTATTATAAAAGTTTAGGCATTTCTTATCCTAAAACCTTAGGTTCTTATTATCAGAAAGTACCTTCTGAATTTATGAAGAAAAGAGGTGGGGGCAGCCTTCCGGACTCTGAAAATATCCTTGCCTTTATTGAAGGAAGTGAAAAACCAGAAGAAATTGTTGTGGTTTCTGCACACTATGACCATGTAGGAATTAAAAACGGAGTTGTGTATAATGGAGCTGATGACGATGGAAGTGGAACTGTTGCAGTCATGGAAATTGCCAAAGCCTTCCAGCAAGCCAAAAATGCAGGAAAAGGACCAAAGAGATCTGTACTTTTTCTTCATGTAACAGGTGAAGAACATGGTTTATTCGGATCAGAATATTATTCTGAAAACCCGGTTTTTCCACTTGCCAATACAGTGGTTGATCTTAATATTGATATGATAGGACGTGATGATCCCGGGAACAGAGGAAAACAATATGTGTATGTAATAGGATCAGACATGTTGAGTTCTCAGCTTAAAGTAATCAATGAGGCAGCGAATAAGAGAACAAATAATCTGGAATTGAATTATAAGTATGATGATCTTAATGATCCGGAGCAATTATATTATCGTTCAGACCATTATAATTTTGCCAAACACAATATTCCGGTGGCATTTTTCTTTGATGGAATTCATGAAGATTATCACAAACCAACAGATGATCCTGAAAAGATTGATTATCCACTTTTGCAAAAAAGAGCACAGCTTATCTTTACCACCGCCTGGGATATAGCCAATAGGGAAGAAAGAATTGTGGTTGACAGAAAATAATCAGATATCATCCTTGACAAGGATTAAAAAAGCAGTTTGAAAAATAAAAACAGTATGAAATCACAGCTGAAATCAATCAGACCATTTATTGGTGCACTTAATTTTGAAGTGAGCAGAAGCTTTTATAGAGATCTTGGGTTTGAAGAAGTTGTGCTTGAGCCTAAGCTTTCCCTTTTTATACAGCAGGAAACAGGCTTTTATCTTCAGGATTATTATGCAAAAGAGTGGGTTGACAATACCATGATTTTTATGGAGGTTGTCAATACAGATGAATTCTGGAAGGAACTTTTATCTTTAAGGCTTACAGATACCTATGAAAATGTAAGGCTTACTCCTGTGAGAACCATGGATTGGGGAAAAGAATGTTTTGTACACGATCCATCAGGGATTTTGTGGCATTTTGGTGAGTTTTTTAACGAAGGAAAAATATGATTTACGCTTTTGATACCTATTATTATGAAGATTATGCCAATACCGTGTGTATTGCATTTGAAGACTGGAGTTCAGAAAGGGAGGTAGAAATTTTCACCGAGCAAACACCAATCAACTCCGGGTATGAGAGTGGTGCTTTTTATAAACGAGAATTACCATGCATACTTAGTCTGTTGACAAAGATCGTACTTAAGCCAGGAGATATTATTATTGTTGATGGATATGTAACCCTGGACAATGAAGGGAAAATCGGGCTTGGAGGACATCTTTATGAGATGCTAAAGGAAGAATATCCTGTAGTAGGAATTGCAAAGAATGAATTTACGACTCCTGATTCTCAAAGAAGAAGTATAATCAGGGGAGAAAGTAAAACACCACTTTTCCTTACTGCAAAAGGGATTGATGTAAACGAAGTGAAATTAAAGGTTGAACAAATGCATGGTGCATACAGAATTCCGACTTTATTAAAAAAACTGGACCAGCTAAGTCGGGAATAAAAATAAGAAAATGTCTTAGCTCCAGCTGAGACATTTTTTCAAACCTTAAATATACCGATCAGTATATTTTGTTTATATTTGTATTCCTCATTGATTATTATTACAAGAGTTTATTTTTCAATCACAAACATACCGATCGGTATATTTTAAAATTTAATATCTTATGAAAGAAGTATTTATCATTGCTGCAAAACGAACTCCCATTGGAGGTTTTATGGGAAGTTTATCAGGGTTTACAGCGACTCAACTGGGAGCTATTGCCATACAGAATACCTATGAAAGTGTATCACTTGATCCGGATGTTATAGACAGCGTATATATGGGGAATGTTTTGGGAGCAGGATTAGGACAGTCACCGGCTAGGCAGGCTGCTATTTTTGCCCATATTCCCGTAGATAAGGATGCTACAACGATTAACAAGGTTTGTGCCTCCGGAATGAAGGCCGCAATGATAGGGGCCCAGCAGATTCAGCTTGGGTTGGAACATATTGTAATGACCGGAGGAATGGAAAGTATGAGTAATGTTCCTCATTATACGTATCTCAGACAAGGAAAAAAACTGGGAGATGCAACCCTTACAGATGGCTTAACCAAAGATGGTTTATGGGATGTGTACAACGATTTTCATATGGGAAGTGCTGCAGAACTGGGAGTCAAAAAATATGGGCATACAAGACAAGAACTTGATGACTATGCTCTTTTATCATATCAGAAGGCTCAAAAAGCAACTTCGGAGGATAAGTTTATTAAAGAGTTACTCCCTATATCCGTTATGGGAAAAAAGGACACAGTCATCGTCAATACAGATGAAGATATAGATAAACTTATACCTGAAAAGATTTCTTTATTACAACCTGCTTTTGAACCAGATGGGTTTTTAACTGCCGCCAATTCCAGTAATCTGAATGATGGGGCAGCAGCCCTGTTACTGGGATCAAAAGAAGCTGTTCAGGAACATCAGCTTATTCCATTGGCAAAAATTATAGCTTATGCTGATGCTGCTCAATCCCCGGAATGGTTTACCACTTCACCTTCCATAGCGATTAATAAAGTATTGAAACAAGCAGGTCTGAGTCTGGCAGATATTGATTATTTTGAGATCAATGAGGCCTATTCATCAGTAATTTTATCCAATCAACAAATTCTGGGATATGATCTGCACAAAGTAAATGTTTACGGAGGTGCTGTGGCATTGGGACATCCGATTGGAGCTTCAGGAGCAAGAATTATAACAACCTTAGTCAATGTATTGCGTCAGGAAGGGGGAAGATATGGTATTGCCGCCATTTGTAACGGAGGTGGGGGAGCTTCGGCTGTTCTTATTGAAAATTTAGGATAGGATTATCTCAAAGTTGACTTACATGAATGTTTTAAATTCATTTTCAAAAGCATTAATTTATGAAACATAATGTTTTTATAGAAGTAGCTATAAATCAGGTTACTAATGGGTTGCGGGCTTAATGTATGCTATATTCCCGGGTAAAGGAGCGGGAAGATGTAAGTTTAATACTCCGGATGCTGTAGCTAAAATTGATACTTTTTAAGAATACATATGAAGAATACAGGCTCGCCCCGACAATATATTCAAAACTATATGAGTTCTTATACCTGATTTTGAATTCTTACCCGTATAATGTGGACTATTTTTTAAATTTAAAAATGGTCTGCGTTTTTTATTTGTTAATTTTTATTTCCTTATTGCTTTGTTTTTAGATGGTTGTATTAATGTTGTCCCTTAAATGTTAATAAACTGACAAAAATCATTGCTATCTTATTTTTATTGATTCTAAATAAATATAAATTTGTTTCATCAAAAATTAAGAACTCTATGAAGAAAATAACTACTCTTTCTGGCATTGTACTTTGCTCACTTGTGAATGCTCAATTACAATATTGTATGCCTGTATTCCAGTATGGGGCTGACAGTAATATGATCAGTAATGTAACTTTTGGATCAATCAATAATTCATCATCGGTTCAATCCGGGAATGCTCAGATCTATGAAGACTTTACCTCAATATCTACAGATCTGCAAACCGGAAATTCTTACCTGATATCGGTGAAAGGGCCATCAAGTACATTCCCAAGTGATGTGGTAGTTTTTATAGATTTTAATCAGAATGGTAATTTTGATGATTCAGGAGAGCGCTTCTACATTGGTAGACTTGAAGCAGCAAACCCCGCCAATGCATTTACCATCAATAATTCTATAGTAATTCCTGCCAATGCCACCGTTGGAAGCACAAGAATGCGGGTACTCAAAAACACAAATGTGGAGGCATATTCAAATTCGGCGGCTCCGAATTCTATCAATTCAGCCTGTGACTCTGATCTGAGAGCAGGACAGGTTGAAGATTATACTGTGATGATTTCAGGCAATAATGCTGTATTTCCATTCCCTTACTGTGGTGCTGAAAATGTAACTACTCTTACTGTAAGCGAAATCAGTACAGTAGATTTTGCGGGAATAAGCAATGACAGTGCAATGGGTGGAAATTCAGAAGTTATTGAAAACTTTACATCGGTTGTTTTTAATGCCAGTAGAGGGAATGATTATCCTGTAACTGTAACAGGTGGTACTCACGGACAGACATCGGTTTCAGCGTATGCTTACATAGATTTTAATCATAATAATGTATTTGATGCGGATGAAAAATTTAACCTGGGATATCTGGACAATTCAGATCCGGTTTCAGGTCAACAATCGGGAGTTACATCAGGTACTATTACAATCCCTGTCAATGCATTACTTGGAAACACCCGTTTGAGAATTGTAAAAGCTTATGAATCCAGTTCATGGATGGGAACATTGGAGAACTTACCTTGTCCTTCGGGTTGGTTTATCGGGCAAACGGAAGATTATACGATCAATATACAGCCGGAAAATCTTTCAACTACAGAAGTTTCTAAAAACACATCAATAAAAGTATTTCCTAATCCAACCACGGGCATCATTACGCTTAAAGGGATCAAAGGATTGGAAAAATATGAAGTATACAATATAACAGGTCAGAAACTGCTGGAAGGTAATTCTGAAGTAATCAGCCTGGAAAGCTTTGTTCCCGGAACATATCTGCTGAAAATCCAGACAAAAGATAAAAAGATGATCACTGAGAAGATCATTAAAAAATAAAAACACACATCTAAATCATATCCATATCAATTTTTGTTTTTTAATCGACAGACTAAGTGTCTGTCGATTTTGTTTTTTTGCATGGATTTTAGAACACAAATAAAGGTGAGATTCTTGGTTCTAATCTGATTCCAGAATGTCCAACAGATCTTTTTTTGAAAACCCTTGAAATTTAGATTTATCTCTGCTGAGCAGGTTTTGAGCAAGTTGCTTCTTCTTGTTCTGAAGGGTCAGAATTTTTTCTTCCACGGTATTGGAGCAGATCATTCGTACAGCAATCACATTTTTAGTCTGACCGATACGATAACTACGGTCAATGGCTTGATTTTCAGTAGCAGGATTCCACCACGGATCAATCAGGTAGATGTAGTCAGCCTGAGTAAGATTAAGCCCGACACCACCGGCCTTTAAACTGATCAGAAATACTCTGATATCTTCATTTTCCTGGAAATTAGTCACTTTTTTTCCCCGGTCTTTAGTTTTCCCCGTTAAGTATTCAAATGATACTCCATGACGTTCCAGTTCGGCTTTTATCAGATCAAGCATCTCAACAAATTGAGAGAATACAAGGATTTTATGATCTTTTGATTTACCAAGGATCTGTTCCATCAGAATTTCAATTTTTACCGCGTGCTCTCCTGAATGGCCCTCTTTGAGAAGAACCGGAGAATTACAGATCTGTCTGAGCCTTGTGAGACCAGTAAGAACATGCATGCTGTTTTTGTTAAGTTCATCGTCATCATTGGCAGCAATAAACTCACGAAGTTCTTTTTCGTAGGCATCATATATACGACGTTGTTCGGCATTCATTTCGCAATAAATTACCGTTTCTGTTTTCTCAGGAAGTTCTTTGGCAACCTGTTTCTTTGTTCTTCGAAGAATGAAAGGTTTTATTTTCTGTTGAAGTTCAATGGCACGTTTATTATATTCAAATTTGTCAATAGGAATAGCATAAATATCTTTAAAATACTGCTTGCTTCCCAATAATCCGGGACAGGCAAAAGAAAGCTGGCTGTATAGATCAAAAGTGCTGTTTTCGACCGGAGTTCCGGTTAAAACAATTCTGTTTCTCGATTGAAGAAGACGGGCAGCTTTATACCTTTCAGAATTCGGATTCTTGATGGTTTGTGATTCATCAAGAAAAATGTAATTGAAGTTAAAGTTTTTCAAAAAACGGATATCAGAAAGAAGCATTCCATAGGTAGTGAGAACGACTTCATATCCCGTGAAATGAGCAATGCTTTTTTGTCGATCCGGCCCATAATGCAATAAAACTTTGATGGAAGGAGCAAACTTTCGGATTTCTTCCTGCCAATTGAAAAGAAGAGAAGTCGGTACGACAACAAGCTGGGTCGTATGGCCTCGCTTTTCTCTTTGTGACAAAATAAAAGCAATGATTTGCAGTGTTTTTCCCAACCCCATATCATCTGCCAGACAACCTCCAAAGTTGAACCCATCCAGAAAATTCAGCCAATTCAGACCATCATGCTGATAGTCTCTTAACTGAGCATGTAAATCAGCAGGAATACTGACGGCAGGAATCTTTTTTGGAGATGAAAATCGGGCAGAATAAGACTTAACCTCGTCCTGTATTTCTTTGCTCAGGATTTCCTTGTCAAAAAGAGAGGATATTTCAGTAAAGTTAATTTTCGGAATTTTCAACAGTTCTTCATCAATTTCTCCGGCCCTGAAATAAGCAGACATCTTCTTCATCCACTCCTCAGGAAGGATTCCCAAGGTACCGTCATCCAACTGAATGAACTTACTTTTATTTCGAATCGTTCTATGAATCTGTTTTAAGGTAGCTTCTTTCTGTCCGAAGCTCACTTTCAGCTGAGCATTAAACCAATCCAGGCCACTGGTAATCTGGATGTTAATTTTTGCCTGATGCGGATTGATTTTATTGTCCTTCAGCTCATTAAACCCAAGAATAACGACTCCTTCATTTCGCCAGGCTTCAAATGCTTCCAGAAACCAATTGTTATCCAGAAATTTATCTCTGTGAAGATAGAAGTATTGGTACCCATCCATCTGTTCTTCAAAATCCGGATGCTGCTGCATGATAAGAGAGGTGAAGCGTGCTTCTGCAGAATCGTTTCTCTCTATTTTAAATAAATTACCATTCTGGTCAGTATCAAAAAGCTGCTTTCTGGAATATACCGGAACTTCAACCTGACCGTATTTCATAACAGGAGTGATCCCGATATAATTATCCTGTTGGCGAAGGTAAACTACCTTTTCTATCTCAAATCCCGTATGTTCAAGTTGTACTTTCTTTGCGGACTGTATGTACTTGTAATTGACGTGTATACGATCTTCTAAAACAGATAATATATCCTTAGTAAATTCCTCATATTTTGAGGAGTGTATCAGTAAAATCTCGTTGTTTGCCTTAAAAAAACGAATGATTCTTAACATGTCCGGATGGTCTATAAGACTGAAAGTGTTGTGGTTATAGACGAAATAGTCGTTTCTGAGGACAATGTTTTTGAAAGGAACAGAAAGGTCATTGAATTGTAATTCTCCTGTTACTTCATAAAACGGATCTTTCTTAAATACAGATAGTTGTATCTCTGCATCTAAAGTGTTAAGTTCAATAGGTAGGAGGGATTTGGTGGAGATAATTTCTGCCAGATCACGGTCATGATAATAGACCTCAAAGTTCAGTGGATTCTGAGCAATGCGTTTCAATGCTTCAAATTCTGCGGCATTATATTCTTCGTTATAATTATTCTGAAAAGAGGTAATGGCGGTATAGAATTTAATGTCTTCAGCTTTCTCAGCTTCCCATATAAGTTGTAGTGCATCTACAGGAACAACCGGATTTTTGATTTTCCCTGTTTGTGTTGTTTCTGCTTCCATCAGAGAAAAGATCAGATGGTTGTAATAGCGGTGCTTACTGATGACCAATATTCGTTTTTTACCGGTTTCTCTCAATGCAAGTTCTTCCAGTTTGGATGGATGTTGGGGGAGAAGATCCCTTTGGAGCATTGCAGTGTCCACAGGAAGCATTTCTTTGATCCTTGGGGAGATCTCAATTTTCCCATCAGAATAGTCTAACCGGAAGTATATATCAAGATCCGGTTCGTTTTCTAATCCATACCCTTTTGCTTTAGAGATCAGTGTCTTTTTCCTAAGATGATCATCAAAAAAGATTCTGTAATTTTTCTCTTCTAAGATGCAATGAACAATTTCAGCCTGATGAGCACAAAGCTGTGTTTTAGTTTGATCACAGGTGCAGGAGCAGAGTAATGAATTGTTTATTTTACTGATAGCTACCACCGGAAACTCCGTAATAGATCCATTTTTAGTAAATATTCCCGTATTATTTTCCAGACTAACGGGATATACCTCATGAAAATCCCTGATTCCAATGAATGTACTCTCTGTGGTATGTTTCATAAGATCGTACACAGAAAGAGTAGTGATATTGATGTTGTCAAGAATATATTCGGCCATAAAAATTGATGGAGACAAACTTACAAAAAACAAATGAATCTAAGAGCTGCAAATGCCTCAGGTTATCTTAGAAAACACATCATATCAGTGTATTTTTGGAATGCTTTTTTTGTACTCTGGATGATCCATGCATAATAGTAATAGACGCTATTTAAAGGAATATTTATTATATATTGATTTTTAGCTCAGGGAAGTAGCCATACCTGGTTTCCGGAGTGAAATATTTGTTGGAATGATCAATTAAATCATTTTTTTGCTTCAATACTTTTCATTTTATTTCCATCCGTTTTGGCTACAGCTTACCCCGTTTTGGCAACTCTTGAATTTCTCCTGATGCTGAACTTTGTCCTGTAATTTTTAACAAAGAAAAAAATGAAAACAATTTTTATAACAGGGGCTTCTACAGGATTAGGAAAAGCAACTGCTCAATTATTTCAAAACAAAGGATGGAAAGTAATTGCAACGATGAGAAATCCAGAAGCGGCAGCCGATCTTGCTGACTTGGAGAATGTAACAGTACTTCCACTGGATGTGACCAATCCGGAACAGATACAATCAACCGTACAACAGGCTCTTGAGCTTGGAGATATTGATGTTGTCTACAATAACGCAGGTTATGGTCTTATAGGCCCTTTAGAAGCCCTTTCTGATCATCAGATCGTAAAACAGCTGGACACCAATTTATTGGGGGTTATACGTGTTACACAGGCTTTTATTCCTTACTTCAGGGAACAGAAAAAAGGAATGTTTATTTCTACAACGTCTATAGGTGGGCTAGTTGCCTTCCCGTTGGGCTCTACGTATCATGCAACCAAATGGGCGCTTGAAGGCTGGAGCGAAAGTCTAGCGTTTGAGCTTAATACTTTAGGAATTGATATTAAAACAGTTTCTCCGGGAGGTATCAAGACAGATTTTGTAAGCCGCTCGCTGGATTCAGCATCCAGTCCTGCTTATGAAGAAATGACCAATTCTCTGTTTTCTAAAATGGAGGGAATGATGGAAGCTGCTTCTACACCGGAACAGATTGCAGAAGTGGTGTATGGGGCAGCTACGGACGGTAAAAAACAACTGCGATATGTAGCAGGAGAAGATGCTAAAGCGATCTATGCGCAACGTCTCGAATTAGGTGATGAAGTGTTTAGAGAACAGTTTGGGAAACAGTTTATTTAATCAGGCTTTTAAAAGGCAGTATAAAGTAAACTTCATTTTATACTGCCTTTTCAATCAAATAATTTATAATTTTATATCATGGAAAAGAAAGATAATGTCCCTTTGAAAATTTCATCCATCTCTGAACTGCATGATTTACTGCAGCTTCCGAAACCTCTTCACCCACTTGTAAGTTTGGTGGATAATACTAAGATGAACATTAACAAAGAGTTTTTGATTAAAAGTTTTTTGTTTAATTTTTATAAGATCTCTTATAAATATTCTACAGTCGGAAAAATGGGATATGGACAAGGATATTATGATTTTAACGAAGGGGGCATGATGTTCACCGCTCCGGGTCAGGTTCTTTCTGTAGATATGAACGCTGAATATTGTGGCCATACTTTGCTGATCCATCCGGATTTTCTCCGAAGTTATCCGCTGGCAAAGACGATTAAAAACTTTGGATTCTTTTCTTACGATACCAATGAGGCTTTACATTTATCAGATCAGGAAAAAACAATAATGACCGGATTGCTGGATAGTATTCAAAATGAGCTGAATACAGCAATTGATGAAGTGAGCCAGGATGTTATTATTTCTTATATTGAAGTTTTACTCAATTATAGTAATCGTTTTTACAAAAGACAGTTTATCACAAGAAAAGCCGTGAATAATGACCTGTTAACGAAAATGGAAACTATTCTGGAGAATTACTTCAACCAGGAGGAAACATTGCAAAAAGGACTTCCCACCGTGGAATATCTGTCTTCCTCACTCCATTTATCACCTCATTATCTCAGTGACATGCTCCGGAATCTTACCGGTCAGAATGCACAACAACATATTCATGAAAAACTGATTGAAAAAGCGAAGGAATATCTCACATCCACCAATTTTTCAGTTTCGGAGGTGGCTTATGCGCTGGGATTTGAACATCCGCAGTCATTCAATAAACTTTTTAAAAAGAAAACGGATAAAACTCCTTTAAGTTACAGACAATCATTTAATTAATGCTTTGTCCGGCAGTATTGTCGGGTATTTTTATCAGAAGAGAAAATAAAGTTTTGAGCTGAAATAAAAAATACCTGATTTCAGGTATAAAAAAATACTTCCTTTTCAGGATTGATAGGTTTTTAAACTAAAAATACATTTGTATTGGAAATAAACACCTATCAAATCCAAAAATACATCCTATGAAAAAGCTTAACTTTTCTTTATTTCTTGTTGCCGGAATGCTGGCTCACGCTCAGCCTTCAATAACAAGAGCAGCTATTGATAAGATCAATATTCCTATTACTTTCAGAGCAGGAGATGTTGCGCCCACTGTAACCGCAGGGGCTTCGGGAGCTAACGCAACCTGGGATTTTTCTGCTTATATAGTTCCTAATGTATCTACCAGTACCACAAATGAATGTCCGGGGCAATCCAACTGTTTCAGATTTCCGGGAGCCAACAGAATTACCAGACCAACACTCTCAGATGTCTACGACTTTACTTTAATATCGGATACTGAAGCTTCAATGCTAGGTACCTATGCGGTTCCGGGAGATATGACAATGACCTATACGGATCCGCTGATTAATTTTAAATTTCCGGCTACTTACCTGCAGCAATTTACCGATACCTATCAGTTCAGTACCGGTGGAGCAGGTAGCAGTACTGAAACAGGGCAGGTAGACTATACCGTAGATGCTTACGGCACGATTACAACTCCTACGGGCACTTATCCTAATGTTTTGAGAATAAAAAGAATGAGAACCGCTACACAAACACCGGGACCATTCAATTATACCAATGAATCTTATATGTGGGTAAGCCCAAGTGCAGGGATTGTATTTAATTTTGCCATCAATACTTTTACTGTAAGCGGAACAACGAATGTGACAAAAAGTGTTTCTTATCCGGAGGCAGGATCACTATCTACAACTGATTTAGATACTAAAAAAGAGCAGATTTCGGTTCATCCTAATCCAAGTGCCGATATGATCACGCTGACATCAAAAGAAGACTTTAAAAAGATCACTGTCACTTCCATGGATGGTAAGGCCGTTATAAGAACCGGAAATGTTAAGAATATTGATATTTCCAAGCTTCCCAAAGGGGTATATATCCTTCAGGGAGAATTGAAGAACGGAAATACTGTATCTAAGAAAATTATTAAACAATAAGAACAGATTGAATATAAAAATTAAAAAACAAAATAATTTAAAATCTACTTATTTCAGAATATGCCCGGGAAACGGGAAATGCTAAAAATAAATGGAAGCAGAGAATGGGCAATTTTGGTGAAGCCTGTTCTCTGCTTTCTGAGTATAGCAAAGGCATTTTTTCTTGTTTTTAAGTATGGAAATTAGTAAAAAGGATCAGACTCCAAATTGTCTTAAATGATGGTCCATGTGTTTATAGGCTGCAATTCCCCATTCATTGGTTGAAATATTTCCAAAAGCAGGATGAGGAAGTGTTAAAGGGCGGGTAGTAACAGAAAACAATGCAATTAAAAGAATAAAGTCAGTTTTTTGTTCTTCAAAATCAGCATTGTCAACCTTTCCTTTGGTATCATGTCTGGATTCACCTTTAATATTCTTTTTAAAATTGGGAGCAATGTAAAGAGCCAGTATCCTCAAAATAAACTGTTGCAGAGTAGTAGTTTTGTTTTTGTTTTCATTTTCCTGCAAAATTTGCTGGTTACAGGAGTTACAATGAAGAAGCATCTCCGTAGCGGTCATTTCTCCCCAAAGAGGAGTATGCGAAGCAGAAAGATTTTTTACCCTTGCAATGATCGCAGTAGAAGCTTCATTCTTTAACAGATTTTTTCTCATGGTGATGCTGGTTATCAGGAGAGCAATTGGTTATGCCTCTTTTATAAGTTCTTTTTTCGCTTCAATCTTCCCTTCAATTTTAACCTTTGGTTCTTCCCATGGAATCAGCTCCCAAAGTTCTTTATCTGATGCTGCGGTATACAATTTTTCAAAATATTCTTTATCAAGCGAAATTAAATCTACAGTTATACCTTCTAAAATAAGAGGATATGTAATCCATTTTTCTTTCATAGAAATAGTTTTTAACAGAACAAAATTAATGAAAATAGCAATCTGTATTTCTGAAAATATTGTTATTTCTTAATCCTGTAGTTTTCCCGGTAGGTGTTTGCTGTTATTCCCGTACAACGTCTGAAATATCTGCAAAAAAGAGAAGAATCTACAAACTGTAACCGGTTACTGACTTCTTTAATGGAGAGGGAAGTCGTTTTGAGAAGTTCTTTGGCATGTTTGATCACCTGATAACTTATCCATTGTTTAATCGGTTTTCCTGTTTCTTTTTTGATGAAGCTGCTTAGATATTGAGGGGAAAGATGAAGCTGATCAGAATAAAATATGACACTTCTCTGCAGATGTCCGTGTTCGTTGAGTAATTTGAAAAAATGCTCTCTGATATCCTGGCTTCTGGTTTGCAGAAGGGTGTTATTTTTTATAACCGGTAAAAAAAGCTTGGAAACCAACTCAAGCAAAGCATACAATAAATACTGTACAGATTCCGGAGTACTTTCTTTGTCGGTTTGGGTATGATAATCCCGTATCAGGTTGACAGTAGGCCAGATGAGATGGCCCGTTGGATTTTCCAGTTGGATGACAGGATTGAATTTAATTTCATCACTGGCTAAAAGTGCGGTCAGAAAACTGTATGTGCTGATGAAGTCCAATGAGATAAAAAACACCATAAAATCCAGGTCGTTACTGCCAGAAATGTCCAAAAGATCTGTGTCTGGGAGCAACATGATGATTGAATTTTTTTGAATATGAAAATCGACTTCATTCATTCTGATTCTCATTTCACCATCAGATACAAAACAAAGCAACAGCTTATTGAGTTTATGAGCTCTTTTTCGAAACCAGATTAGCTCGCTTGCTGTATATTTCTTAATATATAACCCTTCAAAATTTGGTTTGATATCTATCATTGCAGTGATGAATTATTCCTGTAAACAGTGGTGATTTTTGTTTCCTGTATTGTTGCAGACAAATGTAAGTAGTTAATTTTTCTTTTGAGGCAGATTGTTTAAAATGGAATATAAAATGACAAAAATGGAATATATATTATTGCGCAACTGTACCTAACTTTGCAAGCAGAAATTTTACTAAATGTTGTTATAATGCAAGATAGAGAATCTTATAGTGCGAAAATGCCTGCCGCCTGCTTTTTACTTTTCTTCGCCCACGGGCTTGTTTTTTCTTCATGGGCCAGCCGGATTCCTATCATAAAAAATACACTTTCCATCAGTGAGGCAGAATTGGGAACTCTTTTGCTTTTGATGCCGATCGGACAGCTTTCCACTATGGTTTTAGCAGGTAAACTGATCAGTATTTATGGGAGCAGTTGGGTAATTAAGAGGTGTTTTTTGCTGTATCCTGTTTTCCTCTTATTGATTGGGATTTCTCCATCATATTGGGTTTTGGCTGTTGTACTGTTTTTCTTTGGAGTGTCGGGAAATTTGTGCAATATTGCGATCAATACCCAGGCTATAGAAATAGAATCTATTACCAAAAGAACATTATTGTCTTCATATCATGGTGCTTGGTGTTTTGCGGGATTGATGGGTGCCCTTATCGGTTTGTTGATGATTACAATGAATGTAGGAACATTTTACCATTTTGTATGTACCTTTATCCTTGTTGCAGGGTTTTGGTTCTACAGTAAAAACTATTTAACCAATGTAATTCATAAAGTGGAGCCTCAAAAACAATCGCTTTTTAAGTCTGTTAATCCTACATTGGTGGGTTTGGGAATCATTGGATTTTTAAGTATGGCTATTGAAGGAGCAATGTTTGATTGGAGCGGGGTGTATTTTCAAACGATTGTGAAAGCTCCGGAAAAGCTTGTAATACTGGGGTATACGAGTTTTATTTTAATGATGACTTTAGGTCGGTTTGTCGGAAATCGGATTATTGAAAAATATGGGAAGAGACTGGTTTTACAAGGTTGTGGTATCCTGATGAGCAGCGGGCTTTTTCTGAGTGTTTTCTTTCCTGAACTCTGGGTGTGTATCATTGCATTTATGATTATTGGTCTGGGGGGATCTTTAAGTGTACCGTCAATTTATAGTAGTATAGGAAAGGTCAATACAGTAGCTCCCAGCATTGCATTATCTTTTGTTTCAAGTATTTCTTTTTTAGGATTTTTAATAGGTCCACCGTTGATAGGATATGTTGCAGAAGCTTTTGATCTTAGATATTCTTACGGACTTTTTGCCTGCTTTGGAATCTTACTGGCTATTATGGCAAGACAGATGGATATTTTTAAAACCAAAAACTAGTACACATCATAAATTAAAAGCTACCTAAGAGGTAGCTTTTTGAACATTCTAAAAATCATTTGTAAATTCTTAAACATGATTAAATCAGTGATTTTATATCCATTTTTCTACAAGATGGAACCATAAAGCTTTTTCCGGATGTAGTAAAAAAATACCAGAAGATTGCCTTTTGTTTGAAGATTCTCCTGTAATCTGAACTTCTGTATAGGTAGCTAATCCATGATGGTCAGAATGCCAGACTTTTATATTTTCTACATACACAGTACGTTCAGGAAATTTTCCAAATACGGTCGGGAGCCAATCTGAAAACGCAGATAATGTGACGGTATACCCATTTCCGTTTATCATTTTGAATTCCGGGGAAAAGCCGGATAATAATTTTTTGTAGAGAAGATCCCGGTCTTCGGCCGTACCTTGAAACCATTTTTCGATATCCTGATGAAATTCTGTGATTTCCTTGACAATTTTTTCTGTATTGTTCATAGGTTTAAATTTGTAATTATTTTAATTGTAAAAAAAGATGAATCAATATTGTTCTGTGTACTTCTTTAATCTGACATTCGCGTATATCCCGATAATCTGAAAAACCCCAATCAATGAAATAGCTATGGCAAAGGCTTCAGAAAACTCTACCACCTTGATGATATTGAAAAATAAAGTACCAATTACTGCTCCTCCCGTTACACTCCCTACTTGTATTCCAATGCTAATTAAACCTGAGGCTTGTCCTGCCTTATTTTTAGAGACCAGGGAAATAGAGGTTTGCATCATCACCGGCATAATGGTACCATGTCCTAATCCAGCTATAAACAGGGTGATGTGGGTGATTAAGGATGGTTTTTGTTGAAAATAAAAGGCGGCCGCTGTAAATATAAATCCTGATATCAATAGTCCCAGTCCCAGATAAATCATTCTATGTGGAGCTAATTTCATTCTGGTTATCGTTAGAGGTCCCAGAAAAAAAGCAAGTCCATAGGGGATAATAGCCAGCCCTGTTTGCAGAGAATTCTGATGCAAAAACTCTTGCAGATAATAAGGATAACAAATAAATAAACCGGCTGTAAAATTATAAAAAAAGATAATCACCAGACTTAATGCAAATGATGTATTCTGCAATAAAGTAGGATCTACCAGTACGGGTTTGTCAATTTTTAGCAGGTACATTTCGTAAGTAAAAAAGGCTGTCAATAATGTAGCACCAGCCAGCATTATTCCAAATATCCACCATACCCATTCATATTTTTGTCCAAAAATAAGGGGACAGATCAACATAAGTAAAGCCAATATTAAGACTATAGAACCGATGAAATCGATTCCGGCTTTTTCGTCTTTATAACTGTTATCCATTGTAAAATGAATTCCCAGTATGCAGATGATGGTAACCGGTACATTAACCAGAAATACGAGTTCCCATGAAAACGTTACCCAATGCATGCTGAGAAGGACACCACCAAGAAGCTGACCGATCACCGAAGCAAGACCAAATACTGAACTGAAAAAACTTACTGCCTTAGGTTGCTCATTACTGCTGAATAAAATTTTTATTGAAGCCAAAACCTGAGGTGCAAGTAGAGACGCTCCCACACCCTGAAAGAGTCGTGAGATGATCAACCCTGTAATATCTGTGGAAAAGGCACAGGCAAGAGATGAAAACAAAAAAGTATATAATCCTAATATGAAAATTTTCTTTCGACCATACATATCACCAAGCCTGCCTCCGCAAACGACAAGGGCAGCATAGGTAAGTCCATAGATAGCGACGACCATCTGCAATTGATGATCACTGGCCTTAAATGCTTCTTTTATGGAAGGCAAAGCCATATTAACAATAAAATAATCTAAGGGCGAAAGGAACGCCCCTGCAATCAGAAAAGAGAGTGCCTGCCATCGTTTCGGGTATGTATTCATATTTTTTTTGCAAATGTAACCTCTTAATGTTATGTGAAAATTGTACTTTTGGAGGAAAAATAAGCACGTAAAAATGATAGGATTGCATTCAGAAGGAATTGAAGTAAACGAAATATTGCTGAAAGGGGAAGAGGTCAGTTTTAAAACACAGGCTTTTCTCTCTTTTGTGTATGTCGTAAAAGGTGCGGGAGCTTTTATGTACGATGAACGTTGTATCAGTTTTTCGGAAGGAAAGCTTTTTATTATTCCTCAGAAAGAATCCTATTGTTTTAAGAGTGAAAGTGCAAAACTGATTACCATACAATGTCCGATTGAGTTTATTGATAAAATACGCTTGGAGGCAGACCGCATTGAAAGCTGTGAAAATTTATATAAACTACAATACATCAGCAATAATTATCATACAAAAGCGGGCTGTGTATTCCGTAATAAAAGTGACGAGAGTTTTGCGGAAATCCTGATTTTACAAATTGCCCGGGAGTTTAAAAATAAAGTGGATGATTACCTTATTATACGTAATTGTATATCCATTCTTCTAAATCTTGTTGCCCGTAATATTATTAAAAGTGAAACCTCTGAACTGCAGGAAAACAGAAAAGCTTTTTCTATCATGAAAATCATTACGTACATCCAGCAACATATAAAAGACAGAGAAAAAACCGGTATTCGAACTATAGCAGACCATTTTGGCATTTCCGGGAATTACTTCGGGGAATACTTTAAGCAACAAACCGGAGTTTCCTATCAGGATTACTTATTAGATTACAGACTTAAACTGGTGGAAACTTATTTAAAATATAGCAGTACCCGTTTGAGTGAGATCGCATATGAACTTCAATTTAGCGATGAAAGCCATCTTTCCAGACTCTTTAAAAAGCACAGAGGTGTAACACCGGGAGAATTCAGGAAAACACAAAAATAATGTTTTAAAAGAGATGTAATACTGTATCCATTCTAATTTTGTTCATTTAGATACTAACATGAAATAGTTAGAATCAGTTATTATATAAAAAAAACATAGTCAACTATATAGTCGACTATGTTTTTTTATATATTTACATTTAAATATATTAAAATGGAATTCGATTTTATCAAAGATTTAGGATATAAGGCTTTGGATAGCAGGTTAAAACGAATCAGTGACCGGATGTCTCATGACGTGAGGAAATTCTATAAAGAGTTTGGTGTTGATGTTGAGCCTAATTGGTATTTGATTTTTATGATGCTGCAAAAGAATAAGGAAATCTCTATCACAGATATTGCTGAACCTTTAGGATATTCTCATCCTTCAGTAGTGGTAATTGTTAAAAAAATGACGGAGAAGGGCTATCTCAATATCAAAAAAGATGAAACAGATATGAGAAAACAAATGATTTCACTTTCTCCAAAAGCTATAGAAATGCTTCCTCAGCTGGAAAAGATCTGGGATAGTTGTGAGAGAGCTATATTAAAGCTATTATCAGAGGATTTAAGTCTTTTCCCTTACCTTGATAATATTGATCAGGAACTAAAAAATGATTCTTTCCATAACCGATTTAAACAAGAATATTTAAAATCAATCAACCCATGAAAATACTAATTCTTATTACTGCATTGCTATTCTCTAATCTTACGATTTCTGCCACTGAGACTAAGGTCATGATAAGAGCAAAAGCAAGAGATGCCAAATTTATCGGAACTTCCTTAGGGGGAGCTCATATTATTATCAGAAATAAATTGAATCAACGGATTCTGGCGGAAGGAAATACCTCCGGAAGTACCGGCAATACCGACTTGATTATGAAAACCCCAAAAGTAAGGGGAAATTCAATTGCTGATGATCATACAGGAGGATTTATGGCTGCCATAGATATAGATGAACCCACTTTTGTTACTGTTGAAGTGATTTCTCCCCTGAATAGTAAACAAGCCCAGGCAGTTGTCACTACAGAATTATGGCTGATTCCCGGTAAACATATTTTGGGAGAAGGAATTATTCTTGAAATTCCCGGATATATTATTGATATATTGAAACCCCGGACCCATCAGTATATTTCACTAAAAACGATTCAGGATAAACCATTTCAGTTTCAGGCAAATATTGTGATGATGTGTGGATGTGTGATTGAGAAGGGAGGAGTCTGGAATTCTGACGAAATTGAGGTTAAAGGGATTCTTAAAAGAGATGGAAAATTTGTTAAAAACATTGATATGTCATTAGTATCAACCAATTTATTTGAAGGGAGCTATTTACTTACTATTCCGGGAAATTATGAGCTGGTACTGTATGCTTATCATGAAAAAACAGGTAATACAGGAGTAGATAAAGTGAATTATGTTGTTTTTGAATAGGGAATACACTTTTACAAGACATTTTTTTGAAAACAAATAGCCGGAAGCGCTTCTTCCGGCTATTCTGTGAGATTGAGATTATTTAACTAAGGTTCTTTGTAAGTAGTAATGTCAGTAGGGGAATTCGGAAGGTTTAATGCATTGATTTCGTCGTAAATTGATTGATTAACCTTAAATCCGTATTTTTTAAAATAGGATGATAAATTAAAACCTGAGGCCTTGGATGCATATATCATCAGTACACGCATTTTTTGTTCATTATTTGTTGCGTTCGGCCTATCCTGGCGTATGAGCTTATGAAGATTAATGAAAAATCCTTCACCAAATGCCAGACGTAATTGTTCATAAAGAGCCAATCTTACTTCACCTGAAGTGGTTGAAGCGGTATAATCCCGGGAGCTTTTTTCAAAATACTTCTGAAGATCAGTCCAATTAGAGCCTGTCAACCATTTGTACCCTGGTTTCATAGTACGCATCACGGCCAAAGTATAAATATTGGGATTAACTTCATGAACAGCATCAAAATTCCAGTTATACATTTGATGATGGTGCCCCATTTCATGAAAAAGTCCCCATCCATTATTTTGTATAACATCAGGATCAAGTACCCTCTCAAATTGTGAACCAATTACCCTTATTTTCCCGTCCGATTCTGCATCCATATACCCTGAATTTCTTTCTATAATCATAACATTCCCCGTCCATGGAGTAGGAACATCCATATAGCCAATGGAATTTTCAATGTTTAATGCCAGATCTATACGTGATAATACCAAATCCTGGTTTTTATTTTCATATTTTTTTGCGATCTCCCGGGAACATACAATAAAGGATTTATGAGAGACTAGAATTGCATTGGGAGCAGAACTTGATGCCAGCATTTCTTTCCATTGTGCATTAGAATTTACTCCCAGAATGTAAAATGGAATAGTACTGTATCCTTCTTTGAAATCCACCTTCACAGAATTGTTTGCAGATGGATTGTCTGATGAAAATTTTAAATAAAGATCACCTCCATTGGGATTGATAATACTATTATTCCCTTCCTTCAATTGATGAATCGTTACAGCTTCTCTATCGTAACTGCCGATAATCAGAGTTGGTAGTGCATTTCCGGAAAGTATGGTAACATTAACTATTAATGTTGTATTGGCGTGGAGACGTAAGCCAACCGGATTTTGATCTGCGAAAGTAAGCGATAACATCGCTCTTTTTTTTTCTGATTCTGCACTTGCTGTTTCATTCAATATCCACTGAGTAGGGGTAATTCTGTTGATAGACCCCGAAAGTGTTCTGTTAAAAGCCGTAGTGGGCTGAATACCGATTTTATCATTTTCAACAAAATCGTCTGCTCTGTTACATGATAATATAATCTTAGATACTATTACCAATAGACAAAAAAAATAAATAAATTTCATAACGGATATTTAAGGATTGTGTTACTTAAGATGATGGTTGGCTTTCAATATTTAAATTTTAACCACATATTTTTGAATACTATTTTGAAGTCGAAGTAACGAAAAAAAGGATAAGCTTTTACTTTACTGAAAAGGCATTGTCAAAATGTAGTATATATGTCAGATATTTTTAGAATTTGATATAATAATCAGTATACATAATGTAGTTGTTTAAGTAACAATAATTATTATTATACATTTTATTGTATATTTTCCGTAGAGGTCAGAATGGCAAGGTGTTGAAAATCAATGCGGGGTGTTTATTAGAATTATTTGAAATTTTCAGATATTATAATAACAGTGATTGGTAATATTAGTTGAGATGAAAAAGTTTGGTAAGTGATCATCTTTAATTAAAGTAATCGTTTTTATATCAAAATTAAAAGGAGACTGTATAGCCTCCTTTAATAATTTTTACTGAGTATTAATTATTCCCAGGTAAATGTATAAGTATATTTTGTACCGTTTGAAAGTGAGTATTTAGCGGTTAAAGGATACCTGTCTTTATCATAAGTATAATCAACGGTATACCCCGTAGTTGATGAACCTGCAGAATCCTGGTTCGATACAGATATTATATTGTGCTCACGCTGGTAAATAAATGGAGCCAGTACTTTATCCCAGGGAATTGAATTGTCTCTCATCGTAGTTGTAACATTGGTTTTTGTTCCTGCTGCATTATGAACTTCAACTTTGTTACTTCCATTGTTGTCAAGATAAGTGACAATGGTTTTTGAAACTAGGCTTCCTGAGCCATCATAATATTCTACGCCGATAATGTTATTGAAAGGTTTGCCAGCATCATTCGTATAACGGGTTACTTGGGTCAGGACCTCCTGACCTGTTGAAGGATGTATAGAAAAAGATGATCTCTCAGAAATCAACTTCCCAGTGTAGGTATACGTTTGATAATTAAATAAAGTCCCTTTTGAATTATAAATATTTCTTCTGCTTTCAAGCCCATTGGTGTATTCTACCTTTGTAACATTAGATACAATGCCATTAGAATAGTTTTCTATTTCAGAAATAGACCCTGTAGTATTGTAGGTAAATTTATAAAACGGCTGATTGTCATGTTTTACTTCAATAATTTTCTTTTTTTTAATAGCAATAGGAATGGTTACCTCATCAGAATCAGATGTACATGAAAAGAATATACTCAAAGGTAAAGTGAATAATAATAGTTTTTTCAAGGTTATCATTTTTGCAAAGAAAAGATTTTTTTTTAAGTTTTTAAATATTAACCTTAAAAAGTGGAGTTATTCTTTATACATTGCGTCTGAAGAAGCTATTTCTCTTATTTTATGTAGCCATTTTATTCTTTCTTTTTCTTCCATTTCATAAAGAGGACCTATAAAATGCGTGTTGATGGAAGATACACCACAGTATTCCAGAATCCCTTTTTTCAGCTGAACAAGCCCGCTCGAGACATATTGTTCTCTATATACTTTTTCTGAGAGATCACCTGCCGTATTAATAATTCTTGCTGATCGTGCACTTAATAAGCCTTCACTGGTTCCTTTTTTATTACTTTTAAAGGCTATGCCGGGAAGAAAAGCCCTGTCGAAAAAACCTTTCATCACAGCAGGCATGCCCAGCCACCATATAGGATGTATCCATATCTGATGCTCGCTCCAATGAATGTCTTCCAGTGCTTTTAGTAAATCTGGTTCCAATTCCATTCTCTTTTGATAACCGAATTGTAAATTAGGATTAAAATCCAGCTCACCAATACCAATATACCGTACTTCTGCCCCGGAATCTATCGCTGAACTGATATAAGATTGTGCGATGACGTGATTAAAACTTTCTTTGTTTGGATGTCCGTTGATCACTACAATTTTTTTCATATAGCCTGAGTTAAAATGTTTTTAAAAAGTTCTGTTTGTTTTGTATAAAATGTTTCAGATAATAAGCAGGGAAAGAAATCGAATGCATGTACAGCTCCTTTAATTTCTATAAAATTGACGGAGATTCCTGCCTGTTGCAGCTTATCTGCATAAGCTTTTCCTTCATCTTTTAAAGGATCCAGTTCACACACAATGATGGTAGCCTCCGGAAGATTCCGGAAATTATTTTCCAATAAGGGAACAGCGTAGGGAAGAGATTGCGTTTTATGAATATCCAGATAATGTTTCCACATCCATTCTGCAGCTTTCTTTGTTTGCATAGGAGCATTGGCAAGTTCTTTCATAGATGGGGTTTCTAAAAGGTCACTCATTGGTGGATACATTAAATACTGATGTTTAATCTTGACTTCTTTTCTATCTCTGGATAAATGCGTTATTGATGCCGCGATCGTGGCTCCTGCACTGCTTCCGCCTATAAGTAGATGCCTGTTGTTTCCATCTATTAGAGAAGCATTTTCAGATAGCCAAAGCAACGTATCATAACCATCTTCCATAGCAGCCGGAAATGGATGTTCCGGTGCAAGCCTGTAATCTACTGAAACAATCAGCATTTCTGTATCTATTGCTAACCGAAAGAAGAAGAAATCATATTGTTCAGGTGTTCCGTAGATAAATGCTCCTCCATGAAAATATAGAAATACCGGCAGATTCTGCTTACCTTTTGGCCGATAGATCCTCAACCGGATATTTCTTGATGAATCTATAGAAGGAATGTATATATATTGTACTGAAAGTATTTCAGGTATAGGTATTGGCTGATCCTGCAAAGAAATTTTCATTTCTTCATTTCTGATTTGTGCAGGATTGTGGACAAGGAGATTTTCATAATCTATTGTATTAAATGGACTTTTTGTGATCGCTTTCCAAAGCTCTGCATCAATTTTGCTTTTCATACGTTTTAATTTAAAGCAAAAATAGACCTGAAAAAGAGGTGAGAACAGGTATATTTCAAGTCTCTTTAGGTATCTTTGCAGCATGGCGGCAGAAAATATATACCAGTCCCTTGAAGTATTTTACGAAAAATTAGATCAATGTCCTTTACGGGATCGGCAATTTAATTTTTTTGAACTGGTGTATGTGATTTCCGGGATTGGAGATCATACGGTGAATGGAAACAAGATTACCTATACGGCCGGAGATTTATTTTTGATTACCCCAAACGATTGTCACGAGTTTAATCTGGATGGTGTATGTGAATTTATGGTGGTTCGTTTTGGTGAAAATTACGTCAGGGAATACCAATGGAAAAGTATAGACCATATTGAGTGTCTTTTGTATTATGCCTCTCATCTTTCAGGCTCAGTACTTGTGAATAATGATGATAAGAAAATGGTGAGTCTACTCATTCAGAATCTGCAGCAGGCCATTAAATATGAATCAGTCTATAGTGAAGATCTTACCCGTCATCTGGTGAATGCTATCATTGTTATCGCAGCAAGGAATATTGCTGCTATCAAGCCGCAGAGTATTTCATCCAATGCAGACATCCGTATTCTTCAGATCCTAGACTATATTCAGGAAAATATACGGCAGCCTAAACTTCTGAAAGTAGAAACCATAGCCAAAGAGTTTGGATTATCCCCGACATATCTTGGAGCCTATTTCCGTAAACACTGTAATGAATCGATTCAGCAATATATATCTTCCTACAAAATCCGGTTGATTGAGCACCGCCTACGTTTTAGTGATAGGAGAGTACATGAAATTGCTGATGAATTTGGTTTTGCTGATGAAAGCCATATCAATAAGTTCTTCAAAAGACATAAAGGCAAAAGTCTGAAAGTTTACAAACTTACCATAAATAACTGAAACTCGTCTTTCTCAGCTTTATTTCTTAATATTTCCTTTGGTAGCCATTTGGCCGTTTCTTGTATTCTGGTGTTAGTTTGGTTTTGATGGTTTTAAATAATTTTACCAAAAGCTTCGATTTTTTTAAGTATCTGATATTATTTTCATTATTACAAAAATCGTAGAACTACTACAATTTTTCAAAAAATGACTATTTCATTTTGCAGGGACATTTTATGATGATATATTAGCCACTTAAAGTAAAGAAATGGCTAAAGGAATATGAGAATAAGCCATTGGAAATAATGTTGTTAAGGACTCAAGGGAATAACCCGATTGGTTCTTTATACTATTTGAATGCAAAACATTTCTTTAATGACAGATTATATCCGGGAGGTCAGTATGTAATTTGTCTGAATTGTTTGAAAAAATGATCTTACCTCTCCGGCCAGAACCGGAGAAAAAATAAACACATCAAAAAAAATTATTATCATGACTAATCAACCAAAGGAGAACTTATCTAAAAACAAAATAGATTCTAATCCAGCAGATACATTCAATACATCAGATTCTACTGCAAAGTTCATGGGAAAAACTTTGCATACCAATAATCCAACAGTAACAGATAATAAGGTCTGGTCCAAACAACCTACTTCCAAAATATTTAATGCACAGGGAATTCCTGAAAATGACGTCGCAGGAATAAATAGGGTTGTGAAGCTGGAGATTTTTGTAGAAGGGAGACCAATCAGATTTTTCAAGCATTTTAAACTTACACAAAGTGCCGTAAAACATCATGAATTTAACCTTGTCCTTGCTCATGATACCCTCGGAAGTGCAGAAAATCATAACCTGGAAGAAGCACAAAGTTTTTTGGGAAAAAGAATAACCGTTATTTTCAGATATAAAGATGTTGAAAGTAGCCCGGAAAGGAATTTTGTAGGAGTAATTACAGAAGTAGGATTCAGTCAGGAAAAGGGAAGCCTGGGGAATATTGTTCTCACAGGTTTCAGTCCCACAATCCTTTTGGATGCAGCTCCCCATATCCAAAGTTTTGGAGGAGCTCAACCGATAAGCCTGAACAGTATTGCCAGTGAAGTCATTAAAGAAGGGCTCGGGCAGGAGAAATTTGATTTTAGGGTTGATGCCCGTTATGGAAATGTCCCGTATAGTTCACAATATGAAGAGACCCACTATAATTATCTGGCACGGATGGCAGAATCTTATGGTGAACAATTCTTCTATGATGGGGAGATTCTTCATTTCGGAAAGCTTCCGCCACAGGAGAAACCGGTAAAGCTTGTTTATGGTAGCAGTCTGAGTGATGTTAAGATCAAAATGAAAGCTCAGCACGTCAATCCAACATTTTACGGATACAATAGCAGCCAACACGAAAAGTTGACTACCGGAGCATCTAAAGTGAGCCATACCTCAGATATAGCAAGAAGAGCATATGAGATCTCTGAAAACACTTTTAAAACACCATCATTAAGAATTGCCCCTATCAATGCCTCTACGTTTATGGATGTTGATTCATCACAGAAAGGAAGTACAGGAAGTAAGGCTGCACAGGTTTTCATTACCTCAGGATTTATGACCATCCCATTTTTGTATCCGGGATGTATTGTAGACCTTGAAATGCGTAAAACAGATACCAATGATACCGCTTACTTTACCAAACTGATGTTGACAGAAGTTATTCATGAGGTGGATGCCCGTGGCTATTACGATGGGTATTTTGAAGCGATCGCTGCAGATACAGGGTTTATTCCCCGTCCAGACTTCCATGTGCCCAAAGCAGAACCACAGGTGGCAACGGTTATTTCAAATACAGATCCACTGAATCAGGGACGTATACAGGTGCAGTTTGACTGGCAAAAAAGTAATACCACTCAGTTTATACGAATGATGAGCCCCGATGCAGGAGGTACAGATCAGATCACTCAGAACAGGGGATTTGTGGCAGTACCTGAGGTAGGTGACCAGGTCATGGTAGGTTTTGAATATCATCATCCTGATTTCCCTTTTGCAATGGGAGGAATGTTCCACGGTCAGGTAGGGCTGGGAGGTGGTATCGATAATCATATCAAATCAATCCAGACCCGAAGTGGCAATAAAATTATTTTTAATGATACAGAAGGAAGTATTTATATCGAAGATCCAAGTGGAAACTCCTATTTAATGGATGGTAAGGGGAATATTACGGTGACGGCTCCGAAAAATATGACTTTCAATGTAGGAGAAAATCTTACGGTGAATGTAGGACAAAATATGAGTACAACAGTGGGAGCAGATCAAAGTAATATAGTCGGCATGAATAAAACGGAAAGCGTGACGCTGAATTCTTCCCAAAGTATCGGAGCAATGAAGATGACTTCCGTGGTGGGGGATGCCAGTATGCTGATTACCGGTAAGCTTACGGAGATTATAGACGGAGATGTACATAGTGAAACAAAGAAAGAAAGAAATGAGGTAAGCAAAGGAAAAATAATTTCTCAAAGCGAAGGGACACACGAACATCATTCCGGGACACAGGTGAAAAATAATTCCTCTGAAAAAAGTAATAATTTCTAAGAACAATCTGATGAGCAGAACAAGAATTGTCAAAGGGAATATTACCAAAAAAACAGGTGGCAGTTATAAAGTATATTCCAAAGAAAGTATAGAGAATATTGGCTCTAAGGTTATTCAGATTGGCAAAGAAAAAGGCGTTATTTATGGAGAGCCTGAAATTCCGCCTACAGAAAACAATGAGGAGGTCATCACTTTTGAATCTGAACTTTATATGCATAATGATCAGGAGTTAAAAATTCCTTATCTGGATGAAACAAAAATTTTCAACTATAAAACTTCCAAGCCATTTATAGCCGGGATAAGAAGCATGTTTGGGGATGATATCCGGCATAAAGCTGTTAAAGGACTAAGGCAAGATCTCCTGAATAAGAGTTTACCGTATCCAAAGTATGAAGTCGACCGAAAATTATCCAATTACCATGGCGGTTATTATCATGAGGGAACAATCTATATCAATGAAAATTTAATTTTAGAGTCTGAAAAGGATCCGAAGAAGGCATGGTTACTTTTCAGGGTAGTGATGGAAGAAATCGGACATTATATTGATGATGTGTTAAGAAATAAATATGACACTATTGGTGGAGATGCACCAGACGATGAAGGTGTTCTTTTTACAGCAGATTTTATCCGGTTTAATGAGGCTTTGCTGAAAGACTTTGAATTTGCAAGTGTCAAAATACGTTCTAAGGATGGAAGTACCCGGGAATTTAAGCCAAAGGTATTATATGAAAACCCGAATATTGAGATGAAAGCCCGCGATTTATTATATATGCTGGAAAAAGAAGATGATCATGGAATTGTAACGATGAAGTCGGGTGAGAAAGTAACGGTCGAATTCTTTAAGATCAGGGGTGGTGGGGCTGTACATGAAGATATTACAAAACAGGCTGCTAAAGCTGCAGGCGTTGTTTATGATTACCGGCTGGATGAAGGCTGTGCCTGGCCGGATGTTCCTTGTGCTAATGAGGATTCTATAGAAACCTGTTATTATAATACATGGAGGGACCTTGAAAAAAAGGGAACAATGGCTTATGAATCTCATAACGGATCAAAACAGTTCTGGCACTCTATGGCTCCTTCAGGGAATAATACCAACCAACAGGTAATAGAGTTGATTGTAGACCAGGCAAAAAAATGGTTTAAAAAAGGCTTTGAAACACCTGGGGATGATGGGTTATTTCATATTGGAAAGATGTTGCATATGGTTCAGGATTCCTATTCATTATCTCATGTAGTACGGGATCAGAATAATCACATTATGCAGTTTCAGGGGTATGATGTTCAGGATTCTAGTAAACATGGAGAATCAGATAAGGATGGAGACTCAAAAGGAGCTAGAGACGCTATGCTTGCATCAGTTTGGATATTAACGTTTTACAAAGAAAGTAAAAAGCATGGTGGGAAGGTGGATATTTATTTCCCGGCTTTGGAAAATTATTTAAGAAATACAGTATATCCTTTAGTCAAAGGAAGAGCAGGGATAAAGGCAGGGGGAACTTTAGATCAGTTTAAAAAGAAAGCGGCATAAATATCACAAGATGTAAAAATAAGAACTAAATTAAGTTTTAAAATTTAAATGTAGATAATGAATAAATTACAAATATTTCCTGTTACAATAATAGTATTACAATTAATCAGTTTAGGTCATCTGTATTATACCTATAAATATGGCAGCACACAGATTCCCGCAGCATTTATTGAGCTTAATATTCTTGCTGTTCTCAATATTGTTGTGCTGATTCTGTCTTATTTCTTTTATTTTAATACCCCGGAGAAGCAGGGGCTGTGGTGGCTTCCGATAACTATTTCAGTTCTTATCATTGTTTTTACACTGATTTGCTATATCATTATGGGGATTGATAAATATAAATAGAACCTGTTTACTGGCGTTATGAGATGTCAATGATTTACTTCAGGAAAGTTAATCAGTACAATTAGAATGAAAGACACTACAACAAAAGAGTATAAAAAGGTTAAAATAGAAGGAATTCTAAGCCTTACAGAGTTTTCCGGGGAATATGGCATGACTCCGGAAGAAGTGGTGGTATTTCATAATAAGCATTGTAGTATTCAGGAAATATTGACATTGTCGCTACCCAAATATGTTGAATATGTGTATATACCCTCTGATAAATTTGAAATCAGAGAACATAAATTACTGAAAAGCGCAACACTGGATCTTCCCACCCATCTTAGTGAAAAGATATATGGAGTGATCATCAGATTTTTACCTAAAGACCTTCAGATCCATTATAAGATAAAAGTAAAAAGAACTCCAACTTATGTTGAACTGACTAAGGAAAAAACATATGTAAACAATCAGGGAATTGATAAGATTATAGAACAACTGTTTGAAAAGGCAGAACAGGTCTTGTACCCGTTGCAGATTTTGGTTAAGAACAATGGTGGACTTGATGCAATTGTCAATCATGAGCAAATATCCCATCGTTGGAAAACAGATTGCTTTCCCAAATTGAAAGAATATTATCAGTCTGAAACTACAGATCAGATTTTAGAACAAATGGATCAGGCTTATACAGATCTGAATCTGAAAAAAGATCTGCTTGACAGGAATCTGTTTTATAAGTTTTTCTTCCTGCCTGTTTACAAGGGATATCCCCGGTTTCTGAAAAAAGATCTTTTGGAGGTCTGTTTTTCAGGATTATCACAGCAGATAGGATATGAGGCAGAATTTGCATTGAGCAGGGAATATACAAGAGGTAACAAAATAGCATTAAAAATAACGGGAACAGAAGAAGATAATCCCTTTAATAGAAATAAAGCTAAAGGACAGGTGAACTTCCTGTATAAGTTTCATAGAGAAACAAGAGAAATATTTTCAATCACCGGTTATTGTTCAACTTTTGAAAAAGGAATTGAATACAAAATCGATTTTCAGTTGTATGAGCAATAAAAAATAAGAACCCAAAAACACAATATACCATGAGTGAAAAACATTTAGTTTGCCAGGGAGCGACCTGCCAATGTAAATTCGGAACAACTCCTGATAAACTTACCGTAAAAACGCAAAGCAAACGCTACATCAATGAGAAGGATGGAAGCAAAAAACTGCTGGCTACCCATATAGATATCGGACCTACCTTTGAGAAGAATACTTTCGGATCATGCAAAAAAATGAATAATAACCCTTGCCAGGCAGTCGTTACCCAATGGAGCGGTTATTATGAGAAGATCATGCTGGAGGATAATAATGGAAAAGCTCTTTTGGAAGACAGCAAAGCTACTTGTCCTGTCGGAGGTCCGGATTGTATCACTATTATCAATCATGGGCAGACTGCTGAAGCCTCTGCACAGAATGTGAAGAATGCAGATAAAGAGGTTTTGGCTGAATTATTACCGTTTGTTAACCCTAATAAGTATATCCGGAAAACTGATATGCTAAACGTTAAAAACTAATGTAATCCTATGGAAATTAATAAAACCAAATTAACAGCAATTATTCTCCCTCCAGGAAATACAAATTTTAATGAACAATATCGGGCACTGACTATTCAGGAGGGACAGAAATTTACGGTGAGTGTCAAGGAATATGAAGAGGAAAAGAAGAAAATATTAGATAGAATAGACCTTCTCAATAAGGAAAAAGAAAAAATTGAATCTGATTTAAAAATTGAATCTGACCGCTTGCTGAATGAAGCTAAAAAACGCCATAATGAAGGAGGAAAATGGCTGAAGATGGAGAAACATAATGGGCAGGAGGCAACTCATGTTCAGGTAAGCCTGGACGAGAATATCAGAATTGCAAGAGAAAAAGCAGATAGAATAAAAAAGCCGAAAGATTCGGAATTAAAAAAACAACAGACTGCACTGGATGCACTAGAGAAGACCTGTAAGTCCATTGTTTGGGCCTGGCATCTTGCGAGATCAAGAAGTAGTAAGCCAAATGGAAGAAATGAAACGTTAGACCCAGGGGCAGTGCAACCTAACATGACTCTAGACAGGCATATTTATGGAGGAGGATTTGTATGGATTGAACCTTTCTGGGAAAAAGGGAAGCCTACCGGAAGCCCTCAAAATGGGATTTATATACATACAGATTCTGTCAACCCAAAAGTGAATATTGCGGAATGGTATGGTTTTGATAGTACTGGATTTCCTAAAAAAATTAATGCACCCATCCAGCCGGGAAGTAAAGTTGAATTACATGTCTATACAGAAAGAATGTATGGACAGAATATAGGGATCGAATTGAAGATAAACGGAGAAATCTTAAAAGCCAATACCTATAGCCGGAACAATAAGTCTGATAATAGTTCAACAGCAAAACAAGAGGTCACTGAATCTGAAAATTTATTTCAAACTGAGGTAGAAATTTATGATTATTCAGACAGTAATAGTATTAAACCGCCGCCGGGAGCAATTACTGGAGTTTTAGTGGATAATATGGGTAATGATAAAGATGGAAAGACGGAAAAAACAGAAAATGTTCAGAAAGCAGTCCTTACTTTATATATTGATCCTATATGGTGTATAGGAAGAAATGGATTGATTAATATAATCCCTACAGTGGTTTTTAAAGATAAAAGATTTGATTTAAACCAATTTCCTTTATATATACTCTCAAACGCATCTCCTAATATTACAATTCCTGAGTCTGGAAATAAACCCGTTTTTGTAGATAATGTAGAAACCAATTTTGAAGCTTTCCATCATTGTAGATATGATATTGTTAAAGGGTCATATACTAAACTGGATGAAAGAGAAAATAATGAACCTCTGGAAATTACAATTTTCAATTCTAAAACAGATGCAGGAAAAAATGATCTTTTTATGCCTGTTATTGCCGGAAATAAACAAGCCAGAAGAAATGTTAAGATTACTGTAGATTCAAATACTACAGAATGCACTTACGCAGGTGACAAGATAAAAGATCATACGAGTAAGGTGTTTGATCTGTCTCAGATACAGCAGGCAATAGTCGTTGAAAAAAGTACCAGAGTTGATGAACAGTTGGTCTTTAGCAGAAATGAATTCAAAATTGAAATTCTCAGTGCTAACTTTGGAAAAGAAGAAGAAGGTCATGGTGACACGAATGATGATAATGAGATCAATGCTTCACATACTACAGGGAAAGGTGGTGTTAAAGGACTAATTGGAATGAGTAGGTCAAGTAAATCCACAATATTTAAGGATGAACGGAAGATTGGAAGATATCCCAATTCAGACAGAGAAATAGTATTAGATATTGGATTTGAATATGGAAATGGCTCAGCGGCTTCATTATTAAAATATATTTGGCCAACAAGAAAGACTGCCTTACAAAACTATCCTGTATTACTTCATACCTGTGCTTATCCTCAAAAAACACTTAATATTGGAGTTTATCCTGATATCAAATGGATATTACAATTTGCGTATGATTGTGATCCTGAGAAATTTCAGGAAATGAGAGGAGAAGCATACGATAAATATCTGGTAAGAAAAGAAAAATTAGCAGATAAATATAAACCTGAAAAAATTGATGAAAGGATAGCTAAAATTGATGGAGACTTAGAAAATGCCAAAGCTAATTTGCAAGCGGCAAAGAAAAAAGAAGATAAAACAAAAGCAAGAAAACTGATTGCCAAACTGGAACAGAAAAAAAATAAGCAGCAGGCACAAACCAGGAAGTATAATAAAGAAAGTACAAAATCAAAACAGCAGTATCGAAAAGACCGTCCGGATCTGTTTAGTTTTAAAGATAATATAAGTTCAGGATTGTCAGACCTGGTTCTATCTCTGAATGTAGAATATGATCGTCCGGGTGAAGCTGTAGAAATTTCCGCCAGCTATCAGAGATATGTAGATATTGTAAAACAGCTTATTGATATTAAAAATACAGTTGAATTAATTCTAGATGGTAAGAAAAAGTCAAAGAAGAAATTAGATAAGAAATATAAAGAGATCAACGAAAAAGCTGCTGCTGAAAATTTGGCTAAGTTGGGTGATGCATTAAAAGGAAGACCTTTGCTCTCTATTGATGTTATTCCTCCATCATTAGCAATTTTGGGTTCTTGGTATGCTGAAAATCCAAAAGAAAAAAATATAGATCAGGTTGGTATTGTGGGAGAAATTCAGGTGATGGCAGAACCTCTTATAGGGGGAGAATTGACCTTCGATTTTTTAGCTTTGGCACAAAAAGCACATCCGGTTGCAAGAGGAATTATTACTCTTGTTGATATGGGGGCAGCTATTGGTATAGCTCCTGAAATAACTCTCGATCTGGTTGCCAGCGGACAATTGGAAATTGAAGGAAAGCTAAGATACAATAGTGCAAGTAAAACATCAAATCTTAATCAGGAGTCTCTTTCTAAAGATTCTGAAGATGATAGTCCATTAACGGTAAAAGGCGTATTTTCGTTAGAATTAACAGCCGGGATAAAATATAAGACCAAGAGACAATCATTCTTATTCGGATCAATTACATTTTATGCTGAAGCGACCCTTTCTGTTAAAACAGGATTTACATTGTCAGGAGCAATAAAAGCTGATGATAAAGGGTTTTATCTGGATCCTCTTTTAACATTCCATGGAATAACAGTAAAAGGTTCGTTGGAAATGGGTTATATTGCTGAGAATTATGATGGAGGTGAATATTCATCAGGAAAAACATCTGCGGAGTTTGAATTGGTTCTGATGCATGAGTATGAAGGAAGTTTTGAAAATTCTAAGGGAGAGAAAATCCAATTTTATTTAACATAGTTATGAAAAATTTAATATTTATTTTACTAGCGACATCTTTAACCGCATGCGGACAGAAAAAAAATGAAAATATGAAAACATCTCAGGACATTTATACAATCGAAAAAGAAATAAAACATTTTGATAATCAACCTCATTACGGAGCTTACATTTCTACTAATAATTGTTCTTTTGATATTTTGATTAATGGAATGCCGGTTATAAAATATATGGATACCTCCGGAAGCGGATTGTCAGGATCCTATTTTCCTTTGAATTGGAATATAGCTACAAAAGGAAGTCAGAAGATAACGATTAAGTTGCGCCCGGGATTCAATCAGAATACTAATGTCCTGAATGAAACTTTACATGCTAATTCCGGGGTTCAGATTAAGATTGTAAAATCCATGACCAATAAAGATGGAAGTCTGGGGGATGAAGAAGAAGTTAAAAATTATATTACTCCTCAAAAAGAATTTGAAAATAAAAAGGTAGCATCTTATGATGGTCTCAAGTCTTTTGAAGATCAGTTCACTTTCAACGCCGAAGTTCCCTATAGTATTAATAATTTGGAAACAGCAGAGGTCCTAGTTACTAAAGATGAGCAAAAATTAAAAAAATTAGAAAGTGAAGTTGTTGCAAAATATAATGAAATAAGAAATATTTATATGCAGGGGACTAAGGACGATCTTGCCAGTCTCAACTATAATAAAGAAAAAAGAGTCGCTCAGCAATTATATCTTTCCGATAAAGATATAAAAGAAAGGTGGGATAATGATTATCAGTTCAGAACAGACTCTAACCTTGAGTTTTTTGATTTGAAACCTATTGAAAATTATAAAATGACTTTTTATGCTGATGGTAAAATTGTCTGTCTTGAGAAAATAAACAATGAAAAATCAGCACTTTGGGGTGGTTTTAAAAAGAAAGATAAAGACGTTGTTACAACCACTTATATTTCCTTGTATTTATACCGTCCTAAAAACAGTAATAAACTTGAAATTTATTAGATGAAATAAAGAATATTAATGAACATTTCCTTATTTATCTAGAAGGAAAATGAGAAAGGGGAAAAAAATAAGTTTATGTCTATTTATTTTTTCTGTGCATTATTGGTATTCACCTTATTTCCCTTTTTTATAACTTATATAGATATGCTGTTATATATTCCAAAAGGAACACAAAGCCTGCAAATTATCAGATAAATACAGATGCCTAATAAAAAGCTGCAAAACGACCTCAAAAAAATTCAGGAACAATACCAGGAAAACAAAGGAAAAGCCATGCCTTTGACCCGCCCTACGCTGATGCAAATGGGAATTAATTTCCTATGGGCTGTTTTTAATACGTATATGTTTCTGGAAAATAAAACTGTTGAGAAATCTTCATTTTTCAATTTTTGGGTAATGTTTTTTTTATTGCTGATGAATATTCCTTTGTTTATCTATAAGGAAAATGAGAAAGAGAGTAAAAATAGGTTTGTGGCTGTTTATTTTTTCTGTGCATTATTAGTATTCACTTTATTTCCCTTTTTCATATCATATAATCTGGCAATGGTGTTTACCGTGGCTTCATGGCTGCCCAATTATATTTATTCATATTCTATAAAAGATAAGAAGACTATAGATAGTTTAAAGGGAAATACGGGATGCTTTACCCTCTTTTGGTTGGGACTATTGGTGATGAGCATCATTATAAGTATTTCGGGGCACTCTTTAGGGACCGAAGTATTTCCAAAGGGATACAATTACGGATATCTTATTAATATATTGTATAATCTATTTTTTATAGTATCAATTTATTACTCAGATCGGTATCGAAATATGTCTGTTTGAAAATAGTAAAGGTGCAAACCCTTAATCATAATATGGCTTATAATACTAATCAAGATGGCTGCGCATCCGTTTCTATTTTAATCGTTGCAATTGCTCTATTAATTGGAAATGTTTTATTTCATACTCAGGAAAGCTATGTGATCAATTATTTTGGTCAATCCTATGAAGGAGATATTGTATCTGTAGATAGTATCCATACCGGATATGGCAAGTATAGATTTGAGTATAAAGTAAAACTTCAGAATGCCGGATCAATAAAAATAACGGAAGGTAACTTCAAAAGAAAAACTCATGAAGCCTGACAGCATGTCAAAGTGAAAACTTATAAAGGAAAATCAGAATTTAAGATTCAGGCTCCCAATATATATATTACATTGGTTTTGGCCGGGCTTTTAGTATTTTTTGTTAAGGCTTATTTTGTTTTTAGAAAAACAGATTAGAAGGGAGGTTCAAATTTTAAATGTATCCAACAAATGATCATAAAAAAAACTTTTGCAGCTATTATCCTGTTATTAGGAGCTTTTATCCTATTTGCAATGTATAAATCTTCTTTGCCTATCATCTATGGAACTAAGGTGAAAGCAAATATCATTGGTGTAGACAGTGCGAAGAGTAGGAGGTTTACCTATGTGTATTATCCTGTTATTCAATTGGATCATAATAATCATCGCATTAGATTCACGGATGATAGTAGTAGCGTTGATAAAAATATCAAAAAGTCTGAGATAATGGTATATTATGATCCTCATTATGGCCTAAGTCAAGGATTTACAGTAGTGACAACTACTTTTTTAATTATTGGACTATTAATGTTTATGCTTGGAATATTAGCCTTGTTCACTCTTTTAAAATTTAAAGTTGATCGGAAATAAATAATCATGTTTGGAAATCATATTAAAGAGTATCAATCAATTTATATAAGCATTATTACGATGCTTATTATCCTGTTCCTTTCTTATCGATGGTGGATTAAAGAAAAGAAGCTCAAAAGCTTATTTAAACTCATCATCATCGCAGTAATAGGCTTTATTTTTTATAAAGTAGTCATCTTAGTTGTGTCAGTAAGTGTATATCTGGCTAATACGGCTAAAGATCATCTATTTCCTGAAACAAAGAATGCTATTGTTATAGATTATAAAAAAGAACAAAACCGACGCAAGAAAGGAGCGTTATTCTATCCGGTTGTTACCTATGTGAATGAAGCAGGACATACAACAACAGCTACCGTTGATACCGGATTTGCATATTCAATGGCTCCCAAACTTCAGGAAACAGTAAAAATCGTTACGAATGATAGCAATGATGAGGTAAGGCTTATTACCGATGTGAAAACGATGCTGATGGTGGGAGAGGGGTTGTTTGTTTTCCTGGCAATACTAATTTTAGTGGGAATCACAGAGTATGCCCTTGCTTTGCGTACTGATTATCTTCAGGCATTTGGCCTTGTCAGTGTTTTTTATATTGTCATTCCTCTGATGATCATTGGAGCAGGGTATTTCTTTGGCAGCTCAGCATATAATTATTACTTAAAGAATAATGTTTCAAGCCGTTTCTGGATTCATATCTCTATTGCTGCAGGATGTATTCTTTTCATGATAGGCTATGCCAATATGTTGAAGGAGCAGTTTCGTAAGAGAACCGGAAAAAAGAAAAATTCAAAAAAATAAACGATATCAGATCAATTTCAAAGCGCTTTAAACACTTCAATGATTGCTTCAATAAGCCCTTTTTCTATAGAGTTATCTGACGTATTGTCCGGCAACATTGCCCGTAAGTTTCCTTCATCATCCCGCTCAAAAATCACTTCAACACCATTGACATCAACATAAAATTTGTAACCATAGGTAAAGGTGGCAAGACGCCCATTAAAAAGATATTCCTGACCTTTATAGGTTACGGGGATTTCAAATTCTTCCATTAAATTTTATTTATTGCTCAATTATAAGAAAAGGACTAAAATTCTGCATTAAATCACTTGATAAAACTACAGTGCCTCGGCTGGTGAAAAGGCTTTTAGCGCCCAAATATACAACCTTATTGTGATTTTTTGCAACCTGTATTTTTCAAATCCTATAAGTTTAAGACTGTACTCTTTTGTTCTTTGGGGTGACAAATGTATCATGATTCGCTCTGCTGAGAAGGTTAAGTTCTTCAGTTTTCAGGGGTAAAAGCGGGGTAATATCTCTGCAAGTGCATTGTTTAAACGAAAATTTGCAGCCTCACCAGGGATCGAACCTGGATCTAAAGTTTAGGAAACTCTTATTCTATCCATTGAACTATGAGGCCTTTAAAAAATAAATGTACATATAATTTTTGTTGAATGATGCTTTTAAAAATAAGATGATGCAAAAGATCTTTGTTAAAAAAGAGATATAGAATAAAAGAACCTGCTCTTTAGGAGCAGATTCAGTAGATAAAACATCTCATTTTTTTAATTAGACAACAATAAAAAGCACAGCCGACAATGCTGTGCTTAAATTTTTATTTCAAATTTAATTGCAATTTCAATAGTAGTAAGAAAAGCAAATAAAGTTTCCACTTCGATTATTATTACATAGTAAATGTAGCGATATTTTTAATACGTTGTATGAATTTAATGTTAAAATTCACAAGTTATCCACATTTTATTGTGGATAAGTCTGTAAAACCAATGAAGATGGGCGTTTTGAGACATCTCGTTATTCACATTCATACCATTGTCTATTATTATTGTATAAAAAATAGAAAACTATGATTCTTTAAGATATTTCAGAACAAAATCATTGAGTGTCTTTTTTTCCTCTTCGCTGCCCTTATTATCCATGTGTCCATGATTGATAGAGGTAGGCTGTATGGTTATCTTATACTTTCTCTGCTCCTCTTCATTGGGTAAGACACCTTCATCAGCGGGATAATCATTGGAACGCAAAGAATAAATTTTAGGAATAGAGGTTCTTGGAAGAAGCATTCTGCGGTTATCCATAGTAATAATTTTGTACACCAGATGAGGATGTTGATGAGCAAATAACGCGGTCATGTCGCCACCATTAGAGTGTCCGATGATAGTCAGATGTTTGTAATCAAGATCAGGTTGTGTTTTCTTAAGCTCATTTAAAACAAACAAAATAGTATCAGAACCACTTTGCCAGAAAGGTCTTCTCACCAACTGTAAATTTCCCTCCGTGGGCAAAGGCATATCTGTAGCAAGCTCATGTTGAATACTTACTGTATAAAATCCTTTTGAAGCTAATTTATTGGTTAAATATGAATACACAAAGTAGTCCCCACCTTTATTAAAGCCATATCCATGATTGAAAATAATTACCTGCTGATTGGGGATTTTTGGCTTTGCCTGAGGTTTATAAATAGCAATGGGAATTTTGCGACCCCTGCTTTGATCAAAAAGTGTTAAAGTATCCAGTTTCACCTGATAATTATCGACCGTGGTCATATTTTTCTCTACTGAACAAGCAATAAGAAGTGGGAGAAGGGGAAGGAGATAGATTATTTTTTTATAATACATAATTAAGATGAGCTTATCACAAAAATCTGAATTTTCTGTGAGATAAACAGCTTGTAAAATAATTTTATGCATTGATGTTTTGGAGTTATAAAAAAGAGCAGCCAAAAGCCGCTCTGGAATATCTCTGATACAATGTAGTATTAATATACACATCCGCATCCTGTTTCCCATGGCATGCAATCACGCATGGGCTCATGGCAGCCACCACCTGGATTGCTGCCGCCTGTAGATCTGTAGCAGATTCCTCCACTGCAATAATATGATCCCGTAACAGCAGGGCAATTACCGTCAATGTCACAGTCTGCATAAGCATAATCACCACCACTAATCAATATCAGGTGGCTTCTTTTTAATTTTTTTAAATTCTTCATAGTTATTGATTTTTAATATTTTGTATTTGTTTTTAGAATGACTGTATACTTGTTTATTTTACAGAATAGAAAAAGGATCTGAGTTCATCAGCAAAAACTTTAGGGAGTTCAAGGGCTGCAAAATGCCCGCCTTCATCCATATTTTTAAAGCTGACAACATTAACGAAACGCTCTGCCCATTCTTTTGGGAATTGCGCCTCACGAGGGAATACGGCAATACCGGCAGGAACATTACTTTTTTTAAGAGGCTCACCCCCGCTCCATAACGCAGCAGCATCTTCCTTATACATTTTTGCGGATGAGCCAATGGTTTGGGTTACCCAATAAATCATGATATTGGTAAGAATTTCGTCTTTTCCTCCCATTGCTTTCTCTATTAATTCAGGGGGAGTGCCTGCATTGATAAAACTAATAATCCATGCGGCAAGCCCTACAGGTGAATCATTTAAGCCATATGCCAGTGATTGCGGCTTGGTAGACTGAACCATAGCATAAGCTCCCTCACTATACCACCATTGTTGTACAAACTGGGCAAATTTCTTTTCATCCCCGCTCATACTTTCAGGATCTTCCTGACCCATTGGGTATCCTGCATCCGTAAGGTGAATAGCTTCTATCGTATCAGGGTATTTTGAAGCGAGAGCTTTTACAACTCCCATTCCTATATCGCCTCCTGCGGCACAAAAATTTTTATATCCCAGAATTTCTGTCATCAGTTTTTTCCACAGATCGGCTACAGCTTCACTACTGATGGCTTTCTTATCAGAAAATCCAAAACCCGGAATAGAAGGAATTATAAGGTCAAAACTCTGTTCCCCTTCTGTAAGTAAAGGAATAATCTTATGAAAACGATAATAAGAGTCTGGCCAGCCGTGGGTCAGAATCAAAGGTTTTGGATTGGGGCCTTTTCCTTTTATATATTGAAAATGAATTGAAATACCATCTATGAGTACGGTATATTGAGGATATTGATTCAGTTGTTGTTCATATTTCCTCCATTCATACTCATTTTCCCAATAATTGGTGAGTTCTTTCAGGTACTTTTCGTTGGTGCCATAATGCCAGTCTGAGCCTTCAGCTTCTCCTGGCCATCGGGTATTCCGGATGCGGTTTTTCAAATCGGAGATCACCGATTCGGGAATGTTAACAGTAAATGGTTCCATAATAATATATTGTATTGGTGTAAGTCAATTTTTTATAATGGGTTGATAACAAAACTATTATCAAAGTTAATGACTTTAATTTTTAAATAACGTTTCTGTAACCATAAAATTTTTATTCTTTTTCAATCCTGAAAAAAAATGTATCTTTAAGTCATTAAAATCTCGTAATCAATATTACCCCGTTCAGGACTTATTCTAACCCCTGAAAACTTAAGGCTCAATTTATGAGCCCGGACTAATCATTATCATTAAATAAGGAAAAAACAGTGGAACAGGTATTACCTGTTTCCCTGTATCGATTGTGAAAGACTGTTTATTTGTTTTTTGACAATTGACCTTTATAAACTCCTATATAATTTCATTATGAAAACACATACAGTTGCCGTTATTGGCGGAACCGGAAAATCCGGAAAATATCTAGTACAAAATCTACTTAAGAAAGAATATTCCATTAAACTTTTATTAAGACATCCTGAAGATTTTAAAATAAAAGATCCCCTGATTGAAGTAATGAAAGGTGATGCAAGAGATGAAAAATCAATCAGCTTATTTCTTCAAGGTTGTCATACGGTAATAAGTACACTAGGACAGCCGAAAGGAGAAAAGTCTATATTCAGTGATGCCACCAGCAATATCATTAAAGCCATGGACGAACAGGGCCTTAAAAGATATATTGTAACTACGGGGCTAAGTGTAAATACAGAAGACGACCATAAAAATGACCGTGTAAAAATGGCCACAGAATGGATGCACCAGAATTACCCCGAAACTACTGCAGACAAACAGAAAGAGTACAATCTCCTCACAAAAAGTAACCTGGATTGGACTTTGGTACGATTACCTCTGATTCATCTGACAAACGAAACTTTCACTACTGAAACCAGCCTGATTGATTGTAAAGGTGAAAATATCAGTGCTACTGATCTTGCCCGATTTTTAGTTACTCAAATTGACGACCCGGAGTATATACAAAAAAGTCCGTTTTTGTACAATCTGAATGAGTAGATTTTTTTAAATCCCATGAATAAAGACAGTCACGATTTTGTGGCTGTTTTTATTTAATTTTATTTTTTACGGCCATACATGAGTATTCGTTTAAATGCATAAATAGCAGGATATCGGGTAAACCTATGTGCAATACGCGATTTAAATTCTGCGATAAAACGATCTTTTTGTTCTTTTTTGAGACGTTCAAGATAAGGTAGCAATGCAGTTCCGGAAATAAATGTATACAGAGTCTCACAATCATCAGCAATAATTGGGTATACCTTCTGATATATTTCTATTTCCTGGATTCCGTTATCAAACAAAATCTGAGCATATTCATCCATAGAAAGTACCGGTGAACTGCGGTTGAAATGGTTCAAATAGGATGAATAAGGTTCTTCATCTGCCAGTTGCATCAGGATCTGATTCAGGACATTTTCATTCTGAACGGGCATCTGGATGGCTAGCTGGCCTTCAGGAGATAGAGATCCAATGATTTTAGGAAATAAAGTTTCATGATCATCTACCCATTGCAGGGCTGCATTGCTAAAAACAAGATTCCATTTCTGGCCTGACTCTGCGGCATTTTCAATACTCTGAAGTTTGAAGTGTAGGTTTCCATTTTCATATTTTTTTGATTTTTCAAGCATTTCTGCTGATGAATCAATTCCTAAAAATGTGGAACCTGTCAGTTTTTCAGTTAAAATGGAGGTTTGTTCGCCGGTACCACAACCCAGATCAATGGACTTGATATCGTTTTCCGGCCTGATCAATGCTGCCAGATCATAAAATGGTTTGTAGCGTACATCTTTGTACTGATCGTAAAGCTCGGGATTCCAGGGCATAAAAATAATTTTGAAATGATACTATAAAGATAAGATAATCAATTGTAAAAATAGATTCAAAAATCAAAAAAGCGACTGTCTCAGACGGTCGCTTTTAATTTATTGTTCAAGTTTTTCCTTGATATATTTTGCTGTATAAGACTTTTTATTTTTTGTCAGGTCTTCAGGGGTTCCGGAAAAGACTACTTCACCGCCATGTTTTCCAGCTGCCGGGCCAATATCAATGATGAAATCAGCACATTTGATAATATCAGGCTGGTGTTCAATGACAATCACAGAATGTCCGAGTTCAATCAGAGCCTGAAGTGATTTTAATAACTTTTGAATATCATGGAAATGAAGTCCGGTAGAAGGCTCATCAAAGACAAATAAAGTCTTATCCGTAGTTACTCCTTTTACAAGGAATGAAGCCAGCTTCACACGCTGTGCCTCACCGCCGGAAAGAGTAGAAGAGCTTTGTCCTAACTGTAAATAACCTAGACCCACCTCCTGAAGAGGGCGCAGTTTAGTAACGATTTTCTCTTCATTATTATCTTTAAAGAATGCTAAGGCTTCATCTACGGTCATATGAAGGATATCAGAGATGCTTTTTTCATCAAATTTCACCTCCAGAATCTCACTCTTGAAGCGGGTTCCTTTACATACTTCACATTCCAGCTCGATATCTGCCATAAACTGCATGGAAACATTGATTACTCCCTCACCTTTACATTCGTCACATCTTCCGCCATCTACGTTGAAAGAGAAGTGTTTAGGTTTATAGCCCATCATTTTTGCTACTTTCTGCTTAGCAAAAAGATCACGGATGTCATCATAAGCCTTAAGGTAGGTTACAGGATTGGAACGTGATGATTTCCCGATAGGGTTCTGATCAATCAATTCAATATTTTTGATCAGTTTTTTAGGAAATTCTACAGAATCATAATCTCCTTTTTTTCCTCCCATTCCCAGTTGAATCTGGATGTCGTTGGTTAAAATTTCTTTCATCAACGTAGACTTTCCACTTCCTGAAACTCCTGAAATGACGACAAGGTTTTCTAATGGAATATCTACATCAATATTTTTAAGATTATTCTGACGGGCTCCCTTAATGTGGATCCATTCTTTTGCTTTTCTTCGTTTTTCAGGTACTTTTATTTCCAGTCTTCCGGTAAGGTATTCGGAAGTAAGAGTGTTGGCCTTTTTAAGGTCTTTATAATCCCCTGCAAATACAAGTTCCCCACCAAGATAGCCTGCTTCAGGGCCAATATCAATAATGTAATCAGCCGCTCTCATCACATCTTCGTCGTGTTCTACAACAATGACGGTATTTCCAAGATCACGAAGATTTTTCAATACTTCAATCAGGTTTTCCGTATCCTTTGAGTGAAGACCTATGGAAGGTTCATCCAGTATATAAATAGAACCTACTAAAGAACTTCCCAGGCTTGTGGCCAGATTGATTCTCTGACTTTCACCTCCTGAAAGGGTATTGGAGGTTCTGTTTAATGTTAAATATCCTAAGCCTACTTTTAATAAAAATTCAAGACGGGTAGTGATTTCATATAACAATCTCTTGGCCACTTCCTGATCATGCTCAGACAGTTTTAATCCATTGATTAACGGAGCCAGCTCATCCAAAGGAAGCTCTATCATAGACTGAATATTATGTCCGTCTACCTTTACCCAGCTTGTTTCTTCACGCAATCTCAGGCCTTCACAGGTAGGGCACAGTGTTTTGCCTCTGTAACGGGAAAGCATCACACGATACTGGATTTTGTATAAATTTTCTTCAAGCATTTTGAAGAAATTATTAATGGACGGGAAGCTGCCCTTTCCATCACCTTTCCAAAGGAAATTTTTTTGTTCTTTTGTTAATTGATGATATGGCTTATGAATAGGGAAGTCTCCTGCTTTTTTAATGAAATCTTTTTTCCATTCGCTCATGGTTTCTCCTCTCCAGGAGACAACAGCATCTTCATATACAGATAATGTTTTATTGGGAACTACAAGATCTTCATCAATCCCGATCACTTTTCCATATCCTTCACAGGCAGGGCATGCACCGTATGGGTTATTGAAACTGAAAAAGTGAATGTTGGGCTCAAGAAATTCTATACCATCCAGTTCAAATTTATTTGAAAATTCTTTTACTTTTCCGGTGTCTGTATTTTTTAATGAACAATAACCGCGGCCTTCATAAAATGCCATTTGGATAGAGTCTGCCAATCGTTGCAAAAAGCTTTCGTCTTTTTCATAGGAAAAACGGTCAATCACAAGATTGATCACCATTCCTTTTTCGGGAACGAATCCAAAGCTCTCCAGATCCTCTATTCCTGCAACATTTCCGCTGATTTCAAGTCTCGTAAAACCTGCCAGTTTTAAAATATTCAGCGTTTCCTTGAAATTGTCTGCATTATATTCCAAAGGAGCAGTCAGCAGAAAAGAAGTATCCTTTTTGGAAGCTTTGATAAAATCTACTACATCAGAAACTGAATCTTTTTTTACTTCTTCCCCGGAAACCGGAGAAAATGTTTTTCCGATTCGGGCAAATAAAAGTTTCATATAGTCATAGATCTCTGTAGAAGTTCCTACCGTAGATCGCGGGTTGGACGAGATTACTTTCTGCTGGATAGCAATAGAGGGAGCCAGCCCCTTGATATCATCTATTTTAGGTTTTTCTAATTTGCCTAAAAACTGACGGGCATAAGAACTTAAGCTTTCCACATATCTTCGCTGGCCTTCTGCATAAATCGTATCGAATGCCAGAGATGACTTGCCACTCCCTGAAACTCCCGTAATAACAATCAACTTGTTTTTAGGGATCAGGACGTCTATATGTTTCAGATTGTTAAGGTGGGCATTCTTAACGAAAATCTGTTTTTTAATATCTATTTCTGTAATATTAGCCATATTTTGTTTATTCTAAAAATACCTGTACAGCGTATAAACTGCCAGTATAATGGTGTTTTGTCCCAAAAAGTTCAGAACATGTCATCAATTGAACGTTAAATATATTCTCGACTCTCAGGGAGCATTCTTAAAAATGTTACCAGAATTATTGTTGAAAACGAACACCGTTATCGTAAAATTAAGACCCACAAAATTACGAATTTTTTGGCGAAAATGGTGTGCTTATTCTTTTTCAAAATTATCTATAGGTAAAGCCGAAAAAAGAGTTTTTTGGAGGAGGTAAGGTCATGAAAATAAGGCGGATATGTTTTATTTTTTTAGAATTATCTTGTTTTTTATGTTTATTTTTATTGTAATATAGCCTATTTTGCAATTTTCATTATGTTTTTGCATTGGGGTATTGTTTTATGTTTTAAAATTATTTAAAATTGTATTCATAAATATGTAATATAGAAATGAGAAAATTATTCAGAGATCTAGTTACGCATTTAATGAGAAAAAGATAAAATTTTCTCCCTCAGAACCAGATGTAGCATTTCGATGTTACATCTTTTTTATGACAAGTATCATTTGGCTGTCTTGATGAACTCTCTTACTTTTGAGTCCTTTAAAGAAACTACGGAAACGATTATGATCAAAAAGATAGGAAGTGTTTTTTTTGTGAGCTCTTTGCTTTGGGTAAATGCACAGGAAAAAATTACAGATATTGAAAGCGTTGAATTTCAGGGAAAATTTATTTCAACCCCCTATAAAAGTGCCAATCAGAATATTACAGTTATTAGCAGAAATGACATTGTGAATTCGCCGGCTAAAAGTATAGATGAAATCCTTCAGCAAGTTTCCGGAATGGATATTAGAAGGAGAGGAGCAAACGGAGTGCAGAGTGATATCACTTTCCGTGGAAGTTCTTTTGAGCAGGTTTTATTATTACTGAATGGAATCAGAATGAATGATTCACAGACAGGACATAATAATATGAACATCCCTGTTGATCTGGATGATGTTGAAAAAATAGAAGTGATAAAAGGCCCTGCTGCCAGACGATTTGGCCAGAATGCCTATGCCGGCGTTATTAATATCATTACAAAACCTACCCCGGGAAAAAGAGTGAAGATCAATGCGGAAGGTGGTGATTACAGCTCTTATGCTTTAGGGTTTAATGCACAAATAGGAAATGAAAAATTTTCAAATTCTCTTCAGGCAAACTCTTCTTCTTCACAAGGCTACATGTATAACACAGATTATGAGATCAGAAATGCCTTCTATCAGGGCAAACTAAATATTAAAAACGGAGATCTGCGACTTCAGGCTGGTTTTTCAGAAAAAAAATTCGGAGCAAATGGGTTCTATTCATCCAGCAAAGCGACAGAGCAATATGAGGAAATGCAGGCTTCAATAGTAAGTATAGCGCATCAGCAAACATTTGGAAAATTGAAGTTGAGCTCAAACGCTTACTGGAGAAGAGGACAGGATATGTATCTGTTTAACCGCCAAAAACCTGAGATCTACAGAAATATGCATATCGGGAATAATATTGGGGGTGAAGTGAATTCAAGCTATCAATGGGGACTAGGAACAACAGGAATAGGTGTTGAACTGAGAAAAGAGTTTCTGGTAAGCAGTAATTTGGGAAATCCTAATCGTTTTGTATCTCAGGTATTCTTTGAGCATCATTTTTCATTGTTGGATAAAAAACTGAATATCAGCCCGGGAATTTCCTGGGCCAATTATGCAAAAGAAGGGAACTTCTTTTATCCAGGACTTGACGTAGGATATAGCTTCAATGCCAACAGTAAAGTATATGGAAATATTGCCAAGGTACATCGTATTCCTACTTTTACAGAGTTGTATTACGTAAGCCCGACTGAAGTTGGAAACCCTGACTTGACTCCTGAGAATGCCATTTCATCGGAAGTGGGTTATCAGTATCAGAACAATAAGATTTTAGCTAAGGTAAGTGGGTTTTTAAGGAATTCAAACAATTCTATAGACTGGGTAAAAAAAGATCCGAATGGTACAGTTTGGTATGCTCAAAATGTTGGAGATATTAAAGTCAAAGGGATAGAGGCTGAGTTGAACCACAAAGTAACCGATTGGTTAAAATATATGGTAGGATATACCTATCTGGATAGTAGATATCAAAACTCCAATGAAGTGGTATCAAGATATATTTTAGATAATCTCAGACATCAGCTTATTTCAAAATTAGAGACTAAATTTCTTAATGGTTTTACCAATGAGGTTGTTTATAGATATAATAAAAGGGTAAATCAGGGAAGTTATCATCTTCTTGATGAAAAATTGAGCTATAGCCAAAAGGATTATTCTGTGTATGTGTTGATTAACAATATTACCAATACAAAATACACAGAAGCTTTTGGGGTAGCAATGCCGCAAAGGTGGTTCCACATTGGGTTTTCTTACACAATAAATATTAAGTAGATGTTAATTTGATATGAATGAAAGTTAATATTAACAAATTGTTAAAACATATACATTTGCAAAAATTTTTTATGAAACGTCTTTTAGGTTTAGGTTTACTACTTGGTATTTCTTTTTTCAAAGCACAGGAACATGTTTCCAGCTTCAATGCACTGACTCTGACCTATAAGTTTCATCCAAAGTTTTTTCTTTATGCAGAAGGGCAGCTCCGTGGCAACGAAGACTATACATATCCCGATTACTATGAGATAAAAGGAGGTATCGGGTATAACCTGACTAAAAATCATAAACCATTTGTAGGACTTGGAAGGTATGTTAATTACAAAGACCACAAACTGAGCCGGGAAGAGTTCAGGGTATGGCTTCAGGATGTTATTGATCTTAAGAAAGGTATTGTTAAGTTTGAAAACCGGTTTAGAGTTGAAAAGAGCTGGTTTTATGAGCCGCAAACTGATAAAACATCCCAAAGAATGCGTTATCGTTATCGTTTAAATGTAAGTGTCCCTTTAAATGCAAAAACAATCAAAAAAGGGACTGTTTTTGCAAATGTATATGACGAAGTTTTCGTAGTCACTCCAATGAAACCCAGCTTTGCCAGAAACAGAGTTTATGGTGGGTTTGGTTACCAGATCGATGAGCACTTCGGGGTTCTTGCAGGATATCTTTGGCAACGTGAATTCGAAGCAAAAGGAAACAAAAATTTACATTTTGTTTACCTTGCTTTGAACATCAATATTGATGATACAGATCATCACGTGAAAACCTATGATTTCCCTGGGGCAGATTAATATTTCTCTATCAGGTATCGATATGCTTTCAAATATTTATTAAATCTTTTGATGTCCTTAGGAGTAAGCTCCCGGTTTACTCTTCTAAGGTCCATATTATCCCGAAGATCGTTTAACTTTACTGCAATGGCAAGTGGTGATCTCTCTGTTCTTTTGACAAATTCATCATAATCTTCTTCAGGATCAAATTTAGTCAGACAACTTATGGCAAAAATGATATATTCCGGGAATCCTTCTGTTCGTAAATAATCCAGACTGAATTCTAAAGGATGATCTTCTACCACATCATGCAGTACTCCTACGATTTTCTCATCCATGGTTTTACCATATTCCATAACACGCATAACGTGAGCAATATAAGGAGCGTGGTATTTATCAGTTTGACCTTTATGTGCCTTATCGGCAATTTTTATAGCTTTATTGAGTAATTCTTCTTTTGTCATTTTTCTATGAAAATAGTATACAAAAATAAAAAATGCTTTAAAAAGACATGATATTTTTTAATATTATTTTACACCATTTTTTAAGCCTTACAAATAATTTTTAAAAGTAAATATGTTTTTTTTGAAATCAGGAAATTACATCATCACCAGGGAAACAGAGGAAGGAATAATTGATAAAATATAGGTAAGGTAACGTATTTTGGTATACAAAAACAGAAAGGGTTAATAAAGAAATTAACCCTTTCTGTTTTTTACTCATTTTCTTCCTCAACAGTGGCGTTAGGAGCATTGTTTTTTACGGATTCTATTCCGTTTTCCATGCCGTTATCCGATTCGTACATTTGACTGGTTCCTATAATCTGACCATTTCCTGCCTTAAGATTAAAATAACATCTGTTGTCTTTAGCCGTATTTCTTTCAAATTTTGAATCATCCTGTGAGTTTGTTTTCACAGATGTGATTCCGTTTTCACATGATGATTTTGAATTGTATCCCTGACTGGTTAAAATAACCTGTCCGTTTCCCGCTTTCAGATTAAATTGAAAGTCACCATTTGTTCTTTTTGAAATAATAAATTTTCCCATGATAATAATTTTGGATTATTTGTTTTGATTATTTTGAATGATCTGGCCATTTGATTTAAATTTTAAGCCTATCAGAGTTAAAGTAAGAAATTAACATTCTATGTAAAAAATGAACTTGCATCTTTCTTTGCATTATAGGAATAATAGCAAATAGTATGAATGAAAGTGATTGTATTCTCATGTGTGCTTTAATTTTAATTAAAAATAATAATTTTTTTTGAATTTTTCACAATTTTAAAAAATCAACCTTTTGAATATCACAGTATTGAATAACAAGCAAATAAAAAGCGTCTCACTAATGAGACGCTTTGAATCAAATTTATGTTATAAGAGACTAATAAGTTCCTTTTTCAATATAATGAGCTGCTACCTTTTCAGTTAGTGCTACTACGTTTGGATGATTAGTATACTTAGTGAATCTTCTTAATCCGGAAAGCATCATTCTCTGCTCATCTCCTTCAGCGAAAGAAATAATTCCTTCCTTAGCTGCTACGATGATTTTCTCAACAGCTTTGTAAAGGTTCAATTGTGCCATAGCAGCTTCTACAGAATCAGGAGAGAAGTGTTTTTCCGCTCTTAATATTGCAGATTCTGCCATATAAATCTGGTTAAGGATTTCAGAAGCATTCAACAACAGATGTTGTTGTTTTTCAATATCCATCATGAATTTTTGAAGTGCAGCTCCGGAAACCATTAAAAATACCTTTTTAAGATTTGCAATAATTGCTTTTTCTTCACTCATGAATTCTGAATAATCAGGAACTTCAAATGAAGGAATACCCATCAATTCTTTACTGATCGCCATAGCAGGAGATAAAAGATCCAATTCTCCTTTCATTGCTCTTTTGATCAACATTCCAACAGCTAATAATCTGTTGATTTCGTTAGTCCCTTCATAGATTCTTGAAATTCTTGAATCTCTCCATGCAGCTTCCATTGGAGTATCTTCAGAGAATCCCATACCTCCATATACCTGGATTCCTTCATCAGCAGTGTGCTGTGCAAGATCAGAAACAAATACTTTAAGGATGGAACATTCTACTGCGAATTCTTCAACACCTTTTAGTTCTGCTTCCTGATGGCTTAATCCTCCGGCTACCAATTCATTGATTTTATCTTCAACATTTTTTGCCGCTCTGTAAGATCCTGCTTCACTTACGAAAACTCCGGTTGCCATTTCAGCCAATTTCTTTCTGATTGCTCCAAAAGTTGAGATAGCCACTCCGAATTGTTTTCTTTCGTTAGAATACTGGATAGAGTGATTTAAGATCCTTCTTTGTGCATCAAGACAAGCTGCTGCCAATTTGATACGGCCTACGTTCAATGCATTTAAAGCGATTTTAAAACCGTTATTTCTTTCTCCTAAAAGATTCTCCACTGGGATTTTCATATCATTGAAGAATACCTGACGGGTAGAAGAGGCACGAATTCCTAGTTTGTGTTCTTCTTCTCCGAAAGTCAGGCTAGCAGGGTTTTCAAGTTCAGATCTGTTGACTACAAAACCTGTGATGTTTTTATCATCATCAATTTTAGCAAATAATGTAAATGTGTCTGCAAATCCTGCATTAGAAATCCACATTTTTTGTCCGTTGATGATATAATGTTTCCCGTCTTCCGAAAGTTTAGCTCTTGTTTTTCCAGAGTTGGCATCAGAACCAGCATCAGGCTCTGTAAGACAATAAGCCCCGAATTTCGTTCCTGTTGCTAAATCCGGAAGGTATTTTTTCTTTTGTTCCTCAGTTCCGTAAAGAACGATAGGAAGAGTCCCGATTCCTGTATGTGCTCCATAAGCTGTAGCTAATGAACCCGTAGTTCCGGAAATATAATCACAAGCAAGCATTGTTGTTACAAATCCCATTCCGAGACCACCATATTCTTCAGGAACAGCAATTCCTAACATACCCATTTCACCCAACTTACGCATTGTCTCTTCAGTAAATGCATAATCTTTCTTCTCAAAACGCTCTTTTTGAGGAACTACTTCTCTGTCGATAAATTCTTTCGCAGAATCACGAAGCATTTTTTGTTCTTCATTCAGCTCTTCAATACTGAAAATTTCGTTTGCAGGAATTTGTTTGATCAGAAATTCCCCGCCTTTTAATGTAGCCATATATTATTTTATTTTTTTTGAGATTGTTTAGAAAATAGACGTGTTATGGTGTCTATTTTCTCTCTGTCTATGATCGTATTGTCTATAAAAGTTCAAAAATCGAAGCTGCTCCCTGTCCGGTTCCTACACACATAGAAACCATTCCATATTTGTTGCCACGTTTTCTCATTTCGTCAAGAAGTTGAACAGTCAGTTTTGTTCCCGTACATCCAAGCGGATGCCCAAGAGCGATTGCTCCTCCGTTTACATTTAAGATGTCAGGATTTAGACCCAATTCTTTCTTAATCGCTACTGATTGAGAGGCAAAAGCTTCGTTAAGTTCAATCAACTCAATATCTTTTAACTCTAAGCCTGCCTGTTTTAAAGCTTTTGGAATAGCATAGATAGGTCCCATTCCCATGATTCTTGGCTCAAGACCAGCGGCTGCATAAGCTACTAATCTTGCCTCTGGTTCCAGCCCTAGTTCTTTTACCATTTCTTCACTCATTACCATTACGAAAGCAGCACCATCACTCATCTGAGATGAATTTCCAGCCGTTACGCTTCCTCCATTGGCAAATACAGGTCTTAATTTCGAAAGTCCGGCTAAAGAAGTATCAGCTCTTGGCCCTTCATCCACAGAGAAATCAAACTTTTTAGTCTGCATTTTCTGGTTTTCATCCAGGAAATTGTATTCAACAGGAATCGAGACAATCTGATTGGCAAATTTTCCTTCCTGATTGGCTTTTAAAGCTTTCATATGAGATTCAAAAGCAAACTGATCTTGTTCTTCTCTCGTAATATTATATTGCTTTGCTACTTCTTCTGCAGTATAACCCATTCCCCAATAGTAATCAGGGTTTGTTTTCGCAATATCTGTTTCCGGAACAGGTTTGTACCCTCCCATTGGAATATACGACATGGATTCTGTACCTCCGGCGATAATACAATCTGCCATTCCGGCCTGTATTTTTGCAGAAGCAATGGCAATGGCCTCACTTCCTGATGCACAATATCTGTTTACCGTTACTCCGGGAACTTTATCCGTATTCAATCCCATTAAAGAAATCAAACGGGCAACATTCAGACCTTGTTCAGCTTCAGGCATTGCATTTCCCACGATAAGGTCGTCAATTCTGTTTTTATCTAATTGCGGGAGTTCAGCCATTAATTTTTCAATAACGGTAGCCGCCATTACATCGGGTCTTGTAAATCTTAAACTTCCTTTTGGAGCTTTTCCAACGGCAGTTCTGAATCCTTTTACTATGTATGCTGTTTTCATTTTTTCTTGTATTAAAGTATTTATGTAAAATGTATTTATGATTAAAATGTTTAAGTATTAAATTTCTGCTTCAACTTTGCCAGCATATTTTGTATATGCTTGATTTCTGAATAAATAATATTAAAATCATCATCTTTAAAGAAACCTAAATCATTGGCAATTAATATCTGGGTTTCAAATTCAAATGAAGAGCCTAATGCTATATTTAAGAAATGTGAAAACTGAGCATTTGTATCTCTGCCTGCTCCTTCAGCGATATTAGAAGGAATTGAATATAAACTTCTTCTTGACTGGGAGGTCAATCCGAACATTTCATCTTTTGGAAAACTGTTTGAGGCCAGATAAAATATTTTACAAAGCTTCATCGATTTTGTCCAAACTTCTAAATCTCTAAAATTATGCATCGTGAATACATTAATACTTTTTACATTTTACAAAAAATCTAGTTTCTTAGTGGTTTACCATTTTGTAACATGTACTGAATTCTTTCCAAAGTTTTTCTTTCACCACAAAGCTGAAGGAAAGTTTCTCTTTCAAGGTTCAATAAGTATTGTTCAGTAACAACCGTTGGTTCAGATAAGTTTCCACCTACCATTACGTTGGCTAGTTTGTCTGCAATCTTTTTGTCATGCTCAGAAATATATTTTCCGGTAAGCATTTGATCTGTTCCTACGTAGAACATTCCTAATGCATCTTTACCCAGCACTTTTACTCTTTGTTCGATAGGTTGAGTATATCCTTGTTCTGCTAGTAGTTTGGCTACTTTTTTAGCCTCTGCAATCTGTCTGTTTTTACTTACAGAAACGATGTCTTTTCCTTTTTCAAGAATTCCCATATCGTAAGCTTCATATGCGGAAGTAGCTACTTTACCCATTGCGATATTCATGAACGCATCACGAAGTCTGTTATTTTTAACATCATCGCTGTGGAATTCTCTTGAAGTTCTCAAAGTCAGTTCTTTAGTACCACCACCACCAGGAATTACACCAACTCCAGTTTCTACCAGTCCGATGTATGTTTCTGCGGCTGCAACCACTCGGTCTGCATGCATGGTCATTTCGCATCCTCCGCCTAGTGTCATTCCGTGAGGAGCAACTACTACAGGAATAGAAGAGTAGCGCACTCTCATCATAGATTTCTGGAAGTATGCGATTGCCATATTCAAGTCATCCCAATCCTGCTCAATAGCCATCATAAGAATCATGGCAAGGTTAGCTCCTACAGAGAAGTTAGCTCCTTGGTTTCCTACAACCAGTCCGTCATATTCTTTTTCTGCTAAATCAATCGCTCTGTTTAATCCATCAAGAACTTCGCCTCCAAGAGAGTTCATTTTTGAACGGATTTCAAAGTTGATAATTCCATCTCCTAAATCTTCAATCGCAGCACCTGAATTACTCCAAAGCGTTTTATTTTTTCTGATATTGTCAAGGATAATAAATGCATCCTGTCCTGGGATCTTATTGTATTCTCCGGAATTTTTATCTACATAAATACTCTGTCCTTCATCATTAACTTTATAGAAAGTCTCTACATTTTTAACCCAATCCGAAACTTCATATCCGGCATCTTTAGCCAATTCTATACCTTTGGCAACACCTACAGCATCCCAGATTTCAAACGGACCATTTTCCCATCCGAAACCGGCTCTCATGGCATCGTCAATTTTATAAACTTCGTCGGATATTTCAGGAACTTTATGTGAAACATAAGCGAATAATGCTCCTAACGATTTTCTGTACAACTCACCGGCTTTATCTTTACCACCGATTAATACCTTAAACCTGTCGATGGGTTTATCAATGGCTTTTGTTAATTCCAGAGTAGGGAATGAAGATTTTCCTTGAAGTTCGTATTCTAAAGTATCAAGATTTAATCCGTGAATTTCAGATTTACCATCAGCGTTTTTTACTTTTTTATAGAAACCTTGTTCTGTTTTTGAACCCAACCATTTATTATCCATCATTTTCTGGATATAACCTGGAAGTGCAAATACATCATTGAAGTCGTTTGCTTCGGCGCCACTTTGACGAACTCCGTTTGCAACCATAACCAAAGTATCAAGACCTACCACATCAGCTGTTCTGAATGTTGCTGATTTAGGACGTCCGATTACCGGACCTGTTAATTTATCTACATCAGAAACAGTAAGGCCAAGTTTTTGTACGTTATGAAGAAGATCCATCATAGAGAATACACCGATTCTGTTGGCAATGAAGGCAGGAGTGTCTTTTGCTAAAACGGTAGTTTTACCCAAAAACTTAGCCCCATAATTCATGTAGAAATCAATAATTTCCGGATCGGTATCATTTGTAGGAATGATTTCTAAAAGAGGAAGGTATCTTACCGGATTAAAGAAGTGAGTACCTGCGAAATATTTTTTGAAATCTTCACTTCTTCCTTCAGTTAAGAAATGAATAGGAATTCCGGATGTATTAGAAGAAATTAAAGTACCCGGTTTTCTGAACTGTTCAATCTTTTCATATACCGACTTCTTAATGTCAAGCCTTTCTACTACCACTTCGATGATCCAGTCTGTATTTTTTATTTTCTGTAAATCATCATCGAAGTTACCCACCTTGATTCTATCTGCAAACTTTGGTGAATAAAGAAGTGCAGGACTTGCTTTTTTAAGTTTTTCAAAGTTCTCAGTAGCAATTCTGTTTCTTACTACTTTATCATCTTTGGTCAAACCTTTTTTCTGTTCAGCTTCTGTCAGTTCAAAAGGCACGATATCCAAAAGTGACACTTCCACACCGATATTGGCGAAGTGAGCTGCGATACCGCTACCCATTATTCCTGAACCAAGAACCGTTACATGTTTGATTCTTCTTTTCATATGTAAATTTTTATTATTTGTAAGATTATATGTCACCATACGGATCCATTATAATTTATTTCCTGTTGTTTAATAATTCATTTGCGATTTTCATGATTTCAGTCATTACATCTTTAAAGGCTTCCAGTTTTTCAGGTGCAATTTTTTCCATCACTTTCTTATTGAAATTGACAACAACCTCTTTAGACATATTCCTTGAGCTAAGTCCTTTATCTGTAAGTTTGATGATAACTTCTCTTTTGTCAGTGGTGGTCTTCTCCTTATAGATATATCCGTTGTCTTCAAGAAGTTTGATAATTCTCGTTAAAGAGGTGGGTTCTATAGCCATCTTAGGACCAAGATTGGTACTTCTCGTTCCTTCTTTGGGATCAATTTTAAGAAGGGTAAGGGCTTGTACTGCTGTAGAATCATGCTCTTGAGCCAATTCTGTGTACATTTTAGAAACAGCCAACCAGGTCTGTTTTAAAATTAAATCTACGTTTTCTATTTTTTCCTTATTATTATCCATCATTTTTTGCGCCAATGGTTTAACCCAAATTTAATAAATATTATGCATGCATAATATTTATTAACGTTAAATTTTGTTAATAGATTGATAATAAATGGGTTAAATTGTATGATTAGCATAATACTATGCATGCATAGTATGTGAAATAATTAAATAAAGTTGCTGATTATTAAATGTTTTGAATCAATTTTATGATTTCTTCAAAAGATTCGCATTGGTATTTGATGGTATCGTTAGTAATTACCCAAAAACCATTCTGAAATTCAAAATTAAGTGAAGAAAGATCTTTTTGAAAGTTTTTTTGAAGCAAAGAATAGAGCATTTCTTTGTAAAGAGCAGGAGCTAAGATACGGGGCGCAATAAATTCTTCATTGACCTGAAATAGCGATGCGTTGATTAACTCATCGTGCTGGAGTAAGAGGTCTTCTACAATTCCTGTGTGGAGCTGTGCTTCTTTTACATACCAAATTTTATCGGCAAATTCTTTAGCCAGCCTCCAGTCATGGGAAGAAAATAAAATGATTTTGTTTTGTTCTTTAGCAAGTTTTCTAAGGGTTTTCAGAATGATAATTTTATTCTTTTCATCCAGATGAGTTGTAGGCTCGTCCAAAATAATAATAGGTGAGTTCTGGGTGATAGCCCGCCCGATGAATGCCTTTTGAAGATTGCCGTCCGAAAGATTTTTTAGTAGCGTATATCTGTATTGATTAAGATTCAATTCTTCAATGATGTGGGCAACTTCTTCACGATCTTCTTTTTTTAATTCAAAATAAAAAGGATAATAGATGTACTTTCCCAGCGAAATAAGGTCTTCCACAGTATAATGCTGGGGAACTAAAGATTTTGAAAAAACAATAGCAATATTTTCTGCAATTTCTTTTACTGAAAGCTGTTTGATATTTTTTCCATTGATTAGAATTTCCCCATTCAATAAAGGAATCTGATGTAATATAGATTTGATTAAAGTGGTTTTTCCAACACCATTATTACCAATCAATAAGCATACATCGCCAAGATTCAAATCTGCACTGGCATTTGAAATTAATGTTGTATTGTAACCGATGTTGGTTTGCTTGATTTGTAGGTGCATGTTTGATGTAGGCTAAAACGCAAAGGCGCAAATTGTTTTTACAAAAATACAATTTTAAGACTCAGGGAATTTGACAAAGTCAAATTTTTATTCCGTTTTTTGATTTATAAATGATTGACAAACGCAAAGGCACAAAGATGTACTATGAAGGCGCAAGAAAATCTTGGATTTTCAGCAACGAAATACCGAATCATATTATTATTCTATATACCTGTGCATTTTAAAAATAACTACTTCGGTATATAGGTTTTATTCGTTGCCAGAATTATTTATGGATTTGTGTTGGTTATTATGCGGTATGCTATTTTATCGGAGATAAAATCTTTGCGTCTTAAAAACATAATGATATTTGAAAAAAATTGCGTTTTTCAACCAGAAATCAAACTTTATTCTGCTTCAAAAGCATGCCCAGGATAACAGGAATTCCAAATACTGAACTGATGACATTTAAAGGGATCTGTGTTTTTTCTGCAATAATGGAGAACACTAACATAACCAACATTCCCAGAAACATATTCAGGATCCATTGTTGCCATAATTTGGACGGATTATAGATCAATCTGCAGAAGTGCGGAACAATAATTCCAATAAACAAAATTGGGCCTAAAAATGCAGTAACAGAGGCGGAAAGGAGGGAGGAAGCAATGATAATCAAGAGCTTCAACTGTTTTAAGTTTACCCCTAAACTTTGCGCATAGGAGGTTCCCAGCGAATTTCCTATCAATGGTTTTATAGTTTTAAAACAGAAAAAAAGTCCTGTGAATAACAGTATTGATAAAACGTAAACCTGGTTTCTGCTGACCATATTATTGGCTCCGAAAGACCATAAAATATAATTCTTCAGACTTTGGTTTTCCGCATAAAACTGAAGCAATGAAACAATAGCTCCTGCAAAAGCAGATACCAGAAAACCAAAAATAATCAGATAGGATTTATCCTGAAATCTGTTGGACATTGATAATAAAATCAACATTAACACTAAACTACCTGCAATAGCAGATAAGCTTAAAAAACTGTTCTGAAGAAATTCCGGTATCAAAATATCATGCGAAAAGAAAATATAAAATGCCACAGAAAGGCTGGCTACTGAGGTAATTCCCAAAATATCAGGTCCGGCCAGCGGGTTTTGAAAATACTCCTGCATCAAAAAACCGGAGGTCGGTATTGAGATTCCGGCAAGAAGCATCACCAGCACACGATTGATACGAATTTCGGCGATTTGATTATGGGAAGAATTTTGAAAAAAATCCTCAATCCTTAAACTTAGAAATCCTGTGTTCAGATTAATTATTGCACCAATAATAATAGCAATAATTAATAATAAACACAGGATCTTAAATCTCTTTGACATCATTCAGATAGAGGTCTGTATATTTTATTTTAAAAAAGAATCAATCTTTGAATTCAATACTTCTTCAGTCATCATTCCCAGATACTCATCTGTTTTATCTCCTTTTCTCATGAAGGTAAAAGGAATTGAACCACCATCCCATTGTTTGAAATTACTGGAGAAGAAGTTGGCATCTATTTTTTGACCATCCAGGAGGATTACATTTTTCTCCAGATTATTTTCTACAACAAAGTTTTTAACGGAAGTATCCCATTCAGATTTATCATCAAGATTCACAAAAGTGAACTTTACAGGTTTACCCTGCAGCTCCTGCATTTTATTTTTAAAGCTTGGGATTTCTCTCATACATGGGCCGCACCATGTTGCAAAAAAATTAGTTACGTATAAAGTATCATTATTTTTAGCTAAATGCTGACCAACATTTTCAGGAGAAAACTCTTTTGGGGCATAGGTGCCGGTTTCCGTATTTGTATTTTGAGTTACAGAAAGGGAATCTGTCGTTGAGTTGCCATCAGTTTTCTGACCTTCTTTTTTGCAGCTGTAAACTGCCGTAAGAATCAACATGGATAAAATTATCTTCTTCATAAATTATTTTTTATCTATTTTTGAATTGAAGTATGGAACAACAAATCTATAAAGGGAAACTGATACAGTTTCATCCGTTAAAAATAGCGAAAAAGGAAGAGCTGACCAAAAATACTTTTTCTCTGGAGTTTGAAATTCCTGAGAATTTAAAAGAAAATTTTAAGTTTGAGGCAGGGCAGTTCGTGAGTGTGAAATTTCAATCACATGGGGAAGAGGTTATTAATGATTATTCAATGACATCGGCTCCTTATGAGGGAAAAATAAGTCTGGGAATAAAGGTGAATTCTTTTGAAGGTGCTACTTCACAGCTATTTCAACATTATCATGTGGGAGATGAGTTATTAATTGGTGAGCCGGCCGGAAGATTTACGATAGTTTCTAAACCAAGCGAGTTCAGAACAATTGTCGCTTTCGCAGCAGGTATTGGTATCACCCCGATTTTAAGTCATTTTAAAAATATTCTTCATAATGAACCCCGAACAAGATTGTTTCTGTTTTTTGGAAATAAGAGTTCTGATGAACTGATCTTTAGAGAGCAATTGGACCATCTTGCCAGAACATGGGGTGACAGACTTCAGATATTTTATTTTTTCTCACAAGAAAAGACAACAGACCAATTCTTCTATGGGCGATTGGATGAGAAAAAATTAAATTTAATCATCAATCAAATTCTTCATTTAGATGATACAGATGAAGAATCTACGATATGGGATGCTGTAGATGAAGTTCTTATTTGCGGAAAAGGGGAAATGATCAAAACCCTGGCTAATGCCTGTTATCATCACGGAATTCCGAAAAAGAATATCCATTTTGAGCTTTTTGAAGAATATAATGATGATATTTATCCTGTTGAAAAAGAATTTCCTCTTATTGAAAATATCGATGTAGAGTTTACCATGCTGGGTCAGAAATACACGACCCAACTGCCTGATAATAAGGATAGAATTCTGCAGCAGCTTCTGATTCAAAAATTTCCGGTTCCTTATTCCTGCAAATCCGGGATATGTGGAAGTTGTGAATGCTCATTGGAAGAAGGAGAAGTGGAATTGTTGGAGAATGAATACCTTACGGAAAAAGAAGAAGCTCAGGGGCATATATTGGCTTGTATGTCTATTGTGAAAAGTAAAAAAATAAAGCTTAACTTTGATCTTAGTTGAGAATTATTAAGAACATATTTAATTTAGGTTTCATATCATTAGAATTGGGAATTTTAATGATATGTCTTTGTAATGTCTGGGTTTTTGGCCTTACCAATGGACGTACCTATACCAAAATATCAAAAATACCACCCAGGGAAATCGCCCTTGTATTAGGAACTTCTCCTAAAATGAAATCCGGATTATCCAATCCTTATTTTACGAAAAGAATGGATGCCGCAGCTCTTCTATATCATCACGGAAAAATTAAAAAGATCATTGTAAGCGGGGAGAAGAGTAAGGGATATAATGAACCGGCAGCCATGAAAAATTATCTGGTGTATCAGGAAGGAGTTCCGGGAGATATTATCGTTGAAGACCCGAAGGGGTTTAATACTTATAAAAGTATTCTTCGCTGTAAGGATGTTTATAAAAAGAAAAATGTGATTATCGTATCTCAGGGATTTCACAATCTTCGTGCTTTATTTTTTGCAAGAAATAATGATATGAATGCTTTAGGTTTTGATGCGCAGGATGTCAATAAGCCTGAAAGTTTTTACAGAAATCAGGCGAGGGAAATCCTCGCCCGTGTGATTGCTGTTGTGTATTTTATTCTGGGTGTCTCCCCTGATTAGAAAGGATATCCGAATGCGATATTCAATGTAGGTTTGAATGGTTGGATATTCTTGATTCTCCAACGATCTCCTTCAGCTTTGTTAGGATCATAGATCTTATAGGCAAAGTCTAATCTGAAAGTAATATAAGCCACATTGACTCTAAGTCCAAATCCACTCCCTATACCCATTTGACCTAAAAACTTATTAAATCTGAACTGATCCTGATGGGCATCATTATGATTACGAAGACTCCAGGTATTTCCAATATCGGTAAATAAGGCTCCTTCATACATGCTGGTGAACGGAATTCTGTATTCAATATTGGTAGTAAGCTTAATATCATTGGTCATATAAGTACGTACTCTTTCATCCACCTGAGAATCTGCAGGACCTAATCCGCCAAAGGCAACCCATGCTCTGATATCGTTTGACCCACCATTAAAATAAGATTTAATAATAGGCATATCATCCGAATTTCCATAGGGAATACCAACCCCGATAAACTGACGAAGAACTAATGTCTGATTACCATTGAATTTAAAATACTTTCTGGTATCAATATCAAATTTTACAAATTGTGCATAAGGGATCCCGAAGATGGTTTTTTGAGGGCCCATAACAACTCCTCCGTCATTACTTCTTTTATTGAATAAGCTTAAAATATTACCTGCAAGCTCAACTTTTCCGTTAAAATAAAATGCGTTGGGATATTCTTTTTTACCAATTTCATTATAAACAAAATTGTAGATCATTGAGGAAATAAGCACGTCCTGTGTTTGTCTCTCTTTATTAATAAGACTTCCTCTGAATGTAGTTAACAGATCAAGACCCTGTTGATTAAGAGTACCACGATAGGTATTATCTTCAATAATTGTTTGAGATAACTGATCCATCGAAATTTGTCCGGATCTGTATTTAGTCTCTATAGTGGGATCATAGGCGAAGTATTTACTAAACATCTCATCCCTTACCAAACCATCATTGAAAAAATAATCATAATAAGCATTTTTATTCTTTGTTAAACTGATCTGCGTATTGAAAAGGGTCAGCTTATGATAAACCTGTTCGTTTACATTGGCCTGATAGTTCAAACCGGTATTAAAGTTTAACCTGCCAAGACCAATATTATTTTGTATGGAGGCTCCCAACAGAATTGATGATGTGGGAGTATATCTTTTAGGGATAAATTTATAATAATTAAAAGGTAATAATAATCTTGGAAAATTTAGAGAAGCCTGAGCAGATAGTTCGTATGCCAGAACTCTTTTATCAATATCTCCTGTACTCCTGATTGATCCGAATGTTCCTGAAAGGCTGGTGGACAGGTTTTCTGCTCCTCTGAAAACATTTCGGGTAGTAAGATCTACAGATGGAGAGATCCCCAGATTCAGAATCTGGGAGTAATTGAGATCCGTTCCTACTTTAAGTTCATATTTTGGAAGTGGTTTCAATACATATAAAACATCTACAATACTGTCGTTAGGCGTTGTCATTCCTCCTTGTCTCAAAGAGTCTCTCGCTTTTACAATACTGAAGTTGTTCATTGTCATGAGATTTCTCTTAGTCACATCCAGTTTTTGCTGATCAAAAAGCTGTTTATTATCAACAATAATTGCTCTCCATAATGATGATAATTTATACTTATCATTCATTTTATGAAACCTAATTCTTCTTAAGCTATCCTTAACAGTATTTTTTGGGTAATCACTTGCTTCATCTACAATAGCAACATCGATATTTCCAAATGTAGCTTTTTTATAAGGGCGGTCCAGAGAGTCTTTGTGAATTTCCAGAGTAAGCGGAACCTGTTTTTTATTTTTAAGGGAATCTGCAACAAAATAAATTTCGTCATTTGTACTATTGAATCTATAGTACCCTGATTCCTTCATTAAATCCGTGATTCTGGTTACCTCTTTTTCAAGGGCTGTCTGGTCAAGAATTTGTCCTGCTCTTACGAGTGTTTTATCAATATGATTGTTATAGATTTGTTTTATCCCCTGGTCAGGAATATTAAAATAGTAGTCTTTAATATAGGTAGGGTCGTTGTGCCTGATCAGGTAGTCTACAGTTGCCTTTTTTGATGCAGAGTCCAGTTTATTTTTAAATTTAACATCCGCATCCCAAAACCCTCTGTAGATCAATCTTTTTTTGATTGATTCTGCACTTTTTTCAGTTCTTCCCTGATCCAGAATAACCGGAGGTGTTCCCCAGTTGTGCAATAGACGATCAAAGAGCAAACTTTTCCCTACACTGCTTTTCATATTGTATTTTAGAAATAGGGAATCTCTCAGCTTCTGATTTCTCATTTCTCCCGGATATGTCATGTATTCGTTAAGGATAGTGTCATATTTCGGGTTTGCCATGTTGTAGAAGGCTAATCCTAATGGCATGAAAAGAAGTTGCTTTTTATTGGGTTTCTGCTGTACGTAATCTTTCAGTTCATCGTCAAAAAACTCTCTCTTATCTTCAAACTCAAAGTTGTTCTTGGTAAGGAGATATTCACCGTCCGGAACTTTTTTTGTTGTACTACAAGCATAAAGGAGACCAACAAATGTTGCAAATGAAATAATTTTATAATATTTTTGAGGAGAATTCTTATAATGCTTACAGCTCATACAATAAAAGTTTTACAATCTTTAGATAAAAAGAAGTTCAGACAAAAATACAATTTGTTTTTGGTTGAAGGTAATAAAATCATTTGTGAACTTTTTAATTCTAACTTTAAAGTTAAAGAAATATTCTCTACCGATCCACAAAAACTGGGCCGTACAGATAACCCTATTACTCATATCTCTGAAAATGAGTTAAAAAAAATCAGTTTTTTAAAAACCCCAAAAGACTCGGTTGCAGTATGTCATTTGGCTGACGACGGAGGACTGGAGGATAAAAATATTCAACTGGTTTTAGACGGGCTTCAGGATCCGGGAAATTTAGGAACGATTATTCGGTTGGCAGATTGGTTTGGGATCGAACAAATCATTTGTAGTGAAGACACTGTAGATTTTTACAACCCGAAAGTAATTCAGGCAACGATGGGATCTTTTACCAGAGTGAATGTGGTGTATACAGACCTGGTGGATTATCTTTCAAGAACTGAAAATATAAATATCGGAACAGATATGGAAGGAGAGAATATTTATAGTTTTGAAAAACCGGAAAAGATCAACCTGATTTTAGGAAATGAAGGAAACGGAATGAGACCGGAAACAGAAAAACTTCTTCAAAAAAGTATCAGCATCCCGCGATTTGGAAAATCTCAGTCTACGGAAAGCTTAAATGTTTCTATGGCTGCGGGAATTATTTTAGGACAGTTGTTTTCGAAATAGATTTAAGACTTCAGACATCAGATTTCGGACTTTAATACGTTTGAGAGAAATTAATCACTCAAAAAATATATCTGAAATCTGATGTCTGATATCTATACATATTGTTAAATCAGTTGTTCCATACTGGAAACACTTTTATTCTTTTGGTATACTTCCATCTTTTTACGCACGTATTTCAATGCGATAGGAGCGAGGTATATCATCGCTGCCCCAATAAGTTTTTTCTTCCAATTCGAACTTTTCATATTCTTTTTGGCATAATTTCCAACAAGGGCAGTCACTCCAAGTTTAATAAGACTATCTGTAATATTTCCATTGAACGCTGTACTTGCAAGACCTACTGCTGTATTTTTACTAATCAGTAAGTCTTTAACTTCAGAAGTAAGTTGTTTGGCAATGACATCTTTTCTTAAGACTACTTTTTCATCACCATCTTCGTCTATTTTTTCCTGAAGATATTGATCACTTAAACCATTGGTAAATGCACTCAGGCTTTCTTTTGTATTTTTAAAAGTAAGAAGATTCTCCAGATCATTTATTTCTCCCTGAAGCAGTTTTTTCTTTCTTCTTAATTCTTCTATGCTTTCGTATTTTCTGCTCATAGTTTAATGATTTAAAAATTTAATAACCTGATCTGCAACAGTATTGACGATTTTATTTTTGAAAGCAATCACAAATGCCATTACCAAAGCATAAAATGCAGCGACAATTAAAAAGCCGTAGGAGTAGTTATCCAAAGCTTTGCCGATAAGAAAAGCAATTCCAAAATTGAAAAGGATAATAAAAAAAGCAAAAGCAACAAGCAGTACTACAAAGTAGGTAATGAGCCCGGCAGAAAGAGAAGATTTTTCAGTAGCTTCAATTTTCAGAAGATCTATTCTCTTGGAGGCGTATTCTTTAATAGTTTCTATCATTGTTTTTTTTTAAAGTTACAAAAAAAGGAACTTTTATGCAAAAAGTTCCTTCTTGTAATTTATACTTAAAGAAGATAAATTACTTATTTTTTAAGATCATTTAATTCTGCTTCTACATCTTTTACAACATCTGCCGTTTTAGAAACAATCTGATCTTTGTATTTATCATATCCGTCTTTCACAGTATGTGCTACGTTATTTGCTGTTTCCTTGAAAGTAGAAGAAATATTGCCATACTGGTCTTTTACTTTTTCAGAAACCTCTCCGTATTTATTTTTAGCCTGATCTTTCAGATCATTTGTTTTATTTTTGATTTTTTTTCGGGTTTCTTTACCTTCTTCAGGTGCATATAAAATTCCTAAGATTACACCTGCTGCAGCACCTGCAAGAAGTCCTGCCAATATACCTGCTGTATTTTTTCCGTTTTTAGACATTTTAAGTTTTTTAATAATTAATAATAGATTAGTTTTTTCAGTATTAAAACTTACAATTTGTATACCAAAGGAGGCTTTATGCCTATTAAAAATTGTTAAATCTTTTGGATGTGAGACAGAATTAATTCTATAGTTCGCTCTTTGGTTAATTCTGAATTATCGATGATGATGGCATCGTCAGCCTGCTTCAAAGGGGCGATTTCCCGTTCACTGTCGATCTTATCTCTATCAATGAGGTTTTGTTTTACCTGTCCTTTATCTGCTTCAATTCCCAGACCCTTTAGTTCTAAAAATCTTCTGTTTGTTCTTTCATCAATACTGGCCGTAAGGAAGAACTTATAATCTGCATTGGGCAGAACTACTGTCCCTATGTCACGTCCATCCATAATGACACCTCCTTTTTCTGCCAGAGAACGTTGAGATTGCAGTAAAAAATCTCTAACTTCTTTTTGCTTGGCAACAAGACTTACATTATCTGAGACGCTATTTGTACGGATTTCCTTTGAAATGTCATTATTATTAAGGTACAGAATAAGCGTTCCATCATTATTTTTAAATTCAAGATTAATCTTGTCAAAAGAAGAGAATAGCTGATGCAGGTCAATTTGTCCGTTTTCATTCAGACAGTGTTGTAATGCATACCAGGTAACTCCTCTGTAAAGTGCTCCTGTATCCATATGAATAAGTCCCAGCTTATCAGCAATAATTTTTGAGATAGAACTTTTTCCGGTAGACGAGTACCCATCGATAGCAATTACAGGTTTTTTCATACTGCAAATTTCAAGATTTTTTTTAAAAAATCAAGAAAAGCCAAGAAATTTCTTACTTATTTTAAGATAGAATTATTCTCCTGCATGGCTGGAAAGATCCATAGAGACCCCTATCTGGTTGACGTTCGATGAGTTGTGATATCTTACGTGAGCATAATCAATACGGAACCGGGAAACTTTAATCCCGAATCCAGCCGAAAGTCCTGAGAAGTTTCTTTGATCCGCCACGGCAAGTTCATTTCCTCTCTTTACATTATATCCAAGTCTGATGTTGAAGTTTTTTTCCGGGAACAGCTCTGCTCCTAAAGAGAAGTGATCGGCAATCTTCCTGCCAGCATTTACTTTTTGACCCTCAACATTGTATTCTGAGGAAATATCAAACTTTTGAAGATCATGTGCTGTAATAGTAATGGCCAGAGGGAAATTTTTTAAAATTTTGGTATATCCCAGATCAATTCTGAACGGAAGGTTTTCACGTACTCCGTTGAAAGATTTTAGTTGAAAACCAAAATTTCTCAGTACAAGGGATAAAACTTCTTTGTTCTTTTTATTGTGATAGGTAACCCCTGCGGTTCCTGAAATGGCAGAAGAAGTATAATTATCAATTTTTGAAGTTACAAAATTCAATCCTCCACCAATTGTCCAGTCTTCTTCAAACTGATAGGCATATCCCGCACCGATGGCAACATCTGATGCTTTGAAATCTCCGTTTTGAAAACCACTTTCATCTGTTCTCGGGATACTGCCATAGCTCATATAACGGGCATTGATGGTAGCCATATGACCGTTTTCAAAGTCTTTGGCGTAGGCAATGGTACCGTATTTTGAATCAGCAAGGTAAGCTGTAGCATTTACAGAAAGCTGCTTATCAGAGTCTTTATTTAAGAGGGCCGGGTTTGCAATAGCAAAGGAAACATCATAATCTCTTATAGAAATTGCATCGCCACCAAGGGCTGCTTGTCTTGCAGAAACAGGTACATTTAAGAACGGATAAACATTTGTTCCTGTTTGAGCATAAGAAACAATTCCAGATAGAAATAATGAAAAAATGATAATTTTCTTCAATTCAGTTTATAATTAATGCAAAAATAATCCTTTTTCGTACTTTTCAAAATATTTCTGACATTATTTCTAATTAAATATTTTTCTTTTATCAATATCTATAATGATTATATTTGCAAAATCAAATTTGGGGCGAACCCATGCTAATAAAAAGTTACTAAAAATAAAAGATGAAATATAAAAGAATCCTTTTAAAACTGAGTGGTGAGGCCTTAATGGGGAACAGACAATATGGTATTGACAATGAGAGACTGCAGGAATATGCGGCAGAGATCAAAAAAGTTGTTGAAAAAGGTTGTGAGGTAGCAATCGTTATTGGAGGAGGAAATATTTTCCGTGGTGTTGCAGGCGCTGCAAAAGGAATGGATAGAGTACAAGGAGATTATATGGGGATGCTGGCTACTGTAATCAACGGAATGGCATTACAGGGAGCTTTAGAAGATGCTGGTATTAAAACCAGACTTCAGTCTGCTATCGAAATGGATAAAGTGGCTGAACCATTTATCAAAAGAAGAGCTGTAAGACATCTTGAGAAAGGTAGAGTCGTGATCTTCGGAGCAGGAACAGGAAACCCTTACTTTACTACAGACACTGCAGCTACACTAAGAGCTATCGAAATTGATGCTGATGTGATCTTAAAAGGAACAAGAGTAGACGGAATTTATGACAGCGATCCTGAAAAGAATGCAGATGCTGTAAAATATAATTCATTGTCTTTTGATGAAGTATATGCTAAAAATCTTAAAGTGATGGATATGACTGCTTTCACTCTGAGCCACGAAAATAAATTGCCAATTATCGTATTTGATATGAATAAAGATGGTAATTTAGAAAGAATTGTAGACGGAGAAAATGTAGGTACTCTGGTTGATTTGTAATAGAATAAATCAATAAATATAGGGGTGTTTTAAATATAGTGGCAGCCTATCAGATTACTGTTAATTTATAACCGAATAAAATTAGACAATACTTGAAAGAGTGTTGTCTTTTTTTGTAATTCGTGTTTTCCCTTTGCCCTCACTATTTCAATATAGATCGCCTTAATGCATGTGGATAAGCAATATGAAGACAAAATTTAGACAATGCTTCAGCTTGTTCAATGAAAAAGACAGGTCATTGTCACTTTATATCAAAAACAATTATTATTTTTGCACGACTAAATAGTAAAAAAATAGTAAAAAAGTACTGTATTTGGGTACATTACAAGGCTTAACTATTTGATTTTTAAATACTATTAATTTTAATGTGTAATTTATCAAACTATACTATAATAATGGAAGAATTAGATCTTATATTAGAATCCGTAAAGCAGGACATGGATGCAGGTGTAAAGCACTTGGATCACGCATTTCAAAGAATTAGAGCCGGACGTGCTTCTACAGCTATGGTGCAGGATGTAATGGTGGAATATTATGGAGCTCCGACTCCTATCAACCAGGTTGCAAATGTTTCTGTTCCGGATGCAATGACTATCTCTATTCAACCTTGGGACAGAACTGCAATCAATGCAATTGAAAAAGCAATTATCAATTCAAACTTAGGTTTTGCACCTTCTAACAATGGGGAAAACATTATCCTTAATGTACCGCCTTTAACAGAAGAAAGAAGGAGGGAATTGGCAAAACAGGCTAAAAGTGAAACTGAACAAACAAAAATCGTTATAAGAAATGCAAGACAAGATGGTTTGAAAGAACTTAAAAAGCTGGAAGGTGTTTCTGAAGATGTTGTAAAAGGGGTGGAAGAGGAAATTCAAACTTATACTGATAAATACGTAAAGATTTGCGATGAGCACCTTAAAACAAAAGAGGCTGAAATTATGAAAGTATAAATTTCATTTTTGAATATGCATAAAAGAGGTTTTCCTGGGAAAGCCTCTTTTTTTATGCCCCTTGGTTTTCAGGCAATAAAGGGTACTATTTCACTTATTTTTTTTTTTTTTTTCACTTAATTAGTTTGATTACTATAATATATTGATTAGTATTAACGTTAATTCATTATATTTATAAAATTATTCCTGCAAAACCTTATTAAAACAGGAAATTAACCATTACAAGGATGACAAAAATTATTGGGGTAGGGAACTACATACCATCTGAAACTATAACAAATCTATTTTTTGATAAACATATTTTTCTAAGTGAGGAGGGAATCTTATTAAAAGATAATAACGCATCGATTACAGAGAAATTAAAAAAGATCACCGGCATCGAAGAAAGAAGGTATGCACACAGTACACAGGTAACTTCAGATCTTGGTCTTATTGCAGCCCGTGCGGCGATAGAAAATGCAGGGATAGATCCTGAAACATTAGACTATATTATATTTGCCCATAATTTTGGAGATGTCCGTTTTGGAACTGTTCAGTCGGACATGGTTCCCAGTCTGGCAGCAAGGGTAAAACATTTATTAGGGATCAAAAATAACTTCTGTGTAGCGTATGATGTCTTGTTTGGATGTCCCGGATGGATTGAAGGAGTTATTCAGGCAAATGCATTTATTAAAGCAGGAATAGCAAAACGCTGTCTGGTCATCGGAGCAGAGACTCTATCCCGTGTTGTAGATATTCACGATAGAGATAGTATGATTTATGCTGATGGGGCAGGAGCTGCTATTTTAGAAGGTAATAATAGTGATGAATCCGGTATAAAAGCTCATTTATCAGCTTCCTATACCCTTAATGAAAAAGATTATCTGTATTTTGGAAAATCATATAACAATGAAAAATGTCCTGATACAAAATATATTAAGATGGACGGGAGAAAAATATATGAATTTGCTCTTTCGAATGTTCCTGATGCCATGAAAAAATGTTTTGACAACAGTGGATATTCTATTGATCAATTAAATAAAATTATTATCCATCAGGCTAATGAGAAAATGGACGAAGCTATTGTTAACAGGTTTTATCAGTTGTACGATACCCCGGTTCCTAAGGACATAATGCCAATGGTTATCCATAAACTGGGTAATAGCAGTGTGGCTACAATACCTTCTTTGTTAACGATGATTTTAAAGGATGAAATGGAGCAGCATAAAATCAAGAAGAATGATGTTGTTTTATTTGCTTCGGTTGGTGCCGGAATGAATATAAATGCTTTTGTTTATCAGTTTTAAACTAAATATTTGAAAAAAAGAGGTTCATCATTGAACCTCTTTTTTTTTATTTGCAGTTTTCATTATAATCATAGATCACTTCGTTTACCAGAGATAATTTATCTGTCATGGTATTGCTGATTTCATCCCTGATGAATTTACCCAGCCCCGTTCTTTTTTTCTCCTCATTTTTCAATGATCCATATTCTCCTTTTGTCATTTTTGCTTTTGCATAAGGGCAATCGGCAATAATGATTTTTGCTTTTGAAGGAGTAAGCTCTTCCACTTTTCCTCCTTTTTTAGAATAAATATAGTTGGGATTATCAATTAATCGGTTGGCTTCTGCCTGCGTGATTGCATAGGCAGTATTGGCAGTGACTGATGTAGGATAGCCATAAAGTTTATATACTGTAATTTTACCATCAATGATCAGCTCGGCAAATTGAGACGTTCTTGAAAGGTTGTTCAGGGCTTTAAACCCTGCACCTATTCCTGTAGTACTTTCAGAACCAATAAGAGCTTCTCTTGTGTTTGAATATTTTACAGCTTTAAAAATTCTCGGAGTATCCCCTTCATATATCATGTATTCTTTGATATCATCTGCATCGAAATTTTTAAACTTAATTCTGTTTTTCACTTTGTCAATATCAGAAGCCGCTCCGAATTTTACTTTTAACTGATTTTGCCAGGGGCTTGAAGAGCTTCCGTTAAGGCGTACAATCCCTTCTATCTTTTTCCCCGCCTTGTCAATAATGTATCCATATCTCTGGCCATTGTAGGTATCTGTCTCTTCCTGAGCATATATATTTAATGAAAGAAGCCCAAACAGGCTGATAAGTAGTAATTTCTTCATGGTTATTTTTTTAATTCACACAAAGATAATTTTTTCTATTAAAAAATGTATTAATTATAAATTTTTAATTAAAATACATAAAAAAGATCCGAAAAACTCCGGATCTTTTTATTATTATAATTATTATTGATATCTCTGATGTTCTTTACTCTTGACGAACAACCTGATGATGGGTTTAAAGAATACTTTGTATTTTTCCGCATCAAATAATTGAGAGTCTGTAAGGGCTTTAAAGGTCATCCAAACGCCAAACGGCAGAAGAATAAGATTAGGAAGCCATGCAGCCAGATATGGATTCATTTTTCCACTCCACGACATATTTTCCACCCCTACGTTCAATACATAAAATACAATGAAAATGACAATAGCAATGATCACCGGAAGTCCCATACCTCCTTTTCTGATAATAGATCCTAAACTGGCTCCGATCAGGAAAAAGATAATGCAGGTTATAGAATAAGAAACAATTCTTTGCTGATAAATAACAATTTTACTGAAATACTTTACATTGGTGCTGAATTCATTTTTCTTTGATTCCAATGTCGTTTTCAAATTATCCAGTCTGTTGTAGGAATTGTAGATAATATCCAGTTTTTTATTCCCTTTTATAGTATCCAGTTTTATCTGAGATTTTGGGGCTATTTTAGGCTTGTTACCCTTATCCATATAACTGATCACTGAATTGGTCTGGTTTAAAACATCGTTTCCGACGTTGGTAAAAAACAATTCGTTTTCCTTTTTACTGGTAGCGATGGTTTGATTCAGTTGATTATAGGTTTGGAAGCGGTAATCATCTGTAATTTTCTCTTCTTCGATAGCTTTATTAATAATCTCACTGATATTAAAATGAGAGACTAATGTGTCAAATTTAATGGCCTGATCCGGTTGTTTTTGTTTGACGAGATCACCTCTTCCTGCAAAGTTATCTTCAAATATATACCCGTTAAACAAAACCAGTTTCAGGTAATTTTTATTGGCAGCAGGGACAAACTTTCCTTTTTCTGCTACTACAGATTGTTGGTTTTCATAAGAACTTGCCTTTTTATGAACAAAAACCCCTTCAATATTTTCACCGTTTTCTCCATAAATTTTATCAAATTTTACCATGTATCCGGGAATCTGATCAATAAACTGGCCTGGAGTAAAGTTGATGGCGGGTTTAGTCTGGGCTATATTGAAAAGCATGTTTTTTGCTTTTTTCTGAAAATCAGGAATGATGTTATTGGAGAAAAAGAAAAGCATAATCGCCAGGATACCTGCAATTCCCAATAAAGGGGTCATTACCCTGGTCAGGGGAATTCCCGCGGCCTTCATTGCTGCAAGCTCATAACGTTCCCCAAATTCTCCAAAAGACATGATGCTTGCCAAAAGAATGGTAAGTGGAAGAACCATACTAATAACATTTACCCCAAGGTAAAAAAGAAGTTTCAGGATTTGCCAGTAGCTTAATCCCTTTCCCATAAATTGCCCCAATTGAACCCAGATAATGTTTACAATAAAAATGAAAAACAATACGCTGAATATAAAGAAAAACGGTCCAAAGAAGGTTTTTATAATATATCGGTCTAGTATTTTTAACATGCGCCAAAATTAATCAAAAAGCCACAAAGTTTACTTGTGGCTTCTTATATTTTGTTATTTTTTTTCTAAAGCAAAATTGCACAAAGGTAAAATTACCAATAGCAGTTTTAGTGTCAGCTTTTTAAAGCTCGGTAATCACATAGTTTTTAAACTTATTTTTATCAAAAACAAACATGTTAGGATCCAGATCCTGATTCTCCTTATATTCTTTAATAGCAATTACAGCAACATCCTTATTGCTTCCATGCTGTTCAAGTTTTACCATTTGCTTTTTCGCTGAGTCTATAAAAATATAAACGTACTTTATTCCGTTTGCTTTTACCGGGGTAAGTTTGATAAAATCAGCATTGACACCGTTTACCGTTTTTTTACCATTATAGGTCACGTTATAATCATTTCTGTAAGTAGAAAGATAGTTGATAGGGGAGAAGAGGGCACTGCTTCCGTTTGGTTTAGCAATCGTTACTTCCATATCTTCAGCATTGATGTTGTAGATCTTATTCCCATCAAAGATCTGTTCCGTTTCCATGATCTTCAATTTGTATTTATCTCCGGAAGAATAGTATATACCGGGCTCTGTTTTCGTTACCTGCTCGTTCAGACCGCTTCCAAAAGAAAATTTGAAGTAAGAATTCTTTTTAGAATTATAGTTGGCTGTAATATCATCCAATATTTTCTTGGCCTTTGCATCAATCTTCTGAGCATTAGCCATACCCACTGCACCTACAACGAAACTTCCTAATATAACTTTTGAAATAATATTTTTCATTTTTTATTTAATAATCTTTTAAACATTTTTAAGCTCTAAAGGAATAAAATGAGGTACATTTTTCCTTTATTGACGCAAATCTTTCAAAAACTGTTCCAAAGGATTGAGAGCATTAATCCTTTATGGTTTTATTTGCAGACAGAAAATATAGTATATCATTTTCTGTGAACATGTTAATATAAGATTCAGCTTAATTTCTTAAATCTTCCAGAAACTGCTCCAAAGAATGAAGGTCACTGATCAGAACCTCTCTGGCTTTTGCACCGTTGAAACCTCCTACTATACCACTTGCTTCGAGCTGATCCATAATTCTTCCCGCTCTGTTGTATCCAAGCTTCAATTGTCTCTGAAGCATGGAAGTGGAACCTTGTTGGGTAGAAACAATAATTCTTGCAGCATCTTCAAATAACGCATCCTTTTCATTAGGATCAAAAGTTCCCGCACTGCTGCTGTTGGAATCTTCAGAAACGTATTCAGGAAGTATGAATGCTGAGGCATATCCTTTTTGTTCTCCGATATATTCAGCAAGCCTTTCAACTTCCGGAGTATCTACGAAAGCGCACTGAAGTCGTAAAATTTCATTACCATTAAAGTATAACATATCTCCCTTACCAATCAATTGATCAGCTCCCGGAGAATCGAGAATAGTTCTTGAGTCTACACTCGAGATTACTCTGAAAGCTGCTCTTGCAGGGAAGTTAGCTTTGATCATACCTGTAATTACATTTACAGAGGGTCTCTGAGTAGCTACAATAAGGTGGATACCTACGGCTCTGGCAAGCTGGGCCAATCTGGCAATTGGTAATTCAACTTCTTTTCCGGCAGTCATAATCAAATCGGCAAATTCGTCTACTACCAATACAATATAAGGTAAGAAGCGGTGTCCGTTTTCGGGATTTAATTTTCTTTCTGCAAACTTCTTATTGTATTCTTTTAAGTTTTTACAAAATGCATTCTTAAGAAGATCATATCTTGTGTCCATCTCAATACAAAGAGAATTCAATGTATTGATTACTTTATTGGTATCCGTGATGATAGCTTCCTCCGCATCAGGGAGTTTAGCCAGGTAATGTCTTTCTATTTTGGAATATAATGAAAGTTCTACTTTCTTAGGGTCAACCATTACAAACTTCAGCTCACTAGGATGCTTTTTATAAAGAAGTGACGTTAAAATAGCATTAATTCCTACAGACTTCCCTTGTCCTGTTGCACCCGCCATTAGCAAGTGAGGCATTTTTGAAAGGTCAGCCATGAAAATTTCGTTGGAAATTGTTTTTCCGAAAACCACCGGAAGATCCATGTCTGTATTCTGGAATTTATGCGAACCAATTACAGAACGCATAGAAACCATTGTCGGATTTTTTCTTGGCACTTCAATACCGATTGTTCCTTTACCAGGCATTGGTGCAATAATCCTGATTCCTAAAGCAGAAAGGTTCAAAGCAATATCGTCCTGCAGCTTCTTAATAGCTGCAACTCTGATTCCTGCTTCCGGAACAATTTCGTATAAAGTAACAGTTGGCCCGATGGTCGCTTTGATCTCGGCAATGCCTACGTTGAAATTCTTTAAAAGGCCAACGATCTTATTTTTATTTTCTTCAAGTTCTTCCTGATTAATAGAAATTTCTTCACTTCCATAATCTTTTAACAGATCAACTGGTGGCATCTGGAAGTTGGCCAAATCTAGCTTATGATCATATAAACCATGTTTTTCAATCAGTTCCTGAGATTTTTTGTCAGAATCATCTAAAACATCAATGACAGGAGCTACTTCTACATTAAATTTAATATTTTCCTGAGAAGATATATTGATCCCTGTATTCGTAGGAGATGGAGTAGAAGGCCTGATATCAAAAGCCTCTTCGGGAGTCGAAACCGGAACCACAGGTTTTGTCACAATGTTCAGGCTAACCGGCTGCGAAACTTCTTTAGGTTCATTATCAAAAGACGTGTGATTGGGAGTATTGATGGTTTCTATGTTAGTAGAGACCGGAATTTCCGGAAATCCCTTTGGGATGTTTACATGCTCTTGTTCTTTGATTTTATTATTAAGAGTATTATCGGATGCATCACTTACAGTAATATTAGACAGTTCTTCTTCAGGTTCTTCTTTTAACTCCTCGTCAGCCACAAAATCCTCATCCGAGTCCGGCATCATGGATTTTACTTTCCCGATGGTATTTTCATTAATTTTATTCAGTTTGGCTTTAATAGAACTTGGTCGAAGGTTAAATTCTAAAATAAAGTACAAAAGAATACTTGCCACCAATACAGTCCATAATCCTACAGTTCCGATAATAGAATTCAGATAATCCATGATCTGATATCCGTAAACACCCCCTAGAACCCCTTGCCCTTTGGTGAGTGCTCCCATAAAAATAGGCACCCAACAGATAAAAAATAATGAATGACCTATAGTCTTCCAGGGTTTGAATATTTTCTTTTTGAGGATTAATGTTCCTACTACAAAGAATAAAAATGCAATAATGAATGAGGCAATACCAATACTTTCAAAAATAAAGATATTGCCAAACCAATCGCCCGCTTTACCAAAAATATTAGAAGATTTTATCGTTTTATCAAGCATAGTACCTGCCTGGCTTTGGTCTGCCTTCCAGTTCATTAAATAAGAAATGAATGATAGTGCTAAAACGATAGAGAAAAGTATAAGGCTAAGCCCCAAAAATATACGTGGCTTAGATAAAATCCGGCCTGATTCCGGTGTTTCAGTCTGTTTTTTTTGTGTCTTTTTGTCCATAATATCAATGTCGCAAATTTAATGTTTTTTCAATACTAAAAGAATCTTTTTTCTTCAAAAAACATTTTGCAATTCCCGATTTTACTGTGATTGTTTAGGTTTGATGAAAAGAGTATTTACCCCTGTTAATTGTAATAAAATAAGGTATTTTTTTTTGTTTTTCCAAATTCAGATCTGTTAAATTATATTAACTACTGGCCCTTTCTTAATGATATGGCTTTGAGCAGGGAATAAACTTCTATTCAAAACATATAATAATTCAAAAAAATAATAATTTATGATAAAAAAGTTAATATTATAAAAAATATATTTGTTTTCGTTATTGAATATATGGTGTTTTTCATTAAGAGATGAAAAATTTTAACAAATTCAAATAAATCATTATAATTCCATAAAAAAAATATATTATACATTTGCTGTAAATATCCAAAAAATTTAAAATTTATGAGCTGGTTTTCCTAGATATTCTAACAAATATTATGAACTATGCTTAACAGGTTTAATAAGAGACCGTTTTTAAATTTTGCTTTTATTTATTTTCCATATCCCTACTATTCCCAATTAATTAGTACAATTTTTGCAGATTTACTAATTTTTTTAAATAAATACAAACCTTAAAAGATACACGAATGAAAAAGCAGTTATTCTTTGTATTCTTGTTGGGTGGCTGTACGCTATGGGCACAATCTCCGGGTGGTGTTTCCAGTAATCTCCAGATTTGGGTAAAAGCAGACGCAGGTACCGGCACAACAACAGATAATACACAAGTCTCCATCTGGGAGAATCAAAAAGTCGGTGGAGTAAATGGGGTCGCCAATCAGGGAATGCCTGGCTACTATGCCGATCCTGGTGTTGGGGCAAGGCCTATTTACCGTGCGGCAACATCTATTCCTAGCTTTAATTTTAATCCCGCCATTCAGATTGTTAGTACAGACGGATACAGATCAGGGTATAAATTCCCTTCAGGTTTTCCGGATAATACCACTACATCTCTCACTTCATATACACATCTTTCCAGAACGGCACCCACTGTTTACAGAACAGTCTTTGTAATGAATGGTACTGCTCAAAGTTCTAATACTTCTGAAATTGCCGGAATCTGGCAATCTCCATTTTTTGGAACCCAAACAAATCGTCCTGAATTTTACAATGAAAAGGAATATGGGGATGTATATTTTGGAACAGAGACCATCAGTACAGTAGGAAGTAATGTTCCCAGCATCCAGTCCTATTATAATAAAGAAGTGGGGGGAAGTATGAAATATTTTTTTGATAATAACGGTCTAGCTTATGGAGAGCCGTCCAACAGTGTTGCTTCTGCCAAAAATTATCCTGGGCTGGTTCTTTTAATGGATAATGATGGAGGATCAGGATCGACATCTCTTGCCGGTGACAGGATTGGAGAATTTATTTTGTATTCGGACACCCAAACTCCTGAGGAAAGACAAAGAGTAAATTCCTATCTGGCTATTAAATATGGGGTCACCTTATCACAGCCGCAGAACTATTTGGGCTCTGATCAGTCAGTTACCTGGAATTCTGCTATTAATACGGCTTTTAACCATAATATTTTTGGTATGGCAAAAGATGATACCTCTGTCCTGAGCCAGGTAGTAAGTAGCAGTATTAATGAAGAAAATAATATTATGCTTACAGTTGCGACGACGAATGATTTTATTTCATCTAATGCGAATCCGGGCAGAGCTGCTTTTTCTCAGGATAAAACTTTTTTGGTAATGGGAGATAATAATGTTCAGGATCTTACTTTGATAAATTTTGGAACAGGTGTTGGAAAGATAATTCAAAGATCATGGTTGGCACAAAAAACGAATGATACAGGTTCAGTATGGCTGCAGACAGACTTTTCAAGATATATGGATATTGTTTCAACGGATAAGGTATTTATGATGATTGCAGATGATCCAGGATTCACACAGAATGTAAAAATGATTTCCGCAACAAGTTTCGTAGATGGTAAAGCAGTATTTAATTATTCATTTCCGGCTAATGCGTATTTTACTTTTGGAATCAATCTTCAGACATATTGCACCAAAGATCCTGCAACAGGAACTCCGGATGCTTATACTAAAATAGGAATTTCAGGGTATACCAACGTGCAGAATGGTTGGCCGGGAAGTGTGCCGAACGGATTTATGGCTTTAGAATCAAAAGATAAGGGATTGGTCATTACCAGAACAACATCGGCAAGTATTGCTTTACCGGTTGAAGGGATGTTGATTTACGATACATCAGATAAGTGTTTTAAATTGTACAATGGCACAAGTTGGAATTGCATTACCAAATCTTGTAACAATTAAAAAATAAAAAATGAAAAAAGTAATTATAATAATAACATTATTTCAGATAGGACTATTGTCAGCACAAATTGCTGTTGAAAAGCAGCAGGTTGATGGGGATGGTCTTTTAGATTTTCCTGCCAATACGACAAAAGGGATTTTATTGCCTATTGTAGAAACGCTTCCATCCAATGCCGTAGCAGGAACTCTTTTAATGGATAAAAATGATCAGATCATTAAAATGAATATAGAGTCTGCCTGGGTACCTTTGAGCGATAGTGGTTCCGTTGCCGGTGTTGTTTTCAATACAAATAATGAGATTCCCGGACAAAACAGAATTATCATGGGATCTGATACAACTGCTGCATCAGGTGTTTTGGTTTTGGAATCTTCCCATAAAGCACTTGTACTTCCTAAAATTGCAACTCCGCATACGAATGTAAAAAGTCCATATCCGGGCATGATTTGTTATGATACCACGAGTAAAAGTATGGCGGTATTTGATGGTTTGAAGTGGAGCTATTGGAAATAGTTTCACTATTATCAAAATGAATAATAGATGTCAGAATAAATTATTCTTTCCTTTAGGTTATAAATTAAGAGTTTATAACCTAAAGGAAAGAATTTCGGAATAATTATAATAACTGTTTGAATTATTACATCGGGCACCAGATCGGATATAATATTGCACTCCTTTTGATAACCCTGTGATCTCGGTAATGAAATCTTTTTCGGTAAGATCTGAATCCGAGATATCATTGGTATTGATGAAAGGGGATTGGTTAATGTAATTATTAATATCAACATAGGGTCTGTTACTTATCAATAGAGCTCTTCTTTGTATTTTTCTTTTTGCAGCAGATTGAGAGATTCTATATTTTACAACCACTGAACTTTCCTTTTTCTCCAAAATATCTATAGTAAGGTTTAGGAAAGGAATTACTTTAAAATCATATTTTGCTGCATTTTGTAATTGAAGGGACAAAGTATCCGATTTTTCAAAAGGCCCCTCAGCAATCACTTTGTAAGTTCCATCAAATAGTGCTTTGTTAACAAAATTACCCTCCTGCATAACCCAAAAATCTATCGGGTCTTTTGCATTGAATTTTCCTCCTTCGTACATACGGATCCTGGCTCCGTCAGGTTGTTGTCCTTGTATCTGCTTTCCTGTTTCCTTGTCGATAATTCTTCCACTAAAAGAAGAAGACGGAGCTGTGTAATTATCAATACGGTCTGAACATGAGAATATTATAAATAGGGAAACTATTAAACAGAGAATAGGGCATCTATTTTTCATATTTTTTATCATTGGATTAATATAAAGGATTCTGGATCAGATTAGGATTGGCAGATATACCAGGAATAGCTTCCCAATATAATTTTTCTGTATAGGTTTTATTGGGTCTGGAAAGAGCAACTTCTTCAAAAACGTAGGTTTTATCCTGCCAGTTCAGATAGGGGTACAAGCCTTTAAACTGACGGTTATTAATAACTGAAGTTCCTATTCTCCATCTGCGCAAATCCCAAAAACGATGGTTTTCAAATGCAAGTTCTACAAAACGTTCGTGTCTTATGACCTCAATGTCAACCGACACTTTTTCTGCAATACCCGCACGGCTTCTGATTTTATTAAGATAGGTTAAAGCCGGTCCGCTGTCTCCCAGTTCAAAAGCTGCTTCAGCTGCATTAAGATAAGTTTCTCCCAGTCTGAACACCATCCAGTTGGTATCTGATCTTCCATAGGGAACTCTGATAGAAGGATTCATGAACTTTTTGATGTAAAATCCCGTTTTTGTAGGATCCCAGGTTGTTAAAGGTCCATCTTTTCCTACAATAGTGATCGCGTTAGTTCCAGTACCATACATGTCGGTAAGTTTACCGGATTCTATTTTTTGACCATTATCTATAATTCCGCGTCTGATTTCCACAATATTACCTTGCCATGGAGCCATAGGATAGAGTATGGTAGCAAAGAAACGAGGGTCTTTTCCTGTAAAAAGATCAGTGGGACTATTATATTTTATGAGATTTCCATTGGCGTCTTTAATTTTTAAAGTTCCTTGGGAGCCGTCAATGTACTCGAAAGCTTCCACCATATCGATTGTGGGATTGGTCACGTTTCCGTAATCAACTCTGAAACTTTGGGGAGCATTATAGTAATCAAAGCTATGTGTTTTGTCCGGTGAGTTGAATGCTTTTACAAAAATAGCCTCACTGTGCATGCCTTTATCGAGAAAAAGTTGCTGGAAATTTTCTGCTTTATCAGGAGTTTTATTGTATAAAGTGAATTTACCAGATTCTATAATTTCCTTTGAGGCTTTGAGAGACTCTGTATAATATCTTTGGGCTTCGGAACCTGGGATACCAATCAATCCATTAATCTGTACGGAAGCATATTTTGCTATAGATCCTGCATAAAGCATCGCACGGCTTTTCAATGCTAATGCTGCCCAGCGGGTGGCACGAAAACGATTATTGTCATTTTGTGATACTGGTAACAGAGGAATAATTTCATTAAGTTCTTTCAAAATAAAATCGTAGGTTTCTTGCTCTGTATTTCGGGAAACCTGTAGAGGAGTAATATCTCCTCCGGAATATTCCTGAACTTTATCAATAATAGGAACTCCACCATACCGTTTTACTATTGAGAAATAATAAAAAGCTCTTAAAAACCTGGCTTCTGTGAGATAATTTGTCTTTTGCTCCACAGATAGGTTGCTTGTGGATATTTTTTGTATAAATAAATTGACCTGTCTGACTGCCTTATATCCCCACCATCCATACGTATTGGTAGGAATAATAGCTTGCGTTGAAAAACTTCCCCAAGTATAAGAGCGGAGGGCTTCATCAGTAGCCTGACTTAAATAACCTGCTTCATCATTTACTGTATAATTAAAGTCCTCCGTTTGCATATTATCATAGAGAGTCACCAAATTGGCTTCTATTGAAGAGGGGTTGCTCCATACCTCATTATCTGATATGATATCCAGGGGGCTTCGATCCAGAAAATCTTTAGTACAGGAAGTGCTGATGAAAAATAAAGCTCCTGCTATTCCTAATGTTATTGTAGTATATATTTTCATAATAATCGTGTTGGTAGTATTTAACAATTTTCTTATAATGTTGCTGTTAGTCCAAAATTAATTACCCTTTGCTGTGGATAATAGAGACCTCTGTTGTTGCTGTTTTCAGGGTCCAGATATTTAACTTTATCCCATGTGATAAGGTTAAATCCATTAAGATATACTCTGAGTGTTCTTACGCCAATTGATTGTAACATAGTATTTTTAAAGGTATAAGCGAGTTGAATGTTCTTCATCCGTAAATAAGAAGCATCTTTAAGCCAGAAATCTGATGTTTTTTGATTGTTAGGGGATCCACCTGGAACGGTTGCCGGATATTTACCCGGTACCCATGGGCTGTTTGGATCATAAGGATCTTGTCTGTGCCACCGATCCATAAACATAGCGAGAGAATTGGCGCCATTGAAAAATGGAGATTGATATTCGGCTTCAAAATATTGGTTGAAATTAGCGGCTCCTTGTAGTAGTACCGAGAAATTGAACCCTTTCCAGCCAACATTGATATTCAAACCAAACATGATTTCCGGATCTCTTCCTCTGCCGATCGGGCGTATATCTTTTCCGTCAATAATCCCGTCACCATTTATATCTTCGTATCTGATGTCTCCTGGTCGAAGTGATCGGTTGCCCTGACCATCCTGTACTGCCCAGGCATTGATTTCATCCTGATTCTGGAATTGTCCGAGAGATTTATAACCCCACCATATATTGGTCCATCTGTTGGTATAATCATTTCTCCATTGTTGAAAGGAATTATTATAGGGAGAAGCTTCAGTATATTTTGAGCGTGATCTTGTAAAGCTTACATTTCCCTTGATATCAAAATCTAATTCTCCATATTTTTTGTGATGCCCAAGGATAACTTCGAAACCTCTGGTATTGTCACTATTTAAATTTTCCTTGGGTAGCTCTGCCCCAAAAGTATTTGGGATAGATAAAGCTCTTGTTGCAAACAACCCGGTGCGTTTTCTGAAGAAATAATTGGTTTCTGCTGTAAATAATCCATTACGAACATTAAGAACCATTCCTATGTTGGTGGTTGTTGAAGTAAACCAGGTGATATATTGATTTATAATTCCTTTGTCACTAAGTCCGGGAATCGGATTATTTCCAAAAATGTAGTTTCCGGAGGGATAAGTATATCCCGGTATATATTGCCAGTTAGAAGAATCTCTGTTATTGATATCATTCCAACCGTCGTCTCCAACTTTGCCCCAGGATCCGGTAAATTTCAGATCAGTGATGTACTTCTTTAAACCCATTTTCTCAAAAAAAGGCTCATCGGAAATACGCCACCCGGCACTTACAGCAGGGAAGAACCCCCATCTTGAATTTTTAGGAAAACGGGATGACCCGTCGTATCTGAAAATTAATTCCGCAATATATCTGTTTTTAAAGTCGTAATACGCCCGACCGGCAAAACTTCGGCTTGCAAACTCAAAAGCTTTTCCGTTGTTATTTTTATTGTTGTCTACTCCTGCAAATAGATAGTCTTTACTGTTCAGTAAAAATTCACGGAAAGCCCAGAAATTATTTCCTTTATTGACCCGTTCCTCATAAACTAAAATACTTTCTACATTATGTCTTTCGGCAAACTTTCTTTTATAGCCCAGGGATAAGCTGGAAACCCTATCCGTTTCTTCATTGAAATCATGTTGAAGAGTAGTAGGAGAATTTCCTATATAGCCCTGTGTATAGGTATTTGTTGCCGGATTATATTTGTATAGCATATATGTAGGACGCCAGTTTTTTACCTGCTGATATTGTTTGATATAAGAATACTGACCATTTACATACAATCCCGGAAGAAATGGAGCATTGTATGTAAAGTTGATGATTCCGTTGAAAAAATTTTTAGTATCATTGGTATATCCGGATATGTTTTTGTTCATCAATGCTATCGTATTTTGTTGAGACTGATTCGTCTCTGCCGGATATTGAGGATTGTCATTTGCATAAGGACTAAAAATAGGATAGGTTCGTAGAAGTCCGCCTATCATTGTTGCTGCACCGGCTCCCGGAAAGTCCCGTTGTTCCATTCTTCCGGAAACATTCATTCCTACCGTCAGGTTATCTGTTATTTTTCCTTCAACTTTTGATCTGAAATTATAACGCTGAAATTGGGTGTCTCCACTTCGCCACATCCCGTCCTGCCCAAGATACCCAGCAGACATAAAATATTTAACCTGATCACCTCCACCGTTTACAGTAATATTATGCTGTTGTTGCGGACTGTCTGCCCGGATAGCTGCAGTAATCCAATCATAACTTTTTCTTTTGCCATTAAGATAATCTTCATAAACACTTTTACCATAGGCCGGTTTACCTCCTTTATTTATTTCTCCTTCATCGGTAAGTAAGACGAATTCGGCAGCATTGGCCATTTTAGGATAACGTGTGGGAGACTGGACTCCATAGTACATACTGTATTCTATGGTTGGCTTTCCTCTTGATCCACTTTTTGTGGTTACCAAAATTACTCCGTTAGCCGCTCTTACTCCATACACTGCCGCCGCCGCATCTTTCAATACGGTTAAAGATTCTATTTCATTGGGATCCAGTTGGGTAAAAGATTGAGGGATACCATCTACAACAACGAGAGGAGCTCCAAAGCCCCTGATGCTAATCCCGGCTCCGTCGTATCCCGGTTCACCAGATCGTTGTGTGGTTACCACACCGGGAAGACGTCCTGCAATCAGGTTGGATAAATTAGCTACCGGAGATTGAGTGATTTCTTTTGAATCAATAGTTGATATCGCGGAGGTAACGTTTTTCTTTTGCCGGGAAGTATATCCTATCACAACTACTTCATTTATAGCCTTGGTTTTAACCGCTTCTTCTTTCCTAAGCTTTATCTGTAAAGAAGAAGATTGTCCCACAACTGCTTCATATCTTTCGTAGCCAATCATTTCTAAGATTAAAATATCATTTTCTGCTGCTTCAATTCTAAATTTTCCGCTGAAATCGGTAGTGGTACTTTTGTGAGTGCCTTTAATTATAACCTTTACACCCGAAACAGGTTGACCTTGCTCATCAGTTACCATGCCTTGTATGGTATCGGGTGGACTTTGTTTACGTTCTGGTAGTGGAAAATCAGCAATCTTATTGATTATATTAAAAGAGGAATCGAAATGGTTGATCAACAGATTATGTTGAAAGTAATTACTGTGATATCTGATATTACCGGAACTGTAAATATTTGCATGAATGGAAACAGACATTAGTAAAAAAACAGAAGCTAAAGGTATAGGTAGATTTAGTTCATTCTTTGTGTAGAGGTTCTTCATATTTTGGAGTGTTATTTGATAGTTTTGTTACTACAAAAACAGGTGGTAACCGCTTATGATAAAAAAGCTGGGCTTTCTTTTATTCAAGTCACAGATGTTTTTTTGTTTTGAATGGAAATTGTCAGTGAATCTTATGAGTAGATATTGAGGATCATAAAAATAATGTTGATTTTCTGTGCTTGAAATTTGTGTTTATAGCTTGTATTTTTCTGTTTTCAACCATAAATTTTAGAAAATATCATTAAACTATTCTAAAAACATGCTTATACATATGTCATACATATGTCATACATGTGTGATATATTTTGACTGACAACTATTTCATATTCTGTATTGAAAGGTTGGCCTCTTCTCAAATGTGTATATAATGTATGTTTTACTGTGAAGATTGTCATATAAATGTAGTATATGTGAGGATTCTGCTACTTTTCTTATATGAGTTGAATAGGGATGAAATATTTCATTTGGTATAGCCTGAAATGCCCGGACGGGCAAATCTGTAATATTTATTTTTTTGAACTAGTTCAAAGGTTGGGAAATAGAACTGGTATAATTTTGTGCTATAAAATTTAATTAATGAAAAACAGATGTAAATGTATGCTGACTTTAAGCCTGGTTTTAATTTCAATGGTAACGATGAACGCTCAACAAAAAAGAAAAATGGAAAATACAGCACTATTAATTATCGACGTACAAAATGATTATTTTCCCGGAGGGAAAATGGAATTAAAAGGAGCAAAGCAGGCTGGTGAAAATGCAAAACAGATTTTGGAGTTTTTTAGGAAATATAGTCTTCCCGTCATTCATATCAAGCATATTTCAACGAACGAAGGGGCCACTTTTTTTCTCCCTAATACTTCAGGAGTAGAAATCAGTTCTTTCGTTTCACCCCAAAAAAATGAAAAAATTATTATCAAACACTTCCCAAACAGTTTCAGGGAAACTGATCTCTTGTCATATCTCCGTTCAGGAAATATTAAAAATCTGGTGATTACAGGAATGATGACGGATGTTTGTGTAGATTCTACCACGAGGGCGGCTTTCGATTTAGGTTTTAATAATACTATAATCGGAAACGCTACAGCAACCAGGGACAGAAATTTGAATGGTGAAGTCGTACCAGCGGAGGAGGTGCAAAAGTCATTTCTGGCAGGAATATCTGCATTGGGTAATCTTTACGCCGGTATTGTCAATGTTGAAGAGTTTTTGAAGGAAAAATAATCATTGAGAATAAAGGTATCATGAATAATGATATCTTTATTTTCTTTAAACCCATATATGTTCGACTCACTTTACAAAAATATAAGCAGACATGTTAATCTTTCCGAAGAGGAATTCAAGCGGTTTGCCCGGTATTTTCAATCTGAAAAATACAAGAAGAAGGATGTGGTCCTGAGAGAAGGAGAGTATTGTTCTTTTGAAGGTTTTGTCGTGAATGGGTGTTTTAAAATATATTATCTCAATGAAAAAGGTTTTGAACAAACCTTGTATTTTGCTGTAGAAGGATGGTGGATTACAGATCTTGACAGTCTGATCAATCATATTCCGTCGATATTGAATATTGAAGCCATTGAGGATAGTGAAGTGCTGATGATTTCAAAAAAAGATAAAGATCTTTTGTATGAAACGATGCCGCAGGTAGAAAGGCTTTTCAGAATGATGAATCAGCATTCATCTGTTGCATTGCAAAGAAGAATTCTTTCTTTAACCGGAAAGACCGCTGATAAGCGTTATCTGGAGTTTTTAGAAAAATATCCCGGGCTGGAACAAAGGCTGACTCAGCAACAAGTTGCTTCTTACTTGGGAATTACCCATGAATTCTTAAGCAAAATCAGAAAAAAACTATAGTAAAAATCATGTCTGATCTTTTACTAGAATACCGATAGAATGATTAATTTTTAAGTATAAATAAGTTACCTCAATGAATTGGTAAAATGACTTTATAGTAATCTTGGGAATTCAAATAAATACATGTTTTTTTAACTTACTTGTTTTTAGTTTTTTATCGAAAAGTTAAAGTTCTGGTATAGAATAATTCAATCGCCAACATAGTCATAATGAATCTATATTTTTTCGGATTTAGGAATTGAATTTTCCTTAATATTTTTGTTGTTATTAAGAATGATTCAAAATAAGCAAAACTCAGGCCAAAATGACAAAAAACAGCTTTTTTTAAGCTCTTTATGCTTTATCATCCTTATTTTTGCATGTCAAGTACAATAAATCATGAAGAAGCTCCAAGATATTCTTATCTCAACCAGAACAATGGCTGTATTGTTGCTGGTGTACGCATTTGCAATGGCTTATGCAACGTTCTTAGAAAACGACTACGGAACTCCTACAGCAAAAGCATTAATTTATGAAGCAAAATGGTTTGAATTAATCATGGTCCTGCTCATTCTTAACTTCATAGGAAACATCGGAAGATACAGACTATGGAAAAAGGAAAAATGGCCCGTTTTGGTTTTTCACCTTGCCTTTGTATTCATTTTTGTTGGTGGTGCTATTACCAGATACATTAGTTTTGAGGGACAAATGCACATTAGAGAGGGAGAAACCTCCAACGAAATTGTAACGGATAAAAATTTCTTTAAAATCCAGATCGAGGAAAAAGGAGATGTGCTGAATTATCAGGACGTTCCTTATTTGATGTCTCCGTTACACAAAGATTTCAACGCAACTTACGACTTCCACGGAAAAGAAGTGAAGATTGCTGCAAAGGAATATATTCAAAGAAAAAAAGACAGCCTTGTCGCTGAGCCAAACGGTGCTGAATATCTTCACCTGGTTTCTACGGGAAGTGCCGGAAGACAGAATATTTACATCAAGCCGGGAGAAACAAAATCGGTCAACGGAACTTTGGTGACTTTCAACAGAGCTATTGAAGGCGCTGTTGAATTTAAAAACGAAGGGGGGAAATTATTTATCAAAACTCCTGTTGATGCAAATTACATGACGATGGCAACTCAGGCTACCGGTACTACAACAAAAGATGAATTTCAACCTTTGGCATTAAGAAGTTTATATACGATTAATGAACTAAAGCTTGTTGTACCGGAAGGTCTTAAAAAAGGAAGACTGATCGCTATTGAAGGTGATAGAAAGAAGGATGCCAATGTTCCTGACATGCTTCAGATTGAGGTACAGGGACCAAAAACAAAGCGACTTGTTGATCTTTCTGTTGAAAAAGGAAATCCAAATGCCTACAAACAGGTGACCATGGATGGTTTAAACATGATGATTGGTTTCGGACCTAAAGTGTATAATACTCCTTTCGCATTAAAACTTGATGACTTCGTGATGGAAACTTATCCCGGAAGTTCATCTCCGAGTGCATACGAAAGCCACGTTAAAATTATTGACGAGGGAAAAGAAACCCCTTACAAAATTTATATGAATCACGTTCTGAATCATAAAGGATACCGTTTTTTCCAGTCAAGTTTTGATCCGGACAGAATGGGAACCGTACTTTCTGTAAACCACGATTATTGGGGAACATTAATTTCTTATATCGGATATGCTATGCTATTCCTGGGAATGTTTATTATCTTCTTCTGGAAAGGAACCCACTTCTGGAAATTAAATAAAATGCTTGTTGATGCCAGCAAGAAAAAGGCTAAAGCAGCAGCTGTACTTTTAGTGTTTTTAAGTTTAGGCTTAAATGCACAGAAAATTGAAACTCATGGGACCACAGACGGAAGCAGAGAGCACATCCACGTGGAAGGAGACGGGCACACACATGCACAACCAACAGATGTACAGCCGCTTGATGGGGCTGCTCCAAAGCAAAATTCATTGGCAACTCCAATGGCAAAAATGAGGTCTATCTCACCTGACGAAATTATTGCCAGAAACAAAATCAATAAAGAGCATGCAGATAAATTCGGGTATCTTTTAGTTCAAAGTTTTGAAGGAAGAATTGTTCCTATTAATACCGAAGCATTAGATGTTTTAAGAAAACTATACAAGAAAGATAAATTCAAAGGAACAGACGGAAAATATCTTACGGCGAACCAATGGTTCCTGTCTATTAATACGGATACTCCGAGCTGGACAATGGTTCCAATGATTAAAGTGGGACCTAAAGGTGGGGACGAGTTAAAAAATAAAACAAAGGCAGATGAGGAAGGGTACACTTCACTGATGAATCTTTTCCCGGCAGATGCCAATGGTAATCTGGTTTATATTTTAGAACACGATTATAATACGGCATTCCGTAAAAAACCTGCTGAGCAGACAAATTATGATAAAGAAGTAATTGCTGTAAACGAAAGAGTACAGATCTTCAATGAGTTTTTCAGCGGACAATTTATGAGAATCGTTCCTGTTAAAAATGATGCGAATCATACATGGCATTCATGGTTGGATCAGAAATTTGAACCGGATATGGAATCTCAACAGGTAATGGGACCTTATTTTGCAGAGGCCCTTACTGCGCAGAAAACCGGAAATTGGAGTAAAGCAGATGCAGAATTGGCAAAACTTTCAGAATATCAGCAAAAATGGGGTAAAGCAGTAGTTCCGGCGAAATCTAAAGTGGATCTTGAGGTTTTCATGAATAAAGCAGATATTAATTTTAAATTATTAATCTTCTATACCATTGTAGGGGGACTTCTTTTAATCTTAGGATTTATTGAACTGTTTAAACCTAGCAAAGTATTAAACAAAATAATCAAAGCGATTATTGCTGTTGGTCTGATAGGGTATATTTGTCACTTCCTGGGACTTGTTGCAAGATGGTATATTTCAGGTCATGCCCCTTGGAGTAACGGTTATGAAGCAATTATTTTTATCTCCTGGGTTGGGATTACAGCCGGATTATTCCTGTACAGAAATTCTAATGCATTAATTCCTGCAGCCGGATTTATGGTCGCTGTAATCATGATGGGATTTGCACATGGAGGTTCAGCACTTGATCCACAGATTACACCGCTTGTTCCTGTATTGAAATCTTACTGGTTGATTGTTCACGTGGCCATTATTACCTCAAGTTATGGTTTCTTTGCTCTATCCATGATTATTGCTGTGATTTCCCTTGTTTTCTATATTATTTCAAATAAAGAAACCTATAAAATTCACCACGATACAACGCTGAAAGAATTGGTAATTGTTTCTGAAATGTCATTGACTATTGGCCTTTTTGCTCTTACCGTAGGAAACTTCTTAGGAGGTATCTGGGCTAATGAATCATGGGGAAGATACTGGAGCTGGGACCCGAAAGAAACATGGGCTTTCATTTCAATTATGGTATATGCTTTCGTATTACACATGAGATTAGTACCGGGATTGAGAAGCAGATGGGCATTCCATGTAGCAACAATGTTTGCATTCTGTTCAATGGTAATGACGTATTTTGGGGTAAATTACTATCTGAGCGGGCTTCACTCTTACGCAGCCGGAGACCCTGTTCCGGTACCTGCATGGGTATACATCGGAATTGCAACCATGATTACCTTGTCAGCAGTTTCTTACTTTAAATTTAAAGCATTAACGAAGAAATAATTTTCCCAATATATTACTTAAAATCCCGGAATTTACTTCCGGGATTTTTTATAAATACAAGTCAGGAATGGGCTAGTTCTTTATAAATTTTGAGCGCATCGCACCTATCTGATAAAAATAAATTCCAACAGGAAGGGTTTCAATATTAATCGAAGTTCTGCTGTCCGATACGTTGACGTTTTGTGTTAAAACAATTTTTCCTGTACTGTCATAAATTTCTATTTTATTTGCCCCGTTCTCTGGATTTGTTATATTTAAAATCTTACTCGCAGGATTGGGAAAAGCGGAAAGTTTTGTTTTTGACTGAACCTCTTTTGTGGAAAGTGAGGTTGTAGGTAAACTATAGATTTCCGTCGAATTCGTATTTTGATTGAATAATCTTAGTTTGTTGATATTGGAAGTGTTGTCGTGATAGATATTGATGTCATATTCATCAGTAAACTTATAGTTTGGACCAAACTCACGTATTATGTTTCCGTCTTCGTTATAAATTTTTATAATGTATTCTCTTTCATATGTGACTGTATTGTATTTTTCAAAAGTTATAATTAATTCCAGTTTATTGTCAGTATTAAAAATGTTTTTGGATAGAATGAAATTATTATGGTATTGATCTACAAACATACTGTATCCGGTTGGCACCGTTGGACTAAATTGTTTGTAAAGGGAGTAGTCTGCTTTGTAAATCTTTACCACGTTCATTGTATGTCCTACGGAGTAATAAAATGTTTCATCTGCATTGGTATAAACTTGCAGATTTTCAGAAATGAAATTTTTATCCAGTGTGATTTGCCCAAAAGTAAATCCTGTAATAGCTATCGCAGCCGCGAGCATGAATTTTTTCATAGTTCTTAAATTTTAATTTTCACAAAAATATTTTGGCATCCGATAACTTCCTTATGGTTTCCCGTACCTTCACCCCCATATCTCTGATCTCAAAACTTTTTCATCTGTAATTCAAAATTTTTCACGAACTTTATGATATCAAAATAATATCAAAATAAAATTAAATCATGGAAAAAACCTTAAAACCTATGTCGGGCTATCTTACATTAGTTATTTGCCTTGCATTATTTGTAGCATCCGTATATTTCTTTATTTCCGGGGTGGATCAAAGTTTAGTATATGTCATTTTAGCGATGTTTTGTTTTTTGATTTCGTGTTTCTTTTTGAAGGGGTTAATGATTATTCAACCTAATCATTCCCGGGTACTGAACTTTTTCGGGAAATATGTGGGCTCAGTTAAAGAGAACGGATTGTTTTTCATCAATCCTCTGTATTCATCTCAAAAGATATCATTACGTTCAGAAAACTTACAGGGGCAGACTTTGAAAGTGAATGATAAAATGGGAAATCCTATTGAAATTGCTGTTGTAATGGTTTGGAAAGTAGGAGATACTTATAAGGCCGCATTTGATGTTGAACGGTACTCAGACTTTGTAAGAATGCAGAGTGAGGCAGCGGTGCGACATTTGGCCATGAGTTTTCCCTATGATAACTTAGAAGATGATCATGCTCCTATCACTTTGAGAGAAGGTGGTGATAAGATTAATTCTATTCTGGAGCAGGAACTTACAGACCGTCTTTCCAAAGCGGGCATTGTTATTCAGGAAGCAAGAATTTCTCACCTTGCTTATGCATCGGAAATAGCTGGAGCAATGCTTCAAAGACAGCAGGCAACAGCAATTGTTGCCGCAAGAACAAAGATTGTGGAAGGAGCAGTAGGTATGGTAGATCTGGCGTTAAAAAAGCTTTCAGAAGAGAATATTGTTGAGCTTGATGACGAAAGAAAAGCCGCTATGGTAAGCAATTTAATGGTGGTTCTTTGTGGTGAAAAAGCGGCAACTCCCATCCTGAATGCTGGAACTTTATACAATTAAGAAATAAAATTTTCAAACCATTTTGTTAAAAACAGGAAAATGAAATCAGAAAAAGCTCAGAACTCTTCAGAAAACAAAAGCAAAAAATCTTTTGTGATAAGAATAGATGAGTCTACTTATAAACTCCTTGAAAAATGGGCGAATGATGAGTTCAGGAGTGTGAACGGGCAGATTGAATATTTGCTGCATCAAAGTCTGGTCAATTCCGGGAGAAAGAAAAAAGAATAAATCATTACGAACTTGTCTCAACAACTAATCCGTCTCAAATAATAAAATTGAGACGGATTATTGTTATGTTAAAATAGCTCAAAAAGCCTTTTCTTACAACCATATTTTAAATGTTTGCACATTTTCAATCTTTAACATTTATCTTTGCAAAAAAATATTTTGAAAAAAACACTAATAACCTTAACTGCCATTCTTGGGCAGTTATATTCATCACAATGCTTTAAAGAATTTAGTCCTTCAAAAATAGGTAGATACACAGCAGGTATAAAATCTGATGGTACACTTTGGACATGGGGAGAAAACAGTGATGGAGGGCTAGGAAATAATACACCAAATTCATCTTATTTCCCAAAACAAATTACTTCAGATACCTGGAAGAGTTTTTCTCTGGGAAGATATCATACATTAGCCATTAAATCTGACGGTACACTCTGGGCGTGGGGATTAAATAATTACGGACAGGTTGGTGATGGAACAAATACAAAGAAGCTTGCTCCTGTACAAATTGGAACAAGCAATAACTGGATTTTTGTAATGACCACCGAATATTCTTCTTTTGCCATTAATACAAACGGTGAGCTTTGGGCATGGGGAATTAATGCCAATTACAGTTTGGGATTAGGTGATGGTGCAGACAGAAAAGTTCCTAACAGAGTAGGTACAGATACAGATTGGAAGAAACTTTCAGGAGGAGGAAGTCATGTAATTGCACTTAAAAATAATGGAAGTATCTGGGGTTGGGGATCCAATTCAGCAGGGCAGGTTGGTACAGGGAACACTTTTGTGAAAATTCCAAAGCAGATCGGTACAGACACAAACTGGAGAGACATATCGGTAGGATATATAAGTTCTTATGGTATAAAAAATGATAACACCATTTGGGCATGGGGTGATAATTATGGCGGACAAATAGGAAATGGCGGATGGGGCGCTCAGATATATACCCCTATCCAGGTAGGAACCGACAATAATTGGAAATCTGTAAAAGCAGGCTCCTATCAGGTGGTAGCTTTGAAATATGATAACACCTTATGGGGGTGGGGTTCAAACGGATTGTCACAATTAGGTGGGTATCACGGAACACCCAGTTATAAGACTCCGGTGAGGATTGGTCTGGATTCTGACTGGAAAAATATTTATCCGGGATATGCTGCGACTTACGCTGAAAAAAATGATAATACCATGTGGGTAACAGGAGATCAGTGTTGCGGAGAGTTTGGAAGTAACTTCTCAAGCGGGAAGCATTATCCTCTGGCAATCGTTTCCGGCTACTGTGCAGACTCTGTACTTGGCACAGCAGATTTGCCTAAGAAAGAGAATACAATAAGCTTTTATCCTAATCCTGTAAGAGATGTACTTACCATTTCTTTAGATTCAACCATTGAAAAAGTTGAAGTATTTGAAATGAGTGGTAAAAAGATTAGAGATTATATTGATGTGAATAATTTCCATCTAAAAGTTAATTTTTCGGAATTACTTCCTGGTACTTATCTGGTAAAAATTAAAACCAGAAATGAAGCGAAGACTGTAAAAATCATCAAAGAATAGCAGAATTAAATCATCTAACAAAAAGAAAAGCAGAGAAAATTTCTCTGCTTTTTTATTTCATACAACTTTGAAGGGTATCTGCTCCAAAGTAGAATATTACGAGCCAAACCAAGCCTTTAATGGTAAAGAAAGCCAATCCTGCCCATCCTACACGCTTGAACCACTTTTTAAGCTTTGAGTTATTTTCTTGTGAATTTTCCATTGGTGAATATCAAAAAGATTACCCTGCAAAGATAAGCATGTTTATAATTAGTCCAAATAAAAAACAGGCTAAAAATTAAAGTTTTGAGGTTCGCATAATATTTTTATCTTTAGAGAGAACGAAAAGTAAGATTTTATGTCAAAAAAAGTAAAGGATTTCGGAATCGAAACATCACTCAAGAATCTTGGGATTAAAGCTGAAAATAAAGGCACTTCTACAGGCGGAAAATATTTCGCTTCAGGAAAGACTATTGAAAGCATTTCTCCCGTAGATGGGAAATTGATTGCTAAAGTAAAGACTTCCGGAGAAAGTGATTATGACAAAGTAATTGAAACTGCTCAAAAGGCATTTCAGGAATTCAGGTTGATCCCGGCTCCTAAAAGAGGAGAGATTGTGAGACAACTGGGTCTAAAATTAAGAGAATATAAGGATGATCTTGGTAAACTTGTTTCTTATGAAATGGGTAAATCATTGCAGGAAGGACTAGGAGAAGTACAGGAAATGATTGATATCTGTGATTTTGCTGTGGGACTTTCCAGACAACTTCAGGGATATACAATGCATTCAGAAAGACCGGGACACAGAATGTATGAGCAATACCATCCGCTTGGAGTAGTAGGAATCATTACAGCATTCAACTTCCCGGTAGCAGTATGGTCTTGGAATACAGCGTTAGCATGGATCTGTGGTAACGTGACCATCTGGAAGCCGTCTGAGAAAACACCACTTTGTGCGATTGCATGCCAGAATATTATGAATGAAGTTTTAAAAGAAAATAATCTTTCAGAAGGAATTTCAAGTGTATTAGTAGCTGACCACGAAATCGGACAAAAACTGGTGGATGATAAAAGAGTTGCGCTGGTATCTTTCACTGGGTCTACAAGAGTGGGAAGAATGGTTTCTTCCAAAGTAGCAGAAAGATTCGGGAAATCAATTCTTGAATTGGGAGGAAATAATGCCATCATCATCACAAAAGAAGCTGATATCGATATGTCGATCATAGGAGCTGTTTTTGGAGCTGTAGGAACTGCAGGACAGAGATGTACTTCAACAAGAAGGCTGATCATCCATGAAAGCGTTTACAATGAAGTGAAAACAAGATTGGTAAAAGCATATGGCCAGCTGAAAATCGGAAATCCATTAGACGAAAAGAACCATGTAGGGCCATTGATAGATACTGATGCTGTTAACCAGTACGAAGAAGCGATCAAGAAATGTAAAAAAGAAGGCGGTAAATTTGCTGTTGAAGGAGGAGTTTTAACCGGAAAAGACTACGAGTCCGGCTGCTATGTAAAACCATGCGTAGCGGAAGTAAAAAACTCTTATGAAATTGTACAACACGAAACTTTTGCACCGATTTTATACTTAATCAAATACAAAACATTAGAAGAAGCTATTGCCATTCAGAATGATGTTCCGCAAGGGCTTTCTTCTGCAATCATGACCCAAAATCTGAGAGAAGCAGAATTATTCCTTTCTCATGCAGGTTCAGACTGTGGTATTGCTAACGTAAATATTGGTACTTCAGGAGCCGAAATCGGAGGCGCTTTTGGTGGTGAAAAGGAAACCGGCGGGGGAAGAGAATCCGGATCTGACGCATGGAAGTATTATATGAGAAGACAAACTAATACTATAAACTACACGGCTCAACTTCCTTTAGCACAAGGTATTAAATTTGATCTATAAAAGCTTTACTTGAAGCGTTAAAAAACAAAAAACAAAAATTAATAACCGAATGGTGAAGAGATTCATCAGGGATCTCTTCACCATTCACTTATTAAATCACACATCAATTTATTATGGAACAGACATTAGATATAAAAGCAAATAAAGTAAAAGAAACAGTAGGAAAACACGTTTTGGCAGACGGTTTTGATTTTGTGATGGATATTGAGAAATCACACGGATCGTGGCTTTACGACAAACTAACAGACAGAGAGTACCTGGATATGTTCTCCATGTTTGCTTCAGCTTCCGTAGGATATAATCATCCTTATCTTGTGGAAAGATCAGAATGGCTAGGAAGAATGGCCGTTAACAAGCCTACCTTAGCTGATGTATATTCAGAAGAATATGCACACTTTTTAGAAGTATTCGAAAGAGTGGTTATTCCTGAAGAATTACAATATGCTTTCTTTATCGAAGGCGGAACTTTAGGAGTGGAGAATGCCATGAAAGCATGCTTCGACTGGAAGACCCGCAAAAACTTTGAAAAAGGACTTCAGACTGAAGCTGGAATCTGTATTCACTTCAAACAAGCTTTCCATGGAAGAAGTGGTTATACTTTAAGTTTAACCAATACTTCAGATCCCAGAAAGTATCAATATTTCCCAATGTTTAACTGGCCAAGAATCTTAAATCCAAAATTAACTTTCCCAATTACAGAAGCAAATCTGGAGGAAACAATCAAAAATGAAAATCTGGCTTTAGTACAAATTGAAGAAGCTATTTTGATGAACCCTGATAAAGTGGCTTGTATCATCATTGAGCCGATTCAGGCAGAAGGAGGAGATAACCATTTCAGAGATGAATTCTTACTGGGATTGAGAAGAATCTGTGATGACAATGAAATCTTACTTATTTTCGACGAAGTTCAAACCGGTATCGGAATCACAGGAAAAATGTGGGCATTCCAGCATTTTACTGCAAAACCGGACATCATCTCCTTTGGTAAAAAAGCACAGGTTTGTGGAGTATTGGCCAATAAAGAGAAATTTGATCAAATTTCAAATAATGTTTTCAGAGAAAGCTCAAGGATCAACTCTACATTCGGAGGAAACTTTATCGATATGCTTCGTTTCCAGTTGGTAATGGAAGTAATTGAAAAAGAAAACCTTGTGGAAAATGCAAGAGTTGTAGGTGATTTCCTTTTGGAAAGCTTAAAAGGCCTTGCTGAAAAATATCCTGAGAAAATTTCTAATGCCAGAGGAAGAGGACTAATGTGTGCTGTAGATCTGCCATCAGCGGCACAAAGAAACCACTTAATGAATGAGTTATTCAATGATGGATTAATCATTTTGCCTTGTGGTGATCAGTCTTTACGCTTCAGACCACATTTGAATGTAACCCAGGAAGAAATTCAATTGGCACTGGATAAAATTGAAAATAACATTAATAAAATTTAAAACTAAAGATTTGTAATTATCCAAAAAACATTGTATATTTAGATACTCAAACAATATAGGATATGGAAAGAAGCACGAGAGTATCAGTTTTTGAAAGCGATAAACCTTCAGAAATTCAGTTGGTTAAATCTAAATTGGATGATGCACAAATTACAAATTCAGTTGAAAATAGTTATCTTACATTTACCACAACGCCAACGGCTACTTCTTTGAAAGTAATGGTAGATCTGGATGATGAGAAAAAAGCATTCGAAATAATTGATGCTTTTCTCCAACAAAATGAAAATCAATAAAACAATTTCATAATTTTAAATTTTACTACTTCGAACCGAAAATTAATTAAAATTAATTTTCGGTTTTTTGATTGGTAAAAATAACCGTTAAATTATTAAAGATTAAATAATTAAATGATTGAATAGATTTTCAAAGAAAAGTTTTAAGTTTATATTGGCGGCTTTTGCTTTAACCTTTGATGTTTTTTCAATCTAAATCTAACAGACAATGAATTCAGAAATTAAACTAAGAAAAGCGGAGATTGAAGATAGAGACATTATTTGGGAAATTCTTCAGCAATCAATTGAAAGGAGAAAGCAGGACGGAAGCACACAATGGCAAAATGGATATCCTAATTCCGGAACTGTAGAAAGTGACATTACTAAAGGGTTTGGTTATGTCCTTACGGTAGATGGAGAAATAGGGGTGTATGCAGCTTTAATTTTAAATGATGAGCCTGCTTACAGTAAAATAGAAGGAGCCTGGTTAAGTGATGGTGAATTTGTTGTTGTTCACAGAGTTGCAGTGGATGGAAAATTTGCCGGACAGGGGATGGTGAAAAAGTTGTTTGATCATATTGAGGATTTCACAAGGTCTCACGGGATTCAAAGCGTAAAAGTAGATACCAACCATGACAATATTGCCATGTTGAAAATTCTCGAAGGGAAAGGGTATTCCTATTGCGGAGAAGTACTTTTAAGAGACGGCATGAGGAAAGCTTTTGAAAAGATTATAATTTAAGCAAAAAGTTAAATCCATTTTAATTGAATTTTTAGAACAGCCTGTATTTATAAACTCTATCAGGTTTGTTCGTTTAGTTCTGAACTAATTTCTACTTTTGCTCAAAATTTTTATATTATGCACCAAAGTATAGAAATTGATGAAAAAATTTTTCAGGATGCCGTAAAATTCTATGGCTCCGTGTTTAGCTTACCCCCTTTAGCTTCAAAAATCTATTCCTACCTTCTTTTTGACTATGAGAAAGTAGGAATTACTTTTGATGAGTTTGTTGAAGTGCTTGCGGCGAGCAAAAGTTCTGTGTCTACAAGCATTTCACTGCTATTAAAGGCTCAGCTCATCGTAGATCATAATAAGATGGATGAGCGGAAACGCTATTTTTTTATCAATGACGAATACAAGAAAATTCGATTCGAAAAAATTGTCCAGAAGATGAAGGACGAATTAAAACTATTAGATGATTTAAACAATTTTAAAAAAAATAACGACGATGGTTACAATGAAAGAATAGACAATTACAAAACGCTCTTAAACAAAAACATACAAAATATTCAGGAATCTCTTAATAAACTATAAAATGAATAATAAGCTAGTTATACTTTCTATTGCAGCGTTTTCTTTAACTGCCTGCAAAAAAGAAGCTCCGAAACAAGATGGCGCCAAGCCATTTCCTGTTGTTTCTGTGGAGTCAAAAAATATAGTGGGATATCAGACTTTTCCAGCTACCATTCAGGGTAGGGTAAATAATGATGTCCGTGCAAAAATACAGGGATATATCACACAGTTATTAGTTGACGAAGGACAATATGTCACCAAAGGGCAACCATTATTCCGTCTGGAAACTAATATTCTTAATGAAAATGCCGCTGCATCCAAAGCAGGAATCGGAGCTGCTGAATCAACGATTGCTGCAGCGCAGGCTTCAGTAAATGCTGCCCAGCTTGAAGTGAACAAGCTTAAACCGCTGGTACAGAAAAATATCATCAGTAACGTACAGTTGCAAACGGCTCAGGCCAATTTGGCTCAGACTCAGGCTCAGCTGCAACAGGCACACGCAGCAAAAAGGCAGGCAGAAGCCAATTATAAAGGAGTAGAAGCTAATATTGAATATTCTATTATCCGTGCTCCTATTTCAGGGGTAGTCGGAAGACTTCCGTTAAAAGTCGGAAGTTTGGTGGGACCGTCTGATCAGACTCCTTTGACCACCATCTCTGATACTTCTCAGATCTTTGCCTACTTTGCAATGAATGAGAAAGAATATTTTAATTTCCTTGAAAAAGCTCCAGGTGCTTCGATGCCTGAGAAAATTAAAAATCTTCCAATGGTTGAACTTCAACTGGCGAATGGAAGTTTATATCCTGAAAAAGGAAGGATTGAGGCCATTACAGGTCAAATTGATCCTACAACCGGGACAGTACAATTCAGAGTTGGGTTCTCCAATGCTCAGAAACTGCTAAGCAACGGTAACAGCGGAACCATCAGATTCCCTCAACGGTATGATAATGTGCTTGTCGTTCCTGAAAGTGCGACGTATGAGCAACAAGGTATTGTGTATGTCTACAAAATAGAAAAAGGAGATACTGCAAGAAATGTTGTGGTTAATGTCATAGACAGAATCGACAATATGGCTCTTATCAAATCAGGAGTTGATAAAGGAGAAAGGGTTATTGCAGCTGGTATCGGAGGCTTGAAGCCAGGAACAGCCGTAAAACCGAAACCGATCAAAATGGATAGTCTTGTTCAATCAATAAAACCGAAATTCTAATGATAAAAAACTTTATTAACAGACCGGTTTTATCTACCGTAATCTCAATTTTGATTGTGATTCTCGGTATACTAGGGCTGATCTCGTTGCCGGTTACCCAGTATCCGGATATCGCACCACCTACCGTAAGTGTTTCTGCCAATTACACAGGAGCGAATGCAGAGACGGTGATGAAAAGTGTAGTAGTACCTTTGGAAGAACAGATCAATGGGGTAGAAGGAATGGATTATATCACTTCTTCTGCAGGAAATGACGGTTCTGCCCAGATCCAGGTGTTCTTCAAACAAGGGATTGATCCCGATATTGCTGCGGTAAACGTACAAAACCGTGTGGCCAGAGCTACACCACTTTTGCCGTCAGAAGTGACAAGATCGGGAGTTGTTACACAGAAACAGCAGACCAGTGCCTTGATGTATATGTCTTTCTATTCTGAAAATAAAGATCTTGATGACGTATATCTTCAAAACTTTTTGAATATCAACATTATTCCCAACCTGAAAAGGGTAAATGGTGTTGGGGATGCCAACGTTTTCGGAGGTAAAAACTACTCCATGAGAATCTGGCTGGATCCGGCAAAAATGGCTGCTTACAGTGTAACTCCTACAGATGTTACCAATGCCATCAACGAGCAGAGTAGAGAAGCTGCTGCTGGTTCTATTGGTCAGAACAGCGGAAGCTCTTTTGAATATATCATCAAGTATGTAGGTAAATTCAACGATAAAGAGCAGTACGACAATATCATTATTAAATCTCTTGCAAACGGGCAAAATCTGATGCTGAAAGATGTTGCCAAAGTAGAACTGGCAGGCCAGTCTTATACGGGAATCGGGGAGAATGGGAACAATCCTTCCATCAGTATGGGGATCTTCCAGACTCCGGGTTCCAACGCACAGGAGATTATTAAAAATATCAAAACATATCTGAAATCGGCGGAAAGTACTTTCCCTAAAGGAGTTAAATATACTTTTAACTTTGATACCAACGAATTCCTTGAAGCTTCTATTGAAAAGGTAGTACATACCCTTATCGAAGCCTTCATATTGGTATTTATTGTGGTATATATTTTCCTTCAGGATTTCAGATCCACTCTGATCCCTGCCATTGCGGTTCCGGTATCTATTGTAGGGGCGTTTTTCTTCCTGAATCTATTCGGATACTCATTAAACCTGTTAACATTATTTGCCTTGGTACTGGCGATTGGTATTGTAGTGGATGACGCGATTGTCGTCGTCGAGGCCGTACACGCCAAGATGGAGCATGGTATTTCTGATGCTAAGAAAGCAACGGTAGAAGCGATGGATGAGATTACAGGAGCTATTATTTCAATTACTTTGGTAATGGCAGCAGTATTTATTCCGGTTACTTTTATTACTGGTCCTACAGGGGTATTCTACCAACAGTTTGGGATTACGCTGATCATAGCAATCATCATTTCTGCAATTAACGCTTTAACGTTGAGTCCTGTGTTATGTTCATTGTTCCTGAAACCTCACGAAGCGCATCATGCAGAGTATAAGAACTTAAATGTGCTACAGAAGTTTTTCTATAAGTTTAATATTGCTTTTAAAACAACAACTGAACGTTACGGAAGGGGATTTGTATTCCTGTTAAGACATAAATGGGTAACCCTGGTTATTTTTGCGGTTACCGGAGGTATTCTATTCTGGGCAAGCAGCAGTATGAAGAAAGGATTTGTGCCTACTGAAGATAGAGGGATTATCTTTACCGATGTACAACTTCCTCCGGGAGCTTCTATGGAAAGAACGTATAATGCTTTGAAAACACTTCAGGCTAAAGCATTGAAAGTTCCGGGAGTACAAAATGTTACGATTTCTACAGGTAGAGGATTTTTATCCGGAAACGGAAGTAATAATGGTCTTGCCTTCGTTAAACTGAAGCCATTTGAAGAAAGGAAAAAAGATGGCCAGACCTCTGAAGATATTACCAAAAAGCTATTTGGAATTGTAGGATCTGTACCTGATGCCAAAGTGGTATTCTTTCAACCACCAAGTGTACCGGGATTTGGTAACAGTGCTGGTTTTGAAATGGTATTGCTTGATAAATCAGGTGGAGAATATGCTGATCTGGATAATAAAACCAATGAGTTTATCGGTAAGCTCATGCAGAGACCTGAAATTCAATTTGCCCAAACTTCATTCAATACAAAATATCCTCAGTACCAGATGGAAATTAACGTTCCTCTAAGTAAACAACTTGGAGTTTCTGTAAATGATATTCTGGCTACCATGCAAGGGTATATCGGGGGTATTTATACCGCCGACTTTACCAAGTATGGAAAACAGTTCAGAGTGATGGTTCAGGCACTTCCTGAAAACAGAAAGAACATCGAAAATCTGAATGAACTCTATATAAGAACAGGTTCCGGTATCATGTCTCCTATTTCACAGTTTGTGACATTGAAAAAAGCGTATGGGCCACAATCTGTAAGCCGTTATAACCTGTTTACTTCAGTGAAAGTGACAGGAGCCAACTCTGATGGATACAGTTCCGGAGATGCTATTGCTGCGGTACAACAGGTGGCAGATGAAACCCTGAATCAAAATTATGCAGTAGAATTTACCGGATTGACCAGGGAAGAATTAAATTCAGGATCTCAGACGCTTCTGATTTTCGGATTAAGTTTGATCTTCGTTTACTTTATCCTTTCAGCACAGTATGAAAGTTATATCCTTCCGCTGATCGTTGTTATTTCTCTTCCTCTTGGGGTGATGGGAGCTTATTTCGGACAGAAGATTATGGGCTTGGAAAATAATATTTACTTCCAGATTGCTCTGATTATGCTTGTTGGACTACTGGCGAAAAATGCAATCCTTATTGTCGAATTTGCTGTTCAGCGAAGACATCATGGGGAGACGATTGTCATGTCTGCCATCAATGCAGCTAAAGCCAGGGTGAGACCGATTCTGATGACCTCATTCGCCTTTATCTTCGGTCTATTGCCGTTAGTTCTTGCAAGTGGAATTGGAGCTGTGGGTAACAGATCTATTGCAACGGGTGCAGCAATCGGACTATTGATAGGAACTGTTTTAGGACTATTTGTAATTCCGGTATTGTACGTAATCTTTGAAACGTTACAGGAAAAGATCAAACCTATCAAAAAAGAAGAGATCAATTTAGCAGAATAAAAATTAATGATTCGGACTGTAGAAGTCAGGTCTGAAAACTGACTTCTGCTTTCCGGATGCTAACTTTCAATTTTAACTAATGAAGAGTTTATTACACATCATAAAAGGAATAACTTTCTCCGTCTTCATATTGGGAGCCATCTCATCCTGTATGGCCCGAAAAGAATATGAAAGACCAAAGAATGTTGTTGACGAAAAGCTTTACCGTACTGATAACCTGCCTTCAGACAGTACAAGTATCGCTAATATCTCCTGGAAAGAAATTTTCACAGATCCGATCCTTCAGGGACATATTTCCAAAGCTTTGGAAAATAATCTGGATATCAGAATCGCTTTGGAGAGCATTAATTCTGCGGAAGCGTACCTGAAACAGAGCAAAGCGGCTTATCAGCCTACACTTTCTATCGGCCCAAACTATACTTTCCAGACCCAGTCTATCAATACTCAGTTTGGACAGATCATCGGGGAAAGACGATATGTAAACCAATTTGATATTACCGCCAGTCTGGGTTGGGAAGCAGATATCTGGGGTAAACTGAGAGCACAGGAAAAAGCTCAGCTGGCAACGTATTTAGGAACTGTTGCGGCGCATAAAGCGGTGAAAAGCAGTCTTGTCTCTTCCATTGCTTCTGCGTATTATCAGTTATTAACTTTCGATGCTCAGAAGAGAATCATTTCAGAAACGATTGCAGTTCGTGAAAAAAACTTAGAGACAACTAAGGCGTTAAAAATTTCAGGAACGGTGACAGAAGTAGCGGTACAACAGAGTGAAGCACTTGTTTTCAATGCAAAATCTTTACTGATCGATATTGATACGCAGATTCAATTGCTTGAAAATACGATGAGCCTTTTAATGGGCCAGCCTTCACAAACAATTGCAAGGTCTACCTTAGAAAGTCAGAATATTCCGATTGATTTAAAATTAGGATATCCCACTCAATTACTGGCTAACCGTCCTGATGTAATGAGAGCAGAATTTAACCTGATGAATGCTTTTGAATTGACTAACGCGGCGAAAGCTCAGTTTTATCCTACTTTAAAGCTGACGGGAACAGGAGGGGTACAATCTGTGGATATTGATCACCTTTTCAGTGTGAATTCATTATTTGCCAATGTGGTAGCAGGATTGGCACAGCCTATTCTGAATAAGAGAACGATCAAGACGAACTATGATGTGAGCCTTGCTAATCAGGAGACTGCTTATTTGAATTTCAGAAAAACAGTTCTTACCGCAGGGAAAGAGGTTTCTGACGCCATCAGAGTATTTTCGGTACAGGATTCATTTATTGAATTGAAAGAAAAGGAACTCGGCGCCTACAAAAAGTCTGTTGACTACTCTCAGGAGTTGGTTAACTACGGAATGGCCAATTATCTTGAAGTTCTCAATGCCAGTGTGAACTCATTGAATGCTGAGCTTAATATTTCCAATGCGAGATATAGCAAAATGAAGGCTGCCGTTGAGCTGTATCAGGCTCTCGGTGGAGGCTGGAAATAAACAGTAACTTCAGTAAATATTATAAACGTGTGTCAGGAATGGCACACGTTTTTTTTGGAATAAGTTTGATACTGGAAGCAAGAAGTTTAACAAAAGGCTAGAGTATTACTCTTTTTATTCTTGTAAAATGTATGATCAGGTTTCCACATAGTGAATGTCAGATACACCTTCCATTCTCCAGTTCCCGGTTTCCATTCTCTTGTTTAAAAAAAAGACAATAAAAAATGGCCGGAATGTATTCCGGCCACGACTAATTTTTATAATTCATTTTTTATTCAACATAGGCTACATAAGATTCATTGATCGCTCCTTTTGTTGTCTTAGCAAAGAAGGCATAATCTATCCAGAAGAATCCATTGTCACCCCATGTTTTACCCCAGGAATTTTGTACTTTAAAAGCCTGTTTTGAATCATCGTAACCCACCACGCAAATTGCATGACCTCCTCTTACAGTACCGGAATGGCTTTTCCATATCCAATTGCTTGCTGAACTTAAACTATCAAAGCTTCCATCTACCGTAATTGCAATAACGATCGGTAAATTCATGCTTAAAAGTGTCTTTACATTATTGATATTGGTTTTATCTACAGTGGCCCAGGTTGTAAATTTATGTGTACTTGCAGCGCTTTTTTGAGCAGCATTTGGTTGTGTGGAGCACTCAGCATCTGTATATGGCATTTCATTCCAGCTGCAGACTCCTTGGTTTTTTATTAAATTTAATCCACTGGATACATAAGTTCCATTAGGGCATCCACTTATTTTTACTTGATTATATACATATTCAGGGCTTCTTGGACTGGTTACTCCTTTAAAATTATACTCCAGAATACTGGCAGCAGCATAAGCTGTAGCAAAAGCAACACATGAGCCTTCCTGTCCCTGATTTTCTATTTGAGGAGTGTTGGGAATAATATAACTTGATGGAAGAGAGGCTACCACAAGATTAGCCGATTTGCCTTTTAATTTCTTTGATAATGCTTCTACATCAACTTTAGTAAACGAGTTATAGGTGTTATCATCTACCAGTACTGCTCCTAATGAATGCCTTGCTTGATTTTCCTGTTTAGGTTGCTGAGTATTTTGCTCTTCTTCATTTCTGTTACATGAAGAAAGAGACAGCATTCCAAATGCGATAACGAATAATTTTAGATTTTTCATAAATGTGTTGTTTTGATTTAATAATCCAAATATATAAATTATTCTCATTGAATTGTACTATATTTTATTAATTTTATAGCGTTTTAATTTTTTATTGCGATTTCATCAATTTATTAATTATTTTAAATTGTCATAATTAATATTATTCATTATTTTGTGATTTTTTTTGAAAAACAAAAAATGCTTTTTTTTATGTATTGCTTACAACTGAATTAAAGTTTATGATAAAATGCAGAAACCGTCACCCATCTTAATGTTGTTTTTTGGAAAATACTAAGGTATGTGAGATTTTTCAAAATAGGGCCGCCCGTCAAAAATTGTCAATTTTCTAACTTTATTTTATGATAGACGTATTGGTTTATCGGCTTAGTATTGAGAATTGAGCTTGAAAAGCAAGGGGTTTTTACGTAAAGAATGTGTTAAATTCTTTTAAAAATAAAAATCAATTTGTATATATGTATTTAACTACGTAGTTTTATACCTTAAAATAAAAATCTATGAAACTGGAGATTCAACCTATAGGTAATGCGTATTCAGAGCAGGCCATTGATCTGATTCTGACGATTCAGCAGAAGGAATTTAATATTCCGATTACAATACAGGATCAACCTGATCTTTTACAGATTGAAAGCTTTTATCAGGAAGCAGGAGGGAATTTCTGGGGGGCTTTTATCGATGGGGAACTGGTAGGCTCTATAGCTTTGGTAAAATTTGAGGAAAGAGCAGGAGCAGTCAGAAAGATGTTTGTTAAAAAAGAATTCAGAGGAAGAGAATTTAATATTGCACAGATTTTATTGGAAATTTTAATTTCATTCTGTCGGGAAAATAATATTCATGATATTTATTTGGGAACCATCAATGTATTGAAAGCAGCCCAGCGTTTTTATGAGCGAAATGAATTTTCAAAAATTGAAAAAGAAACACTTCCTGCAAAATTTCCGTTAATGAGTGCCGATGATATTTTTTACCATATAAAGATCAACTGATATGAATGTAATCAACGAAGCAGGAATTCTTGCAATATCCACGAGGTTACATCGGCTCAGTGAGCAGTTGAGAAAAGATGGTGCTTTGATTTATAAAGCATTTGGAATTGATTTTGAACTTAAATGGTTTCCCGTAATTTTTACGATTTATCAAAAAAAAATTGCAAGTGTGGTAGAGATTGCCAATGAAATTGGTTATACCCATCCTTCAACAATAACCCTCCTCAAAGAGCTGGAAAAATTGAAACTGATCCAATGGGAAAAAGATAAACATGATGAACGTAAAAGGATGTTTATGCTGACGTCAAAAGGAAATGAGCTTATCAATAAGATGAAGCCGGTTTGGGAACTGATGTCACAGGTATTGGGGAATATTGCTGATAATAACAACAATTTGCTGGCAGCTATTAACGAGGCTGAGGAAAAACTTGCGAGTCAGTCTTTTTATCAGAGAGCGTTGCAGCTTAAAAATTCAAGATAAATATCTGTACAGATTAATACATCTGCAAAAGATATAGTCATCTTCTGGAATAAGATAGCAGGCAGATTATTGGTTACAGAGTAGGGTGTCTGGCATAGCATATTGTTTTGAAATATATCAAAACATTGTGATATTTACAGTTGATTATTCCTATATTTACAAAGTAATTTTCGCTAAATTATTAGTAACAATACTTCATTATTAACATCAAATCAACGAAATCATGAACACAAAAAAAATGACACTGAAAAATGTACAAAAGCTAGAAAGGGACCAGCTAAAATTAATCAAGGGAGGAACATTATGTTGTCCAAATGGAAATGGGGTTGACGAAACATGTTATATTGTAGAGTGGTGGCAATCTTGTAAAAAGTAACAGATTATTTCATTGCTGAAAACTTTTTGTGGGACCGTTATATTCTCATTTAATGAGTAGTTTTCTATAAATGATCAGGAACGGGAGCTGTACTCTTTGGAGTATGGCTCCTATTTATAAATCACTCTCAATAATATCAATTGTTTTTGGAAAATTGCCTGATTTTTGTAAGGCTTGTTTCTCTTCTTCCGTGAGCTCAGATGTTCCAAGAGCAATGTCTTCCCAGGCTTGTTTGTCTTGTCGTTTAAGTGCTAATTCAATAGATTCAATTTTAAGTTTTTTATCAAGTCCCCATATTCTTAAATCCATTTGTTGGCCTTCTTTGATTTTGCCATCTATAATTTGTCCGATGAAGAAAAGTTTTCTTCCGGTAACCTGAAAAACACTGTTAATTTTAAAGTGAGCAACTATTAAATGATGCCAACTATAACCACAATATCTGCATTGTTTGGCGTAAGGAGTACGGGCAAGTTTATCACATTTTGGGCAGTTGTTGAAAAAAACTTTTTTGGAAAATTCATTCATGATTCGTCTGGCTATATTGAGCTCAAATTCTTCATAGCCATTGCTGAGAAAATGAGCTATTTTAGGATCGGTGCTTATCCAACCCTTTTCTATCATCATATTTCTCAGATATGGACTATCAGAACTTTTACAAGTATAAATATGATAATTCAAAGCCAGCTTTTCGTCTTCAGTCATAAGGTTTCGGAAATATCTTATGATATAATGTACTGTTTCTATATCTACTTTTGTAGCCAACTTTCAGTTTTTTATTTTGGCTAATATATGGTTTATTTTTTTTGAATAGTTTATTTTAAGATCAGAAAAACTACCCATAGTGGCAGGTTAACTTGATGTATGATTATACTAAAATTTTATTGGAGTGTACTTACAAATCTTTTAAACTCTCTTTTTTCTTTTCTTCAATAATTTTTTGATATTTATTTCGTTCGTTATAATTCTCGTCTTTTGCAATCGTATAAATATTATTATCCAAAAGATATAGTGATGTTATTACTCTCTCTTCACAATCACTGCTATGCCCATCCATAAGCATATATGTCATAGTAAAGTTTCTGCTTTTATTGATCCATGTTCTTGTATATATAGATGATGGTAATTCCATAGAACGTCCTCCCGTTCTGCATTTATCAGTGCTTTCCTGTTTTTTTAATTCTCCTTTCCCAAATTTTATTTCCAGATCGTCAAGAAGTTTTGTCTGAGGCCGGCTAATGCTTATTTTATATAATATTGATTTATAAAAAGAAAGTGTAATTCTATCACTTTTATACCTGTCATTTAAATTGTAATTATTTAAAGAATAAACAGCTATGTTAGTAGAATAACTTGCTTCAGTAGGGCTTTTGTAAGTTTCCTCTTTGTTAGCATTCAATCTTTTAATATGTAATGTGTATTCGGTTTGTAACTCACAATTATAATTATCACAATCTTCTACGGTAATTTTATTTTTTGTAGCAATAGAATCTATTTGTGTTTCTTTGAATTTACCCAATTTAAAGAGACCTAAACCTTCAACTTCTTGGGAAAATAAGGTAGATCCTGTGGTTATGAGTAGGTAAATGAACATTTTCTTCATGGCTGGTTTTATTTTTTATAAGATGTAATGATGAGTTATATTTTCCAGCAAAAATAAAAATACTTAACCATTGCTGTTTGCGGAATCCCGTAATGAAAGAGTGGCAGATATATTTAAAAAAAAGAACCCGCCAATAGCGGCGGGTTCACTTCATTCATTATTTAAATGATATTGTTTAGAATCTTAAAGTTGCTGCAACAGACCAGGTTCTTCCAAAACCAAGGAATCCTGTATTGGCGTCAGCTACCCCCTGATATACTCTGCCAGCTTCCTGGTAGGTTTTTCCTGCATCGGGGCCATTGGCGATTTTATCACCGGCGAAGATGTTTGAGCTCAATTCAGAAATATAATATTTGTTGAACAAGTTGTAAACGTTAGCTCTCAATGTCAGTGATTTTTTCTGATCGATCACGAATTTGTAGCTTGCTCCTACGTCAAACAGATGATAACTTGGCAATTTTACAATCCCTTTTTCTCTGGCTGCTTCAGTAAGGAAGTTGATAGGGTTGAATTGTGCATACAGCTTATCATAGTATTCCCAGTTGGCATCAATACTGAAAGCTTTGGTTACGTTATAATCAAATCCAAGACTTGCCGTTGTTTGTGCTGCATCTCCCACTTTCAGATCTTTAATATTGATCATTCCTGTCGCTCCTGATATTTCCTGGTTGGTCTGAACATCAAGGATGTTGAAGTTTGCATTTCCTTTGTACTTCCAGTTACCTAACGACAACATTCCTCTCAATCTAAGGTTAGCAAAAGGTCTTGCTTTTGCCTCTAATTCAACTCCCTGGTGAACCTGGCCAACATTCAGAGCATTATAGAAGTAAGCATTTCCAAGCTGAAGCTGAGAGAATTTCGCAACATCCGCCGCAGTAGCATTGAATGTTCTTGAAATAAATCGGTCATCCCATTGCGTTCTGTATGCATTGATGTTCACATCTACATAACGGGATTTGAAACCATATCCAAGCTCTATAGAGAAGATTCTTTCGTTCTTTGCGTCGTTATAGATGTTTTGGTTTGATGGGAACAATGCATTGAATAATGGCTGTCTCGAAATAACTCCTGTATTAAAGAACACATTGTGATGCTCATCAATGTTGTAGTTAGCGCCTCCTTTTACAATATAACCTGTTTTGTGGTACCATTTGGTTTCCTGATTTCCGGGAGTATACAACATATAATCTTTTCTCTTATAGTATTGTTCGGAAACTGACCCCTGAACAGATGCGCTTAGTTTTTCACTGCTATATTCAACCATACCATATACACCAGCCCATTTTACTAAACCTTCATTGTGTATAGATACCTTTTGAGCATCACCAAGTTTAGCAAGGGGTTCAGGTTTTACGGTACGGTCAATATAATATCCCTTTGGAGCATTTGCTGTACCAGGAACAAATAATGCATCTGATCCTAACATATCAGTAACAATATCATAAAGAGCTCCTTTGTAAGTCTTAAGATCGATACCTCCGTTAAAAGTCCAGTTATTCTTTTTGTAATTAAGGTCTGCAATTACTCCGTACCAGTCATGAGCATTAATACTTTGTTTTCTTACGATACCATTGGTTCCGTTCAGAGTGGCTACATTGCGTCCGTTATAATCATTAGGAGAGCCTGCAGGTGCAATAAAGGTACCTTTCTGGAAATTGTTTCCATTGTAATCGGTTACCATACCTCCCTGGTTATAACGGGAAATCATATCCCAGTTAATTGTACCGTCTCCGCCCTGGCCATAATTCATGAAATTCATAGTTTGCCCGTTAGCGTTTTTAATAGAACCGTTAAGTCCGGTACCACCGCCACCGCGTCCCCATGAACCGTAAACCACTGTGGATAATTTCAGGTTGTCATTAATATTCCAGTCCCAGTTCAATGAAGCAATAGGCTTATGGTAGAAGTTAGGAGCTAAATTGAATTGAGAACCATTCAACATTCCTGTTTGTGGATTGTATCTTCTTCCATACGTTTCAAATTGTTGTAACGTTGCTACATTAGCTCCGGTTGCAGAAGACCTTCTTGTATCGTGTACTTGTGGTGCTCCCGTTGCGATGAAGTTGAAAGCGTGTTTTTCATTCGGCTTAAATCCTGTAGAGAAAAACCATGAATAACCTTCACCCTTTGTTCCGTTAATGTAACCGTCACCTTGCCAGCGGGAAAGCAATACTGTGGTTCCCCACTTATTTTTTAACCCTGAAGAGTACATTGCAGATAATCTGGAGTAGTTGTCGTTACCGGCTTCTGCCTTGATCATTGCTTTCTGCTCAGAATCAGTAGCTTTGGTTACAATATTGATCGTTCCCCCTACAGAAGGAACTACAAATTTAGAAGCTCCCAAACCTCTCTGAATCTGGATGTTGCTGGCAATATCAGCCAATCCTGTCCAGTTTGACCAGTAAACGGTACCTCCCTGCATGTCATTAACCGGTTGCCCGTTGATGATCACTGCAATATTGGCTCCATCGAAACCTCTCATGTTGATTCTACTGTCTCCGAAACCACCACCTACTTTAGTGACATACACAGATGGAGTAGACTTCATGATTTCAGGAAATTCTCTGTTTCCCAGTTTCTCCTGAATTTCCGCAGCCTTGATTGTGGAAACTGCAACAGGAGTTTTTCTTTCTTTGGCTGTTTGAGATAGGTTTCTACCCACCAACATCACCTCATCAATAGATTTAGATTTTTCTAAAGAATCCTTCGTACTCTGCCCGTAGTACAGGGCTGCCGTAGGCAATACAAGCGCTATAAGAAGACGCTTTTTAAAAATAATGCTCATGAAATAAACTAGCGTGTTTAAGTTTTAAGGCTGCAAAGATGACTATTTATTTTTGAATTGAGTATTAAATCTTGAAGAAGTGACTTCATAAAAGTGAAATATGAAGAGGTTTGCTCTTTATTTTGATAATATGATAGGAATATAGTTTTTTAATTTACAGCTTGTTACAGATATAGGTGATTGTGGGAGAGAAATTTATTTAGAGAGATTATAATTAAAGTTTTGTTTGACTTGATAGAAATATGATAATTGCTTATGCCTGTTATGAGTGATTTTTTTTCTTTTAAAAATGGCTTTACAATACTCGAGTCCTTAAATTGCTGATATTTTAGCATAAAAACTGAGAAAAAATTTGCAGATATCATTTAAATACTTACTTTTGTACCGCTTTAAAGAAGGGGGGATTGGCGCAGTTGGCTAGCGCGTTTGACTGGCAGTCAAAAGGTCACGGGTTCGAATCCCGTATTCTCCACAAAAAAAGAGCTGTAATTTGTTTTACAGCTCTTTTTTGTTTACTATGTAGTTGATAGTAAGATTATTAAATTTACAAATAATAATTCATTATTATATTTTACGCTTTACAATCTTACTACAGTAAACTTCTGTTTCGTCTTTTGTATTTAGTTTTAAATCTAATGCTTGACTTTTGATTCTTTTAAAACTAACTCATTTGCTTGCAAGCTTAATCTGCCTTTCTACTTCTTCCTGATTTCTATAGAGTAAATATACTGCTTAAAAAGAAAAGGCAAAATCAATGTTTTTCTCTATAGCTATGGCAACTGCCTCACCTGAAGATAATAGACAAGATGAGTGTCTATGTGCCGGCATTGAAGGGTAGAATGTCAATTATGAAGTCATTCTTTCAGCTAATGAATACATCCTTCCGGAATAGTGATCTGGACGCAGAGCTGGTTATAATTCCTTACATTATAAACAACGAAGTTAAGTTCAATGAAATGCTAATGTCAGTTAACGGAAATCAACTATTCAGCCAGAAAGCAACAATGGAGAAAGCCGGGATTAAGGACGTTGACAAGATGCAAGAGGAAATTAAGAAAGAAATACCTGTGCCACCTAAGCCAACCGATCTCCAATAACAACGGTTATTTAAGATATAGTTCTTAAATTCGCAGAAGGTTTGTAAGTGGTTCTTCTGCTTGCTTCAGTAGAAAATGAGTAAAGTGATTGCGTTAATTTGTGATCACTTTTTTATTTAAATTCCTTAATTTTACTAAATAATCTAACAAAATGAACACAAATGACACAAAAAAATATTGAAAAATTCACTAAGATTAAAGATAAGTATTTCGCAAAATTAGAGAAACTCGGAATCAAATCTTTGAAATTGAATACAGATTTTCAAGTCTTAAAATTGGATGTTAATAATATAGACGGACTTAAAAATTTTATTTGGAGAAAGTTTAATTCTATTGTGAAAGAAAATGACAGAGATTTTAACAAACTGCAGCATATTTACTTTGAAATGGAGCAATTTCTTAAGAATGAACAGAAGGGTAAAGACAGCACTTATGTGAGAGCTTTATTTTTTGAAGCACTAATTAAATATAACAAGGAAATATCAAAAGGAGTTTTGCTTGAAGTAGTAATAATAGGTAAAAACAATCCGAATATTTGTGATGTTTGTAAAAATGATAATGGTAAAACATTTAATTTCGACTACGCTTTAAATAACCATATTTTACCCCACAAGGATTGTATGTGCAAAAGTGGCTGTATATGTAATATGGGCATCTCAAGCAAAAGAGATTCACATGGTAAACTTATTTATTTAGATTAGAATTTAAGTCCATTTTTAAACGGAGCCTTCTCTTTGAGAGGGCTTTTTGTTATATTTGTGGAAAACTAAAATAATCTATGAGAGAGAATAATAGTGGGAATATTCCTTTTTATACAGCCTTGGCTGTAATATTTATTTTTACTATTCTAGGACTTACTTACTTGATGCAAAACTCTAGTGAATATGATGATAGAGGCACATTTGGGGATATGTTCGGATTTGCTAATGCAATGTTTACAGGTTTATCTGTAATTGGATTATTAGTTACTATTTTACTACAAAGGAAGGATCTGAATATACAACGTGAAGAACTTAAAAAGCAGACAAGTTCTATATATATTCAAAATTTTGAAAATACATTTTTTCAAATGATTAATATATTCCATAAAGTCATTGAAGATATTGTTCTTATTAATGGAACTAATAAAATAACTGGTAAGGCTGCAATTAATAGTATACATTCTGAATTGCAAATATCTGCTCAAGAATATGTGTCTAGGAAAGAGAAGTCAATATATGTAGATTATTCAAGAACACATTTTGACATTACGGGTGATGAGATAAGGAAATTAATAAAAAACAGGTTTGAAATAAATAAAAATCAGCTCTCTCATTATTTTAGAACTTTTTTTACTATTGTAGAAATGATTGATGCAAATCCAGTTATAAATAAAAGGATTTACATTAATATTCTTACCTCACAACTTACGCGGACTGAAATAATGATGTTGTTATACTTTGGTGTTAATACACAAAATGAAAAGTATAGAATGCTTATTGAGAAGTATTCTTTACTAAAAGATATAGATAAGGAAAAAATGATTTTCTCAAGTATGATGGGATCATTCAGTAATAGTGCATATAATGAGATGTAAATAATTTATAAAAAAAGAAAGATTTACAGTTTTCTCTTTGAGAGGTTTTCTTTTTATATTTGCTTCAAATTAAAACCATGTTAGTACTAAATTTGACTACTCAAGAAATGACTTTCTTAACAGATATAAGCAAAACAGTAATTCCTTTATTTGCTGCTTTGGGTGGTGCAATGGCGGGCTCCTATCTTACATATAGATTTCAAAGGAAAGACAAGATTAGAGATCATTTATTTACACATAAAGTCAAATTCTACTCTACCTTAGCAGAATGCATTGTGGGTGTTAAGAGAGACATAGAGGATAAAAGAGGTAAAATCAGAGTTAAAAGAGAAGAAGAAGCTAAAACCATAACAGCTATTTGGGATGATTTTAGAAAGGTCTGCGATGAGCAAACGTTATTTTTAAGCGATCAGACAAAGCGTGATTTATTGATCTTAGAGGGAATTATATTTGAAGCTTTCAATATGGAAATAGAGAGAATCATAGATGTAGATAACTTTACAGATGAGCAAATGATTCATGTTTGCGGAAAAGTAATCGAGGATTGTGAAGATTTTATCAAGAAATTACAAGATGAAATAGGCGTAAATGCTGTAAATACAAAACTAAATATCAGAAAATTTTGAAAACAGCCCCTTAATTGGGGCTTTAATTTTTAAGGCATATGAAGTTTGAGCTTTGCTCTGTTTTTGTAATGATGCCATTGATTAATCATAAATTCCGCTAGTTCTATTTTCTCCTCAACTGTTAATTCTTCATTCTCGTACTCTTCATCATAAATATGAAACACTCCATCTGAGCCTTCAGAAATTTCCAGATTAAGATTTATTCCTAAATCCATTATTACAGTTTGCTTCTCTGCCGGAATTAAATATTACTTTGTTGTCAACTATTTTCATGTTGTTTTATTTCAAAGTTAACTCTTTTCCTTTAAGTGCGAAGAAAAGGTTTTGACGTTAAAATTCTTCAATTTGTTTTAAAAAATGATCTGCTTCCTCTTTTGTATTCGGCTGAAGTTGTTACTTAAAAACAAGTCCATTCTTCGGAGATGAACCCGTTATTGTTTTATCCTTGTGGACCATCAAAGAGTTACAAATATTCTCTTTAAGTTCTTTCTGGTAGTTGGTACAGAAAGTAGTTCCGTTTGCTTCGCGGATAGTCTCTTTTTGATATCCGTTTCGGATGGATTATTTTCGTTGGTTCATAAAGGAGCAGGCGAGGATGTAATCAGAACCTGATTCACCACAAAATACATTACAGCTAGTGGAAAAACTTTAAATGGATTGATCTGAAGAAGAAAAGCTGAGGCTGATTTGTTCTTTGCGAAATAGATCTATATTTTTGCAGAAAAACATGTTGCCAGAAATTACAGCCAATTTAATTGCAGGATATGCAGCGCTTTTATCAACATTTCTAGGTTTTCGCGAAATATGGAAATTGAGACCCAGATTTTCTACTTCATGCTATTCAATAGGTGATCCTGAACAGGAAGATGTTATTACTCTTTACAATAAATCTAATAAACCCGTTGTGATAAATTATTTTTCAATAGAAAAAAACGGTAAAGAAATTGAATTGAGAAATCCGGCGGATTTTTTCATAATTACAATTAAGCCCCAGGAAGTTTATAACATTAGAATTGAAGGGGCGTATAAGTTTCAGTGGAAAGGAGAAATTTTTCTGAAATTACACTTAATGGGTAGGAAAAAACCTAAAAGAATTAAACTAGATTACTAAAATAATCGTTCCCCACTGTTAGGTGAGGAATTTTTTAGTCAATTTTATCAAAGTTATTTGTATAATAACTCTCTGCTTGGTTAGAAGCTTCAAATTCACCCATATTTTGGGATATTAAAGCATCTTTATAAGTTTTTTCTTTCAATTTTTTCTCTGCTATCACATAGATTTTTTTTAAATTATCTATTAATAAGTGCCTGTTTTGTTCGGTAAAAGGGTACGTTTGGGATACATGTTAGTGTTTATGAAATAATTAATATGAAATGGATATGCATAAAGAAGCAGTCTTTGATTTCAGAATAAATTATTATTAACAAATAAAAGAAGTGGTTATTATTCTTTTTTCGGAGGTGTATATTTAAGAATCTCAAAAACTTTATCCATACTTACCGCAATTGAGTATCCAGAGTTACTTACATGGGTATTTAATAGACCACTTTTGGTATTGATCCACTGTTCTTCGAAAGGTATAAATTCGCTCATGACACCAATAATCATATGAGTCCTTCTACCATCTAAATGATTTTCAATTTGTACAATCGGTCCTCCGCTGTTGCCAAAGTACGATGGACAATCCAAAACAATAGTTTTTGTCGGTTTATTTAATCCTGCGACAATTCCTTTTCTGAGAAGTGGCTTTGAATAATTAAACTGTGGTCTACCCTGTAGACCTAATGAACTTGGGTATCCATATAAGATAATGTCGTTCGATATGAGAACTTCATTAAATAATGCTACCGCATTTGGATTAACAGAAACTGTGTTTCCTGTAGACGTTTCACGAACAATGGTAACTCCATCATTTAAATTGAACATATGGCTATTGGTTTCGACATTAAATTGTGTGATTTCAAATATTTCTATAGTCGCAACATCTGATGTAGGATGTACAATGATTTTGCCATTTTTTGCTAAGGTTTCGAAGTCCAACCTGTATTGTTTTAATTCATCTGAATTTATGTCACTACTTTGACAAGAAATAGTAGCGATTTTACCTTTTGTTTTTATAGTTTTATTGTCAAAAATAACGTGCTTGGCAGTTATTAAATAGATTTTGTTATTTATTTGATTGAGAAAAAAGCCCGAACCTGTATACTTATTATCAATATTTATAAATACAGGATAGGCCAAATTATTATCAGGAATATTTCGCATAAAATAGTTTTTACTCGAATATACAAATAGATTCTTGAATCATTTTACGGTTTCCCGTAGTATTATGACTACAGTAAGTCCGTGAAATCCCGATTAGTATAATTAGGAATATTATTATGATTTGCAGGAACATTAATCCCGGATAAAATTTTATGGCCTAAATAGAATAATAAGTGAATTGAGTCTTTAGGAATATGGAGTTGTAAATGATAAGAATTAATTATTTCATATTTCCACTTATATAATAGACAGTGATTCATCATTTCTTGCAAATTATTATTTAAAAGAGCAAGTGTTACTGTAACTTCATTATTATTTAATTCTTGGTGAATTGGCTCCATTGCTAGTATTAGTATATTTTTATTGGATTAACAAGCAATATGCCATAATAAAAGCTTTTGAAACTATGTGGTATTTAAAAATAACATTGGAAATTCTACCTCCTAAATTCTTGGGAGGTTATTTATAAAATATACCACATCACTAGGAGGTGAAATTTATTTATGTACCTTTAAATGTTCGATTTATTTTAAAGTCGGATTATATGTATTCTGCCTCCTATCGCCGTGGGAGGTTTTTTATACCACAAAACGTTTGATTTCTTTAACAGTGATCTTATTTATTCTTCATTTTTCGGTTTGAAATTTCTCCCTACTCCTTGTCGAAGGAAAGTAATTTTTCCTTGCACTTTTTTCGCTTTTTCAAGAATTTCTAAGGCTTTTATTCGCTCGTTAACTTTGCCTGCATGGGTTATATTGTCCTGAATATCATTTTTTTTCATATATCAATTTAGTGATTTTATTTGACAAAAACAAATCTTCCGTCTTTACTGTATTTCAAACACTAAATGTTTATCTGAGGTTAAAATTTTTGTTTCGTTTCCTGCCTCCACAATAGTTAGTAAATATCTGTTGGAGTCATTATAATTATTTTGTTTATGTCTGTTTATTCAAGTAATGAATTTGCATGCTCAAACACAAATTATATAGGGGCCTTTTATGGGAAGATTCAATATGGATCTGTCTACAGGATATACCACAGGAGAGTATTGTTTCTTTTTGCATATGTTCCTGAAATCTGTGAAAGAGCTTATCTCATTCTTGGATACTATTGGATACCCCTTGTTTAATATTTTATCCCTGATTCAAAGCCGTTAAATGATCGAGATAGTCTTTACTTTCAATAATGCCAAGCGCAAATTCGTGTTCCAGCAATTTGATTTTTTCTGTTTTTGTATAGGGGCGGTTGTAGATTTTGGCCAATACACCTTCTTCATCATTGAGAGGAACAGGAATATGCTGTAAATCCCGGAAAGCCTTATAATATCTGACTCCGAGTATTCTTTGTGACAAGGCATTGAAATGAATATGATCAGGATTGGGTGTCAGCCCTTTTGCGGTAACGAAATAGCAGTTTTTAGTGGTCTGGGCGAAATCTTCCAAGTCCTTATTAATCAAAGGGTAGGAGGTGAAATAGGGTCCAAAGATTCCATCAGCCAGATAATCTCCTAGACCACCTATGATAAGAGGGACTTCCTGAATATGTAATTCCTTACGGAGCACATCAATGATCACTGAAAGCTTTTCCTGGTATTGGTTTGCTTTTTCCGGGGAGCAATCGCTTTCTCCCTGATGCCATAAGATACCCTTGATTGTACTGGTTCGTTGTGCCAGTCTGGATTGGGAGATGGCGTTTTCAAACAGAGCTCCGGTAACTGCCCAATCATCGAGGCTGGTTCCTCCGTCAGCACATGGAATCAATCCTATTTCATGTTGTGGATTATCCATTCTCCAGGAAGCTGCAAATGAAGCAGCCAATCCTACACCCGCACTTGGACGATCGAAATTAATAGGTTCGGACATGATTTGCCATAGCCCGTTTCTTTGCATTTTAATATGTTCGTCAAAGATAGGAGGGACTTCTTTAGTATAGCCACGTCCAGCCATATTTGACTGACCTATCATTAAAAAGGAATCTATCATTTTTTTATCTGTTTATCGGGATGCCTATACCTCTGCTGAATGAGTGCCAGGCCAGTTTTTTTATATCATTTGGAGCAATATCTCCGGATCTGAAAGCTGTAAGGGTTGCATTAATTACATTAGTGAAAAGGATTCTGATCCATGGTAATGGGAATTGATCATCAATTATTTTTTCTTTTTGTAATTGTTGTATAGCGGTGAATAACTGACTTCTTACCTGATGATATTCTGGATGATCCAGATTCTTCTCGTTTGATGTTATAGATTGGTTTTCATTGAGTTTCATCAAGAATGAATACTTTGTTCCGTTATCAATACCGGCGTATAATAAATGTTCTAATTGTACTAAGGGATCCTTGGTGCTGCTAAAAACTTTGATGGCAGCATATTCCCATGTCTGCATCATATTCTTATTGCAAGCTTCCAGCAATTCATTCCGGTTTTTAAAATACCGGTGCAGCGTTCTGCGATTAATCTCACAACGGGCCGCAATGTCTTCCAGGGTAGCCGAAAAGTTTTCATTTAAGACGGAGATAGCATGATCAATAATTTTTTGTTGTGTACTCATTCTTGTTTTGTTGTCACAAATATAAGTAAAATGTCTCAATTATGTGACAATCATTTTAAACCTTCAAAGTTGGAGTAATAAATGCTTCCACTCTGTAAAGTCAGTGATTATAAGAAAAAAACAGAACCACCTCAATGTGAAGTGGTTCTGTTTTATAATGTTGCTCTTTTAATAAGTTTCATACTATTTTTTACTTGTCTCTGTTGTATTTTACCAATGTATCTTTATGAAAGTGACCCACTTGCAAAAGCTCCTGTGAAAACCACAAGCATTCGAAATAGCCCTGACCCTTGTCTGAAATAGCATTGATAGTCATGATGGTCCTTGCATCTGATTTTAAATAAACGGTGTCTCCTATTTGTAATTCCATGATTTTTGTGATTAAGTTATTCTCAAATATAATAAAATACAATGGTATTTCAAGCCGGTTCATTAGCAGATATACTGAAGCTTTTGTAGTAATTATTTGTTTTTTAGGCTCTTGCAATAAATCTCTTTTCCTACAATTTTGTAAGTAAACAGGAAAAAGTACTTTTTTTAGGAAATTTGTAAAAAAAAGAAATGGAAATTATTAAAACCGTTATTTACTGGATAGGGTATGCATTTTATTTATATGTTTTTGGATATGCTTCTTTGTATAAAGTATTTCAAAAAAGTTCCATGATGCAAAGCATGAAATCATTGGGATTTAATACAACATGGACAATTCTGATTGGTGTATTGGAACTGTTAGGAGTCATAATGCTGGTGTTGGGATTGTTTAAGCCTCAGTTTAGAAATATTGCTGTAGTGTATTTGTTTCCTTTTGCTGTAGGTGCCTTTACCAGTCATATGGCTCATAATGAATATCATCACTATTACAATTCTCTGTGGATGTGTATTATTTCTGTGGTATTGCTGGTGCTGGACAAAAATTTTAAAATTATTGTTTAAAAGATATGAATAAGGCTATATCAATTGTATATAGTCTTATTTTTTATTAAGTTTCTTCTTCTTTAGCTTGCTGATTTCCCCAGTTTTTCATTGAATCCAGTATTTCTTTTAGAGAGTTTCCTTTTTCAGTAAGGCTATACTCAACTTTAGGAGGGAATCCACCATACTCAACTCTTTCTATCAAATGATCATTTTCAAGTTCTTTTAATTTTGCGCTGAGTACCCGCTCGGAAATCCCGGTAAGCTTTTCCTTAAGTTCGGAATAGCGTAATTTCTGACCATCAAGAAGATTGGCCATAATATTAATTTTCCATCTTGCTCCAATCATTGCTAATGTAACGGATAATCCACAATTATTCTTTAAGTATATTTCATTGTGATGATTGGTAGAATTTTCTTTTCGGGTAAACATAGTGGTTGCCTGATTATATTGAAATGATAACCAAATGTACAAAAGAAACCAGAATTTGGAGTGTTGTAATCGTATTCGTTATCAAATTATGATTATACTCATAATCTATGGAATGATTGTTTTATACTTTTATTCTAAGTTTTTCATTTATCCCAATAGTTTTTAGCCTCCTTTCGGGGGCTTTTTTATTTTCATATGGATAGTGTATAAAAAAATCCGCCTCAATGTTGGTTGTGGCGGATTTTTAGTAATTAAATTGGAGAATTTTACAAGCTTTTAGAACGGGCAACTCCAATAAGATATACTAAATGGGCAAACATACTTCGTTTTACGGACTCTACTTTTATGCTTCCCGTAGTTTGGTTGATTGTAGTAACGATATCGGTATTGCACTGTCCTGAAAAGGATCCGCTTCCCAGATAATTAGAGGTATTAGCGCTAGGGTAAGATATTCTTGGATAATCCGGCGGAACCTGATTGGCCACAGGAGCTGTCCCGAAAAATCCCTTATCATCAATATAACGTGCAGTCCATGTTCCCAGAAACTGGCCATTACCCGTATTAATGCTTTGTCCAACAATGATTTGGGTGTCTACAGCATTGGTGAAACCAGCGCAAGAACTGTAATGATTTAAAGAAACGGTGCATGAAGAAGCATTATCTGAAGGCTGAAAGCATTGTCCCTCATAAATTGTAGATCTTTGTTCCGTCGCAGACATTGAAGTATTTAATATAGCTTTTGGTGAGAAAATTTCTTCCGGTGAAATTAGTGTAAGAACCCCCTGAGCATCTGCGGAAACAATTTTTTTATCAGGGTTGGCAAGATTTCTTACTCTTGCCGACCCATTAATATCTATTGTATTGGTGGGGTTACTGGTGTTGATTCCTACTTGAGCATTCATGAAATTGCAAAAAGTAAGAACAACCAAAAAAGAAGTGGTTGTTTTCATGTTATAAATTGATTGTGTTTGAATTTTTCACTAAGATAAGAAATATCTTTGATTTGGTATGAATATCATAATAAAAAGTATTTGGTAGAGCAGTATTAAGGCAATATTTAATATTTGTGAATATTTTTTTATTTACTATCAAGGTATTCCATCAAAATTTCAAGATCATGAATTTGTTTGAAAAATATTTGTATTTTAGCCGGAATATGTTTGTTTTTAATAAAGATATTAGTCACTGGTTAAAATTCAGATAATCTGAATGAAAAAATTAGTAGATTTGCACGGAACAAAAAAAAATAAATATTAAGCTCTGTGATCTGGTGATGAGATTTTTTCGAAACACCCTGTCAATAGAGGATAACAGGATTTTAGGTTATAAAACTACTGAAAACTATGAAGAAAATTTTTTTACTTTTATTAACGGCATTTTTATTTATCGGTTGTAGCTCTGACGATGAAACAATTTACGATTACGTAGGAACATGGTCAGGTACTTTTGAAGGTGGTGATAAAGGAGTGTGGAACTTTGTTGTGGATAACACCGGTAAAGTAGTAGGAACAATGCATTCCGAAACCACTACTGATAACTATAGTATTTCCGGTAGTTTAAGTAGTTCAGGGGACCTGAACGGTACAGTTGGTCTTCCGGCAAAAGGCGAATTCAAAGGAAAACTGAGTATTGATAAAACAAATAAAAAAGGAAATGGTAGCTGGTCCAATACACTTCCAACTCCTGCACAATACGGAACCTGGAAAGGAGAAAAGAAATAAAAAATAAAAAGTCTGCAGATCGCAGACTTTTTTATTTAGATAAATCCCATATGGGTAATTTCATTATTTTTCTTCAGCACAACAAAATACAATAGAAAATCATCTTTTGTAAACTGTTTTTTAAAAGGCGCTTCCGGTTGTGATAAGAAAACCTTTTCTTCAGTATGCTCTGCGATGTAGCTTTCAGAATCCAGCTTAATGGTAATAATGGTGGCTTCATCAGCCTTATTATTTTCATTGAGATATAACCTTTGCCCTTTAATTTTAACCTCTGTTGAAAGATTTTCTATCTCTCCCAGTTGAAATCCTGTAAGAATATTTTTCCCTTCGATTGTTTTTAATCCATTCTCAACGGTTCGTTTTCCTCTTTCCGAAACCGTATCCAAATCTTTTATTTCGGTCATTACCCGCGCAAACTTCTGGTAGAGGAGGGGGTCGCCTGCTGCTTTAATATAAAAATCCAGACTATTTCTGATAATCTTTCCTATTTTTGAACAGTGTCCAAACTCAGAACTATTCTGCCTTACTTTTTCATAAGACGCATTCTTTTTAAAAGCCGTTTTATTGAACCCGCTTTTCTTCCGAACCACATTTTTTCCGTTCAGATTATAAAAAACCAGATCTCCAACAGCACCTTTAATTTTAATTAGACTTTCATACGTTGCCATAATGCAAAATTGAACTCAAATATAGCAATAAATAAATGAATTCAAAATTTTAACATATATTTATAATATAGTTGTAGTATAGTTATAATATAATTAAAATATAAAATGTATATTTGTATACAATTGGTTAATTAGATTAAAATCAGATGACTATGGTATCGGGATTATTTGAAAATACATTGAGAATAAAGCAGCTGTCTGTTTTACTGATTGCTTCTGCTTTTGTGGTTTCCTGCGGGAGTTCGAAAAAAGTTTCTTCCTCAAAAAAAACGAACACTAAAACAGTGGTAAAATCTGAAAATCTCAGAAAACTGGATTCTAAATTTGACGGAAAAGTTTCAAGATCTATTACTGATGTTTTAAAAGATGCTGAAAAATATCTGGGAACCCCTTACAGATTTGGAGGGAATACCTCTTCAGGTTTTGACTGTTCAGGATTTACGGTAAAAGTCTTCGAAGAAAATGATTTCAACCTTCCAAGAAGATCTTCCGATCAGGCTGTAGCCGGACAAAATATTGATATCAGAGATGTAAAGCCCGGCGATTTATTATTTTTTGCTACAGCAGGAGGAAGTAGGGTCTCCCATGTGGGCATTGTTCATGATATTGGAGCAGATGGAGAAGTGAAATTTATCCATGCTTCGACTTCAAAAGGCGTGGTTATTTCTTCATTAAACGAAAAATATTGGAATAAAGCCTACCTTCATGCACAAAGAGTTTTGTAATATAAATGATATGTCAATGGAGAACCGGAATTTTGCTTTTATCAAAACAGATAAAAAGCTGGTTAAGGTTTTTTACCATGAAATAAACATCATTAGAGGATTGGGAAACTATGTGGAAATTCTCACTACAGACAATAAAAGATATATTTACTACAGAACGCTTAAAGACCTTATTGAAAATCTGCCGGAAGAGTTTATGCGGGTCCATCATTCATACATTGTCAATCTTACGACGATTGATTCCTTTGAAGACAATCACCTTGTTTGTGGAGATCTGAAAATTACCGTAGCCAAAAGTTACAAAGAATGCCTTACGACTGCTCTTGGTAAAATGATGCTTTAAAAACAAATAGCATCAATGCAATATCTATGTACATCATAAATTCGGCAGAGTACATAAAAAAGTTTTTATTCATTATATCTTATGATAGATTTGCCAAAAACTTATACAATGGATATAGATAAAGCTTTGCTTTTTATTAAAAACAATAATCTTATCGGCATCCGAGCGGGATCAGAAAGAACCGATTTTCTTGAAATATGGATGGTAATTGTTCAGAACAGAATTTTTGCACGGTCATGGGGGCTTGCTGAAAGAAGCTGGTACACTACTTTTTTGAAAAATCCGGTAGGACAAATTAAATGTGCAGATGCGATATATGCTATCAATGCAGGTATTCCGGAAGATATAAATCTGCTTACTGAGGAGATTAATCAGGCGTATCTTACAAAATATAATGTGGGACAGAATCGTAAATATGCAATGGGAATCATTGAAGAAAAGCACATTGAAAAAACGATGGAATTTATTATTTGTGATATAATTTCATAATTAACATTCGGAGTCAATAACATTACACAATGATTCTGATATTTAAAATGGACTTCAGTCTTTTTACTAATAAAAAAGCAACCCTTCTTTTGAGATGGGTTGCTTTTCTTTTACAATAAAATTATGAATTAGGTTTGCTCACAAGCTGTTGTTGCAAACTCATTTTGTTCTTCTTTTTCATCCACAGCAATATTCTTAGGGAAAGAAAAAAAGCTCAGAAAGAATGTAATGGTAAGAAGCAAAACACTCACTGAGAGCACATATTGTACTCCATAATATGCGCTGACGATTCCTCCGAGAAATGCACCTAATGAAATTCCGATGTTAAAAGATGAAGTGAGTAGGCTATTGACAAACTCCAGTGCATGATGAGGAATAGTTTGTGTCGTTCTGATATTTGAAACTAAAAATCCCCCCGTGTGAATCATTCCCCATAAAGAAACAATAATAATCATAGGAATAAAAAGACCTCCCAGGAAGTAGGCCAGAATTTGTACGGTAATTAACAGGAGTAGAAACAGTCTGGTTGTCAGTTGTACATTTTTGCTTAAAGCAAGCCCCATAAGCCAGTTGCCAAGAGTTCCCATACCCCCGAAAAGGAGAAGCATAATGCTGATTTGTGCCCCACTCATTCGGGTGATTTCCTCAAGGTATGCAGTAAGATAAGTATAGCTGGAAAACATGGCTGCCAATGTACCAATAGTAGAAATAAGATTGATCCATAAAAAAGGATTTTTCAATACAATAAGCTGGTTCTGTCCCGATTTTTCTTTTTCTGCAGGGAGAGAGGGTATAAACAACAATAATCCTACAAACGCAATGAAACTAATGGCACTGCTCAGGAAAAATGAAGCCTTCCAGTTATGAAAGAGATCAGCAGCATACGTAGTCATCGGAATGCCAAGAACAGTAGCAAGACTAAGTCCCAGCATTACAGTGGATACCCCTTTTGCTCCTTTTTCTTTGAATGCAATGGCAATAGAAATGTTCCAGAAAAGCGGATGTAATATAGCAGGTAATATACGGGCAATCATCAGCATCGTAAAATTCGTGGAAAAAGCAGATATCAGATTTGAAAGTACAAATATGCTCATCACAAGACATAGAAGGAACTTGCGGTTGATCCTGGATGTGAATGAAGTGATAAAAGGGGAAGAGACAGCTACAGTTATGGCAAATGCACTCAGCAACCATCCGGCCGTATCTAATGATACTCCGAATTGTCGGCTGATTGTTGGTAAAATACCAACTACCCCGAATTCAGTGGTAATAATACCAAAAGCGCCCAAAGCAAGGACGTAAATCGATCTTTTCATTAATGTAAGAAATTTTGATGTAGCAAATTTGAACAGAAAAATTGTAAAAAATCAGTATATTTCAATGATAAATAAGTAATTTTACCGTATGAAAAGAGAGAACATCGACCAATTGGTAAAAGTTGAATATCATCAGGCTGAAAACTGTCCCTTAAAAGACATTCAATTTTCTTTTTTTCAGATTGTATATGTTATCTCAGGAAAAGGAGCCTTTACCATAAATAATAATCTTGCTTCCTACAGTAAAGGTAGCCTGATATTGCTGACACCTAATGATCAGCATTATTTGGAAATTGAAGAAAAGACTGAGCTTTTGCTCGTAAAGTTCAGTGAACGCTATGTAAAAGATTATAAATGGAACAATATTAATTCGATAGGATGTTTATTATATGGTGCCTCTTATCTTTCCGGTTGTATTCTACAGAATAAATCTGATGTTGTCCTGGTGGATTCCATTGTTGCTTCACTTCTCCATGAGATTAATCATCCGGATATTTATCAGGAAGAACTGACTTTGCATTATGTGAATGCATTGATTGTTATTGCAGCAAGAAATATTTCAAAACTACGGGCTGAGAATATAGGCTCCAATACGGATAAAAGAATCGTAGAGATTATTGACTATATCCAGGGAAATATCCACGACCCGGGACTCTTGAAAGTCTCTGTAATCTCTCAAAAATTTGGACTTTCCGAAACCTATCTTGGAAGTTATTTTAAAAATCATTCCGGAGAAACGATTACCCATTATATTTTGAATTACAAATTGAGATTGATTGAGCACCGGCTTCTTTTCAGTGATATGAGAATCAATGAGATTGTTACGGAGTTTGGCTTTTCGGATGAAAGCCATCTGAACAAATTTTTTAAAAAACAGCATCAAATGAGTCTGACGGAATTTAAAAGAAATAAAGGACTTTCCAAATCAAAAGTTTAGATGGGAACTGTAATTTCATTAGACTGTTATATTCAATAGGGGCGGGTTTTAACCTGTCCCATACTCTATAATTTTAGCCAAGACTTTATTGCGGGAAGGTGTTTAAACCGCTCATAAAGTTTATCCTTAATCAGGCTGAAGCGTTTAAAACTTTTGAGTTTTATACAGTATATATAATGCAATAGTATTGCACGCCTGAATTGCTCAAATTTGTCAGAAACTATTTTACTATGACAGACTTTATCAGGCTTTTTATTCCTTCATATTTTGTATTGTTTTTTGTAATTACATTTCTGGGGGTCAGTCTAAATGTAGCCCGAAGAATAGGAAAAAATCCAGGTGTTTTTCCTAAAGATGATTCAGCATATGCTTTTATCGGAAGGTACTTTAAAATTATTCTTTTGGCATTATTTATTTATACCATTTTAATTGCATGGATTCCTGATCAGATTAGACAGAGCTTTACGATTGAATTTTTGACTGTTCAGGCGATACAATATGGCGGAATTGTTTTAATGATTTTGGCATTGATATGGACAGTTACCGCTCAGTTACAGATGAAAGATTCCTGGCGTATCGGCATTGATCATGAGATGAAAACAACGCTTATTACCCATGGACTATTCAGGGTTTCAAGAAACCCTATATTTTTAGGAATGACAGTAAGTCTTCTTGGCTTTTTTCTGGTTTTTCCTACTTTAATTGCATTGATCTTTTTGCTAACAGGAAGTCTTTTGATGCAGATTCAGATAAGACTGGAAGAAGAATATTTATTACAAATTCATGGGCAAATTTACCTGACTTACAAAAAGAGGGTTGCACGTATGTTGAACCTTTATTAAAAGCATCATGTGAAAAACAGTTTTGCTGAACTTTTTTGTATCTTTGGCCGGTATAATTTTTCAAACTAATTTAAATAAGAAACATGTCATTACAACAAACTATTGAAAACATTTGGGATAATAGAGACCTATTACAAAATGAAGACAGCCAGAAAGCGATTAGAGAGGTAATTTCTTTACTAGATTCCGGAGAACTTCGTGTAGCTCAACCTACGGAAAGCGGATGGCAGGTAAATGAATGGGTGAAAAAAGCAGTCGTAATGTATTTCCCGATTCAGAAGATGGAAACGATTGAAGTAGGTCCGTTTGAATTTCATGACAAGATTCCTTTAAAGAAAAATTATGCAGAGAAAGGGGTAAGAGTGGTTCCTCACGCGATTGCAAGACAAGGCTCTTTTGTCGCTTCAGGGGTAATTATGATGCCTTCTTACGTAAACATCGGGGCTTACGTAGATTCAGGAACTATGGTAGATACATGGGCTACAGTAGGAAGTTGTGCACAAATCGGTAAAAATGTTCACTTAAGTGGTGGTGTTGGAATCGGTGGAGTATTAGAGCCTTTACAGGCAGCACCGGTTATTATTGAGGATGATTGTTTCATCGGTTCAAGATGTATCGTGGTTGAAGGAGTACACGTAGAAAAAGAAGCGGTACTGGGAGCCAACGTAGTATTGACTGCCTCTACAAAAATTATTGACGTCACAGGAAGTGAGCCTGTCGAAATTAAAGGAAGAGTTCCTGCGCGTTCTGTAGTCATTCCGGGAAGCTATACTAAACAATATCCTGCGGGAGAATATCAGGTTCCATGTGCTTTGATCATTGGTCAGAGAAAAGAATCTACAGATAAAAAAACATCTCTGAATGATGCATTGAGAGAAAATAATGTTGCTGTTTAAGATCAATTTTTAAACTAATACCACACAATTTTGAAAGAGAAATTTCTTAAAATAGTGCTAAACCCCAAATATATATTTGGGGTTTATCTTATTGTAGCCATTGCTACGGCGCTTTCTAAATTCTCAAGAGGATATCAGGCTATTAATAATTATCTGATTTTCAAAGGAGTATTTTTCAACACTCTTGATCAGAAAAATCTGTACTTACAATATCCCGAACAATATTCCGACATGAATCATTACGGAATTTTCTTTAGTTTATTGATCGCCCCTTTTGCTATTATGCCTGACTGGATGGGAATTGCTTTATGGAATGTTGCCAATACCGGGATTTTCCTGTACGCAATTCATAAACTTCCGTTTTCAGATCCTAAAAAAGCTCTTTTTGCATTATTATGTCTGCAGGAATACATTACCGCAGCGGTGAGCTTACAGTTTAATGTAGCTTTGGTAGGGCTTCTGATGCTATCAGCCATATACATTTATGAAAGAAAAGAAGTGCAGTCGGCAACGGCAATTGTTGTGGGTATTTTTGTGAAACTCTATGGTATTGTAGGTTTGTCCCAGTTCTTCTTTATTAAAAATAAGATAAAGTTTATTCTGGCAGGAATTGTGGTTGCTATACTATGTCTTTGTATTCCAATGATATATTCAAGTCCGCAATTTGTGATTCAGAGCTATTCAGACTGGGCAACATCTTTGATCTCAAAAAATAATGATAACCAGGTACTGGGAAATATGCAGGACATTTCTTTAATGGGGTTTGTAAGAAGAATTTTGGGAGATGCTACCATTTCTAATCTTACCTTCTTAGCCTTTGGAGTTCCTTTATTTGCATTACCTTACCTTAGAATCAGGCAGTATAAAAACTATGCGTTTCAATTGATGATTCTGGCTTCTACATTGCTGTTTTTGGTTTTGTTTAGCTCCGGTTCAGAATCACCAACGTATATTATTGCGGTAGCAGGAGTGATGATTTGGTTTACCTTGCAAAAGGAAAAAACACCTTTCATTATAGGTTTGCTGGTCTTCGTGATTATTCTTACCTGCTTTTCTCCTTCCGATTTATTTCCGAAATTTATCAAGCAGAATTATATCATTAAATATTCTCTGAAAGCCGTACCTTGTATTATTGTTTGGTTAAGAGTTATTTATGAATTAATGACTAAGGATTTTGATAAGGACTATACTTTAAATTAATGTATGAAGAAAATTTCTATTGTCATACCCGCTCATAATGAAGAAGGTAACGTTGCCTTAGTTCATGAAAAAATAAAACAAGTTTTTTCAGGGCTGGAGCATTATAATTTTGAAATCATCTTTGTCAACGATGGAAGTAGAGATAATACTCAGGAAAAGCTGGAACAATTGTCTCAACAATATGAAGAAGTAAAGTTTATTGAATTTTCCAGAAATTTTGGCCACCAGCCAGCCGTGAAAGCAGGAATGGACAATGCATTTGGAAATGCGGTCATCTCAATGGATGGTGACCTGCAACACCCTCCGGAACTTATTCCTGAAATGATTAAAAAATGGGAAGAAGGGTATGATATTGTGTATACGGTAAGGACTTATCCCAAGCAAATTTCCTATTTTAAAAGGAAAACGTCAGATGTGTTCTATAAACTGTTGTCCAGTCTTTCAGATGTTAACCTTACCAAAGGAGGAGGATCCGATTTCAGATTGATGGATGCTAATGCTGTACAGGCGATGAGAGACTTCAAAGAGGATGATTTATTCCTAAGAGGTCTTACAAGCTGGATGGGGTATAAACAAACAGGAATCGACTTTATTGCTGGTGAAAGGATGGCTGGTGAAAGCAGCTACAATCTTAAAAAAATGCTCAAATTTGCTTTTACCGGGATTACCGCCTTTAGTGTGAAACCTCTTTATTTAGCAGCCTATCTGGGCTTTTTATTCTCAATATTTTCAGTGATAGGATATGCCGGATATGTTGTTTATGCCTTTGTGGTTGGCACTGAAATATCAGGTTGGGCATCATTAATTATGACAATCGTATTCTTTGGTGGTCTCCAATTGATTATTCTGGGAATTATCGGCATTTATTTAGGAAAAATCTTTAAACAGGTAAAAGAAAGACCTAATTATATTATAAAAAACAAAAATTTTTAAATGGTTTTATTAAGTTTTGATATCGAGGAGTTCGACATGCCTTTAGAATATAAGGGAGAGATCTCTTTTGATAAACAAATCTCTATATCTCAGCACGGGCTTGAACATATTTTAAATATTCTGAAAAAACATCAGGCAAAAGCTACCTTTTTTTCGACAGTGGTTTTTGCTGAAAACAGTAAGCATCTCATTGAAAGATTGCTGAGTGAAGGGCATGAACTGGCCTCTCATACCTGGTTTCATTCCGAATTTGAGGACAAACACCTTAAAGAATCAAGACAAAGGCTTGAAGACTTGTTCTCCACAAAAGTCACCGGATTAAGAATGCCGAGAATGATGCCTGTGGATGAAAAAGAAGTGGAAAAAGCAGGATATGCTTACAACTCATCTATCAATCCTACATTTTTGCCGGGTCGATATAACAATTTGAAGGTATCCAGAACTTATTTTAAAGAAGGAAATGTGATGCAGGTACCGGCTTCCGTGTCGCCCAATTTCAGAATTCCTTTATTTTGGCTGAGCTTTCATAATTTTCCTTTGTCATTGTATAAAAAACTGGCAGCCGATACCCTGAAAAAGGATAAATATCTGAACATTTATTTTCATCCCTGGGAATTTGCAGAAATCAAGGACGAAGCCTTTAAACTTCCCGGTTTCACGGTTAAAAATTCCGGAAAAGACATGGTGGATAGATTTGATGCCTTTGTAGGATGGCTTAAAGATAAAGGCCATACTTTTGGTACCTTTCAGGAATTTCAAAAACAGATACACTCATGAAGATTGCTTTTGACGCAAAACGTTTTTTCCATAATACGTCCGGTTTGGGCAATTATTCCAGAGATCTGGTAAGAATTCTTTCTCAGTATGAACCGGATAATGAATATCTTTTACTCAATAAAAATAAATCTGAACGTGGGAAAGATATTCTTGACCGTTCGAATGTCAAATTTGTTGAGACCTCAAAAGGAAATTTTTCCCGTCAGTTTAAAATGGGGAAAGATGCTCAGAAACTGGGAGCAGATATCTACCATGGTTTATCAGGAGAACTTCCTTTAAAATGGGATAAAACACCGATCAAAAAGGTAGTAACCATTCATGATCTGATCTTTGTCCGTTATCCGGAATATTATTCGTTTTTTGACAGGAAAATACATTTCTGGAAATTTAAAAAAGCAGCGGAGACAGCAGATAAAATCATTGCGATTTCAGAACAGACCAAGCGAGATGTTATCGAGTTTTTAAAAGTTCCTGAAACTAAAATTGAAGTTATTTATCAGGGGTGTCACAAAGCATTTAAAGAACAGCAGTCTCAGGAATTTATTCAGGGAACGAAAGATAAATTTCGTCTGCCGGAGAGGTTCATTCTAAATGTGGGAACCATTGAAGACCGTAAGAACTTATTGAATATTGTCAGAGCGATCCATGAAACCAACATCCCACTGGTAGTGGTAGGACGAAAAACCAAATACTATCAGAAAATCGCTGCTTTTCTGAAAAAAAATAAAATGGAAAATCAGGTAATATTCCTGGAAGGCGTTTCCATGGATGAGCTGGCTGTGCTATACAAACGGGCAGATATTTTTGTCTATCCAAGCTTCTTTGAAGGCTTTGGAATTCCCGTTATAGAAGCACTTTTTTCCAAAACAGTTGTGGTGACAAGCAATACAAGCTGTCTGCCTGAAGCCGGAGGAAAAGACTCTGTATATATTGATCCGAATAATTATCTTGACCTTAGGGCGAAAATACAATTTCTCTGGGAAAATGAATCCGAAAGAAAACGCCGTGAAGAAAAGGGTTTCACGTTTGTTCAGAAGTTTAACGATGAGCCGATTGCCAAAGAGCTGATAAATTTTTATCAAAAAATTATCTGAAAAAACTTTGCAGTTTAAAAATAAACCCTACATTTGTACCACAATTCAATACAATGAAACCAACTTTTTTAGCATTACATCATTATCATCATCATCTCTGTTAGGCGGAATTGATTGATATATGTTTGTGCTAAAATCAAAAATATTTAAAACCGTCTGAGTAAATAGGCGGTTTTTTTGTTTCCTGAATTCTCCTCAGAAATTTCAACAGATCAGTTTTTATTTACTCGGACCCCAAAGAAAACGAAATGAGTAAATTAAAAATTGCGATTCAGAAAAGCGGCCGGTTGTACGAAGATTCCTTACAACTTCTTAAAGACTGCGGAATCTATGTCAACAACGGAAAAGACCAGCTTAAAGTTACTATAGATAATTTTCCCATGGAAATTATGTACCTCAGGAATTCAGATATCCCACAATACCTGGAAGATGGTGTGGTGGATGTGGCCATTGTCGGGGAAAATCTTCTGATAGAAAAACAGAAAAATATTCAAATTGTACAGCAGCTGGGTTTTTCCAAATGCCGTGTTTCCCTTGCGGTGCCCAAAGACATTGAAACTGATGATCCTTTCTATTTTCAAGGAAAAAAAATTGCCACTTCTTACCCTAATACCCTTAAAAGATTTTTAGAAAAAAAAGGAATACAATCTGACATTCACGTGATTTCAGGGTCTGTAGAAATTGCACCCAATATTGGTCTGGCAGAAGGTATTTGTGATATTGTAAGCTCCGGAAGTACCTTATTTAAAAACGGACTGAGAGAAACAGTTACCCTACTGAAATCTGAAGCTGTACTAGCGCAAACGCCACAATTATCAGACGAAAAGATAAGGATTCTTGAAAAGTTCTTGTTCAGAATCCGGGCTGTTTTAAAAGCAAAAAAATCGAAATATATTCTGATGAACGTTCCCAACGATAAAATCCAGAAAGTAGCAGATGTTTTGCCTGTACTGAAAAGTCCCACTGTAATTCCTTTGGCAGAGGAAGGATGGAGTAGTATCCATTCGGTAATTGATGAAGAAAGATTCTGGGATGTAATAGACGAGCTGAAAGAAAATGGAGCTCAGGATATTCTGATCATTCCCATTGATAAGATGGTTATTTAAAAATAACAGAATGTTAATATTTTGATAATCATTGTTTTGAAATAATAATTTACTTTTTACCATCTACCCAAAAAATAAGAGAAATGAAAATCTACAGATACCCTTCCAGAGATATATGGACAGATCTAGTGCAACGTCCCGTTTTAGAACAGAAGGAAATTTCAGCACTTATAGCTGAAATATTTGATGAAGTTGACAGAAATGGTGACCAGGCTTTAATAGGGTTCAACCGAAAATTTGATCAGGCAGAAACAGAAACGGTTATTGTTGCTGAAGCTGAGATTAAAGACGCGGAAAATCGTATTAATAATGATTTGAAGCTTGCCATTCAGCAGGCGAAAGAAAATATTTCAAAGTTCCATGCTTCACAAAATCCGGAAATTCAAAAAATAGAAACAACAAAAGGAGTAGTTTGCTGGAGAGAAAACCGACCTGTGGAGAAGGTCGGAATTTATATTCCAGGAGGCACCGCTCCTTTATTTTCAACGGTTCTGATGCTTGCTATTCCTGCCAATCTGGCTGGATGTAAAGAAATTGTTCTATGTACACCACCGGATAAAAGTGGAAATATCAACTCTGCCATTTTGTATGCAGCTAAGCTTTGTGGAATTTCTAAAATCTTTAAAACAGGTGGGGCACAGGCAATTGCTGCTATGACGATAGGAACTGAAAGTGTTCCGAAAGTCTATAAAATTTTTGGTCCCGGAAATCAGTTTGTCGTTGCTGCTAAAGAATATGCACAACAATATGGGGTGGCCATAGATATGCCTGCAGGGCCAAGTGAAGTTCTTGTCATCGCAGATGAACAGTCGATCCCGGAATTTTGTGCAGCAGATCTGTTGTCACAGGCAGAACATGGAAGTGACAGCCAGGTTGTTTTCCTGACAACAGATCTTAAAGTATTTAATGAGACTATACAGGCTGTTGAGCAACAGGTCAAAGACTTACCGAGAAATGAGATGGCGAGTAAGGCATTAGAAAAAAGTTCTTTTGTTTTAATTGATTCTCTTGAAGCGGCAGTTGAATTCAGTAACCTCTATGCACCGGAACACCTTATTCTGGCTATCAGTGAGCTGGAAAAATACATCCCGATGATCAAGAATGCAGGCTCGGTTTTTCTGGGAAATTATTCCTGCGAAAGTGCGGGAGATTATGCCAGTGGAACCAATCATACACTTCCAACGAATGCCTATGCCAGAAATTATAGCGGGGTTTCTCTGGATAGCTTTGTGAAAAAAATAACATTTCAGCACCTGTCAAAAGAAGGATTACAAAATTTAGGAAAAACAATAGAAATCATGGCTGAAGCTGAAGGTCTTCTTGCCCATAAAAATGCAGTATCAATACGATTAAAAAAATAAAATGGAAAACAATACAATTAATATCAAAGCTTTAGTACGGGAAAATATATTGAAATTACAACCCTACATAAGCTTCAGGGATCATAATGAATTTGATAAACCGGTTCTGCTGGATGCCAATGAGAGCCCCTTCGGAGAATTTAACCGTTATCCGGATTCTACACAGAAGAAGCTTAAAAATAAATTAGCAGGTCTTAAAAATGTTTTTCCGTCACAAATAGCAATAGGAAATGGAAGTGACGAACTGATCGACCTCATCATTAAAGTTTTTTGTGAGCCTAAAAAAGATTCTATCATGATGATGAACCCTTCCTTTGCAATGTATGGGTTTTATGCAGCAATCAATGAAAATAAAGTGTTGAAGCTGAATTTGAATGAGAATTTTGAGATGGTAAAAGACGATTTCGTGAAGATGACCGGTGAAGAAACGATTAAAGTATTCTTTCTATGCTCACCAAATAATCCAACCGGAAACAGTATAAAGGATATCGAGTTTTACCTTCAGAATTGTAGCGGAATTGTGGTGGTTGATGAAGCGTATATTGAATTTTCAGGTAAAAAATCAAGCATTGAGCTTTTAAACAAATATCCTAATCTCATTGTTCTGCAGACATTTTCAAAAGCATGGGGTGCGGCAGGAGCAAGAGTAGGTATTGCGTATGCTTCTGAAGAAATTATAAGCCTGATCAATACAGTAAAGGCGCCTTACAATGTGAATGCATTAAGTCAGGAGCTGATTCTGAAAACTCTTGAAGAAGAAAACAGGTTAGAAAGCAACGTAGAAAATATTTTAGCAGAAAGAAAATGGCTGGCAGAACAGTTTCAGGATATTTCGTGTATTTCAAAGATATTTCCTACAGATGCCAACTTCTTTTTGGTTCAAATGACCAATGTGGATCAGGTATATGGAAAGATGCTGGAAGAGGAAATTTTAACCAGCAGAAGAGATCCTGCGATACCGGGGTGTATCCGGATTAATGTAGGAAATCGTAAGGAAAATGAAAAATTGATCAATCTTTTAAAAACAACATAAACCAGATATGAAAAAAGTATTATTTATAGATCGTGACGGGACGCTGATTATTGAACCCCCCGTTGATTTTCAGGTTGATTCATTGGAAAAACTTGAGTTTTATCCGGGGGTTTTCAGAAACCTTTCAAAAATAGCCACCGAACTGGATTATGAATTGGTGATGGTAACAAATCAGGATGGTCTTGGAACGGAAAGCTTTCCCTTTGAAGACTTTATTAAACCTCAGGAAAAAATGTTGAAAGCATTCAAAAATGAGGGGATTTTATTTAGTGATATTTTAATTGATAAAAGCTTTGAGCATGAAAATCTTCCCACCAGAAAACCGGGAACAGGAATGATGGCAAAGTATATGTATGGAAATTATGACCTTGAAAATTCATATGTAATTGGTGATCGAGGTAGTGATGTGCAACTTGCTGTAAATTTGGGGTCTAAGGCTATTTATCTTAATCAAAACTTAAATGCGAATGCCGCACTTTCTACCACAAGCTGGACTGATATTTACCAGTTCTTAAAATCGGGAATGCGAAAGGCCAAAGTATCCAGAAAGACGAACGAAACGGAAATAGAAATTGAGGTCAATATCGATGGAAGCGGAAAGTCAGAAATTTCTACGGGGCTTCATTTTTTTGACCACATGTTGGATCAGATTGCGAGACACGGAAATATGGATCTCAATATTCATGTGAAGGGAGATCTTGCCGTGGATGAGCATCACACGATAGAAGATACAGCTATTGTTCTGGGCGAAGCAATTGTAAAGGCGTTAGGAAAGAAAAAAGGAATTGAAAGATACGGTTTCCTTCTCCCGATGGATGATTGCCTCGCACAAGTGGGTATAGACTTCGGAGGCAGACCATGGCTGGTTTGGGATGTTCAGTTTAAAAGAGAAAAAATTGGAGACGTTCCTGCAGAAATGTTTTTTCACTTCTTCAAATCGTTTACCGACTCTTCAAAATCCAACCTGAATATCAAAGCAGAAGGAGATAATGAACACCACAAGATAGAATCTGTTTTTAAAGCATTTGCCAAAGCGATTAAAATGGCGGTCAATCAGTCTGATGCCAATTATAGTTTACCATCAACCAAAGGAAGTTTATAAAGATGATTGCTATCATAAAATATAACGGTGGAAACGTAAATTCCGTTCAGAACGCTTTAAACCGGCTGGGAGTTGATTCTGTTATTACAGATGACCCTCAACAGATTATACAATCAGATAAAGTTATTTTTCCGGGTGTCGGTGAGGCTTCGTCCACGATGAAGCTTTTAAAGGAGAAAGGCCTGGATATTCTGATTCCCACTTTGACACAGCCTGTATTGGGAATATGTCTGGGAATGCAGCTGATGTGTAAGGAGAATGAAGAAGGGAATACTGAAGGAATGGGAATTTTTGATTGCAAGGTTAAAAGATTTCCTCCAAAAGGGCTGGTTCCCCATATGGGCTGGAATACCATTTCAGGACAGGATTTGTCTTTATTTGAAGGACTTGAAGCCGGAAGTGATGTCTATTTTGTTCACAGTTATTATTGTGAATTATCGGATTATACAACTTCGGTGTGTGATTATATTCTGCCATTCAGTGCTTCGCTGCAGAAAAATAATTTTTATGCAGTACAGTTTCACCCTGAAAAATCAGGAGGAATTGGCAGTCAGATTTTAAATAATTTTATAAAACTATGATGAAAATTATTCCGGCTATTGATATTATCGACGGGAAGTGCGTACGCTTGTCAAAAGGAGATTATAGCACTAAAAAGATCTATAATGAAAACCCCGTAGAAGTGGCAAAAGAGTTTGAAGACTTTGGGATAAAATTTCTGCACCTTGTAGATCTTGACGGGGCAAAATCAAAACATATTGTCAATCAGGAAGTATTGGAAGATATTGCCAGGTCGACATCGCTGCACATTGATTTTGGGGGAGGATTAAAGACGGAAGAAGATATACAAACGGCTTTCAATTCCGGTGCAAAGCAGATTACATTGGGAAGTATTGCAGTACAGGATCCTGAATTTTGCTTCAGAATGATTGAGCAATATGGCCCGGAGAAAATAATCCTCGGAGCCGATTGTGATAACCGAAAAATTAAAACTTCAGGCTGGCTGGAAGAAAGTGACCTGGATGTGATTGATTTTATTTTAAAGTACCGGGAAAAGGGAATCCAAAATGTAATTTGTACAGATATTGCCAGGGATGGTATGCTGAAAGGGCCTTCGACAGGGCTTTATATTGAAATTCTATATAAAACTTCTGTTCAGCTTGTTGCAAGTGGAGGCGTTTCAGGGATCAAAGACGTATATAAGATGAAAGATCTCGGTTGTTCCGGGACAATCATCGGAAAAGCAATTTATGAGGGTAAAATAAGCTTACAACAACTTCAGAATTTTATTGAAAATGCTTAAAAAAAGAATAATTCCGTGTCTGGATATAAAAGACGGGGCTACCGTGAAAGGAATCAATTTCGAAGGATTACGAAATGCCGGAGATCCTGTAGAACTGGCCAGAAAATATGAAAATGAAGGTGCTGATGAGCTGGTCTTTCTGGATATCACTGCCACGATTGAAAAAAGAAAAACGTTTGTAGAACTGGTGAAATCTATAGCCAAAGAACTGAGTATTCCATTCACGGTAGGAGGCGGAATTTCCACTATTGAAGATGTAAGAAAGCTTTTGGAAGCGGGTGCTGATAAAATCAGTATCAATTCATCTGCGGTAAAAAATCCACAGCTTATTTCAGATCTGGCCAAAGAATTTGGAAGCCAGTGTGTCGTGGTGGCTATTGATACCCGCCTGGTAGACCTATCGGATCTTGTTCACATCAAAGGAGGAAGGGAAGCCACTTCTCTGAATACCATTGAATGGGCACAACAGGCTGAAGCTTTGGGTGCAGGAGAAATTCTTTTAACTTCCATGGATGGTGACGGAACCAAAAAAGGATTTGATCTTCGGATTACCCAACTGGTAGCAGACAAAATAAGCATTCCTGTCATTGCTTCAGGTGGAGCGGGGTCGATAGCTGACTTCGTTCAAGTTTTTGATGAGACCAGAGCTACAGGGGCTTTGGCAGCCAGTATATTCCATTTTAATGAAATAGGAATCCAGAATTTAAAAGAACAATTGAAAAATCAAAAAATTGACATACGATGAAAATTAATTTTAATAAAGACAATGGTCTGGTTCCGGTGATTATTCAGGACAACACAACGCTTCAGGTTCTGATGCTGGGGTATATGAATGAGGAGGCTTTCAAGAAAACAGAACAGGAAGGAATCGTTACTTTTTTCAGCCGTTCCAAAAACAGACTCTGGACAAAAGGAGAAGAATCGGGTAATTTTTTAACGGTAAAAAGTATTGACATCGATTGTGACCAGGATACCATTTTAATCAAAGCAACTCCAACCAATGTAGTTTGTCACACCGGAAGTTTCAGCTGCTTTGGAGAGAAGGCTCCAAAAGGCTTTTTATACGAGCTGGAAGAAAAGATCTCTCAAAGAATTGATGATAAAACAGAAGGATCATATACCTATTCACTCTATCAGAGAGGAATCAATAAAGTGGCTCAGAAAGTGGGAGAGGAAGCTATAGAAGTGGTTATTGAAGCTAAAGATGACAATGCTGAGCTTTTTAAAAATGAGGCCGCTGATTTGATGTATCATTTTTTAATCCTGTTGAAAGCGAAAGGTTTCTCTTTGGAAGATATAGAAAAGGTTCTTCAGGAAAGAAATCATTAAAACCTTTGAATATTTCAAAGGTTTTTTTGTGTAAAATAAATAAAGTTAATGATTTTCAAATCTACTTTGGTCGCACATTATGATGATGAGTAAATTATTAAAATTTATTAAAAATTTATTAAAGATGTTGAATAAATCATTATCTTTAGTGAAAACAATAATTATGAGAAACCTGACTAATTTAATCCCATTGCAACGTTCTCCGGACGATAATTTCCTCAGTTTTTTTCTTACATCAGTTATAATAGAAGATAGAACAAGTTTTTTGGGATTTTGATAATAAAAATATTCCAGGCTTTTATTTACCTCACTGAACAACTGAGTTCTTTTCATATTACATGTGTTTTTATGACCTTCATCCATTGAAGCATAAAACAGAAATTGTAGTTCAGACTATATACAGCCAGCTTTTTGATGGCTGGAATCATCAGTTCTGTACAACAGAATGTTATTTGCCTGATCTGATTGATCTTTCTGATGGTTTTATCGATGAGTCATGGCAAAAGGATCGTTAAAATAATGAGTTCTGTTCATTCTTCATGTAGAATAGTTCCTTTTTTTAATGGCAATACTCAGTCAACACCTTAATTATAAAATTTTCTGATTATGTCTGATAAGAAAATACAACAATACTTATTGGCAAACCACCTGAAACCTCTTATTATCTTCAGATTTGATGATGAAGGGGCTTCAGAGTGTTTTGGCGTTTTTGTAGGAAGTAAAAAATCTCGATCTGCCGGAGATCAGGATTTTAATGATCTTGTCCTCCAAAATAGAGACGGACAGAGTTTCCGGTTGCTTAAATGGTATAACGAAACCCCTTTATGGATTCTTCCATTGATTGAAACCAAAGAAGGTTATGATCTGAATTACAATGAAAACATTGATTTTCCAAGTGTGGTAAAATCCGGTTTTATAAGTATAGTTGCTCATAAGAAACAGGACGGTGATCCTGACTGGAAAAAATATTCAGATCTAGCGATCAATACAAAGGTCAACTTCAGTCACTATCTGAATATTAAAACAAAAGGATTCAGCACCCATAATTTTTCTGAATATAAGATTATTGATGAAAAGCTTTCAAACGAGAGCATTAAAGTATGGTTTACTGAAGCAGATAAGATTGCAACGACTGACCGACTGATCATATTTAAGGGTATTGAATGTGAGATCGTCAATAAAAAGGGAAAAAAACTTGATTTTGATATCTGGTTAGGGATAAGAAATAAAGAAGATGACAAAGAGAAACAGAACAAAATCTTTTTATCCATTAATTCTGAAAATCGAAATGACAGCATTCAGGAAGCAGGTACAGATTGTCCAATCGTTTGGAAAAAAGGAGGACTTAGAGATGATAGTATTTTTCCCGATCTCAGAACTGATACCTTTTCTTTAAATAATAATAAACTGGCTCTGGATCATTATAGCTCCAATGAGAATGATCTTTCGTATAACTTATCACTTATTGACTACAAAGAAGCTTATCTTGATGTAGGTAATCATTATTCATGGTTTATTAAGGAAGGAGGTGAAGGAGGAAGTGGACAGTATTTGTATCCTTTTTTTAAATACATGACCAGTATTAATGATTCTATACTGAAGGGTTTTGTACTCAGCAGTTATAATCTGATTTATTTTTTCCAAATCAACAGATATCAGCAACAGAACTTTAGTAATACGGTGATCTCGTGGCTTACCGGGGCTGTTAAATATGAACTGTTAAATGAAACATTCAAAAAGGTTGCTTTCTCGCGGTCTATTGCCGATCGGGCAATGCAGGAGAGTCTCACTCCGGAAATTAAAAATTTCGAATTCTCCAATCTGAACCAGATTATCCTTGAGCACGCTGTTACCAATAAAAATGTCTCATTCACAGCTATAAGACGTTTGAACAATCCTGTGAAATTAGTAAAAAGTATAGAGGGACTTGATTCCTCAATCTCTAAAAATCACGATATATATCTTCCTAACTTTAAACAAAGTACAACAGACAGGAAACAGAGTATCCTTACAGAAGACCATAAAAAACTGAGTATTTCCAATGTAAATTTTATTGCGGATGATATTTTAAGAACCAATGACAACGGAACATTTTTCGCCTTCAGCATAGAAAAAAAAATTGCGGGAACTCAATTGTCTGGTTTTGTGAATGATGGTTCTTTTTCATTTGATTTAGATAGCAACGAAAGCATTCAGGGGAGAATGTATTTTTCTCTCCAGCTTCAGAAAGCACAAAAACCTTTGTATTTATGGGAATGGTATAAAGATCTGGAAAAGAAGGATACTATAGTTCCATGTTACTCTATTGAGGATTTTATATTACCCGTCAAAAATATAAGACCATTATCTACAGACCTTTCTGAACAGGAACGGTATATTGCAGATGATGATAACAGTTCGCTGGCAAGCACGGGTACCATTCGATCAATACCTCCACTCATTATTCCTGTGTCTGATTTTAAAAGTGATCAGAAATATTTTCTCTCATTAAGCGAAAACACCAATGTAGGACAGGATTTTAATTTTTCTGCAGAATTGCAGTGCACACATAATAAACCATCCCGGAATCCCGAACAAGGTAGCTTAGAAGTAGTCGTATTAGGGCATCAACCACAGACGGCAATGAAAATTAAAACTCCTTTTGGTTCTGTCCCTCAATATGACAATGGTAAATGGGTTGTGGCCAGAAAAAATAATTTATCTGCGGATGGAAGTATATGGGAGATCCTCAATAATACGGAAAATGAAGAGATCATTGTTACGCTTCCACCTCAGGTGATGGGTGAAGCTTTCCGTAAGACTGATAAAGATGGAAAATATTACAATAATGTTATTGCAGGAGAGCCTGTAGATGATCAGAAAGTACAGTTTAAATTCAGTCCACCGGCAGAGCTGCATATATCAAACGAACAACTGAATCGTCAGATGGTTACTGCACCATGGAATATACAGCATTTATTCGGGACTTATGGAGACTCTAATCCCGGATTAAGGTTGCTGAAAGCACAGTTTGAATTGCTCTATGGAATGAGCGCTGAATTTGAAAATAAGGAAGCTTTTATTGCAGAGCTTGAAAATAAATTAGGCCAGCTGGTAAAAGCTCCAAGAGGAAGAATTGTATGGGAGAGCAACAAGGATCAGACATATGCATTTAATAAAGCCTATTCTGTTTTTATTCAGACCTTACTGCTTTTTAATTCGCGATTGGCGATTTATGAAGTTTCTGCTCAGGATAAATTTCAGCCTGTAAAATTTACGAAAGGGATCAATTATTTTTTCAGAACAGACTATATCGAAGATCCTTCTATAGTTGAAGAGGTTGAAAGGAAAAAGCTTGCAAAGAGAAAAGGAGCAAAGCTAAAATGGCCTTTTATAGACAAAAACGGAAATCAGGTGGTCCCGGACTACCTCAAAGAAATTCATGAAAAGTATCACTCAGATAATGGACTGGCAGGAGGATTTCATTTTGGGTTTGAGTCATTGGCAATATACAACGAACTCTGGACCACAGGGTATAAAAAAGGTTCGTCCTCAGGTGAAATAGAAAATATCGCTTTTAGCTCACTGGGAGGTTATGGAAAACAGGTCGCCCGTTTTGCCAACGATAAATCTATCATTAAATCAACAACGACTCTGGGACGTACTCATTTTTATGCTGTGGAAAGAATCGGAAGAGTCGGAGTACTTTGGAATAAAGCTAAACATGTTATAGAATATGAACGAACTGTAGTTCCATCTGAACAGTTTTCGCATACAGAAAATACAGGTCGCGTTATTATGAGGAAGGTCCGTGAATTTGTAGAAATTTTGGAACCTGAAAGAAAGTATCCTGAATTCGGAGCAGATCCTGCTGACTCAGGTTCTGTTTTAGGAAGTCACTTTAAATCCATAAAGATTCCGGTATCATCAACCTGGGGGAGAGATATTGTACGGGATAATAAACCTGTTGGATGGGAAGTTCCGCTCTGGAAAAAAGATATAGATTTTACGATTTACCCGTTTCCACAGATTATGCTTGCTGCATTGCCTTCAAGAGAATCTCAACTAAAAGAAGTCTTGTATAACCTCGCTAACCCTGATGATCTTTATTTTTATACTGATGTGACGGAGACAACAACGGCTATTACAGATAGCTGGAAAAGTGAGGTGAATGTAGATTATACCTTGCAGCCGTTTGAAAATATTTATTTGGGTGCTTCGCCCTGTCTGGATTATAATGATCCTAAATTAATCAACACACAAATTCCTTCTCCTTTGGATGTTTTACCAGGTTTTGAAAGGTTTACTTTCAAAATATTACCTTCCGATATACCGATTTCTGCAAATGGTGCTTATAATAATGATTCCAATGTAGTAGGTAAATTGCGGACGGTTACCATGCAGAGGAAGCCTGCAGCTAAGGTGGATCAGAATGGAAAACCAATTGACGGATACATCACAGCTGAACAAATCGGTCATAGAACGAAATTTCATACATTTTTAAAGGAAAATGTGAATGGCTATACAAAAGGGATAATAGCCGCTTTGAAAAGTCCTGATTTAAAAATTGAGAGAGAAAAGGGAAAAGTCACTCAACAGATCAGAAAAGATATTATTGCCCATTTTTCTTCTATTAGTAATGGAATCCGTGTTGATTCTTTCAAAGACTTAACAGCTAACATTAATGCAAAACCTGAACTTAGATATTTAAATTGGCCACCCAATGATTACAATATTGATTCTTTTAATACCGCAAGAAGAGGCGACTGGGAAATTCCTACCGCAGCACTTTGGTTTCAATTAACCAAAGAACTGGATGCAGGGATAGGAGCTATCGACAAAAATTATACAGTACTGTTTAAAGAAGCCAAAAAAGAATTCGATCAGCTTATTCAGGAAAATCCGCTTTCAGACCTAAAAGAGACTATTCTGCAAAGAATTGAAGCTTTTGAAGCTAATATTACTGATCTGAAAAGCCATCTTGAGATAAACCTTAATCAGTTCAATGGGGTGCTGAGTTCAGAGGCTGATAAAATAAGGTTGTTTCTTGAGCATAATTACAGTAAAATTGACGAGGAATTGGCGGGCCACATCAATAAAGCTCAAAGCAGCATAGATGAAATTACTGACCCCGGAATCACTTTAGATAAATTTAGGACTGACATTCGTGATAAAATCCTTACCAATATCCAAAGCTTTATAAAGAAGTTAATTGAAAATATTAACATTAATAAAAACATTAAAGACCAGATCAATAATGAGATAACAACAATTATCAATAAAAAGCTAAAGGAAATATCAGACTATCTGTTTACATTGAAACCAGCAGATTTTAAGCTGGAAGAGGCAAAAAATGAGATAAAAAAATCATTACGGGACTCATCGACAGAGCTTAAAAGTGTATTATCTGATCTTAAAAAAGAGCTGGCCGATAAATTGGTCACTACTTCAGAATTATTTTCTGATGGTATAAAAGATATTACAAAAGGATTCGGAGAACTATTAGAGGCTGAATATATAAAAATCCTCAAAATGATTCAGGTTTTTAAAGATAAAATAAATAAACCTGAGGCCAGTCTCAAAGAATCTGTTAACCAGTTTTTTGAAGTAAATGCTGAAAATAAATTTGTAATGGTTCAGGAAATCCTGAATAACCTTATTCCTGAAATCCAAAAATTTCTGATTAAAGACTATCAGCTTAAAGCCAATCTTCCCGTTCCTCCGGTAGCTCATCTTTTTAACAAGCTAAATGACTGGATTAAGGAACAGATCAATGATTTGAAATCATTTCTCAACAAATTAAAAGAAAGTAGGGATCTCGCCGAACTTGAGAAAAAAATTGATGAACATTATGGATATCTTAAAAATATTTACACAGAGCTTAATGATTTAGAAGAAGCCATCAAAAAAGGAGATACCAACACGATCATTAAAAACGCCAATGAGCTGTCGCAGGCCATCAATAAGGATTTTGGGGAAGTAATCGGTGAGGTGACGAAAGGATATTATCAAGCCGTGGATCTAAGAAATAGTTATGCTGACCTCGATAAAGAGATTCAGAATACACTCTTTAATTATCGTTCGGTATTTGAAGACATCAAAGCTGTGGATCTCGGTTTCAACAGAAAGACGATTGAGCTTGTCTGCAATTTTAAAGAAAATATGGCGCCCCGGCTACTGCTTACTCCCGTAATGGGAAAACTTAAAAAAATGAATGAAGGACTGGACGCAATGGGGATCAGTATTCCCTATGCAGGACTTGAAGATAAGTTTGTAGCACCGCTTAAAGAATGGGGGACTCATTTTGCAAATTCTTTATCTCAGCAGTTTCCGATATCCAATCTGTTAAACGATATCGGAGGGATGAAATTTGACCATCTTTTTCCGTTTTTAAAATCAGATGATGCTTTTTTCAAAGCGGTTAAAATTACCCACGACCTAGATAAAGAAGCCATGAAAGCTTGGGTTAAGGCCGATGTGGATTACACTTTTACCGGTGACAATACCTTTATGACGATAGGCCCGGTAAAGGTAACAATGCTTAAAAATGCCAGAATCCTTGCACAGGCTAATGAGTCGATAGATATTGATAAAAACAGACAAAGTGAAAATACGGGTTCATTAAAAGCTACCTTTGAGATTTCTCTCTCAGGAACTCCATTAATGTTATTTAAAGAAACGGTAATCAGTTTCAGAAACGGCAAATACGATTTTGACCTCGACCCTGCCAGAATGGAGATGCCTGGCTTATTGAAACTACTTACTGACGCATCAAAAAAAATAGAAACCACAGCTCCGGCAAAAGGAGAGAAAAGTTCACCCTTCAAACTGGAAATTCTGAAAGTAAAACAGCAGATCGGTGGAAAAGATTTTGAATTACCCATAGGAGCAAGAGCAAGCTTAGACCTTCCACCTCTTTCGATTGGAGGAGGACCTACGTCGATCTCTAATTTATCTTTTGGAGGAAATTTTATCATGAAAGCAGTAGATGATTCTGATCAGAAGAATTTGAAGCTGGACTTTTTGGTAGGACTAGGTTTTTATCTTGGTAAGAAAGAACTTCCATTCAATTTTACGGCATTCATTCTTGGTGGAGGTGGATATATTGACTGTAATTTCCGCTATAAGCCATCAGAAAACAATTCAATACAGGTCGATTTCGTCATGAGTGTACACGCCAGTGCAGCTTTTGCTATAAGTGCAGGATGGATCAGCGGAGGAATTATAATACTGGCAGGCGTTGAGTTACAATATAAAAGTGGTGCCTCAGGAAGTACAAGAATCGAAATTTTTATTGCCATCATAGGAACTGTAGATATTCTCGGCTTAGTTTCCGTATACCTCAGTCTGCGCCTGGCAATCAATTATCTCAGTGATGGTAACGGAACCGTATTGTATGGAACGGGTACCGTCAGACTTAAAATTAAAATCTGTGCATTTGTTACGATACGGGTGAACAGATCTTATACGATGATTCTGAAAGGCGAATCCAAAAGCGTTAGCAACAGCCGGTCAGAAGAAATAGCAACCTCCTTAAACTAAACACCATGGCAGATATAACATTACAAATGTGTTTTGACAGTTCATTTATTGACTTCAATATGGAAGATGGGGGCACTTTTTTACATAAAGTATCCCTGCTGTCAGTAGGAAACTCCTATCATAAAGATAATATTACTGATGATCAGATTAAAAATAAGTTTACCGATCTGAGAAAATTCTTATTACCCTGGAATCATTCTGATGAGAAATATCCGCCGACCCATCTGAGAGCATGGATGGTGGTTGAGGACAAAACAAAGGGAAAAATTGCAGATCTCCAAAAAGTATTTGACTTTCCGATCAGCAACGTTGAAATCAATAATACTGTAACTGATCCTTTAAAAGAATATTATGAAAATCAATTGGAAGAACAGGTTCAGGATGGTGAAGTTGATTGTTTATTATATGAATTTAACCGGGAGATCGATATTGAAATCAATGAAGATTCTGAAATTCAAACTTCTCAGCATAAGAGAGGAAGGGTACAGGGAATGATTGCTCAAATGGCCCAAAAGCTGGCTCCTTATAATGAACAGCTCGGATTTTTATTTCTGTCAAATGAGAAAGACCTGGATGAGGAAAAAGTCAAAGAGTTTTATGAGAATGAAGGGGGTGAATTGGTTTTTTTTCCTGTTTCTCATGAAGAAGAATCGGCGTGGTATACAACCTCAAAACCGGAACCTATAAATGATTTCTTTAAGCTGATCTATAAAAAGGGAAACGAAACAGAAGGTATTCATATGACAAGATCTGTACTGACTCAGCCTACTAAAAAACCGGAATTAAAAGCTTCTGCCGGCAATATTACTTTAAGAGATGCCGGGAAGTTTATAGGTAAAGTAAAGATTGAGGTTGAACAGGACAATGACTGGAAATTAAATATAACAGATGAGCTGACAAACGTTTTGAATTTTATGGAAGTGTTTTGCCAAAATGCAACAATAAAAGAAACCATAAAGCAAGAAAAAGATATAAAGAATGTATTTGAGTACTTTTTGAGACCTTTTCTGGATTTAGATTCTATAGAAAAAAAACCTGATGGCACTCAAAGCAGTGAATACTGGATGAAGATTGAAAAATTAATCATTGATACTGTTATTGCTAAAAATCAAAATTACCAAACAATTGAAGAAGATACCCAGGAAGCAAAAGAAAAATGTGACCAATATTTTAAAATTATAGATAAAAACCTCAGTGATCAGGATCACTACCGGAGAATAGAATGGATAATAGAGGAACTTTTCTTTGAGGGGCAGAATATATTCAACTATACAATCTATAAGGACAATCCTGAATTATTTAAAAATACTATTGAAAAGCTGTATGCTGTACTTCTCAATAGCAGGAATCAGGCAAGTATAATCTCCGTGTTAGCAGGTTTAGATTTTTCGATGGTAAACCTTACTGACAATATAACGGGACTAAAAATTGAAAATGAAGCTTTAGTATATGAAGATGCCAATCCGAAAAATAGTAAGATCTTTCCTATCATTGAAATTTTGAATTTTGATATTTTCAGCCTCTTTAATTCTTATTTGCTTCATTACGGAAAAGTTGTGCCTGAAAGTAATCCCGCTCAGCCTCAGAAGTCACTTTTAGCCTACCTGATTAATGATAAATCATTTGATGATGCTGTTTTAAAAGATGAAATTGTAACAAAACTTACTGATTTGCTGATTACCGGGTCAGAAATACGTGAGACGAATCTACAGCTGATTTATTCTGAAAATAAGAAATTGACCAAACAGGTTACTGTAAATGAAATTGAGTTAAGAAATCTTCTTGGAAAAAGGATTAATTCGTTTGCAAAGTCGGAGGTAAGGCCTACATCAGATCAGGTTCCTGTCCGTATTCAGATCGGAACTCCAGGTCAGATAATTCCCGATATTACAGATGACTTATCAGATGAACTAAGCGGATATGTTGTGCTTAGTAAACGCAGCACAAACATCAATAACGAACAATTTGGAGATTGGAAATATCATAATTGGGCTAAGGTTAAAAGGCAGCTTAAAGAATCAGTAGACAGCAATCCGCTCGAGGCCTCATTTTTAATTCCCGGCCAGCTTGCAACAGAAAATGAAACCCAAAAAATATTTTTTGAGATCAGCAATGAAAAAGCTTCCCTTACAGCGACTCTGGAAGGTCTGAATAAAGGAATTAGTGAAGAAACAACCGGAAGCGGGAAAAACCATTCTCAATTGATGTATTTGTTAGATGGAGATAAAACCCACTATCCTTACGGCTTAATCTATGGGTATAACTACCAATTTGCAGCATTTGCCGTTCTCAACAGCGGAGTTCTGCCTGAAGATCTGAGGGATAATCCGGAGGTGTTGAATGTCTTTAAAGAAACCGGGATTCAATTAACTCATGAAGAAACAACTTCTTATCAATATCTCAGAACCAGGAATGTCTCTCCACCCAATCTCAGGTTGAATGAAGTACATCAATATCCAAAAGAACTGAATCCTCTGTATTTTGAATTGTTTCCTGAAGATCAGACAACGAGCAAACTGATTGTTGTCGGAGAAGGATTTAACGATGATTTTACCATTATTGCGGAAAAACCCCGAACCTCTTTTTGGGACTGTTATTCCTTTGTCAATAAAGGGAATATTCTTGCAGATATTGAGCCTTTTAAACTTTTTGACCCTAAAGAGGAACGCCTGCCGGTACAGCAAACACGTTTTATCGACTATATTGATCCTGCAGTAAGTAATACGTTATATATTGAAATTAAGGATCTGAATGGAGTAGCAGAACCTGTTTCTGCACAGTTTGATTATAATGGTAAAGCATATGGCATCAATGGACAGGAACTTAATTTAGAAAAATGCTCAAAAAAAATCACTGTACAATTCGATCCGAAGGCAAAGCACCTGATTTTTGATGAACCTAATGCGATAATCATTCTCAATCCCGGTTGTATTTATTCCATCAGAATATATAACCTGATCCCTATCAAATATTTTGATAAGGATGGAAGTGAACTTAGATTCCACAAATGCTTTGATAATGTATATGATTCTACAGAGATCATCCATGATAAAGAAGGTAATTCGTATTATAAGATAGCATTTGAAGAGCAGGTGATAGAGACCGCTGGTGTAGAAAATATTAGTGAGAATGCCCTTTGGGAAAATTTTGAAATTTCGGATAATTCCGCATGGCTGGACAGAATGTTTAAGAATGATCAGACTAAAGAAAGCTCAGTTAAAGCCATTATTAATACAGACATTAAATTCAGCCTCTTCAGCAGAGTAGAAGTACAACATCAGAAATGGGAATGGAACGGAAGACAGCTGAATACAGATATTACCCGGTTAAGAAATTCTTTAAATCCTGTAAAAGAAACAGAAACATCTCTTTATCATACGACTGAAGCCATGAGGTTTGAAGCCTGGGCACAGTCGGACAGACCGGATTATACCTCTGTAAAAACACAAAGCCGGATTTTTGCTTCCAAAAACAAGAATGCTAATGTGGTGCATGAATATAAAAATATAATTGACAACCATTCCATATACCTGAAATATAAAGTAGAAATTTTTAACCGATACGAATCATTACCTTCCAGGCGATATGCAACCAACTCTGTAAAAAGCAGTATTACAGTGGATAATGTAGATAACCCGTGGAAACGGCATATCACGCTTTCCAAAAGAAAAGAAGAATTACCAATACCATCCGTAAGATTCTATATTCCATTAACGAATTCCATTCATGAAGCTAATGATCACAGCAATCAGATGGCAGACATGATGTTGGTACTGGACGATGTCTGGTATAAAGAAGCAGGACTTGCTCAGAAGCTTACACTTGGAATTAAAACAACAGAAAATGCTTCGGATGGATTCTATCCGGAAGCGGGATATGACCCGACTCTGTCTGCAACAAAAACAGCAAAGGTGATACCTACGGATAAAGAAGGCTATTTGATAGTGGATGATAAGTATTTTACAGGCCCATTCGGTTTTACCTTTGATTTTAATGCATCCAATCCCAGAATTAATTCCAGTTCATTTATTATTTCAGGAAATGGCCTGAGTAATTATATCAACAAGGATGTGAAAGATGATGCATACTGGCCAATGTTTAAACTCAGTACAAGAAGCGAAATAATTCCCCAGCTCTATGATGAAGAATCAGGTGATGCAGCAGGACTGAATAGCAAGTGGAGCAGTCCGCAATGGGTTCAGTTTATGAAAGCTGTAGATTCATTTGTGCCGCAGAAATGGAGAGATAGTGTGAGAAAGAATAACTATCTGGAGCTGGGATCCCACCAATTAGAAGAACAGTTGAAAATTCCTCTTCTGAACCGATTTGGGGAGACTTTTGAAATATTCCATAACTGGTATTTAATATTTTCTACGGTAGAAAGCAATATTGGAGGACTTCCGGTTGAAAATTATTACAATACTTTCATCGTGAATGAAATTAATGAAACTCTGACCTCTTTTCAGTCTGTACACGAACCGGATAAGAAAATCCAGGATTTTAAAGAGGGATTTATAAGGATAATGGTTGTTCGTAAATCAGAAGATTATAATACATCCAAACCAGCCGAAGATATCTGGAAAGAAATATTTGGGGATAAAGATGAGAGTACAAAAAGAATAAAAGAAGATAATACACTGGCAATGCCTATTCTCAGTGAAAGAATACCTATAAAAATAATCACCTAAAAAAACAATATCATGACAGCAAAAGAAGAAATAATCAAAAATCTGACAGTATTGACAAACAATAGCTGCACGAGCAAAATAAGCTTTATTTACTATGACATTCTCCGGGAATGTGAAATTGAATTTCCGGCAGACTCATGGGCGCTGGCAAGGAGTAAGGGGTATACCTTTGATCAGGTTCTGCAAAATACAAATGAAAGAACTTTTAATTTATTACTCTGGATTTTGAGATATGATTTTGATGAAACCAACCATGCTATTTTTATTCAGAAAATAGTGTTGTCCAGTTTGTGGAGGCCAAGCAACAACGGAACTTCACCACATGAAGATGGAAGAGGATTGGATATTATCAAAATAAAGCCCAATATAGGAAAGGAAATTGTTTGTGCGAGTTCTACACCGTCTGAGCCCGGATTTCTTGTGAAAATTCGTACAGCAGCCTTTCAGAATAAACTGGCAAACCAGTATTTTTCTCCATGGATAATGTATTACTATAATAAAGAAGGAAAACTGATCGAAGAAGCCAACAGAGGGATTACTGAGAATGAAAGAATACACCTCACTCATGTTCATTTTACCATTGGAAAATAATAATAACATTAAAACTAACTCCTATGAATTCAAATAAAACAATCTTAACAGGAATCTTGTTTTTAGCAGCTGTTATGGCAAAAGCAGAAACAATACAAACAGTAAGAACTCCGATTTCACCGGGTGAAAAATGGCTGGCAATGACCCCTATTTTATTTTTCATCTTAGTTCTTTTCTTAGTTTTTATAAAGTTAAGAAAGGATAAAGTCTCATTTAAAGACCTTCTTCTGGATAAAGATGCAGAAGTAGAAATTGAAACCCAGAAAACCAATCAAATTGCAACACTGGTAAACACAATGCAAGCTGCAGAAAACCTAATGCCAGACGCTAAGGTACAAATTAATAAGATTGTTGAGGATATTGCCACTGGAAATGAAACTAAAAACAATAGCAGCATCAGTAGATTTCTGGCATTTATCAGCGGACTGGTATCTGTGGGACTGGCATCGGTGATTACTTCATTTTATATGTGGAACTTTTTTGACGATGGTAAAAGCCTTAATTTAAATGAGCTTTTAACGGTTTTACTTTCATTGGGAATAGGGGTCATTCCCTATGCGTTTAATAAAATAGGAAGTGCCATCAAATAACAACGAATCGTTAAAATGTCTTTTTCATGGGATAAAAGAATTTAACTATGACGATTATCAGTTGACAAGAATATTATATTACATATTTATTTATATGATTTATTATTTTCTTAGAATATATTAAATAACAATATTTTAAGCTAAACCAAAGCCCAAACTATTAAAATACCTTAGTTTATGGAGATAATTAAAAGCTTTATTTTTGTTTTTAATTATTCTAAATAACACTAAGTATGAAGAAATCTATTTTTTTGATAGGGAGTTTGATGGCGTTTTATCAGGTAGCTGCTCAGAAAAAAGATTCGATAGGACAAAACAGGCTGGATGAGGTTATTGTTACTGCTTCAAGATCTCCTGAAATTGTAAAAAAAACCGCTTCTACAGTACATATTATCAACAAAAAGGAAATAGCGGAACAAGCGTTGATTTCTCCGGATCTCAGTAATATTCTGGCTTATAAAGTACCGGGATTAGCATTTGGAAACAACCTTGTGAGCAACAGAGGGCAAACCATGAGAGGAAGAAGTGTTCTGGTTATGATCGACGGAATTCCGCAGTCTAGCCCGCTTCGAAATAATGACAGGGAAATCAGAAGTATTGATCCTTCAGTCCTGGAAAGGGTTGAGGTCGTCAAAGGAGCCACTTCCATCTATGGAAACGGGGCCGAAGGAGGTATTATCAATTATATTACTCAGAAAAGTACTTCCGGTAAACCTTTTTCAGGAAGAACGGTTTTAGGATTTACCAGCCATGATCTTTTTAATAACAAAATGTTTAAATCGGACGGTGGTGCCGGATACAGAGTCTCACAAAGTTTCTTTGGAAAGGTTGGAAAGCTGGATTATCTTGTCAATGGAACTTTTACCCAAAACGGAGTGAAAATAGATGGGGAAGGGCTGGTTCAGAATCCACGATATGGCTTGGGAGAAACTGCTGTTAGTAATGCATTTGCCAAGATTGGATACGATCTTAATGATAATAACAGGCTGGAAGCGATGTACAATTATTATTCGAGTCTGCAGGATTCCAAATATATTCTTGATCTTGGAAAATATGGAGAGCGCCCTTCTATAGGAAAATTAGGTGAAAGAGAAGGCGTAAAAGAAGGAACGAGATATAATCATAACGGATATTTTAAATATATCAACAAGAATATTTTCCGCAATACAACCCTTAATACCACCTTATATTTCCAGGATTTTTATACCATCTATGATTATCGTAATGCGCCGAGATGGAAAACCGGAGGTCAATCGGCAATTTTAGAAAAGAAATACGGATTCAGGGCAGATTTCAACACTGAATTTGGTAAAGATAAAGGTTTAAAAGGTTCATTAACATATGGTGCTGATCTCCTTAATGAGAAAACAAGTCAGCCATTAGTTGATGGTAGAATCTGGGTGCCCGAAATGAATATGCTGGCTATCGCACCTTTTGTACAGGGAAAATTGTTTCTTACCGATGATCTGACAGTAAAGGCCGGACTTCGGTGGGATAAAATGTCGGTAAAGGTTCCTGACTATACCACTTTGCCTTCCAATAAAGATGTTCCCTTTAATGTGCAGGGAGGAAGATTAAATTATTCGAATCTGTCTTATAATGTAGGAGTGAGCTATGTCGCCTTTGATTTCTTTCAGCCTTTTACCTCCTATTCCAGAGGTTTTAATATCTATGACCTGGGACGTGTCTTGAGAGATGCCAAAAGCAATGTTTTAAATGAAATCAATACTGATCCTGTTGTGATTGACAATTATGAAATTGGTTTCAACAGTAAAATCGGGCAGTATATTGATTTCTCGGCCAGTTATTTTTACAACTATTCCAAATTAGGAGCAGATCTGGTTTCTGTTAATGGATTCTGGACTCCGCTCCGGGCACCTCAATATATTAATGGTGTGGAACTGGCGCTGAATGTTTATCCCACACAGGGCCTGACTATAGGAACAAATTATACTTATCAGGAAGGAAAAGTTGATGTGAAAAATGACAACAGCTACGAAAAATACCTAAGCGGTTTAAGAATCGCTCCCGCAAGATTGAATTCCTTTGTAAAATGGAGTGATAAAGCTCAGAAATTACAATTAGGGGTTTATCACATGTATTCGTTCAAAAGAGATAAGTTTGAGCCGGCTTTGACAGGAAAATATGATGAAGGAGAAGGTCCCGTAAAATCCTTTAATCTTTTTAATTTCCAGGGAAGTTACAAGGTTAATCAATTGATGACGGTAGGACTTGGAATAGAAAATGTTTTCAATACCTCTTATTTTACTCCTACCTCTATGTACACAGCACGTGATGCAGAATATGTACGAGGAAATGGAAGATATTATACGGTTTCTCTTAATTTTAATTATTAAAGAAAAACAAAAAGAATATTGGCATAAAATACTACCTCATAAATGGAGGTCATTGTTTAACAAGAAAACAGAACAGGAATACCTGTTCTGTTTTTTATTGAGATTAAGAATACTACTATCTGTCAATCAGAATATTCTTTACAACGGTTTGTTCACCGACTTTTAGGATTCCGATGTATACTCCTTTTTCAAGGGCAGACACATTAATTTTTGTTTCATTATTTGTTTTAAGCAATGATCTTCCTGTCAGGTTGGTCATTTCAAAACTGAAATTTGCTACTTTAGAATCCGGTAATTCTATATTTAGGATAGAATTGGCAGGATTAGGATAAAATTTGACAGCTTCCAGAGAATGAACTGAAGCTGTTTTATTCAATGTTGATGTTGTAGAAGCAGTGGCGAAATGCTGTAAAGCGCCTACAGCAGCTTTCCCAATATTATAAACATATACAGGATCTACATTGGCAAAAGTATCTTTAGAAGTATGAGGGTAATTGCTTCTAATTTTTTCAAAAAAACCGGTGATCACTTCCCCTTTTTGTTCAAAAGGAATATAATCGGTTGCTTCTGCCGGATCCACAGCGGTTTGAAGAGGAGAGTACAGAGCAGTACAGTTTCTGAGCTGTTGAGTTACTGCTGCAGAAGCTGCATTGTTGCTGGAAACACCTCCCTGATCTTCATCACAATATACCGTATTGTTGTTATTTCCTTTTACTCCGCCTACCTGATCCAGATTAAAAACCAGTTTGATATCCAGTTTACGGACACCTCCCTGATATACAACATTATTCACATAATGACTGCTGCCTACAAGACCTTGTTCTTCTCCGGAAAAATGAATAAACTTAATAGAGTATTCCGTCGGAACATCTTTTAATATTCTTGCAGCTTCTAAAATGATAGAAGTACCACTGCCATTATCATTGACTCCAGGTCCGTTAATGGTATCATAGTGCCCGCAGATAATAACAAATTTGTTGGGATAGAGCGTTCCGGTTTTGGTAATAATCAGATTTTTGGAAGTTTTTGATCCGTAAGTAAAAGTGCTCTCCACCATTTGACCTGCTGTATACCCGTAAGAAGTATACTTGTTTTTGATCCAGTTCAAAGTATTGGTATTGGCAACAGAACCTGTTGTTTTGATCCCGAGATTTCCAAACTCCTGTAGGTTGGTTGTAATGTTAGTCTGGGTTACCATATCGGCTCTATCTTTATAAGCCTGGATAAAACTTTGCGCAGCAACGCTCTGTAGCATCACTGAAACACATAAAAATGTGGTGATTTTTTTCATATTATTATTTTGGTTGTGGATTACGAATGTAATAAATAAATCCCAATTAAGTGGTTAATTTTTTAAAAATACTTTAAAATTCAAGTTATTTTAATAAAGATTATTGGTGCAGTGAGGAATGTGTTGATTTCGTATGCTTCAAATGAAGATCGTTTTCACAGAAAACCCCTTGAAATATTTCAAAGGGTTTTTATTCTAAAAATTGTTTGATAGGAGTTTGAGTTTTATTTTTCAACAATAATCTTTCTTACCACAAGTTGATTATCGGCTTTTAAAGTGCCTATATAAACACCATTTTCAAGATTTGAAATATCTATTTTAGATTCGTTGGTTTTTTTTACTAAAGAATGACCTGCCAGATCCGTGATTTCAAAACTGAAGTTTTTTATAATGGAATCGGGAAGGCTAATCTTAATGACATCTTTTACCGGATTGGGGTAAATTTTCACATTTTCCAATGAATTTTTTGAACGAATTTCATCAGTTCCTAATGTGCTGGTTGCAACAGCAAAATGTTGTAGTGCTCCTACTGCTGCTTTTCCTATATTATAAATATATACAGGATCTGTGTTGGCCAATGTATCATTAGAAGTATGCGGATAGTTGCTTCTTATTCTTTCAAAGAAACCGGTGATCACTTCTCCTTTTTCTTCGAAAGGAATATAATCTGTACTTTCAGCAGGATCCACTGCGGTTTGAAGTGGAGAGTATAAAGCTGTACAATTTCTCAATTCCTGAGTGACCGTAGCAGAAGCTGCATTATTAGAAGAAACACCTCCTAAATCCTGATCACAATAAACGGTATCATTCACATTGCCGCTTTTCCCACCTACCTGATCAATATTGAATACCAGTTTAATATCTAATACACGCGTGTCTCCCTGATAAGCTATATTATCTGCGTAATGATAGCTTCCCAGCAAACCTTGTTCTTCCCCCGAAAAGTTAATGAACTTGATCGAATACTCGGTGGGTACATCTTTCAGAATTCTTGCTGCTTCCAGTATAATAGATACCCCGCTTCCATTGTCATTGACTCCCGGTCCGTTAATCGTATCGAAATGTCCACAGATGATAACATATGTATTGGGGTAGACTGTTCCGGTTTTGGTAACTACCAGATTTTTAGAACCAGTAGTGCCATAACTAAAAGGATCTTCAACAATTTGACTGTTAGTATACCCGTACGAGATATATTTACTTTTTAGCCAGTTCAGCGCATCAGTATTCGCTTGAGAACCCGTTTTCTTTACTCCAAAAGCAGCAAACTCCTGAAGATTGGAAATGATATTTGTTTGGCTTACCATATTTGATCTGTCCTGATAGGATGGGATGAAACTCTGTCCTGCAATACTTTGTGCGATAATACCTGTTAATAAAAAAGTAACGACTTTCTTCATATCTGATAGTGATGAAATGATTTTCAAATTAAATTTCTTACAAGTAATGAATAGTATTATTTTTCAATAACCATTTTCCTGGTCGTATTACCTTTATCAGTTTTTATGGTCACTGTATACACTCCATTTTTCAGGCCAGACACATTTATCTTATCCTGATTGGCAATATTCAAGATCCTATTTCCTGCCATATCATTAATCTCGATGCTGAATGATTTTTCCTTTTGAAACATTTCTACCATAAGGGTATCCTTAGCGGGATTAGGATAGATTTTTATAGCATCCAATGATTTCTGATTTGTTATTTCAGCGGTACTTAAATTATTAGCATCGGTAGAGGCCACGGCGAAATGTTGTAATGCTCCCACTGCAGCTTTGCCTACTTTGAAAACATAAACAGGATCTATATTGGTAAGAGTATCATTTACAGTATGCTCATTATTACTTTTTATTTTTTCATAAAATCCGGTGATGGTATATCCTTTAGCTTCAAAAGGCATATAGTCAGAACTGTAAGCATAAGAAATTGAAGTTTGAAGAGGAGAGTAGAGTCCGGTGCATGTTGCCAGTTCCTGAGTTGCTGTATTGGAAGCTGCATTATTTGAAGATATCCCACCGGTATCTCTTTCACAGGTAATAGTTGTATTCTGGTTTCCTATTTTCCCACCTACCTGATCAATATTAATGACAAGTTTTATATCCAGCTGACGAGTATTTCCCTGATAGGCAATATTGTCTGCATAGTGATAACTGCCTTCCAGTCCTTGTTCTTCCCCTGAAAAATGGATGAATTTTATAGAATACTCTGTAGGAACATCTTTTAATATCCTTGCAGCTTCTAAAAGGATAGAAGTTCCGCTGCCATTGTCACTAACTCCCGGTCCGACAATGGTATCGTAATGCCCACAGATAATAACATATTTATCAGGATAAAGGGTGCCTGTCTTAGTAATCACAAGATTCGTTCCGTAGGTCGTCGTTGAACCATTAACAAAACTGAAAGGATCTTCTACCATCTGATTGGCAGTATATCCATAGGAAAGATATTTGTTCTTCAACCAGTTTAGGGTATTGGCGTTTTCAGTGGAACCTGTCGTCTTCACTCCAAGATCAGAAAATTCCTGAAGGTTGTTACTGATATTGGTCTGAGTTACCATATCTGCTCTTTGTTTATAAGCCTGAATAAGACTCTGGGCAGCAATATTTTGTGTAATAACAGATGTTAATAAAAAAGCAGCGATTTTTTTCATTTCTATACCTAACTTATTTTTTGATTGCTAATATACCAAATAATCACCGTTTTATGATGTAAAATATGAATCAATTGGCTTGGTTTAAATGAATAATCAATTTGCTAGAATTTTATTCTATAAATATGTTTTATAATAATGTAAAACTTCAATTATTGAGTGATATGTGTTTATTTTTTTAATCAATGCATTATGATGCAGGATATAATGAAAAATCCCGGGCAAAGCCCGGGACTATATTGATAACAAAAATAGTATTCTACATTATTTTACTTGATCTACAACAGCTTTGAAAGCTTCAGGGTGATTCATTGCTAAATCTGCTAAAACTTTTCTGTTAAGCTCAATGTTGTTCTTTTTAAGAGCTCCCATAAACTGAGAGTAAGACATTCCATGCTCTCTTGTTCCCGCATTGATACGAGTGATCCAAAGTGCTCTGAAGTTTCTCTTTTTCTCTTTTCTTCCACGGTAAGCATATTGCATTGCTTTTTCTACCGCGTTTTTAGCTACAGTCCAAACGTTCTTTCTTCTACCGAAAAAACCTTTAGCTTGCTTAAAAATTTTCTTTCTGCGAGCTCTTGAAGCTACTGCATTTACTGATCTTGGCATAATTTAAATTGTTTTTTTGAAATGTGCGACAATCTGTTTCATTGTACTTAGCTGCTCCATTTCAGGGTTAAAATGTTGAATTTGTTTTGAATTCTTATAAACCGAATATAGATTTATAAAAACTACTTAATTGCTAATTGACGTTGAACGCTTTTCTCATCCACTTTAGCTACGTAAGAAGTAGTAGTAAGATTTCTCTTCTGCTTAGTTTCTTTCTTAGTTAAGATGTGGCTTTTGTAAGCGTTTTTTCTTTTGATCTTACCAGATCCGGTAAGAGCAAAACGTTTCTTAGCACCTGATTTCGTTTTTAATTTTGGCATTGTTCTGCTTTTTTATTGTTTTTGTTATCAATATCTGTTTTGGTTACTCCTAAGGACGTTAGGAATAATTGGGTGCAAAGATACAAAAAAAATCAATCCGATCTTCCATAATCTGTAATTTTATCGCATCTATAGACGAACTGTAATATCTTCAATATCCAATTGGAAGACATCATTGATATTTTGATTATTTCCTCCCAGAACAAATTTAATTCGATGCCCCGAGTAACCAAATATATCTTTTTTTGAAAATAACTGAAGTTTCATATGAGGATCACTCACATGAAAGTCAACCGTTTTATTGGTATTCCAAAGAGGAATTCCATTGTTATAAATGACCATATTTCCATCGTGCTGGGCAATAAGTTGAGTAAAACCACCCTCAGGTTTATAGCTGTTAGAACTCCATAATACAGAAGTGCGATTGGATTCGATTTTGTATAATACAAGATTGTTATCATATTGCATGACAAGCTGGTATTTTATGCCTTGGTCTTCTAAAGTAATGGCTTGCCCTGCATTTAATACGGAAGGGTGATATACTTCCTTAATGAACTTTACAGTTGTAGTACCAACACTTAAAGCGGTATCTTCGTTTACTGCAATTTGTTTTTGAAAGGGAATTATATCATCACGAGTTTCATCCTGTGCACAAGATGCCAATAGCATCGAAAGACTTAACAAAGTCATTAATTTTGTTTTCATAGGTTATTTGTTTGAAGCTGCAAATGTAAATTTAAATATATTAAATCACAAACTAAAGAGATAAAATAATTAAATAAATCCTTATTTAATGGGTGTTTAATATTGTTATAAAAGACACTTTAAAGTGTTTTAAATAAAAAATCCACAATCAATATGACTGTGGATTTTTTATATTATACGCAATATAAATTATGACTGAATAAATGCTAACAGATCTTTGTTGATTGTTTCGGCTTCTGTGGTAGGCATCCCATGCGGAAAACCAGGGTAAGAAATAAGCTGACCGTTTTTAAGCAGGGTGGCTGCTACTTTTCCTGTTGTTTCAAAAGGAACAATCTGATCATCCTCACCATGCATTACCAATACAGGAACCTCTACACTCTTAAGATCATCTGTGAAATCAGTTTCAGAGAATGCTTTTACACAATCGTAATGAGCTTTGATAGAGCCACTCATTCCTTGTCTCCACCAATTTCTCTGGATTCCGTCTGAAACTTTAGCTCCTTCTCGGTTGTATCCATAAAAAGGGAAGGTGATATCAAAGAAAAACTGTGATCTGTGTTTAGCAGTATTATTTCTGATATCATCAAAAACTGAAATAGGAACTCCATTCGGATTATTCTCATTCTGAACCATGATCGGGGTTACTGCACTCACCAAAACAGCTTTAGCAACTCTTCCGTTGCCGTGTTTTGCCACATATCGGATAACTTCTCCGCCACCGGTAGAGTGCCCCACGTGAATAACATCTTTTAAGTCTAATGCTTCAACAATTTCCGCAACATCAGACGCATAGGTATCCATATCATGTCCGTAAGGTGTCTGTTCGGATCTTCCATGTCCTCTTCTGTCATGAGCGATTACCCGGTATCCCTGTTCCAGGAAGAAAAACATTTGTGCATCCCAATCATCACTTGATAATGGCCATCCATGGTGAAAGAAAATAGTTTTTCCTTTTCCCCAATCTTTGTAGTAAATCTCTGTTCCGTCTTTCAATGTAAGTGTGCTCATAAGTTTTTTTTTATGATTAATAAAATAGTGTATTTGCTTTTTTATAATGACAAATGTAGATCGAATATCTACAGGAGATATTGATCTAAGATAATATATTGATTAAAATATATCAACACCAAAAGGCATCATTAACGTTAATTTAACAACAGGTATAGAGGAAATAATTCTACACAATCAATTTTCATAAAATATCAAAAAAAATAGCAACCTATCAACGGAAATATGGCTGATAATCGGGATTGTATAATCCTTTTCATCTTTCTAATATTGACAAATACGATCAATAAAAAACCGGAGTATGAAAACAATAGTATGCAGCATCCTTTTTATGCTGACTTCAGCTACAGCTTGCACACAGGATAAAAAAGACAACTTTTCATCGCTTTCATCAAAATCCGGAACGATCAATAGTATTCCTTTTTTAACGAAGCAGAATGATTTTATGTATGTGGATAAAATAAATTTGAAGCCTGTCACTGACCAAAAGTATAAAAGTGCATCCCTATTTACTTCTACAGGATTTGCCGTTGTGGTAAATGAAAAAAATGAATATGCAGTGATCAATGAAAGTGGAAAAACAATATTGGGTTTTTCTGTTGAGGAGATCAATATAAATGAGGTCAACGGGCTTACATTCTATAAAAAAAATATCGAATACGAAAAGAAAATGCCTGCCTGGAAATGGGAATGGAATATCCTGGGAAGCGGTATCAAGAAGGAGCAAACATACCATAAAATTGAAATCGGCGTGGCAGAAACCAAACAGGTTTTACTCCGCGAAGACATTCCTTATCTGGAAGATAATTATGATCTTAACTTTGTGTCTGTTGATGAAAACCACATTTTTTGGAATGGCAGCCTTTTCAAAATCAACCAAGGTAAGCTACATAGAATCGAAAACAATATTGCTGAATTATTAGAGAATAAACGCTTTATAAAAGCTTCAGGCTCCGCTTTTTCTATAAACGAATTGGATGAGAAAAAAGCGGTTCATGGCAGATTGAACGGCACAGAAAGATTTTCAATAAAATATGGAAAAGAAACCATAATACTGAAAGATGTTAACAAAGAACGGTATGAACCTGAAGTTCCTAAGCTGTTGGTGAATGACAAAACCAAAGATGTATATCCTTTTCCTCAATATGAAAAAGTATTTCCGAAAGAAATTGTAAAGGCAACCCCCTCACAGATTGATTTTATCAAAAAAACTTCTCTGGTGTATTCTATCACCAATTCACCTTATTTTTTGCTGGGAGTTTTTAATTACGATCATGATGTTTGGGCGTATAATTGGCTCTATATCGATACCGAAGGGAATATCACAGATTCTATTGGGACCTGCCATTTTAAAGTTCTGGATCAGGTAGGTCATCTGATCTGGCCCGACAGAAAAATGATTTTACCCGATCAGTTTATTAATAAAGACTGGAAGTTTGGAAAAATAAACTCTTATCGGGGCATGAATGATTTATATCTTATTCCTATAGAAGATGGAAAACAATTGAGAACAAAAGGCCTCTGGAACAGCAATAAAAATAGCTGGGAGATCAAACCCGAATACAAAGATATTTTAGTTTTGGACACTGAAAAACAAATTTATGCACTTCAGAAAGGGCAGGATGAATTATATACTCTTTTTGACAATAAGATAAAAAAAAGGATCGGGTCAAAAGCTTATCTGTCCATTAATTCCGATGGTCTGGTGAATGTTAAACTTGATTCAGGGCAGAACATGTATTACTATATTGACATATATTCAGGAAAAGAATACAAAGAATGATATAAGGAGATGGAAGCTCTGTTATTCCTGGTTTCAGATTTTTGCTTTTTATTATTTAGGTTAAAACCTGAGAAAGAAGTACAACAAACTAAAAGTTCCTCCAGCTTCAAACTTCCAGCCATCATAATTTCAACATTAACTATCAAAAACATGCTTTCATCCGCAGATTTACACCTTGAAAAACTTTTAATTCTCACTGTTCTTACTATTTTTTTTGGAGCAGGATTTTTTTGCACACTCATTATTTTTATTATTAATTCTGTAAGAAAGAAAAAGAAAAATGGACTTTATTATGTTCTTTACTTTCTCTTTTCCGGAATTCTTATACTGGTTTTGGCGGCATTTTATTTTTATACGATGTTACTTAAATAGATAAGCATCTATCTCCTCTGAAGCCTATGCAAAAAATAAAATTAGAAGCATTAAACCTGATGTAAGACAAGTTATATGCTTTAAGATTTAAATAATACATTAAAATATTACAACTATGAATTTTAGAAAACTGCTGCCTGTGGCTGCGTGTGTGATGAGTATATCTTCTTTTGCACAAATAAGAACAGGAGTATATTTTTCTTCAGATAAAAAATACAAAGAGATTATTGAAGAGGTAGGAAATCCGTTACCAGGAAATCCGGTGATGATTGTACAGGCATTTGTCCCTAATCATGGAAGTTATATTTGGTTTTTAAATGAAAGCAAAGCTAAAAATCTCACTTATCCTGACAATAATCCAAAAGATTTGCACTCGGGTATTTTTCTGGAGGATCATGGTGGATTGCTTCCAAAAATAACTTTTAAAGATTTTGCACGAGCTCTCTCACAACCTGGATATATGATCAACTTCTGTGAAATCGGGGATGCAAACAAAGATGGTTTTCCTGAATTCTATCTCACTTATTTTGAAGAATCAGACGGATTGGATGCCAAACCATTGAAAGTGATTGTATACACAAGCTTAGATGAAAAAACATTTTCGAAATCAAAAATTACAGGTTGGATTCCATTTCAGGAAGAGGATGCGTATCGTGAGGTCAAGGATGAGAATTTCAAATTATTGCCAAAAGAAATAAGGTTGAAAGCGGAAAGAATAGTAAAAGAAGCTAGAAAGAGAATACACTGAAATCATTAAAAAACCACGGATATCAGGGATATTTTTATCCGGCACCATTGAGTATTTTTGACTCACATATTTATTAAAAATAAAGTGGTGAAAAAAAGCCTGGTTTTAATGTCATTTTTAGCCTTTTCGGGCTGTAAAACTGATGCCCGAAAATTGAGAATTTCCACCATTTATACTGAGCCTGAAAGAGTTGTTAAAGAGGTTCCGGAAACGGATAAGATTCAAACGTATACAACCCGTCAGGAAGTTACAGAGCGTCTTAATCCCATGATTTTAATGCTTTCCAAAACTGGTAAAATCTTAAAATTTCGGATACAGGGAAACATAAGCTCCGGAGGACATATAATTAATCAGATTGAGAAAATCCGTTTCGAAAAAGGAAAACAAAATGGCAATTCCATAACGCTGAAATATTATACTGAGATTACCAGAAAGTCAGGTAAAGAAAGTGCTGGTGTATCAGGGTATAACTATACAAAAGATGAAATCTATACAGTACCTGATGATGTTAAAGTAATAAAAGTTGAATTGTATGAGGATCAAATAAATAAGGCACCGGATAAGTATATAAAGCTCATCGCTCAGCAGACCTTTAACTTTTTTACAAAAATATAACTTTTATAGCCTTCTTTTTTACTCGTGATTAAATGAGAACTTCTTATTTCGAACAAACACGATAACACACGTATGGGTAAAAACAATAACAAAATAAAATTGAGTGAAGAAGAAGCTATAAAAGCAATAACTGATCTTGACGGGATTGTCATTCAATCGATACAAAAAAGTTACTTCGCGGGAGAAGCAGAGAGTCAGAAACATGATTAAGCGTCTATTAACGAAAAAGTGAATGAAACAATGGCATAGATCGGAGGTTTATTATCTTCCGGATTTTCTCTTACCATCAAACTTTAGAACCGTTTTTAATAAAATGATCTGATGAAAAATACTTATCCTTTTCTATTGTTGAGTACTGCTTTGCTGGCGCTTTTCAGCTGCAAAGATCCCGGAAGAAAAAAAACAAACTTTCCGAATGAGCTGAAAAACACCCGTTGGATTGTTGATTCTGGAGGTCTTGTCAGTCCGGAAGGTGAAAAAACGTATTATATGTCGAAAAGAATAGATACGGCAATAATTCTCAATTTTCATGCGATAGACTTTTTGGATGGAGAAAAATTTAAAAGTTATGATGCCTGGGAATGTGGAAATGATTGTTTTACAGAAGTACATGGCAGATATTATTTTACGGAAGTTCATCAGGTAAAAATGGAGGTTGACAGTATTCGTAAATGGGGAACCTGTGACACTCCAACACAGATTTTTAAGCCGGCAAAAGACATGACTTTTGATATCATGAAAGAAAAAGGACAGCTGAAATTCATAAGAAAATAAAATGCAGATGACTTATATTCATAGTAGACTTTTGAAATCGGAAGTTTTGGAGCCGGAAGAAATTTCTAATGTAAACAGCTTCCTTCTTCCTGACTATTCAACCCAAGAACAGGGCGTCGGAATTGATTAGCAGTATTTACTTATATTTACGTCCTTTACTATAATACAATTTCATAAAGATAAGGGTTTGATGCATAGGTTATTATTGATATTCACTTTGTTTATTTTTCCGTTTTTTGCGCAGGCACAAGATGTTTTAAGCAAATTAGAAAGAGAGTATAGCCATGCCTTGGGTAAAACCGCAGAGCAATTGAATCTGGCTCCCAAATACGCTACAGCTTTATTTTTTCATCAGCTTAAATCCAAATCCTATCAGATTTTAGAAACCAATATTGCCCTTGCAATCAAAGAGTCTGATGGAAAATACGCTACTATTTTGTATGCCGTTCAGGCAATGAACTATCGACTTGATCATAAAGAAACTGAGTCTTTAAAAAGTCTTGACATAGCAAAAGTTTACAGTTTAAAAACGAATAATAACGAGGCTAAAGGATACTATCATTATGCAAAAGGATGGATTCTGACCCGTAACAATAAAACGACTGATGCCGTCGCGGCTTACCTTAAGGCTATTGAATATTATGAAAATTCACCTACAACTTCTACATTATACGGAAGATTTGGTAATGTAGCCAAAGAGTTGTCTACCGTTTATTCCAACCTTAATGAGTACCAGCTGGAAGAAAAGTACAGCAAACAGTTTTTGTTATTAGCTTCCAGACAAAATAACCCTAACCTTATCTTTGATGCATACATGCGAATGGGGTACGTATATGAACAAAAATATACCCAAAACCCGTCGGATACAGACTTCAGAAATAAAGCAGAGCAGTTTTATTTGCAGGCTATTACAACTTTCAATAAAAATAAAGAGGCTATGCTCAACAAGACCAGCCTTTCCTATGCAGCCATCAATTTAGCCAATTTATACACCGGGTTTAATCGCGAGAAAGCAATGAAATATGCCCAATTAGCGAATAGCGTAAGTCTTGAAACCGGTGATGCTATCCATATTGCTTCTTCATTTGGGATTTTGGCTGAATTGGCTATGCAAGATAAAAATTATGATCTGGCAAAGTCTTACTTTCTAAAGGCCTCCATGGAAATCGGAAAAAGCCCGGTGAGAGATCATAATATAGAATTATCTCTTCTTGAATCTCTATCTCAGATCAGCGAAGAGCAAGGTAATTATAAAGAAGCACTGACGTACTATAAAAGTTATGTTGACAAATATAAAAGTGTTTATGATCAGGAAAAACTGGATATTACCAAAAGATTAGAATCACAGTTTGATAAAGAAAGACAGGAGCAGAAGTACATAAAGCTGCAATTGGAAAGTGATAAAAAAGCACAGCAGATTAAATTAATCAACATACTGAGGGCACAGCGTGAACAAGTGTACAACAACTTAAAGCTCGTAGAGGAAAATCAGCGGGAACGACTTAAATTCTCAGAACTTGAATCTGAGAAAAAAGAGCAGCAGCTTCGTTTAGCAAAGTTAGAAACCGAACAAAAGAACAGTGACATCCATAGTTATAAAAAGCTGTTGGCGTTCAAGGAAAAGATCAATACCTACTATATTGTTTTTATTGCCATCTTTATTGTGTTGATTTTCTTATTGCTTTATGCCTATAAACAACGTATAAAATCGATTAAACAAAGAGAAGAATTGCATGCTCTGGCGTTGGAAAAAGAAAAGCAAAATTCAAAAATATCTACTCTTACAGCATTGCTTGAAGGGCAAGAGCAGGAGCGTGGTCGCCTGGCACGTGATCTTCACGACGGATTGGGAGGTCTGCTTTCCGGAACCAAACTTCAGTTGTCTTATTTGAATCCTCATCAATCAGAAAACATTGAGGAGGAAATTTCAAAGTCGATTAACCAGATTGACGGAGCTGTGGAAGAATTAAGAAGGGTAGCCCATAATCTAATGCCTGATTTATTAATGAAATACGGGTTGGAAGTCGCCATTCGGGAGTTCGCATCCCGCATTTCAAATACTGCATTAGAAATTCACACCGAATTTATCAATTACAGCAATTCCGTAGCACAGGAAAAGCAATTGATATTATACAGAATTATTCAGGAATTGGTTAACAATGCCATAAAACATGCCCATACTTCCGAAATTATTATTCAGATAAGTGAAGAAGAAAACATGTTAAACCTTACGGTGGAGGACAATGGTAAAGGCTTTGACCCTACAGGCTTAGACATGAGAAAAACAGCAGGTTTTCATAACATAGAATTAAGAGTCCAGTTTTTAAAAGGAACGATGAATATCATCTCCGAATTGAATATCGGGACCAGTATAGAACTTCAAATTCCTATTCATTAAACATGATAAAAGTAGCCATAACAGACGATCATCCACTTCTATTAGAAGGATTGAAAAATATTTTAGGAAATAGTGATACGATAGATGTCGTAGACTGTTTCAGAGACGTTTCAGAAATGAATGCAGGTCTGGCAAACCAGGCTATTGATATTTTGCTGCTGGATATTAATCTGGTAGATACAAATAGCATTGAACTGATAAAACCTTTAAAGAAAAAGTATGGAAACCTCCAGATTATTATATTGAGTGTTCATAATGAGCTGCCGGTAATTAACAGTACCCTCGCAGAAGGTGCTTTGGGGTATATCCAGAAAAACGCTTCTGTTTCCGAAATCCTGGAAGGGATTACTACCGTTTATAAAGGTCATCGTTTTTTATGCTCGAAGACTCAATCGGTTTTAGATAAAAAGTCGCCGGACGGATTACATCAGGTTCCCAAATTAACCCGAAGAGAAAAAGAAATTCTGGCAGAAGCAGCCAAAGGGTTGACGACCAATCAAATGGCAGAAAGGCTTTTTATCAGTCCACACACCGTAGAAAGTCACCGAAAAAATCTTATTGAAAAATTTCAGACTTCTAATCTTAGCTCAGCCATTAAACTGGCCATAGAATACGGGTTGATTATTGAATAATAAGAGTTTGAGATCAGGTAGACTTTCAAGAGGGAACTTTTGATACGGATCCGTATTCATACAGCAAAAAGGTCTGCTTACATCGTAAAAGCAGACCTTTTTTATATAAAATTAAAAATTAGGTGTTTTTTATCTTAATCTTTGAATCTCAGCGTTCCCTGAAACAGATTCTTCTTTCCTGTTAAATCATATTCGTCGTTATAAACAGGTTCATACATCAACAGGTGAACTCTGCCTTCAAAATCTTTTAGATTGACAGGTTGATCAACCATCACATCAAAAAATCTTGTAACAGTACGCGTAGCTGTCCATTGTTTTAAATTACCTTTAGGATTTTTATCGAATCGGTGATCTTTTGCATCTGTGTAGTACCAGTATGACGGGGCCTGATCCATTAAAAACAATTCTTTGTCCTTGTTGTAGAGTTCTTCTGCCATACCTGTACTCTGAAACCATGGTACCTCTGCATTGTAAACACCGAGAGCCGCTCCGTAAATATCCTTATTTGTTGTTGCTCCTACTAAAAAGCCTTCAAGATTGTGAGCCGTAATTTCAAATAGGAATGGTGATTTTTTAAGATCATAAACATCATTGACAGGCTCAATGATTTTTCCGTCCTGTTTAATCACTACTTTTAACGATTGTGCAAAAGTGATCAGACTTAGTAAAGAAAACAGAATGGTTAAACTTATTTTTTTCATTGTATATCATTAAAATAACTGGAGCAAAGATATCAGACTTTATCACGATAAACACTGGCTGGTTTCAGGGGTTTTTTATTTTTCAGGCTCAAACACATCTTTTCTAAAACAGATTAGCCTTCAACTGAATTTTTATAAAAGCTGTCTTTTGCTTTTTACCACTAACTGAAGCAGAGTTAAGTGGATAGACCTCTGCGTAAAAAGTATGATTATCTGTCCAGAATGCTTTTTTATCATCGGCAATTTTAAAGTTGGTAAAATTCACATATAAAAGATTCTCCTGTTTTTTGGTTTGTGGCAGATATTTGGTGATAACAAAATCACTTCCCACATCATTATTGGATGAGATAAAAGAAATCCAGCTCCTGGTAGGAAGAATCTGGGGATAACCATTTGTACCCAGTTCAAATAAAACGGCATTTCTTATATCATAAAAAGAATAGAAAGAGTCTACGACTTCGTCAGAATTTTCTTTGAAAATTTCCAGGTTTAGATAAGATGATCGTCCTATATAGTCATTAGCCAATGGTCCCGTCTCTGTAGAGACACTTTCGTGTTGTGTAATGACTTCTTTTCTGTTATTGTCAATGTATATCCAGTTGTCATCCTGTAGTTTTATATTCGGATTTTTTACCAGTGCTTCGCCCATCCGGTTTTTAAAATTTGATTTAAATTCTTGTTCTGAAACCTCAGAAATAGTACCCAATTTTTTAAAAGACTTGTTCTTAAAATCAGTTGATTCCCTCAATGTGCTGCTTCTGATCTCATAAAGGTCCACACCCTGCAAAGTAAGATCAAACGCTGCTGTGAACTCTGACTTCAATACAAAAGCTTCAATACTGTTCGAAATAGTATTATTAATGCTGTAATGAATAGAGTAGAAGTCATCAAACTCTTCGAACCCATAATAATTGTCGAACTTATTATAAGGCATTTTAAGATGGGGCGAATTTTTATTTGGAGCCACAAAAAACTGTATTGAATCACGCTTCGTGAATAATTGAAACGGTACATCCTGTACATTATCTACCCCTTTTATTTTTTTGAAGTCGGCCAATGTAACCACTTTTTGCTTAACTTCAATTTTTTCCTTGTTGGGATCTGAAGTTTTATTCTGCTGGTTGCATGCTGTAAAAACTACTATGGATGATATAAAGAAATGATTTAGAATTTTCATTTTGTATATTTTTAGGCAAATGTATCAGTATCCGGACCCGCAGCCAAAAAAATGCCTGAAGATGGGTGATAAATGGCTGAAAACAGGGATACATTGGCTGGTATATTTTGAAGAATTTTATCAATGATAAATTAACTACCGTAAATTATTTTAGATTTTATGAAAAACGTAATAACCACCCTTTCAATTGCAATGATTTTGTTAACTTCTTGTTCACCTTCTACAGAAAAGAAAGTAAAAAAAGAAGGCTCTACAGTGGTAAAAGCAGAAACTGTTTCCACAATAACTTCCCCGGAAAAAAATACGGATTCAAAAGAAGTTGTACCGGCCGACTTTGCAGAATTGGTTCCTATTGACGTATTGAATACAAAAAGTACAAATACCTACGAAAAATATGGTATAGAATTCTCCGGAAACTGTTATTCATGCGACTTGGCTCGCTTATCTGTAACACATAATAAAATTGTACTAACCAATGTCTGCGATGAAAAAGATACTTTTGAAATCAATGATTTCTCTTTCTCAAATCAAGGAAATACAACTGTTTTAAAAACCTCTGAAAGAACTTACATTTTGAAACAGATAGATAAAGCTCCTGTTTATGAGTTGATCATAGAAGGTGAAAAACTGGAATTAAAAAACAAGAGACTCTCCAAGTATTTTACAACCAAAAAAGCCTTGCCACTTTTTGCTGAGCATGATTGCGGAGATTTTGAAGGGTAGAACTTTTCCATAGAAACGTACAAATAATCAGTCCTGAAATAGGTTGACTCGTGTAATATTCAAATCAGAGTAGAAAGTTTTCTATTCTGATTTTGTTTAAAACAAAAAAAGTCCTCTAAAATTTAGAGAACTTTTTAATTTTATTTTGAAAATATCAAAGATAATAATATTCTTAATTTTGAATTATCAGTTTTTAATAAACTTAGAATTATACGTTTCTTTTGTGTTTTTTACCTGTATAAGGTAGTTCCCTTGTATCAACTCAGAGACATCAATCCCTTTTTTCCCATCTACATCATCTTTTGATATTACCAGTTTCCCGTTTGTATCATAGATCATTACTTTTCCTTCGGTATTGAATTTTAGAATATCCTTTACAGGATTAGGATAGAATGATAAATGCTGTTGACCAGGAGTACTTTCTTTAGTAGATAAATTGGTAGAAATATTTTTAAACTTTACGATAGCCGTTTTAATAAATGAATTCGTTGCTGAGTTTTTAAGATTTGCACTTATATAGATTTCTGTCATATCAGAATTAGTTCCTGCATCTACAAAAGTTTCAAAAGCTGTAGGGTCAATATCATGTACAACATAGCCATTCGTTCCAAATGTACTATCCAGCGTTCCATCGGTATTAAAACGTGCTAGTAGTATTTCCTTATCCTGAGTGGTTGTTGAATTTACTATATAGGTTGTGTTCCCGACCAATAAAATTTTGCCATCCGGCTGTATGAACATTTTTCGAAAATTAGTTTTATAGGCGGTTACAGATGAAAAAGCGGCAGAAACATCCAAATGCCCCGTAAAATTAGTATTGCCGAAAGAGTAGTCTAAATTTCCATACTTATCTGTTTTATAGATTCGGTAGTAGTATAATGACGCACCACTGTTATAGGTATTATCCATTGCCATTAAATAAACGTTATCCTGTGCATCCAGCTGATAATCTACACCGGCATTGCTACCACTATCTGAACCCTGAGAAGCATAAAAATTAAAATTGTTATCCTGAGAGCCCTGAGAAGAATACTTGGCGATAAATGCCTTTGAACCCTGTCTATGGCTAACACCTGAATTATTATTAATTTTATACAAGCCACCACCAACAAAGTAACTTCCATCAGAAGCTTTAAGAATTTTTGCTGCACCTGTACCCATATGAATTCCTGTACTACCTGTTATTGCAGGGATATAGACCGGTGAAATGGAAAATCCTGAAGTACCCGTTTCGTTTTTTAAAACCACTACACCACGGCCTCCCATATAATAACCATCACTTGCCAGAATAAAAAAAGAATTAGTGTCATTGCTGTTAGAAAGGTGAATACGCGGGTTCTCAATACAGGGTGAGCATCCTGAATTATTAAAGTCAACACTATTATTTGTTGAAGTACCGAAAGCCGTATCTGTAGTGCCGTCTGAATTTAATCTTTTTACTCTGGTAGTATATAAGCTGTTGGCTTCCTGCGTTAATAACTTTCCATTAGAGTAGAGATATATACTGTTATAGGGGTTGGGATTTGAAAAAACACCCATGGTGCCAAAAGTAGGATCTAACGTACCGGTATTCGTTAGTTTTTTGATTTGGTTACTAACCATTAAAAAAACTTTGCCATCATTTGTAACCTGGATATTCGGGGCGCCACTCGGTGCATCATAACGGACTCCGTTATTGCCAAAAGTTAGATCTACCTGCCCATATTGTCCATAGAATGAGCCTGCTGAAAAAAATGCTAGAAATAGTAAATGTCTCATGAATATTATAAAATTTTAGTTTTCGGGGTATTAGTTGGGCGCAAAAATATGAATTTTTCTGAGTAAAATGCTGATAGTAAAGCAAGTATTTTCAAAAAGAGACCAAAGAACAAAATTTCAGAGAGAAAATAAAGTTACTTTTTGATGTGAAGTGTGCTTTTAATCCACATCAGCATAGGCTCAAAATAAGATGTTGCTGACATGGTGAGATCAATACATAAAAAAACCTCAAATCACTTTGAGGTTTTTTTATATTAAATAACGATTAAATTATTTTGCTGGTTTTTTAGGACTCATCATCATAATCATCCTTTTTCCTTCAAGTTTAGGAAGTTGATCTACCTTACCAACATGCTCCAGTTCCTGAGCAAGCTTTAAAAGCAAAATTTCTCCCTGATCCTTAAAGATAATCGAACGTCCTTTAAAAAATACGTAGGTCTTTAGCTTAGAACCTTCTTCAAGAAATTTCTCGGCATGCTTCTTCTTAAATTCATAATCGTGATCATCAGTCTGAGGTCCAAAACGAATCTCTTTTACAACCACTTTTACCTGCTTAGCCTTAAGTTCCTTTTGTTTTTTCTTTTGCTCGTATAAGAATTTCTTATATTCCAATACCCTTGCAATGAAAGGTTCTGCCTTGTCAGAAATTACTACTAAATCCAATTCCTGTTCCGCAGCAATTTGTCTTGCCTTGTCAATTGGATAAATTCCTGGCTCTACGTTATCGCCCACCAAACGAAGCTCTCTCACACGAATTTTATCGTTGATCAAGTGTAAGTCCTCCTGTACAGGACGTCTTTGTGGGCCCCTGTTGTTAAATCTTTGTGCTATTGTATTATAATTTTATTGGTTAACTTTCTATTTATTAAAGTATTCAAAAATCAAATCTCCGTTTTTACACCAATCTTATATTTTTGAACACTTTTAATTTCTAATTTTAAATGGCCGCTTCCTTTTTAAAGTAAGCAACGAAATCTTCCATTTTCATGACTCCAAGATCTCCCTCTCCACGTCTTCTCACAGAAATCGTGCCTTCATTTTCTTCATTTTCTCCTACCACAAGCATGAATGGAATCTTATTTAATTCAGCATCACGGATCTTTTTCCCTGTCTTCTCATTTCTGTCATCAATCTGACCGCTAATATCGTGATTTTCCAAAAATTGTGAAACTTTTTTTGAATAATCTACATATTTTTCACTGATTGGTAGAATAATAAACTGATCAGGGCTTAACCATAAAGGAAAATCTCCCGCAGTATTCTCTAACAATATGGCAATGAAACGCTCCATTGAACCAAATGGTGCTCTGTGGATCATTACCGGTCTGTGTTTCTCATTATCATTTCCAATGTAATGAAGATCAAATCTTTCCGGTAAGTTGTAGTCTACCTGAATGGTTCCTAACTGCCATTTTCTACCTAATGCATCTTTTACCATAAAGTCTAGCTTAGGACCATAGAATGCCGCTTCACCGTATTCAATTACAGTTTTTAAGCCTTTCTTTTCTGCTGCATTAATGATCGCACTTTCAGCTTTCTCCCAGTTTTCATCAGAACCGATATACTTTTGCTTGTTTTCAGGATCTCTTAACGATACCTGAGTCACAAAGTCTTCAAACCCTAAAGATTTGAATACATAAAGCGTAAGGTCAATGACCTTTTCAAATTCTTCAGAAAGCTGGTCCGGAGTACAGAATAAGTGAGCATCATCCTGAGTAAATCCACGAACTCTTGTCAATCCGTGAAGCTCTCCGCTTTGCTCATATCTATACACAGTACCGAATTCTGCATATCTTTTTGGCAAATCTCTGTAGCTCCATTGTGAAGTTTTGTAAATTTCACAGTGGTGAGGACAGTTCATTGGCTTCAGCAAAAATTCTTCTCCTTCATTTGGCGTTTTGATAGGCTGGAAGCTGTCTTCTCCGTATTTATCCCAGTGACCAGAAGTTACATATAATTCTTTTGCCCCGATATGAGGAGACATCACAAATTCGTAGCCGCCTTTTTTCTGTGCATCAGAAAGGAAATTTTCCAATTTTCTTCTTAAAGCAGTTCCTTTTGGTAACCATAATGGTAAACCGGCACCTACTTTTTCAGAGAATGCAAAAATTCCAAGTTCTTTACCTAATTTTCTGTGGTCTCTTCTTTTTGCTTCTTCTAATCTTTCAAGATATTCAGTAAGATCTTTCTGTTTAGGGAAAGAAATACCATATACTCTTGTCAGCTGAGGGTTCTTTTCATTTCCTCTCCAGTAAGCTCCCGCAGCATTTAAAATTTTAACGGCTTTCACAATTCCTGTATTCGGAATGTGTCCACCACGACATAAATCTGTGAAATTATCGTGAGTTACAAAAGTGATTTCTCCATCATTCAGATTAGAGATCAATTCCACTTTATAAGGATTATCTGCATACGTTTTTAAAGCATCATCTTTAGAAACCGGATATAGAGAGAAGGTTGATCCTTTTTTAGCGTTTTCAAGAATCTTCTTTTCGATCTTTTCAAAATCTTTTTCAGATAAACTTTCATCTCCGAAATCTACATCATAATAGAATCCGCTTTCAATTGCCGGACCAATGGTCAACTTAGCATTAGGATAAAATTCAAGGATAGCCTGCGCCAAAAGGTGAGCAGAAGAGTGCCAGAAAGCCTTCTTTCCAAGATCATCATTCCAGGTCAAAAGCTGTACCGTAGAATCCGTGGTTATAGGGGTGGTCGTCTCTACTTGTGTACCGTTAACAATTGCGGAAATGGTATTTCTAGCCAATCCCTCGCTTATCGATTTTGCCACATCTAGAGGAGTAACTGCTCCTTCGAATTCTTTGACACTATTGTCTGGAAGTGTAATTTTTATCATTGTTTACTAAGAAATTTTAAGATGCAAAAATACGCATTTTTTAGTTAATATACTATATTAACATGTATTTAGAATGAGAATTAATATCCTGAAAAGTATTTTTGATAAGTTGCAGGACTCATAATAGATATTTTAAATAGTACAGAATCATCAAAAGTATGATTGGGGGCCATTAATAGTAGTATTTTAAAGGTCCAAAAAAAGCGTAAAATAAGGGATTCTATGATTCATATTTTCAGAGGGATAAGTTGTTGTAAAATTTCTTTTTTTTCTGAAATATCTCCGAAGAAATAAAGACAACTATTATATTTGAAAGGAAAATCTAAATTACAATTGATATATGAGTACAATAAACGTTGATTTGCATTGTGATCTGTTATATTATTTATTGGGAGCTAATGCTTCCATTGATGACAAGGAAATAGGGTGTTCTTTACCTTATTTAAATGAGGGGAATGTCAAACTTCAGATAATGGCGATCTATTCCGGAACCGGTAAGGACAGTACGATGTATGGACTGCAGCAAAGTCTGTTGTTTTCAAAACTGATAAAAAATGAAAACTTTTTCCTGTTTAATGAGGAAAATTATAAAGCCCCGGAAAATAAAAACCGGGTAGGAGTGATGGCTTCTATAGAAAATGCATCGTCCTTTTGTGATGAAAATGAGAGCCTGGATTCCGGATTTAAAAAACTGGAAACCATTATTGAAAATACACAAAGAGTTTTATACATAGGCATTACCCACCATCTGGAAAACCGTTTCGGAGGAGGAAACAACGCTGAAGCAGGACTAAAAGATGACGGAAAAGTTTTAATAGATTATATTGCTGACAAAAAAATTGCCATTGATCTGGCTCATACAAGTGATCAGCTGGCCCATGATATTTTCAATTATGTTGATCAGAAAGGATATTCCATTCCCATTCTGGCAAGTCACTCCAATTACAGAACAATCTATAAAAATAATAGAAACCTTCCTGACGAATTGGCCAAAGAAGTGATCAGAAGAAAAGGCCTGATTGGTCTCAATTTTATTAAAGATTATATTGACCTTGACCATCCGGAAAGATTATATGACCATATCCAGTATGCGCTGGACCTTGGAGGCAAGGACAGTATTTCCTACGGAGCAGACTATTTTTACTGGAAAGACCATCCGGATACTTCCCGTCATCCATTCTTTTTTCCTGACCATGCTGATGCCTCAGCATATCCTGCAATTAATAATGAAATTGAAGAAAGATTTTCAGCAGAACTGGTAGAAAAGATAAGCCATAAAAATGCTTTAAGTTTTATAGAAAGAATCTGGAAATAAACTGATTGAGTAGGTGATGAAATCAGCTTGATTGCATTGTTCAGATTCCTGCGGAATGATAATATGAAAGGGTATCACTTTATTTTGTAAACTAATATTCTGTCATTCCGCAGGCATCCGGACTCTTACAATCAGGTTCAGAGAATCCATTAATTTTTCCTTTTATACTTTACTTTTTGCTTGATAATTTCAATCACATCTACATTTTGAACCTTAGATTGTATCCAGCCGTGAATATCAATGTAGAACAATGATCTTCTGTAATATTCATTATGAGAAAACTCTTCCAGTTTCTGATCAAAAACTTCAAATGCTTTTTGTTGTTGGCCCAATACTTCGTTATTCAGGTTTTTAAAAAATTGAATGCTCTCAAAATGGAAGTCTTCCGGTTTTTTCATTTTTTTGGCAAACTTCAGGGTAGAAGCCACAAATTCATCATAATCTTCATCATTTCCAGACTCATATTTAGCCATTAAGATCAGAATTCTGGTATGAAAGAGAAGGTCTTCCTGTACATTTCCTTTGGACTCAATAACTCTCATGCAATATTGAATTGTCTTTTTATACATCTTACTGCCAAAAAACATTGCAGCCATCTTAAGATATAGAATCATAAAATGGTGTTCATCAATTCTTTCGCGAAGTTTGTCCATCTTAAGTTCTATTTCCGGAATAAGCTTGGTTCCCGTGAAAAATTCTCCTTTTACAAAGTGAATATTCATCAATGTATTGGAGTAGGTAAGAAAGATCAGTGACTGAAGATTTTCATTCTGAGCAAAACTTTCTGAATGCACAGTTTTACTAAAATTTTCAAAATGCTCTTCCAGAATATCAATATTTCCGTATAAGAATAAAATTTTCAACAGATAAGTGTTTCCTTTAATGTACCAAACCGGGTGACTGAAGATCATTTCCGGCTTTTTGTGAAACAAATCAACCCATTGATAGGCGTACTTCAACGTATATTTATAATCCTGAAGAAGCTGGTTTTTCCATACATGGGCTTTGAAATACCAAAGTTTTTCTGTAAAATTTAATTTATCAAACCTGATTTTTTTTATTTCTTCATTGAAAATATCCAGAACTTCCTGTCTGTCAGCATCATTTTTCACATAGCCATGGGTTAACATTTCGCTGTATAATTTCAAAGAAAGATTGGAAAGTTTCGTGGTATATCGGTTTTGTCTGCTGAGTTCCTGAGACTGCCTGATCAATTCATCAGCACGACCTTCAATACTTCTTGTAATGAATTGGGATTCAATAACTTTTTCAAGGTCAATGATTTCAGAAGCAATACTTTTTTCATCAAGCTCTAGTGCCTCTTTTTTAGTTTTATCCAATATTTTCAGAGCTTGCTTATATAACCCTTTTTGATACAGAATATTAGCGAAATCAAGTTGCTCTCTAAGCTGAATTCTATAGTTCTGATGACTGGGGTTCATGCGTAGGCTCACCAGAATTTGTTTATAAAGATGGGCTTTAAGGTTGGAAAGCTGCTGTTTCGTTGAAATTTTTTTCTCGATAATAATGCTTTCGTCGTATTCTTTCATTTTATCCATTTCGGAAAATAACAAAAGAAATTTGGCATCTACATTAATCCCGAGACGGTTTACATATAACTTAAACTGACGTTTTTCTGAGGTGGTCAATGACTTTACCAGTACAAACAAAAAATCTTTCTGCAATTCTGCCATTGTAAATTTTTAGAATTTAAATATTTAATTATCAATGATATATATCAATTTTTGAAACAGTTGAATATTGTAATTTTCTGAAAAGATGAAAATCGAAAAATATTACAAGCTGTAGTTTTGGATCAAAATTAAGTAAAAAACTTCATTTATGAATTCCGAAAAAATTGAAATTTTTGATACCACGTTGAGGGATGGGGAACAGGTTCCGGGATGCAAACTGAATACGGAACAGAAGCTGATTATTGCTGAAAGGCTTGATGAACTAGGGATTGATATCATTGAAGCAGGATTTCCAATTTCCAGTCCCGGTGATTTTGAATCTGTTTCCGAAATTTCAAAACTCGTAAGAAATGCTAAAGTGTGTGGACTGACAAGAGCCAACAAAAAAGATATTGATGCAGCAGCAGAAGCTTTAAAATTTGCAAGGAAACCAAGGATACATACGGGAATTGGAACTTCCGATTCTCACATCAAATATAAATTCAATTCTACAAGAGAAGATATTTTAGAGCGGGCTGCTGAAGCAGTGCGATATGCTAAAAGCTATGTAGAAGATGTAGAATTTTATGCGGAAGACGCGGGAAGAACAGATAATGAATATCTGGCTCAGGTATGTGAAGCAGTGATTAAAGCCGGAGCTACGGTATTGAATATTCCTGATACTACGGGGTATTGTCTTCCGGAAGAATATGGCCAAAAGATAAAATATCTTAGAGAAAACGTAAAAGGTATTGAAAAAGCAGTGCTGTCATGCCATTGTCACAATGACCTAGGATTGGCAACCGCGAATTCTATTGCCGGAGTGATCAACGGGGCACGCCAGATTGAATGTACTATCAACGGGCTTGGCGAGAGAGCCGGAAATACAGCTTTGGAAGAGGTAGTCATGATTCTGAAACAACATAAAGATTTAAATCTTCATACCAATGTTAACTCCAGGATGTTGAATGAGATGAGTCAAATGGTTTCTGATTTAATGGGAATGTCTGTGCAACCTAATAAAGCTATTGTAGGAGCCAATGCTTTTGCTCATAGCTCAGGAATTCATCAGGACGGGGTAATTAAAAACAGGGAAACTTACGAAATTATTGACCCTGCAGAAGTAGGTGTTAATGAATCGTCTATTATTCTGACAGCACGAAGCGGACGTTCTGCATTAGCATACAGATTTAAGCATATTGGCTATGAAGTAACTAAAAATGAACTTGATTACTTATATCAGGAATTTTTAAAAGTTGCTGATATGAAAAAAGAAATTTGTAATGATGATCTAAGCCTGATGATGACAGCTTTTAACAGAAAGATAGGATAAGGTTTTATGTAAATCAAGATAAAAGTAAAATGAACAAAGATAGAAAGACACTTTTTGATAAAGTTTGGGATGCTCACGTAGTGGATGCAGTTCCAGACGGACCACAAATCATATATATAGATAAACACCTGATTCATGAGGTGACCAGTCCTCAGGCATTTGCAGAACTGGAATCAAGAAACCTCGAAATATTCAGACCGGAGCAAATTGTAGCAACAGCTGATCATAATGTTCCTACTTTAAACCAGGAACAACCAATCCGTGATGAACTATCAAGAAATCAGGTTCAGCAACTCACAGAGAACTGTACAAAAAATCATATAGAGTTATTCGGTTTAGGACATCAATACCAGGGCATTGTCCATATTATTGCTCCTGAACTTGGGATTACTCAACCCGGAATGAGCATAGTGTGTGGAGATAGTCATACCTCTACACACGGCGCTTTCGGAAGTATTGCTTTTGGAATCGGAACAAGCCAGGTAGCACAGGTTTTTGCCAGCCAGTGTTTGTTACTTAATAAGCCAAAGTCAATGAGAATTACTGTAAATGGTAAATTAAATGACAATGTCCAGCCCAAGGATGTCATTCTTTATATCATCTCAAAAATAGGAACAGATGGCGGCACAGGCTATTTCTGTGAATATGCCGGAAATGTATTTGAGGAAATGTCTATGGAAGGAAGGATGACTGTTTGTAATATGAGTATAGAAATGGGGGCAAGGGGAGGAATGATTGCTCCTGATGCAACTACTTTTGAATATGTAAAGGGAAGGGAATATGCTCCAAAAGGAGAAGAATGGATAGAAAAAGTAGCCTACTGGGAAACTTTAAAAACAGATGAAGGGGCAAGTTTTGATAAAGAACTGAGTTTTGATGCATCAGATATTTATCCGATGATCACGTACGGTACCAACCCGGGAATGGGAATTTCTATTCGTGAGACGATCCCGGTTCCACAAAATGAATCAGAAGAAAAGGCCTTGCAATATATGGGATTGGTAGCGGGACAATCTCCATCCAGTATTAAAGTTAATTACGTATTTATAGGAAGCTGTACCAACGCAAGAATAGAAGACTTCCGTTCTGCAGCTCAATATATTAAAGGAAAAAGTAAGTCAGAAGCAGTAAAAGCGCTTATCGTTCCGGGATCTCAGCAAGTTGTGAAACAGATCCATGAAGAAGGTTTAGATAAAATATTCAACGACGCAGGATTCCAGATTCGTCAGCCGGGATGTTCAGCATGTCTGGCAATGAATGATGATAAGATTCCTGATGGAGAATATTGTGTTTCCACTTCAAACAGGAATTTTGAAGGCCGTCAGGGGCAGGGAGCCAGAACGATACTTGCAAGCCCGCTTACTGCAGCTAAAGCAGCAATTGAAGGTAGAATTTCAGCTTTTGAAAGCTTAAACTAAACAGAAGAAGTACATGCAAAAATTAGTTATTATAAAATCCACGGCAGTTCCGTTGCCGGCTGAAAATATAGATACAGATCAGATTATTCCGGCAAGGTTTCTCAAAAGTATAGACAGAAAAGGCTTTGGCGAAAATCTGTTCAGAGATTGGAGGTTTAATATTCATACAGGAGAACCTAATCCTGATTTCATTCTTAATAATCCAAAATTTAACGGTGAAATTTTAGTAGCAGGAAATAATTTTGGATGTGGAAGCAGCAGGGAACATGCAGCATGGGCACTAACGGATTACGGATTTAAAGTTATTATTTCCAGTTATTTTGCTGATATTTTCAAAGGAAATGCTCTGAATAATGGCCTTCTTCCGGTAAAAGTTTCTGAAGAATTTTTAAAAGAAATTTTAGAAGGAATTCATGAAAATCCAAACAATCAGATTGCAATTGATGTAGAATTACAATCTATCAGTTTTAAAGATACCACGGAAACTTTTGAATTGGATTCCTATAAAAAAATATGCCTTTTAAATGGCTATGATGACATTGATTTTTTAATCAGTAAAAAACAGGCCATCACAGAATTTGAATTAAAAACACAAAAAAGAAATGAGCGACAAGTATTTTAAAATTGCAGTACTTCCCGGAGATGGAATTGGCCCGGAAATTATCAATGAAAGTATCAAAATATTAGATGTCATTGCTGAAGCTTTTGAGTACAAGTTTCAATTTGATTATGGTTTGATTGGAGCTGAAGCTATTTTTAAGACGGGAGATCCTCTTCCCGAAGAAACGTTGAAAATCTGCCGGGAATCTGATGCCGTTCTTTTCGGGGCGATAGGAGATCCTTCTTTTGATAACAATCCAGAAGCTAAGGTGAGACCCGAACAAGGTTTGTTAAAACTTCGCAAGGAATTGGGGTTGTTTGCCAATCTTCGCCCTTTGAAAACATATTCTTCACTGATTGAAAAGAGTCCGCTTAAAAGAGAAATTATTGAGGGGGCAGATATTCAGATATTCAGAGAGCTGGTAAGTGGAATTTATTTCGGAGAAAAATTTACTGATCCTGATGGAGGCTATGCTTATGATGTTTGTAAATATAGTCGTGAGGATATTATTCCGATTGCCCATATGGCATTTCAGGAGGCTCAGAAGAGAAATAAAAAACTGACACTTATTGACAAAGCCAATGTATTGGATACTTCAAGGTTGTGGAGAAAAACCTGTCAGGAAATTGCACAGGATTACCCTGACGTGCAATTAGACTATATGTTTGTAGACAACGCGGCGATGCAATTAATCCTTAATCCTAAACAGTTTGATGTTATTCTGACTGAAAATATGTTTGGCGATATCATTTCTGATGAGGCAAGTGTCATCGGAGGATCTATCGGATTACTGCCTTCGGCCTCCGTAGGGGACAAAAATGCATTGTTTGAGCCTATTCACGGTTCATATCCACAAGCAAAAGGTAAAGGTATTGCCAATCCTATTGCTTCCATTCTGAGTGTAGCAATGATGTTGGATCATCTTAACCTGAAACCTGCCGCAGATAAACTGAGACAGTCTGTGGAACATGCAATTGAAAATAAGTATGTTACCATAGATCTTAATACGAAGCAATACTATTCAACCAGTGAAGTAGGAAGTTTTATTGCAGATCATATCAGGTATTCGGAAAAATCTTATTATAACTTTGAAAATGTAAAAATCGGAAAATCAACCATAGTATAGATCAATTATAGTTCACTTAGATAGATAGTTAGAAGAAAAGTACTGCCTCCTATGAGACGGTACTTTTCGATTTTATTCCAGGGTAAAAGATTAGTGAAATAAAACTTTGCTTATTTTTATCTGCTCTGGTGATCTAATTTCTGATCCTTTATTGATGAAAATATAAGGAATCCTGGTTTTCTTTTTAAAAGTTCTGATAATAAGAAGAAGAGCAAGATAATCTGAAAAAGGAAAATGTTCAACTTTTTCGTAAGCTATTGTATTTTCTTTTAGTAAGATTTGAAAGTGCAGAGTTTCAGTCTTAAAGTCATAATCAGGGGTGATTTTCTTAATCTTAGTCCATCTAAAATGGGCTGTTCTCAATGTGAGACCTTTAGTATTGACGACTATATATGGCTCTGTGAATACTTTATAAATTTTGTATAAGGTAAAAAAGACGGCAAAAATTCCAATTTTTAAACTTGTTTCTTTATAGTTTGTGAAGAAAAATAATAGAAGAAAGATCATTATTGTAACTCCCAATATGATGACAGATCTCCTTTTAGATTCAAAATATTTTTTCGGAAGTGCTCCGTCAATAGTCCTGAATTTATAAAATCGATGTTGATGTAGGCTTTTTATTCTATCTGTCTTGTTTTTTATTTCCATCATTAGTTTTTAAGTTCAGGGATGGCAATTGTAACGGATGAAAGAACTCCCATAAAAGAAAAGGTTCTGTTTAATATAAGACAGAACCTTTTCTCTTATAAGGTATAAGATCGTGATTGCGAACCCAAGGTGAAGCAATCTTGATTAAATAAACCAGAAGGGTTTATTTAATCTTTAGTATTATCCATTTTACCTGATTTATTTTTTGACGCCTTTTGGACATCTTCTTTATCAATATCAGGTGGGTTGGTCTTCTTTGATGATGCAGGAATATTCTGGAAATCCTGAATCTGTTTTTTTGTTTCTGCACTATTGGCAGCTTCTTTCTTTGGAGTATTTTCTTTTGAGTTCATAGCCTGAATTTTTAGAGTCCAAGAATACCGATCTTTCCGGTCTTATCTTCTATTGTATAGTTCAAAGCTTTTGCCAAAACGAAAATATGATCAAGATTTTCCATTAATTGTTTACGTCCTTCACTTCTCAATTGGTTTTGATCAATTGATTTCAATGCAGTTTCCTTAGCCTTTTCCGTAACCCCTTTAATATCTTTTTCCGTAATTCTGTTAAAGAAAGAATCATCCAGCGATTGAATCTCAACGCTTGGTGTAATTCTGATATCTGCATCGGGAAGTTCCGTAATCACCAGCTTTTTGTTGATGGAATCTACTTCGATCTTCATTTTATTAAGATCATAAGAAACCTGAGCATTGGTTTTCGTGTACGTAATAATACTGTTGCTTGAAACCTCCTTTCCAAGTACCTCATAGCCCATTTTGGTTTTCTGCATACTGGAAGTATTCTGCTCCATCACTACCATCTTATTCATTTTGGAAATCTGGTTCGTCAGAATGTAATAGTCTGATTTTTCCGTTTTTCCGCCAAGGTTAAGGCAGGATTTCAGGCCAAAAAACACAAGCAATACAGCTCCTGCACCGGCTATAAATGATATGATAACTTTATTATTTCTCAAATCTATTTAAAAATTTCTTTGATGACAGATGAATCATTCTTTTTTAAGATCTCAGCAAGATCTCTTTCGATGTATCCTGAAGTAGGCATTTCTACAATTCTTCCCACTTCTTTTCCATATCTTTTAAGAATAATGGTAGGAACCTTTTGGATGTTATAAAGCCCTTCGTCACCAGTAGGAGACTCTTTTTTACGGTTAACTGCAATAATGGTGAGTTTACTATCCGGATAATTTGCTTCTTCAAGTATTTTCATCAACCTTGGAACGTCTCTATGGCTATCCTCACACCAGGTTCCCATGAAAACAATAACATCATATGATCCTATTCTTTCTTTTCGGAGTTCACTGATGGCTTTCTGATCAAGAGCATACTCATCATGTTCTTTCACATACCAGTCAGCATAAGGAGCCTTTAAAAATTGTGATTTTGATTGATGACCCAGAAGCATTTTACCGTCTTTTTGAGAATCAACCTCACGGTTAATGACTACCTTTTGAGCACTCAATTGCTGAGTGGCCCAAAAAAGACTTGAAGCGGCAACAATACGGGTAATAAATTTTTTCATACTTATTTTTCGATGATTGATTTTAAATCAGCAGGAGAGTAGTATTTATTTTTTAATACTTTATGATCTGCCTGTCTGTATACATTGTATTTTTCTCCTGACTTTTCATAAAAAGATTCTACTTCCTTTTCTTTATAGAATTCAACAGTTTCCTTTGCCTGATCCTCATTATCACATGCCTTCGACATATTGGAACGCTGAACTTCGTTGAATAACTCTACAAATTTGTTGCCAAGCCCGAATTCAAGTACAGCACCGCTCAAAACATACTGAAGATCACAAAGTGCATCTGCAATTTCTACAATATCATTATCTGCAATGGCCTGCTTAAGTTCGTTTAATTCTTCCTGTAAAAGTTCTACTCTAAGATTGCATCTTTCAGGAGAAGGAATTTGTGGGGTATCTAAAATAGGGGCTTTGAAAGTAGTATGGAATTCTGCTACTTGGTTCAGACTATCAATTTTATCCATGAATTTTTTTATTTCCCACAAAGATAGAAAACGATTTGTAAATTTTGAAATGTGGCAGAGGGAAATGTATGAATATTGGCACAGTGTAAAGTTGATCATTTTTTATGCAAAAGTCCACAACCTGAGATTGTGGACTTTATGCTAAGAACTTAATGTTTTTTTCAGTATTCAAAAATGTATCATTCCAATTCTTTATATTTCCAGATACCTGAAATGTTGAGAATCGTTAAACCCGGTTGCTTTTCCCCATAGCTAAAGACACAAATGTATTTTGAATGGCAGGTTTTGCAGGCTGTTCCAAAATATAAAGTGGGCAGGTCATCTACTGTTAATTCCCCAAAATGAATCATTCGTTGTGAGGTTTCAGAAACCATTCCGTTTTTTAGAAGCTCAGATTTAGAAAGGATATGGTCTTTGTCATACATCTGAAAGATCGGAAATCCTGAATTGTAAGGAATAATTTCGATGCTATTCTCATGGTTGCAATCAGGACAAATGAATTGAGTAACCACGGATGGAGAGGTTTCAGCATTAATGAAACTTTCTTTTGCTATAAGAGCTTTTTTACCAAGGCTTATTTTTTTTGATATTGAATACATTTGATTTTATTTATTACTGAATAACGGTACCTACTAAATTATTATATTTTCCGCTGGGACTTTTTTTAATGGTAACTTTTATATATCCTTCTTCAGCTAATTTATTCCATGTTTTCGGATACCCCGTTGTAACATCAAGTGGAATTTTCCACATGGTTTGTTTTCCGTTTCCGGCCTGGCCAAACCAGGGAATAATATCAGCTGTTTGAGACTTAAAAGATAGTAAATTATTCAATACATCAATCTCGTAATAAAAATCATATGTATTTTCAGGCTGGTTCAGAGCTCTTTGGGTAAAAGTATACACATATCCATTAATGATAGGGCTTGTAAAGCTTCCTCCCAAAGTAGGAACCCCCGTGCCGTTGTATGCTCCCACAGCACCGCTGTACCTGTCAAATTTTTGTCCGGCTACTATAGGGACATCATCAACAATATTGTATCCTCCGTTTGCCGGTGGCCATCCTCCGTTTAATTTGTAAGTTTTAAAAAGATGTTCCAGCTCCTTCCAGTTTCCTTGTTTGTATAAGTCAAATGCAAGATTTCTGGTGTATTGATCTACGGTTCCTTTTGGATCGTAGGTTAACGCAAAATCATCCGCATTCTTAAAATATACAATTGTAACCGGGCTTGTGTTGATTTCCTCATAGCTGTCGGGGCCACATGCTACGGAGATGAATGCCATGGTGGCAAGAAAAAAATACTTAAATACATGTTTCATAGTATATAATTTTAAAATAGTTTAAAAATCAGAAGAGTATTACTTAGGTATAAAAATGACAGAAGTTTCTCATTGAAAAACAATTTTCTTTTTTTGATAAAAGCTGTTGTGTCCTGATACGGATAAAGAAAGAATTGTAATCATTGCATCATAAATTTTCATCAATACAATGAACCATTGGTATCATTATCAACCTAGACGGCTTTAATACTCCCGGGATCTACAGTACAATGACAAAATAATATTGTTGACGTAAATTTAAATTAAAAAATTAAATTATAGAATTTTTTCAATAAAATAAACGTATTTATATTAATATATTTAATTATTGTTAGTGATTGTATTTTAGATTTAAAATATAATTATAAAATTAATACATGGTCTTGGAGAAAAAAATAAGCAACCTCACCATGAAGCTGCTTACTGATAATACGTAATTTTAAATGTAATTATTTCTTAATGAATTTTTTTATAAAATTTTCAATATGAATAAGATATGTGCCGCTTGTGAACTCACGGACATTCACAGTTCCGTTCTGAAGTTTCCCACCTTTAACCAGTCTACCAGACATATCATAAATTTTATATTCTCCCGTATTCATATTTGAAACTGTCAGAATATCTTCTACCGGATTGGGATAAAGGTTGACTTCCGTTGATCCTGTTTTGGGGTCAACGGTCGTCGGTTTTCCGTCAGAAGGTGTAACTGTTATGTTGACATCATTAACATTAAAGAAAATATGATTATTTCCTTTTACCATGATTCTTCCTGAAGAGGTTGGAATATCAGGAATCGTTACAGTTTTCATACCATTGTTGGGGGTTCCGGCTAAAAGTGTTGTCCAGGTAGTTCCGTTGTCGGTAGACCAAAGAATATCAACAAGAGTGGCATTGATGCCGTTGGATGTTGTTCCTGCCACATTCCATGTTACAGCTTGTGAACTTCCGCCAATATAGGATACAGCAGTATTTTGTGAAGTAACAATAAAAGGTCCCGCAGCTGAAGTAACGGTAAGCTTTGTATCATCTGAATTGTTTCCTGCACCACCCGGTTTGTTGTCTCGAACTGTAAATCTGAAATTTAATGTTCTTGCCACCGAAGGTAAAGCCTCTACATCAATTTCATCTCCGGCTGTGGTTGTTTTTTTTGCTAAAACTGAAGACATTTTAGGGAAATATCTCACCGGAGAAATGTTTGGAGTCCATGATCTGAAAAGTGGACCGATAGTTTTAGTCCCTATAGCGGCGGAGTTGGAACCTGTTTCGGAAGAGGTTCCTTTATCCATTTGTTCCCAGATATAAGTTAAAGAGTCTCCATCAGCATCTGTTCCGGATCCCGTTAACATGAATGGAGTGCTTTTAGGAATTGTATAATCAGGCCCTGCGTTAGCGGTAGGGACTGAGTTTCCTGTTGGAGAGTTTACAGAGCATGTAGCGGTCTTGATCCTGTTGGTAATCTGTTCAATGCTTAAGGCATGAAAGAACGGGTCAGATTTTTTTTGAACATCATAGTTGGTAATCCCTGCATATCCCATGATGGTAGATCCTGAACCTGGTTCAACGGGCTTTAAATCCAACTGAGTTTCGTAAGACCAGGTGTGATTTCCTCCAAACTGATGCCCCATTTCATGAGCTACAAAGTCAATGTCAAAAGCATCTCCTGACGGGCCTCCATTGGAAGGAGAAGTATAGCCACTTCCTTTATAATTACTAGGATAAGTAACTCCCTGGTACACATATGTTGACATATCATCATTACACAGACAGCCTATACATCCGGCATTTCCGCCTCCGCCATCCCTTCCGAACAAATGGCCTATGTCGAAGTTCGAATTACCAATAGTTGAACTTAATGTATTCATCAATTGAAGGTTCCAGTTGTTCATTTGAGTTGAAGGAGAATATGGATCAGTGGCAGCATTGGTATAAATGATTGCATCATTATTGGGAATAAGTACCATTCTTGCAGCAAACTCATTTTCAAAAATTCCATTGACACGGGTAAGGGTGTTATTCATAGCTGCTAATGCCTGTGCTTTTGTTCCACCAAAATATCCCGCATATTCTCCTGTACATGAAAGGGCGAGCCTGAATGTTCTCAAGGTGGAATCGTTAGCGTTTTTAGCTGTCACAGCAGTGGTTGATCCTTTTTGTGCCGATTCAAGAACTGTACATTCAAAAGGGCTTAAATCATCTTTTCTATCAGATTTTTTATAGACGATATAGGTTGATAAATCCTTTGTATAGGGTTCTATAAAGACAGCTGATTTATCATTGTAGATCTCCATGTATGATAAGCCTAAAGAAGAAATGCTAAAATAAATAGTTGAAGATTTATCTGTACTTTCGCCGATGTATGATCTGATATCCGGATATTTATCAGTCAGCTCAGAATCAAAATTTGAATTTTCACTCACGTTAAAATGCTCCATTTTTCCGGTAGAGCTGGGAAAGGATATAACGATTCTCGATTTTTCAGCAGTTGCTGATCGTTGAGAAACTCTGGATAATATGCTTTTTAATCCGTTGATATTAAGTTTATAAATTTTCGGATCATTGATTCCGGATTTGTTCTCAAAAATAGGTGTAGAAGTTTTATGGGAGCCTTTGGCCCATAAACGATCTGTTTGAGCAGATGAAATACCTGATAGCGCAAGCATTCCCATCATCAATAATTGTTTTTTCATGTACTTGTGAATTTTTCATTTGTGTTTCGCAAAGCTAGCAAAAAATAATAGGAAGGAACTCTTTTATGAAGAAAAAATTAAATTCTATGTATGTAAAAATAGGCAGGTGTATAGCATAATGGAATTATCATATAAAAAAAGACTGCTCATAGAGAGCAGCCTTTCACATCGTTTTGGTTGTAAAGTCTTAATTCTTAACGAATCTTTTCGTAATCTCTCCGATCTGAATCATATAAGCTCCTTTGATAAGTCCGCTTACATTGACAGAACTTCTTTGAAGTTTTCCTGAATCAATTAGTTTTCCACCCATATCGAAGATCTTATAGTCTTCAGATGATGTATTAGAAATATATAATATATCTTTTACAGGGTTTGGATACAGCTTAATATCAGTAATGAGATCTTTTGTATTGGTCAGATCACCTTTTCCTGAAGAAACAATATTAAGAGTGTAATCTTCTACCTGTCCATAAGTATACGCTTCACAAGATGAGGTAGGAATAGAGCTGTATTTCATCATCACTCTCATTCTTGTTGAGCCAAGGGTTGCTGTTGAAGGAATAGTAACAGATCCTGTTACCGGACTGGTCGTAGAACCTGCTTTTGTCCAAACCAGTTCTCCACTATCTGTGAAATCTCCGTCACCGTTATAATCAATATACGCGGCATAAGCTTCACTATATTTTGTAGATGTCCAAACCGGAGTTACAGAAAGGGTATATGTGGTGCCTCTCGTTACATTAGTAGAAATTGATGTGAAGTTTTCATAACCGGCTGTTCCTGTTGAAGTATTGTTGATGGTTCCGAATTTTACATTTCCGATTCTCTCATCAGCAGTGTTGGATGCTGAAGCTGAGCAGTAAGTAACTGTTCCCCCTGAAAGAGTTGTCACGCTTACTGTATTACTTGAAACAGAGGTGTTTCCTGCTGCATCTTTCGCTTTAACCGAGAAAGAATAAGTGGTGGCCGGACTCAATGATGTTACAGTATAGGTTGTAGAAGCTGTAGAACCAATCAGTGAAGCTCCCTGATATACATCATATCCCGTAACGCCTACATTGTCTGTTGCTCCGGACCAGGAGAGGTTAGTAGTAGTAGAAGTTGTTCCTGAAGCGGCAAGAGTAGGTGCTGTAGGTGCAACCGTATCAGGAGTTCCGGATCCTGCATTAACACTAATATTGGCGTTATTTACATCAAAGAAAATATGATTGGTGCCTTTCACCATAATTCTACCTGTTGTTGTCGTAGCATTAGGAATAGTTACGGCCTGAGATCCGTCGTTTGGAGTTCCTGCCAATAGAGTAGTCCAGGTGTTTCCACTGTCTGTAGACCATAAGATGTCCACATTAGCTGTATTCACACCGTTTGCTGTAGTTCCTGCGATATCCCAGGTTACATTCTGAGAACTTCCGCCAGTGTAAGTTGTTGCTGAGTTCTGTGAAGTTACTGTGAATGGTCCTGCAGTATTGTTTACGGTAATGACAGCATCGTCTGAGTTATTTCCTGATCCTCCGGCCTTGTTGTCACGAACCGTAAATCTGAAGTTTAATGTTCTTGCTACAGAAGAAAGAGCTTCAACGGTAATTTCTGAACCGGCTGTAGTCGTTGCACCTGTTAGCACTGAAGCCATTCTCGGGAAGTATCTTACTGGAGCCGTTGTTGGAGCCCATGATCTGAAATTAGGTCCTGAAGCTTTTGTCGCACTTGCCGCTGAGCTTGCTCCTGTTTGGGAGGATGAAGCATTGTCCATCTGTTCCCAGATATACGTTAAAGAATCTCCGTCTGCATCTGTACCTGTTCCGGTTAGTACAAATGGAGTTCCTTTTGGAATTGTATAATCTGAACCGGCATTTGCTGTTGGGATTGAATTCCCTGTATTGGTATTAACAGAGCATGTTTTAGCTTTAATATTATTGGTGATTTGCTGAATGCTTATCGCATGGAAAAATGCATCTGAGTGGGGCTGAACATCCTGGCTCGTAATTCCGGCATATCCCATGATGGTTGACCCTGATCCCGGCTCCATATTAACTCCGGTTCCTTCATTACTCATGGAGAAAGTGTGGTTTCCACCAAACTGATGCCCCATTTCGTGAGCCACATAATCAATATCGAAATTGTCTCCCGATGGAATAGCGTCAGCAGGAGAGGTGTAGCCACTCCCTTTAGAACCATTGGTACAGATACATCCGATACATCCGGCATTTCCGCCACCTCCTGATGCACCGAATAAATGCCCGATGTCATAATTGGCTTCCCCGATTACTGATGTCAGTGTGCTTTGAAGTTGTGAATTCCAGTTGCTCATTCCTGATGATGCAGAATAAGGATCTGTGGAAGCATTAGTATAAATAACTGCGTCATTATTAGCAATAAGAACCATTCGGGCTGCAAAATCTTTTTCAAAGACACCATTTACACGGGTCATAGTACTGTTCATAGCGGCTAGAGCCTGCGCTTTTGTTCCTCCAAAATACGTTGTGTATTCTCCGGTACAGGAAAGTGCCAACCTGAATGTTCTTAATTTAGCATCATCAGCATTGGGTCTTGCTGCAAGAGCTGAATTGTTGACGCCTTTTTGTGCTGCATCAATTACGGTACATTCAAACTTGTTAAGATCCTGTTTCTTGTCTGATTTTTTATAAACTACATACGTCGAAAGATCTTTTGAATAAGGTTCGATAAATACTGCTGATTTGTCACCGTAAATTTCCATGGATGAAAGGCCAAGTGGAGAAATACTGAAGTATACTGTAGAGTTTGGATCATCTAGGCCCTGGCCTACATAAGATTTGATGTCCGGGTATTTTGCTGCCAGCTCAGGAGCAAAGTTGGAATTCTCTCTCACTTTAAAATTTTCCATTCTGCCGTCAGAATTAGGAAGAGAAATGATGAGTTCTGATTTTTCGCCGACTGCCAGTCTTTTAGGAGCTTTGGCAAGAGCATTTTTCAATCCGTTGATGTTTAGACTGTACACCTTTGGATTGGTGATGCTGGATTTGTTTTCAAAAATCTCTGATGAGCTTTTTCTGGAGTTCTCAGACCAAAGACGATCAGTCTGCGCATAAGAAACACCCGTAATAAGGAGCATTCCAATCAGGGTTAATTGTTTTTTCATATTAAATACTTATTTTGGTTGTGGAATATCAAAACTAATAAAAAATATGTTACGAAAAACAAAATTTTTTAAGAGAAATTTAGAATATTACTTTAAAATATTATGCAATGCATTGAATAATATTGAAAAAGCTTATCAATAAAAGAAAACTAGAATAGTAATTCTGGATTTAATTTTGGAAAAAAAATAAAAATAAAGTATATTTTTGATAATATCATAAAATGAGACAATAATATTTGTGTATTATTTAAGAATTAATGAATAAAATTAAGAAACTGTCACTTGGTTGTTATTACTGTAATTGATAACCTATAACAGCAAAAAAGCTGTTCCAAATAGAAACAGCTTTTTTTAATTTTTATCGTCTACAGTAAACCCTGATGATCCGGAGCATTATGTCGATTGATCTTAATTATACAACCGGCTCACCACTATACTGGTGTAAATAATTAGAAAGAAAATCTCTTATCATCTGTATTTCAGAAAATAGAAGAAAATTATTTTGTAATATCTCTTCCGATCACCAATCTCTGGATTTCAGAAGTTCCTTCTCCAATGGTACAAAGCTTAGAATCTCTGTAGAATTTTTCAGCAGGGAAATCTTTTGTATATCCATATCCTCCAAAGATCTGAACAGCATTATTAGCGATTCTTACACAAGCTTCAGACGCATATAATTTTGCCATAGCTCCTTCTTTTGTCATTTTCTGCTTAGCGTTTTTCAAGGTAGCTGCTCTTTGAATCAGAAGTTCTGAAGCATCAATTTCCGTTGCCATGTCAGCCAGCATAAAATTGATTGCCTGGAATTCAGAGATTGATTTTCCAAACTGATGTCTTTCTTTAGCATATTTTAAAGCCGCTTTATAAGCTCCTCTTGCGGTACCCAAACTTAGTGCAGCGATAGAAATTCTTCCTCCATCCAAAATTTTCATGGCTTGTTTGAAGCCTTCACCTACTTCACCTAAACGATGAGAGTCCGGTACACGTACACTGTCAAAAATAAGTTCTGCTGTTTCGGAAGCGCGCATTCCTAGTTTATTTTCCTTTTTTCCCGAAGTGAAGCCAGGCATTCCTTTTTCTAAAACAAAAGCGGTAGAATTATTTTTTGCTCCTTTTTCTCCTGTTCTTGTCATTACTACGGCGATATCTCCTGAAATAGCATGCGTAATAAAATTTTTAGCACCACTGATGATCCAGTCATCACCATCTCTTACAGCGGTTGTCGACATCCCTCCAGAATCCGAACCTGTATTGTGCTCTGTTAATCCCCAGGCTCCAATTACTTTTCCGGAAGCCAGCTGAGGAAGCCATTTGTTTCTTTGTTCTTCGTTACCAAATTCATAAATATGATTGGTGCAAAGCGAGTTGTGTGCTGCTACAGAAAGACCAATAGACGGGTCTACCTGAGAAATCTCGTCAAGAATCGTAACATATTCATGATATCCCAGACCGGAACCTCCATATTGTTCAGGAACTACAACGCCCATAAATCCCATTTCTCCTAACTGGTGAAATAAGTCTTTTGGAAATGTCTGGCTCTCATCCCATTCCATAATATTCGGACGGATATTCTTTTCTGCAAATTCTCTAGCTGTCTCCGCTATCATTTTGATGTTGTCAATAGTCTCTGTATTCATATAGATAATAGTTAGTTCCCAAAGATAATTAAATTGGCGGAATGCTAAAAAAATATTTTATTCATAGTATTTTAGGACACAATATTTTAATTACCAATATTTTTATGTTCTAAAAAATAATGATTTCTTAATAAAATATTCTCTTGATAGGTGTTTTATTTTAGTATTTTAGAAGCCCAATTTTTAAGGCATGAAAAAAATTCTACTTCCTATTATTTTGATTTCCTCTTATTTTTCTGCGCAGGCTCCTGCCGGATATTATAGTGGAACAGCTGGATTGACAGGTTACGCTCTGAAAACAAGACTTCACGATATTATTTCTGAAAAAATGGTCAATTGGCATTATGATGATCTTAAAGTTTTGTACGGCCAGACTGATCTTGATAAATATTATGATCATGATGCCTCTAATACACAATATTTACTGGATATCTATTCTGAAAAACCTGCAGGACCGGATGCTTATGAATATACCATCGATCAGCTCATTTCAACTGCCGGTGCTGAAGGGCTGGGATATAACAGGGAGCATATGATGCCACAGAGTACATTCAGTACAAGTTCATCCATCAGTGATTATCCTATGTATTCTGATCTGAATTTCATTATTCCTGTGGACGCCTATATTAACCAGCGAAGAAATAATTATCCTTATGGAATTGCAGGAACTACAAATTACTATACTTTTACGAATGGTTCCAAAATATCAAAAGCGGCAATTCCCAATTATCCCTATACAGGCAGGGTGTATGAACCTATTGATGAGTTTAAAGGAGATGTTGCAAGAGCATTGCTTTATTTTGCGGTAAGATACGAAGGTAAATTAGGCTCTTTCAATACAGCATACAGTACCTCTGCAACAATAACACCTGCTACGGATCAATGTCCACTTGACGGAACGGAAGAAAGAGCGATTGATCTCCCTTACATTGCTATGCTGAAACAATGGAGTACATCAGATCCTGTTTCGCAACGAGAGATTGACAGAAACAATGCTGTTTTTGCCCTACAGAAAAACAGAAACCCATTTATTGACCATCCGGAATGGATTGATGCGATCTGGTCTGAAACGCCTGATAATATTGCGCCTGTAGCTCCTGCATCCTTGGTCTCATCACAGCAGAATGCGTATTTTATCAACCTGAACTGGACTGCTTCTGCTGACGCAGATATTTTAGGATACCGGGTTTACGTGAATGGTGCAGCAACACCTGTGGCAGTCACAAAGGGGACTTCTATAACGATCGATCATTTGAATCCGTCCACTACTTATACTTTTACTGTGAAAGCTTTTGACAAAGGGTATCTTGAATCTCCTTTCAGTAATTCTGTTACCACTGCAACTCTGGCCTCGGATTTATATGCTCCCGATCTTATGATCACAAAGTATATATCAGGAACCAATAATATAGCCAATACTATTAAGAATAATGCACTGGAAATTGTAAATAAAACAGGGCATGAAGTGGATTTAAATAATTACAGAATTAATATTCAGCTTAAAAACAATACAAATGGAGCTATTTATAATGCAGATACTTACGAGCTTGAAGGTAAAATAGGGAATAATGAAACTTTTGTAATCCTGAATCCAAAAGCTAATTTATCATGTTATTCCATTGACCAGGCTAAATTTGTAACAGCTTCTGATCCTATGACTTTCAGAGGAGAAAATTATGTAGAGCTTGCTTATAATAAAACAGTTACTGTAGATGCTATTGGTACAAAATACGTACTCAACACCAATGGTAATGTTTCATTATATAGAAAGAATACAGTTAACCAGCCCAATAGTACATTTACTATGGGAGAATGGGACGCTTATCCGTCCAATTACTGTCAGAATCTTGGTGAAACCTTATCTGCGGCAGAGCTTATTGCCGTTAAAAATGATGTGAAAATATATCCTAATCCGGTGTCTGATTATCTTTTTGCCAAAGGAGCTACAGAAAAAATAAAAACAGCCCAGATTATTGATTTCTCAGGAAAAGTAATTTATACGGAAAAGGATCCGTTTAAGAATAAAAATAATATTTCTGTGCAGGGAATTCCTGCTGGAACGTATCTTTTGAGGCTGGATGAGCATGTGCAGCAGTTTATTAAAAAATAGTAAAAGAGTAGCTCATATTTCAATGATATCCAACCTAACAGGTTTTTGAAACCTGTTAGGTTTTATTTTTTTATAGATCATAGTTGTAACCTTGCGAGGGGTTTGAAATTTCGGCAAGGTTATTAGCCCTGATAGTAGCGGTTACCCCACAGCAAGCAATGGGAAAGGAGGGAGCGAGGAGTATGAGCGGATAGCAGGAACAAGCTTCTTATTAAAAAAGTAGAGTTAAATTGGAAAAAAAATATCAGTTTTTCACTTCCTGTATTTTTTTTGATTTGATATAAGGTCTTAAAAACCTTATGGTTACTATAAAATTGATATAAGCAGATTCACTAATAATCAATATCTATAAGTGTTTCTGCTTATATTTTTTATTTATAAGTAATTATGCTTATATTTGCAGTATGATAGCGGTCATTACCGGTGATATTATAAATTCACAGCATGCGGATACTGAAGTTTGGATTACCAGACTTAAAAATCTTCTCGAAAATTGGGGAAGCGTTCCTCATACATGGGAAATTTACAGGGGAGACGAATTTCAGTTCAAATGCAATATTGATGACGTATTCTGGCGTTTTCTAGCCATAAAATCTCTTATTAAAAGTCAGGAAAATTTAGACGTAAGAATGGCCATAGGCATTGGGGAGGAAAGTTTTTCTTCGGAAAAAATCACAGAATCTAATGGTACAGCGTACGTAAATTCCGGGAGGTTATTGAATGATTTGAAAAGTGACGGTCATACGGTTGCGATCAAAACATCTAATGATTCTGTAGACAGGGATCTTAATATCCTGCTGAAATGGTCGTCAAAGGATTTTGATAACTGGACAATGGCTACCTCGGAGATTATTCATGAAATGATCATGAATCAGGACATCACACAGGAAGATCTTGCTAAGAAATTTACTATTTCACAGTCCTCGATAAGCCAGAGACTGAAAAGAGCCAACTATGAGCTCATCGTAGAAACCAACCAGTATTTTAGAAAGAAAATCTCAGAACTATAGACATGATCTTTATTAAACTCATATTGGCACATCTACTCGGAGATTTTACTCTTCAGCCAAACTCTTGGGTTGCAGATAAGGAAAACTATAAACTGAAAAGTAAGTTTTTATACTATCATGTTCTGATTCATACCGTTTTAAGTTTTATTTTCCTTTGGGATTTACAACTATGGTGGGTTGCTGCTTTGATAGGAATTTCTCATTTTATTATCGACGCTGCAAAGCTTAGTTTTCAAAATGTCAAAACAAAGAAAAGATGGTTTTTCATAGACCAGATGCTGCATGTTTTGGTGATTGCCGGAGTTTCTTTTTATTTCGGTGAATTTGATTTCAGCTTTTTGCAGAATCAGGAGTTTTTGAAAATAATAATGGCGGCTTTGTTTTTGACAACACCTGCATCTATTTTCATTAAACTTCTTTTATCATCCTGGACACCTGCTCCGGATGGTCCCAACAATATCCAAACCGAATCTTTAACAAGTGCCGGAAAATATATCGGAATTTTAGAACGCTTACTGGTTTTTACCTTTATCATGGTGAATCACTGGGAAGGCGTAGGTTTCATGGTGGCTGCAAAATCTGTTTTCAGATTCAGTGACCTTGCACAGGCAAAACAGAGAAAGCTTACGGAATACGTACTGATTGGTACACTGCTGAGCTTTGGACTGGCTGTCCTAACAGGAATAATAATAAAATAAATCAATAAATCTAACTACAATTTAGAAAGTAAAATTATGAGTCAAAAGAAAGAAATGTTGTACGAAGGGAAAGCGAAACAAGTATTTGCTACCGATAATCCTGATGAAGTAGTAGTGCGTTTCAAAGACGATGCTACAGCATTTAACGCTCAAAAGAAAGGCCAGGTTGACCTGAAAGGGGAAATGAACAACGCCATCACTACTCTTATTTTTGAATATTTAAATGAAAAAGGGATCAAAACTCATTTCATTAAGCAATTGGACGAAAGAGAGCAGTTGGTAAGAAAAGTATCAATTATTCCTTTGGAAATGGTGGTGAGAAACTATTCTGCAGGAAGCATGGCACAAAGATTAGGAGTGGAAGAAGGAATCAAATCTCCGGTAACAATCTTCGATATTTGCTACAAAAAAGATGAATTGGGAGATCCGCTTATCAATGATCACCACGCTGTATTCTTAGGTGCAGCTACGTATGAGGAATTGGATGAAATGTATGAATTGACCTCTGATATCAACGAAATCCTTATCGATCTTTTTGATAAAATTAATATCATCTTAGTCGATTTCAAAATTGAATTAGGGAAGACTTCTGACGGAGAAATCATCTTGGCTGACGAAATTTCTCCTGATACTTGCAGACTTTGGGATAAAGATACCATGAAGAAGCTTGATAAAGACAGATTCAGAAGAGATTTAGGAGAAGTAACTGAGGCTTACGTAGAAATCTACAACCGTCTTAAAAATCTTTTACAGAAATAAGATTTCAGATGCTAGATATCAGATATTAGCACCGAAAAATACTTTGTTAGTTTAAAAACAAAATTAAAATTTGAAGTTAGTTTTTAGTCTGAAATCTGAAATCTGACTTCTAAGATCTACAATTAGAAAAAATGAAAAGTTTAGACATTCATAAAAGTGAATATTTAAAACAGTTTGAAACCCAGACTTACGGAAGAAATCTTTTCAGAACTCAGGAAGAGGAAAGACTGGATGCTCCGAATGAAGAGTGTGGAATCTTCGGATTGTATTCGGATGCTGATCTGGATACTTTCTCTCTTTCGCAGTTCGGGCTTTTTGCGCTACAGCACAGAGGTCAGGAAGCGTGCGGTATTTCCGTTTTAAAAGAAGGGAGAATTACCAATATGAAGGATGAAGGTTTAGTTTTAGATGTTTATAAAGACATTCAGGAACCTGATACTTTTATGGGAAATTCTGCGATCGGGCATACCCGTTATACGACTGCAGGAGATAAAAAGAAATATAACTTCCAGCCATTTTTCGCGAAAAACGAATATGACCAGATTATACTTTCTATAGCTCACAATGGTAACCTTACCAATGCGAAAGAACTTAAAGCTGAATTAGAAGCTGAAGGTGTAGTTTTCAGAGCAACTTCCGATTCTGAAGTGATTTTAAGATTAATCCAGAAAAATCTGGACTTAGGTCTTCGCGGGGCTATTAAAGCTACCATGGAGAAAATTGAAGGAGCGTATTCTGTTGTTGGAATGACCAGAAATAAATTCTTTGCTTTCAGGGATTTCAATGGAATCCGTCCGTTGGTTTTAGGAGCTATTGATGAGAAGTCATATGTGGTGGCTTCCGAATCTGTAGCGCTGGATGCTGTAGGAGCTCAATATGTACGCGATATCCTTCCGGGAGAGATTATTTATACCAACGAAAATGAGCCCGGAAAACTTCATTCTTATATGATGGATGAGGCGAAAGGTAAGCAGAGAATCTGTTCTTTTGAATATATTTATTTTGCAAGACCGGATTCTACCTTAGAGAATATCAATGTATATGAAATCAGAGAAAAATCCGGGGAGAAAATCTGGGAACAGGCCCCTGTAGAGGCAGATCTTGTGATCGGGGTTCCGGATTCCGGAGTTCCGGCTGCCATTGGCTTCTCAAAGGCTTCAGGAATACCATTCCGCCCTGTATTGATCAAAAACAGATACATTGGAAGAAGTTTCATCGTTCCGACTCAGGAAATGAGAGAAAGAGTGGTCAATTTAAAGCTGAATCCGATTATTTCTGAAATGAAAGGTAAAAGAGTTGTGATTATTGACGACTCTATCGTTCGTGGAACGACCTCTAAAAGGCTGGTTAAAATCTTAAAAGATGCAGGTGTAAAAGAGATTCACTTCAGAAGTGTTTCTCCTCCTATTATTGCGCCTTGTTATTTAGGAATTGATACCCCTTCAAAGGATGATTTGATTTCTGCAAATATGTCTACAGAGGAGCTTAAAAACTACCTGGGAGTTGATTCTCTGGAATTTTTAAGCATTGACAATCTGAAAGATATTTTAGGATCTTCTAATCACTGCTTTGGATGTTTTACAGAAGAATATCCGGTAGGAAAAGGAGAGGAGCTGGAATTATTTAATTAATATTTCTTACATAAATAAAAAGAGTCAGGTAAACAGCCTGGCTCTTTTTTATACTATGCTATTTTGAAAAAAAACTCTGAGATTCTAAATATATCAAAAGCTTAATATTCCTGTAGTATATAGTACATAAGTAAGTTTTAATTTTAACAGATTAAAATTTCGGGATATGAAAAACGTATTTTTTACAGGTATTTTCCTTGTTTTTACTCAATTTTATACTGCACAGTCTTTCGATATGCAGGCACACCGGGGAGGGAAATCCTTGTATCCGGAAAATACAATTCCGGCTATGAAGAATGCTTTGAAAATGAATGTCACGACCCTGGAAATGGATCTGGCTATAACAAAAGATAAAAAAGTAGTCCTTTCCCATGATGCTTTTCTTTCGCCTGAATTGGTTACAAAACCTGATGGGACCTATATTCCAAAAGATTCCGGGTTTTATTATAAAATCTATGAGATGCCGTATGCAAAGATCCGGACATTTGATGTAGGCTTAAAGAAATTGAATAACTATCCTGATCAAAAGAAAATGAAGGTGCAGAAACCTCTTTTTTCGGCTGTAATAGACTCTTGTGAAAGCTATGCCCGCGAATTGAAAAGACCTTTACCTTTCTACAATATTGAAACAAAGACCCGTCCTTTTTCTGACAATATCTTTCATCCTGAACCTCAGGAATTCGTTGATCTGATGATGAAAATTATTCTGGAAAAAGGAATTCAGGACAGGGTGATTATCCAGTCTTTTGATCCGAGAACCCTCGAGATTATTCACAAAAAATATCCTAAAATAATGACCGCTTTTCTGATAGAAAAGGTAGATGATAAAAAACTGGCTCAACAACAAACCTATTTTAAAAATATACCGCTGGAGAAATTTAAATTATATCCCAATCATCTTCGTGGTGTAGCGGGAGATATGAAATTTTTAAGTTTTACTCCAACGATTTACAGTCCTGAGCATAATCTCATTACTCCCGAGCTGATCAAAGAATGCCATGCATTAGGGATGAAGGTGATACCATGGACTGTTAATACCAAAGAAAGATTGAAAGAACTGAAAAATATGGGAATAGACGGTGTGATCAGTGATGATCCGCGTATATTTCAATAATTTAAAATAGCCGGAAGAAATTCTTCCGGCTATTTTATATCATGCAGAAATCTGCACTAAGAGTTAAAAAATTGGTTTATTTTAATTAGAATTTGTAGTTCAGACCTAATTGGAATACTCTGTTGTTATTCTCAGCAGCAGGTCTGCTCTTATCGATTTTAGTCAAGCTATTTACATATCTTGCACTAATACCGATATTATTAGTAATATCATATCCAAGACCAAGACCTAAACCGAAGTTGAACCTGTTGATTTGGTCTTTATCAAGATCCTCAGAGTGAGATTCTGTTTTTGTAGTAGTAACTCCTCCTGTAGTACTTGAAATTGTTGATTCTCCTTTGTTTTTTCCATTGATGAAATAACTGAATTCAGGTCCAGCCTCAATGTAGAATTTCTCCATTGGTCTCATCTGTAGCATTAAAGGAACTGAAATATAGTTCATAGTTACTTTATCCTCTCCTTTAGTTTTAATCGTTGTTGAGCCTACAGTATTTTCTGTTGAATATACTACATCTCTGGCACCCATTTGATTGTAAAGTACCTCTGGTTGTAAGCTGAATTGTTTAGAGATTGGGATATTAACGAACGCTCCTGCATGAAATCCTAATTTTTGGCTATTCATACCAAATTTTTGCTCACTGAAATAAGCTGAGTTTCCTCCTGCTTTGATACCAAATCTAATTGGTTGAACATCGTTTTTTAATGGAGAGGCGGTTGCTGTTTTAGTTGTTTCCTGAGCGAAAGCTAATGTACCAGCAGTTAATGCTAATCCTAAAAATAACTTCTTCATAATTTTATTCTTTTAATTTTTTTACTATTTGTTTGTCTACGATTTATCAATCAGACTTGAATTATTTTGCAAATTGCTTGCCAAACTCGAAAAAGTCTTATCTACAGGGGTGTTGAAGTGGTTTTTAAGGATTGTTTCTTTTGTACTTTTAATCTTTTTTTATGAAAAAATATGTTACATAGGTTTGTATTTCGTAAAGAATTTTAAACTAAAATGGGTTTTATATGTATAATTTAAATATGTTTTTTTAAGAAAAAAATAATGATATCTATAATGAATACAAATAGGAGTTGACCTAATTCTCAACAAAACGGGAAATATTTTTGTTGGAATGTGTGCTGATACCCATAAAATAGAAAAAACCGAACATTTTACTGCCCGGTTTTGATTTGAAAATAAAGAAATCTTTATTTGAATTTGTAAGCTAACCCAATTTGAAATGAATTATTTTTAACTCTGCTATCGGAAGGACTATTCTTATAAATGCCCGTAAGTCCGGCTGTAAATCTTGCTGTTGCTGCCAGATTTTGAGTTAAATAATATCCTGCAGCGATGCCCACTCCAAAATTGAATGTATTATAGAAATCTTTCTCAATTTTCCCTGAAAAATGTTCAGTATATGAAAATGATTTATTACCCGATACTTCCGTAGTAGTTTGCTCTCCTTTTATTTTTCCGCCCAATAACAATCCGAATTCAGGTCCCGTTTCCACATATAATTGAGGCAGAATGTTATATTGAACCATAATAGGAAGAACAAGGTAATTCAGGGTTGTTCTATGACTGCTGTCAGTGGCAAAACCATAAACGTTAGAATAGTGACTAAAACGATTTTGTGTCTTTGAGCCCAGTTGAGTGAAAAGAAGCTCAGGCTGTATGTTAAATTTTTCTTCTACAGGAATATTCACAAAGAGACCTGCATTAAAACCAGCTTTTAGTTTTTCATTATTGTCAAAGCCTTCGTTTTCCGAGATAGAATTATAAGTAGAAGTGTTGAAACCGGCTTTCATTCCAAAAATAACAGGAGAGGAAGATTTTTCTTTTTGTGGTGGATTTTCATTTTCTTGCGCATTTACCAGTAAACCTCCTGAAAATACCAGACACAGAAATAATTTTTTCATGGTTTAAACTTTAAATTAATTTCTTGAGCCTAGCAAAATTGCCAAAATAAGCACGATTTATAAAAGTCATGTTGTAAGCGAAAAAGTCAGGCTTAAACAAGTAAACCTGACTTTTTCTATTGAAATCAAAATGTATTTTTAAATAATGACAACCCGATGCAAATGCATGTTTTGACCAACTTTGTCTCAGTAATATTCTTCGTAAAAAATAGCCGGGCTGATTGATCCGGGTTTTGAAATGGAAATATTCCATTAAAATTACAGAAATAGCAAGTTGGAAATGTTGCGAAATTGGATACAATCAAAACATAAGAGGCAAATTCCTTGCCAAAAAAAATGATTTACGGAATTATATAAAAAAAAGTCAGATTAAATAATAATCTGACTTTCTATTGATATAAAATTTGTTATCAAGCGTAAGTTTAGAATTTGTAAGCCAATCCAACCTGGAATACTCCGTTCTTTACAGAATCACCACCGATTCTGTCTTTAGCGATATCAGTTAAACCTGCAACATATCTTACATTAACTCCGATGTTTGGAGTAAAGTAGTATCCAGCTCCAAGACCTAGTCCAAAGTCAAACGTTTTAGTACCGTCTTTAGCATCAATAGAAGTATTGCTATCCTTTAATTTTGAGTTTATTAAGAAACTGAATTGAGGACCTGCTTCTAGATATAAATTTGGAAGAGCGTTATATTGGAACATTACGGGTACAGCGATATAATCTAAATTCAACTTTACATCACTGTTAGACTTAGCTTTTGCTCCCATTCCACTGTATAAAACTTCAGGTTGTACTGAGAAGTCTTGTGCTACAGGAATATTTGCAAATACACCTCCGTAAAATCCTGCTTTAGAATTCCATCCACCATTTGACAGGCTTGAAACGTTAAGACCAGCTTTTAAACCAAATCTAATTGGAGAAGAAGATGCAGTATTTGATGAAGTTTTTTGTGCGAAAGTAAAAGTACCTGCTACTAAGGCAAGGCCTAAAAGAATCTTTTTCATAAGTATTTATTTAATAGTTTTTAAGTTTTATTTAACAGTTTGTTTATTATCAAACACTGTGCCAAAAAATCAAATTATTTATTTTTTTTAGTCATGTATGTTTTTACATGAAATAATTGAATAGTGATTTTTATTTTTAATGGTTAAATTTCAATAATTTCTGCTTTTTAATTTATTTTATTTTGAATTAACTCAATAAAAAAGGTCAGATTAAAAAATAATCTGACCCTTTTGTATTGAATATAAAATTTGTTAGTGAATGTAATAAGCTTATTTGAATTTATAAGCTAAGCCAACCTGGAATACATTGTTCTTTACAGCGTCACCTGAGTTGTTTTTATAAATATCAGTAAGACCTGCCGTATATCTTGCCGTAATTCCTAAGTTTTGAGTGAAGTAATATCCTGCACCAATACCAATACCGAAGTTAAAGGTTTTAAAGTCATCTTTATTAAGACTAGAAACCTGAGAGCTTGTATTACTATTGGTAGAGCTTTTGAATTTATCATTGGCACTTACCAAAAATCCAAATTCAGGACCTGCTTCAAGATAAAATTCAGGAGTTGCATTATACTGGAACATTACCGGTACTGCGATATATCCTAAATTTCTGGAATATTCATCTTTATATTTATTTCCTACAAATGTATATTCTCTCGTTACTTTTGAACCCAGGTCATTATAAATAACCTCTGGTTGTACACTAAATGAACTAGCTAGTGGAATGTTGGCAAATACTCCCGCATTAAACCCGATTTTAGATTTAGAATCACTTAAATCAGCTCCGTTAGAAAGTGAAGATACGTTCATTCCTCCTTTTACCCCAAACGTTGCTGAGCTTACTGAAGAAGGTGTTTGCTGAGCGAATGCCAATGTACCTGCAGTTACTGCCAATCCTAAAATTAACTTTTTCATAACTTTAATTTTTAAATTTTACTCTTTCTTTAATTTTAAATTTTACTACTGATCAACATTTTCAGTTGAACGCAGAGTATCTTTCAAATTACTTGCCAAAAATATTTTTTATGATGCAAATCAATAAAAAAATCACTAAACGTTTATATGATTTTATTTGTAATTGATTGATAATTAATTGAATATAAATTCAAATAAACATTTGTTTAGATAGAGTTTAAATTGACAATTTTGTCAAAAAAATATCTGCTTTATGTATTATAGAATTTTATTTGTAGAGCCATTGATACTCTAATGACGATTAAAAATAATAGCTTCTATTGCGAGCTAAAATTTTAGCAGAAGCTATTCATTAAGTCCTGATTTCTGCAAAAGAGCCTGACAGAAGCGTATCCATATCATTTTGCTTTACTAATTTTGTGTTTCTTATAAAAATGATAACCTGATCCTCTTGCGAAACGATTCCTTGAATTTCGTAAGAATTCACTAACCTCTACAACATGAAAAAATGCACGCTGCTGCTGTTATTTCTTTTTTTTGAAAACAATTTCCAGGCCCAGGTGGGTATCAATACAACAACACCTGATCCGTCCTCAACTCTTGATATTGCAGGTTTTAATAAAGGTCTTTTGATCCCCAGAGTACCCTTAACCGGAAGCTCAGATACTGCCACAATACCGGCGCCTGCCAATTCTTTAATGATTTATAACACTGCTTTTTCAAATGATGTCTTACCAGGGTATTACTACTGGAGTACAACTGCGGGACGCTGGACCAAAGTACTGGATGATCTGACACCTATTGTGATGACAGGATGGAGCCTGACCGGAAATTCAGGGATGGTAAACGGAATTAATTTTATAGGCACTTCTGATAATGTTGATGTTATTTTTAAAAGAAATAATATTGTATCGGGTGTATTAAACACTACCAATACCATCTTTGGAGTCAACAGCTTAACAGCTAATACAACAGGGCTTAACAATACTGCGGTAGGCGTTAATAATTTAATTTCGAATACAATAGGAAGTATGAATACAGCGATTGGGGCAGAGGTGTTGAGCAACAACAAATCCGGGATACAGAATACCGGCTATGGATATCGGGCTTTATATTCAAATCTGGATGGAAATAATAATGTTGCCAATGGTTATTTTTCACTCTATTCTGCTAAAAGTACAATAGGCAACGTTGGGATCGGAGCCAGTTCTGTTCGTGAGCTTATTTCCGGAGACCACAATATAGGAATAGGAGGGGATGCTCTCCGTTTGATTCCCGGTGGAAGGGGAAATACTGCGATTGGCGGATCTGCAGGATATAACTTAAACACGGTGAATAATTATAATACTTTCATAGGCTTCCGGGCAGCTGCAGGACTTGTTTCCGGAAAATCGAATACCATTATAGGAGCCAATGTGACCGGCCTGCCCGCCTCACTTTCCAATAATGTTATCATTGCTGATGGTGATGGGAACAGAAGAATCAATATTGACCAGAACGGGAATATAGGAATTGGAACCAATACTCCACAGTTCCCCTTGGATATCCGTTTAAAGACTGCCGTATGGCCTCTACCGGTATCCAGTCTTACATATTACGGAATAAGTCCTGATTCAGGCTCTTTTGCCGGAACGTTAACTACTTATCCGAATTATACTAATGATATGGGAACTTTCAATACCAATACTTCTATCTATGCAGATGGAAATATCATATCGGTAGGAAAGCTCAGTGTAGCACAAAGCTCTCTTTTTTCAGATAAAAGGATTAAAAACATCAAAGGGAAGTCAGATGGAGTGAAGGATTTAATGATCTTAAAAAAGCTCAGCATTACCAATTATCTCATGAAAGATGAAGCATTGTATGGCAAACAGGAATTTAAAAAGGTGATTGCACAGGAAGTGGAGGCCATATATCCTCAGGCAGTTAATAAAAGCAATGTAAAAACTTTTATCCCGAATATCTATCAGTTGGCTAAACAAAACGGATCTGTTTTTACCTTTGAAAAGCCTGTTGCTATTGCTAAAGAAGATAAGTTTCTTAAAGTATATGATGAAACAGGGGAATTTGTTTTGGAAATACAAAACAGCACTTCTAATAGTATAACAGTAAACCTGGCTGGTAAAGACCTTAAAGGGAAGTTATTTGTCTACGGAACGGAAGTATCAGATTTAAGAACTGTAGATTATGATGCTTTATCGATGCTGAATATCTCTGCAACTCAGGAATTAGCAAAAAAAATAGAGGCTTTAGAAAATGAAAATCAAGCCTTACAAAAAGTAAATAGGGAAATGAAGCATACCCAGGCCATTTTTGAACAGCGTTTAAAACACCTGGAATCTTCTTTTGCAAAGTAGAAATTATTTTGACAGTTATCAATACACAAGCCTGACTATTTAAAGTCAGGCTTGTATTCTTTTTATAAGAAAGGATAGTCTGGCAAAAAGTAAAATAAAAACTATTCGTTTAGGTTTTTTAAGCTAAAAAGAAAAGTTTGATTTAAAGATCATTCAGTTTTTTATAAAAATGAATGGCTTCCAGAATATTTTTCTGACTACACTGATGGTCATAGGTACACGAACCTATTCCTGTAAGCAGTGAAAAATTGATTTTACTGTCTGTATTTTTTTTATCATTCATCAGTAATGCTGTAATATCTTCATCTTTAAAATCACTGATATCCAAATAAGGATAATATCTCTGGATATTTTCAATAATCAGTTTCGAATCATCTTCCGAAATAAGACCTTCCAGATAAGCCAGGTGAGCTTCAGAAATCATTCCCATGGCAACAGCTTCTCCATGAAGAATAGGATTTCCCTGTTGCAGACATAGACTCTCCACCGAATGTCCTATGGTATGACCAAAGTTGAGGGTCTTTCTGATATTGCTCTCGTGGAAGTCTTTTTCTACTACCTCTTGTTTGATGTTCATAGATGTTTGGATATGAGGGGTTACAGTTCCTACCTCAAGTTTTTGGATCTGAATCAGCTGATTCCAGTGCGATGTATCGGCAATCAATCCGTGTTTCAACATTTCTGCAAAACCACTTCTCAGTTCTTTAAAAGGTAATGTCTCTAAAAACTTGGGAAAAATAAATATCTGTTCAGGGAAGGCAAAAGTTCCTACCATGTTTTTGTAATGCATCAGGTCAATTCCTGTTTTTCCTCCGATAGAGGCATCACACATGGAAAGAAGGGTAGTAGGAATATTGATAAATTGTATTCCTCTTTTATAGGTAGAAGCAACAAAACCTCCCATATCTGTAATCACACCGCCACCAAGATTGATAACCAGTGCTTTTCTGTCTGCCTGCATTTCCGTAAGAATTTCCCAAAGTTGATTGGCGGTCTGGATATTTTTCATTTCCTCACCGGCTTCAATCTCCAAAATTTCAAATCCCAGATCGGTTTCCATATTCCCTAAAAGAGTAGGAAGGCAATATTCATGGGTGTTTTCATCGACTAAAATAAAAATTTTGCTGAATGACTTCTCATGAAGAAAGTCGTTGAGCTGGGAAAAATCATCGTTTAATATTGTTATCATCTCCAAATATATGTAAGGTTAAAATGTAAACTATACTGCAAAGTTATGATTCTTAATTTTTAACTCGTAACTAAATTACTATCTTTGCAGAAATTTTTAGAATGAGCAGAGATAATAATAATTCAGACAGACCAAAGAGACCAAGAATTTCAACCAAGAAAAGTTCTGATGATTCTCGTGCTTCCAGATCTGGAAATTCTTCAGGATCAAAACCTTTTAAAAAACCTTTTTCTAAGGACGGCACAAAAAAAGGGCCGGAACATAAAGGATCCAATTCAAGATTTGAAAAAAAACCTTTCAAGAAAAATACAGACTCTTTCCATCAATCCAATGAAGATTCTGGTTCAAAATCTGAAAGTAGAGCTTATATTACCAATAAAAGTGAGAGCTACGAGAAAAAATCTTTTGGAAAACCTAAAAGAGGCGGTAAAAGCTTCGATACAAGAGACAAGTATGAAAGAGGAAGTCTGAAATATGGCAGAAGACCCTCTAGTGAAGATGACAGAAATGATGACAAAACAAGATCTTTTGTACAGAAAAGAAGGCTGAATAAAATTGAAAAGGACGTTTATAAAGACAGTATCCGTCTTAATAAGTATATTGCAAATTCAGGAATCTGCAGCAGAAGAGAAGCAGATGAGCTTATTACTCAGGGGCTGGTAGAGGTAAACGGACAGGTGGTAACGGAAATGGGATATCAGGTACAAAAAACGGATAGAGTCGTTTTTGATGGACAAGGTATTACTCCTGAGAAACCTGTGTATGTACTTTTAAATAAGCCAAAAGGTTATATTTCAACAACAAAGGATGATAAGGCCAGAAAAACGGTAATGGATCTTGTAGCCAATGCTTCTCCATACAGACTTTTCCCTGTGGGAAGACTTGATCGCTCTACAACGGGAGTTATTTTGTTAACGAACGATGGACACATGACTAAAAAATTGACGCATCCATCATTTGATGCTAAAAAGATTTATCATGTAACACTGGATAAGAAGTTAACAGGTGAAGATCTGCGTCTTATTGCAGAAGGGATTCGTCTTGACGAAGGATTAGCTGTTGTTGATCAGATTTCATACATTGAAGGAAAACCTAAAAATGAGATCGGAATTGAAATTCACATCGGATGGAACCGTGTGATCAGAAGAATATTCCAAAGATTAGGATATGAGGTGGAATCTTTAGATAGAGTAATGTTTGCCGGATTAACGAAGAAGAATATCAAGAGAGGACACTGGAGAATCCTTTCAGAACTGGAAGTAAATAATCTTAAAATGCTTTAAAATAGCTACAGGTTATGACCTTTTAGATTCTACTTGTACTATATTTTATTCTTCATAAGAACTATTTTACGTTTAAAGATAAAAAAGCGCAGAAAATAATTTCTGTGCTTTTTTATTTTTTACAATTAATTTAATGTTTATTGTCCGGTTAAGAATTTCGGTGCTTTTCTTTGCGGGTTGGTTTGTTCAAAAGTATATGCCATATTAATGAGTTTTCCTTCTTCCCATTTTCGGGCTGAAAATAAGATCCCGACGGGTAATTCATCAATATATCCCATGGGCAGTGTAATACTGGGATAACCTGCAATCGCAGCTGCATCGGCACTTCCAAAGGTGTACTGGTCTCCGTTTTTAAGGTCTGTTTTCCAGGCTTCGGTAGTTGCGGGAGAGATAATAGCATCCAGCTTATATTGGTCCATCACTAAATCTATTCCTTTTTTGCGACTTCCTTCCTGAGCTATTTTTACGTTTTTACTATAATTTTTATCTTTTATTCCGTTACTTTTGGCGGCAAGCTCTAGGTATTCCTGCCCAAAATATTGTAATTCTTCCTTATTTCTTTTATTAAAAGCGATTAATTCATCAATGTTTTTGATAACGGCATTTTTACCTAAGGATAAGAAGTATTTATTTAAGCCGTCTTTAAATTCATTAATCATCAGTTGAAATGACTTTTCCTGAGTTTCATCTGAAAGGATGTCTTTTTCTATTTTAATAATAACAGCTCCCTGCGCTTCCAAAACTTTTAAAGTCCGAAGAAATAAGTCATCCACTTTTTTACTGGCTCCTTTTGTTATATCTTGCGTGTATCCAAGCCTTTTCCCTTTTAAACCATTCAAATGAAGGAATTTTGTGTAGTCTGTATCTGAAAATGAAGTGTTACCAATAGTTTTTTTGTCATCCTTGTCTTCTCCTACCATCGTTCCGAGACTTATTGCAATATCTTTTACTGTTCTTGCCATGGGTCCTGCAGTATCCTGTGAAAAAGAAATAGGGATAATCCCTTGTCTGGAAATTAAGCCGACAGTAGGTTTTAACCCAACAATTCCATTAATGCTGGAGGGACAAATGATGGATCCGTTAGTTTCTGTACCGATTGCAATGATACCGAGATTAGAGGATATTGAAGCACCGGAACCGGCACTGGATCCGCAGGTATTTCTATTCAGAATATATGGGTTTTTAGTAAGTCCGCCCAATCCGCTCCAGCCGCTTGTCGATTTTTCACCTCTGAAATTTGCCCACTCACTAAGATTGGTTTTTCCAATAATGACAGCACCTGCTTCTCTCAGCTTTTTAACGAGGTAGCTGTCTTGTAATGGGAAAGAATTCTTTAATGCAAGAGAACCTGCTGTGTTGGGCATTTTATCATGAGTATCTATATTATCTTTTAATAAGACAGGAATTCCAAATAAGGGTGTATTCTTAAATTTTGAATCCAAATGATCCAAAGAATCAGCAATTTTAACAGCATCAGGGTTGGTAGTGATTACAGAGTTCAATTGTATTCCGTTTTTATCGATGTCATTGATGCGCTTAAGGTAAGCTTCAACGACTTCTTTTACTGTGACCTTATTACTTTTATAAAGATTTTGTATTTTTTCAATATCATATTCCAGATATTTGAATTGAGAATCTGATGTATTTTGAGCCTTTGTAAAAATTCCCAAAAAGAGGACTGCAGATAGAATGACTTTTTTCATTAATGATGTTTTTTTCAAATATAGAGAATTATCATAAATTCAAGACATTCTTTAATCACTATCAGGAACCCATTATTTTATTAAAGAAAAAGCGCAGAAAGAAATTTCCGCGCTTTTGAAAGTATAGTATATAAATACATTTAAGATACTAGCACTGACTGGATTTGATTAACCAAGAACAGTGACTCCTTTTTCAATCATTTCGTAGATTGCATCTCTGCCATTGTCCGGTTTTACGTTTACGGCACGGGTTCCATTGAAATGCAGACACGTAATATAACCATTAGAGACCGCATCTAAAGCGGTAAATTTCACGCAATAATCCATTGCTAATCCAACAATTTCTACTAATTGAATGTCGTGATATTTCAAGAAATCATCCAGACCTGTTTTCATAAAATGATTATTGTCCTGGAATCCGCTATAGCTATCGATCTCAATATTTTTACCTTTTTGGATAACATGAGTTACTTTATCCTGATTCAGGTCTTTATGGAACTCTGCTCCGAAAGTTCCCTGGATGCAATGATCCGGCCACATAAATTGCGGAACTCCATTTAAAATAATATTTTCCCCGACGTTTCTGCCATTGCTGCTCGCAAAACTTTTATGTCCTGCAGGATGCCAGTCTTGAGTCAAAATAATCTGATCATATTCGTTTTCTTCCATCAGAAGATTAATGTAAGGGATTATTTCATTTGATCCAGGGACTGCCAATGCACCGCCTTCACAAAAATCATTCTGTACATCGACTATTATTAACGCTTTTTTCATATTTAGATTTCTCGAATTTTTGATAAATTTACGAAACTAATACACAAAAATTTGTCCAAAACTGAATTATCGGACAAATCGGCAATAAAAAAATAAAAGACAGGAGATAGAAGCAGGAAGTTGTTTTTCGTGATGTATCGACTGACTGCCACTACAGAATAACCATTATCACTTTATTCCCCCATAACGCCGCTTCAAGCCTTTTACATATCAAAAGCGTATCTTTGCCGTAAATAAATATTTTTATGTCATTTGAGTCTTTAGGATTATCATCCAATATTATTCGTTCTGTTAAAAAATTGGGTTATCTAAAACCATTTCCTATCCAGGAACAGGCAATTCCTGTTATTTTACAAGGGAAGGATCTGATGGGAATTGCACAGACAGGTTCCGGAAAAACGGCTTGTTTCGTAATGCCAATTTTAGAAAAACTACAGAATTTGGAAGTGAAAAAAGACCGTAATGTTCAGGTTTTAATAGTGGTTCCAACCCGCGAATTAGCTATTCAGATTGATGAGGTTTGTAAGGCTTTTACCGGAAATTTAAAAAGGGAAATCCGTACAATGGCTGTTTATGGTGGTGTTTCTATCAACCCACAGATGAAAGGGATGTTTGGAGTAGAGGTTCTCATCGCAACACCCGGACGTTTATTAGATTTGATTGATCATAATGCCTTGAGTATTTCAAAAATCCAGCATTTGGTGATTGATGAAGCTGATAAGATGTTTCAATTGGGTTTTGGTGAAGAAATGAATAAACTTTTTGCATTAATGCCTGTCGTGAAGCAAACCATATTATTTTCAGCAACTTTAAATGATAAGGTTTCTGAAATGAAAGAGCGTTTGTCTATTGATCCTGTTATTGTTGAAATTAAGAAAGAAGAAATTGAAATAGATAGTATCGAGCAGTTGGCATATCATGTTTCTCCAGAAAGAAAAGGTCCTTTTTTAAGATATTTAATTAAAGAAAAGAAAGTTGAAAAAGCCTTGATTTTTGTTTCATCTACAAGAGCAGCAGATAACCTGGTGGAAAAACTTAAAAAAAATAAAATCAAGGCAGTCGCTATTCATAGTCAAAAATCACAAGGAGCGCGTAGAAATAATTTAGAAGAATTTAAAGTGAATGGAGCACAATTTTTGGTGGCCACAGACCTGATTGGCAGAGGAATTCATATCGAATCCTTACCTTGTGTAATCAATTATGAATTACCACGTTCGCCTTTAGATTACATTCACCGTATTGGAAGAACAGGACGTGCCAACGAAAAAGGAACCGCGATTAACATACTTACGGATGATGAATTACAGCATTTCAGAGTAATCCAGAAGAAAATGGGAAAAAAAGTGCCCTTACAACGAACCGAAGATGTTGATTTACACGGTTACTAAGTTATAATATAACAAGGCTTCAGTTCTGAACAACTGAAGCCTTATTATTGAAAGATATCTACGGTTTTATGAGTACAATTAATACTTTCTTCATTTTAGATTCTTGAATTTTTGATACATTTACACCAGCCTTTATTGAATGAATGGTCTGAAAGACTAATGGCAATGAAATTTAGATATATTAAAAATTAAAACCTGAACAATGAGTGATTTAGAGAATAAAAAATTTCCAATAGGACAGTTTGAAGCTCCTGAGAATATTAATGATATTGCTTTAGATGTTTATATTAAAGTTATTAAAGATTTTCCGGGAAGGCTCAAAAATCTCATTGAACATTTTACAGATGAGCAGCTGGATACCCCTTACAGAGAAGGAGGGTGGACGGTAAGACAGCTTGTTAATCATCTTTCAGACAGCCATATGAATAGCTTTATTCGTTTTAAACTGGCACTTACCGAAGATAACCCTACTATTAAACCTTATGACGAAGCCAAATGGGCAGAACTTCAGGATAGTTTTCATATGCCCGTGAAACCGGCTATGAGAATGCTTAAAGGAACTCACCAAAGATGGATAACGCTTTTAAAAAGTCTTACCAATAAACAGTTTGAAAGAACCTTTCATCATCCTGAGCATAACAAAGATTATAATTTAAGAGATAGTCTTGCCTTATATGCCTGGCATTGTAATCATCATTTTGCACATATTGAAAATCTGAAGAAAGAAAAAGGTTGGTAAAGAAAAAACTCAATAATTCCAAACATTACTGGGAAATTACAGATAGGATTTCCAAACTTTCCGAAGACTCCCCAGGGAAATGGGGAAGGATGAATGTATCCCAAATGCTAAAACATTGCGATCTTGTACTTCAGGTTGCTTTAAAAAAGATAGAACTTCCACGTGTTAATATCCTCTTCAGGGCCATAGGAGCCATGACGAAGGTAGAAATGTATGTTTTCAATAACGGAATTCCCAGAAACATGCCTACTTTTCAAAAACTAATTGTTAATTTTGAGTGTGATTTTGATGAATCAAAAACCAATCTGCTGAAAACGCTGGAGGAATTCCGGGTTGCATGTGACAACAAAAAACTACCGGACAGCCACAGATTATTCGGAAATATGACTGAAAAGGACTGGGAATTTTTAGAGTATAAACATCTTGATCATCATTTAAAACAATTTAATGTATGAGTTTTTTTGATAAAATATTTGGAGGAAAAAATGAAGCCCCTGATCAAAAATCTTTCTGGAAAAAGATAGAATCTGAAGAAGATCTGGCAAAAGCCATTGAGAATTCTTATCATCATAAAATAGCGATATTCAAACATTCAACAAGTTGCTTTATCAGCAAGACCGTTTTGAGGAATTTTGAAAAGGAGGTTGAAAATTCTGATCAACAGATAGATTTATATTTTCTGGATCTGTTAGCCCACAGATCTATTTCAAACAAAATTGCGGCAGATCTTGAAATAAGACATGAAAGCCCGCAGTTGATTGTTATTGAGAACGGAAAGCCCGTTTACAGCTCTTCACATGAAGATATCTCTTTAAGCCAGATTGTATAATGAAGAATATTAATAATTATTTAGCCAAAGTATTGAATGTCCCTCTTCAGAATGTGAACACATGTAGCCTGCATTATGAAGTAAAGAAAATTCCTAAAAACCAGTTTCTTCTTCAATATGGCGAAATATGCAGGCATATCTTTTTTGTAGAGAAAGGTCTTTTAAAGATGTATTCTATTGATAAAAACGGAAAAGAACATATTATACAGTTTGCTCCTGAAAGCTGGCTCATTTCTGACCGAAGCAGTCTTTATTTTAATGAAAATTCAAATTATTATATAGAAGCTGTAGAGGATTCTGAAGTTCTGTTCCTGCATCCTGATTTCTTTAATAAACTGGTTGAACAGTTTCCAAATAGTATTGAAAGAAGTGACTTCCTGTTGCAGAAACATATCAGAAGTCTTCAAAACAGAATAAATTCTTTATTGGGCGAGACTGCAGAAGAAAGATATATGAAGTTCATTAAAATGTATCCTGACTTATTGCTGAGAGTTCCCCAATGGATGATTGCTTCTTACCTTGGTATCACTCCTGAGAGCTTAAGCAGGGTAAGAAAAGAATTGGCAAGAAAGAATTTCGTTCCTGATAAAAAATAATGCAAAAGTAGGAAACCGGATGTATCCAGTTTCTTTTTTCCTTATTATAAATAAATCTTTTTGGCAAGATGGCCAACCTGTCTGAGTTTTGACTGGGTTTCCTGTGACCAAGGAAGCCCGATACAAAGTCTCATACAGTTTTCAAACTGCTCCTGTAAAGTAAACATTCTTCCGGGAGCAATACTTATATTCTGTTTAATAGCCAGATCATAAAGCTCAGTAGTGCGGATTTTTTTGTCAAATTCTATCCAAATAGATAACCCTCCTTGTGGACGGCTTGTTTTTGTACCTTCCGGAAAAGATTCAGCGATGGTTTGTACATAATTTTGATAATTATTTTGCAGTGTTTTACGAAGCTGCTGAAGATGCTTTTCGTATCTCCCTGACTTCAGAAAATTGGCTACCGCCTCATTAACAATTGAGATGGATGAAGTAGAATGTAAAAGCTTAAGCTTTAAAATTTTATCCTTATACTTTCCGGGAGCGATCCAACCTACACGATATCCGGGAGCCAGTGTTTTTGAGATTGAGCTGCAGTATAAAACACTCCCGTCTTTATCGAAGGATTTGCAACATTTTGGACGGGATGAACCGAAATAAAGATCTCCATATACATCGTCTTCAATCAACGGGATATTATTTTCAGAAAGAATTTTTACCACTTCTTTTTTATTTTCATCAGGCATGCAACTCCCCAGTGGAGAATTAAAATTGGGGATCAGCAGACACAGATCTATTTTGGGAATTACTTTCTTTAATGCTTCCACTTCAATTCCTGTAGTAGGATGGGTGGGAATTTCCAGCACTTTTAATCCTAATCCATTCGCTAGCTGTAGAATTCCGGGATAGCATGGGCTTTCGATGGCAATGGTGTCTCCGGGTTTTCCTAAAGCCATGAGGCAAAAAGATAAGGCATTCATACCTCCGTTTGTTGTAATGAGATCATTTTCGCTGAGGTTACCTCCCCATTGTAAGGAGCGTACTGCGATCATTCGTCTCAATTTTAAATTTCCCTGAAGTTCCTCATATTCAGTTCCTCCTTCTTTCAGCTCACGTATAGCATGTACAATTTCTTTTTTCAGCTTAGCTTGTGGTAAAAGATCTCCGGAGGGAATTCCGATAGAGAAAAAGGTAAGATCTTTCCGTCCCATATTTTCATATACCTTACTGATCAATTCATTCGGCTCATCATTATTGGCCATTAAAGAAGGACGGCTTACCTCAGGTAAAGGAAGTTTCACAGACAGCAACTGGCTTACAAAATAACCGGATTGCGGCTTTGATTCTACCAGAGATTGTGATTCGAGTTCCAGAAAAACCCGCTTTGCAGTGTTCATACTTACCTGATGTTCCTGACATAGCATTCGGACCGATGGAAGCTTGTCTCCAGCCTTCAAAACTCCGTTTTTAATTTGGGTGGCAATGCCTCCTGCTATTTCTGTATATAAAAATTCTTTACTCATTTTTTTTAAACTGTGCTCATGCAAATATACAAAACTGATACTGTGTTTATTTATTTTTCCTTTCTAATTTTGCTGCATACAATTAAAACGTAGAAAAATGATGACAAATACAATTTCAAAGGATCAGGCCGTAAGCGGATGGATCAATGGTTTCATAGGGGTACTGCTCTTTAGTGGCTCAATGCCGGCAACAAAGTTAGCAGTTATGGAAATGGACCCGATTTTTGTTACCATAGCCCGTGCCGTCATTGCTGGAATATTGGCTCTTTCGGTTCTGTTGATCTATAAAGAAAAGCGTCCTGCAAAAAATCAGATATTTTCATTGGCGCTTGTTGCTATCGGATGTGTGATTGGATTCCCATTGCTTTCTTCATTGGCATTACAATACCTCACTTCAGCCCATTCTATTGTCTTTCTGGGAATGCTTCCACTGGCCACCGCTATTTTTGGTGTGTTTCGGGGTGGAGAAAGACCGCATCCTGTATTTTGGTTATTTTCTGTTATTGGAAGCCTTTTGGTGATAGGATATGCTGTTTCTCAAGGGATTTCAGCTTCTCCGATCGGAGATATTCTGATGTTACTGGCAGTTATTTTATGTGGATTAGGATATGCGGAAGGAGCTAAACTTTCCAAAACATTAGGTGGGTGGCAAGTGATTTCCTGGGCGTTGGTGCTGTCTTTACCTATTATGCTTCCCTTGTTCTTTATTTATTTTCCCGGCAACCTGGAGGCGGTTAGTTTCAGAGGTTGGTTTGGACTAGGATATATTTCTTTATTCAGTATGTTTATCGGTTTTATATTCTGGTATAAAGGACTAGCGCAGGGTGGGATTACTACTGTAGGGCAACTTCAGTTATTACAACCTTTCTTTGGATTGGCATTGGCAGCATATCTTCTTCATGAGCAGGTAAGTATAGGCATGTTAGGAGTTACGGTTGGAGTTATTTTATGTGTTGCGGGAACTAAAAAGTTTGCGAAATAGGAAAATTATTATGATTCAGTTTATAAAATAACAGATAGCTTAATAGTTTATTATAAATCTGTCACCAAAGAAAATATGCATGACATTCTTATCGCTTTTTTACTTTTTGTTTAAAAAGGAATTTATGTCTCAGGTAACTGAAATATCCGATACATAAGAAAAAAGAGGTATCCCTGGTCATATTTGCAAAAACCGTTTTCGAATTATGGAAACGGTTTTTGCATTTAACAGTTTTATAGAAGATTATGTTGAAAATGTGGTATCAAAATAATCAATTTATTTAACCTTTTTATGTAAATAATAAATCATAATTTGAAAAACATCCTTAAGTTAATATGTATTTTAACTTTTTTTAACTTATTTCACAAATGTAAAGGTGCGATTTTTGTATAAAGAAAAGAATCAGTTCCCAATGATATTTTTACTAAGACTAAGAGAAAAGAAGAAGAAAAAACAACACCAAAAACAACTATTATGGTTATCGACGAAAACATTTTGATTTCAGCGGGAGCAGAAACGAGACATTATACCCCTTCAGAAACTTTATTTTCAGAAGGAGACATTCCTAATTATTATTACCAGATCATTACAGGAGAGGTGAAACTCAATAATTATAATGAGGAAGGAAAAGAATTCATTCAAAACATCTTATCCGATGGTCAAAGCTGTGGAGAATCTATCCTTTTCGTGGATAAGCCTTATCCTATGAATGCTGAAGCTATTACAGAGTGCAGTGTTCTAAAACTTCATAAATCCATTTTTTTCAATCTCCTGAACGAGTCTCCGGAATTGTATGTGGAAGTCAACAGCTTTCTTTCCGAACGTCTTTATTATAAATTTATCATGATGCAGAATCTATCATCCCAAAATCCTTCCATAAGGCTTAAAGGATTGATGGATTATCTTAAAAGTTTTCAAAAGGATTTGAGCCCTTATTCTTTTTTGATTCCATTAACCAGGCAGCAGATGGCAAGCCTTACAGGGCTTTGCGTAGAAACGGCAATAAGGACGATTAAACATATGGAAAGGGATAAAATAGTGAGAATTGAAAATCGCAAAATTTTATACTAAAAATATTGTATGTGTATTATTAGCAATTTTTATATGTATAAGAAGATTGCCTGGCTTTAAGGATTGTATAGAAACTGTGATGAGAACGCATAAAACAGAAAAAGAAGAATATTGACTTTAAAAATCTGATAAATTTTATATTAATATACATTGATATGACTCAGATCATAAAAAAATGAATGTTTTATATATACATTTGATATATAGGTCTTTATTACATTCTTAAGCACTTAGTAAAAGGCACGCAAAAAGCATTTTGCTTTTATCTATCATTGTAAAATTACCGACACCCCCTCGTTGCCGTCTGATACTAGCCGCGGACTATAACATCCATCACTAAATATTAATAAAAATCAGTTATGAGCACTATAAATTCAAGAGACAGCAGTGAAAACCAACAGGCAGACTTCCCACGGAAACGGAAGAATTTCAGGTCGTTCCGGATTCAGTGTCAGAAGTAATTCATAATTCTTTTTCCTGGATTACTTCTTTAGCTATCAATAAAGAGCTGATCCTTTTAAAATAAAATACCATTCACACCATGCCAAATAAAATATTAGAAACGAACAATGCAATTTCTGCCACCAAAAAAGGAACGGCAGACAAATCAACCGTCAACAAGGATGAAATGAAAAATTCACCGCTTCACAAGTTCTTTGTAAGTGCCCTTAAAGACATTTACTATGCGGAAAATGCTATTCTTGAAGCATTGGAAAAAATGCAGGAAGCTGCTACAACAGAAGAACTGAAAGATGCCTTTGAAGATCATCACCTTCAGACCCAGAAACACGTTAAACGTCTGGAAAAAGTTTTCAAACTCATTGACGAAAAGCCTGAAAAGAAAGAATGTAAGGCTATACAAGGAATTATTGAAGAGGGTGAAGAAGCCATCAGATCAACGGAAGACGGCTCTGCTACAAGAGATGTTGCACTAATTATTGCAGCACAAAAAGTGGAACATTACGAAATTGCCACTTATGGCGGGCTTGCCCAACTTGCTATTACTATGGGGCATAATAAGGCTGCTGACCTTCTGGAAAGAACACTTCAGGAAGAAGAAGATACCGATTCTCACCTTACTGATATTGCGGAAATCTCCATCAATTTTGATGCAGAACAGGAAGATTAAAACATGCATATAATAAACCATGTAGCCTATTGTACAGGGCTTATTTTAATCATGAAATCAAACTATATGGAATGTCAGAAAATTATAAGAATGCTGAAACACAAGGAGTTTATAAAAGTATCCCATACAGGAAACTGTTTTGAAGATGGAGCCGCAATCTATGCTAAAGAGATCAAAGAAAACATCTTTCTTTTATTTGTTATTCTGAAAGATATTGATATTGAAAATATACAGGCATTAATTGCTCATTTCGATTGTTTTGGTAGTATTGGTCTAAAAGAACCTGAACAGATTATGTTTTATTTGTCTATAAAAGATAAAAACGACCTGCATTATTTTGAACAATATTTAAAAGCTTCTGTTAACTAATAACCTTATACCTATGATATTTGAAAATGAGACATGGCAACATTCAGGGTTGAATGATAAAAATAATGTACTGGAGAATGAATCATTATTTCCGGTTATTATTAATTCGTATGGAGTTACCGCTTTTTTGATAAAGTCTTTGGAAAAGATTAAACACAATGCGACATGTGAAGTCCTGAAAGGAGTAATAGATACTTATTTAGAAGAATATATCCTCAATATCCGTGATTTTCATTCTAAAAACACAACGGAAACAAGAAGTATGGATGCGGAAATAAGATTTGAATCCCCTGCCTTCAGTTTGTATGCTAAAACAGCTTATTATAAAGTTTTGAAAGAGGAAGAGTATATCAACAGGCTTCTTAAGACCCTTGAGAGTAAAACTGATTAGTTCTTTAGTCTACAATACACCAACCACAAAAAGATTATGAATATGAAAACCAACGAACCTAACAAAAAAGCAGAACAACTGGATTTACACAGTACTTCTAATGAAAATGAAAAGCTTACCACCAATCAGGGGCTGAAGATCAATAATAATCAGGATTCTTTAAAAGCAGGAGGACGTGGTCCTTCATTGTTGGAAGATTTTATTCTAAGAGAAAAAATTACGCATTTTGATCACGAACGAATCCCTGAAAGAGTAGTGCACGCACGCGGTTCCGGAGCACATGGGATTTTTAAACTCAATAAAAGTCTCGCAGATTATACCAAGGCTGGTTTTTTAACGAAAGTAGGTAAGGAAACCCCGGTTTTTGTAAGATTCTCAACTGTTGCCGGAAGCAAAGGAAGTACTGATCTTGCAAGAGATGTACGGGGGTTTGCTATTAAATTTTATACAGAAGAAGGTAATTATGATCTGGTAGGAAATAATATGCCTGTATTTTTTATTCAGGACGCTATGAAGTTTCCGGATCTTATACACGCTGTAAAACCTGAACCTGACAATGAAATACCGCAAGCTGCTTCTGCACATGATACTTTCTGGGATTTTATCTCGTTGATGCCTGAAAGTATGCATATGGTTATGTGGCTGATGAGTGACAGAGCGATCCCAAGAAGTCTGAGGATGATGGAGGGATTTGGAGTACATTCTTATAAATTCATCAATGACGAAGGAAAAGTACACTTTGTAAAATTCCACTTTAAACCGAAGCTAGGTGTTCATTCAGTAGCCTGGAATGAAGCTCAGGTTATATCCGGCGTAGATTCTGATTTTCATAAAAGAGATCTTTGGGAAGCGATTGAAAACGGAGATTATCCGGAATGGGATTTCGGAGTACAGCTGATTCCTGAAGATGATGAACATAAATTTGACTTTGATCTTCTTGACCCCACTAAGTTAGTACCTGAAGAAGAAGTACCGGTAGAAATATTCGGAACATTGACACTAAACCGAAATCCTGATAATTTCTTTGCCGAAACCGAACAGGTTGCTTTTCATCCGGGACATATTATTCCAGGTATTGATTTTACCAATGATCCATTGCTGCAAGGCAGACTATTTTCATACACTGATACTCAGTTATCCAGACTGGGATCCCCCAACTTTCATGAAATCCCTATTAACAGGTCTATAAACACTGTCCATAATAATCAAAGGGACGGACATATGAGACAGCAGATTGTGAAGGGAAAAAGCAGTTATGACCCCAATTCTACAGGAGGCGGATGCCCTTTTCAGGCGATGATGTCTGAAGGAGGCTTTGTATCGCAGGAAGAAAGAGTTTCGGGAACTAAAATCAGAGAAAGAAGCAAAAGTTTTGTGGATCATTATTCACAGGCCAAATTATTCTACAACAGTCAATCGACACCGGAGAAACAACATCTTGAAAATGCATTGATTTTTGAATTATCCAAAGTATCCCTGCCGGAAGTCAGAGAAAGGCTTGTCGGGCAACTTGCTTATATCGATATGATTCTTGCCTCAAGAGTAGCCGAGAAATTAGGCGTTGAAGTAAAAAAATTAGACTGGCCAAATCAAAGCCTACCCGCAGACAGTACTATAGCAGATCTGCAAAGCGAAGAAAAAGAGCCGAAGACAAAGGCCTCTGAAGCATTGAGTATGCGGAATACCATTAAGAACACGATCAAAAGTAGAAAAATCGGATTTATTATGGCTAATGGGATAAACGGAGGAGAAGTCGATGACCTTAAAAAAACACTGGAAAAAGAAGGGGCAAGAGTTGAATTTATTGCCCCCACCTTGGCTAAAGTCAGTGCGGATGACGGTGAAGAGTTTATTCCTAAACATTCCCTGACAAGTACTTCCAGTGTTTGTTTTGATGCTCTTTTTATTTGTTCAGGCGAAGGATCGGTTAAAGAGCTGATGATTCCTGAGAATAAACATCTTGTATTACACTTTATTAATGAAGCCTATAAACATTGTAAAGCCATTTATTTTGGGACAGATACAGAAATGCTTCGTAACAAGAGTAATGTTGGTTTAGAAAAACGTGAAGATCCGGCAATCATCACCCGGGAAGATGCCAATCCTAAGGAAAAATTTATCCAAGCTATAGAAAAGCACAGAGTCTGGGATCTTGAATCGGAAAGAAATAGGTAAGTATACCTAATACCTTCACACCACATATTATAGTAAAAAAGCTGCAGAATGAACACAGACTGCAGCTTTTTGACCCGAAAGTACCTTACTATCTCCACATCATAAAAATTTACAATTATGGAATTTCAAAAAAATCTTCTCGACTATATCAGCCAATCTCTGATGACTGCAGATGAAACAATTTCAATTGCTGAAAGTGTTACTTCAGGATGTTTGCAGCTGGCATTTTCACAAATGCAGAATGCTTCTTTGTTTTATAAAGGAGGAATGACAGCTTATACTTTAGCGGAAAAAGTAAAATTATTGAAAGTAAACAGACAGGAAGCAGAAGATTGTGATTGTGTTTCAGGGAATATTGCTGAAACCATGGCATCAAATGTTGCCAGATTATATGAATCGGATTGGTCAATTGCCACAACAGGGTATTGCACACCAGTCCGAAATTCAGGGTATAAAATTTTCACCTATTTTTCCTTCTCTTATAAAGGGGAAATTATTCTCACCAAAAAGCTGGAACTACATCCTAAAACACAAGCTTTGAATGCGCAGCTTTATTATACGGAATTTATTTTGGGATGTTTGAAAAGTGAATTGAACAGGCTATTAATCTTACAATAAATACCTTATGGAACGCAAAAATCAATATGTTCTCATTACAGGCGCCACAAGTGGAATAGGATATGAACTCGCCAAGCAGTTTGCTAAAAATGGTTATGATTTAATTATAGTAGCCAGAGATCATGAAGAATTAAGCAAGAAAATGAGTGAATTCAAAGAATACGGAATTAATGTTATAAGTATTTCTAAAAATCTATTTCTTCAAGATGAAGTATATTCTCTTTATTCAGAGCTCAAAATGAATGCCATAAGCCCTGAAATACTGGTGAATGATGCGGGACAAGGTGTATACGGAAAGTTTCAGGATACAGATATTCATCGTGAGCTAGACATTATTAATCTAAATATCATCGCTGTTATCTTATTGACTAAACTGTTTATTAAGGACCGGTTGCCTAAAGGATCGGGAAAAATTTTGAATCTGGCTTCTGTGGCCGGTAAAGTTCCCGGTCCCTGGCATTCGGTATATCATGGCACAAAAGCCTTTGTATTATCATGGTCGGAAGCAATTCATGAAGAGCTGAAAGATTCAGGAATCAGTGTGACAACACTTTTACCAGGTCTCACCAATACAGATTTTTTTAATAAAGCAGACATGAATGGGAGCAAACTCATTGAAGATAAAGATGATCTGGCTTCACCGGAAGAAGTGGCTTTGGATGGCTATAATGCTTTAATGAATGGTGATGATACAATCATCTCAGGATTGAAAAATAAGCTTTCAGTAGCTATTTCTAACCTCGTTTCTGATAGTATGGTAGCCCAAAGAGTAGCTGAAATGCAAAAGCCGGTTACCGGAAAGTAAATGATAAAGAAATGGGAAAGCTAAACAATAAATCAGTTTTGATTACCGGCGCCGACAGTGGAATTGGGAGGGCTGTGGCACTTCTTTTTGCCTTGGAAGGAGCTGATATTGCTATTATTTATCATTCCAGTGAGGATGATGCTAAAAAGACAAAAAGTGAGATCGAGAATCTGGGTAGACAATGCATCATCTTTCGGGGTGATATTAATGATTATGAATTTTGTGAAGAAACTACCCGAAATGTAATTGCATCATTTGGGAAAATTGATATTCTGGTCAATAACGCTGCTGTTCAGTTTCCTGAAAAAAATATTGAAAAGCTTGATGAAGCTAATATCAGGAAAACATTCGATTCCAATATTGTTGGAATGATTTTATTAACAAAAGTTGTTTTTTATTACCTGAAAAAAGGAAGCTGTGTGATTAATACGACGTCGGTTTCTGCTTATCAGGGGCATCCCGAGTTGCTGGATTATTCAGCAACTAAGGGTGCTATAGTATCTTTTACGCGGTCGCTGGCTGTTCAGGCCAAACCAAAGGGAATACGTATCAATACTGTAGCTCCTGGTCCTGTGATAACACCACTTACGAAAGAAACATTTGATGAAAAAGAAGAAAATCCGACAAAGCCTCCTTTGGAAAGAAATGCTACTCCGGAAGAGATTGCTTTTAGCTTTCTTTTTTTAGCGAGTGAAGATGCCGCTCAGATCACCGGTCAGGTCCTTCATCCTAATGGGGGAATAATTATAAACGGATAAAATTCAAAAAACCAGGTCATGTATAGAGACGGAGCAAGAAAAAGTATATGGCAAGATGAAATCAAACGATTTTCTACGGAAACAGATCTTAGCCAGTTATTTAGTGTAGCCATTGTAGGTGGTGGAATTACCGGTGTGTCAACTGCCTTGAAGCTTCAGGAATCAGGTGAAAAATGTATTATCCTTGAAGCAGCCAATATTGGTTTTGGAACAACCGGAGGTACTACGGCTCATCTCAATGATTTTTTTGACACTACTTTTACCAAGGCTATTCAGGATTTTGGATTAGAAAATGCAAAATTATATGCGGAATCCGGTAGAGATGCTATTGCAATCATTGAGGGGCACATTGATAAATATAAAATAAGTTGTGATTATGCCAGAAAAGCAGCTTATCTCTTTGCTTTGGATGAGGAACAGGAAAAGAAATTAAAAAGTATTGCAGAGGGTGCTGCTAAAGTGGGACATGAAATGACCTATGTAAATGAAATTCCTTTTCCTATGCCATTCAAAGAGGCGGTATGTATTCCGGGACAAGGATATTTTCATCCTGTAAAATATATTAAAGGTCTTTGTGAAGCTTTTATCAGGCTCGGAGGTGAAATAGAGGAAAATTGCCGTTGTGAAAGTCATGATGAAAACGAAGATCATGTCATTTTAAAAACCTCAAAAGGGGAAATAAGAGCAAAACAGGTAATTTATGCTACTCATATTCCTCCAGGAATTAATGTTCTGCATTTTACCAACGCACCATACCGCAGTTATGCTATTGCTTTTACCTTGAAAGATAATAAATATCCATGGGAGCTTGGCTATGACCTGAGCGATCCTTATCATTATTACAGGATTCAGGAATGTGATGGTGAAAATCTTTTGATTGCGGGTGGAGAAGACCATAAAACAGGGCATGCTGATGATACGGGAGAACATTTTTCAAAACTTGAAAATTACATCAGACAATATTTTGAGGTAGAAACAGTGCATTATAGCTGGTCCAGTCAATATTATGAGCCTGTGGACGGATTCCCTTACATTGGAAAACTTCCGGACAGTAAAGGAAAAATTTGGGTAGCTACAGGTTTCAGAGGTAACGGAATGATATTTGGCACTCTCTCTTCTCAGATTCTTCATGATATGATTATTACTGGTAAAAGTAAATACCAGAATTTGTTTAATCCGACAAGAATAAAGCCGGTTGCAGGATTTTCAGATTTTGTAGAAGAAGCTTCCAGTGTTGTATTTGACTTTATAAAAGATAAAATTTTTGTCGATAAAATAGCTTCTTTCTCAGAAATTAAAAATGGAGAGGGAAAAGTGATTCGCTATGAATCGGAATCATACGCTCTCTACAAAGAAAATGACGGAACGCTGCACCTTTTAAAAAGCACTTGCCCGCATGCTGCCTGTGAAGTCCGGTGGAATAGTGCTGAACTAAGTTGGGACTGTCCTTGCCACGGTTCCCGATTTAATGTAAATGGTAAAATGTTGACAGGTCCTGCCACTAAAGATTTACAAAAAGTATTTCCTTATCAGAAATACTAAATAACAAACATTAAATGTAGTTCTATGTCCCGTACAGGTTTTTTCTATCGTAACAGTCTTAGTATTATTTTAATCACTTTAATGACGTGTTCTCTGGCTGGTCAGTTTCTGACAGGTTGGAAAACAGAAAATAAGGAACTTACAGAAAACGGACAGTCAGCTTTAAATTTCTATGAATATCTACATAGTGGGCATTTTATCCAAGCAACATTTGAAAATTGGGAAAGTGAATTTTTGCAAATGATGCTGTATGTCTTATTGACTATTTCTTTGAGACAAAAAGGTTCCAGTGAATCAAAATCCCTGACACAAAAAGAAGATGTTGACAAGGAACCCGTAGCACATTCAAAAGCACCATGGCCTGTTAAAAAAGGAGGATTATGGCTTAAAATTTATAAACATTCATTATCATTAGCTCTTGGTATTCTATTTCTGATCAGTTTTATATTGCATTTTTACGGTAGCCTGAAAGATTTTAATCAAGAGCAGGTTATGAAAAATGAATTACCTGTAACAGCTTTACATTACCTTTCAGAATCAAGATTTTGGTTTGAATCTTTTCAGAACTGGCAGAGTGAATTCCTTGCTGTTGCCTGTCTGGTTCTATTATCAGTCTGGCTGCGGGAAAAAGGCTCTCCTCAATCAAAACCTGTAGATATGCCTCATGATGAAACGCCGTGAGACTTTCTCACAATTGGTTTTGTTTTCATGACCGCAAAATAAGATGAAGTAAACGCTGAAAGACTCTGATATCCTACTTTATAAGCGACTTCACTTAAAGTGAATTTTCTGGTATCTATAAGTTCAATACTTTTTAAGATTCTGGTTAGCTGATGGTATTTTTGTAGCGTAATTCCGGTTTCATTTTTAAAGGTTCTTTGAAGGCTTCTGACTGACATCTGAGCTTTCTCTGCTAAAGAATCAATATCCATATTGTACTTAAAATTGGAATTGATATCCTGACATACTGGAATCAATCTGATATCTGATGGAACCGTAATTTCCAGCCCGTTGCTTTCCTTGCAAAAATTGGGTAGACTTTTCAGAATAGCTTTTAAAAAGAGATCCTGCTCTTCATTTTCAATCAGGGATTGGTTCCATTTGGAAGCATACAATAACATTTCTTTAAGAACAGAAGGAGCGGTAAATACCTGAACATTCCTGTAAAATTCGTCTTCGAAAACGGATTTAAATAAAAATACGGTAAGATTTACGGTCTGAGCTTCAGAAGTTATTTTATGAGCTTTTCCTGAAGGAATCCAGATTACATGATGCTGAGGAACCAGATATATTTTCTGATCAATATGAAAATACTGATAGCCTTCTTCTACAAAAGTAAGCTGGGCACGGTGGTGTACATGCTCATATTCGTCATGCTTCCAGTCTTTTTCGCACCATACATAGGCTTCTTTTTCTATAGTGTCTACAAACTGGCTTTTTGCTTTTTCAATCAGGCCACATTTCATATTGTCGTTTTATATATGATTTTTGGCAAATTTAATAAAAACGCCAACATTAATTTTGCAATATCGATACAATGATTAAAAAATTAAAGTTTGTGTTGAATAAAAAGCAGCCTAAAATAAATATCAACTTATATCTTATTCAGAATGAAAAAACTATGTTCTTTTTTTATTTTAATTTTACTATTAAACAGTATCCATATCATGGCACAAAATAAAGCTAAAATATTGGTTCTGATCCATTCAGATAATGGGGGAACCTATGAACTGGCTAAAGAAATAGCCAAAGGAATTGAAAGTGAAAATACTGCTATTCCTTACATCAAACTGGTAAAAGCATCTCAAAACCCTAACCTGAAAAATATTCCGGTAGCGACAGTAGATGAACTGACTGCTTATGATGGAATTGCTTTTGGCTCTCCAGTTTATTTTGGAAATATCAGCACCGGAATGAGTGAGTTTTTATCCAAAACCGTTCAGCTTTGGACCAATCACGCATTAGAAGGTATTCCTGCGACTGTTTTTATGTCGGCGGGGAGCGGAGCAGGAAAAGAACTGGCTCTTCAGGCATTCTGGAACAGTCTGGCAGTACATGGGATGGTTTTGGTTTCGAACGGAATCAGAGGGACCGAAGAACTGAATAAATCCATACCACAAGGGAATTCTGTATTGGGAATTACGAGTATGGCTTCTTTGAAGGATATTGAAAGACCTTCAAAAGGAGAAAGACATCTGGCCGAACTTCAGGGAAAAAACTTTGCAAAAGTAGCTTTTGCATTAAAGGATACCCATTCAAAAAAAGGGATGCCAATCGTAGAAAATCATCAGAATTTTAATGATATTTTAAAACAGAAAAATATTATTCTTCCACAGGTTCCTAAACCCGCCGGAAATTATCAACCTTTTGTTCGTTCTGGAAATCTGGTATTTATTAATCAGGTTGCCTTGAAAGATGGAAAAATAGTACATCCCGGAAAACTGGGTGTTGATGTTAACGAGCAACAGGTAAAGGAGGCAACAAAAGTAACCATGCTGAATGTTATTTCCGTATTGAATGAAGCTGTAGGAGGTGACTTAAGTAAGGTAAAACAATGTGTACAGCTTACAGGAATTTTTAACACAAAGGATGATTATACGAAACATGCCGATCTCATGAATGTTGCTTCTGATCTGACGGTTGATGTTTTCGGAGACAAAGGAAAACATGCAAGAGGAACTCTGGGAGCCTCATCTATTCCTGTTAATTCTTCAGTAGAGATTCAGGCTATTTTTGAAGTTGAATAAGGTCTTTAGCCTCAGTTTTTTACCATTAATCAACGAATGATGCATTTATTTAGGCATTGAAAAATAAAATCTCTCGCTGATTAAGGAGATTCCGCTGATTTCTTCAGCCAGTATCTGCTTTATCTGAAAATCAGCGGGAGATCATATTGCGTTTTGAGATAAAACTATCTATGGTTTTTAAAAACATCAGACATAATCTTTATACTCTGTTCCAGCTGTTCTTCAGAAAGTGCTCCATAGCTCAATCTGAAGCCATTAACAGCAGTCCTGCTATACTGTCTCGGATGAATAACCTTTATATTTTTTTCCAGTAACGATGCTACTACTGTATCCCAATTCAATTTTACTTTGGGGACAATCCAAAAAGCCAATCCTCCTTCTGGCAATGTGAAATCTGCAGTTTCTTTCATATGTCTGTTCAAAAGGTCAAATACAAAATCTCTTTTATTCTTGTAGTGGACGGTTGCTTTTTTAATGTGTTTCTTTACAGCTCCTTCCTTGATTAACTGGAGAACAGCCTGCTCCATGATCACATCTCCATGTACATCAATAATTTTTCTCAGACTTCCGATCTTTTTTAATAAATCTCTGTTCTTCGTAGCCAGATAGCCAATTCTTAAAGCCGGAGCTACGACCTTACTCAATGTTCCGATATAGACATAGTTATTGAGCTCCGGAAAGCTTGAAACAGGTAGGATAGGACGATATCCAAAATGAAATTCATTGTCATAATCATCTTCAATAATGGTAACATTATATTGATTGGATAATTCAATAAGTTTTAGTCTCCTTGCTAAACTTAATGTGACTGTAGTTGGGTATTGTCTGTGTGGGGTAATGTATATTGCTTTAATATCCTGATGTTGGTTCAGCAGTTTTTCAATAGTTTCAGTCTCGATTCCGTCCTCATCTACAGATACGGGTAAGAGCTCGGCTCCTGCATATTCAAAAGCCTGCCAGGCGGGCTGATAACCAGGATCTTCGACAATCACTTTATCGCCTATGGTTAAAAGGCTTTGGGCGGTTAAAAACATACCCATTTGACTTCCACGGGTAATGGAAAGTTCGTTTTCATCAATGCTCATTCCACGTTGATGATTCAGCATCCGGGCAATCATTTTTCTAAATTCCATATCGCCATGTTCATCTCCATAGCCCATCATCTGCCACTTGGCTTTGATACTGAAGATTTGCCGGTACGCTCTGGCCAGCTCTGTAACGGGAGCAATTTTACTATCCGGATGTCCATCATCAAAATTAATGAAAGTTCCATTGGTGTTTATAGATTCATGATTGGCATTGTCGGCTCTATTTATAGTTTTTTCATGCAGAGCCGGAAGTTTGTCCGATACAAAAATACCTTTCCGTTCTTTTGAAAGGACCCATTCTTCACTGATCAGAACCTGATACGCTTCTACAACGGTATTTCGATTGATTTTTAAAGTCATAGCCAGGTTTCTGCTACCGGGAAGAGCATCTCCGGCTTTCAACCTGCCTGAACGGATATCAGCAATAATAGTGTCAGCAATCTGAAGATATACCGCTTTATTAAGCTTTTTATCAATTTCAATTTCTAATTTCCAAGGTCTTAACATCTGGACTATTTATTTATGTAAAAACTGAGTCATTTAAACAGTCCAAATATAAGGTAATTTTGTCTTGCAATTAAGCACAAAACCCTTAAAATTTTAAAATCATGGACAAGAAACAATTCAGTTCTAAAGATTTTCACGAAACTTTTGCAAGACCAAAGTATGTAAAACCAAGCCATTTACTTCATAAAAATGTTGAAAATGCCGGGGAGCACAATCAGTTTTCAACAGAAAGAAAGCATCCTGTTTTCTTTGTAGATCTTCCGAGTAAAAACGTAAGTATGACAATTGGCGGATTATTGCCCGGGCAACAAACCAACAGACACCGCCACACCTATGAAACGGTATTATTTGTTATTGAAGGTAAAGGATGGACAGAAGTAGAAGATGAGAGAGTATATTGGGAAGCCGGAGATGCTGTTTATATTCCGTCATGGGCATGGCATAAGCATCAGAATCTTAGTGACACAGAGCCTGCAAAATATATTGCTTGTGAGAATGCTCCGCAACTACAGAATTTAGGAGTTGCATTGAGAGAAGAAGAAGGGAGAGACCTTTAATTTTAAATCGAATTACCTATGAAAAATGTTCCGTTTAAAGGGATTATTGCATATCCCATTACTCCGTTTGATGAAAATGAAAAAATAGATATTCCGCTTTTCAAACATCTTGTAGAACGATTGATTCTTTCGGGAAATCATGGAATTGCGCCATTGGGAAGCACAGGGGTGATGCCTTACCTGTCTGATGAAGAGAAAGAAGCTGTCACTGAAGCTACCATCCAGCAGGTAGAAGGCAGAATCCCAACACTGGTAGGGGTATCAAATCTTACCACAGAAAAAACGATTCATCACGCCCGATTTGCAGAGAAAGCAGGGGCTGATGCGGTCATGATTATTCCAATGAGCTATTGGAAGCTGACTGATGATGAGATTGTTGCTCATTACGATGCGGTAGCACAAAAAATTTCTATTCCCATTATGGCCTATAACAATCCGGCTACCAGTGGGGTAGATATGTCACCTGCCCTGTTAAAAAGATTGTTGGAGATCCCCAATGTAACGATGATCAAGGAAAGTTCAGGAGATGTTCAGAGAATGCATTATTTAAGAAGAGAACTGGGAGAAGACGTGGCGTTTTACAATGGTTCCAATCCTTTAGCTTTGGCTGCTTTTTCAGCCGGGGCAAGAGGGTGGTGTACGGCTGCTCCGAATCTTATTCCAGAGCTTAATATTAAGCTATATCAGGCAGTTGAAACGGGTGATCTTGAAAAAGCCAAAGATATTTTCTACCAGCAATTTGATCTTTTAAAATTTATTGTTAATAAGGGATTGCCGAGGGCTATCAAGGCGGGGCTTAGCATTATTGGAGAAAATGGAGGGAATTTAAGGAGTCCCTTAAAGCCTCTTCAGGAGGCAGAAACAGAAGAATTAAAAAAAATCATTACAACATTAATTAATTAAATTATCATGAAAAAAGCAATTTTTTACCATGCAGGATGTCCTGTTTGCACCAGCGCAGAAAATGATATCGTTAATCTTATTGGGTTAGAGAATGTAGAAATCATTCATTTAGGAAATGATAGAACAAAAATTAGGGAAGCTGAACATGCCGGAGTACAATCTGTTCCTGCTCTGGTAACCCCCACAGGAAATGTTCTTCATATTAATTTTGGAGCATCTATCGAGGACGTAAAGAAATAATCATCTTAATTATGTAAAGACGGGACAATTTTTAGTCCCGTCTTTTTTGTGCATGTTACTAAAAATGCATCCGGTAATGGATTTTATTTGATTTTTAAGTTTTTCTAATAGCAGAAAAAGTTAAATAGTTGCATTTCCTTCAATGCCATCAGAGTTATTGGTTTTATTTCCCGTAATGGCGGACGCAACAAAACTAAATAAGCTTACGAGTTTACCGGCTTTGGTATCCCAATAATAAGTTTCTTTAGGTTCTACACGAATAATGGTCACATTCGGATCATCTTTTCCATCAAACCATGCATTGGCCAATGGAGACCATTTTTCTTCTATGGTAGCCTTATCTTTATACACTGAGGCTTCCCCATATACGGAAAGATACTGGGCATCACTATTGTTCATAAAGAAGAGCTGAACCCTGCGATCCTCTTTTATTTCAAAATTTTTATTGCTGGTTCCACTGCTTATAAACCAGAGGTTTCCGCTGTTATCTGTTTCCTGCAAAGACATGGGTCTGGAGTTAACAGGTGCAGTATCCAGCTCGGTGCAAAACATACATATTTTTGCTTTTTCTGATAATTCTTTGATCTTTTTGATCGCATCGAGATGTGTTAAATTTTGTGTTGACATAGTGCTATTATTTAAGTGATTGGTTTATGAAAAAAGATTCTTGTATAGAAAATTATACTGGTAGAATCAATGATATTTAGTAAAATATTCAAATACCTGACCAAAAGAAATGAAAGTGTGGTATGTACTATGAAATTTTTAGAAAATTAATTAGCCTGAGCCTGTCAGTTTTGAAGGATAGGTACGTATTATAAAATAGGGTGGCAGGAAGAAATAAGAATATTTTGTACATCAATTACCATCATTAATCTTTTTTTGTAGATCATAATCTTCCATTCATAGCTATTATTTTTAAGTGCTTATCTGTTTGTCCAAATTTGATATCGGAATACATTGTGATTGATATCTTTATATCAGGATGTAAAATGCACAGTTATAAAGGCTACAAATCCTTTGTATTAAATTAGATTCAAGAATGATAGAATCTCAAACGAATTGTAAGTGTACAAATAAATAATATATTGAATGTGGTTGGTTTATTATTCACATGTTGAATAATGCCAGGCTTAAGACCTCAGATCTTAAGCCTGTTTTATTTTTATATATGTTTATTTTGATTAAAATATTTTGAGACCTACAATTCCCACTACAATCAGTAATGCAGACAACAATCTAAAAATATTTGCAGAGTCCTGGAAGAACAGAACCCCAACCAATAAAGTTCCAACAGCTCCTATTCCAGTCCAGACTGCGTAAGCTGTTCCAATAGGAATACTTTTCTGAGCATACCAGAGAAAACCTCCGCTCACGGTCATACATGCTACTGAAAACAGAATCCATGTCCATTTATTACTTTCCGGTTGTTGGGAAAGTTTAAGTCCCAATGGCCAGCCGATTTCAAAAATTCCTGCGATAACAAGTGCAATCCAGTTCATATTTTTAATTTTAATAATCATTTTATAATAAGAATTGGTCTATTGAAAGTGATGATTAATCTCTTATCCCACATTTCATCCTGTAAAATTACTATTACCTGTCTGTTGTTAATATTTTTAATAAAGTGACACCGTAAAAGTAAAGGATAGAACGTAGCAAATCGCCAACGAAACGTATTGGGTATCAAAATCAAAATTAGTGCTTGGGATATGGTTTAGTATGAGTAAATTGCGGTTTAAAAACTAACAGGAAGTAATTATTTCCTGTTTTTCTTAATTTTAATTTTTATGCTAAAAGATATTATCGCCACCAATCTCAAAGTGCTTTTTTGTGGTATCAATCCGGGGTTAAAATCAGCAGATGATGGTCACCATTTTTCAGGAAGAAGCAACAGGTTTTGGAAAGTTCTATATCAATCAGGTTTGACGCCTTATGAGATTGAAGCGGTAAACGACAATGATATTTTAAAATTCGGATATGGTTTGACGACAGCTGTAGCAAGAGCGACCTCCCGGGCAGACCAGCTTTCAAAAGAGGAGTTTGATGAATCGCTTGAAAGTTTTAGAGTAAAAATAGCAGAATTTCAACCAAAATATGTTGCCTTTCTTGGTAAAGCAGCTTATCAGGCATTTTCCCAAAAGAAAGAAATTGTATGGGGACCACAAACAGAAGATTTTTGCGGTATCAAAGTGTGGATTTTGCCTAATACAAGTGGTTTGAATCGGGGTTTCTCTCTTGATGATCTTGTCACTTCCTACCATGAATTTCATAAAGCTATTCAGGAATAATGAAAGTCTGGATAGGTACAGGTTATATTGTATTGGGTTTGCTTACATACTTATTTCCCTTCACAAAAAATCGCCACGGTAAAAGAGCATCTTCCTGTGCGTAGGCAACCCCTATGCGGGGACTTGCTATTACCTCATCCGGATTGTATATAATGCCTTGATCTTCAATCCATATTTCATCTCCGGTAAGATCTTTTTTATTGAAAGACTTATCAATTCCTAATGCTTTAGCCAAAGATCCCGGGCCGGAGGAGATTGCAGCTTTAGAAACCTGCATTTTTCTCCTGTCTTCCATGATTTCCTTCCCTACTAAAGGTTCAACAGCCCTGATTAATACGGCATGTGGTTCATCCTTTACCGAGGAAACTATATTGAAAAGATGATGAATTCCATAACATAAATACACATAAGCGATTCCGCCATGATCATATAATGTTTCTGTACGGTTTGTACTCCTGCCTCCATACGCATGGGAAGCTTTATCATATACACCAGAATAAGCTTCTGTTTCTACAATGATTCCAGCCGTTTTTTTACCATTAATCTCTGTGAAAAGAATTTTCCCCAGAAGATCCTGTGCCAGAAAGAGCACATCTTGATTAGCATAATAGGAGAGAGGTAGTTTCAAATCTATAGTCTTATGAATTTTTAAATCTAATATTTTTTGTAAATATCTAAATATTTAATAAAGAAGAATATTTCGGAATAAAAAAGGTACCACAAAAATTAAAATTTCATTAAACAGTGACTAATTTGGCATACGCATTGCTTTTTTTATAGAAGAATATCATTTTACACCACTATATAAAAAATATTGGTTTTGACACTTTATTCCCCGGAGAGATTCGGGGGTTTTTTATGCTGAAAAATAATTAATTGATCTTCTCCTATAGATATGATTCCAGTCATACCCAACTTTGTATTTGCTTTTTATATTTGACCACTTGAAAATTTCATATTTCTGACAAATTACATTTTACCTCCTGATCATGCGGGAGGTTTTGCTTTTTAGAAAAAGCTACCACAAAAATGAAGATTTCCTTAAATGGTGATCTATTTGGCATATCCATTGATGATTTTAAAACAAGTTTTTATTTACTAGTTTTTTTTAACACCACGTCATATAGTTTATAAATTTCATTTTAAAACCTCCTTCGGGAGGTTTTGATGTATAACATTGTGAATATAATCATTGATGGAAACTGAAAAATAATATTAATTTATATATTATTTAGGAAGAATCACACGTCTCATATTCAAGCTATGAAAGATGAATATTTTCTTTTCCTTTGCCATTCGTTGTAAAACTTCATTTCTTTCCTCAATTGACATATTGAGAATATGATCAAAAGCTCCGAAATTAACTCCGTTATTGCCCCCGTCTTTCTCATGCTGGGCCCGTACAATTTCTAGTATTTGCTTCTCAATTTCTTCCTGATTTTCCATGACGTAAAGATACAATGTTTGTAAGTGTATTCCTATAAATGAAAATTCAAAAGATTGGGTTGTGATCAATACCAGCACTTTTAATTATATTTTAAGTGAGTTCTAACGGTATTCTAATGCGCTAAAGCTATTATGTTGCATTATTCGCCTTAATTTTGCAGAATGAAAATGGAAAAATTATTTACAGCGGTCTTCTTGTTATTTTTAATTGCCGGAAGTAGTCTGTTTAAAGCACAAATTAAGGGAAGTTCAGAAATAAAAATTGCCTACGGATTGGGAACAAGCACAGATTTTATAAATGCCTTCAGTACGATATTTACATTGGGGTATGGTCCACATGAGAAAAGAAATTCTGGTGCTTTTATTGTGGAATATCAATATGCAATAAAAGACAAATGGACCATTGGTACAGACTTAGTATATCAACAGATAACCAATGAGTACTTTGATGCATCGGTAGAAAAATCGCATAATTATACTATTGCCATAAAAAGTGATTACAATTATGTATCAAAACCAAAATTTCGTATGTATTCCGGAGTGGGGCTGGGAATAACGTTGGAAAAGAGCAGAAATCCTTTACGAAGTAATTCACATTTTAATTTCCAGCTCACCGGATTAGGAATCAGATTAGGAGGCCAGCTTGGTGTAAATGCTGAACTTGGTTTTGGTTATAAAGGAATAGGAAATATAGGACTGGCTTACGATTTATAGGTAACAAGACGATCATTATGACCACATGTTTAATAAAAAAACCAGATAAACTGATATCTGGTTTTCTTATATTACCTTCCTCCGGGAGGGCAATGTTCCTTTAAATATTTGGTAAACATTGTTGCCAGATGCAGGAATGTTCCTTCCCCTTCACTGATGGAATGAGATCTGTTAGGATAAGACATCAGCTGAAATTGTTTGTTATACTTTACCAGCTCATTGATATATACCTCTGTATTCTGGTAATGTACATTATCATCACCCGTACCATGAACTAATAGCAGGTTTCCTTTCAGATTTTTAGCATAAGCCAGGGGAGAACCTTTTACAAAATCCTCTTTGTTTTCCTGTGGAAGCCCCATATACCTTTCCTGATAGATATTATCATAAAATAACTGATTGGCTACAGGAGCAATAGCAATTCCTGTTTGATAAATATCAGGATACTGCCCAAGAAGATTCAATGTGGAAGAGCCTCCGCCACTCCAGCCCCATACAGCCACTCTTGAAGTATCCACAAAAGGCCATTTTGCAAATAGAGCTTTTGCTCCCAGAGCCTGATCGCGGATATTCAGTTGCCCTATTTTCCGGTAGATAGATTTTCTCCACTCACGTCCTTTAGGTGCGGGCGTTCCCCGGTTTTCAAGGGAAACATAGATGTACCCGTCCTGAGCCATGTCACCTGTATATAAATAATCCCAATTGGCATAGAAGCTATCTGTTACAGTTTGTAAAGCGGGTTCTCCATATACCATGAAAAGAATTGGATACTTTTTATCAGGATCAAAGTTTTTAGGTTTTACCACCCAACCATCTAAAGTAATACCCTCCTCAGTTGTAATCTGGAAGAATTCTTTTTTAGCCTTTGCAGGATCTGCTTTCTCCGATTTCGTGGCAGCCACCAACTCCTTATGATTGGGGAGCGATACGACAGCTCCTCCAGTATATCCATGGGTGCTGGTATTCGTAAATAAGGCAATCTTTCCGTTAGGAGAGATCGTATACTCATTAGAACCTGAATACGCTTTAGGAGTCAATCGTTCCGTCTTTCCTCCATTCATACTTACTTTATATAAGTACTTTTGCGTAGCATTATCCGGAGATGCCAGAAAGTAAATCTGCTTATTAGAGATATCAAAAAGCCGTGGTTCAATGACATCAAATGCGTCCTTTGTGAGAAGGGTTTCTTTACCATTCATATCTATTTTATAAATATGTCTCCAGCCGTCTTTTTCAGAAAGCCACAAGAATTCTTTTCCATTATCTATCCAGTCCCAGCCGGTGGGATCGTTGTTATTCCAACGTGCTTTTATATCAACCCAGGCAGGATCTGTTTCTGTGTAAATAGTTTTACTGGTTCCTGATCCGGCATTCGCTACAATAATTTTACTTTCGTTTTGTTTTCTGTTCAATTGTTGAAGAATGACGGACTTCGAGTCAGGTACCCATTCCATTCTTGGAATATAATGTTGTACTTCATCGCCTGTTATGTCTGCTTTCTTCGTAGATTTTGTCGAAACATCATAAAACCATATGCTGCAACCCGAAGGATTTTCTCCGGCTTTCGGATATTCTACCGGAATAGTAAAAGAATACAGACTGTCAGTGTTATTGATCATCAGGAAGTTTTTAGTACCCCTTGCATCCAGTTTCCAGTATGCAATTTTACTTCCATCCGGGGACCACCTGAAACCGTCCTGAGTACCAAATTCTTCTTCATATACCCAGTCAAAAGTACCATTAATCATCCCATCTGTACCATCAATAGTGATTTTAGCAATCTGATTATTTGAAAGATCTTCAATATAAATATTATGCTTTGACACATAGGCCACTTTCTTACCATCCGGAGAAAACTTGGCAAACATAAGTGATGAAGCGGGCAGTCCTTTTCCAAGCTGTGTAAGCTTTTTTGCATTCTTATCGAAGATCCAGTAATCTCCACGGGTATTATCCCTCCAGACTTTTTTGGTATTGGTAAAAAGCAATAAGCTGTTGTCAACAGGAGATATCTGGAAACTTTGGACTTGTAGAGGGGCAGCGCTTCCGGCAGGAATTAATTCATTGCTGTTCAGAAGTGTTTGCTCTGTTCCCGGATGTAAAAGGTCAATAATTTCAACTCCTTTTTTACTCAATGAATAATAAGCATTTCCATCGGGGGTCCATTGCATTTTTTGTGCAGCTAATGGCGACAAACACAGGAAGTATAATGCAATGACAGTTATTTTTTTTATGTTTTTCATAGCGGTTATTTGACTTATGCTAAATGTTCTGACCGATAGTTTTCAATGTCTTCAACCGTTTTAATCAATCCGTTGCCCAGAAGTCTATAGTTATCATCTGTAATCAGAAAATCATCTTCTATACGGACTCCTCCGAAGTTTCGGTATTCGTTTACTTTATCATAATTAATAAACGCTGCATTTTTATTTTCCGACTGCCAGATATCAATCAGCTCAGGAATTATATAAATACCCGGTTCAACAGTTACAACAAATCCCGGTTCTAAGGATTTTCCTAAACGGAGAGATTTAAGTCCGAATGTTTTGGTATCCTTAGGTTCTTCTTCAGTGTAGCCCACATATTGTTCACCCAAATCTTCCATATCATGTACATCAAGTCCCATCATATGTCCCAATCCACATTGGAAAAATAAGGTATGAGCATGATTTTTCACAGCCTCTTCAGGGTTTCCTTTCATTAGTCCCAGATCTACAAGGCCTTCTACGAGGTGCTGAGCAGCTTTCAAATGGATGTCTTTAAAGCGGGTTCCCGGTTTCAGCAATTTTTGAGCATTATTAAAAGCATTCAGAACAATCTCATAAATTTCCTTTTGTTTTGTTGTAAAAGTATTGCTTACGGGAAATGTCCGCGTTAAGTCTCCCGCGTATCCCATAGCTGTTTCTGCACCGGAATCATTCAGGAAAAGATCTCCTTCTTTCATCGTATTGAGACGGTAATGGTTGTGAAGAATTCCTCCATTAATAGTCACAATAGGAGGGTAAGACATCTGACATTCTTTATTGGCAGCAAAATACTGAATAGCATTGGCAATTTCATATTCTTTAATCCCTGGTCTCGCCATACGCATTGCCAAAAGATGCATTTCATTGGAGACATTCACTGCTTCTTCAATTTGTACGATTTCCTGAGCCTCTTTGATAGAACGCTGTTTTACAATCGCTTTGATCATTTCTGCAGAAGGTTGCAATTCTGCTATTTTAATTCCAAGGAGATCGGCCAGTATCATCTTATTGGAAGACTGGTAAGGAGGAAGATAATGTACCTTTCTGCCGGAAGCTTGTGCTTTTAGAATATATTGAGACAATTCTGCATAAGGTAAAGTCTCCTGTACTCCTGATTTCCAACTTTTTTCTTTCAGGGTTTCCTGTCTTCCCATCCATACGATATCATCAATGCTTAATTCATCTCCGAAAACAATAGTTTTATTTTCATCAATATCAATAATAGCAGCAATTCGTGGTTCCTGAATTCCAAAATAGTATAAATAGGTACTATCCTGGCGGAAATAATAAGGATTATGTTCGAAATTCACCGGATTCTCAATATTTCCTAAAAATAGTAGGATGCCATTATGTACATTGCTTTGTAATATGGCTCTCCGGTCCTGATAAGTTTGTGCTGAAAACATATAATATGAATAGTTTTTATTTTAAAAGGTTAAAGTTACGATTTTGTACTATTTATAGTACTTTGTTCACTAAAATAAATAATAGACAAAGTTTAGATTTTAATATGATATTCAATGTTCATATTTTATTTAAATTCGGCAATATTTTAACACATTATATTATCCATCTCATAAAGTATTGATTTCATGAAAAGTCTCCAGTTTTCAGTGCCTGCCGACACCAATAAAAGCATTCGCATACAGGAAGATATTATGCCTAATTTCTATCCGTACTTTCATCGTCATACAGAAACCCAGATCATGTGGATCATTAAAGGGCATGGAACACTGGCTATAGAACAAAATCTCTTTACCTTTGAAGCAGGAGATATTTTTTATCTCGGAGCCAACCAATCACACGTTTTTAAAGGAGCTTTTAATGAAAATGAAAAACAAAAGGTTCATGCTATTTCTATATTCTTTGATCCTGATAAAAAAATAGCCGCTTTTTTTGATTTACCGGAATTTGAAGAACTGAAAAACTTCATTGAACATTCAAAAGTAGGATTTCAAATTGCTTCAAAACTGAAATCAAGTGTAGGAGATAGCATGGCTGCCTTACAAAAGACACAAGGAGTAGAACAGATCCTAGATTTTATAAAAATTTTAAACCATCTGATGCTGAATAGACATCTGCATGTTCCGTTGTCTTCAGAAAAAAAACTTCCTAATCATATTTCTGACAATGACCAGAGAATTATAGACGCCCAATTCTATATTAAGAAGAATTTCACCCAGCACAAACTTACTCTTGATACCATTGCTAGAGAAGCCTGTATGACTCCTCAGGCATTTTGCCGATCTTTTAAAAAACATACCAGAATTACTTATATTCAATATCTTAATGAATTAAGAGTACAGAGGGCCTGTAGATTATTAACCTCCAGCAGCATGTACAACATTTCTTCCGTTGCTTTTAACAGCGGATTCACCAGTCTTACCAACTTCAACCGGGTATTTAAATCCATCATGAAGTACTCTCCAAAAGAATATCTGAAGCATTATAAAGAGGCTACTACAGACCACGAATAATCACATGTTAAAATACGGTTAGAATATATTAAAATATTAACATTTACAGTTTTAAAATTCACCTAGTTTTGAATAAATATTATTTGATATGAGTACAAAACTAAACTGGGAAGGGATTTATCCTGCTGTATTAACTCCTTTTACAAAAGAAGGAAAGATTGATTTTGAAATGTTTGCAGTCAATACAGAAGCCCAGATTAAAGCCGGAGTGCATGGCATTATCCTGGCAGGGACATTAGGAGAGGCCAGTGCTTTGGAAACTGAAGAAAAATTTGAACTTCTCCAATATGCTAAAAAAATGACAGAAGGAAGAATTCCTGTCATCCTAAACCTTGCTGAAAATACAACCAAAAATGCTATACATTTCGCTAAAAAAGCAAAAGAATCAGGGGCTGATGGCCTTATGCTTCTTCCACCTATGCGTTATAAAGCGGATAGTCATGAAGTAGTAGAATATTTTAAAGCAGTAGCTACCGTTACAGATCTTCCTATCCTCATTTATAATAATCCCGTTGACTACGGAATTTATGTTACCCTTGAGATGTTTGATGAGCTTATTCAATATCCAACCATTCAGGCTGTTAAAGAATCTACAAGAGATCTTGCTAATGTAACGAGAATGATTAACCGTTTTGGAAAGAGAATCAAAATTCTTGGAGGGGTAGATACCATTTGTCTGGAAACACTAATGCTAGGAGCAGATGGACTTGTTGCAGGGCTTGTAGATGCTTTTCCTAACGAAACAATGGCCATGTACAATTATGCTAAAGCAGGGCAATACGATAAGGCAGTAGCCATTTACAGATGGTTTATGCCATTATTGGAACTTGATATTCATCCAAAACTTATCCAATATATTAAACTGGCAGCCACAGCGGAAGGAATCAGTAATCCGTATGTAAGAGCTCCACGCCTTGAACTTCAGGGTGAAGAAGCTCAAAGAGTGAATAAGATTATTGAAGAAGGCAGAGCGAATCGTCCAACATTAGATTAACACCAGAACAAAAGCTATGATTGAAGAAACATCAAAAGAAAATATTGAGGTCAGGATTCAGATGGCTGCCGTAGCTTATCAGTTCCTCAAGAATACAACCATAAAAGAAAGGGCCGCATTTATGAATGCGGTGGCGGATCAGATTGAAGCTTTAGGTGAAGAGCTTTTGACAACAGCCCACACTGAAACTTCTTTGTCTCTGGCAAGACTCACGGGTGAAAAAGCCAGAACAACCGGACAATGGAGAACTTACGCAAAAGCAGTAGCCACCGGAATATATGCAGAAACCCGGATTGATCTTGCCCAGCCTGAAAAACAGAAAAGTGATATCAGAAAGTACAACATAGGATTAGGGCCTGTGGTTGTTTTCGGTGCCAGTAATTTTCCGTTTGCTTTTTCCACGGCAGGAGGTGATACGGCAAGTGCGATAGGAGCAGGTTGCCCTGTTATTGTAAAGGCGCATCCTGCCCATCCTCAGACCTCTCAAATGATGGCTGATGTGATCACAGATACAGTAAAAGAGTTCGGATGGCCGGAAGGAATTTTCAGCCATATTACCGGAACATCCTATGAGATCGGTGCTTATTTAACCCAACATAATGATATCCGTGCTGTAGCGTTTACAGGTTCGTTTAGTGGTGGAAAAGCATTATTTGATATAGCTAACCGCCGTGAAAATCCTATTCCTGTATTTGCGGAAATGGGAAGTATCAATCCGATAGTTGCTTTTGACCATTTACTGGAAAGCAGGGCAGAAGATCTGGCCAAAGAATATGCATTGTCTTTGACGCTGGGGGTTGGACAATTCTGCACAAACCCGGGGGTGTTTATTGCTTTAAAGGGCGAAAATATCGACCGGTTTATTGCCACATTAAAAATTGAAATTCCGAAAATTATTCCTTCTAATATGCTTAACAAAGGTATTTTTGAAAATTTTGAAAAACTGAAAAGCGTTGCTTCTGCACAATCAGAAGTAAATATAGTTGCAGAAGCAAATACGGAAATTAATGAATGGGAGGGAAGAGCTGTTGTGATAGAAACTACGGGGCAGAATTTTATTCAAAATGGTATTTTAAGTGAAGAAGTTTTCGGACCATTCGGAATCATCGTAGCCTGTGAAGCACCTGAAGAAATACAACAGATTGCTGAAGAGTTGAAAGGGCAGCTAACCATAACAATAGCAGCTACAGATGAAGATGTACGTCAAAATATCAAATTAATTGATGTTCTGAAGGATAAATGTGGAAGGCTTTTATTCAACCAAATGCCTACGGGGGTAGAAGTAGTTTATGCCATGCAGCACGGAGGTCCTTTTCCATCTACAACAGATGCCCGTTTTACATCCGTAGGACCAGATGCCGTCAAACGGTTTGTTCGTCCTATCTCTTTCCAGAATTGGCCGGACGAATTTTTACCAGAAGAACTGAAAGATGAAAATCCATTACAAATAAAAAGAATGGTGGATGGAGAAGTGAATTCAGGATCATTAAAATTACCAACAACATGAACAGAACATTTTTTTGTATAGATTCCCATACATGTGGCTGCCCTGTACGTCTTGTTGCAGGAGGTGCCCCTATTTTAAAAGGAAATTCCATGATGGAACGCCGGCTCCATTTCATGAAGGAATATGACTGGATAAGAAAAGGGCTCATGTTTGAACCTCGTGGTCATGATATGATGAGCGGAAGTATCCTTTATCCTCCTGTAGACGAAAACAATGATATCGGAGTTTTATATATCGAAACCAGCGGATGCCTTCCCATGTGCGGGCACGGAACTATTGGCACGGTTACCATTGCCATCGAAGAAGGTCTTGTTGTACCTAAAATTCCGGGAAAATTACGACTTGAGACTCCTGCAGGGCTTATTCTCATAGATTATGTACAGGAAGGGAAAAAAGTGAAATCTGTAAAACTCACGAATGTAAAGTCTTTTCTGTATGCTGAAAATCTGGAAGTTGAATGCCCGGATCTTGGGCTGATACAGGCAGATGTTGCTTATGGTGGGAATTTTTACGCCATTATTGACCCTCAGGAAAATTTCAGGGATATTTCTGATTTTACCGCCAGCCAGCTTATTCATTACGGAAAACTCATCCGAAAATTACTCAATGAAAAATATCAGTTTATTCATCCTGAAAACGAACATATTACCGGATTAAGCCATATTCAATGGACAGGGCAACCTAGCGATCCTAAAGCCAGTGGGCGTAACGCTGTTTTAGTGGGGGAAAACGCTTTGGACCGTTCACCTTGCGGTACCGGAACTTCTGCAAGAATGGCTCAATGGTATGCTAAAGGAAAACTAAAAGGAGGCGAAGAGTTTATTCATGAAAGCTATATAGGGTCTCAGTTTATCGGAAGAGTTGAAGGGACTGCTAATGTTGATGGAAGAGCAGCGATTATTCCATCAGTTGAAGGCTGGGCAAGAATTACAGGATATAACCAAATAATTATTGACGATGAAGATCCCTACTGGCAGGGATTTCAGGTCATGTAAATATACGTATGGCACACAATAAAGGAAAAGCACTTATCATTGGTGCAGGTATAGCAGGAGTAAGCTCCGCCTATTATCTTTTACAAAAAGGCTGGCAGGTTGAAATCCTGGAACAGAATGATCTGTCCAACAATTGTTCCTATGGCAATGCAGGAATGATTGTACCCAGTCATTTTACTCCCTTGGCAGCTCCGGGAGTGGTAGCTCAGGGAATACGCTGGATGTTTGACAGCAAAAGTCCGTTTTATGTAAAGCCTTCATTGAATTCCAACCTGATATCATGGGGATTGAAGTTTTTAAAACACTCCAACCAGAATCACGTGAATCGTTCAGCATCAGCAATCCGTGACCTTAATCTTGCCAGTAGTATTCTTTATAATGAAATTGCTGAAAAAGAAGAATTTAATTTTGAGCTTACCCAGAACGGTATTTTAATGCTCTATAAAACACAGAAAGTAGCGGAAGAAGAAACAGAGCTTGCTCATAAAGCGATCAGTTTGGGATTATCAGTTGATATTCTGGATCAAAAAGGAATTCAGGAACTTGAACCTAATACCCGAATGGATGTCATAGGGGGAATCAATTACAAATGTGACGGACATATGAACCCGATGAAACTGATGAAACAAATGATCTCTTATCTTAAAAATAATGGTGTCGTTTTTCATACTCATCATAAAGTAACCGGATTTGAAACATCAGGAAGCATGATTAAAGCCGTAATTGCCAATGGTAAAAAGTTTACAGCAGACCATTTCGTTATGACCGGAGGTTCATTTCTCCCTGAACTGGCCCAAAAAGCAGGAATCAAAATTCAGTTAATGCCCGGAAAAGGATATTCCTTTATGCATACCCCTGAAAATCCTTCCAACACCTTGAATCATGCGGCTTTATTACTGGAAGCAAGAGTGGCTGTCACTCCTATGAACGGGCAGATCCGTTTCGGTGGAACTATGGAACTTGCTTCCCATCATGATAAAATTAACATGAAAAGGGTAGAAGGTATCGTCCGGTCTATCCCTAATTATTTACCTGACTTTCAGATGCATCCCAAGCAAGAATCTGAAATATGGTTTGGTTACAGACCGTGCGCACCGGATGGGCTGCCTTATCTGGGACAATCTTCCCAATTGAAAAACTTGATTATAGCAGGCGGTGGTGGTATGATGGGCTTAAGTTTAGGACCCATTTTTGGAAAAACAGTTTCAGAACTTGCCAATGACCAAAAGCCAACGGTTGAGATAAAGATATTCGACCCTGAAAGATTTAGTTAAGAAAACTTCACATAACACACAAAACTAGGCCCGAAACAATGTGACTATTCAAATAATTTATTAACAAACAAATCCAAAAAATCATGAAAAAATTTAAATTACTACTACTTGTTTCCCTATTTCCAATAATAGGTTTTGCTCAGGAAAATAGACCTCATGAGTGTAAAGCAGATGAAATGATGAAAAAGCATTTTGTACTGCACCCTGAATCTAAGGCTGAATATGAAAATTTTGAGAAATACACCAAAGATTTCATTAAAAAAAGGGGATCAAACAAAAATTCATTGAATAATACGATCAACAATCCAACCTACATTATTCCTGTGGTTTTTCATGTGTATGGAGAATCTCAGAGTAATGTAAAAGTAAATTACCAAAAAGTAGTTGATTTACTGCAACAAATCAACTTAAATTTCAATGGAATTAACACTGATTCAAATACTGTGGATCCTGACTTCCAATCTATCAGAGGGACGTTAAGTATTGAATTTCGATTAGCGAAAATTGATCCAACCGGAAAAGCAACAAGCGGGGTGGTATTTCACCCTTTCAAAGGTGGATATGGCAACGGAGGCGGATATGATGCACAAATTGGAACAGATGCATGGGATAACACAAAGTATATGAATGTGTATATACAAAATGACCTATATGCTAATAAAGATTTATATCAATCAGGAGTTGCCTGGTATCCGGATTCATACATGACTTCAGTAAATACAGCCAGAGTTGTTTATAATGGGCGTTATATATTTAATGCTGCAGGAACAGTGGCTTCAAACGAGTTTTCGGATACATTTACTCACGAATTCGGGCATTGGTTAAATCTTCAACATACCTTTAATGTTCCATGTTCGACTGCAAACCCAACTAATGATGGTGATGGAGTTGCTGACACCCCTGTAGAAAATACTTCTTCCGGATTAGGATGTACAGTCGGTAACAATTGTCTTGGGCAAAAAGTGAACGTTGAAAACTATATGGGATACAATGGTTCTTCCGGTTGTTATAAAATGTTTACCAATGGACAAGTTAACAGAATGCTGGCAGCATTAAACCATCCTTCGCGAATGAATTTATGGCAACCTGCCAACTTAGCCGCAACCGGAGTTGCCAATACTCCTCCTAGATTAACCCTTAGCAACAGTACATTTACAGAGAACTTAAACAATAATGGAGCCGTGTCATTAGATGGAACAATAGCTTCTGCTCCTACATCAACGATTACGCTAAACGGAGCAACATTTGCCGTACCCAATGGAACAACTCTTACTACAGGAACACATTTCACGTCTTCATTACCAGCAGGACAAACAGCAGCAATAGTAGTTACAAGCCCTACTACTGCTACACTTACCATAAATGGTGCGGCAACCAGTCACCCTAAAAGTCAGGTTCTGAATTCATCAATTACGTTCCTGAATCCGGCTATAACAGGAGGCGTAACTTCATTGGGATCAACTACAGCTTTGGCATTAACTTTTTCTTACAAAGATCCCTATAAGATAGTTACAGGAACTCCTCTGGAAAGTTATGCCAATCCAACACCAACAACAGTAACCACCAACTCCGGGGCAACTTGGAAATATTTTATCATTAACCCGGAGCTTAGTGATGATGCAGGGTATGGCGCCTGGTACTATGGAGCCAATCAATTAAAATTGGAAACTTATTGGAAAGGATTAGTTTGCCAAACAGGAACACGAAATATCAGTTTAATTCCGTCTTGCACCACTATAACTAATACAAATAATATAGGTTATCCAACGGGTACTCCCGGACAACTTGACGTGTACACCCCTACATACACTACCTGGTCCGGCAAAACAGCTTATGTTGGTTTTAGAAACCAATTCGAAGGCTACAATATTAACGGGTATTTTAAACTGATTGTTGGGGCCAATGGCTCAGGGTATTCTGTAACTGAGTTTGCATACAATACACAACCATCTGGCAATATTACAACGCCTTGTGCATCATCATCATTATCCACTTCAGACGTTGATAGAACAAACTCAGAAACATCCATCTATCCAAATCCAGTTTCTGATGTATTGAACATTAAAACAAAAGGGAAAATTAAATCAATTTCTGTTTACGACATGTCTGGAAGAAAAATGAATGCCAAAGTTTTTGGTGATAAGGTTGATGTTAAACACTTCCTAAGCGGAACTTATTTAATTGATATTGAAACTTCTTTAGGGAAATCTTTCCAAAAATTCATTAAAAAATAGGATCAAAACACTATATCGATACAATATTGAAGGTCGTAGTATTCTGGAAATGGAACCCTTCTTGGCCACCAACCTCCTGATTACTACTTCAAAACAGTTACAGACTGGTTTAAGACTTTTTAAACAGGTACATTTAATGAAATAATTTAGTATTGATATATAACATTCACAAGTTGAATAAAAATGGGCTTAGTATTCTAAGTCCATTTTTACTGTGAAAAGATCTTAGTTTATTTCCGTACTTTTATACAATCATTTCAAACCATTACAATATCTATTTTTATGCAATATAAAAATGACACCATCATCATCCGTGAATTTACTCCCAAAGAATTCCCTTTATTTTCTACTCTTTTTGAAAATGAAAATGTAACCCGCTATCTGCCATACAAAACCCCTGATGAGTACAAAGAAATGTTTGAAAAAGCCCTATCGGATTATAAAGACGGGCCTTTCAGCAGATGGGGGATATTCAACACTCAGAATAACGATTTTGTAGGAATGTGCCTGGCCAGAATCTTCCTTGATAATCCTGACCAGCTGGAAATAGGATATACTTTAAGCGATAACTATTGGGGAAAAGGTCTTGGGACTGAAGTTTGTAAAGCCCTTGTTGATTATTGTTTATCATTAAATCATCAGAAAGATATCGTTGCTGTAACCGATCTTGATAATATCGGATCTCAGAAAGTTCTTCTGAACAATAACTTTAAGAGAATTGAAAACCTAAAACGGGAAGATAAGGAACTGGCTTACTTTGTATTACAGAAGTAGTAAATAGATCCTGATCCTTAGAACCGGAGGTCTGCACCACTGGAGGGGGGAAATTCAAAGAATTTTTGACGGAGTGGTTTCCAACATTCAAGTTTTGTGGGTGATCTACATCAAGCCTTCCACGGAAAACATTTCATTTATCAGATATTTATCATAACTTGCAGAAATTATGATGTCAAAACGTTGCAAATACGCGCTTAAAGCAATGGTCAGATTAGCAAGGAATTATAACCAAGGCTTTCTGCCAACTTCTATTATTGCACAGGACGAAAACATTCCCAAGAAATTTTTAGAACAGATTCTTCTCGAGCTTAAAAGAGCAAAACTGGTCAACAGCAAGCAGGGTAAAGTAGGGGGATACTATCTGTTAAAATCACCTGATGAGGTCTCATTAGCAGATATCTACCGCATCTTTGATGGGCCTATTGCTCTCACTCCATGTGTTTCTTTAAATTTTTATGAAGCTTGTGATGATTGTGTGGATGAAGCAGTTTGTTACCTCAGAAAAGAGTTAATGATCGTTCGTGAAAAGACCAGAACAAGCATGATGGAGGCCACTCTGACTAAGTTTATCAATAACATTTAAATTTTTTTTAATTTAAATCCTACTATTTTGATAGGAGTTATAGAAATTTGTATATATTTGCAATACTTAATTTCAATTGGATATGGAAAACAATCTGAAAAATGAATTTGAAAAACTACTGACTGAGCTCTCTGAGGACTCTTCACAAGCCCATGCACTGGAGATATTATCAGAAAAATTTCCCGGGAAGCTTATTTTCTCAACCAGTTTCAGCTATGAGGATCAGGTGATTACTCATCTGATCAAAAATCTGGATATCGAAATCTTCACTCTGGATACAGGAAGACTTTTCGAACAGACCTATGAAACATGGACGAATACAAAAGCTTTTTTCAAGAAGAATATCAAAGCGTATTATCCGGACACCGAAGAAATCAAAGAATTTGTGACTCAAAACGGACCCGATTCATTTTATCAGTCCGTGGAGCAGAGGAAAGCTTGCTGTACCATTCGTAAAGTACATCCGTTAAAAAAAGCACTGCAAGGCTATAAAGTCTGGATTACAGGATTACGTTCAGAGCATTCTGCCAACAGACAAAATATGCCCCAGCTGGAGTGGGATCCGGATAATAAGATTATAAAATATCATCCGCTTCTTCACTGGACATCGGAGCAGGTAGCAGATTATGTGCAAACTCATCATTTACCATACAATCAGCTTCATAAAAAGGGATTTGTAAGTATCGGATGTGCACCTTGTACAAGAGCAATTAAAGAAGGAGAAGATTTCAGAGCAGGCCGTTGGTGGTGGGAAGATGCCAATAAAAAAGAGTGCGGTTTGCATATTCATCAATAAAAAAGATAAAAATGTCAATACATCAATTAAACTATTTAGATCAGCTGGAAGCAGAGTCTATTTATATATTAAGAGAAGTCGCCGGACAGTTTGAACGTCCCGCTTTACTATTCAGCGGAGGAAAAGACAGTATTGTTCTGGCTCATCTGGCTCGAAAAGCTTTCTTTTACGGAAAAATCCCTTTCAAATTTGTACATGTTGATACGGGGCATAATTTTCCGGAGGTATTGGAATTTCGTGATCAATTGGTAGCCCGGTTACATGTTGATCTGGTAGCCCGAAAAGTAGAAGATACCATTAAAGCTAAAAAATTAACAGAGGCTAAAGGTAAATTTCCAAGCAGAAACTGGCTTCAGACCTATACTTTACTTGATACGATTGAAGAATTTGAATTTGATGCCTGTATCGGAGGAGCCCGGAGAGACGAAGAAAAAGCCAGAGCAAAGGAGAGAATATTCTCTGTTCGTGATGAATTCGGACAATGGGATCCTAAGCTTCAGCGCCCAGAGTTGTGGAATATTTTCAACGGAAAAATCCACAAAGGAGAAAATGTAAGAGTTTTCCCGATCAGCAACTGGACAGAGCTTGATATCTGGAACTATATCCGCAGAGAAAAAATTGCTTTACCTTCTATTTACTTCTCGCATGAGAGGGAAGTGGTAGATTTTAACGGGCAATGGCTGGCCAATTCCGAGCATGTATTTCTGGAACCGGAGGATATTATTACTACCCGGAAAATACGTTACAGAACCGTTGGAGATATGACCTGTACCGCAGCTGTTGAATCTCATGCAGAAACCATTGATGCCGTTATTGAAGAAATTGTAGCCACCAGAATTTCAGAGCGTGGTGAAACGAGAATCGACGACAGGGTAACCGAAGCAGCAATGGAAGACAGAAAAAAAGGAGGCTATTTTTAGATAAGGAATCAATAATGAGTAATCAACAATACACAAAGGGCTTTTCTCTTTCAGCAATAAATTACCCATTACCAATTATATTACTTATAAACAAAATCGGATGGATATATTAAGATTTATAACAGCAGGAAGTGTAGATGACGGGAAAAGTACCCTTATCGGCAGACTGCTTTACGATAGCAAAAGTATTTTACAGGATCAACTTGAAGTCCTTGAAAAACATTCTAAAAACAAAAATGAAGACGGGGTAGATCTTGCGCTTCTTACAGATGGACTGCGTGCAGAAAGAGAACAGGGAATTACCATTGATGTCGCGTACAGATATTTCTCTACTCCCAAAAGAAAGTTTATTATTGCTGATGCTCCGGGCCATGTTCAGTATACTCGTAATATGATCACCGGAGCATCCAATTCCGAATTGATGGTGATTCTTATTGATGCCCGAAAAGGAGTGATTGAGCAAACAAGAAGACATTCTATCATTGCTTCATTATTAAAACTGAAAAAAGTTGCCGTAGCCATCAATAAAATGGATATGGTAGATTATTCGGAAGATGTTTTTGAAGCGATTAAATCAGACTATTCCAAAATAGCAGATAATCTGGGATTACAGGAGGTAAGTTATTTCCCTATTTCGGCTCTGAAAGGAGATAATATTGTTTCCAAATCATCAAGAACCGAATGGTACGAAGGAAATTCTCTTCTGGAATATCTGGAACAGGTAACATTGAATGAAGAATCCAATACCGGAAATCGTTTCCAGGTTCAGTATGTGATCAGACCTCAAACAGAAGAATTGCATGATTACAGAGGGTACGCAGGTCAGATCGTAAGCGGAACATTCAAAACAGGAGACACCATTCAGATTCTTCCTGCCGGATTAACCACGGAAATCTCCAAAATAGAAATCAACGGAGTAGAAAAGGATGACGCATTGGAAGGACAACCCGCAGTAATCCATACCTTACATGATCTGGACATCAGCAGAGGAGATGTTTTTGCCACTGAAGATCAGCTTCCGGCTGTTGAAAAAGATCTGGAAGTTTTGCTATGCTGGCTGGATCAGAAACCTTTGCAGCCGGGTAATAAATACCTGTTGCAACAAAACAGCAGACTGGTAAAAACGATCGTAAAAGAAGTAGATTATAAAATCAATGTCAATACCCTTAATCGTGAGCAGGTAGACAGTGATATTAAACTTAATGAAATTGTAAAAGTAACCCTTCGAACGGCACAGCCTTTGGTCTATGATAGTTTTATCAATAATAAAACAACAGGGTCTGCAATTTTAGTGGATGAAACTTCTAATTCAACTGTTGCAGCCTGTATAATTCAATAAAACAATGGCTATTTCCAATCATTTAATTGAAAGAATTCATCACAGCAAACAAAATAATATTCATGGATTCTTTGACAAGATAAAAACCAAGAAATGGGTAAAGGATTTGTACGAAACACTTTTCCTTCCTCAAAAAGATCATAGTGAAGATCAATTGAAAAAGAATTTTGAAACACTTCAGAATACCCTTTTTGAACTGACTCATGTAGTAACGGGAAATCAAAAGCTGGCAGAGAATCATACCCAAAAGTTCTTCGCCTCTTTACCGGAACTTTATGATCTTCTGGTTCTGGATGCACAGTCTATTCTGGAATTTGACCCGGCTGCAGACTCGCTGGAAGAAGTATACCTTGCATATCCCGGCTTTTTTGCCACCTATGTATTCCGTATTTCTCATCAGCTATGGAAGCAGGAAGTAAAAATATTACCTAGGGTTATTTCCGAGTATGCACACAGCAAAACCGGAATTGATATCCATCCCGGAGCTGAAATCGGAAAATCTTTTTTCATTGATCACGGAACCGGAATCGTCATCGGAGAGACAACTATTATCGGGAATCATGTGAAAATCTATCAGGGAGTTACTCTCGGTGCATTGAATGTTTCCAAAGAAAAAGCCCATCAGAAAAGGCATCCTACTATTGAAGACGATGTGATCATCTATTCAGGGGCCACAATTCTGGGAGGAAATACAACCATAGGCAGAGAAAGCATTATCGGAGGAAATGTCTGGATTACACAGGATGTACCCGCCAATTCTCTGGTGTATCATAAAAGTGAGATAAAAATAAAGGACAACACTTCATTACCGGAGTCATTAACCTTTGTTATTTAAAAAAACAAAAAAGTAAAATTATATTGATATGAAATTTCAGAACACACTTGAAGCGATAGGAAATACACCCGTCGTAAAAATCAATAAACTATTCAATTCAGATCATGAAATCTGGATTAAACTTGAAAAATCCAATCCCGGAGGAAGCATTAAAGACAGGATTGCTCTGGCCATGATTGAAGATGCCGAAGCAAAAGGATTATTAAATAAAGACAGCACCATTATAGAACCTACCAGCGGAAACACAGGAATAGGTCTGGCATTGGTAGCTGCTGTTAAAGGATACAAACTTATTCTGGTAATGCCGGAAAGCATGAGTATTGAACGTCGTAAAATTATGGAAGCTTACGGAGCAGAATTCGTACTGACTCCAAGAGAAAAAGGAATGAAAGGAGCCATCGAGAAAGCCAATGAACTCGCTGAAGAAACTCCGAACTCATGGATTCCGAGACAGTTTGATAACCCTGCAAACGTAAAAGTTCATACCGAAACCACAGCACAGGAAATTATCAATGATTTCCCGGAGGGCCTTGATTATATCATCACTGGAGTAGGAACGGGAGGACATATTACAGGAATTGCCAAAACAGTGAAGGAAAAATTCCCGAACGTTAAAGTATTTGCCGTAGAGCCGGAATTATCTCCTGTATTAAGTGGAGGAAGTCCTGCACCACACCCTTTGCAAGGGCTGGGAGCCGGTTTTGTGCCTTCTATCCTGGATATTACTCTTTTAGACGGAGTGATCACAGTAGGCAAAGACGAAGCTTACGAATATGCTCTTAATGCGGCTAAAAATGAAGGTCTTTTTGTAGGAGTTTCTACAGGAGCCGCTCTGGCTGCCATTGCGAAACATTTACCCGAAATACCATCTAACGCTAAAATTCTCACCATCAACTATGATACCGGAGAAAGGTATCTGTCAGTAGAAGGACTCTTCTAAATCCTTAACTAACACCTACTTCAATGAAAACAAATATAAAATCACCAAAGGTTTACCTTATCGGTGCAGGGCCCGGCAACCCTGAACTGATCACTGTAAAAGCCGTAAAAGCCATTACCATAGCAGACGTTATTTTATGCGACCGTCTGGTAAGTCCTGAAATCCTGGAAAGCTATGTCAGCCCCAATACTGAAATTATTTATGTAGGTAAAGAATGTAGTAAAAATGCATCCACCCCTCAATCTCATATCAATACTTTGATGGTGGAGTATGCCCTTCAGAATAAAACCATCGTAAGACTTAAAGGAGGAGATGTTTCCATATTTTCTAATATTCTGGATGAATTACAGGCTTTGAAAAGCAATCACATTCCTTACGAAATTATTCCCGGAATTACTGCCGCGCTCGGAGCCGCAGCTTTTGCAGGAATGCCTTTGACGGCTAGAGGATATTCAACCTCAGTTCGTTTCCTGACCTATTATACATCCGAAATTGTAAGTGAGGAATACTGGAAAGAACTGGCTGCTACGAATGATACACTGGTATTTTATATGTCAAAGGGAACACTTAGCGGTCTCGTAGAAAGACTGAAAACCCTTGGAATCTCTGCCGATAAAAAAATTGCAGTCATTGAACAGGCCACAACACCTTTCCAAAAGGTATACACCTCTTCATTTGATGAGTTTAATGAAAAATACGGAACCCAAAACTTTGCTTCCCCTTCATTAGTGGTCATAGGTAAAATTGTTAACCTTCATGAAGAATTTTCGTGGCTTGAAAACGCACAGCAGGAAGGTCTTTATTTCAAATCTGTAGAAAACGGAAGTCTAATCCCTAATCATCAAAATTTCTTTGAATATGCTGTCTGAAACTAAATTAAACGTCCTTAAACAAATATCCGGTGATTTTTCCAGAGATGAAGCCATATGGGCAAGCGGATACCTTGCCGGATTGGCCGGAGGAAGTCTTTCTGTTGCTGTACTGCCACCACTTCAAACAGAAATTACTGCTTCAAATGCCGTAAAAAAAATAACACTGGCGTATGGTACAGAAACCGGAAACAGTAAAAAACTGGCGACAAGTTTAGCCACTATTATAAAGAAGAAAGGAGTGCAGGTAAAACTGGCAGACCTTTCACAATATAAACCTAAAGACCTTGCCAAAGAAGAATTCTTTTTTGTGGTAATCAGTACACAGGGAGAAGGAGAACCGCCGGCATTAGCCAAAAAATTCTATGATTATATTCATGAAAATGAAATCAATCTTACCCATCTTAAATTTGGAATATTAGCGTTAGGAGACAGCAGTTATCCTCAGTTTTGTAAAACAGGAGAAGAGGTTGACTATCGTTTTGAAATCCTGGGTGCCCAACGTATCATTCCATTAAAAAAATGTGACATCGACTATGAGCAGGAAGCCAGCCATTGGATCGAGCATGTATTTGAAACGGTTAATAAAACGTCTGAGACTTCATCCAAAAATATTTCCGCTCCAAAAGTTTCGGCAGGACGAAAAAAATACCACGGAAAAGTATCATCAATTATCAATCTCAATGATATTACTTCCGACAAAGAAACTTATCACATAGAAATAGAAACAGAGGATGTGCTTGCTTACCAACCGGGGGCAGCATTGGGCATTTTGCCTTATAATTCAAAGCAAATAGTTGAAGAAATCATTGCTCTGACAGGTGTCAATTCTCAAAAACGAATTGAAACTCCGAAAATAACTGACACTGTAGAACAGCTTTTACAAAGACATCTTAACATCAGTTATTTGTTGAAATCCGTTGTTGTCCAATATGCTAAAATCACAGGACATACCATTCCAGAAGTACGTTTGAGTCTGCTGGATCTCCTGAGAATTTATCCGGTAAAAAATGCAGAAGAATTTGAAGATGTTCTTCAGATCCTGACAGGACAAGCTCCTCGTTTGTATTCGATATCATCTTCATTGGAAGCCCATGGTGATACAGAAATTCACATCACTGTAGCCAAATCGGAGTTCTTTATTGATCACCAAAAACATAACGGGCTTTGCAGCGGTTTCCTTAGTGAATTCTGCGAAGGACAGGAAGTTGAATTTTATATCCAGGACGCAGGGCACTTCAAACTACCTGAGCACGATAAAGATATGATTATGATCGGCCCGGGAACAGGAATTGCTCCGTTCAGATCTTTCCTGTGGGAACGTGATGCTACAGGTGCAGAAGGAAGAAACTGGTTGTTTTTCGGGGACAGAAATTTTGTTTCAGATTTCCTTTACCAGGCTGAACTTCAGGATTTTCTTAAAACAGGTGGTCTTACGCATTTAGACCTTGCATTTTCCAGAGATACAGCAGAGAAAGTCTATGTTCAGCATAAACTGGAGCAAAAAGCCCAGGAAGTCTTTTACTGGCTTGAAGGAGGTGCCTCTGTGTATGTATGCGGAGCCAAAGAGCCTATGAGCCGTGATGTAGAAGAGACATTGTTGAATATCATTCAAAACGAAGGAAAAAAGACCAAAGAGCAAGCTCTTCATTATCTTGATGAAATGGAACTGAGCGGCAGATACGCCAAAGATGTGTATTAAAACTCTCTGAAGTATTAGCAAAAATTAAAGGAAAAAAATATGAGCAACGATAATAAAGATAATCTTTCACCGGTAGAAAGAATTAAAACCGGAAGCAACGGACTAAGAGGAACTTTAAAGGAAAGTCTTTCAGATGACTTTACAGGAGCCATCAGAGAAGATGACCAGACTCTGATTAAGTTTCACGGCATGTATCAGCAGGACGACAGAGACAGAAGGGAAGAACGTGTAGCCAAAAAACTGGAATGGTTATATTCTTACATGATCCGCCTGAGGCTGCCCGGAGGTTTTTTAACTTCTGAACAATGGGTAGGACTGAATGAAACAGCGAAAGACCATTCTACCGGCACCATAAAAATAACAACCCGACAAACGATCCAGCTGCATGGTATTTTAAAATCTCATTTAAAACCAACCATCCAAAGCTTTAATCTTCAACATCTTGATTCTATTGCCGCTTGTGGTGATGTGAACAGAAATGTAACCTGTACAGCCAATCCGTCAGAATCACCACTGCAACAAGAGGCCTATGAACTGGCAGGTAAAATAAGCGAAATGTGTCTTCCAAAAACCCAGTCGTATTATGATATCTGGATTGATGATGAGCTTATTGTAGACCGGAAAGCCGAAGAAGATCCGTTGTATCAGGACCGATATCTTCCCAGAAAATTAAAAATAGGAATTGCCGTTCCTCCCAACAATGATGTAGATGTTTTCATCAATGATATTGCCCTGATTGCTATTATTGAAAATGGAAAGATTGCAGGATATAATATTGCTGCCGGTGGCGGATTAGGCGCTACCCACGGAAATGAAGCTACCTATGCCCGCCTTGCCTCTGTATTGGGATTTGTGGATACGGAAGAAAAAGTATTAAAAGCAGTCTACGAAATTATTACCGTACAAAGAGATTTCGGAAACAGAAGTGATCGAAAACTATCCAGATTAAAATACACGATAGATAAACTGGGAATTGACCAGTACAGAGCCGAAGTTGAGAAAAGAACCGGCTTCAGTTTTGAGCCGGCCAGAGATTTCAGGTTTGAACAGAGAAAAGACCGGTACGGCTGGATACAGAATCACGAAGGCAAATGGTTCTATACCTTATTCGTGGAGCATGGAAGAGTACTTGATACAAAAGAATATCCTTTAAAATCAGGTTTATTAAAAATTGCTCAAACCGGAAAGGTCAATTTCAGATTTACCTGTAATCAGAATCTTATTCTGGCAGACATCCATGAAGAGGATAAAGCTGAAATCGAAAACATTTTACAGGAACATGGCATTTCAGGGAATACGGATGGTGCAAGTGCACTTCGTAAAAATTCTGTAGCCTGTGTCGCTTTAAATACCTGTTCTTTAGCATTAGCTGAGGCCCAGCGTTATCTACCGTCTCTGGTTACTAAAATAGAACCTATCCTTGAAAAATATGGTCTTCTGGAAGAAGATATTACCATTCGTATGACCGGTTGCCCCAACGGTTGCGGAAGATCTCCCAACGCTGAAATCGGATTTGTGGGTACCGCTTACGGAAAATACAATCTTCACATCGGTGGAGACCGCCTGGGCATGCGTTTGAATACAAAATTTAAAGAAAACATAGGGGAAGAAGAAATTCTTATGACACTGGACGATCTTTTCGGAATCTACATACAGAAAAGACTTTCGGAAGAAACATTCGGTGATTTTTCATACCGTTATTTGCAAACCTTAAACTGATTATATGGCTGATTTTCTTGATAGTCTGAAAAAAAATATAAAAACTCAATCTCTTCTTTCAGGTGAGCGAATGTGTATGTGTTGTTGCTTCTCAAAATAACAATATATACAAAGCTGTCATAACTCTTTAAACTAGTTAAGTGTTTAAAAAATTTATGCCTAAAAAAATGTTTTAAAGATTAGACCGCTTCATCCTCAACCTAAAAAATGAAGAAAAAATGAAAAACAAAAAACAAGGAAATTTTCTGCCCAAAGCGGGTATTATCGCCATTAGTTTTCTCTCTTTCAACGCAACAAAAGCCCAGCAACAGCTTATTGAATTAAGCGGAAGTATAAAAAATACAGGAACCCGCAAAGGTCTTGATTCTGTAAAAATACAGATTGAAAATACGGAAGATATTGCGGTAACCGATCAGCTCGGTCATTTTAAAATACGAACCAGAGTTACCATTCCTTTCCGTTTGGTGATTAACAAAGAGGGATTTTCAGGACAGACGGTTGAAGTTCTTTCTCCTTCCAATAAAATTACGGTTGGTTTAAACCCGCAGAACACCATTATTGATGCGGTGGTTATTTCAGCATCCAGAGTTCCTGAAAAAATATTAAGATCACCCATCGCTATTGAAAAGATTGACATCAAAACGATCAGAGAAAGTCCGGCATCTTCTTTTTATGAAACATTGGAAAATGTAAAAGGGCTGCAGCTGCTAACCTCAAGTCTGACGCTGAAAATTCCCAATTCAAGGGGATTCAATTCACCTAATAATTTCCGGTTTATGCAGCTGGTAGATGGAGTAGATGTACAATCGGCTACATTGGGGGTACCCTTGGGAAATGCCATTGGACCTACAGAACTCGACATCCAGTCTATGGAAGTCACTCCCGGTGCTGCTTCTGCATTGTATGGAATGAATGCCATCAACGGACTGGCCAGCCTTCAGACAAAAGATCCGTTTACTTCTCAGGGATTAAGCGTGTACTTCAGAGGTGGAGTAAACCATGTCGACAACGTCAATCACAAAATCAGTTCTTTGGGAGAAAGTGCCCTTAGATTTGCTAAAGTTTTCAATAAAAATTGGGCAGTTAAGGTAAATGCTTCTTACTTCACAGGTACAGACTGGATTTCAAACAATCAAACAGATCAGAATCCGGGTTCATTGGTCACTGCAAATCCAAACTTTGCACTGCTCAACAATCCGGCAGAAGATCTTTGGAACAAATATGGCGATGAAAGGAACAACAGAGTTGCTGTAAAAGTAGATTACAACGGAAAGCCAACCACTTTCAATGTGTCCAGGACAGGATATCTTGAAAAAGATCTGGTGAGCCCTGAAGTTAAAAATATCAAGTTTGATGCCGGACTGTATTACCGCTTTGGAGATCAGTGGAGAGCATCTTATGTGTATCGTTACGGTCTGCTGGACGGAACTTTTCAGAGAGGGAATAAAATCCGCTTACAGAATGCCACCGTTCAGAATCATAAAGTGGAACTGACAGGGAAAGAACTTACTTTCAGAGCCTATGTATCCATAGAAAATACCGGAGATTCCTATAATCTTAAACCCCTTGCCGACAACCTGGATCTCACCAATCTTTCCAATAACAACTGGAAAAATATATTTCAGACTTCTTTACAAAATAGCATGAATGCAGGTGTAAATTTAAATGATGCCTTCATTCTTGCCCGCAGAGAAGCCGATAAAAACCGTGCAGTACCGGGAACAGCAGCTTTTGATCAGTTAAAAAATACCATTATCGGAATCAATAACTGGGATTCTGCCAATGCAGGAATTGCAGGAGCTCCGGCAACAGGCGGCGCTAAACTGGAGCAAAAATCAAGGTTTTACCAGGGAGAACTTACATATGATTTCAGCAGGTTTGTAAAAATATTTAACCTTCTTGCAGGAATCGATTATCGTTTATACAGCATCACTCCGGACGGAAATAATTTTGTCGATTTCAACAGACCGGTCAATGAAAGAAATATTCCTTTGGCCAATGGCAGTTTTGGGAAAGATGTGATTTACCAGAAATATGGAGTTTTTGCACAGATTACAAAAGTTTTTTTTGACGATAAATTAAAAATAAATGCTGCTGTAAGGATTGACAGGAATCCCGAGTTTGAAGCCAAATTAAATCCCAGAATAAGCATTGTCTATTCTCCGGTCAATCAGCATAATTTCAGGGCTTCCTTTCAGAATGGCTATCGTTTCCCTTCCTTATTTGAGGCTCTTTCATTTGTGAATAACGGCAATGTAAGAAGAGTAGGAGGCTTATCAAAAGTCAATGAAGGATTGGGGTACCTTGAAAATTCGTATACCCTTGCTTCTATTGATCGGTTTACCTCTGCTGTGAATACCGATGTTGATGGAGGAAAGAGCCAGACACAGGCAGCACAGGACAATAAACAGCTTTTGGTGGTAGCCAGTCTTCAAAAATTACAACCTGAAAAAATCAATTCATTTGAAATAGGGTACAAATCGGTATTCTTCAATAATAAACTGGTCCTGGATTGGGATTTCTACTACAATATTTACGAAGGATTTCTCGGACAGGTGGAAGTGGCCGTTCCTAAAAACAGTGCGGTGGGGAGCAACACAGCCGTTCTTGCTATGCTGGACAGAAGTAAACAGGACCGCTACAGGGTTTATACCAATAGTAACAGTACTTATAAAAGCTACGGAACTTCATTGGGAATCCGTTATAATGTAACGGGAAATTATAATATCAACACCAACGTTTCCTATAATGATCTGGCATCTAATACCAACTCTGATCTTTTTATTACCGCTTTCAATACTCCTAAGTGGATGGTTAATGTGAGTGTAGGAAACAGGGAAATTGTCAAAAACATCGGGTTTACCCTTGTTGCAAGATGGCAGAGCCGTTTTATGTGGGAAAGTCCTTTAGCTTCAGGAGAAATTCCGGCTTATTATACCATCGATGCTCAGGCTACGTGGAAGATTCCTCAAATCAATGCGAATATAAAAATTGGTGCAACCAATTTACTGAACCGTCGCTATTTTCAATATGCAGCCGGACCTGAAATCGGAGGTCTGTATTATCTCGCTTTCACGTATGACTTAAAACTGTAATCAAGATGAGTAATTCATTATATCCCATATTCTTAAAACTTGAAACGTTGTCACTGCTTATTATTGGTGGTGGCAAGGTTTCTCTCGAAAAACTGGAATCAGTACTCGGAAACTCGCCGGAAACACCTATAAAGCTGGTTGCTAAACAAATTATTCCTGAGGTCAGAAGTTTACAAAATCAGTATCCTAATATTATTCTGCATGAAAGGCCTTACGAGGACCATGATTTTAATGATGCTGATCTTGCCATTATAGCCGTTAATGATCTTGCACTTGCTGGTCAAATCCGCGATCATGCCCATCAGAAGGATGTTCTGGTTAATATTGCAGACAAACCTGAACTCTGTGATTTTTATCTGGGTTCCATTGTAAAAAAGGGAAACCTTAAAATCGCTATTTCAACCAACGGAAAGTCTCCCACCATTGCCAAACGGTTAAGAGAAACCTTTACAGAAATTATTCCTGATGAAATGGATGATGTACTGGATAATATGCAGAATATCCGCAACCAGCTAAAAGGAGATTTCAATGATAAAGTAAAAGAACTCAATAAAATCACCACTGAATACCTTTCTGAAGGGAAAAAAAATGATATGGAGATTGAAAAACTGATCAGCATTACCAAAATAGCTCAGAGAAGAGCCAATATTTACCTTGCCATTACCGGAGTTTTACTTTTATTCGGGATATTGGGGCTTGTCGTATATCAGTTTGATCTTTCCGGTGATATTCAGGCTTTTTTAAATAAAGATGGTCATATTTTTTACTGGATGTTGTTTGCCGGTTTTATGGCAGAAATTGTAGCAGGATCTATGGGAATGGGCTATGGCGTCATCTGTACAACGATTCTTTTATTGTTGAACGTTCCGCCACCAGTAGTCAGTGCCAGCATCCATTCTGCAGAATCATTTACAACTGCTGCGGGAAGTTTCAGTCATTATAAACTGGGAAATGTCAATAAAAAAATGGTTTTGGTTTTATTCCCGTTAGCAATTGTAGGATCCATTATCGGGGCATTGACTCTTTCTCATTATGGAGAACATTATGCCCATATTGTAAAACCAATTATTGCCTGTTATACCTTGTATCTGGGAGTGAATATTCTTAGAAATGCTTTTAAAACAAAAAAGATTGGTCAGGAAAAACCCAAACGCAGAACCAATTTAAGAATATTGGGATTGGTTGGAGGTTTTATAGATTCTTTTGCCGGCGGTGGCTGGGGACCATTGGTTACCGGAACTTTAATCAAAGAGGGCAGAATTCCCCGTTATGTGGTTGGAAGTTCTACTGTGGCTAAGTTTTTACTTACCATAACTAGTGCCATCACCTTTATTTTCACAATTGGGATTCACCATTGGAATATCGTTTTAGGTTTATTACTGGGAGGTGTTTTTACAGCGCCATTCTCTGCAATGCTGACTTCAAAACTGCCAACTAAAAAGATGTTTGTTGTTGTAGGATTTGTAGTCATTGCCATGAGTCTGATCACGATTATTAAATCTTTATTTCGCTAAAAAAGCTCTCTTCCGAGAGCTTTTACTATTTATTTACATCAGTGTCAGGAATTTTTCTTTCTCAAAGAATCAATTCCAAATCCGGTGCATCCCTGAAACAGAAATAGTGTTAAAAACATCAGATATAATGTCTGAGGCAGATAAAGAAAATAACTAAGCCATGTAAACGGATCCACTTCATAAATCCCGGTTTCCGCTTTAACCGGAATAAGTTCCTTGGGAATTGAATTCAGATCATGGGTGAATAACGCTACCAGGATAATGCATATTAAAAACACAGAACTTATTCTTGTCCAGAAGCCCATCATTAAGAACAGACCGAATACACATTCACAAAAAGCTGTGAAATTGGCAGTAAATTGTGGGAAAGGAAAGCCGATATTCGCAATGGTGTTCAACATATATCCCTGGAAAATGGGGTGAAAGAGTTTATTAAATCCTGCAATAAAGAAGAACAGGCCAATTAAAACTCTGCATAGTATATAAATCTTAGGGGTGTTTTTTTCGAAGTTTGATCGTATTTTTTTCATTGTTAAATTCTTTTTTGATTACATCGTTTTGGTCGCATGACAAAATACCATGAGACTCAGTACTTCATGTAATTCTGAATGATATAATTGTTGTATTGCCGGGAAAAATTATGCTGTAAGATCCTTATAATTGTACCTTACAAACCGTGTTCAATTTTAGGAGGAATCCAGATAGAATTAAAAAATGAAGAATAGGGTGGATCATCATACAAAAAGAATCTACTGCTGACTTCTTTACCGATAAATTTTTCAAACCCAAAAGACGGAATGGAAACGGTAAAAAAGGATGAAGAATTTGAACAATAATTGCTATTACACTTTATCGGAGTTTTATTGTTTTCTTCAAGATAAATCTTGTTGCATTCATGCTTAGAATCTGTCTGAAAAAGATGAAAAGCATTTGAAATTGTTGCAGACAATCTGCTGTAATCTGCCTTATAAAGAGACAAATGGAAAAGCATTAAAAACAGGCCTGCTATTTTTATACAATGCAATAAATCAACGTGTTTATATATGATTTTTCTTTCCACTGAAACAAATATAGTAAAATATTTATAGCTGATTTCCCCGTTATAACTGGTTTACATGAATAAAATAGCTGAAACTGACTATTGAAATTCCCCTTTCTATTCAATAGCTTTGTACATTCTATATCAAAAAAAAGGAACAAATTATGAAAAAGAAATTATTTTTGATGGCGTTATCTTTCTCCGGCTATATTGTATCGGCGCAGGATGCTGATAATTCTTTACAAGGCTATTATAAAGCAAGTAATGATCAGACACTGTATAGCAGTTTTAATTTTGATGGAAACGGAAAGGTTTTAATATCCGATATGGATTATGGAGATTATTTTACCAGAAATGACAGTCTGATCGTTTATCCTGACAAAAGTATTTTCATTTTTAAAATCAAAAAAGGAAAGCTAACCGGAATTTCAAATTGGGTGGAAAAAGGGGTCTGGAGTCCTAAAAAAGATAGCTCGGAAATGAATAACAGACGTGATCCGGCAGCTGCCAAAAAGAAAGCTCAGCTTTTAGCGGAATACTATGATAAAACAAAAAGTTCTTCCGAATCAGGCTTTGATTTTGAAGCATTATTATCCGGAAAAACATCGGGAGTGAATGCAGACCTTTGTAATAAAGGACTGGCAAAAGCCTGTATGAATCTTTTCGGGCTGAAAATGATGCAATATACTCCAGGACTACTAACGGATCCGACAAAAATTCCTTCAAAAAAGATAAAGCCACATCCGGAATTAATTTCGCTCTCAAAGAAAATTATTGATCTCGGAGAACCGGAAGGGTATACTGTTTTAGGAAGCTATTACTATACATTAGGATTGAAGGAAAAAGCCTTTAAAACCTGGGAAGACGGAGAAAAAAACGGAAGTCTGAAGTCCGCCAGTACGAAGGCTTTAATAGAGTTTCAGGAAGGAATAGAGACAGAAATTGAACAACGGAAGGAGCATTAAATAAATCTATAAACAGTATGCATTTAAATAAAATATACTTTTCATTATTGTCTTTTACGCTAGTTACAGGTTGTAAATCTGAAAAAAAGACGAGTTCAGAAAATATACATCAAGATACCATTACGACCAATACCAGCACAGGTATTGCAAAAGATGCTGACAGCCAGAAGCAAATCACAAAACTTCCCGTAATTGATACTATTACAGTATTGCATGCCTTTAAAAATGCTACAATAACAAAACAATTTGGTGAGGATGTGAATTACAACATAAAGGATGAACTTTCAGGATCTATTTTTGACTCAGAACGTCCCATTCTTATTGGAGACCTTAACGGAGATCAACTCGATGATGCTATTATGCCCTTTACCATTGAAGGACGTGATGGTGGAAATAACTGGGATGCACATTATGCTATTTTTATCAATAAGAATGGGAAGCTCAATTATCAGTATTCTTTCAACAGAGGAGCTGATCTTGCTGAGACACAGACCTTTTTTAAAAGTATAGAAAATGGAGTGGTAAAAGGAGTTGTAGAACCGGGATTTCATTATGCTGATGGGGAAAGTACTCCGGTCAGTTTTAGGTATAAAAATAACAGACTTTCGGAAGTTCCAGCAACGTCAAAAACAAAATAAAGAACTCTGGAAATCTTATTGATAATCGCAAAATTCAAGCATTACACCTATGAAAACCAGTGCAGGTATTCTATTATTTAAAAAAGAAAATAACGAATTTCATTACTTTCTGGTACATCCGGGAGGTCCGTTCTGGAAAAATAAAGACTTTGGTGCATGGTCTATTCCAAAAGGAGAAATACTACCTGATGAAGATCCGTTATCAAGAGCTTTAATAGAGTTTGAAGAGGAAACAGGTTCAACAATAACAGGAGAATTCATTGAACTCACTGCCATCAAACAAAAAGGAGGTAAGACGGTATATGCATGGGCTGTAGAAGGAAATATTGACACGTCTACGCTGTACAGCAATACCTTTCCAATGGAATGGCCTCCAAAATCCGGAAAAACCATTGATGTGCCAGAGGTTGACCAATGGGAATGGTTTACCGCGGAAGAAGCTCTGAAAAAGATTAATTCAGCACAGGCTGCATTAATAATCGAAACAGAATCGCTAATAAATAATTGAACAATACCATTTTTATTGACTATCTGATTATAAGTCTGTTTAAAATTTTATTAAAATAAAGGGGGGTATAAAGCTCTTTAAGTTATATAAAAAATATATTGCCATTAATTTAACATAATATTTTTATATTTGATTATTAGTAAATTAATATGTATTTAACTTAAAAAATTGACCAACCATGAAAAAATTAAACAGAAAAAAATTAAAAAACATTACGGGAGAACTTGGAATAGAATTGAATCTTCCCCTTCCGGTAGGAGTTTGCTTAGGGAACCTTATTTCCCTTTGTCCGCCTCATTCGCATTGTCGTGCAGATGAAAGATGCTATCCGGATGTTGCCGGCCCTTGTATCAACGGAATGTGTCCTGCAGGCTATTCCTGCCACAACGGAGAATGTGTCAGATAAAAAATATAGAAAACAAACCTCTTTATTGGTCCTGATAAAGAGGTTTATTTTTATAACGATATCTCTGAATCTGAGATAATAAATTTATTTTATTTTAATTCCGATCACCTTTAAAGCATGAACAGTTAAGAAGATATCATCAAAAACAGTCAATGACTCTACATCATTAAATCCTGACGGAAGCAAATCATTTTTATTAAAAGACAATTCGATGGAAGTATCATAATCGGCTACGATTCTCACTTTAGAATATCCGTTATAATCCACTCTGAAACCTTCAAACATACAATGAGATTCTGCGCTCTGATATTGAACATACTCCTCAAATCCAGCAATATCTGTTCTTTTTCCGTCATTATGCTCAAGTGACTTCCATGAAGTATAGTTTTTAGGCTCCTTCAAAACATTTCCCTGAGGATCTACAGGAACAAACATTCCCAAGGTAAGTGGTGTTTTTAGAAAATTCGCATAATTATTCATCAAATGTAAAATTTGAAGATCGGCATATCCTTCATTTGAATAATATTCAATGACGAAGGTGGTCATCGGAATCAGCTTATGAGAAGCGTCAGTCGGCATAAGTAGTCTTTTTCTTAAATCGGGCAATAAAAATAGTATTTTTATTTACTTTTCCCAACGGTATGATATGAATAGAGCCGTATTTATACCCATTCTGAATAACGATAGCAAAAGGTTATCCGTTTATTTTCCATATTTTTGAGCATAAGAACGGAATAATGATAGCGAACACCTCTTTACAGGACACAGATGAGATTTTTGAAGTTTATACAATAGCTTCGGATTTTAAGAAAAAAATATCCGGCGTACAATGGCCAGAATTTGATCAAAATATGATCGAAACTGAAATTAAGGAAAAGCGACACTGGAAAATTATGGTGGATGGTGCGATTGCCTGTGTCTGGAGTATTACATTTGACGACTTACAGGTATGGGGAGAACATAATGCTGATCCTTCCATCTATATTCACCGGATTGCAGTCAACCCTGATTTTAAAGGACAAAAATTTGTTGAACAGATCGTGGAATGGGCAAAAAACTATGCTGCAGACAACAATAAATTGTATGTGAGAATGGATACCACATCAGGAAATCAAAGACTCAATGACTACTATATAAAATGTGGGTTTTCACACCTTGGTCCAAGAAAAATAACCGATACTGAAGGACGTCCGGCACATTATCATAATGCTACGATGGAGCTTTTCCAGCTGGAAGTCTAGAAAAAAGTGTCAATTATTTACAGACAGGTTCCACATCATTAATTAAAGTAACCAATAATTTTCCGGGTTCCTCAATGGGAATCAAGTGAGCAGAATTTTCAAACCAAATTGCTTTTTTAAATGGAGCCTTTACATTTTTCAACCATTCAGCGGTAGGCTCTGAAGGGGTCGTATAATCATGTCTTCCCAAAAACATAAAAACAGGAATAGGAAATGTTTTTACATGGTTAAAATCAGTATCCAGAAACTCGGGAAGTACTTTGCCCAGAGTAAATAAACTCCCTTTACCAATAGCTTCTGCATCATTATATGAGTATTCAGGGGATAGCAGAGGTGCCTGAAAAAAAAAGCGGGAATTATTCCTGTAAGCTGTTAAACCTCCATAATATTGGGGCCATTTTCTGGCAATAATAATGCGTTGTCTTGTAATTGCAGTATTTCCCGGATAAGGTGATATAGATGTGAGTTCTTTTAGAGCGGTTTCATTTTTTAATCTGGTAGCTTCCTTTATGGCAAAATCAACACTTAAGCGTTCATTATCTTTTGTATTAATAATTTGTCCGATTCCAACATATGCATAAAATAAATCCGGTCTTTTTAAGGCCGCTTTCATGGAAATTATGGTTCCCCAGCTATGTCCTATAAGAATCACCTTTTTCTTTTTATATTTTTCTTTGATCAACTCGGCTAAATGGATCGCGTCCTCTACGTATTGATTGATATTGATTGTATTTTTCAGCTTCAAAGTATCATTGGCATTATATGTTTTTCCTGAAGCCCTCTGATCATAATTGACTACGGTAAAATATTCCTCAACAGGTCTTTGAAACATCCACATAACAGGAGAGATGGGAGAGGCAGGGCCTCCATGTACAAATAGAATAACGGGATTTTCTTTATTTTGGCCGCGAACATACACCCATTGTTTTACACCGCCAATATCAGCTTTATATCGTTCCTGAATTCCATTTGGATTGACAATAGAATCAAGATCTTTAATAATTTCCCGGGCTGATCCGTACTCATCACAAGGCTTGGTATTTTGTCCAAATAATGCAAGTGAAAAGAATAACACAATGATTGATATAGTCTTATTTCCCATCTGTTTTTATATGTTATCTAACAACCAAATTAAAAATATAATTTGAATAACTATATAAAAGACACTTTTACATCATATTCTATTACATACAGTTTTTTCAGTAGGTGAATCTTCTGAATATAGAACAGTCTAAAATGTGATGAAAATCCATTATTATTTTACAGCACATTTCGGACAAATTCCGCTGATGATAAAATTATATTCCTGAGGAATAAAATGGGCAGGTAAACTGATCTCAGGAATCGCATTTTCAATACAGGTTACCGAATGGCATTCTTTGCAATTGAAATGGATATGGTTATGAAAATGCTGTTCATGGGTACATTTACCAGTACACTTGGCAAAATTAACCACACCGTCAATATTAACAATCTTATGGATTTCTCCCTCATTTTCAAGACGTTCAAGAACTCTGTAAATGGTAACTCTATTACATAAATCTCCCAATTTTTTTTGAATATCCGAATGGGTAAGTGCAATATCTGATCCATTAATAAGATTCAAAATTTCAGTTTTGGCGTGAGTATTTCTTACTTGTTTCATTTTTTAATGCAACAAAGTTGCGATATTTAAAAATTAATGTATACTTTTGCAACAAAGTTACGATAACAAATTTAAATTCTATACTTTATGAAATCGAAAATACTGGACGCAATAGGAATATCAGCGGCAGTTTTATGTCTGATCCACTGCATTATCTTTCCTCTCCTGATGATTATTCCTTTAGGAATATCACACAACCCCTATATTGACCTTGCTTTTCTGATCATTGGCGCAGTTGTAGTGTATAGAGTGACGAAGAATATGACGAACCTATGGTTAAAATTGATGTTTTGTGTCTCAATTTTAATGATTTCCATTTCAGTAGTGACGGATCTTCTGTTTGAAATCCATACTCCTCTTATTTATATAGGTGCGGCAGGATTAATTATTGCTCACATTGTCAATTTTAAGAATCATAAACATTAACCTATGACTAAAAAACTTCCTGTGACTGTCCTTAGTGGTTTCCTCGGAGCCGGAAAAACTACTTTACTTAATCATATTCTGCATAATAGAGAAGGCCTGAAAGTAGCCGTTATTGTCAATGATATGAGCGAAATCAATATTGATGCACGTTGGGTAGAAAATCAAAATACGCTTTCCAGAACAGAAGAGAGACTGGTAGAGATGAGTAATGGTTGCATTTGCTGTACTCTCAGGGAAGATCTTATGGTGGAAGTAGAACGTCTTGCAAAAGAGAATCGTTTTGATTATCTGCTTATTGAAAGCACGGGAATAAGCGAGCCTGTGCCTGTAGCTCAGACCTTTACTTATGTCGATGAAAAGAGCGGAATTGATCTTTCCCGTTTCAGCTATGTTGATACGATGGTAACAGTGGTCGACTGTTTCAATTTTATAAAGGATTTTGGTTCTGCGGAATTATTAGCAGACCGTGATCTTACCGATATGGAAGGTGACTACAGAACCATTGTTAATTTGCTGACTGATCAGATTGAATTTGCCAATGTTATTATTTTAAACAAAACAGACCTTGTAGATCCTGAAACATTGGGATTCTTAAAAGTGACATTACAAAAACTGAATCCGGAGGCCAGAATCCTTCGATCAGAATTCAGTCAGATTGATTTGCATGAAATTATCAACACAAAACTTTTTGATTTTGATAAAGCACAATCATCAGCCGGATGGCAAAAAGAATTACAAAATGATCAACATACTCCCGAAACTGAAGAATATGGAATAAGCTCAATGGTATTCAGAGATAAAAGACCATTCCATCCGATGAGACTTTGGGAATACCTTAATGAAAGCTATCCTCAGGGAATTCTCAGAGCAAAAGGCCTGTTCTGGCTGGCTTCAAGACCCGATGATGCACTCAATTTTTCTCAGGCAGGAGGTTCCTTTCGTTTGGAAAAAGCCGGAGTATGGTGGGGGAGTATGCCTATGAGCCATAGAGTACAATATCCTTCATTTATTGAGAATCAAAAATTTATTGAAAGCCGATGGGACAAAGACTGGGGCGACCGAATTAATGAACTTGTTTTTATAGGACAAAACCTCAATAAAAATGAGATGATGGAAGATCTTCAGAAATGTCTCATCAGTAATCAGGAGAAAGAATATTTCGAACAAGGGAAATCTTTTTATGATCCCTTTCCAAGGGATATTTAAAAAACAAAATTAATCATTTGTTAATGCAACGAAGTTTCAGTAATTAGCAAGATATAGTACCTTGCTGTCATATTAAAAAAAATGGATAGAAGAAAATTTCTAAAGGGTTCAGCATTGCTTTCCGGGATTCTTACATTATCGCCATTTGAGCTTTTTAGCTCGAGAAACACTATATGTAGCAATACTATTGGAAGAGCAAAAAACATCATTTTCATGGTCAGTGACGGGATGAGTCTGGGTACGCTGTCTATGACCAATCTTTATTCGAAAAACATCCTGGGCAGAGAAAGCAACTGGATGAATTTGTATCATGAAAAGAAAGTCGTACGCGCTCTGATGGATACGGCTTCAGCAAGTTCTATTGTAACAGATTCAGCTGCAGCAAGTTCTGCATTTGGAGGTGGAATACGGGTGAAAAACGGCGTGTTAAATATGGGACCTAATGGAGAAAAGCACTTGCCCATATGGCAAAAATTTAAAAAAGCAGGCAAAAAAGCAGGATGTGTCACTACAGTGACCATTACTCATGCTACACCGGCAGGGTTTTGTGTAAATTCTGAAAAACGTAATGCTGAACCACAAATTGCTGAAATGTATGCCGATCTGGAAATTGATGTTTTAATGGGAGGGGGTGACGAGTTTTTTAATCCTGAAACAAGGGAAGATAAGAAGGATCTCTACACAGCCTACCAAAAAAAAGGATATCAGATTCTTAAAAATAATGCTGACTTAAAAAATCTAAAACCAGGCACTAAAACATTGGGTATCTTCAGTACGGGGGCTCTACCTTACAGTATAGATAGAACCCATCTTTCCGAATTTAAAAACACTCCGACATTAGCTGATATGGCAAAAACAGCTATTGATCAGATGAAAGATCATGCTAATGGTTTTGTACTTCAGATAGAAGGAGGCAAGGTAGACTGGTCAGCACATGCCAATGATGTAGCGGCTCTTATTCATGATCAGATAGCTTTTGATGAAGCGGTAAAAGTAGCTGTTGACTTCGCAGAAAAAGACGGAAACACTTTGGTTATCATCACCACCGACCATGGGAATGCCAATCCCGGAACCATTTATGGTAATGATGCCACAAAGAATTTCAACAGCATTTCGGATTATAAATACACCAACGAATATATTCTAAATAAAATACATAAAGAATATTCGTCAAAAGACGTCAAAGACTGGATATACGAAGGGAATAAGATTGTGCTGAATGATGATGAAGCCCGGCAAATTCTTGGTTTCTACAACGGACTTGAAAAAGAAGAAGGATTATATAATTATAAAAAGCTGCCCTTCAAACTTTATTCAGAAATTCAGAAAAAACATAATTCTGTGGGTTGGATCAGCATGGATCATTCAGGAGATTATGTAGAAGTAGCCGCCTATGGTCCCGGAAGCGAATATGTACAACCATTTATTAAAAATACAGATTTACACGACGTAATGTTGAAAGCATCACACATATGACAATGTTCATATTTTTCATATCATTTTATTTTTGGTTACAAGGCGAATTAATTCGCCTTGTTTTGTGTGAATAATATTTCGTGAACTTTTAAGTAGTTTTACGTATATCCCTTTAAGTAGAAATACTATTGTAGGTTTTGAAGAACAAAGGTAACTTTATAGTATAAAATAACCTTTAAATACTCATATCATGAACCACGTAAAGTACCGGGTAGGAAAATGGCTTCCTTCCGACAGAAATTTTCTCAATAGCTGGATAGAAAAAAAAGTGAATCAGGTCACTCAGAACAGGCTTCCTCTACGCCCGGCAGTCAATTCGCTCAGAGAAGCTATTTATAATGATCCTACTTTATACATGAGCTTTACAAGTATGTATGATGAGATCCCACAAGGCTATAATGAACCGGTAAAAAACTTTGAAACCATGCTTCTTATTATCAACCAGGTTTTAAACGAAGCACCGTGTTACAGTACAATAGAAGACAATATAGGGTTGGTGGGCTTTCCCATCAATGCCATTCTGGATTGGGCAATGGGAACACAAGCCGGATATTTAACATTCCTTCATCCTGTAGTCAATGAGAAATTAAGCGTTATTCTGGCAGAATGGAAAACCTTTCTGGAGTCTCCTGCTTCACAATATGTTTTAGTCGATGGTCATGTGACCCAACCACAACCTGATTATACCAATCCGGTTGGATGGTTTTCACCACAAGCTCTTGAAGCCATTGCTGCCATGGATCCTCTGAGAGGAAAAGGCAATAGCCCGCAAGATGCGTTACAAAATTTTATTTATAATTATCAATGTCAACCGAATCAGCCGCATTTCGGATATAAAAGCTGGGATGATTTTTTCACCAGACAATTTAATCCCGGTGTGCGGGAAGTAAGTCCGGAAGATCAGGACCCTTCAGTGATTGTTAATGCCTGCGAATCTGCTCCTTATAATTTTGTTACCAATGCCAAAATGAAAGATAAGTTCTGGATGAAAGGTCAACCTTATTCTCTGATCGATATTATGAATCACCATGAGCTGGCACAGCAGTTTGGGGATAACAGCACCGTATATCAGGCATTTTTATGCGCAAAAACCTATCATAGATGGAACAGTCCTGTAGACGGAAAAATAGTAGCAATTCAGAATGTTCCGGGAACCTATTATGCAGAAGCACCTATTGAGGGGTATGACCCTTCCGGGCCCAATGACTCTCAGGGATATATCACCGAACTGGCAGCCCGCGCACTGGTATTCATTCAGTCGGATAATGAAAAAATAGGATTAATGTGCTTTGTAGCCATTGGAATGGCTGAAGTATCCAGTTGTGAAATCACAGTCACAGAAGGACAACATGTGAAAAAAGGAGATCCTATTGGTACCTTTCATTTCGGGGGATCAACGCACTGTCTGATTTTCAGACCAGGAGTCAATATTGATTTCGATTTCCACGGTCAAACGCCGTGCTTAAATACCTACAACATTCCATTAAAAGCAAGAATAGGCGTAGTTTCATAGTAACCTGGAAACTCTCAATAACAGACGTAAAGATTAATGTAAATAAAGAGCTACCTGATATTATGGCAGCTCTTTATTCTTTTTTGAAATAATAATGAACTTTGTTCTATTATTTTTATCATCCTGAATATCACTGTTAATGATTTTTAGTTTATATAATCTTGCCGCTTCGGTATTGGCAATTGCTGCTCCATTTTCTGCAGGATGGTCTGATACCCATTGAGCAGCGGCAGAAGTAGAGGAGTATTCTATTCTGGGAACGGCAGGATAGAGACTGTCAATAAAATGACGAGACTGTCTTAGAGCTTGCGGATGAGAATAAATCTTTTTAACAGTTATTGTTCCGGGAACAATCATTAAATTTTGAGATATGGGCAGTTCTAATGAATCTTCAACCTGAATATCAGGAAACTCTTTCAAGGCTTTTTCTGTGGGTAAAACGATACCTCCAATCGAATTTTTTAAAGGAACAACCGCTTTTTCCACACTTCCTGAACGTACAGATCTAAAACAATCTTCGATACTGTTTTGAAATATCAACGTTTGTGACGGAAATTTTTTTCCGGCTGCCAGATGAGTAAATGATGCCGGAGGTCCCAGATATGCTATTTTTGTTACAGGATTGATTTTATTTGAAAGACAACTTCCCAAAAGACTTATCATTAGAATCCATCCTGTCAGATCTCGTACAAATGTAATTCTTGCTATACTTTTTATCAACATAAAGGATCATATTTTGGAATTAATTCATTGCGTTTATTTGGGGGTGCCATAGACTTCAAGAGGTTGTATTGCTGTTTCCACAACATCATTAGTAAATTCAGTACTTATTATTCTTCTGGCTTCTCTTCTCAATCTCAATATCGAGTGAGCGTGCAAAGGATTATGCTTGTTTTTTTTCAGTTCCAGCAATAACAAAGGAGTTAAACTGTCTAACACAGGACGAACTTCTGTAGCGAGGTTAGGAGCAGGATTGAAAGGAACCTGATTCTGAGCTTTCCATTGGCTATGCAATTGTCTTTGTACCATTTTACCGGCTTCAAATTGTGCCTGAAAAAAATGAATAGCCAGATTTTCATCTGCTCCCATCTTTTGTGCTTTACTTTTTACACTGTCTAAAATAACTTTTTCACGCACAGGATCGTCAATCGGAGCTTTTGTATTCCACTTACTTTTCGCAACCAAAGGAGCCACCTTCAGTCTTGTATCAATCAATTTCAGTAAAGGTTCGGTATTGTTCTTTTCATCGTAATGACTTATGCATGATGCCGTGCCTCCCAAACATAAGATAAGTAATAGAAACTTCAACAGTTTTTTCATCATCTGTTTTTTATTCTAAAAATAAACAATTTAATTGAAATTGTGGAGAAACCTGGCTCTTTGTCATATCCTATAAAGCATACATTTATTGTATAGAATTAAGGTGTTTATCTCTTTAATTTTAAAAACTTATCTTTACAAGACCAAAAACAAAATTTTATTATATGTCATTAACACCAGAAGGAGCTACAAAAGCTCAATTAGGCCCTTCGGAAAGAGCCTCTGTTGCCAATGCACTTCTTGCAGGCTTTGAGAATATCAGCAAATACAACACCGGAGTTTGTCATGATGTAGTTGCGTATACACTTTATATGAGAGGCGCCAGCATCAGTCCCAATGATTTATCAGAACTCACAGGCCAGGCATGGCTGAGGAAATTTAACTATTTAGGAGGAGAAAAATGGGACGGATATTCCGTAATCCCTAAAGGAAAAGCCCTTGGATTCTACAGGCTGATAGACAAAACTTTCTTTCATTCTGCAATTACAACAGAAAACATAGATTATGCCCGCTCCGTGAATGGAGGAAAACTAGGCGCAGGATGGGATAGAGCTGTAGATTTTAAATGGGAATTAGGAAACAGGAACGAAGATGGAACTTTTAATTTTGACGGAACAAAAATAGAAGTCTATATTTCTTCTTTGTAATAACTTACAAGACAGAAACAAAAAAGTTTCTGTCTTTTTTTATCTATTTTCCCACATAGACCTCTGTCTTATGCCTTTCAATCTTTCTTGTTTCTTATCTTTTGTCTTAATCCAAAAAATTGGGTAAAAGATTCCTTTATTTTCTCAGTATATCCTTTTCCGGAAAGGGTAATAGTGATGAGAAATAAAAGCTCCCCCAAAATTAATACGACCAAAATTGTTGCCGCTTTATTGGGAAAATCTAAAAGAAAAAGAGCGGGAATTGCTACCAGACACAACGATCCAAGAACCAGAAAAATATATTCCGGTTTATTTTTAAGATTGAACTTTTCTTTCGGCATTTCGTCGGTTTTTTCAAGACAAAGCAAGTTATTTTAATAACCAAACCGGTTTGTTTTGTTATTCAAATGTATTTTAACGACAGTGAAGTGTCATTTTCAGCATTTGAAACAGAATTTTAAATTTGTCAAAATAAAATGTCTTTCTGTTCATCCATCGTAAAGACGCGGAGAAGGATCGAAAATTTCATAAATATGTAACATGATTTTCTTCAATAAAACAAAAAGAAGGGTACACTTTCTATTCAAAGCATAATTTTTGGTGTTAAAAAAATTACAAATATTGTTAAAATTAACTATTATTTCCCTTCAAAATAAAAGTTTCAAGAGAAAATATCATCCATATTTTCAATGGTTTAAAGCTTTTTTCAAATAAAATACAAATCCCAATGCGGCTGTTTCAATAAAATGGCTATATTTACCACCAAGGAGTTCTTAACACCTTCTTTATCAACCAAAACTGGTTACACTTAGCTGTGTATTAAAAGGGAATCGTGTGTAAATCACGAACTGTCGCGCAACTGTAAGTAACATACCAAGGTTTTTATCCAATAATGTCCACTGTTTGCTCAGGTAAATGGGAAGGATGATAAAAACTGTTACAAGTCAGGAGACCTGCCTGTTTTGAATTGACGATGCTTTCGCGGTCTGAAGCTTATAGTCAGGTATGATATGATATGGATAACAGTGTGATTAATACTTTTATGTGCTCATCCTATTGCTTGGATAGATGAATGATGCAATACATCCGCTATTAGCCTATATGCATATTTTCCTTTCTCTAATTTTTATTTCCCCTAAAGTATTGTGAAGCAACCAGAACTTTATATGGTTTAACCCCTTTAAAAGTTGATAAATATGCCCATTCACAATCCCGGCTATCTCAATCTGAAACAACAGGTAGAGATAGGAAACTACTTTATACAAAGTGTTTTAACTGATTCTGTCCATCGGATTTCTGACTGGTAACTATAGCTCAACAATCATCACAAATACCTATTTAACTAAATGATAAATATTAACAATGACTAAAAATGAACGCTTAGAGTCACCCGGTTTACGGTTTCGGGAGGCAATGCAAAAAGAAAATCCACTCCAGATTGTTGGAACCATTAATGCCAATCATGCATTACTGGCACAGCAGGCAGGTTTTAATGCTATTTATCTTTCAGGAGGGGGCGTTGCAGCAGGTTCTTTGGGAATTCCAGACCTTGGAATCACCACCCTTGAAGATGTATTGACAGATGTCCAGCGCATTACCAATGTTTGTGATTTACCGCTAATAGTGGATGTGGATACAGGGTTTGGACCTTCAGCATTTAATGTTGCCAGAACAGTCAAATCACTTATTAAAGCCGGAGCCGCAGCACTTCATATTGAAGACCAGGTAGGAGCAAAACGTTGTGGACATCGTCCCGGAAAAGAAATTGTAAGTAAGGATGAAATGTCAGACAGGCTAAAAGCTGCTGTTGATGCAAGAACAGACGATCAGTTTGTTATTGGAGCCAGAACGGATGCTTTTGCCAGTGAAGGATTAGAAAAAACAATAGAAAGAGCAATAGCGTATAAAGAAGCCGGTGCAGACTTCATTTTTGCCGAAGCCGTTCCTGATATTAATTTGTATCAGAAATTTGTGAATGCTACAGGAATTCCTGTATTGGCCAATATTACTGAATTCGGCATGATCCAGATGTATACTGTTGATGAACTTAAAAAAGCTGGAGTAGAGCTGATCCTTTACCCGCTTTCAGCTTTCCGTGCTGCCAATAAGGCTGCTCAAAATGTTTTTGAACACATCCGCAAAGAGGGTACACAAGCTCATGTACTTAACACCATGCAAACCAGAGAAGAACTCTACACAAGCATCGGATACCATGATTATGAACAAAAATTAGATAACCTTTTTAAAAAGAATAATGATGTCAACAAGTAATGAACCTACGTTTAAACCTAAAAAAAGCGTAGCGCTTTCAGGAGTTGCTGCCGGTAATACAGCACTTTGCAGTGTCGGAAAAAGCGGCAATGATCTCCACTACAGAGGATATGATATATTGGACCTTGCCGAAAAAACACAGTTTGAAGAAGTAGCTTACCTTTTAATTTATGGTCAGTTACCTACAGAAGCTCAGTTGAAAAATTACAAGGCGAAGTTGAAATCCTTAAGAGGATTACCTCATTCTGTACGAAATATTTTAAAAAGTATCCCTGCTGCTGCCCATCCTATGGACGTTATGCGTTCTATGGTATCTGCAATCGGAAGTATCCAGCCGGAAAAAGACGATCATAATATTGCAGGGGCAAGGGACATTGCAGATAAATTACTGGCCTCTTTCAGTTCAGGATTATTATACTGGTATCATTACACCCATAATGGTAAAGAGATTAATGTGGAAACCGATGATGATACAATCGGAGGACACTTCCTTCATTTACTTCATGGAAAAAAACCTTCTGATTCGTGGACCAAAGCCATGCAGATTTCTTTAAACCTGTATGCAGAACACGAATTTAATGCTTCTACTTTTACCAGCCGTGTTATTGCCGGAACAGGTTCTGATATGTATTCAGCAATCACAGGGGCTATTGGCGCTTTGAGAGGGCCAAAACACGGAGGAGCCAATGAAGTTGCTTTTGAAATTCAAAGCCGTTATAATTCACCGGATGAAGCGGAGGAGGATATCCGTAAGCGAATTGCTAATAAAGAAGTCATTATCGGATTCGGACACCCGGTTTACACTATATCAGATCCACGAAACGTTGTGATCAAAAAGGTTGCCCAGGAACTTTCGGAAGAAGCCGGAGACATGCTTCTGTTTAGTATTGCAGAAAGGCTGGAAACCATCATGTGGGATGAAAAGAAAATGTTCCCGAACCTGGATTGGTTCTCTGCAGTTTCTTACCATTTAATGGGAGTACCCACCCTGATGTTTACCCCATTATTTGTTATTTCAAGAGTAACCGGATGGAGTGCTCATATCATTGAGCAAAGACAGGATGGGAAAATCATTCGTCCAAGCGCCAATTATACAGGCCCTGAAAACAAAGAATTTGTCCCGATCAACAACAGAAAATAAATAAAATTTGAAGATTTAAAGGAGCCGAAATACTACTATTTCCCACTTTAAACTTTCCATTTTTCCATAAATTAAAACTATACAATGAGTTCACACATTTCAAATGAAAGACCGCAACCGGATAAAGTATTGACAGATATTGCGGATTATGTACTAAATTATGAAATCAAAAACGAATTAGCCTGGAAAACGGCTCATTACTGTCTTTTAGATACTCTTGGATGTGGCCTGGAAGCACTGACTTATCATGCCTGCACCAAACTTTTAGGACCTGTCGTAAAAGGGACTATCGTTCCTCATGGAGCAAAAGTTCCCGGTACTCAATTTCAGCTGGATCCTGTGCAGGCAGCCTTCAATATCGGAGCTATTGTCCGTTGGCTGGATTTTAATGACACCTGGCTGGCTGCTGAATGGGGACACCCTTCGGACAACCTTGGAGGTATTCTGGCAACTGCGGACTGGTTATCCAGAACACAGATTGCAGAAGGAAAAGCTCCTTTAAAAATGAAACAGGTTTTAGAAGCAATGATTATGGCTCATGAAATTCAGGGGGTGATGGCATTGGAGAACTCTTTCAATAAAGTAGGACTGGATCACGTATTATTAGTAAAATTGGCTTCTACAGCAGTAGTGGGAAAACTGATCGGTTTAACCCGTGATGAGATGATTAATGCGGTGTCATTAGCTTTTGTAGATGGACAATCCTTAAGAACATACCGTCATGCACCAAACACCGGTTCCCGTAAATCATGGGCAGCGGGCGATGCTACTTCAAGAGCGGTGCGACTGGCTCTCATTGCCCAAACAGGAGAAATGGGATATCCTTCCGTTTTAACCGCTAAAACATGGGGATTCTATGATGTTTCTTTTAAAGGAAATGAGTTTAAATTCCAGAGAGAATACGGTTCTTACGTTATGGAGAATGTATTGTTTAAAATATCTTTCCCCGCTGAATTCCATTCACAAACTGCTGTGGAAGCAGCCATGACATTACACCAGCAATTAAAAGACCTTGGAAAAACAACAGATGATATTAAAAAAGTAACGATCCGTACTCATGAAGCTGCTATTAGAATTATCGATAAAAAAGGACCATTAAATAACCCTGCAGACCGTGACCACTGTATTCAATATATGGTAGCAGTACCTATGATTCACGGAAGGCTGACTGCAGCAGATTATGAAGATAATATCGCTTCAGATCCTAGAATTGATATTCTTCGTGATAAAATAGAATGTGTGGAAGACACTCAATTTACCACAGATTATCACGATCCTGAAAAACGTTCCATTGCCAATGCGGTAACCGTAGAGCTTAATGATGGAACGGTATTAAAAGAAATCGTGGTAGAGTATCCTATTGGTCATCAACGCAGAAGGGAAGAGGGAATTCCAGAACTCATCAAAAAATACAAGATCAATCTTGCCCGTATTTTCCCGGAAAAGCAGCAAAGAGTGGTATTGGAGAATTCTTTGGATTATGACAAACTGATCAGCCTTAATGTCAACGAATTTGTTGACCTCATGGTAATTTAATAATAATGGAGAGTTGAAAATTGAAGGTTGAAAATGATGAATATACAGAGAGCTGTACAAAAACATAGTATTTTAACTATCATTTTCAACTTTTCAACTCTCCACTTTCAATTCAAAAAAAATGTCACAAAAAGTAAAATTATTAATTGACGGAAATTTTCGGGACAGTAAAACAACTGAATATCTTCCAGTAGAAAACCCTGCTACACAAGAGATTCTTGCAGAGGTTCCTCTAACCCTGACAGAAGAAATAGACGAAGCTATTGAAGTGGCTCAGGAAGCTTTTAAAACCTGGAAAGAGGTAGCTACCCCTGAAAGAGCAAGATTCTTTCTTAAATACCAGCAGCTTTTATTTTAAAGGAACATCAAAAAGAAATTGCAGAAATCCTGTCCAAGGAAAATGGAAAAACCTTTGCAGATGCTATGGGAGATGTATGGAGAGGGATCGAAGTAGTAGAACATGCTTGTAATATTCCCACTTTGATGATGGGGGAGACCGTAGAAAATGTAGCAAGAGGAGTTGATACCTACAGTTATATCCAGCCATTGGGTGTTTGTGCAGGAATTACCCCTTTCAATTTTCCGGCTATGATTCCTTTATGGATGTTTCCGATGGCTATTGCCTGTGGTAATACTTTTATCTTAAAACCTTCTGAGCAAACTCCCATGACTTCAATGAAAATGGCCGAACTCTTTGTGCAGGCCGGGTTTCCGAAGGGAGTATTAAACATCGTTCATGGTTCTAAAGATCAGGTGAATCATATCCTGAACCATCCTGAAATCAAAGCGATTTCATTTGTAGGGTCAGTTCCGGTAGCAGAGCATGTCTACCGTACAGGAACTACCAATCTGAAGAGAGTTCAGGCTTTTGGAGGAGCCAAAAATCATATGGTGGTAATGCCTGATGCCAATAAAAACCAGGTTATCAATAATCTGGTAGGAGCTTCTTGTGGTGCAGCCGGTCAGCGTTGTATGGCGATCAGTGTTGCCGTTTTGGTAGGTGAGGCACAACAATGGGTTGATGATATTAAAACAGCTTTAAGCATGATCAAACCCGGTGTCTGGTCTGATGAATCAGCTGCCTATGGCCCTTTAATTAATAAGCAATCCAGAGAAAAAGTTGTAAGACTCATCAAAAGCGCTTATGACCAGGGAGCTGAAGTACTTTTAGATGGAAGCAACTGCCATGTTGAAGGTTATGAAAACGGATATTTCGTAGGACCAACTTTATTTAACAACGTCTCTGTTGAGATGGATATTTATCAGGAAGAAATCTTTGGGCCGGCATTGTTGCTTTTAAAAGCAGAAACGCTGGATGACGCCATTCAAATTATCAATGCTAATCCTTATGGTAACGGAACTTCCATATTTACCAATTCTGGAGCGGCAGCCAGAAAATTTCAACACGAAATTGAAGTTGGACAAATAGGCGTTAACCTTCCTATTCCCGTTCCGCTTCCGTTTTTCTCGTTTACAGGATGGCGAAAATCATTCTTTGGCGATTTGCATTCCTACGGGAAACAGGGAGTCCGTTTTTATACAGAAACCAAAACCATTACTGCCCGCTGGTTTGAAGAAGATGTGCCGGGTGGTAACGTGAACATGACCATCAGCCTTAAGTAGATGAAAATTGAAAGTGAATAATAACCACGTTTTCAACTCTCATTGCCGGATTTTTTAATGCTAACATTTTAATTTTAATAAACCTAAGATGGAATTTAACCTAAATGAAGACCAGCGGGCATTCCAGGATGCTGCCAGAAGATTTGCCGAAAAAGAACTCTTTCCGTTTGCCTCTGAATGGGATGCAAAGAAGATATTTCCACGGGAAGCTATTACCAAAGCCGGAGAACTGGGCTTTTGCGGGGTTTATACCGGAGAAGAAAATGGTGGTTTGGGGTTATCCAGATTAGATGCTGCGATTATATTTGAAGAATTAGCAGCAGCCTGTCCATCCACCACAGCCTACATCACCATTCATAACATGGTTTCATGGATGATTGATCAATTTGCTAAAGATCCTGTCAGGCAACAGTTATGTCCTGAACTGGCTTCTGGAAGGCTCTTAGGCTCTTATTGCCTGACTGAGCCGGGATCAGGTTCTGATGCTGCCGGATTAAAGACAACCGCCATAAAGAAAGGAAACAAATACATCATCAACGGAACAAAAGCTTTTATTTCAGGAGCGGGAGAAAGTGATATCCTGATTGTAATGGCTCGAACTGGCGATGAACCGGGAGCCAAAGGTATCAGCGCTTTTATTGTACCAGCCCAAACCAAAGGAATCAATTTTGGTGAAAAAGAAAAAAAACTGGGATGGAATACCCAGCCTACACGGTTTGTATTTCTGGATTGCGTAGAAATCGATGAAGATTTTCTTCTGGGTGAATTGGGAGAAGGCTTCAAAATTGCATTGAAAGGACTGGATGGTGGCAGAATTAATATCGGAACATGCTCAGTAGGTGCAGCTCAGGGAGCCATCAATCAGGCACAACGATACATGCATGAAAGACAGCAGTTTGGAAAATCACTTTCCCATTTTCAGTCTCTTCAGTTTAAAATAGCGGATATGGGCACAGAACTTGTTGCAGCCCGTCAAATGGTACATCTGGCAGCATTTAAGCTTGATTCTCATGACCCGAATGCCACAACGTATTGTGCTATGGCCAAAAGACTGGCTACAGATATGTCTTTTAATATTTGTAATGAGGCCTTACAAATACTTGGTGGCTATGGTTGTACTCAGGATTTCCCTGTAGAAAGGCTGATGCGGGATGCAAGAGTACATCAGGTAGTAGAAGGCACTAACGAAATTATGAAGCTCGTTATTTCAAGGAAAATGCTGGAAGAAGGAGCTACTTTACAAATCAGATAAGTAATAATGGAAAAAGCTTACAATAAAAGAAGTCTGTTTGGACCAATAGCTTTCAATTTTCCACTTAACTCTCAATTAAAAAAAATGAAATTAGTATTAACCGAGATCAAAAATAGAGTAGGGTATATCACCCTGAATTCTGAAAAAACACTCAATTCTTTGTCATTACCCATGATCGAGGAATTACAGCAAATACTGACTGATTGGAAAACTTCAGATGAAGTCCTCTGTATCTTTCTTCAGGGAGCTGGCGAAAAGGCTCTCTGCGCAGGTGGAGACGTAAGAAAACTCTATGAAGCAATTGTCAGCCAGAAAGCTATTGATCCTACACAGGTTCCCAAAGATTGTTACGATTTCTTTTTCAAGGAATATGAAGTAGATTTTGATATTCATACCTATCCCAAACCGGTTATCGTCTGGGGGCACGGAATCGTAATGGGTGGAGGAATAGGCCTGATGGTAGGCGCTTCCCATCGTATTGTTACTGAAAAAAGCAAACTGGCCATGCCTGAAATTACCATCGGACTTTATCCTGACGTAGGCGGAACATGGTTTTTGAATAAAATGCCTTCTGCTTATGGAATGTATCTGGGATTAACCGGAACCAGGCTGGATGGCGCCGATTGTATTTTCTTAAATATGGCAGATTATTATGTAGAATCCTCTTCAAAAGAATCTATTATCAATGCTTTAGAACATACAGAATGGAAAGATAACCCTCATACAATCGTTTCCCTTATTCTCAATACAATATCAGCAGAATTTAAGGTTTCAGAATCACAAGCTCAGGCGCACCAGTCATTTATTGGTCAGTTTGAAAAAGTAAATTCTGTAGAAGAATTTAAAAGCGTACTACTCAATCATGTTGATAAAGATGAATGGATTAGTAATGGTTTAAAAAGCCTTGAAGCAGGTTCACCAAGCTCAGCACACATTATTTTCAGACAGCTGCAGCAAGGGAAAAACTTAAGCCTGGAAGAAGTGTTCCAATCAGAACTGAACCTTTCCTGCCAATGTTGTCTTCATCCTGATTTTGCAGAAGGAGTAAGAGCTTTACTGGTAGATAAAGACCTTATGCCTAAATGGCATCCCGCAACATGGGATGACGTCACTGAGGAATGGATTAACTCGTATTTTAAATTGAGAATTGAGAATTGAAAATTTGAGAACCGTTGGTCAATTTTAATTACTAGTCTGCCCTTTTAATGTCTTTACAATGGACACCAGTAGCCTGACCAATTCTTCAGCTTTAGGAAATATTGAATTATAAATAGATATATCAAGTATGCTGCTGTCCTTTAATAATTGTAGCCAATATAAGGTTTCATTTGCCTCTTTGAGAGAGATATTAATTTTATTGAGAAAGTCTTTTTTACTCTGTGCATGCTCTGCTTCCCGTATTAATGCCCCAATGGCTGTTCCTGAACGTAACAATTGTTTTGACAGAATCAATTCTTTTTTGTCAGAAGATAAATGTTGATACACTTTAATTACTTCTAAGGCGAATGAATAGGATTTATTCAAAATAATATTTTCTTTCATATACTTGGATTTTCTCAAATTTAAAAAATAACCCGTTATGATTTCCATCAATTTCAACTACTAACTTCAAGTCTATAATTTTCAATTTTTAACTTTCAACTTTCAATTAAATAATTATGTCAAATATAGCATTCATAGGATTAGGAAACATGGGTGGCCCAATGGCGGTCAACCTGGTAAAAAAAGGTCATCACGTTGTTGGTTTTGATCTTTCAGATTCAGCATTAAACATACTGGCTTCTGCCGGTGGACAAACTGCAGATTCAGCGGTAGAGGCAGTTAAAGATGCAGATATTGTGATCTCAATGCTGCCTTCCGGTAAGCATGTCGCGGAACTATATTCTGAGGAGTTTATAGATCAGCTGAAGCCCAATACTTTATTGATTGACAGCAGCACCATTGATGCTGTTACTGCCCGTTCAGTTGCTGAATTAGCCAGCTCTAAAGGTTGTAAAATGATCGATGCACCTGTTTCAGGAGGAACCAGTGGCGCCCAGGCCGGAACCCTCACTTTTATTGTAGGTGGAAGGCAGGAAGATTATGAAAAAGCACGTCCTGTTCTCAAGTGTATGGGACAAAATATCTTTTATGCCGGGACCTCCGGAGCCGGTCAGGTCGCTAAAATCTGCAATAATATGTTGTTAGCCATTCACATGATCGGTACCTCTGAAGCGATTAATCTGGGAATAAAGAATGGCCTGAACCCGAAGGTTTTAAGCGAGATTATGCAGAAAAGTTCCGGTAAAAACTGGTCTCTGGAAGTATACAATCCTTACCCGGGAGTGATGGAAAACGCTCCTGCATCGAGGGAATATTCAGGAGGTTTCGCTGTGGATTTAATGACCAAAGACTTAGGATTGGCAGCCGAAGCCGGATTGGAAAGCAAAACATCAACACCACTTGGAAACACAGCCTTAAACCTTTACAGAATGTGGAGTGATGCCGGAAATGGAAAAATAGATTTTTCAAGCATCATACAATTCTTACATAAAGAAGAGAAATAAGAACCGTTCAACAGATAATATGCAAATCAACAAAATGAATTTTGAAACATTAGTTTACCAGCAAAAACATCATATCGGTAGGTTAACCATTAATCGACCACAGGCATTAAACGCTTTAAATGATCAGGTTTTACATGAACTTACCTTATTTGCCAACCAAATCAAATCTGATAAAAATATCAGGGCACTCATCATTACCGGTTCAGGAGAGAAAGCTTTTGTAGCAGGAGCTGATATCAAAGCAATGCAGGAAATGACACCTCAAGAAGCGGAAGATTTTTCAGCAACAGCTCAAACAGCATTCAATGCTATTGAATCATTACCATTTGCTGTCATTGCTGCGGTAAATGGCTTTGCATTGGGAGGAGGATGTGAGCTGGCGTTGTCCTGTGATATTATTTTAGCCAGTGAAAAGGCAAGGTTTGGACTCCCTGAAGTTACTTTAGGACTATTGCCCTGCTTTGGAGGTACACAACGTCTTCCAAGAGCTGTGGGGCTGTATAAAGCAAGAGAAATGGTATTTTCCGGAGAATTTTATTCAGCAGAAAAATGTAGAGAATTCGGTTTTGTAAATCGGGTTATCGTACCGGAAGAGCTGTTGAATGAAGCTCAGAAACTGGCTGAAACAATCGCTTCCAGGGGACCTGTAGCAGTTGCAAAAGCGAAACAATCTTTAAATACCGGATTTGAACTGCATATCAGAGACGGATTAAAACAAGAGGCAACCTTATTTGGAGAATTATTTTCAACAACCGATCATCACGAAGGGATAAGCGCCTTTATAGAAAAAAGAGAACCTCATTTTAAAGGAGAATAATCAATACTGTTCATCCTTTAAAATACTAACCACATTCAAAACAATGGGTTAAGGAGAAAATACCATGGAAAATAACCAAGGTTTTCCATTTTTTACAATCCGATATTTGATTACCCGGAAGAGATTCCGGGTTTTTACTTTGTTAATAACTAAACTCCACCCATTACATACATATTTTCCATCGTAGGTAACTTACTGCCTCCCTGTTTTTCAAGAGTAATGGCGAAGGCTTGTGCATTTGGAATATTTGCGAGTGCTATTTTAGTATCTTTTTCTTCGGTGTACATTCCTGCGTCTACAGGTTTTCCGTCCTGAATCGCCCAAAGTTGGTATTGCATTCCTTCAGGTGCTTTAGGTAGATTTTCAGCATTCAGATAGACTTCTTTGGTCTTTTTATCCCAGAAAACCATCGCCTTGGAATCTGTGTGTTTTTCTACTCCTTTTAACATCACCATTTGCATATCAGGATTAGAAAACATCTCTATTTTCCGGTTCATCTTTTGCATGGCAATATCCTGAGATTGCTTCTCCGTCTTTATCTTTGCCATTTCCTCTTTTGCCTTGGACTGATTATTCATCCAGAAGAGATTGCCAGCAATGCTTAATAAAAATAATACGGAAGCAGCAATGGAAAATGTTTTCCAGTTATTATTTCCCTGAATTTTAATTTCTTCCTGAGGTTTTGCAGCAGGAATATCCGTGGAAACGACAGGTTTTATTTCTTCAACCCTCTGTTCCTGTTGGATCTTATTCCAGATCTTGGATTTTAAATCTCCCGGAGGTGGTACAGCCTGTGCTGTAGCAAGATGTTCCAAAGTAAGTTGTGCTTCTTCAAAAGCCGCTTTTACTTCAGCATTATTCTTCATCACACACTCCAAAATCCCTGCTTCCTCGGGAGAAGCATGGCCTAGAATATAAGATTCTATAATTCCGGATGATATGTATTCTTTAGTGTTCAATTTATTGATAATCTTTAAGCAAATCTTTTAATTTCATCAATGCGTTCCGCATTTTCGTTTTTACCGTTCCCAGCGGTATCTTCAGTTTTTCGGATATTTCGTTCTGGGTATATCCCTGATAATAAGCCAGATTGATAAGCTCTTGTTTATCAACCTCCAGTCCTTCAAGCACATTATTAAATCCAATATAATCAGATGAATGGTTTGATGTAGAAAGCTCTGTGGTATTATATACGAAATCTGGAAGCGGTTGGTTCTTGAGATTGTTTTGAAAACTTTTTGATTTCAGATAATCTATTGCAGTATTGCGGGCAATATTAATCATCCATGTATAAAACCGCCCTTTAGAAGAATCATATTGCTGGATTGAATTCCAGATTTTAACAAAAACATCCTGAATGATTTCCTCGGTATATTCTTTAGATTGAACTATCCGGAGGATGACCCCATATAATGCCCCGGCATAATGGTCATACAAATAATGAAAACCAACTTCGTTTTTTTCTTTGAGTAAAACGATAAGTTCTTCTTCCGAGTAGATTGTTTTGATAGTTCTTGTTTTTCGTTTCAAATGTAATAAAATTCTAGATATAACAATCGAAAATTAAATATTCTTTTATATCAATCAATATTTCTGAAAAACAGGTAGAAAAAAATAGTAAAAAGAATATATAGATGGTGTAATTCTTTAAAATAATCATAAAAAAATAAGACTTTATGGGGTAGATTTAAATTTAATTAAAAATAATTTATTGATTTACAATATTTTATAAATAAAAACAACTTTTTTTAAATCTAAATTAAAACCATCCTCGTAAATGAAACTAAGAACACAATTAATCATAATTAATTAAAAAAATCAACACAATGAACACACGATCAAAAATCACAGTTTTAGCAATGGTAGCTTTATCATTTGCTTTTAGCGGGAAGGTAACTGCACAAACGATGAAAGAAAAAACAGTAATGGTAGGAGGAGCTGCCATGTACCCATCTAAGAATATTATTGAAAATGCCGTAAACTCCAAAGACCACAAAACACTCGTTGCTGCGGTAAAAGCTGCCGGTCTTGTGGAAACATTACAAAGCGCCGGTCCTTTCACGGTTTTGGCGCCTACGGATGCTGCATTTGCAAAACTTCCTAAAGGAACTGTAGAAAACCTGGTAAAGCCTGAAAATAAAGCAATGCTCACCAAAATATTGACGTATCATGTTTTATCCGGAAAGTATAACGCCAAAGATATATGGGCAGCAGTAGCTGCTGGGAAAGGAAAAAGTATGATGAAAACAGTAGAAGGAGAAGAACTTACATTCTGGACAAAAGGTAAAGATCTTTATATCAAAGATGCTAAAGGAAACAATGCAAGAGTAACTATAGCTGATGTAAACCAATCTAATGGTGTGATTCATGTGATAGATACGGTGTTAATGCCCTAGTTTTTGAGCAGCATAAAAATTATGCTGCTTTTCTTTTATCAAACACTAAAAAATAATAGTATTATGAAAAAAACAATTCACGTTTCTAATCAGGGAGCAACCCTTGATACCAGCAGAAGAAACTTTTTAAAATTAAGCGGAATAGGATTGGCTGTCGCCGGGCTTACTATGATAGGCTGTACGGATGATGATGATTTTCAAATGCCAGGTAACAATCAGATCTTTGACCTTGGAACAGGTGATGTTGGTATATTAAATTATGCCTACGCCCTTGAGCAACTGGAAGCAGATTTCTATACAAAAGTAGTCAACAACTTCTACTCGGGAATATCCAGTATTGAAAAAGAAATTTTTACAGATCTTTATCATCATGAGGTCGTTCATCGTGATTTTTTTAAAGCCGCCATTAGTGGGGTAACTCAGAATGTCCTTCCCAAATTAGAATTTCAGTATACCAATGTCAATTTTAATGACAGGAATTCTGTATTAGCGACTTCCAAAGCATTGGAAGATACCGGAGTAGCAGCATATAATGGTGCCGGGAAATACATTTCTAATCCGGATTACCTTGTTATTGCCGGAAAAATAGTTTCTGTAGAAGCAAGACACGCTTCAGCAATAAGAAATCTCATCAATCCCGGATCTTCAGATTTTTCTGGTGATGATGTTATTGATGCCAACGGACTGGATCTTGCCAAAGAGCCCAAAGATATCGTCATGGCTGCAGGAGGATTTATAAAAACTTCTTTTACATGGAAAGAAAGAGGTATTAATTAATCATTCACCCTTAAATCTTATATTATGAATATTCTTAAATTACTAGATAAGCTTTCCAATGATAAATTCTTCACAACGGAGGCATCCAGATTAGATACAATTACAAATATTTCTGCCTTTGGGAAGAAAGCTGCTGTAGCATCAGTTCCTCTTGGGCTTGCCAGCATGATGGCATCTCCTGTAAAGGCTGAAGAAAAAAAAGTTCAAGCAACCGGAATGTTTTTAAAAAGTACGTTAACGGATGCGCTACAACTTGCTTTAGTTCTTGAATATCTTGAAAATGAATACTACAGCATGGGTTTATCTAAAGCAGGATTAATTCCCAATGCCGACAGAGCAGTTTTTATGCAGATCTCAAAGCATGAATCTGCTCATGTCAATTTTTTAAAAAGTACACTGACTTCTTTAGGGACAACACCGGGAGCGAAACCTACTTTTGATTTTACAGCGAATGGAAATTTTTCTCCGTTTACCGACTATAATCAATTTCTTATCCTGGCTCAGGCCTTTGAAGACACTGGCGTAAGAGCCTATAAAGGACAGGCAGGAAATGTAATGTCTAATAAAGTTGTCCTGCAAGCTGCATTGCAGATTCATTCCGTAGAAGCAAGACACGCATCTCAGGTAAGAAGAATGAGGGCCAATAAAGGGTGGATAGAATTGGCTGATGGTGGAAATATGCCATCAGCAACTAATCCCGTGTATGCCGGGGAAGATAATACCAATCAGGCAGGCTATAATACGGCAACTTTATTTGGTGCCGCAGCGGGTTCGGCCGCCTATGATGAAATTCTAAGTGGAAGTGATGCTCAGACGATTGCTTCCTTATTTATAGTTTAGTGGTGTAATATTTTGACTAAGATGATGTACCCCTTTTCCAATTTTTTTTGGAAAAGGGGTCATTATTTTAATCTCACTTTATATAAAAAGGATAGAATGTATTATGCTTTTTTGCGGCGACCGGAAACTTTTCGATCCAGGTCTTTAATATCCTGTCTCAGTTCGCGGAACATTTCTTTAAAGTTGTAGCTTTCATAATCACCGGGCTCGAAATCTTCAGGGAAAATGCCTGAAGCATATTGCCATATTTCCACTACTTCTTCAAACGGAATATCATAAGGTTCATAGAAAGAGTTATCCGCACTTACACATATCGAATTATCTTTTCTTTCCTTAAAACGCTTATAGGTAATCCCATCATTCAGAGTTACAAAAACATAGGTTTTTCCCGGTTTCAGATCGCTGATGCCTTCCACATATTTTCCTACAATATAAGAACCACTTCTAAACGGAGGCATAGAATCTCCGTCTGCAGGAAACGCTCTGTATTTTCCGTTGGTTAAAAAAGGGAGTGCAATCCTTTGAAGGCTCTCAATATAGTCTACATCACTGTATCCTTCAAGATATCCCATTGATGCTTTTTGAGGAATGATTTCAATTGTATCATTACCCAGATCATCAACTGCAACAGGAAGAACAATCCTGTTATCCGGAAGTTTCATCATTTCATCTATTGGATATTTCTGAATATCTACAGATAGCAACAAGTCAATACTAACGTGGAAATATTTGGATATTTTAATCAGTAGCTCGATAGGGGGTTCAGAGATTCCGTTCTCATATTTGGAGTACCGCACACGGGAAATCGTGAGTTCATCAGCTACATTTTGTTGAGAGAGCTTTCTTCTGGCCCTTAAAAATCGTATATTATTTGAAAAAATTGACATTGATAAAAGTATGTCAGCAAAAATACAAAATTTGAGGCCTAATATATCAAGGATCTGAACAGATTTTACCTTAAAAAAACAAGAAAATGAGTTTTCCCTGACTGATTTTACTAAAATACCGCCCCCTAAAATCAATTATTGTTCAATAAAATCTTCATTAAAATGGATTTTTATTGGTTTTGACGATTTTCTACAAATAAACAGTATTTATTTAAAAATTAATAACTCTAAATTTTCAAATTTGAGATATGTTTTTTAACATTTAGAAAATCAATTAGATATAAAATAAAATGACATTTCCATCAAATAGCATTTATATTAATGAAATATTAAATTATATAAATAATATATTAATTAATTCAAAAAAATATAGCGTCGTATAATTATTATTCATATCTTCGGGATGTATTAATCATATAAAATTATAGTTATGAAAAACTTAAAAAAATTAGACAGAGACCAATTGAAATCAATTTCTGGTGAAGGACTTCTTGATCCTATCGGACAACTAATCGGAGGCGTTGTAGGCGCTGTTGGAGGTATCGTTGGAGGTCTTGGAGGTGTTGTTGGAGGAACCGTAACTGGTGTTCTTGGTGTTGTAGGAAATGGACTTTGCCAAGTACAATGTGCTGTTGGTCACGTAGTGAAAATTACAGTGGTAAGCTGTGGTGCAAACACTTGTAACTAAGAAAGCAAAAAAATTACTACCGCTCTGAAAAGAGCGGTTTTTTTTTGAAACTGGCTGTTAATTGATTTAACAGCCAGTTTTTTATTTAATTACAACCCAAAAATTTTTATACAGCAAACATAGGACATATGTAATTATTTTATCGCAACAATGTTGCAATAAAAAATAAAATTATCTAGCTTTGCCGGATTATTAAAGCATGTGTACATGAAAAAAGCTGTTATTTTTTTGATAGGAGGTGGTCTTATTTCTTCTCCTACTGTTCTGAAAGCTCAGAAACAGACAACTCAAAAGACCATACAGGACATAGAATCTGTAGAAATACAAGGAAGACTGAATCACGAAGCTACCACTATTCCAAGGAAAACCCTGGATTTTATCCAATCCAATACTTTGGGGGAAACATTGAGAAAAATTCCGGGTATTCAGAACTCAGGTTATGGACCTAATGCAGGAGCTCCTGTTATCCGAAGCCTCAGCGGAAACAGGGTCAGAGTACTTGAAAACGGAATGTCTGTTAATGATCTTTCAGGAATAAGCCCGGATTTCAATATGGATATTGAAATGGATAATGTACAAAGTATCAATATTTACAAAAACTCTGCTTCAGTTCTGTATGGAGGAAAAGCCATTGGTGGGGCAATAGATGTTGAAACCAATTATATTGCCCGTCAGCTTTCTTCAAAAAAATTCAATATCAATGCCCTGCTTGAAGGAGGAAGCAACAGCGGACAAAGACAGGCATTTTCAGCCAAAGGCACCCTTGCCAAAAACTGGGTTTTAACTGTTGGCGCAAGTAATCAGAAACAGGATATCGTCAGAATTCCCGGAAAATCTAAGGACAGCAGATGCTATGATCCGAATCTGGTTGGATTCAACAGTATCCTACAGTCACTCTGCCAGTTGAATGTTGACTCCAGAAATGTACTTAATATCAGTCTTTTCCCTTATATCAGCCAGTTCGCTATTGATCATATGATAGAATATGAACTCTCACAGGATGATCTTTATACATTCAGTCCTACCTATTATAATCCTTCGGATGGTAAATATTATCCTAATCCTAAAAATGACAAATACATTTCCGGCCAGGATCCCACCAAAGATCGTTACCGAAGCGAGGTAAACAGTATTAATGATATTGTCCCGCAGAAAGATGGTGTTATCCCCAACAGCCATTCTGAAAGTAATTCATTCTATATAGGAACAAGTTATATCGGAAAATCATTTTATGTAGGAGGTGCTTATCAGAATTCGTATTCCTATTTCGGAGTTCCGGGTTATGCAATGCCTAAAATGCCGGCTCATTCTCATGGGAAACCCCAGAAAAAGATAGAATATTTACCCATCAATATAAAAAGCTTTTCTCATAAAGCAATGTTTGAATCTGCTTACAAGTTCAATAACTTCCCAATTGCCAGTATAAAACTGAACTATATGGGTGTTTTTTCAAAAAATATGGAACTCCTTGACCGATACAAAGCGAATCAGTTTACTATACAGCAACATAATGGCCGCCTTGAAATAGCTCAGCAAAAATTGAAATTTCTGACCGGAACCACAGGTGTTGAAGTACAGTACAGGGATATGGAAGGAAAAGGCAGCCAGCGATACCTGCCGAATAACATCAGTCGTGAGATCGGAATTTTTACTATGCAGCATCTTGATTTCAACTTTCTTGAATTAGACCTGGGCTACCGAAATGATCACGTACAACGTAGAGCAGAGGCGGATAACACCTACAAAAGAAGCCGTGGCCTCTCCGGAGGAAACCTTAACAGGAGAGACTTTACGCTCAACCAGCTTCATGCCGCTGCTCAGTGGAATATCTTTAAAAAAGCCTATCTGAAAGTACAGTATAATCATTCCGAAAGAGCCCCTGAAGTAAACGAACTATACTCAGGAAACAACCATTTTGCTATTCTGACGGAAGAAAACGGAGACGACAGACTGGATAAAGAAACGGCAAACACTATAGAAATAGGCGGTGGGCTTAACCTAAAAAACATTCGTCTTTCTGCCAATTGGTATCATACCAACTATAAAAACTATATCTATCTGGCTCATACCGGGCTGTCACGGGAAGTCTTCCTCGTTAAAGAATGGCGTTCTGATGATACCGAAGTTAATGGAATAGAGGCCGAGGCAGCCTATAAAATAGATCTTCAAAAGTTCGGTAAATGGGAGATAGGCTCTTATTATGATCTGGTAAGAAATATCAGTGTTGCCGATAGTTCTATCAGAAAATGGAGCGACGGAGATTATATGCCTAATATGCCTACCAGTCGTTTGGGATTCAGTCTGACGGGAAGCATACAAAACTTTAGTATCAACGTAGGTCTGGATCATTATTTAAAACAAAAATATTTAGGAAAAAATATTAATCCGGAGCTTCCTATGCCAGCATTTTCGCTTCTTAATGCCCGTATTGCCTATGAAGATAACAGTTTGAAAATAGGAACTATAGAATACTATATCTCAGGAAGTAATCTTTTAAATACAGAAGCCAGGCTTCAGAATTCCCAATTGAAATTCCTGAGCCCTATGGCAGGAATCAATATTTCTGTGGGGGTAAAAATAAAAATATCATAATCATATTAATTTTATCCGCTGTTATCACTCATAAACTGATAGCAACGGTTTTTTATCTGACCAGCCGAAAAGTCATATTAATTCGGGGTTTCATCGGCAATGTAGATTTGGCAATCCGATGCTCCCAGTTCATCTGAAGATCACCTTTCATAATCAGCAAAGAACCATGAGGCAAAGGCAGGCTGTATTTGTTGGAATGATCATCAACACTTCTGAAATCAAAATTCCGGGTTTGCCCGAGGCTTACGGAAGCAATAACAGGTCGGTTTCCCAACTGACTTTCTTTGTCGCGATGCCAGGCTACGGAATCATTTTTATCCCGATATAAATTTAATAGCACAGAATTGAAGGTATACTCTGTAGATTTTTCAATACGATGCTTGATTTCAAGCAATTCCGGTAACCATGGATGAGCAACAAAACGGTTATCTCCCAGTTGATAAGTCTTCTTTTCATCACCATACCATGCTGTTAAACGTGGTGTTAAAACCATTTTATCATACATTTTCTGTGTTCTCTGTTTCCACGGAACTTTTTCCATCAGAAGTTCAGCAAGTTCAGAGGCTTCGTTTGGGGTTAAAAAATGTTCTGTGTATTCCAGCAATTCTTTCGGAAATTGGTAATATTCTTCTGTGTTGAATAAGCTAAGTTGTTCCATTATTAAAAATCATTTATCTTTTCCGGAAACTTTATTCTCCAGCTCCCGGATATCTTTTTAAGTTCAAAAAACATTTCTTTACTATAAGTCGGAGGTTCTCTATTCAGCAACATATCTTGAGTGCGTAATCAATAAATAATCGGTCAACTCTTGTTTAATTTTTTCTTTCTTACCTCTTAAAAGCCTTATGTTATCTGGAAAAATTGATTTTGTTCCAAAAAATATCAACAAAAATACAAATTTTGTTCAAAAACGTAACTAAATTTGTACCATGGAACGTGCGATTGTACATATGGACCTGGATACTTTTTTTGTATCCTGTGAAAGGCTGAACAACTCAAGTCTCCACGGAATCCCTCTGATCATAGGGGGTGGCGACCGTGGAGTAGTGGCCTCATGTTCTTATGAAGCCAGAAAATTCGGGGTGCGTTCAGCGATGCCGATCCGTATGGCGCTCAGGCTTTGTCCTGATGCCAGAGTCATCAGAGGGGATCATGAAATGTACTCTAATTTATCACATCTTGTTACAGAAATTATCCAAAGTAAAGTTCCTGTGATGGAAAAAGCCAGTATTGATGAGTTTTATCTCGATTTATCAGGAATGGATAAATTTTTTGGCTGCTATCAATGGACAAAAGAAATTGCTGAGACCATCACTAAAGAAACAGGGCTCCCGATAAGTTTTGCGCTATCAACCAATAAAACTGTTTCAAAAATTGGAACCGGAGAAGCAAAACCCGTTGGAAGAATGGAAATCAGAGAATTGGAAGTCCAGCCATTTTTAAATCCTTTATCCATTAAAAAAATTCCAATGGTGGGAGATAAAACCTTTCAACTGTTATCAAGGATTGGAATCCGGACGATTCATACTTTATCTGAAATGCCGGTACTCGTTCTGCAGCAAATGATCGGAACTAATGGAAAAGAACTTTGGAAAAAGGCCAATGGGATTGATGAAAATCCTGTTGTTCCGTATTCTGAAAGAAAATCGATCTCAACCGAGAGAACTTTTACTACGGATACCATGGATATTATAGAGTTAAAAAGACTGATTTCAGCAATGGCAGAGCAGCTTGCCTATCAGTTGAGACAGGAGAAATGGCTAACTTCCACAGTGGTCATCAAAATACGCTACGCCAATTTCGATACAGAAACCAAGCAATGTAAAGTATCTTATACCTCTGCAGATCATACATTGTCAAGAGTAGCCCTTGATCTCTTCAATAAAGCCTACACCCGAAGAATGAGGCTTCGGCTGATAGGCCTTCGGTTTACAGGGTTAGTGCATGGAAACCATCAAATGAATCTTTTTGAAGATACAGAAGAACAAATGAGTCTCTACCAAACCATGGATGCTATTAAAAACAGATTCGGATCAGATGCAATCGGAAGAGCTTCCGGTTTCGATTTCGGCAAATAAAATAGTAAAAATCAATACAGTATGTTTCTCAATTGCCATTCTTACCACAGTCTTCGTTATGGAACGCTATCTATAAAAGAATTGGTAGCACAAGCTCTTACTTTGGGCATTACAGAACTTGTTCTTACCGATATCAACACCGTCACGGGAATTTATGAATTTAAAAAAGAATGTGAAGATAAGGGGATAAAACCTATTCCCGGTGTTGAAATCAGAAAAGATGGGAAACTTCTTTATGTAGCTATAGCCAGAAAGTTTTCAGGGATTGGCGAGATCAATAAAGTCATTACAGATCATAACTGCGATGGTAAAGAACTTTGTGAAACGGCTCCTGAACTGAAAGACGTATTTATTGTTTATCCGATGAGAAATATTCCTTCAGAGCTGAAAGATAATGAGTTTATAGGAGTAAGAGCAGACGAATTAAACTTTCTGATACGTCCCGAATATGAAAAGTATATTTCTAAAATGGTCGTTCTCCATCCCATTACTTTTAGTACTGATGAAGAATATGAATTGCATAAAATTCTCCGGGCTATTGATCATAACACATTACTTTCCAAACTCACTAAAACAGAAGTTTGCCGTAGATCTGAATATTTTATTTCCGAACAACATATTATAAAAGCATTTGAAAGGTATCTTCAGATTATTGAAAATACAAGGAATATTCTTGAACAAAGTAGCTTTGAATTTGATTTTAAAAAAGTAAAAAACAAACAATACTATACAAAATCCAAAGAATCTGATGTAAAGCTTCTTAGAAGACTGGCTTTTCTGGGATTGAAAAAACGCTACGGAAAAGATCATACCATCGCAAAAGAAAGAGTTGAAAAAGAACTGCAGGTTATTGATGAGCTCAACTTCTGTGCCCATTTTCTGATCACATGGGACATTATCCTTTACAGCAGCAGTATGGGATTTATGCATGTAGGACGAGGAAGTGGTGCCAATTCCATTGTCAGTTACTGTCTGGGGATTACAGACATCTGCCCTCTGGAACTTGATCTTTATTTTGAACGGTTTCTCAATCTTAACCGCCAGGTACCTCCGGATTTCGATATCGACTGGAGCTGGCAGCACAGAGATACTATATTGGAGTACATTTTCAACAAATATGGGAAAGACCATGTGGCTTTTTGTGGAACGAATGTTGAATTTAAATACAAGTCAATTTTCAGGGAAGTTGGAAAGGTTTTTGGCTTGCCTAAAGAAGAATTGGATGACCTGACAAGCAAATCAGCAGAAAGACATGATTCAAATTCTGTGGTAAAACTAGTCGAGAAATATGGTAAGTTATTGGAAAAATTTCCTAACCAGAGAAGTATGCATGCCTGTGGCATCCTTATTTCGGAAGAACCCATTACCCATTACACCGCATTAGAAATGCCGCCTAAAGGGTTTCCGATTGCTCAGTTTGATATGAATGTGGCGGAAGACATCAAAATGGAAAAACTTGATATTCTGTCTCAACGAGGGCTTGGAACCATTAAAGATACAGTAGACCTGATAAAAAAAACAAGGGGAATTGATATTGATATCTGGGACACCAGGATTTCCAAAGATGAGCAGAAAGCCAGCGAATATCTGGCCATAGGAAAAACTATCGGATGTTTTTACATAGAATCTCCGGCAATGAGGGGACTTTTAAAAAGATTAAAATGTGATAATTACAGAATACTGGTGGCTGCTTCCTCAATTATCAGGCCTGGAGTTGCACAAAGCGGAATGATGCGTGAATACATATTCAGGCACAATAATCCTGACAAATTTGAGTATTTTCATCCCATATTTGAAGAACACCTGAAGGAAACGTACGGGATTATGGTATATCAGGAGGACGTTCTGAAAATTGCTCAGTATTTTGGAGGGTTATCTCTGGCTGATGGAGATATTTTACGAAGGGCGATGAGTGGAAAAGGCAGGTCCATCCAAAAACTCCAGGAGGTAAAAGCCAATTTTTTTGAAAAATGTATAGAAAAGGGACATTCGGAAGTACTTACTACTGAAGCCTACAGACAAATTGAGTCATTTGCCGGATATTCTTTCTGTAAAGCGCATTCGGCTTCTTATGCCGTAGAAAGTTATCAAAGTCTTTACCTGAAAGTATATTATCCATTGGAGTTTATGGTTTCTGTGATCAATAATCAGGGAGGTTTTTATCGCACAGAAGTTTACATTCATGAAGCAAAAATGTCGGGAGGAACTATTCAGGCGCCATGCGTTAATGCCAGTGAATATCAGACAACATTGAGAGGAACAGATATTTATCTGGGGCTGATGCTTCTGGAAGGGCTTGAAAAAAGAGTAGCCCATGGGATTGTTGAAAACCGTGAAAAAGATGGAGAATATAAATCGCTGGAAGATTTTATCCGTCGTATTCCTGTAGGAATTGAAACGATTCAGATATTGATCTTTATTGGTGCATTCCGTTTTACAGGGAAACCTAAAAACGAATTGCTGGTTGAAGCACGGTTGTTATTGGTGAATTTTAAACCTGAACAAAGAGGGCTTATGCTGATTGAGGAACCTGTTCAGGAATTCAAACTTCCTCAATTGAAAAGAGAACCGTTTGAAGATGCTTTTGATGAAATCGAACTGATTGGTTTTCCGGTTTCGTGCAGCCCTTTTGATTTACTGCAAACGAAATACAGAGGTTCAATTTTCGTAAAAGACTTGTTGCAGTATCATAAAAAACAGGTAAAAATGTTGGCCTATCTTATTGCAAGAAAGCATGTTCCTACCAAAAAAGGAACGATGTACTTCGGAACCTGGATTGATGTGAATGGTGATTATTTCGATACTGCACATTTTCCGGATAGTCTGAAAAATTATGATTTCCAGGGAGGTGGCTGCTATCTGCTATTGGGAACGGTAGAAGTTGATTTCCATTTCCCAACCATAACGATTCATAAGATGGCAAAAATGCCGATGATTCCTGATCCACGCTATGCGTATGATAAAGACAAACAATATGATATCCACCGGCAAATTAAAGAGGATGTAAGCATGACCTTTAGAAAACCTTATCCACAGGAGCATGAGATAGGTTTACCCAGAAGTAAAACCCTGTGAAAAAACCGGATAACAGGCGAAACAAATACAAGGGTAGGAGTTGTAGTATTGGCTCCTTTCCTTGAATTGATAAGAGAGTAAAAATGTCTGATATAATGTAAGCTTGTTTATGACAAATACTATGTGTATATCTTGTTCAGACGTTTACAAATTTTCCCTACAGATTACTCAGATTTCCAACGATGGCTGCTTATGAAACGGGTATTCAGGCCTTCATCACGTATGTTTTTAGATTAAAAACATAAAGAATCAATACAATTTTTATACATTTAATCAAATAAAAAAATATAAAAAAACAATACAGATCTTTATGAAAACTCAAAAGCAAATTACAGTTTATAACGAAAAAGAGAGTTTTAAAACTGATACTATTGAAAATTTTTATATTTCCTATTATCAGGATGAAATGAACAATCTAAATCGTATAGACAGTCATCAGCATACTTATCATGAAATCATCTGGATAGAAGAGGGCAGGGGTGTACATACAATAGATTTTAAAAACTATGAATTTTCTGGGCCTTGTCTTTTCCTGTTACATCCTAAAAATGTGCATAGAATTTACAAAGAAACACCTAGCAGTGGAGGAGTTATCAAATTTAACGATAACTTTTTTATACATGAAGATTCTCATTCAAAGTTTTTATTGAAGTATAGTGTTTTTGATGATATAGATGTACTGCCTGTAATTAATCTCAATAAGGAAGAAAAAATGGAAATCACCGATTTTTTTGACTTGATGTATAAACAGTCTGGAAATGGGAATGCTTTTTCAGCCCATATTATATTGAATTTACTCAAATCTTTTTTGCTTAAAATTTATCAGATTAAAAAGAAAAACTTTAGCATTGGAGATAGTACGGATCATCGTTTTTTAAGATTTAAACAATTTCAGGAACATCTTGAACGTCACTTTACCCAACAACATACTGTAAGTTTCTATGCTGAAAAATTAAATATAAGTAACAAAACACTCTCTACCATTTGTAAACTGATCAGCCATAAAACCGCTCAGGAGCTAATAAAAGAAAGAATTCTTTTGGAAGCCAAAAGAATGTTGATCTATACCGATTTGTCAATAAAGGAGATTGCTTATTATTTAGGTTTTGAAGATCATGCTTATTTTACAAGGTTTTTTACAGCCAATAGCCTTCAGAATCCTTCGGATTTTAAAAAAGAAAATATATAATTTCTTAAAAGTCCAATATTCAGGAAGTTTTATCCATTTCATAATCGGGAAGTTCTGTCCAATTTTACAGAAAAATAATACCGTAATATTATGGACAGAATAACATTTATAAAAGCTCAGCTTTGGCTATAGTGGCAGTTCTGTTATATTGTTTATGAAAAACCCTGATAAACTTTCAACTCCTATGAAAAAATTATGTACAGCGTGTGGAACTCAATTTCCGGAACATTATAATGAAGAATTATGTGCTATCTGTAATGAAGAAAGACAGTATATTCCGGTTACCGGACAAACGTGGACGACCCATGATCGGCTTCTTACTACCCATACTACAAATATTGTAAAACTAAATGATCACCTTTATGAGATTACTATTACGCCCGGATTTGCCATAGGACAGAGGGCCTTTCTGGTTATTTCAAAAAGCGGTAATATCCTTTGGGACTGTGTTCCTTTGCTCGATCAGCATGTGATTGATTTTATTAATGAAAAAGGAGGACTACAGGCCATAGCCATTTCACATCCTCATTACTACAGCAATATGAATGACTGGGCAGAAGAATTCAAGTGTTCTCTCTATATTCATAAAAATGATGAGCAGTACATCAGTGAAAAAGGAAATCGGATTAAGCTTTGGGAAGGAGACGAAATGCCACTGTGGGATGATATTAAAATTGTAAATATCGGAGGTCATTTTGCAGGTAGCAGTATTTTACTCCATAAAAGCATGTCTGAAAAAGGCACCCTACTTAGTGGTGATACCATGTATCTTTCTCCCAATTTAAAGCACTTTGCCATCATGTACAGTTATCCCAACAGAATACCATTACCGGTGGCGGAAATAAAAAGAATTAAAAAACGTCTGGAGGATCTGGAGTTTGATGCTGTATATGGTTTTTACAGTTACCAGAATCTGACAAAAAATGTAAAACAAATTCTGAATAATTCTATAGAAAAGTATTTAAGCTAAAAATAACGATTCCCTTCTTCAAATTGTGTTTATTGAAGAAGGGAAGGGTTACTTTGATAAAAAATGGTCTGGACTTTTAATGAGTAAGACCAAGTATATTGTCTAAAGTGTGAACATCAGATGCAATATAAGTAGGATCGGAGCTCATTAGTTCTTCTTCAGAATGTGCACCCCATAAGACCGCACAGGTTTTTACTCCGGCACTTGTACCCATCATAATATCTACCGTAGCATCCCCGATGTAAATTACTTTAGCCAAATCATCGTTATTCATGAGCTTCAAAGCTACATGCAATCCCTCAGGAGCAGGTTTATGCAGCTGTACAAGATCTGACCCTATAAATACATCAATAAAGTGATCAATTTTCAATTGTCTGCAATTCTTTTTCAGCACGTCTGTTTTTTTACTGCTTACAATTGCAACATTCTTTTGGGCTTTTTTAATTTTGTCCAGCATTTCATAAATCCCCGGAAATAAAACAATCGTACTATCTGAATTTAATTTATAGATTTATAGGTTATCAGTGGTCGGATTAATTAATAAGTGTAAATCTACAAATATATTCAATTTAACATAATATAAATTATAGGCAAAATAAAATATTGCTGGAATGGTGGTCTATCGTCTGAGAATCCGTTATTTCTCTAATTTTCCTTCCAGATATTCTGTAACGACTTTTCGGAACTCCTCTTTGGTCATAAACCTGTCCAGAAATGTTTCCAGATTGCCTTTACTTTCGATCTCGTCAAAATATACTTCATGGTCTGTACCGTATACCGTTGGATTCGATTGATCAGGATCTGTTGTACACACAAAAAAATGATCCGGATATCCATAAGAATAAAAAATGCAGATAAAATCCATTTCTGTGCCCTGTACGATTTTTTTTACCTGATCTTCATCTACAAGCCCGTCTAATTCATTATAATCTTCTGTATTTTCTTTAAACGGCGTAAACATCCAGTTTCGGAAAAAATATTGACCATAGGCAAAGTCATGATCTGAAAAATAATGCTCAAGCAAATCTGTGTAGAATTTTTCAGAATCAGCCTTATATAAATCTTGATGACGTTCATAAAATGCATCAATCCCATAGACATCCCAGTCTTTGTCATATAAATAATGATTAAACTCTATGGCTTGCCAGTTTTCGACAAAATTTTTGTCGGAACTTACACCGTCTGTATTTCCGCCTAACCGATTGATTTTATACGCAATATTCTCGTTCATGATATCTTTATGTATGTTTTTAATTTGAAATGTAACAAATATATTATGTTAAATTACTCAACAATAAATTTCTTCGGAAAACCATTTCCATGAGCTTCAATACTGATAAACTCATTTAATTCTTCATTGTATTGACTTGTATAATAAGCATTTAAGGAATTTAAAAGATGTTTAAGACTGCCTGCAATTACATTCCTATCAGGATCCCGGTTCCAAAATTCAAGGATTTGTCCCTTATTTCCGGTAAAAATTCCTTTCAGATCATAGCAGATATAACTTCCTCCTCCATTGTGAAATATGGGGATCCAGTTCTCATTCCACCAGTTTTCAATTTCGAAATCAGTGCCTATCATTGAAGTTAGTTCTTTTGCCAATTCCAACGCCTCTTTTAAAGGAATAAACATGGAATTGTTGAGGAAAGCATCATAACAGCTACTCGCCTGCCCGTTTTTCCATTGGTAAAAAGTTTTCAGGTCGTCAGGAATTTGAGTACAATACTGGTTTTCAATACCTTGAATTTCTTCTTCTTGCAAAGGCTCCAGTAAACTTTTATAAAAATCAGGTCGCAGTCTTTGAATATGACTATCCAACTGCTGAAGAATCTCTTCCATAGTATTTATATCCCGTTAAAAATACAAAATCTTGCCTCATGACAAGCTTCATTGTGAAGAAAGATCGTAATTTTATCTCACCAAAAATAAAATATTATGAAACCAAAAATGATCTGGGCCAACCTGGCTGTAGCCGATCTGGACCGCACACAGAAATTTTATACAGAATTGGGATTCAAGCCCAATGGTGCTCATACTTCTAAAGAATTAGTAAGCTTCTTCGTCGCCGGAAATGAATTTATCATTCATTTTTTTCTGAAAAGTGTCATTGAAAACAACCTGAAGATGTTAACCTTTAATAATCCTCAGGATAGCAATGAAATTATATTCACCCTTTCCGCCGAATCCAAAGATCAGGCAGATCAATGGGCCGAAGAAGTAAAAAATGCCGGGGGAAAAATTGTTTCAGAGCCTGAAAGTTTTGGAGACCATTATTATGGATTTGTTTTTGCTGATCCTGATGGACATAAGTTTAATGTATTTCACATGTAAGTCTAAAAATATTTCTTTATTTTTGAACTTCAATATATACATATGAACCACGCAAGCTGTTTGCCTCCTCCAAGATTTTAATATTCTCAAATTTTAATTTGAAGTATTCAAGCTGATAAAAAATTATCCGCATGTTCTGTATTGCTTCAAATTCTCATTAAATAATTTAAAATCTTTTACAAACAGTTCATTTTCTAATGAAAAAATCATATTTATTATTGCATCTGGCCGTAATTCTGGCCGGCTTCACAGGCGTATTCGGGAAACTAATCACTTTAAATGAAGGCTTGCTGGTCTGGTACAGACTTTTATTCTCTGCTATTATTTTATTCTTTATTTTACACCTGCTGGGAATTCGGTATACTGTTTCTTTTAAAGATAAAATACAGATATCCAGGGCAGGGTTGCTCCTCACCTTGCACTGGCTTCTTTTTTATGCGAGTATAAAATATGCTAACATTTCCATCGGTGTTGTGTGTTATTGTCTGACCAGCTTTTTCACGGCGGTTTTTAAACCACTATTGGATAACGAGAAATTCAAAGTTTCTGAGTTATTACTAAGTACATTGACACTTGCGGGAATCAGCTTAATTTTTCACTTTGATACTTCTTATCAGCTTGGCATTACTTTAGGAGTATTTTCCTCTGCTGTAGGAGCGCTTTATACCATCTACAACAAGCGTCTGGTACAGCATTTTGATACCAAAGTCATCAACTATTATCAAATGGTTGCCGGGACTTTATGTTGGGGAGCACTTTTGCCCGTATATCTCCTCTATTTTCAGGCAGATAGCATAGTTCCCGGATTAAAAGACACGGCTTATTTGGGGCTCTTATCGTTTTTTTGCACAGTAGGCTTGTATGTGGCTTTTGCAGAGGTTTTAAAGTATATTCCGGCCTTCACAGTCAACTTAACGTATAATCTGGAGCCGGTTTATGCTATTATGATGGCGTTTTTATTTTTCGGAGAAAGCAAAGAAGTCAATCTTTCTTTTTATATCGGATTGGTATTTATTATAGCTTCCGTCGTTTTACAAACTATCATCTCACTGAAGAAAGCAAAATGATCAAAGCCATCTGAGTAACATTTCAGAAATCAAAAACCGGACACTCAAATTACTTGTAGTGTCCGGTTTTATATAGGATAACTTCTGGAATAACCTTATCCTATTTATTGATTCCTAATAAATTATATAATTTCACTTGACCTATTCCCAGAATTTCTTTAAGCATGACAAATGTGAATGCAGCATTATAGCTGTTAGGAAACAGGGTTATTTCGGTATCTATAAAATCTGATACCTGCGGAACAGGTTTTAATCCAAATGTCTGAAACAAAGCAACAGACCTCTTCATATGAAAACCTGAAGTAACCAGGTATATATTCGAAGGAGGCATTCGTTTAAGAATCTCGTTGGAATATTTGGCATTAGTATAGGTATTCATACTTTTATCTTCTTTAATAATATCAGCAGCCGGCACCCCCATTTTTTTAAAGTTTTCACTGAATAATTCCGCTTCACTGATATGTCCTCTTCCTTTTCCGGAAATTAATATCGTACAAGGCTGATTGTTTTTCCTGAATTCATGATACAATTGATAAGCTGTAACAAGTCTGGAATAAGACATTGTATGCAGTTTCTCTGTATTCTCAATGTCTACAACTCCGCCGCCTAGTACCACAATAACGGGATTCTGAGCTCCTGTAACTTTCATCTCAGCACTATTGATGTATTCCTTCTGCAGATATCCGGAAGTGATCTTACCCAGAAAACCATTTCCTATAAAAATGGTGATTAAAATGACTGATATAGTAATTCCTGTTCTTAGGTTTTTACGTATATTTTTTCTTCTCAGCAGATAGATCATAACCGCTGCAAGAAATAATAAGAAATAAGGTTCTGTAAAAAGCTGTAAAGCACGGAATAAAAAGTCTAATAAAAATTTCATCTATGATAATATTGATTAATGCCAGAAACATTGGATTTTCAAAGATAGGGAATTTCATGTGGACAGCTTTTTCCAGTGGATTCGGATGACCTTTTTGAAGCAGGTTCATTTTTAATTTAATAATTTTATAGAATCAGAATATTGAATATAATGGATTATCAAACATTTCCCCCTGCTGCAGACCTAACTCCTTTTATAAAATGCTACTGGACGTTAGATCATCCCGGAGAAGATATTCAGCAAACCCAAACTATTGTTCCCGACGGCTGTATGGAAATGATTTTTCATTATGGAGATCTCTACAATCAATACATCAACGGAAAAGCTGTTTTACAACCCAGAAGTTGTGTTTTCGGACAGTTAACCGAACCTCTTAAGATAGAACCTACAGGAATTACCGGTATTTTTTCTGTGAGATTTCATTATGACGGATTTATCCCCTTTGCCACTCTTCCGATCAAAGAAATGGATGATAGAGCAGTTTCTCTGGAAAAACTTTACGGAACTGAGGGAACTGAACTGGAGAAAAAAGTTGTTCAGGCTAAGACTATTGAACAAAAAATAGAGTCAGTAGAAACTTTTTTATATAAAAGACTTAATCCGGAAACAATAGACAGAATTGTACAGTCCACCATTGATTTGCTTTTACATGCAGACGGATCAATACCTGTACATCAACTTTCTGAACAGATAAACATCAACCGCAGACGACTGGAAAGAAAATTCTCTTCTGCTGTAGGTCTCAGCCCCAAACAACTTTCTAAAACGATACGACTTCAAAGAATCATTAAACTCCTTCTGAATAAAGAGTATACTACCCTTACGGCTCTGGCTCATGAATCAGAGTATTATGACCAGGCTCATTTTATCAAAGATTTTAAAGAATTTACAGGCCTTACTCCTAAAGAGTTTTACGGTGACAACCTACAAATGTCTACCTTATTTTACGGAACCAATTCCTGATGTCGCATTTTTACAATTTTCATTTTCGATTTATCGTGAATTTTGTTGTGATAAAATAAACAACAATGAAAACAAAACTAATTGCTGCTCTAATGGGGATCATCATTATAGGCAGCTGGGCTCAGCAACAGAGTGAAATCAAGAAACTGAAATGGCTTCTGGGAACCTGGGAAACCCAGACTCCGAAAGGCAAACTGTATGAAACATGGACCCCAAAAAGTAAAACCGAATTTCAGGGCAAAAGCTATTACCTGAATAAAAAAGATACCATCCTATTTGAATCGGTACAACTGGTGGAAAAAGATAAAAAGCTCCATTATATTGTATCTGTCAAGGGTCAGCATCATGGGCAGCCTGTCGACTTTGTTTCAACAGCTGCTTCCAACTCAACTTCTCTTGTATTTGAAAATCAACAGAACGATTTTCCACAAATTATTACCTATAAAAAAGTGAGTAAAGATTCTTTATTTGCTAAGATTTCCGGCATGATGAGCGGGAAAATGGCTCAACAGTCATTTCCTATGAAGAAGATAAAATAATGGATAAATGTCATATTTTTTCCCCTAAGTTATTCTCATTTTAAAAAAATATTTTTATACATTTGCAATCATACAATATGACACTTTTTAGTGTGTTAATAAAAAAAACTAAAACCTACCTGCATTGAAAAAGCACAGAACCATCGACGTTTTTATTACATTACTCCATATATTTCTGGACAGACATTTTTGTAAAGGGAAAAAAAACTAATATTTATTTAAGGACAGTAAAACTCATTATTTCAGTCTTAAATAGGCCAAAAAAAAACCATGAAGCTCTTAGAAACGAAAGCAGATAATTTCGGGTCTGGTAATTATCTGCCAAAAAATACAGGCTACCCTTATATTACTAATAATAAAAATTCAATAGTCTATCTTTATTTGTGGTTCAGATACAAATGAGATAAAAATTATTTTGAAACAAATGAACAACTCAAAATTACTAAAAATAGCCGTTTTTAGTTTATTAACTATTACCTTTTCTTGCCGTGAAGAACTGGAAACTTCAACTGACAAAGCCCATGTCATTGAACAAGCGACTGTAAAAAACGGGCGACTTTATTTTCCAAACAAAGAATCATTAAATGCAAGCTATGAGGATCTTAAAAAGAAAGACCTTGAGACGGTTCAGCATTTTATGGAAGAAAAAGGAATTGAATCTCTAGTTCCTATTATTACAGATAAAAACGAAAACCAGGTTATCTCAGAATTAAAATCCAGAAAAATCGGATCCTTACAAAAAAATTCATCTATGTTGATGAGAGGCGAATCCGTTTCTCCTGTTTCCGATGAAGATATTTATGATGATCTTGATGATTTGGAGGAAGTTGTAGGTGATGAAGTGTATGCTTCTATGCTTAACGGTAGCGCAGAAATACAAATTGCAGACAAAATCTATAAATATACAGATGCCGGGATGTTTGTTACCACAGAGCAGAATTATTCCAGACTGCAAAATTATCTTGAAGTAAGAAGGATTTCTCCCGATCTTCTGATTCCTACAGAGGCTTCTGTAAGAGAAAAATTTATCACAGATCAGCCAAGTGGTGAATTGGTTACCTTACCTAATACTGATAATACCATCAGTTATTTTGCCTCTCCTGTTGACAGAAGAAGCGGTGCTAGTGGCGGCGGATTTAGAGGCAGCGGCGATGGAGGATTCAGAGGCGGTGACAGCGGAAGTGGCAGTGGTAGCACTGGCGGTACGAGAACAGGTGGTGGCGGTTTCAGAAACCCTCCTACGACGACTCCACAACCACAGGAACCTTCGATTGCAACTATCGTTCAGAATTTACCTATCGGTGAAGTGAGAAAACCATGGTTAGGAAATGTTTTCGGAAAAACATGGACTACTTATGACAAGTATGAAAGCAAAAGAAGGGTTAAAGTAAAGTTCTATTCACAAAATTTATACCTTGTTTATGCTGTAGGATGTAAAGTAAAACACCAGTATAAAGGATGGACAGGCTTATGGAGAAAAGAGAATGCAGAGAAATTAGGGATTGGTATTAATTCCATCTCATGGAAGTTTTCACATTCATTAACGTATGCTTCCAATAATACACCAAGAGAAGTATATTGGTTAGACGGAAAAATGTATAAAGCAGCCAATAATACAGATTATGTTAACGTAGGACCGGCTACTATGCCTACTTTTCCTTTCTCCAAGAATGCAACAGTTGATGCTGTTATTCAGTTTACAACAAATCTTTCGGGGCTTTCTGAAGAACAGTTGAATAAATTGTTTTGGGAAGCTGCATGGAAACAGGCTAATAAATTCCTGGAAGGGCAAAATAAAAAACTGAGCAGAGTGGCTTTCGTAGTTGATTCTTATGAGCAAACCTATATTCAATATTATGATTTCAGTCAGATTGAAGATAATCAGGATGTTATTGAGAGAATCTTTAATTGGGGGGTTGCTACTCCACAATTTACTTATACATTTGGCGGAGGAACAGGAACAGGTATAGCCGTTACAAGTTATAAATTTGATTTTCTTCAGCCTACAGCCGTTGCTGTAAGTATGTATGGAATTGCCAAGAAAAATGGAGCCTGGCATGGTGTCAAATTGAATGCACAATAGAAATTATATAATATGAAAACTAATCTCATTTTATTATTCATTGTTTTATTCTCATTCAGCTCATGTGTATCGGATGAAGAAAGCGCAAGACAGGTCAATTCTTCATTTCAGGGAAACTGGAGCGGAAACTTTACAGGAGATGAAAGCGGTACTCTTACTTTTACAGTACAAAAAGAAGGGACAATGGTTGGCGAGATTCATTTCAATCAAACTAATACAACAGAACCTATTAATGGTTATGTTAATTTTGACGGGAAATTTGATATGAACACCAAAACCCATTATACATTTTCAGGCTATTTGCAAAGTTCTAAAAGTGACGGAAAATGGACAAAGAATAATCTCAAAGGGAACTACAGTTTTCAAAAGCAATAATTAGATTTTTTATACCCATAGAATAAGCCCTGGCCCTTGTTGGTCAGGGCTTTTTAAATGCTGGCCCAGGATATCATTTTACTTTTAAGGTAAAAACAGAATCAGAAATAACAAAAATCCCCGAAACATAAAGTTTCAGGGATTTTCTTTAAAGTTGTTGTTCCGTTTACTGGACGTTATTTTATTTTTTAATCACTTTCTTACTTACCTGATTACCAATCTTGATATAGTATACACCTGTATTCAAATGAGCAATATTCAATCTTTCATTTTCATTCTGAACAGCTTGCTTCATCACTAATTTTCCTGTAACATCCACTACTTCTATATTCTGATTAAGCAAAGTTTTATCTAAACGATTAATGGTTACCACATCTTTGGCAGGGTTCGGGTATACCGCAAATTCTGCTTTCTTTTTAGTATCCCCGGTTCCCAGTACACTCATTTGCGTATGAATTCTTGTGAAAAACCCATCTCTAACTGAAGTAAACTGATCATTGGATACATATCCTGAAATAAGCAGTTTATGATCTGCCTGTAAAATACCTGTTGACGGAGACGTGGTTGAATACCCATGGTTGATCGCAAGTTTCCCATCTCCACTGAAGCTGTTATCAAGGCTACCAGTAGATGTCAGACAAAAAACAGTAGTCACTAAAACGCTTCCCGGAAAGTAAGTACTTGCCACTGCGAAGATTCTCCCGTCATTATCCAAAAGCAATTTAGAAACATTTGATTCCTGGGTACTTCCGCTATAATTCAAAGACAGATTTCCTGCCGTTCCAAATGTCGTGTCAGGCTGCAAATCAGCATTAAATTTATAAAATCTGTTCTGCCCTGCGCTGTTAACCCCAGCAAACATTATAGAGTTATCAGGAAAGAATGTTGAAGTGGAATAATTTCCTGTAAGATTGGATGTGAAGGTTTTGAATCCGGTGGTATTAAAGGTGGTATCAAAAGTACCGTTTGGTAAAAGTTTTACCAACCCGAAATTGTTACCCACATTTCCTGCTAATAAAATGTTTCCATTGGAAAGAAGCTTCATATTGTGTACAGATGATGGAGATCCTACCGTAAACAATTTGATTTGTTTTCCGTTATTTCCAAATCCTGTATCAATACTTCCGTTTGCATTTAAACGCGCTACCGCAAAGCGATTGGTAGTTCCGTCATACGATCCTCCTCCGGTAATTATTTTTCCATCAGGCTGTACAACAATTCTATTGATCTCATCAATTGGTTCTGAACGCGATTCGAAAAGAAAAGTCGTTCTTCCCATATCTCCGAAACTGGTATCCGGTGTTCCGTCAGCGTTTAATCTTACAATACCGCAATGGCGTTCCTGGCTATTGATAAGCGGATAAACAGCTCCTCCGATCAGAATTTTCCCATCTTCCTGAAGAACAATTTCTGAAGGTGACGCCGTGTAGGCACCGAAAGTAATATTGACTGACCCATTGGTTCCGAAGCTGGTATCCTTTGTCCCGTTAGGAAGATACCTGAAAATATTAAACTGAGCACCGGAAATTGCGCCTCTGGCAATAACAAGTATTTTGCCGTCAGGCTGAAGTGCCATTTTACTGAATATTAACTTTGAAGGATTGGTTGCACCGGTTTCAATGATTTTACCGTTAGTTCCGAAGCTGGTATCATAATCTCCGGCAGTCTGAGCATTCATCAAGCCTGCAACAAGCGCTGATGCAAGGAATAATTTTAATTTCATAGGTTATAGTTTATACACATTCAACAAAAAAACATTTCAATATGATTTGTTTTTATTCCACTGATATCATCCTTCTGGTGCGAAAGATGTTCTCTACTATCAGTTAGGAAGTTGCAAAAATACGGGATTTCTCTGATAATAAAGATTATTTCCTTTAAAAAAATGCTTTTGTGGTAGGTTTAGTTTCGGCGGCCTGCGGCCGCCGAAACTCCTTTTACCCACACCTTCATCAGGCAAGTTCACTTGCCCCTTCTTAGCTCCCTAAAATAAGCGGAGTCATCAAGAACCTTTGCGTTCAAAAGAATCAAAAACTCTCGAAAACCAAGCAGATATTGCAGATTTCCATTACTCACCTATCTGAGTAATCTCCAAGATCTGCGAGAGAAAAAAAATTATATTTCTCTGTAATCCATTTCCTTTTCCAGAATAATCTGATGTCTACTCACGGTCACCACCACCCTGTCGCCAGGCTCGAAACCACACTCCTGTACCCATTTTCCTGCAATCCGGATTTCGGGGAAGAAAACTCTTTTATGATAGGCTCTTTCATAGCATTTATGGGAAACCGTAAGGTTACGATGGGGAACAATTTTATATTTGCCACGGATAGTTATCTTTTTCATATGTGTTATTTTAGGCAAATCAAGAAATAACTTTGAAGATATACCAGTTGAGGAAAGGATATTTTATTCGAAAAGACGGATGTTTTAGAAGATAATTTATTTTTAAGACTGCCTTTATTTTTATCTTTTAAAGCTTTATATTTGTTATTATGATTGACACAGATATGCAAAATAAAAAAATACATCAGGGTAGAAATATTAAACGTTTCCGTGAAATGCTGGGCATCAAACAGGAAGCCTTAGCTTTTGAACTGGGTGATGACTGGAACCAGAAGAAAATCTCCCTTTTAGAGCAAAAAGAAACCGTAGAGTCTGATATTCTGGCACAGGTAGCTCAAATCCTGAAAGTTCCCACAGAAGCGATTGAGAATTTTGATGAGGAACAGGCTGTGAATATTATTTCTAATACTTTCAATACACACGACCATTCAAACGGTGTGAATGTTCAACCTACTTTTACTTTCAATCCTCTTGATAAGATGGTTGAGCTTTATGAGCGCATGCTTCAGCAGCAGAAGGAAATGATTGAGAAATTGGAAAAACTTATAGAAAATAAGTAATAAAATTTTCAATATCAACTCTCAATCAATAACTAATAATCAAATATACTCATAAGGGCTTGCCTAGATATTTTGTCTATGGCTAGCTTATTATTAAGCAAGAATACTTAATGACAGATTTCGATTTTCATAATCTACTTTTCGATACAGAATTTGAAAAACTATGTGTAGATATTGTTAATATCCGAGATAGTCCAATCAAATTTACAACATACAGACGAGGAAAAGACGGTGGCATTGATTTTAAATCTACCAACACACAAATAAAGATTATTGGGCAATGTAAATTATATAATCCTGCCAATTACTCTTCATTTTTCACAAGTTTGAAAAATGAAGTAAAAAAATGTACCCGACAAAATCCAGATCGTTATATTCTTTGTACCAATATTACATTAAAGCCAGATTGGGCAACTAATATTCTTGAACTTTTTCAAGGATATATTAAAGATGAAGAAGATATCATAGATGGAGCAAAACTTAATAGATTTCTTCGTGGTGAACAATATGAAAATAAAAAATATCAACATCTATTAAAAGTTTATTCAAAACTGCTGGTTCCAAATTTACAGTTTGTTGAGCGCGAATTAGAAAAAATTGTTCATAAAAAGTTTATTAATAAAACAAAATCATTTCTCAAACAGATACATAAAGAACATAAATTATTTCATAATACTCAAATCTTGAGAAATTGTATAGATATTCTTGAGAAAAACAGAATTATTATTCTTACCGGAAATCCCGGCGTTGGAAAAACTACCACTACCAAAATGATTGTAAATTATTTTATCAATCAAAAAGTAGAGAATGTACTTTTTCTAACTGATAATGATTTTGTTGAAATTGAAGGCCTTTATCAAGAAAATCAAATTATTGTCGTAGATGATTTTTGGGGGCAAAATTTTAGCCCGGAGCAACTTGATGGTACGCTACTTCTAGATTTTAATAGAATTATAAATTATTTTAAAGAAAGTAATAATTGTTATCTTATTCTTACTTCAAGAGAATATATCATTAAAGATGTTTTAAGTTATTCAGAGTATGAAACTCAACACATCTTAAATACTGACAAATTTATTGTAAACCTAGATGATTATCATGATGAAGACAAAGTCCGTATTTTTCTCAACCACCTTTTATATTATGACTTTGAAAAATCATTTTTTGATCATTTAAAATACAGTGATACTCTTGAAGAGATTATCAACCATCCTAATTATTCACCTAGGCATATTGAAGGATTTATTAAACAATTCTTAGATTTTGAAGATCAGAGTCGATTTAATTTTTATTATTCATTTCAGGAATATCTAAACAGCCCTATTGAATATTGGAATAAAAACTTCAATGATTTAAATGGTACATCTAAACTTATTGTTCTATTATTACTGATATCAAATGATTCAATTGATTTACGAAATTTAGAAAAATCTTTTAATGCTGTACAAAGCTTTGTCCGTGAAAGCTTAAATGAAGATATAAAGCCTTTAATGTTTAATAAACAGTTAAAAATATTAGAAGACTTTTATATTATTACGGAAAAGCAATATGATTCTGATCAAATATTTATTCGTTTTCAGAATCCAGGGATAAAAGACTTTTTAATTGAATATCTTAGAAAAGATGGTAAATTATGGATAGAGCCATTAATAAAAAAGGCAATATTTTTTCATCAACTCGATTCTATCTTTGAGACCCAAACCCAAGAAGATGACAAACAAAATATTACATCCGGAAATCCTCTGTATGGAAAAAAAATTAATCTTTCTGAAGAGTTAAAAAAAGTATTAAAAGCTAAAATACTTAAGGAGTTTAAAGAATTAAATTTTAGTTTTTATGATGATAACTTATCTGAACGTAGTCTTCCCTTAAAGCATACTGTTGATGAAGCTAAATATCGGAAATTGTTTTTACTTAATAACCTTTTCAATATTTCAAAAGAAGAAAATCTGGATGTACGAAAATTTATAATTGAAGAAGTTAAAGAAGATATAAATTCATATTCATCAATTAGTTGGAAAATAATGACGGAGCGTTCAGTAGGCGAATTTTCAAATATAATAAAATTATTAATTCCTTATATAGAGATAGATGCCAGCTATATAATTTATTGTTATTGGGATAATTGTACATTTATTTATGAATATTATCATCTATTTAAATTAAAAAAGATATTTCCAATAGAGTTTGATGCTTTTTTTAAAAAAAATATTATTGAAATAAAGGAAGATATAAAATATCAAATAATAGATGAAATAGAATATTATAGAGATAATGATATGGAATCTGAGCTTGATACACTTTTAGATTATTACATAGAAGAAATTTGTACAAAATATAAAATCAGACTTACTTCTAAATTTATTAAAGAGATTGAGGATACGGCAGAACGTGAGATTTTCTTACTTTCAAAACCTATAAATAATAAGGAGATAAAGGTTTGGAAAAAACTCAAATCTCAACCTAGATATCAGTTTAAACCTAAAAAATTTGATAATGTCGTAAATGAATATATACTCGATAATTCGAATGAAAATTTTGAGCCAATTAAATATCTTAAAACTATTAAGAATAACAAAAAATTAATTAACGAAATTATTAGCATACTAAACTTACATGGCAATGAGTCTATATTAGCTCCTTTTAAACATAACAAAGATATATTTTCATTTTTTGTTCATTGGATAGAACAATATACTATTTCCATATCATCGCATAATGAATATACAATTTTAGATTCCTTTTTTATCTATTACTGCAAAACTAAAAATATTGATCCTATTCTTTTTAAAAATGTTTTCTATGAATTGACAAAAAATAGTTTTAGTCATGACTTTTCAATTCCAAAAATTCGGATTGAAAAACTTTTTATTCAATATAATATTCCACATCATGATGTAGAAATACTATCACCAATTATCATTGCTAATAAAAGATGGTATGAATTTTCTGGTTCTGGTTTTAAAGCTTATTTTATTAGTGAGCATTTAAATCACATTGAATCTAACGAAGAATTTAAGGAAAAGGTAATTGAGTACACTTTTGAAATACATGACTCAAAGTTATTATGTTATTTAAATTATAAAAATATAAATCGTTTAAATAAAATTGTCATTGCTCCTGAACTTCAAAGATTCATATCCAATATTGATACTACATCACCAAGAGCAATTTTCTCATCTTTCTTAAATTTTTTCAAAATTGAATTTGAATTAGAATGGTATAAACAAGAAAGAAGATTTGGAGAAAGTTCACTATCAGACGATGAATGGTTTATTGCATTAATCATTCAATATTTAGAGATTGATTTTACAACAATTAGCTTAGATGTATATTTTTTAAAAGATTTTTACTCTGAAGAAAATATTAAAAAGTATGGCATTAACATAAAAACACATCCTAAATTTTATAAATATATTATAAATAAACTACCTAAAAGAAATGGCTTTGACTTTCTTACCAAAGAAAGTACTATCTATTTTGATATTAAACTAGATGAGCTAGTTCAAGATGAAGAATTCTATTTAATTCTTCAGGAAGTAGGAATGGAAAATTATGTTTTAAACCTTTATGAAAGAATTAAGCAAGCTGTGAATAATCTATTAATTTCTTAAATTATAAAAAAATTCAAAAAAACTTGCGTAGCTAAATAACTACACATATATTTGTAGTCAAATAACTACACAATGAATTTACGAAGAGATGTATTTCAAGCCATAGCCGATCCTACCAGAAGATCTATATTGATGTTGGTAGCAGCTCAGTCGATGACTGCCGGAGCCATTGCTTCCAATTTCGATACTGCGAGACCTACCGTTTCCAAACATATTCAGATCCTTACAGAATGTGAATTGCTGAGATCTGAACAAAACGGTCGTGAAATTACCTATCACCTAAATCCCAATAAAATGAAAGAAATCGCCGACTTTATAGAGCCGTTCCGCAAAATGTGGGACGAGAAATTCAATAAGCTTGAAGATGTGATGAAGGCGTATCAGAAGAAAAATGTGTGAGACGAGATGCGAGGTACGAGTTATGAGGTGCGTGTTGCGCGTTTCGGGTTTTCGGACAATGAGTTAGCACACCAATACAAAACCAGATAAAAGTCCTTTACTCGTATCCTCAACCTCAATAACTCGAATCCTGCACCACGAAAAACAATAACACGTACCTCAAATCACGAAACCCAAAACCCTCAAAATATGGAACTAAAAACAAAAATTCACGCCGAAGACGGCAAGCAGGAGATCTTTATCACCAGGGAATTTGATCTTCCCGTAGAGCTCCTTTTCAAAGCATACACAGAACCCGAACTTTTTGAACAATGGATGGGCTCCAAAGTTGTCAAGATGGAAAACAAACAACATGGCAGTTACCGTTTCGAAACCTTAAACGCTCAGGGGGAAGTCGTTTTCAGCGCCAACGGAACTATTCATGAGATCGTTCCCAATCAGAAAATTACCCGAACCTTTCAGATGGAAAACACCCCATTTCCGGTTCAGTTGGAGTTTTTAGAATTTGAAAAGCTAACGGATACCACCAGTAAAATTACAATCCAAAGCATCTACAAATCAGTAGACTTCAGAGATCAGCACCTGAAAATGCCATTTGCCCAGGGAATTAATTGGGCACATAACCGTTTGCAGGAAATGTTTGAATAGATGTTGATATTAGATGCCAGATATCAGATATCAGATATCAGACTTCAGATACCGGAAGTTAGAAGTTGGAACACTGTCCAACTCTATCAATGTACGACTCTCCCACCCTCAAACTTATACACTCAAAAGCATGAATCCAAAAACAGATTTTTTCTTTAACGAAGCCGGTCCATGGCAAAAAGAATTTAAAAAATTAAGAGCTATCGCGCTCAGTACCGAGCTGGTAGAAGATTTAAAATGGGGATGCCCTTGTTATACCTACGAAGGGAAAAATATTTTTCTCATTCATGGTTTTAAAGAATATTGTGCCCTTCTTTTTTTTAAAGGAGCACTGATGAAAGATCCTGACCATATTTTAATTCAACAATCAGAAAATGTACAGGCAGCAAGGCAAATCCGATTTACTGATATAGAACAGATTAATGATCTCGAAAAAATTCTTAGGAATTATATGTTTGAGGCGGTTGAAATTGAAGAATCAGGAGCTAAAGTTGAAATGAAGAAAACCAAAGAATTTGAAATGGCGGAAGAATTTCAACAACAACTGGATAAAAATCCTGAATTAAAAGAAGCTTTCGAAGCTTTGACACCGGGAAGACAAAGAGCGTACCTGCTCCACTTTTCTTCTGCCAAACAAAGCAAAACCCGTGAATCAAGAATTGAAAAATGTATTCCGCAAATCCTTGAAGGAAGAGGAATCAATGATTAACCACAATTAAAAACAACCCCAATGGAAACACCCAACACATCAGAAAAACGTAAAAAAATCATCTACTGGATCTTTACCTTGTGGATGGCACTCGGAATGGCCTCTACAGCCATCGTTCAGCTTATGAAAACGAAGGATGAACTCGATAACTTTACCAATTTAGGTTATCCTTCCTATCTTATGACGATTATTGGAGTCTGGAAAATCTTGGGCGTAATCGTCATTTTGATTCCTAAACAGCTTCTATTGAAAGAATGGGCATATGCAGGCTTTTTCTTTGTGATGTCGGGAGCCGTGATCTCACACCTTATCGTTGGAGACCCTGCCGGAAGAACGCTTCCTGCTGTTTTATTGTTTGCCCTGGTTATTATTTCATGGTATTTCAGACCTGCCAATAGAAAAATTTCTGTCAGCAGTCAATAAGAACAATAGAAATTGTATCGCAGATAAAATGTTTGCATCTTACAACAGCATTAATATAATAACTTGCGTCTTTGCGCTTTACCAACAAAAACATTCGAAACCATCAATTAAAACAAAACTTGATATGAAAAACAAACTCTTAACACCGGAACAAAGCGAGTCTCTTTTAAAAACCCTAGCAGACCGTTTTGAAAAAAATATGAACCGTCACAAAACCCTGAAATGGGAAAAAATAAAAACCAAACTGGAAGCCAGCCCTGAAAAACTATGGTCTCTACACCAAATGGAAGAAACAGACGGCGAACCGGATGTCGTAGATTACCATCAAAAAACCGATGAGTATATTTTCTTCGACTGCTCCCCGGAAAGCCCGAAACGTAGAAGCCTATGCTATGACTATCAGGCCTGGGATTCCCGAAAAGCCAACAAACCGGAAAGCAATGTCATCGATACCGCCTCTGAAATGGGGATTGAATTGTTAACGGAAGAAAAATACCGCCAACTTCAACAATTAGGTAAATTTGACCAGAAAACATCAAGCTGGGTACAAACACCTCCTCAAATCCGGGAACTTGGAGGTGCTATTTTCTGTGATAGACGTTATAATCATGTTTTCATGTATCACAACGGAGCAGATTCTTATTACGCAGCGAGAGGTTTTAGGGGGAGTTTGAAGGTCTGAGCGTATGAGTATGGGAGTGTTTGAGAGAGAGTGAGTGAGAAAAATAAAATACATATTTAAGCTTTGTATGTTCGCCCGGATTTCTCAGATATACACAGATTTTTAGCACCATACTTTTTTGTCATTAGTCAATTTTGGGATCTCTCAACCAGGGAGATTCCACACTCCAGAAAATAATATTGACCCCAAGATAATTTTGTGCATAATTCACAAATTCTTCTTTGGTAAAAGGTTTCTTCGTTTTTGGATTGGTGTAGGTTAAAGTTGGTTCCTGAACGGCCATCGCTACAAGAGACAGTTTTCCTTTGTACTGATTAAAAAACGGGTAAGAATTCTTCATCTGTGCTTTTTTATCAGGAACAATATCCGGACCTCCCAATCCTATATTGTTTTTATCGGCAAAATCAAACAGTCTGGACATATATTGATGGTCATTTTCCCATTCACAAGGAAAGAAATTGACATACTGTAAAACATACGACTGACGAAAAGCATTTCTTGCAAATTTCAGATTATCCAGCTCAGCCTGAAAATAACGGTCACAACTGAAACCTGTTTTATCTTTTTTCATGTTGATATCGACAGAAGTCTCAGGAAGATTAATTCCCTGAATTTTCCCGTCAAACTTTTTCGCCAACTCTCCTATCAGCTTCTGAAATCTCATCCGGACAGAGGCATTCCACTGTTGGGTAACCCATCCGCTTCCTACAGGTTTATTTTCACCCGGATTATCATATTGAGCCACAAGGCCGCCGGTATATTCTTTTTCATTCAAAATATAATCGGGGACATATCGTGCCTGGGGTTCAAAGAATCTGTCCTGAAGCTGAATAAATAATTTTTTATGCAAAGAGGTTAAGTAGTTCAGATCCTTTTCAATCACAGAAAAGTCGTAGACATCTTTTGATGTTTCCAATGCTTTCCAGTTGTAAACAATCTGCACCCCACCAATATCTTTTCTTGTAATCATCTTTTCAATATCCTGAAGGTCTCCCGATGAAGTATAGATATAGTTTTGAGGAGTTTGCCCCTTCAAAAACTGTAATCCGAAAATCAATAATCCCAATCCTACTCCTTTGAATATCCTTTTCATAAAAACATAAAATTTAAAATAAAATACTATGAAACATTTTTCGTGCCCAAATCTCTCATTATTTTAAACTTTAGAAAATTATTTGTATTTATCCTTATTATTCTTTAATATTTAAATACTATTGTTATTTTAGCACTTCGAAATTTGATTTTAAATAACTAAGGATATGAAGAAATTAATTTTACTGGGTGCTATTTCAGTACTAATGATCCATTGCAACAAAAAAACTGAAACCCCGGCTCCAAAAATTGAAACTGATACGATTGCCGTAACAGAGCCTGTGGTAGATACGCTGGGACCAAAATCATTCTGCTTTGTAGGAGTAACAGGTAAAGACAGTGTTTTTGCCTCTATTGATGATAATCTGGGGACGATTACAGGTAAATTAACCTATAAAAATAGCGAAAAAGACAGCTCTAAAGGAGATGTTACAGGTTTTAAATCAGGAGATACCCTGAAACTAACCTATGAATTTGCTTCTGAAGGTAAGAAAAGCAAAAGAGATATTTACTTCCTTCAAAAAGACAATACCTTGACGGAAGGAATTGGTGATCATAAAGAAGAGGACGGACAGTCTAAATATGCTGACGATAAAAAAGTAAGCTATAAAGACGGGCAGAGACTGATTGCATCAGACTGTGCAGTGGTTAATAAAGCCGTGAAATAGACATTTTCAGTTAAGAAGATATAAAAAACAGCTGTTCGCTAAGAATAGCTGTTTTTTTATTTTATAATTGATCTTCTTTCAGCCAATAATTCTCTGCCACATCTTTTAAAATGCCAACATATGATTTTAAATATGCGGGCTGGCTAAACGCATAGAACTGATCATGCGTAGTGTGAAAGTTCATATAGAAAAGCCAGAATCCAAAAGTAAGATAAGGTACCATTTCAAGTTCCAGATCGCTGATCATACGATGTTCTTTATAGCCTTGTAAAAAAATATGATAAGCTTCCATAGCTTCATCATAAGATATTTTTTTACTCAATACATCCAAAACAAGATGTTGCCAAAAGGTCATGATATCATTGACCAACCATCCATATCCCATGAAATCAAAATCGAAGAATGTCACTGAATCACCATCAAAATGAAAATTCTTAGGCAAAAAATCAAAATGGCAATATCCTGTTGAAAAAGCTTCTGTATCTATTTTCGAAAATTTATTTTTTATTTGATTAACCTTACTCTCCAACCAGATATAATCCTCCTGATTTTCTGTAAAAACAGTTTTCAGTCTTTCTAACGGCTGATACAACATAGTATCTAAATCAAAATTCCATCTTGCGCCACTCTTTTGAAATAAGGCTGATACATTATGAAACCTTGCCATTTCATTTCCTAAAGCACAAAGCTGGCTTTTACTCATTTGCCGCACAACCTTTCCCGGTGCAAAAGAAAATAAAACGGCATGTCTATCTCCTTCTATGGCATTAATTTTAAGAATATATGCTCCCTGTACGTCCGCAATCGGATAAGAAACAGATACTTGTGCTTCTTTCAAGGCCAACAGCAGATTGATCTCTTCCTCTATTACTGATAAAGTCCTGTGGGTAGGGCGATATACCCGAAAGATAAACCGTTCATGTTGTGAATTAACAAAATAGGTATCACCTACTCCCCTAACCAAAAACTTACATTCTACATTTTCAAGCTCATATTGATCTGTAATGAGTGATGACAACACAACTGGGCAAAGTGTGGAATATATTGCAGGAAAAGCAGGCTCCATATGGTTTTATGATGTTAATAATTTAATATCGATGATGAACTACAATTCTTTTTCAAAAATTTCAATAAATCGATCGACGGCATCGTCACCTGTATTCCACGAAGTGATAAGACGGATGGCTGAAGATTCTTCATCTACCTTTTTCCAGACAAAGAATTCAAAATGTTCAGATAAAACGGCAATGACCTTATTATTTAAAATAGGAAAAATCTGATTGGTATACGTATCCGAAAGAAATTCTACCCCTTTGTTCTGCATCGCTCTTTTGATTTTCATCGCCTGTTGGTTGGCATGTTTGGCGAGATCGAAATACAAATCATCTTTCATCAGTTCCATAAACTGAATGCCCAAAAGTCTTCCTTTTGCCAATAACGCCCCTTTTTGCTTGATGTTAAATGCAAAATCTTCCTGTAGAAAAGAATTATTAATCACAATAGCCTCCCCAATCAAAGCTCCGTTTTTCGTGCCTCCTAAATAAAAAATATCAGTCAGCTCAGCCACTTTTTCAAGGCTCAGATCACTTATCTCAGAAGTAAGCCCGTGCCCGAGTCTTGCTCCATCCATAAACAGATACAGATTATTCTTTTTGCAGAAGTCAGAAAGTTCTTCCAGTTCTTTTGCCTGATAAATCGTTCCAAGTTCTGTAGAATTGGAAATGTATACAAGTTTAGGCATTACCTGATGCGGAACATTTTTATGATTTTCCAATACCGGAATAATATCGGAAGGAGTTAGTTTTCCATCCTCCTTTTCAATACTCAGTACTTTGTGTCCCGTTGCTTCAATAGCTCCTGTTTCGTTATTCAGAATATGCCCTACAGATGCAGAAATCACACATTGATAAGGTTTTAAAACAGAAGAAATCACAATAAGATTAGCTTGCGTCCCACCAGAAACCAAATACACATCTGAGTCTGCTTTTTTTATTTTCTCCTTAATTAGTTCTTTAGCTTGTAATGAGTACTTATCTTCTCCATAGCCAGCCTGCTGCTCAAGATTACTTTGTAAAAGGGACTGTAAAATATTTGGATGACATCCCTCTGAGTAATCGTTTTTAAATGAAAATTTCATAGAGTAAAAATAAAAAAATAGAAGAATATTAACCCTATAGAAAAGAGTTAAAAATATCAGAAAAATAAGTATGTAGAAATGGTTGTGAGATATTTTATTTCAGGACATCATTGGGCTGCCCTACCTGATAATTACCAGCAGGCTTTGAATACAATTTATACCTCTTCCTGCAATTTTCTTTTAGTGGTTCAATAAAATATGCTGTTCCGTTTTCCAGATAAGATCCTGTCAATTTCCCCGAAGCAATCGTCAATGTCATCAATTTTGTACCATCTTCAGATTTTCCTTTGAAGCTGAATATTTTTGCTTTTCTTAATGCTTCACTCGTTTTATCAAGCATGATATATTTTGTCTGTCTTCCCTCAATATCATATAACGGAAAAATAATTTCTTTGGGAGAAGCCTCATCTAACTTATTTTCCTGTATGAATTTTTTAGGATTAAAAGAAAACACAAATTGTCGGGACTGCCCTTGTAAAGCAGTACAGAATGTACTAAAACATAAAAAAAGCAACAATGTATTTCTCATCTTTTGAATATTTTAAAACAGGTCACCCTTAAGCACAAAAAAGGGCTATATAAATATAACCCTTTTTTAAATTACTTGTCTTTAATTATTTTTTAATCACCTTGGATTGACTGATTATTGCTTTGTTGTTCAACAATTTCAATACATACACTCCTGTTTTAAATTTAGAGAAATTAATCTCTGAATTATTCAGAACATTCGCTTCCATCAATCTTCCGGATGCATCGTATATTTCGTAGTGGGTAATCTTCTCATCACTATAGACATACAGATAATCTTTTACCGGATTTGGTACAAGTCCGATTGGCTTTTTAGCAATATCCCCTGTTGCCAGTGCTGAAGTGATATTTAAAGTAATAGCATTTTTGCTCAGCTGGTGACATGTTTTACTTTGAATAAGATTGGCAATTGATTTATTGATCAGATCAGTAGCTGATCCCGTGTAAGAAATACCCTGTACGGTATAAGTCCCTACCGGTAAAGTAGTAAAGTCTGCCGTTGCACTTTGAGCAACAATCATGTTGGTCGTTGTATTAATGGCGACATAGGTATAATTTAATCCCACAGGATTATCAATAATATTAAAGAAGCTTCCCGGTCCGTCATTGCTTACCGTTACACTAGCGCCTATTGGTGTACCACCCAGATTTTTTGCAGTCATAAAATATTCTACTCCTTTTTCAAGGTTTGCAGTGAATGATCTGTAATAGCTCAAGCTCGTTCCTGTACCGCTATATACCCCATTTGAGGTTATAAAATTGGCAACATTTACCTGATTTCCTTTATAAATGGTCATAATTACGGCATCCGGTGAAGGATAACTTAAGGTATAACTTCCTGTTTCTGTTACTTTAAATTTATAAGGAATTAAACTCGTGCTGGCCAGAATCTGGTAAGGCGCTGTACTTGTCTGATTATAGATGTATAAAGGATTCGGGCTCATATTTGCAGCCGCAAAAGTTAATATTTTAGAACTATAAGAATCAGAAGAAGAAGTCTGCGGTTGCAGATTCAGATTCGCCTGGGCACTTCCCTGAATAGCCGTTATTACTTTGGCATTTTCTACCATTACGGAAGGGAAAGCATTACAGGTTGAGTTGATGGTAAAATTGGTATTGGATACATCAAAGAACTCTGCATAATCATTAATAACTGCCGTTACTTTAATTCTGGCTTTATCCGTATAGGGAAGAAACGGAATCAGTACATTGGCAGAGCCATTATTAGGGACATCAGTAGCAAGGGTGTATGGGAAAGTATCTCCACCATCTGTAGAAAGAAGAATGTTTACCGTACTTTTTAAGGTATTGGTATTATTTACATCCCATGTCACATTCATATTGCTGTCATTATTTACTGTAACAGTTGAATTAGGGTACGTCACTGTCAGAGGTCCCTGATCCGTTACCGTTACTACCACCTGGTCAGAATCTGTTCCGCCAGAAACAGCACTGTTATCTCTTACTGTGAATCTCATTTTCATAGTTCTGGCAACCAGCGGCAGTGCTTCAGCAGCATTTGTAGGAGGTGTATTCTGATTATTCAGTACAAACCTCATTTTAGGAAAATATCTTTCCGTTGTTGTTGTACTTTGCTCCGATCTGAATAAAGGTGCTGTTGTACTGTTTACAGCAGAATAACCGCCCGTCCCGTTGATTGTACTTCCAAAAGCTCCTTTATCATTAGCCGAAGCCACATCTACCTGATCCCAGGTATAAGAAAGATTGGTATCTTCAGCATCAGTAGCTATTCCTTTCAATTTAAAAGGAGTATTCTTAGGAATGCTGATTGTCGTATTCCCTGCGTTGGCAACAGGAGGTGTATTGGCTACAGCAACCGCATTGAAACATGTTGATGATACACTTAAGGTATTAAGAATCTGGTCAATACTTTTTGCATGGAAATAGTTTAATCCGTTATTTCCCGAATTGGTCTGATCATTTGGTGTTGTACAGTTATTTCCATACGCCATAATCGTAGATCCCGCTCCCGGCTCCACTGCAGAATCACCATTCCATCCCACGGTACAGAAAGTAGGACTTCCCGCAGAACCTCCAACGGCATTATAGGTATGCCATGCTGCAAATTGATGTCCCATTTCATGAACAATCAGATTGGCTGTTAAAGATTTAGGCATCGAAACAGTCCACTGGCTCCATGCTCTTGCTTTAAAAGCTGAATTACAGGGTTGCGGTCCCGCCTGTCCCTGAGCACTTCCTCCGGCACCCGGCATGATATTAAAGGTATGTCCAATGTCATAATCCGCATAAGGAAGTGTACCGTTGGTGTTCATAATATCAAATCCTGCCTGTGAGTTGGCTGCAGAAGCAAAAGAGGCATTAATAGTAAATGGATCTGTAGCACCATCTGTAAACAACAGCGTTTTATTTACTGTTTTATCAATCAGCGTAAAAGAAATGGATAATTCAGATTCATAAATCTGATTGATAAGGTTCATCATGGCTACCAATTCAGCCAAAGCAGCATCCTGATTACCAAATGCAGTAGTAAACTCTCCCGTTGTTGCCACTGCCATCCTGAATGTTTTCATCTGACCTCCGTACGGAAACCCTGATACAGATTTCTGGACATTCAGCCCTTTAGCAATAATATCTAAACTTTTTTTAAATTCAGCTTCATCAGTTCCACACTGGAAGTTTTCCCCAAACATTTCTGAGGAATTATAAATCCTGTATTCGCCTTCTTTGGTTTTATAGGGTTCGATGATAAAATAACCTTTTGCAGATTTGATCATGGCTGTTATTTTATCTCCTGCCAGGGTTAGTTTTATTCTTGATTGTTTATCTTTTGAATAGCCGTCAAAAGTAACAATGTCCTTTAGCCTTTTACTTACAAGATTATTTTCTGATAAAACAAACTCCTGCTGGCTGCCGTCAATAAGTGTCAAAACAATAGTTTGGTTGGCTATTTTTGCTGAATTCTTTTTCTTGCCTTCTACATTTTTTCTGAAATTTTCAACATTCAGTTTAAAAGTAGTCCCTGGAAGATGGGTGGCACGCAGATCATTAGTGTTGGATATCTGTGCATTGATAAAAAAAGAAGCACAGACCGAAAGGAGGGTAATTTTCAATTTCATTGTTGATGGTTTTTAGTTCTAAAGATAAATAATAAATTAATACAAAATTGGCAAAATATTGTATAATTTATTGAAAATCAAAATAGAAACTACATTAATGTAAGCAAAAACTCTATTTATCGCATTATCTCCCCTTGCCCTACCAATAAACAGGTTAAAATATACTTCATGGTACTACATTAACGGATTTTAATTTTATTTTGTTAGATTTGTATTGAAAATCATCTAACATTTTGAAAACAACCCTAACAGAAGAGAATTACCTGAAAGCTTTGTTTCATTTAGTTGACAATGAAGGAAAGGTTACGATTAATGAACTCAGCAAATTTTTAAATGTAAAAATGCCGAGCGTTAATAATATGATGAAGAAATTTGCCGAAAAAAAGTGGGTCATATATGAGACGTACAAGCCATTGATTGTCACTGAAAGCGGTAAACGTGAAGCTGCCCTGGTCGTTCGTAAGCACAGACTCACTGAAATGTTTCTGGTGAAGAAAATGAATTTTGGCTGGGAAAACGTTCATGAGATTGCCGAACAACTGGAACACGTTCATTCGCAAATTTTCTTTGACAAAATGGACGAAATTCTGGATTACCCTAAATTTGATCCCCATGGTGAACCTATTCCTGATAAAGATGGAAACATTATCGCTCAGGATCTTCAGAAACTAAGCAGCTGCGAGGTAGGCGAAACCGTAATTTTTGCTTCAGTTACCCTATCTGATGACGCCTTTTTAAGTTATCTGAACGATAGAATGCTACTCCTTAATACAAAAGTAAAAATCCTCAAAATAGAAAGTTTCGACAAATCTATGACGATCGAAATTGGCAACAATAAAGAAATTTTGAGTAAAAAGGCCGCAGAAAAGATATTGGTCAAAAAATAAAAAATACCGATGGTTTGTATTGTCAGATCATCGGCATTTTTTTAATTACTTATCGTTATTTTTTCTGTAAATCCTGTTGTTGCTTTACTGATTCTTCGTAAAATACCTGATACATTTTTAGAATCATATCGGGATTTACATTGGATTCTATTGCTTTCTTTCTCAGATTATTTTTTACTTCGTTCCACCTTCCCGGTTGAGTAACCTCTATTTTATTCTCCTTCTTAATTTGGCCGATCGTCATTGCCGCATTCATTCTTTGGCTTAAAAGAGAGACAACTTGTTGATCAATCTGATCAATTTTTGCTCTTTCCGACTCAATTTTCATTATGGGAGTGGCAGTCTTACAACTTTGCAGGAAAATCGCTGAGATACTCAAAATAAATATGTTAAACTTCATGTTCCGGACTGGAATTTTCATAATATTTTTTTTAATATTCAAAACAAACATACTGAAAAACAGGCTTAACACCCAGATTACCAGCAATAAAAAAAGCAATATTTCCTGTATTTTGACTTTTTGTAGTTAATTTTTCTTTTATTATCAATCAAATACTTTTACATTAAGTTAAACAATGATTTTAAGTTAAAATAAATCTTTGAGCATAGTTGCTAAGCCCAAAATATCTTTTTAATAGTATATAATTTAAAAAGGCACTACTAATTTTATCGCTACATTTCTACCCATATTATAGATATTTCCTAAATATTTTAATCGGCTGAGATGTGACTGATAGGCACGATCAAACAAATTATTGACCTGTAATTGCAAAACGGCAGAATGATTTTCAGAATAATGCAGATCAAGTGATGCCCCGATATTAAACAATGTATAATCCCTTGTTGCCGTTTCCGTATCATTGAGCCCAAGATACCTGTTCTGTGCAGCAGAAAATTCTATTTCTGCTGTAGGAGTGACAGATGAAATAAATTTTGAAGGTAAAGATATTCTCTGAGACAAATTTCCTGATAATTTTAATGGAGAAATGAGTGGAAGATATTCTCCTTGAGTTCCTTTGTTTTCAAATACTTTATCACGATTAAATCCATAAATAACAGATAAGCTGGTCTCAAAATTAAACCCTTTCCATTTCTCGGGATGTAAAGATAGCCATGCCTCCATCCCGTAAAGCTGAGCGGAAGCCTGCTGATATTGATAGGTTTTATTACCTTGTGAATCTACTAAGGGATTCCCTTGTGCATCAATGAGTAATGAAAGATAAATATAATTCTGAATATTGTTATTAAACCAACTTACGTCTGCTGAAAAATCTTTGAAGCGGGTACTGATTCCCAAATCTTCCTGCAATGAAAACTCCGGGCTGAAATCTCTGTTTCCTTTATAAACAATATGAGCTCCCGGATCCAGCCCGTTGGAACCTATCTCTGTAATGTTCGGTGCTCTGTAGCTTCTTCCGATATTCGCCTTCAGACTGATTTGTTTTGTCAATTGAAAAGTAGATCCGATACTGGCAGAAAAACCTTTAAACGTTTTATTGTAAGATGCAAATCCAAGCCTTGTATCCGCGGATGGCTGACCCGCTTGTTCTTCAAAGCCTGTCACAGGATTTGTCTGTATATAAAAATTATCCCATCGGATATTCCGGATATCATAACGAACACCACCACTGATATTGAACCTGTTATATTTCCATTTGGCATAAGTATAAATTCCCCCTTCATTTAAATGATAATCCGGAATGGGGAAATCTGTAGCCGATTTATTTGTATTGTTCTGAACCATCCCGTTAACTCCGGCAGAAATTTCAAAAGAAGAAAGCTTAGGAAAGTTATAACGAACTCCATAATTCAGCGTATTAAGCCGGACATACATCCCCGGCTGAGAAGGAACAGTCGGGTGATTATATTCTCTGCGGATATTCTGTTGTAAAGCCAGCTGAACATCAAGATCTCCGTTCCCGATCTGTTGATTGTGCTGTGCATATAATCTGTAATGCTGAATTCTCTGATGCAATGGAGAAAGAGTATATGAGTTGAGCATTCTTTCCGAAACAACGGGTCTTTTTCCAATAACATCATCATCACCCTCTCCTATCTGGTACGTAAATTTTCCGGAATCAGGATCACGACTCCCATCCGGAATTCCCTGGAGATTATCATATAAAGTAAAATTGATTTTTGAAAGGCTTGTATGGGTTTTACGACCAAGAAGAACCGAAAAATTCTTTTCTTCAAAATTAGTATTGTAGACTCGTCCATCTATAGGATTCTTATAATTTTTGGCCATTCTGTAAGAAGCATTCAGGGAGGCAATAAAAGAATTCTTCTTAAACCCCAACTGCATTCCATTTCCGATCAGATCATTATTTCCCTGATATTCACTCGTTATTTTTCCGTGTACAGCCCCATCATTCTGAGAAGGCAAATAAGGAAAAAGACTGACAACTCCTGCCACTGCATCAGAGCCAAACATCAAACTGGCCGGTCCCTTTATCACTTCTGCACGCTCCACAATATAAGGGGCAACTTCAATTCCATGTTCATCTCCCCATTGCTGCCCTTCCTGTCGTATACCATCGTAGAGAGTCAACACACGATTATACCCCAAACCTCTTATAAAAGGTTTGGAAATATTAGGCCCAGTTTCTACCACGCTCAATCCCGGTGCCGATTTCACCAGAGAACTTATGATATTTGTGGCTACATTCCTCTCTATCTGTCTCGAAGAAATACTCAGAATCGCAACTGGGTTTTCTTTTATTAAGGTCTCTTTTGAAACACCTGTTATGGCAATTTCATCAATCTTATTACTGTCACGGTTGAGTAAAATAGTAGGAACTCCCTTATTTTTGTTACTTATCCTAATTTCCTGCTCAAATTCCTGGTATCCTTTAGCAGTAACGATGAGCCTGTACGTTCCGGAAGCCACATTTTTAATGGTATAGTAACCATTTTTATCAATCATTGTTTTCATCGGTGTATCTTTCAACATAACTTCTGTAGTGGTATAGCCACCATTCTCGAAGACTACCTTCCCGGTTATTTCAGCATTCTGAGCATTGATCATTAAAATAATAAAAGTAAAAAATGCGGCTAGCATCAATCTGACATTCATATACATAAAGTTTTTCTTATTAAAACACACAGAAAACATGATTATTAACAGAAGCAAAAGTAATAAAAAAATCATTAACGCAACATTGTTGCATTATTTTTTATTTAAAAATAATCCTCTTTAAGGAAGATTGTTTGAAAACAAAATACTAGCGTTAAAAAACGGTTAAATACCCTTAAAAAAAACAGCATGTATTTTATTTTAATTAGGTTTGCAAATCTATCTGCAAGACATTTTGTCTCTCTAGAAAGCAGCAAATTTTTAACTATCCTCTTAAAAAAATTATGAAAAAAAGTATTCAGCTTTTGATGATGTCGATGTTTCTAAGCCCATTGATGAATGCCCAGGTAAAAGACTTTGTCATTGAGCCACCCATTAGCTCTAATCTCCATATTTATAAAAGTTTCGGAGTGTTTGGAGGTAAAGAATATTCGGCCAATGCCGTATATCTGACTACCAAAAAAGGAGTTGTTTTATTTGATGTTCCCTGGCAAAAGGAACAATACCAGACTTTGATAGATACGATACAAAAACGTCATCATCTTCCTGTAATTGCCGTATTTGCAACCCACTCACACGATGACAGAGCCGGAGATTTAAGTTTTTACAACAATAAAGGAATTAAAACTTATGCTACTGCCAGAACCAATGAGTTACTGAAAAAAGACGGAAAAACAACTTCCACTGAAGTGATAAAAACCGGAAAACCTTATAAAATAGGGGGTGAGGAATTTATTGTTGACTTTTTGGGAGAAGGACATACGGTGGACAATGTAGTCGTTTGGTTTCCAAAATATAAAGTATTGGACGGTGGATGTCTTGTAAAGAGCAGAACAGCAACAGACTTAGGGTTCACTGGAGAAGCCAATGTAAAGCAATGGCCACAGACTATGGAAAAACTGAAAACCAAATACTCTCAAGCTACCCTGATTATCCCGGGACATGATGAATGGAAAGGAGGCGGACACGTGGAACGCACAGTAGAACTCTTAAACAAAAAATAAAGTAAAATAATATTTTCAACCATAAAAAATCCCGGACTTACGCCCGGGATTATTATTTGAATAGGTTTTCTTAGTCTAAAACACTCCAACCTCTCTTAGGGTTGGTGTTGTTGGAAACCTCTTGTTCGTTGACAATAATATTTTCTTTTCTCTGACCAATATAATCCAGTTCACTCAGTTTAGAGAAAATAGTTTCTAAACTTCTCAGCATTTGCTGGATATACAATAATGGTTCTCCGCAATTGTGGTGATCATAGTTCGTTTCTGCTACGATAGAAAGTTGGTTCAATAAAGTGTGAGGGGCGATTTCACTCCACTCTAAACTATAATTCAGCATTTCTTCCAATTCGGCAGGAACAAGAAGTTGCGTTGAATTGTATAAATGCAGAGCCAGTCTTGCAAAAGACTCAATCAGAAATACCGGCGGTTGCCAAGGGGTAATATTTCTGAACTGGAAATACATATCTCCAAAATTATTCACCATGGTACTGCATAAAAACTTAACGTTTTGTGCCAATGCTGTATTCTGATTTTTATGAGAGGCTTTTTGAATAATCTTAAAAGCATACTGCTGCAAATTACCAATAGACTTTGCATAGCTGTTATAATACTCAATCAAAGCCGGATGACTTTGAACCGAAGTACACGGTGGAATGAAGTTTGAGTCTACCTGTGCAATATTCGCTCTTAAATCTACCTTCCCGATGATCAGATAATTTCCTCCGGAATAGCTGCTGTTTAAAGACGTTACAGGGAGTAATTCGATATGATGATTAGGTTGTGCATTGGGATGGCGAGGTGGAATTTCTTCCGGGTCGATATCACCAAAAGGCACTTTGTCAAAAGGGTTAACAGAAATCAGGATATAATATTCTCCGTCTGCCTGCTCTTCATTCATTGATTTCGCCAACGATTTCACACTGATTCTTCTATCGATCAGTTCAATACGGTACCCGGCCATAGTCACGGCACTGCACCTTTTGATCACCAACTGTACATCATTGGTTGCCGTATTATGAACGTCAAAAATAGTACGGTCTGTATATTCATTAGAAATAGGCAAAAGACCGTAATTATATGTAGTAATCCCAAGTGAATTGGAATCTCTGATGGTGTCAATTAAGAAATTATCCTGATCATTAAGGTGTCTTTGGGAAACTTTCATTCCATCTACCCAGTTGATCGCAAAATGTTTAATAGGCTGTATCATGTTTAATACTTTTTAGTTTTTTGTGTTTATGCTTTTCTTACTACTCCTTCCTCTTCATGCTGTATTACTCTCTTGCAAATCACCACTTCATTTTCTGAAATATTGTTGGTAGAAATGTCCTGATCGAAATCAATATACTTTCTGAAGCTGAAAAATGATTTTTTAGTGTAGAAAATCCAATAATAAGGTTCTCTTTCCTCATCAGAAAGGTGAATAACAGAACCCGGATTTTTATGGTTGTAATCATCTACCACTCTATAAAACCAATCTCCAAAAGTGACTCCTGTCGGAAGTGTTTTTGCTTTAATTCTGAATCGGTTTGAATCTTCTAATTTTTTACTAAGTTCAACATTCAGTACCATTAATCTGTCAAAATCTGCTCCTTCAAAATCCGGAAGCTTCTGCTCTGGAGAATATCTCCATGTTTTGTAAATATCAAAAGGAATACTGATAAATTGAATATAACAGTAATAAAATACCATTGGAACAACAAAAATCAGCATACTTGTCGCTGCCATTACAGCATATCCTGTTCCGCGGCTCATCCAGTTGAAAAGAAGGGTAAACAAATATCCTCCCAATGCAATGCATGTCAATGAAAGTATAGATTCAAACAAGATGCTCATGGCTAGAGAATCAATATGTTTTTTGAAATATTTATGCAATAAATTAACATGAATAATCCCGAAAATAAGGTAAACAATCTGTGCAATAAGATACCAGTAAGGATTAAAAAGATTTCCGGCAAACCCAAAAACTCCGGGAATGGCCAGACATAAGCTGCATAGAAGTATGTATACAATAATTACTTTAATTTTTATCGCAGGTTTATTTCTTCTGATTATACCCAGTATAACCATCATTATAATTGCGATTAAAGGCATTAAAATATACCTTAAAAAAATACCTTTTACTGAAGAAATTTCCATTTGTTTCTTTTCGAATTTATACTTGGTTGGTAGTTGTAAATATAATAAAATAATTTAGAGGAATGTAGAGTATCCAAGGCGACTGGCATTTCTTTCATCATCCTCAAGACTGAAAGAATATTCCATCTTTTCTGTAACGAAATTCTCTTCTACATCAACAGTTACCGGAAGAAAATAGTCATACAATGCCTGAAGGACCTTTCTGAATGGGCTCGCAGGAATATATTTCTGCATATCCTCATAGGGAATAGGCCCAATATTGATCACCCAATTTCGCTGCCCATCCATATGTCTTCCACTCGGAATATAAGTAACCCCTAATCGTGAATTTCCCAGAAGCATAGAATCATCATTTTTCTCTATCCCATCAATGACATTAGGAGAGAAGGTGACTTCAACAGGTACCTGCAGGAAAGCTGTCATGCATCTTTCAAACCATTTTTTACTTCCTCTGATCTGGTGGAAAAATGGTAAAATATGCATAAAGATATAGGCATTTTGCCTATCGAGCATTTTGATCATAGGCCATAACTCACTTACTGTTTCCAATAAAGCATCCGTATTACTCGTAATATCAAATTCCGACTCTTTCAGTAAAGAACTGATCTCTGTAAAAAAAACTTCCAACTCAAAAGGACGGAAGAATTTCCTTGCATCCTCTTCTACTCTTTTTTGTTTCCGGATTTCTCTTACAACAGTATCTACATTTTTTCTGGACGCCCCAAGGGATGGCGGATGAAAAAGCCCTTCAGGAAGATAATCATAAATGCCCTCTCTGTAACTTTCTATCGTGAATACTTCCTCGTCAAAACCTAAATAGCTGCTGGAAATACTTTTAATATCTTTCAGATAGGCACGATCATTTACACCGACCCGTTCAATAAAAATATTACTTACCGCCCGATGGTATTTCAAAAGGTTAACTGCTACAGCCTCAGCCTTAAAGTCTGTCTGCAGCTTATTGTAATTCATGTCTACAATATTATTCTCATGCATAGTGTTTCCTGTGATTATGACTTGTAAAGATAATATATCTCATAAGTATGAAAAAGTATTTTCTCAATAATTTTATTCTAAAAATACTAATTTATTGATATTGGTAAGAAAAATATTCGGCAAATTCCGTAAAAATACGGGGAAAAAGCAATGAATTCAAAGTTTAAAATTTAAAGTTTAAACTTCAGAATCAAGCATTTAAATTTCTCTCACCCTTATTTGAAATGGAAGATTTGAAGTTGAGATAACTTTTTGTTTAAAATCATATCTTCTCTGCGGTATTTCCAATTATCCCCTTTGATATCCCAAACTTATCTATTACAATGCACAAACGTAATACAATTTTATTAATCCCTGAAGATTAAATTTTATTAACATAATATTATAAGAATAAATCCGGAATGCGTAATGCTCATTCCGAAAGCGGGCCGTATCTTTGCAGACTGAAAATTGTTATTTAAAAATGAAAAGTATTTATTCTAAAATTCTGATTTTAGCATTTATCGCCTCTTCACTTTATTCTTATGCGTGGGGATTAACGGGACACAGAGTTATTGCAGAAATCGCTGAAAACCACCTTTCCGGAAAGGCAAGAAGAGAAATAAGAAAAATCATGGGAAAAGAACGCCTGGCCTACTGGGCAAACTGGCCGGATTTTATCAAATCTGATACAACAGGAGTTTGGAAACAGGCCTCTTCATGGCATTATGTAAACATTGATCCACAGACTGATTTTAAAAATTTCGGACAAAACCTGAAAATGCAGGCAGGACCAAGCCTTTATACACAGGTAAACACATTATCAAGCCAGATCAAGGACAAAAATACCTCTGAAAAAGACAGAAAAATTGCTTTGATATTCCTTATTCATATTATGGGAGATCTTGCACAGCCTTTACACGTAGGAAGAGCTGATGATTTAGGAGGGAATAAAATCAATGTTACTTATTTCGGAGATAAAACCAACCTTCACTCTGTTTGGGACGGAAAACTGGTAGATTCTCAGAAATACAGCTATACTGAATATTCAAAACTTTTGGACATTAAATCTAAAGAAGAAGTAAAGCAGATTCAGTCCGGAACATTGGAAGACTGGTTGTATGATTCTCACAAAATTGCCAACAAGATCTATGCACAGACTCCCGATGGTTCAAAACTATCATATGACTATCAATACAAGTTCAATGAAACTCTTGAAAGACAGCTTCTGTATGGAGGACTAAGACTGGCAAAAGTTTTAAACGAACTTTTTTAAGTAAAAGTTATTTTTACCAAAAATATAAAACGGGACTTCGGTCTCGTTTTTTTGCTTACAACTGGGAGATTTATTTCTAAATTTTCTCATTATCTTAATGCCTTCTGTTCATCTCACCCTATTATTTAATAAAAAAATAAAACTTGTGTAACCTTTTTATGTTCCCATACGTATAATAGATAGTAACTCTTTTTTGAGGATAAAAATAAATGAGACAATTAAAGATCACTAAGCAGGTTACCAATAGGGAAACTGCTTCATTAGACAAGTATTTGCAGGAAATTGGTAAAGTAGAACTTATTACTGCGGACGAGGAAGTAGAATTGGCACAAAGAATACGTGCTGGCGACAGAGCCGCATTGGAGAAATTAATCAAAGCCAACCTTCGTTTCGTAGTTTCCGTATCTAAACAATACCAGAATCAAGGCCTTTCTTTACCCGATTTGATTAATGAAGGTAACTTAGGTTTGATGAAAGCGGCAAAAAGGTATGATGAAACTAGAGGTTTCAAATTTATCTCTTACGCAGTATGGTGGATCCGTCAATCAATTTTACAGGCACTAGCTGAACAATCAAGAATTGTAAGACTTCCGCTGAACAAAATTGGTTCCATCAATAAAATCAATAAAGCATACGCTCACCTTGAACAGGAAAATGAAAGACCACCTTCTCCGGAAGAGTTGGCTGAAGTTCTTGACATGAGCGAGGAGGATATTAAAGAATCTATGAAAAACTCCGGAAGACATTTGTCTATGGATGCACCATTAGTAGAAGGTGAAGATTCTAACCTTTATGATGTATTGCGTTCAGGAGAATCACCAAGTCCTGATAAAGATCTGATGCTTGAATCTCTACAAATTGAGATTGAAAGAGCATTAAATACTTTAACTCCAAGAGAGGCTGATTTGGTAAGATTATACTTCGGACTGAACGGGAAACACCCAATGACTTTAGAAGAAATTGGTGAAACTTTCGATCTTACAAGAGAGAGAGTGCGTCAGATCAAAGAAAAAGCGATCAAGAGATTGAAACACAATACCAGAAGTAAGATTTTGAAATCTTATTTAGGTAAATAATTTTAGCGAAACAAAATTGTATAGGCGGAGTCTGTTTTCAGGCTCCGTTTTTTTTGTAACAATACCCGAAGTATATCTAACTAATTAAAATCATATCCCACATCAAAGCTGAAAAGAATTTAAATGCTTAATTTTAGTCATTGATGCGGAATGATTTTTATAAAATACACCAACTAACAAAAGCTATCTATGAAAAAAATACTCTTCGCTTCTGCCCTGGCCTTATCTTTACTTTCCTGCAAAGAAAATAAACCTGAGAACACCTTAGCTGATAATGCTGTTGATAATGCAGAATCTTCGGTTTCGGAATCATTTAAAAGCTACCGTAAAAATGATACAACAGTAGACAACATCTATTTTGAATTGATTAAAAATGATAAAAAATTGATGGAGCTTAATGCTAAAATAGTGAGAACCTTTGAGGAAACCGGAAAAGCTTTAGCCCAATATAAAAGCATTTTGAATACCTCTGCATCATTTTACCAGGATGCAGGTTATCAGGCAAAAAACATTAAAGATACTCTGATAAAGCAACAAATTGAAAAAGAAATTCAGGCCAGCTCTGATCAGTATGATCTTAAAATGAAGAATATCACAGATCGTATCGCCGTGATCACCAAAAACAACGAAACTCTTACTAATTTGTATGTCGCTTTCAAAATCAGAAAAACACTTCCTGAAATTGAAAAGTATCAAAATGCCCATCCTTTAAAAACAGATAGTCTGGATAGCTTTATCAACAGACAAAATAAACTTCTGGAAGAACTAAAAAATATAAAATAATACCTCTCATGAATTATACTACGAAATGGCTTACTGATAAGACACGTGTGGAAGAACTCGTAGATTTTTTTATCACCCACAAGACAGACTCTTATATTTCTCACAGTGAAATCATGTACGGCAGAGCGATAGATTCCCAACACTGGAATCCGGATCTGAAAGCTGTATTTACAGCACAGCTGATGAACGATTATGACTATGACGGAACTTCAAAATTGAATATTCTCATTGCAGAAAACGAAAACGGAGAAATAGCAGGAATGCTTGTTTTCAATATCATCAACAGTCCTTTTAAAAAATATGCCGTTTTAGAAGATATGCTTTTGAATCAATCTTTAAGAGGGCAATCTCTTGGAAGTAAATTGTTGGAGGAGGTCATTCAGGAATCTAAAAACTGGAACATTAGTTTTATTATGCTGGAAAGTGGAGTCAACAATCATGGGGCACATCATTTTTTTGAAAAATATGGTTTTCAGAAAGTATCTGAAAGCTATATGTTAACATTATAGAAATGCACCTTTAATATTTTACGGATGAATGCCATTTCAATAATCGGAGCCGGAATTGGTGGATTAACTCTTGCTAATGTTCTGAAGCAACACCAGTATGATTTTACCATTTACGAATCTGCTCCCGAAATAAAACCTGTAGGAGCAGGAATTATGATGGCCGTTAATGCCATGCAGGTTTTTGACCGCTTAGGCTTAAAAGAGAAAATTGAAAATGCAGGAAATAAGATTCACAGAATTACCATAGCCAACGAATCATTACGTACCATTTCGAAAACAGAAATTCTGGATCTCGAAGCACAATACAAGTCTTGTAATGTAGCCATTCACCGGGCAGAACTTCAAAAAATTCTTGCGGAGAACCTGGGCCCAGAGAATATTTTACTCAACCATTCCTTACAGAAAATTGAAAGAAAAGAACATTATATTTTAGATTTTGAAAACAGGATACCAATAGAAAGTAAAATTGTATTCGGAGCAGATGGGATAAAGTCAAGGGTCAGAAATCAGATTCTGAAAACCGGCACCATCAGAAATGCAAAACAAAAATGCTGGCGTGGATTAGTTGACTTTGATCTGCCGGAAAAATACCATCACGAGGCTTTTGAAATGTGGGGAAAAGGCAAACGTTTTGGTTTTGTCAGGATTTCGGACAAAAAAGTATACTGGTATGCATGTATCAACGAGAAAAGTTTCAGCCGTTATGCTATGATTGCCGATATTTTCAACGATTTTGATGACCTGGTTTTAGAAATCATTAAGTCTACAGCTAATGAAAACATTATCTGTAACAATATTTCTGACCTCTCTCCTATTCCGAAATGGTATGCTGATAACCTATGTCTGATTGGAGATGCTGCTCACGCCACAACACCCAATATGGGGCAAGGTGCCTGTCAGGCTATTGAAGATGCTTACATTATTGGCAGGCTGCTTGAAAAAAATAATGATTTCAATCTTGTATTTGAGGAATTTCAAAATATACGAAGAAAAAAAGTCGATTATATTGTAAGCACCAGCCGTACTATTGGAAAAATTTCCCAGTGGGAAAGAGGAAATGCGCTTCGCAATTTCCTCATGGGCTTAGTTCCGGAAAGTACCCATCAAAAAATGGCTCATAAAATTATACAACTGGAGATGTAATCTTCGCATGATCTCAACATTCCATTCATTTTTATTCACTGACATTTCCCGAAATAAAATGTAAATCAAATCATTATTATGGAAATACAAAACCTTAAAGGAAATAATTGGTTAGCAAGAAAAGTCAATTCTGTTTATATTGTAAGCATTAACAATCATTCAAATGTTGTTGAAGCTTTAACAGATTTTATCCAGAATCAGCGTATCTATGCCGGAGAAGTTACAGGGATAGGAGCAGTAAGTGAAGCTACACTTCGGTTCTTTAATCCTATAAAAAAAAATTATGTAGACAAGACCTTCAATGAACAGATGGAAATTAGTAATATCTCCGGAAATGTCTCTGAAATTGCAGGTAAGCAAACACTTCACTTACATATTACCCTTGGAAGAGAAGATTACACCGCTCTGGCAGGCCATCTTCTGGAAGCAAAAATCAGTGGTGCTGGTGAATTTATTTTCTATCCGCTGGATACAAGGATGGTAAAAACAAAGAATGAAGATATCGGTATTAATTTCTATGATTTTGAAAAGTAAAAATTTTACAACACTTTATTCAGATTTTCTCTGAATTGTTTTCAACATACAAAAAGTTATTCTTTTGTAGTTCAACTTTTTTATGAAAAAATCGGAAGATTAAGAGTCGTTGTGATTCTTGAAGGAGTTTCTTTACTCACTTTAGTATTTATAGCAACTCCTTTAAAATATGGATTTAACAATCCCGTTTTTGTAAAAATGATTAGTCCAATTCACGGTTCGTTATTCCTGCTTTTTTTATTTAATACTTTAAGAACAAAACTGGAAACTTAAAGAAATAATGTGAAACAATCTATTGATTCTTTGTGGAACTATTTTAACTATTTATACAGTGTACGAAATTTATATATCAAACGTTTGATGAAGAACTAGATCAATTACTAAAAGTATGGAACCAATATTCATGATTTAAGAAGTGGAAGACAAAAGAATAATCTCAAGATTTTTTTAAAAAATAAGTCTTACCATTTACTTTATAATCTGTTATTAAGTTATTATCTTTGAAGAAATATAGAATTACTATATGAAAGTAAAGAATTTAAAACTTACTAATTTTAGATGTTTTAACAATTTTGAAATTAGCTTTTCGGAAAAATATAATATACATACAATCATAGCAGAAAACATGGTGGGTAAATCAGCTTTAATGCATGCATTAAAACTAATTGCAAACACATATACTTCTGGGTTACAAACTGAAAAGCAAATATCAGCTAAAGATCATAGAATAATTGGAATTAATCCTATTGCAGATATCTCTGCTGACGTATCAATAGAAACTATTGCTTTAGTTCAGGATAATTATGGGAATTATGTAGAGAGTAATTGGAAAAAATATAAAACTAAACCAAGTGGAGAACGGACGAAAATTGATATTATTAATGGTTTAGATCCAAGAAAACAAAGTAAGAATATATATGAGTTAGCACAAACAGGTTCTGCTATTCTTCCCTTATTTAGTTTTATTGGTACTGAATATATTCATGTTCAGTCATCAGACACTTTCAGCTGGACAATTAATGGGAAAAGTATAGAAGCCTATAAAGATTGCTTTAATGATAAATCAATCCAAAAGTATTTATTTAAATGGCTAGCGAGAATTGACAGTATAGTTATAGAATCCAATTATAAAAAAATAGTTTCAGAAGCTTATGGTAATATTCCTTCAAATGCATTATATATTTTTCAAGAAGCAGTAATTTCTATACTCCCTGATGTAGAGATGATTGAGTGGTCAATTGATGCAAAGCAGCCCATTATCAAATTTAAAAATGGTGAGATAAGATTGTTTGAAATGCTTAGCGATGGGTATAGATATTTAATTCTTTTAGCAGGTGAATTAGCAACACGAGCTTTTATACTTAATAAAAATTCTGGAGTAGACATACTAAAAAAAATTAATGGTATTGTGCTTATTGATGAATTTGGAATACATTTACATCCCTCTCTTCAAAATTCATCATTAATAAGATTAGGAAAGACATTTCCAAATATTCAATTTATTATAAGTACCCACTCACCTCTTACATTAAATGGTCTTAAAAAAGAACAAGTACATATTTTATCCATGGATAATAATGGAAACCGACTTGTATATAATCCTGATGAAGATATTATAGGTTTAGGCGCTGATCAAATAATTACAAAGGTATTTGGATTACCAACAACTTTAGATGAAGAATATCTAAAATGGAGCGAACAATACAAAGAGTTATATAAGAAAAAAGAAAATGAAGAGCTAAATGTTTATGAAATTAAAGAATTTAAAAAGCTTTCAGGTTTATTAGCGGAATATAGATTAGATCCAGAACATGAACTAATAAAGGATAATACAATTGTAGAAATAGTTAAAGAAAAGTTAAAGGCAAGATCATTAAATGTTCTTGAAGAACGTGAAATAAAAGATTTGAATAAAACGGTAGGTGATATTATTGATAACTTGTTTAAGAACGAAAAATTATAATATCATGAATTTTATTCCATATCCTAGAGTAGATAAAAATTTACATCATGATCTTGAATCTTGGCGATCAAACGGCACTAAAGCAGAAGGTAACTGGAGAAGTTTAAAAAAATATTTAGCCGATAATTGTAAAGTAACAAAGAGTCATGCATTGACAAAGTGTTGGTATAGTGAACTTCATCAGGGGGACAATTATGTGCTTGATGTGGAACATTTCAGACCAAAAAATAAGGCAAATCCATTAAAGGAAAAAGATGTAAAGATTATTGAAAAAATTCTGGGCTTTCCTCTACTTCAAGACGAAGCTCAAGGACATAAGTATGACTGGCTTGAATTTGATTATAGAAATTACAGAATAGTGACAGGTTTTACAAACAGAGGTGGCGCAAAACATATTTACTTCCCTGTTTTTAAGGGAACCAGAAGGCTTATTAATAATGAAAAGCCTTGGATAGAAAAAGAGTTTCCTTTATTTTTAGATCCCGTTAATAGACACGATTCTTCCTTATTAATCGTTACACCAGATGGCTGTATATTACCAAAGACGGCTAAACAACAACTAAATCAAAGTGATATTGATGGTTTACCTCATTCATGGAATAATGATGCATTCGATTATACAAGAGCTGTAGTTACTATTAAAATGTACAGATTAGATGAAACAATATTTAATCAAGCTAGAAAAGAATTTTATGATTATATGACTGAAGAGCTTGATATATTAATTATGATGATAAATGAAAATGTAAGCAAAGACTTAATGAAAAAATCTCTTGAAAAAATTTCAAGATCTCTTCTTCCTTCTGCCCAATTTTCACTAGCATCTAGATGTTCACTTATTAATTATACACCTGATTCTAAGTATCATATAGATGTTATTAATATATTTAATAATGCAAGACGTCAAATATTTGATTCTATTGAAAATCTAATAAATAGTTTCCTAATAGATTGGGATAAGCCATAATTAACAAAGCTTACTAAAAAATCTACTAAGTAATGTAAAAAGCAATCAATTATTTCAAATATTTTTTTTCAAAATTATAATTTTTCTAGGTCTGATCCCTAGTTCAAGTTGGAAGAAGTTTTCTACACCTCTATATTTTTATTAATTACTGTAAAAAGATTATAATGAATCTCTGCCCTAACTGGATTTGCTATTTGATTTTATCATTATATTCTTTACATATTTGAAAACAAACAATAAAAAAATGAAACCAATGCCTGAAGTATTCTAAATGTTTTAAATAAAAATAATATACTTTTTTAAAAAGTAAAGCCTTCCTTAAAAGTGAATATTTTAATTTTGACAAAATTTTTGTTGCATGTTTGATGTATTGCTTGCCCATATTCAGGATAAAGTAGAGATAACCGATGATCAAAAGATTCAGGTTCAGGCTTTTTTCACCCCCAAAAAACTTCGCAAAAAGCAATACCTGTTACAGGAAGGTGACCTGTGCAAATGTCTGTCTTTTGTAAGCAAAGGATTATTAAAGTCTTATTTTCTGGATGAAAAAGGAAATGAGCATATTAATATGTTTGCCTTCGAAGGTTGGTGGATCTCTGATTTCAATAGTTTTGTTCATCAGGAAAAATCCGTTTTGAATATAGATGCTGTGGAAGAAACAGAAATATTGATGATCACTTTGGAGGATTATGAAAAAATGATGTTGCAGGTTCCGGTAATGGATCGCTATTTCCGGATTTTGTATCAAAATAGTCTGGTCACAAAAGATCACAGACTTATTGTATCCAACAGCTACACGGCAGAAGAAAAATATTTACAGTTGGCACAGAAAAACCCTGAGATGATCAAAAGGATTCCCCATAATCTTATTGCATCTTATCTTGGACTGGCTCCCGAAACGATCAGCAGGATCCGTAAGAAGATTTCTCTTCATAATACTTGATCCAGATCAATCAAAATGCATGATAGAGATCAAGAGCTAGGACCTGTCATACTCCATAATTTTGTGAAAGAATTTTACAATACTTATGGAAAATACAAAAAAAATTGCATTGGTAGTAGGAGCTACCGGAATTACGGGAAGTAATCTTGCTGAAGAACTGATCAGACAAGGCTGGACAACTTATGGACTCTCCAGAAATCCTAATCATTCAATCTCAGGCCTTCATACCGTGAAAGCAGACCTGTTGGATGAACAAAGTCTGACCACAGCATTGAATGAGATCTCTCCTACTCATGTTTATTTTACCACCTGGATGCGAAATGACACTGAGGAAGAAAACATTCGCATAAACAGCACTCTTGTACGTAATCTGTTAAATGTTTTATCTCCTAAAAAATCAGTTACACATGTTGCATTAGTAACAGGGCTAAAACATTATTTAGGACCTTTTGAAGCCTATGCAAAACAGGGAATATTACCCGAAACTCCTGTCAGAGAAGAGCATCCAAGGCTTCCTCTTCCCAATTTTTATTATGCCCAGGAAGATGAAGTATATGCAGCTTCAGAAAGAGACGGATTTACATGGAGTATTCACAGGCCTCATACTGTGGTAGGCTATGCTGTAGGAAACCTGATGAATATTGCTGCAACTTTAGCGGTATATGCCAGTATTTGTAAAGAAACAGGAAGAAAATTCGTATGGCCCGGATCTGAAGCACAATGGTACGGTATTTCGGATATAACGGATGCTAAAATCCTGGCAGAGCAACTCGTGTGGGCTTCAGATACAGAAGCAGCAAAAAATCAAGCTTTTAACATTACTAACGGAGATGTTTTCCGATGGAAATGGCTATGGAAAAGACTCGCAGATTGGTTTGAAATAGAAGCAGAAGGTTTTAACGGAGTGATAAGACCTCTTGAAAAGGAAATCAAAAATGATCAGGAGATCTGGAAAGCACTCACTAAAAAATACAATCTGAAAGAACACAAGCTTGATCGGTTATCTTCAGCATGGCACACCGATCTCGATCTGGGAAGACCTCTTGAAGTCATGTGCGATATGTCCGGAAGCAGAAAATTAGGATTCTCATCATTCAAAAGTACAGAAGACTCCTTTATAGAGGTATTTGAAAGGCTGAGGTCGGAAAATATAATTCCTTAATTATCGAAAATATGTAAAGAAGAAAGTTGTTTATACACTTTATGCAGGAAGGTTAAAGAGTTTTAGCTCTCACTGGCATTAGTAGAAAATTCATCTACAGGAAAATGAATTGCTATGACGTACGAATTATTTTATTCGTTCATTCGTAGCAATTCACTGTATTTTGTTTTCTACAGCCAATATTATTATACTTGTGAAGTCGTAATTCCATACTTCTGTTTGAATGAATAATAAAAATGGGACAAATTTTCAAAACCAAGATTAAGATAGATATCTGAGGGTTTTTGATCCTTATTTTTGATTAAATAATAGGCTTCTTGCAGCCTTCTTTCTTTCAACCATTGTTTTGGGCTCATATTGAAAATTTTATTAAAATCCCTTTTAAAGCCTGATAAACTACGACCTGTAAGCCTTGCAAAAGCTTGTATTGATACATTAAACATAAAATTCTTATTCATAAACTCCTTTAAATCGACCTTATGAGATTCGGAGAAATCGAATAACAGATTTTTGAAATCAGAATTACTTTGAAGAAGAAGTTCTATTGCTTCTTTTACCTTTAAAGCAGCTAATCTTGGAGGAATATCTTCCGTTTTATAAACATAGGGCATGAGGGAGATAAAATACGTTTTAAAAAAATCATCTTTCTCAAAAAATAATCGTTGATCATCCGGAAATGGTGCGTCCATTATCATCTTATTTTCTGCTGAATAGTGTCTGAGCGTTTCATCATCTAATGTAATAGAAAGAAACTCATATTTTTTGTCCTTTGCAGGATACTTTATGGTTCTGATCAGTTGGTTTTTTCTGACCAGAACTACAGTATTTTCCTTAATCACCGTTTTACCCTGCTCATGAAAAGCATGAGTTTCCCCGGAAAACTGAAATCCAAGAAAATGATCTGGAATAAATTCTTCATGCCCTTTATAAGATTCAAAAGCACAGGAATAGACCAGTTTATCAAATATGATTTCAGATGTGTTTTTCATATAACAAATATCAGAAAATTAAATGACAACTATTTTACAAACTTTATCACTTATCTCTACCCTAATGTCGATTGGAAATGATTTTAATAAAAATTCAGATTGTAAGCTCGTTTTCCCGGAAAAATTTATGACATCCCCAAACCATACCACATAACTCTAAATTCTCGTTCTCAGATAAAATAAAATAAATACTTTATCGTAATTTGGTTAAGTTTTTGAAGCATATTCCATAAACCAATCACACCATTGAAACTAATCACATTTACTAAAAAAGGAATTTACTGCCCACAGGGGAAATTTTATATTGATCCCTGGAGACCGGTGGATATGGCGGTCATTACCCATGGGCACGCAGATCATGCCCGTTGGGGAATGAAAAAATATCTTTGTCATCATTTTACAAAACCTATTCTCCATCAAAGAATCGGATTGGATATTGAATGCCAAAGTCTGACGTATGGAGAAAAAATCAATATCAACGGTGTACAACTTTCGTTGCATCCTGCCGGTCATATCATTGGTTCAGCACAAATACGTTTAGAATATAAAGGATTTATAACGGTGATCTCCGGGGATTACAAGGTTCAGGATGATGGTCTCAGTACTCCTTTCGAACTGGTAAAATGTAATGAATTTGTTACGGAAAGTACTTTTGGGCTCCCCATTTACAATTGGCTGGATGTTCCCGATTTAAACAAAAAACTTCAAAACTGGGTATTAAAGAATAAAGAAAACAATAAGACTTCAGTATTTATAGGATATTCTTTGGGGAAAGCCCAACGGATTATGAAAGCTGTAGAAGGATTAGGAGAGCTCTATGTACACTATTCTATCGGAAAGCTCAATGAAGCTTTTGAAGCAGTAGGAATTGATCTTCCCGAATACACGATTGCAGATTTCAGGGAACGTCTGAAAGAAATGGAACATAAAATAGTCATTGTTCCCCCGGCTTTATTGGATAGCAACATTATCAAAAAGATCCCCGATCCTGCAACAGCAATATGCTCAGGGTGGATGCAGGTTCGCGGTGCCCGGAGATGGCGAAGTGCAGATGCAGGATTTGCGATGAGCGACCATGCAGACTGGAAAGGGCTATTACAAGCCATAAAAGCTACAGAAGCTGAGATTGTTCATGTTACCCATGGTCAAACTGAAGTTTTTTCCAAATATCTGAATGAAATAGGAATTCAGTCAGATGTGGTAGAAACTCTTTTTGGCGATGACGAAGAACAACCTGAAAAAGAAACCATTGAAACGCCTGAGCCATGAGACATTTTGCTGATTTAATCAATGCTTTGGAAACTACCAATAAGACCAATGCAAAAATAGAAGCGATTATCGACTATCTGGAACGCGCTTCCGATGAAGATAAAGTATGGTTCATCGCTTTATTTACCGGGAAAAGACCTAAAAGAAATGTCAATACCAACTCCATGAAGGAGTGGGCTCTGGAAATCACAAAGCTTCCGTTTTGGTTATTTCAGGAAAGTTATTCTTCCGTAGGTGACCTTGGAGAAACGCTCTCACTGATTCTCCCGCCACCACAAGAAAAAATTGATCGTACTTTATCTGAATGGATGAATGATATTGCCGGATTAAAAAGTAAAACAGATTCAGAGAAAAAGGAATTTGTACTCCATTCATGGAATGGGCTTGATTACACTGAACGATTGATCTTCAATAAATTAATAGGAGGAAGTTTCCGGATTGGAGTATCTGACAAAACGCTGATTAATGCCCTGACAAAATTTTCAGGACAGGAATCCAGTGCTTTGATGCATAGCCTGATGGGAAAATGGATGCCGGATCACACTTCTTTTCAGGAGTTGATCGCAGCAGAGAATGTCAATCCTGATAACTCAAAACCCTATCCTTTCTGTCTGGCTTATCCATTAGAAAAAGAACCGGAGGAACTGGGAATACCTGAAGAATGGATGGCAGAATATAAATGGGATGGCATTCGTGGTCAGATCATCCGAAGGAATGATGAAGTCTTCATTTGGTCGCGAGGAGAAGAACTCGTAACAGATCAGTTTCCTGAAATTGTTGATACTGTGAAAGCAATGAAAGGTAATTTCGTTTTAGATGGAGAAATACTTGCGGTAAAAGACGATAAAGTATTAAATTTTAACGAATTACAAAAAAGACTCAACAGAAAAACTTTAACCCGGAAAATGCTTTCAGATATTCCCATACAGGTATTCACTTATGATCTTCTGGAGCTTGAAAATAATGATTTGAGGGATAAACCCATCTCAGGAAGAAGAGCTATGCTGGAAGAATTACTATTAAATGAAACCCCTGAAAACATTAAACTTTCTACCGTCATAGATTTTGAAAAATGGGAAGAACTGAATAGGGTCAGAGAACATTCAAGATCAGTAAATAGTGAAGGATTGATGTTGAAAAAGAAAAACTCTCCTTACCACGCCGGGAGAAAAAAGGGTGACTGGTGGAAATGGAAAATAAATCCGTTTACCATAGATGCGGTTTTGATTTATGCCCAAAAAGGAAGTGGCAGACGAAGTGCCTATTACACAGATTACACTTTTGCTGTAAAAAACGGTGACAATCTTGTAACCATTGCCAAAGCCTATTCAGGACTAACGGATAAAGAAATCATGGAAGTAAGTCGTTTTGTGACTAAAAATGCCATTGAAAAGTTTGGCCCCGTAAGGACGGTAAAAGCAGAACTTGTTTTTGAAATCGCTTTTGAAGGAATTGGTTTCAGCAACCGGCATAAAAGCGGTGTTGCATTGCGGTTTCCGAGAATTGTAAGATGGAGGAAAGATAAAACAGTTGACGAAATCGATACTCTTGAAGAAATTAAAAAATTAATACAATAATTTGGCTTCTTTTGAACATACGGATGGTTTTACCATCATTCAGCAATGGATGAAGGATAAAGGGATGTCACCTTTTAGGTTTCAGATGGATACATGGAGAAAATTTGAAAATGGATATAGCGGAATGGTTGTCGCTCCCACAGGCTTCGGGAAGACATTTTCCGTTTTTCTTGCTTTAATCTCAGATTTTTTGAATCATCCTGAACGCTACAAAAATGGACTAAAAATGCTATGGATCACTCCCTTACGATCCTTGTCAAAAGATATTGCCAAAGCAATGCAGGAAGCAATAGATGAAATAGGCCTGGATTGGGTGGTTGGCGTGAGAAACGGAGACACAGATCCTAAAGTAAGGCAGCAGCAGGTAAAGAAAATGCCCGAAATATTAGTCGTTACTCCGGAAAGTCTTCATTTGCTTTTGGCTCAAAAAAATCATGAAAGCTTTTTCCGCGATATGAAATGTATCGTTGTAGATGAATGGCATGAATTATTAGGCTCAAAGCGTGGTGTGATGGTTGAACTGGGAATTTCCCAATTAAGAAAATATGTTCCAAAAATGAAAATATGGGGCATTACTGCCACCATCGGAAATCTGGATGAAGCTCTGGAGGTTCTCATTCCGTATGATATTAAAAAAGTAAAAATTACAGCCAGAGAACATAAAAAAATAGACATTCTACCTGTATTTCCTGATGAAATTGAAATTTTACCCTGGGCCGGACATCTGGGTAATAAACTGGCAGATAAAGTCGTTCCTATTATTCTTGCTTCAAAATCAACAATTGTTTTTACCAACACCCGAAGCCAAAGTGAAATGTGGTACCAACTGTTACTCAGTGCGTACCCTGATTTTGCCGGCCAGATAGCCATTCATCACAGTTCTATCGATGCTCACTTGAGAATCTGGATTGAAGAAAATCTGAGTTCCGGAAAATTAAAAGCCGTGGTTTCAACATCCTCATTAGATTTAGGAATCGATTTTAAACCCGTTGATACGGTAATTCAGGTCGGTTCTGCAAAAGGTGTTGCCCGATTTTTGCAACGCGCCGGACGGAGTGGCCACTCCCCTTTTGAAACCTCTAAAATATATTGTGTTCCGACCCATTCTTTAGAACTCATTGAAGTTTCAGCATTAAAAGAAGCTGTAAAACAAAAAGTTGTAGAACCAAGAGAACCTCAGGTTTTATGTTTTGATGTACTGGTGCAGTTTCTGATGACACTTGCCGTAGGTGATGGCTTTTATCCCGAAGAAACTTATGAAAGGATCAAAAAAGTATACGCTTTTCAGGAAATTCTGGATGAAGAATGGAAAAGTATCCTTGAATTTCTTACCATTGGTGGCAGTGTTTTAAAAAGCTATGAAGAATTCCATAAAATCGTTATTATGGAAGACGGTTTGTACAAAGTAACTTCCCGGAAAATAGCAATGCTTCACAGAATGAACATGGGAGTTATTGTAAGTGATGCAATGCTGAAAGTAAAATTTATTTCCGGCGGTTATATTGGAATGATTGAAGAATATTTCATTTCGAGGCTAAAAAAAGAGGAAAAATTTATTCTAGCCGGGCGCACACTGGAAGTTGCTATGATCAAAGATATGACAGTCTATGTGAGATCTGCGAAAGGAAAAGCTCAGGTGCCCAGTTATCTCGGTGGAAGACTGCCTTTAAGCTCCAATCTGGGACACTTTTTAAGAGAAAAACTATCCCATGCTTTAAATCCAAAAGCTTCAGAGAAAGAGTTAAAATTTCTGCATTCTTTACTGATTAACCAGGAAAAGAGTTCTCATATCCCGAAAGAAAATGAGTTTCTTGTGGAAATGATCAAAAACCGTGAAGGCTATCATCTGTTTATGTATCCGTTTGAGGGGCGTCTGGTCCACGAAGTCATGGCAGCCCTGATTGCGTACCGTATTTCAAAGTTCGCTCCCATTTCTTTTTCTATGGCCATGAATGATTATGGATTTGAACTCTTCAGTGATAAAGAAATCCCTCTTACCGAAGATAATCTGCATCAGGTTTTAACAAGAGAAAATCTGATGAACGATGTCATTGCCAGCATCAATTCAGCAGAGATGGCAAGAAGAAAATTTCGGGATATCGCTGTAATTTCCGGAATGGTCATTCAAAATTATGCCGGGCAGCAACGCTCCAATAAATCCTTACAAAGTTCTGCCGGGCTTATTTTTAAAGTATTGGAAGATCATGACCCTAATCATTTTCTGATTAAGCAGGCCTACACTGAAGTTTTCAATATTCAACTTCAGGAACAACGACTTGTAGAAGCCTTTAAAAGAATTGAAAAATCCAATATTATTTTAAAACATTCGCAGAATTTTACTCCATTAAGTTTTCCTATAAAAGTAGATAGCTTAAGACAAACATTGTCCAGTGAAAATCTCGATGCCCGGATACAAAGAATGTTAAAACAAATGAAAAGGTAAAAATTCATTTATCTTTTGGGATTAAATCTTGTTAAAATTATAACACAATACGCTCATTTACTATAGTTTAATGTACTTAAAGGTACTTTCGTTTTCAGATTTCTAAAACTTCTTTTTAAACTCCATAGTAAAATGTATTGGAAAATAAATGTCAAAATAATTTTGTTAGATTAATCTAACTTATTATTTTTGATTATCTAATATTTAAATTAAAAATTATTTCGATGGAGTATGTCATAGAATTATTGGAAAAAAACAGAAAGTTTTTAGAACGAAATATACGTCAGGCAAACCTGATGAAAACAGACACTAATACAGCGATTCTTGCACTCAGTAAAGTTGATGAACTGCGAAGAGCCATTAAAATTTTAAAATTAAAAAATAGAAAACAATGACAATTACCCAAACATTCCCTGAACTTCCTTATGGCAAGTTACTTCCATTCATTTTCATGCATGGAAAAAGTGGATTAAAGACAGGAATGTACTATCTTCGTACTAAAGCTGCTGCAGAAGGTATTAAATTCACAGGAGAAAACATGCAAAGTGAGCAACAAAATGATGAAGACATATCCTGCTCACTGGATCATCCTGATGAATGAATTTCCTGCGGAAGCGAAACACAAATACATAGAATATGAGTAAATTATTCCTTGTCCGTCACGGACAATCCCTATGGAATCTTGAAAATAGATTTACAGGATGGCAGGATATCGACATCACCGAGGCAGGAATTGAAGAAGCTAAAAAAGCCGGAATGGCGTTGAAGAATGAAAAGATTGATGTAGCATTTACGTCTGCTCTGATCAGAGCTCAGCATACACTTACTATTATTCTGGACGTTATGGGAAAGCCTGATATTCCGGTCATTATGGATAAAGCTTTAAATGAGAGATCCTACGGAAATCTGGAAGGTCTGAATAAAGCCGAAACAGCCCTTAAGTATGGTGATGACCAGGTTCGTACCTGGCGCAGATCTTTTGATATAGTTCCTCCGGGGGGAGAAAGTTTGAAAATTACTTATAGCAGAGTCATTCCGTATTTTGAGATGCACATCCTGCCTTTGCTGAAAAAAGGGGAAAATGTATTGGTAGTAGCCCATGGAAACAGTCTTCGTTCTTTGATTATGTATCTCGAAAATCTCTCTCCTGAGGAAATACTGGAACGGGAAATTGCAACAGGAATTCCTTTAACCTATAGCTATGATGGAAAATTTAGCAGATTTGAAAATGGAAACTAACCAACCTATACTCCTTCTTGCTGATAAGCTTGATATTCCTGTAAAACAGAATGATACAGAAGAAAAACTATTTTTTGCTTTAGCTGAATATCTGGAACAGGTGATTCAAACAGATTTTAATAAACTTCTTGGTATTTTATATAGAGTTGATGTTGCTGAGGAAAAAGTTCGTCAAGCCCTGGCGGAAAATAAAAATCAATCTTCTGGTCAGGTAATTGCTACTCTTCTCATCGAAAGAGAACAAGAAAAGATCAAAACAAGAGCCTTATACCGGAATAAATAATTTACCTTATATTGTTAAACTTTAAACTCATCACTTATAATTCTCTGTCGTGTTTATAGCCACAAAAAACATCTCCATTCAAAACGAAATCTTTATTCTCACCAATCAGCGGGCTGTATTCTGGGGAAAGGAAAAAGCATTAATTCTTTCTGATCTTCACATTGGGAAGACCGCTCACTTTCGCAAGAATGGGATAGCATTAGCCAATGACATCATGAAAAGTGATCTGGAAAGGCTGTCTGCATTGATTGACTATTTTCAGCCTGAAAAATTCATTGTGGTAGGAGATTTACTTCATGCCGGAGACAATTCAGATGTAGATAAATTTTGCACCTGGAGAAATCAATATCCTGACATTAAGTTTTGTCTTGTGGAGGGAAATCATGATCGTATTTCAGGATCTCTGGAGAAAAAGCTTTGCTTACATTGTAAGGCAGGTTTTCTTGAAATTGATGCGTTTACTTTCATTCATGATTTTGACACTTCCAAAGAAGGCTTTCAAATCACCGGACATATTCATCCGGGAATTGTTATCAATTCTGCAATCAATAGTATGAGACTTCCCTGCTTTGCTTTAACTTCAAATCAATTATTATTACCTGCTTTCAGTAAATTTACGGGTTTAGACACTAAAAATATTCCAAAAAAAGGAAAGTTTTTTGCTTTTACAGATGCTGATATTTATGAAATTTAAAACTTTTTGAACAGCCAAAGAGTTTGTCTTAGAAGGGTAAAAATATAGCCAAACCTAACAGGTTTTGGAAACCTGTTAGGTTTAAATTTCAGGATATATTTTTCTATAGGTACCTGTAAAATCAATCTGAAATAAAATGAAGAAATGCTCAATTCTTTGATCTATAAGCATGCTTTAATCCAGCCAAACCACTTTTTGCTCAGAAGAATGCTCTTGTCCTATAATATCACGATATAACTCTGGTCTTCTGGCCTTAATATATCTATATCCTCCCGCCTGACTAAGTTTTTCAGGTATAATCACAGCAGTTTCAAAACTATCATCGAATGAGTGACATTCTGCAATCACATCCCCAAAAGGATCAATGATCATTGAGCATCCGTTTTTCAACTGATCGTCATCCATCCCTATAGGATTTGAAAAAACAATATAAGCCCCGTTATCGTAAGCTCTTGCGGGAAGCCATTTCATCAGCCAATCTCTACCTTTCATGCCGTTAAATTCTAAGCGCAAAGAAGTGGGATCAGCCTCTCTGTTTTTCCATAACATAGGATCAACAAATCCTGCTCCAGGCCTTGTAGACGGCGTACACATGGTAACATGCGGCATAAAAATAATATCAGCTCCCAACAGCTTTGTAGCTCTTACATTTTCAACAATATTATTGTCGTAACATATTAAAATACCACATTTCCATCCATGGATTTCAAATACGCAGTATTCATTTCCGGGGGTAAGGTTGGGGTTAATAAATGGATGCAGCTTTCTGTATCTGGCTTTTAAACCTGTCTTATCAACACATACATATGCTTTGAAAAGATTGTTATTTTCATCTTTTTCAAAAAGTCCTGCCAATATAACAATATCGTGTTGAGTGGCAATTTGCTGGAGTCGCTGAATACTATTTCCATCCGGGATAAGCTCTGCAATATCAAGAAGTTGTTCTCTGGAAAGTTTTCGGGCAAAAGTATATCCTGTAATCGAACATTCATGAAAAGCGATCACATGGGATCCTTGAGAAGCGGCCTGACCGGCTAATTTTTCAATGACAGAAAGATTATATTCTTTATCACCACTTTTGTTTTCAAATTGTGCAGTTGAGATTTTAATATTCATTGTTTTTTTCAACAAAACTACTGTGTTGCAACATTGAAAGATTGTATAAAACCGACATTTTAATTTACAACTCAATAAAATTGACGGCCATTTTATGTTTCGTATTTATATACTGTCCCGGAGTGAGCCCTACACTATTTTTAAAATCCCGGATGAGATGCGATTGATCAGAATAACCGGCATGATAGGAAAGTCCTGCCATATTGTAATTACCTTCTCCTCTATTCATAAGACTTAAAAAGTAATGCAGGCGGGTAATATTGCCATATTTTTTGGGAGAAATGCCCATATAATTTTCAAATTTCCTTTCCAGATGTCTTTCTGAATATCCCGTGAATTGCTCTAATTGTTTAGATGATACTAAACCTCTGTTCTTTAGAATATATTGTTGAACTGACCTTATCAGGTTGTAGTCCGAACCGGTTTCTTGTTTTAAAAATTCAGTAAAAAAAAGATTGAGACTATTGATGATGGATAAAGGATCTTCTCTGTTAAAAAGCATTTCCTGAAAAGGTTGCCATTTATTTTTCATGACATCTTCAACCGAAATAATATGGTTTCGGGTTTCCTTTGCAGAAGTTTTCAAAAGAATATTAAAAAAGTAGGGTTGAAATACAACAGCCATTAAAGAAAATTGCCCTTGCGAAGAGAAATCTTTATAGCGGTCTAAAGTCCCATAAAAAAAGGATAAAGGCATCCTTTCTTCTGAAATATGACTCAACAGATTGATATTACCGGATAAAATAAGTCCGGTACTTCCATCCGTAAATAACCGCACATTTTTAACACCTTCCCGGAAATTTTCAAGGAAAATATAATGCCTGATAAATGGTGCCAAATGTTGAGGCGGCGAAATCTGCATATTCAAAGATACATAAATTTAACCTTGTAATATTCCTGGCTTTTAAGATCAGATGGGATAATGATCATTTATATTTAAAGTTCAAAAGACTGTTTGTACGTTCTCCCAACCGGAAGTTTTTTACCATTAACCTGGATAATATTGGCCGACTTCATTTCAATTTTTGATCGTGAAATAATGTATGATTTGTGAATGCGTGTAAACTGATCTGGAGGTAAGCTTTCTTCAATCTTACTGATTGGCATTTTAAAAGTCAGCCTTTCTGCTTTGGTGTGAATATGAATGTATTCTCTTAAACTTTCGATATAAAAAATATCCTGTAAAATAATTTTAATTTGCTTTTTACCGCTGCTGATGAAAATATAATCCCGTTCAGCAATTTCCAGCAAAGCATTTTCAGCTTCCATGAGATGTTTAAACTTTCCGATAGCCGTTACAAAGCGATCATAAGGAATAGGTTTCATCAGGTAATCGGCAATATCAAGCTCATAACCTTCCACCGCATACTGATGATATGCAGTAGTCACAATAACAATTGGAGGGTTATTTATTTTTCTTAAAAAATCAAATCCTTTTACTACAGGAAGATGAAGATCTAAAAACATCAGATCAACCTTATGAATACTTAAAAGACTACTGGCATACACTGCGTCGGCACATTTACCAACAAGATTAAGCTCTTGATCCCGTGAGATAAAATGCTCAAGAATATCTGCTGCAATAGGTTCATCTTCTACAATAATGCAATTGTATTTTTTAGGATCTGAATGTATCATGGAAGTCAATAATTAGTTGTACAATATATCGGTCATTTCGGTCCTCAACGACCAAACTATGCTGTGGATAAAGCAGTTGAAGTTGTCTATGGATATTTTTCAATCCTATTTTGGTAGAATGCTCATGGGCTCTTTGCTCTTTGGAATTTTCAATGCGATACTTGAGAATTCCTTTTTCCAGTTGAATATCTATATTGATAAACGACTCCCCCAGACTTTCAGAAACCCCATGTTTGAAAGCATTTTCAACAAACTGAATCAATATCAACGGTGATATTTCCTGAGATGGGCAATCAACATTTTCCTTGAAATTAACCGTAAGATGATGATGTCTGATTTTCTGGATCTGAATAAAATCTTTAATGTTTTCAATATCTTTTTCTATGGAAATACTTTTCTCAGCAGCTTCATAGATATTATAGCGCATTACTTTTGAAAGCTGAAGAATGGCATCAGGTGTTTCATCTGCCTTTTTCATAGCCATTCCATAAATATTGTTGAGTGTATTAAACAGAAAATGAGGATTAATCTGTGCTTTTAACATGGTCAGTTCCTGATCCAGTTTTTCTGATTTCAGCTGAGAAATCTGTTCTTTTAAAACATTTTTCTGTCTTGTAATTTCAACGCCAAAAATAAGCCCTACCATGAAAATAAGATCCATAAAAGAGTTAAAAGCTACCAGGCCATTAATATATCCTGAGAATTCTTTCCCATCCAGTGTTTCTACAGTCCCATAGATGTAAGGATACATCAGATAGTGGGTAAAAAACCGATGTCCCAAAACAGCGAGTACAACAATGAGAATATAGAGAATAGATTTGGCAAAGCTCTTAAGATGTCCTCTTTCATACACATACAGCAGGGAATAAGCAAGCGGAATTTTTATAAAAAGATAACCCAGCTCCAGCATAAGAGTATTCTGAAGTCTCATTTGCCATTCAACATCCGGAAACTGATATCGTGACCAATAAAAATCAAGATAAACCTCCAGAATATAGTACAATATCCAAAAGAGCAAATGAACATGGAGCTTAGATTTCCCGATCGATTTCAAGTGTATTTTAATTTAAATATACAAAGTAATAGGATTCAATCAAATATAAAAATATCTTGCCTACGAAATGAAAGCATTCATCTATCAACAACGAATTCTTACCCAATCTGCGATTTTCAAAACTTAAGTGTTCAAAAAACTTTTGTGGTTATAATATACCTATACTTTATTGTATAATTTTTTAAAACGAACTTCAGGAAACATAAGATTAAGAAAACAAAAGATCAACAGAACATTAAACTCAATACCATTGGTTCCTCCACCTACTACAAACCAACCATTTTGCCAGTGAATATAATAGATTCCAAAGATAAAAATTGCCATATTACACCACGAAACCGGTTTGATACATTGGTCAAACCAAAGCAAAGGAATTGACACAAGATGAATCAGCTTAACGCCCCAGGCCATATATAATCCTACCGGACTAAATCCTATAGTATCAAGGTAAAGTCGTCCAAAATTATTGACATCTCCACTCAAAATAGAGATCACACTATGCATCATTAAAATAACTGATAATGCAAAACGGAGGTAGAAATTCTTTTTCATAACATCAAATATAAGATACAATTGAAATAAAGAATTAACTGCGTATATCAACTGCTTTTAATGATATATGAAGGACTTCATGATATGACAAAAAAAGAATGGTCGTTATTACCATTCTCTTTTTCTATTGAATAATTTTAATTCTGATTTAAGTTTTTCTTTAAAAAGTCTTCTAGATCTTTTCCATGAATATTTTTAGCAATGATGGTTCCCTGCCCGTCAATAATAACGTTAAAAGGAAGTTCATCTACTTCATATGCTTTTGCTATAGGACTTTTCCAAAATTTCAAATCGCTGATCTGTATCCAGTTGATTCCAAAACGATCAATGGTCTTTTGCCAGCTCTCTTTATTTTTATCTAAGGAAACACCCAGTATTTCAAATGTATTATTTTTCACCTGAGCTGAGTAGGTTTCATATAAAGTTTTCAATTCCGGTTGTTCTTCAACACATGGTGCACACCATGTTGCCCAGAAATCAATCAACACCAGCTTTCCTTTTAATGATGAAAGCGAGAAAGGAGATCCATCTGCTTGAGACATGGTAATTTCAGGAACTTTTTTCCCAATTTCTATTTTATTTTGAGAAAAAGCTGATCCTGAAAATACGAATATCAATAATAAGGTAAAATAGGTTTTCATATTAATCATTTGTTGGATAATCTTTATCCAGCCAGTCTGTTTTTATATTTTTGGGAAGATTCAGAAGCTGAGCATTTTTAAAGCCCATCTCCATCAATAATCCGAATGCAGGACGGATATTAGGACACTTTACAAAAGGGCAACAACCGCAGTAGATGACGATTTCTCTGTCTTTAGGAATATTTTTAAGATAGTTTCTTAATTTTTCCAGATTTTCAGGCTCATGGGTAGGGCCAATATCTATGGAACCCTTGATAATAGCTTCCGGGCCAACGGAAATGATCACCAGGTCCTTGGTCTTGTTTTTCACAATACGGGATGCTAATAGTGCAGGATCCATCAACTGACTGTCTTTCCATGGATCTTGTTTTTGTTGTGCCTGACTGAAAATGGAGCACACAAAACATGCGATAATAAACAAATACTTCATAGTTCTCTTTTTCACAAAGATAAAAAAAGTGGAAAGCGGAAAGGAGAAAATATTTGTAATACTATTTTACGCTGACAATAATCAGAGTCTTTTGGGTGTAATATGAATAACATTTGATGCTCCGGGCTCTATAACCAACTGTGTTCCTGAATTTCTCTCGTCTTCCCTCCCTTGAATTGCAGAGCCGGTAGCTAATGTCAATTTTCCATTGAATACTGAATGAGGAGGTATCAGAGAAATTTCGATTTCCTCCTCTCCAACCTTGATAATAATTGATTCTGCTTCAATAGGTAGCTTTGTTCCGTCCTTTTTTACAGCAAATGTTTGATATTGTTTTCTTTCACTCATTCTGATCATTTTCTTTTAAACAAAGATAAAAAAAGTCCAATATGATCACATATCGGACTTTTAATAGTTATTGCTAATAAAAAAGCATTAGCTAAACACACTCAGATTTTTTGCAATATCTTTTCCTGCATATGGGGGGAAAACATCCAGTTCCAGATCCGGATTTCCAACAAGCATCGCCTTGGTATTACTTAAGGCCTCAAATCCTGCTTTCCCATAATATTTACCCATTCCTGAATAGCCCACCCCACCAAATGGTAAACTGTCTATCCAGCAATGTAAATTGGTTTGATTGATGCATCCGCCCCCAAAGGAAACTGAGTGAAGGAAATAATCAATATGAGCCTGGTTTTTACTAAAAATATAAGCTGCCAAAGATTTTGGTTTACGTTTGATAATATTGGTAATCTCTTTCAGATCCGAATAGACCATTACCGGCAACACAGGCCCGAAAACCTCTTGTTGCAATGCAGGATCCTCCCATGTACTCGGATATAAAACAGTAGGTTCTACATATCTTTGTGCAACATCAAAACGCCCGCCAATAACAACCTTTTCAGGAATAATATAAGAAGCCACACGCTCCGCATCATGCTCACTGATCATTCTCGCCAGATCAGGACTTTCCTGAGGGTTTTCTCCATACATTTTGCGGATCGAAGCTTTCAGCCTCTCAATAAATTCATCTGCAATATTCTCATGTACATATACATAGCCTGGCGCAATGCACCATTGGCCTGATATCGCATTGTGCCCCCAGGCAATTCGATCTACAGCAATATCCAGATTAGCCGTTTCGTCTACAATCGTAGGATTCTGCCCTCCCAATTCCAAAATAACGGGAGTCAGATTTTCAGCTGCTGCCCGCATCACTACTTTTCCAACATTGGAACTCCCTGTAAAAAAGATAAAATCAAAAGGTAATTCTAATAATTCTGTAATTTCTTCTCTACCTCCTGTAACCGCCGCTACGGCCTCCGGTTCAAAATATTGTGGTATAAGCTCTTTAAATAACTGAGCAACAGCAGGTGTCGTATTGGCAGGTTTCAAAATCACTGTGTTTCCGGCTGCCAAGGCTGCAATGGCAGGGTCAAGTAATAATAAAACAGGTGCATTGAATGGTCCTATAACCAGGGTTACTCCATAAGGTTCTTTATAGATGATACCTCTATTTCCTGTAGCTTCCAGACCCTTAGGAATTTCGACTGGCTGAGGAGCCATCAGCTCCTTAAGATTTTCTTTATAATACTTTATCACTCCCAGGGGTACAGTGATTTCAAATAACTGCTCAAAAGGAGGTTTTCCAAAGTCTTTTTCAAGTGCTTTGCAAAATACATCCTGGTTTTCTGTTAAAAACTTTTCCATTCTGTTCAGCTGATCCATACGCCATTCATATGTTTTGGTTGAATCACTGAAGAAAAATTCTTTCTGGATATCGAAAATGTTTTGATATGTGTTCATAACCTTTGTATTTTTTGATGTTTATACAAAACTATATAAATGAGCACATTAATGTATGGTGTACTTTTCGGAATTTTGCATGAAATCACAAATAAATTACTTTTTCAAGTTCAAATATTTTATACATTTATGTAAAGTATTATCAAATCAAAAATATCTGATAAAATGGGGGAAATATTCCAACCTGATGCTATTATCATCGGAACCGGACTTGCAGGATTAACTGCTGCTATGGAAATAACCAATGCAGGAAAAAAAGTTCTTCTGTTGGATCAGGAAACAGAACAAAACATTGGCGGACAGGCATTCTGGTCATTTGGGGGACTCTTTTTAATCAATTCACCACAACAGAGAAGAATGGGAATTAAAGATTCTTACGAACTGGCTTTACAAGACTGGACAGGAACGGCAGGATTCGACCGTGATGAAGATGACTGGCCCCGCAAATGGGCAGAAGCTTATCTGAAGTTTGCTGCAGGCGAAAAGTACCAGTACATTTCTAAACTGGGAATCAAGCTTATGTTTATGGTAGGATGGGCAGAGCGTGGTGATGGCTCAGCAACAGGTCACGGAAATTCGGTACCGCGCTTTCACGTCAGTTGGGGAACCGGAACCGGAGTTATAAAACCTTTTGTAGAAAAGGCATATCAGGCCAGAGATAAAGGACTTCTGCAAATGAAATTCCGACATCGCGTTACAGAATTGACTACAGAAAGTGACACAATAAAAAGTGTTAAAGGAGATATACTGGAAAATGACACTCAGGAAAGAGGTGCAGAAACCAACAGAAATATCATCTCACAATTTGAATATCGTGCTCCTCATATTATTATTGCTTCAGGAGGTATTGGGGCCAATCATGAACTGGTTCGTAAAAACTGGCCTGAAAGATTAGGAAACCCGCCGGAAAATATGGTTTGCGGAGTGCCCGCTTACGTAGATGGAAAGATGATTGGTATTGCTGAACAGGCAGGAGCTCATATCATCAATCCTGACAGGATGTGGCATTACACAGAAGGTTTACAGAACTGGAATCCAATTTGGCCAAAGCATGGAATCCGAATTTTACCAGGGCCTTCTTCCCTATGGTTTGATGCACAGGGAAAACGTCTTCCGGCCCCTTTTCTCCCGGGATTTGATACTCTGGGAACATTGAAATATATTCAGGACACCGGTTTTTCTTATTCATGGTTTATCCTGACTCAAAAAATCATTAAGAAAGAATTTGCCCTTTCGGGATCGGAACAAAATCCTGATATTACCCATAAGGACTACTCTCTTTTTCTGAAAAGAATATTTGGTAAAAAAGCACCTGGTCCTGTAGAAGCATTCAAGGAACATGGAAAGGATTTTATTGTATCAGATACTCTTAAAGATTTGGTTGAAAAAATGAATCAACTGGCAGGCAATGATCTTTTAAATTATGAAAACATCCGGCAACAGATCGAAGCAAGGGACAGAGAGCTTGATAACAAGTTTTCAAAAGATACACAAGTCAATTACATCAGAAATACCAGAAATTATCTGGGAGATAAACTGGGCCGGGTAGCCACGCCCCACAAAATATTATCTCCTGAAAACGGACCTTTGATTGCCGTTCGTCTTAATATTTTAACCCGAAAAACACTCGGAGGTATTAAAACAAATCTTAATGGCCAGGTATTAAGAGACGATGACAGTATCATCGAAGGACTTTATGCTGCCGGAGAAGCAGCCGGTTTTGGTGGTGGTGGAATGCATGGTTACCGTGCATTAGAAGGTACATTTCTGGGAGGATGTATTTTTTCAGGAATGAAAGCCGGACAATATATTGCCGGATTACCATAAGACCTCTTAATACTCAACTGAATATGAATAATTATTTCGACAATAAGGTGATCTGGATCACAGGAGCTTCATCAGGAATCGGAGAAGCATTAGTTCAACAACTTACTGTAAACTCGAATGCTAAATTGATACTCTCTTCAAGAAAGGAAGAACAGCTCTATGATGTTGCTGAGAAAGCTGGAATTTCTGCTGAAAGATATGCAGTAGTTCCTTTAGATCTTATTGATTATAAAAAAATGCCTGATATGGCAGCTCAAGCAATAGAAAAGTTTGGAAAGGTTGATATTCTTATCAATAATGCCGGATTATCCCAACGTTCCTTAGCCATAGATACGGATATTGAAGTCGATAAACGCCTGATGGATGTAGACTTTATTGGAACTGTTGCATTGACGAAAGCTATTCTCCCCTATATGGTCAAAAATTATGGTGGACAAATTGCAGTAGTATCCAGCCTTATGGGAATTTTTGGTGCTCCTATGCGAAGCGGATATGCCGCTGCAAAACATGCCTTACATGGCTTTTTTGATTCTTTGCGCGCAGAGCTGTATCAGGATAATATTTTCGTAACAATCATTTGCCCGGGATTCATTCAAACCAATATTTCCATCAATGCAGTTACCGGAAATGGTTTGCAACAGGGTACAATGGATGATGCCACCATGAATGGAATGCCTGTTGATGTTTTTGCCCGAAAAATGTTAAAGGCTATTGAACAAAGGAAAAATCAAAAAGCTATCGGAGGTAAAGAAGTGATGGCTGTTTATTTGAAAAGGTTTTTCCCGGGGTTATTGGCGAAGGTGGTCCGCAGGGCAAAAGTGGTGTAGAATCAATATTATAGAAGAGTGTTTTATTACAATTCATACGATCTGCTAAAGGCCTTAAAAATAGCTTTGATCGATTGATTCCTTTATCGGAGAATTTATAGAATAATAAATCGCCATCTGGTAAAGGATGGCGATTTTTATTAAGTGGCGGATTTTAGAAATTCTTTATCAATCCTATTCCTACCGTATTATTTTGGTAAAATGGCATCACCATCGTTGAGGAAAATGATTTTTTTGTTTTATTTTTTCCACGAAGAAGACTGTCAATTTTTGGAAATAGCCAGTAAGCAAGTTCTGTGGAAAGAATTCCGAATCCGGCACCCGCCACAACATCACCCACCCAATGCTTATTATTGATAATCCTATATACTCCGGTAAAGAGGGCAAAAGGATATCCTGACAGACTTAGCCAAAAGTTGGTATCCTTATATTCTCTGAACATAAATTGAGCATTGGAAAATGCTATTGCGGCATGCCCGGACGGAAAAGACAACGTGTTTGAGCGGTCTGGTCTCTCCTCTTTAACCATATACTTCAAAGGAGTGGTAAAAGCCGTTACAATAAGCTGTGAAGATGCATAAATGATCGTCCGGTCTCTGAAGTTATGCTTTCCTTTAATACCTGCCATGTTCAGGCCATATACCATAAGCCCCGGAATAAACTGGGTATAATCATCGAATCTCGTACGTGTTGGTTGGTGTTCATCAACTTCTATTTTTGTATCACGATTAATCTCTTTCAATCCTCTTATTGATAAGCCTGCTACCCCATACCCAATAAGTGCTGCAGGAATAATCAGACTTTTGTAATTCAGTTTACTTTTTTGCATAACTATAGTTGTTGTGCTATCCTGTACAGGCTGCTGAACAGCAATGGAGTCATTATTATTTTGAGCATTGACTTTACTAAAAGCTGATAGTAAAATAAACAAATACACCAGCAATTTTTGACTTCGTTTTTTCATCTTACCTTATTTATAATATTTTAGATTAAAATTTGTAGCTGTATCCCACTCTTACCACTTGGTTTTCGTAATAATCATTGCTGGTATAAGTGAATCCCATTCCCTGAATTTTCTTCTTCATCACCATGGTATTAAGCAAGTCTGTAGCATTTAAAAACAATTCCCCTTTCCCTTTCTGAATGGCTTTTTTCATTCCAATATCCATTGAAAATCTTGAATTCATTCTTCCCTGCGATATAATATCAGGCGCCAGGTAAACTAAGGTCAACTGGGCATCCAATCCTTTGGTAAAATGAAAAGTATTATTGATCTTGATATTTCCTGAAACAGCAGATTGTTTGTCTGCCGAAAAAGTATTAGGCTGAGGATAAAGATTTAATACTGAAAAAGCATTGATCTGATTCTGGTAAATATTTCCATTGATATTGAAAGAATAAACGCCGGAAACCTTTTGATTCCATATAGCCTCTAAACCGGTGTTATAGCTTTTTCCTGCATTCTGAAATATTGCATAAATCAATGTGCTGTCTGGTACCGTGCTTGAAATCCTTGTAATCGTTCCGTTGGCAAAACGATGATATAAAGCAGAATATAAATATCCGTTATCCCAATTATATTTGTATCCGAGTTCAATAGAATTGGTAAACTGAGGCCGCAATGCGGGATTTCCAACTTTAATAATTTCTGCATCATCATATTTTGGAAAAATCCTGATATCTACTTCATTAGGACGGTCTACTCTTCTGTTATAAAAGACAGATAACTTATTGTGATCATTAAGTTTATAAGCCAGTCTGAAGTTCGGAAATGGCTGAGTATAATTGTATCCGTCACTTTTATATGTTGGATGATTGGGGTTGACATCATATTGAATTCTTACATATTCAAGTCTTAAGCCGAGCTCTGCTTCCCATTTTTCATTTTCAAAGATGTAATTTCCGTAAACTGCAGGAATGAACTCTTTATAATCAGCTTTTCCACCTGCTGCAACATCCAGTACAGAGTTTGTTCCCGGGATAAAATTCATGTTCGTTGGAATACTTCTGTTCCTCAACTTAATTCCTGTCTCAATTCTTCCGTACTTCAAAGGTTTTACATAGTCGACATTTAAATCATAAACCTGCTCATCGGATAATAGCTTAAAAGAATCTGAACCGGTGGAAGCCGGTAAATAGTTATCATAGAAATATTTTTCATCCTCTCTATGAAATGTATAATTAAATCCAACATTCAACACATGCCCTGCCTCTTTGAATTTATGCTGATACGAAGCTGTTCCCATTATCGTAGTTTTTAATTCATCTTCCAAAAACTGCCATAAACGAAGCCGCTGAGACAAATCTCCATTAAAAAATGGCTGATCACCGCGATCAATAATCTTTTCACTGCCATACATTCCTGAAATTGTTAATGAGTTTTGTGCATCAATATTCCAATCTATTCCTGCTTTGGTCGTAAAAAAATTAGTATTTCTATTTCTTTTCAATTGTGAATTGATCACCGTTCCGTCATCGTAGGTACGGGTTACAAATTCATTTTTATTGAGGGTCTCAGTGTATAAATTATCAGCCTGCAAGAAGACATTCACTTTATTTTTTCTGTAGTTAAGTGACAACGTCGGATTTATCTTGGGAGTCAGGGTATATTGTGGTCTGATCGTGGGTAAATTTTCCTTTCTTACCCAAAGAGATCCTAAACCTGTTGTGAATCCCACTTTCCCATTCCATCCATTTTGCTTATTTTTTTTCATAATAATATTGATGATTCCTGCATTTCCATTAGCATCATATTTTGATGAAGGATTGTTGATAATTTCAATCCTGTCAATAGAAGAAGCAGGAATATTATCAAGTCCTGTCTGACTGCCAAACCCCGTAAGTGAAGTTTGTTTACCATCAATCAAAACAGTTACTTTATCACTCCCTCTCAGTTGTACTTTCCCCTCTTGTACTGTAATTCCGGGTAGATTTTGCATGCTTTGCAATACAGAACCCCCACTTTGACTGATATTGTCTGCTACAGAATATGTTTTTTTATCAAGACGACTGTCTATTTCACTCTTTTTGGAAGCAGTGATCGTAATGGCTTCTATTGTTGTTTCTTTTTCCCGTTTTGGACGAAGTTCTATAGTTGGTATTTCCAGAAACTCAGAAAGGCTTCCTATAAAAACAGGCTGAGAGACGGTTTCATAACCTGTCATTGAAGTTATCATGATGTAATGATCTGGTTGTATTCCTGCTAAGGAGAACCTTCCGTCTTCATTACTGATCGTTCCGGCTAGAAATGCACTGTCTTTTTCTTTTTTAAAAACAATACTGGCATATGGCAATATCATATTATCTTTATTGGTAATCTTCCCCGAGACAGTCACAGATATTGTCTGTGCAAAAGCAATACTGGTTATCATGCAAACGGGAAAAAGAAGAAGTTTCTTTCGATTCATTCTAATAGTCTTTAATTATGTAATTTTTTGTTATCAGTGGTCTTTAATTTTGACAAAGCAATTCTGAGAATGCTTTTTCTGCGAGATGATAATCATAATAATCATCAAAACAAGAGATATGAGGGAAGCATTCACCGTTCCAAGATCAAAACCACCTTTAGTCAAAGGCTTTGTTAAAAGATCTCCGAAAGTTGCTCCAAAAGGTCTGGTAAAAACAAAAGCAATCCAAAAAAGAATAACATGATTGATTTTTGTAAAATAATGAAGCATTACCACAATAAGGATAATACCTCCTGTAATACATGCTCCGGTTAAATACCCCAATCCGAGATTGTCACTTAAAAAATCTCCGAATGCCGTTCCAAGACTGTTTGAAAATAATATAGCCGTCCAGTAATAAAGTTCTTTTGTTTGCTCAAAGATCGGATAGACCTCAAGATTATTATACTTTTTGTACCATAAAAAAAGAGAAGTTAAAAGGCCAGTTAGAAGAATTAAGCTCCCCCCCAGATATCCTGCTTTTAAAGTTCTGTCTATGAAATCAGAAATTTCAGTACCTAAAGTTGTAGTTCCTATAATCACTATCCAGTATACAGCCGGAACATATTCCTTTAATTTAAATTGCAGAGATAGTATGATGAAAAAAAAGGATAAGGTAACAAGAATTCCCATTGTATATCCCAAATTTAATGTCATGGAAATAAAATCTCCCAAAGTCTCTCCTAAGGTAGTTGCCACAATTTTCATGAGCCAGAAAAGGATGGTGACCGCTGCAACTTTATTTGTTGTTCTCATTTTTTTAATTTGTTGATGTCTGGAATGTTACGTTTTCAATTTTGTAAGCACATTATTTTTATAACAATAAAATTCATGGGTTGTCTTTTTTCCCAAGGTATATACCTTCTCAATCTGAACATCATCATAATGTTCCATAAGCTTATGGTATTTATCTTTAAGACTTCCGGATAAGTCTTCCGGCTGTACTGTTTTTTCAATCTCCAGGCCTTTATTTACCTCATATTCTACAGATACACGGGTATTTTTCCAGGATATTGTGTACATATTTTTATTGTTGGTAGACCCATTATTAACTACAATTTGATCTTGTTGAATAATTTTACCTGAAGTACCTGTCAACAAAGCAATACCGGAAATTACCATTGCTCCGTACCCTATTTTTTTAAACCAATTTTCACTCAAATACGGAAGAATATATTGTACCGTATAAGAAGATAGTACTGCGGCAGCTGCTATTATTATACCCAACCACAAGGCCATATGGGAATACAACCCCAATGAAACATAAATGATAAGCTTAACCAGATGAAGAAATATCTCATTGGCCGCCCGGGTAGCAACAATCTCCTCTTTTCTAAGCCCGAATTTTAAATAAAAACGGTTGAAAAGAAGTCCTACAGCACCGGTAATTCCTGAAATAAAACCAGCAGAAAAACCGATTAGTGCTAATAGGTACTTAGGATAAACCTTTTCAGTTTCTTCTTTTTTATTTTTGGAAGTGAAAAGTTGCGGAAGATTAGCTATCAGGAAGACACCTACCAGAAGTTGAAGGTAGTTTGGATTTACATATTTAATCAGGTAAGCTCCCAATAAAACAGCAGGAATAGAAAACGGAACAAACCATAAAAATATCTTCCAGTTAATATGCCTCTTAAAGACCGCGATCCGGGAAGCAGAACTTGTAAAAGTACCAATTGTCAGGGAGAAAGGAACCAAAGATGTTGGAAGCAGTAGATTGAGAATAGGAATCAAAATCAGACTTGCACCACCTCCACAAATAGCGCTGATCCAGAATGCAAGTATTGTTCCTGTGAATAAAAGGGCAATTTTAAAAATCATTTCTAAATAAATTTACACTTCAGTATATTTCCAATACAAAGGTGCAATTCGATTTAGAAGAAATTTAGAATTCTCTTTACCAGGTTATTTTTTAACTATATTTTAACGGAGAAGAAATGGTGATTATTTTCAAATCTGTAGCTTATTGTCCAATGATGAAATTTACAGATCTCCTGAATAATAGACAGTCCTAAACCACTACCATTATGAACTGTTGATAGCTTTGAAAATCTTTTAAACAACAAATCTGTATTTAGTGGTTGGGTCCCGGAATTAGAAATTTCAAAAACAGAATCTGTTAATTGTATAGTGATAAAACCATCAGATGGTGTATGGCGAATTGCATTAATAACCAAATTATTGATCATAATTTCTGTCAGACTGCTGTTTCCATTTACGAAAATATCCGAGCCGATTATCTCCAGTACTTTAATGTTTTTTTGTTCAAAATGCTCCCGAAGAATATCAATACTTTGATGAAGCAGGTGATCAAACTGAATGCTTTCAGAGTTATCAAACTGATTATTTTCGATCTTGGCCAGCAGTAAAAGATTTTTATTGATACGGGAACTTCGGCTTAATGCTTTATTCATTTCCTCTACTATCCGATATTGTTTTTCTGTGAGATTCTGATCCTGTAGCAGCAGATCCAGTTTATTTTTAAGAATAGCCAAAGGAGTCTGAAGCTCATGAGAGGCATTTTCTGTAAATTCTTTTTGCGTTTTATAAACAGAGACATTATGCTCTATCAGCTTATAAAGAGATTGATTGAGCTCTTCAAATTCTGTAGTATCAGAGGCAGGAAACTGTATTTTGGTCTGGCTATTGAGTTGAAAAGTTTTCAGCTGATCCAGTGTTGCCCTAAAGGGCTTCCAAACAGACGCAGATAGTCTTCTGTTCAGGTATAAAAGCCCTACCACAATCATCACAAAGAAAAAGATTGCGATCATTGCAATGACGGCAATGGTTTCATGAGTCTCTTCAATATTAGTCTGTATTGTGAAAAGATAGGGTTTATTATGAATATAAACCACTTTCTTCAGACATCGGTATCTTTCTTTCTTTTGTTCGGATATAAATGGAAGGTGCCTTTCATTGGTATAAACACTGTCTCCTTTTATATGATCTCCTGATATTTTCTCAATATTGGTTTCCGGCTGAATATGATTCCATAAGCCAAGGCCTTCTTCCAATTCCTTATCTGAAAGTTTTAACTGGTTGAATTCATAAGCCGTTTTTTCAACAATAATCTGGTTATGTTCATCCAGTTCACTCTTCCAGATCGTATCTACCACTACATAATATACAGGAATACTTATCATTAATACGACAAGTACATATATAAGAAATGGTTTTGTTGTTTTGCTTAATAGTGGTTTCAAGGTCAATATGAATTAAAAATTATAGGACTTTAGGATTGATAATCTATTAAATCTGGTTTTTTTACAGCTCCCATTTATAGCCGGTTCCATACACTGTTTTGAGATAATGTCCGGAGCCGGCATCATACAGTTTTTTCTTAAGGTTTTTTACATGAGCATAGACAAAGTCATGGTTGTCAAGCATATCTGCAAAATCCCCCGAAAGATGCTCTGCAAGGGTACTCTTAGAGATTACCTTATTTTTGTTTCCAATAAAATAAATGAGAAGATCAAATTCTTTTTTGGTTAGGGAGACGATCACATGATTTACAGATACTGTTTTAGCCGGAAGATCAATCTGAAGCTCATTTTGTGTAATAACATTAGAACTGCTGAATTGTTTTCTACGGATAATAGAATATACTCTTGCCATCAGTTCTGAAAGGTGGAAAGGTTTTGTAAGATAATCATCAGCTCCCATTTTCAATCCTTCTATTTTATCATCCAATGCATTTTTAGCAGAAATGATAATCACCCCATCCTGTTTGTTCTGTTTTTTTAATTCCTCTAAAATTCTAAGTCCATTTCCATCAGGAAGCATGATATCTAATATAATACAATCATATTGAAATGCTTCAATCTTATCCATAGCTTGCCTGAATGTATCAACCGCTTCACAGAGATAGTTTTCCTCAGATAAATACTCTGAAATACTTTGGGCAAGTTCTGCCTCGTCTTCAACAATTAGGATTTTCATGCCCCAAATCTATCATTAAATTTTGAAGAAATTTTGAAGTTCAAGAATTAACACTATACATAAAAGTAAAAAATACTAAGGTATTTATACTCCTATTTTGGAACCTGTGCTTTTTCATAAACCAGGCCTTCCGCTTTCAATTCCTGCCAGAAACCGACAGGAATTTTGGTATGTAATGCTTCCACATTATCCTGTACTTGCTCTGGTTTACTTGCTCCGGGAATAATAGACGCAAATTGATCAGAAGCAAGTACAAAATGAAGTGCTGCATCGATAATATTTATCTTATATTTCTCTGCAATAGCCATGATCCTATTTCGTTTTTCGTCCATTCCTTTTGGGATTACATTCTTATAATTATATCGTTCTCTTCCCGCAATATACCCCGAATTATATCCCGCTCCCGAAACCAGTTGTACCCCTGCACTTTTTACGGCAGGAAGAAGCCTGTCTATAGCATCTTCATGTTCCAGGATAGAATATTGGGTCGCAGAAAGACAAATATCGGGATCTGCCGATTCAATACAATCTAAAATAGGTTCAATTTTATTGACCCCCATCCTCCATGCCTTGATGATTCCCTGATCCCGAAGCTCAGAAAGTACTCTGAATGCTCCTTCTTTCGCCTGTTTCAGAAAATAAGGATAACGATCTCCTACCTGATCTTCAGAAAGATCATGGATATAAACAATATCAATATGATTGAGCCCGGTTCTTTGCAAGCTATCAGCAATTGACCTTTTTATGGCGTCGGCTGTATAATCATGTCTGAAATCATAAGGTAATGGATTTTTCCACATTGTAGGAGGAACTTCAGGTTCGGGAACTTCATCAAATAATCTTCCTACCTTGGTTGAAAATACAAATTCATTCCGGTTTTTATCTTTAAGAAAATCTCCAAATCTTCGCTCACTTTTTGTAAGTCCGTACCATGGGGAGGTATCAAAATATCTGATTCCAGAGTTCCAGGCAGCTTGAAGTATCTCATGAGCCTGCTCATCCGTAATATTTTCAAAGGCTGTTCCGATAGCAACTCCTCCAATTCCCAGTTTATGTTTTTCTGTTAAAATCTCTGCTTTCATATCGTATATTTTATGGTGTTGGTAATCAAATATACTGCAAACATCGTGCATACTTAAAAAGCAATAGTACCTGCAATCAGTATAGTATGTTAAAACTTTGTTTTTCAACCTCTTTGGTCTTGTTCTTGAATCAGGTATAGGACACCATTTCAATATTCAGCTATGAAAAAGCATATTCTAATCGTAGGAGGAGGATTTGCCGGGATCAATCTTATCAAATCACTTCGCAACGATAAAAGATTTAACATGACCCTGGTAGATAAAAATAATTATCATTTTTTTCCTCCGTTGATCTATCAGGTTGCCACTTCTTTTATAGAAGCGTCTAATATCAGCTATCCTTTCCGTAAACTATTTTCAGATAACAAAAATGTGAAGTTCCATATGGGAAATCTTATTACAGTAAATCCTGAAAATAAATCCATAGAAACAGATACCGGATCGTTACATTATGATTATCTCGTAATAGCTTCTGGAACAGAATCTAATTTCTTTGGAATGGAGAATGTACGAAAATGTGCTTTACCTATGAAAAGTATCGAAGAAGCGCTTTATCTTCGAAATCATATATTATTAACCCTGGAAGAAGCTGCAAAAAACAAAGATATAACACAGGCCGAGAAACTACAGAATATCGTCATTGCGGGTGGTGGCCCTACTGGTGTGGAATTAGCAGGGATGCTTGCTGAAATGGGAAAATATATTGCTAGAAAAGAATATCCGGAAATCAAATTAAGCCTTTCCGGAATCTACCTCATTGATGCATTACCTTCATTACTTTCACCGATGAGCAAATTGGCACAAAATGCAGCATATGAAAAATTAAAAGAATTGGGAGTTAAAATACTTCTCAATGTTTCTGTTAAAGATTATGTTGATTCCAAAGTGATCTTAAGCGATGGAACATCAATAGAAACAGAAACATTAATCTGGACATCCGGAGTTATTGGTCGTGAAATTAAAGGGTTACCGGAAGAAACCATAGGCAAAGGAAGACGAATACTTGTAGATGCTTATAATAAGGTGATACATACAGAAGATATTTATGCATTGGGAGATATCTGTTTAATGTTATCTGAGGAAAAGTATCCTAAGGGACATCCACAGCTTGCTCAGGTTGCCATTCAGCAGGGAAAAAATCTTGGCGCAAATTTTAAGCGTATAGAGGAAGAAAAAGTATTGGAACCCTTCCGCTACAACGATAAAGGAAGTATGGCCATTATATCAAAGTATAATGCAGTAGTGGACCTTCCAAAACATTCATTTAAAGGATTTTTCGCATGGATGACCTGGCTTTTCATTCATATCATTCCTCTTGTAGGCTTTGGAAATAAAATCCAGCTTGCTTTAGATTGGTTTCGCCTGTTCATCACCAATAATCCTTCTATAAGACTTATTCTTTTTCCTAAAAGAAATACAGGGAACGGATCATCTTAAATCTATCAAATTATGAAAAATCAAAGAAAACCTCCTTTTTTCGGAGAAACAGTTGTCATTACCGGAGCTTCCAGTGGAATTGGTAAGGCTACAGCAGAAGCGTTTGCAAAACAAGGTGCAGATCTTGTTCTTGCAGCACGTGGTGAAGATGCTCTTAAAGAAACAGCTGAAATATGCAGAAAATTAGGAGCTACAGTGATCGCTGTACCTACAGATACATCTGTAGCGACAGAGGTACAGAATTTAGTAAATGAAGCTCTGGAATTTAGTGGAAAAATTGATTACTGGGTGAATAATGCCGGTGTTCTGGCTTTTGGAAAATTTGAAGAAATACCAGTAGAAGTGACAGATCAGATTATTAAGACAAATTTATTAGGATACATGCATTCTGCCCATGCCATATTACCTGTTTTTAAAAAACAGAAACGAGGTGTTTTACTTAATAATATTTCTATTGGAGGATGGATGCCTGCGCCTTACGGAACAGCCTATACGGCTTCAAAATATGGAGTTCGGGGAATGGTGGAAACCCTTCAGGGAGAGGTTTCAGATTATCCGGATATTCATATTTGTGCTTTATATCCGGGATTTCAGAAATCTTCAGGCATAGATCATGCAGCTAATTATTCAGGAATAAAACTGAGCACTCCTCCCCCTGCGTTTGATCCACGTAAGCTTGCCAATTCTATTGTAAAGATGGCCAAAAATCCTACTGACGTTTATTATCCAGACTGGTCTGCTGTTATTTTTAAAAATTTATATGAAATATTTCCGGGTGTGGTCCGCTATGTTTCATCAGCAGGGATGCGATGTGTAATAAAAAAGGCTCATAAGGACCAAAATTCAACAGGTAATATTCTGGCACCTTCAAGAGGCAATACCGGGATTGATGGAAGAACTTTATTTTCAGTTTCTTCCCGCACCATAACATGGATTATTGCCGGTACCGCCGGAATCATAGGAGCGGGATTATTATTTTCAGGAAAATCTAAAAAAATCCGATAAACAGGCGATTCAGTCTCAATTATAAAGGGTGTAGCCCGACAATTTTAAGGGAATGACTAAGCCTTGGCAGGTATTTTTGCCATATATTTCATAAATTTACACAGCAATATCAATTTGGGTATCGCATTAAAAGTTTCTACAGTGAAAATTCACAACAAAAAAAAATACCTCAGTTTCCTTAAATTTAAAAGAGATTTCCAAAAATACGGCCTGGAAAAGGCACGGAGCTACGAGCTTATTCTCCACTGGCTGAACAACAGATTAAGCAGAAACCAGTTTCTTGTCCTTTCCGGAATTTTGGTGGGCTGTACGGCAGGGCTTGCCGGAGTTATTTTAAAAACACTGGTACACAATATTCATTATTTCATTACCAATAAAGTTCATTTTGAATACCAGATCTTATTCTATATTGTTTTTCCCTTTTTAGGAATTGTCCTGACAACAATGATCGTTCTGACTTTGTTTAAAGGACAGGATCGAAAAGGAATCGGGGCTATTCTCTATGAGATTGCTCAAAACTCCAGTATTGTGGCTTCGGTAAAAATGTATTCTCAGGTTATTCAGAGTGCGATTACAGTTGGTTTGGGAGGATCTGCCGGATTAGAGAGTCCGATCGCAGTTACAGGTGCAGCTATTGGCTCCAATTATGCCCAGACCTACAGGCTCAGTTACAAAGAACGCACTTTATTATTGGCTGCGGGAGCTACGGCAGGGATTGCATCAGCATTCAATGCTCCAATTGCCGGGATTATGTTTGCCTTTGAAATTTTACTGACGGGAGTTGTTTTTACAGACTTTATTCCCCTTGTGGTTGCTGCAGTGTGTGGAAGCCTTTTATCCAGAATTTTATTACAGGAAGACATTCTCTTCAGGTTTTATACGAGAGAGGCTTTCAATTATAAGAATCTGCCTTATTACCTTATTCTGGGACTCGTAACCGGGTTGTATGCCCGTTATTTTGTAATCATTTCTCAAAAAGTGGAACATTTTATCAAAGGTCTTCAGCTTTCAAGAATGCGTAAGGCAATGTTTGGAGGTGCTGTGCTTTCCTTTCTTTGTGTTCTTTTCCCTCCATTATTTGGGGAAGGATATGACATTGTGAAAGCTTTTACCAACGGAAATACCCACTCCATTATTGAAAACAGTTTTTTCAGATATTTTGAGATCGGAGAGTGGACAATTATTATATTTTTAGTGTTGGTTTTACTTTTAAAGGCATTTGCTACTTCTTTCACTATTTTCAGTGGCGGAAATGGTGGTAACTTTGCTCCTTCCCTCTTTGCGGGTGGTACTTTAGGATATTTGTTTGCCTTAGTTTGTCAACATATCGGGTTTACAGATGTTCCGGTAACCAACCTTGTTCTTGTAGGAATGGCCGGAGCTATGAGTGGTGTTTTGTATGCGCCGCTTACAGCCATATTCCTGATCGCTGAATCTAGTTTTGGGTATGATTTGTTTATTCCTCTCATGATCGTTTCTATAATCTCCTATCTTATTGCCAAATGGTTTTCAACGATCTCTCCGGAACTTAAATCTTTAGCAGATGAAGGGAAAATTTTCACCAACAAACATGATAAAAACCTGCTTTTTGCTTTGAGAACAGAAGATTTCATTGATCAATATTCACAAATCATTAATGAGAATGCCTCTATCACAGAGTTATTTGAACTTGTAAAAAGCGGAAATAAAAATATTTATGCCATTGTGGATGAAAACAAGAAGCTCAAGGGTATTCTTACTCTGGATGATATAAGACCTTATCTTTTTAATCAGGAAATGGATTCTTTACAGACCGTATCCCAAATTATGAAAACTCCTCCAGCAATCCTTCATCGTGAGAATAAACCACTGGATATCCTGCAGACGTTTGATGACACAGGAGTATGGAACCTTCCGGTAGTGAGTGCCAGTAATGATTTTATAGGATTTATTTCAAAATCCTCAATATTGATGAGTTATAGACAGCTGTTAAAAGAATATTCTGATTAACTATAAAAGCCTCCGTTCAGTTTTAAACGGAGGCTTTTTTTATCTAACAATGAACAATCCGATTAATACCGGCTCGCTTCATTAAGCAAGTCAACATCTTCTTTATCTAAAACCAATTTTGGAGCATTGAATAATGTTTCAAGCTGTGTGGCACTTGTAGCACTTACTATAGGTGCCGTGATCAATGGATTGGCTAATAGCCATGCCAATGCCACAGTACTTTGTTGTGTGTGATGTTTTTCACTGATCTGATCCAAAGCTTTTAAAACACCAAGGCCTTTTTCGTTGAGATACTTTCTGACTCCTTCTCCTCTGGCACTTTTTGCAAAATCTGCTTCATTACGGTATTTACCTGTTAAGAAACCTGCGGCCAAAGACCAATATGGGAATACACTCAAATCAAATTGTTCTACTAAAGGAGCATAGTTTTTCTCAAAACCTTCTCTTTCCATTATATTGTAATGAGGTTGCAGCGCTACATATTTTGGAAGGTTGTTCTTTTCCGAAGCTTCGAATGATGCCTTCAAACGCTCAGGTGAAAGATTGGAAGCTGCAATATACCTTACCTTTCCTGCTTTAATGATTTGATCATAGGCAGAAAGCGTTTCTTCTACCGGTGTGGTATGGTCATCAAAATGGGTATAATAAATATCGATATGATCTGTCTGCAGCCTTTGCAGAGATTCATCTACCGACTTCAGGATGTGTTTCTTGCTGATGTCGAAACCATGCTCCTTCGTTTCTGAACCTACTTTAGTTGCCAATACAATATCTTTACGATTGGAACGGCTTTTCATCCATTTCCCGATAATTTCCTCAGATTGTCCGCCTCTGCCGTTCACCCACCAGGAATAAGTATCTGCAGTGTCTACAAAATTAAACCCGGCTTGGGAAAACTGATCCAATATATCAAAGGACTGTTTTTCGTCTAATGTCCATCCAAAAACATTTCCTCCAAAGTTGATAGGTGCTACTGCTAAATCGGTATTTTTGATCTTTCTTTTTTCCATAAAATAATCTGTTATTATAAATACTAAAGAGCATCTAAGGTAAGGATTATCCCGTGCTTACGGATATTCAAAATAACCATTCCAGCCATAGTTATTATAAATAGAAATTGATGCTTCAATCATTTTTTTTGTGTAGTGCTAATATTTTTTTCCATTTATAAGAAGAATAAAATAAAATTTTTCTTTTATTTAAAAATACATTAGGTTCTTTTTCTATTTGCGAAATATGTAATCTGTTTTTTATCATAATTTTTTAAAATTAACATATCTTTAAACTGTTTAAGAATCTTTTTAAATAGTTTTATGACTTTATAATGTACTGAAAAATTTGTCTTCACCTGATGGATCCGTTCGAGAAAATATATTCTGAATATAAACATAGAGTTTACTTCTTCGTTAAGAAATACATTCAAAAAGACGAGGATGCAGAAGATATGGTTCAGGATATTTTCATGCATGTCTGGAAACATATAGATAAAACGACTCAAATTCCTCCTGAAGCGATTATCTTCAAGACCTGCAAACAAGAGATTTCTAATTTTTATCGCAAAAACAAGTTATCATTTATCTTTACCGAATCTGAAATGGTGAGTACAGAAGAAAACGACACTTTCGACGAAAGTAGCCGTGAAGAGCAGATATCCCGGCTTGAAAATCTTTTAGAAAAATTACCTCAAAAAACAAAGCAGCTATTTATCCAACACAAAGTTGAAAATATAAGTTATTCTCAATTAGCAAAAGAAAATAACGTTTCGAAAACAGCTATCAGCAAACAGATAAACAAAGCTCTAACCTTTCTGAGAGGCAATCTGCATTAGGTAATTTTCACCAATCAATATGAACAAATTGTTAATTCTTAATTTTTGGGGTGAACGATTTTACTTTTCTGTGTATTTATTATAAAATGGTTTGAATACAATCATGGTGTCAGCGTATGAGCTTAGAAAAAGAATTTGAAGAGAACTGGAAAACTGTTTCTGAGGAGCAAAATAAAATTGATGCAATAACAGATCGTAAAATCTGGGACGGTATCCGTTATAAAATCAGAAAAAAAAGAAATATCCAAAAATGGTATTGGGCAGCAGCTATTGTTGTTCCCCTTTTTATTTTTTTAATAGTGTATAACAACGTTCAGAACATTTCCATTCCAAAAGAGAGAACTTATGTTTATGAAAGTCTGGAGGCTTCAAAAAACATTCAACTACCAGATGGAAGTATCATTAAGTTATTACCACACAGCAAGTTGATTTTAAGCAAAAATTTTGGGGATAAAGGAAGGGACATTGTCTTTACAGGACAGGCAAATTTTAATATTGCCAAAGATAAAACAAGACCGTTCAGAATCAATGCAGGAGATTTTCATGTACAGGTTTTGGGAACTCAATTCTTTTTAGATCAGAAGTCTCAGGAAAAAAAAGTGGAACTCTTTGAAGGAAAAGTAAAGGTAGAGCATTTGGGGAAAATCACCTATCTCCTGCCAAAAGAAATCTGGATGAGTGATAATGATCATTCCAACTATCATTATTACAGCCAGGAAAAGCAAATGAGCTTTTCATTTAGCAATTCAAGGTATTCTGAAGCAATTAAACAGCTTGAAAAAACGTACTATGTAAGGATATCTTATCCTGACCAATATAAAGACAGGATTGTAAGTGGCTCATTTACAGGGGACCTTAATAACATCCTCTCTATCATCAGTTATCCGTTTAATTTAAAAATAGAAAAAAATAATGCAACAGAAATAGTACTAAAATAAAGAAGCATCGATAATGGGGGTTATCGATGCGGATTTAATCAACTTAAAAACCTATAGAAAGTTTAAAAATTAATATTGCGAATTTATGAAAAAAACAGCAATTAGTATTGCTATGCTCGGGACTTTATCTATTTCTCAGCCTTTATTTGCTTCAGAAATATTTCCTCATATGCATGCTGCCCATTCGACCACTCCACCTCTTACCAAAGTACTGGAAAAGCTGAGCAAAACAACAAAAACACAATTCTTTTATTCGGTATCAGATCTTCAGGATATTATGGTGGATGATAAGGATGTCGATTACGCCTCCTTACAGCACACAATGGATTATCTAAAAAAGAATTATCCGATTGAATTTACCATTCAAAATAACATGGTATCTGTAAGAAGAACTTCAAAGAAAACTGAACGGAAAAACAGTATTATAACAAGTAATATTGCTAAAAATGATACGGTTGTCAATAAAGAGAAAAAAATTGATGAGGTAGTATTGGTAGGTTATGGAAAGCAAAATAAAAAGGATGTTTCAGGTTCTATCGCTTCCCTTGGAGAAAAGGATCTGAAAAGTGTGGCTTCAGGTAATTTTGGAGACATGATTGCAGGAAAGGCTACCGGAATACAGACTACTTCGGCAAACGCCGGCCCAGGATCTTCTCCCAGTATTCGTATCCGCGGAATCGGAACTCTGACTGCAGGGGCCAATCCATTAATTGTGGTAGATGGGTTTCCTTTAACAGAAGGAACAAATTTAAATTCAATAGATCCCAATTCAATTGCTTCGATAGACGTTCTTAAAGATGCCGCTTCTACAGCTATTTACGGATCGAGAGGAGCCAACGGAGTTATTCTGATCCAGACTAAAGAAGGGAAAAAAGGTAAACTGGAAGTAACTTTAGATTCATATTATGGAATCCAGACGAGGAGCGATAATGAGAAATTTGTCAATGCCTATGATATGGCAACCTTCATGAAAGAATCCCGGGACAATAATTACCTTTCGAAAGGAAGCAACAGAAGTATTTCTGATGATACAGCAACAAGGATTTCAAAAGGAGCTACGCTACGAGAACTTGTTCCTGACTATTTAACACCTTATCTGAACAGGCAACCCGGGCTCACCAGTACCGACTGGTACTCTACTGTATTAAAACCTGCTGCGATGAGCAATACTGCGCTGAATGTTCTGGGTGGAAGCGACAAAACAAAATATTCATTCACGGGAAGCTACCTGAATCAAAAAGGAATTTTAATTGGAACCGATTATGAAAAATATTCAGGGAATATCAATCTGGCGACCCAAATTACAGATCAATTGAAATTTGGGGTTTCAATGACTCCCTCTTTTTCAAAAGGAAGTCTGTTTGATATGGTCAATGGGGGAAGAACCTATAATCTCCTTCAGATGGCTACTACAATGTACCCTTTCTTTACTCCAAGAGATGCAAACGGCAATCTGATTATTTCCCAACAAATAAAAGTAAATGGTCCTACAGACGGAGCTTTGGTAGAAAACCCCGTTGCTGTTGCAGAAATGACCAAAAGGAAGTATACTTTATTTAAAACCTTTGGAAATATTTTCGCAGAATTGAATTTTCTGAAAGATTTCAAATATAAGGTTTCAGCAGGTGGTGATTATACAAGTTACGACTACAATTTCTTTAAACCTTCAACAGTTGGAAGCTATAGAACTCCTGCAGATAAAGATGTTGCTTCAGCAAGCAGAACAGAATATATTACCAAGAATTACCTGATCGAAAATTTACTGACTTATGATAAAAAGATTGATTATCATACCTTTAATTTCATTTTAGGACAATCTTATCAGGATGAAACGTCAACTCAAACAACAACTTTAGCCACCGGCTTTCCGGATAACAGTATAGAGAATATTTCCGGTGGAACCTCATTTAAAGTGGATGTTAACCAGTATAAATGGACATTAATCTCCTATTTTACAAGATTCAATTATACTTATAATAGCAAATACAGCTTAATGGCATCTTATCGAAGAGATGGATCATCGCGATTCGGCTCCAATTCCAAATGGGGCGATTTTTATGCTTTATCATTAGGATGGACGATAAGTAAAGAAACTTTTTTCCCGGAAAATAAATGGGTAGACCCTTTGAAGTTGAGATTCAGCTTGGGAACCAACGGGAATAATCAGATTCCAAACTTTGGTTCTCTATCACTGATGGAAAAAGAGAATTATGTTTTTGGAGGAATTTTGGTACCGGGTTACCGATCATCTACTGCCGCAAGCTTTGACCTTTCCTGGGAAAAATCAAAGTCTGTGAACTTTGGTATTGATTTCAGTTTGTTTCATAAATACTTAAGTGTATCAGCAGATTATTATATCCTGAACAGGAATGGTTTGTTGCTTGATGTTCCTATTCCACAGCAGTCCGGCTACTCTACTTTACTTCAAAATATCGGTAAAATCAGAAACAGTGGATTAGAGATCCAGCTTTCATTAAAACCGATCCATGTGGGTGACGATTTTGAATACTCAAGCAGTTTTAGCTTTTCAACGAATAAAAACAAAGTATTGGCATTGGCTAACGGACAATCACAGATTGTGGCTGGGGCCAACAACTTTGCAGTAACGAAAGTAGGCGGTTCTATTGCTGAAATGTATGGATATAATATTCTGGGAATTTATAAAACTCAGGAACAAATCAATAATTCTCCTCATATAGAAGGGACACAGGTTGGTGATTATATTATGGAAGACATTAACGGAGACGGAAAAATTGATGCTGATGATAAAAAAAGTTTTGGTTCAGGAATTCCAAAATACATCATGGGTTTTACCCATTCTTTCAGATATAAGAATTTTGATTTAAGCTTTACTTTGTATAGTGAGCTTGGCCGGAAAATTTATAATGGAGATCAGGTAAGCATTACCGAATCCGGAGAAGGGTTTGGAATTGCCACCCAGAATTATTTTGACAACAGATATAATCCGGTCAGCAATCCAAACGGAATCTACGCAATGCCCAATATGAACTTTTCAAATAACAGAAAAGAAGCGAGAACATCCAGTATCTTCTTTAAAAATGGAGATTATGTGAGACTGAGGTCTTTAAGGTTAGCCTATAATCTTCCTCAAAGTCTGATTTCAGCCCTAAAGGTAAAATCACTTCAAATCTATTTTGTAGGAAATAATCTCCTGACCTTTACTTCCTATAAAGGGCAGAATCTTGATGCTACTTCAGAAAGTATTCTTACACAGGGATATGACAATGGTTATTATCCTGTAGCAAGAGTATATTCTTTTGGAATGAATATGAAGTTTTAAACAGAGTCTAACCTAAATATTTTAAAAATGAAAAAAATATATATTCCCCTTCTTTCTTTTCTGTTGTTGCAGTCATGTTCATCAGATCTTTTAAATACATCTCCTGAAAGTATTAAACAAACTAATAATTTCTATAAAGACGAAGCACAGTTAGAACAGGGTGTCAATGCCGTATATGGTTCATTGCAATACATCGGACAGTATCAACTTGCAATGCCTGCAATTGGTGAACTTCCTTCCGATAATACTTATGATGAAGTGCCTGCCAATGATAGTTTTACTTACGGGGAACTTGATTTTTTTACCATTCAGCCTAATAATTCTTTGCTTGCCAGTACCTGGAAAGAAAACTATATGGGAATTCAACAGGCCAACATTGTTTTAAACAGAATCGGAAACGTCGTTATGAGTCAATCCCAAAAGAATATCCGAACAGGTGAAGTAAAGTTTTTAAGAGCACTCATGTATTTTAATATGGTTCGGATTTTTGGTGATGTTCCTCTTGTTACCAAAGAAAGTGTGAATGTCAATGACTATTTCGGACAAGGAAGAACTTCTGCAGAAACGGTATATGATTTTATTGAATCTGAGCTCAAAGATGCTATTCCTTTACTTCCTGAAAACACATCTCAAAAAGGAAGAGTAACAAAGGGGGCAGCTCTGGGAACTCTTGGGAAAGTTTTAATTACCAGAAATAAATATAATGAAGCATTGCCTTATCTGAAACAGGTTGAAAGCCTGAGTTACAGCTTGCTACCAGATGTTGCTAAGATATTTGATGTGACCAATAAAAATAACGCTGAGATTATTTTTGATGTGCAGTTTGCTTCAGGATTAAACGGAAATTCAGAAGGAAGTCAGGCCTATCAGATGTTCAGCCCTTCAGGATTTTCTCCAGGAGCAAAAGGGCATAATCTGCCAACAAAAGAGATTTATAATCTTTTTACCACCGGTGACAAAAGAAGAGATGCTTATATTGGCTTAACAAATAATGGTATTCCCTACTCTAAAAAACTAACGAAACCATCTACCGCTCCTGCTGATGGCGGAAGTAATATTGTTGTTCTCCGTTTAGCAGATATATATCTTCTTATAGCCGAATGTTATGCAAAAGCCAATGATCCGCTGAATGCAAATATATACGTCAATAAAGTTAAAAACAGAGCTGGGCTTTCTTCTGTTGATATTACCAGCCAAACTCAGCTTTTGGATGAAATTGCTTTGGAAAGGCGAAAAGAACTGATAGGCGAAGGACATCGGTGGTTTGATCTGGTAAGGACAGGAAAGGCAATTCAGGTGATGACTGCTCATTTTCAAAATACTCCCGGATACGGAACTGCGGCGATCAAATCCTATAATCTGGTTATGCCAATTCCTCAAAGTCAGATCAATACAGACCCGGCCATTAAACAAAATACCGGATACTAAACTCCAAGACTCATAAAAATGAATTACAACAAAAATATCAATATTATGATTATTGCTTTGGTCATAGTATTCTCATCGTTTTTTTCTGCGCAATCCAATTATTTCAAACAAAGTATTCCGGAAAACAAGATTCTGGTAGTTGCCCATCGTGGTGATTGGCATAATTATCCCGAAAACTCTATTAAAGCTGTAGAAAGTTGTATAAAAATGGGAGTAGATATTGTAGAAATAGATATTCAGAAAACCAAAGATGGAAAACTGATTATCATGCACGATACTACGTTAAATCGTACAACCAATGGAAAAGGATTGATCTCGGCAACTAACTATAAGGACATTCAGTCTTTATCTCTTAAAAACGGAGCCGGAATGCCCGGTAGGGAAAAGATTCCGACTTTAGAAGAAATGCTCAATTTCATTAAAGGTAAAAGAATAATGCTGAATCTTGACAAAGCCTGGGATTACCTCGATGAAACGATTGAAATTGTCAATAAAACCGGAACCCACGATCAGATTATTCTGAAAGGAAATAAAAAAGCTGAAATATTAAAAAAAGAAGTCGGAAATAAATTGAATAATATAGTTTATATGCCTATGGTTTGGCCTGAAGATTATAGTATTTATACAAGAGAAGAGGTTCTCAATCCTAAAAAATATGTAAATGATTTCTCAAAATCATTCCATCCTGCTGCTTACGAAGTCATTATAAAAAATGATACCCCAAAAGCCGATGAATTACTACAATTAATCAAAAGTCAGAATTCCTTAATCTGGATCAATACGCTATGGGCTGAGTTATGTGCAGGTCATGATGATGATCTTGCCGATGAACATCCAGAAGAACACTGGGGCTGGGCAATCAGAAAAGGAGCCAATATTATCCAGACAGATCGCCCTGAAAAACTGATTAAGTATTTACAATCTAAAAATATGAAGTATGAAAACTAAAATCTTCCTTATCCTTATCGTATTTTTTTCGGAATTGTTTTTTGGGCAAAGTAAGATTTCATTGTCTGGTTTTCCTGATGATAAAGTAATGGTAATCGCCCATCGGGCAGATTGGCGCGAAGCTCCTGAAAATTCAATTCCCGCCATTAAAAAGGCAATTGAGAAGGGGGTAAATATGGTAGAAATAGATCTGGCTCTTACCAAAGACAACGTACTTATCTTAATGCATGATAAAACAATTGACAGAACGACTACCGGTAAAGGAAGTCCTTCTGACTATACAATTGAGGAAATTAAAAAATTATTCCTGAGAGATGGATTAGGAGTTCCTACAGAAATGAAAGTTCCTACTTTAAGTGAGGTTCTGGATGTAACGGATGGAAAAATTTTTATTAATCTTGATAAAGCCTTTGATTATTTTGATCTCGTCTACCCTATTTTGAAAGAAAAAAAAATGTTTGATCAGGTTCTTTTTAAGGGAACAGCAACTTACGACGAGTTCAATAAAAAATACGGAAAAATAAAAGATGAGATTCATTATATGCCCATTGTAAGGTTAGGATCCGGAGAAGACTGGTCAAAAATCAACGGATACCTAAAAAATCATAAAATATATGGTTTCGAATTTACCATAGGTCCTGATGAAAATTACCTGATTAACTTTAAAGAAATTCAGAAGAGTAAAATTAAAATTTGGGTGAATTCTATGTGGCCCCAACTTTGTGCAGGTCATAATGATGATAAGATTTTTGAAAATCCTGATGTTTACAACTGGTATCCGGATCATCATGTTAATATGATACAAACTGACAGACCTAAAGAATTAATTAATTTTTTAAAAAAGAAAAATCTTTACTTTTTAAACGAGTAGATATTATTCAATACATACAATCTGTAAAACAAATTAAAAGTTATCTGTTTTTTTCTTAAAACAGATAACTTTTTTAATTATAAACAATTGATAAACAATATGTTATTAATTAAATTTAATATAAAATTAATTCAACAACGTGTGATAAATTATATATTTACGTCCAAGTACAAATTAAAATTTTTTAATATGAAACTATTAACATTTTTCAGAAACGGAATCTTAAAAAGCTCATTTGCTTTGATTCTTTACGTAGGAACAACTCAGCATGCTCATGCTCAGGGCTTCTATACGACAACAACACCACCAACGACCGCCAGACCCAGTTTGGATAAATTGAGGGCTACACTATTGGACGGAAATAAAAATCCCGGCTATGTATTCCTTGCACTCCACAGGGCAGCCTGGATTGACGGAACGCCAGAAAACTCTGTTGTTGCAGTAGCAAAAGCAGCCAACAACCGCAACGTAGATATGATCGAAATTGATCTCAAAACAAGTAAAGATGGAAAAGTGTATCTAATGCATGATGATTATCTTCAGCGTACTACCAATTTCCTGGATATGTACCCAAATACTTACGGAACAGGAAAAGATAATTATGGAAAAGCAAGTGAATATTCCTGGAATGAATTATCCAGCTTGAGATTGAAGAATGAAGAAAAAACTTATACCAATGAAAAGATCCCTCTCTTGCAGGATGCTATTACTATTGCTTTGGGAGCAGGGGTTTTTCTCCAGCTTGACATTAATGATGATATAACCTTTCGGCAAGCGATGAAAGTGGTACAGGCTGCAAACGCCTTTTCAGTAGTCATGTTTAAAGGGAATAAGACACCTAAACAGTTTATCCCTTTCTTTAATTTGTTGACAGAAGCTCAGAAAAAACAAATCATTTTTGCTCCCTTTATAAAGCCCGATTCAACTCCTGATGATGCTACAACCGCAGACCCAATGAAGTTTTATGAACAATGGGAAACCTGGAGAAAAGCAAACCCCGCTTATACCGGAGTGGCAGGTTTGTATGAAATGGTATTCAGAACCCCTGCAGATACAAATCTTTTTCAAGTAGCACAGAAAATAAGAGCCGGAGGAAAGAGAACCGGTATATTCTCTGCACAACCGGAATATTATAAGGGTCGATATATCGGAAACGTCAATATCAATCAATGTTGCGCTAATAATCCTGAAAATGACAGAAGAGGAGATTTTGATTTTATTCTTGCTCCTAATAACAACAAAAATGCAGGAATCAATGGTTACATTATTACAGATGAAGTAACTACATTTTTAGAATTTTTCCCAAACAGAATAATTCAATAAATACAGTGAAAATAAAAACAATTAAACTATTCATCAACCTTAAAATATTTTTTATGAGACCTACTTCAATTTCTCAAAAGAATAATTCTTTTTTGACAGGAACAAAATCAGTTTTGTCATTGGATAAATTTCTGTTTTTTTTGATTCTATTTCTTGCAGAGCATCAGCTCTATTCGCAGGAAGTCTTTGATAATACCGCTACAGGAGCATATTCTGTAAACTCGCAGGTTGCCAATTTATATGATCTTTCGTACGGTAGTTCTTCATCCTGGCAAAATGATTTTAAGAATCCCAACAATTCCGCTTATAAACTACAAGGAAATGCAAATACTGGTATAGCCGACCGATTTGGAAACCCATCTCAGGCAATATTTTTTAACGGGTATCAGAACCTGATCATCCCACCTGTTGTTGTCAAAGATATCATAAGCAATAATAAGGGGTTTTCTGTTTCCGCCTGGGTAAAAATACCCGAGAACGGAAAGGATTGTCAGATTTTAAGTTTTACCAATCCATCTAATGGAAACAGAGAAGATATTCAGCTCAGAATAAAAGAGGGTTATTTTCAGATCTTAAAATACTCCAGTGTTGCTCAGAAAAAAGTGGTACTGGGCCAAGCACGCTATAAAATCAGCTATTATAATGACAACACCCAACAAGAGATATTTCCTGGACCAGATGAATATGGTGCAGGATATGTTTACTTTATGTTAAGTTCAGATAAAAATGCAACCCGATTGTATTTTAGTCGTCCGGGAGGTCGTTTATATGCAAATTACTTTTGGTTTGGTCTGTCTGATGTTCTTTCCAATACTCAAAATATTACTTTTGGTACAGTAAATAATCAACAGGGGCCTATTATTAGTGCCGTCGATGATATTATGGTCTACAAAGAAATGCTCACTCCTGAATTAGCCAATAACCACTTTCTTGTTCAGTCTCCTCTTTATCCTTCCAGATCTTATATTGTAAGAAATTATCAGAATAAACCTATTGCTCCCGAAGGAAATACCTATAACGACGGCTATATAAAAGCTATATCATCTTTTGATCCCTATGAAGGAATATATGGTGGGGCAAGATGGTTTTTACCTGCCAGAAAATTCTCTGGTAATAAAGGGCTTATCAGCTTCCTTAATGCAAAATCGTTTAAACCTATTGCCAGATGGAATGCCAATTCAGGAAATTATTTTTATCAGGACAATGCAGACCATGGCAGTGAAAGGGAGCTGTTTGAACCTAATCATATTACTGGAAATCCTAATAATCTTATTGATGCAAAACAACAATCCTTTACTTTTCTTTCCAATGAGTATAGATCAAATAATTATCAACTGGGTTTTTCAGGGAATGACCTGTATTTGCAATACCCTAATAAACCTGATGATAATTGGTCTATCCAAGGTTCATTCAACAGTTCTATCAGAGAAAGATTTGCCCCGGTTAGTGAAAAAGGAATACGATTTATAAATTTTGGTACTAAACAAAGTATGGATTTTTACAATTCAAGTGGGTCCAATTATTACCTGATTCAAAGTTCTTCTGGTTTTGAGGCTTTATCTTTGATAAAGACAAACTCCGGTTTTGCTGATACAGACAGTAAATATGGATATGAAAATTATGCATTCGGTAATATGAGCAAATCTTCAAGGGTAGCCCTTAAAGGAGGATCAAAAAGTACAACAGAACAAGATTATCTGTGGTTTGATATTGCTAATCAGGCAAATTTCCAGTTGGCTTATGTCAAGGATGATCCCAATGGAAAACCTTTGTACCTTATAAGACTGGGAAATGGTTATGGTGCCAGGATTCTTATTCCAAATTATACTACAGGTGGCTATACTTATGTTACACAAAACTCTATCAATGAAGACGGTGCAAGCTATCCTAATAATTACCTTTGGACTGCAAATATTATATATGCTGACGAGAATAGTGATATCATAGTGGCAAGAAAAATCAGTGAGAGTTCCAAAAACATTGAAGTACAAGCTTTAAATGTTTACCCTAATCCTGTAAAAGACAATGCCACCGTAGAGTATACATTATCTCAATCTGGCTCTGTAAAGATTTATATTACAAATACAAATGGTGTGCTTGTAACTGTATTAAAAGAGGGTATTAATAACAAAGGAACTTATAAGGAATCTTTGAATACGTCAGGTTGGACTTCCGGAGTATATATTTGTGTTTTTCAAGTTGAAGGAAAATCTATAGTCACCAAAAAAATCATCGTACAATAATTTGAGCTTACCGATAGAAAAATAGATTTTTTATATGAGAGTATCGCAGTTAAAGAATATGGGTTGAAAAATTATGTAAATGAAAGCCCTTCCTGTATACAGAATATAGAAAAATTTAATAAAAGAAGCCGTTTCACGATTTGTGAGACGGCTTCTTGTGATTATAAAAAACACTTATTTGTCAATATGAGGAATCTCAATGGCTATTAGCGCCAGTTTACATTCCTGTAGTTGAAGATTTATGGTTGGTAAGCTGTTTTTGAAGAAAGAAGATTTTGCAAACAAGTTGTGATAATACTCAATTCCTTCAAGTATATTGCTTCTGAATGTATTCCATTTCTTTGTTTGGGAATAGGTCATCAAAGATGAATCAGAGATTTCTTTTTTCAGATAATCAATATACATTTTCAGCTCATTGATAAACATATGAGGACGTTGGTTATCCGAAAGAATATTGACATTTCCATAGATATGTTGTATCATCTCAGAAAGCGAAACTTCTTTATCAAAAAAAGCCAGATTAGGGCCCGGACAAATAACAACTCCCTGTTTTTCACCTTTCATCTTAATATTCTGTTCCATATAAGCTGAATTAACAAGCCCAACACATAGACAGGCTTTATCTGTAATTCCAGCTTTTCTTTTATCAAACTCCTCTGCTGTTAGTATTTTTTTGTCAGCATAGAGTTCTTTCAGTTTAATATCCTGGTATTTTTTTGACGCCGTACATATTCCCTCCGGGGAAAATTCTTTACTCAATGCCAGCAATTTCTTCGGACATGCACTTCCATATCTGCCTTTCGCTTCCTTTTCAGTTTTAAGTTTTTCGTTAGAAGTTCCTTTTATTGTATTAAAAGGGACTCCCAATGGCGAAATATGGCTCAGATAAAGATCTTCTTGTTTTGATTGCATAAGAAGACTTCTTGTTTCAGTATCTACAGATGTTGCTTCAGGAACCAGTAAAAATGGGGAGCCCCATCCAATACTATCGGTATGATAATGGCTGAGCAGGAATTGATGTTCTTCAGAGGTTCCTACCCCACCTTGTACAGTAATTTTCATTTCCAGGGGTTCAGAAACTAAGGGCTTCCCTTTTTGTTCCAGTGCATTAACCATTAAAGCATGTGCTGATTGAATCAGTTCATGCTTTTTTTGTTTAAATTCTTCCATGATCGGACCAAGAAGCATTCCTTCTGTAGCAAATGCGTGCCCTCCACAGTTTAATCCTGATTCAATTCTGTATTCTGATACCCACAATCCTTTTTTAGCCAAAAAATTTCCCTGAATCATTGCGGAACGGAAATCACTTACTTTAAGAATAATTTTCTTTTTAATCATTCCCTGTTCATCAGGAAAGAAGTCTTCAAATTCCTCCATATAATTATAGAGACGAGGATTCATCCCTGCTGAAAGAACCACAGAAGAAGATATTTTACTATGAGCAAATCCGCGAAGTGAAGCATGGGCATCATTGTACGTAACCGGAAGCTGCTCTTTTTTGTAATAGTTATCTTTATCCACCTTAGTCATGATATTAACATCAATACTTCCGGGTGCTAAGTTGGATTCAATGAAACTTTTGAGCTGACTACCCCAGTTATTTTTTTGATTGATAAAGGATTGAAGGCTATTTTTTAAATCAGATGTATTAGGCAGCATCGCAATAAAGTCCTTTAGCGTTTCTTTATTTTTACTGATTTCCTGCTTAAATGTTTCAAATTTTTCATTGACGATATCATCCACCATATCAAGATAGGCAGTGATTCTCTTTGCTCTGTAATCTTCTGTTTTGGTGGAAATCTCCAGATAGTTGAGATTAAACTTTTGATTATAAAAGTTTTTCATCTTTTCCAGAATTTCATCATCAATGATCGAAATCACAGAAGAAATTCCATATTGGGCAACACGAATAGGGCTGTCTATAGTATAGGCCAGACCCATTACCGGAATATGGAAGTTGTGTAACGGTTTAGTTGTCATTATGTTTGAATAAAAGTTTCTTATTAATGCAACTAAAAATTCCTAAAACTAATTCACTGCTTAAAAATATTATTTTAAAATCAATTATGCATCGGATAATATATTTAATATTGAAAATATGCCAAATATCATTTGAAGGTTTGTCTTATTGAGAGCATCCGATACATCATCCTGCATGATAAAAGCCAGGGTTTTGTTTATTGTACATGATAAACAAAACCCTGGCTTGAAAAATATTTCACAGATTATTACTCTGCTTTATTCTTCAGTAGCATCAGAAGGCTATAGGCACCTTTCTGTACAATCTTTTTATCTTTTAAAATATCAGCTTTTAAAACTTCTGTAAACTTATCATCAGAAATTCCGGTTATTACAGGAGTCATTTTATAATTTGATTTGCCCAGGTCTTCAAAAACATAATTCTTATTTTCGAAAGAAACAATCGCTTCATTGGGTAGCCCTTGAGTATAACGGCTGTTAATATTGACTTCTGCATTGATATACATCCCTTTTACAAACCCGGAATTGACCGAAGAAAGTTTTGCCACAGCCGTTGCCGCTCCACCGGTTTCAATACTGGGAACTACACTTACAATTCTGGCATTTGATTTTACATCAGGATTCTGATTGTTGTACACTACAATTTCCTGCCCCACCTTTACATCATTCACATCATTTTCAAACACTTTTACTTCCAAAAGCAATCCGATAGGATTAATCAGCTCAAATAAGGTATCGGCAGGATTGATATATTGCCCGTTATTGACGAAAATTTTGCTTACAAATCCTGTGAACGGAGCATAAATATTAATTTTACTTCGAATATTTCCTGTGTTGAGCCCTTTAGCATTAATTCCAATGATTCGCAGTTTTTCTTCGAGACCTTTTAAGGTAGCATTTAATGTTGAATAGTCTGCCTGAGCTGTTTGCATCGTTTTATCACTGCTTGCTTTACTTGTATTTAATTCCTTTTGACGGTTAAAATTAAGCCTTGCCGCCTCAAGCTGTGCTTTGGTAACTAAATAATCCTGTTGCAGCTGAATAAATTGAGGGTCTTCTACCACAGCCAGTACCTGGCCCTTGTTAAAATGGCTCCCGTTGATTACATTAATAGATTTAATATGTCCACCCATAATACTGGAAATTGAACTGATATGAGACGGTGCAATCTCTGCTTTCCCATTCAGATGTATTACTTTTTCCATATTTCTGTCCTGAATCGCCGTACTGGTCATATCTATGGATTGAATTTGTTTTTCGGTAAGATGAACAGTGTTTTCAGTTTTTTTTGTAAACTTAGTATTTTCATATACCGCATTTTCCTCGTCTTTTTTTCCTGAACATGAAATTAAAACAAATGTCAAAGCAAAGGCGGATATTGTTATTATTTTGAATTGCATTACGCTGTTATTTTGAAATTAAAAAATTAAGTTCTGCTCCTATCTGATTAAGTTTTTCCAACTGATCAATATAATCGGCTTTTGTTTTTACAGCCTGATTGACCAATATTACCCAGCTCAGGTAATCAATTTCTCCTACTTCCATCTGCTTTTGTGCTGTTTTTAAGATGGTTTCAGACTTTGGAAGTTGTCTTTGTTCAAAGTTTTCAATGATTCTCTGTTGATTCATATAGTTATTAACCTGTTGGCTTAGCCTGTTTTTGAGTTCAATTTCTTTTCTGAGATACTGATTTTCAGAAATGGCAATTTTGGTCTGTGCAGCTTTTGCTAAAGCCCTTTGCCCTCTTGTAAATAATGGGATTCCTACCCCAATCTGAACAGAATTAAAACGATTGTTATTAATGTTTTTCATACTTTGATTGGTGTATCCTACCATAAGCTCGGGAAGTAATCTGCTTTTTTCAAGCTGCATTTCAGCCTCTCTTACTTTGATCTGTTGTTGCAGGTACTGAAGTTCCGGGTGTTGCCTTACTCTATCTTCTGAAATCTGCAGGTTCATATCTATGATAGGCTTATCGGCAACAGGCTGATAAGAAGTATCGGACTGAAGAAGAAGTTGTAGCTGCAGTTTTGCAATGTTCAGATCATTCTCAAGCATATTCAACTGTACTTTAATCTGTTCTTTTTGAATTTCAGCAGTAGATTCTTCCAAAACATTAGCTTCCCCTTTCTTCAGTCTTAAAGCTGCTTTCTCAGCGAAGCTATTATACAGTTGGCTCATGTATTCCAATACTTTTTTCTTTTCCTGCAGCACCAGAATTCTATAAAAAACATCTGTAACTTCCTTGGTTAGTTGTGTTTTAGTTAGATTTTGATTCATTGTACTTGCCGTCCATTCGGCATCCAGCATCTGTTTTCTTTTTGAATAGACCGTCGGGAAACTGAACCTTTGAGAAATACCAAATGAATTATCCGTTTCTTGTCCCTGGATCTGTCCAAATCCACCGGTAATTTCCAGTTGTGGGATATCCAGGTAGGTGGCTTTTAACTTTTCCTGATATTCTGAAATTAATTTTGAATTCTTAAGCGTCCCGTTCTGTTGATACGCCTTTTCCAAGGCCTGCTCAAACGTTATATTTTCTTGTGCATAAGAGCTTCCGAAAGAGATCAACAGTAAGAGAACAGACATTTTTTTATAATTTGCTTTTTTAGAGAATTTCATTTTATCTTTATTAATATGTTCAAAAAGGACGTATAGAATTGGAAGAACAAATAAGGTTAAGAGAGTAGCAAGCATTAAACCACCAATAACCACAGTCGCCAAAGGTCTCTGTACTTCCGCACCTGCTCCGCTGCTTAAAGCCATGGGTAAGAACCCTAAAGACGCTACAAAAGCCGTCATCAATACCGGACGTAACCTGATTCTTGTGCCCATCAGTACAATTCTGCTCGTATTACTTATTCCATTGTTTTTCAATCGGTTGAATTCTGATATCAAAACAATTCCATTAAGTACTGCTACCCCGAATAAAGCGATAAACCCCACTCCTGCACTGATACTGAAGGGCATACCCCGTAACGCCAGAAAATACACTCCGCCTATCGCAGATAAAGGAATTGCAGTATAGATAAGTAAGCTGTGCTTTACCGAGCCAAAAGCAAAGAATAATAACAGGAAAATCATCACTAATGAAATAGGAACAGCAACTCCTAATCTCGCTTTTGCTTCATTTAGATTTTCAAATGTTCCACCGTAAGAGATGGTATATCCTTCTGAAAACTTAAGCTCTTTACCGACTTTCTGCTGAAGTTCTTCTACGATTGTCTGTACGTCCCTTCCTCTCGAATTAAACCCTATGATGATTCGTCTTTTAGTATCTTCTCTCTGGATTTGGTTCGGGCTGTTCTTCAATTCCACTTTAGCGAATTGTGATAATGGAATCTGCTCTCCGGAAACAGTAGGAATCAGCAGATTTTGGATTGTTGCAATATCCTTTTTTCGTTCATTATCCATCCTGACTACAATATCAAACTTCTTTTCTCCTTCATATAAAGCTCCTGCCGTCTGTCCTGCAAAAGCCATATTGATCACCCTGTTGATATCAGCTACAGAAATATTGTACCGGGATAATTCAGCACGATTATAGTCAATTACCACCTGAGGAGCCCCAACAACAGGTTCAATATAAAGATCCTGAGCTCCTTTTACTGTATTAATGATGCTTCCTAATTTTTTTGCATAGATGCTCAGGCTATCCAGATCTTCACCATAAATTTTACATACCACATCCTGTCTTGCACCTGTCATCAATTCGTTAAAACGCATTTGTACGGGAAACTGAAAGCTGGTAGTTAGCCCCGGAATACTGCTTAAAGCCCTACTCATTTTTTCAGAAAGCTCGGGAAATGATTTTGCAGAGGTCCATTCTTTTTTAGGTTTCAAAACAATGATCATATCTCCTGCATCCATGGGCATCGGTTCTGTAGGGATTTCGGCACTCCCTATTTTTACAACTATTTTCTGTATTTCCGGAAACTGCTTCAGGAGAATGCCTGACGCCTGGGTGGTTACTTTTTTTGTTTCATTAATATTACTTCCCTGGAGAATTCTCATTTCAACAGCAAAATCTCCTTCCTCAAGAGAGGGAATAAACTCCCCCCCCATTTTAGACAATACAAAAACGGCTCCTGCAAAGAGAATCAATACGCCCAAAATAATTGTTTTTCTGAATTTGAGAGCTTTCATCAGAAGTTTTTGATGGCTTGTTTCGACTTTAGCCATAATTCTGTCCGAAATATTTTCTTTTATCTTTTTCTTTCTGCTCAGCACCAATGCGCTCATCATTGGAATATATGTTAAAGACAACAGAAACGCGCCAATAAGGGCAAATGCAACAGTTTGAGCCATGGGTTTAAACATCTTACCTTCAATTCCCTGCAGGGTAAAAATAGGGAGATAGACAATCAGGATAATAATCTGTCCGAAAACAGCACTATTAACCATTTTGGTTGCTGAACCTGAAACCTGTACGTCCATTTCTTTTTTGGTCAGCATATTGTCTTTACCAAAGTGTTTTTTATGCGCTAACTGGTGAAGGACTGCTTCCACAATAATGACGGCTCCATCTACAATAAGTCCGAAATCCAGGGCTCCAAGGCTCATCAGGTTTCCTCCCACTCCAAAAATGTTCATCATGATGATCGCAAAAAGCATTGCTAAAGGAATTACAGATGCTACGAGTAATCCTGCTCTGAAATTTCCGAGGAATATTACCAGAATAAATACCACAATCAGAGCTCCTTCCATCAAATTTGTTTTTACTGTGCTGATTGTATTGTTTACCATTTTAGCACGATCGATGAAGGGCTCAATGACTACTCCTTCGGGCAAAGATTCCTGAATTTTTTCAAGTCTTTGCTTGATATTGGCAATCACCTTGTTCGCATTTTCTCCTTTAAGCATGAGCACAATGGCTCCAGATACTTCTCCCGTGTCGTTATAGGTCATTGCTCCGTACCTTGTCGCATAACCGATCTTAACTGCCGCCACATCTTTAATATGAACCGGAATACCTTCTTTAGTATTTGCTACCTGAATATTTCCAATATCCCCGGTACTCCCCAAAAGCCCTTCACTTCTGATAAAAAGAACAGTTTCTTTCTTTTCAATATAGGCTCCGCCGGTATTTTGGTTGTTCTTTTCCAGGGCAACAAAAACATCATTGATATTGATGTTGAATGCTTGAAGCTTATTAGGGTTGATTGCAATTTCATATTGTTTTAACTTTCCTCCGAAACTGCTGACATCGGCCACTCCTTTTGTTCCTAATAATTGTCTTCTTACTACCCAATCCTGAATGGTTCTGAGCTCCGTTTCATCATAGATATTTTCATATCCTTTTTTAGCTCTTACCACATACTGAAAAATCTCTCCCAGTCCGGTAGAAATTGGCCCCAATTCCGGCTTTCCAATCCCTTCAGGAATATTATCCTGAACAAGTTGTAGTCGCTCCTGAACCTGCTGGCGGGCCCAATAGACGTCTGTATTGTCATCAAAAACTATGGTAACCAGAGAAAGCCCGAACCGTGAGAGACTACGCAACTCGGTAACTCCTCTGATATTACTGGTAGATTGTTCAATAGGAAACGTTACAAGACGTTCTATATCTGCGGCTCCATAAGAAGGAGCAGTCGTGATAATCTGAACCTGGTTATTGGTAATGTCGGGTTGGGCATCGATAGGGAGTTTAGTCGTTTCATATACTCCAAAAAGAACCAAACCAATGGTAAACAAGGCAATGATGAGTTTATTCTTAACAGAAAACTCAATAATTTTATTTAACATGAAAAAATTATTAATTAATCACCCGGGAGGCATTTTAATCTCAAAAGTCTTATTCCTAAATTATTGAGTTCAATAAAGTAAGGTTACAATGATATAATTACCATACTGGAAGTCACATAAGGTAAAGTTTTGAAAGCCGGATTTTAGTTTTCAGCTTAAATGCTATTACCTTTTATGCCTTTGTAGTAAAATGCACAACGAGTTAATGAATATGTAATAAGAATTGAGTGCTTTAAATAATTATCTAAAGCATTTATTTTCAATCTGGAATTAATTATGAAAACCGGGGAGGCTGAAAAATCCGGGAAAGAAAAAGATTTGAGAAGTCTTTTTCCTGATAAATACTATTCTTCTGAGGAACAGCAAATTCTTTTGGTTTTTTTATTTCAAAACGATGCTCAGGAAGCTGTGCAAATACCGTCAATACAATAGGTGGATTGATGAATGGTAATTTTTGGTCCAAATCCCAGTCAGAATCCTTTTTATGATTGTCATAATGCTCCATCACAAATTCGGATAAACTTCCGTGGTATTCTATATAGTGCTCCACAAACATAGGCACTTTAAACACTTCCCCCGCATTGGTGGTTGCCAGCACATACATCATTGAACAAAATATGGAAAACCATTTTAACATCCCCGCAAAGATAAGGTTAAAATTATTTCTAAAAAAGTAAATGAACATTAAATTTCCTTTAAATAAAGGGTTTCAAAGGGCTAACAACAGAGTTATATTACCATAACTTTTTACTTAATATTGTTATCCTTTATTCCTATAAAGAATTTACATATACTTCCCTGATTCCGAAAACGGGAGTACCTTTCAAATAGTCAGCAATAAAACAACCTGAATCACAAAAGATATAAGCTATTGTATTTCTCTTATTTTTTGGAAAATATTTCTGTATATATTCCAATATTTTTGCAGAGTGAATGCTTTTAATATTATAACTGTTTAAGGGAAAACTATGATCCACATCCGCAAAAAAATCTTCTTCATCTTCAATGAGCACAAGACTTGTTACCGTTTTACTAACCGGTAATGCCCTGTTAAATTCATATAGAGCAGATAGCCCTCTTATATCCCCAATGAGAAAATAATGATCTCCGGAATAATCCTTAATGATAGGTTCAGGAAGTGATCTGAAAAAAAGAATATCTCCTTCCTGAAGAGCTTCTATCCATTTTCTGTCTTCCTGATCTGAAGATATTGTGATGGCAAAATCAGCGACAGAATGAATCGGTTCATAATCCCAGAAAGCATATCTTCTTACATTGCTTTGGTGATCATAATAAGGATTAGTTTGATAAATCTCTATGACAAGCCCTGCTACATATTGAATCCGGGGAAAATCCCGGCTTTGAACTTTTATATGGTAGGTATGGCCTGCAATTTTATTTTTCAATAAAATAATTCCTGTGAAAATAGGTAAAGGGATATTTTGAAGATTCGTCATCTTTTTAAAATTAAGGTTACAAATTTGAGAACCACAAACTTTTAAAAGATTGACCTGAATCAAAAAAATATCAGAGCCTAGGTTTTAGCCTACTCAAAGTTTCTTGTGAAATATTGAGATAAGAGGCCACCAATTTGTTTGAAAGTCTGCGAACAATAATGGGATTTTCATTCATCAATTGACGATATTTTTCCAATGCATCCTGAACCAGAAAAGACATTAGTCTTTTAGTATTCGTTACATAGGCGATTTCAAGATAAATTCTATAAAACTTTTCCCATTTTGGAATAATATCCAGCAAGTGATAAAAATTTTTGTGAGTGATATAATATACTTCAGAATCTTCGACAGCCTGAATGAACTCTTCTGAAGGTTCTGAAGTAATAAAACTCACCAGTGCTGTTGCAAACTGATTTTCAAAAGCAAAATATCTGGTAGAATCCTGTCCTTCCTCATTAATAAAGAATATTCTCAGACAGCCCGTTGTTACAAAATAAGTTCTCTGACTCGACTGCCCGTTAGTAAGCAACAGCTCGTTCTTTTTTAATTTAATCGGTTTAAAATAAGAAAGAATAACATCCATCTCCTGATCTGTTACCGATATTTTGCTTTTGATATATGAAACCAGTTGCTCCTCCATGTATATAAATCAATGAATAGCAAATATAGCAATAAAAGCTCTATTGCTCATCTCCTAGCCGTTATTATCTGTTTTTGTGGGATGCTCATCTTCAGATTGACCTGCTCTCCAGTATGAACAGGCATAGAGTCCGTGCAAATCCCATTGTAATGTTGTTTTAAAATAACTGCGAAGATCGCGTACCGTAGTGTATTCACCTGCAACATAAACATATTCTTTCAAAATACCTTTAGGAAATTCAAATTGTTTGGTACGTTCTGACAACCTACTTCCTTTCTCCGGCTGTAGATTATGAAGCCATTCTACAGTAATATCAGCCGCAGAACATAATATCAGCTCATCTTCTTTCCCATGGACTTCTAATAACACTTTTGCTTTTACATACGATGGAAGCTGTTCAACAATAGAGCAGATTACAGGTAATGCTGTAGCATCTCCCACAAAAAGATAAAAGTCTGCATCCGGAACTAAAGCTCGTGTGCTCTCTTTCATTCCTATTTCCAGACTGTCTCCCACATTTACTTGTAAAGCCCATGCCGATGCGGGACCACTTTCACCATGATATACAAAATCTATAGTCAGCTCAAGATTCTCAAGATCAATCTTTCGATTTGTATAGGTCCTGACCAGCGGTTCACCTCTCATTTCTCCAGCGGGAATAAATATCTTATTGTTAGAACCGGATTGCACCTGTTTCAATAACTCAGCTTGATTTTCATTGATGTCAAATACCACACGGATCAGGTGGGGAGTGAGAAACTCTTTGTTTTTAACAATAAATTCTGAACGTATTTTTTTCGGTTTCATTAGATGGGTCATCATAAGTCAAATTGTATTTATTTTTTGTTAAATAGTAAAATAATAATTGAAAGTATACAGCTGATTCCTCCAAATAAATAGACTGACTGATAGTCAAGCCATCCTGCAATTAATCCTGCTAATGGGCCGGCAAGTCCTAATGAAAGATCAACGAATGCTACATAAGCTCCCAGCGCAGTTCCTCTCATCTGAGGTTTTACCTTCCGGATAGCCAAAACTCCAAGGGCAGGAAAAACCAATGAAAAACCGATTCCTGTTAATCCACATCCGATGATGGCTACTGTTTTAGAAATAGAAGTCCAGATCAACATTTGCCCTATTACTTCAATCACTAAAGAGATCAAGGCAATTTTCAAACCTCCGTATTTATCAGGGAAAGAGGCAAAAAGAATTCTGGTTAATACATAGCATATTCCAAAAACAATAAATGCCAGTGAAGCATCTCCCCAATTTTTCTCTGAAAAAAATAAGGCAATGAAGGAGGCTATACATCCGAATGCCATCGACGAAAACGCAAGACTCAACCCCTGGCCTGCTATAGCACCGATTACCTTATAAAAAGGAGTTCTTATATGATCTCTATCTACAGGAATCGAAGGAAGTTTTACGGTAGATAACCAGCTTACAACCGGAAACAAAGCAATAAGAATAAATGCGGGTAATATACCGTATTCTTTGCTGAGCCAAATGCTAAGTGGTGCTCCAATGGCAATCCCGGCATACATAGCAATCCCATTCCAGGTCATTACCTTTCCTGAGCTGGAATGTCCTACCAAACCTATTCCCCAGGTCAACGCTCCTGTAACAAGAAAACTTTCTCCTACTCCATGGATAATTCTTGCCAGAAATAAAAGAACCAACGCTAAAAATGGGTTAGCCTGAAATAACACAGCCAGAACATATATTGCCCCTGCAATGATTGCTAGTATAACCCCGGTCATTTTACTGTTTTTGGCCCCTTTAGTATCTGTTATTTTTCCTGAATAAGCTCTGGTTAGCAGGGTTGATAACGATTGAAGACCAATGACCAGCCCTACAATAATGGCATCAAATCCTAAATTATTCTGGACAAATTTTGGGAGCACTCCTAAAGCAATCCCTATCGTAAGATATACTCCAAATACAGAAATAATAATAGGAGTTGTTGCCTGATAGAAATTGATAGAGGGCCCCTTTTCTAATGTTTTACTCATAAATTTTTGTTTAAAATATTCAGCTGCAAATGTCCTGTTACAGGCAATATCAAACTTTGACCTAGGTCAAAAAAGGAAATGGAGTTTGGTTTTTTATTCAGAATAGTGGTCGATCGTTTCTATTTCATGACGAATCGTCGTGGTCCAGAAATCGAGCTCTGATTCTTTTTTTCGGATTATTTCAAGAGTAAATTGTCCTTTGTGATAAATTTCAATTAAAACTTTCCTTTGATATTCTGCCAGCTGAAGTTCAAGCTTGAAATAATCTTTTTTCCAATCTGTACAAGGTGACCATTCAGAATCATTATTATTTTGTATTATCAGAAGATCCTCTTTTTCAAGCTTTTCTATCATTTTTTTCAGTTCACTCTTAATTTTGATATTTTCGGGTTGCCTATCTTTTAAAAACACAATAGATCTTTTCAGGAGAGTTTGATTCAATTCTTTTTCCTTCTGTTTATCAGGGACAGAAGGTTTTATCATATTAATTAACCTCGGCAAAGTCAACCCCTGAATCAGTAATGTGAAAATGATAACTATAAAAGATAGAAATAAGATAGTGCTTCTTTGTTCTATAATATTTTGCTGATTATTTGTCAGGGGTAAAGCAAGTGCTGCTGCCAGTGAAACTACCCCTCTCATTCCAGACCATGATAAAATAATATATTCTTTTTTTGAAGACGTAAGAAACTCACCCTCTTTTCCCAATGTTTTATCTGTAAAAACAGGAAATATTAAAAGTACCATCAGCCTTATAATGACAAGTACAAAAAAGATCAAAAGACCATACAGGATCAGAACCGGAATTTCTTTTTGTGATATATTTGAGATGATATAGGGTAATTGCATTCCAAGCATTAGAAAAACCCAACCGTTCAAAATAAAAATAATAACCTCCCAAAAGTGCCCCATCTGCATCCTGCTCTCAGTTGTGAATAAGGAGATTGAATTCCAGGAAAGAAACATTCCTAATAAAACAACTGCCAAAACTCCGGAATATCCAAGATGCTCTGCCAGACTGTAGGCAGCAAAAGGAAGAAGAACAACAGCAAATGTTTCGGTACTGCTGTTGCCATTAAAGTAGGGATACAATTTTAGGAATAATAAACCAATAAGTATCCCAATGACAATTCCGCCAAGACTTATACTGATAAACTGTAACCCGGCATCCCAAAAAGAAAAAAAACCACTGGAAAGAGCTATTACAGCACATTTGTAGGCAATCAGTGCAGAAGCATCATTAAGCAGACTTTCCCCTTCCAGAATCGTGATTAATTTTTGAGGAAGCGGAAGTGTCTTAGTAATACTCGTTGCAGCTACTGCTTCAGGGGGAGAAATAATTGCCCCCAATACAAAAGCTACAGGCCAGCTGAAGCCCGGAATTACAGCATGTACTATTATAGCAATAATGGTCGTTGTCAAAAAAACAAGCCCTATTGCCAATACAGAGATTTTAAAAAATTCTTTCTTGAAATCAGGAATTGACGTATTCCAGGCTGCATCAAATAATATAGGAGGAAGAACAACATAAAAGACCATCTCAGGGCTCATATCAATTGATGGAATAAGTCCCGTTATGCTAAACACTAAGCCGGCTATTACCAACAAAATGGGAAGAGCAAGTTTGATCTTATCTTTAACTGAAATTATAATAATTAAAATAATGGATATCCAGATAATTTTTTCAAGTTCTGCCATAGCTTTATAATAAGCCGCAAAATTAGACAGCCCATATTTTCAGAACTTTGATCCAGATCAAAAAAAATTAATCAAAATCTAAAAAACCATCAGTAAGCTGTTTCCACTGAATTTTTGCAATCCCCATCATCCCTCCCGCCGCGACCACGAGATTCCTGACGATATCAATACATTTTGCATTGAAGTTAGGAGACTCATTTCTTCCGTAAACAGCAGCTTTCAAATGTAATGAGTCTCTGTAAATCATAAATGTAGAGGTTGCTTTTGCACTGTAGAAATGGGCAATATGAGAATTCTTTTTATTTTGGGGATTTCCGGAAGGCCTGCAGGTCATGCTTATAGTCTCTGAAACAGGATCCTGATAATAGCACATATCAATAATTTCGACCCAATCAAAGCCTTTGGCCTCAGGCTCGCCGGGGCCGGGAATATTAATCCGGATGAAATCTCCTTTCTGGGGTTCCCGCTCAGCAGGATTTCCTTCAGAATCATAGAGTTTAAAATCTGCAAAAGCTGATCCACAATAACTTTTCCATTGATTGATTAAAAGAAATCTTTTCTGTAGTATTTTAAATTTCGATGGAATAACAGCAGCCTCAAATCGTTTTCGGGTTTCAGTATCATGGAAACCACCGGATGTTTGTGGAGGAACTCCTTTAATATGCTTTGGTTCCATATGATCAGTTTTAAAACAAATTAATAAAAACAATCTGCATTATTTTATGATCAGAATCACATACCCGTTTTAACAAGTTGATAAAAAACGCTTTTATCAGTCTGTGATACACTGTAAGGCCGAATTCCATAATCTTAAATAAAACCACAATCAATTATAGGATAATTATTTTTACTTAAAATAAATAATATTTAAAAAAAATGCACATATAGTGTTTAGCATAATACAATTTTTACTTATATTTGTGAATCGAAATAATTTTTTTTCATCATTTGTGTTTTTTTAAGGTCTCCCCTCTAGGAGGCCTTTTTATTTTTTATGACAACATAATTGATTATTTGATACCAATATGAAAAAAAACAAAAAGTGTGAAATATTAAATAATCAAAAGACCAAAACACCCTCAAACACACAAATAAAAGAGATTTTATAAATAATAAATCACTTTTTCATATATAAAATCATTTCATATTTTTAATAAAATCTGTCGGTCTGAACTGCATAACAGATTGAAAACTTCTTGAGTATGATTGTACACTCTTATACCCCACCTGGTATGCTGTTTCCGAAATTGTTAGGTCATTTGCGCTCAAAAACTCAAGACTTTTGATAATTCTAAGCATTTGCTGGTATTTAATTAAGGTCAATCCTGTCTCCTTTTTAAAAATACGTTCTAAAGTACGTAAAGATAAAAGAGCAGCATCAGCAAGATCCTCCATTTTAATTTCGTCCTGATAATGATCATGCAGATATTCAATAACTTTAGTTAGACGTTTATCTTTAGGAAGGCAGATATGAAGCATAAATGAATATTCTGCAAAACGAGGTAATTCGTTAAAAAGAGCTTGTAAGAATAAGGTTTCATGATGATCCTTTACCATTAGTTTTGACCATTTTTCAGCATATTTGATCATTTCTTTTAATACAGGCGGAACGGAAAATACATTGACATGTTGATAAAAAGAATCTTTCTGATTTACCTCGGCAAACATGATCATCAGTTTAATCTTTTCAGAATGTGAATTGGTTTTATGGATCGCGTGAGGAGGAATCCATGCCGCGTGGTTTTGTGGAAGAAGATAAATTTTCTCTTCAATGGTAATATATTGAAAACCACTTTCTACATACACCAACTGCCCTTTTTGATGTTGGTGAAGAACATCATCATGGATCCAGTTTTCTTCAAACCATACAAAATAAGGTTTTTTTAATTCATCAATCACTATACTGTCGTTGGCGTTCATGTCGTTTTGGGTTAAAACTTTGGCAAAATTAAACAAAATTACAGTATTAATTTTGCACAAAAGTTTTTATCATGATGAAGAGTGAAGTCAAAAAGAATGCTTCGTATGTTTTATTAATCATTAATGTTCTGGTAGTTATCTTAATTTCCAGTAATCTTCGTTCGCCTATCGTAGCAGTTTCACCTGTACTTGGTGATGTGAGAGAGGCATTGAAACTGGATAATTTTCAGGTAAGCCTTCTTACTTCTATTCCTCTCTTTATGTTTGCAGCATGTTCTGTATTGGTCAGCAGATTTTCAAATACATTTGGAATCAGTAAACTTCTGATGTATTCTTTACTTATTCTGAGTTTTGGATTATTTCTACGGATTTCCGGCTCACAATGGTTATTATTCTTAGGGTCTGTATTTATCGGACTGGGAATATGTATCGGAAACGTAGTGACACCGGGATATGTAAAAAACAACTTTCCCAGGCAAATTGGTTTGATGACTGGAGTTTTTGCCGTTTCAATGAATCTTACCGCGGCATTAGCTTCGGGATTCAGCGTGAAAATAGGAGAATGGACGGGATTGGGGTGGCGAGGCTCCTTGGGAATCTGGCTGGTGATTGCTGCTTTAGGATTTATGGTTTTAATTCTTGAGTTTATTTTTAACAAAAAAAATTCTACGCGCCCCAAAACGGCTTTAAGTACTTCAGATTTTAATATGTTTAAGTCATCTCAGGCCTGGAATATAAGTGCCTTTATGGGATTGCAATCTTTATTTTATTATTGTATGGTAGCATGGTTACCCTCGTTCCTTTCGGATTATAATATGCAGGGTGAGAGCTCAGGATGGGTTCTTTTTGTGATTCAGATTACGATGATTCCTATCACCTTCTTCTGTCCTATTATTGCCAGCAAAATGAAAGATCAGCGAATTATGATTCTTTTTATCTGTACTTTAATGTTTGGGAGCACAATGATGTTTGTGTTTATGAAATCTCAATGGATTTACGTAAATGCTGTGATCATAGGGGTTGCCAACGGACTATCGTTCAGCTTATCAATTTTATTTTTCTCTACAAGAACAAAAAGCAGCATTAATGCGGTAAAAATATCGGGAATGGCACAATCTGTCGGTTATCTTATTGCAGCATTTGGTCCCCCTATCTTTGGAAAACTTCATGATTGGGATATTTCCTGGAGAAGCTCATTCTATTTCCTTAGCATGTCTGTGATACTGATGTTGTATTTTGGAATAAAAGCAGCAAGACATCAATATGTGGAAGACTAATTTTCAGATAGTTTTAATAAAAAAGAGACATTTTTTTGAAGAATGTCTTTTTTATGGAGCAAATCAAAATACTTGTCTTCAACCTTACAGGCTTCCAAAAGACGATAAGGTTTGAGTGTTCAGTAATATTTCTTTTTGTAGTCTTTTAATTCGGTGAATTTTTTATACATTGCCAGGGATTAGAATAAAAAAACAATAACCCGTCAATGAGAAAAATTATTATTTCAATCTGCTGTACAGTCTGCATATCATTAACAGCACAAATTTCGCCACCTCCTTCGTTTCAGAGATCTTCAATAACAACCACCCCTCCTAAAATTAACTCCAGGAAAGGAACATTAATTGAGAAAAAAGTAAGCACTCTGATTAAGTTCAAGAGTTTAAATCTTCAGAAAATTACAACAAAAGATTTATCCGATAATTCTATAGAAACCGTTCTCGGAATCATGTATGAATATGAAACGTATGACGAAATATCAAGAAAAACTTTAACCTTAGAAAAAAAAGAACTTGGAAACCTCATCCTGTCTCTTCAGAAGTTGGAGCAAAAAGAGCATGAAAAAATCGATCAGGAAACCAAATATAAGTTCGTTACCCTGAATAATATTGAATTCGGAGGGATCTACAATGAATCCCAAACCCGTTGGATTAATTATATCAAATTTCCATCAGGAAGTTATGGACGTTCTTTGAACGAGTTTACCAGAGAAGAATTGAAAGAACTCATAAAAACCCTGAAAAATGCAGAACAGGAACTTTAAAAGCTCCTGTTCCCAGCCCTATCGATCAACCTTATAGATTTGAAAATCTGCGTAGCTGACCTGTTTTAGCTAAAAGACAAATCGATTTCTTCGCCGTCTTTTGGGATAAAACATTGATTGGTATATCCTTTTTCATTCATCTTTTTCTGAATAAAATTTCTATCCTCTTTACAATGGCTCACTGCTTCCAGATGGGTTACCCAAACTTTTGCCTGAGGTGCCTGTTGACAGACTTTGACAATATCATTACTGGTCATAATAATAGGTTCTCCCACAGAAAAAGTCGCAGCTCCTCCGGCTACAACAATATGCTGTGGCTGATGTTGGTCGATTTCATTTGCAATATCTTCATACCAGATACTGTCCCCAACAATATAAACCGACTGATTCTCTTTTTTAAAAACAAAGCCGTTTACAACCCCCATCTTTTCTCCAATTTCTCCTGTTCCATGCTTTCCTTTTGTCATCGAAATATCAATATTCTTCCAACGGATATGATCATGGATTGAAATAATATTTTGAAAACCCTGTTGAGCAATCTGTTCTGAAATACTGTCCGGGCAAAGAACAGGTATATTTTTATCAATAAGTTCTACAGCAGCACTATCCCAATGATCAGGATGCAAATGAGTAATAGCTACTGCATCTATGGTCGCCAGTTTTTTTACTAATTCCTCCCTGGTAAAAGGCAGATCTAGCAATGGGTTCAATAAATCACTGTCTGTCATGGGGAATTTTCCTAACGATCCTTTCTCCCCGAGCATAGGATCGACGAGAATAGACACCTTGTCAATCTTCAATAGCAATGTTGCATTGCGCCATAATTGTAATTTCATTTTGCTTAAGTTTGTAAAAGCAAATCTATTGGTAAACAGAAGGAGAACAATCGAAGGTTACCAAAAGGTTATTCATTTATAGTAAAACAACCTATGAATTTTGAAGAGTTTACCAACTGTGGTTTAAGGAAAAGCCTTGATATTCTTTCCGGTAAATGGAAGCCGTTAATCCTCCATAATCTTTTTGAGGAAGACACAGTGCGTTTTGTAGAATTGTGGCGAAATATGCCGAGAGTCTCTAAAAAAGTACTTGCAGAACAACTCAAACAACTGGAGGAAGATCATATTATTCAAAGAATTGAAGTTTATAATTTTCCTCCTGAAGTTTATTATAAGCTCACTGAGAAAGGGAAGAAACTAGGTCCTATCCTTTCTCAACTTCATCTATGGGGGAATGAACTGAGCTCGTAGTGTGTTTTTTAGGCCTTTATTTTTATGGTTAGCAACAATTTTAAATGTAGTTTAAAATTACTAAATCTAATATAAAACAGTACTTGTATACAATATTCTAGTCTTTAAACTGATCCAGAACTTCCATAATATTCTGATATATAAAATCCAATTCTTCAGAAGTAATACAATATGGAGGAACCAGATAAATTACATTTCCGAGCGGTCTCATGATCATTCCACGCTGCAAAAACTCATGATATAGTTTTTTCCCAACCTCATTAAAATAGGAAGTCCCATATCCGGTTTTAAAATCAAAAGCCAGAATAGTCCCTATCTGACGGACATTTTCTACCCGAGGATGAGGAATTAGTCTTTCGATAAACTCCGAATGCTGATGAGTAATACGTCTGATGTTCATTTGGGTTTCTTTTTGAAGTAATAATTCCATGCTGGCCAGAGCAGCTGTACAAGCTAACGGATTAGCGGTAAAGGAATGACCATGAAATAAAGTTTTATGACGGTCTTCAGAGAGAAAAACGTTATAAATTTCATTGGAACAGGTAGTGATACCCATCGGCATGGTTCCTCCGGTAAGCCCTTTTGAAAAGCACATTATATCAGGTTTTTCAGTAAGATGATCTGCCGCAAAAAGCTTTCCTGTTCTTCCAAAACCTGTAAAAACCTCATCCTGAATCATCAATAAACCTTCTTCCCGACAGTATTTCATCAAACGATCTAAATACTCCGCCTTATACATCAACATCCCTGCGGCACCCTGTATTAAAGGCTCAAAAATAAAACAAGCTGCTTCCTCCGCCAGATCTTTAATCTGTAATTGCAGGCTTTCTATATTTTCTGCATTGGGAGTTTCAATAAAAACTACCTCAAAAAGCATACTTTCAAAAGGTTTGGTCCAAAAGCTTTTCCCACTTACCGACATAGCCCCGAAAGTATCTCCGTGATAAGCATTTTTAAAAGCTACAATTTTAGTCTTCTTTTTTCCTTGATTATGCGCATATTGAATACACATTTTCAATGCCACTTCTACCGCAGTAGAACCATTATCCGAGTAAAATACTTTTTTCTGATTAGAAGGCAAAAGCTGCAATAAATTCTCGGAAAGCTGTATCGCCGGCTCATGAGTAAAACCAGCAAAAATAACTTGTTCAAGCGTATTCAGCTGCTCAAAAACACGTTGGGCAATATAAGGATTTGAATGTCCGTGTAAGGTTACCCACCATGAAGAGACAACATCCATATATTTTTTATTCTCAGTATCATAGAGGTAGATACCTTTTCCTTTCACAATGGGAATCGCATCATCCGCGGTCTTCATTTGGGTGTATGGGTGCCAGTTTACAGCTTTATCTCTTTGCTGAAAACTGACCGGGGTTATTGTGTTCATAGATGACAAATTGTATTTATAGTTGATGAGATCGTTTTTTTAACATAAAGCTTACAATGTAGCTTTAATGATTATTATAACTCCCACTTGGTACAGCTTTTAAAATTAGATCAATCAATAATTGGAACGCAACGGGTTACAAAGATTTTATTTCATATTTTCTATTTAAAGATCGCAAGAGCGTTTCACTCAGCTAAGATAATGCGAGTTTCCTTGCTGAGTACAAGGTCTTTGCGAATGTGAAAAAACATTATTATGATTCCTTTGCGAGCTTAGCATTTAAAATAATTATTAGCAGCACGTTTCTTTTTTCATCATTGGTTTCAACCCAAGTGTTTGCAACATCTGCATATCTTCAGATACGCCCGGATTTGGAGTGACTAATAATGTTTCTCTTTCTCCCGTAAAAATTGAATTGGCTCCCGCCATAAAACACCATGCCTGCTCTGTTTCAGACATTTCAATACGTCCGGCACTTAACCTAACCATTGAAGAAGGCATAACGATTCTTGCCGTAGCAATCATTCTCACCATTTCCCAGGTATCTACTTTTTCATTATCAGCTAAGGGTGTTCCTGCTACTCTTGCTAGTGCATTGATCGGAACAGATTCCGGATGTTTAGGCATTGTCGCTAGGGTTAACAACATTGAAATTCTGTCTCTGTGTGTTTCTCCCAGTCCTATAATACCTCCCGAGCAAACTGTAATTCCGGCTTTTCGGACATTATTGATGGTATTGATCCTGTTGTCAAACGTTCTGGTAGAAATGATTTCTTCATAATATTGTTCTGAAGTATCGAGGTTGTGATTATAAGCATATAATCCGGCCTCCTGAAGTCTGACAGCCTGTTCTTCAGTAAGCATTCCTAAAGTACAGCATACTTCTAATCCAAGATCATTGACTCCTTTTACCATCTCAATGACTCTGTCAAAATCACGATTGTTTCGAACTTCACGCCATGCCGCAGCCATGCAGAAACGTGATGAGCCGCTGTCTTTTGCTTTTTGTGCGTGGGCAATCACAGTTTCTGTTGGTAATAAAGCCTGTACTTTGATGTTGGTGTGGTAACGTGCTGCCTGTCCGCAATAGGAACAGTCTTCGGGACATCCTCCGGTTTTGATTGATAGCAAAGTGGAAATCTGCACTTCAGAAGGATCATGCCATTCCCTGTGAACAGAGGCAGCCTTGTAAATTAGCTCCATCAACGGTAAATGATATATTTCTTCAATCTCTTCTTTAGTCCAGTCGTTTCTCAATGTTGTTTTCTTATCCATTATCATAATTTTGTTATTGTTAATTGCTTTGCAGCAGTTTTTATATGTTCTTTATCCGAGCTTTTTATTTCCGGAATTCTGATAATTTTAGTATCTTCTTCAATAAAACTGCAGATTACTCTTTCTGTATCTTCCGGAAATTCTCCGTTAAGAATCAGGTATTCCAGCCTGATATTCCTCTGTCGCAATGCCATCATCGACAACAAACTGTGATTGATGCACCCCAGATAATTTCTCACTACAAGTGCCGTAGGGAGATTTAATGTTTCTACCAGATCAATGATAAACCTGTTATCAGAAATCGGAACCATCAATCCTCCTGCTCCCTCTACAATAAGAGGGTTTTCTGTATCAGGCAACCTAAAATCATCAAGGTTGATTTTTATCTGCTCTTCTCTTGCAGACTGATGAGGTGAGGCAGCCAATTTTAAACGGTATGTTTCGGGATGACAAATGACATAGTCTGTCCATGCTTCAACTTTATCACTATCAGTGTAATGAAGATCTCCTGACTGTATTGGTTTCCAGTAATCGGCTTTAAAATATTGAACCAAGACAGCTGAACACACCGTTTTCCCTATTTCTGTTCCAATGCCTGTGACAAATAGCCTCATTTGTAATTGGGATTTTGTATATTAATTTTTGTTTTCATAGCTTTTCAGCCTTATTTCTTATATCAATTTTCTAATCAACTCTGCCAGCCTCTCAATTTCTTCTTCTGTATTAAAATTATGAAGACATATCCGAAGTCTTTCTGTTCCTTCTTTTACAGTTGGGCTGTATACGGCGTAGGTCAGAAAACCTTCTTCTGCCAATTGATTTTGTATTATTTGTAATTTTCTGTTATCCGGAATGATAATAGCCTGAACAGGACTTCCTTCATCAGAAGGAGTTTCCAAGCCCTGATTTCTGAAAAAACTGATGTTTGCCTGAAGTTTTTTCTTCAACTCCTGATGATCTTCCAGAAATTCATATCCGGTCTTTATACTTTCCCATTGAAAATCCTGAGCAGAAGTAGTATAAATAAAGGATGAGGCGAAATTGACCAGGTAGGATTTCACCAAATCACAACAAAGTATTGAAGCACCATGGGCACCCAATGCTTTGCCATATGTAACGACCACTGCCAACACCTGATTTTGCAGTTGATACTGATCAATCAAGCCGTATCCAAATACACCAAAAGCATGTGCTTCGTCTACAATCAGATCCGCATTATATTTTTTAACCATACCAGCAATTTCCGGGATGGGCGCAAAATCGCCCTCCATCGAGTAAAGACTTTCTATGGCAACATAGCAATGCCCGGTCTGCTTTTTTAATATCCTTTCCAGATCTTCAGGATCATTATGCCTGAACTTTAATTTCCTTGCATGGGACATTCTGCATGCATCATGTACGGACCGATGAATCTGTTCATCTATAATAACGGTATCATGACGATCAGGAAGCGTTGAAAACAAAGCCAGATTCGCATTATATCCCGATGGAAAAAGTAAAGCAGCAGGAAACTGCTGTTTGTCAGCTATATATTCCTCTGTTTCACTAATAATATGGCTATTTCCACTGATCAGTCTTGAACCGGTACTTCCTGAAAGCAACTGAGGATTGGCATTAATTTTATCCAATACAATAGTCCGGAATTCATGGTTTCCTGCCAATCCAAGATAGTCATTAGAATAAAAATCGATACCCTCAGTGCGATGTTTTAAGTTTCTTAAAGTACCTTCTTCCTTTCTTTTATCAAGCAATTCCTTGAAACGAGCTATCTTTTCAGACATAATCCAATTGCATCACTTCTTCCGTAATAGCATGAATCCACTGATCGTGAAGTTCCTTTTCTATGGTCAGGATATGATCTGCATGTGTATTCCAGTCCGGTGAGAATTCATTGAGCTGATTGATCATTTCTTCCAGATGTCCTTCTTCCTCAAGAATAATAGATTTCACCATAATCTTTGAAGATCTTTTGGTAAGTACCTCCTGATAAACGGGGTACAATTCGTCAGCACGAACCTCAATAGCGTAGGTAACAAATAAATAGGCTGCATATTTTAGATCTTCTTTACTGAGCTGAAATGCTTCCTGAAGATATCTACAGGCTTTGATATCCAATGCATGGAGGTATTGTCTCGTTGCTACGGAAGCAAGAAGTTCTTCCTTCTCATAGGTCTTACACAAAGCCGGATCTATTTTTCCAATTTGTTTTTTCAGGTAATAGGCATGGCGGTGCTCTTCAGCAGCATGTTTCAGTTGGATCTGAGTAACCAGTACCGGATGCTCACACTTTGAGATTTTTCGTGCTCCGGCATTCTCCATAAAAGAAAGTGTATTCAGCCATTTGGCATGAATTTCGCCCTCCTGTACTATTCTATTGAGAAGATGATGGAATTCCATAGATTTTTATTTTGATGTCAAAAGTAGTATATTGCCGGATGGTTACATGGTGCCAGTTTTGATATTATGGATAGTCCGGTTAAAATTCCTTATGAAAGTTTTATTAAAATAGATAGAAAATCAGAGACTTCTATTTACCTGCAAATTGCCAATCAATTGGTTAATGCCATTCAACGAGGGGTTTTACCGTTCGGAACCAAACTTCCGGGAACCAGAACCTTCAGTGAAATGCTGGATATTCACAGAAATACAGCAGTTGCGGTCTATGATGAACTCTCTGCACAGGGCTGGACAGAGAGTTTTCCTAATAAAGGAACGTTTATCATCGGAAAAGATCAGGAAAAGCCTGTAAAAGTGAAAGATTTTGAAGAAAATAACCTTCAAAAATATCCTAAAACAACAGGGTTTTCTTTTAAAACTTCTAATATTCTAGATAATCCTTTCGAACATTCGGATTGTGAATATGTTTTTAATGACGGTGTTCCCGACATCAGATTAACCCAGATTGGTCAGCATTCAAGATTTTACAGTTCTATTCTTAAACGAAAATCCAATCAAAAAGCATTGGGGCATTACAATCATGACGGAAGTGAATTTTTTAAAGAACATTTATCCAGATATCTCAATCTATCCCGTGGACTGCCCATTTCTAAAAACAACCTTTTGATTACCCGGAGTACAGAAATGAGTATTTATATCGTTTCCGAAATTTTATTATCAGCAGGAGATGTAGTACTGGTAGGTGCTTTAAGCTATTTTTCCGTGAATATGATTTTTATGAAAGCCGGTGTTCAAATGGTTTCAATTCCTATTGACGAGGAAGGAATTATCGTAGAAAGTGTTCGTGAAGCCTGTAAAAAACAAAAAATCAGAATGCTTTACCTTACTCCACATCATCACTATCCTACTACCGTTGCCTTAAGTGCCCAAAGAAGACTGGAATTACTGGAACTTGCTAACGAATATGGGTTTATCATTCTTGAGGATGATTATGATTATGAATTTCATTACGACAAAAGTCCTATCCTTCCTTTAGCCAGTGCTGATACTAATGGTATGGTTATTTATATTGGTTCCTTTGGAAAGTCTCTGGCCCCGGGATTCAGAACCGGGTTCATTGTTGCTCCCGAAAACCTGATGGCTGAGATGAGAAAATATCTGGGCATTATAGACCGTCAGGGAGATATTTTGATGGAAAGAGCATTGGGAGAAATGATTGAAGAAGGCGAAATTAACCGCTATCTGAAAAAATCATTAAAAGTCTATCAGGAAAGACGCGATTATCTCGCAGTTCTGCTGACGGAAAACCTGAGCAACCTTATCACTTTTCAAAAGCCAGCAGGGGGACTGGCCATCTGGCTGGAATGGAATATCCCGATCAATCTTATGCAATTAAGTCGTAACAGTGCTAAGGATAATCTGTTTATCCCGAAAACATTGTTGTACCAAAACAAGGATATTACAGCTATGAGACTAGGTTTCGGAGATCTTAACTCTGATGAAATGGACAAAAGCATCGAGATCTTTTCCAAGAATGTGAAAAAATTGATTGAGTAGTTTTTTGCCACGACTATCCGAAATTATTCTTTGTTATAAACACACGAATTATAATCTCTCACAGATTAGGGTGATCTGAAGAATCAGCTGGAATAAAAATAATACTGATTTGTTGGAATTTCCCAATAACCCAACAAAATCTTAGATTTTCAGCCCATATGATATTGAAATGATGCAGTATAAAATTTTATCACAGATAAAATCTCTGCTTGCTGGCCGCGGTTTGAAGCAAATGTAAAAAAAGCCCCTTCACAGAGGCTTTCATTATTGATGAGCAGGAAAAACAATTTTATTTTTTTTATGTTTCGGTTTCTTCTTTTTCTTGTTGAAATAAATAATAAAACCTGTAATCGGGAGTGATGCTGCAATAATAGCTGCCAGAAAATAAATAATTCTGCTGATCATTCCCAGAATACTTCCGGTGTGAAGGTCATAATTTCTTTCTCTTAATGCGGTTCCATATCCGATATTTTTGTTTTTATAAGATTGAGATTTTAAAATATCTCCTGAATATTGATCAAAATTAAAATGCTCATTGCGATATTGCCTGCCGTCATACGTCAGTTCAGCATAATAGGTTCCTTCTTCAGACCTTGGAAAATTAACAAGTGCTGATTTTTTATCTCTCAGTCCCTCTTCCATCCTATTTCCAATCAAATCCAGAATATTTCCCCGGTTTGAAAACTCTTCGGAAGGAATTGTACTTTTAGCTTTCTTTTCTGTAGGAATATTACCGTTTAAGGTGTTCTTTACCCATTTGTCTACATCTTCAAAGCTCCATATCAATGCGGAATAAGAGATGATAAGTAAAGGAATCATTGCGTAAAAGCCTAATACGTTATGAACATCATAGTTGATTCGCTTCCAGTTGGCAGATGTTTTAATGAAAAACATCCCTTTCAGCATGCTTTTACTCATTTTACGGGGATACCATATCACAAGCCCCGATAAAAGGATAACAGCAAATATTAATGTGGAATACCCTGTAATGGTTTTTCCTATTTTTTCACCCAGCAAAAGTCTTCGGTGAAGATCAAGGACTATTTCAAAAAAATCATGTTTTGCATCTTCTATTTCCTGTACTTTTCCGGTATAGGGATCTACATATACCCTATAATAATAAAGATAGGTTCCCCAATACGTCAATGCTTCATCATTCATTTTAAGGGTCCGGAATACATACGTTTTTGAAGGATCAGAAGAGAGTATGACTCTCTTGATTTTCAACCCTTCAGGTAAAGCTTGTTCTGCTTTTCCGGTAAGTTTGGACAAAGTCAGTTTTTTTCTTCCGATATTTTCAACAAAATACCTGTTGGGATGAACCATATGTTTTAATTCTTCTTCAAAAGCCAGGATACATCCTGTAACTGCCATAATAACAACTATAAGCCCGGACGTTAGCCCGAGCCATAGGTGTAATTGATATGCAATTTTTCTAAATTTTAACTTCATCCTTAAAATTTAAAGCTAACTTCAGCTACAAAATTACGAGGCATTTGAGCGACAATAACTCCCTGTCCTGCAAAATACTGTACATTGCCTAAATTATTCATTTTAAATCCTAATCGATACCTTTCTTTTTCAAGAGTAACAGCAGCATTGATCAATGTATAGGCAGGAAATGCAAACTGTCCGGTTCTCACTTTATTTCCGGCAAGTTGTTTTCCTACCCGATTCACCCCAAAGCCTATTCCCAACCCCTGAAGGCCTTTAATAGGAATGATATAACTGATCCATGAGTTGAATACATTCGCTGGACCCGCAGACTCCGGACGACGTCCTTCTACATCTGCATCTGCTTTTTCAAACCTGCTGTGGTTGTAAGTATATCCGGCCATAATGTTTAATCCCTGAACAGGATTCATGATGGTTTCAATTTCAATACCTTTACTTCTTTGTTTTCCATCCTGAACGACAATATTGTATTCTTTTCCGTCGCGGATTACCCCGCTTCCTCTCTGTATATTGTCCACAAGGATATCGTAGTATCCCACAGTGAAATTCACTTTATTTCGCCAAAGGTTTCCTTTGATCCCAACTTCCCATTGATTGGCCATCTGAGGTTTCATCTCTCCGCTATAGTCTGGTAACTGCTGTGTAACAGGTGCTGTATAGCTGAAACCATTCATATAATTCCCATAAGCAGATAACTGATCTTTAAGGATCTGGTATACAATTCCTACTTTGGGAGACCATGCTGTCTGCTTGAAATCACCAGTACGTTTGTTATCACTCATATTAAGTTGCCCTTTACTTTCATAATGATCCATACGTAAGCTTAAAAGGGTGATCAAACGGTCGGTAATATAAGTTACGTTTGAAATATAGGCTCCATAAAGGTTTGATGAAGATGTATTTCTTACTAAAGAGGCTGGAGAAGCTTGAATCTTTTTTAATGCCAAATCTTTGGATATATTACCATATATTCCTGTCACGGGTCCTCCCACGGGTCCTGTTGGATTCGTGCCATCAATGTAATCAAACACCACAATTGGAGAATGGTTATTGTTGATAGACTGATTCAAATAATCTAATCCGATTAACACTTTATTTTTAATTTTGCCAATATTAAATTCCCCGTTGAAATTCTGCTGAAAACTTGTAGAAGCAGCTTCAGAATTCTGCCACTGTACGTTACGCTCCAACAGGGCATCACTGGTTGTTCCTCTTATAAACTGATATTGATATAATCCTTCTGTTTTTCTGAAGTTTCTGGAAAGTAAAGTTTGTGAGGTCCATTTATCTGAAATTTTATAATTAGCCTCGGCTTTTACGTTGATGGACGGTGCTTTTAAGGTCATATCATTATTTGAATATGATCTTTTCCAATCGAATCCAAGTTCATCCGGATTATGGGCAACATAAGGTCTTGTTCTGGCAAGGAAAATAATCGGGGTATTGGTACCCTCATAATTATAGATCTGAGCTCCTAAGCTGAACTTCAGCCTATCACTCACCTGATAACTTACAGTAGGGGCAACGAAAAATGATTTTCTGAATTCAGAATCTCTGAAGCCATTCTGATACTGATACGCTGCATTCAGACGGAATAACGTTTTTCGGTTATCAGTTATCGGGCCATACACATCAGCCGTCACACGGTTCAGGTTATAGCTTCCCATAAGGTAGGATATTTCACCTCCGAAATAGTCTTTAGGTTTTTTGGTCACTAAATTAATCAGTCCTCCAAAAGATGTTACAGCACCTCCATACAATGTTCCTGCCGGACCTTTGATCACCTCAAGACGTTCAATATCTGCAGGATCAATTTCTCCATTGGTGGTTGCCGGAATTCCGTCTACCATGGATACTTTTGTGGGGAAACCTCTTAAACTGTAATAAAAGCTTCCGTCACCGGAACCTCTTCCCGGACTTCCTTGCATTTTCACCATTCCCGGAACATTTTTTAAAACCTCTGAAATGTCATAGGTAAGTTGCTCCTTCATAATTTGCTGGTTAATGCTTGTATATGCCTGAGGATTCTCTAAGTTCCTTAAGGGCATTTTAGAAACTGAAGTACTGTCTTTATCCAGAAATTTATTTCTGCTGACCGCATAGATTGTAATTCCCTCAATCACATTATTATGGATTGAAGCATAAATCGCCGGAATTTCATAGACATCTTTCTTAATGCTGATTTTCTCACGCATCAATTCGATATCATTTAAAACCACCTGAAGCATATATTCTCCAGGTGGCACATTTTCAAAGTAATATTCTCCTAAATTATTTGTTTTTGCCTGATAGGACGTATCCACAAGTCTTAAAATAGCATTTTTTACAGGTGCCTGTTCAGACAGCATGATTTTGCCATGAACTCTGTCACTCTGTTGAGCAGAAAGCGAATTTGAAGTTAAAGCAAGACCAAGAAGTAATATAAGGGTTTTAGATGTTTTCATGCTGTAAGTTTTGTAACAGGGGATAGTTTATTTTACCGTTTTGTGATAATGGGAATGATTCTATAAGGTCGGTGCGTACATATTGAGGATTGATACGCAGTTTGTTTTTGATGGTTTCCGTAATAATTTGTGGATCAATATCAGGATTGTCATATAATACCACGATTTTCTTATCATTGGAATTCAGACAGACAAAAGTATTTCCTTCTATTTCATTTTTAAGGATGAATTCTACCTCATCAAGGTTGAGACGTATTCCGAATAATTTCATAATTCTTTTGATACGTCCCGTGATATAGTAGATTCCGTTTTTTCCTTTTTGTGCCGTATCTCCTGTGCGTAAGACAGTTGGCTGCTCATAAGAAGTCAGATCTTTTAGAGTGTTGGCATATCCTCCATAAATACTGTTGTGGGAGAACAGAAGCTCATCGGTATCCGGATCTATACTGAAATCTCCCCCATGCACCGGAGTTCCGATAGAAGTTTCTGCTTCCAGAAGTCCGTCGGTACTAAGGTAAGCCATTCTTCCTCCGGCTTCAGTTTGTCCGTATTGTGCAAAGAACTGTTTTTCAAACTCATGACAATAGGAAAAAATTGTTTTTCTCAACTCACCATTGATCACTCCTCCGGTATGGGTCATATATCTTAAACTCGGACTGTTTTTTCTGAAGAATCCAATTCTGTTCAGATTTTCATACAGATAAGGCACTCCTCCAAGGGTACTGTATCCGAATTCTTCCATCTCGTCCCAGAAAGTTTTTTGCATAATGTCTTTGTCTGTACACACAATTCGTCCTGCACGCATACAATTCGTCGTAAAGATGGAGAACCCATACACGAAATTGATCGGGACATTCAAAGGAACAACATCAGACTCCAGTATTGGCATATACTGAAGAATACTCAAAGCATTCTGATAAAGACTTTCATCAGATAATTTTACGAGTTTCGGAATACCCGTTGTCCCGGACGTACTTAATAAAATTTTGATTTCAGGATTAATAACTACTTCAGATTGGTAATCTTTTTTCACATGGATATTAACCGATTCTGAAAAGGCTTTGATGGTATAACCCTGGATTTCTTCTCTCGAAGGATCAAAGATATATTTCGGATGATATTCTTCCTCCAGACGATCTTTGAATTCAGGATGAAGCTTTTGACCTAAAACAGCAATGGTATGTGCTGTTCCGTAAAAATTCAGCAAGACTTCAATAGAAGACAGCTGATTGTCATTGTACAAAAAGATCAGACCTTTTTCTACGGGGTTGAGGCCTAAAGATCTGTAAAGAGCCCCGACCGGAATAGTTTTTCCGGTGGAGGCATCAGTAAACAACAGGTTTCTGTTGGCAATTACATTTTCTAAAATTTTCATATTCTTAGTTTTCTACGAGTACATCGTATTTTTTCATTTTTTCACGAATTTTACCTACGGTACCCATTTCCAGGATATCGTTAAAGTCAAATTTAATCTGGTAAAATTGCTCCAGTGCTTCTACGATAAGCAGGTGAGACATCGAATCCCATTCAGGGATCTCCTGATAGGTAAGGCTTTCATTCACCAGTTCTTTTTTTACCGCAATTGCTGAAGCGATAATTTCATAAAATTCTTCTGTTGTATTCATTTTAAATTTTTATTGTTTTCCATTTACCGTTTTTAAAAATCATTAGGAAAAGGACTGCCAGTACAACCTCTGATGAGACAATGGCAGTGAATATTCCTGTAAGTTTCCATTGAAACCTTACTCCAAGCAAATAGGCCAGAGGAAGCTGAATGACATAAAACATAATGATATAAAGCATGGTAACCTGCATAATATTTCCGGCTGCATTCAGTGCACGGCTGATGACCATAGTGAAACCTAATAAGAGATAAGCCATTGAAACGACATGAATGTACTGAACCGCATATCGGGCCACTTCAGTTTCTGTAGTGAAAAATTTCACCACATATTCTGCAGCAATCTGCCAGAACAAAGCTACAACAACAAGATAGGTCATATTGATGGTTCCTGCCCTCCATACTGTTTTTTCAGCGCGATCGGGATCTCCGGCTCCAAGATTTTGTCCTGTAAGAACGCCGGCTGCATTTCCTATTCCCCATGCCGGCATCGTAGCTACTGATGCGATACGCTGAGCTATAATATACCCGGCTAATGCTGAGGTACCGAATGTAGATATGATTTTCACCATTATCAGCCAGCTGGAAGTTGGAATGATGTATTGAACCAATCCTCCAAAAGCTATTTTCAATATTTTCCTGAGCAAAGGAATATCCAGATGGAATTTCATCAGAATATTAATGCTCGTTTTACCTGAAAGCAAAATGAAAAACTGGTATATCACCGCCAACAGCCTTGATAAAATAGTAGCATAAGCCAGTCCCATTAATCCAAAGGCAGGAATAAATCCCAATCCGAAAACCAGAATTACAGCAAAGATAATATTGGAAATATGGCATATCCACAATGATTTCATCGCGAGATCAGCATCTCCGGCTCCTCTGAAGAGTCCGTTCACAGAAAGCCTTAGAATAACCAATCCAATGCTTAGAAATACCAGACGGGAAAATGATAATCCATTATCTACCACATCTGTACTGATCCCAAGAAATCCTACAATTTCAGAAGCAAACAGGCAGGAAATCCCTCCGATTAACACAGCAAAAAATAAGGCTAAAAGGATAATATAATGGGCTGTTCTGCCCATCCCTTCAGTATCCTTTTCACCAGCTCTTCTTGCTACGAGTGTTGCTGCTGCAATTCCCAACCCTACCGCAATAGCATACGCAAAATTGATGTAGTTGTCTGTAATTCCGACAAGTCCAAGCACTTTATCACCCAATCTGGCAATAATCAAGAGATTGACACTTACAAAAACAGACTCCATGACCAGTTCCATCACCATTGGAATTGCTAAACTAAAAATGGAACGGTTGATACTTCCCGATGTCAGCTCTACTTTTTTCCCTGCGAGTGCCCCGTAGGTAAAAACCGTTCCATTCTTTAGCAGATGCAGGAATTTCCTCATAGTACTGCTACAGAATTTTTGTTAGCGATTTGATACAAAGGATTCGGTAAGGCTCCATCCTTTCGTGGAATAGCAAATGCTTTATTTTCGCTGTACCCGTTATTTTTCAAACGAAGACTGTTGATATAAAACCTTTTGAACGCCGGCACATACAGATCATATTTAGCATATCTCTCCTGTAAATGAGGATTATCTGTTTTGTAGCTTTCAATAGAATCATGAACAAGGGTCCAGAATGTTTCCTCTTCAAATTCAGAATAAGTATGCAGAACATTGGATAAATATCTGAAGAAGGCATCAAAAACACCTAAAAGGATAAATAAAGGAATATTTTCTTTATTCGAAGACTGTATCAGCCCGTCTGCCAGGTGATCAGGCAGTTTTTCTCTGGCCTCTGTGGTAAGAACAATGTCATCCACAAAATCCTTAATTACAATTCTTTGTGGAACCCCATTCTTTAAAACAACCATGATATTTTCACCATGGGGTGTTACACACAGTGAATGGGTATAATAAATATGAAGCAGCGGTGTCAGGTAGGCATCCAGGTACCTGATGATCCATTCTCGGATGGTTATTCCTGCTTTTTCTGCGAATGCCTGGACTAATGGAACTCCACTCTCATCTACATAAAGTAAAGAAGCCATGGTTACCATTTGCTCATCTTCTTTCAGATAATTTTCAGCACTTTCTCTCCATAATGCACCAAGGAATTCATTATACTGATAAGGTACGCTGGCAATGCCTCCATATTGTGGATGCAGATACGTGATGGCAGCCTCTTCTCCTAAGAAAATAGTTTCTTTGTTCTCAAGGTAAGCATCATCTTTAATTAAGCCTTTTACCCAATCTGTAATGGCTGGAGCAATTTTCATCTGCTTAGGTGATAATCCTCTGATATTTCCTGTGCTTAGAATAGAAACAGCCGTCTTCAGGTATCTCTTTTTAGGATGATCTACATTGAATAAAGTACGTATACTCTGTTGCGGACTGTAGGTATCGCTACCCTCTCCTAATTGAATTAAAAGTCCGGAAGCAATATCTCCGGCAAAATGAATCTGAAGCTTATGCTCCCACTGCCATGGATGTACAGGGATAAAGTGATAATCTTCAACAACTTTTCTTTTGCTCAATAGCTGCTGCTGAAAATCATTGTATAAATCCTCTCCTATTTCAGAACGATAAAACTCATCTCTGTTGATATGTTCCAAAGACTGGAATGATGATCTGCTTTTATGAGAAGCCAGCCAGATTACTTTTAAATTTTCATCGGCTTCAGGGGCAAATGTTTTAAGATCTCTTGGAGAAAAACCTAATCGGCTTTTGTTTACAATTACCCATGGATGGCCGGTCATATTATGCTCTACAGTTTGATAATCTGCATCCGCAAGCTCTTTTGAAGACATTACTCCTCTTGATAAAATTAAAGCATCACAATACAACGTATGCAGTAATTCTTCCGTGTATCTTGCAATCGTATAAGGATCTAAGTCAAAAACAGACTGCATTTCCAGGAAGAAAGCCGCCACATCTACTGAAGATAGGTCTTCACCGTTTTCTGTTTTTGTAATGCTGTCTTTATCAATATGCCAGTAATCCATCATTCTTTCTTGTCCGCGGAAGCTGTAGATAATGTTTTCAACTCCGGTTGCAAGGGTAAAAACTGTATATCCGCTTTTATTTTCAAAGGTTACCACAGGCTTTAAAAGCTCTTCGTGCATCAATTCTGCAATGGTTTTGGCCATAAGATTTCTATTGGCCTCGTTCCAGTTTTCCTGGCTGATTGTATATTCTAAATTGGTGTTCATTTTCTGTTATATTTTTGCGGTTGGTAATTCTGCGTATTTTTCTACATCAAAATCCTGGAAAGCGATTTTTTTCTCAATTTTATAATGTTCCCTTCCAAGAATATCATTAATAATGAATGAATTACGGTATGCTGCCATTCCCAGGTCTGTAGAAATGTAGCTGTGAGTGTGTACTTCTGCGTGCAGTACATAAATCTCTCCTCCGTTCTCATCAATAGAATAATTTCTGTTCACGGAGAATAAGCCGTTAGAATCCCTTTTTATTCTCGATTGGATATTTTTCAGGAATGAAGGCTCATGATAACGATATCCTGTACCAAGAATCACATAATCAGCTTCCTGTTCGTAAGGAACTTCCTGTTCCAGCTGGGTGAAATCAAGATGAAGAGATCCCGGATTGTCATTGTTTACACTATCAAGCTGGCTGTTAGGAATAATGGTTAGTTTCGGATCAGCATTATCAATATTCAGATCGTAAATAAAATCATAAATATCATTGATCAGGTCATAATTAATTCCTTTAAACTGAGCCTGTTGTTTACTTAAGATTGATTTTCTGGCGGTCTCATTTCTGTTGTAGAAATATTCCACATAATCAGGAGAAGTCAATTCCAGCGTCAGTTTTGAGTATTCCATCGGGAAAAATCTGTCAGGACGCGAGTACCATCCCAATTCAGTAGTTTCATCTCTGTTTTGAAGAAGATCATAAAAAACTTCAGCAGCACTCTGTCCTGAACCGATTACCGCAATCTTTTTACCTTGTGACAACAATTCTTCCTTTCTGTATAAATAAGAACTCGTATGCATAATACGGGCATCATTTTTAGGAATGAAAGAAGGAATATGGGGTTGTGTTCCTGTTCCAAGAATAAGTCTTTCCGTTTTAAAAATCTGTTTTTCTTTGGTTTTGGTATCTATTGTAGAAACAATATAAATTCCGTTTTCATAATCAATATCTGTTACCTGCGTTGAAAAACGGCATTCAGGTAATTGTTCAATGACCCACTGACAATATTTATTATATTCTTTACGTGGAATAAAGAAATTTTCACGGATAAAGAATTTATAAAGCCTGTTGGTTTCTTTAAGGTAATTCAGAAGACTTAGCGGACTTGTAGGATCAGCCATGGAAACACAATCACATAAAAAAGGTGTTTGTAAAGTCACATGATCGATCATCAATCCCGGATGCCAGTCAAAACCGTCTCTTTGATCCAGAAAAAGGGTTTTCAATTCAGGAATTGGATGGGACAATGCAGCAAGACCTAAGTTAAAAGGTCCTATGCCTATTCCTATTACATTATATACGGTTTCTTTATTCATGTTTGGTGATGTTGGTGGTGATTTCTACATTTTTATTTTGGGGAAATTTCTCCCAGTACCATTCTCTGTAGCAGAAGTTGAGGTTTGCTTTTTTATGAGGCATCTCAATGACTTTTTCTATTTTGAAGCCTACATGGGCCTTATTCATCATTGAAGCCAATGAATCTACTGATCCCTCACCCACCATTTTACCAACCTCTGGCTGAGCAAAGACATAATCTACCATAGATTGGGTGGATGGAGATACATATTTCTTTTTAGGATCTACAGGAGCAATAAACTGATGGGTTCCGTAATCTGTTGGCAGTACTTCGTAATAGTCTCCTACCATATCTCTGGATGCCCAGTAAATTTCAATATTACAGGAAGGCGCATCGTTGCTCAATACAATATAGCTGTGTGCTTCACTACTCGGGAGCATCAAACGGTAATACGTTTCAAGCTCGTCTATAGGCCAGTTCATCTGCCATATTTTTACGGCATGCTCACGATTAAACCATTCGTGCAACATTTCAAGATCATTTTCAAGATCAATAGGCCGCATGCTGATGGTTACATCATCCTTTGGAAAATAGCGTTTGAAAAAAACCTCTGTCCCTTTTGGCTGAATAAGCTGATCCGAGAAGAAATACATATGAAGCAGGTTAGGAATCTTTGCATACGAAACCGCAGCAGCATTAACCCCTCCGTCTACATCCAGTACTGCTGACTGCAGATTTGATTTTACGGACCAATATCTTTGATTCAGAGCATAATCAGTCAATGCTGATGGTTTGTGCTCATGCAGATATTCAAATTCATGATACAGGATATCGATTAATGATCTTTCATCCGCTAATCCCGTTTTACCGATTGAGGTAATGAGAGCTGCAAGATTGCTCACCAGAAGATGATGGGACATAATATCCAGAAGACGTTCATCACGGATAAAAAGTTCTTCAATTTCAGGATATTCTTTAATCAGATTTTCATATTGATTTTTACTACTCTCTCTTAACAGATAGCCCTGGCCATCTCTCACCCAAATTGTTTTCGGAAGAAGACTTTCATCTAATTCTATCAACAGGTTTTGCTGATGTACTTCTGGTGCCATTCCAAAGGTGTTGAAAAGTTTGTTTAATGGAGCAAGTAATAATTTAACATACTTTTCAAACCATAACATAACAGTTTCCGGGCCTTCCAGTCCCATATTCTGAATAACATTTTCAAAAAAATGAGTCGTAAAGTTAAAGGCTCCTGAAGGTTCATCCTGACATAGCCTGGCCAATAAAACAACTTTGTCATCCGGTGAAAAAGGATTTTCTCTGATCAAAGTATTAAAACTGTCAATATTTTTACCGTCAAAATCAACACTTATTGTTGAAGGTTCCAGCAGGAGTTTGAAATCCTTATAGTTTTCTTCAAATGAAGGACGTACATCTTCCCACCAAACCGCTGAAGCATAGCCTCTTTTTAAGTCTTTAAGACTATTGGTTCTTACTGATCCGGTCATCAGCACGTGTAATGAGAATTTGAACATCCAGCTGAAATCCGGATTATATACTGTTCTTATGGAAGAGGTTGCATAAAACTCAGCTCCCATAGCTCCCATATGAATCATTTTTCTGGACTCAAACAGGTCGGAGTATTCTTTTGAAGTTAAAAGATATTGGGCTTCCCATGGATGAACGGGAAGAATATAATAGTCATTTGTGTTTTCACCTTCTTTAAGACAGTCTTTACTAAGTTCGCCAGATAAGGGGATCAATTTTTCAATAAGTTCCTGAGCTGAAATACCCGGTAAAGATCTTTCTGTAACCAGCTTCTTGTCAACCAGGAAATAATCAAGCTGAAATCCTTTTCCAAACTCCGGACAATAGGACAGTTGCTGTTCTTCTGAAAATCCCATCCTTGATTTGGTGAAAGGATGAAGGTTATGACCTACCGGAAGAATCTGCTCCGATTCCAAAAATGAATATGATAAAGGATTTTGGTCTGCAGAACAAGCTAAGGTCTTTTCAAGATTCCTGAGATTGCTTTGCATGCGTTCCTTGAAACGCTGAAGTCCTGATTCGGTAAAAGTATCTGAGAATTCCTTATATACCAATGAGATCAATTGATCAATGTTTACTTCAAAGACTTCCTGATTTTGATGATCAACAGCCCAAACCGGAAGACCATATTCATGAAAAGGGCTTTCAGAGCGGTAGGTGACCGGAGCGAATAAAAATAAATTGTTTTTCTTTAGTTCAAACCTCATATGCAACAGATAGCCTGTATTTTGCAGAGCTTGCGCCGTCAGAAGATCATAAGTGGGTATTCCCTGGTAAAATTTTCCGTTTCCAAGCTCTCTGAGCATTCCGTTAAGCAAAATTCGAAACGTTACCTCTTCTGCTTTTTCTTTCCATCTAGTTTTCTGTACCAAAGTCTTCTCCATGTCTTTTGATTTTAGTAAGAATTTCGTGAATATCTTCTGTTGTGGTAATCGGGTTCAGGAACGTAAATTTCAGATAGAAATTTCCGTCAACTTTTGTACTGGCTACCAATACTTCCCCACTGTAAAACAGCTTCATCTTAATATATTGGTTCAATGCATTCAGGTCAGTAATATCAGGCCTTACATATCTGAAAACCAACACACTCAGATCAGAATCAGAAAGCAGTTCAAAATCCTGATCTTCAGTAATCATTGATGCCGCATCTTTGGTAAGATCTATCACAGTGTCCGTATACTGTGCCAGTTGTTCTTTTCCCATCATTCTCAGGGTAAACCAAAGTTTCAGGGCATCAAACCTTCTGGTACTTTGAGTAATGGACTTATTGATCTGTGCAGGAATTTCCTCTTCATCCATTTCTTTAGGATTCAGATAATCTGCATGATGCTTAAGGATCAACAATTCTTTCTTGTTTTTAACAATGAAAGCACTACTGCTGATGGGCTGGAAAAAAGATTTATGATAATCTATCGTTACAGAATCTGCTCTTTCTATTCCAGTAAGAAGGTGGCGGTATTTTTCGCTTAATAATAATGCACACCCGTATGCAGCATCTACATGCATCCATATATTGTACTGTTCTGCAATATTGGCAATATCTTTCAATGGATCTACATTTCCAAAATCTGTAGTTCCTGCAGTGGCTACGATTCCGATAGGAATATTACCTAATTGTTCTTCTCTTTTAATGTATTTTTTAAGCAAGGAAATATCCATACAAAATCTCTCATCTGTAGGAACTTTAACAATTGATTTTTCTCCAAGTCCCATGATAGAAGCATTTTTCAGATTGCTGAAATGCGATTTATCCGAAACAAAAATTCTGAAACGGCTTGCTTCCTGTGGCAAACCATCCAGCTTAATATTATGATTGTATCTTTTTTGAGAGAAGCAATCACGCATCATGACTAATCCCATCAGGTTACTTTGTGAACCTCCGGCGGTGAAAACACCGTCACTTTCATTGGTGTTATAGCCTAACTGTTCTGCCGTCCAGTCAATCAGTTTTCTTTCCATAAATGTTCCTCCTGCACTCTGATCATAAGTGTCTTGTGAGGAATTGATGGCGCTTACCAGAATTTCTCCGGCTAAAGCAGGAATGACCACCGGGCAGTTTAAGTGGGCAACATATTGTGGAAGATGAAAAGCAGTGGCATGCTTTACATAAATATGATCTACTTCGTTCAGTAGTTCTTTATAGGTAGAAAGTTTTTGATTAAGATCGATCTCCTGTACCATTCCTTTCATTTCTTTGGCTTCGATACCACTGAAAGGCTTGTCATTTCTGTAAAGAAATTGTTGTACAAGGTCTAAAGTGCTGTTGACTGCATTACGATAGTGATCGTAATTGTCCTGATGGAAAATATTTCCAAAATTCCCCGAAATGTGAGGTGATGTGGTGTTGGATACCTCTTCAAGGGGCGCAAAATTGTTGTTCATATACTTTTTGTAAGGTGATTTTTTAAATCAATAGATTGTTTGTGGTTTTTCGACATGTTTACATATATGTCTGACAGTCAAGTTTTTAAATTTTTCATTTTTTTCTTTTTTTGTTTGGCAGTTCAGTAATTATTCATAAATTTGAACCAGTTATTGTTATTTAGAATAATTAAAAACAAAGATAAAAATTATTACTAAACACCAAATTTTTTTTTAATGAATTCTCTAGAAATTTTAGATAACGACAGTATGACAGAAGTAAAACTGCTTCCTACCGTCATTGAGATCACATCTCAGGAGCGAAGAATGATAAAAGATGCAGCGGAGCATCTGGAGAAAAAATACGGAAGCTATGAAAACCGTGACTTTATAAAACATGTTCATCAAATGGCTTCTTATTTTTTACCCGAGAGAATTTTACATATAGCGGCTGATTTTGCGAGCGATTTTTCAAAAAATCAATATGGAGCCTTGATTTTTCAAGGATTAATGGATATTGACCAGGAACTTTTGGGTACAACTCCACCCAACTGGCAATCTGCAGATTATTCCAAATTTAACCTGTATGGTTTTGCCTGTGCACTGATTCATGGTGCTCTTCCTTCAAAACCGGTACAATATTATTCACAACGTAAAGGAGGCGGGCTGATCCATGCGATTATACCGGATGAGAAAATGCGCGAAACGCAGACCGGTTCGGGTTCTGCAACAGATTTGTATGTGCATACGGAAGATGCTTTCCTGAAGCATCAGGCAGATTTCCTGAGCTTTATGTATGTAAGGAACGAAGAGCAGGTGCCTTCTACCCTATATTCTATCCGTTCTCATAAGTCTATCGGAGAAAATTACAGACCTCTGTTTGACAGAATTTACAAAATTCCAAAGGATGCTAATCTGGAAACGGGAGAAAGTGAAGAAGAAGCGTTGGATTCTGTGTTATATGGAAATAACAAGCTTCCTTTCATGAGGTTTGATGCGGCAGAACAGCTTTTTAATCCAAGCATTAAGCAATCCGATGATGCCCATCAGTGCCTGGCAGAATTCTGGGATGAAGCAAGGCATTTGATTTATTCAGGCTTTACTCCACAGGCCGGGGATGTAATCCTGGTTAATAATCATTTATGCGCTCACGGAAGATCTGCATTCCGTGCAGGAGTAAGAAATATTGACGGTATTGAATATGCATGCGAAAGAAGGATTATGCTTCGCATGATGAGTAAAGTAAGCCTCATTGATATGAGGGCACACACCCTTACTGAAGATCCGTTTTTTGTAATCGAAGAACATTTGGGCAAGAACTTTCAACATTTGTAGTATTAATTAGACTTTTTTTTAATTGTCCCTGATGTTAAATCCTTTTTAAGCTGGTCTTAAAAAGGATTTTTTTGAAATTTAAATAAAAAATAAGTAACCCCGTAATGGCAATGATGCGGGGTTCATTTTCTAAAATTATTGTTTAAAAAAACGGTCAAACAAAGACAATTGCTCAGATAATGATCTGCTCCAATACTCAGGAACATGGCCTCCTAAGGATTCGGCATATACATGCTGAACTTTGGCTTCTGTCAGTTTTTTATGAAAATTTCTGTTCATTTGAATCATTTGCGTATCCTCCGTACCACAATCAAAAATATATTGCTGCCCGGCTGCTGCCATTAGTTTAATTTTGTTATCAGTAAGAAAGTCCGGGCTGATAGATTCTAGAGGGCCCAGTACTTTATTAACCATATATTTCTGATACCCTTCACCAAATGAAGTAAGATCTAATGCTCCACATGAGCTGCCTACCATTCCAAAGGTTTTATTGTAAGTGACCCCAATATTAGTCGCTCCATAACCACCCATACTCCACCCCAAAATACCTCTGTACTTTTTATCTGCCTTCACCGGATAGTTCTTATCAATGAATTCCACCAATTCTTTTCCGATAAAAGTCTGATATTGAGAATCTTTAACAAAAGGACTGTCTACATACCAGGAACTGTAGTTCCCATCCGGAAGAATATAGATGGTTTTATATTCCTGAGCCTTTTTAACCAAATCCGGAATATCCTGCTTGATGATCCTATCCGGATTACCACTGAAACCATGAAGAATATACACAGAAGGATAAAGAGTATTTTTCTGGACATTGGGGGTAATGATGATCGTTTTGATTTTTTTATTCATTTTCGGGCTGAAAATTTCCTGATGAATAATTTTTTGTGCTGATAACTGAATGCATGCTGTCAGTACAAATAGAATTTTGATAAGCTTCTTCATGTTTAAAATATTTAATTAATGATAATCACAGGCTTGTAATTACAGAACATATAATGTACCAATGATCTTTTTGACAAAACAAAATTGCGGTAGAAAAAGAGAAAAAGCCTCAACATATGTTGAAGCTTTTTTTATTATATTTCTTTCTTTATACGGCTAAGCTGTGTGGGGGTTATGCCCAGATAAGAAGCAATCTGATGTTGCTTCAGTCTGCTATGCAGAGATTTATTTTCTAATAATTGTAAATAGCGTTGTTTTGCCGTTTCATACTTTAAAGAAACTTCCAGTGGTTCCTTTTTAACCACCCAGTTTTTCTCTAAATAATATAAATGGAACAGCGCAAGGTCATGATGCTTTTCAAGCAGTTCACGATAAGCCTTTACAGGATATTGAATGACTGTACAGTCTTCAAGGGCAATCATATTAAAATCACTGGGCTCATTTTTTATGATGGCCGCCGTGGATGCCACAAAGCTGTTTTCTTCAAAGAAAATTTTATAGATAGAATCCCCATTTTCATCAATGGTATAATAGCCTACCAATCCTGATTTTAAAAAGTAGTAAAATCTTGCCATATGCCCGGCTTCCAGAAGAAGGTCATTTTTGCTATACTTTTCTTCTGTGCAAATATTGAGTAAAGCTTCAGTCGTCTCTTCCGATAAAGAATAGTATTGATTGACTTTCTCTAAAAAATATAATTGATTCATTATTTGGAAAACGCAAAAGTGCAGGTTTTTTAATGTTTTATTGTTACTCCAATATTTTCTTCATCATCAAATCGGTCTGTTCTTCCTCTCCAAGCCTGAAAATATGTTTATCAAACTCAACAAATCCGTTCTTTTTATAGAAATTCAACGCCCTCAGGTTTTCTTCCCAAACTCCCAGCCATACATAAGATTTATCAAGTTGATGCGCTGTTTCTAAAGCCTGATGATACAGTAATTGTCCAACTCTTTGACCATGATGACTCTTCTTTACGTAAATTCTTTCGATCTCAAGACTGGTCTCATTCTGTAACTCGGTCTGTGCTTTACCGGAATTAATTTTTAAATAGCCCACCGGGTTATCTTCCTCCCATGCAATGTAGAAAAAAGAATCAGGAGTATTTAACTCAGATTTTATCTTTTCTGTGGCAAAACTTTCTTCGAGATACTTTTTCATGGCCTCTTCAGTATTATGTTCCGAGAAAGTTTCAGAAAAAGTTTGTATTCCCAGACTTTGTATTGTTTCAAGGTCTGCCGAAGATGCTTTGTTAATAATAATGGATGTCATAATGACTAATCATTTTATGAAAACAATATTTTCTTAAAAGCTTCAGAGGCCAGATGTACCTGTATACTCCAGTCATCTGCGGCATCGCTTCCGGCATCATCTGAAATATACTTCAGGCATAAAAACGGAATATTCTCCTGTTGGGCAATCAATGCAAGCGGATATGCTTCCATGTCTACAATATTATAATCTGTTTCGGAATGATTCATTTCAAAACTATCACCACTTCCACAGATTCCCTCCTTCAAAGTATCCATCTTAAGTCCATATTCTAAGATTGGAGGAACTCCTGATAATGGGGTTTCATAGAGTTTAAATCCTAAGCCTCTTACATCCATATCCCTCTGGATAAATTTTGTACAACAGACCACTTCTCCTTTGTGAAATCCTTTACTTCCTGCAGAACCCAAATTCACTATCAGTTTAGGTTTTCTTGTATGGATTTCTTTAGTCAATTCGATGGCAGCATTTACTTTACCGATTCCTGTTATTAATTTATTTTTTCCTTCAAATACCGTTCCTGCTTCAGAGTCTAATGCAAAAACAAAAAGAGTATCTGCTATAGGATATTGTGTTTCGTTGTTAATTTTTATCATTGAAATAAAAGAATTTATTAAGCTGTTTTACAAAGGTATGACAGTTTTTCTTTTCAATACATGTTGTACATTAATAATACTCTTACTTATATATCATTTTCGATAATACTCAATTCTTTTTCAGGATGCCAATCACTTAAATTCTCCATTACTCCATGTCTGATTATTAAAATCAAGTGATCACTCATAGGATGACAAATAATACTATCCATATTTCCCTCAATTTTAATTAAGGTATCGGGAATTGGAAATTCTCCTGCAGGAGAGAGAAAAAATTCAAAATAAACTCTCTTTTCCTTTGTTTCTTCCATAAAATTTAATCCTACCGCACTGCTATTACCCTTTGTTAAATTTCCTATTTGTTTATTATAATGTTTTAACGTTCTACTTAGAACCGTAAAAAATCTTACAGGTTTATCTATTTCTTCTTTCTTTGGCCAAATAGAAATATTTTTATAATCGGAAGTTCCGTCTTTTAAATTAATTTTGTAATGAATATGTCCACTTTGATGAAATGAATATTTGCCTGAATTTTTCTCTAATTCATTAAAATCTTTTGGAATTTCAAGTTCAAGTTCTTTTGTTTCAGTAAACGAAGTTGTTGTTTTTTCAGAATAGTTGGCTTGGTAAGCTGATCCCCAGTAAAAATCATCTCCATTCATTTCAAACCAATAAAACTTATAAAAAATTTCTTTTCCAAATGTTAATAATAAGCGAACTCTTATTTGCTCAGGTATTTCCATAATGTTTAATTATTAAAATATTTTATAAAGTTAGTGTTTTGGAATATTTTGATGATCAATTAAAAATTAAACCCCAAAACAATTGTATCTGTTTTGGGGTTTAATGATATTAAATGCTACATCCGTCAGCATCGCATGAAGCACCACTGCTACCGGAAAGATCCTTAAACGGACTTACAGTTTCTTTATAGGTTTGCTGAAGTGCATCTTCAAATACATCAACCGGTTGTGCTCCGGAAACCGCATATTTTCCGTTCAGAACGAAAAAAGGAACCCCTGAAACACCATTGTTTCTCGCTTCAAGAATATCCTGATTCACTTCGTAATCAAGTTCGTCAGACGTCACTGCCTTGGTAGCTTCATCTTTATCAATTCCTAATTTCTCAGCAAGAGAAACCAAAACATCAACATCTCCAACATTTTTACCATCAATGAAATGAGCGATAAATAATGCTTCTTCCATTTCATTCGATTTATTATGCTTTTTGGCAAGGTGAAGTAGTTTATGAGCATTGAAAGTATTGGTGATCAATGTTTTTTCAAAATTAAAATCGATACCGGCTCCTTTACCCATTTGAGTCACCTGACTTAGCATTTGTGTAGCCTGAGCTTCAGCAACTCCTTTTTTTTCTCTGAAATACTGGATGGTATCCTGAGTTTTATTTACTTCCAGAGTCGGATCCAGTTGAAAACTCTTCCACTCCACTTCTACCTGATCTTTGAATGGTAGTTTTTCTAAAGCCTGCTCAAAATTATTTTTCCCGATATAACAAAACGGACACATCACGTCCGACCATATTTCTATTTTCATTGTAGATATTTTATGAAATTTAATACGGCAAAGGTACGAATTTATTTTAATGTAATAAAATTTGTTACAGTTTAATTTTGGTACACAGCAGCTCCCTCACTTTGCTTCTCAACTCTATTTCTCAGAATCATCATCAGGTAAGCAAGAATTCCGAAAACCAATCCCACCCATGGGGTAAACTCTACTCCTTTTGTAACAATAATCCAGCCTCCTATAGTTGTTCCTAACGTTACCCCGAGGTTGCCAAATGAGGTTGCCAGACTATTGGCAAATTCCAGTGATTCAGGAGCAGAAGAAATCATATAAGTGGAAGCATTCAAAAAACTGGGTGAGTACAAAAAGCCCCAGACCCCTATCACCATTATGGTAGCCCATAGATTTCCATCAGAGAGATACAGCAGTACAGGAATCAAGACGGTTCCTGAAAGAAAAACGGCTGTGGTTCCCACTACATTTTTGTTAAGCATTTTCCCGGCAATCCAATTGGCAATAACCCCGACAACACCAAACAGCAGCAGCATATAGCTTACCATTGAAGTATCCATGTCCTTGGCTTTATTCAGATAATCCGCAAAATAACTATAGGTAGAAAACCACGCAGTGATCATAAAAAAGTTCATCAAAGTACTCAAAATAAACGGGGGTTGTTTTAAAATCCTGATCTGATTTCCATAGGATTTCTTTTCTTTCACAGGCATAGACGGAAGAAAATAAAATATTGAGACTAAAGCTATCACACTTACCACAGTCTGGATCATAAATGAATACTCCCATGAACCAACACCCGCTATCCAGGTAGCAAACGGAACTGTTGTTACCATTGCTATGGCTACTCCGTTAAAAACAATGCTCATCAATTCATTTTTCCTGTGCTCATCTGCCTGAGATACCGCTACTGACAATGCTGTTGCAATATATACCGGCTGCAGAAACGCCGGAAGAATTCTTACCAGCATCAGCAACCAGAACAGAGGTGAAAGGGACGAAACAAGCCCGGTAACCATAAACATGAAAATGGAGGTCAGCATGATTTTTTTCCGATTAAATCCAGAAGTAAGTAGTGTCATAAATGGTCCTGTAAGCGCTATGACCAAGGCAAATGCACTCAACAGATATCCGGCCTTATCAATGCTTATTTTATAATGTTCTGCGAGTTGGGGAAGAACTCCTATGACTCCAAATTCAGTGGTAATGACTGCTATAAACCCCAGACACCCTATGAATGCATATTTTTTCATAACTACCCCACATTCTTGGAATCCAATTTCTCCTGAGCAAAAGCTGCCATTTCATCTACTGCTGTCTGTACTTCATCTAAAATTTCTCCCATATGCATAAACCCGTGAACCATATCTTTATAGAAGCTTATCTGCAGAGAAATACCTGCATTTTTCATATTTTCTGAAAGCTTTTTTCCATCATCAATCAATGGATCATGTTCTGCCAGTAATACCAGTGTTGGTGGGGTATTTTTAAAATCTTTTATTAAAACGGGAATTGCTAAGGGGTTTGTTTTTTCTTTTTCAGGAAGGTAAGCTTTCCAGGCCTCTATTCCTCCTTGTTTATTCAGAACGGGGCCATTTTCGTAGGTTTCCCATGATTTAGAATTCAGTTGATCATCTGCTGCAGGATAAATCAGGATCTGAAATTTAAAATATTCTCCGATCTGAGTAGAAACTGCTGTTGCAAGGGCTCCTCCGGCACTATCTCCTATAATCCCGATTTTATCGGTGTCTAATCCCAAATTTTCTGCGTTGTGTACGATCCATTTTGCGGTCTCAACATTGTCATTCAGGCCTGCTGGAAAAGGATGTTCCGGGGCAAGACGATAATCCGGGAAAATAACAACAGATCCTGTTGTATTGGCTAGTTTCCGAGCTACGGCATCATGGGTTTCAAAACCTCCGGCAATAAACCAACCACCATGAATGTAAAGAATAGCAGAGGATTTTTGGATATCTCTTCCTTTTGGACGGTAAATCCGGATCGGAATATCACGACCTTCCAGAGAAATATGCAATTCTTCAATCACGGCCACAGGCTCTCTTTTACCACTAAGCTGAAAAGACATCGTTTCCAGATACTTACGGGTATCATCCATGGGATCCTGAGCATTAAAAGATTGTATTTTTTCTAAATGATGTAAAATCGTGTTAATTTTTGATGTTAACTGCATTGTATTTCTATTGATGTTATTATTATTTTGCAGTGAACATAAGCGCTATTGTTCATTACTACTGCATATTTTTCGGTTTCTATGAGCAAAATTAGATATCAAACCTTACATTTGCATTGTATACATCAAATTGTATGGTACTAACAAATTTGTAAGTAATGGGTAGAATAAAAGAAAATTCGACGAATAATATCAACAGGCAGTATATCCACGAATGTGATTTAACGTATGCAGTCTGTAAGATTGGAGGCCGATGGAAACTCCTGATCCTCGACAAGTTAAAAGTTGAAAAACTCCGTTTCAGTGAACTGAGGAAATCCATATCAGGAATCACAGAAAGGATGCTTACCTTACAATTAAGAGAACTGGAAAAAGAAGGTCTGGTAAAGAGAACCGTGTATGCTGAAGTGCCACCGCGGGTAGATTATGAACTTACGGAAATATCCAGAGAATTAATTCCTATTTGGAAAATGTTGAGTGAATGGGGCGGAAAACATAAAGATTTAATTCAAAAGCAAGAGGCTTCTGAAAACTAGGCTGTTTGGTGGCCAATCCAAGAATTTCGTGTTTATGCCTCTCGCTTATTTTACAGATAATACATTTGGCTGTAAAGAAACCTTCTGGAGATTATAAAAAACTTTTAATTTTTAGCTTTTAATTTTATCACAGATAAAATCTTTACACCTTAAGAACGTATTGCTGAGCATACCTTGCGCCTTTGTAATTTCCAACAGGTATAGTTTAAATCAAACTTTATTTACTTTTTGGGCAAATAGAATATGGGCTACCAATGCAAGCACTCCAAATAAGGTTCCCACAAAGCATACCCCGGTCCATTGTGCTTTTTGCCATGCTACTGAAGCCAGCCATGTACCAAGAGACCCTCCGATAAAATAAGATACCATGTACACTGTATTCAAACGATTCACAGCATTGGACTTAATCAGAAAATAGTTCGTTTGGTTCATAATATGACTGGACTGCACTCCAAGGTCCACCAGAATTACGCCTACAATCAACCCCCAATAGGTTTCTCCTGCGAAATAAGTGAAGCCCCAGCTTCCGATTACAATAAGAAGGGAATACAGTATAATTCTGTTGATATCCAGATACTTTTGTAGTTTCCCTACTTTAGCTGCTGCCAGGGCACCTACTGCTCCTGCTAAACCAAAACTTCCTACTACAGAAGAACCTGCATTAAAAGGTGGTTTCTCCATATGGAACACTAATGTTGTAAACAAAGCACACATAGACCCGAAAGCCATTGCTCCACGGAATGATGCCAGTTGAAGGATAGGCTGTGTTCTTGCCAGATGGGCGACAGATTGCATTAATTCTTTATACGTTCCCTTAAAATTCGGATGTAATTCCGGAAGCATTTTGTATACCGCGATCCATACCAAAATCATTAATCCTGCAGCAATTCCAAACATCGCTCTCCAACCCCATACTTCTCCTACAATTCCCCCAACAAAACGGGAAAGAAGAATCCCTAATAATAACCCAGACATTACCAATCCTATATTACCGGATTTTTCTTTATCTGAAGAAAGTTCAGCAGCAATAGGAACAAACAACTGCGGAATAACGGAAGTCGCCCCAATTAATAAACTTGCTGCATACAGCATCCATAGCTGGTTGGCAAAAGTCATCCATAGCAGCGATCCAAAAACCAGAAACAAATCAATCAGAATCAGCTTTTTCCGGTAAAACTTATCTCCAAGAGGTACAATGAGCAGTAAGCCACATGCGTATCCTATCTGTGTCAATACAGAAATCCTGCTGGCAGCACTTTCAGAAACGTTTAAATCTTTTGAAATGAGAGCCAGTAAGGGTTGATTATAATAATTATTGGCGACAACAAGTCCTGAAATAATAGCCATTAACCAGATTACAGTTCGGGAAATAGTGTTGGTAGAGCTTACCTGCATGTTAAAATTTTGGTTTTATGTATCAATATATCAGTGATGATGAAAAGACGCTTCATCCATTTTTACGGGCTCAAAGGTAGTTATTTAAATAAAAAAAGGGAGCATAATATCATAGATTTAATAGAGGAAACTGATAGACAAAATTTCTTACAACGACCTTTAATAAAGAATTTCTGAAATTTATATGAATTTATTTTTACATTTGTGATACAACACCTATTGTATGAATGACATCGATTCACAAAAACAGCTTCTCAAAAGATCTGTTGAGGCAAAAGACATTTTCATTCCTCATATTTCTGCCGATCCGGTGGTTTTTGGCTTTGACAGAAACGAATTGAAAGTACTGCTAGCCAAAATGCATTATAAAAAGCAATGGCTTTTGCCGGGTGGTTACGTAGGAAAAGATGAAGACCTTGACGAAGCTGTAGTAAGAATCTTAAAGTCAAGAGCCGGTGTTACGAATGTTTTTCTTGAAGAATTCGGAGTCTTTGGGAAGAAGAACCGCAGTGAATTTTACTTTGAAGATTTTGATGAAACTCTGTTTCAGAAACAACGGTTTATCTCTGTGGGCTATTATGCCTTATCTAATTCTATAGATATTAATCCTGTAGCTGATGAGATCAGTGAAATCTGCGAATGGGTCTATTTAAAACAACTTCCGGAAATTGATCTGGCCATGGATCACCGGGAAATCATTGAAAAAGCTCTTCTTACACTGCGTGAAAAAATTTCTTATAAGCCTATTGGCTATAATTTGCTTCCTGAAAAATTCACTTTCCCTGAATTGCAGAAGTTATACGAAGCTATTTTAGGAAAAGAGCTTAACCGAGGAAACTTTTACCGTAAAATTAAAAATTTGGGGATCCTTAAAAAGCTTGAAGAACAAAGGCGAGGTGGAGCTCATAAGTCACCTGACCTCTACTCTTTTGATCAGGAAAATTATGCCAGAGCGCTTGAAAATGGTCTGAACAGCTGGTAAGCTGTATGATTGTTTTTATGGATGGTATATATCGATGAAAATGCTTTTCCATGTTGGAAATATTGAAGAAATTTGCAGCATGAAAATTATTCCGCTTAAAGAAGGCAATTTCTCTGCAAGCAAAACCAAGGATTTCACTCTTTTAACAGAGGAAAATTTTGAGACCGTCAAAGGAATCAAAATGTCTGTACAACCCTTTCTCATCACTACGAAAAATGATTATATCCTTTTGGATGCAGGGATTGGGTGGAAAAACGAAGATGGAGCTTCTGTCATCTCCGGAATTCTTGAAAGAGAAAATATCAACCCAGGTCAGATTACAAAACTTTTGTTTTCTCATCTTCATAAAGATCATATTGACGGAGCAGTACAGGTTACGGATCATGGCTTTGAGGCTACTTTTCCTAATGCAAAAATGTATATCCAAAGACGTGAACTTGATTTTGCTATGGAAAATAAAGGAAACCCTTCATTTGATTTTGATATTCTGGAAAAGCTCATCCAATTACCCAATATTGTATGGATGGAGGAAGATAAAGGTCAGATCACAGACGAAATTTCATACGAAGTGGCAGGTGGTCACACTCCCTTTATGCAGGTTTTCTGGATCAGAGAGAATGGAGAGACCGTATTCTATGGAGCAGATGATCTTCCACAGGCATCCTATTTAAAATATCATTTGGCTTATAAAAGTGATTTTGATGGCAGAAAAGCTATGGAATTAAGATTGAAGTGGGAAAAAGAAGCGATAGAAAACCGCTGGAAAATACTTCTTTATCATGATTTGGAAAAAGCTGTCATTGAAGTCTAAAAATGGTTTAAATTGCATTAAACCATTTATAGATATCCAGTTCAGAAGGAATATTCAATTTCTTTCTTAAGCGGTTTTTCCTGTTCTGTATTGCTTTTGGAGTTACAAAAATATAGGTTGCTATTTCTTTTGTTGTCATATTAAGCTTCAGATAAATACAAAAGATCAATTCCGAGTTTTTGAGGTTAGGCTGTATGGCAGATAACTTATCAAAAAAATCAGGATAAACCAATCTGAACTTATTCAGCAGACGGGGAGAATTTGCTTTCGCTAAAGCTATAATTTCATCTTGTACAAGAATCTTTTGGTTCAAATCCTCTAGATTGTGTTCAGTTTTTTTGTTTTTCATAATACGTTGTCATCTCTACTAATTTCTGATGCACAGCTTTTGTACACCAGTACAAATCTTTTCTCTTCTTCAATCTTGTATGTTGAAATTTCACACAAGTATTGAATTTATTTTTATGTATTCAAAATTCAAAAGCTTTTATTTAGTATAATTCAGCAACACCTCGGGTTTACAGTAAGGATATTGAATTATTATGTTAAAATATTCACACATTTGAATTTTATTTCATTTTTATATAGGGCAAAGAAAGAAAAAATGATTAAAATTTGATTAAAATGGTATACCACATACATACCACGTTACAGTTTTGGGTAAAATATCATAATCGTTTCCTATAAACACTTTCCGATTATTTCTATTTCCATTTTAAATCTATTGTAAATGTAATGTGTCATTAGGTATACTTTTTATGATCCTGATCAATACTTTTACATTTTAGGGAAAGATTAACATGAATATTTGTGATATATAAGGGGAAGATATAATAACTTTCCTATTCCGGTTTTAGATTAGGCTTCCTGGCGTGACAAAAACCCGGAACGGTTGATATCAAACTCAGTTATTTTAAAAAAAATAAGCCGGATAACGATGTAATCCGGCCAATTGTATTAGAAAGAAATTAGTTTTCCATTATTTTTAAATCCTGCAGATAAATATAACATCCCTCAAAGTCAAAATACTTTTCTTTGAGTAGTGCTGTCTGATAGGATATTGGTAAATATTTTCCCCATTTTGAAAAATCAATTATTTCAGGAATATTTTCCAAAAATCCGGTGAGCATCCCGTCAATATTCTGGTTTCTGTCAATACCCTGTAAAATAGTAATGAACTCAGCACCGGTATTATCTTCTATTTCAAAAAGGCTCTCCTCATCATACAGTGTACTTTTCACCTTTAATCCTTTCAAAATAAAATGCAACGTTCTGTTGATCTTTGAGCTGGTAAAAGAGTAAAATCTCATGCTATTATTGCTTGTCAATAAGGGTCTTTCTGTTTTAAAGTCGTTAATGGAAAACACAGAAAAATCTTTTCGAAAATCATCGATTGTTTCATGACTCATTTCGTCCAAAAAGTTATATTGCTCTTCTGAAATAAGGATTTGAAGCATCTTTTCCCGGATTCTGTGTGCAATATCGGCAGGTTCTCCAAAAAAGGTAGGTTTTTTACCATCTCTGGCAGGAATTACTTCTATCTTTTTCATTTTAAAATCAACATCAATAATACTCCAGACCTTTGCAGACAGATAAATATTTTCATTTTCCCTTATTTGAGGGGAAAGCGGTAATTCTCCGATTTTAATGCCATTATTAGACACTTTAAAAAAGACCGGGGTTTCAAAAAGGGTGTAAAAGTCTCTATTATTAACCACTTCTTCACCTTCAATCCCTATGATCAGTTCGTTTCCCAGTTTTTCCAAAAAATCAATAGAAACAAGATGGGCAATAATCTCTTCTGTCTCTTTCTGCTTAATCATTGAAAAAGCATTGTTAGTGCTGATTTCTTTCAATAAATCGGCTAATGAAATACCTGATGTCCCTTTAACAACAGATAAAATCTGGTGAACCATTACATCATAAGGCTTTTGATTGATAGTGACAGGTTCAATATATTGCTCACTATATAGCATCCAGCAAGCCAGAGACTGCAGTAGACTCCATTTTTCTGTAGCATATAAAAACAGATTGCTTGCTTTACCTTCTCTTCTTCCGCTTCTTCCCACCCTTTGGATCAGAGAGGCAATGCTGTGGGTTGCATCTATTTGTACCACCTCATCTACATTTCCGATATCAATTCCCAGTTCTAATGTAGAAGTACAGGAAATACAAAAATTTTGAAGGGTAGAATTTTTTGCAAAAAACTCTACATATTCCCTGACTTCTTTGTCGACGGAAGAATGATGGGAAAAATAATTCTTATGCCCACCTACTCTTTCTGATATTTGTTTCAGTTTTACTGCCACTTCTTCCACTCTTCCGCGGGCATTGGGAAATATCAGAACCTTACTTTCTCTTGTTCTGGCATACAGATCTTTCAATAAAGGAAGTGGCAACTCTTTTACTGATCCCGGAAAATACTTAAAAACAACATTGATAGGCTTTGGCGTCGTATCCCTGATGATTTTGGTTCGATTCTGATCTCCCAGGAAATCTTTTAATTCAACATATTGGTTAACATCACTTACTGTCGCAGAAAGTCCGACAATACTGAGTCTACGGGTATTAATTTTTTGAAGTCTGCTTATCAGAGATTGTAGATGAGTTCCCCTATCTGATCCCAGAAATGAATGAATTTCATCAATGACAATATATTCCAGTGTTGAGAATAAATGCTTGATATTGTAAGGTTTATTCACAAACATAGCCTCTAAAGATTCAGGGGTAATGAGAACAATCCCTTCGGGAGATTTCAACAGTTTGTCTTTTGCTCCTTTTGCGGCTTCTCCATGCCATTTGGTTACCGGAACATCAAGGTATTCACAAAGGTTTTCCACCCGGATAAACTGGTCGTTGATCAGCGCAATTAAAGGGGAAATATAAAGAACTTTTACTCCCGGTTCTTTAAAGTTTACCTTAGACAGGATGGGCAGAAAAGCAGCCTCAGTTTTACCCGAAGCTGTTCTGGATATGAGGATATAGTTGTTATCTGTAGGGATAATTCTTTGTATTGCAGCTTCCTGAACAGGTCTCAGGCTTTCCCATTTCTTATCCCTGATATATTTTCTGATGGGTTCAGAAAGCATACTGAATGCTGTCATAGTTCTTCAATACTGTCTAAAAGAATAAGGTCATTGGGTCTTTCATCAGTAATTTCAATCTCACCGAAGAGTCTTCTTTTGTCAACATCCGGATTTTGTCTGATGATGTTCAGGATATTCAGGAAATCCCTGATCACTTCCCTTGGGGTAAGAAATTCTGCAGCTCCCGGTTTGTTAAACATTTCTTCCATAAAAACAGAAATTTCTTCATCGCTAATATTCAATTCTGTTTTGTAATTGAAATCGAAAATGAGTTTTAATTTTTTAAGCAAAACAAAAATTTCATTATGATTCAATGGCATGAGTTTGATAACAGGCTGTGCAAAATCACGGAACTCAGAGGTTTCAAATTTATTACTTTCCAATCTTGATTTTAAAGCCTGATAACTGAAAAGACCCCTTCTCTCATTTTCCAGAAATTCTTTTGTTCCGGCAAAATTGATGAAAAGATTAGACACTTTTCCCTGGAAACAGTCATTATAAATAGAAAGAATTTTTTCATAATTTTTCTCACGAGAAGCAGAAACAGAAATTTTGTAGAGATTAATGGCTTCATCCAGATTAATCATAAAACCACTGTAGCCCATACTCACAAAGAGCTTACAAAAGTTTTTAAGCATATCATAATAATTGGAATCGTTAATAATTTCTCTGATTCCAAGGTCTTGTCTGGCTTCTGTTTTGGTGCTGTACTCTCCTTTTAGCCACCTCAGGGCATTTCTTCGTAACAGCTCATCTCCTTTGATATATCCTTCATAATATTTAACAATAGCAGAACCAAAATCAAATCCTCCTACTTCCGTTATCTCATTCACGGTTTTCATAATAGCATTTTGAATAAGCCCCAGATATTGATCATTTCTGATTTCTATTAAAGAAATATGATTGTCTTCTGCTGTTCGGGAAATCACCTGCTCAATCCATTTTTCTAATAAGGTTTGCAAAGCTCCACCCTCGGGTTTTGTCTGAATAGCAATATTATCCATTATGGCAGAATACAGGATCACACTCTTCCCGTCATTGGCATATAGCCTGTTATCGGGAGTAAAGTCTGCATTGGCAACGACAAATTTTTGTTTTAAAGCGACCGTATTTAAAAGGTGAAGCATGAAAGATTTTCCACTTCCAAAATCTCCTATCCAGAATTTTACCAGACTGAGGCCGTTTTTCACGTCTTCCAAAGAACTCAGGAAGGCATTCACCTCTTCGGATCTGCCCACCGTAATATGTTGGACCCCAATTTTCGGTACCACACCACTTACAAGAGAGTTGATAATGGAAGTAGCTTCTTTGGGCTTAATATTGTCAATCATTGTTTAAAAGTTTTTTATAATAGTTGGTGTTGATAATAAAATATTCGTCTTCTTCTTCAATCAGAATATCATCAAGGATTTCGAAACAACATTCATTAACAGAATCTATGGTAGAACCCATAAACAGTCCTTTTGTTTTCATAAAATTAGCAAGATCAGTTTGAAGGATATTGAAACTGTGCTTTTCAAACAGGTCAAGTACTTCTTTGTGAATATCCTTTAAATTAAGTTCATCAAGATACTTTGATGTCTGATACCCGGGAATCTCTTGAACAATTGAAATGATGACTTCTGATTCATTAAGGATTTCTCCGGTTTGTACTGTTTTCTGCTCTTCGTCCAGCTCATCATTAAGAATCTGCCCCAAAAGATCCGCCGTTTCCGAATCCAGCGCCTGAATATTTTTAACAGCTTCCCGATCTATTGTAATTTTTTTTCTTTTGGGAAGATAGAGTTGATCAGCTTTCTCAATAGCACTTTGCAGGTTCCTGTCTGCTATAAATTCTTTAAGGAGATCTTCAAAATCAGAAAGTTGTTCTTTTGTTGAAAACAGGCTTTTTTGAATGGTTTTATTGAGTGGTCTCTGATCAAATTTCGGAGAATTCAGGTCTTTATCAAAATAATGAATGTAAAGTCTTAATGCGCAGGCTCTGTCATGGTTGGCAACAAACTTTGAAGCTTCAAAAAACAGAGCATCTACCGACGGATTTTTGATATTTACTTCTGCCAACCTGAATATTTCTCTTTCAAAGGCTATCGGATTGGAATAATCTTCTTTAATCTGATCAAATTTTGTCTTCCATCGGTTGGTATTATTCTCATTAAGAATGATATTGGTTTTATAATCTGCGTCGAGAATCTGGTATTGATTTTCGATCAAAAAGACCTCTAGTTTAGAAACTATTTTCCGATTGTACTGATGAAGAATATCAGGATCATTATAATTAAAATCTGTATTAATTTTTCTTTTTATGCCATAGAAATCCCGTACATTATTTTCACATAATTTCAGGATATGATTAAAGATTTCAGTCTGAATAGAGTTATAGGTGTAGCTATAATTTAAGCTGTCTTTTCTGTAATTGAACCGGAGACATATGATAATTTCCGAAAGTTCTTCAATAACTGTGGGATAAGATTTATTAACCGGAAGACAGTTTTTATTCAAATATTCTACAGCCCTTAAAAATTGTTTTAAAATCTGGATTTTACAATATTCAATTTCATTAAAGACATTCCCTGAAAATGACATTTTATCCAGCATAATAATCTGATTGTCATTCAGACTAAGTTTTCGGGAATATTTTGTCCCTAATTTCCAGGAATCCGTGTCATTACTTCTGATCTGTTGTGCAGGTACAGTATTGGAAGTTGTAAGATCATTTCCAAAATCAATCGGGATATCCGCATTACCGGAAACATCAATAATATAATGGTTCATCTGAATACATTTGAGTTATGGCTTTATTAGTAGTATTGATCATCAATCAATGCTCTAATATAGCAATATTGGCTCAAATGTAGTGAACAAGCTAAAATATTCTCTACGGTTTCCCGTAAAAGGATAAAAATTGAGAAGTTATATCGCCTGTCTACTCCTAAAATCTTTCTGCCTTGCTATTGATCAAGTTGTTTCTGAAATTCCTCCAGGTATTTAGCCAGATGAATACCATCTGCCAGGCCATGATGAGCTTCAATGGAAACGGGAAGGTATTTTTTCCCTTCGCGGATATTGAATTTTCCAAAAGATATCTTGGGTACTGATTCTCCGTTGTTAAAATCTGTCGGATGAAGAATCGCACTGAAAGAATTCCATGGGATTGTCGTATGTCGTATATGATCTTTTCCCAGTCTCTCATTGCTTAAACGAAGCCCGGATGTTGCATGCACTTCTTTTATTTCCTTCTGAAGCTCAGCATTGAAAACTTCAAAATCTTTTGAAAAATGAGTAAATGAAAAACCAAAAGTTCCGTCAGGTCGTCCAATAGTACTTCCTGCATGAACGGTATCAAACAAAACTACCTGCCCGTCAATGATTCTGAGTTTCAGTTCATCGACGGTATTCACAGCAACCATGGATTTGTGATAATAATAAGCAAAGAAAGAATATCCCTGTTCTTTAGCAGTCTGATAGGCTTTTGTACAATCTACTTCGGTTGTAAAACCCAAATAGGGACTTGCCATTTTAGAGAAAAATTCAAAATGCTCCTTCCTGTTCCATTGTCCGATGTCTACGATCTTCATTGATTTTTTATTTTGTCGCAAATTTCAGTAAATTTTATGGTATTCTAAATCTTTCCTACCTGAAATTTTATCATACATAAATTATTATTTTTAATCTGTTTCGGAATCTGTTTCAAATTATCAATGATTATTCTTAAATACGTAACTTACTGATGTCTTTAATCAAAAATAAAAAATTTAATAATCTTGAAAAAATGAAAAAAATCTTTTATGCATTGCTCCTATTCATAGGAGTTCAGAATCTACAGGCACAAGATATTCCACTATTGGACAGGAGTCTTTTTTTTGGAAACCCTGAAATTTCTGGCGGTAAGCTGAGCCCGGATGGGAAATGGATTTCTTTTACAAAAGAATATGAGGGAATCATGAATATCTGGGTGAAAAAGTTTGATGAACCTTTTGATAAAGCCCGCCCACTCACAGATAGCAAAAGGCCATTAAATGGATACTTTTGGTCTGATGATGGTAAGTACATTCTGTACGTGAAAGACAAAAACGGTGATGAAAACATGAATATTTTCGCCGTAGATCCAATGGCTAAGGCAGCAAAAGGAGTTCCCGAATCTAGAAATCTTACCCCGCTTAAAGAGGTAACTGCTCAAATTTATATGGTCAGTAAAAAGGATCCTGATCTGCTCATGGTAGGATTAAACAATCGTGATAAAGCATGGCATGATCTCTATTCATTAAAAATTTCTACAGGTGAACTGAATAAAATATTCGAAAATACAAGCCGAATTACAAGCTATAATTTTGACTGGGATGAAAAACTCAGAATAGTCAACAAAACTGATGAAAAAGGAATCACTCAGTTTCTATATAAAGATGGAGATAAATTAACACCAATTTATGAAACATTAGTGACTGAGGAAGCTTATATCCCAAATTGGAATGAAGATAATTCGGAATTTTATCTGGTAACCAATAAAGGAGATATCGATAAATCTACCCTGTTTCTAATGGACCCGAAAACCCAACGAACCACTAAAGTAGAAAGTGATCCGAAGGGGAAAGTGGATTTTGGTAGTTTATTGACAGATAGAAACACCAGAAAAATAATTTCAACATCTTATACAGGTGATAAAACTGAGTATTACTGGAAGGACAAAGCATGGGAGGCCAATTATAGATTTTTACAAAATAAATTTCCGGGAAGAGAGATTGATTTTTCAAGTGCTACAAAAGATTATTCCAAATTTTTAGTAACTGTTTGGGGAGATCAATATGCTCCTGAATCCTATTTCTTTGATGCAAAAACCAAAGAACTGATTTTCCAGTACACACCAAGAGCTGAATTAAAAAAAGTTGAAAAATACCTGGCTTCTATGACACCGATCACTTACAAAAGCAGTGACGGACTTGAAATCCCTGCTTATCTTACTATACCATCAGGATCAACAGGTAAAAATGTACCTGTTGTAGTTCTTGTCCATGGAGGGCCAAAAGGGCCCAGAGATTATTGGGGCTACAACTCTATCGTACAATTTTTAGCCAACAGAGGTTATGCCGTATTGCAACCCAACTTTAGGGCAAGCGGAGGTTACGGTAAAAAGTTTCAGAATGCGGGAGACCTGCAGTGGGGAAAATTAATGCAGGATGATATTACCTGGGGAGTGAAACACCTTATTGAACAGGGAATTGCAGATAAAAACAAAGTGGTTATCATGGGCGGAAGCTATGGCGGCTATGCAACACTGGCAGGCCTTGCCTTTACACCCGACGTCTATGCTGCGGGAGTTGACATTGTAGGACCAAGCAATCTTTTCACTCTGTTGGATTCAGTTCCTGCTTACTGGGAATCTTTCCGTGCTGCATTATATGGAATGGTAGGTGATCCTAAGACTGAAGAAGGTAAAAAAAGAATGCATGATGCCAGCCCTTTATTCAGTGTGGATAAAATTAGTAAACCATTGTTGATTGTACAGGGTGCTAATGATCCGAGGGTAAAGCAGGCCGAAGCCGATCAAATTGTGATTGCTCTTCGTGAAAAAGGCAAAAAAGTGAATTATATTCTTGCAGATGATGAAGGACACGGATTTCGCAAACCTGTAAACAGTATGGCCATGTATGCTGAAACTGAAAAATTCCTTTCTGAAGTAATCGGAGGAAGATATCAGAAAGATATGCCGGAAAATGTAGCAAAACGTCTGAAAGAAATGACAGTTGATATTTCAAAAGTGACTTATACACCAGCAAAAATTGAAAAAACGACAACAGCTCCGAAATAGAGGATCTGAATACATTAAAAAAGCCATCCCATTTTCATAGGATGGCTTTTATTATTCTCTAAAGTTTATTATTTTGCTTTTCCATTTTCAGCCTGTATCCGTCCTATCCAACTGGCCATTTCCTCTATCTGCTTTTCAGAAAGCTTAGCTCCGTGATGAAGATAAATATAAGAGGGAAGCGGCATTTTTTTCTGTTGTATTTGGTTAAGAATAGATTCTAATTTATTAGCCTGTTTACGATCGCTGTAATGGCCCCACTCATTAAAATTCAACTCTTTTTTTCCTTTTTGAATATGATTCTCAAGGTAAAAACTTAAAGGTTGAATGTAAGAATATACAGGATAATCTGTGGAATTACTATGACAATCATAACATGAATTTCTCAAAATAGATTGTATTTTTTCAGGTATCTGATACACCTTTGAAATGTCAGAGGAAGGCAACTGCCCATAATCAATATTACGGGCAGGCCGGATCAACTGAATCATTAAAAAAATAAGGATACATCCAAAAAGTATTTTTTTAACATTCTGGTTCATCAGTCTACAACTCTTTCTTTATAGATCCACAGTTGAGCATTTTGGATCCCTCATAAGGATTGACAATTTCTTTTGTCTCACTTATCCAGATGGCACCTTTTCCATTATTATACATAGGGCAGAAATCCTGATATAATTTCAAACCTCCCGTTCCGGTCTCTCCTATTAAATCTGTAATATCGTTACTTAACAAAAGTAAGTGCTCCCTCTGATGTTCTACATCATCTGATTTTCCACCGATATGTTCTGCATTTTCTAACGCGCTTTCTACAATATCACGCAACTCAGAATTATTGTTGCCACTTAGCTTGCTAAGGTCTATTTTCTTTAGTATTGAAAACAGATTTTTAGCAGCATCAGAAGCTTTCTTAGCATCATCCTGAGTCAAAGCATTTTTTAAAGGAAGATATCCTTCAATAACTTGTTTTATCGGAAAAACCGTCAGTTCTGATACTTCTTTTTTATTTTCCTTCGAACTTTCTGTTACTTCCGGATTTGGAGTAATAACAGTTTCTGGTTGGTCCCCTGTTTTGATCTCCGGCTGTGTATTCTTATGAGATAGCTTATTATCAGGTTTATTACATGAATAAAGTGCAGCTCCCACCAAAAATGTTGTTAATATACTTTTCATTGTTTCATTAATTTTTTTAAAATAGTTTCATTACAAATTTTAATACGTTAAAGTAATTCCGGCTCCCCAGCCCATTTCATTATCATAATTTCCTGAAAGGGATACCCATTTTTGTACGATATATCTTAATCCTGTTGAAAATTCTCCATCAGAATTGACACTAAAGTTTCCTCGTAGTCTTCTTGAAAGCGGAATATCTTCTCTGCTTAGCTCCAATAAGACTTTTCCATTCTGATCAACACTTGCATCAGCGGTAATCAACATAGGTAAGACATACTGCATCCCTACGATAAAGGCAAACTTATTTTTCGAAGCTTTCTGTTGACCGAACCATGTTTTTTTCCCGTGGAAATCCATTCCCATATCTTCTGCCATCTGTCTTTCCATAATCTCATGATTCTTTTGAACTCTGACTCCCGCATACGGAAGTGCCCATTGAAATTTACCCAAAAACCTACCTACTTTTGCACTCCCTTCAAAATGATCAAAGTTCCAGTTGGAATGAAATTCATTAAGGTTAGCCCATCGTGGTCCGAACATCGTCATGGTCTCAGCATGTATTTTATTACTTGCTACATCCAGCATTGCCATAGAACTGATCATCTGGTTGTCTTTCATAAAGTTCTTCCAGGCCAGTTTTCTATTCGGAAGTTGTGGATTAGGTTTTGAATTTTCATAACTGAATATTCTTCCCATCCCCGCCATCATATGGTATAATATGTGACAGTGGAAAAACCAGTCTCCGTCCTGATTAGCAGCGAACTCAATCGTAACGGTTTCCATTGGCATAATATCTACAACATTTTTCAACGGAGAATATTCACCTTTTGAATTGATTAATCTGAAATCATGACCGTGAAGGTGCATCGGGTGGCGCATCATGGAGTTATTATACATCTTAATTCTAAGAACTTCTCCTTTTTTAATCAGAATTTTATCTGTTTCGGTCACTGTTTTATTATCTAAAGTCCATAGATAATGGTTCATATTTCCTTCCAGCGTAAACTTCATTTCACGAATGCTATCTGTAGGAAGAATGGTTTTTTCAGGAGATTTTAAAATGTTGTATGAAAGTCTTTTAATCGTTTTCTCTTCTTTCATATCCATCCCTGAATGTTGAGAATGATCTTCCTTTTTATCATCTTTAGTCTTTACTCCCATCATCTCATTGATGTGTTTTGCAGTAGTTTTCCTTTGATTTTCTGATAATTCAGGATACATTACTTCATTCATATCCATCATTTGATTTCCCATCGTCATGGTCATTGGCTTCATATTTCCGCTCATTTCCATCATTCCGTTCATCATTTTCATTCCTTCAAAAAGCATTAACCTCGGCAGATTGGGAGCTTCCACTTTCTCTCCTGAGCCCAGCCAAAGAGAGGCATGTCCTATTCTGTCTTCTGAAGTGGCACGGAATTCAAAGCTTTTATTTTCAGGGATTGTCACTTCAATATCATAGGTTTCTGAAACCCCAACAATAAGACGATCAACTTCCGTCGGAACGACATCATTTCCGTCATTTCCTACTACCTTTATTTTTCCTCCGCCATAATTCAGCCAGAAATAGGTAGAGGAACCTCCGTTAGCCACTCTTAATCTTACTTTATCACCAGGTTTTAGATTGGAATAATCTGAACTTGGAGCTCCGTTAATCAGGAATTTATCATAGTAAACGTCACTCACATCCATGGCTTCCATTCTTTTCCATTCATTCAGAGCTTTTGTTCCCAAATTTCCGGATTTGATCGCTTCCCAATAACTTTGAACTGCATTTTTTTTCACCGCATACCAATCTGTATTGGCCATGTGGAGCCTTCTGGCAATTTGCATGGGGTCATCATCACTCCAGTCTCCAAGCAATACAGGAATCTCTGCATCATACTGCACTTTTGGTTCTCCTTCTCTTTTCTTAAAAACCAAAATACCATTCATTCCAATTTGCTCCTGAAGGGCTTCATGGGAGTGATACCAATAGGTACCGTTTTGTGAAACTCTAAATTTGTACAAATGGGTCTCTCCTGGCTTTACAGGTTTTGTAGTAAGATAAGGAACACCATCTTGCTCATTCGGCAGTATAACCCCATGCCAGTGCAATCCGGTATTTTCCTTGAGCATATTGTGCAGATAAATTTCTGCAGTATCTCCTTCTGTAAAGTATAAAGTGGGAGCCTGAAGTTTACCGTTAATGGCAATAGCCCTTCGGTTTTTCCCTGTAAAATTAACAATGGTATCCTTTACGTAAAGGTCGTAACGAATAGTTTTTCCTCCAAAGGTAACTTTACCATTTTCTGAATTTCTTTTTAAACCGGTCTTTTTCTCTGTTTGGTTTTCATCAGCAGTATGATTGTGATTTTCTTTTTCAACAAGATCCATCCCACATTTAGGACACTTCCCTGGCTTATCCGAAACAACTTCCGGATGCATAGGGCAGGTATAATAGGTCTTTGTTGTTTGTGCAAAAGTAAAAACAGAGAATAAAAGTACCAGAAACATTAATATTTTTTTCATAATATTTCAAGCTTTTAAAGCTGCTGCATAGATTAAAGTAAATAATGACATAATCTATGCAACATACTATTTTATAGATCAATACAAAATTTTACTTAATTTCTGACTTTACACTTCCACAAGTAAGCATAGCTTTTCCATAGTATGGATTGGCGATCTGTTTTTCATTGCTCAACCAGCTGGCGTCAGCCATTGGACAATATTGTACATAAACCGGTTTTTCGGAAAGTTTGAATTCTTTTGTCAGCGCAATCATATTGTCCGAAAGGTTCATAAAAGTTTCTCTTTGAGCTGCAACATTTTTTGCATCAGAGATAGCGGAAGCATCTTTTCTAAGAACATTAAGGTTGCCCTCAGATACTTGCTTATAGTCAATTGTAGAAGCCGTTTTAATAAATTCTGTTGCGGCTTTTGAAGTTTTGTCTGCATCATCTGAAGCTAAAGCTGCTTTGATTGCAATATAGTTCTGATACAATTTGGAAACCTGAGCGTCCTTTTTAGACTGTGCTGAAAGTGAGATAATTGAGAATACAGATAAAACTGCTGTAATGATATACTTTTTCATTGTTGTAAATTTTAGAATTAATTTTTAATAAAGAATAATTAAATGCATAGAAAAATGCATGAGAACGTGTCGTCCTGTATCAATATTTTATATCGAAACGACAGACGGATTTTAAATTCTAAAATTACAATGATGTATATAAATGGGTACCGGTTTATACTCCGGTGGTCCATTGATTTGAATTTGAGTAAATTTTGAAGCAGAAAAAGAATGATCAACAAAGGTAAACTGATGTTTTACAGGGATTCCTGAAATCTGACCTAAAAAATCAATGTGTAGCAAATCTGATTTTTGGGAATCATCAACTTTAACAAGTTTGATCTCTGTTTTGCAACATTCTTTTTTATTTTTGACTCCGCATTTTCCACAAATATCATCTACTTTCTGGCTTACAGAAACAAATTCCTGCATACAATAATGAACGCTAAATGCTGCTCCGGAAGAAAATCCAAAGTAGAAAATAGAGAACAATATGGCAAGAATCTTTTTCATTGATAGGACAAAGTTAAAAATATCTCAGAAATCAATGTTATAAAATTCGGTAATCTTTTTATAAAATTCAGGTGAATAAAAAAGCTTTTGAAAAATATTCAAAAGCTTTTTCTATTTATTTTATTCCTTTCAATTATTCAGATTGTCAGAATACTAAAAACATATTAGCAAACAGTGGAACTTAGAGTCTAAAGTTCAGCGTAACATTAAAGAAACGCCCTGTAAGACGAACCGGAACAGGATACATATAATTGGTATTATAGTCCGTCACCCATTGGTTAGCAATTGTATTATTGATATTAAATGCATTGAAAACCTGTACTCCCAATGTCAGCTCCTGGAAATTACCCCAAAAACCGGATCTTTTATTTTTATCTTTTGGATCAATAAAAACTTTGGTAAGTCCGATATCTACCCTTTTGTAAGCCGGTAAAGTTTTTTGATAAGTATATGCTGAATTAAAATCAGGCTGCCCATTGCTGTCAAACATTACAGGGGCTCCCGTAGGTAGTCCCATAGCATAGACCAACGTCAGATTAACTCTCATCGACGGAAACTGTGGCATATAATCCTGATAGAACATCGCAAATCTGAATCTTTGGTCTGTAGGTCTTGGAATATTTCCTTTTCCGTCAATATTTTCATATACCCTTGCATAACTCGCAGATAACCATGAATCTACTCCCGGAACAAATTCACCAAATAATCTGGTATCGATTCCATACGCATATCCTTTAGAATTATTCTGTCCTGAGTACCTGATTCTTACATTATCCATATAATAAGGAATCAGATTATCCATCTTTTTATAATAAAGCTCTGTGGTAAGCTTAAACGGTCTGTCATACATCTGAAACTCATAATCATTAGCAAGAATCAATTGTATGGAACGCTGTGATTTTATATTGGAATTGAAGTTACCATCAAGATCTTTAATCTCCTTGTAGAAAGGAGCCTGGTAATAGATCCCCCCTGAAATTTTAAACAACATATCGCTGTCCCAGTCTGGTTTAATGGCAAACTGCACTCTTGGAGAAAAAATAGTTTCTTTATTAAAACTCCAGTTAGCAACGCGTACTCCGGCATTAACAAATACCTTGCTGGCGCCCCAATAAAACTTTTGTGAGTATTGTGCATAAGCAGATAATCTTGTAGGCTCTATATTATTTCTCCCTGCGATATAATAAGCCAGTTTAAGATCTCCTGTAGCCCCTGTCCTCGGATCAATAATCTCTGGTCTCGGAAGACTGTAACCTGCGGAATCAATCAACTTCCATTCATTGGTAAGGTCTTTCAGGTTTTCTTTCTCATATTTAAACCCGACTTCAAAGTCTGTATTGACATTCGGAGAAAATTTAGCTCTGAACTGTGTTCCGTAGGTTCTTACGAATAAATCATTTCTGGCATGCTCTATCTGTCCGCCTGTATCAAATGATGAAACAGGCTCCTTGGTTACGGGATCAAAAGTTTGCAGTTCATATCCTGACTGGATAGAATAATATTCTCTTTCTCTGTTCTGATAGGCAAAAGCGTCTAATGTAAATTTCCAGTTATCTGCCGGCTTGTAGTTCACAGAAAATGTACCCATCATATTCTTATACTGGTCATTTTCTTTACCATCATACCCGATATTCACGGTAATAGGCTGCTGAAGACTTCCAAACGTTACGCTTTTATATTTGGGAATCATTTCGTAATCATTCTTGGAATAATATCCTATGAACGACATGGATAACTTATCATTCACGTGATAATTAAGGTAAGACTGAAAATCCCAATAGGTAGGATTAAAGTCTGTATCTTCTTTTAAAGTATTAAGAACAAGGTTGGTATTTCTGTATCTTCCGGAAAATAAAGCGGTAAATTTTTTATTTTTTGAAGCTAAGCCTGTCGTAAGCCTTCCTCCAATCAGACTAGCCTCCCCTGAAACTTCAAATTTTTCAGGTTCACGGTAATAGATATTTAAAGCAGAAGACATTTTATCACCATATCTGGCTTCAAAACCTCCTGCTGAAAAATTCACTGTAGAAACCATATCCGGATTGATAATACTCATCCCTTCCTGCTGAGAATTCCTGATCAGGAAAGGTCTGTAAATTTCAATATCATTGATATAGATAAGGTTTTCATCATAGTTTCCACCACGTACCATATATTGTGATGACAGCTCAGTATTGGAGTTTACAGAGGGTAACGTTTTCAGAAGTCCTTCAATCCCTCCACTGATAGAAGCTACTGCTTTAGCCTCTTTTGCTGAAATTTTCACATTGGTAAGGTCGTTGGTTCTTCCGGTTGTTTTTTTCTGGAATACAACTTCCTCTATATCGGTCACTTTAGTCGTTGCGGTATCTTTTTTCCTCTGTTGGGAAAAGATCATTACTGGCACAATCAGGCTAAGCGGTAAAACTAGTTTTTTCAAAAGAAATATTTTAGAATTTCTAAAATTAATGTTTTTTTAACAATTACAAAATGGATTCTCTAATTCTTGTTAATTTTTGTAGTAAATCTTCTAATAAATCCAGTCTTAACATATTGGCACCATCAGATAATGCTGTTTCTGGCGTAGGGTGCGTTTCAATAAAAAGGCCGTCTGCTCCTACCGCAATTCCTGCTTTAGCAACAGTTTCGATAAGTTCCGGTCTTCCTCCTGTAACCCCGGAGTTCTGGTTAGGTTGCTGTAAAGAGTGAGTAACATCCAGAATAACAGGTGCATATTCTCTCATTGTCGGAATTCCTCTATAATCTACGATAAGATCTGTATATCCGAAAGAGTTCCCTCTCTCAATAATAGCAACTTTCTGGTTATCAGAATCCGTAACTTTCTGAACGGCAAACTTCATGGCTTCCGGAGAAAGAAACTGTCCCTTTTTCAGGGTAACACACTTTCCGGTTTTTGCAGCTGCCACCAGTAAATCTGTCTGACGTACCAAAAATGCCGGAATCTGAAGAACATCTACATATTGAGCTGCCAATGCGGCGTGCTCATTTTCATGAATATCTGTCGTCGTAGGAATATTGAAAGTCTCTCCTACTTTTTTAAGGATTTCAAGAGATTTTTCTTCACCAATAGAAGTAAAAGAATCTACACGGCTTCTGTTAGCCTTTTTGAAACTTCCTTTGAAAATATAGGGAATATTATATTTATCTGTAATCGTAATAACTTTTTCAGCAATTCTCAATGCCATATCTTCTCCTTCAATAATACAAGGACCGGCAATAAGGAAAAAGTTTTTTGAATCTTTGTGCGAAATATTATCTAAATACTGAATCATTTTGTTGTAATTAAAAAGTTCAGTAAAAATACTGAGAAAGTTTTAGAAATGGAAATTATTTGAAGTGAGAGTATGTGGTTTTACTGTTTTAAAAAAGATAATTGTCATATTTTAATTAGGCTCCATTTTTACTAATTTAAATTTTAGAAATAATCATCAATACATTTTTACCATATTTTTCAACATTCAGTTTGTCATTCTGAAAGAATTTAAACACTTTATGGTATAATATCTGGGCAGATTTATGATTGAAACAACAAAAATTGCGGATAGCTTAAACGGAATTTTGATTTAAACGAAAGAACGGGCTAAAGCCCGCTCCTATTATTTTTTTTTATTTTAGATGGGAACTACTCCATCTTTTTCAAAATCTTTTCAAACGTATTGACATTCCTGCTGGTAAAGTGATCTTTAAGACTTTTCTTTCCTAAAACTTTTCCAAAGGTAGAATCTAAAGTATTCCCTTTCGGAACCTGCCAGTAAAATATATTATCTACAATTTCTGCCTTTTCATTTTCTGCCTGGGCTGCTTTCTGAAACTCTTCCATCAGAACTTTTTCTACACCCGGAATACCGACAAAACTATAAATATGGAGGCTTTCATTCTTTTCAAAAGGAATACTGTTCCAGAACACCTCTGTCTCTGCCTTAGATTTCACAAATAAAAAAGCTTCGTAAGAAAAGTGTTCCGACATCGCTTGTTCAAGGATTGCTTTTAATTCATCACCTTTTTTTTCTGAAGAGAAAACAATATTTCCGGAAGCCAAAATCGAGCTCACCTCTTTCATTCCGGCATCTTTAAAGACCTGGCAGACATCGGCCATTTTCATATTGGTTCCTTTTACATTAACACCACGGAGAAAAGCACAGTATTTCATAAGTTGGAAAGTTTTAAGTTGGAGAGTAGTAGAATGAGGTGATTCTTTCTGATTTTAATAGTCTTTAATTTTTTAATCAATTCTAATGTATAGATTATAGTCTGTTCCGGAAGGTTTCAAATGATAAATTTTTTCAAGAATTTTGTGATCACTTTTCAAATGATCTTTTACTCTGAACTCCTTTAAAACCCTATAATGAGTCTGGTAATAAAAAGCTTCGGTATTATTTCCTTCATACAGATTCTTATAAGAAAGCAGGTATTTGGGTTTTCGGTTTTTTACCGTATTGATCCAATAGTTCTTTTTATCTTTTTTGATTTCTTCCTGAATTTGCCTGTCTACCAATCCTACCTCATCAATGGTTTTTAGTCCGGAAAAATAAGGCACATAACCAGCCGGTTCCAATAAAATCCATTGATTTTTATCTTTTTCATATTGGTTTAAAAATACTCCGATGGTTCTGCGGTAATTCCACTCTCCATTTCCGGTTGCAATGGCATGAATCGTTTGAAAAGCAAGCATGGGAAGAATATAAAATATAATCAACATTGACAACCATAGATTTCTCTTCACTTTCTGCTCCAGTACAAATATCAGTACAGGTACAAAAAGGAGAAGCTGCGGAACCCAGTAGTACCAATCAAACAAGCTTTTCTGAGAGATAAAAATAATCTGCTTTGTCCATCCGAAAATGAAGATGATCCACAGAAAATAATTCCTGCTTTGTCTTTGTCTCACCAGATAAATGAAGCAAAGCAATTCAAAAATCAATACAATAACGGTTACTGGATTAAAATTACCGGGTACTTTCAGCATTCCCCAAAAGTTTCCAAAACTTATCAGAAAATAATTGATATTTTGCTGAAGGGTAAAACTTTGTTCATACAATAATTTCTTTGCCGTAATGGTATTATTAACAAGCTCTCCAAAGTAAAACCAGTTAAATGCAACCGTTAGTAAAACACCCCAGACACCGCCGAATACATAGTTCCATCTGATTTTTTTATTCCAGAATAGATCAACAAGAAATACAATTCCTAAGAAAATTACCGTATCAATTCTTGTAAACATAATCAAAACAGGGAAAAATGCCAATACCCATTTTTTACCTTTATGAAATCCATAATATAGCAGGCACATCTCCAGAAAAAACAGGATCCCATACTCCATTCCGAGAATAGAAATTTTAATGGACGGCGGCAGAATTCCTATTAAAAATATAAAAACAGCCTTTTGTAAAGGATTTTTAAGAACCAAATGAGAGAGCAACAAAGTGCCAATGGTGAACAGAATTGAATTGAAAATTAAAAGGGGTTCAATAAAGTTTTCTTTGCCAAAAATCAGATTGAAAAGATAGGACACAAAAACATATAAATGAGTCGTAGAAGCTGATATCTTAGTATCACCATTGAAACCAATCACTCCGTAATCCAATAAGTTCTGAGCAACTCTCCAGGTAATAAAAGCATCTTCCTGAATATAATGTGTCAATAAAAAAAGAAGTTTAAAAACAACCGTAAAAACGACCGCATAAATTGGGAACTTTTTGTTCTTTGTGTCAACCATTATGTATTTTTAAATTTCACAAATATAATCTTAAAAATCAGGATTCCCAATAATAAAAAAACGGAACCGAAGTTCCGTTTTAATGTGTGTTATTGTGTTGCTTTGATAATGGCTGAAGTGATCTGGTCTTCTTTTTCTTTTGAATAAGTAGAATCAAAAGGCTCCATAACATCAAACATATATTGGTAGAAAGGGGTGATTTTCTGAACCTCTTCAGATTCTTTCATCGCTTTCTCTTTCCCCATCTGCTGCAGATCTTTTACAAAAGCATTGAATTTTTTATCAATCGGCTCAATCGACTTTATCAGATAAGCATATGCTTTTTCTTTTTGTCCGATCTTAGTATAAGCGTCGGTAACGGCTGCCACAACAAGAGAATATTCCATTGGTTTTGTTCTCATTTGTCTTCTCAGGTAACTTTGATCTGCTTTTGAAAGGCTGAAATAATAGTCATATTCTTCAAAAATACCTTTTTTAAGCACCTCCGCCAGCTGAAGACCTTTCTGCTCCTGACCGGCAATGATATATCCTGATACGATAGAGCTTAGTGAACGCGGATCGTTATATTTTTCAGCAGGAATTTCTTTTGCCGCAAGATCAAGCAATTCTATCGCTTTCGCTTTTTGACCATTTAATGCCAGTGCTGAAGCCGCTCTGCTTGCAGACATTCTATAGCTTATAATATTGGATGTAGCCGTTTCGTCAAAATGAGAGTTTAAGTCTTTAAAGTTCCCCCATCTGAAGTTTTTCACCACATTATAAAGAGAATTGGCGTCTACTCTTCCCATATCACCATCAGCAGTCTGAGGAGTATGGATAGGAATTAACCTGTAGCTGAAACCATCAAACTGAAGATATTCATTTAGGTAGAAAATATTTTCGTTGTCATAGATTCCTCCTGAAGAGAAGTTAATCGGACGTTTCCAGTCAAAGTTTGCCAACATATCCAATAAGATCAGATTGTTTTTATACAATGTATTCCCTTTGTAAGTAATCATAATCTGATTTACCACATTCGGAAGGTCTGACTGATTGATGATCCCTGCTTTCAATGCATTTTCCTTATTGACAGGAAGGATAAATTTGTTTACAGGAAGAATATTGTATTTTTCATATTTCTCTTCTCCGAAATACATTTTCAACAGTTGATCTTTTTCAGGAGACTTGAATTTAATAAAGTCTAAAGCTTGTTTCAATGTCATTGAATCCTGAGTAAGATACTTTTTGAATGACTGGAATTCGGTTTCAGGAGCTCCCTGCTCTTTCAACATAGAAAAAACGCCTTCCCAATCTTCTTTCTTCATCATATAGATCTGGTCATTAACCCCATCTCTGTAATCTTCGTGAGTCAATTGACTTGGGATTCCCATCGCATTATATGTTCTTCTTTTCACCTGATCCAGGTTCCATGGCGTTGAAGCCAATGTGAAGTTAACTACTTTCACATCATCTCTGAATCTTTCGGTTTCCTGAATCGCCCAAACCGGATAGGTATCATTATCTCCATAAACGAATAAAATATCGTTTTTCGGTAATGATTTCAATACAGAATATGCATAATCATAGGCAGTATATCTGTTGCTTCTGTCGTGTACATTATAGTTCTGGAAGCCCATCATAAATGGTACTCCTAACAATACAACCCCTAAAGCGATATTAGCTCCGTTGGATTTAATTTTAGATTGTAAGAACCATAAAATAGCACCTGCTCCCAATCCGATCCAAATCGCAAATGCGTAGAATGAACCCACCATGGCATAATCTCTTTCTCTTGGTTCAAAAGGCTTTACTCCTGTATAGAAAATAATTCCGACACTTGTTATAATAAACAAAGATAGTAACGCGTAGAATCTTCCGAAGTCTCTGTTCAATTGGAAAAAGAATCCGATCAAACCTAAAATTAATGGAAGAAAGAAAAATTTCACTGTACTTTCATTCTTGAATTTTGCAGGCATTTTATCCTGATTCCCAACATTCACATTGTCAATAAAAGGAATACCTGAAATCCAGTTTCCATTGGTGCTTTCCATATTTCCTTCAAGGTCGTTCTGTCTTCCTACGAAGTTCCACATCAGATATCTCACAAAATAATATCCATTCTGGAAAGAAATAAAATAATCCATATTCTGAAGAAGCGAAGGCTTCTGAACATTGATCAGGTTATAAGGTTTTACCTTTAAATAATCAGCAGCTGTTATCGATTTGTCTTCATACTTTGTTCTTAACTCATCGAAAATCTGCTTAGCCTGGGGATTGTCTGCCACATCTTCATTCGCATAATTGAATGTAAAATCAGGAGCTCCGTACATTGAAATGTAGTTTGCCATTACACTTTTATCCTCATTAAACATTCTTGGCATAAGACTTATCTGAGACTTACTGAAAACATAATTGAAACGGTCTCCGGTTTTTCTATAGGTTCCGGTTTTCTCATCTTTCTCAAAGATCTCCCCGGTTTTTTGTGTTTTGAAACTTCCGTCCTCATTCTTTTCAATTCCGTTTGCATCAAGGAATGCGGTATAGTTTTGCCCATAAATTGTTGGCCAGTCACCATACTGCTCTCTGTTATAATAATCCAGCATACCAATTGCTGTATCCGGATCGTTAAGATTCATTGGAGGATTAGCATTTGCTCTGATCGGAATAACCATCCAGCAAGAGAAACCAATAATCATAAATACCACAGATAAGGCCATCGTCTGATATAGTTTCTTCTGAGTCTTTTTTGCATATTTAATAATAAAATAGCAGATACCTGTCATCAGAATAAACGCTGCAATGGTTCCGGAATGGAAAGGAAGCCCAAGACCATTGACAAAGAAAATTTCCAATCTTCCAAACATGGTCATGATTAAAGGGAAAATAATTTTAAAAACAACAATTAGAATTCCCAATGTAATCAGATTTGCCCAGATAAAGTTTTTCCAGGTAAACTTATAATTTCTTGCATAGTACACAAGACATACCATAGGAGTTGCGAGCATACACATCATGTGTACCCCAACTGAAAGTCCTAAAATGAAGAAAATAAGAATAATCCATCTTTCACTGTCTGCCGCCTGATACTCATTTTCCCATTTCGTAATCAACCAGACCAAAAGAGCAATGAACATTGAAGCCATCGAATAAACTTCTCCTTCTACTGCAGAGAACCAGAAGGTATCTGAGAATGTAAAGCACAAGGCTCCTACTGCTCCCGCAAATAAAATAGAAATTTCCTGATGTTTAGTAATTTCTTCAAAATCTTTGTTTAACAATCTTCTCACCAGGTGAGTAATCGTCCAGAACAAAAATAAAATAGTCAGCGCACTGAACAATGCAGACATCGCGTTGATTACGATGGAATAATTTTCGCCGTTTCCCAAAGCAAACATGGCTGCTACAGCACCCACGATCTGGAATAAAGCCGCTCCGGGAGCATGCGTTACTTCAAGTTTTACTGCAGAAGAAATGTACTCTCCACAATCCCAGAAACTGAAATTGGGTTCTATTGTGGACAAGTACGTGAAAAACGCAATGACGAAAATCACCCATCCTAAAACGGTGTTCCATTGCCTAAAAGTCCAATTTTTCATAGTATTAAATCAATTATGCGAAAATAGGGCTTTTATATTATTTTATGTTGTTTTTAACAAAATTTAAAAAAATGGCGTGGTATTTGCGATTATACTGGTGCTAAAACTGTAAACTCGAAAATAAGTTTTTATAAAACGAGCCCCTAGAAATCAAACAAAAGTTTAGTAATTATTTATTTTTTTGTATTTTTGCAGTCAGATTTTTATTGAAAATAACAAATAATGAGTAATGTTTACGATAATATTCTTGGCCTAATAGGACACACTCCTATGGTGAAGCTAAATACTGTTACAAAAGATATTCCAGCAACCGTATATGCCAAGTTAGAATCATATAATCCTGGACATTCCACCAAAGATAGAATTGCTCTTCATATTATAGAAAACGCAGAGGAAAAAGGCTTATTAAAAGAAGATTCTGTAGTTGTAGAAACTACTTCAGGAAACACTGGGTTTTCTATTGCAATGGTATGTATCATTAAGGGATATAAATGTATTCTCGCAGTAAGCGACAAAACCAAACCTGAAAAAATTGCCTATCTAAAGGCATTAGGAGCTACTGTATATATATGTCCCGCGAATGTACCGGCAGATGATCCGAGATCATACTATGAAGTAGCTAAAAGAATCGCACAGGAAACCCCGAATTCTATTTATATCAACCAGTACTTTAATGAGCTTAATATTGATGCCCATTATCAAAGTACGGGTCCTGAAATCTGGGAACAAACAGAAGGAAAGATCACTCACCTTTTTGCTTGTACAGGAACAGGAGGTACGTTATCGGGTTCAGCGAAATTTTTGAAGGAAAAAAATCCGGATATCAAGATTATCGGAGTAGATGCAGATGGATCCATATTGAAAAGCTATCACGAAACAGGGGAAATTCACAAGGAAGATGTACATCCTTATCAGATTGAAGGAATGGGGAAAAATTTAATCCCTGCTGCCCTGCTTTTCGACAAGGTAGATGAATTTGTAAGAGTAAATGATGAAATGTCTGCCTACAGAACCCGTGAAATAGCATTGAAAGAAGCGATCATGGGTGGATATACGACCGGAGCCGTAACGCAAGGTCTTATACAGTATGCACAATCTCATGAGTTAACTGAAAATGACGTAGTTGTTTTAATCTATCCTGATCACGGTTCAAGATATATCACGAAAGTATATAGTGATCAATGGATGGCCGAACAGGGATTTGTCAACAACTGTGTTCACAATTACGACGAAGTTTTCAAAACAGAGTTTATCAAATAAGAACAAATAAAATCACGATATAAATAAAGCCTTTTGCGTGTTGTACAAGAAAGGCTTTTTTACTTAAAAATTACGAAACAATGTTGGATATTTTTGAAAGAATAAAAGAAAATCCAGGACCACTTGGACAATTTGCAGATTATGGAGAAGGATATTTTATTTTCCCAAGATTAGAGGGTCCTATCGGCCCTAGAATGCAGTTTCAGGGTAGAGAAGTAATTTTCTGGAGTGCCAATGATTATTTAGGGTTGTGTAATCATCCTGAAGTAATAGAAGCGGATGCAAAAGCGGCTGCAGAATATGGAATGTTCTATCCGATGGGAGCAAGAGCGATGTCCGGAGAGACAGATCAGCATCTTCAGTTGGAAAGAGAACTGGCAGACTTTGTACAAAAAGAATCAGCATACTTATTGAATTTTGGTTATCAGGGAATGGTTTCTACCATTGATGCTCTGGTAAGCAGAAACGATGTCATTGTTTATGATATGGACTCTCATGCCTGCATCGTGGATGGGGTAAGACTTCATTCCGGTAAAAGATTTACCTATAAACACAATGACATGGAGAGCCTTGAAAAAAATCTTCAGAGAGCAACGAAAGTAGCGGAAGAGACAGGAGGAGGAATTCTTGTGATTACTGAAGGAGTTTTTGGAATGAGAGGTCAGCAAGGTAAAATCAAAGAGATTTGTGATCTTAAATCAAAATATCAATTCAGACTTTTAGTAGACGACGCGCATGGATTCGGAACTCTTGGTAAAACGGGTGCCGGAGTTGGTGAGGAGCAGAACTGCAATGATCAGATTGATGTATACTTCTCTACTTTTGCCAAGTCAATGGCCGGTTTCGGAGCATTCCTTGCGGGTGACAAAGAAATTATCAGATACCTGAAATTTAATCTTAGATCACAGATTTTCGCAAAATCTCTTACGATGCCAATGGTAATCGGAGGTTTGAAAAGACTCGAGCTTTTGAGATCAAAACCGGAAATCAAGGCTAAACTTTGGGAGAATGTTGAAAAATTACAGAGCGGACTTAAAGAAAGAGGATTCAATATTGGTGATACCAATACTTGTGTAACTCCGGTAATGATGCAGGGAACTCCTGTAGAAGCAACTCTTCTGGTAAAAGATCTTAGGGAAAACTATGGGATCTTTACTTCAGTAGTCGTCTATCCGGTTATTCCAAAGGGAATGATTCTTTTAAGATTAATTCCTACCGCTTCTCATACGGATGCTGAGATTAATGAAACACTGTCAGCATTTGAGGCGATTCACGATAAACTGGTAAGTGGTTACTACAAAGAGCAGGAACAATTATTACTGCAGGAACAAGGATTAAGTTTTAAACCGATCTAATCTTTAAAAACAATACGAAAAACCACTGATTGATTCAGTGGTTTTTTATTTTAAAAACTATAAAGCTATAACAACAAATGAAACTCAGAGGTTATTTATTGGGTATTTTGTCAGCAGTTTCATACGGATTGATTCCGATATTTATCCTGCCGATCAAACAGGCTCATTTTTCAATGGACATTACACTGTTTTACAGATTTTTCTTTTCAGCTATAATGGTGGGTGGATACCTGATTTATTCCAGACAAAATTTCAGAATCAATAAAAAAGAAGCTTTAATACTGGCTATCCTGGGAATATGTTATGCCCTGTCTTCTGAATTTCTGTTTATAGGTTACGATTTTCTTACACCGGGGATTGCATCTACGGTTCTGTTTATCTATCCGGTAATTGTAGCATTGATTATGTTTTTCATTTATAAAGAGAAACTTACCAGCCTATCAGTATTCTCACTATGCCTGGCCTTTGCTGGAGTCATTGTTTTATGTTTAAAGGAAAATGGTTTTGAAATCAATTTTGCCGGCTTGGGGATCGTGATGCTCAGTTCACTCTTTTATGCATTGTATATGGTGATTGTTAATAAATCCAATCTTAAAGTTTCAGGGTTCAAGCTTACCTTCTACTCTATGTTTTTTACCTCTCTGTTCTTTATGACAAAATCAGTAATTGGACATGAATCATTTATTATCCCTTCGACAGCTATCTTTTTAAACTTCCTTATTTTCGCTTTCCTTACGACAGTAATTTCCAGTTTATGTATGGTGTATGCCATTAAGAGTATCGGTTCTACACCGGTTGCTATTTTAGGAGCACTGGAACCGGTAGTGGCTGTGATGGTAAGTGTGTTTATGTTTAATGAAAAATTTACCACGAACTTATTGATAGGAATTACCCTTATTGTATTGGGAGTGATCCTCAATGTTATTTCCGATCGGAAGAAGCTCAGCGCTATCTGATCATTCAGATTTTAAATATTTTTTATAATATAAATGCCAGATCATTAAGTCTGGCATTTATCTATTTTCAGATATGCTAAATGATTACTTTACTCCTTTTAAAGTTTTGATTTCGCTTCTGTAAGATTAACCGTTTTTCCTAATGCTCCAAATTCATGAAGATCTCCAAAAACTTCAATACGAATTGACTGATCGATCCCTCCCACCTTTAAAGGATCAAATCCTGCATTTGTAATAACTTCCTCAATATCCTTATCAGTCGTTGAGTCGTCGGAAGCATAAAACAGAACTGACTTTTCAGGATTTCCATTGGAAGCTCCCGCAAGATTTTCAGCTCCCAATGTTCCAAATGCTTTTACCAATTGAGCTCCCTGAGGAAGAATTGCCTTATTGAGCTCTCCTGCAGATTCTCTTTCTCCAATGACTTTTTTGAATCCTCCATTTCCATCCGGGGCAATAGGATTTGAGACATCAACAATAATTTTGTCTTTCAGCATATTTCCATGATCACTAAAGAAGTCTTTAAAAGCACCAAACCATATCGCTGGTATAATAATGTCAGCAGTTTTGATAGCGGTATCAATATTCATACTTTGAGCCAAACCTCCAGATTTCCGGGCAAAATTATCTGATTCCTCATTATTTCTTGATGCTACTATGACCTCATGATTATTGTTGACTAAATCTCCGGCTATTGCTTTTCCAATGTTTCCAAGACCGATAACGGCCACTTTTTTCGATGTTTCCATTTCTTTTGATTTTATAATATTTATGTCAAAATTAGGAGGAAAGCTATCCACAAAAAGACAAACAAGTTTAAGAAATAGTCTTGACATTTGGTAAGGTGAATGATGAAACTAGTTTCATCCTAAAAGAGAACATGGTCAACCTTTAATTCTTTTCTGTCGGATTTTACTCAGAAATTGTGGCGTAATTCCAAGATAGGAAGCAATCTGTGTATTAGGAAGACGATTGGCTAAATGAGGATACTGCCTGATAAAAAATTCATATTTCTCATCTCCGGTAGCACTTATATTTTGAAGTACCCTATTTTGGAGTTCAATGAATTTTTGTTCAATAATCACTCTGAAATTCCTGTCAAATTTTGGATAATATGTATAAAGGTACCAAAGGTCATTTTTTTCAATTTGCAATACCACAGAAGTTTCCAGAGCAACAATATACACTTTGCTGGGCTTTTTATTATGAAAACTGTCTATATCTACAATCCAGTCATTTTCTGCTGCAAACTGGAGATTATGTTCTCCTCCATTATTATCTACACTATACATTTTAAAACAGCCGGAAACTACAAATGTATAATACCTGCATATTTCATTTTCTTGTAGTATAAATTGCTTTCTCTTCATCCTTCTTTCCGTAATTCGTTCGTCCAGTACTTCAATTTCTTCTTTTGAAAGAGGAATAAAACTTTTGAAATAGCTGATTAATGAAGTGATTTTTTTAGACATTGCTTATAAATTGTGTTTTATTTTTGATTTTTAAATTTTAAATGAAGACCGTGGAAAATCTATAAGACAATATATAAAAAAAATGGAAATTTATACTTTCAGATAGCAATTGATATTAATTCAACAACTTAATTTGTAGGCTATTATCTTAAAGTACTTTTTCACTGTCTACAATCAGGACAAAAAATTTTTTTCTAAAAAAACTTTGGAATAACTTTGCAAAAAATTTCTGTTGAAAGACCTGCTTCTTATTACTCCGCCTTTTACTCAACTTAATACTCCTTACCCTGCAACAGCTTATATTAAAGGATTTTTAAATACCAAGAATATTTCCAGCTATCAGGTTGATCTGGGGATTGATGTTATATTGGAATTATTCTCAAGGGGCGGACTTGAAAAGGTTTTCGGTAAGGAAATTACTATTCAGAATACTTCTGAAAATTCCCAAAGAATTTTTGCCTTAAGGGAAGAATACTTAAAAACGATTGATCAGGTGATCCCTTTTTTACAGGGTAAAACACCTACGTTAGCAAGGCAAATCTGTAGTATGAATTTTCTTCCGGAAGCTTCCCGTTTCAATCAATTGGATGATATGGAATTTGCTTTTGGAAATATGGGCTTGCAGGATAAAGCCAAGCATTTGGCAACTTTATATCTGGAAGATGTATCAGATTATATCGTTGAAAATATTGATCCTGATTTTGGGTTCAGCAGATATGCCGAGCGTCTCGGAAAAAGTGCCAATTCTTTTGATGAATTATATTCAAAATTATCTGGTGAACAAACATTTATTGATGACTTTACTTTAAAAATCCTTCAAGAAAAAATAGAAACTGTGCAGCCCAAACTGGTATGTTTTTCGGTACCATTTCCAGGCAATTTATATGCTGGTTTCAAATGCGCTCAGTTTATAAAAAATAACTATCCTCACATTAAAATTGCTATGGGAGGAGGTTTTCCCAACACAGAATTAAGAGAAGTAAAAGATAAGAGGGTTTTTGAATTTTTTGATTTTATTACCCTTGATGATGGCGAAGTTCCACTCGAACTTCTTTGTGAAAATGTAGTTTATTCTAAAGATAACCCAGAATATAAAAGAACTTTTTTGCTTGAAAATCAAGATGTTGTTTACAAAAACAATTCTAAAAAGCATGATTATAAACAGGCTGATATTGGAACTCCCGATTATACGGATTTAAAACTTGATCAATATATTTCTGTGATCGAAATTGCCAACCCAATGCACAGTTTATGGAGTGACGGGCGATGGAACAAACTGACCATGGCACATGGATGCTATTGGGGAAAATGTACTTTCTGTGATATATCTTTAGATTATATTAAAATCTATGAACCCATCTCAGCTAAAATTTTGGTTGACAGAATCGAAGAATTGATCAGAACAACGGGAGAAACGGGCTTTCATTTTGTAGATGAAGCTGCACCTCCTGCATTAATGCGAGAAGTTGCCCTGGAAATTCTTCGCAGAAATCTCGTCGTTACCTGGTGGACGAATATCCGTTTTGAAAAAAGTTTTACAAGAGATCTTTGTTATTTGCTCAAACTTTCAGGTTGTGTTGCTGTTTCCGGAGGGCTGGAAGTAGCCAGTGATCGTTTACTGAAATTAATTGATAAAGGTGTTTCTGTAGAACAGGTTGCCAAAGTAACCAGGAATTTTACCGAAGCGGGAATTATGGTTCATGCTTATTTAATGTATGGCTACCCTACCCAAACCGTTCAGGAAACAGTTGATTCCCTGGAGATGGTACGTCAGATGTTTGAAATGGGAATTCTGCAAAGTGGGTTCTGGCATCAGTTTGCCATGACCGCCCATTCACCTGTTGGCATGAGTCCTGATGATTTTGGAGTTGTTCCGGTAAAACAGGAAATTGAATTTGCCAATAACGATATAGACTTTAAAGATAAAACGGGAATTGATCACAATAAATTCAGCTTCGGATTGAAAAAGTCTCTTTTCAATTATATGCATGGAGTAAATTTCGAACTGCCGCTTCAGGAGTGGTTTGATTTTAAAATCCCGCGAACGACAACTCATCCGGATTATATTCATGACTGCCTTTTAGAAGAAAACCAGTTTAGTTTTAAAGCAAACTCAAAAGTCGTTTTTTTAACTAAAAACGTAATCGCTGAGAATCGCGTAAAAAATAAAAAGAAATATTCTGGTACGTATACGCTTCTTACATTTCACTTAAAAACCAATATTGTAAAGGTTGAAATGGAACAGGAAAAGGCAGAATGGTTGGTTGGGATTCTCGAAGAGCATTCAATTGAAAATTCAAAAAAACCTACAGCTCAGCAACTTAAAAATCAATTTGAAGAAAATTTTGAAGATTTTGAGTTATTCTGGTTTTCAAAACCCATGCAGCAATTGAAGGAAAATGGAGTAATTTTAAGTTTATAAAATTATTCATATTTTTCTCAGGGATTTTTCAAATCAGGTATAAAACAAAATTAATAAGAAAGAAAATAATTAGTTTGGGTTCCTACGGAATGACAAAGAGGGTTAAGTATTACAAATTGCATGATATAAACTGAATTTATCATTCTCTAAAAGATTCAACTAATAGCTGTTAAAGTATTACCGAGCATATTCTCACAGAAAAGCACAACCTTACAATACAAAAACTCTGAATAGGGTATTTCAGAGTTTCTATGTTTTGGCTAAAGCCAATGGAATTAATTATTTTGATTGAATGGGCTAAAGCCCATCTCTATTGATACCTATTTTTATATTTTCTCTAGTCTAGTTAGATTGTTCTTTGACTACAGGACCTACAGAAACCTTTTCCTGGATTTTAATAAAGGTAGGATCCATAATTGCCATCCTTTCAGCAAGTGCTTTATAGGTTGGAAACTTTAAAATGGATGCCCTTCCCGACATTTCCCTATAAATGGTAAATGATTTTCCACCTGCAGTTTTTAATTGCTTCGTTGTCGTAATATATCTTCCGATAAGTTTACTTTTTGCATCGTAAATTTCAATATCTATAGGTGTTTTATCCATGATTGTTTCTTCTGAACCAAAACTTACCGGTAAATTGGTAAAGTATCCAACCGGAACACCGTTGCTTAAAATTTCACCAACCTTATTGACTTCAATATTCATCTTGTCAATCTTGCTTTTAATCGTGTAACCTTCTTTTGTTTTGGTATCAAGCTTTCTTTTGGGAGCATTAGCAAAAAGATCATCAAGATTTTTTATATTGATACCTTTATTATCAATGATTTTAAATCCTTTCACGGAGGTATAGACTGCAGATTTTTCTTCCCCCGAAAATGCAGAAGGTGAAATATAATCCAGTTCCAACGTTTTATCTCTGTTATATACTCTATTAATCTGAATATAGCTATCGCGAACGGAATCAACAACACTTTTATCAATAAATTTGATCGTGTACAAAGGAGTTTCCTTCAAGTCCATAAAAGTGTACTCACTGGATTTACTGGAGAGTTTGGCTACCGGGATTCCATCTAAATTAATAATCCCTCTTTTGGTCTTGATATTCTGAGCGTGGAGGGAAATTCCCAGAACTGTAAAGAATATGATTATACTTTTCTTCATAGAATCAGACTTTTACATAAAATAAAAAAAGTGTAACACAAAGTTACACTTTCTTGAAAATATATTTAGCTTTTCATTTAATTATTCACAAAGGATAATTCCTTTATCATGATTAAATTCTACAACACCGCTTTTGATAGCATAAGCAAAAACAGAGTCTTTTCCAGCTTCTTTGGTAAAGTTTTTAGCAAAAGCTTCATCAATAGAATTAGCAAAAAGCTTTACATTACCGCCGACTAAAGAAGAAACAATTCCTGCGTGGTTTTTCATGATGTGAAATTCACCATTTTTCCCAGGCAATAATACTGAGTCTACTTCTCCTTCAAAAACTACGTATTCTGGTGTTAAAATTTTTATATTCATTTTAATTTAGATTTGAAGATTTCAGATTTCAGATTTCAGACAACCTTAAAGTCTCATGTCTGGTATCTTTTATCTTTATGTCTAATTATTAAGCGTTTTCAGCCAACATTTTTTGTCCTGCTTCGATAGCTTCTTCGATAGTTCCTTTCAAGTTGAAAGCAGCTTCCGGTAGGTGATCTAATTCACCATCCATAATCATGTTGAATCCTTTGATTGTATCTTTGATATCAACTAATGATCCAGGGATACCTGTAAACTGTTCTGCTACGTGGAAAGGCTGAGATAAGAATCTCTGAACTTTTCTAGCACGGTAAACGACTGATTTATCTTCCTCAGAAAGTTCTTCCATACCAAGGATTGCGATGATATCCTGAAGTGCTTTATATCTTTGAAGAATTTCTTTTACTCTTTGAGCACAGTCATAGTGATCGTGACCGATAACTTCCGGAGCAAGGATTCTTGAAGTAGATGCTAATGGATCTACCGCTGGGTAAATACCTAATGAAGCAATCTTTCTGTCAAGTACTGTAGTTGCATCCAAGTGAGCAAACGTTGTTGCAGGAGCCGGGTCAGTTAAGTCATCCGCAGGTACGTATACCGCTTGTACTGAAGTAATTGATCCATTTTTAGTTGAAGTAATTCTTTCCTGCATCGCCCCCATCTCAGAAGCAAGTGTTGGTTGGTAACCTACCGCTGATGGCATACGACCAAGAAGTGCAGATACCTCAGAACCAGCCTGTGTAAAACGGAAGATGTTGTCTACGAAGAAAAGTACATCTCTACCTTGTCCGCTTTCTCCACCGTCTCTGTAGTACTCAGCTAATGTAAGACCTGAAAGGGCAACTCTGGCTCTCGCACCTGGCGGCTCATTCATCTGTCCGAAAACGAATGCTGCTTTTGAATCTTTCATAGCTTCCAAATCTACTTTTGAAAGATCCCAACCTCCATTTTCCATAGAGTGCATGAAATCGTCACCATACTTGATGATTCCAGATTCCAACATCTCTCTTAAAAGGTCATTTCCTTCTCTCGTTCTTTCACCTACTCCGGCGAAAACTGAAAGACCTCCGTGTCCTTTTGCAATATTGTTAATCAACTCCTGAATCAATACTGTTTTACCTACACCAGCACCACCGAACAAACCAATTTTACCTCCTTTTGCGTAAGGCTCAACTAAGTCGATTACTTTAATACCTGTAAATAAAACTTCTGCAGAAGTTGAAAGTTGATCAAATTTTGGAGCTTCTCTGTGGATTGGAAGACCTCCATCTTTAGAAATATTCTGAAGTCCGTCGATAGCATCCCCAACTACGTTGAAAAGTCTTCCGTTTACAGCCTCACCAATTGGCATCGTAATAGGATTTCCGTATCCGATTACATCCTGACCTCTTTTAAGACCATCTGTAGCGTCCATTGCGATACATCTTACTGTATCTTCGCCAATATGTTGTTCTACTTCTAAGATTACTTTTTCACCGTTTTCTTTTGTAATTTCTAACGCGTCATAGATTGCTGGAACTGCTTCCACATCACTGAAGACAACGTCGATTACCGGACCAATAATTTGAGAAATTTTACCTTTAATTTGGTTTGCCATTGCTAAATTTTTTCTTGGTGCAAATATAGTGATTCTTCATAAACCCACAATTGGTAAAAAAAAGATTTTTATCATGCTTTTTACAAATTTACCAATGTGCCAATTTATCAATGTACCAATCATTTTTTCAAGACAAAAATATTGGTACAATGTTATATTGATAGATTGTTACATTATATCTATATTTGCAATCAAAAATTTCTCCGTTTTGAAAGTTTTCAAAAATTTTACAGATTACTCCTCTCAGAAGCCTTTAGCATTGTCTTTAGGAATGTTTGACGGAGTACATCTTGGGCATAAAAGTATTATTGATGAACTGATAAAAGTAGGTACAGACAATAATCTGGAGACTGCTATTCTTACTTTCTGGCCTCATCCACGCTTTGTTTTCAATCCTAATGAAGATTTGAAGCTTCTGAATACCCTTGAAGAAAAAAAGCAACTGATTGAAAAATATCGTATTGATCATTTATTCCTGAAAGAGTTTGATGAAGAATTCAGAAATTTAACCGGAGAAGAGTTTGTACGTCAGATTTTAATTGATAAACTAAATGTAAAATACCTTATCATAGGCTACGACCATTCTTTTGGAAAAAATAAAAGCGGAAACTTTGATCTTCTGGTAAAATTATCCAAAGAGCTGGATTTTAAAGTGGAACAGATGGAAGCAATTAATATTCATGAGAATAATATCAGCTCAACGAAGGTTCGTAATGCTCTCTTAACAGGAAATATCACAGAAGCCAACGAAATGCTGGGATACCCCTACTCTGTTTCCGGTACAGTTGTTCACGGCAAAAAGATCGGGAGAACAATTGGCTATCCTACCGCCAATATTGATACGGAGTCTCTTAAACTTCTTCCTAAAAAAGGTGCTTATATTGTTGAAGTTAGTGTAAAAGGTCAGCAATACAAAGGAATGTTGAGCATTGGAACAAACCCTACAGTAAACGGTGAAAAGTTAACTGTTGAAGTCTATATTCTTGATTTTGATGAAGATATCTATGGCGAAAAAATAACAGTAGGGTTCAGAGATTTCCTTCATGACGAAATCAAGTTTGAAGGTCTTGAAAAATTGATCGAAAGATTAGATGAAGATAAACGATTAACAGAAGAATTTAATTTCTAAAATACAAAAGTAACTCCCGAAAGAGTTACTTTTTTTATTCATTAAAAACCTTGCAATAATTATATAAAGGTTTCATCCTATTGAATTGAGTTTATTTCAGAACTTTTACATAAACCTTTTGGGTTTCTCCATTCAGCTTTACATTAGGAAATTGCTTATCATGGTCAATAAATATATCTCCTTTCTGATCAGCTTTTCCGTTTCCGTCAGAATCCCAGCTTACTGCTACATAATATTTAACAGGACCGGATGGTTTTGGGGTAATTTTACTCTCAGCATCTTTTGGTACAGGCAAATCAATAGTAAACGGAAGAGATTTCTGTTCAAAGTCTCTTTCTGTAATCAATGTTGCAGGAGCATCTGCCAGTCTTTCATCGGCACCATACAGACTTACTTTGAATTTAGGATTTTTAATCTCAAACTTATCAGTTCCTGAAAATTCTAATTTCAGATTGTCAGAACCTTCTGCACTAGCCGAAGCAGCAGGAGGTGTAGTTTCGGTAGTAGTATTGCTCTTTTGTTCCGGCTTAGTACAACTTGATAACATCAGGGTACCTGCTGCCATGAATAATAAAAGGTGGTTTCTCATTTGTTCTTTATTTTATTAATGTTGATTAATTATTTCACCTCTATTTGACAACAAATTCCATACCTAAAAGAAAAAGCTGTTTTTTATTACAATGAAGAATTCACTGCATTTTGTGCTTTTTTAGTCAGAGACTTAAAAACAAGATCATAAGACTGATCAATAAGCTCAAGAATTAAGTCTCTTTTTAAACCATCTACCATCACAGAATTCCAGTGGGTTTTATTCATATGATAAGCTCCTGTAATCTGTGGATATTGCTCACGGAGTGCTGCACTCCATTCCGGGTCTGTTTTTACATTAATGGATAAGGGCTGTTTTTCAAGACCCATTAATAGAAACATTTTAGTATCTACTTTTAATACAAGTGTTTCGTTATCAAAAGGAAAGCTTTCAGTAACTCCTTTTTTAGCAAGACAATAGTCTAAAACTTCGTTGGCATCCATGATGGGGTATGAGTAATATATAATTAATAATGAGCACTATTCATCAATGATAAATGATGTTGTGATAATATTTTTTAATCTTTCATTCAAATTTAGTAAATTTAAGAAGAGAAAAATAATTTCACCAATCACAATTATTATGAAAGCTTTAGTAATCGGTGCTACAGGCGCTACAGGAAAAGATCTTGTCAATCAATTACTCAATGATAAGGATTTTGAGGAAGTCGATATTTTTGTACGGAAACCTGTCACTATTCAGAATGACAGACTTAAAGTTCATGTGGTTAATTTTGAAAAACCTGAGGAATGGAAAGATATGGTGAAGGGAGACGTTGCTTTTTCCTGTCTTGGAACGACCCTAAAAGATGCCGGAAGTAAAGAAGCCCAGAAAAAAGTAGACTTTGATTATCAATATGAATTTGCCAAAGCTGCCAGAGAAAATAATGTTGAAGATTATATTTTGGTTTCGGCTTATGGAGCTAACCCTGCATCCAAAATTTTCTATTCAAAAATGAAGGGAGAGTTGGAAGAAGCAGTAAAACAACTTCATTTTACTAAAATTACTATTTTCAAACCCGGAATGCTGGAAAGAAAAGATTCTGAAAGAACGGGGGAAGTATTAGGCAGCAGGATTATAAAGTTTGCCAATAAACTAGGGTTGCTGGAGAGTCAAAAGCCTTTACCTACAAATGTTCTGGCAAAGGCAATGATAAATTCTTCAAAAATTAAAAGTAATGGGTATTCCAGTATAAAACTGGGCAATATTTTTTGTTTTGCGGAGAAGAGTAATGAATGATTCGGGATATGAGGTTCGGGAATATGTTTCGTGTTAAAGAGAGAAGATCTCCTTATTCATTTCCCTAAATCCTGCTACCTGTCATCTATTACCTATTTTATAGTTTTGCTCCCCATCTTTTGTCCCAATTTTTCGTATTCAATATCATTAGGTTCCCAGAGCTCTATTTTATTTCCCTCAGGATCCATGATGTGAGCAAACTTTCCATATTCATAGGTCTCGATCTTATCGACAATCGTTACATTTTCTTGTTTGAGTTGTTCTATTAATTTCTCCAAATTTTCTACTCTGTAATTAATCATGAAATCTTTCTCTGAGGGTTGAAAGTATTTCGTCTTTTCATTAAAAGGACTCCATTGGCTAAAACCTTTCTTTGAATTATCTGCTCCCTGATACCACTCAAAAACAGTTCCGTATTCATTGGTTTCAAAACCTAAATGATCTTTGTACCACTCTCTCATTTTTTTGGGATCTTTAGATTTAAAAAAGATTCCACCGATACCAGTTACTCTTTTCATGGTATCAGATGTACTTTCTGAAACTGCCTTAAATGCAAACCCCAGCATAAAGGAAGCCAGAATAGAAACAGTAAAGATTATTTTTTTCATGATGTATAAATTTGTTTTAAAAATAAAAAAAGTGGATGTAAACTCAACACCCACCATCTAAAAATATATTTTTTATCTTTATTTCAGATACTTTGTAATAGCCTCATCAGTTGGCTTGGTTGTACTTACAAAAGTATCAATTAACTTTCCGTTTTCATCGATTAAGAATTTGGTAAAATTCCAAAGGATGGTTGTATTTTTCACCCCGTTTAATTCCTGTTCCGTCAGATATTTAAAAATAGGAGCAGTATCGTCTCCTTTTACAGAAACTTTAGCAGCCAATGGAAATGTTACCCCATAATTTTTCTGGCAAAATGCTCCAATTTCAGTATTTGTACCAGGCTCCTGTCCTCCAAAATTATTGGCTGGAAAACCCACAATCACCAATTTATCTTTATATTGCTCATACACTTTTTCCAGATCTGCATACTGAGGGGTAAACCCGCACTCTGAAGCTGTATTGACAATAAGGATTTTCTTTCCTTTATAATCTGCAAAGTTGATTTCTTTCCCGTCAAGGCTTTCTACTTTGAAATCATATATTGTTTTTCCCATAAGTTCTTTGGTTTTGGCTTTAGAAATTTCACTTTTTTGGTTGGTGCAGCTTTGCAGAAATGCGATAAAAGAAAGCAGCATTAAAAAAATATTTTTCATAGGAATATTTTTAGTAAGATTAAGAAACCACTAATGTAAAAATATTATTTGTAATAATTGATGAAACTCTTACCCGTTCTGTAATTCTGGTCAATATTTAAAAAGAAAATTTTATTTAAGTTTCTTTGATTAGAATAAAATTCTGATTTGCAATACGTTATTGTTTATACCTGATTTTTTATTTTAATTATATTTTAATTATTTTTTAATTTTTGCTAAAATATTAATAGTTAGTTATATAATTTAATCGAAGTGTTACATATATATTCATCAAATTAAATAAAAAGACTCCAATTAACTGATATTCACATAATTAAATAAAATATTAATGATAAAATAATTCATATTAAAGTGATTTGGGTGATTTTAATTTATACATTTGAGAAGTGTCAAGAAGCAAGTCTAACAACATTTAATTATAATTTTAAAACATGCCACAAATCACAACTTACAATGTTGATCCTGCGAAACGTAGGGTCCTCACAATTGAAAACATGGAAGAGTTAGGAATAACAGATGAATTGATTATGGAGATTTTGAATAAAAAAATACCTGAACTCAAATATTACAAAGTAGATGAAAAAGGAAACTATATTATAGAAAAAGGGGATTATGTCCCGTTATGGCCGGTAGGAATATCGATAAACGATAGAAAATTTGGCAAGTTTCCTGATCCTAATGCTGCACAACGAGGATGGATGGCTTTTTTTGAAATTGGTGCTCCCTTGTTTGAAGAAAGATCAAATATCATACAACCCGTTGCGGATGTAATATCTACCAGAAACTATGAAAATAGATCTGCTGAAGCACGTCAGTTTTCTGATACTATTGAATTTACTATAGGGAATACATTCAATTGGAGTTTATCAGGTACGGGAAGTCTTACTTTTGGAGGAAAAGTTGAAGGGGAATTGCAGGCACAAATATTCCAAACGATAGAGAAGACACTGCAAGAGAGTTTGGCAAATAGTTTAACAACCAGAAAGAACCATAAAGATCATAATCATAAAGACAATATAGGTACCGAAGAAGAATCAGAAGTTCAGCAAAGAACTGAATTTATCAGTACCAATTCAAGCATGGTTAATTTCAGAGCGACAGGCACTGCTATTGGTCGTGGAGAATTACATGCAGAAGTAGGTCTTTCTTTGACGGGTACTATTTCCGGTACACTAACAACATCATGGAACTCAAGCTCTAATGTTTCAGGAAATATTCCTTCAAACTCCCGTGTTGAAACCTTGGCTACACAAAGACGTCAGGTAAAACAATTTACTTACGAAGTACCCATTACGTTTAGTGGATTCATCGGGTTGAATTTTGATGGATTAGTTCGTCCTAACGAGAAATCGGGTGAAGCCCGTCCTGCTCCAAATACTCCGGCTAAAGAAATTCCTGTTGACATATCTGTTTTAGCACTTTCCGATAAGGATAGATTATACAGAGCGAAAGGAATAGCAGAAACAGTATCAACTTTGGATGTAAACCATACTATTTTCGATACCAAACCACTTAATAGGGATGGTAGTGAGACATTCGCAAGAAATCGTCCTCACAATTTATAAAATCACATAACTTATTAAAAAACAACAATATGGCATTTCCAGATATATTCAATTTTGGCCGCAGTATAGCTGCCGGAGGAAGTAAAGCAGAAAAAATACTTTCAGAATTCATCCCAACAGAAGAAAATGAATCAATCAGTGTACCTCCTCACGACCCTTTTAAACCTGAAAAACGTGTTCGGCAAGATCCAAAAATTGTGAGAGAAACATCTCCACAAGCAGGTATTATATTCAATTTCATAAGTTCTACAATAACTTCTGACATGAAACAAGCTAGTGATAATGTAGAAAAATCAATGGGTGATCCTTCGTCAGTAGTCGATCCGGCTGCAGGAACTATGGGTAAAGCCAGAGAAACTTCTGATAAGGTTAAAGATGATGCTCCTACTCCTAATGATACATCAATGCCTTCTCCACCTAAACCTAAGGATGTAAAACCAGAGGGATGGAATAATCAGCCCAAACCAAAAACCCCCTAAGGATTAGGCTAAAGGTAAGTAATTAATCAAATGTTTTTATCAAAAACATGATATAAACAACAAAGCCTCAGGTTTGATCTGAGGTTTTGTTGTTTAAAAATATTCTTCTTGAACAAGCTAATTTCTATTTTCTCCAGGAAACTTTAGACAAGTTCAATATTTTAAATTAAAAAACTGACTATGATAAGTCAGTTTTAAATTTATTTATGGCTTAAATAATATAAAAAATCTTATAAAAACAATTTTTAGCCAATGAGGATTAATACCTAAAACTTAAAAGTATTGGCAGGAAAGACTTTGTTGACATCTACCTTGTTGAGTAACATTACGTAGTCTCCATCTTTCTTAGCGCTGGAAGATTCAATTCTGAACGGCATTACTATATTTCCTACTTTTTTATAATCGGAATAGACTAACGTTTCATCTTTTTTCACTTCTTTTAAAAGCATATAGGTATTGGTATCAAAATAATACAGGTTTTTATTCACATTTTTAGTCAGTTCTACTTTATGACAGTAGATCTCCCCTACTTTTTCTTTTCCAAGATATTTCGCCGCAAAACCTTTATTTTCCCAATCAATAAAGTCATTATCAAAACTTTCGGGGATATATTCCGGATATACCTGAAGTTTATTGGCTGCATAGTTCATCGCATATCCTTTAGTTCCGTCAAAACCTTCAATAGCCGTTTCTTTTCCTCCGGTGGTAATCAATGTTTTTGTAAGATTAGGACGCTGCTGATAAATTTTTATCGGATATTCATCTTTAATTCCCAATACGACTTTTCCCTGAAGTAACACTGAGTTCAACAATTTCCAATTGGTTAATCCTCCGGATAGTTCAATGTTTTTGTCTATGATTTCCTTTGCCGTTTGTGCAAAAAATAAAGGTGAACATATCAGGCCAAATACTAGCAGTAACTTCTTCATTAATTTTATTTATAAATTCAAATATAAGAGGATTTGAGATAAAATGCAAAAAGGGGAATTGCCCCCCTATCCTTTTTTCAAATTAAATTAATTTCCTTGCTTTTTCAAGATCTTCCGGTGTATCGATACCTACTCCTACAAAATTGGTTTCTATCATTTTGATTTTCATCCCATATTCAAGATAACGGATGCATTCAATTTTTTCTGATATCTCCAAAGGTTTCATTTCTAATTTTGAAAACTGTAACAAAGCTTCTTTTCTAAAGGCGTATACTCCAATATGCTTAAAATAATTTATATGATAAGAAACTTCCCTGTGAAAAGGAATTACTGAACGACTAAAATACAAAGCAAACCCGTTATTATCGGTAATTACTTTTACATTATTAGGATTTTCAATTTCTTCTTTTTCAAACAATTGTATTTTTAAAGAAGCCAGAGAAACCTCCTTCTGATCGTCATTTTTAAAAACTTCTATCAGTTGTTTTAAAGGTTCCAGCTTGAGGAAAGGCTCATCGCCCTGAACATTAATGACAATATCACAATCAATATTCTGAACAGCTTCAGCAATACGATCACTTCCTGTTTCATGTTGTCCTGTCATAACAGCTTTCCCTCCATTTTTCACAATTTCATCCAAAATAATTTCAGAATCCGTTGCCACAAAAACTTCATCAAATAAACCGGTTTCTACTACATTTTGGTAGGTAGTGGTAATAACTGTTTTTTCTCCTAAAATTTGCATGAGTTTTCCCGGGAAACGGCTTGCTTCATAGCGTGCAGGGATGACAGCGATAATTTTCATTCAGTAAAATATTAATTAAGTCTTTTCAAGCCATCATCTTCAAAAAAATGAATGATATGGCTTATTCAGACCAAAAATAGTGAAAACTATTTTAGTTTGTTCTATAAAATGTGGTATTCTGTCTAATTCCCTTATGAAATCCTAGGATTTTTCCCTTTTCAAAAAACAAAATTCCCACATCTTCAAAGAAAATGTGAGAATCGGGTATAGATTTTTAAATGAGTCGATATTTTAAAAAGATAGTTTTACCCCTACCATATTGTATTCCCATTGGCGGGATGCCATAAGGTCAAGTTTATATTTTGTTTTTCCTATTGTTCCTTCTGATGATGTGTACCTGCTTTTAGAGATGGTCTTTCCAATAAAATATCCCATTAATAGTGCTAATGGATAGTCTGAAGCCCAGTGTACTTTACTTTGCATCATTTGAAAACATAAAGCTCCTGCCAGGGTATAGCCCACAGGTTTTATCCATTTTGCATCCGGATAATTATCTGCAATAACAGTGATACCCGCCATAAACGTGGTTAGGTGTCCTGATGGCATAGCATCATAATTTGAGGTATTTTTACCAAATGCTGAAAAACTGGGAAACGGATTCCATGCTCCTCCTTTGTTACCATTTTCTTCTGCAATAAACGGACTTTCTCTTCCGGTAATTCTTTTAATCGTCTGGGTGAAAACTCCGGAAAGAATTAAACTTTCCATCAATCCGCTTGCTGTAGCCTGTGCTCTGTAGTCATTTTTTATCAAACCATAGGTACCAAAACCAATTCCAAGTAAAACGAGTGTAGAACCATTTCCGATCAGGTAAAGAGTGGATCCGATATCTTTGGGTATTTTAAAAACACCCCCAACTTTGGTATAATTGTTATCTTTATCCATTCCCCATCTTTCCCCTAATTCTCTTGAATTATCAATCAATTTTTGATCAAAAGGCAACAGAATCAATGTGGAAGCCACAGCACCCCCTAAATAATATGCATGATCTTTTGCCACAAAATCTTTATTGGTATCTATAAAGTTTCGGGGTAATTTGGTTATAAAATCAAAAAGTTTGGGTTTAGGATATGTTCTGACAGAACCATCTTTCAAAGTATACGTTTGTACTTTCAGTGCATCTTTAGATAAATCCTGTTGTAATTCTTTTACCTGCAATGTATCCACTTCCTGTGCGCATATCATTACAGAAAAAGGGAATAGCAAAAATCTCAGTTTTTTCATCGTTGTCGTTTTCAACCCTGTTTATTCTTATAAAAGCCCCAAAGGTACTTCCAACTTGACATTATTTCAAAATATTTATTTAATTTTTAAGGTTTATTTAATTTTTTTTCAAAAACAGAGATCTATGATCAATTCATATAATTAAGTAAAAAAATAATTCCATAGATCCGAGTATTCAAATATAGCAATAAAAGCAATGTACCAGTGTATCAATGCCGATCAATAAAAAATTGATAAACTGATACACTGGTACATTTATAAATTAACTAATCTATTTACTTCAGATTATTCAAAGCAGTCTCTAATTTCGGAAGCATTACTTTGATCTCATCTACTGCCAATCCTCCAACGGAAGCACGGAACCAAGGTTCAGATTTGTCTTCTCCAAATGCAGAGAATGGTACTAAAGCAACACCCGCTTCATTGATTAAGTAGAATACCAGGTCAGAAGAGTTTTCAATTACGCTACCGTCCGGTTTGGTTTTTCCGATATAATCTAATTTAATAGTCAGATAAAGGGCTCCCATAGGCTCGATACTGTCAACAGAAAGACCTTTTGCTTTTAAATCCTGAACTCCTCCATGAAGAACTTTTAAGCTTTCTTCAAGTTTTCCTTTGAAATCTTCTACGAATACATTTACATTTTCAGGGTTTTCATAGAATTTTGCAGTCGCTTCCTGCTCTGGTTTAGGAGCCCAGGCACCTACGTGAGTAAGAAGAGCCTTCATTTTATCAATAATATGAGCAGGCCCGAATCCCCATCCTACACGTACTCCTGTTGCTGCAAGGCATTTTGAGATTCCATCAATATACACTGTATATTCCTTCATTTCAGGGAAAAGAGAAACCGGATCTACGTGCTCTGCCCCAAAAGTAAGATTAGAATAGATTTGGTCATACATTAAGTATAACGGTTTTTCGTCTGTTCCTCTTTTTTTGTTTTCAGCGATCACCAATTCACAGATTTCAGAAAGTTGTTCTCTTGTAAACATTGTTCCGGTTGGGTTCAGCGGTGAGCAAAGTGCCAATAGAACCGCTCCATCCAGGTGAGGTCTTACATCATCTGCTGTGGGAAGAAAGTTGGTTTCAGGTTTTGTTTTTACTTCTACTGCATTGGCAGAAGTAAGATACGCATAGTGGTTGTTATTCCATGATGGTGTAGGATATACTACTTTATCACCTTCATCCACGATTGTTTTGTATACGGCATAGATCAATGGTCTTGACCCTGCGGTGATCAAAATATCATTAGGTGAGTAATCCAGATTCCATCTGTTTTTCAAGTCTTTGGAAACTTCTTTTCTTAAAGATAAAAGTCCGTTTGCAGGTGGATAATTCGTCAGATTATTCTGATAGGCTTTCTGAATCTCTTCCTTCAGCAATGCCGGAATAGGATAGATATTAGAATTCAGGTCACCAATAGTAAGATTGGCAATTTCTGCTCCCTTTGCTTTTAGATCATTTACTTCGTTACCAATTTTTACAATTTCAGAACCGATCAGGTTCGCTGCTAATTTTGAAACTTTCACTTTATTTTTATTTAAAATTTACTAATATATTCTTTCAACATTGATTCTTTTCTCTATTTGAGCATCCTTTATTTCTGCATCAAAAAGGGGTATTAGTTCGTTAGTTTTTTTGTTGTGCCGGAGTCTGGATATTTCTCACATACTCCTTTCAAACTCAGTTTATTCAAGCTCTTTCATGAGGAAACTAATCCAGCTTTAAATCTTTTTTAACGTCCTGAATTTTAGCCTCCAATGATTTCAGTTTATCTTTAAAATCTGCTTCAGAAGAGATAGCATCTTTTACTGAAACATAAAATTTAATCTTTGGCTCTGTTCCTGAAGGTCTTACGCAAACTTTCGTCCCATCCTGTGTATAATAAATCAGCACATTGGATGCAGGGATGTCATTCATTATTTTTTTCTCGTTCGTTGAAACGGTAAAACTTGTCTGCTCTTTAAAATCCTTAACTTCTTCTACCGGAGAACCAGCCAATTCTTTTGGAGGATTTTCACGGAAGTTTTTCATCATATTCTGAATTTCTTCAGCTCCTTCTCTTCCTTTTCTTACTATATTGATCAATCCCTCATAGTACATTCCCAGATCTTCATAGATCTCAATCATGTACTGGTACATGGTTTTTCCGTTAGCCTTGCACCATGCGGCAATTTCACAAGCGACAAGGATACTTCCACAAGAGTCTTTATCACGAACAAAATCTCCTGTCATAAATCCAAAACTTTCTTCCCCGCCACACACAAATTTTTGTGTTCCTTCTGCTTCACGGATCATTTTTCCAATCCATTTGAATCCTGTAAGTCCTACTTTGCACTCAACTCCGAATTTTTGAGCAATGTCATAGAAAATATCTGAAGTTACGATCGTAGAACCAATAAATTCTTTTCCGGTGATTCTTCCTTGCTTTCTCCATTCATTTAAAATGTAATACGTAAGGATCGTATTGGTTTGGTTACCATTCAGCAACTGCATTTCACCATCAAGGTTTCTTACAGCGATTCCTAATCTGTCTCCATCAGGGTCTGTACCGATCACAATATCTGCATTGGTAATTCTTGCCAGATCCATGGCCATTTCCAGTGCTGCAGGCTCTTCCGGATTTGGAGATTCTACCGTTGGGAAATTCCCACTTGGAATCATTTGTTCTTTTACAAGATCTATTTTTTTAAATCCTGCTTTTTCCAGTGCTTTTGGAATTGTAGTGTATGTTGTTCCGTGAATAGAAGTAAAAACGATATTTAAGTTTTCTTTTCCAACATTCTGATAAGTAGAATTTTCAATACAAGCATCGATATATACATCATCCTGCTCCTCTCCGATCCATTCGATCAGATCATCATTTCCGTTGAATTTAATTTCATCGAATTTCACAGAGTATACTTCCTTGATAATCGCTTCATCATTTGGCGGCACAATCTGTGCTCCGTCATTCCAGTATACCTTATAACCATTATATTCAGGTGGGTTATGAGAAGCCGTCAATACAATTCCTCCATTACATTTTTTGTCGCGAACGGTGAAAGATAATTCAGGTGTGGGTCTGTGATTCTTGAAAAGCAATACTTTAATTCCGTTGGCTGTCAAAACATCTGCTACCAATTTCCCAAATTCTTTTGAGTTGTGGCGAACATCATAGGCGATTGCCACTTTGATCTCTTCTCCCTTGAACTGCTCCAGCATATAGTTGGCCAATCCCTGAGTAGCTTGTCCTAATGTATATTTATTTAAGCGGTTGGTTCCTACTCCCATAATTCCACGCATCCCTCCGGTTCCGAATTCCAGTTCTCTATAGAAAGAATCTTCCAGATCCGGGGAGTTGCTGTCAATCAGTGCCTGTACAGCATCTCTCGTTTCTTTATCGAAGGTATCACTTAACCAAAGTTTCGCTTTTTCTAATGTGTTCATATGTATGTCTAATTTTTTTTAAGCTGGAAGAGGGAAGCTGGAGGCAGGAAGTTATATTTGTCCCAACTCAACCTTTCAGCTTTTGATTTATTATTTGTTTAGTTTATAAGGCTGGAAGTAGGAAGCTGGGAGATGGAAGATATTGCATTCCCCCAATTCAGACTTCTGCCTTTATTATTCAATATTTTTTTATTACAAGGTGAAAATGAAGTTTGGTAAACTAAAAGTACCTCCAGCTTCCAGCTTCTCTCTTCTAGTCAAAATTACTCTAATTTCTTATTCTCAACTTTCGTCGTCTTATCAATTTTGAACGCTCTGATCGGATCGTTGTAATAGATAAATTTTGCCGTATTTTGAATATGTCCTTTTAAAGAATCTTTGACATTAACTTCAGCATAGTTTCCGTTTTTAGAGTCAATATTCAGATTCGTAATTTTCCAGTAAGGAGCAATCAAACTGGCAGTATCTGAAATTTTTATAACTGCATTTTTTGTCAATCCTAAAAAATTGGCCCTACTTCTGTTCTGCATTTCTACTTCTGCTCTTCTGGTATTAACAGAACCCATGAAAGTTGCATAATTTTTCAAATTAAGTCTGAAATTATCTGTCTTGATCTCACTTGAAATATTCATTTCCACAGAATCCGAAACCGCTACTTTTTCAAGATTATATTTTGAATAAATGGTCACATTATAAAAGTCGACTCCTTTTGTTCCTCTTTTTTCTTTAATAGAAAGAGTTTTATCATTGACATCAACATCAAGATTTCCTGCCACATTCGGATAGGTTTCTATTTCCACAAAATTCTTTGGACCTCTGGCATAAAATACACGGAATTTTCCCTGTAGATCGAGATTAACAAATTCCGGAACATCCACATCTTTCTTTTCAATGTTTCCTTTTGGAGAAACTTTCCCACAAGAAACTATTGCCACCATCATTAATGTGCATACTATTTTCTTCATATTTACTTTTAAATATTTTGTTACCTTCATGATCATCAAACATGACCATTCGTATTGAAAGTTCTCAAAGTCATTTAACAGACTCTTTTCAGAAAACTCACAACATTATTATGTAACAAAAATAGGATTAAAATTTTTAAAAAACTTTGTCTTTTGACAATAAAATACCTGATAATCTACATTTTTTTGCTTTTCAGATACACGGTTATTTTTTTATTCTTTTTTGTTTTTCTTTTTTATAAAATCATGTTTTGGAATTTTTTTCATCCTATAACAACAAATAATCATGGGTTAGATAAGAAACCCTCAGTACAATAGTATCTTTATCTTCGTTGTAAAGCATCTTTAGGATATCTTTCTTTTCAGATGGTCTGTTTGAAAAAAACACCTCAGAAAAATTTTCTGAGGTGTTTTATCTTTATTGATATCGTTTATTGCTTACAGAGTTTCATCTGAAACAAAACAAATTGCTTTTTTAAAATAAATTTTGGGGCAAATTGTCTTCTATTATATTACTTCGTCAATATTATAGTTTTTGTGTTCACGGTTGGTTCTGATGATCATTTCTCCTAAAAATCCGGCCACAAAAAGTAATGTTCCCATAATCATCATTGTCAATGCAATAAAAAACCATGGATTATTGGTAATTAGATGCCCGTAAATTCCTTTGGATACATCAATCAGTTTTGAAATTCCCAACCAAAGTGCGGAAAGAAAACCGAAAATAAACATGAGGGTCCCTACCGCACCAAAAAAGTGCATTGGCCTTCCTCCAAAACGACTTACAAACCAAAGGGTTACCAAATCCAGAAAACCTCTGATAAATCTTTCCGTTCCGAATTTCGAAGTCCCATAAGGTCTTGCCTGGTGCTGTACTTCTTTTTCAGTAATTCTTCTAAACCCAGCATTAGCAGCCAATACCGGAATATAGCGGTGCATATCCCCGTAAACGTCAATAGATTTTACCACCTGCTTTTTGTACGCTTTCAGACCACAATTAAAATCATGAAGTTCAACTCCTGAAACTTTTCTGGCTGCTGCATTGAATAATTTTGACGGAACATTTTTCGTCATTACATTATCAAAACGTTTCTTCTTCCAACCGGAAACAATGTCATAATTATCTTCAGTCACCATTTTGTACAGCTCAGGAATTTCTTCAGGAAAATCCTGTAAGTCAGCATCCATGGTGATCACTACATCTCCGTTTGTTCTTTCAAAGGCCGCATGAAGCGCTTGTGATTTTCCGTAATTTCTGGAAAATTTAATAGCGTGGATCTGAGGATATTGTACTTTCATATTCTCAATAATACTCCACGACAAATCCGTACTTCCATCGTCAACAAACCAGATTTCATAGGATAAACTATTCGATTTGCAAACGTTATCGATTCTTGAAAAAAGCTCTTCCAGAGAGTCTTCTTCGTTCAGTAACGGAATAACTATAGATAAATTCATTTAATTTTTAATAAAAATTAGGCTTGATTTGTTTCTTCGGGTTGATGAATTGTTCTTGTTCTGAAAAATGCTCCGAAAAACACCGACAAAACTACGTAAAATATAAGAATTGCTGCAAAATATCCTGAAAAATGACTGGCAGTAAGCATATCCTTTCCTTTAACAGCCTCCGGAGTGAAGCTCTGTAGTCTTTCTTTATACTTCTGATCAAGCTCATCAATATCTTTCTGATGTTTCATAATCTTTCTTGCAGAAGTATATTCCGTATCCAATTCTGATTTTTGTCTTTGAACATATTGATAATTCAGCAATTTTTTGGCATCGGTATCTGCAAAGTTTAAAAAAGCATAAATACTGAAAATCGAAAGAATTCCTCCGATAAACATCGGAACAAATGCTCTTTTGAAAGCTTCTTTGAAACTTACCACTCTATGGGTATTCCAATAAGATTTTACAGACCAGAATGCAGCTCCCGCATATAAAACAGGAAGTAAAAAAGCATTGGCTTTCAGGGATATATCAAAATAATTGATTCCTGAGAAAAAAGTATACACTACAAAAAAAACGATCATTGTAGCGATAAAAAGTATAATTCCTAGTGTTGATGGACTTTTCGTCATGTTAAATTTTTTAGAAAAAAGTTGAAAAATTATTCCGCTATATGTCAGCTATTTAGCTCTATCACTGCATTTTTTCAACAAATTTTCTTTGATAATGTTTTGAAGTTTATAAATATTTCCTACCTTTGCAACGGCAAGTCCTAAACAACCAGCTCCTGAGAATCCTCCAGGGTGGGAACGCAGCAAAGGTAATCGGTCGTAGCGGTGTGATTTAGGTAGCTTGCCATTTTTTTTTGTCTTAAAGTAAGAAGAGAGGTAATTTGATAATTATCTTTTTTTGTTTTTAATACCTTACGCATCCTTTTCATTTTTTCTAATTTTCAGTGTACCTCTGTTGATTCTTGATTAAAATTCGAACGTCTCTCCTAATTTTGGTAAAACAAGTTCTACATTTTTGTCTGCAAAATGCTTTAATGCACTTTCATGATTGATTTCAATCGCCGGGAATGTATCAAAGTGACACCCGATTACTTTTGGAGTCTTCAATAATTCCGCTGCAGCAAAAGAAGCTTTTCTAGGACACATTGTGTAGTGGCTACCGATCGGAAGAATAGAAAGGTCTAAATTCCCGTATAATCTTGGAAATAATTCCATATCAGCCATTACTCCTGTATCTCCTGCCAAATAGATATTCTTTCCTTCAGGAAGTCTGAAGATATACCCTACAGGAACGCCTCCGTAGCTTCCATCCGGGAAAGAACTGGTGTGATGAGCCGGAACCATGGAAATTTTAAGATCGTTGATTTTTGCTGATCCCCCTAAGTTCACATCATCTGTATTTTTAGCTTGTTTAAAGTATCCACATACTTCCGGTACTCCAATCACGGTAGCTTCCGGATAATGCTGCAATACTTCCGGTACATCTGCAATATGATCTCCGTGAGCGTGGGTCAACAGGATATAGTCGATTTTTTGCGCGGTAATATCAAAACCTGATTCCGCTTTTTTGTAATTGTAGAAAGGGTCACTTAAAATTGTTTTGTCTTTGTAGGTAAACAGGAAACAATTTTGCCCTAAGAACTGTATTTTCATTTTAAATTTAATTTCAATTATTATTAAACACAAATGACTCAAATAATTTCACAAATAACACAATGAGGTTAGTGACATTCGTGAAAGCATTCGTGCCATTCGTGTTTTCTTTAAAAACGCAAAGCGTTGTTTATTTACTTTATCTATTTCGACGGGAATTTATCTTCGATAAGCCTCAAATTGATCCCATGTTCCAAATAAGCCTTACAACCGTCTAAAACCGTTGTAAAACCTCCTGTATTGTCATTAACCTGTCTCAGGAGCTCTTCACCTGTTTGAGCGAATCCATAGCTTTTAATAGTAACCAAAGTTCCTTTCTCCATCTTTTTGAATTCATAGTCTACGTTTACGGAAGGCTCTCCCCACTCTGTTTTGATCAGTTGGTTTGGAATGATCTGATGAACTTTTACAACATTTTTCACGCCATACATTTCCCATTCCCAGGTTATGGTTTTACCTTCTTCTAGTTTTCCGGTAGATTTTGTAAACCAGAAATTAGTGGTTACTTCGGGATTGATGAATGCTTCAAAAACATCTTCAATCGGTTTTCTGATAAGCATTTGTGCTTCAACATAGACATTGGAACTCATAATGATATTATTTTAGATTTAGTTGAATAAATTAAGTCCGGCTGCTGTAAGAATTGCCATTACAAAAGTCATAATCCCAACCTGTTTTAAATATTGATCCAATTCTTTTGGTTCTTTTACCGACATGATATTCCTTCTCAGTTTTGCCAACGGAAATAAGAGAATCATCACAATGAAAACATAATAGTTTTGCATCTGGATAAATCCATTGATCCCTAAAAAGATAAGAATCAATACTAAAGGAAGTTGTAACAGGATCATTTCATAGATCATTGCATTTTTGAATCCGATTCTCAATGCAAAACTGTTTTTTCCCGATAATTTATCACTTTCAATATCTCTCATATTGTTTAAATTCAATACAGCCATACTCATCATTCCGACCGCTGTTCCGGGTAACAACATATCCCAGCTGAATGCTTTGGTGAACAGGAAATAACTCCCACACACAGAAACAAGGCCGAAAAAGATAAACACAAAAATATCTCCCAATCCCATATATCCGTATGGTTTCTTCCCTACCGTATATCCAATAGCAGCTAAAATACATGCTACTCCCAATCCGATGAAGATATAAAATTCATTCATATATTCCGGAATAAAAGCAATATATAACAAAGCAATGGTTGCTATAAAAGATAACGCAGAAAAAAGAATGACTGCATTCTTCATTTGTTTTGCCGTAATTTTTCCTGATGCTACTGCTCTTGCTTCGGCTTCATTGATTCTTTTGGCATCAGTTCCTTTTACCCCATCACCATAATCGTTGGCATAGTTTGATAAAATCTGATATAAAAGCGTTACCAAAAGAGCCAGAGCAAAAATTCTCCAGTCCCAGATTCCGCCTTCTCTGTACAGCCTCCATTTGGCAATGAAAGCTCCCATGATAATTCCGCTTAAAGAAAGCGGTAAAGTTCTGAGCCTTGCGGCTTTTATCCAATCTGTCATAAGTTTATAAGTAATGAGCAATGGGTAATAGGTAATGAAGAATTACTTATTACTCATTATCAATGTTATGATATCCACTGATCTTCTCCGAAATTCGGTTTTCTTTTTTCAAGGAATGCATTTCTTCCTTCTTTAGCTTCTTCGGTCATATACGCAAGACGTGTTGCTTCTCCTGCAAATACCTGTTGTCCTACCATTCCGTCATCTGTAAGGTTCATCGCAAACTTCAACATTCTAATGGACATTGGAGATTTTCCTAAGATTTCCTGAGCCCACTCATAGGCAGTATCTTCTAATTCAGCATGCGGAACTACTTTATTGACCATTCCCATTTCGAAAGCTTCCTGAGCAGAATAGTTTCTTCCTAAAAAGAAGATTTCACGGGCTTTCTTCTGCCCTACCATTTTGGCAAGGTAAGCAGATCCATACCCTCCGTCAAAGCTTGTTACATCTGCATCTGTTTGCTTGAAGATCGCATGTTCTTCGCTTGCTAACGTCAGGTCACAAACTACGTGAAGTGAATGGCCACCACCTACTGCCCATCCCGGAACTACAGCAATTACCACTTTGGGCATAAAACGGATGAGACGCTGAACTTCAAGAATATTTAAACGGTGTCTTCCATCTTCTCCAACATATCCCTGTTCTCCTCTTGCTTTTTGATCTCCGCCACTGCAGAACGCCCAACCTCCGTCTTTAGAACTTGGCCCTTCTCCTGAAAGTAGAACGACGCCTATTGAAGGATCTTCAGAGGCATCATAAAAAGCATCATATAATTCTGAGGTAGTTTTGGGTCTGAAAGCATTGCGGACTTCCGGTCTGTTGAAGGCAATTCTTGCTACACCATTACATTTTTTATAGGTAATATCTTCGTATTCTTTGGCGGTTTTCCACTCAATCATCGTATAAAAATTTTTCTCAAAGATACGGAATTACAGAGAATTTTCAGGGTGAAATTTAGGGTTCCGGGATGATAAATGATAATTAACAAGAGATACATGATAAGTCTTTGCCGGCATTATTAAGGGAACGCTTCTTTTGAGGAAAGAAAACAAAAAAAACCGGAGCATCTCTGTTCCGGTTTCTATTATTTTAGTATTAAAAATTATTTTGCTGCAGCGCTTAATTCAGCTTCTTTAGCTTTCATTTCTTTTACTTTTTCATTGTTTTTAGTCACTACATAAATTTCTTTTAGGGTAGTAACTGCATCAATACTCTTTGGAGCCACCTTGTACCATCCTTCTGCGAATGGTAATGCCTTCGCAAATCTTTCTCTTCTGGCATCAATTAATTTAGAAGCTTCATCCGGCTTATCTTTTCTTAAAGCATTGATATCTGCTACTACTTTACCATCATCTCCAATAGTGGTATATACAAGGTTCTGGTATGCTTCAGCAAAATCTGGCTTAAGCTCAATAGCTTTCTTGAATGAATCTAAAGCATCATTAGTTGTAGCAGGAGTTTTAGACTGCATTACTCCAAGGTTATACCAGTTTGTTGCATCATTAGGATTCTTAGCCAACTGCTCTTTCAAACCTGAAATAAATTTATCTGTATTTCCTGACTGAAGGTAAGCTGTAGTCTGAGCTTCTTTAAGTTTAGCATTGTTAGGGAATTTAACTAACCCTTTTTCAATGATAACAAGAGCTTCATTTGGTTTTTTAGCATTAAGAAGCAATGAACTTAAAGTTTCGTATAATTCATGTTCTATACTTGGAGTCTGTTCTGTTTTGAAATCAGAATATTCTGAATTCTTTTTCATAAGATCCCAGGTAGCCTTATCTAAATTCACTACTTGTCCTGATTTTTTTTCCTTTGCAGTATAGGTAGTCTCTACTCCTGTAAATCCGGAATTCACCAAATCAGTATATATCTTGATAGATGCATCACTGTTGTTTGCTAATGCATGGCTAAGCCCTGCATAATACATATACATTTTATTATCCTGGCCATTTGCTTTTAACAAGTCGTAGATTTCTACAAACTTAGGGGCAGCAGCAGCATAATTCTTTGCATTATATGCATCCATAGCAGCTTTATTAGCAGCCTGAAGCTGAGCATTCACATCACCTTTTTGTCCGAAAACAAACGCTGAAGCTACGATAGCCATTCCTAAAATTAGTTTCTTCATAATAACTATTTTATATTTAATTGTACAATTTATTCTTCAGAATCAGAGTTTCCGTTTTCTTCTGCCGGAGTTTCATTATCTTCCAGAGTATCAAACAGAGATCCTACCCCTTCTTCAATTCCTCCTTCTACGATTTCTGCCCCTTCTTCAATCTCATCAGCATCTTCTTCTACATCCTTATCCATTTCTACTTTTGCAATGGCTGCAATTTCGTCATTATTCTTAAGATTGATCAATCGGACACCCTGAGTATTTCTTCCCATTACTCTCATTTCATCCATTCCCATTCTGATAGCAACCCCGGATTTATTGATAATCATCAATCCATCTTCATCAGTTACGTTTTGAATAGCAATCAGATTTCCTGTTTTTTCGGTAATGTTCAGGGTAATAACTCCTTTTCCTCCTCTGTTTGTAATTCTGTAGTCTTCTACTGCAGTTCTTTTTCCGTATCCTTTTTCAGATACTACAAGCACTGTTTCGTTCTCTACGTCATTCACAACAATCATACCAATAGCTTCATCACCATCTTCAAGCAAGATCCCTCTTACCCCGATAGATCCTCTACCTACTTCTCTTACTTTTTCTTCAGGGAAGCGGATACACTTACCGTTCTTGGTAGCAATCATAATCTGAGATGATCCGTTGGTAAGGTAAGCTCCCAGCAACTGGTCATTATCTCTGATCTCAATCGCATTTACCCCATTTACTCTTGGTCTTGAGTACGCTTCCAAAGATGTTTTCTTAATAGTACCATTTTTCGTTACCATTACAACACTCATTTGGTTTACATATTCAGCATCTTTAAGATTATTTGTTCTGATATATGCTTTAATCTTATCATCCGGTTCAATGTTGATAAGATTTTGTACTGCTCTTCCTTTTGCTGTTTTTGAACCTTCAGGAATTTCAAATACTCTTAACCAGTAACATCTTCCTTTTTCTGTGAAGAATAGCATATATTGGTGGTTGGTCGCAGAAACAATATATTCCAGGAAGTCTGAATCCCTTGTTGTTGCTGCTTTATTTCCTACCCCCCCTCTACTTTGAATTTTATATTCTGAAAGTGAAGTTCTTTTTACATATCCGGCATGTGAAATGGTAAGAACTACAGATTCGTTTGGAATAATATCTTCAATGGACATTTCTCCTCCTGAGTAATCAATTTCTGTTCTTCTTTCATCACCGTATTTTTCTTTGATCTCAATCAATTCCTCTTTGATAATCTGGAATCTTCTAGGCTCATTAGCTAAGATATCTTCTAAATTACCAATCTCCTTCATGATTGCATCGTACTCGTCACGGATCTTATCAAGTTCCATTCCGGTTAAACGAGCCAATCTTAAATCAAGAATTGCCTGAGCCTGAATTTCTGATAATTCAAATGCTTCAATCAAGCCTTCTTTTGCAGCCTGAGGGTTTGCACTGTGACGGATAATAGAAATTGCTCTATCCAGAGAATCCTGAGTTCCGATCACTTTCATGAATCCTTCCAAGATATGAGCTCTTTCTTTCGCTTTTTTAAGCTCAAACTGAGTTCTTCTTACAATTACTTCATGTCTGTGCTCTACAAAATGATGAATAATATCTTTCAGATTCAACTGTTCAGGTCTTCCATGTACCAATGCAATATTGTTTACACTAAAAGAAGTCTGAAGAGCGGTATACTTATACAGTAGATTTAAAACAACGTTAGGAATGGCATCGTTTTTCAATTCATAAACAACACGAAGTCCTTTTCTGTCTGACTCATCTCTAATCTCATGAATTCCCGGAATTTTGTCATCTTTAACAAGCTCTGCAGTTCTGGCAATCATATCTGCCTTATTAACCTGATAAGGAACTTCAGTAACGATAATTGCGTTTCTGTTTCCAATTTCTTCAAAGTTAACCTTAGCTCTTAAAACAACTCTCCCTCTTCCTGTATGGAAAGCATCTCTTACCCCGTCATATCCGTAGATAATACCTCCTGTAGGGAAATCCGGAGCAATAATATGCTGCATAAGCTCATCGATGGTAATTTCTTTATTATCGATATATGCACAAATTGCATCCACAGATTCGGACAAGTTATGAGGAGCCATATTGGTAGCCATCCCCACTGCAATCCCTGAGGTTCCGTTAACTAAAAGATTAGGAATTTTTGTAGGCATTACCGTTGGTTCCTGCAAACTATCGTCGAAGTTATTCTGAAAGTCGACAGTTTCTTTGTCAAGGTCAGAAAGAACCTCATCAGAGATCTTTTTTAATCTTGCCTCGGTGTAACGCATTGCTGCCGGCGGATCTCCATCCATGGAACCGAAGTTACCCTGCCCGTCTACCTGAGGATAACGCAAGCTCCAGTCCTGGGCCATTCTCACCATTGCATCATATACAGAGGAATCTCCATGCGGGTGGTATTTACCCAAAACATCCCCAACAATTCTCGCAGATTTTAAATATTTTCTATTAGAAAAAACCCCTAATCCATACATACCGTAAAGCACTCTTCTATGAACGGGTTTCAAGCCATCTCTTACATCAGGTAGCGCTCTTGAAACGATAACCGACATCGAATAATCGATATAAGATGACTTCATTTCATCAACAATGTTGATAGGAATCAGTCTTTCTCCTTCTTTTTGCATAAACAAATTTTATTATAATGATAATCAAGCCTTTAGCTGGAAGCCTGAAAATTATTTATTTCGAATTTTTATTAACGGGCTAATTTACGAAAAAAATGCCGATTTTTGCTCTAGAATTTATCCACAAAATCTTAAAAATTCTTAAAATATGAGCGTATTAAGTATAACTTTCCACTGCACGAAAGATAATCTCGAAGAATGGGAAAATTATATTGATGAAACCCTGGTTTTAATGACAGAAAATTTAATGGACGTCAGCAAATATATCATTTCTGAAGTTCATAGTGATTATATTGAAGACGGTAAGAATTACAACCTGTTGCTGATTTTTGATAATGATGAGTTAAGAACTCAGTTCATCGAAAGTGAGCTGAAAAATATAGCGGAACATGTCGAGAATAAATTTGGGCAGGAAGTCATGATTTTCAACACATTTTTGAATCCGAAAAAATCGAGATTTTAAATCACAATAAAAGCAAAAGCACTGAAATTTTCAGTGCTTTTTATTTTTTGTTATTTATCTGTGAAATCCATTGTGATGACCTCCTCTAAAATGATGAAATCCTCCATGATGTCCTCCACCATAGACATATACTCGTTCGGTGTATCTTGGACCATAGCCATAATACCCAGGTCCGTAATATCCATATCCCGGTGATCTTACTCCATAATAGGTACTTGCTGTACAAGCTGACAGCATGAATATTATAATCATGACCATTACAGCCTTAAACATAGTTTTCATTGTATTGTCACTTTTTGTTCTGGAATAAAAGAATCAATGTTAACGCCAAAAACACCCTGATATTCAGACCTTACACATAATGTTTTTTAATTTTTAGTGAGAAATTAAAAAACTATCACTTCCCTATTAATATCCATTTCTTTTTTTAACTTGTCCCGGAGCATAATCTTTTGCGCTTCCCCCATAGATTTTTTTGGCCTGTCCTGGTGGAAGTTTGTTTCCATTTCCATTATACCCCCTATTGTCATATGCAACACATGACGTTAACATCAATGTTACAATAAGAACTCCTGTAATTTTAATGAGACTTTTCATTATTTCCACTTTTTCAATCTTAATTGTGAAATATATCAATGTTAATGCCAAAATTTTTTAAGAAGGGGAATTGATAAAGACAAGACAATAAATGATCACGTTCTTTGTATTTTTAACTAAACAATCTCGCTTCTTTTTTCAAACATAACAACGTCTTTCCATTCTCCGTTAAGTTTTCCCAGTTTTTTACGAACTCCCACTATTCTAAAGCCGTTTTTCTGGTGAAATTTAACAGAGGCCTCATTTTCTGAAAAGATATTGGTCTGCAATGTCCAGAATCCGTGGTCTTCACTATCTAAAATCATCTTTTTAAGCAATACTGAACCCAATCCCTTACCCTGGTACTCATTATCGAAGTAAATGCTCACTTCTGCAACTCCCTTGAAACATTCTCTTTTGCTTACGGGTTTTAAAGCACACCATCCCACTACTTTATTAGTTTCATTTTCCAGTACCCAACGGCAATCATTAAAATATTCCATATCCCAGGCCTCTGCAGTTGGAATTTCGGTTTCAAAAGTTGCCATTCCACTATCTATACCTTGTTTGTATATTTCCAGCACACGGGTCTCATCGCTGGGAAGCATTTGTCTTAATTCGTAATTCATTGCGTTTAGTGATATTTTCTTTTATTTTTTCTCTTGATTCTTGAATAATGAGTCTGTTTACTTTTTTCATCCTGAGAAACCACACTGATATTGCCGTCCACTTCCAGAACAGATAGTTTTACATTCTCTATATTTTCAATGCCATGTTCCCGTATTGACTCTTCCAGTTCGTCCTGAGTAATTTTTACACGATTTAAAGCTGCCTGATCAGCGACACCATCTCTTATCAATATGACGGGTTCGTCTTCCATGAAATTTTCAAAGGATCGGCTGGAAAACATTAATCTTTTTAAGATAAAATTTGCCACAAAAAGGACCAATGCAGCAACAATACCTCCCTGCAAGGAGGTATCCGGTCCCACCATTGCATTCTGAACTGCATTGGAAATCAACAGTAACAAAACCACATCTCCTGCATTAAGCTGGGAAAGCTGATTTTTACCAAATAAACGAATAGCAATTACCATGAAAAGGTAAACACACAGGGAACGGACAGCAACGTTGAGAATAGGATCCACTTTTTTTTATCTATTCAAATGTATTGATTTTTTGTTATTCATAAAAAAGTATTTAAAGAGATAATTACACAATAAAATTTTAGGGATCACTTTAGTTTTTTAATGTATAGGTTTGGTATAGCTTTTGAAACTTGAGAGTAAACAAATATGAAAATTATAATGAAAAATTTTTTTTTATACCTGAGTATTTTCTTTGCCTTTATTTCCTGCAACAAAAAGGGAGAATCAACTTCATCACCGGTTGACAGTACAGCCGTTAAAACAAAAATCAGTGCTCTTTATGATCAATATGGTAAATCTAATGAAATGGTATACAATCAACCTATTTCCAGCGATTTGTTTTCACCGGATCTGAAAAAAAATATTGAGAAGGCTATACAAATTTCAAAAGAAGATATTGAAAAAGTTAAAAAAAGTGCCCATCCTGATGAAAAGCCGTTAATCTTTGAAGGAGCCATTTTTTCCAGTTTATACGAAGGCTTTACAGACTATAAAATTCAATCTATGGATATTCATGATACAACAGCAGATGTTATTGTTCAGTTTGAATACAATATGGCTACTCCAAAAGTAGTGTGGACAGATAAAGTACATTTGATCAATTCTGATGGACAATGGAAAATTGATAATATTGATTTTGATACGATAGGGAATTCCAAAAATCTTACAACAAGATTAAACGATTTTATTCACAATACCCCATAATAAAAAAACCGCCTGTAAAGCGGTTTTTATCTTTTTACGGACACTGCACGATTGGAATTTCGCTGCAAAAAACTTTATTTGCCCACTCACAATAGGTACAATATTTTTTGGGTTCTCCACCGTACACTGATTTCAAATCTGACTTAGTCAGTTTTTTCAAATTTTTCATATAGTTTTAATTTTATGGTATTGCAAAAATATACTGAATTTAATTCTTATATATTACAAATTACCACTGAAAATTTACATAATCATCACGTATAACATAAAATTAAAACAGATTTAAAATATGTAAATCATACAATGTAAGTGAGATATGATTTTTCAATCATTTTCCTATATTATTTATTATTAATTTCAACAGTTACGGGCATCACATAGGTAAAGGCAACCATATTTTCACTTAACTTTTTGCGATCTACTCTATAATCCAATTCACTTAAAACGGTTTCAATTTCTTTGCTTACACTTTTGCAATCTCCGGTAGAATGCACATTGACGATTTTTCCGTTATCTGCGATATCAAATTTTACTACCGAATTCACTGTTCCCTGTTTATAATCTGTATTGGTAAGGTCAAAATTTTCTACCAGTTTATTTCTTATATCAGTGAAGGTTTCATTTTTATTCAGTTGAATTTCTTCTATTGTATTATGATCAGTAGTCTGAGCCTTTACTATATTGGATACTGTTACCAACCCACAAACAAAAAGGGAAGCCATTACTATTTGAAGTCTATTTTTCATAACTATTTGGTTTTAAATATTATACTAATCTTATTTTGTATCTCTTACCAAAGTTATTAAAATTATTCATATTAAATTCATATTGAATTAACATTGAGTTAACATTAAAATATAAATTACTGATTTTCAGGTTTATAAATTTTAAAATAATTGAAAATTTAATATTGGAAGTTGATTTTTGACTTGAAATTCCTCAGTAGAAACAATTATTTGATAAAAAAAAAATCTGCCATAAGGCAGATTCTTGTTTACTATAATCTATTTGCTTGATTTTATTCCAGTTCTCTCTTCAAAAACTTCCCTGTCAAGCTCTTCTTCGACTTCACAATTTCTTCCGGAGTACCCTGAGCTACAATTTGTCCACCATATTTTCCTCCTTCAGGACCGACGTCGATGATATGATCTGCCAGTTTGATAACATCCATATTGTGTTCGATGATGATGAACGAGTTTCCTAGCTCTACTAATTGGTTGATGGCATCCATCAGAATTTTTACATCTTCAAAATGAAGTCCTGTTGTGGGTTCGTCAAGGATGTAAAGGGTGTTTCCTGTCTGTCTTTTGGATAATTCGGTGGCAAGCTTGATACGTTGAGCTTCTCCTCCGGAAAGGGTTGTTGATTGTTGTCCCAGCGTAATATATCCTAATCCGACATCCTGTAACGTTTTTACTTTAGCAAAAATCTTAGGAATTGGCTGGAAGAATTCTACCGATTCATCAATTGTCATATCCAATACATCGGAGATCGATTTTCCTTTGTAACGAACTTCGAGCGTCTCTCTGTTGAAACGTTTTCCGTTACAAGTTTCGCAGTGAACGTATACATCCGGCAGGAAATTCATTTCAATGACTTTCAATCCTCCTCCCTGACATGTTTCACATCTTCCACCTTTTACATTGAAAGAGAATCTTCCCGGTTTATAGCCACGAATTTTACTTTCCGGCAATTCTGCAAAAAGGTTTCTGATATCGGTAAACATTCCTGTATAAGTTGCAGGATTGGAACGTGGTGTTCTTCCAATCGGAGTCTGATCTACATCTACGATTTTGTCGATATTATCCAGTCCTTCAATTTTCTTGTATGGTAACGGCTCCTGAACCGCTCTGTAAAAATGTTTATTAAGGATCGGGTATAAAGTTCCGTTGATCAGGGAAGATTTTCCACTTCCTGAAATTCCGGTTACCACAACCAATTTTCCTAATGGAATATCCAGTGTTACATTTTTAAGATTATTTCCTGTAGCTCCTTTTAGTACAATATTCTTACCACTTCCGGTTCTCCTTTCTACAGGAATTTCAATCTTTCTTTTTCCGTTAATATATTGTGCGGTAATGGTATCTGCCTTCAATAAATCTTTTGGTTTTCCCTGCCACAATATTTCTCCACCGAACTTTCCGGCTTTCGGGCCAATGTCCAGCACCTCATCAGCTTCAAGAATCATGTCTTTATCATGTTCTACAACCAATACGGAGTTTCCGATATCTCTAAGATTTTTCAAAGAGTGAATCAGTCTTTCATTGTCTCTCTGGTGAAGTCCGATACTCGGTTCATCCAGAATATATAGAACATTGACCAACTGAGACCCGATCTGCGTGGCCAGGCGAATTCTCTGGGATTCTCCTCCTGAAAGGGTTTTTGAACTTCTGCTCAAACTTAAATAATCCAAACCTACATCTAATAAAAACTGAAGTCTGGTTTCGATTTCTTTTAAGATTTCGTGGGCAATAATTTTATTTTTCTCTGAAAATTTATCTTTTACATCCGCCAGCCATTCTTTTAAATCAGCTAAGCTTAAACCATTTACCTCAGCAATATTTTTACCATCAATTTTAAAACTTAAGCTTGAAGGCTGAAGGCGGGTTCCATTGCATTCCGGACAAACTTCTTCTGTAGTAAAGTGTCTTTCCAACAAAATAGCTTCGTAAGATTCTCTCTCATCTATAATTTCTTCCATGAAAGCAATCAAACCATCAAAACTGATTTTTATTTTCTTGGTAATACCGGCATACTTAAGATCTTTATTGAATTCTTTATGACAACCGTTATAGATATAATCCAACGCTTCTTCAGGAATATCCTTCAAAGGCGTTGTCATTCCAAGGCCAAAGATTTCCAGGATATTTTTAATCTGAGACAGAATCCATTTATTGGATTTGATATCTTCCAACGGTAATAATCCACCCTGGTTGATGGATAACTTCGGATTGTCTATAAAGTAATCAGTATTGATTTTTTTAATCATTCCTAACCCTTTACAGTTCGGGCAGCTTCCTTTTGGAGAGTTGAATGAAAATGTATTCGGCTCAGGCAATGCTAGGGAATGTCCGGTTTCAGCATCCATAAGATTTTTAGAAAAATATTCGATGTCGGTACTTCCCAGTTTTTGGATTCCGATAATCCCCTCTCCCATTTCCATTGCTGTTCGCAATGATTTTTCCATTCTGTTTTCTGAAGCATTTTCTCCGATAATCCAACGATCGATCACGATATCGATATCATGCGTTTTATAACGGTCAAGTTTCAAATCGTATTCGATATCCTGAAGCTCACCATCAATTCTTGCCTGTCCATATCCCTTTTTCGCCATCTGCACGAATAGTTCATGATAATGTCCTTTTCTTGATCGTACAACAGGAGCCAGAAGCATGATCTTTTCTCCTTTATAGTTTTCTTTGATGGTTTCAAGAATCTGGTCCTCAGTATAGCTTACCAATTTTTGCCCGGTTGTTAATGAATAGGCATCAGAAACTCTTGCATACAAAAGACGCAGGAAATCATATAACTCAGTAACTGTTCCTACAGTGGAACGGGGATTTTTATTGGTTGTTTTCTGCTCAATAGCAATAACAGGAGAAAGCCCTTCTATCTTATCTACATCAGGGCGCTCCAAACCACCCAAAAACTGACGTGCATAAGCAGAAAATGTCTCGATATACCGACGTTGGCCTTCTGCAAAAATAGTATCAAAGGCCAGTGAAGATTTTCCGCTTCCTGAAAGACCGGTAATTACGACCAGTTCATTGCGCGGAATTTTTACGTTAATATTTTTTAGATTGTGTTCACGTGCTCCGTAAACTTCTATATATTCTGTTGATTTGCTCATAATTTGGAGTGACTTTGCCTGAAAATCACAACGTGCAAAAATACGGAATTTTATGGAATTTTTTTAACTAAAAAAGCGTGAAAAGTTTGTTAAAAAATGAAAAACGGATTCAATCGCGTTGCAGTGAGGATGCCAGGGCTTTTCCTGTTTGGGTAGATAAAATATGTACTGATTACAACTTCAAGTCAAAAACTCATTTCATTCAGAATGGTTAATGTTATTAAAAAATGCCGCATTTCTACGGCATTTCATATATTATTTTAAAAACAAATGTTATTTCACAAATGTATTGTAAGCACTTAATACTGTTTCATAAGAAGAATCCATTTGTTGAATATTATTATCCGGAATTTTACCGGCTTCTTTAGAATCTCTGATCAGCTTTCTGTAGTTATCTACAAAGTTGGAAGCTGCTTTATTAAAGCCTTCAAACTGCGATTTTTTATAAGAGTACTGCTGGTCTTTCACATTGAAATCCATTTTGGAATTGGCTTCTACTAATTTGACAAATTCATCATATTTTTTCTGAGCTTCTGCCTCATTAAACTTACCTTCGTATTGTTTTCCTAAAAGATCAATCACTGAATCTAAAGAATTCATCACATTTTTGGATGAGATGATATATTCTTTCATCGGATGATCTTTTAAAATGATCTCTTCTGCGGCATCGGTTGCAGGTTTTATTTTTGCCATTACGCTTTCTCCTGCAGCGTATAAAACGTTAGCATCGGATTCAATTTCCTTTTTGATGGATTCTGCCTTGGCTCCTTTATCATCTTTATAATCTTCAGAGTTCATGTACGATTTAAGCTCTTCCAATTTTTTCTCAATATTCTCTTTTTTGGCTTTGTAGGTATTAAAATCTGCTTCAATGGCAGCTTTATCTTTTCCAAATCCGGACGGAACTTCTTTAATTTTACTCAGTGTATAGTCCATTGAGCTGATAATAACAGGCATAATCATGACGTTCCCTCCTTTTGATTTCACTACAGCTTCTTCTGTATATTTTAAGATTCGTTCAATATGTTTAGAGGTATTTTTATAGGAGTCCACAAAATTATTATTAAAATCAATAATTGAATTTGCTTCAGTTTCTCCTCCAAGATTTAAAACTGCACTGCTGATTTTCTCAGCCCCTTTTTTACAACTTATGACAGTAGCAGTCAAAGACACAGCCATTGCCAATACGATAATCTTTTTCATATTTTATTCGTTTTGGTTTTCATTACATATCCTGAAAATCAACATCTTCATTACTTATTTTTACTACATATTCAATCCCATCTATTGCTTTTGCAATAATCTGGTTTCTGATAATGTTCGACATATTTTCCCAATATGCTCTTCCATAAAAAGAATAATTCTGTGGAATGATCTCTACCTCTACGGTTCTTACGAAACCTTCTTTGGGTTTATTACTGATCATGGTTCCTCTTCGTACTCTTACTTCTCTCAATTCATCTTTCAGAATCATACGGCAATAGTTTTTAACATCTTCAAGAGAAATGATTTTATCTCTTGTTGTTAATGCATATTTATATGCCTGAATACTATCTGTCCCCTTTTGTTCTTCCGAACCTCCCAACGTTTCTGTAAGTAATACAACCGTCTGTGATTTCAGCTGATTGGAAAGTTCTGTTCCCGGGCGCATATGATTGGCCAATGTGCAATGGGTAACCCAAAAGGCTGCATAGGTATGATCTGTTTTTTCCACAGGCTCCATAATAACATAGTTCAGTTCCTGTCTGATATTTCTCTTGGCATTATTTACTTTCTGCACCATGGATTTCATCTTATCCGACATTTCGCTCAGGACCCCCTTTACATTATCTCTGTTTAAAAGGGAAAACGCTGCAATTTCATCTCTTGTTAGCTCCAGAACATTAGCAATCATATCTACTGCATTTCGGTTGGTGAAACGCTCCATACCCCCTTTTCTCACTGTGTATAAGCCTTTTTTCAAGTCGTCAGCAGGGGTGAAAGGAATCTCAGTGTACTTTCTTCCATCACCATCCTGAACCTCATCTACATAAAGGAAATGTTCTCCTTCATCGGTCACCAGAGGAATATTATTTCCCATAATATCAAGACTATACTCGGTCTTTTTCCAGCCTCTGTTGTAAATAGGGAAAGCATTTAATACGAACGAAAAATTATCCAGTATTTCCGCAGAAAACTGTGGTGGAAACTCGAAAGTAAGCCATAAATAAGGTTTATTGTCGAGATATTTTACAATCTCATCTTTCCCGGCAAGGAAATCAAGATTTTGAGGGAGTTGTCCCGGTTCTGAAAACAGACTCTGGGAAATTCCTGTCACTTCAATAAACTTATGACGATAAATACTTTTAATATCTTCAATTACTTTATTACGAATAGACTGTTCTTTGAACATTTGTTCATACCCGTCTGTATAAGAATCGGTAAGATAACTCAAACCTTCTCTTACAAATAAAGGATTGCCATTACTGGAAACGGTGATATAGGGTAACAGTTTATAGACGAAATCCAAATGCTCAAAAGCCGGATTGGAACAGAAAATACTTAAATATTTAGGAAAATTTTCACTGATATATTTACTTGTATCAATACCTATCGTAATTTTTCTGTAATCTTCGGGTCTTCCCTGAAATCTTGCAATAGGAATTTTATTGAATCTGTCATCAATACTGTAACAGGTATTTCCTACAAACATTACTGAGGTATGAACTTTATTAATTCTTACATTTCCTACCGGAGTAAAAGGAATATTCAACTGTTTATCAGATTCTGATTTTACAGTGGAAGTCATTTGTTTACGGAAGAAAAACTCTGTATGTTCCAGTAGAATTTCTGATGAATCGTAAGGCTGGGTGAAAGCAACCGCATGAGCCGGTATCGGATGAGTATAAATAGACGGTGTCAAAAGTTTAGCCAATTTTTCTAAAATGCGGGCATTGACAGTCTGTATTTCATTATTCGCTTTAAAAACTTCCGTACTGAATGCATCTATTAATAATTTTACAAAAGGATCTAATGACTGTGGACTTTTTAATCCCCAGACTTTAGTGGCATTCTGAAGCATTCTTGCTTTTACGGATTCTTTCGAATAAATATTTTGATCTAAATTCATGATTCTTAGTGGTTAAAAATATTAATCAATAGACATTGGACTTAGAAACAATTCTGTTGAAAAACTAAAACGTTCTCCTGTTTCCTCCATTTTTGCATTGATGGCAATTCTTACTTTCTTTTTAATTTCTGTGTGTTCTTTGGTATCGTAGCTGTGTTCTACAAATTGAATATGGGCATCAATCTGCGGATGTACAATCCGGGGTTCGTATTCCTGAATCTGTCTTCGGAGACTTTTTACGAAAACGTTTTCCCAGATAGCACTTGTTACTCCGTTGTCAAATTCCAGGTTCCAAACATCATTTCCATAGTTTTCATCATATCTGTTTTCTCCTTTTTTGGTAGTGATCAGCAGCATAATATTATGAGCAATACTTTCTCCCATATCGCAGGTATCGATACTTCCGCCTTCGGTCATTAAAGTAGACGGAACGAAGGGCATTCTGTAATTTGGTGTATCCATAGCTTTTTATTTTTTACTTCATGGTTGTGTTTACTTAAAAACGAAAGACCAAAATACACATTTTCACTAAATAATTGTCAAAATTCCTTAAAATATTATTCAAAATGAGAGCTTCCAAACTGAATTGAAAGCTCTCACTAGTATCTTTAACAGGCTATTCTTTACGCCCTACTGATCTGTCTTTTTTCTGTTAATAAAATAGTACACTGGTAATCCCAGCAGAACCATGATAAAGCCCGGCCATGTATACTGTTGTTTATAAATAAGAAGCAAAATACAAAATCCTGTTCCAATGACCAGATAAATAATCGGTGTTACCGGATAAAGCCACGTTTTATAAGGTCTTTCCAGGTCGGGTTGTTTGACCCTTAAATAAATAACTCCAAAAACAGTAATCATATAAAAGAGAACAATGACAAAGGAAATCATATCCAGTAAATTTCCATACTGCCCACTTAAACAAAGGATGGAAGCCCAAATTCCCTGCATCCATAATGCATTTTCGGGAACTTCATTTTTGTTATTTTTTACAGCTGAATTAAAAAACATTCCATCTTTAGCCATGGTTTGAAAAACTCTTGCTCCTGCTAAGATCAAGCCGTTATCGCATCCAAAAGTGGAAACCATAACCAATAAGGCTATAATAATGGTTCCGGCACTTCCAAAAATATTTTGTGAAGCTGCTACTGCTACCCTGTCTGTGGCAGCAAATGCAATTCCATCTCTGTCTAAAGCATTTAAATACACAAAGTTCACAGCAATATAGAGAATCATTACGGCAGAAGTCCCAAAAATCATTGATTTTACAACATTCCTCTTCGGATTATCTATTTCTCCTGAAACAAATGTCACACTTTCCCAGGCTACGGAGCTGAAAACAGAACCCACCATTGCTGCTGCAATACATCCAAGTAATGTCATTCCTCCAATAGGCTCCCAGCTTTCTTTGAGAAAATTTCCTTGTACATCTTTTTTAAGATTACTAAACGAGTCAAATCCAAAACTGAAATTCTCTGTCAAATGTGAGCCGTTTACCAATATGAAGCCCAGAGCAATTAGCCCCAACAAAGCGATAATTTTGGAAGCTGTAAATATATTCTGGAGAAATTTTCCACTTTCTACTCCCCTTGTATTGATGTAAGTAAGTAAAAGGATTACAGCAATCGCAAGGATTTGCATCCATGTAATTTTAAATTCTCCACTTTGGAAAATAGGTGCAGCATCATTAAGTGCAGGAATAAGATAGGCAGTGTATTTACCAAAAGCCATGGCTACCGCAGCTATTGTTCCGGTTTGTATCACAGTAAATAGCCCCCATCCGTACAGGAAACCCATCCTTTTCCCAAAAATTTCTTTCAGATAAGTGTATTGTCCTCCCGCTTTAGGAAACAAAGCTGATAGTTCTCCGTAGCTGATAGCCGCAGCTACTGTCATTACCCCTGTAATAATCCATACTACAATGAGCCAGAATCCGGAGCCTAAATTACGCATCATATCAGCGCTTACAATAAAAATTCCGCTTCCGATCATGGAACCCATTACGAGCATAATGGCATCCCATAGTTTCAGTTTTTTTTGCATAGTCAAGTATAGGCGTCAAATATAAACAAATCTGTCTTTCATTTTGAATTTTGTTTATAATTTACCAAAACACCTGTTTTTTATCATTTATTATTATGTTATGATTCGGTTTTAATTAGTATTTTTGGAAAAATTATTAAAAATGAAATTCAAAGCTATACTATTCGCAGCAGCAGTAAGTTTTTCTACTTTGGCTTTTGCACAGGAAGTTGGGCCACCGGCAGGTAAGGCATTGGTAGGTGATACTTATGGAAGTGAGGTTTCTTCCTCGGTTGAATCTAAGGCAATCACTGTAGATAAACTGAACAAGCAACTTAAGAAAGACAACAAAAAGGTTGAAAATATTGCCATTAAAGGAAAGGTAACTGATGTTTGTGACAAAAAAGGATGTTGGCTTACCATTCAGACAGAGGACAATTCAAAGTTTTTTGTTAAGATGAAAGATTATGCTTTCTTTGTTCCTACAGCATTAAAAGGTAAAAATGTAGTGTTGGAAGGAAATGCAGAAAGAAAAGTAACTTCTGTAAATGAGCAAAAACACTACGCTGAGGATGCAAAAAAGCCTCAATCTGAAATTGATGCTATTACACAACCTAAAGAAGAAATCAGATTTGTTGCTAACGGAATTAAAGTAGTCAATTAATTGATTTACAAATCATATAAAAAACGTTCTCAAAATATATTTTGAGAACGTTTTTTATATGCAAGTATCTGATTATTCTATTTGCTTAGCTGCTTTTCTCAACCATTGGCAGATAAAATAAATACACAGAAAATTTTAATCTTCAATTTTAAAATCTACGATGGAGTCCAGTTTAGGATATTTTGTGGCGGAAACAAATTTCTTTCCGGTACAGTCTATTTCCAGCCACCCTTTCCTCTTCCTTACCTCACCGGCTTCCATTACAAAAGGAATAAAAGAGATTTCATCCTTCCCTTCTTCTTTCATTTCTCTGTATTGTACTGCGATGTCTAAGATGCATTCATGTTCGGTATTGAGTTTTACATTTCTGTAGATTATATCATAATGAGTTTCCTTATTTTCCGGAATTTCAAGATAGGTTTCCCAACCTTTGGTATCAGAATTAAGATCAGACATGGCTTCTAATGCATAGTAAAGAGCAACCGTATAATACTTTCTTGTCCCATTTCTTGTATAGTCATCAACAAAATGTCCTCCTTCAAATAAGATGGTAGGCATTCCTTCTTTGATAAAATTATCTCCGGTAGAAGTTGGATAAAACTCGTCTGAATATCTTCCGATCTGATGAGGGATCATTTCTTTCAGGTGATTATATACATTTCCAATGACTGCCATACATTTTTTTCTGTTTTCTGTTACTGTACGTTGTACATTTTCTGAAGGAGCCAAAAAGGAAAGTGTAGCAGGATGAATACCATCGGTGGTGAATATTGTTCTTTGCTCATGCAAATTTAATGCATAGTCATATTTTTTTGAAGCCACTGCTTTTTTAAGAAATTTAATCTCTTTACTAGCCTCATTGTGAAAATCTCTGTTAAGATCAATATCAGCAGCATTCAATCTTGTCCATCTTTCAGAACCATCAGGATTTAGCATAAAAATGAAATCAAGCTTGATTTTACTGAATAGATTTTCTTTCAATGCAGGAGCTTTATCGAGACTTACCAAAAGATCAAGCATCGCATGTGTAGCATTGGATTCGTTCCCATGCATCTGAGACCATGCGAGCACCTGAATATTTCCGGTTCCGATACTTAACTGATAAATGGGCTTATCTAAATAAGATGTTCCTATCTGTTGAATATAATCGCTGAGATTGGTCTGTAAGTAATAAAATAATTTTTCAGGCGAAATATAGCGATTTGAGAAATTAGGGTTTTGGATATAGATCTGTTCAAAATTCATTTTAGGAATAGTTTACAAAAATCAAATTTAACGATTTTCAGGGATAAATAAGAGATTAACATCGGTAAACAGATGTAAAATCAAGCAATTTACAAATGTTCCTATATTAAGATGTGTTTACATTGGTTAAATCTGATTTCATTTTTGATTGTGAAAAGACATTAACATTTGTAATATGATTAAACAGTTACGGTTGACAAATTGTCTGTGGATAAAAATGTGGATTGCGAATAATTCAATTCAATGTATTTAAATAACTTATATTCAATAAGTTATGTTATTTAATTAAATAAGTTTTATAAGAATACTTGAAGTATAAAAACCCCTATTTTAGAGCAATTTAGGATAAAAAAATTAAACATTTAAATTATGGAAAACGATGTACATTAATATCATATACAAGTGTAAAATCGGAAAAAACGGATATTTAGAACAGAAATTTATCTGGTCTTATGCTTTCTCATGCACTTTTAGTCTTTTATCTACTCAGCTTCTTGAAGAGGAGTAAATTGACTCTCTATTAAGGTATTTAGTAGTTTACATTAGTAATAATCAATGTCATTATACAGATGTAAATAGGTTTAATCAGTTGTTTATCAGTTAATTTTTGTTCTTCTTAGTTTATATTCACCTGAGAATTTAAATAGATATATATTAACATTGTAAACGTGAATTTTTGAACATTTATTCATCAAATTAGAGGTTTAACAGGTCCTGATTTCCATTTCTAATTAACTTTTTGCAATAATTATTAGTCAGACTTGCTGATTAGAATTTATCCGAAAACTAACTTCTATTTCATGTATTTTACTTTGATACAAATGTAACTGAATTATAATTCATTAGTTTTAAGCAAATTACAATTTATTTACAAATGTATATGACTAAATGATTTAATAATTTACATTTGTAGTTTGTTTTTGTAAATTTATTGGATTACATTTGTAAAATAATTGAAAGTCATTTTTATGAGCCTAAACGAAAGAATTTCCAAAGTGATAGAGTATTCTCATCTTACTCCTTCTGAATTTGCAGATGAGATTGATGTACAACGTTCATCAATTTCTCATATTACTTCGGGAAGGAACAAACCGTCTCTGGAGTTTATCATAAAAATAAAATCCCGTTTTCCGGAACTTCTTTGGGACTGGCTGGTTACCGGTGAAGGAGAAATGCTAAAAACAGACTTACCTGAAATAAGTGAGGCTTCTCCTGCGGAAGAGGAAGAGAAAGTCAAAACGACTCCTCTACCCGATCTTTTCACGATGATGAATACCGATGATGACTTCGGAGCTGAAGAGAGCGAAATTGAACCTCTAACAGTAAGTTCTGGAGAATCGCTTATATCGGCCCAAGATAAAGCTTCGGAAAAAATAGTCGATTCTCAGCGATTAGAAAATTCAAGTGAACAATTACTAGGTCAAATGTTTGGTAATGAGGGAAGTAAGATCAAACGTATTGTTTTGTTCTACGAAAACGGAAAATTTGAAAGTTTTGAGCCATAAAAAAACCCGACCAAAGAAAATGGTCAGGTTAAAAAATATTTGAAGAAGAAAACTAAAGCTATTTGCTTTACTTTATTTTTACAATTCTTAGTGTTATATTTTTATGATAAGCAGCCGGTTTTCAGCTAAAGCTATTAACATCTAAAAATTTTGGATTGTATAATGAGTATATGATTATTACTTTTCCGGGACGATGATTATTCCGTCAGAGGAAAGATAGAAAATAATCAATGAGAATATTTTTCATGCATTAGTTTTTTATGATTGAATCAAATATAATAATATTAAATTAAATTAGCAACAAAAATTAGTTTATTTTAATAAATAATTAACCTTTATGTGATTTAGGCGTATTATTGTTAATTGTATTCGAAGCATAGAATCTTTGTAAATGAATCTTCATTAAATTAGTACATAGGATTAATCCTATAAAAAAACCCGCATATGCTGCGGGTCTGTATTTACTTTATGGCAATGTTTTTATTGCTTTTTTCTTCTTTCCAGTTCATTTTTGATCAATCCAAGCTCTCTTCCGGTTTGTCCGGCTACAGATGTATTTTCTCTGGCTCTTCTCGTTAGATATGGAACAACATCCTTAACGGGACCATATGGAAGATATTTAGCCACATTATACCCCTTATCAGACAAATAGAAAGTAATATTATCACTCATCCCGTAAAGCTGTCCGAAATAAACGTGTGGATTACCATTTTCCATAGATTTAGCTTTCATCTTATCCATAATCAACTCTGAAGAGATTTCATTATGGGTTCCAAAGAAGGCAGATACTTTATCTAAATGATTCATGACAAAATCAATTCCTGCATTATAATTTTTATCCGATGCTTCTTTGGTTGGCTGAATAGGGTCTGGATATCCTTTTTCTGCTGCTCTGGCTCTTTCTTTTTCCATATAAGCACCACGAACAATCTTATAGCCAATGAAATAGTTTTTTTCGACGGCTCTTTTCAGGTTCTCTTCCATATACTCCAGCCTTCCGGTTCTGTACATCTGGATGGTATTCCAAACGATAGGTTTTTCCTGATTATATTTCTCCATCATCTCTTCACACAGATGATCGGCGGCATCCTGCATCCAGGTTTCTTCAGCATCAACCATTACTTTTTTATCATTTTCATGACAAAGAGCACACACCTCGTCAAATCGTCTTACTACTCTCTCCCATTCTTCTTTCTGACTTGTTGTAAGTTCTGCTCCTTTTCCAACTGCTTCATAGATATCAATTCTACCAAAAGCTGTAGGTTTAAACACAATAAAAGGAATTGCCGGATTTCCTACTGAGAACCTTACAATATCCTTGATTTCTTTACAAACCGCATCGAAAGTTTCTTCATCTTCCTTACCCTCGATAGAATAATCGAAGATACTTCCAACTCCTCTTTTGAATAATTGTTTGACAACTTTCATACTTTCTTCACGGGTTTCTCCTCCGCAGAACTGCTCAAATAAAGTGTTTTTCACAATTCCTGTAACAAAGGGAAAATTGTTGTGTACAGTAAAATTAAGGACAGAAGTTCCAAGGCTGGTAAGAGCAGGCTGTTCAATCATTTTAAACATCCAGTACGCCTTTCTTAATTGTGCATCAGACTTATCTGCAAATGCAACTTTAGTATCGTTAAAAATGGGCATTCCTATTTATTAAATTTAATTATGCAAAGATAATAATAACCCCTGCTTATTTAAAGAATTTTTTTTACAATTTATGCTCTATTCCATTCAAAAGCATGGCAATAATTCCTACAAAAACCCAAAAACGTAAAAGGGTTAATGTCAAAAAGTTACTCCTTCTGGAAGAATTTAAAAGGAAATAGATACAAAAGATCATAACAAATAATCCTCCCACAAAGTAATATGCCATAAAACCTGAAACACCCGTTTTAGTAATAATTTTCATAGAAACAGTCATGGTTATCACCAACAAAGCAATCAGAATAGATTTTGTATTCCTACTTTTAAAATAATTTGGAATGGTGGTATATCCGAATGTTTTATCTACACTTCTGGTAAGAGTGTCTTTTACAATATCAATGCATAAAAGAATCAGAAAAAGAAAAACAGCCATTAGAAAAACCTTCTTGGAAAAGGTTTCGTAATACACCATCATTCCGAAGAAAGGATATAGGGTAAGGCTTACAAAAGTGAGGTTATTGAGTATTAGTATCCTGCTTAATTTATGACTGTAAAGCCACATAAAAAACTGATACACCACAAAGAAGATGAAAACATTATGGGAAATCATCCAGGCCACTCCTAATGAAATAGCACTTAATCCCAGATAAGCATATAAAAAGTACTTCTGTTTGATGAAGCTTTGAATCCGGGTTCTGAAAGGTTTTACAATATGGTCTTTTTCCAGATCATAAAACTGGTTGATAATTCCGCCTGCTAAAATGGTAAGTACAGTACAGAAAATAATCCCGTGAACTTTAAAATCAAAGACAAAATTTCTGAAAGATTCATCCTGATTAAACAAAAAAAATGTAGAAACATAGAGAGCGAAAGTAAGTAATGCGGCCACAAAAAACCTTGCTCCCAATAAAAAGCCCACGAATTGTGAAAACCTGTAGAATAGAGATTTTGATATAAAATTTTTAGATTGGAAAGTTTCCTTTTCAGAATTCATTCCAACCTGTTTAAAATCTGTAAATCACCTCTTTTTGGAAGCCGTCAAGCATTTTTTCTGCTTTTTTATAGTCTTTGGTAAATCCCAGAATATAACCACCTCCACCACTTCCGCAGAGTTTTAAGTAATATGCATTAGAATCTAATCCTTTTTTCCAGATATTAAAAATACTTTCCGGAATCATAGGGCGGAAATGTTCGTAAGCCCAGTAAGAAAGCTTTTTAAGGTTTCTGAAGAAAGGATTCATATCTTTTTTCAGGAAAGAGTCAATACATGCGTTATTATACCGGATAAACTCTTCTTTAAGCGTTTTGCGGAACCCTTCTGTTTTCATTTTTTCAAAGAAAATCTGAATCATAGGCCCCGTTTCTCCAGTTATACCAGAGTCAATGAGGAAAATAGCTCCTTTTCCTTCTTCTCCATCCGGAATAGATACTCTGTCCAGGTTTTCTTTATTTTCAATGAGGATCGGAAGGTTCATATAGCAGATCAAAGGATCCATTCCCGAACTTTTACCATGGAAATAGCTTTCCATTTCACCGAAAACAGTTTTTAATTTTTTAAGATTTTCTTTTGAAATATTCTCAGGATTTGATTTACTGATTGAATATTTTTCAAAAATAGCCGCTACCAAAGCTCCTGAACTTCCCACACCGTATCCCTGAGGGATATTTGAGTCAAAGAAAAGTCCGTTTGATATATCATTTTTGAAGCTGTCGATGTTCAATTTGAAATCATCTGAAAGATCAAGAGTAGTAAGAAAATCTGAATATTTCTGCAGATGTCTGTTGGAATTAAGCTCAAATTCAGAACTTAAATCTGAGAATTTTAAAGTTCCCTTATAGAAACTGTAGGGTACAACAAGCCCTTGGGAATCTTCAATCATTCCATATTCTCCAAACAGAATTATTTTTGCATAAAATAAAGGGTTGGTCATATTGACAATAAATCTTTTTGCAAAGTTAAAAATTATTCTGCTCAATATAAACAAAATTCAGGCCGAATTATCGACTATTTGTTTTAATCTCTATTTAAATGTAGTAAAAAAGCCTGAAAATATCAGGCTTTTATTATTGATTGATTTAAAAACTATTGTTTAATCAACTTTTTATTTACAGTTTGTTTTATGGTTTCTACCGTTATTACATAGTTTCCTGCCTGAATAGATGAAAGATTGACTTCATGTTTATTCCCCTTCAGAGAAGAATCAGAACCAACAAGCCTTCCCGATTCATCATAAATTTTATAAGCCTTCAATCCTTCATTAGAGGAAATAGTGATGATATTTCTGGCAGGATTAGGATAAATATGAATTGCCCCGTCTCTTCCATTAACGTCATCAACGCTTAAAACATTACAAGTGAAGTTGGCAATCCAACCGCTTAAATTGACTGCCGAGTCTGATTTAAATTTAACCGTAATGGCACCGGAAGGATGGGTAGAGGTGAATGGCCCTGGAATAATATTTCCTGACAAACTATTTCCATTTGCAAATAAAGGCGCAGCAGTGGAAGGACCATTATAAATATACATAAAATCATAATCTTTCTCTAACGCAAATTGTGTAAATATCATGGTTAAAGCTGATGCTGACGTAGGATAAAATGTTTTTACGAATTCTTCGTTATCACCATAATTTGCGGTGAGTCCTCCTGTATCTGCAAATTGAGTTCCATCACACCATGCTCCATCAGTTAAAAATAATGACATGGTCTCATAGGCATTGGCCAAAGGGCAATCTGATCCAATATACAATTTATAATACGTAGCCGGTGAAAGTCCTATCAGGCTAAAATTTTGTTGACTGGTATTGCCTGTGGTAACAACTGTCCCATCCATTCTGGTCAATTTATATTTCCATGAAGAGGATGTTGTATCACTGAACGTGACATGGGTTGAATTTTGCGTGGTATTTGTAAAATTAATTCCTGCAATCGGAATTCCGCATGAGGTAATACAGTTGGTACCAAGACAGCCTTTAGAGTCTACAGTATTTCGTATCAATGCTGCCGGTTGATCACCAAACCCGTTGCTGAAATTAATCCCTATATTTGAAATAAGATGACAATAACTCATGATTGTACCGGACGCTGGTAAAACATTACTGGTACATGTAATTCCTTCACTGGCTATCACGGAAGGCATTGCTGTGGGGCCACACCAGTCAATAGGGGTATTATTACCGTTCCAGGCACAGTTGTGAGTATGTGGTGATCCTAAGGCATGCCCCATTTCATGGGTCATTGCATTAATTGTCCATGAGTATGTCGGTACATTACTGTAAGTCTGGTTTACTCCTGAATATGCATATTTCTGCGCTGTACACAGTGAATTAAGATTGGCAACACTTGTAGTAGATGGCTGATTGATTAAATGAGCCAAATCTCCATTGAATACAGGTCTGTTTGTCTCAAATTTTGTAAGATTAGCTTCTGGCGTTCCTGTATAAGGATCTTGTGTAGTCCAGATATAGATTTCACTTAAAGCTGTTCTGATATTATCATTGGTATACAATGTGGCAATATTATTATGAATGGCAGTGAGCCAGTTCGTTACTGTTGTTAGATTGGAACTGTTATTCTTATATACCTTAAAAGTAGCTTCATAATATACCCTTACACAGTTTTCAGTTGGTGTTATTACCTTACCCAAATCCGGAGTAAATGATATTTTTTTATCATTATTTTTTTTCAGTTCATCTGCACCACAGATAAATGGATTAACTCCTGTTAATTTAGAATCTGAATAAGAGACAAAATCTTCAGAGTTTTTAACCTTTCCCAGTACTATATTTCCAAATTCCGGTGTGGAAGCTACCCCAACTACATCATCTTTAAAAAAACTGAATGCTACTACAGAGGAATTATTACCCTTCACAATTCCCTGATAATATATGCCAGGGGTGTAATTTACTGTAGCACCTTTACCGGTAACCACTTTAAAATCATTCGTGAAGATTTGATTTCTATACAATTCAACAGTTACAGATTTCCCTCCTTCGAAAGGAAACGAGATTTCAATAAACTCAGGTTTTTCGCTGACCAGTCTGTTCAGTTCAACGGACTTCAAGGAAATAACGCTAATGTCAGTTGCAGCCTTTTTGTACTCGGCAAGCTTATCGGTCGATTTATTGATTTCAAACAGATCATAGCTTTTCATTGCTATTTCACGATTATGATATTCCGAAATTTTTTGCGCAATAGGTTTTAATTTTTGAGAAAAAACCAAAGTAAAACATTGCATACAGCAAAGCAGTATAATTTTTTTCATGATTTTGATAATTTTGTCATACTTACAAATAAACAAAAAAAATCAAAGCATTGTGAAAAAGCATATTATTTTTTACTGATATTCAAATCATTAGCAATAAATAAATTAAAAACAAAATATGAATGATTTAATTTAATTAAAATAAAAAAAGACGTTAAAGGTAACGTCTTCATTTTTTATAATGTTTCTCTGTCTTTTCTCATTTTGACATTGAGAAAGCGAATCAGTATTAAACCTGCACCAAAAAATATCGTCATTGATAAGGCGGCAATACGCATATTATTAAAATGCTCAATCAATGTAGCAAAGATAAAGGTTCCAATAATGATTGCTATTTTTTCTAATACATCATAGAAACTGAAATAGGTTGTATTCTCCATAGAATCTTCCGGAAGCAGCTTAGAGTATGTAGATCTGGACATCGCCTGAAGTCCCCCCATTACTAATCCTACTACAGCGGCCACTCCATAGAACTGATATTCTACCGTCGGGTTTTCTTTGTTTAAGAAATAAGCCCACAGACAAGCTACAATCCATAATATAATGGCTATTGAAATAACATTTTTGTTACCAATTCTTTTTGATAATCTTGAGAAAATAACAGCACCAATAATCGCTTCAATCTGGATGACCAAAAGTGTCCCAATCAGTTTATCCTGTGCTAAGTTGATTTCACTTTTTCCAAATAAGGTAGCCATAAGGAAAATAGTCTGCATTCCGACGCTATAGAAGAAGAAACTGGATAAGAAAAACTTTAGATTTTTATCTTTAAAAAGGACTCCCCCCACTTTAAACAATTCATGAAAACTCTCCTTGGCAATATCAATATAAAAACTAATGTTGTCTTTAAACACTTCGAAGAAACCTCCCTGCTCTTCATGTTTTTTAAAAATATTCTTATAATTAAGTAATACTAAATCCTTAGGAAGTTTATCTTTTACATTTCCAAATTGAGGAAGATGCTTGAAGGTGTATTGTGAAAAGCCAAACCACCATGCTCCGGTTAATAAGAAGCTTATTCTTGTAAATAACAATTGTTGAGCAGCTCCTTTAGCAAAAACCTGAATCAGGACTAAACACAATACTACTAAAACTACAGAGCCAAGATATCCATAGACATATCCTTTGGCAGAGAGTGCATCCTGTCTGTCCGGTGTTGCAATATCCGGCAAGAATGAATTATAAAAGACCAGACTTCCCCAGAATCCTACGCTGGCTGTAATACTGAAAAGAAGTCCGAGAAAAACATTATGCATTCCGGTAAACATCGCCAATCCCATACATGATGTGGCTCCCAGATAGCAGAAAAACTGCAGGAAAGATTTTTTGTTTCCGATTGTATCCGCCAAAGAAGATAAAAACGGAGACAATAATACTACAATAAAGAATGATATGGTCAACGAGTATCCATATACTGCATCCGGCTGGTACTCTTTTCCAAAGATTTTGATCATATGTCTTACCGGGACATCAATCCATGATTTTGTTTCTGCAACATACTCCTTTTTCTCATACGCAGTGGTAAGTATTGAGTAATAGATAGGGAAAATGGTAGAGGTAATAACCAAAGAGTAAACAGAATTGGCCCAGTCATATACTGCCCAGGCTTTCATAATCTTCGGATTATTTTTTATGTTTTTAGGCTGTCGATTCTCAGTTTCAGACATTTCAAATAAATATTAGTAGCACAAAAATAAAAAAACCATTAAGAAATGGATAAGTTTTTAGAAAAATTATCTATTCCTTAATGGTAATATATTATTAAACAAGATATTACATATTTTCAATAACGATTGCAGAAGCTCCACCGCCACCGTTACAGATCGCTGCAGCACCGTATTTTGCATTATTTTGCTTCAATACATTGATTAATGTCACAATAATTCTTGACCCTGAGCTTCCCAGTGGATGTCCTAACGCTACTGCTCCTCCGTTTACATTTACTTTAGAAGCATCTAATCCTAAGATTTTATTGTTGGCTAATCCTACTACAGAGAAAGCTTCGTTAAATTCAAAAAAATCAATATCTGAAAGCTCTAATCCAGCTTTTTTAAGAGCAATAGGTAACGCTTTAGCTGGTGCTGTTGTAAAGTTTTCCGGCTCTTGTGCGGCATCTGCATAAGAAACGATTTTTGCCAGTGGTGTAAGCCCCAGTTCTTCCATTTTTTCTTTCGAAACAAGGATCAAAGCAGAAGCTCCGTCATTCAATGTAGAAGCATTTGCTGCAGTCACCGTACCTTCTTCTTTTTTGAAAACGGTAGGAAGTGTTCTGATTCTGTCAAAATTCACAGCCTTGTACTCTTCATCTTCAGCAAAAATGACAGGATCTCCTTTTCTCTGAGGGATTGAAACCGGTACAACTTCATCTTTAAATTTACCTTCGCTCCATGCTTTTGCTGATCTTTGGTAAGATTCAATGGCAAAATTATCCTGATCTTCTCTTGAGATTGTATAATCCGTTGCACATTTCTCTGCACATACTCCCATATGTACTTTGTTGTACACGTCTGTAAGACCATCCAGAACCATCCCGTCCTGCATTTTAATATCTCCTAATTTTGTTGCTACTCTTGCATTATAATAATGAGGAACTAAAGACATGTTTTCCATACCTCCTGCAACGATTACCTCTGCATCACCAGCTTTGATTGCCTGTGCTGCCATTGTTACAGCTTTCATTCCTGAGGCACAAACCTTATTGACTGTTGTAGAAGGTGTATGGATCGAAAGACCTGCTCCCAGAGCCACCTGACGTGCTGGTGCCTGCCCCTCTCCTGCCTGTAATACATTTCCCATATAGATTTCCTGAACGCTATTCGGATCAAGACCAATTTTATCTAATGCTCCTTTTACAGCAGTAGCTCCCAGTTTTGTAGCCGGAACTGTTGACAAACTTCCCATAAAACTCCCCATAGGTGTTCTTACTGCTGAAACGATGAATACTTCTTTCATGTATATAATTTTTATTTTTACTAAAAGGAACTTATGTTCCACTTTGATAGATTAAATTTATTTCTCTTTTATGTATACTATATCAAATTGAGAACTCTCAATTTTCATATTAACCTTAATTAAATTATCCTGAGTTGCAACGATTTTATTATTGAAAATATCTCCGATCTGTGCGGGATCATTTTTGTCCGATTTTTCTGTAACTGTTGCTTTATAATTACAATCATCAACAAAAACCAGTGTAGATTTTATATAATCTTTTCCATCATTGAAATATTCAGTCTGAATATTATCTTTAATGGTCATATACCAAACAGACTCAGGGTAATTAACACGTAAAAATTTCCCCTCTCTGATGTGGGCACACTTGGCAGGATTATCCGGTTTTTTTTGCTCTGTGCTCTGAGATTGCACTTGTGAGGCAGCCAAAAGTAGAATACCTGTTGAAAATACTTTAAATAAACTCATATTTATACCTGTGTGCGTTTGTTAATTTTTTTACTGCTTCCTGCAAAAACCATTAGGAACGCTCCTAAGAATTCTACCATCCATCCCCATTTTAACTTAACAACTCCGGCAAAAGTTTCTCTCCAGGACTTAAAAGGTAAAAAGCTGAAGTATTGCAAAGACTGCATTTTAACTGCTACTAATGTCAAAGCAAATAAAAGGATGAGCAAAATTCCAAAAAACCTTACAATTTTTGCATTGTTATTTACTATTCCAAACACGGCACATGCTGCAAACATCCAGCAAGCAATAGCCAGATAGTGATCTAGCTTCCAGTAATTCCAGTTCCCGATAACAGGAACATGTACCAGAGGTAGAAAACTTCCCACAACGACCAACAATAATCCTAATAATTGAATATTTTTCATATTTACTAAAGTGCCAAAATACAAAAAAAAACACATTTTCAAATCATATGTTTTCAATCAAACAATTCAGCTAACCAACAACCATTAGTCTCAATGAAACGCAAATAATATTATCTATTTATCAACAATATTAATCTTAATTTGACTAAACCGAAATAAGTCTGATATACTACCACAGGTTATGTTTTGCTTTTTTGTATTTTCAGGAAATGCTAATGTAGTAATAGAGATATTTTTAAAAAAAATTGCACTTTCGTTTAGAAAGTGCAATTTTATATAGTTTGTTTTTTTATTGAATTAATGACCAACCGAAGATACATCTTCCGGTTTATGCTTATGCCTAAACAGTACGGCAAAAAATATAGCGAGTACCAAAGCGTAGATTGCAAAAGAAAGCCATATCTGCTGCCAATCTTTCACCATTACTATTGAAGAAAGTGTACCATCCGAATTCACTACTGTATTGAAACTGTTTTTCAAGATCTCGATGAAAGTCGGGTTATCTGGCGTAGTATCTAAATAGGCAGATAAATCTGAAGCTTTTGTAAATTTATGGGTAAAGAATTTATCAATAGCCCAACCTGCAATATAACTTCCAAATACAGCTCCAAAACCATTAGTCATCATCATAAATAGTCCTTGTGCTGAAGAACGGATCTTTTTATCTGTGGTAGTTTCTACGAAAAGAGAGCCGGAGATATTAAAGAAATCAAATGCCATCCCATATACGATACAGGAAAGAATAATTAAGGATAATCCAAAACCTTGCGGGACCCCATAAGCGAAGAACCCAAACCTCAGCACCCATGCCAGCATCGACATCAACATTACTTTTTTAATTCCGAATTTTTTCAGGAAGAAAGGAATTGCCAAAATAAACAAAGTTTCTGATACCTGAGAAATGGACATAATGATAGTGGACCTCTGAACGACAAAAGAGTCCGCATATTTAGGAAAATGGGCAAATTCGCTTAAAAAGACATCTCCATAGGCATTGGTGAGCTGAAGGGCTGCTCCCAAAAGCATAGAGAATAAAAAGAATAGTGCCATTTTATAGTTTCCAAAAAGTTTGAATGCATTCAATCCTAATTGTTCTGATAATGGGGAGTTTTTATCAATAAGCTTTTGTGGGGGACATTTTGGCAAGGTCAGCGCATAGATTCCCAGGAATATGGCTACAGCTCCTCCAATATAAAATTGTCCTTCTGTTGCCTTATTTCCACTAAGGTTAGTGATCCACATCGCAACAATAAAGCCGATCGTTCCCCATACACGGATTGGCGGAAAATCTTTTACTACATCAAAATTATTATTTTTTAAAATGGTGTAGGAAATGGAATTAGCCAAAGCAATTGTAGGCATATAAAAACACATCGCTACCAGCATCACCGTGAAAAAAGAATTCGGATCTGCAGCGTGTGGCAATATGAAAAGAATAACTCCGTAAAGGATATGTAATACTGAAAAGATGCGTTCTGCATTTACCCAACGGTCAGCAATAATTCCAGTAATGGTAGGCATAAAAATAGAAGCAATTCCCATGGTTCCGAAAACAGCGCCAAACTGAGTTCCTTCCCAATGTTTTGTGCCAAACCAGAAGTTAGCCATCGTAATCAGCCATGCTCCCCAAACAAAAAACTGGAGAAAACTGAGGATGGTCAGTCGTAATTTTAAATTCATAGTTTATATAAAATATCTCTTTTTAGTCAATTTTCTTTTTCCGCCTCTTAATTTCTTCCTGAATTTCAAGGGCAGTATCGTAATCTTCTTCTTTCACAGCATCATCGAGCAACTTTTGAAGCTCTTCCATAGAAAGAGACTTTAGGTTATCTTCGGTTTGTTCTACTGTTTCGGAAAAACCTTGTTCTTCTCTTGAAACATCTTCCAGCTCCAATAAGATTCCGGCCTCATTTAAAACCTGCTGTGTGGTAAAGATTGGTGCATCAAATCTTACCGCCATAGCAACAGCATCAGAAGTTCTGGCATCCAGGATGAGTTCTTCTTCATTAACTTTATTTTTGAAGTTAATATTTGAAAAGAAAACGCCATCTACAATTTGGTAAATAATAACAGAAACCAATTCATAATTGGCAGAAACTATAAATTTTGTGAATAAGTCATGGGTAAGTGGACGCGGTGGATGGATATCTTTTTCCAATCCGAGAGAGATAGATTGTGCTTCGAAATTTCCTATAACAACAGGTAATTTTATGTGTGTTTCTTCATGCTCCAGTAACAATGCGTACGCCCCCGATTGGGTCTGGCTGTACGATATTCCGCGAATAATTAGCTGCTTATAATCCATAGTTGCAAATATAGATTAATTTTTTATTGTGATTTTACTTTTTTACACAAAAATAAAAGCCCGGAAAGCCGAGCTTTTATAATATTGTATGTGATTGTTAACCGTCAATTTTGCTTTACAAATGAATCCTGACCTTTCAAAAAACTGACATGTAAAGCAAATTGACTCTTCACAGTCGATTTTATCCTTTTAAAGCCTTGATTTTCTCTGTTAATGCAGGAATAATCTGAAAAGCATCTCCTACTACTCCATAATCAGCAGACTTGAAGAATGGTGCTTCAGCGTCGTTATTGATTACTACGATAGTTTTTGAAGAGTTTACTCCGGCAAGGTGCTGAATAGCTCCTGAAATCCCTACAGCAATATAAAGATTAGGTGCAATAGCTTTACCTGTTTGTCCTACGTGTTCTGTATGAGGTCTCCATCCGATATCAGAAACCGGTTTAGAGCATGCTGTAGCAGCCCCTAAAACGTTTGCCAGATCTTCAATCATTCCCCAGTTTTCCGGACCTTTCATTCCTCTACCTGCAGAAACAACGATTTCAGCTTCTTTAAGATCTAATTTACCTGAACTTTGCTCGTGAGAGATTACTTTTGTATCCTCATTCGCTACTGAAAGATTTTTAACTTCTTCTGAACCTGATACGGCATTCTCTTTAACTCCAAAAGCATTCTGAGAAACGGTAATAATGACTCCGTTTCCTTCAGCTTTTGCATGCATGAAACCTTTTCCTGAGAAAGCTCTTCTTTTTACCTGAAAAGGAGATAGGCTTTCCGGAGCTTCCAAAACATTGGTAATTAAAGAATAATTCTTCATTACTGCTAACATTGGAGCAATTGAAGAGGCATCTGTAGTATGAGGGAAAACAATAATGTTTCCGTTAGCTACTTCATTTACTGCCTGAGCAAATGCCTTAGCAGAGAAATTTTTAAGACCTTCATCTTTGATATTGATAACATTCAATGCTCCATATTTGTATAATAAATCTGAAGCATCAGTAGGGTTTACAGAGATTGCCGTCACGGTATCTCCTGCTTTATCTGCAACAGCTTTAGCATAAGAAACTGCTTCAAAAGCTGCTTTTTTGTAAACTCCGTTTATATTTTCTGCGTATACGAATACTGCCATTTTCTTAAATTTAAAGATTAAAAAATTAAAGGATTAAATGATTAGATCACTTTAGCTTCTTCGTGAAGTAGTCTTACCAATTCATCTAAGTTGTCTGGAGAAACCATTTTCACAGCAGCTCTTGCCGGAACACTGTCATAAGATACCCCCTGCACTTTCACTTCGGAAGAAGTGGGCTCTACCACCTGCAAAGGTTTTGTTCTTGCAGACATAATCCCTCTCATATTTGGAATAATCAGATCTTTCTCATCTACTAATCCTTTCTGACCTGCAAAAATTGCCGGTAATTTTACAGAAATAGTTTCTTTTCCACCTTCAATCTCTCTCACTGCTGTAGCTTCACCTCCGTTTACCTCTAATCCTACAGATGCATTAACGAAAGGTTGATTTAATAACTGAGCTACCATTCCGGGAACAGAACCCCCGTTATAATCAATTGATTCTTTTCCGCAAAGGATAAGATCATATCCTCCGTTTTGAGCTACAGCTGCAATTTCTTTTGCTGTAGAATAGCTGTCTTTAGGATCAAGGTTTACTCTTACTGCATCATTGGCACCAATAGCTAAAGCTTTTCTGACTACAGGTTCTGTGGCAGCGTCCCCTACATTAATTACGGTTACGGTAGCTCCCTGAGATTCCTGAAGTTTAATCGCTTTTGTCAACGCAAATTCATCTAGTGGATTGATCACCCACTGAATTCCGTTTTTGTCGAAAGCAGATTTATCTGCTGTAAAGTTAATTTTGGAAGTAGTATCCGGAACACTACTAATGCAAACTAATATTTTCATATGTTGTTCTTAATTTTTTTATTTGGTCATATGTAACCTTACGGTTTCATGTGTACTATTTTATTTTTCTCTTTCCGGCATAAAATCATGACAGTTTATGCAGAGATTTTGTTTGAATTAATTTTTGCTAATATAAATAAAAAATATATTATGCATGCATAATACTTATTAATTTATTATTCAATACATTAAATGTACTTACTTAGCAGGTTGTGTTGCTCTAAACTCTATTTTACTTGGCAGAACCCTTGGATTCATCTTTAAAATATCCAGTATAAGATTTCCCATATCTTGCGGTTGAATCTTCCAGCTGTCTTTTTCTGAAGGAATATTTCCGTTAAAATAAGTGGCTACCGAACCCGGCATTATCACTGTTGATTTAATATTATATTTTCTCAAATCGATCATAGCTGCTTGCGTAAATCCTACAACACCGAATTTTGAAGCGTTATACCCTGTTCCGTTCTCAAAGAAATTAGCTCCCGCCAGACTTGAAATGGTAATGTAATAGCCTTCAGTCTTTTTAAGCTCTTCCACAGATGCTTTTAAGGTATAAAAAGCTCCGGTTAGATTGGTTTCTATCATATCATTCCATTCCTCGGCGGTCAACTCGTCCACGGGCTTAAAAATACCTAAACCGGCATTGGCAATCACGTAATCCAGCCTGCCGAATTTTTCAAGGATATCTTTTGTGGCTTCTTGCTCACTTTCAAGACTTCGTACATCTGAAACAATTCCCAGCACATTTTCTGAATATGATTTAAGCTCTTCTTCGGCCTTCATGACATCGTCTCTTTTCCGTCCTGAAAATGCTACTGAAATACCATTTTCAAGCAATACTTTGGCAATTCCAAAGCCTATTCCTTTGGTCCCTCCTGTTATATAAGCTACTTTATGTTCTCTCATCGTTATAGATTTAAGTTCTCTAAAATAGCAAAAACGCTCCAATTGGAGCGTTTTACTGATGCTAAGATTTATCAGGTTATTTTTTGATGAATTTACTACTTGTCTTTCCTTCTTTGGTTTCAACAGTAATGATATAACTTCCTGCACTTAAGTTTTGTACATTTATTTTATTACCATCAGTTTTTACATTTATCATTTTTCCTGACATATCTACCAGAGAGATATTTTTGATCTCTGAAGAAGTTCCGATATGTAAAATATCTGAAACAGGATTTGGATAAACGGATATCTTACCTGTAGCAACCTGTTTCTTAGTACGTAAATCCAGGTTAAGTCTTATATTTTGGTTGTTCGACTTTCTTTCAAGAGATCTGAGTGTTGACGGACAATCTTCAATAGTTGCAAAATATCTCCCTTTAATAATAGTATTCGGAAGTAACATAATACTCTTTCCTGCCTTCATGGTAATGTCCTTTCCGGGATCTATAGAGTACGCGATTTCTGTTTTAATCGTGTTACTGGCCTGGTAAGTATACTGGTTGTTAAGTTCCTGGGAGTTGAGTGTAATATCCTGCAAACATTGGTTTGAATCCTTATCATACAATTGATTTAGCTGTGGCAAAACCTCCTTTGTAGTCCTTCCTTCAAGATACAGATTATTGATATCCAAGCTTGCTGCATTATAAATATCCGGATTTTGAATTTTGGATAGATAATTAGGGTTGTAACGATAGGAAAGATAAATATCTCCATATTTATTTCGCTGGATATCCGTTGCTTCCAGTGATGGATTACTTGTATTCAAAGGAAGCAGATAGTGAGGAACAGGATTGGAAAGGGCTGTCATATCAATCCCATAGACATTAGTCCATGCATTCCCCGCCAGATACATAATAGAACCGTCTTTACTAAACTCTGCAGATGAGGAGTGCAAAAGATCATTTTCAAGCTCCAGAAGATATTGAGGTGTGATTTTTCCTGTAGCATTGTCAAAAGACATCACTTTTCCCTTTGTCCAGTCAGGAACACCCCCTCCCCAATAACAAACATATACTAAATTTGAAAAATTGGAATTTTTCAGGATGGGTGAGACCTTCATGTAACTTGATGCTCCTCCGTTATAATCATAATAGATATAAGGAAACGGCATATCGCTGACTACCGGATAATTAACAATTCCCTGAGTATTTACTAAATAACTGTACATTTTATCCTTACAAGGTATCATTACCCAAAATGATTTTTTATCAGCATGTTGTACCACCCCGACATTTAAAGCTGAGAATGATCTTTCATCTATTCCTGTAAAAGGGATAGAAATATTATTGGGAAGAAAATCTCCTAAAGGCATACCATCTGTCCCTATAGCCCCCGCAGAAATGTCAATAATTGAATAATTTGAGATTCCCGGAGTAATTGCCCCATTAGAATACATATAGGGAACCGGATTAAAAATATAATACAGATCAGGATTACCGGGGTGTTTTAATATAGCCAGTTGAATTCCATAAGGACTACCACCATTTAAAATTGTTCCACCCATCAACTGATGTTCTCTGTTCCACACTGATTGTCCATCCGTATAAAATAATAATTTCCCGTTGCTATCACTCACACTTCCCACAGGCTTCGATTGTGCATTCATCCCACTATTAGTCAAAACAACAGGGCTTGCAGGGTTAGCAAAATTGACAGCAGCCTTATCTCCAAAATACCAATGGTTATTTTCCCCTTGTGAAAATAAGAACAAAGGAAAACTCAATAAGGTTGTTAAAAATATTTTTCTCATACATACCGCTATTTTAGATTGAGTTTTGCATTATTTTCTAACTTTTCAATTCTTTTTGACTGTTCTTCCATTTTTTCCTGTTGCTGCAATGTGTACAGCGTTAGCTCTTCTACTTTTTTCAACAAAAGAATATTCATTTCTTTTAGCTCAATTCCATTTTTAATTGCTTCTTCGGTCGTTGGTACTTCTGGTAAGTGTCCATTATCATTAATAAAAGACTTTAGATCTTGTAAAGGCATCAATTTGTAATCTTTAGCAAATACATAATCTGCCCAATTGTTATTTGCTGCTATTTCAACTTTTACTTTTTCTGTTTTAATACCATCTTTTACAAAAAGGCGGTAGCCATCACATGTAATGCAGTTTACTGCATTCGTTCCCATACCTACTTTGGATGTACCGGAAACAAACAGTGCTTTGCTTTCATCCGGAACAGTGCTGCTTGTAGAAAGGAAATCATGAGAAGGGTGTATATAAAGTCCGTCAATACCTACTGATCTGGAAGGGGCAAGATGTTCAATGGTAAAATAAGAATCCAGAAAGCTTCCCCTATTAGGCATAAAATACTTGAATTTAATTTGTCCATCCACCATACGAAGGTTTCCGGATAGAGTAAATTTATCATAGGAGTTTGCCAGCCCTACACTTACATTCCCATCTCTAAAAGCAGGATCAGTCGTTGTATTGTTACCACCCCATTGTTGAGAAAATAAGGAATTAGCGCACAGAAGTGCGAATAAAATTGCAGTCGTTTTTTTCATGTTATTAATTTTTTTCTTGAATTATAAATATATATAGAATATTTTTAATTAACAACAAGATAGAATAAAAAAAACGCTCCATTCGGAGCGTTCTATTGAATAATAAATAATCTGATTTTATTTTTTGATAAATCTTTGTGCTGATTTACCTTCTTTTGTTTCGACATTCAAGATATAGTTTCCAGTAGGAAGACCTTTTACATCAATCTTATGACCATCCAATCTTACGTTGATCATTTTACCAGAAATATCAGTAACAAACACATTTTTAATTTCTGAAGGTGATACAATATTTAAAATATCTGAGGCTGGATTAGGGAATACTTTTACGCTTTTACCGGTTTCCGCCTTTTTATCGGTTGGCATCGTTCTTAAATCCAGACGCATTTTATCTTTTACATCTTGCTTTTTAGCTTCAACCCCTCCTCCCTTACAACTGCAATCTTCAATTTGTGCCAAATAATTAGCTCCATACTCAATATTGGTATTGGGAAGCAGATCAATACTATTTCCCGCTTTCATGGTAATATTTTGTGTCGAGTTCACTTTATAGTCCTGTTGAGCTGTAATATTATTGCTTACATGATATGTATAAGGCACACTATGATTATCCGGTGAAGTTAAAGTAAGAGAGTTTAAGCACGCTCCGGCTCTTCTTGAAAGGTTGGGAACCAGCTGCGGAAGATTATTTACAGATCCTACATAAATGGCAGGTTGTGATAAATTTGAAAGAAGAAGCCCGTCAAGATTAGCATAGCTCTGGCCATACACATCCGGATTTACTATTTTTCCTAAACTTTTATCATTATTATAATAGGGTAAATAAAAATAAATGTCGCCTTTAGTATTTCTTTGTATTGTAATTGGGATCCCCATACCATACATATCCGGCTGTCCGGTATTTAATACATTATAAACAACATTCGTATTATTCGAATTCAGTAAATCTACAGAATACAACATGGTATTGGTATTAACACCAGGGGCATATCTGCTGATATACAATACATTTGCATACTGATTGAATTCGGCATGTAAAGTTCCCATACTCGCAATTGACAAATTATAATCTGTCGTAGTTGCTCCGGAAAGGTTGTCAAAAGAACACACCAGTCCTTCATTCTCTCCTGTTGATCCATTTGAATTGGTAATGCTTAAAAGATGTGAATAATTGCACGAATTTACTTCCGGTGAAGCTTTTAGAGAAATCCCGTCGTAATAAGTGAAAATTCCGGAGGTATTTAAATTACTTACAATCGGTGTTGTATTCAACCCTGCACTACTCAAGCGATAAGAATATAGTTTTGTTCCTGTGGTAATCAAAACCCAGAAAGAGTTACCATCTGCGTGTGGTACGATTGTCACCCCTCTTGCATTCGTAAAATCATTGCCCAGATCATCTAAAATGGGAACTTTTTTCAAGTTCTGAACAACAGCACCTAAATGCTGGCCATTTGATCCGATTCCTCCCAAAGTCATATCAACTACGGAATAGCGGGCTGTATATCCTCCAAGCGTTGGAGTGCTGATAATATAGTACAGGTTCGGATTCGTAGGATGTTTTGAAATAGCAATCTGCACTCCTTGCTGGTCGATATCACCATTCATCATCACCTGATGATCTCTGTTGTACACCTCTGCACCATTAGTGTAAAATAATAAATTTCCATTGCTATCACTTATTGTTGCTGAAGATGACATGGAAATCATCTGGCTATTTGAAAGAACTTGTGGAGTGTTGCCGGCAAAATTAAGTGCTACCTGAGATCCAAAATACCAGTTATTATTCTCTCCCTGCGCATACCCTAAAAGGGATATACATACCGATATTGATAAAAAAAGCTTTTTCATAAATAATATTTAAATAGTTTAAAGATTATTTATTCGCTTTTTTTTCCAATATTTCAATACGCTTATTTTGTTTCTCCATATATTGTTGCTGCTCATCCATATGTTTTTGTTGCTGTAAAGTATACAGGGTAAGTTCTTCTATTTTTTTCAACAAAAGAATATTCATTTCTTTAAGCTCTATTCCGTTATTAATCGCTTCCTCAGTCGTAGGAACTTCCGGTAAGTGACCTTTAGTATCAATATAGGACTGTAGTTCCTTCAAGGGCATTAATTTGTAATCTTTAGCAAACACATAATCTGCCCAGCCGTTGTTGGCAGCAATTTCGACTTTTACTTTTTCGGTTTTGATACCATCTTTTACAAAAAGCCTGTATCCGTCACAGTTAATGCAGTTAACGGAATTAGTACCCATTCCGATTCGGGAATCAGGAGACAGATAAAGTGTTTTACTTTCATTTGGTGCTGTACCATCCGCATTAACTACACCATGAGAAGGATATATATAAAGCCCACTTCCTCCATACAAACTACCAATCTCGTAATGCTGTATCGTAAAATAGGAATCTATCGTACTTCCTCTATTGGGTAAATGGTACCCAAAATTAATTTTCCCATCTGTCATTCGTAAATTTCCTTTAGATATGGTAACCTTATCAAAGGAATTAAGTGAACCAATACTCACAGTTCCGGATCTGGAAATAGGATCTGTTGTAGTATTGTTTCCAGTCCATTGTTGGGAAAATAAGGAATTAGCGCACAGAATTGCGAATAAAATTACAGTCGTTTTTTTCATGTTATTAATTTTTTTCTTGAATTATAAAAATATATAGAATATTTTTAACACACAATAGTTAAAATCAAAAAAATCACTTCTTATTAAGTGCTTTAATAATGAAAAGGCAATTCTGTTTAATTTTTGATAAATTTCTCTGTAATGCTGTTTTTCTCTGTTTCTACTTTAAGTATATATTCTCCCACGATTAGATTTTTTAGATCTATATGATCTCCACTTAACTTTACTTCAACCCTTTTTCCCGTGAGATCAAAAACTTCTGCATATTTGATTTTATAGGGGGATTTAATCTTTATAACATCTGATGCCGGATTAGGATAAAGCTGAACAAGCTTTTGGTTTGTTTTAAAATCTTTAACCCTCATATTCAGATCATTATTGACCTTAATATTGTCAACATATGCCGTCCCTATAGCATTGTTATGTACAAAACGTAACTGACCGATATTTAAAGGTTGTACTGCCACCCCTGTAAAAATCAATACATCATTAAGATAATATTTCACCTCTCCCGATGTGCTTATTACCTTAAATCTGTACCAGATGTCCGGAGACCAGACCCCTGGGGTAGAAACAAGAGACGGGGCACCTGAAACTGAATTTAAAATAGTAACTACACCTGTTTTATCAAAATCGACCCGAACAACATACTGTTCTTCAAGACTATCCATTGCCTGAAAGCCAAACACAGATCCATTATGCTGAGACATATTGATATCGAAGGAAACTGAAAAATTACCAAAAGCAAGGGGCGTAGGCAGATTATAAAAACCTCCTATAATCGGTTCTGTCTGAGTTCCAAAGATAGGTTCTTTGACAATCCTAAGAGAATGACTACCATCACTGGCATTATCAAGGCTAATCATCTGGTGAGTGACATTAGGTGGCACATCTCCTGTTGGGGTACTGATCCAAAACCCCTGTCCGTTAATATCACCTTCAACAAACCCTTCACTATCTTCGAAAGAGGTAGATTGTTGTGCCATAGAAAATGTACACAGCAAAGAAAACGCAATTGAGTAAATTATTTTCATGGTATTTCAAGTTTTGCATTAAAATTATAAACTTTCCTTGAATAGTGAAATAATTTATTAATAAATAAAAATGAAACAGTTATTTTTAATAAATTTAATTTTTTATAGTGAATAATTTAATTCCTTTATATGATTAAAAATGATCATTTCAAATTATTAATCACAATAATGAAAAAAAATAAGACACTCTGATAGTAGAATGTCTTATTTCTTTGCTGTACTTATTATATTATTACTTTGAATAATTCTCAAAGAAAAGAGGGATGCTTTCTATCCCTTTATAGAAATTAAATAATCCATAATGCTCATTAGGTGAGTGAATTGCATCAGAATCCAGACCAAAGCCCATTAATACTGACTTAGCTCCCAAAACCTTTTCAAACATCGAAGTAATTGGAATACTTCCTCCACTTCTGTATGGCAATACTTCTTTACCAAATGCTGTTTCCATCGCTTTTTTAGCAGCAAGGAATTCTTTGGTATCACTTTGCAGTACGTATGGCATTCCCCCGTGATGTGGTGTTACTTTAACTTTTACCGTATCCGGTGCAATTTTCTCAAAGTATTTTGTGAATTTCTCCGTAATTTCTTCCGGTGTCTGATACGGCACCAGACGCATTGAAATTTTAGCAAAAGCTTTTGAAGGAATCACTGTTTTAGCTCCTTCCCCTGTATATCCACCCCAAATACCATTACAATCTAGTGTAGGACGAATTGAAGCTCTTTCAAGGGTTGTATACCCTTTCTCGCCTTCAATATTGCTTAGTCCGATTGATTTTTTGAATTCTTCAGGGTTATCCTTAAGTTTATTCATTTCTGTTCTGTCTGCATCGGATACAACTTCAACATTATCATAGAAACCATCAATTGTAATATGACCGTTTTCGTCAATCAGATTGGCAATCATTCTTGAAAGCACATGGATAGGATTGGGTACTGCTCCCCCGTAAAGACCAGAATGCAGGTCTCTGTTTGGGCCTTCTACCTCCACTTCCACATAGCTCAATCCTCTTAAACCTGTCGTAACCGTAGGTTGCTCATTGCTATAGATGTGAGTATCGGAAATCAGAATACAATCACAAGATAATTTTTCTTTATTTTCGTTAACGAAATCACCAAGGCTCACCGATCCTACTTCTTCTTCTCCTTCAAGGATAAATTTAACATTACAAGGAAGCGTATTGGTTCTCATCATGGCTTCAAAAGCCTTTAAATGCATAAAGAACTGCCCTTTATCATCAGCAGCTCCTCTGGCAAAGATTGCCCCTTCAGGATGAAGCTCAGTTTTCTCAATATAGGGCTCAAAAGGAGGTTTTGTCCATAATTCCAGCGGATCTGCCGGCTGAACGTCATAATGCCCATACACCAATACTGTAGGAAGGCTTTTATCAAAGATTTTTTCTCCGAAGACAATAGGATATCCTTTTGTCTCACATATTTCAACATTATCTGCACCTGCATTTCTTAGATGGTCTGCACATACATCTGCACACTTCAATACATCGTTCTTATAGGCAGGATCTGCAGAAATAGAAGGAATTCTCAATAACTCAAATAATTCATCTACGAAACGTTGTTTGTTTTCGTTGATGTAATTTAATGTCTCTTGCATTGTAAATATTTGTTTGGTTAAAATTAAAAAAAATGCATCGCAGGAACAAGCAAAAACAGAGGATTTTTCAGATAAATCATTTATTTTATTGCCGTCAGTTGATCTATGATTTTTTAATAAAAAATGCCCTGTAGCAAACAGGGCATGGTATATTGTATACTACTAATTAGTGTTCAGCTTTTGGAGCTTTTTCCGCTTCAGCAGGCTTTGCAGCAGTACTGTCTTTTTTAGAAGTTTCAGCTTCTGGTTTTGCAGCAGCAGCCTCTTCTTTGTGATCTGCAGCAGTCTCATGGCTTTTTCCGTGAGCGCCTTCACCTCCCTGAGGGTCATCTGAATATCTTTCTACCCCTTCTTCCAGTTTTATAACTGCTTTATTTCCTCCTTCAGGCACTTTTTTACAGCTTACAGCTACAGTTGCAATGGCTAAACATATAACTAATTTTTTCATATGTAAAATTTATTTTTTTAAAGGTCATATGAAATCGCATAATTTTCTATTCAATTCATTTAAACAGCAAGCGATTTCATGCTTAAATTTTTAATTGCCCAAAAGTAAGAAATCCTGCTTTTTTCGGCAACATTTTTAGACTGATTTTAATATAATTTTTCCTTTTTTGGATTGTGTAAAAATAAGGTAGTCCTTTCCTCCGTCTTTCACGCCATACTTCTTTTTGATTTCCTCAGGCTTCAGAGGGTAGTTTTTGGCAATAATATTAAACTGCTCTTTCTTTTTAATCTCCTTAGAATCAATCGTTTTCATTTCAAAAACTCGGCCCGGAAAATCATCTTTCTTTTCTGAATAAGTGTAAAAATGACTATTAGGGTGTAGTTTTTTCAATCCAAATTTTTCTGATATAAGATTAAATACACCAGCCTTTAAAATGGAATTATTAGGAATATAAATAAACTTTTCAGGTTCTGCATATTCCGATTGGGCATTTTCTTCTTTTCCAAACTCGTAAGTAAAGACAGATTCACCACTTTCCAGGTTCACACAATGGCAAATAACATCATTTTGAACCTCCTTTGACAAAAAGATGACGATTTCCTTGACATCATTTTTTAAAGCAATAATATCTATCCTGAAAATATTGGGTAAGACTGAAACAAGATACTTCAGATCGATCAATGGAGACAGTTTAACGACAACCTGACTGGAAATTGACAATAATTTTTCCTGAATCTCAAGAATATTGGGAGAGAGGTCTTCCAAAAGAAAAACCTTATTCTTATTCTGATCTCTTCTTGCAGGATCCAGGTAAATAACATCAAATAAATCCTGATTTTCTTCTAAAAAATCCTCCAGCTTCCTGTTGATAAACCTTGCCTCCCTTCCTAAAAGATTCCAGTTGTGTTCTACAATTTTTAAAAGCTCTGTATTCTGTTCTACTAAAGTAACCTCTTTAAAATTTTGAGACAAATGATAAGCGTCAATGCCAAAACCACTTGTCAGATCTATAAATTTTTCCCCTCGTAAAATTTCGGATTTGTAAAGCGCCGTTTTTTCAGAAGATGCCTGTTCCAGATTAAGTTGTGGGGGGAAAATAATTCCATCTTTCAGTAAAAAAGAGAATTTCTTTTCTGCTACCTGCTTTCCTTTGATTTGCTGTACGATTTCCTGCATGGAAACCTCAGAAAAGGGAGTTTTTTTTAATAGTAATGAGTGCAGATCAGTTTTCAGATTTGCATTGATATAAGCTTGAATGTCTTTATTTAGTAATTTTTTTCCCACAGATTTTTTCCAGGTTGTAAATGAAAATATGTTGTAAGTGCTTCAACTTTGCTAAGAATGACATCGATATAAATCAAATGTTAGAATAAAAACAGTTCGTATTATAGAAGCGAAGTTACAGCATTATTATATTAGAATTATCTCTTATAAAAAATATAATCAGTCAATACTGGAGTGATTCCGTTCTGTTTAAGCAAAGAATTGATTTGTCCTCTGTGATAAGTAGAGTGATTGACTGCATGAAAAAGCATTTCAAAAATACTATTTTCAAATTTTGTTCCTCTTGAATTTTGATATTCTACTTTCTTATCCAAATCAAAATTCTTTATAATATCAATGCTTTTAAGAAAATTTCCATGGTTAATTTCCCCGAGAGATTCAAAAGGATTGATCTGCCAGACTTCAAAAGTTATTTCACCCAGAATCCGGGCATTCCAGATCTGTTGTGCATTAAGAGTATGGTTAATCAGGCTGATTGTTTTATCATCAACAAGTTTTCTGTTTTCAGAAATAATGGTAATCATTTCAACATTGAAATGATTGGTGTATTCAAATAAATCTATCAGTTTTTCTTTCATTACCAAAACTTATAAGTTTTTTCTTTATGCAGTGTCATTACATTGGGGGATGCAGAATCTATATTTTTCGGATTTTCATTTTCCGTTTGTGAAAAATATAGGCCGAAGAACAATGAAAAGAAAATTAATAAACTTTTTTTCAAGGTAAAATGAATGTCTTATTCAAACATTTCTGCCCAACGTACGGCTTTTATTTCTTTTGCGTTGTATAGCTCGCTAATAGACTTCTTAACGTCTAGTTTAGGGTATAAATTCACTCCGATCAGCTTTATTTTCCCCTCTTCGATCCATTGCTGTTCCTGAATAGCATGATCATAGATCTTTTTCTGGATAACACCTTGCTTTAAAAGTTCAAGGTATCCACCTGCTTCTTCTATTTCTACAAACAAAGACCATGATTTTTCTGCCATCTGTCTGGTAATATCTTCAACGTAATAACTTCCGTTAGATGCATCTTCAAACACATTAATAATGCTTTCGTAAGCCAGTACAATCTGTTGTTTAAAAGAAATTTCTTGCGAATTATCAGTACTTTTGCCTACAAGATAATTATTGGAGAATACTGCATCAGCACCACCAATCATGGCTGCAGCAAGCTCAAGAGTGGAACGGATCAGGTTATTTTCATTATCTGAAACCGCTTTATTTCTTAAAGAAGTCTCTGCAAAGATGTAAGGAACTTCATCCAATCCATATTCTTTGGAAAGCTGATTGAAAACTATTTTAAAAGCTCTGATTTTTGCCATTTCGAAGAAATAATTTCCTCCTACAGCGATTCTGAAAATCAATTGATTCAAAATATCTGCCCCGTACAGCTCCACCAGTTCCTTTGTTTTTGCAAGAGCAATACCCAACTGCTGATAAATAGCGGCACCTGCATTCTGATGCAAAGAAATATCTACACAAATACTTCTTTTAAACTCTTTTGCCAGAAGTTCTTTTGCCAGCTGATCATCAATACTTCCCTTTTGTTCATCAAATACATCAATCAATGAATAGTACTGGTCTTCTTCTTCAGGGCTGATATGCCCTGCTAAATCTTTGTTATTGACAAAAATGGTCTTATCCTCAAGATTTTCAACATTCCGGTCCAAAACAAACGCAAATACTTCTTCTTCCAGACTTTCATGATAGCTGGCTACCAGATGGGTGCTTTCTTCAACTCTCGGCAAATTGACCAAAGGTTTCTGAACTTCTGTATAAAAAGGTTTTACTTCTATTCCTTCAAGGTTTTCTTTTTCCAGAATAGGATAAATATCCTCTGTTTTAAGTTGTTTCTTTACTAGATTTTCCCAGTTTGGAAGTATATTATCTGACATTAGTTTTATTTATTGGTGAAGGGCCAATGGTGAATTTTGTTTCTCATGTAAATACTTATCACTGATACATAAAATTCACCATCCACCTATTATTCAATGTTATTATTTTTTGGCAACTTTTGTACTGTCCACCACCAAAATGAAGATCTCCTCATTCGGCTTTTTCATAAAATAATTCTCTCTCGCGTATTTTTCTTTTTCTGACTTATTGTTCATCAGCTTTTTGTAGAAAGCATCATTCTTTTCGTATTCTTTTTTATAATACTGCAGCTGCTCTTCATACTTATGAATCTCACCATTCAGTTCATTAATTACAAGAAATGAGGTTTTGTCAAAGAAAATCATCCATACCAAAAACAGACAGATCGTAATGGTATACTTATTCAACACATATTTCTGGATAAGTTTGAATGTCTCAGATTTCGGCTGAATGTCTTTGATAAGTTTGTTTTCTTCCATTTTTTTAATGTTTTTTCAACGAGTTTTTAATAACGGTAGTCAAAAAATCAATTGCTACGGAATTCTGTTTCATATTTGGGATAATAAGATCGGCATCATTTTTAGATGGCTCGATGAATTCCTGGTGCATCGGCTTCAAAGTGGTCTGATAACGGTGTAATACCTCGCTCAGATCTCTTCCTCTTTCCTGGGTATCTCTTCTGATTCTCCTTATCAGTCTTTCGTCAGAATCGGCATGAACAAAAACCTTCAGGTCAAATTCTTTCAGTAATTCTTTATTGGTCAAAACCAGAATTCCTTCTACTACCAATACATTTTTAGGTTCTACAGTGACATGATCTCCTGTTCTGGAATGCGTTACAAAGCTGTAAATCGGTTGTTCTATAGACTCGTTATTTTTTAAAGCTTTCACATGTTTTATCAGTAATTCAAAATCAATAGACTTAGGATGGTCATAATTTAAAGCCTCTCTTTCTGTTAAAGTCAGATTCTGATTGTCATGATAATAATTATCCTGAGAAAGGATGTTCATTCCCTCAATATCAAGCTGCTGAAGTATCTTGTCAACAACTGTAGTTTTGCCGGATCCTGTACCACCGGCAATTCCTATTACAAGCATTATTTTTTGTTTCTTTATAGTTGGTACAAATATACTATTTTACCTAAAATATGACAATGCAAGAATATTGAGAAATTACATGATTAAAGGATTAAAAAATCAAAACGTTTTCGGGAAATCGCTTATCCTTTATCAGCTCTACTCATTAGTCCTGTTTCACCTCCTAAATTAATAAAAAAAACCGACAAGATAATTTGTCGGTTTTTATTTTATACGATTTCGCTGGTTAGTTCCCTTGAAATTAATTTTTCATGCATAGGCTTAAGAAGATCTATTGAGCCGGTTTTCACAGTACATTTACCCTTATAATGGACCAGGATTGTACACTGCTCTGCCTGTTCCAATGTATGCTTGCATATTTCAATAAGGCTGTCTATTACATAATCAAATGTATGAATATCGTCATTATGCAGCACCAGTTTATACACATCATCGGTATCATCCAGGACAAGAACTTCTTCTTCGTACTGTCGTTTTGGATTTTCGTAATCTTTTATGGTATTATAAAAATTCATCCTTATTGTTTTTAAACTTCACCAATTTTATCTGCTAAATTGTCTATAGCATTGGGTTCCTGATACACGAGCTCCACAAGTTCCACGCTCTTATTATTCATCTTCAGAATTTTAAAGTGGTAGTTGTTAAGATCAAATTCCTGGTTTTCTTCCGGAATTTCTTCCAGCTCATAAAGAATGAATCCTGCTAATGAATTATATTCGCTTTCTTCTGAGAGAGGAAGTTTTTTTGGTAAGAATTCATTGATTTCATCTAAAGGTTGAGTAGCCTGTACCCAATATGTATTATCCGCTATTTTGTCAACGATCTTTTCTTCTTCATCTTCTTCATCCTGAATTTCTCCTACCAGTTCTTCAAGAATATCTTCCAGGGTAATAATCCCTTCAGTTCCACCAAATTCGTCAATAACGATGGCGATGTGTTGCTTCTTAAGCTGGAAGGTTTTTAATAAGTCCGAAACTTTCTTACTTTCCACCACAAAAAAAGCATCACGCATTAAATCTTTAAGATCATCATGATCAAGATCTCCTTTTCTTTTGACAAATTCTCTTATAATTTCTTTGGTATAAAAAATTCCGATCACATTATCAATGGAGTCAAGATACACAGGGATACGGGAGTACCCGCTGTCCATAATTTTATTGATGATATCATTTACATCCTCTTCGAAGTCGATAGAAGTAATATTCTGTCTTGGAACCATGATTTGTTTTGCAGAGTGATCTGTAAAATCAAATGCATTTTTGATAATCTCATAGTTTTCCTCTTCAATCTCGCCACTATCAGCACTTTGCTTTACCAAAAGCTGTAGCTCTTCTGTAGAGTGAATTTCCTGCTCAGAAGCCGGATGTATTTTTATTAATCTTAAAAAGCCGTTTGACATGAGATTCATCAACCAGATAAAAGGCTTAAAAACGGTATAAAAAATCCTCAGGGGAACCGCTGTTGCCATTGTCGTTGCTTCCGATTTCCTGATGGCTATTGATTTAGGAATAAGCTCACCAAATACAATATGCATAACAGTAATCAATACAAAACTGGTTGCTACCGAAATTGTAGTAATTGTTGTCTGGGTTAAGTCAATATTCAAAGACGTAAAAATATTTTCAAAAATATGATGCAGAGCGCTTTCTCCCACCCATCCAAGAGCAAGCGATGCCAATGTAATACCTAATTGTGTAGCAGAAAGATATTCATCAAGGTGCTTGATGATATGTTCTGCCTGCTTAGCCATAGAGTTACCTTCTGCGGCTTTTATCTGGATCTGTGAATAACGAACTTTAACAATTGAAAATTCTGCGGCTACGAAGAAGCCATTTAGTAAAACAAGAAATAAGGCCAGCAAAAGCCTGACTATGTCCGAGTCCATTTAGAGGTTGTATAAATTTTATTAACTGCAAAGATATGCAAAATAAAAATAATCTGAATCTGCTTCTAATAACTTATTTCAATGAAGCCAATTTAGAAAGAAAAAATCAAGCCCATATAACCGTGCTATTTTCTTATAAAAAAATAATTTGAACTCCTGTATTCATGATTCAGATTACAGGAGATTTTAGGACTGTAAAAATGAATTTTTACATTTATTTTCATAAAAAAAGCACCGATAATATCGATGCTTTTGATAGTATGTTAAAATAATTCTTACGAATTTTTCAAAGCTTCTGCTCCGGAAACAATTTCCAAGATTTCATTGGTAATTGCAGCCTGTCTTGCCTTGTTGTAGAAGATTTTAAGATCATTTCTCAAAGCTTCTGCATTGTCGGTCGCTTTGTGCATTGCCGTCATTCTTGCTCCGTGCTCAGACGCAATTGAATCTAAAATTGCTTTGAAGATCTGAGTTTTGATAGACTTTGGAATCAAATTATCAAGAATCTCAGCTCTGTTAGGCTCAAAGATATAATCTGTTTCAACCTGTGATTCTGTATTTTCAGGCATTGAGATCGGAAGCACCTGTTCTGTCGTTACTTCCTGAGTCGCTGCATTTACGAATTTATTGTAAATAACATATACTTCGTCAAATTTTCCTTCAGTGAAACTTGTCATTACTCCTTCAACGATGTGAGCAACAGTATCAAAGTTCATGTTATCATATACAGAGCTTCCGTTAGCATATACCGTACGGCTTCTTCTTACTGCATCATATACTTTCTTTCCAACAGGAAGAACTTCGATCTCATACTGAGAATTGTTCTGAAACTGAAGGTTAAGCTCTTTTACGATTGAAGAGTTAAAAGCTCCCGCAAGACCTCTGTTTGAAGTAACAGCGATGAAAAGTATTCTTTTAACCTCTCTTTTCTGAGCATATACAGAAATCTGATCAGGATCAGAGCTAGAATTTACATTCTGGATAAGCTCCTGTAATTTTTCAGAATATGGTCTTAGCATTACGATTGCATCCTGAGCTTTTTTAAGTTTCGCAGCGGAAACCATTTTCATAGCACGGGTAATCTGCATCGTAGATGAAATTGACGTAATTCTGCCTCGTATTTCTTTTAAGTTTGCCATTAATGTGGGTTCAAAGTTTAAGGTCTAAAGTTTAAGGCTTAAAACATTATATTTTAAACCTTAAACATTGGATTTTTTTAGTTGTATTTAGAAGCTAAATCGTTAGCTGCCTGCTTAAGAACGCTCGTAATATCATTATCGATTTTTCCAGCCTTAATTGCAGCCATCGTATCAGGGTGCTTAGATCTTAGGAATTCGATATATTCATGTTGGAATTCTTTAATTTTTCTGATAGGAACGTTTCTCATTAAGTTTTCTGTTCCGGCATATACGATTGCCACCTGACTGTCTACAGGAAGTGGAGCGTTTACCGGCTGCTTAAGGATCTCTACGTTTCTTTCTCCTTTAGAGATAACTGCTAAAGTAGAAGCATCAAGGTCAGAACCAAATTTAGCAAACGCTTCTAGTTCTTTATACTGAGCCTGGTCTAATTTTAGGGTACCAGAAACTTTTTTCATTGATTTGATCTGAGCATTACCACCTACTCTCGATACAGAGATACCCACGTTGATCGCAGGGCGAACTCCTGAGTTGAATAGATCAGACTCCAAGAAAATCTGTCCGTCTGTAATAGAAATTACGTTTGTAGGGATATATGCAGAAACGTCACCCGCCTGAGTTTCGATAATTGGAAGTGCTGTTAATGAACCTCCTCCTTTTACGATTGGTCTTAAAGACTCAGGTAAATCATTCATCTGGCTGGCGATATTGTCATCAGCGATAACTTTTGCAGCTCTTTCCAATAGTCTTGAGTGAAGATAGAAAACGTCTCCAGGATAAGCTTCACGACCCGGTGGTCTTCTCAATAGTAGAGAAAGTTCACGGTAAGCAACTGCTTGTTTAGATAAATCATCATAAACAATCAAAGCAGGTCTACCAGTGTCTCTGAAAAACTCCCCGATAGAAGCACCTGCCATTGCAGAATATACCTGCATTGGAACTGGATCTGATGCGTTAGCAGCAACGATTACAGTATAAGCTAAAGCTCCTTTATCAGAAAGCGTTTTAACGATTTGTGCTACAGTAGAAGCTTTCTGACCGATAGCAACATATATACAATATACTGGCTGACCAGCATCAAAGAATTCTTTTTGGTTGATGATCGTATCGATCGCAACAGTAGTTTTACCTGTTTGTCTGTCACCAATGATAAGCTCTCTCTGTCCTCTTCCTACTGGAATCATCGCGTCAATTGCTACGATACCAGACTGTAAAGGCTCAGTTACCGGTTGTCTGAAGATAACTCCGGGAGCTTTTCTTTCTAATGGCATTTCGTATAATTCCCCTGTGATAGGACCTTTACCATCAATAGGGTTACCTAGAGTATCTACTACTCTTCCTAACATTCCTTCTCCTACTTTGATAGAAGAGATTCTGTTGGTTCTTCTTACTGTATCCCCTTCTTTTACTAATTTACTTTCACCTAATAAAGCAACACCAACGTTGTCTTCTTCAAGGTTAAGTACAATACCTTCTACATCACTAGAAAATTTCACCAACTCTCCGTATTGTACGTTTTCTAACCCGTATACACGAGCAATACCATCACCGATGGTTAAAACTGTACCTACTTCCTCAACATTTGATTGAGTATCGAAGTTGGCCAATTGCTGTTTTAAGATCGCAGATACTTCTGCCGGATTTATTTCTGCCATTGTATGGTTGTTTTTCTTAATTTAATTGAAAATCTTTTTTAACTTGGTTAAGTTTAGTCTTCACAGATGCATCTACCTGCTGGTCACCTACTCTCAGAACATAACCTCCAAGAATTTCAGGTTTTACATTAACTGTAAGATCAAAGTTTGAATCAGCATTTACAAGATTGGTAGATCTTAAAATCTGATCAAGGTTCTCTTTTGAAAGTGGAGTTGCTGTTGTAAGCGTAACTCTCTGTACACCACTAAGGTCTTCAACTTTATTGATAAATTCCTGAGCAATATTTTTCAATTGGCTTTCACGTCCGTGCTTGATCACTAGTTTGATCAGGTTCTGAGATGAAACAGAGAAACTTTTGAAAATTTCGTTTGCTACTTCTATTTTCTTTTTAGAATCGATATAAGGTGTAAGGAAAAACTTGTTTAAATCTACAGATTCAGACATTACCTTTACCACATCTTTCATTTCAGAAAATACAGTAGCTGTCTGACCTGATTCGTTTGTGAAATCAAGCAAACCTTGTGCGTATCTTTTAGCTACTTTAGATGTAAGCATTCTTAGTTAAGGTTAGATTTGTTTAAATAATTTTGAACTAATTCGTTTTGAGCTTCGCTGTTATCTAGTTTTTGTTTCAAGATAGACTCAGCAATGTTCACAGATAAAGTACCGATTTGAGTTTTGATGTCTGCCATTGCAGCATTTTTCTCAGCCTGGATGCTCTGCTTAGCAGCTTCAATCAATTTGTCTCCTTCAGATTTAGCAGCATCTTTAGCTTCTCCTACGATTCTATCTTTAATTTCTCTAGCTTCTTTAAGGATAGCATCTCTTTCGATTTTAGCTTCACGAATGATTCTTTCGTTATCTTCCTTTAGAGTTTCCATCTCTTTTCTTGCTAATTTAGCTTGATTAAGAGCGTCAACAATAGAAGTTTCTCTGTCGTTGATAGAGTTTAAGATAGGTTTCCAAGCGAATTTACCTAACAGAAATAATAACGCTAGAAAAATAACAGACTGGATAATAAATAATCCTGATGAAAACTGATGAATTAATTCCATTATATAAATGTATAAATAATTATTACTTTTTTAAATAATCATTACCTGCAACCAACCGTTGCAGATAATGATTTGATTTTAATTAGTTTACTGCGAATAGAGCAGCAAACGCAACACCTTCTACAAGTGCAGCAGCGATAAGCATAGCTGTTTGGATTTTTCCAGATTGTTCAGGTTGTCTAGCGATAGCTTCAAGAGCAGCAGCTCCGATTTTACCAAGACCGATACCTACACCTAGTACTACGATACCAGCACCTACAATTTTAGGGATTTCCATAATATATAATTTTAAAAAATTTGTTTTACTTTAATTTTAACTTTCAATTAGTGAGCAGCGTGGTGTTCGTGCTCGTGCTCCTGCACTGCCATTCCGATAAACAAAGCTGACAACATCGTGAAGATATACGCCTGAAGGAATGCTACTAATACTTCCAATAAATAGATTACCAATGTCAAGAACGGGAATGCAACACCTGCTGCAAAATTCTTAAATACATAGATCAATCCGATCAAACTCATTACTACGATGTGACCTGCAGTCATGTTTGCAAAAAGTCGGATCATCAATGCAAATGGCTTAGTGATTGTTCCCAACAATTCGATAGGAAGCATAATCAACTTCATTGGCACAGGTACTCCCGGCATCCAGAAGATGTGTTTCCAATAATCTTTATTAGCAGAGAATGTAGTAATCAGGTAAGTAAGGATAGCCAGGAAGAATGTCATTGTAATATTACCTGTAACATTGATTCCGAAAGGCATTAATCCTAAAACGTTCAGGAATAAGATAAAGAAGAACACTGTTAATAAGTATCCCATAAATCTCTTATACTTATGACCAATATTCGGGATTGCTACTTCATCTCTTACAAAGATAATTAATGGTTCCAGGAATCTTGCTGCTCCGGTAGGAACTACAGACTTCTTATAAGACTTAGCCATTCCGCCAAACAACACCAACATGAAGATTGATACTAACAGAATAATCAACACACTCTTTGTAATGGAAAGATCTAATGGTTTTTCGTTAGTTGGGTGACCATGATCATCAAGAGTTATGGTTCCAGCAGCATCAGTCTTATAGATTTTTTCATGATGCAATACATAGAAAGCCCCATCTACTTCAGTTGGCTCACCATGCATAAAACCTTCCTTATTACTCATGAAAGAATGGAAACCATTATCATAAAAAATAACAGGCAAAGGGAATCCGATGTGATGACCTTCTTTATCAACCATCAATGTGAAATCATGAGCATCCAATAAGTGATGATCAATGAACTCTTTGTTTTCTTTACTTACTTTGTCTTTCTCTGAAAGCTCTTGAGCAGGAGCTGCTGCAGCACTATCTTCATTGTGCTGTGCAGACACTACGTTTAATACAAAAATACTGTAGAATAAAACTGCGAATTTCTTAAACATTGATAGGTTTTTTTCGTTGTGCAAAAATATGATATTTTTTCTAGTTTCAATAAATAATTTTACTGTTTTTTATCATGATTAATCAACCTGATCGCATAGTACGTAAGCAGCGTTGTCAGGACAAAATAAGGGATGATAAAATGAAATTTGTAGCCAGGGATTACTTCGAAGTTCAATTTTTTCCTGATTAAGTACATTAAACCGAATTTTAAAAGGATTAAACCAATGACAGATAATCCTAAAAACTCCGGTGCTACCCTATTGATCAAAATGATTAAAGTAATCATCATCATAAACATCACGCTTAAGAAAAGATAAAATTTGATTATAATTATTTCATCCAGATGAAAAACAAATTTCCAAAGGGAAAAATGAATAAGAAAGGTCAGGAAAAATAAGATGACAACCAGAATATTTGGATTAGATTTCATTCAACGTTTATTTTTAACTCATGATATACCTCATGATCTATTTTAATTGATCGCAAAAATAGACTTTTTCTATCGTATTCTCGTACGATTTGATAATTATCATTTTTTCTATATATATAATATTATATACACAATCTCTTTCCACATAAATAGATCTTAAAAAAATAAAAGATCCATTGCCTTTTTTAGATTCTTAAAAAAACCATACAAACACATCTTTTTCCCATTTAAAACAGATGTATCCGTAAAAATAACTCTAAAAATAAATATTTTTCAATTGCAAATTAAACAACTGTAAAACAGCATATTAAATCCATAATTAAAACATTTAATGCATCAATATTTATAAATCTATAGTCTTAATTTATAAATATAGGAAGCCTTCATTTTCATTGTAGAAAGAAGCTCTGTAAGTTTGCTTAAACAAGAACACCACTTAAGGTTTCAGATTGATTCGGTGAAAGACTCAACATATTCTTTTTATAATCTACCTACATACTTTACTATAGACCTAGGCAATATATAGTGTCTGCTATTTGGACAGAATTAAATAGCTATCAAAAAAAATTCCTTGATATAAAAAAACGGAATCCTTTATTTAAAAAATTAACATTATGAAATTTAAATTCGATTTGAAATCAGATCTAAAAAAAATGGAAAAGCACTCTGATTCATTAAAAGACAAATTCCTGAAACATGAAATGAGTAAAACAATTAAAGGAGGAGGAGGCCCTCGTGAGGATCCTTATGAAGAGTGGTCTAATAACTGGTCGAACCTGGGATGGCCTAATGCATGGTCAAACGGATGGAGAAATGGTATTGAGTGGTAGAAACTAAAAGCATCAATTTTGGGTCTGTTAAAAAACAGACCCATTTAAATTAGAAAAAATAGAAATGGAAGTAAAAATTGTTGTATTAAAAATTGCGAGCAGGTGCAATTTGAATTGCTCATACTGCTATATGTATAATTTAGGTGATAAAACTTATAAAAATCAGCCTAAACTAATGAGCAAAGAAACAATTGAGAATATTTACAGTAGAATTATCGAACATTGTGAAGAACACACTATTAAAAACTTCAGTATTATTCTACATGGCGGAGAACCATTATTAGCCGGGCAAAAATACATAGAAGACTTTGTAAATACAGGCAAGAGAATGGCTGAAGGAAAAGTAAACTTCAGGTACAATCTTCAAACCAACGGGATCTTACTCAATGAAGACATCGTTAATTCTCTGGAAAAATTAAGAGTAGATATAGGAGTAAGCCTTGATGGTCCCAAAGAAGTAAACGACAAAAATAGATTTTATCACAATGGAAAGGGATCTTATGACGACGTGGTAAAAGGCATCAATGTTCTACTTAATAATAAATCTTATAAAGAACGTACGGGATTATTATCGGTAATGAATATCGACTCCGATCCTATTGAGTCCTATGAGCATATTAAAAGCCTGGATTTAAAGGGTGGTGATTATTTATTTCCTTATGGCACATACGACAATCCTCCTTTAGGAAAAGCCGGAAGTACTGAAAATACATATTATGCAGACTGGCTGATCAAAATTTTCGATACATGGTATAACGAAAAGGAAGAAACAAGACCCTCTCTCCGGTTATTTGGAGATATTACCACTTCCATATTAGGGAATGATCTTATGGCAGATTATCTCGGAAACAAAAACAATGAAGTCCTTGTTATTGAAACCGACGGCTCTATGGAAGCTGTAGATGGTTTGAAATCATGCGGAGATGGCTTCACCAAAACAGGTGCTAATGTAAGTTCATTTTCAATTAATCAAGCCTTAGACACTCCTTTGGCAAAGCTTTACCATTATAGCCACAAACATTTATGCAAAAAATGCAGATCATGTCCTATAAATGAAACCTGTGGTGGTGGCGATTTGGCCAACAGATACTCTTCCCAAAACGGATTTGATAATCCGTCTATTTATTGTTCAGATCTGGAAAAGCTGATCTCCCATATTCAAAACAGAATTATTGACAGATTGCCACAACAATTAGTAGAAGAAGCCAAAATAGAAAGATTAAGCCCTGAAAAAATTCAAAAAATCAGAAATCAAAATATTATTGAAGATGATACAGTTCATACAGACGAACTATTAAGTCATTTTTATGCAAAAGCTTAGCATTTATAAACATATATACCTTGCATAAATGAGAATTTTAAAATTAATTCCTTATTTTTGCAAACCTATAATTTACAATACATATGTTTAATAGTTTACAGGAAAAATTAGACAAGGCATTACATAATATTTCCGGACGTGGAAAAATTACAGAAATCAATGTAGCGGAAACCGTAAAGGAGATTCGTAGAGCATTGGTAGATGCCGACGTTAACTATAAAGTAGCCAAAGATCTTACCAAGAGAGTTCAAGATAAAGCATTAGGAGAAAATGTTCTGACGTCCCTTACTCCGGGACAGTTGATGACCAAGATCGTCCATGATGAATTAGTTGATTTGATGGGAGGTTCCCAGGAAGGAATTAATCTTTCGGGGAAACCAACAGTTATTCTTATTGCAGGTCTTCAAGGTTCCGGTAAGACAACTTTCTCTGGAAAGCTAGCCAATTATTTACAAACAAAAAGAAATAAAAAACCTTTATTGGTAGCATGTGACGTTTACCGTCCTGCAGCAATTGACCAGTTAAAAGTATTAGGAGGACAGATTAATGTTCCGGTTTTTACTGAAGATGGTTCTACAAATCCTTCTACTATTGCTGAAAATGCAATCAATTTTGCAAAAGCAAACAACCACGATGTTGTAATCGTGGATACTGCCGGTCGTTTGGCCATTGATGAGCAGATGATGAACGAGATCAAATCTGTACATTATTTCATCAAACCTCAGGAAACCCTATTCGTAGTAGATTCCATGACGGGTCAGGATGCCGTGAATACCGCCAAAGCATTCAACGATGCCTTGAATTTCGACGGAGTTGTTTTAACCAAATTAGATGGTGATACAAGAGGAGGTGCCGCATTAACCATTCGCTCTGTAGTTGAAAAACCCATCAAATTTATCTCTACAGGAGAGAAAATGGAAGCTTTGGATCTTTTCTACCCGGAAAGAATGGCAGACAGAATCCTGGGAATGGGAGACGTTGTTTCCCTAGTAGAAAGAGCTCAGGAGCAATTTGACGAGGAAGAAGCGAAAAAACTTCACAAAAAAATCGCTAAAAACGAATTTGGTTTTGATGACTTCTTGAAGCAAATCAACCAGATCAAGAAGATGGGTAATATGAAGGACCTGATGGGAATGATTCCAGGAGTTGGAAAAGCCATTAAAGATGTAGAAATCAGTGATGATGCTTTTAAACACATTGAAGCGATTATTTACTCTATGACTCCTGAAGAAAGAAGAAGACCTTCTATCATCAACACGCAAAGAAAAAACAGAATTGCAAAAGGTGCCGGAAGAAAGATTGAAGATATCAACCAATTGATGAAGCAATTTGATCAAATGGGTAAAATGATGAAGATGATGCAGGGCCCTCAAGGAAAGCAAATGATGCAGATGATGAGCAAAATGCCGAATATGCCTGGAATGGGTGGAATGTTCGGAAAATAATATAAATCGAATCATTGATAAAAAAAACTCTCAGAATTTCTTCTGAGAGTTTTTTATTATATATCTGCGTGTATTTACTTAAACTTATACCCCACTCCAAGCTGGAAGAAATTCATTTTCATCTTCTCACCATCTACAGGATTTTTAATCATATTTGTAAGTCCGAAACTATAACGGGCGTCTACAAATAATCCTTTATAAACATTATAATCAGCCCCTAAGAACAAACCAAAATCAGTAGATTTTAAAGAATTATTCAAATACCTTTCCACAAGTTTTTCTCCTTCTCTCACTGCATTAGGATCTACCATACCATTCATACCGCTCATCTCGAACTTCACTTTATTATTGGTTTTAAAGCTCACATAAGGACCTGCATATACTCCCAACTCAGGAGTTACATAATATCTGGCAGAAATTGGGATAACAATCCTGTTAAGGTTTAGCTTTTCCGTCACCGTAATCCCAGGCAATGAAATTTCTGCTTTTCCACCTAGATTTGCATATTCAACCTCTCCCTGAATGGCAAATTTGTTGTTAAATTTATGCTCTACCAAAGCTCCAACATAGAATCCTGATTTTGATTTAAAACTTCCCTCTACTCCACCAAACTCAATATCATTTTCGTTAGGGTTTAGTTTTGACAAAGCGTATCCTGCCTTTACTCCAAAAGTAGTTTGCGCATTTAAGCCCATAAATAAGGCGATGGCAGATGCCAGTAAGATTTTTTTCATGGTTACCTATATTTAAGATGATCTTTTTACCATCTGTTTATAATAATTACTTTGTTAGTATATATTTTACTTCAAAAGTTACAAGATTAATTTTGGACAAAAATAAAACCCTAAGAAAATCTCAGGGTTTTATTTGCTATATGCTTTGTTTATTATTTACCAAATACATATTTAACTCCGAAAGTTACTGAAGTTAAGTTTAAACCGAATTTGTAATCGTTTACTCTCTTAGCTCCGTCAACATTTTCTTTAGAAGTATTGTATCCGAATTCACCGATAGTAGCTTCGATAGTCCAGTTTTTGTTTAAGAAATAATCTAAACCTGGCTTAACGTTAACACCGATTGAAGTGTAGTTGTTTTTAGTAGAAGAAGATGTTGTAGCAGTGTTTCCTCCGATTGTAGTCGTAGTAGTTCCTTCAACTTTATTCTGACCAAACTCCATTGGCACTTCTAACTGACCAAAGATGTATAATTTGTCAGCTAAAGTCCAGTATTTTCTTACGAATGGAGCAACAACAAATGCAGATTTAGTTTTTTCAGCATCAAATACAGTTGTAGTTGTGCTTGTAGTTTCAGTATTTTTTTTAGTTTTATAACCAACACCTAAACCTACTGCTAAGTTTGTATCTACAAAATATCCTACAGTTGGAAGAACTTTAAAGTTTTCAACTTTAGTATTATCGTTGTTATCTTCTGTTTGAGAATAACCTACTTGTCCTGATAAATATGTAGTTCCTTTAGCAATCTGAGCGTTTGATAAACCAAAAAGTGCAACAGCACCCGCTAATAATATTTTTTTCATTGTAAAAAATTTTAATACTTTCTGGAGGCAAATTTACAGTGGCTACCACGAATATTAAAATTTGTTAATGTGATTAATATCACTACTATTTTTTATCCTTTTATAATAATAAATCATATTAAAAGATAAGTTTTGAGTTTTTCACAATATTATGAATAAAAAAATTCCAATTTATCAGCCAGATCCCAATATGTTTACTCTTTTGCATTTGTTAATTTTCATTAAAAATATCCCAATTTATCCAGTTAGCTCAAAACGCATAGTTAAAATATTAATATTTAGGTCATTGACTTTTACATTTTAAACATTCGTTTATAATTCAAAACAAAGAATACCAGCTTTAAAAAGCAAAAGTTCCGGCCGTAAGGCCGGAACTTTAATGATATTCATTAGAAATCTTTTATTTCAAAAAGAAATTATATCCAAGGTTAATAGCCCCTACATTCCAGCTATAAGTACCCCAGCCAACTTTTTGTCTGTTACTGATAGATTGGTATCCTAGGTACAACTCTCCTTTCTTCATTTGATATCCAAACTTTGGCTGTGCATAGAATCCTCCGTCCATACCATCCTTTGTAGAAATACCATACCCTAGATCTAATCCTACAAAGATAGGTGCTCCCGCAAATTTATATTTTCCGGAAACTGCTACAGGGATAAAACCGAAATCATCGAAATGATCTTTTCCAAAGAAGTGAGAATATCCGGTAGTTACCCCAAGGTCAAGACCTTTAGTAATATTCCACATATAAGCTGCATCTACACCTAATGTAAATGAAGATACATCACTTGCATCAGACACAGGAACACCAATATGTCCACCAATTTTAAAACCTTCCTGTGCTTGAGCTGCACCTCCTAAAAGTGCAAAAGCACCTAGTACTAATAGTTTTTTCATTTTTTTAGTAGCTTTTGAATTAAGGCCCCAAAAATACTAATTATTTCCATTATAATGAAACCATCAACGTCTGATAATATTTAAAAACAAAAAAACAGGACAAAATTTGTCCTGTTTAGTATCAATAATTTTTATAATTCTTAGTTTCCTCCGAATTTGAAACCTACACCAACTTGTACAAAACTATTGGTCAGTTTATATCCACCTTCAGCATGTTTTGCCAGGTTAGAAAGACCCAGATTGTATCTTGCATCAAAGAAAAGTCCGTTTTCCAATGCATACTCAGCACCAACAAAAGGGGCTAAGTTTAATGTATTCAACTGATCTTTAATGTCAACTTCATCACTTCCCTCAAGCTCAACCAATGGTCCTAATCCTAAATCAGCAGAATATTTTTGTTTTGCAGATAAGATAAGTCCTACATTAGCTCCCGCAGAAACCGATAATCCTTCGGTGATAAAATACTTCGCAGAGATAGGAATCAATAAAGTGTGGTAAGTTTGTTTTGCTTTAACATTTAAAAATGTAGCAGGATCATCCGGATCAGCAGTTTCTACCTCCATCTTTCCCCCAAGTGGAGAATATAAAAGTTCTCCCTGAAGAGCAAATTTATCACTCAGTTTGTATTCTACCAATCCACCGATATAGTATGTATGTAAGGGATCAGAAGTTTCAGAGTGACCATCACCTTTAGCCTTGAGTGTAGAGTATGAATATCCTGCTTTAGCGCCGAATCTTACCTCCTGAGCATTTACGTTTGCTCCCAAAACAGCGACTGCTGCAATAAGTAAAAGTCTTTTCATTGTTAACTAGTTTTTAATTAAGGTCTGCAAAACTAATTAAATTTTTCAAATTAACAAATTTTAATAAAAAAAATAAATATTAATTTGAATATTATGAAAAATTTTCACTCACTCCCATCAATCATTCCTTAACCTTTTATCTTCCTCATTGTAGGCTAAAATAATCTTCCTTACAACCGGGTGTCTTACTACATCTTCTTCTGTAAGATGAATAAAACCAATTTCTTTAACTCCATTAAGAATTCTCATGGCTTCTTTTAAACCGGACTGCTGATTTTTAGGAAGGTCTATCTGACTGGGATCACCTGTGATGATAAACTTTGCATTCATTCCCATTCTCGTAAGAAACATCTTCATCTGAGCATGAGTTGTATTCTGTGCTTCATCAAGAATCACAAAAGCATCATCCAGCGTACGTCCTCTCATAAATGCCAGCGGAGCTACTTCAATTACTTTTTTCTCCATAAACCCCTCCAATTTTTCATGAGGAATCATATCACGCAGAGCATCATATAATGGTTGTAAATAAGGATCAAGCTTTTCTTTAAGATCTCCAGGCAAAAAACCAAGGCTCTCCCCTGCTTCTACCGCAGGTCTGGTTAAAATAATTCTTTTTACTTCTTTATCTCTTAAAGCTCTTGCTGCCAATGCCACACTGGTGTAGGTTTTCCCTGTTCCTGCCGGGCCTATTGCAAAGACCATGTCTTTTTTCTCTGTTTCTTTCACCAGCCTTTTAAGATTGGTGGTTTTAGCTTTAATAATCTTTCCATTAACCCCTTTTACAATAATATCCTGATCGAAAACCAGTTGTTTTTCATTTTCATCTTTAATATTCAGAATATTTTCAACGTCTTTAAGACCTATTGAGTTGTTTTTTGAGATAAATTTGACAATATCATCCAGTTTTTGTTTCAGTATATCTAGAGCTTCCTGATTTCCCATCGCAAAGATAAAATGATCTCTTCCTGTAATTTTAATGGTTGGAAAGCTTGATTTTAATAAGTTGAAATATTGGTTATTAACTCCATAGAAGATTTTTGGATCGATATCTTCCAAATCAAATGTTAATTCAAACATGCAGTATTTTTATTTTTAGATTTTAAAATTAAAGCTTTTTTTCAAATTTATATCAAATTCTTTTCAACAATCTTTCGGGCTTTCTTTTTATTTTAAATAACTTTGCAAGACTACACTATTCTATACATTGCTCATGTCAATTATTACCCTTACTTCGGATTTCGGAAATTTAGATTACAGAGTTGCTGCTGTGAAAGGCAAAATTCTGTCTCTAAACCCTGAGGTTAATATTGTTGATATAACCCACGACATCCAGGCTTTCAATCTTATACAGACTTCCTACATTGTAAGAAATGCTTATAAATATTTTCCTAAAGGAAGCATTCATATTCTGTCCGTGGATAGTTTCTATAACAAATCAAGAAAAAATATTATTTACAAAGCGGATGGTTCTTACTTTCTGGCAGCAGATAACGGACTGCTGAGCCTGATCTTTTTTGATATTAAACCTGAAGCCATCTATGAACTTACACTGAATAACCGTTTTGATGATATCATCGACTTTACGTCTACAGATATTTTTGTTCCTGCTGCAGTACATCTTGCCAATGGCGGGCTTCCGGAAGTTATCGGAAGGAAAATAGATTCCGCAAAGCAACTGATGTTTCCAAGAGCTGTTTACAATGAGTCTGAAGGGATGATTATCGGGGAAGTTACCTACATTGATAATTTCGGAAATATAATCTCAAATATCAACAAAGATTTTTTCGAAAATATCAGTAAAGGATACAGCAGTTTTACCATAAAATTCAGAAACCTGAGTCTTTCAAGGGTGTTTTCAAGCCATACTGAAGTCGTTTCTGACTGGGAAAGAGAGACAGAATTCCATGGGCAATCAGCAGCAATTTTCAATGACAGTCAGTTATTGGAGTTAACGATTTACAAGGGAAGTAAGAAAAACGGTGCTAAAAGCCTGTTTGGATTGAATGTAGGTGAAAATATTTACATTGAATTCAGCTAAGATTATATATTTCATAAAAAAACCGATTTTTTTTATATATTTGTCAAAATCTAAAAATCAAAAATGGCAGAATACAAATTATTGCTTCCTTCCATGGGAGAAGGTGTTATGGAAGCGACAATTATCACTTGGTTATTCAATGAAGGTGATAGCGTAAAAGAAGATGACTCTGTAGTAGAAATTGCAACAGATAAAGTAGATTCAGACGTTCCGACACCTGTTTCGGGAAAAATTGTTAAAATTTTAAAGCAAAAAGATGAAGTTGCCAAAGTAGGTGAGGCCATTGCTATTTTAGAAATCGAAGGAGAAGGCACTGCATCAGAAGAAGTACAAACTGAATCTCCGGCTGCTACCCCGGATACTGAAACATTAAAAACAATTGAACAGCCTTTACAAACCGTAGCTGCTTCAAACGTAGAATTCTCAGGAGATCTTTATTTATCTCCACTTGTAAAATCAATTGCACAACAGGAAAAAATTTCTGAAACTGAACTAAAAACTATCAAGGGAAGTGGTTTAGAAGGAAGAATTACCAAAGAAGATATACTAGCTTACGTTGCCAACAGAGGGAATCAACCGGCTCCACAAGCTGCTGCTGCACCAGTAGCAAATACTCCAAAAGCTGCAGTTTCTGCACCGGCAGCAACAATTACTGCAGCGGCAGGTGATGAGATCATTCCAATGGACAGAATGAGAAAGATCATCGCTGAAAATATGGTAAAAGCAAAACAAATTGCACCACATGTTACCTCATTCATCGAAACAGACGTTACCAACGTTGTAAAATGGAGAAACAAAAACAAAGCGATCTTTGAAAAGCGTGAAGGTGAAAAACTTACGTTCATGCCTATTTTTGTAAAAGCTGTGGTAAAAGCAATCCAGGATTTCCCAATGATCAATGTTTCTATCAGCGGTGAAAACATCATTAAAAAGAAAAACATCAACATTGGTATGGCTACTGCCCTTCCGGACGGAAACCTTATTGTTCCTGTTATCAAAAATGCTGACCAGCTTTCACTTTCAGGTCTTGCAAAAGCAATCAATGATCTGGCATACAGAGCTAGAAATAAAAAATTAAGACCTGAAGATACTCAGGGAGCTACCTATACTATTTCCAATGTAGGAAGCTTCGGAAACCTTATGGGAACACCGATTATTCCTCAACCTCAAGTGGCAATTTTAGCGATTGGAGCAATTGTTAAAAAACCGGCTGTTCTGGAAACAGCAGACGGTGATGTCATTGCAATCAGAAACTTAATGTTTATGTCTCACTCTTATGATCACAGAGTAGTAGACGGTTCTTTAGGTGGAATGATGCTGAAGCATGTTCATGATTATCTTGAAAACTGGGATTTAAACACTGAAATCTAGTAACAATCTAGATCAATAAAGAATTTAATTAATAACCAAAACAGACAGATTATGAAAAACGCGACAATAATTGCTATCATTTCATTAAGTGCAATCATCCTTATTGATCTTATTCAGCTTGCATCTAGTTTTTTTGATTTCTACTCAATGAATCTGTTTCGTGTTTTTGGGGTATTAAACCTTTTGGGCTATATCGGGATTCTGCAGTTTTTTGTTACACTATACAATAAACAAAAAGAATGAGTCCTGAATTAAGAGAACTTTTTGAAATAAAACAGGACGGCGATAAAAAGGCTTTGCCTTCAAATCAAAATGTAACACGACACATTTTAATCCGCCTGGCTGTTCTTATTTCCGGAACGATTGTTTTTAGCATTGCAATGACTGAAGCAAAAGGATGGGACGGATTAGCCTATCTGATCTTTATGATGATTTTCCATGGTTTGTGGTTTCTTTTCATCATTATTGAAACCACAGTCCTTCAAAGCAAGAATAAGTTGAAGCTCCGGAATATCAATCTGATCTTTGCAGGCAGTATATTACTTCTCTATGGTATAGCAGCCGCCCTCTTTTTCGGCGGTTCTTAAAATAAGCAATAACAGAATCTCACTCCTTACCGGGGTGAGATTTTTCTTTCATTGATTGATTTTTCAAAATTTTACCGTAATTTCATTCCACAAAACCAACAAATGCTGAGAATTTTTATCCTGATACGAAAATCCATCAAAAAATCCTTCGATAACATTCGGAATGAACAGTTGAAAAACAACCTGCTTCAGGCTATCCCTTTTTGGATAGGATCAGTAATCACAGGCTTTTTTGCAGTTTTGTATGCACAGATATTCGCATGGGGTGAGAATCTGATGAATTTTATCTTTGACTGGCATGCCTGGATGATCTTTATAATTGCGCCTATTGGTTTTGTCCTCTCCTGGTGGCTGGTGAAGGAGTTTGCTCCCAACGCCAAAGGAAGTGGTATTCCTCAGGTAATGGCTGCTGTAGAGCTTGCCAATCCGAAGGAACACAAAAAGATCAGAAGTCTTTTAAGCCTTAAAATTATTATTTTCAAAATCGTTTCTTCCGTAGTCCTGGTTATTGGAGGTGGTGCTGTGGGACGTGAAGGACCTACTATTCAGATCGCAGGTTCTGTTTTCCGAAAAGTCAATGAATACCTTCCTGAATGGTGGCCCAAGATCTCCAAGAAAAATATGATCATGACAGGAGCGGCAGCAGGTCTTGCGGCAGCCTTCAATACTCCGTTGGGCGGAATTGTATTTGCAGTAGAAGAACTTTCAAAAACCCATATTAACTACTTTAAAACGGCCTTATTTACCGCTGTGATTATTGCCGGATTAACCGCACAAACACTGGCTGGCTCCTACTTATATCTGGGATATCCAAAAACGAATGATGTTTCCTTAATGGTTATGTTTCCCATCATTCTGGTTGCTGCAACGGCAGGCATCCTTGCCAGTCAGCTCTCCGTCATCATGCTTAAAATCAACGGATGGAAAAAGAAAACCTTGAAAACAAACAAAGCCAATGTCGTATTTCTAATTATTTGCGCTCTGTTTGTAGCCTCAATAGCATATTTTATTAATCGGGAAATTCTAGGCTCGGGAAAGGAGATTATGGAACGTGTTCTTTTTACAAAAGATAAACATGAAGACTGGTACGTACCTATTTTAAGGATGCTTGGACCTGCCTTGTCCTTTACATCAGGAGGTGCAGGAGGAATTTTTGCACCGGCACTTACTGCCGGCGCAAGTATAGGGTCTGTGATCTCCGGAGCCATTCATTTAACCCCCAACGAAACCAATGTCGTTATTCTTGGAGGAATGGTGGCCTTTCTTACAGGAATAACCAGAGCTCCGTTTACATCAGCCATCATTGTACTGGAAATGACCGACAGGCATTCATTGATTTTTCATCTGATGCTTGCCGGCATGGTTTCTTCGATAGCTTCAATACTCGTCAGCAGACACTCCCTTTATGATGTCTTGAAAGTGAATTTTCTTACAGAGGTCAGACGGAATGACTAGTTGATCATATTACATATTAATCCTTTTTCAACATAATTTTTAAATCCTTCATTGCTTCTAATACTTGAGCTGCCACTTCATAATCAGTCAGCTTAATCACCAGCTTGCTTAATTCTCTTTTAGATTTTGTGATTTTATAGGTGACAATATTTAAATAAGCGATATTATCCTTTCTTTTGGAAATGTCATGGAAAGCTACGACTTTACTCAGATCCCAAAAGTCACCTTCATGAACAGTACGTCCTTTACCATTCAGTGAATTGATTTTAATATTTTCGCCATCAAACTCAGCACGTAATGACAAATCGTTTCTATCACGGTCAATTCCGTATTCATTGATTTTGGATACGATAAAATTCCGGGCTTCCTCCGGTGTTTTATATTTTCCTAAAATATCTACTTTTCCGTTATTGTAAGTGATTTGATATACTTCAGATTTATCTAAAGAATGGGTAGGCCCATCTGCATTATCCAGTTCTTTATAAGTAATATCCGTAGAACCGATTCCTATAAGTTTAGCATCGAAAGTGCTTCCGTTTTTCTTTGAAATTCTGTCCTGGGAATAAAAAAGATTCCCTGCTACCAGTAATGGTAAGATGCAATAATTGATTTTCATTGTATGATAAAATTTGTATTCTGATTAAAAGTGAAAACCAGAATGCAAAAATCAGTCCTCAACTATAAAAAATTTGTACTATTTATTGATAAAAAAGGCTGATCCTTTTTAAAACCCTGGAAGTCAACATCCACAAAGTATAATAAAAATTATTAATACTATTCGTCCACCCTACTCAAAGCAATTATTATTTCTTTCACTCCTTCTCTATATTTTAAATCTTTCCTGAATAATGATTAGTGCTCCTATTCTTTCAATTATTACAACAATATTCTTGCATATTACAAATATATTCTCTACTTTTGCACCTCGAAATAATTAACAAATTCATTTAACATTATGAACAATTACGAAACTGTTTTCATTTTAACTCCCGTTCTATCTGAGTCACAGGTAGAGGAAGCAGTGAACAAGTATGTAGATCTTATCAAAGAAAAGAACTGCGAAATCGTTGCTAAAGAAAATTGGGGATTAAAAAAATTAGCTTACCCTATCCAATTGAAAAAGAACGGGTTCTATACTTTAATCGAATTCAAAGGTGAAGGTACTGTAGTAGCTGATTTAGAATTAGCATTTAAGCGTGACGAGAGAGTAATCCGTTACCTTACTACAAAACTTGACAAGCATGCTGTTGAGTACGCTGTAACTAGAAGAACTAAAGTAAAAGCAGCTAAAGCTTAATTATTAACCCTATTTTTTAAAAAAGACAAGACATGGCAATAGATGAAATGGCTAAACAAGCCTCAGCTGGAGGAGAATCAGAAGTAAAATTCCTTACTCCACTTGATATCAATACAAAATCTGAAAAGAAATATTGTAGATTCAAAAAATATGGAATTAAGCACGTTGATTATAAAGATGCTGACTTCTTATTACAGTTTGTGAACGAACAAGGTAAAATTTTACCAAGAAGATACACTGGAACTTCTTTAAAATACCAAAGAAAAGTTTCTGCTGCTATCAAAAGAGCAAGACACCTTGCTTTACTACCATATGTAGCTGACTTATTGAAATAAGACAAAAAAATAAATAAAAGAAGAGAGCGATCTCTTCTTTTGTTGCTGAATAAATAATTAATTCTAACTTGATTTTAGACAATTCTAAAATCTAAAAAAGGACAACAACAATGGAAATTATCCTAAAAAAAGACGTAGAAAACTTAGGACTTGAGTTTGATACAGTAAACGTAAAGCCAGGTTATGCTAGAAACTTCCTGATTCCTCAAGGAATTGCACTTTTAGCTACCCCAAAAAACAAAGCTGCTTTAGAAGCTACATTAGAAGCTAGAAAAGAAGAAGAAGCTAAATTAATCGCTACTGCTAACGCTGTAGTTGATCAATTGAAGAAAGTTTCTATTACTATTCCTGCAAAAGTAGGTACTGGTGATAAATTATTCGGATCTATCAATAATGCTGACCTAGCTGCTGCTCTAGAAAAAGCTGGAGTTTCTGTAGAGAAAAAATATATCAAAATTCCTGGTAACACGATCAAGAGAACTGGTAAATTTACTGCTCTTATCAGACTTCACAGAAATGTTGAGTACAACTACGAATTCGACATCGTTTCTGATGCTCCGGTTGTAGCTGCACCTGCTGCTAAGAAGGAAGAAGTTAAATCTGAAGAAGCTTAATAAGCAACTGAGATTTTCTCACCATACAAGACCACTTCAAATTTTGAAGTGGTTTTTTTGTATATAGTTCGGAAAGATTATGCATAGACTACCCCGTCTTTTTGCTTTGCAAAAAAAAACTTCTTCAGGAAGGGGAATGTAGGAAATCTTAACTATTATTACTTGTTAAATGAGCTTTTTCTTAGCCTGCATGCAGTGAAAAATCTTATCCAGCATTATAAAACTCGTTACCACGTAACCCGTAACCCGTAACCCGCAACCCTAATACTCTCCCACTTACGCATCTCCCCTCAACTTATGCTGGTATTCTGTAGGTGCGACTCCGATTACCTTTTTGAAGATATTGCTAAAAGAAGACAAACTATTATACCCCACCATCATCGCTATTTCATACATATTATACTTTTCTTCAAGCATCAGCTCAAGGGAACGGGTAATCCTTAAAGCACGCAGAAAACGAACGTAATTCATCCCCAAAGTCTCTTTAAACCTTCTGGAAAGAGTCCTGGTACTCATTCCGAATTCCTTTGCTGTAGACTCAATTGTAAGAGGTTTTTCCAGGTTGTCATGAATGTACCTGGCAATTTTAAGCAAGGTTTCATCTTTGGGAAAGGGATGCTGAACCGGAAATGCTAGTTTTTTATCTCTTTTCTCAGGCAGAATGCCTTTTAATGCCTTAAGAAAATAATATTTAGAACCATCATTTTTTGTAATTTTCCCATTCCATTCTTTTGTATATAAAATCATCTCCCTCAGCAGATCATTGACTGAATAAATATTAATTTCATCAAAAAAGCCATTATGATCATCTTCTTTTTTAAAATAAAAATTATATAAATCTACCTTAGGGCTGGTAGAAAAAAGATAATGAGGGGTTCCCGCTGGAATCCACATAAAACATCTTGCCGGAAGATACCAGTGTTTCAGATCGGTAAAAACATGCACAATACCACCTTCTGCATATACCAATTGAGCAGAACTATGGTAATGAATCTCTGTGGTAATATTTCCCGTAAGTACATGATAAACGTAAAACTCCGCATCTTCATCTTCTACGTCTTTAAAATGGCTGTCATTCATGAAATAAAGATAAGAAGATTTTTTAGATTGGCGTAAATGAGCAAATCTTTTTCTTGTTTCACAAATCGTGTCCGGTTCTTGTCGTCGTAACTTTGCCCTATCAAAATCAATTTGGCAAAAATCTTTTAATTAATTTATGAATATGATATTTAACGCATGCAGATATCTGTGCATTGCGTTGTGCTTATTATTGAGCAATCTTTTTTACACACAGATGATCGATTACCAGCATCTTGGCTTGCAACAGGCTGTAGAGATTGGGCTACAAAACAACAAAAACATCAAAATAAGTCATCTTAAACAGGAAATGTCCGTTACCAAAGAGAAAGATCTCAAAATGGAAAAACTACCGGATATTGAGTTTCATACCAGCTACATGCAGGTGACCAACCTTTATCAGCATCAGGACGGTATTTTCAATAAGGCAACAACATACAATGCCATCAATGCAATGTATGACTTTACCTTATCGGCTTCTATTCCGGTGTATATGGGCGGAAAAATCAGGAACACTGAGAAAAAAGCCACTATTGATACGGAAATCTCCTCTTTAAGAACCCATCTGGATGAAAGACAGCTCAAGATGGAAATCATTACTGCTTTCCTACAAATCCATCATTTAAAAGAGCAGCAGCATCTTATTCATGATAAAATGAAGGAAGATTCGGTCAACATCAAACAGGTAAAAGCTTTAAAAGCTAATGGCGTGGTAACGGTAAACGAAGTTTTGAGAACATCATTACAGCTTTCCAATCACAAAATGAGCTGGACAGAACTGGATAATGATATTCAAATAGCTGAACATAAGCTGAAAACTATTCTTGCTCTTCCGGAAAATCAGGAAATGCATGTCAGCACGGAAGATCTTATTTCTGATAAAACTACAATACCGTTCGTTGATGAATTGACGGAAACCGCTTTAAACAAAAATGAGTCAGTTGGGATTACCCACAAAAATCTTTCTCTCAAAGAGCTGGATCAAAAGATAACAAAAGCTAATTACCTGCCTAAAATTACCGCAGGCGGAGAATATTTTTTAAAATACCCGAATATGATGTTCTTTCCTCCCGAACCCTATGCTTATCGCCTTGGTATGATTGGAATGAATCTTACCTATCCTATCGAAAACCTGTACAAAAACAAGTTTAAAATGCAGGAAGCCAGAGAGAATATTGATCTTGCAAAACTTCAGATCGAAGAGAACGAGGAAAAAATCAGACATAATGTATATGAAGCGTATAAAAAGTTTGAAGAAACTGATCAGAAAGTAAGCATAGCAGAAGAAGCCATTAATCAGGCTAAGGAAAATTACCGTATAGTAAAAACAAAATACGCCAATAAGCTAAGCCTTATAACTGAACTTATTGATGCAGACAATGCCTATCTGGAAGCAGAATCTAATCTTATTTCCGTAAAAATTAACAGACAACTCAAATACTATCAACTCCAATATACGATTGGAAACTTATAAAACTATGGCACAGAAACAACTGACACAAAAGGAAAAAAGAATCAATAAGACGATTAGTTTACTCGCCTGGATTCTGATCATCAGCGGCGTCACAGGAATGATAAGTTTTTATCTTTTTTCAAGAAAAAATGTGACTACTAATGATGCACAGATCGAGCAATATATCACACCTGTCTCCAGTAAGGTTTCAGGGTTTATTAAAGCAATAAAATTCAACGAAAATCAATTCGTTCACAAAGGGGATACTTTAATTGTCATAGACAACAGAGAATTTGTCAATCAGGTTCATATGGCAGAAGCCAGTCTGAATGCCAATACGGAGAGCATTACAACGATCCAAAGCAGTGTCAATACAAAAGAAAGTGACACAAAAATAATTGATGCAAAGATTGCCTCGGCAAAAATTGATATCTGGAGAACTGAGCAGGATTTTAAAAGATATAAAAACCTGCTGGCAGAAGATGCTGCCACCGAACAGGAATTCGAAAACGTAAAAGCTTCTTATGAACAATCTAAAGCCAATATGCTGGCATTGGAACAACAAAAAAATGCAGTAAGAGCCGGAGCCAATGAACAACAAACTAAAGTGGCTCCAGCCAAAAGTCAGATTCAACAAAGTTCTGCCAGTCTGAATAATGCCAGATTATTCCTTTCCTATACGATCATTACCGCGCCATACGATGGATGGGTGGGAAAAAAAATAATCCAGGAAGGTCAACTGATCAAGGAAGGTCAGGCTTTGGTACAAATAGTAAGTAAAGAAAAATGGATTATCGCCAACTATAAAGAAACTCAACTTGGACAAATTGATCAGCAACAGGAAATAATCATTACTGCCGATGCCTATCCGGGTATTGAGTTCAAAGGAAAGATTGTTTCTGTCTCCCCTGCCTCGGGGTCCCAGTTTTCTTTGATAAAGCCAGACAATGCAACTGGAAACTTCGTGAAAATCGAGCAGAGATTCCCTGTGAAAATTATTCTTGAAGCCAATAAAGACAATGAGAAACTACTCTCAGGAATGAATGTTCTGGTGAGTGCGAAGAAGATTTAGCCTTAAAGTGAGAGTATTTGAAGGTATTAGAGTACAAAAATATCAGGTTGTAGTATCATTTTTAAATTAACTCATTGTTAAATCTTCAAATTAAAATTATTTTTTTTCGCGAAAAGACAAGACCGCAAGATAGCAAATCTGCCATTTTTTTTCTTATGCACTTTTGCCATTTTACCTTTTACATTACTTCCTGCCTTTTGTCTTTTCGCATTTTATATTTCAGGTGAAATTGCAAAACTGCTGATTTGCCCGTCTGCTTTCTGAGCATTCTTAACCCCCTTCCATAATCTATGCAACACAATACAGTTTATCATAAATGGTTACCACAATGGTTGAAATTGCCTCTTCTTATCCTGGCATTATTTCCGCACATCATGTTGTTGTCATTGCTGCATTCCAATAGTGCCTTCACGTCTTCTTTTATGGATGTGGATTCGGATGACATTCAATACTTAATGATGTTGATGTATGGAACGTTTGTAGTGACCCTTTTGGTTTTACAGCGGTTTATGTCTTATTTCAGTGTAAAGTATTATGTCCTGCTGATGTCTTCCGTTTCCGTGATTCTTCTCTATATTTTATCCGTCACCAATGATTATCATGTGATTCTGGTGATCCGGTTTTTAGAAGGATTCTTCGGACTGTTGGAAGGAGCCATATTCCTGCCTTTAATCATAGCAGAATTAAAAACAAAACATGCCAAGGTTATCGCTTATCTTTTCATGTATTCACTCATGCTTACGGGAGGAACTGTGACTACAACGCTACTCAAATCAAGTATTCAGGATTATGACTATCAACATATGATCCTGATGATGGCATATTTTCATATTTTTGTTCTGATTCTGGGTTTTCTTATTTTCAACAAAAATCGTTTTTTTCCAAAAAAACCATTATATCAGATGGACATTCCAAGCTGGTTTTTGCTATGGGTTTGTCTTCAATCCGGAGCCTATGCTATCGTGTATGGAAAAAGACTGATGTGGCTTGAGTCTGACACGATCATTATCTGTCTATTTATATTTCTGATTTCCGGAGGTCTATTTATGTTGAAACAAAGGAATTCAAAACGTCCTTTATTCCATTATGAAGTTTTCAGTTCCAAAAATGTGATTGTGGGAATGATTCTTTTCTTTATCTTCTATCTTATTCGTTCCGGATTAAATAATGTTTACAGTATTATGGCGACAGTCTGGAAATGGCCATGGGATTATATCGTAAACATCCAGTACTGGAATGTGGCAGGAACATTGATTGGAGTATTTCTGTCAGCAGTTTGTCTTGTTCGGGGTATTTCTTCCAGAATTGTGTTCTTTACAGGGTTTTTCCTACTGGCGATAGATTGTGCCTGGTTTACCTATACCTTTTATCCGGACACTACACTTTCTACCATCTGTCCGCCATTATTCCTCCAGGGAGTAGCACAGGGATTATTATTTACTCCTCTGGTATTTTTTCTTATTTCCGGTATGCCTGAAGAGTATGTAGCTAATGCCAGTGCAATGGGAACCACTACCCGCTTCTGGGCAACGGCAATTGGATATGCTTTAATGCAAAATGTAATGTTATTTTTAACGTTAAAGCATTCCGATGTTTTAAGCTTTACTCTTACGGACACCAATCCTGTTTTTTACAGTCAATGGAATCAGGTTTTTGGTGCTCAGATTTCAAAATTGCCGGTAAATGAATCCTTATCGATGACCGCGGGAGCTTTTAAAACAAAAATAACCGCCCAATCTATTCTCCTTTCCAATATGGAGATTTTTACAGGATTATTCTGGCTGGCATTCATAACTGCTCTTCTTTTGCTGCTTTATCACCCGGTAAAAATAGCAGTCAGGAATATTATGTAAGAAAGAAAAGAGACAGGATAATGGAAGTTATTGAAGTCCTAAATAAACAATGGATTCGGTTAAGGAAATTTCATATTTTAACGCAATGTCCGTAAAGACTTAGTATTATCTCCTTTTAAAACGCTAGTAAAGGCCTACCATTCAGCAAAAGCTATCATTTAAAGTCCCTGCTGAACGAAGTGCCTCTGCAAACGAAAATAAAACTGTAATGAAATGATCTTAGCGATCGTAGCGTTTAAATTATTTTTAATGTTCGCGAACTATAGGAAGAGAGTGTATATCCTATGAATTCGGTTAAGATTTTTTTTATGGTAATGCGGTTTTTAAAGGTTTGAAATATCGAATGATTTTTCAATATAGGGCACAGTTTAAACATTAACTAATTTTTTTAAATTAAAACTAATCATAGCAAATTCTATAAAAATTACCAGTATTTCCCTAACGTCAAAAAGAAACTTCCAGCTTCGGGCTCCCATCTTCCAGCTTCACGCTTCACGCACTTTGGCCAGCTTATTGTTGCTTGTTTTTCACTGCAATATCAAAAAAAGCTATCATATGGAAATTGAAAAAATTGTACAGAATCAGAGAGAATTTTTCAAGACTCAGCAAACCAGGAGTCTTGCCTTTCGGAAAATGTATCTTGAAAAGCTCAAAAATTTGATCATTTCAAATGAAGATACCCTGTATGAAGCTATTCATAAAGATTTTGGTAAGTCTAAGTTTGATACATTTACCACAGAAATTTCTTTTATTCTGAATGATATTGATTATTATCTGAAAAATCTGAAATCTCTTGCAAAGCCTAAAAAAGTAAGCACCAATCTCGTCAACCAGCTCGGAAACAGTAAAATTTATTCAGATCCGTTGGGGTGTATTCTGGTTATAGGTGCCTGGAACTATCCTTACCAACTCTCACTTTCTCCCATCATTGCTGCAATAGCCGCAGGAAACTGTTGTATTGTTAAACCTAGTGAAATTGCCGAAAATACAATGAAAGTGATGTGCAAAATCATCAATGAAAATTTCCCATCCGAATATTTGTATGCTTATGAAGGGGGTATTGACGAAACCACTGAACTTTTAACCATAAAATTTGACAAAATATTTTTCACCGGAAGCACTAAAGTCGGGAAAATTGTATACAAGGCTGCTGCAGAACATCTGACTCCCGTCGTTCTTGAATTGGGTGGTAAATCTCCGGCGATTGTCACTAAAGAAGCCCATCTTGAAACAGCTGCCAAAAGAATTGTATGGGGAAAATTTCTGAACGCCGGACAAACCTGTGTAGCTCCTGACTACTTACTTATTGAAGAAAGCGTCCAAGAACAGTTTCTGGAAATGCTCAGAAAATATATTAAAGAGTTTCAATACACCCCTGATGCAGATCAGTATACAAGAATTATCAACACCAGAAATTTTCAACGACTTATCAAACTTATTGACAACGAAAAAGTCTACTTCGGAGGACATTATGACGAAGAAAAATTGTATATAGAACCTACCATCATGACTCAAATAGATTGGGAAGATTCTGTTATGGAAGAAGAAATCTTTGGTCCCATTCTACCTGTGATCAGTTTTAAAAACTTCAATATGATGATTAATATTGTTGCCGGACACGAAAAACCACTTGCAGCATACCTCTTTACCCATAATTCAGAAGAAAAAGAAATATTTACAAGAAAACTCTCTTTTGGAGGAGGTTGTATCAATGATTGTGTCATGCATTTAAGCAATGACAATTTACCTTTTGGAGGGGTTGGAAACTCAGGGATTGGAAATTATCATGGAAAATATGGTTTCGAAACGTTTTCTCATCAGAAATCCATTCTGGAAAAAACAACGTGGGGAGAACCGAATATCAAATATCCACCCTATTCTGAGAAAAAATTAAGCTGGATTAAAAAATTGCTCTGAAAACCTGTAACAAAGACATTTGATAATTTCTCTCGCAGATTTTGCTGATTGAGCAGATACTTATTTCGAATCTGCGTTATCTGCAAAATCCGCGAGATATTAATAAAAAAGGTTGCTTCTATATAGAGAAACAACCTTTTATTTTTATGCTTTAGGTTTCCATTCGTTGAAGAATGCTTTTACCTTTTCAAGGCTATATCCTTTTCCGTCTTCGAATACATCACTCTGCTGAATTTTAATCATTTTACCATTTTTATCCAACACGATGAAGACCGGGTACCCAAATTTATCGCCCGGATTGTCATATTGAGCAAAAACTTTCTCGTTTTTATTATCTGGAGAGAAATTCAGATGATAATACTCAAAGTTTTTATCTACCAATTCTTTCAATTCAGGAGTAGTTTGTACAAAGTTATTAAAACGAAGACACCAGATACACCAGTTACCTCCTGCCTGAATCATAATATTTTTTCCTTCTTTCTTTGCTTTGACAATCAATTTATTGATATCTGCCTGAGCATCCGCTTTTGGATTATAAGGTTTAGGAAGCTTGGCTTTTTCTTCACCGGCCTTCTTTTTTGCTTCTAATTCAGTCTGTTCTGTCGGCACGATAAGAGCCGTTTTTTGCTTCCCGTTATCGGGCATATTCTTTACATCCTGCGAAAAAGCGAAAAAGCTTAAACCCAGGAAAGCTAACATTGTCATTTTTTTCATAACATAAAAATAAAAAAATAATATTATCCATCAGCAAAAATAGAACCATAATTTTATTATCACTAAATTTGCCTGTTTTATGAATTTTTTAATCAAAATATTATACTTCATCTCTAAACTTCCGCTTAAAATATTGTATGTTTTTTCGGACGTTATCTTCTTCCTCAACTATTATCTGGTTGGGTATAGAAAAAAGGTGATTACGCAGAATCTGAGAAACTCTTTTCCTGATAAGTCGGAAAAAGAAATCAAAGAAATCCGAAAAAAGTTTTACCTGAATTTTTCAGACTACCTCGTAGAAACAATAAAATCTTTCAGTATCTCTGAAACAGAAGCCAGGGTAAGAATGCAACACATTAACCAGGATTTATTTCATGAGATTCAAAAAGAAGGTAAAAATATCATTCTACTTGCCGGACATGTTTTCAACTGGGAATGGATTAATGCTTTGGCCAGAATTGTTCCTCAAAAACATTGTCATCCGGTTTATAGAAAAGTAAACAGTGATTTTTGGGAAAATCAGATGAAAAAAGTCCGTAATAAATTCGGAAATGAAGCATTGGAAGCTAATGAAGTAATTAGAAATATTTTCAGAACCAAGAATGACGGAGGTTCAATTTATATGTTCGTTGCTGACCAAACGCCTCACTTTTCCCATGTTACCTATGGATTAGAGTTTTTAAACCAAAGAACTCCGGCTTTCATCGGGTATGATAAACTGGCTACCAGAATGGATCTGGCATTTATCTATTGTGAGATGAAAAAAGTAAAACGTGGGTATTATCAGGTTAATTATTACAGGATCTATCCGGATAATGAAAAATTTACAGAACATGAAGTCGTAAGAAAGTTTCATAAGTTACTGGAAAATACCCTACGTAAACATCCGGACAATTACCTTTGGTCGCACAGGAAATGGAAATATCAGGATTCTATCAAAACTTATGATTCTGATAAAAAATAGGAGATATACATGCAGAAAAAACTGGCGGTTGCCATCTTAAACTGGAACGGTAAAAACTGGCTTGAAAAATTTCTTCCCGGTGTAGTTCAATATTCTCAGAATGCAGATATTTATGTTATTGATAATCTTTCTACTGATGACTCATTATCATTCCTCAGTACAAACTTCCCTACGGTAAAGATTATTAAAAATGATAAAAATTACGGATTTGCAGGAGGCTATAATGAAGGATTAAAATCCGTCACCAATGAATTTTATTGTCTTCTTAACTCTGATGTAGAGGTTACGGAGAATTGGATTGAACCTGTTTTAGAATTATTCGAAAAAGATGCTTCTATTTCCGCCATTCAGCCTAAGGTTCTATCCTATTCCAACAAAAAATATTTTGAATTTGCAGGAGCAGCGGGAGGATTGATTGATAATCTTGGTTATCCGTATTGCCGGGGAAGAATTTTCGACCATTTGGAAGAAGACAAGGGACAATACGATGATGAAACTGAAATTTTCTGGGCATCCGGCTGTAGTTTTTTTATCCGCTCAAAAGATTTTTGGGACCAACAGGGCTTCGATGAGTGTTTCTTTGCTCATCAGGAAGAAATCGATCTGTGCTGGCGACTGATTAATGCCGGGAAAAAGATTTTTTATACCGGAAAATCTACAGTATATCACGTAGGAGGAGGAACTTTAAATAAACAAAGTGCACAAAAGACCTATCTGAATATCAGAAACAACCTCTCCATGATGCTTAAAAATCTTCCTTTTCCTCAATTAATCTGGTTGATTTTCTTTAGGCTTTGCCTGGATGGAGTAGCCGGAATTTATTTTGGATTAAAAAATGGATTTCCTCACCTTTGGGCAGTTTTAAGGGCTCACTTTGGCTTTTACGGGCAATTTCGCGGAACCTGGAAACTGCGTCAAGAGCACCAAAAGGTGGAATTTTACCAATCAAAATGGTTGATTTTCAAACACTTTTTGGGAGGAAAGTAGTAGGTGGCAGATGATGGGTAATACATTGCAGAGATTAGGAAAAATTACCACTTCCTATACTTGTTTTGAGCTAAGACTCATTAGAGTAAAATTTCATAACTTCAATTAACCTTAAGCTTTAAACCCAAAACCTTGAACATCAAATTCTAAACAAGAGAACCAGTAACCAGCAACAATAACAACCAATAACTTATAATTTAAAACAATGGACTTCTGCGCAATAGATTTTGAAACGGCCACTCACGAGAAAAGTTCTGCATGTGAAATGGGTATTTGTATCGTTCAGGATTCAAAAATTGTGGAGACCAAAACATGGCTAATTAAGCCCCCGAGTTTTCCCTATTTCAGTAAATTTAATATTGCCGTACACGGAATTCATCCTGAAGATGTAAAAGATGCCCCTACGTTTGATGAAATCTGGTACGAGGCTCAGGATATGATGTATGGAAGTTTAATGATTGCCCATAACGCCGGTTTTGACGCTTCTGTTTTAAGGGGATGTATCGAGCATTACGGTATGTTCACTCCCAATTTAAACTATTTATGTAGCATACAACTGGCAAAAAAATCATGGAATTATCTTCCAAAATATGGACTGAAGCCATTAGCAGAGTATCATAAAATTGATTTCAATCACCACAGGGCGGGAGCTGATGCAGAGGTATGTGCCAAAATTTCTTTATTGGCTTTTGAGAAGCTCTTCCTCACCAGTAATGATGAAGTAAATGAATATATGAAAGCAAAAATTAAAAAGCTTTAATAATACAGCTAAAAGACCCGGGTTCTATTACCTGTACCAGTCATTGATTTGACAAAACTATTAATTACTTAAAACTTCAGACAACAGATTGAATTTCGGGATATCAATCTCAAAAGTCTCCTGTGTTTCCAAGTTTTTAACCAGGTATTTCCCGCTCATATTTCCTACTCCGGAGCGAAGCATTACATTGGAAAAATAGGAGAAATTTTCACCTGTGCCTATTTCAGGAGTAAGGCCTATTACACCGTCTCCTATAATCTCGGTATATCCAAATCCTACGTCAAAGATTAACCATTTTCTTTTCAATACTTTTATCGGAAAACCTCCATCGTTTTCTATGGTTATATTGTACTTGAAAACGTACCGGTTTTCGGATGGATAACTGTTTTTACTATCATATTCAGGTATTACTGAAACTTTGATATTAGAAGTCATTTTTGAGAACATCATAATTGTATTTTCTTAATAGATACAAAAATCTCGCCTTTTTTGAGGCGAGATTGTATATTTATATTATAATTTTATTAAAAACTATAATCCAAGGCCTTTTCTTTCGTCACCTCCCAATAATATTTCAACCGGGTTATCGATTCCTTCTTTTACTGCGACAAGGAATCCTACAGATTCTTTACCGTCAATAATTCTGTGGTCATAAGACATTGCAACGTACATCATTGGTCTGATTACCACTTGTCCGTCAACAGCCACTGGTCTCTGGATAATGTTGTGCATTCCTAAGATTGCAGATTGAGGAGGATTGATGATTGGTGTAGACATCATAGATCCGAAAGTACCACCGTTAGTAATAGTGAAAGTACCCCCTGTCATTTCGTCAACAGTAATTTTACCGTCTCTTACTTTGACAGCAAGATCTTTGATATTTGCTTCAACAGCGCTGAAAGACATATTTTCTGCATTTCTCAATACAGGCACCATTAATCCTTTAGGACCTGAAACGGCAATAGAAATATCACAGAAATCATAGTTTACTTTGAAATCTCCGTCGATCGATGCGTTTACATCCGGATACATCTGTAATGCTCTTGTCACTGCTTTTGTAAAGAAAGACATGAAACCTAGTCCTACTCCGTGCTTTTGAGCAAATTCTTCTTTATATTGCTTTCTTAATCTGAAGATTTCAGACATGTCAACTTCATTGAAAGTTGTTAACATCGCTGTTTCATTCTTCACAGAAACTAATCTCTGAGCGATTTTTCTTCTTAAAACTGAAAGTTTAGTCGTTGTAGTCGTTCTTGCACCGGTAGCAGTAAGAGGGCTTCCTCCTAATGCAGGAACTGCAGCTAATTCAGCATCAGTCTTAGTGATTCTTCCGTCTCTTCCTGTTCCTGAAACTTGTCCTGCATCTACTCCTTTTTCATCAAGAATTTTCTTAGCAGCCGGAGATGGAGCTCCTGTAGCATAAGTTTGTGTTGCAGCAACCGGAGCAGCTGGTTTTGGAGCTTCTTGTTTAGCAGGCTCAGCAGCTTTTGGAGCTTCTTCCTGTTTCGGAGCTTCAGCAACAGGTGCAGCACCCGCTGGTTTTGCAGCATCCATATCAATTAAACAAACTACCTGACCTACTTGTACTACATCACCTTCTTCTGCCTTTAAAGTGATAATACCACTTTGTTCTGCAGGCAATTCAAGAGTTGCTTTATCTGAATCCACTTCGGCGATAGGTTGATCTTTTTCTACATAATCACCATCTTTTACAAGCCAAGTTGCAATTTCAACTTCTGTAATTGATTCGCCTGGTGAAGGAACTTTCATTTCTAAAACTGACATATCGAGTATTTTTTATTTTTTAATTGAATATTATTTAAATTAAGCTGTAACGGGTCTTTTTGCAGGAGCATCATCTCTGTCAAAAACTTTATTGATCACTGCATTTTGGTTTTTCTCAAACATTTTGTGGCTACCAGGAGCTGGAGCACCGCTTGGTACCGGAGAAACTACCTGGATTCCTGTATCTCTGAAGTTTCTTAAGATATAAGACCAGGCACCCATATTTTCAGGCTCTTCCTGAGCCCATACCAGTTCTTTTCTGTTTTCGTACTTGCTGAAGATCGCTTCAATAGCATCTGTCTGAAGTGGATACAACTGCTCAAATCTTACTAATGCAATATTCTCACAATTTAATTCTTCTTTCTTCGCTAATAATTCGAAGTACAGTTTTCCTGAACAAAGAACTAATTTTTCTACTTTTTTAGGATCTGCAGTAGGATCGTCTAAGATTGGCTGGAATGAACCGGTAGCAAAATCTTCAAGCGGAGAAACTACTTTAGGGTGTCTCAATAAAGATTTAGGACTCATTACTACCAATGGTTTTCTGAATGCCCATTTCAACTGTCTTCTCAATAAGTGGAAATAGTTGGCAGGTGAAGTAATATTTGCTACCACCATGTTTTCGTTGGCACAAAGAGTAAGGAATCTTTCCAATCTTGCTGAAGAGTGCTCAGCACCTTGTCCTTCTGAACCGTGAGGTAACAACATTACCAATCCGTTCTGAAGTTTCCATTTTTCTTCCGCAGCAGCCAGATATTGGTCAACAATGATCTGAGCTCCGTTTACAAAGTCTCCGAACTGAGCTTCCCAGATCGTTAATGTATTTGGAGAAGCCATTGCATATCCGTAGTCAAATCCTAAAACACCATATTCTGAAAGATGAGAGTTGAATACATCAAATCTACTTTCTGAGACATGTCTTAAAGGGATATATTCTTCTTCTGTATCTTCTGTTTTTACCACAGCATGTCTGTGAGAGAAAGTACCTCTTTCTACATCTTCTCCGGAAATTCTTACATTGTGACCTTCAACAAGAAGGGTAGCATAGGCTAGCCACTCTCCTAACGCCCAATCTAATGAGTTTCCATCAATAGCCTTGATACGGTTATCAAAAAGTCTGGTAATTTTGTTGATAAACTTTTTATCAGCCGGAAGTGTCGACATTTTAAGAGCCAACTCCTTCAATTTAGCTAAATCATATTTTGTATCAACCGGTAATTGAAGTGCTCCTCTTTTTCCGATTGGGTAGTTTACCCAGTCTTCAGCCATGAACAAGTCCATTACATTTTTCTCAATTTCTTTGGAAGCATCAAAGTCTTTATCTAAAAGCGCCTTGAATTCCGTTTCCATTTTAGCAATTACATCATTGGAAGTAATACTGTCTTTAAGCAATTTATCTTTATAAATTTCTCTTGGATTCGGGTGTTTTGAAATTGTTTTATATAAATTAGGTTGAGTAAATCTTGGTTCGTCACCTTCATTGTGACCATATTTTCTATATCCTAAAAGATCGATGTAAACATCTTTTCCGAATTTTGCTCTGAAATCAGCAGCAAAGTGGATCGCGTGAACAACAGCTTCAGCATCATCAGCATTGACGTGCATTACAGGAGATTCTGTAACTTTTGCAATGTCTGTACAATATGTGGAAGACCTTGCATCCATGTAGTTTGTTGTAAATGAAACCTGGTTATTTACCACAATATGAACAGTACCACCTGTTTTGTAACCTTCCAAAGTCATCATCTGAGCAACTTCGTACGCAATACCTTGTCCGGCGATAGCCCCATCACCATGGATGATGATCGGTAATACTTTAGAATAATCTTTGTATTTGTCATCCACTTTCGCACGGCAGATACCTTCTACAAGAGCTGCTACCGTTTCAAGGTGAGACGGGTTGGGTGTCAGGTTGATACAAACTTCTTCTCCTGAAGCAGTTTTGATTTTTTTAGAAGACCCTAAGTGATATTTAACGTCACCGGAGAATACATCTTCTTCAAATTCCTTTCCTTCAAATTCTGAGAAAATCTGCTTGTAAGATTTCCCGAAAATATTGGTCAGTACATTTAATCTCCCTCTGTGGGCCATCCCTAATACTACTTCGTCAACACCAAGTTGAGAAGATCTTGAGATCAACTGATCTAAAGCAGGGATTAATGTTTCACCACCTTCTAATGAGAATCTTTTTTGTCCTACAAATTTTGTGTGAAGATAGTTTTCAAAGGCTACAGCCTGATTTAATTTTAATAAGATTTCTGTTTTTTCATTTGCAGAAAGGCTTGGGTGGTTTTCATTTACCTGAAGCCATTTCTTAATAAAATCTTTTTCTTCAACATTGTTAATGTATGTATATTCTACTCCAATAGAATCACAGTAGATATTTTCAAGATGTTTAATCAAATCTGCAAGCGTAGCAGGCTCTTTCATTCCTGTTTCTACAGCACAGTTGAATTTTGTATTTAAATCCTCTTTGGAAAGACCGAAATTTTCGATATCCAAAGTTGGGGTATAGTGTCTTCTTTCTCTAACAGGGTTTGTTTTTGTAAAGAGGTGTCCTCTTGTTCTATAAGCCTCAATAAGGTTTACTACCTTAAATTCTTTCTTGATGTGCTCAGGAACCTCTCCGTTTGATACTGCCTGAGAAATTTGCTGTACTGCCGGAGCAGCATTGGCCGAAGCCTGAATAAATTGAATGCTATCGTCATCTCCGTAGTTCTCCAAAGCAAAATCGAAGCCTTGAAAGAAAGCTTTCCATGATGGTTCTAAAGAGTCCGGGAATTTTAAGTACTGTTGGTATAAATCCTCAATTAACTGAGAATGAGCTGCGTTTAGGAATGAAAATCTGTCCATTATTACAGTTTATCTATTTATTAAAATTTATTTGTAGAATTAATCTTCAAATTTAATAAAAAAAACCGAGTTAGAACAGTCTCAAACCGTTAAAAAAAGTTAGGAAAAAATTAATTTTTAAAAAACTACTTAAACACTGATAATGAGAGCTTAACGTTTACAGCTTCTCCTTCCATCGGACGCTCAATAAACGTTTGACGGATGTCTCCGAAGCGCATTTCGTCTTTTTTGGCTTTTTGAATCAATTGCTGAATCGCCTTAATTCGTCCTTCATAGCCTCCTTTATAGTACATCACATAATTTTCCGTTGGATTTATGGTCCTAAAATTAAAATTATTATCAGTTACCCCAATTTTCTTGGAAAGTGGAATTCCGAGGAAGTAAGACACCTCTTTGTCTTTGTAATTGTCGGCATCTGTAATCAGAACCGGATACCCAACTTCATCATCTTTTTTACCAAGATCCATCGATACAAAATTATAGATTTTGTTATAATTCATCACGATATTTTTGTACAAGGCATCTTTCTTGTTGGATGTGCTCACATTGATCCCCAAAATAAGCATATCTTCCTCTTTTTCTACCATGAGGCTATCATATTTGATGGCTGCCATGAGGTTATCTTTTTCAACCTTATTTCCTAAGACATTCTTGAGATTAACCATGCTTTTGGTAATATTTTCCGCAAAGCGGTCTTCTGTCCAGAAATTTTCTACTCTTCTCCAAACCGAAAGTTTGGGTGTATGTACATACCATGTAATTCTGGTCTTTTCCGCAGAAACAGGTTTAAATTTAACGTCTACCAGTGTGGGATTGGCATTTTCATCTTCAAAAAGCTGATATTTTAAAGTTTTATTGGGATTCTCATACCTGATAAACATTTCACCGTCGGTATCATTTTTAGGATCTACATAACTGATGGCACTTCCCTGTCCTTCATACGGTGTATAATAATCAATATCTATAGACTGTGAGCTGGAAAAAAAATTATTCCATCTTGTAAAATTCTGAAGATTGTTAAACTGAGTAAAGACTTTATCTACCGGATAATCGATTTCTTTTTCGATTGTAAAGTTTTTACTTTCGTCCACAAAATAATACATGGAAGCAGCATAAGCACCTCCAAGCAAAATTATAAATACCGTTACTATTTTAAAAATACGCATCGCACAAAAATAATACAAATAAAAAAAGTGACCAATATGCTGATCACTCTAGTTGTATGTTTAACAATAATTAACCTGTTAAAGGCTGGAAACTGAATGAGAAAATAAGTAAGTTACTATTTGACATATAGTTACCAGCTATACTTTGATTGAAATGACTCTAATGATGTTGGATAGTCTAAGATTAGCAAAACAAAAAGCTCTGGTCATTCTTCGACTTGAATAATTTCCATCTTCCATTCTCCGGCTTCGTCACTACTTATCCTATATGAATACCCGGAGGCAACACGGCTCCCTTCTTCACCACAACAATACCATCCTGTACAGAATGAGTACCATAATCGCCATCAGGAATATGCTTTCCTCCAATAATTTTGACATTATCCCCGATATAACAGTTTTTGTCCAGAATTGCTTTTTCTATATAACAGTATTTCCCAATTCCCATATTGGGGCGACCAGCCCTGTCATTGAGAACAATTTCGGTAGTATTCTGATAGAAATCAGCACCCATTACATAAGAGTTTACAATGGTACTGCCTTTATCAATTCTGGTCCTGTTTCCAATGACTGAATTTTCTATTTTATCAGCCATAATGATGCATCCGTCTCCAAAAACCGCTTTGCTTACATAAGAGCCATTGATCTTCGATGGTGGAAGCATTCTTGCTCTTGTGTAGATAGGAGAAGAAGAAAAGAGATTGAATTGCGGAAGATCAAGACAAAGATCAAGATTGGCTTCGTAGAACGATTCAATGGTTCCAATATCCGTCCAATACCCTTCGTATTGGTAGCTCAATGTTTTATATTTACCAATAGAACTTGGAATAATATCTTTTCCAAAATCATCACCGGCGCCTTCTTCAAACATTTTTTTCAGAATATTTTTAGTAAAAATATAGATTCCCATAGAGGCCAGGAAGTCTTTTCCTTTAAGTTTATTTTCGTCAGACACTTCAGATTTCAGACCTTCCAGCATATCATAATCCGGTTTTTCATAGAAAGACGTAATATTTCCTTCGTCATCGGATTTCAAAATTCCAAATCCTGTTGCGTCTTTTGCATTGACCGGAATGGTTGCAATCGTCAGATCACCACCGTTTTCAATATGAAAATCGAGCATTTCTCTAAAATCCATCTGATAGAGCTGATCTCCTGAAAGAATTAAAATATAATCATAGTCATATTTTTCAAGATGTTTCATAGACTGACGTACAGCATCAGCAGTTCCCTGATACCAACTTTCGTTTTCTACGTTTTGTTCTGCCGCCAGAATATCAACAAAGCCCTTACTGAAAATATCAAAGTGATAAGAATTTTTAATATGTGAATTTAAAGAGGCTGAATTAAACTGAGTCAGGACCAAAATCTTGTTCAATCCCGAGTTCAGACAATTGGAAATAGGAATATCTACCAATCTGTATTTTCCTGCAATCGGTACTGCCGGTTTTGATCTAGAATAGGTTAACGGGAATAATCTTGTCCCTCTGCCGCCTCCCAGTACAATGGAGATTACATTTCGTTTCATAAATATCTTGCGTGTTTTTTTATTTTATTAAATATACAGTTTTATTTTTGGTGTTTACGTGAAGTCTACAGCAATTTATTTGCTCATTATTTTCATTAAAGCCATATACTTCCACTTCATAGGTTCCGGGATCATCCAGTAGCAATACTTCCTTGTCAACGCCGTCAATTTCGATATGATGCTTTTCAAGCTCTTCCCTAAAAGGTTTATTTGTAATTAAGACATCCATGATATCGGCTTGAGCCATCGCCGCCTCATTAATATCTTTTTCATATCTCATCTTCCAGTCCTTTCCATATTTCTTTTCTATTTCCACATATGTCTTCCTGTTTTTATCCTCTATTTTTCGTTCCATTTTGCTGTTAACAACACAACCTGCACCTGCTTTATACTTTATTTTCCATTTTTCTGAAATCATTTCTTCCAGCCGCAATCGCTCACCATTTGGATAACCATAATACAAGATCGTAAAATAAGAAACATCCCCTGATGCGCTATTTTTTCCTGTCAGCACATTTCTTGTTGTGCAAGAAATAACACTTGTTACCAATATCAAAAAAAGATAAGCTCTTATCATCTCAGCTATTATATAAAGCTATGTATTTTTCGGCAGATTTTTCCCATGCAAAATCAAAACTCATATTGGCATGAATAAGATCTTCCATCACTCCTTTTTGATTGTAAATTGCCAATGCCCTGTTCATCGCATGTACAATGTCATCAACCCCCGGATAGGTAAAATTCAACCCTGCTCCTCCGGTTGAAATATCTTCAACAGTATCTCTGAGACCACCTGTATATCTTACGATGGGTACTGTACCATATCTCATTGAATACATCTGATTCAATCCACAAGGCTCTACTCTTGAAGGCATCAACAGAAAATCTGCAGATGCATACATTTTATGGGAAAGATGCTCTTTATATCCCAGATCCACAGCAAAGTTGGTATAGGTATAATCATATTCTTTCAATTTATTCTCAATATATGTATTTCCTGATCCGAGAATCATAATATTTAAAGCACCATAGCTCTGTTTGATACTTCTCCAGACTACATCTGGCAGGAGGTCGGCGCCTTTTTCAGTGGCAAACCTTCCAATGAAAGCAAACAAAGGAAGTTCAGGTTTTAAACCATATTCTTCACAAAGTCTTTCTTTATTTTTCTTTTTTTGAGCAAGGGCATTTTTACGATTAAAATTAAAATCCAGCATTGGATCTGTTTCAGGATTCCAGACTTCTGTATCAATCCCGTTAATAATTCCATAGGCTTTCCCAAACTCCTGCCGTACCAGGCTCTCCAGGCCACGGAAACTGACAAAGAGCTCTTCGAGATATCCTTCAGAAACGGTGGTAAAGGCATCAGAACATTTAATCATACTTGCCAGCGGGTTGATCAATCCGTTCCAATCCAGTAATCCCCATTTATAGGAATCAAATGAAGGCATATAATTGACCATATTCCAGCTCATCATCCCTTGATATTCTCCGTTATGAATTGTTCCTATTGTTTTCACTCCTTTAAGAGATTCAAACCCGGGACAATATTTCACCATAAAAGGGACCAATCCGGTGTGGTAATCATGGCAATGTAAAACATCCGGACAAATTTTCATTGCCGTCATCCAATGCAATATTCCATGTTGAAAAGCAAGGAACTGGAAGCTTTCATCCTGATAGCCATAAGGATTATCCCTGTCCAGCAGCCCGGGAATTCTTACCATATACAATTCAAATCCCAAAACATTTGTTTTCTCCCTAAGGACCTGAACCTGTAACATACTGGATCCCTGATGGATAAACCCGTCAAAAACCGCCTCAAACTCATGATCGTAGACAAAGGGTTTGTTATACCACGGCATCACCACCTTAGCATCTATTTCTTTTATTTTATTCTGATATTTTGGTAAAGCCCCTACTACATCAGCAAGGCCACCTACTTTTGCTACAGGATAACATTCTGTACTTAAATGATAAATAACCATCCTTTATCTTCTGTGTTTAATTCTATGTAATTTATACTTTTTATCTTTTTTCTTTCTTAAAACAATTCCTGCGAGTGGTGGTAACTTCAATGTCATTGTTTTTTGATAATTTCTCCATTCTTCATATTTTTCTTCTACTATTTCCGGAACTACTCCACTACCGCTATACTGCCCATCGTCAGAGTTAAAAACCACGTCCCAATGTGTTCCGGTATGAATTCCTACTTTATAATCCAACACTTTAGGAGCCAGATTCAGAATGACCATAAATACATCATCGCGTCGTTTCCCCTTCCTTAAATATACATACACCGAATTTTCCAGATCGTCCGCTTCTACCCATTCAAAACCATGTTTATTAAACTGATTTTCATAAAAAGCAGGCTCAGTGGTATAGATATGGTTCAACTTCTTCACAAGTTCCTGTAATCCTTTATGTACCGGATATTGTAAAAGGTTCCAATCGAGACTGCGGGTAAAATTCCATTCACTCGTTTGCCCAAATTCATCACCCATAAAAAGCAATTTTGCTCCAGGATGAGTAAACATATATACATACAAGGTACGAAGATTGGCAAACTTCTGCCATTCATCGCCTTTCATTTTATAAATCAAACTTGCCTTTCCGTGTACGACTTCATCATGTGATAAAGGCATAATATAATTTTCATTATACATATACATAGAAGCAAATGTAAGTTTATGATGATGGTACTTTCTGTTCTCGAAATCTTCCTTAAAATAGTCTAATGTGTCGTGCATCCATCCCATCATCCATTTCATTCCAAAACCTACACCTCCATCATGAACAGGCTTGGTAAGCATAGGAAAATCCGAACTTTCTTCGGCTATGGTAATAATATTATCTCCAAATTCCTTATAAACTGCAGTATTAAATTCCTGCAAAAAAGTTTTGGCTTCAAGATTTACGTTTTCACCATATATATTAGGTTCCCACTCTCCTTCATTTCTTGAATAATCAAGATGAAGCATTGATGTTACTGCATCTACACGTAAACCGTCGACATGATAACGATCCAGCCAGAACATGGCATTAGAAATAAGGAAAGATTTTACCTCATTCTTACCATAATTGAAGATATGTGACTTCCAGTCGGGATGAAATCCCCTTTTGGGGTCTTCGTGTTCGTACAAGTGCGAACCATCAAAACGGTACAGACCATTGGCATCGCCGGGAAAATGAGACGGAACCCAATCCAGGATAACTCCTATATTATTTTTATGAAGATCATCAATCAAAAACATGAGATCCTGTGGAGATCCGAATCGTGAGGTTGCTGCATAGAAACCTGTAATCTGATAGCCCCAACTTGGCTCATATGGGTATTCCATAACCGGCATCAATTCAACATGAGTAAAACCCATTTCTTTTATATAGGGTACCAGACTCTTTGCAATATCACGATAATTCAAAAACCGATCCGGAAAATCTTCGTTCCGTAACCAAGAACCAAGATGCAATTCGTAGACAGATATTGGTGCATCAAGATTATTTCTCTTCCAACGGTCTTCCATCCAAGCCTGATCACTCCATTCATACCATGTGGTAGACACCAGTGAAGCGGCCTGGATATTCTGTTCCCAACTCAATGCATACGGGTCACTTTTCTCCAGAATGTCCCCCCCCATGGTTTCAATAGCATATTTATACAAAGTTCCCCATGTCAATCCTTCAATAAATCCTTCCCATATTCCGGATTCATCCCATCTTGGAAACAGAATATGATCTTTATGATTCCAGTTATTAAAATTCCCAATCACTGAAACTTTCTTTGCATTGGGTGCCCAGACTGAAAAATAAACTCCTTGTTTTCCATCTTTTTCTACAGAATGCACCCCAAATTTACCATACAGCTTATAATGTCTTCCTTCTTTAAAAAGATAGACATCTTCGTGAGTGAAAAGTGTATAGGTTTTAACAGAATTCATCAAGATGAGATTATATTTATATTTTCCTTGAAACTACGAAAAATACAGATAACAGCGGTTAATTATTCATCAAATAATTATCAAGTTAGCTTTCTTCTTTCGTATGTCTATCAAATATATCAATTTTAAAATCACTTTTTTATAATCTTACAACAATCTTTTTTATTAATTTAACCCCTCTAAACATTATTATAAATACGCACAATGAGGTTTGAAATTTATACAGAAGAAAAAGATGACCGACCGGTATTTATCACCGGAAACTTTAACAGATGGAACCCGAAAGATTACAATTATCAGCTTACACAACTGGATTCCTACAATTATTTCATAGAAATCAGTGATGAAGCTCTTCCTGACGATATTGAATACAAATTTACCAAGGGAGGCTGGGAAAATGTTGAGCTTGACAAGTATGGAAGCATTACCCCCAACCGAAAAGTTAAAAAGTCAGTAAAGAAGATTTCTGATATCGTAAACAAATGGAGGTTAAACTGGGGCCCGTTTAAAGATGAGTTCTTCCCTATTGCGGAAGTTATTTCAGAAGCGTTTTACATTCCACAACTTGATCGTTATCGTAAGGTATGGGCTCTGCTCCCACATGATTATTATATTTCGAATAAGACATATCCGGTTTTGTATCTTCAGGATGCACAAAACCTGTTTAATGAAGGCAGTGATTTCGGAAATTGGGAAATTGATAAAAAGCTATCTATTCTCTCAGAATACGGCCGGGGTGATGTGATTATCATTGCCATAGAGCATGGCAGCCAAAACAGGATTAAAGAATATATTTTTGATAATGACAACGTAGCCAGCGGCTCAGAAGGAAAAAAATACATACGCTTTATTGCTGATACCTTAAAACCCTTTGTGGATGAAAACTACCGGACTAAAAAAGACCGTGAAAATACAGGCATCGGAGGAAGCTCATTAGGAGCACTTATCAGTATTTATAGCGGATTTCTTTATCCCGAAGTTTATTCAAAATTGCTGATCTTCTCTCCTTCACTTTGGGTTGAGCCCAATAATAATTTCCCCATGATGAATTTCAGGGTTCCCTTTAAAACTAAAATCTATTTATATGGTGGCGGCCAGGAAGGATCCAAAATGGTAAAACGGATTCGTATTTTTGAAGAATATTTAAAAAGATGGGAGAAAAAAAATCTTTTTGATTTTGAATTCAGAACCAATATCAATCCTGAAGGTACTCATAGCGAATTTTATTGGTCACAGGAATTTCCGAGAGCTATAGAATGGTTATTTTATGATAATACTGAAAATCCTGTAGAAGTAAAGCCACAACAGCAAAGCGTTAAAAACTAAGCTATAAATAACCCTTTAGCTTAAACAAAATACAATCCATTTATGAAATTAATCAACAAAAAAAATAAAGTTTACACCCAGATTTTCCATGTATTCACAGAGGAAGAATGGATAAAATCTAATAAAAATTTCAACAAAAATATTGCTACATTTTTTACCGGAAAAAAACACGAGATTTTTGTCAATGCCCACGAAGAAGGAATCACCTATTTTATTGGCTTAGGAAAATCCTCTTTACAAAACTTCGAAATCCAACAAGTTGCTCTAAAATTTTCACAAACTCAAAAAGAAAAACTGCATGCTGTTCCAACATTGCTTCTGGCCGATTTCATGAATGAAAAACAATTTGAAGAATTTGTAAAAGGTCTGTTAATGGGTACTTATAATTATCCTTTTGAAAAAAAGCATCCTTTCTGGAACGCAAAATTTGAACTTCATTTTGAAAATTTAAGTCAGAAAAAACTAGATCACATCAGTCGAAAAGCGGAGGCACTAAGTAATGGACAAATCGCCTGTCAGGAATGGCTGAATAAACCGGCCAATCTGAAAAAACCGGACATATTCAGCCTGTATCTGAAAAATCTGGCAAAAAGACATGAATTAAAATACACTGTTTTCAACAGAAAAAAATGTGAAGAACTTGGACTCGGCGCTTATCTATCAGTAAATCAAGGAAGTGCTTATGACGCTGCTTTCACCATTTTAGAATATAAAACAACCGTAAAAAATGCCAAGACGTTTGGGTTGGTAGGAAAATGTATTCTTTTTGATACGGGAGGCATCTCATTGAAGAACTCAGCCAATCTTCACTATATGAAATCTGATATGGGGGGAGCTACTGCTGTTGTGGGAACCCTGATCTATGCTGCGGAAATGAATCTTCCTGTTAATATTGTTGCTGTGCTTCCGATTACAGATAATGCCATTTCTGAAAAAGCTTTACTTCCAAGTGATGTCATCACGGCATATAACGGAAAAACAATCGAGGTACTGGATACTGATGCAGAAGGCAGACTGATTCTGGCAGACGGACTTGCCTATCTTTCTAAAAACTATAAAACAGATTTCCTCATCGACCTGGCAACTTTAACAGGAAGTTCCGTGAGAATGTTTGGAGACACCTGTGCAGCTATGTTCTCCAATGACGAAGAATTAAAAAATCTTTTGATAAAAACCGGAGATCATACCAATCAACGATTATGGAATCTTCCCTTATGGGATGTCTGGAAAGACGACATTCAATCTGATGTGGCAGATTTGAAAAACCTTTCTATGAAACCAGTGGGAGATTGTATTATTGCTGCCAAATTTTTAGAACAATTCATTGAAAACCATCCTAAATGGGCACATCTTGATATAGCCGGAGTTGCCTTTGGAAATGTGGGGTATGCCAAAGAAAAAGCAGCAACCGGTTATGGGGTTCAATTGCTCACGGATTTAATCGAAAATTATCATTAAAAATTAGTTTATTACAAAAATTCTCTGTATACTTGATTAGTGATTTTTCAAAAACCTCACCATATTTCTAGTTTTGATATTAATCAAACAACAAAGATTTGCTTTTATTTTTGAAAAATCACTAAAACTTAAAAAACATTATATGGAGGAGAAAACTATTGTATGCATTTCGTGCTATTACAAGGGCTACGATTTCATGGACGAAATGAAGAAGCTTGGTAATAAAATAATCCTGGTAACATCAGAAAATCTTAAAGAAAAAAACTGGCCCTGGCATGCTATTGACGAAGTATTCTACATGCCGGAGCTAAAACCATCCGTCTGGAATCTCGATCATTTGATTCAGGGATTTTCCCACTTAATGAAAACGAGAAAGGTAAATGCAGTGGTTGCTCTTGATGATTATGATGTAGAAAAAGCTGCTCTGATCAGAGAAACATTCCGTATCCCGGGAATGGGACAGACGACACACCGATATTTCAGAGATAAACTGGCAATGCGACAAAAGGCTAAAGATTCAGGCATCAATGTTCCGGAATTCACAGCGGTTTTCAATGATGATGTGGTGAATGATTTCGCTGATAAAGTTCCCCCCCCATGGGTACTGAAGCCCCGATCAGAAGCTTCTGCATCTGGCATCAAGAAAATAACGTCCAAAGAACAGCTTCATGAAGCACTCGATATTCTTGGGGAGGAACGTCATCTTTTTTTATTGGAAAGTTTTAAACCCGGTGATGTCTATCATGTGGACAGCCTAACATTTAATAAAGAAATTGTATTCACTTCTTCTTCTCAATACCTGGCTCCTCCTATGCAGGTTTCCCATGAAGGCGGAGTGTTCAGATCAAAGACATTGGGTAGATATTCTGAGGAGTTTAAAGCCCTTGAAGAGATCAATGCCAAAGTACTTTCCAATTTCGGACTTATTAACGGAGCCACTCACACCGAGTTTATCCGGGGGAAAGAAGATGGAAAATGGTATTTTCTGGAGACTTCCTCAAGAGTGGGAGGAGCACATATCCCTGATCTGGTAGAAGCATCAAGCAATATCAATATCTGGAGGGAATGGGCAAAAATTGAAGATGCTCTTTTAAGAGGTAAACATTATTCCGTTTCACCACCTACAGGCTACTATTCAGGATTAATTGTTGCATTAATCAAAGATAAAGAACCGGATTACAGTAGTTTTGAATGCGAAGAAGTGGTAAGGTTTCTTCCGATAGAGCATCATGTTGGTATTGTTTATAAATCCAATGATGCTACTGTCATTCAGGAAAAATTAGACTATGCTGCTGAAAAGATTCATGCCGAAATGCTCAACATTTTACCCCCAAAAAACAACAGACTAAGCAGTTAAAATACAACCATTAAAGAAAAGTGAGTCAATGCCACATATAGAACATACGGATTATTATTCAAATATACTGGGTACAAGCCTTAAAGTGGAAGTAACCGGACACTACGGCCATCCCATTATTATGTTTCCCACTTCTCAGGGTCAGTATACTCAAAACCATGATTTTCATCTTAACGGGAGTATCAATTGGTTTGTGGAACAGGGAAAAGTAAAGCTTTATAATATTGAAACTATAGACAGCTGGAGTTTTTATGATAATACCATATCACCACAGCAAAGGATAAGAAATTATGAAAGATACGTCCAGTTTTTGATTAAAGAGTTTGTACCTTATATTCAGAAACTACACAAAACACATCGCGTAGCTGTTGCAGGAGCAAGTTTTGGAGGATACCACGCTGCTAATTTTGCATTCAGGTTTCCTGATGTAGTATCTCATCTGTTATGTCTTTCAGGAGCTTTTAGTATAAGAAATTTCATGGACGGCTTTTCTGATGATCTTGTTTATTTTAATTGCCCAAGAGAATTTATAAGAAATGATGAAGCCTGGAAATACAAGCACATGCATATTGTGCTAAGTACCTCTGATCAGGATATATGTAAAGACAAGAATATTGAAATGGCTGAAATTTTAAGGGTTAAAGGCATCAATTTCTGGTATGATGAAAGAAAATGGATCGGCCATGACTGGCCCTTGTGGAGAATGGTATTTCCAACATTTATAGGAGCGTATTTCTCCTAAATAACTGGCGAGGTAGTTTAAGAAATACTACAAGCAAAACTCTGGACTGAAAATCATTTTTCGCCCATTGAGAGAATGATAAAAATAGAAAAAAATATACACCCATTAAAAAACAAAAATTATGACAAAAAAAGTAGGAATTCTATTTGGTATGGAGGATACGTTTCCCTGGGCATTTATTGATAAAGTAAATGAGTTGGGAGCCGGAGAAATTGTAGCTGAGCCTGTAAACATAGACAAGTTGGAACAAGGAGCAGATTATGGGTATGCTGTGATCATCGACAGAATTTCACAAGATGTTCCTTTTTACAGAGCCTATCTGAAAAATGCAGCACTGAATGGAACTTATGTCATCAATAACCCGTTCTGGTGGAGTGCTGATGAAAAGTTTTTCAATAATGCCCTGATGTCAAAATTAGGAATTCCATTACCTAAAACGGTATTACTTCCCTCTCATGAAAGACCGGCCAATACTTCTGAAACGTCATTCAGAAATCTTAAGTTTCCACATGACTGGGAGTATATTTTCAATTATGTAGGTTTTCCGGCATATATGAAACCACATGACGGAGGCGGATGGAGAAATGTCTACAGGGTAGAAAATCCTGACGATCTTTGGAATAAACTGGGCGAAACAGAACAGCTGGTGATGATGGTACAGGAAGAAATTATATTTGATGATTATTACAGAGTGTATTGCCTGGGCAGAAAATATGTTCACATCATGCCATATGAGCCCCGCAATGCTCCTCACTTGAGGTATGCCACAACCCATAAGACTGAAGGTGAAGAATTGAAAAAGCTATTAAAGACCATTCATGATTATACCATAAAAATGAATGAAGCCTTGGGATATGATTTCAATACGGTGGAGTTTGCAGTAAGAGACGGTATTCCGTATGCCATCGACTTCTGTAATCCGGCTCCGGATGCGGACAAAAATTCTGTAGGAGAAGAAAATTTTGCATGGATTATAGAACATGCTGCAAAGCTGGCTATTGAAAAAGCAAAAGAATACGTTCCGGGAAAAGCCAACATCGCCTGGGGAACCTTTGTGAAAGATTCAATACTATAAAATTCAAAAAAAATAAAAAAACACAAGACAATGCATCAGTTTACTATTGGAATCGAAGAAGAATATCAGATCATTGATGTCGAAAGCAGAGATCTTATTTCTCATGTTTCCAAAATCATTGAAGGTGGAAAAGCCGTTTTAAGTGAAAATTTAAAACACGAAATGCATGAATCCATGATTGAAATGGAGACAGGCATCTGCCAGAACATTCAGGAAGCAAGAGCAGAATTAACAAATTTAAGACGCCACTTAATCAATACAGCTCATGAACAAGGTTTACGGGTATCCGGAGGTGGAACACACCCGTTCTCACACTGGTCTGATAACACCATCACACAGGGAGAACGATACATTAAAATCGTAGATGACATGGGAGACGTTGCCCGTGAAAACCTTATTTTCGGACTCCACGTACATATCGGAATTCCCAATCGTGAAGAAGGGGTAAGAATTCAAAATGTGATGCGTTATTTCTTGCCTCACGTCTATGCCCTTTCTACTAATTCTCCATTTTGGATTGGAAGATATACCGGATTTAAATCATACAGACAGGAGATTTTTGTAAAATTTCCAAGAACGGGTATTCCAAGTTATTTCAACTCTTTGGCAGAATTTGACAGCTATGTAGATCTCCTGATAAAAACAGGTACTATTGATAATGCCAAAAAAATATGGTGGGATCTACGGGTACACCCATTCTACCCTACTATTGAATTCAGGATCTGCGATATGCCATTAAGAATTGACGAAACCGTGTGCCTGGCTGCTATTATGCAAAGCCTGGTGGCAAAAATCTATAAATTGCATCAGCAAAACCTGAGCTTTAGAAGCTACCGAAGACTGCTATTGAACGAGAACAAATGGCGTGCTTCCAAAAGTGGCATTGAGGCTCATCTTATCGATTTTGGCAAAGAAGAATCGGTTCCTTACCCTTATCTGTTAAAAGAACTATTAGAGTTTATTGATGATGTTGTAGACGAACTGGGATGCAGAGAAGAAGTAGAATATGCCTGGAAAATTTTAGAAAACGGAACCGGCGCAGACCGCCAGCTTCAAATTTTTAAAGAAACCGGAGATCTCACGAAAGTAGTAGATTATATGATTTCGGAAACGGAATACGGTATAACTCATGGTGAACCCGCTTCATAATATTTTTGATACCTTTACACAAAATATGATGCAATGAAAGATATTCGAATTGCTCTGCTGGACATGAACAACAATCATGTAAATCAGGGCTTTAGAAATATTAAAGAGATTTCTGAGACATTTCAGCAGAACTCTGAAGAAAATGTAATAATCAAGACATTTGATGTGAGATTTAAGGATGAAATGCCGGAAATCGGAGATTTTGATATTTTTATTTCTTCAGGTGGGCCTGGTACTCCACACAGGGAGGGCCTTCAGTGGGAGGACAGGTTTGCCAATTTTTTAGATGCCGTTTTCGAACACAACAGATATCATGAAAATAAAAAATATCTTTTCCTCATCTGTCACTCATTCCAATTGGCTAGTATTCATTGGAAACTAGGTAATGTTTGTAAAAGGAAATCTTATTCTTTTGGAGTAATGCCGATTCATAAAACCGGGAAAGGCAAAGAAGAATTTTTACTTAAAAATCTTCAGGATCCCTTTTATGCTGTTGATTCAAGAGCATATCAGTTTATTGAACCTGATTTGGATCGTTTTGAAGAACTGGGGATGGAAATTATGGCCATAGAAAAATTCAGACCTCACATTAATTTGGAAAGAGCAATAATGGCTGTTCGTTTTTCAGAAGAAATTTTCGGAACTCAGTTTCACCCGGAAGCGAGTCCTGAAGCATTAATCGAAAACCTGAAGGATGATAAAAACAGAGAAGCAATGATTGAAAATTTCGGAATGGAAAAATACCTTGAAACGATGGACAGAATCGATGATGAAGACAAAATTATTCTTACGAGAAACCAGATTCTTCCGAGATTTCTTCAGTTTGCAAAAAAAAACATATTGAAAGAAGCTGAATCTTTAGCTTAAAAAATAAACAACAAATCAAAGATTCGACGAAGTCAAAAGTCACAAAAGCCTGACACCTGGATTCTTATTACGTTATCAGCTGTTTGAAAATCATTGATTTTCCACTTATGTGAATCTTACATAGATTTAAAAGGTAAAAAATCTTTTGTGACTTTTGTAGTTTAATCTAAAAATTACAAATCGGGCAAATGCTCGATTTTTTACCATCACAAAGAAAAAAATATGATCCCAAAATACAGAAAACAGTTCAATCAGGAGTTTTCACAAGAAAAATACCAGCAACTTAAAAATATTTTACAACAAAAAAGCGGTGTAGAGCCTGGCTTCAGAATTTCAGAAAGTCCAATTTTTCTTACTAAGGAGTTTGAGACCAAACTTATTGAAGCAAGTGAAAGTATTATCAGTCAGATTAAAGCACTTCCATCAGAAGTACTTCAAAAAGCTGTTCCTCATAATTGCAAAGTTCCCAATGATACTGATCAGCCTCATTTCTTCACCATAGATTTTGGCGTCTGTAAAAGTGAGAATGGAGAAATTGAACCTCAGTTAATCGAACTTCAGGCGTTTCCTTCATTATATGCATTCCAGAAAACATTTGAAAATACATTTTGCGAAGTCTATCCTTTCCTTTCGGAGATCCGTAACCCCATGCCTCAGGAGACTTTTAGAAACTACCTGAAAGAATTAATCGTTGGGGATGAAAATCCGGAAAATGTAATTCTTCTTGAGATCTTTCCTGAAAAACAAAAAACAGCTATTGATTTTGCTTTGACTGAGCAGTTGCTTGGAATAAAGACCGTTTGCCTTACAAAAGTAAAAAAAGAAGGAAAGAAACTGTTTTACAGCAACGATAACCAATTGATTGAAATTAAAAGGATCTACAACCGCATCATCTTTGATGACTTAGATAATATTCCTGATTTGAAAACCGAATTTGATTTCCGTGAAGAAGTTGATGTAAAATGGATCACTCATCCCAATTGGTTTTTTAAAATTTCGAAATTTCTTCTCCCCTTATTAACTCATCAATTCGTTCCGAAAAGCTATTTTCTGAATGAATTTCCGGAACAAGAAAACCTTGAAAATTTTGTATTAAAACCCCTATTTTCATTTGCAGGAAGTGGGGTCAACCTTAACCCTACCAAGGAAATTACAGATTCTATTCACGATAAAGAAAACTATATTTTACAGAGAAAGGTATCGTATGAACCTATTTTTGAAGACATCAACGGAGAGTTTTCAAAAGCAGAAATCCGTTTGCTATATATCTGGAGAGAAAATGATGATCGTCCTATTCTACTGGAAAACCTTGGAAGAATGACCAAAGCCGCGATGGTAAATGTAGACTTTAATAAAAAGGATGCCATCTGGATTGGGAGTTCGAATGCTTTTTTTGCAGAAAAATAGCTTAATTTACTATCAGGTATGAATTCCTTATTGGCAAAAATGAATAAGATTCAAAACCTCTGGGAAAACTTATAAAAACAAAAGACCTTCGAAATTCCGAAGGTCTTTTTATTAAAAATATTGATTAATTCTTATCATCTTCCAGCAGCTCTCTTGCCTGATATTCCTGAACAAGATCAATCGCGTTGGAAATCACATCACTCAAGGCTGTAATGAAAGTCCCTTCCTCGGCCATTCCCATAGCATGTTTTAATGCTTCGATTTCCTTAGGAATGATCTCATAACTGACATCTTTTCCTGAGGCCTGCATTCCTTCGATAATCAATCCGTTGATTTCCTCTTCGGTCCTGCCTCGAAGGTGTTTTTCATTTCTGATTATGATATGATCAAACATTCTTCCAGCAATTTTGCCACATTCCTTGATATCATTATCCCGTCTGTCACCCACACCGGAAATAATCCCTATTTTTTTGGAAGACTCTACATTTTTCAGATAGTCTTCAATGGCTTCATAGCCCGAAGGATTATGGGCAAAGTCAATCAGAACCTTAAAGTTTTTAAATTTAAACACATTCAGCCTTCCCGGGGTAAGCTGGGCACTCGGAATAAAAGTTCTCAAAGAATTGGAAATATCTTCAATACCAAATCCATAAAGATAACTTGCCAGACTGGCCGCCAATACATTTTCAATCATAAATCTGGCCTTGCCTTCCATGGTAATCGGGAAATCTTTAGCTTTTCCAATCCTGATTTTCCAATCTCCTTTCTTGATGGTAACGAAACCTTCTTCATACACACAGGTGATTTTTCCTTCCTTTGCATATTTTACAATATGAGGATTATTTTCATCCATACTGAAAATGGCAACATTGCAATCAAGATCATTCACAATTTTCATGGAATATTCATTATCCGCGTTCAGTACACTCCAACCACTTTTCTTTACACTGTCCAGAACGACCCTTTTTACTTTGGTAAGATCTTTTAAGCTGTGAATATCATTCATTCCCAGATGATCTTCTTCAATATTGGTTAAAACACCGATATCACATTGTGAAAAGCCCAGTCCGGAACGTAGAATCCCTCCTCTTGCTGTTTCAAGGACTGCAAATTCTACCGTAGGATCTTTCAGAATAAATTCCGCGGAAAGGGGCCCTGTAGTATCTCCTTTAGACAGCATTGTATTCTGAATATAAATTCCGTCTGAAGTGGTAAAGCCTACTCTATATCCATTGCTTTTGACAATATGCGAGATCAACCTTGTTGTCGTTGTTTTTCCATTAGTTCCGGTAACAGCAATAATTGGAATAGTAAAAGGTTTTCCCTGTGGATAAAGCATATCTACTATGGGAGCAGCAACATTCCTTGGTAGTCCTTCGCTCGGTGCGAGATGCATCCTGAAACCAGGCGCTGCATTGACTTCGATAATTGCGCCCCCGCTTTCTTTTAAGGGTTGGGTTAGGTTTTCGGCCATAATATCAATACCACAAACATCCAGACCAATGATCTTGGAAATTCTTTCTGCCATGGTGATATTTTCCGGATGAATCATATCGGTAACATCAATCGAAGTTCCTCCGGTAGAAAGATTAGCCGTTGATTTCAGATAGACGACCTCTCCTTTTTGAGGAATAGTTTCCAAAGTATAGTGAAGTTTTTCAAGAAGCTCTGTGGTATCTTTATCCACTTCAATTTCCGTGAGGACATTTTCATGACCATATCCCCGTCTCGGATCTTTATTTTCCTTGTCGATAAGTTGTTGGATGTTCAGTTCCCCATCCCCAACAATATGGGCAGGAACTCTTCTTGCAGCGGCAACCATTTTATTATCAATGACCAGAACTCTGAAATCATACCCTGTTATATATTTTTCAACAATTACCTTCCGCGAATATTTTTGGGCATGTTCCATACCTGTTTTAGCCGCATCCCAATCATTGACATTAATAGACGAACCTTTTCCGTGGTTTCCGTCCAATGGTTTCAATACAATGGGATACCCAATTTTTCTGATTACAGCTTCCAATCCTTCTTCATCCACAATGAGATCACCAATGGGAACCGGAATAGCCGCATCATGAAGCATTTTTTTTGTTAACTCTTTATTACAAGCGATATCCACTGCAATAGAACTCGTTTTCCCGGTTATAGTGGCCTGAAAACGTTGCTGATTGATACCATATCCCAACTGTACCAGAGAATTTGTACCTAGTCTTATCCATGGGATTTTTCTGGAAGCCGCTTCTTCGACAATACTTCCGGTTGAAGGACCGAGGCGAACACGCTCTCTGATCTCTTTCAGTTTATGAATACATGCATTAATATCATACTCTTTTCCTTCAATTAATGCTTCTGAAATTTTCACAGCTTCTTCTGCTGCATAAACTCCTGCATTTTCTTCAATATAGTTGAATACTACGTTATACACTCCCGGTGTTTTGGTCTCTCTGGTTCTTCCGAAACCTACATCCATACCGGCAAGGGTCTGAATTTCCAATGCAATATGCTCAATGACATGCCCCATCCAGGTTCCTGTTTCCACTCTATGGAAAAAACCACCTTCTACTCCTTCTGAGCATCTGTGGGTAATTAATGAGGGGATCAATTTTTCAATTCTTTCCCGGAATCCTTCAATCTTATTGGTAGGATAATTTTCCATTTCCTCAAGGTCCAACCTCATCTGTATCAGCTTCTTTCTTCTGATGCTCCAGATGTTAGGACCACGTAGTGCCTGAATCTTTTCAATTTTCATAGTCTATTGGCATTTTAACAGTTAACAATAACTCCTTTTATAGCCAAAGATAATGTAAAACCCTAAACGAAACTATACCACATTTAAAGATTTATTAAAAAAAAATTAATTTTAATTAACATTTCTAAATCACTAAAAATCAAGTAAAGATGGCACGAATTTCGCCAAATAATGTTAATTATTTTTTAATTTTGTACCATGACGAAACCTGTTGGAAAATTAATTGTTATCGGAGGCGCTGTAAACAAAGGAAGTTTTGCTGAAAACGACTATGATCAGAATATTGAAAAGAATCTTAACTTTTTTGAACGAGGGATCTTGCGAAAGATTATCAATGAATCAAAGCACAAGGAAGATTCCGTCATAGAGATCGTAACTACTGCTTCTCAGATTCCACAAATCGTAGGCTCCGAGTACAAGAAGGCATTTGAATTTTTAGGAGCTAAGAATGTGAACGTTCTGGACATCCACAACCGTGAAGAAGCTAACTCTGATGCAATAGTAGCCAGAGCAAACGCAGCAGATGTCATGATGTTTACCGGTGGGGATCAGTTACGACTTACCTCTATACTTGGAGGAACCAGATTCCACGATACAATTTTATTAAAATACCAGGAACAGGATTTTATTTATTCAGGAACTTCTGCAGGAGCTGCCGCAGCTTCTGAAAATATGATTTATCAGGGAAGTAGTTCTGAGGCTCTATTAAAAGGAGAAATCAAAACCACACAGGGATTAGGTTTAATAGATAATGTGATTATTGATACGCATTTTGTACAACGAGGCAGAATCGGTCGTCTTTTTCAGGCTGTAGTTAATAATCCGAGAACCCTGGGAATAGGGCTTGGGGAAGATACCGGACTTTTCATTCATAATGAGGTGATGACTGCGGTTGGCTCAGGCCTTGTCATTCTGGTGGACGGAAGATTTATTAAGGATACCAATCTTACAAATATCAACCTTGGGGAGCCTATTTCTATTGACAATCTCACCGTACATGTGATGTCGATGAATGATCATTATGATCTGACAACAAAAGACCTTACAATCGAAAATTCACAATTTAATCCAATTCCACAGGATAAATAATGCGGGTTATGGGGTTTTGGGATACGAGATATTGAGATTCGGGGTTCGGGATGCGACGTTTTACGGATAACTGAGATCGCTTCTCAAAATATCATTGAAAATGAAATTACGAACTACGAAACTCTTATTATTCAGACTTCAGGATATCAATAAAATTCTTATCTTTTCTTCCTATTAATAACCGGTAATCGTATTATTGACTTTAATAAACACAGAACTCCGGAACACGAAACCATATCTATTATGAAAATCATCATCCACGGCGGTTTTTTCTCTGAAAGCGATCAAAGCCATGAAGTAAAGACTGCAAAACAAAACTCTTTAAAGGAAATTGCCAAAAAAGCTTTTGAATATCTTCAAACCCATTCTGCATTTGATACGGTCGCTTATGCTGTTTCTCTTTTGGAGGATGATCCACTATATAATGCAGGTATTGGCTCGCAGATTCAAAGTGATGGTGTCATTCGGATGAGTGCTGCCATTATGAATGGGGAAACACAAAAATTAAGCGGAGTGATCAACATACAGGAGGTAAAGAACCCAATTTTTGTAGCCAAAGCTCTGATCAATGAAGATGACAGAGTTCTTGGAGGAAATGGGGCTAAAAATTATGCAACAGAACACGGCTTTGAAAATTTTTCTACAGAAATCCCACAAAGAAGAAGAGAATATGAAGAGAAACTAAATAATGGAGGAAAAGGAACAGTAGGTTGTGTAGCGATAGACAAAGAAGGAAAATTAGCCGTTGCAACTTCTACCGGGGGAAAAGGCTTTGAAATTCCCGGAAGAATATCAGATTCTGCCACTGTAGCCGGAAATTACGCCAATGCATTTTGCGCAGTAAGCTGCACAGGTGTAGGTGAAGATATCGTCAGTAATGCCACTGCAACCAAAATTGTAACCCGTGTAACCGACGGAATGAATCTTGAAGCAGCATTCAGAAAAACTTTCGACGAGCTCAAAGCAATCGACGGATTTGCCGGAGCTATCGCCATCGATAAAGAAGGCAACGTATATCATCAGGACTCCTATCCTACTATGGTTTTTGCCAGTTTTGATGGAAATACATTTGATGTATTCTCTTAATTTTAACATTTATTTATAATTCTACTTAATTTTTTGGCACGCATTTTACATAAGTATTAATAACAAGTTTTAATATTAATATTTAAAAAAATAGAAATCATGGGAAACAAAACAAAAGGTTTATTAGCTTTACTAGGTTTAGGTGCTGTAGCTTATTGGAAATATAAAAATTCATCTCCTGAAGACCAACAAGCTGTAAAAGATAAAATCAATACAGCAAAAGATAATCTGAACAAATGGGGAAACGACCTTAAGAGCAAAGCCAATGATGTTGCTTCTCAGGTTCAAAATAAAGTAGACGAAGCTAAAACTAAAGCTGAGGATTCTTTAAACTAAAAACAGACAGTAGTTTTTTTAACATTCATATATGGAAAAAGTCATCACAATTATCGTGATGACTTTTTTTTATTTTAAGTTTGTATACATTATTTTTTCTGTGCTACAAAAGCATATACCAATGGGATTTTATTTCCAAACTGAGGAATTCTCCATTTTCCTTTTTCAAATTCCTCAACATGTCTAAAACAAGGATATGGTGACCAGTCAAATTCCTGAAAAGTATCCAGTGTCATATCTTTTTTAATAAGATTATCCAAAACTTCAGCAAGAGAGTGATTCCACATTACATACTCCTGCACAATTGAGGCAGACTGATCTGCGTAAGTACCTTCATACGTTTCTACAATAGGCTTTTCATTAAAATAATTGTAGGCAACTCTGGTAAAGTCGTCATCAAACATCCAAACCACAGGATGAAATTCCGCCATGATAAACTTACCGTTGGGTTGCAAAAAATGGCTGATAACCTCTGCCCATCTCCCAAGGTCCGGGAGCCAGCCAATGGTTCCATAACTGGTATAAACGATATCAAACTTTTGATCTAAAACATTGGGAAGATTATAGACATCCGTACAGATAAACTGAGTATCTGTACCGCATTTCAGGGCCAGATCTCTTCCTGCTTCAATCGCTTTATCTGATAAGTCAATTCCTGTCACTTGTGCACCCATTCTTGAAAGTGAAATGGAATCCTGTCCAAAATGACACTGCAGGTGCAAAATACTCTTTCCCTTGATATCTCCAAGAAGCTCCAGTTCTATTGAATTAAGTGAACTTCTACCATTTAAAAATTCATCTAAAAAGTAAAAATCAGACTTCAAATGTGGGTCTACTTTTGCATTCCAGGACTTTTTATTAATATCTAAGTAATTTTCCATATTTTTTGGTTATTTGTCTACCTCATCCATCCTTGAATGATATAGTTTTTTGTTATTAATTTTCTATCAGGCTTATTTAAATTATCAGGTTTAAACCATACCTCTACTTTTCCTCCATAAAATTGTCCCCAGTCCCCTTCATAAATTGTAAAATCATCTTTCAGCTCAAATCTTTTTAACTCATCAGTCGTATTTTCTATAGGCATTTCACTTTTTGTTCTAATACTTTTTTGAGATAATATTTTATTACTTCAAATATTTTTAAATAAACTTTGCCTTTTTCAATCTTATTTAGAAACAAATCATATTTATACATGCCAGGTTGAAGATAATCATAGAGCACAAAATCCTGTTTATCTGAGCTTGCTCGTCCTCTATCATCAATAAGCTTCAGAGGTTTTTCAAATTTAATATTTTTAGGGATTTCTAATCCTTCAGCAAAGAAATCATAGGGATAAAACATGAGAAAAAAAGAGAAATAGCCATATACAATGATTGCTAATACTCCAGCAAAAAAAACTGCAATATTCCATTTGAATAATCCTTTCTTATCATTCTAATACATCCCAAAACAAGAGCAACTGAAAGAAAAAGAAAAGGAAGAAAACAAGATATATAAAAAATGTATTTACTTTGAATAGAAAATCCAAAAAAGCAAAGGATTGTGACAACACTACAAGCTATGATTGCATAATACCACTTTGCGTTTAAAATTTTGAATATTCCCATTATTACTGATCCAGTAGTTTTCTTTTCTGACTCAAAAATTCTTCTTCACTTAAAACTCCATTGTCCTTTAATCTACCCAGCTGTTCCAACTGATCTAAAATAGTCGGTTCAGATTTCTTCTCAAAATATCCTTCAGGATGAGACATGAAATCTCTTACTTTTTCGCAAAATAATTCAGCATCATATTTCCCCACTCCATCGATCTCAAGAATATTATCTGCGATATGAATATCTATAGAGGCAAGCATTAACGCTGTTTCATATTGTATAGAACTTACCTTATTGTACGAGAAATCTTCCATTTTTAATCCGTACAGGAATTCTTTATCCACAAAAATGATCCTTCTGTCTGTGGCTACCAGGATAATATGATGTTTTGTTACTTTATTTCTGCCTTCAACAAGATAAACAATTCGTTCATCTTCTGAAAGGATATCCGGCAGTTCATGAATTTCTTTTCTGGCAAAAATGGTAGGGTTGATTCCCAGCCGGTCGAGTTCTTCTCTTATTTCGTCAAGTCTTGATTTTTCACTCATGCTAGTAGTTTATGAGCCGAAATTACTATTTCTTGACCATAAAGTAATTAATTTCAGTAAAAATATTAATTTTCTGAAGGGATCACGATTGAAGTATGTAAGCAATACACTTTCCAACCTAATGTTTCATACAAGAATTTCCCTTCTTCTGTAGCCACCAAAAGATTATTAGAAAATCCCTTTGATAAAGCTATTTTCTCCAGTTCTTTCAATAAAAAAGAGGCCAGCCCTTTCCTTTGATGAGGTATTTCGGTAATTATTCTATCATAAACAGCAACATCATCTATCAATGAAACACGACCTATGGAAGCCTGTTCGCCATTTTCAGCTACAATCTTTACAACAAATGTTATATTGTATTCAGAAAATTCTAAATGATATCCTTCTGCCAGACTGGTCTCCGGGAACTTCATCGGATGAAAGCAAGTCATTAAATATCCTTGTGGCTGCAGTTCCCATTTTTCAGGAATATTCTCTATAAACTGATCAGGGGATGTACTTACCTTCAGATAAACCCATGGTTCATCAATTTCTTGAGCAAGTTGAAAAAAGTCCTCATTAAGTTCAGGAAAAACATAACGTTCTTTTTGTTTTTCATCCCCGACGAAGACCTTAAATCCGGACTTATACTGAACAGGAAAAGGTACTTCTCGTGATAGGCACCACCCTTTAAGCCAGTTTTCAACTATTTCTGCTTTATCTTTCATGATTAGGTGTTAAAAGTTTTATTTTAATTGTTCCAGCAATTTTCTCTTTTGTTCTGTAAATTCTGCATCAGTAAGAATACCGTTTTCCCTCAGTTTACCCAATTTTTCCAGTTGTTCAAAAATAATACCGGACGAAATTTCTGATTCAGGATTGGCTAATTGTTTAAGGTTTTGTACCTGATGATTATTATAAAGATCTTTAATCTGGCCATAAAATTTCTCCGCATCTTCTTTATCCATATAGCATTCAAATTCAACAGTCCTTTCCTCCAAATGTAGTTTAATAATGGGTGATCTTGGATGAGTTACAAAGCTTACCTCTTTGATTGTTTTATTGGGGAAATCGTGGATCTTTGCTGCTCCAAACATGGATTTTGAAACGGAAATAATTCTTAAAGGAGTTGCTACCAATACTCCTGCGTCCAGTGTATTATTGAACTGAGCATCGGTAATAGCAATTATTTTTTCGTCTTCAGAAATCAGGTAAGGAAGTTCTTTAATTTCTCCTTTGGTAAATGTGGAAAGGTTAGCATTTAATGTTTCAAGTTCATACTTAATCTTTCTTTTTCTACGCTTATATTCTTCCTTTGAAATAGCAGACAACTCTGGTTCTCTTGTAATGGGAAGATTTTGCTCCGGTTTTAAAACTGCCTGAACAGGCTCTGTTTTGCCTGTGTCTAAAAAGTTTTTAATATCATCTACACTGAAATTATGAAGATTATACAAGAGCTCCTGATTTGCAGTACTTGCTTTATCCAGACATTTATTGCACAAAACGGTATTATCTGCCAGTTTATTCTCTCCCAAAAGCGTATCCATAGACGTTAACGCTTTGCCACACAACGAACAATTATTATTCATTCTTTAAATTTTACAATTTATCAAGCAGTTTTTTCTTCTGCTCTGTAAACTCTTCTTCCGTTAAAATTCCTGTTTCTTTCAACTTTCCTAATTTTTCCAACTGCTCAAAAATAGTTCCCGGAGCTTCTTTACTGGTATGATATACCTCTTCCTGCACTAAACCTGAAATATTTTGCTGAAATGCCTGTAAATTCTCAGTGTGTGGTTTTTGGTAGGTTTGAGGATATTGAGTATTTCCGTTGACAACATTAGAAAATGTTCTTCCATCATTTTTATTATGTAACTTAAATTCTGCAGAAGCTCCTTTGATATTAACCTGCAAAATAGAATACAGTAAGTTTTCAGTATGCTCAATAGAAATAATTTCACGAATAGGAAATTCGTTTCGAACGACTCCACCCAAAATCTTTTTATCTATAAACACAACTCTCCATGGGGTTGCAAAGATAATTCCTTCCCGGTTATTGTGGAGATATATACATTCGGCAATGGCCAGAAGATTCTCATTTTTATCAAGTATAGTATCCAGCATATTGACTTCTTCATTTGCAAGCACACTCAGTCTCGCATTAAGTGCTACTATCTGATCCTTGATCTCGTCAAGTCTTGTTGGTGCATTATATTCATAGACCGCTCCTGAGTTTTGTGAACCTGAATCGATCTTGCTCTTTAGAAACATTCCTGTTATCTCTGCAAAATAATACTGATCCAGCGTATTGATAAGGTCTCTATTGATAGTGATAGCTTTGGTAAAACATCCGGCACACAAGTATCCGCCATCTGCCAGTTTATTCTTTCCTACAAGCATATCTGTAGAAGTGAGAGGTGTCCCACATAATGCACAAATAGTATCCATTTGGTTTTTATGTTTAAAAGTTTTTATTAACAAAGACTAATACACTTTGTTTCTTATGTCAGCCGAAATTACAAATTTTGATCTGATTTTTTAGTCTAAAGCATTTAAAATATTGTAATACTTCTTACTATGTGAAGTTAAGATAAACAAAAAAGTGATCGCAAAATCAAAGATATTTACCATCACTTTTCTGAAATATTTATATTGAATATCAGCAGTACCCAGGACTCACAAAATAGTAATCTTTAGAAAGCACAGCTCATTACAATTATCTTAAAAACTCTTCTACAGATACCGTTTTTTGCTCACCCGCTTCCAGGTTTTTGAAAGTCACTGTGTGAGTTTTAATTTCTTCTTCGCCAAGGAATACCAAATTTTTGATTCCTTTCTTTTCAGCATATGTAAACTGTTTATTCAATTTTGTACTTTCAGGGTACAGTTCTGCAGAAATTCCTTTAGCTCTCAACTGCATAATCAGTTTTAAAGCTTCTGTTGTTTCCTCCCCTCCGAAATTGGCAAATAAGTATTCTATTTGAGATGATGCTTCTTCAGGAAAAGCATTTAGTTCTTCCATGACGAGGTAAATTCTGTCGAGGCCAAATGAGATTCCGATTCCCGGAATATTTTTAACTCCGAAAACTTCTGTGAGGTTGTCATACCTACCGCCACCGCCAATAGATCCCATCGCCACCTCGTCTGCTTTCACTTCGAAAATAGCTCCGGTATAATATTCTAATCCTCTGGCTAAGGTAATGTTGAATACAAGATTCTGCACATCCACACCGAGGTTTAAAGATTGAGTAAGAACAAATTCAAGTTCTTCTACCCCTTTTAATCCAATTTCATTGCCTGCAAACTTTTCTTTAAGCTGAAGAAGGTTTTCTAATGCATCGTCAGTCTGTTCAAATAGAAAATCAAGTTTGTCAATTGATTCCTGAACGATCCCTCTTTCCAGCAATTCTTTTACTACGCCTTCCTTTCCGATTTTATCAAGCTTATCTAAAGCCACTGTAAAATCGATCAACTTATCGGTGATCCCGGCATACTCTGCTAATCCGGAAAGAATCTTTCTGTTGTTCATGTGAATGGTTACAGGAACTTTCAAGTCTGCAAATGATTTTAAGTACAATTGTACCAAATCCACTTCCTGAAATAAGCTCTCGCTTCCTACCACATCAGCATCGCACTGATAAAACTCTCTGAATCTTCCTTTCTGAGGTCTGTCTGCTCTCCATACCGGTTGGATTTGATACCGTTTAAAAGGAAATGTCAATTTCCCATGATTCATCGCCACGAATCTTGCAAAAGGTACGGTAAGGTCATAACGAAGGGCTTTATCAGAAATAACACTTAGTAACGCTTTTGAATCTAAAGGTAGGATAACTTTTTTGTTCAAAACTTGAAATTCAATTCCCACATCATTTATATATTGATCCTTTTCGATAAATTTATTTTCATTATCAAAAAAAATAATATTCTTTAATCCAGATTCCAAAAAAACTCTCTCATTTTCATTCAAATCATGCATTTTAAAAAAATGATGAATTGTAGTTTTTATTTTTTCAATATTTAAATTATCAACTTCTATTTTTAAATAATCATACAGAGCAATAATCCATTTAGAATGTTTTTTAAACAAATCGATTTTTGCTTGTTTTGCAAAATCTCCAGAATTTAAAATCTTAAAGATCAATCGATCGCCTTCTTCTCCGTATTTTCCTGTCAACGTAGAAAGATTTTCGAAGCTTGGGGTTTCCAATGGCTGAAATCCGAATAATTCAAAATTATTCTGTAAAATATTGATAATATATTTTCTTCTGGAAACTTCTTGTGCCGTAAAATCTCTTGTTCCTTTTGCTAAACTTGGCTTCATTTCTTGTATGTCATTTTGATAAATGCAAAAATAAGGAATTGCAAGGACTTTACACAGGATAAAAAGCTGAAGAAGTAATCTTCCCCAGCTTTTGGTGTGGTATAATCATTTTTATCCTACAATCAAACGTTTTCAAGGATCTCCAATATCTCTTCGCCATAATTTTCAATCTTATGTTTTCCAAATCCTTTGATCTCGAGGAGCTCTTCTTTCTTTGCCGGTTTATATTTGGCTACAGACATCAGTTCCTTATTACTTGCAATAAAGTAGGTGGGAAGATTTTGTTCTCTGGCTTTCTCTGATCTCCAGAGTTTTAAGGCATCCAGAATGTGTTCTTCATCGGCACTCAGAAAATCATTTTCAACCGAATATTTAGTAATTTTGGTTTCTTTTACTGTATTTTTAATGGGTTTGTGTTCTTCAAAATACAATATCACGGACCAATAACATTCATCATCTACAAAAGCGGTTTCCACTTTTATAATGTCATGTACTTCCAGAAAATCGTCTAGTGTTTTCTGATCTCTGTATAGAAATTCTTCCGGAAGTCTTATTTTAAAAACTTTCACTTTCATCATTTGGAATTTTTAATATTATTTACCGCCCAACAACAGGATCTCGTCCACACGAATTTCTGTGATGTATCGCTTTACACCGTCTTTATCATCATATGATCTGTAGGTGAGTTTTCCTTCTATAGCAATTTCTTTTCCTTTGGGTACATATTTTTCAAGAATCTCTGCGACTCTCCCAAATGCAATCAGATTGTGCCATTGCGTTTCTTCTACTTTTTCTCCTTTAGCATTGGTGTAGTGATCACTGGTTGCCAGAGACACACTTGCTTTTACATTTCCGTTTTCGAAGTTTACCATTTCAACTTCTTTACCTGTGTAACCAATTAATGTTACTTTGTTTCTTAGTGACATAACTTTTAGATTTTAAAGATTAATAATTTAGATAGGAGACGTTCACTGTTTTCTCAAATCTCTGTTGCAAAGGTTGCTATCCTCTCACAGCTCAGTCGGTTATAAACTATTTAAATTCATTTGTAGTCGTTTGTGGTCGGATATGTGCTTAAAAAAAGATGCTCAAAACCTGAGCATCTTTTTCCATCTATGAGATCTTTATTAGATTTTCTCACATTCAACAATACTTTTCGCTTCCGTCCCAATGTCAATAACACGATTGAACTGTAATCCTGCTCTTTCCACAAGATCTTTAAATTCATTTGCACTTCTTTCTCTCCCTGTAATACAGGCCATCATTACAATATCTAATAATTTTGCAATATGTGGTTTATTTTGTGAATCGTCAGGAATTACCGCATCGATGATTAATAGTTTTGCTCCTTTGGGCATAGCATGATGGCACACTTTTAAAATCTTTACACATTCCTCATCATTCCAATCGTGAATAATCCATTTCATGGTGTATAAATCTGCATCTTCAGGTACTTTATCAAAAAAGCTACCAGTTGATACAAAGCATCTGTTCTTTAAATTCTCAGGAATAAGTTGTTTTGTTTTTTCAATAACATGAGATTCATCAAAAATAATCCCTGAACTTTCAGGAGAAACATTCAATATACTATGCATCATTACTCCATTTCCTCCACCTATATCTACAATTTTTTTATAAGGAGTAAAATCATAGGTCTGAATAATTCCCTGAAGCTCCATACCGGATAGCCCTGTCATTCCTCTACCAAAATTAGCAGCCAGTTCAGGGTATTTCTTATAATAATCCCACAGGCTCATTCCATGAATGTGCTCAAATGGAACTTTTCCGGTCTTAACACTGTAAGTAAGATCTCCAAAACCTGGGAAATGTTCGCTCATATTTGCCAATACAAAATCTTTTACTGTACCCGGAACTCCCGTCAGTAAAGTGGCTCCAAGATCATTTAACGCGAAGATTTTATTTTCCAGTTCCTCAAAAATACCCACACTGCTCAATGCCCTCATAATTCTATATAACTGTTTTTCCTGTGAATCTGTTTCTTCTGCCAATAAAGAAATTGCTTTGGGGCCATCAGCAAGATGATCTGCAATATTCAGTTCAGAAGCTGTCTTTACACAGCCGGTAATCCACATTCCACTTAATACTTCAAACATTTTTGAAGTCAACTCTGGCTTAATTTGTAATTTTTCCATGGTTTTAATTTAAATTTAACAACTAAATTAATTTATGAATTTAATTAAATCAACAATATATGAATATAACCATTTTATTAACACTTATTGATAATTATTTTTAAAATAACATATTGCAGAGCACTATCCATTTACAAATGGATAATTCCCTATCTTTGTCAAAATTCTTGTATGAAAAGGGATATCAATATTTTTGAGTTTCCTCTCAATCTGGGACTTACAAAAAAGGAGCATGAAATTGAGCCCGGTGTCAGAAAACTTCCGGATTGGCTCAAAAAATTTGATTTTCAAAAAAAATTACATCCTAAAAATATTTTCAGACTTGATACTCCGAAATATGCTATGGATTTTGATGAGGTTTCAGGAGTCAGGAACTCAGACCGCATTGTTGAATATGCCCTTAAACAAAAGAACCTTATTCTTAAAAACTATGATAAGAATATTTTCAATGTTATTCTTGGAGGCGATTGCAGTATTTTAATCGGAAATGCTCTGGCGTTGAATAAGCTTGGTAATTTTGGACTTTTCTATCTTGATGGTCATACTGATTTTATCCCCCCGCAATTATCTGAAAGTGGAGGTGCTGCAGGGATGGATCTGGCTATTGTTTCCGGAGTCGGTCATGATAAACTGACAAACATTGAGGGACTTAAACCCTATTTCAAGGAAGAAAATATTTTCTGTTGCGGAAATGCGGAAACAGACGATAAAGAATATGTGGATCAGATGATTAACTCTGACATCCATTATTTTGATCTTGAAAACCTTAGAAAAAATGGTTTCAGGAAAACGGCTGAAGACTTTCTGAAAATGGTTGATGAGAAACAACTTGATGGTTTCTTTATTCATCTTGATGTTGATATCCTGAAGGACGAGCTTATGGCTGCCGTAGATAGCAGAACAGAAGATGGAATCGATTATCATGATCTTCATGAAATTTTAAAACCGCTGATCGAAAGCCCATCTTGTTTCGGAATTGAAATTACCATTCTGGATCCTGATTATGATCTTGAAGGTACTTATACCCAGCCTTTTGTAAACAATTTAATTCAAATTATAAAATTATAAAAAAGACTAAATGAAGAAGAGCCTAAAAAGAACGTTCAGAGTCTCCAAATATGTAATCTATAAAGAAACGCTGGTTGATTATAAAGAGCATTTCTGGTCATTCCTTGGAGCTTTCTTTGGAATTGGTATTATTGCATTTATTCAGTCACATACCTTAACAGAGACCGAAAACATATTTCTGATTGGTTCTTTTGGTGCCTCCAGTGTATTGATTTATGGAGCTATTCAAAGTCCATTGGCACAACCAAGAAACCTTATTGGAGGACATGTACTTTCGGCATTAGTTGGTGTTACCATATATCAGATTGTTCCTGATATTATTTGGCTTTCAGCTCCACTGGCTGTGGCCTTTTCTATAGTGTTGATGCAGTATACAAAGACTCTTCACCCGCCGGGAGGTGCTACAGCACTGATCGCAGTGAGCTCTACGGGGAAAATTCCGGAATTAGGATACTGGTACGTTATCTCCCCCGTCTTGTCGGGGTGTATTATCCTGCTGCTTGTGGCTTTATTTTTTAATAATATAACGCCCAACAGAAGCTATCCTTCGCACAGCAGGTTCAAAAGATTGCTAAGAAAAAAGCATGCACATGGGCATGTACAACCCCATAAACCCAAACAATAAAAATCATGAACTGTCTGGAATGTGGCGAAAAAATTATCGGGAGGTCTGATAAAAAATTCTGCAATGATGCCTGCCGGAATGCCTACAACAATAAGCAGAATAAGGATTCCAGTAATCTGATGCGGAACGTCAACAATAAACTCCGCAAAAATTATCGTATCCTTGTAGAAGTCAATATCGATGGCAAGACAAAAGTCACCAGATCCAAGCTTGATAGTTTAGGCTTTGATTTTGACTATTTTACCAATATGAAGGTCTATAAAAACGGCTCAGAATATAAGTTTATTTATGACTATGGCTATAAACTTTTAGAAGATGATTTTGTTTTGATTGTTAAAAATCAAGCGTAACCTCTTCTACAGCACCAAAAATCTATTACTATGAAAGAAATTGTTCTGATTACCGGAGCCAACGGCATGATCGCTAAGGAATTGGCAAAAAAAATCGGAAATGAATATGAACTCAGGTTTCTAACCCGGAAAAAAAAACGTGACAACGAATTTGAATGGGATCTCAGGAAAAAAACTGTAGATGAAGCTGCTTTTGAAAATGTTTCTCATATCATCCATCTGGCTGGTGCTAATATTTCTGAAAAACGCTGGACAGATGAAAGAAAAAAAGAATTAATATCCAGTAGAATTGATTCTGCAGCGCTACTTCGAAGTATTTTGACCCAAAAAGAGATTACATTAAAATCTTTTATTTCAGCATCCGGAATCAATTTTTACGGAACTAAAACCACAGAAAAAATCTATAGTGAAAGCGACCCTCCGGGGCACGATTTTTTAAGTGAGGTTGTGGTCTTGTGGGAAAATGCTGCTGATCATTTCAAAGAACATAACATTGCCGAAAGAGTAGTCAAGATTCGTACGGCAGTCGTTCTTTCAAAAAACGATGGTGCATTAAAGAAAATGATTCCACCCATTCAATATGGCGTTGGATCTCCTTTGGGAAGTGGAAAACAGTATATGCCATGGATTCATATTGAAGACCTCTGTTCAATCTATGAATTTGCACTAAAAAACAGCGGCATTCATGGTGCTTACAATGCAGTTTCCCCACAACACAGCACCAATGCAGAACTTACGAAAGAAATTGCTCAGGTATTAAAAAAGCCATTATTCATGCCCAATGTACCTTCTTTTATTTTAAAACTGATATTTGGGGAATTGTCAACAGCAATATTGGAAGGCTCAAGAGCTTCATCACAAAAAATTCAACAAGCCGGTTTCCGGTTTAAGTATCCTGAGCTGAAAGATGCTTTATCTGATTTATTGAACAAAAACTAATATTAAAACGTAGAAAATATTCCTCATGAAAAATCCTAATATTACTATTCTCAAAACAGAAATTCTATCAGACAATTGGTACACTTTAAACAAAGTAACCTATACAGTTCTGAAAAAAGACGGCACTACAGAAACTCAGAGCCGGGAAGCCTATGACAGAGGCAACGGAGCTGTGATTCTTTTGTACAATACACATTCCAAAACGGTTATTCTGACAAGACAATTCCGCTTACCTACCTACATTAACGGAAATGCTACAGGAATGCTGATTGAAGCCTGTGCAGGGCTTCTGGATAATGACAATCCTGAAGATTGTATAAAGCGTGAAACTGAAGAGGAAACAGGATATAAAATTTCAAAAGTTGAGAAAGTATTTAATGCGTATATGTCTCCGGGTTCCGTAACAGAAATCCTTCATTTTTTTATCGCTGAATATTCTAACGAGATGAAAATTAATGATGGTGGCGGGCTTGAAGAGGAAGGAGAAAATATTGAAGTATTGGAGTTTTCTTTTGAAGAAGCTCTCAACATGACAGGCACAGGAGAAATTAATGATGCTAAAACGATTATGCTATTACAACATTTGAGAATTAAAGGGATTTTATAGAATTTTCACCTTACAAAAAAGTAGTAGGGATAGTATGTTTTCCGCACTCTCCTACTGCTTTTAAATCTTCAACTCAATGAACAACATGATTCAGGATCATATTACTATCAAAAACCGCTATGCATACTTCGTTAAAAAAGTGTGCGAAACAGAAACAGTGTATGCTTTAAGTGATGGAAAAGGATATGCTACCTCCCACTCCAACGATCTGGAAGATAAAGATGGTGCACCTGTACAAATTATTTGTTTTTGGTCCGATACTGCCAGAGCAAAATCCTGTATACAACAAGAATGGAGTCATTACGAAGTTTCTTTTATTCCACTTATTGAATTTGTGGAAAACTGGTGCCTAGGAATGAACAGCGATGGATTGTTGGTAGGGATCAATTTCGACAGCCATCTTTTTGGATATGAGGCAGAGCCTCTTGAACTCTGCCTGGATATCATTAGAGAATTAAAGAACAAAGGAAAATCATTAGTCTTGAAAAAATTTAATGATATTAATGACATGGAAACTCAGATTAAAAACGTTCTTGAAGATGAGTAATCCCGGTTCCCAGAAAACTTAGCTATTAAAGAAATCGGCATCTATTGATGACAAATCCTGGTGCATAAAGATCATTCAGGCACCAGCACTTTTCTCAGTGATTATTTTCAGCATTATACTATTGAAAACGATTTCTCAATATACTTCTTTTGAAAAAAAAATGCGGCCTTTCTCATGTTTAAACATCATTCAAAAACAACAATCTCTATTTGTAAAAATTATTTCTCTTTGTTTTAAAATACTATTATGAAAATAAAAAATATAGATCATCTTGTACTTACAGTCGCGGATATTGACACGACCGTTGAATTTTATACCAGAGTCATGGGGTTTGAGGTCATCACTTTTGGGGACAATAGAAAAGCGTTGACTTTTGGTAATCAGAAAATCAACCTGCATCAAAAAGGTTATGAATTTGAACCTAAAGCAGAGTCTCCTACCTGCGGTTCTGCAGATCTCTGTTTTATTGCACAAACTGATATTCATAAAGTTGTTGAAGAACTAAAAAGTCAAAATATAAGAATCATAGAAGGAATAGTAGAAAGGACAGGAGCCTTGGGAAAAATAAAATCTATTTATTTCCGGGATCCGGATCAAAACCTCATCGAAGTAAGCAACTATATTATTTAGATTTTTATCAACCTTAGCATATTATAGTAAAATATAAAGTTCAAAAACACATACTTATCCTGCATTAACTCTGGAAAAAATAAAATCATTAAGAAAAATTTACATCACATTTATTTAAAAATTGAAAAAAATACACGCAAAAAAGATATTTGATTTAATAAAAGTTAGTGTAAAAAAATATTCATTTATTTCATTAATATTTCACCATAAAGTTACTTATTTTATTTGTTATTTCTTTTTAGTATAGTATATTTGTCACGCAAAACCAAAATGACACGCATGAAAAAAAATAGACGCCAGTATCTGAATTCCAGATAAATATACTTTATTCAATAACCATCCAATTTCAGAGGTTAATCAGTTTTTGAACAACATATTTCTTCTATATTTCTTTGAATAGATATATCATATTTCTCTTTCATAAGAATTATTCCTATTTACGAAAGACAATGCCCAGATTGGGATATGTACAAATAGCAGGAGAATAGCACCAAAAATTTTTAAAACCTTTTCTAAAAGCATGAGTATACAATATATACTGATTATCTGTCTATGCCCAATATCAAGAAAATCATATCAATAAATACAATTTAAATTATGCAAAATCAAGAAAAATTATTCGAGAAAGTTTATGAAATTTTAGCAGACATTACCGAATGTAATCCAAAAGAAATCCAACCTGATACCAATCTGATGCGTGAAATGGGAATGACCTCCCTGATGGGACTTGAGGTTCTGGTAGAGCTTGAGCGCAACTTCCAGATCAGTCTTGATGAAGAGCTGCTGGTAAATATGACCACTCCTAAAGATATTATTAAAGTTTTACAGGAGGAGCTGGCAAACTAAAGTCCCTGTTTCTTTTTATTTATTACAATTTTGAACAGGTAGGGAAATAAACAATTCATTAACAAACACAAAAAAATGATTAAAAACCTCGATACTGATGATCTGGTAATCGGAGCAGGTCTCTGTGGACTAATGTATGGCTTAACTGCCGTCACAGAAGGTCGCTCCGTTATTATTAGTGAAGCCCATCACAAAGCAGGTGGCTATGCAACCAACTTTTACAGAAATAAAAGAAAATTCATTTTCGATTGCAGTCAGCACAAAGTAAGCGGAATCAGGGAAAATGTAGGGAATCTTTGGAATACCCTGCAAAGATTAAAACTCCACTCATTACTGGAAGAGTTTATACTCCATGAGGAAATCGGAACGGTCGTTTATAAAGAACGATTTATCAGAATTCCATCGGAACCGGAGGAAATCAGAGAAGTCCTTTGCGCTCATTTTCCGGAAGAGCGCACAGGAATACAACAGCTCTTCAAAGATATAGAATCTCATGGCTATCAACATTATATGTTTTTTAGAAGACTTATGAATGAATACACCATTAATAAAGAAATCCTGAGAGAAAGCAGAGGCTTAGCCAAAATAACAGCCAGAGAATACTTTAACCGTATTTTTAAAGGGCAAGATATTATAGAAGTACTCAGCCCTATTGCGATTTATTCAGGATCCATATCCAATGAAGTGAATGCTTTTTATTTTCTTCATTGTTTATATGCAATGTTTTATGGCGGCCAGGCATATGTGAAAGGAACCGGACAAAGGCTTTCAGATGAATTACTTAAGGAGTTTATTAGCCGTGGTGGCATTTTACTGAAAAAGAATCCGGTATATGAAATGGAAGATCACCAGGAGTATATGCAGATAAAAACCCGAAAAAGAATAATTAATGCCAGAAAAGTAATTGCCACATGCCCTCCGGAAGATGTTTTGAAAATGCTTAAGAAAGATAAATATACTGAAGACTTTCAAGATGTTATCAACAATTTTGAGGTTGGATGGGGCCATTTTTGTGTATACCTTGTTATTTCTGTACCTCCTGAAGAAATAGGAATTTTTTCTCCTGAATATCTTTTGGTTTCCGATTACGGCGACAACTTTACCAGAGAAGACTTTGAAAATGACCGATATTATGATCTTTTTACATTAAGTTTAAGCAACTATCACAGATTTGATCCTGATGGTGGCTATATTCTCCAACTGGTCATGCTTGATCATGGGGACCGATGGTTTCACCTCACAGAGGAAGAATATCTAGTCCGAAAACAGAAAATCCAGGAAAAGCTTATACAGAGGGCTTTCAAAACCTTTCCTGATCTTAAGGGAAAACTGATATACATTGAATCATCAACTCCTAAAACAAACTACAAATTTACTCTTGCTACAAAAGGCTCTGCCTTTGCCTATAAAATGCTTCCTAAAACCAATTTAAGTCTGCTCAGCAGTTTTCCAAATGATAAAATCAATCTGGTCAGTACCTGGTCTGGAGGTCCCGGGTATGAAACTGCCATGTGCTTTGGTTTTACGCAGGGGAAGTTATTAAGTAAAACACAAAAATATGAATCCATTGAAGAAAAAAACACTGAGTCCTAAATTTTCAGAGCTGCTGGAAAAGCTCAACAAAGCATCTGAAAAAAAGCAAATGAGCCTTCTTCTTGATCATCCCTGGGATGAGCCTACCGAAAATGCATGGCTTAAGAAAAGAGAAAACATTTCTATCTACGGCACCCCTTATTATGATCTTGCATCAGAGGAAGAAAGAAGGTTGTTGTCTGTCTATGAAACCGGATCATGGTGGTATACATTCATTGTATTTGAAAACCTGGTTTCAGAGTATTATATGAAAATTGTCAATCATGGCTCTTTGAAAAGATTTCCAGAAGTAGTAAAGTATATTCATCATTTCTGCAAAGAAGAAATTGTTCATGCTATGGTATTCCGAAAAGCCATGAACTATTTCAATATCTCTCCTTTTCCCATGCCTTTAAATCTGAAAGAAATATACAGTCATAATGCATCAATGTCTGAATTTCCACTAAAAGCAATTTATTTAACAATTTTAATAGAATGGCTGGCTGAGAATAATGCTATGGAAGACTGCAACAGTAAAGATATTTCCAAGCTGTCAAGAGCAGTCGCTGTAGAGCATCATAAGGAAGAAGCCAGACATATAGAATGGGGAAAAAATATGATCAGAGAATTTATAGATGTTGTTCCCGAATTTTTAGATGAAGCAAAGCAAATAACGGCACCTATGCTTCGAAGTATGCTGGATATGTCGGTGTCAAGTATCATGGTATATTCCCGTGTGGGGTTTAAGGATAAGGCTTTCAGGAATTATAAGGATCTTATTCCTACAGTACTTCATTCCGAAAACAGGAAAAGAATCAATTCTAAAATCATGGCTCCAATGATGAGGTATTTTGTAGAAATAGGAGTATGCACCACCGGCAATATGCCAGTATGGAAGGAAAATGGCTTTGAAAAAGACGCAGAAGATGCGATCAGCTATTTTACTAAGAAGTCAGAATCGGAAAAAGATATAGACAATGTTATGGATAAGAAGTTTGAATAACCTAAAAATAAAAAATTATTATGCATATTAATCTGGAAGGAAAACATTTCCTGGTAACAGGTGGCGGCCGTGGAATTGGAAAAGCCATCGTCCGGAACCTGCTTTCTTCAAAAGCATCCGTCTCTTTCACTTATCATCAAAACAAAGAAACTGCTGAAAAATTTCTGCATGATCTATTGGAAGAGTTTCCGGGAAAAGTAGCTTTATACCATTCTGATATTCAAAACGAGGAACAATCAAAATCTTTAATCAATACCATTGAAAAATCTCCTTTAGGTTCTCTGCATGGTCTTATTAATAATGCCGGAATTACGGCTGATTCTCCTTTTTTCAGCATGACTCATGAGGTGTGGAAAGAGGTCATCAGCACTAATTTAAACGGAACTTATTTTCTTTCAAAGGCAGTTATAAAATCTTTTATCCGGAAGAAAAATTCAAAAATCATCAACATTTCTTCTGTTTCAGGAGTGCGTGGAGCTATGGGACAGGCTAATTACGGAGCTTCCAAAGCAGCTATCATCTCACTTACCAAAACACTGGCTTTGGAGTTTGCTAAATTCAATATGCAGGTTAATGCGGTAGCCCCCGGATTTATAGATACTGAGATGGTTGCTAAAATGAATGATCATGATAAGAAAAGAATAGATCAGATGATTCCTATGAAAAGGATGGGAACTCCCGATGAAGTTGCTGATCTGGTCATTTTCCTCTGTTCTGAAAAGAGCAATTATATAACCGGTCAGACCTTTGTTATTGATGGTGGCTTAACAGTATAAAATTAAACACAAAACATATGAAAAGAGTTGTTATTACGGGAATGGGAGTTGTAAGCCCAATTGCCTGTGAAAAAAATGCTTTTTGGGAAAAAATCCTTAACGGGGAAAGTGGCATCAATGATCTCACCAAACTAGAGCCATCTCATTTTAAAGGAATTACAAAAGCAGCAGAAGTACATCTTGAAAAAGAATATACAAATCAGGAACTTATTACCCATTTTCATCCCTTCGGAAAAGCAGTTACCTATACGGCAGCGGCTGTGGAAATGGGATTAAAAGATGCTGGTCTGGAAACTAAATTTACGTCCAAAAACAACTATGGAATTATTCTCGGAACTACTAATGGTAATCAGGATATTGTAGAACGTATTGTGGATGAATGGGATCTGGAGATGGATCATGCTCCTTTTCATCAGGAGGCCAAAGAAATCCTTGATTATTTCAGACCCATAGAACTCAGTTCAGGTATTGCCAAATACTTTAATCTTGGAGGAAGCAATATGGTAATTCCCACAGCCTGTGCAGCGGGAAATTATGCCATCGGGACAGCTTATTCTATGATTCAGGAAGGACGCTCCCCTCTCATCATTGCCGGCGGAGCAGATCCATTTACAAGATCATGCTATACGGTGTTTTATAGATTAGGAGCGATGTCAAAAGACTATTGTAAGCCTTTTGATCAAAACAGAACAGGAATGATTGTTGGTGAAGGCGCTGCCATACTGATTCTTGAAGAACTGGAGCATGCTTTAGCCCGGGGAGCAAGAATCTACGGAGAAATTAAGGGTTACGGACTTGCCTGTGACGCATATGACCCTACAGCTCCGGATCCGGAAGGCTCAGGAGCCACGCTTTCTATGAGGAATGCCCTTGTTTCAAGTCATATTGATAAAAAAAATATAACCTATGTAAGTGCTCATGGGACAGGAACCAAAGCCAATGATGCTCATGAAGTAAAAGCAATGACCAATGTTTTTGGAGAAGATATCAAAACTCTATATGTAAACGGAATAAAATCAATGCTGGGGCATTGTATGGGGGCTGCCAGTGCGCTTGAAGCCGTTACTTCATTATTATCATTGTATCATCAGCAAATTCCAAGAAATAGAAATACAGAAAAAATTGATGAATCTTTTAATACCCATTTTCAATTGCAACCACCTGTAGAAAAGGAATACCATGTAGAACATGTTCTCAGTAATTCTTTTGCCTTTGGTGGTAATATTTGCAGCGTAATATTTAGTAAATATGAAAACAACAACCAATAACAATATTGTCATTTCTTCCATAGGCTTCAACAGTGCCATGGGTACAGATATCAGTGATTTCTTTAATTGTAGTATGGATTCCTTTAGTTCGTCTGTCACTATTGAGAATCATGATCCTCAAAATTTTTTAAAGCCTAAAGGGCAGCGTTTTCTCAACAAAGCGACATTGGTCTACTGTAATACAGCATTTCAAGCGATCCATAACCGAGAATTGATTCGCTATATTGAAAAAACTCCTGAAAGAGTCGGACTTTATGATGGCACTGAGCTCGCCAATCTCGAAGATTGCTTTCTTTTTGATCTTACTGCTAAAAATCAGGGGCCGGACAGAGTAAGTCCTATGAAAGCTCCTAGTACCATTGCTAATGCAGCTGCAAGTCAAATGGCTATACAGTCGGGAATTAAAGGACCCAACTTTAGTGTTTGTGCAGGGATGGCCGGAAGCCTTCAGGCAGTAGACATTGCTTGTCTTCATCTCAAGCAGGGAATAATAGATTACGGGGTCATCGCCTCTACAGAAGTTAGAAATCAATATCAGCAGGTTATTCAAAACAACAGGCAAAAAAAATCTCAGGAATTAGGGGTTTCCATGATCCTTGAACGAGCAGAATCTCTGGAAAAAGATAATAAAAGGCCATTAGCAGGAATTGCTATGCTACATTCTGAAACCTATACAGATCATCCTGATTATTTTGAAGCCTATCTGTATGAAATGCTTGCTCCGGTCATTCAATCTTATGATCTTGATATCATAATTGTTTCAGGAGGAGCATCTACGTTAAATAGCAACCGGTTTGAAAGTTTTTTGCATGACCATAAACATTCTCTAAAAATCTTATATCCTGAAAATAATTTTGGAGATCTTGATAATGCAGGAGGAATGCTGGGCATTGCTTATGCTATTTCGGTATTTAACGGGCTACAACCTTACAAAACAAATAAAATGTACATTCTTGTTTTGTCGATAGATCCTTCCGGAATCATCATCTACACTATTATTGAAAAAAAATAAACATTTCCATGAAAAACATTTTAGAATCTTATCAGATTATCAAGCTTTTACAGTACCGATATCCTTTCCTGCTTATCGACAGAGTTACTGAGTACGAAAAAGGGAAAAGATTAAAAGCCGTTAAAGCTGTCTCTGCAGGTGAGCCCTGTTTTTCCGGTCATTTCCCGGATTATCCGATAATGCCGGGAGTTCTTATTACTGAAGCATTGGCACAGTCCTCTTCCTTAATGACTGTCTTAGATGCTTTAGATTGGAAAATAGGGGATGGTATTCCTGAATCACAGTCGGATTCGATGGGAGTTCTGGGAAACGTTCAAATCAGCTTTTTACAATCTGTATTGCCGGGAAATTTACTGGAGCTGGATGTAGAGTTGGATTGGAAAAAAGGTTCAGCCAGCTCAATACATGTGAAAGCATCTGTAGAAGGGAATGTCTGTGCAAAAGGTAAAATCACAGTAATGACTGTCAATAAGAATACAATGTTTTCATAATGAATGATCCCATTTTATTTTGTATCCCCTACGCAGGAGGTTCATCAATGTCATTCTCAAACATTGCCAGCCTAATTACTATCGAGGGGCTGGAGATCCAATGTCTGGAACTTGCCGGAAGAGGATTAAGACATAAAGAACCTGTTCCGGCTTCTGTGGATGAGGCAGTAGAGGATCTTTATTCAAAAGTACAGAAGAGTTTTGAGTTATCCCAACGCCCGGTTTTCATCTGGGGACATAGTATGGGAGCTATTCTTGCTTTATTACTTTCTTTCAGATTAGTTAATGATCGTTTTGCTGTTGCCGGATTATTAGTTTCAGGGATGAAAGCACCTACCTATCCTGCTTCTCATCATACTTTGTCTGAAAAAGCTAAAAATAAATTGTTATCAGATCTTCTTCCTATTAAATATGAACAGAATAAGGAAGCACCTCTCTTTCAACGGATTTATCAAAAAAGAATCAAAATCATGGAAAAAGATGTGGAAATATTGGAAAAATATCAGTTCAATAAATGGCCTGAAATCTTTGTCAACACAAATATATCAGTCATTATGGGTAAAGATGATGAACTCTACCCTACCCGCGAATTCTATGAAAATTGGAAACTCCATACTTCAGGTAGAACAGATTTGTTTTCCATTAAAGGGGATCATTTTTTTCCGATGCAGTATCCACAAGAAACAGCTGATTTATTAACCCAAATCATTTCACAAACAGTTAATAAAAACATTCTTTATTATTAAAAAAACAACAATGAACGTAAAAAAATTATTTTTGCCGGCAATATCTATTGCCCTGTCAGGTATTGTGTTTTCATGTTCCAATGACAATATGACATTGGAACCTATCTCTGAAACCAATGCCGAAGTATCTGCTTTATCTGCTGCCAGAAATGCTTCGTCACTGGCCGCATACTTTGGAGATAATATAGATCTCAGCAATTTACCAAACTATGCGAATCAAGCTATTCCTATGTATGTATTCAGAAATAACACTCCGTTTATTAACAGGATTACTGATGAGGGAGCAACGTTGGGGAGAGTTTTATTCTATGATAAAAGTCTTTCCAGTAACAATCGTGTTTCTTGTTCCAGCTGTCACAAGCAGGAATTGGCTTTTGGAGATGATAATGCAGCGAGTCAGGGTGTAAACGGGAAAACGGGAAGGCACTCCATGAGGCTGATCAATGTAAGATTTGCTGAGGAGTTCAAAGTATTCTGGGATAAAAGAGCCTCATCTCTGGATACCCAAACGACAATGCCTATCAGAGATCATGCAGAAATGGGTTATAGTGGTAGAGATGGAGCTCCTTCGTTTGATAACCTTATTGCAAAACTTCAAAGACTTGATTATTATCAGGAACTTTTTACCAGAGTTTACGGAAGTCCGGAAATTACAGAAGAGAAGATACAAAAAGCATTAGCTCAATTTGTCAGCAGTATTATCTCTTTTGATTCAAAATATGATGAAGGCAGGGCCATGATTTCTTCAGAGTTTCTGGATTTCCCTAATTTTACAGCAGAAGAAAACCTCGGAAAAAAACTGTATATGGAGTTCCCTGTGGCTGTGGCCGGTACGCGGGCAGGAGGAGGGCTCGGCTGCGCAAGCTGTCACTTTGCCCCTGAATTTGGAATGACCACTCTTAGTGGCAATAACGGAGTCATAGATAAAATGGGCAGTACAGAAAAAGATCTTACGGTGACCAACTCTCCTTCTATGCGGGATCTTGTGAATGCCAATGGGCAACCCCATGCTCCTATGATGCATTCCGCTGTATTTTCTACCTTAGAACAAGTCATAGATCATTATAATAATATTCCAAAAGAAGCCAGAACAGATAAACTGGATAACAATCTGCGATTAAGAAGTTTAAATGCAACTCCTGAAGAGAAAAAGGCAGTTATAGCATTTATGAAAACCCTTACCGGGAAAAACGTTTATAAAGATAAAAAATGGTCAAACCCATTTATTACTCAATAAAAAAGATCTTCTTAAAACACAAAAAGCTGGCTTTTGCCAGCTTTTGTTTATATGTCCATCTCATTTTCTTCACCATATTCTTTCCAATATTGATATTTTTGAGGATCAGCAAAGGCAGGATCTTCTTTGTAATAATGTAAAAGTCTTTCTAATGCATAGAAGTAAGGAGAATACTCCAGGGCTTTCTCGTAATGACCGATTGCCTTTTTTATGCTTTGTTTTACCCCAAAACCATGATCATAAAGAATCCCGTAATAAATGTTTGAATAGGTATCACGGTTATAATCTTTTTTTAGATAACGTTGTAGGTTAGAATAATCCCTGTTCTGATAATATATTTCAGATATATTCGCTTCATTGAATTGAAATTTCTTTTCTGCCATTTTATAATACCCGAGAGCAAGCTCATAGTCTTTCTCTACGTGTTCTCCGTAAAAATACAGATGTGCCAGATTTTCAAAGCACATTCCGTTTCCCAATTCAGCCCCTTTTTTGTAGCATTCCAGCGCTTTCTTAATATTCTGAGGATAACCTTTTCCGTTCTGGTAGTGATAACCCAAATTATTCCATGCGTACGGTTGATCCTGTAGTGCTGCTTTTTCATAGAAATCAATTCCTTTTTTCAGATCATAAAATTCAGGAATGCTCTCATCGGTATAAATAAATCCGAGCTCAGTCATCATCTCTCCGGCTCCACGATCGGCTCCTATGGTATATAACCGGATTGCCTCTTTAATATTTCCTTCTTTACGATATTCATTCCCTCTCGACTTTAAGGTTTCATTATCAAAAAACGTTTCAAATCCGAAACCAATTCTTTCCTGCCAGGTTTTATAAAAATCAAGGAAATATCTTTGATCTTTCCCACGCAAGTTGTATTGTTTTTCATACAAAGCCCCCATCTCAAAATCAGAAACCTGATGAAGTTCCCTGTTTTCATCAAGGACCAACAATTGTTTTCCTTTGAAAAGGCAAAGTAACTGCTCATGAAAATCTATCCCTTCACAGATATAATCATATAATGCACTTTTTGTATTGGTTTTCTGATCGTAATAGAACATACCTTCCGAAACGCTAATTCGGAAAATCTCCTGTTTGCAGGATTCAATTTTTTTATAATCTTTAGATTGCGGAATAAGCCAACGATCTTCAGAGGTATAATAGATGCCGGTTCCATTCTCATTGGAAACGATAAATACATTGTTCATAAATTGTGTGAACCAATCGACATGGATGTTTTCAACGTTCTGATCAGTTAACCTGAATTGTTTTTGCTGAATATCATACAAATACCATTTTTTATCCTTTCGGTAGGCAAAAGAAGTGTAGTTATCCAATACTGTTATTTTGTCTATTTGCGAATCGAGAAGGGTTCCGTCCGGTTTTATAATACTGATCTTCTTCTGAAATTTATGAGGGCTTACCCAATAGTATCCGTGTAAAATCGGAGACAAAACGTCCTCAGGATATTCACCAAGAAAGGTTCCTTCTGAAGTATAATACAGTCTTTTGGAAGTTCCTTTTTGTTTGAGGAAGATGAGGTTATCATAACCATACTCAAAAGGAGTTTCTGAATGATTTGTAATGATCTTATGGTTCAGTACATTGATGACATGATAGTGTTCTTCTTTTTTTGCATTGAATAATCCTTTATACATCAGCAATTCCAGCTCATCATACTCGCAGGGTATTGTTAATTGTCCAGTTGTAATACTGACAAGTCCCTGTTTGCCATTTATTTGTACAACACCATAGTTTTTTCCTTCGACATCAAAAGCATCAAAAGCATCTTCATAAATGCCATCTACAGCTACTATACCATTGTTCCTTATATATCCGAATTTCTTCTCTTTCTGAATAACCGCAATCCCTTCATCGTTAAAGGCAAAAATCTCCTGATACTCGGGTTGGGATATAACTTCTCCTTTCTTATTTTTGAGTCCCCAGAGTCCATTTTCTTCAAAAGTTTCTGAAGGATTCTTAAAGATTTCTTCATTCCAGTATCCTAATCCGTATTCAATCCAATCTGTTTCCAGCATCGCTAAAAAACTATCATATCCCTTAAAGATAAAAACTTCTTTTTCCAGAGAAAGAAGATCCTGGGTTTCTTCTGCCTGAATATACAAGTTGTTTCTTTCCCTGATCACTTCAGCCCACTCTTTTGCCTGATCTTTATGACTTTCTTCATTCATATGGAAGACGTCTGTGGCATCCATTACAAAAGTGTCATAAGGAAGGGTTTCAAGGAAATCAAACATTTTGTTCACAGGTTCACTATAGGCCTTTTTATAGTTCAGCTGATGATGATCAGCCAGAAACTGATAAAACATTCTCAGTCTGGCTACTCCTTCTTCTTTATCAAAATACAGAAGTTTTCCCTTTGCTCTGGGATTACCCGCAAATAAGGGAACAAGCAGTTCCGGAATTTCATAATTCCATTCGCCAAGATAATGAGGATATTCTTCTTTCGTCTTTGAATCAATATTATATAAGTAAATACGATGTGCCATATTTTTGCTTCTTACAATCCAAACTTAGAAAATAATCCGGGTTTCTTCCATGAATTTTTATATTCATCAGCAACAGGATTGTAATCGGAAAAAGAACGAACATAATCCAGAACGGCATGGGCTTCCTTAAGTTTTCCCATTTGATACAATACGATTGCTTTCGCCAATTCAACATCTTCCATCAAACTGTCATATCCCCATTCTTCAGCACTGTAAATTTTTGAAAATCTTTCGGCAAGTACGAATGTCTGTTCTTTATTATTCAATTTTGCATACACCTTAACTCCATAATGTAACCAAAGTACATAATCTTCTGCCTTCATAATTTCAGCATGTGATGCATCATATTCGCTAAAAAGAATAGCTGCATCCTCATAATTCCCTTGAAAATAATCACTTTTCACAATCATATAAAGGGTTTTAGCCTTATCAAATATATCAATCAAAAAGTCCTTTTTATTTTCCAGATAGGTTTTAGCCGTATGAGCAATTCCATTATAATCTTCATTTTCATTATAAATCTGCATCAAAACGTATTGTGGATTGGGTTCCAGAGGGAATCGTTTTGCTGTATGTTCATAGTAAGTTTGTCGGGTTATTCTGTCTTCTGCTTCAAAACGTTCATACAGAATTCTCTCCAAAACATTTTTTGCAGCCTCCAGATCCCTGTAGTCCTCATCATCGATCTCTCTGTTATCCAAAGTATGCTGATATAAAGAGGTTAGCATTTCTTCCACATCAGCATAAATATCAAAAGTCTCCAGAATACCATGAACTTCAAGCTGCCGGGCCTTATTATAAAGATTTTTATAGTAAAAATTTTCTGATTCATCATAGAGATGGAAATAATTTTCTAATGCAACGGCTCCATTTTCATAATCTTCACCATCTAACAAGGCATCAATCAGCACAAGATGAAGCTCTCCAAATTCTGAATACTGCAATCCTTCAGAAGCAGTTTCTGCTGCTGAATGTGAATCTCCCGACAGAGAATATCTGATGGCCAAATTATTACAACACATGGCTCTGGTATGCAAGTCATTGTAATAATCACTTTCAAATTTTCCCCCTTCATAATATTTTCTGAAAGCATCATAAGACTGCTGATATAGCTCTCCGATTATTTCTCCCCATTGTATTTGATCATTTTCATCTTCTATTTCATCAATAAATTCCGACAAATAAACCCCTTCGTTATAAATATCAGAAGGATAATCAGTAAACACCGGAACTTCACCTGGCACTTCTTTATACAGGTAATATTCTGATTCTACTTTCCTTCTCCATGCTGTTGCATTTGAAGACAATTCTACCGCTTTTCTAAGTAAAGAAACCGCCTCAGAATATTGTCCTTTTTCGTAGAGGTATGTTCCTGCAAAATGATACCCTGAAAAAAGCTCAGGGCGGGTATTAATGATTTCCAGAGCATGATGATAATAAAATTCTTCTGCAATGTTCAATAAATCCGGATAATTCCTTTCAATAATCAGCTGATAATAAAAGACATCAGGATGACTGAATCCTTTTTGAATCAATCCGTAAAAACGCTGATGCCACTCTACCAGCTTTTCATGAATAGCTAATGCCGAATTTTCTCCTTTAATGGCTTTCAGCATCATTTTCAAAGCAAGATCCCAGGCCCCGTTTTCATACGCAATATCAGCAAGGTTAATAAGATCATACTCATTTCTGCTTATGAATGTTGTGTGTTCTTTTTCAATAATAGCCGTAAGTTCTGCTCCTGAGATTATTTTCTCACGATCGAGAAGATAAATTTTTTTGATCCAGAAAAGAGATCTGTTTCTGTCTAGCAATTCCCGGTTATCTCCAAATTCTTTTTGGAAATAATACATACCGGCTTCCAAACTATTCAAAAGGGCTTTGCTCTCTCCCAGTGATTCGTAAATTTTAACCAAAAAATCATATCCAAAGACAGTATTTTCAGGATCTTCAAGCATTTGTTCTGCATAAAAGATAAACTCTTCTTTATTCTGTTCAGTAATATGTTTTTTTGTTTTACCAATCTGAGCCAAAGTATATTCATTATCTAAAGAATAGCTCAGGATACTGTAAAGTGATTTCTGATGATTGGGATTTAGTTTTAAAACTTTACGGAAATAGGGAATCATCTTTTGCTGTATGACATCGAAAACAGCTTCGTGCCCGTCATAATACACCTTGTCATGGCTGGCAATTGCCATCAAAAATAAAATTTCTTCATCATGCGGATGAGACAGTAAGTATTCTTCACCCTCTGCAATACACTGCTCCAGCTCTCCCCTGTAAAACAGTTGCTCTAATTTGTCGTACATATTAATATTTTGTTCTGTAATTCTATGGTTACATTTCCTGTCTCTTTACTTTTGAGCCAGGTTTTTATTTTGTGGTATGCAAAATAAATGAAAACAAAATTAAAAAAAGCTTAAAAAGCTCATAAAATGGGAAAAAATTGAATAACGAAATTATTTTAAATTATCTATTTTTTAAAATAAACCCACAATTTCTGGCTCAAAACATCTGTTGATAGTCACCTGATCTCTAAAAATCTCTGTTCTTTACGATAATTCTTATGAAAAAAATAATAATATTTTTTTTTCAAAGAACGCAAAAAATTCCTGTCATCAGAGCTTTTGGTCCTGTAAAATATGAACACCTGTGTTGTCAAAAACTTTTCCGGAGAAAATTGAGGAGAAAATACTATGATAAAACCTTCACAAAATAAAGACAGGAACCAGCCTTAGATCATAATACAAAACACTGATTTTCATAAAATTACCAAACACGTCTAAAAGTATTAATTGAAAATATTATCAAATTAATAAAATAAACACATAAAATTGGCCTAATCCTTTAATTTTCAAATTTAAAGCCTTAATTTTGGGACGAAATTTAAACATTCGGATTCTTCAATTACTATGTACATGAAAAAAATGATGGTTGGGCTTTCTTTGGCTCTATCTGTTACTACCATATGCGGGCAGAAAGCCCCTGCAAAAAACAGCAGTCTGACTCTTTACAATTATCAGACTTTCAATTGTGACAACAAAGGATATTTTGACGCGACCAAATATAAAAAAGAAGAAATAGACGGAGTCAATAAACTTTTGTATCAATTCAATGGTGTACAGTTTGATATCCAACCCGTTTTCAAGCTTTCGAATCTTGAAGAAATCCGTAAAAATAAGGAAGAGTATCTAAAACAGCTGGAACAACAATATCAGGAAAAGAAAAAGGAATTGTACAGCCTTGAAGTCATTAATCTCCCGATGTGGAAAAAGCTCCAGCAACAGACCATCGAATCTTTTGAAAATGAGTACCAGCTAAACAAAGAAGAAATTCTCGCGTACTCCGATCCCACTACCCTGAAAGACAGCAAATTCTATACTAGCTGTAGAGAACATATTGATGCAATATCCTCTCCCGACAGAGAAAAAATGTTTGCAGCATGGAAAAGCTATATTGAATTGAAGAGCAAAAGCAATGCTGATCCAAAGGGCGTACTGGCAAGATTCAATACCAAAATGAATGATCCTCAGAAAGAAGATTATGCTCTGATTGATATGATTGGGCTTAGTTTCCATAACTGCGCCAACAGTAGCTTCAGACAGAAAATTGATGAAGAAACCAATGCCTATAAGGACTTTGACAAAATATTTACTAAACTAAAAAGAAATTGTGATGAGCCGTAAGGTTTGTTGAAAGGTTTAAAGAAGATAATAGCAGTACTCTATTCGGGTACTGTTTTTTATTACGTTTATTATAAAATATGTACTCTTATATCGTCACTCCATGCGTATTCTTTACTTCAGCCATCACAAAAGTGCTATGTGTACTTCCGATAGAATCTACTGATCCCAATCTATTGAATACAAAATCCTGGTAATGTTTCATATCCCGTACCTGAACTTTAAGGAGAAAATCAAAGTCACCGGAAATATTGTAGCATTCTGCCACTTCTTCGATATCCAGGATATCTTTCACAAACTGATGTCCTACCGATCGGTCATGAATTTTCAATTTCACCTGACAAAAAACGGTAAAACCACGATTCAGTTTTTCCGCCTCTAAAACGGCTGCATAATGCTTGATATATCCTTCCTGTTCTAATCTTTTAACCCTTTCAAAAACGGGTGATGGGGACAGGTTTATTTCTTTGGCCAGCTCCTTTACGGTCAGTTTAGCATTCTTTTGCAGGATTCTTAGCAGTTGAAGATCCTTCTCATCAAGTCTTTCCACAGGATATTATTCTTTTTAGGGTTTATTTTTTCAAAAATAAAGAATATTTATCTTTTAAAACAATATAAAACAAAATATTATCCTTAAATCATAAAACAATACCAATTAAACAACTTGATTATATATCTTTACACCCTATTTTGTTCTTTAAAATACTTCATCAACCGGAAGAGGTTTTACATCCCGTAGATTAATAGGGAATCGTGTGAAAATCACGAGCTGTCGCGCAACTGTAAGTAACACACCAAAGGTTTTTATCGTAGAATATCCACTGCCAAAAGCGGGAAGGATGATAAAAACTGTTACAAGCCAGGAGACCTGCCTGTTCTGAATTGACAATGCTTTCGCGGTTTGAAGCTTTGGGTCATACAGATGATACTTTTGAACGTATTCCACCGTTAACAGGAAAATTACGTCCTTTTTGTATCTCAACATTTTCCCTTTGTTTCTTTCCGAAAAGTATTGTGAGGCATTCAAAAGAGCTTTTACAACCATTGTTTAATTTAAAAGTTGAAAAGAAAATGCAAACACACATTCTTGGCTATCCGCGTATTGGTAGCAACAGAGAGCTAAAAAAAGCCTGTGAACAATACTGGGCAGGAAAAACTTCCCTTACTGAATTGCTTGAAACGGGAAAAACCATCAGTCAGCAAAACTGGAAATTACAACAGGAAGCAAAGGTTGATCTTATTCCTTGTAATGATTTCTCCTATTATGATCAGGTGTTGGATATGACTTTAACAGTTGGTGCCATTCCTGATCGTTACCAGGAAATTGCGGTGAATGGTTCTTACTCGGAACTGGATCTGTATTTTGCAATGGCAAGAGGTCATCAGAAAGACGGGTTGGATATTACTGCAATGGAAATGACGAAATGGTTTGATACCAATTACCATTATATTGTCCCGGAATTCCAGAAGAATCAACAATTCCGGTTATTCTCCAACAAAATTATTGAAGATTTCATCAATGCAAAAGCAACAGGGGTCAATGCAAAACCTGTGATCATCGGTCTTATTACGTATCTTCTTTTAGGAAAAGAGAAAGAAAATGGTTTTGATAAACTTGACCTCATAGAAAATCTGTTACCGGTTTATATTGAAATCCTTACAGAACTCGAAAATCACGGAGCAGAATATATTCAGTTTGATGAACCTTTCCTTGCATTAGATCTTAATGATAAGGCAAAGGAAGCCTATGAATTGGTATACAGCGAAATCAGAAAGCAATTTCCTAATTTAAAATTCATTGTCGCCACCTATTTTGAAGGGCTAAATGACAACCTTTCTCTGGCTACGTCCCTTCCTATTGATGTACTTCATATTGATCTGGCAAGAAGTCCTGAACAACTGGATGAGGTGTTATCTGTAATTCCTGATACCTTAAGCCTTTCTTTAGGAATTGTAGACGGCAGAAATATCTGGAAAAATGACTTCGAAAAATCTCTACAGTTTATAAAAAGAGCTGCGAATAAGATTGGATCCGAAAGAATATTCATCGCTCCATCATGTTCACTACTCCACTCTCCTTTTGATCTTGATTCAGAGAATAATGAAGATATTTTATCTCCTGAAATCAAGCAATGGCTTGCTTTTGCCAAGCAAAAAGTGCATGAAATTGTTCTCTTGAAAAAATTAGCTTCAGGAAATCCGGATTATCCCACGTTACAATTACTGGCAGAAAACAAAAAAGCACTGGAAAATCGCAAAACATCGACCCTAATCCATAATCAGGAAGTAAAAAACCGTATTGTGATAACTACTGATGAAGATGCCCAGAGAAAGAACCCGTTTAGGGTAAGAAAAGAGATTCAGCAAAAAGAGTTGCAACTTCCATTATTTCCTACGACAACGATTGGTTCGTTTCCACAGACTAAGGAAGTCAGAGGATGGAGAGCCAAATTTAAAAAAGGGGAACTTACCGCAGAGCATTATGATCATCTGTTGAAAAAAGAAACCGAAAGAACCATCCGGTGGCAGGAAGAAATTGGAATCGATGTGCTTGTTCACGGAGAATTTGAGCGTAACGATATGGTGGAATATTTCGGAGAACAACTTGCAGGATTCGCCTTTACCCAAAACGGGTGGGTACAAAGCTACGGAAGCCGATGTGTAAAACCTCCTGTCATTTATGGCGATGTACACCGCCCTCATCCTATGACGGTTTACTGGTCACAATATGCTCAATCACTAACCCATAAATGGGTAAAAGGAATGCTTACCGGTCCTGTTACCATCCTGCAATGGTCTTTTGTACGGGATGATCAACCTCGTTCCTTAACTTGCAAGCAGATTGCTTTGGCTATTCGTGATGAGGTAAACGACCTTGAAAAGGCTGGAATCAGGATTATACAGATTGATGAACCAGCTATCAGAGAAGGGCTTCCGTTGAGAAAATCGGAGTGGCAGAATTATCTGCAATGGGCAGTGGAAGCTTTCAGAATTTCAGCAAGTGGTGTTGAAGATTCAACACAAATCCATACCCATATGTGCTATTCGGAATTCAATGACATTATCAAGAATATTGCAGACATGGATGCCGATGTTATTACGATTGAATGTTCCAGAAGCCAGATGGAACTGTTAAATGCCTTCGCAGATTTCAAATATCCAAATGAGATTGGACCGGGTGTATATGACATCCACTCTCCAAGAGTGCCATCCAAAGAAGAAATGCTTGAATTACTGAAAAAAGCACAAGCAGTAATTCCTGCTCAACAGCTGTGGGTAAATCCGGACTGTGGTTTGAAAACACGCCACTGGGATGAGACAGAAAAAGCACTTAAAGCCATGGTAGAAGCTTCAAAAGAGGCAAGCCTTACTTTCGCATAAATTCACTTAGTTTTTAATTACGTATTTCTTGAAGCAGGAGTCATCTCCTGCTTTTTTATTTGATATTATTTAAAAATATTTCTCTCTTATGAATAAAAATTTGATGTACATTTGACCTGCGAATAACCAACCCAAAATGAAATCTATTATATTCAGTATTAGCATTTTTGCCAGCTTTTCGATGTTTAATGCTCAAATTGGCAAAACCACAAAAGAGATCAACAAACAAATTTCTTTACCCGAACAGGACCGGAAGCTCGGGCAATGGTTAAAAGAAAATAGAATCCCTACCCTTGGTCTTGGAATTATTAAGAATGGTAAATTAGAAAAAGCTAAAGTCTACGGAGATTATCAGAATGGAATTCCTTCACCGGATAATATGAGATTTAATGTTGCTTCACTCACTAAACCGGTTACTGCAATGGTTGCTCTAAAGCTGGCAAGCCAGGGGAAATGGGATATAGATGAGCCTCTTGAGCACTACTGGACAGATCCGGATATAGCCAATGATCCAAGGAATAAACAACTGACGACCAGGATTGTTTTAAGCCATCAGACAGGCTTTCCTAATTGGCGGATTTTAAATCCCGATGGAAAATTAAGCTTTCAATTTGATCCGGGTACGAAATATCATTATTCCGGAGAAGGCTTTGAGTATCTGAAAAAAGCACTGGAAAACAAATTTAAGAAACCTCTCAGCCAGCTTGGTGAAGAATTAATTTTCAAACCTTTAAAAATGAAAGACACCTCTTATATCTGGGAGAAAAATACTGATGCTTCCCGCATTGCTATTGGATATGATAAAAATGGTAAAGCCTACGATCCCGTGAAAAAAGAAACAGCAAGTGGTGCTGATGATTTGATGACAACTGTTTCAGATTACAGTCGTTTTTTAATCGGCGTGATGAATGGAGAGGGACTTTCAAAAAAAATCTTTGCAGAAATGCAAACAAATCAGGTGGCGACCGTAAAAGGAAAACATTTTGGACTGGGATTTGAAATTTATAATCTTGGAAATGGAACCATTGCTTTATCTCATGGAGGATCTGATGATGGAGTAAGAACTCTCTTCGTCATTATTCCGCAAACAAAACAGGGACTTGTTATTCTGACCAATTCCGACGAAGGAACCAGGGTCTATGAAAAACTTCTGACTGATTATCTGGGAGAATATGGAAAAAAGGTTGTGGAGGTTGAAATGAAGTAAAAATATTCATAACCTTACACAGATTTATTCTGTAAAAACGGTAACATTCATATCAATATTTTGACAAACGATCATCTTTCTTTTTTTTGTTTTTCAAGTATTTTGAGTTGACCTTTTGACAACAATTTAATATTTTAATTAATTGTGTTTTCTATTTTCATTTTTTTAGTAAAAAAACAAATTCAATCACACTAAAAAAAACACATATACCATTAATAAACAACAAATTACAATTCATTTTTTTTATATATTTATACAGTAGTCACTGAAAGATATACATCAAAAAAACAAATTGATAATGGTAAAAAAAGTATTTTTTTTTGCAGTCATAAGTTTATGTACTGTAGCAAAAGCTCAGGGAGTTATTGAAGCCACACATGGAAACAAAGAAAAACGAGGAGTCCTTAACCCAACAGACAAATCCCTTATACAAGCTCCATATCTAAATCCCAAACTCAATATTGAAGAAAGAATCAAAGATCTTTTTCCCAGACTTTCATTGCTGGAAAAGGCAAAACTTACCCACGGTGCAGGAGGCTTTGCAGACTATGGAAATATTCCCAGAATCGGCCTCACTAAGCTTACAATGACTGATGGGCCGCAGGGAGTGAGAACTTCCGTTTATGCCACAGCCATGCCATGTGGCATCGCAATGGCATCCACATGGAATCCGCAACTTATTGAAAAAGCAGGAAAAATAATGGGAACCGATGCCGCTGCAACAGGAAATAGTATCCTATTAGGCCCGGGACTGAATCTAATGCGTACTCCTTTAGGGGGGCGAACTTTTGAATATTTTGGAGAAGATCCCCTTTTGGCCGGATATATAGCTGCCGGTTATTCCAGAGGAGTACAATCTAAAAACGTAGCAGCTTGTTTAAAACACTGGCTCGCCAATAACCAGGAAACGAATCGTTTAAAATTGAGTGTAGAAATTGAAGAACGCCCTTTACGAGAGTTGTACTCCAGAAGTTTTAAAATTGCAATCCGTGAAGCAAACCCCTGGTCAATTATGCCGGCATACAACAAAATAAGAGGTGAATATTGCGCTGATAATTCTTATATTAATAAAACTCTCGCTCGGAATGATTTCAAATACGACGGTGCCTTTATTACAGATTGGGAAGCGACTTCAAACCCTGAACGTCAAATTAACGGAGGCAGCACCATCAGGATGCCTTTCGATGAAAATGAAAAATATGACCAGGAAATACTACTTCTTCTGAAATCCGGGAAAATAAATCAGGAATCTTTTGATGATGCTATCCGTAGAAATTTACGATTACTTTTCAGAATTGGTGCCTTTGATCCGGCACCCGTAAATAAAGAAAAAGCTGTATCTCAGGAAGCTATTAGTGTAGCAAGAGAGGTCGCTGCTGAAAGCATTGTTCTTCTTAAGAATCAAAATAACTTTCTCCCGATTGATAAAACGAAGGCCAAAAAGATCTTGGTTCTGGGCCCCAATGCTGACAGACGCTTCACCATGTCTGATCCCAAAGACTTATCCGGTTTTGGAGGTTCGGGAGCCACTTATCCTCCCTATGAAATATCCACACTGAAAGCATTAAAAGAAAGATTAGGAAGTTCTGTTATCACTACAGAATGGGAAAATACACCGTCGCAAGAACTCCTCAAACTTGCTAAAAATGCTGATCTGATTGTATTCATAGGAGGGCTCAATCATTCCATAGATCACGAAGGTTTTGTAAATCCTCCCGACAAAACTGACCTGTCTCTACCGGGCTCACAAGCTGAAAAAATTAATTTTTTATCTCAGGCTAATCCAAACACTGTTGTTATTCTAATAGGAGGCTCTCCGATGGTGGTTGAAAAATTTGAAAAAAATGTACCTTCAATCCTTCTCGCATGGTACCCCGGAATGGAAGGCGGAAATGCTATAACAGATATTCTTCTGGGGGATCTTTCACCCTCCGGACATTTGCCGGTAACTTTTGGCAAAAAGCTTGAAGACTGGCGGGTACATCGTATGGGAGCCAACGTTTTTCCGGGATCAGGGGTAAAAAATCCTCCTTTACAATATATGGAGGATGGTATAGAAAATTACAGTGAAGGGATGTATATTGGTTACAGAGGTTTTGCAGCAGACAAAATAACACCTCGATATAGCTTTGGTCATGGACTTTCCTATACAACATTTGCATTTGAAAATCCCACAATACAAGTGGAAAAAAAATTCATAAAAATCACATTTACTATTAAAAATACAGGAAAAAATCGTGGTGCCTCAGTTCCGCAGATCTATGCTAATGCTCCTCAAAACACCAGTAATTTCCCTCTTGATGAAAGACCTGTGAGAGGATTAGCAGGTTTTACAAAAAAATATCTTCTTCCGGGAGAATCTAAAATTGTATCAATCAATATTCCAAAAGCTGATATAGCGCGCTGGAGCCCTTTAAAAAAAGACTGGATCATTGATAAAGGAAAATGGATTTTTGACATTTCGGAATCATCTGACAACACAAAACTTTCTGTTGCCATTGATTTATAGTGTTATACAAAACAAATTAATAATGAATAAGTTATGATTTTTCGGATTTAATTTCTTAATTTTGCACCCCGAAAATAAGGAATACCTATGAAAAAAATTGGTGAGCACAGAACACTTCTTGGAGTAGATAAAAATGCTACGTTAAAAGATTTAAAAACAATTTACAGAAATGTGATGAAAGATACACATCCTGATAAATTTATCAATGATGAAGCCGGCAAACTGGAAGCTGAAGAAAAGAGTAAATCTGTGATTGAAGCCTATCATTTTTTGGTAAGCATTAATCCTGAAACGCAGGAAAAATATAAGGAAGAATATACTGAAACCATTACCAAATCTAATATTCAGGATTTTTATCTTGAAAAAGCAGTATTGACGGTTCAGCATTTGAACGGCAACATGTACGAATATATCGGAGTTCCGAGAAATACCTACATTAAAATGGTGAACGCCGACTCTCCAAGCCGTTTTGCAAGAAGACATATCTATGGAAACTTTATCTATAGAAAGTCCGGTGAGGCAATGGCTGATTAATTTTTTCTCATATAAAAAATATATAAAGGCTTTCGGTAGATTCCGGAAGTCTTTTTTATTAAAAAAACATCATTTCCTGCCAATAATTAATATATATACTATAAAAAGCGCCTCAGAAAATCTGAGGCGCTTTCGGTTAATTAATAAGGTTTATTTTATTTATCTAAATGCTTGGGAGTAAATCCGTCTTCATTCAGTTCTCTGTGTACATAATCTGCTTTCATTTCAGCTTCGTAGTCTACTTTATTGTCTTTCCCCATTCTTCTTAGAATAGAATCAAATAATGAGTATACTACCGGTACAATAATCAATGTAAGGAATAGAGACGACGTTAAACCACCGATAACTACCCATGCAAGACCTTTGTTCATCTCTGCTCCTGCTCCGGTTGCCAATGCAATCGGTAACATACCGAAGATCATCGCAATCGTTGTCATCAGGATCGGACGAAGACGTGCATGATTCGCTTGTACCAATGCATCGTGAGTAGTGGCTCCGGCAGCCTTTCTTGCGTTGGTAAAGTCTACAATCATAATCGCATTCTTCGCAACAAGACCAATCAACATGATCATACCCAACATGGTAAAGATATTCAATGAATTGGCTGTCAAGGCAAGAATTACCATTACCCCGATCATCGCCAACGGGATAGAGAATAATACTACGAAAGGATATACGAAACTGTCATATAAGGATACCATTACCAGGTATACCAATACGATAGCCGCTAATAATGCGATTCCTAAAGTACCAAATCCCTCCTGCTGGTTTTCCATATCACCACTCCAGATGTAATCTACACCAATAGGCTTGTCTTTACTATCTTTAAATTTGGCGGCCCATTCATTGGCCACATCACCCACCGGTCTACCTACTGCTTTTGCTCTTACTTTTACAGATGGAGATTTATCTCTACGTTCAAGTAAACTTGGTCCTGAACCCATTTTCACATCCGCAAACTGGCTCAAACGAACCTGCTCACCCTTAGGATTTGTGAACATCAGATTTTTAACATCATCAATGGATTGTCTGTTAACATCACCAAAACGGATATTAATATCATATTCATATTCTCCGGCTCTAAACTTTCCGTCCGTATTTCCGTTGAATGCAGTCTGCATTGTTTGTCCTACACTTGAAAGATTCAGTCCTAGTGAAGCCATTTTATCTCTGTCTATATTTACCTGAACTTCAGGGCTTCCTGAGTCTGTTGATAATTCAGCATCTACTGCCCCTGGAACTTTTTTCAACAGTTCAAGAATTCTTGTTGCTTCTTTTACAGCTTTTTCATTATCCGGAGCAGTTACTACCATTTCAATCGGAGCATTTTCAGCCCCCATGATACCAATTGGCGCTGTTTTAAACTCAACTCCTGTAAACTTCTCCTCTAAAGCTCTTTTTACTTTAGCTGCCTTGATATTGGTACTTTCCGAACGCTCAGATTTATCTGTCAGGTTTACCTGAACTTCCGATTGGTAGGTTGTTGCCTGAGCCCCACCAAAACCTGTTGATTGCTGACCAACCGTAGTAATTAAGTCTACAACATCTTTATCATTTCTTAGAAACTTCTCAACGTCTAATGTCAGTTGGTTTGTTTTTTCAATGGTTGCATCCTTCGAAAGCTCCATCTGTACCAGGAACTGTCCACGATCAATCGGCGGGAAGAATTCACCTCCAATGAAACCAAAGATTACCAACAAGAATGAACTGACCAAAATAATGAAGGTAACAACCACTGTTGTAATTCTTCTTAATGTTGTTTTTAAACACCATTCAAGAATATCTGTAACCCAATGGGTAAATTTATCAATTAAACCTTCAAACCAAAGGATAAATTTCTCGAACCAGTTTTTACCGGTTAAGTGCTCCAGTTTTCCAAATCTTGATGATAGCCATGGGATAATGGTAAATGAAGCCAATAATGATAATAAGGTTGCAATAACTACCGTGACACAAAACTGAGCCAGGATGTTGGCTACAAGACCGGAACTCATTGCAATCGGTAAGAATACCACCACAATTACCAACGTAATCGCTGCAACGGTAAATCCAATCTCTGAAGCACCATCATACGCTGCCCTGATCTTGCTTTTACCCATCTCCATGTGACGGTAAATGTTTTCCAGTACTACAATTGCATCATCCACAAGGATACCTACCACCAATGATAGCCCCAGTAAACTCATCAGGTTCAAGGTATACCCCATCAAATTCATTCCAATGAAAGCTGCAATCAATGAAGCCGGAATCGACACCATTACAATGAATGCATTTCTGATACTGTGAAGGAATAACAACATTACAATCGCCACAAGAATAATCGCCAGGAACAAGTCGAAAATAACGTGGTTTGCCGATTCCAGGGTAAAGTCTGTTGTATCATTTACAATTTTCACTTTTATTCCCTGCAATTTATAAGCTGCTTCTACTGTTTTAATCGTCTCCTGAACGCTTTCAGAAACGGCAACAGCATTGGCATCAGATTGCTTTTTAACCTGAATCAAGATGGTTGGAAACTGATTAAATCTTGCTACTTTTTCAACATCTTTCTGAGAGTCAAAAACTGTTGCAATATCAGATAAACGAACTTGTGCTCCATTTTTATTGGAAACAACAAGATTATTCATTTCCTCTGTAGATTTATATTTTCCTGATAACCTGATGGTAGATTTTGTCGTTCTCGTTTTCAAGCTCCCCGTTGGAAAGTCAAGGTTTGAGGAAAGGATCGCTTGTTGTACATCCGAAACTGAAAGTCCGTAACCTTGTAATTTTTTCTCATCCAGATTGACCTGAATTTCTCTTTCCTGTCCACCTACAAGATCCACTTTTGCAACCCCGTTTACACGTGAGAAGATCGGTTCTATCTTTTTATCTAATAAATCATAAAGATCTTTACTGTTCAGTTTATCGGATGAAATACTCATCGTAATAATGGGTAGATCATCCAGGGAGAACTTATTCAGTGAAGGGGCTTTTACATCATCCGGGAAGTCTCCCAGAATTGCATTTACCTTTCTTTGTGCATCATTCAAAGCAAAGTCAACATCGGCTCCATTGTTCAGCTGAACCATAATAACGGATAAGCTCTCATAGGAAGAAGACTCTACTTTCTTTACATTTTCCAGGGAACCTACGGCATCTTCAATCTTTCGGGTTACCGAGGTTTCCACCTCTGCAGGAGAAGCTCCCGGATACACCGTAGAAATAGTTACCATATTGGTTTCAAACTTCGGAATCAATTCGTACCCCATTTGAGTATAACTCAGGATACCTCCCAGCGTCAGAATTGTAAATAATACAATTACCAACGAGGGTCTTTTAATCGATATTTCTGCTAACTTCATAAACCTGCTACTTAATGATGTTTACTTTAGATCCGCTATCCAGGTTGATTTGTCCGCTGGTTACCACTTGCTCACCTCCGTTTAATCCACTTAATACCTGAACTTTATCCCCGTAGACTTTTCCAACAGTTACTTTAATCAACTTAGCCACTCCATTTTCAACCACAAAAAGCTGACCTGAGCTTACCCCGTTTACAAAAGCTTCAGCAGGAACTGTTAACATATTCTGGGTTTCTGCTCCATGATTTGTTTTAAATGTAGCTGTAGCGTACATCCCTGCTTTTAAGTTTCCTCTGTTCTGAACTTCAATTTCAACCGGGAAATTCAAAGAAGCATCACTCTTAGGTGCGATAAATGTGATTCTACCTGAGAAAGAATCTTCCGGTAGAACATTCACTTTAATCGGAACTTCCTGCCCCAGCTGAATTCTTCCAATCTGGCTTTCATCCACTAAAACAGAAAGCTTTAAACTGTTGATATTAACAATTTCAAACATGGAAGTTCCCACAGAAACAACTGTTCCGGGCTCAACCATTTTTTTGTTAATCGTACCGCTTATTCCTGCGCGGATGCTTGTATCATTTACTCGTACTCCCTGCGCTTTTACAGCAGCCTGCATATTTTTAAGCTGTAACCTTGAATTGTCAAGTTGTTGTTTTGTAACTCCACCTGTTTTATATGCGTTTTCGTACCGTTGGTTATCAATAATGGCATTCTGAAGATTATTTTGAGCCTGAGTAACATCCACTTCGATAGCATCTCTTTTAATGGTTGCCAGGACCTGGCCTGCTCCTACTCTTGAACCTTCTTTTACCATTACATTTACAATACGACCGGCTATTTCAGAAGATTGGTTCATTTCCTGTTTAGGAATAAAAGTTCCGTTTGCAGAATAATCCGTATCAATATTCTCTCTTGAAACCGTTACAATATTAACATTGATTTTATCTACCTGCTTGGCAACTTCCTTTACTTCCTGAGTCTGTTTCTCTTTGTTACCGGCAATTTTATAAGCGGCTAAACCTATCAGTACAGCGGCTACGATGATATATATTAAAGTTTTTTTCATTTGTTTATTATAAGTTTTGTAGTGTGTTTAACTCTCCTTTTGCTTTAATTACCTTGATCTCAGCTTGTTTATAGTCCAGCAATGCATTCGCATAGTTCTGTTTAGCCTGCGTAAGAGCATTTTCAGTATCCAATACTTCAGTAAGTGTTGCCAAACCATATTGATAGTTAGACTGAGTATTTTTCTGTACTTTTTCAGCAAGATCCACATTATCCTTCATGCTTTGAATATTGATTATTGCATTTTCCATATTGGAAATAGCATTTTTATAATCTAAACTCAGGTTCAATTTTTTGTTCAGGATATCCTGATCTAGATCCTGAATATCAATTTCTGCCTGTTGAATCTGAGCTCTTGTCGCACCTCCCATGAAGATTGGAATTTTAACCGCCAGGCCAATAGATGCGTAATCTCCCCAATTGGTACCCTGAGCAGATCCTGTAGTATAGGGAAATTTATTTCCAAGACCTTGCCAACCATAGTTAGCAGTAAGCCCTACAGTGGGATAAAGATTAGCTATCGTTGCTTTTTTATTGTATTGTAAAAGCTCTTTTTGCTTGTTTAAAACTTTCAGCTCTGAACGGGTTTCCAAATTAACATTAGTTGCCAATAATTCAGGATTGGGTATAATTTCCTTTTGTTCCAGTTCAATCGGAGTATCAATAGGAACTCCCATATAAAACTTCAATGAGTTTTTTGAAACTTCTACCCCATTGATCAATTGTTGTTTATTGGATTTAATATTAGTAAGCTGAACATTGGTACGATCAAGGTCGATAGATTTGGCTAACCCATTATCTACCAAACTTTTAATAACGTTTCTTACACGTTCTGTATTGGCATAACTTTCTTCAACCGTTTTAAGATTCTCTTCCTGAACAAAGACCTGATAATAAGCTGTAGCTACATTTTCAATAATTTGTTCATTCGTTAATTCAGAATTTAAAAGATAAAATTCACGGGTTGACTTTGCCGCTTTAAGACCAATAAACACTCTTTGGTCAAAAATATTCTGATTAAGAGTAACAACATTTACAGATTGCCATTTTGTTCCGAAAGCTACCGGAATAAGCTCACCCGGTTTGCCTACGATCTCTCCCGGAAGGACAGACTTTTGCAGAATGGGATTGTATGTATTGTTTATCGTTGCACTGATCTGAGGTAGAGCTCCTGCTCTTGCCTCATCAATCTTATATTCAGCTTTTTTGACCTGTAAGGCAGCTTTTTTTGCTTCCGCCTTATTTTGAAGTGCCTGTTTGATTGCTTCCTGCAGGGAAACCTGCTGCTGGGCAGACACCGATGAAAAGCTGAAAATCATAAATGCTGCAGCTATCCCAATTTTTAGCTTTTTAGCAGTTATACGTTTTCTTTTCATAATTTTATACTTCGTTTATTTTTTATTTAGTTCAGTCTTTATTTTTCTAAATGACGAATCATTTTAAGAAATACTTTAGTTTTTTTTAATTTTTAAATAACATATTGATAATAATCCCTCTTCGTTCTGAGATAATCTTATCATATTCCTCATCATTAATTAATAAATTCTCCATGAATAGTGGTCTTATTGCACTTGGAAAAACCAATAATGAAACCATATTCAGGATAAACTGAACAGGTGCCATTTTTTCGATATTCCCCAATTCCATTTCTTTTTCGATATCCCTGTATAAATTTTTCAGAATATCCTCTTCAATTTCTCTGTGATGACAGGTTCCTTTATTGATCTGTGAAACAATGTAAGTTTCCAGATACGGATACTGAAGACTCGTAGCCAGGCTGCTTTCTATGAATTTGCTGATCTTCTCTTTAAAAGGTAGATCTGAATTCTGAATAATATTCGATTTTTCCTGTTCTACTTTCTGAGCCTCATCAAAAATGATTTGAATCAGTTTATCTCTTGATCGGAAATAATAATTAATAAGAGTTCTGTTCACTCCGGCTGCATCGGCAATCTCCTGCGTAGTAGCATCAAATTTTCCTTTCACAAAGAATAAATTCTTCGCTGTCTCCTTGATCAATTCCTGTGTTTGGTCTTTTTTTGCTTGATTTGACATTTTTGTTAAACAAATTTGTGCAAAATTAAACAATTTTCGTTTTTGACAAAATTGTTAAACAAAAAAATTAAACTAAATTGTTATGATTTGCATCATGTTTTCAAATTTTCAATCAAAAGTTCTTTTTCTATATTTTAAAGCAAAAAAAATAGGCTGCATGATGCAGCCTATTTAATTTATATTATTTAAATCAATTTTTCACAAAATCTTTTTCTATAACAATTTGATTTTATCATCTAAGATATCAATAATTTTATCTTTGTAAAGTCCTCCGACGGCCTTCTTAAAGTTCTTCTTGCTCATTTGAAGCTCATCTCTGATCTCTTCAGGAGAAGATTTATCCGACACATACAGAAGCCCATAATTCTCTTCCAGTTTGTTCAAAATCTTTTGTCTGAATTCATCAATATTTTCAAAACCTTCCGGCTGCAAAGAAATATCAATTTTTCCATCTTCACGAATCGCTTTAATATAGCCCGTTTCTTCTGATAATGGATATAACTTTTTGAATACATCAGATACATAAATCAGACCGATATATTTTTTGTTGATCACCACATTCCAGCCTAGCTCACTTTCATTCATCATAATCAGATCAACCTTATCTCCTTTTCGAAATGGCAAATCCTGATATTGTGGGTTTCTCTTAAACTTGGTAGTTCCGGTAATCAATTCCATATCTTCTTCAACATAAATGTATACCAAATACCTTTTTCCTTCAATAATTTTGGTTTTCTGCTGTTTATAAGGAATAAATAAATCTTTAATAATTCCCCAATCCATAAAAGCCCCGCTTGGAAGACTCTGAACACAGCTCATTACGGCAAACTCTCCCACTTCAGCCAATGGAATTTCAGTAGTAGCTTTTAATTTATCATCATCCTGATAAACAAAAACTTCTACTTCTTCACCTACTTCTTTTTCATTTTGAATGAAGATTTTAGGTAAAAAAGCCTTTTCACCGGATCCATCTGTCAGGATCCATCCTGAATTATTTTTTTCTGAAATTTCTAAACTTTGAGTTTTTCCGAGTTGCATTGATGATAAATTAGCTGACAAAGGTACGGAAATTTGAAGATTTCAACCTAGTTAATCACAATCTAATGTGTTTAAAGAACTAATTAATCGTTAATGAAGCCGATAAAACCAGTACATTTGAATAAAAATACTAAAACATGAAAAAATACTGGATCATAACATTTCTTCTTTGTGCCTTCACTCTGAATGCACAGATTTTTGAAAAAACAGCTTTTAATCTCGGATATCGCTATACAGGAAGAAATGTTTTACAGGCAGGGCTGGAGCTCAGAATCGGGGAATCAAGCTATAAATCAGTGATTATTGGTCCATCTGTACTGTACACCCGCATCAATCAGACGGATAAATTCCTTCCGGAAGCTAACATTTATTACACTAACAATGGGCAACTCTATGGGGCTTCCATCAATCCGTATTCGATAGAACCCAGAATTGGTATTTCCGTATTCAATCTGTTTTTTCTGAATACCGGTTACGCTTTTCCTATTCATAAAGATAAGTATTTTAAAGGCATAACTTTTGGAATACAGTTTAATATTGCTCCTACAAAAGGCTCAAAATTTTATAATCAGATGAAAATGATGTAGTTTTCAGTTACGAATTACTTTACCTCATACACGACCATTTTTATTCGTGAATAAGTGGCATCTTTTTATTTTCAATAAAATACAAAGATAGTTTCTTACTTGAAGTTTTTTGCCACGAATACACGAATAATTCTACCTTAGTTATCTGTTAATGATAATATAAGGATGTGGTTTTATGGCTCTGGAAGCTCCCTATAATCTGGAAATATAATCCATCAATTCACGTCTGCTGTTTTCAAAATCAAAAGCATCACTCACGACAAAGTATTTGTTTTTATCCACACAATTATGGTACATTGATTTAGCCAGTGCCAGTTTATTTTTATCAAAACTCATAGATTTTACAAGATCCCTGATCTGAACAGCAGTAAACATGGAGGTACGCATTTGCTGGTTAATGAACTTTATTTTTCCATCATCAAAACTTTCTTTTTTCTGTAGCATTTCGAAAAATTGACTAAAGGTACGATCGTCCATTACATTTCCGGAGTTATTCCAATTTCCGGATGAATTTCCGTACGGATTATTCCATATATCATTCCAGTCACTAAATCCATATTGCCCCTGAACAGGATAAGAATCCAGCAAATACAAACCTTCATTAGTAAAGAAATCCAGTACCATTCTATTGTTATTGCGTAGCATCAGAGTTGTTCTGTAGATGAGAAAACCATTTTCATAGATGGATATAGGCATTCTTCCCGATTGCAAATCAAAAAAACGATACTTTCCGGAGCCATTTGCCATCATCTGATCACCTATTTCAACGGTGAAAAATCCTTGTTCAGGAATACGCAAAAAAACTTCTGCATATCCATAATTTTTATTCCATTGATAGGTTGAATTCTTACTTTTATTTCTAGGATCAAATGTATTACGGTCGGAGGTTTTATTTTTCAGCCTGGAGTTATCAGGAGACTGCATTTCTGTTTTGGATGCTTCATTTCGGAGTAATTCTCCTGTTTTTCCTGCTTCCTGAGCGAATGTATTTACAGTGACTGCAAACATCAAACTTATAAAGATTTTCTTCATGTCTTTTTTCCTACATGACAGTCCATTTCTATGCCAAAAAAAGAGAAATCATGTATGATTTCTCTTTTTATATTTTGATGACTAAATCTTTAATCAAGTCTTAAATATGAATAGGTCTTTTTCCTGTAGCATCTAATGCAGCCTCTTTAATAGCTTCTGCATAAGTTGGGTGAGCGTGAGAACTTCTTGCAATATCTTCAGCACTTGCACGGAATTCCATTGCAATTACTCCTTCAGCAATAAGGTCAGCAGCTCTTGCGCCTACGATATGCATCCCAAGAACCTCATCTGTTTTCTCATCAGCAATAATCTTAACGAAACCATCAACATCACCACTGGCACGGCTTCTTCCTAACGCTCTCATCGGGAAGTTACCTACTTTATAAGCGACTCCTTCTTCTTTAAGCTGCTCTTCTGTTTTTCCTACTCCTGCCACTTCCGGCCATGTGTAAACAACACCAGGAATTAAGTTGTAGTTGATATGTGGTTTTTGACCTGCTAAAATTTCAGCAACCAACGTTCCTTCTTCACTCGCTTTGTGAGCAAGCATTGCTCCTTTGATCACATCTCCGATAGCATAGATGTTAGCCACGTTAGTTTGAAGATGATCGTTTACTTTTACTCTTCCTCTTTCATCAAGCTCTACTCCTGCTTTTTCAAGACCAAGACCTTCTGTATAAGGTTTTCTTCCCACAGAAACTAAACAGTAATCTCCTTCTACAACTACTTCTTCACCTTTTTTATCTTTAGCAGTAACTTTTACAGTATCTCCGTTTCTTTCAACACCGGAAACAGCTGTAGAAAGCATAAACTTCATACCTTGTTTTTTAAGAACTTTAGTTAATTCTTTGCTTAAAGCGCCATCCATTCCAGGGATAATTTTATCCATGAACTCCACTACCGTTACCTGAGATCCTAATCTTAAGTATACAGATCCTAATTCAAGACCGATCACTCCACCTCCGATTACGACAAGATGTTTAGGGATTTCTTTAAGATTTAAAGCTTCAGTAGAGGTAATAACTCTTTCTTTATCAAGAGAAATAAAAGGTAAAGAAGAAGGTTTAGAACCTGTTGCTATAATTGTATATTTTGATTCAATCGTTTCAGAAGAACCGTCATTTTTTGTGATTTTGATTTGAGTAGCAGATTCAAAACTTCCTACTCCTTCAAAAACAGTGATTTTGTTTTTGTCCATCAAATAGTTGATCCCTTTTGTTGTCTGATCTACCACTTCGTTTTTACGAGCAACCATTCTTTGAATATCAGCCTGTGGATCATTAATCAAAATTCCATGACTTGCAAAATTGTGTTTTGCATTCTCAAAATGCTCAGAGCTATCTAAAAGTGCTTTTGACGGAATACATCCAACGTTAAGACAAGTTCCGCCTAAAGTTGAATATTTTTCAATAATTGCTGTTTTGAAACCTAACTGTGCTGCACGGATAGCAGCTACATAACCTCCAGGACCAGAACCTATTACGGTAACATCGAATTGACTCATGTTTTTTTATGAATTTGTTTATTATTATCTATCTTAACTCTCACAAATTTACATATAAATTACCAAGCACCAAAGTGAGTTTTATCAATTTTGAGATCAAAAAATTTTAAATATCTTACCGTGGTCATCAATCTAACTTCAGCTTTCCACTTCCTATGGTTCCAGAGCTTTCAAAAAATGAACCTCCGTAGACATACCATTCAAGATTTTCCAGAAACTCTATTGTATTTTCCGGGGTTATCTGTGAACGTTCTTTTTTTGAAACAATTCCTTTGTACCATCTTCCGGATTGGGAATAATGCTCATATTCAACAAAATAATGAATCCATATCCTCTGACATAACTTACACTGCTGAATACTTACTTCCCCATGTCTTCCGTTGGTGTGATCGATACCTAATTCCGAGTTTCTAAATTCAGTATAATTAAAGTCAGGTTTTTCACAAGCGCATCCTATCTGCGAGATTTTATTCATTGAAATTTATTTTACCAGATGTCAAATCTAAGAAAATAAAAGCCCATAAGGCAAATCATATAGTGATACTACTTTATTAAATCCAGCAAAACTTTTTCATATTGATTCAAAATAATGTCCTTTGAAAATCTTGATTTAATTGAATTTTTTATGGCATCCCTGTTATAATTGTTCTGGAGAATTGTAGTAATTTTCTTAGCAAAATCTTCATAATTCTCGATATTTGAAATTTCTCCGTTGACAGTACTTTGGATAATTTCATTAATCCCACCCGGACAATTATTTGCCAGGGAATAAGTTCCACAGGCCCCTGCTTCCAACAGTACATTCGGGAATCCTTCATACCTTGAAGACAGGATAAATAGATCCGCATATTTTAAAAACTGATAAGGATTTTCCTGTCTGCCATGAAAAACAACATTTTTAAGATCCAGAACATCTCTCATTTGATACAGCATCTCTTTATCTTTTCCATCCCCAAGAATATGGAGTAAGATGTTTTCACTTTTAAGTCTTGCAAAAACTTTCAGCAAATTATCAAAACCTTTTCTGGCTGAAAGATTGCCAATAGCTACGACATGTTTATAATTGTATTTAAAACTTTCTGGTTTCAGTGATTCTGTAATTTTTTCATTAATAAAATCAAAGTCGACAGGATTATTGATCTTGACAATTTTTTTCTTTTTGATATTAAAATTATTGATGAGATCATTTTTCATATCATCACTTTGCGCAATGATTCTCTGATAGTTATTGTAAAAATTATAGAAAAATTTGATTTCTCTTCGGGTAACATGTTGGGTAACCACATTGGTCTCCCTAGCAATGAATTTCGTTCTCGGAAAAAGCTTGATAAATAAAGCCAGATAAGCATTCACCTCTCCAAAACCTGAAAAAACAATATCAGGTTTTCTTCTGTAGATTTCTCCCAATATCGGTTTCAATGAATGTCTGATTCTCTCCGTATTGATATCAATAATTTCGACATCTTTCTTCAGGAAATTAAGGTATCCCCCACTTTTACGCAACAACAAAATCTTAGGTTCAAAACGATCCCTTGAAAGGTGATTGGCAATCGTAGTAACAATTCTTTCCGCTCCTCCTGTTTCCAGATCGGGCAGAATAAATATGACAGAGATTTTTTTCATCAGTTAAAGTTACTAAAAAGTTTAGTTACAAGTCAAATATTCCTTTTGCCGTTACAGTATTTTACTCATGCATTGTGGTTAAAACAAACAGGCTGACTCAGTTTTGAATCAGCCTGTTATTTATTTTTTTTATTTCAGACCTTAGTTTGCTACATCGCTGATAAACTTGATTCTCAGCATTCTTACTTCTTCATCAGAAAGTTCATCTCCAAATTCATCTAACAATACCTTCATGCTGTCGCTTTCAGATTCGTTCATGAACTCCATAAAACCTTCTACAATATCTTCATCGAAATTATCTTCAATATAATAGTCTATATTGAGTTTTGTTCCCTGATAAACGATCCTTTCCATTTCTTTCAAAAGCTCGTCCATAGAGAGGTTTTTGGCTCTTGCAATATCTTCAAGATCAATCTTTTTATCTGTACTCTGGATGATGAACACTTTATGGCTGGATTTATTAGCCACTTGTTTCAATACCATGTCCTGGGTACGTTCAATATTATTATCTTCTACATAAGTCTTAATATAATCGGCAAACTCTTTGCCATATTTTTTAGCTTTTCCTTCTCCTACTCCGTAAATTTTGGTAATCTCATCTACTGTAATCGGATACTGAACGGTCATATCCTCCAAACTTGGATCCATAAATACCGTATAGGGCGGAATACCATGTTTTTTGGCTACTTTTTTCCTTAGTTCTTTTAAAAGGTTAAACAATTTCTGATCCATTCCTCCACTGGCCAGTTGTTGTACCTGATCACTTTCTGCCTTTGCCTGAGTAAGATCAAATTCTCGGTCTTCTGCAATTAAAAATGCTCCTTTAGACTTTCCATTCAGCACATTTCTACCTTTTTCAGCAATCTTTATGACGCCATAAGTTTCAATATCTTTTTGTAAAAAATTCTGTACCGTTGCCTGTCTAAGAATCGTTTTCCAATAATTATCTTTTTCATGTTTGCCAAAACCAAAATAAGTACTTTGTTCAAGTTTATATGATTTTGTCACAGCAGTTTCCTTTCCTACAATAACAGAGATAAGATCTTTAGCTTTAAATTTCTCCCCTGTATCATTGATCAGTTCAAGAGCCTTTTTCAAATCAGCGGTTGCATCTTTCAACTTTGGAGGATTGGATGAATTATCACACATTTTTGCTCCTTCTCCTTTCACAGGATCAAAAGCTTCTCCAAAATAATATAAGATATATTGTCTTCTGCTCATTGACGTTTCTGCGTAACCTACAACCTCGTTAAGAAGCTGCAATCCGATTTCTCTTTCAGAAACAGGTTTTTGTGCCAGAAACTTTTCTAATTTCTCTATATCTTTTGGATCATAGAATGCCAGACAATGTCCTTCACCACCATCTCTTCCTGCTCTTCCTGTCTCCTGGTAGTAACTTTCCAGTGATTTAGGAAAATCATAATGGATTACGAAACGTACATCCGGCTTATCAATTCCCATCCCGAAGGCAATGGTTGCCACAATGACGTCCACATCTTCCATCAGAAACTTATCCTGGTTTGTTACTCTTATTTTTTGATCAAGACCTGCATGATAAGGAAGTGCATTGATGCCATTGACTTGCAAAAGCTGGGCAAACTCCTCAACTTTTCTCCGGCTCAGGCAATATACAATCCCGGATTTTCCTTTATGCTGATTGATAAATTTTACGATCTCCCTATCTACATTAATTTTAGGACATACCTCATAATACAGATTAGGACGGTTGAAACTTTCTTTAAAAACTAAAGCATTTGTCATCCCTAAAGTCTTCTGAATATCATCCTGAACTTTAGGAGTTGCTGTTGCCGTCAAAGCAATCACCGGTACATTGGCAATTTTATCTATGATCTGTTTTAAATTTCTGTATTCAGGTCTGAAATCATGTCCCCATTCTGAAATACAGTGTGCCTCGTCAATGGCAAAGAAAGAAATTTTAACATCTTTCAAAAAGTCCAGATAATCATCTTTAATTAATGATTCCGGAGCTACGTACAAAAGTTTGGTTTTTCCACTTTTAATATCATCAAAAACCTGTTTCGTCTGTGTCTTGTTTAATGATGAATTTAATACGTGTGCCACCCCATCTTCTGATGAGAGGCCGTTTACTGCATCTACCTGATTCTTCATTAACGCGATTAGGGGCGACACAACGATCGCCGTCCCTTCCGAAATAAGAGCCGGAAGCTGGTAACATAATGATTTGCCACCACCTGTAGGCATCAAAACAAATATGTCTTTCCCATTCAAAAGATTTTCTATGATTTGTTCCTGCTGACCCTTAAATGTAGAAAACCCAAAATACTTTTTCAATTCGCCTGATAAATTGGCTTTTTTTGCGCTCATCTAATTTTCTATTGCTAAATTTGCATCTAACCCAAAGTTATAAAAATTCTGCTTAAAATAAAAGCGAACGAATTTATAAAAAATAAAATTTATATTAAATATTCTTTTTAAAATATAACGTTTTTTAAGAACTTTTTTGTATACCTTATCAAAGTAAAATGGAGAGAACCAACATTATATCAATTGCTAAAACTACTTTAGAAATTGAAATTGCAGAGCTTGAAAAATTAAAAAACAGAATTGATAACCAATTTGCAGAGGCGGTAGAGATCATTCATGCTGCAAAAGGGAAGCTGATTGTAGTAGGAATAGGAAAATCTGCCCATGTGGGAAATAAGATTGTTGCCACTTTAAACTCTACGGGAACTCCATCACAATTTCTTCATGCCTCGGAAGCTATTCACGGGGATCTGGGTGTAATTCAGAAACAAGACGTTGTCTTATGTATATCCAATTCAGGAAATTCTCCTGAAATTACCAATCTTGTTCCTTATTTAAAAGACTATTCTTCTGCTTTGATAGGAATGACAGGAAATAAAAACAGTAAACTTGCTGAGTTTTCCGAAATTATACTAGATACCCATGTAGATGTTGAGGCTTGTCCTAATAAATTGGCTCCTACGAGCTCTACAACAATTCAAATGGCTCTTGGTGATGCTTTGGCTGTTGCTTTAATGGAACTCAATAATTTCAAAGCAAATGATTTTGCCAAATTCCATCCGGGAGGAAGTTTGGGTAAAAACCTTACTTCAAAAGTTGAGCAGTTTCTTTCTTCACAGAAACCTCAGGTAACAGAAGATGCCTCTATAAGAGATGTTATCATATCTATCAGTGCTTCAAGCCACGGAATTACTGTAGTTACCCGTGAAGAACAAATCATCGGAGTTATTACAGACGGAGATTTGAGAAGGATGCTGATGAAGGGAGAAGATATCACCAAGGTTTTGGCTAAAGATATTATGTCTGCTCACCCAAGAACTATAGAAAAAGAATCGCTGGCCAAAGAAGCGATGAAAGTTTTAAAAGAAAATAACATCGGACAGCTGGTGGTGACCGAAAATGGAAAATATTTTGGAATCATTGATCTGCACAAGCTCCTTGATGAAGGAATAAACTAATCCTGATGTCATGAGTGATTTTCTGAAAAAACATATCAGCGAACTCATCCATTTGACTGATGATGAATTTGAAACGGTACAAACTTTTTTCATAAAAAAGAAATTCCGCAAAAGACAATTTCTTGTACAGGAACAGCAACCTGTAACCGAAATTTATCTGATAGAAAAAGGGATTCTTAAAAGCAGTACTCTCGACAGTACAGGAAAAGAACATATTCTTCAGTTGGCAACTGCCCATTGGTGGATTTCAGATTTTGCCGCTTTTTTTAAAGAGGAAATTTCTTCATTAGCTGTTGATTGTATTGAAGATTCTGAAGTATATGCTATTTCTTATGAGAATCTAAATATCCTTTGTTCAAAGCTTCCCGCTATGGAACATTTTTTTAGAATAAAATCCAATTTTGGATATGTAGCATTGCAGCAGAGAATTCTTTCATTAATGAGCAAAACCGCCAGAGAACGATATGAAGATTTCGTAAAGCAATATCCCGGATTTATAGATCATATACCCAAACAGCTTATAGCAAGCTATCTTGGAGTTTCAAGAGAAACATTAAGCAGACTATATTCTTAGATGTGACCTGAGTCACATCTTTTTTTTGACTTATATCCTTATATCAACTGCCGGAAATTTCCAACCTTTGTATCATAATTTTTAAAACAAAAACAATGAAAAAGAAAGCATTAATCGTAGTAACAAGTGTAGAAAAATACCCTGATATGGATCGGGCAACCGGACTATGGCTGGGTGAAGCTGTTCATTTTTATGAAAAACTGCATGAAAAAGGATACGAAATTGATTTCGTGAGCCCAAAAGGAGGTTATACCCCACTTGATCCCATTTCTTTGCAAATGTTTGTACAGCCTGTAGATTGGAAATATTATGCGGATAAAACATTTAGAGAAAAACTCGGAAACACTCTAAAGCCAGAAAATATTATTCCCGGGGAGTATAGCATAATTTATTATTCCGGAGGACATGGAGTGGTATGGGACTTTCCTGACGATGAAAAATTACAGGAAATAGCTCGTACAATCTATGAAAACGAAGGAATTGTTTCTTCTGTATGTCACGGAGCTGTTGGTCTTTTCAATATTACACTTTCTGACGGAGAATTATTGATTAAAGGAAAAACGGTTACCGGATTTTCAAATTCGGAAGAAATTGCAGCGGAACTTGCTGACCACATGCCATATCTTACCGAGGACGTTCTGAAGAGTAAGGGTGCTCATTATGTAAAGGCTGATCAGGATTTTGTTCCATTTGCTGTTGCGGACGGAAAACTGGTCACGGGACAGAATCCTCAATCGGGAGGCCGTGTTGCAGAAAAAGTATTGGAAATACTGGAAAAGTAAATATGGAATTGGTCGCGTTGAAAGCCAGATACAGCCAAACAAGACTCTTGATTGGCTGTATTTTTTTAAATAATATGAAATCTCAGCAGCTTAAAACTTGAAAAAAAACATGAACAATAAATTCTAAATACTGATTATTATTTCATAATTTCGCAGACTTAAACTGCTACCCTATGTTGGGTTGGCATTTTGGATAGATTCTATTTTATGGACAATAATAAAGAAATGTCCTTTCTTGGGCATATTGGGGAATTAAGAGGGCATCTGGTCCGTTCGATTATTGCTATCGTAATTGCAGCTTTTGTAGTTGGATTTAATATCAACTGGATTATGGACCATATCTTTTTTGGTCCTACAAGAAATGATTTCCCTACCTTCAAAATTGTAAATCATTTTTCGAGAATGATTTTGGGAGAAGATAGTATTCATCTGCCCAAAGATTTTCCTGTTCGTGTACAGAGGTTGTATCAGCAGTTTAATGTAATGATGGCGGTTTCAGTTTTTGGAGGAATGGTTTTGGCATTCCCTTATATTGTTTGGGAATTATGGCGTTTTATAGGCCCGGCTTTACATCCAAGAGAGAGAAAAAATTCAATCTATATTATCAATGCAGTATGGATGCTTTTTATGACCGGGGTTTTATGCGGTTACTTTCTCATCCTCCCTTTTGCTGTCAACTTCGGTGTTATTTTTAAAATCTCAGATATTATCGTTCCGTTATATGACCTCAGTGATTATACCACCTTATTTTTACAGGTAGTATTGGGGATGGGGGTGATTTTCCTCTTCCCTATTCTGATCTATTTCCTTACCAGTATCGGAATTCTGACACCAATATTTATGAAAACCTATCGTCGTCATGCTATTGTTTTAATCATGGTGGTAGCAGCAATTATAACTCCGGCAGATGTTTTGAGTATGTTGATGGCCGCTTTCCCACTGTTGATCCTCTATGAATTTAGTATTATGATGTGTACTTTTACGTATAAAAGAGTTCAAAAAAGCAATGGAAATCTTCCTGCAGTACAGAAATAATTGAATTGCTAAACTATAAAAAGAGCTGGTTCCATATGATGGAACCAGCTCTTTTTTATTACTCATATTCTAAATAACCTCCATTTTACTGTTTATTTTTTTCATCAATAATACTAATATTGTAAAAAAAATAAACCAATTGTCATTTATACAAGTTATTAATTCAATAAGTGAATTATTTTACAAAAAACAGGTGTTAAATTTATAATTTCAATATTTAATTAATTATTTTTACACCAAAATCATAAAAAAAACAATACATTACCAAATCTTTATGAAAAAGAAAATTATTTTCGTTTTTGCGTTAGCCATTGGGTTAACGAGTTTACAAGCACAACGTTGGGAAGTTGTTTCTCAGAAAATCAATCCAATAAGGAAAGAAGTAAAGGTAATCCAATCTTACAAAGTTGATCTCAATTCACTGAGAGAGTTATTAAAAACTGCTCCCGAAGCGGGTAAAGGAAATCCTATTGTGGTTTCTATTCCCACTACCGATGGTAAAATTGAAAGATTCTCAGTTTACAGTTCACCTGTTGTGGCAAAGTCAATGGCAGATAGATATGATTTGGGGGCTTATTCAGGTGTTGGGCTTGATAACCCTACAAAGCAGGTCAGGCTAAGTACGGCACCCAATGATTTCCAATCGATGCTTTTTGATACCAAGACAGGACAGTATGAATTTATAGAACCTATTAATAAAGAAAAAGACATCTTTGGAGTCTTCTTTAAATCTAACAAAACATCTGACGGGAAACCTTTTGAATGTAAACCATCTGAACCTAAACAATCAAAGGAACAGATGAAAGATCTTCTTAATTCAAAAAGTGTTTTGGAAAAAGCCGGAACATTTAACAGAAGTACAGACCAAAAATACAGAACCTATAGATTGGCAGTATCTGTGAATGGCGAGTACACCCAACTGGCGGGAGGAGTTCCCGCTGCTGCAGGACGCATCAACGCGACTATAAACAGGGTAAATGCCGTATATGAAAAGGATTTGGGAATCCATTTGATCGTGCAGGATTTACCTCAACTGATTTTTACAGATCCCGCAACGGACCCTTATTCAGATGCTGTTCTTAATCCCGATGGTTCCTATTCTGCTCCTGATGACTGGAATTTGCAGGTTCAGCGAACCCTTACCAATACTGCGGGTGTAGGCAACGCAGCATATGATGTGGGACATTTTTTTGGACATAGAGGTGGTGGCGGATCAGCAGGGGATATCGGAAACGTGTGCCGAAATCCTGCCAATAACGATGATGACACTTCAAAAGGAGCAGGAATTACCTCGCCTGCAGTAAATGATCAGCCTTTTGGAGATGCTTTTGATATTGATTACGTAGCCCATGAACTAGGCCACCAGTTTGGAGGACGTCATACCATGTCTGTTATTCATCCTCAAACAGATCGTCCGATAGAACCGGGATCCGGGTCTACGATAATGGGGTATGCCGGTATTACTCAGGCAAATGTGCAAATGCACTCTGATGCTTATTTCCATGTGTTAAACATTGAACAAATACAACAATATGTAAATTCTCAAGGTTGCGGAACAGTTACCCCTGTAGCCAATACTCCACCTCTCATACAACCAATTCCTAATAAAAACATTCCAAAAGGAACTGCTTTTGTATTGACTGCAAGTGCCGCAGATGCACAAAATGATCCAATGAGTTATACCTGGGAGCAATATGATATTGCAACCAGCAAATTTAATAATGTAGATGCTAATCGTAATAATGGAGCCAATTTCAGATCATTGTCACCTACCGATTCTCCTACACGCTATTTTCCGAAACTTTCGAGTGTCTTGAATGGAACACTTACCAATAACGCAGACTGGGAAACGGTATCCAATGTAGCAAGGGAAATGAACTTCAAAGTAACCGTGAGAGACAACAATCCGGATATTACTCAACAGCAGACTCAAAGCAGTTTGGTTAAATTGAATGTCGGAAGTGACGGGCCGTTTAAAGTAAGTTCCTCGACGGTTTATAATAATACGGCCGGAGCTATTGCCTGGGATGTGGTAAATACTAATAACAGTACCTACAATGTATCGAACGTTAAAATAGATTACACTACAGATAACGGAACAACATGGACCGTAATTTCACCTTCAACACCTAATGACGGAACAGAACCATATTCTTTCTCTTCATTGGCTACGGGTGCCAATGTAAAGATCAGAGTAAGTGCTATCGACAATGTATTCTATGCCATAGGAAATGCTACTGTTTCTGCTGCTGCTGCGTGTTCTTCCAATGCTCCGTCAGGAGTTTCTGTTTCCGGAATCACCAGAACTTCCGCCAGCATCAATTGGCCGGCTTTACAAGGTGCTACTTATTCTCTGATGTATAGAAAAACAGGATCAGCTACCTGGACAACGGTTCCTGTAGCAACAAACTCCTACTATGTTTCAGGATTAGAAGAAGCTACTCAATATGAAGTACAGGTAGCTAATATCTGTGGTAGCACTACCGGCAGCTATTCGACCTCTACCAATTTCACAACATTGTCGGTTACCGCATGTGTAGTTTCTTCCGATCCTTCAGATGAATTTATCTCCAATGTTACGATAACTCCAGTGGGAATGGCAGCCGTTTCAAATAACAGTGGTGCATCAAACTATAGTAATTTTACTACTGATCCTACAAAACTCATCACTCTTAAAAAAGGGTCTTCAGGTAATACAATCAGTGTTACAAAGCAATGGACTTCAAGCCAATACAATGAAGGAGTTACTGCCTGGATAGATTTTAATAAAGATGGGGCATTCTCTGCCTCAGAAAAAATATTCACAAGTCCTGCTAATAAAGTAACGCCTGTTTCCGGAACATTCTCCGTACCGGTAGATGCTGTCACCGGAGGAAATCTTATCATGAGAGTGACGATGGCTTATAATGCTCAGCCACAAGATGCATGTGTCAGCCCGAGCTATGGTGAAATTGAAGATTATCCTGTTCGTATACAAGATGATGCGTTAAGCACAACCGATATAACGAAAGATAACAGTAATATTCAAATCTACCCTAATCCGGCAAGTGATGTACTGAACGTAACAAAGGTTTCAGGTAAAGCTCAATTTACCATTACAAATGCAGCAGGACAGCTAGTGATGAAGGGCCAGATTACAGATAATAAAATCTCTGTGGCCAAACTAATCACGGGAGGGTATGTTATTTCAATTGAAGATAAAGGAACAACTTCTAACTTGAAATTCATTAAAAAATAAAATCATTTTTCAATATCAGGCCCGACAGGAATGTCGGGCTTTTTTATATTCTGAAAACAACAATTTTCACATTTATTTACATTTTTACTTATTCGCAATTTTGCTGTTAATTAAATTTTCTATTTTTGAAAAGATTATTAATAAAGTTAAAATGAAAAAGCTGTCATATACACTTTTATTTGTTTCCGGAATTGCCTTTGGTCAATTCTTTGAAAAGGATAAAGTATTCACTAAACAAGATACTCTGAAAGGATCCGACACTCAATTCAGAAATTTCTGGGATGTCAAAAAATATGATCTTTCTGTAGAACCGGATTTTGCCCAGAAAAGCATTAAAGGAAACAATAAAATCAGCTTTGAAATTATTAAAGATATTACAAATCCTGTGTTTCAGATCGACCTTCAGCAACCAATGAAAGCCGATAAAATAACAGGAAATTTCCCCATTAAAAACTATAAGCAGGATGGTGATTTCATTTTTGTAACAGCCAATAAAACTTTTAAAAAGGGAGAAAAATATAGTATTGATGTTACCTACTCCGGAAATCCTTTAATTGCCAAAAGAGCGCCATGGGATGGAGGCTGGGTTTTTACCAAAGATGAAAAGGGGAATCCATGGATGAGTGTTGCGGATGAAGGAATCGGAGCGTCTATCTGGCTTCCTACTAAAGATATTTGGAGTGATGAGCCGGATAACGGTATCACGATGAAAATTATTACCCCAAAGGATCTTGTAGGAGTTGGAAACGGAAGATTAATTGATCAAAAAACCGTGGGTACCAAAACAACTTATACCTGGGAGGTCAAAAATCCTATCAATGCCTACTCCATCATCCCTAATATCGGAAAATATGTAAACTTTAAAGATATTTTCAACGGAGAAAAAGGAAAGCTGGATCTGGACTACTGGGTGTTGGATTATAATTTGGAAAAGGCCAAAAAACAATTTCAACAGGTAAAGCCTATGCTCTCAGCATTTGAATATTGGTTTGGCCCTTACCCATTCTACGAAGATTCCTATAAATTGGTAGATTCACCTTACTTAGGAATGGAGCACCAAAGCAATGTTGCTTATGGAAACAACTATGAGAATGGCTATCGTGGAAAAGATTTATCAGGAACCGGAATCGGATTACATTGGGACTATATCATTATTCACGAAAGTGGCCACGAATGGTTTGCCAACAATATTACAGCAAAAGATCAGGCGGATATGTGGATTCATGAAAGTTTTACCATGTATTCAGAGGTTCTCTTCACTGAAAAGTATATGGACAAAAAATCGGCTGATATTTATATGATCGGACTGAGAAATGTAATCCAAAACGATATTCCTATCATTGGACATTATGGAGTAAGAAATGAAGGTAGTGGGGATATGTATCCGAAAGGAGCCAATATGCTTCACACCATACGACAGGTAATTAATAATGATGAAAAATTCAGACAGATTTTAAGAGGTTTAAGCAAAGATTTTTATCATCAGACCGTTACAACCCAACAGATTGAAGATTATCTTTCTTCAAAATCAGGAATTGATTTCTCAACGGTTTTTGACCAGTATTTAAGGACTATAAAAATTCCAACACTTGAATACACGCAGACCGGCAATACTTTGAAATTCAGATATACGGACATTGTGAAAAACCTTAAACTACCTATCATCATTCCCGGAGACCAAACTATTAATCCGACGGAAGAATGGCAAACCGTACAACTAAAAAACAGCAATCCTGTTGATTGGAATAAAAACTATTATATCAACTACAACAATGTTGAGTAAATAAGAGAGTAAAGGGTGAAACTTCAGTTTCATCCTTTTTTATTTGAATATCTACTATTTATTATACTTTCCAGCCTTTCAATAAATTTTAAGAAAAGTTTAATACTTCATCCCGTAACAAAATGAATAAAAAAGCAACTATTTAACTATAAAAAAGATCTTAATGAAAAAAATAGCACTTAGCTTAGGCCTTTTTGCCGCTTTTTTAGCGAATGCACAGTCTATAAAAACAACGATTGACCTCGTCAATGTAAAAGATGATAAAGTAGCCGTTACCATGGAATTTCCGAAAATGAAATCCGGGGATATTAAGTTTCATTTCCCAAAAACAGTACCGGGAACTTATTCAGAAGATGATTACGGAAGATTTATAGAGGGAATTAAATTCTACGATAATAAAGGCAGCGAGCTTACTTATACAAAAGTTAACGACAATACCTATGCGTTGAAAAACGCTAAAAACCTTACCAAAGTATCCTATCTCGTGAATGATAGTTTTGATGATGAAACGGATACCTCAAAACATAAGGCCGTATTTTCTCCTTCCGGTACGGATATCGAACAGGGGAAAGTCTATATGATCAATACCCATGGATTTATTGGCTATATCGACAATATGCAGGACGTTCCCTATCAGTTGATTATTCAGAAGCCTGCAGACTTTTATGGAACAACAGCTCTTGTAGACCAGGATAAATCTGAATCAACGGATACTTTTACTTTGGCCAATTATGCTAAGGTTACCGATTCTCCCCTTATGTATACAAAACCGGATTACATTACCTTCAATGCAGGAGGAATGGAGCTTGTATTAGGTGTTTATTCTCCTACAGGAAAGTATAAAGCGGCGGATTTCAAGGACAATCTGGAGAAAATGGTGATTGCTCAGAAGAAATTTCTGGGTGATATGAACACCAACAAAAAATATGCAATCATGCTTTACCTTTCAGGAGGTGACGGACCAAAAATTAAAGGCTTCGGAGCCCTGGAGCATCATGAATCGACGAGTGTGGTTCTTCCGGAAATGATGCCAAAAGATGCTATTGATAAAACGATTACTGATGTGGTTTCCCACGAGTTTTTCCACACGGTAAATCCATTGAAGACGCATTCTGAAGAGATTCATTATTTTGATTATGCAGATCCTAAAATGTCCCAACATCTTTGGATGTATGAAGGAGGAACTGAATATTTTGCCAATTTATTCCAGATTCAGGAAGGGCTTATCAATAAAGATGAATTCCTTGAAAGAATTGGAGAGAAAATTGCCAACTCTAAAAATTATGATGACACCATGCCATTTACGGTAATGAGTAAAAATGTATTGAAAGCACCTTACAAGGATCAGTACAGAAATGTGTATGAAAAAGGAGCGCTTTTGGCGATGTGTTTAGATATTGAGCTGAGAAAACTTTCCAATGGTGAAATGGGTTATCGTGATATGATCAGAAAGCTTTCTCAGAGATTTGGAGAAAATAAGCCTTTCAAAGATGATAAATTAATTGATGAACTGGTAACCGTAACGGGATATCCTCAGATAAAAGACTTCTACAACAAATATATTTCCGGGAATCAGCCAACCCCTTATGCAGAATATCTGAATACGGTGGGGGTAGAAATCCAAAAACAGGAAAGCCGTCCTATTTTCTGGTTTATTAAAAATCCTAATCAAACCGGATTTGATGACAAAAACAATGCTTTTGCCTTTGATGAAAATTCAGCATTATCTCCTTTTGCCAAAAGTATCGGATTTAAAATTACCGATCAGGTTCTTGCCTTAAACGGGAAGACAGTAGATATCAAAAATGTTCAGGATTTTATCGGGTATACCCAAACCATTAAAGACGGACAAGATGTTACGGTAACCATCCTTAGAGACAATGCCGGTAAGAAAGAGAAAATGACTCTGAAAGGAAAAGCGGTCCTGGATAAAATGACCATGGAAACGCTTAAATTCAAAGCCAATCCAACCCCTGCAGAATTGAAACTTCAAACTCAGTGGCTCACTGGTAAAAAATAACAAAAGCGGGGAAATCTCCCCGCTTTTTCATTATGTTTCAAGGTAAACTTATATGACCTTTTACAGTTCTGGCTACAGCTTCATCTTCCCTTATGCTTTTCTGATGGTGATTCTGAAAGTACTTCCTTTTCCGACTTCCGTCTGGGAAATTTTAATATCACCATTATGATACTCATGAATAACTCTTCTTGCTAATGACAGTCCTAATCCCCACCCTCTTTTTTTGGTAGAATATCCGGGCTTAAAAGCATTTCTTGCCTGCTGCTTGGTCATTCCGCTTCCATTGTCTTTTACTTCAATGAGAATGTTTTTATTTCTTTCGAAAACAGACATGATAATTGCTCCTTCCCCCTTCATGGCATCTACCGCATTTTTAACCAGATTTTCAATGACCCAGCTCATCAGTATTTTATTATGAGGAACCAATACTTTATAATTAGGAAGATTAAGGGTAAAATTAACTTTCCTTGAGATCCGTGTTTTTAAATAATCAAAGTTTTCCTGAATGGTTTCATTAAAATCCATGTCATTCAGCTCAGGAACAGATCCTATTTTTGAAAAACGTTCAGAAATAGTCCTAAGTCTTTCAATATCTTTTTCCATCTCATATACCCCTTCAGAATCCGGATTATCCAGTTTCATAATCTCCATCCAGCCAATCATTGAAGATAAGGGAGTTCCAATCTGATGCGCTGTCTCTTTGGCCAGGCCTGCCCACAAATATCCTTCATCCGTCTTTTTTATCGTTCTGAAAAACCAAAAAGAAAAACCAAAATACAACAGGATAAATAATCCTAAAATATAAGGTGAATATCTCAAATTATTGAGCAAATGGGAGTTGTCATAGTATACAAACTGATTATTTCCGTCAGGCACTTTAATCTCAATAGGATCATAATTTTTCTCCATAGTCATAATAAGACTTTGAAGTTTCTGAGGATCTTTTATGGTGCTTTCAGGAATATTCCTGTGATATCCCAAATCAAGAATCGGATTTTTGTATTTATCTGTTACAATAAACGGAATGGTATTATTAATATTAAGAATATCGGGTAACAGATCAAGAACATCGGTATCCGGCGTTTTTACTTCCTGCTGAATTCTTATTGCTTTAGAAAGGAGGCTGATCCTTTTGATTTCCTCTTTTCTGAGAAAATTAATAAGCGTTGTGGAAGCTACAACAATGGCAATTACCAAAGTCGTCATGACCACAAAAATAATCCAGTTATTGAGTCTGGTAAGTATGGATTTCCTCAAAGTGATTTTTATTTTAAAACATTCAGAATTTTCTGCAACTCGGTACCACCACTTCCCTGATAGTTATTGATAATAATTGAAAACACATATTTTTTGCCATCTTTTGCAGTATGATATCCTGCAAAAGATTTGGTATCTCTCATTGTTCCGCTTTTCATTTTCATCCCATTATCCTGCACAGGAAATCCATCATAATAGGCTTCGAACCAAGGTTGTTTTTTAGCATATAAAAGAGCTTGTACTTCTGCTTTTGCCGCAACATAATTTTGAGGAGAAAGACCGCTTCCGTCAGCAAAGTTGATCATATTCGGATTGATCCCTTTTGATTTCCAGAATTCTTTGAGATAGCTGACACCACTTTTAAAGCTGGAATTATCTTTCTTTTCTTTTCCTAAAGTTTTGATCAATGTTTCCCCGTACATATTGACACTTTTTCTCAAAAACCAAAACACTATTTTATCCAGCGTTGGAGACTGATAGGTTAAAATTACATTATTTTCAGGAGCTTCCAAAGCTTTTTTCCCCTCTAATTCAAGCTGTGAATTGGTCACTGCTTTTCCGGAAAGTTCAATTCCGGATTCTTTTAACCATTGATTCACTTCCATTGCCAGCTGTGCAGGTGGATTAGGAGTAGAACCGGAAACTGTTACTGTTTTTCCTCCAGGAAGCATTCCATTGATTAAAGCTACATTGGAATGAGGGGCTGTAAAAATCAAGCTCTGATCGGAACTCCCGCCTGCTTTCAGATCATTCAGCCATTTTACATTTTCCAATGGATAGGAAAAGCTTTTAAAATCTGTTCCATTGATGTTGATATCAAATTGGTTTTCTCTCCAATTAATTCCCCAGACTCCTGCTCCGTAGTAATTTCCAAGATCATCCCACGGCCATCCGCCGGGAATGGTCTGATGGTCAAAATAAGAATCATCGATCACCAGATCACCGGAAATCTTTGTGATCCCGGAATTTTTAATGGCTTCTATCAGTTTCTTTTTAAAACTTTCAGGTTTATAGGCTTCATATCGCCAGCTTCCCAGGGTAGGATCACCGTTGGAGCTGATGAAGAGGTTTCCGTTCAGATTCCCGCCTGAAATGCTTCCGGAGTAGCTTGAAGTGGTAGTATAGGTATAATTTTTCCCTAATGTTTCTAAGGCGGCAGCGGCCGTAAATATTTTCTGGGTAGAGGCTGTAGAAAGGCCTTTACTTCCCTGATATTCGTATATAAAATTACCATTTTCATCTGATACATAAAATGATAAATTAGAAGCAACTGCACTTGAAGAATCCATAAGATCTTTGGTTGCTTTATCTAATTTCTGGGCCATATTCTGGGCCGAAACCATCTGTACAGAAAGTGCGAGAACTGCAAGTGTTTTTTTCATTGCATTGTTGTTTTATACTACACATGTTATTCCGAATCCTCCCTGATAGCCTGTAAATGCAGCCCAGAAGTGAAATGAAGAATCTTTATTTCAAATCAGATTCCTCCTGCGTCGGAATGACAGTCATTTAAAATTGTATGTATTACTTTATTTAAAACGCTAACTCAAATATAGTTAAAATAATAGCTTCTTATATTCCTCAAGATCAGCGGGAGTAAAAAGAATCTGATGGCCAGGAATTTTCTCAAATGAATGGTCATATTTAAAATATTCCTCATAGCCATCCTCATCTATGAACATATCCATTTGACATTCTTTTATATATTCAAGCTTTTCTCCATAGTCGTCCTCGTGATATTTACTGGAACCCCAAGGTTCATTATGACACCGTAAACAGGATTGATGATACAGGGCTTTGTGTCCGCATATTTCACAATCTTTCAGATTTTGAAACAGGTCTGAAATCCTGCCCTGCATACCTTCCGGAAACAAATGTAGAGGAACTGCGTTTAAAAGCAGATAATAATTCGGGTCCTGTCCTGCAAAAGAAAAAGGTTCATCTGTAGCGATGGGATTTTGTATGTAAAGGTTCAGTTGTTTCAAATCGAATTCCACTTCGGCTTTTACAATATCCTTCATGTTCAGAATAGACTTCTTCTCATAAATAACATTCTGCTGTTCATCAATTTCCATGATAGGCTTCTGATCAATAAAGTGATTAATGCATAAGGTGGTTTCCCAGGAATTAATGATTCTTAATTTCCCCTCATTACCACAAATTTCACAGGTCTTTCCAGACAGTCGGGCATATTTATGAGTGATCGTTCTCAGTCTGGCATTCAATTCTTCATCTTCAGAATAAATAGAGCATCGCAATCCCCCGAATTTTTCTTTTCCAAAAACATCGTGCTTCATATTCCATCCTGCAGCAATCAATTCAGAGAGCATTTTTCCGATCAGATCATTCCAACCGGTGCTGTTTACTGAAAAATTCTTCAGATTGTGTTCTATAAAACTGTTGATGTCCTCCTGTTCCATTATAACGAGCTTCCGGCTTCTATTTCATAAGGTTCTTTTCCTTTTTCAAAGATTCGGGTCAATTCACTTCCTTCCACAGTAATTGTGTCATTGATTCTTCTGATCCAGTTTCCTTCTCTTAAGCCTACTACCTTAGTCTCATTTTGGGTAAGAAACTCTTTGATTCTGGTTTCTCTGGTTTCTCCATTATGTTTTAAATCCGGGTTCGGATCAAGATAATGCGGATTTAGGTTGAACGGAACCAATCCCATACAGTCGAAACTTGGCGGATAAACAATCGGCATATCATTCGTTGTTTTCATATTCTGTCCACCGATATTGCTTCCTGCACTGCATCCTAAATAGGGTTTTCCACCTTCCACATTTTCTTTTAAAACAAACATCACCCCTTCCTGATGAAGTGTTTTAACCAGCAAAAATGTATTGCCTCCTCCTGTAAAATATCCTTTGGCATTATGTAAAGCTTCTGCTTTATTTTCAAACTCATGAAGCCCCCTTACCTTAATATTAATAGTTTCGAAAAAAGAACGGGCTTTAGCAGTATAGTCGTCGTGGGAAATTCCACCAGGTCTGGCAAATGGTATAAAAACAATTTCATCGATTCCGTTATATAGAGCAATAAGTTCTTCTCTTAAGTATTCTAAATATTCTCCACCAAAAAGTGTGGAAGTTGAAGCTAATATAATGTTCATATAAAGATTTTATAGTAAAAAAATGGTTGAATGAACAAAGATAGAACTCCAATATCAACGAATCAAAAATTACATTAAAAAAAACATCAATCCCGTTAATATTTTCTAAAAAAACCTAAAGCTTCTAAAATTTGAGCTTTTCTGGAATTATTCTTGAACTTCAACAGTTAGAATTTTAAAAATATACGATTATGAAAATGCCGAAAGTTAATATTAAAAATCTTTTTTTAGGTTTACTACTTGTAGGAGGTGCAGGTTTTGCCCATGCACAAACTACTCAGGCGGACAGTACTGCCAAAACAGCTAATATAGCAGCCACAAGTCAAACAGCCAACCCTACTATTGAAGGTCTTAAGAAACAAATTGAAGCCAATCCAAAAGATGCTGAGTCTTTAGCAAAACTGGCTACAGCATATCAGGAAGCATCAGACTGGACCAATGCTATTGATACATGGAAAAAGATTTCAGCTTTACTCCCGGATTGGGCCCCATCATATTATAGCCAGGCTTACGCCTATCAATCTGCTAAAGATGACACCAATGCAAAACTTGCGTACGAAAAGTATATTGCAACGGTAAAGCCTGAAGAAGTAGAGCAAAATAAGAAAAATCTGGCGTATGCTTATTTTTATCTTGCTTTTACAGAACAGCAGAGCAATCCAAACAAAGCGAAAGAACACATTGCTAAATCTATACAGTATGATCCTACTAATCAGGATGCCATAAAACTTAGCAAAACTTTAAATTCATAGTATTCAAAATCCGGAAAAATTTTCCGGATTTTATTTTATCTGAAGTGGGCATCACCTCTTTTCTTAATCAATCATCTTTCCAAAAAAGTCCTTTTCACCATGCAGGTGGCTTATAATTTTTTCAATATTCCGCTGGATGCTTGCCTCGGTTTTTAAATTATTGATGTAACGGATCAATTCATTTTGTCTTGAAGGGGTCAGTTTTTCAAAGTTTGCAGCAGCAAGAGCACTGTCTTTGATTGCTTGTCCCAATTTGGGATGAATAGAAATACTTCTGTCAGAATCATCATATTCCACCACTATTTCAATAGTTTCTCCTATTCTTTTAGGAGATTTTTTAAGCATGACTGTATTAATGTACAATCTCCACTCCCCAAGGTATTTCATCAAATTTTGCTGAAATTCTTGCCCATTAACCGTTCCTTTCACCGGAATCGGACTTTTACTTTTTCCGGAATCATCAAAAATTGTGTCCAGAATTTCTTCCGGAATAAAAACAAATGGATTGATACCAATAATTTCCAGCACAGCCTTGAAAGATTTGTTTTGCATATATCAGTTAAAAGTTAAGGGTAAAATTAATAAATAGACTTTACATTAACCCGGTTTTTTTTGTGATCATTAAATTCTTATATGTTCGCCCCTTTCTCCATTCAAACTCCAAACTCTCCTCACTTTCTTACTCTAAAACTCTGCTATCCTCAAACTGCTATCCCATAAAATTCATATTTCAAAACTCAATTAATTCCCTATCTTTGTAAGAATAAATCTTTAATTTAACGAAATGAAATTTTTTATTGACACAGCTAATTTAGAGCAAATCAAGGAAGCTAGAGATCTTGGAATCTTAGATGGTGTAACCACCAACCCATCATTAATGGCTAAAGAAGGAATTCAGGGAGCTGAAGCAATCAAAAACCATTATAAAACGATCTGTGAGCTTGTAGACGGAGATATTTCTGCTGAAGTACTTTCTACAACCTATGAAGAAATGATCAAGGAAGGAGATGAGCTGGCTGCTATTCACCCGAATATTGTAGTAAAAATACCAATGATCAAGGACGGTATCAAAGCTTTAAAATATTTTTCAGACAAAGGAATCAGAACCAACTGTACGTTGATTTTCTCTCCGGGACAAGCACTTTTAGCTGCTAAAGCAGGAGCGACTTATGTTTCTCCATTCCTTGGAAGATTAGATGATATTTCTACAGACGGTCTTAACCTTATTCAGGAGATCAGATTAATTTTTGATAACTATATGTATGAAACTGAAATTTTAGCTGCCTCCATCCGTCATTCAATGCATATCATTGATTGTGCTAAAATCGGAGCTGATGTAATTACATCTCCACTTCCTCCGATCTTGAGCTTATTGAAGCACCCATTAACAGATAGCGGATTAGCTCAATTTATTGCAGATTCTCAGAAATTAGCATAAAAACAGATTTCAATCTTAATAAAAAAACCGGAATTTCGTTCCGGTTTTTTTATTAACTTATCAATCATAGAAGTTTGTGATGAATAGAGCTACCTAGCTTATTTACTTTTAATTATCAATATTTTTGACCACCTTACAAGGATTTCCTACTGCCACGACATTATCAGGGATATCTTTGGTCACAATACTTCCTGCACCAATCACTGAATTATTTCCTATCGAAACTCCCGGTAATACAACAACATTTCCTCCAAACCATACATTATCTCCTATGGTAATAGAGTGTGCGTACTCCAGACCTTCATTTCTTTGTTGCACATCGAGAGGGTGTCCGGCTGTATAAAAGCTGCAATTGGGACCAATAAAAACATGGTTTCCAAATTTCACAGGAGCACAATCTAAAATAATCAGGTTATGGTTGGCATAAAAGTTCTCTCCTACCTCTATATTATATCCGTAATCGCACCAAAAAGAAGGTTCTATACAGATATTTCCTTTTATATTGCCTATGATTCTGAGGAGCAGATTTCTTCTTCCTTCAGCATCGGAATTTTTTAATCCGTTATATTCAAGGCACAAATCCTTGCAGGCAATACGTTCATCAATTAATTCCTGATCATAATTGGCATTGTATAGAAGTCCGGCTGCACATTTTTCCTTTTCTGTCATCATATTAAAAATTCAAGGTTTAGGATGATAAAAATATAGATATTAGTCCTTATAATACGAAGTTTTGTGCATAAACTTTTATCATGATCTTATAAAAACAAAAAACAGGATTACCTGAGAAGCATCCTGTTTTTTTGTAAAATAAAATAATTTAATTCACCAGATCCGGTTCAATCGGGTTGTTATCTTTTTGAAGCATTTCTTTCGTTCTTTTTTCCATCTCTCTGAATACCTGATTCGGGTCAGAGATTTCTTTTCCATCTGCAGTTTTTACCTTAAAAACAACTCTGTTACCTGATTCACCACCATTTTTCATCATCAGTTCACGCATATTTTTGGTAGGATCATTCACATAAGCTTTCCAGGCTTTTTTAAACTGGTCTTTGGAAACCTCAATATCCTTTCCTCCCAGTCCGAGAACTTTTACATTTTCCGGCATCTGCATTTCTTTTTCTGTGTCCGGAGTTTTTACGGTCTTATTTCCGACCAATATCATGGTATGAGAGCCTGTACTATCTTCAAGTTTTATAATAAGTCCGGGTAATCCATAAAAAATATAAGGTCCGTCCTGAAAAGGAATATCTGTTGAAAACCAGGCAGTCCATTCTCTTCCGCCCAAACTAGCAGTGGCTTTTTGAGTATTATATTCCCCAATCTTTTGTTTTTCAGGCAATATTTTCCATTCCGGTTTTTTATCCTCCCGTATTTTATAATTATCCATGGAAATTTTTCTGAAAAGGTAGGTTTTAAAATCAGGATATGACTTGGACACCTTGTAAGAAACCTGTCCCGGTTTTTCACGTTTGTTGACACTTATGTTTCCACCGCCGGCTTTTAACTGTTTCTCCAGCTCTGCCCTTCCAATGGAATCTGCTACAAATGTATCCTGACTATAATAATGAGATCCGTTTTTATCAATATCCAGCAACATCATTTCCTTTTTCACCTCTTCTTTATGATCAGAATCGGGGATAAATTTATACTCATAAAAAAATCTGTTGACCTGCGCGCCGGCCATGATTCCCAGCAATAAAAAAAATAGAATTGTACTTTTACTTTTCATATGTATTATAAAAAAAGCTTTGTCAATAGGATTGACAAAGCTTGGTGAAACTTTATTTCTTTGTCTGAATTCTTATCTCGTCATCAGTACCTTTTGCCAGATTTCTTTTGTTAACGTTAATACTGGCGATAGTATCCGGGTTTAAGGAATTGGCTTCTTCTTTAGAAACCGGTCTTCCGTCGATATAGTATTTTATATTATCCGGTCCAATTACCTTGAATTTCTTAATTCCATTCAGGCCTACATTTCCATTCCCGTCTTTTTTAATATAATCCGCCTGCATAATCATTACTTTAGGAGAACCTGTGGTGGTGGTAAAGCTCATATTTCTGAAATTGTTCACGCTTTCTTTGGCTACCTTTTCAGCCTCAATCTTTGCTTTTTCAGCTTCCTTTCTTATTTTATCAGCATCCAGTCTGATTCTATCACTTTCACCCCTTACTTTATCTGCTTCCTGCCTTGCTTTATCGCTTTCTTTTCTTGCTTTTTCACTTTCTTTGAGCGCTTTTTTGGCATCTTTCATTGCTTTGCGGACTTCTTCTTTTTCTTTAGGGCTTAAGTCTTTATAATAGGAAACATTGCTATCTTTAAAGTAGGCCACTTTAGGACTTTTCGGAGAAGATAGAGGAGCTGCATGTTCTGTTGGTTCAGCTGGCGGATCAGGAAAATCAACATCTACATCGATATTGGAAAGATCCGGAATTTCAACCTTCATATTTTCAATTTCCTGCATTTTGTTTTTCCATTCCGGAGATCTGAAATATTCTGTAGTTGCTTTTAAAGCAGCATTGTCTGCTAACTTTCCTATTTCTCCGGCAAGATCATTGATTTCTTTTATTTTTTTGTTAAAAGCATCACTTCCCGGCTTTAGCTTATCGAGCTCTTTTCCTTTTTTATCAATTTTCTTTTCAATTTCAGCCAGTTTTTTGTCATCACCAGGATTCATCGCTTTTGATTCCAGGGTTTGATGTTCTGTTTTCTCAGACTTTACAGTGTCTTTCTGTATCTGTGAAACGGCTTGCTTAATGGAAAGGTTTGTTTCTTCAATTTCTTTGTTCTTTGCATTCACCAGGTAAGCGAAAGCAATAGTAAAGACAACCGGCAGGGCAAAAATTCTTCGCGCATACCCGAATTTGGTTTTTGGTTTTTGTAGCATCTTAAGTCTTTTTTTAAGGTTTGAACTAAGAAACGGACTGGTGGCAGGCAACTGTGTTCCGGAAAAGTGGCTTGCCAAAAGCATCTGCGCAAATGCTTTTGTGTCCGAATGTTTTACGGCTTTTTTATCAGCCAGATATTCATGTATTAAGTTAATTTCTTTTTTGATCAGATGAAAGAACGGATTGAACCAGAAAACGGAGGTCATCAATTCAATAAATATTTTATCAAATGAGTGTTTCTGTTCAATATGCACCATTTCATGTTTTAAAATCTGTTTTCCAATATCAGAATTCAATATAATTGTATTCTTCCAGAAAAGATTTTTAAAGTATGAAAAAGGAGCTTCAGTCAGGTCTGTACGGTAAAAATTGATCCCGTCAAAACTTTCTTTCTGAAACTGTTTTTTAAACTGCTGGATTCTAAAAATCCCATAAATCAATTTCCCTAAAAGATAGAGAGAAACCAGTCCCAGAGTTGAAAAAATAATGTTAAAATAAAGGTTACCATTGTTTAAGTTTTTTTCTGTATTAAAATTCTGAATTTTATCAAGAAGCATATACATATCATTATTCACCTCTATCGTAAAATCTTCTACTTTGATAAGCGGTAAAAGCAGCGATATCAACATTGCAGACAGCAGATAAAATCTGTTATAATGATGGAACGTCTTGTCTTTTAAAGACAACTGATAGTACAAAAATGTTACACCAGAACATAAAATTACTTTTCCAAAGTACAATAGTAGAGCTTCCATGGTTATTAATTTTTCTTTTTGAGTTCATCCAGCAACATTTCAAGATCCTCTACAGTCATTTCATTCTTTTCTACCAAAAATGAAACGGCACTTTTGTAGGACCCTTTAAAATAGTTTTTTACAAGACTTTTCATCGTTTTCCCTGAATATTGTTCTTTGGATACCAACGGAAAATATTCATGTTGTCTTCCATAAACATGAAAATCTACGAATTCTTTGTCCTTCAATACTTTTAAAATTGTTGAAACAGTATTGGTATGAGGTTTGGGCTCAGGGAAAAGATCAAGAACATCTTTAAGAAATCCTTTTTCAATTTTCCATAGATACTGCATTACCTGCTCCTCTGCTTTTGTTAAAGTTTGAATTTTCATATCCTGTTCATTTATTGTTATAATGATATCAAGTACTCAATTTTCATATCACTAATAAATTAGTTATACAAATGTAGAAATAAATCTGAATAGAACAACTATTTTTTTAGTGATAAAACATTATTGAAACATAAATAACTGAAAATCAATAAAATAAATTTACATAAAATATATTAATTTTTCATTGGAGTCAAATTATCACCTAGCTAATCAGCATAAAAATAGCTGTTTCAACCTCAATTTCTTAAAACTTGTTAATTTTTATTAAATAAAATTAAAATGAATTTGTTTAAACCGGGAAATTATATTTATTTTAGTGCTTTAAAAATTTCTCATGAAAAGATATAATTTATTGATTGTACTATTACTGCTAATTTTTAACATTACTACGGCACAAAAGAAAAGCTCTTCTCCCGCTGCCGATCTTAGTATATTAAAGGATACAAAATCAAAAATCGAAGCTACCGTTCCATTGGTTATTAAACATCTACAGACTATCGCTACCAAAGAAGGAGATAATACTATTGTCAACAACGGGAAAGTTGCCGTAGGTAAAGAATATGGCATTTTAGAATCTGAGTGGTACTTATACAGAAACAATATGAAGAACTGTATTTTAAACAACTCTTCCAAGAAAGCTAAAAAATGTATGGAATACCATACTCAGTATTTAAGAAACACCTTTATCAATTACAATAATTATATTTCAAATCTTACCAAGAAGAATGGTTACCTGGGAGTAGAAGGGGATACAAAATTTGATTTCAAACCGGCAGATATCACGACAAAATTAAGTGAAGCTTACTTTAATGCCTATGATGCAGCCGCAAGAATGAAAGCCGATCAGAAAAGGGAATTTTTGGGACAGACAATGTCTGATGATAATAAACTTACTCCTTATAATCAGCTTGCTCAATAGAAGCAATCATAATAAAATAACAAAGAGAACTACAGATGTAGTTCTCTTTGTTATTTAAAGCAAAAAACCTCCGCCGGAAAAAGCAGTTTTGTGGTACTAATCATAAAACTTCGGGGAAAAAGTAGAAATCGGCGGAGATTTTATTGCAAACACTCTTACAGGATCAAACTGTCCTACCCATGACCTGTAAGAGCAATACAAAAATAGAATTATGTGCTCTACCTGTAGAAAAATACCTGTAGAATTAAATCCTATACTTTGTAGAAGTAATACTACTTAAAGATATTGGTAATTCTGTGCTTTCTGTTAGTTTTAGTTTTAACTTATTTCCACCAATAGTAATAATTATGCAGCCCGTCATATTCAAAACTGCAACGGGGATATAATGTATTTCCAATATCATTGGTTTTCTCGGTTTCCAGCATCAGTCCACAGGCTCCTGTCTCTTCACACCATTGTTTACTACGGTTAATAAGAGCTACCGACAATCCTTTCCCTCTGTAATCCGGATGTACAAATAAATCACTCAGCAACCACTGTTTTTGCAATCTGGTATAGTGAAACAATTTATAAAGCTGTACAAAACCTACAGCCTTTCCGTCAGCCATGGTCAGAAAAATATCAGATTCGCTGTTTAAAAATCTTTCTTTAAGAAAAGCCTTTCCTTTTTCCACATCAGATTCCTGTCTGTAAAAAACACGATACAGGTTGAATAATTCTGCTGTTTCATCAAGATCCTCAAGACTTGCTTTTTTAATACTGTAATTCATCGTTATATTTATTTAGTTTGACAATGCAAAAGTATTTCTAAAAAGCCCCCTTTTTATCATCCAGATTAAAGCTATATCGCTGGTCCAGCTTTTTTTCAACAAAACAAATACCACATGTTTCGGATTTTCTACCCGGAAATAACATGTGATCTTTGCAGGATAAAACAAAATAAATGACATCAATTATCCAGAAAATAGAAGATACTGATTGGCAAAACATTACAGAAGAGATGCACCAAAACGGATATGCCCTGATTCCCGGTGTATTAACTGAAGAAGACTGTCAGTCATTAATCTTAGCTTATGATCAAGCTTCATTATATCGTAAAACGGTTATCATGGCGAGACATCGTTTCGGCCTGGGTGAGTACAGGTACTTTGATTATCCATTACCGGATTTAATCCAAAATCTAAGAACCCACCTATATCCACATCTTGCTTCTATCGCTAATTCATGGTTTAAAGCCTTACATATTGATATGCACTATCCGTCAAAACACTCAGCGTTTTTACAGCAATGTCATTCTGCTAATCAACAAAAAGCAACTGTTTTGATCCTAAAATATGGAGAAGGAGGCTTCAACACACTACATCAGGATTTGTATGGTGACATCTATTTTCCCATTCAAGCTGTATTGATGTTAAGCGATCCGGACAAAGATTTTACGGGAGGAGAATTTGTATTGACTCAGCAGGTTCCAAGAGCTCAATCCAAAGCAATTGTCATAAAGCCTAAAAAAGGAGATGTTCTTATCTTTACTACAAATTTTAAACCTGAAAAAGGGAGTAAAGGATATTACAGGGTACATATGAAACACGGTGTAAGTGAAGTAAAACAAGGTAAACGCTATGCATTGGGAATCATCTTCCATGATGCAACGAGTTAGTCTTAAAAACACATCTGAATTGTTTGTACAAAACATTTAATTAAAAATCATGATTTATCATTCCCAAATATCATCCAAAAGCTTAAGAAGTAAGATCCACAATCATGAAATTGGCCTTGGAGGAAATAGAAAACTAAAGATTTATGGATTACTCAGTTGTCAATCAGGAAAAAGAATGAAAATAGAAAACAGAGTTTTTTTTTCAAATGAATATGAAGCATTAAAAAACAAATATCGTCCCTGTGGACATTGTATGAGAAAAGAATATAAAATATGGAAGGCAATACATCTGAACATAAAATAAAAGCAATTGTAAGAGAGCAAACCAACCCAGATCTCATATCAATATTCCGTGTGTTTGATATATAGAGCAAAAAGTGAAAAAAAAATTTAAATTCAATTGAAAATGCGTGTATTTATCATATATCACAATTAAGTTACATACAATAAAAATTAAAATAAAACCACCAATAAACAATTATAAATAATTTATTAATAAAATTAAGCATATTATTTAATTAAATTCATACATTAGCTCTTACATCAAATCAAAAAACAGTTAATCATGAATTATGAAAATTTCAGTACTCTTGAACTGCTACGTAAGCAGTTCAGATACCCCTTCCCAACACTAAAAAACCCCAATGCAGAACAACTGCAAGAGGTTACTGAGAACCAATGGATCGATGGAGAATATTTATGGCTTTATGAACAGAATCCAGATCTTCGTAAAAAATACAAAAAAACCAAAACAGCACATATTGCTGCGCAATGGTTCCCTACCGCATCTCCTGAAAGATTTAAACCTATCTGCAGGCTGATGTTGTGGACGTTATACAATGATGATCTTTATGAAGAGAGCGATCCTAATGATATCGAATATGTACATATTCAATCAGTAGCAATTTTAAATGGTGAAATGACCGCTGCAGAATCCGGAATACCTTTAGGATCAATGCTAGCTTCCCTGAGAGAAGAGTTGTTACAGTTTATTCCACAAGAATCTATCTCTCGTTTTACCCACATGATCAGCAGATACTTCAGAGGTCTGGAAACAGAGTTAAAGTATAAAAAAAGTAAAACTTATCCCACGGTAGCAGAATGCATTACGTTACGTGAAAATTCTATATGCCTCTATCCGTTCCTGCAGCTGACAGAACTTGAGACCGGCATTATTCTTCCTCCTGAAATACATGAGCATCCGGTAATCCAGCGTTTGCAAGCATTAGCCTGCCATCTGGTAACATTTTTCAACGAGGTACAGTCAGTCATAAAAGATGAGGCAACAGATAGCATCTATTATAATATCGTAAAAGTGCTTCAACATGAACGACAAATGTCATTGAAGGAAGCCTGCCTTGAAGATCTTCGCTTACACAATGAAGACCTCAAAGAATTTCTGGAGTTGCAAGCCTCACTACCTGATTTTGGAATATGGCAGGATGCGGTTGTTAACTGGGTACATTATATGAGCATGGTTCTAAGCGGCTGGAAGAATATTTCCACGAAACTGGATCGGTATAACCAAGCTGAATTTCCAGGAGCGACGGAGCTCAAGGCAAAACTCGATCAGATATAAATAAAACAGTAATTAAAAACTGTTGTACTATATTTCACCCATTTAAATTCAAAACAATATGACACCAGAAGAATATAATTCAAAAGATTATTTACCCCGTGGGTATTATCCTTGGCCAGATCTTATCAATCCACATGCAGAACAGATGGGGAAAGATATGGATGGATGGATTGATAATGACTATACTTTCCTTACAGAAAAACAACGTGAAACATACAAAAAAATGAAATTGCACATGTGTACCGCACGTATGTGGCCCGACTTAACCTATGAGCAGACCATTCCATGCAACAGGTTTATGCTCCAGTATGTTGCTCTTGATGATCAAGTAGAAAATTCTTCTCTTGAAGAAATCCAACAGTTACGGATTCGTTGTGTAGATATTCTTAAAGGCGATCAGCCAAAGTCGGATGAAAATGCACTTTATCAGCATATGGCATTAATTAGAGATGAATTCCGTGCGTTCATGCCAGATCTATGGGTTGAACGTTTCATCTATTATTTCTATCAATCTTTCAGATATGGGATTGAACTGGAATATCCTTATAAAATAGCGCAACACCCCCCGTCACTCACACTTTTCAAAACCATTCGCGAGTATTCCGTTCTTATGCGTCCATATTTAATCTTGGGTGAAATTGAATCAGGTCTTGTTCTTCCGGAACATATTTTTGAACATGTTGTTGTTCAAAAAATGATATCTCATATGACCTTAGTTGTTGCATGGCAAAATGACATTCATTCTCTGCCAAAAGAAATGGCAAAGGGAACGGAAGTTTTTAATCTTGTTTTTGTATTGCAACAAGAATATAATCTTTCATTAAAGGATGCTTGTGACCGCGCATTTTGCATACATAATGAAGAAATGGAAAAATTACTTGCTTTACATGCCGAGTACCGTGAATTTGGTGAGTATCAAGAGCATGTTGATAAATTTGTTCATTATGCAGGAGTGGGATTGCAGGGAGTAAATTCTTTTTATCTGGAAACTGAAAGATACCGACATGGCGGAGTGGGATTTGCCTGGCCAGAGGCTGAAACTAAAATGTAAATAAAATTTTTTATTCCCTATATCTGATGAAAAAAAAGAGAAGCAATGTTATATTGCTTCTCTTTTTTAGTAGCGGGAACCGGACTCGAACCGATGACCTTCGGGTTATGAGCCCGACGAGCTACCTACTGCTCCATCCCGCGGTGTATTTTTAGAGTGCTTACCGAAAACACTTGCTTAGTAGCGGGAACCGGACTCGAACCGATGACCTTCGGGTTATGAGCCCGACGAGCTACCTACTGCTCCATCCCGCGGTGTATTTTTAGAGTGTTTACCGAAAACACTTACTTAGTAGCGGGAACCGGACTCGAACCGATGACCTTCGGGTTATGAGCCCGACGAGCTACCTACTGCTCCATCCCGCGGTGTATTTTTAGAGTGCTTACCGAAAGCACTTACTTAGTAGCGGGAACCGGACTCGAACCGATGACCTTCGGGTTATGAGCCCGACGAGCTACCTACTGCTCCATCCCGCGATATTGGATTGCAAATGTACGACTTTTTTTTGAAAGTCCTAATTTTTCTTTTAAATAAAGGACTTTTATAAAAACTATTTTATTATTTGTATCTTTGTTTTATGGCAAAAATATTAAAAATTTATCCTGATAACCCGCAGGAAAATCTTATAAATGAGGTTATTAAAACTTTGAATAATGGTGGTTTGATTATCTATCCTTCAGATACCATTTACGCTTTAGGCTGCAATATTTTTGATATAAAAGCCATGGAAAAGCTGGCTCAACTGAAAAAGATGAAGCTGGAGAAGGCAAAGTTTTCGATTATCTGTAATGATCTGAGTCATCTTTCGGACTTTACAAGGCCCATTGACACTTCCGTTTTCCGATTTTTGAAGAGCCATCTTCCAGGACCATTTACCTTCATCCTTGATGCCAATAAAAGTTTACCTTTAGCCTATAAGGGTCATAAAACGATTGGTATTCGTGTTCCTGACCACCCCATTCCACAACTTATTGTTGAAAAACTGGGGCATCCTATTGCATCAACTTCCATTAAAGATGATGATGAAATTATTGAATACTCTACTGATCCTGAGCTTATCGCTGAAAAATATGATCATCTTGTAGATATTGTCATTGATTCAGGATATGGTGATAATGTTGCATCAACGATTGTAGATCTTACTTCCGGAGAACCTGAAATTATCCGTCAGGGAAAGGGAATTATTTAAAGGAAAGTTTATCATTCTAGGGGTACAGAGGAAACATGGCAATACGAATTAATGGGAAATATTCGATAGGAATTTTACTCACTTTTACACTTCTGGCAGCAGCAATGTTATATGTTTTCCCCGTCATTTATATGATGACAGGGATAAAAAACATTACAACATTCACTTTTTCTCTCAGCAGAATTGCGCTCTGGACCATTTTACTGATTCTACTTTTATATAGTAAACTGGTTGAAAAAGGGCCTTTTTTACTTAAGAAGGAAAATAAATTTGCCTTATCGTTTTCTATCAAGTCCATCATCAGTCTATATCTTATCTGTGTTGTCGGCGGGGCATTGATCAATGCAGCACTTCAGTTCATAACTCAGGAAAAAATGAGTGATAAACTTTTTGAACTTACATCAATTTTTAGAAATAATTATTTTTTAATTATTTTTACCTGCTTTACGGCAGGTGCTGTGGAAGAATTTCTGATGCGTGGGTATATACAACCCAGGATTGAAAACATATATAATAGTCCGATTTCAGGAGTTTTGGTTTCAGCTATCTTGTTTGGAATTTTACACAGTACATACGGAACCATAGGTCAGGTTGCTATTCCTTTCTTTATTGGACTCGTTTTTGCCTTATTTTATAAAAAATATTCAAATATTAAAATTCTGATCATCTGTCATTTTATGATTGACTTTGTGTCATTGATGATTATGAATAGTCTTGATATTAAACACTTATCTGTATTTTAACATTATGAAAATTGTAACATCCCCTGCGAAATTAATGAATGTAGAAAACTCAACAGACCTGTTGAAATCAACTACTCCAAAATTTATTGAAAATGCAGCATTTATACAATCTTATTTAAAAGAGAAGTCTCCAAAATATCTTTCCGAGCTCATGGAAATATCTCCAAAGCTGGCAGATGAAAACTGGGAAAGAAACCAAAAATGGAAATCCAAACCTACATCCAAAGAATCTGCACCTGCAATGTTTGCTTTTACAGGAGAAGTGTACAGAGGATTAGATGCCAAAACACTGGATAAAGATGCGGTAGATTACCTGCAAAAGAATTACAGAATGCTTTCCGGGCTGTATGGTCTGTTGAGACCATCTGATAGAGTAATGCTTTACCGCTTGGAAATGGGACGTCCCTTTAAGTTTGATCAATATAAAAACTTATATGACTTCTGGAGAGAAAAGATTACTGAACAACTGAATTCTGAGATGAAAAAAGGTGAAGTTCTTCTTCATCTTGCCAGCAATGAATATGGAAAAGTAATCGACAGAAAGAAACTCAACCATCCTGTTGTTGATTTTGATTTTTATGAATTAAAAGATGGAAAACTAAAAACCATCGTAGTATATACCAAACATGCAAGAGGTCTCGTCGTGAGATATTGTGCAGAAACAAACGCTAAAACGTTAGACGATGTCAAAGGATTCAACTATGAAGGGTATAGAATTGACGAGGAAAAATCTACAGATACAAAACTGGTTTTTACAAGATAGATGACAATTTCAGCATTTAAAAAATATTTCAAAACTGAACTTTCCGACCTTTATACCGAGTCGGAAAGTGCTTTTTTATCCTCTATATTTTTACATAAAATTGTTGGTTTTGACAATTTCCAACAAAGAAGGCTTTCCGAACAGGAGCTTTTAGTGGATGATGAACAGCAACTTTGCAGTATAATTTCCCAATTAAAGACAGGCAAACCCTACCAGCAGATCATGGGAGAAAGTGAATTTTACGGAATGAAATTCTTTGTTGACGAAAATGTACTGATTCCACGTCCTGAAACAGAAGAACTTCTAGAAATAGCCATCCGTGAAATTCAGGACTTACGATTTAATGCTCAGGTTGTAAAGATATTGGATATCGGAACGGGAAGCGGTGTTATTCCCCTTGTTTTAAAAAAACATTTTCCAGAGGCACAAGTCTCTTCCATTGACTTCTCTGCAGAAGCTTTACAAACAGCTCAACGAAATGCAGAATATCACCAACTGGATATAACTTTTATTCATGCTGATTATCTGGATTTTGAACTCAAAGAACAATATGATATTATTATTTCAAATCCTCCTTATATCGGCATAGAAGAAGAAGTTGAAATTGCTGACTCTGTTAAAGAATTTGAACCTAAAATGGCACTCTTCTCTCCTACTTCTGATGCATTGATCTTTTACAGAAAAATTGCACAAGACTCTAAAAAACACCTCAATAGCGGAGGCCTTTTATTTTTAGAAATCAACCAGAAATTAGGTCCGGAAACATTGGAATTGTACCATTACTTTTCCAAAGCCCGATTGCTAAAAGATTTGTCTGAAAATGACAGGTTTATTTATGGAAAAAAGTAAGTGTATTAATCCATGATAAGTCAATTATTTTCAAGGCTTTAATAAATATTTTTTGTTAATTTCGCTGGACAACTCATTAAAACAAAAACATTTCACTCATGGTAATCAAATCCCATCATATTAACAATACAAAAATTGCAGAAGTAGTTTCCGATGAAATCATCATCCGATCTGCCGAAGATGGACTGGATCTTATGGGAAATATTTATTACCAGGGATTTGATAAAGTTGTTCTCTACGAAAAAAATATTACCCCTGGTTTTTTTGATCTGAAAACAAAAATTGCCGGTGAAATTCTTCAGAAATTTTCAAACTATCGTATCGGATTGGCTATTGTTGGTGACTTCAGTAAATATGAAAGCAAAAGCATGAAGGATTTTATTTTTGAAAGCAACAAAACAAAACATATTAATTTTGTAGAATTGCTGGAAGAAGCATTAGAGAATTTTTCAAAATAATTTAATTTTCTTAATTTGAAATAAACAATAAAGATTAATTCATTCAAATATGCCCATAAAATAATTTTATGGGGTTTTTATTTTCATTTTTTTTAAATAAAAGTATTTCAGAATGTTACCATTTTGCTACCGAAAAATAATCTATAAAATAGATAAAATAAATAATAATTTAAATAATAAATTTATTTTTAATTAAAAATATAAATAAAAATAAATTTAACTCCTGAGATACAATGGATTAACGTAATTTTTCCTATATTTGCAACAAACACAAGAGGTATGAATTTTAGTTATTTACCAGCCGAACAATATTGATATCATCATATTAAGGCTTTTAACTCACATTTTTTTCACTCTTTTTTTAACAGAAATTTTACAGAATCTCTTCTTAGAAGTTCTTATAATTCCTGTAGCAACTTTTGTGTGCGTAGATTAAATCTTATAATGCAGTACAACTTACTGTTATAATTTTTTTTCTACCATTCAATGCTATTTTATTAAAAAACTTAAACCATAAAACACAAATCATTTCATAGATCACAAACCTTAACAAAAAAATAAATTACACTATGATGAAAAATCATTTCTTATCCTTCGCTTTTTTATGCATCGCTTTATTCTGTAACGCCCAGGTAGGGATCAATACTCCTGCTCCTGATAATAGTGCTGCTCTTGATGTTTACAGTCAAAATCGGGGAATGCTGATTCCCAGACTCACGACTGCTCAAAGAAATGCAATTACAAGCCCCGCCAATTCACTTCTAATTTATGACACTGATAAAAAATGTTTAAGCCAGAACATTGGTACTCCAACTAGTCCCGATTGGTTATGCATCAGTGGTAATGCAGTTAAAATGTTTTATATGCCAAGTGTTTCTTTTGATACTTCCAGAAATGCCACTGCTCAAACTAAAGATTTATATACATTATACAAGAATCAATTTGGTTCTCCGAAAGCTAAAAGTACGAGTGCACCAGCATCTATTCCTTTTTTCCCGTCCAATAGAGACCTTTATTATTATGTAACGGACGCGGATTCCAATGTATTCAGTAACATCTCTATTTCGGATACAGGGGTCATGACTTATGATGTAAAAGCCGCAGCAACAGATTGCTCTTTTATTAATATTGTTTTTGTAGTGAAATAATTTGAGTTATGATGAAAAGTATCTCAGTTTCAGTATACAATAAGCTTTTATTTATTTCTTTATTGTTTATTTTTTCTCAAAACATCAGAGCGCAAAATGAACAAGGAACAGGTTATCCCTATTTCGTGAACTTTACTCAGGGATTACAACCTCAGGAAGCTTATAAAGTAACAACAAGTGGTGTTCAAAATGATGCAACTTTTACTACTGATGGCTTACGTTTGACCAGAAATGTGAATAATATTTCCGGTGGGGTTATATTAGCTGATAAAATATTTAAAAGTGATCAGGGAATAAAATTTGAATTCGAATATGTAATCTATGGCGGAGACTCCAATGGAGGAGATGGTATTTCTATATTTTTAGTAGATGGGTCAATTCCCAAACAACAACTCAATATTGGATCTTACGGAGGTGGATTAGGCTATACTCATGTGATGAGAACCTCGAGATGGGGAGGAAATTTAGAGGGGCTGAGAGGAGCTTATTTAGGAATTGGTCTGGATGAATTTGGAAATTTTAAAACCAGATTCCTTCAGGGAGACAGAACAAGAAACGGACTTACTGATGTATCATTAGCTGGGGGGCGTAGTAATGTAACTTTAAGAGGTAAGCGAGGAAATCAATATTTATCATCTTCAGAACCTGCCGGATATAATGGGTATCCATTATTGTACAGCACAGCGACCAATGTGGCTCCTTCAAGTAATAACCGTTCCGTCTACCTGGATGTTCAGACCGGTAAGCATGTGGGTATTAAAAATCCCAACTTTGGCCAGTTCAATATGGAAAATGGTGGAACTTCAATTCCTCAAAGTGATACGGATGCGAGATTTCGTAAAGCCTATGTAACATTAGTCCCTAATCCTTCAGGTGGTTATAATGTTACCCTGGAGATTCAGCATGGTACTGTTAAAGAGAAAATCGTTGATAATTATTACTATCCCACATCTTTAAAATATACGGAGAATGCCATGCAAAACAATCAGGTAAGAACCCTGGACACTTCACCTCCTGCTACTTTCAGGATTGGATTTGCAGCCTCAACGGGTGCTGCTAAAAATATCCATTTATTAAAAAACCTGGGAGTAAGTAAACCATATGCAGCCGAAGTAACAGATGATTTGTTTGCAGGATGTCCTAAAATAAAATCAATATACTCCCCCTTATTAAATGATGCTGCTTATTCTAAAAGAAACGGGCAAAATCCTCCTACGGCTTCTTATGATAATATTGATTTCAACTCGTTCAGATTTTTGGATATTAATGGTGCTGTCATTCCAAATATTGTAGGTGGAGTTTACACGAATAATGAAGGTACCTGGACCTATTATCCATCTACCGGAAAACTTTCTTTCAAACCAGCTGATGGTTTTACCGGAGTTGCTCAGATACGATATGACATAAAAGGTGGAGGCAGAGACGGAACCGAGATTCCTTATAATCAGGAAGATTACAGATCTATGCCCGGATTAATACAAGTCAACATCTCAAATTCAAACAATTGCAGTAAGGCCTGCGTTATTTCGAATAAAAATGTAACTCAAAAGATAAAAACTGAGTAAGAATCAGTAAGAAACTCATCATCCTAAAGCTTCTTCTTAGAACATGCTTTAGGATGATTTTTATTAAAAGGCACTATATTAATTCAGTAAGCTCAAAAATACCTTTAGCTCAATGCAAAAAATCACGGTATTTTCACTAGACTAAAGTATTCAATAGCATCCTGTAACGCCTTGTCTATAGATTTATACCGAATACCAAGTTCCTCTACTGATTTTCGGTTGGAATAGTAATTATGAACCTGAAGAGCTTTCATATTGGAAGTACAGAGATTCGTTTTTATATTCATCTTTCTCAGCCCATCCCCTATCCAACCCAGAATACTGATAACTGTATCAGGAATCGGAATCATAACTGTTTTCTGATTGGTAATATGATTTACTTTTTTAAAAAAATCTTTATACTTTAGGTTTTCATGGGCTAAAAGGTATTTTTCACCACTTTTCCCGTATTCGATAGCTTGTACAACTCCTTGTGCTGCATCTTCTGCATGAACAAAATTTTTCCCGCCTTTAGGATAGAAAATCACTCTCTTTTTCCATGCCCAAAAGATTATTTTTCCAGAACTTGGCTTATGATCATATTTACCTATCATAAAAGTAGGATTAAGAATAATGAGCTGTGTTTTTCCAGCATGCTGCAACAAATAATCCTCTGCTTCCATTTTGCTTTGAGCATACATTGATTTTGTAAAAGGATAAAGTGGAGAACTGTTTTCATTTCCCGGATTTTTCCGGCTTCCATATCCTAATGTATTAGCTGAACTTATAAAGATAAATCTTTTGACACCGCAAGCTTTTGCCTGCGTAAACAAACTCAGTGTTCCGTCATAATTCACCCGTTTATAATCTTCGTAAGTAACAAGATCCTGCCGGGTTTCGGCAGCAATATGAATAAGACTGTCTATTTCGGGAAGAAATGAAGAAATATCGGCAAATAAATCTCCTTCAATAAGCTTCAGATTCTCGTTCTTTTCACCCAAATAGCTGCTTTTCTTGCGCACCAAAGCAATAACAAAATAACCATCTTTTAACAATTTAATTATAACATTCGCTCCCAGAAGCCCTGTAGCTCCGGTAATAAAAATTTTCTTCATGCTTCAATTTCTTTTTTTATGGCCTGAGTCATCAACGGCAGCTTTATCCAGATTGGCAAAATTTTCATAACCAGCCAACTTATTGGATTCACCATAATTACGGAATCTTTTTTAAATAGCTGCCGGATGCTGTATGATGCCACGTTATCAGGATCCAAAAGCGTCAGTTTACCCCAAAACCCCTGTTTTTCAATCCTTTTACAGACATCAGCGTTGGTTTTCATCGCACCCGGATTCACAACACTTACAAAAACATTGGTGTCTTTTAATTCTTCATGTAAGCCTCTGGAAAATGAATGAATAAACGTTTTGGATGCAGGATAAACCGTTTTAAATCCAATGGGAGAAAAAGCCGCCATACTGGAAACATTCAGGATATACGCCCTGGGTTGTCTTAAAAGATTGGGCAAAAGCTGGTGGGTAATCAATGATGTTGCGGCCACATTAACCTGTAGAATTGTATTGATATAGTCTGAGGTCGCTTCTGTAAACTTTTTCGTTCCCCCAAGGCCCGCATTATTGATTAAAAGATGAATATTAAAGGATTGGTTGAGCCATTCCGTAAGCTTCATCACGTTTTTATTCACCGAAAGATCAACTTCATAATAATGAGCCTTTATAGGATAGTTTTCCTCTAATTTCCGACAAAGATCTTCAAGCTTCTGACCCGGAAGGCTTACCAAAATAAGATTGATATGTTTCTTTGCCAGGTTTTCTGCAAATGCTTTTCCTAAACCCTGGCTTGCTCCTGTAACCACGGCGTATGATTCTTGGGTATCCATAATATTAAATTTTACAGTACAAATCTATTATGGAAATGCTCTTTCTATGTTCAAGTTGATCTGAACGAACCTATTTTTATACACAAAAAAAATAAAAAATAATAATTTGATTAACAGCAACTTAAACAAAAACAAAAGTAAAACTTTATAAATCGGAACCTATTTTTTAAACTCGGAAGGAGTTAAGCCGGTCACTTTTTTAAAAGTGGTATTAAAAGAGGTCTTGGAATTGAAACCTGATTCATATGCGATTCCAAGAATGGAAAGTTTAGAATCATTTTGTTTCAGAAGTACTTTTGCATATTCTACCCTGAACTCGTTAACGTATTGGAAGAAATTCTTTTCAAAACCGGTATTGATCACGTAGGATAGTTGATGGGTAGAAACGGAGATCATGTCAGCCAATTTGATGAGATTCAACTCACTGTCTAGGTAGGGCTTGTGAAGCTCCATGGTATTTTCCAGCTGTGTTTTTATCTTTACCAGTTCTTCATCAGAAATGAGTTTTCGTTTTACTTCTTCTGTATCAGAATCTGCGTCGATAGAAATCAGCTCATTTCGCTGTTGCTCTTCCAAAGGATAAATTTCTTTCTGTTTCAGCGAATAATAAGCTACAAAGTAAATAACCACAAGAAAAACCGTGTTAATGAAAAAATTCAAAGATTTCGGATCATACAACAGATTGTAAATCACATAAATGATATTTACAATAAGAAGTACCAGAATAATATATTCCAGCCAATTCAGGTTAATCCCTTCAGTGTTGGATGAAAACTGCTGAATTTTCTTTTGATGTTTTCTGATAGTTATATAAGAAAGACCCGTGTAAAACAGTGCCTGAATCAAAATAAGAATAATACTGAGATATTCAAATGGCTTTTCATAGCCTAAAGCAATACACCAGAGAGTTATCAAAAATACCGTAGGAAGAAGAAAGTATTTGGTATCTGCAATTTTAAAAGTAAAGGAAGGGTTTGTAAAGAATAATACACTGAAATAAAAAAAGATTGGAGTAAGATATTGTATAAAGCGAACGGGAAGCAAAGAATGAAATTCTATGGGTGAGTCTGTAACGAGAAATAGAATTTCGTCCAGCCAGAATGTAGACCACAAAAAGAGAAAAAGCCCAAACCAGAAGTTGGCCTTCTTATTTACTTTTAAAGGATTGGCCAAGGTCAGCAAAGACAGCAAAACCAATGAACCATAGATGAGTATCGCGATGAAACTGTTTAATTCTGATGTGTTCATTGGTTTTGATATTTTATAGTAAAAATAGTCTTTTATCCTATTCTTTTCCTTACAAATATTTCATAGGCCAGATAAATTAACGGAAGTGACATAATACCAATGTATATTCCGTTATTCATTGCCTGTTCGGGAGCATTCACAATAGCGTACAAAAGCCCCAGAAATGCACCTCCCAAATGGGCAGCATGCCCGATATTATCGTGAGGTCTGGGATTCATCATCATATATACAGAATACCCGAAATAGACTAACCCGAAAATAAATCCGGGAATTGCAATCGGAATGAAGAACATATAAATTCCGCTATTGGGATATAATGCTATGGAAGCAAAAAGAATTCCTGAAACACCACCACTCGCTCCTACCGCAGAATACCAGGGTTGCTTTTGGTAAATATACAAGGAAAGAATATTTCCTAAAAGGATCGATCCAATATATACAATCAAAAAACCTATGTTTCCAAAATGCTGCATGACAATAGGTCCAAAGAAATATAAAGTCAGCATATTAAATACAAGGTGCATAATATCTGCGTGCAAAAATCCGGATGAAAGCAAACGGATGTATTCTTTCCGATGCAATATCGCCCCGACACTAAATTTATATTTCTCGGTAATCGCCGGGTTATTAAAAGCAATAAAGCTTATAATAGCTGTGGCTATAATACACAATATCAAGATATTCATCTTATTTAATTTTCAGGTTCATCACTTTGAAACAGATCCCCGATCATTCCTCCTTCATCATCAGAATCTCCTGTAGATTCAGGTTCTTCATATACTTCCGGTTCTTCTTCTACAGGTTCAGGAATTGTTATATTAATGGCTTTTACTTTGAATTTTGTGAATTGATTTCCAATCGCTTTTATTCCTTTTACTGCAATAAATTCATCAATATTGACAGTTTCAGGTTCACGTTCTTTTCCTTTATCCTTTGCAAAAATAATTTCTGCAGTCACATCATTAGCAACAATCACATTTTCGATGAAAGATTTCGGATGTTCAGATGGCATGAAGGTTTGTACGTTCACCGTATTCTCCAATAAGAATCTTTTGATGAAATAAATATCTTTTTCCCCATCGTAGTAAATGCAGGTAATCGGCTGTGCAGGTCTCCATTTTTCCAGAACCAGGTACTCATCATCAAAACGGTTCCCCAGATCAAAAGAAACCAATTTGACTTCTCCATTGGTATTAATCGTTAAGATTTTGTCATCACCTTTAAAGTTACCCAGCAAAGTTCCTCTTGCATCTGCATTCAATCTTCTTACCGTATCGTCAAACCAGATTTTTCTTGGAGCCAGTGTAGAAACACCTTCTTCTTTCATATCTACTTTTTTTACCGCATACTTGGTCACCAGATTTCCTTTGGAATCACGTCCTTTGATGGCAAGCTCTGAGAAATTGATTTCCATCTTATTCTTTCTGATCCTTGGATTGGGCTTTAAAAGTACAGTCACCGTTTCTGCTTCTCCGTTTGGATTTGCTGAAAAATAAAGTGTCTCAGACCCTTTTTTATCTGAAGCTAACGGATAGTCGGTATTTCTTGTCACCCCGGTCACAGAGAAACGTTTCATATAGTAGGGACCTTCCCTGCCTTCACGATAGATCATATTATAGACCGTTCTTTTATCATTTTTCTTCCAGATTGCGACGTGGAGAATATCTTTTCCTACAAAGGTTTTAGCTTCCACTTTTACCACTTTCATGCTTCCGTCTTTTCTGAAAATAATGATATCATCAATATCAGAGCAATCAAAAAGATATTGATCTTTTCTAAGAGAAGTTCCAATGAAGCCTTCTTCAAAATTCGCATAGAATTTCTCATTGGCTACGGCTACTTTTGTAGCATCAATCGTATCAAATATTCTAAGTTCAGTTTTTCTCTGCTTATCTTTTCCGTATTTTTTCTGAATGTTTAAATAGTAATCAATGGCGTAGGCAATCAGATTCGCCAGATTATATTTTACCTGTTCTATTTTGCCTTCCAGAGCAGCTATATTCTCTTTAAACTTATCTAAATCAAATCGGGAAATCCTCTTGATTCTGATTTCTGTAAGCTTCAGGATATCTTCTTCTGTGACAGCTCTTAAAAGGTGTTTTGTATGAGGCTTTAATCCGGCGTCAATCGTTTTCAAAACATCTTCCCAGGTTTTTACTTCTTCAATGTCATGATAAATCCTGTTCTCGATGAAAATTCTTTCCAGAGAAGAAAAATGCCAGCTTTCCTGAAGTTCATGAAGTTCAATTTCCAGTTCTTTTTGAAGTAAAGAAACGGTATGATCCGTATTCATTTTCAAAATATCGGAAACATTCATAAACATTGGTTTATCTCCAACAATTACACATGCGTTCGGGGAAATGGTCACCTGGCAGTCTGTAAATGCATATAATGCATCAATCGTTTTATCAGGGGAAACGTCATTATGAATATGAACAAGGATTTCTACTTTATCAGACGTGTTATCCTCAATTTTTTTGATTTTAATTTTCCCTCTCTCATTAGCTTTTAAGATTGAATCAATCAGGTCACTTGTCGTTTTGGAGAATGGAAGCTCAGAAATTACCAACAAGTGCTTGTCAGTTTGGGTAATTTTTGCTCTGGCTCTTACTTTCCCGCCTCTGTGACCATCATTATATTCCGAAACATCAAGATAACCCGCGGTTAAAAAGTCCGGGAATATTTCAAACTTCTTTCCTTTCAGATGGGCTACAGAAGCATTAATCAATTCATTAAAGTTGTGTGGAAGGATTTTTGTGGAAAGTCCGACCCCAATTCCCTCTACTCCCTGGGTAAGAAGTAACGGAAATTTAACCGGTAAATCGATGGGTTCATTATTCCTACCATCATAGGATTTGGTCCAGTCAGTCGTTTTAGGATTAAAGACCACTTCCAGAGCGAAAGGTGTCAGTCTTGCTTCAATATACCTTGCTGCTGCAGCTGAATCCCCGGTATAGATATTTCCCCAGTTTCCCTGGGTATCAATCAGTAATTCTTTCTGCCCGATCTGTACCATGGCATCTGTAATGGAAGCATCACCATGAGGGTGATATTTCATAGTATTTCCTACGATATTGGCAACCTTATTATAACGGCCATCCTCCAGTTCCCGCATAGAGTGCATGATTCTTCGTTGAACAGGCTTTAACCCGTCAAACACCGAAGGAATAGCCCTATCTAAAATTACATAGGAAGCATAATCCAGAAACCAGTCTTTATAAAGACCTGAAACTTTCTTCAAGCTTTCACCTTCATGCGAATATTCTTCTGTCGTCATCTGTTTTTACTATCTTTTTTTCTCTTTATTAGCTTTTACTACTTTATTCAGAGAGAGTTTTAAATCATTTACTTCTTTTCTGGTCAAGTAAGAAATCTGGTACTTTAACATGGTAGAACCATTGGTCTTACTTGAAACGGTCACATATAATCTTTTCATAAAGAAAATAGTGACCACATCATATTTTATGAGTTTATATTTAGGAAATTCATCATGAAGAGGCTTGTTTAAAAAGGGAATAATATTCCTGTTTTTGAAATTCAATGCTTCTCCATCACTATCATATTCAAAAATTTGCCGACCATTAAGATGAAATACAATCAATAACAGAACAGGAATAATAATCATTAAATAACTTTCCTTTCCCACTGCCTTGAACCGGTATTCATTGGCTAAAAATCCGACTATACCAAACACGACTACCATTATCAGTAGTGTGTTTATAAAATTATAAACTGATGCTTTGTTACGATTACTTAATCTCATTTTGCTCTTTTGGTGTAAGTTTCGAAATACTTACTTTCTCCCAAAATGTGTTTTTATATATTTTTTCCAGTCTACATTTTTTAATTTTCAACTACATCAATGATTTCTTTTTTGTCAATATCAGTATCATCTTCCACAACCAGATTTTCGAGGATAAATACCTGTCTGTCGGGTGTGTTTTTTCCCATATAAAACTCCAGAAGCTGCTCGATGGTCTGATCTTTTCCTACCACCACAGGTTCTAAGCGGATATCTTTACCAATAAAGTGTTTAAATTCATCCGGAGAAATCTCTCCAAGTCCTTTAAATCGTGTAATCTCAGGGTTTCTACCCAATTCATTAAGAGCTTTTACTCTTTCTGTTTCTGAATAGCAGTATCTGGTTTCTTTCTTATTCCTTACCCTGAATAAAGGGGTCTGAAGAATATAAAGATGTCCGTTTTTGATCAGATCAGGAAAGAATTGCAGAAAAAATGTAATCATCAACAGACGGATGTGCATTCCGTCGACATCGGCATCAGTTGCAATAATTACCTGATTATATCGTAGATCTTCCAAACTTTCTTCGATATTCAGGGCTGCCTGAAGAAGATTAAATTCTTCGTTTTCATATACGACTTTTTTCGTGAGGCCATAGCAGTTCAAAGGCTTACCTTTTAATGAAAAAACAGCCTGTGTTTCCACATCTCTGGATTTTGTGATAGATCCGGATGCAGAATCTCCTTCGGTAATGAAAATTTGTGTATCTCCTTTTCTTTCGGCTTTCTGGTCGTTATAATGTTGTCTGCAATCACGCAGCTTTTTATTGTGAAGAGATACTTTTTTTGCTCTTTCTCTTGCCAATTTCTGGATTCCGGAAAGTTCTTTTCTTTCTCTTTCAGAGATCAAAATCTTTCTTTGTATAGCTTCAGCTATTTCCGGATTTTTATGCAGGAAATTATCCAGTTTACTTTTAAGAAAATCGATAATAAAGGTTCTCACGGTAGGTCCGTTTGGTCCCATATCATTAGATCCCAGTTTGGTTTTGGTCTGAGATTCAAAAACCGGTTCTTCTACATTGATGGAAATTGCAGCAATAATTGATTTTCTAATATCTGAAGCATCAAAAGTCTTATTAAAAAACTCACGAATCGTCTTCACATAGGCTTCACGAAAAGCATTAAGATGCGTTCCTCCTTGTGTAGTATTCTGTCCGTTAACGAATGAGAAATAGGTTTCAGTCTGTGATTTATCAGAGTGGGTAATAGCCAGCTCGATATCGTCACCTTTCAAATGAACAATCGGATAAAGAATATCGCTTTCCAGTTCTTCTTCCAAAAGGTCTTTAAGACCATTTTCAGAAAAATAGGTTTCCCCGTTAAAAATAATTTTCAATCCCGGATTCAGGTAAGCATAGTTACGGAGCATCCTTTCGATGTATTCTTTTCTATACTTAAAATGAAGAAATATGTCACCATCAGGAATAAAGGAGATTTCTGTTCCGTTTCTGTCTGAAGTTTCTTTTTCATCGAAATTTTCAGTGATAATTCCCCGGGAAAACTCTGCTACTTTCATTTTGCCGTCACGGAAAGAACGCACTTTGAAGTACTCTGAAAGAGCGTTCACTGCTTTCGTACCAACCCCGTTCAGACCGACCGACTTTTTGAAGGCTTTGCTGTCGTATTTACCTCCGGTATTCATTTTGGATACAGCATCTACCATTTTCCCCAGTGGAATTCCACGACCAAAGTCACGGATAGTAACTTTACCATCGTCCAGTTTTATTTCAATTCTTTTACCGGATCTCATCCTGAACTCATCAATTGAGTTATCCAGAATTTCTTTAAGTAAAATGTAAATACCATCATCAGCTGAAGAACCATCACCAAGCTTCCCGATATACATTCCGGGGCGCAAACGGATGTGTTCCTGCCAATCGAGGGTTCTGATATTATCTTCTGAGTAGGTTGGATTTATTTCTTGTGACATATATGATTTCAGCAAACATACAAAAGTACGAAATTGTCTAAAAATATCCGAATTTTTTCCATTTGATTTTTAGTATTTCCTCTGATATATTGCATTATTATTTTTCAAAGCATATCTTTACATTATTATTCAATAATACGTGAAAAATTTATCTGTTTCTCTAATAAATATTTATTTTTTTCTTTTATCTTCAATATTTTACGCTCAGATTCCCGGGTTGGTAAATTATAGTGAAGAAGAAGGATTGAATAGTTCGTACACCTACACCTTAAGCCAGGATATGAATGGTTTTATCTGGGTTGGAAGCGATAATGGACTATTCCGGTTTGACGGAAAAGAATTCAAGCAGTACAATAAAAAGAACGGTTTGAAAAATATTGAAGTACTATCTAGTCACCAATTATCCAATGGTGAAATTTTCATTGTCTCTTTTTTAAATGATTTTGCTTATTTGAAAGACGGCATAATTGTTAATTCCGATGTAAACAAAGAACTTAAAAAAATACATTTCGAACATAATCCCAGTGTTTATATTCACCAGGATGCAATCTATATGTATGCAACCGGCGATCCTAAGAATATTTATATGTACAGAAACGGGAAGGTACATACAATTCCGATATCCATTAGCAACAGCAGATCACCTGACATGTATACCTTTTCCTTTGACCTTTCTAACCACCTGCTTTACTTCTCTGATAAAAATATAAAAAAGAATATTGAAGCGTATGATATAATTACAAAAAAGAAAACATCCTGTAATATTTCATTAGAGAAATACACAATGGTATACAGGAAAGATGATTATTATATTTTTAAAAACAAAGGAAAAATTGATATTTATAAGCTATACAATAAGTTTACCTTTAAAAAAATTCAGACTTATTTCACTAATGAGAAAATTCAGCATGTACTGGTAGACAATAATTACGGTATTTGGCTATGTCTGGAAGATGGCGGTGTACTGCACTTCAAACAAACCTTACTGGACAACCGGAAGCTTTCTGACCCGATCAAATTTCTGGACAAGTATGTCATCAACAGTATTCTGGTAGATCGTGATAATAATATCTGGTTTTCTACCCAAAACAACGGAATTTATTTTATAACCGAAAGATTCCTTAAAAGCTATATGCATTTGCCGATCAAAAATAATTCGTCTTATATTACGGCTATAGCCAAAAATGACAGTGGTGTTTTTTTAGGATATAATGAAGCAAAAAGTGGCATATACAATGCCAATATTATAAAGGATATCACTTTTGAAGAAAACAGAAAAATAGAGCATAAAGCAATATTTTCAGAAGGAAACACGGTGATCTTTGGCTTAAGCAGGAGTATTATACAATACAACACAACGACTCATCAAAAGTATATTTTAAATTCTGGAGATTATAATCCGAAAAATGTCCTGCCCTATACCAGGGGATCTGCATTAATCTGCTCAAGCGCGGGTCTGGCTGCTTATAATTACAGTACTCATCGATATTCCCCAATATTGCAGCAGGAAAGAATATATACAGCCCTGCTCTATGATAGCGACAGCCTTTTTGCAGGAAGTTTTAAAGACCTGTACAAACTGGACGTAAAAACAAAAAAGAAAACCTTATTCCTGGAAGGCTATTATTTTACAGACATTAAAAAATTAAAACATAATGTATATGTAGGAGCTACCAATTTGAATGGAATTATTCTTTTCAGCAATAACAAAGTCCTCAAAACAATAGCACAAAGCAATGGTCTTCTGACCAGCCAGATCAAAAAAATAGAGGTAGAAAATGAAAATGTGTTCTGGGCAAGTACCAATTCGGGAGTAAGCAGAATTGAAATCCGGGGAACAGATCTAAAAATAAATAACTTCACACAAACTGACGGTTTGCCTTCCAACGTTGTGGCGGGATGTGTAATCAAAGGAGATACGCTCTTTGCCGGAACTTCAAAAGGCTTGGGAATACTTTCGATCAGAGATTTATTATCGCAACAAAAATTCATTAACAAAAGGGTTATCATTAACTCTGTTACCATCGGCAATCGGGAATTTTTCAATGTAAAACAAAAACTTACCGGCCAGACTCCAAATAACAACATCATATTTAACCTGAGCTTCCCGGACTATGCCTCGCAGGGGAAAATAAGTTATAAATATAAAATTGAAGGCCTGAATAATCATTGGGAAACCAGCAGTTCTCCAAAGATCATACTGAATGCTATTCCTCCGGGAGTGTATACCTTTAAAGTATTCGGGATAGGCTATAACGGAAAGCAATCATATGCTTCTTCGGATGTTAGTTTTGAAATTGAACCCAAGTTCTGGCAAACTTGGTGGTTTAAGTTCTTAATGATCATTCTGGGAGCTTCTGTACTATGTATTTTAATTACTTTGTATTTTCAGAAGAAAAGAAATAAGAAACTGGAAACTCTTTATTATGAAAAGAAGATTGCAGAGCTGGAACTGCAGGCCATAAAAGCACAGATCAATCCTCATTTCATCTACAACTGTCTCAATTCTATACAATTTTTATTATATAAAAAAGATTATGCAGAAACAGAAAATTATCTGGATGTTTTTTCGCAGATGATCAGAAAAACATTGCATTATTCTGAAAAAACATTTATGCCTATACAGGAAGAAATAGAATACCTGTCTCTTTATCTGAATATGGAGAAACTCCGTTTAAAAGAGCAATTCGATTATTCAATACATGTATCCGAAACGGTGGATAAAAGCTGGACCATTCCTTCTTTACTGATACAACCTTTTGTCGAAAATGCAATAAAACATGGTATTTCAAAATTATCAGACCGAAAGGGAGAAATAGATATCCGGTTTGATTATATGGATACATCACTGTGTATAAGTATTGAGGATAACGGAAACGGAATAAACAACAAAGATCAAACAAGTATAAAATCCGGTTCTTTTGGGGTAAAATTATCTCAAAAAAGAATTGAAACATTTAAACAACTTTTTGAGACTAATATAACTTTAGTTATCAACAACCTTTCTGAAGAAAAAGAAAAACAAGGAACACAAATTAAACTTTATATTACTCCTTATGAAAACCAAAATACAAGCCTGCATCATTGATGATGAACAAGACGGTAGGGATTATATTGCTCTCTTATTGCAAAACGAGTTTCCGGAAATTGAGATTGTATTTCAGGCAACAAGTATAGAGGAAGCTTATATTTATCTTTCCAAGAACTCACCGGGTATCCTTTTTCTGGATATCCAGCTCAAGGATGGGACAGCTTTCGATCTGTTATCAAAATTCAAATTACTGGATTCTCAGATTATTTTTATTACTGCATTTGAAAATTTTGCAATCCAGGCGATTAAAAATGGTGCTGCAGACTATCTTTTGAAACCCATCAAAAAAATAGATTTTATCATTGCTGTTAATAAGACCTTAGAAAATATTAAAAAAAACAAGATAATCCCTGCAGGTTCTTCGAAGAAAAATAAAATTAGCCTTCCGACTCTGCAAGGTTTTAAATTAACAGATATCGGTGATATCATACGATGTGAGGCAGATTCCAGCTATACTACATTCTACCTTACAGACAAAACCAAAATTATCGTTTCCAAAACACTCCATGAATTTGAAGAACTCCTTACAGATTATAATTTTTTCAGAATACATCATAAACATCTCATTAATCTTAGCCATCTTAAAGAATACATCAAAGGAAAGGGAGGTCAGGTGATTATGACGGACAACTCTGTGCTGGATGTTTCAGTTCGTAAAAAAAATGATTTTTTATCCAACATAGAACAAATGGATTAAAAGGAAGGATTCAGAAATATCAAAAAAAATAACGATTATTATTACACCATAACCTCAATTATAAGAGACTTACAGACATTTACTAAGAAAATCTGTACACTTATCAACTGGCATTACCGCCTGTTTCAATATCATAATACCTTTATAAAAGCCAAATACACAAATTTTAATCTTAAAGTTTTTTATTGATTTTTGATGCATAAAATCAATACTGTATTATGATAAATACGTACATTTTTACCATCTGCATGTTCCTGGGGAGCCTGCTCATTAAAGCTCAGGCACCTTGTTCAGATTTTAACTCCACTACCTTTCCGTCCGGAAACTGGGTTCCTGCTCCTTTTCCTAATGGCAATGTAACTGTTTCAAGCGGTAGTCCCAATACTCTGGATGGCTCACAGTTCCTCAAACTGGTTGATGACTCCGGCGGTTCACTGCTTATCAATACTATAGATTTTAAAAATCTGGGACAACGGTTTCAGGGACAATGTTTATTTTTTGATTTCTATCTTGAAAATGACGGAACTTTTAACGGATCTCCTCCTATACATCCATCGATTCACATCATGTCCGGTAGTAAAATAATTACTTTTGTTGCTAATATTACCGTAACAGAAGGAAGCGGATGGGTCCGGGTACGCGCTCCTATTGCCAACTGTACAGGCTCAGTTCTTCCTTCCAATTCCGAAGGGACATGGACAATGGATCCCAGTAGTGGTACAACCTGTACGGATTTCAATACTATCATCAATAATTCAACCGCAGTAATGATCACTCCTGATTATACCGCCAACCCTGTTGAAAGAGTATGGTATGATAATATCTGTGTAAAACCATGTGCTGACTGTGACCCGAATTTCAAGCTGGAAACATCGTTTAGTTCTACAAGCAATACTGCAACAGCCAAAGTACTTTTAGACAGCTATAATCCTCCTAATAACTATTCTGTAGACTGGGGAGACGGTACACCACTTACTGATCATATGACCGCACATACCTATAACACACCCGGTTCATATACAGTCTGTGTTATTCAATCTGACAGCAGGGGATTAAAAAAATGCAGCACTTGTATTACATTCTGCTATTCAAGAAGAGTTATTTTAAAAGAGACCAGCAACATGGGACTCAATCAACTTCCAGACCTGGAAGCTATTTCTAAAGAAGAAATTCAGGCTAACAAACAAAGAGAAATTTCTTTGGTTCCCAATCCCGCGAAAAACTATGTAGATGTGCAAACTTTTTTTTTAAAGAAGGAAACGGCAACGGTAAGGATTATTGACAGCTCAGGAAAAACGGTATTCGAAAAATCTGAAAGTCTGGATAGCGGTCGCCCGAGGATCAGATTAAATACTGAAAATCTCATTGAGGGAACTTATATCGTTGAACTGAAATCGAACGGTAAAACAAATTCTCAAAAGCTGTTAATCTCAAAGTAACTGAATTTAGAGTTAAAATAAAGTTTTGCATTTAATTCTTTTGAATATACAGTTACCAACAAAACAGTTACACTTACAAATTACCATTTGATTTTGAACAGCAATCTATCTAATCTTGTTACAACATTGTAAATAAAGTTCGTCAGCTTAAGAAGTTATGAAGACAATAACTTTATCAGCAATGAAACAAGGGTAAAAACAATAAAATGAATCAAAATGAAACTAGAAAGTTTAAAATCTAAGAAATTCAAAAAGCTGGAAAGTCATCAAATGACTGAAATCAAAGGGGGCTTAACTCAAAGAACCGGGGCGGGTTCTCTTATAGGCCTGCCGGGAGGCGGAACAAGAACGGCAAGTTCTGATACACTCACGTGGGGAGATAACGGTGAAGGGCTACAATTTGTAAGTTTTGTAGACGCTAAAACCGGATTGGAAATATCTTATCCTATGTAAAACAGACTATAAAAAAGAGGTACAATTAAAATCTAAACAACATGAAACTAGAAAGCTTACAATCAAAAAAATTCAAAGAATTAAACAACGACCGTATGGCTAAAATAAGAGCCGGTGTGAATGTGGGGACAAATGCGGGAGCATTTATGAACGGTGGCGTTCCGGATCTTTCAACCCATGATATCAATGTGTATAACGACAGAGGAGTCTTACTCACTCAAATATTCTATGCTACGGATGGCAGTAAACATGTCATATCCGTGTAAAAAAAAACGCTGAACAACTACTTCATGGCGGTAAGACAGAAGTATAAACCAAATCAAAAAATCATGAAAAAATTAGAAAGTTTAAAGTCTTTGAAATTCAAAGAAATAAGCGCAAGTCAGATGAGTATCTTCAAAGGAGGAGCCATTATTTCAACTACGGGGTCCTATTCACCAGATCACGGAAAATCATGGATACGATGCCCCGACAGGGAAGACACTGTTCTTAAATGCAGAGAATATCTTATTAATGATGTATGGTATGGTGGTACTTATTAATCATCAGCTATTATAATTATCACAGTAATATTTAAGTTATTGCGGGATGCGATAAGTATCCCGCATTTTTGTATACAGGTGATTACATGACCTATTCATTTTACTAAGCAAAATAATTATATGTACTTCATTCAAAGCAATAAAGATGACCATTCAACCAATGATGTACTGGATTGGCTTTTCTATCTGGAAAAAGAATCTATTATTAATCGATTCAATAATGAAACATCAATTCGCGCAATCAGCTTTAGTATCTCTAATGCTGAAGGTCTTTCTACTAAAATATCTACCGATAAGGGAGCATTAGACGCAAAAGAGATAAAGCACTTCTGGTATCGGCGAGGAGGCTTTAACTGGAATACTTCTTTTACATTTCCTTCTGAAGATATTACATTAAAGAACCTGGTTTTTAAAATTCAGAATAATTTTCAAAATGAAAATGAAAAGATGACCGATGTTCTCTATTCATCCTTTGAAAAAAACAAAAGAATCAACAATTTCCGGGAAAATTTCACCAATAAAATCCACAATCTTTCAGAGGCTCATTATGCAGGATTAAAAATTCCGGAAACATTAATCACCAATAATATGGATGAGCTGGTAGAATTCTCTTCCAGATATGATTCAATCATCACAAAAGATATTGAGTTTAATACATTTCACTTTACTTACCAAGAGAATCAGGAAGTATATATCCATCAGCCGGTTGTAAAGCTTTCAAAAAAAGAAATTCAGGATCAGAGCTCAAAGACTGCAGAAAGAGAGTTTCAACACTTTTCTATGTATCAGCAATACACCGAGAAAAAGTATGAACTGAGGATTTTTTATCTGAGAGGCAGGTTTTATACAATGGCCATCTTCTCGCAAGCTAATGAGAAAACAAAAACAGACTTTAGAAATTATGATACAGAGAGACCCAACCGATGTATTCCTTATCAGCTTCCTCAAGACATAGAAGAAAAGCTAAATCTATTCATGCAGAATATCAACCTTAATTGTGGTTCCATAGATATGATTTATACTCCGGAAAAAGAGTATGTTTTTCTGGAAGTCAACCCTATCGGTCAATTTCAATGGTTATCCAAATCTTGCAACTATGATATTGAACGACAAATCGCCATGAATCTGTTAAATGAAAAAACATGAAAGAAGAACAACAAAAAATAAAAAAGGAAATACAAACCTGGATAGAGAAAAATCAACACCAACTCTCTCCCAATGCCAACAGCTGGCAGGTTGATGTATTTGAAAAACCAGAAAAGACAGATCCAACGAAGCCTATAAACATTGGCAGGTATAACGCTGAGCTCACACAAACAGATCCTTTTTATAAACCATATTCTAAAATGCATTTATTATAGCTATGAACCCATTATTACTTCTGTATAGCCACTGTGTCATCGTAAAAGGAGCTTCCCGTTCAGTAATCTGTGATCTTCAGAGAAGGAAAATTCATCCTGTCCCTGATTCTTTTGTATCCTTATTTACAGAGGATAGATATTGTAATGTTTCAGAAATACACTCGCAACTGGATGATGAAGGAAAAGAAGTTCTTAACGAATACCTGGAATTTATGGAAGAGCATGAATTAGCATTTTATTGTTCCTTCGAAGAATTGCCCCTATTCCCAAAAATGGCTGAAGAGTGGCTCTTTCCGGCTCATATTTCTCATTGTATATTAGATGCTGAGCAGGATTTATTCTATTTTGATAAAGGTTTCTTACAACAGCTTGAAAACTTATGCTGTAATTTTATCCAATTTCGTTTTTTCAAAGAGGTGTCCTTCACAGAATTGTATCGAATAATGGAACTCGTAGCTTCTTCACAAATAAAGTCAGTGGAAATCATCCTGCCTTACACGGAAGAAGACAATTTTTATCAAAATATAGAATTATTGGTCAGAAAATATAGAAAAATAAGCAGTCTTACCATCACCGGAGCCTCGTCAACAAAAATTCACAAGGAAGGTAACTATGGGATGGGATTTATTCTTCAAACGGATCAGCTGATTGACAGCGAACTTCACTGTGGTGTTATTCACAACAGTTTATTCTCCATCAATATCCCCACCTATACTGAATCCTTACAATTCAATTCTTGTCTTCACCGAAAAATCGGGATTGATAAAACGGGGAATATTAAAAATTGTCCCAGTATGAAAGAAAGTTACGGCAATATCACAAGTACTCCTTTGCAGGAAGCCGTTTATCATCCTGAATTCAAAAAATACTGGACCCTTCATAAAGAGGAGATTACAAAGTGTAAAGACTGTGAATTTCGTCATGTATGCACAGATTGTCGTGCCTATCTGGATGATCCTGAAAATATATATTCAGCACCCCTCAAATGTGGCTACGATCCTTATACCTGTTCATGGGAAGAATGGAGCACCAACCCTTTAAAACAAGAGGCAATATACCATTATAAAATGAAGGAATTCATTGCTGTATAAAAACAAATATTTCCACTCTCAAAAGTTTTTCTCTTTACTCATAAAACAATTCCAAACAGTCAGAACCGGCAACCCCGGGCAACTTAAAAGCTTTTCGTATTTATCACGCAACCGTTTCAAATATTTCATTAAATTCGATATTTACAAAATTGCTTTTATGATACAACTTCCTTTATCCAAACTTTCCAATGTGGGAACCACCATTTTCAGTCAAATGACCCAACTGGCCAATGAAAATGAAGCCATCAATCTTTCACAGGGATTCCCAGATTTTATGCCCGATCCGGAACTATTAAACCAGGTTGATTATTTCATTAAAAAAGGGTTCAATCAATACGCTCCATTAGGGGGAATGATTGGTTTAAAGGAAGAAATTGCAAGAAAAATCGAGAACAGCCATCAGGCCATCTATCATCCGGATACTGAAATAACGATAACCGCAGGAGGTACTCAGGCAATATTCACCACTATTGCAGCTTTTATCAAAAAAGAAGATGAGGTCATTATTTTTGAACCTGCTTATGATTGCTATGAACCTACTGTAGAGCTTTTCGGGGGTATTGTTAAACGATTTGAAATGAAAGCTCCGGATTATGAAATCGACTGGAATGCTGTAAAAAAACTGGTTAGTGAAAAAACCAGAATGATTATTCTGAACAATCCCAACAATCCTTCAGGAAAGATTTTAAAGGAGAATGACATTCAGGAACTTATTGATCTGGTAAAAGGAACTTCTATTCTCATCCTTAGTGACGAAGTATATGAAAATATTGTTTTTGACGAAAAGAAACATTTAAGTATTTGTAAATATCCGGAGCTTAAAGAAAGAAGCCTTCTGGTGGCGTCTTTTGGAAAACTTTTCCATGTTACAGGCTGGAAAGTCGGATATTGTGCTGCCCCTAAAAATTTGACTGACGAATTCAGGAAAGTTCATCAGTTCAATGTTTTTTGTGTAAACACCCCCATTCAGCTGGCTTTGGCAGAATACATGAAGAATGATGAACATTACAGTCATCTTAACCAGTTTTTCCAGGAAAAAAGAGATTTTTTAAGAAAAGGACTTTCCGGAACCTCTTTTGAATTGCTGGATTGTGAAGGCACTTACTTCCAGGCGATGAAATACAACAAAATTTCAGATAAAAATGACCTTGATTTTGCCACTGAACTTACCATCAATCATAAAGTAGCCACTGTTCCTTTTTCTTCATTCTACAAAAACAAATTGAATGAAAATGTAATCAGATTATGTTTTGCAAAAAAACAGGAAACATTGGAGAGAGCAATTGAAAACCTGTCGAATATTTAATCTTAGAAAAAAATATTTTATTATAAAGAACCATCCTTCCGGGTGGTTCTTTTGTATATCATTAGTATCTCTACTGATTTCTGATGGATTTCAATTATTTTACTTATTTTAGTGTAAATCAAACCTATAAAAACAAAACCATGGACAAAAAACTTTTATCTAAAGGCAAAAAGCTTAGCAAAAGAGAATTAAAAACAATTGCAGGAGGATTGCTCAACTGTATGCAACCGGGAACTCCTTGTGAAGGACCGCTTTGCGATCCACCTATCGTTTCTGATGATCCGAGAGATTACTGCACAATCTTTTCTCCACGTTGTGCACAAATAGTGTGCAGACCTTAATTTCTTTAACTATTAACCATTAAAAACAAAAATATGAGTAATCAGAATGTAAACAAAGGAAAAAAATTAACTAAATCTGAATTAAAGACAATCCACGGAGGTCTTGGAACTTATCCATGCGCTCCTGACGGGTACTGTAAGTTTATAGGACCGGGCTGCAGAGAAGAGAAATGTCAGCTACCCATACCTGTAGAACCCATTGACCCTGACTTTCCTGTTATAATTCCTTAATCCGGAAGCTTATCATTATAAAAAGAACCAACTTTATCAGGTTGGTTCTTTTATTCTATTTAAAAAATTCTGAGATTCAGATTCTTCCTGTTCTTAAAGAAACATTCCTCCTGAAGCTTCAATTCTTTGCCCGTTGATCCATCCTGCATCTTCAGTACATAAAAATGCTACTACTCCACCAATATCATCAGGAAGCCCTACTCTACCTAGCGCTGTAGCACCGGCAACCACTGCATTAATCTCCTTATTATCCCTTACTCTTCCTCCTCCGAAATCAGTTTCAATAGCTCCGGGAGCAACAACATTTGCTCTGATCTGTCTTGATCCCAACTCTTTAGCCATATACTTCGTTAGCATTTCTACTCCGGCTTTGATTGATCCGTACACAGATGATCCCGGCGTTGCAAATCTGGCCAATCCTGAGGAGATATTAATGATGCCACCTCCATTATTGATGAACGGTAAAAATTTTTGAGTTAAAAAGAACACTCCTTTGAAATGGATATCTACCACATCATCAAGCTGCTCTTCCGTCACTTCATTAATCGGTGAATATAAGGCTGTTCCCGCGTTATTGATCAGGTAGTCAATGTGAGTACTTCCTGTATTTTCCTGTAAATGATCTGTTACTTCTTTGATAAATGCATCAAAGCTTTTAAGGTCTTTGGTATCCAACTGAAAAGCAACCGCTTTTCTTCCCATTCCTTTTATTTCGTTGACTACCGCTTCAGCTTCATCTTTGTTACTTCTGTATGTAATAATAACATCCAATCCTTTTTGAGCAATTTTAAGTGCGGAATTTTTTCCTAATCCACGACTTCCTCCTGTTATTAATGCAATTTTTGTTCTTGTTTCCATTTGTCTTATTATTTTGATGATACAAAGTTGGGAGATTTTCGAAATAAAATGTTTGCTTGAATCAATCTGATATTTGCAAAATTCAAATTATGTACGAAATTCTAATGGAGTAAATGAAGTCTTTCTTTTGAAGAAGTTTGAAAAGTGAGCAATTTCTTCGAAACCTAAAGCATATGAAATTTCAGAAACATTCCATTTTGTTTGTTTTAAAAGTATTTTAGCTTCCTGAATAACACGGTCAGCAATCAATTCTGTAGTTGTTTTTTCAGTATTTTCTTTCAATTTTTTGTTGAGATAGTTTACATGTACCGCTAGTCTTTCTGCATAGTCTTTTGCTGTTTTCAATTGCAGTCTCTGATCCGGTGACTCGATGGGAAACTGTCTTTCCAGAAGCTCTATAAACAAAGATACAATTCTCATTGAAGCATCATTTGAAGTTGATATTTTGGTTGCAGGTTGTAGCTTTTGACCATAATGAATCAGTTCCAGAACATAGTTTCTTATCAAATCATATTTAAAAATATAATCAGAATCAATTTCTTTCTTGATCTTCGTAAAAAGGATCTCAATCTCATCGGCCAGCTCATCATTAATTTCAAATACAGGCACGCCTCCGGGTTGAAAAATCGGAAGATCTTCAAGATTATTGAAAGAGGTACCTTTAAAAAGGAAATCTTCTGTAAATACACAAAAACTTCCCGACTGATGGGGATCTTCGGGCACCCAATGATAAGGTACTCTGGGAGTGGCAAACAATAGAGCATTTCCTTTTATTGAAATTGTCTTGTCGGCATATTCTGCCCTGTTATTTCCTCTGATCAGGCTTATTTTATAATATTTCCTTCTGTTGTAAGGCATTTCAGAGGTCATCTTTACCTTCTCAATCGTTTGAGCGATATCAAACACATTAAAATGACCGATATCTTTGTGAAGACCTTTTGGAAAAATACTTTCGAGGTCTTTACCTAGTTTGGCAGCCATTTCTGTATAAAAGTCTTCCAGTGAAGTATGAGCTGTTTTTTCCATTGCAGAATATTTGTAAAATTCAAATATACAAACTAATTGAAACTCATTTGATTTTTATATTTTTAAATTATATGGGTAAGCCACACTTCACTTTTATCAAAGATTTTTTGCAGATATTCCAAACTCTTTTTTGAAGGCAAAAGAGAAATGTGAGAAATCTTCAAAGCCCAGATCAAGATAGATATCTACAGGTCTTTGTTTTTTCTCTTCAATCAGAAAACGGGCTTCCTGTAAACGTCTTTTTACCAACCACCGATTAGGTGTTTCATTAAAAATCTTTTTAAAATCTCTTTTAAACGCCGATAAACTTCGCCCGGTAAGAAAGGCCAGCCGCTCTACATTCACATTGAACTTATAATTTTTTTGCATAAACTGCTCAAGGTCCAAACGTCCGGGAATTCCAAAATCAAATAGTACATCTGATAATTCCGGATGTAATTGTAAGAGAATAAGCAAAAGTTCTTCTCTTTTTATATCGGAAAAGGCATCGTTTATATTCCCCGAATCATTATAGTAAGGCTCTAATGAAAGTAAAAAATGGTCAATCAGCTTATCTTTTTTTATGGAGATAAATGCATCTTTTGAATAAAAATTCTGAAAAGACAAGCTATGTTTTTTCTGGAAGTCTTTTAAGAACTGTTCATCAAATATGAAAATCACTTTTTCAAATTCGTTGTTATCTTTTTGTTTATTGTAACGGGCCAGCCGGTTTTTCCGAACAATGCAGCTCTCCCCCGGTTTAAGTTTGTAGTGCTTATTCCCATCATAGCCATTCATTATTCCTTTTGCCAGAAATAAGAAAAAGTGCTCTGATATAAATTGTTCAGGAGAAACAGCAGGGCCCACAAAACAGGATTTTATTTCCGTAATCTTCATTGTTTACTACTTTATGTTTTTCCACCATTGATTAAATGATTGGGTATGATCATCCAGTCTCACTATTTCACCAATCATTGGGGTAGCTAAACGATAGTCTTTTGATTGAGATAAGGTATAAATTCTGTTCAGAGGTTCATTCCATGGATGCCTTGCCAACGTAAACTTGGAATGATGCACAGGCAGGAGATTTTTGGCTTTTAATTCTGTAGTTGCCAAAGCTACTTCTTCAGGCAGTTCGTGTACTGATTGCCACGCTTCGTTATATTGTCCACATTCCATAATCGCCCAGTCCACAGGGGGATATTTTGCAGCGATTTTCTTAAAACGATCACTATACCCTCCATCTCCGCTGTAGTAGATATTCATGGAAGGAGACTGAATAAAAAAAGACAACCACAATGCCTGGGAATCGGTAAATCCTCTACCTCCGGCATGATGTGTATTTTCTGCATAAATCGCAAAACCCGGTCGTACTTCCAGTTTATCTCCCCAATCTTTTTCTATGATCTGCTGTGGTTGGTAGCCCCATTTTTCATAATGTGCTCCTGCTCCTAAACCGCAGATGACAAATTTTACTTTAGCCTGTAATGCCTTTACAGTTTCATAATCCAGATGATCATAATGGTCATGAGAAAGCAACATATAATCAATCTCAGGCATATCTGCAACGGTATAGATATCACTCCCTTTATAAGCCTTCACACCCCAGGGCAAAGGAGATGCTTTACCACTGAAAACAGGATCCACTAAAATTTTCACCCCATCTAATTGCAAAAAGAAAGAGGAATGCCCAAACCACACTATCACATTATGATCGGGAGGAATAGATTTGAGATTTGTTTTTACTGAGGGTAAAACATCTACGGGCTCGGTATTCGGATAGGTTTCAACCAGAGATTTCCATATTTCGGTTATAAAATTATGTCCCGGGGAAATAACAGGTTTTTCTTCAAGGTTTCTGAATTTTCCATTCTTGTAGTGAACTGACTGTTTGACCAACTCCAATCTTTTACCTTCCGGCAGTGCTCCAAACTGCGGCTGTTTCGTATAAAAATAGCCAATAATGACCATTATTAAGATCAGTGAAAGTAATACAACAAATGTTTTTTTAATAACCTTTAAAAATCTTTTCATCGGGCAGCTTTTTTTATGTCCTCAACTTCCAAGACAGGAGTCTTATATCCGGTTTTTGCACAATGAATCATCGCTAAGCCAACTTCTTCCATCTTACAAATCCAACCGGGAAAAAGAAAGTACCATACGGGTGAGAGGACATCAAAAATACGGTAAATAAAGCGAACATTCTTTTGGCCTTTCACAGGTCTCATAAACCCAGGACGGAAGTTATATACTGCTTTAAAAGGAAGCCTTAACAAAGCATTTTCTGTTCGTCCTTTTACTCTTGCCCACATTACCTTTCCCTTTTCGGTGCTATCGGTACGATTTCCTGAGACATAGATGAAAGTCATGGCAGAATTTATTTGACACATTATTTCTGCAAAAGATACTACAAAATTGTAAGTCTTTCTTGTAAAACTTTCTTCGGTTTCTCCTACAGAACTCACCCCCGCACAGAAAAAACACGCATCATATCCCATTAGCTCTGCATTATCATTCTTAATTTCAGAAAAATCCTTTATAATAAGTTCTTTCAGCTTAGGGTGTCTATGCCCTGATGATTTTCTGCTCACCGTCAGTACTTCTGTGATTTCGGGATTTTTCAGGCAGACCTGCAAAACACCTTCGCCTACCAGTCCGGTTGCGCCTGTAATAATAACTTTCATTTTAAATCTGATTAAATTTGATTAAACTTTTGGCAGCAGCCACTATCGCCTCCTCTGCACTTCCCGGATTCCAGTTTAATACCGTTTTTGCTTTTTCATTACTTGCTCTTTTTACAAGTCCTAAATGGGGAACGATCATTTTTATTTTTGGATTAAAAACTGCTAATATTCTTATCATCCAGTTGGGCAGTTCTTTTGCAGGTGTTTTACCAGCGATATGCCCCAGGTTTTTTCTCAGAATTTTTGCTACGTCCAGCATTGATAAAGCTTCTCCGGAAACAGCGATAAGACGTTGTCCATTTGCCTCAGGCATTGTCAAAGCTCTGAAGTGAAGATCTGCAACATCCCGAACATCCACATAGCCGGTTACCAGTTTAGGACAACCTTTCATCTCTCCGTTTAACATCTGCTTTATAATCTGAATGGAATGGGCATAATCACTTGATAAAACAGGTCCCATCACCGTTGTTGGATTAACGACTGATAACTCCATACCATCTCCTTCAGTCCGGATAAATTCCCAGGCTGCTTTTTCAGAAATGGTTTTGGATCGCTGATAAGGAAAAACAGTATCATTAAGTACTGTCCAGTCTTCTTCTGTATAGGGAGTGTCTTTAAGGGTTCCATAACTTACCGCTCCAAAAGCAGAAGTTAACACAACTCTTTTCACCCCCTCCTTTTTGGCAGCCCGTAGCACAAAAAGAACGCCATTCCTGGCCGGAATAACAAAGTCATCTTCTGTTTTTGCTTCAGTATGTGGGGTTGGCGAAGCGGTATGAATAACATACTGACAACCTTCAACTGCTTTTTCCCAGCTTGCTTCATTTTGTAAATCGGCCTCGGCAAAAGATAAATCTTCAAAAGTCTTTATTCCTCCTTCTTTCAGCATTTGCTTTACCAATTCTGCTTTTTTAAGAGAGCGAAGTGTAGCTCTCACTTTATATCCGTTATTCAATAAAGTAATCATACAGTAACAGGCTATAAAACCTGAACCTCCAGTTACCAAAACGGTTTCTTTTTTTTCCATTTTATTGATGTATTGATAAAGCAAATTTCTTTATTAAAATACAAATAAAATTTGTTGAAAAGTCCATTTTTATGTGTTGAGAAGTTCAGTCTATTGATAGGACTTAATTTAGGTTATAATTATACATTTATTCATATTTGATTAAAATTATTCTTATTTTTTCCACAAAATGTGATATACGTTCAATTATTTTCATTACATTAGCTACAACTAACTCATTAAAAATCAAACTCATGAAAAATCAAATTTCACAAATTGGCAAAAAGCTGAACAAAAAAGAATTGAAATCTATCACAGGAGGAATGTATGACTGTATGGTTCCTGAACCTTGTGAACCTTACCCTGGAACTTGTGAATCTCACGCCGATGCTAATGGTTGTACCATGATCCATCCTCGTTGCGGGCAAAAAATCTGCAGACCTTAATTATAATCTAAATGACGATATACATCTAATACCATGAAAAATCAAAATTTAGCCAAAGGGAAAAAACTCAGCAAAAAAGACCTGAAATCAATCACCGGTGGTTTGATCAGTTGTGTTGATTTAACAACAGGGCGCTGTTATATAACAGGAACAATTTGTGCGGAAAGACAATGTCGATTCGTCCCTGAGCCACATCTTCCTTAGTGAAGGACTTTAAAAAGATTTATCCTAAACCATCACATACATGAAAAACCAACTTTTAAACAACGGAAAAAAACTCAACAAAAGAGAATTAAGAAGTATTACCGGAGGATTAAGGCAATGCATTGATCCTATGACAGGTCAGTGTCGTGCATTTAGTATAAGATGTGCTGAACCACAATGCATGCCAATATTGGAACCATAAAACCTGTATTCATTTTCAGGAAGTTGATCAAAAAACATAAACTTTAAACCATCAAACACTATGAAAAATCAAAATCTCAACAAAGGAAAAAAGCTCAACAAAAAAGAGTTAAGAATTATTACAGGAGGAAAAGAAATGTGCTGGCTGTCTAACCTGGTATGCAGTAAAATTTCTTTTAGCTGTGCAGAACCACAATGCCAGCCAAGCATTGAAATTGAATAATATAACAAAGGAAAAGCACTTTCATATATCCGGAGGTGCTTTTTTTATATTTTTTATGTACAACAAAAAACTAAACCATTTGAAATTCAAAAAATAATGAAAAAACAAAATTTAAATCAGGGAAAAAAACTGACTAAAAAGCAATTAAAAACCATTTCAGGCGGAGTCATGATCTGTACTCATGGTGGTAGATGTGCCCAAATTCACCCATCATGCTATGAAAAACAGTGTCGCCCGGGAGCAACTGAAGTATGCATGCCTACCTCCAATACATGTACAAAAAAATCTTTTAGTTGCGTAGAGCCACCATGCTGGCCGGATTTAGAACCTCCAATTCAATAAAATACAAACGCTTCCTTTGCAGGAAGCTTTTTTTCTGCAATATAAAAAGCGCTTCCAAATTCATGGAAACGCTTTTTATTACAAACTAACTTTAATATTTTTCTTTTATACGTTGAATCTAAAGTGCATGATGTCACCATCCTGAACGATATATTCTTTACCTTCTACAGAAAGTTTTCCGGCCTCTTTTATTTTCACTTCTGAACCATAGTGAACATAATCAGCATACTTAATAACTTCTGCACGGATAAATCCTTTTTCAAAGTCTGTATGAATTACTCCTGCAGCCTGAGGAGCTGTCCATCCTTGTCCGATAGTCCATGCTCTTACTTCTTTTACTCCGGCCGTGAAATACGTCTGAAGTTTTAAAAGATCATAAGCTTTTCTGATCAAACGGTTAACTCCCGGTTCTGTAAGACCTAATTCATCAAGGAAAATTTCTCTTTCTTCAAAAGTTTCAAGTTCATTGATGTCTGCTTCAATCTGAGCTGCTAAAACAACAACTTCTGCCCCTTCATTTTTAGCCATTTCTTCAATCTTACCGATCCAGTCATTTCCATTTTTAATAGAGTTTTCGTCTACATTACAAACGTAAAGAACCGGCTTATTGGTTAACAACTGAACTTCTCCGATAATGGATTTCGTGAAGTCATCTGTTGCAAACTCTCTTGCATTTTTTCCGTCTTCAAGGAATTTTTGCAAGTTCTGAAGCGTTTCGTAGGTAAGGATATCCTCTTTCTTTCCAGACTTGATGAATTTTTTAGCTTTTTCAACCGCTTTTCCTACTGTTTCAAGGTCTTTCAATTGAAGCTCAATATCAATAATTTCTTTATCTCTTAAAGGATCTACAGAACCTTCAACGTGAACGATATTTCCATTATCAAAACATCTTAAAACGTGGATAATTGCCTCACATTCGCGGATATTTGCCAGAAACTGGTTTCCTAGTCCTTCTCCTTTGCTGGCTCCTTTTACCAAACCTGCAATATCAACGATTTCAACTACAGCCGGTAAAACTCTTTCGGGTTTTACGATTTTCTCCAGTTCAAACAATCTCTGATCCGGTACAGAAACCGTTCCAAGGTTCGGTTCTATGGTACAGAAAGGATAGTTGGCTGATTGAGCTTTTGCATTACTCAAACAGTTAAAAAGAGTTGATTTTCCTACATTTGGCAGGCCTACGATTCCACATTTCATATTGTAAAATTCAAAGTTTAAGGTTTATGGGTAAGACAAGGTATCTATCACTTTAAATATTGAACTATGAACCTTGAATTACGAGTGTGCAAAGATAGTGAAGTTTAACCAGAATTAAAAATGTTTATTTGTAATTAGATTTTTGAATAAAGTCATATAAATTTTCTACTATAGAGCATATTTTAGGATTTGATTTAAAATCATTCCAAGTTATTTGTTCTTTCTCTGTTAATTCTAAAACTTTATAACTGACTTCAGATTTGTTCATTAAAGTTCCCTCAGATTTATCCCAAATTTTATTTAACTCCGGAACATTTGCTTTGATATTCTTTAGCAACTTTCCAATATAGTCACCTTTATAAGTCTCTTCATTTTTTCTTTTTAAGGAATTTGAAATCTTATCTTGAACTTTTTTAAAATCTTCTTCAGTTTTTACTGTTCTCTTATCACAGAAATTTATTAAAATTTTATCCCAAATATTAAATGGTAATAAATTTTCAATTTCTTTATAATCCTTAGTTGTATGATATTTAAAATTATTATTCTCCTTTTCTATTTCTTCGTAGAAGAAATGTTTTTCATCTTTATAAGGACCATCATAATCAGAAATCAAAAATATTTTATTATTAATTGAGAAAGCATTTATTTTTTCTTTTAATTCATCTTCATCAAAATTATAATGATCAATATTACTTCCTGCATATTCAATGAAAGCAAATTCAATATCTTCTTTAGGATAAACCTTTAGAGTATCTTTACAATAAGCTTTTAAAAATGCTTTCAAATAATTCCTATCAGAAATTCCCTCAACCCATATAGAACAATTCGCTAGAAATACAGAAGAATTGGTTACACCAAGGTATTGAAGAGCAGAATTATCTCCATGATTAACATTTTTTACAATAAATTTATCCTTATTTATTTTATTAAATAAAAAAATAGAAATATCTTCTTTTTCAATTGTTAAGTCTAAGAAATGATTTGAATGCGTAGATATAAAATAGGTTATTTTCTTTTCTTTTAAAAACTTATTGCTTGTAATCTGTTCTAGAAATAACCTCTGCATTCCCGGATGCAAATTAATTTCTGGCTCATCAATAAAAATAATACTATCATTTTCGCAAGTGTAAATTTTATACATTAAAATAAATAAAGCTTGAATTCCATCGCCTAGCTCATGCAAATCTTTACTTTCTTCATCAATAAAAACATTAATAATTTCTGAATCATCTTTACCATTGTGTTTATCATAAATATTAAATTTTGCTACAATTTCTACACGTTTACCATGAAAAAAGTTTTGAGATAAGAATTCTTCAAATTTTTCAAAACCTACCCTTTTGTCTTTTATATCGTTCCTTACATTTACAATTTGATAATATAAATCCATACCAGTAAAAACCTCAACCATTTCATTATCTAGGTGGTAGCTTTTTATAATTGTATCTTTTAAAATATCTGTTGAAATTTTTGAAAAGCTATTATCATCTTTTCTTTGAAAAATTGAATGTGCCGTTCGAAGTGTTGGAATAAAAATTGTTTTCATCCCAGATTTTATTAACTTTTTCGAAATTGAATTAGTTAAATTATCAATCAGCTTATTAATTCTTTTTAGATCCGAATCATTAATACCGTAAAAATCTCCATTTAGACGAATATTACTGTTTTGAATAATTCCAACATTATTAAAAGCTAAAATATCTTTATTCTTATCCAGTAATTTTTTATTTTCGTTTTCAAAGTATAGATCATTCTTCTCAAATTTCACTAATTTAACTTCTCCATAATCACTCTCTAAATCTTTGACTAAGAAGCCTCCTAAATTTTGATGTCTCTTATAGTTATTAAAAATTACATTTTCATCATTAATACTTAAATTCCAAAAGTTTATTAAATTTCTTATTTCTTCAATAAATATTTTTTTGCTTTGAGAAGTTGTTAAATTTCTAATGAATCGACTTTTACCACTGTTATTAGCACCTACAAAAAGATTAATGCTAGATGCATTATTTAACAATTTTAAAGTTCTATTTTCTTCATTATAATATGATTTAAATGATTCTGATTCCTCTAAAATTATATCGTATTTCATACATAGTTTTTCCAAAAATACAAAAACTATCTAAAAAAATCTGTCAGCTTTCTGACAGATTTTCAAACGATTTTGATCTACCGAACAGGTTTTAGGGATTGTTCCCGGTGGCATTCTGAGCCAATGGCACATCATTAGGTGCCTCCTGTAAAGTTTTATCTAAAGTAAATAAAGATTCATCCGTGGCACGGTCGCCTCCGGCAATTTTTAATTTATCTATTAAGTTCTGAGCCAGTGTTTCTTCTTCAATTTGCTCCTGTACAAACCACTGCATAAAATTCCATGTCGCCCAGTCCTTTTCTTCCATGGAAAGGTCTACAATTCTGTAAATAGCCGTTGTATTATCAACTTCGTGTTTAAATACACCATCAAAGCAAGCGGTAAGGCTGTCAGGATCTGAAGGCGGAGCAGGAATAGCGTCCACTTTTGGTTTTCCACCTCTGTTTAAGATATATTCCATGAATTTAATCGAATGGTTTCTTTCTTCCTGTGCGTGTCTGTACAAAAAGTTGGCAATTCCCTGATATCCTTTATCATCTGCCCAAATTCCATAAGATAAAAAAACGTGTGATGCATGAATCTCCTTATTCATCTGGTCACTAAGTGCTTTTTCCATGTTGGTGGAAAGTCTTTTAGTATTCATAATGTTATATTTTGGTGATTATAGAGTTAATCATGCAAATATAGTTCCGATAAAGTTTTTATTTTCAACCAAATACCACACAAACTATTTATATAAATCTGATAATCATTATTTTGTGTTAATAATTTATATCTATTCTAAAATAAAATCTTTAAGTTTTGTGGTATAAGGTTATATCTCAAACTGCTGGACATTTACTCTTGTCTACCTCCTGATTATTTCAGAACGACAAACTTTGTGTTGTATCACACAAGATTATGATGATGACTTATTCTGGTCATTCCGTAGGAATCCAAACTCCTTTTTAATGATAGAACTGGACAATATGTTGAAGTAAACGATGCTCAAAAAAAGAGGTTCAACATAAAGTTAAACCTCTTCTAAGTTATATAAGATCTCTGGCAGCGAATTACTTCACTTTTTTTGCCATATAATCACTTTCATTTCCCAGCCTGTCTATCGCTTTAATGGCTAATGCATTAAGCTTTTTTCCGTCTTTAAACTTGGGAATATCTTTGGAAAGAGTATCCAGCGTCATAATTTCTGTTTCCCAAACGCCATTGTATTGCTTGAAAAGAACCCATTGAAAGACATTTGCTATATTCCTAGAACTCCAGCTTGCCTGTGCAAAGCTTCCGTTATCCGTAATAAACAAGGTAGGTGTCTGCAATGGAACGGCTTTGATCCATGGCGTTTTCGGAACTAATGCTTTTTCACTGTATGGCCCGTTTTTCAGGGTGGGAAGCATACTGGCATTTTTTGTCAATCCGGCAATGCTCCAATGAATTTCTCCGGCATCCTTTTTCAGGATGTTTCTGGAAATTTCAATCTGGTTCCTGATTTCTGTCGGACGATCCGAGACTTTGATCTCAACGGTATTCAGCCCCGGCCATAAGTGACGATTCATGGTATTTTCAGACTGCCACCAGCTTAACAAGGCTTCGAAGCCTTGTCCTTTAGAATCAATCGGCCAGTATAATTGTGGTGAGAAATAATCTACCCAACCTCTGTTTAACCATAATTTAGCATCAGCATATAACTCGTCAAATTGAGAGGATCCAACAATTCCGGCCGGATATCCGGGTTTCCAGATTCCAAAAGGACTGATTCCAAATTTCACATAACTTTTTTCAGCGTGAATTTCTTTATAAATCCGTTCAACAAATTTATTGACGTTATCTCTTCTCCAGTCTGCTCTTGATAATGTTCCTCCACTGCCTACATAAGCACTCCATGTTGCGTTATCAGGAAAATCTGCTCCTTTGTTGTAGGTTGCATAAGGATAAAAGTAATCATCGAAGTGAATGGCATCAATATCATATCTTGTGACAATATCCTTTACCACATTGGAAACGTGGCCTTGCGTTTTAGGATTAGCAGGATCAAACCAATACATTCCGTTTTTTAGCCTTACAACAATGTCTGAAAGTTTATTGGCCATAGAAAGTCCATTGACAGCACCTCCATTGGTATGGTGAGCACGGTAAGGATTAAGCCATACATGAAGTTCCAATCCTCTTTTGTGTGATTCTTCAATCCAAAACTGAAGGGGATCATAATTGGGATAAGGAGCTGTTCCGGTTTCTCCTGTCAGAAAATAAGACCACGGTTCGATATTACTGGTATACAAAGCATCTGCCGACGGTCTGATTTGAAAAATAGCTGCATTGAAGTTGTTATTTTTCAACATATCAAGCATATTGATTGCTTCAGCTTTCTGTTGATCTACCGTAAGATCATTTCTTGAAGGCCAGTTGATATTAGCTACACTGGCGATCCATGCTCCGCGAAATTCCCTTTTAATCTCGGGAAGATTCGTTCTGAACACCTCATCTGCAGATGTTGGAGGTGTTACCGTTGTCGGTTTTGTTGCCGCTACAGGAGGTTTGGGTTGAGTGGTATTGTTGTTGGGTTTTGTTGTATTTTTAACGGGAGGAGTCTTCGTAGCATTGTTCTGAACGGAACATGAGGTACTGTAAGACGCAAAAACTCCCAATAAAACGATAAGTTTTAATTTATTCATTTTCATAGCCGCAAAACTACTTTAAATTATATTTTACAATTTGGATTATTCCATTGAAAAAATAAACATTTTTTCTAATGTATCAGAAAAAAAGCCTCGAAAAATCGAGGCTTTGATTTTATTTATAAGAATGTTATTACGCTTTAGCTGATCTTTCCACTCTTTTTCTTTCTTCTTCAGAAAGAAGTTTCTTTCTCATTCTGATGAAGTTTGGAGTTACCTCAATCGCTTCATCACCCTGAATATATTCCATACATTCTTCTAGTGAGAATAAGATTTTTGGAGCAACACCGGTATCTTTATCTTTACCTGAAGCTCTCATGTTATTCAACTGTTTTGCTTCAACGATGTTTACAACCAGGTCTCCCGGTTTGTTTTGTTCACCGATGATCATTCCTGCATAGATTTCCTCACCCGGATCAACGAAGAACTTCCCTCTGTCTTGTAGTTTCGCAATAGAATATTCTGTAGCCGGCCCTTGAGTTTTGCTGATTAATACCCCATTGTTTCTTCCAGGAATAGCACCTTTGAAAGGCTTATATTCAGTGAAACGGTGTGCCATGATCGCTTCACCTGCCGTAGCGGTCAACATCTGAGAACGTAATCCGATCAAACCTCTTGAAGGAATCTCGAATTCCATGTGCTGCATTTCACCTTTTGTTTCCATAATGTGAAGGTCACCTTTTCTCTGAGTAGCAAGGTCAATCACTCTTGAAGCATACTCTTCAGGAACATCAACAACTAAAGATTCATAAGGCTCACAACTTACACCATCAATTTCTCTTAAGATAACCTGTGGCTGACCAATTGTCATTTCATATCCTTCTCTTCTCATAGTTTCAATTAAAACGGATAAGTGAAGAATACCTCTACCAAATACTAAGAAAGTGTTTGCATCATCAGTCTGCTGAACTCTTAATGCAAGGTTTTTCTCTAACTCTTTAGTTAATCTTTCTTTCAGGTGGTTGGAAGTAACATATTTACCATCTTTACCAAAGAAAGGTGAATTGTTGATCGAGAACGTCATGTTCAATGTAGGCTCATCAATTGCAGTTCTTTCCAATGGCTCTGGATTTTCAAGATCTACGAAAGAATCTCCGATCTGGAAAGCATCGAAACCTACTACAGCACAGATATCTCCTGCTTTTACTTCAATTACTTTTTTCTTTCCTAATCCTTCGAAAACGTAAAGCTCTTTTACTTTTCCTTTCACCACTTTACCATCTGCCTGAGCTAAACCAATCCATTGAGATTCTTTAAGCTCTCCTCTGGTTACTTTTCCGATAGCAATTCTTCCTAAGAAAGAAGAGTAATCAAGAGAAGTAATCTGCATCTGAAGATTTCCTTCAGTTACTTTTGGAGCAGGAACATATTGTAAGATTCCATCTAATAATGGTAAAATATCTTCAGTTTGTTCTAATGAAGTGTTGAACCAACCTTGTTTAGAAGAACCGTAGAATGTTGGGAAATCCAACTGCTCTTCAGTAGCCTCCAGGTTGAAGAATAAATCAAATACCTGATCGTGAACTTCATCCGGACGACAGTTTGGTTTGTCTACTTTATTAATAACAACTAATGGTCTTAAACCTAATTCCAACGCTTTCTGAAGTACGAATCTTGTTTGAGGCATTGGTCCTTCGAAGGCATCCACCAACAAGATAACTCCATCAGCCATTTTCAATACTCTTTCTACTTCCCCACCAAAATCGGCGTGACCAGGAGTATCGATTACGTTAATTTTTGTGTCTTTATAAGTAACAGAAATATTCTTGGATAAGATCGTGATCCCTCTTTCTCTTTCAAGATCATTGTTATCCATAATTAATTCCCCACTCTCCTGATTTTCTCTGAAAATGTTGGTAGCGTGGATGATCTTGTCAACCAAAGTTGTTTTTCCGTGGTCAACGTGTGCGATAATCGCAATATTTCTAATGTTTTGCATATAGGATTTTTACGGGTGCAAAAATAGTGATTTTAAATGAATTAATTAAAATGTTTATGCAATATTTAACAATTTCATAATGAGAATTTTAGATAATTCTACTTTAATCGACCTAAAAAATATAGAACAAACAGCTTCTGTGATTACCTTAATTTCACTCTATTTTAAAATAATTCCAGGGAATAGTTCAGATAATGGTAAATAAGGCATTCGATACTTAGTCATGTCTTTTATTAATGTCTTATCAATCGATACAGCAATACTACATCAATTAATACAACAATAATAAATTTCATCAGGAAAGATTTCTTGGAAATTTTATGATTAAAGAGAATCATTCCTGAAGCAGCTCCTACAATCCCACCCAGCAACGAAATTCCTAAAAGAGTATTTTCAGAAATCCGCCATTGATGTTTTTGGGCTTGCCATTTATCAAATCCAAAGACACCAAAGGCAGTCAGGTTGATGATGAGTAAAAAAGGGATCATTCTAAAATTAATTTAATGCAAAAATAAAGTTTAATTTAAATATAGCTGAGGCTGAAGAAGATTTATCATTGTACCGGACTAAGATTTTTTAAATTTGCAGTCTATAAAAAATAATCAATGACAGTTCATGATCTGGCCGGAAGTTACTCTATTAAAGGAAGTAACCAGGAAGAATCTAACCACACTTCTTATGAGGGTATATTAATTTTATCCATTGATGAAAGCAACCGTATTATTGCCCAATGGATCATTGGTGACCATATACAAAATGGCACAGGTTTTTATAAAGATCAGATTTTAGTTCTCAACTTTAATTATGAAGGAGATGATCACAAAATGTATAAAGGAGTTGCTGTATACCGTTGTCTGAGCAAAGATATTCTGGATGGATTTTGGTCTGAAAAACATGGCAATCCTTTATACCTGGGAAGTGAGTATTGTATGCGTATTCAGAATTCATGGCTATTTAATTAATTCAGCAATTTTTAAAATAAAATTTTCAATAGTATAAAAAAAGCCCGGAATGTCTAAATTCCGGCTTTATAATTTTTAATGTGAACTATATACCTTGTTCCACATGTTTTCCTTCTTTGAATTCTTCTACCATTTTAGCATTAAAGGCAGGAAGATCTTTTGGAGTTCTGCTTGTTACCAATCCGTTGTCCACGACAACTTCCACATCTTCCCAATGAGCTCCGGCATTTATTAAATCTTTACTAATTGAATGTACAGAAGTCATATTTCGACCATTTACCACTTCAGCATTAATAAGTATTTGTGGTCCATGGCAGATGGCTGCAACCGGCTTATTTTGTATAAAGAAATCCTTTACAAAGGCCAGCGCCTTATCATCAGTCCTCAGCTTATCAGGATTAAGAACACCTCCGGGAAGCACTAACGCATCATAATCTGAAGCTTTAACCTCGCTCAATGTTCTGTCAACACTATATTCTTTTCCCCAGTCTTTTTCAGCCCAGGCTTTGATGGTACCGGATTCAGGGCTTACAATGTCTGCCCTCCATCCCTGCTGCTCCAGATATTCTTTTGGAGATTGAAGTTCACTTTCCTCGAAACCGCTTGTAGCAAGAATTGCAATTTTTTTTGACATAATATTATATTTTGGTGTTATTTGATTAAAAGAGAAAATATGATGCCGCATTGTATAATAAAATGCTAAAAAAAGTTAAATAGATACCACGGAAAAGCCACCTTTTTCAAGGTGGCTTTTCTGTATTGAAAGTGTATTCAATTATTTTTTTGCTTTAACATCGATGGCAATTTCGATATCTTTACTGATCATCCATTCAGCAGGATCAGCTTCTGAAGTACCGAATTTGATTCCCCAATCTGTTCTGTTTACTGTAAACTTAGCCTGAATATCTGCAGAATTATCTGTAACATCTACTTTAGCAGGGAAAGAAACATTCATTGTTTTTCCTGATAAGGTAAGGTTTCCGCTTACTGTCTTATTAGCTCCTGCTACCGCATCCTTAGGTGCTTCTTTTAAATCTGCTACGCTTGTAATTTTAAAATCTGACACCGGGTTCTTTGCTACATCAAAGAAATCAGCGCTTTTTAAATGCGTTTCAAGCTCTGCAGGTTTTTTATCTTTTTCTGTTACTGAAGCAGGATCAACTTTAATAGAAGCCATATCAATATTGAAGTTTCCGGCTACAACTTGTCCTCCTTCAATATTTAAATCTCCAGATTTTACGTTAAGAGTTCCCCAACGAGGTGCAAAACCTCCTTTATGAAAGGCTTTCCAGTTTACTACAGAAGTTGTGGTATCTACCGTTAATGTTTCTCCTTTTCCTTCTGCAACAGCTTGCTCTGTAGCTACTGCTGTATCTGTTTTTTCTTTACTGTTACATGATGCTGCAAGCAATCCTACTGCTACTAATGCAATTACGCTAATTTTTTTCATATTGAACTGTTTAAAAAAGTTTATTTAAAATCTTTGTTGTTTTCGGATACAAAAATAGAAAAACATTATGATTGACATCTTATCATATATCAAGAAATGCTCTGCTACAATTTATGATAACTAATGGTGAAAAATATAGAAAATCTTACATCATTTTGTCAAAAAACATCAACACAATCACATATATTGAAAAGTAAATAACAAACCACCTTATATATTGAAAATAAATAGTAATTTTACACAAAACACAATCAACAAAATACATAATTACTTAATTAATTATAAAATCAACAAAAACAATTACATGAATTTAAAAAATTAAGACAAAACATTTATCACCCTAATAATCTACTATATGAAACAATAAATAAGAAAATAACAAACAGATCCCCCTTTCACCTATACCCTCTAAAATATGAAATAAAAATAATTATTCTTTAAAAAAACACCTTCAGCTATATGAAAAAAACATTACTATTCAAAAAGAAATCCTGTTTCATATGGGTTTTCTTATTTTCGATTTTATACTGTCAATTATTGTACGCACAAACACCTCCCACATGTTCAGGTTCATGGGGTCCCCCTATTGTCAATCAAACATTTGGCCAGGGGAGCCCAACAACAATGTGGCATGGTCCTTTAGCTAGTTTTGCTCCAGGTGTAAGCACCGGAACTGTTTTCGTTGGGCCAAATGGAGGAAGTGCTAACGGGAACCTGGCCCCTGGTGAATCCGGATTAGTCAGAAATTCAGGCACACCCGTAGTAAACGAGTGGTGGATCAATCAAACAGACCATACAGGTAATCCTAATGGACTTATGATGTTAATAGACGCTCCTTTAACCCCTAATAAAATTTTGGCTGAATACTTAATTAATGATCTTTGCCCGAATACAACTCTACGTTTATCCATTTGGGTATTAAATACGAACCTTGCATCCAGTACTAATTATCAAGGTTATGTTTATCCTAATCTTACATTAAAAGTCGTAAACCCTACATCAAATGCAATTATTGGATCATCCATAACAGGAAATGTTCCGGCCGACACCAACTGGCATCAATACTCTCTGATTTTTAATAATTCAAATGATTCTTCTATCCGACTCCAAATCATAAGTCACGTAGCGGGTCCCGGCAATGACCTGGCTATAGATGATATTACTGTACAACCCTGTATTCCGGCAACTATTCAGGCTATCCCCGGAGCAAGTACCATACTGTGCCCGAACGTAAATGCTACCGTAAACTTTACGGCAACGCTTACCGGAAGTTCATACAATCCAGCCGAATATCAATGGCAATATAGCAGTGACGGAGGAGTAACCTGGGCAGATCAGGGATCTCCAACTGGCAATCCTACTTACACCTTCAATTCTAATGGCAAGCCTCCCGGTAATTATTTAATCAGATTCAAGGTAGGACCTCAGGGATCAGTTTTAAATTCACAATGTAATGCAGTAAGCCAGACAGCCTCAGTTACGATTGGGAGTCTTCCGGTTGTTACTGACAGAACAATAAAGTCATGTTATATTCAAACCAATCCCTCCACGGCTTCTTTTAATCTTACAACAGCTAATATAACTTCCGAGCAGGGAACCACCAAACGATATTTCCCATCCTTAACGGACGCTACTAACGGGACAAATGAAATTACCACTCCCACAACATATATTGCACCTAATGGATTCGTATTCGTGAGGGTAACGAATAGCAACGGCTGTTTTGCCGTTGCAAAAGTTACATTACAAGTGATTCCCCCAACAACATCTCCGGTATTGGTTGATCAAATTATTTGCATTGAAGGAAGAACCACTCTCGATGCGGGACCTGGCTTTAACTCTTACATCTGGAACACAGGAGCTACCACTCAAAAAATCAACAATGTAGGTGTAGGAACATACTGGGTAGATTTAAAAAGCGGAGAATGTATTACCAGACAAACAGTGAAAGTATATGCCTCATCTAATCCTGTCATCCAATCTATAGATATTACCAACAATACGGCAACAATTAATGCCAACGGAGGAACTCCCCCCTATCAATTTGCATTGGATCAAACCGGTAACTGGCAGGATTCAAATATTTTCAAAAACCTTACAAGGGGGCAACATATCTTCTATGTAAAAGACAAATACAACTGTATCCCGGTTTCTGTAGAATTAACGGTTGTTAACCTCGTCAATATCATTACTCCAAACAATGACGGGAAAAATGATAGTATTGATTATTCTGCTCTGGCTTATAAGAAAAATCTGAATTTTGAAGTATATGACCGTTATGGAAAAAAAATATATGTGGCCAATAAAATAAGAAACCTTACATGGGATGGCACCTCGTCAGGGAAAAAACTTTCTACAGCAACCTATTGGTATACCATCTCCTGGAATGAAAATAATAAAAGTAATACTGCAATCCGATACAATGGATGGATACTTGTTAAAAACAGAGACTAGCCACAGTACGCACGATATTTATTCTGCTATAAAAACAATACTTCCCTTGTTCTTTGAGCAAGGGGATTTTTTATTTTAGCCAATACCGTTTCAGTTGTACAACCTTTCAAAATTCACTATCTTAGTAAGCAATTATAAGACAGATTATTGCTAATAGCTCAACATCCAGATGGCAGCAGTACTGCTATTTTTCACTCTGATTGGGATATTGTTGTTTATCATTCTGTGATCACACATATAGCAGCAATATTTTCTATTACAATAATCAATCGGTAGCGTTCAATGATCAATTTAATTTTTTTTAAAATATGAATCAGCAATTATTCGAAAAAGTGGATCAGTACATCAGTACTCTTGTTGCTCCTGAAGATACTGTTCTTCAGGAGACTATTCAATCGTTGGAGGAAGCTTCCATGCCTCAGATCAGTATTTCCCCGACACAAGGAAAATTTCTTCAGCTGATGCTTCTTACCTGTAAAGCTAAACGCGTATTAGAATTAGGAACTTTGGGAGCTTACAGTACAATTTGGATAACCAGAGCACTTCCAGCAGACGGTAAAGTAATTACCGTGGAGTTTGACCCTCATCACGCTCATATTGCCAGTCAGAATATTGCAAAAGCCGGACTTTCTGATCAAATTGATTTACGAATCGGTAAAGCAATGGATGTCTTAAAAGAATTGATTGCCAAAGGCGAAGAACCTTTTGATTTTATTTTTATTGATGCTGACAAACCACCTTATACTGAATATTTTGAATTGGCATTACAGCTTTCACACCCGGGGACATTGATTATTTGTGATAATGTCATCCGGGAAGGTAAAGTTTTAGACGAAAACACCCATGATGAGAAAGTGAAAGGTGTACAGCGTTTTAATCAAATGCTGGCTAATCATCCAGGAATTACAGCTACCATTATGCAAACAGTAGGAGCAAAAGAATACGATGGAATGGCAATAGCTATAGTCAAGTAAATCTTAGCCCCTGAATCTTCATCTCAAAGGAAAAAACTATTCAAGGCGTGGCAACTCGCCTTTTTTCTTTTTAAAAACCTTATTTTAGCTATCCGAAAACAGAACAATGACGACCGTAGAATTTATACAGAAGCAGCTCAGTATTTCTGAAAAGAGCATCAACAATACGTTACAATTATTAGCAGAAGACTGCACCATTCCTTTTATTTCCCGTTATCGTAAAGACAAAACAGGAAATCTCGATGAAGTACAGATCGAGCAGATTTCAAAGATCAGCAAGCAATTTGAAGAGATTGTTAAAAGAAAGGAGTCTATTTTAAAATCAATAGAAGAGCAGAATGGTTTGTCACCGGAACTTCAGCAAAGAATTGAAGAAAGCTTTGATATTCAGGAACTGGAAGACTTATATCTTCCTTTTAAGAAACGCAGGAAAACGAAAGCAGATACAGCTAAAGAGAAAGGCCTTGAACCTTTAGCCAAAATCATCATGAGCCAGAAAAATAACGACATTATGTTTCTGGCTTCCAAATATCTTAATAAGGAGGTTTCGTCTGAAGAAGAAGCTCTTCAGGGAGCAAGAGATATTATGGCAGAGTGGATCAATGAAAATATGTATGTTCGTAAGAATCTGCGTCACTTGTTCCAACGCCAGGCTCTTATTACCTCTAAGGTTGTTAAAGCTAAAAAGGAAGAAGAAGAAGCTCAGAAATTTTCTCAATATTTTGATTGGGAAGAAAATCTCAGCAGAACTCCTTCTCACAGACTTTTGGCGATGTTGAGAGCGGAAGCAGAAGGCTTTGTGAAAACCAATGTAGGGGTTGATAAGGAAGAAGCAATTGGCTTTATTGAAAAAGCAATCATTAAATCCAACAATGAAAGTTCTGAACAAATAGCACTTGCCATACAAGACAGTTACAAAAGGCTTTTGGAGCCTGCTATTTCCAATGAAGCTTTACAGGAAGCTAAAGAAAAAGCAGACCAAAAAGCAATCGAAATATTTTCTGAAAATCTTGGCCAGTTACTTTTGGCTCCTCCTTTGGGAGAAAAAAGAATTCTGGCTATTGATCCAGGGTACAGAAGTGGATGTAAAATCGTTTGCCTCGATGAAAAAGGAGATTTACTTCATAATGAAACCCTCTATCCTCACGCACCGCAAAACGAAACAGGAATGGCAATGAAAAAGATTCGCTCTATGGTGAATGCTTACAATATTGAAGCGATTTCTATTGGAAATGGAACTGCAAGCCGTGAAACTGAATTTTTTATCAAGAAAATTGCATTTGATAAGCCTTTACAGGTTTTTGTGGTTTCTGAAGCGGGAGCCTCAGTGTATTCTGCAAGTAAGATTGCCAGAGAGGAGTTCCCTACCTACGATGTAACGGTTCGTGGCGCTGTATCTATCGGGAGAAGGCTTTCTGATCCGCTCGCCGAATTGGTTAAAATTGACCCAAAGTCTATTGGAGTGGGACAATATCAGCATGATGTGGATCAAACTCGATTGAAAAGTGAACTGGATTCTACCGTGATGAAATGTGTAAACTCTGTAGGAATCAATTTAAATACAGCAAGCAAATCTTTATTAAGCTACGTGTCCGGAATTGGAGAGAAAATGGCAGAAAATATTGTGAGTTACCGTGCTGAAAATGGAGCGTTTGAGGACAGAAAACAATTAAAAAAAGTACCGAGACTTGGAGATAAAGCTTTTCAACAGGCAGCGGCTTTCGTAAGAATATCAAATGCAAAAAATCCATTAGATAATTCAGCAGTACACCCTGAAGCGTATGGAATTGTAGAAAAAATGGCTAAAGATCTGGGCATTAAAACTGATGAACTGATTGCCAATAAAGAAAAAATTGCTCTGGTAAAACCCGAAACCTATATCACAGATGAAATTGGAATTTTAGGCGTCAAGGATATTTTAAAAGAATTGGAAAAACCAGGATTAGATCCAAGAAAAGCTGCTAAAGTTTTTGAATTTGATCCCAATGTAAAAAGTATCAGGGATCTTAAAACCGGGATGATTCTTCCGGGAATCGTCAATAATATTACCGCTTTTGGCTGTTTCGTCGATCTGGGAATCAAGGAAAGTGGATTGGTTCATATTTCCCAGCTAAAAGAGGGTTTTGTATCTGATGTGAATGAAGTAGTAAAACTTCATCAACATGTAAGGGTAAAAGTAACTGAAGTGGATGAGGCCAGAAAAAGAGTTCAGCTAAGTATGATTCTATAATAAGTTGAATAGCTCTTCACAGTACATTGACCTCAAACTAAACTATAAAAAATCTTGAAATATAAAAATTTAATCTTCGATTTAGACGGAACGTTATGGGATCCGAGACTGACTATTATCAGCATATGGAACGATGTCTTACAAAAACACCAACTGGTACAAAGAGAACTAAAGCCTCAGGACATGGACCCGTATATGGGATTATTGGCGATAGACATTGTAAAAGATATTATACCGGGAATCACGGATCAATATGCTCAGAAAGTTCTTTCAGAAATTGTAGCTCAGGAAAATAAAATTTTACGTGTAAAGGGCGGAATTTTATATGATCGTATTAAAGATACGTTAGAAAACCTGGTGAAAACGCACCATCTTTTTATTGTAAGCAATTGTCAGGACGGATATATTGAGTCTTTTTTAGAATATTATAAGTTCTATGATTTATTTGTTGATTTTGAATCTCATGGACGGACCCGGAAGCCAAAATCTGAAAACATACAGCTTCTCATGGAAAGAAATCAATTATCTGTCGAAGATTCCGTATATATTGGAGACACCCAAACGGATTATGACGCCGCAACCACCAACGGGTTGCCATTTATTTTCTGTGAATATGGCTTTGGAAAATTAAACCAGAATCAATACGAACCCTTGGTTTCTGCATTTCCGGATATAAAACTTTACATTTAATTTCAAAATAGAAGGGCTGTAAGACAGCCCTTCTATTTTAATTTGGGATTAATCAATACATAAAGAAGGTTGACATTGGGATCCATCCATACACATAAGGGTACATTGTTGCGTATAACATAAAAACTCTCCTATCCTGCAAGGCCTTTCACCAATACCTCCATTAATAGATTTTAAATATTCTCTTGCCATTTTTTTTAAATTTTTCATAGTCGTTTCGTTTTTGAATTTGTTACTGTTTTTTTGTATTCAAAATATCTTTGATGTTTTAAAAATAGTATTTTTTTTAAAACAAAAAGCTGAAAACACCCTCACTACAATTTTTAAATATCTGACACACATTGTATCATCAATAAAAAAGGTTGCCATATTTGACAACCTTTGTTTTATTTTTATTCTTAAGATCAATTTTTACTTATAATCTTTCGAGCTCCTTCTCGGTTCTTTCGCCTCAGGCCATTTCACGGTCTCCCCTTTTTCGTCTTTTGGCATTACACGTTTTTCTCTATTGGTAAATTCAGGATCTTCAGATGCCATATAGGCTAAAGTCGCTGTTAAGACTACATTATTTTTCACTTCATCAAAAACAATTTTATCATACGTATCCTTTGTAGTATGCCAGGTATAGCCAAAATATCCCCAGTTTAACGATCCAAGAGAGATTCCGGGCACGCCAGCTGCGACAAATGATGCATGATCAGAACCCCCGCCACCAGGCATTCCCGGGAAGTCGGTTTTAATATGCCCTCTTACCGTTTTTGGAACACCATCCAGCCATTTCCCAATATAATCGTATGCTTTAACGAATCCCTGTCCGCTGATATTGACAACACGTCCTGTCCCGTTATCCTGGTTAAAAGCAGCCTGCACTCCTTTTATAATTTGTGGATTATCCGCAACAAAACCTCTGGAGCCATTTAAACCCTGTTCTTCACTTCCCCAAAGCCCGATCACGATCGTTCTTTTATTATTCGGATAGTATTTTTTCAGGAGTCTCATGGTTTCAAGCATGGTAAGGGTTCCTGTTCCATTATCTGTAGCCCCCTGAGCCCCATCCCATGAATCAAGGTGGGCAGAAAGGATTACATATTCATCTGGTTTTTCTTTCCCTTTGATCATTCCGATCGTGTTGAAATTTTTTGCTTCGGGAAGTATTTTGGATTGAGCATCAATTTTAATTTTAGGCTGTGCCCCCTTTTCCGCCATTCTGTAAAGCATCCCGTAATCTTCTACATCAATATCAATCATTGGGATTTTGGATGTTTTTGCGCCAAATATCCTGTTGGCTCCCATAATTCCTGTCCAGTTTGAAATAGCTATTCCTGCTGCTCCTGCCTTTTCTAAAGCTTCCGGAAGTGTATTATTATCATAACCAATATTCTTTACATAGGCTGTAAAATCTTTGGTTGCTTTCTCTTTTTCGGCTTTTAACTTTTCGTATAATTCCGGAGTTGCAAATTCTTTAATCTGCTCATCAGAACGTCCAATCTTCTGGTATTGTGCTATAAGTACTATTTTACCTTTTACGGAAGGAAGCCATTTATCGAAGTCTGCTTTGGAAGATATTTTAGGCAAAATAATTACTTCTGCTTCCACTGCTTTTTTAGTAGCCGGACTCCACGCCAGTTGTGTTGCTGTTAATGATTTTGTTCTTGGATATACCATGTCTACATGGGTTGTTCCTCTCTGCCACCCTTTCCATGTTCCGAATTGTTGCAGATTGGCTTCAACACCCCAAGAGCGTAGTTTTTCAGCACTCCATTCATTTGCTGCCAACATTTCCGGCGTTCCTACCAGTCTTGGACCAATTCCATCCAATAACTCATAAGCCATATTTTCAAGCTGGGAATTGCTGTTAATTTCATCTACAAAACTTTTAACGATAGGATCAAGTTTTTCTGACGGTTCTACCTTTACCTGAGCCCATGAAAATTGGACAGCCAACACTACAGCCGGTACTGCAAAAAATCTATTTATCTTCATAGTATATATTGATTGGTTTAAAGATAAAAGAAATTGCGGAGATGATAAAGAAATTAAATCAAAAAAGTCTTTAAACATTACTATTTAAAGACTTTTTTGTGTAAAAATTAAATTATTACATCAATCTACCGATTTACAAGCATAAAATTCTAAAAAAGCTCTATTATTTTGATTCAAAATCAGGCAACTTTCTGTTAATAAAATCTTGCTCTTCTGCGGAAAGTAAGATTGCACTATTTTTATTCTCCTGTACCGAAACATTATCCCAGATATTTTTACTAAAATCTACTCTGGGGCTTATCCCTTTGTCATCAGATTTTTTAAAAGTATTATAAATAAGCTCCCTGCTGATTTTCCGTTCATGTTTAACTCCCTTATAATAGGCAACGTATTTATTGCCTTCAAGTCTGCTCATAGCAGGAACATACACTCCCCTGTTTTTATAAAAATCAAAAACAAGTATGGCATTTCCCAACTGATAATCAAACTCTTCTCCTTCTCCTGTTGTTCTTTTGAGCATCGGATACTGGTCCTGTAAATAATGTATTTCAAAATAGGTAATGACCTTATCCGCCTTATTATACCTTAATTCACCTTTCATTTCAATTCCTACTCCGGACCTGATTTTAAAAGTAATAAATTGCTCGTCACCCTCTTCAAAAATTATCCATCCGGAATATTTTGATTCCTTATTTTTTACATGTGCCAAAACTCTTTTTAATTCAAAATTGAAGAAATAATTCCCCATATATTCATCGGAAAACCTTTTTAAGCCCTCTGTAAAAATGCTGTCCGATCTTAGATCTTTCAGATATTTTACATTATTAAGCTGCATCTGAAGATTCTTATCAAAAGATTTGTTGCGATCGTAAAAATTAGTTTTGCTCCACAGCTTTGCTTCTGCAATCACTAAAAAATGAAGTTTGTTATTATCACTCCTTTTTTCTTTGTAAATGATGTCGTAGAGGGAAGGCTCATTATAATATCTTTTCTTATAGTTCTTTTGAACGTCTTCAAAAATCTCTTTTAGATCTACTTTAATCAGTTTCACTTCATCAATATCCTTATATATTCTTTTCAGCTTCACCGAATGGCGAAATTGCTGAATTTTTAGCTTTTGAAATCCTGTTGCTGAAATTTCAAAAATTGCTGAACTTTGGTCTACAGGAGCAAAACCATCTTCATTGGTGTAAACAATCTGATCCTGCAATACAATTCTGGCATTGGGAATCGGACTTCCGTTTTCAGAATCCAAGACCTGAAGTTTCTGTGCTGAAAAAAGGTTAAAAAAAAGAATAAACAAGAAATAAGAATGTTTCATCATATTCTGCGTAATTGGTCTTCCTAAAAATACAAATTATACAGATAAACAACACTTCAATATAAAATTTGTTCTTAAAATGAAAAGACCTGAGGTCAGGTTTATGAGAGAAAAAACCAGAATACTAAGACCTTGAAAAGATGCTAAAACCTTTGCCAGCCAAATATTTTAAGAGATTATCACAGTCATTATCAACCGATAGATACAGATATAAAAAAACCGGCTTCAAAAGCCGGCTAAAGGTGAATTATTTTTTAGCTTCTTCTACAGAAACTTTTCTGAATTCTTTGAACAATTTGCTTAGTTCTAAAGCTGCTTTACGAGCTCTTGTACCAGCTGCCTTGTTTCCTTTTTCCGCTTGTTGGTTTGCCTCAGTTGTAAACGCTTCGAATTCCGCGTTGATTTTTTCAATTAGTTCTTTCATTTATTTAAAAATTTAGGCTGCAAATATAGGTTTTATGGTGATTCCAGCCTAATTGTGCATAAAAAAAATATCAGAATTTGAGAAATTTGGCTACTCTCTCTTAAATTCAATTTATTTTTTTAAATAGAATTAAGATTTTGTAGTAAATTCGGCACTTTCGCAGATCAAGATTATACATAAAATTAATATTCTGAGCGACAATCAATTAATCATTCTGTTTCTTAAAGGTCATCTATCAAACGAACCCTGATAAATCAAAAAAAATCAGGTTGAGTCGCCTGTAAAAATTAAATTAAGCCTAATTCATTTTTTCTTTAAAATTCTTGTGTTCAAATAAACTTCTGTGCCATTTCACCTACATTTCTCAACAGAAAACAGCTTTCAGAACTAATTCTTTCGGCAAAAACAATTCGAAAATGATGACTATATTTATCTGTGAATGAAAATATAGTTCCCGGAGCAAACATAACCCTACTCTTTTCACAATATTCATAGAACTTTTTCATGTCTGTACTTTCCGGAAGTTGCCCCCAAATACAATATCCACCTTGCGGTCTGTGAAAATAAGCTTCCTCCGGAAAAGTTTTTCTCAAGATATCTAAAAGAGCAACTGCCTGTTGATTGAGTATTTTCCTAAAGGATCGTAAATGTCTTTCATAGCGGTTAGTTTCTAAGAGCTTAAGCATCAACTCCTGATAAACAGGAGAAACAGTTCGTCCTGTAATGAATTTAGCTCTCTCCGATTTCGAATAAAAAGAACCGGCACACAACCATCCTAGCCGGATACCAGGAGCAAGTGTTTTTGAAAATGAGGAATACACCATGACCAGCCCTTTTGTATCAAAACTTTTAATGGGACCTGGTCTTTTTCCATCAAAATAAAGATCAGAATACATATCATTCTCTATAATGCATACCTGATAAACTTCAGCAATATCTAACAATTCTTTTTTGATTGCATCGCTCATCCGGATTCCTGTAGGATTATGAAAATTCGGAGTCACTATAAGTGCCCTGACATCATTCTCAGTACAAACGTTGCGAAAATATTCAGCATCAAAACCAGTACGGTAATGTACAGGAATTTCAATCACTTTGAGATCAAGATTAGCAATAACTTCCAGAACAGAAAATACACACGGACTATCTACAGCGACTACATCGCCTGCTTTAGTCACCGATCTTAATGCAATCGTCAGTGCCTGTAAAGCTCCGTCTGTAATGATTATCTCATCCGGATTCAGTAAACAACCATGCATAGCCATTTGTTTTGAAATTTGCTTTCTTAATGTTTCCAACCCGTCCGAAGGGTAATATCTTAGAAGAGCAGCACCCTTTTCACGAATTACTTCCTGCATTGTTCTGAGTATTAATTTCTGCGGAATTAACAAATCCCCCGGCATAGCTGTATTAAAGGAGGCAGACTCAGAGATTTTTTTAGAGGTTAACAACATATTTTTAATAAATGTCTCGTCTCTTACTACTGCAGGAAATACAGTCTTGTTTTGAGGGATATTTTCTTCCGTTTTTTGAGCAACAAAATAACCTGAACGGAGATGGCTTTCAACCCAACCTTTGATCATGAGATATTCATAACCGGTTTGAACAGAACTCGTACTCAGTTGATATCTTTCTTTAATTTCCCGAACAGAAGGCAAGCGATCCCCTGGCTGCAAAGTCCCGTTGCGGATTTGCTTTTCAATGCCATTTGTAAAAACTTCGTATTTGTATCGTTTCATTTTAACAACCTTATATCTGTACTGAACAAATTTACAAAATACATTACTGTACCGGTTATATTTTAATCAACTGTATCCCTTCTGAATCAATTAATCTTATAATTTTGAATAAAAAAAATCATGGATATCATTTCAAAATTTACTGTGGGTTCTGAAGGAGGAATTTCTGATCTTATAACCATTATAGATTCTTCGGTTGGTACTTTGTACAAAGATTTTGTTTCTGAAGAAAGCATTAAAGAATACAAAAACTCAATAGATCCAAGAAAGATGATCAATGACCTGAATGATCTTTCCAATCAACTTGTCATGACCTACGCGGACCAGCAACCGATAGGATACAGTATTATAAAGAGTGGTTCTCAATTTCCGGGCATACCGGAGGGCAAAAGGGCTACAGAAATCAGTTTTGTTATCCTTCCCGAATTCGATTCTCCTGAAACAAGAGAATCACTCTGGAAAAAATGCAGATCTGCTATCAATTTTACCGATATCATATGGATCAATATTCTGGCTCATGACCCTCTTTTAAAATTTTTAAAGGAAACGGGTTTTACGAATATAGCCGATGATCATACAGGGCCTTTTAACCTTCCGTCACAAATTTTAACCATGGATATCAACAAAGGATAAAAATAATTGAATCGTAATCGCAGACCGGCTATTCTGCTCCTTGTCGAGCATTTTTGATCGTAATCGTTTTTATGTATCAAAACCATAGCTCAATATGTTTCAAACATTTCTGTATCTTTGATTTTTATAATTTTATACTATGAGTGATCAGCTGGAAACCATTGAAGATTACTATAAACGTATTCGCCAAGACAAGAATAAAGTATTTGATTCAGAGGATTTTGAAACAGGAAAATCTCATTTCAATATTTCCATGCGAAAATATTGTAGCTTTAAAAGCCCCTACAATCGCCGTGATTATTATAAAATCAGTTTTATTATAGGAAAAGGAACAATTCATTATGGTGCTCATGAATTGTATATCGATCGTCCTGCTTTATTTTTTCCTTCGCCCAGTATTCCTTATTCATGGGAATGCACAAGTGATTTTCAGGAAGGATATTTTTGTCTCTTTAACCAGGAGTTTTTTAACGGAAATTCAGAATTCAACCTTTTTAAAAAAACCTCATTATTTAAAGAATGGAGTAAACCTGTTGTTTTTTTAACGGAAGAGCAAACGCAGCTGGCTACTCTTTATTTTGATCAGATTTATAAAATGAATAATTCTGCATATCCGTATCGTTGCAACAGTATCAAAAGCCATCTGGCATCTGTTCTGCATCTTGCTTTGGAAAACCGTGTAGAGGATGTTAATCCCAGTGAGCTTCCGGCTAATGTAAGATTATACCGTTTATTTGACGAATTGCTGAATAAACAATTTCCCTTAGATTCACCGGCTTACCCACTGGTTTTGCGTACACCTGCGGATTTTGCTCACCATCTGAATGTTCATGTTAATCATTTGAATTCCTCGGTAAAATCGGTAACCAATCTTACAACCACACAGATCATTAAAGAAAAAATGTTTGAAGAGTCTAAAAACCTACTAAAATATACCAACTGGGATATTGCTGAAATAGGATATACTTTAGGATTTGAACAGCCTTCTCACTTCAATAATTTCTTTAAAAAGCATGCCCAAACTTCACCCCTAAAATTTAAAAACTCATATTAAATATTTGAATTTTGTAATTTTTACTTTGTCTTTTAAAACTGATCTTTGCATTTCTTAAGCTAATTTTGCAATGTAAAAAATGAACGAATATGTTGAGAGCAGCGTCTGAAAAACGTATCAGACTAATTACCATTATGGCTTTTGTATCGATCCCGCTTTCCGGGTTCGTCACAGATATTTATTTACCTTCATTTCCGTCGATGGCCAGAGAAATGTCAGTTTCTGAAAAAGATATCCAGATTACTTTAACTACTTATCTTTTAAGCTATGGGATTTCCCAGTTGTTTGTGGGTGGAATTCTGGACAGCATAGGTCGTTATCGTCCTAAATTACTCGCTTTATTTCTATTGATCATCAGTAGTATTTTAATTACAATGACCAATAGTATTTTTCTGATCTGTTTACTCCGTATCCTTCAGGGAGCAGCGGTTTCTGTACTTGTAGTCGCTACCCGTGCTATCTTTGTCGACATCTACGATTCTGAAAGAGTGAAGCATTATCTTAGTTATTTCACTATTGTCTGGTCTTGCGGCCCTATTCTGGCGCCTTTTCTGGGAGGATATCTTGAAAAACTTTTTAACTGGCATGCCAACTTTTATTTCCTTGCTTTTTATGCAGGATTTCTTTTCCTGTTTGAATGGTTTTTCAGTGGTGAAACTCTACCACAAAAAAAGAAACTTAACCTTTCAGAAAATATCAGTTTGTATGCTATGATGCTTAAAAATAAAATTTTCATGTTGGGAATTTTAATTCTGGGATTAAGTTATTCAATTGTTATGGTATTCAATATCACAGGACCGTTTATTATTGAAAATACGTTTCATTTTACCCCTGTAGTAATAGGATATTGTACATTGATTCTAGGCTTTTCATGGATGATAGGTGGTTTTATAGGAAAACGAAGACTTTCATTGGGTTTCAAATCAAGAATTTTACAACCTATTTTACTTCAACTGATCCTTATTGCCTCTTTAATTATTACCAGTAGCTTCATAGAGAACCTATTTATTATGATTCCTTTTGCATTTTTCATCCATATATGTTCAGGGATTCTATTTACTTCGTTCTTCACTACAAGTATGTTGTATTTCCCTAAAAATGCCGGTACAGCAGGAGGTTTAATGGGTGGGCTGGTTTATGTCATTACTTCTCTTACCAGTTTTATTATTTCTATAACCGGAAATGTAACAGAACAAAAAGATCTGGCCTGGCGCTATTTGATTATAGCCTTTATTCTTCTTGGAATAATCCTCATTATGAATCAAGCCGTAAAAAAAGAAAAAGCAGAGAATTAGTCTCTGCTTTTTTTATGTAAGCCAAAATATCAGTTTGCTTGTTTTTCATGATTTATTCTCTACTATTATTTTCCCAATGATACTTTCGGACTATATTTAACTACTTTCAAATAAGCCTCTATCCCTAAATCAATAATAATTTAGCATCAATGAATGGTGGATAAGAATGATGACTGTAAAAACACAGATTTTATTTACCGTGATCTCTAAAGATTAAAGATATCGGGAATCAGCAGATGGCAACCTGTCTTATATTTTTACCTAAAAGCAAATTCTTTCAAAGAACAAAGAATTAAAAATAATTTTGGTGAGAATATATGTCTTTTCAATATCCTATCTGATTTTTTACAATTATTCATTACCCATTTTAAAAAATTAAACTATTGATTAATTATAAAACAAACGTAATGAAACTATTGGCTGGGCTTATTATGATAGTATCCGGAATACATTGTGTACATGCTCAAATGGCACTCAGCTTTTCTGAAGCAAGGGAAATGATGATGAACAAGAATATTCAGGTAAAAATAAATAATAAAAAAATAGAAACTGCCAATAATAAGATCAAAACCTCACAAAGTTTGATGTTTCCTCATTTTAAAGCTTTTGGAACAGCTTCTTATGTAGACCGGGTATCAGAAATTGATCTTAATGACAAAAGGGATGGATTGGCAACATTATTAAACCTCTCTTCACCCGCTGTATTGGGGAATTGGGACTTTACCTTCCAGAAAAAAGATATGGCATTCGGTGGGATTTCAATGAACTGGCCGATATATGCAGGTGGAAAAATAAGGTCCGCAGTTAAAATTTCTAAAATAAGTGCTGAAGTTACTAAAATAGAAAAAAACGATTCTGAACAAAGCCTTGTTTCGGAATTGGCTGGTAGTTATTTCAAGACAAAACTGGCCGAAGAAGCTGTAATGGTAAAAGAGAATGTTGTAGAGGTTATGAATGTTCATTTATCCAATTCTTTAAAGCTGGAACGCAATGGGCTTATTGCCGGGGTAGAAGTATTACAAGCTAAAGTAGCCGTAGCTGAAGCTGAAAGACAACTGCTATCCTCTAAAAAAGACCTTTCTCTGGCAAGAACAGCCCTTTCTGCAACATTGGAACAAGAAGAGATGTTTATTCTTACGTCACCATTCTTTTTGGAGGAAAATATGAGCACATTGGAAGAATACAAAGAAAAAGCAGCCGCCAACTATCCCCAAATACAAAAATTAAAACTGCTTGAAGAGATTGCCCAACAGGGAATCAATGCGGAAAAGGCAAATTATCTGCCCACTGTTTTATTAACGGGTCAAAAGATTATTGCATCTCATAACTATCCTTTGGTAAAAAATCCCTTAACTGTAGGTGTTACTGTCACCTACGATATTTTTGACGGATTTGGAAGAAAGAATAAAATTCTGACAGCCAAAAATGAAAAAGAAATGATCGAAATGTCCAGAGAAAAACTTCAACTCGACATTAAAACTTATGTTGAGAAGCTTTACAACGAACTAAAAAAATCAAATGAACAGATTGTATCCTTAAATCAATCTATACAACTTGCCGAAGAACTTGTAAGAATACGAAAAGCTTCTTTCTCAGAAGGAATGTCGACCTCTACTGATGTGATTGATGCTGAACTGGAGCTATCGGGTAAAAAAATTGAGCAACTAAAAGCCTATGCAGACTACGACATCAACCTCGCTAAGCTATTTGAAATGTGTGGAATAGGCAATGATTATATCCGCACTGCCCAATAAAATCTAAAATATTACAACTTAAAATTACTACAATGGCGACAAACCAGAAAAAATCAGTTACATTCATCAATATTCTCATCATTATATTAATATTTGGAGCGATAGCTGCTGTATCAGTGTATTTTCTCACATCCCCTACAAAAGATTATTTACAAGGGCAGGCTGAAGCTACTGAAATCCATGTAGCTCCTAAAGTAACCGGAAGATTGGAAAGCAAGCTGGTAGAAGAAGGACAAACGGTAAAAAAAGGACAACTTCTTGCAATACTTTCCAGTCCGGAACTTGATGCCAAACTTATTCAGGCCCAATCAGCAAAGGATGCCGCTACCGCTCAATATGATAAAGCATTAAACGGGACTCGCTACGAACAGATTCAGGGAGCATATAATACATGGCAACAAGCTAAAGCTGCAGCTGATTTAGCAGAAACTACTTATAAGAGAATGGAGAATTTATACAACGAAAAGGTAATTCCTGCACAAAAAAGAGATGAATCAAAAGCTCAAAAAAATGCATCCAGAGAGCAAGAAAAAGCGGCATATAATAATTATCTGATGGCGAAAAACGGAGCAAGAATGGAAGATAAAAATGCTTCAGCTGCTACAATGAGACAGGCAGATGGTGCTGTAAAGGAAGTTAATGTATATAGAAATGAAATTAATGTAATTGCACCGGCGGATGGAGAAGTTAATCAATATTTTCCCAATATGGGGGAGCTCGTTAATGCAGGATATCCCATTGTAAATCTTATCGATCTTAATGATATCTGGGTGGTTATTAACATCAAAGAAGATCAGATGGGAAAATTTAAAATGAACAACAAATTTGAAGGGATTATACCTGCATTAGACAATAAAAAAATTGAGCTACAGGTAAAGTATATTGCTCCACTTGGTGATTTTGCCACCTGGACAGCAACCAAAACCAAAGGTGGTTTTGATATGAGAACATTCAAAATCAAGGCCTATCCTACAAAGAAAATAGAAGGGTTCCGCCCAGGAATGAGCGTACTGGTACCATCTGTAACATTATAACAAACCCAAATGGACACAATGAAAAACGGTTTTTGGAAAGTATTTTTTTATGAATGGAAAACAATCGTAAGAAGACCTGGTATAGTACTTTGGACCTTAGGAGTTCCATTAGCAATATTCATCCTTTATGCTGCAATTTTTGGGGATGGTGTACTCCGTAAACTTCCAATAGCCATCTTAGATCAGGATAAAACTGCTATATCCAGAGAACTGATCAGACAAATAGATGCCAACTCCACATTAGACTTCACAAAAGAAGTAAATAATCAAAACGAAGGACTTAAACTGATCCAGACCAGTAAGGTATTTGGTTTGATTATTATTCCCGGCAATTTTGAGAAAGATATCAGCCGTGGAAAAAGCACAAACGTAGTATTATATGTCAACAATGATTACATGACCCCGGCAGGGCTTATTAATAAAGGATTTAATACTGTAGTAGGAAGTTTCTCTACCTCTGCAAAAGTGAATGTAATTATGAAAAAAGGTTCATCCACTTTACAGGCAAAAGATATTGTTCAGCCTGTCATTATGAGGAGTCATACCTTGTTTAATCCTTTTGTGAACTATGCCTATTACCTTTGTCTTTCACTTTTCCCAATGGCATTACAACTTACTGTAATGATTACTACATTATACCTTCTGGGAAGTATCTTGAAATACAACAAAGGCAGAAGCCTGTACAAATTGAGTGGAGAAAATGTTCTGTCTGCATTTTTCGGAAAGATATTACCTTATACCCTTATTTTTTCTTTATTAACCATCCTTATGGTCGCTTACCTGTTTGGTTATCTGGGTATCCCCATCAACACCCACGCTATAAATGTATATCTATTGACCCTGGTTTTGATTATTGTCTATCAATTGATGGCTGTCTTTTTTGTAACCATTACAAAGGATTTCAGATCCTTATGTGCAATGGGAGGAGGTTATTCATCTTTAGCATATTCATTTAGCGGTTATACATTTCCTCAGGAAGGAATGCCAACAGCCATTAAAATTCTTGACTCAATCTTTCCATTTTCTTCATATTCCAGGGCCCTTACCAATATTGCGATTAAAGGGATGCCAATGATTGAATCCCTTCCCTATTTGATAGGTTTTGGCGTTTTTGCTTTGATAGGCTTACTCTCACTAAAAAAATTCAGTTATCAGCTGCAAAAAGGACATTATGAAAAATAATTTATTTTATAGAATTATAAAAACCATATTCAATGCCTGTCAGGTAGAATTACTCCATTTTTTTGGTGATAATGCTTTACGGACGACATTTCTTGTATTTACACTTGTTGTTGCTTTTTTAAACAGTTCTGTCTACAATAATGAAATCATTGAAAAAACACCTGTAGCTGTGGTAGATTTGGACAAGACCAGTATGAGCAGAAACTTTATAAGAATGTTGGATGCTACTCAACAGGTAAGGGTATTATCAGTTTCTAATGATATGAATCTGGCAAAGAAAGAATTTACTCAGGGAAAAGTTTTTGGAATATTGATTATCCCTGAAGATTTCGAGCAAAAAATATCTCTTGGCCGTCAAGCATCCTTATCACTTTACAGTGATGCCTCAAACATGTTACACAATAAAGCTGTATCTGGGGCAACAAATTCTGTTATGGGGACTTTCAATGCCCAAATAGAAGTAAATAAATCTTTGCACAGCGGTTTAAACTATGAAAACAGTACGATTTCCCGCCGATCAATTGCTTCTATAACAAAACCCCTGTTTAACCCTTATGGTGGTTATGGGACATTCCTGTTACCAGTTGTATTTCTGGTGGTTATGCAAACATTATTGCTTACAGCAATTGGGGTCTTGGGAGGAACTTTCAGAGAGCAAAACAAATATCTTGAAACATATAATATTTCAGATTCTATTCATCTTAGAATAATTCCGTTACTGCTAGGCCGAGCACTTGCTTATTTATTATTATGTATTTTATTATTTTCAGTAATGGTAGGGTCTACATTCACAATTTTCAAATTACCTTTCAGAGCAGCCTTTGGAGATGTCATTGTATACTTAATTCCCTTTTTCTTAGCTGTAATATTCTTAGGATTTGCCTTAATGGGAGTCTTCAAAAGAAGAGAAGATGCTGCAATGTCCATTACATTTTTGTCTACTCCCGCTGTTTTTCTTACAGGAATTTCCTGGCCATCAGTCGTTTTTCCGCAATGGGTGAATGTATTATCCTATGCTTTTCCCTCCACATTGGGAGCCAGAGGATTTCTGGCACTCAGTCAGTTTCAAGCCGGGTTAGGGGATGTAAAAGATATATGGGGTCAGATGTGGTTAACAGCAATTTTCTACTTTATTATTGCTGTACTAGTTAATTATCGTTTAAAAATTTCACAATAAATGCATCAAAAAATCGCCTATAAAACGAAAGAATAGTTTGACTTGTATTCATCAACTCTGAATCTTCTTAATGATTCTTAAGTGTTTTCATGACCATGATAATTTTATGTTGTTTTAGTAATAAATCAAAGCTTTCACCTTAGACTTCCGTCTTCTATTTTCCTGTCATAAAATAATTCATTACAAAGAGAATTGCGGACTATTAGAGGAGAACTTCAGACAATAGATTACCGGGTATTCGTCGATATATTTGCAGTATTAGTTAAAATGATAATCCTGATCCTGAACAAATAATATACAATAACCTTAAACTTTGAGTAATCCTTACTTAACCCGTGATTGAGTTGTTTGTTTATTTGGTATTAGATTCAACAATACATCACGGGTATTTTATTTACTTTCTAATATGCATCATTAAAAACATGATACAGAGTGATTCGAACTACTAAAAGAGAATTTCAGATAATAAGTGACCAAAGGGTCATCAGTAAATTTGTCAATAAGAATACTAATTTATTATTCATTACAAGACATAATTCAAATGATTAAATTAACACATGAATATGAAGAAAATTATCATTGTAGGAGGAGGATTTGCAGGCACCAATCTTGCCAATAAACTTGCAAAAAATAAAAATTTTGATATTACTTTGGTAGATATCAACAATTACAATTTTTTTCCTCCATTAATTTATCAGGTAGCCACCGCTTTCATTGAACCATCCAACATCAGTTATCCTTTTCGTAAAATGTTTCAAGGGAAAGAAAATGTTGAGTTTCATTTAGGTTCTCTGGTTATGATACATCAACAGGCTAATATTGTGGAAACTGACAAAGGTTATCTGAAATATGATTATCTGGTTCTGGCCATGGGAACAGAAACTAATTTTTTTGGCAACAAAAATATTGAAGCTAAAGCCTTCCCAATGAAAAATATAAATGATGCAGCCGCATTACGTAATCATATTTTACTAAGCCTTGAAAAAGCAACCATTACCAGCGATATTGAAGAAGAAAAGAAATTACGAAATATTGTCATTGCCGGAGGAGGAGCTACCGGAGTTGAAGTTGCCGGAATGCTTTCAGATATGTCCCGTAATATCATGTCAAAAGATTATCCTCATCTCGTTCAGGGAGTTGGTAAAATATATCTTATAGACGGTTCAAACGCGTTACTTGGGCCTATGAGCCAGAAAGCTCAACAGGAAGCACTAAAAGTACTAAAAGGAAGAGGTGTAGATGTCATTTTAAATACTTTGGTAAATGATTACAATAATGATATTGTCACCTTGGGAAATAATGAGAGCATACCAACAGCTACTCTGATTTGGGCTTCAGGAGTAATTGCAAGACAAGCCCCGGGCTTACCGGAATCTTCAATAACCAGAGGACGCCGGATTATGGTAGATGAATACAACCGTGTTTCAGGTACAGAAAATATTTTCGCTCTTGGTGATCAATGCTTTCAAACATCAGATAAAAATTATCCTAACGGGCACCCCCAACTAGCTCAAATTGCAATACAACAAGGGGTTTTGCTGGCAGATAACCTCATCAGACTGGAAGAAAAAAGAGCTCTTAAACCTTTCTCCTATCACAATAAGGGAAGTATGGCCGCTATTGCAAAGTTTAAATCTGTAGTTGACTTTCCAAAAGGAGGATTCATGAAAGGGTTTATGGCATGGTTAACCTGGTTATTCATTCACCTTATTCCTATTGCCGGATCTCGTAATAAATTTAAACTCGCAACGAACTGGGTAGTAAGTTTTATGACCGATGACCCTACCTTAAGATTAATTCTGGGAGCTGAGAAAAAAGATCCTACACCATAACAAACCATCACTACTTAAAATTTAATACACAATGGAAAACATTAATTACTCGATCCTTGCCTTAGCTGCATTTGGACAAAAAATTCTAACTATTGATCCGGAAACCGGTTCAGCAAAAGTACTTATTAATACTCCGGGAAAATCTCCTGACGGAATTGTTGTAGATAATGAACATGGACATATTTATGCTACCAACATGGGAATTCCTACAGGAGGAGAAACACTATATAACAATGATGGTTCAATTGAACGTATAGATCTGGATGGTTCTAATCATACGATAATCATTCCTGTTGGTGCAACTACCACTCCAAAACAACTTACACTGGATCGTAAAAACAAACGGATCTATTGGTGTGATCGTGAAGGAATGCGGGTTATGAGTGCAAAACTGGACGGTAGTGACATCCTCACACTTGTTGAAAGAGGGAAAGGTAAAGAAGATATGATGGATGAAAATAAACACTGTGTAGGTATTGCAGTAGATCCGGATGCAGGATATTTCTACTGGACACAAAAAGGTCCGGCAAAAGGAGGAAACGGACGTATTTTCAGAGCTAATATTGAAATGCCAAAAGGAGACTCAGCCAACAATCGAAGTGATATCGAATTGCTTTATGAACATCTCCCGGAATGTATTGATCTAGAATTAGACTTTGTAAACGGATATCTGTACTGGACAGACAGAGGAGAGGAAGCGTTGGGAGGAAACACATTAAACCGTGCCAAGCTGGAAAATATTGGTAAAAGTAAAATTGAAATCGTAGGAGCAGGCCATAAAGAAGCTATTGGATTAGCTATTGCTCCGGATCATAATTCAGTATACACCGCCGATTTAGGAGGCCATATAAGACAATTTAATGTTAAAACCGGAGAACAGAAAGTCATTTACCAAACAGGAAAAGATCAGCTGTTGACAGGCATTACCATCTTGATACATCAATAAAATTAATATTGTACGGCCTTTTTACATTTATTCTTTTAACATCACTTCAAATAATATAGTATATCAAAAAAAAGAAATCCCCAATTAAAATGTAGACTGAGCCGTACTTTATTTACCTATTGATCATCTTCTAACACAATAAAAACATAAATATGCAAGATTATCGTTTCATAAAGAGATTAATATTTTCAATAATTACTTTCTGGGCTTTAGATATCCATGCACAAAAGGCTAAAGATTTTTATGTAACAGCCGGATGGATGTATCTTGCCCCGCAATCCAACAGTTCAACATTACGTATGACTCAAATGGGATCAACCCCCATGGATCAGGAAGTCCCCCATACAGCTGTAAGGTTGGGCAAATCCAATACATTGGGCTTTTCCGGGGGATATTTTTTTACTGATCATTGGGCTGTAGAACTTACAGCCGGAATTCCGCCGAAATTTGACATTAAAGGATGGGATGCACTGGCACCCCTTAATAAAATTGCCGAAACTACCGCCTGGACACCCATATTACAGGTAAAATACAGACAACCCATCATCCCCAAATTAAGTGCCTCACTTTCGGCAGGTTTCACCTATTGTTGGTTTACAAGTAGTAAAGTAACCAATGATCAGTTGAACATAATGCTGGGCGGGCCTACAGATCTGAAAATAGATGGAGCCTTCAGACCTGCATTTTCTACTGGTCTAACCTATGCTTTGACAGATCGCTGGTTTGTGGGCGGTAATTTCTCTGTAATTCCATTAAAAGTTAAAGCAACTCTTACCACTCAAAACCAAACTACCAACCAGGAGGATAAATATAAAATTAATGTGGACCTGAATCCAATAATGACCTATGCAACCATAGGATACGTTTTTAAAAAACGTAAAAAATAATACTCCTATTTATTATTAATTACTAAACACTTTTCTTATGGATGATCTAATGGCCGCACGTTCTCAGATGGCCTTCACTTTGGGGTTTCACATCATATTTTCTTGTATTGCAATGGTAATGCCCTTTTTCATGGCTATATCTCATTTTCGATACTTAAAAACAGGAAATGTAGTTTACAAAAATATTACAAGAGCTTGGGCAAGAGGAGTTGCCATTCTCTTCATTACAGGAGCCGTATCCGGTACAGTACTTTCTTTTGAATTAGGACTATTGTGGCCAAAGTTTATGAAACATGCCGGTCCTATTTTCGGAATGCCTTTTTCAATGGAAGGTACCTTTTTCTTTATAGAAGCCATTGCTTTAGGTTTTTATTTATATGGAGCCAAAGTATTTAACAAGTGGTTTCATTGGTTTACAGGTGTTGTAGTAGGAGTAAGCGGAATGGCTTCAGGAATATTGGTAGTTGCTGCCAATGCGTGGATGAATAGTCCTGAAGGTTTTGATTATATCAATGGACAATTTTTAAATGTTGACCCAGTAGCTGCAATGTTTAATAAAGCATGGCCATTACAGGCCCTGCATATGGTACTTGCAGCAATTTGTTCCACCGGATTTGCGGTAGCCGGAGTTCATGCTTTGATGATTTTAAAAAGAAAAAATGTAGAATTCCATACCAAAGCATTTCGCATTGCAGCCATCTTTGCTTCTGTAGCTGCATTATTACAACCTCTAAGTGGTGACCAGTCTGCAAAAGATGTTGCAAAAAGACAACCCGCAAAGCTTGCTGCAATGGAAGCCCACTTTAAAACGGAAAATAAGGTTCCCTTAATTGTTGGAGGTATCCCTGACGAAAAAAATGAAACAGTAAAATATGCCATTAAAATACCGGGAGGCCTTAGTTTTCTTGCTTTCTCGGATCTTAATGCTAAAGTAACAGGTTTAGATGCTTTTCCAAAAGATGAGCGCCCCCCGGTTGTAGTGACCCATTTTGCTTTTCAAATAATGGTAGGCTTGGGAACATTTATGATGGGTATTGGAGCGCTTTATCTATTTGCCAATTGGAGAAAAAAAAGATGGCTTACCCAAACATGGCTGTTAAGATTATTTGTTCTTGCTATACCTGCTGGCTTTATTGCTCTGGAAGCAGGGTGGACGGTCACAGAAGTAGGACGACAACCATGGATCATGTACGGAATTATGAAGACAAAAGATGCAGTGAATCCTATACTAGGACTTGTTTATTCCTTTTATCTATTTTCAGGGATCTATATACTTTTAGGAATTACAGTAGCCTATTTGCTTTACCGCCAGGTAAAAATGGTAGACAAGCTATACGATATTGGTGATGCAGAAATAGATGCCCATTAAAACTTCATTTATTAATCTTTTAAATTAAAAACTCATGTTTTATATAGTATTAGCATTTCTATGGATAAGCACCCTTCTTTATGTCATTATGGGGGGGGCAGATTTTGGCGCCGGAATTGTAGAATTTTTCTCCAGAAAAAGAGCTAAAAGCCGAGTGGGTAAAATAATGTATCAGGCAATGGGACCAATTTGGGAAGCAAATCATATGTGGCTCATTCTGATTGTCGTTATATTATTTGTAGGATTCCCGGATATATATACGATAGCTTCTACTTATCTTTATATTCCATTAATAATTTTATTATTTGGAATTATTGCAAGAGGTACTTCATTTGGATTCAGACATTATGACTCCATACAGGACAATATGCAAAAGCTATATTCGAAGGTCTATGTATACTCCTGTCTGGTCACTCCTTTATTTCTTGGGATTATTGCCGGAAGTATAATCTCCGGAAGGATAGATATCCATGCTACCAATTTTATGGATTCATATGTACATCCCTGGCTAAGCCCATTTCCCGTTTTGACAGGTTTTTATACCATCGCTGTATTTGGTTTTATTGCTTCTATATTTATTATCAGAGAAACCGGAGACAATATCGAAGAAAAGAATTATGCTATTCTTAAAGCTAAACAAATGAATATCATATGTATCCTATTGGCTATCGCAGTATTTATAGTTGCCCACAATAATAATATTCCTCTCTCAGAATGGCTTTTAGGAAATTCTGTAAGTTTAACGTGTCTTATACTTTGCTTATTATCTCTTATCTGGATGTGGTACCTATTGTTGAAAAAAGACACGTATTTTCTAAGAATTATTGCTGGTGGTCAAATCACATTATTATTTATTGCCATCACATATACCCTCTATCCAACTATAATAAGACTCAAAGGTAACGAAGGGCTATCATTATTAACAAGTGGTAATGAAAAATCTATTAATTATTTAGGTACTGCTTTGCTTTTAGGAGGTATTTTTATCATGCCTTCTTTTGCCTATTTAGTATATGGATTTAGTAAAAAGAAATTCTGGTAAACAAGATTTCTTTTCGCACCTATAAATAGATAATACAACGATTGCGCTGTATCATATACCATTTCTATACAGATTAATATTATATATATTGTAATACCCTACACAAATACTACATACTATTAATAACTCAACCAAAAATCTACAAGATTATAGAATACTTTTTACTTTTATCCTTGTTAAAATAAAAAATAATATAGCAAACATATAGCCTCCTTGTGTGTTATAACCTGAGATATATGTCAATAAAAGTTGTTCTATGATAATAGTGCTTACCGTTTTTTATCTTATTCCAATACTATAACTGAATATTACACTTTATATAAAACTAGATAACATAAGATCCTTCAATCAACCGCAAAACAAGAGTGTATATTTATTCGATTCCAATCCCTACCTGTTATTTTAAAAAATATAACGGAAGGAAAAAATTAAGATCTCAGCAAAAACACTGATTTAGTAAATCAGAAAGCAAAATCTTGTAAGTATGAATGACTTATATTTTTGAAATCAACATTCTTAAATGCTTTCAGAAATACAGTAGTCAGATTTTCAAAAAACAGGCTCTTTTATGATAATACAAATTCATAAGCCTGATAACAATCAGTCCAGTACTGACCACTATACAAGTTCAACAAGTATGATCAATATTTCTAAATACATGGAACAGAATAAAGAAATTCCGATATGTAAAATATCTGAAATGGTAAAAGATATTGATGATGATAATTGGAGTTTTGAAGACTATTATATTTCTTCAGATAATGTGACTAATGAACCTCAAAACAAACCCGTTTTCAGACCAGACTTTTATGCCCTAATTTTAGGAACCGATGGCTGGTTGGATATCAAAGTAAATGATGAAGTTATCAGAATTGGTAAAAATACCTTTTTTGCAGTAGGGCCAAGCCATACGCTCCAAAGAATATCACAAAGCGAAGACTGCAAAACAAGAATTATTCTGTTTACAAAAGATTTTCTTGTTAACAGCTCAAATAATTATTTTTTTTTAGAATCATTTAATCATTTTTCGATTCATTTCCAAAACCACATTAAACTGAATGAAGAAGATATGAACAAGATCATGGAACTTTATACTTCTCTTCTTACCAGACGCGACAAGATAAATTCTAACCTACATATTGAAGTCATTAGAAATTTAATCATTTCCTATGTTTTTGAATCAGCAATTATATTTTATAAGGAATTAAAAATCGATGCCCTGCAGGTACATACGCGCAGCGTTGTCTTTACAGAAAATTTTAAGAAAATGGTTTTTGAAAATTGTCTCAGGGAAAAAAATCTTCAGTTTTACGCTGATTCTCTTTTTGTATCACCCAAACACCTTATTAAGATTATCAAAACGACTACTGGTAAAGCACCGGGCTACTTTATCAATGATGCTATTGCTTCTATCGCAAAAGTACAGCTGAAGAAAAACAAACTTTCTATTAGTGAAATAGCAAACTCCTTCCCTTTTGCTGATCTACAATCATTTAGTAAGTTTTTTAAAAGACAGGTAGGAATATCGCCTTTGCAATACAGATATAAGCTGGGGTTAAAAAATATCTTGGACTAATTACCACTCACAAAGTGATTCATAAATCACCAAAAGAAGAAGATAGAACAATAAAAAGAGAAATTGAGATAATAAAAAGTACCCTGATCCAGTATAATTTTGTATAAAACACTGATCAAAAAAAAGATTCTGGAGCGTTTTTCAAATCAAAGCTCTTTCATCAATAAAATCATTTTATCACAACATTTGACAGACAAATATAATCATTTCATTAATAATCCAAATACAAAAAAAATGAAAAAACAACCTCAAAAATTAAATTTAAAGGGTAAAAAAATTACCGTAATCGGAGGAGGCTTAATTGGAGCATCCTGGGCGTCACTATTTCTTGCACAAGGGATGAAAGTAGTTATAAGTGACCCAAAGCCGGATATTCAGGACTATTTTAATGGCAAATTAGACGGTAATATTGCTGATCTGAAAAAATTGGGCTATACTATTGACTCGGATTATAAAAATAACTTAAGCTATATAGCTGATACTGCCAGTGCAGTTCAGGGTTCAGACTATGTACAGGAAAATGGTCCAGAAAACCCTGCTTTTAAACAAGATTTATGGCAACTTATTGAAGCCAATTCACCGGAACATTGTTTATTTCTTTCTTCGAGTTCAGGAATAACCATTTCACAACAGGGTACAAAAATGAAAAACTCATCCCGCTTGTTAATTGGCCACCCGTTTAATCCGCCACATTTGATTCCTCTTGTCGAAATATTAGCCAAAGACAATGACGCAGGAGTTGCTGCAGCTATGGATTTTTATCACTCATTAGGAAAAGTCCCCGTATTGCTTCATAAAGAAACTCCGGGGTTTGTTGCCAACAGGTTACAGGCTGCCATTTTCAGAGAATGTGTATCATTGGTTGCAGACGGTGTTGTAAATGTAAAAGAACTGGACGATATCATGACTGCTTCGCTTGGAATTCGATGGGCAGTTGGAGGACCATTCGTTTCATTCCATCTAGGTGGTGGAGATGGAGGTTTCCCATTCTTCTTACATCACCTTGGGCCAGGTATGGAACTTATCTGGAAAGATGAAATGTCTAAACCCGTTACTTATGATGAAAAAACTACTCAGCTACTCGACAGCCAGGTGAAAGAACACTACGGGAACAAAAGTCTTGTACAATTAGCAGAAGAACGAGATGAACATCAGATTGCATTAATGAATACTTTTTCAAAAATGAAATAATTTTTTTAAGAATAAAAAATATAAAAATGGATCAAAATAGTATTAAAGTAGATTTAGAAAAAATAATTCATAATAATCTTGACAATAGATTAACCACAGATGAATTTGATCTTCATGCGGAAACTGAATATATACTCAACACTGTAGGTGCCTCATTGAAAGATTTTGGAGGGAATCTTACTTTTTATGGCAAAGACCCTATTATTCCAAGTGTTCTACGCTATGGCGCTCAATCGGCAGTTACTCTTGCCGCAAAAGCGGCTCAGATTGCAGATATATGGAGACTTAAAACAGGTGAAACACAGGATATTCATGTGGATTTGAGAAAAGCATTGAGAAGATTTGCCAGTTTTTTTGAAGGAACTCTCGAACAGGTAAATGGCAAACCGGGAAATGCAAATTCAGAATTGGGCACCGGATTAGCGCCTAATATATTCTATAAAACAAAAGACGATAAATGGATTCAGTTTACCTGTCTTTACCCAACATTAAGACTTGCTGCATGCAAAATGTTAAACTGTATATTTACTGAAGAAAAAATTAGAGAGGCTGTTCTACAATGGAATGCTGCCGATCTTGAAGAAGCAGGAGGCAAAGCAGGAATACCGTTATATATACTGAGATCTCCCGAAGAGTTTATGAAGCTCGACATGTTTCAACAGGTTGCCAAACACCTTCCTCTTATCAAAATTGAAAAAGTAGCAGATTCTGATCCCATTCCCTTACCTAAAGGAGGTGATGACGCCTTGAGTGGCATCAAAGCTCTAGGACTTGGACATGTTATTGCTGGTTGTGGAATAGGCAGAGCTTTGGCTCTTCATGGCGCAGATGTACTTAATGTTTGGCGTTATGGTGATTATGAACATGAATTATTCCATTTTACTTCCAATGTGGGCATGCGTTCTACTTGTCTGGATTTTGATAAAAATGAAGAAGATGATAAAGCTTTTCAGGAACTTTTATCTACAGCAGATATTTTCTTTTCCAATAGAAGAAGTGGATTTTTAAACAGAAAAGGATTAAATCTTAGAGAACTGGGAAAAAAACATCCGGGATTAATTACTGCAACGGTATATTTCAACAGTGAAGAAGGGCCGGGAAGTGACAGGGTTGGTTTTGATGTTTCTGCAGGAGCTCTTGCAGGTCCCTATTGGTTGGAAAGTCTGGGGGGAACATACAAAAAAACAGATCACCCACACCCTACTCCTCAAATTGCCGTTATCAACGATTATATGGCAGCATGGCTTGCTGTAGTAGGAATTTTACAAGCACTGAAACTTCGGGCTACAGAAGGAGGATCTTATAAAGTGAGTGTCTCTTTAAGCAGAACCGTTGCATGGCAATTGGGAATGGGAATTTTTGATCAAAAATTTGCATATGAGAAGGCGAACTCAGATGATGAACATGCCTATGTTCTTCCGGACTTTATTGAAGAGCAAACTCCAATGGGATTTTATAAAGGCGTTGCAGAGCAGGTAGATATGACTAAAACACCAGGAAAATATAAATACCTGCTAGAGCCCTTACGATCTTCGCAGCCTAAGTGGGATAATTAATTCATATAAGTAAAAAAGCCTTAATTGGCTCATCATTCAAATATTACAGAGCCTTATCAAATGACAATCGGCTTTGCCAAGCTGAGGGTAAGAGATAAAGCGTTGCACATTCTCTGTCAGTTGAGTAATAATAGATATCAATCCCATTTATTTCTATTTCAAAACAAGGGGATGAATATATATCTGGACATAATAAAAATCCCCTTATTTTTTTCATAATTTATAAAAAAATGTACAACAAGCTCTGTAATATTTACTATAAAAAAACTAAAAAATATAAATATATAGATACACCTTTATTTTCCGGTAATTGCTTATTATTCGGAAATATTACAGAACCTGTAGGTTGGCATGTGGTTTTGATAAAGTGCCAATACCCGTTGTACATCTCGTATTTAGCTGAGTTATCACATAACTTTAAGTCTATTCAGTTCGTTTCACAATAACGGTTTTGCACTTATTAATCTTAAATAACGTCTTTTTTCATTACGAAGATGTACAACAGGTTCTGTTAATATTAATTCTAAAAAAAGTAGAATCTTTAAATATTAATCCTATGACACCAAATTATAGCTATATAAATACTTTTAATACTCAAAACAGAATTAAAATAATTAAGCAATCTTTATCTCTTATGATTATTGTTGCAAAATATCTAAGAGTATCAATACTACGTTAACCCAATCACCTTATAATAAATATCTGATCAAATTACGGATATATGAAAACTATTGCGCCTTTATTCATAGACAGAGATCTGAGTTGGCTATCCTTTAATGCCAGAGTACTATCTGAAGCAGAAAAGGATACTGTTCCTTTAATGGAACGGCTTAATTTTCTTTCTATTTTTTCTTCCAATCTTGACGAATTTTACAAAGTAAGAATTCCCAAATTACTGGTTGGAAAGGACAAAACATTATTAAAAGACATTCATAAAGAAATCATAAAACAACAGGAATTTTTTGGAACGATATTATTTAACAAAATTCTGCCACAGCTTCAAAAGAATAATATTGACCTTATTTATAACAAGCCCATCCCTATCTTTATGAAAGGTAGGCTCATCCAGTATTTCACCAATAGTTTGGCTCCGGCAATAGAACTATATCCGCTTCCACTTAAGGATAATTTCCTGATTAAGAGCAACTCTTTATATCAAATAATTTTTATCACTTTGGAAGATGGTAAGGAAGAGATGTATATACTTAAAATCCCTGACCACAAATTCCCAAGGTTCTATGAAACAGAGCGAAATAATTGCAGGTATGTAGTTTTTATTGATGATATTTTAAAAACGTTCCTACCGGAAATATACTTTTCAAATACAGCAGTTAACATATGGAATTTTAAAGTTACCCGTGATGCCAATATCAATTTTGAGAAGGAAGAAGACCTTTTGGAAAACCTCGAGATCTACCTTAAAAATAGGGAAAAGGGAAAAACAACAAGATTTTTGTATGAAAAAGATATGCCTATAAAAAAGCTTCAAAAACTATTGAGTCAACTCAATATTCCTCTTAGGGATGCAGTACCCGGAAGTGCTTATCATCATTTGAAGGATTTGAATATGATTTCAACCGAAGATAAAGAAGCTTTTTATCCCCCAATGAGGAGTATTGAAAGACATCCGGACCAAACTTCTGTATTTGATCTTATCAATGAACAAGATTTGATGATCCATACTCCTTATGAATCTTATGATAAAGTCATTGATTTTTTTATGGAGGCAGCCACGGATGAAAAAGTAACCGAAATGTATATTACTATTTACAGAACAGCCAAGGATTCTGCGATTATTGAGGCTCTTATGATTGCCGCTAAATTAGGAAAAAAGGTAACTGTATTTATAGAACTTAAGGCAAGGTTTGATGAAGAAAACAATCTTAAATGGTTATGGAAAATGAAAAATGCGGGAGTACATATTATTACCAGCATTCCTAAACTAAAGGTACATGCAAAAGTAGCATTGGTTAAAAAAAATAAAGAGAAATATGCCCTTATTTCCACCGGAAATTTTAATGAATCTACAGCTCGTTATTATACCGATCATATTCTTTTTACAGCTAATCCTGATATTTCAGGTGAAATGGAAACCTTTTTTAATTTTTTAATAAAGAAACGAAAACCTCTAAGCAGTGATGAATTAACCTTTAATCATCTCGCAGTAGGACAATTTAATCTGATGTCTTGCATTCTGGAAATGATTGACAAAGAAATTCAAAATCATAAGATGGGTAAACCTTCCGGAATTATTATCAAAGTAAACAACCTTGAAGAAGTTGTTATTATAAGCAAACTATACGAAGCCTCACAAGCAGGAGTGAAAGTTGAACTTATTGTCAGGGGCATTTGTTGCCTCGTTCCTGCTATTCCGGGGCAAAGTCAGAATATAAAGGTCATCAGAATTGTAGACCGTTATCTGGAGCATGGCAGAATTTTCATCTTTAGAAATGCGGGAGATGATCATATTCTTATTGGCTCTTCAGATATTATGAACCGGAGTATGTATGAAAGAATTGAAGTTTTATGTCCTGTTTATTCACCTCAATTAAAATATGAAATCATGGAAATTATAAGACTTCAATTAAAAGACAATGTGAAAGCAACAGAAATTAACCTGGAGATGGATAATAAACCGGTGGTTCCTTCCAATAGCCTTATGATCCGTTCACAATATGATATTTATGATCATATTCAACAAAATTTCACTGAATAGACCAGCCATTCAGCAGGTATCTCAAATTATGTTTTTTTTAAAAACCGAAACAGATAACAGATCACATGTTCAATACCAACTATTCCTAAAGACCTTTTACAATGATTTTAAACAAAGCTATTTCTAACATTATCCAAGAAAGTTCTGTTGATTTATCTTTTGGTCCTTTTTTGCAATATCTGAAAGACTGTGCCAACAGGGACAGTACCCTCAAAAAGGTCATCAAAAGTTCAATAGAAAAGGTTAACAAATATTTTCCTGATGGAGAATATACTATTTCTTATGAAGAAATTCCTCAATATGAAGATCTTTATTCTCTGGTATACCAATTAATGAATGCAACTCTGGTAGATGAAAACAGCTTCTCCTGGGGCATTTCCGTTCCGTTTTCATATGATTTTATATTTGGAACATCTGCTATTTCAAAGCAATTAAAGTCTATCCAGTCCTCAAAAAAAGTGAAGATTATACATTGGCAGGAAAATAAAGTTCTCACGGAAAAAGAGATATTAGAAACATTAGCCTATAATTTTATTATCAGGCGGATCTATGACATCCATTTTTCAGATGAAATAGAACTTGTGATCTGCGTTAATGAAAATAATAGCTCTGACCAATACCTGAGGTTTGATATTAATGATAATTTTGTTGAAGTAGAGGGAGAATTTCCAGATATTACCAATATGAATATTGAGGTAATTTCTAAACCGTCAGTTTTAGAATTCCTAAAAAAAAATGTACCTCTTGAGAAGCTTATATTCAAAGGATTCTCTCTCATTCATATTGAAAATATCACTTATCAAATAACGAAAGAGAAACTTCGTAAGCTTTTTGTTGCGCAGGACATTGAAAACGATTTTCTACTTCAGGCAACAGAAGCTATGAAAATCATGATTGGATCAGGTGATATCGATCTCCTGTTTTTACCTATTTTACAAATAGACGGAAAACTAAATACGGATATTTGGAAAGATTTTGATATTGTACTCTCCAGACTTCTTACAAAATTTGGAGCTTCATTCTCAGATTTTTCCACTTTTATTGAACGTTACATTAAAAATCCGGATGTCCGGCATGGTAAAAGTGATAAAGAGACCTGGTATTCATTTGAAAACACTTCTATTTCAGGGCTTTTTGTCCTTCCTTTTTTTCATCAGGAAAAAATCATCGGAATATCCATTATCCTTTATGAGAATGCAGGATTCCAGACCGATTTGGTTATTTCAAGTTTTAAGGAGTTTACATTTCCCCTTCAAAATCTCTTTATCTCCATTATTAATAAATATTTGGGAGAGCTCAATCAAACCATTAAAAACCACTTTACAGCCATCCAGCCAGCTGTGGAATGGAAGTTTCATGATGCCGGAGTCCGTTATTTAAAAAATCAAAAAGATGGCGGAAAGATCGATCCTATTCCTATCCATTTTGATGGCATTCATCCTATTTATGGTGCCATAGATTTCCGGAATTCAACTATTGAACGTAATAAAGCTTTGACTGAAGATTATACCACTCAACTCAACGCCTTAATACAAACGCTCAATGCTTTAAAACAAATCCGAAATGTAGATCTTTTGGGCGAGCTGATTTATCAGTCAGAAGTTTTTCTCAAAAGAATACAGAACAATAATTTAAGTATTAATGATGACGCTGAAATCTCCTATTTCTTAACAGTGGAATCACTGGAGCTTATTCTGCAAATGGGTCTTAATGACGAAACTGTTCAGAATGTTACAGCACCCTATCTGAAAGAGCTCTCCGAAGATGGAGCCTTTCATAAACAAAGTGCTGCATTAGAAGAAACCTTTCTGATACTGAATACACACATTATTTCAATATTGGACAAAATGAATGAGGAATTACAAGATTCTTATCCTTATTATTTTGACCGTTACCGTACAGATGGAGTAGAATTTAATATCTACATTGGTCAGTCCATAGCTCCTGACAAGCCTTTTAATGAGGTCTACCTCAGAAATGTCCGGCTGCGTCAGCTTATATCCATGGTCAATACAGCTATTATAACAGAGTCATGCCAGAATTTTCTGCCTAAAAAAATTCAGACAACACAACTTATTTTTGTACAGCCTAATACCATCACCATTAGTTTCCGTAATGACGAAAAAAGATTTGACGTGGAAGGTGCATACAATGTGCGGTATGAAATTATCAAAAAAAGAATTGATAAAGCCCTAATCAAAAATACCAGTGAAAGACTTACACAACCCCGGAAAATAGCAATAGTTTATTACAATAAAAAGGATATTGAAGACTATCTTAAACATATTGAATACCTACAGAAAAATAAAATTCTGGAACCTTCAATAGAAGATGTAGATCTCGAAGATATGCAAGGAGTATCCGGGTTAAAGGCCATAAGAGTGACTATTCAAAATACCATCGTAAAATAGCATAAAAGACACAAACAAATGATAAATTATAAAGAACTCTCGTCAATGGCTGAAGCTGAGGTAACTCTTTTTTTTGACTCCAACCGGCATCAGGAATTTACCTACCACAATTTACAACATACTATTTCTGTGGTAGCAGCTTCGGAAATAATGGCTGCTTATTATCAGTATGAAGAAAGACCTAAAGCTCTTTTAATGATTGCAGCATGGTTTCACGATACCGGTTATCCGGCAACCCGGGGAATCAATCATGAATTGGCAAGTACAGAAATTGCAGAAGATTTTTTAAAAAAGAATAATGTATCACATGAGGAGATAGACTTTGTAAAAAGATGTATCCTCGCAACGAAAATGCCTCAAAATCCACAAACTGAAGAAGAGAAAATATTATGTGATGCCGACTTACATCACTTTTCTTTACCCAATTTCTTTGAATATAATGAAAAACTCCATAAAGAAAGGGAGAATATATTAGAAAAAAGTATTCCCAAAGAAGAATGGCTGGCTGATACCCTCAAGCTTATGTCTGCTCACTCTTATTTTACATCTTATGCTGAGGCTCACTACAATCCCGGAAAAGAAAATAATAGTAATCAAATAAAAAAAATACTCCAACAAAATATACCGGAAAATCTTTCATCTCCTAAAAAAGAAAAAGTAGAAAAACCTGGTAAAGGCGTTGAGACCTTGTTCAGAATAGCTTCCGGAAACAATCAGAAAATGTCCGACATGGCAGATAAAAAAGCTCAGATTCTCATAACAGTCAATTCTATTATCCTGTCTATTATTTTTAGTCAATTAATACGAAAATTAGATGAAAGTTCCTACCTCAGCATACCAACTTATGTTATCTTATCAGTCAATATTTTTTCCATATTTTTTTCCCTCCTTGCAACCCGTCCTAACCTTTCTTCCGGAAAGTTTAATCAGAAGGACTTAGAAGAAAAAAGAGTAAATCTCATATTTTTTGGAAACTACTATAATATGTCTTTTGACGAATATTATAAGGGGATGCTTTCTGTAATGAAAGATGAGCCCTACTTATATCAAACGCTGACTAAGGATATCTATATTCAAGGGATTGTCCTGAGTAAAAAATACAGACGTTTACGTATTTCTTATAATGTTTTTATGTTTGGTATTATACTCTCGGCGTTCAGTTTCATTATGGCCAGCTTTTTCCTGAAATAGTTCAAAAAAACGATTTTCAAAAAACAGGCCATTAAAGGAATGAATGAAAACATCAACCTTATCAATTTGTAAAATTATGCAATTCAATATTAAAAATACAGTCCCCTTTTCCATTAAAATTTCTATTCTTGGAATCATCCTTCAATCTTGTGCAACTTATGATTTACAAAAAGGAAAAGCTTTAGTAGAACTTCCCCTACAGGATTCTTCTAAAGTGGCTCATCAGTTCTTCCTTATCGGTAATGTAGGAAGTACAGATCATCATAAGAATAAAAATACTTTAAAAACATTACAAAACATACTCAATACAGCCCCAGCCAGTTCAACATTGCTTTTTCTTGGTGACAACGTTTATCCACAAGGTATGCCGGACAAAAATGATAACGAATATAAAAAGGCAAAATCAAATCTTGAGGATCAGCTAAATATCACTAAAAATTATAAAGGAAACACAGTGGTTATTCCCGGTAATCATGACTGGCATCATGGTCTTAAAGGGCTAAAAAATCAGGAAAGAGTTGTTACCCGATATCAGAATAATAAAAAAGGATTCCTTCCCAAAAATGGCTGCCCAATTGATAAAATAAAACTGGAGGATAATATCACATTGATTACTATTGACAGTCAATGGTTTCTGGAAAATTGGGAAAAAGATCCTAAAATCAATGCAGATTGTGATGTTAAAACCCGGGAAGACTTTTTCAAGGAATTTGAAGATCTGATCAACAAAAGTCAAAACAACCTCATTGTTGTTGCTATGCATCATCCATTGATCAGCAACGGAATACATGCCGGATATTTTTCCTGGAAAGACCAGCTTTATCCTCTTGGAAGTCAGGTTCCTTTACCGGGAATCGGAACTCTTATTAATCTATTTCGTTCCACATCAGGCATTAGTCCCCAAGACCTGAATAATGCCCATTATATTGCGCTCAACAGTCGCATCAAATCTATTGTTCAAAATAATAACAATGTTATTTTCGTATCAGGACATGACCATAATCTCCAATATCTGGAAGAAAAAAATGTGCGACAGATTATTAGCGGAGCCGGGTCTGAAAAAGGAGCTGCAAAAGCAACACATCCACAGGATTTTTCTTTTGGAGGAAACGGATATGCTGTCTTGAATATCAATAAAGACAGAAGCGCTAATGTATCCTATTATAACACTGAAAATAATTCTGAAAAGCTTTTGACAAATATTGAGGTCTTAAAGAAAGCTCCCGAACCTCCAGTTCAAATAAAGTATCCTGAAAAATTCCCTCAAACCGTAGTGACTTCTGTTTACCCGGAATCTTTAACAAAAAAATCAAAGTTCTATACATGGTTATGGGGAGAACACTATAGAAAATACTACAGCATGCCAGTTCAGGCTAAAGTTGCAACTCTTGATACTTTAAAAGGAGGCCTTTCTCCTGAGCGTGCCGGCGGTGGACATCAATCCAATTCATTACGACTGATTGCTAAAAATGGCCAGGAATATGCCATGAGAGGTGTGAAAAAAAGTGCAATACGGTTTCTTAATGCCGTTGCCTTTAAAAACTCAAGTCTGGGAGAAGATTTTAAAGGAACTTCCGCCGAGAAATTTTTACTTGATTTTTATACAACGGGACATCCATATACTCCTTTTGCTATTGAAAATTTTGCAGAAAAATTAAATATTCTCCATTCCAGTTCTCTACTCTATTATATCCCTAAACAAAAACAACTGGGCGAATTTAACAACGAATATGGAAATGAACTTTACCAAATTGAAGAACGTTTATCAGGTAGTGAGGCAGATCTTAAAAAACTCAATGGAGCAACCACCACAATGAATACTTCAGACATGATGGAAAACCTGCATAAATCTGAAAAATATTCCATCGATCAGCAAAGCTATATCAGAGCCCGTATTTTCGATATGCTTTTAGGCGATTGGGACAGGCATGAAGGCCAATGGCGTTGGGTTGAATATAAAGAAAACGACCATTATATCTATAAACCTATCCCAAAAGATCGTGACCAGGCATTCAGTAAATATGATGGTTTTTTATTTAAATTTATTATGCTGTCTCCGCCATTACGTCACATGCAGACTTTTAAAGAAGACATCAGGGATGTAAAATGGATGAACAGAGAGCCCTATCCTCTTGACCTTACATTTTTAAGAAATGCTACCGAACAGGACTGGAAAAAAGAGGCAGAATATATTCAACAAAATCTTTCAGATCAATTTATTGATGAAGCATTCCGAAATTTACCTAAAGAAATACAGGATGAAACCATACAGCTTATCCAAAAAGATCTGAAGATAAGACGAGATAAAATGGTACAATACGCTACAGACTATTATAAAGTCTTACAAAAAACAGTTGTTCTGACCGGCACCAATAAAGAAGACAGATTCGTCATTAAAAAAGAAAAAAACAAAGTAAATATTGTACAATACCGTGTAAAAAAGGAGGGCGATGAACTTGTTTTCCAACGAGAATATTCAAAAGATAAAACAAACGAAATTTGGGTATATGGGCTTGATGATAATGATACTTTTGATGTATCAGGAACTGAAAATTCAGGGATAAAAGTAAGAATTATTGGTGGCGAGAATAACGATGTTTATAATATTGCTAACGGACGGAATATTAAACTTTACGACTTTAAATCTCAAAATAACACCTACAACCTTACCGGACATCCTGCGAAAAAGATAACAGATGAGTATGAAATTAATACTTATAATTATACAAAACCAACTTACAATTTTTGGGCAGGATATCCCAGTATAAGCTATAACCCCGACGAGGGAGCCAAAATAGGAGCTCTTATCAGTTATACACAGAATGGTTTTGAACGAAATCCATATTCCGCAAAACATGATTTCAAGGCAAGTTATCTCACTGCAACAAACGGTGTTGAATTGGTCTATAATGGGAGTTTCCCTAATGCCATTGGAAAATGGACATTTGATATGAAGGCTCGTTTTACCACTCCAAATTTTGCTCAGAATTACTTTGGGTTTGGAAATGAAACTATAAATAATGAAGATGTAGTAGATAAAGATTATAACAGAGTAAAAATGCAACAACTTCAGATCTTCCCTTCTTTATCCAAAAAGAGCTTTCTGGGGTTGGTACACACCATTCAGCTGGGATATGAAAATTACAAGGTAAAAAATACTCCTGAACGTTTTATTATACAATCCTCTCAAATTGATCCTCGTGTGTTGGACAACCAAAGATTTTTAGGAGCTAAATATACTTTCAGCTACGACCATAGCGATAATCCGGCCTTTCCTACTATGGGATTTGGATTCGCTATCTCTGCTGCCTGGAAAACCAATCTTGAAGATACAAAACGAAATTTCATGACCTATGATGCTCTTTTAAATATCGCCCACCGTCTGGATAATAACGGACGTTTTGTCCTGGCAACAAAAGTACGGGGAAAGTATATCAACAACAAGGATTTTGATTTTTTTCAGGGAGCTGAATTAGGAGGAAGTAACGGATTAAGATCTTTTAGAGATTACCGGTTCCTGGGGCGTTCTTCCCTGTTTCAAAGCAGTGAAATCCGATGGAACTTTGGAAAAGTTAAAAATAGTGTTGCTCCTGTAGATTTCGGAATACTTGGAGGATATGATTATGGACGTGTATGGATGGATGGTGATGAATCAAGAAAATGGCACCAGTCTGTAGGAGGAGGAATCTGGATGATTGCCTTAGAAACCCTTTCAATACGGGCTACTTATTTTACAGGAAGCGAAGGTGGCCGATTCACTGCGGGCGCCGGATTTTGGTTTTAAAATAATCTAAACAATAAAAAAATGAAAGAAACTTCAAATTATTTACAAAAGAGTGTAGATGGCAAGTCCCGGGAAATATACTACACCTACTACCAGCCTGAAACAACGGACATCAAGGCCACTATACTGATACTCCATGGGATGCAGGAACACAGTGGCCGCTATGCAGATTTTGCAAAATACCTGGTGCATCAGGGGTTTGCTGTGATTACCTACGATCATCTGGGTCATGGAAAAACAGCAAAAAGCAAAGAAGAAATGGGATTTTTTGCAATTAATAATCCGGAAAAGCAACTCATCAATACAGCCAAAAGTATGGCCTCAATTTTAGATAAAGATTATCCGGAAGTACCTCATTTTATAATAGGCCACTCCATGGGGTCTTTTATTACAAGGTGTTTGTTGAGAAAACAGTCATCTCGTTTCAGAGGAGCAGTCATTATAGGAACCGGTGGTGAAAGTCAGCTTCTTGGTCCGGTGAAAGGATTACTTTCTTTTCTTACTTCCTTATCTCCTCATACCCATAGTGAACTTATCGCTGATTTATTTGGTAAAGTAAGCAATAGTCATTTTAAAAATGAAGAATATGATCATGGTACCAATTGGTTGAGTGTAAATAAAGAGAACAGAAAAGCTTTTATGCAAGATGAACTATGTGGTGTTCCATTTACCAATAATGCATTCTATACTCTTTTTTCACTCATGGAAACAGCAACATCCAGAGATTGGGCAAAATCTATTTCAAGGGAGTTTCCCTTTATGTTTGTAAGTGGTGCTGATGATCCTGTCGGAGATTTTGGCAAGGGAGTACAATCTACGGTAGATAACCTCCGGACAGATGGGTTTAAAAATGTACAACTGAACCTGTATACAGGAATGAGGCATGAAATATTAAATGAAGATATCAAAGAACAGGTATATGATGATATTGTAACATGGCTCAATTCAATATTAACCCAATCTTTACTTCAAAAATCTTAATAATAAATATCTTTATATAATGATTGGATATTATTATTTTGGATTTAATACCACACAAAAATGACAACCTCTATAAGTTGTCATTTTTTGTACTGTATATTCTGAATAATAGCCTAAAACGATTGAGGATTGATATTATTTATTTTTACCTCAAACTGTACATCGGGTGTTAAGCTTTTACCATTAAGGTATATCCAGTCTGTTCCTGATTTATTATAGACTTGCAGATAATACGTATTTCCTATTGAAGTTTTATCTTTGAAAGCCACAATATCTCCATCTTCAATACTGGAAGAAGTATTACCCGTCTTTTTCTTTACGATTTGAATTCTGAGATTGGTAAGCGATTTTCCCCGTTTCGGATAAAGGTAATAGCTTCCACTGCTCACTGAATCCCAATACCAAAAATTATTAATAAGCTCACTGCTTTCCACTCTTACCAGCCCTTCTTTTAAATCAAAATAATTGTCTGTATTCCCTATGTTTATAATATTAAACCATGTTTTTGCATCAGCCTGCAAAGAAGAGACGGTCAACCAGTCATCAGATTTTGAAAGATTCATATTCACATATTTTCCTGTAGATACGGATTTCAATGAAACCCGGTCATATTTTCTGAATTTCAGACTTTGGGTTGGGGTATTCTGGTCTGAATATATATTTCCTTCTACCGGGTAATGATCTGAATAATCTGTCCAATAGTATTTATCTCCAGTAAAATTTACATAAGTCATAAGCGTTGAAGACACCGGATCAAATACAATATTTTGCCAGCTAGGCGGTACATAATGATCATTGGAAACAAAAACGTAATCAAGATATTCTCTCTGATTGGCCGGATAAGGATAATGATAAGAAGCCATTGTATTGGTCTTGGTATCCCAGGTAGATGATAACCCTTTATAAACAGGTGGGTTAACATTAAGAGTTTGTAGCATTTTAGGATATTCCTGACTATCTTTTATAATATTAAAATCTCCTCCGTAGATGACCATTTCATCGGCAGGGATTTTTAACCCATCAATATAAGCTTTTATAATCTCCAGCTGCTGTTTCCGGATGGTTACCTCTTTTCCCTGACATGAAGGTTGCGTAGATTGGGTATGAACTGAGATAAGATGAATACGCTTTCCGTCTTTTACTATTCTGGCGTAAGCAAATCCTTTTAAAGAAAGAGCATCAAAATCACATCCCGCAGGAAATATATACTGATCCATTCTTTCTATGGGATACTTACTGGCAATCATGACTCCACCGTTTTCAAATCCTCCGGAAGTTGCTTCCCGCCAGTCACCATAAGTATTATCCCATCCGTTTTTTGTCTGGCCTACAACCGGAGTCTGATAAGGAAAAGAAGAGAGAAGCTTTTGTCGTAGTTTATTGGCCGCCGTATTATCGAAGCATTCCTGAAGCAAAAGAACATCATAGTTCTTTAAAAAAGAAGCTTCCCCTAATTTCTCTGCCCTGGCCTGCTGAGACCATTGCGTCGTAGAAGAAATACTGATATCACGTAACAAAAAGGTATTATATGTCAGAACTTTTATGTTAGGGGAAACATTTCGTCCTGCGATCCGCTGAGTATCAGGTAATACTTCATCTGTCAATGACTGATCTGATCTGCATGAAAAAAGACATAGAAGACAAAGGGTCGGTAGCATTCTAAATATCGTGTGATAAATGTAGTTCATAGATGTTTTTTAGTTTTAAAAAATTTTCACTAAACTATGAATTAAACCAGTCAGGAAAATGAACGTATTGTTATCTGTTTTTTAAATATTTGTATTTGTATCTACATTTTAAACATAATAGAAAATTCATTCTTAGTATTTTACGAACAATTAGTTTTAATTAAAACTAATTGTTCGTATATTTGTTAGAAAGCATAAATCACAGAAATTTTTCATGTTTTATTTATCAAAATATGTCTGAAAACCAAAAAACCATATCAGAACTGGCTCTGGAACTGGGTTGGGCAATGAGTGAGATGAAAAGTCGTTTACGACAAAAAATTCAGGCCTGCGTGAGTGAGTACGATCCGAATCTTTCGGTTGAGCTGATAGAAATTCTAGGACTTCTTTCCAGGAATGACGGGATCAATCAACAGGAAATAGCCAACAAAGTGAGTAAAGATAAATCAAGTATTACGTATCTTATCAACAGTCTGGTAAAACGGGATTTGGTAGAACGGGTTGCTTATAAAAACGATCGGAGGAATAATCAGATTTTCCTGACTTCAAAGGGGAAAAAAATTGTAGAAAAGGTTTATCCGTGGGCTTTGGAACTTTATACAAAGGCTGTAGACGATCTTGACAAAGAGGACATCAGCCAGGCTCTTCTTTTAGTAAAAAAAATGACCGCAAACCTGGATAAACCGGGTTATAAATCCACATAATATGAGAACAATTCTTGTACCTATTGACTTTACATCCACTACAGAAAATGCTGTACAAGTCGCCGCAGAATGGGCTAAACACTATGAATATCAAAACATTATCCTTTTAAAGATTGCAGGAGAATCCGAATTTGATTACCTGCATATTGCAGAAGGCCACTCATTCGTCAATGAAGAAAGTGTTAACAGCCTTCTGGAAAGGACAGAACTACGATTTGACCAGCTCAGTAAGGTCATTTCAGAAATTTCGGCAGAAATTAAGGTTTCAAGACTACTGAGTGACTGGGCATTGACCAGAAGTATCAATGAAGTCCTGAAAAATCAGCCGTCCATTGAAATGATCATTTTAGGAAGTGATGATTCTACTTCCTCTGCTGAAAGCTTTGTTTCTGATAATATCATAGCTATTTCAAGAACAAGCCCTGTTAAAACCCTTATAATACCTAATAGCTACAGATACAGCAGCATCAAAAACATAGTCATTCCCTGCGATATCAATGGTATTAAAAAACTTGAAAGGCTATTTCATCACAAATCAATGATTGAAAAACAGGATCTCCGGCTATCATTCCTAAACATCAATACAAAGGAAGGAACTGATATCAATCCTGTAAAAAAGAAAGAGCTGGAAGATTATATTCACCAACACCTGACAGATTTACCCGGCAGCATTTATTATTCTTATGATGAAAATGTGATTAAAGGAATCCTGACGTTTGCATCCGCCAATGGGGCTGACCTTATTATTGCATTACCGGGCAGCCATAGTTTCCTGTATTATATGGCAAGCAGAAGTATTTCTGAAGGAATTTATCAGAACACCAACCTTCCTGTTCTGGTATTAAAATAGTTGAGTTGCCTTTAAAAGAGTACTCTAACTGTATGTTTGTGAAAACGCACACCAGTTATTCCGGAATTACTTTGAAGATAACAGAATTAATAATAAATTTTAGTACTGTCGAGCTTAACAAGCCTTTGTTCTTCCATTTTTTTAACATATCGGATGACCGTTTCCACCCGAAGGCCGGTTAAGGTGGCAATCTGTTGTCTCGTATAGGGAATAAGAAATGAATACACTTCATCAAACCCGAAGTATTTTTTAAGATGATCAAATAGTTTTCTGAGCTTTATAATAGGATCAGAAATTGCAAGAAAACTGGAAATCATATACCGGAAATGCAATCGGTCTGCAGTATAATTATTCAGCTTCAACATGAGGGCAGGATTTTCCAGTAAAAGAGGTAAAAATTTAGTCTTCGGAATTTTAACAATTTCACAATCGGTAACTGCAATCGCATTTACAGCATAATTATGTCCTGTAAAAAGATAGCTTTCACCAATGCAATGCCCATCAAAAGGAAGTCCATGAACAAACTCTTTTCCATCTTCCAGAAACGTATTTAATTTTACGGTTCCGCTTTTGATCTGTAAATAAAATTTAGCAAATGCTCCCTCCTGAAAAATATAATCTGCAGAATTATATTCCACCAATTGAGCCCCATGAGAAAAGAGTAAGTCTTCGCATATAACCATCTTGTCATTATTAATTTGAGTAAAAATAAATAAAGTAGAGGAAATAATACAACTTATCAATCCATAAAAAACTTAAAGTTATGTTAATTTATATATAATACATTTTTATTGATTTTATGATTACACTTCGCGTCATTAAAGAATCATTATTTCAAAATACTGAAAGTCAATACAAAACAATGATCCTGAAAATTATCAGCAAAAAAATACCATCTCAAAACAAAATACATAGTATAACAATGTATTTTGTTGTATATTTGAAAAATGAATCAGGAATTTATAGACAAGTGGCAATCACAGGTAAAGAAAGGAAGCTTATCCTTTATCGTTTTGCTTGTTTTAAAAGAGCAGGAACTTTACGGATATGAACTCATTGAAAAAATTAAGAACGTAACCAGTATAGATATAGCGGAAGGTACCCTCTACCCCTTAATGAATAGGTTAAAAACAGAAAAACTGTTAGAATCAAAATGGGTGGAACAAGAAACCGGTATTCCCAGGAAGTATTACTTCTTAACCAGTACAGGAATAAAAACCCTTTCAGAAATGAAAAAACAATGGACTGACTTACAAACTATAATACTCAAAATCATGTAAGATATGGAATTCAAAAAAATACAGTTTAAAAATGCTGAAACTCAGAAAATATATGAGGCTTATATCCATCAGGTTCAATCAGCGACCAGAAAACTTTCTGATGAAGATCAAAAAGACATTCTGATGGAAATAAACAGTCATATCTTTGAAAGCACATCCAGACAGGCAGAAGAAAATGATTCTGTTTCCAACCTTAAGAATACACTGTCCAAAATAGGCAACCCTCATGAAGTTTTAAAGCCTTTGATTGCAGAAAAAAAACTAAATCAAGCGACCAGAACGCTGAATCCAATCCACGTCTTTCAGGCGTTGACCCTCAATTTTTCATTTGGGATCATCTATTTTGTATTTTTCATTTTGTATTTGTTTCTGTTTTCATTTATATTACTCATTTTTGCCAAAATTTTTGCTCCTGACCATGTGGGATTATATTACAAAAAGGGAGAAATTTTTCAATATGGCGGATTTATTCAGAGCGAACATTTACAGCCCTATGAAATTCTTGGAAATTGGTTCATTCCTGTAACAATTGGATTGGCTGTTACATTTTATTTCGTCATTACACTCCTTCTGAGATTAAAAAAGAATATAAAAGCCAGGACTAAAGGGTTAGCAGTGTTTGTGAAATAAAACACAACTTTATTCTATAAACATCCAGCTCATTATACAGAAATAATGAGCTGTTTTTTATAAAACACCAGCCTCTGATTTCAGGTTGTAATTTTCTTTTTATGTTTTCTTCCCCAATCAGCCAATGCAGCAATCACATCTCTTAATGACTGGCTATATGCTGTAGGAATGTATTCTACCAATACGGGTTTTTGATCGGCAAGCACTTGCCGTTCTACCAAATGATTCATTTCCAGCTTTTTCAATTCATTTGATAATACCCTTGCTGAAATTCCATCGACCGTTCTCTGTAACTCATTGAAACGATTATGTCCGCCTAAAATGGCTATCATTACCCGTAAAGTCCATCGACCTCCCAGTACATACAATGCATCTTCTGTAGCAGAAAGATGAGTACTGCATTGAGGTTGCGAGTACAGTATTTTTTCTTCTTCCATTGTCTTTATTTTTCAGATAACTAACCTAAATGTTACTACTAACCTTTTGGTAACTACTATCTTTTTATTAGTAAATATAAATAATTTTGAAATGTAAAATTTTAAAAAATAAAAAAATGAAACAAGTACTTCATATTACTTCAAGCCCACGAGGTGAATCTTCAGTAAGTAAAAAATTAGGAAATGCTGTCGTTGAAAAAATCAGGGCAAAATATCCGGATAGTATTTTCAAAAAAAGAGATTTAGCCAACCCACTTTTCCCTCATCTTGAAGAAGCACAGATCAACGCCTTTTTCACCCCGGCCGAAAATCGCACTGCAGAGCAATCAGAGTTTGTAAAACTTTCCGACACGGTTATTGATGAATTGCATGAGGCTGATATTATCATTATTGAAGCCCCTTTGTATAACTTCAGTATCACTTCTACTCTGAAATCATGGCTGGACCATATTGCAAGAGCAGGACATACCTTCCGTTACACTGAAAACGGACCGGAAGGAATGGTAAAAAATAAAAAAGTATATCTGGTCTTTTCAAGTGGTGGGGTCTACTCTGAGGGAGAAAGACAGGCATATGATTTTGTTGTTCCCTATCTTAAGAAAACTCTCGGATTCATGGGAATGACCAACATATCGGTTGTTCGTGCAGAAGGGATGTCAGTTCCCGTTGTTCAGGAGACCGCTTTACAAAAAGGAATTGAAAGTATTCTGGTAGAGTAAATTATGTAAAATGCTGTTCATCGTAACAGCATTTTTCTTTTTTAAACAAACCAAACCTTCAATATAAACAATTTCGATCTGCTTTTCTTCAACAAATGTAAACGTTTTCTTTATTTTAAAGCTTCATTTTTACACTTAAAAATAGATCATGGAAAATAATAATCATCCTCAGCTTATCAATCCTAAAGAATTGTTTAATCCCGGTCCCTATGGATTTTCACACAGCATTTCAGTGGAATCCCCTTTTCAGATGTGTTTTATATCAGGACAGAGTGGCGGTGTCGGAGAACATCACGTCTTAGCTCCCGACTTTCAAACACAGGTTAAGGATGCTTTGGAAAATTTAAAAATAGTCCTGCAGAGCCATTCTATGACATTTGACCATGTTCTTAAAATCACTCTTTTAATTGTGGACCACAATCAGGAAAAGCTTGGAATATGGGCTGAAGAAGCAAAGAAAGTCTGGAAGACAACTTATTTACCTGCAAGTACACTTATTCCGGTAAGCCGGCTCGCATTGCCTGATATGTTATTTGAGATCGATGCCATTGCGATAAAACCCAGATAACCTTTTCTCTGGTATTGATATAAAACCACAAGCTTTTAATTAAACCGTGGTTTTATATATTTCTCTTTACGTATTGTTTTAATCTTAATTCTGTTCAATTAATATTTTCTGATCTGTACTGAAGAAACACCAAACATTTTGACCTTCTTTCCCGTTTTTTTAAGAAGTCCAGTTTCTGCATTTCGTTTAAATACAAACGCATCACCGCTTACGGAATTGGTAGCTATTAAAAATTTTCCGGTCTCATCAAGGGTAAATACCCTTGGATGTTTCCCTTGGGTTGACTGATAGCCTACCGTTTTCAAGGTTCCGTCATTTTGAATTGAAAAAATAGCAATATTATTTTCAAGCCCACGATTTGACGCATACAAATAACGCCCGTCCGGAGAAATATGAATATCTGAACTTTCAAAATTATCTTTACCCTTTTCTGAGTGTGTGTTGATTCTTTGAATACTGTTCAGTTTTCCGTTGTCATAAGTGTAAGCACTTACAGCTCCTCCCATTTCCTCTATGCAATAGGCAAACTTACCGTTAGGATGAAAAGCAAAGTGCCTTGGACCACTTCCTAAAGTTGTTTGTGTAAAAGAGACTTCTGCTTCTGATAGAGGTTCTGTTTTACTATTTTCAAACGTATATGTTCTGATTTTATCCGCTCCAAGATCAGGTGCGAAAACATAACCATAATCAGGTGAAAAAACGGTGGAATGAATATGGGAACGTTCTTGCCTATCCGGATCTATACTCCCGTCTGAATACTCAAAATTCTGCACCCTGGGTTGTATAAATCCGTTCTCTGAAACCGGATAAACAGACAGACTTCCTTCTGTATAATTACCATTTATCAACCATTTACCATTTTTGTGTGCTGTAATATAAACGGGATTTTCTCCTCCGGTTCTTTGACTGTTGATAAAGGTCAAAGATTTTTTTCCGGGATTAAATTCAAAGCTGCTTACACTTCCTGCATTTTTAGTTTTGCTTTCAGTACAGGCAAAAAGATATTGACCATTGGGAGACAGAGTCAGAAATGACGGATTAAGAATTCCTTTTACTGTTGTTATTTTTGATAATTTGCCTTTGATTGTATCCAATTCATATACATAAATTCCGTTATTGGCTTTATCACGGTTAAACGAACCAAAAAATACGTAGGTATTTTGTGAATATAATTTCATGCCCGATAAAATTATAAACAGCATGCTTACTATCTTCTTCAATTTTTTATTAGTTTTTAAATGGTATGGAAAGTACAGAGATAAAAAGCAAATGTATGTATTTACTTCTATTTGTAATATAAAATCTGAAGATTATTCTTTATAGCAGGCACATTTTGATGGTAAACAGTACCAGTCCTAGAAGGGAGTCCCTACCCAAAATAATTGGAAAGCATGAAGATATCTATTTTTCTGTTTGATCCTGTTCCGGTATCAGATTTTCATAGGTTTGTTCTATTAAAAACGAGATTGCTTTTTTAACATGGCTACGCCCCTCAGGAGTATTCATATCTATACCACAAAAAATACTACCATTCAAAGAAGAATACATATTCAGATAATATAATCCTGCCACTATGATAGCGAGAATCGAACGATAAATTCCCATTTTTTCCTTAAAATGTGGAGTCATCATCAATTCAAAAATATATTCTCCGTTTTGCTCCTGTTCATCGATCATTTTTTTTAATGATTTGCGGGGTTCGGAAATACTCCACAATAATAATTTCTGGGCTTCCTTATTATTATAGACATAATCAAATTGTGAAATCAGCATGGCTTCAATAAACGATTTTCCTCCATCCTCTAAGTTGGGTTGTATTTTTTCAACTTCCTGGCTATTTACCCGAACCCAATAATCCTGAGTACGAAGATATTCGTCTATCAAACCGTCCATTCCTCCAAAATAGGTATAGATCATCTTTTTGTCTACTCCGGCCATCGCTGCAATATCATTTATTTTTAATGCTGCAAATCCTTTTGTAGTCAAAATTTTTCCAACTGCATCCAAAAATTTCTGTTTACTTCGTTCCTTATTTCGGATGCTGCCCGCTGCTGATTTTCTTTCCATGATAAACATTCAAAATACAAGTTTAAGGATTTTTTTTTCATTTTTGAACACCAACAAGTGTCTTATTGTTTATATTTGCAATAAATAAATCATTACAGTTACAGAAAAAATATCAGAATAAGTACCAAAATTATGATGTTTTAAATGATAATTGAACTATTAACACGCTATTACCAGCTTTTAAATAAAAAATTATTGAGCTGAAAACCAAATAATTACAATAAATTTTCAACTTTTTTAAAATTTTTAGACACTTTGAAGTGTCTTATTTGTATATTTGTCGAAACTAAAACCATCTATATAAACAAAAACACTATCGGATTGAAAATTAAAAATTTCGATTATGTTCCTTGATTAAAATAATTAGTTTCTAAAATTAGATAATTAAGGTAAAAAACACTACTGTAAGCAGCAACATTATTTTTTAATGATGCTGTTTTTTAATTGTAGAAAATTACATGAAAAGGCTATCAAAAAAAGAGATGGAAATATATTTTTTATTTTAAATTAAAAATTATTCACCTGAAAAACAGCACATTAAGCAATATTAACAAAAATTTTTACATTTTACACACTTCAAAGTGTCTTATTTTATATATTTGCACAAACTAAAACCAACTACATACATAAAAACACTATCTAGGTTGAAAGAAAAACAATGCAAATTGTATTATTACGTTCCCTCACGTTAAGACAATTTCGAAAACAACTAAGGTAAAAACACGACGCAAACAACCCCATTACGACTAATGGGGTTGTTTTTTTATATATTAAAAAAGATTTCCAAGGATTTTATTTAACCTTATCATTCTTATCCTCTAGTTTATCATAGGAATGATCTATTAAGAAAGACATCGCTTCTTTGATCTGATCACGTCCTTCAGGACTGTTGACGTCAATACCACAAAAAAGACTCCCGTTGATAGAAGAAAACATATTCAGGTAATAGAGTCCTGAAACCATAATAGCCATTATGGAACGGAAGACACTGTCATTTTCTTTGAAATGAGAATCCGCAAATAACTTAAAAATGTATTCTCCATTTGCTTCCTGTAGATCGGTTAATTTTTTTAATTCTTTCCTGGGCTCGGATAAACGCCAGAGCAATAATTTTTGTGCTTCTTTATTCTTGTATACGTACTCGAATTGAGACAAAAACATTTCTTTTGCAAATGTCTTTCCGTAATCATCTATGATTGGCTTTATCTTTTCGACTTCTTCAGCGGTCATCTTACTCCAAAAATCTTGTGAACGAATATATTCATCCATCAGACCATCCATTCCGCCAAAATAGGTGTAAATCATTTTTTTATCCACTCCGGCGGTAGCAGCAATATCATTAATTTTTAACCCAGTATACCCTTTTGTTTTCAGAATTTTTCCAACTGCATCCAAAAACTTTTTTTTACTGCGTTCTTTGTTCCTAATACTGCCTGCTGCTGATTTTCTTTCCATTGTAAAAATTCAATGATACAAGTTTAAGAAATTTTTTAAACATTTTGCACACTTTATAGTGTCTTATTTGTATATTTGCACAAACTAACAACCTTTTCATACATTAAACATGACACGCAACGGCATTATTAGGTAACTAATAGTGCTGTTTTTATTTTGATAAAAACCAGCTGTAGTAGCCATCTTCAGAAGAAAAATTCATTTTCAACAATAGCATTAACACCTATATCTGTATTGAATCGAAGTCAAAAAACGATTACTGCATACGATCAGAAAAGTTTATATATTATTCGGAATCTTTTAAATTATCATAGGTTTGCCCCAGTAAAAAAGATATTGCTTTTTTTATTTTATTGCGCCCCTCCTCCGTACTAACATCTATTCCACAAAAAATACTGCCGTTCATCTCAGCATACAAATTAAGGTAATAAAGCCCTGAAACCATGATAGCCATTATAGAACGAATATCGTCAGAATGCTTTCCAAAGTTATCACCATTCATGAGCTTAAAAATATATTCTCCGTTTTCTTCTTGGGTATCGGTTAGTTTTTTTAATGCTTTTCTGGGCTCAGACAGACGCCACAGTAATAATTTCTGTGCTTCTTTATTTTGATGAACATAATCAAATTGTGACAACATCATTTCTGTCATAAATGATTTTCCTCCATCATCTACTCTCGGCTTTATATGTTCCAGTTCCTCGGGTGTTATTTTGCTCCAAAAGTCTTGAGAGCGGATATATTCATCCATCAAACCATCTATTCCCCCAAAATAGGTATAGATCATTTTTTTATCTACTCCGGCGGTAGTGGCAATAGCATTTACTTTTAACCCTGTGTATCCTTTTGTTTTTAAAATTTTTCCAACCGCATCCAAAAACTTCTTTTTGCTTCGTTCTTTATTACGAATACTGCCTCCTGCTGATTTTCTTTCCATGGTAAAATCGTTCGATGGTACAAGTTTAAGAAAATTTTAATGATATTGCACACTTATAAGTGTCTTATTTTATATATTTGCACAAACTAAGACCAACACTATACACAAAAAACACAGGTTACGTTGAAAAATTAAGATTTTAAATTGCGTAATGTTCCCCTGATTGAAGACAAGTTAGTTCGTACATTAAGTGATTATGGTAAAAACACTCATTGTAACAGCATCATTAGATTTCTAGTGGTGCTGTTTTGATTTTGAAGAATGAAGTATCAACAAAGAAAGGTATTGCTGCACTTTGTATTTAAGGAAACCTGTAAAAATATCCTGATCATAAAGCCTGCTTTTACTAAAGATAATTTATCATCATTACAACAAATTAATAAGAGCGACGACTTACGCAAAAAAAGGGCACTGGATGCTTCTAAAATTCGTATTCATGAAGCATGGGAAGTACATTGGGACTTACGAGAGAACGGTTGGAAAAAGATGTTCGGGAAGTAGGACATCTTTAGCTGCTGAAGAAAATACCTTGGCAAATAACATAAGTACCATATTAATCAAAAGACTACCTCAAAAATGAGGTAGCCTTTTGATTTTATTAAAAATGTTTTTTTATCTATATAGTATACGTATTCAGAGTTTTACATTTTACAATGTTTTAGCTACTGGCTTTTTCATCCGTAAAAAACTGGAATCCTTCTTTTTTCTCAATGAGCTGCATAGGGTAAAGTGTGGGATTATATTCTCCGTTTAGCACCTCATTCAGGGCATGTTTTTTAGATTCCCCGAATGCTACGACCAATATATTTTCAGCTTTGTTGATTAATGGCGCGGTCAACGTAATTCTAAACATTTCCTGAGGTTTCAGATAGTAGGCAGACACCCACTTTTCTTTTTCGTTCACGACGTCTTCACCCGGAAATAACGACGCAGTATGGCCATCATCCCCCATTCCTAAAAGGATAAAATCGAAAATCCCATCGTTTCCAAGAATGTTTTTAATTTTCTGTTCGTATTCTCTGGCGTAATCTTCAGGTTCTGTTCCGTCCTGATACATCGGAAAAATGTGATCTTTATTCACGGGAACATGGTCAAGAAGAGCTTCAAAAGTCATTTTTGCATTGCTTTTATCATCATTCAAAGACACCCATCGTTCGTCAACCCAAAAAAAATACACCTTACTCCATTCAATTTTATTTGAGTATTCTTCTGTAGCCAGCAATTTAAAAATGGCTTTAGGAGAAGAACCTCCACTTAAGGCTACTGTAAATTGATTATGTTTCTGAATCGATTGTTTTGAAAGATCTACAAAAGTATCCGCTGCTTTTTTATACAGTTTCTCCAGGTCATCAAATACGGTAATATTCATTTTCTGTCTGTTTAAGTTTTTAAATTGTTTTACACCCAGTTGTGGCCTTGTCTCTCCACCAGTGTATTGCTGTCTTCCGGACCCCAGCTTCCTGCTTTATAATTAGGAAATGACAAATCCTTATTATTCTCCCATGCTTCCTGAATGGTAGTCACAACGTCCCACGCCTCTTCTACCTGATCAGAACGCATAAATAATGTAAGATCACCTAAAAGGGCATCCTGTAAAAGGGTTTCATAGGCTTCCGGAGTATCATCCTGACAGGCAAAATTATCAAAAATCATCTCTACCGGTTTAAGATCCATTGCCAGTCCCGGTTTTTTGGCCATAAACAGAAGTCTGATGTCCATCATAGGCTGAATATTAATGATCAACCTGTTGGCAGATAAATGATGGGGTGTATCTGAAAATGTAGAATGAGGAAGCGGCTTAAACTGGATGGTAATATAAGAATGCTTTTCTTTCATTTTTTTTCCGGTACGCACATAGAAAGGTACATCCTGCCACCTTTCATTATCCAGATAAAATTTTATAGCTGCAAATGTTTCTGTATTTGAATCCGGAGCAATACCATTTTCCTGGCGATATCCTTTAATTTCTCTTCCTCCGACAACACTTCTTCCATATTGCCCTCTTACTGCATAATGGTCAACCTGATCCGGGGAAATCCTGCGAATAGCTTTTAAAACATCCACTTTCCGGTCTCTGATTTCACCTGATTTCAAAGAAGCCGGTGGTTCCATAGCCACCATACACAAAATCTGCAGTAAATGGTTTTGAATCATATCTTTCAACGCCCCCGTCTGCTCATAAAAAGCACCTCTGGTTTCCACTCCTACTTCTTCGGCTACCGTGATCTGTACAGATTCAATATATTTATGATCCCACAACGGTTCAAAAATAGAATTTCCAAATCTGAACGCCAGGATATTCTGTACGGTTTCTTTTCCGAGATAATGATCAATACGATAGATTTGCTCTTCTTCAAACGTTTCAGCCAAAAGGCTGTTGAGTTCAGCTGCCGATTGTTTGTTATGTCCAAAAGGTTTTTCAATAATGATACGGTCTTTTTTAGGATCAGAAGCTAATGAAGTATTCTTGATGTGATTCGAAATCGTTGAAATAAAATTAGGAGCGATTGATAAATAGAACAACCGGTTAGCCCTCATTCCATAAACGGCATCAAAATCCTGTAATTTCTTATATAAATCTTTGTATGAGCTTTCTTCGTCCAATTGATGTTGGAAGTAAGTAATATGTGCCTGAAAGCCTGCCCAATCTTCAGAAGTCACCTTTTTTCTTGAAAAACTTTCCAGGTTTTCTTTGATGTAATTTCTGAAATATTCATCCGTGTTTTCGGCTCTTCCTAATGCAATAATATTAAAGCCTTTAGGCATTCTGCCGTCAATATATAAATTATAAAAAGCCGGAAAAAGTTTTCTTTTCGCCAGATCTCCTGTTGCCCCAAAAATAATAATCGTTGTGGGCTGTAACATTCTATTCTCGTTCATTTTTACCGGATATTATGGGTTTAGACTATGCCATGAAGTGTGGAATACACCTTCTCTGTCGATTCTCTGGTAGGTATGAGCTCCAAAATAATCACGTTGAGCCTGGATTAAATTGATCGGCAGATATTCTGTAGTATAGGCATCAAAATATCCGAGAGCAGTTTGAATTCCTAAGCTTGAAATTCCGTTTGAAACAGCAAAAGCAGACGTCTTTCTTAAAGAACCTAGTTTTTCCTTAACGATTAAAGCAATATCAGAATCCAAAAGGATATTAGATAAATCAGGATCTTTGGTATATGCTGTATAAAACTTCTCCAGTAAAACTGAACGGATGATGCAACCACCTCTCCATATTTTTACCACATCCTTCAAAGGAATTTCAAATTTGTATTCTTCAGACGCCTTTACCAGTAAGGCCAATCCTTGCGCATAACTAATGAGGGTGGCCAGATACAAAGCATCTCCGACTTCCCGGATAAATAATGCCGTGTCTTCCGGAGTGGCAATTTCTGCTTTAGGATACAACTGAGAAGCCTGAACCCTCTCCTCTTTATATGCTGATAAAATTCTTGAAGTTACCGCAATATCAATGGTTGGAATAGAAACTCCAATCTCCATTGCCTGCTCGGAAGTCCATTTTCCGGTTCCTTTGGCTCCTGCTTTATCTAAAATCTGATCAACAAGATGCTGATCTGTTAATGAATCTTTCTGTTGGAAAATATCTCTGGTGATTTCAATCAGGAACGAGTTCATTTCCCCGTTATTCCATTCTTTAAAAACTTCATATAATTGATCATTATTCAGTTTTGCTCCTCTTTTCAGCAAGTCATATGCTTCACTGATAAGTTGCATAATCGCATACTCGATTCCGTTGTGCACCATCTTTACATAGTTTCCGGCAGAACCTTTCCCCATATAGGCTGTACATGCTTCATTATCAACTTTTGCGGCAATAGACTCCAGCATCGGTTTAAGAAGATTAAAAGCTTCCGGATCTCCACCCGGCATAATACTCGGTCCCGTTCGGGCTCCCTTTTCACCTCCGGAAACTCCCATTCCCATAAAGTGCAGATTTTTCGAGGCAAGATCAGCAATACGTCTGTTTGTATCCTCAAAATAGGAATTACCGGCATCAATCACGATATCTCCTTTGTCTAAAAATGGGGTCATGTTTTCCAATACCGCATCCACGGGCTTTCCTGCAGGAACCATCAGAATAATTTTTCTTGGACTTTCCAGTGCGGAAACAAAATCTTCTAAAGAACCGATACCTTTAACCTTCATTGTTGAAGTGGCACCCTCCTGTAATTCTTTTACTTTCTCTTCATCAAGGTCAAATCCTGCGATTGAGAAACCATTATCTGCAATATTATAAAGAAGATTTCGCCCCATTACTCCAAGGCCAACCATTCCGTAATTATATCTCTCCATTGTATTGATATTAATATGAATTCTATTATACAGAGAATAAAATTACGCAAATGCTTATGAGGAAAAAAATAAAGCAGGAAAAAATTTTCAGACCTTTTTACTTATTGTTCATTTATAAGTTGATACAATTGTATTTTTTTTTAGGTTTAAATTTTTAAAGAAAAATAAAAAAATACTTTTTTTATTTAACAGGATTTCATTTACTTAATTGGAGTCTCTAAATATCAATGTTTTACCATAAAAAACATCATCTCGGAATAGTGAATTTTCAATAAACGGAACAAAATTCAATCATTATAATGGGAATGATCTATTAAAATGGTACTGGTATTTGAAATAATTAAACTTATCTTTACCAAAATTTAAATTAATGAACTACAAGCTTGAGCTCAATACTCAGGAGCCTAATTCTAAAATTGTTTTTAATACCATCATATTTGATTCTTTTAAAATTAATATAGTTGAAAGATATATTGGATCTGCGAAATCCCGTCCTACATTGTGTGAGGCTTTATTTAAAGTAAGAACTTTGGATGATCAACTTGTTCAAAGAAGAGATGGCAATACGAGGGTAAAAATTAAAGGGGATGATTTTGAAACCTATCAGGGATTATCAAGAATGCTGAATTCGTACGAATACAAAAACAAGCTCCTTAGCAGAAAGGATGCAGATCAGGACTATGTGCATTTTATTCTGAGGATGGTTATTATGAATTACGATCTTAACTAGTTGTATTTGCGTTTTTGCTGATACAGATATTTCTTGATGTCTTCCGTAAAAAATTACTCAACATTCGCTGCTTTACTGACCCATTTCAGATGTAATACAGGGAGTGATGTGCACTGTTTTTAAAGTAAGAACAATAAGTATACAAAGCCCGGAACTTCGTTAAAAGAAGTTCCGGGCTTTGCCTTACCATAAGTATTCAATTTATATTATTCTGTATTCTTCAGAATGAAAACAAAAAAAGCCCCAATAAAGGGGCTAAAAGTGATTTAAAAGTTACTTTTTTATGCGCTTACTGTTGCCTTTTCAGTATATACCACCCCTTCATAGCAAGCATTGTAGATTACTTTTAACTCATCTAATGTAGGAACTCTCGGGTTAAAGCCTGTACAGGGATCTGCCAAAGCATTGGCTGCAATGTAATCAAGATTTTTATCCCAATCTTCTCTTGAGATTCCAAACTCTTTGATCGCTGACTGATTGTTAACATCGGAGCGCAGAGTCTCAATAGCCTGAGCAAGTTCTTCACTTGTTTCTTTTCCAATGACCCTTGCCAGATCAGGATAACGTTCTGTTGCGAATGAATTGTACCGGATTACATTCGGAAGGAAAATGGCATTAGAAGCTCCGTGAGGAATTCCGTACAGTGCACCTACCTGATGAGATAAAGAGTGAACAATTCCCAACCATGCATTATTAAATGCAAGACCTGCCATAAACGAGGCATCATGCATATTCTGACGAGCCTGAATATCATCAGGAGATTCAACTGCTTTTTTAAGATTATCAAAAACAATCTCTAATCCACCCCTGGACAAAGCGTCAGCAATATTATTATCAATATTTGAAACATAAGCTTCCACACAATGTGTTAATGCATCCAATCCTGTATTAGAGGTAACATGGGCAGGCATTGACGCACAGATTTCTCCGTCAACAATCGCAATATCCGGAGTCAACTCATAAGAAACAACAGGATATTTTACTCCTTTTTCTCTATCTGTAATAACAGCAAGACCGGTTGTTTCGGTTCCTGTTCCACTGGTAGAAGGAATCGCTATAAATTTTGCTTTGTTTCTCAGAACGGGTACAGTAAAAGGTTTTATTAAGGCCTCAAATTCCACCTCAGGGTATTCATAAAACACCCACATAATTTTTGCTGCGTCAATGGCTGAACATCCTCCTAACCCTATAATCCAGTCCGGCTGAAATGTTTTCATCACCTCAGCTCCTTTCAGACAAGTTGCAGATGAAGGGTCTTCTTCTACTCCTTCAAAAATCTGAGTTTCGATCCCGGCTTCATTAAGGTAAGCCACCGCCTTGTCAAGAGTTCCGCTCTTCTTCATCGAACTTCCTCCTGTCACAATAACTGCTTTTTTACCCTTGATATTCTTTAATTCATCAAGACTTCCCGCACCATGGAAAACCTCTCCCGCAATAAATAATTTGCTCATTTTTTATTTAATTTTTAATGAAACAAAATTAGATAAGCCTCAACGAGCTATGTTATACAAACAGGACTATCCGTTATACATTTGCGCCAGTTCCTGCTGGAGTTCAGTAGGGGTTTCTTTGAGTTTTGCTTTTACAAATTTATTGAGTGCCGATGGAGAGTTGAATCCCAGATCAAAGGCAATTTCCTTGTGGGAAAGATCAGAAAACATTAATTGGCGTTTGATTTCCGTTAAAATCCGGTTATGTATCGCCTGAATAGCCGTTTCTCCGCAATGTTTTTTGGTGATTGAGTTTAATTTTTTCGGCGTAACAGCTAATGTATCAGCGTAATATTGCACGGTTCTGTATTGCTTGTAATGCTCGTTCAGAAGTTTCTTAAATCTCACGTACACAGGTTGGTCAGCTGTTTTTTGATTCAGAATCGGATGCAAACCGTGAACAGATTCAATTAATCCCAGAAGAAAAATTTTAATATAAAATCTTGCCTGCTCCTTCTTGATAAGGGTGGGCTGTTCATAAATGTCTCTGATCATCGAAATGTTCTGTAAGCTTTGTTCAAACACGTGAGGGTCAAGAATTGTACAATTAAGCTGTGTAGAAAGGTTTACATTATAAGTACTCAACTCATTTTTCAGTATATCAGAACAAAATAAAATTTCCTCAAAAAGAATGATTTTCCCTGTCAGATCTTCACTTAAATCAGTCACAAAATGAACCTGATCAGGAAATATTACCGAAATCTTTCCGGCTTTGAGTCCATGAATCCTATCTTCAATATGGATTTTGATTTTCCCTTTTTCTACTACAACAATACAAAAATGATCTTTTTTGTGAGGTTTTATGTATTGGTTCAAATGATCTTTATTCAGATCAAAAATTCTAAAAGACAAACTTTTATCTTCCTCTTTTTGAATATTTTTTTTGATTTCCAGTTTCTTCATAATTCCCATTTCAATGCCTTGTTTAAAGGAAAGCAAATGTAAGGCAAAATAAAGATAAGAGGTTACAAAATAAAAAAGACGGAAAAAAGATTTTTCCGTCCGGTTAATGATATTATCTATTTGTAGACTTTCCCATAAAAAAGTCCGAGGCCTTAGTCTTATTTTACCACTCCTTTGAATGAAAGTGTTTTAGGCGTTTTGCTTTCACTTGTGGTAACATTTACTGTTTTCATAAATGGTCCGGCTGCTGCAGCGTTATAACTTGCTTCTACAAATCCTTTTTTCCCTGGCTGGATTGGCGTTTTTGTGTAATCAGCTGTTGTACATCCGCAAGAAGGAGCAACATTCTGGATAATGATCGGTGTTAAACCTGTATTGGTAAATTCAAATCTGATTAATTTTGGTTTTCCCTGAGGAATATTTCCCACATCAATAGATTCTTTATTCCATTTGATAGCATCAGCGAGTACATGTACCACTGACATCCCGCCATCAGCGATTACATTAGCATAAAAAGGAGAAAATGCCAATACGGCAAGTAGTGCAGTAATTTTTAAATTTTTCATGAGTATATATTTTAATTATTAAACTTATATGACAGGTGTCGTCTTTTATTTCAGCAAATGTAAAACCTGATAACCAAAGAAGTTGTTAACTGCTTTCAAACATTTGTTAACGAGTTGTTAATAGCAAAGAAATAATAGATATTTTTGGATAATATTGTTTCGGCTAATGGAAATAAAGAAACTTAATATTATTATCACGCTGGGATTTTTTGCTATTATCGGTATTTTAATAGCACAGCTTCTTTGGGCCCGGCAGGCCTATACTCTTGAAGATCAGAAATTCAACCAGAAAGTGAATATTGCATTGATGGAAGTGGTTGATAAATTATCCGGGAAAGAAAATTCGTTTACCGAAAATCCGGTACAGAATATTGCCAATGATTATTATCTTGTCAGTATCAATAAAGAAATTCACCCTACCGTCCTTGAGTATTATTTAAAAACGGAATTCAATCGTTTTCAGATCCATACGGACTATGTATATGCTCTGTACAATTGCCACAATGATAAAATGATCTATGGGAAATACATCTCTTCAGCTCAGGAAAGCTCAAAGACAAAAGTGATCAAATTTCCAAAGCATAAAAATCTGGTTTATTATTTTTCAATACGTTTTCCGGATAAAAACACTTATCTGATCAGTTCTCTGAGATTCTGGTACGTTCTTACGTTTGCTCTTATTATTATTTTGCTGGTCTATGTATATTCCATTTATACCATCATTCAGCAAAAGAAATTCTCTGAGCTTCAGCGTGACTTTATCAATAATATGACCCATGAGTTTAAAACTCCCCTGTCATCCATCTTACTGGCCTCTGAGTCTCTCAATAAGCAGTCCGCAGTGCAGGAAAATGCCAAGCTAAAAACTTATACCTCTATTATCATCAATCAAAGCTTAAAACTGAACAGTCATATCGAGAAAATACTCAACATTGCCAAAAATGATGCTTCAGGTCTTTCTTTAAAACTACAAAAGATCAATTTATTTCCTTTCGTACAGCACATTGTAGAATCGGTTCAGCAGAAAAATGAAAATGTGGGTATTAAGATGGATATTGATCCCGGCATTTCTATTATTGCAGATGAATTTCATTTCAGTAATATCATTTACAACCTTCTGGATAATTCGATTAAATATTGTGAAACTTATCCTGAAATACTCATTACATCGTATAAAAACACAAAGGGAATTTATCTTATTTTTAAAGATAACGGGATAGGCATTCCTGCTAAAAATATTCCTCATATATTTGATAAATTTTACAGAGTGAATACGGTAAAGAGTGACGAAATTAATGGTTTTGGTCTGGGCTTATTTTATGTAAAAAAGATTGTACAGCAACACAACTGGAAAATTTCTGTTGAAAATAATCCAGACTGTGGAATTACAACTACCGTTTTTATTCCTTTTTAAATTTGAAAACACCCGACATGGAGAAATCAAAAATTTTATATGCTGAAGATGACGAGACGATCGCTTTCCTGATCCAGGACAGTCTGGAAAATTATTATCAGATCCATCATTATCGTGATGGAAAATCGGCTCTAAATGCCTTCAGTAGCCAAATTTTTGATATTTGCTTATTGGATATTATGATGCCTGAGATCAATGGTTTTGATCTGGCTAAAAAGATCCGTGAAGAGAATACTGAAATTCCCATCATTTTTATTTCTGCCAAAGCCTTAAAAGAAGACAGGATCCGGGGATTAAAAATAGGGGCAGATGATTATCTGGTGAAGCCCTTCAGTATTGAGGAATTAATCCTTAAAATTGAAGTTTTTCTGAAGCGTTCAAAAAAAACACAGCCCGTTCCTTTACAGTACAAAGTTGGAAAGTTTGATTTTGACCCTAAAAATTATACCTTGAAATGTGATGAATCTTCTATTCCCCTTACCCAAAGAGAGTCTGAATTGCTTTTCTATTTCTTACGAAGCAAGAATGTCGTTTTAAAAAGGCAGGATATCTTACAGGCTATATGGGGAGATGATGATTATTTTATGGGACGAAGCCTCGATGTATTCATCTCACGACTCCGGAAAATATTAGTCCACGAGCAGAATATATTCATTGAAAACATCCATGGAATCGGTTTTCGTTTTTCTGAGAAGGTTGAGGAAAGATAAGGGGTGAAAACTCAGGAAAAAATCTTCGCCATGGCCACTCCGACTACCAAAGCAACCACAGCAGCAATAATAATCTTCGTATAATCGGTTTTGCTGTTCTTTATTTCTGTATTTAACCTCGAATTTTCCTGTTGTAATGATTCCATTCCGGCCTTTAAAGAGGCTGTTTTTTCTTTGATTGCTGATTGTATATTTTTATCGTGAAGAAGGGCTATTTCTTTTTTATAGCTTTCCATTTCCTCCTGACGTTGCTTCTGTTGTTCAGCAAAGTTCTTTTGTGTTTCCTGAAGTTGGCGGGCTGATGATTCCTGAAATTTCTGAAATTCTTCTGTCCTTTTTGAAAGCTGTTCTGTAAGGGTTTTCACTTGTTCACCGTGCTTTTCTGAAAGGTCTTTTTTCAGTTTTTCAACCTCTTCATTACGCACTTTTAGCTGCTCAGTAAAAGTCTTAACCTGGTTTTCCGCTTGCTCTTTGAAGGTCTTCTGAGCTTCGGTAAATTCTTCATTCTTTTTCTTAAGCTGCTTTTCTAATGTTAAAACCTGTTCAGCAAACTGTTTGGTCACATCTTTTTTAACTTCATCAATCAAGAGTGCCCTGGAGTTTGATTTTTCATGCAAAAGTTTTTCAACCACAGCATGCAAACCCGCTCCATAATCATGAGGTAAATGGAATCTTTTATCGGCCAGCTTATCCAATAACGTTTCATCTACTGTGTGACCAATAGCTGTCACGGTCACTGCATTCAGCTCAATAAACAGCTCAGACAAAACGATATCATTAAAGGTTTCCATACTCTGGCGATCTCCGCCCCCTCTTACCAGTGCAATGATATCATAATCCAGTGCAGAAACCTGTTCAATTTTGGATATAATAGAGGTTGATGAAGTGATGCTGCATGTATATTCCGAAACCTGAAAATACTTCTGTGAAACATCCAGTCCTTCTGCAAAATCACGCTGAACAATGGCATTATTTCCATAAATATTGGCAATTCTGACCGGTTCATCTTTCAATATTTTTTCCCTGATCATGGTTTCAAAATCTTTGGAACCCTTTTCAAGCTTTTTCTGGATCAGTTCATACCGTTGTAATTCTTCATCTGAAATGGCCCGTTCTTCCTGCTGAATAATCTCATCCACCACAAATCGCAACTCCACAGAAGAGTTTTTAATACTTTTTTCAATATATCCTTTCAGCGTATAGATTTCATTATTTTCAATTTTACTTCTTAACAAAGCAGAAACACGCACCCCAATTGAAATATTATCAGATTCTGAAAACAAATTATCGTAATAATAGCTTCCATAAGCTTTTCCTCCTCCAAAGGCATACCTCCCTTTGAGATAAATAAGATTCACTGTTGCGTTTAGTTTCAGAGCATTACTGAATAGTCCCAGAACTGATCCGGGAGAATATATCTGATAAGCAAGTTCGTTTCCCTGCATGGTATGAAATGAAAATTAAATAATGTGCTCAAAGGTATTGCTATTTTATGATATTGGGGAGTTTGAGGTTTATAAAATAAGTCATATGAGCATATTTAATTCAATTTTTATAGATGTGCTATCCGGGCTGATTTCTCTCTTTTTTCGATCTGTCCGGATGAAAATATGATCCGCTATCCTGTAATTTTTATACAACCTCCCGAATTCTTTTGTAATTTGTGTGCAGATTGTTCGCTGTAACTCTATTTAACAGAAAGAACAATTCACAGACTATATGAATTTATAATGCAAAAACAATAAAATAAAATGCTTTTAGAAAAACTATTGAAGGAATTTAATGTGGATGAAAGTATATTCAGTTCGGAAGAATTGGCGTTGTTTGATCAATACTTTGAACATTTTCCAGCTCCAAAGAATACATTCATAATTAAGGAAGGGAAAACAGAGAGCTACAGCTATTTTATTTTTGAAGGACTTGCCCGTTGCTGGACACTAGACCATAAAGGGGAAGAACAAGTCTTTTGGTTTTGTAAGGAAGGGACATTTTCTATGTCCAATATCTCATTTACTTTGCAGCAAAAGTCTGCTTTCAATGTACAAACTACTGTAGACAGTATCCTATACAGGATTAATAAAGAAAAGGCAGAGCAATTATATGAAGCCATTCCAACTTTAAAAGAAGTTTTTGGAGATTTAACAGCTCAATTATTGAACAGGCTTTTACAAAGGAATATTGACCTGATTAAATATTCACCTGAACAATACTATCTGCAAATGATTGATGAATACGGAATTACTTTAAATTATATTCCTTTAAAAGATATTGCGTCCTATTTAGGAATTACCCCACAAGCTTTAAGCAGGATCCGGAAGCGGATTTTTTAACCTGGGTTCAGTGGTGAACCCAGGTAAAATTCGATCTTTGCCATTCAAAATTTACAATTATGATCAGAAAGGTAACAACGTCAGATTATCCCCGCCTGCTAGAAATATGGGAAAGTGCGGTTCTACATACCCATGATTTTCTCAAAGAAGAGGATTTTATCTATTACAAGCAAGCTATTCCTTCCTATTTTGAGCATGTTACACTTCTTGGCATTGAACAGAATAACAGGTTAGCCGGATTCATGGGAATCAGTGAGGGAAATCTCGAAATGTTATTTATTCACAATGATTTCCGTAATCAGGGCTTGGGCAAAAAGCTTATTACTTATGGGATAGACTGTTTTGATGTAACCAAAGTAGATGTGAATGAACAAAACTCCCAGGCAGTGGGGTTTTATCAGCATATGGGGTTTCAAACTTTAAGAAGATCTGAACTGGATGGACAGGGCAAAAGCTATCCCATTTTACACATGGAGTTATACCTGTGAATCGGATGTGGTTATTCACAGATATAAAAAAGAGACCTCAAAAGTCTCTTTTATTTTTTATAATGACAATACAATTTTACCCAATAATGGTCTGTCACGTTTGGAATCTTCCATTCTTTGATGGGCATCTTTCACTTCTTCAATAGGATATATACTGTCTACCACCGGTTTAATATGTCCGGCTTCAATCAATTCAGTGATATGATGAAGCTCATCTCTGCTTTGCCGGGTAAAAACAAAATGGTAGGTTGCATTTTTTTCCCATGCATTGATAAGGTTTTGCGGCTGAGGAATATCAACAAGCGTTACAATTCTTCCGTAGTTTGCCAAAGCAAGCGGAGCATCTGAAAGTGTTGTCCCCCCTACAGTATCAATGATGACATCAACTCCTTTTCCGTGAGTATGCGTCTGTATTTCATCAATATAATTCTGATGGTGATGATCAAAGATTATATCTGCCCCCAGTTCCTGTAATTTTTCATGCAAAACCCTTTGCCCTGTAGTATATACAAAAGCACCCAATGCTTTTGCCACCTGTATCGCCAGTGTTCCAACGCCACCTGCCCCACCAAGGATCAGAATCGATTCTCCTTTCTTTAATTGGGCTCTTACGACAAGCATTTCCCATACTGTTCCACCAATAAGCGGCATGGCCGCCGCTTCCTCGTAGGAAAGACCTTCAGGCATTTTGGATAATGAAAATTCGTTGGTGAGATGATACTCTGCATAACTTCCGAAACCGCCAAATTGTGGGGAATAATAGACTTTATCTCCCGGCTTCCATTTTTTCACGCTCTTCCCTACTGCTATGATGTCGCCTGAAATATCATGGCCTGTTGTAATGGGTAAATCGAACAGAGCTGCATAGTCACCTCGTCTCACCTGATAATCAAGTGGATTCACCGATGTTGCTCTTACTTTTACCAAAACCTGATTTTCATCTGTTATAGAAGGAGTTTCTACCTCCGTTAGGGTGAGAGCTTCCGGTCCTCCATAGTTTTTGATTACAATTGCTTTCATAATTTAATATTTAGATATTTCGCTTATTTTCGAAATGTTTAGATAAAAAAAATCAGAAGGTCTTCTGAATTAATTGTCCCATTACCTTAAGAGCTTCTTCATTACGCTTATAGTAGGTCCATTGTCCTTTACGTGTAGCTACAATAAGTCCGCATTTTTGCAACAAGCTAAGGTAATCCGACGTTGTAGAGGGAGACAGACCTGCTTTTTTTGTAATATCGCTTACACACACACCGAGGTTTGCGTCATAGTCTTCAAGCTCTTCAGCAGGAAAATGGATATAAGGATCTTTCAGCCAGATAAGGATGTTGATTCTTGTTTCGTTACTGAGTGCTTTAAAAATGGTAATTAATTCCATGGCACAAATATATCGACATTTTCCGAAATACCGAAATTAAAATCAAAACATTTTCTATTCTTGAAAACCGTTTTTACTTAAAGTCCCGATTTTATCAGTTTCCAAAATTCACAAAATGCGGAATATCTGTACCGAAATTGTTTATAGGTAAAAGGTTATTCCGATTGCTGTTAAAATCAAAAACAGAATTATTGTCGAAAGGAACACGAGGGTAATAGGTGAAAGAGATTTGAATCCTGTTGAAAACCAGAAACGGATTATTGATCAATACCCCCACTCCTATTTTTGTGTTTGCTTTTGTTTTTAGAAGTGTATCATCAGGCATTCCCAGCCAGCCAACCGCAGCAGTTAAATAGGGACTAAAATGAAAATTTTTCCATGTTTTTTTGATAAACATTTGAAGCTGGTATCTTAAAACCATTTTCTTTGTCCCGATATAGTCCGAATTATAAACAGGAAATTCGTCCGGGGAAGTAAGAGTGATTCTGTCTTTATAAGAGTAATTATGTTGTGGATTTCCCAATGCCAGCGTGGGAGAAAAGAAATGTCTTACTTTGGCGAACTTCCAGTCCATAAGATTTGTAAAATAGGTTCCGTCCAGACGAAAGGATTCGCGATTCCTGTCGTCTTCATTGAAAAATCTTCCAAACTGGGCTTTCACTGTGAAATAGCCCAAGGATGTAAATTTACCATAAGATGCAGAAAGTCCTACATAAGGTTTTACATCATTACTTCTTGATAAAGCTCCGGCAGTCACATTTACAGAATTCCCATAGGCAATATCCTCGGGTAAATCATACTGAAAAATATTCTTCTGAACCGAAAAACTTCTATTATTATATCCGACAGACATCAAAAAACTGTTGTAAGAGCTGAAATATTTATACTGATCGATGCCCGGACTGTCTTTGTATTGATAGTTTTGAAATCTTCCGATAATGGCAATATTACTTGAAATTTTTTCCTGAGGATCGGATGAAACGGGAATCTGATAACCACCCCATAAATCCTGACTATATACTTTGATCTGAACCTGCGGATAAGTAGTATCTGTTCCTATGGGAAGCAAAACATTTCGCATAAAGTATTCAAAATTAAAACCTCCAGCCCACTTTGTGAGAGGTGAGAAAAAATCTCGTTTCACATTGAAATTGATCCTTTCATTTTTAAAAAAATCTCTTTCTCCCAGAAGCTGAGCCGTGATATAAGAACCAAAAAGATTGTAGGTCGTATAGCTTGCTAAAAGATAATTTTGCTTTTCTTTAGAATCATTTCTGTACAGGAAATCAAATGTGTGCCCCAATCCCAATACATTTTCTTCGGTAACTCCTAAACCAATCTTGCTCCCTGAATAACTGACCCTCGGCTTTAAACTCCAGGAATCCAACACTTTTACAATAACATCGATAGAGTCTTTACCGGAAGTATTGTCTGAAACACTGATATTCACTCTGTTGATAAAGGGCATCGTTCTCAATAAACGTTCGGATTCGTAGAGTTTCTGAGCATTGTATTCTTCTCCCTCTTTAAAAAGTAAATAATTATTAACGGTAGATGTTCTCGTATTAGAATGAAGATGGTTGGTCACCCAGTCGTACCATTTTGAGGTATCTTTACTATCTTTAGAACCATATCCAAAGGGGTCAATAGTTTCTATCCGGATATTTCTTATATACTTTTTATTGTAAGATTCTTGTGACAACTTTTCAATGACAGATTTCACAGATGTAGAGTCTGCCTCTCTACGAAATATGAGACGATGAATAAATTTGGTAACTTTTCTCTGATCCGAAAATTCTTCTATCTTATAATACAATGAATCTTTTTTTTCCTGTGCCTGTAAAAAGAAAAATCCGCTTAAAAAAAACATTAAAATTGTAATAGATTTAGCCATTAGTCATCAAAATTCAAGAAGTTTATAACATCAATTTATAAGCCAATTTAGATTAAAAATATACTAATGATTGGAAATAGTTCTATGCAAAGTTTGATTTCTGCTGATCATTAAAATGGTAACAGAAATACAGTTGGTCATTTTTCTGGTTGTATTCGAAATGCATTTTAAAGAGATGAACCGGTATGTCATTGATTTTCATACGTTAATTCAAATATAATAAGAAATAGTCGGAAAGTTCAGCTCCACGCTCCTTTTCGTTATTTTCTGTTTTTAGATTACTTTTTTTTCATATTTAATTTATTTTTAAAATTAAATTGTACTTTTGTTTTTCGATTATGCAAAAATTTCTCAGAGTCTTTTTTGTTTTCTCTTTATTCCTGATATTTATTTCTAATATCAGTGGTGTAACCACATGTTTTGATCATGCGAAACACTCCAAGAGTAAATTGATTTATAAAAAAGGGTCTAAAGAAGAAAAAATCCCTACCTTTTCTCAGGACGATGAATGCCAGTGTGCTCTTCATATGCATATGAATAATGTTCTCCTTCCTGAACCTTTGGACATGGATTTTGCCATCAATATCTCTAATGACAACGAAATGCCTCAACCAAAAGCTATTTCTTATCGTTGTCTCCTCGACTTTTTCAGTTCCAGGGCTCCCCCATCTGAATTTTTCACGGTAGCTTAAATTATACTACCGAGTTCTATGGATACAGATTCATTATTCTGTATCACTATTCTGTGGGTATGTATGGTTGTATCAACAGCCTATATCCTTATTATTAATGGGGCGTATTCAATGCCCGTTTAAGCCTATTCATGATTACCAATAATTTTTATTATCAGGGAATAATTCATTTTATTTCCCAAAATTCTGTAAGCTTTTTTAGTTTAAGTTTCATCGTAGCATCACCACTACTTCATGCGCAGTCCAAACCTCAGGATACTTTATCGAAAATGGTACAAACCGTCGAAATTACCGGAAGGAAGTCTAAAGATTATACTTCTGATTATTCATTTGCCGCCACTAAGGTTGCCATGAAAAATAAGGATCTTCCTTTAAGTCTTAATACCGTTACCAAGGAATTGATTACTGATCGTCAGGCTTTTCAGCTTGGAGATGTCATGAAAAATGTAAATGGTGTATCCCCCTCAAGTTACTATAATCAATACAACATCCGGGGAATCAGTCAAAATGAAGAAGGCCAGATTATCAATGGGATGCGGACAAGGCAGTATTATTTTTTACAGCCCATGACCTCCAATATTGAACGTGTGGAGGTTTTCAAAGGCCCGGCAAGCATTACCATGTCCAGTGTTGATCCCGGAGGAACAATTAATATGGTGACCAAAAAGCCGTTATCAACTTCCAGGCACGAAGTCAGTCTATCAGGAGGTAGTTTCGATACCTTCCGTGTCACAACAGATCTTACAGGACCTCTTAACAAGAGCAAAACTCTTCTCTATCGTTTTAATGGAGCTTATCAAAATGCTCAGTCTTTCAGGGATCATGTTAAGAACAGTGGTATTTTACTTTCTCCTTCCCTTACCTTTATTCCAAATGAAAAAACATCTGTCAATGTAGAGATGATTTTTAATGATCTGTATGGAAATCTGGATCGGGGTCAGCCTATCTTCGGAGCTATTGCCGGGAAGACAGATCTTAACAGTACTCCAAGAACATTGAATCTGGGTGCTCCGGATGACTTTTTTAAAACCAGAGACCTCATTATCATGGGAAGTCTGTCTCACCATTTTAACCGATCCATCAGTTTTAACGCTTCTTACATGAAACAGTACTGGCGGGAAAACCTGCAGGAACACAGAACAACCAATTCTTTTGTTCCGGATATGAATAATCAACCTATTTCAAACCTTGCCATGATGCAGTTTGTTCAAAGAAAGCAAAAATGGGCAGTAGACAATATCAATGCCTATTTTAATTTCAATTTTAAAACCGGCTCATTTCAGCATCAGGCATTAATAGGATATGACAGTCAGATATGGGAAAAACGTAAAGATGGTCAACAAAACGCAGCAAGAGGTTTTCTTCTAAAAAACGGTTCTGTCGTTTCTTCTTACAATCCTTCCAATGCGGCTGATTATCAAACCATCAATTACTACGGAATCCTTTTACCTAAACCTAATGTCAATCCGTTTGATCTGAGTCAGGGAGCAGAAAATCATCAGGGAAATGATTTTAATACAATGAATATTACAACCCAACTCCCTTCAGCCCTAACTACTACTCATGCTGCTTATATACAGCATCTCCTGACCTGGAAAAAATTTAAGCTCTTATCAGGTATACGTCAGGAATGGTTTGAGGACACCACTAACTTCAGAGATTCCAATGAGTCTTCTTTTCGCAACCATAAACTGCTCTACAGGTTGGGGATTACCTACAGTATTACAGATCACATTAATCTGTATGGAACCTACCTTACGGGATACCAGCCGCAATCCAATACAGTCACACTAATGCCTAATACGTCGGCTCTTACCGGTTCTCAGTCTGCAGCGAGATTTAAACCTTTAACTTCTAACCTTAAAGAACTGGGAATCAAGGCTCAGCTCTTTGGAAAAATATCACTGAATATTGCAGTGTATGAAATTAACCAGAGAAATATTCTGATTAATGCTAATAATCCGTCGGAGCCAGATGAGCTCATCCAACGGGGAGCCGACCGTAGTAGAGGGTTTGAGGCCGAGTTTACAGGGCATATTCTTCCTCAATGGCACATTTACGGGGGATACAGTTATATTGATGCTAAAATACTGGATGACACGACCCCTGACCTTGTAGGTAAAAGAAAAGAAAATACTTCTAAAAATTCAGTTAGTCTATGGACACGTTATAACTTTTCGGCAATCAATGCACTCAAAGATTTTGGAATGGGTGCAGGAATGCTGTATCAGAGCTCAAAAGTCCCCTGGTTTACAAGAAGTTTTGAGCTTCCCGCTTATACCACAATAGACGCAGCAATCTATTACAGCCCGCCAAAATCTAATATACAGTTGTCTCTGAATCTGAATAATATCACCAACAAAGTATACTGGATCGGTGCACAGAACTATCTTAGATTATTTCCGGGTACCCCAAGAAATTACTTACTAACTGCTACTTATAAATTTTAAATTATGGCTATTTCAAATGTAAACCTGATCGTGAAAAAAACCTGGCAGGATTTGTTTAAAAGGAGGCAAAATCTGCTTATTATGATCATTGTACTTCTATTCTGTATGCTTAGCGTTGGCATAGGGTATACAAAATATACGGATAATTTCTCAACAATAAAGCAATACCGGGAAGAGGTCCGGGAAAACTGGGAACACAGACCTGACAAGCATCCGCACCGCATGGCTCATTATGGTTATTTGGTTTTCCGTATCGGTCATCCACTGAGTATTTTTGATAACGGGCTGGATGATTATCTCGGAAACGTTATATTTCTGGAAGCTCATAAACAGAATACGGCTAATCTTTCAGAAGCGGGAGGCTCAGGCACTTTGGTCAGATTCGGATCTTTCAGCAGTGCTTTTATCCTTCAGAGTATTATTCCCCTTATTATTCTTTTTTCAGGATTTGGATTAATTGTACAGGAGCGTGAGCATGCAACATTAAAAATCATGAGTGTACAAGGAGCCTCGGGAAGAGAACTTATCTGGGGAAAAATTCTGGGGCTATGGTTCTTTTCTTTGTGTTTTTTAATTCCGGTAGTTCCCGTTGTATTCGTGGCAGCTTCCATGTCAGAAACCACAAGCCTGACTGATATTTCCCTAAGATTATCATTTTTACTCCCGGCTTACATGATTTATTATTTCTTCATCAGTACCTTGACGGTTGTAGTATCTGCAAACAGTAAAACGACTTCATCAGCATTGATCAGCCTTATTGGATTCTGGCTTCTTTTCATTATTATTTTGCCTAAAGGAATTCAATTTGCAGCGCAAAACCTATACCCTTCTCCATCCCGTATTGCCTTTGAAACCAATCTCGAAAAAGATATTTTAAAATCAGGAGACAGCCATAATCCGGATGATCCGCACTTTAAAAAAATTAAAGATTCTTTACTGTCTCGTTATAAAGTGAACTCTACCGACGAACTTCCCTTTAACTATGGAGGATTTGTAATGAAAGAGGGGGAAAAAATGAGTTCATCTATCTATATCCGACATCAGAAAAATCTGCAAAATATTTATCAGCAGCAGCAAAATCTGACAGACCTATCAGGGTTCATCAACCCGGCTCTTGCTATTAAAAATTTCTCGATGATATCAACAGGAACTGATTTTTTTTCATTTACACAATTTCAAAAACAGGCTGAAAAGTACCGATATCAAATGGCTCAGCATTTAAATAATTTGCAGATTGAGCATATCAGCAATATAAAACCTGAAAAAGGAGGACCTCCTGCGATCATCGATCATGATAACTGGAAGAAATTTCCGGATTTTAATTATCAGTATACTCCTTTATCTGATGGTATAAAAGAACAATCCATACCAGGCATTGCATTGCTTGTCTGGTTGGCTATATGCATCATTATGATCGAAATAAATGGAAGAAAATTAAAATTAATCTAAATGAATCATTATTTATATACCCAATTTTATCGCAATAAAGCATACATCGTTGCTTTGCTATTCTTGTTCATCGCAGGTCTTATGGCTATTTTCACAGGAAAAAAATTTCTGGAACGAAATGAAGATATTATTTCAAAAAGCGGAACATTTCAAAAGGAAAGCATTGAAAGAAATACCCGGTTTCATAAGGATGACCTCGGGCTTGTTTTGTACTATATTAAATTTAATTTAGTCAATGAAACACCCAGACTGGCTGCCTTAAATATTGGACTGCGAGATTTAAACCCTTCTATTCAAGGAGTCACCATCCGTAATCTGGAAGAACAACGCTACAATTCAGACTTTTATAATCCCGCCAATGCTGCGGCAGGAAACTTCGATTTTAGTTTCGTTGTGGTTTTCCTTTTTCCATTGGTTATTGTTACGTTTTGTTATAATCTGATTTCTGAGGAAGAAGAAAGAGGAACCTGGAAGCTTCTTGCTGTGCAAAGTGGCAATTTAAAAAGACTGATGGATCATAAAATGATGATACGGCTCTTTGCAATAACCTTAGTATATGGAGTTTTACTGATCATTGCTTCCATTTGGATACAAATACCTTTAAACAAATACTATATTGCTTTTATCATCAGCGGATGGCTTTATATCCTATTTTGGTTTGCTCTGTGCAGGTGGATCATTTCCTTTAGAAAATCATCTGCACAGAATGCGTTAATACTGCTTATTGTATGGGTGAGCATTAATTTTATTATTCCAATGAGCAGTAATATTCTGATTCAGAAAATCTATCCTGTACATGAATCACTGAAAGCTGTCATGGAACAAAGAGACGGCTATCATAATAAATGGGATGAGGCGAAACGCCCTACTATGGAAAAGTTTTACAGAGTATATCCTCAATACAGAAATTTCGTCGTTGAAGAAAACGACAAGTTCACGTGGACCTGGTATTACGCCATGCAGCATATGGGTGATCTGGAATCTTCAGCCTCTTCAAAACAGTATACCGAAAAAATGCTAAAAAGAAACCAGGCGGCCAGCTATCTGGGATATCTCCTTCCGAATCTTCATACCCAGCTCATCGAAAGCCATCTGGCAAAAACTGATATGGAAAATCATTTACAATATGCCTCCTCGCTCACTACATTTCATGAAGAAAAACGTTTATTCTTCTACCCGCTTATTTTCTCAGGAAAGAACACTGAATCTGTAGACTGGCCAGGGCAAACTATAAAAGTATTCAGCGTTTCTGAAAACTTACAGCTGCTATCGCTTTTTCTTCCTTATCTGATTTTCATTTCCTTATTTATTATCCTTTCACAAAACAAATACAGAAGACTATGTTAAAAACAATCAACCTACATAAGAAATACAACGACTTTACAGCACTTCATTCTCTTAATCTGGAAGTAAAGAAAGGGGAAATATTTGCCCTTCTCGGACAAAACGGAGCGGGTAAAAGCACAACCATCAATATTATTCTGGGGCTTATTAAAGCTACTTCCGGTGATGCTTTCATTCATGATATCTCGGTAAATGACCATCCTCAAAAGATAAAACAACACCTTGCTTATATTCCTGAAACCGTACTTTTATATCCTCATCTTACCGGAATAGAAAATCTGGACTTCTTTTCTAAAATTGCCGGATTTAATTACCAAAAAGAAGAACTATCAGCATTATTACTGCGGACCGGTCTTCAGGAAACAGCCCATCATAAAGCATTGGGAGGATATTCTAAGGGAATGCGCCAAAAGGTTGGAATTGCTATTGCGCTTGCGAAAGATGCAAAAGTACTTTTATTGGATGAACCCACCAGTGGGCTGGATCCAATAGCTACAGCAGAGTTTACAGAAATTGTCCGACAGCTGGGCAAAGAAGACCGAACGGTGTTGATGGCAACGCATGATATCTTTAATGCAGCAAGTGTTGCAACTCATATTGGTATTATGAAACAGGGGGAACTGGTACAGCATGTCCCTTCAAAAGCATTTACTGCACAGGAATTACAGGAATTATATCTGAAAACAATTTGATGATGTATCTTCTCACAACCTGTTGTCTGGGAGATTAAGCATTCCATTCTAATAAAAATGCCAAACGGAAATAACTGTTTGGCATTTTTATTTGTTTATAAGTTCAGAAAAAAGACTTATCTATTGATTAGTTCTTTCCTATTGAATATTCTTCATAAACTGTTGTAATGAGATCTTCGGAATGAAGGTTTCTTGCGAAGATAGGATAATGAAAACGATCCAGTTTGTTAAGAATTCGGATAAGATCCATTTTCTCGTTGTAGGTAAGGTTTCCGGCTACAATTTTGGTTGCCTGTCGGATCTTCGCCATCTGTCGTTCCAATGCCTGCAACCCTTCCTGTGAAATATGAATGAGTTTACTTCGTTTATCAATATTAGAGTCAATCTGTTCTACCCAACCATGACGAAGCAAACGGGCAATGATTAACATTCCGACAGGTTTTTCTTGGATATTCTTTTTAATAAGCTCCATCTTGGTCATCTGCCCGAAAGCTTTAAGGTTGATCAGGTAAATAAAGTCTTCCTGAGTCGAAAACTCGGAATCTGAAATAGCAGACTTGGAATAGGTTTTTGCATATCGGTTGAGATGAACCAATAATGTATTGATGGCACTTTCCGGTGTTCTCCCATTTTCTTTTCCTTCCCAGTATGGTTCATCAGTGTTTTCGGCCTGTACAGGGTGTTCTTTATCAAACATCCATGCCTTAAAGCCTTTAAGGGTTGCGGGATAGGACTCAGGATAAGCCTGAACTTCTGTTTCAAACTCCTCAAGCAGCCCCATAAAATCCTTGATCAGTGTGTAATTCATTTTGATTAAATAGTTTACAAATATACCTTTTTAAAAGCTTATCGTTAATTTACACCAAATAGAACTGATTGAGTTTTTCTTCACAAAGAGTTCTGATGACTTCAATCCAGCGATCCTCGTCATTTAAACACGACAGGTAAGTAAAACTTTCTCCTCCTGCTTGCAGAAATTGTTCTTTCCCTTCCACAGATATTTCTTCCAGGGTTTCAAGACAATCGGAGACGAAGGCAGGACATACTATAACCAGTTTTTTTATACCTTTTGCCGGAATGGTTTCCAGCGTATGATCTGTATAAGGCTCTATCCATTTATCTTTTCCCAGTCTCGATTGAAAGGAGACAATAACTTTATCTTTCGGTAATTCCAGTTTTTTGATTACCGTTTCAGTGGTATTGAAACATTGATGACGATAGCAGAACGGATGGCTGGGATTGGTTTCCCTGGAACAGCAATCATTCAGATTACAGGTTTTTGTAGGGTCTGTCTTATAAATATGTCTTTCCGGGACTCCATGATAGGAAAACAATAAAGCATCAAAGTTCTCGGGAAGTTTCTCCCTGATGCTTTCTGCCAGACAATCAGTATAAAGTTCCCTATGATAAAAAGGCTGAATATAATTGATTTTTATATCAGGAAATTTTTTCTTTCTTATTTCTTCCGCTTTTTCAATAACCGTTTCTGTAGTACTCATCGCGTATTGCGGATAGAGCGGAAACAAAACGATCTCAGAAACTCCCTTTTCAATCAGATTTCTGATACCTGTTTCAATACTTGGTTCGGCATATCTCATTCCGATTTCTACCGGTACATTTACTCTCTTTTGAAGCTTTTGCTGAACTTTTTTGGTAATCACAATCAAGGGCGAGCCCTCCTCTGTCCAAACTGTTTTATAAGCTTCAGCTGATTTTGCGGGTCTGGTTTTCAAAATAATTCCCTGAACCAGAAGTGCCCTGAAAATCCACCGATAATCAATCACTTTTTCATCCATCAGAAATTCATCAAGATATTCTTTCACATCTTCGACTGCGGTTGATCTTGGAGAACCAAGATTAATCAATAAAATTCCTTTTTTAGCCAATGTTTTTTATTTTTAATAGTCCATATATTTATTCTGCCAATGCTTCTTTATACGTTTGCAATGCCCGTTCCCTGGCTGTTGCATGATCTATAATGGGCTCTTCTTTATAATGCTCAGGAAGCCATTTCTTAATATATTCTGCATCTTTATCAAATTTTTTCGCTTGTTCATAGGGGTTGAAAATTCTGAAATAGGGTGCCGCATCACAACCACATCCTGCAGCCCATTGCCAGTTACCATTATTGGCAGCGAGATCATAATCCAACAATTTCGCGGCAAAATAAGCTTCTCCCCACCTCCAATCGATGAGCAGATGTTTGGTAAGGAAACTTGCGGTGATCATTCTTACCCTGTTATGCATAAACCCTGTTTCATTGAGTTGTCTTATCCCTGCATCCACTATCGGATATCCTGTTTTTCCTTCACACCAGGCTTTAAATTCTTTTTCGTTATTTCTCCAGACAATATTTTCATATTTCTTTTTAAAACATTGGTGAACAACTTTTGGAAAGTGAAACAGAATCTGCATAAAAAATTCTCTCCAGATCAGTTCATTAAGCCATATTTCATTATGCTCAACTGCATATTGTACACAACTCCTGATTGAAATAGTTCCAAAACGAAGGGCAATTCCAAGATGTGTGGTATGGTCCATCGCAGGAAAATCTCGGTATTTTCCGTAGGAATCTATTATTGTTTTTTCCAGCGTAGGCTTTGTAAACACAATATCTGTTTTTTCAAATCCTATTGCTTGTAATGAAATGATTTCTGAAGATCCCTCAGATTTTGCAAAATGTTTCCACTCGACACTAACGGGTTCAATCTTTTTCAAGCGCTCTTTCCATTTTTTTGAGTAGGGAGTAAAAATGGTGTATGGAGAACCGTCACTTTTTACAATATCATTTTTTTCAAATATCACCTGATCCTTGAAATCTTTAAATTGGATATGATGTTGAGAAAGCAGATCTGATATTTGTTGATCACGTTGAATAGCATTAGGTTCATAATCTCTATTACAAAATACGGTATCCACTGTAAAATCACCGGCAATTTTTTCAAAAACCTCTGTAGGTGTTCCATGATACACATAAAGCCGACTATCATGCTCTTTCAATTCTTCATGAATGCTTTGTAATGCCTGATGAATATAATCTACCCTTCTGTCATTTTTGTCCTGAAGCTGATCCAATATCCCCGAATCGAAAATAAAAACAGGGATCACCTGCAATCCTGAATGAAGAGCGTGGTAAAGTCCAATATTATCTTCTATCCTCAGATCTCTTCTAAACCAAAAAATATTTACTTTATCCATGACTTATTATTTAAAAATGTAATCATTATCTATCCGTATTTAAAAGCAACAACAAAAACATATATTACAAATATACCATTAAAAATAAATAAAAAGAATATTAATAAACTAATTATTTTTATACGGTATAAAATTTGTTGAAAAATAAACACGACTAATAATAATGGTATGGATCATATAGAAACCGATCTGGTACACCCGGTGAGAGACAAAAATATTATTGACGAATACTTCAATTTAACCGTCAAAAAAGAATTGAATATAGATATTAATCTCAGTGATGAATATGTTATTGCCCAAAATATTGTCTCTAAAAGATTAATTCTGGTCAAAACATTTTCGGAGATCATCATTATGAATCCTGAACTGTATTTTTTACTACAGTCCTTAATTCAAAAAATAAATACCGGAGTTCTAAGTAAGAGCCAGGTAATTAAAACGTTAGAAATCCTCAGAGAGGGTAAATAAAATAATTCACAAAAAAATCTCCCAATAGTTTTGAGAGATTTTTTATTATTTTTACCTGTACAGATAAATATCCTGATATTTTTATACTTGTTCTTTCATGTGTTTGGCCACTATTTCCTCCAGATCATCAAGATTAAATGGTTTTGAAACATAATCATCCGCCTGAGCTTCAGCAGCCAAAGCAACAATGTCATTATTAGCCGTTACATAAATCACCGGAATATGTTTGAATTCTTCTGTACTCTTAAGAAGTTTCGTGGCTTCCACCCCTCCTATTTTTGGAATCCAGTTATCCATGAGAATAACATCTGGCTGGTAGTCTGCTACTTTCTCCAGGATATCATGTGAGGTTTCCGAGATTTTAACATCATAGCCATTCTCCTCAAATATGATAGTAACTACTTCTAAAATAGCAGTATCATCGTCAAAAATTAAAATTTTCTTTTTACTCATTTTATTTAGATTATCTTTTTTCAGTTGTTTTATAATTGATTGATATAATCTGCTAAGTTAGCAGGTCTTATAATTAAATCATAGTCAATTTCTTCTATAGCATGTCTCGGCATATAATCCACTTCTGCAGTTTCCGGATCCTGAATCCACACTTTTCCGTTATTCTTTTTAATATAACTTAAGCCTTCTACCCCATCAGCATTGGCTCCTGACAAAAGAATTCCGATTATATTCTCTCCATAAACTTCTGCCGCTGACCTGAAGCTAACATCGATAGACGGCCGGGAATAATTCATTTTCTCGGAGCTATCCAGTGACATATTTTCTCTGTTCTCAAACAGCAAATGATAATCTGCCGGAACAATATATATGGCGTTATGCTGAACGTCAGTTTTATCCTCAATTTCTATAACCGGTATTTTAGTAAACTGCTGCAATAAAGTCTGCAGAATATTACCGGACTGGGCCTTACGGTGAAGAACCAGTACCATTGGAAAACTCAAAGTATTATTCAGTTTTTTAATCATCTCAATAATGACCTGTAAGCTCCCTGCTGAACCTCCTATAATCACCAATTCTATGTTTGTCTGTGGATTCATGGTTGAAAGTATTAATGGTGATCCAGTTTTTTCCAGATCTTCTGTTCTTCAACCTGTTGATAATTTTTATCAATGGTAGAAAACTTCAATGTTTCTTTGGCGCCCAAAGCCAGAAACCCCAGATGTTCAAGGCTGTTATCAAAAAGTTTAAAAACTCTTTCCTGCAATTCTCTGTCAAAATAAATCAGAACATTCCGGCAGACAATAAGCTGAAAGCTATTAAAAGAACTGTCTGACACGAGATTATGGGTCGATAAAATAAGTTTTTCCTGCAAGCTTTTATCAAATTTCACATTATTATAATTGGCCGTGTAATAATCGGAAAAATCCTTTATTCCACCTGAAAGTATATAGTTTTCAGAATATAGCTTCATCTGCTGCATAGGAAAGACGCCTGCTCTTGCAGTTTCGAGGACAGAAGGATTCAAATCAGTACCATAGATCAGTGATTTATGATAAAGACCCGCCTCTTTGAGCAGAATAGCCATAGAATAGGCCTCCTCTCCCGTTGAGCATCCTGCAATCCAGATTCTGATTAACGGATAGGTTCCGAGCTGTGGCAAAATTTTCTCCCGCAATGCCTTGAAGAATGAGGGATCGCGAAACATTTCCGTAACGTTTACGGTAACTTCTTCCACAAAACGCTTTAAATATTCGGGATCATTCAGGATGGTATACCGAAGTTCAGCAAAACTGGTAAACCTGTCCAGGAGACAAATTCTGTTTACCCTACGTTTAAATGAAGCCCTGCTATAACCGGAAAAGTCGTAGCCGTACATCTCATAGACATCATCGATTAGATTTTCTACTTCTTCATCTTTTACAATACTCGGTTCCAGCATTTATGTCAGTTTTTCTATAGCTTTTATTAAAATGTCTACATCGATGGGTTTTGACACATAATCATTGGCTCCCACATCGATACATTTCTGACGGTCTTCAGGCATGGCCTGTGCAGTAACAGCAACAATAGGTATATCCTTAATTTCAGGTGTATTTCTTATGATCCGACATGCTTCATAGCCATCTATCCCGGGCATCATCATGTCCATCAGAACAACAGAAAACTGTGGATCTGAATTCAGGATCTCAAAAGCTTCCTGAGCCATGGTACAGCTTTCAATAGCGTATCCGCGGGCCTTTAAGGTCAGTTTTAATGCAAATATATTACGTGGATCATCATCCACGATTAAAATTTTCTTTTTCATCAGAATTCTATCTGTTTAACTTTCATATAACCACACCCGAAGGAGAGATAATAACTGATCAATATCTACGGGTTTTGAGATATAATCCGAAGCTCCTGCTGTGATACATTTTTCACGTTCTCCAATCATTGACTTTGCAGTGATAGCTATAATAGGTAACCTTTTATAGGCAGGCATTTTTCTGATCTCCTTAATGGTATCATAGCCATCCATTTCCGGCATCATCATATCCATTAGAATAACATCAACATCAGGATTTTGCTGAATTTGCTTAAGGGCATCTTTCCCATCCATAGCTACAATCACCTCAACTTTATATTTTTCCAGTGCTTTGGTTAAAGAAAAAATATTGCGGACATCATCATCGGTAATCAGTACTTTTTTCCCACTCAGAACCTCTGTTAAAGACCCCAATACCCTACCTGAATTATTCTCAGGGGAATTATTTTTTTCTTCCACCAAATGTAAGAATAAACCCACTTCATCTAAAATTCTCTGATAAGAATGTGCTGTTTTTACGACAATAGAATCAGCATACTGTTTGATCTTCAGCTCCTCTTCTCTGGATAAGTTTTGTTCTGTAAAAATAATAATCGGAAGATTTTCCAGCCCTTCATACCTCTTTATGGATTCAATAACCTGATATTCATTTCCTTTTGAGTTTCCAATATCCAGAATAACACAGTCGACAAGATCGGAAGTTAAGGCTTCCACACTATCTTCCACATTATGCACTACGCATAGAGAAATGTTAAAATTACTCAGGAAGTAGGATAATGCACTGGCATGCTTGGCATTTTCTTCAACGATTAAAACCTTCTCAGGTCCCTTTTTCAATGCCTCTTCAATTTTTCTGAATACGTCTGTCATTTTATCGAGGGCTACCGGCTTATTGATAAAGTCGACAGCACCTTTCATAAGACTTTCTTTTTTAAGATGAAGTACTGACATCATATGCACAGGAATATGCTTGGTTCCTGCGTATGATTTCAACTCATCCATGACTTCCCATCCATCTTTTACAGGTAACTGAACATCAAGCAGAATAGCATGTGGACGATACTTCTTCGCTGCAGACAGCCCGTGATCTCCTCGTACCACCACAACTCCTTTATAATTTTGCAGATGAGCAAACTTTAAGAGTGCTTTTGCAAAATTAATATCATCTTCTATGATCAGAATAACTTTATCACCTTCTTTAATCTGGTCTCTGTCATCAGCTACATTTTCAGGAATTTCCAGAGTATTTAACAGGATAGATTCCGGTTCTCCCTCTTCAAGAATATTTTGAATTTCTTCTACATCTTCCCGGATGATTTCTACCAAATCCTGATCTGTTTCGTTATGAACAATCTCGGTAACTGCATGCACAGGAATGATAAAACTGAACTCACTTCCTTTATTAAGTTCGCTTTTCAAAACAAGCTCACCTCCGAGAAGTCTTGCAATTTCCCTACTGATGGAAAGCCCTAAACCAGTCCCTCCAAATTTTCTTTTTGTAGATCCGTCTGCCTGCTGGAATGCTTCAAAGATAATTCTTTGTTTATCTTCTGCAATTCCAACTCCGGTATCTTTTACGGAAAATATAATAAAATCATGTTTCTCAGCATGTTTGCTGACATGTAAGCCAATGCTTCCCTGTGTTGTAAACTTCAGAGCATTTGATAATAAGTTTCTCAATACCTGATCAATTCTCAAACGATCACTTTCAATGATTTTCTGAACGTTGGAATCAATCTGAATATTAAATTGAAGGGCTTTCTCCTGAAATACAGGGTTGAAAAGACTTTTTAAATCCTTCACAACTTCTTCAAGCACGACATCCTGATATTCCAGCGTCATTTTGCCGGATTCAATTTTTGCCAGATCGAGAATTTCATCAATAAGGGTTAATAAACTAGTTCCTGAGCTTTGAATCACTTTTGCAGACTCAATCTGATCTTCATTCAGATTTTCATCCGGATTCTCTGCCATCAATCTTGATAAAAGAAGAATTGAATTCAAAGGGGTACGCAGTTCATGGGACATATTGGCCAGAAATTCTGATTTGTACTTGGTACTCAAGGCAAGCTCTTCTACTTTCTTTTGAATTTCATTATTACGTTCAGCAATCAAATGATTTTTCTCTTCCAGCAGTCTGGAACGTTCCTCCAATTCAGCATTGGCCTGCATCAGCTCTTCCTGTTGTACTTTTAATTCTTCTTCTGAAGCCTGTAATTTCTGAGTTTGTGCTTCCAGTTCTGTATTCAGGTTTTCGAGCTCAGAGTGCTGAACTTGTAATTCTTCGGACTGGGCCTGGGTTTCCTCCAGCAATTGTTGTTCTTTCTCTCGTCCTTTAGCAGCATTTAAAGCAATTCCTATATTAACACAACATTCTTCAAAATAACTGATTCTGTCTTCGTCAAAATTGGATGTGGAACCTAGCTCCAGAACACCAATGGCATGACCATCTGCAAAAACAGGGATCAATAGTATTCCGTAGATCTTAATGGTACTGCTGGCAAAGGTTACCACAAAATCTTCTTCATGGAGATTATTATATACCTGTGTCTTAGCATTAATGAAAGCCTGTCCCACCATTCCTTCTCCCGGCTCAAATACCTTTTTCATATTCGCTTCCAGTCCAAATGCTTTATTAAGGATTAAGAGTCCTTCATCGTAAAGATACAGTGATCCGTTGATGCATTTCCCATATTCAATCAATTGACTTAAAGCTTTATCAGAAACCTCTTTTACCGATTTATTTCCGACAAGAGATTCATTCAGCAAGGCAAGACCTTTCTGGCGCCAGTCACTTTTATTTATTTTATCGAAAGAGGTTTTAAGAGATTCGGTCATGTGGTTTAATGATCCTACAAGATCTCCAAGATCATCTTCTGCATTATCAATGACTTTTTCACTGTAATCTCCGTTGGATACCCTATTGGCAATCTTTTGAATGGCACTTACGCGTCTTGTCATTTCCTGATCTTTCTCCCTCAACATTTTCTCAAGCTCATCTCTTCTGATCAGATCTGCTCGCATTTTAAAGTAAAAAAATGCAGTCACTACCACTGCAGCCAACGCAGAAAAAATAATAAAAAGAACCGTTGTTTCTGAAGATCGCGTTAAATCCCTATTCTTGATTTCAACCTGGCTTTCTTCATATTGTACAAAATTACGAACCAGTTTCCGGCACTCATCCATATAGACTTTACCGGTAACAATCTGCTGCTGGGTCATCACAATACCTCTGCGTCTGTTTTCAACCAGATTTTTCAGATTGTCCATTACCTGATTCACAGCGATCTCCAAATCGGCAAGCCTTTCTTGTTGATTTTTATCCTTTACCCCCAATGATTCAGCAAGTACCAAAGCTTTTGAATATTCTCTCACCCCTCGTCTGTAAGGTTCAAGGAAGTCTTCCCGTCCGGTAAGCTGATATCCTCTGTTTCCTGTTTCAGCATCCAGTAAAGCAACAAGGACATCTTTAACAGCCGTTACAGAACGCCTGCTTTTAGAAAGACTCTCCCGATGACTCATCTGATTTTGAATACTCCAATAGGAAGCTACTGAACTCGCTAATAAAATCAAAAGCGAAAGTCCTATTCCAATCTGGAGATTTCGTATAATTTTTTTTCGCATAAAAATCAATTTAGTGGTAAAGTGAAATAAAAGGTAGAACCTTCGTTGATGACGCTTGAAACACCTACACTTCCGTGATGCTGTTTGATAATTTCGGAACAGATAAACAACCCGATTCCCATTCCCTGAAATTGCAGTGATGATTCTTCTACGCGGTAGAATTTCTTAAATACGGCTCCCTGTTTAAAATCAGGAATACCGATTCCAAAATCTGTAACACTGACTCTTACTTCCTGAGCTTCTTCATCTACAAAAGTAGTGACAATAACCTGGTTATTATGGGGAGAATATTTAATTGCATTGGTCAAAAAGTTGATCAGCACCTGTTCTATCCTTATTTCATCCAGTGGAATTAATATATCCGGTTTAACCCCATGACGGTCAATTTTCACTTTATTTTCATCATGGGTCTGAAGAATAGTATCAATCGCATTGCTGATTACATGTTCCAGATTCACCGATTTTTTATTAATTTTTAATTTACCGTTTTCTATTTTGGAAACATCAAGCAAATCGGTGATCAGCGTATTCAGTTTTTCGATCTGATTTTGTGCTTTGGCTACAAATCCGGCCTCTGAACTGTCTTTATCTAATTTTAATTTTCTGTCTAAAAGCTGTATATATGCCTTAATACTGGTCAAAGGTGTTTTTAATTCATGACTTGCAATACTTAAAAACTCATCTTTTTCCTTTTCAGCCTTCTTCTGCCCGTCAATATCAGTGAAGGTTCCTACCCAGTTTTTAATACGGCCTTCGTCATACACAGGAGTAACGCGAAGCAAATGATAACGATAGTCTTCAGAACGTATATTCTTGATTCTTACTTCCAGTTCAAGAGCTTTACCTCTCTTCCTTGCTCTTTCAAACTCTTCCAGGATATTAAAATCATCCGGGTGGGTTTCCGGAAAGTTTTGTTCAGACTCAGAGTAGTCATACCATTTACCATTTACAAAATCTATCGTTCCTTCTGCACCCACTGTAAAAGCAATCTGCGGAAGAGACTCCAGCATCAGATGAAAATGATCCAACTGAATTTTCATCGTTACCTGTGATTCTCTTCTTCCTTTTACCTCGAGTTCCAGATTTTGCTGCGTCTTTTTCATCGCTATATTCTGCTCCTGAAGATTATAAAAAGTTTTCACCTTTAGCAAAAGGATCTCAGGATCTACAGGTTTTGTCACATAATCTTTTGCTCCTGAAGCATAACCTCGTGTTATGAATTTCTTATCTGTATTGACAGCGGATAAAAATATAATGGGAACTTCTTTAGTTTTACTATAATCTGCCAGTGTTTCAGCAACTTCAAATCCGTCCATATCAGGCATTTGAACATCCAAAATAATTAAGGCATAGTCGTTTTTCAGTGCTTTACCAAGAGCCTCTTCACCGGAACCAGCAGTATCCACAAGGAAATCCTTAGATTCAAGTAACTTTTGCAATGAATAAAGGTTACTTTGGTTGTCATCAACAATTAAAATCATAGAAATTAAAATCAATAATTAATTATAGTAAGTTTAGGTTCAAAAATACTCACAATATTTCAAAAAACAGTAATTTTTAAATTATTATGAGTAGACATTTGATACCATATTTTACAATAAAAATATGAATGGCATACGGATTGAAATCGTTTATTATATTTTTTAAAAAAGTAAATTTCTATCCTCAAAAAAATATGACTATGAAAAAAACAATAAGCTGCATGAATATCGACGAAAATACGCTTCGTTCATTTGGTGGGGAAAACGTCAGATATAAATCTAAAGAGTTTATTTTTAAAGAAGGTGAACACTCGCTTTATTATTTTCAGATTATCAGTGGAAAAGTAAAACTAAACACATTTCATGAAAGCGGAAAAGAATTCATTCAAAATATTCTGGGTAAAAACCAAAGTTTTGGAGACCCTCTTCTGTTCATAGACCGGCTGTACCCCACCAATGCAGTAAGTTTAGAGGCAACAGAACTCATCAGAATGCCCAAAAGCAATTTTTTAGAAATGCTGGAGAAAAACCCCGATATCTCTCTGGAGATGAATGCTTGCTTATCACAAAGATTGTATTACAACAGCCTGATGGTTCGTAATATGGCTTCTCAAGATCCTATCCATCGTTTACAGGGTTTGATGGAATATCTGAAAAGCTATTACGATGGAGATTGCCAACAATGCTTTCCTGTAGAACTCACCCGTCAGCAGATTGCTGACTTGACTGGATTAAGGGTTGAAACAGTAATCAGGACCGTAAAAAAAATGGTTAATAATCAAACGATAAAGCTTGACGGAAGAAAAATCCTCTATTAATTCCTTATTTTCTCAGGATGCAAAGATACCACATATTATAATTTTGATTCGATATGGCCTCATACTTGTAGAAATTATACCAATCAAATCACAATAAATATAGAATAATATGGAAACGAAAAAAGCACCCAGAAAAAGAAGTATACCAGCAAAATCAAAGCCGGCGGCTAAAATGTCGGCAAAAAAAGATGCTGCCAAAGACCTTAAAGACCTTTTTGAAGATTCATTAAAAGATATTTACTGGGCAGAAAAAGCATTGGTGAAGGCCTTACCTGTAATGATAAAGAATGCTACGGATAAAAAGCTTAAGACTGCTATTGAAAAGCATCTTACGGAAACGAAAACCCATGTAGAAAGGTTGGAAGATTGTTTTAAAGTAATAGGTAAAAAAGCACAGGGAAAAAAATGCGATGCGATGCAGGGTTTATTGGATGAGGGAAAAAATATCATTAAAGAAACAAAACCCGGAGCAGTACGAGATGCCGGCATTATTGCCGCCGCACAAAAAGTAGAGCATTATGAGATTGCAACCTATGGAACTTTAGCCGCGTTCGCTAAAATACTTAAGAAAAAAAAGTGTCTTAAAAATTTCACTGACACTCTGAGTGAAGAGAAAAAATGTGATGAACTTCTTACAAAAGTAGCCGATACGACACTGAATAGTAAAGCAATTTAAAAAAATAAAAAAAGAGGCTTCATGCCTCTTTTTTTTTGCAATTACCGTAATCTTATATTGTTATATCAATTATACTAATCCGCGTTCACTATTATACAGCCTTTCCGCTATCGTTATTTCGCTTTTTTAGTTTTCTTTTCTTCCGGTGTAATAATCTCCCATAGGATATCTTGGGAATCTGGTACACCCAGTTTATGCAATCATATAATCCAGGATCACATAAAAGTAAACCACAAACTATATGAGTATGGGGTTTGCAACTAGGGATATTAATCTTCTTGTTCTGCATCGAAATTAATATAGTTCTCAGCAATTTCTGTAAGGTTGTAATCTGTATCTTCTTCCTCCTGTAAGGTTTGTTCCAGAAGGTTGGCGGCTGTATCGTGCCCCATGGTGAGTGCAAGCTGTACAAGCCCTCCATAGGTAGCTATTTCGTAATGTTCTACTTTTTGTGCAGCTATTATCAGAGCTGCGTCACGGGTCATAGATCCATCATCAGTAGATTTTATAATCTCTTCACATTCTTTGATCATCCCTTTAATAGCTTCACATTCTTTTTTCTCCGGTGTTTCATCCAGAAGTCTAAATACTTTTTCCACTCGGCTTAGATGCCTCTTGGTCTGAAGCTGATGATCTTCAAAAGCTTCTTTTAATTCTTCGGTGGTGGCCGCCTCCTGCATTTTATCCAAAGCTTCTATAATAACATCTTCAGCAAAGTAGATATCTTTAAGTGCAGATACAAAAAATTGATAAAGTTTGGAACTTTCTTTCCCATCTTTATCCGTGCTCTTCTTTGAAGTTGAGGGTTTCTCAGTTGTATCTGAACTTTCAGATGCTCCTGTAATACTTTTGGTGTCTGATATTTTCGTTGCCATAATATAAAATGAATATTGTGATTTGAGAAAAATCACCTCTTTACTCATCATAAAGAGGTAATCTTAGAAGTGAATTATGAATTGTTACGTCTGCCTCCGAATCCAGATCTACCTGATCCTGATCCTGATGATCTGCCTCCTCCATGGGATGCCTGACCTCCCATTCTAGCAATTCTGGTACGATCTGCTTTGCTCATAGAAGCAAAACCTCTTCTTGAAGTTCCATTCCCTGAACTTGAACCTGAGCCACGACCTGAGTTAGTGCTATTACCTGAACCTGATCTGGAACTCCTATTGCCATACCCTGATCTTCCTGAATTTGAGCTAGAATTTGATCTGGACCCTGAACCTGTGCTACGACCCGACGAAGATGATCTGCCTCTGCCACCAGAACGCGAACCTGATGCAGAACCAGAACCTGAGCCGGAACCTCCTCTTGAACCTCCTCTTCCGCTTCCGGATGTAAATCTTCCCTGACTATCTCTCTGTTGATTTCCATTTCCTCCGTTTCCACGACCTCTTCTACCCCTGTTCTCATTGTCGTCGTCATAGTCATCATCATCATAGTCATCGTCGTCGTAATCGTTATCATAATCGTCATCATCATAGTCGTCATCGTATTCGTTATCAAAATAATCTTCATATTCTGAGAAATCATCATCATAATCCTGGTCCTGAGACGCATCATTATAACCATGATCATATCCTAACTGATAAACATCCTCAAGATTCTCTGATGAATGTGAACTTCCTCTTGAACTACGGTTTCTTGAATTTCTAGTGTTCATAACTTAATTTTTTGTATTAATATTTAGTGATGATTATTGCAGGCCGTGACTAGTATTAGACAGCAATAACAGTTGAGTGTTTTGATATTATTATCTTGTGCCGGATCTGATGGCACTCCTCTAAAAAGATCTGTTGAGAGGTGTTATGTTATATATACCCAAAGCTATCATTCTCAAATTCATCTTTATATGACTTGAGTCATAGCAAACGATATTTGATTATTCTTTTTTATTTCTGTGCAAAGTCTGGCAAATAGTATTAACAATAAGTAATTTCATAATAATAGATTTTGTGGTGTGTATGCTATCAAAGGTAGAAACTAAGAATATGGAACTTTATGACTACTATCATAATAATGCTTTATTTTTATATTTTTCAATATAAGATCTACGTTTCATTCTCAGTATTCACATTATGAGCATAATCATAAAGTCTGAAATGAAGCATTCCTATATTTGGTATACTAAAATTTTCATCATTACTTTTTGCTCAAGATTAATAAACCTTCCTTAAGCTGGAAGGTTTATTAGTTTTTACTCCTCAAAACTCTTTTGTTTATGAGCCAGATCATAAGCATTGATGCGCATTTTTTTTAGCTTTGTCATTATAAGCAAAGAATAATTTGCAAAGTGATACCGGCGTTTCTCTACAGCATTAAAGCTTCCTCCGCCCCAAGAACTTTATGATACACCTTTTAAATTATATAATATGAACAACGAGAAAACAGTTTCAGTACTGAATGATTTACTGAATATTACGAATGACAGAATTGAAGGATTTTCGAAAGTGGAAGAGAAAGTATGGAATACCCGTACTTCATTAAAGAGCGATTATGACCAGATGGTCTCTCAGTCGCAGGCTATGAAAACAGATCTTATCAGACTCATCAACGAGCGGGGAGGTAACCCAGATAACACGACAAGTACAGCCGGAGCATTACACAGAGCATGGATAGATGTAAAGAACTCTTTTTCCGGTGATAATGCAGAATCAACTTTAGAAAATGTTGTTTTTGGTGAAAAAGCAGCCATAAAAGTTTATGAAGATGCTCTTGATAGTGGAAACCTTTGCTCAGAAAGTACTCAAGTGGTTTCTGAACAATTACATCAACTTAAATCTTCATACAGAAAATTTGAAAATTTAGAGGAAAGAAATTAAAGATTAGTATGTAAGAAAAACGTGAGTCATTTATATGATTCGCGTTTTTTTATTATTTCAGATTGTTTACCCATACTATGATCTCGCCATAATAAACAGATAGGAAAGGATCATTGCACACCAATATTTTCATTACAATTTTTAAAAGTTCCGTTATGCATATTCTTGAAACAATGTGGGGTTCAGGAACTTCACTAAACTCTTTTCAAATGGGGATCCGTGGAATAATCGTTTTTATTATTGCATTATTACTCATTCGTATTTCAGGCCGCAGATCATTTGGAATACGTTCCCCTTTAGATAATATTATTGTTATTCTTGTTGGTGCCATTTTAAGCCGTGCTGTGGTAGGTGCGTCTCCATTTATTCCGGTAGTCTCCACCTGTCTTACTATTGTAGTACTTCACCGTTTGATGAGTTGGATTAAAATCAAACGTATCTTTTATAATACTATGATTGATGGCAAAAAAATAATGGTTTTTAAAGATGGTTAATTTTTACAATCCAATATGGACAAGGGACTTGTTTGTAAAGAAGATATTTTGCAGGGAATCAGGAAATCTGCATTAACAGATAATCTGGATGTAATTAAATATGTATATGTTGAACATACCGGAGAAATCACAATTGTGAAAAGGGATAACCATATGATTGCTAACGCAATAAATAAAATTGGAAATATAAAACCATAGTTAACTTTTATTTTGACAATACATTATTCTAATGAATAAAAATAGTAAACATATATAATCAATAAAAAAAAAGTTTATGAATAATCAACAAATTGTATCATTACTTAATGATCTGCTTCAGATCACCAATGACAGAATTGAAGGTTTTTCAAAAGTTGAGGGAAAAGTCTGGGAAATGTATCCTGATATCAAGGACGAATATGATCGTATGATTTCTCAATCCAAAATTATGAAAAATGAGTTGATCAATCTCATTACTGAGAAAAATGGAAACCCGGACGACTCTACTTCGATAGCCGGAGCTTTTCACAGAATATGGATTGATGTAAAAAATTCTTTTACCATCGGCACTGTGGAAGATTCTACTCTTGAAAATGTAATTTTCGGTGAAAAGGCGGCGGTAGAAGCTTATCAAAAAGCTCTTCAAAGCGGAAATCTTGACCAAAAGAGTGCTAAAACTGTATCTGATCAATTACATCATTTAAAAGAATCCTATCAGGAATTTAAAAAAATTGAAGAATATAAAAAGAATGAATAATTAGCCAATAAATGATGAAAACCTTACATCAATATTCAAAAATAACAGGTCTTTGTAAAAACAAAAGCCCCTCTATAAAGAGGAGCAATTAATTGATACAAAATAATACATTGTTTTTCAAAGATACAGAATAGCTTCATTTTACATTATAATGCTACTCATATTTGGACTCGATTATTTTACAGCATTTTTAGCTTTTTCTGATTCTTTTAAATGATGTTCAAGCGTTGGAAGTGTTTTGCTGGCAAAAGATTTCAAAGCGGTTTCTTTTCCTTCTGAAACTTCTTTTTTAAATTCACTTATATCCATTTTGTGATCACTGACCATAAGATCTGCGTACTTTTTATCAAAGTCAACTCCTTTTTTTGCTTTCAGCTCATCATAGATCTTCTGTTTTTCAGTATCTAAAACCGCTGGTAAAGTATACCCTGTTGTGGCAGCCCATTTCATAAGCACATCATTTGCCTGAGTATGATCTTTAACCATCATTGCGCCTAATGCTTTCACAGTAGAGCTGGCAGCGTTGGTTTCTGCAAGTTTTCCCAGCATAACTTCCATCATCCCACCTTTTGCAGCAGCATCTGCAAATTTTTTATCCTGATCACTCAGGGCATTCGTTTGAGCCATCGGAGTTGAAGTTTTGGTAGAGTCACTTACCGTCATTCCCGATTCAGCAGCAGGAGCCACTGCTGTGCTTTCTGAATTTTGATCAGGGGGCGGTGTTTCATTTTTTTTGCACGCGACCAATGTGGCCACTGCAAAAAGTGTTGCAACAAAATTTTTCATAATAATAAATTTAAAGTGATGATTCACTTTACAAGCAACAATTAATTTGCCAAACACAATCAGTAAACATACCATAAAGCATCTGAAGGCCTTCCAGTAAGCTTGTCGGATTATTTAATATTTTTAATCAAATAATTAATTAAACAGAAAAAATTAAGTTTAAAATATATGCTCTGATGATTTAGGTAGTCAATTTTTCACTGTTATGCTTGTACAACACAGAAGGAATTTCCTTCAGTATCCACGAGTACTACATAATCTGCTTCATGTTCATAGTTCCAGCCTTCCATTTTCGTCGCACCCATACTAAGTAAGCGTTGTATTTCTTCCTCTTGATTATCCGTAATCAAATCAATATGATGCCTTTTGGGTTCTTCAGAAGCGGTTAATTTTAGTGACAGCTGTATTCCTTCTCCCGAAACAGGAACCAGAATAGCAAAATCCGGATCGGGATCACGTTTTAACCTGTAATTTAGTGCTTCCGACCAAAAGGTAATCGCTCTTTCCAGATTTCGGACACCCCAGACTATTGAAAGTATTTTTAAATCCATGTGATATTGGTGTTTGATTTATTATCAAGAAGTTTGTCTGTATCATCAAATTTAAAAAAATATACTTACTTGCGTATCAACTAATACGGTATCTGACCTTTTCTCAATTTCAATACCACATTTTGAATATGCGGAAACACTAAAAGCAATCCGATCACACAAATTACTCCAATAAGCATGAAGTCATAATAATCTCTTGTGGCACGCGCCAGAATCTGTTCTTTTACCAGCTCATTTATATATTCCGAAGAAGCATACTTTGCTGTATAAATGTCGTTACCTGCATTCATGTAAGTTTGATAAGCATCCTGTACGGTAGCTGAAAATTGTGGATTGATTTCATTTATTGTTTCACGCACTTTTTCTCTTACTGCAGATCTGGTATACAATTGAAGTTCATTGTTGAATGCCAGGCTTGATGTAAACCCTGTAAATCTTGCAAAAATCCCTACAAGTGACGCATTAACGGCAATCTGCGGCGGTACTGCAGAAATGGTAAAAGAAACAATCGGAACAAACAAAACTCCTGTTGCCAAACCATAGATCAATAAGGGAATAATAAAATCAATTGTTTCACCCTGCACAGAAACAAACAATACCATATACCCATAATACAAAGCCATTATCCCAAAACCCGCAATGATTATCCTGATCAGATTATACCCCATCAACACAAACCGGGAAACTACAAACATCCCAATCACTGTTCCGGTAATAACAGCAATCCATATGGGAATTGTACTAAGAGGATCATTTCCCAGAACAACCTCCAGATATCCGTAAGCCAGGCCTGTACTTCCTTTAAAGATATAAAATGTAAAAAGCAGCAGCAGGCCAATGACAAAATTCTTTGCTTTAAAAATATGCAGGTTGATCAACGGACGCTTTAATTTTAATTCTCTGTTTATAAAAAGCAGAAAGACACATGTGTTACCAGTACTTAAAACAATAATCAAAGGATTTCCGAACCAACCCAGTTGCCGCCCATAAACGAGGATATATCCCAACGTCAGAATAAAAATAATATAGAGCAGATATCCTATCCAATCTACCTGATAGAGAGGAATTTTTTTATGAAATCTGGCTTTTCCGTTCATGGTAATCAATATGATACACGCCAGAATGATCAGTAAAATATCTAAACCATAAAACAACCAGTTAAAATCAAAAAAATGAAGAACAGTACTATAATAAATGGAATAGATAGGAACGGAAGTCTGTATACCGCCATACAATATGGTATACCCTATAATCCTTGCCCGTGTCGATTCTAACCGGGGAAAGATAAGATTCAATACGATTCCCGACATCAATGCACAGGTGATTCCCTGAATAAACTGAGACACCATAAAAAAGGACCAGTTTCTGGTATGGAAACACAGCAGTGAACATCCTGCATTAACAGCCAAAGCGGTCAAAAGGTATTTACGGGGAGCGAAGTATTTGACCATCCGAAAATCTAACGCAAGAAAAGCTACTGTGGATCCATAAATAACCACCATTGCATATTGGATATCTGTAACTTCCACTCCGTAAAAGCCCATAATTGCGACCGGACTTGTAAATAAAGCAAAACTATATAAACTCGTCATCAACAGGAAGAATATCACTGATCTTGCCAGCCATTCTGATACCCACGGTTTAAAAACAGGAATTGTATGTGCTTGCATCATTTTTATTTTATAACATAAACATTGGCGTTCATTCCCGCTGAAAGCCGTACTAATTTTCCCGGAGCATCAGTCAGTTTTATACGAACAGGTATTCGTTGGGTAATTTTCACAAAGTTCCCTGTAGCATTATCGGGTGGAAGGAGCGAATAGCGGGATCCGGTTGTTGGGGAAAGGGATTCTATACTTCCTGAAATTTTTTTTCCCGGAAAAGCATCAACCTCAACAGAAACTTTTTGACCTACCTTAAAGGTTCCAATCTGTGTTTCTTTAAAATTGGCTATTACCCATTTTTCTTCTGAATTGTTCACCATAAAAGCCACAGTCTGGCCGGGCTGTACCAACTGCCCTTCCTGAATGGTCTTTTTCCCGATCTGACCGTCAAAAGGTGCCGTGATAACTGTATATTTAATATCGAGTTCCTGTCTGTTCAGTAAAGCTTCCTTACTTTTTATTTCAGCATATACTGCTGAACGTTGTGCCCTGAGATCATTTAATCTGGACTCTGCAACCCTTAATGAGGCTTTTGTTTGCTCATATTCAGATTGATTGATAGCAAGAACAGTACTTATATTATCAAACTTTTGTTGGGTAGTCGACTCATCAGCCAGCAGATTTTTGTAGCGTGTAAATTCTCTTTGTTGCTGTTCCAGTTTGGCTACAGCTCCGGATAATTGTGCTTTACTCACTTCAATATTTTTAATCTGTGTTTCTTCGTTGGCCGCCAGAATGGGCAATTTGGCACGTGAACCCATCAGTTCCGCCACTGCAGCCTCTTTTTTAAGCCTGTATTCATTAAGGTCGATGATCATCAGCGTGTCTCCTTTTTTTACCTGTTGATTGTCCTTGTAATAAATTTTACTGATATACCCTCCTACTTTAACATTGACAGGTGACAAATAGGCCTCTACCTGTGCATCATTGGTTTGTTCGTAATGAAACCCTTTCCAGAAGTAAATTCCTCCCCAAATCACTAACGCAACCAATAAAGCCCCTCCTAACCATTGAGTAAGGTTCACAATTGCTTTATCTGTTCTATTTTTATTCATTTTTGATATTTTTATTAAAGAATTCCTACGATTGCCAGTAATCTTATATGGCTTAGTTTTGCATTAACCTGAGCTGTGGTAAGGTTAAATTTTGCCTCAAGAAGTACATTTTCAGCATCCAGCAGATCCGTTAAAAGGGACTCCTGACTCAGATAACTATTTCTGATTACGCGAACCGTTTCTGTTGTTTTTATAATATTTTTCTCTGCCATTTCTACACTCTCCAAAGCTTGTTGCTGTTGCAGATATGCTTCTTTCACCTGCATACTGATTTCATCTTTTTTAATACCGACGTTTTCTTTCTGTTGTTCGAATAAATTGCGGGCATGAGCTACCGTATGTTTGCTTTTATAAAGATTGTCTATAGAAAACTGTACTTTGATTCCTGTCTGCCCAAATCCCCATAAATCGTTGGAATAAGGATAAAAAGTAACCTGAGGATAGGTATAATTATAAACAGAATACAAGGAAATTTTTGGTAATACATTCGCTTGCGCCTGTTTGACATTCATCTCACTTAATGTGATGTACCGACTGACTATTTTGTATTGAGGAGATTGACCTAAAGCAATCTCCAGATATCTCTTATAGTCTGCCTCTCTGATGCTATTGGGTTCAAAAATGTTCTGGTAAGAAATTTCAAAATATTCTTCTCCGTCACGGCCCATAAGAACATTGAGCTTTTGTCTGGTTACTTCGATTTTCTTTTTGATATCTGACAAACTTAATTCGAGCTGAGATAATTTGACAGATGTTCTTAACACATCACTTTTCATCACAATGCCATTTTTATTAAGGTTTTCTATCAGCGTAAGTTGTTTTTTCTCCGAAGCAATTTCAGTAGAAACGAATTCACTAAACTGCAGGAATTTGTAGAGGTCACAGTAGGCAACTGAGGCATTATATTTTACATTATTCTTTTGTAATTCGAACTCATATTGCTGTATAGTTTCCTCTTCCTCTTTGATTTTAATATTCCTTCTTTCTTTTCCACCGTTGTAAATAATAAGGTTCAAATTATATCCTGTCCCATATCCATACCTGGAAACCGGCACATCCTGTGGAGATGAAAATAGTCCGTTGTCATAAATAAGGAATTTTGAATTGAGCTTAAAATCACCTCCCACAGACAATTCGGGTAAAAGCTTGTCTTTGGCTTCAAGAATGCTTAACCGGCTTTCCCTACGATGCAAGTCTGATACTTTCAATTGTCTGTTATGGGATTCCGAAATTTGCCATATTTTTTCCAGAGATAATATTTGCACACTATCCGAAATTTGTGCTTTTATCTGCCACGGAATGAAGAAAACTGTTGTACTTAATACGATGAGTAATTTATGATGTCGCATGAGGTTCTTTGCTAAGTGCTTGTTTTTTTTTAGTTTTCACTTCTCGTTTCCAATTTTTGATTATTTTGATCAGCTCTTCAACTACAAATGATAAATCAACCATAGGAATAAAAGGATATGAACAGGCAGAATGGAATAAAAAGTCCATTTTTTGCCAATCGTCATCCATTGAATTTTTAATACCCAATTTATTTTTTACCGGATCCTGATATATTTCATTTTTCATAACCAATGTTTTCGTAAAACTTTGATACAAAATTATTTCAATAGCATTCGGAGCATTTTATATAATTAGCCTAAATTTTGTTTATTTTAGCCAAATGGAATTTTTAGAAGAGCTTAACAGAATTGTAGATCAGTATGATGATTCAATTTTGGTGATGCGGCAGCAGATCGAACAGCGACTACAAGCCCATCAGCATAAGAAAGGACAGTTACTGTTGGTATTTGGGGGTATAGCTTATCTGCAGACTCACGAAAGAGATTATTATATTCCATCTAATCATTACCTGTGGATTCCTCAGAACTATCCACATAATCTGATGTACAATACGCAGGACCTGCAAATCATTAACATTTACTTTCCTGAAAGTAATGGAGATGAATTTTACAATCAGCTGGGAATCTACCCTGTCAGCAAGCTCCTTTCAGAGATGCTTGCTTTTAGTGAGAAGTGGCAGGGTAATTATTTTTGCGGAGATTGGGAATTCGAGTTTCTAAAGACACTACACGGCCTCCTCTCTAAAGAAAAACTAAAAAAATTCTCTATTCAACTTCCTACCACGGATGATGAACGCCTGAATAGCATTACAACCGACCTGCGAAGAAGAATCAGCGAACCCATTACATTACAGGATACAGCAAATCAATTTGGTCTAAGTGTGAGAAGCCTGACCAGGTTATTTCAGGCTAAACTCCATATATCGTTTATCCAGTACCTCAAAATGCTTCGTATCATCAGGGCTATGGAGCTTATCAAAGACACCCATCTTACAGTTACAGAGCTGGCTTACGAAGTGGGATACTCAAATATATCTGCCTTCAGCAATACTTTTTTCCAACTTACCAATATGCGACCTACAGAATTCAAAAATATGCTGTAGAGGTGGCTGTAACATTATTCCAATTCCACAAGGCGTTGTAAGAAGTCATAATCATGCTCCGCTATGGATTGAATTGAATACAAGAAATAAAAAGTGAAACCTGCTGTAAATCATATTATATTCCTTTTTATAACCCAAGAATGTCTTTTTGATACAACCATTTTTAGCTATTTTTACGTCAAAATATATAATCATACATGAGAAAAATAATATTGACAGGAATAGCTGTTGCCGGAGGCTTTCTAAGTACCAATGCACAATGCAAAACAGTATCTGCTCTTACAGAAAATTTTGATACGTGGAAAGATATTAATAAGTGTTGGACGGCTCAATCCGGAAAAGCAATGCTGTACCCCAGCGACAAAAGAGTTATATTTTATTCAATGAACAGCCCGGGAGAAAATATGTATCTGATTACCCCACAAATTCAGGCAGGAACCTATACCCTTTCATTAGACCTTTCTGACAATGGAGGAGAAACAACAATAGAACTGTTTTCTATCAACAATACCTCTGATGCAAAATCCTATGTTTCAATAGCCAAACCCTCAAAAATAACAGGTGAGAAAAAAGTGCTCAACATTTCTTTAAAAAAAGACTCACATTTGGGAATCAAAGTTTTATTAAACGGAATTCATCAGGCAGTTTATCTGGATAATTTGTCTTTGAAACCAAAAAAATAATTATTAAGATCTGGAAATATTGATTAGAGATCATACAAAAAACAAAGCATTATAAATTAAAATAAAATGTATAATTACATAAAAAGGGGCTATACAGTCCCTTTTTTAATTGAGAAGAAATAAAAAAAATCAATAATTATTGAATTAAATTCATTCAGCGTAAACCCTTATTACAAGGGCAATAAGAACAAGTGTAGTATGTATGTAGTGATGACTTAATTCTAATTTACAAAAAAAATACAGGGTGTAAACAGATTTTTATTTATAGATTTGAACGTCAGTCATGATTTACGTTTTAGTTATCATTATGGCAAAAATTATATCATAAAACCAAAATAAAATTACATCCGATATGAAAAGAGCAACTATTTCTTTATTGTTGTTAAAAACTTAGCAACCTTACATTTGACTTTATAGATATAGAAACGGTACACTTCAATCCCTACTTTTTATATCATCCCCTTCTTATAGAAATTTCTATATAGCTAGATAGCATCTGGTATTTTATGACTGTCTTCAAAAACAGATTTAAAAAGAATTGCTACCGGTTATATGAAAATTTTCTGCAGATAAAATATTTCACAACATATAGATTAGTTTAAAAACATTACTCACACAAAAACAGCACTATTATGGAATTACACAAGAAGATCTTACTTGGATCATTTATTTCAATTGCTATGGTATCATGTAATACCACCAATGACAATGTAGAAGAAAAAAATCCACAGGCACAGCAAGAAACTTCATTATTGCAAGCCATACCACAATCAGATATCCCTGCAGGTTTTGAAACAACACAAATGTGTAAAGATGTTTATCTTCCAGGAGAGGGATATGATCCCGGAACGGCTTCAAAAGGAGCTGTTGTTACCAGTAAAAAATGGGCGAATGGTACTGTTCTGACAGTACTTCTTTCCGGAGGTACGACAAAGGTTCGCAATAAAGTAATGCAGTATGCACAGGAATGGTCAAAGTATGCGAATATTACTTTTAAATTTGTAACCAGCGGAACAGCACAAATCCGTGTTACGTTTACATCTGGTGCTGGTTCTTACTCATATATAGGAAAAGATGCCCTTAGTATCGCTTCTAATAAGGAAACTATGAACTTTGGCTGGTTTAATGACAATACAAGTGATACTGAATTCAGCAGAACAACGATCCATGAATTCGGACATGCATTGGGTATGATTCACGAACATCAACATCCATTGGCTGCTATCCCATGGGATAAACCAAAAGTGTATGCCTACTACGCAGGATATCCAAATTATTGGACTCAGGCTCAGGTAGACAATAATCTTTTTGCCAAGTATTCAACTTCACAAACGCAATATAGTGCTTACGATAAGCTATCCATCATGCATTATAGCATCAGTTCCGATCTTACCACCAACGGATTCAGTGTTGGAAATAATACAGTTTTATCTGCTACCGATAAGCAATTTATCGGGACAGTATATCCAAAATAAGACCTTAAATTTATAATCTATTTTGTCTACCTTGATTTTTCAGGGTAGACTTTTGAGCATTAGTATAAGTATAATGCAATTGAAAATCAATCCGCAGTTTTTTTCAAAATCATCGGTAAAATGTATTGTACAAAAACTAAAGACCTCGTTAATAAAAATATAGCAACACTTTATAATAAAAAGACATAGCCAATACTATGTCTTTCATTATGTGTCATAAGGTGCAATCGTTTAGGAGCAGGGGGAATTGGCAGTAAATACCTTCCCAAATTTCTAGAACCCTTTCTCCCGCTAAACGAAAAGAGTTAACTTTAGATAAAAATATTTCCATGCATCATTTAACAAAATGTTCTTTATTTCTAGAATTCTTTTTATTTGAGTCATCACCCCAACCAATAGCTGTTGGTACTGGTTTTACAATACAGGTTATTAATGGCACCAACTATTTAATCACTAACTGGCACAATGTAACAGGGAAAAATGCTGAAACAGGCAATTCCTTATCTAAGAATGGGCATACTGATCCTGAGTTTATGATAGTTCATTTTTTAAAAAAAGACCGGATCAATGAGTGGGTCAAGAAAAAAGTATATTTGATTGATGAAAATTTTAACAAATTATACTTAGAACATCCAAGAGGTAAAGAAATTGATGTAGTCGCAATAAAACTACCAGTTTATGATGATGTGGATATACATAATTGCTTTGATGCACTAACACAGCAGCAATTTACAAAACAGGTATCAGATTCATGTTCTATAGTAGGATTCCCTAAAGGAATAAGTACGGCCGGAAAACTTCCGATATGGAAAACAGGTAATATTGCAAGCGAACTAGAGATTGATCATGATGAAAGACCGATGTTTTTAATTGACGCATCTACCAGAGAAGGAATGAGCGGTTCACCTGTCTACTGCATCAGTAAAGGTGAAACCACATTTGGTGACATAGTAACAATGGGTCATGGAACCCCAACAATCAATTTTTTAGGTGTTTATTCTGGTAGAATTGGCACTGACATTGAAATAGGACGAGTTTTCAAAGAAAGTTGTATTATCGAAATCTTAAGACATCACTCTCATCACCCAATTACACAAAATCGGATTACATCTTATACTTATATTCAAAGATAAAGCCCCAATTAAGGGGGTTGTTTACTTTTTTGGATCATGTTTTTTTATTTTTCGGTGCAAAGCTTAATTTTTGACTACAAATTATCAGTATAGATATAAAATAGATGTATTATTCTTTTCACAAAGACTTTTAGAGGGATTAAACTGATCACATCAGCTTCAAAAGGCCTGTGTTTATAATCCTAATCTGTAATGATGCCATATTCAGGTTTAGGAAATTCACCGGGAATTTTATATCTGGTTGAATGGCCTTTGTGATACCATGCTCCAAGCCCAGAGATCATCAATGCCATATTATGAACGAAGCGTGCCACATACTTTTGCTCTCCACCGAAATCAGGTAAACTATTCTGTAGTTCTACAAATTCACGTACATACGAATCGTGAATATTTACTGCTTCGACAATGGCTTCTTCCACTGAAATATTATACTGATTCTTTACAACCAATATAATATTCATAATTTCCGTATCAATTCCCCATTCCTTCTCTATTGAAGCAAAATCATTCTGAATAGCCATTATTCTGCACATCAGCATTTTTAGCCGTTGTATAATGGGATGTTTAGAGACATACTCCGGAACAATATAATGAATAGAAGCTTCTACAGGATCTCCATATGGGTACATAGAAATCGAATATTCACGGATAAGCAGAAGATTACTAAGCGTAGGAAATTCCTTTTTTAATTTATAAGAAGTTTCTTCCATAATTCCAAAGGTTGTGTACCTATAAAAATCTTTTGTCCAACGTTCGAACCAATCATTATTAACATAGGGCTGAAATTCTTTCCGGGTTAAAGCTACCTGTCTCATTAGTCCAATATCGTCCGGCTTAGGATCAGCCCCCCTCATAATATCCATGATATAATCTCTAACATCCGCAAGCTTATCAACCGGACATAGTTCATAATAATCATCAAACAAAGTCAGCCAGACCATAAATCGTGCTATAGGTCTCATCTGTTCTTTGGTACTGGCCGCGGGAAACATATACGATGCAGCCTCTACGAGGCCGTGTTTCTTATATTTAGTTCTTGTCGCCTGAGACATAAACTGATAATCTGTATCAATCCAATCGGCCTCTTCTTCATAAAAAGATTGAGAGAACGGGCCGATCTCATAGACCCACGGATATTGCAAAACGGGAATATCTTGCTGTTTCATATTAGGTTGAAATTAAAGATGAATTGTTGAAGTTACCCTTTAAAAAAATTTAATTTCAACCCGCTCCAGCGTTTCACCTTTTCCATTGGGAGGTACTGCAAATCCACCAGGTTCATATCTTTTTGTCCCACTTTGATAATACCAGTTATTTAACCCACTGATCATTTGCTTTATGTAGTAAATAAATTCTTCTGTTTCTTTTTGATATGGACTGAAATCCGGTAAATTGTTGGACAACGTTACCAATTCATCTACAAACTCGTCATGAATTCTCATTCCTTCCTTACAGGCCTCATCAAAAGACATTTTATTGTGATGCATGAGCAGTTTGATGATATTGAACATTTCTGATTCTATTGCAAGTTCTTTTCCGATCGTTGCAAAATCGTTTTGCAGGGCAACTATAATCGACTGAAGCATAATTATACGCTGGATAACAGTATGATTATAAATAAAATCAGGCAAAGCAAATCCCGTTGTCGGACAAATCAAATCAATAAATGGAATCATACCTATTGAATTGGCACGAATTAAGTGAAATAAAGGAATGGGAGGAATTTCCTTACTGATCTTATAAGGGGATTCTTCCATAATTCCATCGGTAACAAAATTATACTTATATTTTTTAGCCATTCGCTCAAGCCAGAAATCAGGCATTCCGAGTGCAATCCATTCTTTTCTGTTAGTATGCATTTGGCGGAATATTCCTAATTCATCAGGCCTGGGCTCATCCCCCATCATAACCTCAAAGATCCGGTCTCTAAAAGCTGCAATTTCTTTTAAGGGTAAAAGCTCAGCATAATCATCGGTTACTGTCATATAGATCGCAAAACGGGTAGCATGAAGAATTCGTTCTTTTTCGGTAGCACCGGGTACCATAAAGGGGCCCACATCTATTAAGCGCATTTTTCTATATCTTGCCATAGATTCCTTTGAAAGAAACTGATAATCCTGATCATACCAGATCGTTTCTTCATTATCTAAAGTTCCTGCAAAAGGACTGTGAAGAGTTTCCCATGGGTATACTGGTTTGGGTACGTTAAATTGTTTGTTCATAACATATGGTTTTAGTTTAATAAAATAGGATTCTATTTTCAGCAGTTTCATTTTTCCCAAACTGCTATATATAATTGTAAATCCTGTTGATTTTTACATTAAAGTTGGCTTAGTCTTTCTTTCAGTTCATTTGCCTGAGGAAATGCCATTGCATTGTAGCGGTCAAGTTTAGTAGATATATTTTTCCAGCCACTCAGTACCATGCTCATATAATGTACCCAGTTCACCACAGCTTCATGCCAGGATCCAAAATCAGGAAGTGATGCCTGCAATGCAACAAACTCGTTCAGATCTTCATTATGAAGCCGCAGATCTTCAAGACATGCCTCTTCCAGAGACAGATGATGTTCATTCTGAATTACTTTCACGATATTATAGTAAATGCTTCCAGTAGCTTCATCTTTCATAACGGATTGCACTTCATTGAAAAAGGTCACCAGGTGGCATGCCAGCGCTTGTAACCGGCGTACTACCGGATGTTCGTGAATTTCAGAAGGAAGAATAACCCCTGTTTCCACTTCTGTAAGCTGCAAAAAAGGATAAAGGCAGATTGAGTCCTCTCTTAAAGCAATACATTCCATCACAGTCGGGAAAAACTTATTTTTTTTATAGTCCAGCTCTTTTTTCAGTCCGGTAAAATATCTGCTGATCATTTGACTAAATCGAATTATCGATTCCTGGGGAATAAACTGAATCAATTCTTGTCTTAATGAAGCCAGCATAGAAGCCAATGGTATTGTAGACTGAGCAACAGAGATTTCCCCATTCAGTATAGCAATTGATTGGGCATGTACCTCATCAATATCATCAGGGTTGCTTTCCTCATACAAATCATCATTGTAGAGGGTCCAGAGCATTAGCCTGCAGATGGGTCGGAAACGTTCAGCAGATGCAGTAGGAAACCATTGAGCTGCGATGTGGGCAGTTTTGGTATTCTTATACTTTTTACGCAGATCAGGATTATTTTGATACAGCCACCTATATTCACCATCAATCCATTCTGTTTCTGTTATGTGCTGCAATTGATCTGCATGAGGATTTTTTAAAGTTGGGAACGGATACCTGAACCTTGTACGAAGAAGTTCAAGAGGGTTAAAATTTTCATTACTCATGACTTTATGTTTTAATGGTTGCTAACTTTAAGGGTAGTTTTATTTTCAAACATATGACTCCGTATCATAACAGAACCATACTTAAAAACACATACTACATTAATTATCAACAAAATACAGTCATGAATAACGAAATAAATGTACAAATTAATTTTATTAATTAATATGGAATTTTGTCACATTATTAAAATATATTTACAATACTGATTTACAGTAATTTACAGGTTAACTTGAATAATAACTCAATTTTACACATCAGATTATCAACACATTACATCTTATTTACTTCATCTGTAATTGAGAAAATCTCCCCTCTTTTTATTCAAAATGAAAATTGATTTTTTAAGGGGTACAGGCCTTGATTTTACATTTTCAAGATAAAATTTGAACTTTTTATTTTGTTCTTTCTATTAAAAATGATGTCCTTGTTTAGCGAGTGGAGTATTATTTCTATAATGTTCTTTGTTTTATGAGAGTAATAAGACAAAGACAAGAAAATTAGTTGGGAGTTACTGTATTTGATGACACTGGCATTTCCTTCTTAATCTCTTCTTGCATCTTATCAACGTCCTTTATCCAACTTTCTCCATTGTTTGAGTAAGTTCTCAGATATATAAATAAAAAAAGCCCCTAAAAAGGGGCAATCTGTGACTTCGGAGGGGTTCGAACCCCCAACCCTCGGAGCCGAAATCCGATATTCTATCCAGTTGAACTACGAAGCCATTTTTTATAGAGAATAAGTAATTAATAATGAAGTATACAAATATAGTTTATTATTAATTACTCATTACTTAAATTTTAGAATGTGATCTTCACTCCTCCCAGAATCTGAGCACCTAAGACTTTATATCCTTTGTACGTCTGGTATTTTGAGCTTAGAAGATTATTTCCGAGTGCGAAAATACTGAAATTTTTGTGAATTTTATACTCTGCGGAAAGATTTATATCAGCATAACCTCCAACTTTATCGTTGGTGTTCTCTGTAGACTGGAAAACCATGTTTGGATTTGCCACACCTTCGATCATATAAGAGTTTGTTGTTCTGTCACTTGCAAAGATTCCCTTAAAGCCCAATAACAATTTTTTATCCAGCATTGTATATTTTGCACCGATGCTCGCATTGAACAATGGAACGTTATAAATATTGTCGTAATTCTTCAGACTGTACTTGGTAAACCTCAAATCACCGTCAATAATTAAATTGGCAAGTGGGAAATACTGAATACTCCCTTTGATATCACTTACATTTCCGTCATCGTAAACGGCAGAGAATGTATTGGCAAAATTATACGGTGAACGGTTCAAAGTAAAATCAATATCAAACAGTCCGTTGGCTCTGAAGAACATAATGTCTTTCATTTTTCCAAACCCTGCAGAGAAGTCATATTTTACAGTTTCATCAATATCCCCTCTCAAACCTACATAGAAATGATATTTCGTTTCCGTAGGCTTTAAATATTGATCAGAAACCAAAAATGGATTAGCTTGTAGAAGATCTCCGTATGTATTCAGTTTAAGACCTCCGTCTACTCCACCATAGAATTTAAATTCTTTAGCCGCTGCCACCTGGAATTCAGCTTGCGGGAACCAATACGTTTTATTGTTTTTTAACTGATCCATCTGAGTGTTGGAGTTCTTAGCATTCAGGAAGGAGAACGAAGATCCTAGCATCAAATAAGATTCCCCTTTTCTGAAGGTTACTTTTGGGGTCAGATTCGTATTGAAGAAATTGGAAGAGTTTTTATCTCTGATGGCAAAATCAGTCTTTACAGCGTCCAAACCAACTCCTAAATCGGCATTCAGATTGATCCCGGATTTTCCAAGCTCAACGGCATGCTTTGAGAAGTTTGCAAGGATGGAAACCTGATTTTCCTGTGCATCAAAATGATCTTTCAGGAATGAAGACTTCACTCTGACATCATTTAAAATTTCATTGGAATAGAAATCATAGTATCCGTTTACTTTAAACTGGTTTACATTCTGTTTCAGATCAACATCTGCAGAAGGCTGCATCGCATAAATACCGTAGTAATTATAGTTATTTAAGCCATACTCGGCATTCACATTAAACTTTCCTTTCTCCCCGTAGGAATTAAGGAATGCTGCAAAAGTGGCTGAAGTTTGTTTTGATTTCCAGTCATACTCTTTTTTAAGACCATTGGTAGACAATACATGAACATCTCCTCCTACTTCAATCTTGTTTTCAAGGGTTTTGGAAACATTTCCATCCAACAGGATCTTGCCATAATTACCCATTCCAAACTGGAAGTAATTATTCTGGGCAGTTCCGTCAAATTTCGGAGCAACATCTTCCCCCTGAATCGTTGAAGTTTTGAAGTCAGAAACCGCAGGAACATCTGTAATGTTGTATTTCACAGGATTCTGGGATTTCTCTTCCGGTGGATAATTTTTAATGGTTTCCACAGAAGTTTTCTTCTTCTCGATCTTCTTCACCTCCGGTTCTCTCTTTTTATTAAGAACCAGCTTTTCCTCCTTGATCTGGGAAAACGCAAACTGCGAAACCCCTAAAAATAATATGGATAATAATTGAATTTTTCTGTTCATTACTATTGGGTGTATTTGTGTATTCACATCCGGTACATCAGTGTGCACTTCTATGAATAGGATACTACATTTTTACTTTTTAATCTGCTTTTTAACCTCTTTAGCTTCTGCCACGATTTCAGGGAAATCTTTATAATTCGCAATGATCTGGTCACATGTATAACTTGCCTGATAATTGTCTTTTAAACCGATATAGTTTTTAGCCATCAATACCAAAGCTTTTGCTCCCCAGTATTCTTCTGATGCATAATTATTGGCAAGCTTAAAGATTGTTTCATTCGAAGATTTGAATGCTTTTCCTTTATTCTGATAATAGGCTTTTGCATAGAATGCTTCTGCTGCTACCGAAGTATTGGACGATTTTTCAAGAGAAGTGTAGGCAGATTGTGCATCTTTATCTTTTCCTGAATTCATTAAGCTTCTGGCTTTAATTACTTTTGCTGTTTCAATCACAGCCGAAGAATTCTTGGAATTGGCAATTACTGCATTCGCCAGTTTTTCAGCTTCGGAAAAATTCTTTTCACCCGCATATAGTTTCATCAACTCTACATTCGCATAATTTTTAATGCTGATATCTGAAGAGTTTCTGATATTTTCAAGATACTTTTTAGCTTCCGCTGTATTGCCCTGAGCAATAGATATCTGAGCTAAACGAGTTTGTGCATCATCCTGGTAATCGTTCTGAATTCCAGCTACTTCCTGTAACACAAGTAAAGCTTTTGTTGAATTGTTGGTCTGGTAATAACTTTCTCCCAATTCATACTTCGCCTGGTACAATCCTTCCCCGGTAGGATTTTGGGTCAGGTACTTCTCGTAATAAGAAATAGCGTTCTTGTAATCTTTCTTAGAGAAGTATTGTTTTCCTGTAGATAAATTGATCTCATCGATTTCAGAAGCGTCAACATTTACCCCAATACTTTTAGCAAAGTTTTCATATCCTCCTACATCTCCGTTCTTTGTGAAAACAGGTTTTGCCGCCTGAACAATCTTCTGAGCATATGTAGTATTTTTATACTGCTCTCCCAATGATTTCAACTCAGATAATGCTTTATCGTTTTGATTCTGGTCGATATAATTCTGAGCTCTATAAATAGAAGCATTGGCAATAAGATCCTTATCAGAAGAGGTCTTGATCACTTTTCCGAAATAGTCATTGGAGTTGGCAAAGTCATCCTGAGCGGCATATGCTGTTCCTATTTCGTATTGTGCATCATCATAATATTCCGAGTCCGGATATTGAGATAAAAGATTTTTTAAATTGGTAATCTTCGCCTGAGTATCTCCTTTAAATCCTAAAGCCATTGCTTTTTGATACACGGTATAATCTGTAGCATCTGCATTTTTATCATAGATCGCAATTGCTTCATTCAGATCATTATTGGCATAATGAATATCTGCCAAACGAAGTTCTGCATCATTTTTAAACTCAGGTTTCGGATTAGTCAGGTACTGCTTGAAGTACGTTGCAGCCTGGTCGAATTTTTTAGATTTAAAATATGCATATCCTAAATCGTAAGGTAGCTGTTGTTTTTCAGGGAAATTCTCGTTAAGAAGTTTTTCGTAACGAACAATCGCAGACGGATAATTTCCTTTCTGATAATAGACCTGAGCCAGCCAGTACAATGCTCTGCTGTTAAATTCTTTATTGATATTAAAAGCAAGACTTCTTAAGAAATACTTTTCTGCTTCATCATAATTTCCTTTGTTGAACTCTTCTGTTCCCAGCAAATAAGAAACTTCCTGATCCACTTTGTTGATTTCAGGCGTCGAACTTTGCAATCTGTCGATCGCGTTCAGCGTTTCTTTGTAGTTTCCTGAATACAGATAAGACTTCACCAATAATGATCTCATTTCTGATGCATTGGCAGCATTCTGGTTTTCGTTGATATAGCTTTGAATGACCCCTGACGGGCTTTCAAACGGGTTTCCAATATCGTAACTCAATTTTGCATATTGCTCGTGAGCCAGCTTTTTCACTTTTGCATCGTAATCCATCTGATAAGAAGAGCGGAATGCAGAAAGAGCTTCCTGTTTTTTATCAACGGCCAGATAGGCATTTCCTAATTGATAGTAGGCATTTTGTGCCAATGCAGAATTGCTGTTGGTAAGCTGGTTGTAATAAGAAACCGCCTCATCATATTTTTTCAGCTGGGCAGCTACAAATCCCATTTCATACAAATCGTTCTCAGATGGATTCTGCTGTACATTCAGGTAATCTTTAAGGTGAGGATATGCCGAATTATAATCATTCTTCATAAAGTAGCTTTCCCCAATGATTTTATGAACCTCAGCTTTATAAGATTCTGAAATATTTTCATTCAACAAAGCATTACCTTCTGAAATTGCCTGGTCATAATTCTTGTCATTATAATACAACTGTACATAATAAGGGCGAACGAGCTTTGAGAATTTTTCATCGTTTTTTACAGAATCAAAATATTGGAAAGCTCTATCATTTTGCCTGTTGCTGTAATATAAATGTCCCAACATATAGGCAATATCTCCCTTTTGAGATTGGTCAGCCGTTTTATAAGCTTCTTCCAGAGCATCTGTAGCTCCTTTTGAATCTCCTGTCATAAACTTGGCATATCCCAGTTTCAGAATATATTGTGTATTTTCCTCTTTAGAAAGCTGATATTGGTTTACTTTTTTCAAAGTTTCCAACGCTTTATCAAAATCTTTTTTTGCCAGATAGTAATCTGCCAGAGGGAGATTAGCCTGAGCAAAATAAGCAGAGTTTGGATACTCTTTCATAAAAGCCGTTAATCCATCTTCAGCATGGTTTTTCTGAAGAATCACTCCTATCACATTATCAAAAAACTGCGCACCTTCCTTCTTTGAACGGGACAAATTCTGATTGTAGAAATATTGTCTTGCATATTCATACTGGGAGGCGTTGTATATTTTTGTCTGATAAAGATTTTCAGCTAGATTGAATCTATAATTTTCTTTCTGGGTAAAATATTGGGACTGTTGAGCATCGGAGATTCCGAAATAGATCACGGCAGCCGCTAAAAGTATTTTTTTTGATTTCATTCTTCTCGATATAAGAAAATTAGTCTAAATAAGTTAACGAAAATATTAAAAACTTATTGTTTAAGCAAGTTTTCGCAGATGTAATACCTAAAAATAATGATTTCATAACAATGAAAACCATTTCACTGTTTCATGATAAAATTTCTTACTTTAGTCTGCTAAAAAAGATAAACAATTTTAGTAATCAATTATCAAAAACATATTTTTGATGTGATACTCTTTCAACAGCAGCTAAAAACATACCATAAACATCCTATAACATGAAATTTAAGATACTTTTAGCATTAATTTTTGTCAACCTGATGCAGGCACAAAAGTTTTATTTTCCAAAAACGGCAGTCACAGACTCTGTTGTTCTGGAAAAACAGATACCCAATCTGGCTCTGCAGATGATTCCCCAGCTACAAACCACCAAGCACAAACCGGAAAACAAAATTGATTACCTGGATATTCTCTTCCGTTTAGAGATGCTGGCACAGGATTATAAAAAATCAATAGCGAGTCTTTCTGAAAACCGTAGTCTTTTTGCTGATCACAATATGGGTGGATACCGATTCATAGGATTGGAATTGTACAGCATGGCTAAAATAATTCAAAAGGAGAATAACAGTACATTTTCCAATGCGCTTCAGAAAGCATTTCATCAAAAATATGAAAGTCTTCCGGAAAAACTGGTTCCCAGACTTGGACTTGCCCTTGATGGGGATGTGAAGGAATCCAGAAAACTTTTGAAAAAAGTACTGGACAAACAAAAAGATAAAGACAGTATTGATTATGGAACTGCCCTATCATTATGCAAAAGTTACCTGAATTATAAAACTTATTCGGGTATTAAACCTCAGGTGATGCAATTGCTGGCATCAAAATGTAAAGAAAGATTCATTACAGAAACCAAAGATCTGAAGTTAAAAAACGGAAATATCCTAACCATAACCATTGTTCGAAAAAAAGACAATACTTCTCCACTTCCTGTCATTCTTACTAATAATATTTATGCAGGAGCAATTGATGATTTCTTCGGAAGGAGAGCTGCTACGTATAATTATGTAGGAGCTGTTGTCAATACCCGCGGAAAGAGAAACAGTACTAGTATAAACAACCCTTTTGAGCATGAATCAGAAGACATTTATGAAGTAATAGACTGGGTAAGCAAACAGCCCTGGAGCAACGGAAAAGTGGGAATGATCGGGGGAAGTTATCTTGGTTTCAGCCAGTGGGCTGCTGTTAAAAAGCCGCATCCCGCATTAAAAACCATTGTCCCTCAGGTCGCTGTAGGTATTGGGATCGACTACCCTGCTCAAAATAATATCTTCATGAGCTATATGCTGCAATGGATTCAATATGTTACCAATAACAAATTTACAGATGAACCAGACTTTGCCAATGCCACAAAATGGGACTCCATCAATACAAAATGGTATAAGAGCGGTACTTCATTCCGATCTCTTGATTCGATAAGTGGTAAACCAAGTAAGATCTTCCAGAGATGGCTGGATCATCCGGGATATGATGAATACTGGCAAAAAATGGTTCCTTATAAAGAAGATTTCAGTAAAATAAATATTCCGATCTTAACGACGACGGGATATTATGATGACGATCAGATCGGTGCACTCTATTATTTTAAACAACATCATCAGTATAATAAAAATGCAAATCATTATCTGGTTATAGGACCTTACAATCATGGAGGAGCCCAAAGTTTCGGTTTTACTTATGTGAACGGCAATCCTATTGATCCGGTGGCCAGAATAAGTATTGATGACCTTGCTTTTTCATGGTTTGATTACATTCTTAAAGGGGGCAAAAAGCCGGAAATTCTAAAAGACAGGATTAATTTTCAGGTAATGAATACCAACACCTGGAAACATGTTTCTGATCTTGATAAAATGCATACTTCCACCTTGAAATTCTATCTTCAGGACAAAAAAAACACATCATCAGTATTTGATAAGCCTGTAACCAAAAATTTCACAAAACAAATTGTTGACTTTACAAACAGAGACCAAAAAGAAAGCTATTATAAAGTCGGTAAAAAAGATAGTATAAAGACAACTCATTCGATTGCTTTTGAAAGTGAAGTATTCGATAAGGATATGATCATCAGTGGAAACTTGTCAGGTGTTTTTAACGTCTCCATCAACAAAAAAGATTTTGATACAGATACTTATTTATATCAGATCCAACCGGATGGTAAGTCTTTTTTATTATCTACCCATATCGTAAGAGCCAGCTATGCAAAAGATAATGCGGTACGAAAACTTCTGAGTCCGAACACCATTGAACAGATTCCGATCAATAACTCCATATTTATCAGCAAAAAAATAGAAAAAGGGAGTAAATTACTGCTATTGGTAGGAGTTAATAAAAATCCTAACTGGCAGATCAATTACGGTACAGGCAAAGATGTAAGTGATGAAACGATCAAAGATGCGGGGAAACCTTTAGAAATCAAATGGTACAATGACAGCTATGTGGAAATACCTGTTTATAAAGACTAGACAGGTCTGGTTAAGTAATTTTATCCAAATGTCGTTAACAACTGTTAACATCAAAATAAAAAATCATTACATTTGCTTTTTTTCAAATCAAATATAGTTATTGAATGAGTCAACTTTTTAGAAGAAAAATCTATTCAGATACAGATACTTCAACAGGACTGTTAAGAGTCTTAGGTGTATGGGACATTGTATTTTTTGGTATTGCGGCGATTATAGGAGCAGGGAGTTTCAGCAGTTTGGGAGAAGCCGTTTTCAGAGGTGGTCCCGGTGTAATCCTTCTATATTTGATTTGTGGTTTCGCCTGTGGATTTACTGCTTTATGTTATGCTGAATTTGCCAGTAGAATTCCCACCGCCGGTTCTGCTTATACCTATGCCTATGCCAGTTTTGGAGAACTGATAGCCTGGATCATTGGCTGGGCATTAATTATGGAATATTCTTTCGGAAACATCTATGTTGCATTTTCGTGGTCAGATTATTTCACAAGCTTTTTAGGCCGTCTCGGAATGCATATTCCTGATTATCTTACCTGCAGCTACACAGAAGCGCGAAAAGCGGTTCAATACGGATCAGAAAATAAAGAATTATTGAATGCATGGAACACCGCTCCTTTATTGGGAAGTTTAAAATTCATTGTCGATGTTCCGGCTTTAGTCATTAATGGGCTCATCACCTGGCTTTGCTATGTGGGAGTTAAGGAAAGTAAGAACTTCAACAACTCTTTGGTTATTTTAAAACTGGGAGTTATTCTACTTGTAATCCTGGTAGGTTTTGCATATATAAACACTGAAAACTGGACTCCTATAAGCCCAGCGACAGGTACCCCCTCTTTCATGCCGAATGGCTTTGCCGGGGTAATGAGTGCTGTATCAGGAGTATTCTTTGCTTATATTGGATTTGATGCCCTAAGTGTACTTTCAGAAGAAACAAAAGATCCGCAGAAAACACTTCCAAAGGGAATGATTATCTCCCTTGTTTTGTGTACTGTAATTTATATTGCTTTAACATTGGTATTAACAGGAATGGTGGACTACAAGAAATTTGACGGTGTAGGAGATCCTTTATCATTTATTTTTGAGAAAACCAATGCCAATGTAGCCTGGATGGAGCTTGTTGTTTCCTTTGTTGCGATTGTTGCCATCACTACAGTACTATTGGTTTTCCAAATGGGACAACCAAGAATCTGGTATGCTATGAGCCGTGACGGATTAATGCCTTCAAGATTTCAGAAGATACATCCTAAATACAAAACACCTTCCTATGCAACTATTGTAACCGGAATTGTCGTAGGTATTCCCATCTTATTTACAGATAAAACGTTCATTCTTGATTTTACAAGTATTGGAACCATTTTCGCATTCGTATTGGTATGTGCAGGAGTTCTTCTTCTTCCTGCCAAAGAAAAAATCAAAGGCAGATTTCATCTTCCTTATGTAAATGGTAAAATGATCTTCCCTGTTGTTTTCATTGGTGGATTGATTGCTTTCTATTACTGGCAGCCTGAGTTTTTCCATACTCTGATGGACTGGTCTGATGCTAAAGAAGGGGAATTCAGAGCTTCTATTTTCTTCTTTATTATCATTAATCTGATCTTGTGTGTGGTAACTTTTATAAAAAATCTTTCATTAATTCCTTTAATAGGCCTAAGTTCATGCTTATACCTTTTGACAGGGATGAGCCACGAAAACTGGTTCTGGTTTGGAATGTGGTTCCTGATCGGAATGGTCATCTACTTCTTCTACGGATACAAGAACAGTAAACTTGGAAAAGAATTAAGAAATAAGTAAAAGCAAAATTGCAAAAACTACGGAAGGGCAAAACTGCAGAAAGATAATAACAATATTCTCCTTTAGCAGTTTTGCCTTTTCTTCTTTTATTTTTATCAGATCGGCAAAGTTATTGCTACAAACCTAAGATAAACCTTAAACTAATGTTGCCATGTCTGAAAGAATAAAAACATATAGGGAATTTTATCAGTTTTATCTTACCGAACACAGTAAAACAGGAACACGAATTTTCCACTTTATAGGTACATTACTCGTATTTTTTGTGATCGGATATGTCATCAGTTCCGGAAAGGAACGTTTTCTATGGTACATCCCTATTTTTGGATATGGCTTTGCCTGGTTCAGTCATGCAGTGATTGAAAGAAATAAACCTGCAACATTCAAATATCCGCTGTGGTCTTTAATTTCGGATTTCAGATTATTTTTTGAATTGTTAATTGGTAAACAAAAGTTTATAATTCCGGACAAGAAACCCCAGAATCAATAACCGTAACTCTTTACTTTTAGTCTCTAAATGACAAAAAACGCTTGTTTAACAAGGTGACAATATCATCAGTTGAAGTCCATTTTAATATTGTTTTTCAAGAATATCGTAATGAATGGTATTCGTAACTTTTTCCGATAATGCATCTCCGTCAATCTTAACAAAAGCTGGTTTATAGTCCGAAAATGTCATGGTTTTATCTTTATTCAAAGTCACAACAACCTCTTCCAGGATATTTTTATCATCAACAAAAAACTGAATTCTGTTGTCTATAATCCTCCAAAAGGAAAGTCTTGGTTCAGACGGGCTACAATCACCTGTACTTCCTTCAAAGTAATTATACACCGCAAAACCATCTTCGCGGATAGCATAATTTCTCATAAGACGACAATTGTCAAAGTTTTTAACAACTTTCTCTTTATTTTCATAGAAACCGGCTTCTTTTAATTTCCAGAAACCAATAACATTGTCTTTTTTAAGTTGCTGAGCATTGATCAGCGAAGAAGTTGCTATAAGAAAAGCAACGGGAAGTATTGTATGCATTATTAAACTTGTTGAAATGGGCCTATTTTGGGCGAATATACGATAATTGAGTAAAAGAGGTTTTGGGCGGGCAGCTTTGCTGCCCGCCCAAAACCTTAAACTTAGGTTAAGACTTCTATTTAAACCTTTTCTTAAAACTAAATTTAAGACTGTTTATCAATCCCGGTTCGATAATATCAATTCCCAATCCAAAATTGCTGTCAGCAATCGTATGATGATCTTCTCTAAATGCTTCAAACTCATTTTGCGGAATTTCAAGATTGACCAAAGGACTATACTCGATAAATACGCTGGCTCCGTTCTTGCTGATCTTCTTACGGCTTTTGAAATCAAAATAAGGATTAGTGATTGTACTCTCCTGGACGGTATATTTTTCACCCGTATCAATTTTCTGATCTGTATATAGGTTGATCTCATACTTTTCGCTATCGTAATTATGCCAGAAAGGTAAGTCTTTATGCATAAAATCTCTTGCGCCGGCCTTTACCAGATTTCTGTCGAAGTACATCAGAAAACGATTTTTCTGCGGATCTACATAATAAGGATTATCCACTGTCGCAGTATACTGAATCTTTACTTCATTGAGCTTTTTATCATCACCTACCACATCAATAACAGCATCTTTAAATATATTTCTTACATCGGTTCCGTTCCTGTCGTTAGAATAATTAAGGCTATAAAACAGGAAACTGTTCCAGCTGTCAATGATCTCTCTTTTATTTGTATTTTTAAAATATTTTCTCATTGCATTGGCTCTATTTCCTTTATAGACAGTGATCAGATTAAGTTTCCCGATATTCCCCTGAACATGAAAATCAATTTTCTCATCCACGCAGAAATAAGGGAATTTATAGGATTTTCTCATCTGTAATTCCTGATCTTTTTTCACCTCCAGGTACTGCATAAAATAAATAAATCCTCTGTTTTCAATTAAACCGAATTCATCACGAGTCGTAGCGTCAATAAAATATTCCTCACCCTTATAGTTTACTTTTACCACAACGTGATTAAAGCTTAGCAATGACGGTAAATAATATTTGATATAATAATCTGTATTAAAATTAACCAATACTACAGATGCATCAACTCCAATATAATCGAGAATAATTTTCAGTAAAACGGATTTCGCTTTACAATCCCCCTGTTTATTTTCATACGTTACAGATGGTTCCTGTGGCTTATGCCCACTCATTTCATCTGCATTAAAAATATAATAGATATGATTCTGCACATATTCAATAGCAAACTGAAGTTTTTCGTCCTGATTTGAAATAGCATCAAGTTTTTCAATAAGATTGGGTGCAAAATCCTTTAAAAAAGATGTATTTAAAACTTCATCATACATTGGGACAATATAGTTTGAAAGCTCTTTCCAGGTACTTTCCGTAGCAAAATCGATATAAGGAAAAATTTCACGTCCGGAATCTACAGGATTGATATAGTTCTGTTCTTCAATCACGAATTGCTCACCTTTGTTTAAATAATTAATTTCGGGTTCCAGAACATTCCCTATCTCATCCCTGAAAAAAGTCTTTTTATAAGCTACCCTTTGCTCACGTTCATTGATAAATGTAAACTTGAAGAGACCATATGCCCAATAATTATCGGGGCTTACCCATACATATTTTGAAAATGATTTTCTCAAAAAGTCACGATCTGTAAATACTTTTACCCGCGTATCTTCCAAAATCAGAACATCATACAACCTAAGATCTTTTATCGTAATATTAATCTTTTTATTACTGCTTAAAACGCCTCCGCTGCTTTGATTTTCACTATCCAACACTTTGATTTTCGTATCCGGAATTTTATCAATAAGCACCCCATCTCTTAAAACACTGATTCTATGAATCTGATAGACTTCATTTTCTTCGACAATAATATCAGAAACAGAGGCCCTTTCGAGGTTTCCCGGCTCATTTAAAGTGTAAGCCATAAAAACATATTCGCTATTCTCGGTATTGCTGCTGTAGTATTTTTTATCTAAAAAATAACAATAATCTCTTCCTTCATCAATCTGTTTTTTCGCAAATTCAGAGTCCTTGATTCGGTCTTGTAATTCCTGATCTCCGATATTTCCGGCCCACATTTCAGGTTGTTGAATCTTATAATTTTCAACTTGAACTTGATTTTCCATATTTATTGTAAAAATTATGTTTTCTGGTTACAAACATTAACAAGTTCAAATTAAACAATTAAAAAACCAAAAAGCAATAGCAGAACTACGACAATTATAGAAAAAATTTCGGCATGGTAATTGCGAGGTATCGCGTAAAAATCAAGTTTATGAAAATTTTAGCAACAATTCTAAAGGGAACAGCACCCGCATTAGCATTATTTGCAATGACACAATGTACAACAACCAGCGCACTTTCTTCCGGTGATGAAAAAACATTCATCGTAGGTCCACAGACTGCAGATTGTACAGGAGTAGCGCCTATGAAATGTCTGCAGGTAAAGGAAAAAGCTTCAGAAAACTGGACGAACTTCTACACTAACATTGAAGGATTCACGTATGAGCCAGGATATGAATATGTATTAAAGGTAAAAACGGAAAAAATCGCCAATCCACCAGCTGACGGTTCGTCTATAAAATATACCTTGGTAAAACAAGTTTCTAAGGTTAAAAAAGAAACCGTTGCCGCTAATGAAAAAACAATCATTGTAGGCCCTCAAACAGTAGACTGCTCTGCAGGAGCAGGGCGTATGAAGTGCATGCAGGTAAAAGAAAAAGCTTCAGAAAGCTGGACGAATTTCTACAGCAACATTGAAGGATTTACGTACGAACCGGGATATGAATATGTTTTGAAAGTAAAAACAGAAAAAATTGAAAATCCACCAGCGGATGCCTCTTCGATAAAGTACACTTTGGTAGAACAGGTTTCTAAAACAAAGAAGTAACAATAAAAAATCTCCTGAAATTTCAGGAGATTTTTTTCTTTATTATAGGAATCCGTTTAAAGTCTACACTTGAGCTGAAGTAAAAAAGTCTTCATCTCTATTTTTGACTGTAACAGCTGTCCTCTTTCAATTTTCCACTATTAATAACCTGTTTCCTTTTTTGGCGGATCCGGATATGTACCTTTGGTAGTCTCTCCTACTGTATTAGCTGTGGTCATGGCAACGACAAGATCATTAAGCATTCCGCTTGCTGCAGTAGGTGAATTGGGTAAAAGTACAAGATTACTTCTATTGCTGGCTCCCACAGAATGTAATGTATCATAATGCTGGGTAACAACTATAAGGGCTGACGCCTCATGTGAATTAATATCTACATTATTCAACATCCTTACCGACTCTTCCAGACCTTTGGCAATTTCTCTTCTCTGATCTGCAATCCCCTGCCCTTGCAACTTTTTAGATTCAGCCTCTGCTTTTGCGACAGCTACAATACGGATTCTCTGTGCTTCAGATTCGTATTCTGCCGCTGTTTTCTCTCTCTCAGCAGCGTTGATTCTGTTCATCGCATGCTTTACCTGCTCATCAGGATCAATATCCGTTACTAAGGCTTTGATAATATCGTATCCGTAACTGTTCATTGCCTCCTGAAGTTCTCCTTTTACGGCAATAGCAACATCATCTTTTCTTACAAAAACATCGTCGAGTTTCATTTTCGGAACTTCTGCACGTACGACGTCAAAAACAAAAGACGTAATTTGGTTTTCAGGATTTTCCAAACGATAATAAGCGTCTCCTACCTGATTCCTGATCACCTGATATTGTACCGATACTTTCATTTTGATGAATACATTATCCAATGTTTTTGTATCAATCATCACATCAAGCTGCTGAATTCTCAGATTAAGTCTTTTAGCAATCTGATCAATAATCGGAAGCTTCAGATGAAGTCCGGAATGTTTTACAGCCTGAAATTTTCCAAAACGTTCTATGATCGCTGCCGTCTCTTGTTTTACAACAAAAAACGATGCGAATAAAATGATAAGCCCGAAAAAGATAACGGGCGCAAGATAAATACCCATGGTTTAATTTTTATAATAAGTCGTTAATATCTATGTTTCGTTAAAATTCCTTATAGTTCTTCAATCTTAAAAGGTCAAAATACCATTACAAATGGTTAACGATTTTTATAAATATACCACTTATTTTTAAACTAAACGGTCATTCCGATATCTATTCCTTTAATTTTTCTGTACAAATCAGTTGCATAATTATCGGTCATTCCTGAAACAAAATCAATAATTCCAAGAACTTTTTGATAATCTGTTCCGGTCTCATAGACAAACTGTTTCGGAAGCAGTTTCAATGCTTTTTTATCATAGGACTTTCTCTCATCATCCGGTTTCAGAATGGATGGAATAAAATGATCCAGCAATTCGTACATTACATTGTATCCGGCATTTTCAATTTCAACCACGGCTTTATGATTATAAATCTTCTCAATAGAGAATGATTCGATATCCTGTAAAGCAGAGTTTTCAGATTTATAGACATCCAGAAGTCCCTGATTAAGGTTTCCTTCCAGAATGGTTCCAAAATTTTGTTTGTAGATTTCCAGCGATTTATTGATCAATGCATTGATGGCTTTTGCTCTCAGGTAAGAAATCTTTTCATTTTCATTGGAAATCGAACTCAGTTTATTCTTAACGCGATCAATATCATTGCTTTCTGATTTCACCAATTCAAAGAACAGGTTTTCACAATCAGAAGTAGAAACGATTCCCAATCTGTGGGCATCTTCCATATCAATGATGTTATAGCAAATATCGTCGGCAGCTTCTACAAGCCATACAAAAGGGTGCCTTTTGAATATATGAGGTTCTTCACATTCAGAAATAAGCTGGGTTCCTTTAGCAATTTCAAGGAAAATATCTTTTTCATTCTGGAAGAAACCAAATTTCTTTCTGTGAATGATTCCTTTTTTCTTAGCAATAGCTTCACATGGGTATTTGGCAATACTTGCCAATGTGGAGAAAGTAAGCTGGATACCTCCTGCATCTTTCCCTTGCTGTTGCTGAGCCAGTACCCTTATAGCATTGGCGTTTCCTTCAAAATTAACCAGATCTGCCCATTCTTTATCATTGAATTTTGCCTTCAGGTCTTTTTCATTTCTCTCAAAATAGCTTGCAATAGCATCTTCACCGGAGTGTCCAAATGCAGGATTCCCCACATCATGGCATAAACATCCCGCAGCTATTACATTTCCTAAGTTGTATAAATAAAAATTCTTTGCCTCTTCTGTCAGATCATTTTTGAAATCTTCTGCAATAAATTCACCAATAATACTTCCTAAACTTCTACCTACAGATGAAACTTCCAGTGAATGTGTCAACCTGTTATGTACAAAAACACTTCCGGGAAGTGGGAAAACCTGAGTCTTGTTCTGCAATCTTCTGAATGCAGAAGAGAAGATAATTCTATCGAAATCTCTTTGAAAATCAGTTCTTGAAACTTTAGTCTGTGGATTGTTTCCTGTACGTTGATTGGTAAAAATCTGGTTTAAATTCATCATTTTTCAAAATTACTCCAAATTTTCATTGTATGGAAGTGTATTCAGATATTTCTTAAACATACATTATCATTCAAAAAATCTATTGTTATGAGAGTTTTTTCCATTGATCAATACAGGTAAAAACATCCTACATTTGAAAAAATAAAAACTATTATAAATGACAGACAATACGTGGCTTGATAAGTGGAATGAAAGGTATACCCATGAAGAATTTGTATACGGAACAGAACCCAATCTGTATTTACAGGAAAAGCTTGAATCATTGGAACCAGGTTCTATTTTATTCCCTGCAGACGGTGAAGGACGCAATTCTGTATACGCTGCATTACAGGGATGGCAAGCTTCAGCATTTGATATCAGTGAACAGGGCAGACATAAAGCTTTACAACTTGCACAACAAAATAATGTAAGCATCGATTATCAGGTTGGTGAATTGTCTGCTTTGGGCTATCAGGAACAACAATTTGATGTAATTGCGTTGATATATGCTCATTTTCCGGCGGACATCAAATCTTCAATTCATAAAATGCTGGATCAATACCTCCATAAAGGAGGGTTCATCATTTTTGAAGCTTTCAGTAAAAATCATCTTGAATATGTTACAAAAAATGAAAAAGTAGGCGGGCCTCGTGATATAGAATCTCTATTTTCTATTGAGGAAATCAAAACTGATTTTCCCGGTTACGACATTATAGAACTTAAAGAAACAGAGGTTGAACTTAAGGAAGGTTTATTCCATAACGGAACCGGCTCTGTTATTCGTTTTGTAGGACAAAAACAGTAATCCGAATGGAATAACATCTATAGTAAGGTCAGAGATATTAAACACTTCCGACCTTTTCAAATTCCTTTTTACTCAGTTTTTGTGTTTTTACGGAATAATATTTGGACTTTTATCTGAAACTATAGATTATGCCTGAAGGACCCTCCATCATTTTAATGAAAGAAAGCCTGCAGCTATTTGTTGGAAAACAAGTTACAGGAGCTTCAGGTAATGCCAAATTTGAAAAAGAGCCATTTATCGGGCAAACTCTGCTTGAAATCCGGACTTTCGGAAAGCAAACCTATCTAGTTTTTGATCAAGCTGCCATTCGTATTCATTTACTGATGTTTGGTTCATATAGTATTGACGAGCAAACCAAACCGGATCAAAGTCTGCGGCTATCACTTTTGTTTGCCAAAGGTGGGATGTATTTTTATACCTGCTCTGTAAAAGCCGTTGAAACCGAACACCTTTCCACGATCGACTGGGAAGCAGACATTATGAGCGATCAGTGGAATCCTAAAAAGGCTGAAAAGAAACTAAAAAAGAATGCTGAAATGATGGTTTGTGACGCTTTACTGGATCAGGATATTTTTTCCGGAGTTGGCAATATTATTAAAAATGAAGTTCTTTTCAGAATCGGAGTTCAGCCTGAAAGTCTGATCGGAAATCTTCCGAATAAAAAACTCAAAGAACTCATTACCCAAGCCAGAAATTACAGCTTTGATTTTCTGAAATGGAAAAGAGAATTTACCCTGAAAAAGCATTGGCTTGTTCATACAAAATCTGTATGCCCTCTTTGTGAGCAAAAACTAATTAAAAAACAAACAGGAAAGGGAAAAAGGAGAAGCTTTTATTGCAAAAAAGACCAAAGGCTTTATTGATAGAGAATGTTTTCCCGGAAATTCTTAGCAGATATGTTGCATAAAACAAGACAGATGTTTAGTAAAATTATCCATTACTACAGCTAATCATTATTCAAAAAGCCTCCTGCGTATTTAGTAAAAAACTCAGATTTATATACCTCTCCCAAAGGAATTTCGGCATCTTCAATGTATATATTGTGATTATCAAATGAATCAATAAAATTGACATTCACCAGGTATGATTTGCTGACCCGGATAAATATTTCCTCAGAGATTTTCTGATGGATGGTTTTCAGATTCATAGCAGTGATCAGCTTCTGTTGCCTTGTATGGATAACCACATAATCTTTTAATCCTTCAATAAACTTAATATCTGCAAAAGGAATTTTATAAAAACGGCGATCTGCTTTGATGAATAAAAAATCTGCAGTATTTGATTCAACGGTATTTTTCACGGTATCTTTAGACAAAAGTTCCGTATACAAAACGGCTTTATCAAGGGCCTTGCGCAACCGATGAGGATCAATAGGTTTCAACAAGTAATCAACAGCTTCCAGTTCATAGCTTTTTAAAGCATATTGAGAATATGCTGTGGTAAAGATAATCAGGGATTTTTTGGGAAGCATTTCCGCAAATTCCAGTCCTGTTACCATGGGCATTTCAATATCAAGGAAAATAAGATCTACAGCATTATCTTTAAGAAATTCCAGAGCAGAAGGAGCATTGGAAAATTCGCCAAGAATATCAATCTTTGAAATTTCATTGATCAGAGATCGCATCTCTCCTCTTGCTAAAGGTTCATCATCAACTATTATACAATTCATCAGACAGAAATTTTTAAAATAACGGTATATTCTTTACGTTCAGAAATCGTGTTCAGCTCAAACGCATCATTATAAAGGAGCTCAAGTCTTCTTTTAATATTGGCCAGCCCCAGTCCGCTGCTATTTTTATCGGCAACAGAGTAATCAGGATTCCTGGAATTAATGCAGATAAAACTTAAATGCCCTGCATTCACTTTTATTTCAACTTTCACATAAGATTCTTCACCATTCATATCCACACTATGTTTCACTGCATTTTCTACAAAAGTGGTAAACAGATTCGGGGGTATGAAAGTACTGCTTATTGTCCTTTTATCAGCTTCCGTCTTAATTTCAAAAGAAAAATTTTCCCGCCTTATTTTTTCAAGATTTAAAAAATTAGACAGAAAATCAATTTCTGAAGTCAGTAAAGTTTTTTCTTCACTGTTTTCGTAAAGCTGATATCTCAGAAATTCGGAAAGCTTTATAATAACCACAGAAGCTTTGTCCGGATCTGTTCGGATCAACGCTTTTACATTGTTCAGCATATTAAACAAAAAGTGAGGGTTGATCTGGTTTCTGAGCTCATTCAGTTCCATTTGCAATGTCAGATTATTCAGTTCATTGATTCTTTTACTATCATTGATCCATTTCTGCAAAAGCTTTACTGTTGTTGTGGTAAGAATAATAGGAATGCACATCAGAATACCTTCATATATACTCCCTCTTTCACCTTCTTTTCGGAGGTGTTCAATCCTGAAATCAGCAAAAAGAGATCTAAAACCACAACCTATGATATTAAGCCCTATCACTCCCATTAACACAAGTAATATGAGATAGGCTACATACTGTGTTTTGAAGAAAAGCCGGGGCACCAGAACATAAATATTAATATACACCATTGCTATCAGCACAGTATAGACGAATAACAAGACGTAATATCCGTAGTCTCCCGAATACCAATGCCAGAACCTTGCACTATATAACATGAAAAAAAAGAAAACGAGAAACAACAGATGTCTGTACAATTTGTACCGGCTCTCTATCAGAAAGTCCATTACAAAAGTATCTTTAAATTTCCAGGGGTTGTGTTTCATACTTTTCCTAATCATATATAATTAACAAAAATAGGCAATACCACAGGTAATATCTAAAATTTTATACCAAACCCAGATTTTATTATACGAATATTTCTCACCCGGTTTTGTATAAAATAGCGGTGTTTTTGTATAAAAAAAAATCCATGTCATCATATTCTGTTTTCCTTTGTCCTGTTTAATTAATGTATACGGAATATGGAACTAGCAATATTTAACGAATTAACCCAGGAAATAACTTCAGAATGTTTTTTTATGACAGCATCCCAGCAGGAAGAAAAAGTAATACAGCTCATTGACCTTCATCATTTTGTAGAATGTTATGATTCAACCCTGGAGATTCTCAATTATATTCAACATCCTGTTAATATTGTAAAATGTGGAGATCACAAGAAAGGAATTTTATTCTGGGACCTGAAGTCTTCCTCATTTCCGGATTGTAACGCTTCAGAAGAATTCAGAAAAGAACATGGGCTTACAGAATTATGGTTTGTATTTGTTGAAGAAGATGTTGTTGCTCATACAAGAACCCACACTGATTTCATCCTCGAAAATGGTCTGGATATATTCTTTGATAAAATTTTTATGTTCAATTTTTTCCAATCTGTCATTCATACCTTAAAATAATACTATGAAAACATTGAAAAGTGCTTTGATACCGTTGGCTATGATTCCTTTTAAAAATAGTGCCTATGCTCAAAAGAAAGACAGTATTCCACTGAAAGTGCGTGCTTTTTTTACAGATAAATTTCCACAGGCACGGAATTTTAATATTGACTATACCACAGCCACACCCTACTCATCTTCTTCATTCCTTGGAGACAACGCATTACCCAATAATAAAGTTAAAAATTTTCAGCAGATGAAGACCAGTGCCAATATCTACCTTGTTAAAAATAGAAAATGGCTTTTGAGTACCGCTCTACATTATCGGTATACTTCATTACAAACGGAAAATCCTGAAGTAGGAAATACCAAGGGGGATTTTCATTATCATTCTGAATCGATTCATCTTAGTTATTTTTCAAAACTGTTCAAAAAGACAGCAGTATATTCAGCCACTTTTTCTACTGATGGCAGTGATCAACACTTTGAACGTGTAAGAGGTATGGTTACGGCCTCTCTCATTTTAAAAGCAAATCCAAAAACAAAAATAATGCTGGGACTGGCGGCTGTGATTGACCCCAGTGCCCAAATTCCTGTATTACCCATTTTTACGTATGAAAATAAGTTTAATAATGGTTGGGTTATGGATATTCTGCTTCCTAAAAAAGTATTGATAAGAAAAGATATTTTTACTGACGGAAGAATCTCCTTAGGAACCGAACTGGATAATACATCATTTTATATCTATCGAAATAATGCCACTTATGAATTTCGCCAGACTGATCTTTACTCAGGAGCAACCTATGAGCATAATTTTGGTGGTAATTTTATCGGAACTTTTAAAACAGGTATCAGAACTACCCTTAACGCCAGGGTTTTCAATAAACAGGATTCTTTTAAAAATTATATCTGGAAATCTAATTACCAGCCTTCATTTTATTTCAACGCAGGTATTTCTTATAACTTCCGGAAATAAAAGACTATAAAATTTCCATAACAAGTCTATTTCCCTTCTTTACCTTAAAAAGAACCTAATAAAATTTTAACGATTAATCACTTTATGTTAATTTTTATTAACAATTTTCTAATGTTATTTTAATCTCTTTAATGATATTCTAATTTCATTCACAAAGACTTCTAATCTGGTCATTCTAGTTTTGTGCTATTGAAAAATTAAGACACAAAGAAAAAACTTTCTACTTAAAATAGTGTATCTCTAGTAAAATAGTAATCAAAATAAACAACTTACCATATATAGACTGTCATTACTCTTTCCATGAAAATCTATCAAAACATGAATCGTCCTTGAAAAAATTCAGGGATTCATTAATGATTGATATGATTAAAAACAATAGGATATGGCAATACCCAAACAAATATTTCAGACTTTTAAAACAAAGAAACTTCCTCTGCTGACAAGACTTCATATCTGGAATATGAAAAGGAAAAATCCGGAATACCTCTATTTCTTCTATGATGATGATGACATTGAGCAGTTCTTATCTGAAGAATTTCCACCACAATATATCAATTGCTATCATAGATTAACGATTGGTGCTGCAAAAGCTGACTTTTTCAGATATGCTATTCTGTATAAAAAAGGCGGAATATATCTGGATGTAGACAGTGCAATTACTAAACCCCTGAGAAAGCTGATACAGGAAAAAGACGAGGCCATAATCAGCGTTGAAAGGCATGAAAATCTATACGTTCAATGGGCACTTATTTTCAGTAAAAACCACCCTTTTTTAAAAAAAACATTAGAATTGATGCTTGATAATATAGAAAATCATAGCCATCCCAACGATGTGCACGCCACAACAGGGCCTACCGTTTTCACCAGGGGCATCAATCAGTCTTTAAAAGAACGACCCGACATCCCTTATACCTTATTTAATGGAATTGAATTTCGTGGTTATTTAAAATTCAAATACAAATTGGGAAAATTTTTTCTGTATAAAAGTAAATCACAACACTGGAAGCGACTTCAAACGAAACAAGACATTATTATTTAATGAGTTCCCATTTTTGAAAATACATTGATAATGATCACACCAAGCACAATCAATATAATTCCAATAATGGCAGGCAAATCCGGGACTTGCTTAAAAGCAATAACCCCTATCATGGTTATAAAAACAATTCCTACTCCCGACCAGATGGCATAGGTAATTCCTACAGGAATCTGACGCAAGGTGAGACTAAGACAGTAAAATGCACAGGCAGACCCTATTACTGTAACAATGGATGGCCAAAGCTTCGAGAACTCCTCTGACTTCTTTAAAAAAGTGGTGGCTATGATTTCAAATATAATTGCCAAAGCGAGAAAAATATAACTGCGTCCCATCATTTATTCTTTATACAAAAGTACTAAAATCTGATTGAGGGCGCCTAAAAGATAATAGTCATGCGATATAAATGGGTATAAAAACAAAATATTTTTTATTCATCACCACAACCAACTCAAATAAAGTATTTTAACTTTTAAAAGTATAATGATTTATTTTTTACAAAAGCATAATGCGTTCAAATAATCTGTTTTAACCTTATGCCCCTATTTTTTATATACCGTGACTAAAAAAGGCATATTTACATGTCATTAAAACTGACATCTGACAAAAACTCCGACTCAAAAATCATGGTAAAGAATAAATTTTATTAACATTAAAATCTATTTTACCTTAAAATGTTACACCTTTTAGCTTCTCTTTACACCAATATTATGCAGAGCATTGCTTATTATTTGTTTTATCAACTCCAATATATAAGCCACAAAACGATTAACACATTCATAAATTTTTATAAATAAAACAAATAATACATTAATAAACTTTAAATAATACATTAATTTTATTTAAACAAAAATTCACCAATTCATGAACAACTATACACGTAATACACTGATATACATCATGGTGATTTGTTTTGGCACGTGATTTGAAAGCTGTAATATTGCAATTGAAAGATTAATAAAAAAAAGTCAAATAATTAAAAATAATACAAAATGATAACTTATATCGGAATCGCAACGTGTGTAGTAGTATTCGCATCATATTTCATGACAGCAAGAAGAGAAAGAAACTAATTCTAAAACAAAATAGCCTATAGAATATCTATACTCATTATATTGTTTTATGTTTTTAGTCTGAGAAATCAGAATTGCTCTTTTACTCATTGGGGTAAAAGGGCCCAAAAACATAGCCAGAAGATCTTAGTTTCATAACAAGTTTTAATATCCAAATGAGTTAAGCCGGACTTTCGTCCGGCTTAACTTTTTATACCCAAAGGGCAACAATATTCTCAGGTATAGTCAATTTCTGGCCTACTCTTTTATTCTCATTCTGGATCTCATACTTAAGGTAAGAAAACTTTATCTTTGTCAGAGATTATTTAATTGTCATCATGAATCTTTACAACCTTATTATTCAAGATAAAGAACAGGTAAATCTCAACGAAGTATTTCTCAATAAGAGCAATCGGGATCAGCTTATACAACTGATTAAAGAGCATACTTATAGTAAGGAACTACAGGAATATGGCCTTCCCGTTAACAATAAAATTTTGCTGGAAGGAAGCTCAGGATGTGGAAAAACGATGACAGCAAAAGCAATTGCTAATGCTTTAGGCAAAAATATTATTATCCTGAATTTGAGTAATATTGTTTCATCCCGTATCGGTGAGACTTCCCAAAATATTAAGATGATCTTCGATAAGGCGGCAAGAGAAAGATCAGTGCTCTTCCTTGACGAGCTGGACCAAATCGGAAAAGCAAGAGGAAGTGATGATAAAGATGTGGGTGAAATGAGAAGACTGGTAAATACCCTTATTCAGCTTATTGATTATTATCCTGAAAATGCATTATTACTTTGTGCAACCAATCATTCGGAAATTATAGACACTGCTTTATTAAGACGTTTTCAGCTAAAAATAAAGTACGACATGCCTTCAGCTGAATTCTTGGATACCTTTTATGATCAACTCCTTGATCAATTCCCGGAAGATCTGAAGAATATTGAAAGAAAATATGCTATTTCTTTTGCAGAAGCAAAAGACCATGCTCTTACGTCTGTAAAAGCAGGTTTGATCAAAAAACTGGAAGCTAAAGAAAGAATTCAATCATGAACGAAGACATTCTCCACAACCTCGAACTTATCCGCAACAGGATTAAATATGCCTGCCAAGAATCAGGAAGAAATCCCAATGAAGTAAAATTATTACTTGCCACTAAAACTGTTAATACGGAACGTATCAAAATTGCTTTGGAAAACGGACAAACCCTAATTGCAGAGAATAAAGTTCAGGAATTGAAGGAGAAATATGATGCTTTAAAAGATATTTATCATGAAAATCATTTTATTGGTCATTTACAGACCAATAAAATAAAAGAGATTCTGAAATATGATGTTACCTGTATCCAATCTCTTGACCGGCTGGATCTGGCAGAAAAACTACATCAGAGACTTTTAACTGAACATAAAACCCTTGAGGTTCTCATTCAGGTAAATACTTCAAATGAAGAAAGCAAATTTGGGATTGAACCTGATGCCACCATTGATCTTATTAAAAAAATTTCCAAATTTTCTACCCTACAAATAAAAGGACTAATGACCATTGGTTTATTCAGTGCTGAAAAAGAACAGGTAAGATCATGCTTTAAAATTTTGAAAAATCTGCAACAGGAGATCATTCGTGAAAATATTTCCAATGTTGAAATGAAAGAACTTTCAATGGGGATGAGTGGAGATCTGGAAACCGCGATTGAAGAAGGAGCAACTATTGTAAGAGTTGGAACAGGTGTATTTGGAGCAAGAACGTATCCGGACAGCCATTATTGGAACGAAAAAACAACAGATAATAGAGACTAAAATTCTATTTTATCATTTAAAAGATAAATAACAACCTGGAAATCATTAAAAGATGCACCTGTTGCCATCACAATTATTACATTTTCTTGCTAGCTACCAGATTATAGAGCAGGCAGTTTCTGGTTTATTTTTTAGCCGCATGACCATTATCAGCCATTTTGAGCACCTGACACTTATTAATAAGATCTCTAAAGCTTTAAACACAGGCTAAAATACAAGCTTTTAACACAAACCAATATTAGTCTACAAAATCGGTATACTTTTTGATCACAAAACTATTAATAACCAAATAAATTCATTTATGATTAAAAAATTACTATCGAGCTGTCTACTATTGACAGTATTATTCTTTTTTTCATGTGAAAAAGAAAACACACAGATGAAAAGTGGAATTTCAATTGAAACCATTTCAATTATAACTGTCCTCTCAATGGGTGTAGCCATCTTAATTGCCTACACTTATAAAAGAAGATAATTACAAGTAAATTACATACACCTCTCAAAATTGAGAGGTGTATTTTTATATGAAATACGACACTATCCTGATACCGTATAGCTGAAATGTATTATAACTTCAAAAACACACCTACTTAAAATTAATCTGATAAAACAATTTCATGAAATTATTATTGATCTTTTTTAAAATGTAAATAAAACAATAATCATTTTAGAAATAAAATAACTCTAATTTCAAAAGTCAAAATTCCGGTATATTTTTTGATCATAAACAATTATAAACCAAATAAATACACAAATGATTGGAAAAATAACACAAGGATATTTACTCCTTATAACCTCATGTCTTCTTTCATGCTCTCCGTCCCATAACCCAGCAAACAAAAGCGGAATCTCCATGGAGACCATATCAGTGATCACATTTGCAATTGTGGGCATTGCTATTTTGGCGGTTTATTATACAACCAAGAAAAAATAGCCTAATCAATATATCTTATAAAAAACACCTCTACAAAATAGGGCGTGCCGTTATCTGATTGAGACAGGCTTATTTCTTTACTGTTTTGAGCGGTATTTTTCCTCAGAAGCTTATCTAATGGTGTATGAAAAATATAAAAATCCTTCTTGATATTGGCAGGAATTTGTTATATTCAACATTATAAAATGTTTTCTGATTGATGAAAAACAATATTATTTTTGAAAAATGCCTTCCTAATTTTGGGAAAGAACTGATCGCAGACATTGAAAAATCAGGAATCATCAAAACATTTTCAGACCATGAGTTTATTGTAAAGCAAGGGCAGCTGATCCACTATTTACCTATTGTTTTAGAAGGTCATGTAAAAGCGTATAGCGAAGAAGATGGAGTGCAGTTTTTGTTGTATTATATTCAACAGGGAGCTTCCTGCATTTTCAGTTTTGTTCATTTATTTAATCCAAATCCTATTGATTTTTCAGCGATTTCCGAAGGAAAATCTACCCTACTCCTTATTCCTGTTAATAAAGCGAAAGAATGGCTTATCCGGTTTCCATCCTTTAACAATCTTATCATCGTAGAATTCCAGAAGCATTATAGTGATCTGCTGCACACTACCAAACAGATTATCTGCTACAAACTTGAAGACAGGCTCTGGGATTATTTAAAAACAAAAGCAAAGATTTCCGGTACCTATGAACTCGCCATATCACATCAAAGCATTGCTGATGATCTTGGTACTACAAGAGAAGTAATTTCAAGACTTATGAAGAAGATTGAACTGGATAAAAAAATAATACAAAATAATAGAAAAATAAAGGTACTGATCAGTGACTTTTGATACTGATATTGAAAATAATGACTTCTATATTTGTGCCATAAAATAAAACAAAACATCAAAATTAAAAAACAATACAATGAGTGAACAAGTTGAATTAGTCCCAAACAATTCTTTATTAACTAAAACCCCCGAGGAAGGTCGGCAATTGGCCGTAAAAATGGCCAGATTAATAATTAAAGTGACACAGCCTGACGCTGCGGTTCGTGAAAAATTACGCCCCGTGTATGCAGATGACGCATCTATGTTAATTGCTATCGGACAGACTGTAGCTACCGAATTTGCAACTATTGCTGCTGCCAATCATTATTGGAGAGAAGCCCAAGAATAAGTAAAGAAATAATGCCTATTGAGCTTCGCCGAGTTTGCAATAATAAAAAAAATCCCTCTCATTACTGAAAGGGATTTATTATATCAAAAACTGAGATTACATATAAGCTTCAATCGGCTCACAAGTACATACTAAGTTTCTATCTCCGTAAGCTTCATCTACTCTTGATACGGAAGCAAAGAATTTGTGGTCTCTTACCCACTCTAATGGATAGGCTGCCTTCTCTCTGCTGTACGGTTTATCCCATGAATCAGAGATTACCAACTGTTCTGTATGAGGAGCATTTTTCAATACGTTGTTCGCTGCATCAGCTTCTCCGTTTGCAATTTCATCAATTTCTTTTTTAATAGAGATCAATGCTTCTGCAAAACGGTCGATTTCAGATTTGCTTTCTGATTCTGTAGGCTCAATCATCAATGTCCCTGCAACAGGGAAAGAAACGGTAGGAGCATGGAAACCATAATCCATCAATCTCTTCGCTACATCAGCCACCTCAATTCCTAAAGACTTGAACTGACGGAAATCCACGATACATTCGTGAGCTACTCTTCCGTTCTCATTTGAATACAAGATTGGGAAGTGTTCTGCTAAAATCTCTTTCAGGTAATTAGCATTCATGATTGCATGTCCTGTAGCCTTTTTCAGTCCATCTGTTCCTAACATTTTGATGTAAGCATAAGAAATATTAAGAATTAAACCTGAACCGTAAGGTGCAGCAGAAATACCATCAATAGCTTCTTTAGCTCCAACTTTGATATTTGCGTTGGAAGGAAGGAATGGTACCAGGTGTTTAGCAACACAGATTGGACCTACTCCAGGGCCTCCCCCTCCGTGAGGAATGGCAAAAGTTTTGTGAAGGTTTAAGTGGCAAACGTCTGCTCCGATATTTCCGGGACTTGTAAATCCAACCTGAGCGTTCATGTTTGCACCATCCATATATACCTGTCCTCCATGTTCATGGATAAGGTTTGTAATTTCTTTAATATTAGCATCAAAGAATCCGTAAGTAGACGGATAAGTAATCATCACAGCAGATAGATTCTCTGAATGCTGCTCTGTTTTTGCTTTAAGATCTTCGAAATCGATTTCTCCATTTTCAAGGTTTTTAACAACGACGATCTTCATTCCTGCCATTGCTGCAGAAGCTGGATTTGTCCCATGTGCAGATTGAGGGATCAATACTACATTTCTGTGGTGATCTCCTCTGGAAATATGATATTCTCTGATCACCATTAATCCTGCATATTCTCCCTGGGCTCCAGAATTGGGTTGTAATGATGTTCCTGCAAAACCAGTAATGGTTGCAAGATCTTTTTCAAGCTCAGCAATCATCTGCTGGTAACCCCCTGCCTGATCTACCGGCACAAATGGGTGAACACTTCCCCAATCCGCCCATGAAAGAGGTAACATCTGAGTAGCAGCGTTCAGTTTCATTGTACAAGATCCTAAAGAGATCATTGAGTGCGTCAATGATAAATCTTTTCTTTCAAGACGTTTGATGTAACGCATCAATTCTGTCTCCGTATGGTATTTGTTGAATACCGATTCTGTAAGAATTTCGTCTTTTCTTAAATTCTCGTCAGGGATGCTGTATCCTTCTTTAATTTCTAATTTGAAAGTCTGCTTGTCTTTAAACTGTGCGAAAGAAGCCATCAGATAGTTTAACTTTTCTAATGTTGTACTTTCATTGATCGCAATACTTACCACACCTTCTGTAAAGTAATTAAGGTTAAGCTTATGATCCTGCATCATTCTCATTAATCTTCCTTTCTCTTCTTCGGACATAATGATTTTCACGGTGTCGAAGATAGGTTCTTCTGCAGTTTCATATCCTAATGCCATAAGACCGTTCTTCAAAGCGTTTGCTTTAAAGTGAATCTGATCAGCGATATAGTTTAATCCTTTTGGACCATGGTATACAGCATACATTCCGGCCATCACCGCCAAAAGAACCTGAGCTGTACAGATGTTTGAAGTAGCTCTTTCTCTTTTGATGTGTTGCTCTCTTGTTTGTAAAGCCATTCTCAACGCACGTTTTCCGTACATATCCTGAGAAACCCCGATAATTCTACCCGGAATATCTCTTTTATAATCTTCTTTACAAGCAAAGAATGCTGCGTGAGGACCTCCATACCCTAATGGGATACCAAACCTCTGGGAAGTTCCTATGGCACAGTCAGCTCCCATTTCTGCAGGAGACTTAAGTTTCACCAATGCCATTGGATCACAAGCTACTGCTACCTGAAGATCTAATTTTTTATATTCTGCAATATTTTCAGTGTAATCCAAAACAATCCCATTTTTTCCAGGATATTGTAATAAAACACCATAGTAAGAACCATCAAACTGGTGAGTTTTGTGATCTCCGATCACCACTTCAATTCCTAATCCTTCTGCTTTTGTTTTCAATACAGAAACGGTTTGAGGCAATACAAGATCTGAAATGAAGAATTTGTTAGCGTCAGCTTTCTTCTGATCTTTTGTCCTGTTGTTGAAGAACATATGCATTGCTTCTGCTGCTGCAGTAGATTCATCCAACAGAGAAGCATTAGCTAATGCAAAACCTGTAAGGTCACATACAACAGTCTGGAAATTAAGAAGAGCTTCCAGTCTTCCCTGTGCAATTTCCGCCTGGTAAGGAGTATACGCCGTGTACCAGCTCGGGTTTTCAAAGATATTTCTCTGAATGGCTGAAGGTAACAATGTATTGTGGTATCCAAACCCGATATAACTCGTGTAATCAACATTCTTTGATGCCAATTCTTTTGAGTGGTTCAGCATTTCATATTCTGAAAGGGGCTCCGAGATCTCAAGATCTTTTTCTAAGCGGATAGAAGAAGGAATGGTCTGAGAAATTAACTCTTCAATACTAGAAACGCCAAGTTTTTCCAACATCGCCTGTTTATCGGCTTCATTAAGGGAAATGTGACGGCTCACAAACTGTTCTGTATTCATTTTTATTTATTAGATTTTGTTTGTAAAAAGATGGGTAAAATTACAATTTTTTGCACGATTGTACAACAGCTTACAATTGCTGGTTATTGAAAGAAAAATCGATAATAGCCTTTTAATAACAAGTGTTAAAATTCAATTCATTCTATTCAATAATTAAATTGATTTTATAAACTATAACAATTTATATTAAATATTTATTACTAATAAAACATTGAATATTTAGTTTAAAATATCATTTTTCATTCATTTAAATTAAAAATATTATAAAAAACGCATATAAAATAATTTTGTAGTTTCACTTCACCATTAAGAGAATAAAATAATTTACAATAAGAGACAATACATTATACTGTTTCACTTAAACCCCTTTTAATGCTATTGATAATCATCAATACTTAACTAAAAACTAATACGTAAAAAACCAATATATATGAGAAAATAAAATAAATAAGCTTGACAGAAGATCCACTCAACACATGAAGAAAAAAGCACATGGCAGTCTCATTGCCTTACTACTATCCGCCTTACTTCCTTACTCAAAAGTTTCCGCCCAAATAACTCTTACCACCATCAAATCAGAAGACCAAAACGAATGGGACCTATATGTACAGGGATTTATTCAGACTGACGTTATGTTCAATTTCCAGGAGATAAAGGTAAAGGATGGCTTCATTGCCCACTCTATAGAAATTCCCCAGCATAATGCGATAAGCAGTCATTTCAGTATAAAACAATCTCAGATTGGGATAGGAATACAACAAAAAAACACGAAAAATGGCCAACCTCTTTCTGCGTATGTTGAAATAGATTTCTATGGACCCAACGGGACTACCGCCCCGCGATTCAGACAAGGATATGTACAGTGGAATAAATGGCTCCTTGGACAAACATGGAGTAATTTCTCTGATCTTGATATCTTTCCGAATATTTTTGATTTTGTTCCTCCAAACGCTTTAATTTTTACCCGAAGAATACAACTTCGTTACACAACCCCCGTATCACAAAAAGGGAGTCTGTCTTTATCCCTGGAAGATCCCAATATCCCAAGCATCACCTTGCCGGCAGATTCATTGAACTGGAAAAAGAGAGCCATCATTCCTACTATAACAGCCCTATATCGATATGGGGATGAAAAAAACTACCTCAAGGCCGGAGCTATCCTCTCGCCCATAAGTTATGAGATGAAACAGTTGCCTGAGGATCCTTATCAAACCAAGACCCTATGGGGCTGGGGAGCAATGATTTCGGGAAAACTTCATCTCAACAAAGCTAATATCATCAGTCTTCAAAGCTCTTTTGGAAAAGGATTTTCAACCAATAACAGTAATTTAAATGAAGAAAAATATGATGCTGTTCCTGATCCTTCTCACGGAAATCTATTAAAAACATTGAGAATGTTTAATATTGTAGGTATTTATGAGCATTGGTGGAATGCCAAATGGAGTTCTGTAGCTTTTGCCAGTCATTCTAATATGGGAGAAGAAAGATTTATTCCAGAAAACATGACCAAAAGCTTTCAAAACTTAGGATTGAATATTGTTTTTCATCCCTATAAAAAAGTTAGAATGGGAATAGAAACCAATTATGGAAGAAGAGAAAATTTTGGTAATCAAAGTGCTTATGCGTGGAGAATTCAGGCTTCAACGTCAGTGAAATTCTAGGGTAAAATTACCGGCATATAGGGCATTTCAAATGCTATTCATCAGGTTTTAAGAAAATTATGAAATTTTATTAATTATATTTATTCTAAATTAATATATTTGCAGCATGAATATGATTGTCCCGTTTAAAGTACCGCCTTTGGCTCCTGTATACTCATTCAACAATGAAGATATGTTTTGCGAAAAGAAATCATGCTGCAAAAAATTCAAGAAAGGAAAAAGATGTAAAAAATGCCCGGGAAGAAAGAAAATGGCTTAGTTAAATGTTTTTATTAAAAAATAAATGGCAATTGCCAACACAATAATTCCCCAAAAAAGCATTACAATTTTAGGCTGACCGGTTCGGTTCACCACTGTCCTTGGCTGTGGCCTAAAAAGGTCCTCCACATTGTTTTTGAATTTTTCAGCATCATTCTCAAAAACTTCAGTAATGGTAATACCCTGTACTACGGTTTTGTGTAATAGAGAATTGGTCGCATGAAGCAAAAGCTGAAATTTTCCGTCTTTGAATTCAGTGATTTTAAATATTCTTTCTCCATAAGGTTTTTCCAGTCCAAAAGGTAAAACTTTTACCACGTCGGCATTACTTGTCTGCCAGGTGATAATAATCTCCTCCCCTTTTTTTGCATGAATCTTATTCGAAGTAAAGGTCTTGATAGCAGGTGGTATATTGTATCTGAAACTTCTCTGGTGACTTTCTAAATTCTGATCATAGGTATGTCTCTTCCCCGGATCACTCAATATTTCATAAGCCTCCTGAATCTCACGGAAACGGTCAGCAAAAAAATCATCATTTTCATTCTTGTCGGGATGATATTTTAAAGAAAGCTTACGATAAGCCTTTTTGATGTCTTCTTCTGAAGCATCCTGAGATATACCGAGAAAATAATAGTAATCTTTCATTGAGCAATACAAAAATAAGGAATTATTTTTCTTTTTACTTTGTATTCATTGTAAATAATAAGCTGCTCCTGCGTATCAATATATTATTTAATCTCATCTTCCTTAGTAAATAGGAGTGAAGCAAGATAATTCCAATGCATGAAAGGGGGTTATTTGCATAAATCCTATGTTCCTATATTGTTTAAAAATGTACAACACAGGGACATAGAAAAGACTTTTAAAAATCTATATTTTCAAACACAATACTTTTACTCGTGCATCCGTGGCAAAAATCACTTACGATTGATCCATTCTTTTGTCGGAAGGATCCAGGCATCAAGTGCTTTGAAAAGAAAACCATGATTTAAGCCTGTGTTAAGCTCTATTTCTTTGAAATCCTTAATATCAGATCTGGTAAACCTCTGTTCTTCTGATAACTGAACATGCCCATCATCCGATTTTTCTGTAATTGAAAGTATTCTTCCATAAAGTTTGAAATCCGGATCTTTTTCCAGGGAATCATCTTTAAAACTGGCTCCTATAAAAACAAATTTCAACTCCGGATTCTTTTGATAATAAGAAATATATTGTGCAATATAGCCGCCTTGAGATGTTCCGACTACTGTAATATTTTCAGCTTTAACACCTTTTTTCATCAGACGATCCATCTGTTTCTTTATTTTCCGAGCATATACTACGGGATCGGTGTTTGGTTTTCTCTTTTCAAAAAGAACAACATTACTGCTGTCCTTCAGCTGATGAAGGACTTTTTCATACTCCACAATACCATATTTGGGATGCGCTTCATCCGCGGAATGATCTTCCAGAAATTTATTATGCAGAAAAAAAATATACTGTTTGTTTTTAAGTTCTGATTTCTGCCCATATACAACTATGGAACAAAGAGCGAGTATGATGATGAAAATATGCTTCGGCGTCATGCTAGTACAATATGTAATAAAAAGAAAGACAAATTTAGTATTTAAATCAATAGATCTTATATTCATTCTTCTAAAAACCTTGGTATGTTTATAAAAAATTCCGGCTCGGGAAGCTTCGCTTCCCGAGCCGGAATTAAACAATTTCATTTAGTACTACTATTTCTTAAGCTTCGCAGATATTATCTTTTCTGCAGCATTTTGATGCAAATTCGTTTTTGAATTTTCCTTTCAGTTCCTGATACTCTTCATCATTCATTTCTCTGATTTTATCTGCCAGTCCGAAAGGTGATTTTTCTTTAATTCCATATTCATCAAAAATGCCTTTGATAAATCTTTTTCTTTGTGCTGCTTTTTTAGCAATCAAGGCTATGCCCACAACGGCTAGTGCTCCAAGAGCACCTTTTAATGCTGAATTTTTCATTTTTTCAAAATTTTAAATTTTACTGCTTCTTGTTTTTTATAGAGACGAATCAATTCTAATTTTACTTTACTACTTCTTGCAAATTTTTAAATTATTCGTTATTTCTGTTGAAGAATCCTCCTGAACATCTGTTTTTCCAGACTTCCTTAAATTTCTCTCTTTCTTCAGGAGACCAGGATCTCATTTTTTCTCTCATCTTTCTTTCCTTGAAATCTCTCATCCCTTTTCCGAAATGGAAACCTCCGAAAAGAATTTTACTTAAAATCAGGATTCCCATTGCCTGCCAGAATGTGATTGCCTTTACCCCTAAAATTTCAGGCAGAAGACAATTCCAAAGCGACATTACAATCCATGTAACGGCAGCTAAGATTAACGGTGGACACAACAATAAAAAAATCCAGCCTTTTTTGTATTTATGATTCATAATTTTTTTTTCTAACTTTTTAAATCTTCGTATAATTTTCTCAATCTGTTTCTCAAATGCTTCACAGCATAATTTTTCCTGCTGATAATGGTCTTGATATTTTCTCCCTGCTCATCAGCAATCTCCTGGAGGGTTTTGTCATTCAGTTCATTTTCTACGTAGACCAGCCTTTGTTTCTCGGGAAGTTCATCAAGTGCTTCAAACAATCTTTTCCAGATTTCATCCTGAAACATTTTCACCTCAGGTCCGGCACTATCATCCATCAATAAAATATCTTTAATGGAAAAACTTCCGTCTTCATCTTCATAGACAAAGTCTTCAAGATTTTCTGTTTTCTTTTTACGGTAACGGTCAGTAATTTTATTTGCCGTCACTCTGTATAACCAGCCTCCTACATTCACAATCTCAGAAAGATTGGTAAGACTGCTGAACTGATACCACACCTCCTGCAGAATATCTTCCGCATCCTCTGTGTTTTTCACTTTAGGACGAATATAGGACATCAGCTTCCCTCCGTAGTTGGAAACGGTTTGTGAGATGATACTTTCTTTCTCCTTTTGTGGCATTGTTATTTTTTCGACAACCTCCATATTGCTATGACGACTATCCTTTTGGTTTTACTTTAATAAATTTAAAATATTTTTCTTATAATTCAATTTTTCTTTTATCCATCGAGCTTTATTTCATCAATATATTACTCATTGCCTGTTGTCCATTATTTATTTTCAGGAGCTTTTTCCTGCTCCCCTCTCATACTCCTCAGGCCAAGGTGTCCCGGCGACCTCAGCCCTCCTGCTCTCTCAAGCATACTCCGCGGTAACCGCTCCTATCAGGGCTAAAATGGTAGACAGATAATGAGTTTTTTAAGTATTCTTACGCACCTATGGAAAAATTAAATTTCATCAAAACAAAATATTTGCATCTTAAAAACATATATTCTGTTGACAACATCGCGTCTTCCCATTTTCCAACAATTCTTCAACACCTATAGAGATTACTTCATAAACTACTTTCGAAAACCTTCAGTTTTTTCTCACAATGACAAAAAAGAAACGGAAGACATTTGAATATCTCCCGTTTCCATTATGATAAAAACTATCGGTTTATTTTTTATTAAAATTTTCTGCAAAGAATCCAAGCATAGACTTGTACAGCTCAATTCTGTTCGGCTCTTTTCCAAACCCATGTCCTTCATCATATTTTACCATATAAGGGACTTCAAATCCTTTCGCACGCATTGCTTTTACAATCTGATCAGATTCATTGATATTCACCCTTGGATCGTTCGCTCCCTGGACCACAAATAATGGTTTTTTAATCTTATCAATCTGGAAAACCGGAGAAACTTCTTTAGCAATTTTAGCTTCCGAAGGATTATCAAGGTCATACCAGATTTGTTTTACCATTTCTTTGTAAGGTTTCCAATATTCAGGGAAAGAATCAAAGAAAGTAAAGATGTTTGAAACCCCTACATAATCTACTCCGCATGCATATAAATCCGGAGTTTTAATTAACCCCATTAAAGTTGCATATCCACCGTGGCTTCCTCCGTAAATGGCAATTTTATCTTTATCTATCCAACCCTGGCTGATGGCGTATTTTACTCCGTCTTCCACGTCATCCATTGCTTTTCTTCCGATCTGCTTGTATCCTGATTTCTGGAATTCTTTTCCATACCCTCCTGAAATTCTGAAATTCACCTGAAGTGTAGCATATCCTCTGCTTGCAAACAATTGTGTTTCAGGATTGAACCCCCAATGGTCTCTGATCCCCTGTGGTCCGCCATGAGGATTAACGATCAAAGGAACCTTTTTTCCTTCGAGAGCAGCCTTTGGCAGAGTAATATACCCACGAATTGTTAACCCATCTCTGCTTTTGAATTCAATAGGTCTCATCTCCGCCATATCTTCCTCTTTAAGCTGTGGCATAAGATTGTAAAGAAGTTTCAGTTCCTTCTTTTTGGTGTCATATTCATAATAAGTTCCGTATAGTTTATCACTGGCAACCATTACCAAAAGCTTGTCATCATTATCATCCGAAGAAACAACCGCAAACTCTTTGCCTTTAAACTCAGATTTTAATTTGTCGTCAATCTCCTTATAAAATTTGCTTACAGGAACTGTTTCTCCTTTGATACCTTCATAGCTTACATAATCCAGTTCGTAATTTCTGTTCTTACCGGCTACACTTATAGAGCTTACATCATAAACAGGATTTGCATATATTTCTTTGATCGCCGCATTTTTCTTCAGATCATACAAAACAATTCTTGCTTTATCCCCATCTAAATTGGTTACCACATAAGCTTCATCCTTATTCTTAGAATTGTCATTGAATTTTATAATACTGAATGTATCAGACCAGTCTGCGGATTTAATGAGGTTAAACTTACCAGTTTGCAGATCTTTATAATAGGTTTTTGTAGTTAATCCATTTTCAAGAACGGTGTATCCTCTCAGATTTCCGTCTTTATCAAAAATATAGTCGTCAATCGGGCTTTTAACATCCTTATTTTCGTACAGTTGGGTAATCTCTCCTGTTACATGATTGATTTTATAAGGCTCAAAAATTTGTTTGTTATTCTTATTCATCGTCACAACAACAAAGTCTGTGTCTTTTACAGGCATTATCGTCCCCAACGTAATTCCTTCAAAAGGAGTTAAATCCTTAAGATTAGCTCCGTCAATATCGGCAGCATATAAGTGAATGTTTTCATTTCCTCCTTTATCCTGAGTATAATACAAACGGCTTTTGTTCAGCCAACCATAGGCCTTAATCAAATCATCTTTCTCAACAATAGCTTTGGTAATTTTACCTGTTGCCAGATCCTTTACAAAAACATGATTTTTTTTATCCTGATCCTTCTCTTTATAAGAAAGGTATTTTCCATCCGGAGATATTTTAAATACGGATGCTTTCGGTCTTGCAAAATAATCTTCAACTTTATATTTGAAGTTTCCTTTATCATAAGAAATAAGCTTCTCAATATTGGCTTTAGAAGAGGGCAATGTAGGATCACCCGGTAACTTTGCGGTTGTACTTTGTGCGTTGATCATCATAGAGGATAGCACGATATAGGTCGTGCCTAAAATTTTGTGATTCAGATTCATAATTTATTTCTTAAAGTTAAAACTATGTTCTGCATTTTAAATTTTTATTCAAAAAATAAATGCTTTATATCTATTAGACATACAAGAACTTAAAATGTTACAGCCAAATAACAAAAAAAAGACAGCATTTCTGCTGCCTCTATTTTTAAATTAAGTATATTCCAAAATACCAGGTCCATACAATGAGAATAATCTGCATCGGGATTCTTTGCCTGTAAAGGTATCCCATTCCCGGTCCTGTATGATCTGCTTTGAAAATGTTAATATTTTTTTTTGATGAATTGATATTGGCTATAAAGACCAATACGTAAAAGATAATAAGCAGGATAGCTGTAATTTCGCGGATTGAAGGAATCATCAAACCTATACCTGCGACAATTTCTAAAACTCCTGTGCCATATACCCAAAACATTTTCCCGGGAATAAAGTCGGGAATCATCATGGCCATTCCCTTCTGGAATTTAAAATGAGAAAATCCGGTAAATAATATAAAAACAGCCATTCCAAGATTTCCTGAAAATAAAAAATCCGGTTTTCCGTGAACTAAAGCTGTTCCCAGCAAAGCCAAAATAAATGTACCGAATAGGATTACTAATAATTTCATATTTTTTAATCAGATATGTGACGTTGTGATGTGAGCTTCGAAAATACTGTTAGCCATTAGCTAAATTAATACTTTTTACACAGAATCAAAACTCACTCCTTCTGCCAGGCTTTTCACCACTAATAATCCTTTGGTAAAACCCGTCTTCAAATGATCCTCCCATTGTTTATCTACCTGAACTTCGGTGTGGAGTTTTGTTTTCCCGTCAAAATCAATTAAGAAATACTTTTCAAAAGAGCCATTCCACTCCATCACTTCTTTGCTTTGAGTATCCTCATTACCCTCTTTATCTACCATTCCCAAATGTTTAAAAACGACCTGATTGGGTTCGTCAAGACTATCAATGGTTGAAACCATTCCTTCTCCTTCAGCATTTACAAAATATGTTTTTCCACCTACTTTCCAATCAGATTTCATGACGGATCCTGGTCCAAAATATTTGGTCCATTCACTATATGTTTCGGGATTCCAAAGGATGTCCCAGACTTTCTGCTTGGGAGCATCGATTATTGTTTCATACGATAAGGTTTCCATATTTTTATTTTTTGTGTTGATTTGGGTATTTTTGTATATCATAACTGATTTTCAGAAAGATGCTTTACAAGCAGTAATGCTTTCGGAAATTTTTCTTCGAAAAAGTCTTTAAATTCAGCCGGGGATTGAATGACCGTTTTCAGTAATGTTCCTTCATCATTTTCTTCCAGAAAGTACGATTCAGTAGATTCACCCCAATCCTGAGCGACCTCAATTCCTTCATAAATTTCACCTAAATGAAGAAATTTTATTTCTTGATTAGGGATTATTTTTTCGACCCTGCTATACATTCCATTATGTTTGGGATCAAGAAATTTGATGATATTTTTTTCTTCCAACGTTCCTTCATAGTAGGAACCCTCCATAAAAGCAGTTGTCCATTGCCTGTAGGTAATATCTCCCCACAGAACACTCCAGACTTTTTCAGGTTCTGCATTGATCTCTATTTCATATGATAATTGTTCCATATTTTTTAATTTTAAATGTTAAGCGCAAGGTTGCAGATAAATATTCAACTGGAGTTTCTGAATTTGTAACTTTCATTTATCCGCCTACAAAATCTCCTCCGTTGATATGAATGACTTCTCCTGTAATGTAACTTGCATCCTTAGAAGCCAGAAAGACATATGCAGGGGCTACTTCCGAAGGCTGACCCGCTCTTTTCAAAGGAGTATCTTTCCCAAATGTTGTAAGGTTATCAAACGCTTCTTTAACAAGTGGTGTCCAGATAGGTCCGGGAGCAATTCCGTTAACCAGTATTTTTTTTTCGGCAAGATTATCAGCTAATGACCGGATAAAAGACAAAACAGCTCCTTTAGTAGCAGCATAATCAATCAGGTGATCGCTACCACGATAGGCTGTGACAGATGTTGTACAAATGATCCGCCCTCCTTTTTTAATCAAAGGAAGAAAATTTCTGGTGAAAGAAATCATAGAAATGATATTGGTATCAAATGTTTCCTGAATTTGTTCATCAGAAATTTTTTCCAGACTGCTTTTTGAAGTATGAATTCCTGCATTATTAACAAGAATATCCAAGGTTTTCCACTCTGATTTAATCCTCTCCACGCACTTTGTTCTAAAAGCCTTTCTTTTAAGGTCTCCCTTGATGAGCAAGCACTTTTGTCCTTCTTTTTCAACCAGTTTTTGGGTTTCTTTGGCATCGTCATCACTTTCTTTATAAATGATGGCAACATCTGCTCCTTCTCTGGCAAAATGAACGGCTACTGCCTGCCCTATTCCACTATCTCCGCCAGAAATAACAGCTTTCTTTTCCTTTAATTTCTGACTTCCCCGATAATCATTCCGGATAATCTCCGGGAACAGACCTTCTTTAGGGACTTTTGATTTAGATTGTGATTTGTTCTGTGTTTTCATAAGCAAATCTTTTCTCTAAATCACATCAAACAATAAGCCGAAATAATTTTAAGAATTATAAGCGTCTTCCAGATCCTGTATGATAATTTTCTGCATTTTCATCATAGCCTGCACCACTTTGTATGCTTTTTCCTGATTAGAATCATTCATTAACTGAATCAATTTTTTAGGAACAATCTGCCAGCTCAATCCATATTTATCTTTCAACCACCCGCACATACTTTCTCTCCCGCCATCAGCTGTAAGGGTATTCCAGTATTGATCGGTCTGTTGCTGATCATCGGTCATTACCACCAGTGAAATTCCTTCATTAAAATCAAACTGATGATCGTAGGAATTATCCATACAATATAAATTATAGTGATCAATGATAAACTGGGCATGCTGAACACTTTCTGAAGGCTCCTGGATATCGTGGCCTTCACTTCCTTGTCCGTAGGTCAGAATGCTTCCTATCTTCGAATCAGGAAAAGTTTGAGTATAAAGCTCCATAGCTTCTTTGGCTTTGCCATTATTCTCATGAATAAACATCAAAGTAGGAACGATTTTTTGTTCACCTTCTTTTTCTCCAAAAAACAACTGCCACGTCACCCCATATTGGTCTTGTACCCATCCGTATTTTGTACTCCATGAATAGGAACCCAGCTCCATTAGAGCCATTCCTCCGTCTATCAGCTGATCCCAATACTTCTGAACCTCATCTTCTGTGTCACAAAGTACCGTAAAAGAAATAGAAGGATTTTTTTTGAATTGCGGTCCTCCGTTTAACAACATCAATCGTTGTCCAAAGACATCAATATTCATTACAACAGGGGTATCTGCAGTAATCTCACCCCCAAAAACTTTACAATAAAATTCTGCGGATTGTTTGGCGTCTCCGTCATACCAGAGACATGGAAAAATATCGTTATTCATAATGTTAAATTTTAGTTTGAGCTGATGTAATGATTTCCATCCTGGTGTTACATGGTAAAGAAGATAATAACCTACCGTATGCTTTTGTATTTTCTAACCATCATCACTATGAAAATTGTGTCCCATGACGAGAAAATGATATAGCAAAAGAAATCTTATGCCTTTACCCATAAAGAAATAATCTCCCTTTATTGGCAATGACATACAATTTCCTTGTTTTTCTGTTCTATGCTTCTTTAAAAAACACCTGATTCTCTTTCATATAATTCTTTAGTTTAACAATCGTATTTTTTCCGAAACCGTGAAGTTGCAAAATTTCCTCTTCAGAATATTCCGATAGTTTTTCCAGAGAATCTATTTTTTCTTTTCCCAAAGCTTTTCTTGCTGGTATTGCAATCACTCCGTGAAGAAATTCTTCTGTAGAATCATAATTAATAGCATAAATGGAATTCAAACTTTTTGACATGATAATTAAATTAATCATGGCTACAACAATTTTTTTAATGGTTTTCTACATACTTGTGAAAATTATTGAGTATGGCATACCAACCTTCTCTCTGCATTTCCACAGAATTTTGTTTTTCAGGATCAAAGATTTCAATAATTTTCGTTGTATTTTCGTCAACCTTTTCGAAAATCACTTCTACTTTTCTCCCATCTGCAATATGGTATTCTATTTTTTCGTGAGGACTCACTTCATCATATACTCCTTCAAAATCAAATCCGAAACTTTTATCTTTCGCTTCCATTCTGTTTTTGAACTTCCCTCCTACTTTCAGATCATTTTCAGAGCTGGGACATTGCCAGCTTTCATGGGCAAAATTCCATTTCATAATATGTTTAGGCTCATTGAAATAATTCCAAACCTTTTCTACCGGAGCTAAAATTGTAATGTCTATTTTAATTGGATCCATGGTTCTTTCTTTTTAAATGATTGAACTCATAGAAAGAGATACCCCAAAATGGGTACTCTTTCTAATAATGAGTTAAATATAAGATTATTTTCCGTATTCCTCATTGTAATTCACCATCCAATGAGTACCATATTTATCCTGAAAGCTACCAAAATAGTCTCCCCAAAACTGATCTTCAAGCGGCATTTCAACATTTCCCCCTTCTGATAGTCCTTTGAAAATTCTTTCTGCTTCTTCTCTTGAATCAGGAAAAACAGAAACATAATTGTTATTTCCTACTGTTAAGGTCTGCCCAAAACCCGGAACAATATCTGAGGCCATCAAAAGATCTCCTCCGATAGGTAAAGCAATATGCATAACTCTGTTTTTTTCTTCTTCAGAAAGATTTTCTGTACCGGGAGCATTCCCCATCTTATGGATACCTCCTACGAAGTCTCCTCCGAAAACAGACTGATAAAAAGTGAACGCTTCTTCAGCTGTTCCATCAAAATTTAAGTACGGATTCAATTTAGCCATGATTTTTAATTTTAAATGTTATTATTTTCTTGAATCACCAATAGTTTTATTGGTTTAATTGCTATTTGCGGTTTAATTCTTATGTAAAAATTTTTCTACTTCACGAGTGGTAAAATCAATCCTATTTTTGTCGACATATCCCTCGAAATCTGCCATCATATAAGCTCCATGCACTCCCGGAAGAATCATCAGTTGAGAGTCTTCCACCAAACGCCACATCGCTACTGTATGTTCCGGCTTCATAACGTCTTTATCTCCACTGATAAATAATGTGGGACATTGTATTGAAGCTAAGACCTCATCATCCCAGTCTTCAAAAGTCTGCATTCTCTTGCTGTCTTTTTCAAACAGGTTTTCCAGCTTGGAAAAATCCGGACTAAGATTTAAAAAATTGATTTTCAGTGGTTCAGGCATAGAATCCAAAGTGGCATTCTGCATAGATTCAAAGAACCCCTCCATCATCCCGCTTCTTTTATAGAATGCTGATGCCACCACCAGATTTTCTGCTACTTCAGGATAACGATAGGCGATCTGCATCACCGTATTACCTCCATTACTGAATCCCCAGAACGAAGCCCTGTCATTATTAAGTTCAGCTAAAAGAGCTACAACGTCATGGGCATCCTGTTCAAAAGTTTCAGGGATATCACGATGCCCGCTTCTCCCATGATTTTGAAGGTCTATTCCGATGAGTTGAAATTGATTGTGCATTCTTTCAATGACTTCCTTAAAATCGAATAAAATTGACGAACCTCCACCATGGATCAATACCAATGGTTTTCCGGATCCATAGATTTCATAATACATCTGGATCCCGTTCACCTGTTTATATCCTGTTTCAACTGGATTCATCGGTTAATAATTAATATTTTCATCGACATCATACTTCATTCCCGGATAGTCAAAAACCCTGCGCATTAAACCTATTTGACCGCTGAGATAATCTTCCCGACCAATACACATGCCGGCAAAATTGAGTTTAGTTTCTTTAATGAAAGGGATATTCATTCCTATTTCAAACATTTCATCAAGCTCTTCATCGGTTACTTCCAATAGTTTTTGATATACCTTTGGCGAAATTTCATGAAAGTTCTTTTTAAGCTCTGCTAAACTTGGATATTGGAGGCTTTCATCCAGCGTTTTCCCCATAAAAAACAGATCATTATTAGGATCCTGTTCCTGCAGCCCCAGCACTCCGCCCAATCCGTAACGCATATTGACAAAGTTTCCGGCCATCCATACAATGTGGTTGGTTTTATTTTCAATTCTTTTCAATCCATCTTCTTCCGAAATGCCATCCAAAACGTTGATAAAACTTTGGGTATGCATTCTATAAGCCGGAATGATGTTTTCTATTTTTGTTGATTTTGGTGTTTTCATTTTTTGATTTTTTATAGATTAGCACAAACTTTTAATTGCTGGGAAAATCTCCACGCGTAAAAATTTGCATAACTTTTCTGATCTGCGAAACGTTATAAATGTTTTCGCATCTTAAAAAACAGTAGCCTATTAGCGATTTTCGATGGGTTTATTTTATAGCTCCGGGTTTACCCAACATTCTTCGAATATAACCGAGCTGACCGCTGTGATAGTTTTCATGGAAACAAAGAATTGCAATGTCTTTGACGTTCTCTGAATTAAATTCGTCCAGAAGAGCCAATCTTGTATCAAGTTTATCCTGAGATTGTTTAAGATAAGACTTCAACTGTTCAAAATTTACAAATTCATTTTTCCGTTCCAAAGCAATAGCTCCTCTGTTGTAGCACGAAAAGATTTCAGCATCCCAAACCGATTGTTCTCCAAGCACATTCAAAAGTGCATTTCTGATATAGATCAGATGACCTAAAACCCAGTTCATACAATTGGCTTCGCCATCAGGAAAAACCATTGATTCATCATGCGTAATTCCTTCGATATTCATAAAAATAACCTGACAGTTAACATCAACCTGATTTTTCACAAATTCGATTTCGTTTGATTGTGTTTCCATGATATGATTAATTAAGTTATTCTGAAGGGAGTTGAGAAATATCACCGTACATTACCTCCCATTGATGACCATCGATATCTGCAAAAGCACTTTGGTACATCCATCCGTGATCCATTGGTTCACTGTATTTGGAGCCTCCGTTTTCAAGGGCTGTTTTTACCATATGATCCACTTCTTCACGACTATTTACCCCGATAGCAAGAAGCACTTGTGTTGTATCTCCTTTGGCATAAGGTCTGTTGGTAAATGTCTGGAAAAATTCTTCTTTCAGGAACATGCTGTAAATAAGATCTTCTTTCATTACTACACATATGGCTTTCTCATCTGAAAATTGCTCATTGATAGAAAAGCCTAGTTTTGTCCAGAATGCTCTGGTTTTTTGTACGTCTTTTATAGGTAAATTGACATAAATCTGATTGATTTTCATTTTGTAAATTTTTGGTGTTAAACTCTGAATCAAAGTTATCAAGAGAGGTTAAAATTCTACTTGTCTTAAGGCAAGATAATTTTTAATTGTGTTGAAATTTTGTTTTCAAAAGTGTTGATTGCTTCATCAGCTTATCTATTACTGTGCAGGCATTTGAGATGGATCAGCAAATATTATATTCCAACCATGTCCATCCGGATCCCAAAAAGAATTTTGATACATCCAGCCGAAATCTTCAGGTTCTTCATGTTGATAAGCACCATTTTCCAGCGCTGTATTTACCACCTGATCAACTTCTTCCCGACTGTTGAGACCTATAGAAACCAAAGACCGGGTGGTATTGACTGGGGCTATAGGTCTGTCTATAAAGGTCTGAAAATATTCTTCTACAAGGAACATCACGTAGATGCTGTCTTCATTCATCATCACACACACAGCTTTATCATCCGAAAATTGTTCGTTAATAGGAAAACCCAGCTTTGTCCAGAATTCTTTTGTTTTCTGAATATCTTTCACCGGAAAGTTCACGTAAATTTGATTCGCTTTCATTTTGTAATTTTTAGTGTTAAACTTTTATCCAAAATTACCAAGGTGTAATGAAAACCTACTTGTCCTAAGACAAGATTTAAATTTTCTTCGGATGCGAAACCAGTTCTTTTCGGATACGACTCAGGGAAGTATCAGTTACTCCAAGATAGGAGGCAATTTGCTTTAAAGGGGCAAACTGTATGACTTTAGATTTCTGCTCCAACAGATTAAGATATCTTCTGGTAGCAGAAAGGGTAAACATTTCTACAGACCGTTGTTTATAAGCAAACAACTCTTTAGACATCCATGCTCTTCCCCATTCTCTGAGGTTGGGGATTTTATGGAACAACTCCTCAAAAGTTTCAAAATCAAGCTTCCGGCATTCACAGTCTGTAATGCAAACGATATTCTCCTGGGACGGGATTCTTTGAAAGAGTGATAAAACTTCTATAATGATCTCATTATCTGCAAAAAAATGAGTGGTGACTTCATTTCCGTTAAAATCATTGACATATGAACGTGCAAGACCCTTTTCAAGAATATAATAGGCATTGGAGGTTTTCCCTTCCTCAAGAATAGTGTCCCCTTTCTGGAAAAACACTTTTTCATGAGCCTGAAATATTTCATCCAGTTCTTCTTTTAGGAAAAAGGGGAAATCATAACAGATTTCGAGGGCTTGGTTGGTCATTGTGTTGATGTTTTTTTAAGTTTTTAAAAATAAAATTTTTAATTGGATTAATAGTAAAAAAAATTAAACAAATTAAAATATAATATTGAAAAAACACTCATACCCCTCTGTAATTAAATACAATCAGTCACAAAACTTAATTTAAACACACCTCTTAAAATAATGATAACTGAATAGATTGTGGTGATTTGGGTTTCGGTGCATCTCCAAAAACGGTCTTGCCTCCAAACTGCCATGAATTTTGTCTTTCTTCTTCAATAACTTCCTGAATATCAAAATCAGGACTAAAGTTTTTCTCAGTAGCAGCAACAATCTGGTGAAGTTTGTTGAGCGTGTTCAACTTATCAGAATTTCCCAGTTTGGATTTTTCTATTCCTTTTCTGAGAATTGTTATGCTTTCATCATAAGTATTGACAGGCACCGGGAAAGGATGTCCATCTTTTCCCCCATGGGCAAAGGAAAACCTGGCAGGATCTCTAAACCTGGACGGAGCCCCATGAATCACTTCACTAACCAATGCCAGAGATTGCATTGTTCTTGGCCCTACCCCTTCCAGCATCAGTAAATCTTCAAAATTCTGAGGTTGCTGCTCACGGGTGACATACAAAAGAGCCCCTAAACGTTTCAAATCAACATCAGAAGCACGAACATCGTGATGATCAGGAAGGATAAGTCTTGAAAAATCACTCATAACCTCTGCTGAATCTGTATGAGAAATATCCAGAATTCCTTTTCGGTTTTCGGAAGCTTCAGCATCTGTAAGGTTAAGAATTTTCCCTCGTGAAAACCCGTTGATACCCGTATGAGGTTCTTCAACGAATGATTTTATATTTTCAGAATGCCAGTGATAACGTCTTGCCGTTCCGTCAGATTCATGCATCCCTTGCTGAATAACACTCCAGTTTCCGTTATCAGATAACACAAAATTGTGAAGATACAATTGATACCCATCCTGTATGGCTGTATTATCAACTTTTGCTGACAATTTACTGGCTCTCACGAGTTCTGTTCCATTCAAGCCTGTTTTATCGGCAATGCGAATCAACTCTGAAGGAGTTTCTCTGGAGAACTTTCCTTTTCCTCCACAGATATAAAGTCCCAGAGATTGTGAATTGGGATTAATGGAACGTTTTAAAGCCCCCATCACGGAAGTGGTAATCCCCGAAGAATGCCAGTCCATTCCCATTACTGCTCCAAAACTCTGAAACCAAAAGGGATCTGCTAACCTGCGGAGTACTTCATCTTTACCATAATCCATCAGGATTACTTCCACAATGGAAAGCCCAAGAACAGACATACGTTCATACAGCCAAGGGGGTACTTTGCCATAGTGAAGGGGTAAATCTGCTGTTCCTGAACGTTTCATTTCTGATGTAAAGGACAAAGTTAGTTTTAAAATTTTAAAGCATTCATGATTGGAGTCAACTTTAGTATTTAAACAAAAAAATCGTTGATAATCTATTTTCTTCTACTTTTGTCCTGAAATAATAACCGATTCTTACATAAATGAAAAATATAATTTACTCTATCCTTATTTCTTTCAGTCTTTTCTCATGTAATTCATTGGATAAGGATGAATATGAAATACTGAATTTAACAATCAACAGATGCGTTTTTAAACAAACAGACCCGGAGGAATTATCAAAAATTGCAGCCGAAAAAAAGATAAGTCTTGCCGATGCACTTGATTTTTTAGATGCAAAGAATATCAATACTCAATACACCTACAGCATATCTGATACCCTTTACGCAATAGACTTACCTACAGATATCCGAGAATCACTTCGTGATCACTATATTTATAATGAAGTCAAAAACAGATCAAATCAATCCATTCCTATAGATTTCAATAAGATCGAGTCTATTAAAGGAAAAAAAAGAATACCCTGTTGTGCAAAAGACAGCAATTATCTTGGTAATTTTAAATTTCACAGGGTTCTTTTTGATGCGGGTAGAAAAAGAGCCTACATCCAAGTGGAGTCTCCCAAAAACTATATATTCAATTCGTTTGGGCTAATGTTGGAGAAGGAGAATGGGGAATGGAAGTGTAAAATTGATTTTTGCTGTTTAGATTTTCTTACCTGATGAAATAGAACTCCGATTTTTATTTGTCTTTATTACATTTTTCCTGAAAATGACTTTATTCTTCAGAGATCAACAATTGTGAAAGAAATCAAATTAAAAAATGATTACTTTCACTCATTAGAGTAAAATTGTAAAACACTGTGTTTCTGTGCATCAAATTTTTCATTGAAGATAATTTTATTACCAAAAGGATCATGCACAGTGAAAGAGATGGCATCATAGAATGCTTTCTCAAGACCGGGGCGATTGTATTTGTATTTTTTATCAATAAGCTCTTTATGATACTCCGCAATTCCTTCTCCCCAGACAAAAACACTGCTTCCGGGACTTGCATCCCCGTGATGTTCACTTAGATGAAGAACAATATTATCTTTCTTTACTTCCATGTAAACGGGAGTATTTTCGTCAAAATGATGCTCCCAGGCGATTTCAAAACCTAGCCAGTCGATATAGAACTCAAGGGTTTTGTGATAATCGAAAATTCTGAGAACAGGAATAATTTGTTCTGCTTTCATTAGTCAAATCTATTTTTATTGATGAGAAAGTATGTTAATCAGTTTACCGAAAGGATCTTTCACAAAGAACCGGCGAACAGCCCACTCTTCGTCAGTGATATCATAAATAACTTCAAAATTTGCTTTTCTCATGCTTTCATACACCTCATCCACATTGTCAACTTCAATGGACAGATCCGGTACTTCAGTATTGTTACCACCTTGCGTAGCAAAGCTAATCTGAATTTTTGCTTCTTCATCACTTCCGAGAGTTTTAATCCATCCATGATCCATCAAAATATCAAGTCCTAAAATCTGATGATAAAAAAGATTGGCTTTTGAGAGATCATCGGTTTTTATGTTGGTTACGATTCTTTTAACCATTGTATAAAAGTTTATATCATTAAAAAACCTTGTGAAATTACACAAAATTTCACAAGGCCTGATCAATATTTATACATTTCTGAGAATTAAAGAGAAGATGCCGCTTCCAGAATAAGTTCTGTAACTTCTTTTGGATGTGAGGCCAATGAAGCATGCCCTGCATTTAAAGTAATTATTTTCTTAGGCTGAAGCCGTTCTGCCATTTCTTTTTCTGTTTCCGCAGGAATCATTCGGTCCTGAGATGAAATCTGGTACCAGCTAGGTTTTGTCTTCCATGCCGGCTCGCCTGCTTCATCTCCGAAACATTGCCCATGAATAGGCTTTTGCGAGAGTGCCATGACCAATGCTTTTTCGTCATCCAGATCCTGACAAAAAGCAGATTGAAACTCATCGTATTTGATCCATAGAAACCCTTTGCTATCCGGATAAATACTAGCTCCACCCGGAGACTCTCTTCTTCCTAAGAGTGCTCCTAAACTATCTCCTGCGTCGGGAGCAAAAGCTGCTATATAAACCAACCCGACTACTTTATCATGATTCCCGGCTCCGGAAATAACAGCCCCTCCATAGGAATGCCCTACTAAAAGGACTTTTCCATCCTGAGCATCAATGAGATCTTTAGTTTTATTAATATCGTCCTGTAACGAAGTCAAAGGATTTTGAACACTTCGTACTTTATATCCCGCTTTTACAAGAGAGGGAATAACATATTGCCAGTGAGAGCCATCGCCCCATGCTCCGTGTACCAAAATAATGGTTACATCTTTTTGTTCCATAATGATAAGTATTAAAATTTGATGATAGTAAATTTACGATCTTAAATACCTGTGTACGTTAACTTAAGTTAATTAAAAAGATTGTGATCGAAAATTTGTGGTATCTCTCTCTCTTAAAACGTAATCACCGTAGATTTAATTCACAACTCTGCTTCTTATTCGGCTTAAGGACTGTTCTGTTACTCCAAGATAACTTGCTATATGTTTTTGTGCAATCTTCTGAAAAAGAAGAGGTTCTTTTTGTAAAAGCTTGAGATATCTATTTTCAGGGGAAAGACACAATAGATCATCTATTCTTTTTTTGGCATCCAGGTAGATTTTTTCACTCATGACCCTTCCAAACTTTTGCCAATAAGCTTCTTTTTTATAAAGGGCCTGCAAATGATCTTTATTCAACAATAAAATTTCACAATTTTCAAGAGCCTGAATATTCATATTGGACAGGGTATCACAAAGTATACTCTCATAATCCGTAAAAAATTCATTTTCAAAATAGAATCCGAAATTAATTTCCCGTCCCTGATCATTAATGTAAAAGCATCTGATAGTTCCTTTTTTAATGAATGCCAGATATTTGCATTTTTCTCCCTGTCTTAAAAAAAAATCAGATTTCAAAAGTTCTGTATCTTTCAGTAAAGCATAAAATTCATCAAAATGCTCGTGATCTACCTGAAACAAATCTCCAAACTTACTATAATTATCAACCATAATTTTTTATTTGTGTTCTATAAAAATAAAAAAAGCCTTGCAAAAAATTACTTTTCGCAAGGCTTTTTTAACAAAAATTATTTTATTTATTTCAATGCTGCGAGAGCTGCATTGTAGTTAGGTTCATCAGCGATTTCCGAAACCTGCTCCGTATAGACTACTTTATTATTTTCGTCTGTAACGATTACTGCACGGCTTAATAAGCCTTTCAACGGAGAGTCAGTAATGGTTACTTCATAGTCATCCCCAAAGCTGCTTCTGAAATCCGAAAGAGTCTCTACGTTATTTAATCCTTCTGCTGCACAGAATCTTCCTAATGCAAACGGAAGATCTTTTGAAACATTGATCACTACTGTGTTATTAAGATTAGAAGCCTCTTCATTGAATTTTCTGCTGGAAGCCGCACAAGTAGGAGTATCAATACTTGGGAAAATATTGAATACTTTTTTCTTTCCTTCAAAGTTCTCTAATGTTTTTACATTCAGACCTGAATCTACCAAAGCAAAATCTTTGATTGTTGTTCCTACTGATGGTAATGCTCCTATAGTGTGTACTTCGTTTCCTTTTAAAGTGATTGTCGTTGACATAATATTTATTTTTTTAGTTTTTCAAATGTACTCAAAAAACAAAATTTTTCCGCTCAATTAAAGGTTAAATTAATCTTAAAGTAAAAGCTCGTCTGACAGGTATTACTATTGATGCAATATATATTATCATTTCCTGCTGAACAATCACCTTTAAGCATAATTTAATGGAACCTGAACCTGTAGCATTAGGTAAATATAAAAGTAAAGATGAAAATACTTCTTTTTTTATGGAAATATCCAAATAAAACAATGATATTTAGTAAATTTGTGGGACTTAAAATTTCAAATAAAAAAACAACAGTATAATGTCAGACAAATCAAAAATCTATTACACACTTACTGATGAAGCTCCAATGTTAGCTACTCATTCGTTTTTACCTATTGTAAAAGCTTTCACCAAATCAGCAAACATCGAGATTGCCGTTCCGGATATTTCTTTAGCAGGAAGAATTTTAGCTAATTTTCCTGAATTTTTAAAAGATGATCAAAAAATCGGTGATGCTTTATCAGAACTAGGTCAACTGGCTACTCAACCTGACGCTAATATTATCAAATTACCAAATATTTCAGCTTCTGTACCACAATTGGATGCAGCTATTGCAGAATTACAAGCTAAAGGTTTTGCAGTTCCAAATTACCCTGCAGAGCCTAAGAACGATGATGAGAAGGCAATTAAGGCTAAATATGCTAAAGTATTGGGAAGTGCTGTAAACCCTGTGTTGAGAGAAGGGAACTCTGACAGACGTGCTCCAAAAGCTGTTAAAAACTATGCAAAAGCAAACCCTCACAGAATGGGTGACTGGGCATCTGACAGCAAAACTGACGTAGCTCACATGAGTAATGGTGATTTCTACGGTACAGAAAACTCTACCACACTGGAAAATGCTACAAAATATAAAATCGTATTCAAAGGAAATGACGGATCTGAAACTTTATTGAAAGATTTCGCGGGTCTGCAGGCGGGAGAAGTAATCGACTCTTCTGTAATGAACTTAAATGCATTGAAAGTATTTGTTCAGGAGGCTATTGAGGAAGCTAAGAAAAGAAATGTACTTCTTTCTGCTCACCTTAAAGCTACAATGATGAAAATCTCTGATCCTATTATTTTCGGAGCTATCGTTGAAACTTTCTTCAAAGATGTATTTGCTAAATATGCTGAGACTTTCAAGTCTTTAGACATTAATCCTAATAATGGTCTTGCTGATCTTTTTGATAAAATCAAAGGAAATGCTCAGGAAGCTGATATCAAAGCTGATATTGAAAAAGCTCTTGCTGAGGGACCAAGAGTGGCTATGGTAAATTCTGACAAAGGAATTACAAACTTCCACGTACCTTCTGATATCATCGTTGACGCATCTATGGCTGCTCTTGTAAGAGGCGGAGGTAAAATGTGGAACAAGGACGGAAATGAAGAAGATACGGTTTGTATCATCCCGGATCGTTCTTATGCAGGTTTCTATCAGTCGGTAATCGACGATATGAAAGCGCACGGGAAATTAGATCCTACCACTATGGGATCTGTTCCAAACGTTGGATTAATGGCTCAAAAGGCTGAAGAATATGGTTCTCACGATAAAACTTTCCAGTTATCAGCTAACGGAACTGTAGAAGTTCAGGATGAAGCAGGAAATGTTCTTCTTTCTCAAAAAGTAGAAAAAGATGACATCTTCAGAATGTGTCAGACTAAAGATGCTCCTATCCAGGACTGGGTAAAACTGGCGGTAAACAGATCAAGATTGTCTGATACTCCGGCTATTTTCTGGTTAGACAAAGGAAGAGCTCACGATAGAGAAATCATCAAAAAAGTTGAAAAATATCTTGCTGATCACGATACAACAGGTCTTGACATCAGAATTCTTGATGTAAAAGATGCAATGACTGAAACATTAAGAAGAGCAAGAGAGGGTAAAGATACCATCTCTGTTTCAGGAAATGTATTGAGAGATTATTTAACTGACCTTTTCCCTATCCTTGAGCTAGGTACTTCTGCTAAAATGCTTTCTATTGTTCCATTAATGAACGGTGGTGGTTTATTTGAAACAGGTGCCGGAGGTTCCGCGCCAAAACACGTTGAACAATTCCTGGAAGAAGGATATTTAAGATGGGACTCTTTAGGAGAATTCTTAGCACTTCAGGCTTCTTTAGAACATTTGGCACAAACTCAGAACAATACAAAATCTCAGGTATTGGCTGATGCATTAGATGAAGCTAACGCTAAATTCTTAGCTACTGATAAATCTCCTGCAAGAAAAGTAGGACAAATAGATAACAGAGGTTCTCACTTCTATTTAGCGATGTACTGGGCTGAAGCTCTGGCTAACCAAACTGCTGATGCTGAATTAGCTGCTCAATTTGCTCCGATTGCACAGGCAATGAAGGAAAACGAGGAAGTAATCAACGCTGAACTAATTGGTGCTCAAGGTAAACCTCAGAACATTGACGGTTACTACAAAACTGATACTTACAAAACATATGAGGCGATGAGACCAAGTACTGTTTTAAATGAAATTATTGACGGAATTTAATTTCCGATCTGATATATAACAAAAAAAGCTCCTTTTTACAAGGGGCTTTTTTCTTGATCTACTGGTTATAACCGCCCCGTCAAATCTACGATTTGCCCCCTCCGGAGGAGGGGACTGTTAATCACATATTTATTATTCAGGTCAACGGCTTATAAGTCGCTTATCTATTTTCCACTATTACTCTTCTGTGTTCTCTTCCCCAATTAATCATTTCAGAGATGATCTTTCCAAATGTTCTGCAATATTCGGTGGGCTCATATTCAATGAGAACAGGAGTATCAGGATAAACGGTTCTTTTGACAAGTTTATTCAATTCCATATCTTTCAATTCTTTGGAAAGCATTCTGGTTGTAATTCCCGGTATACTTCTCTCTATCTCACGAAAACGTCTGTTCCCGTTACAAATCGAATTAATAACAGGAATTCGCCATTTACCTCCGATGAAATAAAGCGTGTCCTGTAACGCTCTTAGCTCTTCTGTCTGATCTCTTTCCATAGTTGCAAAGTTAAATGATATCACGGATGATACTGGTATACTCTGTGATACTGATAACAAAAGTATACCAAATTGAAATAACTTTGTCAAAAATTTAAAAGAAATGAAAAAATTCAATAACAAACTCGCCATTGTAACGGGCGGAAACAGCGGTATTGGCTATGCGGCAGCCAAAGAACTCATTGCACAAGGTGCTAACGTGATCATTACCGGAAGAAGAAAAGAAGCTGTTGAAAAAGCGGCAGCAGAACTTGGAGCTATTCCGTTTATTGCAGACCAGTCTAGTCTCGAGGATATTGAACTCTTAAAAAGTGAAGTTGAAAGACAATTTGGAAAAATTGACATTCTGTTTATTAATGCCGGGGTTACCGGAAGCATAATGCCAATTGAGAATATGGATGTTGAAAACTTTGATCAGGTAATGAACATTAATTTCCGCGGGGCTTATTTTACTTTAAGCAAACTAACCCCATTATTATATGAAGGCTCTTCTGTAATCTTCCTTTCCTCTATTGTGGCATCTACTTATAAACCCAACAGTTCTGTTTATCAGGCGAGCAAAGCTGCTTTGAATTCCATTGCTAAAACAGCTGCAGCGGAACTGGCTCCAAAAAAAATCAGAGTTAATATGATCAGCCCCGGACCTATACAAACGGAAATCATGAGTAAAGCCGGACTTGATAAAGAGACCTTAAAAAACCTCAACAATAATCTCACCGCACAAATCCCATTGAAAAAGATGGGAACTGCAGAAGAAGTTGCACAATTGGTCACCTACCTGGCTGACAACAGTATTTCCGGGTTTATTACCGGAACAGAAATCGTTATTGATGGTGGTATTACTTTATAAACACCCCCTTTTCAATATATACCGAAAATCAGTTACCGGTATTTTTTTGTCCTGAATTTTCGCCGGACGAAATTCCAGGTTGAGCTTATGATTTGTCCGGTTTACCCTTCTTTACATTTCATCAGAGGTTTGTACAGTCTACTTTTGAGCAAGAAAATAAAAACAATACTCATTATGGATACTGCAAAGAAAAAAAGAAATCCTATCGCCGTAGTCTTTCTGGCTATTTTGGGAATCTTCGGAGGATTACAATTATTCAGCAAGCCTCTGGAAGGAAAACCTGTTACCGGAAAAATAGAAGCTCCCCGGGAAGTTATTTCCATTCTTGAAAACTCATGTTTCAATTGTCATTCCAATCAGCAGAATTTGAGTTGGTATGATCAGCTAGCTCCTGTTTCATGGGCAGTTAACAAAGATGTCAAAAGAGCGAGAGAAATCCTCAACTTTTCGGAATGGGACAAGCTTTCTCCGGCTGAGCATAAGGGAAAAATGTATGCCATCCTAAATATGATGCAAAGTGGAAAAATGCCACTCCATGAATACACGATTCTGCATCCTTCTTCCAAAATAACAGCCAAAGATGTGGAAATTATAAAAAAATATACGCTGTCACTGGCGGGTGCTCCGTCAACAAAACCTAAAAGTACAGCTGATCAAGCCATTGCAAATCTACCTGTAACTCAACATTCAAAATTTCCTGTTTCACCCAATGGAGTAAAATACACAGATGATTTTAAAAACTGGAAAGTGATCAGCATGAGTACATTGTTTGACAATTCCATCAGGGTTATTTATGGTAATGATATTGCCGTAAAGGCTGTTGAGACAGAAAATTTCCACCCGTGGCCGGACGGAAGTATTGTGGTAAAATCGGTCTGGAAACAACAGGAGCTTCCTGACGGAGAAATCAGAGCCGGAGAATTTATTAACGCCCAGTTTATGGTTAAAGATTCAAAAAAATATACCGATACGGAAGGCTGGGGATTCGCTAAATTTTCAGGAAATGATCTCCATCCAACAGGAAAGTCAGCTTCATTTGCCAAAGAATCATGTATTGCCTGCCACAGGCAATTGTCAGAGAAAACAGGTTATCTGTTTGATGTTCCCATGAAAGTAAATACCCAAAGATTAATCCAAAACCTACAGAAAAAATGAAAAGTATCCTATTAATCCTGTTGGCAAGTTGTATTTCGCTTGTCTCGTGCAGTAAAGAAAATAATAATGACAACGGTCTGGTGAGAGTTGTCTTTGATCCTGGGAATTTGAAATTTATTTCTACATCCCTAAATCCCAGGAAAGAAACAATGTCTGCCCTCTATGGAAATCAGGAAGCATTGAAATCTCTGTCAACACAAGATACGAAGCCCCAAAACGGAAGTATTATGAAATTGGTTACCTGGCGTTATCATGACAACCCTCAATATTTCGGAGGAAAAATAACGGGTGAGCTGGTAAGTGTGGAAACTATTCTGGCAGATAATGAGGGAAATATTTCTTATGATATTAAAAATAATGAAGCAGCGGAAAGTAAGCAACATCGTCCGGAAGAGCGGGTTCAATATTTCATGAGTTATCAACCTGTCAAGAGACCTTAATCAAAAGAGCCGCAAGGTTCTTTTTTCGTAGATAGGATGACCAGAATCAGATAAACACATGATAACAGGGAGTAAACAGACAAGTGTAGTGAATTAATCATTTCCTATTTATCATAATATGCTATTTATTATTTCAACAAAAACATTAATTTAACCTCTTCAAATCAATAGTTTTAATGCAACAGCAAAAAATAAAAATCTCGCAAGCTGTCATCTGGATAAGTTCTGTTTTCCTCGGAATCTTATCGTCGGTACCTCAACTTGCCTCCCATGAATTCAACTGGAAAGAAGCCATTGTAAATTCAGCACTCACCGCGGCATTCTCCGTAATCATGTGGTACATTAATATTTATATGCTGAATAAAACTGCTGGAAAACGTAATCAGCATATTTCCTATTCAAAGCTTATGATCATTCTGGCTTTTGGGATGGTGATTATGTTTGGGCTGGCGTGGATTCAGCAACTGATTCTGTCACATATCAATTTTGGTCCTATAATGTTGATGGTAGAAGTGAGAGGAATCCTGATCAATCTGGTATGTTATATGTTTTTGACCTTATTGCAAAACAATTATACAGGTCAGCAGGTACAACTGGAATTGGAAAAGGTAAAAAGCGATAATCTGGGAGCGCAATATGAACTTCTGAAACAACAAATCAATCCTCATTTTCTTTTCAACAGTCTGAACACCTTAAAACTAATGGCTGAAACAAATGATCCGGAAACTGTTGATTTTGTTGTAAAGCTTTCAGACTTTTACCGGTTTACACTAGAAAGCAGGAAGCTTGATCTTATCAGCGTGCGGGAAGAAATGAAAATCGTAGACGCTTATCTTTTCCTTCAAAAAGCACGTTTTGGGGACGGCATTATTTTTACCAATGAACTGGATTCAAAAACAGACTCCACTCTTATCCCTCCTTTTACCCTTCAGCTTCTGGTCGAAAATTGCATCAAGCACAATATAGTTTCTCAAAGCAAACCTTTATATATCAGAATATACAATACCAGCGATGTTCTTATTATTGAAAACCTTATTCAGCGAAAAATGGCCATTGAAGACTCTTTAGGAGTAGGTCTCGATAATATTAAAATGCGCTACAAACATTTATTAGAACAGGATATCAGTATTCATTCAGACGAAAAAATTTTTCAGATAAAACTTCCATTAATTCATGAATATCATCATCATTGAAGACGAATTCCGAGCTGCAAAATCACTTCAGAATTTAGTTTTAGATTTAAGACCTGACTCCCGGATTCTGGGAGTATGTGACAGTATTGAAGCAAGCATTGACGCTTTATCAAAGGATATAAAGCCTGATCTTATTTTTATGGACATCCATCTCTCCGACGGGCTTTCATTTGAGATTTTCAAGGCCATAGAGATCACCTGCCCCGTTGTTTTCTGTACTGCATTTGATCAATATATGCTGGATGCCTTTAAAAGCAAAGGGGTCGATTATGTTTTAAAGCCTTTTTCACGGGAGGATATTGCCGAAGCTTTAAAAAAAGTGGATGAACTCAAAAAATTCTTCCAAAAAAACGAACTCCCCGATCTGGAATCATTGCTACAAAAAATTAATCAACCGGAAGGTAAAAGCAACTTTCTTGTATTTAAAAATCAGAAATACTCAACTATTCCTACAGAAAACATAGCTTATTTTTATATCCATAACGAAATAACTCATCTTGTTACTTTTTCCAAGGAACAATTTCAGCTTACGCAATCTTTGGGTCAGATTGCCGAACAGGTTTCGGATAAACAGTTCTTCAGAGTCAACAGGCAATACCTTGTTAATTTTAAAGCCATCAAGGAAATGGAACATTATTTCCAGCGTAAAATCCTTGTGAAACTCGTTATTGAAACACCTGAAAAACTATTGATCAATAAAGAGAAAACCCATAGCTTCTTTACCTGGCTGGAGGAGAGATAGTAGTAAAATAATTGATAATTGATAATTGATAATTGATAATTGATAATTGATAATTGATTAAATAAATTTTGCAAGGAGGTTTATTTCAGTGAAGAAATTGATCAACTCAAAGTTATCAATTTTTACGACTTATATTTTCAGGGTTTAGCCTTTCATTTGTCCGGTTAAACCCTTTTTCTATTCTTTTGGCTGTGCAGAGTATCTACTTTTGAATCAAATTAAAAGACATGATACTAAAAAACTTAATCACAGTCGGGGGGTTCACCTCATTACTATTTGCTGCTTTTGCATTTGTCCATACAGAAAATAGCCCCCAAAAGCATTCTGATCCAGGCACAGGAGCTCATGGTTTTGCTGTTCTTGAATTGTTTACCTCGGAAGGTTGTTCCAGTTGCCCAACGGCAGATAATCTGATGGGACAAATTGAAAAAGAATACAGTAACGAACCTGTTTATATCCTCTCCTACCATGTTGATTACTGGAACCGTCTGGGATGGAAAGATAGATTCAGCTCTGCCGGAAACTCACAAAGACAGCAGCAATACAGCAGAATATTAAAATCACAGACGTATACACCTCAACTGGTTGTAAACGGGCAAACTGAATTGGTGGGTTCTGACCGTAATGCAATTAAAACCGCTATTGAAAAAGTCTTGTTTACCTCAAAAAATACAGACATAGGTCTAAGCACTAAAATTTCGGGCCATCAGGCTACCATCCAATATTCAGCTCCTTCAGCAGATCCTAACAATATACTTCTTGTCAATTTAGTGGAAAAACAATCTTCCACTCATGTTGGTAAAGGTGAAAATGAGGGTCGTTATTTACAACACTGGCAAATCGTTCACCACCAGAACTCCATTTCATTGAATACACAACATAAAGGAACGACCACCTTCAAACTTCCCGATAATTTTTCGCCTGATCAGTGGGAAATCATAGCCTTTATTCAAAATCCAAAAACCGGAGAGATTTTCGGATCTGCAAAAACTAAATTCAATTAACCCTATTCAACATTCAATTATAACACCCTAAATACTACAACAATGAAAACAAAAACAACAAAAATCATTTACTGGTCAGGAGCTATTTTTATGTCATTATGGTTTGGAGCAAGTGGATTCTTTGAACTTACAAAAAATCCAGTAGTATGGGATATTACCCAACAATTGGGCTATCCTCCACATTTCATTTACATCCTGGGCGTCTTTAAAATAGCTGGTGTTCTGGCTCTGCTTCTTCCCAACAGATTATTAAGATTGAAAGAATGGGTATTTGCAGGAATGTTCTTCGATATCCTCTTTGCTTTCTTCTCAAAAATAGCAGTCCTTGGTTTTCCGTCTACGATAGATGCAATAATTGCTTTTACTGTACTTACAATAACTTACTCTATGTTTAGGAAATTATATTCCCAGGAACTGATATTTGGAGAAATATCCTTGTCGAGGTTTAAACCTTGACAAGGATGAATGAATCGAAGGAATTCATAAAAGATAAAGATGATTTTATAATAAAAGCGGACTAAAGTCCGCTCTTATTCATTATTTCAAATGATGATCTTCTAATTCATGAAGCTTTCCGGAATCCATTCAAAGGCTTTATCTTTCTTCTTTGTGAAGCCTAATCCCGGCCATGACAAGTGAGAAGCAAATGCTCTGGTTCTTGTATTTGCCAATTCTGTAAGGAATTTCAGTCTTGAAGCGGTTGCAATGTCCAGATCTGTATCTCCGGAGAATCCCCAGTCGGGATGTGGAAATAAAATAACATCAGAGTGGATCAGGTCAGCAATATAGATAAGCTTTTCGTTTCCTGAAGTAATTGTAGTCACCGTTAAACCCGGAGTATGTCCCGGAGCCAGCTGAAAACTAAAATGATTATATAATGTGTTGTTCAAATCATAAAACCGGACTTTAGGTTGAATGGTTTTCAATATTTTCTGAAGAGCCGGAATAATCTGATTAAGCATTTCCGGTTTTGCTTTCAGGGCACTGTTATTAAAGTCTTCCAAAGAAGCCTTCATCCAGAAATCATATTCTGTTTTTGAGATGAAAACAGTAGCATTAGGAAACGTAAGATGATTCTGCTTATCCACAATACCTCCGATGTGATCCGGGTGCGCATGGGAGATAAAAACATCAGTGATATCTTTAGGAGAGAACCCTGCTTTCTCAAGACTTTTCGATAGAAATCCAGTTCTTTCATCTGCAAAAATCCCCATCCCGACATCCAGTAAAATCAGTTTGTTTTTGGTTTTTACCAATAATACATTTACTGCCATATCAATATAATCTTCAGGTCTGAAATTCTCTTTAAGAATTTCTTTCAGCTGAGAAACATTTCCTCTTGGTGCAAATGAATTGATATCCGTTTCATGGATATACCCGTCTGTAAGAATAAACAAGTCAAGCTCACCAAGTTTAATTCTCTTAACTCCCGAAAGATCATTTTCTTCTTTTTTTCCTGTTGTTTTTGTGCCCGCCCAAACACTCGAAAGAGTGATCACACTTAATGTTCCAGCTAATAAACTATTTTTTAATAATTCTCGCCTGTTCATAATCAAATGGTTATTTTCTGATTAATACACTGAGTTCCCGAAGATGATTCCGGAAACTCAGTGTATTATATAATCTTTAGTTGTTGACTAATTTCATGGAACCTTCATTATATCTTTCTCCTACATTCGGATATTTTTTAAGAATAGCATCGATGGTATCAAGATCTGATTGAGAGAGGTTAACATTAACAGCAGCAATATTCTCTTCCAGGTATTTGATTCGTTTTGTTCCCGGAATAGGAATAATGTCTTCTCCTTGATTCAGCACCCATGCTAAAGCCAACTGAGTCCCTTTTATCCCCTTAGAGGCAGCAAATTCATTGATTTCTTTTGCCAGTTTTGTATTATTATCCAGATATTCCTGCTGATAGCGTGGTAATGATTTTCTAAAATCGTCGTCGCCAAGATTCTGTACTTCAGTAATGTTGGCAAAGAGACCTCTTGCCAGTGGAGAATAAGGAACCAATGAAATTCCCAGTTCTCTGATGGTTGGCAAAATTTCATTTTCAACATCTTTGGTTAAAATAGAATATTCTGACTGTAATGCTGTAATAGGATGAATTTTATTTGCTTTTCTGATGGATTCTGCAGAAGCCTCAGATAGTCCGATGTATTTTACTTTCCCTGCTTTTACCAGTTCTGCCATTGCGCCAACGGTTTCTTCTACAGGAATATCCGGATCTACTCTATGAGCATAATATAAGTCGATCGTATCAATTTTTAATCTCTGGAGACTTAGATCCACCGCTTGTCTGATCCATTCCGGTGAACCATCAAAATAGGTACCCGGTGCCCCACTATGACTTGCTTTACCATCTTTAAATCTGAATCCGAATTTCGTCGCAATAAAAATCTTATCTCTATTGGGAACCAAAACTTTAGAAATCAGTTTTTCATTTTCTCCATTGGCATACATATCTGCTGTATCCCAAAAGTTGACTCCCAGATCCAATGCCCTGTGCAGGGTATTAATACTTTCCTGTTCGTCTGTAGGGCCATAAGCAAAACTCATTCCCATGCATCCTAAACCAATAGCAGATAACTGCTCTCCCGTGTTTCCTAATTTTCTAAATTTCATAATGAATGTTGATTTGATTTTATATGACAAAATTATGCTATGGAAGATTCAGTAACGATATAGAATTCAAACTAAGAATTATAAAATTCAAACAAGATTCATTCGTAAGGCATTGGGGGTAATTCCTGTTTGTTTTTTGAAATAGTTGGTAAAATAAGCAGGTTCTTCAAATCCAAGACCGTAAGCAATTTCAGCAATATTCCAATCCGTATGGGTTAATAAAGCATTGGCTTCCTGAATGATTCTGGCGGTGATATGCTGACTGGTTGTTCTTCCTGTCATCTCTTTTACGGATCGGTTTAAGGAATTGACATGAATAGAAAGGTTTTGAGCGTAATCGTTCGGTGTTTTTAATTTCAGAAAAGCTTTAGGACTGTCGATGGGAAACTGCCTCTCCAGCAGCTCCATAAATAAAGAAGCTACTCTTTGAGATGCATTCTGATAAGGCTCAAAGCTTTCTGCCGGATGCATTCTTATGGTTTCATGAATCATCAGATAGAGATAAGCTCTCAGCATATCATATTTGTGAATATAATCTGAATTGATTTCGGCCATCATCTTTGTGTACATTTCAGATAGAATCTTCTGTTGATCTTCTTCAACGAAGAAAACCGGAGTACCCCCAATTTTAAAAAGAGGAGAATCCTGAAGATTTCCCAGCCGGCTTCCATTCTGTAAAAATTGTTCTGTAAAAAGACAAAACCAGCCCTTCTGATCATCATCCTCAGCTTCCCAGGAATAAGGAATGATAGGGTTTGAAAACAATAATGCAGGGCGATCAACATAGATCCATTTGTCTGCATAGTGAAGTTTTCCTTTTCCAATGATGAGTGAAATTTTATAATAATCTCTTCTGCTATAGGGGGTCAACGGCGAGCAATACTCCCGTGAAAACACATTGAAATGCCCCATACTGGTGGGATCCAGACATGGTGGCCCCAGATGGGATCCGTTACGGTCGTAAAAACCTTTTAAAGATTCGTTTGATTGCATAGATCAAAGTTATAAAATTCAAACACATTAATGAATAAAATTATTTTATTTGATTCTTTCTTTATCAACCTCTCCCATTTCATAACAAAAAAATGACCGACAAAAGCTGCCGGCCACTTAAAAATTGAATATATATAGTTGATAATGGTCTAATCCCAGTCACCATCATGGCCATGGCCATGATTTTTATATCTTTTTTTATAGTATTTTTCCTGATTTTTATAATACTTATCTTGCTGTTTGCGGTATTTTTTATAATCCTTCTTACTTACATTGTAAACGATAACAGGGTTTTGGCCTCTGTAATATCTTTTCTTGAACTGTATATATTTTTCCCGTCCAAGTATTCTTTCCAGCTCTGAATACCGATCATTTCTCCATCTTCCCGGATCCACTACATATACTCTGTTCCATGTGTCATAATCACGATATCTGCTGTTTAGATTATTAATCTGATTGGCTTGTGTTGTAGAGAGCAAAAGATCAGCAATCACAGTTTGCCAGTTAACATCAGAGATACTTCTTCGATATTCATTATAATAATTTGACTGAGCATAGCTTAGGCTGAATGTTCCAATCAACAATGCGGTTAATAATAACTTTTTCATTTCATTCCACTTTAAATTAAACACCATGGCATAGACAATTAGAGTGCCAATTATTGATCTGAATTACTAATATCTGTTAAAAAAAATCATAAACCATTGATTATCTTTAAAATATTTTCTATATTTTAACACAATCAACAGATTTTAATTACGGAAAGAATTTGAGTTATTAGCCTGTTTATTTTATTAAACACTTTTTTAGGATGAAAAGAATACCAAGGTGTATCTAACAAAGTTTATCTTTTATCTTTTATCTTTTATCTTTTATCTTTTATCTTTTATTATTATAAAATTCGTTAAGATTCTTAAAAACTATTATTTCATATCATTAAAATTTGTAATTTTAAGAGAAAGAATGTTTTTAGAAAACTCTTTACACTTTTTTAATCAACCAAATCTCAATAATTATGGAAAATATAAAATTTAAAGTATCTCCATATCAGGACGAATTGCAGTTACTTATCGATGGGGAAAAAGCAGGCTACATGTCCATAGAGGTTGACGGAAGGCTGCTGATCGTGTATTACACAAAACTTGACGAAGAGCGTGAAGGTAAAGGCTATGCTAAATTGCTGCTGGATGAATTGGTTCGTTATGCAGAGGAAAAAGATTTGCTTGTAGATCCGGAATGTGATTTTGTCCGACAACAATTTGAAAATCATCCCAGAAGATATAAAGATATCTGGCATGCCTGATCAATCTTCCCACCAGATGTCAAACTGCTGATCCGAGTGGTTGAGATTCACGACCTGTCCAATCATAGGAGTAAGAATATGCAGGCCTCTTTTTTTCCCGAGACTTGTCACCTTTTGTAAGGGCTCATTCCATGGATGGAGTGCCAGTGCAAATTTGGAAGAATGAACCGGAAGAACTGTTTTAGCTTTAAGATCTACACTTGCCTGAATAACATCTTCCGGCAACGTATGAATATATCTCCATGCCTCTCCATATTGCCCGTTCTCAAGAATCGCGTAATCAAAGGGGCCATATTCATCCCCGATCATTTTAAAATGTGAATCATAACCACTGTCTCCACCCAAAAACATTTTTTTTGTGGGGGTCTCCAGTACATAAGATGTCCATAGTGTATCATTTTGTTTCAATCGTCGGCCTGAAAAATGCCTTGCCGGAGTAAAAGTAATGTTTATCTGATTTTTTAATTCAATATTTGCCCCCCATTCTTCTTCAATAAGTTGATCTTCACTATATCCCCATCTTTCAAAATGTGCACCTACTCCAAGTGGAACGATCACTTTTCCGGTTCGGTTTTTAATGGATTTTACGGTGGGATAATCCAAATGGTCAAAATGATCATGAGTGATAATCAGATAATCCAGATCCGGAAGATCTTCAGGTTTAAAAATATCTGAACCTTCAAAAGCCTTATTAAAATATTTAAAAGGTGAGCCATATGAGCTCAGCACAGGATCAATCAGAAATGAGACACCATCAGTCTGCAAATAGTACGATGAATGTCCCAGCCAGATAAAAACATCTGTATTTTTATCTATACTTTTTAAATGGGTATGCATGGAAGGAATTGCTTTCAAAGGCTTTAACAAGGGATCCTTTTTACCTAAAAAGAAATCATAGGTAACTTTTGACATTTTATATCCTTCGGCAATCGATGGAGTATGACTGATATTCTGAAACTTTTTATCTCTATACAGTTTAGACTGCCGGATACGATTCAATCTTTTTCCTTTGGGTGTTGCCCCAAACACCTTCATATTGATCACCATAAAGAAAGTAACCGTCAAAACAACAAGCGTTGTCATAATCCAATAAACCATTTTGTCATAAAATAAGCATCAAATGTATTGACTTTTGCTTTTAAATGAAAATAAGAAGTCATTGACCGCAATTTTTTAACTAAATTTATTATGTTTTTCAGAAAATTTATCACTCATTTAAGTGGTGATTAACTTTAAACTCTTTATTTTAGCAGCTTAAAAAAACTCAAAAGTACATTGAAAAATTATTCGGTTATATTTCTTCTTGCTATGCTTTCATCGTGTGCATCCATTAGAAAACATAATGAACAGCGGGCTTCATGTATTCCCCCGGAACAACTTAAAGAGGATATAGACTATGCATATTTAAAACTAAAACAAATGCATCCGCAACTGTATTGGTATATTCCCAAGCAGGAATTGGAACGTAAGTTTGACAGTCTTAAGCAGACGATCAATGAACCTCTTACCCCTCTTCAGTTTTATTTCAAATTACAACCTGTCATTGCAGGGATTCGTGAAGGGCATCTTTCTTTAAGAATTCCACGAAAAAGATTTACCAAAAAGGAAATAAAAAAATTAGAACATAAGACGGGATTGTTTAGCCGTTTTGAATATTATATAGCTGATAATCGTATGTATATTATTCAAAACAGAGATTCTATTGAAAATATTCAACCCGGGACTGAAATTTTATCCATTAACAGTACTCCGGTTTCGGATTATATAAAAAAATACAAGAACCTGATCAGCAGTGATGGATATAACACAACCTTCCAACCTTATTTTTTGAAGGATCTGTTTTTTAATTATTATACAGCGGAACATGGTCTTTCAGATAAGGCAACTATAGAAACTCTTTATAACGGTGAAAAGAAAACATTAACTCTAAGAAGAGAGATCAAATCAGATACCGACCTTGAAAAGGACAAGGAAATGAAGAAAAGGACGCCTGAAAAGAAAATGAACGATTATGTAGCAGCCAGTAATTCTTACAACCGAAGTTTTAAGTTTTTGGATAAAGACAGTACTATTGCCTATATAAAGGTGAAAAGTTTTTCCCGTGAATACTCTGATGAGTTTTATAAAAAGTCATTTTCAAAAATTAAAGACGCTAAATCAAGCTACCTGATTATAGATGTTCGGAATAACTATGGAGGTTCTCTTTATGAAATCAACAATCTTTATTCTTACCTTGCCAATGAACCTTTTACCCTGATAAAACCATCTCAGGTTACTTCCAGGGATATTCCTTTGCGAACCAACTACTTCAGAAAAAGCAGCGCTTTAGAATTTGCGTTTAAAAGTATTGCCTACCCAAGCTATTTTTTTGCTCAGGCTTTCAGTACCTACAAAAAGGATGGCAAAGTCTTCTATAAAATGAAGGCAGACAAACCTACAAAACCTAATAAAGAAGCATTCCAGGGACGGGTTTTTGTTCTGATCAACGGGGGAAGTTTCTCTGCATCATCGATCATTACAGCAAAGCTTAAAAATGATAAGAGAGCAACACTGGTTGGTGAAGAAACAGGAGGAGCCAATGATGGAACAGTAGCAGGATTTTATTCTTATCAAAAGCTTCCCAATTCTGAAATAAAATTTCCGATCGGCTTGCTACTCGTACAACCTAACATTAATTTCTCGGATTCAAAGAAGGGAGTTGTCCCGGATGTGGTTGTTAAAGAAAGTATACAGGATATTATTGAAAGAAAAGATCCACAGCTGGATTGGATCAGGAACGAAATTGCAAAAGAAAAAGAACATAAAGATCAATAATATAAGGTTTCGGCGGGCTTTCAGCCCGCCGAAACTATTGTAACGTCAGATTTCCGATTTACGGAAGAGAGAAATCATGGAAGGCCTAAAGAACAACTTTTCATCTGTTTTTCATCTATCTTAAATAAAATCAATTGTGTAACTGACCATCAGTAATTAGAACTGATAATAACTTTCAGCCCTTCTCTTATGGCTTCCAGCCTGTTATGCTTAACTCTCTTACCCCGAACTCAGGTTATTTTTTATATGATATACACTTATTTACAAACTATATGAAGGCAGATTTACTCCGAGAGAAAATAAAAAACCCGGCAGAAAAATACTGCCAGGCTTTCATCGTGTTTTTTAAGTGGTGTTCAATGACTATTTTCCTAGGATAGTTATTGTCTGAAATAATTTCATTTGTGGTTTTACCTTTAATCAATTAAGAAAAATTGATATTATTCTCAGTTAGTAGAAAAAAAGTAAAAATGTTACATATTTTTATAAAAAAACAGACAGAATAATTTCTATCGGTTTTCTTTCTGTTATTTCGGAAGACCTTTTTCAATTGAATATCCAAAATAATACAGATAATATGGGTGTGAACTCGTCTGTACATTAATTAGTCTTATGCTAATCATACAGTTAGTATTGAAAGTAGAGAAATGTTACCTATTGATGATCATTTTAATCAATTATTATTCAAATGGCTGATGTATTGAAAATAATGTCTGCCTAAGATCATATTAATTTAATCTTTCTAAAGCCCTCTGTAAGGTAACAATATTGATAAAATCCAGTTTAGCACCAATAATGATAATGATGAGCAAAATCACTGTTAGGAAAAGGATAATAAAAATGTACATGGAAATAAACCATATAACAGTATTCAGAATATTTCCTTTAATTCCCAATTTATTCATGAAAAATTTTTGAGAACGTTCAAACCATGTTTTTTTCCTTATTGCTTTTGGTCGTATTTCAATCCCATTAAGTTCATCTACCAGTTCCACTATATCATCTATATATCTTCCGTACATATAATAAATCCAATATTTTATGACGAAGCAGACCAGCAAAAGAGTAATCAAAAGACTGATTCCAAAAATAGCCAGATTATATTCCATATCAAAATGAAAATTAATCTTAATAAGACATAACAGGAAAGCAAGAGGAATATAGGAAATATAGTATGAAATATAAATTTCTTTTGATATTAAGAGCTGTGTCTTAAGATTAAACAAATCGTAATTGGTGTTGATACTATTTTTTCTAAGCAACTTATAGAGCTTTAGAAAACGAGAGTAAAAATAGACGACGAAAGCTAGTGTTAAAATGGTGACAAATGTCGATATAATCTTAATATTGGCATCCGGAGATGCAAATGGGAAACCGGTTAAAAGCAATGGCAATGTAACAATCATGAGCCAAAATTCCGTTTCCATATTGATTTTTAACATCTGTAACGGAGAATGTATCTCTCGTTGTTTATCTAAAGAAATTTCAGGGGGATCCTGCCCTGCATCTTTATTCCAAAGTTCTTTAAAATTTTCTAAGTTCATCATTAATGTTTAATTTGAATCTGTTCTCTGTTTTGCAATGATCTCTTTAAGCTTAGCTTTTGCCCTTTTCAATTTTACTCTGGCATTGACTTCAGAAATTCCCAGCTGACGGGCAATTTCTTTTCCCGGAAAATCTTCGAGGAAAAAGAAAATCAGAGCTTTGTCAATAGGGCTCAATTGATGAATGGCTTCATACATAAGCTTCATATTTACATCATCAGTATCATTGTAGGGTTCTTGCTGGGAACTCAACCCGTCAATATTCTGATTTTGTATAAAACTACGCTTTTTTTCACTTCGCAAAAAAACAATTGCTGTATTGAGCGCAGTTCTGTATAACCATGTTGAGAAATCACTCCTCTTTTGGAAACCATCATATGATTTCCAGGACTGATAAATAATCTCCTGGTAGAGATCATTCTGATCGTCTTTATTATCCATATACATTTTAGAGATCTTGAAAATAACACCTTTATGTTTTTCAATTTTCTCTAAAAATTCTTTTTCGGGTGAAGACATGGGCTTATACACTAATCCTTTAGTAATATTTTCATGAAAATACTACTATACAATACAAAAACTAAAATTCCAGCCTTCAAGTTAAAAAATCCTTAAAAAACAAAGAAGTTTATTAAGGATTTTTATTTTATGTTAAGTTCAGTTTAAGATTAAGACTAAAAAATATAGTCGGTGCTTAAAAAGTTAGAATCATGCTCTCGGACGATGGTATTTAATAATTTAGTGTTCGAATCGGTAAGTTTTGCGGCTACCAGAGATCTGATAGAAAATGAACGGAGGGCATCAAAAACAGAAAGTGTTCCTTCTGCACTATCCTTTCTTCCTGTAAATGGAAATACATCAGGCCCACGTTGTGCCTGACAGTTGATATTGACACGGCTGACAAGGTTCACAAACGGATCTATCAATCTGGAAACTTCCAACGGATCTTCACTAAAGATACTTACCTGCATCCCATGCGAGGCATTCACCTGATATTCAATGGGTTCTTCAATATCCTCAAACGGAACTACGGGAATCACCGGACCAAACTGTTCTTCATGATACAGTTTCATATCACTGTTCACCGGATACACCACTGCAGGAAAAACAAAAGACTCTTCTGTAAAGCCCCCATCTCTGTTTAAAACTGCTGCTCCCTTGCTCGTGGCATCATCAATACATTCTTTTAAATAAGGAGGTTTATTTACTTCCGGAAGTGGAGTTACCTTTACATCTTTCTCCCATGGTAATCCAGCCTTCAGAGCAGAAACAGCTTCACTTAATTTAGCGGTAAATTCTGCTGCAATTTCCTTTTGAACAAAAATCAGCTTTAATGCAGTACAACGCTGCCCGTTAAAGGAAAGTGCTCCCAAAATACATTCACTCACGGCCACATCCAAATTGGCATTTTTGGTTACAATGGCAGCATTCTTGGCATCCAGACTTAAGATCGCTCTCAGACGATTCACTTTGGGATGTAGTTTTTTCAACCCATTGGCCACTTTGCTTGAACCGATAAATGCCAAAACATTTACTTTTCCACTTTCCATAATCGGGGTGATAATTTCTGAACCTTTTCCATACAAAGTATTGACAGTTCCTTTTGGAAAAGCTTCTTTGAATGCTGCCAATAAGGGATAATGCGCCAATACCCCATGTTTTGGCAATTTAAATAAAATCGTATTTCCCATGATCAATGCAGGAATCAATGTGGTAAAGATTTCGTTTAATGGATAATTGAATGGTCCCATGCTCAGAACGACTCCCAGCGGAGCTCTTCTGATCTGTGCAATAGTTCCTTCTGCCTGCTGGAATCGGGAAGATTCCCTATCCAGATCCTTCAGGGCATCTATCGTCTGGTTGATATAGTCTACAGTACGGTCAAATTCCTTGGTAGAATCAGCCAGTGTTTTTCCAATTTCCCACATCAGCAATTTAATAATCAGATCGCGCTGCTGGATCATCAGATATACAAACTTCTGCATGCATTGTATCCTGCCTTCTACCGACATCGTTGGCCATTCACCAAGACCGTTGTCATATGCTTTTACACAAGCTTCCAGAACATCCATTGCTTCTTCAGGACCAATATTCGGAATGCTTCCCAGAAGTTTTCTTTCCAATCCGTTTTCTGTGCGAATGCAAACGGGAGAATAGATATTTTGTGTTTCTCCTCTCCACTCTACCAGCTCACCATTCAGGAGGTAGACTTTCTGATGGATTTCGGGAATTCTATATTCTTCGGGGATATCATTTTCACTTTTAAAAATATCATGAAGTGAAAAGTTGTTTACTGAACTCATAAGTATATCTTTTAATAATTTGAATATGTTTTGAAGAATAAAGTTAGACGTAAAAATTGAGTTTAAGAATAGTGATTCAATAGATTCGCTCTATTTACAAGCTATTTGAATGAAATTTAATTCAGGTAACTGAAAAAAAGAATAATTTTGTTAAAAATAAAATTTCAATGTTTTCAAAAATAATTTTCAGTACACTGTTTCTGGTGTCGGCATTAGGCTTTGCCCAAAATACTAAGGCAACTCCTAACACGGTTCTAATGAGAGGAGAAACTGTACGTACGTATTCAAAACTACCGGCACTTAATAAACCGGCTCCCAAGTTTACCCTGACAGATGTTAATATGAATGATCAGACCCTTGAATCTTACAAAGGGAGATATGTTATTCTCAATATCTTTCCAAGTGTCGATACGGGTGTTTGCTCGGCATCTGTTCATCATTTTAATGAAGATGCAGCTAATCTTCCCAATACGGTAGTGCTTTGCATTTCCAAGGACCTGCCATTTGCTCAAAAAAGATTTTGTGGTGCTGAAGGGATCAAAAATGTTGTAATGCTTTCAGATTTCCGTTCTGACTTTGGATGGAATTATGGAGTGGAAATGATTGATTCTTCAATGAAAGGTCTTCTCAGCAGGGCTGTTGTAGTGATTGATCCTTCAGGAAAAATCATCTACGAAGAGCAGGTACCTGACATCTCACAGGAACCGAATTATGAGGCAGCTATTGCAGCAGTGAAAATGTAAGTTTTAGCGTAACATACAAAGTCTCCGGCGATCGAAGATCGCCGGAGACTTTAATAATAAAAGGTGATCAAAATGATTACACTGAGCCTATGCCATCAATGGGTTAGTTCAATAGATTTTTCATTTGATTCCTTTAAATAAGTTGCCACAAATTTTGCTGAATTATTTGCATCCACATTCTCAAAACACAGAATTTTTCGATCTTTTGGCTCATAAAAAACATCACCTGCATTTAAAATTTCAGCATCTTCCCCATCCATTTGAAATAGAATTTTGCCAGAAATAACGATACCCACTACCGGACAAGGATGATAATGTACAGGCGCTCCCTGATTGGCATCTAAAATGATTTCCTGCATTTCCACTTTATGCAAATAACCATCGATTATGATATTTTGCAAATCCTTTCTTTTTATATTGACTTCTTGCGCCTTACAACCTGAAAAAAATATACCTACGAATACAACAACGGCTGTTATAATTTTGGGGGTTCTCATTATTCTTCATTAATAAATGGTACGAAATGTCTATCGCCCTGACTATGGCTTTTGGGTGCACTCGCTAAAATCTGAAGTACTCCGGTTCCTGTATTGGTAATCTGATGTACAATATAGGGTTCTATCGAAAAAGTATCTCCGGTTTCAACATTCTGGACACAGTGATCCATAATTTTTCCATTCTCAAATTGGGCTGTTAACATTTTTGCCTTGCCTTTCAGAATGTAATATATCTCAATTTTTTCTTTATGATAATGGGCCGGTAATGTTCTACCTTTCTTTAATTCTACCATAAAAAAAGCATTTTGCTCATCCCCTGTAAGGAAAATCACTTTTTGATTCATCATTTGGTCTTCTGCATTATTTTCCAACACTTGTTCTGCATTTACAATTTCTACCATACTATATATGATTAAAGGTTTGGATCTCACCATTGCCAAATGACCAGTTTTCTTTTGAGTTCTCCAGTAAAGTAATGATTATATTTTGTGGATCTATTCCGGTGGATGTGGAGATTTTTAAAACTATATTCTTATAAAGGTTCTGTTTTTGCTCCTTGCTTCTGCCCATCACTGCAATAATTTGAATAAACAAAATTCCCTGATCATGTTTTATTCCCAGATATTGGCTGGGGAAAAATAGCTGCGAGGGATTCACTCTCTCCATGATGTGAAAATAATCATCATCAGGAATATTAAAATCTTCTATTAATGCTGAATGAACAGCCCGGGAAATTTGATTACATTCTTCCCCGGAATAGTTTTCGGATAAAGTTATTCTTACTAAAGGCATTGTATTGTTATTTTATTACAATGCAAAATTCAGCAGAAATAATTACTTTTGATCTTGATGTAGATCAAGACTTTTAATTCTCGATAGCGTTTCAGGACGAATTTTAAGATAAGAAGCTATAAGATGTTGAGGGAAATCCTGCTCCAAATGAGCTCTTTCATGTATTAATGCCCAATAACGTTCTCTGGCCTTTAATTTAATTAATGAAGTTTCTTTAAAACACTTATTAATAAATAATTCGTCTGACACTTCTTTAAATACCAAAGCCCATTCCTGAGATTGCATCAATTCGCTGTAGGTTTTCTTTTCAATTACATAAATTTCTGTATCCGAATACGCTTTTATATAAGCAGGTGACGGAATCTCAGTTAAAAAGCTTCTATAGGATGTTACAATAGATTGCTTGTTATACAATTCATTGACAATCACATTGGCATCCGAATCTTCAAAATAAGAATACAGAGTCCCACTTTTTACAATACCTAAATGATTACAAACCTCATTCTCTTTCACAAAATAATCATTCCGCTTTAAAGCCACTGTATGACTGATGTCTATTATTTTTTGTAAAGTTTCGGATGAAAGCATAAGATGATCAATATGGGATACAATTTATTCAAAAATTAAATATCATTATAAAATTTATTGTTATTTCTTCATCTTCTTTTTAGTGGTAATGATAACGACTCCTCCTCTCGCCTTTTCAGCAAATATCTCAAATGCTTTCTCTCCTTTTAACACCTGAACTTTTTTAATCAAACCGGGCTTAAGGGACTTTACCTTCTCATAACTGAATATTTTCCCGTTGATGACATATAGTGGTTGGTATGTAGCAGTCCCGATTGACGGAGCACCTCCTATGGTATATGTACGATTGATAATGGTGTCCTGTGTAACGGGAGGAAAGGAAACAACTTTTCCTATCATTATTTCTTGTTTTACAACGTCATTTCTGGGGATACATTGTTGGGCATCAACCGTTATCATTCCTCCTGTTGTAAGAACAAAACCAACAGCAAACTTTACAAAAAGAGAGTTGATGAAAGAGTAATGCAGTTCCCTGTTAAGTTGCGAAGTTCTAAAATTACCACAGATACTTTCTGAAGAGTTTGAAAATGCATCTATAATCTCATCATCATGAGCTTCTCTGAAATCTCTGACTGTTTTAGAGCATACAGTACAGAATCTTCCTTTTTCTTCAGGAGTCATCGCCTCCCATTTCTCATTGCATGGTTGAGGTACAGTAATCTTCATAGAATCTTTTTATATAAAGATGCAGCAACGACCGAAAAGGTTGGAAAAGGCTATTAAAAATGTATTCATTATACAATAAAACCTGCCTCACAGCAGGTTTTTATTTAAATCTTTATTCAGAAATATGGGTAAGATGAAAATACCGCGGATCCGGATATTGAAATTCAAAATTCAGATCTGCAATTAATCTGGCCGGTGAAATGGTTCTGCCTTCAGCAGTACGCTCTCCGGAATAAGGCAGATCTTTTTGGGCATTGATTATTTCTTCTTTATTAGGATGAACAGGAGCCACCACATTATATACTTTGGACTGAGATTGATTATCCAGCATCTTTTCAACAACTGAACAAATATCAGCATAATGAATATGATTAACCAGCAGCTCCAAATTTGAAATATTATAATTCTTTAAAAGTCGCTGATCTCCCATTAATCCGGCTAATCTCAGAATATTGACCTGAGGAAATGTATTTTTTATAACGCTTTCACTTGGAACATTATCTGCAGATTTGTCATCTTCTGTAAATTCTTTTTCGTCATTCGGATATACCCCTGTAGAACTCATCAGATAAACCTGACCTTTATAATCTCCAAGAAAGGATATCAAATTGTGAGCTCTATCATGTAAAGGAATTTCTGCACCTCTTATCCCTGAAAAAGGAACTGTAATAATCACGGCATCTAATTGTTGCGCAATATCCCATTTCATAATGGTTTCTGATATATCATGGTCCGGAAAGTCAACTTGTGTCACATGGTATCCTTTATCAGACAGGTCTTTTATTTTAGATTCTGAAGTAGTAGTGGCAAAAATTTCATATTGACCGGATAATCTCTCCGCAATATGACCACCCAACCAACCACATCCTATTATTCCAATTTTTTTCATCCTTAAAGGTATAAAACTTATCTCAGAATATCAATGATAAGCTTTTATATAGATTCAATGTTCTACTTTTTACTTTCAATAATAATGATTCCATTTTGCCCCAGTTTTCCATAAAGTTTCACTGCTCCTTCACCGGAAAGAACTTTGATCCTCTTGACTTTATCGCCATCTATTTTTTTCATCTTTTCTTCGGAAATCCTTTTACCATCTAATAATATCACCGGTTGCGTAGATTCAATATCTTCTTTTGTAGGCATTCCCAGCCACATCGTTTTATGTAAGGTTTTGTTGATAACCTCAACTCCATCGATTCCTTTTTTAAAGTCCATTTTTTTAACTTCTTCTCCTTTTAATTCCTGCCCGTTAACGGTTGTTAAAGCTCCGCCTACAGCCAATAAACTCACAGCAATTTTACCCGTTAATGAAAAATTCAAATTTCTTCCCAACTGATCACCTCTGAATCTCCCACAGATATTTTCATCAGAACCAAGACTATTGACTAATTCTTCGTCTGAAAAATCAGTAAAGTCATGAATCGTTTTGGAACACGCCGCACAAAATCTTCCTTGTTCATCAATTGTCATATTCTCCCAATTTTCCTGGCAGGGATTTGATATGGTAATTTTCATAGAATGTCTTTTTATATATAGATGCAGTAAAGGAGAAAAAGGTTGGAAAGACTTTACATTTTTTGCTCCTCATACAACTATTTAAGCAGTAAAAATATTTTTTTTCTGAAAATAAAAACCAATAAACATGAAAACATAAATGCGCAAACAGATATCAACATTTCTATCAGATGAAATCTTCTCAAAGGATTGGTATGAAACTTTGCTTCTTTAATTAGTTTTTTTTCAACTTGCCTATCTATAGGTATTGGATGTAAATTGATTCTTTCTTTTAAAAGTGGATCTTTAAAGCCATACTCCTTTGCTTTTTCATAATCTTCCATAGCTTCTTCTTTATCTCCATACAGATAAGAAACATTTCCTAAATCAAATAAAAGCTGAGCAACAATTTTGTCGACTGGTTTCACAAAAGTCATCCTTTCATTTAATTGATAATACAATTGCTCTCTAAGAGAATGCAATTGTTTTTTATTTAAAGTTGATACCGGAATTTTCGTATTCCCAAAATCGTGGTTAATTAAAAACTGAGAGGTAATATATTGATCACCTTTAATTTTCGCTTTTAAAATATTAGCATGAATCCATTCTGAACCATAATGGGAGTCAGGCATAATTTCTATCGCTTTCTCAATCCAGTACAAAGCTTTTTCATTATTGCCCATCAGCTCATAAGCTGTTCCTATATTTGACGCTGTGGAATATCTGTCAGGGTCTGATTTTTCAATTTTGTTGTAAAGTTCAATTGCCTCCTGATATTTCCCTTGTATAATTAATATCAAACCTTTATCTGAAAGGAAATTCAAATTTTTAGTTTCATGATATCCTTTTTCCAGTGACAATAGAACCTCACTTAATCTTTTATTGTCTCCGAATTGATGTCCATGAGGGACAAAACCATCATAATCTTCATAAAGAATTGTTCCGTCTTCAAGTTTTAGGGTTTCTCCATTCAGACAAGCAAAAACGGGAATTGATATTATCCCGAGAATAAGGCCGAACATTTTTTTTCTCATACATTTAATCGCTTCGTTAGCTATAGTTTTTGGGGATTAAAAATAAAAAAACTTTGTCATATACTATAACAAAGTTTTTCCTGAAAATTTTTAAATCAACTATAACCTTCCGTCAACATCTCTCCATCCTTTAAAATCAAATACCCTTGCCCCACTTCCTCAGAAGTTTTCCGCAGGTCCCCATCATCAAACAATTGTGGAATATAACATTTTTTATGGGCAAATAACCCATAATGAATAGGAACCAGATATCTGGCATGCAATAAATGGGCTGCGGCAAAGGCTTCTTTAAGGTTGAGAGAAGCCGGAACCGGGCTGTATTCCAGGCCGATGATCTCAAAGTTGACAACGACTCCGTTGACGGGTAAAAATGCGTAATCAATATTAGGATTTTCCTTTCCCAACTTCCAGAATTGGTTGTGCCATATTGTATCACCCCCGTGAAAAACTTTAGTACTTTCATCCTCCACAATCCAGGAAGACTGGATCTCTCCAACACCATCCATCGCAAAAACCGGTTTAAAAGTAATATTGTGTTCAGTAAAGATTTCATTCAAATCCAAGACGATCATCTCAACCTCACCTGCATATTTTCTGACAAAAGATTCCAATCCTGAGTAAACAATAAGTTTACCGTCTTTCTTCAGGCACTTTTTGATTACTCCCTGGTCAAAGTGATCTAGGTGCAGATGGGTAAACAGAATATAATCTGCACGTATTTCTTCTGAAAATTCAATGAGGTTTTCTACGGCATCCCCAAGGACAGGTTTATAATAAGAGAAATCTTCTACGGCATCAATTAAGATAATTTTATCTTGAGAAATAAGTTTTATTCCTGCCCAGTTTAACTTTTGTATTTCCATATTTTCTTTTTTAGCAAAGGAAAAAACTTATGGAAAGTCAAACAATAAACAAAAGATAATAAATAAAGGTTGGAAGTTGGAGGTCAGAAGATGGAAGTTACGCTTATCTCAGGAAATTCGTTTTCTGATCCTGCTTAAAGAAATAGGGGTAATTCCGATATAAGAAGCCAGATATTTCAACGGGATATTTTGAATATAGTGAGGTTTGTGATTCAAAAGGTATTTGTATAAATCTTGTGGTGTATTTTTAAGCAAAAGCATTTCACGCTTCATCGCAGCATTTAGTTTTCTGCTTAAATAATAGTTTTGAACAAAGCGGCATTGTGGATTAACGAAAAACATTTCTTTAACCTCTTCCAATGTAATTTCCCATGCCAGGCCATTACTTATAGCTTCATAAATACCTTCAGAATCTGTTTCTCCAACAGTAAAAATATCACCGGGAAAGTAAAAATCTGCACATATTTCTGTCTCAATATCTGAAGAATGATTGATATAATATTTACGGACAAGCCCATCTTCAACAAGATAGGCTTTATCGTCCGGAAATTTATTTTTCTTTGAAAACTGAACTTCAGCAAATTTTTCCCATACGGGATCATTATCCTCTACATTGAGGTGTGAAAATATTGCTTTATTAATATTGTTCAAAGCTTCCTTTTTATATTACAGTAAATTTTCATCTACAAGGTTAGGAAGTGTCACTTTCAGATTCGGTTCCACTTCCATCGCTCTTTTAATGGCAAAAATAGCACCTTCATTTCTGGCCCAGCTTCTTCTGGAAATACCGTTATTGACATCCCAAAAAAGCATCGACTTCAGCCTTCTGTCAGCATCAGCACTTCCGTCCAGTAACATCCCGAAACCTCCGTTGATGACTTCTCCCCAGCCTACTCCACCACCATTATGAATGGATACCCAGGTTGCCCCGCGGAAGCTGTCACCAATCACATTATGAATGGCCATATCTGCAGTAAATCTCGATCCGTCATAGATGTTGGAAGTCTCTCTGTAAGGAGAATCTGTTCCGGATACATCGTGATGATCCCTTCCCAGAACTACAGGGCCTATTTCTCCATTTTTAATGGCATTATTGAAAGCTTCAGCAATTCTCATTCTTCCTTCGGCATCAGCATAAAGGATTCTTGCCTGTGAACCCACAACCAGCTTGTTTTCCTGTGCACCTTTGATCCACTGGATATTATCTTTCATCTGCTGCTGAATCTCTTCAGGAGCACTTTTGATCATCTCTTCAAGTACTGCACAGGCAATATCATCTGTTTTCTGAAGATCTTCCGGCTTTCCACTTGTACAAACCCAACGAAACGGCCCAAAACCATAATCAAAACACATAGGTCCCATAATATCCTGAACATAACTTGGATATTTGAATTCTCTTCCTAATGTAGGATTATCCGCCATCACATCAGCTCCTGCTCTGGAAGCTTCCAGTAAGAAAGCATTTCCATAATCAAAGAAATAGGTTCCTTTTTCTGTATGTTTATTGATAGCAGCCGCATGCCTTCTCAATGTTTCCTGAACTTTTTCTTTGAATAATTCAGGATCCTCAGCCATCATTGTATTCGATTCTTCAAAACTTTGTCCCGCAGGATAATAGCCCCCCGCCCATGGATTATGAAGAGAAGTCTGGTCAGATCCGATATCTATTCTCAGGTTTTCCTGATCAAATTTCTCCCAGACTTCTACAATGTTTCCAAGGTAAGCCAGAGAAACAGTTTCTTTATTTTCCTGTGCTTCTCTTACTCTTTTTACCAATTCATCAAGACTTTCATGGATCTCATTCACCCATTTCTGATCGTGACGTATTTTTGTAATCTTCGGATTTACTTCAGCACATACCGTAACACACCCAGCAATATTTCCTGCTTTTGGCTGTGCACCACTCATTCCTCCTAATCCTGAAGTCACAAAAAGACCTCCTTTTGGTTCTTTATTTATTTTTCTGAAAGCATTCAGTACCGTAATGGTAGTCCCGTGAACAATTCCTTGCGGACCAATATACATATAACTTCCTGCCGTCATCTGCCCATATTGAGTCACCCCAAGAGCGTTGAATTTTTCCCAGTCATCCGGTTTTGAATAATTCGGAATCATCATTCCGTTGGTTACAACAACTCTTGGAGCATCTTTATGGGAAGGGAATAATCCCATCGGATGTCCGGAATACATCACCAACGTTTGTTCATCACTCATTTCGGATAAATATTTCATCGTCAGCAGATATTGTGCCCAGTTGGAAAAAACCGCACCGTTTCCACCATAGGTAATCAGCTCATGAGGGTGCTGGGCAACAGCATAATCCAGGTTATTCTGAATCATCAGCATAATGGCTTTTGCCTGCTCGGATTTCCCCGGATAATCAGTGATTGATCTTGCTTTCATCTCATAATCCGGACGAAAACGATACATATAAATTCTTCCGTAGTCTTCCAGTTCCTGTTTAAATTCAGGAATTAACTCGGCATGAAACTGAGGATCAAAATAACGTAAAGCATTCTTTAATGCCAGTTTTTTTTCTTCTTCCCCTAAAATCTCCTTACGTTTCGGAGCATGGTTGATATTTGTTTCATATGGTTTCGCCAGTGGCAGCTGAGTAGGAATTCCCTGTTGGATTTGTTCTTGAAATGTCATATTGCTATTTAAAGTTCTATGTTTAAACAATTTTTTATGTTTTAAAGATATTCAAATTATAAAATATAGGCAAGTAGAGGTGAAAAGCGAATTTGTTTATTTTAAATTATCAATCTGAATTTATTATTTAATACTAAATTTGAATTTTGGAGGGTAATTTCTTCTTAGGGACTTGGATTATCATTTCAAAAAAATAAAACCTCACTGAAGCTCAGTAAGGTTCATATTGTAAATATCTGTTCAAAGTTTCAGGTTAAAACATCATCATTTTCCTCCTCATGATCGTCATCATTATCACTTAAGCTCCAATAATTATTTTCTTCATCTTCTGCTCCTATTTCTTCCATCTCATCATCATCTTCTGCTCCCGGGATATCCAGGCCTTTATCAATTTTATCATCATTTGCATCTTCATCAAAGATCGGGTTTCCGTCTCCATCCAGTGAGATGTGTTTTTCTCTTTTAAATAGATCTTCATTGGGATTATAATCCATTTGTTCTAATCTCCTGTTTTGCTCATTAATATTTTTTTCTGGTGCCATAATGTTGAGATTTTAGGTTTATACAGAAAGAACAAAAATAATTCCAACTTATTATGATAAATGAGAATAAACTTCAGGGTTGGCGCAATAAGGCATTTTCTCACCTTTTGAAAAAGCAACCAGATTTTCTGCAGCGAGTCTCGCCATACCATTCCTGGCTTCCATAGTGGCAGAACCGATATGGGGTAAAATACATACATTCGAAAGTTCCAGAATAGGATTATCGGAAGACATCGGTTCAGGATTGGTTACATCAAGCCCTGCCCCCCAGATCTGTTTTGAGATCAGAGCTTCATAAAGATCGTTCTCATTCTGGAAGCCACCTCTTGCCGTATTGATAAAAATAGCATTCGACTTCATTTTTTTAAAAACAGCCTGATTGAAAAGTTCTTTATGTTCAGGCGTAAAGCTGGCATGAACACTCAATACATCCGAACCGGCAATTAAATTCTCAAAGGAAACATATGTCGCTCCCAGCTCTTTCTCCGCTTCTTCATTGCGATGACGGTTGTGATAGATGATATCCATATCAAAAGCATTACGAGATTTTTTAGCCATTTCAAAACCTATTCTTCCCAACCCAAAAATCCCGAGTGTTTTACCATATAATTCCTGTCCTAATGCGTGTAATGGATCAAAACTTCCCCAATTTCCATCTTTTACTTTCTGAAAATTATAACTTGCCCTTCTTGCCACGGCCTGCATCAGTAAAAATGCTACATCTGAAGTGGCTCTGCTTAAAACGTCAGGAGTATTTCCTATGGGAATTTTTCTTATGACTGCCTCTTTGATATCAACATGATCAAAGCCTACCGAATACAGAGCAATTGTTTTGATATTCGGACATTCGTCAAAGAATTCTTTATTGTACTTAAAATCGTTTCCGATGCTTAGGAGGGCATCCACATTTTTACAATACTTCAGCCATTCTTTATGGGATAGAATTTCATTTTCCGGAAATATTACTTCCAGTCCTCCTTCTTTCAATATATTGAGCCCTATTTCAGGAATCATTTTATTCACAAAAACTTTCATTGTACTATTGATTGATTTAAACAAAAAACCTTACTCTGTCAAAAGTAAGGTTCTAACTTTAATATTAAAAATTATTTCTCTTCATCCAAATGTCTTCTTTGTTGATCCCAGGCTTCAGAAGCCATCTCCTGAATTTCTTCCCAGACTTCTTTTGCCGACTTTTGAGCATGGCTCATAAATCCTTGCTTCGTGGCTTCCTGATCTTTCTTTTTCATCTCACTGAGACAATCTTTTACCTGCTGAGAATAGCTTTCGGCATGATATCCAGGATTATTTTGTAAGTTCTTCTGAACGTTACTAAAATCGTGTGATGACTTGAATCTATTCGTATCCATAATAATAAGATTTTAAGTGGTTGATCTCCTAATGAAGTTCAATTTCCATTCCGAAACAGGTATAAAAAATTATTAAAAAAGATAAAATTTATTAATTATATAAATCACATACATCTTATTTCTGAACTCTTTAGGTTACTTCATTGTTCAAAAACTTTTGGGACTTTTTAGTAAAATATGTCCTGTAAAATGAAACTTTATTGATTGGTACTTCCCAGCATGGGAACAAATTTATAGGCTCCGAATTCTTCTTTTTCAAATTCTGTAGGTCCTATTTTGGTAAATCTGAACAGTACCTGCTCGTCAGTAGGCCCCAATGGAATCACCATTTTCCCTCCTATGTTCAGCTGTTTCAATAATTCTGTAGGTAATGTTGAAGCACCACAGGTCACTATAATTTTATCGAAGGGAGCAAATGTCGGCAATCCTGCAAAACCATCTCCAAAGCTTTGAAATTTTGGAAACAAATGCATCTCCCTTAGTTTCTTTTTAGAAAAATCAAAAAGATCTTTTTGTCTTTCAACCGTGTATACATGTGCTTTCATCGCCAGTAAAACGGCAGTCTGATATCCACACCCGGTTCCTATTTCCAGTATTTTTTCTCCTGCTTTTACCTGCAGTAATTCAGACTGTTCCGCCACCGTGGAGGGATGCGAAATGGTCTGATGTGCCAGAATCGGGAACGCCCGGTCTTCGTAGGCAAAATCTTCAAAAATACTTTCGATAAAAAGGTGTCTCGGAACTTCACTCATTGCCTGAAGTACATTCTCATCCGAAATTCCAATTCTGTGTCGAAGATATTCAACTAAAATCTTTCTTTTTCCTTTATGTACAAACGAATCATGCATCTGGCAAAAGTAAGAAATTAGATTTGAGATTTAAGGGATCCATGAAAAGAATTATCCACAAAAAGTAATTTCTGACCTTTGGAATCTAACTTCTTTCTTATCTTTACAAAAATTTAATACAGCTATGTTAAAAGCAGGTTTGGTAGGTGCCGGACACTTGGGAAAAATACACTTAAAACTTCTTAATCAATCAGATAGATATGAACTTGTAGGTTTCCACGATAAAGATGTTGAAAACGGAAAAAAATTAGAAGCCGAATTCGGATATAAATATTTTGAGAATTTTGATGAATTGCTGGATCAGATCGATATGCTGGACATTGTCACTCCCACAATCTATCACTATGATTATGCTTTAAAAGCCATAGAGAAAAAACTTCATTTTTTCATTGAAAAACCAGTAACGCAAACCCTTGAGCAGGCAGAAGAAATTTTAAGACTTTGCCAGGAAAACGGGATCAAAGCACAGGTAGGTCATGTGGAAAGGTACAATCCGGCTTTTATTGCGACTAAAGATTATATCAAAAATCCAATGTTCATTGAAATTCACAGGCTGGCAGAGTTCAATCCTCGTGGAACGGATGTTTCTGTGGTATTGGACCTTATGATTCATGATCTTGACATCTTGTTGAGTATGACAAGGTCTAAAGTTAAGGATATTCATGCAAGCGGAGTTTGTGTGGTAAGCAAAACACCGGATATTGCCAATGCGAGAATTGAATTTGAAAACGGATGTGTAGCAAACCTTACCACTTCCAGAATTTCGATGAAAGCAATGAGAAAAAGCAGGTTCTTCCAGAAAGATGCCTATATCTCTGTTGACTTCCTTGAGAAAAAGGCTGAAGTGATCAGAATGAAGGATGCTCCCGAAACTCCTACTCCATTTGATATGATTATTGAAAATGCTGAGGGGGAAAAGAATCAGATCTTATTTGAATATCCGAATATTCAACCGAATAATGCCATTCTGGATGAACTTAATTCTTTTGCAGACGCCATTACTACGGACAGAAATGTAGAAGTTTCTCTTGAAGACGGTACAGAAGCCCTGAAAGTAGCATTAAAAATCATACAACTGATCAGCTAAAAAATGAATATAAAGCCTGTTATACATATTTTAACGGCTATTACCACTCTATCTTGTAGTCAAAAGAAGAATGGCTACGAGGTAGGGTGTAAATTATCAAAAAAGACAGGCACAAAATAATTTTAATTATAAAAATTATACCTGGACCATTTTCTCCGGCTTAGGCTATGATGATCCCGGTGAAGAAGAATTCAAAATACTTCTGAATCAAAATCATATAAAAAACCAAAATATTTCTCTTTCCCGTATCACCTCCCCTAATGATAAATTTGCAAATTGCAGAGAAATCGAGATGAACAGACTTATCCAAAAACAGTTTGGCAATAAATTCATTTGATTCATTGCGTTATATTACAAAACAGAATTTTGTTAAAAAGCACTCTGAAGAAGTTTTTTCATACGAGTAATGTGATCAAAACTCGCGATACCCCAATTCTACCATGGATAATCAATTCGATAAAATACAAGCCGATTATCTTTTAAAATATCCAACTTCTACTCAACACAACAGGAACAACGAAGTATATTATTCTTATACTTCTGCGATGTTCATTCTTACAAAAGATGGAAGAATGAAAGATTTATTTGCAGAAAGCTACCTTCAAAACAAAAAAAACAATATATTTGAAAAACAATTCAATAATCAATTGAAAGATTTTGTTTTACATACCCGATGGATTTCTACTAAAATAAGCGGTCTGAATGTAGACTCTTATTATGATGTTACCATTCACTATGATTAAATTCTAAAAGTCCCCAATAATCTAAAATCAAAAACGACTATGAAAAGAACCATCTTACTATCCGCTTTATTATTGTCTCAATTTGGGACATCTCAATTATTAAAAACCAGCGGTCAAAAAATTGTTAATGACAAAGGTGAAAATATTCAATTGAGAGGCCTTGGTCTGGGAGGCTGGATATTGCAGGAAGGTTATATGCTGAAGACAGCTGATTTTGCGGGTCCTCAGTATAAGATTAAGGAGAAAATTGCGGGGTTGATTGGTGAAGATGGGATGAAGGAATTTTACAAAGCTTATCTAAAGAATGGTATTACCAAACAGGATATTGATTTTCTTGCTAAGGCAGGATTCAACTCTATCCGACTTCCGATGCATTATAACCTATATACCCTACCGATCGAAAAAGAGCCTGTAAAAGGCAAAGATACATGGCTGGAAGAAGGTTTTACAATGACTGATAATTTGCTTCAATGGTGTAAGGAAAACAAGATATATCTGATTCTCGACCTCCACGCGGCACCGGGTGGACAGGGAAATGATGCCAATATTTCCGATAATGATAAATCTAAACCTTCACTATGGGAAAGTGAAGAAAACCAGAGAAAAACAGTTGCCCTCTGGAAAAAACTGGCGGAACGTTATAAAAACGAGCCCTGGATTGGCGGATATGATATTATCAATGAACCGAATATTAATTTCACAGGAAAAAACCCAAATGGTACGGATGAAATGTCGAATGCCCCTCTCTGGAAATTGCAACAAGATATCACCACAGCCATTCGGGAGGTAGACCAAAAGCACATTATATTTATTGAAGGAAATGGCTGGGGAAATAATTATAATGGCTTACCGCAGATCTGGGATAAAAATATAGCTTTCAGTTTTCATAAATACTGGAATTATAATGATGATAAAACCATTCAATTTGCACTGGATCTACGGGAAAAGCATAATATACCGATATGGCTGGGAGAAACCGGTGAGAATTCAAATGTCTGGTTTACTGAGTTAATCCAATTACTGGATAAACATAATATCGGATATGCTTTCTGGCCAATGAAAAAGATTGATAATATCGCAGGAATTACCAATGTAAAAACAACTCCTGAATATGAAAAGCTTTTAGAATACTGGAAAAAAGGAGGTGAAAAACCATCCAAAGAATTTGCTAAGAAAGCCATGATGCAAATCGCTGAAAACTACAAGTTCAGTAATACAGAGGTCAAAAATGATGTTGTTGATGCCATGTTCAGACAAGTTAATGATATGACTACAAAACCATTCAAAAATCATTCTGCTCCCGGAAGAGTATTTGCTTCAGATTATGATTTGGGAAGAATGGGTTCTGCGTATCTGGACAAGGATTTTATCAATCTGTGGGTAAGTGATCCTGACAAAAGATCGGAATGGAATTCTGGTCAGCAAATGAGAAATGACGGCGTTGATATTTATCTGTGTAACGACAAAATAACCAACAAATATTATGTAGGAAAAACGGAATCCGGCGAGTGGATGCAATACACCATCAATTCCAAAGTGGATAAAAATTATACGTTCGAAGTCAGATATTCCAGTATACATCCTACGAAAGTAAGGTTTGAAGATGCTTCGGGAAAAATATTGACGACTCTTCCTTTGCAGGCTACCGGAAAAAATGAAAATTGGGAAACCACGATTGCCAAAAATATCCAGCTTAAAAAAGGAGAAAATAAGATCAGAATATTCTTTGAAAACGATGGTACTAATCTTAACTATTTTGACATAAAATAACAATAAATATCTTAAATTGCACATCCCTTTTAGCCCCTAAAAGGGATTTCTTTTTAATCTTATTACTATGAAAAAAATAACATTTCTATTACTCATGGTTTCTGCATTGGCCACCGCACAGAAATCTGCACTGGATCAAAAAATCAAAGCTGTTATAAAAGGCAAAAAGGCGACTGTAGGCATTTCTGTTTTAGACTTCGACAATAACTTCGAATACAATAAAAACGGAGATAAAAAGCTTCCCTTACTAAGTGTTTTCAAATTTCATTTAGCCAGTGCTGTATTGGATATGGCAGACAAAGGAAAGTTTTCAACCGATCAGAAGTTTTTGATTAAGAAATCAGATTTGTTAGAGAATACATGGTCACCTCTCCGCGAAAAATATCCTGAAGGAAATGTTGAGCTTTCATTAGGCGAAATTATCACTTACACTGTTGCTCAAAGCGATAATAATACCTGCGATTTCCTTTTAAGACTTATTGGAGGAACACAAACGGTACAAAACTTTATGGATTCTAAAGGAGCCAAAGATCTTAAGATCCAATACAATGAAGATGATATGCATAAGGACTGGAAAAACCAATATGGAAACTACAGTACCACCAATTCTGCTGTTGATCTTTTGAAAAAATTCTATGATGGTAAGCTACTTTCCAAGAAGTCTACAGATTTCCTAATGCAGATTATGCTGGGAACAACTACAGGAACCAACAAAATTGTTGAGCAATTACCCAAAGGGACACCTGTTGCCCATAAAACGGGATCTTCAGGGAAGCCGGATAATGTACTTACAGTTGCAGAAAACGATATGGGAATCATTACGCTACCCAACGGAAAACATTATGCAATCGCCGTATTTGTAAACAATTCCACAGAAACAGAAAAGGTAAATACCCGAATGGTTTCTGATATTTCAAAGATCGTTTGGGATAATTTTAATAAATAAAATATTAAGCTTAATTTTAGCACGGAAATTGAGTGAATTCTCAATTAAAATCATACGTATGAAAAAAGTCATATTAGCGGCAGCTTTGTTTTCTTTCACATTCTTTTATTCACAAAAGAATCAAAACTATTTGGTGATCAGTTATGGAAGTTCGTGCTGCGGACCGCCATCTGAAAAACCTGTTATCAGTTATCTGAAAGAGTTTAAAACAAAAAATCACTTGAAACGATTAGAAATCTTACAACAAAGTGGTTTGGGGAGAGAGGGCGAGTTTAAATTGTATGTAGGGACTGATTCTCTTACGGATAATCAAAAAAGACGTCTTACCCGAGGTCTTATGGCTGCAGTATCTAACCAAAACAACAGCAGAAAACAGAAAAGTGACGGAACTGTTTTTTTTGATTCGGCCACCACGGTACAACAACAGGACCTTGTGAATGCAAAAAATTTAACTATCTATAAAAAATAAAGTAAAAAATGATCAAAAACATTGTAGTTATCGGAGCGGGAACCATGGGGAATGGTATTGCACATACTTTCGCACAAAGCGGTTTTAAAGTAAACCTGGTAGATGTATCTCAGGAAGCTTTAGACAGAGGATTAAAAACCATTACTACCAATCTTGACAGAATAATTGCAAAGGGAAACCTTACTGAAGAGCAAAAAGCAGAAACATTAGGAAATATTACCACTTTTACTGCATTGAACGATGCTGTAGGATCGGCAGATCTAATTGTAGAGGCTGCTACCGAAAATATGGATCTTAAACTGAAAATCTTCGGTCAGATGGATGAATTGGCTCCTGCAGGTTGTATTCTGGCCACCAATACCTCTTCTATTTCCATCACAAAAATTGCTGCTGCGACTAAAAGAGCTGATAAAGTAATTGGTATGCACTTTATGAATCCGGTTCCGATTATGAAGCTGGTAGAGATCATCAAGGGATATTCTACTTCTAAGGAGACTTTTGATTCAATTTATGAAATGAGTAAAACGTTGGGTAAAGTTCCTGTAGAGGTCAATGACTATCCTGGTTTCGTTGCCAACAGAATACTAATGCCAATGATCAATGAATCTATTGAAACACTTTACAATGGTGTTGCAGGTGTAGAAGAGATTGATACAGTAATGAAATTGGGAATGGCTCACCCGATGGGTCCACTTCAATTGGCAGACTTTATTGGCCTTGATGTATGCCTTGCTATCCTGAATGTGATGTATGACGGTTTCAAAAATCCTAAATATGCTCCCAACCCATTGCTTGTAAACATGGTAACAGCGGGGAAACTGGGTGTAAAATCAGGAGAAGGGTTCTATGATTATTCTGAAAGCAAAAAAGCTGAAAAAGTTTCAAAAATGTTTTTGAACTCATTTTAAGTCAATAATTTTATTTATCTTTGAGCAAGTTAAAACATTAAAAAAATGAAATTACCAAAGTTTTTATTAGCAGATAATTCGGAATTTCCAGAAGATTTATTCGTAGTACACACTGAGTATCCAAGATTTATCTTAAACGTTGAGGAAGAAGAAGTTGAGTGGTTAGATGATCTTGAAGGTGACGATGAAGAAACTATGGCAGACGAAGCTACGAAAGTGGTAGAAGCAGCATTCAAATGGTGCGACGAAGAGCTGGCTAAGTATGACGAAGAAGAGGAAGATTAATCACAGTCTAAAACATAAAAAAAGGAACTCAAATTGAGTTCCTTTTTATTTTATTCAGATTTTGTAAATTTCAATAGTAATAAATTGTCTTTATACAGTTCTAAAGTATTTCCGGAAATTACATATTTATTTGCTTTTCCCATCATATCCATAAAGTTCTGCTCTACCCCGATATTGTTACACATCATTTTTGTAGATCCCATTTGCCCTGCAGAGAACCCACCTGTAGACGGATCAATTTTAGCAGTTCCAAAATAATTATTACAACCGGCATTACCTGTTATCTTTTCTCCTTCAATATTCAATGTTGGGATTTTACCTTTTACATTGTCAGCCAATGTCCATTTTGTATTAACAAGCGCAGGCTGGGCTTTTCCTACTTTAGACGCAGATGGGCTGGTCATAGATCCACATGATGCCAATACTGCTGCTGCACATATACTTAAAAAAAGATTTTTCATTTTTTTCTTTTTGAATTCATCCAAATTTACGGAAATAATATTATTTAAACGGGTTGCGATGAATTTTATTATTCTTTAACACCTGGTAATTTGAATATTTTTCTGAGCTGACTGTAAGAAAAAGTAACACATCGCAGAGTGTAGATCTTTTTCAATAACTTAAGGAATGATAAGTCAGATCAACATCATCACATAAGACGATACCTTCAAAGTTTGCCATTCCGTAGAACTCAAAACTTACTATAATCATGGGTTACAATCTTTCTCAGATTGATAAAAAATCCAAATAGATAAAAGAAAAAACGGACCTGTAGGTCCGTTTTCATATTATTTTTATCCTGATTAAGATCTCAATTCTGCGCTGAATTCTTTCTGGAAAGATTTGATCAGGGAATCCATTACTTCTGAGATTTCCTTTTCTTCAAGGGTTTTCTCTTCGTTTAAGAGCTCAAAACTCATTGCATAAGACTTTTTCCCTTCAGGAAGATTTTTCCCTTCATATACATCAAATAAGTTGATGCTCTTAATGAATGGAGATTTATTCTTCTTAGCTGTTTGATATAAATCTTGGTAGTTTACTGTTTTATCAATCAATAAAGCAAGGTCTCTTCTGATCTTATTGAATTTTGGAATGTCTTTAAACTTCAATTCATTCTTAGCTCTCAGTTCCTGTGCAAACTCCAATTCAATTTCAGCATAGAAACAATCCTGGTCGATATCAAAATCCTTCAATAACGCTGGAGCTACTTTTCCGATTCTCACCAAAGCTTTACCATCAGCTTCATATACTAAAGCATCAGAGAATCTTTCATCAGATAGTGCTGCTTCTTTATAATTGATTGCTATTCTTTCTAATAAAACTTTTACATAAGCTTTAAGGTTGTAGAAACTTACTGCAGATTTAGGCTGCAACCAGTTCTCCGCTACCTCTCTTCCGGAAACAAGAATAGCTAATTGTTTTCTTTCTTCATATTTATCTTTTTTATGATAAATTTTTCCGAATTCAAAGAACTTGATATCCTGATTTTTTCTGTTGATGTTATATACTGCATTCTGAAGAAGCCCTTCCAGTAAAGATTTTCTCATAAATGCTAAATCGTTACTTAAAGGATTCAATAGTTTTACAGCATCCGTCTCATCTTTCACTGAAGTCAATGAATTATTCATCACCTCATTGAAACCAATGCTTTGTAAGGTTCTTGCCCAGCTGTTTTCCAATTCGTCCTGATCGTTGGAGCTTAGCTTAACAGGGGTAAATGAAAATTTCTGTGGTGCATCGATTTTATTGTATCCGTAGATTCTTAAAATCTCCTCGATCACATCAATCTCTCTTGTTACATCTGCTCTGTAAGCAGGTACAGAGATTTCAAAACCATTAGGAATTTCATTTAAAACCTGAATTTCCAATGCTTTTAAGATTTCTTTTACCTTTTCTCTGTGAATTTTTGTTCCTAAAATTTGTTCAATTTTAGAGAATCTAAGAATCACATAGCTGTCTTCTATTTTCTTAGGATATTCTTCCAATAAATCACCTACCAATTTTCCTTCAGCAATTTCCTGAATGAGCTTGATTGCATGAGTGATTGCCGTTCTTGTAAGGTTCGGGTCTACTCCTCTTTCGAATCTGAAAGATGCATCAGTATTCAAACTGTGAGCTTTTGCCCCTTTTCTTACTGCAATTGGGTTGAAATATGCACTTTCAAGGAATATTGTTTTGGTGGTTGCAGATACTCCTGAGTTTTCTCCTCCGAAAACACCGGCAATACACATCGGATTATCTTTACCATCTTTGATCATAATTTCAGTACCGATCAGTGTTCTTTCAACTCCATCCAGAGTTGTGAATTTTGTTCCCGGCTTTACTACCCCTACCTTCACTTTTTTATCTGCAATTTTATCAGCATCAAAAGCGTGAAGCGGTTGCCCGTATCCGTGAAGAATATAGTTGGTAATATCTACAACATTATTGATAGGACTTAATCCGATAGCTTTTAATCTGTCTTTTAACCAGGCTGGAGATTCTGCCACTTTTACATTCTCAATAACGGCACCAATATACCTTGGAGCTAATTCTGTATCTTCAATTTCAAGGGTAAAATCATGGGAGCCTTCATTATTTAAAGCTTCAGAAGCTACTTTATTGAACTGCGATTTCAACTGATTGGTAGAAAGGTAAGCATGCAAATCTCTGGCAACACCATAATGAGACATTGCATCCGTTCTGTTGGGAGTTAAACCTATTTCAAAGACCTCATCGTTCGTCAACTCAAAATAGTCAGCAAAGTTTTTCCCTACTTCATATTGGGTTTCATCCAACACCATGATTCCACCATGATCTTCGCTAAGGCCAAGTTCATCTTCTGCACAAATCATTCCCTGAGAAACTTCACCTCTGATCTTTGCTTCTTTGATTTCAAAAAAGTTTCCGGTCTTGTCATAGATTTTAGTTCCGACAACAGCGACAGGAACCGTTTGCCCTGCTTCTACATTAGGAGCTCCGCAAACGATATTCAATATCTTTCCGTTTCCTACATCTACTGTGGTCTTCTTTAGTTTATCAGCATTCGGATGTTTTTCACAGGTTAAGACTTTACCCACAACAATTCCTTCCAGACTGCCCTTTACACTTTCAAATTTATCTATCCCTTCAACTTCAAGACCTATATCTGTAAGAAATTCACCGATTCTTTCAGTTTTCAATTCCGTTTTTACAAAGTCTTTCAGCCAGTTGTTTGATATTTTCATCTGATAATTTTATTTTTTCTAAGGCCGGATGAAATGCTTAGTTTCCTCCGAAGTATTTTCAAAAATTTATTTGAATTTTGTTCGATTACAACCGAACAATTTTAAGCATACAAATGTCGTGTTTTTTTGAGAAATACAGAAATTTGGAGACAACTTTAAGATAATAAATTTTCGTTAATTCTACTTTTACAGTTCAGGCAAATAACTCACATATGGGCATTATTTTAGACCATAGGTTTTCAGAATTATAGCATCGATTCAAATGTTTTTATTGTTTTACAGCTTTTTTCAGGCTATCAGAAAACAATACCAGCCCGGTTGCCATCATGATAATATCCTTTAGAACAAGGCGTCCTGCTCCAGACAAATAAGGAAATCCATACTGGGGAGAAGGATAATCTCCATCAAGATCAGGGACGTATGCTTCGGGAGTAGTAATCAGGAATGACAGGGTGACCAGCGACATAAGGAATGTCAAGGCACCACCAATAGTACCTATTTTAGGAAACCAAATACCTAACACCACCAAAATGCCGATCAATAGAATCATAACTCCTAAACCATAAGCAAAGGTATAAGTTCCGTTTTTCTTGTTCCAGTCAATATTTTTCTGTACAATTTTCCCTTCAGGATTTTTATATAATGTATATTCTGAAACCAGTTTCTGATCTTCATTCACTACTTTATTTCCTGCATTTTTATAGAAAAAACTCATAAAAGGACTGTTAGCAACAAAGGGAACAATTCCATCCGCTTCATATTGAAATGCTTTAAGGCCGCCAATCCAGGCCATCACAACAAAGATTGAAATTCTCAGAAAATTGAGTGCATAAATATCTAACTTTTGCAGACTATTGAATAATTTACTGTTTTGCATATGATTTACTTTTTTCACAAAGGTATTCACATGCATTACTCGCTAACATAGATATTTAAGGCCATTACATGGACATTTTTGCCACTACAGAAATTCCCACTTTTTCTCTGTAATTTTTGGGAGAGTATCCTACCGATTTCTTAAAGTACCTGCTAAAATAAAATTCGTCGTCAAATCCCAGCTCCGAAGCAATTTCCTTCACAGACCGGTATGTCAGATGCAATAGTTTCTTGGACTCCAGAATCACTCTTTCATTAATAAGCTGAGTGGGTGTTTTGGCAAATTCTTTTTTAACTACCTTACTTAGGGTGTTATTGGTAATATTTAACCGGCTGCTATAAAATGTCAGTTCTTTTTCAGTTTTATAATACGTTTCCAGTAATTTTTGAAATTCTGAAGCATTTTTATTGGGTATCTTTTCAGTAGACATCAGGCCTCCTTCAATACTGCTTTTTTGCTTGCTGCAGATTGCAAGAATAAGCTGTATGTATGTTTTGATAATTGATTCTGAAAATGGGTGTTTTTCAGATTCTTCCTGTTTAATGTGGTCAAAAAGTTCTAAAATATATGCGTAGTTTTCTTTGGTAAGCTCAATGGCAGGATTCAAATAAATATTATTGAAAAGAAGTCCATTGCAGGCGACTTCTTCTTTATGATACTCTATACAGTAATAGTCCCCGTGAAAGAAAAGGATAGACACCTTCTCATCAGACTCTGATAGCAGCCTTAATTTTTGGTAGGGTGAAAGAAATAAAATATGGTAACCACAATACGCATAATTGATGGTATCCACAGAAAAAACACCCGTGCCTTTCCATAATGCCACACTGTAATTTTCAGTAGTAAATTCTGAAGAAAAATCTGACGTATAATAGGATTCTATTTTTTTGCCCATAAATGTATTGATGGATGAACACAAAAATCGGAAAAATAAAGTATTCAAACAGCAAAGCTGCCAATTTTTTCACGAAAAGTACAAGCTTCCGGAAAATCGTAAAAATTATGCTTTAGATTTGGGTAATCAGTGTTTTTAAAAACGCAAAGATCCTGAAATTACAAAGTATATATTGATAAAAACAACAAAAAATAAAACCTGCTCAGTTTATTATTTCTAACTGACATTACAATATATTCTAATATTTACCCGGGAATTTTAATAGTCTTTCGAATAAGTTTTCTTCTCTACTAAATATTCGCCTCTGGCTCCGTTACCTGTTTTAAAAAGAGTTTTTAAAGTTTCTCTATATTTTTCATTCTCTACTCTCGGAAGGTAGCATACGAAATGTAAATGAGGGCCCTTACTCCATCCAGTGTTTCCACTTAGCCCAATAACATCCCCTTTTTTTACCTGATCTCCAATATGCACTTTTACTCCATTCTGTTTTAAATGGTAATATTGAGCAAAAGTACCATCAGGATGTAAAATAGTAATATAATTGGCCATATTCACGCAAGCTCTGGTCGGGCAACCTCTGTTATTAGTTGCAACTACATCAGTGACTAATCCTTCCCGAGCGGCTACTACTTCGGTACCTTCCGGCATTGTAAAATCTAAAGAATTCTCATTTTGATGCGAAAAACCTCCATTATATCCCTGATAGATATTGAAAGATTTACCTTTTTTAAAAGGAAGGTCATATTGGTAATCTTTATCAAAATCTTTCAATGTAACATTCCCAATATACATCATATAACCCGGGATTTTTTTCACCCGCCATGCTTTTGTCTTATCATCAACAACGAAATAGACAATTCTATTTTTCAAGGATTTAGCCGGAACAATCCGAATGTTTTCAAATGGTATAGGAGTTCTCATATTTTCAACTTCCGGAGTTCCCGAAAACACCAGGGACATAGGATAAATTTCAAGGTTATCAAAATACAGACTAAGAGTATCCCCCTTTTTTTCGTGGTATACTTTAGTATTATTTTGACATAATACATTGATGAACTGTAATAATAAAATGAATATCAGAATTCTTTTCATAGTTTATTTAGTATTACAAAAAAGAGGTCTTATTGCTTAAGACCTCTTTTTGTTTTATATAAAATATTTCTTTCTACGCGTCTACAACCCGATAACCGGCATTGATAACATTAAGATATTTTCATTTTCTTCAAGACCGTCAAGAGGTTCAATGATCCCTGGTCTGTTTGGCTGTGACATTTTCATTGTAATATCGTCAGATCCTAAGATTGTTAACATTTCTGTCAGGAACTTTGAGCTGAATCCGATATTGATATCTTCTCCATTATAATCACAAGGAATCTGCATATCTGCTTTGTTTGCATATTCTGTATCTTCGGCATGAAGGTGAAGAATATTTCCTGAAAGCTTAAATCTCACCTGATTGGTAGATTTATTAGACATGATAGATGCTCTTTTGATTGCACCCAACAAAAGGTTTCTGTTGATGGTCAACACATTAGGGTTTTCCTTTGGAATCACCGCTGTATAGTTTGGATATTTACCATCAATCAGTCTACAGATCCAGATATGTTTGTCAAAAGTAAACTTAGCCATATTCTCATTGAAGTCGATTTTCACTTCTTCATTAGAACTTGCCAGGATATTTTTGAAAATATTCAAAGGTTTTTTAGGCATGATGAATTCCATAGGCTCGGCATTCATCAGGTCTGCTCTTTTATAGACCACCAATCTGTGTGAGTCTGTAGAAACGAAATTGGTTTCGTTTTCTCCAAACTGGAACAGAACGCCTGTCATTACGGGGCGAAGAGAGTCGTTACTTGTAGCAAAAAGGGTATTGGTAAGTGCTTCAGACAGTACTCCTGCAGGCATTACAACGCTTTGGGAGGCATCAAATTCAGGTAACTCAGGATAGTCATCAGCATTATCCAATGCTACTGCGAAATTGTCTTTTTCATCTAAAATCTCAAGCTGACTTCCAGTCCCTTCCGCATTGTCTTTTACAACAAAAGTAAGAGGCTGCTCGCCATAGGTCTTGATAAAATCTTGAAAAATTTTAGCAGGAACAGCAAATTTACCTGAGTCATCAGACTTTACTTCCAGAGAAGTTACAAGAGTCGTCTCGCCGTCAGATGCTGTAATGGTAACATTATTTCCGTCTAGTTCAAAAAGATAGTTTTCTAAAATCGGTCTCGATTGAGAGCTTGATATTACGCCACTTACAGTTTGCAAAGCCTTCTGCAGTTCACTACTTGAAATAATAAATTTCATAGATTTAAAAATAAGTTTCTACAAATATAATAAATTGAGATAACAAAGAAAAAAATAATCTGTAGGAGTTTTTAACAAATATCATTAATCCGTTTTAAGACTTGATATTACGTTTAAATTTCTATAATCATTTAAATTCACATCAAAAATATCCGCTACATAATAATTTACGGTCACTTTTTTGTTCAATAATGTGTTGTATTCTGTGGGAAGATCAAGATTGGATTCTATGGGGGTCACCCAATTCAATTTTTTTAAATTTTTATTTTCATCTATCAGATGAAATACCACAAAATTACTTTTCTCAATTTTCACAATACTTCCACTCAATACGGATTCTTTTTCTGTATCTTTTTTAGACTCCCCACTTTTCAGGAAATTAAAAAAGGTATCTGAACATTCTGTCATCATCAACATTGACAGGTCCTGGAAGAAAACATCCATTTTCGGGTCATTATTATCATCCCCCATATCTTTAATGTCAAAACCATACTCCTTTTTCAGCTCCTTAGAATAAGGCATTGAAGATTTTATCACACATAGTCCGAACTGGGTATTTACTTCACCTGCGCTTATGTTTTTGCTCTTCATATCGGCTGTACATTCACATGATGCTTTTGCTATTTTCTGTTTGTAATCCTGTGAAAACAAGGATAACGAGGATAAAGCAAACAACAGTATAAATAATTTTCTTTTCATAGTTAATACTCTATCCCAAATATAGCAGATAACCTGCAACAATCAAAATACAAAACCTATCTTTGTTAAAAATAAAAAACATGCAAAAGCCTCCTGTTCATAAAAGTTTTCTGAATGCTTTCCGGGGAGTCTTTGCCATGATGAGAACAGAAAGAAATTTTCAGATTGAGCTTGTCGCTTTTTTTATCAATTTATTTTTAATTTTTTTCTTAAAGCTCTCCTGCATTGATGCAGCTCTTATCCTTCTGGTTTCTTTTGCTGTTTTAAGCGCTGAAATTTTTAATACTGCTATTGAAAAAATCTGCGATATCATCCAGCCTGATTTTGATAAAAGAATTGGTTTTATCAAAGACATTGCAGCAGGAGCAGTTGTATTAATGGCTGTTGCCTCGGTCATTGTTGGAATCCTTGTGTACTGGAAGTATATTTTTCATGAAGCTATCCTGTAGGCCACCCCGTCAAATCTGAGATTTGACACCCTCCGGAGGAGAGAAATTTGACATCTTCAGTTCAAAAGTTTGTGTGGGTACAGGATTATTCCAAAACTTATTTTACAGCAATTAAAATATCAACCTCGGCATCCGAAGGATTCTGTGCTTTTTCGCCATAGACTTCAAAATCGGCTGTAAATACTCTGTCCATATCCATTTCCCAGATTTTCAACCATTCACGAATGACCAGATCTTTTTTGAGGTCTCCTTTTGCAGTAAATTTCACGTAGTCTCCACCTTCAAAAGACTTTCCGATCAAGCCTTCCGGAATATGATCCAAATTTTCTACCTGGCATCCTAATATAGTTGTATAAGGCCTTGTATGGTCTTTTTCATAGTCCGTATAGATAGAATAGATGGTAGCATCAATCTTGTTGGGGATCATGTTCAAAATATCTTCGCCCATCAGTTTTTCCCATAATACAGGAATATCTTTTGCCGCCTGATTGTTTTCATTGGTAGTTCTTACTGAGATTCCGATTACCTTAAAAGGTTCAATTTTTACGTTATTCATTTTTATTTTTGTTGTAGAACAAAGATAAAGGCAGCTTGTGACAAGAGTATGTCAGGAGTTTTTTAAGTTTTGGCTAAATCCGGTGGATTTATATTTTTAGAGTGAGTGGGCCATAGCCCACTCCTACTGATTATTTTAAATAAAGTTTTGCTGAGGAATTATTTTCCTACATAAATAAATCCTTTTTTACCGGAGACAAAAATGGTTTCAATTCTTTTATAATCATCTACTTCATATTCATCTGCCTGAAGGATTTCGTTTTCCGTTACTTCAAAAAGTATCCCCTCTACCTGATCTTCATTATTGCCTGAAAAGTGTAATACAGGATGATATTTCTGTCCGCTTTTCCGAAGAACTTCAGGGTCTGTAATTTCTATCAGCCTGAGTTTATATTCGGACAGTGTATCTTTTTCACCTTGCAAGATTCGTCCGAACGTTTCGAGCTGTACCTGCTCTTTCTGCAGGGTTCCATAAGAGAATAAATGTGGCATTATAAATATTTTTCAATGATAGGTAATGCAATTTCGGCCATCATTCCATAGCCTTTTTCATTGGGGTGAACTCCGTCAGCCGAAAGTAAAAGTTCTTTATCTTCTAAAAATGCAGTATAAAAATCAATATATATCAGGGAATAATTGGCAGCAAGCCCTTTAAGAATCTGATTATAAACTACTACTTCTTCATTGGTTCTCAATTTTCCGGAACCTACTACTACGCCATCTATTTTTTTAGAAACAGGAAGAATACTTACCAGATAAATATCATTTGAAAATTGTTTTGTCTGCCTGATAGCAGCTTCCATATTACTTTTAAAAATTTCCGGAGAGATGATATAGGCTCCATCCTTTATGGCAAGATCATTGGCTCCGTAGGCAAGGAAAACTAAATTTCCATCAGCAGAATTTCTTGCACTCAATTCATAAGGTAATCGTTTCATCAGCCCTTCTGTACTTTCTCCTCCGATTCCTAAATTAAAAAGGATTAATTCATCACCATTTCCCTCATGAAATCTTTGAAGAGCATATCTTTTCAGAATATCTACCCAACCTCCAAACACACCGTCATATTCTCCGTAAGTAATGCTGTCACCGAAGAACAGCCCATAAATAATTTTCTTCATTCAATTCTTATTGTTTCCTTTTTGTTAAAGTAAAAATAGTGAGAAAAATTATTAATATCTTTCAACTTGCATAGTTTTTAACGCAAAAGGCGCTAAGTATTTATATTTAATTCTTATGTTTTCGTTCGCAAATGCGTTTCACTCAGCAATAGATGTATTTTTAACTTTGTTGCACGAAGTGATTTGAACCATTATGATTTGTGAAGAGGTGAAGAATTATGAATGTAATAGCTAAATTTATTATTAAGCAAACTGCTTTATTCATCATAATGAACCTTAACTTACCTTAAAGACTTTACTATTCTTAATGGTTAAATATTTTCTATATTTTTTTGACCCAAAGATTTTATTGGTATTATTTTGATTCCAGGGGGCAAAGAAGGAATCAACAAGTTGATTTGATGAAGCTAACTGGAAAATGTCAATATTTCAAAATTTCCACTCATTACTCATCATTCTAACCTCAGCGTAATATTGGTATGGGATTCTATTATTTCCACCAGAATATCAAACAACGTCTGTCCTTTTCCTTTATGTAATTCATCCAGTTTCAGTTGAATCAGTTCTATATTGAATGGTTTTCCTTGTCTGATCTTGTTTTCGTAGAATTTCTGAGTGGGCTGAAGCCCTAAATCTTCTTTCGATTTCTCTGATTCTTTCCAGATGATGTCTATTTCTTCTCTGCCTTCTATTACTCCGAAACCTCCGTAGAGAATATCATCAAAGCCATCAAGCGTTCCTACTTTCCAATCTGCATCTTTCATTAAAACATGGGAAGCTTCTTCGTAGAAACCGGCTAAAGACGAAAAATGACCGCCATGGATGACGATCATTTTCCTATTATTATTTGAAGTATTCAACTCCATTTTTGAATATATTGTGATAATTCGCAGTTGGTATATTTTTCATGAGACCTTCAGCAAATCGTTCCGGGTGTCCCATTCTTCCATAAATCTTTCCACAAGGGCTGGTAATTCCTTCGATTCCGAATAATGAATTGTTCGGATTGAACGGCATTCCGTGAGCGATGTTTCCATCAAGATCGATATACTGGGTAGCAATCTGTCCGTTTTCATACAACTTCTTGATTTCTTCTTCTGAGGCCATGAAACGTCCTTCTCCGTGAGAAATTGGAATCGTGAAATTCTGTCCTTTCATTCCTTTTAGCCAAGGGCTTTCGTCATTGACTACTTGTACAGTCACCATCTGAGAGATGTGTCTTCTGATTGCATTGTGAGCTAATGTTGGAGAGTTTTCATCCAGATCTTTAATTCTTCCGTAAGGCAACAGCCCTGACTTCACAAGAGCCTGGAATCCGTTACAGATCCCAATGATCATCCCGTCTCTGTCTAATAATTCATGAACTGCATTTCTCATCTTTTCGTTTTTCAGAACGTTGACAATGAATTTTGCAGAACCATCCGGCTCATCACCTGCAGAGAAACCTCCGGAGAAAGCCAGAATCTGAGAGGTTCTGATCTCTTCTACCCATGCATCAATGCTTTCATCCAATAATTGGTGATTGATATTGATTAAAGGTAAGCTGTTTACTACAGCACCTTCTTTCTGGAATGCATTTAATGTATCATACTCACAGTTGGTTCCCGGGAACACCGGAGCAAAAACTTTCGGCTGTGCAATTCCGTGTTTTTTAATGATAATATTTCTTGGATTGATGGAGTTTGATTTCTCATCAATTTCAATCGTTATCTTATCTTTTTCTACTGTTGGGAAAAGGTTTTCGAATGTATTTGTATATGCAGCTTCGAGGTTTGTGATTCGGGTTTCGAGATTGTTAATCTTTAAAATACCTGAATCTTTTACTTCTCCGATAAGCTGAAGAACAGCCGAGCTCAATTCTTCTTTTGATTCAATGATCAAGCTTCCGATATTTTTCGACAACAATGTATTTTCGTCTGCATTAATCTCTGCACCTAATCTGTTTCCGAAGCTCATTTTTGCTAAAGCAACAGCTAGCCCACCTTCTTTAATGGTTTTCACGGAAACAATTTTTCCGGTTTTGATATTTTCGAAAATAAATTCAAAAATTTCTTTTAAAGCCTCATAATTCGGAAGTCCGTTTTCTTGTGGAATGTGGTTGAAGAAATACAATTTATTTCCTGCATTTTTCAATTCAGGAGAAATGATATTTCCTTTATCTCCGTTAGCACATGCAAAAGATATCAAGGTTGGTGGTACATTCAGATCCTGATATGTTCCGCTCATAGAGTCTTTGCCTCCAATTGCAGCTAAACCAAGGTTAATCTGAGCATCATAAGCTCCCAACAAAGAAGCGAGAGGTTTACCCCATTTCTCAGGATTTTGTCCTAATTTCTCGAAATATTCCTGAAAGCTTAGTCTGATATTTTTAAAATCACCTCCCATCGCAACAATCTTAGCAACACTTTCTACTACTGCATAAGATGATCCCAGGAGTGAATTCTGTTTTGAAATTTCAGCATCAAATCCCCAGCTTGCCAAAGAAACGGTTTTAATATCTTTTGCTCCTAAGATTGGTAATGTCTGAACACTTCCTTCCATCAACGTTTGCTGATATTTCCCTCCTAAAGGCATCGCCACTGTAGTCGCTCCAATTGAAGAATCAAACATTTCCAGCAACCCCTTTTGAGATGCTACATTTTTATCTTTCAGGGTGTTCAGGAAGTTTTCTTCGTTGAAAGTCTTAGTTTCTTCTTTTACTTCTTCAAGATGTGTGATTTTTACTTCCTGAGATTTTGAACATCCGTTGGTAACAAGGAATGCTCTTGAAAGGTCAACAATTTTATCCCCTTTCCAGAACATCTGCATTCTTCCTGAATCTGTTACTTTTGCTACTTCTACAGCAACAATATTTTCAGCCTCACAGAACTTGATGAACTGCTCTTTATCTTTCGGATCTACTACAACGGCCATCCTTTCCTGAGATTCAGAAATAGCCAGCTCGGTTCCGTTTAATCCTTCATATTTTAATGGTAATACATCCAGGTTTACTTCTAAAGAGTCTGCAATCTCACCAATTGCCACAGAAACACCTCCTGCTCCGAAGTCATTTGATTTTTTAATCAGCTTCGTTACTTCAGGATTTCTGAATAGTCTTTGAATTTTACGTTCTTCTACGGCATTTCCTTTCTGAACTTCTGAACTCATGGTGTGGATAGAAGTTTCGTCCTGTTCTTTTGAGCTTCCGCTTGCTCCTCCTACTCCGTCACGACCTGTTGCACCTCCTAAAATAATGATTGAGTCACCATTTTCAGGCTTTTCACGTCTTACCCAATCCACTGGAACAGCTCCGGTAACGAAACCGACTTCCATTCTCTTGGCTTTGTATCCTTCGTCATAGATTTCAGAAACCATTGTCGTCGCAAGACCAATCTGGTTACCGTAAGATGAATATCCGTTGGCAGCCTGTTTTGTAATGGTTTTCTGAGGTAATTTCCCTGGTAATGTTTTATCAACCGGTTCTAAAACATCCGCAGCTCCTGTTAATCTCATCGCCTGGAATACAAAAGATCTTCCGGATAATGGGTCTCTGATTGCACCTCCTAAACAAGTTGATGCACCACCAAACGGTTCAATTTCCGTAGGGTGATTATGGGTTTCGTTTTTGAATAATAAATACCAAGGTTCTTTTTTACCATCGTATTCTGCTTCGATCTGGATGGTACAAGCATTGATCTCATCAGAAATTACAAGGTTATCAAGATTCCCTGTTTTGTGGAAATATTTTCCGCATACTGTTGCCAGATCCATTAATGAAATCGGCTTTAGCTCACGGCCTAAGAATTTTCTTTTTTCAATATAATCATTGAAAATCGTTTCCAATGTGTGTTTGAACTGACCTTCAAACTGAATGTCTGACAATTCTGTTTCAAAAGTCGTGTGACGACAGTGGTCACTCCAATACGTGTCTAATACTTTCAGTTCTGTTTCCGTAGGATTTCTTTCTTCAGTTTTGAAATATTCCTGAATAAATTTCAAGTCATCCAATCCTAAAGCAAAACCATGACTATTAAAGAAGTTTTCAAGTTCAGCATCGTTAAAATTGATAAAGTTTTCGTGAACGATCACTTTTGATGGTACTTCATCTGCCGGAATATCTAAGACAGCAAGGTCTTTTTCCTGAGATTCTACTTTGTTGATCAAAAGATCTTTAATCTTAACCAGATCTGTTTCAGAAACTCCATTAAATTCGATCAGTTTACCACTTCTTACTTTTGATTTTTCATTTTCTGTCAACAATGCGATACACTGCTGCGCAGAATCTGCTCTCTGATCGTACTGGCCAGGCAAAAATTCCATTCCGAAATGGATACTTTTTGCAGGGTTTTCTGTATGTAGGATATCGGTAACAGGATCTACGAAAGTATTGTTCACTACTTTTTCAAATTCTCCGTCATTCAAATTGAAAATGTCATACACATTGTAGACTTTTACACTTTGAATTCCCGGAACCACCGCTTTTACCTCATCAAAAATTTTTGGACTTTCAACATCGAAAATTCCTCTTTTTTCTACGAAAATTCTTTTGTTTTTAGACATTAGATGTCAGATTTTTAATATTAGATTTATTTTTTATTTTCAAATTTATTTCTTGCTATCTCTATTGAACGATGCAATTTTTCAAGCAAAACTTTTTCTGAAGGTAAGATAAGTAAATATTCTGCAACTTTTATATTATCCCCTTCCAGATTCATAAGTTCAATATGTTCGGAATTTTTTCCTGAACAAAGAATTAAGCCAATTGGCGGATTTTCACCTTCTATTTTTTCATACTTATTAAGATATGAAAGATAGAGTTCCATTTGCCCTTTATGAGCAGCCTCAAATTCCCCTAATTTCAGTTCGATAACGACTAAAGATTTTAATTTCCTATGATAGAAAAGTAAATCCAGATAGTAATCTCTGTTATCTATTGTGATTCTTTTCTGTCTTGAAAGAAATGCAAAATCACTTCCTAATTCAGAAATGAATTTTTGAAGTTCCACGATAATGGCTTCTTCTAAATCTTTTTCAGAAAAGGTATCTTTCAATTCTAAAAAGTCAAGAAAATAAGGGTCTTTAAAAACCAGATCAGGGTTTAAAATATTATTTTCAGACCAATTTTTCAGTTCTTTATCTATTATTTCCCCGGGCTTTTTGCTTATTGCTGTTCGTTCAAAAAGCAGAGAATTGATTTTTTCTCTTAAGACTCTGACACTCCAATTTTCAATTTTACAAACTTCAAGATAAAAGTTTCTTTTAGTATCTTCAGAAATAGGAATGAGAAGCAGAAAGTGAGTCCAGGATAATTGTCGCATCGCTGATGCGACAATATTAAAATCACTGAAAACAGACGCAAACTGCATCATTTTTCGGATATTTTTTTCAGAAAATGAATTTCCAAATTCTAACGCAAGTTGTTGAGAGATTTGTACAATAACTTCTTTGCCATACTCTGCTCTCTTATTATCTAAAACATCTTCATTTATTCTTTTTCCTATTTCCCAGTACAAAACCACCATTGCCGAGTTTACCTGAGCTGCAACCTGACTTCTTGTCTTGTCTACCAGCTCCTTAAGATCGGTCATTAATTGTTGATGATTTTGATTCTGTAACATTATTAAAAATTAGATGTCGATTTTTAATATTAGATTTATTTTTCTTTTTAATTTTTCTGAACTTAAAGTTTCTTTCTTTAAATCCATCTCTATTGGAAAATTTTGAAAGAGATTTTCCCTTCAACCATTATTCCCTACAAATTTAAAGGAATAAGTCTATCTTCTTCAAATTTGAGTCCTGGAATTTCCAATTTTATTTATTTCTAAATTTATTCGGATTATCCTGATGTTCTTTCTGATAGTCCTCTGCATTTTTTATTTCTTCTTTCAGCCATGTCTCAAAAGGAACTTTCTTTTCATTAAAATCCTCAATGGCATAAAATGTTTTTCCATCTTCTGAAACCAGGAACTTGAAACGATAAAGCATATCCAAATCTTTCTTCCTGTAATTATAAGTATTCAACTGATAATACGGGAAGTTTTCTTTTGGCCTTTCTACAATTTCAAAAAAAAGTTTTTTTTCGTTTTCAGATAATTTGTTATAGAAATTCACATAATAAAGATCCGAGAGTTTTTTCTCCTGTTTTTCAAAGAACTGAAGAATATGCTTCTCTTTTTCATTGTATTGAAATGGATTTGGATAAAATTTCCCATCTACTTCAACTTCATCACCTGATTGTTTTGCAACTGGCTGAACGGTTTGTCCTTTGACATTCATCACCCCCCATTTTCCACCTACGATAGATCTGTGCTCGTCATTGGTTTTTTCCCAATCACAGCCGTCACAAAATGCAGCATATCCATAATTAAAGGGTGATGCAAAATCATGTTCAGCTTCAATGACTGTTTTTCCATTTCGGTCTGCAAATCCTACTTTACCATTTTTAACCAATCTCCTCACTCCTTCTGAGAAGTAATCTGCACCATTATCATAAAGGAAAGGTTGATACAGAAATTTTCCGTTTTTATCATAGACATATCCCCACGCATTTTTTTCTGATTTTTCGCCCTCTTTACTGCCATCAAAAAGAATGGTTTCTCCTTCTACAGGATCTCCATCTTTGAGGTATCCGAAGATTTTAAATTGTGCAGGAACAATAATTTTACCTGCTTTATCCTTTACTCCAACCAGAGAGTCTTTATTTTTAAAATAATATAATACTTCTTTTTGCTGAGCAAAAGAAATCATTGGTGTTAATAAAATGGTTAATAGTAGTTTTTTCATATTAATTGGGTTGGAAATAAAAAATGCAGCCCAGAAGGCTGCATATGTTTTATACTTTAAGATCAGCTTCCAATCCTATCAGGTCTTTATTCTCGTCCAAAATCGGCTGAACTTCATTCTTAATGAATTCCTCCGTTTGAATTGGTGCAAAACCGATAAAGTTCTTAGGATCTAAAACTTCTTTTAATTTTGATTTGTCTAATTTTAAAGAATCATCGTTTAAGATTCTTTCGATAAGATCATTTTCCTTACCTTCTACTTTCACTTTTTTGGAAGCTTCCATGGAATGAACCCTGATCACCTCATGGATTTCCTGACGGTCACCCCCTGCCTTCACTTCTTCCATAATGATGTATTCCGTTGCCATGAAAGGAAGCTCTTCCATAATGTGCTTGTTGATTCTGTTCGGATAAACTACGATTCCGTTCATGATATTGTTCCAGATCAACAGAATTGCATCAACAGCTAAAAACGCCTGAGGAATTGTTAATCTCTTATTTGCAGAATCATCCAGTGTTCTTTCGAACCATTGTGTGGAAGCTACCATTGCAGAACTCGTCGTCAATGACATTACATATTTTGCCAATGCCCCGATTCTTTCACTTCTCATTGGATTACGTTTGTAAGCCATGGCAGAAGAGCCAATCTGGTTTTTCTCGAATGGTTCTTCAATTTCTTTAAGATTTTGAAGCAAACGTAAATCGTTGGTGAATTTATGGGCAGACTGAGCGATATTTCCTAATAAGGCAACAACTTTAGCATCAATTTTTCTGTCGTACGTCTGTCCTGAAACTCCGAAAACTTTTTCGAAACCGAATCTTTTTGAAAGTTCTTTATCCAGATGTTTTACTTTCGAATAATCGCCGTTGAAAAGCTCAAGGAAACTTGCAGCAGTTCCTGTTGTTCCTTTTACTCCTCTGAAACGAAGCGTTTCCAGGAAGAAATCCAATTCTTCAATATCAAGAACCAAACTTTGTAACCAAAGAGTTGCTCTTTTTCCAACTGTTGTCAACTGAGCCGGCTGGAAGTGTGTAAATCCTAAAGTCGGAAGATCTTTGTACTGAATAGCAAAATCAGAAAGACCTTTCATAACGTTCACTAACTTCTTCTTCAAGATTAAGAGTCCGTCACGGATCTGGATTAGGTCTGTATTGTCTCCTACAAAAGCTGAAGTTGCGCCTAAGTGGATAATTCCTTTTGCTGAAGGCGCCACATCACCGTACGTGTGAACGTGAGCCATTACATCATGACGAAATTTCTTTTCATACTCTGCTGCTTTCTCATAATCGATGTTTTCAGCATTAGCTTTTAACTCAGCGATCTGCTCGTCTGTAATTTCAAGTCCAAGGTCTTTTTCGATTTCAGCAAGAGCTATCCAAAGTTTTCTCCAATTCTGGAATTTGTTATTATGTGAGAAGTTAAATAACATTTCTTCACTGGAGTAGCGCTCTTCCAATGGATTTTTGTAGGAATTCATTCGTTCTTTTACTTTTTAGATGTACAAAAATACGGTTTTTCAGTGAGAGATGAAAATGCTGTTTTTATGATTTTTGAACCTTAAATTTTGAAAGGTTTTAAATAAAAAATAAAATAACTTTTTCTCTTTCTACGCCTAACATTGGATTGTTATCATCATAAAAGCTAAAAATGCACCTAAAATAGCGGCTATACTTCCCAATATATTCAACCCCAGCATTACAGATCTATGGCTCAGGTTATTGAAAAAAGTTATTACTGCTGGAATCATAAAAATATTTGAAATCATTAACAGTATAGAAAAATTGAATCCTCCCTCAAAGGGAGCAAAACCTTTTTTAATGATATATAAATTCACTGATAGTATAATGACATTAAGAATAATGATACAAACAGCAAGTATATAGTTTGTTTTGGACCGCACGAAAATTGTGTAATTAAAAGCTAAAAATAATGAATAAATAAGTAAAACCAGAAATTTTTTATTTACATTTTATCTTGAAACAAAAGTATACAAAAGTTCAAAATTGGAAGCTTCCACTAAAAATTTAAATTGACTTCTAAAATTTCCAAACTCGCATAGATCATACGGTTCTGCTTCGGTTCTTAGTAAGTTCCATATTCAGACCCGAGTCTAATGATGTAAATACAACAAGCTGTCCCATTTCTGAGGCAGCCTGTTTTTACGTTATTTTCATGAATCAGATTAATCAATAAGTCCGCACGACGACCCCACAGGAATACATTTTTTCACAAATGAGCACCAGAAGTATCCTGGCAGACACATTGGGATACCTCCCTGAACTGTTTTTAATTCTCGTTTTGAAAGTTTTCTTAGGTTTTTCATAATACTATTTTTTGATTTTTTCCTACTCTGTATGCTTTTCGGATTACGCTTTAATTTGGTAAAACCAATATACATATTTTTCGCATAACAAAATATAACCTATTCATTTAATACAATTTATAACTTATTTTTCTCTTTCGTATATACCTATATTCAATGTCACAATGCTTATCAAAGGTTTCATTACAACATAATCAACCGAACCTTATACAATAAAAAAAGGCTACTCTTCCGAATAGCCTTTGACTTCTTTACATGTAATTTTATTGATAAATCACAACATCATCTTTCTTAATCTGGTAGCCGGTCTTTTTATAAGGAACTAACATATAAGTTTCTTTAATATGGCTTCCGCTTTTCCAGATTTTACTTTTTCCTTCTCTGTCAAGGATAATACTTTTTGCATTTCCATCCGGAATGAAAATTTCGGCCCGTTTCATGTCTTTACTAAAAATAACGGCGGTCATTGTAGTATAACTTTTATCCGGGTTTACTTCCTTTAATTTGATTTTTTGATCAAAAACCCTCACACAATTATTTTTAATTTGTGAATAGGTATAACCTGCAGAGCCTTTGCAGCCATGAACATCCCTGTCCCCTCCCAGAACCGGAGCTGCCTGTTGCGCAAAAGTTAAAGAGCCAAGGAACATCGTGTAAAATAAAATTGTTTTTTTCATATTTAAATTATTAAGGTTTTTGGTTTGGTAAAAGTATTTCGGAAATAAAGATATTAATTTCATTCTTAGTTACAAAAACCTTTATTACTGAATCAGTTATCATAATTGATTCCGTTTTTACCCTCTGCAATGTTCCACTATATAAAAAGGCCACTCTTCCGAGTGGCCCTTGATTTTTTGAAAAATTGATCTTATTGATAAATTACTACATTATCTTTTTTAAGCTGATATCCGCTTTTTTTAAAAGGAACCAATGTGTAACCATCTTTTTTCCAGGCTTTCGCTTTCCCTGCTCTGGTTAGAATTAAGCTTCCTTTTTCAACATCTTTCACAAAAACTTCGGCTTTTTTCTTGTCTTTACTGAAAATAACGGCAGCCATATAGTCTCCATTAGTAGCAACTTCTTTTAACTTAATTTTTTGTTCAAAAGTTCTTACACAGTCATTTTTGATCTGCGAATACGTATACCCCGCTGAACCAATACACCCATGTGCATCTCTGTCGCCACCTAATACCGGTGTTTTTTGGGCAAATACTAAAGTTCCAAGGAACATTGCGCTAAGTAAAATTGTTTTTTTCATGTTGTTTTGTATTATTTTGATAACTGCTTATCTATTAATAAAAATCATGCCAAAAAAACATAAGACACATTTCCGTGAATAAATATCCTCCGTATTTTACTTTGTCCAGTTGATTTTTGAGTGCTTTACTTCATCAGAATTAGTACCAATCATTAGATCAAATTCACCTGATTCCCAGTCATATTTCAAATCTCCGTTATAGAATTTCAGGTTTTCAGGAGTGATATCAAAACTTACTTTTTTGGATTCTCCTTTTTTCAAAAATATTTTTTGGAAGCCTTTCAATTCTTTTACCGGTCTGGTAATCGTTCCTACCATATCTCTGATATACAACTGCACCACCTCAGCACCATCATAGTTGCCATTATTGGTAACCGTTACTGATGCCTGGATCGTTTGATTTCCCTTTGGATTAGCATTCGAAACCGTCATATCAGAATAATTGAATTTTGTATAACTCAATCCATATCCGAAAGGGTATAGTGGTGTGTTACATTCATCCATATAATTGGAGCGGAATCTCTGGTATTCGCATTTTTCTACCAATTTCTGATCTAAAGGGCGACCGGTATTTTTAGCATTATAATAAATCGGAACCTGTCCAAGGCTTCTTGGGAAAGTCATCGGAAGTTTTCCTGAAGGATTTACTTTTCCAAAAAGAACATCTGCCATCGCATTTCCTGCTTCAGAACCAGGGAACCAAGCATTCAGAATTGCATCAGGAGTATCTTTTACATTCGTTAATGCTAGGGGACGACCTGTGAAAAGTATCATCGCTATTGGTTTTCCTGTCTTTTTCAACTCATTTAACAGATCAACCTGAGACTGAGGAATTGTAATTTCACTTCTTGAAGAAGACTCCCCGCTCATTTCGGCAGATTCACCGATAGCCAATACAATAACATCTGCTTTATTGGCAGCATCAACAGCTTCTTTTAATAATTCTTCTTTTGAACGATTATCCCTGTCCGTTTTTTTACCGTGAGCCGCATAAATTTCTTCCAGTTTTGCGTCGTAATCAATATTGGCACCTTTAGCAGAAAGGAATTTAACCTCTTTTCCGTAATTAGCCTGAAGCCCCTGCATCAAATTAACAGAAATGGCATGTTTGGTCGCTACGCTCCACGTACCGGCCATATTCATTGAGTTATTCACCAATGGTCCAATCACAGCAACAGTTCCTGACTTTTTCAAAGGCAATACCTGGTTTTCATTTTTCATTAAAACCATAGATTGTGCTGCAATATTTCTGGCTATTGTACGGTTTTCCATATTGTAAACCTCTTTAGCCGCCAATTTTGCATCTCCGTGCTTGTAAGGATTATCAAATAAGCCCAAATCATATTTTGCCTCAAGAATTCTTCTCGCAGCCGTATCAATTTCAGCTTGTGTAACTTTTCCTTCTGATAAAGATTTTTTGAGAGTTGTTAAAAAGCCTTCACCTACCATATCCATATCGATACCTGCTTTTAAAGCCAATGCAGATACCTGTTGAATATCTCCCATTCCGTGATCAACCATTTCATTGATCCCTGTGTAATCGGTTACAACAAATCCTTTGAATTTCCACTGATTTCTCAATACTTCGGTCTGAAGCCACCTGTTTCCGGTAGCCGGGACTCCGTCTACTTCATTAAAAGAAGCCATAACAGAGGCTACTCCTGCATCCACTGCGGCTTTATAGGGTGGAAAATATTCATTGAACATTCTTACGTGGCTCATATCCACTGTATTATAATCTTTTCCTGACTCCCCTGCTCCATATAAAGCAAAGTGCTTTACACAAGCTAATATATTTGTCCCGTTGGCTAAATCTTTACCCTGGTAACCATACACCATATTTTTAGAAATTTCACTTCCCAGATACGGGTCTTCACCTGAACCTTCGGAAACCCTTCCCCATCTTGGTTCACGGGAAATGTCCACCATCGGAGAGAAGGTCCAGTTGATTCCATCTGAAGCAGCCTCTCTGGCAGCCACTCTGGCTGATTGCTGAACTAAATTCATATCCCATGAAGCAGCTAATCCTAATGGAATAGGAAAAGTTGTTTCATATCCATGAATGACATCCATTCCAAAAATCATCGGAATTTTGAGACGGCTTTTTTCAACAGCTACTTTCTGAACGGCTTTGATTTTGTCTGCTCCTTTTATATTGAACAATCCACCAACCAATCCCTGCTCTACTTTCTTTCCAATATCTGAGCTCTGAGCCATTCCTGTCGTAAAATCTCCGGAAGTCGGCAAATTGAGCTGGCCAATCTTCTCGTCCAGGGTCATTTTAGATAAAAGATTATCTACAAAAGCTTTCTTTTTTGCCTGATATTGGGCTGTCTGATAAGACTGTACGGGTTTATCTACCATTTCCTGTGCCGAAAATACCGGGGACAGGGCTAAGGCAGCAAGTACGATTAGTTTTTTCATAAATCTAACTTCTTATTGTTCTATTTTGATTAACGCGATGGCGTTATTTTTCTCTAATGATGATCTAATTGACCCGTTTATTATTGTCTCTAAAAAAGACAATAATCAAAAATAGGAAAATTATTCTATATTTATTAACAATTCAGAGGGTTGATTTTCTAAATTGTCGGTTAATTAATTCCGGAAGCATGCCACGATTACCCATAATCTTCTGTGTTTCCATGGTTATTTCTTCTTCGAAAGCATCCAATCATACAGCTTAGGATCCGAATAGGCGGAGTCCCATGAATTATGATTATCATTCGGGAAGATAGTTAATTCAGCGGAAGGATTAACCGGATGAAGCTTTTGATAAAACTTAAAAGCATTTTCCGGCAGGACGATATCATCCATTCCACCGTGATACATTTTTATATTCAGATTTTTATATTGCTGGATATTAGCGGTCATCACCTGATCGGTGGGTGCACATACGGAAGCTACTGCGGCAAACATTTCCGGATGTTCCATCGCTAATTTTAAAGTACCCCAAGCTCCCATGGATAATCCTGTCAGATAAATTCTGGAGGCATCTATTTTATATTTTTTCTGAATTTCTTTTATTAAATTGTAAACAGTAACGGTATCCCACCATGTATCTGCGGGACATTGCGGTGCAAGAATAGCTACCGGTTCTTTAATCAAATTTTTATACGTAAAAGGGCTGTGCACTTTTACCATCTCCAGATTATTTCCTCTTTCACCTGAGCCATGCAAAAACACGATCAAAGGAACATTCCCTTTGGTTTTTTGAGGATAATCCAGAATGTAGGACATTTTTTCAGTCCTTTTAATTTCTTTATTGAGCTCAGCTTTTATTTCCTGACCATTCAATTGTAATGAAATTGACAGAAGTAAAAACGGAATATACTTTAATTTGAATTTCATACTGTATTAAGGTTTTGGCTAAAGCCATCGAATATTTATAAATTTATTTAAACGGGGTTAAAGACCATTTCTAATGATCTGTCTTCAAGTTTGTATAGCTCATTCAAACCAGTTATTTGATACCGTATTTAGAGGATTGGAAACTTAATTTTTTCAACCCTTGCTGAATTTCCGGAGCATTCATAAACAATTTCCAAAGGAATCCGGTTCTATAATTTTCAATCATCGGAGCTATGGTACCCTGATCGATGGCCAGATATCTTGGAGTAAACCAATTGTTGTAATTGATAGAAGTAGCATCATAAGGTCCTGCAGAGCCTATAAATTCAGGTTTCCGGGTATAGATAAACCGTAAAAAATCCATGGATTCTTTAGGAGTATACGGAAAACTGCTCAAAGCAGCAGTAGGGGTTATTACTCCATGATCATTAGTTGGCATATGAGCCGTATATCCTGTAGAGCCATCATTATTTCTGGTATATCCGGCAGTCAGTCCCCAATAGTTTTTACCGTATCCTTTCCATTGTTTTGGATTTTCAATACAATATTTATAATCGATGAGGGCTTGATTTTTATTGACCTCAAAATAATTTTTGACCAATTTATCAGATAAACCGGTAGGGTCAAGGCCAATGTACGAATATTGCCCCCAGAATAAGGGACCTCCATATTCTTCAGCATAATTATGTTTTACATATAATGGTAATCCGTATTTTGTTTTGTCTGTAAGATAAGTGCCGTTTCTTGTCCATCCTTTATAATAGGTTTCAGCATCAATAGGATATGTAGGGGAAGAAGCAGCTAAAATATAGGTGATCAGACATTCATTGTATCCTTCAAGAGGAAAGTTCATTTCCCATTGATATTCCGGAGACCAATGCCAGTATAATACTTTTTCACCTCCTTTGGTATACCCGTTCCATTGTATTTGTTTCCATAGCATATCACATTTACTGGCCAATACCTTCTCGTCCGGACTCCCGTCTTTAAAATATTCACGGACCATCAGAATTCCTGAGGCAAGAAATGCGGTTTCTACAAGATCACCTCCATTATCTTTTTTACCAAAAGGAACTGTTTTGCCGGTTTCACCATTAATCCAGTGTGACCAGGCTCCCTTGTAACGGTCTGCCTTTGCCAGAAAGCTCATCATATGAGAAAGCCTTCTCACAGCTTCTTCTCTTGAAATAAACCCTCTGTCTATTCCTACCAGAATTGTTGCCAGGCCGAATCCTGAACCTCCCGTCGTGATTACATGTTTGTCATTATCGGGGTAAACACCATCTTCATGATACCGTTCTCTTCCCATGAAAGAGTTGGGTTCTGCATAATCCCAGAAATATTTTAAAGCATCTCTCTGTACTTTATCCATTAATTGTTCGTCGGTGATAGAATTCTTAATGGTTTTATTTTGAACTGTTTTCTGATTGGCAAGTGGGTTGTTTTTACAGGAGTAAGTAAAAAACAAAGAAGCAACGGCCATTGAAAATACAATCTTTTTCATGAGTAGTATGAGATATTGGGTTATAAAATCAGAGGAGAATTTTCACTCTCCTCTAAACTTATGAAATTTTTTAATAATTAGGGTTTTGCTGAGATAATCCTCCGGCTTCCATAATAAATTCGTAAGGAAGCGGGAATAATTCATGCTTTCCAACTATGAAATTCTTACCGCCATCTGCTGCCATGGCATCTTTCGCCTGCCCCGTTCTTACAAGATCAAACCACCTGTCATGTTCAAAAGCCAGCTCCAATCTTCTTTCTTTCCAGATTGCCGTTCTTACGTCTGCCTGAGAGACTGCCGTAGTAACAGCAATTTTGGCTCTCTCTCTTACTTTATTCAATAACGGAATCGCAACACTTGTCTGTCCTAATTCGTTAAGAGCTTCAGCTTTGATTAATAAAACCTCAGCATATCTCAGATAGCGAATGTTTGTATCTGTATTTTCCTTATCATAAAATGCCGACGAATAGGCTTTATAATTGTAATATTTATTTTCTACTGTATTAGGAATATACCTTCCATCGTACAGGGTCATATCTCTGTGAATGATCGTTGCATCTCTTCTTTCGGTATCCCCTTCTGCGGTATAAGCATCATAAAGCCCTTGTGTAGGTGTTGCAAAACCCCAGCCCCATCCTCCGGAGCCACGTACTCCCTGTACCTGACTATACTGTTTGATAGCTCTACCGGCATCGCTCCCTGATCCTTGAATTTCAAAGATAGATTCTGCATTATTTTCACCGGAAACTTTATAAATATCAATAAAGTTAGGTGTCAGAGAATAGCCTGTAACCAAATCACATTGATCTGAAGCTAATTGCCATTTTTTCTGATAAAGATAAACTTTTGCTAAAAGAGCATGAGCTGCTCCTACAGACGCTCTTCCTACATCACTGCCTCCATAGGCTGATTTGTTGGGCAATGCCTCAATAGCATCTTTCAGATCTTTTTCAATAAAAGCATATATTTCTTCTTTTGAAACTCTTGTAAGCTGCATCTTTTTATCATCATCATTTCCTAAACTAGGAACATGATCTACCAAAGGAACGCCTCCAAAAGATCTTACCAGAGTAAAGTACATGAATGCCCTAAGGAATTTGGCTTCTCCCATTAGTCTTGTACGCAATTCAGGAGTTGCTTTATCTAATTGGGGAATATACTTTAATGCCTGATTAGCCCTGTTGATCCCTTGATAGTTTGAAGTGAAAAGCTCTTTAAAGGAAGGAGTAGTTGATGTAATATTCAGAGCATCCAAAAGATTTTTATCGGATCCGTTATCTCCATCTGTAGACCCTTTATCTGCATCATCTGAAATGATAGAGGTTACTCCTATCCAGGCAAAGGTGCTCATATCCCAATCTAGAAATTTAGCATAGATAGAATTTACAAAATACGTAGCACCGTCATTGTTATTGAATTTTTCAAGGTCATCAATCGTCATCGACTCTGAAGGTTTTACATCAACAAAGTCATCACTACAGCTCTGCACAGCAGTTACTGTTCCTAATAACATTAAAGAGATTAATAGTATCTTATTTCTTTTCATTTTTTCTAGAAGTTTACGTTTACACCAAATACAAAAGATCTTAAAGTAGGATAAGCATTGAGCTCTACCCCTGCCATTTTATAAGGATCACCTTCTGTTTTTGAATCAGCCGGATCATATCCTGACAATTCTGTTGTGAATCCCGAATACTTTTGCCATACCAGAGGATTTATTGCACTTACATAAAACTTTACAGATTTTACGTAATCTACTACATTTTTGATCGTATATCCGATTGATATATTATTAATTCTGAAGTAATCTCCATCTTCAAGGTAATACGTTGAGGCCAATGGATTGTCGGTTGCTGGTTTCGGATTCGTTCCATTTGGGTTGGAAGAAGTCCAGTAATCCTGCGCTACTGAAGATTCAATATTTACATTATTACTTCTCTGTGCTTTTTTACCATTATAAACACTAAATCCAAACGCTCCGTAACCATTGGCTGCAAAATCCCAGTTTTTATAACTTACAGAAACATTTAGTCCCAACATTGATTTTGGAATATAAGAGTTAAAATATTTTCTATCTCCTGCATCTGCACGTCCTGTAACACCATTTCCATTAAGATCTTTATACTTCATATTTCCATTAGCATCCAACCCGTCATATTCCCACAGATAGAAACTTCCCAAAGCATGTCCTACTGTTGAACCGTTGAATAGTTTCACCCATTCTCCGTTTCCTAAGCTCCCACCACTTAACTGGGCAATATTTTTCTGAGTATCAACTCTGGTAAGGGTATTTTGGTTGTAAGAATAGTTAGCTCCTAAAGAGTATGACCAGTCTTCTCCTACTTTGTCTGCCCAGTTTAATGAAAATTCAAGACCTCTGTTTCTTACTGCTCCTACATGAGAATAATAGGTTTCAGACTGTCCTGAAGTCATATAGTTGGTGATTCCCAGGATAAGGTTAGTTGTTTCTCTGTTATACGCATCAATACTACCTGTCAATCTTTTATTGAACAATCCGAAGTCTAAACCTAAAGATGTCTCTTCAGTCACCTCCCAGCCCAATACAGGGTCATACCCTTTATTTACAGTAATTCCATTACTTACAGGATTAGCATTTCCAAATCCATAATTGTAATTGGTACCCGAGTTTAAAGGAAGATAGTTCAAAGGAACTCTTTGATTTCCTAATTTACCCCATCCTCCTCTCAGTTTTAAAAGATCAAAAAAGCCATCTTTCATGAAGTCTTCTTCAGTAATAACCCATCCTGCTCCAAACGATGGGAAAGTTCCCCACTTTTGTCCGGCAGCAAATTGTGAAGAACCATCACGTCTTATTGTTGCACTTAATAAATAACGATTCATCAATTTATATTGTGCTCTTGCAAAATAAGAAACTGTTGTATTTCTGTCAAATTTTGTAGAATTGAGACTCTGAATATTGTTTATATAATTGGTATCTTTAATATTCCAATAGTTCTGATCATTCAGTAATAAGTTTTTCCTCTTCACGATAAGCTGATCAATTCCATTTCGGACAGTAGTTTCAGTACCAATAGTCGCTTCAATATCATGGACTCCAAATTTCTTATTATATGTTAAGTAATTCGTTAAAGACCAGTTATAATAATCTTCTCTGACATTTTCCAGAGTATTCTTTGGATTACTGTTAGAAAAACCGCTTGCCACTCTTGTAGGATCTGCCGCAAGCCAGATTGCTACTTCATCTTTAAAGTTATAAGATTTATAATTGCTATACTCACCATTAAATTGAGAAGTAAACTTCAATCCTTTAATGATGTCGATATCTAGTTTTAATCCTCCTTGTAACAGCGTACTCTTATTTTGTTCATTATTCAGCAAAAGCTGGCTTACGGGATTCGTTACATCATTAAACTTGTAACCTGTATAATCAACTATACCTGTAGTCTGATTCACATATGGCATTCCAAATTGTCCTGAAGCATAATATACAGGAACCATTGGAGATTGTTTGTAAGCAGTTGTGAATGCATTAAAAGGTTTAGGAGTTGCTTTAGTAAAAGCAACACTTATATTTTGAGATAGTGTAATCCCTTTTGCAATCTTGAATTCATTATTGGATCTGATGGTTGCCCGGTTATAATCTGTTCCTCTCAGAATGGACTGTTCGTCATAATTACTTAAACTGAAGAAGTACTTGACAGCTTCAGAAGAACCGGAAACAGAAAGATTATGCTGATTATAGACTCCTGTTCTCGTAATTTCCTTAAACCAATCTGTATTAACCGGTTGGTCAGTAGAGAATCTATTTTGATTCAGTGCAATATTGTTATATGCGGCAAATTCTGATGCATTGGCCATCTTAACTGTTTTCAAAGGTGTTCTTATTCCTACTAACCCATCATAAGTAACACTTAATTTTCCTTTTCCGGATTTTGTAGTAATAATAATTACCCCATTCGCAGCTCTATTTCCATAGATAGCTAATGCTGCTGCGTCTTTTAAAATATCATAGGTAAGAATATCATTAGAATTGATGTTATTGATGTTTTCTAAAAACATTCCATCTACCACATAAAGTGGTGTTCGACCTCCTGTTACAGTCCCAAGCCCCCTGATCATCACTGAAGGGGTAGACCCCGGAACATCAGAAGCTGTAATCTGTACCCCTGCTGCTTTTCCCTGAATAGCCTGTGAAGCATTTAATACCTTTGTTTTGGTAACTTCTTCTGCACTGATGGAGCTGATGGAGGTGGTATTGTCAACTTTCTTACGACTCCCGTATCCGATCATGACTACTTCGTCAATTTTCTGAACTTTAGCAGAGTCTGATGTAACCTGCGCATCCACGTTCATTCCGAAATACAATACGGCGATGAGACAAGAATACTTTAAATTACTTTGTTTCATATAGTTTCAATTTTATTCGTACAATCAAATTCAGTAAATGTCCTGTTTCAAAGAAAATCAATTTCTCAAAAAAAGACATTAGCCAAAAATATAAAAAAAAATCAACCATGTTAAAACATCTTAAAAATTTAAAAAGAATCAGTATTTAATACACAAAACATGAATAACAACTAAATTTTATGAATTTATATTGAATAATTCCACCATTTAATCACTATATCATTAACAACAAAAGGTTATTATCAGTGAAAAAAATCACCAAATACAGCTTCTACATTTAATATTTTGTTAAATAAAGAATAGTATTTACCTTTGGTGCAGTTTTTGAAAAAAGGAATAAAAAGATCAATGAAAAAATATATCGTTGCAGCCGCGCTCATTATTGGGACCGGTGCAGTTATTACTACTACCGTACAATCATGTACCACCCTGGCAACTTCAGACATGGGACTTTCCATTATCAAAAGAATGCTGCTCAACGGTATTGACAAAGGAATGGGTATCTATACCAATAAAGAAGCTTTCTTACAAAATAATATGGTAGACAAAGCACTCCCAAAACAGCTTAGAGAAATCAACTCTATGCTGGAAAAGGTTGCTCCTTCTCTGGTTGCCAAAGAAAGAGATTTTATTGCACAGGCAGCAGCATATACCGTGAATACTTCAAGACCTATCCTGCAAGGTGCTGTGAACAGCTTAAATGCTCAGGATGTGACAAGAATTATCCAGGGAACTACTGCTACCCAGATCCTGAAAGAAAAAACATCCCAACAATTGATAGCAGCGATCGCTCCTAAGGTAGATGAGAAATTAAATGAATACGGAATTGTAAAAACAATCAATACGGCTTTATCAGGAAGTAATTTTTTAGGAAGTCTTTTGGGGGGAAATACCAATACTGTAAACGCCGGCGGATTGAGCCAACTGGCTTCTGAGCAACTCGTAAGCGGATTGTTCAATATTATCGAAGATTACGAACACCAGAACTCCAAATCGCTGTTGGGGCCATTTGGAAAATAGGGATTTTTTCGTTATATTTATATTATATTATTAACTGCAGATGGATATATTACAAGGAAATCAACACGCAAATCCTGAAGATTTTTATAAATCTTTAAAGGAAAAACTGGAGGGTCATCATGACTTTCCTGAGGATTATTTATTTAAATTTATTATTCCTACAGACCAGGCAAAACTTACTGAAATTTACAAAGTTTTTGATGGGATCAAATTTACATTAGGAAACCGTGAAAGCAAAAATGGAAAATACACTGCCTGCAATATCAATGCATTTGTATTGGATGCCAATCAGGTGGTAACTATTTATAAAGAAGTAGCAAAAATAGAAGGCGTTATTCTATTGTAACAATAAAAAGACTGTCAGATGTGACAGTCTTTTTATTTTCAGTTCAAAATCTGGTGTATTCATTTCATATTGAAAATTTTCGTAAAATAATCAGGCCTATTTTAAGATCTCATTCTGAAGCTCTAATAATTGATCTGGCCTCAATTTTACAGGCGGATACATATTTTTTTTCCTTGACCAATTGATTTCCATTTGATAAAACGTCTCCGGTTCAGTAATTTTTCCCTGTATAGCATCCTGAATAAATAAAGCCCAACGCTGGGTGTAAAGAGAACCCAACAACCCATTCCATTCTTTGTGAGCATAATCCCGCACAGATGTCCCAGATGCATTGTCAGGACCCCAAAAAGTGATCTGTGTTTTTGCATTATAGATAATATTGGCCTGATCGTCCTTGAATGGTTTACCAAATTCTTCTGCTTGTAGCAACCAACGATTAAGCGTAAAGTATTTACTATTTCCTGTCAACTGATCTTGCATATTGATTAGCTGTAAAAAACAGCTTCCTGTCTGTTTTATTTTCTCGGTTTTTTTTTCCTTAATTGATGCTACCAAATTATTATACACCTCTTCTCCTTTGTTAGCCAATACCTGTCTGAGAAAATCTATTTTGTCTGTAGAATAAGTTTCTGAATTAACAAATTCATCCTCTGCCTCCAGAAAAAGTTTCACCGCTTTTTTAAAACGTTCCTGATCATAATTTCTGGTTCGTGTTCCCCAGGAAGAAACCGATTTAATATCGAGCGAAGGACGCGCACAATATATACTTTCTGGTGGCCCTTCCTGATATGCTTCAGGACTATTGTAAATAGTTTGTGCAAATTCTTGCCAGGCATTGATAATATTTTTGTTATATTTTCCATAACGATATTCTGTGTAATACTTTAGCCAATAATCAAGATCAGGCTTTTCATCATACCAGGCTAAATCCAGCATGAGATCATAGGCTACCGGATTATTATAAATGCCTTCCGGAATAATGCCCACACCTTTAAGTTTATCACTGTATTCACTATTTTTTATCCTGAAAGGTTCATCAATAAAACGTTGTAACTTTCCATACATACCACTTTTATCACCAAAATTACTCACATTACACCAAATAAAGTTCGTTCCGTTATATCCTTTCCTTTTTAACCAGTTATCTGTATTTTCCCCAAACAATTCAATAATTAGGGTATTTTCTTTTTTTAATCCTTTTAATAATTCATCGGAGGGATTATTCTGCCAACCCTGCAGCACCCATGTACTGTTTGGAAAATTATGAAGCATAACAGACTGAATATCCGTAGCAGCCTCTCTTATACTAATTCCTTCAGCATTTCCACCTTCATGAAAAGGTTCACCGCCAAAAAAACGGATAGTATTGCCATACAGCTTTTTCAATTCTCCATAATAAGTATCTGCAATTTTGGTGAAAGTGATAGTTGTAGGATCTAAAATATCCGGTCGTTTAAACACAACCCATTTCCCCTGGTCCAATACTTTTGCCGAAGAAATTTTATACTTAAGGGAACGGGGCACCATTCCATAAAACCCTTGCAATATAGGTTCTATTCCAAGCTCATTCATTCTTCCTAGGATTTTTTTCTGAAGCTCTGCCTGTTGTTTTATTAACTGTATGCTTACGGAACCACCCCAGCCTTCCAAATTTCCCATTAGCCACCAAGCAGTATAAGCGGGCCCCGGTATAAAAGCTCGTGCTTCGGAATCCGAATAGCCTAATTGCAACATAGTATTATACCAGATAAGTTCAGTACCTACCGGCGCCAACATCAAATTGACCCCATTAAGTGCCATCCAGTCCAATTCCTGTTCCCAGTCTTCCCAGGTATAAAAGCTATACGAATAATTTATAGTACAGTAATTAAGTGCATATCGATATGTCACAAATGATTTTCTCTTTACCGGAATCTCAACAACTGGTAACCTCTCTAAATTCTCCACATTATTTCCAAGGTGAGAAATACTTTGATGAGCATATTTTTTTACATACCAATCTAATCCGCGGGAGGCTGCACTTATTGAAGAAGCTAAAATTTTTAGTTTATTATTTTCAGTTTGAATAATAGATACATCCTGATTATTTTCGAAAGGTATTTTTTGTATGACTATTTTGTTTTTCAGCCAGGGAAAGCGACGGTCAGCTAACTGTTGAACGGCTGTAAAATCCTGAGCTTCTATTAACAATGCTAAAAAAACAAAGAAAAATAAAAATATTTTTTTTAATCCTTGCATAACGGTTATGTTTCAATTGTAAATAATCTAATATACTAAAGAATATACTCCCTTTAAACAAAAAGAATAATTTCCATAATATCTAAGTATTTAACAAATATCACTATCTAAAGACATACGAAAAAGAAATTGTTATCTGTATTTTAGAATAATTACTCGAAATGATTTTAAAAAAGTAAGTACTCATTGTAATTTAAGAAAACAAAAAACGACCATTCCAGAAGTTGAAATGGTCGTTTTCTTTTAATTTATGTGTTACTTTTCAATAAAGAACTTTACATTTTCAATGGGTCTTCCCAGCATTGCTACTGACCCTTTCACAATAATAGGTCTTTGTATCAGTGAAGGATTTTCAGACAAAATTTTTATCCACTCTTCTTCAGAATAGTTTTTATCCGAATAGTTTTCCATATACAATTTATCAGTCTTACGAATGATATGAAAAACACTTTGATTCAACTTTTTGAGAACAGTTTTAATTTCCAGTATGCTTAAAGGGTCTTCAATAATATTGATGATCTCAAAAGGCACTCCATTCTCATCAAGATACTCCAGTACTGCATTTGATTTTGAACAGTTTCCGTTATGTAAAACCTTAACTACCATTTTTAATGATTTAGAAATTATACTTGTATATCCAAATTTACCGAGAAATGAATTGATCTTGTCTTAATCTTCTGATAAATATTTGTTAAAACAAGCCATGTAATTCTGCTTCAATTTTTTCAAGAATAAGTCCAAAATCTTCAGGTTTTTCCACAAAATCAAGATCATCTACCTCAATTACAAGAAGTTTACCTTCCGTATAATTGGAGATCCATTTTTCATATTTCTGGTTTAGCTTTGAAAGATATTCAATGCTGATGGATGCTTCATACTCACGGCCTCTCTTGTAAATTTTCTTTACAAGATTCGGAACGTCTGATTTAAGATAGATCAATAAATCCGGTGCGGAAACAAAAGATTTCATCAAATCGAAAACCGATGAATAGTTATTAAAATCTCTGTCAGAAAGCAACTTCATATCATTTAAGTTCTCCGCAAAAATATGGGCATCTTCATAAATAGTACGATCCTGAATAATGTTTTTTCCACTTTCTCTGATTTCTTTTACCTGACGGAATCTACTTCCCAGGAAATATACCTGCAGGGCAAAACTCCATTTGCTCATATCTGAATAAAAATCCTCCAGATAAGGATTATGGTCTACATCTTCAAATTGTGCATCCCATCCGTAATGCTTGGAAAGCATTGTCGTTAAAGTTGTTTTTCCTGCTCCAATGTTTCCTGTAACCGCAATATGCATATTCTTTTTCCTTGTATTTACTGATTAATTGATAAGCTTTTCTACAGCCTCAGTCTGAACTTCCGGAATGTCTTCGATCAGTTTTTCTAATGTATTTCCTGAAGACGATTCTTTCACTTCCGCCCCACTTGGTTTTTCATCAGCTTTTTCCACCGGTTTTTCTGTAGGTTGCTGAGGAATTTCGGGCTGGGATTCCGGTTCATTTGACTGTTTGTGTTTCTTTACTTTTTCAAGGTTGTAAAGATAGAGTTTGTTCCCGTTGATTTCAAAATAAGAAAGAATGTTTTTATCCACAATTTGTGCTTCCTGATCTTCAAAAATAGGAGTCATCCCTTTTTCAGGAACATATTTTAAAATTGAATTGTTGGTAATTACCAGAATAGTATCATTTTCTCTTCGGAATCTCTTTCCGTTATTCACCGGAGCTTCAAAGAGCTTCTCGAACTTCAGGTTGTAGACTCTGATATGATTTCTTGTCAGAATATAGACTTTAGTTTCATAGACCAGAAGGTCTGTTAAATCCTCAAAGCTGATATCAAAAGGATAAGAGTTGATGGTGGTATCATTTCTGAAGTTATATTGTATCAATCTTTTGGTACTATCATCCAGAAGCCACAGTTGTTGTAAATCTTCCACATAAGCCATTCTGATAAAACCAAATTTTTGTTTAAAATCAATTTTCTGAATTTCATTCATATTCTGATCCACAAACTTCATTTCCTGAGCATTTTCAGAAAACAAAGGAACATTCAGGGGATTTTGTACCGACTGAACTTTATAGGGAACGGTAAGCATCATTTTCCCGATCTGTTTGCCCAAAGAATCATATTTGGTAAAGCTGAAATCTTTATTCTTATAGATGTACAGATTTCCATAGTCATCGGCAAGCATATCTTTGGCTTCCTTCAGCTTAAGGGTATCTAAAGGAAGGATTTTCTGTGCTGAAGACGAACAGAAAATGAAAATACCTATTAAATATATTAATCTCAAATTGTATATTGTTACGTAATAATCTCCTTCATCAGAACATTGGCAATTTACATACTTTTATTTGAAAAATAGCGTTCCCCGGGAACGCTATTTTTCATCTATATATTTTCATTAAATTTATTTGATCTGAACTTCATAAATCTTTGGCCAGTTCTTCCCTGTCACCAACATATTTTCACCTTTAAAGGCTATTCCGTTCAAAACATCATCACTTCCTTTGGTATTTTGTTTTGCAATTTCTGTAAAATCAAATGTACCCACTACTTCACCGTTAGCTGGATTAATTTTCAGGATAACCGGCTTTTGCCAAACGTTAGCGTAGATAAACCCGTTATGGTATTCAAGCTCATTCAATTGGTCATAAGCCTGAGAACTACCTGCTACAGCAATGTATTTAACCAGTTTTGAAGGGTCGGCAGGATCCAGAAAATACAATAATTTGCTTCCGTCTGAAGCAATAAGGTTCTTTCCGTCATAGGTCAATCCCCAACCTTCTCCCAAAACGTTAGGATAAGCAAATTCTGAAAGCAGTTTTAAAGAATTTTTATCATAGATATATCCTTTTTTACTCTGCCATGTCAGTTGGTATACTTTATCACCGACGATGGTACTTCCTTCAGAAAAATCTTCCGGAGCCTGTTTTGTAGAAGCCAGCGGAGTTGTGGTGCCCAGTGTATACTTTAATATCTGGGAAGATCCGTTCTGACCGTCACTTTCATAAATTGTATTGCCCTCAACCTGAAATCCCTGTACGAAATTTTTAGGATCATGAGGATATTCTGCTATAATCTGGTAGGTTATATTTTTTTCAGGATTCTTTGCAAATACATTGATGGTTGCATCCTGATTCAATACTTCTCCTCCTTTTGTTTTGATATTGAATGTTACGGCATTGTCTCCTAATGTAAAAAACTTAGGATCAATAGTTAAATCTGTAGTTTCTTTATCTCCGAAGCTAATGGTTACACTTTCTGCATTTTCTGTTACCTCTTTCGGAAGCTGAAGTTTATCCCCAAAATGATATCCTTTTGCTTCCATTGAATTATTATAAGTATTCAATGTATTAAGAATCTCTTTATCCTTATTACAAGAGGCCAGCAATAAAATCGCTGCAAAACCTGCTATTATATTTTTTTTCATTGACTTTCTAAATATTTCCCCAAAAATAGCAAATTTTATTCCGTATTACCAATATTCTGCCTAGGTTCACCAAATTGCAGGATATATCCGTTATTATCGTAGATGGCAAATTCTCTCATTTCCCATTCAAAGGTTTCAATTTCATAACAAATTTTTGTCTTTGTTTTAAGGTCTTCCCATAGTTCATCCACTTTATCAACGTTGAAATAAAATGAGCCTGTGAAGCCAATTGTTTTGAAATCTGCTTCTTTATTGGGTTCAGAAACCATAATATAAATATCGTCTTTGCGAAGTGAGGCCCATTGCCATTCATCGTTCCGGGCTAGTAATTCAAAACCCAGAATAAGCATATAAAAACTTATGGTTTCATCTAGATTTTCCGTCCAAAGCAATGGACGAAGGCCTGTAAATTTCATGAGTTCTGTAATTGAAAATTCTTTTTTTGGATTTTCATATTCAATGAAATCCATATTTCCTGGTCAATCTTTGCTTCACTTTTCACATTGGGATCAAAAATGAAACCTACCTTTTTATAACATTCTATAGCACCGGTATTCCAATCATAGACGTTGAGTTCTGCGGTTTTTTTGTCAAAATGACTAAACCCGTACTTCAGAAGTTCCTGCATTACTTTCTTTCCATAGCCTTTCCCTCTGTTGTTTTCGTCCCAGATGAGAATTCTACCCAGCAGAAATGTATCTTCTTTTAGGAACATCTGAGCATGGCCTATACCGTTCCCGGTGGTTTGATCAATAATTTTGAATAACCTTCTTTTCTCATTCAACAGATCGGCTTCCAGCTGATTTTCGGTTAAGGGAAAATGATACATCGGACCTGCAAACTGAAGAAGGGCTCTCTCATCTTTAATCTTTGAAATCAATGCCGGAGCATCTTCTATTGTAAAAGGTTGCAATTCTATCATATTTTATTTTTCTAAATATCCTTTTAAACTTTGTCCGATAATTCCGTTCCAGCCTTCTGTAAAACTTTCTCTTGAGAAGTTGCTTCCCAGTTCGTTAAAATTTTCAATTTCATCATGTGTTAATCTGACTACAGTCCCACCCTCTTCAGGCATCAGTTCCCAGGTCACTGTCGTTTTCAGTTTTGAATAATCCGGGTAAGACCAGGTATGTTTTAATTTTTTGTTGGGAATCATTTCGAGAATCTCACATTGATGATGGTATTTGCTTTCTCCTCCTGGCTCAAAAAAGTTAAATACTTTTCCAACTTCCGGCTCAAAATCCTTAATATCAAAATACCAGGATTTCATTTCATTTTTATCGGTTAACGCTTCCCAAACCTTATCGATTGGCGCATTGATCTTGTATTGAACAGTTACAGGTGTGTCCATATTGCTAAAATTTAATTCAATATCTTAACTACAAAACGAAAATTATCTCTTTTCAGTCGACGAATCTTATTTTGACAAAATCAAAAGTCACAAAAGAATCTGAACACTTAGGTTATTGTAAGGTTACTATTCTTACTATTGAAAAGAGCTCTTAAGTTTTGATAATCCGTAGATTTTCACCTTATGAATCTTATGCAAGTTAACCTTAATTTTAGACTTAGCTTAAATCCTTTTGTGACTTTTGTAGTTTAATTTTTTTTTATCGAATTATCCGTGTGAAAATCCGGTAATCTTTGCTTCATCAAAATCCAGTTGCATTTCGATTGTTCTCATCACATGGTCATCAAATATTTTCTCTCTTTTCATTCTGTGGAGTTCGTTTCGCTGTGCCTGGATAATCTGCCTTAGCACATCTTTATTTTCATTGATAGCCGTTACATAATCTCCCGTAGATGCCATACATTGTACTTTATCTGTCATCAACATCATTTCGTTTTCCAGTTTGTGTTTTTGGTGACGTACAAGACTATTCGTCTCAGCCAGTTCAGCAAAGTCATTATCCAGTTTGTGTAAAGCAGTTTCTTTTAGTTTACGCATCAGGATCACTTCCTGTTTTTCCTCCGGTAATTCACTCCCGGCATCATTGATTTTCAGCAATTTCAAGATAGGACTCAGAAGTAAGCCTTGCCCAACCAGAGTAATCAATATAATAACGAAAGTTACAAATAAGATAATATTTCGGTGTGGAAATGCCTCTCCATTGGGTAAAAATGCCGGAATAGATAATGCTGCTGCCAATGAAACTACTCCCCTCATCGCTGCAAAACTAATGATAAAGGGTTCCCGCCAGTCTGGCCTGGGAACTTTCAACCTTAATTCTTTGGAACATATTCTTGGAAAATACATCAATGCATAACTATACAATATCCTTGTTGCAATAATGGCTCCACCAATCACAATACTATAGAAAATACCTTCTGAAATGGTATAGTCTTTCATTGCCTCAACCACTACAGGCAGCTCAAGGCCAATCAGGATAAAGATGATCGTATTCATCAGGAAAATTAAGACACTCCATACATTTCCGGATTGAATTCTCGAGGTATGACTCAGATAACAATGCGAATTGTAAGACATTAATAATCCTCCTGCCACTACAGCCAAAACCCCTGAAAAGTGGAAGTGTTCAGCACCTACATACATAATGTACGGAACAATAAGGGTAATCACTGTATCAATATTTGAATTGGAGGGTATAATTTTTAGTAATGCCCCAAAGAGAAAACCCACAGCCACTCCTACAGCGACCCCTCCGATTGCCATGGTAAAAAAATCCTGAATAGCATCTCGCCAGATAAACTGACCAGAAATGACTGCCGCCAAAGCAAATTTAAATACAATCAAACTGGAGGCATCATTGATAAGACTTTCTCCTTCCAAAATGCTTGTAATTTTTTTTGGAATTTTCATATGTTTCAATACTGAAGTAGCGGCGACTGCATCAGGTGGGGAATTCACTCCTCCCAAAAGGAATCCCATTGCTATTGTAAGTCCGGGAATGATAGAAGATGACAAATAGGCCACCACTACTGAAGTCAGAAATACCAATCCGAAAGCCATTGAGAAAATCTGCTTTCGCCATTTATGAAAATCTTGCCAGGAAGTAAACCAGGCAGCTTCAAATAAAATGGGGGGCAGGAAAATAAGAAAAACAAGATCCGGTTCTATTTCAATCGTTGGTATTCCGGGAACAAAGCTTATCAAAAGTCCTGCAATCACAAGAAAAATCGGATAGGCAACTCTTAATTTCTGCCCAATCATCACTAATATCATCACAGAAAGAAGTACTGCAATGGATATTATAACATAGCTGTGAATCATTTTTATTTAGTTTTTTTGTGTTATTCGTTAATAAAACTCCCATAGATTATTCGGGTTACATTTCTCTGCAGCTTTTAAATCAATGGGATTGTTTTTATACTTTTAAAGGAGTTTTAAAGCACAATATTATTTTTTGGAACAATAGCAGGTGGAAGATCAGTTTCATCCAGCATGTCTCTCATATCAATTTCAATCGTACGGCTTATCTGGGTAATCGGCACATCATTCGGGCTTCCTTCAAAGGGGTTTACCGATGCTTCTCCTACACTGTCTAAAGTATGGAAACACCAGGTCACCAATAACGAGAAAGGAATATTAAACCATAAAGTCATACCTTCAAGGGCTGTACCTTCTCCCAATTTATCAAGCTCTTTGATCAATCCGAATGGTACAAAAAGAATAAACAACAACAAAAGGTAAGTCGTAATGGAAGAAAAATTTCGTGGATAAGGAAAGTTTTTGATTCTTTCCGCTTTTCCCTGATCATCAGTAAATTTCACCAGTTGCTGGTTGATTTGTGACCATTGAAAATCATTGATTTCTCCATTTTTATAGGCTTCAGACAATTCTTTACTTTGGCTGGCCATAAGTTGTGTTGCTCTGTTTTTCTTGCTTAAGATATAGTGAAGTTCGTCTTCAGAAAGATATTTTTTCAATTCTTCATCAATCTTGGTCAGCCTTTCCGGAATATCATATTTCCTGGAATATTCATCGAATTGTGCGGTCCCCATATTTTCCCAGGCTCTGGGTTCTCTGAGTTGAAAACGAAGGGCCGTAAGCCATGCATAATGGCGCAGAAACATTTCTTTTACCTTCACAGGATTGGTCCCTACCAAAGAATCTCTTAAGATATATCCAAAACTCCGGCTGTCATTAATGATAGAGCCATAAATTTGTCTTGCTTCCCAAAGTCTGCTGTAACTGGCATTATTTTTAAATCCGACAATAAAGGCTACTGCCGTTCCTAAGATGGCAATCGGTTGCCATGGAATAGACAAAAACTTCCATCCCAAAAAATAGAGCACAGTAGGAATGGCTGAAAATATTGTTAAAACGTAAATACTGCGTCTCGTCCATTTCATGAACTCACCCGCTCCAAATCTTTTCCCTGAATGCATATAAGTGTGTTTTTATTTTGTTATGATTAGCTCGTTGTTTTCTACAATAGCTGTTTTCAATTTCATCCCGGCATTCAGCAAAAACAATTATTGTTATTTTTTTGTAAATGGAATATTGTTATAAAAACCAATCTGAATCTGTCCTCTGTTTTTATTTTCCTGAAGCTGATTCATATACCCTGCTTCAATCCTCATATTTTTATTAATCACATATCCTAAAGCCCCATAGACTCTGTTTCTATCAAAAACCGGACTATTGAAATGCAGGAAAATCTCATTATAAACAGATGCATAAAAGGCTTTTGGTACCATCTCTTTTTGTGTGATAGGGATCGTTACTCCTAACATGTAACGGAATCTCATCCTAAAATCATCTTCGAGAAAACGTTCTTCTAAACGATAACGATGCTGAAGGTTAAAACGCCCGAATTTCTGTTTAGTGATAAACTGCTGAAAAATTCTATGCTCTATATTTTCTTTTTTTTCCCCTTTCACATAGGGCTGGCTTAGAATAAACCCATATCCCAACAAAACATTATTGTTATTTTCACTCAGGTCATACCCTATCCCTGTACGAATTAAAAGTTGTTCCAGATCGCCGACAGCATCAAAGTTCCTGTATTGAATTTCGTTATGTAAGTTTAATTTTTTGCTGATCTTATTATTTCCAAAATACATATACCATGCACCCAGATCATTCTTTTGGGCAAAAGCAGATATCGATCCTAAACTTGCAAGGGTAAGAGCCAACTTCGTAAAAACCTTTCTCATGTTCATTAATTACTATTATCTATCGTTTTTAACAAAATTAATATTTTAAATCAATAATAACAAACAATATTTTTGAACTGAAATTCTGAGATTAAAAAAGCAGGTGATTTTAAATATGAAAGTTTTTATCTCTTTACCCGGGAATCATCTCTGTCAGAACACTATCACCACTTCTATCAAAATAAGTACAGTTCATTGAATTCAAATCCATTTTCCACCCTTTTATTCCGTTTTCTGCACAGTCATTACAGAATGTCTTGTAATCCGTTCCTCCCTGCTGGTGCAGCTTTAGTCTCACCTTGAAATAATCAAGATTTACATTGTTTGAAATGGTAAGAAGATCATACTTACTCCCGGTTTGTACAGATTGATTGTCTTCATCAAAAAATTCTGTATTACCATCTGAAATATAGGTTGTATAATGAGAAACACCCAATTTCTTTATAGCCCGGATGTACTGAGGGAAATCTGCTCCGGTTTTTACTTTCTGATGTTCAGCGATAATAGTTTCAATTGTAATTTTCATCTTTTTATATTTTGTATGAATCAATAGATTATTTCTTTGATCAGGCCAAAGGTAAAGATTTAAGAAATTAAAATAAAAAAAACCGACAGAATTACTGCCGGTATATATTGTAATGAGGTTCTACAAAAAAACATCTTACGGATGTTGCTGCATTTTTGCAGGATCATCGTAATTGACCATCCAATTGATTCCGAATTTATCGGTAAGCATTCCAAAATAAGCTCCCCAGAAAGTATCTGCCATGGGCATGGTAACCTGTCCTCCTTCAGAAAGACCGTTGAATAATTTGCCTGCTTCATCTTTTGATTCTGCATTGACAGAAATAGAAAAATTATTTCCTGCTTTGAAGCTAGAAGCCCATTCTCCACCTGTATCACTGCCCATTAATACTGTTTCCTTAGAAATCGGAAGAGTAACGTGCATGATTTTGTCTTTATCTTCTTCCGGTGTTTCTTTACCTTCCATAGGAGGCATTTCTCCGAAAGTTCCGATATAAGGATATTCTCCTCCGAAAACTGATTTATAGAAGTCGAATGCTTCTCTGCAGTTTCCATTAAATATTAAATAAACGTTTACTGATGCCATGATTGTTTTTATTAGTTAAGTTTTAATATGTTTTTTACTTCTCACTAGCGATGTTGATCGATTAAGATCATATTGCCATCCGGGTCTTTCAGATAAATATGTTCCGGGCCGGAAGTAGTTTCGTCAGCTTCTTTGTCAATTTCTATACCCTGGTCTTTTAAACGTTTCTGAATCACACGTACATCTTCAAAAGATTCAAGATTTTGTGCATTTTCATCCCACCCCGGGTTAAAAGTCAGCATATTCCCGTCAAACATTGCCTGAAACAGCCCTATGATCGTACTGCCATTCTTCATGATCAGATAATTGTGGTCTATATTTCCGCCCATTGCAGAAAAACCCAGCTTTTCATAAAACTCTTTAGATTTTTCAAGATCTTTCACACTTAAGCTTAATGAGAATACTCCTAGTTTCATAGATAAAATATTAAGGTCGAGGCTAAGCCTGTTTAAAAGTTTTAGGTTTTTATTGATTTTTAAGATGGGTTTTAAACTCCATTGTTCCATCATAACTTTTCCAATCTCCTACAAATTCAATGTATTGGCCTTCTATTTTTTCGGTTTTTCTGTTCCATTTGAAATTATAAACAAACTTTCCTTTCAGAAGTCCTGAATGTTTGCCTTTGTTTTCTTCTGCCATTTCATATTCCCCGAATATTGTTCCTTGTCTTTTGGAATCTTTATATTTTAAAATCGTTAATTTACCTTCAAATTTTGCGTAATTGGTATCTACAAGAGAATATCCTGAAACGAAATACTCCTGATCATTCTTTTTATTTTGTTCTGAAGTATTGATTTTCAGTTTCAATTCCTGTCCTTTTTTTCCGATAGTTCCCACATAAGGTTTACTGCCGTTGAGCCAGACACTTGAGATATCCGGCATTTGATTTTGGCCAAAAACAAAATTAGCGGTGAAGAGGAAAAGCAATAAATTTTTTTTCATATGTGTTGTTTTAAACTCCAAATTGTGATAAGTGATGATTAAGGTGTTTTGCAAACATATTATTCCACTCCTGGGCATTTAATTTTCCGAAAGAGAAAGATTCTTTACCATCAAAAGCATCTGCTCCTAATTGTTGGGTTTTTTGGATAAAACCGATCAATCTTGTTTTTTCTTCATGAAAATTCTTCCTTCCTGTCACCAAAAACTGAGGAGCTGTAGGGGAATCCCTTGGGTAAGCTTTTTCACCCACTACTTTAGATTTTACAAATGTCTTTAGAATAAATTTAGCAATTGCCCCCGGTTTTTTGTGTTTTTCCGGCTCATATACCATTTCATACGTTATGCTGCAATGTGCAAGCATCTGATCAACGGTCATTTTACCCCACAATCCGTGAGTGTCTTCTACCAATTTATTGATTCTATCGATGTAATTCTGAGCATCTTTTACATCAAATACATTTTCCATATTTTTTCTATTTTACCAGAAACAAATATATCAGTTTTTTCTTTTGATTTTATAGTTGAACAAAAATTTGATGATGAATATACGATCTTCCTTTATGATTTAAGATTGGAGCATCACAGATTTGAGGGAGAGAGTTTGGTGGATCATTTAAACGAATTGATAACATTTCTTATTGTCAATTAACAACAAATAGACTTGCAATCATTTTCAATTTTCAACATTATTCCGTATCTCCTTCAGAACTAGGTTCAGCAGCAATTTCCTGTGGAACAGCCTTTCTGAATATGAACCAAAGTTTAATTTTTAAAGCAATCCAGCCTAAAACACCATACACAACCAATAGAATACTTAAATGTTGCAAATAAGGAAAAGTAAGTTCTACAGACCCTTTTTGAATCAATAGAATTTTAAAAGCCTGTAAGAAAGGAGTTAGTGGGATAATATTAGCAATAAATTGTACAAAAGCCGGCATTGCACTTAAAGGCCATGTAAAACCACTGATGATAAAGGCGGGTGAAGCTATTACCATCAGAATCTGCGTTGCCTTTAAAGCATCGGGAATCAATATACTAATGAATACTCCAAGGAATGAAGCTGAACCAACAAAAACAGCTGTGAGCAAGATAAAGTTGAGTATTCCTTGCGGCATCGGAACCCTGAAGACCATATGCATCAGGTAATAAATGCTGACAATCAGAATGGAGGATATCCAAATAGGAATGACCTTAATTAACATGGTTGGAAAAGCCCATCTCTTCATTTTAAGATATTCTTTGACAAAAGAACCTCTTTCAAATTCAGCAGCAAAACTTACAGCCATTGCCAGTAAAATTACCTGCTGTAATACCACGGCCAACATCGCAGGCCACATAAAGATAAGATAGTTTCCGGTTGTATTGAAAAGAGTGATATAATTGGCCTTGAAAGGTTCATATTGGGTAGCAGCTTTCGCAGCAGGCATTCCTGCTTTCTGTAAAGCTTTGATTGAAGCCCCTGCAGAAAAAGTTCCTATAGTGAGCTGAAGCGCCTTAGAAGCAAAATTAGCTGTCAAAACGTTCCCGGTATTGATATAAACGTTCAGTTCAGGATATTTTTTCTGAAGCATGTCTCCTTCGAAACGAGACGGAATAATAACAACAGCTGCCGCTTCATGCCTGATCACCTCATCTTTAATACTGAGGGGTTCCTGTACATATTTAATGATTTTAATGCTTTTATTATCGTTCAGCATCTCAGTCAGTTGATTGGATAACGGGGTATTGTCCCTATCCACAACCAATACAGGTGTATTTTCAACTTTTCCGCTTTTGTAAACAAATCCAAGCAAGGTTGCATAAAAAACAGGTGCCACAAAAAACACTGTTCTCAGGGTGGAGTTGCCTATAAAAAGCTTGAATTCGCGAGCCAAAAGGCGGAAAAATTCTTTCATCTGTTTGTTTTATTTCAAAATAACATTAGCATTAACCAAAATACCTTTAGCCCTATTCATATCTTTAGGTTTCACTTTGATCTCGTAGATCGCGTCCTGTAGCTGATAGTCAGGATATGCCGTGGTAATATCGGCATACTTTGTCAATTGTTTGATATATACAATATTTCCTGTCAGGTTTTCTTTATTATAAACTACCTGCATATTGACCTCCTGCCCTTTTTTATATTTTGAAATTGCGCTTTCCGGAATGGTAAATCTGAAATAGGTACTTTCAGGGATGTATCCGTTGAATAAAGCAAAACCTGCTGTAGCCAGCTCTCCGGTATTCAGACTGATGGTTTCTATTTCCATGTCATTGGTAGCAATAATATATCTCTCAGAATAGGCTACATTAGCTTCCTGCAAAGCGCCCTTAGCCTGTGAAGCCTGCCCGGCAGCCATTTCTACTTTTTCAAAACGGGTACCTCTTTTTACATCATCCAATTCTGCGACTACTGCATCATATTGTGCTTTTGCCCCCTGAAGTTTTGCATATATCTCATCATGTGCTTGCGGAGACATCAGACTGTCGCGAAACATATTATTGGCTCTTCGATAGGATTTTTGGGCAAAATCATATTGCTCTTTTAATCCTTTATACTTGGCGTTAAGTTGTCTCAACTGATCAGCTGTGGCACCGTTTTTAGCCATTTGTTCCTGTGCAGTGGCAGCATTTACCGCACCTTGTGCCTGTGCTATTTTTGCAGAAACCTCAGGTACGTCAAGCTGAGCAAGCGTATCTCCTTTTTTTACTGTCTGACCTTCTGAAACGTATATTTTTAAAATTCTTCCCGTCACCTTAGGCGCAAAAGAAATCACGTCCTTTTTGGTTTTTCCTTCCGGTTCCTTTATCTTTTCATTTTTTTGCCCGCAGCTCCCCAGCAAAAACAGAGCAGCAAAGAGTATAGATATATTTTTATGCATCATTTTAATTTTTAAGGGATTAAATAAAATTTAGTGATATCCAACTCCTGGGTAGATCTCATCAGTTCTATTCCTGCTCTTCTCTGGTTGAAAATAGCATTCTGATATTCCAGCTCCGCAGCTTCAAGATCATTTTCTGCGTCAATAAGCTGTGAAGATTTGCTCATTCCGTACCGGAACTCCTTCTCGGCTTGTACCAAAGCGTTTTTTGCAAGCTCTTTTTCTTTAGCTTTCAACGTGATCTGTGCGGTAGCAATATCATAATTTGTTTGATTGTTAGCGAGGTTGAGTGTTAACTTCTTCAAAGCATCTTCTTTCTGGTTCTGCAACACCTCTTTTCCAACTTTAGCTGTTTCCTCTGCATGTTTCCCTTCTTTTCCGTCAAAAATCTCCCATTTAAAACCAACACCTGCAGTGATTAGTGGAAATACATTAATATTATTAGGACTCCAATCCAGTTTCCTTCCTTCATATCCTAAGAGTGGTACCGCAGGGATTACATTCTCGGAACTTTTAATCCTGTTTCCATACAACCCGATATAATAAGCAGAAGCCATCAACTGTACTTTAGGAATCATCCAGGTTTTTTCTGCTTTTATTTTATAATCTGCAGCATTGATCCCATGTTCCAACGCTCTGATTTCAGCTCTTTGCTCTATTCCTTTTTCTGCAGCCAACAGATCTACAGGAGATAAAACGGGATCGATCATTCTCAGACGATCTCTGTTGATTCCTGTTAAAATATAAAGCTGGGTAAGAAGTAGTTCCTTTTTTCCTTCATATTCGACTACCTTTGCATTCAACGTGGCTTGAGCCAATTCTATTTTCTTATGATCATAAGGAGTGATCAGGCCATAGCCTAAAGCTTTGTCCGCAGTTTTCTTGTTGATATCCAATCTTTTTTTACTTTCGTCGAGTACTTTTTTAGACTGATGAATCAGTGCCAGTTGATCATAGGCTTTAGAAATGCTTGCAACGACCTCATCTTTTGTTTTTTCCAGCAGAATATCTTCAGATTTTTTCTTTTCCTGAACTGCTTTCTTCAGATATTTAACTTTACCACCGGAATACAGAAGCATTTTGGCATCTGCCTTGGCAACACCTGAAAATCCTGAAACATTAAAATTATTATTAAAAGTTCCTTCCGGGATATTGATAAAAGGAGCCAGGTTGATCTCCGGCGAAGTCAGTCTTGCAGTTCCGTTCAGATATCCTGCTTTACCACTTACTTCCAGTGTAGGAAGAAAAATATCCCTCAGTTTATGTTCATCCAGATCAGTAAGCTTATTCTGGGTAATCTGCATTTTAAGATTTGAATCCCGAACCATTGCACTATCCAGGAGTTCTTTAAAATCCGGTGCAGACTGTGCCCAACCAAAAGCAGGAAAAGCAAAAAAACTAAACGTAAAAATCAATAAATTGTTTTTCATGGTTTATGTTTATAACAAATATAATGCAAAAATGTTTACACTTTTATAATTCCACTTCATAAATAGATCAATTTAAAATGAGTTTAAAATAAGTTTAACTTTAATCTATTATTTATCATTACCATACTAAAACTGTTTAATTTTAATTTGAAATCTGTTTTATTTGAAAAAAAATCAGACTTATCATTTGTCTCACAAGGACTGGAGATATTTCCCAGAGACGAGCATCTCAATAACAAAAAAGCTCCGAAAAAATCGGAGCTTTTTATATTTCTTATAAATACCTTAAAATATTTCTGCTGCCAGTGAATACATTTCATCACTTCCGTCACTATTAGGACCGGCATTGATAGAGTTACCATATCCACAAATTCCATATAAGTTCATTGCAAAATCTTTGGGACTTTTCCCCGCTCTCACTTCACTGGAATAAAGTAGATAATAGTATCCCCATTGATTGTTCCAGGTGGCCTCTCCCTGACCTCTCCCCGTTAATATTACCAATCTAAAATAGAGAAATTTGCTTTTTATACTTGCACCAGAAATAACTTCAAATCTTATTTGAATGATTTCAGGCTGAATGCTTTTATTGCCCTACTCAATAATAAAAATGAAGAATTTTCATTAGAAGATGTATATCTGACCATTGGCTTCTACAACAGATCAACTTTCAATAGGGTTTTTAAGTCAAAATTTCAAATGACTCCTCAGGAATATATTAAGAATAAATCAATCTGATTTTGATGACCGTAAAATCTTTATAAAACAAGATATTATGGCATTTCCGAAATTTTCACAATAAAAAAAATCCTCACAGTACTGTGAGGATTTTTTATCTAATAAGGGTTGATTTATTTCTGAACTGCTTTTTTCATGGCAGCATCCGGGCGTAAAACTCTGTAACGAACTTCAACATCTTTCGGAACATAGAATACCAATGGTAATTTACTGTTATACCCTACAATTTCCGGCTTAAGGGTTACAAACTTATTGGTCAGTTTTTGCCCCGGACAGGCCATTAAAGTGCCTCCCGTCTCACCGTTGGATTCTACTTCATAATAGTTGTATCCCCATCCCTGAAGATCCTGGCTTTTCATGCTTCCCATCAAGAAATAGTTGTTGCAATCTAATTTTTTTTCAATTCCTGCAAAAACTTCAACTTTTAAATCTCTTTCATTTTTTTCTATGGGAAGTTGAATATATACTTGTTTATATCCTTCTTTAGCTTTTGGGAACATTTCAATCTGCAGTTTTTCAAACTTCTCAGCCTTCTTTTGAGCGAAAGCATTTACACCAGCCATCAATACCAATCCTGCAATTAAAGTTTTTGAAAATTTCATTTTATTTGGTTTAAAAATTTAATTACTACCCTATAGCCAAAAATCATTCCAAAATCTGAACACCACTTCCTTTTGTATGCGCATTCATCTGTGGTGCATAATAATTCTGCATCGTAGTAATTCCGTTTGAGAATTTTCCTGAAGCATTTGCCACCACATCATATTCAAAAACATATTTTCCTTTTGGCATATACTGAATATAGAAATTGGTAGAAGCATCTTTTGTTGATTGATAATATCCAAGGTTGTTTTTCCACTGATATCCGGATAATGCATCAAGGGGTTCAAATCCTGCGGCGCGCATATCTTTAATATGGATAAACTCCATTGCTCTGTCAGTGTTCAAAATCATTCTTACGGTTACTTTATCTCCAACTTTCAATGGTGTTTCAGGTGAAATTTTCTGAAGCTCTTCGCCATTTACTGTTTTTACCTTTTTATAGAGTTCCTTGTTTACCGAAATATAATTTTCAGAAGATTTAATTTTATCCAGATCCTCATAATATTGCCAGAATAGACCTCCTTGAACGATCCCCGGACCAGGTTTGGTAACGGTAACAGTTCCCAGATTTTTATCGATCACATCCGCTTTTACGGCAGATTTCACATAACCTGTTGCCTGGGTTTGAGGTGTCAATTCTTTTCCTCCCCAAACAATAGTGGCTTTATCGCTATCCGCGCCTGTCCATGATTTCCCTGAATTAAGAATAGTAAAGATCACTTCTGAAGTTCCTCTTGAGCTTCCCCATGAGTTTACTTCTTTCTGCGTCACTAACCAGATCTTCATATCTTCTATAAAATTTTGATCGTTAGATTTAAGTTTGTTAAATGCTTCCAATGCTCCCGCCTGATTGACTACTTTTGAACTGAACCATCCCCAGTCATTCAGGTTCTGTTTCCAGTACACTCCTTGTGTTTTTGTATCTGTAGATGTTTCTTTAAGGTAGGTCATCAGTTTATCAGAAACATCTTTCAAACCGTAATCGTTCATCAGCAATGCTGCGCGGTGAAGCCCGAAAAATGTAAAATCTGTAATCTTTGCTGTTTTTGCTTTTTGTTTTACCAAAGATTTTAAAGCAGCTCCCTTACCTTTTAACGGATATTGTTTTTCCCAATAATTACGGGTATCAAGGAAATCAAGTACCCAGTTGTTCCAGATATTTTTATCTTTCGTATCCCAGTATTTATCAATTTCGTTGTCTACATACTGGATCAGTTTTGTCACTAATTCTTTCTGATCTGCACTTTGATAATCTTTCATATTATCCTTTAACCAGGTGTTTATTTTGCCTAGATTTTTAAGGATGTATAATGATGTTCCGTATGAACTTGGGTATCCTGCATACCATGAGAACCCTCCGTCAGGATTTTGTAATTTTTTGAAATCATCCCAATCCTGATTAATTGAATTTCTCATTGTGTTGGTATCAAACAACAATGCTAACTTTTGCATTTGTTCACCTTCACTTTTACTTTCAAGAACCCATGGAGTCTCTTCAAGTAACAATTGTTTCAACTCCTGATTCTTCTCAAGATTGGAGTTTAATAATCCTTTATTCTGATATTCTTCAAAAACGGTTTTCATTTTTGGATTCGCCTTAAATACTTCTGAAGCTACTACATCTGCAAACCACTTATTGAAGACTACATCTGCAGAATTGTTCTGATCGTTTTTCAGACTTGGCAGCGCAAACATAATCTCCCAAATCGGGTTGGTTGTCAGTTCAAGGGTATTGGACACATTGGATGCTGTTGTAGATGTATTATTCTTAAGGTTATCCAGTACAAATGTTTTGGTTTCTCCTTCTTTTACAAAAACAGGAATGGCATCGGTCACCAACATTCTATTTGGCAATACAGCCACGGCCTGCTGTTCTCCGTCAGAAAATGCGCCTGCTTTCGCCACAACTTTTAAAATAATAGAGGAAACATTGTTGGGAACTTTTAATTTCCATGTTAAAGCTCCGTTTCCGTTTTCATTTAAAGTGAAATTTTGTGTAGCCGAATTCAATCCGAATTTAGAAGAGATATCTTCGTTGGTAAATGCATCCAGGATTCTAAGCTCTGCTGAACCATTCATTTTTTTATCGGTAAGGTTGGATAGTTTTGACTGCAAGTTCAGTTCATCCCCTTCTCTTAAAAATCTAGGATAGTTTGGAGTTACCGAGAATTCTTTTTGAGTAACCACCTGTTTTTCTAATGTTGCTGCTCTGGCATCTTTTGTGTGAGCAAGAAACATTAATTTCCATTTTGTCAATGCTTCCGGAGAAGTAAATTCGAAGTTTACATTGCCTTCAGCATCTGTTTTCAGATCCGGATAAAAGAATGCTGTTTCGTTCAGATTCTGACGTACCGGAACTTTTTCCAGATCTTCTTTTTGTTGTGCCTGACCAGCAGCTCCGACAGCATCCGCTGCAATAGCCTCTTCGTTTTGTACAGCTGCATTGTTTGCAACTCTCATTTCTGCTACTTCACCGGCAACAGCAGACCTTTTGGCGCGAGCCATTGGTGCGGGAGGAGCGGAATAAGCAGGGCTTTTAACTCCTTCCTGACTGGCTATTCCCGTTTCTGTGATTGTTGAAATATAATATAAATCTCCATCAAACCAGTTAAAGTTCGGCACATTTACATAATTCCCATTGAAATATTGAATTCTTTTCTGATAACTTTTTTGTGTCAGAAAGCTTCTCAAAGCGTAAGAACTTACGATATTAAATGGCACATATAATCTATTCCAGCTATAATTGTTTACGGCAAACTGATCCAAAGACATATCGTACATATTGGCAAGCACCTCAGCATTTATTTTTTCTTTCTCGTTTCCGGTCACTTTTACGCTCCATTTTTCTTTTGAATTGGGCTCAAGTTTATCTCTGAATGTTACCGTTTCAATTTTTAAAGGCTGTTCTGTATCTTTTATTTTCAGTGTAACAGATTCTGTATTAATGTCATTAAATGCTACAATCTGGAACTGAACATTAAGTTGAGATACATTTTTATCCTTAGGAACATCTACCGTATACTCCAACATTCCTTTTTTCAGTTGATATGCTTCTGTAACAGTCTTTCCTAAGCCATCCTGAACATATACATTGACCAAAGCATCGGGAATTGCTGAATACACAAACATTTTAGCCTTTTCTCCTCTTGACACTTCTTCTTTCGGAGCAATAACCGCAAGGAATGTTTTTTGAATAGGTTTCAGTCCATTTTTATCCCACACACTGAAATATTGGGAAGACTTTATTGTATCCTTTCCTTCCATATTGAAAAGCTCCAACTGATAATCTCCGGCTTCCAGTTTTCCGAGTTCTAATTCTATTGATGGCTGCTGTTGTCTTTCTACCACAACTTTTTCTGTTTTCCAGTTTTTGATTTCATCGTTTTTATCAAACAGATCATGTGGAAATTTAGCAACAAACTCACTTTTGGAATATGTTGGCAGGTTCTGAACTTCTGTTTTAAAGTTGCTTCTGAAGATTCTGTCCGGAGCTGCAAGTCTGGACAATTTAACCTGGTAAGATTTTTTCAAATCCTGTTCATTATAATTTTTTGTCTGAACTTTTAATTTTACATTTTCATCAGTGAACGTATTTTTAATATCATCAGCCTGAATATAATGGGATACGGAAGCTACTTTCAATTGGGTATTTCCTGATTGGGTCTCTCCGTTAATATCTGTAACGGAAGCATTGATCTCATAGTTATCAATTTGTATTCCTTCCAGTTTTTCATCTTTTTTAAGGTCAAGGCGAATGACAAATTCTCCCTTTTCATTCGTTTTAGCTTCTCCCAGAATTGAGTTCTCATTATCATTATCCTGCGGGTACCACCAGAAATACCTCCATCTTATATTGTGTTTTTTAATTTCATAATTCACGGTGGTATTGCTCAATGCTACTCCTGAGAACATCATGGCTTTTCCTTTCAGCTCAATGGTCTGGCCATATTTATATTCATCTTTTACAGGATCAAAAGTTACTTCAAACTTGGGTCTTTTATACTCCTCTACTCTGATATCTTTATATCCGCTATTGGCATCTGTTCTCAGGTAAAAAGTACCGTTCAGTTTCCCTTTTGGCAGCATAAAACTTCCGTGATAAGAACCAAATTCATTGGTAGTAAAATTCTGAGAAGAAACTTCCTGATTGTTTGCATCTACCAAAGTTATTTTTTGCTTCAATCCTGAAAGTACAGACTCTATTTCTTTATTTATTCCGGTGTTGATAACCTTGAAATATACGGTCTGCCCAGGACGGTAGATAGCTCTGTCTGTAAAGATCTGGGCAATGGTACGGGATTCTTTATTGGGATTGTTATCCTCTGCATAGCCTCTCGTTCCATATACCTGCATGATTTGGAAATCATTGGTTTTAGGTTGCTGAACAAGGAAAGTTCGATAATAGTCATTACTTGTACCGGACGGAAACTTAAACACTCCCTTTTCACTGGTTTTCCCTTCGAATTTATTCAGTGTTTTATTGCTTACAAATTCATAAAATGTAAGGCTTTCATTTGTTACAGGTTTACCGTTTTCACTGTTAACCAATTTCAATTCGTTTGAAATCGGATTTCTGTCTGCTTTGGACTGGTACACGATTTTATTTCCCGAAACCAGCATGTAGAAATTCTGTTTAGAGTCGCTATCTTTCGGATCTGCTCCTGCCACAGAATATTCTACAACGTAAATACCTGCAGGAAGAGGTTTAATTTCCAGTGAAGTTTTATGAACCTGATAATCTTTTGGGTCAGAAAGCTGGTAGTTTTCTTTTCTCACCAGACTCTTTTTAACCTTTCCATATGTGTTTCCGTATGAATTCTGAACATATTGCATGAATGAAATATATTCTCCTTTTACCTCATAAATATTTAATGAAAAATCACTGATATTTCTGTATTCAGCAACAAAGTGAACAGGCAGGTTATTTTGTGTCTGCTGTTCAAATTTAATGTTCAGCAAAGGATTTGTAATTAACTCTTCTTTATATCTTATATTTTCGATAAAAGGAGATTTCGGATACTGAGCTTTTGCCTGTGCAGCCACAGCAATGGCTTCTTTTTCTTTCTTTTTGGCGGTAAGTTCATTCATGATATCTTCCATGATAAGGACTTTATAATCGCCTTCCACATTTGATTTCAAAAGAGACTGAAGTTGTTCCAATTTATCTTTACATTGGTTAAAATTACAATTATCAACCAATTTTTCTTTCATAAAATACAGCTTGGAATTTCCATTATTCTGTGCAATCAGTTCATCAAAAATTGCATTGATAACAGTACGGTTTACTGTGAGCTCATTTTTCGTAAACAGGCTATTTTCAGAGAAAAAGCTTACTTTCTTTATCCCGTACCAATCAGATAAAGATGGAAAATAGGTGATATCTTTAGTATCAGAAAAGACTTCTTTATATTTGGTTAAAGAAATTTTTTTCATTTCTGACTTTTGCTGATCAAGTTCCTGATAATTTTTAATTAAATAATTTTTAAAATCAAGTTTACTCCAGGTCTCAATCTGGGAAAGATCCTGAGAGTTGACATTGGTTCGTCCATTGATTTTCCACGAATTCTGATTGTAGTAATCAAGGAAGAAACCATTCAACAGAACATCATATACCAGCTTTTCTTCACCTTTAAGTTTGGCTTTCGCTGCCTGAAGTTTGGTGAAAAATTTTGAAGCGGCATCATTCTGATCATCGTCTATCGTTTGGTTGACAATACTGAATTCCGCCTTTAGGGAACGGATCAGCTGGAGAGTGTTATTTTCTTTCATTGCCTGGTTTTGTATATCTAAAATGATGGGAAGATTAGATTTATAAGCCCCTTTTTTAGTGTTTTCAATAATTTTTTTCCATTGGTCATCGTAACTTTTTTGTCCGAAAACCATTGAAAAGCTCAGCAATAAAAGCAAAAGCATAAAAATCTTGGAAAATCTTTTCATATATATTAATTTTGAAAAATGAACATTTTAAAAATACTGAAAAAAACCATCATAGACAGTCAAATTTATGTCTCTTTAGTGGGAACTCTTTTTGCAGTATTTTTTATGAAGGAGCAAAACACATTCCGTTTCCCAACGGTACTGCTTATTTTCATCACTTATTTCAGTGGCTACCTTTATACCAAGTATCAATACACCAGACATTTTTTTAAAATTTTGATTTTAAATGCAGTGGCAGGAATTATATGTGCTTTTCTTATTATTCACAATCACAATGAAGTAAGACTGCTTAAATGGTTTATCATTGTTGTGCTGGGCTTGCTTTACAATAGCTTTTTTCTTGATGTTTACATCCGGAAAATTCCACTCCTGAAGGTCTTTTATGTAGGCCTGGTGTGGGCTTTGGTCAATTGCTGGCTAACGCTTCCGGAGTTCAGTCTTCCGATTTTTCTGATCAGTTTCTTCTTTATTACGGCCTTGGTACTTCCTTTTGACATCCGTGATATGAAGGATGATACGGTAAAGACATTCCCCATGTTAATAGGGGTTCAGAATACAAAATATATAGCGTATATTCTTGTTTTTATCAGCAGCTTAATCGGAATATTCCATCTTAAACCAATCTATGCTGTTTCTTTTTTTCTCTCGAGTATCATTACTTATATTTTTATTTATTTCGCTGAAAATAAACGAGATGATTCGTACTTCTCATTCGGAGTAGAAACTTGTTCTGCACTTCCTTTTTTATTTTTAGTAATAATGGAGTATTTTTGACGAATGATTATCAAGAAGCTTTCTCTTTACAATTTCAAAAACCATTCAGAAAAAAAATTTGAATTCTCCCCACAAATCAATTGTTTTGTAGGAAATAACGGGGTGGGAAAAACCAATATTCTGGATGCCCTTCATTATTTATCCGTAGGAAAAAGTTTTTTAGGAAATACAGATCTGAATAATATTAAAACAGACGAGGATTTTTTCACCCTTGATGCTGAAATTCAGAATGAAGACAGTGAAGATATCATCAGAATTACCCAACCGAAAGAAGCCAAAAAGATCATCAGGAAAAATGATAAAAGCTATGACAGACTTGCCGACCATATCGGTTATCTGCCCAGCGTAATGATATCACCCTATGATTCTAATTTAATTTCGGATTCCGGGGAAAGCAGACGAAAGTTTCTGGATGCTATGATTTCTCAGACGGATTCTGAATATCTTTTTGACTTGATTCAGTATCAGAAAACCATACAGCAGAGAAACGCTTTATTAAAATATTTTGCCAAAAACAGAACGTGGGACAAGGATTCGTTGGAAATCTATGATGACCCAATTACCAGATTCGGGACAAGAATATTTAATAAAAGAAAAGAATTTGTAGAACAACTGAATCCTATTGTTCAGAATTTCTACCATATTATTTCAGGTGGAAAAGAAATGGTATCTGTTATTTATGAATCTCATTTACTGGAAGATTCTTTTGAAAACCTTTTAAAAGAAAGCCTGGAAAAAGACCGCATGCTTACCTATACTTCAAAGGGAATTCATAAAGATGACCTCCTTTTTGAAATGGATCATATTTTAATTAAAAAAATCGGTTCTCAGGGACAACAGAAGTCTTTCCTGATTTCATTAAAACTGGCTCAAATGAGCCTTGTTAAAGAGCTTACCAACAAAACACCTATCCTTTTGTTAGACGATATTTTTGATAAGCTTGACGACACCCGTGTTGCACAGCTGATTGAACTTGTCAACAAAGAAAGCTTTGGACAAATTTTTATCACAGATACCCATAGGGAACGTACGGAAAGTGTGGTGAAGAAAATTAATGAGGAAAGTGTAATTTTTGACGTTTAAGGGGGGCCGAGATTCGTGTTACGGGTTTCGAAATACGAATTATGGTGTGTAAAAATACTTTTAGGTTATTAAATTTAAACTATGTAAGGAGGAATGATAAATCCAGAAATAGCTTGTAAGTAATCTATTTTTCTTTATCTTACCTTTCATAAACACACAAATGATATGAGCTACAGAAGTTTAGATATTTACAAAATAGCTTTTGAATTGTTTTTAAAAACACATAAAGCATCCTTTCTTCTTCCCAAATATGAATTATTTGAACTCGGAAATCAATTGAGAAGATCATCTGACTCCGTAATTACTAATATTGTTGAGGGATATGGCAGATCAATATATAAAAATGACTACATTCGCTTTCTCGTATACTGTCACGCCAGTAATGACGAAACAATTAATCATCTCGAAAAGCTCATCATCCTATACCCTGATATTTCTAATGAATTTGCAACCTTACAAAATGAATACAATATATTAGGTGGAAAAATCAATGTATATAAAAAATGGGTAAAAGAAAACTGGAATGAAAATAAACAATAGAATTTTTATAAAGCTACTATAAATCGTATATTCCACCCCATAAACGCAATTCACGAACCACGTAATACACATTACATAACACGTATCTCGAACCCCGCAACACCACTATGAAAAAGAAAAAACGTGAATATCAATCCTCTGAACTGGTAAAATCTTTTGCCAGAATTTATGGTTTTGAAGATAAACTGATCGCATTTGACATCAAAGACTTTCTTGAAGACTATCTGGATGAGAGTTTGTTTAACGAAATCAGAAGTGTGAATATTGATAATGGATGTATTATTATCACCATTAATTCGCCGTTACTGAAGCATGATTTTAAAATGCGCAAAAGCTTTTACCTGAAGAAGTTTCAGGACAAATTTGGTGCAGACAAATTTCAGGATCTTCAAATACTTTAATTGTTCTCCTGAAGCCATTAAGCTTTTTAGCCTTTACAAAAAAATAATGATAACAGCTACCGCTATTTTTTAAACAGATCACTTTAGTATCCAGCCCTGACAAATCCTACTCTACCTTAATATTTTCATTAATGATTCAAAAAACATTTTTAGGCCATCAGTACACGAACTCTGATTAATAAAAAAGACTATCCCGCTTTGAAATAGTCTTTTTATATATTTTAATGCCTCGATATGTTAATGTTCTTCTTCCGATTTATTTGATATCGTACTGCTCATCAGATCGTCGGCTTGTTTATCTAATCCTGAACGCAATGGCAGGAAAAATTTTAGCGGATGTTTGGTAAAATATCTGAAAATCTCTTTATAAATTTCGCTCACCTGTCCGAAGTTCATTTTTCTTGACCTGAACGCCAGGAACATGGATAAGCTGAAGCTCACCAGGAAGTTAAAGAACCCAATCAAAAAGACGGTAAAAAAAGACATCCAGAATGTATATGAGTCTACTGAGAAATCCTTCCCGTATAATCCTAACGCAAAGTTTCCGGCGGCAAAGGTAATGTGTCTGATATCCAGGTCAAGACCGAAAAACAGACCTACAGGAGCCGTAGCCCCAAGAAATACCCCAAACCAGAAATTGGAAACAATCCCCGGCCAGTTTTTAGCATAATATTTTGAAAGTCCTTTGGCAAACTTTTTCCCAAAGAAACTTCTGATCGAAAGGTTTTTGGCAATCCTTTCCGGGATCTGATAAAAAACAGAGTTATTACCGATATTTCCTGAGATAATCCCTGAAATAAACAGGTAAAAACCTGCAATACTGGCATGCAGAATAGCTTTAGATTTGAAAGGATCAAGATCTTTTAATAATTTATCAGAGCGGTCAACAGCAAGATTTTGTGAGAAAAAAACATCCAGTCCATAAATAATGGCAAGTGCTATCGGAAAGGCCAGCAATACATTCCCTACAAAGGCAATAAACTGACTTCTGAATAATTTTGACACAAGATGGGCAAATTCTGTATTATTTCTTTTGTTGTTTCCTTCTTCAGATAACACCTTGGTCATTGTTGCAGCGGTCATAGCAGGCTGCTTTGTTGCCAGTGTGAACCCCATCAGATAAATCATCACAAATCCCATTGCATAATTCATTGAATATAAAAAAGCATGGGAAAAATCACTTCCCGGAATATATCCGTATAGCATTTTCAGGACACAAAGGGCACCTACTATAATTCCTCCTCCACTCGCTTTATAAAACATTGTCATATATTCTTTACGGGTAGAGGTGATATAATGGGCTCCTGCTTCTGCAGTATGATTGGTAATAAGATGCGAGATCAGTCTTGTACTGTCATTGATGAGATCTGCAATATTATTCTTATGAGATTTATAGCTCAGGATATTAAAGACCAGTTGTTTCGATTTAATCAAAACATCTTCGTCATTATCAATAACCAAAAGTTGTACGATTTCATAAATCCTTTCCGTCTGCTGGCGAATCTTCAGCAATGACTGATTAATCTTCCCTGAAATACCATATTTAGCAGAATTTTTAAAAGCAATATTCACAAACTCAAGGCATTGCTCAGCATAAATCTTAATTTGTTTATATCGGCTATCTTTTGAATGCAACTGTAATTCCGGATCTTTTACGAGATCTTCAGCCAAGGTCTCCAACTCATTTTGAAGAGCCAGAAAAGGATTATCAAGATTTCGGTATTGTGGGGCCATTCTTACAACTTCCACTTCCATTGCCATTCCCGTTACCCTCCACGAGAGGATATTCATAGAGAAAATAAGTTCTTTTTTTACATTGGCTCTGGTAATAAAATCGGATGCTCCGATAATCGTTAAAAACTCATCGATTTCGTTTTCAGGAAGGTTGTGCAGGTGTCTAAGATCTTTTTTGGGCCTTAAGCTCACATTGTCGATCATGTACCATACGGTCTTCTCATTTTCGACAGGTGGCAGCACCTTATTCAGGATTCTTTTTTTAAGTTCAGGGAAGAAGGCATTTTCAGACAGAATATTGGCTTCTGTAAGAGACAAATTGAAGGGCCTTCCTTTAAAAATGTTGTGGATATAGTGTTTAAAATGTTCTGCATAATTCGGATTGCTTCTGAAAAAATTGAGCACATCCGTAAAATCTGCTCTTTTTACACTCTCCAAAAACTCTGCAAAGGGCTCCAAAGAAAGAGTTTCGTTCTTAAAAGAAAAATATTTTTTAAGAACTGACTCAAAATTTGTGCTGGAATTTAAGAATTTCATTAGTACAAAGATACTATTTCAAACTCACATTCCTCATCTGTCTCATGATCCAATTATGTTTCTTTCTTAAATAGGGAGATGGATTTTTGGGATCGTACTTCTTTGGATTGGGCAATACGGCAGCAATCCATGCAGCATCTGAGGCACTTAAGTCTTTTGATGGTTTTCCAAAATAATATTGGGCAGCAGCTTCTACTCCGAATACACCTTGTCCCATTTCGATAGAATTCAGATATCTTTCAAGAATAATGTCTTTACTCCACACTTTTTCAATGATAAAAGTATAGACAGCTTCCAGTCCTTTTCTCAACCAGCTCCTTCCCTGCCAAAGGAAAACATTTTTTGCGGTCTGTTGAGAAATCGTGCTTCCTCCTCTTATTTTTTTACCCTGCTCGTTATGCTTCATCGCCTTCTCGATTGCAGTGTAATCGAATCCGTCGTGATCGAAAAACTTCTGATCTTCAGAGGCAATGACGGCTTTTTTCACATTATTTCCCATTTCATCATAGGAAATATAGTCTCTGTGAAGTTTTCCGTATTCAAAAAGACCTCCTATCTGCGTAATGGTAATAGGAGGATTAAAAAATCGTCCCCAGATAATGAACACTACATTCAGCACAAGAATGATGAAAATAAGTTGTTTAATTTTTTTCCACATAACTTTATAAAAAGGAAAGGCAAAAGTAAGCAATAGTACGGCTTACTGCAACTCTTTCATGTAAGTCAGCTGATAATTTGGCAGAAGTTCAGGATGAAAGATTTTGATATAGTCTTTAAGAATAAGGTCTGCTCTTACAGCGCCACTTTCAAAGAAATCATTAGCTCTTTGTCTTTCTTTACCAGATAATGTATATACTCTTCCTTTATTGAAAACTTCCAGCTTTTCATATAAAGGGTTTACTTTCTGCATTTCTTTTTTTGAAGCATAGCTTCCGGCATTCACCCAATACTGTACATGGTTTGTTTTTGCAAAAACCTCTTCAAAGCTCATGGTTAAAGATTTTTCATCTTTATTATCTTTCATTATATATGATGCATTGGCATCAGCAATATAATGGGCCACAGAAGTATTTCCTCCCGGAAGGTACCATACATTGCCATACATTTCATTAGCCAGAACAACCGGTTTCTCTTTTGCTTTCAGGGCAAGCTGCTTCAATTCATTATAGCTTTTCTCAATTTCCTGATATTTAGCACCGGCTTCTTTTTCTTTTCCCAGAAACTCCCCAAAAAGCTTTATATAGGCTGTTTTTTCTAATGGTTGTTGTTCCATATATTCATCCAGAAATACAACCTGGATACCATTATTTTTCAATAGTTCATAGGTATTGTCAAAGCTTGCTATGTGATTGGTAAAAATAGCATCCGGCTTCAACGAGATAATTTTTTCAACATCATACTTCTGATCACTTCCTACATTCTGAATTTTCCCTTCTTTAATCAGGTTCTGGATCTTTTCCGAATAAATATACTCCGGACTTGATACACCAACGATTAAATTTTCTGCTTCCAACTCCGAAATATACCCTGCCATACTCGCATTTAAAAGGATAATTTTTTTAAATGGAATCTGGTTTTTCTTAAAATTATAGGTGAAATTTCCCGATTTCAAATCAAGTGTACCATCATGGTCTTTAAACTGGGTACGGTCTGAGATATTTGTCCAATCTGAGGACGAAATTTTTGGTTCTCTTTTACAGGCAATTAGCGAAAATACCGTGAATAAAAGTAAAATTTTCTGTTTCATCTTTCAAAGAACGGAAAAAAGTGCTATATTTGCAAACCTTTAAACGACAAGGTAACACAAGGCCTCGTGGCGCAACTGAATAGCGCATCTGATTACGGCTCAGAAGGTTACAGGTTTGAATCCTGTCGAGGTCACAAACAGCTAAATGGCGCCAACTAAAGACAGTTAGCGCCATTTTTATTTTGGATAAGAATGAATAAATTTGTAAATGTTGGATATAAATTATTCAAAAAATTTAGAATCTAATAATCTTTCAAACATAAAATCAAATAAAGGGTTGACAAAGAATTTTACAGAGTTGGAAACTCGTAGAGATTACATAAATAATCAATAAAAGCGAAAAATTAAAAATCTATACTTTTAAACTGATGGTAAATTAAATTAATATTTGATTAAGTGCACTTTTATAACACCCTAAAATAAATTCAGTATAATATAACTGTGCATCTAATGCCTGAGTATTATCATGGAGCTCTATGCGCTTGGAAAGTACGATCTCTCCCTTGTAACTAAATGCACAGAATGAATACACTTTAAATCCCGAATTTCTTACAGATGCAGCATATCCAGTACAAGTAATTCCCCAATCTGTTCCAAATGATTCAGCAACCTTTACAGCCATTGTATCTGCCATTTTTTGGGTTTCAAAACCATTTTCATGAACTTCAATTTTATTGACATTTAAAAATTTAGCTTTTTCAGGCAATGTAAAGGTCGTTATTCCTCCTTTGTAAAATAGCTTTGCATTATGCATCTGGGAAAAAGCCAGCTGTATTAATCCCGAGGTTACACTTTCCGCTATAGAAACCGTTTCATTCATTGTAATGAGTGAATTACTGATATAATCAAGTAAACTTTGTTGAAATTTCATTGCATCTGCTATTTAATATTGATCTAAAAAACTTTTTTTAGGCTGCTGAAATCTATGTTCAGATAACGTCATAATCATTCATGGTTGTTACAAAATAATGCTCAATCATTTCCTTGGCATTGTTGCACATTGACAAAAGATCTTCTCTGGCCATATCTTCAAAAATGAAATCATCATGAACTTCAATAATGAACTCAGTCACTTTTTCGGCGTTCATCAGATCATAAGCCATTAAATCATTTAAATTATCTAATCTACATTCCTCCTTAAAAAAAGGAAGTTTTCTGGTAATGGAATTCTTAAACTGAAAAAGGTGTATTGTTTTCATGACTTTTGATATTAAAGTGATAATAAGAAAGTCTGTTTTGTATTTAAACATGTTGTTTACTCATGAATGTTCAAACAGTTTTTTATGGACTCAGTTGATGAAAATTTTTACATATCTATCATTCCCATACTATGGATGAAAAGGACAGAAACCATGGGTATCCATCCTTGATTAATTAAACCCTTTTGAAAACATATCTGCTATTTTATCGGGATTTAATATGCTCATTGTCAAAATTGAGAATCCTTAAGTCTATTAATTTTATCATGGTGTATATTGGCTTTTTCCAGTCTTTTTTTACTACTACGATGTTTTCAAATACCAGAGAACAGCAGTCTAAAATTGCACAATTTATGATGATATAAACTTTATGGATTTGGTGAATTCCTGATTATTATACTACAAAGATGGCCGTTTCAGTATATAGTAAGCTATATATATCCGGAATAATCTTACATATATCCCACCTTTTATAAGTCTTCCAGATTTCCAAGACGTCTTTGTTTCAACTGCTTGTAAAATGAAGGGGAAAGCCCTGTAATCTTTTTAAACTGGTTAGAAAGATGGGCTACACTGCTGTAATTGAGTTTATAAGAGATTTCTGTAAGATTGAGTTCATCATATAACAGTAATTCTTTTACCTTTTCTACTTTATTAATAATAATAAAATGCTGGAGTGTCATTCCTTTTACTTCTGAAAAGGTATTGGCAAGATAAGTATAATCATATCCTAATTTTTCACTTACATAATCTGAGAAATTTTCTTTTGGGAGTTCCTCTGAATAATGAATCATTTCTATCACTACATTCTTTATTTTCTCTATCAGGATACTTTTTTTATCATCTAATACTTCAAGTCCTGTTTTAAGTAAATTTTCTTTCAGAATTTGTCTTAGTTCGACGCTGATATCATCCAGTAATTCTACAGTTCCCAAATCTACAATAGCATTTTTAATGCCCAACCTTTCTAGTTCCCGATGGACAACCATTTTACAGCGCAAACTTACCATATATTTTATGTACAACTTCATCTCCCTTACTATTTATATCTGTCAATTATTTCATTAACAGTCATTTAACCAAAGTTAGTCTATTAAATCGGAAATATCTATGATTTATGCAACAAATTGAAAGACAATTGCAAAGCTTTCCTTTTTTAATGATTGAAATTTACAGTTAACAAAAAAATATTTCACAATGTCAAAAGAAAAAGACGGAAAAAAGAAATCAGATAAAACTCCACCCGCAAAATCCGCAAAAGAGAAACGGGAAGATAAGATGAATAAACGAAGAGACAGGGAAAACGAATCCCAAAATACCGGCAACTAAATGGTATCTCTGAAAAAAGACGGAATTATACTCAGAAAAACAACATTAGACTTTGAGAGTGAAGGTGTTTTAAACCCCGCAGTTATTAAGGATAACGGAAAAATACATTTATTATACAGGGCAGTTGCCAGGAATAATTTCTCCAGTATCGGATACTGTATACTATCAGATTATAAGACTATAGAAACCCGGTTGAGCAATCCGGTTATCATGCCCAAGTTTGAATACGAAAAACATGGTATTGAAGATCCTAGAATTGTAAAAATCGATAATTTATTTTACCTTACCTATACGAGTTATGACGGGATTAATGCATTGGGAACACTTGCAGTATCAAAGGACCTTATATCATGGCAAAAACGAGGTATTATTGTTCCCAAAATTCCATACAACAAGTTTAGATTTTTATCAGAATCTCAAGGTGAAGTAGGAGAAAAGTACAGACGCTTCAACAAACTCACGCCTACTTATAAAAAAAATAAAGATGTCTTCCTGTGGGATAAAAATGTGATATTTTTTCCAAGAAGAATTAACGGGAAGCTTTATTTTCTTCATCGCATAAGACCCGATATCCAAATTGCAGGTATAGAAAATATAGAAGATCTGAATACTGATTTCTGGAAAGATTATTTCCTTCACTTTAATCAGCATATCGTATTATCTCCCAAATATGAGCATGAGGTAAGCTATATTGGCGGAGGATGCCCCCCTATAGAAACCGAACATGGGTGGCTTTTGATATACCATGGTGTACATGATACCATTGAAGGCTATGTTTACAGCGCATGTGCTGCTTTACTGGATCTTGATAATCCTGAAAAAGAAATTTCAAGACTTCCTTATCCTCTTTTCAAACCCGAAGAAGAATGGGAACAGAGGGGAGAAGTGAACAATGTCTGCTTCCCTACAGGAGCCATCGTAGAAAGAGATACACTCCATATCTACTACGGAGCTGCAGATAAAAGAATAGCTGTTGCTTCTTTAAGTGTTCAGGAATTACTGAAGGAATTACTACAATACACATCATAACTGGCTATTCACTATAGCATGTCAGACTTTAAAACAGATATCAACATGAATAAAAATATAAAATCAGACGTGGAGGAAAAGATAAAGAGACGATCTGTACAAAATAAAAAAAACACAATTAATTATAAACCAGAAATCATCTTTATAAGTACTTTTCCTCCTAAGGTGTGCGGCATTGCAACGTATTGTCAGGATTTGATAAAATCTCTACAGTTAAAGTTCAGAGAATCATTTACTATAACCATCTGTCCAATGGAAACAGAGGACGAACACTATCATTATACAGAAAACATTGAATATAGCTTAAATACATCCGATGCTATTTCTTATTTGGAGCTGGCTTCTAAAATCAACAAAAATGACAATATTCAATTGGTTGTGCTCCAGCATGAATTTGGATTTTTCACTGAAGCTAAAAACGGATTGCTGCTTTTTCTTCAAAATGTAGAGAAAGACGTCATCATTACTTTTCACACAGTTCTCCCGAAACCGGACTGGGAGCTAAAAGAAAAAGTAAAAGAAATCAGCAGTTTCTGCAAATCTATTATTGTAATGACAAGTATTTCTGCGGATATCCTTTCTTATGATTATGATATTCCTGCTGAAAAAATTAACGTAATACCCCACGGTACTCATTTATTGCCATTTATCGATAAAACTTCACTGAAAGCGAAATACGGATTTAGAGATAAAAAGATACTTTCAACATTTGGTTTATTGGGTTCTGGGAAAAATATCGAAACCACTTTAGAAGCTTTGCCTGAAATTATTACAAAAAACCCCGATGTAATGTTTCTGATTATTGGAAAAACGCATCCCGGCATCATTAAATATGAAGGTGAGAAATATCGTGATTTTTTGGAGGATACTGTTAAGAGGCTCCATCTGGAAAATCATACTCATTTTATCAATCAGTACCTGCCTCTAGATAAGTTGTTGGATTATCTTCAGCTTACCAATATCTATCTTTTCACTTCAAAAGACAGAAATCAGGCAGTAAGTGGTACTTTTTCCTATGCCATCAGTTGTGGCTGCCCTGTGGTTTCCACTCCTATTCCCCATGCTTTGGAAGTACTGAATGAAGACCTGGGAATCATTATTGATTTTGAAGATCCGAAACAGCTTGCTGTTGCCGTGAATACATTACTAAAAAATGAAACTGCACAGGAAAAATTACGGTCAAATAGTTTGGAAAAAATGGCTCCCACAGCTTGGGAGAATGCTTCTATTTCACATGCCCTATTATTTCAACAATATAGCAAAGATAACATGACATTACATTATGCATTCCCCATCATCAATCTCAGCCATATCAAAAATATGACAACAGATTTTGGAATGATCCAGTTTTCTAAAATCAATAAACCTGATATCAATTCCGGGTATACTTTAGACGATAATGCCCGTGCTATGATTGTAGCCTGCAGACATTACGAACTAAACAGAGATGAATCTGACCTAGATTTAATCTCAACTTATCTTAAATTTATTAAATTTTGTCAACAACCGGATGGTAGTTTTCTTAACTATGTAAATCAAAACAAGGAATTTGCTCAGCAGAATTATGAAACTAATCTTGAAGATTCCAATGGAAGGGCTATCTGGGCACTGGGATATCTTCTTTCAATAAAAACAATCTTACCTCAACAGTTTTATGATGAAGCAGAATCAGTAATTGAAAAAAGTCTTCCATTGATTGAGAAAATCTATTCTACCCGGGCAATGGGCTTTATCATCAAAGGCTTACATTATCAAAATTCAGAAATCAATATTCTATTATTGAAAAAACTCGCTAATCGTCTGGTGAAAATGTACCAGCATGAAAAACACAAAGACTGGCATTGGTTTGAAAGCTATCTGACCTATGGAAACAGTTTACTTCCAGAGGCTTTATTATGTGCATGGATTACTACCAAAGACGATATGTATAAGCAAATTGCCAATGAATCATTCCGGTTTCTGCTTTCTAAAATATTTATTAAGGGGGAAATCAAAGTAATTTCAAATAAAGGATGGCTGCAGAAAGAAACGGTTAAAAATCCTGAATCAATTGGCGGAGAACAGCCCATAGATGTTGCTTACACCATACTGGCATTATCTACATTCTATCAAGTTTTTAAGGATGAAAAATACATACAGATGATGAGGAGTGCTTTTAATTGGTTTTTAGGAAAGAATCATTTACATCAGATTATTTATAACCCTGCAACTGGTGGCTGTTATGACGGCCTTGAAGAAAAAAATGTTAATCTTAATCAGGGAGCGGAATCAACAGTCAGCTACCTCATGGCAAGGCTCTGTTTTCCAAAATAATTAGTTTACTTGTTTTCAATCAGCAGCCAATCCTATGATTAAAACTCTGATATCACTCATTTATCTGCAACTCTGTAATAATACCTTAGGTATATGATCTGTAAGGCTTCTTCTTTTTCCGGCTCCAAATTTATACAATTATGGGCATAATCAAAGATTTTTTATAAATATCAATCTCTCAGTAAGAAAAAGATTCCCGATACTAACAATATGTTATAACTGTAAAATAAAAAACAAGTTGTAATACAATAAGTTATAAAAACACCACCTTTATACTGCAGCAATTAAGTTATATTAAATTCCATCTTATGAACACAAATCACTATAAAGGCGACAATTCTTTCCAAATTCCTGAAAAACTGAAACTTGCAGTCAAAACAAATTTATAACTTTCTTGCAAAGAAAATTAAATATTACGACAGAATTGACGCATTAAAAGTTATGCTAATATCCTTAAGAGAGTTAAAAATAGTGTATTAATTCTACTCCATATACGACAATAATAAATAGAATCACATGACTTGCAGCATATTAATGTAATTGATTAACATATACATTTACTGTTCATAATAGTTGTACATTCTCATTAGTACAATTGACTCTCCCCTAAAAAGGAGGGTTTTGTTATATACACTTCTCCTAGGCATTAGAAAGGTTAATATCAATAGGATAATTAAGACTTTAACAATTTTACTATACAAGTGTTTCCATGATATGCGTGCGATGATAGATGTTATAACGGTCTTGAAGAGAAAAATTTTATCTCAATCAAGGAGCGGAATCAACAGTCAGTTATCTCCGGGCAAGGCACTGCTTTCCAAGAAAACAACCCTTAATTCTCACCTTATCCGTATACTAATATACAATAGTTTATGGAACTATTGTAATAAAAAGATAGATTAAAAAAATAGCGATCAATACAATTCCCTGCATGATATTAGTTCTGCCTGTTGCCAGTGAAACAGTAATAATAAAAAGCGACAGTCCTAAAAGTATTGTTGATTTGATATCTATCCCCAATGTCATCCTTATACCGGTTATTACAGATATAATGGCAATCGCAGGAATACTTAGCCCGATACTCGCTAAAGCTGAACCAAAAGCCAGATTTAATGAGGTTTGAATCTGATCACTTTTTGCAGCTCTGAATGCAGCCAGACCTTCCGGAAGCAGAACAATACCAGCAATAATGATACCTACAAGAGATTTAGGGGCCCCCAAAGAAATAACTATATGTTCAACATCCTTTGAAAGAAGTTTTGCCAACAAAACAACTATTCCCAGGGATAAAATTAACAATATACAATTGATATACAATTGTTTTCTGGAAATTATTTTATTATTGCTTTCTACAGGCAGGTTCTTGGATAATTTGTTTTGTGGAGAAATGAAAAAGCTTCGATGTCTAAAAGTTTGGATCATGGTAAATCCAAGATAGAGTCCCAAAGAAATCAAGGCGATAAAAAGCAGTTGGAAGGACGTGTATTCGCCTCCGAGGTGACTTACCGTATAATTGGGCAGAATAAGCACAAAAATAATAACAGAGGTAAGCGTGATCAGTGCAGTACTTACCCCTTGTAGTGTAAAACTTTGTTCTCTATATCTTAAAGAACCTATTACAATACAGCTCCCAATGATTCCCGTAAGGATTATCATCACTGCTGCAAAAACCGTATCTCTGGCAAGAGTAATAGTTTCCAACCCCTTCGCTCCCATCATAATGGAAATAATAAGCCCTACTTCTATGACCGTAATGGCAAATGCCAAAAGTAAAGTTCCGAATGGCTCTCCCAAACGATGGGCAATAACTTCGGAATGGTACACCGCAGCCAAAACACTTCCTATTAAAAATAAAGTAAGAATCACAGAGTAATACCCTGAAGAAAAAACAGAATTTCCAACATAAGAAAACCATGCCAGGATAGGAATCAAAAACTTCCACATCCCTAAATATTTTTTTATATACATAAAAACATTAATAATTTTTTTACCATTGAATTCTCTTTTGAGAAAATCAGCAGATTTATATTCTCCTTTTCAAAAACAGTTTTATAAACGATTTGAAGCGGAACAGAGAGGTATGCCGAAAGTATTAAATAATGAAAGAAAAGAAGTGAATACGCTGGTTTTTTATAGTCCAGATTGTCAGCTCAATGCAATTGTTCAGCAAGGTACGAATAATCATTCACTTATTTGAAATTATATATTAGTATATTAATTTTGTAATCATCCCTAGACTTATAACTTCTATTACTATATCAGAGTAATCAAAGCTGTGCTTTTATGAAAAACCCGGATTTCAGATAGACAAAACAAGCTGCAATTTTGTAAAAGTGTGATATGTGCAACATAAAAGAAACAATCTATAATACAATAGATTATTAAACGTCCAACTTTGTAACGTAGCAATGAAGTTACACTAAAATCTACCTTATGGACACAAACCACAACAAAGGCAACAAATTTTTCAAAACTCCTGGAGACTGGATTGAACAGTCAAAACAATTGAAAGAAAAGTTTTCAACATTAACGGATAACGATCTGAAACTTGAAGAAGGTCAAGAAAAGGAAATGTTAGAAAGAATCGGAAACAGACTAAGAAAAAACCGTGAAGAAGTTCTCAATATTATCAAAGAAATCAATCTTTCATAAATTGTTTTCAAGGACAGTTAAAGCCAATGAAAAAGATATATTTATTAAACGCTTTCACTGGAAAAAGGGATGGGATATTATACAGTTCTGTCCCTTTTATTTACAATACCATCTGCTCTTTTTATGTTTAAACCCACAGTGATGAATCATAGAGAACTTGAAAAATCGAAAGTATATATTACAAGCCAGATTGTAGATTACATTCCAAATTCTGTAGTCAGTAAAAATATACTTGAAAAACTGACCGGTAATATCAGTGTTTTATCTTTTGATGACAAAGAAGGGTTATCTGAAAAGATATCTCCTTTCGATACTGTTGCACATATCATTGAAGGTAAAGCTGAAATCATTATAGACGGAGCTTCTTATTGTATGGAAGAAGGTGAATGCATTATCGTTCCTGCCCATAAACGTCATTCAATAAAAGGTAATAAGCGCTTCAAGATGATAGTAACAATAATAAAAAGCGGCTATGAATAATCTAAACACTATATCTATTTTAACGAAAAAGATATTTAAAAAGACAGTTGAAATCCAAAAAGAATTTCCTGAACTGTATGAACTTCTAGATGAAACTCCACTATTTTTTTCTGAGAAGGAAAAAAATATTACGATAAAAGATTTAAGACAATATCTTGTTTCCCTTATCATACAACAAAAATCCTTTGAAAAAGGAACTATGAAGAAAAATGATCTACAATAAAATTCTAATGAAAAAGTTAATCAAGCATCCAAAGAGCAAACTGGGACTCAGAAATAAAAAAAATATTTCAAGAAGAGCCTATTATTCCCAGTTTACCTCTCTGTTCTATCTGCGAAATACCAACATCACCTTAGAAAGAGACGCTAAAGAAATTCTTAGAATGTTAAAAGAATTACAGCAGCTTATCAATAAATCAAGATTGATATTTAGCACATATTGCAGTTTAAGCCAACATAACCTGTGGCAGTCTGTTTTAGAAGACCTGAGTGAGAACATAAAGAATATTAGAATCCAGTTTGAATATATACTGGGAAATATTATTAAAAAAAATAAAATCAATTCACTCATATTCTGGCAGCAAAACAAACTCTACACAGATGAAATGGAAGTAATCCATAAAAAACTTATTCTGTTGACTATTCAGGTTTTACCGGAAGAAGAAAGATTATCTTGGAAGGTAAATATTTATAATTTTTATGATGAAATTTTTTCTTTACTTACTCCACTTATCGGGATGTGCAGGCTTGAATTAGATTTTATAGAAAAATATTCACCTAAAACCTTTAATCAGAATGTTATGGATATTATTAAAGATATTCCAGAAAATTACACTTTACAGCAAGCAAAGAAATATGAACACGAATACATAAAAATATTAACTAACTACAGTCATGAATTATGTAGGAAAAATAATTTTTGGGACAGCTTATTGTATATCCTTTCAGGCGGCATGTACCAACTACCATCCGAACGTACCTTATCCAAAAGATGGATCACCAGAAGATTAAAAAATAAGCATTCTTAATAACTGCAACCTAAATTTTTCATTTTATTAAATATTTTTCCAATGAAAACAATACATCTTTTTCGGTTTAACGATTCTATTTTCCGTAAAATCCCTTTCTTCAAAGAAGAACATAGGTTGAAAACCGATGTAACGGACATCGATTTAATGAATATTGAAATAGTAACCGAATATATCATTAAAACCTACGATGACTTTAGTTTCGACAACACATCAGGAAATGATCTTTTATCAATGTGCAAAAAAGCTCAAAAAACAATTGAACATTACTTTGTCATAAAATTAGATCATTATGATTTTATTTAAAACTGTTATTTATTTTACTCAAGAGCTTTCTACAAAATAAAATTGTTGAGTTACTATAAAAGTGATGTCTTTACTAAATATCTTATTAAAATAGTTTTTAGAAGAAACAAGACAAATAAAACCAATTAAAGATAAACTAAGCCAAGTTCGCTTATGCTTAATTTTTGAAATTAAATTGTTTTGAGTTTATAACATTTTTATTCTAATAAAAGTTTCTTGATCAAAATAACTTTATAATTCTCCCTTAATCTTGCTCAAACGAACCAAATCATCGATAAAAGTGTTTGAAGATACACTCGTTAAGGTCACACAACAAAAAATCGTTACTTTTTAAGTAGCGATTTTTTTATTATTAAACAGGATAGGATTAATTCCTGCTATACTTTACAATTCTGTACATTTTTTCGGATCAGGCGCAAAAGTTGAGACTAGCACAAAATCTATACTTTTTATTGAGCGAACAGGTCTTTTTTTAATCGCGAAGAAAGATGATTCAAATGTTTTATTTTAGGAAGCTAAGAAGTGCGACTTTGTCACTGAAGAAGCTTCATGGATATGCATTTACTTAAAAAGAGACTGTATCAAAGGTGTCATTCTGAACACAGACTGAAGGTCTGCGAACGAAGTTCTGCAATGTAGTGAAGAATCTCAAACAACTGGTTAACAAAGAGATTCCTCCTTCATCAGAAATCGAATATTCGACGTAGTCAATGACAAAAGCCAAATTATTTGACTTTTGAAACAACCTCCATTCTTTGCTCCCTTGAAAATTATTTTTTGTTGGCTTCAACGTATTCTTCATCTGAGACAGCTTCCAGCCATGTATTTTGATTGGTTTGCGGATTACCATTTGTTGCTAAATGTGAAAACCAGCTTTCAGCAGTTGCACCATGCCAATGCTCAACATTCGGAGCAATTTCTACAATATCACCAGATTTTAAACGACGAGCAGATTTTCCTCTTTCCTGATATAAGCCTTCACCACCAACAACAATCAAAAGTTGTCCTCCCGTATGACTGTGCCAATTATTACGACAACCTGGTTCAAATGTGACGTTGGAAATGGGAACATTTAAATCTTTATTGCTTGTAAGAGGTGCCAAATATGATTTACCAATAAAATATTGTGCAAAAGCAGTGTTTTCTTCACCGGTTGGAAAATCACTTATTGTAGGAATATTTGTATTCATTTTGTTATATTTTATTTTGTTTGAATTTACTTTATTTTGTGCGATTACAGTTGAACTGAACACTAAAAGAATGATGATTAAATATTTTATCATTCAATTGTTTTTATGATTTTTGCAGGAATCCCTCCCACCACAACATTATCTGGAACATCTTTGGAAACCACGGCTCCAGCTGCAACCACAGCATTTTCGCCAATCGTCACTCCAGGAAGAATGGTTGCCCTGGCTCCAATCCACGCATTTTTTTTAATATGAATAGATTTTCCTATCAATCCTTTCCTGTGCTGAGGCTTTAAAGGGTGATTTTCAGTTATCAGACTAACTTTCGGGCCAATTAAAACGTCGTCTTCAATCGTAATTCCGCCCAAAGTCAGAAAAGTACAATCAAAATTGATGAATACATTCTTTCCAATAGTAAGATTCTTCCCATAGTTGATATAAAGCGGTGTAAAAACCGCTACATTCTCCAATTTTCCACCTACAATCTCGCTTAATATTTTTAAAATCTCATTCGGTTCTGTGGAAGTATTTAATAGAATCAACTGTTTCTTAACTTCATAAGAAGCTTGCAGCAATTTATGAATTTCAGGATCATCAGGCATTATTGTTTCACCATTCCGAAGTCTGGTGAAAATATCTTTGTTAAAGCTCATTTTTAAATATTTAGAAAATAAAAACGCTAAATCCGCCATCTTAAAAAGCAGATTTAGCTATTGCAATGTTCAATTATTTCAAATTCGTTCTAAAGAAATGATCCAGTTTTTCAAAAGGAATCACATCCACTTTATCGTATAAATCGACGTGAACAGCATTCGGAATAATCATCAATTCTTTCGGTTCCGCAGCCATTTTGTAAATATCTTCACTCATATATTTAGAATGTGCATTTTCTCCGGCAATCAGAAGCATTGGCCTTGGGGAAATTTCTTTGATATAACTCAACATTACCGAGTTGGCAAAAGACATCGAATTGGTTTTCGTCCAGCCTTTATTGGAGTTTAAAGAACGTTTGTGATACCCTCTTGGCGTTTTGTAATAATCAAAATAATCCTTTACAAACTGAGGTTCATCACCGTTCAATTTTTCAGGTAAATGGGTTGTCGGATATTCAGGTTTTCCGTTTTCAGCATCAACCCAACGTTGCAGACTCATTGTTTCGAAAGCTTTCGTACGTTCTTCGGGAGTCATTTTATCATAATATCCTTTGGCGCTCACTCTTGAAATATCATAAGCACTTGTTGTCGCTACTGCTTTCACTCGTTTGTCGGCAATGGTTGCATTCAACGCAAAAGTTGCAAAGCCACAGATTCCGATGATTCCGATTTTGTTTCGGTCTACATTGTGTTGAAGGCCTAAGAAATCAACTGCCGCACTGAAATCTTCGGTATTGATGTCGGGTGAAGCAATATCTCTCGGCTCACCTCCACTTTCGCCGGTATAAGAAGGGTCAAAAGCGACAACAGCAAAACCTCTTTCCGCCATTTGGTTGGCATATAAACCTGAAGACTGTTCTTTTACCGCACCAAAAGGCCCGCTGATTGCCAACGCTGCTAATTTTTCGTTCCCTGAATTTTTGGGAAGGTATAAATCTCCGGAAAGCGTTATCCCGTAACGGTTTTTGAAGGTAAATGCTTTTCGGGTTACTTTATCGCTTAGTTTAAATGTATAATGTTCGTTTTGTTCGGTTGTATTCATTGTTTTTTGATTTGATTTTTTATTCTGCGTAAATGCCTGTCCGATGAAAAGAAAGGACAAAGCCATCACTGTTGTTATTATTTTCATATCTGAATTTTGTTTAAAAATTACTGATACAAAATTAGAAACAGCAGAGTGCTAACAGTTAATGATAATCAAACCAAAAATTAAGAAATTCAAACTTCTGTCAAACGAAATGCCTTTGGATTGGTACCTGTTTGTTTTTTAAAGAAATTATTAAAATACGTCGGATAATCGAATCCGAGTGCAAAAGCAATTTCTGAGATATTCCAGTCGGTGTGTTGCAGCAATGCTTTTGCTTCTGTGAGAATGCGTTCTGTGATATGAGCCGTTGTAGATTTCCCGGTAACTTCTTTTACGGCACGATTGAGATAATTAACATGAACATTCAGGTTTTTCGCAAAATCCTGAGCTGATTTCAGTTGCAGAGATTGGTCTGTAGTTTCAATGGGAAATTGTCTTTCCAACAGTTCCAGAAAAACAGATGATAGTCTTGATGCCGCATTTTTATTCTGGTCAAAATCTTCTGCAGGTTCCAGCTTCAGAGATTCGTGAATGATAAGACTTATGTAGTTACGTATCAGTTCATCCTTATAAATATAATCACTTTCCTGCTCTGCAATCATCTTTTGGAAAATCGTGTTAAGAAATTGTCTTTGTTCTTCGGTAATTTTCAGAACGGGAGTTCCACCGATTTTAAAGAAAGAAGACTGCTGTAAACTTTCAGAACGTTCAGAATTCTTGAAAAATTCTTCAGAAAAAAGAATGGTATACCCTTTATAAGTTGTTGAAATCGTTTCCCAGGAATAAGGAATATGTGGGTTTCCGAAAAAAAGCACCGTTCCTTCCTGCTCGAAACTTTTATCAGAATAATGAATTTTACTTTTCCCGGTTGTAAGGCAAATTTTATAGAATTCTTTTCTGCTGTACACACGGGTTTCACTGCCGTCCTGCTCAATCTGGAAGGCACGGAAACCTTTTAGTTTTAATTCACTATTAAACTCCGAAACAACTCTTTTTACCTTTTCTTTCATTTTTCAAAGTTAAGAAAATCAAACCATAAGTATAAGCACTAAAAATATAGGTTACTATAACTTTATTGTATTCGTTTCTTTCTATTTTTGAATTGATTATTTGATTCAACAGTTTGAAAAAAACGGAAATTTGGATCTGCCTTTCTCATATATAACTAAGGATTTTTTCATCATTGATCTTTAAATCAGAATTTTAAGATTTTCCAATAATTTTTGCTTTTTCTTTCATAATCCCAGAGTAGGAATTGGTAAAAGCCGATAGACTTTTATAACCAATCATAAAAGCGATCTGACTTAAAGTATATTCTCCTGTATTAATGAGTTCAATACTTTTTAAAATACGAATCAGCTGCATATATTTTTGGATCGTAATACCTGTTTCCCGCTTAAATATACGCTGAAGACTTCTTACAGACATTAAGGATAGATCAGCTAAGTCATCTAAACTTACCTGTTCCATGTAATTCTTATTAATATAATTACATACAGGTAGTAATCTTGGATCGACTGGAATCGGGATTTGTAAACCTTTTTTCTCTGTGCAGAAATGAGGAAGACTATTCAATAAAGCGGTCAGGAAATATCCCTGCTCTTCATCTTCTTCCAATAATTTATTCCACTTTGAAGCATATTGCAACATTTCTCTCAAAACCGGAGGTGCTGCAAAAACATGTACTTTATTATAAAAATCATTGTCAAAAACCGTTTTGAATAAGACAACCATGAGATTAACTGTACTGGCTTCCGACTGAGTATGATGTTTTTTGCCTGAAGGAATCCAAATTAAGTGATTTTGTGGAACCAGATAGATTTTATTCTCAATATGAAAATACTGATACCCCTCTTCGACATAAGTCAGTTGATATCTTTGATGAACATGATCATAGTCATCATGGGTCCAGTCTTTCTCATACCACACATAAGCATCGATATTAATTTCATCATCAAACTCCCCTTTTCTTTTTTCTGATAATCCACATTTCATTTTGGCGTTTTATATAATAATTCTGGCAAATTTAATAAAAATACCAATTGTAAATTTGTATTATCAAATAGATACAACTTCTGTTTTTCTATAATTAGATGAATTTATAGTAAGCATTTACTGTTAGAAGATAAAAATTTATCAAAGAGAAAGACATAGGAAGATTATATATTCAATACATGGAAACTCATCTGTTGAAATTCAAACTATCTCTGAGCTAGATTAATAGTAAAAATAACATTCAATACATAAAAAATAATAGTATGAAAAAAGTTTTTGTTGCAGGAGCCACCGGATGGGCGGGTTCTGAAATTAGCAGAGCAATATTTAATAATGACGAAATGATATTAACAGGCGGACTTTCTTTATCTCAGGATGGGAAAAATCTGTCAGAGATTCTGTCATTAAAATCGGACAATAATATACCTTTGTTTAAATCTATAGAAGATGCAATAGAAAATGTAGAATTTGATATTCTTGTAGATTTTACCAAACCGGAGATCGCGAAGCATAATATCCACAATGCTTTGCAAAAAGGCAAAAAAGTCATCATTGGAACTTCAGGACTTACAGATAAAGATTATGAAGAAATAGAGCGTATTGCCAATGAAAACAACACTTCTGTTCTTGCTGCAGGGAACTTTGCACTCACTGTTGTTTTATTGCAAAAGTTTGCCGAAATGGCCGCAAAATATATCCCTCACTACGAGATCATTGACTATGCAGATGCTAAAAAAATTGATGCACCAAGCGGAACAGTGGCAGAACTGGCGTATCGTCTTTCTAAAGTTCAAAAGCCTGAACTATCTGTAGCCATAGAGGATACCATAGGAAATAAAGAGACAAGAGGTGCAACAATAAACGGTATACAGGTTCATTCTGTTCGCCTGCCCGGTCACACGCTAGGCGTTGAAACTATCTTTGGACTCAAAGGAGAAAAATTAATCCTAAGACATGATTCCGGAGAAAGTGCGGACCCCTATGTAAAAGGTGTACTCCTTGCCATCAAAAACATTGATACTTTCAAAGGTTTACGAAGAGGATTAGATTCAATAATGGAATTTTAACAATAAAAAAATATGCATTAATAATAAATTAGGAAATCACTTGGGAGTAAATTCTAATTTATACATGTTTCCTAATATGGCAACTTCTATTATTTCGAGTGTTTAAACTTTTTTGATAAAAATGAGCTTTACAATTCTTTTTTTAATTTGGCTCAAACGAACCAAATCATCTATAAAAATGTTTGAAGATACGCTCGTCTTGGTCACCAATAGCCAAACGGCGCCATTTTAAGACAAGTGGCGCCATTTTTTATTATAATTGATAGTAAGATATTTAAATATAAGAGATATAAATTTCTTAAAATTTAGTAATCTTCACCATCTCCATTATTTATTATACTCTTCTTCTGTCACAGGGTGTAACCAAACCATAACCCCATTCTTATTATCAGTGACCGCAATCTCAACAAAATAAGAATCCTTACTTGCACCATGCCAATGCTCAACATTTGGTGGACATTTTATAACGTCACCTTTGTGTAAGATCTTTTTCGGCCGCCCTTTTTCCTGGCAATATCATACCATCAGTCACTAGGATAATTACATTCAGGTTTATTTGCCGGATGTAACTGTTGTAGATTTAAATATGCCGGGGTTGGACGGATTGGAAATGGCAAAAAAGTAATGAAAAATAAATGGCATACTAAAGTTATAACCCTTACCATGCATAATGAAATTGGAGTTTTGAACAAAGCAAAAGAATTTGAAGTAGATGGTTATATTTTAAAAGAAAAAGCTACTCCTGATTTAGAAAAATGTATGAAAGAAATTGCTTTAAGAAAGAAATATTATTCTGGAGCTTTGCTTTAAAATTAAACGATAGAGCAAACAGATGATCCCGGCAAACTAAACCCATTAACAGTTTCTGAAAGAAAAATAGTAGAATTAATAGCTACTCAAAAAAACTCAGTAAGCAAATTGCAGAACTTCTTTTCCTGTCCGAAAAAACAGTAAAGGGACACCGTACCAGAATTATAGAAAAATTGGGGATTCCAAAAGAAAAAAACGCATTACTGATTTGGGCAATACAGAATTATAAAAAATCCTTGTAGGTTTAAAAATAATTATTAAAAATGAAAGATGTCTTTCGCCATATTATAAACCTACGGGAACATTTTTAATATCATAATTTTTTGAAAGTATATTCATCATAGACTGTGTTAATGAGCTCATCAGAATGAATGTTTCGTGAAAAAATAGGATAATGAAAACGATCCAGTTTATTAAGAATACGGATCAGATCCATTTTTTCACTATAATTAAGATTCCCGGCAACGATATTGGTCGCCTGACGGATTTTTTCCATTTGATTTTCCAGGATCTGCAATCCTCTTCCGGTGATACGGATTAATTTACTGCGTTTGTCCAAATCAGAATCAGTCTGTTCAATAAGTCCTTGTCGTAAAAGTCTGGCAATAATCAGCATACCTACCGGCTTATCGTGAATATTTTTTTTGATAAGAGCCATTTTTGTCATCTCACCAAATGCCTTAAGATTAATTAGATAAATAAAGTCTTCCTGAGTAGAAAATTCAGAATCTGAGATGGCAGACTTTGAGTAGGTTTTTGCATACCGGTTAAGGTGAACAAGTAATGTACTGATCGCACTTTCCGGTGTCCTTCCATTTTCCTTGCCCTCCCAGTATGGCTCATCACCAGCACGCGTAGACTCAAGATTCTCCTTACCAGAAACCCACAATTTAAAGCCCTCAATAGTAGGTGGATAGGAATTCGGAGATGTTTTATTATCTGATTCGAATTGCTCAAGAAGAGTCATAAAGTCTTTGATAAGGTCAAAATTCATTTCAATTAAATACTATACAAATATACCTGCTTTTAATTTAATATCAATTACTTGCTCACTACATATTGAGTTTATTTAAAGAATAATAAAAAAGAGGAAACAATTACTATTTTAAAACATTTATGTAAATCTCTCAATAAGTAAAAAAAGGATACAAATAAACTAAATTAAAAATTAAGAAAACTGTCCGAAACTGATAAAGTTTCGGACAGTTTGTAGTATAAAGTCTTTGAATTAATTTGTTCTTTTCCTCCATTCTGCCTTCACATCTTCAGCTGCATCTTTCGTACTTTCCCAAGCTTCATCGGCTTTATCCTTAATATCATCCCATGCATCAGAAACATTTGACTTCACTCTATCTATCCAGTCTTCCTGCGTAGCTTCCTGATCATTATCTCTTTTTTCATTGATATAATCTTTGGCTTTATCCGCTAATTCACTGATCTTCCATTTTGCATTATCAGCCGCATTTTTTAAAGAGTTTTCGGTTTCATTAACTGCATTTTCCGCTTTGTTGTAATCTGAATTATTCATAATATAATATTTTAGTAATTGGTATATAAATAAACAATGTACGTGCCTAAAACGCCCGTTAATATGTTAAAATATCTTAAAATATGAAATCATCATTTTAAAAAATCACACTCATTTAATTATACACCTCATAATCAATATCATAACCTTTCATGCATCCTACAATATTTTTTCAATGTTAATTGCGGCCTAGTTACTTCTCCCAAGATTTTTAATCATTCCATTAAAAATAAACCCATGAAACGGAAGTACCATAATCCAATATAATCTCCCCCATAAACCCTTTGGCCGAAATACAGCTTTCTGCCATATCTTATTTTTATGTACTTTAAACATAAGCCAAGCCTCTCCGGGGAGTTTCATTTCAGCAAGTAAAATAAGTATACCTTCTTTACGATCCGCATACAACACCCTCCAGAAATCCAAAGCATCTCCATCTTTAAGATCCTCAGGATGCCTCCTTCCTCTTCTGATTCCCGGCCCTCCAAAAAGTTTATCAATAAAACCTCTTATTTTCCAGAGCCCCTGCCCATACCATCCATTATTGCCACCTAACTGGAAAATTCGTCTTATACAGGCCTCCCTGTTGTCATACTCTTCACTTCTGAGATCAGTAAAACATCCATACTTAGGTACATCCTGATATGCTTTTAAAGAGGAATCATTCCGGCTACTGATAAAACTGTCTTTCCAGCTAGAGATGATTTCACTGGACTGAATTTTTGCCAGGGTTCTTTTAAGCGCACTTTCATAAGAAAACGGCTGTACTTGTGTGATGGATTTAATCTGGGCCAGGCTTTCTGGCCTGCAAACAACTTCTACTTTCATACTTCCTACAAGTGCTTTTGCCAGAGTATAAGAGGTAGAAGTAATAAAATAAAGCCAATAGGAAGAAAGCTTTGGGGTCATCACCGGAAGGGTAAAAATAGTCCTCTGTAACCCTCTAACCTCAGCAAACTTCAGCAGCATATCTTTATAGGTAAGCACATCATCACATCCTATATCAAAGTCCTTCCGATAAGACTGTTCTTTAAACAATACGAAAATCAGAAAATCGAGGACATTAGCAATTCCTATAGGCTGGCATTTCGTATAAAGCCATTTAGGAGCGATCATCAAGGGTAATTTTTCAACGAGATCCCTTATAATTTCAAAAGAAGCGCTACCAGAGCCAATAATAATACCTGCCCGAAGAACAGTCACCGGAATCTTACACTCCATCAGAATTTTTTCAACGTGATACCTTGAGCTTAAATGCTTTGATAATTGTTTTTCATTCACCAAACCTGAAAGATATACTATGTGTTTGCAATGAGTCTTTTCTATATATTCAGAAAAATTATGGGCACATTTCTTTTCCGAATCTTCATAATCTTCAGAAGTACTCATGGAATGCATCAGATAGTACGCTCCTGTGATATCATCAGGAATGTTCTTTAATGTTTCCGGTTTTAAAAAATCGACTTCAATAACTTCAAACCTATTATCATCAAGCTCCAAAACGTTTTCAAACCTGTCAACGTCTCTGCAGCAGCATATCACTTTATATCCTTGGGCTACTATGACGCTGATCATTCTTTTGCCAATATATCCGGTAGCACCGGTTAGTAGAATTTTTTCCATGACATCTGAATTTAAATGAATCCTAAAACATTATGCCCAAAAAAGCATTAAATCTTCTCTAAAAGATGGCCAAAGTATTTTTTTTTCTTCACAAGATAACTTTCATTCACTTCATTGGAATCAATTTCCAAAGGAACTCTGCTATTGAGAATAATCCCACTATTCTCTATTGATCTGATCTTATCCGGGTTATTGGTCAACAGATTAATATTCCCGACCTCCAAAATATTCAACATTTCAACGGCTATGTCAAAGTTTCTTCCGTCTGCCGGGAGGCCAAGTTTCAAATTGGCCTCAACAGTATCCAATCCTTTTTCCTGAAGTTCATAAGCCCTTAGTTTATTAATTATTCCGATATTTCTTCCTTCCTGACGAAGGTAAACAATCACTCCCCCATTTTCCGACATATATTTCATAGCGGCATCAAGTTGTTGTCCACATTCACATTTTTTGGAATGAAAAACTTCTCCTGTAATACATTCTGAATGAAAACGAACATTTACAGTTGTATTAAAATCTGTATTCTCTGCTACCCAAACCAGATGAGGACTCCAGTCTTCTTCATTTTCCGAAAATGCATATACCATGAACATCCCATATTCTGTAGGTATTTTTGATTGTGCTTGTATTTTGAGCATTTTTTCTGATTTTAAGTTAATATAATCTATTTTTCAAACGGACTTTTCCTGTCCTGTTTTACCCATATCAATTTTGAAGTATCATAACCGATCTCCTGAGCCTTAGTGATAAAATTTTGTTTTATATTTTCGGGAATGGTCTTTTCTCGGGATAGAATCCACAAATAATCTAAGTTTTTTCCAGCAATCAAGGCATATTTGTAATCTTCCAGGGCTACCACGTTGTATCCGCTGTAAAAAGGGCCAAAAAAGCTCACTTTCAGAGCTGCAGTATTCTTGTCCCCTCTAAATTTAGCGGTCCCATTAACAGACACCCATTTATTCTTTTTAAAATTGTACCCGCTGTTGACTACGTTTACATTTCCCTCCTCATTAAGACTGTACTGAGCGATTGCGTTATCAAGATCTTTTTCAAAGCGATAATCGAATCTGGCTATCTCATACCATGTTCCTAAATATCTATTGACATCAAATCGATCAACAGGCTGCGCTTTTTCGGGCATAGAAGAACAAGAAAACAAAATGATTAACAAAGTGAAACTTGATAATAATGTAAGAATGAATTTATTTTTCATTTTTAGTTATTTTTTTAAAGAAATAAATATTAAGTAAAAACTGACTGTAACCATAAACGGCATCTTCTACAGGGATCGTTCCCATTCTAATCCCTAAAAAGTCATCGGGATTATAATTAACAACCGGCGAAGGAATTATAGAGCCTGTCAGTATTCCATTCACTGAGAAAAATCCGGGCATCAGGATCAGATATACAAAACTTGCCTTTCCTATCCATTCTCTTTTAGCAATAAAATGCAGATAGCAGATGGTTATTAACGTTACAATAACTGTCAGCAAAGTATATATTCTCTCATAGTAAAGAAGTCCTGCCAAACAGAGAACAATAACAGCCGTAAACACAATGAGATTATTAAAGAGATCAGCCCATGCCAGCTTAAAAAATTTTTCAAGGCAATAGTAAGTAAAAATACAGGCGAATGGAATACAGTAAAAGAACAGCCATTCTTCTATAGGGAGCCCTGAAATTTTAACTCCTAATGTATATCTGTAATCAAACCACCATACACCTTTTCCTGTGAACCATATATCCCACATAATAAAAGGAATTGCTACGATAGTAGATGACAACAGAAACTTTCCGAAAAGTTTATTAAACTGTATTCTTCTGTCAAAAGAAGCCAAAAAGCAAATAATGACTGTGAAAAAATTAATCAGTATGTAAGTATATTGCATCATTTTTTATTGAAATACATTTTAAAATAGATCATAGGAACCCACAAGAAGCCAAAGCACTCTCCTTCTTCTTTTCCTAAATGTTTGTGGTGCTGTTTATGGGCACGTCTGATGGCAAGCAAATATGGGTTCTTTGTTTTTGTAAAAACCTTTGCTCTTTGATGAATAAAAATATCATGGACAAAGAAATAGGCCATTCCGTAAAGACTTATTCCTAGGCCAACAAAAAACAGATAGCTGAATTCCTGCCTTACCCCTGCATATAATAATGCAATAGCAGGGCTGGCAAAAATGAAAAAGAACAGATCATTTCTCTCCAGCTTACCGTCATGGCTGTGATCATGATGATCGCGGTGCAGGCCCCAAAGAAAACCATGCATAATATATCTGTGAATCAGCCATGTGGCGCCTTCCATGGAAATAAAAACACACAAAACAATCAGAAAATTCATATTAATTATGTTCTTGGTTAAAAAGATCATTCAACACTCTGTATCTGAAATCGAAAATACTTCTGAGCTTTTCCTTAACAAACAAGCGATGGGCTATTCTTCCTAAAACCCCAAACGGGAGTTCATAATCTACAGTATCTTTCATCAATATACCATTCTCATCAGGAATAAACTCATGAAAATGATTCCAATGTTTATAAGGGCCTTTTTTCTGAAAGTCCGTAAAGCTTTTACCGTCTTCTACCTGACTGATAATGGTTTTCCACTTTATCGGAATTCCCAATACAGGGGAAACTGTATAATCTATTTCCATTCCTTCAAAAATAGATTCATCCTTAATATCTGAAAGAACCACAAAACTCATATTTTCAGGTGTTATTTCGGATAAGTTATGAGGGGATGAAAAGAATTTCCATGCCGTCTCAATATTGCACCTCAAATGCTGTTCTCTATATAATCTGTACATCATTTATTTTTTGTTAATATGAAAGTTCTAAAAAACTCCTTTTAAATAGTGCATGTATTACAAATAAGCAGATTTGTATCTTATATAGCTTTTGAATGCAACCAACAGCTTCTGTGAATTGGCAATCCTGATTCTCTGCTGCAAAATATGCTGAGAATTTGTTTTCTTTATTTTTTCAAATAACAGCAGATAGTATCTGTATGCCAAGTATACCCCGAACATCGAAGAGCTTGGCAGCTTCTTAATTCCTTGTAATGCTTCTTTAAATTCTTCTTCAATTTCTTTTTCAATCTGGGCTTTTACAGTATTATCAAAGACAGACATATTCAGAGACGGGAAATAGGTTCTACCCAAAATCTGATAATCATCTTTCAGGTCCCGTAAAAAATTTACTTTTTGAAAAGCAGATCCCAACTTCATGGCAAATGGTCTAAGTTTTTCAAACTGCTTTTTATCGCCTTCTGTAAATATCTGCAGGCACATAAGACCTACCACTTCTGCAGAGCCATAGATATACTCATTATAAAGATCGGAATTGTAGTCTATTTTCTGCAGATCCATTTCCATGCTGTGCAAAAACTGATCGATCAATTGAATATTAATATCATAATGGCGAACCGCTTCCTGAAATGAATGTAAAATGGGATTGAGTGATATACCGTCCTTCAGCGCTTCATAAGTTTCGTTTTTTAGACTTTTCAAAAGCTTCTCTTTATCATACCCATGAAAGCTATCAACAATTTCATCTGCAAGACGCACATACCCATAAACAGCATAAACAGCAGGCCTGATAGAAGGCTTCAAAGCCAATATTCCTAATGAAAAACTGGTACTGTATTTTTGAGTAGTATACTTGCTTACCTTGCAAGACAACTCATCAAACAATTTTTTCATATTATTTTATTTTTAGTTTATTAACCTCTCCTGCTACAATCTTTCCAGAAATAACTGACGGGGGAACTCCTGGTCCCGGAACAGTTAACTGGCCGGTATAAAAAAGATTGCTAATCTTTTTATTCCTTATTTTAGGCTTCAGGACAGCAGTCTGTGATAAAGTGTTGGACAGTCCATAGGCATTCCCCTGATAAGCGTTATAATCCGAAATAAAATCACTTACACAATAGCTTCTCTTGTATTCAATCCTGGAGATAAGATCGGTTTCTCCTGTATGTTTTTCAATTCTTTCCAGCATTTCCTTCAGGTATTTTTCTCTTACAACCTCCTCATCATGTATTCCCGGTGTGAGGGGTAACAGTAAAAAAAGATTTTCACACCCTTCAGGAGCTATATCCGGATCAGTTTTGGAAGGGCAGCACGCATAAAAAAGCGGTTTAGCAGGCCATTTTTTATTTTTATAAATGCAGTCTATATGATCATCAAGATTGTTTTCAAAAAATAGAGTATGATGTTTTAAATGAGATATTTTCCCTTTGATCCCCAGGTAATAAATCAGACATGAAGGAGCAAAGGTTCTCGTTTTCCAATAGGCATCATTATAGTTTCTAAGTGATTTGGAAATTAACGTTTCTGTGTGATAGTAATCTGATGATGCAATCACTGCATCAAATTCATAATCTTTATCATTTGCTGTTATTGAGACCACTTTCCCGTTTTCTGTATTGATTTTCTTTACCTCATGATTGAAATGAAAAGTTACCCCCTGCTTTTCTGCAACGTCTTTCATACCAAGAACAAGTTGATAAAAACCTCCCATGGGGTATTGGGTTCCCAAAACATATCCCCCGTAATTCATAAGACTGTAAAGCGCGGGAATATTCTGAGGCGAGGCACCAAGGAATATAACCGGGAATTCCATCAGGGATCTGAGTTTAGGATCAGAAAAATAACCTGAAACATATTTCCTGAAATTACTCAAAAGATCAAGCTTCAGTGCACTGCCTGCTATTTTTAAAGAAGCAAATTCCAACCAGTTATAACAAGGTTTTGTGACAAAGTCTTTCATTCCTACCTCATACTTGAATTGAGCAGACTGCATGAATGTATCATACTTCTTCCCCGCTCCTTTTTCTGTTTTTTCAAATAACTCACGGATCTCATCATTTTTCTCAGGAACTGAAATCTTTTCTTCTGAAAAGACCATCTCAAACTGGGGATCTAAAGAAACAAGCTTAAAAAAATCAGAGACTTTGTAGTCAAAATCGCTGAAAAAGCCTTCGATAATATCAGGCATCCAGTACCAGCTTGGGCCCATGTCAAAAACATACCCTTGTTCTGTTCTAAATTGCCTTGCACGACCTCCCGGCTGGTCATGTTTTTCAAATACATGCACTTCATTTCCTGATTTAGCAGCATATGCAGCAGCAGACAGCCCTGAAAATCCAGAACCAATTACAGCAATTCTCTTTCTTAAGTTTCCAGTATCCATTGTTACTTATTTAATAGTTTTAACAACTCTATTTAATACACATCATCTCAACCTTTTATATGCAATATCCAACAGATTCCTCGTATCCAGATTCATATGGTAAAAAGAATTATGGAATTCATCCAGTTTAGAGAGTATCGCTATGAGCAGCATTTGTTCAGAGTGAGCAAGATTCCCCACCACAACATTTGAGGCTTTACGTATTTCATCCATATTTTCCTCCAATACAGTATGCCCTTTCTCAGTTATCTGAATATGCTTTGTTCGTTTATCTTTTTCAGAGCCTGTCTGCTCAACCCAACCATGACGAATTAATCGATTAATAATAAGTATACCTGAAGATTTTTCATGCACATTATGTCTTATCAATTCCATTTTTGTCATCGCTCCCATCGTTTTCAGACCTATCAGATAAATAAAATCATCCTGGCTTGAAAAAACTGAATTGCCAATTGATCTGGAGTAAGTTTTTGCATACCTTCCCATCCTTATCAATAATGTATTGATGATACTATCAGAAATTCTTCCCGATTCTTTACCTATCCAACATGGATCTATTGATTCAGAAGTATTTTTACAGGAAGAATTGATCCACTCCGTAAAACCTTGAAGATCGTTGCTGTATAACGCCTTACCTTCATTTTGTTCCATAAATTGCTGAACAAGTTCTACAACTGATTTTATAAGATCAAAACTCATAACCTACATATTAGTATACAAATATACTTATAAAAGTTTATAAATATACTTATGTGTTATTTTATTTTAAAGCTAAAGAATTACGATATGGAGATTTAAAGATTTACCTCTAAAGAAAGACTAGATATATAAAAATACAAAACACTAACAAACAGATACTTAAACAAAAATAAAGAGGGTTAAAAAAAGAAAACCATGGAAGGGAGATTAACAAGCAATAGTATATTTATAAACTTAATTATATTTTTAATATAAAATATGATTAAGAAGAAACATTTTAATACAAATCTAAAGCGGTATTGAAAAAACATCTTTATAATAAAAAAGCTTTTTAAAAAAACTTAATATCTACCAAAATAGGAAAGAAGAAAAACAGTATAAAGAAGACAATAAAAGCCATAGGAACTTGCGCCATAACACTTTTAGTTATTCTAATTTTTTGAAAGTAACTTTTAAGCAAATTTCAGATTAAATTACTAGATATTGCTAGAGAGAAATAGATTTAGTAATTCTTGTTTAATTTGACTCAAACGAATCAAATCCTCGACAAAAGTGTTTGAAGATACGCTTGTTAAGGTCACACACAACAAAAAAATCGTAACTTTTTAAGTAGCGATTTTTTTATTATTAATCTTCTTATTCTAAATTTGTATCAGCCATTTTCTTTTCTCTCCTACTTTGAAGTTATTAAGGTGTGCGGCATCCAGCATTTTCACCGTATGGATGTGGGGCATAACGATATTCCTTTCCGGTAGATTTTCATAGATGCCCATTGAGAAATAGAAGATTCCGGATATAAAATAATCAAATTCTTTGAGAGTGTATTCCCAAATGCTTTTTGAAAACCAACAGTGGACTCCTGTATCGATTAAAGCAAATATGGCATCGGGAGTTGCTGTAGGATTGCCTCGTTCCAGCTTTTGTAAATTTTCCATCACACTGCTTTTCAAATCATCATAATCCGCTAGTCTTTTGCTGGCTATTTTTAGCGATTCAGCACTGCCAAATTCAGTATTATAAGTCCCTGGTTCAATCAGCGTTACTTTGATCCCAAATCCTGCAACTTCTTTAGATAAACTATCGTAAATCGCTTCAAACGTAAATTTTGAAGAACAATAATACCCGATTAGAGGATTACTGTAAATGCGAACGGCGCTGGATGTCCCCAAAATATGGCCGTAACCTTGGGCCCACAGTATTGGTAATGCTGCCTGAATCACATGGATAGGTCCTATAATATTGGTTTCGTACATGACTTTTACCTCATCAGTGCTGCCCTCTTCGATGGTTCCTACCAAAAAATATCCGGCATTATTAAACACAATATCTAATCTTCCAAAATATTCATTGGCCTTGTTAATAGCGTTTTGCACCTGTGAGGCGTTGGTTACATCCACTTCAAGAACCAAAACCTGATCGCCATACGTTTCTTTTAAGGGCTGCAATACTATTGATATTACGTGCTGTAGCAGCCACTTTGTCTCCGCGTTTCAAAGCGGCTTCTGTCCATATTTTTCCAAATCCTCTTGAAGATCCTGTAATGAACCAAACTTTTTCTTTCTGTCTATTTTTCCATATTTTAATTATATGACTATGAATGCAAAGTTGCGCCTAAACAGAAATACTTACGTTGCCGGAATGAGGATTATCCTAACCAAAACAAAGAAAATGAACTGCTGGTATTCAGGAACTGTTTTGTTCATCTTATGATTTAAATCTAAATAGGTATGTCCTGGTTTAAACTGTTTGATTTTTTGGACACTTACAATCATTGTTATAAAATCACCTGCCCTTTTGAACAAAGTCAATTAGGCCTTTTGAACAAAGCAGAGCAGGTTAAGCTTCTCTAATTTTGTCTCAGTAATAACAATTAAATGTATTCAAAATGGAAAAGAATAATTATCAGGGAGCTCAACAACAACCAATAGGTTCTGGTTTCAATGCAAAATCAACAACTCATGATGTCATTCAAAACATCGATCTTACCGGGAAAGTCGCCATAGTTACAGGTGGCAATACTGGAATTGGGCTGGAAACCACAAAAGTTCTCACCGCAGCAGGAGCTACAGTAATCGTACCTGCACGTGATATTGAAAAGGCAAAGAAGAATCTGGAAGGAATTGCCAATGTGGAAATTGCCGCAATGGATTTGATGTCTCCCGCCTCTATTGATGCTTTTGCAGAAAATTTTATAGCATCAGGAAGACCTTTACATTTATTGATTAACAATGCAGGCATTATGTGGGTACCACTTCGCAGAGATGAACGGGGTATAGAATCCCAGCTGGCGACCAATTATGTAGCTGCGTTTCAGCTTACCTCCGGATTATGGCCAGCACTTAAAAAAGCCAATGGAGCACGGGTGATTAATGTTTCTTCCCATGGTCATCATTTTGCGTCTTTTAATTTTGATGATCCTAATTTCCTGTATAGAGAATATGAAACTTTACAGGGGTATGGACAATCCAAGACAGCCGTCAATCTTTTTTCGATGGAACTGGATGTGCGGGGACAATCTTCCCATATTAGAAGCTATGCGGTTCATCCCGGTTCTATTGGCGGAACAGAATTAGGCAGGGAAGCTCCATTGGAACTATTTCAAAAAATGGGTTTCGTGGATGCAGATGGCAATATGTTACCTGAAGTAGCGGCATCGTTAAAAACCGTTCCACAAGGAGCTGCTACAACAGTTTGGTGTGCTACCAGCCCTTTACTTGAGCATATTGGTGGAATCTATTGTGAGGATGGGGACATCGCAATACTCTCATCAGATAGTACCGACCAGAAAGGAGTACATCCTTATTCACTGGATGAAAACAATGCCAAAAAACTATGGAAGCTAACTGAAGAGATGACGGGGATCCACTTCAAACCGTAGATACTGATCATTCTCTGAATGTTTTATGTAACTCAGTCCTAAAAGCAAAAAAAAATGAAAAATCTAAAAGGTAAAATAGCCGTTATTACTGGTGGTAACAGCGGTATTGGCTATGCCACAGCCAAAAAGCTAAAAGAAAATGGTGCCCACATTATCATCACCGGAAGACGGAAAGAAGCTATTGAGAAAGCTGCTGATGAATTGAATGCAACAGCAAAGATTGCTGACCAGTCGAAATTAAATGATATAGAAAATCTGGTCAGTCAGGTAAAGGAACAATTTGGAAAAGTTGATATCTTGCTTATCAACGCCGGCATTACAAAATTTTCCACCATTGAGCAGACAACGGAAAGTTTATTTGATGAAATCATGAATGTGAATTTCAAAGGAGCCTTTTTTACATTGAGTCGCTTTATTCCGTTACTTAATGATGGCGCTTCTGTCATTATGCTTTCTTCTACTTCTGCAACCATTTCGCCACAAAGTGCTTCCATATATGCCGCCAGTAAAGCAGCCATCAATGCAGTCGTAAAAATAGCGGCACTTGAACTGGCTTTGAGAAAAATACGCATTAACGCTGTAAGTCCAGGCCCGATAGCGACAGAAATCATGGATAAAATCGGGTTGAATGAAGAATTGGAAAATCATCTGATACAAAGCATTCCGCTGGGAAGGATGGGAAAAGCAGAAGAAGTGGCTGATATGATCCATTATTTAACAAGTGAAAATGCAGGTTTTCTGACCGGAGCCAACTTTCTGGTGGATGGCGGACAATCTATTTAGAATTAATGACAATCATAAAAGAGAGGCACGATAGCCATTTTGCTTCTCTTCCCATTAATTATGAACTTTTAAACAAAGTAAATGATGCTATTTCTTATCTTTACCTTATTGATTTCCTTCTTAAAAAAGCAAAAATCATGGAATACCAAGCCCGATACATTACCGAAGATATAAAGCTTTCAAGCTACGAAGATAAGTTTTTCAAATCGGACATTATGTTTGAAGAACATATGCTGGTCTGGTTTCTTTCTGGAGAAACCAAGATTGTACAGGCTGATGCTACCTATATATTTGGAAAGGGGGATATTTTTCTGATTCCCAGAAATCAGCTGGCTACTATTATTAATTATCCTAAAGACGGTGAACCCCACAAAACTGTGGTCATGCATTTATCATTGGAAACATTAAAGAATTTTTATGCAGATAAGGATATAAACCCTCATCCCAAAAATTCACCGAAGATTTTTTGTTTCAATAATCACCCTTTGCTGGAAAGTTGCCTGGCATCGCTTATTCCCTATTTTGACATGAAGGACATCCCTGTGGACATTGCTTCCATTAAAATTACCGAAGCCATCAGTATTCTCAGATCCCTAAACCAGGAAATCGATCATGTGCTTGCGAATTTTGAAGAGCCCGGGAAAATCAATCTTGTTGACTATATGGAAAAGAATTTTATGTTCAATCTTCCGCTGGAAAAGTTTGGTTACCTCACAGGCAGAAGCCTTACCACCTTTAAGCGGGATTTTAAAAAGGCTTTCACCATGACGCCACAACGGTGGTTGACTCATAAACGTTTGGAACTTGCCTATTATCAGATTACTGAAAAGAAAAAAAGGCCATTGGATGTTTGCTATGAAGTAGGATTTGAAAACCTCTCCCATTTTTCATTTGCTTTCAAAAAGCAATTCGGGATTACACCGAGCTCTTTAGTGCCTTAAATTTTTATAGTTGAAAATCTTCTATCAGTCAATTTCTATAGCTCCATCTTACATTGTTTATTGAATAAATGGGCTAAAAAACATGTAAATATCGTCGGCAATATCAAAATGGTGGTAATGGTATACTTAACAGGGTTCAAACCAGAACAAACGCATTTTAAAGAATTAAAATTCAAATACATATATAAAATATTTTTTAAAAAAAACACTTTAATATTCCTACCAGCGAGTTCACAAAAAGTAACAAAGCGCCAACTGAAGACAGATGGCGCCGTTTTATTTTCGATTTAAAATCATTTCAACAGTTTAGTAAATTTATTTCTTTTCATAATAATTATCCTTTGCCTCAATCCAGTCTTTTTCTAAAATTTATGCTTGATTTAAATCTAATTCATCTGCGATTTCCTGAATTCCAAAGGTTTCATTCCCGTCTGCTTTTTAAATAATCGTGTGAAATAAGAGGCATTTTCAAAACCCAATTCATAAGCAATCTCAGCAACTCCCTTTTCTCCCAGCCTCAACAGGTTTTTCGCTTCGGAAATCATAAAAATATGAATCAGTTCCATTGCGGTTTTTCCTGTTTCCTGTTTCAGTAAATCACTCAGATATCTTGGAGAGACAAAAAGCTGGTCAGCCAAAAAAGCGACATTTGGAAGTCCGTTTTTTTCCGGTAAACCTTCACTCATGTATTTTCTTAACGCATCATTGAACCTGGAAGCCGTTTTTCCCGTCACCTGCGCTCGGTCGATAAACTGTCTTTTGTAATATCGCTGTGCATATTTTAAGATAGACGAAATGTGACTTAAAATAATATCACGGCTGTATTCATCAGGATTATTAAAATATTCGCTCTGAATTTTCGAGTGAAGTTCTAAAATAATCTGCTCCTCTTTTGGCGAAAGATGCAGGGCTTCCGTCACCTCATAATCAAAGAAACTGTATTTTTCAATTTCCTTAAACAGCTCGTGACCGTTCAGATAATCTTCGTGAATCAACAGCATATAGCCTTTTTCTTCAAACTCAAGATTTTTCATCTCGATAATCTGTCTTGGCTTTGCAAAAAACAGACAGCCATTATCGTGATCATACGGTGCGCGACCATACATAAAAATCCCAGATTTTATTTTTTTGAAAGCGATCACATAACAATCTGTGGTAAACTCCCTGTTCCCCAATTTGCACTCCGACAGACATCCGATCATACTAAAAAGCGGATGTTCCGGAGCGTCCCAGTGATTTCCCAAATGGAGCTCGGTAAGGGTTTTATAATGTTGCATCGGTTTAATTTTATCTAAGGTAAATTAATTTACTAAAACTAAAAACAGAAATTATACTCCCGCAAAAAAAGGTTGATGTAACCTGCCGTAAGTTCCGGATATTGATGTTGTGGACCGTGTCCTGCATCATTCAAAATAATATGCTGCATTGTTGGTGCATTTTTCAATAGTGGAAACCAGTTTTCTGTTGCAAAACTGATGTCGTGGTCTCCGGAAATAACCAGAACGGGGGATTTCAGTGTTTTATAACCTTCTCTGAAGTTCAGTTTATCTTCTTTCATTGTTCCGGAACCTGCAAAATATCTCTGGAAAACATCCTGAGTAGAAGGAATCAATGAGCGGTCTAATCTTTGCGCGATTCTGTCGTGAGATTCTTTAGCGGCACTTCTGCTTTTTTCCGAGACGGGTTCGAAAAACAGATAATATTCGTCTTCCAGGTCATTTTCAGGCTTCAAAGCGTATTCAAAAAATACAGGCTCGATCGGAATTGCATTTTCTCCCGGAGGATTGGTTCCGATTAAAACAGTATTCAAAACTCTGTCCTGATGCTGAAAAGTAACAACCTGCGCCACCAATCCACCGTAAGACCAACCCAAAACATTGAATGTATCGATTCCCAAGTAGTCAGCAAGAGCCGGAACCGTATTCGCTACTTCTAAAATACCCAAAGGAAGCGTTCCTTCTGAATTTCCGATTCCAGGATAATCAAAAAGAATGATTGTGTTTTTCTTTGCCAAAGCATCCAAAAACAATGGATCCCAGGTATCCATCACTCCTCTGAATCTGTTGACAAAGAATAATGGAGTTCCGTTTCCGAATTGTCTGTAAGCAATTGTATTGTTGTTGATTTCCGCATATTGGGTTTCTGCGTTTAAGGCCCTTATTTTCATAATGACTAAAGTTTTGATTGTTATTGACTCATACAGAGTTGAGAATATCGGATCGGAAATCATTTCACAAATCAGCGGAAGATTGGCACAAAAAAAAACAGTTATTTTTACCGCTGATCTGGATTCCAAAATTAATTAGTGACCGTGAGCAGCGATACTCACCTCTTTCCAGTTTTGGATATCATTTAATCTTTTGGTGTATACCTCATTGATAACGTGGTACGCAATTTTACCAAACAATAATCTTTGTGGCGGATTTTGATTGTCAATAAGATTCAAAACAGGTTCTACTGTTGCTTCCGGTTTTCCCCAGGTATCCGGATTATCTCCTGTTTCCGCAAAAGCTGCACGAACCGGATTGTAATCAGCAATATCCGAAGAAGTCTGAACTGCAGAAGCTCCTGCCCAATCTGTTGCAAAACCGTTAGGTTCAATTAAAGTGGTTTTGATTCCCAAGTGCGCTGTTTCCGAACCAATGGTTTCGATTAAACCTTCCACCGCAAATTTTGAAGCATTATACAATCCCAGAAGCGGTATTGTCGTTAATCCCAAAAAGCTGGAAATCTGAATAATATGTCCGCTTTTTTGCTTTCTCATTATCGGTAAAACAGCCTGTGCAACCCAAAGTGACCCGAAGAAGTTGGTTTCCATCTGTTCTCTTGCCTGCTGTTCCGTAGTTTCTTCCGTAGTTCCGAATAAACCGAAACCTGCATTATTAATCAAAACATCAATTCTTCCGAAATGTTTTTCTACTTGTTCCGCTACTTCAAAAACTTCTGAACGGTTGTTGACATCCAGTTGCAAAGGAAGAATGCTGTCTCCGTATTTGTCTTTCAAATCTTGCAGTGCAGAAGTATTTCTTGCTGTTGCCGCCACTTTATCTCCTCTTTCCAAAAGTGCTTCTGCCCATAATTTTCCGAATCCTTTTGATGCTCCTGTGATAAAAACTATTTTACTCATTGTTTTAATTTTTTAGTGTTATTTAATGAAGCAAAGTTATCATCAAACCAAAGGAACAGATAGTCCATTTTAGCTGAAAAATAGCACAGAATTACGGAAAGTTTTTTGGCTTGTTCAATTAATTATTTTATATATGATTCTTAAGATGTTCTTCAAAAGAAACCAGCTCCTGTTCAATATTCGGATTTTTGAATACATCATAAAAAGCAAACGTCGGTAACGGCCGAACTCCCACAAACTGAAGCGTAGCTGTGAAAGGCCTGGTAAACTCTTCCATTGAATGATTTTCCAGCAACTGACCTGAGTTTCCAAAAGTTTCTTCCGGAGCGTTCCAGGTATTCACAATGATTCCTTTAGATTTCAGAAGACCGCCTGTTCCGTAGTTTCCCCCACTATTCCTGCCGTCTCCGGCATAGATTTTTCCGTAGCCGCTCATCAGAACTTTATCGATATAATCTTTTGTTTTTGCGGGCATTCCAAACCAGTTGATCGGGAAATGAAACAGGATAACATCGGCATTTACCCATTTTTCGATTTCCTGAGAAATTTCGTAGCCATTATCAATAACCGTTTCGAGAATTTCATACCCATTTTGGTTAAAAACATCTTTACTTTTCTCAAAAATGATTCTGTTAAGGTTTCCTTCTGCAATTTGCGGCCATTTGATGTGCCCGTTGATTACCAGTGCTTTCATTAATTATAAATATTTACCAAGATTAAGTTCTACATCGCCATAGGTTTGTAATCCCTGGTCTAAAAGTTTTTTAATTCTGGTTCTTGCTTCAGGCTCTGTTAATGATGCGAAGAAGGCTATTTGCGTTTCCATAATATGTTCGTTTTTTGGAATAATCACCCTTTCGTTCATCGTTGCCTTTATTTTCTTGATGATTTTCAAATCAAATGAGTCTATTCTTTTTGCTAGGTTTTCTACGAATGCATCCAATTCATCATCTGGAAATGCACGGTTAATCCAACCGTAATCTGCGGCAATTTGTGCATCATAATCATCGCCACTCAAAATAATTTCAAGAGCTCTTGCTTTTCCTGTAAGTAGATGAAGACGTTCCAGCCCGCCGCCGCCGGGGAAAGAACCGATTCCGATTTCGGGTTGTGCAAAAACAGCTTTTTCCTTGCTTGCAAAACGCATATCGAAGGCCTGAATAAATTCGCTTCCCAAACCTCTCGCTCTTCCCCTGACAGAGGCTATGCTTACAAACGGAGCCTGCTCCAGACGTTTGGCAACATCGGGCCAAGATTTTGAAAGTCCCGTTTTTCCCTCACCCTTCGGAAAATCAAAAATATTGACCAATTCAGCGTGAGCGACATAAAATTCTGGGTTGGAACTTTCAAAAACCACTACTTTCAAATTTGCGTTGGCTTCCAATTCATCCATCAGTGTTCTTAACTGAACTGAAAATTCCGGATCGAATACATTTACGGGAGGATGATTAATGGCTACTTTCCAATAGCTTTCTGTTATTTTTTGTGTTGTAAAAATCATAGTAATAATTTTAATTGATATTAATCTTCTAAAGCACAGCTTATTTGTCTGTTCAAAATTAATTGCACAAATCTTGGATTTTTAACACAAATCGGGGAATATCTTATATTTTTCTCTGATTTCTGATTTCTGTAGGAGAAATGCCTTTAATCTTTTTAAAAAATCTTGAGAAATAAGGAACGTTCGTAAAGCCCAATTGGTAAGCCACATCGCTGATATTCATATTGGTCTGAAGCAATAATATTTCTGCCTGCTCAATCACAAATTCCTGAATGAAGCTTATGGTACTTTTCCCGGTTTCTGCACGGATAAGGTCTGTAAGATAGTTGGAAGACATATTAAGCTCTTCGGCAACAGACGAGACAGTAGGAAAATTCGAAACAGGTCTGGATAGATCTTTATAATGATTTTGAAGCAAGCTTTTTAATTTTGAAGAAACGGAAACGGCTTTTGTTGCTTTGTCTTTGAATTGTCTTTCATAAAAAACATCGGCATATGAAAGAACGGCATTTAACAGCGACAGAATAATATTGATGTTGGTATTGGCTTTATTTTCTACCAACTCCATATGAATTTTTGTAAAAAGCCAGGTAATAGTCTCTTCTTCCCCTGCCGTCATAAACAACGCATCATTGATTTCGTAACTGAAATATTTATACTGATGGATTTTAGCAGCAACCGGATTTTGCTTTATGAGATCAGGATGAAAAACAAAAGCATATCCATCCCAGAAAGTCAGGCTATCCCAAGAAACAACCTGTCCCGGTTCGCTAAAAAGCATTAGACCATTTTCTGTATAATATTTATTGCTTCCGTAATTAATATCTCCGGTGAAATTCTTCTTTAATGATATCTTGAAAAGATTAACTTGAATTTCTTTGCTCGTTTTTGGGAAACTGGAGATTGCCTGTTTGCAGACTCTGCTGTCCATCAATGGATGAAGAGGAGCTGAGAGATTCAGATATTTGTTATATTCAGATAAATCATTAAATGTTTTCATATTTACAAAGTTGCAAATTAGTTTTAGAATTTGGATGTAAAGTTTACTATAATCAATAAAATTATAACTAAAAGCCTATCTAAGAAAGCTAAAGTCAAATTATGACAACATCGATTGTTTCAAATGTTTAAATTATATTGTAAAAAATTCATAACTCATTATGAATGAATACTTAAAAGAGAATCAATAATTCTTGTCTAATTTGACTCAATCGAACCAAAACATGAATAATAGTAAAAATAACACTATTTTTATTGAAAAGAACCAATCAAACTGTTACATTTTTAATTAATTATCTATATGAAAAAAATCATTTCACTTTTAGCCTTATTACTTTCTGTTCTATTATTCTCCCAACAACTTACAGGAGTAGGATTTCAAAAGGGAGAAAATGAAGCCTGGGCTATTAATGTCGATCTGTCTACAAAACAAAATGCTGTAGTTTCTTATCCTGTATTAGGATGCGCTGGTAAATGGACCCTGATAAAAGACGAAGGAAAAAAGATCTTATTTAAAGAAGTGATCGAAGAAGGTGCTGATAAATGTATACCAACGAACTTTGTTACTTTAGTGAAAGACGAAATATCTCCATCCGCTTACAGATTTTATATTTTTGAAAAAAAGGAAGACAAAACCCCTTATGCTATCGGAGTTCTTGAAGAACAATAAAAACAGGCTTATCTGAACAGATAAATTATCACAATAATTGGAGCTTCGATTCTTAATAATTGATGTTTTTTTTTTAACCATTCTGCTAAATTGTTCAAGCGGTTTTTATTGAACTCTCAATATTAATCTTTGATGTAGTATCAAAATTTTAAACAAAAAATCCCGGTTAATCCGGGATTTTGATTTTTTATATTCAAGTTTATTTGATCTCTACAGGCACTGAGATTTTGTCCCAATCCATTGTGAATCCATTATTGTTTATTTTATACACCAACGTTTCCTGTGTTGCTGGTAAAGCTTTTGTTTTAACATCAACCCGTAAAGCATCTTTAGCTTCTTCATATTTATAGGCACCCCATTGTTTTGGCTCCTTGTTAAAGATTGCAGTCCATGTTCCGCTTGCTTTAGGGATTAAGAAAAAGCTGTATTTACCTGCAGGCAGTTTTTTACCCTGAACGGTAATATCTTTATCTGTTTCGAAAGTAGTTGCTTCATTGGCACCCGCGCGCCAAACTTTATCATATGCTTCTAAGCCACCCCAGATGGTACGCCCTTTAACAGAAGGACTGCTGTAAGCTATTGTAATGTTTGCATCTTTAATTTTTCCCGTAGCGGTAGCAGGAGGGCTGGCAGGTTTTTTAGTGTCCTGTGCAAAGGCATTCAAGGAGATTGTCATGGTTGCAACAAGAACAGTTGCAGATTTAATGATGGTTTTCATACTATTTTTTGTTTGTTGTTTGTTTACGAATTTACTGCTTTCTGCTTATAAAACATCAATCCGATTGCAGAAAATATAATAACTGCCGCTGCACCGATTACGTTAAGCCAAAGGAAAGAAACGATATCAAACTGATACACGGCAATCACCGCAAGTTCAGATAAAATGGCAGCAATAAATACATTCGGGCCATTGATCTTTTTGTAATAAAATGCGACCAGAAAAATCCCCAATATCGGACCATAGAAAAGAGAACCTAATACATTAACTGCTTCAATAAGGGACCCCATTTGAGTGGCGAACATGGCTACACCGATTGAGAAAATCCCCCACGCTAAAGTGTGCAGGCGGCTATACTTCAGTTCAGTTTTCTCATCAGGAATTTCTTTGCTGAATATCAAATGAACATCTTTTAATGAGGATGCTGCAAGGGAATTCAGTGCCGCCGAAATGGAACCCCAGCTGGCCAGAAAAATGACAGCAAACAGTAACCCGATCATCCCTACAGGCAAGGTATTTTTTACGAAATACAGGAAAATGTAATTGGTATCCGTTTTCTCTGCATTATAATTTGAATGATTGATCGCTTCCTCTACCCTGCCGTGCAGTGCTTTCACCTGGGTCTGGGTATCTTTAAAATCCTGAATTGTTTTATTAAGTTCAGGAGAATCAGTTTCTTTCAACTTTAAAATTTCTTTCGACTCTGCATTAAATTTAAGCTGTAAATCCTGATGCTCTTTTTCAAATACCGCGGCCTGTTCAGGTTTTGTTTCCTTTAAATATTGATAAGAGCGTTCGTTAAAATAAATGGGAGCCGGTTTCAGAGAAAAGAAGGCGAAAAGCAAAGCACCGATCAGGAGAATCGCAAATTGCATCGGAATTTTAACCAATCCGTTCAACAGTAAGCCCATTTTTGCATTGGTATTATCCTTCGCGGTAATATACCTTCCAACCTGGCTCTGGTCTGTACCAAAGTAAGAAAGTGCGAGAAAAAAACCACCAATTAAGCCGCTCCAGATATTGTATTTGTCTTTCCAGTCGAATTCTGTGGTGATTACATTGAGCTTTCCGGATTTTCCTGCCAGATAAAGTGCATCCTGAAAGCCAATTCCATTCGGCATATTCTGAATAAGCAGATACCCTGCAAAAGCCATGGTTCCCAAAATAATGAGAAACTGCAATTTTTGAGTATGAGCAATCGCTTTTGCCCCGCCAACATAGGTATAAATCAGCAGAATACCACCTGTTAAAACATTGGTTAAATAAATATTCCAGTTTAAAACACTTGATAAAATGATACTCGGAGCGTAAATACTGATTCCCGTTGATAACCCTCTGGAAAAAAGAAAAAGCAGTGAAGTGAGTACTCTTGTCTTCTTATCAAAACGGTTTTCTAAATATTCATAAGCCGTATACACATTTAGACGTTGAAAAATCGGGATGAAAGTGATACAGATCACAATCATCGCCAAAGGTAAGCCAAAATAATACTGAACGAAACGCATGCCGTCTGTATACGCCTGACCTGGCGCTGAAAGAAATGTAATGGCACTTGCCTGAGTAGCCATAATCCCTAAAAGCACAATATACCAGGGCATTTTATTATCTGCTTTCAGATAGGATTCGTTGCTTTTTTGGCCACGACCGATCATTACGCCATAAACCACCACTACAACAAGTGTAAAAATAAGAACCGTCCAATCTATCGTACTCATGCCCAGAATTTTGTAAACCAATAATAAAATGCGATCTGCAATACTAATGCAATGGCTAGTAGTATGTACCAGATATTCCAGTTTTTAAGTTGCTTGTTCATTAGTTTTTCTGCGCAGATAAAAAGTTAAAAAATAAACGTGCTGCGCCGGTATTTCCGGCAGGCAGCTGTCTGAAAAATGCCAATGGAGTATAAATAAAATTACCCTTCCCGTATCTGGCATATAAAGTGGATCCCTGAAGAGGTTCTTCATCGGTATCGTGCATTTCAAAAAGTGGTTCATACGCTGCGTCCCATTGAGCAGGGAAATAGGCACCGCGCTCCTGTACCCAGCCTTTAAAATCATCCGAAGTAATTTTGTTCGGAAAGTTTAGTAATTTATGATTGGGATTTAACAGTTTAACTACTGCATTTTCTTCGGTAACTCTCTTATTGGCAATACTGAAATTGTACATTCCCAATTGGTCAACGGTTGTATCCTGATTGGTGTTATACTGCATGACCAAATTACCTCCGGCTTTAGCATAAGACCATAAAAAAGGCATCCAGCGACCTAGTTTTTTCTCTGTGTTATTGGCACGAACACCCAATACGATGGCATCATATTGTGATAGTTTATTTTGACTGCCATTTCCGCCAGGCTCATCTGTGTTGCCATAAAAATCTTCATCTTTCAACACATCTACCTGAATACCTGCAATGCGTAGGAATTCAGGAATAAAATCGCCCGCTCCTTCTATGTAACCCACTTTTTCAACCCTTGCCTGAATATCACCTTTCATTACAGTTGCTGTTGCAGGCGCAAAATATTGTAAGGAGGGTAAATGCGGGTACTGAATTAATATTTGTTTTTTATTATACGTTACTCCATCTGCAATAAAACTGGCATCCAGTTGCAAACGGGATGAGTGTATGGAGGCAAGCTTAGCTTTTGGAATCATATAATCAATGGTAAAATCTTTCCCATTGATTGAATTTACGTTAGTACCGCCTAATCGTTCTCCGTTATACATCAGGTTTAGAATACCTTTATTAAACTGTTTATTAGAATTCATTTTAACATTTAAACTTAAGTGTACATCTTCATTTTCCCTGACCATATACACTGGTTGTGTAAATTTCAATTCCAATGCAGGAACAATGCGCAAGGCTTCAACCACATCACCACGCACCGGATCTAATTTCTTGAAAGATAAAGGAAGTTTAACCTGAAACTTCTCTGAGCCTATTTTTAAACCAAGTACAACATTGAGTGGCGATTCTGCCTCTGGCAAACCGATTAAAGTTTCATCGGGAACAGAGAAAGTTGCTGCGTTCGTAGGTGGTTTTGCCAGCCAGTAAGGTTCTGTGAGTGATGCATCTGCAGGAATCTGAATGTCATGCTGAATAGTAATTAAAGAATCTTTTGATAGTTTTCTGTTGAAACTTTCTGACTGACTTACCCATTGTACATTTTCCAAAACGACAGGATTTACAGCTCTTGAAATCAAATTTAATCTGAAATTGTGTGTATCTCCTGCAACAGCTTCAGCCCGATTGGTCACTACTTCGCCCATAAATCCGGCACAGCTCAAAATGATGTTGTCAAGAGATTTTAGTTTATCTTTTTTTAGATCTGGATCCTGAAGAGCCACAACTTTTTTTCGCAAAGTAAGCAATGCAGGCAAGCTAAGATCTGGATTATTGAAATTGAAAGCGGAAATAATTTGATCTAATGACTGGTCTATATCAGCATTTCCTTGTGAAGTCCAGGTTTTACTTACTCCGTCAAAAAGGGTTGTTTTTGCAGGCTCACCAATGACGGGTGAAAAATATTCAGTCCTGACCCCGGCTACAGACTGTGTTCCCGCACCCTGACTTTTATGTAAACTTCTGCTTAATCCTGCCAGTTCACCATAGCCCATTCCCAGTTGTGCATCATATTGCCCAATGGTAACTTTCAGTTGATTTTCAGCGGTCGTATTAACAGCGCCAAATCGAAAAGTATTCCACAATACACGTTTTGGCTGCCATACATTCACATATTTCAGCTGATTTGGGAAAGCTGTTTGATCTCCTGCCAGCTTAAAAGCTTTTTCTGCAACCACAGCCGAAGCTGCATGTTGCCCATGACCTGCTGCCGCAGTAGGAGGAAAACGGCAAATGATAACATCAGGACGGAATTGACGGATTACCCAGACTACATCTGCTGTAATGCTGTCTGCATCCCATTGTTTAAAAGTATCGGTTGTATTTTTAGAGAACCCGAAATCAATTGCCCGGGTAAAAAACTGCTGGGCACCGTCTAACTTTCTTGCCTCTAAAAGCTCATGCGTTCTGATTAAACCCAATGCAGCACCCTGCTCTGTACCTAATAAATTCTGACCACCATCGCCTCTGGTTAAAGACAGATAGCCCGTTTCTACATTCTGGTCGTTGATTAACCAGGAAAGTAATCCTGTATTCTCATCATCAGGATGAGCCGCTAGGTATAAAACTTTTGGCAGGTGTTTAAGGGTTTTGAGTTCACGGTAAATTTCAGATGATTTTGAAGGCCGGACCTGTTGAGCCGAACCAAAAACCGGGTAAAAGCCAAGGATACATACAGTAATTAGTTTTTTGAACATATGAATTTGCTTTGCGGGGTAAATATAAGTAAATCGTTTTTCTTTCAGCTTTAAAAGAAAAAGCAACACTCTTTTTGCTATGTCAACTTCGATTGTTTTTAATGCTTAAAGTTAAATGCTAAGAAGTCTTACCCACAGAAAATTTCTGATTGATCAGTCTTTAATTCAATTTACTTGTTAAATTTGCTTAACTAATGATTAATTTGCATTAATGGACATACAACAGCTCAAATATTTTCTGGCATTGGCAAAAGAGCTTCATTTCTGGAATACCTCTGCAAAAATGAATATTACACAATCTGCTTTGAGCCGACATATTCAGTCTTTAGAGAGTGAACTGGGTGTTCAGTTGTTTTATCGCGATAAGCGAAATGTGAAGCTTACCCCTGCAGGAAGGTTTTTGCAGGAAAAATGGGGCGAAGAGCTTAGCCAGATGGAATCCTTTCACCAGTTGGCCCGGCAGATTCATTTAGGCGAATCCGGAACGATAAGAATTGCCCACCCCGATTCTATCTCCTCTTCAGTTTTACCTGATTTTATAAAAAAAGTTTCCGTAGCTTTTCCAAATCTTAATCTGGAATTGTTTCAGCTGACGAACGACATCCAGGAAGATTATCTTAAAAATTACAAAATAGATCTGGCATTTTCACGGGATATCAATACGTATTCAGCCATTAATGAAAAGAAATTATGCCATGAAAATCTATCTTTCGTTGTTCCCGAAAATCATCATTTTAAAACCCTTCCTGATATTTCTGAAGAAACATTGAAAGGGCAAAAATTTCTTTTGACAACAGGCGATGATGGCAGCAGCTATGATGTACTGGTTCAGGAAGTGATCGATTTTTATAAAATCAATCCTGGATCCTACATTCGCTGCGAGTTTGGATCGACTATTATTTCATTGATTAAAAACGGATTAGGCATTTCAATCCTGCCGCATTCTTATCATCTTCATCAAAATACCGGAATCCGCTTTATACCGCTTCCCTTTGTTACCGATTTGTATATCCAATGGCGAAAAGACGATCCCAATCCGATTCTTAAAAATATTCTGGAATTAGTTTAAAACCATTTCTATGTGCGGAATTCCGTCTTCATCATAAGACTCCCCCACTTCTTTGAAGCCCAGAGAATTGTAAAATTTCAACAGGTACAATTGTGCACTGATTCGAATGGTTGATTCTCCCAGAATATCTTTACAACCTTTGACAGAATGTTCCATCAGCTGTTTTCCCAGTCCCAGTCCTCTATACTCCGATCCGATAACAACACGGCCAATTGAAGCATCTCCGTAGGTTAAGCCAGGAGGAACAATTCTGGTGTATCCCGCCAGATTTCCATCCACCAAACCCATCAGGTGATAGCATTTTAAATCTTTATCATCTATATCCTGATACACACAATTTTGTTCTACAATAAATATTTCGTTTCTTAATTTTAATATTCTATAAAGCTCGATAGCGGACAGTTCTTCGAATGACTTTACAACAAATTCAATTTTCATTTTTTTTTATTTTTCAAATTCAACTTCATCATAATATCGGTCTGCTCCTCATTTCCGAGTCTGAAAATATGCTTATCAAATTCTTCAAATCCATTTTTCTTGTAAAACCCAATAGCCCTCACATTGTTTTCCCAAACGCCCAACCACACATACTCTACATTTTTTTCTGTAGCTATGGCCATCGCTTTATCATAAAGAGCTTGTCCTACTTTCTTTCCGTGGAAGTCTTTAGAAACATAAATCCTTTCTATTTCAAGCGTATTCTCCCCTTTGATTTCAGTTTGTGCCGAACCTATGTTGAGCTTTACATATCCGATGACTTTATGATCCAGCTTTGCAAAGTAAAATTCGGAGTTTTTATCATTCACTTCAACGCTAAGTTTTTCCGTTGCAAAACTTGTTTCAAGATATTGCGTCATGCTTTCGTCCGTATTATTCTCAGCGAATGTTTCAGAGAACGTTTTTTTGCCAATCTCCTGTAATGCTAATATTTCGTTTTCCGTAATTTTTGTTATGCTAATTTCCATTTTCTATACTTTCCATTCGTAATGTAACCAATCCTTATTTTCTTTTGCACCAAGACGCTGATAGAATCTTTGCCCGGCATCGTTCCAGGGCGCAACGGTCCATTTTATTTGAGAGCAATTGTTTTTTTGGGCCTCATTTTTCAAAGCATCCATAAGCTGTTCGCCAATTTTCTGACCACGGTAATTTTCATCTACATACAGCTCTTTCATATAAATAGAAGGTTTGTTTTCCGCAGTATAAGGAAGAAAATAATACACCAGCATTCCTGCAATTTCCCCTTTATCTTCTGCAACCAAACAATAAAAATCCGGCTGACTTTTTCTAAAGCCAGATTCTTTTATAATTTCAGGGGTAATTACAAAACTGTCAATGTATTTCTCGAAAATCGCCAGTTGCTCCATCAAAACCCAAAGTTTTTCACTATCGGATTCTATTGCTTTTCTGATAATACTATCTGTACTCAACTTAATCAATTTATTGCAGCAAAATTAGCGTGTTGAGTAATGCGAAAAAATGCTAATTTTTGATTATTTGATTTGATTTTTGCATTAAATATTTAAATTATTCTCAGCTGTTTTTGATTGATTACAAAGATTGGAGGCAAAGTTTCATTACTAATTCCCCTTTTTTGTAAGTGGGTAAAGAGGGGCTACTTTATCGCTGATGAAGCAGTATGCTTATACATATACTTCAGCGAATCAACTTCGTTGATTCTATCCTTTGCTCTCTTAGAAATCAACAGTTTCAAAGATAAAAGCTTTACGTTATAAAAATAGACTATCAGTACATTAGTTACCTGCATCAACACCTCCCAACCATTTATTACAAACAACTTTTTATCCTGAATTGGTATCTGCCAACCTCTTTTCTCTCTTTCTTTGAATAATAAGATGTGCAGCAACCAGCATTTGAACCGTACGAATGTAGGGCATAATAATATTCCTATCGGGTAGATTTCCATTGATATCCAAATAGACAATTACGGACATAAAACAATCAAATTATTTGATGCTTTGCCTAGAAGAGCATAATATTTGAAAAATGATGATTGACAATCATTTCTCTTTCTTACTTATATTCTATTTTTGCAAAAAAACTAATGGACAAATTAAGTTTTCTGGAAGTTATTGCTGCGATGGCCGTTTTTATATCGTTACTGCTTGCCACATTTTTGTTAACGGTAAAAACAGAAAGAAAACTGGAAAACAGATTATTTGCAGCATTCCTTATCATTAATGCCATTGATATCAGCGGAATTTTCATGCATCTTTTTGTTGATAGTTATAATCTGAAAACTTTCAAAATCTCTGCTTATTTATTGGTAATGCCTCTTTTCTATCTGTACGTTAATGCTGTTTGTTATTCTGATTTCAGCTTAAAAAGAAAGCATTTACTGCATTTAATCCCTTTCATTGTTGCTAATTTAATTTTAGTTCCAAGGCTTTATCTTTCGGAAGGAGCTGCAAAAGGAAATTTCTTTGAAACGATGTGGTACTCTCCTGAAATGTTTGTTTACCAACTCATCGGGGAACTTCAGTTTTTCTTTTATATCGTTGGCGTATTCATAGTACTCAAAAAATATAAGAAGATTTATCTTGAAAACTACACAAATCCTAACACCTTATTATACAAATGGTTGCTTCAGCTTACCATCATTTTCTTATTCATCCATGTATGTATTATTTTTAAAAATATCATACGCTATACTGCATACAACGATCTGTTTATTTGGATCCATCTTGTAGCAGGAACTTCCTTTTTATTGGCTGCCTGTTGGTTTATGTTAAAGGCATTAAATTATCCTGAGCTTTTCCGCAGAATTGATTCTACCTTACAACCGACAAAAGATTTTGCTGAAACTGTGGAAGCTGAAAATAAGACCGACGAAACAAAAAATGTTCAGATTGAACAGCTTAAAAAATTCATGGTTGAAAAAGAACCATTTTTAGAACCTTCATTAACGATTCAGGAGCTAGCGAATCAGGTGAATATTCCTGTTCGTGAGTTGTCTGTTTTAATTAACCATCACATCAATCAGCACTTTTTTGATTTTGTGAATGAATACCGCATTAAAAAAGCAATGATCCTTCTGAAAGATCCTACGAAAAAAGAATATACGGTGCTGGAAATTTTATACGAAGTAGGTTTCAATTCAAAATCTTCTTTTCACACTTCTTTTAAAAAATATACAAACCAAACACCAAAAGAATTCAGAAACAGTTGATAATTAAACAATTGTAAATAATCAAACTTTAAATTGCAGATAGTCGGACTCATTTTATTCATTAAAATGAGTCCGACTTTTTTAGATGGACGTTTTTCAAAATTCTCTACAGCATATTTGCATCAGATAATAAGTATCGAATTAAAATTCTAACTATGAAATATGTAACCCTTGTTTTATTTTCTGTTTTAATTGGATGTAAAAGTGTTCAGCCAATCAATACATCCAATGTTGAAAATGTGATTACCAAAAACGCTCTTCAGTTATTAGAGGACAAAAGATTTCATTCTGTTTCCATTGCAGTGCTTAAAGATGGAAAATCTACCACAAAACATTTTGGAGAATTAACTATTGGAAAAAGGAATAAACCCAACGATTCTACCCTGTATGAATTAGCTTCTGTAACGAAAACCTTTACAGGTTATGTGGCTGCCAAAGCCGTACTTGATAAAAAAATAGATTTAGATGATGATATCAGAATATACCTTAACGAATCTTATCCCAATTTGGCATTTAAAGGTGAACCTATAAGAATCAGGCACCTCATCACCCATACCAGTGGATTTCCGAACCTCCCTATAAAAAGTGAAAATAAAAAAGCCTTTTTTGAAGGATTAAAACTCATCAACATTGAAACGAAACCCGGAGAAGTCTATTCCTATTCAAACACAGCCCCAGAGCTGACAGCCTATATACTTGAAAAGGTGTATCAAAAATCTTTTGAGGAGTTGGTCATTGAATATGTTTTGAAACCCAATAAAATGAATCAAACCAAGTTTACACTCAATGAAAATGACAGAACAAGACTGGTAAGGGGCTATAATGATAAAAACGAATTAATGCCGAACTTCGTCAGGACTTTATGGGGGGGAATTTCAGGCTTGCACTCTACAACTACAGATTTAGTGAAGTATATAAAACTGCAACTTGACCAATCAAATCTTATTGTCAACGAATCTCATAAAAAATTATATAAAGAAGGTTCTGATTTTTGGGAAGGTTATCATTGGTACATCATAGAAAATGATCATGAGTTAATTTACAGACATCATGGAGGCATATACGGAATGCAGAATTGGTTTGTGATTTATCCTAAACAAAATATAGGGATATCCATATTCACAAATACCAGCTTTAATGAAACAGGAGAAATTTTAGAAAAAGTGGTTGATAACTTGTATCATGACATTTTGGATTGTAAATGAGACAAAGATTTTGTTTTTTTATGTCTTTCTAATGATATTCCGCGTAAGATAGATATAATTAAACATGCAAAATGTCGCTATCGCCCCGAAAGTATGCCATAAAAAGTGGGTTCCGAAACTGAACCATTCCCATTTATCAGCGATGCGGAAGGTCAATGCAAAAACAAACGACAATACAGCAAAGCCTACCCATTTGCCAGCTTTCCATTGGGTATACATCAGATATCTTAGTACCGAGAAAACTACAAATGAGGCCAAGATTGCATAATTGACGTTGATAAAAAGAGAAGGGTTATCTGCCAGAATCCATTTTCTCAAAGCGAACATCAGGACTGCATATCCCAGGACCATTACAGCAGCATAGTACCATCTGGTACTCTGAGCGATAAAATAAAATCCGGCAGACAGGCATAATATCATAATCGGCAGCCAATCCATTATGATAAATACCGGCCATTGCCTGAATGAATGGTAAATAGTTCCTCCTATGGCGCCAATATATAACAACACCAGACAGTAGGTTAAAAAGGGATATCCTTTAAAATTACCCCTCATTTTAACGGTCCAGAAAATGGCTATGGCTAAAAAAAATGCAGCAGTGATTGCATTGAAGGGCTCAGGGAACAACTGAGCCATATCTGTTTCTTTATATAACATGCCTCCGTCCGGAGGTAGTAGGTTTATAGGCATTGTCTTTTTTTATATTATAATGATAGGCATGCTTTAGAGTACAAGATACAAACATTGGCCATTTTTCTGAACATAGTAAACATATATACTAATACACTTCTAAATATAGAAAAAATTAGAGCACTGTTACATTAATTTATAGACATCCCGAAAATATATAGGGAATACAGAATTGGTTTGTGATCTATCTTAAACAAAATCCAGAGATATCCATGTTGACCAACCCTATCTTTAATGAAACAGGAGAAATTTTAGAAAAAAGTAGCGGATAACTTGTATACTGATATTATGTAAAATAAACAGCACATCAATATACACCTATCAGATATTTTTTATTGACAGAACTCAATAAAGCATGTTTGAAGTTATTTTTTGATTAAAAATATGAATGTAAAATTCATTATCAATTCCACTTTTAGAGAAAAATAAAATTTGATACAAATAATTTTTAATCAAACCTAAAACATTGAAATCAAAAACATTACAAACCAATTCAAAAACCAATACTTTAATATAATATTCAGAATTAATTATTTTTTTTCTAATTATAAAGACAATTTATTTATTTTTTAATAAAAAAAGCTATCTTTGATTTACACAAAACAACACCTTAATATGAAAACAAAATTTACACAATTCAGTGCTATTCTTATTGCTGGATTCTCATTTGCCCAAGTAGGTTTCAATACAACTTCACCGAAAACCACAGTGGATGTATCTGCTAAAAGAGATGGTTCAGGAGTGCTTACGGATAATGCACAAACATACGGATTACAGGCTCCGAGGCTTACAAGAGCTGAACTTACAGCCAATACGGCTACCTATGGCAGTGATCAGAGAGGAGCATTGATTTATATTACGGACGTTACCGGTGGAGATGCCACAGGACAACGTATCAATGTTACTGCTATGGGCTATTATTATTTTGATGGAACAGTATGGCAAAGAATTACACAAGCAACCAATGCTATCTCACCCTCTATTTCCGCATTACAATGTACTACCGCTTACTTAAACCCTTCTACGTATACGGCCGGTACTCCTTACAATGGAAACCTGAGAGTTACCTATAGCCAGGGAAACGGAGGTTCGTATAATTCAGGAGCGCCTTTCACCGTAAACGGATTAACCTTCCAGCTAAGACCCGGAACCCTGGAGTTTGGGGATGGCGAACTGGTATTCTCAGTTACCGGAACTCCTACCACTGCTAATGATATGACCCTTCCTCTAAACAGTACTGCAGTTCCTTTCTTAACAGCAGGACAAAACTGTACCGCTACAGTGGGAAATACCAGTCGTGCAGACATTGCATCTGTCGCGGTGATGGGGTATCCTACCCTAACTACCGATTCCAACGGAAAACAGGCCTATACTTTTCCTCTGGCTACCCCGGATGGCAAGTACTCGATCAGGGTAATATTTGATACCACAAGTGGTACGACCGCTGCTGTTCCTAATGTACAATTGTATAATAATTCAGGGGCTACCGTAAATCTGTATTGGAATTATAATACCGAATATGGTGGTTATATTGGTGCAGCAGTAACCACAAACAATATTACTTCAGGAGTATGGGGTGGTATGGGAGATGCGTCAGCTACCTGGTTTCCTCAGGGCACAGGGGCAGTAGGAAACGCTTATTGGGGGAACGTAGGGATTATAGATGGAGCGAGTGGCGGACCTGAGCACAGAAGATATACCTGGATAGACAGTAATGCTTCTTCAAAAACCGCTTATACCGCAACCATTATGGCGGGAGCGCCCACTTCAGGCAGTGCCCAGCCCAACCTTTCTAAAATATTCATCAAGATAGAGCAAGTAAGAGCACAATAAATAATAGAATGCCCCTTTTCAGGGGCATTTTTTATTGATCTACGATGTGTACAATAGATGTAAAATCATAAGTGATATTCATATTAGTTACCTTCCGAAGCCTCCTGACTTTGCTAAGCCGGAGTTCCTATTTGAAATTATTTATTGAGTAAAAAAATAAACGCAAAGTTCATGACTCACTCCGCTTTATTTTAAGTGAGCTAAGGGAGGCGACTTTGTCGCTGATGAAGTGATATGCTATACGTCCGCTTCGACGAATCAACAAAGTTGATTTTATCCTTTGCTCCCTGAAAATATGCATAATGAGCTAAAACTTTGCGTCTAAAACACACATCATCAATTTATTAATCATCTGAATCAGCAATGCTCAGCCTACTTATCCTGAATGGGCGCCAGCCATTTTCTTTTCTCTTTTTCTTTGAATGATAAGATGTGCAGCATCCAGCATTTTAACGGTATGAATGTAGGGCATCACGATATTCCTTTCCGGTAGATTTTCATAAACGCCCATTGAGAAATAGACGATTCCGGATAGAAAATAATCAAATTCTCTGAGGGTGTATTCCCTGAATGCTTTTTTGAAAACCAGCAACGGATTCCGGTATTCCTTCTCCGAAAGCAAGCCAAAAACCCATGGGGAAATCTTCTCCGGCTGGGTATCAACCGTCCATTTTCTTTCCTTCAGCATCATAAGATAGCCTGCCCGGATCAATGACCTCATCGACTGATGAAACTGGAAGATCACCGCCGGATCTTCATGGATCCAGCTATTTCGCTTTACGGCATAATTCATCAAATTGCTGAGCATTTCTTTGGAAACATCCAGCTCATTGAAATGGAAGAAGTTTTCCATCAGCTGTAGCCCTGAATGCTTCTTATTTGCCTGAAACCGGGGAGCAAAACCTGTTTGTATTTTTTTCATTGTGTGTATTTTTTTATAAATGTAAGAAAAGAAATTCAATTACGGTCGATCGACCGTAATTTTTTACTATTTAATTATTTCATTTGTTCTATGACAGATATAAACGAGAAAATTTGTTTATACATTACAAAAAAATGGTTGATACCTTGGCTTCAAGAAGGCAAGTCACAAAATTCTTTTGCCAAAAATCATGGTGTAGAAGAAAGTACCATTAGAAAAATTAAAAGTGAAGAAACTTACAGAATACCCGTTGAAACACTTTTTAAAATATGTGAAGCAAGAAAAATTAGTTTATCTGATTTCTTTAAACTTATAAATGAATAATCCTGACGAAAGTTGGGATTTTTTTGTGTTGAAATTTTCAAAATCTTTAAGAAATTCCGGAAAATATGGATTGATAATTTCAAAGTGGTTTTGATTTTTGTTGTTTACGGAAAACCGTAAGGTAATATAAATTATCATTGATAAATTTGACTAAGTTAACAGCAAAACATTAATATTATGGCACTTAAACCAGGACCTAAAAGAACAGCAATATCAACTGGTAAACCAGATCAACGTCAACGCGATAATAAGGAGACACCAGGAAATACACCTTCTTTAAAACCACCAAAGAAACCGCAAGGTAAATAACTTTTTACTTCAATAACTGATCCTGACGAGAGTTGGGATTATTTACTTTTATGGAAACCCATAATGTATGTAATAACTTGTTTAGTATATTTGGTTTTTAACAACAATTATTATGATAATCTACCTTGATCTAAATATTTTTGATAGAATAGAAAAAATTGATCTTCTTGATGAAAATGAAAAAAATGAATATCTGCCATTATTAGATCTAATCTCAAATGATAATGTTGACTTACCCTATTCAAATGCACACTTAAATGATCTTCTAAGAGGTTGGAAGAAGAATCCAAATTACATTGATGGACATCTTAAAAACATTCAAAAAATAACAAAAGATTTATGTATTTGTCAATATTGGGGAGAAAAAAAAGTTTGGTGGCACAAAAGGGATATTTTTGAATTTTTCAATTCAAAAAAAGATGAGGCAGGCATATACGATGAAACTTTAGACGAAATGCTTGATTTTGGCTTAGGAGATAAAAGTCCTATTCATCTCACTAAAAAATTACCTCTTCCAATTGAATGGGTTTCACAAATCAAAAAAGATAAATTTGCTCAATTGATGTTCCCTACAACAATTGAAGAAAATTCACTGTTTAATCTATTTGCGGATCTCTATAATTTTCAAATTAAACTTAAATCAGATTATAGTTTTTATAAAGCTTTTAAAGCACAATTATCAAAAAATATCTCCACTCTTAAAGGTAATAAAGATGTTGTAAACTATATAAGGAATAATGACCAAATTCCCAATAATTTAAAGTTAGATTTCTCATCAATTGCGGATGCTTATAAACCTAAATTTGAAATTAAAGAAAATGATAATGAATCTTATTACAAAGTAATTGAAACTTTTTACAAATTTGATTTACAAGGTTATAAAACCGATTCCAATTTTAACAATATGTTTGATGATGCATTGCATACTTTTTATGCTTCACATTGTGATGTCTTTATAACAAATGATGATAGATGCAAGTATAAGGCTGAACAAACATTTTCAAAACTTGACATCAAAACCTTGGTAATAAAATCAAATGAAATTGATAAAATAACAAATTTATAATAGCATAAACAGATACTTTGTTAAAGAAAATATTCTTATTTCACTGGCTCAAAGTCAGGATGCTTTACGTAACAGAGTATTATATATTAATGTATCCTTAAATAATATGAAATAACTAGTTATGGAAAATTCTGCTTATTCTACGTTGCTTATTGAAGATAACATCTTCGGATTTGAACTAAAGAAATTACTTTGGAAACAACAATACGACCAACCAGAACACAAGCAATTACTAACGCTAATTATAAAACTTTGTAATACAGACTTAATACATTGTGAAGCAGAAGATCTTAAAATGTATTTTACTGAAAATGAAATTGACCTTTTGGGAGATAAAAATACAATCAATAGAATTGAAAATAAAGAAGTTTTAGCAAGATGGTTTGATGTGATGTTAACTTTAAATAAAAAAAACATCAAAGTATACATTAATTCAGTACATGAAGCTTATATGATGGTGTATTCAGCAAACAATGAAATGCACTATATTATCCGTTCTATTGCTTTGGTTAAATATGCAAAGAACTTTTTCAAAAACGAATTTGAAGTAATATTTGATAAAGTAAAAAAAGTTTTTTTTGAATGCACTTCGGCGTACTATCAGCAGCTTATATTAATTGAATTAATCTCCATATATGGTGAGACCAGATGCCAAGTAGAGTTTAACGAATACATAGAACAAAAAATAAATCATTTTTCCACAAATAAGGACTTTCGCTCTGCAAGATTTTGCATCAGATATTACAGCTAATTGGAACCCTAGACAAAAATCAATGCAACATTAGAATGGCTGAAAACTATGAAACAGAAGGAGACCTGTATGTGTCAGACATGCAACCCAATACTTACTATCCTACGATTTCTGCCGTATATTTAAAAGGCTTTAGATTAATTGCATCAGCAAGTCATTGCCAGGAACTACATGAGAGATTAGAGCAGAAAGTTGCAAAACTTCAGCTTGAGGATTATCGTACATTGCAAGCTGCGGGTATCAGTATGATACCAGAAATAAATCTTGGTGAAATTCATAATAATGTCTTAGGAATGAATCTCAGTACTTCTAGTATAGCATATCACACATTGTTAGAACTTCCGCTAATCTCAAATTCCGCAGTTAAAAAATTAGCGCAGTCGGACAGAAAATCAGCTACAGGATTATCAGCTTTTTTTCCAGAACAGATTAAGATTACAAGGAAAGGTGCTCAAGTCGCCTCTCAAGATATTGCAGATAGTTATGTCAGCAATGCAAGAACTTACTTCAGAGAAAAGCTGATGGCTTATATCTACTTTGTCAAAGGTGCATTGGATGCATATATTAATATTAATCATTCAATGGTAACGGAACTTTTAATAGAATCAAAAAGTCCATTTATTCCTGAGGATAGATTACATATTTATATTTTGGGAATTACGGCTGGTTTTCAGAATGATTTTATTACTGCTGCTCATTTGCTTATTCCTCAATTAGAAAATAGTCTAAGACAATTAGCAGTAACAAATAATATCATAGTTACAACTTATGAAAAGAGGTTTCAATTAGAGAATCTATTAGGAGGTTTAATCTCAAAACTTCGTCCACTGGCTACTGATGACATTATAGAAGAATTGGAAAGCTTTCTTGTACAGAATAGTTCTGTGAATTTCAGAAACGAACTACTACATGGTCTAATGGAAACTACACTCGTCCATAAATATGGACTATATGCATGGTGGCTGTGCTTAAAAATGATTTTACAAACCAAGTTGATTTTTCCAGGAATAAAATAATATTGTGGTTAATTTAAGTAAAAATTTTTTACTATTTAACCAATCACTTCGGAGAATTTACACATCACAAATCAAAACAAAAAATCCCCTCTTTAGTGGGGATTTAAGCAAAACAACCTACAATTCTCTATTATTGTAAGAACTTCCTACGAAAAAAAATACCGGATATTTCTCGTATCCGGCAATTTATACTATTAAACTATTGCTCTATTTTTGCCTTATTCGCTAATCGTTTCCTGATGGTGCTTACAAACTCCTTTGAAACGCCAAGATAGGATGCAATATAATACTGTGCTACACGCTGCGGAATGGAAGGATACACTCTGATAAATTCCAGATAACGATCTGTAGCAGGTTGAGAAATCGTGTTAACCAGTCGGTTTTGAAGCGTCACCACATACCGCTGCATCATCAGCCGAAATGCTCTTTCAAACTTCGGAACCTTCTGCATCAGTTCCTCTTTGGTTTCCGGATTCAACATATAAATTTCGGTATCTTCCAGAGCTTCTATAAAGATCTTCGAGGGGGTTTTATTATTAAAAGAATCAATATCGGTAATCCACCAATCTTCAACAGCAAACAGAAGGGTTACTTCAAAACCGTTTTCATCAAGATAATACGTTCGTACGCAGCCCTCTTTTATAAACCCTTCGAACTGACAAATCTCTCCGGCACGCAGAAGATGGGTTTTCTTCGGGTACTTCTGAAGGGTCAGCAAACCTTCATATATATTTTCTTCTTCCGGGGTCAGGATCACAAATCGTGAGATGTTTTTAATAATATTCTGAAACATACATTTATTTTACGGCCGCAAATTAGAAAAAAGTGAGTAAAATTCAGCCTTCAGACGCTATTTGATGATACCTAAAAGCTAACATAATGGTTATCTGAAGAAAAGATTGGGATCAGAAAGCAGATTAAACGGGTAAAACAAAAAAATACTATCAATAGCTACGAAATTAAACTAGATTAATTTCAGTGAAAGCAAACTGTCCTACATTTGCTAAAGAATTAAGACAATAAAAAATTATCAAATAAAACATCCATTAACATTAAAAATTTAAACCTATGAGCACACTTACATTAAAAGACGGAACAGAGATTTTTTATAAAGACCAGGGAGCAGGACCAGTATTGATGTTTCACCACGGATGGCCGTTATCCTCTGACGATTGGGATGCACAGGTCATTTTCTTCCTTCAGAGAGGGTACAGGGTCATTTCCCATGACAGAAGAGGCCACGGCCGTTCCAGCCAGAACATCTATAATCACACCATAGAGCAATACGCTTCTGACGCTGCGGAACTGGTAGAATTCCTTGATTTGAAAGACGTAGTACACATCGGTCACTCTACAGGAGGTGGTGAAGTGATCCGCTACGTTAACAAGTATTCTAACGGCCGAGCAAAAAAAGCAGTGTTAATCAGTGCCGTTCCACCGGTAATGGTAAAAAGTGAAAACAATCCTGACGGGGTTCCTATGGAAGTTTTTGACGGGATCAGAGAACAGACTTTGAATAACAGAAACCAGTTTTATTTTGACCTGACTTTCCCTTTCTACGGATACAACAGAGAAGGAGCCAATGTAAAAGACGGTGTACAAAGAAACTGGTGGAGACAGGGATTGATGGGTGGTATTGTCGCTCATTATGACGGAATCAAAGCATTTTCTGAAACTGATTTTACGGAAGATCTGAAAGCGGTGGATATTCCGGTTTTGGTTCTTCACGGTGAGGATGACCAGATTGTACCTATCGAAAATTCTGCTATAAAATCTGCAAAACTATTGAAAAACGGAAAATTGATTACGTATCCCGGTTTCCCTCACGGAATGCCCACTACGGAACACGAAACCATCAATAAAGATCTTTTAGAATTTATTGAAGCTTAATAAAAGAGCAATATCATAAAGAGATGAATCCGTTTGATTCATCTCTTTATATTTAGATTACATCCTATTATGGGCTTCATTTCCGCTATTGTCGGGATATTCCTTTTCTAAAAAACCTCTCACTAAAAGTAAGAGGTCAAATGAACATTATGGAAATAAAAAATAGTGTATTTATAGTAATGTCCATTCAAATACTATATCCAGAGAAATAACCTGGATTATGAATTTGTGAAAAAATATAAAATTATGAAACTGAAATTGCAAAAATTATCTTTTGAAATATCTACAATCAAGTTTAAATTATGCCAATTTTACGTTGACAGCATTTAAGCCCTTGTCGCTTTTTTGTACATCAAAAACGACTTTATCATTTTCACGAACAGCATTTACGCTTAATCCTGAAGAATGTACAAATATGTCTTTACTTCCATCTGCTGGAGTAATAAATCCGAAGCCTTTTGCTTCATTGAAAAATTTTACGGTGCCTTCTTGCATTGTAATTATTATTAAAAATTGAATAGTATGTTCTGTAAACGCTACAGAATTTATTTATAAAATGATCTGACCGGTACTGTAAATCCGATCAGCTTTTGAATATTTTTAAGGTCCACGCGCTCGTCTGCATCGCAAAACGAAATAGCGGTACCTTCTGCTCCTGCCCTTCCGGTTCTTCCAATCCGGTGAACATAGGTCTCCGGGGTATTAGGAAGTTCATAGTTAACAACATTGGGAAGATCATCTATATCAATACCTCTCGCTGCAATATCTGTGGCCACCAATACATTAATTCTGCTGCTTTTAAAATCATCAAGTGCATTTTGCCTTGCTGCCTGAGATTTATTTCCATGAATAGCAGCGGCAAAAATACCTACATCTTCTAATTGCTGAACAAGTTTATTCGCAACATGCTTGGTACGGGTAAAAACTAATGATCTGACAGTACTTTTTTCCTGTAATAGATCAATCAGCAGGTCTGTTTTATCTTTTTTTTCTACAAAATATACAGACTGCTTTACTGTCTGTGCAGTTGAAGATACAGGAGTTATGGTAACCTCAACAGGATTATTAAGAATGCTTGCTGCAAACCTCTTTATACTCAACGGCATAGTTGCAGAAAAAAATAAGGTTTGTCTTCTTCTGGGAATTAAGTTTAATACCTTTTTTACATCATTTACGAATCCCATATCCAGCATTCTGTCGGCCTCATCCAAAACCAATATTTCAATCTTAGAGAGATCAATATGTCTCTGATTCACCAGGTCCAGAAGTCTTCCGGGTGTTGCCACCAGGATATCTACTCTTTTTCTGAGGGCAGCAAGCTGACCGCCTATTGAAACCCCTCCGAAAACAGACAGTTGGGATAAAGGCAGATATTTGCTGTAAATAGCAAAATTTTCTTCTATCTGTATCGCCAGTTCACGGGTTGGAGTGAGAATTAAGGTACGTATTTCTTTATGTTCAGGGTTATATCTTTTCAGTAATTGTAGTATGGGCATGGCAAATGCCGCAGTTTTTCCGGTTCCGGTTTGTGCACATGCTATGATATCTCTTCCTTCCAGAATATGGGGAATTGCAGCTTCCTGTATCCCGGTAGGCTTAGAATATCCGGCTTCCGTTACAGCACGAACAATGGGATTGATTAAGTTTAAATTTTTAAAGCTCATTATAAATTCCGGTCTTCCGGCAGTTGGTAAGCAAATCTGTTGATCAGAATTTGAGTTGATCTAAGGATAAACAAATAAAGAATACTTTTCCGGTTTATCAGTTTGCTTGCTTTATCGGTAACAATATCATTCAATATTATTTATGATCAGCAATAACATATCGCTCCTATTGATAGTAGGATTTTATAATCTCCGATTTTTCACTGATGAAATCAAGATTATAAATGGGCAGCTGAAAAAGCAAAACTGGAAAAGAAAATTGTGATTTTAAACTATTACAGAATAGCAAAGGCAGAGACCTGTTTTATTAAATGTTATGCAAACGTACGATAAAAATAAACAAACAAAACTACATTTAATTAATTGATTATCAAAAATTTATTCATACCTTCCGCCCGTTAATCGAATTGTTTGCAGATGCGGATGATTTTAAGCTTCCCAAAATGCAAACTGCTTTTCCCAAAACCCAACCTCAGACCCAGACCCTGAAATCATATGCAACACCGCATATAAAAATTGCCTATTTTATTATGATTCATCATAAGCCTCATGTATTCAAGGCAATGTTTCAGAAAATTTACACAAAAGATCAGTTCTATCTCATTCACATTGACAGAAAGGCCCAAGACTCTTTTACAGAAGAAATACAGCTCTACATAACACAATTTCCGAATGTTTTTATTTTAGAAAGTCTGAATATTGTTTCAGGTGGCTTCAGTATGATCCAGGCAGAGCTTAATGCAATGGAGTTTCTCTTAAACGCAAGCCTGGAATGGGATTATTTCATCAATCTCAGTGGTGAAGATTATCCCCTGAAATCCCAGTCCATCATACGTAATTTTCTTACCGTAAATAACGGCCGGAACTATCTATTCTACTATGACCAGAAATTTTACAGACCGGATACCCTGAAAAGAATACAGAATCATTTCACGGAATTAGCCTATATGATCTCTTCATTCATCTATAAAAGAGAATTTATGAAAGGAGTAATCCCCTATATTGGTGGGAAATGGTTTATGTTTACAAGAGAAACCTGTGCTTTCTTAACAAGCAATAAAAAAGTAATGGACTTTGAGGATTATTATTTACACACTTTTTTGCCTGCCGAATCTTTTTTCCAGACTGTTCTTATGAACACATCATTTAATGACATTATTGTGAATGATGACAAAAGAGCAATATTTGAAAAATCAATTTTTCATAATCAACAGGATGTACTGAAGTATATAGAGTCTCTAAAATCTACCAATCAGCTCTTTATCAGAAAAATAAACAATAAAACGGATGAAAATATCCGGAATTATATTGAAAACACCTTTCTTCTTCCCTTAACCGAGGTTGATGAAGTGGAAAGAGAATTAAAAAGAGATGGCCGGCAAAATAATTAGTATATTGAATGACCTAAAAGTATAATCAGTAAAACAACCTACAATTCTATATTATTGTAAGATTTACATTATCTTTTCACTTATGCCTTCATGTGTTTTAATATCCAGTTTAAACATTCTTTAGAATCCATGATACTCCAGGAATGAGGGTGTCTTGTACCGTCCGGACGAATTCCACGATCATTGGTGATGACAAGATCAGCGTTTTTGTGGCCTTTTATTCGCAATAAATTAATCATAGCGGTAATATCTGCCGCATTAAGATCATAAATATCTCTTCCTCTGTTTTCCATCTGCCATATAATTCCCGGTTCTGTATAAATCAAAATAGGGATATTCATAAGATATTTTGCATTGCCACCATCTTTTTCACGATAAGAAAACATGGATTCTCTTAGATAATTGGCTCTGTTTTTATCCGGTGTGCCAATGGCCGCAACCATTTCAGCAGTTAAATATTTAGCTTCATTAGTTCCAATCTCAGAATAGTTTCTTTCTATCTCTCTTTGCAACCTGTAATACATATTCTCGTAATCCAGTGGCGCATCAAGAGCGAATACAGAATTGGGGGTAAAATAGGTATTTTTGTCCCTGACTGCTCTTTCAGCATAGGTAAAAGCCAGCATACCTCCGCCGGAAAGTCCTCCTATTGATATATTATCTTTAGAAACTTTATGCTTTTCCACTGTATCTTTTACGATTCTGTCTAAAAACTTCTGTTCTATATGAAATCCAAAATCCCCATCTTCCCAGGTTGGGAGTAATACGATAAGATTTTTTTCCAATGCCAGATTATCCAGATTAATCTGATTCATTACTTTTTCGCCATTTTCGCCTCCACCGGGTAAAATAACAAGTATTCCTTCAGCTTTATCCTTTGGAACTAATTTCAAATAATGGTTCTTGGTATCTTTAAAGGTTATTTTTTCAGAGGTCTGAGCAAAAAAGCTAGTACAAACCATTCCCAATAGAAGGGTAAAATATCGGATCTTCATGATTAAATAGTTTATTACAATGCTTACCTTATTTTTTCACCAGCTCTACTCTACGGTTTTGCGCCTTCCCATCTTCAGAACTATTGTCTGCAATCGGGTTTTTGCTGCCGAAGCCTTCTGCTGAAAGTCTTGTTTTATCAATACCTGAAGTGGTGATAGCATTTAATACCGCTGTAGCACGGTCTTTTGACAGTTGGAGATTATGGGCATCATTTCCGCTGTTATCGGTATATCCGTTAATGGCAAGTTTTAAGTTGCTGTCGTTTTTCAGGACTTTTGTAATTTCATCTACGGCTGTTTTGCCATCGGGTTGTAAGCTTGCTTTGTCTGTATCAAAGTTAATATGCAATACGGCCTTGCCTTTTGTATCTAATTCTTTTTTTATTTCATCAGATTTTATGATCGAAATCGTTTGTTCAAACGGTGCTTTCTGTAGAATTTGTATGGCTCCGGTCGCCGTATTTCCATACAGCTGAATATAAATATCATCGCCATTAGTCCTTCTGATGACATAGACTTTTACGGGCTCATTCCAATAATCTATAGAACCTTCTTCTCCAAAGTATTTGGCTTCCGGTTGTACTCTGTCAAGCTCCTTCTGGGAAACTTTACCATCAAATATTTTTACACCACCCACTTTTGTAATCGCGTCATCATAGCTTTTCAAAAAATAGGGCAGCGACCATTCTTCTGTATTGCTTTTCTCGTTGACTACATAGGTCTTCCAAACTTTTCCTTCTACTGGAGTCATTACACCTTTAAGGGGAAAAAACAGCATATCATAACTTCTTTGTACTGGTTTATTTTGGAAATCCAGCCCTTTGGGAAAGCTGAAAAAGGGAAAATTACCCACTTCAGCGGTAGAAACTGGTATGGAGTTGATATCAAAACTATTGGCACCTCCCGTAGATTTTTCTGCAGCTGTAGTAGTTCCTATTGTGATACTATCCTTTGCCGCATCTGTTTTCTGTTCAGCCTTTTTGTTACAGGCAGCAAGCAAAGCGCCTATGGATAGAATAATCAGTGTCTTCTTCATTGTAATAAATTTAGGTTTTTGGTATATAATTTTTTTATAGTTGGAGATAAAACAACACGGATCCTTCTTCTTCAAAATCGTTCGGTATATTTTACTTTACTATTTTTTTCGGCACTAACTTACAAATAAAATACGAATGGAAAATCCTTAGTTTTAAGGATTTTATCGTTTAAAAAGATTATTTATTGATAATGTATTTTTCTGAGGCAAAGTTTTTATTTTCAAAACCACTGATTTTTAAATAAGCTTTGATGTTTACTACTGACTTTGGAGCAAGTAAGGAAATGCTCTTATGTACTGCCTCAAAGTCAGGAGACTTTGTGTAGCAGATAATATCAAGAGCTACTGCTTTTTCGGATAAAATTTCACCCAGTCAATTTCCATTTCTACAGGCAATGTTGCCGGATCAACATTTCCGACCCAGCTACCTCCAATTTGCATATCAAGCAATAAATAGTGATTCACATCCGCATAGGGGAATTTATTTGTTGCGGTGCGGAGATAAGCAAAACTTCTTTTACTATTAACAAAAAATACCATACTATCCTGATACTTTTCAATGGCATAGGTATTGAAACCTTCGGCAATAGGGACTTCTGCAAAACGCTGAGGAATATTCGGACTGCCATTGTCCAGGGTGTATTGAGTATGAATGGTTTGATACACTTTTTTATCATAATTTAAATGTTCCATGATATCTATTTCACCCCCTTCCGGATATTTACCTGTTGATGAAAGCATCCAGAGAGCTGGCCAGGCTCCTTTGGCTGAACTAAATTTTGCCCTAATCTCAATACGTCCCAAACCAAAGTCTTTCTTATCCTTTGATTGTATTCCTCCTGTCAGGTAAGGCCTGGGGTCAATCGAAGTATCAGGATTTACAATTCCCCGTAATACCATTTTCCCGTCTCTCATTGCATAGCATGCATTGTTGCTGCTCATGTGTTTATTCCAGTCAGATGTTCCTGCAGGTATCTTCGACCATACTGTGGTATCAAAATTGTCTGTTTGATTAAAATCTTCAACCCATGCCGGCTGATCATCAATTTCGAATTCTTTGGTTTTAAATTTTTGACTGATCCCCGGTTTTTTTCCAGTATTTTCTATGGCTAACTGTTTTGAGCAACTGGTAAGAAGCACAACACCTGCTATACAGCTGGCAAGAGGCAAATTAAACGTAATTCTCATAAAAATAATTTAAAATCGGTTAAGGTGTTAAATAATTTTGAGTGCCTCCAATCTTTCTCATTAATTATATTACAGTTAAGGAGATCACCGGCCTAACTCATTGAAAACAAAAATACATGATTACACTGTAAATCAATAAATTTACTTAATTTATCATTCAAACATCTGGTAGATACGAAAATAATGAGCCAGCCCTATTGGGGTTCGTCTTCTTAACCTCTATCAATCAATAAAATTTTACGGTATCAATTTGTTATTGACTAAAAATGCTTTGATATCTTTCACTACTTCATTTGGGCGCTCATCTTTTACGCCATGCCAGGTGTTTTCGTATACTTTATGAACAATAAAAGGTTGATGCTCATTTGTCAACTTATCATTTTCTTCTTTAAAATCGAACCAGTCATTTTTGCTGACAGGGTCGAAAATGAGCATAGGTTTATTGAGATTCCGATAAATGATTTTAGGATTCAATTGATGTGTGGAAGCTCCGAAAGCCGTTTTGGAAGTAAAAGGAGTGTAAATAATGGCCATATTTTCTTCCGCAGAGTTTTCGCCGGTAAGTTCTTCTGCGCCGGGATTTACTTCATATTTCCCATTGGCGTTTTTCTTGATACGGGCATACGATGTAAAAATTTCTTTTTTCAGTTTTTCACTTTGTTTTCCTTTGATCCCCCAATTATTATACATCCACCAATATGCATCAAACTCGTTATCAAAAACCAGCGTTTTTTTGTTGGAATAATATTGTTTTGTTTCTGCAATATCTTTCTCGATGTTGGCTGCCTTTGTCTGAAAATCCCAGGCAACAGAGCCCCCATCTTCCAGAATAAGAGCCTGAACCATTTCAGGATACACATTATAAAATGCTGAACTTATAGTTCCTCCTCTTGACCAGCCACCAATAATTGCTTTTTTGATTTTCAATTTATCCAGAAGGAATTTGACATCATCTGCAACATGATAGATGGAGAGGTTTTTTTGAGAAATTGGGGTAAATCCGTGTCCGTAATAATCAATGGCAATGACATGCAGATTCATTTTCACCAATTGATCTATCATTTCGTATAATTCATACCCATTGCTATACGTTCCGGGAATCCAGACCAGTGTAGGATTTTTTTTATCCCCCCACTCCAAATAATGCATTTTTACATTATCGGTTTGAATATAATTGCCGTGTTGTTTTTCGTATTTCTCAAATTCAGGTTTTAAGCTTTGAAACAAATTCCTTTGTATAATGGAATCTGCGGAAGCATTTATTTGTGCTTTTGCCAATAAAGATACAATGAAAGAAACCAATAGAATGATATTTCTTTTCATAATTCGCATGTTTTTTATTTGGTTGGGTTATTAGTATTTATAGTGGTTAAATATAGAAAAAAATAGCCACTCAGGATGGAATCCCACCTACTACATTTAAATATACATCCCCTATTTACTCTTTCTTACAATTTCTTTCACCCCACCTTTTGTCAGAATTACAGAATGGTAATGGCCCGCACTGTCCGCAATGAATTCTATGGTTCTGTCATGATTATCCGCCCTGAAAAATTTGGTTTCAGACTCCGGGATAAGCTCCATTTCCACACTGTTAAAATACAGTTTACCATCAATCTTGAGTATGGCAATTGTATCATACTGGCCGATGTATTGATCATACAGATTTGTATCTATTTCAATTCGATGGTGTTTGTAAGGAAGTTCAACCTCTTTTCCCAATGCAATAGCGGAAAGGCCGTAGCTTATAATATGAGAAAATGACTCATTATTAGAAAGTACAGTCACAAAAAGGTTATCATCCGTAAATCGGTTAAAGGAAGTCATGGTACCAAAAAACCCTCCATCATGAGCAATTAACTGATGCCCGTGATTGTAAAACGGATTGATGATAAAGCCATAGCCCCAATTTTCATCATCGTAAGGCTTAAACATTAGTTTTTTCATCTGTGCAGAAAGAATACCGGTTCCATATAAGGCATGATCCCATAAGGCAAGATCCTCGACAGTGGAATACACGCCATCATGGCCTACATTAATTTCCCAATTGATATAAGGATTGTGAATCAGCCCATTTTCTGTATGACAGTAAGCCTTTGCTTTTTTTTCAACGATCGACTCATTATTACTGACGCCGGTATTATTCATCCCTGCTTTTTCAAATATATTCTTCTTTAAGAAAGTAGCATACTTCTCACCGGACACTTTTTCAATGATCTTAGCCAATACATAATAGCCGATATTACTGTAGCCGCTTTTAGTTCCGGGAGAGAATTCATAAGGTATTTTCTTTATTTGGGAATAAGCAGAATCTTTGTCCATAGAGCTTATAGCAATCTCCTTAAAGCCCATAGCCAACCCTGAAGTATGTGATAACAACATATGAATCGTGACACTATCGGCCTTGGGATAATCTGGTAGAAATTTACTCAGCTTATCATCAAGGGATAGCTTCCCTTTTTCAACCAACAGAAGGATAGCTGCGGCAGTAAATTGTTTGGTTACTGAAGCCAGCTGAAATTTAGTATCTACGGTGTTTTTAATATTCCATTCGTAATCTGCCAGACCATATGCTTTTTTCAGTAAAATACGACCCCCTTTCGACACAAGAACAGTTCCACTAAAATTATTTACCTCAACCTGGGCCTGCATATATTTTGCAAGACGGGATGATACATTTTTCTGCCCAAACATAAGAATCGGGAATAGAAGTATGATTAAAGCTGGCTTCATAAACTATTGAATGATATTATTAAGCTGCAATGTTACCATTTAACCAACCATCATCATTGTATTTTTGTAAACCTTACTAAATAAACATCCATTTTATGAGATCTTTTTCAAGTGTTGTTGTTTTTGAAAAAAAAACTTTCGGGGTAAAACCTGTTAATCTTTTAAAATCCCTGATCATGTGTGACTGGTCAAAATAATCCAGACTATAAGACCATTCTACTCTATTTTTATTGTCAAGCTGACTTTGAATAGCGGCCCTGAATCGGATAATTTTTTTGAACTCAGAGGGTGTTTTACAAATATGTTTATCAAAGTGCTTGTTGATTGTTGTGCGTGACCGCCCCGTTGCATAAGACAATTGGGTCATAGACTGATTGATCGTATCTGTATTGAACATTTCGGCCAATACCTCTGTCAACAGGGTATCCTCAAACGGATGAAATTTTGAAAGCCAATACAATTCTATAGCCTTTATTTTCTCATCCGGATCTTTTATGGAAAGAATGGTTGCCATCGTTTGTTTATAATCTCCATAAGGGCTAAAATCAGGAAAGCTTCCTTCCGAGTACTCCTTTAAATCATCTGGTATAAAATTATTGATCCCCAACGGCTTGAAGTAGGTAGTCACTTCATTGATTATGCCTTCATAACTGACCAGTACCGGTTCATTAAAATTACTTACCAGATTGGTCTCAATGGGATGGGACGGGCAGTATCTGGTCGTTATTTTATTTTTGGTGGCCAGAGTTTCTGTTTTCTCGCTGGCAGTGACAATGGTATAAATGCTGGGGAAGGTAAAATAAGTAGCAGAAGCTTCTTCAGAGGTCTGCTCAAGGATATAAAAGCATTCAATATATTTTTTCAGTATAGGGTTCTCAGGCCTGTAGACTTTTATGGTCATCCTTTTTAGCTTTTAAATGTATGTAAATCTAGTTCAATTAACCCATATCTTTTATGATTTTATTTTTTACCTATATTTGGAATCGAACGAAAAATCATTAAAAACCCCTTAATGAATCTATTCGGGCACATCACAAAACAGACTGAAATATGAGAATTGCAATATTCGGCGCTCACAAAGTTGGCAAAACCACATTAGCAGAAGAACTTCTGGAGAACCTTCCCGGATATACACTTGAAACAGAGCCTTATTATCAAATGGAATCTTCAGGGTATGAATTTTCGGAGGACGCCAGTGGTGAGGATTTCGTTGAGCAGTTTAATTATTCAGTACAACTTATTTCGCAAAGTGGAGACGATGTGATATTTGACAGATGCGTGATTGATATCTTAGCCTATCTTCACGTTCTTGATCCACACAGAAATATTCAATCCCTGTTTGAAAAAGCTCAGACAATGATTTCCGAAATAGATCTTTTTGTATTTGTTCCTATTGACGAACCGGATCCGATCCCCGCTCACGAGATGGATCTTCCCAAACTCAGAAGGCAGGTTAATGATCTACTCTATGATTGGATTGGAGATTTTGGAATAGAGGCCATTACAGTAAGTGGCACATTATCAAACCGCAAAGACCAGGTACTTGCTGCAATTCCATCATAGATATGGAGATCACTAAAATTCCTCATTGAAATTAGGCTAGACGACAGATAAACTCACAAAATAGATTATCTTTGTTACAGACCGAAATTTTATTAATCATGAAGTTAGAATTATATCAGATAGATGCCTTTACAGACACTATTTTCCATGGAAACCCGGCATGTGTTGTTCCTTTAAAAAATTGGTTACCCGATGAAATCCTTTTAAAAATAGCCCGTGAAAATGCAGTAGCAGAAACTGCTTTCTTCATTGACAATGGCCATAGCATCCACCTGAGATGGTTCACCCCTGAAATAGAAATGGACTTATGTGGACATGCCACTCTTGCTACAGCGCATTGTCTGGCATCCATCCTAAACTACGGGAATGACCGAATCATTTTTGAAACCAAAAGCGGTGAATTAACAGTAGATGTAAAAGATGGGTTTTATGAGATGGATTTCCCATCCAGAATGCCTGAAAGAGCTACTCTTCCGGATAGCATCGTCCAATCTCTCAATATACAGCCGAAGGAGATCTTCAAATCCAGAGACTACGTTCTGGTATATGAATCTGAAGAAGACATCAAAAAGATCAAAATTGAAAGATCTGTCTTTGACCTTATCAATCTGGATCCGGGAGGCGTTGTGGTCACAGCTGCCGGTACTGACTGTGACTTTGTTTCAAGATATTTTACACCGCAGTCCTCAATCCTTGAAGATCCTGTAACCGGATCAGCACATTGCTCACTGATTCCGTTCTGGTCAGCAAGATTAGGAAAAAACAAGCTTTTCGCCCGTCAGCTATCAGAAAGAGGCGGTGAACTCTATTGTGAGAACAAAAATGAAAGAGTGATTGTCGCAGGTAAAGCCAGAACCTATTCTACAGGACATCTAAACATAGATTAACTGGCATTTTCAGCAAGCGGCGAAATCCGGTAATGTAAAAGGCCACGAGAAAGAGTTTTTCATTCTAAAAGCGTTTAGAAAGTCATCCTCATAAAACCAAAAGGCACCACTTATTATTCAAGGGGTGCCTTTTTTTGTAGACATCTCTTTTAAAAGTCTGTTATTGGTTTTCTGATAAAGTAATCTCTTTTTCTGTACCAGCTTTTGCATTCTTATCATTCACATATACAGGGATTCCCCCCACCCAGGTTTCCAATACCGGAATGTTTCGCATTTTCATATATTGTAGTGATGGGGTATTGAGTGAAAGAGGATCTTGTTCCAATATAACAAAATCAGCAAAATGCCCTTTATCTAAAGACCCTACCCACTTGTCTGCATAGCACTGCCATGCCGCATCATAAGTAACTGCAATCAAAGCCTGCTCAGGAGTAAGCCGCTCAGCACTGTTTAAAACTTCAATATTGGTTGGATTCTTTTCCATAATTCTGGTAATTGATTGCTCCATCATTCTTAAAGGACCCAACGGACTTACCTCGTTGTCACTATGAAGCGTAATTCTCATTCCGGCAGCAAGCGTTGAACCGCACAGATCAAGCATTTGTGCTTTTTCACCGAAAATCACTTCCTTAAAAGCATAGCCCCAATATCCCACATGCCCGATCAGGAAGCTTGGCGAAACTCCCATCTGAAGCATATTGGTGATCTGATCGGCCGTCAGAAGCGAACAGTGTTCTATACGATTCCGAAGCTCAGGTCCCTGATATTGAGCAAGGCTTCGTTGATACGCATTGATAGCAAATGTTACCGCCTGATCCCCATTGGCATGAACCATCAATGGCCACCCTTTTACAGCTACCACCGTATTGATTAATGTGTTATAACTTGGTGGTATAGTACGTGCAGGAATACCTGCCTGTGGAAAATTAAACACCCCCGTATTATTTGCAGGATCGCACAGGTACGGAGCACTCTGATAACCGGTTAATCCTTGGTTGGAACCATCTGAAACCACTTTAACATGCCCGTAATATACAGGCTTGTAATGGTCTGGTTCTTTATAATGATCCAGCTTATCAACATCTTGCTGACTGGAACAAAGAAATGCCCCACCTGTTCTTACCCGTTCAGGATGAGTTTCGAAATATTTGGTCAAAAGACCTTCGGAACCTTTATTCAATCCGGCATCATACATAAAGGTAACCCCTCTTGAATTAGCCGTTTTAAAAAGATCCGTCAGGTAACTATTGATCCTGATGCTCATTGCAATGATCTGCAGCTTTACCACCTTCAGCGCCGGCGTCATCTGCAAGCCTTCCTGAAGCTGGCCTCTGGTCTCACTGATATATTTATCAACCGTTTTATATTCGTTCTTTATATCAGGATTGTGATTAAACACATACTCCAGTGCCTTCGTGTTCAGATAAAGCGTATGCATAGAAGCACTTAAGAGCATCATAGGTACCTCATGATTAATACTGTCAAGAATTATATTATCAATTGTTATTAATTCTTTTTTACCATTTTCTTCTTTAAAAGGCATTAACGACGGATCCAATCCTCTTCCTAAGATAACAGCCCCGGGAATTGTAGGAACATGTGCATTGATGAGTGATCCTACAGAATTCAAATCATATACGTCCTTTAAATCCTGCCCTTCAAAGGGACTCAAATCCAGCCAACCCTGCATCATAGCGGTAGGAACCATATGTACATGAGGCTCTATAAGACCCGGAAGCAACGTTTGAGTTGCAGTTAATTCTTTTTTCTGATAACCCGGATAATTTTCGTCCATGTGGTCTTTTACTGTTTTTTTATCACCGGTGATCACCACTTTTCCATCAGCCATCCCAATAGCCTCAACTGTACCCGTTGATCCACCGATCATAGGCCGGATGATTCCTCCAACGACCATCAGAGCTTGTGGTTTTTCATGGGTCGGCTTTCCGGAACCGGGATTTATTTTCGTTAGATTTTCTGCACTGAAAAGGTCTTCTTTAAAAACATCCAGAACAGGATTGTGGCAAGAGCAATGAGCGCAGCCATGCGTGTGTTGGTGTGATTTTTCCATAGAAATGATTGGTTTTTAGTGTGTTTAAGTTTTAATTCTATTGAGATCTATTTTTAATTAAATATTGATATATGGATATAAAAATCAGTCTATCCAAAGACAGAATACAATATATTATTAAAATTAAAACAGGATTATTTTTATTTATTATTAATTCATAAATAGATTATAAAGAATAATTTCCATTTATTTTAGTTTATTAGTTTTTATTTTATAAAAATATAAAAAAAATATTCTTTTGACAAGTACTTTATCACCGGATATTGATTATTTTTCTTATCTAAAATTTTAATTTCCAATATATTCAATACAATAACCGCATTACAGCGCAAAAAAAATCATGCTCCTTCACCTTATATAACACAATGAATACCGGTTTTGAATACAGTCCCAATAAATACATCCATACGCAATAAGCGCCAATTCTAATAAATTGGCGCCTAGTTTATTTCATTTATAAGTAAAGATTAAACCAATTCATCGGTTTAGTAAAGGGTAACTCAAATCACTCCTTCAGAGCTTTTTTCAGTCGTTCAAGGCCTTCCGTCAAAAGTTCCCTTGGACATCCGATATTGATTCTGAGAAAGCCTTCACCGTTTTTACCATACATTGTTCCTGAATTGAGCCAGACTTTGCCTTCCATTAAAAGAATCTTTGACAGTTCATCCGAAGTTTTGCCCCATGCACTGCAATCCAGCCAAACCAGATAGGTAGCTTCCAGAGGAGTCACTTTGACTTCTGGTATATGTTCACTGCAAAAGTTTTTCAGAAATATAAAATTCTCATACAGGTAATTTTTCAGTTCATCCATCCATTCATGTCCTTTTGTATAGGCAGCAATCATGGCTTCCATAGCAATAGGATTAGGATAACTGTTTTCCTGAAGTTCTAAAGTTTTACGGGTTTGTTCCAGGATATTTTTATTTCCGGAAATAAGATAAGAGATCGGCAGGCCTGAAAAATTAAAAGTCTTACAAGGCGAACCACAAGTAACGGATTCAAGTTCATAATGTTGAGCTACCGAAACAAATGGGATATGAGGGAGGTTGTTAAAAATCAAATCGGAATGGATCTCATCAGAAACCACCATCACTTTATTTCGGGAACAGATCTCAGCTATTTTTTCCAGATCCTTTCTGGTCCATACTTTTCCAACCGGATTATGAGGGTTACACAAGAGCAGAAGTTTCGTTTGGGGATCGGAAGCTTTCTTTTCCAGGTCATCAAAATCGATAGTATACGCTCCGTCGTCATATTTTAACTCATTGCAAACAATATGACACCCATAATTTTCCAGGATGACAAAAAAATGATTGTAAACCGGGGTTTGCAAAATTATATTTTCATCAGGCTTCACAAATGTACGGACAATTGCCGAAAGGGAGGGAAGAATTCCTGTTGCAGGCAGTAGCCAGTCTTTTTCTATTCTAAAATGATGATAAGTCTCCCACCAATCGATGACTGACTGATTGAAATTTTTGGGAATTGTACCATATCCAAAAACTCCGTGAGAAACCTTTTCAGAAATAGCATGAATCACTTCCGGAGCTGTTTTGAAATCCATATCAGCCACCCACATCGGTAAAATATTTTCTTTAGCCCAATCCCATTTTACGGAATGGGTGCCTCTTCTGTCTATGATTTCGTCGAAATTGTATTTCATGTTTAAGGTCATTATTTTGAATCCAGATAATTTTTCAGGTCAGAAATATTTTTAATCTTAAGTTCCTGTGCCTGCTTTCTTCGCATCATCAAAGCGTAAGCATTATTAAATCCAAGGGGTTTCAGCCATTCGATTCCATATTGTTTCTGGAATTCCGAATTGACGTAATCAAACGTTTTTTCGGGGCTTTTAGAAACCTCTTCAATCATTTTTGCGGAAGGTTTAAGTAAAACCAAAAGTCCGGTTCCTGTATATTCAGGATAAAAATCTATGGCATCATTCATTAAAGCATCAAAGCAAATTTTCGTTCCGCCGAGACCTGTTTTGGTTTCCACTTTATAATCGGTATAGCCTTCAATGAGCATTTTGTAAATTTCGGTAAGAATATACTGTTCACCAAAAATTTTCGACCCTATTTTTATGGTTTGGGAATTTCCTTTGCGTGGATCTTTATATAAATTCATTTGTATTAAAAAATCTCTGGCAATTTTATCGGGAGTTTGTTTGAGATAATCTGCTTTATAATTCAGGTCCGTCATGATTGAATCATTGAATTTCCCTGAAACAAGATTCAATGTTTTTTGTAATTCGGGAAACTTTGCCAATGTTTTTGTTTTGATCACCGGAGCGGCAAAATAAGGAGGAAAAATCTTCTTATCATCCTGTAAAACATATAAATCAAAAGCCTTGATTCTGCCATCTGTAGAGTATCCGCTGATCAGATCCAATTCTTTTTCATATGCTGCCTTATACATAATGGCATCACTGACAACCAGGGGATGTGCATCGAGGCCGTATACCGAACGAAGTCCCAGATCACCGTCCTGTCGTCCCATAAATTCGGGCGTAAAACCAGCCTTAAGTTTATGACCCGAAGCGGAAGTCAAGAGATAAACACCACCCAGGATCAATATGATAACAGGAACAATATATTTTAGTTTCTTTACGGACCGATAGCTCAATTTCTGTAAAACTGCGATGGTCTGATCCAAAAAAATCGCCAATAAAGCCGCCGGAATTGCTCCGGCCAGAATCATATTTGTATTATTAAGTGAAATGCCGCCAAAAATAAATTCACCCAAACCGCCAGCCGCAACAAACGAGGCTAATGTTGCCACCCCAACATTGATGACCGCCGCGGTTCTGATCCCGGCAATAATTACCGGCATTGCTAAAGGAAGTTCCACTTTGAAAAGCCTTTGCGTTCTATTCATTCCCATTGCTTTGGCTGCTTCAATCACCGCTGCATCTACTTCCGTGATTCCTGTATACGTATTTCTGATGATGGGTAAAAGGGCGTAAATAAGCAACGCTACAATAGCCGGAGTAGCTCCGATTCCGAAAGCGGGAATCATAAAACCCAATAAAGCAATACTCGGAATGGTCTGTAAAATCCCTGCTATTCCTAAAACAGAACCTGATAATTTTCTTTTTCTGGCAATTAAAATCCCTAAAGGCACACCGATAATGATGGCCAGAAAAAGAGACAAAAAAGTAAGTCCCAGATGCTGAACAACCTGTGTGAACAGTTTCTCATGCTGTTCGGTAATAAATTGCCAAAAACTTTGCTCGCTCATATAGTCTGGAATTTTCGATATTCATTAAAAGCTTTGACCAGATCTTCATAATCTTCGGAAAGTGAATAATCTGCACTCAATCGTTGCAACGCGTTCCACACAACTGTATTTTCTGAAAACTGAAGATCTTCATACAGGCGACCGCCTTTAAAATGTGATTTCACATCTTTCAGTGTGGCTACTTTGTACTCCAGTAAAAGCCTGTTTTTGGCAAAAAAACTTTTAACAAAATCATTTTCAGGGTGGTACAACATCTCTTTTGGTGTTCCCGTCTGAATAATTTTTCCTTTATCCATGAGACAGATCTTATGACCTAAGTCAAACGCCTCCTGAACATCATGAGTGACGAGAATAATGGTTTTATTTTTAAGCTCTTCCAGCGATTTGAATTCCGAATGAATATCGGCTTTGGTAATAGTATCCAATGCTCCGAATGGTTCATCCATCAATAAAACAGGTGAGGTGGCAATCAACGCCCGGGCAATCCCTACTCTTTGCTGTTGTCCGCCACTCAACTCATTGGGAAACCGGGAAAGCAATTCTTCGGAAAGGTGAAGTTTGTGCAGGAGCTCTAAGGTTCTTTCGGTCGTCCTTTTTTTGCTCCACTTAAGCAAGTCCGGAACAACTGCAATATTCTGCTGAATGGTGTAATGAGGAAACAATCCGGAATGTTGCATAACGAAACCAATTCCCATTCTTACGTCTTCTACTTTTTGTGACTGAATATTTTTACCGTCAATCAAAATATTTCCGGAATCAGCTTCAATCAAGCGGTTGATCATTTTCAACGTTGTTGTTTTTCCACATCCGCTCGTTCCCAGAAGCACCAAAACTTCCTGGTCATTGGCCTGAAAAGAAATGCTATCGACTGCCTTTTTTCCGTTAAAACTTTTTGAAACCGATTCAACTGTAATCATAGGCACAATTTATTCAGCAAGTCTGATTCCGGTAAACTGCCACTGTAAATGGGTCTGGAAGAAATTCCGGTAGGTATTTCTGCTATGCCCCGGAGGAGTAGCTACAGAAGCTCCACGCAGCACCATTTGGTTGACCATAAATTTCCCGTTGTATTCTCCGACAGCTCCTGCCTCTTTTTTATACCCGGGATAAGGAAGATAAGCGGAATTCGTCCACTCCCAACGTTTTCCCCAATCAAGATGTTGCGATGCCACTTCCCATTCTGCTTCGGTGGGCAGGCGTTTTCCTTTCCACGAAGCAAAAGCTGAAGCCTCGAAAAAACTGATATGACAAACAGCTTCGTTTAAATCAACTTCCTGTAAGCCATTTAAAGTATAATTCATCCATTTTCCATCAATATAATGCCAATATAAAGGAGATTTCGCCTTATTTTGCTTTACCCAATCCCAGCCTTCAGCGTGCCAGTGTCTGAAATCATCATAACCTCCGGCTTCTATAAATTCTAAATATTCTTTATTGGTCACCAAATGATTACAGATTTTAAAATCATTCAGATATACTTTATGTCTTCCCAGTTCATTATCAAAACAAAAACCTTCACCCTTAAAACCAATTTCATAAATACCTTCTGAAAAACACAGCATTTCTGCATCTTCATCGTTTCTATTTTGCGAAATACTTTCCCTTTTGTAAGCAGGAAATAATGGATTATGGCCTAAAATGTATTTAATGTCTGTTAATAATAATTCCTGATGCTGCTGTTCGTGGTTTAAACCCAGTTCCAACAAAGATTCCAGCGATTCTGTAAAATATCCGCTCTGAAAGAATTCTTCCATCTTTCGATCTACATATTCACGATATTTAAAAACCTCGGAAACAGAAGGACGGCTCAGGTTCCCTCTGTCTGTACGAATCACACGGGCTCCGATGGTTTCGTAATAACTGTTGAATACAAAATTGTACTGAGGATCAAAAACTTTATAACCCGGAAAATCAGGTTGCAAAATAAATGTTTCAAAAAACCAGGTCGTGTGACCCAAATGCCATTTCGGCGGACTGACATCAACGATTGGTTGAACCACATAATCTTCTATTTCTAAAGGGCGGCAGATTTCAACGGAATGATTCCGGATTTCCGAAAATTTACTCACCAGGTTTTTATGAGGACTTGTTGTTGCAAGCAAGGCATTTTTTTTCATAAAAAAATCATTTTAAGTTATACCATCCAGATAGAATCTACAAACCAGTTTTTAGCATCTTTAATTTCAGTAAGGATATGAAACCCCGAATCTCCTGCCAGTTTTTTGATATCCTGCTCGGAAAATTTCTGAGAAACCTCCATATCAATCAGTTCATTTTCTTTGAAATGAAACAAATGATTATCAACACGAACCTCCTGATCACAAAGGCTTACCAGGAAACTTCTGCAGGCTCCTGAAACCGGATCATACGTCTGATAATGCTGAAACTGTTTCTCATCGAAGTCAGCATTAAGCTCCCGGTTGATTCTTGTAAGAAGATTAAGATTGAATGAAGCGGTAATTCCTGCCGGATCATTGTATGCAGCAAGAATAGTATTCGGATTTTTCTTGAGATCAAAACCTACCAGAAATAAATCGCCGGAATTCAGTTTTCTTTTCACTTCACTACAGAAGTGGACCGCTTCCTCTATTTCCATATTTCCGATATTCCCACCTAAAAAGAGAACCACTTTTTTTCTTTTCGAAATAGCTGTTGCTTTATCGAGCATATCAAAATACTCACCTTGCAAAGGTAAAATCTTGAGTTCGGGCAATTTTTTATTCAGATTTTCCTGCAAAACCGAAAGAATATTTCCTGAGATATCTATAGGCATATAGGTAAAATCTGTTCCTTTATCCACTAATTTTTTAAGGAGGTATGATGATTTCATGGCATCACCTGCTCCCAACTCAATCAGATCAAAAGATTCATTGATATTGGAAATCGCTTTTGTGAGTTCTTCCGTCTTATTTTGAAATATGTCCAGTTCACAATTGGTAAGGTAATATTCCGGCATCGCCATTATCTGCTGAAACAGTTGATCACCTGTTTTGTCGTAAAAGTATTTTGAAGATAGTTTTTTAGGATAAGCGGCCAGGCCTTTTAAAACATCTGAATAAAAAGTATTGGCACGGTCATTTTTAAGATAACAATCTTGTTTTAACTGCATATTCATAGTTCTTATTTTGTTTTGGATATTAACTAGCTACAACTATCTTGCCGCTATCGGATAAGCTTCCATCAACCTATGAGCTTCTACAATTTCATCTATTTAAAGATAAGGTTTTTTACGGTTTTCATCCTACCACATTTCATTTTATTGATAAAAAAAGGAACAATTCTGAGTCGTCCACCTTTATCAAACCATTTCATGAGCTATTTTCTTTAGTAAAAAACAATTAAAAAAACACTGATCAAATCGTGAAATAAATACTCTTGAGATAGGACAAAGATTATTTTTCTAAAATAAGAAACAAGTATCTTTCCGAAGTCTTTAAATGAGTAATTTAGCATTGGACTAAAACTCGTTAAGATTTCTATGAGAAATATATTCTGTGTATTGCTTTTTTCAATAGTACAACCTGTACTGGCACAAACTAAATTAGAAAAAGCAATTACCAATCTTGAAAAAAATTATGAACAGGAAAAGGTATACTTACTGACCGACAAAACCCAATATGCAGCCGGAGACAAAATCTGGTTCAAAAGCTTTGTCTTTGATGGGTACAACCGTTCTACAATATCGACGACTCTGTTTGTTGAGCTGTACAATTCTGATAAAAAATTAATAGACTGGAAAACGACACTTCTCACCAATGGTGAAGGTAGTGGTGATTTTCTGCTAAAAGAAGATCTTCCTGAACAGGTGTATTTCATAAGGGCCTACACACCTTATATGACTAATTTTAGTGAAGATTTCCAGATTGTGAAAAGTATTCCGGTCTACAATCCTGATTCTGCTGAATCTTTAGTGATTTCCAAAAATTCTGATTGGTCTGTAAAAGCCTTTCCGGAAGGAGGAACTTTCATTAGTGGAACACCAACAAAATTTGCCGTCAGATTATCAGGCGATTCTTCTTTACCGGAAAACTGGACCGGAAAGGTCGTTGATACTGAAAAACCCAATATCGCTATAACAACATTTAAATCTTTTGATAAAAATGTGGCATCCTTTACCATCACTCCTGCTTCAGGAAAAAAATATCAGGTGATTGTTCAGGATAATGCCGGAAAAAATAAAACAACGGATTTACCACAAGTTGCAGACAGTGGCCTTCATTTACAGGTCAGCAGTTCCAATGAAGGGATTAAATACAGCTTAAAAGGGGTTAATCTAAAACAACAACTTCAGAATTATAAAATTATCGGAACTATTAGCAACCACCTGGCTTATAAGGCTCATATCAAGCAGCTGATCAATGAAGCGTCCAGTCTTATTCCTACCAAAATAAGCAATGGTTCTAATGGGATTCTCCAGTTAGCCATTTTTGACGAACAAGATAATCTGGTGGCTCAGAGACTTTGTTTTATAAAACCTAATAATTTAAAGATCGAAAAAGCAGAAATTATAGAGCGAAATATCAAACAGGCACCAAGATCTTTTAATAATATTGACCTTTCTCCGGAGTCCTATTTTAAAAATTACACGGTTTTGGTCAGTGAGGATGACGGCAGCAATAAGCCTGACGAAGAAAATATTCTGAGCGCACTTTGGTTAACGGGAGATTTTACCAGCAAAATAGACAGCCCGGCACAATATTTCTCTGCCAATGCTAATACTGAAGCTTTGGATGCGCTGCTTATTTCTGAAAACTGGAAAAGATTTGACTGGAATACCGTACTTAACGGATCTTTTCCAGCGATCACCACCCGCTCTCAACAATTTCTTTCTTATAAGATAAAGCCAATCAAAAATAATGCACTGATCATTAACGCCAATGTAAATTTAATGGTAAAAATGGGTAAAGAGGAGCCTGCCATTAGCCAGTTTATAACAGATCAGAATGGGTATGTCTATTTGAATAATCTCAACAATGACGAACCTTTGAATGTTTCATTATTTGTAAATTCAGGAAATAAAGACTCCAATAATGATGATCTGTTTGTTACAGCGGAACCTCTGGTGAATCCTACCCCATTTAAAGGCAACTTCCCGGGTACAAAATATAAATTAGTAAAAGCCGATAAAAATAAAGTCCTTCCTCCAGCTATTTCGAAAGCCATCAACACCCAAAAAAATACTAAAAAAATAGAAAATGCTGAGATTCAAATTGAACAGGTAAAATTAGTAGGAAAAAAGAAAGATCCCACAGAAGAGCTAGATAAGCAGCTCTCTACAGGAATGTTTACCTCCGGCAATTCTACCGTTTTTGATTTCGTGAATGAAGATCAACATACTTCAGGATCCATTAATATATTAGACTGGCTTCAGGGAAGAGCTGCGGGTTTGACCTTTCAAAGAAATAGCTCAGGGGTAAACGTACCCTCCATTCGAGGGCAACAGGCCAAGCTCTATCTGGATGAAATGCCCACTGATGTAGATATGATTGCCAACGTTCCTGTAAGCAATATCGCTATGGTAAAAGTTCTTAAAGGAGCAGGCCTGGCAGGGAATGCCGTAGCGGTCTATACCATGAAAGGCAATATGAAATCCAAAAGCAAGGAAAAGGAAATACAAAAGAACAACTCAGCGATCATAAAAGGCTATGATAAACCTTCAGAATTCCTTATTGGAGCCATAGACGAGGATGCAAAAATTGACAATGACACCCGTGAAACCCTTTACTGGAATCCTAATTTATTTGACAGTGATTATGTTCCTCCAAGAATTAAATTTTTCAATAACGACAGTGCTAAACAGTACAAAGTATTGATGATCAGTTTTGATGAAGACGACCATCTTCTTTATGATCAGCAAATCTTTAAATAGTCAAAAAGCCTTTCAATCCTGAAAGGCTTTTTTTGGTGATAAGCCGGAAGCGCGAAGAAGGAATTCAAAAGTTAAAGAATAACTTTTCGTCTTTCTTAAGGTAATGTAATATTACAAAGACGATAAGTACTGATAATTAAAAGTAACTTCCAGCCTTCTTCGCCCAACTCCCAGCCATTTTCCTTAGCTCCTCACTACCCCCGCTACGGTACGAATCCTTTCATATGGTTTTAGTATTAAAATCAAATCTTTCAAAAACAACAAATGATCTAAAAGCCCTTTTCTTTAGAATAATCTATTGCGCTGCTGTATCCATAATCTTCAGTACAAAAAACCAACCTGTTTTTACAGGATTTTAATGTAGATACCAATCATCTGGCTTCAATCCCCAACACATTCTTCAAACTTCTAATTTAAAGCCACTTAAATAAACAATCGTAGTTCTACTACAATTTTTCAGATTTAATATTATTTTACATTTTGTAATCTATTTTTTATCTAAATTCGGTGAGATAATACCAAAAAACGCACATCATACTATGAAAAATGCCTCAAATTCTGAGAAAGTTTCAGAAAACCACGTTTCGGGGATCAACCGGGTGGTCAAACTGGAAATTGTGGTTGAGGGCAAGTCTATCAATCACTTCAAACACTTTCGTTTGCAACAGAGTGCAAGAAAGCACCATGACTTTGAACTGGTATTGGCTCATGACTCATTAGGGGAAGTACAAAACCACAACCTTGAGCAGGCCCAAAAATTTTTAGGGAAAAGAATCACCGTTATTTTCAGATATAAAGATTACGAAAATGAAAGCCCGGAAAGAACATTTGTAGGGATCATTACCAAAGTAGCCTTCAGTCAGGAAAAAATGAGTCTCGGAAATATTATTTTAAAAGGGATGAGTCCCACGATTCTGATGGATGCAGCTCCGCATACCCAAAGTTTCGGAGGAAGCCAGACAGTGAATACCAATATTATTGCCAACCAGATTATCAGGGAAACTCTTGGAACCAGTAAATTTGATTTCAGGGTAGATGCTCAGAACAAAAGTTATATCAGCTACAGTGCCCAATACAACGAAACCCATTACAATTACCTGACAAGGATTGCAGAAGCTTACGGAGAACAGTTTTATTATGACGGTGAAATCCTTCATTTCGGAAAGCTTCCCTCTTCTGAAAAACCTATCCAATTGGTATATGGCAGCAATGTCATTGATGTGAATGTGGAGCTGAAAGCCGTTCATACCAAACCGGAATATTTTGGCTATAACAGCAGCAGACATACGAAAATGGTGGGTACTGACGATCGTATCAACCATCCGGGAGAATTATCATCCAAAGCCTATGAACTGAATGATAGTATTTTCACGACACGGTCATTGACTCCGACTCCTATTAATCCCAATGTATTCCTTGATGTTGATGATTCCCAAAAGAGTGCAAGGGGAAGTAAAGCCGTAGAGGTTTTTACCGTTTCTGGACAGACAACAGTTCCGTTCCTATATATCGGTTGTGTAGCAGATTTGGCCATGAGAAAGACCGATAGTAATGAGACCTCCCATTTTACAACGCTGATGATCACAGAAGTCACCCACGAAGTGAATGCAAGAGGATATTATTCCGGAAGCTTTGAAGCCATCGCTGAAGGTACCGGTTTTATGCCAAAACCTGATTTCGAAATGCCTAAAGCAGAGCCGCAGGTAGCGACTGTGATCTCCAATGTAGATCCATTGAATCAGGGCAGAATACAGGTACGGTTTGACTGGCAATTGAACGATACCACCCATTTTATCAGAATGATGAGTCCTGATGCAGGAGGAACAGATGCCGTATCACAAAACAGAGGTTTTGTAGCCGTTCCCGAAATTGGAGATCAGGTCATGGTAGGATTTGAATACCATAATCCCGATTTTCCCTTTGCAATGGGAGGCATGTTCCATGGACAGGTGGGCCTGGGCGGAGGTGTGGACAATCACCTGAAGTCGATACAGACGAGAAGCGGTATTAAGGTTTTAATGAATGATGCGGACAGAAGTGTCACTATTAAAGACCCAAGTGGAAATACCTATTTTATGGATGGACAGGGCAATATCAATGTAACGGCACCAAAGAACATGACTTTCACAGCAGGAGAAGATATGCATATCTCAGTAGGAAGGAATATGACTACCAAAATTGGACAGGACAACACCCTTCATATTGGAAATGATCATACCGAATCGATTACAAAAAGATATACTCAGACCTCTGAGAATAAAATTGTTACCGTAAAGCAGGATCAGACAGAAAGTACAGGCAGCAAATTTAAAAGTATTTCCGGAGAAGCCGATATACAGACCTCTAAAGGCGATTTAAAACTGAGAGGAACCTCATTGGCCGTATTCCAGGGCGGAAAAGATGTTAAAGTAAGTAAAGGTTAAATCTATACGAGAGATGAAAATCAATTTTCATTGCAGCCCTTGAATATGATGATAACCTTAACCATTGAATCCAATCCAAAATAGTAACGCATGGAAGATCAAAAAACTTCAGCGCACGATCAAAAGCTTTCTGAAAAAAGAGCAGAACAACAGAAAAAATCCAGCGAAGATTCTCCCATAGAAAAAAGAGAAATGGTAATGCATGGAGCTACGCTGAAGTGTCCCTATGCCCAGGGGCCGGGAGAACTGAAAGTGACCTCCAACGAAATACAACTTCAGGATCAGCCATTTGCTACAATTGGCGATGGAAATAACATGGTCAACCTTCAGTTTAAAGGAACGTGCGGACATCCCAAATGGCCGGCAAGAAACATGTCTCCCCCACCCTGTATGAGCGTTATAAAATTAACGCCATGGCAAAACCCGGGAACCACTCAAATACAGGAGCAAACCGTTTTGGTAAAAGAATCTTATATCAATTGTGATCCTGAATTTAATTCTGCAACGGCTTCACCGATTCCGAAGGCTGAAAGTATAAAAAGTGAAATTCAAAACAATGATGTTCCTAAAATCCTCGATGCTTATTTCGTAAAATGGGTTTCCGAAAAAGGAACTCCCGTTGAAAAGGAAGAAGAGGTCTTCAACAAAAAACTCGGCAAGAAAGTTACAGTTAAAAAGAAAGTAGAGACCACGAAAATATCTCCGGAAAAAATATCAGAAAGAGGATTGAGCTACCAGGTTGCTTTAATTGTTGAGACAGAAGGCCTCACAGGAAAAAAAATAAAAGTCAAAATTAAAAGTGGTAAAAATAAAGTCTTGTCAGATGTCAATACCGAGGTAAGTTTCATTGATTTAAAAGATGTAGAAAAGGTTACAGAAGCTTCAAAATATGCAGGTATAAAAGCAAAAAGTGAATTTGAAGTAGAAGTTGATAATCTGGCCAATGACTCCAAAATAGAAAATGCGAGTCAATTCAAAAATAAGGCAGTACTCAAGCTGATGCTCAATCAGCGTGCTGATGACTTATCATTCAATTTAGCAAAACTTATAGCCGCAAGCCCTGAAAAAGAAGCATCGGTATATATTGAAGTGACTTCCGATGAACCCAAAGTTGAATATCTGGGTAAACAAGGAAGTGGCAGCTTAAAGAATACCTTTTTAAATGAAGGCGGTCAATATTTTAAAATAAAATACTTTGAACAACCATGGATTGTGAAGGCCCGTGAAGAACAAGAGCTCGGCATTTCAGAAGCCACCCATTGTTCAAAGATCGTAGATGAATATCACGCCATCAACCGGCAGAATAAACCAAAAGAATGTGCTAATACCAGTAATAGCTCATGGTGTGCATCATTTGTAGGCTGGTGTTTGAATAAGAGTGGATATTCGGCCCAATTAGATCCCGGTGCCTATTCATACGGAGAAGAAAAAACCAGATACAGAGCAGGATTTAAGAAAAATCCAACCGATAAGAAAGGACTGGAAAAAGAAGAATTTGGTGACCCGGTATGGGGGAAACTTATAGCCGGTAACCAGCCTTTGCTAGGTTCAATATGTGTTTTGTTAAATAGACACCACGTAAGTATGGCGGTTGGAAAGAGTAATGATGGCAAAACCATATATTATCTGGGTGGAAATCAAGGAAATAAAGTCTGTGTAGGAACTTTCGGGCAAAGAACCTCTTCCCTGTATCCCATAGAATATACTAAAAAGACTGAAGATGATGAATTACCAATTTATTATACAACCAATGAAAAGCTTAGTTACTAGTCTTATCTTATTTTTCTTTATTCCTGTGTGCGGGCAAAAGCCCGTGCATGATAGTTTGAAGGTATATTATCAGGATTCATTGATTATCAGTAAAGATTTTAAGGATGGAGCCGTATCCAATAAGCTTACAGTAAAAGTAACTAATCCTTGTAACGCTGAAAAAACCAGATTTGACGGAGCGGTAACCATCATCAATGCAACGGTTAAAAATAAAAATTACAGCAATAGTATCGTCTATAATTACCCGGATGCACAATCTGGTCTGATCAATGTAAAAGCCGGTAATATCTCCGCTTATAGGGTAGATAAACATCAGGCAATCACGATCCCTTTCACGTATTGCGGGAATTGGGACAATGATACAAAAGTTTCATACATCGTATTGTATAACCGTAAAAAGTATCTGTATCATATCAAATACTATTGTGGTGAAGATGGCAAATGTAAGATCAATGATCATCTGAACACTAAATTAAAAGACCTGCCTTCAAAATTGAAATTAAAAGTGATCAAAGACTTGGAAACAAAATTTAAGAAATCAAATGACTTTTACTAATCAGCTCAAAATAAAATGGTATGAGTGACGAACAAGAAAAAGATAGCTATACGGCTAATCCCGTTCAAAAATCTTATGATCAGCAAGAGCAGAAAGATCATGAAGTGAATGTGGTGAGAATATATTTTGCAAAACAGGTTCCTAAAATGAATTTGGTACCTAAAGAAGAAACATATCCTGTAAAAAGCGGCGGGCTGGTATCTGATGTCAAAAAATTATATGAGAAAGAAGGAAGAAAGAACATCCGGGCCGATAAAGAAGACTCTGTAAGGTTAAAGGCAAAAGAATCGGTAAAAATTACCTGGGATGAAGAAGTACAGGAGGTGAAGGATGGTAAGCCCGTTTTTAATTATGAAAAAATTGATAAAACAGTCATCAAAAAGAAAGTATGGGTAGTAGCAGAATGCCAGGGATTCAGTGGAAAACTTTCTGTTGAGATCCATGAAAATAAATTAAAAAATCCGGAAAATGTATATGATAATCCTGTAAAGTTTTTAGAGGGCGATACAGAAAAGACTGCACTTGAATTTCCTATCAACGGAACTCTGGTGTATGCTAAAGAAATCACAATGCGTCCCAAAAGCGATCAGGATGTAAAGAAACTGGTAGATAAGTTTGTAAAAAGAGAAGATGTAAATGCTTTTTTGTATTTTAAAGCTGAGGTAAAAGATACCCAGGATAAGGCGATATTTCCGGATGACACCCATGAGTTTTTAAATAAAGACGGTGAAAGGTTTGAAATTTCAGGAACTCCTTGCTACTGCAACAGAGATATCACAGTGGATGAGATGATCGATTTGATTTATCATTTAAGAGACAAGCAGAATTACAAATCGAAGAGAGATTCATTTTTTAATGAGGGCAAAGAAAAAATTGCCGCTATTGGTATTACAAGCGGAAAGATCTCTGAAAACAGAGATAAGATCAAGCTATTTACGGATGAAATGAATGCGATGTTTAAGAAATTCAGCATTAAAACATGCAGAAGAAAAATTCATTTCCTGGGGCAGATGTATCTGGAAACCATCAGTTTCACCTATACCTATGAAAGCAGAGATACTGTCCCTGCAAATTATAAAGGCGGCGTCCCTTTCCAGGGAAGAGGAATGAAACAGATCACCCATGATTATAATTATCTGGCCTATTATGACTACGTTAATAAAACGACCCATTATGACACTTATATCAAGTTCAGATCAGGCTATGAAAGCGTTGGCGAATGCGTAGCAAGCAGACCAAAAGCTCAGGAAAAAGGTCTCAATGCAACTTTTTATGAAGAATTAAAGACCTATGCCAAGAACATTTCTGAAAACTTATTCCATGCTTTCAATTCTGCCGGCTGGTTTTCTACCATTCATAAAACCGATACTATTGCTGCGATGGATAATGGATTGGCGGACTCTGATGTTGAGAAGGTAACACAGGCTATTAACGGAGGACAGACCAATATAGCGGAAAGAAAAAATTACACCAAGTGGACCAAAGAATTTTTTAAATATGATACAGAATGCGTAAACAAATAATATACCTGTTTTTCCTCCTTTTCTATTCCCTGCAAAGCTGTCAGAGTCTTTCAGTGAGTAGTGATATTCCGGTGGTACAGAATAATAAAAAAGTAGGATTCATCAATCAGGCAGCTGATGTAAAATGTGAAAGCTGTTATGCTTTAAGAATGGTAAAAGCAAACGGCAAGGATCTTACCTTTAAAGTACCTGTTTCTTTAAATAATATTAATAACAAGAACATTTTCCAGGAGGATTATGAGCTTTTACCTGAACAGTCTGCCAACGGATTGTCGGTCAGATACAACAGTCTTACGACTTCTGATTCCTATATTTTTAAGATTAAAAAAATTAAAAATAATATGGTGCTCACTAAGGTAAGCAAAGTGAGTTCAACAGTTTATCATCATAAAATTGCCAAAGATGACTATGCCGATTACCCAGCCACTTCAATATGTGAAAAAGAGGTCAATTATATATTACCTGATAATCAGGAGATTAATTTGAATCAATATTTTATCAGTGGGGATAAGAATTGTTTTATGTGTCCCTCAAAATACAGTGTAGAGGAATGTTTGGAAAAGAAAAAAACGAATGCCAAATTTAACTGGCAGTAGCAGTCATACAAGGAGTGAAAGATTATGGAGGTAGTATTTCCTATACATGTTAAATTAAATCTTGCCGAAGGAAAAAAATTTTACCGCTTTTCCTATAATGAATATACCACCACCTACGGAGAAACTCACAGAAAGGAGCTCAATAAAGTTTTCCATGTCACAATAAAGCGTTTAGAAGCAGAAAGATTTGAATATCATATTGAAATTTTCGACAGAGTTCACCGGGATAAGGAACTTTCATTATCGGAAAAGGATTTTTTGGACAGAATTGCAGAGATCAATAATGATGTAGTACTCATAACAGACGAATACGGCAGGTTAAAAAACGTACAGGGCCTGAAGATTCTTCAGGATAAAATGGAAAAAATAGTAGAAAAGCTTTCCAGATCCTATGTTGGCAGGCAGGCTGACGATTTTTATCAGTTTTTAAAAACATTTTACCAGGATGAAATGCTGGTGAGTAAAGACTTTTTAAAGAATATTCATTTCGGAATGATCCTGCATAAATTGTACGGAAGGTATGATAAGGAGAATCGGGTAAAGCATAGTGTACGCTACAACAATCTGATGGACAATACCATCATAGATATAGATGAGAGTCTACAAATAGAAGCCATCCGTTATGATGATGAATTATTGCTGCTACAGTACACCGGCAATATCCCTTCAGATAAAAACTGGGAAATGTTCTTTGGAGAAATGAAAAGAAAAGAAATAGCTTACAGTGAAACAGATTTTCCCAAACTGGACAAGTATAAAGGGCAAATGTTATTAGATACCGCTACCAAGGAAGTTCTGGAGCATAAACTTACGATAGAGTTTTCCCTGGGAAACAACTATCAAAAGAAGATCATTTATCATATAAAAGAAATAAGCCATGAAGAATTATAAAAAAACAAGGTGGATGGAAGAAATTTGCCCCCTGCCAGATGAAAAATTCCACAAAGGGTTATTATCCGAATGGCTGAACCTTGCCTCATTGAAGGAAAATAAAACGGAGGACAATCCCCGTCAGGAACTATCAAAAACTCTGTATTAAAAAAAGAAAAATCTTACAATGGCGACACGTATTACAATAACAGATTCGGGACAAATTCAGGTTTTAAATGGCCCGGTAGCTCCGGATACCCCAGATGATTCGTTACAACGGATCTCTGATGTGTATTTTGCCAAAAAAGTGACTACAAACAATGGAACCAGGGTCAGTTTCACAAAAATTGACTCTGCTCATGTGCAGCAGGATCATAACAATCAGGCGATTCCATATGATTCCGTATTGGGAAAAACAGTATATCTGGTCATAGAGACCAGCAATATGACAGACCTGAGTATAGATGTGGTGATAAGACCTTCCACTGATGCCATGACCCAAAATACAGATACATTACAACTCATGCGTTTTGTATCTCCTGACCGATATGAAGCACAGAGGTTATTTACAGTACAAGTCGGAAATCTTGATGCGCTTAATAACAACCAGGGCAGCCATGCTCATTACAGTAATTTAAATGACCATAGCAATAAAGCCATTATTAAGCTGCAACTGAGACCTGACGGAAGGGCAATTTTTGATGAATGGACCGAAAGGCTGGCCGAGGGTATCATCAATCTGGAAGTAGCAGTAGAGAGAACAGACAATAATCCCTGTGCCTACAAAGATGGGTCGGAAGAAGTCAACGGAGCAGGTATTTTCCTGAATGATGATACAGGAAGATTCAGAGTGGTCAATAAAAATATATATACCATTCACCATGGTAGCAATACATACAATACTTTAACAGTAATTAATCCAGATCCTGAAAGAAGGAGAAGGATTCAGAAGGTAGTAAATAATCATTCTACGGAGGTTATTTATTTTTATTACGACCAACATGATAATGAACACAGGATTTGTTCCAGAATAAAAGAAAGTCTGACCCGAAAAAGAAGAGTTAATACAATTCCTCCTGTAGCTCAGAGAGGAACTTTGTTGCAAACGATAGATTACACCGCCAACAGAGCTGCAGGAGAAAATATAGATGCGCATCAGTTATTGGTGTATTCCAACGGAACTCTTGGTGATGGTGCTACCGACAAGTGGTATGCCAATCAACAGGGAAATGTAGATTTGGTGGATATGGATATTTTAGCAAACGCAGGCGTAGGGCCACAGATTTTTGAGGCTTTCAATTATAATCGGGATGGCGTCATTATCCGATATGGATTTCAGCATACAAGAAGACGAAGCATTCAGCCGGATTTGTTTGCGGGTTTCTTAGGTTCATTGGCACAATTCAGACAGGAAGGACACACCCATTACATTGTATCTCAAGGCTTTTCTTATGCTGATGCATCATGCTATCCCAGTGCAGAACACGTGAATGGAGAAGCAGGAGATCTGAATTTATTAACGGCTCAGCAGGATGGAGTAAACACCATCCTTACGGCAGCAAATTTTGATTATGATAATCAGGTTATTCTTCGGAATATCCTTTTTGATTACGGATTCGGATCGGGTCGGTCAGAGAATTTTTCCAACACCTCAAATGCCAGTACGGCAGACGATGCCAGCACACGATTGCCTCATACCACCCATACTGCCACTCCAAGACATAATAATCACTTGCATGTCCATGGTTTCACCCCAATATCAGATATCTATGCGTAACATTAATATTGCTTTTTTAACTGTTTTATTTTTCCTTTTTTCCTGCTATAGTAAGGCTCAAACTGAAAATAAAGCAATAAGTACAGAATCCCGCCCAGCAGATACAACATCTGTTTTCTTTAACACCAATACAAAGGATTGTATCAATCTGCCATTTGGATATTCAGATCTTTCAAAACGGATAACGGTTGACTCTGCTCTGGCTGCGATACAGGATAAGAATAAATTAAAGGAAATCCATGCACTACAATTTGAAAAGGGAATCAAAAAAGATTTTGTATTACTTCCTGAAGAATATGACGTTTCTCTACCTTTCAATAAAAATATCAATGAAAAAGACCGCATTGCTATTGCTTCTGATTATCTGTGTTATGGAGATTATTCATTGTACTTTATGGCGGTCTATAATACGGTTCGTTATGCTGATCCATTTATCGAAAGAATATACTTAGTTTCAACAAAGAATAACAAGCCGATCGATATGAAGAGAATCTATCTTCATCATGAAGGAGAAATGGGATTTGCCAACTATACCTTGTTCAACATAGACAAAAATAATATTATCTCTCTAAGGGATTATGAATTTAGCGAGAGTCCTTTTCAAGTAAACCCCTTACAGCAATACCAGATCCTTCCTTCCGGAAAATTTTCCCGATATTTTGATAAAGACGGGTTATATAAAAATAGTGAAGAACAAGGTGTGGTGAAAAATCACAGGAAAGAAGGAAAATGGATAGAAACCAAATCAAATGGCTCCATTAACCTACAACAATACCCGGAATTTACTGATCCTTATACTTATCTGGAAGCAGAATACAAAAATGGGCTCCCTTCCGGAACATGGAAATTTTATAAATTATTGCAAAAATATAATGAGGAAACGGGAGAACCCATAGTCAATACACGAAAAAAAGGACAATTAATTTATACTGAAATGTATAAAGACGGGATATTGGAAAAGAGAGAATTTCGTTAGAATAATTGGGGTAGTTCTCCTCTTTTTTGTTTACATAAAAATTGAAAGACTTCCAATCTCTTTAAATTTCATGTATATTCTGAAGTTTTTTCAACGTGAAGAAAAATTCAATTTATTAATAATATAACTATGCGGATACGCATCCGTTTAGAAAGAATCAATAAAGTTGACCTCACCCTTATTTCCTTAAAATAGGGTAATTGCAGTATACTATTGAAATCTGCCCATTCAAAAACAGGAATTTTAAATCGATTTATAACACTACAAACAGACCTGCATATTTACTTGTAATCAATTTTATGATTAAGCTCAATAGGGTTATTTTTCAAGCGAATATTTTTTTGCAAACTGTTTGTAATTTCCCTTAGACCAGGATTTATGGGGTTATTATTATTGTCACCAATGGTATATTTAATATTCTTTGCTTTAATTTCTGCAAAAGGATCATCATAATAGTTTTGTTGTAATTTTTGAAAAGTCAACCAATCAATTTCCTTCCCTTTCCGGAAACCCAATCTCTCATTATTTTTCATCATTTTGATTGCAGTCAGATCAAAATCAAAACTATTTGTGTCGTCTGATATTTTAACAATTAATCCTGGTAAACCATTAAATACATAGGGGCCTTCCAATACATTGACTGAGGGCGCAAACCACGCTGTCCAATGTCTTCCTCCATAATTCAATTCTGCTTGCTGGCAATCTAAGTCGCCTATCCTCATTTTATTTTTTAAAATAACCCATTTTTGCAGCTCATCAATTCTAATAAAGTATTTATCTTTCAACATAGGGGCTGTAATATGTTTTAAAATTTCTGATTTTGCTAAATCTTTTTGAATGTATAACTGATGAGCAAAAGTTGGTTGAGAACTCGTCCCAAAACCTGTTTTCTGGACCAAAGAATCTATCTTCTTCTCATTTTCTGAACGAAAAAGAGATTCTTTACCCATAATATCCAGAAAATACGTTTCTGTGACAATGTTTTTTGCTAATGAATTGGGTTTATATTTTAAGGAGTAGACTACGGTGATGTTTTGAGAGAAGAAAAGACAAGGAAAAAATAAAAATAATAACCTGACCATAATTAAAAAATCAATAGTTTGTGCTTTTCTCATATAAAAATGTTCAATTACGAGTTAATGATAAATATAAATTAACTAATAATTGAACATTATATTGTAGTATCCGTTGTGCAGTTTGTTACAAAACCTTTATGGTCTGATCATAATCAAAACCTATGTTATGAAGAATAATTATGATTAAAATAACACTAAATGACTATTTCAAACTGAAATTATTAAAATACACAATGGATATTTTAACTATAAATATTAAATATTTATTTCTTGTGATTTAATTAGACACACTGTTGGCAAATGCTACTCACTTCTCCACTGGTATTATAAGCTATATGAATACCACAAGAAAGTCCATAAGGAGCACACTGTGAATCACCACTACAAGTTCCTGAACCGCAATTATAGCCATCACTTGGTAATAATTTACCTCCGTTAAGTGTTTTCAAATCTTCTCTAGTTAATTTTCTTAATTTTGACATTTTAAATTATTAGTTTTTGTTGTTTTTCCTACTCTTTGTTAAGCTTTTCGGATACCGCTTTATTTTTCGCTAAAATAATAATTATACCAATACAATGTAAAATATATTTGAAATAATCTAATTCATTAACAATTTGAATACAAAATCAGCCCTACATAACATGAGTGCCACTTTCATCCTCATTTCTTATATTATGAAATTCAATCTATTATTGATATTCTCTGGCAACTATGGTAAAAAACTTATGAAAAAAATCAATATAAAATCCGAAAAAGTACCCGATTCAAAGTTTGATTCTGCCCTTCAAGGTCTCCATTACCGGAAGAATCCTTTTGTGTAGTTGTAGTAAAATAATTACATTGTAAACAAAAGTCTTTTTTTAACAGAATCTTTCAAAAGAAAACACTAAATATTCCGTTTAATTATTAAATTTGGCTAATGCGAAAGAATCTTTATCTCATCATTGTATCATTCTCCCTTACCAGTTGCTATACCTATCAGGTAAAAAAACAAGTGGATACTACGAACGGCAATAAGCAAGAATCTAAAAAAAATACAGCCCTTGCGAACTCTACGCTTATGAAAAATGGAGTAGCTGAGTCGCAAAACCCCAACACTCAACAAGCGCCTGTTCCGGTGAATGTTCAGGACAAACTTGCTGCTGGCAAAAATGTTAAAATTGATGTTGAAGGCAGGAGCTACAAAATAATAGTTGACAGATGGGAAAGTGACAGTCTGGTTGCTCACCCGGTTCATAATCCTAAAAAAATTCTGAAATTCCATAAGAATCAGATCAATAGCGAAAAAATAGCAGAAAAACGTTTTTCACAACCTATCGCTGATATTATTACAGTTACAGCTTATGCTGCAATAGGAGCCGGAATATGGTATCTTCTGCGCTAATTTTTTACAACCACCTCGTCAACAAATGTTTCAATCAACATATTCAAAAAAAACAAAAGCATCATTAGAACTATGATGCTTTTATATTAAATCCATAGATTCTCACCTACTCATACTTCGAAAAATCCACTGCAAAAATACATCTATTGACCTGGCTGCCATTCTGAGCTCCGGCATTGGGTTCATATTCTGTAAGGCTCCATAAATAATTATATTGGGATTCGAGATAGAGGGATTCAGCTCCATACGGCCATCGGTAACGTACCGTGTCATCGGCTCCATCAGTGTACCGCGCCAACCTGGCATTGGAGCCATAAGAATTGCTGGGAGATCCGGTACAGGAAAGCCATGTTCTATTTCCTTTCCGGAATACCCCTTGAATACCATGGGCATGGTTATCAGCAAAAAGACTGTTCTTTGGAGTTACACTTACAATTCCTGAGTTTTGAAGCATTCCACCGGGATCAACAGAAAAGCCAAAGACTTTAGGAATAATCGATGCGTCAGCACTGCCTGCATAATACTGGCCTGTCCAAAGCTGCGTTCCTTCATCATTCACCTGTATGGTGGAGAAAGGACTGGCATTGTTGATCTTCTGATATCCGGTCTGAGGCAATATATACCGATAATTGAAAGCGTATAAATTACCATTGGCATCTTTACCGCATTTATCATTGGTTGTATCCCCTGTGCTTACCTCAATCAATTTATTCAGATCAAATATCCGAACGCCAAGATTGGTACTGCTAAGATATATTTTCCCTTTAAAATAGGCAATTCCACCGGCATGCACCTTCAAGGGAGCATAAGAACCATATTGAGTGTAGGTGCTGACATTAGCAGGTATATCAGGCTGCACCAGCAGGATATGCCGATAAGTGAGATAGTTGCCTGAACCTGGGCTGATGTCGATCAGGGTAATACGGGAGCCTTTATATTCGGCATCATCTTTTGCATACCAGCTTACCAGGAGATAACGAATGCCATCTTTAGTAAATCCGGCAATTCCCTGTGGCCGCCAGATAGAGGTCGTTTCATCATCAGTATTCCAACGGATTCCTCTCACTCTGTTCTCTTCCGGAATGTTAAATCCGTACACTTCTGTGTATGCATTTCCACCAATAGCCTGACGGTTTTTATTGACCTGAGCAGGATTCAAAAAATTAAACCCTGAATTGATATAAGCACTGGTGTCTACAAAAGGATTCACACTTACATCTGTAGCCGCTTTTGCAGCATTTTTTAAAGGAAGCTCATCCTCCATCGAGGGTGAAGTTAATTGATTATTCTGGCATCCTGTGCCTGTCAGTGCAAGCATTAGCATCCATCCAAAGAGTTGTTTTTGAATCATAATCAGATAAGTAATAAAGCGTGAATGTAATAATTTCAATTGTCCACGAAGCTACCGGATTCCATTGTTATTGGAATTACCTCAGCATTAAATGTGTATTACATTTTATGATGTGCACTATTTTATTTTTCTGGTAAACACGACACGTTGTATTTGCTTTCTGATCATAATATTTAATTATATTTGAAAATCAACCAGCCAATCACTAAAAAATGAAAAATAGTAACCCTGAAATACAACTCAGACCCACAACAGTTGCTGATTTAGACATTCTTTTTCAATTTCAACTTGATCCTGAAGCGAATCATCTGGCAGCATTTACTTCAAAAGATTCCTTCAATAAAGAAGCTTATCTCGCCAAATACACCAAATTGCTGAATGATCCGACTGTTAACAACCAGACCATCGTGGTTGATGGTACCATCGCAGGAAGTATTGCCAAGTTTGTGATGGAGGGCGATACAGAAATCACTTACTGGATCGATAAAGCTTTCTGGGGACAAGGGATCGCCACAATAGCATTAAAAAATCTTCTTACCATTGAAACGACAAGACCTATTTTTGGACGCGTTGCCTTTGACAATACCGGTTCCCAGAAAGTTCTTGAAAAGTGTGGATTTACAAAAATTGGTACTGACAAAGGTTTTGCCCGAGCGAGACAAACGGAAATCGAGGAATTTATTTACAGACTTGATTCTTAGAGTTGCTTCTCTGCCTCTTCAATATTATAGGCAATCCTATGATCCTGATTTATTAAACGAACAAAAATATTGATGTATTTACTAAAGATGTTTTTATCGTAATGAACAAGTACAGGAAATAACTGGCTGCCCTGGTAATACCTTTTATTTTCTAATGCTTTGTGCATTGCCCTTTCTATTTCTTTTAAAAGTGGTTTGCAACTTTTCTTCAACAGGAAAATCTTTAGGTCAGATTCAAAAAACATCTTATCGTATAAATGTAGAAAATGTTTAATGTAAGGATATAGGTCGTGTTCATTTTTCCCATTAAAGGTCGAAATATACAACGCACGGGAAATTACATCATAAACATTATCTTCATGATAGAGTCTATGGGGTTCAAAATCTTCTTTCTCGTGCCACTTTTCAATAATAAAGCGATCAAGCAACTCAAACCCTTCTTTTATTGACCATGCCAATAAGATAAGCATTGCCTGATAAGCAATATGTTGATCCTGATGATGAAGCAGTCGTTTTAATTTTTCTACTCTTTCAATATTTATTTCTTCAAGCAGCTGTACTTCGTTCAAATCATATCCTTCTTGTCCTTCTTCATTATAGTAATAAAGAAGTTCATAGAGCTCATTATTCATCTTTAATTTAACTTAAAAAAGAAATACACTACCGCAGCCCATTCTTTCTGAATCCCTCTGGCATAGCCAATAGTACTTCGACTACTGTTTTCCACCGTTCCATCATTTTTGATATATCCAATGGTTGAGCGACTACTGTTTTCTACGGTACCATCTTTTTTAACATACCCTACAGTAGAACGGCTGCTGTCTTCTATGGTTCCGTCACTTTTGATATAACCGATTGTGGAATGATTCTTATTCTCTATGGTTCCGTCAGACTTAATATAACCGACTGTGGAGCGGCTGCTGTTTTCTATCGTTCCATCCGCTTTAATGTATCCTGTTGTACTATGACTTCCTGATTCTATGGTTTGAGCACTTACAACAGAAAGGTTGAACAAAAAGAAGCAAATGACTGCTGTTTTTTTCATGATTTTTAATTTTAATGTTATTATTTTTTGCTCACTTGAAGTATTCAAAAGTATTGATTAGTTTTTAAAAAAACAGCGCCACTTACAAAGAAGTGGCGCTATTTCAAATATAAATAAATTTTAGTTGTTATATTAAAATTTAATGTTTATCGCTTGATGACTTTTACCGTTTTCACAAAGGCATTAGCCGCATTTACTTTCACAAGGTACACTCCTGAAACGAATCCGGAAACATCAATGGTTCCTTTCGTATCATTAATCTCTTTAGTCAATACCAGTTGTCCTGCTGCATTATAAATGGTTACCGAATGAATCTTTTGATCATACGAGATCGTAAGGATATCCTGTACCGGATTCGGATAGACTTTCAACTGATCTTTATTTGTTGAAATTTTATCAACACGTAAAGTACCTCCTGAAGGGCAGTCAACCGGAGTGAAAATTGTTTTCTGAATATTGGTACCATCTCCTATCTGTCCTTTATCATTAAGTCCACAGCCTGATAAAAACCCATTGGTATCAACCACAAGTCTGTTGTACATATTGGCAGAAACACTTTTTCTATTGGCAGTTGTCCCTATTTGAGCAGGAGTAGACCTGTTCATTTTAGTTCCATCTCCTAATTGTCCATTCTGGTTATTACCCCAGGCCCAAAGTGTTCCATCTGTTTTTATTCCTGCAGAAGAATGGTAGCGATTGGCATTAGCACTCTGCCAGTTTGTTGCTGTTCCAATTTGTGTAGGAGTAATTTTAGCAACTGCGGTTCCGTCACCTAATTGTCCCCATACATTATTACCCCAAGCCCAAAATGTTCCATCTGTTTTTACTCCTACCGTATGGCTAAGCCCACCATCAACATTTTTCCAATTCGTTGCAATTCCAATTTGAACAGGTGTTTTTTTATCGACTTTGGTTCCATCTCCTAGTTCTCCTTCATTATTTTTCCCCCAGCCCCATAAAGTACCATTTGTTTTAATAGCAAGAGAATGAAGGGCGCCGGTAGCGATAATTTGCCAATCATTTTCTGTTCCGATTTGGGTTGGGATATTTTTCTTTATAGTGGTACCATCACCTAATTGTCCATAATAATTATAACCCCATGCCCATAGCGTTCCATTTGATTTTATTGCAAGTACACTACTATCCCCAGCAGCAATACTTGCCCAGTCAGATGCTGTACCCACTTGTGTTGGTGTATTTTTGCTAACATTGGTTCCATTACCTAATTGTCCATCGTAATTATCGCCCCATGCCCATAGTGTTCCATCTGCTTTAAGTCCTACTGAATAATAACTGCCAGCGGCTATTTTCACCCAATTATTTCCGGTTCCAATTTGTGTTGGCGTATTTTTTCCAATAGTCGTTCCATCTCCCAATTGGCCATAATTATTAGATCCCCATGCCCAAAGCGTTCCGTCTGTTTTGAGCCCTATCGAATGATAACCTCCCGCTATCACACTTTCCCAACAACCTGTTTCATTGGTAGGAAGAGTCGTAAATGAACCTGCCGAAATCCAGTTGACCGTGCTATATCCACAATCAGATGCTACCCACCAATAGTAAGTGGTATTAGGGAGTAAATTTGTCAAATTACCGGTTGTAGAAGATGTTTTTCCTTCTATACCTCCCAGTACTGAATTTGTACTATATAGATATGAATATCCTCCACTAGGAACGGAATTTGGTGCTGTCCAACTAAGAGTTGCCGAACTGGATGTAATATTAGAAGACATAAACTGTCCGGGAGGAATACAAGCCGGAGGACAAGCTACCGGTGTAAATATTCTCCTTTTAAGCCTTGTACCGTCTCCTATTTCTCCCAACTGATTATCACCAGCTCCTGATAAAAGACCATTGGTATTGATCAAAAGTGTATGGGCAGTTCCTGCTGAAATACTTTGCCAATTAGTACTACTCCCGATAAGCATAGGGGTACTTCTGTTAGTTGCCGTACCATCTCCTAATTGCCCATTGTTATTATTTCCCCATGTCCATAATGTTCCATCTGTTTTTAGGGCGATAGAAGAATTATTAAAGCCAGCATCAACAATTCGCCAATTGGTTTCTGTTCCGATTTGTGTTGGAATATACTTTTCAATTGTAGTTCCGTCTCCCAGTTCTCCACTGAAGTTATTTCCCCAGGCCCAAAGGGTACCGTCTGTTTTAATTCCTATCGACAGGTCTCCTCCTCCATCAATGCTTCTCCAATTTGTTGCGGTTCCTATTTTTGTTGGAGCTAATTTATCCAGCTTGGTACCATCTCCTAATTGTCCACTATTGTTATATCCCCATGCCCATAACGTTCCATCTGTTTTGAGTGCAAGTGTATGATCTTGCCCAGCACTGATACTTGCCCAGTCTGTTGCAGTTCCTATCTGTACAGGAGCATTTTTTCTGATTCTTGTACCATCACCTAACTGTCCATAGTTATTTTCACCCCAGGCCCAAATTGTTCCATTTGACTTTAGAGCTACTGTGTAATCGCTACCCGCAGCAATACTTACCCAATCTGTTGCAGTTCCAATTTGAGTTACGGTATTTTTGTTACTATTAGTTCCGTCTCCTAATTGTCCATCCTCATTACTTCCCCATGCCCAAAGGGTTCCATCTGTTTTGAGTGCTACAGAATGAAAATGACCTGCTGCAATTTTCAGCCAATTATTATCAGTTCCTACTGGGGTTGGTTTAGCATTGTTGGTATTGGTTCCATCTCCAAATTGTCCATAGGTATTATATCCCCATGCCCAAAGGGTTCCATCTGTTTTGATGGCTAATGAATGTAACCATCCTGCAGCAGCACTTTTCCAGCAACTTGTATCCGTGGTTGCAGGGGTCGTAAATGATCCCCCCGGCACCCAGTTACCCTGGCTCGATCCGCAATATGATGCGACCCACCAATAATATTTGGTACCCGGTAATAAATTGGTCAAATTCGCTGTTGTAGAAAGCGTAGCTCCCTGTATACCTCCAACAACTGTATGGGTACTATAAAGATACAGATATCCTCCATTAGGAGCTGACGTTGATCCTCCCCATGTAATAGTAGCCGTTGTAGAAGTTACATTGGTTGATGAAAACTGTGTTGGCGGAAGACAAGTTGAAGGACAGCTAATAGAAGTATAGGTAAATTTATGTTCATTCGTACCATCACCTAATTCTCCTTTATTATTGAGTCCACACACTTTTAAAAAGCCGTCGTTAGTTTTTACAAGAACATGATGATCTCCGGCATAAACCTGCATATTGTCTGAAGATGACCCTACGGGTGCAGGTGATGTAATATAGGTAGTTCCGGATGTACCGTTACCTGATGTCCCATAGTAATTGTTACCCCATGCCCATAGCGTACCATCAGTTTTAGTTGCCACTGTAAACTGCATTCCTGCGGATGCATTTAACCAATTGTTGGCCGTTCCTACCTTGGTTGGGATTGATTTTGAAACTACAGTTCCATCTCCTAATTCTCCGTAACTATTTCTTCCCCATGCCCATAGTGTACCATCTGTTTTCAGTGCTACAGAATGACTATATCCTGCATCAACACGATACCAATTATTTTCCGTTCCGATCTGAACCGGAGAATACTTATTGCCTGGAATTCCATTTACTCGTCCATCAGAATTATTACCCCAAGCCCATAATGTTCCATTTGATTTTAGAGCTAATGTGTGATAGCTTCCTGCTGAGGTAGCGATCCAGTCTGTCTCTGTTCCGATTTGTGTCGGGACCTTTCTTACAATTGAAGTTCCATCTCCTAATTCTCCCTCATTATTATATCCCCAGCCCCAAAGGCTACCATCTGTTTTGACGGCTAACACATGATAAAGTCCTGTAGTAATACTTTGCCAATTATTGGCTGTTCCAACCTGAGTGGGAGTAAATCTATCCGTATTAGTTCCGTCACCTAATTGCCCATAATCATTCTCTCCCCAGGTCCATAATGTTCCGTCTGTTTTAATTGCAACGGTATGATTATATCCGGTCTCTACCTTCAACCAGTTATTGGCTGTTCCAATTTGGATGGCAACATTTCTATCGATAGTTGTTCCGTCTCCGAGCTGCCCATTGGAGTTACTTCCCCATGTCCATAATGTTCCATCTGCTTTTATACCTGCTGAATGGTCACCTTTTGCACTAAGAGTCTGCCAGCAGCCTGAAGGTATTGGAGTTTCTATATTAATAACATTTCTAAAAACAGGGCCCCAAACACCAGCATTATCTTTGATACGGATATTGTATACGTGTAAGCCAGCGGATGGCAAAGCAATTCCTGTTTTGGTTAACTGTTCAAAAGTACTGTCAAAACTCCCATCAGCAGCTAATACTGGAGTACCATTTCCTGCTCCCGGATCAGTATCCCAAAAATATTCGGCCTGTGAAATCGCTATAATATTGGATGTTACAGGTTGCTGAACATTAATAACATTCGTAAAAACAGGTCCCCAAACCCCCGTATTATCTTTGATACGAACAGATAATTTGTGCAGACCATTACCTGGTGTAATAATTCCTGTTTTGGTTAACTGTTCAAAAGTACTGTCAAAACTCCCATCAGCAGCTAGTACCGGAGTACCATTTCCTGCTCCCGGGTCTGTGTCCCAAAAATATTCAGCCTGTGAAATAGCTATAATATTGGATGTTACAGGTTGCTGAACGTTAATAACATTGGTAAAAACAGGGCCCCAAACTCCGGTATTATCTTTGACACGGATAGATAATTTATGTAAACCATTACCTGGTGTGGCAATTCCTGTTTTGGTCAATTGCTCAAAAGCACTATTGAAACTCCCATCAGCAGCTAAAACAGCAGTTCCGTTTCCAACCCCCGGATCGGTGTCCCAAAAATATTCGGCCTGGCTTATGAATACTTGTGCCGGGCACAATATGACCATAAGCAAAGCGATTATACTATAGATATAATTCTTCATATTGTTCTATCATTAAGAATTATTTAGAAAAACCAGATCCACTTATATTTAATGTACCTCCACTGATTGTTCGTGGAGTTACCAGATAGTTTACCTGAGGTTTAGCTCCGCCATCTGTTGGCCAATAATTAATCCAACTGTTTGACCCACCATTGTGACCTGCATCGTTTCTTGTTAAATCTAAATCAGTGTATTTTACATCAGGATCTCCTGCATTTACATTCATCCCAGTTACAGTGAATGCTGTTTCATTGAAATTCATATTAACTCCTCCTGAATTATTACTTTGAGTCATCGTTCCCTGCGTCACAAATGGATTTGTAAATACATTGTAACTCGCTGTCACTGTCGCATTATTGTTATTGCTAATACACACATTGGTTGCTCCAACTACAAAAGAAGCGGCATTATTCATAATGGAAATATTCCCGGTGTTTCCATTATTTAAGTTGATGGAAAACGGGGCTATATCACCACCATAAGGGTCATAGATCGAATTATTAATAATCTCATTATTACTGCCTGTTTTAATAGCGTAAACAAAAATCCCGCGGCAAAAATTATTGTAAAATTTAAAATTATAGTTTGATTGTGAATGCGATACCCCAAAACTTGTAGCATTGCCATACACTTCAATATCAGATGTTGCAAGACTGGTATCTGTTGCCGTAGAATTAGCATAAATAGACTGTGCTTTATTAGCAGTAACTCTACCATGAGAAAAACTAATTTCCCCCAGCACGCTAGAACCGGAAATATTGGTAGTCGTATTGGCTTGATTGGTAATCACCTTATTTAAATAGCAATTATAAAGGTTTATCGTAGTTCTTCCTCCAGTGGTAGGTCCGCTTGCCACTAAGCTGTAAATGGAATAGTCTCCGGAACTTAAATTACTGATCGTTACCACTCTTCCTGCAGCTGGGTTAATGGTAATAGTTCCCTGAATAAAATATTTGTTGTAATTGGTTTCGGAAACAAAAGTTAACGATTTGTTGATGGTAAGATTTTCTACGTAGGCCGCTCCATTCGTTTTGGGCTGAATGATGATTCTGTCTCCATCCGAAGATGCAGTGATCGCTGCACTTACTGAAGAATAGGCTCCGCCCGCTCCGCCATTTCTAACATATAAATCGGCTGCAAAAGCCATAGTACTCGATAAGCCTGCGAAGGCAATGATTAGTAGTTTTTTTGTCATAATAGTAAAAATAATTGGTTTAATATTAAATGAATATCTTGATTTTTAATACTTTTCCTGATTGAGTATTGAACAGCATATAGGTAAATGAAATCATACTCAGACAGAAGCTTGAATCAATGAATGAACATTGATTTTGAAAATATATTGGTTGATAAAATCGTGTAGCACCATACCTGATACAACAACAAACTTCTTCCAGTATCCCTGAAAAACACTTTTTTCTCTTGAATGGGCAACAAAACACCTTTTATTCTATCTATTATAAGGCATTGCTTCTGTCAGATTTCAGGAAAATAAGCCGAATAACGATATTCGACTTCATGTCTCTAAAGGAATTCTGAGAAATTGCTATTGTTCTTAAATTGTTTGAAACAATCAGTTTTGATGAATTGTTATAAATACAGTATCATTTTGTTTATTCATGGTTTAATTAGTTTTCACGCTTAGGGTCTTAGTTTTTTAAAAAACACAATACAATCAATTATGATTTTATGTTGTTGATTGCAAAAATATATTTTTATTACTAATCATCAAATAGTTAATCAAAAATAACCATAATTTTATCTCTATAATTTTTTATGAACTAAATAGTAATCTTCTATATATCCGCCTTGTCGTTTGTCCCTTGCTTTACCTATTTCAGATATAATCAATATACCAACATCTAAAAAAACAGATGTTGGTATATTGAAGGCTATTTATATTCTTTTTTTGACAGACAACTCACATCAATGTTGTCAAAAGTTATTTAGCATAATGAGGTTTTTATGTACTCTGTCAAATTGCTTATTTAACCTAAGCTCGAGAGGTTGGAATCCGGGACTTACTTTGGATTTTTTTTAAAGTGTCCGTAAAATTTGCTCTGGTACTATGGAAAAATTAACAAAAATACAGGGTACTTCTATCTTCCATCTATTTCAAGACAGTATCATAAATTTGGTTCAGCAGGTCTTGTCTCAGTTTTGAATTTCTCTGATCAAGAAGGATAATAATTCCCCACTTCTTAGCCCTATTGTAGCAAATGATTGAAGATTGCCCCATAGAATCACCTGACTTTAAATAGATAGTATTCTGGTCATCGGTACTGATATTCAACCCCAACCCCATTTCTCTCTTTTCATCTTTATAATAGATTTTTTCGGCCATTACAGAGGCTTTTCCTATGGCGGTTTCAGTATTTAAAACCGCTTTTAAATAGGTAACCATGTCAGAAGCATTAGATTTAATTAATCCTGCAGGTGCGGTAACATTCCATTTAAAGAATTCCTGAATGCCTCCGCTAGGATTATGAGCAGTGGTGATGTTTTTTACATTAAAATCCTTAGTGAGTGTATGGGTCATTCGAAATGGCTTTACTATTTTAGCTCTGATAATTTCATCATAAGTCTTGCCGTATACTTTTTCTAGTATTTGGCCCAATAAAGTATATCCAATCGTAGAATAACGATATTTACCATAGTCTTTTAACTCAGTGCAATCATTGATCATGATGGCAAGTGTTTTCTCTGTGACATTGCTTACAGGCTGTTGAGGATTCAGTTCAATCAATTTTGCAAAGTCTATATCGGGTAAACCTGATTGATGAGAAGCCAGGTCGGAAATCTTAATTTTATTTTTAAGGTTATCATTCAGTACATAATCTTTGGGAAGAAAGCGGTCTATGTAATCATCTAATTTAAATTTGTGATCAATAACTGCCTGAGCAATTAAATTAGATGTCAGAATTTTAGTAATCGATGCAATTTCGAATATAGAGTTTTTATTAATTTCATTTGGGCTCTCAGCATTTAAACGGCCATGTGCAATATAATGTTCTTCATTATTTTTAATAAAACCTACACTTATACCGATGTCAGGATTTTTTTGATGGCTTGCATTGATTATTGAATCAATTTTTTGGGTAACATCTTGTCCAAAAGATAAGTTGCTTATTAGTAAAAGTGTTGCTGCAAATTTTAGTGAAGTTTTCATTGTATCGTTTTTTTTATGTTTAACAATTATTTCGATACAAAGATGTGGAAGAGGGTAAACCTATGCGACCGAGTAAAGGTAATCGGTCCCATTTATTTAAAAAAATAAGTACGAATCTTTACGAAAGAAAGTACGAGTAATCACAAGTCACTGATTTATAAATTATTACGATAGTATGTCGGGGTATTCCCCGTATGTTTTTTAAAAGCAGTATTAAAAGAAGATTTGGAATTAAAACCTACTTCATACAAGATTTCAAGGATGGTGACTTTACTTTTTGTAACATCTTTTAAAATTTCCATGGCACTTTCAATACGGTAGGTATTCACGAAGTCATAAAAATGTTGCCCCAACTGATGGTTAATTAAAACCGATAATTCCCGGGTAGGAATCTGAATGTTTTCAGAAATATCCTGAATGGTCAGAGAAGGATTGAGAAAAGGTTTTTCCTCAATCATATACCTTTTTAATTTCAACAATTCCTCATTGTATTTTTCTCCATGAGTTATTAATTGTTCCTGATTTCTTTCTTCTAAAATAATTTCCGCAACAAGTTGTAATTGTGAATCTACATTCCTGAATAAATCAGGGTTGTTTAATGCTTTGAATAGATACCAGCAAACAATAAACGGTTGCAATACCAGAATTCCAAATTTTATCCATTCAGAGATGTAAGGATAATCGGAAAATTTGAAAATATTCTTTAAAAGAGCAATAGAATATAAGACAGTAAGCACAATGGTAAACTGAAACAGCCAGTTATATGAATTAATATGAGTGCCCGCATGATTTTCAAGGTATAATTTTTTGGTCTTTTTCAAGAGCATAAAAACAGCAATAAAATAGACAACAAACTGAATATGGAACAGAATATGAACGAATTGTAGTTCTACCATTTGCTGGCGGTTGATAATAAAATCAATTTTAGAAGCAGCATCTACTGTATAAAAACGAGGAAACAAAACAATATTTACGATCAAAAAGGGAAGCAGATGGAGAAGATACCGGGGCTTAAGCATAAAATCATAATAACACACCGACATGACATAGAGATAAAAGACAGGAATCTGTAAAAAAGCCAGTGTGGTTCTCAGCATTCCCAGGTTCGAGGGACCTTCAACTATTAAATTAAATAAAGGTTCGCTTACATCTGCTGCTGATAGTATAAGAAAAACGGCAAAAAGGATATTACTTGCCTTGTATTTTGTTTTAACCGTAAGCAGGAAAAATGAAAGAATTAAAGAAATAAATATAGAGATTACAGTGACAATAAGCAGCACATTAATTTTATCCATTCCTTACTCTTCTTTGTTTATGGTTATCTTATTTTAGGGTTTTATCAGAATCAAAACAGTTTTTTCCGAAAATCCAATGGATGCAAATATAAAAATTAGATTAACATTTTTGTTTCTTTTTATGGCCGGAAAAATTTCAATGATAATATTTTAAATAAATTTCATTGTATTGGTCAGCAAATCTGCTTGAGTACAATCTATTACCATCCGGTCTGGTTACGAATTTCAAAGTATCTTTCTGTATATAACTTAGGATCAATTTTAGTTTCCAGTATAGATAAAATTCTTTTGAACTGAGGTCCGGGGTAAAAACTCTTATTCAACTTTAGTCTTCCCCCGGAATAATAGATTGTAACTGCTGGTGTTTTATATTTTCCAAGTCTATCCATATCCACCTTTGTAATATCATCCCAGGAAATAAAATACCTTTTAAAGCCTCCAACAAAATGGAGTGCATTGTTTAAGACAATAAGCTCTTGACGGGTATATACAAACATGGAAACAGAAATAAAGAAAATCAGCGGAGCTAAAAGCAATATCCAGCCTGCATCTTTTATCATGAGAACTGTAATACCTAATACAAATACCAAAGCACTTAGTATCCGATAGGTTATTTTCTGCCATCGCGATATTGAAAACACTTCTTCAGTTAACAGTTCTCCCATAAGGTAAATATATGATTTTACGGGATGTCTGACACCATTCCAATATTAGAATCATGAACTGGTAACAGGGAGCCCAATTCAGGAAAATTGTAACCCAAAATCTTTGAATTTGGTGTACAAACCTTCTTCATCGTACTCATAAAGTAATCACATCAATTAAATGATGCCCTGAATTCCAGTGGAGAAAAAGAAGTACGGTTTTTAAACAGGCGGTGGAAAGATTGAGGATGTTCAAATCCCAGTTGATAAGCAATTTCAGAAACCGACATTTCTGTAGTAGATAATAATTCTTTTGCCTTTTCAATCAATCTGTTTTGAATATGTTGTTGCGTTGTCTGCCCTGTTTGTACCCTGAGCATATCACTGAGGTAATTGGCACTCAAATTCAATTCATGAGCTACAAAATGAACAGACGGAATGCCATTGATGATCAATTTATCATTCCTGAAATAGTCATCCAATACACGCTCCAGTTTTGAAAGCAGATCATTGTTTACTTTTTTTCGGGTTAAAAACTGGCGATTATAAAAACGATCACAATACTTCAGTAAAAGTTCAAGATTAGACACCAGCAAATCCTGAGTAAAAGAATCCATATTGATCTCTATTTCCTGCTCCACATTAGCTATAATATCCAAAACTGATTTTTCTTCCTTTTCAGAAAGATGCAGAGCTTCGTTGGCTGCATAGGAGAAAAAGCCATAATCTTTCACTATTGAAGCTAAGGGATAACCTTGAAAAAAATCAGGATGAACCACCAGCACAAAACCTCTCACTCCGTTCAAAAGGATGTCTTCGAATTGCAGAACCTGATGAGGAGCAATAAAATACATGATGCCTTCATCAAAATCATAATACTGCTGTCCATATTTGAATTTTCCTCCGGCACAGTCCTTCTTCAATGCAATGACATAAAAATCAGTTATTACCGTGCTAAGAATAGTTTCCGGTGCCAGTTTTACCTCATCAAAATTAAACACGCTGATCAGAGGATTTGAAGGCTTTTTCAATCCCAAAAACTGATGGAGTGTGCTGATTGATGAAACTTTCTCCGGTCCTTTCATAGGTTAATTTTCAAATTTAGTTATTCTAAGGTAAGGATTTTATTGTTTTCCTGAAAGTTGCTCACTCCTGATATGACTAATCCCTTGCTTGTAATCCGTTACCTGAAATTCAGGAAAACGATTTCGAAACTTAGAATCATCAAATATATTATCATGTTTGTATCTTGGAAGAAGTTCCAATAATTCTTTCACTCTTTGATTAAATAAAGAACCAATGGTAAAGAAAAATTCAGGAACTACAGAATATTTCAAATCTTTTCCATAAATATCTGAAGCCATTCTTATAAATTTACGATATGTTGGGTGGCTTTTATCAACGGGAAGGTGCCAGGTTTGCCCGTATGCATCCGGCGTATTCCCAATTAAAGCGGTGGCACGGCTGGCATCGGGAGTCCATATCAAGCTTCTTTTCTTATCAGTACTTAAAGGAACTTTTAGTTTTTTTCCTTCCTTAATGTTATTAAAAATCAAAGTATTGGTAATACTTTGTGTTTTGCCAGGTCCGTAAAATTCGGGTGCACGACAGATCACCGCTTCCAGCTCACCGGATTGTATTTCCTTCAACACCATTTCCGCCATTTGTCTTCTTACTCTTCCTTTTCTTCCTACAGGGGCAAATAAGGTATTTTCATTCAACACTCTTCCATCCTGCGGATACATGTAGGTGTTATCAAAGAACACAAGTTTTGTTCCATTGATTTTGCAGGCATCAATCACATTCCGAAGGATAAGTAGAAACTGTTTTTCCCATAAATCAGAACTTATAGGAAGACCCAAAGTGAAATAAGCAATCTCACTACCTCTTACCGCTTCAATAGCCTTTTCACGAATAGAAAGATCTGCTGAAAATACCTCATCGGTATCATTTATTTTTGTTGCATTTCTGCTGACAATCCGAATATCTGAAGTAAAATTTCTTTTTAATTCTCTGGCCAGCTCTTCGCCAATCTGTCCGTTGGCTCCTAATATTGTTTGCATAATCTATATTTTTTTATTTCTAAAGTTAAAGAGCAAAGAATTGGATAATTTATCAGTCAACAACGAGTATACAATTCTTTTGTTTTAACAAGGCAAAGTTCGGAAGAACAGAAACAAAGAAAGTATCTCAATTAGGGGAAGTTGTAACAGAATCTCTGTTTTCAAGATTAGCATCGGAAAAAATCAAATTTTACAATTCACTAGCCATCCATTGGGAAAATTATCCATGATGAAGCGTGGAATATCCATTTTATCAATTCTCAAAACACGGCAACTTTGTACTGTTAAAATAATCCAACAAAATTTTAAAAATAAAAAATTATGACAACTACAACATTTACCGTTCCAACCCGCGAAGAAGTATCATCTAATAACCAGACAATTTTTGATCATTTGCAAAAAGGATTAGGATTTGTTCCCAATGCTTACGCAACAATTGCGTCAAGCAAAACAGCTCTGGAAAACTACATGACTTTCACGAATGCTAAATCATCATTGAATAAAAAAGAAAAAGAAGTCATCAATCTGGTGGTGAGCCAGGTTAATTCTTGTACATATTGTTTGGCAGCTCACACGGCAATTGGTAAAATGAACGGTTTCAGTGAAGACCAAACGATCGAAATCAGAAAAGGAGGTGCCTCATTTGACAGCAGGTTTGATGCATTGGCAAGATTTGCCAAAGAAGCAACAATCAACAAAGGTAATGTAAGTGAAACAACCTTAAATAATCTTTTGAATCAAGGCTTTACCAAAGAAAACATCATTGATATTATCCTTGCAGTAGCAGATATTTCGATCACAAATTACGTGAATAACTTAACTAATCCTCCTATTGATTTTCCTCTTGCCTCGCAATTGGATTAATCATTTTCCTCATACCACACAAATCACCTGATTTGTGTGGCTTTTATAAGATTAATGCCACATTTATTACCTTTACATTTTATAATCTCCGCCTATGTCAGGACAGAATAATTATACACTGATCAATCCCGGTACCGGGAATCTTGCCTTTAAAATATTTGATTTTGAAAGTTGTGAACGTTTCGATCATCTTCAGCGTAATAATTTCTTTTCGTTAATTTTTATCAAACAAGGTTTCGGAGAGGTTAAGGCCGATTTCTCAAAACATCAGTTTCAGGACGGGGCCATGTTTGCGTTCTCTCCGTATCAGCCGTTTTTATTTTCTTCTGACCGAGAATGCAGGGGATTTGCCATACACTTCCACCCTGACTTTTTCTGCATCCATAAACATCAGAATGAAGTGGCCTGTAACGGAGTCCTTTTTAACAATATTTATGAACCACCCTACCTTACATTAAGTACACCACAGCAGGAACAAATCAATAGCATTGTTTCACAACTTAAAAGTGAAATGATGAATAACGATCTTGCCCAATATGAACTTTTGGTAGCCCACCTGAAAATTCTGCTGATACATCTTTCCAGAATAAAAATGGAACAAAAACCAGAAGAGTCCAAAGAGTTACTGAAGGGTGATAAACCTTTTGTACTGCAAAATTTAAAAGATGCTATAGAAAATCATTTTAAAATCAAACACTCTGCCGGAGAATATGCTGATCTTCTGAATATTTCAGCTAAGGCACTAGCCAAAATAACAAAATCCCACTTTAATAAAACGGTCACTGAATTAATTTCAGAACGTATCATTATTGAAGCCAAGCGTGAGCTTTATCTTACTTCAAAAACTGTCAAAGAAATTGCCAGTGAACTTGGCTATCAGGATGAATATTACTTCAGTCGTTTTTTTAAAACCAATGCAGAGGTTTCTCCACAAATATATCGTGATACTGTAGGATTTGCTGTTGCAGAAAAATAACACCGTGATCTATTTCAGAAATTCAACTGCAATGAATTTTACGACAGAAAGCATAAGATTGAGCTCTACAAAAAACGGTATTATTACAATGAATGATACCGTTTTTATTTTCTGCTTACTATCTGTTATTTTAAGTTAGAATTGGCTTTTTGAATAAAGTCATTCCATTGGGTATTCAGATGATTCAGAGCTTTCTCTTTTTCTTTTTCGTTCAGAGAAGAATAATTAATAGAATTAAAGACAAGCTTCTTCAATGCTTTTACATCCAGCTCCCAGTACACAAATGCAGTCCAGAAATCATAGCTTAAACCTTCATATCCATAGACACTCGGATCATCACTATTGATAGAACATTGAATGCCATTGCTTAACATCACTCTGGCAGGATGATTTCTCATATCGCTTACATAACCTAAAACCTGGTTACTGATCGGACTTACCTCAACCAGTTTATTTTGACTTTTAACCATTTCCATAGATTTCGGGAAATAAATCAGATTAAGACCATGCCCGATTCTTTTATTATCCAGTAATGAAATATCCAGAACATTTTTATTAAAGACAGACGTACTTTCACCAGCATGAAGGAAAAGAGGCATTTGTACTCCATATTTCCCGGAAAGTTCTTTCAGTTTTGTCCAGTTTTTTTGAAAAGAATTGATGCTGTGTCCCGCTGCTTCATCTGCAACAAGATCAAAACCCGAAATCATGTCCGGAAATTTCTTCTTCAGGGTGAAAGCAATTTCAAGCTGTTTTTCAATACTTTCAGGATCTAAAAATTTAAAGCTTGAATAAATTAATTTCAAACTAAACTGAGGATCTGATTTCCGTATTTCTTTAACAATATCCTGCAAATCTGTTACCGTAGTTTCTAATGAATATTTTCCGTGCTTAAAATCATAAAGCTCATCAAAAACATATCTGATCTCCACATGTTGTACCTTATCATCTAATAATTCCTGAAACCCTTCTTTATAATATTCTTTGAAAAAAGGACGATATGGCAACAGCAGGTTAATACGGGTAAAACGCTTCTCAAATTCAATCCAGTAATTGTTGTAACTGCTTAAATTATCTCGTTTCAAGGTAAGAAGTCCCAATAATTCTTTTTCAAAATCAGGTTGCGCACTCAATTTTTTATCAAGACTGACAAATCCCTGAGGTACTTTTCCGGTCTCAAAAAATGCGAGCTGACCATAGATAAATTCTTTGGTATCTTTTTGAACGAAAACATAGCATTCCTTATATTTCCTTGCTGCCGAAATAACCCATTTCATGCTGGCCAGCCCACCGCTATGGGTATGCAATAACCCACCCTTAGGCATCGTCTGGAAAACTTTAAACAAGGGGCTGTTTTCAATCAACGGTTTTATTTGATTGAAAGAACTATTATAGATAGGAATTTTTTGTTGCTCTGCTTCACTAAGGAACTTCCTTCTTACCTGAAATAATTTTTTATCCAACGCAAGTTCAGCATCAGATAATTGTATATTGGCATCGAAAGCCATTGCTGCATTCTCTCTTTCTAATAAAGTCCACTTCTGCTGATAAGCAGATTGTTCGTCCACTTTAGTTTGGGCTCCCAACAATGGAAATCCGCAAAGCAGAACGTAAGTAAAATATTTTCTCATCATAATTTGGGGATCTTTTTGCACAGTCATCTATTCTTCTTCCTCTCTATACAAAACTACGCAGATAAAATAATCTTCAAAAATATAACTAATTTTTCTGTTAAAATACCCCAATCCCATTAAAAAAGTAAAAACCTTTCATCATCTTAAAATGGAGATGGTTATTTTTTTCCCTGAATTCGAAAGATAATAATGCCATAGAATCAGGATATCAATTAATTTTAATCTTCCACGGGTTTAAATGACTTTAAGATTTTTACGTACCCAAACAACTTATTTGATTCCCTACTGAAAGGAGGTCCTAAATTCCATTGGAGAGAGATGGGTCTTATTTTTAAATAATTTTGTAAATGACTGTGGATGTTCGAACCCGAGCTCATACGCAATTTCACTAATAGATAAATCTGTTGTGGATAGTTTTTCCTTGGCTTTTTCAACCAGTTTATCATGAATAAACTGTTGGGTACTCTGTCCTGTCAATGTACTCAGCAACCGACTGAGATAATTAGGAGAAAGATGAAGCTCTTGGGCTATATAACTTACTGTTGGAAGACCTTTTGTTACAAGATGATTACCGTCAAAATACTCATTTAATATGACATCCAGACGATATAAAATTGTGTGATTGGTGATTTTTCTTGTGATAAACTGTCGCTCATAGAATCGTTCACAATAATTTAGTAAAGTTTCAATATGTGAAATAATAATGCTCTGGCTAAACTTATCAATACTTCCATGATATTCCTGTTCAATATTTTCTATAATCCTATTAATTGTTATTTCTTCTTTTTTGGACAGGAATAATGCTTCATGAACTGAATAATCAAAAAAATCATAACTCTTTATGGTTTTTGCAAGGGAAGTATTCCATAAAAAGTCAGGGTGAATCAACAGCATCCATCCGGATTGTTTTTCCTGAGAGCCAACCCCTGCTTCAATTCTGAATACCTGATTGGGAGAAATAAAAAACATGGTTCCCTCATCAAAATCATATTCCTGCTGCCCATATTTCAGTTTACCGTCGATTCCAATTTTCAAAGAAATCTGATAAAAATCCAATACCCAATTGACCTCTCCAATATCATCCGGTCTTCTGACAGCATTATAATCCACCACACTGATCAAAGGATGTTCCGGAGGTGGTAATCCTCTTGAACGATGAAATTCGGTGATGCTTTTTATCCTTTTTGTGGTCCGTTGTTCCATAGTGATAAAATTACAAATTGTTTTGGCACTAACATTCTTCTTTATTTAATTAACCATTGATTACGGGATATACATAGATTTTGTATTACTTTGAATAGAAACAGACTATTTTATTATACTGTTGTTGAATAAGCACGTTCACTTTAGAAGAAATCAAAGGTTTTCAAGACCAACGTGTACTTATTGTGCATGAAGTTTGTCATTTAAATAACTTAAGTGTTCCAAACCTTTTGTGATTTGAAAAATATAAATAGCCCACAAAACCTGCTATACAACCGACTCTTCATTTTGATAAGCCGCTGCAAAATCTTTAGCAAAATCCTGAAGCTTTATCTTTCCCAGTAATGGTCGATGCTTATAATAGTCTTCATATAAAGTTCCGTTACCCTGTGCTGCCTGAGTTTCTACAAAACCTTTGGCCACCTGCTCATTGAAACCAATTTTCAGCCATCTTTCCAGTAATTCTCTATCCGAAATGACATTCCATTGCAATTCTGGTTTCCCAATGGCTTCACCAAGTGCCTTTGCAATCTCGTTGGGAGAGATCTCATCACTGGCCACATACCGTGCCGTTCTTCCTTCAAAAGGTTTTTCTACTTCTTCGGCAATTACCTCTGCAATATCCAGTGGTGATACCCAGGGTTCTTTCTGATCGCCACCATAATTTGAAATGATAGATCCTGTACTTTTAATCGTATTGATGAATGAAAACATATTGAAGTATATTCCCACCGGTCGGATAAATTTAATAGAAACATCGCCTGGCAACTGATTGAGAATATTTTCAACATGATGATGAAAAACAATAATTCCTGTTCCATGGTCTGTATGGGCACCGATACTACTCAGATGAATAACTTTTTTTACACCCGATTCTTCAATAGCCGTCTTGTAATTACGTCCTATTTCCCGGATGCTTTCAATAAAATCAACACCTTTATCAAACATATCTCCTGCTGCCTCCATTGTTTCCATCAAATATACAATATCAGCTCCTTTAAAACTCTGAACCAGAAAATCAACATCAAACATGCTTCCTATAGCTGCTTTTGCCCCCAAAGCTTCAATCTTTTTTATTCTTTCATTTGTGCTGCTGATGACCGTGACCGAATGTCCGCTATGCACAAGTTGTTCTGTAAGAGGTCTTCCGATGTTCCCGATGGAACCTGTTAAAACAATATTCATTTTTTATTTTTTTGTTGGAGTAAAATTCTGAATATTGACTGTGCAACACTTATCCGGATCTATCTTCTTCTTAGCCAAATCAGCCTGATATGAAAAACAGGGCTTTTTTAACACTTTTTTAATCTCATGTGGTTGCAGTTATTTTGAAGTTTAGTTACCTTTGTCTCCGGGATGCGGAAAAGATTTCATCAATATTTATACAGCTTGTTATTTGCATTGCTTACCGTTGTAGGTTGGTACTATGGGCAAATTCAGCAGTATATCTCAACCAATACTCCTTCCGACCTTCATTTTAGCACTGATATTCTGGTTCATCAGAAGAAAAGCATTGAAGAATCTTTTGCCTTTCTTAAAAATCATGAAGCCAATGATTCTTATAATATCAGTCACCCCCGTTACAATAAAATCAGAGCTAATCTTTCTGAAAATGATAATGAGAACGATGATAATGTAGAAACTTCGGGTTCTACAGAACTCATAGCTCTTTTTAAAGACGGTTTCTGGCATCTGATGTCAGGTTTTGTTACCACATTTCACGACAGAAAAATCGCTGTTTCACTTGCTCAGTCAGAACATTTAAAGCCCCTTGATGATGATCTGTACATCCAGTACAGGGTCATCAGACTGTGATATCGCTATAATTTTTACGAAAACCCCAACAGGAATCCTTTTCAAAATCCGGGAAGTCAATGCATTTTCTCTAAAACGTTGTGTTTTTAGAATCAAATGTGCAGATCATCAAGATCTGGAATTTTCTTACAGCTTTTGTGTTGATTCCTTACGTACTCTCCTACTCTGTTTGAGAGCAGGGAAGTCTATTTTTCAATTATACATTATTACAAAAAAACATTATTATCATGGTCAAGAAAAGTCTCATGTATATACACTTGTGCCTTATTTTCTTGTTTGTAGCCTGCCAATCTGAAAAAAAGGAAAAAGAGGAAGCGGCATCATTCAATGTAACAAGTCCTCTTATAAAAGATACTTTGGTTAATAAAGATTACGTAGCACAAATCCGTTCTATCAATCACATTGAGCTTCGCGCACAGGAAAAAGGATACATCCAGTCTATTTATGTAGATGAAGGACAATATGTACAAAAAGGGCAATTGTTATTTAAAATCATGCCTAACCTCTATGAATCTGATGTCAACCGTGCTAAAGCGGAAGCAAAATACGCACAGATAGAATATCAGAACACCAAAAATCTTTCTGATAAAGACATTGTAGCCCCTCAGGAAATGGCAATGGCAAGAGCAAAATATGAAAAAGCTCAGGCTGAACTTTCTTCAATGAATACCCATTTAAGATTTACGGAAATCCGTGCTCCTTTTACCGGAATTGTTGGAAAATTACATGTTCGGAAAGGAAGTCTTGTTGATGAAGGAGAGTTGGTTACTGAACTTTCCGACAATAGCAAAATGTGGGTATATTTTAACGTTCCTGAAGCAGAATATCTGGATCAGATGGATGCTAAAAAAGATAGCAACCCGATGCATGTTCGCCTGAGAATGGCCAATGGTAAAGAATTCTCACAGGATGGTATTGTACAAACCATCGAATCTGATTTTAACAACGAAACAGGAAATATTGCCTACAGAGCGACTTTCCCTAATCCAAAAGGACTATTGAGATACGGAGAAACGGGAAATATTGTCATCACTTCTCCTTACACCAATGCTATGATGATTCCTCAGAAAGCTACGTTTGAAGAGCTCGAAAAGAAATACGTCTACGTAATCACCAAAGAGGGCAAAGTAAAAGCCAGAGAAATAAAAATTGCTGCTGAATTACCACACATTTATGTAGTCGCTTCCGGACTTGGAAAGGATGAAAGAATCCTTTTGGATGGTCTTCGAATGGTTCAGGAAAACCAGAAAATCGCTTCCAGATACCAAAAGCCCGAGAAAGTAATGTCGAACCTGGATCTGTATGCAGAGTAATCAAAAAGCAGCATTATGTTTAAAAAAGTAATACACCGGCCGGTATTCGCGATTGTGATATCGGTTGTTATCCTGTTTATGGGAGGTATCGCGATGAAACAACTTCCTACGGAACAATTTCCTAAGATTGCCCCTACAACGGTAGCTGTTTCTATCGCCTATCCCGGCGCCAGCGCCGATGTACTGGTAAAATCCTCTTTGATAACCATTGAAAATGCCATTAATGGTGTTCAGGGAATGCGCTACATCACCACTGATGCCACCAGTGCCGGAGAAGCTACAGTAAACGTGGTTTTTGATCCCGGGACCGACCCGAATGAGGCAGTAGTACTGGTAAAAACCAGAGTAGATCAGGTAATGCCCCTGTTACCTGAGTTGGTACAAAAAGAAGGAGTCGTCGTCAACCCCATTCAACCGAGTATGTTAATGTACGTGAACCTTTACAGTACCAATAAAAGTATGGATGAAAAGTTCCTGTACAACTACTCTATGGTTAATATCATCCCGGAAATCAATCGTATTCACGGGATTGCCAAATCTCAGATCCTTGGGAGCCGAAGATATGCGATGCGTATCTGGCTGAATCCAGATCGTATGCGTGCTTACGACATTTCTGTAGATGAAGTAATGAAGGCTATTGGTGAACAAAGTATTATCGGGCGTCCGGGAAGAATCGGGCAAAGTTCCGGTATTGCAGCCCAGTCTCTTGAATATGTATTGACGTATAAAGGCCAGTACAATAAACCTGAAGAATATGAAAACATTATCGTTCGATCTAATGCAGACGGAGAAAATGTAAAGTTAAAAGATGTTGCCAAGGTAGAACTTGGCAGTGAGTTTTTTGATATTTACTCCAATCTGGACGGACATCCTTCCGCCTCTATTGTATTAAAACAAAACTACGGAAGTAATGCCAACGATGTGATTAAAGATGTGAAAGCAAAACTTGCAGAAATGAAAGGCAATTTCCCTCCGGGAGTAGATTATAAAATAAGTTACGACGTTTCGCAGTTCCTTGATGCATCTATTGAACAGGTAATGCATACATTGAGAGATGCCTTTATCCTGGTAGCTATCGTGGTGTTCATCTTCCTGGGTGACTGGCGTTCAACCCTGATCCCGATTATTGCGGTACCGGTTTCATTGATCGGAACCTTCTTTGTGATTCAGTTTTTCGGATTAACCATCAACCTGGTGACGCTTTTCGCCTTAGTATTGGCCATCGGAATCGTAGTTGATAATGCGATTGTGGTTATCGAAGCCGTTCACGCCAAAATGGAGGAAAGTAATATTTCACCTTATAAAGCAGTAAAAGAGGTCATGGGAGAAATTGCCGGAGCAATTATTGCCATAACAGCTGTAATGGTAGCCGTATTTATTCCGATTTCGTTTATGACAGGTCCTGTTGGAACTTTTTACCGCCAGTTTTCAATTACCATGGCAAGTTCCATTGTTATTTCAGCAGTTGTAGCGCTTACCTTAACTCCGGTATTAGCTGCTATGTTGTTGAAAAATAATCATGGAAAACCCAAAAAATCTAATATTTTCACTAAAGCATTAGATGCCTTCAACAGTGGTTTTGATAAAGTGACAGGAAAGTACGCTTCATTTCTTAGAAAAATTGTTAACCGTAAAATAGTGACATGGGGTATCCTGATCGCCTTCTGTGCAGGAATTTTTGTAATCAACAAAGCACTTCCGGGCGGTTTTATCCCGAATGAGGACCAGGGAACAGTATATGCCATTATTCAGACGCCTCCAGGATCTACTTTGGAACAGACCAATAAAGTTTCTAGAACGTTGCAGAAAATAGCAATGGGGGTAGATGGTGTAGAATCTGTATCATCACTGGCAGGATATGAAATTATGACTGAAGGACGCGGATCCAACGCCGGAACCTGTCTGATTAACCTTAAAACCTGGAGCGATCGTGATCATTCGGTAAAAGAAATCATGAAAGAGCTTGAAGAAAAATCAAAAGATCTCGGAGCGACCATTGAATTCTTTGAACCACCAGCGGTTCCGGGATTCGGATCTTCAGGAGGTTTTTCCATGAGATTGCTGGATCTGAACAGAACGACCAATTATCAGGATTTTGACAAGGTGAATAAAGACTTTATCGTCCAGTTGAAAAAACGTAAAGAACTTAGTGGTGTGTTCACTTTCTTTGCAGCAAACTACCCTCAGTATGAACTTGTTTTCGATAATAATGCAGCTATGCAGAAAGGTGTTTCTATCGGGAAAGCCATGGATAACCTTAATATTCTGATCGGAAGTACCTACGAACAAGGATTTATCCGTTTCGGACAGTTCTTTAAAGTGTATGTACAATCTTCCCCGGAATTCAGGAGACTTCCTTCCGACATCATGAATCTGTATGTAAAAAATGACAGAGATGAAATGGTTCCTTATTCTGCTTTCATGACCATGAAAAAGACGCAGGGCCCCAATGAAATTACCCGTTACAACATGTACAATTCTGCTGCCATCCGTGGACTTCCTGCTGCTGGCTACACCACCGCTGATGCCATTCAGGCCATCAATGAAACAGCGGCCAAATCTTTACCTCACGGATATAAAGTAGCATGGGAAGGGCTCTCTTTTGATGAGGCACAGCGTGGTAATGAAGCGATCTATGTCTTCCTTGTGGTGCTCGTATTCGTTTACCTTGTACTGGCAGCACAGTATGAGAGTTTCCTTATTCCGTTTGCTGTACTTTGTTCGTTACCGGTAGGGGTTTTCGGATCTTTCCTTTTGTTAAAAGCTATGGGACTTGAAAATGACATCTACGCACAGGTTGGACTGATCATGATCATCGGATTATTAGGTAAAAATGCCGTACTTATTGTAGAATTTGCCGTAAAAAGGCGACAGGCCGGTGATTCTATTCTGGAAGCCGCTGTAGAAGGCTCTAAAGCCCGTTTCAGACCTATCCTGATGACTTCATTTGCATTTATTGCAGGATTGGTGCCCCTTGTTTTTGCCAGAGGTGCCGGAGCAATAGGAAACCATACCATTGGAGCATCCTCACTGGGAGGAATGTTGGTAGGAACTGTATTCGGAGTCATTGTGATCCCGGGCCTCTATTACATATTTGCCAAATGGTCTGACGGTAAAAAAATGATTAAAGACGAAGACGAATCTCCATTAAGCGAAGACATGATCCATTATGAATAAAAGAAAAATATATCAATACGCAGGTGTGGCAGTCTTCTTATTAAGTCTTACTGCCTGTAAACCTATAGAAATAGCACAGCGCACAGAAAATAAAATGGTTCCTGAAAAATACAATTCCACAGAAAATGACTCCCAAAACACGGGAAAGATGAAGTGGAACGAATATTTCAGTGACCCGAATCTTCAGGCATTGATCAATCAGGCACTTCAAAATAATCAGGAGCTGAATATCGTGCTTCAGGAAATCGAAATGTCTAAAAACGAGATCAAAGCCCGGAAGGGAGAATATCTTCCTTCGGTTGGTTTAAAGGCTGGTGCCGGGGTTGACAAAGTAAGCCGATACACCAATATCGGAGCAATGGAAGCCAATACAGACATAGAACCGGGGAAAGAAATGCCCGAACCTTTGTTCGACTTTGGAGTCGGGGCACAGGCTCAATGGGAAACAGATATCTGGGGAAAACTTCATAACGCTACCAAAGCTCAGGTACAGCGTTATCTGGCAGGTATTGAAGGAAAAAATTTCATGTTGACCCACCTCATCTCCGAAATTGCAGATTCTTATTACGAATTATTAGCACTGGATAATGAACTGGTTATTCTAAATCAAAATATTAAGATCCAGAACGATGCTTTGGACATTATCAGAGATTTAAAAAAGAATGCCAGATCCAATGAGCTGGCAGTACAGAGATTTGAAGCCCAGGTCCTGAAAACTCAAGGCATGCAATACGATATTCAACAGAAAATCGTTGAAACAGAAAACAGGATCAATTATCTGGTGGGTAGATTTCCTCAACCTGTGGAAAGAACTCAGAACTCTTTTGATTCCATTCTCCCTCAAGCAGTATATAGCGGAATTCCTTCTGAACTTCTGGAAAATCGCCCGGATATCAAGCAGGCAGAATATGAACTGGCTGCTGCAAAACTCGACATCAAAGTAGCCAAAGCAAGGTTCTACCCTTCCCTTGATCTTGCTGCCGGTATCGGATTGCAGGCTTTTAACCCGACTTACCTCATCAAGCCGCAATCGTTTTTGTTTTCTCTGGCAGGAGAACTTACCGCTCCACTGATTAACAGAAGGGCGATAAAAGCAGCATATTACAACGCCAATGCAAAACAGGTTCAGGCAGTGTATCATTATGAACAAACAGTCTTAAGTGCGTACATTGAAGTTGCGAATCAGTTGTCTAAAATCCATAATCTCGAAAGCAGCGTCAATATCAAAACCAAAGAGGTCAATGCTTTGACAAAATCAATTGATATTTCAAATGATCTCTTTAAGTATGCCCGTGCTGATTATATGGAAGTTTTACTGACACAGCGCGATGCCCTGGAATCCAAGTTTGAATTGGTAGAGAAGAAGGTCAATCAGCTTAAAGCCAGCGTGGCAGTGTACCGTGCACTGGGCGGAGGCTGGGACCAAAGTCCTTTGACAGCTCCGGATATTAAAAAGTTATAAATATCATATTAACCTTGTTTTCAATGAGGAGTCTATCGAAAGGTAGGCTCCTTTTTTATTCTTATTATTACTATTTTAAGTTTTGGCTGAAGCCATAAGAATTGGAACCATATTTGAGCGGGCTAAAGCATACTTTTTTGGTATCGTAAACAAATATTGAGGTCTAATAAAAGCTTACCTCATACCCTTTCACTCCTTCTGGGCGTTTACTCCCGGTAATAAAATAAACAAAAAGTCTACAAAAACAATAGACTTATAGTATTAATTTTAATTCATGACTCAAAATATTCTTTTTTTAAAACTTTTTAACATGTCATAAAAATAAATAAACACCTGTATTACAGCAATATAAACATTTAAATTATCAGTCAATTTTAATAACCTACCAATTTAGTAGACTAATATGATTTTTCTCATATCTGCATTTGAACCATCTTTATGAATTATTAAATAATTTTGACCCAGTTAAAAAAACATAAACTTTATTCTCATGAATAAGAACGACTTTGATTCTTACCTATTGACCATCATGGCTATTTCAGCTGTTCAGCCAGAAAGTTGTACAGAGAATGGCTTTTCAAAACACCACATCACTTCTAAAGACCTATGTTTTGAATCTATGATGTGTATGTGTACCATGATGATGTCATAACCTTCCAAAGAAATACACATTACTGTAGGAATTAAAGCCCATTCAGCTCGAAGCACGATCTAATCAGGGCAATTCTCCCTTAGCTTTTAATACGTCCTATTACACCTTCCCTGAAAAAGGAGGGCAGGAACCTCATTATCTCATCACCGGAGAGATCAACAGTAGTACACCCGTTCAATTTTAAACTTAAATATGATACTAGAATGAGAAAAAAACAATGCAAACTCGGTGTATTAGCCCTGCTCTTCATTGCAGAATATGGCTTTGCACAAACTAAAGACAGTCTTTCAAAAGAAAATACCATCAAAGAGGTGGTTGTAGTAGCTTTTGGAAAGCAGAAAAAAGAAGAAATTACCGGATCGGTGCAATCTTTAAAAGCTAAAGATCTTTCTAATCTTCAAAACGGAAATATCCTTCAGGGAATCGTAGGTAAAGTAGCCGGAGTACAGGTTATTTCTTCCGGTCAGCCGGGTTCCCAACCTACCATCAGGATGAGAGGAATTGGTTCCATCAATGCATCCAGTGATCCCCTGATCGTCCTGGACGGAATTCCTTATAACGGAAACCTGAACAGTATTGCGGCGGCTGATATTGAAAGTATTTCATTTCTTGAAGATGCTTCGTCCAATGCGTTATACGGTTCAAGAGGAGCCAATGGTGTTATTATTGTAAACACCAAAAGAGGTAAGAATAAAGGGCTCAGCATTGAAGCTGATGTGAGAACAGGCGTTAATTTCAGATCTATCGAAGACTATCCGGTGTTCACTTCTCCACAAGATTATTATACTGCCTTTTACAACAGAGCAAGAATTGGTGAAGTGGCAAGATTAAAGCAACCAGGTGCCGTTCCTTCAGGCCCTACTCCACACGATGTAGGTCTGGCTGCATTAAATAAACTTGGATATAACGCCTATAATGTACCTTTTGCCCAGTTGATCAGGCAGGATGGTTCATTTAATCCTGAAGCTCAGTTATTATACCAGGACAACTGGAAAAAGCTCCTTTTCAAGCCGGCTTTGAGAAGAGAAGCAACGGTTGGAATTAATGCCAATGGTGATCAGGTTAAGTCCTATACTTCATTGAATTACCTCGATGACAAAGGATATCTTATCTCATCAGGATTTGAAAGATTTGGAATACGATCCAATGTGGACTACTCCATTACTTCAAAATTAAAGTTAACCAGTGCCCTTTCCTACACTTACAGCAAACAGGATTTTGGGGAAACAGGAGGTTTCTCTAATCCTTTTCAGTTTGCCAGAAACATATCCCCTTTTTACCCTGTCTACCTTAGAAACGATAATTACCAACAATTGTATGACAGTTACGGAAACCCTCTGTATGATTATGGAGACGGAAGCGGACCCAACGGAGCATCAAGATCCTATGCCGTTTTTGAAAACCCGGTAGGGAATCTTCAAAAGGATAAATCTCAAACCACAAGCAATGTTACCAACGTCAACCTGGGATTAAATTATGAAATCATCAAGGGACTGGATTTCACCTATAATTTTGGAGCTTATCTTGAAAATATAAGAAATCTTCAGTTCGGAAATACAGAAGGAGGAACCTCTTCATCGGTAGGTGGTACGATTACAAAAGGGTCACAATTCAGATATACGTTGAATCACCAGCAATTGCTTACCTATCAGAAAAAACTGGATAAACACAACTTTAATATTCTGATTGGACATGAATTAAATAAAATCAAAAATGAGGGAATATCAGGCACAAAACAACAACTTTTACTGCCTAACTCATTGTCTTTTGATAATGCCGTGAAAATAACAGATCTATCCGGAAACGGTTATGAATATGCTGTAGAAGGATATTTTTCAAGATTGTTGTATAACTACGATGGTAAATATTTCTTCAATGCCAATGTACGTAGAGATGGTTCTTCTGTTTTCTCTCCTGAAAGCAGATGGGGTACTTTCTACGGATTGGGAGCTGCCTGGAATGTAGCTAAAGAAGATTTTCTAAAGGATAACAATGTGGTAAACGCTCTGAAATTAAAGGTTTCCTACGGTCAGCAAGGAAATGACAACATCTTATTAGATGATTCCACAAGAGATTATTATGCTTACCAGGATATCTACGGGATTAATAATTTCGGAGATGATAAAGCGGTTGTATCACCAAAAAAAATAGGGAACAGAAATCTTAAGTGGGAAACCTCAAAAAACCTGAACGCAGGGTTTGAGGCTTCATTTTTCCAAAACAGGATTACTTTGAATGCGGATTACTTTGAACGAAAAGTATCGGATATGATTTATGCTCTTCCTCTTCCTCCATCCAATGCAGGTTCTTATGTAAAGTACGGCAACATCGGGGATATGACTAACCGGGGAGTACAGGCTAATGTTAATGTGGATATTCTTAAAAAAGAAGATGTACAATGGAGTGTATATGCCAATGCTACCCATTATAAAAATACCATTACAAAACTTCCGGCAGAACAGAGAGGAACAGGGCTTGTTTCAGGTTTGTTTATTTTGACAGAAGGCGGAGACCGGTACACTTACTATCTTAAAGAATTTGCAGGAGTAAATCCCGAAAACGGAGATGCATTATGGTACCGAACTTCTATCAATCCAACGACTCAAAAGGAAGAAAGAACCATCACCAACAATTATAAAGAAGCCACCGACTACAATACCGGAAAATCTGCCATTCCAAAAGTATATGGAGGATTCGGAACTGATGTCACCTATAAAAGATTGAATCTATCCGTGAACTTTGCCTATCAGTTTGGAGGCTATGGGTATGATAATATCTACAGAAGCTTATTCCATTCCGATACCTATGGTTCCAATTACTCTACAGACCTGGACAAAACATGGACGCCGGAGAATCCTGGTGCAGCATTACCAAGGGTAGACCTGACTTCCACCAATCAAAATGGAAATTCAACACTTTACCTGATTAAATCAGATTATATCAGTCTTCAGGATGTAACCCTATCTTACCAATTACCAGAGGATTTTGCCAAACAAGCCGGCTTGTCAGGTTTAAAAGTATATCTGACAGGAAACAATCTGTATCTGTGGTCCAAGAGAAAAGGATATGATCCGAGAGCTTCCTTAACCGGAGTTTCCGATGCATACAGGTATTCCTTGTTATCCAGTGTCTCTTTAGGTTTTAAACTCACTTTTTAAAAAAATTTATGAAAACAATAAAATACTTTATCGCAACCATAGCCATTGGCCTTACCACAAGCTGCGCCAATGATCTCAATACTCTGCCGGATGGTGATATTTCCGGAGAACAACTGAACACCGACAAATCAAGTCCTGAAAAAATTCTGGGCGGAATCTATCTTGACCTTCGCAGCAACGGAGCAGGTGGAGTTCCCAGCTCACATTCGGATTTCGGAATTATGGGTATTAAAGCGGGTGCTGATCTGATGTCCAATGATGTGATACAGTCTACCAACCAGCATTTAGGAATGTTTTATAACTATGAAGCTACGAATGCCAGCAATACAGCTTCAGAAATTGTATGGACCACTTTTTATGCCAGAATATTTGTCATCAATAAGCTTCTTGATGAGTTAAAAAATGACACAGGTTCCAAAAACAGGGCTATCAAGGGACAATTATTAGCTTTAAGAGCCTATTCTTATTTCTACCTTGTCCGTTTCTATGCCAATGATTATAAAGGACACGAATCAAATCCGGGATTACCTCTTGTTTTGACAAGCGGCAATTCTAATCAGGGGCTTCCAAGATCAACAGTAGCAGAAGTGTACGGACAGATTACGAAAGACATTGAAGAATCCATTCAGCTTCTGGACAGCTTTACCCGCCCCACCCGAGCACAGATCGACCAGAGAACCGCCAAAGCCATTGCCGCCGAGGTGTATCTGCAAACAGGAAATTATGTAAAAGCAGGTCAATATGCTGCAGAAAGCAAAAACGGCATCGCCTTAATGACAGAAAACGATTATACAACTACCGGTTTTTCCAATATCAATAATCCTGAAGTGATCTGGGGATTCCATAATACAATATCCACGATGAGCATAGGAAACTATTATGCCTCTTTCTTCTCTATGTTCGACAATACCAATGAAGGATACGCCGGTGCAGCCCAAATCCGTAAGTTGATCGACAAACGTTTGTATGAAGCAATCCCTGAATCCGACTACCGTAAAAAAGTGTTTAATGGCAGCCAGAATGCTCAATATACTTTCAATGGGAAAACGAAAAACTATCCTGCATATGTGAGTTGGAAATTTAAAGATCCAAGTCTTTTTGAAGGAGATTATATTTACATCAGAGCTTCCTCCCTGTATTATATAGAAGCTGAAGCACTGGCAAGACAAGGAAGAGAAGCTGAAGCAAGACAGGTGTTATTCGACATTTCATCAAAAAGAGATAAAGCGTATACCCTTTCTTCAAATTCCGGAAATGACCTGATTACAGAGATTATCCTGCAAAAAAGAATAGAACTTTGGGGAGAAGGTTACGCATGGTTTGATATGAAGAGACTAAATATCCCTCTGGAAAGGGTATATACCGGAACGAATCATACTTTCGGTAGATTTAACCTTACTCCTGATAAATTCAAATTCCAGATCCCAAATAAAGAAATCAATAATAACCCTCAAATTAAACAGAATGATTAGATAAGCCCCTCGCTGAAAAGCCTTTACAATTTTTTTAATATATTTCTATGTAAGACATCATTTTCTTTTAAATGGTGTCTTTTTATATTGTTGTATACAGAAACTAAAAATGATACTTTTTTATTGCCACCAATGCACGAATTTTTTGTTAGCTGGTACATATTTAAAATCTCATAATAATCATACAATGCACTTTATTCGTATTAACGCATACCTTGACAAAGTCCACTTACAATACAATCTTCAATTTTAAAATGCATCTGCACTTCATATACATTAAGCCTTTTAACTAAAAAAATTAAGTGTTCAAAACTTTTGTGGTTCAGGTTTAACCAGAGATTAATTGAATTTGTATAAATTCTTATGGATGATTTCATTCATTGCTAATACAACAAAACTTTCAAGATTCGTGCATTCGTAACACAATCAAAAAACACGTCTTAAAAACAAAGCATTATTTGTGCTTAAAGTAAAAAATACAGAGTATTAAAAATTTCGTTCAAATTCTCTCTAATTACAGTAAACATTTACGTAATAATTAAAAAGATATTTCCACTTTCATTCCCTTCAAAAAAAAATAAATATTGCCCCGAATTTCAAAATATCTCTAATAATAAAAAAAATATCATGAAACAAAAATTTCATTTTTTTTTAACATTTTAGAACCATATTTCACTATCTATCAAAAGAATATAAAAACAGACAATAAGTCCAAAGTGTGAAATACTTTATTTAACTCACTTTTCTTAAAAAGAACAGACTTGTTTTTATCAAATTTACAATGTTAATTTTTCCCAATTTTAAGTCCGTAATTCTATATTATTATTTTGTAATATTAAGAAAAACAAATCTCTTAATATTGAAATATTATATTTTTTATTATTACCTTTGCTTAATATCATGTTAATTATAATCAATTATTTTTGTAATTATCAAGATTGTACTGGCTTGTTTTATAAGGATAAACAGATAATTAATACACTTTAATAGCTTTTAAATAATTTACACTTAATTATTTAAACATTACAACAAAAATGTATTTATTAATAAACAAAAAATATAGATTTATCATATTTAACAAAATATAACAAACAAATATGCCGTAAACATACAGTATTGCATTTTGTTTAAAAAAAATAAATTATCATTTCAATACCGTTTTGCTATGAAAAAATTGACTCATTTAAGGCTCATGCCTTTTAAAAAGCCGGGCCTCACCCTCAGATCCAATGCCATATTGGAAGATAAGGTTTCATTTGAAAATAAACACCAAACAACTCTTATAATTAAGAATATCATAAAAGAATAATTTTATTCTTTTATACAAAAACTACTGTCCTTATGTCGATGAATTTGATTCATTTATCATAAAATTTATCGCTATCACTTCAATAATTATTGACGCCATGAAAAACTTGACTATTATCGGATTAACCCCTTTTGAAAAACCGGACGTTAACCTTATTTTAAAATTACATCAGGCAGGTGCTTTTCCCGTTCTAAGTTTAGGAAACGAAATAGCCACTGCTCAGGAAGCGCTGAATCAACTTGACCAAATAGATGTCCCTGCATATGGTATCCAGTTCACAACCAAAGAACAGGACATTCTCCAGATTCCGGGTAAAGTAAGCTTTGCCATTGTTCCGTTTGGAAGTTCGGTAAATTTATCATCTGAACTCTCCGTGATCTACCAGGTGACAAGCCTGGAAGAAGCCCTTCAGGCTGAACAGTGCGGAGCAAAAGGAATCATTATCAAAGGAAATGAAGCCGCCGGATTAGTAGGGTACGAATCTACGTTCATTCTTTTCCAGCGTATTATCCAGGAGGTAAAAAGTATACCGGTGTGGGTACAGGGCGGAATAGGACTTCATACCGCAGCTGCTGTGAAATCACTCGGAGCAACAGGGGTTGTTTTAGATAGTCAGCTAGCCTTATTCCCGGAATGTTCTGTTCCACAGGATATAAAAGAGGTATGCTCAAAATTAAATGGCACAGAAACCAGAATTATAGCCAATCACAGAGTGTTAGTAAGGCCCAACTCACCGGCAATCTCTGACCATATTACCACAGAAGAACTTACCAAATACTTCAAAGATCTGAATATCAGCAGCAGTTATATCCCAATGGGACAAGATATTTCTCTGGCAACAGATCTTTATGAAGATTTCAAAACATTGAAAAAACTGGTTTTTGCATTGAAAGAAGCCATGTATGGCCACTTGAAACAGGCAAAAGCCCTTCAGGTTATTGATAAAGATAACACCATCGCTCAGGAACTCGGACTTCGCTACCCTATCGCTCAAGGTCCCATGACCCGCGTAAGTGACGTTCCCGCATTTGCCAATGCTGTAGCAGAAGCCGGGGCCTTACCTTTTGTCGCTTTATCTTTATTAAAAGGTGAATCAGCAAAATCATTGGTGATGGAAACCAAGCAACTGGCCGGAGAAAAAACCTGGGGTGTAGGTATTTTAGGATTTGCACCACAGGAATTAAGAGAAGAACAAACTTCCTATATATTAGAAGCTAAACCTCCTGTTGTTCTGATTGCAGGCGGAAGACCAGCACAGGCAAAAGTATTTGAAAAAGCAGGAATAAAATCATTCCTTCACGTTCCATCTCCCGCTCTATTGGATATTTTCCTGAAAGAAGGAGCAAAAAATTTCATCTTTGAAGGACGTGAATGTGGGGGCCATGTAGGCCCGTTATCAAGTACCGTTCTTTGGGAAAAACAAATTGAACGTATCTTAAAAGAAGACCATCCCGAGAATATCAGTATATTCTTTGCAGGAGGAATCCATAATGCATTTTCAACAGCCTTTGTTTCTATTATGGCTGCTCCGTTAGCTGCCAGAGGTGTAAAAATCGGAGTATTAATGGGAACAGCTTATCTTTATACTCATGAAGCTGTAGAGACCGGAGCTATTCAACAAGAATTTCAGCTACAGGCGATGCAGGCAAAAGATACTGTATTACTGGAAACAGCACCGGGACACGAAACACGTTGCCTGAATACAGCCTTTGCCGATCATTTCAACACAGAAAAAGCAAAATTACTGGCTGCCGGAACAGACAAGAAAGTCGTATGGGAACAACTTGAAAAACTCAACGTAGGACGTCTTCGTATCGCAGCCAAAGGGATAGAACGCCAGGGTGATCAATTAGTTAATATTCCTAAAGAAGAACAGCTTGATCTGGGTATGTATATGATCGGGCAGGTTGCGACGATGCACAATAAAGTTATTTCTCTTGAACAACTTCACCAGACAGTGGTTGATAATTATGAATTTGTTCAGAATGCCACCCTTCCTGAAGAGCCTTCTTCCACAGAAAAGCCATTGGACATTGCTATCGTTGGAATGGAATGTATTTTCCCCGGAGCCAAAAACCTTGAAGAATACTGGAGAAATATCATTTTAGGAAAAGATAGCGTTACGGAAGTTCCGGACGAAAGATGGAATAAAGACCTTTATTACCATCCGGATTCAGACGGTCCGGACGTTTCACACTCCAAATGGGGCGGGTTTATTCCAAAAATCGACTTCGATCCGCTAACATTCGGTATCCCACCACAATCTCTTGCTGCTATTGAGCCGACACAGTTATTGACCTTACTGGTTGCCAAAAGAGCAATGGAAGATGCCGGATATGGTGAAAAACATATTAACAGAGACAATATTTCCGTGATCATTGGAGCCGAAGGAGGTAATGACCTTGCCAACAGCTACAGCTTCAGAGGATATTATAAGCAGGTTTTCGGAGAACTTCATCCTGAAGTACAGGAAGCCTTCCCTCATACAACAGAGGATTCCTTCCCAGGTATTCTGGCCAATGTAATCGCAGGTAGGATTACGAACCGTCTGGATCTTGGTGGAAGAAACTTTACCGTAGATGCAGCTTGCGCTTCATCTTTAGCCGCGATTGACCTGGCATGTCAGGAACTCGTATTAGGAAAATCTGATATGGTTCTTGCCGGAGGAGCAGACTTACACAACGGAATCAACGATTATTTGATGTTCTCCAGTACTCATGCACTTTCCAGAAAAGGAAGATGCGCTACTTTCGACAGTGAGGCAGACGGGATTGCTCTTGGAGAAGGAATTGCTATCCTTGTATTAAAAAGGTACGAAGATGCAGTACGTGACGGTGACCGTATTTACTCTGTTATCAAAGGAGTTGGCGGATCAAGTGACGGAAAAGCACTGGGATTAACTGCTCCGAGAAAAATTGGTCAGGTAAGAGCTTTAGAACGTGCTTATGCTCAAGCTGGTATCAGCCCTGCAGCAGTAGGATTGATAGAAGCTCACGGTACAGGAACCGTAGTAGGAGACAAAACTGAATTAAGTGCATTGACGAACCTGTTCAGCCGCTCAGGAGCCCTGCCGGGACAAACCCATTTAGGTTCCGTGAAAACACAGATCGGGCATACAAAATGTGCTGCAGGATTAGCAGGATTAATCAAGGCTTCACTTGCGGTGTACCATGGAGTAAAACCTCCTACCCTGCATCTTCAGCAGCCTAATGCTTATTACAATGCTCAAACCAGTCCATTTGCTTTCTATGCGGAAAGTGGTTTATGGACAGAAGAAAACAGATATGCTGGAATCAGTGCTTTCGGATTTGGAGGAACAAATTTCCATACCGTTATCGCCAATCACCCTAAACAGGACAATTCTATTGCTATGCAGTCATGGCCATCAGAACTTTTTGTATTCCGTGGAGACACTTACGAAGAAGCAAAAGGACAGTCGAGCCAGATCAAAGCTTTACTGGAAATCAATGATGGTATTGCTTTAAAAGATATTGCCTATAGCTTAAGTATCAACTCAGAAAAGCCAATCCAGTTCAGTATTGTTGCAGACACCGCCGAAGACCTGATGATGAAGCTTGAATTGGTGCTATTAGGAATTGAAACCAAAGATACTTTCACCGTCAATAAAAAAGAAGGTAAAGTAGCTTTCTTATTCCCGGGACAAGGCAGCCAGAGAATCAATATGGCTCGTGATTTATTCGTAGTATTCCCTGCGATGCGCAGCCTTATCGATCAATATCCTGAGCTTGAAAAAGTAGTATTCCCATCCACTACATTTAATGAAGCTGCTTTAAAACAACAAAAAGAAACGATTAAAGATACGCGCCTAGCGCAGCCTCTTTTGGGAATTGTTGATCTGGCATTGGCAAAATTTCTGGAATCCCTGGACATTGTTCCTGATATGCTGGCAGGCCACAGTTATGGGGAGTTACCGGCTTTATGTTTTGCAGGAGTATTTGACGAAGAAAAACTGGTGGACTTAAGTATCCAGAGAGCGCATTCTATTTTAAACTCTGTAGAAGGCGGAGATCCGGGGTCTATGTTGGCAGCAAGCGCAACACATGAACGTTTACAACCCATTCTTGCTAAAATAGAAGGATGCTATCCCGTGAACTTTAATGCTCCTACACAATGTGTGATTGCAGGAAGTACGGATGCCATCAACAAACTGTTGGAAATTCTTAAGCAGGAAGGTATTTCTGCCAAAAAACTGGAAGTTGCCTGCGCATTCCACAGCCCGTTACTGGCAAAATCCAAAGGTTTATATGCCGATGTATTGAAAGATGTTGCTTTCAGTGAAATGCAGATTCCGGTATGGTCGAATACGACGGCAACCGTCTATCCGGCTCAGCCATCAGAAATAAAAGAAAGGTTGACCGATCATCTGGTACAACCCGTAAGATACGTAGAACAACTTCAGGCCATGTATAACGATGGAGCAAGAATATTCATCGAAGTAGGTCCTGGAAAAGTATTAACCGGATTAACGAAATCCTGTATCGAAAAAGATCAGCTAAGCTTATATGTAGAAGACAACAGCCGTAATAAATTTACGCACCTTCTTTGCATGCTTGCCCAATATCTGGGTACAGGCCGTAATTTCAATATCAACAAACTTTTTGATGGCCGAAATGTTCAGGTGATCGATATCGCACAGCCTGAATTGTATAAGAAAAGCCCGGCGATCTGGCGCGTTAACGGACAAACTGCACATCCGACTACAGGCACACTGCCTTCCAATGGTGCATTACCTATTTTAAATCCAATCCAAATGAACAGTTTTACCAACCCACAATCTCCGGCAGCGGAAGGCCAGTCTACGGCTGAACGTATGCTCCAGGAATATTTAAATAGTATGAAATTGATGATACAGGCACAACGTGATGTGATGCTTTCCTTCATGGGACAGAATCCACATATACAATCTGCTCCTGTATACACTACACCGGTAACTGCTCCTGCGCAACCGCAAATGGCAGCCATCCCGGCTCAACCTGCCTATCAGCAAGCTCCGGCAGCCGTAGCTGTACCCGTACAACACGCACCGGTAAAAGATATTAAATCCTTATTACTACAGGTGGTAAGTGATAAAACCGGATATCCTCAGGAAATGCTGGGCATGGAAATGGACCTTGAAGCCGATTTAAGTATCGATTCCATTAAAAGAGTGGAAATCATAGGAACGCTTCGTAGTGAACTGGGAACTTTAGCCAACGGTAATGCTAATGAAGATACGGTAATGGAACAATTAGCAGGAATCAAAACCCTTAGCGGACTGGTTTCATGGCTTACTGAATTTACCGGAGCACCTGCGACAGCAACTCCTGAGAAAAACGGATCTGCAACTGAATCAGCCGTTTCAAAATCACAGGCACAAGCGGGATTCTCTCTTGAAGATCTTCAAAATGCCATCTTAAATATTGTAAGCGAGAAAACAGGATATCCTAAAGAAATGTTAGGCTTAGATCTGGATTTGGAGGCAGACTTAAGCATCGATTCCATCAAGCGTATGGAGATCATTGCTGACCTTAAAAATACAATCGGCTTCGGAGAAAACCTTGAACAGGCTGATGATATCATGGAAAAACTAGCCGCTATTAAAACCCTCCGCGGATTGGCTGGCTGGATCAGTGAGATGAATGGTGAAACCAACGAAATTACCAGTGAAGCAAAGGAAGCTAACGCTCCTGAAGGAGCGAATAATGTATTATCAAGACTTCGTTTTGATATTACGCCTACCGATGCTTCTTTAGTACAAAATACTGAAGTTCTTCACGGAAAACGCTTCGCCATCACTCAGGACAACAGCAAACAAACCTCAGCAATCAAAACCGAACTGGAAAAACATGGTGCTATTGTAGATCTGGTAGATGCTGAAAAAGATCTTTCCGATTTTGACGGATTGATTATGCTGGATATCTTCTCCTCTTCTGACAAACCAAGCATTATCGATCATGTTGATTTGATTAAAAAACTTGATTTTGATAAAGCGAAATGGGTCTATCTTATTTCAGATGTTCCTGCTCACCTTCAGGAGATCAATGATGCCCGTGCATTACGCCATCATCAGGGATATCCCGGACTTTTCAAAAGTCTGGCAAGAGAATTTGATCAGACGACTTGCAGACTGATCAGCTTAAGCACGCCTCAGGAAATGGATCAGATTGCTGAAATTACTTTAAAGGAAATACTGACCAACGATAAACCTGCTGAGGTTATTTATAAAAACGAAAAAAGACATAAAGTAGACATCATCCCGTCTCCATTGTCAACAAGCCTTGAAGAAGCCCATATTCAATTAGATACAAAATCCGTTGTATTGGTATTAGGAGGCGGACAAGGAATAACAGCAGAGTTGGTAAAACATATGTCTGAGGCATATCCTTGTACTTATATTCTGGTAGGAAGATCAGCAGATCCAAGAGAAGAAGCTGAAAATCTGAAAGAATTTGAAAGCATGAAATCCAAGGAGGAAATAAGAGCTTACCTTATCAAATCCGGACAATTCACTTCTCCTGCTCAGATTGAAAAAGAGACGGTAAGGGTCTTCAAAAACAACCAGATCTTACGTACTATCCGAGATATGGAAGAATTGGGAAATACCATTATTTATCAATCGTTAGATCTTTGTGACGAAGAAGGATTGAGTACTTTAATCAGCAATATTTATAACAAATACGATCGTCTGGATGGGGTAATCCACGGGGCAGGTCTTTTGGAAGATAAATTATTCAAACAAAAAACAACAAGCTCTTTCGGACGTGTATTTGACACCAAAGTGAAACCCCTTCGTGTACTGGCTGAACAGCTTCGCTCAGACTGCCAGTTTGTCGTATTATTCTCAAGCATTGCTTCCGTATATGGTAACAAAGGTCAGACAGATTATGCTGCGGCCAACAGTGTATTGGATGATTATGCCAATGCTTTAAACAAAAGGTTAAAAGGAAAAGTACTTTCTATTAACTGGGGCCCATGGAAAGGCGCAGGAATGGTTTCATCCACTCTTGAAACAGAATACGAGCGCAGAGGTATTTCGATGATTCCATTGGATGAAGGAAAAGAAATCTTCCTTAACGAGATCAAGTACGGTACTGAAAGCCAGGTACTGATCATGTCTGGAAATAATTGGTAAACACTGCATAAACTAAGTATGAAAAAAACAGATGTTGCTGTCATTGGTCTTTCTTGTGTCTTTCCCGGGGCACAAGATGCCAACACTTTTTGGCAAAATATTGTCAATAAAGTAGATTCTACCCAATTGGCTCCTGCCGATCGGATAGATCCGGTTCACTTCAGTGATGCTACCCATCCTGTTGACCGTTTTTACTGTCAGCGGGGAGGATTTATCCCTGACTATGAATTTGATCCCACTGCTTTTGGTATTTTACCGCTGGCTGTTGAAGGAACCGAGCCTGACCATTTACTGACCCTTGATTTAGTGCAGAAAGCACTGGAAGATGCAGGGGTTTTTCAAAAAAAAACTTCCCTTGAAAAAACAGGGATTATTATAGGGAAAGGAAACTATACCGGACCCGGAGCTACCCGTGCGATAGAAATCGTAAGAACCGGAGAACAAATCTCTTCGCTGCTGCAGGAACTTTTACCTCAGGTATCTACTGCAGACATCGAAAAAGTAAAACATGCTTTTCAGGAGCGCAAAGGACGTTTTGCAGCCGATACTGCGATGGGATTAATTCCTAATCTTGTAGCATCACTTGTTGCCAATCGTTTTGACCTTGGGGGAGCAGCTTTCACCGTAGATGCAGCCTGCGCCAGCGCCCTTATTGCCGTAGACCATGCAGTACAGGAACTTCAGCGTGGCCGTGCAGATATCATGATCGCAGGAGGAGTTCATACAGGACAAAATGCCGCTTTCTGGAGTATTTTTGCTCAGCTGGGAGCCATGTCCCGCCAGCAGCAGATCAAGCCGTTCAGCATGGATGCTGACGGATTACTGATTGGAGAAGGTTGTGGATTCGTCGTTTTAAAACGACTGGAAGACGCCGTTCGTGATCAGGATAAAATCTATGCTGTTATTAAAGGGGTGGGCGTAAGCAGCGATGGTAACGGAACCAGCGTAATGAGTCCATCCGTAAAAGGTCAGTTGAAAGCCCTTGAACAAGCCTGGACAAATGCTGATCTTGATAAAAACAACGTGGGTTATCTTGAAGCTCATGGTACCGGAACTCCGCTTGGAGATAAAACAGAACTTCAGACCCTGGCACAATTCTTCGGAAAAGAAGAAACAGCTCAGGCAGCCGGTATCGGATCGGTAAAGTCCAATATCGGACATGCTATGCCCGCTGCCGGAATTGCAGGATTAATCAAAACCTGTCTTGCATTACACCACGATACCTTACCTCCTACCTTATATTGTGAGAATCCCATTGCAGATATGCAGAAAACCCGTTTTGCTCCTGTACAGGAACCCCAAAACTGGTCAAAAACCGGACTTCCGAAAGTAGCAGCCGTGAATGCCTTCGGTTTCGGAGGAATCAATGCTCACGTAGTACTGGAAGGTTATGATATGCCGAAAAAAGACAGCGTATTATTACTGGCAAGACCCACTCACGAAGAACTTCTTTCTGCTTTACAAAATAACGATACAACCGTAGGAGAAGGAGATTTCAGAGTAGCCATATTTGACCCGACACCAGCAAGAATTGAAAAAGCACTTAAAATTATCTCCAAAAATATTACCTGGAGAAATAAACAGGATATCTGGTACACTTCTGCCCCGCTATTAAAAGACGGCGGCAAAGTAGCCTTTGTATTTCCAGGTTTAGACGGCCTTGCAAAAGGTGAAGTAGAAACCGTTAGCCGTTATTTCGGATTAACAGCGCCTATCGAAACGGAAGGTGAAGGTCTTTTAACCGATGCCTTAAACATTTTCAACAACTGCAGTATCCTTGACAATTCCTTAAAAAAACTGGGAATCATTCCTGATATGAATGCAGGACACAGTTTAGGAGAATGGCTCGCAGGATATTCCTCAGAACTGGCAGAAGCCAACTCTGTAAAAGCCCTGATTGACGTTCTGAATCCTGAAACATTTGAACTAAAAGATTCTAAATTCATTGCTATAGGAGCCGGAATTGATGTAGTAAAACCTTTTATTACAGAGATTTCAGACTTATATGTATCCAATGATAACTGCCCAAATCAGGTCATCCTTTGCGGAAGCAATGCTGCATTGGACGAGTTGGTCCCTTTATTAAAATCAAAACAGATTTTCCATCAGGTGCTGCCATTCCAATCCGGGTTTCACTCTCCTTTTATCGCAGATAAGCTGGAGGTCATCCTTGCCGGAATGGAAAAAGCACAGTTCCAGCAAACAAAAATCCCTTTATGGTCCGCGACTACCCTTGAACCTTATCCTGCTGATCAGGCTGCCATCAGACAACTGAGTGCAGAACATCTCGTTCAGCCGGTTCGCTTCCGTGAACTGACCGACAGATTGTATGAAGAAGGCGCAAGATGCTTTATTCAGGTCGGTACCGGAGGATTGATCGGGTTTATTGATGATACTTTAAAAGGAAAAGCATTCAGTACGATTGCTTCCAGTGTTCCTACAAGATCTGCACTGGCTCAGCTGCAGCGAGTAGTCGCTTCATTATTTGTTGAGGGCAAAGGTATAGCCCTTGACTTTTTACACATTCAGAATCACACCAAAAAATCGTCAGGAAAAGGAATTAAACTGGAATTGGGCTCCCCGATTATCCGTAATTTTAAAGAAGCCCAGGCTTTAATTCCCGCCTTTGAAACACCAAAACAATACACCGCATCAGCCTCTATCGCTACCAAAACAGGACATCCTCTTGTGCAGGCCTTTCAGGATAACGTAGCAGATATGATCCGTATGCAGGAAGAGGTTTTAACCCTTTTCCAAAACCCACCAAATATTAAAATTCAACGTCCGGCTCCTGTGCAGCCAGTCGCTCCCGTAGCACCGCGAAGTACTGCCTTTTCAAAAGATCTGCATGTAACGCTGGAAAGTCATCCGTACCTTATCGATCACAGCTTATTGAGACAGCCTAAAGGATGGGCTCATGTAGCCGATATGGAACCAGTCATTCCGATGACCATGATCTTTGAACAGCTCGCAGAAATTGCGGAAGCAGAAATCCCGGGAACACAGGTTCATAAAATCATGAACGTAAGTGTTTTCCAATGGATGAACGTCGCCAAACCTTTTGAAAAAACCGTAAAAGGAGAATGGCGTTCCCAAAACCATGCGTATCTGGATATTGAAAATTTTGCCAATGCGGAAGTATTGCTGAAATCTTCTCCCGTTCCGGTTCCTGCATTCAATTTCTCTATCGGTGATCTTTTACCTATTGAGAGAACACCTGAAGAAATCTATGACATGCATATGTTCCATGGAGATCAGTATCAGGGAATCACTGAAGTTTCTGCCGTTGGTTCCAAAGGGATTATCGGAAAAATCAAAGGAAACGGCGGTAAAGGTTCGTTACTGGATAATGCGGGACAATTATTCGGGCTTTGGTTACAGCTTACGTTAGTCAAAGACCGTATTGCATTCCCTGTAAAAATCAGAGATATAGAGTTCTTCGGAGATATGCATGATCAGGAAGGTATTTTTGAATGTACCTGTATGCTGACCGATCTTAACGATGAGTTCGCCATTGCCAACATCCTTCTGACCAGAGACGGAAAACCATGGTGTTCCATTACAGGCTGGCAAAACAGAAGATTGGAAATTGACGCTGCTTTATGGAATGTTTCCATGTCACCGTTGCACAATCGCCTTTCTGAAGAGATCGCTCCTGAAGTATTCTACTTCCATCAGGCGTATACAAGAGTGGCTTCATGGGATTTTATCCTGAAAAGATATTTCAACCAGACGGAAAAACAGCATCACCAGCAATTATTACCGAATAAGAAGAAAAACTGGATGGTAAGCCGTGTAGCGGTAAAAGATGCCGTAAGAAACCTTCTTCGTCAGGAAAAAAATCATGCCTGCTTCCCGATTACCTTTGAGATTCGCTCCGATGAAGTGGGGAAACCTCATCTCATCAGTGATTTTACGGAAAACATCCATATTTCACTGGCTCACAAAGGAAAAGAGGCCGTAGGTATCGCACGATACGGAAAATCTGTAGGAATCGACATGGAGACTATTGAAGAACGCAGCTCCGGATTCTACGACATGGTATTTACCGACCATGAATTAACATTATTAAAAGACAGAGATCAGGCCGAGTGGACTACCCGGTTCTGGGTTGCCAAGGAAGCCTATGGAAAGTTCCTGGGGACAGGACTGAAAGGAAATCCAAAAGCCTTCGAAGTCGAATTGATAAAAGATGATCACTTGTGGATCAACAACATTGAAATCAAAACTATTAAACATCAAAATTATATTATCGGATGGACACTGTAAACCCAACATTAAAAATGAACCACGAAGAACTTTTCACTTTATTAAAAGGTTTTATTACTGAAGTGATCGGTGCTGAATTTGTAGAAGAAATGGATATTACTCCGGAAAGTTCATTCACCAAGGATCTGGAAATGGACAGTATTGAAATTGTTTCTTTCTCTGAAAAGATCAAAGCGCATTTTGGAGATCAGATCGATTTTACAGGCTGGTTGTCTTCTATGGACCTTGACCAGCTGATCAATCTTGACCTTAGTATGATCATCAATTACATCTACGAATGCCAATAATCACTGTCAATAATAAACAGGTTCATATACAGGAACTCAACAAAACAGCTGAACAGACCGTGGTTTTAATCCACGGGATGTTCAGCAATCTGTCTATTTATTATTTTAATATTGCTCCGATTCTGGCGCAGCACTTCCATGTAGTCATGTACGATCTGAAAAGCCACGGAATGAGTGAGCGTTTCCTTGACGGATATGACCTTGATACCATGTCATCCGATCTGATTTGTTTAATGGATACGTTGCAACTGAAAAAGGTACATCTTGCCGGCTATAGTTTCGGTGGTCTTATTGCTTTAAAAACAGCTTTACAGTACCCTGAACGCGTCAATAAACTGGTGGTAACGGAAGCTCCCGATCCTCAGGATGAAAAGGCCCGCAATATTATTGATGAATACAGCAAAGAGTTTCTGGAACATTATGTAGCCAATTTTACGGATACCACTAAAGTTCAGATGGGGAAAAGACAAATGGAGAAGAACCATCGTATGTATGAGTTTCTGTTTAATCAAACCAGCATTAAAGCAGACATGATCAGGGAAAAAGACTTCCTGAACGAAGCTGATTTTAACGAATTAAAAGCTTCCACCTTATTGCTTTACGGTGCTGACTCCAATTGCAGACCTACCGGAGAATGGCTGCAGACTCAGATCGGGAATTCAGTTCTGGAACTGATTCCGGGCGATCATAATATTCCTATTCAGGAACCGCAGATGATCGCTGAGACCATCACTCATTTTTTATCTAAAATTTTAACACAAAACCATGGCTAAATTCGCATTTATAGTTCCACCCCTTACAGGACATGTCAATCCTACCTTAAGCATTGGTGCTACCCTATTGGAAAGAGGCCACGAAGTAGCGTGGATCAGCCTTGATCCTACCCTGGAAGCCAAACTTCCAGAGGGCGGAAAGCTCCTTCTTATTCAATACGATCAAACCGATGAAGAAAAGAAAGAGAGTGAACAGTACCTGGATATTATTTCAAAAAAAGTAGTCTACGGCATTGATAGCGTTAAATTTCTGTATGAAGAGGTCTTGATCCCTTTAAACAGACATTGCTATAACGGAATCATTGCTTTGTTAAAAATATACCAACCCGATTTGATTATCGGGGACCATCAGTTATTTGCAGCCCCGGTTGCTGCTAAAACGCTTGGAATTCCCTACGCAACTTCCGTGACCGCTCCGGCAGCCATTAAAATTATGAATGAGCTTCCGAAGGTACACGAATGGGAGGTGAACCAAATTGTAGATTTACAGAAGGAGTTGGGCTTTCATGAAGAACGCTCTCTGGCAACCTCTGACCTGCTCACTCTGGTCTTAACTTCCAATTATTTCTTTGGTGAAATGGAGGATCTGCCTTCTCAATATCAATTTACAGGACCTGTTCTTACGGAACGACGCATCTCTTGTGAGTTTGACTGGAACAGGCTCAACAGTGCCACCAACAAAAAGATTCTCGTAAGCATCGGAACCACTTTCGATCATGATCATAAAAAAGCATTTTTCCAGAAAGTGGTGGACGCCTTTAAAGATGAAGACTTAACGGTTGTCGTCGTTTCCGATCCACAGCTTTTCGAGCAGTGGCCGGACAACTTTATGGTGTATCAACAGGTTCCCCAACTGGATCTATTACCTCATCTCGACGGAGTGGTTTGCCACGGTGGTCACAACACCGTTTCAGAAACCTTATCCAACGGTATTCCATTGGTGGTCATTCCAATTGCGTATGATCAGTCACACGTTGCAGGACGTGTCGTGCGTACCGAAGCTGGGGAACGTCTGAATTTTAATAGGTTTAAAGCGAATCATCTTAGAGAAGCAGTACAACAGATTCTGAACAACCCCAGCTATCGTGAAGCAGCTCAGAAAGTCGGACAATCGTTTGTTGAAGCCGGCGGTTCAGCGACTGCAGCTGATTTACTTGAACAAGCAATAACACCTACCACAAAAATGAAAAAAGCGAAATTCTTATTTGTTATCCCTCCGTTTTTCGGACATATCAGCCCTACATTAAGTGTTGGGGTAAGCCTTATTGCCCGTGGCCACGAAGTAAAATGGTTCGGGATCACTCCATTATCAGACGAACACATTCCGGAAGGAGGATCTTACTATTACCCTCATGAAGATCTTATCCCTTATCAGGACGAAATACAACGCATTCTAAAAAGACAAGATGACGGACCTGCCTGTTCAGGTCCTGAAGTGATGAAACTAGCCCTTGAAGAAACCTATGTTCCTTTTGCCAAAATGATGATGCCGGGATTGAGCCGGTTAACAGAGAGCTGGAAGCCCGATGTTATCGTCAATGACTGTATCACCTTCGGGGGCGCTTTATTTGCTCATAAACACAATATCCCTTGTGTAACAACCACTCCGGTACCACCGGATGTCATGGGAGATACTGAAAAAAGTGCTCCTAAAATCTGGGAATGGCAGCAAAACCTGATCAAAAACCTGCAAAAAGAAGTAGGAATTGAGGATGACGGTATTTTTATTCATTCCCACAAACTGAATATGGTATTTACTTCCCAGGCATTTGCCGGATTTGAAACCGTTCCTTCCCACATGAAATTTGTAGGTCCGGTAAAAGGACGTCCGAACGACGCTCCATTTGAATGGGATCGTTTGCATGCCGCAACCACTCCGAAGATCTTTGTATCATTAGGAACATTATTGGTCGATATCAGAAAAGCATTCTTCGAAAAGGTGATCGCCGCTTTTGCAGACCAACCAGTGACTGTGATAGCCGCTACTCCACCTGATATTTTTGAAGAGTGGCCATCTAATTTTATTGTGAACAGCTTTGTTCCTCAATCGGAATTAATGCCTCATATGGATATGGTCATCTGTCATGGCGGTTTCAACACCGTTAACGATACGTTCCGTAATGGTTTACCAATGTTAATCACTCCTATCGCTTATGACCACTTCCATATTGCGAAATTAATTGAGCAGGCCGGTTGTGGAATCAGCATCCGATACAAACGTCTACGTGTAGAAGCCCTTCGCGAAACTGTTTTTGAATTATTAGAAAACCCGAAATACAGAGCTGCCGCCAGGGAAGTTCAAAACACTTTCCATACGGCAGGCGGTAATGATAAGGCTGTAGAATTATTAGAAAACTTTGTTCAACAGGAATCCACTTTAATTTCTGTATAAGCCTATGAGACGAAGATTGTTATTTGGCGAACGCATGCTTTTGGGGGACGGTACCGAACCGTTCAACGGGGTTATTCCGTTCAGACTAAAAGGTAGCTTCACATTAGAAGATATCAAGAGAGCCTTAGCTCGTATTCAACAAAAACATCCCTGGCTCAGAGCACTCATCACCTACGATGAGAAAAATATCCCATGCTTTGATGTCCCGGAATCTCCCATATCTATTCCGATAAAAATTCTGGTTCGCCAACATGAAGACCAGTGGCAGGAGGAATCCAAAAGAGAATGGCAGACCACCTTTAATTATGAAAAACTTCCTCTCATCCGCTTTATATGGATCAAAGGAGAGGGAATATCCGATATGATTTTTTCATTCCACCATTGTTTATGCGATGGGGGTTCCGGTATGGCTTTTTTATATGAATTTTTACAGGTTCTGGATAATCCTTCCGCCGATATCGGGATTGAAAAACCTATTCTGGGTATTCAGGATGTGGTTCCTGCTCACATTCTCAACAGTCGCAGACAAAAACTAAAGGCAAAATTCATCAGCAGACTGGCCGCTACAGCTATTAAGTTTATTCCTGTCAACAAAAAAACAGTGGACAGACAAAACGATTACCTGATTCACTGGAAATTTGATCAGAAAAGAAGTCAGGAATTAATCTCTTATTGTAAATCCAATCAGGTGACGGTCAACACGCTTTTGTGTGCTGCGGTTCTTCAGGCTTTTAAAACCGTAAGAGGAGCAGCTGCTTTTAACAAAGTTTCCTGTCCTGTAGATATCAGACGTTTTGCCAATCAGGTTAAAAATGATCATATTTTCGCTTTCGGATTGATGATCGTTGTTTCAGCCAATGAAAAAATGAACTTTCTGGACAATGTACGTTCCATGCAGGCCGCTGTGGAGCGTAAAACGTCTAAACTGGATCCTTATATTACCATGATGGTGATGGAATCAGGACATGATGCACTCCCCAACTTCACGAAATTGTTAAAGAATGGAAAATCATCCAATGACTGTATGTTTTCCAACCTGGGACGCATTCAGATTCCTCATCAGTATAAAGAATTTACCCTGGAAACGATTTTCAGCCCTACGGTGATCGGTCCTTTAGGAAATACCACTACCCTTGTTACCTCAACATTTCAGGGAGAAATGGGCTTTTCTTTTGTGGGAAGTGAAGGCTATCTGCCATATTCCGAAGCATTAGCCATTCGTGATGAGATTATAAAAACAGTTCAGCAGCAAATTGAAAATTTAGTAACATCATGATGAAAAGAAGATTAATGATGGTGGAAAGGATCATGTATGTAGATTCTAAAACCCCCGTCAACTGTATATTTACCGCCAAAATCTCCGGACAACTTTCGGAGGAGAATTTCAGACTGGCATTAGATAAAATTCAGCAAAAACATGCTTTGCTTCGGGTTTCGATTGATGAAAAAACCGAGCAATATCCTTTTTTTACAGAAGAAAAAAACATCACCCCCATTCCCCTTCGGATCGTTCAGCGACAAACGGAGAAAGACTGGTTGTATGAATCTGAAACAGAATGGTTTAAATTGTTTAATGAAGATAAAAAACCACTGGCCCGTCTGGTATGGGTAAAAGGAAAAGAAGCTTCTGAAATCCTCTGGGTCATGCCGCATTGTATTTCAGACGGAACAACCGGTGTTACTCTGATGCGGGAACTCCTTCAGCTATTGGATAATCCTTCTGCTGAGCTCCTTCCTTATGAGCCTTTTGAATCGGTCAATGATTTTCTGCCTTCGAATTTTAATGCAACCACAAAGAAATTCAAAGCCCGTGTCTATCTGATGTTTGCCGGATTTTTCTTTATGTTGCAAGCAAAAAGTAAAAAAAGAAACCTCGGAAAAAACTACGCCCTTCACCGCAAGCTGGATCCTCAAACTACAACACAGATTACCGAAAAATGCAAAGCCAACGGTATTTCTGTGCACGCCTTGTTGTGTGCTGCCTTTATGCAGGCCTTCCGTGAGGTGCAGGGTGAAAAAGCCAAAGGAAAAGTAATCAGCCCGGTAGATGTGCGCCACTTTATCCCCGAGATCAAGCAGGATCATTTGTTTGCCTTTGCCCCTACCGTGGAATTGTCCATTAAAAAAGGAAATCACAGTGTACTGGACAATGCGAAAGAAATTAAGAAAGATCTTTTTGAAAAGATCAATAAAATGGAAGCCCGTGAGCTTCTGTGGATGGGTGAACAAATGCACCCGATCGTAGAGCGCATGATTTCCCTGTTGAAATCAAGTAATGGCGGACATGATGTGACGCTATCGAATATGGGTAAAATTGATATTCCAAGCGACTATCAGCACTTTAAACTTGAAACGATCATGAGTCCTACCGTCGCTTTCCCATGGCTGAATTCCAATACGTTGGTGACCAGCACTTACAACCGACAAATGGATTTCACCTTTATGTCCAATGAACACTTCCTTCCGAAAGAGGAAGCCATGAAAATAAAAGATAAAGCCCTTGAGCTATTGATCACCTCTGTATGAAATTGAAATTTAAGCCGAAGCCGCCCAAAAAACTCAAGAAAACCACCCTCAAACGCTTTTTATTAAAGCGGATGATCTACTATGTCCTCCCGAATGTATTCTTCAACTTTATTATTGCGTATGCCAGCTTTAAAGAGCTAGGCTACACCCATTTCTTCTCGGGAGAACAAAACCTCGCCCGTCTTACTTTACCGATGGCCATCTTCCTTCCCGTTGTCCTTACCATTGACATTATCAAAAGAGTCACAGACGCTGCCGGACAAGGCGCCATCGAGTTCACCGTAGACGAGCAGCTGAATATTAAAAAATTAATGACCAAACTGAGTATTTTACACGGTTTGGTTACCGGTTCGCTGGTCCTGTCTTTGCTGTTTCTGGGACAGTTTAATCTATCAAAGGATTATAAGCTGGATGGTGCAGCAATGGCTGTAGTGGTGGGTGTGCTGGCAGGGATTCTGTCTGTGGTGTTTGTGTATTTGCCGGTGTGGAGGTTGAGGAGGTGGATGTGTAGACGAGTACAGCCTGTGATTGTCGACTTAAATCAATAGTTAATTTTAATATAAATTCATATCTTTGATAATATCATATGATACTATCAAGGATATGAAACCTCCATATACTATTACAGATACCATTTTATTTTTAGTGGCTTCTATTTCTGAAAAAATAGGAGAAATAAATGCTTCACATCTGTATAAACCCGCCACTGAATTAAGGAAAAAGAACAGAATCAAAACCATCCAGTCTTCATTGGAGATTGAAGGGAATACTCTTACTGAAGAACAGATCACCGCATTACTGGAAAATAAAAGAGTCATTGCTCCCCAAAAAGATATTCTTGAAGTACAGAATGCGATACAGGTATATGAAGAAATCAATCAGCTGAATCCTTATCACTTAAAAGACTTAGAAAAAGCGCATTCCATTCTGATGAAAGGATTGGTTGATCATGCTGGTAAATTAAGAACCACTAATGTGGGTATCATTAAAGGTTCAAAAGTAGAACATATAGCGCCAGGGGGTACCATGGTAAAAGGATTGATGAAAGACCTCTTCGCTTATCTGAAAAAAAACAAAGACCTGATTTTAATTAAAAGCTGCGTCTTCCACTATGAATTTGAATTTATACATCCTTTTACAGACGGTAACGGAAGAATGGGCAGACTCTGGCAGACTTTGATTCTGATGCAGCAATATCCTGTATTTGAATATCTGCCAATAGAGTCCCTCATCAAGCAAAAACAAATTGAATATTATCATACATTATCAGAATCTGATAAAAAAGGAAATTCTACGCCTTTTATAGAATTTATGCTCGGTATTATTCTGGAATCTTTACAAGAACTTTTGCAATCTCAAAATAAGACATTATATACGGAAGACAGGATTCTCTTATTTAAAGAGAAAGTAAAACAAAATAAGTTCGGCAGGAAAGACTATATGCAGAACTTCAGGAATATCTCTGCCCCTACAGCAAGCAGAGACCTGAAATGGGCTGTTGAGCAGGAAATTTTAAATAAGTCCGGAGCGCAAAGGTTGACGGAATATTGGTTTAAAGAATAATGAAGTAGAATGAATTTAGACACTTAATAAATCCTCCAAACTCTTAAATATTGATAATAAAATAATTGAAATTTTAACACTAGAAAAATAGAAATTACTTGTCTTATTTCTTCGTTTGAGGAGCTCGGAATCTTATCTTTGCCGAACTAAAGCAATAACAGAGAAAATTCCTAATGGCATTTAACGAAGATTCAAGAGTAAAAATACCTGCAATACTACATCTTTGTAGACTTGGTTATCAATATATTCCTAGAAATAAACAGAATAGGCTTGAGGAAAATAATATTTTTCCAGATATATTTAAAGAAAGCATTAGTAAGATTAATGGGTCACTTTCAGAGCATGAAGTTCAGAAAATTTTAGATGAAACAATTCTGAAATTGAAATATGATGACTTTGGAAAGGGTTTTTATAAGTCTCTAGTAAACACTTCAGGCACCAAACTAATTGATTTCGAAAATTTTAACAATAACTTTTTTCATGTTACTACAGAATTAGTATACAAAAATGGAGATGAAGAATTTCGCCCTGACATTACAGTTCTTGTCAATGGACTCCCTTTGATATTTATTGAAGTAAAAAAACCTAATAATAAGGAAGGTATTTTAGCTGAAAGAAAAAGAATAAATAAGCGATTTTCTTTAAAAGCATTTAATGCATTCACGAATATTACACAGCTCATGATATTTTCCAATAACATGGAATATGAAGATGGCGTAATAGAACCAATTATGGGAGCTTATTATGGAACGCCATCCCAAGAGGATGTTTATTTTAATTATTTCCGTGAAGAAGAAAATTTAGATTTAACAAGATTATTACTTCCCGAAAATCAGGATTTAGAGAACCTGATTCTTAAAGATAATAATATCGTTGCAATTAAACATACGGACGAGTTTATTACAAATAAGGATTATAATAAACCTACCAATAGAATTTTAACTTCATTACTTTCTAAAGACCGACTTGCATTTATTCTTCGGTATGCCATTGCATACGTTAAGGAAGAAAAGCCAGATGGTTCTAAAGAAATTCAAAAACATATTATGCGTTATCCACAAATTTTTGCAACAAAAGCCATTGCAAAAAAGTTGGATGAAGGTATCAAAAAAGGTATTATTTGGCATACACAAGGTTCTGGAAAAACAGCTTTAGCTTTTTACAATGTTAAGTTTCTGACGGATTATTACCAGAAAAAAAATACGATTCCAAAGTTCTATTTTATCGTAGATCGTTTGGATCTTGCGATTCAAGCTAATAACGAATTTTCAAAAAGAGGCTTATTTTCGAAAATGATTGCTTCGCGTGCAGATTTTGTTGCTGATATGAAGAAAGTAGCCGCATTGCAAAATAATTCAGGAGAATTAGAAATTACAATAGTTAATATTCAGAAATTTACAGAAGACAGTACCGCTATTGAAAAAATTGATTACGATCTCAATATTCAACGTGTGTTCTTCATTGATGAAGCTCATAGAAGTTACAATCCTAAAGGAAGTTATTTATTAAATTTATTGAAGTCAGATCAAGATGCAGTAAAGATTGCACTTACGGGAACTCCGCTTTTAAGAGAAGTTGCAAAACAATACGATTCTAAATTAATTTTTGGAGATTACATCCATAAATATTATTACAATTCTTCAATAGCAGATGGATATACTTTGCGATTAATTCGTGAAGCTATTGCTACTAAATATAGCATGCAAATGAAGGATATTATAGAGCAAATCAAAGTTTTGAGAGGCGATATTTCAAAAAGTGAAATTTTTGCGCATCCAAAGTTCGTTGAACCTATGTTAGAATATATTTTAGAAGACTTATATTCATTTAGGGAATATTGGCAAGATGATACTTTAGGAGGCATGGTAGTTTGTGATAGTGCCGATCAAGCAAGAGAATTATTTCATTTTTTTGAAAATAAATTCGGAAAACAAGAAACTGAGTCTGAAAAATTAGTCGCTGAGCCAAGAGCTTCTTATAAAATTACCAATCGACAAAATTTAACAGCTTCTTTAATCTTACATGATGAAAATGATAAATCAATACGAAAAGATTTAATTTCTGCTTATAAATTAGGAAAAATTGACATACTCTTTGTATACAATATGCTTTTAACAGGTTTTGATTCCAAACGATTGAAGAAGCTGTATCTCGCACGTGTTGTTAAAAATCATAATCTTTTGCAAACACTTACTCGTGTAAATCGTCCATATAAAAAGTATAGGTTTGGGCATGTTGTAGATTTTGCAGACATCACCAAAGAATTCAAAGAAACCAACCAGAATTATTTTGAAGAACTGCAACAAGAACTTGGTGATGATGTGCAGTCATATAGTGACTTATTTAAAACACGTGAAGAAATTGAAGCAGACATAATAAATATTAAAGAAAAACTATTCCATTTTGATATCAATAATGCTGAAAATTTCAGATTGCAAACGGATGAAATTAAGGATAGAACGCAGCTTATTGAATTAATCAAAGTACTTAATGATGCAAGAGAGCTAAAGAATATCATTCGCTTCCAAGATGAAGCAGATTTATTAAAAGCTCTAGATTTTTATAAACTGAATCAATTATTGAAAGTGGCTCAAAGTAGATTGGACATGCTCAATTTAGTTGAAGATATTAATTCGGATTCGGATACCTCTAATATTTTAAATTTAGCGTTGGAAGATATTTTCTTCCAGTTTGAGAAAATTTCTGAAGAAGAAATGATTTTGGCTGATAGATTAAAAGATCAATTAAGAAAAACAAGAGAAGAATTACAACGAAATTTTGATCAGGCTTCTCCCGAATTTGTTTCTCTGAGAGAAGAGCTCGAGCGTATTTTTAAAAATAAAAATTTAGATGAAGTCTCGCAGGAAGATATGAGGGAAAACATTGCTATTTTATCTAGGATTTATGATGAAGTTAAAGAACTTAACCGAAAGAACAATAATTTGAAAGATAAATATGAAGGAGATGAAAAATATGTGAGAATGCATAAACGATTATTAGAAAATAAGGCTATATCTGCTAAAGAAATACAAATTTATAATGCACTTATGGAAACAAGAAGTGTTGTAGATGGCATTTTCTTAAAAAATATCAACTTAATGCAAAATGATGAGTATTTTAAAGAAGAAGTTTTAAGTATTGTTATTCAACAATTTATAGATGAACAAAAACTAAAACTAGATTTTGATACCACAGAAAAAATTAATCACTTAATTGTAAACGAGTATCTTTACCAGTTTAATTACCAATAAAAGAAATGACAGAGCAAGAATTTGTGACTAAAACCAAATCACTGATTGACGGACTAAAGAGTGTTTGTGCAAATTATGGTTTAGGAAATGATGCAAGCGAATTTAATATTATTACTCAAGTATTTTTATATAAATATTTGAACGATAAATTTATATATGAAGCAAAGAAAGCTGATCCCAAATTAGCTAAGGCTGAAAACTTTCAGAAAGCATATGAAACTTTATCTGAATCTGAACAGAAATTCTTGCTGGGAAGGATTGGGACAAAAGCTGCTAAAATGAAGCCTGAACAAATGATCTCTTATATCTATAATAAAAATGGAGCAGAAAATTTTGCAGCAATTCATTTTGATGGAACTTTGCGAAGCTTAAATGCAGATAACGAGCATTTATACGCTGTAAAATCTGAAGGAGGGGGAAAAGAAAAAATGTTTGACGATTTGAGTCAATATATCCGTGATGTTTCGCAAAGAGATACATTTTGTAAAGCTTTACTTAACAAAATTGTAGATGTAAGTTTTGAGAAGATGTTTTCTGAGAAATACGACTTTTTCTCTACTATTTTCGAATACTTAATCAAAGATTATAACTCAGATTCTGGAGGAAAATATGCAGAATATTATACTCCACATGCAGTTGCAAGAATTATGGCTGCAATTTTAGTTACTGAAAAAGATAATGGTGTAAAAGTATATGATCCCAGTGCAGGATCAGGAACACTTCTTATGAATATAGCACATGCTATTGGAGAAAAAAACTGTAGCATTTATTCTGAGGATGTCTCTCAGAAATCAGCAAACATGTTGAGATTAAATCTTATCATTAACAACCTTTCGCATTCTATTCCGAATATTATAAAAGGAAATACTATTTTAAGTTCTTCTTATTTGACAGAAAAGTTTGACTATATAGTCTCAAATCCACCTTTTAAATTGGATTTCTCGGATTATCAGACAAAATTATTATCAGATACTTATAAAACCCGTTTTTTTGCTGGAGTTCCAAAAATACCTGCAAAAGACAAAGATAAAATGGCGATTTATCTACTGTTTATACAACACATCATGTATAGTCTTTCCGACAAAGGGAAAGCAGCAATTGTAGTTCCAACAGGTTTTATCACAGCACAAAGCGGTATTGAAAAGAAAATTCGTGAAGCTTTAATTGAACGTGGTTGGTTACGTGGTGTAGTAAGTATGCCTAGTAATATTTTTGCAAGTACTGGAACCAATGTTTCTATTCTATTTTTTGATAAAAGTGCAGATAATGAGCACATAGTTTTGGTGGACGCTTCAAAACTAGGCGAAATTGTGAAAGAAGGTAAAAACCAACGCACTGTTTTAACCAAGAAAGAAGAACAAAAGATAATCTCTGCTATGAATGATAAAATGGCTATAGAAGATTTTTCTATTGTTGTAAAAACTGAAGAAATAAAAGCTAAAAACTATTCTTTCTCGGCGGGACAATATTTTGAAGTAAAAATTGAATATATAGATATTAGCCCAAAAGAATTTGCTGAAAAAATGAATGGCTTTGAAAACCGATTGACCTCATTATTTAGGCAAGGAAATGAATTAGATGTCGAAATTCAGAATCAGTTAAAAAAATTGAAATATGAGTAATTGGAAACAGATTTCTATTGGTGAATTCATTGATTTTAATCCTCATGAATCTATAAAAAAAGGTTTAATTGCAAGGAAAATCGGAATGGATAAACTAGGTATATTTCAAAGAAAAATTAATGGATCTGAAAATCTAGAATATTCTGCTGGACCAAAATTCCGTAACAAAGATACATTAGTCGCTAAAATTACACCCTGTCTTGAAAATGGAAAAACAGCGTATGTTGACAATTTAAATGAAGATGAAGTTGCATTCGGCTCTTCTGAGTTTATTGTACTAAGAGAAAATGAAAACTCTGATTCTAAATTCATTTATTATTTAGCAAGAAGTCCTTTATTTAGAGAACGTGCTATTAGCTGTATGGAAGGCACATCTGGAAGAAAAAGAGTAAATGAAGGTGCTTTAAAAAGACAAGAGATATTAGTACCCACAACAAAAATAGAACAACAAAAAATTGCCTCTGTTTTATCTACATTAGACGATAAAATAGAACTCAATAATAGCATTAATACTGAACTTGAACAAATGGCCAAAACATTATATGATTATTGGTTTGTACAGTTTGATTTTCCTAATGAAGATGGTAAGCCTTATAAATCTTCAGGCGGAAAAATGATATATAATAAAACATTGAAGAGAGAAATTCCCCAAGGTTGGGAAGTAAAGAGATTAGAGGAGATCGAAAATAATATCATTACTGGGAAGACGCCATCCACTTTAGTTAAAGATAATTTTGGGGGTGATATTCCATTCGTAACAATCGACGATATTAGAAAGCAACTTTTCATAATTAATAGTGATAGAAAATTATCCGAAAAAGGAGCTGGAACTCAACAAAGTAAATTTTTGGAGATTGGTGATATTTGTGTTTCGTGTATTGGCACTGTCGGAGTTATTGGAATTGTAGGCAAAAAATGTCAAACTAACCAACAAATAAATACTATTTCAAAAGTTAAAGATTATAACAGATATTTTTTACTTAATGCATTAAAAAAATATTTTGAATTTAATGTTGCTGCAAAACAAGGGGCTGTTTTATCTAATATGAATAAGGGCGAATTTTCGGATATTCCAATTTTAGATTGTCCAAAAGAAATTAAGACTAAATTTTTAAAAATTGTTATGCCATTTTATGACAAATTAAACCTTAATCTACAACAAAACCAAGAACTGGCTTCTCTCCGAGATTGGCTATTACCTATGCTAATGAATGGACAAGTAAAAGTAGAAAACTAAAAATACAAAAAGCTCAACGAAAATGTTGAGCTTTTCAATTTATAATGTCTTAAACTATTTCTTCTCAATCAACCTCTCCAGCCTCCCCATCATCTCATCCTTCTCCTTCAGCATACGCTCATAAAGCTCAATCTTCTCATCATACAATTCTACAATTTTGTCAATTGGATTAAATGTAGGATAATGATTATACATAAAACCTGTAGCATTATCACTGGCTGTAAACGTATTAGAAATAATATTCACCGCCTGCTCCTCATCAAAATTCTGAAACGCTTCCACCGGAATTTTCAATACTTCGGAAATTCTTTTCAGTAAAGGGTCTTCAATAATTTCTTTCTGTTCCAACAGAGAAACTTTCTTCTGGTTCCAGTCGTCTCCAAGGTCAAGAGCCAATGCTTCCTGCTTGATGCCCAGCATTTCCCTGAATCGTTTTACATTGCGGCCCTGATGTATTTTATGTTCCATGACAATTCAACTTTTATGAAGAGTTAAATATAGAAAAATATCTGCAAAAAAGGCTTTAAAAAAGCAGACGAAATCTGTTTTTTCCGTTGTGCCAGATTTAAATGATTGAATTTCTGAAATAAGAGCATCTTGGCCAAAAATTTTACGCTTTCCCGTAATCATGCCTTAAAGATTTTCCTTATTATTGTAATCTATACACTACAAATACATGAAAACTAATATCATTGATGCTTTAATACCTTAGAAAGTATCTTTCAATTTTAAAAACTTATCATTTTATCAACGACCCGTTCATGATGTAGTAATAAATTATATCTATACAGAAAACTAAAAACCAACATGACTTTTACAGAATTAATTGACGAAATAGAGATTTGGGATGACTGGCGGGGAAAATACAACCGTTTTGTACCCCAGTTTGTCTCGGAGGCAAGCACAGGGAAAAATTGGGAAGATTGGGATCAGGATATATTCTATGAATTTTTTATGCGCCCCGGAGATCAGTGTGTTTCTTCTTTGAAACAAGGATACTTTACCCATGAAGAAAGAGATCTGATCAAAGAAAAATGGACTGAGCTTTCTGTATTATTACAGAAAATTGCCATAAGCCAGGAACAACCTTTATTTGACACTTACTACCAGATCAAAGAGCTGATCAGAAAATGTACTTATAATAATAAAAAAGCCGCTACCAACAGACTGATTGCAAGTTTGCAGCCTCAGCTATTATGTACCATTGTTAATGAAGATAAATTGAGAGGTTTAATCTATCTTCTGAACAAAAATGTTGAGGATTTTGAACTGAAACTTACCTATGACTGGTTTCAGGACAGCTACAACCTTCTTCAGATTTTCAAAGAAAAACTCAACAAAGACGTTTATGAAATTGTAACCCTTCCATGGCAGGTTTACGATTATTTTCAGGAACAAAACACCCCATCTTCTATAGAACAAAATGATATGAGTGAAAATAAACTGGACCAGCAGATCCAAATTTTAGAATATAAAAAACAAATCATCCTTCAAGGTCCTCCGGGAACCGGAAAAACAAGAATGGCCAGGGAGTTGGCTGTTAAGCTACTCGGATTACCGTCAACAGAAGAATTAAAAGACAATCCACAATTCAAAATCATCCAGTTTCATCCCAGCTACTCTTACGAAGATTTTGTAAGAGGCATAGTTTCCAAGCCTAATGAAGACGGAGATGGCATACTTTTTAAAGCTGAAAACAGAATTCTCGCTGAGTTTGCTCACACCGCATTACAAAATTATAAGGCATCAAAAACTACAGTTGATACCATCATATCGGAAGATATTTTTGATGTCTTTATTGAAAAAATAAAAGATGAAATGGCCGAAAACGACCACCACCAATACCCTCTTACCAATTCAGTGTATTTATTTTCTTCAGATGAAACCAAATTCAAATATAAAGGGGATAACTGGGAGGCTCATAAAAATGGTTTAAATATGAAGTTTTCGGAATTAAGACTTATTATTGAATCCGGAGCACAAGAAAGACAGGACATTAAGAAAATGTCTCAAGTTGAAGAGAAAACAAGACAACATGCCACCTATTTCATGAAGGTTGTTGAGAAGTACTATGAATTTAAGCAAACTTATCAGCCTGAAGTAGTATTTGCAGAAACAGTAATATTAAAGAATTATGTGCTTGTTATTGATGAAATTAACCGGGCTAATTTATCCTCCGTACTGGGAGAACTCATCTATGCATTGGAATATCGTGGAAAAGCAGTGGAAAGCATATATGCCATTGAAGATGCCACCAATGAAGTTAAAAATAAACTGATCCTCCCTCCCAACCTATACATCATAGGCACCATGAATACGGCAGACCGCAGTGTAGGTCATATTGATTATGCGATAAGAAGGCGTTTTGCTTTTATTGAGGTATTGCCTGAACCTCTGGAAGATGATGATCGTATTCATTTTAATACAGAAGGATTCAAAAAAGTTTCGGGCCTATTCAAAAATGGAAATGTAAGTGGTGAATTTGAAGCGAAGGATGTTCAACTGGGACACAGTTATTTTATTGCTAAAAAAGAAGATATCAGAGCTGACCAGACAAAAGAGGACATTTTCAATATGAAGATGGATTATGAAGTGGTTCCTATTCTTCTGGAGTATGTGAAAGATGGTGTTCTTATCGGAACTTTCGAGGATAAGGAGGACAACAATAAAAAATATGAGATCAAAGACTATATCAATACCCTGAAAACAAATAATTAATGGGAATTTTACTTTCGGAACATAAAAGTTTTCTGATCAGAAGAGGTATTCCCGAAGAACCTGTTGCAGACCTTCAGGATGAGCTTCATCTTGATGATGAGTCTTTTCAGTTATTTGATACCTTAGAAAGTAAACCATTCAATCGTCAGTCTTTTTCTTTTTCGGTGATAAAAGAAGAAAACCATTGCAAGATTAAGGCAGATTATTTTGTAGGCATCGATTGGCTGGGAAATACGGGCAGAACGATATACGTTGAACCTAAGATGAATGTGGGGTTATCAGAATATTTCAGAAACTGTCTCAATGAGGAAGAAAATTCTACTGAAATTCCTGAAGAGTTTAATCGTGAGGAGAAAGCAGCAACCAGGGAAGTGAACTACCTTACGATTCTTCTGGATATCATGTCTCTGCCGGAAACATCCCGATATTCCAAGGACGTGGTCAAGATCGACTGGAAGGTCCCCCCCATTACAATTGATCAGAAAGATGACCGTTTAACACCCTTTCTGATTGTACAGTTTTTACAACACCTAAAAACAATTGTTCGGAAAGGGCTGAAAAAATCCTACTATAAAGTTCAGGAAAACCTTAACAGTAAGGTGAAAGGGAAAATATTAGTTGGGAAGCATATAAAAAAGAATGTATTTAAAAACAGATTAACCTCTACTTTCTGTGAGTTTCAGGTCTTTGGGGAAGATCATCTGGAGAACCGTTTTTTAAAGAAGGTGTTAGAGTTTGTGGTCAGCTATATCGGGAATAATTCATCATTATTTCCTTCAGAATCAGATTTACAAGCCATTAAAGATATTCTCAATTATTGCAGACCAGCTTTTGAACATATCAGCAGTGATGCCGATGAATACCAACTGAAAAACATCAGGAAAAACCCTTTCTTCAATGAATATGGAGAGGCCATCAGGATCGGGCAGCTTATCCTGAAGCGCTTTTCATATAATATTACCAAAACAACGCAGAAGAAAATAGAAACCCCACCCTTCTGGATTGATATGCCGGGATTATTTGAATTGCATTTTTATTATCAGTTGGTAAAGGCCAACCCCAAAGATAAGCAGTACATCCATTATCAGTTTAGAACGTATGGGAATCATCTGGATTTTCTGATCAGTAAACCCGGATGTGAAATGGTAATTGATACAAAATATAAGCTGAAATACACGAAAAGCCATATTCATAAGGATATCCGACAGGTTTCAGGATATTCCCGTCTGAAAAAGGTTATCAATGAATTGAAAAGTAAAAATGACGCTTGGGATGAAAACCAAATCATGGATTGCCTCATTATTTACCCTTACCTTGATAGTGAAAATAGCCACTCACCCACATTATTATCTGATTTTTCTCTTGATAACATTAAAAAGCAATTTGAAAAACCTGAAAATCAGATTATGGCTTATCATAAAGTTTTTAAATTGGGGATGAGTTTGCCTTTGCTTTAACTTTTGCATTCAAATAATTATTCCGACATAAAACCGGCCGCTGAGATTCCTCAGCGGCCGATTCTTGAAAATAGATATAATGAGTGTATTAATCGTATGAGTATCTATAAGAAAGCTGTTACCTCCTTCGGATTGGTGATTCTAAAACGTTTCCGTATTGTACATCTGACGTTCTTGCAAACGTAGTATCACAACAACGTATTTTTTCATTAGAAAATATTGAATTTCATAAGCTTTTGTATAGATGATGGTTATGTTATTTTTATTTTTCACTAATATAGGAAATATTTCAATACAAAACTTATTTATATTATTGATTTTTAAACACTTTCAATGAATTAAACTAAAATTATACGCCATTCATAATACTTTAACACTTAGTATGAAGCGTGCTCAGATAAATTTTTGTTCTTTTGCAAAAGTTTTAATTTATTAAGTAAGTGCATGTCGAAGTTTGATGAAATCCGGTATTTTTATGATCATGAAGTGAATGAAAAGCTGGGAAGTGTAGCCCGCGACCCTATGATGAAGGCATTGATGAATTTTACTTTTCCGGACACGGATGAACAGATCTGGCTGGAACAGTTTAAAAACATCAATTCCATTAGTGATTTCCAGCATAAGGTCATTGCACATACCGTTCGTCAGATTCTTGCAAAAAGTTCTGATGGTTTAACGACCTCCGGGTTTGAAAAATTAGATAAAAACACCCCTTACCTATTCATTTCAAATCACAGGGATATCGTACTGGATACGTCATTGCTGAATCTTGTGTTGCTGGAAAAAGGTCTTATTATGACTGCCTCAGCTATTGGTGATAACCTGGTCCGCAAAAGCTTTCTGAATGTATTGGCGAAACTGAACCGAAACTTTTTAGTACAAAGAGGTTTATCAATTCGTGAGCAGCTTACGAGTTCACAGACCATGTCTGAATATATTGAACAGCAATTGCATCACGAAAAAAGCTCCGTATGGATTGCGCAGCGCGAAGGTCGTGCCAAAGATGGTAATGATTCAACGCAACAGGGTGTTCTAAAAATGCTGGCTATGGCGGCCGGAGATCAGTCGGTAACGGACTATTTTAAAACGTTAAGAATTGTTCCGGTTTCCATCTCATACGAATATGACCCTACCGATTCTTTAAAAATGCCTCAGTTGCTGGCTCAGCACAGAGAAGAACAATATGTAAAAGGTAAAAATGAAGATTTTACCACCATGCTGAGCGGAATTCTAGGACAAAAGAAAAGAATACATCTTCATGCCGGTGATGTTCTGGATACGGAACTGGATGAAATTGCTGCTACAATTGACAATAAAAACAAGCAGCTTCAGGCAATAGCGCAGGTGATTGACCGGTCAATCATTGAGAATTATAAGCTTTGGCCTACCAAATATATTGCATACGATCTGCTTCACAATACCGGTACGTATGCCTCAGAATACACGGAACAGGAAAAGCAATTGTTTATCCGAAGACTGGAAATGCGTATTGACCCATCTGATCCGGTTTCTAAGGAATTTTTCCTGACGATGTATGCCAATCCTCTGATCAATAAAATAAAAGCTCAGAATATCTGATTTTCTGATCAAAAACTTTACAATAAAATATCCTTTAAAGCTATAAATACACGAATAAAAAATATTCGTGTATTTGTGGCAAAAAATGAATCATTTCCCTGTATTACGAAAAGAGTACACCCTTTTACGGGTTTCCGTAATTTTTCTCTGTCAGTTGTTTGTAGTTTCGGACATTATAAAACATAGTGTTTTGATCAACTTTCATTCTAAAAACAACTGACCTATTATGAATAAAAAAATAACTCCTGCAGATCTCTTTCTGGGAATTCTTGCATTACTTCTCATCAGCGTAAGCTTTTATCAGACATGGCTCGGGCTTCAGCAGATTTTTGGCCCTGCATCATTCGTCATTGCTTTAGTTCTTTCATTGCTCCTTCTGTTTCTTTGCTGGATGCTGAGAAATGCCAAGCTGGAGGGTAAACCTACCGGAAGTCTGGTAGGAATTTATATTTTCATTGCTTCTTTTTGCTTCATTGCCAATTTTAATGCCCTGTACACAAGGTTTATGAGAACAGATATTTATACCGATGAACTCAGAGACATCAATAAAAGTTTCACAACACTGGAAAATGATGTGGAATCCAAATTAAGCTATAAATACAACAAAGTAACCACCCAAAATATTGAGATTAAAAAGAAGCAGCTCATGGAACAAATCAAAGACCCAGGCAACAAAGGAATCGGAACCCGTGCTCAGTCTTTGATCAGAGACATTGAGAAAATGACCGGTCAGAAAGTGGATTTACTGACTCCGGTAGGTAATGATTATGAAGATCTATCAGAAAGAATGGGACGCCAGATCGATAATATGATCTCGGATTTGTCACCCGAAGAAAGAGCGTTAAAAACCGATATCAACAACGCTTCTCTGAAATGGAACAAAAATATCCAGGATCTTCTTTTGCTATCCAAGAAAGAGAAAGATGAAATGTCCCAGGGTCTGATTGACGAATCATTAGCAGACTATAACAAGCTGGGAAGCAGAGCACAGACCGTTTTAGGAAATGAAAAACTTCATTTTGAGCCTGCAGTATCACAGACCCAACAGGTCGGGAAAATAGGTTTTGCTTTCGAACATGCCATCAAGAACTTCGGAATGTATCAATTTGTAGTGCTTGCAGGCTGCATCTTACTCGATTTTGTGATTGTCATTATCATATTATTGGTCACCACTCCGGGAGGATACAACAGAAATAGCGGAGGCAGTGTATTCAGCAATAAAAGAAGTGGTAAAACTATAATTCCCAACAACTAAACCATGGAAACTCAAGATCATTTAAAACCTCTGTCTTTTGACACCGAAACGGAAGAAGTATTAAAACCTCTTTCATTTGAATTTAAAAAAGATACTCCTGAAGATTTTGTCCCTATCGCAAAGACCATTTCCAACGATATAAAAAACAAAGAAAGTAATTTTGTTTTCTTCTTTGGAACAGCAGAATCAGGGAAATCGGTGATTCTTTCTTCGATGCTGTATTACCTCAGATCTTATGCAGGTGTTTTAAGACCTAAACTAGGAACCCCAAATTCAAAAGAAGCTAATGTACTCCTCTCAGATTTTTTTGAGAATATACGTCAGGGGATCCTCCCCAACAGAACAACAAGAGATCAGGTAACCCGTCTGGATCTGGTTTTTGAACCCAATAATAAGTCTAAAAAGGTGGTACCGATTGACCTGACTTTTTTGGAAACTTCCGGTGAAAATCATAATGATATCCGAAGAGGAGGTAGCTATCACAGCAGTATAGAATCGTTTCTGAATGCCAATATTCCGCTTACTTTTATCATCGTTACAAGTTATGAATCTGCTTATAAAGATGATTCTCTGATCAATGAATTCCTCGATGAACTGGAAAGAAAAGGGAAAAATCTAAAATCTGTCAATGCCATACTGGTTGTTTCAAAATGGGATAAATCCGGAAGAATGGATGTGGAAAGTGCTGAAGAACTCGACAACTTTATCGCAGAGCGACTTCCCATGACCTCACAGCGGATTGATACCTACGGATTGAGCAAAACCTACTATACCATCGGAAGCCTTCAGAATGCCACCGGGCAGGAAAAAATTGATTTACTGAATCTCTCTACAGCAGAAGTCTTATCGAAATGGTTGTACAGAAGCATTATAGGATATGATCTGGACTATGAAGGAACATTTTGGGAACGTTTAAAATTTAGTTTTACAAGTTAATGAACACAACTTATTTTTTCTCCGCATTTGGCACTTTTGGAAACCCGTACGGTTTCAGACAATCCTTTTTTTTGGGTGGAAATAAAGCCATTGCAACAGAGATCCGGACTTATGATTTAAAAACAGATGCTATTAAGCTCTTTCCTCAAAGCAGCATTTACTCAATACGAAAAGATATTGCCGGTGGATGTAATCTGATCTCTTATTCAGTCTACAAATTTGCAAAAGAACAGAATTCAGACAGAGGAGGAACATTTGTGGGCTCAAGTCTCATTTTCATTGAGAAAACGGCTCCGGAAACTATTGTAATCAATACTCTGAATGATTTCCAGCATCATCTTGAAAAAAATAATCTCTCAGAGGGGGTGATTACCGTCAATCATTCAGATAATTTTTCGATCAGAAAACCTAAAGATTTTGATAAAATAGGATTTCATATAAAAGAAACTGAGGACCTCAATTTCAGCCATTCAACTCAAAATTACCTGGTCGTTTATTGTGAAACAGATGCCGTAAAACTACAGCCCTTTTTTAAGAAAGCTATAGAACTGTTGAATGTATATGATACAATCTATTTCACTCAAAGCCACGAAATAGCAGAATTTGTAAAACAAAAAGGAATTTTTAAAATTGTTGATGCATCTGGTTTTTATAAAGAAATTGAAAAGTTTCGTGAAGAAAAACTTCAGGAAGTTCAAAACTCTGTTGCTGAATTTGAAAGAGAAAAAGAGGGCTTAATCCATGAAAAAAAAGAAATTTTAACAAGTCTTACAAGACAGATTGAGCATAATGAGAGGAAACATCAGGAAAATGAGCTTAAAATAAAAGAATCCAGAAACGGACTTGAAGTCATCAGCAAAGAATACGATCAATATTCTGTACAAATTGAAGACATGATAAAAACACTTAAAATTGACGGCAAAGTAGAAGCTGCCAAAAAAAAGCATCGTGAACATAAAAACGTTTTCACCAATAGTATTAATCAATATAATAATATAGATTCTTTATATTCAGTGTCTTCCTCAGATTTCAAAACTTCAACTACAGGGGAAAGCAGACCTATGGGAAGTCTTGTTGAATTTAACTCGGGACATCGCAGAAGTGAAGATAAAGAATTCAGATTGGATGTTTTTAAGGTCGCAACACTCCTATTATCCCTGGTATTGATTGGGATTGTGATTTTCTGCTTTATATATCTGGATTTAGAAAAAAAATGGGGCTTTGGTATATAAAAGAAGCATAAGAAAGAATTATATTTACGTTTTAAAAAACGTAACCGCCACCCTTATCTCAAAATAAACTGATGACCGGAACACCATTATTTTTCACCATTATCTTTTCTGTCGTATTATCATTCGCTGCAAAAGCTCAAAAATATAATAGCTATTCTAAAAAAATAGACAGCATTATCACAGCTTCTACTCCACTATCATTTAATGGTGTTGTTCTGGTTTCAAAAAATGCTAAAATACAATATCTGAAAGCCAGCGGTTACAGAGACTTTGAGAAGAAAATTCCTTTGAAAACAGATGACCTGTTTGAAATCATGTCCAATTCCAAACAGGTAACAGCAGTATTAATTTTACAGGCAGCTGAACAAGGAAAACTCAATCTTCAGACTCCAGTTAAAAAATACCTTCCTTCACTGACACAGAGTTGGGCAGATTCAGTGACGGTACACCATCTTTTAAATCATACGCATGGTATTACAGACATTGATAAACCTTCTGCTTTTAAAGCAGGTTCACAATTTAAGTATGGCAATCTTTCGTATATGCTTTTAGGACAAATTCTTAAAAATACAACCGGAAAAAGCTTTACTGAATTGGCTACTTCTCTTTTCAAAAAATTGAAAATGGAAAAAACCTTTGTGTATAATACCCAAAACAATCAGTCGCCGGTCCCCGGTTACAGAAGTGAAAATAATCAGTTTGAAAAGGTAAAAGAATCCTTTCTGAACGATGAGATTGTCCCCGCGGCAGGCATAGTATCGACCGTACAGGACCTTGCCAAATGGAATCAGGCCTTGTTTACAGGAAAGCTTCTTTCTCCTGAATACAGAAAACAAATGTTAATAGCTTCCACAACCTCTCAACACAATGTGTTTGGAAAAGAAAGCATGGGCTTTGGATATAACGTAAGAATCATTCAGGAATCGGGTCTTAATTATTTTGGTGTGACGGGTCTTGGTGATGGTTTCACCTGTCTTAATGTCTACTTCCCGTCTGTAGATACCAGTCTTATTATTCTCGAAAACCAGATGCCAAAAAACAGTGAGTACTGGAGTTTCAAGGAAGCTGCCATCAAGAATGCTGTATTGAAAAGTATCACTTCTCCCTAAGCATTTTAAAATTAAATTTCTTAGGGATAACAACCTGATGTTGTTGATGCTTAGGGATCTCCACAGTCTTATTTAGATCCTTACAGGATGAAAGTAAATCAGTCCCTATTTTTTAACATCAGGAGTTTAGATTTAATTCTTGAGGAAGGTTTTTCAATAACAAATCTATACAATACTCCGCCAGCAACACAAAACAACAAACAAAGAAGAAGACTCACATTATCCGAGGTTTCCATGTTAAAATGATCAAGCATGGTCTGAATCATGTGAATAATTCCTTTATGAGAAAGATAGATCGCATAAGACAGTGCGGCCAATTGTCCTGTGACATAAGACTTTGACTTAAAAAGAAAAGATGATTCTGAAATAGCCGCCAAAACGATGATTCCGTAACTTATTGCAACCATTGTGAAACCATATATGGATGGTCCTTTGGAGGCCTGATCGTTGCAGATCCAAAACGAAATACCCAAGAATACTACACCTATGATTAGCAGCAGATTTCCATAGCGATCAACATTTCTTTTAAACGGTGCCGAATATTTCACGAGATAACCAATCAATATGCCGATTCCCAAACCATCCAGCCTTGTATGGGTAGGATAATATATTTTCATATACCATACCCGCCAGAATTCCATAGACCCGCTTTCAAGACCAGTGATAGCCGTATGCCACATGACCCATCTGGCCAGTATGGAAACTACTATAATGACTATAATCAAAATACCCAGATATTTGCCCATCCGGGTCGGCATCACTAGCATAAGAAACAAGGGCAGAAAAAGATAAAACTGTTCCTCAATGCACAACGACCAGGCATGAGAAAACGTTCCCCTATTGATGACATCCAATCCGTAATTCTGGGTAAACGTCACAAACTTCCATAATGGAGACAACGCTTCCCTTTCTCTGAAAAAAGGGATTGTGAAATATAATAAAAGTGTCAAAAGATAAGGGGGTACAATTCTGAAAAAACGTTTGATATAGAATGTTTTCAATTCTATTGTTCCCCAGTTTTTCGTTTCTATAAATAACTGGCCCGAAATCAGGAATCCACTCAATACAAAAAACAGATCCACACCTGTCCAGCCAAACTTGCCCACACTATCAATCCAGCCCGGATGGCGGAAGGCGCGATAATGATACATCAACACCAAAATAATAGCTAAAGCCCGCAGGTGATCCAATCCATGTAATCTTTCAGAATAATTTGTCATTTTTTTTTCCTGCAAATCTTGATCAATTCCGGAAGTTTTTTCAGCTGGTTATGCAGAAAGTAAGAGATTGAGTGTAAACGACAAAATACGGTGTTTACAAACTGAATACTGTATTTCACCCCTGTTTTATGGCCTTTTACATCATTTCATCCCGTTATCGCTGAAGTTTTTATATTTTTGATGATGATGAAAAGTAATGCAGAGCCCTATATCCGACAAAACCTATACTTCCAGCTCTCTTTTTGGTCTGCTTTATTTTTATTTGTAACGGTGAGGACCTACGGGGAATATGATCCCGGATTTTTTAAGGAATCTGTTATTTACAATTTCTGTCACTGGATTTTTCAGATCGTGGGAGCCAATTTTATCTATTATATTCTGATTCGGCATTTTTTTGACCGAAAAAAATATAGTGTATTTTCAGTCTATCTGCTTCTAAGTCTTTACTTCATTTCTGTCATTAACAGGCTTTTCATTGTGTATGTTGCGGAACCCTTCTTTATTGATGAACCCAAAGACAGTATTCTCAGTATTTTCACTGATATCAAATACCTGCTTATCCATTATACTTTTCCAATTATCAGTGGGGCATTTATCTTCATTTCCATTCTGTTTATCATCAGGTATAAAGAAGAAAAAGAAAATACGGCGCGACTGCAGAAAGAGAAATCAGAACTCGAACTGCAGTCTCTTAAATCACAACTTCATCCCCATTTTCTGTTTAATACCTTGAATAATATTTATTCCTTGTCCGTAAGCAACTCGGATAAAACTTCACAATCGATCAGCCAGCTTTCTGACATTCTGGATTATATTTTGCACAAAGGACCTCAAAAATGGGTTTCTATCTCTGAAGAATTGGCCGTTATCGATGACCTTATTGCTCTGGAAAGCCTGAGGTATTCTGAAGAAAGATTAAAAATAAGCACAAAAACGGTCCTGAATTCTTCCAATTTTATTCCACCACTGCTATACCTTACATTGGTAGAAAATACATTTAAACACGGAGCCGGTAAAAATCCGGGCTGTACGGAAATAGACATCGAGGTAGAAACCAATCACAACCGCTCCCTCTTCAGAATTTCCAATACTTACAACAGGACTCAACTTTTTAATGAAAAAGGAATCGGATTACAAAATATAAAAAGACAATTGCAACATCACTATCAGGAAGATTTTGTATTTAAAATATCACAGGAAAACAATATTTTTACCATTGAAATAATCACGCCTTCAACATATGATTAATTGTCTGATCGTAGATGACGAACCTTTAGCAGCGATCCTTTTGGAGAACCATATCTCCAAAATAGATCATTTAAAACTGACAGGAAAAGCAGAAAATGCTATGGCAGCCTATGCCCTGCTTCAGAACCAGACGATTGATCTGATGTTTCTGGATATTAATATGCCTTACTTAAACGGAATTGATTTTTTAAAATCACTACCCCGAAAGCCTAAGACCATCTTCACTACCGCATACCGCGATTTCGCGATTGAAGGTTTTGAATTGGAAGCAATAGATTATTTACTGAAACCGATTACTTTTGAACGTTTTTTTAAAGCTGTGGGGCGGGTAATGAGAAATACCTCAGATTCTGAAGAAGAGTTTATGATTTTCAGAACAGAGGGAATGAACCGGAAAATTTCAATTTCAGACATCGTTTATTTTGAAAGCCAGGGAAACGATGTTAAAATAGTTCTGAAAACGGCTGAAAGTTTTACTTCCAAGAATAAAATAACAGATCTCGAATCTCTGTTAGCTTTGAGGGGCTTTTTACGAGTTCACAGATCCTTTATCATCAACACTGAATTTGTTACCGCATTCAATACTGAAGAAGTACATCTTGGTGCTTACCAGATTCCTGTGGGAAGAAGTTATAAGCATGAATTTGGCACTTTCATTACTACTCTTTCAAAAAACAGGTTATTGTAAAATATTTTCCATTTTTCAATAATAAAAACACACAATACACTGACTACCAATACATTAATAAACATTTATTTTTCTAAAAAACTCAGTCAGCATCAGGAGAAGAATATTCATGAAAAATTAATAAACAAATGATTTTCACTCCATTGTCATCTTAATGAGAGCTTCTGGGCGGCATCTTATTTCTAACCAATATTAAAAAAAAGTATTACTTTTGTTTGAATAAATAAAATTGCTTTTTAGCTTTTTTATGAGTAATTTTATGTATACCAATTTATAAAACATTAAAATTCATTCCATGAGAAAAATAATTCTACTTCTTACATGTATGTTCGGTATTTCTGTTTTCTCACAGATCAAAGTGTTGAAAAATGAAAGCTTGGTGGAAATTGGTAAAGATAATTCCGTAGGTTTATACAAAAAGGAAGATAAATATACAATCAATTACCAGGACCTGAATACCAGCAATCTGAATACCATCAGAGCGTTTTCATTTCAAAACCTGAATGGAGATGTAGCAGGTTTATATAAGCTCATTTTGGAAGGCTTTGTATCAATCCCTGATGAAAATGTCATCTTAGAACTTCCTAATGATATTATCGAACTTCATTATGAAAGAAACTATGGGCAGCCAACGGTACAGTTTATTCAGTACATCAATAAAAACAGAAAATATGTAGGTAAATCACAGTTTTTGACTCAAAAACAAGTGGAGAAAGTGTTTGGCAGAACCAATGGAAAGTATGCCATGTACGACAAACCTGCAACGTCTTCCCATACTTCTGGTAAAGGTGCCAATACAGCTTCCAATGGGACTCCGGCATCTGGTGGGGGCAGCAAAAAATCAAGAAAATAGTTATAATTTATAAATATTGCGAAACTCATTCTCCCGGATGAGTTTTTTTATTTTATTTTTGCAAAAAGACCGTAAATATTATGCCGCTTCAGATCATCAATTTGACCAAAAAATTCGGAGAGCAAACCGCCCTTAATACCATCAATATTTCTATTGATAAAAATGAAATCATTGGTCTTTTAGGACCTAATGGTGCAGGAAAATCCACATTAATGAAATCTATTGTGGGAGCACTGAAAATTGATCAGGGCGAGATTATCTTTAACGGACTGAACATTGCTGATCATGAGATTGAAGCCAAGAAAAAAATAGGTTTTCTCCCTGAAAACAATCCGCTTTATCTGGAAATGTATGTGAAGGAGTACCTTCAGTTCGTCGCTAACATTCATAAAATCTCTGAATCAAGAGTTGATGAAGTTATTGAACTGGTAGGAATTACTCCTGAAAAGTCTAAAAAAATAGGGCAACTTTCGAAAGGTTACAAACAACGTGTAGGATTAGCACAAGCCATCATCCACCAACCGGACCTCCTGATTCTGGATGAACCAACCAACGGATTGGATCCTAATCAAATCATAGAAATCCGAAATGTTGTAAAAGAGATCGGACAACAAAAAACGGTTTTGCTTTCTACCCACATCATGCAGGAAGTAGAAGCCTTATGTTCAAGAGTAATCCTTATTCACCAGGGAAATATCCTGCAGGACTGTCCTATTGATGAATTCAAAGGAAGATTTGACAGTCTTGAAGAGGCTTTTGCTGACTATACAGCAATTCAAAAAGATTAATATTTTGCTTACTATTCATTAAGCAGGAATCTCCGGTTTTTAAAGAATATATTGTTAACTCTCTTTCTTTAATGAGAATGTATATCATCGTAAGAAAGAAGATACAATGGCTTTATATTTGATGGAATCTGAACTGTTAACCAATAACCAATATCATTATGATCAAGCATTTTTTATTAGGAGCTTTTTGTTTAGCTCAGTTTTCTTTTGTTTACGCCAAAGAAACTCCGAATGATTCAAAGGTGAATATCATCCTTTCTCATTCTTCTTTTCAGAAAGTCCCCAAGACTGTCATTATCAAAACTAAAAAGTTTAAGATCAGAATCGATAAACAGCCCAACGGCAAATACCTGTACCAATCCTGGAATGCCAACGCAAAAATAACATCAAAGCCAAGTATGATCATCAGTGATGGTGAACTGGTTCCCGATGGCACAGGGGGTAATTATTACATTCAATTTAATAATGAGGGCCATACGTATCAGGTTTGGAGAAATTATCTGACAGATTCTGCTAAAAAAGCACCGTACACGCTGACAGTTAATGATCAAAATAATCAGGAAATCGTTCGTCAGGACGGAATCGTGGTTAAAAACTAATGTAAAAGATTGGATGCTAAAAAATCAGATTTCATTCTCACGAAATCCAGCCAATCTCTTCCGATTAAAAAAATAAGATCCTGTATTTCTTACAGGATTTTTTATGTTCCTGATTGTTTTAGTTCAGTCATAAAACTGCTGGGCTCATAGCTCTCTTTAGCCGCTTTATAACCAATATTGAAAATTTGTTCCAGTCGGTCTTTGCGACGCTCAAAGGTTCCAAAGCTGGCCAATTTCTGGGAAGAAATAAACCAGTCACAATAGTCAAATTTTACTTTTTCAATTCTATAGGAAAGCAGGTCATACGAACGGGAAACAATGGCTTTAATTGAATTCAGGTCTTCAATTCTGGCTTCATTGGGTGGTGATACAAATACTCCGATCAATTTGTCACAATCCTCTCTGATAATATCTGCCGGAAAATTATTCAGAACCCCTCCATCACAGTACATTTCGTTGTCTATCAAATAAGGTGTTGTAATTCCCGGGATAGAACATGAAGCTATAATGGCATCAACAATCTGAAAATCCTTGTCAAAAATCTTCTGTGTACCTCCTACTAATTCTGTAGCAACAATTCTTATATCTATATCCAAATCCCCTAATTTCATCTCATTAAAAATAGGTTTAAGATAGTTTCTGAAAATAACCGAAGAAACCAATCCCGGCTGATTAAAGGTGAAATGTTTCCAGTTGAAAAAATAAACAGAGTTAAAAAACTCCAGAATTTCTTCCGGGGTCTTTCCTACTGCATGCAGACATCCTACAATAGATCCCGCACTACAACAGGAAATAATGTCTATTTTGATATTTTTTTCTTTTAAGAATTTTAATACCCCTGCATGAGCGATCCCTTTGGTACCACCTCCTGATAAAACAAGTCCTACTTTCTCAAAATTCATAGAATAAATGTAAGAAAACATGAGGAGATAACAGGATTAATTTTTATAAATATGTTGATTTTAAAATTATTTTAATATTTATCATGGATTAATTGTTCATATTTGTTCTAAAATTCTGATAAGCAAAAGAAAAATAAACATATATGAATAATTTCTTACCAACAGATTTATAACAGCACTATATGGATGAAGTCTATTTATACTTACAAACTCATTTTGACATTCCCTATGAAGATTGGGAAATAATAGCTTCTAAAATGTTTGTTCAGCAGTTTAAAAAAAAAGAAATTATCCTCCACCCCGGTGATCAGGAAGATCATCTTTCATTTTTATCAAAAGGAGTACTAAGGTTCTTTATCCCAACGGATGAAAATAAAGAAACGGATATTACCTATGATTTTATGTTTGAAAAAAAGTTTGCCTGTGCCGATGAATCTTTTATAACCAGAACTCCTTCAATATATGGGGTCGAAGCGCTGACTAATGTTCTCCTTTATCGGTTTACTTATCAGGATCTTCAGGATATTTATAAGAGAACAAAAAATGCAGAACGCATTGGAAGAATTGCTCATCAGAACATGTTTCTCGAGCGCTCTCAAAGGCTGTATTCTTTCCTGAAATATTCGGCCAAAGACAGGTATCAGAATTTATTTAAAGAAAATTCTATTTTAATTAAACAGATTCCTCAAAAATATATTGCTTCTTATCTGGGAATTACTCCTCAAGCTTTAAGCAGGATAAAGAGGCAAATTTATTAACATTTGTTCATTGCCTAATTAATAATGCTCATCTAATTTTGCTCCGCTTAATCAAACTAAAAAAAACACATGACATTATTGAAAATGAACCATTTCGCAGCTTCTTTTATTTTTATGGGTGCTTTTATTTCTGGACAGGTAGGAATTAACACCGCAAATCCACTGGGTACTTTCCATGTCGATGGGAAAAAAAATAATCCTACATCCGGAGCTCCATCACCAGTCCAATTATCAGATGATTTTATTGTTTCAGAGTCTGGAAATATAGGCTTAGGAATACTTTCTCCTTCCGTAAAAATGGACATATCAACTTCAGGAACTCCAACTTCTCCCATCCCGGGAATTAAAATAACTGATGGATTACAAGGCAACAATAAAGTACTCACATCCGATGAAAATGGGGTAGGAAAATGGAAAAGACAAAGTTTAGAACTTGTTGTAGGAACTATGGGAAATGGATATAATCTTCCCTTTTCATATGATTACAATTACCACCAAACAGGTTCTAATATTGTGCTTCCTCCTGGGAAATGGCTTGTTACAGTCAATTTACTATCAGTGAATAATACCAATTCTACACTAGATACGGATGATTACGTATGGTTCAGGTCAACCTTTTCAGATTCCCAAACTTTTACCAATAAAAGTCCGGATATTCAAGGGACTGCAGATAAAGTTAGCGGCATGCTGCAAGGACCTGTTTCTTCCGGATCTTTAAAATACAATATTGCCAATGGACAGCTTCTTATCAACAACAATTCCGGAACGAATAAAACATATTGGCTTATTGTAGGAAATGCTGAAGTGATTGGTAACCCATCTTCTTCTGCTTATTTGGATCATTTGGGTGGTTCTAACTGGGGAGAAAACATGATTTCGGCAGTGCCGGTTCAATAAAATAGGAAATAATCATACAACCGTAGGTTTTTATAAATAGTTGTAATAATCTAAAAGTTGACCCCTCTTATTATTCATATGCTTTAGCAAAAACCTCACAAAGTTTAAAAACCTGCGAAGTTTAGTCTTATTTACTAATGTTATATGATATCATTCTTTTTACAATCAGTACCAATGAAAAAAGCCCGGATTTCTCCGGGCTTTCCTATATAAATTCTGGATCTGTTCAGATTAGATGTGAATCACTTCACCGTAAGCAGCAGCAGCAGCTTCCATAATTGCTTCAGATACTGTTGGGTGCGGGTGAATTGATTTGATGATCTCATGACCAGTAGTTTCAAGCTTTCTTGCTACTACCGCTTCAGCAACCATATCTGTTACTCCTTCTCCGATCATGTGGCATCCTAACCACTCACCGTACTTAGCGTCGAAAATTACTTTGATGAAACCATCAGTATTCCCGTTTGCAGTGGCTTTACCACTTGCAGAAAGAGGGAATTTACCTACTTTGATTTCATATCCTTTTTCTTTAGCCTGCTTTTCTGTAAGACCTACAGAAGCAACTTCAGGGTGACAATATGTACAACCAGGGATATTACCATAGTCGATTTTCTCAACATGCATTCCTTTGATTTTCTCAACACAAGTGATTCCTTCAGCAGAAGCAACGTGAGCCAATGCCTGAGTTGGGATAAGGTCACCAATAGCATAATAACCTGGTACTGAAGTTTCATACCATTCGTTCACCAATACTCTTCCTTTATCTGTCTGGATTCCTACTTCTTCTAGACCGATGTTTTCGATGTTGGCAGCAATACCTACAGCAGATAATAAGATATCAGCTTCTAAAGTAATGTTTCCGTTAGCCGTTTTTACGTTAGCTTTTACTCCTTCTCCGCTTGTATCAACACTTTCAACTGAAGCGTTTGTCATAATTTCGATTCCTGATTTTTTCAGAGATTTCTCTAAGTGTTTAGAGATTTCTTCATCCTCTACAGGAACGATGTTTGGCATGAATTCTACAACAGTCACTTTTGTTCCCATTGTATTATAGAAGTCGGCAAATTCTACTCCGATAGCTCCTGAACCTACAACAATCATAGATTTTGGTTGCTCAGGAAGAGATAATGCCTGTCTGTATCCGATTACTTTTTTACCATCCTGCGGTAAGTTTGGTAATTCTCTTGAACGAGCTCCTGTAGCAATGATAATATGGTTTCCTGCATATTCAGTTACCTTACCGTCTTTATCTGTTACAGAAACTTTTTTTGCTTTTTGTACTGTAGCAGTACCAAGAATTACGTCAATCTTATTCTTTTTCATTAAGAATTCGATTCCTTTGCTCATTTTGCTGGCTACGCCACGGCTTCTTTGAATTACATTAGGAAACTCAAAACTTGCCTCCACTTTATTCAAACCATAATCTTCAGCATGGTTGATATAATGAAAAACCTGTGCAGATTTCAATAAAGCTTTTGTTGGAATACACCCCCAGTTAAGGCAGATTCCTCCTAAGTTTTCTTTCTCGATAATTGCGGTTTTGAAACCCAATTGTGCTGCTCTGATCGCAGTAACATATCCACCAGGACCACTTCCAATGACAATAATATCGTAATTCATTACTTTAAAAATTTTTATGCGAATTTAAGGAAAAATATTGGATGTTTCATGTTTCCGCTAATGGAAGTAGAAATGCATCAATAAAGCAAATTTCATTAAATTTTAAACAAAAAAAGAGAATGCAACAAGCATTCTCTTTCAATATATTTCATTTTAAATTAAAAAATTCACAAAACTAAAAAGATAAAACAGCAGTTCTGTTATTTTATTAATGGCAAGAAATTCCTGTTATTTCACCTTTTGAAGCAATCGTTTTTCGGTTTCATATCTTTTATTTAATGCTTTCATCTGATCCCTTTTCATTTGTTTGGTGGCAAGCGGATGATTCAGAATCAATTTTTTCTCTGTATTATATTTTTTAGTCAGCTCCTGCATCTTACTATTGACCAGCTCGTTTTTCGAAGGATGTGGAGGAGCCGGAGGTCGTCTCTGGGCAGAAACATTCATGGATAAACCAAATACTAATAATGTTGAAATTAATAACTGTTTCATGATATTTATATTTTAAAAATGTATTTAACCAAATAATAAATATTTATTAAAAACATTCAGGTTTATAGTTAATTGTACATATATCATACCAATACTATTGGAGTAATAGCAAAATTTAATAAGACAGCAACCTGGCATCTTCATGTAAACAGCTTTTATCAGGCGTATTGAAGATATCATTTAACTTCAACAAGTTATCATTGTTTATACGTTAATTATCAGGCATTTTTTATAATTTTATTATGATTTAAATAAAAAATTATGAAAACACCTGCGAAAAAAAAGATGTTAACAAGAGACAAACTTTGGTTGCAAGAACCTGAAGATCATGATTTCCCTGCAGCACAAGATTATCTGGAACTCCTTTTTGAACCGGATGAAGCTAAAAAAGTAGTTACAAAATTAAAAAAGGCGAAAACCATTATTAAAAAATCCAAAGATATTCTGAGGGCCAGCAAGCTTAGTTTGCTGCCGGAAACGAATATTCATGTTAAAGAAAACCTCAAAAAAGTGGAAAAGAACAGGAAGCTCTCTCCTATTCTTCTGGTAAGAAGTCATAGCGAATTGATTATTGCTGATGGCTATCACCGCTTATGTTGCAGTTATTATCTTACAGAAGATCTGGAAGTTCCTTGCAGATTAGTATAAAATACATTAGAATAAAAAAATCACCAATAAATGAACTATATCACCTTATTGAAAAATACATAAAAACAACCTGTTTAAAAGCTCCTATTTTTCTAATTTTGCAAAAAAATTATTAAAATAGATAGAATGAGAAAATGTATTTCGATTTTTGTATTGTGGGGGATTTCTATGAATGCACAAGTGGGTATCAATACTAAAAACCCAAACAGTACGTTAGCTGTGAACGGATCAATGGGTGCCGATTACAAACAAATTACAGCGGCAGCCTATACTCTTACCGCAACTGATCATTATCTGACTTATAATGGGACAACCAATACCACATTTACCCTTCCGGTGATAGGTAGTGGGACGTCAAGTTTTACAGGGAGAATATACAAGATCAAAAATATCTCTGCATCCAGTATAACGATTCAGGCATCAAGTGGAAATACATTGAGAATCGATAATACTCCTGTATCTTCTTTTGTAGTTCCTACAGGCGCATATGCAGAGGTAGTCAACAACAATAATACCTCAGGCGGTACATGGGATCTATCTTTCACCGTGCTTCCCAAGCCAAGTAATGTGGAAATCTATGGAGCCCAATTATCAATACCTCCCCATGGCTCAGGATCTCCGGGAGTGGCTGACTGGTCAAATCACACCAACACTTCCTATGATACAGGAACAGGATCAGATGCATGGTGGATCATTAGTAAATCGTCAACAGCGAATGCCCATACTTCCGGTTATTCCAATACCAGCAGAATGACTCTTGTTTATGAATTTCAGGGGGTTCCTTTCAATGTAAACAATATGTACCCTATTTTGACAGCGGGAAATAATTCCAGTTATCCGGATGTATTTACGGCCTCATTTGTAAGCCTTGCCAATAACGGAACTTCAGGAAAAACCAGATTAACTGTATCTGTTGCCCGTATTGATTTTATTGGAACAAACGGCTCAAACAACAGTAACTGGACAGGGGCCTTCTTATTGAACCTATTGTTAGCCAGAAAAATATATTAATCAGCTTCAGTTCGGAACAAGTGTTTCTGCGGTAAGCAGGTTGGAAACTGGAAGAGGGATATGGTGAAGGCCATAATGAATAGCTATTCATCTCTGTAAGGTAAAATTAATGGCATCACAAATAACTTTCAGCTTCCAACCTTTTATACTTAACTTTTTTGATCTGAATCAGGTCAATCAAATGAGGTTCCCAAAGGCTGTCTTTTATATTTTCAATGTCAACTACGGGATACAGCTTTTTGTTCATCAATCTTATGATCTTTTGGCACAAGATTAATAGCATAAATTTATAAGAATCTAAATTACATTTCACATAAATTCACTAAAAAGTGATATATAGAAATTTTATGTAAATTTTATACATAATTATATATTGAATGTTATTTTTTCATAATTTTACATTATATCAATTAAAAATATAATATGAAAAAATACATTTCAATTCTTTTACTGTCGGGATTATCGGTAAACGCACAGGTAGGAATCAACACAGCAACTCCCAACAGTACTCTTGCAGTGAACGGATCACTGGGCGCCAATTACAATCAAATTACGGCAACCACTTACAACATTCTTCCGACTGATCATTATATCACCTATAATGGTGCTGCTAATGCTACATTTACACTTCCTACGATCGGAACAGGAACAACAAGCTATACAGGGAGGATTTATAAAATTAAGAATATATCAACGTCCAATATCACTCTTCAGGCTTCCGGTGGTAATACTTTAAGAATCGACAATACTCCGGTTCCCAACTTTGTCATTCCGTTAGGAGCCTACGCAGAAGTTGTTAACAACAGCAATACAACCGGTGGAACATGGGATTTATCGTTTACAGTTCTTCCCAAACCAAGTAATGTGGAAATTTACGGTTCACAGTTGTCTATTCCCCCACATGGAAATGGATCTCCGGGTGTTGCTGACTGGTCCAACCATACGAACACTTCTTATGATACAGGAACCGGAACAGATATTTGGTGGGTCATCAGTAAATCATCTACAACGTACGCTCACACAGCGAGCTATTCTAATGCAAGTAGAATGACAGTCGTATATGAATATCAGGGAACACCTTTTAATGTAAGCAATATGTATCCTATTCTTACTGCCGGAAACAATTCAAGTTTCCCGGATGTATTTACAGCTTCGTTTGTAAGTCTTGCCAATAATGGAACTGCAGGAAGAACCAGGCTTACCGTTTCTGTTTCAAGGATTGATTTTATTGGAACTAATGGAGGTAATAACAGTAACTGGACCGGTACATTTTTATTAAACCTTCTGCTGGCCAGAAAATATTAACAGGTAATATACTTTCTATTGTACGGGCGGGATTTGTTTCTGCCCGTTTTATTTTTTATCCTCTTTATTTTTTCATTTGAATGACAAGCGCATATCTCAATTTAGATCTTTCCGCAGGGAGCTTAACTTCCACGGTATCCCCATTTTTTTTCCAGTGAATTTTCGAAGAAATTCCCGGAATAATTAATGATTTGGGGTTAAAAGATTCAGGGATTGTAAAGGTAAGGGTTTCAGGTGCTTTATATTCAGTTTTTTCATTGAGATGAAAGACATTTACCGTACTTCCATCTTTTGCCTGAGTGTAATAAAAGTCTCCCTCATGGTAAGGAGCAATACTTCTTGTTGCAAAAACAGCGGATTGGTTTCTATCCATCCAACCGGATATCTCATTTAACCTTTCATATACCGTGGCATCATAATCTCCATTCGGCCCGGGTGCAATATTCATGAGATAGTTTCCTCCTCTTGAAATGATCTTTACCAATGTTTCAATGATTTTCTGAGATGATTTATAATGATCATTGGGAACATAAGAGAAAGAATCTCCCATTGTCATACAACTTTCCCACGGAATTGAAAGAGGATGTTCTGGAATGGCCTGTTCCGGAGTTACGTAATTTTCCCATTTTCCGGAAACGGTACGGTCTACCACAATAATGCCTGGTTGATTTCGGCGAACCATTGTTCCTATTTTATCCATATCGATATCCTGCTCTACTTTAATGGTACGTTGCCATTCTACTTTGGGATCAATGGTGTGAAAAGGACGTACCCAACCTCCATCCAGCCAGAGAATATCTATTTTTCCATAACGAGAAGTTATTTCATTCAATTGATTGAAAGTAAATGTTTTAAATTTATCCCACTTTCCGGGATATTTCTTAGGATCATAGTTTACATTTCTGTCTTTAGGAGGAGAATAAGACCACCAGTAATCATCAGAATGCCAGTCCGGTTTTGAAAAGTAAGCCCCAATTTTAAATCCATCCTTCCTGAAGGTTTCAAAAATCTCTTTGGTCACATCCGCTTTGGCATTTTTTGAAAAGGGTGTTTTTGAGGAAGTAATTTTATAATCTGATTGTTGGGTATCAAACATGGAAAATCCATCATGATGTTTTGTGGTAAAAACCACATATTTCATTCCCGCTTTTTTGGTTGCCTCTGCCCATTTCTCCGGATTAAACTGAACAGGATTGAAAGTAGTCTGAAGATTTTCATAATTCTTCACATATTCGACATATGACTTTCCGTGTTCAGGGTTTCTTTGAGTCCAGGATTCATCTTCAGGGCATAAGCTCCAGCTCTCAACAACTCCCCATTGGCTATATGTTCCCCAATGCATAAACAATCCAAACTTTAAATCCTGCCATTGCTCCAGATTCCGAACAACCAACGGATCTGTGGGCTTCTGATACCCTTCAGACACATTATGAGCCTGGGAAGAGAGTCCGGAACTGATAAGAACAGAACATAAAAGTGTTTTCATTTTTTGATTGCCTTGCATAGCGAAATAATTTTCCTCTAATTTAATTATCCTGTTCTAATTGACAAACATTAGGCTGTCAACAGTTTAAGAACAGCCATATCAAAGTTGGCAAAGGAAAACTGAAATCCATTTTTAAGCAATTTTTGAGGATAAACATTCCGGCTTTTGAGTAACAACTCTGTTTCTGTTTTTAAAAATATTGAGGCTATCTCCAACTGCCAGACAGGAGCATCCAGCCCAAAGGAGACATTGAACTGTTTTCTTAGTTTTCTCATCATTATTTCATTAGAGACAGGTTCCGGAGCAGTGATATTAATGGCTCCTGAGATATCCTTATGATTAATAATCCATTCTACTGCTCTGCAGAAATCATCGATATGAACCCAGCTTACCATCTGATTCCCTTTCCCTTGTTTTCCACCTAAGCCTACTCTTGTAATCATCTTTAGTTTTGGGAAAGCCCCACCATTATTTCCCAGCACAATAGAAGTTCGTAATGCTACTTTTCTTACATTTTCATTTTTTATTTTAAAAAATTCTTCTTCCCAACTCTTACAAATATTCATAGAAAAGTCATCTCCTATGATCCCGTTTTCCTCGGTATTCAAATGTTTTTCCGAGTGCACATAAATGGTTGCAGAACTTGCATTGAGCCAGATTTTTGGTTTGTCGTGACAAGCATCAATGGCTTCCTGCAAAACTCTTGTACTGTCAATTCGGGAAGAATAAATCTCCTGTTTATTTTTATCATGATATCGGCAATCCACAGATTTTCCGGTAAGATTAATCAGTACATCTGAGTTTTCAAGGATACTGTTCCATTCTCCTGTTGTTTTGGCATTCCAGTAGATTTCGTTTTTACGTTTCGGGCGACGGGTCAGGATGTCAACCTTATTTCCTTTTTCTGTAAAATACTTTTCTAAGTTTTCACCCAGAAATCCGGTGCCTCCGGCTATAATTATTTTCATTTTTATGAGTTTAAGATTATTAATGCCATGGTTTGTTTTATCATCTCAACGTTTCAATCTATTAAAAATATTTCTACTTCTCTGTGTATCCAGTTCTAACAGAAAACAATTAATTTCAATTTACATTTTTCTTTGTTCTCACTTCAATTTCAGAGCCTTCTGCCAACATTACTGAAACAGGCTCTTTGTGATTAAGACTTTCAAAATCCAGCCCGTAAACTTTAGTAAAATCAATTGTCACCTGATAATCTTTAACCCGATAGCAGTTCCATTGAGGATGACAGACTTCATATTCAGAGGTTGCATTTTCTTTTTTGGTGAACCCCCAATAATGTTCTGTAATAAACTCAAATTCTGAATCTGCTTCCATGGGTTGAGCTACATTTTCGGCTGTAACCCGGATGGAATGCCAACTCTTATCTTTCCATGAATACTGAATCAGTAATTCTTCTCCTTTTTCATGGATCAGATTTCTCATAGGCAGAGTATGATAGTTTTCTTTGTATACGGAATTGGCTATAAAGCTTAATGCCGGCCTGGGAACTATTTCTTTAATAAAGACCACTCCCCTTTTCCAGGTTCCGTTTTCTTTTTTCTTCACATAAAATCTCAGATTCACCTCTTCAAAATTACGGTGAAAAGGAATTGGAAAACCTAATAATCTGGTGTTTAAAAACATAAATCCTACCAGGCTCACATAGCATTTACCTTTATAGAAATCCAGTTCTGTACCTTTTGGCAAATATTTCAACAAAATATCGGGATTGATTTCGTAATTGATGATGGCTAATTTTCGCCATTCGGCTTTTAAAAAGTTCATAAGAGGGTTGTTTTTTGATAATTTGATAGAATTACATTCTTTTCTAGTCTAAATTGCCTTTTTGGAGCTTGCTAAGGATTCTGCAGTGGTTTTTATTAATTTGTTTCTTTCTATCAGGAATGTTTTAAGATAGCCGGCGAGAAAAAGGGTATTGAAAATTTTCCCTATAATACCCAGTGGTGATTCAAATTCAAAAATATCGATCATGAGAGTTTTACCCTTTATTTCTTTAAAAATATGTTGATGCCGGAGAGATGTAAAGGCTCCTTTCTGCATTTCATCTGTAAATCGGTATGGCTTTTCCATACTGATAATTTTAGTTGTAAGGGTTTGATAAATACCTAGATGTTTTGCTCTCCAGGTTACGGTTTCATTGTTTTCAATTAACCCTGAGGTACGGCCTGCAATTGCTTTTTCATCCGTTCGGGAGGTGGACTGTTGATGCAAATCTATGTTTCTTGCCAAATCAAAAACAATTTCTCTATCGGCATTAATGAAGGTTTCTAAATAAATTACTGACATATAAGTTTAGTTATGCGTTAACATGATAACAATTACCACCAGTACTGTAAACCTGAAAATCATCCATGACATGGTAGGAAGATAGTTTAATTTTAAAATCCTACACCTTCTGATATGTTCTAAAAACATGATAAAAACAACCGTTCCGAAGTAAATCAAATAGAAAGCAGGTGAAAAATCAGTAAACAAAGTTGGCACCAGAAGAAGCGTTCCGAGTAAAGAAACCGTCATCATATTTCCCAGATAGTCCCAGATTTTATCTTTTAAATAAGTTTGTAGGAAAATAATCTGCCACAGGATCTGCCCAAAACAAACAGATAGTTCTCTTCCAAAATTCCGTTCTAAGCCCACTCCTAATTTTGCAGAGAAGACACTTAAAATATATGCAGAGAAAAAAACGACAAAGCCTATATAAGCGAGCCTGTATTTCAAATTAAAATCAGGAATACAAGATTGCCCGGTATCATCTTTTTTTGAAGGGATCATCTGCTTGCGGTTATAAGAAACAAAAGAATAGAGCCTTTTGAAAAACCAGTACAAAGGTTGAATTCTGGCTATTTTTTCTAATAAAGGAAATGAATTTCCTATGATCAGAAGCAGGCTGTCTAAACCATAAACTACCTTATTGTTCTTATAATCAACCAGGGCAATTTCATTTTTTGCCCGGTGAAAGTCGATCAGCCTTTTGTTCTGAGCTGATAATTCGGTAAAAGCCTCCCTTCCCTCCTGATCCAGCATTCCGCATTGGGTAAAGCCTTTAGAGTACAAGTTACACATCGGACATTCGTTGTCGTAGATGAGCGTGTGATTTTTTAAAGCTTTCATAACTCATGTGTTTTATATGATTCGTATATTTTATAACAATCGCAAACGTACATAATAGCCATCACCGGACTGTACAACAAAGCTCCTATCAAAATGTACCCAAAGAAAATACTAATATCTTTGTTAGGATTAAATTGATAAAGCACCAGTAAAGAAATCCAAACCGGTATAATAACGACTCCATAAATGATATAAGCAACAGATTTCTTTGATAGAAAGAACAATCTGATCAAAAAACTGATCAATTGCGGAATACCCACAATGAAATAAAATCCCATCAATCCCCATCGTTCTACTTCAAGGATTGAAATAAGAGTTCCTGTGATAATGATCATCAACTGAAGGTAGTAGTCATATTTTACAAATTCTTTCATGGTAATTATTATTTAGCGGGTTCTTTTTCTTCCGAAATACAAAATCAGAAATAAATGGATGATTAAATTTTTCATAATTACTATTTATTTAAAATTTTCAGAAATAATTGAAAATTCATCAGAAATAAAAAAGGATTTAAATCTCCTTTTTATAACTTATTATTATTCAAATAATCTTTCAGATGACTCCAAATCCTAAATCGACATGTATTATCAATCATCGTATCGGATTTTCCTCTATAGGATAAAACATAAGTATCTATCGTTGTACATCCTCCGTTTTTGGGAATTTGTCTCATTGCATTCTCTGTATTTACAAAATAGGACCAAACTTTTTCATCAACTTTCTTTGGCTGTCCTTTATATTGAATGAAATAATCATTTCCATTATTGGACAGTATAATTGAATCATCATCATGGTGAAAACAACCACTTGAATTATAGACCCATTTAACACGATCATTTTTAAGATTTTCAATCACTAAATTTTTAAGTCTTTCAGGACTGCGATCCGGGTTAACGCTTATTCTGTAAATTCCGGAATCATCAACCTGTATTACCTCTTTAATTTCCTTCCCAAAAATACTTTCATAAACGAATGAATACCGTCCCTTCCTGATGCTGTCTATCTTGATATTCTCATCTAAAGAACGTATTGGCTCTTTAGATCCAATTTTTTTAAACAGTGTATCGTTTTTATAAATTATAAGCTGATTTAAGTTGTAATTTACACCCACTCTGTCCGTATTTTCAATATGAATATCAAAGCTTGCACTTTCATTCTTCCGGCAACTGATTGCGGATATTAAAACCCATATTAAAAATAGTCTCTTCATTACTGTAAAGATTATTTCAACAAGTTGGTAATCTTCCCTACCAGCCAGTGATCATCACTTTTAATCGCCAGATCCATAATATTGTTGATCTTCCCGGTTACAGAACTGAAGTCATTCATCAATTTGATAAACTCCTGTGCTTCTTCAGAATCTTTATCTTCGATATCTCTAAGTTCTTCTAAAAATGAAATGACTGGTTCTATTTCTCTTTTTCTACGTTCCTTGGTGATTTGTTTAAAAAGATACCATACATCTTTTTCTGCCACGAAATATTCTTTTCGGTCTCCCTTGATGAATTCTTTTTTCACAATTCCCCAATCGATTAAAGCACGAAGGTTCATATTGGCATTTCCTCGCGAAATTTCCAGTTGCTCCATCACCTCGTCCGTAGAAAGCGGTTGACCACTTGCCAAAAGCAAAGCATGCACCTGTGCCATCGTGCGGTTGATTCCCCAATTGGTAGCAAACGTTCCCCAGGTTTGAATGTATTTTTCTTTGGCTTCTGAAAGTTGCATCGCTTTTGTTTTTTAGATTTCTATGACAAATATAATTATATTTTTTGAATTTTCAATAATTTTTGAAAATTATATTTAATAATTTTAACTTGTTTGAACAACAGGGAAGTTTACCTGATATTTTCTAACTAATCAGTGTAATTGTAAAGATAATTGTTTTTCTAAACTAAAACCACTGGCATTGCAGTGGTTTTAAACTTGTCAACTCAAAGTCAGATGACTTTTCCAGCAAAAGCAAAAGCCCCATCAGTTGGCATATTCTAAATAATTAAATATTATCTTTAGTTTTAATAGTTACCGAAGTAAAATAGAATACAACTATTCCCATGATTAACATTATGAAAGGTATAACATAAATTCTTATATCAAAAAATTGGTAATCATATGATGCATCTTTTAAAAGCTTTCCTAAAAGTTGCATTATTGGGGCAATTATTAAAAATATCAAACTCCAGATTTTTAATAATAACTTAATTTTTGAAAATTTAATAAAAACTAATATTAATAAAAGCAATTGAATTCCTATTGGAAATAAAATGGACCAATCACTACTCACATAAATAGAATATAGATTAAACAACAGAAGTCCAGAAAGTAATATTATTAAGAAATAATAAAAAACTATGGATTTAAATTCAGATTTATTCATTTAATTTTTTTGTCTTTTTATCAATTACACTTTCAGCAGATTTTGAAACGACAGTTGCACTTCCTCCAATTACAGTTTCATGAATTGCCTTTTCAGTTTTTGTCATTGAAGGATTTAATTTAAATGTTTTATTAAGTAAACCTTCCCCCATTTTGCCAATACCAGTACTTATAATTTTTTTTGAGCCTTCTATCATTACATCAGAATATTTGCCGTCTGAAAAATCAACTCCAAACTTTATTCCCCATCCAAAATTAGATACTGCTTCAGCAGGTGGTATTAATGCTAACGAAGCTCCCTCCGTGGCTGGCGCTGCAAGAAGTGCTGCACTAGAAGTGTATTCTCCTCCTTTATCTAATACTTCACCTAAAGCATAAGCACTTCCTTTCATAGTTTCTGAAAGACCACGTCCCATTTGACCAAGTGCAGCAGATTTTCCTGCCAATCTGTCCAACATCATTATTTCTCTAGAATCAATATTCCTTTGTATTGCCATTTCTCTTTTAATGTTAAATTTTTCATTAAAAAAGTTGGTAACTCCACTAAAAAATGTTTTTAATCCATTTGTTGTTCTATCTAACAAGGGAGTTTCTTCATTTACTTTCTTAGGCTCTAATCCTTCCAATTCTCTTGCATCAACTACACGGTTACCACTAAAGGCAAAAGGTGACCAGGTGTGATAGGTTTCTGCTAGTGGATCCACGTTGAAGAACCTTCCCATTGCAGAATCATAATTTCTCCACCTATAAGAACTCCAACCTGTTTCTCTTTGTTTTTCCTGTCCCTGCGAAGAATAGGTATAATTCGGTGTTATTGAATTGGAAGTACTTAATTCTCCTCCAAACTCTAATCCAAAAGGATAATAATGGGTAGTTCTGTCTATTTTGAGGTTTCCGGAAGCATCTTTGTAATACGCTAATCTGATGTTTCCTAGCTGATCTGTATAATTGTGAAGATAGAGATTATTTTCACCAACACATTTGAAACACGGGGTATGATTCTCAGCATTTTAAGCAGATTTTTTTTATTTTTTTATCCTCTAACTACTAAAATATCATGTCAAAAATTTAGATTTTCCTTTAATATTTAAAAATATAGCGCTGGTTTTTGACGCTATACTTTATTACTAACATATTTGAAACATCACCTTGACCACACAATATTTTAATTGTCTACATAGTATTTGTTTGAAAATCTGACAATCCATTCCTGATTAGAATCGTAAAATACATATACTAATTTATATCGTTTTTTTATTCTAATATCAAAGCAACTCCCGTTTTCCTTTTCTATTTTTAATATGGGAAGAGTTTTATCTTTGCTATAATTATAAGCAAAATTTTTATCAGATTTCCCAGAGGTTTCCTTTGTTAATACTTCTCCATTAAACTTCTGTTTACCATTTATATATCCTTTAATTTTATCATTAAAATCATTCATAAAAAATACAATAACTAGCTCTTTATTCTTTGCCATTACTCCTTTTGCTTTGCTATTGTCGTATTGGACAGTAATTTTATTTTGGCAAGAAAGGCTATTGACTAATTGTTTTTGTTGTACGCAAGAGATTAATAAAAATGAGAATCCTAATAATATTAATAGCTTCTTCATAGTAAAAATTATTTAGGTTGTTGAGATTGAATTAATTCATCCATTTTTTTAAATTGGCTTGCAGTAACCTTTGTACCACTTGAAGATGGGTTAATTTTATTTGCATCAGAGTTCATCAAATTACTCGTTACTGTAGATATTTTAACTCCAGTTGCTCCTTGTTTTACATCCGCAACCTCTTGTTTTGGGTCGAAAGGATGCCTAAGTCCTACCGTATGACCTGCTTCATGATTAAAAGACCTTGTTATATCACTAGCCCCTCTTTTTTCTCCATCGTTAGAAGCCGCAACAGTAAAACCATTCTTTTGTGAATCTCCTAATGTATCAGTAACCCCACCTTTAAAAGCAACCCCCACTTCATTTCCATCAGCATCTTTTACGATAGTTCCTTTTTCATCAACTACATTAGCTTTAATTGTTGCTTTGTCTGACACCACTAAACTTGCTTTTGCACCATCTGCACCATAAGTTTTTGAGAAGTCGGTTTTAATAGATTCTACTAACTTATTAAATTGCTTATCATTAAGTTTAGTACTACTATTGGTAATAGAAACTGTAAGTTGTCTACTTGTAATTACTCCCTGATCATTTTTAACATTAGCCCATTCCAACCCTTCCAATTCCCTACCGTCAACAACCCTGTTCTCTGAGAAGTTATAATGAGACTGATACGCATACTTTTCACTTAAAGGATCTACATTGAAGAACCTTCCCATCGCAGCATCATAATTCCTCCATCGGTAAGAACTCCATCCTGTTTCTCTTTGTTTCTCCTGCCCCTGGGAAGAATAGGTATAATTGGGGGTTATTGAATTAGAAGTGCTTAATTCACCTCCAAACTCTAATCCAAATGGATAATAATGGGTAGCTCTGTCTATCCTTACATTTCCGGAAGCATCTTTGTAATACGCTAATCTGATGTTTCCTAAATGACCGATGTAGTGATAAACAAACTGGTTTATATCTAAAAAGACTCGTCACTAACTCTGATACATGAGGAATGATTCTCAGTAAATTAAGCTCTATTCTATCAAAAATCATAAGGGCAAGGATTCATACCTCTATGACATGATATTCTGTTCTACTGATTTTCAATTAGTTAATTATTAAAATAACAGAATAAATAACTTTGGAACATGACCAGAGTAATCTTATTTTTACAAAAGCTGTTTTTAATCACTTTATTTTAATGTGCACAAAAGAGTGGTAAAATAAATATTACTGCAAGCAAATTCTTCATTTTAGATTCTTTTTTCTAAAATTTAGACACTTTTATTCATGTCTTAATTAATCCTTAACTCATTGGAAAATCTTACAATCCATTTATTTTGGTAATAAAAAAAATACATTACTCTATATTTCTTATCAAGTGTTAAATTTAAACATGTATTACTATCAATTCCTTGAATATCCATAATGTATTCATTCTTACCATCCATTTTATACATTATCCTGTCTGAATAATCATCAGGTCTTTTATCATTTGTAATTACTTGTTTATTAAATATTTCATTCTGATTAACTTTTATTTTTATTTTATCATTAAAATGACTTTCAAAATAAATTAGAAAATAATTTTTATCTCTTTCTTTCTGAGGAAGTAAATATTTTCCTGATCTAATATATTGGATTTCAAACTCATTACCACAAGTGCTTTTTTGTGTTAATTGTTTATAGCCTTTACACCCACATATTGAGCACATTACTATAAAAACATAGATACATTTTTTCATAATTATTTAGGTTGTTGAGATTGTATTGTTTCATCCATCTTTTTAAATTGTCCAGGCGTTAAGTTACTTCCTGCATTTTGTTTATAATCAAAAACAGGATTCGCCCCTGAATTTAAAAGATTTCCTTTTATTGTTTTTGGTGAAACATTTTTTGATCCCTGATTAATGTCAGAAACTTTATCCCTGTTTTCCCATGGGTGATCTAATCCTGCAGAATGTGCTGCTTCATGATTGAAGGATCTTGTGATACCATTATTTTCTCTTTTAGAGCCATCAACTGTAGTAGTAACTGTAAAATTGTTTTTTTGAGTTTCTCCTAAAGTTGCGGTAACTCCTCCTTTAAATGTGGAAAATTCTTCTCCATTTTCATTAGTTATAGTTACGCTTTTTTCATTTACAGCTTCAACTTTCATGGTTGCTTTATCTGATACTATTAATTCGGCTTTTGCTCCATCCGCACTAAAGGTCTTAGAAAAAGCTGTCTTAATAGATTCCACGACCTTATTAAATTGTTTATCATTAAGGTTAGTATTATTAGTAATAGAAACTGTAAGTTGTCGGTTGGTAGTTACTCCTTGATCATTTTTAACATTAGCCCATTCTAAACCTTCTAACTCTCTACCATCAACCACTCTGTTCTCTGAGAAATTATAATGCGATTGATAAGCATATTTTTCACTTAAAGGATCTACATTGAAGAACCTTGCCATTGCAGCATCATAATTCCTCCATCTGTAAGAACTCCAACCTGTTTCCCTTTGTTTTTCCTGTCCTTGGGAAGAATAGGTATAATTCGGTGTTATTGAATTGGAAGTACTTAATTCCCCTCCAAACTCTAATCCAAATGGATAATAATGGGTAGCTCTGTCTATCCTTACATTTCCGGAAGCATCTTTGTAATACGCTAATCTGATGTTTCCTAACTGATCGGTATAATTGTAAATATAAGTATTCTTTTTAAAATCATAATACCCTTCCGGAGTGGGAATAAAACTTAATTCATCCTCAGAATATTGAAACCCATCCAGATAGTCTGTCTTTTCAATCGTTTCAATATCAGTTCTTCCTGCACCATAGGTATGGATTTTTCTTAATTTAATTCCTGCTGCATTGTACAGGTATTTTGTATTGACATAGTAAGTAGACGTAAAATCATGGGATACATATTCTTTGTCAAATTTGACATAGTTGGGAAGGTTGAGATAATTGTAATCAATCTGTAAGATTCCTTTATCAAAATGACTGGTCATATTTCCGTTGTTGTCATAGGTCATAGGAGAACCTGATGGACTGGGATAGCCTCCATAATTCCCGGACACATCATCTACCTTATTAAGCCTGTTTCCGGTATAGGTATAATTGAGGTTATCCATTAACTCCACGCTTAAGTTTTCTATAAACCTGTTTCTTTTAAGATTCAGGATATTTCCGTTCACATCATAGCTTAGGGTTTCATTGTAGTAATTATTTTGAGGAACAGTCGCATTCGGTTCAGAATAAATTCCGCTTTTTAACCTTTCCAGGCTGTCATACTGATAATTATAGCGCCTGAGTTTTCCGTTATCAGCACTTACCCAGTCTATCTCAGCAATATTCCCGTTGTATTTTCCTGTAGAGACATTGAAGTAGACAGGATTCTGGTATTTGATTTCATAGGCAAAAAGCTTCCCGCTTAAATTAGAAGGGTCATTGACCCTGGTCAGCCATCCCCTGATATTATAGGCCATATCTACAGACTGTAATGGAGTGCCTGTGGTATTTCCTGTCTTTTTATTAATGAGCTGACCTATTTCATTGTAAGTGTTTTGAGTCAGAACTTCAACAGGATTACTGTCTACCTGATGTTTGTGTACAAGTAACCTGTTTTGATGATCATATTCGAAATTTTCCGTGATTACTCTTTCTGTATCTGTATTCAGCCGTTTATGTCTGGTCACCACCATTTGTGGAGTTCCTGCAAAATCCAGTTTTGATTCTGTTTGAGTATAACCACCTAAATGATTGATGGAATAGGATCCTATAACCCTTCCTTTGTTATCATAGTAAGAATAATTTTTTGTCCAGTTATCATCTTCAATATTCTTCACCACACTCATAACAGGAAGTCCGTTGGTGCTTCTTCCGTCTGAAGAAAGTGTTGATGTTAAAATGCTTTCTCCCTGAATAGTTGATGGAAAGGAGGAATTAAAACTATAGCCGGGATAAGAATCATAATAATGTAAAGACAATAAAGTAACCCAGGTCGGAGATTTAGGATAGCTCCCTTCCGGATTATCATAGTATACCTCCATACCTTGCCTGTTGAAGAAAGGGGTGGAAATTCTGTTAACAGAGTTATTTCCCTGAAGGTCTGCCAAAGTTTGTTCTGTAGTCCTTTCACCCCCTGTACTGATTCCTGTAATCACTGCTCTTCCCAACTTATCGTATTTTGTATAAAGCCACTGTCCTTTAGCTTTTAAATTAGCGTCCCGGGTGGCTACCAGTCGGTCCTGTTTGTCATAGATCATGTATTCCCAGCCTTTTCCGGGAAGTTTTTTCTCTACCAGACGGTTCCTTCCATCGTAACGGTACTGATAGCACAATTCATCGTGTTTTGCAGTATTAGCTACAATATCACCTCTGACACTGGCTAAAGGAGGGATTACAAAAGCCAATTGATTATATTCATTATAAACATAATAAGTACTGCTACCATCTTCTTTTTTAACCATAATGGTCTGCCCCTGTCCATTTTTAAATTCTGTGGTTTTGTTTCCGTCTTCGTCGGTGACTGTATTTTTATAGAGTTGCCCGTCGGTATAGAGCCAGTTTTCTGCAAGATCAGATTTCGTAGCGCCATCTACCCAGATAGTCGTGGTTGTGAACTTTCGTACTCCATCTGCTACAGTATTGGCTTCATATCCAAAGTTGACCGGCTTACTGCTCCAGTCGTTTCCCACCTGAATCTGCTGTTTAATTCTGTCGAGGGGTGAATTTTCCAATACTTTTTCAGAGAATATTTTTTCATTACCATAGACGGAAGATGCATTCCCCAATGGAGAGGCATAGAAGGTTCCGTTCTGAGTTCCTTGCTGGGGAATTGGAAGGTAGTCTTTGATCTGCCTTCCAAACTGATCATATTCGATGTGAGTTACCACATCTTTTCCCTGGGGAGTAGCTTTTATACTGATGACTTGTTTAGGTCTTCCCAAACCATCAAAATATTGGACAGTTTCTGAAGATTTTGTAACCTGAGTTCCATTATAATCGAGATATGTTTTAGTTTGTATATAGTTTTCTGTGTTAGGAAGTGGGCTAAGCTGTGCCTTGATAAGCCCTGTAAACAGAAAGATTCCTATAGGAGTTATTATTCTTTTCATCTCTTGTTAGTTTTTGTAGTTGTATTTAAACTCTTTTACCAGCTTCCCAGTTTTGGAATCCTCTCTTACCTCTTTTAATCGATTAGCAGTATCATAGATATAGACTTCTCTGATTCCTGAGGGTGGAGTAATACTGGTTACTCCAATTAAGGGATCATAAGTATAGGTTGTGATCTGATAAGCAGATAGATCAGCATTCCTTCTAAAGTTGTCTAATGCGATAATGAATGCGGGTTCATTAGCTGGATTAGAAGCATCAGAATCGGAAGCACTCACAATAGAAGAGACAAGGTTCTCAACTTGAGCATAGGTAGCACCTTCTACTTTAGCAATTGGCTGAGTGTTGTTATATCCCCAAACGATCGCTGTTGGAACTCCATTTCTGATCGTGTACTGTTGTAGGTTTCCTTTACTATCGTACTTGTCATAAGTGACTTCTGTAGATGGGGTATTGTCTAGAATGTTATAGGATACTGCTGAGCTTGGAAACAGATGAGCCGGATTATCGTACTTTGTTTCTGATCTTGAAATGGTTTTTCCAGTTGCTGTAGCATTTTCTTTTTTCACTATTGCCGTCTCCAAAGGAATACCAATTATATTGGCGTTAATCAACTTTTGATTGTTTTTCTCGGAAGCATACTTGTATTCTACTTCATTAATTATTCCATCAGCAAAAGTTGTTTTTTTCTTCCTTGGAAACTGATCGGAAGGAGTTTCATCGCCACCACTACCATATTCATATAGATCTACTCTTGTAATAAGTTGATTATTGATTTTTTCCGCTACTTCATGTCTTACAAGCCGGTTCCCTGCGACATTTACAGAGGAACTGGCAAAACCAAACATAGGAGCATACTCATTAATGGCTCTATTGATGGTGCACTGTTGATCCGGGGCTCCAGTATAGTACAGACTTGAAGCACAGTCAATCCATCTCGACATAAAAATTTCAAAAATTGTTTGTTGCTTGAAAAAGGCATAATTGCTTTGTTCAGAATAAATCATATTAAAGTTACCACTAGTACCTCTTTCATAAACTGATTTACCGATTAATTTGGAATTGTTATTCGCGCCTAGGTATACTTCTCTGTAGAGGAAGGAAGATAGATTACAGAGCATATTCCCTTTTAATGTGGTAAAAGATCCTCCTGGCATGGACAAATAATTAGCATCAATTTGAGGAACTGAATAATAGAATTCAGTTTTTCCTTTTTTTATTGAAGGCTCACTGGATGAAAATTTATATTCAGTTACTTTATTATAGTAAATGGGAAAAGAATAGGCTTCTGCCATACTCTCAATAGGTTCTGAGGTGTAAGTAGTTTCCCTGTAAAAACATAGATTAGGATCCCCTGAGCCCGGATCAATTATTCTGTAGCGAGCACTTTTAAAATCCCGTTCACTGGGATATATCATAAAGTATCCTATTCCATTCTCATCATCCCCATACTTATACTGTGTGTATAGTTCATTACCTGATCCATCCCCTGTATTAATTTGCCCTATGCGTAATCCTGGACCGTCAATAACCGGATTGCCATCCCTCTTTCCGCGATTAGGTTCATATATAAATTCTGAATATCCTTTAGTGGGATAGATAATTTTTTTAAGAGTTGTGTTTAGCTTGAATCCAAAAGAAGGATTCTTTACCCCTGGGGTCCCATAAGAACTACTCATATAGTTAGGACTTGAAAAATAGTTATCTACTTCAAACTTAGGGACACTGAAATTATTACTTTTATTATTCAAAAACCCCCACCAGTCTTTGTTTTTAAGAAAAATATTTTGTGCTAAATTATTTAAACGATAGGCAGGATCATCATAGTAAGAAAAGTGATAAACCTCAGACTGGTTACCTGCAGGATCCTGAAACCAGGTGCTGTTTAAAAGCTGAGAGTTATTATTTGATAGGTTTTCATTGGGAACACTTTGATAAGAGAAACCATTTTTGCGTAACAATGCTCCTGATCTATTAAAAAGATCCATTGAAGTTAATTTCATTTTTGAGTCATATACAAAAGCAATACGACCATTGGGAAAATCAATGGAACTGAGAGAACGCATCTTATAATTGCTTACAGAGGGAGTACCATAAACTTGATCTACTCGTACTCCCAAACCTGTTTGTGGTGGGAGACAGGAGGATCCTTGCATCGTCTGCCCTAAAGCCTGATATTGATCACTGATCTGAACTTCATCACGTACGATCCAGTTACCCACGATATCATTCGTGTTGCTCACCGGGATGATAGTATACTGAAATATTATTTCCTCCCCTTCTGAAGTCGTGATTTTAGATAAAAACCAAGAAGTGCTCTTCTCAGCTGTATATACAGTGTTATCTTCTCGGTCTGCAAAGGTATAAGCGGTACCATTTTCATCCGTTATTATTATTCCCCCATTATGAATGGTTCCTTTGTATGGCTCTCCATTAAGAAAAACGACACCCAGATCTGTTACAATAAATTTTCCAGACTTGTCTCCTACGGCAAATGAAAAAATATCATGCTGATTATTCAATGCCCCATTGTCTCCTTCCATATCTAATAATTTTTCAATTTTAGAGTAGTCACTTTGAGGGTTTAAGTCATTAAATTTAGGAATCGAAAAAGAATTAGGTATAGGATCAGTCCTCCCTTTGATTGTCCGGGAGGCATTCCCACTAGCATTAATAATCCACCCCAAACCAACTGGTGAATAATCAAGCTTAGCGCGTCTGCCCGATGCATGGTAACTCAAATTAATGGGAAAAGAAAATGTCTTAAGTTGTATAGTATATAATGGAACTTCTATTTGTATCAATCCCGTAGCGTTGCTTACCGGATATTCTCTATAACGAGTAAAAGCAGAAGCATTGGGTGAAGGAGGAACGGTATTATATACTTGTGGCCTATTTTGGGCAATAACAAATATAGGGAGCAGTAAAAAACTTAGTTTTGCAATTAAAAAAATGGATTTCATATATTAAATTAATATAAGTTCAACGTAATAAATTATTATAAATAAAAAAGATAGATCATTTATTCTTATAAGAACATTCACCTCTATACTCAACTCAATAGAAATAATGTATTTCTTCTGAAAGATTATTTTTACAGATCACTCATCACAATAATCAAGAATAAGAAATACAAAAGATAATTTTGTTTTCATTGTTTTCTTATTTCTTAATTAGTTTAGTGCTGGCTGTCTTATTCTCATTGGTCTTCACCGTAACTAAGTAAGCCCCATCAATTAAATTCTGAGTATTGATTTTTGTTACCTTATTCTTAGTTCTCAGGCTTTGTAACTGTCGTCCTCCCATATCGTAAAGGGTAATATCAGCCTCAAATCCTCGCCCCGAGCCTTTCGAAGGATCAAGCTCTATCTCCACATACGCATAATCAGATACCGGGTTCGGATAAATTTTAATATCCTGTTTTTCGATAAGCTGGTCAACCTGTTTGTCTCCTAGCTTTACAATCTTCCAGCTTTCCTTTCCGAGCTCATTTGCACTGGTTCCTGTAAGTACGACAGATCCGTCCCTGTTCAGCTTAAAATCTGAAAGCCTTTCCTCTCTTTTTTTGGATTCACCTTTAACATGTTTACGCCATTTTTCATTTCCCTGAGAATCAATATAGAGCAACCAAAACGTTTCATCATTTTCCTGTATTTTCCCTTCAGCCTGTGTATAACCACCGAGTAAAAGCCCCTTGGTCTCTGTATCATCGGCAGAATGAATGGCGTTCATTCCCATTAAAACATCACGATTCCCCAAATTATAAGACTTTTGCCACTGTTCATCTCCAAACTCATTGATCTGGATAAGCCAAATGTCTGATCCTCCTTTGGAATCGTCTTTTTTATCCAATCCTTTCCCGGAATAGCTGGTGCCGGAAAGAAGAAATTCCCCGTCCTGCGTGGTAACGGTGGCGGATAAATAATCATGGTTTCCTCCGGAGAAATATCTCTTCCACATCTCATTCCCTTGCTGGTCAAGTTTTATCAAATGAAAATCATAACCGTTGTTGAGCTTTTGGCTTTTGGCTGCTGGCGACTCGATTTTAGCCTGGATACTACTACCTGTGATAAGATATTGTCCGTCAATAGTTGTGGTAATCTGGCTTAGAAAGTCCTGCGTGGAGGACTTAATATCGCGTTGCCAAAGAACCTCTTGGGCATGGATGTTTAGTAAAGTGCTGAGGATTATTGCACCCATGTAGTTTTTTTTTCATATGCATTTGAATTTTTAATGGGGTTAAATCTAAAAAGATATTTTAGATATTGATATGGGGTTCTCCCCATATTTTAATGGGTAAATTGTATTTTTCTCATAAGCGTTTTTTTAAGTTTTTATTCTACTACAAAGCTAAAGCCGGGTAACGACAAAACATGTCGCATTATCTGAAAATAGAATAAGAGACATAGATTTTTTACATTTGTCTAAAACAATTTTGTTTTTTTCCTGCTAATGTTTGAAGGCTAATATATCAATTATTTCTTATTAGTGTGAAAAATTTTGGTTATAAATTCAATAACCTATGGTTATAAATTTGTACACATCAGATTCAACACATTGTAATGTTTTTTATATTGTATAAAATTTAATACAACAATACCTGGAACCAAAAACTGGCAAAACTCTGAACGAAAAGAGAATACTCATAGCAACAGGTACCCCATTTGCTACACATATCCCAGCCTGTTTATCCCAAATGGGAAACCGATACTTTCAGGCCGGGTCTAGTAAATGATCAGGTTATGCGAGATTTTTAAGGTAGAAATTAATAACATGCTGGAAGACGGCAGCATTATTATATCCAATAATACATTTGATTCCCGTTCTTCCAATGGTATCAGCAATGTCAACACCTCTCTGAGTCTTTGCTCAAAATTGTGTTTGTGTTTTCTATATTGAAATCATCTTTTTTCTATTGCAATTGTGTTGTCATATACTTTACTATGGATTTAATCCAAATACGTTTTCTTGCAAACAATGGAAGTAATACATAAATTCTCATCATGATTTTGTTGTGATTAAAAAAGGGAAAAGAAACCTACTGAAGAAATTTCTTTTTCCAGGTGTATAATGAATGATTATTAGTTTTTACAATTTGGGGGAATTATTTTTGAGGTAATTCTTTTTCAAGAAACTTTTTCAGCTTTCTTTTTTCTTTTTTTGATATATCCTTTGTTTCTACCACAACAACACCATTTTTCGCCTTTTCTGAATAAGACGTTTTTGTTTTCGGCGTTTTAATAATGGAAATATTTTCTATTTTTTTAGGGTCTAACTTTCTGAAATCTTCCAAATCCGAAACAACACCATCTACTACGATCAAAGGATTTGTATTTGCTTTTGAAGAATTTTGACAACTCATTGAAATATCCACTTTACCCGAACCTTCCATTCCTGAAATAGAGTTGACATTTATTCCGGGAGTAAGACCTCCTATTGAATTGGCAAGAGATTTCGTTCCCATCTGATTGGCTACTCCTGAGCTTGCAATAATCAGTTTATCAGGCTTTGTTTTTTTGCCATATGCTAAAATTTCGGGCTCATGTATTTGTGCTGCAAGATTAAACGGAGTACGTGAATAGGCTGTCTCTGCAGTATCCGGAACGATGTTTAAAGCGGAACGTCTCTTTTGGGATGCAATCTCCAAAGAACTTACTGTAACCGTTTTTTCTTTTTTAACTCCCACTGCGATCACTTCCTCGATGTTTTTTCTTCGTAAGGTGTCTTTTATTTTATTTTCTGCAATTGGCAATAGCTTCCCATTGAAAGGTTCTGTAGCATTCAATTTCTCTATATGAAAAGTCGATAAAGAAGTATACATGCGCCGAATTTTCCGGGAAGCCACCCTCATCGGAACAATCGGAATCACTTCTTTCCGGATATTGGCTCTTACGATACTATCCGTTTTTTGGATAGGTTCGGAAATATTCATTGAAGGATTTTCCGGAGAAATTGTTTTCTGAGCAATGATGGTTTGTTCTGTTCCCAGATCTCTTTTTTCATGAGTAAAATAAAAAATCCCACTCCCCACCGCCAGACTTGCTGCAATTCCGTAAGAGATCCAGACCGGAACAATCCTTTTCTTTTCCTGTTTCTGATCCAGCTTTTCTTCAACCTTACTCCAAACTTTATCAAAACCCGGAAAAGTTACAGGTTCCTCCAAAGCTCTAGAAGCCTCATTGAACGTTTTATCTATATGATTATTTTCCATTGATGTAAAGTTTAGATATTTTGATTGACCAAAAGTTCCTGAAGTTTTTTTCTTGCGAAATTGAGTTGAGACTTTGAGGTTCCTTCACTAATGGAAAGCATTACAGCAATTTCTTTGTGAGGGTAGCCTTCAATGGCAAAAAGATTAAAAATAGCCTTACAGCCTTCCGGAAGGAAGTTCAAAAGATTTAAAATATCTTTTTCCAATGAATGATTGTCACATGCAGAATCTGAAAAGGACACATGATTTTCTTCTAAAGAAATGTGCAGTTCTTTATTATTTCTTAATTTTTGTAAACATTCATTGACCACAATTTTCTTTGCCCATGCTTCAAATGTGTCAGGATTCTGAAGCTGATTGATTTTTGTAAAAATTTTATAAAAACTATCAGCCAGAGCTTCTTCAATATCTTCATCATTTTTCAGATAACGTTTGCAGACTGAATACAGTTTTCCTGCCATCTGTTCATAGAGCTTCCGCTGCGCATTACGATCATTCCGCTGACATTCTAATAGTAAATCTCGTTCCATAGTCAGGCTTTATACTTGTATAGATGCAAAAAATTTGAGGCAGGTTGGAAACATGTTAAACTTTTTTCTAAAATAGGGTAATTATGTGGAAATACAAAGTAAGAGAACAGGCCAAAAAGCAATACTTACCGGAGAAATAATTCAAAAAAATCACCACCCTGACTATGGTATAGATTGCCGTTCATATTTCTCTCTATTACAGATTATTTTAATCATAACCTTCCTTCCTTTATTCGCTTTATTCACTTTTTTAATAAAAAATTTTCATTTTAAATTTAACCTTTCCCTTTGTAACAAATCTCTACTATTAACGACTATTAATACAAATAATCTTTTTATAGTAATGAAAAATGCGAAAATGGCATCATTACTTTTTGTTTTGTCTGCAGGAAGTATGATGTTTGCCCAAGATGACTTAATCAACAAGTTAAAAAACAACCACTCACAAAATGCTAATTTTCAGTTCACAACGTTAAAAGACGTTGGTGCAACTTCTGTGAAGAATCAGGGTTCATCAGGAACTTGCTGGAGCTATTCAGGAAATTCTTTTCTTGAATCTGAGATGCAGAGGATGGGAAAAAAACCTGTAGATCTTGCTGAAATTTTTACCGCAAGGAATTCTTACCACGATAAAGCGAAGTTATATGTTTTAAATAGCGGAGCTATCAGTTGGGGAGACGGAGGAGAACTACACGATGTAATCAATATGTACAAAAAGTACGGAGCAGTTCCTCAGGATGTCTATTCAGGACTAAAGCCGGGGCAAACCACCAACAATTTCAAAGAAATGCAGGGGAAGTTAAAGCCTGTTTTGGATAGCCTTGTTCAGGCCTCTTCAAAAGGAAAGCTTACCGATAACTGGATGAATTCTGTAGATGCAATTCTTGATGAATATTTAGGAAAAGTACCTGCTAACTTTACGTATGAAGGAAAAAACTATACGCCAAAAACGTTTGCTAACGAAGTCGTAGGAATTAATGCTGATGATTATGTAGAATTATCTTCTTATAAAGATTATCCTTATTATCAGAAATTTGTAGTTCCTATTCCTGACAACTGGAGCCATGATTCAGACTGGAATGTTCCCATGAAAGACCTTACAGCTATCGTAGACAATGCAGTAACTAAAGGGTATTCTGTAGGCTGGGCAACGGACGTTTCAGAGCCTTATTTTTCTTACAAAAACGGAGTCGCTTATGTTCCGGATATGGATCTTGAACAAATTACTGCAGACAACAAGCAGACTTTGTTTACAGAGCCTAAAAAAGATAAAACAATCACTGAGGATATGCGTCAGAAAGCTCTTAACAACCTTTCTACAACGGATGACCATGGTATGCATATCGTAGGTTTGGCAAAAGATCAGACTGGTAAGGAATACTATATGGTAAAAAACTCATGGGGAGTAACGAATGACTTTGCAGGCTATCTTTATGTAACAAGACCGTATGTTGAATATAAGTCAACGGCTATTTTGGTTCACAAAAATGCTATTCCAAAAAATATTTTGAAACAGTTGAAACCAACTAAAAATATTGGTTTATAAGAAATCACTTCTGCCCTATAACAGGCAGTTTTAGATATTTAAATCTGTTAAAAACCCCGCTCAAGGAAATTCCGTGAGCGGGGTTATTTTTATTCTGGGTCTATTATCAAATCATTAGAAAAATAAATACAGGAAGTTTCAGATACTTCCTGAAATAGCAAATCAATGTGAAAAATTTCAACATTTCAAAATTACACTCAAATCATTGATACATTATTGAAAATACTACATTTACTATTACCTATAAACTATAAAATATGAAAAATCTTAAAAAAAATTAGCAAAACCAGATTTAAAGAAAATTAACGGAGGAAATGCTCCTGTATGTGAACCTGGATTCATCGCGTGCCGCTATAAGGCTCAGGATGGACTCCCACTCCCTGCTTACTGGCCTTGCGAACCATCTGAATACGGATGCAGATCTTAAAAATAAAACCGGCTTTCAGAAATTCTGAAAGCCGGTTTCTTAATAAATAGGTGAAAATTAAATATAAAATAAAGTGAATTATGATGAATGTAAATAGTTAATTTTGCTCTGTCCAATAAAATTATGCTGTAATAAAATAGGCTGCAAAGCAAGTTTACTATTCACCAGTCATATTAAAATAATACGCCCATACTTTCTGCTGAAAAGTCCAAAAGAGCTTCAGTATTGTTGTCTTTGATCTTCTGTACCCACTCGTAATCCTGTAAAATTGCGCGTCCCACAGCAACAAGATCAAATTCTTCTTTGTCAAGCCTTCTGATCAATTCTGTAAGGTCTGTTTTCTCTGTTCCCTGGCCAGCAAAAGCATTTAAGAAATCTCCGTTTAATCCTACAGATCCCACCGTAATAGTTGGTTGTCCGGTAATCTTTTTTGCCCAGCCTGCAAAGTTCAAGTCTGAACCTTCGAATTCAGGTTCCCAGAAGCGACGTTGTGAACAGTGGAAAATGTCTACTCCTGCCTCTTTTAATGGTAATAACCAATCTTCCATTTCATTCGGAGTCAATGCCAATTTGCTTTTATAATCCTGTTGTTTCCATTGTGAAAGACGGATAATAATCGTAAAATCCTCTCCAACTGCAGCTCTGATTGCTTTTACAACATCAACTGCAAACCGGCTTCTTTCCTTTAAGGTTTTACCCCCATATTCATCAGTTCTTGTATTGGTTACTTCCCAGAAAAACTGATCGATAAGATAACCGTGTGCTCCGTGAATTTCAAGACAATCAAATCCAAGATCTTTTGCTGACTTTGCAGAAGCTGCAAACTGAGCAATAGTATCCTGAATATCTTCAATGGTCATGGTGGAAGCTTTTTCCATTGGAACTAAAGGATAGTCCTCAGACATTCTTGTATCTCCAACGTGCCAGATCTGAGGTCCCATTTTCCCGCCATTCTGATGGACAGTATCGATTACATTTTTCCAACCTTGTAAGGCTTCATTACCATAAAAATCCGGAATATTCTGTAAGTTTTTTGATCCCGGTCTGTTGATCACAGTTCCTTCAGAAAGAATTAATCCTACTTCTGAAGCAGCTCTTCTTCCATAATAATCTGCAATGTTCTGTGTAGGAACTCCATTATCAGATTGTGCTCTGGTCATAGGAGCCATTACTATTCTATTTTTAAGCTGTAAATTCTTGTATTGAAACGGTTTAAATAATGAAGATGTACTCATTTTTAAATTTTGTTTTATAATTGTTACACAAAGTAACTAATAATAGTTCACTTTTGTATCTTTAATTAAAAAAATAGTGGTAACTTCGCAGTAACTTACATTAGTAACGTCAAAGTAACATATGAAAAAGAATGAATTAATGCAATACAGCTGCCCTTTAGGCAAAGCCATGGCTGCTCTGGGAAGTAAATGGAAGCCTATCATTGTACTGGTCATTAAAGACAGAAAGCTGCGCTTTGGAGAACTGGCAGTACGGATTAACGTCATTTCCAGAAAAGTGCTTACAGATCAATTGAGAGAGATGGAAAGTGATGGTCTGGTCATTCGTGAAGAATTTAAAGAACTCCCTCCAAGAGTTGAGTATTCCCTTACAGAGAAAGGACTGGCTTTATTACCTATTCTTTATTTACTGGAAGAATGGGAAGCAAAATATCAGGTCAGTGGAATCCCTTATGAGGATTGTAATGCTATGAAAAAAGAAGCGAAAAAAGCTTTGAATGTTTAATCGTCTGTTTTCAATGAGTATTTTTTCTTTTGTCTTGAAACAAAAGAAAAAAAATTTCAAGACCGGGACCTCATCGCTAAAAATAAATTCTGTTCTCTAAAAATTCTAAACTTGTTTGGTAGCACTATAAGTTTAACTTCTAATTTGTATCCGCACTTCGAACAATAGAATTTTCTTACCATTCACAGAACTTATTTTCTTAACGCTCCGATTTCCAATGCCATAAAAAGGGTAACACCGTTTTCTCAAAACTCAATACCCTTACTATTTCACTTTAATAGCTACCACCATAAGATGAGTATATCGCCAAAGTTCGATACTTATACAGTGTAGAAATTCTCTCATCTTTTATTTAATAATATAATTAAACACTTTCAAAAAGGTAAGTGTATCACCAAAAAGTAAGTATATAGGTTCTGAAATGTTTCTGATGCAAATTTGCAGAAAAAATTTTCATTATGAATTACAAAGAAATTGCCAAAGAAACGATTGGAAGTCTATATAGAGCCCACAACAGCATTAGAAAATTCGGTATCGATGAAAAACTGATCGCCCTGGTGGAACTACGTGTCTCTCAAATCAATGGATGCGCGTATTGTTGCAGTTATCACGCTAAAGAACTCTCCAATTTTGGCATTGAGCAAGATATCATTAACAGGCTTCCGGGCTGGATGCATACCAATGTCTTCAATGATCAGCAAAAGCTTGTTTTAGCATGGGCAGAAGCTCTCACCTACAGCAAAGATGACTGGCAACTGATCAAAGCAAAACTAACAGGGCATTTCACAGAACGGGAAATTGTAGAACTGACAACAAGTATCACCTTAATGAGTACTTTAAATAAATTACGTATCACTTTAGCTGAAGAAGATTAATAAACCAATGCTGTCTTTTTGGCAGCATTTTTATTTGTTAATTTTTAATTCATTAAGTTTTATTTGAATACTTTCAGAATAGTCACCATCAGCATAATTTACAAAACCATTCTCTATTAAAGCTTTTGAACCCGCTTTTGGAATTGAACCTTTATATTTAAAATAAAGCGTATCATTACTTAATTCATAACTCCCTTTGTAAATATCTTTATCTCGCATCATTCCTTGAGAAATAAATTCGAAACTTTTATCATCATACATTTTCAAGTAAATCCAACCTAAAGGAGCTTCTCTGTCTGCTAATAAAACTTCTTTTTTATCCTTTGTACAACTGATAATTATTAATACTAAATATAAAAATCTAAGTTTCATGGTTTGCAATTAATTTTAATAAATATAAATTAAAAACCGCTCCCAAAAGGAAGCGGTTTCAAAATTTATCTGAAATCCAATTAGAATATCGCAGGATATTTCTGAGGATTTGTTTCATTAAACATCGCGTAGATTTTTTCTACCATATCATCTGTAGACGGCTTGCTGAAATAGTCACCATCACTTGCGTACGCAGGTCTGTGATCATTGGCAGAGATCGTCAACGGATCTGAGTCCAGATATCTGAACGCTTTTTGTTTTTCTAAGATTTGCTGCAAAATAAATCCGGTAGTTCCTCCTTCCACATCTTCGTCAATTACAACCAGTCTGTTTGTTTTCTTAACACTTTCAGCAATCTCGTGAGATAAATCGAAAGGTATCAGAGACTGGATGTCGATTACTTCTGCAGAAATGCCTAATTTTTCTAATTCATTAGCTGCTTCTGTTACCACTCTCCAGGTAGAACCGTAAGTTACCAGAGTCACATCTGTTCCTTCTTTAGTCACTTCAATTTTACCTACAGGCACTGTGAATTCACCTAAGTTATCAGGTTGTTTTTCTTTCAATCTGTATCCGTTCAGACATTCTACGATGATCGCAGGTTCATCTGCCTGAAGCATAGTGTTGTAGAATCCAGCAGCTTTTGTTAAGCTTCTTGGAACCAATACCAGAATTCCTTTCGACAGGTTAAGAATACCCGCCATCGGAGAACCTGAATGCCAGATTCCTTCCAGTCTGTGACCTCTTGTTCTGATAATGAGAGGAGCTTTCTGACCTCCTTTTGTTCTGTATTGTACTGTTGCCAGATCGTCGCTCATTCCTTGCAGACAGTAAAGCACATAATCTAAATACTGAATTTCAGCGATTGGTCTTAAACCTCTCATTGCCATACCAATTCCTTGTCCAAGAATCGTTGCTTCACGGATTCCTGTATCGGCGATACGCAATGCACCGTATTTTTCCTGCATTCCTTCCAATCCCTGGTTAACGTCACCGATATTTCCGGTATCTTCACCAAAGATTAACGTTTCAGGATATTTTGAGAAAATTTTGTCGAAGTTATTTCTGATCACTACTCTACCATCTACATCTTCAGAGCTATCGGAATATACAGGTTTGATCTCTTTGATGTTTTCAGCTTTCCACTGAGACTCTGAATATAAATGAGAAGAATAGTTGTCTTTTTCGATTTCGGCTACTTCATTGTACTTCTGCATCAATTGATTTCTCTCAGCAGAATCGGTTCCTCTCGTCACTAATAAAGCTTTTCTTACCAAATGGAATACATCCTTTTTAGCCTTAGAAACCAATTTATTAAACTGCGTGATATATGTTTCTACTTCAGCATTCTGACCTTTAAGGTTTTCTACTAAAGGCAGGATAGATTGAGTTAATTCAGTAATTGCTTTCTGATAATTGTCCCAGGCAGCCTTTTGTCCTGTTTTAGCTTTCTTTTTTGCTTCTTCATCGATTGCTTCCAACTCTTCAGCAGTGGCAATCACTTCTTCTTTTCCGTCAATTTCAATAGAATAGTTTAAAATCCATTCTTTGAATTTTGCCAGTCCGTCATATTCTGCTTCCCAGGCAAGACGTTCTTCATTTTTATATCTTTCATGAGATCCAGATGTGGAGTGGCCCTGAGGTTGGGTAACATCAACAACATGTACTACCACAGGAACGCTTTCTGTTCTTGCAAAGTGTTCTGCTTTAGCATATGCATCCAACAAGGCAGGATAATCCCAGGCCTTCACCTGAATGATCTCACATCCCTGATTTTCTCCATCTTTTCTCTGGAAACCACTTAGCATTTCACTGATATCAGCTTTTGCTCTCTGGTTTTTTGTAGGTACTGAAATTCCGTATCCGTCATCCCAGATCGATACGATCATCGGAACCTGAAGTGCACATGCAGCATTTAATGTTTCCCAGAAGTGCCCTTCTGCGGTAGAAGCATCCCCGATTGTTCCAAAAGCAATTTCATTACCTCCTTTGGAGAATTTTTCAGAACCTTCAAATGTTACACTTTTATAAATTGTAGAAGCCTGAGCTAACCCTAATAATCTTGGCATCTGCCCTGCTGTAGGAGAAATGTCAGAAGAAATATTTTTCTGTGCGGTAAGATCTTTCCAGCTTCCGTCTTCGTTTAAACTTCTTGTTGCAAAGTGTCCGTTCATCTGTCTTCCTGCAGAAGCCGGCTCTCTTTCTACACTGGTATCAGCATACATTTGTGCAAAGAAGCTTTCCACAGTTAAAGCATCTACTGCTAATGCAAAAGTCTGATCTCTGTAATATCCGGAACGGAAGTCTCCATTTCTGAAAACCTTCGCCATTGCCAGCTGAGGAAGTTCCTTACCATCCCCAAAAATTCCGAATTTAGCTTTTCCTGTGAGTACTTCTCTTCTTCCGAGATAAGACATTTCACGAGAGATCCTTCCTAACCTGTAGTCTTCAAGTATTTGATTTTTAAAATCTTGAAAGGATATTTGCTGTGTTTCAATATAGGTTGTTTGCATAGCTAAGTAAAAAAGTTTTTAATCTTCAAGTATTTTGCTAATATACACTTTTTAAATTAATTTTAATTTTTAATAATCTTTTTTAAAAATTTGATAATAATAAAAATTGTGCGTTATTTTGAAAAAAATTGTAAAGATGGAAAAAAAGTCACCTCATATTTTGAATGCATCTAGCAATCTTTTAGGTTTTTCTTTGATTATTATCACCTCATTGAAAATTGCTAAAATAAGTCAGAGTACATATCTGGATGAGTTTGCAGGTTTTGCGTGCATTCTTTTTGCCTGCAGCTGTTTCTTTTCATTTCTGGCCATTAGAACAAGAAAAGAAAAGCGGGAATACACGTTTGAGTCTATTGCGGATTATTTATTTTTAACAGCCTTATTTTGTATAGTTCTAGCCGTTATTATTGTCACTCTAAAAATTATTTAATTTAAAATTTTCGCTCAATTACATAATCCAGCATACTATGTAGGGATCTTCTGGCATCAGAATCAGGAAATTCATTAAGAATAGCTTTTGCTTTCTCCCTGAAATCTTTCATGGCAGTAATGGCATAATCTAATCCACCGGAGTTCTTTACAAATTCTATCAATTCTTTTACCCTTTTTGGATTAGTATTGTATCGTTTTATAGTATCAAAATAATATTTACGATTTTTTTCATCTGCCGTATTGAGAGTATAGATTAAAGGCAGGGTCATTTTCTGTTCTTTAATATCAATTCCTACGGGTTTGCCGATAACATTGGAACTTAAATAATCAAAAAGGTCATCCTTAATCTGGAATGCCATTCCGGTATAGGTTCCAAAATCCATCATTTTCCTGGCAAGAACTTCATCCGTACTGTTTGAAAGAACTCCTATTTCACAACATGCGGCAATTAAAGTTGCTGTTTTCTGACGAATAATTTCATAGTACACCTCTTCTGTAATATCCAGTTTTCTGGCTTTTTCCAGCTGAAGAAGTTCTCCTTCCGACATTTCACGAATAGTTCTAGAAATGACTCCGAGCAAATCATAATCTTTGTGATCTGTAGACAGCAATACTGATTTAGACAAAAGGTAATCGCCAACCAGAACAGCAATTTTATTTTTCCATAATGCATTAATAGAGAAAAAATTGCGACGTTTGAAACTTTCATCTACCACATCATCATGTACCAGAGTTGCGGTATGAATCAACTCAATCATTGAGGCTCCACGATAAGTCTTTTCAGTAACCTCTCCTACCAATTTGGCACAAAGAAATACAAACATCGGACGCATTTGCTTCCCTTTGGTGGTAACAATAAAACGGGTTACTTTATCTAATAAAGGGACTTTGCTCTGCATTGATTCATAAAACTTCTGCTCGAAAAGTTTCATTTCCTCATTGATCGGTTGCTTGATGTCTTCTACAATGTTTGCCACAATCTACGAATGATAGATGAATAATTATTAATTCTCACAAAGATAATTTTTTTCGGCCAATTTTAGGGGAAAATTAATCTTTGAGTTTCTCTTTTGGGATAAAATACAAATAGGGTTTCGTTCTTCCCAGCGGAGACCTGAACTTTTCCCCGGATATATAAATTCCTGTTTCGTCCACAGCAATTCCTTCAATTTGTCCGATTGATAAAGCAGTTCCCAAATAGTAATGTTTAGGATTTTCCTTAAAAAAGATGCCCGGCTCTGTTTCATTAAAAATATCCAAAAAGACTTCTGTTTTCCTGGTATACCCTACGAGATACAGTTTTTTCTCAAAATAAGCAGCATCTGTTACTACATAATTTGTTTTATAGGTTTCTGTCTTTATTGCATCTTGTTTTTCCAAAACATTGGGATCAATCACATAATGAGTTGTTGATTTTGAAACCCACTCTTTTGTAAAAAGATGGATTTTATTGTTGGTAAACACCATTGCTTCCGCATCAAAATCTGTTTTATAATAATTGGATATATAATCACTCTGCTCAGGATAACGAAAAGAGATTTCCTTTATCAGGCTGTTTTGTAAGCTGTCATTTTGCAAAGGAACCTTAAAAATCTTAAGATGTTTTCGGCTTCCATCATTATTTCCAAAATCACCGATATAGAAATGGGCTCCGTCATTCGTTAATGCTTCCCAATCGGTATTTTTGGCGTCTACCTTTAAAGTCTTTAGAATTTCGCCTGTCGTTTTACTGATTTCAAACAATTCAGGAGGATTTCCGCTGTCATTAAATGTATAGAGCTTTCCATTGAAAATATTCAATCCTGATGTTTCCTCAATTTTATCATCAAAGTGGCCTATTCTGTAATTTTTTATTTTAAGAAAATCTGTTTGTTGTGAGAATAGAGTCTGAAAAATAATAAAGGTAAAAAGCAGAAGAGTTTTTTTCATAATGCAAAAATAGGTCTTTCAATTTAAATGGGCAGTGCTAAACGGATGGGTGAAGGTATGAGATACGAGATTCAGGGGTTCGGGGGACTGAGTTTGGGAGGGTAAAAGTTCAATTTACAATTTCTGCATTTTAACGTTCTCTAGGTACTCTGCCAATGTATTTACCTGATACAAAAGAAAAACGGACTAAAAAATCCGTTCCCTTATTTATTTTTCGTTAGTGTCAATGTTGAAATTAAGCAGTTTTTTGTTCTTTCTGATATTCCTGCTGCTCTTTCTTTTTTGCTTGTCTTGCAAAATATTCTTTTTGATATTGTCTTACTGTTTTCCCGGTTCCGTCATGTCTCCATCCCGGAGAGTTAAAAATATAGTTGATTCTGTCCGTAAATTTCAATCCCGGTTGCTTAAGGTCTTTCCATATCTTTCTCCATTCATAGAAAAGTACCGTATCTGGTCTGTTATCCGGCATTTTCGGATAGATTCCATATTTTACAGGGACATTAGGATCTTCTTTTTCAAAGGTTCCGAATATTTTATCCCAAATGATTAAACACATTCCCATGTTCTTATCAAGGTATTTTACATTACACGCATGATGCACGCGGTGGTGTGAAGGAGTTACCAGAATATGTTCTAAAAATCCCATCTTTTTCACAGTTTGTGTATGTACCCAAGTTCCGTATACCTGCCCGATAGCGTAAGCCACCATGATATGCCATGGATTAAATCCTAAGAATGCCAGTGGTGAAAAGTATAAATATCTGTAAAGAGGTTGCAATACAGGGCTTCTGAAACCAGTTGTAAGATTAAAAAACTCTGAACTATGGTGGGTAATATGAACTGCCCAGAATGCTCTGGATCGATGATCTACATAATGTAATACATAATAGGCAAAGTCTGTGATCACAAAACATGCCAGGAGATACCAGATACTCAAATCCCAGGAGAAAATCCTATGGTGATAAAAGAAAAACATCACCCCCATTGCGAAGGCCTTCATGATAAGATCAAGACCAAAGTTCATCAAAGCCAGATAAACATTTGTTGCCAGGTCTTTTCCACTGTATAATTTAGCTTCAGAAACATGACTATAAATCATTTCAGCTAAAATAACTGTTGCATGTAATGGCACTGCCCATGCATATACAGTTTCTAACCCGTCCTCGCTCATAAGAAAATCCATCATCATAAAATAATTTTATGCAAAGGTAGGACTTTAAGAGGTTCTTTAAGAGAATTTTAAGGTTTTTTTAAGGAAATTTTAATCGGTGGTTTTGTTGGCCAATTGCCCGCAAGCAGCATCAATATCACCTCCCCGGCTTCTTCTGACCATTACGGTAATACCTGCATTTTCAAGTTGTCTGATATAATTTTCTTCTGCTTTTTTGTTGCATTGGTCATACTTCCCGTCGCCAATAGGATTATACTGAATAAGATTCACCTTAGATGGCACCTGCTTGCAGTATCTGATTAAAGCTTTGATATCTTCATCACCATCATTAATACCTTTCCATACGCAGTATTCAAAAGTTATCACCGAACCTGTTTTCTGATACCAGTATTGAAGAGCCTCCATAATATCTGTTAACGGAAACTTATCGGAAAACGGCATGATTTCATTACGCTTTGACTCGATAGCAGAGTGAAGTGATAAAGCCAGTTTCACACGCAATTCTTCATCCGCAAGCATCTTCATCATTTTGGGAATTCCTGATGTAGAGACTGTAATTCTTCTTGGAGACATTCCCAATCCTTCGGGTTGGGTAATTTTTCTGATGGCTTCCACCACGTTTTTGTAATTCATCATTGGCTCCCCCATTCCCATAAATACAATATTGGAAAGCGGTCTGTCGAAATACATTTTACTTTGGGTGTCAATCAATGCAACCTGGTCTACAATCTCAGCAACTTCAAGATTTCTCATTCTTTTCAGTCTTGCTGTAGCACAAAATTCGCAATTTAATGAACAGCCCACCTGTGAAGAAACACAAGCTGTAGTTCTTGTTTCTGTCGGAATTAGAACAGATTCTACTAATAATCCATCATGAAGCTTTACTCCATTTTTAATAGTTCCGTCATTACTTTTTTGGAGTAAATCTACGGAAACCGGATTAATGGTATACTCTTCGGAAATTTTTTCACGAAGAGGTTTCGAAAGATTCGTCATTTCATCAATCGAATGGAGGTTTTTGCTCCATAGCCAGTCATAGACCTGTTTCGCACGAAACGGTTTTTCTCCTAAAGATACAAAGTACTCTTTAAGCTGATCTAATGATAATATACGGATGTCTTTCATAATATTAAAGAGCCAAGTTAAAAGTAAAAAGTTTTTAAAGTCTGGTAGTTAACTATTGTGGCCAAAATGTTTTTCAATTCATTACTTTCTTTCAATAAAGCTTTAAATTCTTCATAATTAGCCCCTATTGAAGTTGCTGATTTTCCAAGTTGAAATCTTATTAATTTACTTTCAGTATCATTGGGAAGTGTTCTTAAAATGTAAAACAATCAACTCCAAATGTAAAAGTTCTTGTAAGTAAATCATTTTGTCTCATCCTGACTTGTATTACTTTTAACTTGGCTCTTTTTATTTTTTAAAGGATTAACATTGCATCACCGTAAGAATAGAATTTATACTTTTCTTTTACGGCTTCTTCATAAGCATGCATTACGAAGTCTCTTCCGGCAAACGCAGCAATCATCATCAATAATGTTGATTTTGGTGTGTGGAAGTTTGTGATCATTGAGTTTGCAACTCCAAAATCGTGAGGAGGATAAATAAATTTGTTTGTCCACCCGTTGAAAGCAGATATTTTTTTGTTTGAAGAAACAGAAGTTTCCAATGCTCTCATTGTTGTAGTACCTACTGCACAAACTCTTCTGTGAGCATCTACCGCTTTGTTGATGATCGCAGCATTTTTCTCATCGATGATGATTTCTTCAGACTCCATTTTATGTTTAGAAAGATCTTCTACCTCGATTGGGTTAAATGTTCCTAAACCAACATGAAGAGTCACTTCTGCAAAATCGATTCCTTTGATCTCCAGTTTTTTCATCAAATGTTTAGAGAAATGCAATCCTGCTGTAGGGGCAGCAACTGCTCCTTCAATTTTGGCATAGATCGTCTGATATCTTTCAGCATCTTCCGGTTCTACTGCTCTTTTGATATATTTTGGAAGCGGAGTTTCTCCCAATTCTTTTAATTTCGTTCTGAATTCATCATAAGAACCGTCGAATAAGAATCTTAACGTTCTTCCTCTTGATGTTGTATTATCGATAACTTCAGCTACCAATGATTCATCTTCAGTGAAAAATAATTTATTACCAATTCTGATTTTTCTTGCAGGATCTACCAAAACATCCCAAACACGGGTTTCTTTATCAAGTTCTCTTAAAAGGAAAACTTCGATTTTAGCCCCTGTCTTTTCTTTATTTCCATAAAGACGTGCAGGAAAAACTTTGGTATTGTTGAAAATGAATAAATCATTCTCATCAAAATAATCGACTACATCCTTGAATAATTTGTGCTCAATAGTTTCTGTTTTTCTATCAAGTACCATTAATCTCGCCTCATCTCTGTGCTCTGATGGATGTTCTGCTAATAATTCCTCAGGAAGATCAAAATTAAAATCTGATGTTTTCATTTTTTAAATTACGGTTTAAAAATTATTGAAATTACATGGTGTAATTTTCGGAGTGCAAATATACGACATTCGATACCCCTTTGTCAAGTATTATTTATGATCAAATGTAAAACCGTGATTATACGGGGATTTCAATCGAAAAAAAAGAATTATTTTAGTCTCCTGGAAAAAATAACCATAGAATCAACAAACAAAATTTACTTTTGATTCCCTACGGAATATAAATTGTGCAAAATCAATTCAAATAAAACAGGTATTAATCCATCAAAAAAACTATAATAATGAGCAAGTATTCAATTGAAGCATTTATCAATGAGACAAAAGAAAATCCGCAGCAAAGGGATTATTTTGAACTGGAGACCAAACACCTCCTGGAAATCAACCTGAATAACCAGGCTGTATGGACCAAACGAGGAAGTATGGTAAGCTATGTCGGAAATATCAACTTTGAAAGACAGGGAATGCTATCCGGTGGGCTTGGAAATCTTTTAAAGAAAGCCATTAGCGGTGAAGGAAGCAAACTGATGAAGGCAGAAGGAACGGGGAAACTCTATGTTGCAGACTCCGGAAAGAAAGTTCGTATTCTCTATTTAAATAATGAATCGGTTTGTGTAAACGGAAATGATGTTCTGGCTCATGAACAAAGTGTAAAAAGTGATATTACCATGCTAAAAAGTATTGCAGGAATGATGTCGGGTGGTCTTTTTCAGGTAAAGCTTTCCGGAACGGGGCATATCGCAATTACAACCCATGGTGATCCTTTGACTTTACTGGTAACGCCTGACACTCCGGTCTTCACTGATCCTAATGCTACAGTCGCATGGTCCGGAAACTTAAGTCCTGAACTTAAAACAAATGTTTCCTTCAAAAGCCTTATCGGAAGAGGAAGCGGTGAAGAATTCCAGATGAAATTTTCAGGGAACGGCTGGGTGTTGATTCAGCCTTATGAAGAAGTATACTTTATGGAAAAATAAAGCTACAACCTTGGGCAATTTTTGTAATTTCGTACTAACTAAAACAAAAGCAGATGAATAACCTGATCAAGTTAGTATTCGTACTGGTTATATTTCCTATTACACTTATTGCCCAAGCATCAAAACAAAACTACAAATACAATATTGATCTTCTTCATCTGTCTAATGATGAAGTCAAAGTTTCTTTTACTCCTCCCACAAATAATCTTAAACAGGGGAAATTCGTAATACCAAAGCTGATTCCGGGGTTTTATCAGGCTATGAATTTCGGGCAGTATGTTTCCAATCTTGTAGCCACTGATAAGAAAGGTAAAAAGATCACTACCGAACGTCTGGATCAGAATAGCTGGATCATACATGACCTTAAGCATGTCAACAAAATATCATATCAGGTTGCTGATGGATGGGACTCTTTGGAAAAGGATACCCATGAGGCAAAATCTGCCGGCAGTACATTCATTAAAGACAGTGTTTTTGTTATTAATTATAATTCTTTAGTGGGATATTTTGAGGAGTTGAAAGATATTCCTTATCAAATAACAGTTACAAAAAATAAAGACTTTTATGCTTCTTCTGCACTGGATTATAAACAAAAAAACAAAAATACAGATATAGTCCGGGCAAAAGATTACCGGCAATTGGTAGACTCTCCGGTGCTATATTGTGTTCCCGATACCACCTGGCTTAAAATAGGCCATACTGAAGTGTTGGTTTCATTCTATAACAAGAAAGAACGGCATTATTCCAAAAAAATAGCGCTTGAGATAGAAAACATTCTGAAAAACCAGCAAGCTTATCTGGGAGGTTCCCTACCGGTCAGCAAATATGCCTTTTTGATTTATTATGAATCTTCAAATGAAACAGGATTTATGGGAGACGGACTGGAGCACTCCCAATCGACGGTCTGCCTGTACCGCTCAGGAAGTATGAATTATCTTCCCAATGCCTTAAACAGGGTCGCATCTCATGAATTCTTCCATATTATTACTCCTCTTAATATTCATTCAGGAGAAATCCAGCATTATGATTTTCTGAACCCTTCCCTATCTAAACATTTGTGGCTTTATGAAGGGATGACAGAATATGCAACCATTCACATGCCTATCAAACAAAAAATGATTAGTCTCGATGATTTTGAAAAAAGTATTGAGGAAAAGATAAAAGGAATGAAAGAGTTTGATAACAAGCTTTCTTTTACAGAAATCAGTAAAAATGCAATGGAGAGACAAGACCAGTATATGAATTTTTATCAAAAGGGACCATTACTGGGAATGTGTTTGGACATAAGGTTGCGGGAGCTTTCAGGAGGAAAAACGGGCACCCAGGATCTGATGCTTCAGCTGATGAAAAAATATGGAGCCGGTAAATATTTTAATGATGATGATCTGTTTGATGAAATTACGAAAATGACTTACCCGGAAATACGTATCTTTTTCAAAGATTTTATAGAGGGTACACAACCCGTTCCTTTAAAGGAATATCTGACCAAAGTAGGTTTTAATTATGATGAAGCTACCGGAAAAGTAAGTCTTTTATCCAATCCGGATTCAAAACAGCTGTCTTTAAGAAAAGCCTGGATTGGCCAATAAAACGTGTTTAAAAAACATACCTTCAAGTATTTGCCTTATAAAAACATTACTATGAAAAGAAAACTTTCAGGACTATTGGTGATGATTATTCATTTTGCCTATCCACAGATACAGAAAGTGGAGCAAGTAATCGATTCTTGTGTAAAAAAAGATAATTTTAACGGGGCTGTCCTGGTAGCTCAAAATGGAAAAACGGAGCTTCTTACCTATACAGGTTTATCCAACAGGCATTATAACATCAGTTTTTCTGACGAGACGAGATTTCATATTTTTTCACTTACGAAAACCTTTACAGCGGCATTAATCATGCAACTTTACGAAAAAGGTAAAATTAATTTGGATGCTCCGATTTCCACGTATTACCCGGAGTATAAAGGAGAAGCGGCTAAAAAAGCTACAATAAGGAACCTGTTGACTTACAGCAGCGGCAGAGACAATAAAGACATCAGCTCACCGGAACTTATCCACCAGGCCTATGATAACACTATATGGAACCTGGATGACTTTATCACTACATTTCTCTCTGAAAAACTGGTCGATAAACCAGGGACAAAATTCAGCTATAACAATGGTGATTTCATCCTCCTGGGAAAGATTATCGAAAAAATATATAACAAGCCCTTTGAAGAGGTTTTAAAAGAGCAGATCCTTATTCCTCTTCATATGCAAAATACAGGATTCCTTCATCACAATGACATCATCAGAAATATTGATGAAGGATACTCAGCGGATCCATCTGATCCGTTTGCTCTTCATATGCCAACCAATTCTTATATTGACAATTTTTATTCGGCGGGAGCCATGTATTCTACCCCAAAAGATTTACTCATCTTTGATCAGGCTATATTTAACTCTGTCCTTTTTAAGAAAAAAACATTAGAAACCATGATTACTGCAGATCCCAAACTGGAAGATACCGCATTGGGTTTCTGGGTTTATCCTAAAAAATTCGGAGCTGTCAACACCTTATTTGCAGAACGACAGGGAGAGGGATACGGACATAGCGCCAACTGGGTACATCTGGTAGATAAAAATCTGACAGTCATTATTCTATCCAACACTAAAGACATCAAATACCTGAATAAAATGAGAGAAAAACTGATCAGTGCTTACTACGGGCAATAAAAATAGCTGGTTATTTGTCAGCACTATGCCCGATCATTACTCTCAAACACTCTAATTTCATCATCCCTTCCTTCAAATATATTCACCATTCTTTGAAAAAGTTTTAATATATTTAGAAAAAAAATAGATGAACAAGAGCACTTCCCGCAGAGACTTTATTAAAACTGCAACATTAGCAAGCTTTGGGGCATTGGTTTTACCCAATTCTTTGTTTGCTTATTCAAATGATTTTAAAACAGATAAGAAAGTCCGCGTTGGTTTTATCGGCGTAGGACTTCGTGGACAGGAACATGTAAAATTGCTTGCAAAACGCAGTGATGTAGAAATTATAGCTTTTGCTGATCCGGATAAAAGAATGCTTTCTGCTTCTCAAAAAATACTAAAAGACAACAATAAACCTGCTGCTCAGGAGTTTTCAAACGGTGAATACGACTACAGAAATCTTTTAAAGTCGAAAAACATAGATGCCGTTGTTATTGCTACTCCTTGGGAATGGCACCTTCCACAGGGTGTAGAGGCTATGCGCGCCAGGAAAATTGTGGGGATGGAAGTTTCCGGAGCCATAAAGCTTCAGGACTGCTGGGAATTTGTAAAAGTATATGAGGAAACCAAAGTTCCTATTTTCATGATGGAAAATGTATGCTACCGCAGAGACATCATGGCAATTCTGAACATGGTTCGTAAAGGAATGTTCGGAGAACTGGTGCATGGAAGAGGGGGTTATCAGCATGATTTAAGAGGAGTCCTATTCAATGATGGGGTTACCCCATACAATTCCGGAGCCGAATTTGGTGAGAAAGGCTTCAGTGAGGCTAAATGGAGAACTGAGCATTATGTAAAACGTAACGGAGAATTGTATCCTACGCATGGATTAGGACCTGTAGCCATGATGATGGATATCAATCGAGGAAATCGTCTGACCAGGCTTTCTTCATTCTCGTCCAAATCTGTAGGACTTCATAAATATATTGTTGAACATGCCAAAGGAGGTGAAAATCACCCGAATGCCAAAGTAAAATTCAATCAGGGAGATATTGTAACAACTCAGATTGCCTGTGAAAATGGAGAAACCATTCTTTTAACACATGATACCAGCTTACAAAGACCTTATGATTTAGGATTCAGAGTACAGGGTACAGAAGGACTATGGCAGGATTTCGGCTGGGGAGATTTCAACCAGGGGCATATTTACTTTGAAAAAACAATGAATCACACTCACCGTTGGGACAATACGGAAAAATGGATGAAAGAACACGACCATCCGATGTGGAAGAAATTCGAAAGCACAGCTGCCGGAGCAGGACATGGAGGAATGGATTTCTTTGTTATGAATACTTTTATTGAGTGTATCAAACGAAATATAGAATTCCCGATGGATGTTTATGACCTTGCTTTGTGGTACTCTATCACTCCGTTAAGTGAAGAATCTATTGCCAAAGGCGGACAGGTAGTTGATATCCCTGATTTCACCAATGGAAAATGGAAAACCCGTAAACCTGTATTTGGAATGACCGATGAGTTCTAAAAAAACCTTACTTATACTAGCCGGCGGACTAGGAAGCCGTTACAAAGGATTAAAGCAAATAGACGGAATACTCGATAACGGATCACCGATTTTGGAGTATTCTGTTTATGATGCTCTGGAAGTTGGCTTCCAAAAGATCGTTATTATTATCAACAAGCTGATTCCCCAAAGTTATATTGAGCGACTTACTGCCATATCTGAAGCAAAAGGATTTGAACTTCACTGGATTTTCCAGGAAATAGACAGCATCCGTCTACAGGGGTTTGATTATCCCGAACGGGAAAAACCATGGGGAACCGCTCATGCCGTTTTGTGTGCTAAATATGTCATACAGGAACCTTTTGTCATGATTAATGCCGATGATTTTTATGGTAAAGAAGCCTACCAATTAGCTGCTGATGAAATCGATCATCACCGTATTTCTGAATTTCAGTTTGGAATGGTGGCTTATCCCGTAGGAATCACATTGAGCAGTTATGGAACGGTAGCAAGAGGAATATGCACTTTAGATACTGAAAATTACCTGGTCAAAGTAGAAGAGCAGACCTCTATTCAAAAATTAAATGGTTCAATCATTTACACAGAGGAAGGAAAAAATATTCCCATATCCCCTGATACATTGGTATCCATGAATTTTTTTATTTTCCATCCGCATATTTTCTGTTCCCTGGAAGCTTATTTTTATGACTTTATCGAGTCAGATCCTGCACCCAAGCAGGAATTCTATATTCCTTCTGCAGTACAGAGAATGATGGATGAAGAAAAGGTAAAAGTGCTGGTAAAGACATCAAATTCTCCATGGATGGGAGTCACCTATGCAGACGACAAAAAGAATATTAAGAATTTCCTGATATCGGAGATTCAAAAAAACAAGTATCCGGAAGATTTATGGAAATAAAAGATATTGTAGCTCAGTTTATTGACACCGAAAATTATAGTATTTATCCTATTACAGATGGACTGATCAATACGACTTATCTTTTGGAGGATAAGGATCGAAAGAAAAAGTTTATCCTTCAAAAGATCAATCAAAACGTTTTCAAACAGCCGGAGAACATCATTAATAATCATTTAATGGTTAATGACCTTCTTAGATCCAATAATTATCAATTTCAAATTATTGAGCCTATCCCTTCTCTTACCCATAAACTTCTGATAAAAGATACAGATAATCAGCCATGGCGCATGCTGAGTTTCGTTGAAAACAGCACTACTTTTCTTACCGCTCCATCTCTACAGACGGCTTTTGAAGCAGCTAAAACCTTTAGTTACTTCCTTGCTATCGTAAATACTCAAAAGCTACCTGCCATTGAAGAGACCCTCACCGATTTCCTCAATTTTGAAAAAAGGATCACGGATTATAAAAATTCACTAAAAAATGCAGCACCTCATTTAAAAGAAAATGCAAAGACTGAAATAGAAATCACGAATCAGTTTCTTTCCTTACCAGATCAATGGATAGAAATGGAGAAAAACAATCAAATTCCCAAAAGAATCATCCATGCCGATGTAAAAATCAGCAATATCCTCTTCGATCAAAACCATAAACCGTTGGCTGTAATTGATCTGGATACCATAATGATCTCTACCATTTTATATGATTTTGGAACGATGATCCAATCCTATACCAATACCACCGCTGAAGATGACGGAAGTGCCAAAAATAATTTCAACCCTGAAATGTACCAGGTTGTAAAAGAAGGATTCCTGTTCCACCTAAAAGAAAAATTAACGCCGAAAGAATCCGGCAATCTTGATTATGCAGCACAAGTCGCCATTTATATCCAGGAAGTTCGTTTTTTAACCGATTACCTGAATGGGAGTACGTACTACTCTATCACACATCCCGAACATAATCTGGACAGGACAAAAAATCAACTGGAGTTACTGAAGGGGTTGAGGGAATATTTAGGCGTTTAATAATCCACAAATGGCACAAAAACTATTTGAGCACTTAAATTATTTTAAGTGGCCCCCTTACTTATTCGATGTCATTATAAGCCTATTGAAGAAAGCTTAAATATTTACAATAGAAAAAAATGCATTTTTTTGATTAAGAAAACCTGCTCAATCTGCAAGAGTCTACTATTTCAAAAATTCAAGAATTTTTTTCCACCCTTCGAGTTTTTTCTCAAATGGGATGGTATATGCAGGACTTGTTGAAGGGAGTAAAAATATAGGTAAACTGCTATTCTTCCCTAATAGCTTAATCAAGTTTTTGTAGGATTTCCCGCCATTGCAGAAAATGGCTTTGATATCCGGATATTCTTCCAATAATCCGGCAATCTGGTTAGCTTCTTCATTTCTGATCTCAGAGTCCAGACTTCCTTTTCTTTCACAGGAGTCGATAACGTCCCAAAGGGCAATATGATATTTCTTTATCGTTTCAATTCTTTGGAAATAATCTTCAGTAAACTCTTCATTCATCAATTCAAAGATAATTCGCCAGAATTTGTTCTGAGGGTGGGCATAATATTGCTGCTTTTCCAGGGATTTACCTCCCGGAATGGAGCCAAGGATTAAAATTTCAGACTGTGAATCAATAATAGGTGGAAAAGAAGAAATACGATTTTGCATAATCAAATATATACATTTTGGCTAAAGCCGTTGGAATTTTGCATAATAAAAAAGCGGGCTAAAGCCCGCCTCTATTAATATTTTTTATAATGTTTCTTTCAACCAGTCAAAGAATTCTCTCTGCCATACCAATCCGTTTTGTGGATGAAGTACCCAGTGATTTTCATTCGGGAAATAGACTAATTTTGATTTCAACCCTCTTAATTTTGCCGCCTGAAAAGCTTCTTGCCCTTGCTCATAAGGAACACGGAAATCGATTCCTCCCTGAACAATCATAATTGGTTTATTCCATTTATCTACAAAATTGCTTGGATTGAATTCTGTGTAGGCTTTTGGTTGTGGCTTCTCCCATGGTGAACCAATATCCCAATTGGCAAACCAAAGTTCTTCAGTCGTCAGATACCATGATTTCATATCAAATAATCCATCGTGGGCAATGAATGTTTTGAATCTGTTTTCGTGGATTCCAGCCAACATAAATACGCTGTATCCTCCGTAGCTTGCACCTACTGCTGCTACTCTATCACCATCTACATACGGTAATGTTTTGGCGTAATCTGTAGCGGCAAGGTAATCCCTCATCGGTTGTCCGCCCCAGTCTTTTGAAATATCTTCATTCCATTTGGTACCCCATCCAGGCATACCTCTTCTGTTCGGAGCTACCACGATATAGTCATTGGCTGTCATCAGGGCGAAGTTCCATCTTACGCTGAAGTATTGTGTCAATGCAGATTGCGGACCTCCCTGGCAGTATACCAATGTCGGATATTTTTTATTCGGATCGAAATTAGGTGGATAGTGGAACCAAACTCCCATTTCTTTACCATCTGAAGTTTTTACCATTTTAAGTTCAGATTTGCCTTGAGCCAACTTAGCATAGGCATCTTTATTCGCTTCAGTCACCTGTTTCATTTCTCCGTTTTTAAGGTTCACAGAGAATAATTCCGTAGCATGGTTTACATCTGTTCTTCCTACTAATAGAGAAGTTTTATTGTCGGTGAAAATTTCGTTAACATCAAAATCTCCTTTGGTGATCTGTTGTACTCTTGCAGATTTAGCATCAAGTGAGAAAAGCTGTTTTGTTCCTCTGAAAGCAGCCGTAAAGTAAATCGTTTTTGAGTCTGCTCCCCAAAGTACATCTCCTGAAACACTATCATCCCAGCTTGCCGTAAGATTCGTAGTTTTTCCGGTCTTCCAATCCATGATTTTCACATCATTCTTATCGGCTTCATACCCATCTCTGGCCATACTCTGCCAGATCAGAGATTTACCATCCGGACTAAATTTAGGATTTAAATCATACCCTTTATTAGGTTCTGTAAGATTTTTTGTCGTCCCTGAAGCCATATCATAGGCAAAAATATCCGTATTGGTACTTGTTGCATATTCTTTCCCGCTTTTAGGCTTTGTAACATATAAAAGCTGTGCAGAATCCGGGCTCCAGATAAAATCTTCGGCACCACCGAAAGGTCTCTGAGGAGAATCCCAGGTCTTTCCTTCCAACAGATCTTTTGCTGCATCTACTTTATCAGAAGTGTTGACAACAAATACATGGTTGTATTTTCCTTCATTGAAATAATCCCAGTGTCTGTGGTTCAGGTCTGTATATACCTGTGCTGTTGTTTTAGGGGTATCGGCATATTTATCTTTCCCCATTAATTTTTCAACCAAAACCTGCTTACTGAAAGCGATTCTTTTACCATCAGGGGAAATAACAATATTGTCAACTTCACCGATAGTATAAAATTCACTCCATGTTTTTCCGGCGTCTTTAGAAAGATAGATCTTATCTCCTTCCTGCGCATAAATCCCGTTTTTATCCCACTGGATCAGAGATTTTTTACCGAAATCAATTTTAGAAGATTGGCTATTAAGAACATTCAGAAAATAGTTCTCACTCTTTGTTTTTTCTGTTTTCAGATCTACCTGCCCTACTTTGTAAATAAGGGAAGCCTGATCCGGTGAAACAGCCTGTACTCCAACTTTTTTCAAAGTCCAAAGAATTTCAGGCGTCATTACTTGTTGTGCATTCATTAAAAGCGGAGCTGCCAGAGCCAGCAGGCTGTACTTAAGTTTCATATGTTACTATTCATTTTTAATGGAATGATGAAATCCGGCAGATTTTTTTCACTCCTTTTATTAAATTCAAAGATTGCCAAAGTTAATATTTAAAATAAAAACTGACGAAAAAATTAACACTTAAGTTTTCCTAAATTAAGATCATTCATTTATCTCTTGATAAATTTTACTAATTTTAGAAAAAACTAAACACCCATTTTCCATGAAAAAATTTTTACTTTCTTCATCGCTATTTTTATCGTCATTCTATTTTTCACAAATAACAATACTGCCCGCTGCAACTCATTACAACAGTACATATCAGGCTACTATTTCGGGAAACGGAACAATTTATTATACGACTGACGGAAGTACACCCACACTAAGCTCGGCATCAGCAGTCAACACTATGCAGATTCCTATTGATCAGAATAAGGAAATCAAAGCATTTCTTGTTAATGGGCAGGGAAATTCTTCAGCGATAATCAGTAAAAAATATTATACCGGAAATATTCCGCCAGCAGTTATTTATTTTAAAGCACCTTCTACATGGACGGCAGGAAGCTGTGTAATGATTGATATGGTTAATCCCAATTCAATTGACGGATTTGTCATTGATAGTTTCTGGCCAGGCACAACGATGCAGCCTGCAGGATGTGAGTCCTGGTATAAAATTACCAAAAATTTTGACAATGCTAACCTACGCTTCAACAACTGTTTCCTTTATGAGAATTTTCCTCAAGCCATCAGTACGGATCTGATTCCGGCGGGAAGCACTTTATATTATGACTTTACAGACGGAATTATTGCAACTCCGCCTTCATGCTTATTTTTAGCGAGTCATGAAACGGTGTCAAAAAATAAAGATGTTTTGATCAAAGTGTATCCGAATCCTGTTTCAGATATTTTAAAAGTAAATACTGACCGTCATTTTCAAGAATATCAAATCATAGATGTCAATGGAAAAGTAGTTATAGAGAATCCATTTGCAAAAGAAATTTCTATTAGCCATCTTATTTCAGGAAATTATTTTCTAAAATTAAAAGACCAGCAAGGGAGTTTAGTTTTACTGAAATTCATTAAAAAATAAAAAAACCGCTGGTTAAGCGGTTTTTGTTTTGATATATTTCTAATTCTTTATTCTCCATCTGAGAACATCGAATTGGCCAGAGAGGTCACAATTGATAGTAGAATACTGAAGATAAATGCCCACCAGAAACCGTCTACTACCATGCTATCTATAAAATAATCGGCAATCATAATAATGGCCGCGTTGATGACCAATGCAAAAAATCCCAGCGTGATAACAGTCAGCGGAAGTCCGAAAAGGCTTAAGATTGGTTTTACAAAGATATTGAGTACTCCAAGTACAAGAGCAAAAATAATGGCTGACGAAAATCCTTCAAACTTTACTCCCGGTAAAATTTTTGTTAAAAGATAAGCAACTATTGCCGTTACAAATAATCTGATAATTAAGTTCATATCGTTATTTTTTTAATGTTTATGGGGCATATGGAGCAAAAGCTATTCCATTTTTGTGAAAATTTTTCAACAAAATATCCTATTTAAAGAATATTTTAATAGCTTCTATCTTATTTTCATCATGGTTACCAATGAAGTAGCCACATGGCTTTCCGATCCTGACTCTTCGTGCACCACATAAATTTCCGTTCTTACAACGCTGATTTTCGTTCCCCCTTTGATAACATAAGATTTGGAGACCAAAGCATCTCCTATTGCCGGACGAAGGTAATTAACCTTCAACTCTACCGTCACTACATAGCAATCTTGTTCATAATGACTCACCGCAGCATATCCTGAAGAAACATCTACCAGAGAAGCAATCATGGCTCCATTGAACATTCCCGCTTTTCTGGTCATCATTTCCATTTTGGGGATTTTAATTGAGATAAAATCAATTTCTGCTTCCAATAATTCGGCACGATAAAATTTCAATGTTTCCGAACGGTTAAAGCTGTCTGTGATGAGTTTCTTTTTCTCTGGTGTCATTGTTCTCTAATTTGAATGTAAATGTAGTGGATTGATTTAAAAAGTAAGTAATCATGCGGAAAGATTTTCAAACTAAGGCAAAGGAAACTGAGAAAATAAAAAACAGGAGGAGAAAAAAATAAACCTATTATAAATTTTTGCCTTTTGCTCAACAAAAAAACAGCATTTTTCATAGGGAAATATTAGCTTTGCAGAAAAGGATTGATCCTATGGGGGTTAAAAAGTTTTTAGTATTTTCAGGGTTGCTGACAATAGGTATTTTGCAGGCACAAACCCTGCATTTATATGGAGGTGCTGATCAGAACCAATATCTGGGCTGTATCAACTGTGATACTTTTGATAAAAATTCAGTGTGGAATAAGTTTAGTGATTACGGAAATGCATTCAGTTCAAAATCCATCTGGAATACCAACGGAAACTATGGAAGTACCTACAGTACTTATTCTCCATGGAGTGCCTACGCTTCTTACCCTCCGGCAATTCTTGATGAGAACGGGAACTTTTTCGGATATCTTACCCTGAACCCCTATAAATCGGAAAGATCTGAACTGGAACTTGCTTTGATCTTATGCAAGCATCATGACGATATCAAAACGGATATTGATGGATGGTATGAAAAATTGTTCCGGTAATGGTCATGAACAAATTATTGTGAGTGATGTGGTAAAAATATCACTTTGTCAAATCATGAGTTTGATCTGCCCTCGATAGAATGGGAATGATAACATTTTTGACTGAGCTATTTAGTAAAATATAGCAGGTTTGACTGGCAATCAAAAGATCACAGGCTCCAATCCCGTATTCTCCACTGTATACAGTTTAAAAATAGCGACACAAATCTTTCTGTTATGTCGCATTGTTATCAATTTTCTTATAATTCTTTATTTTGACTCTTTAAATTCTTATAAACCCTAATAAAAATCAGGTTCCCTGGACGAAATAAAGCTTTATCACTGTCTGGAATTACTATAAATAAAGTTATATTTGCTACTTCTTTATTTTTAATAAGACTAAATAATAATAAAATGCAGCAGATTGGTAAAAAGAAGTCGAAGGGTACTTTAAAAAAATATATTCTGAAAGCACACTTATGGCTTGGGCTGATATCTGGAATCATCGTATTAATAGTTTCTTTATCGGGAGCATTTTTTGTTTTTAATGAAGATATCACCGCAGCAATGCGTAAAGAACATATCTTTCATGGAGAGAAAGATATTCAGCATAAAAAGCCGATCCCTTTACGAGAGTTAAAAGACCTTGTGAACGCTCAGCTGAAAAATGAAATCGTAAAAACAGATGAAGTTACCATTCCTATAGATCCTGCCCGTTCCTATCAATTCGGACTGATTAAAGGTAACCCTGATGGGTGGAATCACTTCAATAGCATTATTGTCTATAAAAACATTTATGTAAACCAATATACCGGAAAGGTACTTGCCATATATGATGTAAAAAACAACCCTTTCTTTATTTGTATGGCTCTGCACCGGTCATTATTACTAAGCAACAAGGTAGGCGGTACTATTGTAGGAATATCCACCATTATCTTTGTAATAATGCTGATTACAGGGATTATCCTTTGGTGGCCGAAGAATAAAAAAATGCGCAAACAGCGTCTATGGTTTCAATGGGAGAAGGTAAAAGGCTGGCGACGCAAGAACTACGATGTGCACAATATCCTTGGTTTTTATGCTTCTTTTTTGGCCATTATTGTAGCGATTACCGGGATCATGTATTCGTTCCGTATTACTCAGATGTGGGTTTATTTTGTACTTAATGGCTTTTCGACTGCTACACCCGATTACAGTCAGTACAAAACAACCGCTCCGGAATCTGTTGAAACGACAACCACTATAGACCGTATCATAGAACAGGTAAAAACTCATTATCCGGAAGCGTATTCTTTTGGAATTGATCTGGAAGACCATGCTGAGGCTGATCACAAACACGATAACCTAAGCATTTGGATTAAAGAAAAAGAATTCACCTATGCCGAGTCGTCCATGATGATCTTTGATGAACATTCAGGGAAGCTTCTGCTGAGTCACCCCCACAAAGACAAACCTGTGGCTGAACGAGCAACAGATGCTACCTATGATTTGCATGTGGGAGCCTTCTTTGGAATGCCAGGAAAAATACTGGCCTTCATTATGAGTTTATTCTGTGCATCATTGCCCATAACAGGGTTTATGATCTGGTGGGGACGAAAAAATAAAAAGAAAACAACAACCTAAAATCTATTATCATGAAGAAACACTATATATGGCTACCTTTAATGGCGAGCCTGAATGCCTACGGACAAACGGAAAACCTTAATGATTCTTTGCAGACAGAAAAAACTTCAGAAATTAGCGGTGTTGTCCTCAAAGCAAGCAAAGCGGTCTTTCAACAAAAAGCCGATAAAATGATTTTTAATGTAGAAAATAGTGTATTGTCTGATGGTACTACCGTACTTGAATTATTGGGTAAAACCCCGGGTGTGGTTGTTTCGCAGGAAGGCGAACTCTCTCTACGCGGTAAGAAAGGAGTAAGTGTAATGATTAATGGTAAGCTAAGCTCCCTTTCAACTAAGGAACTGGCCAACCTGCTGCGCTCTACCAACTCTACCCTGGTAAAAAACATTGAAATTATTGCCAATCCTTCTTCCAAATACGATGCTGCAGGGAATGCAGGGATTATTAATATTATACTTAAAAAAAGCTCACTGGAAGGTGTAAGCGGAACTTATTACCTGAACGGAGGAAGAGGCCGTAAAAACAGAATTAATACCGGACTAAGCCTGAACTATACCCATAAGAAATTGTCATTGCACGGGGACTACAGCTATACTTTCCGTGGTGAGGAAGAAAGACGGGAATTCAATCAGGTATTCTTTGATGAAAAACAACCTCAACTCATAACGAGGAAAACGGATCAGAACTCAACAACCAATGAGCCTTTAACCTCCAATAATTTTAAATTCGGAACTGATTATGCATTTAGTGATAAAACGACTATTGGCGCTTTATTTGACGCTAAAATAGGTCGTTATGAAGATTTTTCGAAAGGAGAAAACAGAATATTTCAGCCTGCAGACTATCTTTTTGCTCATGTCCTTTCCGATAATGGCAGCAAAGAAAACTGGTATGATTATACCTATAACCTGAAAGGTACACATATCTTTAACGATAAGGATTATAAAGCAGATGTAGATCTGGAATATGAAACTTCACGTTTCAGCTCCCGCCAGAATCAGCTTTCAAATACGTTAGTGAATCTTGGAACGGAGCAATTTAACAACAGAAGAGGTACCATTTCTTCCCGTCTGAAAGTCTTCAATGCCAAAGTAGATTTTACCTTACCTTTTAGCGAAAAACATAGTCTTGAAACGGGATTGAAATCCACCATAAAGTCTAATAATAATCCTTCGGAATATTTTATACAGCAAGGTGAGGGTTGGATCAATGATGATAAAGCAAGTAATGAGTATGTATATAAAGAACAGATTCATGCATTGTATGCCAACTACAAACTGAACCTTACAAGATGGACGTTCCAAATAGGATTGAGAACGGAAATGACACATACAGACATTAACCAGAAAACATCCAATGAGCAGCGAAAAAGGGATTACACCAACCTGTTCCCAAGTGCATCGATCAAATATCAGATGAATGATCAGCATGGATTTTATGCTTCTTATAGTAAACGAATCAACAGACCAAGCCACTTTGACCTGAATCCTTTCCGTTTCTATGATGATCCTTTTAACTACTGGCAGGGAAATCCCAATCTGAATCCTGAATTTACCCATGCAACAGAATTGGGATATACCTGGGGAAAATATATCATAGCATCGGCTTACTTTAGTGTAACCAATGACGTCATGACAGAAGTATACAACTACCAGCCGGACACTGGAATCCTGGTTAAGACTCAGGATAATCTGAACAAATCTTATGTATATGGTGCCAATATAACCGCCACTACAAAACTTTTCAACTGGTGGTCACTGACATCCATGCTTAATGTATTCAACAATGAATATAAAGGCAATTATCAGAATTACTCAGTAAACAGCTCACAGCTGGCATTTACACTCAATGCACAGAACAGTTTCAACATTGCAAAAGGGGTAAAAGCAGAAGCTAATGCACAATACTTCTCAAAATCGAATATTGGATTGTTTATCCGTGATGCCTATTTTGATCTGACTCTGGGAGTTTCAAAAACATTATGGAAAGATAAAGCAACCTTAAAGCTAGCCGTAACGGACTTATTAAAAACAAATAATTACCGCGTGACGGGAAATAACTTCAGCTCTACCGTCCGTCAAAAATATAATCTGGACAGCCGTGTGGTAACGCTGTCATTTAATTACAAACTTTAGTCTGGGGAGCCTTGTCAAGGTTTAAAACCTTGACAAGGCTCTAAGTAGATAAAAAAAAGCTGTTCTCAAAATTTGAGAACAGCTTTTTTATGAAGTAAATACTTTGATTAATCGTAGAATTTATCAAAGCGGGCAAAGCCGGAAATATTATCAGGAAGTTTCATTCCTTTGGTAATCTTATCAGTTTGCAGGTCGTATATCCACACATAGTTTCCTCCCTTGCTGGCATTTACGGCAATGTACAGCTTTTTATCCTGAACAAAAGCGCCTTGTTCATAAGGCTCATCACCAGGCAACTCGTCCAATACTCTAACCAATTGTCTGGTTTCAATATCTATAATAGCATAACGACCATTATAGGTATTTCCTAATGTAGGATCACGATACAATACCACCATCTTGTTGTTACCGATGTAATCGATCATCGTTTCAAGCGTTTTGTTTCCTAGCAGATCGGTAAGATTGATCTGATATCCCGGATCCGGAGAGGTAGCTCCTTTCAAAACTCTGAAGAGACTGATTTTACTTGTTCCGGCTCCTATACGTGGAAAACAAGCATAATAAAATGCTTCATTATCTTTTCTGAAAGCCGTTTTAAAATAAGGAGAGCCATTAGCCACACCTGAGCTGCGATTATCACTTACTGAGTGCTTTACTTTAAATGTTTTATAATCTATTACTGCCAGGTTATAATATTCGGGAGTAAGCCACTTTCCATTACGGAAGCTATACTGCAAGTAAATATTTCCGTCCATGTAGGTTACAGAGCCTACTGTATAGAAATTATAATCATTTGGGAAGGATTCAAATCCTTCGATTTCTCCCTGACGGATGATACTAAGATCGGATGCGTTGAAAACTGTATAACGTATATGCTGACCATCTCCAGTTTCTCCAATTAATACCAAAGTATTGTTATCTACCCATATATAGCTGGAAATATCACTGATATAGGTAAATGGAACTTCTTTAACAGTAGTCAGCCTGTCTTGTGTATATTTAAACTTTTTGAAGATTCCCTGATCGGTTTTGTAATTATAAATAAACCCATTTTTGACAATGTAGGAGTAAGTTCCTTTAGAATTAATTTCATCCCCTTCTTTGGTAATATCCATTTCACCTTTTGAAAGGTCGTTGGTCGCCGTCATATAGTGTACGGTATTGGGCCAGCTTCCTAAAGCAGAAAGCAGAAAATATTTATAATCCTTTTCACCACTTCCGGAATCTCCGGAGCCTGGTTCTCGTTCACAGCTAATAATGGCTAAGCAGGCGAATAGTAAAAATATACTGTTTTTGAAATATTGTGTCATGATCTTTTACTTAAATAGATATCTGAATTTTACATAGAAAGCACGTCCCTGCTTCTGAAGTTTAAAATTATCATATGCCAGAGCGTCGGTAAGATTAGTTACATCGAATGCAAGATTATACCTTCCACTTTTCATAGAGTAGCTTATACCAATATTATGCAGGATTTGTCTTGGAATAATCGGGATGTTCCTTGGATTTCCATAGGTTTTCCAGTTTTTGTAGAACCACTCAGTCATTTGTAGCCCGTAGTAAAGCTCTACACGGCTGTCTTTTTGAAACCAGTCATCTTTACCGATGCTTACATTCACATTTCCAAATAACCAGGGTTGGTTGGGAACATCTTTTTTGTAAGTTGCTGAAACTACATCTTCGCTGTTGTTGGCAAATTTTGTATTGTCATAAGCCTTATTGTAGCTCACATTCATTAGCACATTCAGGAGCCTTTTGTATTGATAACTCAACTCTCCTTCCAGTCCGCGGGTAAAGATATTGGAAAGGTTTTCATATTTGAAAGTACTGTTGTACAAATTAGGAACGGTGTAGATAAAATCTTTTGTATCACGGATGTACCCTGCACCTTCTATGCGGAAAGCATGTGGCCCCCAATGATGATTGAAGTACAAACCAACATTTACATTATTGCTTGTTTCAGGTTTCAGATTCATATTACTTGTGACCGCAACACCATCTCCGAAGATTTCCTGTGGTTCCACCAAGCGATAAGAACGTTCAAATGATCCTTTCAGGCCAAGGTTTCTGGTAATTTTTACTGTGGTGGCAAAGCCATATCCCCAGCTACTGAAATTATCTTTTACGGGGTTATCAGTTCTGGTAATCTGATCAAAAACCATCTTCTGAAGTCCTACCTTGTAATATTTAGCAAAGAAAATATTGGTCCAGTGCTTATTAAAAAATTCCTGTTGATACGCCATAGATATGATCTGTTTGGTCATCTTTGCGGGAACTACGTCATCTTTTTCCTCCTCTAATTTATTGAATGTGGTATTTTTAAGATAATCGAGTACATAATTAAATATAAGCTTATGATGGTCAACGATCCTGTAAGTAGCGCCTAGCTGTGAATAAAGACGATCTTCATGTTGCATGATCATACTTCGCCCTCCTTTCTCACTGGTGGCAGAAGGCTCGAAAGTACCATCCCAGCTGTATTTACGCATAAGAGTATCGGTTGCTTTCTGAACACTTCGAGAAAAACCGGCATAAAGATTTACATCCAGGTGGTCATTAAAGAGATGCGCTTTTTTGTATTTCATAAAGTAATTCTGAGCTTCTCCACTTTGCTTTACTCCACCGTATACTACATCCTGGTTGGAACCTGTTTGTATCTGTTTGTTAAAAACTGATTGTGAAGCCCCTATAAAAAACGAATCTGCCCAACTTTTGTTTTCTAATCCAACCTCAGCCATTCCAAAAACAGATTGATATCTGTCATTAAAACGCTTTACATTTCTTGGCTCATATTCGTTTTTGGCAGCATTCCAGATTTTCATATCCTTCATCAGATAATTGTTATCTGAATGGTTATAAAAACTGTTGATGCGTAAAATTAGTCCTGTTTTATCATCTTTAAACTGTCCATTCAGATTGATACGCTGTGTATTAAAAGACCCTACACTGATCCCTGCATCCAGATAATTTTTGCTGCTTCCCGGAGTAATAATATTGACCGCTCCTCCCATAGCATCAGTACTTAGATGGATAGGAACAACCCCTTTATAAATCTCAACACGATCGGCCATATTCACAGGCAATGTACTAAGGTCTACTCCTTTCCCAAGCATTTCCAAAGGAACGCCATCGATAAAGAATTTCACAGCTTTACCAGACATTCCATTGATAGAGAAGTTATAATCAGAACCTACACCACCCTGTTGCCGAACTTTGATCCCTGTTGTCCTGTTCAGAACCTGATTAAGATCGGCCGTAGTATTGGCCAGCTTCGCTACATCTATAGCATTAACCGTAAAAGCACCATCCTGCAGTGCCTTCACTTTCCCTTTACCATATATGGTAACTTCTTCTACAACCGCCTGATCCTCGGCTAGCTCAATACTTATCGGAGATCCTTCGCCATAGAAGTTTATTTTCTTTCTGAGCTTTTTATAGCCACCCAGATTGAAGATCAATACAGCCTCTCCTTTTTTGTAGTTAATCCTGAAATTTCCATTTTGATCAGTTTGTGTTTTAATTTTTGTATTTTCTACAAAAACGGTTACTCCACTTAAGCCCTGTTTTTTATGATCCTGAACAACTCCCTGAACCGAAGAATCAGTATCCTGTGCACTGATAAGGGAAATTGAAAGAGTAAAAATGAGAAAGATAAAAATACGTTGATACAATTTCATTATTTATAATTATTATAAATAGCAAAATTAAAGGTTCCCTATGAATACCCCAAGGAAAAGGCTCTTTTATTTTTAATTATTCTAATTATATATAATGTTTTTTATAATATACATTTTGTCTAACCAGATAAATCGTTTACATTCAGATACAAACATTTAATATATCAGATGAGTACATTTTCCGAATATGAAAAAAATCATCCGAAAAATCAAGCCTGATCACGTAGATTTTTCGAGTTTTCATTGAATTATAATAAAAAGACTAACAAATTTCACCATTTCTCAACCCGGATAATGCCTATTCCGAACTCAATATTTGTTAGGATGTAAAATTTTCTCCTCTCAGAGATAAAGGAGATTGTACAGGTTTTAAATAAAATACCTATTAATTAAGCTGTACCTGGAAGTCATCACCTAAAGCAAGAACACCTTCTGCAATACTTTCCGGGTGGGCATTGAATCCTTTCAGTTTTGAGCTTTTGCCTTTCAACACAAGATCCATCAATTGCTTATCCGTTAATTTCTTTCCGAAAATTTCAAAGGTAATTTTAAAGCCACAATTTTTGAAGTCGGAGCAGCCTACAGCGGTTTTTCCTTTAATCAGATTGTGTTCTTTACACTTCGGACATTTTGTTTCTTCCCAGGACTGAAGTTCTTTTTTCTGAGCAGGTTCTCTTTTTTTCTTTTCCTTAACCACCTCTTTTTCTTCTTCCTGTAAGGTAATCACTTTTCCTTTTCCGTAGACTACTTTATCAGTCAGTTCCGTCACCATCTGAATCAGTTCTTCTTTGAAAAGGTTAGCTTCATATTCGCCTTTCTCAATTTTACGAAGCTTTGATTCCCATTCTCCGGTCAGTTCCGGGCTTTTTAACAGCTCGTCTTCGATGGTATCAATCAACTGAATTCCGGTTTGGGTAGCAATAAGGTTTTTTCGTTTCTTTTCAATGTACTTTCTTTTGAAAAGGGTTTCGATAATATTGGCACGTGTAGATGGCCTTCCAATACCATTGTTCTTCAACATCTCACGCAGTTCTTCATCTTCTACCTGTTTTCCGGCAGTTTCCATGGCTCTCAGCAAAGTTGCTTCCGTGTAAGGTTTCGGAGGGGTAGTTTTTCCCTGGTGAATCATCGGATCATGAGGTCCGGTTTCTCCCACCACAAATTCAGGGATGGTCTGTTCTTCCTCTTTTTCCTTTTCTTTGTCTTTATCGGTAGATTCTTCTTTGGGCTCTTTGGCATACACAGCTCTCCATCCCGGTTCCAGAACCTGTCTTCCACTGGTTTTGAAAGGAATCGTTCCTACTTTTCCTTCAACCAAAGTATTGGAAATCTTACATTCCGGATAAAATACGGCAATAAAACGTTTGGCAATCAGATCGTAAATCAGTTTTTCCTCCCTGCTCAGATTTTGAGAAGGCGGTACTTCTGTAGGAATGATGGCGTGGTGATCGGTTACTTTTGAATCATCAAAAACAGCCTTTGATTTTGGAATCGGAGCCTCCAGCAAAGGGGCGATCAACTCCTGGTAAGGATACATTTTCTGAAGAATACCTTCTATTTTCGGATATAAACTTTCGGATAGATAGGTGGTATCAACACGCGGATAAGTCACATGCTTCTTTTCGTAAAGACTTTGAATATAATTTAATGTATTCTCTGCTGAATATCCATATTTCTTGTTGGCCTCCACCTGAAGACCGGTAAGGTCAAAAAGTCTCGGATTTTTTTCTTTTCCTTCTTTAATTTCAAAAGAAACGATTTCAAAAGGATTGACTTTCAGATATTCAAGTCCTTTTTCGGCACGTTCAAGGGTTTTTAAACGATCAATTGCGGCATTAAAAATAACGTCACGGTATTTTGTTTTTAACTCCCAATATTCTTCTGTGGTAAAAGCATCAATTTCTTTCTGGCGCTGAACAAGCATAGCCAATGTAGGGGTCTGCACTCTTCCGATTGAAAGAACGGCTTTATTTCCACCAAATTTCTTGGTAAAAAGACGTGTTGCATTAATCCCCAGCAACCAATCTCCGATCGCTCTTGCATTTCCTGCCAGGTAAAGATTTTTGTAATCATCAGCGGGTTTCAAGGTAGCAAAACCTTCTTTAATGGCTTCTTCCGTTAATGAAGAAATCCATAAACGCTGAATGGGCTTATTGCATTTTGCTTTCTGCAAGACCCAACGCTGGATCAATTCTCCCTCCTGCCCGGCATCCCCGCAGTTGATAACCTCATCACATTCTTCGACCAATTTTTCAATCACTTTAAACTGATTTTCAACGCCTTTATTCGGGATCAGCTTGATCCCAAAACTATTGGGAATAATCGGCAATGAAAATAAATTCCAGGATTTAAACTGAGGACCGTAATCGTGAGGCTCTTTCAGCGTACAAAGGTGTCCGAACGTCCATGTCACGCAATAGCCGTTCCCTTCCATATAGCCCTGTTTAGGCATGGTAGCGCCCAATACTTTGGCAATATCTCTGGCAACACTGGGTTTCTCGGCAATACATAATTTCATGAACTCGGGGTTTATTGAAGGAGTGCAAAAATCGGGATTTTTTTTGACTTTAGCTAATTTAGTTGGGAGTTGATCTTTGATACGTTGTAGGTACAAGTATCCAAAACCCGCCAGCAATATTAATAATTATGAGCTAACAAACATTACTTTTTCTGCACCATTTATAATATTAAGATCCAGCCTTTCAATAAGAAAATTTACATCCTCAACAAACTTCTGCTTCAGATACCCGTCTTCAATATCATGTCCATACGCTATCTTTTTATAGAAATCAGGTTGGTTTTTCAATACATTCTTCAATTGTACCAGATTAGATTTTAAAACCTCCAGATCAATATATTCTTCATAAAAATTCCAGAAATCCAATATCTTCAAGTCTATCTCTAAGACTCTTTCTATTTGACACAATAATCGGTCTTCATCTTCCAGACCATCACCAGTCATCACCAGATTTAAACCGTCTCTTCCGTCAAAATGGCATCGATCTCTCAAGTCCAGATATTGCCATAGAGGTTCCTCTTTATCAAACACAAAACTTATTTCAAGCCCTAATCCCATATCATTTCTTAAAAAGTAAATATAACAAAAGCCCCCTTAAAAAAGGAGGCTCAATCAACAATATTAATGAAACCAGTTCATTATTTCTTTTGTACTTCTGAGATGGCATCGGCAATTCCTCCGCCTGCAGTTTCAAAGAAGGCAGGGCCAGCCAGCAGATATACTTTTTCCAGTTTTTTTGTGGTGGATAGTTTGTGATCTTTCAGATAATTTTCTGCGCGGTTGGCATGAACAATTCCTTTGACTACATTTCCGGCTACCAAAGCGGTCGGAGAATCTATCCCAGCATCTTTCAGGTCACTGGCAAAGGCAAAATTCGTAACGCCTAATCTCATAGCTTCACGGGCTGCCACTTCTCCTACGGATGTCATCAGATCAGGGGTAAATTTATTGCGATCGCCTAACCCGATCAGCAGTAATTTTTTGGCAGACATAGATCCTGCCGGAGGAGTGATGAGAATCGTTTCCAGGGAGTGTCCCTGAAATTGTCCGGATTTTCTGATGTTGGTCAATTCCCCTTTTAATGCATCATCCAGATGCACCAGTCCGTTGACTTTCGCTGGAAGTGCCTGTGCACTATGGATATCGCCTTCTGTGTATTCAAACACACAAGCCACCTGGAGTTGTGCATCGGCTGATGAAGGTCCCTGCACCAATCCGATCATAGAGATTCCGTCTACAGATCCCCAGTTTTTGGAAGTTCCGACCGCCGTTGTCTTGGCAGGAATTGCAGTGGTTGCTTGTGCGAGTGTGATGGTTGAGAATGCTAAAGCAGCAATTACCAGTGATTGTTTTAGTATATTTTTCATGTGATTTATTTTTTGTTGTTTGTTACGAGATGCGGAGTGCGAGTTGCTTGCTATTTTTTTCAAAGGTAGTTTCTGTGCTGGAAAGGTGCATTGATGTGGGATAGTTGTTCAATTTATTTTCAAATTATCTCATTTTCAAATTCCCCATGTTTATTTTTAAAATTTAAATACTATTCTGGAGTTGATAAAAAGTCCGTCTTTAGGATTTTCTATTACATCATTAATGAAGGCTCCTGTATTGAAGTACTGAATTCCGGTATTAAAGGTTAAAAATGAATTGATCTTATAATTAAAACTTCCCAGAAAAGCAGTTCCTATATATTTCTTTTTTGATCCTGATGATGGCAGATTCAATGTTCCGCTGGGTCTGTAAATTCCGTCCTGATTTGAATACCTCCAGTTGAAAACCAGATCTGCCTGAACGGTTATTTTGTCACTCAGATCAACGGTTGCGTAGGGATGAATATCAATTAAATTGACAGGACCGATCTGAGGATTGAATCCAAAATATCCACCTTTTGGATAGAGAGGATTAAATGTTCCTAATTTTCCGTCTCCTTTGTCCCTATCTCCTGAGATATAATCATTCCTGAGATTAATTGTAGGGTTCCCTTTTACATTTTCAAACATATATCCGATATCTGCAGAAGCTGTCCATGCGCTTATATTTCCCTTATTAAAATGACCGAACTGATAGGCTGCTTCAAAATTATATATAAAACCTCCTCCATATCTAAAGAATCTTCCTCCCAGCGTGTGCCTGTTTTCATCTGAAATTCCATCTTCAAAACGTACATCTTTTCTGTGAATTCCCAAATAATACAGCTCCAGGTTTCCCCTTTTGGGAATGATCAAAGTGTTATAACTTCCCCACAGGTTAATCGATTTTGAAGATGTGTTGTCAAATGCTCCCGGACTGATTTCGCTGGCAGCCATCATAAAGGCGTCTGATCTGAAATTTCCTCTTTTGTACATGAATTTCAATCCATCGAAATAGAGTCTTAAATTCGGGCCCTCTCTCACTGAAATCAGTCTTCCACTTCCATAATCAAGCTCCTGTCTTCCTGCACGAACGGTTAATTTTTCCTTTTCATCTTTTATCAGATCTACGTCAATAAAGAGATTCTGAACATTCAAATGATCTTCATCAATAGGTCTCGGTCCGTTTTTTCGTCCATTTTCCCAGGCACTTCTCAACTGCCCGAAAATTCTTACCCGTGAACCCAAATGCAGATCAGCATGCAGAGTATACCTCTGGATCAAAAAAGGATTGCTTCCAATTCCCATTCTGCCCCAATCCTCATTATTAAAATCCACGAATTCAGCTCTTGCTTCTCCTCCCAATGACAGATATTTGTTTTTATTATCAGAAAGCGGTATGTATTTTATTGAATTATAAAAAGTCTTTGCAGAATCTTTGTACGAAGTATAATCTTCATCAAACCTCATCAGCTTAAACTGAGCTGAAAACCGGGTCGGTAAAAGCAGCTGCAAAAACAATACAATGATAATCAGGTTTCTCATGATGTCAATTTCCTTATATAATAATCCACAGAATATTTACCCGCCCCTACGAATAACAAAAACAAATAACACAGACTGTACATAAACGGGGTATCTTTCACCAGCAATGCATCATTCCAATGAAGGACAAAATATCCCGTAAGAGTCACTGCCAAAATAGGCAGTACTGCAATTCTTGTGAAAAATCCAAAGATGACAAATACCGGAAACACAAGGTTGGCTGCGTCTGCAAAAAGATTGTTGAATGCTTCAGGAAGATGTAATGGATTGGGAACCTGCTCTGCTTCGGAAACACCCACTCCTATTTTTTTCAAGCCATGGGCTACCATTAATTCTGCTGAAAGTAATATTCTGAAGATTAAAAGTGCAATATCGGTTAGCTTTCCTGCTGGATTGGTATTGGTGATGACATGGATGAGTTTTTTCATGACTTTATTCAAGTTTTAACTTTTTTGTGTGCTGGGATGATTGGCCGTCCCGCCAAGGAATGGTAATATTTCTTCCTTTGCTGGTGAAGTTTGGAGGATTATTTTTTTTCTTATTTTGTTTGATAACCTCCGTAATATTTAACCGGTGACCAATCTGGGATAACGGGAAGTTTTGCGGGAGCGGCTGTCTTGTATGTATCATCGCCATAGACCACTTTTCCGTCAACGATAGTCAGTTTTGAAGTAATGGTTTTAATCTCTTCATCATTGACCGTAAAATAATCTTTATCCAAAATAGTAAGGTCTGCAAAATATCCTTTTTGAATTCTTCCTTTCTCATAATCTTTGATCAGTTCATACCCGCTATAAGTAGATAATGATAAGGCCGTTTTTCGGTCCAGAACATTTTCTTTACCCATCACCTGATTTCCGCCAATGGTTTTTCCTGTAGTAATCCAGTATAAAGCAATCCATGGATTATAGCTGGCTACTCTTGTTCCGTCTGTGCCCAATCCCACAGGGATTCCCATTTCAAGCATCTTTTTTACGGGAGGGGATGCTAAGGCAGGCTTTTTACCATATCGGTGAATAAAGCTTTCTCCCTGATAAGCCATTCTGTGCTGAATGGCAATACCTCCGCCTAATGCTTTAATCCTTTTCATATTTTCCTCAGTCACAGTCTCTGCGTGGTCAATAAACCATACCAAACCATTCAGAGGTGTTTCTTTATTGACTTCTTCGATGACATTCAAAAATCTGGTAATACTTTCATTATACGTCGCATGAATTCTGAAAGGCCATTTATTTTTTACCAGAAGACTTACCACATCTTTCATATTTTTTTCCATTGTTGCGGGAAGTTCCGGTCTTGGAAAAAGAAAATTCTCAAAATCGGCTCCGTCGGACACAAGATTTTCTCCTCCACCATTCACATGATAATCAATTTCATTGAAATCATTGTGACCATGATCGTCAATCTCTACCATCCCTATCCATTTGGTATAATCTGCCAGTTCTGTTCCTTTCTTCTGAGCAAACAGATAATATGGCAAACGAACTGTTATTTTCCCTTCTTTGTTCAACCGATCGGTAGTTCCATAATCATCCGGAAAATTCTGAAAGCCTCCTCCGGCATCCATTACAGCTGTTACTCCTAACCGGTTCAGTTCTGTCATGTATTGAAGGGTAGAATTTATTTTTTCATCATCTTTTAACTCCGGTAATTTTGCCAGGGTAGAATAAAGGATAAATGCATTGGGTTCTGCAACCAGTAAACCGGTAGGATCTCCGTTGTTATCTTTTTCAATTAATCCCTGGGCAGGATTAGGAGTATCTCCGTTGATATTGAGTTCCTTGACACCCGCTTTATTCAACCATGCTTTTCCATAGAGATACATGATGAAAGTGGGTACATTTCCTGTAGCCTCATTAATTTCTGCCAGGGTAGGCAGTCTTTTTTCTTCAAACTGATATTCGTTCCAGCCACCGATCACTCTCACCCACTGCCCTTTTGGAGTTCTCTGAGCCTGTTCTTTCAACATTTCCAAAGCTCTTTTTAAAGATTTCACCCCATCCCAACGAAGTTCCGTATTGTAGAAACGGCCACCACGGATCACATGGAGGTGACTGTCAAACAACCCGGGAATCACCCTGTTTCCTTTAGCATCAATTAATTTTGTGTTGTTTCCTTTTAATTTTAAAACCTGAGCATTCGTTCCTGTCTGAAGAATTTTATGATCCTTTATTGCCACGGCCTGTACTTCGGAATTATGATGATCCATTGTACTAATCTTGCCATTGGTAATAATCATATCTGCTTTTTGGGCATGTAAGAACCCTGCTCCAATCGTTGCAGAAAGTATAAGTATATTCAGTCGTTTCATTATAGTGATATTTAGGGTAAAGAAAAGCGGCAGTTGCAGGAATCTGCCGCAGTTTATTCTTAGTGTTTCAGCATTTCCTGAGCATATTGAATTCCGATACCATAAGCTCCTCCGTATTTTTTCATCAAATCATTCACCGGCTTATAAGTTTCTTTTCTAGCCCAGTCTCTCTGAAGTTCCAATACATACTGAACAGAAGTGATCGGGTGCGCTCCTGCCTGAACCATACGGGTTAAAGACTGATCATGAGCCTCTTTTGAAATATCTCCTGAAGCATCTGTTACCACATACACGTCATAACCTTCGTCAATAGCTGATAGTACAGGACCCACAATACATACACTCGTCCACAATCCTGCAAAGACCAGTTTCTTTTTATTTTTTCCCGTAATGGCTTTGTGAGCATTAGCATCTTCCCAGGTATTCATTGTTGTTCTGTCAACATACCCACTTGTCGCCTGAGGATATACCTCGGAGATCTCAGGAAAAACAGGTCCGGCAAATGATTTCTCTGCCACTGTAGTTACTACTGTCGGAATGTTAAAAATCTTTGATCCTCCTGCTACCAACGCTACATTATTTCTCAGCTCTTCCATGCTGATGCTCTTTGTTGCAAAAGCCATCTGCCCTTCATGATCAATCAATACTAATGCATGGTTTGTGGGATTTAATAATGCTTTTCCCGGATTTTGAGCCGTTGCGGTTAAGGATAATAAACCGGTAACAAGTGATAGAATTAATTTTTTCATAATATAAAATTTACATGTTGTTTTTTGAATTAAATTGTTTTTATAGTGTCATTGGTACTTCCATAAGAAGGATTTCTGTACCATCCTGTATTGATTTAATAGTAAAATCTTTGATATCCCAAACTCCGAAGCCGTCTCTTTCTTCTACGATCTGACCTCCGATTTCCGCACTTCCTTTGATCATAAAAACATATACTCCGTTGCCTTTTTTATTAATGGTATAAAGAGTTTCTAAGTCTTTATCAAAAGTTCCGAGATGAAACCACGCGTCCTGATGAATCCAAACGCTTTCATCATTGGCATTGGGGGAAAGGATCTGCTGAAATTGGTTTTGTCCTTTGCTTTTATCTAAAGTAATCTGGTCGTATCGGGGACTTACATTTCTTTTGTTCGGGTACACCCAGATTTGAAGGAATTTTACCTGCTGGTCACTATTTTTATTGAACTCACTGTGCATAATTCCTGTTCCGGCACTCATTACCTGAATATCTCCACTTTTAATAATGGCCGTATTTCCCATGCTGTCTTTATGCTCAAGATCTCCTTCCAAAGGAATACTTATGATTTCCATATTATCATGAGGATGGGTTCCGAAACCTCTTCCTGCTTCCACTTTATCATCGTTCAGAACTCTTAACACTCCAAAGTGCATTCTCTCAGGATTATGGTAATTGGCAAAACTGAAAGTATGATTGCTTACTAACCATCCGTGGTCGGCCTTCCCTCTGGAATCGGCCTTATGAAGGACAGAATTTTCTTTAATTTTTGATTCTGTATTGGGCAAATGATTGTATCCTATCGGCTCCAGAGGTTCAATTTCGTCGATTTCATTTTTCATTGCACTTGCCAGAGAAGCTGATGCTACAAACATTCCTGTTCCCAATAAACCTTTTTTTAAAAAATCTTTTCTGTCCATATCGAGCTATTATTTGTTTGATTTTGATGTGACAAATTTATTGAGACCGAAAACCCTGTGCATTTAACTAGTTTAATAAATGATGATTTCGGAAAATTCATTTGTAAACTCATACCGTTGCAATGATTTTAATTTCAACAAGCTGTTCCGGCAATGCTAGTCCGCTTACTCCTATCATTGTACTGGCTACAGTTTTAGGATTATCATAAAATTCTGTTTTGAAATTTTTTCTCACTTCAAATGCTGCTGTCATATCCATTGCATAAATCACTTCTTCCACCACATTTTCCATGGTCATATCATATCTTGACAATAATTCTTTGATATTTGTATAGGTTTGTTTCATCTGCGCTTCCATTCCTTCTAACAATTCACCTTCTTTGTTATGACCCAATTGACCAGAAATCCAAACCGTATTCCCTTTTTTTACCGCTTGTGCATATCCGTAAATATTTTCCCAAGGCATTCCAAAGCCTTCTGCTGTTTTATTTTCCTGTGACATTTTTTTATTTTTTAAATTAATAAGGCAAATGTAGAACAGATAGAAATCTTAAAAATTTAACTAGTTTAATAAAACACTTCCTGCAAAAAAAAATGCCGGATACAAAAGTATCCGGTAGTGTGATTATAGATAAATGTAAAATGTAAGTAGCCTGTTCTTTTTTGAAATGAAAGAAAGGGTTCTTAAAACCTGAGAGATTACTTCTCCTTTGAAGCAAGACGTTTTCTGATCGTGCTTACAAATTCTTTTGAAACCCCAAGGTAGGAAGCGATATAGTATTGTGCTACTCTTTGCGGGATTGAAGGATATACTTTAATAAATTCAAGATATCTGTCTGATGCTGTTTTTGAGATGGTGTTTACCAAACGCTTCTGAAGGGTTGCCAGATTCCTCTGAACAAGCATTCTGAAAACCCTTTCAAATTTTGGTATCTCATGTAAGAGTTTTTCTTTGGTGGTAGGATTCAACATATAAATTTCTGAATCTTCCAGAGTTTCAATAAATACGTTGGAAGGTTTTTGCTCCTGAAAAGATGCGATATCGCTGATCCACCAGTCTTCAATAGCAAACAAAAGGGTCACTTCGGAACCATCATCATCCAGACAATACATTCTCACACATCCTTTATGAATATATCCTTCAAACTGGCAAATTTCTCCTTCTCTTAATAAAATGGTTTTCTTAGGAAATGCCTGACAAACCAATAAGTCAGTAAAAATTTTTTCTTCTTCAGGAGTGATGGTGATGAACCGGCCAATATTTTTGATGATATTTTCAAACATAAAAATTAAGTTTACTCCCGCAAATTAGGAAAAAGACTGTAAACTTCATTCTTCAGAAGCCCACTTCCTCCTCCATAATGGTCGATAACTTTAACTTCTTTGTCTAAACCGTTACAGAATATTTTAATCTTCTCCTCGAATTCATCTTCTAAACCGGAGCTTAACAGTACAATATCTACCTTATTTTGTTGGATGTACTCATAGCAGAAATTTTCATCGGTTTGCACATTGGCAGTCCAGCCTTCATTATTCTCGATCACTCTTTTTAAAACATCGAGGATTTCCTTGTTTTTTCCGATTACTAAAAAATGTAGTGTATTCATAAGGTTTGTTGGTTAATGGTTGCTGGATATTGGTTGCTAGGTATTGGTTGCTAGATTCTAGTTGTTAGATTTTAGTTTCCGGTTGAGGGTATGTAGAATTAAGTTGTTTAAAGATGACAAGAATTTCAACTTCTCACTTAGGTTCACTTTCAATTTTCAACTCTCAATTTTCAACTTTTATAAGTGTTTATTTCCAGTAATTTTCAATTCATTCAGATCGAGTTGGGATTCTGCTTTTCGGATTTCATCATCGCTGTATTGTTTTTCGCGTTTCATTCTGAACAATTCTTTTCTTTGTAAGGCAAAAATATCGAGCATAATCTGATGGTATTCTTTCATATCATTCTGCCTGTTGGTACACATTTCTATTGAAGCTAAATGATTCTGATGAAGATGAATTTCGTTTTCCAGAGCCTTTTTAAGATTTCCTACCATGTTATTGGTGTTTACACTTTCTTTATACTCATGGGTAAGCTTATCGACCGCCAGTTTATCTAGTCTCATCTGAATTCCTGCCTGCTGTTCATGAGAAGGAAGAATATGATCAATTTCTCCGATTTTGGTTAATTTAATAATCAGAGGCAATGTTAATCCCTGGAAAACCAAGGTTACAAAAATCACGACGAAAGTAATAAATATAATCAGATTTCGCATCGGAAATTCAGCCTGTGAATTCATCATTACCGGAATTGATAAAGCTGTTGCCAGAGACACTACTCCCCTCATTCCTGCCCAGCCAATAATTAAAGGATTCTTCCAACCAGGACTCGGATCACGACGCGCCTTTTCGCTCAGCCATCTTGGAATATGAGCTACCGGATAAATCCATAACAAACGCACAGCAATAACAATACAACTGATAATCAGTCCATATTCAATACCTTTCATTACAGAGATTTCTCCTAAACCATTAACAATATCTGGAAGTTCCAGACCTATTAATACGAAAACAAAAGCATTCATCACAAAAATAAGGGTATTCCAGACTCCGGTCATATTAATTCTTGTAGTTCCTGTTTTAAATATTTCATGGGCCCGGAAAGACATAAACAGTCCTCCGCTTACCACCGCCATTACTCCTGAAAAATGAAAATGTTCCGCTGATAAAAATAAAATATAAGGAGTCATTACAGTAAGAGCGGCATCAATTGCCGGAGTCGTCGGTAAAAACCGGTGAATGGCATAGAAAATATGTGCTCCTACAATCCCTACCACAATTCCCATTCCTGCTACCAGAAAGAATTGTCCCGTCGCCTCCTGCATGGAAAATACTCCTGTCACTACGGCAGCCAGTGCAAATCTGAAAACAATCAGTGATGAAGCATCATTGATAAGGCTTTCTCCCTCCAAAATAGCAATGGTACGTTTGGGTACCTTCAAACCTTTTAACACGGTAGTCGCTGCTACAGCATCCGGTGGTGAAACAATACCTCCCAACAAAAATCCTAAAGCGAGCGTAAAACCTGGTATCAGCGCCTGTGAAGCATATGCTACGACCAAAGACGTTAAAAATACCAATCCGAAAGCCAGTAGACTGATAGGTCGTTTCCACTTCCAGAAGTCATTCCATGAGGTATACCAGGCTGCTTCGTAAAGCAATGGCGGTAAAAAGATCAGAAATATAATATCAGGATCCAGTTGTAAAACCGGAACTCCGGGAATAAAACTGATTCCCAATCCGGCCAATACCAGAAATATAGGATAGGCAATTTTGATCCTTTGTGCCAGCATAACCAGCAACATAACAATTAAAAGAAGTCCCAGGATAAGAAGGAAATTTTCGTGCATAGTTTTTTTAGTTGAAAATTGAGAATGAAAAGTTGAAAATGATAAGTAAAGTTTTAATAATTATCTTTTAAATATAAATAAACAATGATAGTCTTTCTTTTTTTTGAAGGTTTTTTGTTTTATGTCCTTTGCCAGTTGTATCTTCTACCAGAAGAATTTCTCCGGTTTGGATTTGTCTTTTTTTTCCGAGTGAGGTCTCTATTTCCACTCCGCCATCCAAAAGAACAATATACTGCTTTTGCGGAGCACAATGAAAGTCATAATCGTAGTCTGCAGAAACTTTTCTGAACTGTAATTTTTTAACATCAACTGCATCAGAAAGAAACCCTATTTCACCCTGATCAACAAGAGGAATCTGGATATCTTCAAAATGAGAATCTCCGTTTTCATCACTGTAAATGCGTGTAATCTTCATTGTTTATTCAAATTAAAAAAAAATTTACATTCACTACGTCTTTGTTCTCGCAGATGGAGCAGATAACGCAGATTTTCATTCTAAATACTTTAGTTCACTTCAGCACATTTAATACTGCGACCCAATAAGTAAGTTCACTTCAGAGAAAATCAAAGATTTTCATAAGACTTTAGCGTACTTTCTATCATAAAGCTTGCAACTTAAATAACTTAAGTGTTAAAATTTTTGTGGTTTTATTTTCCCACAGATAATGCAGATTTACGCAGAGATTGTTTTAAGATTTTTTAACCGCTAATGCACGAATAAAAGCATTCGTACATTAGTGGCAAAATAAACCAGCTTCTAATAACAGCATGTATTTTCAAGAAAAAATCTTCGCCTTTTAAACGTAAGTGCTACAAGTCTTTCGTGGTAAAAATTATTTATTTAAATATAATTGAATTGGCCAGTTCCATTTCTTCCTGATTGATCGAATGTCCAAAATTTGCATATACTTTTTCAGTAACCTCAGCATTCATTTCTCTGAAGATATTGGCTGTTGCATATACCCTTTCTACAGGAACATGAAAATCAGGGTTACTGGTTCCCAGGAAAACAGGAGTTCCTGCAAAGTCACCTTTGTAATTTTCCCGATTAACCTTATCACCGATGACACCACCAATAATTGCCGTAGCTCCGCCAAACCTCTGTGCATTTCGGGCTAAGAATTCCAAGGTAAGACAAGCACCTTGGGAGAATCCGAAAAAGTAAATGTTTTCTGGTCTAATTCCCGCATCCAGAACAGCTTTTACAGTCTCATCCACCATTTCAAGAGCTGAGGACAACCAGGGTTCGTTCTGATCTACAGGGGCCATAAATGATAAAGGATACCAGGTATGATTCAGAGCTTGTGGAGCTAATAAGGCATAATCCTTGACTTTCAAATGCTGGGAAAGGCTCAGAATATCCTGGGCACTTCCTCCTCTTCCATGAATCATAATCAAGGCTTTTTCGGCCTGCTTCAAAGGTATTCCTGCTGTTTTTATATTTAAAGTGTGGATCATTATATTTTATCTGAATTTTTCTGTTGGATAATTTATTTTCGGAAGAACTTCACCCAGGTGTTGTCTTTGCTCTTCAAACTGTTGGGGCAGCTGCAGATCTTCACCAAGAAATGCAAGCTCTTCATCTGCATCAAATCCCGGACCTTACGTGGCAATTTCAAATAATACTCCTCCCGGCTCTTTAAAGTATACAGAGGTAAAATATTTACGATCTTTTACTTCGGTATGTTCGAGTCCATAAGCATTTAATCTTTCCACCATCTCAAGTTGTGTTGCGGCATCCGGAGTTGCAAAAGCAACATGGTGTACCGTACCTCTTCCGGCAAGTCCTTTCAATGCAGTTGGAGTACTTAATAAATCAACATATTTTCCAGGAATATTTTCAGTTCCTAATCGTAATCTGTCGGGCGTTTCACCGATTACTTTATGATCCATCTGCGTGGTCAGAAGCGCCGCTGTTCTTTCATAAGCATCGAGCCAGATTTCCACATGGTGAATTCCTTTAAGGCTGTAATCCTTAGGAATATAGCCGTTGTAATACCCCTTCCTCTCATCTTTGTTATTAAAAACAAGTTCAAGACCAAGCCCGTCAAAATCTTCAAGATAAATAAATACCTCATCCGACAATCTTTGTTGGGGCTGTTTGTAATGAATATTAAACTGATCCAGACGGTTCATCCAATAATCCAAAGCATCTATTGAAACTGAAAAGGCTGTGGTATTCAGCATTCCTTTTCCATGTCTTCCATTGATGAGATCTTTACCGTAAGGGAAGGTAGTCATGATGGTTCCCGGAGTTCCGAATTCATCTCCGAAATAAAAATGGTATACTTCCGAATAATCAAAATTAACGGTTTTCTTTACCAAACGAAGTCCCAATACTCCTGTGTAAAAATCTATATTTTCCTGTGCATTACCGGTGATAGCCGTAACGTGGTGTAGTCCTGTAATAAGTTGCATATTTTTTTAATTGATAATTGAAAGTTGATAATTGAAAATTATGAGTCGTTATTATGATGAAGGATTTGTAAAAAGATAATGTGCAGATCAAACTTATATCCCCCACTTTCTCATACTTCTCATCTCAAACTCTATACTACAATTCTTCCTTCATCCAAACATCGTTATACTCTTCCGGATGACGCTTGAACTGTGCGTAAACGTACGGGCACAACGGTACAATTTTCAGGTCATTTTCTCTTGCGTGGGAAACCAGTCTTTCTAATAAAATTTTAGCAAAACCTTTTCCTTCATATTCAGGGTTAACTTCGGTGTGGTATACTGTGAGTTTTTTCCCGATTACTGAAATATCCATTTTTCCTGCTTTATGATCATCCGAGAAAAGTTGAATCTCTCCTTTTCTTCCTTCTAATACGATTTCTGTTCTTTCCATTTTTTGTTATTTTAATGATAATTCAAAATTAACATCTTTATCAGAGCTGGTGAATGATCTATGATAAGTTCGGCAGTACGCCTTCAATTTTATCACGCATTCCTTCGTATTGTGCCGGAAGTTTCAGGTGAGAACCAAGTTCATTCAAAGGTTCATCCACAGTAAATCCCGGATTATCAGTAGCAATTTCAAATAACACACCTCCCGGTTCACGGAAATACAATGAATAAAAATAATCTCTGTTAATTTTCGGAGTAATGCTTAAGCCTGCAGATAATGCTTTTTCCCTGTATTCCATTAGAATATTGTCATCTTTTACTCTGAAAGCAATATGGTGATTGGTTCCCGCTGCATTTCTTCCTGCCGGAATTTTATCATTTTCAATAATATCGATCAGATTGGCCGTATCAATAGCGTCTGTTGCCAATCTGTATCTTTCTCCTTCCTGCTTGTGAAGATCATATCCAAGAATGTCTGTTAATACTTTCATGGTAGGGTCAGCATTTCTCAATGTTAAAGTTATAGTATGAAAACCTTTTAAAGCCTGTTCATCTTTAATATCATCCGTTGTCCATACTTTTCTGTTGTCATCACCGGATGGTTCTATCAATTGTAACTGAAGACCGTCAGGATCTTTAAAGGATATCAGTTTTTCGCCAAAGATCTCTCCTTCTTCAACTTTCACCTTTAAATTTTCCAAACGATTTTTCCAGAGTTTAAGGCTTCCCTTTGGTACAGCGTATCCAATATGAGTGGCCATACCGCTTCCATTAGTTCCCGGGCCAATCCCTTCCCATGGAAAGAAAGTAAGAATTGTCCCCGGAGTTCCGGTTTCATTTCCAAAGTAAAAATGATACGTTCCGGGATCATCAAAATTGACTGTTTTTTTCACCAGTCTTACCCCTAATACCTGAGTATAAAAATCTAAATTTCTTTTTGCATTGTCCGCTATTGCTGTAATATGATGCAGACCTAATATTCTGTTGTCCATGTCTTTAATTTTAATGCTAAATTACCATCAACAGAAATTCTGAACATTTAACTAGTTTAATAAATGATAAAAATTTACAAAAAATAGATTCCCATCATTCAATTTTACACATTTCTTAAAAAATAAGACTTATTTTACATTTTTAACAAAGAACTTTAAGCATCAATTCAACAACAAATGAATTAAAAAAAATATACTAAAACTTTTCACGGCAAAAACATCAAAGCCAAAAAGTATATTAAAAACTGAAAATCAATCATTTAAATCCCTTAACGATAAATTAATATGTAAATTCTCTACTTTTTTAGTGGACTAATAAAAATTATATTATATATTTGCACCATATTCAAGAAAAAAAATAAAATGAAGGCAGAATTAAATAATAATTCAATAAAGAAACATAGCATCAAAAAAATGATGATGGCTACGTGTATGCCTATGCATCAGAAATACTGTGGGTGACCTTACTTTTTATATGATATATTTTAAAGGCCCTACCAAGTTGTAGGGCCTTTTTTATTAAAAACACACTAAACACAACAACATTAAAAAAATAAAAATGAGCAATTCTAAAAACAAATGGCTGGTTCCATTGGCGTTTACAAACATTTATGTAATATGGGGAATTACGTTTTTAGCTATTTCATTTGGCTTAAAAGGTTTTCCGCCATTCATTCTTTCAGGATTGAGATTCCTGGTAGCAGGAATTCTGATGATTGGATATCTCCTTTCAAAAGGAGAAAGAGCAAATTCTCTGACTAACTGGAAGAAAAATGCCATCACGGGAGTGCTTATTCTTACAGGAGGAACAGGTCTTGTGGCTTGGGGAGAACAATATGTAACGGCTTCTGAGGCTGCGATCTCAATTGCGACGGGACCTTTTTGGTTTATTGCCATCGACAGAAAAAACTGGAAATATTATTTTTCAGACAAATTTATTCCTATAGGGCTGGCAATCGGGTTTGTAGGACTGGTATTCTTCTTAAAAGGAAGTGTACATTCCAATGCAGCACATGCTATGGTTGACGGAAATCTTAGAATTACGGCATTTATAGTCTTAGGATTGAGCTCGATTGCCTGGGTTTTAGGTTCTTTATATTCGAAAAAAAATCCAGCCTCCCATTCTACATTCATGAATATTGCCCAACAATTAATTGTAGCAGGTATAGCAGCCTTTCTGATAGCTTTTATCAGAGGAGAATGGACGCATTTTTCGATTTCCGCAGTCCCTTTACCGGCATGGTTTGGTGTTCTGTTTTTAATTTTCTTTGGATCAATAGTCGCTTATTTGTCGTACATTTGGCTCTTGTCCGTGAAACCCGCAGCCCTTGTAAGCACCCATACCTATATCAATCCTATTGTAACCGTGATTGCAGGCTGGATTGTTGCCAACCAGAGCATCAATGGAAGCCAGTTGTATGGTTTGGCAATTATATTGCTGGGAGTATTGTTGACAAATGTCACCAAATACTTTAAACTTTCAAAACGGTCAAAAGTTAAATTAAGAAGAGTAAGAAGATTTTTTAATAGGACAAATAAGCGATACCAGCCTATTTAATAGTATAAAATATCAGAATGATAGAAATTAAAAACATATCAAAAACTTTTCACCAGAAGAAACAGTCGTTTAAGGCGCTGGATCAGGTGAGTCTCAACATAGAAAAAGGAGATATTGTAGGGATTATAGGATTTTCCGGTGCCGGAAAAAGTACGCTGATCCGCACGGTAAATCTGTTGGAAAGACCTGATGAAGGACAAATTATTATCAATGGAAAAGATTTTACCAGATTAAGCTCAAAGCAACTGGCTGAAGAGCGTAAAAAAATCGGAATGATCTTTCAGCATTTCAATCTTCTTTCTTCGAGAACAGTTTTTGATAATGTAGCGCTTCCCCTGGAGCTGGATCACCTTAGTAAAGAGCAAATCAGTAAAAAAGTATATGAACTCCTGAAAATCGTAGGTCTTGAAGATAAAGCGCACGATTATCCCAAGAGTCTTTCGGGAGGTCAGAAACAAAGAGTAGCGATTGCGAGAGCATTAGCCAATGATCCACATCTTCTGCTTTGTGATGAAGCCACCAGTGCCCTTGATCCGGTGACTACACAATCTATTTTGCAGCTTTTGAAGGACATCAATGAGCGATTGGGTATTACCATTCTTTTGATTACTCATGAGATGGATGTTATCAAGGCGGTTTGCAACCATGTTGCCGTGATTGATCACGGAAAATTATTAACAAAAGGAACTTTAAGTGAGATTATTTCGGACAAAGAAAATCCGGTAATCCGACAATTTATAAATTCAGATGTCATGACCCTGCCACAGGAATTCAACAGCAGACTACAGAAAGAACCGAAGGAAGGTTTATTTCTGCTGGTCGAAATCGAACTCAATGAAAATTTTAGTGTTGAACAGATTCTTTCAGCACTATATAACCAACATAAAATCCCTTACAAACTTTTGAAAGCTGATGTAGAATACTTCGGAAATTCAAATGTTGGAAAACTGTTGCTTCAGCTTCAGGGAGAAGAGGAAGCCAACCAACAGGTTATCTATTATTTTAATCAGAACAAAATTCAAAATACAGTAAAAGGATATGCTTAGTGATGCGGTAATTGCCCTTTTGGCAAAAGGAACCTGGGAAACGGTTTACATGACATTTGTATCCGGATTTTTTGGATTTGTTTTAGGACTTCCGGTCGGGATTTTTTTATTTTTAACCAGAAAAGGACAGTTATTGGAAAATACACTGTACCACAGAACACTATCCATAGTGGTGAATATTTTCCGTGCCATTCCTTTTATTATCTTAATTGTATGGATGATCCCTTTTACCAGAATTCTGGCAGGAACTTCCATCGGAGTTAATGCAGCTTTGGTTCCTTTAAGTGTAGGTGCTGCTCCGTTTATAGCAAGATTGGTAGAAAACAGTTTGATCGAAGTTCCTCATGGATTGATAGAAACTGCCAGAGCTTTAGGAGCTTCCCCTTTTCAAATTATCAGAAAAGTATTGCTTCCGGAAGCATTACCTTCATTAATTAATAATGCAACGATTACGTTAATTACCCTTGTTGGATATTCTGCTATGGGAGGTGCTGTAGGTGCCGGTGGTTTAGGCCAGGTAGGATACCAGTACGGATATATCGGCTATGATATTGTGATCATGAATACTGTATTGATCTTACTCGTACTTTTGGTTTTTATCATCCAGTTTATGGGTGACAAACTGTCTAAGAGGTTTGATCATAGATAAGTTTGGGGGTTTCGGGTTTTAAGGTGCAGGATTGGGTTTTTAGAGTAAAAGAGATGATTTTGCTATTCTAACTCCTTTACAAATTAAAAAGAATAGAATGAAAAAAATAAAGATTTTAGGCTTAATAGCTGCTGTGACACTGCTTTTCAGTGCTTGTTCAGGAAGAAAGGACGATCCGAACTTTATCCGGGTAGGAATTACTTACGGACCGGAACAGGAAGTGGCTGAAGTAGCGAAGAAGGTAGCAAAGGAAAAGTATAACCTTGAAGTAGAACTGATTCCTTTCAATGATTATGTAGTTCCCAATGAAGCTTTGGTGAATGGCGACATTGACGCCAACGCTTTTCAGCACGCTCCTTATTTAACCGAACAGTCAAAACAAAGAGGATATCATCTTGCCATTGTAGGAAATACATTTGTATACCCTATTATAGCATATTCAAAGAAGATCCAAAATCTCAGTCAGCTGCAAAATGAGAGCACGATTGTTATTCCCAATGACCCTACCAATGGTGGACGTTCTTTACTTCTGTTACAGAAAAATGGTTTACTGAAATTAAAAGCAGGGGTTGGATTGCTTCCAAAGGTTACCGATATTACGGAAAATCCCAAACAACTGAACATCATGGAAATTGAAGGCGCACAAATCCCAAGAGTTTTGGACGACAGAGATGTTGTGGTAGGAATCATCAATAATAATTTTGCGGCACAGGCCGGATTGGATGCAGAAAAGCAGGGTATATTTAAAGAAGATAAGGACTCTCCTTATGTTAACCTGGTCGTGGCAAGACAGGATAATAAAAACAGCCAAAAGGTAAAAAACTTTGTTAAAGCTTATCAATCTGATGAAGTGGAAAAGAAAGCCCTGGAGGTTTTCAAAGGGGGAGCTGTGAAGGGATGGTAATATGGATGGAAGAGTGTGCGGGTTTAAGAGTGAAGAGATTTCTTAGTAATTCCACCCAGTAAAATTATTCACAAACACTTTTACAATTTTATCCCTTTATCTTTTTTGCTTTATTACTTAATACAAAACTGTCACGCGAATACGAGACAGTTTTTTTATGATAAATTTTTATTTTCTCAATTTGAGATAATAAAGAAAATTTTCTTTATTTTTGTTTTCAATCAAAATAAAAAGGCATTATGTTAAAGAAAACCGCCATCGTAAGTCTATTCACTTTTATTTCTGTTTCTTATATGGCTCAGAACACTACTCTACCCGTTTATTTAGATGAATCAAAACCTGTGGAACAACGTATTCAGGATGCGCTTTCCAGAATGACGCTGGAAGAAAAAGTAGCTATGCTGCATGCACAATCGAAGTTCAGTTCACCGGGAGTTCCGAGATTGGGTATTCCTGAATTCTGGACAACCGACGGACCACACGGAGTACGCCCGGAAGTCATGTGGGATGAATGGGATCAGGCCGGATGGACCAATGACTCCATCATCGCCTACCCTGCTCTTACTGCATTATCAGCAACATGGAACAAAAAAATGTCATGGAATTATGGTAGAGCTTTAGGCGAAGAAGCCCGCTACAGAAGGAAAGATATTCTTCTGGGGCCGGGAGTCAATATTTACAGAACTCCCCTGAACGGAAGAAATTTTGAGTATATGGGTGAAGATCCTTATCTGACTTCGAAAATGGTGGTTCCCTACATCAAAGGTGTACAGTCTAACGGAGTGGCCACTTCTGTGAAACATTTTGCATTAAACAATCAGGAAATGTTCCGCCATACCAGTAATGTGAATGTTGATGACAGAGCACTTTACGAAATTTATCTTCCACCTTTCAAAGCAGCCGTTACAGAAGGAGATTCATGGACGATCATGGGAGCGTATGACATGTACAAAGGCCAATATGCCAGTCAGAACCAGTATCTGTTAAATGATATCCTGAAAAAGGAATGGAACTACAAAGGTGTTGTGGTTTCCGATTGGGGCGCTGTCAACAATACCGAACAAGCTATTCATAACGGTCTGGATCTTGAATTCGGAACATGGACCAACGGACTTTCTGCAGGAACTAAGAATGCCTATGATAATTATTATCTGGCTAAGCCTTACTTAGATCTCATCAAATCAGGAAAGGTAGGTACCCAAGAACTTGATGACAAAGTAACGAGACTCCTTCGTCTTGCCTATAAAACAACGATGAACCGAAATAAGCCTTTTGGAAATATTGCCTCCGAAGAACATAAAGCAGTGGCTAAAGAAATTGGAGCTGAAGGGATTGTTTTGTTAAAAAATGACAAGAATGTTCTACCTATCGATCTTTCAAAAACTAAAAAGATAGCCGTTATCGGGGAAAATGCCATAAAAATCATGACTGTAGGCGGAGGCTCTTCTTCATTAAAAGTAAAATATGAAACCCTTCCGTTAGAAGGAATCAAATCCAGATTTGGAAAACAAGCTGATGTACAGTATGCAAGAGGTTATGTGGGTGATATCGGTGGAGAATACAATGGAGTAAAATCCGGACAGGACCTGAAAGATACCCGTTCTGAAACTGAACTTTTGAACGAAGCTGTAGAACTAGCAAAAAAATCAGACTATGTTATTTTTGTAGGTGGATTAAACAAAGCAGACTTCCAGGACAGTGAAGGAAATGACAGAAAAAGCTATGACCTTCCATATCATCAGGATCATGTTATTTCTGCTTTAGCAAAAGCAAACAAAAATCTGGCAGTTGTACTTGTTTCCGGAAATGCAGTGGCTATGCCCTGGATCAAAGAAGTACCAACAGTTGTTCAGGCCTGGTATTTAGGTTCGGAAGCCGGAAATTCTATTGCTTCTGTTTTAGCTGGTGATTCCAATCCATCAGGAAAACTTCCTTTTACTTTTCCGGTTAAACTTGAAGATAATTCAGCACATCAGCTCGGAGAATATCCCGGACAGAAAGATGAGTTAGCTGCAGGAAAAGGAAAAGATCAGAAAAACCCTATTAATATTACTTATAATGAGGGAATTTTTGTAGGATATCGTTGGCATGATACAAAGAATATTAAGCCTTTATTCAGTTTCGGTCATGGCTTAAGCTATACCACTTTTGAGTTTGGAAAAGCAAAAGCGGATAAAACAACAATTTCCCAAAATGATTCCATTACTTTTACCGTAAACATTAAAAATACAGGTAAAAAAGCAGGAGCTGAAGTGGCACAGCTTTATATCAGCGATATAAAATCATCTGTTCCACGTCCTGCAAAGGAATTAAAAGGTTTTGAAAAGGTATATTTAAATCCAGGCGAGCAAAAGGATGTGACTTTTACAATTGATAAAACTGCGTTAAGTTATTTTGATCCTCAAAAACATGACTGGGTAGCTGAGCCGGGAGATTTTGAAGCTCTGATCGGAAATTCTTCCGATGCAATCAAAACGAAAGTGAAATTTACCCTGCAATAAAAGTTGAAAATTGAGAGTTGAAAGTTAATTCAAGACATTCAATATCTTCTGATTTCTATATTGAGCTAAAAACAGATTCCTGATCAGGGGGATCTGTTTTTTGTTTACGTTGTTTTATCTCTCACGCAGATTGAGCAGATTTTTTTATAATCTGCTCAATCTGCGTGAGATGAAATTCAACAAAAAAGCGGACCCCAAAAGGAGATCCGCTCACATTTAACAAATATAGTCTATTTTGCTCCTCCGGAGTTTTTCTCTACATCTGTTTTGGTATTTTCTTTTACTTTCTGATTACCGAAGCGTTTTACGAACGTCAATGCCACTCCGTACCAATCCCACTTTGAATACTCTCTGAAGGTTCCGTCGGGGCTATAGGTTGTATTATCACCAGAAGGCCTTTTAAAGATATTCATCAGCTGCATACTTAGCTCCATCTGGGTTTTTGGAAATATTTTGGTCACTGAAATATTATGAAAAACATTGGTATTATTCGCGTATGAATTTCCATTGTTCTGATTCGCAATTTCCATCCAGGCACTCAGGTTGATGTTTTTGTTGAACAGATTAGTGTAGGATAAATTAGCAGATCCTCCCCAATAACTGATGTAGTTTTTACCTCCTAATTGATTTTTTTCATTAAAATCTTTATTATTAATATAGTACCAACCAAATCCGACATTCACATTGAGTTTGTTTTTCAGGAAGTTCTGATTAGTATTGGCGAATAGATAGTATTTCTCCACCTTTCCGTCAAAATTACCAGGTAAAGAAACAGTTCTTCCATTTTCAGTTACATAAGTTGTCCAGTAATCCTGATTAGTGTGCATATATCTTGCGGAAATAAAGTATTTTTTCAGAATTCCGAATTTCAAATAAAGACGGTCGTTGGGATTAGGATTCAAATACAGATTTCCTCTGGAATAGGTTCCGTTAATTTCCGGCATCAGGAAGGGATTAAACTCAGCATACCATGGTCTCCATATACTTCGGTTATACGTAAAACTCACATCGTATTTATCTGAAAAAGAATATTTCAGCAATAAATTGGGTAGAAAAGTACCATAGGAATCTCTTCTCTCAGTTCCTGCTACATTCTGCCCTACTTTAAAATCTATATATTCATATCGGATCCCGACCCTTGCCTCCAGTTTTTTGAAAAATGTTTTACTATAATTAGCATACAAGGAGCTGAGGTTATCCTTATAAAAGAATCTGTCATTTCTGGAAAGATTAAAATACTCCGATTGAGGATCATTTATACTTGTTCCATAAAGGTTATTAGGAATAACATGATTGTTAAATTCCGTCTTTCCTCCCACTTCCATAGTACCTCCTGATTTACCCAAAGGTTGTGTATAATCTATTTTGAGGTAATAATTACGCATCTGGTTTGTACTGATAAATCCTAATTGTTGTGCTTTTTGCCCTCCCTGTTTATCAAAAATAGTTTTATCAATTAAATTATCATTGTCATTACTGGAATAATTACTTCCTGCATTAATATCTAAAATCCTGTTCTTTTCTTTATCATAATATTTATAAAATGCATTCGTTCCTAAGTTACGACTGAATCCCCATGTGTTTTGAACCTGATGAAAAGAATCCCCGGGCACTCCATTCAATGAAACCTTACCTTCAGATTCTGCCAAAGATAAATTTCTGTTTTGTGAATATTCCAGTACAAAACCTATATTATTCTTATCATTGATTTCAAATTCTGAAGTAGAAGAAAGAGATGGGCTCTCGTTTCTCATCACGTTTTCGAGGCTAAACTGAGTGAGTTTATTATCTTTATACCGGTTGTCCCAAGTCTCTGTCTTCTGCACATAATTCCCATTATTATAACTTCCTATAAAGGTTTGGGTAAATTTTTTCTTGTGATAATTCAGATTAAAATTGGTGTACTGGGAGTTTTTGGTACTGTGTCTGTTATTTAAAGAAAGGCTTCCTTTTATTCCTTCATCATCTCTCTTTTTAAGAACAATATTGATCACCGAACCGGAGGTTTCATATCGGGAAGAAGGGCTGGTAATCACCTCAATTTTCATCAGATTATCTGCCGGAATGGTCTTAAGATATTCTTTTAATTCTTTACCTGTAAAAACCGATTTCCTATCGTTAATGTATACAGTAACCGATTGTCCCTCCGCTTTTACTGCATCATTATTATCAATACTTACAAGAGGTGTCATTCTAAGAACATCCCAGGTTGTATTTCCTGCTACGATAGAACTATTGGATACATTAAAGACAGTTCGGTCCACTTTGGACTCTACGGTGGGTTTTCTGGCTACGATGGTAACCCCTTCAATTTCTTTTGAATTTGCTTTTACCGTATCCTTCACAGTTTGTGTCTGGGCAAATGCTAAAGTGCCTGTTAATACTGCTATAGGAAATAATATTAATTTCATGTGAGATCTTAGTTTATTCTATAAGACCACCATCATAGAGTATTTGTTACATCAAAAATAAAAAAAAATGAAATAAACATTTAATTTCCAGTCACATACCTATTTTTATATTTTTAAAAAAAGCAACAATAATATAAAAACTACAACAAAACAATAATAAAATATATTCCAATAAATTATTTAAATGTTAAATTATCAAAAAATGGGATTTTTTTATTAATCTAAAGAATTCATGAAAATCAGTTGACATTTAAAATTCATCTTTGCTTGTTCAGCAAAAATGCCCGGATCTCACCCGGGCATCTAGCAATAGCAAATTTACAAGGATTAAAAAATTATGCTAGTTTATGTTTTCAAAATAATGGATCACTCCCACTTCTTCTTTATGCAGCTCTTCTTCATTAATATTCATATTTTGTTTTCTACTGTTTTCGAGAAAAGCATTGGTATATAAAGCATAAGACGGCTGCTCTGCAAGTCCGTTCTTCAGGAGCTGGTGGGCTTCCACAATTGTCTTTCCATATAATTTTCTAAAGTTTCCGATTTTATACTGCGAAAATGTTCCGTAGTGAACAATAAACTTCAGAGACAAATCAATGGTGGTACTCAAACTTTTACTTAATTCTTCAATTTTCTTATTGAATGAATTCCTCATTTTCCGGAGTATTCCAGAAACATTATGATACGACGGCTGTTGATCATAACGATAGAACAAAATAGCATCTCCCTCAATTTCTGAAATTTCAAAATACCGCTCATTCACATCAATTAATGTAGAAAGTAATTCTCTCACAATATATTCTCCCGTGTACAATTTTGTATTGAATACAAACTCGGTAAATCCGCTGAAATCCGGAATAAGAATGATACCCTCCTGTATATTTGTCTTCATAGTAGTATGGATTTAAAACCTGCTGCATCAGTATAGACGAAGCAGGTTCAATTTTACTTTATTGCCATCCGCCACCAACAGAGCGATAGAGTGCAGTTATAGCATTCAATCTTTGAGCTTTCAGCGAAGCCAGATCCAATTCAGCCTGAAGCTTATTGGTTTGAGCAATGATTACTTCCACATAGGTTGCTGAATTGTATTTAAATAACAAATCAGCCTTCTTTACTGCCTCGCCGGATTTTATCGCTAACCCTTCTGCAATCTTCTGTTGTTCTTCCAGTTTTTGAATTTGTACCAATGCATCAGAAACTTCACCAACCGCCTTTAAAACAGACTGTTTAAAACCTATTTCTGCCTGGTCAGCCAGTACTTTAGATTGCTCATACTGTGTTTTCAGTTGTTTCCCGTTCAAAATAGGTTGAGCAATCGCCCCGGCTGCCATTCCGAAAAGAGACCCCGGAATACTGAACCATTTACTGATCTGAAAAGCATTAACTCCCCCCTGAGCTGTAATATTCAACGAAGGATACATACTCATTTTTGCCACATGGATAGCCGCTGCACTCTTTCTTACTTCAAGCTCTGCTGTTTTAATATCCGGTCTGTAGCTTAGCAATTCAGATGGAATACCTGCAGAAATATGATCCGGAGATTGTACTGTATTTAAACTTGCACTTCTTTCAATTTTTCCGGGCATAGCCCCTGTAAGGATACTTAAGGCATTTTCCTGAATCAAAACAGAACTTTCAATAGCCGGAATTGATTTTAAGATCTGATCTTTTACAATTTCCTGCTGTTGTACCGCCAAAGCTGTTGTCAACCCAAGCTCCTGCTGTTTAGTGAGGAACTTTAGAGTAGTATCAGCATAGGAAAGGTTTGATTTTGTGATTTCCAATTGGGTATCCAGCATGAGCAGATTATAATACCCCTGCACAACAGTGGCTACCAATTGTGTTTTCACTGCCTTTGCTGCTTCCTGGGTTTTAAGATACTCTGCCAAAGCCTGTTCTTTTCTCCCTTTAATCTTTCCCCAGATATCAGCTTCCCACGACAGATTAACAGATGCCGTGTAATCTTCCATATATCTTTTGCCCATGAATTGTCCTGCCATCATCCCATTCATACTGTTATCCGAAGGACGATTAATATTGGCATTGGCAGCGGCACTAACTGTCGGAACATTGAGCCATTTACTTTGATTATAAGCTAATGAAGCGAATTCTATCTGTTTCAATGCTACCAAAAGATCATTATTCTGCACCATTGCTTTATCAATCAATCCTACTAAAACAGGATCTTTAAAGAAATCTTTGTAACTGATTTTAGCAATATTTTCATGTTGTTCAACAACAATACTGTCGCTTCTAAAAACTTCAGGCATTTTCACTTCAGGCCGTTCAAACTTCTGAACTCCACAGGAAACTGCAGCACCAGAAATAAGTGCGATATATGCTATATTTTTAATTTTCATTTTTAAAATCATTTGAATTAATATTCCCAATCCGCTTCCGTTACAACTCTTCCGTTGATTTTCTCATGCAAAGCCTGGAATACCACGAAAAGAACCGGAACCACAAAAATCCCTAAGATCGTTCCGAAAAGCATTCCTGAAATAGCCGCATACCCGATAGAATGATTACCTAACGCGGATGGACCTACCACAAAAATCAATGGAATCAACCCTGTAATAAATGCTAAAGAAGTCATTAGAATAGGACGCAAGCGGGCTTTTGCCCCTTCAACGGCAGAAGCGATGAGACTCTTGCCCGCTCTACGTCTCTGAATCGCAAATTCTACAATCAGAATCCCATTCTTTGCCAATAGCCCAATCAACATAACCAAAGCAATCTGAACATAAATATTATTGGAAAGTTCCGCAAATGTAATCCCAACAAAAACACCAGACAATCCTACCGGAATTGCAATCAATACTGCTAATGGAAGAATATAGCTCTCATATTGTGCAGACAAGAGGAAGAATACAAACACGATACACAATCCGAAAATCATCACTGATTGTGAACTGGATCCTGCCTCTTCACGGCTCATTCCTTTATAATCATACGTATAACCCGGAGGCAATACCTGTTTACTTACTTCATCTATAGCAGCCATCGCCTGTCCGGTACTGTACCCAGGGGCTGCCATTACTGTTAAATTGGATGAATTGAAAAGGTTAAATCGATCGACTACTTCTGCTCCTGTAACCTGCTTTAAACTTACCAGTGTATTCACAGGAACCATCTGACCTAAATTATTTTTCACGAAAATACCATTCAATGATTCTTTATCTTGTCTCATTTCTGGGGTAGACTGTACCAATACTCTGTAATATTTTCCAAATCTGTTAAAGTCAGAAGCCTGGATACTTCCGTAATACCCCTGCATTACACCTAATACATCCGCAACACTCACTCCAAGCTGAGCTGCTTTTACCTCATCTACCAATACTTCAAACTGAGGATAGCTAACATCAAAAGTCGTGAAAGCTACCGCTACTTCAGGCCTCTGCATCAAAGCCCCCATCATTCCATAAGAAATATTCCCCAGATTCTGAAGTTCACCGTTGGTACGGTCCTGAAGCACCAGCTCCATACCACTCGTATTTCCGAAACCATCTACGGTAGGAGTATTCAATACAAGGAAATTGGCTCTTTTATCCTGAGAAAGCATTCCCTGTGTCTGGCCAATGATATCGTTAATATTATTTATTTTCCCTCTCTCGCCTCCTTTTTTCAGTTTAACAAAAATAGAGGCTGCTGAAGATGACATAGAACCACTGAATAAGTTCAAACCATCAACAGAAATTACCTTATCTACAGCAGGATTTTTCATCAGAAGATCCTCTGTATCCGAAACGACTTTTGACGTTCTATCCTTTGAGGCACCGGGGGCCAGATTCGCCGTTACAATAATGAAACTCTGATCCTCATCCGGAATAAATCCTTTAGGCGTAGTCATAGACATCCATGCAAACAATCCTCCGAATGCCACAATCAAAAGCATGGCAATCCATTTTCTTTTTAATAAGAATAATATAGCTTTTCCGTAACGGAAGGTCAGCTTATTGAAACTTGCATTAAAACCGGCAAAAAATCGGTCTTTAAAATTCATTTTTTCATGAGTTCCCGGGTGGTGCTGTTTTAAAAACAGGGCACATAATGCCGGACTCAATGTCAATGCATTTACCGCTGAAATAACAATGGCAATGGCTAATGTCAGAGCAAACTGTTGATAAAACAATCCGGTAGACCCACTCATAAATGCCACAGGAACAAATACTGCAGACATAATTAGTGTAATAGAGACAATCGCTCCTGTAATTTCACTCATCGCTGACATTGTTGCAGCTCGTGGATTAAGTTTTTTATGTTCCATCTTGGCGTGAACGGCCTCCACAACTACAATCGCATCATCTACTACAATACCAATAGCGAGCACCAGAGCAAACAAGGTCAGAATATTGATTGAAAACCCGAAAATCTTCATAAAGAAGAAAGTACCCACAATAGACACCGGAACTGCAATAGCCGGAATCAGCGTGGAACGGAAATCCTGCAGGAAGATGTACACTACAATAAATACCAGAATAAACGCCTCTATCAAAGTATGAATCACCTGTTCAATAGACTGATCCAATGCTTCTTTTGTAGCATATGGAATTTCATAATCCATTCCCGCCGGGAAAGACTTTTCCAATTCTTTCATTCTCTCCTGAAGCGCAATCTGCACTTCATTTCCATTAGATCCTGCCATCTGGAAAATAGCCATTGTTACCGACGCTTTCTTATTATAGTTGGAAGAAACGGTATAACTATAGGCTCCAAATTCAACTTTAGCAATATCTTTTAATTTTAAAACAGAACCATCACTCAATGCTTTAATGGTTATATTCTCATATTGTTCAGGCTCAGTAAATTTCCCTTTGTACCGAAGGACATATTCCATAACCTCTTTACTTCTTTCCCCGAATCTTCCGGGTGCCGCTTCAAGGTTTTGACTTTGAATGGCACGGGAAACATCTGATGGGGTAAGGTTGTATGATGTCAGTTTATTCGGATCCAGCCAGATACGCATAGAGTAATCTTTATTCCCGTACACCATAGCATCTCCTACTCCTTTTACCCTTTTCAATTCAGGAACAATATTAATTTTGGCGTAGTTTTCAAGGAAAAGATCATTCATAGAACCATCTTTACTGGTCAGAGAGACCATCGCAATCATACTGTTTTGCCTCTTTAATGTGGTAATCCCTGCCTGAATAACTTCTGCCGGCATCTGATTGGTCACCTGAGCTACCCTGTTCTGAACGTTAATAGCAGCCTGATCCGGATCTGTTCCCAGTTTAAAAATAACGGTAATATTTAATGTTCCGTCATTACTCGCTGTGGAAGTAATATAATCCATATTCTCCACCCCATTGATTGCGTTTTCCAATGGCGGAGCAACAGATCTCGCAATCGTTTCAGCGTTCGCTCCGGGATATAACGCAGTCACCATTACGGTAGGTGGCGCAATGTCCGGAAATTTTGTAATCGGCAGGCTCACCATACCGACAATCCCCAGAATAACAAGCAATACAGAAATAACCGTTGCCAGTACGGGTCTTTTTATAATTTTTTTTAACATGATTTTTTCTTACGATTTTTTCTGTTGAGCATTTTTCTTTTGTGCCACTACAGGGGTTCCCGGTTGTAATCTGTCGAAACCACTGGCAATGTATTCATCACCTGCCTTGAGCCCATTGGATACAATGAAATTATCCCCTGCTTTCCCATTTATTTCAACAGGTAACATTGTTGCCTTTCCATCTTTAATCGTAAATACAAAAACCTTATCCTGAATGGTTCTGGTAGAAGCAATCGGAAGAAGAACAACATTGCTGTAGAACTGCTCCAAGATAACCTTACCTGTATTCCCACTTCTTAAAATATTATTAGGATTGTTGAATTTTGCTCTTAAAGTAATAGAACCTGTGGTTTTATTAAACTGCCCCTCTACTGCATCAATTTTTCCGGTTTCAGTATAGGTGTCACCTCCTGAAAGCAATAAAGAAACAGCCGGTGTATTTTTGATAACTTCATCAATGCTACTTCCTACATATTGTTTTTGAAAATTATTAAAATCATTTTCACTTAAACTAAAATAGGTATACACCTGATGAATATCCGACAATAAGGTAATCGCTTCCTGATTCCCGGGGCTCATCAAACTTCCCAGACGATAGTTGAATCTTCCGATAAAACCACTTACCGGAGCTTTAATTGTAGAAAAGTTAAGGTTAATTTTTGCAGATTCTATGGTAGATGTTGATTGGCTTACCGCTCCTCTTGCGGCATTATAAGCTGCTTCTGCTTCTTTCACCTGTATCTCTGAAACCATTTTATTTCGAAATAGCTCCTTTTTTCTATCCAGATCAATTTTAGAGGTAGAAAGATTAGCCTGGGCAGTAATCAATGCTGCCTGGGCACTTTTCAGTTGCTCACGAAATACCTGGTCTTCTATTTTAAACAAGGGTTGCCCAGCTCTTACATAGTCCCCTTCATCTACGAAGATTTTGCTTAAATATCCTGTTACCTGAGGTCTAATTTCTACATTGGATACGCCTTCAACAGACGCTGCATATTCTCTGGAAACAGAAGCGTCTCCCTGCTTCACTGTAGCTACAGGAAGTTCAGGCGCCTGCTGTTGATAAGACTGATTTTGATTATTTTTCCTACACCCCGCCAAAGCGATAAGCGAGAGGAAAAGTATGGTTGATTTCTGAATAAAAAATCTTTGCATAACAATATTCCTTTTAAATTTCCGCACAAAATTCGAACGAAAAAAATTCAATAGAAATATTCAAAAAACTCCTTGTTTTGTCAAAAAGACTCCTTATTTTTAAAAACATGAGAAATATCACTTATAGATAATATAAATGATATATTTTCATATTTTAAATCAAAAATATCGCTTTACTTATCAAAAAGACACCTGAAACATAAATCACTCACAATCAATACAGATCATCTTTTCTATACTCCAAAGGAGATCTGCCGGTGTGTTTTTTAAAAAACTTGCTAAAAGAGGCCTGATCAGAAAATCTGAGCTGCATGGCAACATCATTTACATTCAAACTGGCATTTCTTAACAACAATCTTGCTTCAATGGCCAGCACCTGATGAATAATATCACGGGGAGACTTAAACATGGTTTTATTGATGACTTTTGTAAGATATTTACGACTGATAAAAAGTTTATCAGCATAAAACTGAACATTATGTTCGTCTTTGAAGTATTCCTGAACAAGTTTAAAAAAGCTTGTCGTGAGCTCATCTTCCCTGTGGGTAACCAAATGAGGTCTTTCAATTTTCTTGAAATAATTATCAATCTCATAAATCACCAGCGAGAAGTGATGCCAGATCATTTCATTGAAATAATAATTGTCTTTCTCTTTATTATTCAATACTCTCAACTCATCAAGGTGAAAATGTAACCGTCTGTACAGATCGGGTTCTTCTCTTATGATATGGGTAGGATCTGCAGATAAACTTTTCAGTACATTGTTTGATTTATAATTAAACCCTGCCTGGGAAATAAAATCTACTGAAAAGAACATATATTTAGCATTGTAATCATCTGCAATTTTATCTACCCAGAAAGTTTCAGAGATCGGACAAAAAACAATCCCACCCTTAGATACTTCATAGCTTTTATCATCCAGTCTGAAACTCACACTTCCTCTTTGTACTAAAAAAATACAGAAATAATCGGAACGATAAGGAATATTCGGTTTGATAATGTAATTGGTGATGTCAATTTCCAATACAACAAATTCTTTGATTCTCACATCAAAGTCTACCTGCTGCAACACTTCTTGAAAAGTTAACTGTGAAACAAAATCAGAGCCTTTGGAAGATTTTTTTGCCATCGAACATGGAGATTATAAGGATACGAAGGTAGTGAAAAAGGAGGAAAGGCTTTATTGACTATTACACTTCAATAATAAGCTCTTTTTCATATCCATTATATTTTTCATCGATATAACCATGAGGATTACAAATTACTTCCGTTCCACCTATCATATAGCGACAAGGCGTATGGATATGCCCATGAATCCAGTATAACGGCTGATATAAGTTAATCAGGTCTTCCAGATCGGATGCATAAGCGGATGTAAGCGGATCTTCTTTATATTCTTCAGGAACAGATTGAATGCTGGGCGCATGATGAGAAACCACAATATTCTGGTGTCCTTTTGACTCTTCAAGACTTTCCTGCAGCCATAGCTTTGAAAACTGGTGTATTTTAAAGGTATCTATTGTTCTCATTTTTGAATAGGAAGGATCCCGCCTGATCATTTTATAATCATTCATTTTAGGTTGGCACATCATTCCGTATTTCACAGGATTTCCAAAAATTGAAAAGTCAGTCCATAATGTAGCCCCATGAAAACGAATCCCATCGATATCAACAAAAGAGTTTTCCAACACAAAAATAGTTGATTCCAGTGCTGCTTCTTTTATTTTATTGAGTGTTTTAGGGTAAGAACCTTTATAATATTCATGATTTCCCAATACATAAATCACCGGTTTGTTGGGGATTTTAGCCTTAATCCATTCCATAGCTTTTGTTCCCAGGTTGATATCCCCCGCAAGAACAACAACATCCGAATGATCAAAACATAATTCCGTTTGTCCAAACTCCTGATGAAGATCACTGATGATTTGTATTTTCATGATAAAAACTAGTATAGAAGGGGCAAAAATAAAAAAAAGAACCGACACCTAAGCATCGATTCTTTCGTCATATAGTTTGTGTAATTTTAAGGCCGCTTATGATGAAACAGCCATTTCTGTTTGTTTCACTTTTAAGCTTTTTAATATAAAATAAAATAACATTCCCAGTGCTAAAAGAGCATAACCTATCAGGATTATCAGATTCAGGCTTCCTACTGCAAACTCTGAAGGAAAAACCTGACTCATTAAAGTCATGAAAGACAATCCAATCCCAGCTCCCAAGAAGTAACTTGTAGAACTCAAACTTGATGCCAATCCGTAATTTGAAGGTTCAACATCCTGAATTCCCATTACTGAAAGAGCGGTAAAACAAAACGTCATTCCGATCCCGGAGATACATGCTGCTCCTAACAACACCAGTACTAATGGATGTCCGGTATACACCGATACCAATAGCAACAGCCCTCCCATCAACATAAATAACCACCCCAAAATTCCCATTTGAGAAGAGCTGAAACGCCTGGATACCTTTGGCAGGATGAATTTAGCCGTTAATGCAGATACAACACTAAAAGGAACAAGCATCAGACCTGCAGATGCAGCGCTATATCCCATATCTTTCTGAAGCATTAATGAAATAAGAAACAAAAAACCTATAAAAAATGCCCCCAAAGCAAAGAAAGCTGCATTAGAAATTACAAGAGAGCTATGCTTAAACAGTTTTAAATCAAATAAAGGTTCTGCAACAGATTTCAATCGATAGAAAACAGTAATTAAAAGCAGCACCGCAGCAACCAGCGATCCTACCACCAGTAACGGCTGCTCTTTCACGTGAAGCAATTCATGAGTTCCATAGGTAAGACTTAAAAGTCCCAATACTAAAAGTATTCCCGAAATAATATCTGTTTTGTGAGCAGTTTCATTTTTCTCATCTGCGGGCAAATAATAGTAGGAAAGAATCAGTGTGATCAAAAGAACGGGAACATTGATCAGAAAAACCCAGTGCCAGCTTAAATAGGTACTGATAATTCCTCCTACAGAAAGTCCACTTCCAGACCCTATCGCTGCAAAAGAACTAAAAATTCCAATTGCTCTATTTCTTTCCTGTTCTTCTCTAAATGTATTGGTAACTATAGATAAAGCAGCCGGCATTACGAATGCCGCTCCTAATCCTTGTAAAGCACGAAATACAGCCAACATATTGAAACTTTGAGAAAGTCCTGCTCCCAGTGATGTTAGCATAAAAATAAAGGCTCCCACTAAAAAAATCTTCTTTCTTCCCACCTGATCCGAAAGCTTTCCACCAATAATAAGAAAACCTCCAAAAAATAATACGTAAAGGGTTTGTAGCCATTGAACGGTCTCGGCTCCTATATTAAACTGTTCCTGAATAGAAGGAATGGTTAAATTAATAATGGCAATATCCAAAGCTTCCACAAAAGTTCCTACCGATGCTAAAATTAAAATTACATTTTTCCTTGTACTCATATATTCAAATTTCCTGCAAAATTAGAATTAACAGAACGTATATAAAAATTTAATCTTATATTTGGAACAAAATTACTATATTAAAATATTAAAAAGAACAAAACTACTGTTTCAATAAACAACAACATCAAAAAACAGAACAGATGCCAGCAGAACATTATACCCTGGATGAAAAAGACTTTTCTATCCTTAGACTCCTTCAGAAAGACGCCAAAATGAGTGTCCGTGATATTTCGGCAAGAATCAACTTAAGCCCCACTCCTACTCACGAACGTATTAAACGTATGGAAAAATGGGGAGTTATTAAAGAATACACTGTTGTAGTAGATCGCAAAAAAGTCAACAAAGGAATGATGGTCATCTGTATGATCGCTTTGAATGTCCACAACAAAAAGACCGCTGGAAAATTCATTGAAGAAGTCAGCAAACTCAAAGAGGTGGTAGAATTCTACAATATCAGCGGAGATTTTGATTTTATGCTAAAGATCCTTGCCCCCAATATGGATGAATTTCATGAGTTTTTCATCAACAAACTTTCAGAAATTGAGGGAATTGGTCAGACAAAAAGCATTTTTGTCATGAGTAGTATTAAAGAAAGCGCTCAAATTATTTAAGAAATAAAAGAAAAATATAGCCAATTAAAATAAATTTAGTTTAAATTTTACTTTATAACATTTATAATATAGCATTTATTTCAAAAACCCACCTTAAACTTTTCAGGAGACTATTGGAATATTATGTATTTTTTCCCTATTTTAGTAGTGAAGATCTGTTGGCTGATTATGTAAAAGATCTCACTAAATAATAAAAGAAAAAATGATGAGCTTTAAATTTATTAGTACAGACAACTGTTTCCAGTTGTCAATACTTTATTGCAGACTTCCTTACATAAAAAATCAAAAATTTCTGCAACATACAGTTTTTTCTAGTTTAAAACTGCACTCTCAGAATTCCTGAAAACTAATGATATCAGCACAGAACTCAGATTGAAATTATTTACATGATGATCAAAAATCAAAAAAATTAATGAATTGCATAAATGAAACTCTATTAAATAAAAACAAAGTACTCTTACTTTTTTTTATTGCAATTTCTTTTTGTAGTTGCAGCAAGAAGTCTGATATTAATGAAATCAATAATGCTCTGTTACACAAAAATGAAAAATTAAGATTAGAGGGTAAAGATACCGAACTTATCACCCTCAATAATGAGATCATTAAACAGTCACAAAAAAATGGTTATCAAAAGGGAGTAGCCTGGGGATATATTAACCTTGCCAATATGTATGCTACTATGGGAAAATACAAGGTCAGTCACAATTATCTAAAATCGGCCAGCCTTATTATCAACCATCTTCATGACAATTTTCTGTACGCAAAATTATATCATGAATACGGGCAACTCAGTTATGTAACCGGATTATCGAACACCGCTTTAAGTTACAATGCCAAAGCAATTTATTATGAAAAGAAACTGAACAAAAAAGGCTGGTTACTGGGAAACATGTATATGCAAAGAGCTGACTTTATTGGTGAGACGAATAAAGATTCTGCATTGATCTATTTTCATAGAGGATTTACTGCAGATCCCTCAGCTTTCAATTCTTCTATAATTAGTAATTATCACCTCCAGCAAACAAAAAATATAGATTCTGCCACTTTCTATATAACCAAAGCCTTACGTCTTCTTAAAAATTCAGAATATGGAACAGTGAGACAAGGCAGCATTTATTATTTTTATGCTAATATTCTTTTTCAAAAGAAAGATTACGAAAAAGCCCTTGAGTATTATAAAAAAGGGAGTGATATCTTAGTAAAAACCAAAAGAATAAATAAACTCCCCGATCTTTATAAACAAATTGCCCTTACCTATCAGAAACTCAATAACAAGAAGGGAGATATTGAATATTCTGCCAGGGCCGAACAATTGGAAAAAAATCTTGAGAAGTCAGGCACAGAAGCGATAGATCTTTCATTAACGGAAATAATTGAGCAAAAAAGTAATGATGATCTTGGTATTATTGGTATTTCTGCTTCAGCCGCTATTATAATTATTGGTATTTCTATTTATATATATATTAGAGCCAAAAAAAATAAAAAAGAAAACAATTCTTTAGATAAAGCGATCACAAATAAAACTTCAGGAAGAATGAATAATTCAGCAGAAAATTTCACAGAACTGCTGGAACTTGCTAAAAGTAATGATGTCAAGTTTATCAAAAGATTTGAAGAGATAAATCCTGATTTAATTCAAAGTATTTTAAAAATCAATCCACAACTTACAAAATCTGAACTCTCCTTATGCGCAATGATCTGGCTAGGTTTTTCATCAAAGGATATTGCAGATTATACTTTTATTCAACATCGGTCGGTACAGACAAAAAAAGGAAGACTTCGCAAAAAACTTAATATTCCTTCAGAAACAGATCTTTATAGTTTCTTCACATCTTTATAACTATTGGTTCAAAATATTACTTTAGATAAATCCTGCTTTGAGTAGGATTTTTTTGCCATTGCATACAAAAAGTTTCTGCATAATATCATAAAAAAAATATTTTTATTCCGGCTATTTATTTTCCCTGTAGGATAAAAATATAAAATTTACATCTAAAATATTATTTTCATTAAAAAATGACTAAGTTTTGACGTTTATAAAATCTATACAATTAAAATAAATTCTTATTTTTTTTAGTTTTTTTTCGCCAAATAATCAAAATTACTATTTTACAAAACATTAAATATCAACACATTAAACATGACATCGTATGTTTAGTGTAGCTATGTCGTATGTCATTTCTTGGAATATTTTACCAGTATTGAATATGTTTGTCATGTGAATAATTTAAACCTATAAAATTTTAACTAATTAAAAACAAACAATCTTCAAAACCTAATTTATAATCTCTCTCTCTCAACTACCACTTTAAATAATTTTAATAAAAAGTACACAAGAAAGAACACAAATGACAACACAAATGATGGGAAAAGAGAAGAGGGAGATTATTTTCCAAAAGAACAAACAAATAATATCAATAAAACACAAATAAAAAAGAGGCCTAACTAACACAATACCCTATGATGAAATAATATCTCTGACACTTTTACATAACAGAACTACACACCACTTTACTTCAGTTACAAAAGCTCAGGATATTAAAAACACCTACATTATTTGTTTAGTACGAGAGATTACATTTGCCCCTTATGTAATCTCTTGTTTTAATGAATAAATAAATCAGGTCATTTACAAGCAGACCTGATACACTTTTTTTCCTCTATTCATTCCATTTTCAATCATTTGCATAACCCTACATAGATACAACACCCCATAAAAAAGCAGCTATACACGCTTTGTATAACTGCCCTAAAACAAATATTCCGAAAAATGAATGAGCTTAGAGACTATTTCCAGTAATTCCAAACTAAGCCATCAAAAACAGCCAGAGTCTTACTGGTTGTATCATAACATATCATTCCCGGATAAGGATTTTTCACATTAATATGAGGAGTTGCCACTTTAGGAAGAATCATTGCTTTATCCTGAGATTCTAAGACCAAAACACCATCAGCAGTGCTGGATGAAGCTCCCATAACCACACCTTTTCCCAGGTCTGCAGAATTATTTGCAACTATCATGCTTGAACTACCTGCATCAGACAATGGTTTCCATGCATTATTTTCAAATACCTTTACCTTATTGTCTGTAGTATCAAAGACAAATGTACCATTAACAAGTGTTCTCCCCGGAAGTCCTGAAGTTGCAGGAAGAATCACTCCTTTTGTGTTGCCGGGTATATTATCAAAATCCAGCACAGTACTGTTACCGTCTACAGTTTGTTTCCCTATCGCAACTTGGGAAAAAAGTACATTAAAGGCTATCAGAGCAACTGCAACGCTTATATTTTTTATATTTCTCATAACTTATTGTTTCCCGGATTAATCATTACAGCTTCTTTGAACACACTTCCATTCCGTACCATTAAAAAGTTTCACACATTTATCCTGAATATCATAAAGAAGCATTCCTTCTTTCGGATCAATGATAGCATCTCCCGATTGTGGCGTCTGGCTAACATGCTGGACTCTTGTGATTACAAATCCTTTATCTTTTGCTTCCATAGCAATGAAACCATTGGGAATATTTTGAGGCCACGTATTGCTTTTTTGTTGTATCGTAATCCCGAATTTGGCAAAACTATCAGGTGTACCTGCTGTCGCCGGTTTTGTACAAAACCCATCCATATCATCAATAATGACCGGTGCATTACCACAACTTGTTTTATCATCTGATAATCCCTGAGGCCATAAAGAAGGACATGTAGTATGTGTGGCATCAGGACCGCAAAAACTTGACCCACCAGCACCAAGGCTACTCACAGAACCCATTGCAATGGCCACAATCTGACTGTCATTACTTATGACTGAAGCAGGACCTCCTCCGCTCACATTGGCAATACAGTACGCTTTACCATTAGCAGGCCCTATATAATTAACTGAAGGGTAAGTCGTTGACTGTTGAGTAAATGTTCCACATATTTCTACAACACTTCCGACATCCATTTCAATGACAGAAGTTGTCCCTGGAAACGTCCCCATAAAAGTCGGATCACCCTGTGAAACAGACCCTGTTAGTGATAAATATGATTTTTTTCCAAGTTTGACTTTAGAATTAACCTGAGTTCCAAATGTTCCGATAATAATTGACCCTGTAGATCTAACACTTGCTCCATCTCTGATATCCAATTCACCATTCACCTGAATATCAACAGACTGCAATTGACCGGATTGAATAACAAGAGTCGCTCCATTCGGAATACTGATACTACTGCCAGATTTCCATTAAGACAATAGGTATTACCTACCAAAATTGGCTGTCCTGTATATGCTATACATTGAGCATTAACTACTCCGTAAAAAACAACAATTAATAAAAAAAATATTTTTCTATTAATATTAAAAAAAACTAAACTATTCATACCGATTTACACCTAATTAACACTTTTTTCACAATTTAATAACGAAAAAAAAGAAATTTACACGCCATTGCGGGCCTAACACGCAATTAACATACCAAACTCACTTTAATAATAAGTCAAGGGCCCGAATCCAGGCTAAAATTGATGCAGTTGTAGTAATACTATTTTACAGGGGTAAAATCAAAACAAATACAAAACACTAAAGAACAACAATTTATAAGTCAGAAATCTGAATAAACGATGAAAACTATACATAGCATTTAAAAACAATGATATTTTCACTAGCCATGTAAAATTTTTAGATCAAAAAAAATATTATGGATACTGCCTAGCCTGGTCAAAGGATAAAAACCTTTTTTTACCACTTTACATAAGAATAGATCTTGTATATCATCCCTATTTATAAAGATTAGCATTTAAATTGTAAATTTGCACCATGAATAACGATACCATATGCGCACTGGCTACAGCCAATGGAATAGGTGCTTTAGGCATTATCAGAGTTTCAGGAAATGATGCGTTACCCACAGTTCAGAAAAGTTTTCCGGCTAAAAAGCTGGAAAAACAAAAATCCCATACGATTCATTATGGATATTTTATGGATGGTGAAGAAGCTATTGATGAAGTAATGCTTTCCATTTTCCTGGCACCTAAAAGTTTCACTACAGAAAACTCTATAGAAATAGCCTTTCACGGCTCACCGCATATTGGAAAACGTATTCTTGAAACCTTAATCAAAAATGGAGCAAGAATGGCTAAGGCCGGAGAATTTACTCTTCGTGCCTTTATCAATGGTAGAATTGACCTTTCCCAGGCAGAAGCAATCGCGGATGTCATTGCTTCTGAAAACGAAGCTTCAAGAAAAGTAGCAATCAATCAGCTTAAGGGTGGGATCACCAATGAAATTTCATTATTAAGAACCGATCTTCTGAACTTTGTTTCTCTTATCGAATTGGAGCTGGACTTTGCTGAAGAAGATGTAGAATTTGCTGACAGAACCGCATTGAATGGGCTTCTTGATAAGATTGAACTAAAATTAGATTCTCTTATCGAAAGTTTTCAATACGGGAATGCTATTAAAAACGGAACAGCCGTTGCTATCATTGGAAAACCTAATGCCGGTAAATCTACTCTGCTTAATGCCTTATTGAAAGAAGAAAGAGCTATTGTAAGTAATATTGCTGGTACTACAAGAGATACCATTGAGGAGGTTCTTCATATTAAGGGCCATGCATTTCGTCTGATTGACACAGCGGGTTTGCGTGACACTGTAGATGAAATTGAGGCAATTGGAGTAAAGAAAGCCAAAGAAAAGGTAGAAAATGCCAACATATTAGTATATCTGGCTGATGCTGCCACCGAAGATTTTTCAGAAGATATTGAAATGATCCAATCTTTGCTGAGAGAGGATTTAAAATTAATCATCTGTGCAACCAAAATTGACGAAGTTACACCAACGAAATATGAAACTGTAGAAGACACTTTCAGAAATTCTATCACTCATGAGTTTGATTTCATCAAGATATCAGCCGTAGAGAACCAAAACATTCAGGATCTCAAAAATGAATTATCATCGTATGTTGAGCAATTAAAATCTGAAGAAAATAACGTTGTCATTACCAACCAACGTCATTTTGAAGCTTTAAAAAAATCTCTGGATGCCGTAGATAAAGTAAAAGAAGCCATTTCACTCCGTATTTCTACAGAACTATTGGCTTATGAATTAAGAAATGCCCTGGAACATCTGGGAGAAATTTCAGGTGAAGTGACGAATGATGAAGTGTTGGGGAATATTTTCTCGAAATTCTGTATCGGAAAATAATAATTAGCCCATTGTCTCTTGTCCATTGTGTATATAGCTGTAAAGTCCTATGACATTACTAATATGGAGGGCATTGCAGTTCAGCATTACTGGAAACATCTGATTAGTCTGGACTTTTTAAGACAGCGTTTGGAGATTTCCCTAATCAGTTTTTTAATTTTGACTATGGGTATTCAGAAGTGTTGTAGCCTGAACTATCAATGAAACGGGTTTACTGCCTGTTCTTGGGATTTTCCATAAAAATAAATACAATCCATATTGTTTGGCAGGCGATCTCATGGAACTTTAGTATCTTTATTTCTTTCAACTACCAAACTTTACTCAACTTTATTTTCCAGCTCTACGTATATCCCTGAACCAAACAACGTAAAGTCTGGGTCGTTTTCAAACTGCATGTCGGGATAAAATTTTTTGATTTGTTCTAAACTCAATAGATGAAATTTTTCAATGCTATAACTTTTTACTTTTTTATTCAGGGGTTTGAGAAAGGTATTGATCTTCAGAGTAATTGGGGCTGATAGTAAAAACTGTTGCAGGGTGGGATAATCTACCGCAACTTTTCCGTATCTCGCTTCGTATGCTTGGGACAGCTCGCGGTTTAAATCGGGATAATACAAAGGTTGCTTAAAGATCAAACTTTCAAGTTTAGAAAGGTCAAAATCTGAATTAATTTTTGTGAAAGCACCGTTTACACTGTCAAGCAAAACTGCAAAATCTATCTGTTTATGATGCTCCGATGAAAACATTACCGTACTGTCCGCCTTGCGTTCATATACGTCAAACTTTAAATCCGAGGTGTCTTCTGTCACCCAATAATACTTATATACTTTTGAGTAAGTCTCTTCTGTATAACCTGTACGTTCCATTATTTCTTTTTTTAATGTCGGACGGTTGACCTTTGTTTTTGATTTTTCGGTACAGGAGATAAGAAAAATCATTGCAAAACAAATTGTCAGGGTAGATTTTAGATGTTCCATCGTTATAGATTTAAATTCATTATTCTTTTTGAAATTTATTTTCTTCGCTTGGACTTTTAATTTTGCTGTGATTGCTCTTGGTTCTGTTATTGAAACCTTTCTTGAGACTTCCGTCATTTATTCACCTTATTTTTTAGGGCACATCATATTGAAATGATCTAAAATCGTATTGTAATTAGTATTATTCTCCATTCTGGTTGTTTTCTTCACATAGAGGAAATTGGAGTTTAAGAAGTCCTTACCGTTTCTGTCAACAGAGGTACTCGGGTAATAAAACAGCCAAGCATCCAGAGACGATATTTCCCAAAAATAAGCTACTCCATTTGAATCCTTTCTTGTTTCGTACGTTGGGTATTTCATTTTAAAATATTCAAGTAATTGCTGTATTTCGTCTTGTTTTACTGTATTATATCGGAAGCCTAAATATTGCTTAGCTATTCTATCATCCACATACACTTGTATTCTATTAAAATCTGCTACAGGACTATTTGGATATTTGTAGGTAGAAAGCTTGATATCGCCAATTTTAAACCCATCCAATTGATCTGTTTTATAGGTGTAAATTCCATAAATCGGATCTTGAAATTCTTCCAATTTTTGTGAGTTAATTAACTCAGCAATGGATTGACCAAAAGTCAAAGTAATCAGATCATTTTTATCTGTGCTACAGGAAGTTATTCCGATAAGGAAAAATAAAGAGAGAATTTGTACTATAATGAATGATTTACTCATACTCAATAATTTAAGATTATTGTAGATTGGATTATCCAGGTATTTCAAAAAATCTAGCTAGCTAAACCCGCATACTTATGTTTTCGGTATTCCAGATATTCACCATAGTATCCGAAAGCACCTCCCTGAAGCCGTGAAGTAAGCAAAGGTGTTTCCAGTGAACTGATGGCATCTACATATATGCTCTCTTAATTTTACCTTTTGCAAACTCTCAACTTTTTCTGTCTTATGCGTATGATCTTGGAATTCTTCCACCTTTTATACATTGATCAGTGCGGAAACTGATTGATTAAAATGCACAATGCCTATTTTTTAGCCATGCTATCTTGATCGATTTGCAAAAAAAGTTCTCTACCAGATCTCAAACGTATCTTTTCCTTTGGGAATATAAAGCAATATTTTCAGAAATCTCACACGAACCCCACCTTCTTTGGCATTGTATTTCCCCCAAATGGAAGATTTCCCCTGCAATCTGATATCCTTCGAGGCATGTTCCAGACCTACCAGCTTTCCATCGCCATATATTTTCATAGTATAGTTCTCCAAAGGCTCCAATTTAAAAGATGGTGTCTCAAAGTAAAATAAATCTTCATTTCCAGTTTCTTTTAGGTACTCATCGGTATAATATTCTGATTTAATTTGCCGGCAGTCACTATTAAATACCAATGAAAAGTATTGGTCTTTGTTTTTTTCGGAGATTATCTTTCTAAAAAAATTATATGCTTCAACTGTTTTCTTTTCCAACAGCTCCTTGTCCATACTTTTTAGATCTACAGCTGTTTCGAGAGTTGGGGATTGTTCATAAGGTACTGTGGCGTTAAACTCAACAGTATATTCATAATAGGGTAATCCAGCCCCAATGAATGTTTTTCCATCCTCTTTTTTTAAATTCGTATGTTCGAAAACTTGTACTCGCTTATCAAAACTAGTCAAGCTATCCGCATTATCTCTCGAATAGAGCGTCAATTTAAATCGCGTATAAGGTGTCAGCTCCTTAAATCCCTCGCCATATTCGCGCTTTGTCTGCGGATATAGCCGGTATGTAATTTTCTGTTTTCCGGACTTAGCAATATAGTTATTTAATGTAACCTGAGACATGATCCCACCATCCTTAAAATACTGGAATGCGGGTATATCATTGACCAAAATATCGAAAAAGCATTGTTCATGGTCTATATAGATATAATATAAGGGTTCTTTTTTATAATGCTTGATCTGCTTTTGTTGGACAGAAAGCGCATTACCCGCTGTAATTGTAGTAGGATTTGAGTCGGTGATTGGCGCTTTATTCATTTTATCATTTGTATTTTGACATGACATAGTCACAAATAGAAATAGTAATAATAAATTCTTCATCTTACAGAAATTAGGGGTTTGACATATTAAAGGTGTGGACTAAATTCAGTATTTATCAGATTCGCCTTACTGCTTTTTTCATCCCAAGAGTCATCATTTCCTCTATGGATTTGCAACTACCTCTTGAATTTTTTTGTTGATATTTCTTTTTCCTTGGTAAGATTCCTTTATTCTTTGAACATAACCTAATTGCCAGTTCGGGATTAGAATTATTTCCAAACAGGAACAAAACCATTCTTTTCAAATAACAGTCAGTAAATTAGAGGGTTTGCACTTAGGATTTACTTTTGTGACTGCCTTGATATGGGGCATATAGAATTCATTTTGGGAATTGAATTCTTCCTCTCAGCTTATCGGCAGCATCTTAGATAGATTGGATTTTTCATAAGTTTTTTTGATTGAATGTTACAATATATACTATTTAAAATTCACACACAAATGAACTATTTACAAATTTAAAAATTGTCGTAGTTCTACGATTTCCTGCCATAAATATATAAAATAAGCCATTTTTTGCCTTATGCAAAACCATAAACGAAAGTTTGGTTAGAATTGCTTGTTTGAAGAATATTTATAACTGTGTGACAGTTATTTTTAGTTGGAAAATATCAAACCCTACTTACACTTGTTGTTAATAAATACCTAATTAACAATGTTATTTAGGTTCTGTCAAACATTTCATCATACAAAATTAAATGCCTTATTTAATTACCAAGGATGAAAAAAAACAATATTAAATTATGCTCGAAAATCAATAACCATTTTGAATTTTATTCGGTTTAGCATAACAATATAACTACCTATTGTACAGATTATTACAGTTAAAATCATTCTGTAACCCAGTTGTCTCCCGGTATTTTTAACACACCGATAAACAACAGGTTGTTTTGAACTCTAAGTTTTGTATCGGAAAATAACAACAATAATTGAGGCGGGCGGGCATATGGGTCTTATCATAAAACTACCCTCAGTGACAGTTACTCCGAAACCGAACCCTCAAATATCCGGAAAAATCACCCTTGAAAACAGCAATTATCCGTTGGTAAAATGGTTCCACGGTCATTCAAGGATTACAACCATCTATAAATCAATGAATTTTATTTCTGTGTACAAAGATATACTGAAGTGTTGCTAAAATTTACATGAAGAATGGTTATAATTTCCAAAATGGATATTAACACGCTATACCTATCCATAAACAGGAAGTAGCATAGTTTTTGTATCGGGAATTAGCAGAAGTAAAATTAACAGTTAAAATATAAATTACATATGAAAAAAATTTTAATTATTGTACTGAGTACAGTTGTAGGAAGTTCCCTTTTTGCTCAAAAAATAAATAAAGGACAAACTCTATCCTTTGAAAAACGATACTACTCCGAAAACGGGGATTATTACTTAATTTTTCAAAATGACGGAAATTTAGTGTTGTACAATGAAAGAAAGGCCCCCCTTTGGGCATCTAATACCGAAGGAAGAGGAAATAAGGCCATTTTTCAACCCGATGGAAACCTTGTAGTTTATGACAGAGCCAACAAAGCTGTTTTCAGCGCAGATACATATGATAAAAGTGCAGAAAAACTTATTGTCCAGGATGATGGAAATCTTGTAATTTACGGAAGTCGGAATAATGCACTTTGGGCATCAAAAAGTAGTTCCGGAAGCCAGTCTGTTAATAATAATACAGGAATCATTTATAAAGATAAAAGCTTTGGCAAAGACAAAAAGATGTATTCTGAAAATGGTCAGTATTATCTGGTTTTTCAAAATGATGGAAATTTAGTATTTTATAACTATCGAAATTCTCCAATCTGGGCTTCTAACACTGACGGAAGAGGAAGCAGAGCTCTGTTTCAGCCTGATGGAAATCTGGTTGTTTACGATAGAGCAAACAGACCTATTTTTAGCGCAGATACCTATAATAAAGGTGTGGATAGACTCGTAATACAGAATGATGGAAATCTTGTGATCTATGGAAACTCAAATAATGTAGTCTGGGCATCAAAAAATAGTGAAGGAAGTAAATCCGGAACTCATTACACCGGAACAATTTATAAAGATAAAAGCTTCAGCAAAGAGCAAAAGTTTTATTCTGAAAATGGACAACATTATCTGGTTTTTCAAAATGATGGAAACCTGGTATTGTATAATGACAAAAATTCTGCGGTATGGGCCACTAACACAGAAGGAAGAGGAACGAGAGCCCTGTTTCAGGCCGATGGAAACCTGGTAGTATATGACAGAGCAAACAGACCTGTTTTTAGTACCGACACTTATAATAAAAATTCTGACAGACTTGTTATACAGAACGATGGTAATCTTGTGATTTACAACACCTCCAATGCAGCCATTTGGGCAGTAAAAAGATAAAGATATAAAAAGAGTTTTTGTATATCCCGTGTAGCTCATTTTGCAATCAGGTCAAAAAAATAAAATCATATAAGTCTCTATATATAGGGACTTATATGGGTTTTATAGGATACCTTAGCAAATCAAAAGAAGCCTATATTCTCCGTCATTTTCCACAGGAGCCCTATGGATACAAGGTAAAACATGTTGTGCCGGATGATCTACCGCCAGACGCCAAAGATGTCCTACTCCCAAATTGATAGGTTGGGCATTGGGTTTGGGCTCATAATGCAGATCAAAAAAATACTCTTTTAAAAAGTCTTCAAATTCTTCATCAGGGCCATCATGTAATTTTTTAAGCTTTTCACGGATTTCCGGAATTAAAATTTTTTGTTCAGCCTGATCATTGGCAAGAATATCACTTGCTGCCCCGTAATAAGTACATAGAAAGGTATTCGTTCCAATGGGAGAGCGATCGACATGATATGAATATACATCAGTGGAAATGAAACCGAGTTCCTCATCGCGATCGTACTTTTTAAGTAAATTAAGAGAGGGTAATGCGCCGAAATCTGATAAAAGCTGTACATCATTTAAGATAACCTTTCTTGCGATACTTCCTTTTTCTGAAAGCTCCAACGCTAAAAGATCTTCAACAGAAACTTCTGTAATATTATCTTTTAATTGAAGTTTAGACACAATTTCTTTAAAATCCCCGGCTAAACTCCTATACCAACAGATGGCATTCATGTTTCCATGGAAATTAGTGTCTGTAAGTTCAGAAAAAGTAGAAACTTTTTCAATTTGATCACTATCAGAAAATGTATTGTTCATATTTTGGAAGAATCAATTTTATTGCTTTATTCTTCACAAAAATAAGAAATACCTCAGAAAGTCAAATGACTATCACGTATGTCTTAAACATGACAACATATCTTCAATTTCTCCATTACATGTAGCAAGCAGAATCGTATTTTAAAAACTTATATTCTGACCCAAAAGTATGAGATCGAAAATGAGCAAGCATTTAGTTTTGTCGTTATATTTTGTGTCTTCAGCCTTAAAAAGAAGCTGTTGCTAATACTGCTATAATAAAAATCCGATCAAATGATACTCAGGAATGCACTGTTCTAATCATATATTTTTCATGATGGTAAAATTCTGGAAAATTTATAATTCTTCTTGCTTGTAAAATCACAAAACACTGTAAATCAACACATTTAAAGAGCTTAATATTCCTTTATTAAAGCCATTACACCTTAGTGGTCTATCGGAATTGTTTCGGTCTATTTTTTTGCAATGCTTCTTTTACAATTTCATCAATACGTTTTGCACGCGTTTCCGGTCGTTTGGCAAGGACGATCCATTGGAGTAGCATTTTTCTTAATGATTTGCTTAAATTTAAAAAATACTCCTTTGATCCTTTATGGTTTTCAAATGCGTTTTCCAGATCCTGAGGAATAATTAACTCTTCAACACTATCCAATATTTCCCACGATCCGTTTTTCTTTGCTGTTTTGATACTTTCATAGCCTGCGGGCTTCATAAGTTTACCATCTATCAGTCTCTGAACTTTTTCTTTATTGATTTTTGACCACGTACTATTCGTTTTACGTTTGCTAAATAACTGCATAAAAGATGTTTCATCAATCGTTTTTCTTGTACTGTCTATCCAGCCGAAACAAAGTGCTTCATCAACAAGATCACTCCAGTACACCACAGGCATATTTGATTTTTTGGTATTGCAGATCACCCACACAGATTGTACTGTTTGATGGTTTTCCTCTAGCCATCCTCTCCATTCGATAGCAGTATTAATATATACTTTCTGTCTTTCTGTTGTTTTCATCTGAATTATTTTTTTAAAATCAATTAATATGTAAATGTAAAAATGATTGATGACAACTGTTTGTCAGTAATTTATTTATTCCATATCTCTATAATCAAATTCTTTGTTTTTGTGTGCCATACATTCTCACGGAATCTTACAAATATTTCAACAAATATCAAACATCATGAGGCACTTTAGATTATCATCCAGATTGGCATTAAAAAAGCGCTTCCTGGAAACGCTTTTTAAAATTCAAAAAATAATTATTTCTTAATAAATTTTTGAGAATACTTCTTATTTTTGGTTTCAACAGCGATGATATATGCTCCTGCAGGAAGTGATCTCACATCCACTTTATCATGGGTTAATTGCACATTCATTTTTCTTCCTGCCTGATCAAAAACTTCTGCTTTCGTAACTGTAGAATCTGTTTTCAGATTGATAAAATCTGATGACGGATTAGGATAAATCCCTGCATCAGCTTTAATTGTTGACTCTGAAGTCCCCAATGATGTTTGTTGCGTAATTTTAAAATCATCAATCGATGTAAAAGAAAAGATAGATACCAGAGCCTTAACTCTAAAATAGATCTTAACATTTTGTCCGGCAAATGGCGAAAGATCAATAGTTTTTGTGACGTCATTAACAGGATAAAGCTGTTCCTGAAAAACAGGTGTTTCTGTACCAGTAAATGTAGCGGTAGCAGGTAAAACATAAATAGAAAAAATAGGGCTGCCATTAGTACCGTTATCGTGCCTGAGTAAAAAACTCAATGAATAATAATACCCTGCTGCCAGATCAATCTGAGGGGTTCCTAAGTTGGCATAATCATAATACCAGTTTAACACAACAGAACATGACCGTTGCAGGGAATTATTATTCACACTGTTGGTAGCCCATGGATTAAATTCTGAATTTGGGTTACGGGTCGTCATCCAACCCGCAGGCACCTGACCTTCAGGCACAGAATTAAAATTTTCCGAAAAAATAGTCGTCTGAGCGGTAAAACTTGTGACCACCAATAATGACATAAAAAATAAAACTTTCCTCATAATAATTTCTTAATAATAAATATAACTGTATCAAATATATTTTTTGTATTCAATCGCTCAAAAGTATATTTTTTACCCGCAAAAACAAATATTATAGTAATATATTTACATTACATCCCATAAATAATAAAAAAAACAAACTCCATCATTCTTTATTATATTACACGATCATATCATTTTCAATTTTTATAGAATTTGTTCGCAGAAGACGAAATATTTTATCTTTGCTTTCTCGAGACTTATATTAACATTTTATTCGAAAATATTTTTTATGAAAAAAAACAGCTTTTTATTTTCTGCAAAGGGAATTGTTCTTGCAAGTTTTCTTTCCTTGAACACAATCACTTATGCTCAGAAAACTGCGGAGGTAACACCAATCTCGGAAAAGGCCTTAAACAGTATTCTAGAAAAAAACAGAGCATATTATACACAAGGTAAAGTTGCTGATTATATTCCTGAACTGGGGAAAATGGATGCTAAAGCAATTGCCTTTTCAGTAGTGGATAAAAGCGGTAAAGTATATAATACAGGTGATGTCAGCAAGAAATTTACGATGCAGAGTATTTCAAAGATTATTGCATTAATGATTGCGGTCAATGAAAAAGGGGAAGCCAATGTTTTCGATAAAATGGGTTACTACGGAACCGACAAACCCTTTAATCACTTTGGTAATCTTGAAACCATGGGTAAACCTCTTAATCCGATGATGAATGCGGGAGCTATCCTTACCACGTCATTAATTTCCGGAGACGGGGAAAAACCGTTTGTGAAAGTGCTAGAGATGGTGAGGTATATTACTAAAAACCAAAGTATAGATTACAGCAAGTCTGTTTACGAGTCTGAAAAAGCTACCGGCCACCGTAACCGCGGAATGTTTTATATTATGAAAAACAGCGGTTTGATTTCCGGAAATGAAGATCAGCTGGATAATTATTTCAGACAATGTTCCATTGAAGTAACTGCTGAGGATTTAGCAAAAATCGGTTATTTCTTTGCCAATCAGTGTACCCGCTTTGATGGAGATATTACATATAAAAATGCAGAAACTGCAAAATTAATAGAATCACAAATGCTTACTGCCGGGATGTACGAATTCAGTGGGGAGTATTCCAGAACGGTAGGATTACCAAGTAAATCCGGCGTAGGTGGTGGAATTACCGTAAGTGTTCCCGGAAAAATGGGTATTGGAGTTTTTAGCCCGTCATTGGATCAGCATGGAAATTCATTTGCCGGTTATCACATGATTTTAGATTTGGTGAAGCAATATGGGTTAAGTATTTTTTAAAATATTTTACCGTTCTTTTGAATACGAAACAAATGTTTTGGAACATCAATGGCTGCAGATCATACTGAAGAGAAAATCATCAGAAATGCTAAAGAATAAGCTAAAAAACTAATCAAACATCCAAGATCATTAAATACTGATAATCAAAAACATACATTCAAATCCAACAATCAATTGAAAGATATTGGATCCTATAGTTTTTCAAAAAATACTATCTTCGCAGCGTATTACTAAAACTTGATGATATGAAAAAAATGATATTTCTGGCTTCAGCTGTTCTTATATTAAACTCTTGTGTGGTATCTACCGCTGCAAAAGTGGTAAAAGGAGCTGTGAATATAAGCTACAAAGCAGTAAAAGGAACTGTTAATGGAATCAGCTGGGCCGTAAGCAAAGCAAAAGGAAAAATAGATGAAGATCGTTTAGATGGCACATGGAAAATCGTAGGAGTCTATCGTGGTTCTTTTGAAGATTTTTCTAAAGATCAGAATCCGGATGGTTCATTCACATCAGATTGTACAGAAGGTTTTGATCAGATTATTTTCAAAGCTAAAAAATCCAAATTCAAACCTGTGCATTGTAGCTCTGAAAAGGAAGATTGGGTAAAATATTCTTTAGAATTCGGTAAAAATCCCTTAACTAAAGAGAAGGAAAATTATATTGAATACAATTCCAACAGCTATATATCAGTCATTGATGCCAATAGCAAGACAATGATTCTCGAAGGAAATTTAATGCCTAAACTGGCATTTTCCGGAGCTAAGCTATATCTTTTGGAAAAAGTAAAATAATAAAAATAAAGGAGTACATGAAACCGTACTCCTTTATTTTTATTATTTTACCAATTGTTGCCTGCATGTAACGTGCACATAAATTCCGGCCAAAAGATTCTATTTTAAATACTGTTCTGCGATGAAGTATCCTCCTCCTATCACCAGCAGAGGAAGGGCTGCAGATAACAAAATCAAAGGCCATGCAAAAATTCTGAAATAAGTATACAGTTCTACTTTAGAAGGATCTTTCGGGTCATAGATTATTGTTTCTGTATCTCCTTCAGACCAGCTCGAAGGATTAGTTCCTTCCGCCAGTTCATAAGTGTATTCAGTATTATCTTTAGTACGGTAGGTAAAGACCGGCACATAGACCACACCATCTGAATCTATTTCACGTAAAGATGTTACTGTTCCCGTTACTTTTTCACCATTTTTTAAAAAAGTGATTGTACTTTTAAAGCTAATCGCTGCCAGAATCAGTAATCCTAACCCTGCACCAAGCATGAGATAATATTGCCACATAATCTCTTTTTTTACGATTGTTATTTCTTACTTTATTTTTTAATTCTAAATAAATCCACATTAATCATCCTCAACAGATATGACTGCTAGTAAGGTATATTTCAATTGATCACAAACTTAATGAAAAAGACATTTATTCTGTAATGTATTCTTTTTTAACACAACATATGTAATATCAACACCTTAAAAACTGTTATTATCTAATATAAATGTAAATTTATTTAATTAATCATAACCAATCACCAATTACTCAAATCAATTTATGAAAAATACAATTTCTAAACCGGAAATCAGGAAAAATGCAGCAACTTACCTGACCCTTACCCTACTCCTCTGCCTCCCTGTATACTATATGTGTATCCACACCGGAAAGCTTGGGGGCGGAATCATATCTTACGCTACTATTGTGATGTGGTGCCCGGCTATTGCAGCTCTTCTTACTTGTCGCATAAGGAAAATCCCGATATCCTCGTTGGGTTGGAAATGGGGACTTACAAAATACCAGATACTGGCCTACTGCATTCCACTCCTCTATTCTCTTGTTCCTTATCTGGTCATCTGGATCAGTGGAGCCGGTGGTTTTTATAATCATGAATTTGTTGCGGAGATAGGCAAAGGAATGGGATGGGAATTGTCTGACGGAGCAACCATTGTGTTATACATTATTTTAATGAGCAGCTTCGGTATGGTAAGATCTGTAGGGTCTGCTTTGGGGGAAGAAATCGGATGGCGGGGTTTTCTTACACCGCAATTGGCAAGGATCAATTCCTACACTGCCACCTCATTATGGATGGGAGTCATTTGGTCACTGTACCATTATCCTCTTCTGTTATTTTCCAACTACAATACAGGAGGTCCCAAATGGCTTGCCTTGACCTGTTTTACCGTAATGATATTTGCGTGTTGTTTTATTTTCACGTGGTTACGCTTAAAATCCGGGAGTCTATGGACAGGGGTATTTTTGCATGCCAGCCATAATCTGTTTATCCAGTCTATTTTTACGCCGCTTACCACAGATACAGGAAATACCAATTATTATATTGATGAGTTCGGGATTGCGCTCCCAATCGCAACTGTACTAGTTGCGTATTTCTTCTGGAGGAAAAGAAATGAGCTACCGGAACAGAAAATTGAAGATTCTGATTCGCCTGTTACTATTTGAGCATCCCTATAAAAAAACAGCGCTCCCAGAGCGCTGTTTTTTTATTCAATATTTTTAAAAATTTTTCTTTATTATTTTTATTATCAAATAGTTGATGATTGAAAAAAGGGTATTAATTCTTTTATAGGTGGAGCCTCCAGTATATTTCCTGTATTCATTGAGGCATCGTAAGTTATATGGTTTACCATCCATTCAATAGTCTCATTTCCAATCAAATTATCTGGTAAAGGTATAGGATGATTAAAATCTATGGGTCTGATAAATCTTCCTTTTGAAGAAAAATCAACGAAAAAACCACCCCAGCCTTTAACAAAAGGATATTTTGGAATTCTCTTTAAAGGAATACACCGAAGTTCCCAGGTTCCTGCAGCCCAGCCTCCTTCATTCTGGTTGTTTTTTCTATTGAAAAACAGGTAATTAAAACCCTCTATTTCTGTTATATCATATTCTTTACCATTATATGGCCCACGATAATCACTAAAACAAAGATAACTGTAGATTTCATTTCGATGAAGTTTTAAAAACTCACGCAGTTTATCCCTGTTATTACCAGACCCAGGGCTTTGAAAATGCCATGCTGTAAATGTGCTTGCTCCGGCTTCTTTTGTTATAATAATAGCACAGCCCTGCATTTCTCCAGTGATCACATATTGTGGTTCAGCTAAATTGGGACACAAAGGAATATTTCCCAATCTTCCCACATTTGAAAAATCATCGGCTGGAACACCACCATAATATGGGAAAAAATATACCGGCCCTAAATTTGTTCTCTTATATCCAAAGTAACGTTCAAACAAACTTAATTCATTTTTTACAGTAATCCCGCTGAAGCCCAGATCACCTAACTCTACAATTTGTAAATCAGACTTTGAGGGTATCATGTAAGAAGGGTTGTCATCTCCGTTTACTTTTTTTAAAACCTCTTTAAAAGATAAAGAAATGGCTTTGGGATGCAGCCAGATAAGGTCCTCCGGCTCCGGGTCTTGTATTACTTTTTTTAACATATCATTATTTTAAATTTGTATTAACTAAGAGGATTACGTTCTCGTATGGTAGCAGCCCATTCCTGTATACAGGCACGTGTATCTGCGTTGACATTAGCTCCAAATAAAATCATCAGCTCATCAAAAATATTTTCTCCTTTTTTTCTCTCCCCTTTCCAATAGCTTTCTTCTATGCTGCCCACAAATTTATGAGACTCATGCGTTCTGATCTTTCTCAGTGCTTTCTGAACATCAGGTCTGTTGAATACCTCTCCTATTTTCTGTTCTCCTACATTTCCAAATAGCAGATGGATCAATCTGATAGAAGGGTATACTCCATATCCAACCTGATCTCTGGTAAAATCTTTTGTTGCAATCATCGCCCCAAGCCGACTGTCCGGGTCTACTTTTTCGGGTTCCAGCAAAGCCTTATATTGCTGATATTCATTCCTTCCCATCCAGGCACCTCCAGCTCCTGCAACGGAAAGTAAAAGTTGTATGTATCTTTTTTCCATAATATAATAAGTTTAGCATTGAATTATTAATTTCACATCTATTCTATAAGTTCAGAAACATGGTACCAAAGGCTCTATAAAATATTGTTCTCACAAATTTCTGTGTAAAGATCCTGATCCGTCAGAGGGGAAAACCCCATTTTCAAAAAGTAAGAGTTTACCCTTATGAGCAAATAATGTTTTTGCATATTTATTAAACAGTAGTAATGATATTATGAACAATCTGTCTTTTCACTAAAGACTTTTTCTTCTCTAAGCCCTCCCATCTATCATCTCTCCAATTCTTTTTATTTAAAATTTCACTCATGAGAGAATTCCCTTATTTTTTAAAATTCAGTCTTTTCCCTTAATGAAGATTTATTTTGATTGATGAAATTTGTATCAGACAAAAGAGGTCAACGATCTTATACTTAAGATTCAACCAAAAAGAAAAAGTGTTGAGTTAAAAGGAAATCTTTGCAAAAAGATGTTTGGCAGTAAAAACAATACTAACTATTTAAACCCAACATATGGCAGATACAGTAAACAACCAGACTACAGATGCAGTAACGCAGACCAATGTTACTGTGCTTGGTGAATCACCCGCACAGGCCATGAGTATGCTCTACCAGATGGCTACCCATGCCAGTGGAATTTCCATTCAGAATTCGGTGACAAATCAGCAGAACTTGAATCAACTCAACCCTGCGATTGTTGCTGATGCCATTAAAATTTTAAAAGGATAATCTAAAACCTTACGATCATGAATGAACACAACAGTGAAACCCAACAACCTCAGGCTGCTGATGCCACCACTCCGGCAGAAAAAGCTGTCGTATTTGTGAACAGTGAGGTATTGGCGCCTCCCAAGGCCTCGCCCATGACCGGAGTAGCCAAAGTAATGATTGAACAATCTACAGGAATGATGGTTCAGGATTTACAATCTTTCTTAAAAGGATTTGAACAGGTGGGGCTTATTGCTCTGAGCAGATTGGCCAACAATTTATTGACTTATGGATCACCTGTAGGTCCTGCTCCAGGCGCTAAAGGTATTGAAACACACAACGCTGAATTTATACAGGCAGAAGGGACAGGTCAGAGTAACGAAATGATGAAAGACCTGTTTAAAATGGTTAGTGATTATGCAGAGGTAAAAGCTAAGATTTCCAATACCATATATAACGCCAACACTCCTCTAATTCCAAAAGAGACATCAACATCTCCCCCATTTACAGATGTTTCTTCTGAAGCTGAAGATCCCGGAAAAAAAAACAGGTAGATTGGGTTTACCAGGAAACCTCATCAGAGAAAGAAAATATGAAAAAAAGCTTTATCACGGCTGATCATGGGGGAGAATTAGTATTGAAGTCAATAAAACTAACACAGCCACTCATAAAACCGGAAATTAAAGAAGCAGTAATCCCATCAGTAGAATCTGAAGTTACACCTAAAAAGAAAACAATAATAACACAACTCATTGACAAACTTAAAAATAAATAAGAGATGAATTATTCTACAGTAACAAAACCCGCCAAAATTCTAAATTTACAGAGTTTAAACGATTTAAATGAACGGCTTTATCTGACCAGAGCTATTGATACACCTTATCTGGACACCAAAAGCGCAGATACCAGAAAAACTGACAACAATGCAGAACGTATTGTATTTAATCTTCAAACATCGGATATTAATATACAACCCACTGTAAGACTTGTCAACTGCATCAGAGGAAGTAAAAGGTTCAATCATTTTCAATCCTTTGTGATAGAGCCTAAAGATAAATCAACCGGAATAGTTGTCATCATGATCAAACTGGATGATCCCAAAGCCTTTTATTGTAATGTAAGAATCTTACCTCTTACTACTTTAAGCGATATTGCAGTGCCGGAGAATGATTCAAAACCACTAACGATCAATCTCGAAAGATCAAAATGTATCCTAAAAACGGACATTACCATCACTCCATCTAATACCGGTGAAGCCCTATATTCTGTACATGATGTGGATGTTTCTGACGTGGCTGATCTTATCAGTCAGGCTGAGATGGTGGAATTAAAGAGAGAACTGGAATTTCAGGCATCCAAACTGATTGCCCATTATTTTCAGGAAATTCTGAGTATTGTAGTGAATGAGCACTCCATAAACAATAATAAACCTATAGTGATTTCCGATGATTACATTCTGACACTTCCTCCCAATCAATTAAAAGAGATGCTTTCAGCCAATGCCATTTGCGCATCTGTAGCTTTAGAAGTTGTAGGATATAACGTAATCAGAGGTCTTAATCCGGACTGGAGGGCTGCTTCTGCATTTATCGGATATTTATTGTAATCATTGGCTATTTATTTTTAAACATCACAAAAAACAATATTTATGCGCAGAAGAATTCCTAAAAAAGCTCCTGTTCAACAACCTGTTATCCCCATAACTGAGGAACAGAATCCTCCCCCAATCATTGAAGAGGAAGTGATGCCTTTTGTTTTGAGGCATGAAGATGAAATCATTAATTACATCAAAGAAAAAGCAATAAAAGAAACGATGAAATCTCTGGCTCCTCTACTGGAGAAACTGGAAGAAGCCGTTAAACAGCAAGAAACAGCCCAGGTTCCGGATTCAATACCGCCTCCTCCCGCTTCCTCTGTAATGAACTACGAAGAACAACTGAAACAACTTCAGGAAGCTTCCAATGCAAAGGTAAAAGAGAAAGAGATAAAAATTATGGAACGAATGAACAAGCTGAATACAAGGCTGGGCAATATCCGCATATAAACATCAAAAGCTACTATATTATGAATGAAATTAATACCATCATCATGGGAATGTCTACCGCTGTACCCCATACAATTTCCACCCAGGTAAGTGCACATTCTACGGGATTAATGCAAATCAATTCCGCATTAAATCAACAAAGAGATTCCATGATGGGAATAACCAATTATGTGATGGGAGTCAAAAAAATGAGTTCCGGAAAATTGAAATACAGAGAATTGGACGTTCTTAAAAAAGGGCGGTTGTAATCCCTGCCTCTAAAAACCATGGATGCGGTTTATTTTCTCTGTAAAGATACAACCGGTGCCCTCTACATATACAATCAGGTCAACATTTATCTTTAACATCGGTTTTAAAGGCTGTCAGTGTACAAAAGCAATCATTAAGAATCCGTTTTCCGCCCCAAAGGAATCTCTCACTGCCAGCATATCTACAGCAGAAATGCATTTTTAAGACAGATATTAAAAATAATAACCGCATCCATTTTACTAAAAATATGCTTTAAACTCGCTCAGATTTTACAGATGGTGGTTTTAACCATTGTATTAAGAATCACCCTTCCGGTCTAATCATCAATTACAAGTCTATACCAATGCTTTTGAAATCTATTCATCTGCAGGATCTGTAGTGAGTTTAAAAATAGAATAGAAAACTAGTTTACCTCAATAATTTATTAACCGAGATTAAATCTCATCAAAAACAATTACAACTATGGCAACAGTCAACGAACAAATCACAGACGCAGTAACACAATCGAACGTAAAAGTAGTAGCAGAATCTCCTGCAATGGCTTTAAGCAACGTGTATCAATCGGCAGCGCATTCTACAGGAATCATGTTTGAAAATGCAGTAAATACGCAAAATCAACAAAACATTTTAGGCCAGGCAGCCACAACTCAGGGAATTCTGCAGATCTATAGCCTGGATACCGTAGCAGATGCAGTTTCTATGGCGAAAATCCTTAAGCCGTAATTTTTAAACTTTTTTTAAAGGATAATCCCAGCCGGAAGATCCGGTTGTATTTAACCCATAAACAATAATCATTATGCCACCAGTAAACGGACAAATCACAGACGCAGTAACGCAGTCGAATGTAAAAGTTGTCGCAGAATCTCCTGCAATGGCTTTAAGTAACGTGTATCAAACTGCTGCACATTCTACAGGAATTATGTTTGAAAATGCAATCAATGCTCAAAATCAGCATAATATCCTTACTCAGGCAGCGACAACACAGGGGGTAACTCAAATCTATAGCAAGGATACCATCGCCGATGCAATTTCTATTGCTAAAATCCTTACTCCTTAATTCATTTTTGCAGACCGCAGAATAACTATTTTATCAACCGGAATACCCGGTTAATCAAACTTAATAAACAATAATCATTATGGCAGCAACAACAGTAAACGAACAAATTACAGACGCAGTTACTCAATCGAACGTAAAAGTAGTAGGAGAATCTCCTGCAATGGCTCTAAGCAACGTGTATCAATCCGCAGCACATTCTACAGGAATCATGTTTGAAAATGCAGTGAATGCACAAAACCAGCAAAATATTCTGACCCAAGCTGCCACTACGCAGGGAGTGTCTCAAATCTATAGCCTGGATACTATTGCAGATGCAGTTTCTATCGCTAAAATTCTTAATCCGTAATTCTATTTTACGAACATCACATTACCATTATCCCAACAACCGGAAAATCCGGTTGTTTTTAAACCTCAATAAAAAATAATTATTATGCCACTAACCGACAAAGCAGCAGCAACAGTAAACGAGCAAATCACAGATGCAGTAACACAATCAAACGTAAAAGTAGTAGCAGAATCTCCTGCGGTAGCGTTAAGCAACGTGTATCAAACAGCAGCACATTCTACAGGAATTATGTTTGAAAATGCAGTGAACTCTCAAAATCAGCAAAACGTAGTTACTCAGGCAGCGACTACACAAGGTATCTCACAAATCTACAGTCTGGATACCATAGCCGATGCTGTTTCCATGGCTAAAATCCTTAATCCATAATTCAATCTTGTCAACGGTAAAATACCCGTATCTCAACAACCGGAAAATCCGGTTGTTTTTAACTTAAATAAAAAATAATCATTATGGCAGCAACAACAGTAAACGAACAGATAACGGATGCAGTTACTCAATCGAACGTAAAAGTAGTAGGAGAATCTCCGGCAATGGCTTTAAGTAACGTATATCAATCTGCAGCACATTCTACAGGAATTATGTTTGAAAATGCAGTGAATGCGCAGAACCAACAAAACATTTTAGGTCAGGCAGCCACTACACAAGGGGTTCTTCAGATCTACAGCCTGGATACCATAGCCGATGCGGTTTCTATTGCAAAAGTATTAAATCCTTAATTATATTGTGTTTTTTAGATTTCTTGTGATCAGGGAGTACATCAATGTACTCCCTGATTCTTTATATTTATTTATCAAACAATACAATTTCATTGGCATCAATGATATTATTTTGTACGGCATAGATCACCAATCCTGCCATATTTTTCACACCTGTTTTGATCATCAGATTGGTTTTATGGGTCTCAACAGTTTTAGGTGATATAAACAGAGCATCTGCAATTTCCCTGGTACTGAGTTGCTGACAAACCAAACGTAAAACATCAATTTCTCTATCGGTGAGGTCATTTTTAGAAAAAGCATGAAATTCCGGAAGTTTATTGGAAAGCTGACTTCTCATAACATCAATCTGTTCATTGGAAAAATAATGCCCGGTATGATAAACAGTATGGATGACAGCCAACAATTCTTCAAGTTCAATTTCTTTGGGCAAAAAAGCATGCGCTCCCATTTTCAGCATTTGTCCCATGAAAGAACGTCGATAAAAACTGGAAAGAACAATAATTTTTATTTCCGTTTCTTTTTGAGATAAAACGGACATGACCTCAAGGCCATCACCATTTGTCATCCTCAGATCCAGAATCAAAATATCTAGTACGCCATAATCCTGCTCTGTGAGAAATTGATGCCCTCCTGTTGCAGTCAGGACAACCTGATACCCGCCATGATTCTCAATATAGTTTTTCAAAAGCTGTACAAACAGCAGGTCATCATCTACAATACCAATTTTAATTTTCGAATGTTCCATGTTTATTTTTATTGTATTGCCATACAGGCTATAAATTTTGTCCCTTTTTCAGGTTGTGTTTTAAGTTTATAAATGGCTTTAATTTTTTGTGCTCTCGACTGAATGTTTCTCATTCCTATTCCTCCGGAATGATTTCCGGAGATAAACCCCCGCCCATTATCTTCTACGGTTAGCATCAGATAATTGAGAGATATTCTAAGGGATACATCAACTCTGGTAGCCTCAGCATGTTTCAGAATATTGCTAACCAATTCCTGTACAATCCTGAAAAGATTCAGTTTAACCGGCTCACTGAGTGGTATTTCTATGGTGAAATGCCGGAAAATAACCTCTATATTTTTATTGATCTGCTCAAGATAATCTGCAATTAAATCTGTCAGATCAACCTCATTAAGATCAGGAGGAGTAAGATTATGAGACAATTCACGGATCAGCTGCATAGATTTTTTTAAATCATGATTCAACTCTTCCGGTTTTTTATCATTGAGATTCAGGCGGATGAGATTCAACTGTGAAATGATATTGTCGTGCAGCTCTTCTGCCAGTCTTCCTCTGTCCTGTTCTTGTATAAACAAAATATCCTCCAGGCATTTGTTTTGTGTATCGCGGACTAATTCTGAAACCTTTTTCTTATTTTTCTTTATACTTTTTAAATAATTAATGACCAATATTGTGATTAATAATGTTGTTAAAAAAAATAGTCCAATACCGATCCATATCCATACAACTATCTGGTCCTGATTTTCCCAACGCCACATCCCATATTAATAAAAGCAATATAAAAAGACAATAACAATACGCCTCTAAAAAGCCAGATGGGCGCTACCCAATTGAGATGGTTACTGATTAAAAAATTAAATACAGTGGATATCAGACACTCAACGGAAAAGAATAAAAAAACAAAAATATTAACGATGAACAAATCTCTTTCAGCTCTTCCTTCTCTTATGATTTTCATGAAATAAGAAGCTGCATACGTACAAATAACAATGCAGCTTATGATATTAGAGTAAAAGGTAACGAAAGTTCCGTCTTGTACATATAACATATTGCAGACCAGCACTAATCCTGCATAGCAATATACAATACCCCTGATCTCCCGGGAAAGCTGAATGTAATAATTGTTATACACCACTGTAAGGATTACCAGACCAAAAAACTGACTCAATGCATAATTATAGGTATTGAGTGTGTTTAATTTCATCAACCTGTCAATCAGATCAGTAAATTCCAACATCAGTTCTCCGGAGAGGAGAACTATTACTGGAAATTTTGCTTTTATTCCTTCTTTTATCAGAGCAATTACCCCTACCACTAAGACAAGGTTAATCATAATCTGCAAATACAATGATAAATTATTATACGAAAACACCGGTGCTTTGCTTCAAAAGTTGATAATCATTGAGACTATCAAAAGTAAATGGAGGTCGTGGTGTAGAATAGTTTTCTGCTGTTTCACTCATATGATTAATTGCCAGACTTTTTACTGTAATTATTTCGATATGGTAAGGAAAATCACCTCCCTTTCTTTCCAGATTATCTGTAAGCCCGAAGAAACAGACACAGCTCTCACCACCTGTAATTCCCATTCTCTCATAATCTGAAAACGGGATAGAAATCAATTGAAAGAAGTCTTCAGTTTCCATAGCCTGCAACCATGCACTACCAAACATATTCCATCTGAAATTCCGGTTAATAGCTGATTCAGAAGTAATAGGAGGAGGGGTTACTTCTCCTTCCCTTTCATTACTGCTTTCAATCTTTGCTTCTGTAAACTCAAGCGATAATTTCTTAGTAAGAATATAATTAAAATTGGCATCTTTATCACATTTAGAATCAATCAGAAAAAACTTCAGTTTCTCTTCATGAATACCTACATAGGCATGAATTTTTTTGTTTTCGTCAGTTCCAAGATTTTGCCTCCACTGCTCAATATCTTCGCCTGAAACACTGAAGTGCGTTCCCTGATTTAAATAATTCAAAATTTCCCCTCTATTCTTATCATTTCCGTTTTTATAAGAATCAATAAGATTTTTCCATTTTCTAATGGCTTCAAAGATGTTTTCGGTAGTCATGATAATAGCTATTTGTGAATGATAATTATTTTATGTGTTGAAATTTACAAAAAAAATACACTTATATTTATTTTTAAATCACTTTTAAGTGGAAAATAAAATTTAATTGAATAAAAATTAATATTCTTTTGTTTTTTTATAAAATCATATCGGGAGTAGCGCGTACCTTTGTCCCGGAAAATAATCTTATTTACAATATACTGACCTATGATTCCATTTCATGACCTTCCGTTTTTTATGCTGGCAGCCCTTATTCTGGCAATTAGCCCGGGGCCTAACATGATTTATCTAATTTCAAAATCAATTACGCAAGGGAAAAAATCGGGATTTATTTCTTTAACAGGCATTATCTGTGGCTTTATGTTTCATATTATCATGGTATCTTTTGGTCTTACCGCAGTATTACTTGCCGTTCCTTTTGCCTATACCATTCTGAAAACACTGGGAACCGTTTACCTTTTATATCTGGCTTATCAGGCGATCAAACCCAAGAGCAAAAATATTTTTGAAGTTGATCATACCAGTGCTCATGATAGTCCTAAGAAATTATTTACTGTTGGTTTTTTAACGAATGTCCTTAATCCTAAAGTAGCTGTATTTTACTTATCATTTTTCCCTCAATTCATTAAACCCGGATATGGTTCGATATTCACACAGAGTTTGGAACTTGGTGTTGTACAGGTTTTGCTAAGCTTCAGTGTTAATTTTATCATTGTTCTTACCGCAGCTAAAGTCGCTGTATTTTTTTCCAACAATCCGGTCTGGATCAGGGTACAGAAATGGTTTATGGCAAGTGTACTCACCTACCTGGCGGTGAAAATGGCTTTTTCAAAAGCAAAATAACAGAGTCCTATATTCCTGTTAAGATATATTGTAGCTTTGTGAAATTGGTTTAAAAAATGAAGACAATTCCTACCTACGATTTAAAAGATACTTCCGGACATCGTTTTCACGTGAAAAGAATGGATCTGCGTACTCAAAATGCGGAAGAAATTCTCATAGATAAAGGTATACACCGTGACAGTCATTATATTTTCACCTGTATGGAAAGTGGCCATGTCAAAATGATGGTAGATTTCAACATTATTGAAGCACAGGATCATGCTATTTTTTGTGTTTTACCGGGTCAGGTACACCAGGGGCTTCTGATGAAGGAAGTAAACGGATGGTTTGTTGCGGTAAAAGCAGATCTGGTTCCGGATGCTGTACGTTCTGTTTTTGAAGAATCTCTCGAAAGGATACAACCTTTAACTATTGACAAAGGTTGGGTTGCAAAGATCAACTCTGCTGCGGCGATACTTCATGCTTCCTATACCGATGAGATGCTTACCTCTAAAGAAGGATTCTTGGTGGTACAATCACTACTTCACGCCTTTCTCGGAATGTTTGCGGTGATGTACTCCCGGGAAAATATTTCCCAAACTGCCGGAGACAATCGTTCTGTACAACTAACAAGAGCTTTCAGAATTAGGGTAAGGAAAAATTATAAAACCCTGAAAAGTCCATCAGAATATGCGGAGCAGCTTAATATTTCAAGAGGTTATCTTACAGAAGTTGTTCGCGAAGTAACCGGCAAGCCAGCACAGTATTGGATTCATCACGAAATTTTAATTGAAGCCAAACGTTTACTGGCATTTACACATCTGACGGTAAAAGAAATTGCTTACGAATTGGGGTATAGTGATCATACTTATTTTAGCCGTTTATTTGCAAAACTGGAAGATCAGTCGCCTTCAGAATTCAGGAATGAAAATCAAAACAGATAATGAAGCAGGAAGTTTGAGGCTGGGAGATAATAGCAATGATCCTGTACGTTTGTCTTTTTGAATAACTATTGAAATAGCAAACCGGGATTCGTTCTTTCAACTCAAAATGCTTCTCTTTAGATTTCCATCTCAACACTAATCCACGAAATATCCAATCAATTCCCTGAAACCGCTATGGCAATATTTTAATTTTGAAGCTTCCTTTGCAATAAAAATTATTTATGCCAAGCCTACCAAAATGGATCAATGACACTGTAGAAAATGTTTGGTCCTCAAAATTTAAAGAATGTACAGTTACTCATATAGAACACATTACACCGGATCTTCGTAAAATCCGTTTTGAAACGGATTTACAGGATGTTCAGTTTGAACCGGCTTATGCCATAGGGATAAGGATCAACGAGAGAGATTTTCGCAATTACTCACCTTTCAATTTTGACAAAGAAGCAGGAACTTTCGAAGTAGTCTTCCATGTACATGATGATACTGCTGTGGGAAGTCATTTTGTAACCCGATTATCAATGGGTGATTCTATCAAAATTTTAATGCCCAGAGGAAAACGTTTTTTTGAATCCGGTTCAAAAATTCATTTTTCCATAGGTGATGAGACCTCATTGGGAAGTTCTCTCTCTATCAAAGAAGCAGCGGAAGAATATAACGCTCTGTTTGTTTGCCTTCACGAACTGGAAGAGTGTTCGGCACTGGAAAAACTGAATTTATATGGTTATCACAGTCCTAAAAACAGTACAATGAAAATGATAGAAGCCCTTACGGACTTTCTGAGAGAAGAAAAAGAAACCATTTACCAGGATGATGTCGTTTTTTATCTCACAGGAAACGGAGAAAGGATGTCATTGATCAGGAAGTTCCTTAAAGCTAAAGGTGTTTCACCAAAATGTATCAGATCACAAGCGTACTGGATAGAGGGAAAGAAAGGGTTATAGAACCATGGGAAGTCGGAAGCGAGAAGCTGGAAGTTATATTTTTCCAATGAATAATAAAATAGTACTTCCAGCTCTGCCCCCTAAAATTGAAAGATATTACATTTTATTTTTGTTTTCGTCCCAATTCCTTCACTTTCTTCAACCACTGGAATCGCTGTTCATCTTTTGAGTTTCTGATGATTCCCACATAAGTTACTTTCACTGGCTTTACCCCACAATATTCCAGAGTTGATCTTTTAAGCTGATTCACACTGGGTCTTCCAAAAAAAAGACGATAATACCAACCGGGTTGATCTAAAGTGGTGATAATATGACCTGTTTTTCCTTTCAGAAGCTTATCCCACCATACAGAATTTTCTCTGTATTTATAAGCCATCCCGGGTAAAAAAAGCCGATCTATAAACCCTTTTGTAATAGCAGGCAAACCTCCCCACCAGACAGGATGTATCCAAACCAGATGATCTGCCCATTGTATGATTTCCCAGGCCTTAATCAGGTCAGGTTCCAGTTCCATTCTTTTTTGGTAGCCAAACTGCAGATTAGGATTAAAATTCAAATCCCGGATAATGATTTCTTTTATCTCTGCTCCTGATTTCTCAGCTCCGTCTTTGTAAGCAGCTGCCACTCCGAAGTTGAAAGAATCCTTATGCGGATGTCCGTTGATGATGGCTATTTTTTTCATTGTGTAATTTTTATATTGATGGTCTCATAAGAATTCAACTGGGTCAATAACGCCAGAGATTCGTGCAACTGGTGACTGAAGTACACTTTATTTCTATGAGGATTCCTGATGAGTTCTTCTGTATGCAATACGGCTGATAAGGCTGTTAACTCAGCTTGCCCTTTAGTACTCTGCAAACTCAGCTTTTTATAGCCTTCCTGATCTTTTACAACAATTTCAAAAACCGACTGATCTCCGTTTCCGCTAGAACCAAAAATCATTTTCCTTTCTTTTAAAGATAAAATATTAAAAATCCTCAGGTATTGAAAGCTACCAAGCAACCATGTTATAAATTTTGAATTATAAGTCATTTTTACACTCACATCCGGAACTCTTTCTACTTTGTTGAAAATGTAAAGATCCGGAACATCAAAGTTATAGGCACTTCTTTTTCCAATTCCAAAAGAAAAATCATAAGATTCGGTATCTAAAAAATGTCGGATAGAAACAGGTTGGTCATTTTGATAACGATGAAAGGGAACGGCTACATTTTCGGCCATAAAATGAGCTGAACTTTCTCCTGCCTTATCCTTTACTGAATAGTACACAAAAAGTTTTACCTCTTCCGCATCAGAATTATCTGAAATGGCATTGACCAGTCCGGGAACAATTCCTCCCATCCATCCTGAGCTGAATACAATCCTGCTGTTGATCTCATTGCGTTTTGTAATATCATAAGCTTTTACAAGATCAGGTGTCGGTTTCGTAATATCGAGGTAATCAATATGATGCTTTATCGCAAACTGAAGGATTTGATCTGATTTATCATTAACTGAAAGAATAAGCAGGTTAATTTTATGATCAGAAATTGTTGTGAAAGTACCGGGATCAGTAACATCAATTTTCAAATCTTTATTGGTTTTGCCGCCTTTCCGACCTCCAATAAAAATATTGAATTGAGGATTGCGTGATTGCAGAATACGCGCTATTGTTTTACCTACTAAACCGTTTCCTCCTATAATCAGAATATTTTGCTCCATATGTTTTTTTGACAAAATTATAGAGCTCCGGGTTCGATATGCAGGACAAATGTCTAAAAAGAAATTTCCTTTCTGATCCGGCTCAAATGCCTTTGGGTAATGCCAAGATAAGAAGCCAGATACTGAAGAGAAATATTTTGGATATAATCCGGATGATTTCTAAGAAGGGTTTCATATCGTTGAGCAGCAGTATCTCTTTGAAGCTGGAAAAATCTGTTTTCAAGCTCAAGATATTCCTGTTCGGCAATGATTTTTAAAAATTTGATCCAGTTAATATTTTCATGCACCAGGTCATCTACTGCTTCTTTTTTCAAAACCATCAGTTCTGCGTCGGTAATAGCCTGCATGCTTTCTTTGCTAAGACAATCGGAAATAAAGGAAGAATAGGCTGCCATCATCGTATTGGGAAACCTGAAACAATACGTCATATCTTTTCCGTCATCAGCCATATAGAAAGAACGGAAAATACCTGATTTTATAAATGCTACTTCCTTACACCTTTCTCCTTCCCGTACAAAATATTCATTTTTACCGACTTCCCTCACTTCAAAAAGTTGTAAAAATGCATGTATTTCATTTTCTGAAAATAAATTGAAACTTTGAAAATACTCCTTTGCCGTCATTTTAATGGGTAATGCTTCCTGATTGTTTTCTGCGAAAATAAATAAAAAACAGGACATTTTTAAGTTAGAGAATAAGAGAGAGTGTAAGAGTTGATAACATTCTAAAAATTATAATTTCCTTCTTTACCATCTCAGCATTCCTCAGTTTTTTCGTTTTCACAAAAAAAAGACCATCTCAGGACGAGATGATCTTACTACCGTTTTGAATTTACTAAGTTATATATGAAGATATGAATGATGTTTTTTGATGGGACAAAGATAGACCGCCTCTTTATTTTTCCTCTCAGGGGAATCCCTAAAACTTTATCCGTAAAAATACGGTTGTATGATAAAAAAAGCCCTGTAAGAAATACTCACAGGACTTTAACTTATCTAACAATTATTTTGTTTATCAACTAATTTTCAATGTTTTTCATTGAAATTATTCCGTTTTTATAATGGGCTTACCAATTCTAAGAACCATTCTTTCACTTCTCCTTCCAGATATGGACCTATTTTTTCTTCACACGTTTTGTGGTAAGCATTTAGCCACGCAATTTCTGATTCTGAAAGAATGTCTTTTACAACGGTATCTTTGAAGAACGGGCAGAATGTTAAAGTTTCGAATTCATAGAATGTTCCATGAATTGTTTTTTCTGCTTCTTTTACGGCAATCAGGTTTTCGTGACGAATTCCATATTGACCTTCAAGGTAATACCCCGGTTCATTGGAACAAACCATTCCCGGAAGAAGATCCTGAGCATTCAGGTCTTTTCTGATATTTTGTGGACCCTCGTGAACATTCATGAAACTTCCTACTCCATGTCCTGTTCCGTGGTTAAAGTCTTTCCCTTCCATCCACAGCGGAAGTCTTGCGATGGCATCAAGGTGTACTCCTTTGGTTCCTTTCGGGAACTTTACCATTGATAAACGGATCAGTCCCTGTAGTACTAATGTTGAGTTCCTTTTAAACTCATCAGAAGCTGTTCCTAAGGCAAAGGTTCTTGTAATATCGGTTGTTCCTTCAAGGTATTGACCTCCTGAATCTACCAAAATGGTTTCTGCATTAGTCACTTCTTTACTTCCCTCTTTCTTTGCAGAATAGTGCATAATGGCACCATTATCTTTATATCCCACAATAGAACCAAAGCTTTCTCCTACAAAGTTTTCTCCTTCAGCACGGAATCCTCTCAGTTTTTCACCGATAGAATATTCGTTCATTGCTTCTTTTCCTGCATTGTGAGTCAACCAGTATAAGAATTTCACCATGGCAACACCATCTCTCACCATTACTTTTCTGAAACCTTCCAACTCAGTTTCGTTTTTCTGAGCCTTCATAAGGTTGCCCGGAACCGGTGCTTTGATAAATTGATTATCTGCTTTTAGCGTTTCAAAAACCTGTTGGTTGGTATTTGGAGAAACCAAGACTTTTTCATTTCTGAACCCTTTCAGGTAGTTGTAGAATTCTTCGTAAGGCATCATTTTCACGAAGGCCTCATCCATTTGTTTTCTGGCTTCTACTTCCATTTTTTCAAGGCCTGTGAAGAGCACTGCATCATTTTTTGTGATGACAACATACCCTAGGAATACAGGATTACTCTGTACATCACTTCCTCTCAGGTTCACTGTCCATGCAACATCATCCAGACTGGAGATGATATGAACTGTAGCTTCCTGTTCTTCCATTTTCTGACGGATCGCAGAGATTTTATCAGCCACTGATTTACCGGCTCTTTCAACTGGCTGTACAAAGATCGGATTCGCAGACGGGGTTCCTCTTTCTGTCCAGACTTGCTTTAAAAGCGGAAGATCGACCAGTGTAATATTTTTTGAATTCAATTTTTGAGAAAGGAGTTCCCAGTTGGCATTTGATGCTGCTAAAGCATTCACTGCCACTTTACCTCCGTTTGGAATTTCTGAAATAATCCAGTCGATATAATTAGGGGTACCTTCTATCCCGTCTTTGAAAAGGTCGATTCCCGAACCATCCAATTCGATAGCTGCCTGGGTAAAGTATCTTCCGTCTGTCCAAAGACCGGCCTTATCTTTAGTAACTACCACAAATCCGGCAGAGCCTAAAAATCCTGACAACCAGGATCTCTCCTGCCATTCTTCAGGAAGATACTCACTCATATGCGGATCAGCAGAATATACTATAAATGCATCAACATTATTTTTCTGCATTTCTTCACGAAGCGCAGCAACTTTTTCCTTTGAAGTCATTCTTTTCTTTTTTAAACACCGAAAGTTACGAAAATTTTGAAGCTAAAAGGCTAAATAGACAGTCTAATTTCCTTGACAAACTGTTATTTTTTAGGTAATCATCAGTTACAATATGGATAATTGAATAGGTGACCTCATTTTATTAATTATTGCATCACGAAAGTTTTCTCAATACTTATTTTTTTAAGTTAAAAGCTTCATTCCTATAAATGAATACATACAATTTTAAAAATCAAAGACTTTGACATTGTATAACAAGCTAAAATTTAATTTTTAAAATAATATTTCGCGATGTTATCTGCTATCGAAGAGGTTTCAACTCCGGTAAGGTTGGTGAGTAGAATAACAGCCCAATGATCATCAGGATAAATATTAACCGAAGCATGTCACGCTTATCATTTTCCATAAGTTGCATAATGCTGACAGCAATAAATATTTTAGCAATGGAATTGATAGAAAATTTTGTAGTATGGCTGAGGTATCTAAAATTCAACATTGTTTACGGTTTGTGCAAAAAGAGGGTTTACTATCACAAATTATAAATCACATCATTCAAACTTCTAAAAGCATTAAAATATCAAACATATTTAATTAATAATCTCTTTTTCATGAAAAAAAAGCTACCACATTATTACTTTTATAATTTTTTGGAAAGATTATTGCTACATTCTACCTTATGAAACAGCAGAACTACAAAAATCACAGAAAATTTTATCCACCACATCATTTTATATACCTTCCTGTATTATTTGTATTGGAAATCTTTGGGCTCTATAAAATTGGGAATGATTCTCAGAATCAACTTATCTGGATTTTGTTTTCTATTGTGATCTTCCTGCTTTTTTATCTGGCATTCATGACAAGGCAGCATTATGCTTTGGGACTTCAAAACCGTATGGTTGTTCTTGAATTCCGGCAACGGTATTTTGAAATTTTTAACCTCAGGTCGGATGAAATGGTTGAAAAATTAAGATTTGACCAGATTGCAGCTTTACGTTTTGCCTATGACGATGAATTCAAAGAGCTTCTCTATAAGGCTCTTCACGAAAATATTTCCGGAGATGAGATCAAAAGATCCATCAAAAACTGGAGAGCTGACCAAAGCAGAATTTAATAAACACCAAAAAATTGAACTATGAAAAAATGGAGCTTTTACAGTATTACAATATTAAGTTTGTTGACACTAACAAGTTGTGAAGCAGTAGGAACAATCTTTAAGGCCGGAATGTGGTGGGGAATCATTTTAGTCTGTATAATAGTAGTCATTCTTTTCTTGATTTTTTCGAAGGGTAAAAACTCTTAACCATGTTTTATGGAGAAGAATACAGACTTAGAGATTATTTCTCATTTAAAGCCATCAAAGATTGTTCAAATCATGAAGAGCCCGGAAGCTTCTGCAAAGGCGGTACATCTCGTATATACCACCGATGCAGAAACCACCGGAATCACCCGTAAGAAAACCGGAAAAAAATATTCTTATTATAAGGATGGTAAAAAAATCAAAGACAAAGATGAAATCACCAGAATCAACAAACTGGTGCTTCCTCCGGCATGGGAAAATGTTTGGATTTGTGCGCTGGAAAATGGTCATCTTCAAGCCACAGGTTTTGATGTAAAGAAAAGAAAGCAATATCGCTATCATTCTCTGTGGAGTGCCTTGCGAAATCATACAAAATTTTACCGGATGCTTCAGTTTGGATACGCTCTGCCTGACATCCGGCTTCATATAGAACAGGATCTCGCTTTAAGGAATTTTGAAAAACGGAAAATACTGGCCCTGATCGTAAGTCTTATGCAAAGAACCAATATTCGCATAGGGAATAACGTGTATGAAAAGCTATATGGATCGTTTGGATTGACAACGCTTAAGGACAAACATGTGGAAATAAAAGGCCAAAAGATTACTTTTTCTTTTAAAGGTAAGAAAGGGGTAATGCATCATGTCGATCTCAGAAGCAAAAGACTCGCCAGATTGGTTCAGAAATGTAAGGATATTCCCGGAAAAGAACTGTTCCAATATCTTGATGATGAAGGAAACCGTCATTCTGTAGATTCCGGGATGGTGAATGAGTACATCAAAGAAATAAGCGGTGAAGATTTTACAGCTAAAGATTTCAGAACCTGGTCCGGAACGGTAAATGCATTGATTGCTTTTAAAGAAATCGGATATGCAGAAAACAACACTGAGTATAAAAAGAAAGTGAAGGAAGCCCTGGATATTGTTGCTGAGCACCTCGGAAATACCACCGCTGTATGCCGGAAATATTATGTTCATCCTTTAGTCATCAACCTTTACGAAAATAACACAATCAAAAAGTATCTTGACGAACTGGAAATCATTGAAGAAAATGATGGAAAAGCCGATCTTACAAAAGAAGAAAGACTTGTTCTTAAGATTTTGGAGAACGAGAAAATGTAAGTTTTGAAGTCGAAAGCCATGGGCTGGAAGTATTATCAGACACTATTGTTATGAATGTCGTTTTTAATTAATTCCTTAAAATCCTATTCACTTAAAAGGTTAAGCTTTAATGAATAGAGTAAAGTACTTCCATCTCCCAGCCTCCAGCTTCTAGCCTACCCATTAATCCTGTTCTGCAAAAACTGTGTTCTGTATTCTTTCGGAGTAATTCCTGCTATCTTTTTGAAAAGCTGAGTAAAATGTGAGGCGGTATGGAAATTAAGTTCATAAGCAATCTCTGCAATATCTTTACTGGAATGAAGAAGTGCTTTGCTGTAATTGATATCAATCTCGTTGATCCATTGTTTGGGAGACTTTTGCGTTACTCCTTTAACACATTTGTTTAAATAACTTTCGGTAACAGATAATTTATCAGCATAAAAAGCGACCCGCTTCTCGCCGACATGATACTTAAACAAAAGATCCCTGAACTGCAGAGACAGCTCCATGGGACGTGTAGCAGATTTATGATGGGTATCTGAATCTGTGCTCAGCATTTTGATTAAGATCAGGTGAAGCATTGTTACCACGACATCATTGATATTAAGATTACTCAGCCAGAGTTCCTGCTCCATGATCGGAAGAAGCTGGGTAATCGTTCCATAGGTGAGGCTATCCAGATTCAGGAAAGGCGTCATAAAGAAAATACTGCTTTTGTGCTTGGGCAGCTCCTGCTCAGACAATATATTATTTTCGTAAGCAAGGAAAAAACCTTCAATATCATCAGATAGCTCTACTGTAGCGGTTATCGTGCCTTGCTTGATAAAGATAACCCCTCCTTTTTCAGCGTGATATTCTTTATTTTCCAGATATTGTTTTATATGTCCGTTGGTCACGAAAATAATGAAATTAAAAGTCGTACGGTATGGAATCACCGGCATCAGAATTCCTTTGAGATAATTCTCGATCCGATAAAGCTGTATATCCGCATTATTGGCTAATGTTTTCTCCGTAATATTGGGGAGAAAAAGTTTTTTATATTGAAAATTGGATAATACTTCCATATCCGGTCTAATGATTATTTAAAGTTATATATAATTTATAAGGTAGAATCAAAGAATTTGAAAATTTGATAATGAGCTCATTTGAAAATTGATAGTATGTTCCTTTTATCTTTCTCCAAACAAGCTCTCGCTATTTCAATCAAATTTAGAACTTATAATACACTCCTACTCTTACTCCAAAAGGGCTTCCCGGAGTATATGTAAGATCTGTAATAGGTTCTGCTTCTCCTTTCAACTGAGTTTCTGTAGCAAACTGAGCTTCATTCCATTTTACATTAAAAAGATTATTCAACTGAATATTGGCTCCCCATTTCTGACGGTTATATGAAAGCATAAAATCGTTAACAAAATAAGCTTTTGTTTTGATACTATTATCCTCCACGGCAGGTCTTGACCCCAGATAACGATATTGAAGTCCCATCGAGAATCCATTAAGGAAATCCCAGTTTACGGAGCCTGTACTTGTTACCACAGGTGCGAGTGGAACATAATCATGTCCTTTTTCTTCCTCAACAAATCTGGCATGAGAATAGTTGATATCCGCGTTCAGATAAAAGTTTTCCAATGGTTGGAAACGAACTCCCAAATCTGCCCCGAAACGTCTTGATTTTCCTGACGGTTCAACTACTGCATCATCACCCACATATACAAACTCTTGCTGCAGATTCATAAACCAAACTGCCGGGGTAATAATCAATGATTTGAACGGGTGTAGCCTTACTCCGAAATCTGCACCGATAGAATACGGAAGAGTATTTTCATTTTTATTAGGAACCACAACTCTCAGATCATTGGAATGAAAACCCATTCCTGTTTTCAGGAACCACATCACATTATCACTTTGAGCATAGGAAAAGTTTAGTTTGGGGCTTAATCTCGTAGCCTCTTTTGATTGTCCGGAAGGTAGTTGTTCAGCATCCAGCAGATTATGCATATTGAAGATAAAATGATCAACTCTCAAGGCAGGGTTAATCGTCCATTTCCCTGTCTTCCATACTAACCCCGTATAGGCATGAAGATTGGTTTCAGTTCCTGTAACATCAGACATTCTGTCGAGTAGTAAATCTCTATGGTAAACATGGTTAAGCTGCAACGTATTAATATCGTCATTTCTCAATCCAATTCCTGAAGTCCAGTTGAATGAACTGTTGGCAAGAGAGAAGGTTTTGGTATATTTTACTTCTGCTCCGTAAATATTTCTTCCGTCGGTCTGCTGGATTTCGTCACCATGATCCTTATCTTTCAGATTAAAAGTAAAATCTGAATACAGGTTAAAGTTATATCTGGAGTAAAAAGCCATTGCATCGATCTGTTCAGAAGGCGAAATAATATGCTTGAAATTCATCTGAAGGTTTGTTCTGGAAGTTTTCCCTCCCTCTGTAGGATCTATACTTCCCCATCTGCCAATGATCCCTTCATCCACTGCACGCTCAGGAATTTGTCCCGAAGCATTCCATGAAGAATTGAATGTTGAGAACTGGATATTGAAATAGTCATTGTCCGTCAGCCATTGATTGTATTTTCCGAAAATATTGACTCTGTTGAAATTCTGTTTGACATCAAAAGGACCATCCGTGTAGTTATATTCTGCAGCGATATAGGCATTTTTTCTCCCCTGATCATCATGAAGAATATTAAACATCCCCAATACTCTTTTGGAATTGAACGAACCTCCCTCCAGTTTGATCATGCTGTTTTTTAATCCGTTGTAGGTCTGAAAATCAACATATCCTGCGGTATTAAAATCCCCCCGATCCATATAATAGGCTCCTTTTCCGAAGTCAATATTATTGACAGTTTCAGGGATCACAAAGTGAAGATCAGAATATCCCTGTCCATGGGCATGAGAAACAATATTCACAGGCATCCCATCGACATTTACACTTACATCAGTACCATGATCGGCATCAAATCCTCTTAAAAAAAGCTGTTCCGCCTTTCCACCACCTGCATGCTGTGCAATAAATAATCCCGGAACTTTTCTCAATAGATCCTGGGCTGAATTTACCGGAAATTTATTCAGATCAACTTTGGTAATGGCTGATAAAAACGAACTGTGATTGATTGCAACTTCAGAAATCTGAAAAGGTTTATGCTGTAAAAAAACAACTTTGTTTTTATCATTATCACCGGTAACGACCCATTTTACCTCATCATATCCCTGACGGGTGATCACCAATGTATCAGGAAGTAATTTTACAGGAATGACAAATGTACCATCGGTTCCCGTGTGCGTATGGCTGTTCCCGTGGTCATATTTTACTAATGCATCTGCAATGGGGAATTTGTCTTCTGCATCTTTAATTGACAATTGTCTTTCTGCTTCCTGCGCCATCATTTTTCCACTGAATGCCATGACAAGAAAAACAGCTGCTATTTTAGTTATTTTCATTTTTTGTTATGTTAAATTAGAAAGTAGGTAAGAGATAACAAATCTTCAAGGGTTGATGAAAGTAAAATTGCCTACTTTTTCATCCTTAAACTCTCTTATGCTCAAACACTACGCTTTTGGTTTAATAAATATTTTCTGAATAAAAAGGGTGATCCAGGTTCCTGCTACAAATGGAAAAGTAAATACTCCGCCAACCGCATCCAGACAGTGATTATCAATAAGAAGATCATCAATAACAATAGTTAAAAGAACAGCAATAAGCACCCATAGACCATCTGTTTTTTTAACCCCGGAAAATACAATCGCTGAAAGTACCGCATTGAATCCGAATAATCCCATATGGATTTCTTTTATAGGCTCGCCATTTAACTGTGATAGTCCCGCTCCCAAAATAGAAGCTGCTAATCCATACAAAGCAGCAATGGGTGAGCTGATAAAAACCGCCAGAAAGAAGATCATTCCTGAAAGTATACCGCCTTGAAAGATTACTTCCCCAAAACCTTTGGTACAGGTAAGAAAATCATCATATTTTGATGGGATTACCTCAGCACTCAACATCTCAGAGGGCGGAATATGGGTAAAATGATGTAAAGCAAATACCAGCACCCAGGTAATAATTATGAAAGGAAAGGTAAATACCGGAATCTTCTTTTGGATAAAGAAATGCTGAATAACAGATGCCAATGCACCCCCCAATATAATGAGTATCCAAATCAAGGCCGTTGTTTCAAATAAAAAGGCCAATGCGACTCCTACCAATGCTGCACTGAAACCGTACAATCCGGCATTGATTTCTGATTTGTCATATTTTAACTTCATCCCAGTAAAAGTTCCGGCTGCCGTTGAAAGTAATACGGCAACACCACACTGCCAGCTTCCCATGAAGATTCCTATAAGAAATAACAACCCGGTCCATCGGTTTTCCTGAAGCATGATTTGACCGATTCCTTTTAAAACGCTGTCTAAAAAAGGGAGCTTTTTGAAAAATTCGTCCATAGTTTTTTTAATTTATTAATAATGTAGAGTGATTTTAGAGGGTTGTTGCTTGTTTTTCGTTGCTGATTATTTTTTGTTGAGATACTAGATGCCAGTTTCGGGGTTCGAGGTACGAGGATTAGATTAAGATAAAAAGATACGAGATGGAAAAATTCATCATTCAGTTTCAATTTTTTCTTCAACTCTCCCACTCGAATACCGAACCCCGAACCCCGAACCTCGTTTACCATCCCAGAAAGACCATCCCGATTCCGCAAACTGTCACCACAGCACCGCTTACCACTCCCATATACCTTTCCAGTTTTTCAGTATTGAATAATGTTGAATAACCATAGCGCCCCAAAAGAACCATTCCAAGCATGGTCAATACGGTAGTGACAGTAAATGAAGTCACCAAAACTGCAATTTCAGACATTGAGTGTTTTACTCCGGAGTAAAATAATAGAGGAATCAATGGTTCACTAGGTCCCATGACGAAGATCATAAAAAGAACAAGCGGGGTCACTTTTATTCTTTTCTGAGGCATAACCACTTCACTGTGATTATGCTCGTAAACGTATACATCATCCCCCATCACATCGAAATGCTTATGCGGTTTATTTCTGATGGCCTGCATCAGACCATACACCAGATAGACACCTCCAAAGATCAACAATGCCCAACCCGAGAAATTCCCTCTGATATCCTGAAACCATGAAATTTTATTCAGCTGCCACCCCAGAAATACTCCGATAAAACCTAAGACCAGAGAGCTAAAAACGTGTCCAAAACCACAGATAATTGTTAAAACTGCTGTTTTCATACCACTCCATTTCTTGGATTTCGAAATTACAATGAATGGAAGGTAATGATCAGGCCCGGAGGCTGTATGTATAAAACTTATTGAAACGGCACTTAAGAGAAGTGCCCAAACTGTACTGTCCATTTTCTATTAATTCTGTTGTTTCAGATTCTTTATTACGTTTTGGCTAAGCCAGAGGGAGATTTTTTATTTACTCGGGCTAAAGCCTGATTTTATTGAATAGATGCTCCGTTGATTTTGGAAATTATGCTGATGCCAGCCTTGACAAGGCTCTCGCTATAACTTCTCTTTTTACTCCAATGACCAAAGGATTTCCTGAACATACAGGAAAAAATTATACATCATTTCTCCACCATGCCCCAAAGCTCTCACTACAAATCCGGTGTCTTCCATAGCAGAAACTCCTACTTCCATTTCTTCATATTGAGCTGCTGCGTCAACAATCTCTTCGATCAATCTGTGTTTGTCTACATTTTCCTTTGTGCTGTAGAAGATCAAAGTTCCCTGGTGGGTATATTGCTCAAGATTTCCAATACTACTGATCGGGATCATATCAGGCTGAATAACTACATTATCTTTCACCACCAACTTATTTTTGTGGTAGATTTCCATAAGATTCTGAAAACGTTTTAATTTAAAAACCTCTCCATAGTGCTTTCTTCCACAGGTAATAATCTCACTAATGATAATCTGGCTGTTTTTCCCAATATGAATATTGGATTTACTCTTAAAATTGGAATCTTCATGAGGAACGATGGGATGCGGAACGTAAGCAAAAGAGGTTTCATCATCCATCCTTACATTCAACTCCTGAAGTGCTTTACCTTTCATGTTAAACAACCTTTGATACGACTGTGACTGCAACTGAAGCGATGCTCCTTTTTCGACCACCACATCCAGATGATAATGGTCTCCATCCAGAATTCCCGGAGAGGAGCTCATCACCATTTGATAGAGCTTTTTGTCAGTTTTTCTTTGCCCCACAGAAACAACCCTGAAAGGAAGTGAGACATAAAGATCTTTCACATATGACTCCCCTCCCTTGAATCCTGCAATAATATTTAAGCGACTATCCATCTATCTTACCAGGTTCGGTTCTTCAATTTCTTCAAGAAGTGCATATTTTTTAATCCACCCGATTACCTTATCCAGTCCTTCATCCGTTTTAAGGTTTGTGAAAACGAAAGGACTTCCTTTTCTCATTCTTCTGGCGTCATTTTCCATGACTTCAAGGCTTGCTCCTACATGCGGGGCAAGGTCAATTTTATTGATGATCAACAAGTCTGATCTTGTAATACCGGGCCCTCCTTTTCTAGGAATTTTTTCTCCTTCCGCAACGTCAATAATGAAAATAGTAACATCCGCAAGGTCCGGACTAAAAGTCGCTGAAAGGTTGTCACCTCCACTTTCAATAAGAACCAATTCAATATCAGGAAAACGTGCTGCCAGCTCATCGACCGCCTCCAGATTCATACTTGCGTCTTCACGAATAGCCGTGTGAGGACATCCTCCAGTTTCTACCCCAATAATTCTATCATGGGGAAGAAGACTGTTTTTAGCCATAAATTCAGCATCTTCTTTGGTATAGATATCATTGGTGATTACTCCAAGGTCATAAGTCCCGAATAATTTTCTGCTTAAACGTTCCAGTAATGCAGTTTTTCCTGACCCTACCGGTCCTGCCACTCCTACTTTTATATATTTTCGATTTTCCATTTTTTTTAAATTTTACTTTGTTTGTTTTTTTAACGCCAGGTGCGTTAAGATTTTTGATGATTGCGAATATTTGAGATCGCAAGGGCGTTACACTCAGCAAAGGATATTTGCCTTCTTTACGCTTTTGTATCTTTTTTTAAGACATATAAAGTCTGGAATACAGTCTTTCGTGCTGCATACACCTGATATCAAAAGCTGTATTGCAAAGTCCTACCATATCTCTGTCCAGCTCCATTGTTTCCCAGACTGTTTTTTCCATTACCGGATACAAAGAGAATAAAATATCTTGTCCGTCCAGTTGTCCCAGTGGTACAAGTTTCACAGCATTGGTGATCATTCCGGCAACTGAGGTATAATAGAATCCCAAAAGAGCTTCGTACAAAGGAATTTTCATTAAGTAAGCATAGACTCCAAATACAATACAATAATGGGAGTTGGCTTCTTTATTCTGAATAGCCTTTTCAAAAGCCTCCATAAACGGAAAACTTTCTCTTCTTTTGAATATTTTAATCAACCTTAATCCTAATTTCTGACTGGCCTGGCGGATTTCTTTCGGACATTTAATCGCGTTACATTCATTATCCAGATTAATTAAAGCCTGTAAATCTTCTTTTTCGGCTGCTCTGTACGCCAGTTTTACAAAAGCTCCGTCATTGAACTTAAGATTGTATTGCAGCATGTTCTGCACAAATTCTTTCGCGGTTTCGACATTGTGAACGATTCTTTCCTGTACATACGTTTCAAGTCCGTTGGAATGGGTATAGCCTCCGATGGGAAGTGTAGGATCTGCAAGATGAAGCAGACCTGATAAAAAATTGATATTCATATTATTCATCTTTTGGAGCGGCCATTTTTAAGATTTTTGTGAAAATTGTAGATCCCAGACTTCCATGACCATGAGGCTCCACATTCGATTTAAGAAGGTTGAGCAGTTTGACGGATTGTTTTTCAGGTTTGAAACCACTGGCTTCCAGCCATCTGAACATGGGCATTTCGAAAGGAAGTAGTACTTTATCCTCCTGAATAAAAAGCGGAATATGTTTATTTCCGATTTCGTAACATACTGTTCCCATTTCAAGCAGAGAACCCGGTACCATTACAATAGCCTCTGTTTCCAAAACATTGATGGCTATTACTTTTTCTGCATCCTCAAAAAGAATATCTCCTTCACGCAAACGTTGTCCTTCTTTTAAAAATTTGATGGCAACATCTGCTCCGCTTCTGGTTCTTTTTCGTTGGATTCTTTTTGTCGTTTCAAACCATTCCAGATCAAGATAATCTATGATTTTCGACGTAGGATTTATGGTGAGATTGCCTATGGTTTGATTAATAATCATTTTTAGCTGATTTTTTTCTGAAGTCTAAGTTTTTAGAAATGCCCACTCCAAATGTTGAACCACTGAGTCCGGCTACATAACTTTTGGTCCAGCCTTCCCCCTTCGTTTTAGTCTGAAGCATTGAAAGTTCCGCAAATTTGAATTTCAAAGCCCAACCTCCACCAAGTAAAATTCCTATTAAAGGATAAGCCCGGAGGCGGAATCCGTTAAAATTCTGCATTGCATCAGCTGTTGTAGACTGCTGCTGCCCCCAAACATAGTGAGCATCCACCTGTCCGATTAATACGAAGTATTTTCCAAGCATCACTGATGGGCTGTACCATATTCCTGCTTCGTTTTGTTTATATACCACATGGTGGTCTATGGTATTTTGTGAGTAGGCATAATTGACCCCCGATAAGATCATTATTGTTGATGAAGTATCCTACTCCCAGTGGCGCGCTTGAAACGGTGCTGCTACTGCTTGACGGGGTAGTGATTTTAGAATAATCCAAAGAACCGTATACCATAAACTGTCCTTTTGGTCCGTCTTCATCGCTTTTAAGCCTGTGTCCTCCTAAAAATTGAGCACTTACATTACAGGACAGTAATGACATTCCGGCTACAGCAAGAGAAAAAACTGTTTTATTTAAATATTTCATTCTGAACGTAGTTCTATAATTGGTTTTAAATTCTATAGGATCAATCTTTTTTGTTGTTGAATAAACCTAACAGGTTTTTGAAACCTGTTAGGTTTTACGGATAAGATTTATTTTAGAACAAGTAATACAACTGTGTTAAAGGAAGTGTTTCTGCCGGTTCGCAAGTGATGTATTCACCATCTACCGTTACTTTATAATTTTCAGGATTCACTTCAATTAAAGGAGTCTTATCATTATGAATAAGATCTTTTTTACCAATATTTCTACAATTTTTCACCGGAAGGATCATTTTTTCCAAACCATAAGAAGCGATCGTTCCGTTATCAATAGAGATCTGAGAAACAAAGTTGGCACAGATACCATACCTGGCTTTTCCGTGGGCTCCAAACATATTTCTGTAGATAATCGGTTGTGGCGTTGGAATAGAAGCGTTCGGATCTCCCATTTTAGCAGCGATTACAAATCCTCCTTTGACGATCATTTCAGGTTTTACCCCGAATAAAGCAGGTTTCCAGATTACCAAATCCGCTAATTTCCCTTCTTCAACAGATCCTACATATTCTGAAATACCATGTGCAATGGCAGGGTTGATCGTATATTTTGCTACATATCTTTTGGCACGGTAATTATCGTTCCCGCTGTCTTTATCTTCAGTCAAATCACCTCTCTGCTCTTTCATTTTGCTTGCTGTCTGCCAGGTTCTTGTGATCACTTCACCCGGCCTTCCCATTGCCTGAGAATCAGAACTCATGATACTGAAAACTCCCATATCGTGAAGAATATCTTCTGCTGCAATCGTTTCAGGACGAATACGTGAATCTGCAAATGCTACATCTTCAGGAATATTTTTGCTTAAGTGATGACAGACCATCAGCATATCTAAGTGCTCGTCGATTGTATTGACTGTATAAGGACGGGTAGGATTTGTAGAAGCCGGTAATACGTTTGGATACATCGCTGCTTTGATGATATCCGGTGCGTGGCCTCCTCCTGCTCCTTCCGTGTGGAAAGTGTGGATTACTCTTCCATTGATCGCTCTCATGGTATCTTCAAGAAATCCTCCTTCATTCAATGTATCAGTATGGATGGCTACCTGAACGTCATATTTATCGGCTACTTTCAGTGCAGCATCAATGGTTGCAGGAGTTGCTCCCCAGTCTTCATGGATTTTTACTCCTAAAGCTCCGGCTTCCACCTGTTCTTCAATAGGTTCTTCTGCTGAACAGTTTCCTTTTCCGAAGAAACCAAGGTTCATAGGATATTCTTCTGCAGCTTCAAGCATTTTCTGCATATTAAATTTACCAGGAGTCACCGTTGTCGCATTTGTTCCGTCATTTGGACCTGTTCCACCACCAATCATTGTCGTAATACCACTGTATAGAGAAGTTTCGATTTGTTGGGGACAGATATAGTGGATGTGTGTATCAATTCCTCCGGCAGTTACGATATATCCTTTCCCACCATGTACTTCTGTGGAAGCACCAATGATCATATTAGGAGTAACACCGTCCATGGTATCAGGGTTACCTGCTTTTCCTATTCCTACAATCTTACCGTCTTTGATCCCGATATCTCCTTTTACAATTCCCCAGTGATCAATAATCACAGCACCTGTAATACAAAGATCAAGAACGCCTTCATCTCTTTTAGCAGTCACATTCTGTCCCATACCATCACGTACGGTTTTTCCTCCTCCGAAAACAGCTTCATCTCCGTAATGAGTGAAATCTTTTTCAATTTCAATAATAATTTCAGTATCACCCAGTCTGATTTTATCTCCGGCTGTAGGACCTAATATATTGGCGTATTGTTTTCTATCTACGTGTAGGCTCATCTTACTGATTTTTAAAGTTTAACTCCTGAACTTTTGCAAGGCTTATTTTTTTCTGATCTTCAGAATCTATCTGTCCGTCAACCAGATTATTGAAGCCCATTGCTTTTTTGGTTCCTCCTATTTCTACCAATTCCACTTCTTTTTCTTCTCCCGGTTCGAAACGTACTGCAGTACTTGCTACAATGTTCAGTCTCTTTCCGAAAGCTGTTTCACGATCAAAACTCATCGCTTTGTTGACCTCGAAAAAGTGAAAGTGAGAACCTACCTGAATAGGACGGTCTCCTGTGTTGGTTACTTTGATTTTGACCGTTTCTCTGCCCTCATTGCAGATAATAATGCCTTCTTTTACAAAAATTTCTCCTGGTATCATAATCAATAAGGATTAACGGATTGGGTTGTGTACGGTTACCAGCTTTGTTCCATCAGGAAATGTAGCTTCAATCTGAACATCGTGGATCATTTCTGACACACCGGGCATTACATCATCCTTTGTCAAAAGATTTGCTCCTTCCTGCATCAGTTCAGCTACTTTTTTTCCATCTCTTGCGCCTTCAAGCAAAAAATGACTAATTAATGCGATAGATTCCGGATAGTTTAATTTAAGGCCTCTGGCCTTTCTTTTGAGAGCGAGTTCGCCTGCCAGAAATAGCATGAGCTTCTCTGTTTCTCTTGGGGTTAAGTGCATAATATTATTGTTTAAAATTGGACAAACACGATCCTGTTCACCTTTCTGAAAAGGCAAATAGAAATGTTTTAAAAGTGTAAAAAGGGAATGACTCCTATAGATTTATATTTACATCATACAAATCACGAGAGAGCACTAAAGTTTTAAAATAGATTAGCAGCCCGCTATCTGCAGAGAATGATACAGAATGTATCTTGGTGCCGTAATATAAATACGGTTTTGAACGGCCGCAACCGGAGTATTAAAAGTATACTTTGCAAAGAAATAGTGTAACCATTGCTGTGAAAGTATGGAATAATCATATTTCACTTTCTCCCAGTCATCAGAGTCCTGAACATCCTGAGTATCCGAAAAACTATAGATTTCAGGCTGGCTTTGTTCATCCGATTTTTGTTGAAGAAGATGTATTTTTGATAAAAGATCAGAATAGGGTTGAGTTTTTGCCTTATATGTAAAATGACCTACACATAAAGTTAAAAAAAACAATACAAAAGAGAAAAATATAACTCTTTTTTTCATACCCTGTAAATAATGGTGTAAAAGTATAACAATATGTATGGATGGGCTATCAAAAAAAATATTTAAAATGTTCAAAATCGCAACAAACGCAATTTTACATATTTTTAACATTTCGCTACAAATCCTTTATTTACAATACCTAATCACGGCTTATGTACTATGACAAATATTTTATAGTTTTAATTCTTATAATTATGAGAATACAAAGTTTATTTCACTATACTTGAACAAATTCAAAAAATAGATCTGTTTTCTTTACTTTTTCTTATAAAAAAAACAATTCACACGATCTATTATTCAATATTTACGTTTATTTGACAAAAAACTATAGTATTTTTTCTTTCCTTATAATTATCGTAAATTTGTATACAACATACTTTTAATAAAAAAAATAATACAACGTAATATGTCAAAAGCAATTTCGCAAGTACCATTAGCGGTAAATGAACCGGTAAATTCATACGAACCGGGATCTCCGGAAGTTAAAAGTCTTATCGATACCTACAAGAAAATGTGGGCTGAAAAGGTAGAAATTCCAATGATCATCAACGGAAAGGAAGTAAAAACTGACAATAAAGTACAACTTCAATCTCCTCAGGATCATACTCACGACTTCGGATTTTATTACCAAGGTGGTATGCAGCATGTGGATGACGCTATCAATGCGGCATTAGCGGCTAAAGAAGCATGGAATGAACTAGGTTGGGAACAACGTGCGGCTATTTTCTTAAAGGCAGCTGACCTTTTGGCTGGTCCTTACAGAGATGTAATCAATGCAGCTACAATGATCGGACAGTCTAAAAACGTACACCAGGCTGAAATTGATTCTGCTTGTGAGTTCATCGACTTCTTAAGATTCAACGTAGAGTTCATGACAGAAATGTATGCTGAACAGCCGGTTTCTGACAACGGAATCTGGAACCGTGTTGAATACAGACCTTTAGAAGGATTCTGTTTTGCAGTAACTCCATTCAACTTTACAGCTATTTCAGGAAATCTTCCTACGTGTATGGCTATGTTAGGAAACGTAGTGGTTTGGAAACCTTCTGACAAGCAGGTTTATTCTGCAAAAGTAATCATGGATGTATTGATTGAAGCGGGTCTTCCTGCAGGGGTTATCAACATGATCTTTACAGATGGTAAAGAAACTGCTGAGAAAGTACTTGCACACAGAGATTTTGCAGGACTTCACTTCACAGGTTCTACCAAAGTATTCCAGGGAATGTGGAAAATGATCGGTGATAATATCCACAACTACAGAACTTACCCAAGAATCGTTGGAGAAACAGGTGGTAAAGATTTCGTAATTGCTCACCCTTCTGCTAATGTAGAGGCTGTAGCGACAGCTTTAGTAAGAGGAGCTTTCGAATACCAGGGACAGAAATGTTCTGCGGCTTCAAGAGCTTACGTACCTAAGTCTCTTTGGGCTGACGTGAAAAAAGTAATGGAAGCTCAAATGAGCACTATTAAAATTGGTTCTCCGGAAGATACATCTAACTTTGTCAACGCAGTAATTGATAAAAATTCTTTCGAAAAATGTAAAGGATACATCGACAGAGCTAATGCTTCAGGTGAAGCTACGGTAGCAATCGGTGGTAAATATGATGATGCTAAAGGATGGTTTGTACACCCAACAGTAATCGAAACGACAAACCCTCAGTACGAAAGTATGGTAGAAGAGATCTTCGGCCCAATCTTATCTGTATTTGTTTATGAAGATCAGGACTGGAAAGAAACTCTGAAATTAGTTGATTCTTCTTCTCCATATTCATTAACAGGTTCTGTATTTTCTCAGGATCGTTATGCAATTGCTGAAGCCTACAAAGCTTTGGAAAATGCATCAGGAAATTTCTACATCAATGACAAGCCAACAGGTGCTGTCGTAGGACAACAGCCTTTCGGTGGTGGTAGAGCTTCAGGAACTAATGACAAAGCAGGTTCAAAAATGAATCTTCTTAGATGGACATCTGTAAGAAGCGTAAAAGAAACTTTTGTTTCTCCAAAAAACTATAAATATCCATACCTAGGGTAATAATAAGCATGAGCAGTAGGTAATGAGTATTCTTGCCTTCCTGTTCTTTCAATACAGCCTCGAAATTTCGGTTTCGGGGCTTTTTTATATTATACTATGAAATGTTGTTTTCCGGATCTTATCTCTGTCTTTTGTGGTTTACTACTGAAAATCTAAAAGTAATTTACAGTCGAAAAAGAACCAGATTTCCCTGCAGCGCCCTTATATTCTCGATCCCTCCCATTCCTTATTACCTAACATTTTTTAACAAAATTTACTAATACTTTATCATTTATAAACCAAATAAGGAATAATTATTGATTTTTTACTAGCACACCCCTAAATAAATTAGTTATGAAAAAGTTATTGCTAACAGTCATTGGAATAGGAATATTTGCAGTGAGCTGTGGAACCAAAGAATCGACGATGTCAACAAGTGCGCGTGATTCGGCAAAGGTGGATAGTATGCAAAAAAGTGCAACACCTGCTACAACCGATACGATGAGCACAAAGATGACGAATCCTGATAATATCAAGATGAAAAATGATTCAGCGGTGGTGCCTCCTGTCAAATAGTATTATATACGTTCAATTTAAAATGGAAAATCTGCAGATGAAAGCGCTGCAGATTTTTTTTGATGAAAAGAGAAAGGATAAGTGCTTTAATTATTAGATGAAAGACTTTAAGGTTCTGGCTAAAGCCAATGGAATTTATTTTTTATTTATTGAATGGCTGGGCTAAAGCCTAACCTATTAATCTTGATATCCGAATGCATCATAGTTGCTTAACGGCAAGATCTTTTATCTTTTATCTTTTATCTTTTATCTTTTATCTTTTATCTTTTATCTTTTATCTTTTATCTTTTATCTTTTATCTTTTATCTTTTAGAAAATGATTATATTTGATTAACGCCAAACATTAAAAAGTGCTATTATGAAAAAATTATGGACAGGAGCAATTCTGGGACTCCTTTTTTTGGGAAGTTGTGCTCAAAATAAGGAAAAAAGAGAAGAATTTAAGGACGCCCACAATAAGGATTCTTTAAGAAACAGAATGGGAGATTCTGCGGTAGCCCATTCCGAGCCGGCTCCGGTAGCTCCGGATACTTCCAAAACAAAAACCGACAGTACAAAAACGAAATAAAAAACCACAAATCCGCAGAACATCCGCGGATTTGCACTTAAAAAAACTTGACTGAAAAAAAACCGGGCAATCAACCCCGATTATATTGTGGTGTATATTCCTTACCGGAATATTTTTTCGACAGATAAAAGAGGAACCGCAACGATCTCATGGTAACGAGATATTCACGTGTTCCATATGTAAAGTTTCATGGTTTGATTTGCTGCTTAGTTTCCTGTATTACTTCCCTTATACTTTAGAAAGTACGCCTTCGAAAACAAAAAAACAACCGGAGTATGATAGTTGTTATTCCGTTTAAAACTGTCGCAAAGATAGGATAGCAGCTGCATTGGGTAAAATAATAGGTTAGTCATTTTCGTGAAAATAGCAAGTCATCATTAAAAAAAAGAATTGCTTTTAATCATTTTCGTGAAAACAGACATCAGGATCAGTTTGATTTTTCAGCGTCGAGGTACTTAATATAGGCTGATGGGGAAAAATCTGTAACGGCTTTGAATACCGCAGCAAATTTACTGTGTGAAGAAAAGCCACATTCATCTGCAAGAATGCTGATTTTATATTGTCTGTATTTCTCATCATTGATCAACTTATCTACAATATAATTGATTCTTAAACGATTGATATAGGTTTTGAAATCGGCACTTTTATGCTGATTAATTACGTAAGAGAGATACTTTGTATTGGTATTAAGCTCACCTGCCAGGAAAGACAAAGACATTCCTTTGTTGTTATACAGCTTACCTTTTTCAAAGTCTTCAAGAAGTTCAAGCAATTTAGACTCTGTTTCGAAAGTCATCAGTGAGTCATTCCTTCTTTTGTCAGCTTCACTATCTTTTTCAGCGACTTCTTCAACAGAAATATTAGCAAACTCAAAATCATGAGATGGTTTAAAAATGTGTACACTTTTTTGGGTAATCGGTCGCAATTGGGTTCTTATAATATTTCTGAGTTTTGAACGCTGTCTCTTTTGCTTTGTTCTAAAAAATATGATCAGACCTACCAGTGATATGAACAAGATGATAATTGCGGTGTTTTTGGCCATATTAAGCTGCCCGCTTTTCTTACCGTTTTTATTAACCGGAGATTCAAGATCTTTAATTCCCAATACCTGATTACGTGCTGCTATGCTGTCATAGGCCCTCACATACTTCACAGCATACAAAGAAGCTTTAAAATCATCTCCTACTCCTTCATAGTAATCATTAATATTAGAATATACAGCTTTTTTAAGTTTAAGGCTACGGGAAGTATCAGCAATTTTCTCAGCTTTTTTAAGGTATAATTCAGCATCTTTCCAGTTTTCCTGCTTCAACCGGATTCCTCCAAGTCCGTTATAAACCAGTCCCAAAATACAACTCCCTTCCCGAAGTAATTTTTCAGCTTTTCGATAGTAACTTTCGGAAACGGGATAATCATTCAGCTTAAAGTACACATCACCGAGTAATTGATACGAAGCAGCAACCGTTCTATCTTCCCGCTGACTGTTTATTCTTTCGAAATATTTTAATGAATATTCAATATACTGAATGGCATTGGTATAGTTCCCCAATTCAATGTCATAATAAGCCATTTCCTGATTAAGCAGACCCGCCATTTCATTTCTTTTTTGAGGATCACTGATCTTCAGAGAGGCTTCCAGGCCTTTTACAATATATTTTCTTGATCTTTCCTGAAGACCAACCTGCCGGTACTGTTTTGCCAAAAGCCTGCTGATATACGCCAGCCATTCCTGATCATTCATCTGAGTGATTAATGAATGGGCATTTTCACTATAGCAAATTGCTTTTTTAAATTCTCCTGTGTAATGATAAAGTTCTGAAGACAGAATCAGACTTCTCACCTTCTCCAGTGGTTTTTTCGCTGCAATATAAAGGGAGTCCGCAGTTTTGAATGCCTGAGGTAAATTTTTATGAGAAGTAACAACAGAGGTTCTTTCGCAGATCTGTTCGAAACGATCCTTTTTCTGTGCAAAAATGGGGACTGCAGTAGCAAGTAAAAACAAAAATATCAGTAATCTTTTAGGCATAAAAAAACAAATTATTATTTTTATAATAATTCATCATTTTTTCATTGGGTGTCTTTTTGTTTTTTACAAAACTACTAATATTTTAGTTTTAATTAAAATATTCTATTGTAATTTAATCATTTAACTAAAAAATCAATTTACATTAATTTTAATAATTAGTTTAAAATAATAAACGATTTTCTTATACACCACTTTAAACGTATAGTAAAAACAATCTTATGCAATAATTATTTTTGATATGACCAACTTAGATGTTATCATATTTATTACATTTGCAAGGAATGAATAAAAAGTTTTTATGAAAAAAATAGCATTACTTTCTTCTTTGTTTATAGGAGCTCTGGCTCTGGCGCAGGGAATTAAATTTGAGGACAGCAACTTTGCGTCTATTCTCGCTAAAGCAAAAAAAGAAAACAAACTTGTATTTGTGGATGCCTATGCATCATGGTGCGGACCTTGTAAACTGATGGTAAAAAATATCTTCCCACTTAAGACTGTAGGAGATTATTACAACTCGCATTTTATTAATGCAAAGATTGATATGGAGAAAGGAGAAGGTATTGAGCTTGCTAAAAAATATAATGTAAAAGCCTTCCCTACGTATCTGTTCATTGATGGAAATGGTGAAGCTGTACACCGAACCTTAGGATATGTTGAAGAAAAAGATTTCATCCAATTTGCTATGGATGCAGGAGATCCCGGTAAAAGATTAACAGCTTTAAAGCAAAAATTTGAAAATGGAGAGAAAAATCCTGAGTTTTTAAAGAATCTTGCTATGCTTACAATGTATAATGATACAGATTTTGCAGGTAAAGTGCTGACACGGTATTTCCAACAAAAAACAACACTGGATCAGGAGGATATACAAATGCTTCTGGCTGGCACTCAAAGCACCGAGGGATCTATGTACAAAATATTTCAGGATAAAAAAGCTGATATTATAAAGCTTATCCCGGAAGATAAATATGAAAAAATCAATAAAAATATCAAGCTCAACACAGTATCAAAGAAAGCCTACAATCCAGATACAAAAACCTGGAATGACAGCTACTTTATGAGTGAAACTCAAAAATTCCTGAGCAAGGAAGAAGCAGAAAAAATCCTGAAAAGAATGAAAGCCAACAGAGCTTTAAAAAACAAAGATATTCCTGCTTACGAAAAACTTATTCTTGAACTTTATCAGGATACTTCAGCAGCAAGTTCTGAAGAACTAAACTCTCTGGCCTGGAACTTTTTTGAAAATATAGATAATAAAGCGTCTTTGGCCAAAGCAATTACCTGGGCACAGGAATCGGTAAAGAAAGATCAGAACTATGCGAATACAGATACCCTGGCTAATCTTTACAATAAGATCGGAGACAAGAAAAATGCAAAGACATGGGCAGAGAAATCTATTGAACTGGCAAAAAGCACAGGACAGGATTCAGCAGACACTGAAAAGTTATTGAAAAGCCTCTAATGGCTGAAATATAAAAAGTAAAAACCGCAGAAAGCTATTCTGCGGTTTTTTATTGTATTATCGTTTTTGAACCTTCCCCTCAAAAATTCCTTGAATTTTTGACACTTCTCCTGAAGAGGGAAATGATCCCATTTTTAAGTTTGAGATCAAAGAAACTGGAGTATTTAACATTCTTTCCTTTTCGTCTATTAGTATTCAAAAAGAACACTTCCCCAGGTAAATCCGCTTCCGAAAGCTGAAAGAAGAACAAGGTCTCCTCTTTTGATTTTTCCTTCGTCAATTGCTTCACTTAAAGCAATGGGAATAGAAGCTGCTGTTGTATTTCCGTATTTCTGAATATTATTAAAGACTTTATCATCCGGTAACCCAAATTTCTGCTGAACAAACTGTGCAATTCTCAAATTTGCCTGATGAGGAATAAACATATCAAGATCTTCTACCGTCTTCCCTGCTTTGTTTAAAGCTTCCATCATAGTTTCCGGGAATCTTGTTACAGCATGCTTGAATACAAAGTTTCCGTTCATAATCGGATATACTTCTTTATTGGTAACATTCTCCGGTTCTTTTCTCATTCTGTCACTCCATCCGAACTTGGAACCCGGGAATTGTGTACATAATTCATCGGCATATTTCCCTTCAGAATGCATATTTACAGCTAAAATATCTCCTGCATTTTCATCTTCTGTGGCAGAAAGAACAACAGCTCCCGCTCCATCACCAAAAATAACAGAAACCCCTCTTCCCTCGTCAGAAAAATCTAATCCGAAAGAATGAACTTCTGCTCCGACAACAAGAATATTCTTGTACATTCCCGACTTTATAAATGCATTGGCTACGCTCATAGAATAAACAAACCCCGAACATTGATTTCTTACATCCAAAGCTCCAATGGTATCACATCCAAGCATATCCTGAAGCAATACACCACATCCCGGAAAATAATAATCCGGAGAAAGTGTTGCAAAAACAATATAGTCAATATCTTTAGCTGTCAGTCCCGCTTTCTCAAGAGCTTTTTCAGAAGCTTTATATCCAAGATATGCTGCTGTCTCCTGGGAATCATTCCTATTTTTACGATGTCTTCTTTCTTTAATACCAGTCCTTTCCGTAATCCATTCATCATTAGTGGTCATCAGTTCTGCCAGATCATCATTAGTAACAACATTATCTGGCACATAAAATCCTACGCCTTTTATGGTACTTTTAATCATATAGTTTTTTAATTTTGGCAAAGATAAAACTTATTTAAAACATAGTATTTCAAAATATTAGTATTTTTACTTTATGCCAATTGAAACAATATACAGAAGCGCTCACTGTGAGTGGGTAGATGTAGAGGCTCCTACTGCAGAAGACCTTAAATTTCTTCATGAAAGATATGAGATCAACAATCTCCTTCTGGAAGATACCATGGATCCTAATCACCTTCCAAAATATGAAGAAGACGGAAATGTAAAATTCTTTCTTCTTCGTGAAAGTACAGAACTGGAAAGAAAAAACCTCAACACGATTAGCGACATCAGTACAAAAATTGGTGTTTTCTTACTAGGTAACACCATTATTACTGTTCATAGAATGAAAACCAGAAGTATTTCTGAGACCAAGAAAAACATTTCAACAGTTCAGGAAGACATCAGCCCTCAAAAAGTTCTTTTAATGATTGCTATTCTGATTATGAAAAGTTTTGATGATGAATCTTTAAGTTTATTTGAGACTATGGATAATATTGAGAACGAAATTTTTCTTAAAAATACAAATCATACGAGCCAGATCAGAAGGTTGTATAAACTGAAGCGAAAATCAGGGTTAAATTCAAGAGTTTTGATTATTTCTACCGATGCTATTGATAAATTCAGATTACTGGATCTTCAGGATTCTGAAATTGTCGATTTGAAGGATAAGCATAAGGATGTTGTAGCTGATTTTGATCATTTGAATATTCAGATCACCAACCTTATTTCGATGTTCCTGGCCTTGTCTGACCAAAAGGCCAATCAGGTTATGAAAGTGCTGGCTATTTATTCGGTTTATTTTTTACCGATAACCTTTATCGCCGGTGTATACGGAATGAACTTTGAAAATATGCCTGAACTTCATCATAAGCATGGTTATTTTATTACATTGGGTGTCATGGCAACAGTTGTGATCAGTACATTTATTTATGTGAGACGCAGACAGTGGTAACTTAAGATAACAGAGTAAAAACAGGATATTACATTTTAAACCAACAGAATTTTATCTTTTAAGTTTACAAATAAGTACTAATTTAGAGATTGCTTTACCTACTCATCATAAGCCTTTTCTAAAACAGCCATAAAACTATGAACACCGAAGATCTCAATACAATTCTGGAAGACGATTCCCTTTCCGGAGAGTCAAAAGATAAACTTGTGGCTCTGCATCAAAATATTTCTACCAAAGAATTTTCTGATCTTCTCGATGAGTTTGGTAATCAGTATGTAGAATTCGTACAGGAAGGTGGTGGTGTCTGGGGAAGTGCGTTGGTAGGTTATCTGTATGGACTGGAAATTTTTGGAGTCCGTTTTTTAAAGGTAGCCGGAACAAGTGCCGGAGCGATTAATACAATGCTCATCGCAGCCTGCAGGACAAAAGAAGAGGCTAAAAGTGATGTTATTAAAGACCTATTGTTCAGTTGGGATTTTTCAGATTTCATGGATGGTAAAACGTATGTAAAAACTACGCTTCATGCCATGCTGAACAATAAAAACTTTTTTAAAATCAATGCTATTCTGGTGGTCATATTCATTATTATTCTGATCATTACTCCTTTTGCTATTCCTTCAGGAACCATTCTCAATGCTAAACTGATGTTCCTGATTCCATTAATTCCTGCCTTGATTCTCTTTTTCTGCATTAAAAAGTTGTATAACAATTTCAGAAAAGAAAATAGCGGACTGAATCCCGGAAATGTATTTTTAAATACGATGAAGAATGCTCTGGAAGGCTTCGGAGCAAATACTGTAGCCAGTCTCAATGAAAAATTTATCCGGAAAGAATACGATCTTAATCTGAATTACCGCTACGGAAACAGAGAAGAATATTATACAATAGCTCTTCAGAGTATTGAAAAGATTAAGATTAAAAACCAGGAACATATCGACGAAACCCGATATAAGATGTTCTATAACAGCGCGATCAATAATGATTATTACAAAAACAATCCCTTTTACCAGCTCAGGTCAGAATACGTTATAGTCACTACCGATATTAATGCTAAAATAAAGGTGGAACTTCCTACGATGGCTAATTTATACTGGTCGGAAGAAGAGCTCAAACATGTAAGTCCGGCAGAATTTGTAAGAGCATCCATGTCAGTCCCTTTCTTTTTTGAACCCTTTCAAAAAGCAATCAACAAGAATGATGATTCTGTAAAATATGCCTGGAAATTCTGGATGGGTACCCAACAGGAAGACATTAATCCTGCCGGTGTTTTTATTGATGGTGGCAGTATTTCCAATTTCCCGATCGATCTTTTTCATGCAGATGAAGTTTTCTATCCACGACTTCCTCTGTTTGCAGTACAGCTTACCAACGATTCTAACATCCTTTCTGAAAGAGGTAAGACAAGTGAGGAAATTATGGCTACTCCTTTCAGTTATGCAGGAAATATCATCAATACCTTAAAAGGTTTTAATGATAAGACTTTTCTTACCAAACATAGTTTCTATCGTCTTTACAGCATACAAACCGTTAATTGTGGTACCAGTAGCTGGCTGAATTTCTTTATGAAAAAAGAAGAGAAAGAAGATCTCTTCAACAGAGGTTTTCAGGCTGCTCTGGATTTCCTCAATCAGTTTGACTGGGAAAAATACAAATATGAACGAATGATGCTGACCATGAAGGAGAAAAAAATACTGAAAGAAGAGGATACACCAACGGTGGGGTAAGGATTTTTTGAGTATATTTATTAAAAAGCTAATAATATGAATAATAACTTATATTGGGTTGTTTATAAAAATATTGAAAAAGAAATAATAGAGTTATCTAATTTAATTCATTTTGATGATACCCAATTAACCATTTACTCTGTAAGAATTGCAGAATTATTAATTAGGACAGTTGTTGAAATTGAATCTATCTCAAAGGAGCTCTACTTTTTAAATGGAGGTGAAAAGCCTAATGACAATGAATTATATTTTGACACTGATTGTCTAGAGTTTTTAGAAACAAAATGGCTATTAAGCAAAAAAGTAGTTTTTGTATCTGCTGCTAATTTTTATTTTCAACAAAATGAAAACAAAATATTAGTACCTCTTAAAAAAGCAAATAAAAGGGGAAGTAGTTCTTCAGATTGGCAAAAAGCATATCAAGCTGTTAAACATAATAGAGCTAAGAATCTCACAAAAGGAAATTTAAAATACCTGATTCGCGCTTCTTCTGCACTATATATCTTAAATATTTATTATAAAGATACAAAGTATAATTTAGGACATATATCTACTACTAGTTTTGATAACAGTCAAGGTTCTCAAATATTTTCAATTAAGATCCACACTAACAATACCATCAACATAGAAGGAACTCAAAATAAGGAAGATGATTATGATGAATGTATATACTTAATTCATTCAACGGTAGAATCTAGTGAAGAATTGATAAGTTTGCTTAAAACTGTAAATGAAGAAGTTAACGCAAAGGTTTCACCTATTATTCAAGCTATGTATCCTGAACTAAATATTACTAATCTTGATGATATAAATGATGAGGTTACCCCAGGTCTGAGTACTATAATAGAGCAACATAAGATAGGCATTTTAAGTTCCAAAGCAAAAATGCTGGAGGAGGCATATTCTAAATTACAAAATGAAGCTGTCCCTAATAAAAATCAATATTGAATAATTAATACCGTAAATGCAACATATATATCAATAATACAAATAAAAAAGATCTTTATCCTATTAACCTATAGCATGTTTTTTTCATGTTTTAACCAGTAGAGAACTGATAAAGACCTATAGTTTTATTTTCAAAGAAGGAATCTATTTTGCAAAGGTTTCAAAATAGACTCCCATTTTTAATTTTTATAAGTTTTCCAAAAATTCCAGATACATCGGAATACTTTTTTCGATCCACTCGTCTGAGGAATCTCTTTCTATTCCATAATAAACAAAAGGTTCTTTGTAGTCTGCTTTTATATAATCGAAAGTCAGTTCATAAGGTCGGAAAAGCTCTTTCATTGTATACTTGTATTCTCCGGAAGCTGTATAACTGTTTTCATCTATTCCTGCGGTAACGGCCAGTGACATTTTCTTTCCTTCAAGTTTATAGCCGCTATTACTGCCATAGGCCCAACCATACAAAATGACCTCATCCAACCATTGTTTCAGAAGCGGCGGACTGCTGAACCAGTAAAAAGGAAACTGGAATACGATTTTATCATAAGACTCCATCATTTTCTGTTCCTGTGCCACATTAATTTTTCCATCGGGATACGCTTCGTACAATTGATGAACAGTATATTTTTCAGGGTATTTTTTTAACTCGTCAATCCATTTTTTATTGATCGCTGATTTTTCAATATCAGGATGTGTAACAATTATTAAGGTCTTCATTATGTTTAAATTTCTTTGGCAAAATTACAACACGTAACTTACATTTCGTACATTAGCAACCTATTGTATGGTACTATAAAAAATGTAAGTAATGACTAAAATAAAAGAAACCTCTACCAATTTTGCCAATAAGAAAGCGCTTGCTGATGAATGCCCGGAAATATATGCATCCAACATTATCGGAGGGCAATGGGCATTGGCAATCTGCTGTTACCTGATTAACGGGAAAATGAGATTTGGGGAACTTAGAAAGAAGCTTCAGAATATTACCGAACGTATGCTTACTCTTCAGCTCCGCCGCCTGGAAGAAGACAAAATTATTACCAGAACTGTCTATGCAGAAGTTCCGCCAAAGGTAGAATATGAGCTGACAGAAATTGGCTATAAGCTAAAACCCATTATCCTGGAATTTGAAAAATGGGGAAATGAACATAAAGAACTGATGAAGCAATCCTAAAAGAATGGTTGAAAAAATGAGATTCCTACGGAATGACAATAGAAGTATTTGACATTATGCACACACTTTGTCATTCCATAGGAATCCAGGCTTATTAATTGTATTATAATTATTGAATAATCCGTATTCTACCTCCCTTCAACCTTTTTCCACAAAGGGTTCTGAGCCAAAACTTTTGAGTGTATCGGGCAGCTTTCATGATGAGCTCCTTTCAGATATCCGGTGCTCATAAGAAATTCATTGACAATCTCCCCGCCTGTAAATTTGAATGTCTTTTTGAACAATTTCATCCACTCCTGCAATGTTTTCGGATGATGATGCTCCAGCCATTTTTCAAATGAACCGAACTCTTTCTGAAGTTCTAAAATCGTCCTGGCATTTTCAATGGCAGCATTTACTTTCAGTTTATTCCTGATAATTCCGCTATCATTCATTAATCTTTCACGGTCTTCTTCTGTATAAGCAGCAATTTTCTGAATATCAAAATTATCGTAGGCTTTCCTGAAACTGTCTTCTTTTTTCAGAACAGTTTCCCAGCTCAAACCTGCCTGATTAATTTCCAGCAGCAATCTTCCAAATAATTCATTATCATCATGGATTGGAAATCCATAGTAATTATCGTGATAATTTTTATGCAATTCCTTTCTGCTTTCAGGCTGCATCCCGTCTATAGCTAAACAATAACTCATTGAAATATTCTGTTTTTAATTTAAATGACGGTGTAAAGATAAAGTGAGATTGTGACAACTGTAAGTCAGGAGAATATTTTAATTTTTAAAAATCCTATTTTTTTAAAATACTTTTAAAATCTTGAATAAGTTCATCAGCAACTACACCTATCTGAGCGTCTACTTTTTCAATTCTTCCATGTACAACAAGGTTTCTTATTTTAGTAATCTTATTTAATTTAAAGAGTTGCTGATTATTAATTAATTTAAATTGGGATAGTTCCCTTATTACATTAGAAAACTGAGGCTCAAATATTGCAGAATAATCCACTTTAAGTTTCAGCACTTCACGTGCAAGTTCTTCGAGCTCAAAAAATTTGTCTAAAAATTCACCTCTCGAAAGTTTCGAAGAAGCAGATCCTCCTGCATCTTCACCAGAGCTTTCTTTTATCAACAATTTATTAGCCGTATTCTCAATTTTTTGAGGATCTATCATATCAACAACCAGTAAAACTGCTTTTACTATTGTATATGCATTAAGCGAGGCTACTAGTATTTCAGATATATATAAAGAATAACCAATATCAAACCCATTAAGAAAAACTACTAACAGACTTAAAATAATAGAAGCACCTGTAAACCATAAAAGTCTACGAAGCTCTTTAAAATGCTGATTCTTAATATCCGAATATATTTCCAATAATGTATCATCTCTTTCCACTGCCCTATCAATTCTATCGTGACTGAAAAAAAAGCCAGCTGAAATAAAACCAATAAATGCAGCGACAGCCTGGGCAGAAGAACTAAAAGCCCAATAAATGTTGTCAGGAGCCTCAAATATTACCATAATTATGTCATTATATAATTTTTGCCTATAACTCTTGGATAATCTGTAAAAGATTATTATTCCATTCAATTAAGCTACAATAATTATATAATCAATAATTGGTGGTTATTAGCGCTTTCAATTTACAAAAATACTGTCTAACTAAAAATGATTATAAAGTTTACTGAATTTGAACTAAAATAAAACGTAGTTTTGTAATAATGTCAAACTTCAGTTTTCATACAAGAACCTACAGAGCTATTATCACAATACTGGTATTGGTGTTTTCATTGTCACCATGTTCCGTGAAAAGAGATTTGCTTGATATTTTTGACATTCAATACATCAGTGGTCTCAATAAAGTAAAAATTACTTCAGGCTCTTCCATAAGCTGTGAAACGAGCTCTGAGACTTCATCCCGACTTTCTGTTTCAAAATCCGAAGTTCAACTGAAGAACAGGGAATCTTTCCATGTAAATCTGATTGCAAAACATGCTCAAAGAAAGATTAATTTCAATGAATATTCTGGGCATACTACAGGAAACGGTCCACCGAAATATATTTTATTTAAAAGATTGAAAGTAAGTCTTGTTTAATTTATTTTTAAACTCAATACAATCATTTTTTTATATTAAAATATTTTAAACTCAATGAAACATACCTTGAACAGCCCATCTTCTGATGTGGCCGGTTTATATACTTTATCCCTTCGTATGGTGATCGGATGGACTTATTTTTCTGCTTTTTGGCGCAGACTTATTCTTGAAAACAAATTAATCCCTGATGAAAAAGGATATATCGGAGAAAAATTCAATCATTTTCTACCTAATGCTCTTGGTATAAAACCAATCATTGAATATCTGGTAACCCATCCTGATGCTTTGCAGAGATCTATGGTGATTTTCACTATCATTGAAGCAATCGTAGGGTTTTTGATCATTCTGGGACTTTTCACCAGACTGATGAGTATCGGAATTTTCAGTCTTGCTTTGGGAATCCTTTTGGGATCAGGCTGGTTGGGAACTACCTGTGTAGATGAATGGCAGATAGGCGTATTGGGAGTTGCAGGTGGTTTTGTGTTGTTCCTTTCAGGAAGCAGCAGCTACTCTATTGATCAATATTTTATCAGGAAAAATAAAAGTTTTACTCATTCAAAATGGTTTCAATGGCTAGGCTCCGGTTCTTTACCTGTTTCCAATGCAAAAAGTTTTGTATTGGTTGGTTCTGTAATTATTTTTGGACTTACATTGTATACCAACCAATATTTCCATGGTGGAGTTTGGGGAAACCTTCACAACAAGTCTGTACAACCAAAGATTGAGATTTCAAATTTCGCCCATAGTGATTCTGATATACAATTTCAGGTATACAGAACTGAAGGAGCGGATGTATATGGCTCATTCCTGATTGGAATTCATGTTCTGGATAAAAACGGGAATATCTTAAAAGAACTATCCCCTACAGAACTCTCCAAATTGTCCAAAGAAAATATTAAAAATCACTATGTTGCCAAGGTAAAACCGGGTAAACACAGTCTTGTGATTCCCCTGGGGGCAAAAGCTGACATCAAGATTAATATTGACGATATTATTCAAAAAAGTGAAATTCACACCCTAAAATTGGTTGATATCAGTGGAATTGAATGGGTAAAAAATATCAGATAATTTTTTTTAATCAATTCTAAGCATAAAATATTTAAGTTTTGGCTAAAGCCAATGGAATATTTTCAATAGTAAAAGCGGACTAACGTCCGCTTTTACTGATTTTTACCTGATGGTTTTCAGTTTAAGGCTCATTTTTCTGTAATAACAACTCTATAGATACATGAACTATCGGGGTCAAGTTTTATCACTTGTATATTTAATAAAACATCCAGTCCCATTGTATCGCATACTCCTTGTATAAAAGGTCTTATAACCGGCCATTGCAACAGTTCTGAAATTTCAAGATTCTGTGTAATTCTATGGTATCGGTCAGTACCTTTTATCAATACTTCAGCTTTGTGGTCATTTAATTCTTTAAATTCAAAATTATATTCGGGACTGGATGTAAAAACTGCTGCAATAATTATTTTTACTGCGGTTGGAATTCCAAATGGCAGATCCGGCTTTATTCCCAAAGTCCTTAAGGTCATTTTAGTTCCGAGGTCATACATAAAAGCAGCCGATAGTTGTTCGATCGCTTCTGAGCCAAAAAGCTTTCCTGATTGTTTTAACAAACCACCATAAAATGCTGCGGTAATCTCAGACAAACGCTGAACTAATTCTGTAAAAGTTCCGGGAAAAAAATCTGAAATAATCTGATCAGGATCCATTTCTGGAAGGTAGATATCATGTTTTCTGAAATCAGATAAAGCTGTAAAGGTTTCAGGCAATTGTATATTTTTCATGGTAACGTTTTGTATTAATAAATCTTCTTCGGATTCTGATTAACATGGTAGTTATTTACATCATATTCAATAAAAATTTAATCTTCTAACAGAAATGGTCTTACCTTCCATTCTATAAACATGAATCTGTACCCTTTACTTGATATAAGGTAAATTATTATAGAGTACGATCGGGCTGACCTAAGAATCGATTTTGAAACAAGCATCGTAAGGTTTTCTCCGGCTTCTGCCTTTTGAAAAGGCATTTTGAGAGTGAGGGAATTTATTCATATTTTTTCATTTGGTAGTGTAAAGCTAAAGAAAATAAATAAATTCTCCAATAAGTGATATTATTTTTTAATTTAAATAACAATAAATTAATATGACATATTTTATCCTAAATACAACATTAAAAAATAAAACTTAAGATTTATAAGACAAAAAAACCTCCGAAGTGTTTCGGAGGTTTTGATAAAATTTAGTGCATGGCTTCACTCAAATCTATTTTTTCTTTACTCTTTCTTTCTTTAATAAATAAGATAAACGGAATACATATTAAAAATATTACTCCAAGGTAAAGAAATACATCCATATAGGATAATACCGTTGCCTGTTTGGTGACAGACATATCAAGCATTTTATAAGCGGCGTTCATTGCAGCATCGGGAGTCATCCCTTTTGCGATAAAGTTCGCTTTTAATGCTGCAAGTCTCTGCTGGACTTCGAAGCTGTTTTCATCCAGATGCGAAATTAGATTATTCCTGTATTTCTGGCCTGCATTGGCAATGAAGGTGGTAATAGCAGCAATACCAAATGAACCTCCCAACTGTCTCATCATCCCTGTAAAGGCTGCACCTTGTCCGATCTCCTGTCCTTTCAAAGTACTTAATGACAGAGAAGTAATCGGGATGAACAGTAATCCAAGTCCGGCTCCCCTTACAATCAGCATCCAGAAGAAGGCATCTTTACCGGTATCCGGTGTCAGAATTTTATATCCCCAGAAGCTATAGACAAAGAAGATGAATAATCCTAAAGATACCAGAATCTGCTGCTTGGCTCCTTTTGCTAATAATCTACCAATAATAGGCATCATAAAAGCTGTGGTCAATGCTGCAGGAATCATTAATGCTCCCGACTGCAGAGCCGTCCATCCTAAAATACTCTGTGTATAAAGAGGAACAATGAATGTCGAACCATACAGCCCGAATCCCAACACAAATGACATCATTGTTCCGATTCTTAAATTACTATTTTTAAGCACTCTAAGCTCAACGATGGGATACTTAAAGGTAAGTTCTCTCCAGAGGAATAAAATAAATCCTAAAACTGCAGCTATTGTAAATGCTACAATCATTCCGCTTGCAAACCAGTCTTCCTCATGTCCTCTCTCCAGGATAAACTGTAATGATCCTACCGTTATCGCCAGCAAGGCAATTCCTATCCAGTCAACATCAGATACTTTACGTTTTTCTGCATATTTCGGACTTCTTACAAACTGAAGTGTCATCAAAGTGGCTGCAATTCCAATCGGAATATTAATATAGAAAATATATGGCCAGCTAAAGTTATCTACGATATACCCTCCAAGCGGTGGGCCCAGAGTAGGGCCAATAATTACCCCCAAACCATAGATGGCCTGCGCCATACTTCTTTTTTCAATCGGATAAGATTCCGTAATAATCGTTTGTGAAGTTACCAGTAAGGCTCCCCCACCGATTCCCTGCATCAATCTGAAAAACACAAGTTCCCAGATATTGGTCGCATTTCCACATAAAAATGAAAATACGGTGAATATAATGATGGAAGCTGCAAAGTAATTCCTACGCCCAAACTGCTGGGATAGCCAGCTTGTCATGGGAACGATAATAACGTTTCCTATGGCGTACGCCGTGATCACCCAACCTACTTCGGAAAGTGTGGCTCCAAGGTTACCCTTCATCTCGTTCAGGGCAACATTCACAATCGTGGAATCCACAATCTCAAGCAGGGCACAAAGAATAGCCGTAATCGTAATGATTACTCTTCGGGCTCCATATTCTACTAATGAATCTTGCATAAGTTTTTTTACGATGTCAAAAACCAATTGTGAATTTTGTTCTGCAAGTAAAAAGTGATGTTTAAAGTTGTTTGTTTTATATTAACAACATCCCGTTCACCATTCACCCATCAATTCATTGATTTTCAACAATTTTAAATATTATTTCAAAGCAACCTCTGCCTTTACGTTCATCCCGGTTCTTAATCTTTTTGCAATATTTTTATCAAGATTTACAAAATCGATTTTTACAGGAAGTCTTTGAACTACTTTCACGAAGTTACCACTTGCATTATCCGGAGGCAGAATTGAGAAAGTAGCACCTGTTGCCGGAGAGAATGAACTTACTACTCCATTAAATTCCTGATCAGGAAATGCATCAATCTCAATTTTCACTTTTTGTCCTTCAACCATTTTATCAACCTGCGTTTCTTTGAAATTAGCCACCACCCACTTCTGGTCGTTTTTAACTAAAGCAAATAATTGTGCTCCTGCCTGCAGATACTGACCTGCCTGTGTAGGTACCTTTCCTACATATCCGTCTTCCGGAGCTAAAATTACCGTGTATGATAAGTTTAATTTCGCATTTTCAACATCTACTTCTCTTTGTTTGGCCGTTGAGCTTGCGACACTGATTTGTTGAGAGCTTGCTGCGGTCTGAGAAGAAGCAATGGTAGTTTGCTGAGCAATCTGATTTCTTTGTTCTACCAGCACCTGAAGTTGCTTATCTGCAGATTGTTTGGCCGCTAGAGCCTGCTCATATTGTTGTTCAGTAATCGAATGATCTTTCACAAGATTGGAATATCTTTTTAAATCCTGCGTAGTCTTCCACACATTTACTTTTGCAGCTTCAATCTGTGCATTAGCTGTTGCTACTGCTGCCTGAGAGCTGTTGATATTTTTAGACGTCGCTGTAGTGGTAGCTTCAGCTGTTGAAATATTGCTTTTTGCTGTTGCCAGTGCTGCCTGTGATTGCTCAAGAGCCATTTTCTGATCTCTGTTATCTAAAATAACCAATGTATCTCCTTTCTTTACGAACTGATTGTCTTTTACTTTCACCTCAGCTACATATCCGGAAATTTTAGAAATTACCGGTGCCATATTGGAAGCAATCTGAGCATCGTCAGTTTCTTCATGATACTGTCCGTACGTAAAAGCTCTGTAACCATAGATTCCTCCTCCGATTACAACAGCCGCTAAAATGATAGGAAAAACTAAACTTTTTTTCTTTTTAGGTTCAGCTGCCTGTGTATTATTATTTTCCATTTTGGTTTCGATCTGATTATTTAATTGTTAAAGTTCCTGTTGTTTGTAATAGTTTTCTGTAGGCTAATGCGGCATCCGCTTTTGCGTTGATCACCCCCACATTAGCTGCAATCTGAGCTGCGTCTGCATCCAGAAGCTCTGTCATGGTTGCAAGACCGTTATCATATTTATTTTTTGTAATTCTGAAGTTTTCATTAGCCTGCTCTGCAGATTTTTCGTACACAGAAATTCTCTTTTTAGAATAATCTGTATTTTGATATTCTCTGTTTACATCAAGCTTAATGTTGTCATTCAGCAGCTCATCTGTAGCTGACAATTGCTTTTCTCTGGCCTGAGATTGTCTCAATGATGAGTTTTCTTTCCAGATATTTGATAAATTGTAAGAAATTCCAATGCCTACATTAATTGCATTATAAACCGTAAGAAACTTAGGAATATCTGCTGCTACATAACCTCCTGTAAATGCTATAGAGGGAAGATTCTCTGCTTTTGCAGCTTTTGTTCCCAATGCGGCAGCTTTTCTCTGTTGCGCTAAAGCTTGCAGATCTTTACGATTTTCTCTGGCTTCATTGACATAAAAGTCGACAGGCTTTACCTCTGAACCTTCTTCAATATAGTTCTGGTCCACTTCCAGCTCTGTAGTTTCAGGAAGTCCCAGCAATAAATCCATATTGATGTTGGCAATATTGTAGTTGTTTTTTGCTTCCAGTAGCTGAAGTTCAATATTTGAAGTTTGAAGATTTGCCTTTAACCTGTCATTTCTGGCGATTAATCCGTTGTTTTCCATTTTAAGGAAAGTTTCGTCTCTCTTTTGAGAAGCCGCAAGGTTTTCTTCGAAAACTTTGATCGACTGATTTGCTTTAAACAAGTTATTGTAAGCCTGAGCTACATTATAAGCAATTGCTATTTTATCATTTTCCGTGCTCAGCTTGGAAGCTTCTACCAGATACTTCGCAGATTGAATTCCATATTTAATCTTACCTCCGCTGTAAATCGGAACACTCAGATTGGCCGAGCCATAAAGAACCTGATGTACTTCAGGACCTCCTGCCCCACCGGAAAGACCTGGTAATTTAATGTCAACATTTGGTTTTATCGGAAGGTACATATAGCTTCCTGAAACTTTTAATTCCGGAAGCTGTCTGTTTTTTGCCTCCAAAAGATCAGCTGTAGCCTCTTCGATCTTGGCTGCATCGATCTTTAGATTCTTGCTGTTCTGGATTCCCAGCTGCACAGCTTCGTCAAGAGAAAGTGTTTTTTTCTCCTGAGCATTTGCATTTGCTATTCCTAAGAATAATGATAATGCAATCACTGAGTTATTTATTCTCTTCATAACCTAAAAGGTCTTTTAGTAAATATTTTATATGTTTATTAAGTTCTGTATAGTATTTCTCATCAAAAACATCTTCTTCTTCCGTATCATTCAGGAACTCCTTATACATCTCCTTGGCATTGAATGCATAAAATAAAGTTCCACTTATTGTTGAATGAAGCAGATAAATAGGAGGGTTTTTGGTGAAAATCCCATTTTTAAGACCGTTTTCCAATATCTGGGAATACATCGAAAGAAATCCCATTTTGGCTTGCTTCAAAAATTCTATAATCTGAGGGTTTTGTGTATATAACTGCTCCCTCTGCATGATTCTGTAAAAACATTTCTGTGTCCTGATCCTGTTAGAAAACTGATCAATTACCTTTTCAATTTTCTGCCATTCGTTGATATCTGTTCTTCCCAAAAGATCTTTTGAAAAAAACTGACCTTCGTTCATTCTATATTCAACTAATTTCTCATAAAGCTTCTCCTTAGAGCCAAAATAATATGAGATCATAGAAATATTTACATTAGCCGCTTTTGCTATTTCCCGGGTGGAAGTTCCTTCAAATCCCTTTTCAGCAAAGAGCTTTTCGGCTGCGAATAATATATTTTCTTCTTTTGAAATCATGTAGCTGTCATTTTTTCAGGCCGCAAATGTACACAAGTTTTAAATAAAATCAAACGATTGATTGATTTTTTAATATAGATTTAATTTATATTTACAAAAAACAAATTCTATGGGCTTATTCGATTTCCTTTTTAAGATATTTAAGAGAAAGGAAAAAAAACAGACAAATGAAGTAACTTTTGAAAATGATACTCAGGAGGAAATGACAACTGTTCCAATCAATGATGCGATACCTGTTTCATTAGAAGAGACAATTACTCCATTAACTGAAGTGACAACTCCCCCATTTATTGAAGACAGACCTGCTGTATCAGAAGAAAAGACTTTTACATCCAATGAAGATGGAAAGCGCTTCGATCTGGAATTCATTGAAGCCTTCAGAAGATTTCATTGTAATCCGACTCTTGACGTCCACCTTACACCTGAGGATGACAGAGGTAATGTCTATCCTTCCCATCAGGCTTACGGAGACCTTTTTAAAGAATGGATGGATATTCAGTCAAAATGGGATCGGATGTCCTTATTGTATCATTTCTGGGATCAGTCTCAATTTGAAAAGCTTGAAGACTGGCAGGTCATAGAAAGATTCGTAAAAGACCGATACTCTAAAAAAGCACTACAATATTTTGAAGAAAAGATGTCGGACAAAAGACAGCTTACCAGAGAAGAACTTGTTTCACTTTCAAAACTTCACCGTGTATTATTGAATAATCCTGCGGCAAAGGACTATATTGAAACTGCCTATAAAAACCATCCTGATGATGATGCTGTAAAAGTAGAATATGCAACAGTTCTTCATATCATAGGAAATCATTCTGAAAAAGAACTTTCTCATCAATTGTTTCATGAAGTCCTGGATAAGAAAATACAAAAAAACGACACTGATTCTGTTTTCGATTGTTTCAGATTCTCTGAAGGATATACTGATTCCTCTATATTTGCTATGCTTTATCTGATGAATACGGAAGCTGATAATGATACATGGGACTATGTTGCTGAAGAATACTATTACTGCCCTGTCTTCAGATATGAACATGCTGTACAACTAGCTCAAACTGATAATTCTTTGAGGGCTCTGGCAAAACTCACTTCTTTAAGTCAGGAATTCCCATGGTTCAGAACTGCTCTTGAAAGTACTATTGGCAATATTAAATCGATGCGAAAACAGCTCAGCAATCCGGATTTTATGGAACAAGAGTTTCAGGAATTTCAAGCTTCATTAAAAAAATTACAGTAGTCTCATATCAAATTAAAAGAGATTTTCTTCAACGCTGGGAAGAATACTGAAGAGAAGAAAAACTTATAAAAAACAAACTCCGGATAGTTTCCGGAGTTTTATATTATGTACTTTTATGAATATATCTTGATAGTTTTATGCCCAGATCGGTCCAGACGATTTTGGGGTTTCCGTTTCTGGTCAAATGCAGATCTGCTGTATTGATTTCTTCCAAAATACTTTCAATATTGGCTCCGCTGATAAATTTAGAAAATCCTGTCCAGTTGAATCCATTCGCATTGATTTTTTTATATACTAAATTTTCAGACTGATAATTCTGAAGGAGGGCAAGTCTGAAAATCTCTGAGCAATAGTTGAGGAAGTTTTTCTGCTTTTCCCTGTTCCAGCCTGCAATTTCTCTGGCCCAGAAAATAATACTTTTAAGATATTCCGGTTTCTTTTTTACCATAAATGCATCACGAACCCATTGTACAAATAGTTTTTCAAATTCATTGCTCTTATCTCCGGAGTTCAGCAGCTTGATCGCTTCATTGAGATTTCCCTGAGCTTCATGAATAATTTCTTTTCTCTTTTCTTCGGAAACATTGAAATTTTTAGTGAGATACTTTTCAAGATCTTCATCATGAAGTCTTGGTACTTCTACAATCTGAGTTCTGGAAAGAATGGTTGGGAGTATATCATTGGTGTTTTCAGCGGTAAGAAGAATAACTGTTTTTGCCGGTGGCTCTTCCAGAAATTTCAGAAATTTATTGGAAGCAGGCACGTTCATTTTATCAGCTCTCCAGACAATAAGGATTTTGGTTCCTCCTTCATAGCTTTTTAAAGAAAATTTCTGGTTCTGGTCATCGATTTCATCCGCAGAGATAAACAACTGTTTATTTTCTGATTCTAAAAAAGCCGTCCAGTCATCATAACTGGCGTAGGGTGAAGCCAGAATCATTTCCCGGAAATCATCAAACTTATTTTTGCTTAAAGAATTTTTGTTATCTGTAAAAACGGGAAAGCTGAAGTGAAGATCCAGATGGTTAAGATGCTCTACTTTGGTAGCTGCATGTTCGTTTTCCTGATTCAATATTTCTTTTGCATAGGCCAGTACCATAGGCAGGGTTCCATACCCTTCCTTGCCTACAAAAAGTTGGGCATGACTCACCCTGTTTTCAGCAATGCTTTCTCTAAGAAGTCTTTTCAGATGATCCTGTCCGGCGATGTTGTCCCAATTCATGTTTCAAAGATAAAAAATCTTATTCCAATTTGTAAAATTATGTCTGTTAAATCTATTCCTTATCTCATTTTATCAGCATGAAATAAGATTATAGGATCTATTATAGGCAATATCAATAATAAGATTAGAATAAATTTCATAATTAAATTGTGGACAATTTAATTTTCAACAATACATTTGCAAAGTAAATTTTGCTGTACATATCAATTTCAGTACAACAATACTATTAAAAATCAACAACAATGGAAAAGGAACTAGAACAAAAGATAAGAGATGTTTTTCAACAACAGAAAGCATTCTTTAAAACTCACACAACAAAGGATATTGAATTCAGAAAAGCTCAGCTGAGAAAATTCCGGGAGGTATTTTTACATCATACAGATGCTCTTTGTGAAGCATTGTCTATTGATTTGGGAAAAAGCAGAAAGGAAGCAGAATACGTAGAAATTCAAATTGTTATCAGTGAGCTTGACTACCTTTTAGAAAATGTTGATGAGTGGGCAAAACCTGTTATCGTTCCTTCCAAACCTCATCCGACAGGTGCTGAAACGATAAGCAAAATAATCCATGAACCTTTTGGGGTTAATTATATTATCGGGCCGTTCAACTATCCTGTACAATTGACGTTCAGTCCACTTATAGGAGCTTTGATAGCCGGGAATACAGCGATTATCAAACCATCAGAAAATACGCCCCATGTAGCTCAGGTGCTTGAAGATATTGTAAAGGAATCTTTTGATGAATCTTATGTAGCGGTTGTTCAGGGAGCTATTGAAGAAAATACTTTATTACTGAGTCTTCCCTTCGATTATATATTCTTTACAGGGAGTCCGAATGTCGGAAAAATTGTTATGAAAGCAGCAGCAGAACAACTCATCCCTCTAACATTGGAACTTGGAGGAAAATCTCCAACCATCGTTCATAAAGATGCAGACCTTGATAAAGCTGTCGCCAGAATATCTTATGGGAAATGGATTAATTGTGGCCAGACCTGTGTTGCTCCTGACTATATCTATATTCATGAGTCTGTAAAAGATGCGTTTGTTGAAAAATTCAAAACGTTTTTAAAAAAGACATATCCTGACGGAAGCTTAGGACAAATTGGTAAGATTGTCAATCAAAATCAGATTAAACATCTTGCCGGTTACCTTGAGGCCGCTCCGGAAAAAATAATCTACGGAGGACATTACAATCTTGAATCCAGACATTTTGAAGCTACTTTAATGGATCATGTCAACTGGGATGATCAGGTGATGCAACAGGAAATTTTTGGTCCTATCCTTCCGATCATGACCTATAATGATATTGATGCCGCTTTGGAAGAAATCAATAATCGTCCTAAGCCGCTTGCTTTGTATGTTTTCACAGAAAATCAGGAATTTGCACAGGATATTCTGAATCGTACAACAAGTGGGGATGCTGAGATTAACAGCGCCATCATACATGTCGGTTCCCATTACTTGCCTTTCGGAGGGGTTGGAACCTCAGGAATGGGAAAATACCACGGTAAATTCAGTTTTGAAAACTTTAGTCACACCAGGTCTGTTCTTCAGGTAATCTGATATTTTCTCCTTATTTACATACTATAGAAGCCATTCAGTAATCATCTGAATGGCTTTTTTTACAAAACCATAAAATTGACCTATTTATCAACGATAATTACGTTTTTCCTCTAAAAATAAGGCCTTAACAAACTTTAACCACTTATAATTTTTACAATTCATTAATATTTAAGATATTTGCGCATTGTTTTAAAAATAAAGAATGAAAAAAATCTTTGTAGTATCATTCATATCAGTTGGATATTTTCTAAATGCGCAGAGTCTAGGTAACTCTCCTTATGCAGCATATGGAATTGGAGATGTAAAATATGATAATACGATCGAAACTGCTTCCATGGGAGGTATATCAACCGCTTTTATAAGTGATTTTACCAGCAGTTTCAATTTTGCCAACCCGGCGAATAACGCCAACTTTGAACTTACAAGCATAAGACTGGAAGCTACCAACGAAAACAATTATTTCAAATCGAATTATAACGATATGAAATCTACAAAGCATTCTACGTATCTTTCTAATATTTCTTTGGCCTTTCCACTATCCGGAAAAATGAAAATGGGGATCTCTTATCAGCCCTACAGTGCCAAAAACTATGATATTGTGACCAAACAGACGATATCTGATAATGGTAATGATGTTATTTATCAGAACAGATTCAATGGAAGTGGTACTTTGAATACGGCCCAGATTGCTTTGTCTTATAAAATCAATCAGGAATTCTCTGTAGGAGCAAGAGCTAATCTTTATTTTGGAGATTTATATGATCTTAATGAATTCAGTGCTTCCAATTCACAGTACATCAATGGCTATGAAATGAAGAACAGAGTCAGAAATTTTAATTTCACATTGGGTACCAGCTATCAGAAACTCAATACACGTACTGATAAAAAACTGACCATAGGAGCTACTGCTACTTTTGGAAATACAAGTAATATGAACACTGATTATACCAACAGTACATACAGGTATACAGATGCAGCAGGAAACAGAGTTGATCAAAGTATTCTTGAACAGAAATCTACCAGTTCAAAAAACCTTCTTCCGTTACAGGCTTCTGTAGGGGTAGGATATGGAAGTGAGAACCACTGGTTCCTTTCCGGACAGGTGGATTATAAAAAAGGAGAAACAATTACATATTTCGGACAGACCAAACAATTCCAGGACACGTACAGAATTTCTGCCGGAGGATGGTATTTACCTAACTACAATAACTTCAGAAACTATTTCTCAAGAGTAGTTTACAGATATGGGGCGTTCTATGAAAGAGGAAATCTTGCCATCAACGGATTGGGAGAACTGGATCCTAATGGAAACAGCATCAATAAATTTGGTATCTCTGCCGGTGTAATGCTTCCATTCAAAAATAGTAGTATTACAAGGATGAGTGGTCTTGAAATCGGAGTAGAACTTGGGAAGAGAGGAACGCTTAAAGACAACCTGATTAATCAGAATTTCATCAACCTGAAAATCGGCTTCAATTTTGCTGATAAATGGTTCAGAAAGGCTCTTTACAACTAGAATGAAGTTTTCAAAAAAAATATCATATAAAAATATAGCATGCCTTTTTAGTTGTGCTATATTTTTTATATTGACTTCCTGTGAGGAAGATCTTACTAAGAGAAAAGGTACTGAAAGTAAAAATTTCCCTTCACAGATCATCAACAACGCTACGATAATACAGCGTGATTCCGGTTTTGTCACAATGAAAGCCAAGGCTCCGATTATAGAAAAATATGAGCTGATAGACAGTGTATATACTTTGGCAAGGAAAGGAATTAATATTGAATTTTTTGACAAGAAAAAACCAAAAGTTCCGGGAACCATTAAAGCAAAATATGCTAAATTCTACGACTACAAAAAGTTTTATGAAGCAAAAGGCGATGTAAGAATTACCACCAATGAAGGGCAAAAATTTGCGATGCAGAGTATCTATTGGGATCAGAGAAAAAAAACGATTTATACCAGGGATACGGTATACGTTACTATGGAAGACGGTTCTACTCTTGTAGGCGCCAACGGAATGACTGCCAAAGATGACTTTTCTGAGTATACCTTCTATAATAACTCCGGAGATTTTAACTCCAAAAGAATTTCCGAAAACAAAAAATAACCTCTATTTATTATGAAAACTCTGGCGATAGGATTGATGTCGGGAACAAGTCTGGACGGTTTAGACATCTGCCTTGTTGAGTTTGAAAAACAGCATCAATGGACTTTTAAGATCCGGAAAGCAGAGACAGTTCCCTATTCTGTAGATTGGGAAAATAAGCTTAAAACTGCGATCTGTCTATCGGCAGAAGAGCTGCTGGAATTACATTCGGAATATGGTTTTTATCTTGGGCAGCAGGTTAAAGATTTTATCAAAAAACATGAACTCAGGAATATTGATCTCATCGCTTCGCATGGTCATACCGTTTTCCATCAACCTCAGAAAAAGTTTACGCTTCAAATAGGAGACGGAAGAGCCATCAAACTGGAAACGGGCTTGCCTGTTATTTACGATTTCAGAAGTCAGGATGTACTGATGGGAGGAAATGGAGCTCCTTTGGTCCCTATAGGTGATCAGCTTCTTTTTTCTCAATATAATGCATGCCTTAATCTGGGTGGATTTTCTAATATTTCTTTACAATCAGACAACAAAAGAATTGCTTTCGATATTTCTCCTGTCAATATTGTTTTGAATGCCCTGGCTCAGCAATTGGGTGAAAGTTTTGATAAAAATGGTGATATGGCCAGAAAAGGAACCATCAATCATTCTCTATTAGAACAACTTAATCTACTGGATTTTTACCAGCAACCTTATCCAAAATCCCTGGGTATAGAATGGTGTAACCGCCATGTATTTCCGTTGCTTGAAAATACAGCTCCTTTAGACTCGCTGGCTACATTTACAGAACACGTTGCCCAGCAAATTTCGAAAGTCATTAATGAAAACAAGATTAAAAATATACTCTTTACCGGTGGAGGTGCTTACAACTCCTATTTAATTGACAAAATAAAGGCTAAAACAGAATCCCAGATTATCATTCCTGAAAAAGACATTGTTGAGCACAAAGAGGCTCTGATCTTTGCTTTTATGGGCGTTTTAAGAATGAATAACGAAATCAATGTACTTTCTTCAGCTACAGGAAGTATTTCGGATCATTGTTCCGGTATGATGGCTTAACTTGCATCCCCTCTCCCCTTTTCCTTATCGTCGCTACAGTTCATTTTGTTTGTGATTTTTTGTTTCCGGTTCAAGTGTAAAATCTTAAAGAAATAAAATTTAAATTCCACGCAAAGATGTAAGGCAGAATCGTGTAGCACACGCATAACCCAATAGCTCCTTCCACTTTCTTTGCTACGTTATTAATTAACAGATTGAATCTTGTCATTGCGTTTAAGATTTTGTTTCCGGTTCAAGTGCAAATCTTAAAGAAATAAAATTTAAATTCCACGCAAAGATGTAAGGCAGAATCGTGTAGCACACGCATAACCCTATAGCTCCTTTTCCACTTTCTTTGCTACGTTATTAATTAACGGATTAAATTTTGTTATTGCGTTTAAGAAAAACCCACCCATGTAACTTTAAGACTTTATCTTAATATTACCTGAACTTTTTGCTCAGTCTCAGGTTTTAGACTGATCCTATTCTGACCACCTCTTCCCGGTTTTCCAACCTTCTTTGAATTTTTGGCATCTTTATAAATGACACGACATCTTTTGTCGCTTGTCAACAATATATTTACAATAGAAACTCAGAATTAATATAAAATTCACTAGTGAAAGAATGATAAAAATGATATCTTAATAACCTCAGAAATAAAAACACAAGACATGAAAAAAGATATGAGAACATATACAATATGCCTTTTATACAGCATCTTTATCCGGGAAATCATCCAACTAAAAAACATCCGGTTGTCTTATTCCGGATATAATACGATACTACATAATGATTATTCTATTGTTCTATTCAAAAGAAAGAGATCACAAAACCCACAACAAAATATATACAAACAGGTAACCACTTCTAAATTCATCAATTTTGTCAGTAAATTCATGAATCTATAAACTCATAATTTGTAGCATTACTCTTCTTACCTCATCTTTACTTCAAACAAAAACTAATATAATTATCAAAAAACAATATGTATGAAAAAAATTTATTTAACCGCATGTATCTTATGTACATTTCTGGGTATATCTGCTCAGGAAGTATTATGGCAGAAAGACATCAAATCCTCTACCCAGGATTTTCTGAGCCAGGTGATTACAACGATTGATCAACAGTATCTTATTACAGGGAGTTCTATTCAGGCCGGAAGTGGGAAGCTGGAGGCTGGAAGACCGTCCAACAACGGATATGACTTCCATTTGATAAAGCTTGATCAGCAAGGGAACGAAAAATGGGAAAAGTATTTCTCAGGAACCAACCATGACTATTTATCAGCTACCGTAACCACTCAGGATGGTGGATTTTTACTAGCAGGAACTTCTTATTCAGGAAAGGGATTAGACAAAAAAGATGATTCCAAAGGCGGAGCTGATATCTGGCTGATCAGAATCAACGAATTTGGGGATGAATTATGGCAAAAAACATTGGGAAGTACGTCCGATGAAGAAGCCAGAGCAGTGATTCAAACCACAGATTTAGGATTTTTTGTGGCCGGAAATATTCAAAACTCATCCAAAGGCTATGGTTCAAAAGACGTCTGGATCACCAGACTCGACAAAGACGGAAAAGAACTTTCTCAATTGATTTTAGGCGGGAAAGGTCTGGACGAAGTTGAAAAGATGATTCCGACAAGAGATGGAGGAGCGTTATTGGGAATGTATTCGAGGAGTTCTGAGGTTCGTGATGCGGGTTCCGGGGTTCGTGATGCGAAGTCTGTTACTTCAGACCTGAATATCAAAACCCCGAATCCCGAATCCCATTACTCAAAATCCAGCAGCAATTTCGGGGAAGGTGATTACTGGATTGTAAAGCTCGATAAAAACGGAAAAGTAGAATGGGAAAAGAACTTTGGAGGTAAAGGGGATGACCATATCAGGACATTGGCTCTAACTTCTACAGGGTTTGTCATTGGTGGTGAATCCAGATCGGAAAGATCAGGAAACAAATCCGTAGGCATCGAAGAAGGAACTGATCTATGGTTGATTGCCCTAAACGAAAGAGGGGATGAACAATGGCAAAAATCCTACA
>NZ_PPED02000010.1 GCF_002899825.2 Chryseobacterium phosphatilyticum
AACGAAGCAATCTCTCTGTCAGTGTCGCTCCGTATTTGCGAGTGCAAAAGTAAAACTTTATTTTGTAATGACCAAATGTTTTTGAAGAAAATTTTAAAGTTTATTTGTTAACCCTAAACTCCCTCTATAACCTCAATCACCCCTACTCCTGCGCCCCCTTAATTGGGACTGCAAAGATACAAACTTTATTTTAACTCGCAACTTTTATCTGATAAAAATTAAAAGTTTTTTACGCTTGACTCTTTTTGAAGTACTTAATGTTTTTGCTTATCTAAAAGCTCTCCTGCGCTACTGATATACTCTCGTTTTCAGTGGGGCAAAGATAGAAACTTCTCTATTACCCCACAACTTTATTTAACATAAATTTCATCTTTACTTCATATTTAATCTTAAAACACTGGTAAGCAGAAAGAAAAATTTTAAACAAATGTTTGGGGAAGCAGGTTGGAGAGCGTGAGAGGCTGAGGGCAAGAGAGAGAATAAACCGTGGAAGGGGGATTTTGGGTATATATAGGAATGGAAAATTGAAAGTGGAAAGTGGAAAATGAGTGCATGTTGGAAAGGTCTCCCGCGGATCAAACAAATTGTTATAAGGGGACCATCTATTAGTGTATGATATATTATAAATGGGGGTTAATGGGTGGAGGGTATTCTGAAAGGGTTCCACAGCTGTTATTTTTATCAGTTTTTCTAATATCTCATTTAATATGGCATCCCGAAGGGATCTCGACAGCGGAAAAGGTGTATGCATATATATATTAGGATAAATATGGAATAACGGAGTAGAGATCTCTACAAGACGACAAGCTTCGTGATAGGCGTGTGGAAGGATTTTTAAGTTTCGGCTAAAGCCTAATGAGGATGGGTATTTATTGAGCGGGCTAAAGCCCGCTCCTAGTGAAATAGATTTCTCCCACTGATTGCGCAGATTTGCACGGATGATAATGGATAGTGTATATATATTATATAAGAGAAGGTAAGAATAGATCCATGGGATGGATCTGTACGAGAGGACAAGTTACATGATAGGCGTGGAAGGATTTTTAAGTTTCGGCTAAAGCCTGATGAGGGGTAATTATTTATTGAGCGGGCTTTAGCCCGCTCCTATTGAAGTAGATTTCTCCCACTGATTGCGCAGATTTGCACGGATGATAATGGATAGTGTATATATATTATATAAGAGAAGGTAAGAATAGATCCATGGGATGGATCCGTACGAGATGACAAGTTACATGATAGGTGTGGAAGGATTTTTAAGTTTCGGCTAAAGCCTGATGAGGGGTGGTTATTTATTGAGCGGGCTAAAGCCCGCTCCTAGTGAAATAGATTTTTCCCAATGATTGCATGGATTGGCATAGAGGAGTACATTATTTTCTGTTGAGCGCAAACCCATTTTCAACTTTCAACTTTCAACTTTCAACTTTCAATTTTCAACTTTCAATTCTCCTAGCCCCGATAGTAACGGATACCCCGCAGCAGGGATTGGAGAGCCGGAGGGTTTTGGCTGTGGAGCGCCTGGCGCGAGGAGTAGGAGTGGATAGCGGGAAATAGCTCCTGAATACATTTGAGCGTTGGAGAGTGAGAGGTTGAAAGTACTGGAAAATTTGTATGTGAAATATTTTCAATTATACTTTTCTACCAGAAGAGGGTATATAGGATAATGAGAATAAATATGATCACACCGCTTCCTATTGCAAACGTGTGGCTGACACGAAACATAGAATAATCAATTTTCAAGGCATTTGTTTTTAATCCTTGTCGGGTTTCCCGGATACTAATGATATACATTCCCAATACACAGAGTACAAAAACAACCGCCATACGGTCGATAAAAGCTATTTCATATATTCCACTTGCGTCAGGAACGGCAAAATTGACTGTGTATAGAAAAGAAAGATCAGCAATCATGGGGAGAAATTTTAAGAATACTGAAAAGATAAATCCTGCTATGACAGCAAAAAGAGCCGCATTGGGAGTTGCTTTCTTCCAAAAAAAGCCAAGGATAAACATAGCAAAAACACCGGGGCTTACAAAACCCGTATATTCCTGGATGTATTGAAATCCTCCTTTTTTATCTATTCCTAAAAACGGAGCAATAATCACTGAAAGAATAACAGCAATAATAACCGCACATTTACCAACTTGTACAAGTGTATTTTCCGAAGCATCTTTTTTTACATATTTTTTATAAATATCTAATGTAAAGATGGTGGCAATGCTATTGGCCTTACCGGCAAGGGAAGCAACAATAGCGGCTGTAAGTGCAGCGAATGATAAGCCTTTTAATCCTGAAGGAAGGAGGTTGAGTAATGTTGGGTACGCGCGATCTGGATTAAGACTACCCTCCTGAAGCATTTCCTGCTGAAATAATCCTTTTTGATATAGTACATATGCAGCTATACCCGGGAGTACAACGATGACCGGCATGAGTAATTTTAAAAAAGCAGCAAACAAAATACCACTACGGGCTGTCTTAAGATCAGCTCCTAATGCCCGCTGTGTAATGTATTGATTGCATCCCCAATAATTAAGATTGACAATAAGCATTCCACCTACAAGAACAGAAATACCGGGAAGATCCATATAATATGGATTTGTTTTCTTGAAAATCATATGAAAATGATCACCCGCCAATGTTTTCATTGTTGTAAGGCCATTTCCAAAAGCTGATAATCCCGAACCTTCTGAAATCATTGTTACTGCGAGATACGTTGTTATCAATCCTCCCAAAATCAGGAAAAATACCTGAATAACATCTGTGTAACCAATTACTTTCATTCCTCCCAATGTTATCATAATGGCAAAAATAGCAAGAAAGCTCATGCATAAGGTGATGTTAAATCCGGAGATACCGTTAAGGGCCAATGCTCCCAGATAAAGGATAGAGGTAAGATTGACCACAATATAAAGCATCAGCCAAAAAACAGACATTATGAGTGCTACTTTTTCATTATATCTTTTGTGAAGATATTGTGGCATTGTGTAAATCTTATTTTTCAGGTAAACCGGAATAAAGAAAACGGCAACAATGATAAGGGTAAAAGCTGCCATCCATTCATAGGTAGCAATAGCGAGTCCCATACTAAATCCGCTTCCACTCATTCCGATAAATTGTTCTGCACTGATGTTACTGGCAATAAGGGAAGCACCAATAGCCCACCATGTCAGTGATCCTTCAGCGAGAAAATAATCTTTGCTGTCTGCTTTTGCTTTTCTTTTTCGTTTAAAAATATAAATACCATATATAACAATCGTCACAAAATACAATATAAAGACGATGTAGTCTGCTGCAGTTAATTTATTCATTTGTGTTTGTTTTTATAATGGTCGATTGGTAGCCTTTTTAAAACTTCCGCACTTTGTTCTGGGGTGAGATCTCTTTGTCCTTCGGCAAGCATTTCATATCCTACCATAAATTTCTTTACTGTTGCGGATCTTAACAATGGTGGATAGAAGTGCATATGAAAATGCCATTCAGCGTTCAAGCCTCCGTCAGTAGGTGCCTGATGAATTCCAGCAGAATATGGAAAAGAAGTTTCAAAAATATTATCATATTTCGTTGTTAAGATTTTGAGTATTTCAGCTAATGATTTTTTCTCCTGTTCCGTAAACTCTACCAAACTTTTTATATGCCTTTTGCTAACAATCATTGTTTCATAAGGCCATGTAGCCCAAAACGGGACTAATGCAATAAAATCTGAATTTTCCCAGACAATTCTTTCATTTTTTCTTTGTTCTTCCAACACATAGTCCTGAAGAAGGGAACGTTTATTTTTTTCAAAATACTTTTTCAGATTGATACCGGTTCTGACAACTAACGAAGGAATGGAAGATTGAGCCCAGATCTGGCCATGGGGATGTGGGTTGCTACATCCCATTACCGCTCCTTTATTTTCAAAAATCTGCACGTGATTGATATAATCAAGCGCTCCGAGATTTGTATACTCATCCTGCCACACGTCTATTACTTCTTGAATATCCCGGATAGCCATTTCAGGAAGCGTCAGACTATGATCATCCGAAAAGCATATTACCCTATTAATTCCTTGTTCAGGCTTGATGACGAAGAGCTCATGAAATTCTTCTACACCACCTACTTCATCTTGCAGTAAGGAACCAAAATCATTATCAAAAACGTATACGCCTTTGTAGTAAGGGTTTTGTATTCCATTTGCCCTTATATTTCCTGCACAGAGATAACAATCAGGATCATATTGATTGTGAATTTCGTGATGATTCTTTTCTAATTGCCCTTGCCAGGGACGCTTTGCTCTTTGTGGTGACACAAGAATCCATTCATCCAGTAGCGGATTGTATCTTCTATGTGGATGATCTCTATTGTTAAAGGTCGGTTTCATTTTTTAGATATTCTTTTGATCCATCAGAAATATTTACGTTATAGGCTTTTAATGAAATTCCATAAGCATTATGATACCGCAATTTCATTTGTTCGATAATGAATTTTTCTTTATCTTTTTTTATTAAATTGATAGAACATCCGCCAAATCCGCCTCCCATCATCCTAGCGCCCAAAACACCTTCTAATTTCAGGGCTCCATCCACCAAAAAATCAAGTTCATGACAACTTACTTCATAGAGCTGCGAAAGACCAAGATGTGTTTCAGTCAGGAGCTTCCCTAAAAGTTTCAGATCTTGATTTTTTAAAGCATCAGCTGCCTTTACTACTCTATTCATTTCTTCAATAACATAGAGACAACGTTTGTAAGGGATCTCACCAAGTTCTTCTCTGGTAGTTCTCAACATTTCGTGAGTACAATCCCGAAAAGACTTTATCTCCGGAAATTTATTTTTAATAATTTTTTTTCCATTCTCTATTTCATTTCGCCTTTCATTATACCCTGATGAAAGGTGTGAATGCTTTACACAACTGTCAAACAGAATAAAATTATAATCTGTTAATTCTGCATTGTAATATTGATATTCCAATGAATCACAATTGAGCATCATCACTTTATCTTTTTTTCCAAAGACAGAAGCAAACTGATCCATTATTCCACAATTGACTCCCACAAAATTATTTTCAGATCTTTGACATAGCAATGCAATCTCTTTTTTGGAAAGTTGCAGATTGAATATCCCGTTTAAAACAGTCGCAAAACCACATTCCAACGCTGCCGAAGAAGAAAGACCAGCTCCCATAGGAATATTTCCTTTAAAAACGATATCTATTCCTCCTATCTTTTTATCTAACTCCCGAATTCCAGCAACCACACCAACCATATAACCGGCCCACGTTGGCCATACATCGGGTATAGTACTGGCTTCAAAAGAAAAATACTCATCGAAATCCAACGACAACATCCGGCATGAAGCACTCCCTGAGTTTTTTCTTACACCAAAACATATATATTTATCAATAGCTGCGGGGAGAACAAAACCATCATTGTAATCTAAATGTTCGCCAATGATATTAATACGGCCAGGTGACAAAAAAATATGATCAGGGCAAACCCCGAAATGTAACTCAAAAGCTTCTCTTGTCTGTGTAATAAGTTTTTCCATCTGGTATAGTATCTTTTAAATAGAACCAAGCTCAAGTTTATAAGCTATTTCATTAGTATATTTTTCTCCTGCTCTCAGAATCCCATTTGTAAAATTGGCATGGTTAGGAGAATCAGGAAAATTCTGAGCTTCAAAACAAATTCCACTGGTTGTATGATAGACTGTATTTTCTTTTCCGATAATAGGATGAGTATGACCACCAACATATACGTGAATGATCGGTTGATTCGTATACACCTTAAGCATCAAACCATTTTTTTCATTCTTAAGAATCGCTCCGGGATTTTTTGCTGTAAGCACAAAAGATGTATCTATCTGAGAAGGGCATCTTCTGAATTCAGAAAAATCAAAATCACTGCTTTGAGTCTTTACTAATTTTCCTGTCGGAAGAAGAGCTGAATCCTTTTCTAAAAACTTTTCCGCCTCTAATTTCATTTTTAAATCACTCACGATTCCCTGGTGGCCGTCAAGATTAAAATAAGAATGCTGAGTAAGATTAATCAAAGTATTGACTTTTGTCTCAGCTCTCAAATTGGCAAATAATGTATCATCATTTAAAAAATACTCTGCAGTATATTTTGTTTTTCCATTATTTAATACAATTTCAAAAACCAATCGGTTATCAGATTTCACAACTACTTCCCAATATTGGTTGCTAAGATTAAGACTTCCCCCGTGAAGGTGATGCTCGCCACAATTTTGTTCAAGTTGTATCTCAATTTCATCGTCCATATACTTTCCCGATTTTACTCTTCCGGCATGAGGACCTACCACTGCACCTAAGAAAGGTCGGGATTCAAGTTCAAATGATTTCTTATAATCATCTACATGATCAAAACCCAAAACAATATCTATCTGATCCCCATCAGAGATGGGAACCTTAAATGAAGTAATCGTCGCCCCAAAATTGCAAAAACTAACTTCAAAACCTTTTCTGTTGATAAGCTTTCCTAAAAATAAATGACTCATAGTATTGATAAAAAACTGTTGTTCAAGATATAAAGATTGAATATATTTATATCCCAATACCTACCTGTTTTTAATTTTATACCACCAGTTTTGAAACTTATTACTATAGACAAAGAAAGCAACCTCCCTATCTACAAGCAAATCATTGCATGTATAGAGCAGGCTATCATTTCCAAAAGGTTATTCAGGAATGATCGATTACCGTCGGTCAATAAAGTTTGTATAGAACATCAGATCTCAAGAGATACCGTTTTACTGGCTTATGATCAGCTTAAAAAGAAAGGCATCATTCAATCAATTCCAGCAAAAGGATATTACGTAAGAACAGAAGACTTCACTTATGAAAAAAGGTATTTTCTTTTATTTGATGAACTTAATTCTTTTAAAGAAGATCTCCTGAACGCTTTTCTGGAAGGTATTGGACAGAAAGGACATGTGGATATTTTCTTTCATCACTTCAATTATTCTATGTTTCGCAAATTACTTCACGATAATATCGGAAACTATTCCAAATATATCATCATGCCCGGAAATGTAGAGGGTATAGAAACGTTAATTGCAGCTCTTCCAAAGGACGAAGTATATATCATAGATCAGATGAGGGATAGTTTACAACACTATTCAGGCATTTATCAAAATTTTGTAAAAGATATCTTCGAAGCTCTGACAACCTATTCTGAGGCAATAGAAAAATATTCTCATTTCATCATTGTCTTTCCAGGTGAAAAAGAACCTATCGATATGGTAAATGGTTTAAAAAAATATTGTGAAATCTACCATAAAAAATACACTGTCCTATCCGGTTTCCAAAAACATGATTTCAAAAAAGGCCAGCTATACCTTATTCCTAATGACAGGCAATTGGTAGAAGCTGTTGAAAAATGCAGGGAGATACATTTAAAATTAGGTTCAGACATCGGAATTATTTCTTATAATGAGACCCCTTTGAAAAAAGTAGTTGAAAATGGCATTACTACTCTATCCACAGACTTCTCACAGATGGGTAAAAGACTTGCACAGATGGTAATAAAAGGTGAAAAAATACAAATAGAAAATCCTGCAAAACTCTATTTCCGAAAATCATTATAAAAATAAAAATTACTGTACAAATGTTTTTTTATGTTCAGGAGCTATTTCCCGCTATCCACTCATACTCCTCGCGCCAGCACTTTCCACCCTTAAACCTTCAACACTCCCACTCATGCTGCGGGGTAACCGTTGCTATCGGGGCTAGGATGATGAGAGTTGAAAATTGAGAGTTGAGAATTGAAAATGGATAATGCCGGGTGATTCATTGCTCATTATTCATTTCTAAGGGGTAGGGATAAAACAAAAAAAGTCCTTTATCATTCGATAAAGGACTTTTTAAAAATAAAATAAAAACTGGCGGCGGCCTACTCTCCCGCGTTAGCAGTACCATCGGCGCTGGTGGGCTTAACTTCTGTGTTCGGAA
>NZ_PPED02000100.1 GCF_002899825.2 Chryseobacterium phosphatilyticum
CCTCTAGCTCAGGCCCCGTCGGCAGGTCGGTCTTGGCAGCCCGGGTGGCGAGCGCGGCGACCTCCTTCTGCGCGCCCGAGGCGGCGAGACGGTCGCCGCCGATCTGCGCCTCGATCGCAACGGAGCGCTTCGAGAAGGCCTCGATCACAGGGTCCGGGATGCCGCGGATCTCGAACTGCCCTTGTCCGGCCGAGCGCAGGGACAGGCCGAGCTCGCGCGAGAGCCGCTCGGCTAGGACCGCCCTGTAAGCACTGCCCACCACGAGTTGCCAGCGATAGAGCCGTTCCGGCTCGAGGGTCCTATGCTTTTTGTCATTGCATAGGGATAAATTCAATAACACACAGTGCGTGTGGCAGTTGGGGTCGCCTGCCCGCGAGGTGTAGTGATCGAAGAGGCCGACGATCAGGCCGGCGGGCGCCTCGCGCAGGTGCCCGCCGGCGCCGAGCCGGACC
>NZ_PPED02000101.1 GCF_002899825.2 Chryseobacterium phosphatilyticum
CTATCACCCAGTCCGGCGCCTTGGTCGTCATCCCGATGGAGCGCTGCGCATGAGCACCGAAAAATACCGCTCCGAGCAGGTCCAGCGAACCCTACGGGTCATGCTGGCCCTCGCCGCCAACGAATTCCGGGGGCTGCTGCTGAAGGAGGTGGCGGTCGCCGCCGAGTGCGACGCCAGCGCCGCCCTGCGCGCCCTGGAAAACCTGCGCATCGCCGGCTTGGCCGACCGCAGCCCGCATGACGACAAGCGCTGGCTGCTCGGACCGCGCCTGGTCCAGGTGGCCTTTGGATTCGACGAAGCCCTGCGCCGCGGCCAGGACGAACTCAACGAGCGTCGCCAACGCTACACCCGTCTCCCGAACTAAGGAAATCCCATGGCCCGTAAAGCATCCCCCGTGAAAGTGGAATCCATACCTGAAGTCAACCAGCAGGCGTACCAGGCCGAGGCAGGCG
>NZ_PPED02000102.1 GCF_002899825.2 Chryseobacterium phosphatilyticum
GGGTGATCCCGCGCTCCTCGGCCGCCTTCACGATGGCCACCGCCAGCGGGTGTTCGCTCGCGCGCTCGACACTGGCCGCGAGGCGCAGCACGGTGGCCTCGTTGAAACCCGCGGCCCGCACGATCCGTGTCACCGCCGGCTTGCCCTCGGTCAGCGTGCCGGTCTTGTCGACCACCAGCGTGGTGACCTTCTCCATGCGCTCCAGTGCCTCGGCGTTCTTGACGAGGACGCCGGCCTGGGCGCCGCGCCCGACGCCGACCATGATGGACATCGGCGTGGCGAGCCCGAGTGCGCAGGGGCAGGCGATAATGAGCACCGCCACCGCCGCCAGCAGCGCGAAGGTGAAACGCGGCTCGGGCCCGAAGGCGATCCAGGCGACGAAGGCCAGCACCGCCACGCCGATGACTGCCGGCACGAACCAGCCGGCGACCTGGTCGGCGAGGCGCTGGAT
>NZ_PPED02000103.1 GCF_002899825.2 Chryseobacterium phosphatilyticum
GCACACCAACAATTGGTGGGTCTGGGCAGATTCGAACTGCCGACCTCACCCTTATCAGGGGTGCGCTCTAACCAACTGAGCTACAGACCCAATCGTCTAACCAGTGAATCAAGCAATTCGTGTGGGAGCTTATGAAGAAGCCGGGATCTTCGATTAAGGAGGTGATCCAGCCGCAGGTTCCCCTACGGCTACCTTGTTACGACTTCACCCCAGTCATGAATCACTCCGTGGTAACCGTCCCCCTTGCGGTTAGACTAGCTACTTCTGGAGCAACCCACTCCCATGGTGTGACGGGCGGTGTGTACAAGGCCCGGGAACGTATTCACCGTGACATTCTGATTCACGATTACTAGCGATTCCGACTTCACGCAGTCGAGTTGCAGACTGCGATCCGGACTACGATCGGTTTTATGGGATTAGCTCCACCTCGCGGCTTGGCAACCCTTTGTAC
>NZ_PPED02000104.1 GCF_002899825.2 Chryseobacterium phosphatilyticum
ATCCCGAGGTGCCGCGGAGCGGCCTCGAAGGAGGGCTCCGGACGTCGCGCGATCCCTGGAGCCCTCTTATCGAGGGCGACACTTCGGGATGCGGGAGTGGGTTGAGCAAGCCGTCGGATAGAAGCGCCAGAGTGCTTTCCGACGAAGTGGACGCCGGTTCGGCGAAAGAAAGCGCGTCAAAACAAAGACCTAGAGACGCCGGCCTGATGCAATCAGGTCGGTTAAGGCTCTAGGTGCTGGAGCTCGATCGGCCCTTCGAGCCAGCTCAGTCGTAGTCGAAATCAAGCGAGCGTTCGAAGGCGATGGCGCTCATCTCGCGCCCCTTCGGGTCGGCGACGGAGATGTTGCGAAAGCCGCGTCCGGCCAGCTCCCAGGTCTTCTCGAGAGCCTGCTCGTCCGTGCCGCAGGCGAAGGCCAGCGTGCGGCACGGACGAGCAGGCTCTCGAGAAG
>NZ_PPED02000105.1 GCF_002899825.2 Chryseobacterium phosphatilyticum
GCTTCTACTGGCTCTCGACTTCAGTCCACGCGATCCACCTGTCGATCGGCATCGGCCTCATTGTCCGCCTCATCTGGCGGGAGTGGCGCGCACCGGGCTTCCTGCTTGCGAGCCCACAGGTGGAGGTGGCGACACTCTATTGGGGCTTCGTCGACATGGTCTGGATCTTCCTCTACCCGATGCTCTACCTCGATGGGCGGAGCGCGTGAGGGCGCGTCTTCGGACAAAGGCCGGCGCGCTCTGGCTGCGCGGCCTCGTCGTCTGGCTTCTGCTGCTGGGGCTCCTGACGGCAAGCCTGCTCGCTGCCTACCACCTCAAGGCCCCCTGGACTTCAGCCGTGAACTTCGGCCTCGCCGCGACGCAGGACGCCCTGGTCGCCCTGCTGTTCATGCGCCTGAACCGCGCCGACCACCTCGTGCGTCTCGCCGCCGCCTGCGGCCTGTTCTGGCT
>NZ_PPED02000106.1 GCF_002899825.2 Chryseobacterium phosphatilyticum
CGACCACGCCACAGGGCGAGTTCCTGTTCCACGTGTTCGGGGCGCTCGCCCAGTTCGAGCGATCGTTGATCCAGGAGCGGGTGCAGGCCGGGCTCGCCGCCGCGGCGCGACGGGGACGCCGGGGCGGGCGCCCCACGGCCATCGATCCTGAGAAGCTCGCCGCCGTCACGGCGGCCCTCGAAGGCGGGGCCACCAAGGCCGCGGTCTGCCGCACCTTCGGCATCAAGCGTAGCACGCTGATCGACTCCCTCGCCCGGATCGGCTGGTCTCCCGCCGGATCGAGGCGGGAGGCATGAGTGGCGCGACGGCAGCAGCGACGGCAGCAACTGGGCGGGGCACAGATCGCGGCGCTCTACGACCTTCCGACCGGGCGACGGGATCTGGTCCGCCACTACACCCTGTCGGCATCCGATCGCGCTGCCGTCCGCCGCTGCCGCGGCGATCACAAC
>NZ_PPED02000107.1 GCF_002899825.2 Chryseobacterium phosphatilyticum
ATGCTGGGCCGGACGGTCGATGCGTTCTTCACACCGGAGGATCGGGCGGGCGACCGGCCCGATGTCGAGAAGCGCCTGGCGGCGCAGACCGGCAGCGCCCCGGACGAGCGCTGGCACATGCGCAAGGACGGAACCCGCTTCTGGGCCTCGGGCGAGATGATGCCGCTGACGGCCGAGGACGGCGGGCTCATCGGCTTCCTCAAGATCCTGCGCGACCGCACCGGGCAGCGCGCCTCGGAAGCGGCTTTGCAGGCGAGCGAGTTGCGCTACCGCTCCCTTGTCGAGGTCAGCCCGCAGGTCGTCTGGTTCGGCGACGAGGCCGGCCGTGTCACCTACTGCAACACCTATTGGTACGACTATACGGGGCTGCCCCCCGGCGAGACCGGCGAGGCGAGCTGGATGGGTGTGATCCATCCCGATCACCGCGAGCGCGTTCGCGATGCGTGGCT
>NZ_PPED02000108.1 GCF_002899825.2 Chryseobacterium phosphatilyticum
GACTACAGGGGTATCTAATCCTGTTCGCTCCCCACGCTTTCGCTCCTCAGCGTCAGTAACGGCCCAGAGACCTGCCTTCGCCATTGGTGTTCTTCCCGATATCTACACATTCCACCGTTACACCGGGAATTCCAGTCTCCCCTACCGCACTCCAGCCCGCCCGTACCCGGCGCAGATCCACCGTTAAGCGATGGACTTTCACACCGGACGCGACGAACCGCCTACGAGCCCTTTACGCCCAATAATTCCGGATAACGCTTGCACCCTACGTATTACCGCGGCTGCTGGCACGGAGTTAGCCGGTGCTTATTCGAAAGGTACACTCACCCGAAGGCTTGCTCCCGATCAAAAGCGGTTTACAACCCGAAGGCCGTCATCCCGCACGCGGCGTCGCTGCATCAGGCTTGCGCCCATTGTGCAATATTCCCCACTGCTGCCGCCCGTAGG
>NZ_PPED02000109.1 GCF_002899825.2 Chryseobacterium phosphatilyticum
GTCCTGCAGGGGCCGACGCCGGACCCGGAATCGCGCGGCCTTGTCCGGCAAGTGGTCGGCTTCTTTGCCATTGCACCGTTCGAGCGCTGGTCGCTCGCTTGGGTGGCGCTCGCCGACTATGCCCGTGGTGGGATCAAGCGCTACATCCTGACCTTACGCAGCATGGTCGGCAACCGCATCGGAGAGAAGGTGCTCCGAGTCACGCAGCCGACGCTCGTGGTTTGGGGAACGCGTGACTACATCGTCCCTTATGCATTTGTGACGAGCCTTGCAGCGGCCCTGCCTCGCGGCCGTCTTGCTGTCATCCCCGGCGCCGCCCATGGGATCAACTACTCGCATCCGAAGGCGTTTGTTTCGGTCTTACTTCCATTTCTCCGTGCCACCGGCCATCGTCCTAGCCCGCTTTATTCACCAGGGTTTGGCTGGCGACGTGTTTTGAGCTGAAGG
>NZ_PPED02000011.1 GCF_002899825.2 Chryseobacterium phosphatilyticum
AAAACAAAAAAAGTCCTTTATCATTCGATAAAGGACTTTTTAAAAATAAAATAAAAACTGGCGGCGGCCTACTCTCCCGCGTTAGCAGTACCATCGGCGCTGGTGGGCTTAACTTCTGTGTTCGGAATGGGAACAGGTGAGCCCCACCGCTAAAACCACCCTAAAGGTTGTATATAAGATATCAGAGGATAGATTTCAGATTTCAGACTTCAAGGTCTGATATCTGATGTCTTATATCTGACATCTGTTTTAAGCGATAAAAACTTTCACAAAGAGCTAACCTTGCTGCACTTTCGTAGCACCATATCAGGCTATAAATCTACGGGTAATTAGTACTACTCGGCTATGACATTACTGTCTTTACACCTGTAGCCTATCAACGTCGTCATCTCCAACGACCCTTAAAAGATGTCTCATCTTGAGGCGAGTTTCGCACTTATATGCCTTCAGTGCTTATCTCTTCCAAACGTAGCTACTCAGCAGTGCACCTGGCGGTACAACTGATACACCAGAGGTTTGTTCAATTCGGTCCTCTCGTACTAGAATCAAGCCCTCTCAAACATCTAACGCCCGCAATAGATAGAGACCGAACTGTCTCACGACGTTCTGAACCCAGCTCGCGTGCCACTTTAATGGGCGAACAGCCCAACCCTTGGGACCTTCTCCAGCCCCAGGATGTGACGAGCCGACATCGAGGTGCCGAACCTCCCCGTCGATGTGAGCTCTTGGGGGAGACTAGCCTGTTATCCCCGGAGTACCTTTTATCCTATGAGCGATGGCCCTTCCATACGGAACCACCGGATCACTATGTCCTGCTTTCGCACCTGATCGACTTGTTGGTCTCACAGTCAAGCACCCTTATGCCATTACACTCTACGCACGGTTACCAAGCGTGCTGAGGGTACCTTTGAAAGCCTCCGTTACTCTTTTGGAGGCGACCACCCCAGTCAAACTACCCACCACGCAATGTCCTTCTAAAAGAAGTTAGGCTCCAAGTAAGTAAAGGGTGGTATTTCAACGTCGGCTCCACCAACACTAGCGTGCCAGCTTCATAGCCTCCCACCTATCCTACACATTACTTACTCAAAGTCAATACGAAGTTATAGTAAAGGTTCACAGGGTCTTTTCGTCCCATTGCGGGTACTCGGCATCTTCACCGAGACTACAATTTCACAGAGCTCATGGTTGAGACAGTGCCCAGATCGTTACACCATTCGTGCAGGTCGGAACTTACCCGACAAGGAATTTCGCTACCTTAGGACCGTTATAGTTACGGCCGCCGTTTACTGGGGCTTCAGTCAATGCCTTCGGTTTAACCCTAAGCACCTTCCTTAACCTTCCAGCACCGGGCAGGTGTCAGACCCTATACTGCATCTTTCGATTTTGCAGAGTCCTGTGTTTTTGATAAACAGTCGCCTGGGCCTCTTTACTGCGGCCACCATTGCTGATGGCGTCTCTTCTCCCGAAGTTACGAGACTATTTTGCCTAGTTCCTTAACCATGATTCACTCTAGCACCTTAGGATTCTCTCCTCGACTACCTGTGTCGGTTTTGGTACGGGTTGCTTCACTTCGGCTTTTCTTGGAAGCTCTTTCCCTACAGCAGCTTCGCCCGAAGGCTAGGCCTTGACTATTCCGTCAGTCTCCAGTAAGTACGGAACTCCGTCCCCTTTTTAGTGTGAGCAAGTATGGGAATATTAACCCATTGTCCATCCACTACCCCTTTCGGGTTCGCGTTAGGTCCCGACTAACCCTCAGCTGATTAGCATGGCTGAGGAAACCTTAGTCTTTCGGTGAGCGGGTTTCTCGCCCGCTTTATCGTTACTTATGCCTACATTTTCTTTTCTATCCGCTCCACAATACCTCACAGTACTGCTTCGGCGCAAATAGAATGCTCTCCTACCAGATGTATATTAAATACAAATCCATAGCTTCGGTAATATGTTTATGCCCGATTATTATCCATGCCGGACCGCTCGACTAGTGAGCTGTTACGCACTCTTTAAATGAATGGCTGCTTCCAAGCCAACATCCTAGCTGTCAATGCAGTCCAACCGCGTTGCTTCAACTTAACATATATTTGGGGACCTTAGCTGTTGGTCTGGGTTCTTTCCCTCTCGGACATGGACCTTAGCACCCATGCCCTCACTGCCGTAGAACATTTATTAGCATTCGGAGTTTGTCAGGAATTGGTAGGATTTGACTCCCCCGCATCCAATCAGTCGCTCTACCTCTAATAAACTTATATACGACGCTGCACCTAAATGCATTTCGGAGAGTACGAGCTATCTCCCAGTTTGATTGGCCTTTCACCCCTACCCACAGGTCATCCGAAGACTTTTCAACGTCAACCGGTTCGGTCCTCCACTCTGTGTTACCAGAGCTTCAACCTGCCCATGGGTAGATCACAAGGTTTCGCGTCTAATCCTACTAACTATGCGCCCTATTCAGACTCGCTTTCGCTCCGGCTCCGGTACTTAATACCTTAACCTCGCTAGTAAAATTAACTCGTAGGCTCATTATGCAAAAGGCACGCCGTCACACCATATAGGTGCTCCGACCGCTTGTAGGCGTACGGTTTCAGGTTCTATTTCACCCTTCTATTCGAAGTGCTTTTCACCTTTCCTTCACAGTACTTGTTCACTATCGGTCTTTCAGGAGTATTTAGCCTTGGAGGATGGTCCCCCCATATTCAGACAGGATTTCACGTGTCCCGCCCTACTCATTTATCATCTTAATATGCCTTTCGAGTACAGGATTATCACCTTCTACGATTGTTCTTTCCAGAACATTCCTCTAAACATATAAAGACTTTTGGGCTAATCCGCTTTCGCTCGCCACTACTTACGGAATCTCTTCGATTTCTTTTCCTCCGGGTACTTAGATGTTTCAGTTCTCCGGGTTTGCTCCTCCTAAGAGGTGACATGTCTTCAACATGCCGGGTTGCCCCATTCGGACATCTGCGGATCAATTCGTGTGTGCCAATCCCCGCAGCTTTTCGCAGCTTACCACGTCCTTCGTCGCCTCTGAAAGCCTAGGCATCCGCCATACGCCCTTAACGATTTCTTTCCTAATATTAAATTAGTTCAGTATTTTTTGATTAGTATCGCTACTAATCGATATTTTTATAAACTCGGCACCCGAAAGTGCTCGGTTATCTCTTTGTGATGTCTTTACCGTTAATGTCAATGATCTTAAATTCTTCTTGTCCGCTTAATGAACAGATGTTGTTTTTGGCTCCATCCGTAACTTTTAAATTAAGCTTTCAAAACTGTGGAGAATAAGGGAGTCGAACCCTTGACCTCCTGCGTGCAAGGCAGGCGCTCTAGCCAGCTGAGCTAATTCCCCCTCTAGTAGACTTCAGATACCAGATCCAGATCTCAGACTTAATGTCTGATGTCTTGATTCTTATATCTTCCCGTCTTTTAATTAGTAGTCTCGGGCAGGCTCGAACTGCCGACCTCTACATTATCAGTGTAGCGCTCTAACCAGCTGAGCTACGAGACTGTCTGTCAGACTAACAGATTTCAGATAATAGATATCAGATTTAACTGACCCTTTTATCTTCATCCTTGTCTCTCTCAATCCCTTTACTAATTTCTAGTGGGTTTTGTATTTTTAATATAAATCAACCAAACAAAAAACTAAAGCTTGAACTTTAAGTAAGTTCTGTACCTTACGGCACTATTTTTTTTATCGTCTAACGACGCTCTAAAATGAGATGTTCCAGCCGCACCTTCCGGTACGGCTACCTTGTTACGACTTAGCCCTAGTTACCTGTTTTACCCTAGGCAGCTCCTGTTACGGTCACCGACTTCAGGTACCCCAGACTTCCATGGCTTGACGGGCGGTGTGTACAAGGCCCGGGAACGTATTCACCGCGCCATGGCTGATGCGCGATTACTAGCGATTCCAGCTTCATAGAGTCGAGTTGCAGACTCCAATCCGAACTGAGACCAGCTTTCGAGATTTGCATCACGTCACCGTGTAGCTGCCCTCTGTACTGGCCATTGTATTACGTGTGTGGCCCAAGGCGTAAGGGCCGTGATGATTTGACGTCATCCCCACCTTCCTCTCTACTTGCGTAGGCAGTCTCACTAGAGTCCCCAACTTAATGATGGCAACTAGTGACAGGGGTTGCGCTCGTTGCAGGACTTAACCTAACACCTCACGGCACGAGCTGACGACAACCATGCAGCACCTTGAAAAATGTCCGAAGAAAAGTCTATTTCTAAACCTGTCATTTCCCATTTAAGCCTTGGTAAGGTTCCTCGCGTATCATCGAATTAAACCACATAATCCACCGCTTGTGCGGGCCCCCGTCAATTCCTTTGAGTTTCATTCTTGCGAACGTACTCCCCAGGTGGCTAACTTATCACTTTCGCTTAGTCTCTGAAGCTTGCGCTCCAAAAACGAGTTAGCATCGTTTACGGCGTGGACTACCAGGGTATCTAATCCTGTTCGCTCCCCACGCTTTCGTCCATCAGCGTCAGTTGTTGCTTAGTAACCTGCCTTCGCAATTGGTGTTCTAAGTAATATCTATGCATTTCACCGCTACACTACTTATTCCAGCTACTTCAACAACACTCAAGACATGCAGTATCAATGGCAGTTTCACAGTTAAGCTGTGAGATTTCACCACTGACTTACACATCCGCCTACGGACCCTTTAAACCCAATAAATCCGGATAACGCTTGCACCCTCCGTATTACCGCGGCTGCTGGCACGGAGTTAGCCGGTGCTTATTCGTATAGTACCTTCAGCTACTCTCACGAGAGTAGGTTTATCCCTATACAAAAGAAGTTTACAACCCATAGGGCCGTCGTCCTTCACGCGGGATGGCTGGATCAGGCTCTCACCCATTGTCCAATATTCCTCACTGCTGCCTCCCGTAGGAGTCTGGTCCGTGTCTCAGTACCAGTGTGGGGGATCACCCTCTCAGGCCCCCTAAAGATCGTAGACTTGGTGAGCCGTTACCTCACCAACTATCTAATCTTGCGCGTGCCCATCTCTATCCACCGGAGTTTTCAATACCGAATGATGCCATCCAGTATATTATGGGGTATTAATCTTCCTTTCGAAAGGCTATCCCCCAGATAAAGGCAGGTTGCACACGTGTTCCGCACCCGTACGCCGCTCTCAAGATCCCGAAAGATCTCTACCGCTCGGCTTGCATGTGTTAGGCCTCCCGCTAGCGTTCATCCTGAGCCAGGATCAAACTCTCCATTGTATGTTTGTCTGACTCACTCAAAGTTTTTTAACGCTTTAGTTTTTCCTTACTTGGTTGTTATATTGTATGTCAATGATCTTTTCTTCTTTCGCTTTGTAACGAAGCAATCTCTCTGTCAGTGTCGCTCCGTATTTGCGAGTGCAAAAGTAAAACTTTATTTTGTAATGACCAAATGTTTTTGAAGAAAATTTTAAAGTTTATTTGTTAACCCTAAACTCCCTCTA
>NZ_PPED02000110.1 GCF_002899825.2 Chryseobacterium phosphatilyticum
AAGCGAAGCGCACCCGCGAAGCACCCCGTTAGGGGTGCCGGTGATGGCGCTGGGCCATTGCAGCGGGTCTGATCACAGGTCCAGGGCGACGCGGGTGGTGACGGCGATCTGGAAGAGGATCTGGGTGAGGGTCGAGGCGAGCTGCAGGTTGTGCGTGGGTGCCTTGGGCATGACGAGGATTTCGTCGCCGGGGCGCAGCGGGGTGTTGCGGGCGTGTTCGACGGCGCCGTTCTGGCGTACCAGCAGGATCTGGTCGCGGTCGGCGCGTTCGGTGAAGCCACCGGCGCTTTCCACGTAGTCGATGACGCTCATGCCGGGGCGGAAGACGGCGGCCTGGGGCACGAGGATTTCACCGCTGATGAGCACCGAGTCGCTGATTTCAGGAATGGTGATCACGTCGCCATCCTGGAGGCGGATGTCGGTGATGCCGTCGCTGGAGGCCACCAC
>NZ_PPED02000111.1 GCF_002899825.2 Chryseobacterium phosphatilyticum
TCATTATAGAGGAGATGAAACTCATTAAAGTTACAAAAGACGAAATGAATTATGTCGCATATATTTTTCATCGAAGTGTCGTAATCCCAATGATCTTATTAATTCAACTAAATCTCTTTTATAGAACTAAAACGCGCGTACGTTCCTTTTTTATTATTATTGCTTCTATATGCATTTTATTTGTCATTAGTTTCCTCTCCACCTACTTCAATATCACTCATTTTGCAAAATGGAATTTCGGTTATGAGTTGATCTATATCGTCTTACTGCATATAATCGTTTTTTGTATTCATAAATTTTTTCAGAGATTGACTTATCGTGAGGTGAGCCGTATATGAAATTATGGGAACACTTTGATAAAAATGAAATATATCTCATTACTATACTTGTTGTTTTATATGCTACATTCTTCCTTCTCCCCAAAAAGTTGCCACGTAGTATTACAC
>NZ_PPED02000112.1 GCF_002899825.2 Chryseobacterium phosphatilyticum
TTGCTGATCCACTAATTGGTTCAGTTCATGACCCTATTTACCAAGGAGCGGGTGCTATGGGGCAAGCTGGAATTCCACAACCAAAACAAGGTGCCGTGACAAATGCACATGGTGGAGTATTATTTATCGATGAAATTGGGGAATTGCATCCTATTCAAATGAATAAATTATTAAAAGTACTTGAAGATCGTAAGGTGTTTCTTGATAGTGCCTATTACAGTGCGGAAAATACACAGATTCCTTCGCATATTCATGATATATTTCAAAATGGGCTGCCTGCTGATTTCCGACTTATCGGAGCAACGACCAGAACTCCAAACGAAATTCCACCTGCTATACGGTCACGGTGCATGGAAGTATTCTTCCGTGACTTAGAACAAGAGGAAATTGCCAAGGTAGCAAAAAAAGCTGCGGAAAAGGTCAAATTATCGATCTCGGAGGAA
>NZ_PPED02000113.1 GCF_002899825.2 Chryseobacterium phosphatilyticum
CCTACGGGGGGGCAGCAGTGGGGAATATTGCACAATGGAGGAAACTCTGATGCAGCGATGCCGCGTGAGGGAAGAAGGTTTTAGGATTGTAAACCTCTGTCTTTGGGGACGAAAAATGACGGTACCCAAGGAGGAAGCTCCGGCTAACTACGTGCCAGCAGCCGCGGTAATACGTAGGGAGCGAGCGTTGTCCGGAATTACTGGGTGTAAAGGGAGCGTAGGCGGGATCGCAAGTCAGATGTGAAAACTATGGGCTTAACCCATAAACTGCATTTGAAACTGTGGTTCTTGAGTGAAGTAGAGGTAAGCGGAATTCCTAGTGTAGCGGTGAAATGCGTAGATATTAGGAGGAACACCAGTGGCGAAGGCGGCTTACTGGGCTTTAACTGACGCTGAGGCACGAAAGCGTGGGGAGCAAACAGGATTAGATACCCGGGTAGTC
>NZ_PPED02000114.1 GCF_002899825.2 Chryseobacterium phosphatilyticum
TGCATCACCCCCGTCTCCGCGGCGGAAGGCCAGGAGATCACGACAATCGAGGGGCTCTCGCCCGACGGCAACCACCCGGTTCAGGTGGCGTGGCGCGACCTCAACGTCGCCCAGTGCGGCTACTGCCAGACCGGCCAGATCATGCAGGCGGCGTCCCTCCTCAAGGACAGCCCGAAGCCGACCGATCAGCAGATCGACGAGAACATGAGCGGCGACATCTGCCGCTGCGGCACCTATCCGCGCATCCGCGCCGCGATCCATCAGGCTGCCGGTCAGGCGCCCGCCACCAAGGGAGATCGCCTGTTATTTACCAAGCCAAGCTGATGGCCGAACTCCTCGCCTCGCTGAACGCCGCCGGCCCGGTCCTGATCGACAATGTCAGACGCCGCGGCATCCTCGGCGGCATTGGCGCCCTGCTGCCCGCCCTCCCGCTCTCGGACCG
>NZ_PPED02000115.1 GCF_002899825.2 Chryseobacterium phosphatilyticum
GTATCTGACGGCTCATCTGCCACGGCTCGGGCTGACCGATACCGGCCGCGAGAGCGGAGGAGGACGAACCGAGGAGAGCGCCGAACGCGGCGAGCCCCCACGATGACCGATGTTGCGCCTGCGTCGTCCGCATGTCCCCGCTTGGCTCCCCTGGTGCCTATGGTTTGTTTGCCCTTGAATTTGCCGACGAGCGTCGCAAATCCCAGAACTGCCCGATCGTATCGCGGGCCTTGCCGGTTCCGGCGTGACCGTGTCGCTGCCGGATGGGCGATTGCGACGTAGAACCATACTGATCAAAAAACCGCAACCACAACAGCGCCCCCAAGCGTCGCTTGGACGCGGTATCAGGGTTGCGCAGCGGGCAATTTGGCTGCCTCTGGGGATACGGATGCAGGACGTCGGCGGAATACCTGGGCAGGAAGCCGGACAAGAATCCGAGGA
>NZ_PPED02000116.1 GCF_002899825.2 Chryseobacterium phosphatilyticum
CCTACGGGAGGCAGCAGTGGGGGATATTGCGCAATGGGGGCAACCCTGACGCAGCAACGCCGCGTGAAGGATGAAGGTTTTCGGATTGTAAACTTCTTTTATTAAGGACGAAAATTGACGGTACTTAATGAATAAGCTCCGGCTAACTACGTGCCAGCAGCCGCGGTAATACGTAGGGAGCAAGCGTTGTCCGGATTTACTGGGTGTAAAGGGTGCGTAGGCGGCTTTGCAAGTCAGATGTGAAATCTATGGGCTCAACCCATAAACTGCATTTGAAACTGTAGAGCTTGAGTGAAGTAGAGGCAGGCGGAATTCCCCGTGTAGCGGTGAAATGCGTAGAGATGGGGAGGAACACCAGTGGCGAAGGCGGCCTGCTGGGCTTTAACTGACGCTGAGGCACGAAAGCGTGGGTAGCAAACAGGATTAGATACCCGGGTAGTC
>NZ_PPED02000117.1 GCF_002899825.2 Chryseobacterium phosphatilyticum
GCGCGTAGGTGCCGGCTGTGTTGAAGTCGCCCATCAGGTCTCTCCTTTGCGGTGCGTAGGGATTTAGACCCTTCCGCATTGCGCGATAATACGGTTTAATCGGCACAAGCTGTGCGAGATTGCGAACAATGGCGATGGATCTCGGCGATCTTGCCGCCTTCGTCTCCGTCGCGGAGGCAGGCGGCTTTCGTGAAGGCGCTCGCGCGAGCGGCACGAGCGCCTCCGGATTGAGCGAGGCGGTGCGCCGGCTGGAGACGCGCCTCGGCGTCAGGCTGTTCAACCGCACCACGCGCAGCGTCGCGCCGACCGAGGCCGGCGCGCGTCTCCTTGAGCGTTTGACCCCCGCCTTGGGCGAGGTCGAAGCGGCGCTGGACGTCGTCAACGGCTTTCGCGACCGGCCGGCCGGCACGCTCCGGCTCAACGTGCCGGTCAGCGCGGCGC
>NZ_PPED02000118.1 GCF_002899825.2 Chryseobacterium phosphatilyticum
CCTACGGGAGGCAGCAGTGGGGAATCTTGCGCAATGGGGGGAACCCTGACGCAGCGACGCCGCGTGCGGGACGGAGGCCTTCGGGTCGTAAACCGCTTTCAGCAGGGAAGAGTCAAGACTGTACCTGCAGAAGAAGCCCCGGCTAACTACGTGCCAGCAGCCGCGGTAATACGTAGGGGGCGAGCGTTATCCGGATTCATTGGGCGTAAAGCGCGCGTAGGCGGCCCGGCAGGCAGGGGGTCGAAGCGGGGGGCTCAACCCCCCGAAGCCCCCGGAACCTCCGCGGCTTGGGTCCGGTAGGGGAGGGTGGAACACCCGGTGTAGCGGTGGAATGCGCAGATATCGGGTGGAACACCGGTGGCGAAGGCGGCCCTCTGGGCCGAGACCGACGCTGAGGCGCGAAAGCTGGGGGAGCGAACAGGATTAGATACCCTGGTAGTC
>NZ_PPED02000012.1 GCF_002899825.2 Chryseobacterium phosphatilyticum
TTGGTCTACGCGGTTTCCCGATGCCTGTCGTGGTGCTGAGTTCGTCCCACACTCTCATTCCGAAACCCCCGTCCTTGCAGCCGTATCCAATTGCACGCCACCGATCTTTTCATCAATGATCGAGCCGCTGTGATCATGCCAGATAGATCGTTTCCGTTTTAAGAATCTCTCTACGAGAGATGTTTCAGAGTTTACGCTTGATCCCAGGGCTGAAATGCCCGCTGCGCCAGTGGCTTATCCAAACAGGGTGTGGGCGATACCCCGTGTAAGTGTGGGCGATACCCCGAGCCCCGGCGTGGGCGATACCCCGAGCCTCGCGCGCTCAAGGTCGGTAGACGCCCCGGCGCGGTCGAGGCGGCTTGCCCCGATCCCGGATGAAGGTGACCGTCTCGTGCCCGTCCTTCTTGGCGATGTGGATCGTGTACTCGGGCAGGGTGTCGGCCGCCGCGATCTCGCGCACCGCCCGGCTGAACTCCCTTCTGCTCGAAGTCACCCCGAGGCGGTGGTGCAGCGTGTCGATCCGGTAGTTCCAGACCCCCGGCTGGCGCGCAAGTCCGTGCCCGAGAGCCAGCCGGTACAGCGCTCGTGCGATGCCGCTGGTCAAATCGAAGTAAGACGGGTGGACCGCCAGGATGTCTCGGCGGCGGGTGATCGCGTTGTAGAGCCATGCGGGTAGCTCCACGATCCACGGGCGCGTCGGATCGGCTTCGCCCTGATGGTCTTCGGGTGTCAGGACCGTCGTGTACCTCGTCGGTATCGCGTAGTCTGAGACCCATGAGAACGGGCGTTCGGTGCCCGCGCCATCTTCTGCTCTGACGTTGGTGATGACCGTCGTCATTCGCAGCCTTCTGATCGCCGCAGCAAGTTCGCGGTAGTCCTTGCCTCCCGTACCTCTCCCAATGGTCTTGAGCAGGTTGTATGGCGCGAAGCTCATGCGAGGTGATGTCGAGATTCCGCCCTCGATTGCATCGTTGATATGAGACGCAAGACCGATGATGATGTCCCAATCCCATATGGTCGCGATGCCGAACTTCTCTGGTGCGTAGACATCGATCCTCACTTTGTCATTGACGTAGCTGATCGGCTTAGTTCTACGTTTCTGCAACGATAAAAATGGATGCTCCATCGCATCCCTATTGTCGCGTAGAGGTGGATCAACTGAGGTCGAGACGAATAGATCGCCCTGGTTAATTGCTGCCATCATGCAGCCCACACGCGCCGCCACCACGGCCGTTGCCGCAGTTCGCGCAGTTCGCGCCGAAGCTCGTCCACCTCGTGCCGGTGCCGGTCGAGATCGGCCTCACGAGCCTTGCTGAGCCCGGCGAGGCGCTGGCCGGTGTCCACCAGCGCGGATTGGAGCCGAGCCCGCTCCTCGGCCGCCTGAGCGCGTTCCTGGGCCGCTTCCCGCTGGAGGGCCATCCGCTCGGCGTCGGCTGACGTGATCCGGGCCTGTAGCTCGCTCAGTCGGCCGCGTAGCTCGGCCACCATGGCGTCCGCCACGCGGTCGAGCGCGTCGGCGGAAACCGTGACCGGCACGGTGCCGGTAACCGTGTCGGTCGGGGTGAGGGGCACGGGTTCGGGCCGGGGTACGAGCACGAGGTGCCCGATGTTCCCGTTCGGCTTCGTGGGGATAGTACCGCGCCTGATCCTGTTGCGGATCGCCGTGGGCGTCACGTTCAGACGCCGTGCCGCTTCTGCGACCGAGCACCAGTCCTCATCGAGGGGCGCGGAGGGTGAGGGCACGGTTCGCTCACGGTGAGGGTAACGGGTGAGGGTAACGGTGCGCGCTCATGGTTGACGATTCGTTAACCGGGTCGTGCCGTTGGACAGGCAGCATCATGCCGACACCTCGCGTTCGAGAACACGCCTGACCTGAACTCCCTGCCACGCCGAACCACCTCGCGGCGTCTGAACCTGTCGGGCTTGAAGCTCGCGGGCGATGCCCTTGTAGCTGGTGATGCCGCTGGCCTTGATGTCGTTGATGACGACGAGCAGGTCGTGCGCCGTCTTGTTCGCAATCTCCACGATCTTCCTGGCGGCCCGAGCTTGCCCGGCACCAGCGACGAGCGTGCTCCGGTTCCCGAGAACACGACCACGTGCACGCGCCGCCGCCAGAGCATCGCGTGTTCTCGACGCAATCGCCTTACGCTCGCCCTCTGCAACGACGGCCATGATGCCCACAGTCATCTCGTTGGCGTCGGGCATATCGACCGCGACGAACTTCACGCCGCTATCACGGAGAGTGAGAAGAAATGCAGCATTGCGACTGAGACGATCAAGACGAGCGATACATAAAATTGAACCAGTAACCTTTGCGCGGTGCAGCGCTACCGCGAGTTGAGGGCGGTCGCATTTCTTACCACTCTCAACCTCGACGTACTCAGCGACAAGATCATGCCTGCCGCTGATGTATGACATCACTGCCGCCTTCTGCGCCTCCAGGCCCAGGCCGCTTCTTCCTTGACGAGTTGTCGAGACTCTGTAGAGCGCAACGACCTTGGACATACGGGTACGAATCTTCGTCTGTTGGTTCTGTGATTCGTACCTGCACGATCAAGCTCCGCATATCAAGAGGGGAGAGCTAAATAAAGATACAATCAACATCCAATATCACATGAGAACTACGAACATAATTATCAAGTCGGAAGCAACACTCGAATCACTCCGCTCAAAGCTCACGAT
>NZ_PPED02000119.1 GCF_002899825.2 Chryseobacterium phosphatilyticum
TTCCATGAGGGGTTTGATGATTTCGATGGACGCCTCGCACAGAACTGAAAGGCCAGCCACAACCTCTTCGTATTGACGGTCCGCTGCAAATGCCCGCAGCTTGCCGTCGGTCAGTTCGCCGCGCTCTTTCAGAAGTTTCGTCAGGCGCAGAGCAGTATCGAAGTTATGAATCTTGTTGGAGTCACGCGCGACCTTTTCGGCGACTTCCTTGAGCGTGCGGTCGACCTCGTCCTGAAGCTCGGGCGGCATTTTGGCCATCAGCCGCGCGCGAACGGTTTCGGTGGCCCGCAGCAGGAGTTCGCGCAGGAGCTGCAACGGCAAATCGAGACGCAGGCCGGTTTTCTCGGCCAGCGCGTCATCGGTTTCCGCTGCTTTCAGCAGCGTCGCAAAGCCATGCTCTGATATTTGTGCGCCTGCGTTGTTAACGACGCTGTGCCTGAC
>NZ_PPED02000120.1 GCF_002899825.2 Chryseobacterium phosphatilyticum
CCTACGGGTGGCAGCAGTGGGGAATATTGCACAATGGGGGAAACCCTGATGCAGCGACGCCGCGTGGAGGAAGAAGGTCTTCGGATTGTAAACTCCTGTTGTTGAGGAAGATAATGACGGTACTCAACAAGGAAGTGACGGCTAACTACGTGCCAGCAGCCGCGGTAAAACGTAGGTCACAAGCGTTGTCCGGAATTACTGGGTGTAAAGGGAGCGCAGGCGGGAAGACAAGTTGGAAGTGAAATCTATGGGCTCAACCCATAAACTGCTTTCAAAACTGTTTTTCTTGAGTAGTGCAGAGGTAGGCGGAATTCCCGGTGTAGCGGTGGAATGCGTAGATATCGGGAGGAACACCAGTGGCGAAGGCGGCCTACTGGGCACCAACTGACGCTGAGGCTCGAAAGTGTGGGTAGCAAACAGGATTAGATACCCTAGTAGTC
>NZ_PPED02000121.1 GCF_002899825.2 Chryseobacterium phosphatilyticum
CCTACGGGCGGCTGCAGTGGGGAATATTGCACAATGGGGGAAACCCTGATGCAGCGACGCCGCGTGAGCGAAGAAGTATTTCGGTATGTAAAGCTCTATCAGCAGGGAAGATAATGACGGTACCTGACTAAGAAGCCCCGGCTAACTACGTGCCAGCAGCCGCGGTAATACGTATGGAGCAAGCGTTATCCGGATTTACTGGGTGTAAAGGGAGTGTAGGTGGCCATGCAAGTCAGAAGTGAAAATCCGGGGCTCAACCCCGGAACTGCTTTTGAAACTGTGAGGCTGGGGTGCAGGAGGGGTGAGTGGAATTCCTAGTGTAGCGGTGAAATGCGTAGATATTAGGAGGAACACCAGTGGCGAAGGCGGCTCACTGGACTGTAACTGACACTGAGGCTCGAAAGCGTGGGGAGCAAACAGGATTAGATACCCGTGTAGTC
>NZ_PPED02000122.1 GCF_002899825.2 Chryseobacterium phosphatilyticum
TCCTGTTGTCAATGGTCCGGGTCTGGGAGGCTCCACCGCCTGGGAGATGGCCGGAACCAAGCAGGTCTCGCTCCGGCGTCGCGACGGCGCCATCATACCCATCGACATCGTGACGTTCTCTCCGGCGGGTGAGCGACAGGATTCAGGCTTGATCAGGACCGCGAGGCCTTCGCCGACTTCTTCCTATCGATGCGCGAGTTCAAGTGCGTGGAGGGATCGGAGGTCCAGCGCCACGTACCTCATCCCTATCCCGATTCCCGGTCCGTGACGCGAAGCAACCGAGCCTAGCTGGAGCACAGCCTGATCATCTTCTTCAAGGCGCCCTCAGATTACGGGACCAAGCTCGGCAGCTGCCTGTACTACACGATGCGCGTCACGGACAACGGCATGGTCGGCACGCCGGAGGCCGTCGATCTCGACGACATTGGGGACCGCCGCC
>NZ_PPED02000123.1 GCF_002899825.2 Chryseobacterium phosphatilyticum
GCATCCTCGCGCGTTCCTCGCTTCTCGTCCGGTGTCGGCGCTGCCAGTTCCGCAGGCAGGTGCTCCACCTGTCAGCCCGCAGATCTGGTATACCACATACAAGCTGACGGATCGCCACCGGATTTGCAACATGCATAGGCAGGTTGCTCTCCGGCAAGGCAGATCTGGCTAAGCTGCACCGTTAAAGGATACGCCGCCGCACGCCTGCGGCGCCCGAGCCCAGCACGGACACAACCGCATTTGCGGCCACCCGGTTTTTCGTTCATGTAGCGGCACCGCGCGCCGGGCGCGTCCGCGCGCCGATCTGCCACCCGAACGCATCGGGACTTTGAACCTATGGCCACACCGGAATTCGACCTGGGCGACATCAAGCGCCGCATGCAGGGTGCCGTCAGTTCTCTGAGCAAGGATCTGGGATCGCTGCGCACGGGCCGCGCG
>NZ_PPED02000124.1 GCF_002899825.2 Chryseobacterium phosphatilyticum
CCTGACGATCATCTTCGTCTGCTTCGGCCTGCAGATCGCGATGGCGGCACCGCCGATCCAGGCCGTGCTCGGCGGCTTCGTGCCCTCGCGGGAAATCGTGACCAACCCGGCCGCGCTCTACATCGCCATCGGCATCATCGGCGCGACCGTGATGCCGCACAACCTCTACCTCCACTCCTCGATCGTGCAGACGCGCGCCTATCCCCGCACCGATCAGGGCCGGCGCGAGGCCCTGCGCTTCGCCGTCACCGACTCGACGGTGGCGCTGATGCTGGCCCTGTTCGTCAACGCCGCGATCCTGATCATGGCCGCGTCCGTGTTCCACGCGGGCGGGCGCACCGATGTCGAGGAGATCGAGCAGGCCTACGAGCTGCTGTCGCCCTTGCTCGGCGTTGGCATCGCCTCGACGCTGTTTGCCGTGGCCCTTCTGGCA
>NZ_PPED02000125.1 GCF_002899825.2 Chryseobacterium phosphatilyticum
CTGCGCAATACCCTCAAGCCTCTCCTGAGCGTCGAGGACATCGAGGCCGCAGAGGTCGATCCGACCCTCCGTCCCGAACAACTCGACCTGGCCGCATTCGTCCGCCTGGCCAACCGGCTGGCCGAGCTGCCAGGCAATCGTTAGTCTGGTGAGACACTCGTCAGGAATCAGGCAAGCCGTATGAGCGATACCCAGCACCAGGTCAACGTCAGGGTCGACACCCGCTACCTTCCGGAACAGTCCGCCCCAGAGCAGAACCGTTTCGCCTTCGCCTACACGGTGACCATCGAGAACCAGGGCGAGGTTCCGGCCCAACTGCTGTCGCGCCACTGGATCATCACCGACGGCGACGGCCGTACCCAGGAAGTTCGCGGCGCCGGCGTGGTCGGCGAGCAACCGCTGATCGCCCCCGGCGCGCAACACACCTACACC
>NZ_PPED02000126.1 GCF_002899825.2 Chryseobacterium phosphatilyticum
TTCTCGACCTCCGCGAAGCGGGGATCGTCGGGCGGCGCCTGCATCGACGCCGCGACGGCGTTCGGGCTCTCGCCGAAGAACCATTGCAGCCCGTTGAGGCTGTAGATCCCGATATCGACGAGCGAGCCGCCGCCGGCCACCGACCGTTTCATCCGCCATTGGTCGCGGGGAAGCGCGGGGTCGAGGGGCCGGTGATGGTCGGACGTCGCGAACCAGACCTGTCCCAGTTCGCCCGCGTCGAGCATCGCCTTGGCGCGGAGGTTGTGCGGCTCCCAGTGCGCCCGGTAGGCGATCATCAGCTTGCGGCCGGCGGCCTTGGCGGCGTCGATCATCCGCTGGCACTCGGCCGGCGAATTCGCCATCGGCTTCTCGCAGAAGACGTGCTTGCCCGCCTCGAACGCCTTCACCGTCAGCTCGGCATGGGTGGAAT
>NZ_PPED02000127.1 GCF_002899825.2 Chryseobacterium phosphatilyticum
GTCTCGGTCCCGTGGGTTCGCTCGTTGCGGAGGTGCCCGCGGGTGAAAAGCGTACGTACCGCTTCGCCGTCTGCTTCCATCGCTCCGGGCTCGTGACGGCGGGTATGGACGCTTCCTACTACTACACGCGGTATTTCAGCAATATCGAGGAGGTGGCCGCGTTCGCGCTGGACAACTTCGACGAGCTCGTTCGCCGTGCCGATGAGTCCGACCGCATGGTCGATGAGACGGAGCTGTCCGACGATCAGAAATTCATGCTGGCCCACGCCACCCGCAGCTACTACGGCTGCACCCAGCTGCTTGATGCCGGCGGCGAACCTTTCTGGGTCGTCAACGAGGGCGAGTACCGGATGATGAACACGTTCGATCTCACCGTCGATCAGTTGTTTTTCGAGCTGAAAATGAATCCGTGGACCGTGCGCAACGAGCT
>NZ_PPED02000128.1 GCF_002899825.2 Chryseobacterium phosphatilyticum
TTCATAAAAGCGAATATTTCTGGCGTGTTAAGAGTTCATAACGGTAGCACCGTCCAAACCACTAACGCCAGCTACTCAGCGGCGGGAGTTGCACCCGGTTCAGACGGGGTAGTCGCTCGAAATGGTGGTACTGCTATTGTTGACGGGGCTGATGTCGATGGCTTCAAAACTGGCATATCAGCTTCCAGCGGGGGGAACGTCAGGGCATTGTCAGTATTATCTGTAAAACGCAGTACGATTTGTGGGGTTAGAGCTGAAACTGGGTCGAATGTCACGATCGCAAAATTGGACGCATCCGATAATGCCGTTGACTTTTTGAATACTGACCTGTCCACGCTGCTAATTGGCGGAGTTCCCATCCCCCCCAGCTGGACGTCTCTGGCCGGGTTGGCAAATTTGAAAATTGTTAATGGTCAGAATGATTCCGTT
>NZ_PPED02000013.1 GCF_002899825.2 Chryseobacterium phosphatilyticum
TGCGACATGTCCTGTGCCTCTCGTCATACGAAGACGAGAGCGCGCACGGGGTCGTGTCGGGTCGGGTCAAGGAGCGCGGTAGCGCCCGGCGGAGCCGGCGAGCGGGGGAGCCGAAATGCGCCGAGCATCTGACCCGAGGACTCGATGCTCGACAGCGCCGGCTGCTCGATGCGCTTCTCCTGCCCCACACAGGCACGAACTTGAGCGATCTGGCCTGGGTGCGGCAGTCACCCGGCAAGCCCGGCCGAAAGACATTCGCCGCCATCATCGAGCGACTGACACTGCTTCGGGCCATCGGGATCGATCCGGATATCGCCGTAGGCGTCCATCCCGAGCGCCTCCGACGCCTGTGCCAGGAAGGCGTGCGGCTGACCGCGCAACATGTTCGGACGCTGCAAGCGACGCGGCGTCGCGCCACATTGGTGGCGACCATCCTCGAAACCATCGTTACCCTCACCGACGATGCGGTGCTGATGTTCGATCGCCTGCTTGGGCAGATGTTCCGGCGCGAACAGAACAGCGCGGACACGACACTCAAGCGCAACCGGCGCACCATCAACGGCAAAATCCGGCTGCTTGCCCAACTCGGCGCTGCCTTGCTCGCCGCCAAGATATCAGGTGGCGATATCGGCGCTGCGGTCGAGGCAGCGATCGGATGGAATGATCTCGGCCGCGAGGTCGATGAAGCCCGCAAGCTGATCCGCCCCGATTCGGTCGATCCCGTCGCGGTCGCCGCGACCAATTACCCCGTCCTCCGACAGGTCGGTCCCTCGTTCATCGCCTCGTTCACATTCGGGGCGGTGCCAGCCTGCCATGCGCTCGCGCGAGCGGTCGCGATCATGCGCGACCTTCATTTTGGTCATCTGCGCAAATTGCCTGCAGGCACGCCAGTCGGCTTCATCCGGCAAGCTTGGCGTCGGGCGATCGGCACCGGCATTCCCGATCGCAGGATCTATGAATTGTGCGTGCTGGTCGAGCTTCGCGACCGGCTTCGCGCCGGCGACATGTGGGTCGAGGGAAGCCGACGCTATCGTGCTGTCGAGCAGCAACTCATTCCTGCCCCCGTATTCGCCAACATGCGCGCGGCCGGCCCCTTGCCGATACCGGCACCGGATACGGCCGATATCTGGCTGGCCGAACGACGCGCCCGCCTCGCCCGTCGATTGGCCGAGGTCGAGCGAAAGGCGGAGACGGACGCGCTGGAAGACGTGCAGCTCAGCTTGGGCAGGCTGCGGATTTCGCCCTTGAAGGCGATTACTCCCGAGGAATCCGATACCGCCCTTGCGCCGCTCTATGCGCATCTGCCCGCGATCCGCATCACCGACCTTCTTGCCGAAGTCGATCGATGGACCGGGTTCAGCCAGTGCTTCACGCATCTGCAAAGTGGCCGTGCCGCGGATGAACCACGTGCGATCCTCACGGCGGTGCTCGCCGATGCCACCAATCTGGGCCATACGCGCATGGCGGAAGCCTGCAATCTCGTGACCCAGCGCCAACTCGGTTGGCTCGCCTCATGGCATCTGCGCGAGGAAACCTACGGTCGCGCGCTCGCCCGGCTTGTCGACGCCCAACACACCGCGCCGCTGGCCGCGCTGTTCGGGTCCGGCACCTCGTCCAGCTCAGACGGTCAGAACTTTCCGCTCGACCGCCGCGCCCAGGCAACCGGCGCAGTCAATCCGCACAAGGGGACAGAGCCGGCTGTCTCCTTTTACAGCCACGTCTCGGATCGCTACGCGCCGTTCCATTCCACAGTTATCTCCGCTTCGGCGAGCGAGGCGGCACAGGTGCTCGACGGGCTGCTCCACCACGGCGCCGATCTGCACATCGAAGAGCATCACGTCGATGGCGGGGGCGTCTCCGACCATGTGTTCGCGCTATGTCATCTGCTTGGGTTCCGGTTCGCGCCGCGTATCCCGAATATCGCCGCACGCCGTTTGCACCTGTTTAACGGCATCGAACCCGGCCCCGATATTGCGCCGCTGGTCGCGGGCCGCATCGACGAAGGTCTGATCGAGGCACACTGGGACGACGTGCTGCGACTGGGAACCTCGATCCGCACAGGCGTCGTCAGCGCCTCGATCATGCTGGAAC
>NZ_PPED02000129.1 GCF_002899825.2 Chryseobacterium phosphatilyticum
CCACTGCGACGATCGCGTCAGTTCCTGACTCGACATGCCAGTCAATCAACCTCCTGTAGGCCGACCAATCTATGCGCCCATCCGAGGACATCGGCGTAATCAGGGCAGGAATGCTTCCGCAAGGAAGGGATCCTGCCAGGGAGCCGTGAGTATTTGCAGATTGTATCATGATTGCTAGTCGACCTATGAAGCTCTGTGCTTGGTTCCATCCACGCCACGTATGGGCAGAAATCAAACGCTCGCGAGCCAGTGAAGGATGGAGCGTCAGCTTTCCCGCCGGTTTTTAGGAGTCGCGATCACACGCGCGCCGAACTCTGCAAGCCATCGCATTAAAGTAAAGTACTGGCGAGTATCTAAGTTTCCTCGTTCAACTGCGCCTATGAAAGCTTATATCAGAAAATGTTCTATTTCTATTTCAATCTCTAGGAT
>NZ_PPED02000130.1 GCF_002899825.2 Chryseobacterium phosphatilyticum
CCTGCGGCCATCACCATGTCGGCCACATCGGCATCCTCGGGGTCGACAAGAAAGGCGCGGAGTTCTACCAGGTCTCCCTCGGCGGCAGCTCGGCGCGCGACGCCAGCCTCGGGCAGATCCTCGGCCCGTCCTTCGCCCAGGAGCAGATGGCCGACGTGATCGACAAGATCATCCAGGTCTACGTGGAACGCCGGACCGAGGAAGAACCCTTCATCGACACCTTCCGCCGTATCGGTATCGACCCGTTCAAGGAGCGCGTATATGCAGCGAATCATTAAGGACCGCCAGGTGGTCGACGACCGCTGGCACTTGCTGCCCAAGGACGCGACCCTGGAAAGCGTGCCCAACAGCGACGACGTGATCATCCCGCTGGCCCTGTGGCTCGAGCACGGCCCGGCCCTGCGCGGCCGCGACGGCGGCCTGGGGGTC
>NZ_PPED02000131.1 GCF_002899825.2 Chryseobacterium phosphatilyticum
AGAAGAGAGACTTTCAGATATTAAACTGAACAGAGACGGCTCTATTATCCTTGCCGGAACCAGCGCTACAGAATTAGGAAAAGAAAACTGGAAGATTATAAAGCTAGGCGATAAACAGGTAGATCAAATGATCCCAAAATATGATATTAAGATCTATCCAAACCCTGTTTCAGAGTATGCTTACGTAGAAATCGGTTTCGATTTCAAAGAAGCAGAGATTTTATTGTACGATATGAGTGGAAGACAGCTTCAGAATCTTAAAACGAAGAATAAAGTGACTAAAATAAATACTCAGGCACTGGTGCAGGGAGCTTACCTGGTTACGATAAAAACGGATACCAACAAAACAGCCAATGCTAA
>NZ_PPED02000014.1 GCF_002899825.2 Chryseobacterium phosphatilyticum
GCTGGCCGAGCGTGTCATCGTGCTCTCCGACCGCCCGGCCGCGATCCGCGCGGACATCCTCGTCGAGCGTCCCTATCCGCGCCACCGCGACGATCCTGAATTGGTGCGTCTGCGCCGCAAAATCCTCGGCATCCTCGGTCAATCGATCTGATCGGCTGCCGCTCGGGGTCGTGCTTTCATCCTCCGTTCGACCGGCCCATCCGTAACCACCGCGCCAACCGAAGCCGGTGGCGTCGGTTGGCTCAGCGAACAATGTCGGATCGTCGTGATATGCGTGCCAAAGGTCTGCTGCTGGCGGATTTCGTTGAAAAACTCGTCGGCGGCCGAGATCGGAGCGCGGGCGGGGCGAGCCCTCGTTCCCGGGCCGGGTGTCCCCTGCCGGTCAAGCCGGGCTCGGCTGCGGGACCGGGATGATCTTGGCGAGCTTCCTCAGGTTCTGGGCGGCGGCTGCGAGGTGGAACTCGTCCTTCGCTCCGTTCGGTCCTCGTAGCCGGAGGCGGTCCAGCTTCAGGATGCGCTTGAGGTGGGCAAACAGCATCTCGACCTTCTTGCGTTCGCGTCGTGAGGTCTTGCCTTCCTCGGACCGCGCGATGTCGCGGGCCATGTCCCGCGCGCCCTCGTAGATCGGGCGCGGGACCTTGCGCACCGGCTCGTTCGGACAGCACCGCGCCTTCAGCGGGCATGGCGCGCAGTCGAACTTGCTCGCCCGGTACAGCAGCGTCGACCCGTCGTTGACCAGGGTGCCGGTCGTGGTCAGCACTCGGCCCGCCGGGCAGCGGTAGACGTCGCCCGGCTGGTCGTAGGTGAAGTCGGCGCGTGAGAAGGTGCCGTCGGTGCGGGTCGACTTGTCGAACACACTGATATGCGGCTCGATGCCGTGGTCGTAGACGAGCCAACCCAGCATCTCAGCCGAACCGTAACCGCTGTCGCCGGCGAGCCGGGCCGGCTAGAGGTCGAAGTGCTCGCGCGAACGCTCGATCATGCGTTTGGCGGCCGTGACCTCGGCTTGCCGGATGGCCGTGGTCGCCTCGACATCGACGATGATCGCGTGGTCGAGGTCGATCAGATAGTTGGCCGTGTAGGCAAAGAACGCCTGCCCGCCGTGCGCTCCGGTCCAGCGCGCGGCCGGATCGGCGGGCGAGATGAACTTGGGCGGCACCGGCGTCGCGGCCCCGAAGGCGGCCTCGTCGAGGACGGCGAGGTACTCCTGAGCAGCGCGGCTCACGGCCTCGGGCGGCAGGCCGGCAGAGCCTTCGACCCCCTTCTGCCGATTGGCATCGGCCCTGATTAGGCTGCCATCGACGGCAAAGCCTTCGCCACCGACGAGCCCCTCGGCGATGCAGCGGGCAAGCACGGTCTCGAACAGACGGCGCAGGAGATCACTGTCGCGGAAGCGCCCATGGCGGTTCTTGGAGAAGGTCGAATGATCCGGCACCCGGCCGTCGAGCCCGAGCCGGCAGAACCAGCGGTAGGCGAGGTTGAGGTGGACCTCGTCGCACAGCCGGCGCTCGGAGCGGATGCCGAGGCAGTAGCCGACGATCAGCATGCGGATCATCAACTCGGGATCGACGGAAGGGCGGCCCGTCGAGGCGTAGAACGGAGCCAGCTCCTGGCGCAGGCCGGTCAGGTCGACGAAGCGGTCGATGGAGCGAAGTAGATGGTCGGTGGGAACGTGCGTGTCGAGCGAGAACTCGTAGAACAGGGCGCCCTGCTCGACTTGCCGAGGTCCCATCATCTGCTTCGATCTCCGTCTCTCGACAGGAGTGAATCACCTCATCACAACCGCTGCAACACCCGAGTTTTTCAACAGAATCGGTCGAAAGTGTGCATTTCCCGGTCACGCTGAAGGCGCGACCGGCGGTCAGGCATCACACGTATGGTTTCGCGCCCACGGGGCTCCTGGCTTCCATCCGTGTTCGGCAAAGGACCGGCCCATGATTGGGCCCTGCTGAAAGGCGAGCCCATAGGCGGTCGCGGCCATGCCAGGGGATGGCCGCGACCGCCTATGGG
>NZ_PPED02000015.1 GCF_002899825.2 Chryseobacterium phosphatilyticum
TTCCTGCATTGCGCCCTAAGGCGATCAGCGCAACGAGTGCGGTAAATAGAGCCTGGACACCGCCGACTAGATACGAGACCACTGCAGCATCGAAAATGGCAGCAGGGATGATCGGGAGTCCGCCACCATACGAATGAGATGAGATCAGTCCGAGCCGGACTGCCACGTTCATCTCGATTGCGAAAGCGGTGAAGCCAATCGGCGGCCCTAGCCCGCTTTATTCACCAGGGTTTGGCTGGCGACGTGTTTTGAGCTGAAGGCGAGCGGGATCGTGCGTCTGTCCTGACGCGTATGGATCTGGTTGTGCTGTCGGCGCTGGAGGGACGGGAGCGGTGTCGATGGGGCATCACGCCCCGTGGTTCAGGCTGGCGCTGGGGCGAGTGCGCCCGCGATATGGCGCAGCAAGTCGGCCTCGGGACAGGCGGCGGCGAAGGCGAGACGAACACGGGCAGTGGTCTCGTGGATGCGAGCCCCAAGCTTGAGCAGGCGCAGGCGGATCGTCGCGAACTCGGCCTTGGCCAGGCGATGGGGAGCCGGGATGGCGTCGCGCACGGTCAGCATCAGCCAATAGGCGGCGGTGTGCAGCACGAGCCGCATCTGGTTGGCGGCCGGATGCCGGCAGGAGGTGCGGTCGGAAGCGAGCTGGCCCTTATGGAGCTTGATCAGGTTCTCGGCCTGTCCGCGGGCGCAGTACAGCTCGGCGTAGAGCCATTCGGGCGTACCGGTGGCGATGTTCGTGACCACGTAGCGGATGTCGAGGCCAAGGCGGGTCGCCTCGATGCGGGCGGCGACGCGGCGGTGCTGCCGCCAGGATTTGGCTGCGTGCGTGGTCTCAGCAAAGCCGCGCACGGCATCTGTGTTGCTGAGGGCCCGCTCGACCCGGATGTGATCGGCGGTCGGCTCGACCTTGGCGGTGAGCGACTTGGTGCCGGTCAGGCCGAAGACGTAAGCGACGTCGTTGTCCTCGCACCAGTCCATCGCTTCGGGCCGCCCGTAATGGCCGTCGCCACGGATCGTGATCGCGGTCGTCGGCCAGTGTCGGCGGATCGCCCGGACCAGACGACGCAGATGGCCCCGGACTTCGCGACCCGAAGGCGTCTTGCCCGGCCGCAGGATCATCGCCACCGGGCGCGAGGTGGCGGTGTCGTAGACGTGGATGGGGAGAAAGCAGCGTTCGTCGTGGTGGGCGTTGAACAGCGACAGTTGCTGCTGGCCATGGACCACGTCGCAGGTGTCGTCGATATCCAGCGTGACAGCCGCCGGTGGCGCGGCGTAGCTGGCGCAGTAGAGGTCGACCAGCACCCGTCCGAGCCGGATCAGGTCACGCAGGCCCGGCGTGTTCTCCAGCCGCGAGACGGTGGGCTGGCTCATCAAGTCGCGTCCGCTGTCGGGTAGGCGACCACAGGCGAGCTTGAAGGCGGGATCGACGCGCAGGTGATCGAGGTCGTCGGCATCCTCGTACCCGCAGGCGATGGCCAGGATGCGCGCCAGCAGGATCTCGGGCAGAGGATGCACGATCCGGCTCGGGTCACGCCGGTCGGGGATCACCGCGGCGAGCTTCTCACCGATCTGCATCCGCCGGGCAGCCTGAGCGAGCAACAGGACGCCCCCGTCCGAGGTCAGGCGTCCGCCGTCGAAAGCAGCTGTGAGCTTCTTGCCTCGAACCGATGGAAACGCGAACGGCAGACACGTAGGATCGGACATGGCGGGCGTGGCGGGCTCGATCTGGTCTGAGGACTTGGCGTCAGCACCCAATCCCTAAGCCACATCAATGCTTTACGCTACGCTCGCCACCACAGATCCACTGCCCTCGTGAATAAGACGGGCTAGGCGGGTCGTGGAGCGAGAGAGGACGTTTCGAGAGCAGGAAGTCGCCGCGATCCTCTCAGCAGCCTCAGCGGTCAAGCCTGACGAAGAGAACCCTACCTTCGCTGCGGCCCGGCGATGGTG
>NZ_PPED02000016.1 GCF_002899825.2 Chryseobacterium phosphatilyticum
GTGCGGCACACACACCAGAACCGGACATTGGAACTGGTGCCGCTCTCCTTCCTGCGACCGATGCCGACGCCATCGCGCCCGTTCAATGGCCGAAGCAGTTTCGGATTGGGCGCAGTCTCAGAACAGCTTCACGCTGCGCAAGATCAAGATCGAGACCCGACGCTGCTCCGATCCAGACGATCTTCTTGAAGCGATCAACAAGACCAGAATCACCGTTCGCCGTGCTATTGACCGGCAGCAGAGAGAGAATGAGCGCTGGCGTAGCGTTCGATGCCTCGGATGCTTCACTCCCTCGTTCGACGGATCGATGTGGTCAGCGACGTTCAACGGCGTCCTCGATCTTGGTCGAGTTCACGAGGTGAACTTCCTCGATGCCGTCGAGCCGCTGGCACGGATTCACCTCCTGTCGTTCCCGGCCGCACTCATCGGAAATGACATCCACGGTCACGTGCACTTCGCCTTCGCGACCACGACCGGCTTGAAGGCGTGCGATCCGAATCATCTCGCCGCGTACTTCAACACGGTGAACCGGAACGGTGGCTTCAAACCGCTGCTTTTCCGTCGCGGATTCCAGTCATGAGGTCTCGGCGGCCTCGGAAGGCGATTGGTCCCGGTGACGCCTGGAAGGAGGCGCAACGGACAGCGAAGATCAGAAAGCAGCAGGATGACGAGCGCCATCGCCACCAATCCGCGATGACCGATCTCGCCTTACGCAGGCAGAAGGCAATGCTTCAATCCGATCTAGAACGCCGGGCAATCGAATTGGCCCGAATCAACGCGAAACAATTTGACGAGAATTACCGTCATCAGTCTAAGATGGAATCCTTAACTTCACGCATTTTCAGGAAGACATGAAACCACCGTTCGATCTCAACAACTTCAAAGCGCGAATTGCAGCACTCCCGCGCGATCCTCTCGCGCCGACCGACTACCCGCAACAGCACGAGGTCAAGCTTCTCCCGGTCGCCAGCGACAACGAGCTTCATGCTCGATGGCATGAGGCCCAGGACTGGTGCCGCCAGAACGTGCAGTACCAGCAGGGGCATCAGTGGAGCCGCCGCATGGATCGAGATTCCGGTCGGCCGGTATTCTCGTTCTCAGACGTGTCCACGGGTGTGTTGTTCGCGCTCAAGTTCCGGTGATTTACCGACGACCGCGAACCTCACCCCGTGTAATTGAAGCGGCATCTTCGTGAAACCAGTACCAACTCCAGCTTCGTTGTCCTTCAGAATGGTGGAGGGCTCGACATGGGAATCTATGATCTCGCAATCATCGGCACTGGCACAGCGGCTATGGTTGCGGCCATGCGCGTCCGCAGCGCGGGCTGGAGTGTCGCGGTGGTGGATCACAAGCCATTTGGCGGCACCTGCGCACTGCGAGGCTGCGATCCGAAGAAGATGCTCATCGCGGGAGCAGAGGTGATCGACGCAACAGGGCGAATGCGTGGTCACGGCGTCGTTGGGGATGTGCGGATCGACTGGCCTGACCTGATGGCTTTCAAGCGCACCTTCACCGATCCAGTGCCTGCGAAGAACGAACACCGCTACGCCGACAAAGGCATCGACACCTTCCACGGCGAGGCCCGATTCACGGGCCGCACCTCGCTCGATGTTGCCGGAACAGCGATCCAGGCACGGCACATTTTGATCGCGTCCGGGGCAGAGCCGGTGCGGCTCGGCATTCCCGGCGAGGAGCATCTGGCGACGAACGAGGAGTTCCTTGCCCTGGAGCACCTACCGCCTCGGAT
>NZ_PPED02000017.1 GCF_002899825.2 Chryseobacterium phosphatilyticum
ATCGCGGCGCGAGCCGGGGCAGAGGTTACGGTGCTTCAGCGGGGCGAGCGGATGCTCCCGCAGTTCGACCCTGATCTCGTCGGCTGGCTCATGGAGGCATTCGATGGAATGGGTGTCGATGTGCGCACTCGGACGGCCGTCACGGCGATCCATCGGGCTGGTGACATCTTCCGGGTCGAGGCATCTTCCGACGCAGGCCAGGAGACCTTCGAGGCCGATCTCGTCGTCCATGCGGCGGGGCGCAGGCCCGCACTCGATAAGCTCGATCTGTCCGCCGCCGAAGTCGCGGTCGAGCACGGTCGGGTCAAGCTGAACGAGTACCTTCAGAGCATCACGAATCCCGCGATCTACGCGGCAGGGGATGCCGCGCTGGTCGGGCCGCCACTTACGCCCGTGTCGAGCCACGATGCGAAGGTGGTCGCCGCCAACCTGCTCGAAGGGAATCACGCGAAGCCGAACTACACGGGTGTGCCGAGTGTCGCGTTCACGTCACCGCCCATCGCAGCAGTTGGCATGTCGGAAGTCGAAGCGAGGGAGAGCGGTCTACGCGTCCGCATCAAGTCCGAGCGCACCTCGGACTGGTTTACGGCGCGGCGCGAAGCCGAACAGGTCTACGGCTACAAGACGATGGTCGAGGAGGAGACCGGGCGCATCCTGGGTGCCCATCTCATCGGTCCGCACGTGGATGAGGTGATCAACGTCTTCGCCTTGGCGATCCGGCATGGGCTGACGGCCGACGATCTGAAATCCACGATGTTCGCCTATCCGACCGGAGCGTCCGACATCGGCTACATGCTCTGAAGATCATCCCGTGTGATCGATCATGTCGAGCACCGGGCATTCGGGAGCCGCTTCACCGGAGCACCGGTCAATGGTCTCGGCCAGGAGCCGTTCGAGCCGGGTGAGATCGGCAATCTTCGCACGCACCCGGTCGAGGTGGTGCGCCGTGATCTCCTGCACCTCGCAGCAGGACGCCTTACCGGGCTGATGCAGTTCGAGGAGCGCCCGAACCTCGTCAGGGGTGAAGCCGAGTTCGCGCCCGCGCCGGATGAAGGCCAGGGTGCGCACGTGCTCGGTGCCGTAGGACCGATGTCCCCCTTCGGTGCGCGGGGGAGCCGAGAGCAGGCCCACCTTCTCGCAGTACCGGATGTTCTCAATGTTGACGCCGGTCAGCCTCGACAACTGCCCGATGGTGATGGCCCCGCTTCGTGCTCCCGTAGTCGCACCCATGAAGATCGTCCTTGCTCCTGTATTTGCTACAGGATGCAGGGTAGCTCCAGATTACGATGGAGACGAGACATGGCGCTTGATCAGGTGCAGCCCGCCGAACTTTCCGCTCACGAGCCCTCCTCGGTTGGCGTCGGCAGCGTAGCGGCTCTCGGCGCGATCACGGGCCTCGGTGCCCTCGCGGCCTCGTCGTGCTG
>NZ_PPED02000018.1 GCF_002899825.2 Chryseobacterium phosphatilyticum
GTGATGCAGGCCCCTCTCGGAACCCGCATCACATGCTTGCCGAACATAACCTTCAACGGGCACCCTGCTTTCGCAGGACCCGCGGTCACATTCCCTCTTTACGATGTTCTTCAACGATGCCGTCTGCTGCGCAAGGCGCTGGCAGAGGCAAACTCTGACCTTCTCTCCGGATGCTTTTGCCGATCTCAGTCCATCCTCTCGGTGCGCCTCACGGCACATCCAACAAGAAGATGGTGGAGACGGACGGGATCGAACCGACGACCTGATGCTTGCAAAGCAACTGCTCTCCCAGCTGAGCTACGTCCCCTGATCATGGTGGGCCTGGGACGACTCGAACGTCCGACCTCACCCTTATCAGGGGTGCGCTCTAACCACCTGAGCTACAGGCCCCGAGCCGGTCACCTGAGCCGCCACCGTTGCGTCACGCAACAGGCGCTCAGCGAGCCCGCTATCCGGATGAGAAAGAGAAACGAGGACGGCTTATTCGCGTCCCGCCAAATGAAGTCCTGACTGGACTTCGTGTATCCAATGACGCCGTGAGAGGAGCGGGTCATCAGCCTTGCGGCTGCCGACCATCCTAAAACAGCATCCTTAGAAAGGAGGTGATCCAGCCGCAGGTTCCCCTACGGCTACCTTGTTACGACTTCACCCCAGTCGCTGACCCTACCGTGGTCGCCTGCCTCCTTGCGGTTGGCGCAGCGCCGTCGGGTAAGACCAACTCCCATGGTGTGACGGGCGGTGTGTACAAGGCCCGGGAACGTATTCACCGTGGCGTGCTGATCCACGATTACTAGCGATTCCGCCTTCATGCACCCGAGTTGCAGAGTGCAATCCGAACTGAGACGGTTTTTGGGGATTTGCTCCACCTCGCGGCTTCGCGTCCCACTGTCACCGCCATTGTAGCACGTGTGTAGCCCATCCCGTAAGGGCCATGAGGACTTGACGTCATCCACACCTTCCTCGCGGCTTATCACCGGCAGTCTCCCTAGAGTGCCCAACTGAATGATGGCAACTAAGGACGTGGGTTGCGCTCGTTGCGGGACTTAACCCAACATCTCACGACACGAGCTGACGACAGCCATGCAGCACCTGTGTGCACGCCTCCGAAGAGGATCCCCGATCTCTCGAGGTAACATGCCATGTCA
>NZ_PPED02000019.1 GCF_002899825.2 Chryseobacterium phosphatilyticum
CGTGAAATCCTGTCTGAACATGGGGGGACCACCCTCCAAGCCTAAGTACTCCTCAGCGACCGATAGTGAACCAGTACCGTGAGGGAAAGGTGAAAAGCACCCCGACGAGGGGAGTGAAATAGCACCTGAAACCGGATGCTTACAAACAGTAGGAGCCCAAGGTTTGTCCTGGGTGACTGCGTACCTTTTGTATAATGGGTCAGCGACTTAAAGTTACGAGCAAGCTTAAGCCGATAGGTGAAGGCGCAGCGAAAGCGAGTCTGAATAGGGCGTTCAGTTCGTGGCTTTAGACCCGAAACCGAGTGATCTAGCCATGTGCAGGATGAAGGTGGGGTAACACCCACTGGAGGTCCGAACCAGTGCCCGTTGAAAAGGTCTTGGATGACGTGTGGCTAGGGGTGAAAGGCCAATCAAACTCGGAAATAGCTGGTTCTCCGCGAAAGCTATTTAGGTAGCGCCTCGAGTGAATACCGTGCGGGGTAGAGCACTGGATGGGCTAGGGCCGCCCACAGCGGTACCAAACCCAACCAAACTCCGAATACGCACGAGTACTGCTCGGGAGACACACGGCGGGTGCTAACGTCCGTCGTGGAGAGGGAAACAACCCTGACCGACAGCTAAGGCCCCCAATTCGTGGCTAAGTGGGAAAGGATGTGGGACTCCCAAAACAACCAGGAGGTTGGCTTAGAAGCAGCCATCCTTTAAAGAAAGCGTAACAGCTCACTGGTCTAAATAAGGGGTCCTGCGCCGAAAATGTAACGGGGCTCAAGCCACGAGCCGAAGCTTCGGATTCACTTCGCAAGAGGTGAGTGGTAGCGGAGCGTTCCCTAGGCTGATGAAGGAAGACTCGTGAGAGCTTCTGGAGGTATGGGAAGTGCGAATGCTGACATGAGTAACGACAAAGAGTGTGAAAGACACTCTCGCCGAAAGTCCAAGGGTTCCTGCGTAAAGTTAATCTTCGCAGGGTTAGCCGGCCCCTAAGGCGAGGCCGAAAGGCGTAGTCGATGGGAACGGGGCAAATATTCCCCGGCCAGTGGATGGTGACGGATGCCGTATATCGTTCAACCTTATCGGATTGGTTG
>NZ_PPED02000002.1:0-224058 GCF_002899825.2 Chryseobacterium phosphatilyticum
TTCCGAACACAGAAGTTAAGCCCACCAGCGCCGATGGTACTGCTAACGCGGGAGAGTAGGCCGCCGCCAGTTTTTATTTTATTTTTAAAAAGTCCTTTATCGAATGATAAAGGACTTTTTTTGTTTTTATCCCTACCCCTAAGAAATGAATAATGAGCAATGAATCACACGTCATTATCCATTCTCAACTCTCAACTTTCAATTCTCAATTCTCAATTATTTTTATCTCCGGTATTCTTTATTTTACCGAAATATATCAACCTTATAGTTTCTTATTAATTATATCATATCACTTGATGGGATTATTCCTTTATTTCAATTGTAGTGGATATTTTTGGTATTCCAAAATATTAATTTTTTAAGTATCAGTTTTTATTTTATAAGAATTTGATACGTTAACTTACATTGTATCAATGGTATTTATAGTGTTTCTATTTATTTTTTGGTGCTTTATTATTAAATACTGTTAAAATATTATATTTGCTCTAAACCATCGTGTATAAATATGAACAAATTAATAGTTAAGATTGGACTTCTCCCATCTTTGTTTTTTGGTCTCAATGGACTGTATGGGCAAAATACAGATTCTACGAAGGCCTCGAAAATTGATGAAATCGTTGTAACGGCTTATGGCGTTAAAAAGGAGAAAAAATCACTGGGATATTCTTTCCAGGATGTAAAAGGACAAACACTTGTTGATGCTAAAGAAACGAATGTTACGAATGCGTTAGCAGGTAAAGTAGCTGGGCTTCAGGTGATCAAAGGAGGCTTTGGACCGGGCTCTTCATCAAAGATAAACCTGAGAGGTTTTAATTCTTTTAAAGGAGATAATCAACCATTAATTGTAGTGGATGGTGTTCCATTGAGTAATAGTCTGGGTACTAAGCCTAAGCAGAATGATGGAGCATTTAACAATGATTTCTGGAATCCGGATCTGGATATGGGGAATGGTTTAAGTGATCTTAACTCCGAAGATATTGAGTCTGTATCCGTACTTAAAGGTGGTGCTGCTTCAGCGTTATATGGATCCCGAGGGGGAAATGGGGTAGTTTTGATAACTACAAAGAGTGGAAAGAAAAAAGGTGGGCTTGGAATTTCTTATTCTACAAGTTTAGGCTTTGAAACTATCTTTATGAAACCTAATATGCAGAAGAGCTTTTCTCAGGGAAGTAATGGGGTAGCTAATCCTGCTAACAGTGATAATACTACTTCATGGGGACCTGCACTTGATGAATCAATGAAAAGATATGATAATCTGAAAAGTTTTTTCAAAACCGGCCTCAACTCACAACACAATCTTAGCTTTCAGTCGAATTTAGGAGAAGGAACAAGTTTATATACTTCTGCAGGATATCTGCATGATAACAGCCAGATCCCCAATTCTAAATATGAGAGATTCAACTTTATGGCAAAGATGAATTCTACCTTTGGTGCCAATAAAAGATGGACATCTGAAATAAAAGCTCAATACATCAGTACAAAGGCTAATAACAGACCTTCCGGCGGTCAGGGAGATGGTAATTTTTATCCTGCTATTTTATTAATGCCACAGAATATTAATATTGCAGATTACCGTGAGGGGCAAACACAAAATAATATAACATCGCGTTGGATTACCCCCAATGGTATTAACCCTTACTGGTCTGCCTATAATAGCCTGAATGCAGATAAAAAAGATCGTTTTTTATTAAATGGTTATTTGAAGTATCAGTTCAATGATTGGCTAAGTTCGGATGTAAGATTAGGAACGGACTTTTATTCTTTAAACGCAGATGCTCGGGTGTGGACAGGCTCTTCCCGAAGAAACTCATATTCAACCAGCAATGAAAAGTTTTACGAAAATAACTATATCGCAAGTATTACGGCCAAAAAAGATAATTTATTTGGAAAATGGGGAGGATCTCTTTCGGTGTATGGGCAAATGATGGAAACAAGAACCAAAGCTCTATATTTTACTACACAGAATCTTATTATTCCTAATGCTTTTAATGTAAAGAATACAAGTGATAATGCGGCGGCGGCAAATTTTGAAGTAGATTTGTGGAAAAAGATCAATTCAGTATTTGCGGCAGCGGAAGTTAATTATGATGGATATTGGTTTATTAATGCAACCACAAGAACAGACTGGTCATCGACATTAGCTATTGAGAACAGATCTTACATTTATAACTCTATAAGCACATCTTTAGTATTAACTGATATGCTGAATAAAATGAATGGATTTAACTCCAAATTCCTGACATTTGCAAAACTACGTGCTGCTTATGCCGTAACAGGAAATGGCTTGGATCCTTATGAGTTATATAACAATTATACGCTTTCTACAGATCCGAATGGACATATTACTCTTAGCAGACAAAAAATTCTATACAACTCTAATCTTAAAGCAGAAAAACTAAAAACATTTGAAGTAGGTACTGATCTTAAGTTTTTTAACAGGATATCATTAGATGTAAGTTATTTCAATAATAGTGCTACAGGGCAGCTTATCGATCTACCGATGAACCCGCTTTCAGGTTATGAAAAAATGAAAATCAGTTCTGGAGGACTTCGCAATAGTGGATTTGAATTTGTTTTGAATACCGATATTCTAAGAAAGGAGAACTTTACATGGAATGTGAATGCAAACTTGTCATTGTTAAAAAGTAACGTTGAGGAAATTAACGGAAATGTCTCAAAGTATCCGATCGGAGGATTTGATAATGTAACATTTTATACTGAGGTAGGTAGGCCATATGGGGCAATATATGGTACGAAGTTTCTAAAGGTTGAAGATCCAAACAGTCCTTATTTTGGAAAACTTATTGTAGGATCAAACGGTTTGCCTCAGGGAACTCCTGATATGCAGTATTTGGGAGACCAGACTCCCAGATCTTTATTTGGATTCACCAGTAGCTTTGTTTATAAAAATATAGGCTTGTCCTTCCTTATTGACGGAAGAATTGGGGGCAAATTCTTTTCAGCAACCCAGTTGGCATTGCAAAAAGCGGGACTCGCATCAGATACTGCTCCCGGAGGACGAAGAGATAACTTTGTTCTGGATGCTGTAGTACAACAAAATGGAGGATACAGCTCCAATACAAAGGAAATTACCCAGCAGGATTATTGGGCAGCTGTAACAGCAGGAAACCTTGGAATTACAGAACAAAATATTTATGATGCTACCAATATCAGATTGAGAAATATCCAATTGTCTTACAATCTTCCTAAAAGTATATTTGAGAAAATGGCATTACAAAGTGCCAAGGTTTCATTTACAGCTAATAATGTCTGGATGATATATAGTAAAGCAAAAGGGATAGATCCTGAGTCTGTATTTGCTATTAATTCAAATGCTGTTGGATTTGAAAATATGGCATTTCCGACGACAAGATCTTATTTATTCACAATTACACTAGGCTTTTAATACTCAAATAACGTTATGAAAAAATATATTTTATCTTGCATTGCATTAGTTACATTATGTACGGCCTGCAAGGATTTTGAAGATATTAATAATAATCCGTATGCTGTCGATCTTAATAAGTCTGAACCGGAATACTTTCTTAATAATTCTATTCTTGGAGCACAGCAAGACCCGAATATAGCAGAGCGTGTATTCGTACTGTATTGGAAAACTGCGGGAAGACAACATTTGTCTACGGGTATTGCCGGAGGTACTTATGATGATTCGTGGACATCCGAATATTGGAGATATATCTCTGAATGGCTTAATAATGCGAACGCGGCTATTCAGGTGGCTAATGAAAAGAAGTCTCTGGGGCAGGGCAAGCCTTATTATGATAACCTTATTCAGATGTCAAGAATCTGGAGAGCTTATTTGATGAGTGAATTTTCCGATAATTTTGGACCTCAGCCAATTAATGCGTTCCAGGGAAATAATCCCACTTTCAATTCTGAAAAGGATGTGTATTATTATATTCTGGAAGAGCTCAAGGATGCTACGGCTAAAATGGATGTTAATCAACCGGCTCCAAGCAATACCAATGCTTATGATATGGTTTATGGATTTAAATGGGGACAATGGGTGAAATACGCAAACTCCATGAGAATGAGAATCGCCATGAGAATTGCTGAAGTTGATCCGGCAAAAGCAAAAGCCGAATTTGAGGCTGCAGCAAACTCCAATATGTATATCAGTAATAGTTCAGAGAACTTTACAGTGGCTGAAAAAGACGGCTGGAGTCCCCTATCAGGCGTTATGTCCAGAGAGTGGAATTCTCAGATTTTATCTGCTACTTTGAATAATATGTATATTGGTTTAGGAGGGATCAATTCTACAGATCAATTACCTACAACCCAACATGCGTCAGTCAAAAATTCAGATTATATAGGAATTAAATATGACGAGCAGTTTACTACGATGACTAATGATCCAAGTGCGGGATATTGGCTGGATGGACTTCCCAACAAAATAGATCCAAGGGCCTACAAAACATTCTATATTCCTGGAGATTTGACAAGTCCGGTATATTCATTGTATCCAACTTATACCAATCAGGCAACAACAAATTATGGTGATCTTACTTTTGCCGATAATTCTAAAATTACGGTGAACGCTGTAAATACCTGGAATGCTTATACTGTTGGTAACTGGGGTGTAAAAGGGCAAAGGAATGCCTTGAGAAATGTAGTGGGATGTATGCCTGCTTTAGGAAAGCAATACAGAGAAAGCAAGAACTCAAGAATATTCTTTGCAAGCTGGGAAACCTATTTCCTGATGGCTGAAGCAGCTTTAAAGGGCTGGGTGGTTCCAATGAGTGACGAAGCTGCCTATAATAAAGGGATTCAGGATAGCTTCGCCTATAATGGAGTTTCTCAGTTCTACGGGCAATATATAGCTTCTACAGATTATAACAGAGATGGAACCTCTGTTTCTTATAGCCATATCGCTGAACCGGGTGTGAGCCATACCATGAAATATAAAGATCCGGCTACCGGGAATCTTGTTTCTGTTAATATCAAATACCCTGTAAATACGATTTATAAGAATGGTTCAGTTAAAAATGATAAATTAACGAAGATTATTACTCAGAAATATCTGGCCAATACACCGTGGCTTCCACTAGAAGCATGGAATGATCAGAGAAGGCTGGGATTACCGTTCTTTGAAAATCCTGCTATAGAAACTCCGTTGGTGAATCTTCCTAATCTGAATTCAGGAAATTATATGACCAATTCTATCCAGAATTTCCCTCAAAGATTAAGATATCCAAGTACCTTTAGAAATACTGATCAAGCCGGATATGATAAGGCAATTCAGCTGCTTGGAGGTCAAGATGCTGTATTGACACCTCTCTGGTGGGCAAAACATTAAGTATATAACATAGAATAATAAATCCTTTTCAAGTGTTGAAAAGGATTTATTTTTTTATAGGGATCTGTTAAATAATCAGTTGTATCAGTTTGCTGCCACTGTGAAAACAACCCGTGTACTATATGCAGCAGCCGGAACGGTAACAGAGACGCCAGTTAGCTGTAACTGAAGATTAATATTGGAAAAATTGACACTATTCCCCAATCCTAAAAGTCCGGTAAAGGTTATCGTCACAAATGTTACATCCGTTGCCTGTGGTACTGAAGTATAGGTGGTTCCACCGTTGATTGTAGCAGTACAGGCAACACAAAGTCCATTAATGGTTGTTGTTCCACCTGTTCTTTTTGCGGAAAGAGCTAAAGAACTATTCCAGACAGTGGGGGTATGATGCATGGTAATTTTGGCACCTGAGCTTGAAAGAAGGTTTAGGAAAGAGCCCGGTAAAGAACCGGACATTGTTATCGGGTTGCTGGGGGTAATATTATCATACGTTCCTGCATAATTATTACCGGCCTCAGTAATAGAAGCAATAGTTGGAGCCCAGTTTCCTGAAACCGTTACTGTTTGTGCTTCCACAAAACCACTGATCACTATAAGAATAGTATATAGATATCTTTTTAGAGAAATTCCTCTGAGAAAAGGGCTATTCGTTTTCATGTTTCAGTTTTATTCTGTGATGGTATAAATGATGGAAACAGTTGTATTCGCCTGGGCAGATAAATTGGCATATGTTCCGGGAACTAATGAAATGGTAAGGCGATGTCCGTTATTGGCTCCATTACCTGTGTAAGCCCCTCCTATACCACTTATAATTGTAACTGGCGAGGTTGTAAGGGTAACTTGCGCCGCCGGCGTTCCCAATGTGCCACCACCTGATCCGGAAGCTGCCGCTGCCTGTACTCTTATATTTATTCCGGAAATAAGCTGGCTAACAGATGCTGTAATTCTCCTGGAAAGCCCTCCGGAAGCAATTGCAGATGTGTAGTTGACCCATTTTGAGGTGTTGGGAGTCGGATTTCCGAGAGCATTTCCTGCTTCGGTAGGTGCTGTAAAGTTTAACGTGATATTGCCGGCGGGTTCTATGTCCATTAAGGTAACCACAGGTAAGCTAAAAGTAATATTGGCCTGAGAATACAACAAGCAGGACAGCACAAGAGAGACTAACAATATGGAGCGATTCAGAATCATTTCTTATTTTTTATTTCATTATATCCAACCTTTAAAGATTCCTGTTGGTACTTGATTTCTATTTGTTGTTTGACAATAGTAATGCTCAATTTTTTTGTTTCGGCTGGTTGTAAAGTAAACTGAAATTTGTCGGTTGAAATTTTGTAACGCTTATCAAGCCCGTTTCGATAAAGCTTAACCGTCCAATCTCCTGGTCTTAAGTAGGTGAAATCAAAATCTTCACCTATAAAACAGATTTTACGATAGGTCTGATTATGACTAACAGCTTCTATAACGATACTTTCTTTTTTATTTTTCTTTTTTCTGGCTTGTAATGCTTCAATATCTGTCTGGCTTTTTTCTTCTGTTTCCATAAATTGGATATGTCCTTGTACACTGGCTGCGGTTGTTAATCCGAAATTAAAGGTGTTCTCTTTATTAATAAGAGAAACGGGCGCCGGAAAAACACGTGTCGGGATATCATTGATTTCAGTGGTTGAACGGTCGAGTTCCAGGAAGTAATTTCCGGGAATTACATTTTTAAATATAAAATCTCCATTTTGGTCCGTAACAGACAAATAGCTTCCCAGCATTAATCTTACCCCTTCAGTCTTTTTGATTCCAAGGTTGCTGATATTACCGGATAAAGAGGTGTATTCTGCAGTTTTTTGCACAGGAATATTGGGACGCCAGGTATACCTCAATGAAAATATAAAATCTTTATCCCCGATTTGCCCCCGTTGCAATGAGTATCTGCCGGAAAGATCAAGCTCATTTCCGGGAAATAACTGTTGGTGAAACAGAAGTTCAAATAAATTTCTATCTTTAAAATAATCTTCAGGAATATAATTGTTCTGGTAAAAAACACTCAGGCTCGTTTTATCAGAGAAACGGCTTATAATCCTTGCTCCATAATACACTTGCTTTTGATTCTGGAGTTGATATCTTGAAGTAGTACCATAACTTCCGAAGACATTAAAAGAAGTCCTGAATTTTTCAAATGATATGTTCGCCGAATATAAACTTGAATTTCCATTAAATCCGGTCAGATAATTATCTGTTTTTCCAAATTGTCCTTCAAGATTTACCTGAAATAAACCAATGCGCTGATCTACAGTCACTCTGAAAAACCGCTCAAAATAATCAAACTGTCTAGGTTCTAAACGATCCTGATACTTTTGATATCCGTTAGTTGCTACAATAAAACCGCTTGGCAGATATTTATATTGAATACCATATTGTAAAAATTTTCTGTATGGAGCAGCCAGAAATAAAGTATCTCTCTGAAAGTTCTGGGCGTCCTGCATATAGTTGGCAACAAGGCTAATCTTTTCAGTTAGTTTATATTGAATATTTCCACTGAATGTACTGGTATTGGTAAAATATCCGGCAAAATGCGGGCTTGCTTTCATATACATGAAATTTCCCGTGAGTTTCTTAAAATTAGCTTCAGCCTGAACCAAAAAAGCACTTCCATCAGTCTTTTCTGTCGTACTATATGCAAATTCACCAGAAAGATTAATATTTTTAGAGATCTTAAATTTTCCTTTGACATAAGGAAGATGAGCTTCAGAGCCTAATCTGACATTTCCAAAGTTGGATTCTTCCTTTCTTGGCATTTTGTAAAGGTATCCTACAGCTATTTCCGATTCTTTTCGAATTTTAAACGCTGAATAAAAATTAAATTCATCCTTAATATCTCTGAAAAATCGGGGATGATTGTAAAAACCTCCTAAACTTACTCTATTAAAATCATACCGGATCTCCGCACCACGTCCATACCTTGCAAACTCAGTTAAATAAGAAGAGGAATATGTTTTGTCACCGAGGTGAACAAAAAGATGATCACGTCGGTAATTCACAAAATATTCTTCATATTGAGTAAAAGTATTGAGCTCAACAGGATTATGAGTGACCGCACGAAATTCAATCTGGTCCTTATTTTCCTTATCGAGGCTTCCTTTTCCATAGAGTTCGCCCTGGAACCCGTCATGGTATTCTCCCATATTTTTCATTCCGACAAAAGATAAGGAAGCGGCAATAGGAAGTCTATGATAAATGTCTGTATCCTGAGGTTTAACGGATATAATTTGAGTACTTATGTATACACTTTGATTTTCTTTCGGGTTCTCTGAAGAGTATACCGAAAGATTTAGGTTCTGAAATTCATTTTGTCCGAGTTCCGGATTCGTGATCTTATGGATGGATATTGTCCTTGTCTCATTGGGGGCCAGGGTAATTGTAGTATTGTCATCCACAACCCCATTTTTACTTTCGAGAACCAAATTTTCTGTAACGTTTCCGTTATTTTTCAAAAGAAATGTAGCCCGTATTGTTTCCCCGGCTCTTATAAAATCGGGATATTCAAGAGGAGTAAGAGAAAGTTTTCTGTTTCCAAGAACTCTGATTGTGGTGGTCTTGGTGAACGCTATTCCTGAACTTTTATCAGTTGCCTGAAGAGTCACTGAATAATTTCCCTGAGATGCTTCGGAAGAAATACGTAATGGAATAATATAAGTCGTATTTTGGTGGGCAATGATCTGAAATTCTCCTCTGGCCAGAATAGGAATAATATGTGGGCTTGAGGTAGCGACTGAAATATCATAGGTTTTATCTTCATCATAGCTATTTGCCAATGCAAAAGAAATAGAAGTAGATGTTCCCGGTATTAAACTATCTTTTTTACCCGCCATTTGCTGCTGGGAAAAAATACATACCGGAGATAAGAAAAGGATTATATATATAGTCCAGGTTTTAATCATTTTTTACTTCTAGTTCCACATTCAGTGCAAAAGCATTTTCATCCTCATCGGTAGTTATGATGACGGCTTTGTATTGGCCGGGTGGTACTTTGCTGATATCTATATCAAATGTTTTGGATGTCTGAGGTAATAAGCCCATAGCCAAACCTGAGAAATTCCCGATTTTTTCACCCGTATTACGGTTGTATATTTCAATAGAAGCTGTAGGTCTGCAATACAGATTACCTTGATTAGCAATCGCAATTTTTGCTACCTGCTTTTTGTCTTGTTTTTCTATTTTAACCCCTTCAAATTTTAGATCAGGTTTGGCTTTTTCTGCATCATAATCTGTAATAACCTGAATGGCATAACGGATAACAGAGGTAATATTTACTCCTGGTTTATCATTGGTGGGTTTTATATCTTCTACAGGTTCCACGATAATCACACTCCAATAACTACCGGGATCTACAGACTTATCAGGTACTGTAATTTCATAAAAAATTTCTGTTTTTTCTTTCCCTTTAAGCGTTACGAGATTCGTGTTGAGTTTGATCCAGTCTCCATTGGTTCTGCTATTGGTATGAAGGGCTGCATAATGGGTTGTTCCATTGGCCTGATACGTGAAGTCCTGCAAATATATTTTAACATTCTGAGGATTGACACTTGTATTTTCAATCGCAATTTTTCCTTTATAAACTTTTCCGCTTTCTACTTTGTAGGAATGCGTAAGACCATTGAGCACCACTATACCGGCATGTAAAAAACAAAACTGCAAGATCAGGGAGGTCAAAATAAGGATACGCTTTATCATACTCATGTAAAGTTTAATTAAATAGATGGTAATAAAAACCCGGAAGAAACTGATAGACAATTTCTTCTCATTTGGTTTTTAAGGTAAATTTCTTCTAGTTATCTGATATAGTATAAGTAACTGTAGCTACTGTAGTTGCCGTTGCCTGTAAATCAGCATAAGCGGCTACGCCACCGGGACCACTTCCTGCAGCCAGTGCATACGTAAGATTATGGCCGTTATTGGCACCGTTACCTGTGTAAGCACTTCCAATACCTGAAATGATGGTCTGATCAGCTGCACTTAATGTTAAAAGTCCTGCAGATGTACCCAAAGTACCTCCTCCTGAGCCCGTAGCTGCAGCCGCTGTAACATGGATATCAACCCCCGGAATAATAGCGTTCATTTTTACTGTAACATTACGGGTTGGATCTGCAACAGATTTGATAGAGGAATAATTCAGCCAAAGGGTAGTATTGGCAGCACTTGCAACAACCGGATTCCCAGCTTCAGTCGGAGCTGTAAATCCTAAAGTAAGGTTTTTTGTAGCGGCAGGCTCAATGTCTACCAATGCAACTTCGGGAACAGAAATAGTGATTGTGTGATTGTCTGTATTTGTATCCTGTGCAGTAATATTTCCGGATACGACAACTGCGAATAATGACAATGCAATCGTTAAATTTAATTTTTTCATGATACTGATGATTAGTTAAGTGAATATAACAAAATTCGATATATTATGAAAAAAATATCCTTTATTTTTTATATTGTTAAAAATAAATACCTTGTATTTGAATATGATTGATGAATTATTAAGTGTGTTTTCCTTTATTTAAAAGAAAATCCTGTACATTTTGTACAGGATCTTTTGTAGAGTTATATAATTTCACTTAATTCCAGTGAGGGTCGGAAACTGAGATTTTTCCGGTTTCTACCCGTCCGGCAAAGTGCCAGATATGGCTTGCAAAGCTTACTTTCAAATCATACCAGCCCTTATTTTTGTTCAGATCAATTGTTATTTTCTCTTCATGCTTTTGCTGAGAGATTGTCTTTTTGCTTTTTTCGTACAGATCTTCTATGGTAATGAAGGCATTTGTTTTTTTATGGTTCTTAAAGATCAGTTCAACCTGGTTTTTGCCTGGTTTATTCACCAACATTACTTCCAGATCTGGGGTTGTATTTCCTTTAAATTTCCTGAAAAATCCATTAGGCCCAAAAACTTCATAATCGTAAATATCTGAATGTACAGTATGTGATAATTCCTGTTGAGCATACAAAGCATAAGAAAAATGATAATTATTGGAATTCAGCTGGTTCTTGTCATAAAGCAGTAAAGGAACTCCATTATCTTTCAGGTTGGTCATCCTTATCTTGCCATTCTCTAAATTCACATGGAAGTTATACGGAAGAGGATTAGATGGTTTTGTCCCTCTTTCCTGAATGTAGAGAAGCTGGTTGTTCAGTTCATTTTCTGTATACCACTTCAGATCAGGTACAGGTTTATTTTTTGCTGCATTGATGATTTTAGCAAAATCTTTTTGATTTAAATAATCCATCTGTGGAGCTTTCACATCAGTAGAATTGAAAGCAGAAGTAAGGTCACCACATATTGCTCTTCTCCAGTCACTGATATTATCTACATGAACATCCTTCTTGAATTTTTTCATGATAAACTTTTCCAGAAACTGTAATACTGAAGTATGATCAGACACTTCAGAGTTTACAAAACCTCCTTTTGTCCATGGAGAAGCAATAATCATGGGTACTCTATAACCCAGACCAACTGTTCCTTCAATTTTTTCATGACTTTGTAATGATGGATCAGACATATATTGCTGAGATTTATGCACATATTCTACTCCTTCTTTCCCGTTCATATCCACAGGTTGACTTGGGTTCATCGGTGGTGCAAAAGGAAGAACATGATCAAAGTATCCGTCATTTTCATCGTAATTGATGATAAATATGGTTTTTTTCCAAATTTCAGGATCTTTGGTCAGAATATTCAAAACCTCTGAAATATACCATGCTCCATACCATGGAGATCCTGGATGATCTGAAAAATGTTCAGGAGCTACCAGCCACGAAACCAAGGGGAGTTTTTTCTCTTCCACATCTTTTCTGAACTGGAATAAGACATCACTTTTAGGGACTACCAGTCTTTCTCCGGTTTCATCTTTTCCGGTTTCAAGATTCCAGTAGTCGGGATCATTGGCATTGGTGGTAAAAGCTTTCTCATGAAGATTTTTCTCCGTTTGTGAAAGTTTTGAGTAATTATCCGGATGGTATATCACCTGATCTTCCTGCAATTCGGAAATCATCGCTTCAATTTTTTCTTTCCGGTTTGGATTTTTTGTGATTTCCTGCTTCAGATAAGCAATGATATTCGGGATATTCTGATAATATCCTTTTGAGAATTTGACGTTATATTTTGAAAACCATTCAATAGGGTTATCTGTAAAGTTGCTGAGCCAGGCTTCCTGTTCTCCGGACATTCCTTTTGGCAGACTTATTTCATTCTGATAAATACGCCATGATACTTTCTGTTCTTCTAAGATTTCAGGGAAACTTTTCCATTTTGCCTGACGAGCTTTATCATAGTCAATATTGTCATTATAAACATTCGCTTTTACCTTTCCATTCTGTTGTTCTCTTAATGTTCCCGACCAGTGGAAGAGCCTGTTTGGCGTTGTTCCGGTCAGTGAAGAGCAGAAATACTGATCAAATATAGTAAAGGCATCTGCCAGTTGATAATAAAAAGGAAGATCTTCACGGTTATAATAGCCTAATGTAAGGGGGATATTTTTGTAATCTTTATTTCCGGAAGCTTTTGCCTGAAGCCATTGGTCGTATTTACCTTTATTTAAAGCTTTCTGCTGATTGTCCCATGAGTGGGGAAGTGAGCTCATCCAGGTAGATTTTGTGTTTCGGAGATCCAATCGGGCAGGAGAAGCATATTTTCCGTTGTCTCCTTTTTGGAAGAAAACGGAATGACCATCCTGTTTTACAAAAGCTCTTTTATCTAAAAAGCCACGGACTCCTTTAAGCGTACCAAAAGCATGATCAAAGGAGCGGTTTTCCTGCATCAGAATAACAACGTGTTCTGCGTCATAAAAAGTGGAATGAGCAGTGGGTTCAATAGCTAAAGCTTTTAAAATAGACGGGTGAAGAACGCTTGAAGTTCCTAATCCGGCTAATAAAAGACTTGATTTTTCTAAAAATTCTCTTCTGTTCATGTTCAATCGTAATAATAAAGAAATCGCAAGTTAAAAGGATTTTCCTGCGATTTCTTTGTTTTATATAAAAATAATCAGTTTTTTATTGTAGCCACCAGGGTTTAGCGTTGATATTATCATTTCCTCCGTATTGAGCAGCAAGAGCAGCCTTCAGGTTCGTGCTGTTATAATTGTATTCTGACTGAGGGTATCTGAATCTGAATGGTGCCGGAACCCCTGCTTTCAGTGGGTAGTTAGGATATCCAGTTCTCAGGTAATCATAATAAGAGGTCCATTGTGACTGGTGGAACATCGTCATGTATTTTTGAGTCATAATTTTCTCCAATTGTGTCTGTAAAGAAGCCGCATTATCATACACTACCAATGGTGTTGTCAGATATTGGTTTACATCAAATCCTGTGAAATATTGTCCCGGATTTTTTACATAGGTTTGGTAAAAAGTGAAGCTGGCCTTGATTCCGTTGTCATAATGCGTTTTTGCAGATCCTGAAATCCACCCTCTGGCTGTTGCTTCTGCAAGGATAAATTCAAGTTCCGGATAACTTAAGATGGAAGAAGGTTCATTTGTTGGATCTTTGTAGAAACGGTCGTTGACCTTTGAAATGTTTTTTGCTGTAATCAGTGCAGCGTTATCAGAATAAGGAGAAGTAGGATTTCCACCATTGTATCCGCTGAAATCCGTGATTGCCTTTCCTGCTTCCTTAGCTCCGGTAGTCTGTGCTGCAAAGGTAAATAATCTTGGATCTTTTCGGTCTTTAAATAGATTGATGAAATAGTCGGCCATGTATAAACTAGATCCATATCCACTATTATTAAACATAGTATATCTGCTATCTGCTGCATCGGCAAATTTAAGCTCCCCATTGTCCGAAATTGAGGTCATTAAAGGTTGGCTGCCTGCAATTGAAGCAAATTCTGTTGCGATGGTATAACTTCCTACTGTAGTTTTTTTAGATAAAGTAATTAGAACTTTCAAACGGAATGAATTGATCAGCTTTTTCCATTTTGAAGCATCGCCGTTGAAAATAATATCGCCTTCAATTTTATCATTGGTATTGATCAGATCATTGGCTTCTTTTAATTCTGATAAAATTCCGGACATGATAGCTTCCTGGCTATCATACTTTGCTTGTGTAATTCCGGATTCTCCTTTTACGGCTTCAGAATAGGGAGCACTTCCAACTTTTAAGCTCGTATTAAAGAAATGATAAGCTCTTAAAAATTTACCAATGGCTACATAATTTTTATTATTTCTTTTTTCTGCCTCCTGCATCATTTTTACGGTATTCAAAAGCTCTCTTGTATACACTTCAAAGGAAGCATCATTCCATTTCATATACTGATATTTATTTTCTCCATCAGTACCAATCATCATTCTTGAAGCATACATATTGTCTCCATCTACCTGGAATGTATATCTTGAAACATAAGTCAGTAGATATTTAGGATCAATACTGGCCTGATCGTTAGGGTTTTCATTGATTGTATCAAGGTTGGATTCACATGATGTCAATGCGAGTACTCCTGCAGTGAATACTGCTGTGAAAAGCCTTTTTGCTTTTTTACTTTTTTGTTCTTTTGTATTGAATATATTATTTTTCATGTAATGTCGACTTTAAATTAAAACTTAAGATTAAATCCGATTCCGAACCATCTGCTTGAAGGATCCTGAATGTCATTAGCTATATCTCCCGTTCTTCCGGATCTGATCTGGAAATCAGGATCGGAATAAAGGTTTTTCGATTTTTTCCACATGGCCAGATTATAAGCAGAAATGTTGGCTGTGAAGCTTTTTACCATTCCTTTGGGATTCAATAAATAAGAAAAATCATATTCCAAAACTACAGATCTTAGCTTGATGAAAGTTCTGTCAAAAACATTCGCAAACTCTTCACTTTCACTTTGTGTTACTCTGGCCTGGTACGGATAGTTCTGTGCCCAGTCCTGGAAGCTTATGGCTTTAGTATGCGGAGTATATAGGCCTGTTGCAGGATTGTAATTTACCCCATCCGGTACAAAATAGTAGGTTCCCGGATTGGCATATTCCTGATCTCTGTAAGCTACGGAGTTCGGATGCTTTCCTCCCCACCACATTTTTTCGACAACCTGAGATCTCATAATCCCACCGATGCTTCCATCGATTCCGATATTAAGAGTGAATTTTTTATATTTGAACGAGTTGTTGATTCCAAAAGTCCAGTCAGGGTTAAAGTGTCCTAAATTGGTTTGTGTATTCGCTCGGGTTGGCATTCCTGAATTGGCATCCAGAATAACTTTTCCATCCGGAGATTTTTGCCATTCATAATCATAGTAGCTGTCCATTCTTTCGCCCAACTTGATGTTGTTATAATTGGGCATATTATCATAAATGGAAGTCAGCTTTTGTTCATATGTACTCCAGTTGATTAAAGCTTTCCACGTAAAATCAGAAGTTTTTACAGGAACCAAACCAAGGGAGATCTCAAATCCTTTTGTTGTATACTCATTCCCATTAACATATTGAGAAACGAAGCCGGAAGATTCAGCACTAGGAAACTGCAAGATGTTGTTATAATCTAATGTTCTGAAATACGTGGCATCTAAAGTAATTCTATTCTTCAGGAAGCCTGCGCTTAAGCCCAATTCATAGGATTTTGTTTGCTCAGGTTTCAAAGAATTTTCTACGTTAAGGATGGTAGGATAGTAAAAAGTAGGATTACCGTTAAAAGTAATTCCCTTATTGTTCAAATAATAGTTTCTGATAGAATATGGCTGGAAGTCATATGCCACTTTTGCCCATGAAGCAGAGACTTTTAACATATTGATAGCCTCAGGCATTTTTATCAGATTAGAAATTACGGTACTGATAGAAGCCGAAGGATAGAAGTAAGATCTGTTGGCCTTAGGAAGTGTAGAAGACCAGTCGTTACGTCCGGAGAAGTTAATGAAAAATGCATTATACAAGCCGATATCAATCGTTGAATAGGCGCTGTAGATCAATTTTTCCTTCAGATATGTATAATTTTTAAGCGCTCCGATAGAGTTATCGAAAGAGTACAGTTCCGGAACTTTTAATCCATCGGTAGATCTTTCATTCTTATTGTTTTTATAATAAAATGCAGAACCTCCGGCATTGATGGTAAAGTCAAAGTTTTCTGATATTTTCTTTTTGTAAGTTGCCAATACATCATAGTTGAGATTCCATGTCTTGGAATCATTTACGATATATCCACCACTTCTTGGTGCACTATAATTGAAATAAGAATAAGGACTGAATATTTCCTGTTTATTATGGTTTTCAACAATGGAAATTTTTCCTTTTACAGAGAAGTCCTGTGTGGCTTTATACTCGAGTCCTGTTTGGGCGTTGATGATATTGGTTCTGTTCTGATTTTTGTAATATTCCGCTCCGAACCATGGGTTGTTGTACCACGCATAGTTCCAGTTGGCTTGCTGTCTTCCTTCTTGTCCCGGAACCCACATGTGATTTTTAAGATCCTTTCCGTTCACATCACCACCCATCCATATCAGGATCGTATACATATGCCCGCTGGGATTATAATCGTAGTTGGGAATATTAGGAGTAAAAGTCTGGTTAAAGTTGAATTTAGTATCAAAAACGAATTTATCTCCAAAATGATTTTCCGAGGAAAAATTGACCCCATATTTCTGCAAATAAGAATTAGGAACCCTATCATCATAATTCATGAAATTTCCTGATAGCCTGTAGACATCTTTATTATTTCTATAGCTGATCGCAAAGTTGTTATTATTGATCACGGCAGGTTTTAGGAAGGTGTTTAAGTTATCATGGTACTTCCAGTCAATAGGAACCCTTTCATATCTAGATTTGTCATTATACTGTGTACCTGTTACAGCACCATACCAAGGGATTACCTGTCCTGTTGTTTTATCTCTGATGGGACTATTCCATTGGGCGATCTGTAATCCGGGAGTAAACTTTGGACCCCAGATCATATCTCCGTCATTCACACCACCGTCGGCTCCGTCCCAGAACTCATATTTTCCATGAGAACCATTTCCGTATTCGGTCTGTGTTTTCGGAAGGTTGGTAAACCCTCCTGTAATCATTGTGTTTTGAGAAAATTCGATAGAAAAACCTTTCTTTTTAGCACTTTTTGTAGTGATCAGAATAGCTCCATACCTTCCTCTTGAACCATATAGTGCAGAAGCGGTGGCTCCTTTCAACACGTTGATATTTTCAATATTATTCGGATCCAGGTTTTGGAAAACTTCTTTTTCTACGATGACACCGTCAATCACGAAAACCAGGTTTGAGTTTCCTCTCAAAGTAAATTGAGGTGCCTGCTGCATTCCCGTTGGATTGGATACATTCAGACCAGCAACCTGTCCGGAAAAAAGGTTTCCGATACTTGGGGTAGTAATGGTTTCAAATTGTTTGGTTCCTACTTCCTGAGTAGAATATCCGATTTTTTCTTTCTTTTTAGCAATACCTAATGCAGTAATGACTACGCCTTCGATTTGCTTTTCATTCGTTTTCTTTAAGACAACCAAATACTGTCTTTTTGAAGAAACCTCCACAGTGTAAACAGAAAATTCAGGGGAAATGAATTCAAGAATGTCTTTCGGATTGGCAGAGATGGTGAAATTTCCATTGTCATCTGTTGTCGCTGTCTTACCTGTGTTTTTATCGGTGATGTTGACACCTGAAACACTTGAGCCATTTTCGGATTTTACATTCCCGGAAATATTGATCTCCTGAGCAGTAAAATAAAGGGGTAGCAAAAAAACGGCAAAAGTAGCTAAAGTTCTCTTCATTTTTTTGAAGGCAAATTTAGCGGGACATTGTTACCTAAATTTTAAGGACATATTAAAATAAAAATACGATTTAAGCATTTTTTAACAGAAATAATTAACACAATGATAAAGTCAGAAATATCTTGTGTAAAGGTGTTTTTGCTTTATTATATGGAACTGGAAGCTGGAAACCAGAGGATGGAGGTTTTTGAAGTATTTGAAAACGACTGAAGCATATCGTAACAACTATTTGTTAAGACTGGAAGCTGGAAACCAGAGGTTTGAAATTTAAAACAACTGAAATACATTCCATTAGCTTTTAATAATAAGATTACCACTAAATAGAGTAATACTATAGTAACTTCAGGCTTCCTGCATCCGGCTTCCCTTCTTTTTAAAACCTACTCAGGATTCCCCAATGTATTTTTATATCATTGAACTTGAAAGGATTTCCAAATTCATTACCATTAGATAGCTGGAAACTCATCAGGCCAATGGGAATAAAGAAGTTGAAACCCAGCCCTACACTATAAAGTTTAGGTTTGACGTTAAGAGACTTATTATTAAGCTGCCCATATTGGCCAAAGAGATCAAAAAAAGCTTGGCTACCGATGAGATAACGGTATTCAAGACTTCCATAATAATAGAAATCAGCAGCGAGTGAGTTTTCATTAAAACCCCGCATAGAGTTCCATCCTCCGAAACGATATAATTCGTTGGCTGAAAATTCCATTTTAGAATCCATCATAGCACCTTCACCCTTTATGTTAAGGAAATGATTGCCCCCGATATGATAGTTATGTTCCCCGAAGAAGTAGAACTGGTTTTGTGTAGATTTGATATTCCCTTTCGTATACGTCGTTGTTAAAAAGTCATAGCCAACATTAATTTTTGTTTTATACATGAACAGATCAATATCCGTTGGTTCAGTCATTTGGTACCAGATCCCGATTCCTCTTTTGTTATAATCTTTTCCGGCAGCATACAATGAATCCATGATCGTTGAGGTTTCCAACGTAGCTCTAAAGCCTATTTTGTTTCGGTTGTTGATATGGTAATAAAATGCAGGAAGGAATTTTACATTGGCGAAAGTAGAATCCTGTCTGTAAATATTCACCTTTGCATTCATCCCGACATTCGATTTGAAAAGATACGGGATATCGACCTGCAGATCAAAAGTCTGGCCTCTATCCGGATTTCTTTGCCAATATAAGCTTACCGCTTCAAAGCCGTTAAACATATTCCTGAAATTGACATTCATTGTACCGTTGAGGGTAAATTTGTCTTTTTTATCATTTCCGAAACCAATAACCCCATCAAATGTATTGGTCTTTTTCTTTTCAAGGAATAAGTAAATACTTGTGGAGTCTTTGGTGAATAATGTTTGTGGCTGTCGTTCCAGTGTCAGGAAAGGATGACTCTGAAAGTTTTTATTAATGGCCAGAAGGTTTTTATCATCATAGGTCTTACCTTTAAATTCCTTCTCCAGATTTTTGATAAATCTTTTGGGAACCTTTTCGTAACCTTTTACCACAAACCCGTCAATTGTTCTTTTATCATTTTTATTGATATCCAGCTCTACAACGGGAAAGCCATTTTTTTGACCTTTGTATTTAGATTTAATCCGGCTGAAAGAATATCCATCATCAATATAACTTTTGTTGATGCTTTTCTTGGTAGAGTCTAAATTTTTAGTGAAAAAATCTTTCTGAAGTTTTAGCTTTTGAACAATACTTTCTGAAAGATCAACATAGGTCTGGTTGAAATTTTTTCCTTTATCATAAAATATTTCTGTGCTGTCACCTTTTACCTTTACCTCTTTCAATTGGGTAAAGAAGTAATTACTTTGAGCCAGAGAATCCAGAAACTTGACAGCAGAGATAGAGTCTTTAGCTTTTTTTCTGACCTTGGTTTCAGTGTCAATGAGCCAATACTGTTTTTTCTGCGCTTGTACAAAAACGCAGAGGAAAACAAAAAATATTTTCAGAAATAACTTCAAGGCTAAATTTATTTAAATCATTAAGAATTAAGTTGCATTCTGATTAATCATTCTGAGCTTAAAAGTGAAGCCATCCTTACTATTCTTCACTGCTTAATATCCCTTAATGGTTTAAATACAGTTAATAATTTTTTAAATAACTGAAACTAGTCCAGTTTATTATATTTCTTCATTAAATTCTCATAGGTTCCCTGCGGAAGAATCCATTTCAAAGGAACTCCGATTTTCTGCCCGAATTTACCAAAATAATAATGGGCTTTCCACTTATTCTTTGATAAAAGCTTTTCAATATATACAGCTACTTCAACGGGATCAGTTCCGTCGTCTACATGAGAATTCATCAGGGAATATACCTTATTGAAGATATTTTTATAGGGTTCAGAAACCTTGGCAATTACCCTATTTTCTGCAATATTGGTTTTAATATCACCCAAATGAAGAGAGCACACCTCGATATTCCATGGATAAACTTCATACCTCATGGCTTCCGTCACTTTATCCAAAGCTGATTTAGAGGCTGAATAAAATCCACGGAAAGGCAATCCCATTTCACTTCCGATACTGGAAATATTAATGATTTTTCCAAATTGATGTTCTCGCATTTTAGGCATTACCGCACTCATCATCTGAACGGAACCAGCCAGATTCAGGCTAAATAGTTTTAAAATATCCTCTTTGCTAGAATCTTCCACGGCGCCCACCATACCCATACCGGCATTGTTGATAAGAACATCAATTCTGGTCTCTGTTTGTAAAATTTCTGCAATGGCATTCTGAACAGCCGTATTGTCGGTCACATCTGTAGGGATAGATTTGAAATATTGACTTTCCGTACGCTTTCTGCTCAAACCATATACTTGGTGCCCTTTTTTACCAAAATATTCGGCGAGCACAAATCCGATTCCTGATGAGGTTCCTGTGATGATAATGGTCATGTAATCTGTATGATTTTAATTTCAGCAAATGTAAAAAAAGAAAAATGAACTCTGTTATTTATTATATCTGAAAATATACTCTTCATTATTATCCCAGTTGATTATAAACTTAAAACAAACTTAATATGAAATAAAATACCTGATCAAATAAGAATGATTACTTTATTTGTTTATCGTATTGAAATACAGTTATTTATTTTTGTAAAGTGGTAGGTTTTGTTTGAACAAAGCTAAAATTTCTTAATAAAAACATAAGAGAACCTTAATGAAGTCCGGGGAGAGGCTGTTCTAATTTTGCACCTAATCTAAACAGGATGTCATGAATGTATTTAAAGTCCCGGTCTCAGTGACTTATCTCACTGGCAGGGTATTACTTATTGGTGCAATATCAGTTTCACCGATGTTCCTCTCTCAAAAAAAAGACAGTATTAAAGAAAAATCCATCGATGAGGTTGTCGTTGTTGGATACGGAACCCAGAAAAAAAGTAAGGTCTCCGGTGCTGTTGCGGAGGCTTCATTAGATAAGCTCAGTTCAAGATCTTTATCCGGAGTGGGGGAAGTCCTTCAGGGCAAAGCTCCCGGCGTAACGGTGGTAAACGAAGGTGGGGATCCAAACGGTTCTCCCAAAGTGAATATCCGCGGTCTCGGAGGAGTAAATGGAGAAACTCCTTTATATGTCGTGGATGGGGTGGTTTTTAACGGAACACCGAATATTAACCCTAACGATATTCAGGATATCTCGGTACTTAAAGATGCTTCAGCAGCAATTTATGGAGCAAGGTCTTCAGGCGGGGTTATCCTTATTACCACAAAAAGAGGTAAAAAAGGAGCTTTAACAGTAGATTTCGATGTTAAATACGGAATTAACCAGGCCTGGAGGTTAAAAGAGTCTTTGAATGCAGCAGAATTCCAGGATGTAATGCGTCAGGCCTATGAAAATGCTGGAAAACTAAGCAGCCTTCCACTAGCTTTCAATGCAGATAAATATTCTGATGGAGGAATTACCCGCACCAACTGGATGAAAGAGATTTTCCGTACGGGAACCATTCAGGAATACAATGTAAATCTGAGTGGAGGAAGTGAAAGATCCAGATTCTTCGTGGGAATGAATCACAGAAATCTTGAAGGTATCCTGTTAAATACTCAGGCAAAACGATATAATTTCAGAGTAAATTCTGAACATAAAGTGAAAGACTGGTTGACCATCGGGGAGAATATGTACTACAATTACTCTGATGGAAATACTGCAAATACAAAGAACGGGTATACAGGAGCTCTGGTAGCAGCCATGTATTATCCGCCGAATGTTTCTGTATATAGTCCAACAGGTGCTTTTTCCGGTCTTCCGATCGATGTGGCAGGCGGATACGGAGATATGATCAATCCTGTTGCTTATCTTAAAAGGATTAGCATTCAGAATCCTACTCATGAGATTTTGATCAATCCTTACATCGAAGTTTCTTTGGCAAAAGATTTAAAATTCCGTTCCAATTTTTCCCAGACATTTAAACTGGGAAATATCAAGGAATTTACATCCAGAGTATTAGAAGTAGGAAAAATATTTGATACCAATAGTTTAGAATATCAGTCCAACAACATATCTACTTCTCTTGCCGAGCAGCTCCTTACCTACAAATTTGCGTTTGGTAAACATAATATTGATGCCCTTGCAGGCTTTACCTTTCAGAAAACAACCGAAGATGGGTTCAGAGCAAAAGCTTTTGATTTCAGAAGTGAAGCGGAAGCCTTCAGGTATCTTCAAAATGCCGCAGATACCAATAAAGAAGTATACAGCTACAAATACAGACAAGCTCTGATATCTTATCTGGCAAGAGTTAATTATGACTATGCAGGAAAGTATATCATCAGTTTGCTGGGAAGAAGAGATGGGACCTCTTTGGTTTCTAAGCAAAATCAGTTTGCCAATTATTATTCCGTTTCGGGAGCATGGGTGGTTTCCAAAGAAAATTTTTTGAATGAAATTTCATGGCTTTCCAATCTGAAATTGAGGGGCAGCTACGGAATCTTAGGAAACCTTGGTGGGATATCCTATCAGGCAGTGAATCCATTGATGGTACGGGACAATAATATTATTTTTGGACAGGATCCGACACAAAATATTGCTTATTACGCCACAACAAAGCCTAATTCTAATTTGAAATGGGGTAAATCAGAGCAAACCAACTTTGGAGTAGATGCTTCTTTTCTGCATAACAGCCTTTCCTTACAATTTGATTATTTTGTTAAAAATTCAACAGATCAGATTTTTAATGTCAACCTTTCAAGCACCGAAACCTATATCGACCGATATGTCAATGCCGGGTTGTTTCAGGATAAAGGATTTGAGCTGGGAATCAATTATAACAGCAGAAGCAAAGGCGATTTTACTTATTCGATCGGAGCGACTATTAGTCAACTAAAAAACACGGTGAAGCAATTAGCTGGTGTGGATGAGATCTTTGTCAATAGCAATAATGTAAGAGGAGTCCTGAAGCCTACCCGTATAAAAGTAGGTGAATCTCTGTATTCATATTATGGATATAGAACTGACGGAATTTTCCAGACTCAGGCGGAAATTGATAATTATAAAGATTCCAATGGAAATCTTATTCAGCCCAACGCTAAGCCTGGAGATATTAAATTCCTTAAGAAAGACGGAAATACCGGACCATTGAATAACAATGACTTCGTAAATCTTGGAAATCCATATCCTAAATTCTCTTACGGATTATCCTACAATATGACTTGGAAGAACTTTGACCTTAACATATTCTTCCAGGGAGTTTATGGAAACAAAATATTTAACGGATTGAAATTTATTTCATTAAATCCGGGGGGAACAGGACAGAATTACAATATGGATAGGGATATCCTTAATGCCTGGACTCCTCAAAATACAAATTCCCATATTCCGAGAGTAGTGCAAGGGGATCCAAGTGGTAATTATTCCAAGGTATCAGATTTCTATGTTGAAGACGGTTCTTACCTGAGACTGAAAAACCTTACCGTAGGATATTCTTTACCACAGGAACTTTACAAGAAGCTTGATGTGAATAAAATCAGAGTGTATGTGACCAGCAATAACCTGTTTACCATTACCAAATATACAGGCTTTGATCCTGAAGTAGGAATGGAAACCTATGGTGTGGACACCGGAAGATATCCTCAGGCCCGTTCATTTATTTTCGGTCTTGAAGTCGGGTTTTAATCTAATATAAATTTAAAAGTAAAAAGATGAAAATTTTCAATAGAATACTATTAATAACAGGATTATCTATTTCTGCGTTGTCATGCACAAACGAATTGGATATTCAACCGGAAGGTACACCTACTGAAGCCAGTTTCTGGAAAACTGAAAATGATCTGATTACCGGAGCTAATGCGATGTACAAGCCCCTTTCCGACAGTGAGTTTTACGGAAGAGGTTTTTTCTGGTTTATCAATGCCAGTGATGATATGGTAACAGGAAGATCAAAGAGCGAAGCTGATAATGTAAAGAACTTTAGCAGCAACTATATTGCAGCAGGAGATCTGGAAACCCAATGGAACAAAAGATATACGGTGATTGGAGTCGCAAACCGTGTTATTCGTAACGTGAATAATATTCAGGCTTCACAGGCTGTCAAAAATAAGTATTTAGGGGAAGCGTTGTTTATGAGCAGCAGAATGTACTTTGAGCTGGCATACAGCTACGGGAACGAAAAAGCTGGTGTTCCTATTATAGACCGTACGAAAGAACCGGAGGGTCCGGCTCCGAGAGCAGCCAACGTCATGGAAAACTATAAATACATTGTTGAAGACCTTAAAAAAGCTGCAGAGTTATTACCAAACCAGGCAGAACTTCCTGCCAAAGATTACGGAAGACCTCATAAAGCCGCAGCCTGGGCACTTTTAGCAAAAGTATATTTATTCATGAAAGACTGGCAAAATGCTGCTTTTTGGGCGAATGAAGTTATGACTAAGGGAAACCGAAATCTGTTGAACAATTATGCGGATGTCTTCAAAGCTGAAAATAACTATAGTTCAGAATATATATGGTCAGTTCCGAGTACCCCCAAATTTAATTCTGTAGGAAGCATCCTTCCTGGAGTAATGTTAGAAAACAAAGGCTGGGGAGAATATAACGGATGGGGATATTTCCAGCCAACAAAAGAATTATATGATGAATATGAAACCGGAGACCTTAGAAGAAGTGCAACGATCCTGAAATTGGGTGATAAATTTACGTTTAATGGAACTGAAAGAACGTATGCCTCTTCTAATTCTTTGACAGGATATCAGTTCAATAAATATATGGATGCTTTCAAATATCCATTGAGCAGTGGCCACGTAAGTGCCAATGGAGATTATCCGTGTACGGATCTTGCCGTTCCGATTATGCGTTATGCTGAGGTCATTCTTATCAAAGCCGAAGCCTTGTTAATGTCGGGAGGAAATGCTGATCAGGAAATTAATATAATCAGAATCCGTGCAGGCTTGACTCCCAAAACCGGATGTACTATGGCAGACCTGAAGCACGAAAGGCGTTGCGAACTGGCCGGTGAATGGGCGGATCGTCACAGAGACCTTGTACGTTGGGGCGATGCTCAGGCTACTTATGCAAAACCTTTACACGGTATTAACGGCCAGATAGTATGGGCGGCGAGAAACTTTAATCCTACCGTACATAATGTTTGGGCAGTGCCACAAGCAGAAATTGTAAACAGCTACGGAATTATTAAACAAAACGAAGGTTGGTAAAAAATTAGCCCAATATATTATCCTCTATATCATTGCAGAATCTCTGTGATGATATAGTTTTTTTGGTACTATAAAGCATTAGAGCATATAGACAATAAAAGATAAACGAATGAAATTATCAAAAATAATAACGGTACTGGCCTTAGCCGTTTTTACTGAAAATCAGGCACAGAATTATTTGAATTACCATGTAGGAAATGCACATTCCCACAATGATTATATGCAGGAAATCCCTTTCTGGCAAGCTTACTATGCTAATTTCGGATCTATCGAGGCAGATGTTTTTCTTGTAAAAGGGAAATTATGGGTGGCTCATACCGAAAAGGAACTTTCACCGGACAGAACATTGGAAAGTCTTTATCTGGACAATATCTCAAAGCAGATTAAACTGAATAAGGGGAGTATATATCCTGACAAGACAAAAAAACTGCAATTGCTGATTGATATCAAACAGGATTATAAAACATCGCTGGCTGCATTGGTCGCCACTTTAAAAAAGTATCCTGAGATTACAGAAAATTCAGGAATTAAAATTGTGATAACCGGAGGAAGACCTCAGCCGGTTGATTTTAAAAACTATCCTAATTACCTGTATTTTGATGGAGATTTTGATAAAAACTACAGCGCTAATGAGTTGAAAAGAATCGGAATGTTCAGTGCCGATTTACCTGGAATAGTCAAATGGAACGGAAAAGGAATTCCAAGAGATGAAGAAACCGCAAAAATAAAAGCATTTGTTGAGCGGGCTCATACACAGCAAAAACCAATGCGTTTTTATGGAGCTCCTGATTTTCCCAATGCATGGGTAAATCTCATGGATATGGGAGTAGACTACATCAATACAGATCATATCCCGGATCTTAAAAAATTCATGAACACAATTCCAAAGAATTTCTACAAGAATACTAAGGAATATGTGACATATACTCCCACTTATAAGACCGATGGTGTAAGCAAAAAAGTGAAAAATGTAATATTGTTGATTCCCGACGGAACTTCTTTACCACAATATTATGCTGCATTTACAGCCAATAAAGGAAAATTAAATGTATTCAACATGAAGGCTACAGGTTTGTCTAAAACCAATTCATCTAATGCCTATATTACAGATTCTGCACCTGGTTCTACGGCATTTGCAACCGGGGTGAAAACCAAAAACACGTTTGTAGGAGTAGATAATTTGGGGAAAGCTTTAGCACAAATTCCAGATATTATTGCTGCTAAAGGTATGGTTTCAGGATTAATCTCAACCGGAGATGTTACAGATGCTACTCCCGCGGACTTCTATGCACACTCAGACAACAGAAACAGTTCAGAACCTATTCTGAAAGATTTTGCCACTTCCAAAACAAAAATTCTGATCGGCGGTCCAACAAACGGGTTGACTCCGGAAACTGAACAAAAATTGAAAGAATCCAAAGTAGAGATTCTTCATGATCTGAAATCTGCAGCAAAAATAAATAACCGTACTCTGATCATTGATCCTTTAGCCTCACAAAGAGTAAGCAATGGAAGAGGAAACTGGCTGGCTGACGCTTTTGATCTTACTCTCAATGATCTTAAATCTAGTAAAAAAGGCTTCTTTATGATGATAGAAGCTTCCCAAACCGATGGTGGTGGACACAGCAATAATATAGAGCAACTGGTTACCGAATTGTTAGACTTCGATCATGTAGTAGGAAAAGCAATGAAATTTGCCGATGAAAATAAAGAAACGCTGGTAGTGGTTGTTGGAGATCATGAAACAGGAGGTCTAACCCTTCTCGACGGAAGCCTTAAAGAAGGTTGGGTGTTTGGAAATTTCAGCACCAATGACCATACTTCAATCCCGTCAAGTGTTTTCGCCTATGGGCCAAATTCTAAAGAATTTACAGGACTATTTGAAAACACAGAAATCTTTAATAAAATCCTTGCTGCTTACGGGATTGAGAAATAATAACCTATTTACTCAAGCGTATTGTCAATAAAACAGGCTACCCAGAAATGAGGTAGCCTGTGTTTGAAAATATCTAGCAATTAATTAACTTAGAAATTGGTTTTCACAATAAGCTCAGATAATTCTGCGCTTACAAAGTCGATCGGCATTATCCCAAAAGACCCCCTTGTGTTATTCTGAAAGAATGTTTTAAGTCTTGGATTAATATTGTTGGAAACCGTAGGAATGCTTGGAATTCCAAAGATCCCCGGTTTATATCCACTGGTAAAATTGATGAAAAGTTTGTTACTGCTGTCATTTTTAGCTTCGTTAAGAAGGGTGGAAATCCCGCTCCACTTATCATCATTGTTGGTTACTTTATAATAATCCTGAACCCTTAATGCAGCTCCCGGATTGTTGATATCAAACGTTGTATTATCTGCCCATGAAGTAGCATTGATTCCCTTTGCAGTTCCTGCAGAAAATCTTCTCAATAGTTTAATTTTTCCTCTTACATCTCCCAATGTAGGAATGTTGGTACCCAGATCCCATTTCGATGGATTTTTCTGAATATAAGAATCAAAAGTCTGTTCAAAACTTCTGGTATTATTTGAAGGATCATGCTCTTCCTTTATAGACATGATAATTGTTTCTGATGGATGACTGTTCAAAAAAGCATAACATGCATTAAGCACATCATCAAAATTTAATTTTTGGTAGATTGCTCCATGATGAATGGTAAAAGAATTATCAATGTGCCTGCAACGGACGTCCAGAAAACGAACACCGGCGTTCAGCTGTTCAGCAATGCTGAGGTCTTGTGTTTTTGCTGTACCAGATACAACAGGGGCATCTATACGTGCTCCTGAATCATGCGTTCCGGGAATTGAAATTTTTGAAATTGAAATGTTATCCTGAAGACCAGACATCCAGCTGTTCATTTCAATAGGAAGCAAAGAAGCTTTATTGCTAAACCTTGAAGAAACCTCATTAGAATCTCTTTCAATGATACTGTCGTTTGAGCAGGAAAAGAATAGACTTGCGGTAGCAATACCAAGAGTAATGGACGTTATACGTCTCATGTTTAATTTGAACATAGTTTTTTCATATTTTTATTGTAATCTAAAAATAAGAATATATCAAATGATAAGGAGTTAATTTAATTTTAAGAGATGATTAAGTTGTTGAGCATAGGAGGTGGGAAGTCAGAAGATGGAAACAGAGAGTTCTTGCAATCCCAAGATAGGTATCAGTATTTCAGTAAGTATTCTGTAAAAACTGACAGCTTACATGATAGTCCATCAAGCATGCATCTTTCATCTTTAAAAAACAAAATTCTCTTTTGAACCGGGAATCCTGAATTGATGCTCTCCGATTTTGAAATCGTTCATCTTGATAAGAGGCTTGAGTTTATGGATGAACTCCTTATGCTCACTGGAAGGTACTTTTGTTTCCTCGTCACAAGAGGAATACTCTTTGTCGATCAATACTTTACCAGTCGAAAAATTGATGACATGTATGAAATTAAATTCACAGGTATCTTCAAACATATCCTCAGAACCTATCAAATAAAAATCACCATTCTGGAATCTGAAAGTATGTTTATAACCTTGTGTATGCCGAGAATTGGTGGAATACTCCTGTACAACAATCAGACAATTGTTTTTAATGGAAAGTTCAAGCCTGTTGTATTCCGGAGAAAAGCCTGTTCCACTAGATAAAAGGATAGTAGAGTTCTCTTTCCAGGCCTTGAGATGATTATTTTCATTTTTCAAAATATAAAAAACTCGCTGCTTATTTTTTTGACCTGGAGAGCTTTCCTGTTCAGATACTTTTATATTAGTATCAAATGCCAGGATAATTTCGTCCCTTCCATCTTTATCCAGATCCCCTTTTACTTCCGCAATCTTTGTATATCCTTTCGGTATTGAAAAATCTTTAAGACTTTGAGCATAAAGTCCTGTAACGGATAAAAGAACAAGAAAAGAAAAAGGAGATTTCATGGAAACAATATATAGGAAAGACAGGGTACCCTAAAAAGGTTCATCAACTCATTTTCAGATTACCCAGTCTTCAAGTTTTCAAATTAATTCGTCACCACACTGGCAAGGTCTTTCCAAAACATCGGATAAGATTTTTCAACAACCTCCTCCTCTTCAATAGTAAGTTCTTTGATCAGGCAGAAAGGAGCAAAACTCATGGCCATTCTGTGATCCTGATACGTCTTAATGGAAATATGATCCTGTGGTTCTCCAAAACTGATCGACCTGATCGTTGAATCTGTGATCTCCGTTTCAGTTCCCAGTTTTTGTAATTCATTGTATAAAGCAAGAAGTCTGTCGGTTTCTTTTACTCTTAAGGTTCCCAGTCCCGAGATTTCAAAAGGAATTTGTAAAGCAGCTGCAGTAACACATAATGTTTGTGCAATATCCGGGCAGTTGTTCATATCCAGAATGATTTTTTCAGGGAAAGAAAAATTCTGTTGAGGTTCTAAGGTGATTTTATGCTCATCCTCAGAGAAAGTAGTGGTAATCCCAAAGAAATCCTCATAGATTTTTGCAATCGCAGAGTCCCCCTGAGTAGATGCTTTATAAAAGCTTTTCAAATGAATTGTTTTTCTTCCCAGTGCGGAGATTGAATAGAAATAAGAAGCAGAGCTCCAGTCACTTTCTACCTCATAAGACATTGCGGAAGGTTGGTCTTCAGAATTGAAAGGTTCTACTTTAATGGTATTACCTACGAAACTGTTTATAATTCCAAATTTTGTCAAAATATCAAGAGTCATTTCAATATAAGACCTTGATGTTACTTCGCCCACAAGATTAATTTCCAGTCCGTTTTCAAGCTTTCCTGCAATAAGCAAAAGAGAAGTGATAAACTGGCTTGATATATTGGCCGGAACATTCACTGAGGTTTGAGTGATCTTTTTTCCGGTAATTTTTAAAGGAGGAAATCCTTCATTTTCAAGATATTCGATGTCTACCCCAAGATCCTTTAAAGCATTAACCAGATTTTTAATCGGCCTTTCCTTCATTCTTTTAGATCCGGTAAGAATTGTCGTTTTTCCTTGCTGAATAGAATAAAAAGAAGTAAGAAAACGCATAGCAGTTCCCGCGTGATGAATGTCTACAGTTTCTGTATTTTCAGACAGTGCTTTTTTCAGTAACTGCGTATCCTGAGAATTAGACAAATTCCCGATTTTTATATTGCTAAACAGACTTTCCAGAATCAATAAACGATTCGAAATACTCTTCGAACCGCTGATCTGTACTGTTTTATTTCCAAGTAATGTTGATTTTTCTAGCTTCATTATTTCTTTAGATTTCAGATTTCAAACATAGGATTCCAGACGGTCATTGTCTGTAATCAGCAATGTAATCTCTGCTTCAATTTTATTATTCTTTTAAGATCCAGTGTTTAAATGTCAGATTACAAGCTGTCAAAGTCTGATGTCTGATCTCTGGTATCTGAAGTCTCTACTTCAATTTTTCATTATTCTGATGACGTTCCTTATCGCGATCAGTTTTTATTTTCATTTTTTTATCAAAAGCTTCCTGCAGGTTCACTCCGGTTTGGTTGGCCAGACATAAGGTTACAAAAAGTACATCTGCCAGTTCCTCTCCCAAATCTTTGCTCTTATCACTTTCCTTTTCACTTTGTTCACCATATCTTCTCGCTATGATTCTGGCAACTTCACCGACTTCTTCTGTCAGCATCGCCATATTGGTGAGTTCATTAAAATATCGTACGCCGATGGTCTTGATCCACTCATCGACCTGTTGCTGTAATTGTGTAATTTCCATTATTGATAAGCTCCCAGAGTTGGATTGGTTGTTCTGGATACATTTACGATATCAACTGGTACCGTTCCTGCTATCCCCACATTTCCTTTTCCTCTTGCCGGAGAAGTTGATTTTACCCGAAGATTCATTTTAGCCATGAAATAATTGACAAACTGCGGATCCTCATTTTTAATACTTTGTACCACGTTGCTGCTGTTATCAAAAGTATAACCTGATTCCGATTTTCCTGAATATTTAATAAGGCAGTTCTGAATTAAAAACTCAAATTGCTGACCGGAAGTCGGCTCAACCTGTACTGCATTATCTCTGTCAGAATATACAATACTGTTTTTTATACTCAATTGTTGTAAAGCCCCTTGCTCTATTTGTCCTGCATCATTTTTCCATTCGTTGGTAGCAAAAACTCCATTTCTGTCAAACTGGCTCATTGACTTAGAATAGTTCGCTATCGTCGCATGCGTATACGTGTGATTTCCTCCTCGGAATATACCTATACATGCCAATCCACAATTATTCATTACTAAATTATTGGCTTTTACAGTAGATCCTACCGCATAGATTCCGTAATCAAGGAACGTATGGATAAATGAATTGGTAATGGTTGCCGTGGTTTGCTTCATCTCAAGTCCTTTAGTTCCTCCGAAAAGTCTCGTATGATTCATATTAAGGATAGAACTTGGCTCCATTTTGATAGAATTCCAGTTTTTAGGAACCGTATCATATTTAGTATCATTTCGGTCTCCGCGAATGATAACCTGTTGATCCATTGTTCCATTAAGGTTTAAAACCCCTCCGGAGGCTACCTTCATCCCACTGTTTTTGTGGAAATATATCTTCGTTCCCGGGTCTACATCCAATGTTACATTAGGGTTGACGGTAAGATTCCCATAGATGATCTTAGCCTTATTGTTATTCCAGGTGGTGGAACTACTGATGACATTAGGATTTGTAGGGGTCTGAATAAAAAACTCCGCATCCTGAACTACGGAAAATAACGTCACATGCTGTTGTCCGGCAGGGCCGGAAAAAACAACTTTGTCTTCAGCAATCGCTTCAGGTCCTGTAGCTTGAGGAGAAATTTCAACAAAAATAAAAAGACTGTCTTTTTTTCTTAAAGGAACATCTTTAAAATCATATCCAGGTTTTCCGTCTACGTTGATTCTATATAATGAAGTAGCTCCCTGTTCAAGATTGATTCTTGGGATCAGAATATCCTTATCCTCATTATTATATACTTTTACAACGTAGGTTTCTGAACGTACCTGATGATATACCGTATCACAAAATACCGTATCTTTTGAAAATCTTAATTGCTGTGAAGGCGCATCAAAAGTAATATCATCCTTATTACATGATACTGTTACAAGTAGTATCCAGAAACAAAAAGCCAGTAATAATTTGAATTTCATTGAAATTAAAGTTTAAGTAAGTTCCAAATTTAACGAAAATACTTTGAATTTCTTATCTTTAAAAAAATATTGAAATCCATATTTGGAAATTAGAAAAAAAGTTGTACTTTTGCAACCTAAAATTAGCAGAGAAATATCCATTACTATTTCGAAAGCAAACTTTAATTTTTTTAAAAATAGTATTATGAAAAACGGAATTCACCCAGAAAATTATAGACTTGTTGTTTTCAAAGATATGAGTAACGACGAGGTGTTTCTTTGCAAGTCTACTGCAGAAACAAAAGACACTATCGAGTACGAAGGACAAGAGTATCCACTAATCAAAATGGAAATCTCTTCAACTTCTCACCCTTTCTACACTGGTAAAGTTAAGTTAGTTGACACTGCAGGTAGAGTTGATAAGTTCATGAACAAATACAAAAAGTTCGCTAAGTAATTTTTTGTAACTTAAAAATATAGAAGTCTTCCAATTTTCTGGAAGACTTTTTTGTTGTTTTAAATTCAATAGAAATGGGCTTTAGTCCACTTACAATAAATAAAAATTCCACTGGCTTTAGCCCAAACCTAGTATTTTGCCGGAATATAGATATTGAGAGTTGTCTGTCTATTATCTCTTATCTTCTATCTCAACTTCTCCCATCTTTTTGTATTTTTGTTCAAGACACAATTTAGAAACCAAATGTAACTCCCGGAGTATAAAATCTCCAGTTAAAAAATCAAAAAATGCAATTAGTATTTTCAGACGCACAATATTGGGAAGATTTTCTTCCGCTTACTTTTACCAGACCCGTTGCTGCGATGCGATGCGGAATTCTGACATTTTCTGAAAGATGGCAAAAAATTCTTGAAAACACAGAAGTTTCTTATTTTACAGAAACATATCTTCAGGATAAATTCAATGCTCCTGAAGAAAAAGAAAGCCTTTTTCTGGTTCCTAATTTCTTACCTACAGAAACCGTTATTCAACAAATTAAAGAGCTGAAGCAGGGAGAAGCATTGGTGTATGAAGATGAATTAGTAGCAGCAAAGATTAATATGAAAGGGTTTTCTTTACATCAGATTGAAAAAATGACTGATATTAAAGAAGATCTTATTTTCTTTAAAAAACCGGCTGACCTTTTTACCTATAATCACCATGCTATCAATTTTGATTTTGATTTGATGACTCAGGGGAAAACTTCACAGGAATTGTCTTCAACAAATGGCTTTTTAGGTGATAAAAAAGATCTTTTTATTGAAGAAGGTGCTTCTATTGAATTTTCAACAATCAATACAAAAACCGGTAAAATTTATATCGGAAAAAATACAGAAATTATGGAAGGTTGTCACCTTCGCGGTCCTATCGCATTGTGTGATGAATCTAAATTTAATTTAGGTGCTAAGATCTACGGAGCCACTACGGTGGGACCTCACTGTAAAGTAGGGGGAGAGGTGAATAATATTATTATTTTTGGTTACTCGAGCAAAGGACATGAAGGTTTTGTCGGGAATTCCGTGATCGGAGAATGGTGTAATTTCGGAGCAGACAGCAATTCTTCCAATATGAAAAATAATTATGCACATGTGAAATTCTGGAATTACAGGACCAAAGCTTTTGAAGATACCGGATTGCAATTTGCAGGACTGATTATGGGGGACCATTCCAAAACGGCAATCAATACCCAGTTAAATACAGGAACTGTTGTAGGAGTTGCTTCCAATATTTTCAAACCGGGATTTCCACCCAATCTTGTAGAAAACTTTTCATGGGGTGGGCTAAAGGATGATGAAAGATTCAGACTCGATAAAGTATATGAAGTAGCAGAGCGGGCAATGGCCAGAAGGAAAGTGGCTTTAACAGAGCAGGATAAAGCGATTCTGAAACATATTTTTGATACCTATTAAGCGAAAAATAAAAAACTTCAAAAAAAATTGAAGTTTTTTTTATTTTTGATGTAATAGATTTGAAACAGCAGTTGTCTTACCTATAAGAAACAAAACTCATGACCCAAGAAACTTTCAAGAATACGGTGTTTATTCTCAAAGACGAGATGTATCGTTTTGCGAAAAGGTTCGTCATGAGCAGTGATGAAGCAGAAGATGTTGTGCAGGATCTGATGATGAAATTCTGGCAGAAGAGAGATGAATTAGAGCAATTCGGAAATTTTAAATCCTATGCGCTTAAATCTGTTAAGAACGAATGTCTCAACCGGCTGAAACATCACGATGTGAAGATAGGTTTTGCAGATATGCAGCTTCACCGGTCAGAGCTTTATAGTATGGAAGTGGATAACCTTAAAGAACATATTGTAGGATTTATCAATCAGCTCCCGGAAAAGCAGAAAATGGTTATCCATTTGAAAGATGTAGAAGAGTACGATGTTTCCGAAATTTCTGAAATGCTGGAAATGGAGGAAAATGCAGTAAGGGTAAACCTTATGCGGGCAAGACAAAAAGTAAAAGAACAAATCTCACAACTGATGAGCTATGAAAAAAGATCAATTACAAGATAAATACGATGAAATCTTTCGGGATATCAGGGAAGATAAAATGGATTGGAGCTTCGAAGACTTTCTTCAGAAGACAGAAGGTAAAGAATCTGAAAATGATGCTACCCCAATTATTCCATTAGAAGAAAATAAAAGGCCCTCCTTCCCTAAATGGTTCTGGATGGCAGCCAGCGTATTGCTGCTTTTCAGTATCGGTTTTCTCTTTTACAATAACGATACGAAAACAGGCGCTCAGGGGACAGAAAAACTGGTAAAAGATGAGGTGTTGAGACAAAAATCTGATTTTATAAAAGAGAATAATGATCATCAGGTTCAGGTAGCTGTTAATCATACCGATTCCATTTCAGGAACTAAAAAAGACTCAATCTTCCAGGAGAATCATGTCGCTGAAAAAGATGTGTTGGATGAGATTCTTCCCAAAAGAGGAAGACTGAAAAAAGAGAGAAAACCAAGATATGTGGATAATTCCTCTTTTAAAAATAAAACTTCAAAAGATTCTACAGGATATGAAAATTCTTATGTTATAGTAAATGGCAAAAGAATCGATAACGTAGAAGAAGCAATCAATGTGACTAAGTATTCATTCCAGATATTTGCAAATAACGTTAGTGAAAAATTGGTACAACCTAAAGTGGTGGACGATGATTATTAGCAGAAAAAGAGACCCATCTGATCTGTAAACCATCATCATTTAAAAAAATAAAATTGACTCATGAAAAAACTATTCATAATATTCGCACTCGCTTTTTCCCATTTCTTTAATGTATATGGGCAAAAAGATAAATTTGACCAGCTTTTCGAAAAATATCAGGAAGTAGAAGGTGTAACTTCTATTAAAATAGCCAAGCCGATGTTCGGTATGTTAAGCAGTTTGAATATTGATGATTCACAACTTGATCAGATTAAACCGTTGTTATCCAAAATTAACGGATTGAAAATTCTGATTACAGAAAATCCTGAAAAATCAAATACTTCTGATGGGCGTAGAGTTCAGAGTAATTTATCTCAGCTAAGCAAGGATATTTCTTCCTATCTGAAAAATCTCAATTATAACGAAATCATGTCTGTGAATAATTCAGGTGCCAAAATAAAATTCCTTTCCGCAGAAGCAAAGAATGGTATTTTAGATGATCTCCTGCTAAGTATTGATGGTGGAGGCGGAGAAAGCATTTTTGTAATGCTTGACGGAAAACTTTCGATGGATGATGTGAGTAAAATTATCAGTTCCAGTGAAACTAAAAAGAATATCGTTAGCACTACACGAAGCAGTGTGACATCAGAAGGACATTCTTCCTATTTGAATGGTGAAGCGAGAAATGTTGGAAAGTTTTCAGGAATTCAGGTGAGCACAGGAGTGAATGTAGTATTCAAGCAGGAAGATCCAACCACTGTAAAAGTTATTGCAGATTCTGATAAGCTGCAATACATCATTACAAAAGTAGAAAACGGAATATTGAGAATTTATATCGATAATAAAGGAGTGAGAAATTTAAGATTTAAAAATCTAAGCGTTAATGTTTCTTCTCCGAGAATGAGCAGTGTTGATGTGTCATCCGGTGCAAACTTTACTGTAGTGAATTCTATTTCAGAAAGAGATATGAGAATTGAAGCTTCCTCAGGAGCAAATGTAACAGGTGATTTTAAAATTGCCGGAGCTACCGAAATTTCTGCATCTTCAGGGGCAAATATCAGAGCAGGAGTTACAACAGCAAATATTGCAGTGAAAAGTTCAAGCGGTTCCAGTATGAGTCTGAACGGGAAAGCTGATTCCGGAACTATTGATATCAGCAGTGGAGCAGTATGTAAAGCTGAAGATCTGAAGTTGAGCTATCTTGAAACAGAAGCAACATCTGGAGGGAATCTTTCAATAAGCGTATCGGATAAATTAAAAGTAAGAGCCTCTTCAGGAGGGTTGGTAAAATATAGAGGAAGACCGGAGATAGAATCCAATATCAGTAAAACTTCAGGAGGAAGTCTAAGGCCAATTGAATAAAAAAACGTACCATGAAAACTTTAAAAAGCATTTTCCTTGCTATTCTGATGATCAGTATGATTCAATCCTGTATCGTTTCAGAAAAGCCGAATATGGGTTTTTTCTCTGACTCAGAATATGATTTCAAAGGAGCTAAATTTACAAGTTTTAATGTACCTATGCTTCTGGCTAAGCCCTATATTAAGAAAGCTTTAAAAGAAGATGGAGAAAGTGAGGAACTCATTGCTCTTGTAAAGAAAATTTCAAAAATAAAAATTCTCACCGTTGAAAATGGAAGCAGGGAAATGTTGAGTGATTATGCCAGATATCTTAATAATAATCATTACGAAGACTGGGCTACTATAAAACATGACGGGGATAATGTAAATGTACGGGTAAAACAAGATGGTGACGCTATTAAAAATATGCTGATCACGGTCAATTCAAATAAAGAATTGGTATTTGTAGATGTGAAGGGAAATTTCACGGCCAACGATATTTCCCAAATGATCAATTCCGTTTCAGATAAATAATCTCCCAACAATAAAAACTAATATTGCTATGGAAAAACTAGTAAGAGAAGTACGAATTCTTAAAATATATGCAGCTTCGCTTACATTCGTGTGCATTCTGTTTTTTTTTCTTGCCTTTAAAAATCAGTATTCCAATGAGCGTTTTAAAGAAATAGACGTAGAACGAATCAATATTGTTGAAAAAGATGGTACCCTAAAAATGGTAATTAGTAATAAAGAACGCCAACATCCGGGAAGTCTCAATCATAAAGATTTGAAACCCAGGGAAAGAGAAGCAGGGCTTATTTTTTTCAATTCATTAGGTGATGAATGTGGAGGACTTGTCTATGATGCCAATGAAAAAGAATCCGGAATGGTATATTCTGTAGATCAAAGAAAAACTGATCAGATTATGCAGCTGCAATATTTTGAAAAATCCGGAAAGGAAAAAAACAGAGTTTACGGCCTAAAACTTTGGGATCGTCCGGACGATTTTCCTTTAGAGACCCTTATTAAGTTTGATGATTCGCTTAAGAAGCTTAATAATCCCGATATAAGTAAAAAAGCATATGCCAAACTGAGAGAGGAAGGAAAGCTTGGAAATGAAAGATTTTTCGCAGGAAAAACAGCAAATGGAGATGTAGGAGTATTCATCCGCGATACCAAAGGAAAAGTAAGATTAAAATTATACGTTGATAAAAATAACCAGACTCACATCGAGAAATTGGATGAAAATGGCAATCCGGTTCAATAACCAATCATATATACTAAGGATAAAAACTAAAACCTAATAAGTAGTTTCTATACAACTAAATTTATTTTGTACAGTGACCGTTCATGAAAATGAACGGTTTTTTCGATTTAACTTATTGATTATTAAATTTTATGTAAACTATTAAAAAGGATTTTCATATGTCGTCAAAATAACCTAATTTTGCAAAGAAAGTAAAGATGTCTATTCATAACAAAATTGTAGAGACAGCCATCACTTTCGATGACGTTCTTCTAGTCCCTTCTTATTCAGAAGTTTTACCTAATCAGGTATCATTAAAATCAAGACTTACCGACAAAATCACGCTGAATGTTCCGATAGTTTCTGCTGCGATGGACACAGTTACTGAAGGAGATCTTGCGATTGCTCTGGCAAGAGTAGGTGGTTTAGGTTTCATTCACAAAAACATGACAATCGCTGAGCAGGCTGCTCAGGTCAACAGAGTTAAACGTTCCGAAAACGGAATGATCTCTGATCCGGTAACCCTTTCCAAAGATCATACTTTAGGAGAGGCTAAAGAGATGATGTCAAGATATAAAATTTCAGGTTTACCGGTTGTAGATGCTGATAACGTTTTAATCGGAATCATCACCAACAGAGATGTAAAATATCAGGAAAATCTTGGTATGAAAGTAGAAGAGATCATGACCAAAGATAATCTGATCACTTCTGATAAAGATACCAATCTTGAAAAAGCAAAAGAAATTCTTCTTAAAAACAGAGTAGAAAAATTACCTATTGTAGATAAAGACAACAAACTTGTAGGCTTAATCACCATCAAGGATATCGACAATCAGTTAGAGTATCCTAATGCCAATAAAGATCAAAATGGTCGTCTTATTGTAGGTGCCGGAGTAGGTGTTGGTGAAGATACCTTAGATAGAATTGAAGCTCTTGTGAAAGCTGGAGTAGATATTGTAGCAATTGATTCTGCACATGGGCATTCTAAGGGAGTTTTAGACAAAATTTCTGAAATCAGAAAAGCATACCCGGATCTGGATATTGTAGGAGGTAATATTGTAACGGCTGAAGCTGCAAAAGACCTTATTATAGCAGGTGCAAACGTTCTGAAAGTAGGAGTCGGACCTGGTTCTATCTGTACAACAAGAGTTGTTGCCGGAGTAGGAGTTCCTCAGTTATCCGCTATTTATAATGTATATGAGTATGCGAAGTCTCAAAATGTAACTGTAATTGCTGATGGAGGAATCAAGCTTTCAGGTGATATTGTAAAAGCAATTGCCAGTGGTGCAGGAGCAGTAATGCTAGGGTCACTTTTGGCAGGAACTGATGAAGCCCCGGGTGAGGAAATTATTTTCCAGGGAAGAAAATTCAAGTCTTATCAGGGAATGGGAAGTCTTTCTGCCATGAAGAGAGGAGGAAAAGAAAGATATTTCCAAAGTGAGGCTAAAAAATTTGTTCCGGAAGGAATTGAAGGAAGAGTACCTCACAAAGGAAAATTGGAAGATGTGATTTTCCAGTTAACAGGAGGTTTAAGAGCTGGTATGGGATATTGTGGAGCTAAAGATATCCAGGCTCTGCAACAAGATTCCAAATTGGTTATGATTACAGGAAGCGGTTTGAAAGAATCTCACCCTCATGATGTAATCATTACACAGGAAGCTCCGAATTATTCTTTATAAGCAATACTAAAATAATAAAGAAGCCATACATACGTGTATGGCTTTTTTTATTAGCCATAATGCTGTCTTTTTCATACTTATGGCTAAGTTGGAATGTGGTGAAATTATGTATTTTGATTTAAATTAGTTTTTTAGTTGATGAATTTAAGCTTGGTGATTTGAAATTTTATAAAAAAAATAAATCTATGTATGTAACGAAAATGTAGTTTATTCGACTAACTATTGAAATTTTAATCTCTATTTGCTTTTTATGTGTGATGAAATAAAAGCAAGTATAGGGAAAACCAAAAATATTGAAAATTTAAAAACTTTTTAAAAATTAATGAAATGAAGAAAACTTTCCTTTATGGAGCGGCGCTATTATCGCTTTCGCTTTCTCTGACTGCACAACAACAGCAACAACAGTCAAAAATTTGTGGTTTTGATGAAGCTTTAAAAATACAGGATCGGGAAAATCCTGGCCTAAGACAGGTTTTTGATAAAGTAATCAAAAAAATACAAGCTGAAAAAAAAGCGAATCCGCTATCTGCTACAGGTAAAAATGTAAATGGAGTTTATGAAATTCCTGTTGTAGTTCATGTAATTGAAGGGAATAATGCCTCTTATACAAGAACAGATGCTCAGATCCAGACCTGGTTGGACAATGCTAATAAAATGTACGCAGGTACATATCCTTGGCCTGCAGCAGGTACTCCCGCTGATTTTGGAACTTCAGCAGTTTTCCCGATTAAACTTGTTTTAGCAAAAAGAGATCCTAACTGTAATGCATCTACCGGTATTGTAAGATACAATGGTACTTCATTACCAGGGTATACTACTTCCGGGATGGCTTATCAGACAACAAATGGAGCGACCAGAGCGGCTATCAAAGGACTAGCACCTCACTGGCCGGAGACATCATACTTTAATATTTATGTAATTACTACCTTTGACGCAAGTAATACTCCCAATGCAGGTCTTATGGGGTTTGCTGCATTCCCGAACAGTAGTGATGCAGGGTACGAATCTTTTATGAAGACAGGAGTTGTAACCAATCTTCATGATACGACATTCGCCCATGAATTTGGACATGCGATGGGATTATATCATACTTTTGACGGAGGCAGATATGACGCTGTTCCGGGTGATAACGACTATTGCCCACCAACAACAGGACAATGTGACCAGGATGATGATGAGGTATGTGATACTGAAAGAGCAGGAAGTGCTTATACATTCTGGCCTGTTATTCCTTCCAATTCGACTATCAATCCATGTACTGGTGTAAATTATCAGGGAGTGCAGTATAATATGATGAACTATACAAATACCGTTGCTCAGAAGTTTACTGCCGGACAAGGAAATAGAATTGAAGATTTCTTCATGCTCATCAGAAGCAGCTTAACAACTTCTAAAGGAGCTACTGCCCCTTCTGGAACATCAGTATCAACTACTCCTATTGCTGCTACATGTAATCCTACAGGAGTTGCTAACCCTAGTACTGCAAACGCATATCTTGCAGGACCTACATTTGTTAAATTAGGCGAGATCAATAATTCTTCTGCCGCAACATGGCCGGGGGCTCCTGCATTCTATGTAGATTATACTACCAAAGCTTGTCTTGCTAATTCTTATACACCATTAGTAGTAGGGCAACAACAAACTGTTCAGGTTGGATTCTTAAAAGCTACCAACGCAGATCAATCGATAAGAGTATGGATCGATTATAACAATAACGGGGCTTTTGAAGCAAATGAATTAGTAGCTTCAGGTGATAACGTTCCGGCTGGAGCAGGAGGATATGGAAACTTCACCGCTAACTTTATACCTCCGGTAACGGCTGTACAGGATACTCCACTTCGTATGAGAGTTTCTGCTGATATGGGAGGTGCAAATGCAGCATGTGGACAATTGACGTACGGACAGATCGAAGACTATTCTGTAAGATTAGTACAAAACCTTGCGACAACTGAAGTGAAAGCGGATAAGGATGATCTGGTAATCTATCCTAACCCGGTAGCTACTGGAGATAAAGTTTTCATTAAGGCTAAAAATGCTAAAAACTTAAAAGTTTCTATCTCTGATATGTCAGGAAGATTAGTAGCAAGCCCGTCTGTAACTGAAGAAGGAAACGGAATTTTCAAAGTAAACCAACAACTTGAAAAAGGAGTTTATATGGTTCAGGTTTCTAACGGAAAAGAAAACAAAACTTCTAAATTGATTATTAAGTAATTTCTGATCATACAATAAAACAAGAATGCCTCCAAAAAATGGAGGCATTTTTTATGATATTTTGATATATTTATATCCGGGCTTGATTACTTTATTTAAAAAAGAACCTCTGGATCTTGCTTTTGCAAATTTTTCAACAATATCAGCTGGTACTTGAAGATAATCATAAACAGATCCAGACTGATATATAATCCTTAATATTTCAGTTTGAGGAAAATAGATAAAATGATTAACTACACTTGATGGCATATTGAAATGACAGCAAAAAATATTCCCCAAAATTTTATGAATAAGCTTTCGGAATTTATTTTTTTATGAACTTAAATTCATGATGCTGAAGATCCTTAGTCGTAACTTTCATAACATACATTCCAGATGTAAGTTGTGAAACATTAATTTTAGAATCGAATGCTTCAGATAATATAAGCCGTCCATTGGCATCAAAAATCTGAACAGTCTGTCCGTTTTCGATTCCTGAAATCCGGATGATCTCTGAAACAGGATTAGGGAAAATCTGGATTTTACTTTTGCTGATTTCAGAAACTCCCAGAGAAGGACTCTGTACATCGCCTGTCATGGTAGAATTGCCAATACTAAGGTTGCCTCCACATTGTCCCGTGGTAATTGATGTGTTTTCAACCCATAATCCCACATTATTACCCGGAGGTATTGAAAGAGTATTGGTTCCTGTAGAATTGTAATACATGAGATAGGGGCTTGTGAATGTTCCATTGCCTTCATCAGCAAGAAATTCCCACCTTGTTAATGTATTATTCCATTGAATTTTAAATTCACAGGTTCCTAACCCTCCACAAGGCTGCCCGTCGATAGGTGTCGTTATATAGATATTCTTATTGTTAGCGTCAACGCCTGTTTTGTTGAAGATAAAATTCTGATTATCAAATAAATTATGACATCCGTTAAACGTTATAGTCTGTCCGAAAACTGAGCTTCCGAAAATCAGACTTAAGAGGTAAAATAGCTTCATAGCCTGTCAATTTTGGGATGGAAAGATTCCTGCTAATGCAATAATGCATTTCAAGGTGATAAACGGTTGTCTGTTTTCATGAGGCTGGCTTCCTCCTGCAGGATTGATCATGGTGCTTTTCATGGTGGTATTCCCTGCAGTGTCTGAATATTCCTTATCAAGAGCTTTAGTGTCTGCAGGAAGGTTTCCTGTCGGTGAATTCTGATTTCCTTCAGCGGTTACAGCATTTACAGTGTGGCTGTGGGCTGGCATTTGTGTTATCGTTAGAGTTACATTTTCAATACCTCCAATTTCTCCCATGGTATAGGTTGTTCCACCTCCGGAGGTCTGGCCATTGTGAATAAGGACTCTGCCTCTCATGTCCGGCAGGGCAAATGTTGTGGTGCCATTTCCGCCATAAGTGGTTCCTAATAGAGAAAAAAGTGCTTGATTCTGTGCTATTGGAAGTATCTGTCCATTGCATTCTGCCCAGTTTTTTGGTGCAAAAGTATAAGGAACGAATGCAATTTGTCCTAAGAAAGGATCTGATCCCTGAGCTTTTAGGGTAGGGGCAAATGCACTGCAGATAAGCAGCGTGCATGCAAAAAGTAAATTTTTCATGATGGGAAGTTTTAGTACTATAAAATTATGAAATATTCATATATAATAGTAAATAAAAACAAAAAACCTTCTAGTTTTAACTAAAAGGTTAGATTTTATTAATGGATATTCTTTTTATTATAGATTTTTTCTCTAATCATTAAGTAAGGAACGATAGTTGGAAATATGCAAAAAACCTTCTTCTTTAATACTTACTTTTAATTGATGCTTAGTGGCTATATCATATATTTCTCTAGGTTGTAAACTACCTTTTTCACTAAGTATTTTACTCATGGTTTTTAATAAATCAAAATGAAGAATAAGGTCTTCTCTGGTCTTTCGGGCAAGTTGTTGCATTAAATTTTCAATGCTTTCGTCAGTGATATGCTGCTGCATTCTGTGGGCATAGTCTTCAAGATTATAGGTAGTTTGAAAAACATCTTCAAAGCCATATTTTCGGATATAGTCTATAGCAAGTGCGGTGGCTTGTTCACGGTCATGGCTTCTCCCGATGCTGGCATGTTTTTCACCAAATATAATCTCTTCGGCAATTCCTCCTGCCAGGTAAATTTTGATTCTGTCCAGGATACTTTCTTTAGTGTCGTGGATTTGGTGTGGAAATGTAAATCCCGCTGCATAGCTGCTGGCTACTTTACTTTTAAGCTGTAAGGGAACAAAACCTGTGTACAGCATATATGAAACGGCATGGCCACATTCATGAACACTGATGTTGGCGACTGCATCCTCAAGGTTAGATTGACGTATTTTATCAATCTTTCCGAGATAAGGAATTTCAATAACCCGGGTTCCGATTTTTCCTGAAATGACTTTTTGAGTATCAGAATAATCAATTTCTATAGACAAGTCTTCATGAATAATTGCCTCAAAAAGGAACTTACTTAAGTTGGTATCCAGAATATCAACAACACTACTGAATACAGGGCGAACTCCCTGTACAGGAAAGACACCATTTCTGTAAATAAGGTGATTGATATTCTTGGTTATTTTTAAGCTTACCCCAAACTTTGTCTTTGTACTATGTTTCAGATTATTAATCTCCCTTTGGATAAGCTTTTCAAAGTCTTCTGTTTTTAATGAAAAATAAATCAAATGAATATTACCAAATCGGGCGACCTGCTCGGGGCGGAATTTTCTGGATAAGGCATTCTTAATATCTACAACCGTTATTTTTTTAGTAAAAGCGTGATAGATATTGGCATCGATATCTGCTTCACTGGTTTCTTTAGACATTTGAAAAGCTTCATCTAAATTTCCACTGATGATGATCAGCATTTTGCTGTAATTCACAGGCTCGTAAATTTTCTTCTCTTTTTGTTTTTTACGGATCAACTTAATCATATCTTCCTCTTTCATGTCGATAATGCTCATCACATCATCTTCCATGCTGAGGTATTTTTTGAGCTCTTTTGCATCCCATAGATTAAGATAAGGATTTTCGTCCAGCCCTGTTTCACCACCTAATTTGCGTCTGTCATTCTCCTTTTTACGTAAAAGATAAGAGAAAAGATAATGTTCAAGATCCTCTCGTTCCCGCTTGCTTAAACGTCCGTCACTCAAAAGTTCCCAGAAGTCTGTGAACTTGGTCTGAGGAACCGGAAGACCATCAGGATCAATAGTATTAAAACGTTGAATTTCATCAAAAAGAACAATACTGGGTTTTTCGTCACTCAGGCCATTGCTTTGGAATATGTCTGCAACACTTTTGCTCCAGGAAGTTTCATCTGTATTACTGAGTTCAATTTCTACAAAACGATTTTGAAACTCGAGAAAACGAACCAGTTTTCTTACCAGATCTGTCTTTCCTACACCTGTCATTCCCCATAGATTGATCACAACCGGACGTGTCAGGATCTCAGGCATAAGATACCAAATCTGAGTGTATTCCATAATATCATCAATGATCTTATCAATCCCGATGAATTCCTTCTTCAGAAAGGTTTTGCAATCATCCAGTTTCTTCTTTTTCTTCTTGATTTCTTCTTTGTTAATAATCATGTGTGAAAAATACACTATTTTTTTAAATTATCTTTAAAATCTTCAATGCGGAAATCAGTTAACACATTTCCTTTTTCAATTTTTTCTTTAGAATATAACCTGAAATCGTTTTCTGTTTTTTCAAGGAGATAGTCATAAGGTCCCACATGAGAAATCAGTTTTACCAAAACAGGGGAAATCTCCAGACAAATAAATAGTCCCATGATAAATGCAGCTGCCAGACCTATGATTGCCGAATTTTTGCCAAGCTCATCCAAAGCCTGGAGCCTTGCAGCAAATCCATTAAACTTATCTTCAAAAGTTTCTGTAGATTTTCTTTCTGTTTCCAGGTTGGTGTATACCTTAGAAATTTCTTTATCCAGATAGTCCAATCGGGGGGCAGATTCTTTTCTGAAGTTCTCAAGATCCTGTCTTCGTTGTTCTTTTAATTCCTGTTTACGTTTAGCATTCGAGCCGAATCCTTCCTTACCACTGGTTAATCCTGACTGCTTCCCAAGGATTTCCTTTTCAAGTTCTACAGAAGCAGAGTCGTAGGCCATCTGGTACTGGGCAATCTTTTCAGATATTTGTTTTTTTTCTGTTTCAAACGGTCCGCTTTGTTGGAGAATTCTTCCGTTCATCTCACCCTGAAGTTGTTTTTTATTCCTTTGAATGATCGTATTCAATTGTTTGTTGACTTCTTTTTCAAATATCTTAAGCTCCAGAGGTTTAGAAATAATAATTCCTAAAAATGTGGCCAATACCAAACGGGGAATAGCCATCAGGATTTGATTCCACCATGTTCCGGTTTTTTTTATTGAAGAAACAATATATCTGTCCAGATTAAAGATCATTAATCCCCAGAGGATTCCGAACCCGGTGGCTGCCCAAATATTATCAAATACGGTGTACATGGCATATCCTGCAGAAAGAGTTGCAAAAACTGCCGTAAAAAGTACAATTCCCCCAATCCCTGAAAATTTATTCCATTCGCTTGGTGTTTTTCGTAAAATATGAATGTTTCCTCCGGAACATACCATCAGAAACTTCTGGAACCAGTTTATTTTATGATTCGTTTGATTTATAGTTTGTTGGTTTGTTTTCATAATTGAAAATTTATACAAAGGTAGCATTAAAAATCATACCAATGTAAAAGATAGTAATATGTTTTACCAAGTAACTATATTGATGAGTTTAATCAACTGTGTAAAATGTTGTTTAAACTAAAGCAAATCATTAAAAAATCAAAAAAAAATATATTTTTCTTTGATGATCTGATTGCAAAATAATACTTTTGCTGAATTCTAATTAAAAAAAATATTAAAAATGAAAAGAATTACTACTGTTTTAGGAGTTTTACTATGTATTAATGCTTTTTCTCAGGTTCAGGAACGTTACTGTGGTTTTGATGAAGACTTAAGAAGTATGGACGCAAGATTCCCTGAGTTGAAGAAAAGAAGAGAAGAAGTAGAACAAAAATTGAGAAATATTGATAAGCAGTCTTATCTGAATAAAGTAGGCGGGGGAACTTCCTGGAACGGATTATATGCCGGTCAGGTGTACGAAATACCGGTAGTTGTACATGTTATTGAATCCAACGCTACAGCTAATGCCAATTTGAAATTAACCGATCAGCAGATTAAAGATTGGATTGACAGGGCTAATAAAATGTATGCAACGACTTATGGAAACGGATTTTATCCGGAAGGCCCCGGGGTTGATGGGGGAAATGTTGTTCCCTTTAAGCTCGTGCTGGCAAAAAGAAATCCACAATGTACTGCCACTACAGGTATTGTGAGATATAATGGAAGTACTCTTACTTCTTATGATACAAGTGGGGTAAAACAGGGAGCAAGTGGAAGCGGTGCAAGTGATGCTGATATTAAAACATTAGCACCCCATTGGCCGGAAACTTCATATTTTAATATTTACGTTGTTATTGGATTTAATGGTCAGCAACAAAGTTCAGGTGGATTGATGGGATACGCAAGATTTCCGGAGACCTATGATTATTTTTATGAAAGTTTCATGAAAGTGGCAACGATTACCAATCAGAATGACACCACGCTTACCCATGAGTTAGGACATTCATTTGGATTATATCATACTTTTCAGGGAGGAAATTATGCTGCTCAGAGTGGAACGACGGGATATTGCCCACCAGCGCAGACCGATTGTACTGTAGATAATGATAAGGTTTGTGATACAGAAGTGTCCGGTGCTGCTTATTATCAGTTCCCGGCACCGTCAAATTCGGCTATCAATCCATGTACAGGGGTCAATTATCAGGGAGTTCAGTATAATATTATGAACTATTCCAATACAAACAGAAAATTCACAGCAGGGCAAAGAGACAGAGCCATTATGCTGATGATGGAATACAGAAAGAATTTGCTAAACTCTACAGCCGGTCAGGATCCGTCTGTGGTAGTACCATCTCCTGTTACTATTGCAGCCTCACAATGTAATCCGACAGGAACTGCGCATCCTACCAATAATAATTTTGCCATCGGACCAACAAAAGTTCAGTTTGGAGGAATTGCCAGTATGACAAACGGATATGACTCAGATGAACCGGCTCCGAAATTTTATGAAGATTATGCTGCGGCGACTTGTATAAGACCTGCTTATTATACTGACATTCCGATGAATACCAGTACAGATCTGAAAGTATATCTTGAAAACGGGTTTTCACAGGCTGAAAAATTCAAAACAAAAGTTTGGATAGATTACAATAACAACGGATCTTTTGAAGAAGCTGAGTTGGTAATCAATAATACTTCAGCGACCGCCATGGCATCGGGAGCAGGAACTACTGTCACTGCTGCTATTACGCCTCCTGCCGGGGCTGTTACTGATACTTACCTAAGAATGAGAGTTGCTGTAGATGCTGCTACATATGGTGGTACAACTCTTCCCGACATTACTCCTTGCTCTCAATTGCAATATGGACAAATGGAAGATTATGCTGTAAAACTTGTTGGTTCTTTGGGGACTTCAGATAGTAAAAACAATGCTGCAGAGTCAAAATTAGTATACCTTAAATCTGAGAATAAACTAAAATTGGGCGGAAATAAAAATGAGATATTTGGAGATTACCAAATCTATGACCTGAGTGGTAAGCTCATCCAAAAAGGAAATTCGAAAACAAATGAAGTTCAGATAGAAAGAGAGCTTCCTAAGGGAGCATTTATTATCAATTACTCTGATAAAACTAAAAAAGAATCCAAGAAATTCTTAAATAACTAAAATTTGAAAGCCCTTGAAAAAGGGCTTTTTTTATTTTAACCGATCAGGATTTTGTTTCAGGAAACTTTCCCAACCGGAATAAGATTTTGTATCAGTGATCGTTCCGGAATTAAAGTGATGACATACTGCAACAGCAAGCCCATCGGATGCATCTAAATATTTTGTTGGGAACTCTTTTAGATTGAGGAGGTTTTGGAGCATTCCTGCCACCTGTTCCTTACTGGCATTACCATTGCCGGTGATTGCCATTTTGATTTTTTTCGGAGAATATTCTGTGATGGGAATATTTCTGTAAAGGCTGGCGGCCATTGCTACCCCCTGGGCACGTCCCAGTTTCAACATACTTTGTACATTCTTACCAAAGAAAGGAGCTTCTAATGCTACCTCATCAGGATGGAACTCATCTATAAGTGATAGTGTTCTTTCAAAAATATACTTGAGTTTTGTTTCATGGTTAGGATACTTCTTTAATATAAGTTCATGAATGGATACCATCTCCATTTTACCTCTTTTAACGGAAATAATACCAAATCCCATGATGGTGGTGCCTGGGTCAATACCTAAAATTATTTTCTCTGAAATCATTGCTGCAAAGATAGGTTTTTCTAAATCTTTTTTAATAATGAAAAAAAATCAAAGAATGGTGATTTGTGTTGAAATCTTTCTTAATTTTAATAAAAAATGATCATGAAAAATTTAATTAATGTATTAAGTGTTCCCATCTTTCTGTTTTGTAGTTTTCAGAAAGAGAGTGAATTAACTCAAAATGAGCGGGTGGCCATAGAAAACAGCGTATACAAAGGAGATCGGATTATGTATTTGTTTTTTAAGGCAGATAAAGACCGGTTCGGAAGTGAAAAAATTGTTCTGCAGGAAAGCAAAATTCTGAACGGAAGACTGAAAGTTACTCCTTCCTTTAACAGAGATGAAGTCCAAAAAGGAGATTTTATTGTAACTGTTGAGGAAGCAGGTGGAAAAGAAATTTCCAAACAACTTATCAAAGACCCTTTACATCCTGAGCTGGAAGTGTACGAGAAGGAAGGTATTTCCAGGCAAAAAGCTTCGCTTCCGAATGCTGAATTCAGTATCAGGTTTGCTTATTCTGAAAATATCCAATCTGTAAAAATTGAAAAAGTTGCAGAAGACGGTGTACAATTATTATTCACTCAAAAACTATAATCATGAAAAAAATTTTATTATCCATTCTTATCGGTAGCAACTGCTTCGCACAGGTATTTGACAAAGTTTCTCTTTTACAAAGTGGTGCGAATGATAAAAGGATCATTATTGCTGTTTTAGGAGATGGCTTTACAAGTGCACAACAAGCATCTTTTGTTTCGTCAGCTCAGTCAACGGTTAATTATCTTTTTACAAAAACGCCTTACAAAGAATATAAAAATTATTTTAATGCTTATGCGGTTAAAGTGATTTCTACTCAATCCGGAGTGAAGCATCCGGGGACAGCTACAGATGTTACAGAGCCTGTAATACCGGTTTCTAATCCCACTAATTATCTCGGGTCGAGTTTTGATACTGGCGTTCACAGATGTATTTACAGCAGTACAACAAATAAAGTAGGGCAAGTATTAGCGGCTAATGTTCCGGATTATGACATTACCTATGTTCTGGGAAATTCTACTGAATATGGAGGTTGTGGTGGTGCATATGCCTTTGCCTCTCTTAATAGTTCTTCCAATGAAATTGTAGTGCATGAGCTGGGACATTCTTTTGGAAAACTGGCCGATGAATATTGGTTCGCGGGTTCCGGGGAATCTCCCAATAAGACACAGAACTCTAATACTGCCACTGTAAAATGGAAAAACTGGGTTGGAGTAAACAGTGTTGGAGTATATCCTTACACGGAAAGCCCCAGCTGGTTCAGACCACATCAGAGCTGTGAGATGAGATATCTTAATCAACAGTTTTGTTCAGTTTGTAAAGAAGCTATTGTGGAGAAAATTCATTCCTTAGTTTCTCCGGTAGATTCTTATACTCCGGCTAATAATGCAACATTAAATGCCAATTCCAATATCACTTTTACCGTGAATGAAATTCTCCCCAATCCCAATACGCTTGTTAATTCATGGAAACTGAACGGAACCGCTCTGAGCGCAACGGCTAATACCATAACGATCACTCCCGGTCAGCTTAACAGTGGAAATAATACATTGCTTTTTTCGGTAACAGATAACAGCCCTCTGTTAAAAGTAAATAATCACAGTACGCTACACTTTACCAATATTAGCTGGACGCTTAATAAATCAGGGCTTAAAGTTTCTAAAGTTGTTGCCAGAGAAAAAGGATTCAGTATTTACCCTAATCCTACAGACGGGGTATTTTATATCAGAGGAAAACAGGATTTTTCAAAAAATATCAAAATTGAAATTTATGATGCTTCTGGTAGACTGATTCCCGCAAGGTCTGAGTTAAAGGATTCTTCCACTTTATGGGTCGATATCAAAAGTGCTTCCTCAGGTTCGTATATACTGAATGTTGTAGAGGATGATCAACCGATTATTTCGCAGAAAATCATAAAGGAATAAATTTTATTTAGAATCGGCTCATAAGGCCGATTTTTTTTAATTAGCTCCTAATTTCTTTTCCGCAATAGGAACCCACCTTCCCTCATGTCGCAGCAATAAAATTTTATCAACTAAGAATTTAGTTTGATATTCCTGTTCTTTATATTTTTCCCAGGCTTTGAGATAATTTTCCCAGGTCAAATCTCTATATCCTACCGTCATATGGGGCGTGAAAGAATATTTTGCAAAATTAAACTGTTGCTTTACGCTGTGATAAAGCTCTGTCAAATGTATACTTTCTTCTGGTTGAATAAATAGTACGGGACTTTTAGGATTGGGAAAACTTCCAAAGCCATTCAGTTCAATATCAAAAGGATCCATTGCGGTATTGATTTTCTGAAAAGCAATGTGAATATCACTCTCCAGCTCAACTTCTCGTGAGAAGGGAGGAAAAAGTGTAATATGTGCCTCATTTTTTAAAGCCTTTGAATTATCATAATAAATTGCCAGATCCCTTTTGAAAACCTTGACTTCTTCTATGATTTCCTTTGGGGGATAAATGGCAATAAAATATAATTTTTTCATGCTTTTTAAATGATCAGCGTAAAGGTACTTATTTTTTTTCCTTCATCTGTGTCAATGTGTTTTCAAGATGATCGGTAATCTTTTTTACTTCAATATGCGGTTTGAAGATGTAAGCTTTACCTTTTTCTTCATCAGCAATATTAGATAAGATAATCACGGATGTTTTTGTGTCCGGATAATAAATGTTTAATGAAGGGGATCCTTTTATATATCCACTGTGAAAATATGAACCGGGTTTACCAATGTTCAACATGATTCCATAGGCATATCCCATCTTTCCAAAAATAGCATGCCGCCTCTCAGCACTTTTAGCCATAAATTGCTTCAGGGTTTCTGGCTTTATAATTTTTCCTCCGTAAAGAGCATTGTTCCATGTATGAAGATCCTGGATGGTAGAGAGTATTCCTCCCGCGGGAGTTCCAATATCTTTTCCGCCTAATCTTTTGGGCATATTGGATACCTCCTGAAATTTTGCCGGATTTCCAAGATAAGCACTTGCAAAATGAGATCCGTTGAAGGTGTCTCCTGTATATGAATTGGACATTCCGGCTTTTTTGAAGAGTTCAGTTACATTATCATCATATGATTTTCCGGTTACGGTCTCTGCAATTTTGCCTAGAGTATTAAACCCGTCATTCGAATAGAAAAAATCTGCCCCGCTTTTAAACATGAGCTTACCACCCATCAGGTTTAGTCCTGAAGTATGATTCAGAAGTTGATGAATAGTGATATTTTCATATTCCTTGTTTCGAAATTCCTTAAGATACTTTGAAGCTTTATCATTAATACTCAATTTTCCCTGCTCCATCTGAAGAAGAACCAGGACCGCTGTAAACTGTTTACTGACAGAGCCTATGGCGAAAATGGTACTGCTATCAATTTTTGTTTTTTTATTAAAATCCGAATAACCATTCTCTCTCTTGTAAAGCTGTAATGAATCTTTAAATACCGCAATACTTCCGTTAAAATGATACTTTTTAAATACAGAATCCAGTTGTTGTTGTAACAACGTTTTTTGAAAAGCAGTAATCGTAGAGTCAATAATTGTATTTTTATCAACGGGAGGGGCCTGAGGTGTTTCGGTTTTACATGAAAATAATACACAAAAAAACAGTAGGAACGCTAAATTTTTAATCACGGGTGTTTTATTAATAAGTTGTACTCTTAAAGATAATGAAATCTTAAAAAGTCTTAAAATATGCAAAATCCATGCTAGAATAGGTTTTTTCTATCATGATAAATAGGCAATACGTCGTAAAAGAGTATTTGATAATTTTGATATTGATTATTTATCATCAAAAATCATGAAAGAACATCTGAAAAGCGACTTAGCTCAAATTGACTATCTGTTAGATCTTATAAAGAAGCAAGGGGTTGAATATCTGAATTCTATAGCTGAACAGCCAACATCTGTGAATGATATTCCGGTTTGGGAAAAACAAGTATTACCTGAGTCTGGTCATGGAACTGAAGAGGCCCTGAAAATTTTTAATCAAAGATTTAAACCAACCATAGTAGGATCATCAGGTCCGCGATATCTGGGATTTGTAACCGGGGGAACCACTCCCGCCTCCATTGCGGGGGACTGGCTGACTACGATTTATGACCAGAATACTCAGTCAACAAAAGGGCAGGGGGACATTTCAGCTAACATAGAATTAGAATCGATACATTTAATATTAGAGCTTTTAGAACTTCCTCATAGTTTTCTGGGTGGTTTTGTAACGGGAGCGACCATGTCTAATTTTACGTGTCTGGCGGTTGCGCGACAATGGCTGGGTAAACAGCAGGGGAGGGATATTGCTAAAGAAGGAATTTCCGGAACGATGAAGATACTTAGTGCTACTCCGCATTCCTCGTCAATAAAGTCTTTATCGGTTTTAGGGCTGGGAAGCAATAATATTATAAGGGTTAAGACTATTGAAGGTGATCGTGAGGCTATTGATGTGATGGATCTGGAAAATGAAATTACTCAGCTTAACGGGCTCCCATTTATTTTAATTTCCAGCGGAGGGACGGTAAATACTGTGGACTTTGATGATTTTAAAGAAATCAAAAGATTGAAAGAAATCTATAATTTCTGGTGGCATATTGATGCTGCATTCGGAGGATTCGCAGCTTGTTCAGATGCTTATAAACATCTTGTGGAAGGCTGGGAGTATGCGGATAGTATTACCGTAGATTGTCATAAATGGCTCAACGTTCCTTATGAAAGTGCGGTGTTTTTGATCAAAGAACAATATAAAATGCTGCAGGTCGAAACTTTCCAGAATTCCAATGCTCCTTATCTGGGTGATCCCCTGGAGAACTTTGGGTATTTGAATTTTCTTCCGGAGAACTCAAGAAGACTCAAAGCTCTTCCGGCATGGTTTTCAATTATGGCATATGGTAAAGAAGGGTATCAATCTATTATTGATGGTAATATATCATTAGCAAAACAATTAGGGCATTGGCTTGAAAACAGTAATGATTTTAAACTATTGGCTCCGGTACGTCTGAATACCGTTTGTTTCTCATTAAAGGATGATGAAAAGCAGGATGAGGTCGGAAAGTTCCTGGAGGCTCTTAATAATACCGGAAAGGTTTTCATGACTCCTACTTTTTATAACGGAAAGAAGGGTATTCGTGCTGCCTTTGTGAATTGGATGAGCACCGAAAAAGATATTCAACTGATTTTTGATACGATGAATGAAGTTGTAAAAGAAATAAAGTAATGCATTATAAAGCCCGTTGGAATGGTATTCCCAGGCTTATTTTGCTATCAGATCGCTGAACCAGAAAACATATTCTTCTGTATCTTCATCAGCACTTGTTTTTGGCTTGGGGTAAGTTTTCTTCACGGTGTCTCCAATTTTAAATGATACAGGAGATTTAAAAATAGGACCATCAAAAGTAAAAGTATGAAATTCACCGTTTTCGCCACAAGGGTCTACATTTTCAGGCAAATCTTTAATGAAATCTTGATCAATAATACGACCTGCAAAACTTTTATCCAGATAAGAACCATTGACACAGGTTACAATGGTTTTAAAACCAAGATCCAGAAACTCATGGATGAGGTTTAATGTATCTTGTTTCCACAGAGGAAATACGGGTTGAATGCCTATAGCATTGAGTTGTTCCTCTCTATATTTTCTCAGGTCTTCCAGAAAGATATCTCCAAAAATGGAATGAGTAATTCCCTGGGCTTTTATTCCGGACATTGCGTTGCTCATTATTTCCTGATAGTCCTCCATGGAGGGTTCTTTGGGAAGTTCCATTTTGATGAGAGGAATGCCAAGACTGAAAGCCTGTTGTTCTAAAAGAGATACATGAACACCGTGCATAGAGATCCTTTGAAATTCCTTATTAATGCTTGTGAATAAGGTGACGACATCATATTGATCGTCCTGTAATATTTTATAAAGGGCAAGAGAAGAATCTTTTCCACTGCTCCAGTTGAATAGGGCTTTTGGTCTCATTTAAATTTTACGACTTTGAATGTCTGTAAGCTAGAATATTTGTACAGGCAAAATTTATTTGCTGTGAAGATAAATAAAAAAACCTAACAAGATTCTGTTCTGAATCCTGTTAGGTTTGTACATATTTAGAGGATATAACCTTCCTACATATTTCTTCTGTATTTACCACCCACTTCAAATAAAGCATTGGTGATCTGTCCCAGAGAACAATATTTTACAGCATCCATCATCACGGCAAATAAATTTTGCTGATTGATTGCTGCATGTTGTAACATTTTTAAGGCAGCTTCTGATTTCTCTTCATTAGATTTTTGGAAATTATGAAGCGTTTCAATCTGAACCTGCTTTTCTTCTTCAGTTGAACGGATAACTTCTCCCGGACGAACCGTCGGCGAACCATCTTTTCCAAGGAAAGTATTTACTCCAATGATTGGATATTCTCCAGTGTGTTTCAACCATTCATAATGCATAGATTCTTCCTGAATTTTTGAACGTTGATACATGGTTTCCATGGCACCAAGAACGCCACCTCTTTCTGTAATTCTGTCGAATTCAGCATATACAGCTTCTTCTACCAGATCTGTTAATTCTTCAATGATAAATGAACCTTGAAGTGGATTCTCATTTTTAGCTAATCCTAATTCTTTATTAATGATCAACTGAATGGCCATTGCTCTTCTTACAGACTGTTCAGTAGGGGTTGTAATAGCTTCATCATATGCATTGGTGTGAAGCGAATTACAGTTGTCGTAGATCGCATATAATGCCTGAAGAGTAGTTCTGATGTCATTGAAATCAATTTCCTGAGCATGCAGAGAACGTCCCGAAGTCTGAATATGATATTTCAACATCTGGCTTCTTTCGTCCGCTCCGTATTTTAACTTCATGGCCTTTGCCCAGATTCTTCTCGCTACACGCCCGATTACTGAATATTCAGGGTCAATCCCATTGGAGAAGAAGAAAGATAAGTTGGGTGCAAAATCATTGATGTTCATTCCGCGGCTTAAGTAATATTCCACGTAGGTGAATCCATTAGCCAGTGTGAACGCCAACTGCGAAACTGGATTGGCTCCGGCTTCTGCAATGTGATAACCCGAAATGGAAACGGAGTAGAAATTTCTTACTTTTTCAGTAATAAAATATTCCTGAACGTCACCCATCAATCTCAAGGCAAATTCAGTGGAAAAGATACAAGTGTTCTGAGCCTGGTCTTCTTTTAAAATATCTGCCTGAACCGTACCACGAACAGTTGCGATGGTTTTAGCCTTAATTTCAGCATAAGCTTCAGCAGGAATTACTTCATCTCCCGTTAAACCTAATAATTTTAAACCTAATCCATTATTTGATGGAGGCAATTCCCCATTATATTTTGGTCTTTCTAAACCTTTATCATCGAATTTTGCTTTTAAAGCTTTCTCAACATTGGCTTCAAGGTTGTGCTCAGCAATATATTTCTCAACATTCTGATCGATGGCAGCATTCATAAAGAATGCTAACAACATTGGAGCAGGTCCGTTGATGGTCATAGAAACTGAAGTCATTGCATTCACCAAATCAAATCCTGAATACAACTTTTTAGCATCATCCAAAGTAGCAATAGAAACTCCCGCGTTTCCGATTTTACCATAAATATCAGGTGGTAAAGCAGGATCTTGTCCATATAAAGTTACAGAGTCAAAGGCTGTAGATAAACGTTTGGCGTCCATTTCTGCAGAAACATAATGGAATCTTCTGTTTGTTCTTTCAGGACCTCCTTCTCCGGCAAACATTCTTGTAGGGTCTTCACCTGTTCTTTTAAAAGGATAAATTCCTGCTGTATAAGGGAATCCTCCCGGAAGATTTTCCTGTCCTTTCCATTTGATCAAATCACCCCAATCGTTATATTTTGGTAAAGCAATTTTTGGAATTCTTAAATGAGATAAAGATTCTGTTGAGGTTTCCACCTTGATTTCTTTTCCTCTTACAAAATAGGAATAAAACTCAGCATGGAAAGCTTTCTTCGTATCATCCCAGGTTTTTAGGAAGTCGATATTCTCTTGTTGAAGATCTTTCTCAGCTTTTTGGTACTCAGCATCTAAAGTTTCATTGGAAAGGAAGTTTCTCACGCCTTCAATATGATACATTTTTCTGGCCAATTCTGCCTGTTTTTCAATATTGGCGTCGTATTGTCTGTTGTTTTCAACAATTTCAGAAAGGTAACGTACCCTTTTTGGAGGAATGATGGTTACTTCGTCTGTAATTTCCTGTTCAACAAAACCTTGTAAATTTAAATCCGAATACTTCTCATTAACTTTTTCAACTAATCGGTTGTATAATTCGGTTGTTCCGTGGTCATTGAACTGAGAAGCTTTCGTTGCATACACTGGCATGTCATCCAACGGGCTGTCCCACAATAAATGATTTCTCTGGAATTGTTTTCTTACCGCCTGAAGGGCATCAAGAGCTCCCCTTTTATCAGATTTATTCAACGCCACTAAATCTGCATAATCCAACATGTCGATTTTTTCCAGCTGTGTTGAAGCCCCATATTCAGGAGTCATCACGTACATTGAAACGTCAGCAAAATCAGAAACTTCTGATCCGGATTGCCCGATTCCTGAAGTTTCAAGAATAATGACATCAGGATGAGCCAGTTTTAATACATTCAACGCAGAATGGATAAATGGAGAAACAGAAACGTTATTTTCTCTGGTGGCCATTGAACGCATATACACTCTGGGATCATTAATCGCGTTCATACGGATCCTGTCACCAAGTAGTGCGCCTCCCGTTTTCTTTTTGGAAGGATCAATTGAAATAATAGCAATCTTCTTACCTGGATTTGAACGAAGAAAACGTCTTACCAGTTCATCTGTTAAAGAAGATTTTCCGGCACCCCCGGTTCCGGTGATACCGATAATTGGAATATTTAACTCTTTTGATTTTTCGTCAATAGCTTTTACTAATTCGGTTTTGTCTTCTGAAAAGTTTTCAACGGCAGAGATGATTTTAGCAATGCTGGTTGAGTTTTCAAAACTAATTGAATCTAAATCTTCCGCAGTTACTTCTTTTCCTGTCGCGAAATCTGATCTTTTAACCAGATCATCGATCATTCCCTGTAAACCAAGTTCACGACCGTCGTCCGGAGAATAAATCCTGTCGATTCCGTAAGACATGATGTCTTCAATTTCTTCTGGTAGAATGACACCTCCACCACCACCAAAAATTTTGATTTGGGGTGAGTTTTTTTCTCTTAAAAGGTCATAAATATATTTAAAATATTCATTGTGACCTCCCTGATAGGACGTTAATGCAATAGCATTGGCATCTTCCTGGATGGCTGTATTCACAACTTCCTCTGCAGATTTGTCATGTCCAAGATGGATCACTTCACATCCTGTTCCCTGGATGACACGACGCATAATATTGATCGCAGCATCGTGACCATCAAATAATGAGGCAGCTGTTACGATTCTTACCTTGTTGGTTGGAGTATATTTTTGGGTTTCCATAAAAATTCTAGAAAGTTTCTAAGTTTCCAAATATAATAATAAAAAAAGAACCTCGTGTTTGATGTTATGCTACTGATTATGAATTGTTTAATTGTTCTTATTTAATTATATCTCCCCAGTTTTGAGTTTATAATTTAATATCATGAAAGTTCGGTAGTTACAGAATTAAAATCATTTAGGATGATTTCATGGTCAAAATACTTGTATTCTCTATTCTCAAATTAAATTCTCTACTTTTGCACCAAATTTTACAGACATGCAAAAAGCTTTGATATATTTCACCTTAGGAACAATAGTCAGTTTCCTTATCAATTATTTCTTTTTAAGTACTGAAAATATTGGACTGGATATTTATTATGCCATTGCCTTTGGTTCAGCCTGGGGGATTGCTTACTATCTGGATACTCCCAATTTTACATTGCCTCAAAAATTGGGATTGTCTTTTGTTGCTATGGGAATTCTTGTTTTGGCAGGGACATTACTTTTTAAATTAGAATTGGCTATTCCTTCTATTTTAAAGTTTTCTACGGTTTTTGTAGCTTATTATTTGTTTGCCAGCTTTAGAGGAAGCAAATCGTTAAGAAAATAAAAAAGAGGCTACCTGATTAAGTAGCCTCTTTTTTAGTGGATCATCAGGAAGCTCACCAGAGCGAGCCCCACAACTAATATCATAAATGTAAAGAAATTAATAGCAAATAAAAGACCTCCGATAAAGAAGCTTACTACTCCGTGTGTATGATAAACACGACGGTGTGCAATGAAGAAATAAGCGATACTATAAATCAAAAGGACACACAATATAATATATAAAATGGAATTAATCACTCCAATATGTGTCAGGCTTGTCAATTTTCCGATCAAGAATACAAACAATATATTCAGTAAAAGGAAAGAAAAATAATGCAGGGTGAATATTCCGTGATCAAAATACCACCATTTTTTTTTGCTATGGAAAATCCATAAAAAGAAAGCAAAAAGAGGAAGATAAATAAAAAGAGCTTTGGGCAGATTATGGAAGGATGTTGCTGTCAGGTTCTTGGCGATTTCCCCTTTTGTAACTCCCCTTTCTTTCAGTTCAAAGAACTTATGAGCTATTGGTATTTGGATGAAATCAAAAATGGAAGGGTTCTTGGCCGCAGCTGAATCGTAAGATTTTTTTGTTTTATAACCGCCATATTGAACGTTCTCATCTATTTTATTGCCCATCTCTAGTGCTTCCTCCAGATCGTCTATTTTTGTAGAGTCTGGTAGAGCATTTAAGCTTTTGATAGTTATAGAATCTTCCTGGGTTAGTATGGGTTTAGCCTTTATACTATCCAGTATTTTATGTGTTTTTAAAGATTTCATTTTTTCAAAAACACTTGCTTTATCCGGGCCATGTTGCTCCTTTGTACCATCAAAATTTAAATTAATCAATGGGAAAAGTGCAAAGACAAAGAAGGTGATGAAACTGACAAAGATATACAGCTTTACCGGAGGAACAAATTTTTGTCTCTTCCCTTCAAGATATGTATTGGTAAGAACCCCGGGTTTAAACATTAGATTTTTCAGTGTTCCCCAGAATTGTCCGTCGTAATGAGTGAAGTCTTCTATAAAATGGGTGAAAAGGTAATAAAAAGGATGTCGGCTTTCAATATTTTCTTGTCCGCAGTGCGGGCAGAATCTTTCTTCAACCTGATGCCCACAGTTCAGGCAGGTTTTGTTTTCTCTTAGTTTTCCGTGGCTCATGGATTATGGATATGATCGCCACAAATATAAAAATTTAGAAAATATAATAAATGTATTGGTAAGTTTTTGTGAAAATATTAAAGTAAGGTTAATAAAGAAAGAGTTGAGGGAAGAAACTCTCACTTTATCAGTTTGTGTTTTTAGAACCTTCTAAACGCTTTTTTTCATCGCAACAACAATTCACAAAATTTATGCCAAAACCATAAAAACTGTTAAAATCTATTATTAGAGGGCTGAATAACAGATATTCCACAGATTAAATAAAATATGTTTTTGGGTTACGAAAATAATTTGTACCTTTGCACACCCTTTTAGGGGTAAATTATGTTTAATCTTTAACTAAAACGTGTGAATACATTAAGTTACAAAACTGTTTCAGCGAACAAAGCTACTGCTAATAAAGAATGGGTTGTGGTAGACGCTGAAGGACAACCGTTAGGAAGACTAGCTTCTACGGTTGCAAAGATTTTGAGAGGTAAGCACAAAACGAACTTTACACCTCACGTAGATTGTGGTGATAACGTGATCGTTTTGAATGCTGGGAAAATTACGCTTTCCGGAAATAAGTGGGCTGATAAGACTTACATCTGGCATACAGGTTATCCTGGTGGACAGAAGTCTATGACTGCGGCTGAACTTCAAAAGAAAGATTCTTTAAAAGTATTAGAGAAATCTGTAAAAGGGATGTTGCCTAAAAACAGATTAGGATCTGCTATTCTTAAGAACCTTTATTTATATGAAGGAACTGAGCACAAACATGAAGCTCAACAGCCTAAAACAATTAATGTTAACGAATTTAAATAATTAATTATGTCTATAGTTCACAAAATCGGAAGAAGAAAAACTTCTGTAGCAAGAGTTTATGTAAGACCAGGTTCTGGTGTTATTACAGTAAACGGTAAAGATGCTGCAACTTATTTCTCTACAGACGTGATGGTTTATAAATTGAACCAACCGTTTATCCTTTCTGAGACTGTTGGTCAGTATGACGTTACCGTAAATGTTTTCGGTGGTGGAAATACAGGTCAGGCAGAAGCTATCAGATTAGGTATTTCAAGAGCTTTATGCGAGATCAACGCTGAGTTCAGATTAGCATTGAAGCCTGCTGGTTTACTTACAAGAGACGCGAGAATGGTGGAAAGAAAGAAGCCAGGTCAGAAAAAAGCAAGAAAGAGATTCCAATTCTCAAAACGTTAATTTTTTTTCAGACATCAGATTGGAGATGTCAGATTTCAGACCTTTTTTTGTCTGGGATCTTATATCTGAAATCTATTAATCTAAACTTAAAATTGCCCGTTACGTTTAGCATCCAAACGCTTCTCCCATCTAAAGAAGTTGTTGATTGTTTAAAAGACGGAAAGTAAACTAACAAAAACAGAAAACATGGCAAAAGCAAATGTAAAAGACCTTTTAGAGGCTGGTGTACACTTCGGTCACATGACTAGAAAGTGGAATCCAAATATGGCTCCATACATTTTTATGGAGAAAAACGGTATTCACATTGTAGACTTACATAAAACAGCAGTTAAATTGGATGAAGCGTGCAGCGCTTTAGAAAAATTAACTTCTGCAGGTAAAAAAGTTCTTTTCGTAGCTACTAAGAAGCAGGCGAAAGAAGTTGTTGCAAAACACGCTTCTGAACTTAATATGCCTTATATTACAGAAAGATGGCCGGGAGGTATGTTAACGAACTTCGTTACTATCAGAAAGGCTGTAAAGAAGATGAACTCTATCGACAAAATGAAAAAAGACGGTACGTTCGAAACTTTATCTAAAAAAGAAAGATTACAGGTTGACAGACAAAGAGCTAACTTAGAGAAAAACTTAGGTTCTATCTCTGACATGGTTAGACTTCCTTCTGCAATCTTTGTAGTTGATATCTTAAGAGAGCACATCGCGGTAACTGAAGCTAAGAAATTAGGTATTCCAGTTTTCGGTATCGTTGATACAAACTCTGATCCTAGAAAAGTAGACTTCGTTATCCCAGGAAACGATGATGCTTCTAAATCTATTGATATGATCTTGAGCATTGTTTCTGATTCTATCAAAGAAGGTCAGTCTCAAAGAAAAGCTGATAAAGAAAAATCTAAAGAAGAAGGAGAAGTAGTATCTGCTGATAAAGATGCTGATTTCGATGCTGAATAATTAAAGATTTTCTTTAATATAGGAAAAACGCTGGATTTCGATCCAGCGTTTTTTATTTGTTTTATGCCCATCTGAAAAGGTGTTCCTTTGTTTTTTCTTTTGCATAAAGATATTTTTAAAAAGAGAACAAGGAATAAAAAACTCCACAGAATTCTGTGGAGGTATTTAGTTTCTAAGGGTTATTGTATAAGAGCTTGTAATATATTTGTTGGATTGATACCTCGAATTACAAACCATACCTGATAAACTGTAATTTTGATTTTTAGGAACCATTGTATATCCTATTTTTCCGGCAGCAATAGGAATCTTTTTAAAGAAATTATTGCCACTTACCGTAAGAACCATATTACAGGAGGAATTATTGGTAACTGAAATAGATGTTCTGGGGTTACCCGGATCATCATCATTAAGAAGGTCATTGAGTACATCTGCAGTTTCAGGTTTGTACGTTTTTATCAGTTCATTATATTCTCTTACTGTATTGGTTGCATTGCCTGAATTATTGGCAGGGTAGGGGTTTCTTATCGGATAGCCTCCATAATTAACATTACAGCTGGTAAGAATAAGTGAAGTACCCATGATCGCTAACAGTCTTTTCATACCCGTTTATTTTTTTGCTTTTCTTTTTTTAAAGGTTTTTCCGGTTCTGTATCTTTATTAATAAGAGATTGTTCTGTCTCTGGTTTCTCAGGATTACCAATCGTTACAAATATACTCTTTTTCACCTCCTTTTTAGAAGTGTATTTTGCATCGCAAACATTGCTGTTGAGTGTATAAGAGCCTTTATTAATGACAATAAAGTTTTCTCCGCGAGCCGGAACGGCAAGGTTGTAGAAATCTTTTCCTTCAATCCTGAGCACAATATTGCAGTCAGATTTGTTTTTAAACAAAAGAATAGCTTCTTTTCTGCTAATATCTTCATTGAGCATTGCATTCAGAAGTTGTACTGCCTTCTTTTTGTGTTCGACAGATGATTCCGCAATAAGTCTTTTAAATTCTTCAGCTTCTTCAGAACCGGGGTTCCTCATAAGACTATTGGGAATATCAGAAATAACAGGCCTTGCCTCCATAGGCTTGGCGTCTTTCGCTCCTTTGGTCCACTCTGAGTTTTTTAAAGCAATGAGCTTAGGCTTCAGAACACTTTTTTTGGGATCGTCGGGATGTGCTTTTTTTAAGTACTCTTCAATTTCCTGGATATTTGTGCTTTTTAAAATGTCTTTACTTCGTTTTTGTGCATAAGCAAAGCTCTGGATCAGGAATGTAAAGAATACAATCGTTACAATTTTTTTTTTCATCAATTATGTTTATTTCATCAGCTTATCCGGAATTTGATATAGGTTATGGTTTTTCCTTTAGCCGAGAATAGTTCTTCGTAATACGTTCTGATGTCTCTCAGATGTGGCGTATCAGGGTCGTATTCCGGGGCCCCGTAAATATCGTGATGGGCAGTAATGATTTCATAACCGGCTCCCTGCAGATATCCTAATGTATAACCATGTAAAAACTCGGAATCGGTTTTCAAATGGATGATACCTCCAGGTTTCAGGAATTTTTTATATCGGTTTAAAAAATCCGGATGAGTTAATCTGTGTTTTGTTCTTTTATATTTAATCTGTGGATCCGGAAAAGTAATCCAGATTTCATCCACTTCATTTTCGGCAAAAAAATGATCAACAAGTTCAATCTGTGATCTCAAGAAGCCTACATTATTCATATTGTTTTCTACAGCTTCTTTTGCACCAAACCAGAATCTTGCCCCTTTAATATCAATCCCGATAAAGTTTTTTTCAGGAAATGTTTTGGCAAGCCCTACAGAATATTCTCCTTTACCACATCCTAACTCCAGAACAATCGGATTGTTATTTTTAAAGAAATTTTCTCTCCATTTTCCTTTTAGCTCGAAACCTTTTAAAGCTTCTTCTCTTGTAGGTTGGATTACATTCGGTAATATTTTGTTTTCTGCGAATCTTGCTAATTTATTCTTGCCCATGAGTCATTTAAAATGACTGCAAAAATAGTAAAATTTGTATAGACTTTTTGTCTTTTAAAGGTAAAAGACATTTTGAAAATAGGTTTACTCCCTTGATTATGGGGATGCTGTGCTTCCGAGGGCTACCATGATTGGTCTTTCAATTGTTTTTTGAGAAGCATACTGGGCACCACAAACGAGACTGGTGAAAAGGTACTGTCCTTTTTCTATCACAATTGAGCTCTCCCCCTGAGCAGGTACTGCAAGACGGTATTTGGTTGTGCCAACACTTTCCATTCTTACAATAATATTACAATCTGATTTATTTCTGATAAGGACAATGCATTCTTTGGCATTAGGATCATTATCAAATAAAGAATTAAGAATCTTTACCGTTCTGTTTTGATGCTCTACAGGTGTTACGGCCATTAGCATATTGAATTCTTCTGCTTCAGCATTGGGAACAGCAGCATTCGCGCTTGCATTGATGACAAAAGTGTTTTGAGCGTTGCTGGGGGTATAGGCTGTAGTAGATTGTTTCGCGGCCAGTTCGGCCTTATACTTTGCGATTTGTTTTTGCTTTATGATCGCATTCATTTCATCAAAGGTAATTTTTGTGGAAGGTCTTCTTCTCAAAAGAGCAAGCATTTCCTGCATATCTTTTACTTTTTGATCTGCCGGATGAGCATTTTTGATATACTCTTTCATCATTTCCATGACACGAGGTTTCAGAACAGATCTGCGGGGATCATCAGGGTGAGCATCTCTCAGGAAAGCATTGATTTCATAGATGTTATTGCTTTTCAGAATTTCACTATAATCCTTTCCTCTTTTTTGGGCTGAAAGACTGAAAAACAGAATCATGCCAAGAAGTAAAAGTATTTTTTTCATTAATATAGATTAAGTTAAGATTTGGTACTTTTCTTAATTTGTGTCTGGTGGGCAATTAGTCTTTTGATAATAACGAAATATTATTCTTTTTATTTTAAACACATAATTGTGATATAAAAATAAATATATTTTTGAATATTATAGAAATTTATGCTAAAAAAATGAATAATTGATATCTAAATAGTCATGTAGCTTAAATTGTTGACGATTTTATTTCTCAGCTTCCGTCAAAAAAAATCCATGTAATAATTACATGGATTGATAGATGGGTTTCTTGTTGCTTTTATTCTTTAACAACTTCCTGGAGATGCGAATTTCTTAATCTTCTCTGATAAATAGGGAGATATTTTTCAATAGGTATTTTTACTGCTTCAAAGTTTCCTGCCAATACATATGACTGAATATTTTCAGAGGTATATACGAATTGAAGGAAGTTATCAATGAGGTTTTCAGGAATTTTAAACTTAAGGAAATAATCTTTACCTAAGTAATTCTTGATCTGGCTAACAGAGGTATTCATTCTTTCGAAGGCCAGATAACGTTGCTTTTTCTTTCTTTCTCCGGAAAGGATATCATAGATACTTTCCAGGCTGAAGGTAAGTCCTCCGTCTCTCAAGCCCGCTACAGGAAGTTCTGGTGGATTGCCATCTCCTTTAGGCTCAGGTAGGCCAATAACTTTTTTAATAGCTAATGCCTTATCTTCTTTCCTTAGTGAGTTGACATCGTATCTAAGATTTCCGGTAGGTTTAAACCTGCTAAGAACAATTTCCTGGATTTCATAATAAGCAATTTTAAGCTCTACCAGGTTTTTTTGAGCCATGAGCTGAGGCGTAAGTTTGATATCCTTTCTTTCTGTAACAATGGAGGTAAAACGGACAACATCCCCAACATTGGCAGGGAGATTAAAATTGCCGTTATAATCTGTAAGAACAGTTTTTTGGGTGTTCAGATTGGTAACATATACCTGATTGAGATACAAAATTGAATTGTCTCGCAGGAATACCTCTCCGGAATATATTTGAGCATTGATTTTTGCCAGAAAAATCAATAATAGCAGCGTAAACAGTTTCTTCATACAATTGGCAAAATTACGTAGAAATAGGGCAATTTGTACCTTATTAGATCAATAATCGTGGTTAAAGTTATATTAAACTTTAGCATTAAACTGTTAAGGAGTGTTATAAACTTATTGCAAAACCTTTAAAATTGTTTTTATAATGCATAAAACCATAAAAAACGAAGAAATATAAATTATTCTGCTATTCAATGATTGAGCAATTAGTAGTTTTTTTTTTAGCTTATTTTTTCGGTTTATTTTATCTGTGTTTTACCAAGAGCCAACTCGAATAATGTATGGAAAGATTTGAGCCGTATTCCGTCCAGGTAATAAAATACCAATAGGTTGCTGTAGGCACCCATCTACCACCTATTCTTCCGTCCCAGGTGTATCTGTTTTCGGGGCTGCCTCTGAAAACTTCGGCTCCATATCTGTCAAAAACCCGGAAGACAAGATTATCATTAGCCATCAGTGCAGAATAGTCAACCACTTCATTGTAACCATCTCCATTGGGTGTAATTGTATTGATAAGATTAATAATTGCAAAAGGCTTTTTAACTTCTTCACACAATTTTGAATCTCGCACAAAAACGGTATGGCCTCCTCTGGGTACATTATAAAAAACATTGGTACTTTGCCAAACGACACCGTCTAAAGAGTATTCGTAAGGAGGGGTTCCACCACTTACCCCTATTTTCACCGTTGTTCCGTCGATCTCAATGGAGGTAATCATTGGGGGCAGAAGTTCTGTGACATTCACAGACTGTTTGTAAACACACCCGTTTGAAGTGAGTTCAACCCAATAACTTCCAACAGGAACATTGGTAATAGAAGGAGTGGTAGCTCCGGTACTCCATAAGTATCTTTCAAATCCCGGCCCTGCATCCAGAGTGGTTGTGGTTTTTGGGCAAATTGCCTGATCTTTTAACAGATCTGATTTTTTAGGAACTTTTACAGTTATGGTGACAGAACCTACTTCAGGACATATTCCATTTTTTTCAAAACGGATATAAATTGTCTGGGTAGAGCTAAGATTTAAGTTTGCTGTAACAGGATTTATATTGTTTTTAGCATCAGACAAACTTACATGGAAAGTAAATGTGACATTGGGATCTATAGTGAACTGTGGAATAAACTGAGCTAAGTTTACTGTTTTTACACCGTCAAAATCATCATCACATACGCTTTCGGTAGCTGTTGTTTTCAATAATGGTACTTTTGCTCCGATACTTAGTTGTAAAGGTTTAATGACTGATGCACATCCATCCGGAGAATCTACTCTAATGTAAATTGTAGTTGTAGTGGTATAACTGAAGTTATTGGGAAGGGTATTGGCATTTCCTGCATTGGCATCAGCAAGATTTGCATAATATCTTACATTGGTAAAATAAGCAGGATTATTGAGTACAATACCGGTAATGTTTGAAAGCATAACGATAACAGTTCCATCCAGATCATCATCACAGAAAATACCATTGTAATTATCTAATACAATAGCCTTATTGAAAAGAGAAAGGGTTATTTGGGCAATACTTTTACAACCTATCGCATTCTTTACTACGGCATACACTATGGTACCGTTTGGTGCTGAATAGGCATTCGGGTTTGTTATCAGTGCTGCTGCATTCTCGGTCTGAGCATCTGCTAATGTGGGATAATAAGTAATCGTGACCGGAGAATTATTAGTTACACTTGCTGTAGTAAGGTTGAAAGTTCCCAGACCGTTTATGTCGCAGGCTTTTAATGTGACGTTGCTTACTATAAGAGCTTGGATATTGATATTTACGGTTACTGTTTCACAATCAGGGAAGTCTGGATCATTACCACAGAAAGTGTAAGTAAAGGTATCATTTCCTACCGTTCCCGGTGTATTAACTGTGTAGGTAATAACTCCCGTAGCAGGATTGATAACTGCTGTACCCAACGCAGGCGGATTTGTGATGGCGACAGTAGAAGGAACAGGCGTTTGCAAGGAGTTGCTGAAGGTAGGGGTAATTGTTTTTGTGTTACATACATCATAAGACGTTGTTGTCAGTTTTGTACAGTTTAACACTTTAAACTGTTCAGTTACTAAAGGTGCGCAGCTTCCCATAGTCACGGAACATGTATAATATCCGGATTGTGTAGGGGTAAAAGAAGCTCCTGTAGCATTAGTGACAGGTATTCCATTCCTGTACCATTGGTAAGTATCATAGATAATGGGATCTACCGTAAGAACTGTTCCAGGGATACAGCTTCCGCCCGATACTAAAATAACAGGTTGTGTCGGAAATCCGGCAAAAAATCCACCATATCCTACAGCATCACTTCCGGCTGTAATGCCTGCTGTAACAGCCTTATCAGAAACTATTGTAATGGTTCCCGTGACATTGGGTATTCCATAAGTAACCCAATTATTGGTTCCCGTCATATTGTAGGGACCTGTTGTAGTAGGGGGCACGCCTCCGTTTACGTAAATATTGGCACCTCTTTGTGTAATAATGTTTAATTTTGTGGGAATATTGAGAATTCCTCCAATATTAGCTCCGGAATGAACAAAGTTTTCGTTGATGAGCCCCAGTTCATTGATCTGTTTGGGAAGATAGCAATTTAATGCAGGAATAAAGTTGAATCCGCCGGTTGCTGTTTCTTGCCCCGTACTGGAATCTCCGGCTAAAATCTGATAAACATAAGCGTTTTTTGAAGTTTTAATGTATAGGTTATAATGAGTACCTCCCTGAAAACTGTATTTTGTATCTGGGATAACAAAATAGCTTCCGGTATTGAGGGTTGCAATCGCAACAGGTTCATTGTTGACAAAAATCTGTGTATTATCTTCGGTGGCTATTACCACCGCACCTTCCATATTTGCACCAATACTTCCGTTACCTTTTACTAAAGCAAATTCATTACCCAGCCTGTTAACAGGCACTGCCTGATCCATTAAAATATCTGAACTGGTAGGGAAGTTTCCGGCGTATTGACCGTTGAAATTTCCATTGGTAACATTAACCGGTTTGTTGGATGTGATTTTGGATCCGATGAATCCGTCGAAGTTTCCTGCAATGTTTCCAATCCCGTCAATAATATAAGATTGTCCCTTGTTAAGATTGAATGTCATTGTAGGATTGCTGGCACCAGTGGTACCATTTGAAAACTGTACGGTTGGCTTGTATCCTGTAATAGTGACCGTAGTATTATCTTCTGTCGCCAGGACACTGGTCATGAAGTTTAGAATATCATTATTTACGGTGATAGGTGCAGAAGCCGTGAAGAAATTTTTCCCTGTGGAAGGGATTCCTTTAGACGTTATAATTTCTGCATGATTAAATACTGAAAATCTTAAATTAGCATAAAAAGGAAATTCGGCTTTTACATATAATCCTTTTGTGGTAGGGGTAAATAAATCCGTCTGCTGGGTCGTAATGATATAATTTCTTAAGACCTCAAATTTCTGAGGATTTCCTTTGTTGATGGTTACTGTCCCAATCAGAACATTGTTGTTGTAAATACTGACAGGAAAAGGAGTCGTTCTATTAGTTGACAAGTAAAGATTCTGGTATGGATTTGGGGCACCTGACCTGTCTACCATGGGAGCAAACCAATGTTCTCTGTCTAATTGGGCAAAGATAGAGGAGAAAATGCAAATTATAAATAGAAAAGATAGAGTTTTCTTCATTCAGTATTAGTATTTGTCACAAATTTAACAATAAAATGTATTGAATGATTGAAAAGATAATAAAAAAACCATGATTATGAAACCATGGTTTTGAAAATTTTATTTTTAAATGTTTATTCTCTGTTTTTTACCAGAATCCAACCGCTGTATTTAATCGCAGTCTGCTTGCCGTTAGGCTCATTCCATCCGATTTCATACCAGTAGCTTCCTGTAGGAACTTTTTTGTTTCCTCCGGAAGTTCCATCCCACTTGTATCCATTAGACTTATCGGCCTGGAAGATCTTAGCTCCATATCTGTCAAAAATATTAAAGATAAGATTGTTTTTATTGGCCAGTAATGAATAATCTATGGCATCATTTACCCCATCCTCATTAGGAGTAATTACATTGATAATATTAGGAATCGTGATATCTACTTTTATCGGAACGCAGTTATAGTCATCTTTTACATATACACTCACATCGCCTCTTGGCATATTTGCAAATACATTGGAGTCCTGCCAGTTAATATTGTCAATAGAGTATTGATAAGGAGGTGTGCCCCCTATAACGTAAACTGTTATTGTATTCGTTGAAATTTCGATATTAGATACCACTGGTTGTTCTGAAGGATATACTTTCACCGTTTGTGTGGTAATACAATCTCCTGTCTTGAGTTTTACCCAATACGTTCCTACTCCCACATTTTTGATGACTTGCGTGGTCGCTCCTGTACTCCATTCGTAGCTTTTAAATCCTGGCCCTGCATCTAAGGTCGTTTTGCCTTCTACACAGATAATTTTATCAACCAGAACATCAGATTTTACAGGAGGAATAACAATTAAAGTTACTTTTGCCACTCTGTAGCATCCGTTGGCATTAGTTACTTTTATATAAACGACTCCATTTGGGGCTATATAATTTGTTGCATTTAAAATTTCATTTGTTCCCGCGTGAGCATCTGTAAGAGAAGGGTAGTACTTTTTGGTAATACCGGTAGCTGTTGTTACACTGGCATTTGCAAGGTTAAAAAGTCCTGTTGTGGGATTGGGTTCTAAGAAACATGTTCTTATTGATGTATCATTTACTATTGGGCTTTCTGATACAATTAAATTCATTGTAACTTCTTCACAATCTGTGAAGTCAGGATTGTTGCCACAAAATTTGTAAACGAAAGTGTCGGCACCAAAATAATTAAAGTTTGGCGCATAGCTGATGACTCCTGTAAGAGGGTCAATGACAACATTACCATTAGCCGGAGGAGTAATGATTGTAACTGTTCCGGGAACGACTGTTTGGGTAGAGCTGGAGAAAGTTGGGACAAACTGTTTTACTCCGTCACACACCGTATCATTAAGGGTTGTTTTCTTTAGACAAGTATATACTTTATATACCGGAGTAATGACCGGAGGACAACTTCCAACGGTAATTTTTACAGTGTAATTTCCTGATTGTGTAGGGGTAAATGAATTGGTTGTTGCACCCGGAACCGGGGTAGCATCTCTATACCATTGGTAGGTATCAAAACTGTCGCCTACTTCAAGGGTAATTCCCGGAATACATTCTCCATCTTGTTTTGCAATAACGGGAATGGAGGAAAACCCTGCAAAATAACCACCGTAACCTACGACACCACTCCCTCCGGAAATACCTGCTGTAACAGCTTTTGTAGAAGTAATGGTAACATTTCCCGTAATGTCCGGTACAGAATAAGAAACCCAGTTAGAGGTTCCAGTTACGGGATAAGGTCCTTGTGTAGCCGGGGGCGCAACTCCGTTTACTGTAACTGTAGCGCCTGCTTCTGTAAGGATATTCAACTTTACAATATGACCCGAAAGAGTTCCCTGATAAGGAAGATCCTTGATTTTCCCTATCTCGTCAATTTTTCTTGGTAAATAACAATTCAACGGAGGGATGTAATTGAATCCTAATGTCGCATTACTGGTAGAAACCCCTGCCATTAACTGATACACATATACATTTTTTGTTGTTCGTATGTACATGTTGTAATGATTATTTCCCTGATTGATATAGTTGGTATTGTTCACCTTATTAACTCTATAACTTTCGCCTTCAGCTAATGTGGCTACAGGTGTAGTTCCGTTGTTGATATATACCTGGGTACCACCTTCTGTTGCAACAATTAAGGCGTCTTCCATGTATTTGGCAATATTTCCGTTTCCTTTTACCACAACAAATTCATTTCCTAAGCGGTCTACAGGTACAGATTGGTCCATGATAATGTCGGAACCATCATAAAATCCTCCGGCAGCCATCGCAAACTGACCATTAAAGTTCCCGTTGGTTACAGAGATCGGTTTATCTGATTCTATTTTAGCTCCGATAAAAGCTTCTTTATTTAATGCTTTATCACCCATGCCTTCAATAATATAAGATTGTCCTTTATTTAAAGTGAAAGTAAGGGTAGGATTGGTTGCTCCCGTCCATCCATTGGTGAATATGATGTTAGGTGAGTAGTTGGATACCGTAACATGAGTGTTATCTTCTGTTGCGAGAATTCCGGCGGTAAAATTATACTCGTTATTGAGTTCTTCAATAGGGGCTGTTACAGCATAAAACTTTGTTCCAATTCCAGCTTTACCCTTTGAAGTTAGTATTTCACCATGAGAATTTACCGAGAATCTGTAGGTCACAAAATAGGGCTTTGTTCCCTTAGTATACAGCCCTTTATTTCCGGGATTGAAAAGTTCCCCATTGGTACTCGCTACCATTCTGTTGATAGGTACGTCAAATGTTTGTGGAGCCCCTTTACTGATTGTAACGGTGCCTAACAGAGCATTATTGCTGTAGATCTCTACGTCAAAAGGGGTGACTGAATCTGTTGAGAAATACAGAGCCTGTTTGGGGGTGACCACTTTCCCCGCTCTGGCTGCCATGGGTGCAAACCAATGTTCTGTATCTCTTTGGGCAAACAACATATTGATGGCCGCAAACAGTAACAGAATAACTGATAGAATTTTTTTCATAGAGATAGAATTAGATTTTTTACAAAAATAACAGAATAACTGATTGATATTTAAAATATTTTATGATTTTTATTACTGTATTGATAAAATAAGCCGCGATTGGATAATCACGGCTTATAAAATGTATGTTTTAACGATTATTCTCTGTTTTTTACAAGGATCCAACCGGTATATTTTATTGGAGTTTTGTTTTTATTTGCTTCATTCCAGGTAATATGATACCAATAAGTCCCGGTAACAATTCTCTTGTCAAAATGTTTTCCGTCCCATTTGAAATTGTTGAATTTATTACCCGTGAATATGGTGTTTCCATATCGGTCATATATGGAGAAGGTAAGGTTTTCTTTATATGCCAGTTCACTGTAATCTATAAAATCATTTACATTATCCCCATTAGGAGTAATAGCATTTAATAGGTTAGGAATTGTAATTTCTACGGCAACAGGAGTACAGTTATAGACATCCTTTACATAGAAGGTATGCTGACCTCTCGTTAATCCTGTAAATATGTTAGAGTCTTGCCAGGTACCTGTCCCATCAACTGCATATTTATAAGGAGGTTTACCTCCGGTTACTATTACCGTTGCATTATTATTGTTGATCTCAATGCTTTGAATAACAGGGTCATCTGCTTTTTTCACTTTTACAATTTGTGTAAGGAAGCATCCGTTTTTACCAAGTATTACAGAATATTCACCTACTCCCACATCTCTTATTCCTGAACTTGTAGCACCTGTACTCCATTGGTATGAATCATATCCTGGTCCTGCATCAAGATTTGTTCTGGCATCCATACAAATATACTGATCTACCAGAACCGGAGATTTTTTAATAGGAAGCGGAACAAGTGTAATTTTTGCAGTGGCCGCACAACCTTCAACAGTAGTTACTCTTACATAGACTACTCCACCTGTTGAAGGGAAATTGTCAGGCGTTGTAATTTCATTGGTTCCTGCAGTAAGGTCAGCCATTGTACGATAGTATTTTTTGGTTACTGCATTATAGTCTGTCACTTTCGCTTTAGTCAGATCAAAATAAGCATAAGGTGCTACATCGTACCAACATGCTGTTATAGTGACATCCTGTACAACAAAAGGAATAACTTTCAGGTTTAAAGTAATTTGTTCACAATCTGTGAACTCAACAGAATCACCGCAGAATTTATATACAATCTGATCAGTTCCCTCAAAATTGGCATTTGGAGTATAGGTGATAGTACCATTTGGATTGAGAACCGCTGTCCCTTTTGTAGGGGGTGTTAAAATGATTACAGTACTTGGAACCGGAGTTTGTGTAGAAGAGGTAAACGTTGGTGTAATCGTTTTAGTAGCACATATATTAAGCGTCTGGGTGGTAAGTTTTAAACAGTTTTGTACTTTATAGATAGGAGTTGTCACCGGAGGACATGAACCCATTGATACTTTTACTGTATAATTTCCTGAATCAGTTGGGGTATATGTATTTGCAGTAGCTCCCGGGATTAAAGTTCCGTTGCGATACCACTGATAGCCATCATATCCGTCATCCAGTTCCAAAATAAGTCCGGGAACACACTCTCCTGTCTTTTTTGAAATGATCGGGATCGACGAGAATCCTGCAAAGTAGCCTCCGTAGCCTGCTGAACTATATCCTCCGTTGATACCGGCGGTTACAGCTTTTGTAGAGGTGATGCTAAGGTTTCCTGTAATGCTGTTAATAGCATATGTCACCCAGTTTGTATTTCCTGATAGTTGGTATGGCCCTTCTGCTGGCAATGGCGGGTTTCCGTTGACAAGTACTGTGGCTCCTGCCTCTGTTAATATATTTAACTTTACAACTAAGTCAGATTGCGTGGTGCTGGCTCCCCCTGTTCCAAGAGGCATTTCATTGATCTTTCCGATCTCATCAATTTTTCTAGGCAAGAAACAGTTCAATGGCGGGATGTAATTGAATCCATTGGTAGCATCACTGTCATTTACCCCAACAAACTGATATAAGTACACATTTTTAGTTGTTGAAATAAACATGTTTGAATGAGTACCAGTACCTGGTTGTGTAACGTAGCTGGTTTCATCAATTCTATAAAACTGCCCCGTATTGAGAGTCTGCGCTGGGGTAGTGGCCCCATTGATGTATATTTCAGTATTATCTTCTGTGGCTATAATGAGACCCCCTTCCATGTTTAGAGCTGGTTTGGTAGATCTTGTCTTTACCATAGCAAATGTATTTCCAAGTCTGTTAACCGGTACAGACTGGTCAAGAATAGGGTCACTTCCGTTAATTGTTGTGGCAGAGAAGTTACCATTACAACTTCCGTTAGTAAGGGTAACAGGTTTGTCTGATTCAACTTTAGCTCCAATAAATCCTTTGAGATTTCCTTGATTACTCCCTGATCCTGCAAAAATAAATGATTGTCCTTTCTGTAATGTAAAGGATTCGGAATTACCGGTAGGAGTACCGTTAATAAAAACTACCGGGTTTCCGGGAGGAGCAGGCGGATTCCATGTTACCGTTACATGGGTGTTATCTTCGGTAGCTAAAATTCCTGCGGTAAAATTATAAATACCATTCGTATTTGTATTGGGGCTGGTGGCTACAAAAAATGTGTTTCCAATCCCGGCCTTTCCTTTACTGGTGATAATTTCTCCGTGAACACTATTGGCAAGCCTTAAACTGCAGTAAAAAGGTTTTAAACCCTTTAAATACAGCCCTCTGTTGCCAACAACGAATGCATTAGATGAGGTGCCGGTAGAAATAAGGTCACTGTTCAATTTATAGGTTTGCGGATTTCCTTTACTGATAGTCACCGTTGTGACAACCGCATTGTTATTGTATATGGTTACATCAAAAGGGGTTATGGAATCAGTAGAAAGATAGATCATATCCGTAAAACTCCCGGATGAAGTATAGTATGGAGCAATCCAGTGTTCAGTATCTCTTTGTGCAAAGACCGTGCTGACTGTTAAAAAAGTTAATACTAGACTGAGTAGAAATCTTTTCATGTGTATGGAATTAGGATTTCCACAAAATTAAAATAAAAATTGAAATATGTTTAATAAACTGTAAATAAAAGTTAAAAATTATTCTCTATTTTTAATTAAAAGCCACCCTGAATACGAAACTGGTAATTGAGTGTCGGGTTCTGTCCATTTGATAACATACCAATAGGTTCCGGTAGGAAGGTTTCTGCCATTTGATTTTCCATCCCAAATATAGCTTTTGTCGGTAGATTTATAGACAGATGATCCATATCGGTCTGCTACTTCAATAGTGACATTTTGTTTTATTCTTAATTCGGAATAATTTAAAATATCATTAATACCATCACCATTAGGAGTAATAGTATTGATAAGGTTAATGATCAAAAACTCTTTGGTGACATGACGGCACCCGTCTGAGCCTAGCACGTACACGGTATGTATACCTCTTGATAATCCCGTAAATACATTAGATGTCTGATAATCAAAACCATTTAATGAATACTTGTAAGGAGGTGTTCCTCCGGTCACAAAAACGGTTGCTGTAGTTCCTGTAACATCAATTTTTGTAATAGTAGGTGACTGCGCTGTTGTTATATTTACATATTGACGATATATACAGCCATTAAACCCCAGATCTACATAATAGTTTCCAGCGTTAGCAGAGATAGTTTGGGTGGTTGCTCCGTTGCTCCATGCATACGATGAGAATCCGGGCCCTGCATCCAATAATATTTTTTCATTGGAACAGATAATCTGATCATATAATGTCGTTGATTTTTTTGGAGATTTTAAAGTAAGCGTTAAATTTCCTGTACCGGGACATGCCGTGCTGCTTTGAAACCTTATGTAAAAAATACCTGTAGAGGTAAGAATTTGTGAGGCAGGAACTGGATTGATTCCCGTTTGTGCATTGGCAAGTGAAGTATAAAATGATAAAATAACACTTGGGTCTGTTGTAAATAAAGCTTTGTAATCATTAAGATTTACTGTTTCCGAGCCATTCAGATCATCATCACAGGCATCTGTTTGTGCTGAACTGGTGATCAATGATACTTTATTACCAATCGTGAAGTTGATTTGTCCAAAAGCAGGAGGACATCCTCCGGTTGTAGAAGATACCCGGACATATACTGTTGTATTGGTTGTAAATGTCCAGTTGGTGGGAAGCGTATTGCTATTTCCGGCATTGGCATCAGCCTGATTAAGGTAATATTGTACAGTGAAATTGGCAAAGTTGTTTACAATCTGCGGAGTTACATTAGCAAAGTTGACATTGATAAGACCTTCAAAATGATCATCACAAATATTAGCATTATAATTATTGGTGTTGATATTTGGAGAAGGAAATGTATTTAATGTAATAGCGGCAACCAGAGAACATCCATATATAGAAGTTACGTTAGCATATACCGTTCCTGCAGGGCCTGAGTAAGATGCTGGTATCGCAATTGGCCCCGTTAAGTTAGCATTAGTAAAATAGGTAATTGTAGCTGTAGTATCCGGAGTAACATTTACTGTCGTCAGATTGAATGTTCCGTTTCCGTTGGCTGCAGCACAAGAAGATATTGTTGCATTGGTTGTTTGAAGAAAGTGTGTATTAACTATAATTTTAAAATATTCAAAAGCAGCAGGATTTCCATTTCCCTGAATATAATAGGTGAATGTATCAGTAGAATTTGCTGTTATTCCTGCATTGGGACTGTAGGTAATTTGACCAGTTGTAGGGTTGATAGCGACACTTCCATTGGTAGGTTGCACAATAATAGTGGTGTTTGCGGGAACAGCCGGTTGGGTAGAATTGGTAAATACAGGAGTAATTATTTTCGTATTACATGATCCTATCTCATAAGTTGTGGTTGTAACAGGGGGGCATTTGGTGTAATCATATTCTGCAGTGAACCTTGATTCACAGTTGTTTTTAGTTATATAGCAAGTATAAACTCCCGTTCCATACAGATCAGGATTAACAGAAGGTGTTGTGGCGCCCGGAATTTGTGCCCCGTTAAAATACCATTGATAGCCGTCATGTCCTGAATCTACTTCAAGAAGTACTCCGTTATAACAATCACCTGTTTTAGAAATGACCGGAATAGAAGAAAAACCGGCAAAGTATCCTCCGTATCCTACTGCTCCGTTTCCTGCTGCAATTCCTGCTGTAACAGGCTTTGTAGAAGATACTGTAACATTTCCTGTTACATTGGGCATTGAATAAGTAACCCAGTTGGGATTTCCGTTTATAGGGGCAAATCCGGTAATAGTATTTCCATTTACTGTTACTGTGGCGCCGGTTTGAGTAATAATGTTAAGCTTAGTATTATAACTATCACCACCAATACGATTGATATATCCTATTTCATCAATCTCTTTGGGTAGAAAGCAACTTAATGGGGGGATGAAGTTCATTCCTCCTGTCTGATATACTGTACTTCCGGAAGCTCCGGCAAGAAGCTGATAGACATAGATGTTTTTATTTGAGGAAATACTCATGTTGTAGTTTCCATTTCCTTGATTTACATAGCTTGTAGCTTCAATCAAACGATAATCTCCTGCGTTAAGACTGACACCGGCTATGGAATTTCCATTAACGGTAAGGGTTGTGCCATTTTCTGTCGCAATAATTAAGGCTTTTTCCATTCCTACAGTGCTGGGTCCATTTCCTTTTACCATCACAAAATCTTTTCCAAGTCTTTCCGTAGGAACAGCCTGATCCATCAATATATCCACATTGGTGCTGTTTTGAGTGGTATATAGTCCATTGAAGTTTCCGTTAGTAACAGATACCGGTTTATTGGCAACAAGCTTTGCGCCCAGCAATCCTCTTCTGTTATTTATTCCTCCCATGTCACTATTAACATCAAGGATATAAGATTTTCCTTTGTTGATCGTAAAAGTTCTGTCAGACATGACACTTCCATCAGCGAAAATAATACTAGGGTTATATCCGGATACTGTTACTGTGGTATTGTCTTCCGTAGCCGTTACTCCTACTGTAGAATTTACATATTCTTTTGGTGAAGTAGTAGGAGCGGTTCCGATAAAGAAGGTTTTTCCAACCCCAGCCATTCCTTTTGAGGTAATGATTTCTGCTTGTTGGGGAACTGAAAACCTGAAGTTGGCAAAGAATTTTTTCGATCCCTTAACATGAAGTCCCATCGTGTTTTGGGTAAACAGATTGTTTGGGGTGGATGCAATCATATAATTGCTCGGAATAGCAAGCTGAACAGGATTACCTTTGCTTACCTGTACCGTAGAAAATACTGTATTGTTATTAGAAACTTGTACAGAAAACGGAGAAATCTCGTTGGTTGATAAATATAAATAGCATTGCGGTGGATTGTTTCCTTGAAGTGAACTTGCTGACATCGGAGCAAACCAATGCTCTGTGTCCAATTGTGCATTAGCAAATAAACAAATAAAAGTACAAATAGTTAGTAGAAATTTTTTCATGCTTTATTATAAGGGCCGCAAAAATAAGTATTAATAATCTGATTTTTGCATGAAAAAAAACTTTAAAATATGGTTTTTGGTTTATTTATTTAATATTTAAGATTAACTTCATATTGTGTTCATGTTCACTCATGTGATTAATAAAAAAATCCCGATGAAATTCATCGGGATCCAATATTTTTTTGAAAGATTGATTAAGCTAAGCTTACTCTTACAAATCCTGTTACTTTTAAGTCTGCGTTTACAGATTTTACGTAGTCAGCAACTGAGATACTTGGTTCTTTAATGAAATCCTGGTGTACCAAAGTGTTGTCTTTGTAGAATCTCTGCATTTTTCCTTTAAGGATATTGTCGATAATGTTTGCAGGCTTACCTTCTTCAGTAAGTTTGTGTCTTTCGATCTCTAATTCTTTATCGATTGTCTCCTGAGAAACTCTTGTTTCATCCAAAGCGATTGGGTTCATAGCAGCAACCTGCATAGAAACAGCTTTAGCAGCTTCGTCAGCTCCGTCTACTTTAGCAGAAAGAGAAGTGATTGCAGCAATTTTGTTTCCAGCGTGGATATAAGCTCCTAAGAAATCTCCCTGGATTCTTTCGAAAGAACCGATTTCGATTTTTTCACCGATAACTCCTGTTTGCTCAACTAATTTTTCAGCAACAGTAAGTCCGTGGAAATCTGTAGCCAAAAGCTCTTCTTTAGTAGCAGCAAAAATTGCCATTTCAGCTAATTCGTAAGCTAGCTCGATGAAAGCTTCATTTTTAGCAACGAAGTCAGTTTCGCAGTTTAGAGAGATTACTACACCTAAAGTGTTGTCTTCGTTTACTCTTGCGATTACTGCTCCTTCAGCAGATTCTCTGTCAGCTCTGTTAGCAGCAACTTTTTGTCCTTTTTTTCTAAGGATATCTACCGCTTTTTCGAAGTCTCCTTCAGCTTCAACTAGGGCTTTTTTGCAGTCCATCATACCTGCACCTGTTTGGTTTCTCAATTTTGCTACGTCTGCAGCAGCTGGTGTATAAGACATAATATCTATTATTTTTTTATTTAAGATTAGTATTAATTTTTAGCTTTAATTTAGAGCAGTGCAAAGATAATGATTTTAATGATAAACTAAAAAATGACTTTTCACGTTATTAATATATTTAATAGTATTTTAAAGATTTGATTAATGAAAAAAATCTTCCTTCTTCTTTTTATATGCATTTTTTCGCTTGGTTTTTCTCAAAAAAAGAAAAAATCAAAATCTAAAGCTGTTGTAGAAAAAGAAACAATTATTATTTATACGGAACAGGATGCAGAATCTTCAAAAGAGGCAAGAGTGATTGCCGGATTTCTAAAACAAAATCCCGGTCATGCAAAAACAGACTATTTTAAAAGAAAGCTGATTGATATGATTATGGCAGATAATTCTCCGGAAGCTAAACCTACCATTAAGCCTATCAGTAAAGAGAAAATTGAAAACATTGTTAAAAATAATGAATTGAATAGTGGTAAAGTAGTAGCTGCAAATAAAACTGCTGCTGCCAATACTGCAAAGAATACGGATAAAATAAATGATGCCATCAATGCACTTAAAGAAGAGGCCAGATCAGGGTATGCTTCTGCAGGATCTGTAAAAAGTGCCGGCGTTTCTAAATCAGAACCCAGTGAAGCAAATAAAAAGACTGCGGCGATGCTGACCCATATTTTTAATAATGATATGAATAAAAATGAAGCTTATATCAATATTAAAAACAGATCAGCTTGTAATCTGATTGTAAAAATAAGTGGGAAGAAGTATTATAATTTAAGTGTTCCTGCAAAAGGGGAGAACTTCATTTTAATAGATAAAGGAGAGTATGTGTTGACAACTATGGTATGTGATGCAAAATATTCTTCGTTAAAGAAAATTAGTCAGGATATTGAGATTGCTCTTAATGTTGCTGATTAGAATAGAAGAAAACTAAAGAAAAAAGGTTAAGAAAAATTCTTAACCTTTTTATTTTTTTATCCTTTAAATTGCCCCATCGCAATAAATTTGTCTTGTCTTTGGGTTTCAAGCTCCTGTCCTGTAAATTTGGAGAAGGCTTTGATATTTTGAAGAATAGAATTCTTTAAGTTTAAATAAGTAGTCTCCGTGTCATAATGAGCTCCTCCCAGAGGTTCTTCAACGATTCCGTCGATAAACTTTTCTCTTAAAGCATCTTGTGGAGTAAGGTTCAGGGCATTGGCTGCATCCTCTTTGTGATCCCAGTTTCTCCATAATATGGAAGAACAGCTTTCAGGTGCGATTACCGTATACCATGTGTTTTCCAACATATATACTTTATTTCCAACACCGATTCCTAATGCTCCACCACTGGCTCCTTCTCCAATAATGTAAGTGAAGATAGGCGTTTTCAGCTGAACCATTTCAAAAATATTTCTTGCAATAGCTTCACCTTGCCCTCTTTCTTCAGCTTCTAATCCCGGATAAGCTCCCGGTGTATCTACTAAAGTTACTACAGGGATATTGAATTTCTCAGCAAGCTTCATTAATCGTAAAGCTTTTCTGTATCCTTCAGGATTTGGCATCCCGAATCTTCTGTACTGTCTGTCTTTCGTTGTTCTTCCTTTTTGAGTCCCTATGATCATTACTCTTTGACCATCCAGGGTAATCAATCCTCCAATCATTGCCGGGTCATCAGCGAAATTTCTGTCTCCATGAAGTTCTAAGAAACTGCCTTTGTCTGCCATTCCATGGATGTAGTCCAATGTGTAAGGGCGGTCCGGGTGACGGGACAGTTGTACTCTTTGCCAAGGTGTAAGATTTCCATAGATCTCTTTTTTCTTCTCTAAAATCTTATCCTCAATCTGGCTGCATGCTAATTTTACATCAACACCACTTTCTTCTCCTACTAAAGAACAGGTCTGGTATTGATCCATCAATTCTTTGATAGGAAGTTCGAAACTTAAATATTCCATTTCTTGAAGTAAATTAAATCTTTCAAATGTATGAAAAATTATGGTAATTTTATTTAAAATTATTTATAGCATTGCTTATTCTGGCGATACTTTCTTCTTTTCCAATGATTTCCAGGATGTCCGGAACATCGGGTCCTTTCAATTCTCCCACCAAAGATAAGCGTAATGGCATCATGACTTTTCCCATTCCTAATCCTTTGCTTTCTGCGAAGTCATGCATGGTTTGCTTTAATGTTTCAGCATCGAAATCTGTAGATTCAAATGTTGAAGCCAGTTCACCTAAAATGACAGAAGTTTCGTCATTCCATGCTTTTTTGGATGCTTTTTCGTCATAGGCTGTCGGTGCCTCGAAGAAAAATTTTCCATTTTCATAGATGTCTTTCGGGAAAGTAGCTCTTTCTTTCATTAAGTGGATCACTTTTAATAGCTTTTCATCAGATGCAGCAGAAAGATCAAGTTCAGTATTTTTCAGGATTTGTAAAAGCTCTTCATCAGACTTCATCTGAATATACTGATGGTTGAACCATTCTGATTTTTCTTTACTGAACCTTGCCCCTGCCTTGTGTACTTTATGAAGATCAAATTCTTTAATCATTTCTTCTAAAGGTAGAATCTCTTTATCATCTGCAGGAGACCATCCTAATAAAGCGACCATATTAATGAAGGCTTCAGGAAGATACCCGTTTTCTCTGTATCCTTTAGAAACAATACCTGTTTCCGGATCTTTGAAATCAAGAGGGAATACCGGGAATCCGAATTTATCACCGTCTCTTTTGCTTAGTTTTCCTTTTCCTTCCGGTTTTAAAATTAATGAAAGGTGTGCAAATTGAGGAGCTTCCCAACCCATTGCTTCATATAATAAAGTATGAAGTCCTAAAGAAGGTAACCATTCTTCACCACGGATTACGTGAGAAATTTCCATTTCGTGGTCATCAATGATGTTCGCAAAGTGATAGGTTGGCATCCCGTCATTTTTTACCAAAACTTTGTCATCTAAAGTATTGGTGTTAACAGATGATTTTCCACGGATAATGTCTTCAAGATTTAAAATTCTGTCAACAGGCATTTTAAATCTTACCACGTATGGCGTTTTTTCAGCCAATAATTTCTGAACTTCTTCCTCAGAAAGAGCAAGACTATTTCTTAAACGGTTTCTTGTTTTATTGTCATAAGAGAAAACATCTCCTTTTGCTTCAAATTCTGCACGCATGGCATCCAACTCTTCAGGAGTATCAAAGGCCAGGTAAGCATAGTCTGTTTTTAAGATTTGTTCTGTATATCGGTCGTAGATATCTCTTCTTTCAGATTGTCTGTAAGGGGCAAATTTCCCTCCTTTCTTAGGACTTTCATCAGGGATGATTCCGCACCATTCTAAAGCTTCTTCAATATATTCTTCAGCTCCTTCTACGTATCTTGCGGTATCTGTATCTTCAATTCTCAATACAAATTCACCACCCTGGTTTTTAGCAAAAAGATAATCATATAATGCGGTTCTTACGCCTCCCAAGTGTAAAGGTCCCGTAGGACTTGGAGCAAAACGTACTCTTACTTTCTCCATTTTCAATTTAAATTTTGTGCAAATTTACTTAAAATTATGTGGTTACGAGGTGATTTATGATGGGGATTATTTTTTTTACTCAGACGATTCTATTAAGCTGGTGTAATTGCTGCACTGGTGATTAGGTATAAATAGTAATTTTAAAAGGGATTATAAAAAAAAACATTTGTTTTTTTTTATAATCCCTTTTCTATTATTTATGAAAGGTACAATCATTTGTAACTTGCTGTTGGCTTTTCTAAACTTAATCTCTACTTTTGTGTCGGTTGGAAATATGCTTTCTGTTCTGGGACAATATTTTGATTAAGAACTCAAATGAGGAGTAGAAAATAAGTTAAGTAAAGCATATAATGATGAATCTTTCATAAAATTATTTGTTTTATTGAAATTGAATCAGAGATAATTACCGACTTGATACAATCTATTTTATTAAAAAATATGGAAAAAATCCTTCTTTTTATTAAGACATATAAACCTGATTTTAACCAGTGTAAAAGATTACTGGATTCTATCGTTAAATATAATAAAGATGGAATCAAAGTACTGATTTCTGTTAATGATAGTGATTTTGATTATTTTAAGACAAACATCCCGACAGACTTTGAAGTGATTAAAGACAGTGATATTATTCAGTGTGATATGTCAAAGTCTAATCCATGGCAATACCAGCAAATTATAAAATCACAACTTCATAGGATTAATATCACGGAGAATTACATCTGTTTAGATTCGGATTCTTACTTTATCAAGGATTTTTATATCTCTGATTTTATTCAGGGAGAGGTTCCGTTTACGATCATTCACCAGCAGAAAGAGTTGTTTTCGTGGTTGAGTATCAATCGTAAGCATTTTAAAAATGACGATCCTAAAGGGTATTTTGAAAACATAAGCAGAAGAGTAATGAAGCAATTGGGCCGTGAAGGTATATGTTATGATTATGGGCCTTCACCTACGATTTGGTCCAATAAAGTATGGAAGTCTTTTCAGGAAAATTATCTGGATGCCAACCATATTGATTATGTGGATCTGATCAAGGAGTATCCAAGTGAATTTACCTGGTATGGAGAATGGCTTCTGAAATCAAATGTCATTCCTATTTTGCCTAAAGAACCCCTGTTTAAAGTATTCCATTATAAAAAGCAATTTCATGATTTTGTAAAAGAAGGACATACCAGGGAAACCATTAAAGAGAATTATATGGGGATTGTATTGCAGTCCAACTGGAACAGAGATTTGAAATGGTATCAGAAAAGAGTAGAATTATAAAAAAGGAATCCCACGACATAATATTTTGAATTATTATATGAAGACGAAAGTAATTTTAGACGCTGATATCATTGCCGATTTTTATAAGGATAACAGAACAGGTATTTTCCGGGTGGCATTTGAACTCTTTAAGAAATTGGGAAATAGTAAAGAAATAGAGCTTCATTATTCTCATTTCAGCTTACTCAATCTGGAAACCACTACGACGGAAGTTGATCAGTTCTTTGACGATAATTCAATACAGATTAAGGGAGTAAACCAAAGAGTAAGAAGAAAATTCTTACCTCTCAGAAAAGAAAAACTGTTTAAAAAACTCTACAAAAAACTGGAAATTTTTAATTTCAAAAATAGATATGATGAAAAGATGATCAGATCTTCGCAGGTTTTTCATTCTTTTTATTATCCGATTAATGACAGAGTAAAGAAGTATCCGAATTTAAAGACTATCGTTACCATCCATGATCTGATTCCGATCCTGTTTCCGGAACTGCATTTTACTTCGGAATTTATTGAAAAGATTATTCAGAGTGTGGGAGATAACGGCTATGTTATTTGTGTATCAGAAAATACGAAGAAGGATTTGCTTGCCTATGCTCCTCAAATAAGTCCGGACAGGGTATTTGTATGTTTATTGGCCGCATCTCCGGAAATCTTTTATGTTTGCAGGGATTCTGAGAAATTCAAAACGATTCAGTCAAAATATAAGATTCCGGAAAAATACTTCCTGTGTGTGGGGACGCTTGAACCCCGGAAAAATGTAGATCATATTATCCGTTCATTTTTAACAATGATTAAAGAAAATGATGTGAATGATCTAAGTCTTGTTCTGGTAGGTTCCGCAGGATGGGATTACAATAAAATATTCCAGGAATACGAAAGTGCGGAAGAACTAAAAGATAAAATTATTATTACAGGAAGGGTTGCTGATGAAGAGTTGGCAAGTCTGTATAGCAATGCCCATTCTTTTTATTATATGTCTTTATATGAGGGCTTCGGATTGCCACCATTGGAGGCTATGCAATGTGGATTGGCCACTGTTACTTCCAATACCTCTTCTTTACCTGAAGTTGTAGGGGAGGCGGGGATTACTCTGGATCCGGAAGATGAAAAAAGCTTGGTAAAAACGATGAAAGATTTGTATTTTGATGAAGAGCTTCGCAAGCAATATGCTCAAAAAGGATTAGAGAGGTCTCAACAGTTTTCATGGGAAAAATGTGCTAAAGAACATATTGAAATCTACAATAAAGTCATCACAGGATAGACTTTTAATACTGAATAAAAGCCCCGTCTCATCGTCAAAGTTGGGACGGTTTTAATTTAAAATCATTATTTATAACTCCTTTTTTTGGGAAATATTCTGATGCTTGAAAATGGAGTTAAATACTGAATCGTACTTCTAAATTGCTAGAAATGAGTAAGAAATGGAGAAATGATTTATTCCCGAAATTAATAAAATTTTAATATTAATTAGCGTTTTGAAATAGTATTTTGAGTACATTCGCAAAAAATTTACATATATATGTTGATGAATGGTGAAAGATCTACTGGAAAATATTACATTTTTGATAATTTGACCTGTTGTAATCTAAGAGATTCAAAAATATGCTGTAATCAAAAATTGATGGTTTTAGTTGATGCGCAGCTTGGAATTGGCTTTCTTCAAAATGATATTGTAAAATTTGAATACGAGAATAATCAATAATACATTACACTAAGGATGTCAAATCATATAAGTAAGCCGGCTCTCTTTTTGCTTATGCTTGCCTTTTTTTCGTTCTCTTGCTCAAGACAAGAGGAGAGTTTATTTGCTGAAAACGAAAATCCCGTTCCCAATGATAATAAACATTATACAGGTCCCACAGATTACCTGACAGATATCGGAACGATTAATATTGCGGTACTAGCTAACGGAAATTATCCGGGACAAAATAATCCCAAATTTATAAAAGACATCAGTGCACCCAATTTCGGATACTGTCATCCGGATGTACAATATTTTCCCGGTGGATTTAACGGCTATAAATATTGGATGGTTTTCACTCCTTATAACGGAGCAGTTGGGGCAAATGCAGATTCAAACCGATATGAAAATCCAACCATTGTTGTTTCTAATGACGGGCTCACCTGGAGACCCCCGAATGGAATTTCAAATCCTATTCAAAGAGCACCCACCAGAACTGAAAGTATTCCTGAAAGTCCCAATGAAAAGCCACAAGGTTTTTGGTCTGATGTAGACTGGATGTATGAAAACGGGAAATTTTTATTATACTTCAGGGGAAGTTTTATGAAAGCTAAAGCGTTAAAAGCCAGAGGTGCCAAAAGCCAAAATAACCTGAAAAAGCTTGCAAAGACCCCACAAAGAGCCATTGTGAGACAAACTTCTACTGATGGTATTTCCTGGACACCTATGGAAGTAGCCTATACAAGCAATGCACCCCATTCGCCCAATAATAATCATATTCTTTCTCCCAGCTTTGTCTATACCGGAAAAAACTATGTGAGCTACGAGGTAGAAAATAATATAAGCCCTAATTTCCCGGGTAACGATGCATCTTATATCATCAGGAGAACTTCGGATGACGGATTAGATTTTTCGAACTTTAAAAAGAGTAAGGTGGTTAACTTCATGAATAAACCATGGACGGATATTGATCCTGTATATGCACCGTGGCATATTCAGGCAGCTTATGTAGACGGATATTATTTCTTATGTATTGCTGCAGGTGATGTAAGAAAATTTACTTCAGAAGCCCTTTATCTGGCTGTTTCCAAAGACGGAATCAATTTTAAAACATTTCCAAAAGCTATGGTAGAAAAGAACGTATACAGATCCAGTGTATTCCCGATGACAACAACGAGTGATGCGATCAATTTCGGTGCTGTTGTAGGCTATAAGAATGGTGTGTTTAAATACAGAGAGTTTCAACTCAGTAAACCGAAATTGGATCTTTATCTGGCAAAATAAAAAAGCTTCCTATATTTCTACAAAACTCCTGATGTTATCAAGACGGCATCAGGAGTTTTTTATATATAAGAATGATAAAAATTGATTTTTATCTGAACTTTGCAAGAATAGTAGGGAACAAAAACTAACCCGATTCGTTAATTTGAATAAAAATATGTTGTTGAAGATCAGTAAAATAAGTATTAAATTAAAATTATTAATATTGCATCTCCTATTACTCGCTATTAGCAATAGTATATAACAGAGAATATTTTCGTTGTTCTGAGGGAAAAATAGTCAAAATCGGAGTTGTTTTTTGCTGTATTGGATCAGATTTTGAATGACTAAAAAAAGAATTAGAAAATAATATTTGATGAAAGTTTTTTTTTATTTTATATACCATCCTGTAGAAAAATTTAAAAAGACAGAGGAAGTTGCTGATATCCGGTAAAAGATTAAATAATTTACACTAAACAATAAAAACTTGAAAAAGAAGATTTTGTACTTTATGCCTGACTGTCCCACAGAAGGGAAGGCAGGTAATATCACCAGGTGCATGCAGATGTTAGAATTTTTGAATGATTCTTCTGAATATAACGAAGTTGATTTCTTATCCATCAGTGATTGGGGGACATGGACACCCACTTCCACAAAGGCTTTTCATGACCTCTACCCAAATATTAATTTAATTCTGACAAACAGAAAAATTGATAAGAAAAAACACCCGATAAAATCTATTCTTTTTTATAAAATCCCTAACTTTCTACCCAAACTTTTGAGAGGGATTACTATTGATATCTCAAATCCGTTTTTAAATAAAAAAGTAACTCAAATCCTTAATGCCAAGAAGTATGATAAAATTATTATCAGCTATGCTTCCTGGAGTAGTCTGATAGACAAGTTGGGATACAAAAGTTATCTGATATTAGATTCTCATGATTTTATTACCGCACAATCAAGAAATAAAATCAACAGAATTGGAAAGCTATTCCAGTCTGAAGTAAAAGCAATGAGAAAGTTTGATGAAATCTGGACTTTTTCTGTAGAAGAAAGATATATTTTTGAGCAGTTTACAGATAGTAAAATTATTCATATTCCAATATCCTTTCCCCAAAAACCATTACGTTCTTTGAAACAAGATTATACCTATGATGTAGTCTATGTTGCTAGTAATAATCAGCATAATATTAATAGTATTAATTGGTTTTTAGAAAAAGTTTTACCATATTTAAAAGAGAATATCAAAATTCATATTATTGGAAAAGTAGGAAAGGAGATTAAAAAACAATATCCTAATGTGATTGTACATGGCATGGTTGATGATTTGCAGGAGTTTTACGATAATGCAAGAATAACAATATGCCCAATGTTGAGTGGAACAGGGGTTAAAATTAAAGTCCTGGAGTCTTTAAGTAATAATTTACCTGTTGTGACCAATACTCGTGGAGTAGATGGCCTTTCGCAGAAAAATGACAATGGTTGCTTAGTGACAGATGATGCAAAAGAGTTTGCTGAATATATGGAAGTTCTTTTGAAAAATGACGAATTTTATGATAGCCAAAGACAAAAAGCTCATGAGTTCATTAAAAACAACCACAGTCTAGAAAAAGAAATCGTTTTCTTTAAAAACAAATTTTCTTAAAAATTTTCCGTTATTATTATATGGCAAAAATCTTAATTGATCTTGAACGTCTCAGATACCCCAACTCAGGAATTGCAAATGTATTTCGAAATCTGGCCAAAGGCTTGCAAGAGAATAATTCTAAGTTTGAAATATCATTTTTTGGGGATAAAGAACAGCTTGAAAAGTTTGGATCTACAGCAAAATGTGTTTTCTGGAGTAAAACACACCGTTTTTTTGAACGTTTTAGCGGCGAATTTGATCTTATTCATGTAAGCCATCAGCTATCTTCCTATTTTCATAGAAATTACAAGAATACCATCAAAGTTGTAACCCTTCACGATCTGAATTTTTTACATGAAAATCTTACCGAGTCCAAAAAAAGGAGAATGCTCGGCAAAGTAAAAAATAATGTTAAAAATGCGGATTATATTGTTTGTATTTCAGAGTATGCGAAGCAGAATTTAATCCAGAATAAAGACCTTTTTACCCTTAATAAGCTTAAAGATATTGTAGTAATTCATAATGGTATTCATCTTCCTGAAAACAGAGAGTATCTTTTAGGAAAATACAGTTTTCTTAAAAACAAAAAATATATCCTTAATATCGGGGTGCTTTTCAATAAAAAGAATCAGTTGACACTCGTTGAAATGCTGCCTTATATTGAAGATGACCTCGTACTTATAGCGTCTGATGAAAAACAGCCTTATGCCGATGAAGTGCGGGATAGAATTAAAGAATTAAATCTTGAGCACAGAGTTCATTTTCTCAAAAATCTTTCTGAAGAAGAAAAATATGCTGTTATTCAACATTGTGATGCAATGTGTCACCCTTCTATAGCTGAAGGTTTCGGTATCCCGCCTATTGAAGCAATGGCTTTTGGAAAACCTGTTTTTCTCTCCCAATATACCAGCTTACCTGAAATTGGTGGAGATAAAGCATTCTATTTTGATAATTTTGAGCCTAAAGAAATGGCTGATTTATTTAAAGAGAAAATGACATTGTACAATGCTCATAAGGAAGAATTGAGCCGGGAAATAAAAAATTGGACAAAACAGTATAGTTATACCGAGATGTCCAATAATTATCTTAGATTTTACGAAAAAGTTCTTGGAAGAAGTTAATTCTTATATTCCAGGAACGTTTTTTCTATAATTTTTACACAATCAAGAAGTTGCTCTTCAGTGATTACCAATGGTGGTGCCAATCTGATGATGTTACCATGCGTTGGTTTAGCCAATAGTCCGTTTTCTTTAAGTTGTAGACAAAGATTCCATGCAGTAGAACTGTCAGGCTTATCATTGATCAAAATAGCATTTAAAAGACCTTTTCCTCTTACTTTAGTGATAAGGTCTGTCTTTGTCATTAGCTTTTCAATCTCGCTTCTGAATAACTGTCCAAGTTCTTCTGCTCTTTCAGACAATTTTTCATCTGCCACAACATCCAGAGCAGCGACTGCGACAGCACATGCTATCGGATTTCCTCCAAAAGTAGAACCATGTTGTCCCGGCTTTATCACATTCATGATGTTATCATTAGCCAATACTGCAGATACGGGATACATACCTCCTGAAAGAGCTTTTCCAAGAATCAGAATGTCCGGTTGTACATCTTCGTGGTGACATGCAATCAGTCTTCCTGTTCTTGCAATACCTGTTTGTACTTCATCTGCAATGAAAAGAACATTATGCTTTTTACATAGTTCAGAAGCGTTTTTAAGGAAATTTTCATCTGGTACATATACTCCGGCTTCTCCCTGGATAGGCTCTACTAAAAATGCGGCAATAGTACCAGCTTCTCTGTTAAGGACTTCTTCCAGTGCAGTGATGTCATTGTAAGGAATTTTGATAAACCCTGGCGTGAAAGGTCCGTAGTTTTGATTTGCATCAGGATCATTAGAAAAAGAAACAATGGTAGTAGTCCTTCCGTGAAAATTATTTTCACAAACAATGATTTTTGCTGCGTTTTCTGAAATTCCTTTTATTTCGTAGCTCCATTTTCTTGCTAATTTTACTGCCGTTTCCACAGCTTCAGCTCCGGAGTTCATCGGTAATACTTTATCAAACCCAAAAAGAGTAGTGATTTTTTGTTCATATTCTCCCAATCTGGAATTGTAAAATGCTCTTGAAGTCAAAGCCAGCTTTTGAGCCTGCTCTACCAGTGCATTTACGATTTTAGGGTGAGAGTGTCCCTGATTTACAGCAGAATATGCTGAAAGAAAGTCATAATACTTTTTGCCCTCTACGTCCCAAACAAAAACACCTTCTCCACGATCCAGTACTACTGGAAGAGGGTGATAGTTATGTGCTCCATGTTTGTCTTCAAGATCAATGAAATATTGTGAGTTTTTTGTTGTTTCTGCTGTTGACATATATTTTGGTTTTCAACAAATTTACGCAATAATAATGAGATGATTGAACCAAAACCTAATGAGGTGAACTGATGTAATTGAAGTAAATTTTAAGTTTGAATAAAAATGTAACAGCAAATATTTTCTTTATTGACAGGTTGTTATAGGTATTATATCTTTCTTATAAAAGAATTGTGTTTTCTGATTCTTTATTAACGGTCGGTGATGAAGTTTTTCGATAGTTTTTATATTAATCGTAAAAGATTTTTGAATTGATGAACTAAAAAAAACTGCCTCAATAAGAGGCAGTTTAAAGTTTTTATTTTAAAATAATCTTAGTGATTATCATATTTTCTATCCATTACAAAATCTTCCATGAATTTTGTCGTGTAGTTTCCTGCAAGATAATCTTCATTGTCCATCAGTTGTCTGTGGAAAGGAATGGTAGTTTTTACTCCTTCAATATAGAATTCCTCAAGAGCACGTCTCATTTTTGCAATAGCTTCCTCACGGGTTTGAGCCGTAGTGATAAGCTTAGCAATCATAGAGTCATAGTTAGAAGGAATTGTATATCCTGAATATACGTGAGTATCTACTCGGATTCCGTGCCCACCAGGAATGTTTAATCCTGTGATTTTCCCCGGAGATGGTCTGAAGTCTGCGTAAGGATCTTCTGCATTGATTCTACACTCAATAGAATGTAATTTCGGGTAATAGTTGATTCCTGAAATAGGAGTTCCCGCAGCAAGAAGAATTTGTTCTCTGATCAGGTCATAATCAATTACCTGTTCAGTAATAGGGTGTTCTACCTGGATTCTTGTATTCATTTCCATGAAATAGAAATTTCTATGTTTGTCTACAAGGAATTCTATAGTTCCTACTCCTTCATATCCAATGAATTCGGCAGCTTTTACAGCAGCATCACCCATTTTCTCACGAAGTTCGTCTGTCATGAAAGGAGAAGGGGTTTCTTCAGTTAATTTCTGATTTCTTCTCTGTACAGAACAATCTCTTTCAGAAAGGTGACAAGCTTTACCAAACTGGTCTCCTGCAACCTGGATTTCAATGTGTCTAGGCTCTTCAATCAGTTTTTCCATATACATTCCTCCGTTTCCGAAGGCTGCTACAGCTTCCTGAATAGCAGACTCCCAGTGTTCTTTAAGGTCTTCAGCTTTCCAAACAGCTCTCATCCCTTTACCACCACCACCTGCAGTTGCTTTGATCATTACCGGATATCCGGTTTCTTCGGCAACTTTTACAGCGTGTTCGTAAGATTCGATCAAACCGTCAGAACCCGGTACACAAGGTACACCAGCTGCTTTCATGGTAGCCTTGGCATTAGCTTTGTCTCCCATTTTTTCGATTTGCTCAGGAGAAGCACCAATAAATTTGATCCCATTCTTCTGGCAGATTCTTGAAAAATTAGCATTTTCAGATAAGAATCCGTAGCCCGGGTGAATAGCATCGGCGTTGGTAATTTCCGCAGCAGCAATAATATTAGGGATTTTAAGATATGAGTCTTTGCTCATTGCGGGGCCAATACAAACTGCTTCATCAGCAAATCTTACGTGAAGACTGTCTTTGTCTGCAGTAGAATATACTGCAACGGTTTTGATCCCCATTTCTTTACAAGTACGTAAAATACGCATTGCAATTTCGCCACGATTGGCTATTAATATTTTTTTGAACATCTTCTTCAATTTGAAAATTAGATAATTTGAAAATTAGATAATGTTATTTTAATGTAGAATTTAATCTAACATCTAATGTCTAACATCTAACTTCTAAATTAAGATGGATCTACTAAGAATAATGGTTGGTCGTATTCTACAGGAGTAGCATCGTCCACTAAGATTTTAACAATTTTTCCGCTGATTTCAGATTCTATCTGGTTGAATAACTTCATTGCTTCAATTACACAAACCACTTTGCCTACAGAAACTTCGTCACCTACATTTACAAATAAATCCTTATCAGGAGCAGGTTTTCTATAGAAAGTACCAATCATTGGAGACTTGATTGTTACATATTTGCTGTCATCAGATGCAGCTTCAGCTTTTTCAGCAGGTGCAGCAGCCGGAGTAGCAACAGGTGCCGGAGCAGCTACTGCCTGAGGTGCAGTGTGGTAAACTGCAGGTTGTGCATAAACAGCATCGCTTCCAGCTAATGGAGTTTTAATAGTGATTTCGAAATCTTTAGTTTTGTACTTTACCTCTGATACTTCAGCTTTAGATACAAACTTAATAAGATTTTGTATGTCTTTAATGTCCATAAATTTGATATTTGATTTTGGGTCAAAGATACCAAAAAAACGTAAAAAACAATAAAAAACCGTCCAAATTTAACAATTTTGGACGGTTTTTGTATTAAAATGAGGTTTTTTTAAAAAATCCCTCTCTTAGTTTTCTTCAGTAGTTGCTACTTCTTTCTCCAATACTACTTTACCTCTGTAGTAAAGTTTTCCTTCATGCCAGTGAGCTCTGTGGTAAAGGTGAAGTTCACCAGTTGCTGCATCTTTAGCTAGTTGAGGAACTACAGCTTTGTAGTGAGTTCTTCTCTTATCTCTTCTTGTGGACGACTGTCTTCTTTTAGGATGTGCCATTTTGTAATAACTTTTTTAATTGATGAGCGATGAGATTCATCATCTCATCATATTTAAATTATTTTATTTAATTATTGTCTTTTAATTTTCTTAAAGCATCCCACCTTGGGTCACTTTCGTGTTCTTTTTTTTCTTCTTCTTCTTCCTCAATTTCTTTCGGACTGAACTGGTCAAGAATTTTAAGATCTTCATCACTTACATTCGGTGAAATCTTTTTCATCGGTATGGAAAGCATTACATTCTCATAAATCAAATGTGCTATATTGAATGCATGATCTCCGGTAGGAATGGTGATCACATCTTCATTGCTGTCATCATACTCTTCCCCAAAATTCACCAGAATTTTAATTTCATTCTCAATAGGGTAGTCGAAATTTTCGTTTGTGATGTCACAAACCAGCTCAACCAGTCCTTTTATTTTAATCTCAAATTCTAAAAAAGTCGTGTGCTTATCAAGTGAAGCAATCACGTCTATTCTTGGATTTGTAAATTCCTGCTCAGTATCAAATAATTGAAAGAACGTTTTATCTATCTCAAACTTGAACTCGTGTTTTCCGTTTTTAAGTCCGGAAAAGCTTACGTCATAGTTTCTTAACTTGTCCATAAAATGAGTGTGCAAAAATATGCATTTTTTTTATAATAACAAATAAAATCCAAAACAAATTAATTTAAAAATTCGTTTTAAAGATTTATGCTTCAGTTTCATCCGGAAGATCCTCATCTATTCCGTTATCTACAACCATTTTTCTAGGCTGAAGACGATTGCTCATCAGATCGTTATATTCAATTCTGTTCTTGAAAACTTTGATGGCAGTGAAAATGGCTTCTGTAAAACTTTGCTCGTCAGCAATATTTTTCCCCGCAATATCATAGGCAACTCCATGATCCGGAGATGTTCTGATAAAAGGAAGACCTGCGGTATAATTCACGCCCTCCTCATAAGCTAACGTCTTGAAAGGTGCTAATCCCTGATCGTGATACATAGCCAGAACTGCATCAAAGTTTTTATACTTAGAGGGTTGGAAGAAACTGTCTGCCGGGAACGGTCCGAATGCGAGTATTCCGTTGTCAGAAAGTTCTTTGATTGCAGGAGCAATAATCTCGATTTCTTCATTTCCGATCACTCCGCCGTCTCCTGCGTGAGGATTTAATCCTAATACAGCAATTTTAGGCTTTTGAACACAGAAATCTTCAATAAGAGTCTGATGTAATACTTTAATCTGTTTTTTTATTTTTTCTTTAGAAATATTTTCTGCAACCTGAGCGATAGGGATGTGGTGGGTGGAAACGGCTACTTTAAGATCTTCAGTTACCAGAAACATCAGGCCTTTTTTATCGAATTTTTCTTCAAAATATCCCGTATGCCCGGCGTGCTTAAATCCCATTTTTACCATCTCATCTTTATTGATAGGAGCGGTTACAAGAACATCAATATCTCCTTTCATTAAAGCCTGCGTGGCAGCTTCCAAAGAATCAATCGCCATTTTTGTAGATTCTTCTGTAGGAACTCCTAGCTCTACATTAACGTTTTCTTTGGTAAGGTTTACCATATTAAGCTTTCCTGCCTGTGCCTGGGAAGCTTCATTCACATAGTTGAAATTAAGGTTCAGCTTGAAAATGTTTTTCTGATAAGTGAACAGCTTTCCCGAACCAAAAATTACAGGGGTAAAAAAATCTGTAATAGTTTTGTCTGTCAGAGACTTCATAATGATCTCCGGACCTATGCCATTGAAATCACCAATTGAAATTCCTACTCGTACTTTATGGTTTTTTGGGCTCATTTTGATTATCTTTGAAGATTATAATTTACAAATTTAGCAAAAAATAATATGTTCACAGGAATTATTGAAGCAGTTGGTGTTATTAAAAAGATTGAAGAAAAAGGAAGCAATATAGATTTTACTTTAACATGCCCTTTTACAAACGAGCTGAAAATTGATCAGAGTCTTGCTCATAACGGATGTTGCCTTACCGTTGTTGAGATTAAAGAGGATCAATATGTCGTTACCGCAATCAATGAAACGCTAGAAAAAACCAATCTGGGAAAATGGGAATTGGGAACGGTGGTGAATCTTGAACGTTGTATGAAGATGGATGGCAGGCTTGATGGTCATATCGTTCAGGGGCATGTCGATAAGACCGGAGAAGTAGTGGGGATTGAGAATAAAGATGGAAGCTACTTCATTACCATGAAATATGAAACTGACGGAAACTTTGTAACCGTACCTCAGGGATCGATTACAGTAAACGGGATTAGCCTCACAGTGGCAAAAAGTGAAGATACTCAGTTTTCAGTTGCTATCATTCCTTATACATGGGAATTTACCAATATGAAACATTTGAAAATTGGTGATAAAGTAAATTTAGAATTTGACATCATTGGTAAGTATATTGCTAGGTTAATTAAAAAGTAGGATGTCAATTAATAAGTATAAAGGATATAGCTTAAGGAACCGTGTTTTTTTTGGTTTTCTGTTGGTATGCTTTTTAAGTGTTGTTGCGACTTCGCTTGTCCCTTATTTTGTATTGAGAAATAACTCTTTGCAGCAGAGTACTATTGATATGCAGGAGAAAACCACTGCTGTTATGAGGTATCTGGACTATGCGGTGAGTCGGACTTTGGTGAAAACAGAGGATTTACCAAACGTTTTAGGGAATAAAATTTTTGAAATCGCAGATATCAATCAGCATGATATTGTCATTTATGATTTGAAAGGAAATTATCTCCTTTCCAATAAAGATGAAAGCCTGATCGATCAGAAAACAATTCCTCTGGATATCATCAATAGAATTCTGGCAACTGATGCCAGAGTGGATATGACCAGATATGATTCCGCTAAGGATGCCAGACTTACGTCTTCCTATCTTCTTCTCAAAAATAACGAGCTTGAGCCGATAGGGGTGGTGTATATTCCTTTATATCATAATGAATCTGCTTATCTGGAGGTTCTTCATCAGTATGTTAAATATATTCTTTTAGTAGATATTTTCCTTATATTATTCAGTGTCTGGATCAGCTGGGTGACTTCAAACAGCCTGGCAAAAACCATTACCAAATTTTCTGATATGATCACCCGTATTACATTATTTGAAAATGAAATGCGCCCTATCAGGTATTATAAAAATGATGAGCTTAATGCATTGGCAAGGGCTTATAACAGGATGATTCTCCAGATTCAGGACCAAAAGGAAAGATTAAGATTTAAAGCGTCTGAAGAAGCCTGGAGAGAAATGGCAAAGCAGGTAGCCCACGAGGTGAAAAACCCGCTTACTCCTATGAAGCTTACCATCCAGAATTTTGAAAGAAAATTTGATCCGGAAGATCCGAATATCAAAGAGAGGGTTAAATTGATGAGTAAAACAATGGTGGATCAGATTGACTTGATTGCCACTGTTGCATCGGCTTTTTCAGAATTTGCCAAACTTCCTGAAAAAAATAATGAAGTGATTAATCTGAATACTGAGGTAGAAGATATTCTTCGTGTTTTTAATGATGACAGTATTTTTATGCATTCAAACAAGAGCAATATTATGATCAATATGGATAGAATTTATCTTTCCAGAATCATAACCAATCTTGTGACCAATGCCAAGCAGGCGGAAAGTGAAGAAAGAAAACTGATTATTAATGTAGATGTAGAGCAGCACCAAAGAAGAGTGATCATTTCCGTTCAGGATAATGGAATTGGGATCCCTGATAATATGTATGAAAGGATCTTTGAGCCTAATTTTACCTCCAAAAACAGTGGGATGGGTCTGGGATTATCCATGGTAAGAAAAATGATTGAAGATTATAAAGGAGAGATTTCTGTGAAATCAGAAGTAGGGAAGGGATCAACATTCATCATTACATTGCCTACCAATTTATAGTGAAGCCTTTTAAGTTTAAACAATTCGAAATTCAGCAGTCTGAAAGCGTCTTCCGTGTAGGAACAGACGGTGTTTTGCTGGGCGCTCTTTCTGAAGTGAGCCTGGCTTCAAAAGTATTGGAAGTAGGTACCGGAACCGGATTGATTTCATTGATGTTGGCGCAGCGAAATTCCCAGGCTAATTTTTTAGGCTTGGATATTAATAAAGAGGCAGTTGCTCTTACTCAGATTAATTTTGAGAATTCTCCTTTTCATATCAGGTTAAAAAATAAACATCAGGATTTTAAAACTTTCGAAATAGAAGAACGATTTGATCTGATTGTTTCCAATCCACCTTATTTCGAAGAATCGGGTTCTGAAAAGGATAAAATAGCAAGACAGACAGTAGAACTTAATTTTATACAGTTAATCAGTAAATCAGCGTGTCTTTTATCCGGGAATGGAATTTTTTCGGTTATCATTCCTGTTGAGGCCGGTGAAATTTTTATTTCGCTGGCAGAAGAAAACAGGATGTTTTTAATTCGTAAAGTTAATATCAAAGGTATTGAAAATGGTCAGATCAAAAGGCTTATCCTCGAATTTTCATTGACTGAAAAAGCATTGGAGGAATCTGACTTTACGATAGAAAAAAGTCCGAGACAATACTCGGACCAATATCTTGAACTCACCAGAGAGTTTCATGTTTTTAAAGAGGCTTGAAATAAGTAACTTTTACTTCTAAATCTCTCGATTTTTTATTCAAATAATTCAGCAGTATCCAATACGGATACTTTTCCGTCTTCACATCTGATTGCTTCTCCCGGGAAATTTTGAATCATGTGATAATCGTGGGTTGCCATTACTACAGCAGCGCCATTTTCAAGGGCAACCTGCTTTAACAGAGTCATGATTTCGTTAGAAGTTTCCGGGTCGAGGTTTCCCGTTGGTTCATCCGCTAAAATAAGATCAGGGTGGTTAAGAAGAGCTCTTGCAATAGCGATACGCTGTTGCTCACCTCCCGAAAGTTCGTGGGGCATTTTGTGCTTTTTACTCTTCATATTAACACTACCTAATACTTCGTTGATGCGGTCTTCCATTTTTACTTTATCACTCCAGCCGGTTGCTTCAAGAACGAACTTCAGGTTCTTCTCTACCGTTCTGTCGGAAAGTAATTGGAAATCCTGGAATACAATACCTAGTTTTCTTCGTAGGTTAGGGATATCAGAAGGTTTAAGTTTTGCCAGATCAAATCCTACCACAGCTCCGTGTCCTGATGCTAAAGGAATATGTCCGTAAAGCGTTTTCAAAAGTGAACTTTTCCCGGAACCTGTTTTTCCGATAAGATAGCAAAATCTACCTTTTTTAATGTTAAGATTTACATCAGAAAGTACAGTGAAGTTTTTTTGTGCAATTTTCGCATGTTGCAAACTTATGATATTGTCTCCGGAGATATTTGTATGTGGCATAATTTAATTTTAAGGCTGTTTCTAAACAAAAGTTTTTCAAATTTTAAAAATAGAAAAAAGATGCATATACAACCTAAATTTTAGTAAATTTTAACAACAAAAAATGCCTGAAAAGGAACTTCTCAAGCATGTTTTGTATATGATAATAAAAAGATTATCTCTTAGCGCGTGATGCACTTACAGTTAAACTCTTTCTGCCTTTAGCTCTTCTCGCAGCCAAAACTCTTCTTCCATTTGGCGTAGACATTCTTTCTCTGAAACCGTGTTTGTTTCTTTTCTTTCTTTCTGATGGCTGGAATGTTCTTTTACTCATTACTATATGTTTAAATCGTAATTAATCTATTAATTTTCAGGTTGCAAAGATATAGAAATTTTTATAAGATACAAACTTTACGTATCTTTTTTTGAAAATATTTGATGTGTTTTTTTGTCAAACATTTGCAAACCCCGAAGAGAAAGCAAATTCTCCCGACAAAAATAATATTTAAATGATTTATATAAAAGCTCTATCTTTGAAAACTTAAATTTTAACGAAAAGGAACACAAGATGTTTACACCAGCAGAACTTTCAGATATCAATACATTACTAAAACCAGAAAACAAAATAGTTATTCTTACCCACTACAATCCGGATGGGGATGCTATTGGCTCCAGCCTGGGATTGAAGCATTATCTGAAAGCAAAAGGAATCTATGCTGAAGTGATTGTTCCGAATGACTTTCCAAAGTTCCTTAAATGGATGCCGGAGTCTAAAAAAATAACCATTGCTGAATATAAAAGAAAGCTTGCTTTTGATATGATTGCTGAAGCGGATGTTATTTTCTGTTTAGATTTTAACTCCCCTTCAAGAATTGGATTGTTGGGAGAATGGCTCGTGAAGGCACCAGGTAAAAAAATTCTTATTGATCATCACCAACAACCGGAAAAGTTTGACTTTGTATATTCTGATACGGTAATTCCGGCTACTTCACAGATGATTTATCATTTTATTGAAGCGTTAGATGATGAAAAACTGGTGAATCAGGATATCGCAGAATGTCTTTATACGGGTATTATGACAGATACCGGCGGTTTCCGTTTTCGTTCTACAAGTGCTACTACTCACAGAATCATTGCTCATCTTATTGAAAATGGGGCTGATCCTGCTATGATCACTTCCAACACCTGGGATACCAATACTGTTTCAAGACTTCACCTGCTTGCTTTGGTGCTGGGAAGAATAGAAGTGGTGAATGACGGTAGGGTTGCTATTTTAAGTCTTACAAGAAACGAACTCAAAGAATTTGGTTTCCAGAAAGGAGATACAGAAGGTTTTGTAAATTACGGATTAAGTATTGCCGGAGTAAAAATGTCTGCATTTTTTATGGAAGATCTGTATGAGGATTTTGTTAAGATTTCTTTCAGAAGTAAAGATGATGTGGATGTAAACCAATTCTCCAGAAAATATTTCAGCGGTGGTGGGCACATCAATGCAGCAGGTGGAAAATCTATGGATTCTTTATCAGGAACTATTGACGTTTTCAAGAAGAGACTGATTGAAGAGAATTTATAAGGGGCAAACGTCAAAAATTATAAAACAGCAAAGGTAACCGAAGGTAAAGATGCTAACGTTTGCTATATTGGGAAATAGAGCCTATGTAGTGTGAATTTGTTAACTCTCCAACTTTCTAAATCCGAATTCTTTACGGTATCCCTTTGTTTCCAGCTCCTCACAGGTATACTCATATACTTGCTGAAACATCTCATCCATATATTTCTTGTTGAAAAGACTGAACTTGGTCATTTTTGGAGGATCCAGAAAAATATTACAGTGCTTTACTTTGGAATAAACAGATTTGGCAATGGCAAGGTGGAGAATCCGGTCGAATTCTTTCATAAGGCTCATTTTGTTTAATTGATCATAACTTATTGAATTGACATGGGAGGCAATAAGAAAATCGCATTTGTCAATAATAGGTTCAATAGGTAAGTTATCAAGAACTCCACCATCCACGTATATTTTATCTTCAATTCTTACAGGAGGAAGGATAAAAGGTACGCTTGATGAGGCCAGCAGAGGGGCGAAAAGTTGTCCTTCCGAAAAAAAATCGACAATACCATGAGTCATTTCTGTGGCTGCTACATACACAGGGATTTTTAGAATACTGAAGTTGTCCTCAGGAAAATAATCTTTGAAAAGTTTTAAAATGAAATTAGAACTGAAAATTCCGTTTTTGGATAATTTTAATGCAGATCTTGAGAAAAAAGAGGTTTCTTTTACAATCTCCATCATTTGATCCGGGGTTTTCCCAAAAGAATAAAAAGCACCTATGATAGCGCCGGCGCTTGTTCCGGAAATAATCTGAGGTCTGAGGCCATACTCTTCCAATGCTTTCAGTACAGCAATATGAGCAATTCCACGCATTCCTCCGCCTGAAAGTGTAAGCCCGATTACTTTTGGGTGCTTTTTTTTGAACGAGAATAAACCCATCTTGAAAATTATCCTTTACTAATATACAGGATTTTTTATAAATGTTTAAGGCTCATCACAGTCAGAATCAATCTTGATAAAAAGAGACTCAAACTCTTTACTCATCTTTTCATCATGAACCGGATTTACAACTGCATCATTGGCACAATTTCCCCATCCAAAAGTAATAAGATCAATAATGGCATAATCTCTTTTGTCCGGCGAATTGAGATGGTTGTTAAATTCATTCATAATTCGTTGAGGATTGGCATTTCTTTTACTCATTTCCTCCCGAAGTTTTCTCCACTCTTCAACCATTTGATCATCCGTTGAATTTAAAGCCTTTGAGAAATCGGGACATGTATTGCTTTTGAGAAGAACAGCAGGATCTGAATACGCTGAGATCTGCATTTTTTCCATCTGGTATTGTTGAAGGAGGGCTTCGTATTTCAGTTTTTTTATATTTTGCCAGTAAGGAACATTCACTACTTTAAGATTTTGAATAAGCTTCTTTTTTTCAGTGAAATCTCTATCTAATTTTGTCAGGATTTTATCCTTATCACGTCTCACCATCTGGAGGTTACTAAGGTCAAAAACAGATGGGGTATCCAGTAAAGTACCTCCTAAAGTATACCAGAGTGCATAGGTACCTTCAATCTCTTCCCGCGTGTATTTATTAGCATCAAAACGTCCTTTATTATCACATAGTTCTGTTACAAAATTAAACACTTCTTCTTTTGGAGTGTTGGATTTTAATGTGTCAGTATTCAGGGAAGCTTTAACCGTAACAGTATCTGTAGAGGTTGTTTTTGTTATTGACTTACTTTCTTTTTTACAGCTGAAAAATGCAAAGAGAAGGAGTGAAATTATTGAGATTCTCATCGTTTAAAGTACCAGTTTTTTTGGAAGATTATGTAAAAGTTCAGTATTGATAATTTCAGCACAGATGCCGGGTTTCTCCCAATGACCATTGTGACCACAATCTAAAATATATGATTTTATATTAGTCCTGTCCGGTAGATTTTTGATCATAGCATCAGTTTTCACAGCATTGTCATGCTTTCCTGCCAGTACTAGAATTTTAGCTTCCAGATTTTGCATGATATGCTTTTTGTCAGTCCTTTCCACCATTCCTTTTACACAGGCTAATGCTCCCAAATTATTTGTAGAAAGAGCTGTTTCAAGGGCGATTTCAATTTTCCCTTCCAGGATATCTCTTTCGTTAGGATTAAATAAATTAGGAATTCCTGCCCTTACATAATGTGCAAATGCATCTTTAATGATTCTGTAGCTCTTTATACGCTGCTGTTTTTTTTCTTCGTCATCCGGAAAGTAGGTGGAAAAAAATAAGGTCATACTTTTGAGCGTATCAGGATATTTCTCAGCAAAAGCCAAAGAAGTATACCCTCCCATAGAGTGACCGAGTAAATGTACTTTTTGTAAATTTTGGCTGTCTAACACCTTTTTTACTTCTTCTGCCATCAGCTCCATGGTATGAACTTCACCTAAGACTTCAGACTGTCCATGGCCGGGAAGGTCAATTTTTAAGAGGCTGAAATTTTTAGAAAGATGATGTTCCATGTCACTCCAGATGGATAGGTTTTCCATAAAACCATGAAGTAATACCAAAGTTTCTTGTCCGTTTCCTGTTCTTTCAAAGTTCAGCATAATTTCAATTTTTATAAGAGGTTAAAGGAATTCCGGAGATGCAGAATAGTGTCAACCGGATTATACTTTCAAATGTAAGCAAAAAAGAGGAAAACTACTGGTCTGGAAAATGCTACTAAAAAAGCCATCTCAAAACTGAGACGGCCTTCCTTTATTGAACTAACTCTTTGTAAATTTTTGTTTCCCAGGGTTTGATGTCGGTAACTCCATAGCGTTCCTTTTTAGCGATCGCGATATTATCCAGCATATCTACAAAGTTTTTATAATTGGCTTCATCTGTTGGTTTGACAATAATCGTAAAGTTTTCAGGATTCGGAGCATTTTTATACGCTTCAGAAATAATTTTAGAAACTTTTATACCGCTGAAATCTGTTTCTTTCAGATTGGCTGTATTTAAATCTGTAGCGTTGCTCTGGTGATAGAATACCCGATTGTCTTTTCCAAGAATGAAGGTTACCTGGTTTTTTTGATTCATTACTACTGAACTTGGTGGATCCCCTTTTGCCGGAAGCCCCAGGTCCATTACATTGGGTTTTGTAAAATTTGTTGTAAACATAAAGAACGTGATGAGTAGAAATCCCAGATCTACCATTGGAGTCATGTCTACTCTTATGAGTTTCTTTTTCTGTCTGCCTCCTTGTTTTTCTTGTGCAATTACTTCTGCCATGGTTACTGTTTTTAAAATGTTAAAAGATATTTGATAAAAATTTAAAAACCCGATCGTTGTTTTGAAAAGTTGATACAAAGTCTGTACCTAAAATCAGAAAATGACAATAATTTATTAATTTTATTATTATGTTAAACTTAAATAATGTTAAATTCAATACATGAAAAAAGCCTTATCTATTGAATGATAAGGCTTAGTGTTATTTTAGAATAAATTTTATTTATTTTGTTTGAAGTAGTTTACTCCGCACTCCAGGAATTTTTTAAAATCTTCTTTTGGCATGTAGCCGGAAACCGGAGTGTTGATTACTTTTCCATCCGGGGTAATTAACACATAGTGAGGTTGTGAGTTGTTATTAAAGTTAACCTGCTGGAATAAACTCCATCTGTCACCGATCGTTTTCACTTTCTTAATTTGCCCCTCTCCCAGGTCAATTTTTGTTTTTTGATCCTCAGGAAGTTCTTCCTTGTCATCCACATACAATGAAGCTAATACAACATCATTTTGAAGGATAGGTAAGATGTCTCCTTCGCTCCATACGAACTCTTCCATTTTTCTACAATTTTCACAACCGTAACCTGTGAAGTCAATGAGGATAGGTTTGTTTTCTTTCTTAGCCAATTCCACTGCTTTGAAGAAGTCGTGCTCAGGATGCATTCCCAGAATACCGTCTTTTTCATCATGGAAGTAACTCACGTTTAACGGAGGCAGAATTCCACTTAATAATTGCAGTTTCGGACGATCTGAAGGAATTAATCCCTGAATCAAATAAATCACAAACCCAAACCCTAATACTCCTAATATTTTTCTTGTAATAGAAATTTTAGGCTTTTTATCATCATGCGGAAATTTAATTAATCCGAATAAATACAGTGCTAACCCAAGAGCAATGATGATCCATATTGCAATGAAAAGCTCTCTCTTTAAGAAGAAAGTTTTGGATACAAGATCTGCTTTTGATAAGAATTTTAAAGCCAGCGCCAATTCTACAAACCCTAATACTACTTTTACCGTATTCATCCATCCTCCGGATTTTGGAAGGCTTTGTAAGGCCTGAGGGAATAAAGCCAATAGCCCAAAAACAATAGCCCAGGCTAATCCGAAACCTGCCAGTGCAAAGGTCAATAACATCGGAACATTGGATGATCCTGTTACTGCACTTCCTAACAAACTTCCCAGGATAGGCCCTGTACAAGAGAAAGAAACGATAACCAATGTCAGAGCCATGAAGAAGATTCCGATGATTCCACCTGCTTCTTCTGCTTTTGAAGATTTGTTGGCAATAGAACTTGGTAATGTAATATCATAATACCCGAAGAAACTTCCGGCAAAGAAAATGAAAATGATGAAGAAGGCAATATTCAGCCATACACTCGTAGAAATCTCGTTGAAAATATTTCCTGCAATCCCATCAATAATATGGAATGGAATACTCAATAATACGAAAATAAGAAGGATAAAGAACCCATAGATAAGGGCATCTCTTTTTCCTTTAGCTTTGTTTTTACTTCCTTTGGTAAAGAATGAAACCGTTAACGGGATCATTGGGAAAACGCATGGCGTTAATAGAGCAATCAATCCTCCGATAAATCCTAAGAACAAATAAGTCCAGTAGTTTTCTTCCACTTTAACTGAAGCGGCACCGCAATCTGTTAATGGTTTTTTGAAATCTATCGTTTCAATTTTCAGCTGTTTAGGATCCAGTTTTGAGCCTTCAGACACAGTAACCTCTTGTTTCGGGGTATTCTCTGTAACAGTTTCAACTGCTTTTACAGAATCTTTCGAAGGTTCTGCATTCCCATTATCTGCAACTTCTTCTGTCGCTCCTTTTGGGGTCACTTTTTGATTAAATTCAAGGGTATTGGGAGCCAGACAGACTCTGTCATCACAAGTCTGATAAGTAATTTCAGAAGTAACATCTGCTGGTTTTGCAGGATCTTTTAATTTAAACTTCTGTTTAAATCCTGCAGTATTGGAATAGAAAACAATAGTTCCTCCAAATGCCTCGGAAAACTCTTCATGTTTTTTACCTATTTCAGTAAATTTACCGATCAGTTCAATATTTTTACCTGAAACTTTATATTCTGTAGGAATTCCTGTATCCTCAGGAAGATCTTTGGAGTAAATATGCCATCCACTTTCCATGGTGGCATTTAAAACCGCTTCATACTGATTGTTTCCCAGATCATTGACCGTGAATTTAAACTTTACCGGATTTTTTATTTGTGCATTAATTCCCGTCGCTAAAAATAGTAGAATTAATAAAAACCAATTTCTAAATTTCATTTTTTCGTTTCATTAAAAATTTTGAGACTCCATTTTGTTCTCTCATCCTTTGTGTAATCTTATGTCCTATCTGAAAATGATAACTCCAGATATAGAATTATTCCTTTCAGCCAGTATCCAATTTTTTGCTTCGCTAAAATAGATAATTTTTTGTCCTTAAAAAACTTAGAAACTTTCTTTTTAGGTGCGATAGGTAAAATATTCAGACTTCTGCTGTAATTGTATTAGAAGTGTTATTTCTTCTCTCATTTCAAAACGATTATTGATTTTCATTTTTTTACAACACTAAGTGCTTTTCCAATGCAACAGATTTAAAAAAATTACTCTAAGTTTTTTAAAATATCCTCTATAGAAGCTCTGTTTTTATAATCAGGGTCAAAATGTCTCCATGTAATTTCTTTATCCCCATTAAGGATAAATGTTGCAGATACAGGGAGTCTTCCTGAATTATCTGATCTGCTTTTAGCAAAATCATCTTTTAATTTTGAATTATAGAAATTCAGAGTTTCACTGTCCGGAGTGTAAAGAACGTCAAAGGCCTCTGCAATTTTATACCCTTCATCATATAAAACCGTATACTCAGTCTTTGTTTTATTAATCGTCTTTTCTATGAATTCCGGTTTTTCAGGAGATATAATAACGAGTCTGGCGTTCTTTGATTTGAGTTCAGGGGCAAGATTTTGTAATGTTTCGATGTATTTGTTACAAAATGGACACCACTGCCCTCTGATAAAAACAACGACCAGCTTTTTGTTTTCTTTTGACAAAGAAAATGTATTCCCCAAATGATCTTTTGCATTGAAATTTTCGATCTTATCTCCAATCATTTTTCCTTTTACCTGTTCTATTGTTTTGCTTGGCTGAGACATCTTTTTTCTTACAACAGAAGCTCCAACTTCTAAAAACTGTTCAGGATTATAATATCCGAAATCATATTGAACCAGTTTACCCTGAGGATCAAGGAATAAAAAAGAAGGATAATTAACAACCTTAAACTCTTTTGCGAGTTTTACCCCTTCTTTTTCTGCATCTATAGCAAGATTTACAAAATTTTTGTTGAACATCTCTCCGATTTGTGGATCGGTGAAGGTGTTTTTTGCCATAAGTTTGCAAGGTCCACACCAGGTAGTATACAAGTCAATGAAAATAAGTTTATTCTCTTTTGCTGCAATTTTTTTCGCTGCCTCTAAATCAATTTTCTGGAAATTGATACCTGTGCTTTGAGCATTCAATAGAACTCCTGTAAATAGGAGGAGGCTCCATACTATTTTTTTGAACATACTATTTCTTTTTTTATATGTTCCATTAAGAAGAAAAAAATCACCCGTCAATTTGATTGTTTGTATAATGTGTTGGATTTCAGGTTGTAAAAATACCATTGTTTCTGATTTTTCTGATTTGTTCTACACATTTATATTTTTGATTTTGAGCATTATGCTTACTGGAGTAGTGGTATTTGTTCTGAATTTCCTCAATACTTTTATTTTCAATAAAAATATCATGGATCAGGTTTTGACAGTGCACAGAGATAGACTTCACATAGCCAACAAGTTTTTCCCAATAATACTTTTCATCTTCAATCGCTGAGTTGATTTCCTGATAGTTTTCTGCAAAATAGTTTTCAGGAGATTCTACATAAAAATTTCTGTTTCTCAATCTTTTTAACCACAAGTTTTTAGAAATTCCAATGAGATAATTTCCCAGGCAGGTTTGAACTTCGAAATTGTCAGCGTGTAATTTTTCATAAAGGATGAGTAATGCATCTTGAAAAATATCTTCCGCATCTTCCACATTACCTTTGTTTTTAAGGATAAATTTTTTGGTATAGCCGAAATACTGTTGGTATAAAACACCAAAAGCAATATTGCTGTCTTTCTTAAAATCATCAACAGCTAACGAATTAGTTGTTCTTCTGTCCATGCTACAGTTATCTTTTTTTGAGTATCTCTATCTGTTTGATACCTGCGATCCTGCCTCAGAGGAATAACTCCCAGAATATGATTTCTGGAATCACATAATAACCAGATCTTTTCCTTTATCAAAGCAGATAGTCGTTCGTCCCTAAAAAACTTAGAAACTTTCTTTTTTCCTGAAAAACCTGTTGGGTAAAACTCATCTCCGTCCCTTTGTTTTCTCAAACTTAGTGGGAAATGAATTTTTTCAGCATCAAAATTCCATTCAAAAGATGTATTGATGTGATCAATGTTTTCAATATAATCTACGAGATTGATGGTCCTTTGGTTTTCGGAAAAATTAAAATGATGGATCACTATTTTTTCATCTTTAATTTCCTTTTCATTGTTTTTGTCAATAAAGATCAGCTCATCCCGATTGACAATTAATTTATATTCTTTTGAAAAAAAGGAACTATTATTTTCTGCTTTAAAAATTTTCGGTATTTCTTCTTCCTGATTAAAACCGTATTTTTTTAAAATCTCAAATTTGACGAAATCACTTTCCTGATCCAGCTTCTCCTTTGATAAGATTTTATGGTCTTGGTTAAATAGAGTGAGCTTATTTTCTATTTCCAGAATTTGCTTTTGAACAAAATCTTTGGTTTGATTAAGGTATAACGAACTTTTCCTGAAGTTTTCCAGAAAATGATCATTGGTCTCCAATAGTTTTGGAACAACCTCATTTCTGATTTTATTTCGTAAATAATCACTTTTTTTATTCGAAAGATCTTCCCGGAATGTAATATCATTTTGTTCTGCAAATTCATAAATTTCTTTTTTTGAGAAACTTAAAAGCGGTCGGAGTATATTATTATCATGAGAAGGAATACCACTCAATCCATTAATACCCGCAGCTTTTGACAGATTAATAATGAATGTTTCCAGCTGGTCATTAAGATGATGAGCGGTGACAAGAAAAGTCAGATTCTCTTTTTTCTGAATTTCTTTAAAAAAATTATACCGCAGTTCTCTTGCCCAAAGCTGAATAGAATTTTCCGGTTTTTTATCTTTTTCCGAAACTTTGTACAAATGAAATTTGATATGATTTTTCTCACAGAAATCCTGTACAACTTTTTGGTCAAGATCTGAATCTTCACCCCGAAGTTTATAATTGATATGAGCTACCTGAAATGCCTGTCCGGTATTTGATATTTCATCTCTTAAATCCTTAAACAGAGAGGCTAAAACCATAGAGTCTGCACCTCCGCTTACCGCCAAAAGAAAAGTTTGTTTTTCTGGCTGTTGAACGAGATTTTCTAATTGATTGATAAAGCTTGATTTTTTCAACATCGATGTTGAGAATTTCTTTTATGCAAAGATAACCTATATAATTCAATTGAATTTTCCTAACTTTGATTGGTCTAAAAATGATTATTTATGAAGATTTTAAAAATTTTAGCAGTTTCTGCAATGGCGCTAGGAATGACATCTTGTGTGAGCAAGAAGCAGTATGATGCATTGAGCACAAACTATAAGCAGTGTATCGAAAATATTGGAGAAAGACAAAGAGAAATCCAGGATTTGAAATCTCAAAACTCTGCATTGGCAGGTGAGAATAATTTACTAAAAAGTCAGCATGATGCTTTAAAATCATCACTAGATGCATGTCTTTCAAACACCGGGAAAAGTTCTGCTAATATTGATAAATTGGTAGGTGAGATCAACGCTTCAAATTCATATATCAAGCAATTGATCTCCAGCAACGCTAAAAATGATAGTTTAAATCTTGCTTTGTCTAATAAATTGAAGAGATCGTTAGATAATGTTTCTGATGAAGATGTACAGGTGAAAGTATTGAAGGGAGTGGTAATGATTTCCCTTTCTGATAAAATGTTGTATAAAACAGGAGATTATAACATCCTTCCTGCTGCACAGGAGGTGCTAGGTAAAGTAGCAAAAGTGATCAATGATTATGATAAATATTCTGTATTGATTGAAGGTAATACAGATAATGCACCTTTAAATTCTGCCAATCTTCCAAGAGATAACTGGGACCTTTCTGCATTAAGAGGTACTTCCGTTGCTAAAGTTCTTCAGACACAATTTGGGGTAGATCCTGCAAGAATTACAGCAGGTGGTCGTTCTGAGTATAACCCTAAGGCGACAAACATGAGTGTTTCCGGCAGATCTGAAAACAGAAGAACAGAAATTATCATCATGCCTAAACTGGATGAGTTTATGAAACTAATGGATATCACTCCGAAGAAGTAATCAACAAATCAAAATAAAAATAGAAATCCCGAAGAAATTCGGGATTTTTTTTTATTAGATAACTCTCTCACCCAATGGATTGGTTGAGGTTTTTTTTGCTGAATGAGATGTTTTTTTTATGGGTTGCTCAAAATAGAAATTGGTAATATTCCAGATAATCATAATCGCAGAAAAATAGTATAGATTGAGGACAAGAGCAATTCCTAAGTGCATTGATATGGTCAGGAAAAGCCATGTTTTTTGTGTTGTTTTCTGCCATATAAAAAATGGATAGCACATCTCGATCAGGATCGTGCTCCATCCGATAATGATTAAAAAATAAGAATGTTCTGCCAACCAGCTGAAATCAATATTCAAATCCCGATTGGAGTAAGGCAAATGAATTGCTTTCCAGATTGATTCCCCATTCCACCAGTTAAATCCCAAACCTTTATCCAGACCCGAGAAAAAGTAAGCAATACAAATATGCAGTTGAAATAGTCTTTTGACCTGAGTGATACTGATGTATCTGGTCTTTTTGCTGAAAATTAAATTTCTAAGCGAAAAATTCTGGTCAGAAGGAAAAAGAATCAAATAAAATAAAGACATACTTGTAAAAAAGTCTGCTCCATAGGCAAAAAACGAACTCCCTTTTAAGAGTGCAATTTGTAAAAAAAGTAGAATAATTGCCGAAACTCTGGAGTAAAATCCTATGATTATAAAAGCTGATAGACTGATAAATGAGACTTTGGTGATCGTGATGGTTGTACTTTCTGCAATACCCAAAGATTGAAAAAAACTTACTATTTTCGGAAAGGTAATCAACCAATCCGGTGTAAAAACATTCATGATATCCTGAGGGATAATGCTGCTGCTCGAAAATAATGTTTCAAAATCTTCGATGACGGCCAGAAATTGCAAAAGAATAATCAACCCAATTGAAACCCTGAAGAAACTCAGGAATTCTGTTCGGTCATCTCTCTTAAAAAAGAAATCTTCTACGTTTGCATACATTGAATTAAGTGTCTTCATTGGTTTAGTGTTTGAATTCATCAATGAGGATAAAATTTTCATTCACTTTTCCCTGCTTATAATCGACGATGCTAGGGTAGTCATACAAATATAGTTTTGTGGTGACGCCTGAGGCCTCAGGGTTTTCACTCATTACATGAGTTGCGATCTGTTGTACAATGATATCAAGATATTGCTCATAGGCAGGGTCATATTTGTTTTTATCAGAAAGCTTATCCAGAAGCATATTGAAGACTGTGGTGTATCTTACCCTGCTTTCTTTGCTTTTAAAGGAAGGCATTATTTTTTCTTCAAGAATATGCCCGTGCATGTCTTTTAGTTCAAACTTGATGACAAAATCGCTGGCTACATTGGGTGCATAAAAACCATAGCCTGTGTCGAAACCTGTGTAAGAGGTAAACATGCTTACAGGTTTGGCCTGAGTGATCTCTTCGGAAACTGTATAAATTAAAGGCTTGTTATATGTTTTGTTTTCATAGTAAAAACCATAATAGCCGTCAAATGTCCCTTTCAAACCTATGATGAAAACCAGAGAGAGTAGAATGAAAATTCCGGATAATTGAACTTTTCTTTTCATGGCAATCAGTGTTAAAAAGGCTGTCTTAAAGGATATAAAACAGCCCTTTGTTGTTATTTGTAATTAACCAGGACATTGTTGAGTTTTACATTGATTTTTGGATCAATAGCAATATTGGTTTTTACAGACTTCATGATGACATAGGTGAGGTTTTTTCTTCCCATAGTAGGAGGGCAGATGGTATACTCATCAGCACCTCTTACAGTCAGCTTATTTAAAGAAGCTATATCTCTTTGAGTTAATAATGCTGCATTCGTCGCAAACTGATTGTTCTGAATAGCGTAATAATCGTTTCCAAGTTCTTTGGCACCGTATTTTTTCAGGATACCATCAACTTTGGATCGTAAGTCCCCATATTTCTTCCAGTCAATATTTGCTTTCATCAGACAGCCGCGGATAATGTACTGGCGATTCATCTTGTATACAATGAAGTTTGTTCCTAAGCCATTCTGATGAATTTTTTGGAGATTTAAAAGAGTCTTAATATCATCATCAGAGATTTTTTTTACATCTTTGATCATGTAATTGTTGTCAACAATGTAATTGCCTTTCTCTTTGTAAAAAGACATTTCCTGAGGGGTGAGCTGGGAAAAAATAATTACTAATCCCACGATTGCACCAATTAAAAATAAGGTTTTTGTTTTCATGTGGTTGTTTTTAGAATTAACTCCCTACTCTATTTAAGGCTTTTCGGGTTCCTCCTGTATGATATTTTTTTCATAGCACTGGAAATCTCTATCAAAGGTAGATCTATATGATCAGGAGTGGTTCAGTATTTTTACTGCTTTTAAATGAAGTCACTCTTGTTTTTTGATTAGGAGAGTAGAGAATAAAAATAACTTGAAGTAGTATTGGAACGGGTAGTCATAGATATTTCCTGAAGGCAGTCACAATGACCCGGTTTAGTGTCGGAATAGATGTCCGATTCGTATTAAGATGTCCTGAGGAAGATTTGTTATCCGTTCGTAAGGATATTTTGGTAATTGATTATCAGTTTTTAATGTCTGTCTGGTTTGAATAATAAGAAAAAAAATAAACCCCAAGGAGATTCGGGGTTTATTTTTTAATCAAATTAATTCTTCCTTTTTCAAGAGAGAAATAATTCTTTGCAAAAATGAATTGGATATTTCTGTCTTGTTTTTAGGGGCAGGAGAACTTGTGTTACCTTTCGGTAACACCCTTTTTTGATTCTCATGGTTAGTTTGGTTCTCTCCTGCAATCATTTTAGTTTCTTAGTGTTTTTACCCCTGTTTCTCCTGCAAAATTATATGTAATACCACAAAAATACCATCCGTATTTTCACGGTATTTTATATAGGGCTTTTCACGGTATAATCTGTTTTTAATTGGTTTGGTGTTGATTGTTTTGATTATAATTGATTGATTAATAAAAGAATGTGTATATTTAAGTCTCCGTAAAAGGAAATAAAACAGAGAGGAGTCCGAAAATCTTAAAGAGTAGGAAATTAATACTAAACCAAAATAATTATGAAAAATCTAAAAAAACTTTCAAGAGGAGCAATGAAAAATGTACAAGGTGCAATTAGAGGATGTAATCCACAGATCTTTTGTACGAGTCCACAGACAAAGTGTTGCCCGGGATGGGTCTGTGCTGGTATAAGACAATATTGTATAGCTGTATAATGATTTTTGCATAAAAGTCAGATACATCTAAGAAAAAGAGAGGAATTCATTTCTCTCTTTTTTGTATTTTATACCGAACAGAAGTGGTTTGTTTAAAAAGAAGTTTAAAATCCGTAAATTTGTTTAAATTAAAATTGTATGAGTTTTTTTGAAGAAAAAAATCCTGAAATGGATAGATATTTGGAGGCACATGCGTCTTCGGAATCTGAGATTCTGAAAAAGCTAAGGAGGGAGACTTACCAAAAAACAACACAGCCTCATATGATTTCGGGGTATCAGCAAGGGAGATTGCTGACCATCATCTCGCAGATGATGCAACCTAAGAATGTTCTTGAAATAGGAACGTTTACAGGATATGCAACCTTATGTCTTGCTTCGGGTTTGTCGAAAGACGGGAAGATTACTACCCTGGATGTTAATGAAGATCTTGCTTATCTTCCGAAAAAATATTTTGAAGCCAGTGAATATGCCGGTCAGATTGACTTTAAACTTCAGGATGCTAAAGAATTTTTAAAAGAAACAGATGAATTTTTTGATCTGATTTTTGTAGATGCAGATAAAGAGAATTATGCAGAATACTTTAGGCTGATTAAACCGAGAACGAAGTCGGGGTCTGTAATCCTGTTTGATAACGTTTTGTGGTACGGAAAAATCCTGGAAGAAAATCCCAAATTAAAATCTACACAGTCTATTCAGGAATTAAATGATTTAGCAGCAAAAGACGAAGATTTTGAAAATCTTATTTTACCTTTGCGTGATGGAGTAAACTTCCTTCGCAGGAAGTAGTTAAATATTCAAAGATTAAAGGTAAAGAACTCTTGTAGGCTTTTCTAATCTTTAAATTATGATCATTAAATATAGAGTTAATGAATAAAGGAATTTGTATAGTTACAGTAGCGCCGGTTCGTGCAGAAAATTCTGACAGAGCAGAAATCGTTACGGAAATATTGTTTGGAGAAAGTGCTGATATTTTGGAAGTAGATAAAACCTGGACCAAAATAAAAATGCATTATGATGGCTATGAAGGATGGATGGATACCAAACAGCTAAAACCTGTGACGGATGAGGAGCTTACCAGGAGAAAAGTAACCGTAGTTACAGAGGATTTTTCTTCTGTGCTGATGAATGACGGTAAAACCTTACTTTCAATAGGCTCTGAAGTAGAATTTCCTGTCGTGGCATCAAAAAGAAGTCATGACATCCGCGAAAGTATTGCCCTTACAGCAAAAGAATTCCTGAATGTACCTTATTTATGGGGAGGTAAAAGTTTTTTTGCGGTAGACTGTTCTGGTTTTACACAATTGGTATATAAAGTTCACGATATTAAAATTCCCAGGGATGCCTCACAACAAGCTGAGGTAGGGGAGGCTCTTACTTTTGTAGAAGAAACCAAACCCGGAGACTTAGCTTTCTTTGAAAATGCTGACGGGAAAATTATCCATGTAGGAATTATGCTGGAGAACCAGAAAATTATCCATGCTTCCGGAAAAGTACGAATTGATACACTGGATTCAACGGGGATTTTTAATAAAGAAATGAATAAGCATACTCACAAACTGAGAGTACTAAAAAGTGTTATTTAATTACAATTAAATCTCATCTAAAATGGAAAATATTCTCTTTACAGTTATTGATATTTTTAATTTTGGATTAGTCGCTTTTTTGTGGGGATTTACTATAAAGTATTACCACATTTTACCGGAAAGAATTCCTGTTCACTTTGATGTGGAGGGAAACCCTGACCGATCCGGAGGAAAAATATATGCTTTTTTGATGCCTGTAATTGCCATATTACTGTTTGTTGTATTCACATATATTACCAGGCATCCTGAAAGGGCTAATTTTCCGGTAGAGATTACAGAACAGAATAGGATTTCACAGTATTTGATTATGAAGATCTTTCTGAGGGTTTTGTTTATGATGATTATGATATTATTTATCAATAACCAGGATTATATGTTCAGATACTCTTTTGATAATAAAGCAAAACCCAGAATTCCTATGATAGTACTTATTTTATCAATTATAGGATTTGTACCTGCAATACTTATTATTACTCGTTTGTTTACATGATACATTCTAAAGACAATTCGGAACATTATATTTGGGGAAATCAGTGTGACAGCTGGATTTTGAAAAATACTCCCAAACTTTCCGTGAAGCAGGAAAAGATGCCTGCAGGAACTTCAGAAAAATTACATTATCACAAAATAGCAGAACAGTTTTTTTACATTCTGAAAGGAGAAGCTGTTCTGTATATCAATGAAGAAAAGCTGCCGGTTAAAGAAGGGGAATCAATTTCCATTGCACCCGGATCAAAGCATTTTATCTCCAATGAATCTGCTGAAGAAATAGAGTTTTTGGTCATATCCAATCCTCCTGCGGATCATGACAGAATTGAAATTAAAGAATAATAAAATGGGTTTTCTCTACAATATATTGATCAGTCTCCTTACGTTCGGAATGAACGTTTTCTCGTTGATTAATGATAAAACTAAAAAAGGCGTTGAAGGGAGAGGGCAATCCCTAGATAAAGTGAAGTCTGCACTTTTAAAAACCGATAAAGTGATTTGGATGCATGCAGCCAGTCTTGGGGAATATGAACAAGGATTGCCTGTTTTGGAACAACTTAAAAAGAATTTCCCCGGCCATAAGATTCTTGTTACCTTCTTTTCTCCGTCGGGTTATGAAAATGTCATTAAAAAGAAACATATTGCGGATGTGATTTGTTATCTGCCTTTTGATAAAAAGAGTATTATCAATGAATTTGTAGCGCAATTTGATGCTGAACTATTTTTTACGGTGAAGTATGATTATTGGTATAATCTTTTGAGCACACTTAAAAACCGTGGTACAAAAATTTATGTTATTTCCGCACTGTTTTATGAAAGACAGTCGTTTTTTACGTCCTATGGAAAATGGTTTGTAAAACAACTTCAGAAAAATGTAGACTGGTTCTTTCACCAAACCCAGTTCTCTCTTGCGTTGGCAAAAAGCGTAGGATTGTTGCAGTCTTCAGTAACGGGAGATACAAGGTTTGATAGAGTGAAACAGCTCAGGGAAAGAGATAACCATGTTGATTATATTATGGATTTTAAAAAAGGTCATAAGGTTGTTGTTTTTGGAAGTTCGTGGCAGGCTGAAGAGAAATTAGCCGAAGTTGTTTCCCGTAAAAATAGGATGGTAAAAATAATCATTGCTCCTCACGATCTCAAAAGAGTAGAGCACTTAAAAAATCTTTTCCCGGATGCCTTATTATACAGCCAGATGAAGAGTTCTCAATTAGTAAATTCTGATGCTCAAATTCTGATTATTGATAGTATTGGTTTACTTTCAAAATTGTATTCCTATGCTGATGTAGCAGTTGTTGGTGGAGGTTTTCATGTGGCAGGATTGCATAATATCCTGGAGGCAGCCACTTTTGGTGTACCTGTTGTTTTTGGTGACCATTACAAAAAAAATCCTGAAGCTGACGGACTTATCGCTGCAGATGGAGGACGAGCTTTCAAAGATGAGTATGAAGCTTCTGAATTTGTGCTGTTTGTTACCAATGAGGATAATCAGGAAGAACTGGAAACAATGTCTGAAAATGCTAAGAATTTCATTGATAGTAAACCCAATTCTACAGCAATGATTCTGGATAAGATTTTATCTTAAAAATCCCTGGCTTTTTATTTCCTTCATGATTTGATCAATATTGTCTGGGATTTTTTCACATTCAAACCAATTGAAGTCAAGGCTGTTGTTGATGCAAAGTTTTTGAAGATAATGATTTTCTTTGATTTTATTCAAGCTGTCCCGAAGGTATTCATCAATTTCCATCCAGTAATCTTCATCCAGTTTTTTGATTAATGTCAGTGATTTGAATATTTTATTGATGATATAAATATAGAGTTTGTACACATTGTCAAATCTCTGTCTGCTAAGATCATCGTTATACTCTAAAATCTTATTAATCAGTAAAAGATTCAGCGAAACTTCTCCAAACTTATCAGTTGTTATTTTTACATGTTCAGTAATATCAGCACTTATTTTCCGGATAATTCCAAGAAAGTATTTGGCATTTCCAATGTATTTTGATGCTAACACAACCTGTTCTTCTACCTGCTCTTCCTTCGTGTTTCTCTTCTCATCGGTCGTCTCAGGATCAATCAGTTCGAAATACAATTTTTTTGACAACAATTTATCTTTTCTCAGAAGCCTGAAAATAAGTCTATCTTTATCAGTACCGGAAAAGGCGCTCAATGCTGCTTTAAACTCTTTCGAATATTCCATCAGTTGAAAATTTTTGAGTATTTAAGGAAACCGTTTAAAGCCCAATTAGCAGTATAATACAATGATTTTAAAGTAGAAAATCCCATGAAGTCTTTATATACCAGGTATTGATCTTTAATGATATTTTTTTTATTTCTTGAAACGCTGTTTTCCCGCATCCTGTATTTTGCCATTGTTTTATTAATAGGCATCCCTTCAGGGATTACCTTTAAAAGATTTAGCCACATGACATGATCTTCACGCTTACTTTTAACCGGAAATAAAAATTTCCCTACCCTTTTGGTGTCATACATGGTAGAAACCGGTGCGAGTCTGCAGGTTTTTAATAAATTGGAAAAAGTAACAATGGTATCTGCCATAAAATCTTTGAGTATTGGCTGCAATTGTTCGTCGCATCTGGAATAATTGCAATACACAAGTTCCGCATTATGCTGCTGCATATAATCTGTCATTGTTTCAAGATACTCAGGATACCAGTAATCATCAGAATCAAGGAAAGCGATATATCTGCCCTGTGCTCTTTCAAGACTGTTATTCCTTGCATTTCCTGCACCTCCGTTTTTTTCTAGTACCTGTAGTTTTATTCTTGGATCATTGTATTTTCTGATGATCTCTACTGTATTATCTTGAGAAAGATCATCAGTAATTAACCATTCCCAATTCTGGTAAGTTTGAGTAAGAACAGATTGTATCGTTTCTTCAATAAATTCTGCAGAATTGTAACAGGGGGTGATAATAGAAACAAGGTCTTTCATTTGTGCTATAAAATATGGGTAAAATTATAAAAATCTTTTTTCATAGAAATGCCATGAGCTTACCCCAACAGCAATGACCACGAACATGCATACCAGAGCCATTACAAAAGGGTTGTAATCTTCAAACAATCCTAAAGTCTGGAAAGTTCTGATGATTGGGAAGTGGAAAATATAAATTCCATATGTGAAATCCCCATATTTTCCGAAATTATTTAAAAATTTGAATGAATAGGCAATATACATGACGATAACACCGATCATCATTGGGGAAAAAAGCTGAAATTTTAAGTATAAATCAATCCAAACGGTAGCGAGGGCAATGATAAAAATTATATTTTTATGTTGGATAAATTTATCAAAATTAAAGTAGATCAGCATTCCTGGGATAAAATAGGATAATGTTCCGGGCAGCTGTTTGGCAAGTGAAATTTTATTTAATGATTCAAAATAGTTTAGATAAATAAGTGACAAAAAGTATAAAATTATCAAACTTATATTTCTGTATTTATTCTTCTTTCCAAAAAGCAAAAACAACAGAGGTACAGCAAAATAGTAGCACATTTCTATCTTCAGTGTCCAAAGGGCACCATTTACGGCCTGATTTCCAAAAACTCCGGGAAGCCAGGGGGCTTTGAAATTTAAAAATAATGAATTCCAGAAAAGGTATTTGTAAACTTGTGTATTGCTAAAATATTCAGTGAAAGAATATGTACTTACCAAACTTAGTAAAATTGCACATAAAAAAATAACCAATAAGTAAGCGGGAACAATTCTTTTGATTCTCTTTTTTAAATAACTTTTTAGACTGGAAGATCTTTCATAACTCCTTGCTATAAGAAATCCACTGACTGCAAAGAAGCCGAAAACGGCAATTTCTATGGGACTGTGTTCAAAAATTTTAAGATCAGGAGAATTACTGAGAGTGCCAAGATGCCCTAGAAAGACAATAAAGGCAAGGAGAACGCGTATAAAATCAAAATTGTTTTTCGTAATATCCTGCATTTGCTATTTTTCTTACAAAAGTAACTTTTTTAATAAAATTAGGAAGACTTTACCAGATTCAATATTTGTTAAATAAAGGTCTTATTGAGCTTTCTTGCTTTAAAATACATATAAATAAAGGATGATGAAATAATTTTTGATAAAAAAACGTTATTTAAATCAAAAAAATTATAATTTTAGCGCTTGAAAAAATTAATCTATGAAGAAATTACTACTACTATTTGCAGGTGTGTCATTATTTGTGGCTACCGGATGTAATAATGATAACGATACTGTGAGAGAAGCTCCACTTGTAGGTCTCTGGCAACCGTTAAAAGAAGTGGTTACTACAGTTGAAACAGGGGAACAACCGGTTTCAGATCAGATTACTTATACCGATTGTCAGAAACAGTCCAGATGGTGGTTCAGTACTGAAACAAACGGAAAAAAAATAGATGTAACAGAACCTACGACAGCTGGTGGAACATGTAATATTTTACCGGATAAGAACTTTACCTATACTTATGAGAAAAGTGGAAAAACGATTATCATGAAATTTCAGGGTATTGTAGAACCGGTTACAGGAAAGGTAGTAACCTTAAATGATACAACCCTCAACCTCTCAGTAAGAGAAGAAACTCAGGATCCGACTGTATTTAAAACAAGAACATATACTTTTAAGAGAGTAAACCCTCAACAATAGTACGTATATTTCAAGATATAAGAACAGATCTCATCCCCGGATGAGATTTTTTATTGCGCAAAGATTTGGAATTCATCATAATTTAAATTTCTATTTCTTTTAAAATCATTATTTTTGTGAATCTTGTTTACGAGAAAAAATAATCCAAATATTTAAAGTCTAACATATAATACATATATAAAGTGTTTTACGATCATCAGCAGATAGAAAAAAAGTGGCAGAAATACTGGGAGGAAAAGCAGACCTACAAAACCTCCAATAATACCGATAAACCTAAATTTTATGTACTCGATATGTTCCCATACCCATCCGGAGCCGGACTTCATGTAGGTCACCCGCTTGGATATATTGCATCAGATATTTACGCGAGATATAAAAGACACCAGGGGTTTAATGTTCTCCACCCTGTTGGGTATGACAGTTTCGGACTTCCTGCTGAGCAGTATGCCATCCAGACAGGACAGCATCCGGCAATCACAACAGAGCAGAATATCAACAGATACGAAGAACAATTAAGAAAAATAGGATTTTCATTTGACTGGAGCAGAGAAGTGAGAACTTCTGATGCATCGTATTATAAATGGACACAATGGATTTTTATTCAGTTGTATCATTCATGGTATAATAAAAATACAGATAAGGCTGAGGCTATTGATACCTTAATCCAGTATTTTGAAGAAAAAGGAACTGAAGGATTAAATGCTAACCAAAACGATGAATTAAATTTCACCGCTGAAGATTGGAAAAATGCTTCCGATCTTGATAAAGAAGATATCTTATTGAATTACCGCCTTGCCTACAGAGCAGAGACTACGGTAAACTGGTGTCCTGCATTAGGAACTGTATTGGCCAATGATGAGGTGAAAGACGGGAAATCGGAAAGAGGCGGATTTCCTGTATTTCAGAAAAAAATGATGCAGTGGAGTATGAGAATCTCTGCATACTCAGAAAGATTATTACAAGGACTTACTGCATTAGACTGGCCTCAGCCTTTGAAAGATTCTCAGGAATACTGGATTGGTAAATCTCAGGGGGCACAGGTTCAGTTTCAGGTAGAAGGACATGACGAAATTGTTGAGGTATTTACTACAAGACCTGATACCATCTTTGGTGCTACATTTATGGTATTAGCTCCCGAAAATCCTTTGGTAGATACCATTACTACAGATGCCCAGAAAGAAGAAGTAGATACTTATATTGAAGAAACTTCCAAGAAAACCGAGAGAGACAGGATGTCTGACGTGAAAAACGTGAGTGGAGCTTTCACGGGAAGTTATGCAATCAATCCGTTCAGTGGAGAAAAAATGCCAATCTATATTTCAGACTATGTGTTGATGGGATATGGAACAGGAGCGGTAATGGCTGTTCCCGCACATGATGAGCGTGATCACCGATTTGCCAAGAAATTTAATCTTGAAATTAAAAAAGTTGTAGAAACTGAAGAAGATGTTCAGGAAAAATCTTTTGACTCTAAAGATTCTGTTTGCGTAAATTCTGATTTCTTAAACGGGTTACATTATAATGATGCAAAATCAAAAATAATTTCTGAGATTGAAAACAAAGGAATCGGTCACGGAACAACCAACTACAGACAACGTGATGCTATTTTCTCAAGACAAAGATATTGGGGAGAACCTGTTCCTATATATTATAAGGATAGCATGCCTTATACATTACCGACTTCTGCATTGCCGCTAGAACTTCCTGAGGTTGAAAAATATTTACCAACAGAGGATGGAGATCCGCCATTAGGAAATGCAAAAACATTTGCCTGGGATGAATCAAATCAAAAAGTAGTAGATACAGATTTAATTGATGACAAGACTGTATTCCCATTAGAATTATCCACTATGCCAGGATGGGCAGGAAGCTCATGGTATTTCCTTAGATATATGGATCCTCAGAATGATGGAGAATTCTCCGCAAAGAATCTTTCAGATTATTGGGGGCAAGTAGATTTATATATTGGAGGTAGTGAACATGCTACCGGTCACTTATTGTATTCCCGTTTTTGGAATATGTTCTTAAAAGACAGAGGTTGGATCAATCATGATGAGCCTTTCCAGAAATTGATCAACCAGGGGATGATTCTTGGGATGAGTGCATTTGTATATAGAATTGATGGTACCAATCAATATGTATCTAAAAATTTAGCCGGAGAATATCAGACTCAGCAGATCCATGTTGATGTATCCTTATTAAAAGGAACCTCTGATGAATTGGATACCGAAGCTTTCAAGGCATGGAGACCAGATTATGCGAATGCAGAATTTATTCTGGAAGATGGAAAATACATTACCGACCGTGAAGTAGAAAAAATGTCCAAGTCTAAATATAATGTAGTAAACCCTGATGACATCTGTGAAGAATACGGAGCTGATGGTTTAAGATTATATGAAATGTTCCTTGGACCATTGGAGCAATCCAAACCTTGGAATACTCAAGGGCTAAGTGGAGTATATGGCTTCCTTAAAAAATTCTGGAACCTTTATTTTAACGCAGACCATTTTGAAGTTTCTGACGAAGAGCCGACGAAAGCAGAATATAAAGTTTTACATACCTTAATTAAAAAGGTCGTTTACGACATTGAAAATTTCTCATTCAATACTTCGGTATCATCTTTTATGATTGCGGTCAATGAGCTTCAGAAATTAAAATGTAACAAACGCAATATTTTAGAACCTCTTGCCGTTATCATCTCTCCGTATGCACCCCATATTTGTGAAGAACTTTGGAGTCTGTTAGGGCATGAAACATCCATTGAATTTGAAAAATTCCCTGTATTAAACGAGGATTATCTAATTGAGGATGAAATTGAATATCCGGTAAGCGTAAATGGTAAAATGAAGTTCAAAATTTCGCTTTCGGCTCAGTTTTCTGCTAAGGAGGTGGAAGATTTGGTGATTTCAAACGAGAAAATGCAACAGATTTTGGAGGGAAAAACCCCTAAAAAAATCATTGTAGTTCCTCACCGTATTGTGAATATCGTAATTTAAAAAAAAATTAACATTGGGAAATTAAAAAAAATGGGGGTCTAATTTTTTTGATTTTTTAACCCAAATGTTAAATTTGAAAAATATATATAAAATAATTGCGAATAATTATAATATTAAAATCGTATTAAATTTTCTTTATTAAAAAAAAGCAAAATGTTTAATTAAGACTCTTGCATTTTAATTAATTTTGCCTTTAATTTACACCCTGTAAAATTTTAAAACAATATAATTTAGTTAAATATGGAAATGAATGTTTCAAAAAATGATGAGCAAGTAGTTGCTAGAAAGGCAGGAGGTTTAAATCCAGCTGTTATTATTCCTATTCTATTTGCTATAGGAGTGTGTATTTATTTATTCGTTCTTGGTAGCCCAGGAAACTTCAAAGATGCAGATAAACTAGGAAGCGGATCTGTAGCGTTTTCAAGTATTGAAGGAAAAGACATTCACCCAGAATCGTTTTTAGGTATTATCTACAAAGGAGGAGTTATCGTACCAATCTTGATTACTTTCATGATTACTGTAATCGTTTTCTCTTTTGAAAGATATTTCGTTCTTGGTAAAGCTGCCGGAAAAGGAAACTTAGACAACTTTGTTGTACAAGTAAGAAGCTTACTAAACCAAAACAAAATTGATGAAGCTATCGAAGAGTGTGACAGACAACAAGGTTCTGTAGGTAACGTAGTAAAAGAAGGTCTTACTACTTACAAAGCACTTTCTCATGATAACACATTAAATAAAGAGCAGAAAATGGTAGCTCTTAACAAAGCTATCGAAGAAGCTACAACTCTTGAGATGCCAATGCTTGAGAAAAACATGATGATCCTTTCTACTCTAGGTACAGTTGCAACCCTAATCGCACTACTTGGAACAGTAATCGGGATGATCAAGGCGTTCTTCGCATTAGGTTCAGGAGGTGGTACTCCAGATGCTGCTGCTCTATCTACTGGTATCTCTGAAGCCTTGATCAACACGGCATTAGGTATTGGTACTTCAGCAATCGCTATTATCCTTTATAACTTCTTTACATCTAAAATTGATGGATTAACTTACAAGATCGATGAGATCTCTATGAGTATCCAACAATCTTTCGCTGAATTCAACTAAGAATTAGCAAGGAATTTGCATTAGCAATTAAAAGAAGTTTAATTAAAAATATTTTATAATAATGGCGAGAGTCAAACCTAAAAGACATGGAGTCGTAACGGACATGACCGCAATGTGTGACGTTGCGTTCCTACTTCTTACGTTCTTTATCTTGACCACTCAGTTTAAAAAACCTGACGTGGAGCAGATCAAACCGCCATCTTCAATTTCGGAAAAATTGCTTCCTGATGCTAGTTTAATGACTATCAATGCTACTCCGGACGGAAAATTCTATTTCCAGCCAGTAGAAAATGCATCAGAAAGAGTTGCTCTTTTAGATAAAATGGGACAAAAGTATGGTATTACTTTTGACAACAACCAAAAGGCGGCTTTCCAGAAAGTACAGGCAATTGGAGTTCCAATGAACCAATTAAAAGGTTATTTGGATATGCCTGCAGATGAGCAGAAAAATTATAAGAGTCCTACAGGTATTCCTATGGACAGTACAAATAAGCAATTAATTGATTGGGTAAAAGAAAGTTTGAGCGTTAACCCTGACTACAAGTTAGCTATTAAAGGTGACGTTACCACTCAGTATCCTAAAGTTAAAGGTCTATTTGAGGGTTTAAGAGATATTGATTTTCTTAAATTTTGGTTGATTACATCACAAGAAGGTAAACCTAACGAATAATATCGATAGAAATGGCAGAAGTACAAGTACAAGAAAAAGGCGGCAAAGGCGGCAAGGTCCGTTCCAAGAAGCAAAATACCAGAGTCGATATGACTCCTATGGTGGACTTGGGTTTTCTATTGATTACCTTCTTTATGTTCACAACTACATTCAGTAAACCGAATGTGATGGATTTAGGACTTCCGGCTAAACCTAAAAAAGATCAGCCGAAACCTCCTCCAACCGAGATTAAACTTTCTAATTCAATTTCTATCTTATTAGGAAAAGGGAATAGAGTATTCTGGCATCAGCAAGATGCAACTTCTTTGAATGACCAGACCCTTATGGAAACTACTCTTGACAGAGAAGGAATTAGAAAAGTAATTCAGCAGGCAAAATCTAGAGCTGCAGATCAAACGAAATTTACCGTGATCATTAAGCCAACTGACGATGCTGTATATAAGAACTTTGTTGATATTCTTGATGAAATGGCAATTACCAAAAGTGAGCAATACGGGGTTACCGATTTGAAGGCTTGGGAGAAGGCTATTTATGAAAAGAAAATAGGCGGTGCCACTGCGCCGGCTGCTACAAAGTAATTTAACCATAAAATTGTTATATCTACTATGGCAGATGAAAATGTATACGGTCCGAATCTTACCTTAGATGAGATTGTATTTGAAAATAGAAACAAGGAATATGGTGCCTATGATCTTAGACATCAGTATCCGAGACTTTTAACAAAGTCATTTATTATCGGAACAGCTTTATTCCTTTTGGCTGCTTTATCTCCGTTCATCTATCTTACGATAAAGAATCTTACAGCTCCGCCTAAGCAAGAAGTAAAGGCAGATCTTGTAGATATCATCGAAGAAGATCCGATCATTGAGCAACCTAAAGAAGAAGAACCACCACCACCTCCTCCTCCAAAAGAAGAAGAGAAAATTGAGGTGATTCAGAACGTTGTTCCTGAGCCTGTAAAAGCTCCGAAAATTGAAACTCCACCACCACCGATTACTAAGCAGTTGGAAACTACAACTGGTTTGAATAATCAGGAAGGAGTAAAAGCTCCAGCTTATACACCGCCACCACCACCACCATCTACAGGTACAAAAACTGCTACAGTAGAGGTGAAAGCGAATAACCCTAATGAAATCTACAAAGATGTAGACCAGTCTGCAGAATATCCTGGAGGTATGGGTGCATTAAGAAAATTCTTGGGAGATAACTTTGATACTTCCCTAATGGAAGGAGGTGAAGGTACACTTAAAGCAAAGCTTAAGTTCGTTGTAGAAAAAGACGGAACTGTTTCCGGAGTTACCATTGAAGAAAAATCTCCAAATGGCGACTTCAACAGCGAAGCAATACGTGTAGTTAAGAAACTTAAAAAGTGGACTCCTGCTAAGAGAAATGGAGAAAGCGTTAGATCTTACTATAGCGTACCATTTACGATGAACTTTGAATAAGATTATTTATTCAAATTATAAATAAAAAGAGAAGCATATGCTTCTCTTTTTTATTTTTTTTGGTATTTTTGTTACATGATGTTCAATTGGTTATCCCTGGTTACGGGATTGTTTTATATCGTTTTGGGAATTGTAGTCATTGTCTATAAATTCTTTTTCACCATTTTAGAACCTGCTATTGCTTATGCATTAGGGGGAGTACTGATTATTTATGGAGTGTTTAGGATTTACAGAGCAATTTCAAGAATCAAAAAATCGAGAGATGAAGAATAGTTTTAAACTGGCAATTATTTTTGCTGTAACTATGTTCGTTGTAGGGTGCAAAAAAGAAGAGAAATCTCCATCCTATAATAAAGGTGATCTTACAATTTATACAGACGAATCCTTTCAAAGTGTAACTGAAGCATTAGCCGATGGCTATATGATCAATTATCCGGAAACCCATATTAAAGTGGCTACCCAAAAGGAAGATTTAGGCTTGTTGGATCTGCTGAAAGGGAAGGCAAAGGTGGTGGTGATGTCCAGAAATCTTAGTCCCGAAGAAATAAAAACATACGAAGAAAGAACTGATTTAAAGTTTCTTCCTGCGAAATTTGCTGCAGATGCAGTTGTGTTTGTCGTTCCTAAAGATTCTCCAAAAGAAAGTATTTCTATAGAAGAGATCAGCAACGGACTGCTATCTGATAAAAAAGATTTTATTTTTGACGGAACCAATTCCAGTAACCTTAATTTTGTTGCTGAAAAGCTTAAAAAACAACCTAAGGATCTTAAATTTTCAATCATTCCCGGAAATCAGAAAATAATTGAAGAATTAGGAAAGTATCCTGATAAAATTGGAGTAATCGGACTCAATACGTTTAGTCGTCCTTATGATAAAACTTCAGAGAAACTAAGAGAAATGGTTAAAGTACTGCCGGTTGTAGATAAAGGAAAACAGTATACTGCCGATTTTGAAGGACTTCGTTCGATGGAATACCCATTTACAAGAGTTCTTTATTTCCTTATTAATGAAGGCAATTTTAATATTGCAAATGGATTTATAAGATTCTCTTGCACACACTTAGGACAGAAAATAGTTCAAAAAGAAGGTTTACAGCCCTATAACATCTACAAAAGAGAGGTGCAAATGCGTTAAAAAATATTAAAGTCACAATTTACCCTTAAAAAAATGATCATTTTGGTCTGAAAATTGTGTAGAATATAACTCGATTATTTAGAAAATATAAAATGAAAGATATAATGATTATGAATGTAAAAAAGATTGCTTTTGGAGCAGCCGTGGTATTTTTTACCGGTTTTGCCACTGCACAGACACTGCAGGATGGTATCAATAGTATAGACAGTGATAAATTTGCTCAGGCAAAGACCAACTTCACTGATATGATCGCTAAAGAACCTACCGCTGAGAACTACTTCTACCTGGGAAATACTTTCTTAAGACAAGGAGAACCTGATTATGCCAAAGCAACTGAAAACTTCAACAAAGGACTTGCTGCTGACGGTAAGAGCTTTGTTAATAAAATTGGTTTAGCTGCCGTAAAATTAGGAAAAGGAGACAAGTCTGCTATTGCGGAAATCCAAAAAATAGTAACTGATTCCAGAGAAAAAGATGCTGAAGTATTATTCAGAGCAGCCGAAGCTTTAACTTTATTTGAAAAGAACAGTTCACCTGATCTTGCAATTCAGTTCTTAACTAAAGCGATTGAAAAAGCTGAGAAAAAAGGAGTTCCAGCTCATTATTATTATACATTAGGAGATGCTTACAGAATAAAAAGAATGCCGGGAGAGGCAATGTCTGCTTATGATAAAGCATTACCTTTAGCTAAAAATAAGGCGTCTGTTTATACACGAATGGGAACTTTATGGATGGCTGCACAATTGTGGAAAAATGCTAAAGAAAGTCTTGATAAGGCAGTTGCAGTAGATGCAACATATGCACCTGTATATAAAGCAATGGCAGGATACGATATCAGATACCAGCAGAACGCAAAGGCTACACAAGATCTTATCAACTATACAAAATATGCTGATGAAGACCCTTATACTCAATTAGAAATTTCAAAATTATACTTCACAAACGAAGATTATGCAAATTCTAAAGCAGTATTAGATAAAATATTTGATAAAATCGAAGATCCTATTAAGTTCAAATTGAGAGCATATCAGGATTTTGCAGATAAAAACTATACCGGTGCAAAGCAAAACATGGATACTTTTATTTCTCAGGCAGAGAAAACAAGAGTACTGCCTGCTGACCAGGGATTACAGGGACTTATCGCTGCAGGATTAGCAAAAGACGAAAAAGATGCTGCTAAGAAATCTGCTTTAATGACTGAATCTCAGCAGAAAATTGCAATTGCAAAAGCTGCAAAAGACGAAACAATGAAGTGGGATCTGGAACTAGCTAACATCGCTGGTGGTGGAGGCGCTTCTCAGGCTGATGTAGATAAAGGACCTACTAATCCTGCTATCGAAGCTTTGAAAAAGCAGGTTGCTGCCAATAATCAGGATTCTGATGCCCTGTTTAAATTAGCAACAGCTTACCAGGATGTTAAAAACTGGAGTGGTGCTATTCTTACTTGGCAAAAAATGTCAGCATTGCTTCCTGATTGGGCTCCGGCTTATTACAGCCAGGGATATTCCTATCAACAGGCAGGAAATAATGATGCTGCAAAAATTGCTTACGAAAAATTCATCAGTACAGTAAAACCAGCTGATCAGGAAGCTAACAAACAGACTCTTGCATACGCATATTTTGCAGTAGCTTATATGAGTAAAGATTCTGATGTTGCAAAAGCAAAAGATTACGTAGCTAAATCTTTACAATTAGATCCTACTTATCAGGATGCTGTGAAATTAAATGCAGAGATCAATAAGTAATTTAAAATGTAAATTATAAATATTAAAACTTCCCATTCGCAATGTTTGGGAAGTTTTTATTTTAAATCCTATCTTTGGTTCTGTAAAATTGCATGACCGAAATCTTCAGATTGAAACAAACATCGATGAAGGCACCGATTGCATGCTACCATAAAAAATAAATATCTACATATGAAAATTGATATACTTGCTTTTGGAGCACATCCTGATGATGTAGAACTTGGATGTGGCGGAACTATTGCTAAAATGGTTTCGGAAGGTAAAAAATGTGTGGTTGTAGATCTTACAAGAGGCGAACTCGGAACAAGAGGTACAGATGAAACAAGAAAAGCGGAAGCTGCAGATGCAGCTCAAATTTTAGGACTCTCCGCAAGAGAGAACCTTGGAATGAAAGATGGCTTTCTTGTTAATTCTGAAGAATACCAATTGAGGATCGTAAAAATGATCCGCAAATACCGCCCGGAAATCGTCTTAGCCAATGCGATTGATGATAGACATCCGGATCATGCGAAAGGAGCGAAATTAGTATCAGATGCGTGCTTTTTATCCGGATTGCGAAAAATAGAAACCGTACTTGATGGTGAAAGTCAGGAAGTCTGGAGACCAAAGCATATTTTTCATTATATTCAGTGGAAAGATATAAAACCTGAGTTTGTAATTGACATCTCGGAATTTCTGGATAAAAAAATTGAGTCATGTATGGCTTATAAAACCCAATTTTATGACCCTAATTCCAAGGAACCTGAAACTCCGATTACCACAAAAGACTTTTATGAGAGCTTAACCTATCGTGCACAAGATTTAGGTCGGCTATCGGGAGTAGCTTATGCTGAGGGATTTACGTCTGAGAAGCTAATTTCTTTGAAAAATTTTGACGGAATTGTTTGGTAGTTGAGGAAAATGTCCTATATTTGCACTCAGAAAAACGGTGATTGTAGCTCAGTTGGTTAGAGCGTCGGATTGTGGTTCCGAAGGTCGGGGGTTCGAGACCCCTCATTCACCCAAAGAAAGTACACTTTTTAAAAGTGTACTTTTTTATTTTATATCGGTTCAAAAGTAAATTGAACTGCAATTATTACTTATGAATTCTTTCGATTTATATTTAATTTTATCGTGAATGTTTCCGTTGATTCAATAAACGGGAATAATAGTATAAAAAGTACTTGAATTGACATCATACCTTTTTGCTATAAAAGGCGAAGAAATACAACTATTCTTAAAAACGAATTTCTTGCCATAACAACCAGATTTCCATTTTCTTTCATGTATGCTTGTAGTTAAAATTCATCGCTATTATATATTCGCCCCGTATTTTAAAAACTTAATTGATGCTGTTCAGGATTTAACCTGTTATTGATCAGAAAAAGTACACTTTCAAAAAGTGTACTTTTTCTTTTTAATCGTTAATTTTGCCATAAGCCATAAGCCATAAGCCATAAGCCATAAGCCATAAGCCATAAGCCATAAGCCATATTCAGGCATAAAAAAAGCATCTTTTTCAGATGCTTGTGTTTTTAGATATTCTTTTTTTAAACTTCGTCGTCAGAATCAATTGTGAAAGATTTGCTTTTGAAGTCTTTGTCATGTTTTTCTGAAATTACATCCTCACCCTTTTCATTAATGATGAAATCTGTGGACTCATTAAACATCTCCTGGAAACTTTTAAAATCCTCCTTATAAAGGTAAATTTTATGCTTCTCGAATGTGGCTTCCCCATTCTCCCCGAAATTCTTTTTACTTTCGGTAATCGTAAGATAATAATCTCCTGCTTTCGTCTCGCGCACATCAAAGAAATAAGTTCTTCTCCCTGCTTTTAACACCTTCGTGAAAATCTCATTTTCATGGCGTTCCTTGTATTCACTCATTGTTAGATATTTTTTAATCTTGTTAAGAACAAATATAAAAGAATTCTTTTAATCACAAAATTTTTTTTATGATTTATTTAACAATTGGGAACGAAATGGCTAAGCAGTTACAGAATTGGCAATTTCTGTGAGGTTGATGATTTGATCGGCTTTTTGAGCGCTAGACTCTCTGTGCGTGATAATTATGGACGTAGCATTACTGATTTTCCGGTCTATATTTTCGAGAATATTCTGTTCGGTCTCCGTGTCTAAAGCAGACAACGAATCATCAAAAATTATGATATTTGGGTCTTTAATCAGGGCTCTTGCGATGCAAATTCTTTGCTTCTGACCTCCCGAAAGCATTACACCGCGTTCACCAACCAGTGTTTTATATTGCTCTTTAAACTCAACAATATTTTTGTGAACATCTGCAATTCGAGCATACTCTACCACCTTTTCATGAGAAGGATGATCAATGGCAAATCCGATATTATTTTCGATAGAATCAGAGAATAAATAGCTCTCCTGCGGAATGTACCCTATAAAGTTTCTATAGTTGTGCAGATTATGCTCTTTCAGATTTTTACCATCAATTAAGATTTCTCCTTCAGTAGGATCTATTAATCTGCATAAAAGGAGGGCTATAGTAGATTTACCGCTTCCGGTTTTCCCCATAATAGCCAATGATTCTCCGGCTTTGATTTTAAAACTTAAATTCTCAAGTGCCTGAATTCCGGTATTTGGGTATACATAAGAAACATTTTTGAATTCAATTTCTCCGAGAATAGGGTAATTTTCAAAGTTAGTATTGACAATTTCCGACTTTTTGTCCATGAATTCATTGATTCTTTGCATAGATGCTTCAGCTCGTTGATTCACTGAAGTGACCCAGCCTACCATTGAAAATGGAAAGATGAGAGTATTGATATACATAAAAAAATCTGCAATTTTACCAATACTTAATTCTCCAGCAATATATTTCGCTCCACCGATCCAGATGATTGCCACATTTAATAATCCGATTACAAATAAAATAATTGTAAAGAAATACGCTTCTGTTTTTGCCAGATCCAAAGCTTTGTTCTGATAATCGGTTACTTTAACTCCGTAATTTTTTTCAATATACTTTTCTCTTGCGAAAAACTTAACTACCCGTATTCCTGAAAAACTATCCTGTACAAAAGTAGAAATGGCAGATTGGCTTTTCTGCATGACTTTCGACTTCTTATTAATAATTGAACTTACCTTATAAATAGCATAAGATAGAATAGGAAGAGGAAGTAAGGTCCATAATGTCATGGACGCATCTGTTTTTACCATATAAATGGCGGTGATCAGAACAAGAACAATGAGGTTGGCTACATACATAATTCCTGGCCCCAGATACATTCTTACTGCAACAACATCTTCGCTTAACCTGTTCATCAGGTCTCCAATTGTTGTTTGCTTATAATCCGTTAAAGATAAATCCTGATAATGTCTGTAGATTTTATTTTTAAGATCGTATTCAATTCCTCTGGAAGCCACAATAATGGTTTGTCTCATCATAAAAGTAAAGAATCCCGTTAAAAGTGAGCAGCCCACAATAATTCCTACATAAATCAAAACCTGCTTATTAAACCCCAGGTTTCCACCTTTTGTAAGTTCATCCACAGATTTTCCTACAAATTGTACTTTATATATATTAAAAAAATTACTGGCAATAATAAATAATGCCCCCCAGAACAAGAGCATCCTATGCTTCCAAAAATAAGGGTTTAAGGTTTTTAGCGCTTTCATATAGTTTTACAAAATTACGAAAATGTCATCATATTACGAATTTCATCAATTTTAAATTTTGTATCTTTGCACCCATAAAAAGCTCTTTGAATGTTAGGAAGACGACAAATCCGTGAAAAAGTAGTACAAACAGTGTATTCTTACTATCAGAATCCTGTAAAGTTTGATGTTTTAGAGAAAAACATGTTCTCTGGTATAGAGAAAATCTATTATCTATACATCTACCAGCTTAATTTTCTGGTAGGCCTGAAAGATCTGGCGGAACATCAGATTGAAATCGGGAAAAATAAATACCTTAAGACCGATGCTGATATTAATCCTAACCAAAAATTCATCAATAATCAGGTATTGCTTAAGCTGGAAGAAAATCCGGAGCGATTGTTCTTTACAGGTCAACATAAGCAGTTGAAATGGGATATGCATGATGATTTATTGGTAAAAACTTTCCAGAGAATCACTGCAGGAAAAAGGTATCAGGATTTCATGAAAGAAGAAGGGTATTCTTTTGAAGAAGATCAGAAATTTATTGGGAAATTATTTTTAAGATATATTGCCGAGAATGAAGATTTTCATGACTATCTGGGAGATAAAGAACTTTCATGGTATGATGATATCCATATTGCCAATTCGATGGTTCAAAAAACGATCGGTTTCCTGAGAGAAGACGAAGAAAGCAGAACTTTAATCAAAATGATTAAAGATGAAGAAGATAAAACGTTTGCATTAAAGTTGTTAAGAGATACCCTGAACAACTGGGAAAACAATGAGAAAAAATTAGAAGTAAGACTAGAAAACTGGGATCTGGAAAGAGTTTCTCTCATGGATAAAGTTATTTTGTCTACTGCTATTGCAGAACTTGATAATTTTGCGTTTACCCCTTCAAGAGTTATTATTAATGAATATATTGAAATTGCAAAAGTATTTGCTACAGACCGTTCCAATATCTTTGTTAATGGTATTTTAGATAAATATTGTAAAGATCAAAATAGAATATAAAATGAAAAAGACGTTATCAATTATCGCCTTATCTATCATAGGCTTGGGTTTAGTTTCATGTAAAAAAGAAAATAAAGAAACTCAAAGCACAGAAACTGTTACTACTGATTCTACAGCAGTCGCTACTCCGGTAGTAACTGATTCAGCTGCAACTCCTGCAGGTGAAACTGCAGCAGCTCCTGTTTCTAAAGAGCCTTCTACTTCTATTGCTTTATCTGAAAGCAACTTCGATTTTGGGAAAATCAAAAAAGGAGACAAAGTAGAGCATGTATATGAAATTACTAACACAGGAAAGAACCCATTGGTAATTTCTGAAGTAAAACCAGGTTGTGGATGTACTGCTCCTGACTTTACAAAAGAGCCAATTATGCCTGGTAAAAAAGGAAAAATTACATTACACTTTGACTCCAGCAACTTTGACGGAAACGTTCAGAAATATGCAGATGTTTTTGCTAATGTAGACAAAGCTCCTATCAAATTAACGTTCACAGCGAACATTCAACCATAATTTTAGAATATGTTGACATTATTTTTACAGGCACAACCAGGAGGATCTTCACCAATGATGTTGATCATGATGGGGGTAATGTTCGTAGGATTTTATTTCCTGATGATCAGACCTCAGATGAAAAAACAAAAGCAGGAAAAAAACTTTCAGGAAACCCTTAAAGTGGGAACCAGAGTAGTACTTACATCCGGTCTTCACGGAAGAATTGCTCAGATTCAGGATGATGGTTTGGTGATTGAAACATTATCAGGAAAACTGAAATTTGAGAAAGCAGCTGTTTCCAGAGAAATGACAGAAGCTCGTTTCGGAGATAAAGCAAAAACTGCTGATAAAGCAGATAAAAAAGAAATAGAAACTGAAGAAAAGAAATAATTCAGTTCGAAAATATTAAGTTGCGGCGGGTGAACGAAGTTCACCCGCCGCAACTTTTTTGTATCTTCTTTTTTTAAAAGCATTAAAAAATGTGAAAAACCCCCAAATGCAATCCGTTTAAAAATTTTTATTGTTTGAGTAGGGGGGGAATCCTGAAACGGATCATATTCATTCTAGCCATATGAATTTTGGAAATCTTAGGAGTACATTTGAATTTTTACTCTATCACTTCAGTCTTAAACTTTTGTATACTTTTCTTTCGGGGTAAAAGTATGATGATCTCTGAAAATATTCAGATAATGAGTGTTTAATAAAACAATTATCTTTGCTCCATGAATCAAAGCACAATCAAAACCGTTCTCATTCTCGGTGCCAATTCCGATGTTGCCAAACAATGTATCAAACAATATCTGGCAAAAGGGTTTTCCGTAATAGCTGCCTCCAGGAATATGACATCATTGGAAGACTTTATTGATACAAGTAATCTGGATCGGAATAGAATAAATGTTTTATATTTTGATGCTGCGAACTTTGATTCTCATCAGAAATTTTATGCAGATCTTCCTGTAAAACCTCACATTGTGGTATATGCTGCGGGGTTTTTGGTGGATAATCAGAAAGCATTGACTGATTTTAAGGGAGCTATGCAAATGATGGAGGTTAACTATATGGGTGGGGTTTCTATCCTCAATCATATTGTAATGGATCAAAATAATAAGAACCTGGAAAGAATAATAGGTCTGTCTTCATTATCCGGAGTGAGAGGAAGAAAAAGTAATTTTGTATATGGAAGTACTAAGGCAGCTTTTACCCAATACCTTGCGGGGCTGAGACAAGAACTTTCTTCCAGGAAAATAATTGTAAATGCACTGGTTATTGGGTATATCAGAACAAAAATCAATGAAGGTCTGGAGCTAAACGAATCTTTAATGATGGAACCTGATTATGTTGCAAGGTATGTTGTAAACGCCGGAAATACTTTTACGATCGTTCCTAATTTTAAATGGAAGATTATCTATCACATTCTAAGACTTTTGCCTGAAGGACTGGTGGCTAAATTGCCATAGCTTTTTACTTAAGTTATAGAAATCTGTAAAAAATATTTTCGTTTAGGGTATTTAATTGTTTATTTTCATACATGTTTGTTATACTTGAAGTAGAGTTCGGTATCTTTTTTGTAATAATGAGAACCGAAATTATTTCTTCATATAAGAAATGGTTCTGAATGATCATTGAGTACAGCTGAACCCTTCTGTTCAGTAATCAATTTATTTTCATATTTAAAACATTTACTTTACTTCCACATAGGTAAGGTATCGTTTCTTTTGTCTGTAGATGTATTTTCGCTCAATTTCATAGAGAACCTTACTATTTGGGAAATCAATTAGTATTCAATATAAAACACATAAATAGTACTACATAATGGACAATCTGGAATTGAACAACATTCAACAACATTGGGATGCCTTAATCTCTTCAGCAATCGCATGGGCACCAAGAATTTTTACGGCAGTCATCTCAGCGATATTGATTTACCTGGTGGGTTCGTGGATCATTAGAATGATCAAGAAGCTTGTTGAAAAAGCTTTTAAAAAGCGTAATATGGAGGCTTCTTTACAGCTTTTCCTTTTAAATATTATTAACTGGGGTCTTAATATTCTTCTTTTTATTGTGGTAGTCACTCAGTTAGGAGTACAAACCTCTGCATTTGTAGCGATGATTGGTGCTGCCGGTTTGGCGGTAGGTTTGGCTTTACAGGGTTCACTGACGAATTTTGCAGGAGGTATATTGATTCTGCTATTAAAGCCTTTTAAAATTGGCGACTTTATTTCTACCAATTCCGGTGTTTCAGGAACGGTACAGGCGATCGATATTTTTCATACAAAGTTGATTACCCCACAAAATCATTTAATTGTGATTCCGAATGGAGTGGTTTCCAATAATAGCATTACCAATTTCACTCAATTGGGTACAAGAAGAACGGCGATTGATATTGGTGTTGCTTACGATGCGGATCTTAGATATACAAAAGACATTTTGATGAATATCATAAGAAATAATCAATATGCCCTGGCTACACCTGCTCCACAGGTTGTGGTGACTGAGCTTGGAGATAGTGCCGTCAACTTATCAATAAGAGTAACTTCTTCCACTGAGAATTTCTGGGCTATGAATGAAGAGCTGATCATCAGCTGTAAAGAAGCTCTTGATAAAGCAGGAATCGGAATTCCTTTTCCACAAAGAGATGTGTATGTTTACAATAAATAACGTCACATAAAGATCCTGTAATTTATACAGGATTTTTTTATTAATCCAAAATGTTAATTCTGTTGAATAACCACTTTTGGGAATTCAAGTTTGAATAATAAGTCGTTATAATTTTCCAACAATAAAGGATGATTTCCTCCGTAGGAAATTTTCAGATTTCCTTTAGTATTTTCAAGTGAAAAATAGTTGCCGGAATGTGAAATTTCTTTATCCAAAAATTGAGATTTCATTAAACGCTCCATATAATTCATTAAAGCCATTTTTTGAAATTGAGACAATGTAATATTTTTGTTGAACTTTTCAATTTGTGTTAAACCGAACTGATCTCTGGCCTCACAATTTACTTCATATTTTATGTACGTTAGCTTAAATTTTTTCTCTAAACGATAAATTTTTATCAATTCTTCATGGCCACCCCATTCTCCACAATCAGCGAAGCTTGATTTTATAAATAAAGTATCAGTACTGTAATCGGGTATCATATTATCGAAGGAATATTGAGTTGGCCTTACATTTGATTTTTCACGAGTTGTAGTATCGGAACAGCTTGTCAATAAAATTAAAATAAACAAGATGGATAAATTCCTCATAATTTTTTATTTGTTCATAAAAGTCTTGAAAATTAATCAATATTTTGCAATAATTCCAGTGCTTTCATCATATCAATTCCCTTACCCAGCACAGGTTTGAACAAATCGCCTTTTTCTTTTATCCGCTCCAAAGAATTATGGATGTTAAAATCAGTAGGTTTCAGTCCGGGAACCAGTTCATCCCAAGCCAAAGGCATCGAAACAGAAGCTCCTTGTTTGGGTCTTAGACTATATGCGCTTGCCAGAGTTTGTCCCGTTCTGTTTTGCAAGTAGTCAAGATAAATTTTTTTATTATCCCTTTTTTGTAGACTTCTTTCCAAAGTTGTAAGCTTGGGAAGTTTCTCATTGACCTGTTTCATCAGAATATGGGCAAAATCTTTTACCTGGTCAAAATCATATTTGCCGCCCATGGGAATATAAATATGAATTCCTGTACTACCGGAAGTCTTGCAATACCCTTTTATTTTGATTGAGTTTAGTACTTCATTGACCTGAAGAGCTGTTTCAATAACATCGTCAAATGTATTTTTCTTCGAGGGATCAAGATCTAAAACCAGATAATCAGGATGTTCCAGATCCGGCAATGAACTGTTCCATGGATTGAGGTCTATGCATCCTAAATTATTCAGATAGGCCAGAGTTGCTTTGTCATTACAATATATATAATCAATATATTTATCATTGGATTCAGAATACACCTGGGTCGTTTTGATCCAGTCAGGAATATGATCTCCGGCATCTTTCTGATAAAAACCCTGTTCTTCGATCCCATTAGGAAAACGGTTGAGAGAAAGGGGACGATTTTTTAAATAGGGTAGAATATAGCGGGCCACCGATTGATAATAGTCAATGACATTTCCTTTGGTGATGCCATCTTTAGGAAAGTATATTTTATCCTGATTCGTGAGTTTTATAAGGTGCTTATCCAAAGTGACCTGTTTTTCTTTCTCAGAAACCTCAGTTTTTTTTGTTGATGCTTTTGTTTTCATATCTTTAGATTTTTCGGTGTCTTTATTACGACCGGAACTTTTAATCTCCTGTGGTTCTTTATCATTTCGTAGTGTTATAAAAACAGGATGTCTGTAGATGCTGTCCCTGGTGATTTCGGAATATTTAATTTCACAAACCAGTTCAGGCTTAAGCCAGGTTACCGGCATATTGGTTTTGGGAATTGTTTCAAAAGGAGAGGTTTTTATGATGAGCTTTTGAAATTTTTGATAAAGTTCTTCAAGTAAATTATTATTGAAACCCGTTCCGGTATGCCCACAATAGATTAAGCTCCCGTCAATATATTTTCCAAGAATTAATGCTCCGAAACTTTTTCTTGAACCTCTGGGTTCTGTGAATCCGCAAATAATGGCTTCATCTGTATTGGTGAATTTAATTTTAAGCCAATCAGCAGTTCTATAATTTTCTGTATAAAGACTGTCTGCCCTTTTTGCTATCATTCCTTCCAGATTCATTTTTTTCATTTCTTTAAAAAACTCAATCCCTTTTTCAGGAATATGATCACAATACTTTATAACATTGGTTTCAGTCAATGCCTCTTTTAAAAGCTCTTTTCGTTGAATTAACGGAAGCTCTTCTGTGGAATGACCATTCAGCCACAGAATATCAAAAACCTGATAAGTAAGGGCCAGATTGGGATTATCTCCAATTTGTTGTAAAAGTTGAAAATTGGGTTTTCCCTGATGATCGTATGCGACAATTTCACCGTCAAGGATCATATCATGCTTTTGTTGTTCAAAGTCCCGGACAATTTTATCAAATTTCGTTAAAAATGAAATTCCGTTCCGCGAATAGAACAAGGGTTCTTTGTGGCTTAAATCTGCAATAGCACGATAACCATCCCATTTGATTTCAAAAAGCCAGTCTTTATCATCGAAGGCTTTTTCAGAAAGTTTCGCCAACATGGGTTTGATAAAGTTCTTTAATTTTTTTTCGTTGGCTAAAGAATTAAAGCTCCTGAAGCTTTTTTCAGAAACTATGACTTCTTTTTTAGGTTTGTTTTCAGGCTTTTTTTTTCCTCTAAAAATTTGGTCACCAAAGATTTTGGAGCGGTATTTTTTTCAGCATCATAAGGGCTCTCCGCAAATTCATCCTTATGCTTGATAAGTAACCAGGCGTTGTCCTCGTTATTTTTCATTTTAACCAATGCAAATTCTCCTTTAAGTTTTTTGCCATGCAATATAAATTTTAGAGATCCGGCATGCAGTTCTTTCAGCAGCTCCTTTTCATCGGAAAGTTTAGAGTTATTGTCCAAAGGTTCGTACGTTCCACTGTCCCATACTTCTACCTGTCCGGCACCGTAATTTCCTTCCGGAATATTTCCTTCAAAATCTTTATAGTCGTAAGGGTGATCTTCTACCATCATCGCAAGACGTTTATCTTTTGGATCTAATGATGGCCCTTTCGGAACAGCCCAACTTTTCAGGACCCCCTCCATTTCAAGCCTGAAATCGTAATGAAGCCGGGTAGCTGCATGTCTTTGAATCACAAAAATCAGTTTGTTTTTGCTCTTCCTTGTTTTTCCTTTAGGTTCGGAGGTTTCATCAAACTTCCGTTTCTTTTGATAGTCTTTCAGAGCCATTACGATGCGGATTTAGATTTGGAATTGCTTAAGCTGGCCTTAAGCTGTGCCATGAGGTCAATCACTTTACCTTCTTTAGCAGGCTCGGCTTTTTTAGCTTTTATATTTTTACCCTTTGCTTTCTGTTTAATGATTTTCATCAATGCATCAGAATAAGTATCTTTATATTGGGCAGGATCGAAATCCTGAGAAAGTTGTTTGATCAGGTTTACTGCCATTTTAAGCTCTGCTGGTTTAGGAGCTTTTTGGGCCGGAATTTTTAAATCTGCATATTCTCTGATTTCCTGATCAAATCTCAGACGGTTAAGAACGAGTATGTCGTTATTATATGGGCGGATCATTCCGATAGTTTCGCTTTCACGGAGGACAAAAGTTCCTATGCCTACCATTTGAGTTTCTTCCAGTGCTTTTAATAAAAGCCTGTACGCATTTTCACCGTTTTTCTGCGGTTCCAGATAGTAAGGCGTTTCAAAATAAACACTATCGACTTCAGACTCTTTTACAAACTGATCAATAGAAAGAATTTTTGTCTTTTCCGGACTCGCAGCTGCATAATCCTGTTCATCCAGGACAATATATTTATCATCCATAAGAAAACCTTTAACGATATTTTCCCATTTTACTTCTTTTCCCGTATTTTCATTCACACGCTTGAACCGGATATTGGAAAAATCGGATTTATCAAGCATGTCAAGGTCCAGTTTCGTGGTTTCAGTAGCAGAGTAAATCTTCACGGGAATGTTTACTAAACCGAAGCCAATGGCGCCATTCCAGATTGCCTTCATTGTCTTACGTTTTTAAAAATCAAGCAATTAACATGCCGGGTAAAGCTTTTGTGGTATTTTTAAGGAGCTTTGTTGTCAAATGGCAATGGTTTTTATCACGGAGTTTTATACCTTTATATTTCTGTTTCATGGGTAAAATAATATGGAAGAACTTTTTAGTTACATCAAAAAATTCGGATTACTGAATGACAGTGACCAGCTCCTGATTGCAGAAGGAATTCAGGAAATTAAAGTGCGAAAAGGAGAAACTTTTGTGGAAGCCGGAAAACCGAGCCCAAGAATTGCTTTTGTCAAAGATGGTGTCTTTCGTTCTCTGTATTATAATAAACAAGGTGATGATTTTACCCGGTATTTTATCTATGAAGGCCGATTTATTGGAGATTTTCAGGGCTTTACCGATCAGCTCCCGGCTCATGAAGATATTGAAGCCATTACAGATGCTGTACTGCTTGTGATCGATTTGAAGCATTTTAAAATATTGGAAGAAAAAATTGCTGTTTGGCCTGTGCTTTTTGCAAGAATTCATGCTTTCGTAGCGGAGAATAAACTTAAAGTGGCGAGTATTATGCTCAATCAGGATGCCAAATCACGGTACATTCACTTTTTAAATCATTATCCGGGACTGGCTAACAGGGTACCACAATCGATGTTAGCTTCTTACCTTGGAGTGACTCCTTCGTCTTTGAGCCGTATCAGAAGAACGATCAATGAGTAATACAATGTCATCAGAATAAGGATACAAAAGAATTGTAAATATGTAATAGGGACAGACCTTAACCCGCTCTGTCGTTTTTAAAATACTTCATAGACCTGTAAAAGTAGGAATCATATGAACCCATTAGAAGTCTGTAGAGATATAAATTCTTAAAAAATACGTTTTTGTCAATTGGCAATGGCCTCTTTTTCAAACTATCATAGCTTTGTTCCATAAAATTTAAAATATGGATATCGTACTAGGATTGCAGTGGGGTGATGAAGGAAAGGGAAAATTTATTGATCTGATCAGTGAGAATTATGACATTACAGCCCGCTTCAACGGTGGATCAAATGCAGGACACAGCATAGAACGAAATGGTAAAAGAATTACCCTTAAAATGATTCCTTCGGGCATCTTTATGAAAAGAGTACAGAATGTAATCGGAACAGGTACAGTTCTGGATCCTGTAAGCTTTAAGAAAGAAATACTCAATCTTCAATTATTTGATGAGACCGTTCAGCCGGAAAACAACATCGTTATTTCTTTGAAAGCTCACTTTGTCCTGCCTACTCATAAACTGCTGGATATTTTTATGGAGGAGAGTTCCGATTACATCACCATTGGAACAACCAAAAATGGGATTGCACAGGCATATTCAAATAAAATTTTAAGACAGAATGTAAGAGTGGGAGATATGTATACTCCGGACTTTGAAAACAGAGTAAAGCATATTTTAGCAAGAGATTACAAGATGCTTGCGGAAGGCAGTTTAGAGTTACCTTCATTGGAAGACATCAGTAATGAGTTTTTTGAAGCAGTAGATTTTCTGAAGAGATTCAAATGTACTGAAACGGAAATATATCTAAATAATGCTTTAGCTGAAGGAAAGGCTATATTGGCTGAAGGATCTCAGGCGGCGATGCTCGATATTGATCACGGAACCTATCCTTATGTAACTTCTTCTTCAACAACGGCTTCAGGAGCAAGCAGTGGATTAGGTGTTTCGCCGAAAAAGATCGGTGAAATATTTGGGATAGCTAAAGCATACTGTACCAGAGTAGGAAATGGAGTCTTTCCGACTGAGTTATTTGATGAATTAGGAGAAGAAATCAGAACAAAAGGAAATGAGTTTGGATCCAATACAGGGCGTCCGAGAAGAACCGGATGGCTGGATCTTCCGGCTTTGAAATATGCTGTAATGATCAATGGAGTAACTCAATTGGTTTTGACTAAAGCTGATGTGTTAAGCGGATTGAAATCTGTAGCAGTTTGTACCCATTATGAACTGGAAGACGGAAAAATGATAGCCACTTCAGGTATACTTCCGGAAAACGGGAAGCCTGTACTAAAATGGATGAGCGGCTGGAATGCTGATTTTTCTACCATGAAAAGCCCTTCAGAATTACCAGAAGAATTAATTGAGTTTCTATCATTTTTGGAGGCTGAATTGGGAATTCCGGTGACTTATCTTTCAACAGGTCCGGGAAGAAATGAAATGTTGAAATTAATCAGAAAATAATCATACAGCAGGAAATGGTACGTTGATAAGATAAACAAAAGAGGTTAGGAAATGCATTTCCTAACCTCTTTATTTGGATAAAAAAGTTTAGTTAACTTTTGTAAGTATAAAACGTTGCTTTACAGAAGGCTGAAGCGTTTGATCCGTGGTGCCGATTACAATAGGTGTAAGATTAGTTGTTAAACCATTTTTTACCTCTAATCTCAGTGCCGGTGCATTCTTTGGAGCGAATCCAAAACCATTATTTCCCAGATTGAATAACAACCATTTTTGAGAATCTGTATTTGAATTGGTCCTTAATTCAACAGCTGTTCCGTTCACTGTTCCATTGCTTTTCACAGTTAATACTTTTGTAGGATCCAGTATGGATTTAATGATATAATAACCATGATCTGATTTGCTGAAAGTAAATCTTTGGTTATTCCCTGTAGAAGCTGAATACAGAATGATGCTGGTACCATCTGTAGTAGAGCTTCCGGAAATATCTAAATTTTTATCACTCGCTAAAGCTGTTGTCATGGTATAAGTTCCGTTGATTGCAGAAGAGGAATTAACAGGTCCATATAAATGATTTATTCCAGCATAATCACCGGCAGATAATCCAGTCCTTTGCTTGGTAAAAGTAGATCCATCCAGCTTAGTCATTACAGGTTGACTTGAGTCTATAGCAAAGTCCGTAGACTGGTACATCATGACTGACCCGAAATCAAATGCACCGTATCCTCCGTAATCATTATAAATATTGAAGTTATGACGACTTCCTTCTGTTGCTTTATTAACATCTACAATAATATACTGATCCCGGTCCGGACGGCACTGTTCATGCATAATTCCCATAGAATGCATTACTTCGTGAGCAATAATTGCGGGGTAAGTGATATTATAAATTTTAATACCGTTAACTCTGTTTTTTTGCCATCCAAGTGGAGAACTATTGCTTGTTGTGTAAGTGAAAGTGATATATTCTGTTTGATTGGTACGTTCTACAAACTGAACACTGGTTTGAGAAGAAATCATATCGAACGCTTTGTTGATATTGGTAAGGAATGTATTATAATTCTGAGTACTCAGGCTTCCTTGGCTGGGTAAGGTATAATAGACTGTTGCGTTTGGCCATGTCTTAATGAAGGAACTTACAATGGTGCTCTTCTCAACTGTTGATATTTCAGAATTGGCCTGCATCTTTAATTTGTTAAACTGCTCAGAGCTAATAGTAATATCATCTGCATAAAAATATTCACCATTTACTTCATTAACATAGGTGTAAGTTCCGTTAATTAATAATTTGTGAATCTTTGCATTATCCAGGTTTGTGGTTGTATGATCCATTGAACTTGCCTGTGCATTTTCAATATCAGATCTACATGAATTCAGTGCCAAAACAAGACATGATGATAAGAGTAATAGTTTGCTTTTCATATTATTTAATATTGGTTTGTTGATCACTTTTTTGAAAATATGAACAGCCCTATTATGATCATACGCACAAGATTGTAAAAATACATCAATTCCTAAGTCTGATTAACTCTTCATTATAATTCAGCTGTATGTTATAAATGTATTAATAAAAAATTATATTTATATATAACATAATATAATGATTGTTTTGTTGGTTTTTTATTCAATAACTGTATTTGTTTCGTTAAATTCTTTATTATATTTTATTTTTTACTATTAAATTGTAAATCTGGTTATTTCACGGAAGTTTGATATGATGTCTGAAACCGTATATTATACTGCCATAAAGTTTATTCTATTGAACAATTTAATATGATGTATTGGAATTTGTAATGTTATGAACTATAAAAAATGTTATCTGATGAATATTTATTTCTCAAAGATATTATTGTCAGTATAAAGCATTGAAGTTTCCAATAATGTATAATAAAAAAGCGGGGCAATTACCCCGCTTCATATCTATGCTTTTAAATTCAATTGTAATTCTAATTCGTCGAGCTGTGCATCAGCAATAGCTGCCGGTGCATCAATCATGACATCGCGTCCTGAATTGTTCTTAGGGAATGCGATATAATCTCTGATCACTTCATTCCCGTCAAGAATCGCTACCAAACGGTCAAAACCGAATGCCAGACCACCATGTGGAGGGGCTCCATATTTGAAAGCATTCATTAAGAATCCAAACTGAGCTTCCGCTTCTTCTTTGGTAAATCCTAATAAATCAAACATTTTCGATTGAAGATCCTTATCAAAAATTCTGATAGATCCTCCTCCGATTTCATTTCCGTTAAGAACCATATCATAAGCATTAGCTCTTGCTTTACCCGGATCAGTTTCCAATAAATGAACATCTTCAGGTTTTGGAGAAGTGAAAGGGTGGTGCATTGCATGATAACGGCCACTTTCTTCGTCAAATTCCAGTAATGGGAAATCAACGACCCAAAGCGGTGCGAATACATTTCCTTTTCTTAATCCCAAACGGTTTCCCAGTTCCATTCTTAAAGCAGAAAGTTGAGCCCGTACTTTGTTTTCGTTTCCGGAAAGAATCAACATTAAGTCACCTTCTTTTGCTCCAAATTTTTCGATGATTTTTGCCAGGTCTTCCTCGTTATAGAATTTATTCACTGATGAGGTTTTTACGCCGTCATTCTGGAATTTTGCCCAAACCATTCCTGAAGCACCAATCTGTGGACGCTTTACCCAGTCAACAAGTTCATCAATCTGTTTTCTTGTGTAGTCTGCACATCCTTCTACATTGATCCCTACAACCAGCTCAGCATCATCAAATATTTTGAAATCCTTTCCTTTTACCAGCTCATTCAATTCTACGAATTCCATTCCGAAACGGATATCCGGTTTGTCATTTCCATATTTTTTCATCGCATCTGCGAAAGTCATTCTTGGGAAATCTCCGAATTCCTGACCTGTAATATCTTTTATAAGTGTCTTGGTCATTCCTTCAAAAACATTCATGACATCTTCCTGCTCTACAAAAGCCATCTCACAGTCGATTTGGGTAAATTCCGGTTGTCTGTCAGCTCTTAGGTCTTCATCACGGAAACACTTTACAATCTGGAAATACTTATCCATTCCGCCAACCATCAATAATTGTTTGAAAGTTTGCGGAGACTGTGGTAATGCGTAAAATTGTCCCGGGTTCATTCTGCTTGGAACCACAAAGTCTCTTGCTCCTTCCGGGGTAGACTTGATTAAAACAGGAGTTTCAACTTCAATGAAACCTTCTTCAGATAAGTAATTTCTTACTTTCTGAGCCATTTTGTGGCGGAAGATCAGTTTATCTTTTACCGGATTCCTTCTGATATCCAGGTAACGGTATTTCATTCTCAATTCTTCTCCACCGTCTGTTTCATCCTCAATGGTGAAAGGAGGTAATTGTGATTCGTTCAGAATCGTTAATTTCTCTACTAACAGCTCAATTTCGCCTGTTGGAATATTAGGATTTTTACTTACTCTTTCAATAACTTTTCCGGTAGCCTGAATCACAAACTCACGTCCTAGTTTTTTAGCTTCTTCCATCAATTGGGCAGAAGAACGATCCTGATCAAAAACCAGCTGGGTAATTCCGTAACGATCTCGAAGATCTACCCAAATCATAAATCCTTTATCACGGATAGTCTGTACCCATCCAGATAGTGTAACTTCTTCATTCAGATTTTTTAGAGATAATTCTCCGTTGGTGTGTGATCGAAACATAATTATTTGTTTAAAATTCAATATTTAAGACTCTGTTTCAAGCCTTTATTTTTTCGTTGGCAAAGATAAGATTTTTGCAGGTTTTATAAACAAAAAAACTTCCTTTCGGAAGTTTATCTGTTATATTTTGTCTCTTTTTAATTGTTGGTTGCCCCTCTTTCAGTAAGCAGCTGGGCGATCTCCACTCTTTTTGCATCGTTAGCAATCTGAAGCGGAGTTGCTGTACATTTTTTATTGATATTGGCTTTATTGCTCAATAAAAAATTGATGATCTTTGTTTTTCCACTTAGCACACTGAATCCAAGCGGGGAGAATTGCTCATATCCAAGAGTGAAGCATTTATTATAGTCTGCAGGAGCAAAATGTTTTTTAAATATTGAGATATCATCAGAATAAATGGCCTTCATTTTTTCCTGAGTCATTTTCTGTGCAGAAAGCATATTGGCAAATGCTAAAATTCCAAATAGAAAAATTGTAGAGGTTATTTTTTTCATAAGAATTACTTTTAAGAATAAGAATATACAAATCTAAATTAATTTTTTTTACCAATTGCTAAGTTTTACTAATTATTGGGTTTGTATTTTGGGAATTATGTAAATTATTAATTGGGAAATGGTAAAATTTATAAGTTTTGTATAATAAGTTTACTCACCATTGGCTTTTGCTGCTTTATCAAATTATTTTCTGGTCGATCTGCTTTTTTACTCTAAAAGCTTAATCATTTCCGGTTTTTCATACTTTCTTGCATAATCCAGAGCGGTATAGCCTTTATCTGTTTTGGTATCTTTTTTTGCCCCGTTTGTTAACAGTTTTTTTGCCAATTCAGTATTACCGTATTTTGCAGCAAACATCAGAGGGGTTTTTCCATCACAAGATTTTTCTACATCAGCCTTTTCATCAATCAGTTTTTGAAATACCTGACGACTGTTCATTTTTATGGCTAATCCCAGCAGGGTGTAGGCGTTGTTTTCTATAGGGTAGCATGCATTGATGTTTTCCTTATTGACCAATGCGGCGAAATAGGCTGTATTATCATACTTTAACATTTGTTTGTGTTCGTTGGTCAGCTCTTGTGCAGAAGTAAGATTAAGTGAGGAAAAGGCAATAATGAAGATGAATGTTTTTGAAAAGTTTTGAAAGAATTTCATGGTATTTTATTTTAAGGTTTAAATTCTAATATATCGCCGGGTTGGCAGTCTAAAGCTTTGCAAATGGCTTCTAATGTGGATATTTTGAAGGCTTTGGCCTTTCCGTTTTTTAGAATAGAGAGATTAGCTTGTGTGATTCCAATCTTCTCAGCCAGTTCCTGAGATTGCATTTTTCGTCTGGCAAGCATCACGTCTATATTGATAATAATGGACATAACTAGATGGTTAAATCATTTTGAGTTTGTAATTCATATCCTTTTTTAAAAAATTCTATGATAAATAATATGATTATTCCTGTACTAAAATGGAGTAGTATCAGCATAGGATCGATGCTGTATAAAGATTGTTTAAGAAAATAAAGAATGGTACAACAAACAGGAATAAACAGAATATTGAGAAGGGCAAATTGTTTCAGATTACGAATCACTCCAATATTAAAAATAACTTCATGACTCATCCCTCTGAAAATTCTGAATAAATAAAAAGTGAAGACACTGTAAAATCCAATGAAAAATCCAATTGAAATAAGTGTATACAAAGTATAGCTTCCTGTTGTGATGGAGTCTGAAAATGGCATATTGAATTTAAACATCACAGAATCAGTTGCGGGTTCTGCTGCTTCTCTATTGAAGTTTCCAGCACTGAAAGTCTCGGAAAAGTAATGGGCATTCTGTTGCTGGTTGACATAAACGACTATAAATCCAAAGATGATATAGCTTAAATATAAAAGCTGAACCAAACTGACGGCAAGTGATGCTTTGCTTAAAATCGTAGACAGTGATTTTTCACCAATTAATTTCATAAGTATTGTTTTGTTGTAAATGTATAAAAATTTATCGTATTACGATAAATTTTTATTGTAAATTTGATTTTTGTTCAGTGTGCTAGCTCTTTTTATAAGAAGGATTAAAACTAAAACCAGCTTCACATCTGTATTTTCTTGTTGTATAAATGTTTAAAAACTTTTCATATGCCAATTCTCAATTGGTTTTGAATCAATATTTTTGCCAGACAAATCACAAAAATATGAACAGATATATTGAGTTCTTGAAAAAGGCTTTTAGTGGGGAAGAGGCTGATTTTACCAAAATAAATATCAGAAGTGCTGTTTTACTCTTAGCGATTCCGATGATGCTGGAAATGGCAATGGAGTCTGTATTTGCCCTGGTAGATCTCTATTTTGTAGGGCACCTGAAAGAAAGTGGCTTTGCTATTCAGACGGTAGGGCTTACTGAATCTGTGCTGTCTATAATGTATTCTATTGCGATTGGGATGAGCATGGCTGCTACTGCCCTGGTGGCAAGAAGAATTGGTGAGAAAAATCCGGAACAGGCTTCCAGAAGTGCTGCACAGGTAGTATTAATTTCATTTGCTGTGACTTTTGTCTTGAGTATACTCGGTGTAATTTATGCGGAAGAGATTTTAATTTTAATGGGGTCGAGACCTGAAGCGGCAGCATATGGGAAGAACTTTACGCGAATTATGATGGGAAGCAGTACCATTATTATGCTTTTATTTTTAATAAACGGGATTTTCAGAGGGGCAGGAAATGCGATGATTGCGATGAAAAGTTTATGGATTGCCAATATTGCCAACATTATTCTTTGTCCGGTTTTGATAAAAGGATTAGGACCGATTCCAGCTATGGGGCTTACCGGTGCCGCTTTGGCAACTACTATAGGACGAAGTATAGGAGTTATTTATCAACTGTACCATCTTTTGATTGCTGATACGCAGATTCGGATTAAACTTAACTATTTTAAACCTCATTTTGGTTTGATTAAATCCATTATAAAGATTGCCACTCCCGGAATTTTTCAGTTTGTAATTGCTTCATGCAGTTGGATATTTCTTGCAGAGCTTGTAGCCACTACAGGCGGAGAAAATGCTTCAGCAGGATACCAGACCGCTTTACGACTTATGATGTTCTTTATGCTTCCTGCATGGGGATTGAGTAACGCTGCTTCTACGTTGGTCGGCCAAAATATGGGTGCCAATGAAATGTTGAGAGCAGAGCAATCTGTAATGAAAACAGTAAAGTATAATGTGATTTTTATGCTGATTGTTAGTTTACTATTTATATTTCTTGGGAACTTTCTGGTAAGCTTTTTTACTCAGGAAACAGAGATAAAGGACTTTGCAAAAACTGCCCTTTATATTATGTGTACGGGCTTTGTTTTCTACGGAATAGGAATGGTAATGATCAATGCCTTCAATGGAGCCGGTGATACGTGGACACCAACATGGGTTAATCTTTTTGGGTTCTGGCTGTTTCAGATTCCATTGGCTTATTTTCTTTCAAAATATCTGGGAATGGGACCAAAGGGAGTGTTTATCTCCATACCTGCTGCTGAGACGTTGATCACAATTGTAGCTTTTATTTTGTTTAAAAAAGGGAAATGGAAGACGATAAAAGTGTAGAAAGGCTGGGAGATGGAAGCTAGAAGAAGGAAGTATCGCAGGTCTGAAATTATCTAAATAGCCATTCTCCAGAAAGTATAAAGTGTAAATTTTGATCTGATTACAGAGAATAGAAATAGCAACCTAATAGCAGCTTCCATCCTCCCTCTTCCAGCTTCCCTTCTTATTTTATAAAATTTTAACAGCTTCATTTATTGGATTTTAAAGGTGTATTTTATAAATTCGTAAGAATAACAAAATACATATTACTATGGGAAAAGGAGATAAGAAATCAAGAAGAGGAAAAATTAATTCCGGAAGTTATGGGAAAAGGAGACCTAAAAAAGTGTCAAAATCCTTTGTAGCTGCTGAAGAAAAGTCTAAAAAGTAAAAAGAAATAAAAAGACCTGAGAAATTTCCCAGGTCTTTTTTTTATAACAAATTAAATTAATTATTTTCCAAAAATATTTCCAAGAATACCTCCCAGGCCTCCACCTTGTTGTTGGTTTCCACCGCCACCAAGAACGCTTCCCAAGATATCATTCAATGGATTTCCTGAAGATTGAGCTTGGTTTCCACCCCCGCCTAAAACACTTCCCAGAATATCATTTAAAGGATTAGACTGTTGTGATTGAGCCTGATTCGAAGCATTTCCAAGGATTCCTCCCAAAAGGTCTCCAAGACCACCGGCTCCCACATTGCTTTGTTGTTTTTGCTGACCGATATATCCCATAACAACCGGAGCTAACATGGCTAGAATGGGTCCGATTTTATCAATTGAAATTCCTGTGTTTTGTGAGAGTTGGTTTTCTACATTGCTTTTTTGTCCACCAAAGACATGGTCAAGAATTGATCCTCCTTCCGCTTGTCTTGCCTCAATCTGTGAAGCATCGTTTAAAATACTTCCGTTATGATCTTTATCTAAGGCATTGTTTAATGCTTCTGCTTCTTTTGCGTCCTGAGATTTGTTTCTGAGATAAGAAATGATAAGCGGTGTAGCTACTGCCAATAAGGCAATGACTTGGTTTTTGCTGATTCCGAATTTGTTTTCAGCCTGTTCTGCAACCTGGTTGCTGGTATTCCCCGTAAGTAGGTCAATTAAACTCATTGTTTGTGTTTGTTTGTATTAAGTGAATCAAAGTTATCAAAAAATATGCCTCACAAAATACCTGCACTTCATAATTATTGTTAAAATTTTTTGAGTATCTTTTTAATTCTTTACAATCGGAACATTAGAACAAGCTTCACCGAACATCAGTGATTTTACCATTGGTTTTAGTTGTTCAACCAATTCTATATAAGCATTTTCAGGGATTTCTTTGTCAGAACATCCTTTTACCAAAACTCTCTTTCCTCTCATATCTCCAAAATCGTAGGTCTGGATCGCATTGTGCATCAGAATTACCTCCAGATCTTCACGATTGCCAAAGACTATTTTCTTGGCTACATCTGTAAGCTTTGCGGTTAAAACAAAATAAGCCCATAATGGGATGATGGTATCTACAGAATTGTAGATATAAATATAGGTGTCTTTATATTCTTCAGTATGGATTGCTTCTACTTTTTCCCGGAAATCCTTTTCTTTCAGGATCATTTCCTGAAAAAGAAATTCTTTAAGGTCAATTCCCTTTCTTTCCCCTTTTGGAAGTAAAGAGGCAAGGTCAAAATTGATAAGGCCGCTTTCTGCAACTTTATTCCGGATTTCAAATTCTTCTGACATTTTTTATCATTATCTTTGAACAAATTTACAAATTAAGATCGGATATATTTTAATTTGTTCTCTATCCTTACTATAGACATGAAGTATTACATTATTGCTGGTGAAGCTTCCGGTGATTTGCATGGGAGCAACTTGATGAAAGCTCTACAACAAAAAGATCCGAATGCAGAATTTAGATTTTGGGGCGGTGACCTGATGAAAGCTCAGGGTGGGACATTGGTGAAGCATTACCGGGATCTCGCTTTTATGGGATTCCTCGAAGTGGTGATGAACTTGAGAACCATTTTGAATAATATTAAATTCTGTAAAGAGGATATTCAGAACAATAAACCGGATGTTTTAATTTTGGTGGATTATCCGGGATTTAATCTGAGGATTGCCAGGTTTGCGAAAGAATTAGGAATCAAGGTTGTTTATTATATTTCTCCACAGCTTTGGGCCTGGAAAGAAGGAAGAGTAGAAACCATCAAAAAATATGTGGATGAAATGATGGTGATTCTTCCATTTGAAGAAGAATTTTATAGAAAACATGGTGTTCATTCTCATTTTGTAGGGCACCCTTTACTGGATGCTATTTCTGATCTTAAGGATATAAATACCGAAAAATTTAAAAAGGAAAATGGATTAAACGAAAAGGAAATTATTGCTCTTTTGCCGGGATCCAGAAAACAGGAGGTGGAGAAAATGCTGGAGATCATGCTTTCCGTACGACCTCATTTTAAAAGCTATCAGTTTGTAATAGCCGGTGCACCAAGTCTTCCTAAGGAGTTTTATCAAAAATATGTGGATGATAATGTTCACTTTGTTTCCAACAAAACATATGATTTGCTGAGATGCTCAAAAGCTGCTTTGGTTACTTCGGGAACCGCGACTTTAGAAACTGCTTTATTAAATATTCCCGAAGTAGTTTGCTATCGTGGAAGCACAATTTCTTATGCTATTGCGAAAAGACTGGTTAAAAATATTAATTACATTTCTCTGGTCAACCTGATTATGGACAGAGAAGTGGTAAAGGAATTGATTCAGAATGACCTGAACACTAAGAACCTTGTAGACGAACTTTCTAAAATTCTGGAAGGAGAAAAAAGAGACCAGGTACTTACAGATTATAAACTGTTAAGAGAAAAACTTGGTGGTAGTGGAGCAAGTGAACACGCTGCTGATGTGATTTTTAAAGGTGATGTAATATAGTTTTTTAATTGCTTATATAAAATGTAGACTGTCAAATATTTGATGGTCTTTTTTTGTATTAGTTTTATTAGAGTAGTAGCTGTATCTGATCTCTTAATCACTTATTTTCACAGAAATACAAATGAGCCATTATCCTGAATATTTTTTTGTACTATTTATACTTTTTCATTTGTCTTTTTAAGCAAATAATGATATTACAATATGCTACATATCTACTTCATTTATTATTTTAATATCACAATATATTTATATTTCCTATACATATGATGTGTTTAGAGTGTTTTCGATTTATACGTTTGATTTTCAATTGTTTTTATGTTTATTTTAGATATATGTCTGATGTATATCTAGATTTATGATTATGTTCATTTTTTTAGATCTTCTTAATTGATATGAATTTAACTAAAAACTAAACTGAAAAGGATGAAAAAAAATTAAAACCCTTTATGCCTATGCTTCAAATTTTATCTGCTAATATGGTTTTTCTTCTATAGTATAAGATATATTTTCTTTACATGTATTTAATGCCACCCATACATTCAATTTAGAAGCATTTTTATTTGGTTATTCACTGCCAGATAATTCAATAGATTTTTTTGCCAGAGTAATTTATGTTTTCGAACATGAATAGGAGTTTTGCGTCTGATAAGTCGCAGCGATATGAGTTGCAAACGTTTCAATACCCAACTATCTCAATAAGGCCATAAGGTCTTATGTTGTTTTAAAATTAAGACCATATGTTACAAAAAAATACTTTATGGCGGCAGCAGTATTATAGAAATACGGTATTGCCGGCAGTATTGTTTTTTGCTTCATGTTCTGCGCATGGCAAATTACCATACAGAATTATTAATTACGGACAAGAATACGAGTATTGTCTTGTGAGTCAGACTGTTTTTTTAGAAGAAAATCAAAAAATCTTATTACCATCTGTCGCTTCTTTTGGAGATTTAAATGAAGTGACAGGGGTGGTTTTTGATAGGAAAGGAAAACCTGTATCAGGAGCAAAAATTTCAGTAAAAGGAAAAAATATAGAAACCACTACTGATGCAAAAGGTTCCTTTAGAATTAAGGCGGATGTTCTGGATGTCCTGTTAATTGAAGCTCCGGGGTATACTCCTAAAGAATTGGTTGTGGATGCAAATACTACAATGTTTCAAATAGAGTTACATGTAAATGGAAGTAAAAATGACTTGGCTAAAGCTATCGATGAAGTTGTTGTGGTTGGCTTTGGAAAGCAAAAGAAGGAAAATATTACAGGAGCAGTTTCTACAATCACTGAAAAAGCAATTGAGGGACGCCCTATTAATAATGCTATTCAGGCTTTGCAAGGGACCGTGGCAGGATTGAATTTCAGCCTGGGAACAGGGGGTGGGCAGCTGGATAATGCATTAAGTTTCACCATTCGTGGGACGGGGACTGTTGGGAATACTTCATCTGCTCCGCTTATACTCATTGACGGTGTAGAGGGAGATCTGAAATCTTTGAACCCAAGGGATATCGCCAGTATATCGGTTTTAAAAGATGCCGCATCGGCTTCTATATATGGTTCGAGAGCACCATTCGGAGTGGTTCTGGTTACCACAAAAACGGGAAGGTCAGGTAAACCGGTTGTAAGTTATGATCTGATGACACGGTTTAGTAATCCGCTTTTACAACCTAGTATACTTGATTCAGAATCATTTGCATATTATTTTAATGAAGCTGCTAAAAATGCTGGTCAGAATCAGGTTTTTTCTGCGGAAACTATTCAAAAAATCAAAGATTATAAAGAAGGAAGAATTAAAGATGGTACAGAATGGAACGCGCAAGGTCAATATTGGAGAACATATAATGAAGGTTTTGCTAACGTCAATTGGTTTAAAGAATTTTACAGAAAATGGGTGCCCTCCACAGAAAATAACCTGAGTATAAGAGGAGGTGCAGAGAAGATTAATTACTATTTTTCAGCTAATTGGCTGGGAACAGATGGCTTAATGCGCCATAACCCGGATAAATTGAACAGATACAGCTTAAATGGGAAAATTACTACCCAGTTTCTGCCTTTTCTTCAGTTGAATTATAGTAATAGGTTTACGCGTACAGACTATGGAAGCTCTGGGTTTATGGGAGCATTGTTTTATCATAATATTGCAAGAAGATGGCCAACAAACGCTATAAGGGACACTTTTGGAAATTATATGAGCGGAAATGAAATTCAGGAATTGGAAAATAGTAACAGGAGGAACCAGGAGGATATTCTTACTCAACAGGTAGCACTTGTTTTTACTCCCATAAAAAACTGGGAAACCAGAGCAGAGTTCAATTATATTACCACCAACACTTTTGTCAGTAGCTCTTTCCTTCCCATCTATAAGTATGATGGTAACGGTACGCCTATTCCTGTAGGTTATGATATAAGTGGATTGAGACAGCCTGGGACTTCCCTGGTAGAAGAGTTTGCATCAAAACGGAATTTTTTTAATACCAATATTTATACAACCTATGAGAAACAATTAGATCATCATCATTTTAAGATCATGATGGGAATGCAATCTGAACTTAATAAATCTCAAAGTCTTAGGGCTTCCAGAGATATGCTGTATTCTACGGATGTTATCGCCATTGATGCTACTTATGGCAAGACTACGGGAGTAGGCGGATCACGGGGGCATTGGGCAACGTTTGGCGTTTTTGGAAGGTTGAATTATAATTACAAACAACGTTATTTAGTAGAAGTGAGTACCCGATATGATGGAACAAGCCGTTTTTTACGTGACCAGAGATGGAATGTCTATCCTGCTGTTTCTGTTGGATGGAATATGAGTAAAGAAGAATTCTGGAAGAGTTTGGGGAGCTTTGCTCGTGCAATTAATGATTTTAAATTAAGATTTTCCTACGGATCTTTAGGAAATCAGAATACAGATAAAATAGGTTGGTATCCCTTCTTTCAGTCGATGCCGTTATATGCGGATAATGGCTCATGGCTTATCAATGGACAGCGAACCAATACTGCTTATGCTCCAGGTATGGTAAGCAGGTCTTTAACTTGGGAACGGGTAACAACCTGGAACTACGGGATTGATTTTGCAGCCTTCCAAAACAAACTTACCATGAAATTTGATTATTTCAGACGAAAAACATTTGATATGGTATCTCCGGCTCCCGGATTACCCGCAACATTTGGGACTGCAGTTCCTGATACTAATAATGCTGATATGGAATCTAAAGGTTTTGAACTCGAAGTAGGCTGGAGAGGTAAAATCGGACAAGATTTTAGTTACAATATAAACGGGGTATTAAGTGACAACAGACAAAAAGTAACCCGATATAATAACGAAACAGGGAACCTGGATTATTATTATGCAGGAAGGTATCTAGGTGAAATATGGGGGTATAAGACAAAAGGAATCGCCAAAACTGATGAGGAGATGAACGAATGGCTGAAAAAAAATAATCAGGATAGATTGGGGGGGAACTGGGCAGCAGGGGATATTATGTATGAAGATCTTAATGGAGATGGTAAAGTTGATGATGGAAATAATACACTTAGTAATCCAGGTGACAGGCGTATCATCGGAAATAGTACTCCACGTTATAATTTTGGATTGAATATCAGTATGGAATATAAGGGATTTGATTGTAGTTTTTTATTTCAGGGAGTTGGAAAAAGAGATGTCAATCTTGGAACTGAGCCTTACTTTGTGGGAGCCAATGTCAATTTATGGAAGGCAGCAGCATTTCAACAGCATCTTAATTATTTCAGACCTGCTAATACAGATAGTCCCTTTGGACCCAATGTAGATTCTTATTATCCCCGGCCTATATTCGATTCCGGAACAAAAAACTTTGCAGCGCAGACTCGTTGGATACAAAACGGAGCCTATATAAGGCTTAAAAATATTCAATTTGGATACAGTCTTCCTAAGGATATGCTGAGGTCTTTAGGAATAAGTAATCTCAGGGTTTATCTATCAGCTGAAAATGTATTTACGATTACCAGTTTGTCCAAAATCTTTGATCCTGAAACGATAAATGGCGCATGGGGAAGTGGTAAAGTGTACCCGTTATCAAAAGTTATATCTACAGGATTGTCATTAACCTTTTAATCAATTTATTATGAATACAAATAAAATAAAAAGCCTGTTATTGCAGTTACTTGTTGTGACAACAATATCCTGTAACAATTTTCTAGACAGAGAACCCTTAGATACAGTTACCCCTAACGTATATCTGAAATCTGAACAGGATTTGGCTACCTATACCATATCATTATATAGTTTTCCTTCCCACGGAGACTGGAGTATAGGTACGTTTGGATATGATAATAATACAGATAATCAAGCTTCACCAAATGCTTCTGATCGCTGGAATCCAGGTTTATGGAGGGTAGAAACCAGTGGGGGAGTCTGGAATTTTGATAGAATTAGAGATATTAATTATTTTATTACCAATGTTGAAAAAAATTATGCAAAAAAAGAAATTACAGGCAATGATTCAAATATACGACACTATATAGGAGAAGCTTATTTTCTCAGAGCTAATGAGTACTTCAGTAAATTAATGAACTTGGGTGATTTTCCAATTATAAAGGAAGTCTATTCTGATGACAGAGCCATGCTCATAGAAGCTTCAAAAAGACGTCCAAGAAATGAAGTAGCAAGATTTATCATAGAAGATCTTAATAAAGCTATTGAACTTCTAAAACCAGGGCCTGTGGAGAATAAAAACCGTATCAGTAAGGAGGTTGCGCAGTTTTTAAAATCCAGAGTTGCATTGTATGAGGGTACCTGGGAAAAATATCATAATAATACTGCTTTTGTTCCTGGCGGGCCTGGCTGGCCAGGGGCAGGCAAAGATTATCTTTCCGGCTATTCTATTAACATTGATTCTGAAATTAATTATTTTTTAGGCGAGGCGATGGATGCTTCCAAAGCAATTGCAGATGTATTTCCTTTGGTAACAAATACACATCAAACCCAGACAAAAGCAGTATTCAACAATACTTATTTTAAAATGTTTTCTGATCAGGATATGTATCCATACAGCGAAGTTCTTTTTTGGAGACAGTATAGTTCCAAATTCCTTACCAATTCTACACAAAACTATTTAAATACCGGAGGAGGAACAGGTTATACCAGATCATTGATAGAATCGTTTCTCATGAAAAACGGCCTTCCCATTTACACTTCCGGATCTGGCTATAATGGAGATAAAGAATTAAGTGATGTCAGAAAGGATCGTGATGAACGCCTTCAACTTTTTTTGCTGGCACCAGAAGATGATATGGATGCATCCTCTACAGGTAATAAACTAGCGGGATACCCTAATATTTTAGATATCAATGAATCAAAATCCGTGACTGGGTATAAAGTAAAAAAAGGGCTGTATGGGGATCCGGCTTATTATGGTGGGAATACAAGTATTACGGGCAGCTTGATTTATAGAGCGTCTGAGGCTTACCTCAATTATATAGAGGCATGCTATGTTAAAAACGGGAGCCTGGACGGCAGTGCTACGGTATATTGGCAACAATTACGGAAAAGAGCAGGTTTACCAACGGATTTTTATGTTACAATTAATGCTACCGACCTTTCTAAAGAAGATGATTGGGCAAAATATTCACATGGTCAGTTAATAGATAGAACACTCTACAATATTCGCAGAGAAAGAAGGAACGAATTGATAGCTGAAGGAATGCGCTGGGAAGATCTTAAACGATGGAGAGCTTTGGATCAGATTAATAATTATCAGATTGAAGGAATGAACCTTTGGGAATCTATGTATAAAAACTATTCAGATAATGGCGTTAGTCGTCTCAGGGCAGAGCCGGAAGCAAATCCAAATGTATCTCCTAAGGCCAATAGCATTTATTTAAGACCTTATCAGATAACGTCGCAAAATAATAATTTTTATAATGGTTATAATTTTACACAGGCTCATTACCTGAATCCGATAGCTTATCAACATTTTTTATTAGCGTCTAACGGAGATCCAGGTAAATCAACAATTTACCAGAATCCTTATTGGCCTGTTCAGGCGGGCGGAGCTCCTATAAAGTAAAGTTGCCATTGTAGTAAAAATTAATAAACTTAGCCCCCTCTTTTTATCATAAAGTCTAAGGTAAACATCTTAGACTTTGTGATTATTTATAAAAATGCTTTTTAATTCTCATGTTTTAGAGGAAAAAATCAAGCGTTCTATTGATATCGTAAAGCCCCTTTATCTGTTTGTTTAGTATTTGCAAAATTCATCTGAATTCTTAACCTTCTGAAAATAACTTTTTAAAATTGAATAAGCAACCTCTTCTCATCCTGGCAATATGCTTTATTCTTGGAATTGTTTTCCAGGATAAGCTTTTGCTGAGAGATACATTAGTGTATGCTGTAGCAGTAGTTAGTTTTGGAATTTTAGTAGTATTATTTTTCCAATCTTACTTTTTGCATAAGATGAGACCAATTTTTCTGGGGTTTCTTTTTTTTGGAACAGGGATAATACTTCATTTCTACAATGTGCCCACATTCGAAAAGGAAATCATAGTCAATGGAAAAGAAACTATAGTTTTCAGAATTTCTCAGAAGTTAAACTCAACAGAAAAGTACAAAAAATATACAGGGAGGGTACAAGCAGGGAAGAAAAACTTTCTTTCAGTTCTTTATATTCCGAAGGCAAATAAAGAACTCGATTTTACTCATTATTATAAAGCTTATGCCTATATAACTCAACCTCAATCTCCGCGATATGACTTCCAGTTCGACTATGCCCGGTATCTAAAGCGTAAAAATATTGACTATCAGAGTTTTATTTCAAAAGAGATTTTAAGTGTGAACCGGGATGATGTAGGCTTTACTGACAATATCAGGCAATCTAGACTTGATATTCTCCAGAAAATTGCTCAAACTGAGATGGAAGCAAATGCCAAAGCATTTTTGAAAGGGATTATCCTCGCGGATAGAACGGAAATGGATCCCAGTACTGTGGAGGATTTTAGGAGATCGGGACTGGTACATTTATTGGCTATTTCGGGAACACATATTGTTGTGATTTTTGGCATGTTTTATTTTTTATTGGGACGTTTTATTCCCATACAATTCAGGAAATATGTAATACTGTTAAGTCTTGTTTTTATCTGGTTGTTCGCAGGTTTCATAGGTTTTGGGAATTCTGTTTTGAGAGCATGTATCATGTTGAGTATCTATTTTTCCTTTGTTCTGCTTCAGAGGAAACCTGACCTGCTTCACTCGTTGGCATTATCTGTGTTGATCATTTTGATTTTAGATACACAACAGCTTTTTGATGTAGGTTTTCAACTCAGCTATTTTGCTGTTTTAGGAATTTTTTGGTTAAATCAACCTCTTCTCCGCTACTTTCCCAAGCAGGATCATTATTTGAAGAAACTGATATTTAATACCATTACAATATCCTTGTCTGCCCAGTTGGCCACATTACCTCTGATTTTGTACTACTTCCATCAGTTTTCAATCATTTCGGTTATTGCTAATTTTTTTATCGTGCCTTTTTCAGAAATTATTATTGTCTTTTCATTTTTGATGACTGCATTTATAGCTTTAAGACTTGATTTTTACTTCATAACCATGGCGTATGACTTTGCTATTCAAATTTTGTTGAAAGCAATCCACTGGTTTGCTGAAGCGAATGTTTTGTTTTTTGAAAATGTACCTATGAGCCTGCCCGAAGTGTTGTCTCTGTTAGTAGTCGTATATGTACTGAGATCTGTCATCATAAAATTTAATGTTAAAAACACAATAAGATTGGGAAGCTTTTTTTTTATTTTTTTAATGATAAGAAGCGGATATCAAATTTGTGAAAATAAAAAAGAAGAAATACTATTTCTCAATATGGGGAAAACCAAAGTTTTTTTAATAAAACAAGGGGATAAAACCTGTTTCTGGACTTCAGAAAGTCCTGTTTCAAAAACGGCTCTGCAGTTTATTATCAAGCCCTATTGTTCTTCAAGAAGAATAAGACATTTTGACATAAAAACGCTTCCTGCATCTGTTCAAAAAGTAGTTTTTAGAAATACAATTTATGTGGTAAAATAGTGATTTTCTTCGTTCTGTTTTCTTGTATTTATAATATGTTAATTTCTTATTTAGAAAGATTACAAACTGCCTAATTGTGAGATTTCTCACTTTTCGATATTGTTAACATTTCTTAATTTTGTGGGAAATTCAAATTTAAACTTATATGGCAGGTTTAACGAGTTCTACGATAGGTAGAAAATACGCTATGGCATTATCAGCTATGTTTTTGCTGATTTTTCTTATACTGCATTTGACAACCAATTTGTTATCAGTCCTGAACAAAGATGCTTTCAACACAGCATCTGACTTTATGGGCTATAATCCTTTTGTGCAGTTCTTAATGCAGCCTATTCTTGGTTTTGCAGTAATTTTCCATTTTGCAATGGGATTTGTATTGGAAATTAAGAATAACAAAGCGCGTCCGGTAAAGTATGAATCAAACAATGCTTCTGTGAACTCTTCATGGATGTCTAGAAATATGATTATTTCCGGAGCTGTTGTTTTGGCTTTCCTAGCGCTTCACTTGTATGATTTCTGGTTACATGAAATCAATTATAAGTATGTGGAAGGAATTGCTCCTGATGCAGAACGTTTCTGGCCGGAACTTCATGAGAAGTTTGCAGATCTTTGGAGAGTGGCTTTATATGTGATTTCTTTCGTTTTATTGGGATTACACTTAGCTCACGGATTTCAGTCTTCATTCCAGTCTATCGGAGCAAGACATCCAAAATACACGCCGGTAATCAAAGCTTTCGGGAAATGGTATTCCATCCTTATTCCTGCAGGATTTATCATCGTTGCAGTTTTTCATTTTATAACTCAATAATATCAATATACTAGTATGAGTAAATTAGATTCAAGAATTCCGGCAGGTCCTTTAAAAGACAAGTGGAAAAATCATAAAGACCATATGAACCTTGTTGCACCAAACAACAGAGATAAGATTGATATTATTGTTGTAGGTACAGGTTTGGCAGGAGGTTCTGCAGCAGCTACTTTAGCTGAGCAAGGATACAATGTAAAAGCATTCTGCTACCAGGATTCTCCAAGAAGAGCACACTCTATTGCCGCTCAGGGAGGGATCAACGCAGCTAAAAATTATCAGGGAGACGGTGACTCTACTTACAGATTGTTCTACGATACCATTAAAGGTGGTGACTATAGAGCAAGAGAAGCCAATGTTTACAGATTAGCTGAAGTTTCTGCAAATATTATTGACCAGTGTGTTTCCCAGGGGGTTCCTTTCGGAAGAGATTACGGAGGTCAGTTAGATAACCGTTCATTTGGTGGAGTTCAGGTAAAAAGAACTTTCTATGCAAAAGGACAAACCGGACAACAGTTATTGTTAGGAGCATATTCTTCAATGAGCCGTCAGATCGGTAAAGGGAGAATCAAGATGTACAACCGTCATGAGATGTTGGATCTTGTAATTGTTGACGGAAAAGCGAGAGGAATCATTGCAAGAAACCTTGTAACCGGTGAAATTGAAAGACATTCAGCTCATGCTGTGGTGATTGCTTCCGGAGGTTACGGGAATGTATATTTCCTTTCTACTAATGCAATGGGATCAAACGTTTCTGCAGCCTGGAAAATTCACAAGAAAGGAGCATACTTCGCAAACCCTTGCTATGTACAGATTCACCCGACTTGTATCCCAGTTCATGGAACTCAGCAGTCTAAACTGACTTTGATGTCTGAATCATTAAGAAACTCTGGAAGAATCTGGGTTCCTAAAAAGATTGAAGATTCAGTAGCAATCAGAGAAGGTAAGCTAAGACCTGAAAACATTAAAGAAGAAGATAGAGATTATTATTTAGAAAGAAGATATCCTGCATTTGGTAACCTTGTGCCTAGAGACGTTGCATCAAGAGCTGCTAAGGAAAGATGTGATGCCGGATTCGGAATCGAAAATAATGATACTCAGGAAGGTGTTTACCTGGATTTCTCTACAGAGATCATGAAAAAAGGTAAAGAAGCCGCTATCGAAAAACATATTCACAATCCTACAGATCAGCAGATTTATGATCTTGGTAAGAGCTGGGTTGAGGAGAAGTACGGTAACTTATTCGTAATGTACGAGAAAATTACTGCTGATGATCCTTACAAAACTCCAATGAAGATTTATCCTGCAGTTCACTATACAATGGGTGGTGTATGGGTTGATTATAACCTTCAGTCTACAATACCTGGATGTTTCGTAATCGGTGAAGCAAACTTCTCAGATCACGGAGCCAACAGATTGGGAGCATCTGCATTGATGCAAGGTCTTGCAGACGGATATTTCGTACTTCCTTATACAATCGCAGATTACCTTTCTGCAGATATCAGAACAGGGGCAATTCCTACCAATTCAGCAGCATTTGACGAAGCTGAAAAAGGAATTAAAGAAAAAGTTGAATTCTTCCTGAATAATAAAGGAACCCATTCGGTAGATCATTTCCACAAGCAATTAGGGCACATCATGTGGAATAAAGTAGGAATGGGAAGAACTCCTGAAGGATTAAGAGAAGCAATCAAAGAAATTGAAGAAGTAAGAAATGACTTCTGGAAAAACGTAAAAGTTCCTGGTGAAGGAGAAGGAATGAACACTGAGCTTGAAAAAGCATTCAGAGTAGCAGACTTCCTTGAATTGGGTCAGTTGATGGCTATCGATGCACTACATAGAAACGAATCTTGTGGTGGGCATTTCCGTGAAGATCACTCCACTCCGGATGGTGAAGCGGAAAGAGATGACGTAAACTACAAATACGTCGGAGCTTGGGAATATCAGGGTAACGATATCAACGCGGAAGTGTTGCATAAAGAAGAACTGATATATGACAACATCGAGGTTAAAACTAGAAGTTACAAATAATCTCCAACCTATAAATATAAAATTATGAGTGCAAAAAAAGGCTTACATCTTACGCTGAAAATTTGGAGACAAAAAAATAGTAAAACTAAAGGTCAGTTTGAGACCTATAAAATATCAGATGTTTCTACAGATTCTTCATTTTTGGAGATGTTGGACATTCTGAACGAAAATCTAATTAACGAAGGAAAAGAACCAATTGCTTTTGATCATGACTGTCGTGAGGGAATCTGCGGAATGTGTTCTCTTTACATCAATGGTAGAGCGCACGGTCCGGATACAGGTATTACAACTTGTCAGCTTCACATGAGAATGTTCAAAGACGGTGAAACAATCGTTATTGAACCTTGGAGAAGTGCTGCTTTCCCTGTTATCAAAGACTTAATGGTAGACAGAAGTGCATTCGACAGAGTAATGGCTGCAGGTGGTTTTATTTCTGTAAATACTTCAGGAAATACATTGGATGCCAATGCAATGCCGGTACCTAAAGAAGATGCAGACAAGGCTATGGATGCTGCTGCTTGTATCGGATGTGGTGCTTGCGTAGCTACTTGTAAAAATGGTTCTGCTATGCTATTTGTTGGTGCTAAGGTTTCTCAGTATGCTTTATTACCACAAGGTAGAGTGGAAGCGAAAAGAAGAGTTCTGAACATGGTGAAAGCAATGGATGAAGAAGGATTCGGAAACTGTTCAAACACAGGAGCTTGCGAAGTTGAGTGTCCTAAAGGTATTTCTCTTGAGAATATCGCAAGAATGAACAGAGAATACATGGCTGCTCTTGTAGATCAAGGATAGAATTGATTCAAAATATGTAAAAAATCGTCTCCATTTCGGAGGCGATTTTTTGTATGTATCATTATTTGCTGTTAAAGTTTGTTAACTTATTGATGTTCTTTAGGTATTCTTTATTTAATAAGTATATATTTGGAGGGTAGTTGAATGGGATTGTGAAATGCATTTTCGGGGATTTTTTATAAGTAAAAAATTGAAAGACAAAGTGTTTGTAAAGTCCCTTTTGATCGACTATAATAAATTTTTTAAAAAAAATAACCACTGCGAATTAAGAAGCCCTAAAAAGCGTATTTTTGTGTAATATTAAAAATTGAAATGAAAAAATATCTTTTATTGTTTATCATCGCGATCTTCGTGATGTCTTGTTCAAAAAAAGTAGAATTAAAAGGAAAAATTACTGGAAGTTCACCATTGGAAAGAATTGAATTTGTTGAAGCTTCTGGAGTAGGAACCCTACCTTTAATTAATATAGGTCTGGATAAAGATGGGAATTTTTCGGGAAGCTTTGATGCTCCTAAAGATGGGATGTATGTCATCAACTACGCCAACAGACAAAATCTGATTTATCTGGAGAAAGGGCAGAATGTTAATATTTCTGGAAATGGAGCTACTTTCCCGAACGAATATGTAATCACAGGTGATGCTAAAAAAAATAATGACTTTCTTGCTGCAAGTCAGAAGTTTCTGGCAACTTATGCCAGCAAAGTTAATTTAGGAGCATTGATGGGTGGAGACGAAGCTGCATTTTTAAAAGGAATGCACAAAGTAGAAGCTGATATCAATAAGAATGTAGATGAACTTGCACAAAAAAATAATCCTAGTAAAGGACTATTGGCCTGGAAAAAGAATGACGTTAAAGTAACAATTCTTAACCTGCTTGCCAATTATGAAATGTCTCATGGTCCAATGTCAGGGAATCCATCATATAAAGCGACTAAAGCTTTCAAAGATTATGAAACATCATTAGATAGCGATAAAGATGCAATGGTGAAAACTATCCCATTGTACAGACAATACCTGTTGGTGAAAATGACTCCTGATTTCCAGAAATATGCTGAAGCAAATGGGAAAGGAAAGACGGATATTACGACTTCTGAAATGTTTGCTCAGTATTTAAAAACTAAAAAAGACCTTTCTCAAACTGCAAAAGATTATCTTTTGGCGTTTGTAATGGCTCAGGCAGATATTCATCCAACAACACCATCTAAAAATATCGACAAAATCAAAAAGATTATTGATACCGATATTAAAGATGCTACGATCAAAAGTGACCTGTTGAAAATGCAGGTAGCTATTACAGGGCTTAAAATAGGAGAAGCTGCACCAGAGGCACCTTTAGTAAAACAAGATGGCAAATCGTATAATCTTTCTGAAAACAAAGGAAAGCCATATATGTTATTTTTCTATGCTTCATGGAATCCTTACATTGGGGAGGCTACCGTTCCGGTTTTAAAAGAAGTAGTAAACTTTTACAAATCTAAAATGAACTTTGTATTTGTGAATGTAGATGATACAAAAGATCAGTTTGTAAAAACAAGTAATTCTTTATTAAAAGGAGTTCAAGGAGTAAATGTGTACGGAGAGAAAGGAATGGAATCTGAAATTGCTAAAAAGTACGGTGTTTACGGATTTAAATTACCTTGCTATGTAATTATTGATAAAGACGGCAAAATTGCCAGCAGATCATTTGTCAATTTAGGTGAACAGGAATTGGTAGTTATTCTGGATAAACTTACGGGACTTTCCGCTCCAAGAGTAGACCCAAATGCTCAACAATTACAGCCTCAAATGCAGATTGATCCTGCTGCACAACAAGCAGCTCCACAGCCTGCAAATCCACAACCGGCTCAGACGAAATAATAAACTTTCATATAGTTGAAAACCTTATCCTCGGATAAGGTTTTTTTTATTGTATTTTTGCAGAATGGAACCGAAAGGTTTCATTCCTAGAAAAAATAGAATTTGTAGAATGAGAAAGAAGAAAAATATTGTTCTTGAAAATATTAAGCTGGTGGCTGCCGGGGCAAAAGGAGTAGCGATTGGTAGAACAGAAGAAGGGAAAACGGTACTGGTTTCAGGTGCTATTCCCGGAGATATAGTCAATGTAAGAGTAAAAAAAGCCAAGTCCAATTACTATGAAGGTGAAGCGGTAGATGTTTTGGAACCTTCTCCATATAGAGTAGATGCGAAATGTGTTCATTTTGGAACTTGTGGAGGTTGCAAATGGCAGAATATGAGCTATGAAAAGCAACTTGATTTTAAGCAGGGGGAAGTATATAATAATATAAAAAGAATTGGTGGGATTGATGATTTTGAGACCATGCCAATCTTAGGTGCTGATGAACAGTATTTTTATAGAAATAAAATGGAGTTTTCTTTCTCCAATGCAAAATGGCTTACTCAGTATGAGATAAGTTCTGAAGAGAATTTTGGGAATAGAGATGCCTTAGGTTTCCATATTCCTGGAATGTGGAGTAAGATTTTAGATCTTAAAGAATGTTTTCTTCAAGAAGACCCATCTAATGCGATTCGTTTAGCTGTGAAAAACTTTGCAGTAGAAAATGGATTAGATTTTTTTGATGTCAGAAATCAAGAAGGCTTTTTAAGAACCTTAATGATGAGGCAAAACTCTAAGGGAGAATGGATGGTTTTATTCCAGCTATATAGAGAAGAGAAAGCTAACAGAGAAAAACTTTTTCAGTATTTATTAGAAAAATTCCCGCAGATCAAAACGTTGGTTTATGCTATTAATCCAAAACAAAATGATTCTATTTATGATTTAAATATCAATATTTATTTTGGAGAAGGCTTCTTAATGGAAGAAATGGATGGGCTAAAGTTTAAAATAGGACCTAAGTCATTCTTTCAGACCAATTATAAGCAGGCTTTAGAGTTGTATAGAAAAACATTAGAATTTGCAGATCTGAAAGGAGATGAAGTTGTGTATGATTTGTACACAGGAACAGGGACTATCGCCCAATATGTTGCAAGAAATGCAAAGCAGGTTATTGGTATCGAATCTGTGCAGGAAGCAATTGACGCAGCCATTGAACATGCGGAATTAAACGGCCTTACCAATACCACTTTCTATTGTGGAGACATGAAGAATGTCTTTAACGATGAATTTATGGAAAATCATCCAAAAGCGGATGTATTGATCACTGACCCTCCAAGAGATGGGATGCACCAGAAAGTGGTTGAGCAGATATTAAAACTTGCTCCTGAAAAAGTAGTGTATGTAAGTTGTAATTCTGCCACTCAGGCAAGAGACCTTGCATTAATGAAAGATCATTATACTTTAATAAAAATATTACCGGTAGATATGTTCCCACAAACTCATCATGTGGAAAATATTGCTCTATTGGTTAAAAAATAAATTTAATTAAATTTGAATTTCAAATCTTAATATGAAGTATTTTAAAATTCTCATACTGGCCTGTTTTTTAGGAATGCTCTTCTCATGTGGTGGAGATGACGATATCTGCGAAAGTGGTGAAGGTACTCCCAGAATTAGGGTTGCTTTTAGAAATGCTGACGGCAAAGAGATAACGGTGGATTCCCTATATGTCGCTGTAGATTATGGTACGGGAGCTATTGTAGATTTAGGTAAAACAGCAAATAATTCATCGAGATTGATTCCTTTGCGTGTTGACGATGTACCTTATACTGATCTTTATTTTAAAACCAGAATTAAAGGGCCACAATCAAAGGTGAGGGTAGGTTATACTACAAAATCTGCTTATGTCTCGCCTGGATGTGGTATTAAAAAAACTTATGAAAATTTAACTTCAGAATTAATAACCCCTAATGTTGTCAAAAAGGTAGAATTAGGGCTAAATCAAATAGAGAATGAAAACAAGACTAATCTTTTCCTTCTTTTTTAGTATAATAGGAATACTAGGCTGGGCGCAGGAAAAAAAAGAAGTGAAAAAGGAAAAAAAGGAGCATTGGAAATATGAACCCAACTTTATGGTTGGTTTTGATGCCCTTAATGCAGGTGTTTCTTTTTTCTCTGACAGAAAAGTATATCAGGGATTTGTTTCCTCAAAATTGAATGGAAATGTGCATCTAATTGCAGAAGCTGGTTTTGAGAAGAATATATATCAGAAGAATGGTTACGATGCAAAAGCAAATGGTCCTTTTGCTAAATTAGGAGCATTTTATATGCTGGCGAAAGATGCAGAAAATGAATTTAATGGATTTTATGCCGGGGGAAAAGTAGCCGGATCATTCTACAATCAGGAGTATATGGCAATTCCTGTTCGTGGATTTGGAGGAAGTAGTTCTTCAGTAGCTTTTCCGTCATCATCTCAATCTTCTTTTTGGCTGGAAGGTACATTAGGGGGGAGGGTACAGCTCTTTAACTCAAATTTCTATATAGATGTAAATCTTCAACCGAGGTACATGGTATATACCTCAAAACAGGATGATATCTCTCCAATGATTGTTCCTGGATTTGGAAGAAGCTCTTCCAAGTTCAATATGGGATTTGCATGGAATCTTGCCTATAAGTTTTAATAAAACTATTTATTGCCTTTTAAAATATATACAATACAAACTTTAATAATTTTAAAGTTTGTATTTTTTTTAATGAATTCGGCTGTTTGATGTATGTTTTTGAAAAATATAGTATTATTTCATTTATATAATTCATAAAATAGTTATATTTGGCGGAATTATAATTATGTTTTAATTTATGAAAAGACTATTTACTGCCTTACTGCTTACTTTTGTAGGAGGAGCAGCGTTCGGTCAATGGACGCCAACTTCCTTTAAAGGTGACAGTAATAAAAGAAGTACAGGATTAAAAGCTGATGGTTCTAGTGTAAGAAGTAACGGGTACTATAAATTAGATCTCGACTTACTAAGATCTCAGTTAAAGAATGCTCAGGAAATGGGAGCTAATTCTGTTCCTGTTGTAATTTCTCTTCCTACAATGGATGGGAAGATTGAAAGATTTAATGTATACAGTTTTCCGGTTGTTGTAAAAGAGCTGGCAGATAAGTTTGATTTAGGATCTTATGTGGGAGCGAGTATTGATAATCCTACTAAGTATTTGAGATTTAGTTTAGCACCAAATGATTTCCAGTCTATGGTTATTGATGGTGATAAATACGAATTTATTGAGCCCACCTCTGCTGATCGAACGGTATATGCTATTCACCCAAAGACAAGAAAAAATCGTGACTCTTTCTTATGTTCTACAGATGAATCTCCTGCTGCAAAAAAGCAGATAGATGATTTGTTGAAAAAAGGGCAGTCTTTCTCAAATCAGACGACAACTTTTGCAAAAAGTTCTGATAAGAAATTCAGAACAATGAGATTGGTGGTTTCAGTTACAGGAGAATATACCCAATATTTTATGACTCAGGCAGGAGTTCCAGCAACTGCGACTGATGACCAGAAAAGAGCTCCTGCATTGGCTGCAATTAACGCTACTTTAAGCCGGGTAAACGGAGTTTTTGAAAAAGATTTTGCATTGCACCTGAATTTACAGAACTATCCGAACGTAATTTATATAAATCCGGCTAATGATCCTTATTCTGGTGCACAGGCTGGTGCAGGAGGTGCCTGGAATCTTGAATTGCAGAATACATTATCCAATGTAAATAATGTAGGTGATACTAATTATGATATTGGTCATTTATTCGGTAAATCCGGAGGCGGAGGTAATGCAGGATGTATAGGATGTGTATGTATTGATCCTACACCAAATGTTCCTAAAGGAAAAGGCTCAGGATTTACTTCTCCTTCTAACGGAATACCGCAAGGTGATGCTTTTGATATAGATTATGTTGCTCATGAGATGGGGCATCAGTTAGGAGGTAATCATACTTTCTCTCATAATCTGGAAGGAAGCGGTGTTAATATGGAACCGGGATCTGGATCTACTATTATGGGATATGCTGGAATTACTGGTGGTCTTGATACGGATGTTCAACCTAATTCCGATCCTTACTTCCATTCAGCAAGTATTGGGCAGATTCAAGCGAATTTAATTGCTAAGACTTGTGACATTGAAACAGCAATCAATAATAATCCACCGGCAATTGATGATTTGCCAACATTTACTATTCCTAAAGGAACTGCTTTCGCGTTAACAGCAACAGCAACAGATCCTGAAAATGATCCATTGACTTATACTTGGGAAGAAGTTGATGATGCCGACCTGCCTATTGATCGTTTCAATTTAGGACTTACTACTACCGGAGCTTCGTTTAGATCAGTTTCCCCAACAACTAGCCCAACAAGATATTTTCCAAAATGGGAAAGTGTATTGACAGGAACATTAACTAATTCAAATAATACTTGGGAATCTGTATCAACGGTAGCAAGAACAAGTAAGTTTTCCGTTACAGTAAGAGATAATAATACCAATGTACAGCAACAACAATCTTCTGTTAAAACTCAGACAATTAATGTAGGTGATAATGGACCTTTCAGAGTTGCTAATCAATATGCTGATGTTAATACGCCGACTCCGGTTCAATGGGTGGTGGCAAATACTAATGCTGCTCCTTACAATGTTGCTAATGTAAAGATTGATTATACTACAAATAACGGAACTACCTGGACTGTATTGTCAGCTTCAACTCCTAATGACGGATCTGAGAACTTTACTTTCCCTTCTGCATTAAACGGACAAACGATTAAAGTGAGAATTTCTGCAATCGGAAATGTTTTCTATGCTCTTGGATCTGTAACGCTAGGACCTTTGGCAGCGTGTAGTTCTGCTGCACCAACGAATGTCGTGGTAAATAATATTACTATGCATACGGCGAGTGTGTCATGGATGTCTTATACAGGAGCAACGTACAAAGTACACTACAGAAAAGTGGGTACAACGACCTGGACAGAAGTGGATAGCACTATTCCTTCCATTAATATAGCTGGTTTGGTAGATGATACAACGTATGAAGTTCAGGTTGCTTTAGTATGTGGTGCAACAGTAGGTACTTACTCTGCGTCTGTAAACTTTACAACACCAGCATTACGTTATTGTTCTACTGTTACAAATGATCAGGATTATGAGTATATTCAAAATGTGACAATTGGTAATATAAATAATACTTCAGCAAGCAGTACATATACAAACTATACTACAAATACAGCGCTTCATGTTAACTTGACAAAAGGAACGCCTCAGCCTATTTCTGTTACATTAGGTAATACAGGAGCTGCTGATTATGATGCTGTAGTAGCGTTTATTGATTTCAATAAAGACGGAATTTTCTCTGAATCTGAAAGAGTACTGGATTATCCTATTACATTGACTCAACCGGGAACTGTAGTTAGCGGAACATTTAATATTCCGGGTAATGCTGTGGAAGGAGAAGCTTTAAGAATGAGAGTTTTAGGCGGTTGGATTGGTGCTGGTCCTAATGGCTCATATGTAGGATTATCATTACCTCCTGACTTTTTATGCGGACTTAATGTTGGTTACGGAGAAGTTGAAGATTATAACGTATATATTACAAGTAATTTAGGTACCTCTGAAAGCAACTTTAAAAATAGTGGCATCCAGTTATATCCAAACCCGGCTACTGATGTTCTTAATATAACTAAGGTTTCTGATAAAGCAACTTATAAGATTTTCGGAGCTACGGGTCAATTGATCAATACTGGAAATGTAAACAGTGGAAGGATTAATATTTCATCTTTAATTAAAGGGGGATATATCATTACCATTGATGAAAAAGGACAGGAATTGTTCAAGTCTAAATTTATCAAAAAATAATATATTTGTAAATAATGTTAAATCCCTGGCTATTTCCGGGGATTTTTTATTTTTAACCATATGTGTAATTATTGTGTAATTTTTTCAAAAAAATTACGTTTAATGAATAGTTCACAATGAAAAAATCATTAGATTTGTGTAAATATTAAAATATTAGCTTATGGTATAAAATTATTCTTTTTATTGCAGTTTATCTGTAAAAGGCGATGTTTCAAGAATCGCCATGACACTAAAATTTGAACACTTAGAATTACTTATTGTTATCATTATTAAATTTTTAAAATATGAGTGGACTTTTACTCTGTAAAATGAGCCGGCCTATAAGGGGGCTCATAACCTTGCTCTGTATAGTCTTTGGACTGCTCGTGCAGGCACAAACAGTTATAGTTGGTACAGGAACAAGTACTCAAAGATTTCCCCTCGGATCTTACTACGGATTCGAGCGATCAGCATCACTTTATACGGGTACGGAAGTCGGAACATCCGGAAGTATTCAGTCTTTAGCCTGGAAAGCTACCGGATCACTGAACATAACTCTTCCGGTAAAGATTTATGTGAAATCTGTACCAAGTACAACAACAACGATTACTTCACAAAACTGGTCTAGTACAATTTCTGGAGCAGCCTTAGTATACGACGGCCCTGTCAGTAATATAACAGCAGGATGGTATACCGTAGCATTGCAGACTCCTTATTATTATAACTCAGCTGATAACCTTATGGTTTTAGTTGAAACCAACTTTGGTGGATCTGGAGGAGGAGGAGGAACAACAGGTGCTGCTTTTACTTATTCGACAGCGACCTCAAGACATATGTACTATCAGAAAGATAGTTCAGCTCCTACGGATACCGATTTGGGAACGGTTACAGCAAACAGACCAAATGTTCAAATAACTTTTGGTCCCGGACCTGCATGTTTACCAGCGGGTGCGTTAAGTTTAGGTACTGTAACGGCAACAAGTGCAGTATTAAACTGGACAGCACCTTCTCCAGCTCCGGCAGGAGGATACGAAATTTATTATTCAACTACCAACACAGCTCCTACTGCTGCCACTGTACCCACACAAACTGTAGCAGCAGGTGCAACAGCGACACTTTCTCCGTTGACACCTGATACAACTTATTATGTATGGGTAAGAGCCAGATGTAGTGGAACGTCGGAAAGTACCTGGTCGGGACCGATAAAATTAGTGACACCACCTACATGTCCGCCTATGCCGACAACCGGAACGTTATCTCTAGGTACAATTACGCAAACAAGTGCAGTCTTGAACTGGACTGCTTTTTCTTATGTTCCCGCACAGGGATATGATGTGTATTATAGCACCTCTAATACCGCGCCAACAGGAGCTACAGTGCCATCGCAAAATGTACCTTCCGGTACAACGGCAACACTTTCTCCATTAACACCTAATACTACATATTATGCCTGGGTGAGAGCGAGATGTAGTGCTACAGATCAAAGTGCCTGGAAAGGACCGATTTCTTTCTATACCGGATATTGTGTACCAACAGGAGGTACCAGTTCAACTTCGTATTATCTGAATAACATTACGTCTACGGGGGGGATTTCGAACTTAAACTATACTGCAAATGCCTATTCTGCATATGTAAACAGTACACCTACAGCGTTTTCTGCTATACCAACCACTTCAGTAACAATGAATCTGGCTTCAGCAGGAAACAATACATACTATTATTATATATGGGTAGATTGGAATAATGACTTTGATTTTAATGATCCGGGAGAAGCTATTCTGAATACAAGTACAGGTGGATATGCTGCAACGGCAACCGGGGTCATCCCTATTGCTGCCAACCAGGCACCAGGTACTTACAGAGTAAGAGTAGCAACTACATATTCTGGTACTCTTAACCCTTGTGGTCCGGCAAGCTCCGGAAATTACGTAGACTTTGCATTAGAGGTTATTGCGTTACAGCCATGTAATGCAAACCCTCCAAGTAATATTACCGTTTCAAATATTACAGCAAGTACTGCTGTTGTAAACTGGATTCCGGCAATAGGAGCTACTTATACTCTTCGATATAGAAAAGTAGGAGCTGCTACATGGCAACCTTCTGTGAACCTTACAACTCCACTGTCAAACAGTTATACTATTGTTAACTTGGAAGACAATGCCCAATATGAGGTTCAGATTGCAACAACATGTCAAGGTAATCAGGGAGCATTTTCAACAAGTGTGAACTTTACCACACCTACTCTTACCTATTGTACAAATACACCCCCTAATACAACTTCAGATGGTTATATTAGTAAAGTAGTGGTTACACCTACAAACGGGCCATTAATGGTAAGTAATTCTGGATATGATGTTTATAAAGATTATTCTGCTGATCCTACCCGTTTAATTACTTTAGTAAGAGGAACAACAGGAAATAAAATAAGCATCACCAAATACTGGCCGGGCTCTTCATCCAGCTTTGGTATAGGTGTATGGATTGACTTAAACAGAAATGGAATTTTTGAAGCTAGTGAGAGATTTGTTACGGGAGCAAGTAATACCACTGCCACTGTGACAACAGCAACAGCTGGTTTTACAATCGCATTGCCTCCGGATCCGACTACGTATTCAGGACCGCTTGTTACAAAAATGCGTGTTGTGATGATGGATGGTACTGTTTCTTCCCCTTGTGGGCCATTTTCAACATTTAATGATGGTGAGGTGGAAGATTATGCTGTGAAGCTTATTGATCAACCAGTATGTACTACAACACCTATCACAAGTATAACTGTTTCAAACCTTACTGATATCAGTGCTACTTTCTCCTGGACTGCGGCTGCGAATGCTACATATCAACTCCGTTACAGAAAAGTAGGGACGACGGCTTGGACAACAATATCCCCTGTGCCGGCTCCTGGTAATGTATACACAGTAGATCCTACAACACCGTTAACAGAGCAGACTTTATATGAAGTTCAGGTATCAACAAAATGTGGTACAGGTGCTTTTGGAGCATATTCAACATCAACACAATTTACAACATTGCCAATACAATACTGCCAGATGACGGGTAGTGGTGATAATGACCACATTGCGAATGTTACTGTATCTTCTGCTAACCTGGGTGTACTTCCTATGAGTAATAATTCTGTTCAGACAAATTATATCAGCTATACAACACCGGAAACCCTTATTACACTAGATGTTAATTCTCAGAATAATAAGATTTCGGTAGGAAAAGGATGGACAGGTTCAACAGGTAATGATGCTGTTTCTGCGTGGATTGATTTCAACAGAAACGGTCAGTTTGAAACCAACGAGAGAATTCTTAATACAGCAGCAAGTACAACTACGCCTGTTACAGCTTTGTTTGATGTTCCTGCTACTGCTTATACAGGACCTATGGCTAATACTACAATGAGAGTAGTATTAAAACGTACCAGTGCACCGGTGATGTGCCAGAATGCTTTGAACGGAGAAGTAGAAGATTATAGAGTAACGATCAGACCATGTAGTACTGCTACTCCAAATGCACCTACATTTACACGAACTCATAATTCTGTTGTTATTACATGGACGGGGGCAGCTAGTAATGTAAGTTATGTTGTAAGATATAGAGTACAGGGAACTACTACCTGGACGGAAGTTTTTGCATCTACATTATTAGGTAATATGCCTCTTACGATTAATGGACTTACTCCTGCAACAACTTATGAAGTTGAGATTGCTGCCATTTGTGGGACGACAATCGGAACAGCTACACCTATCAAAACATTTACAACGAGATGTGACCCTACACCTCCAACAGTTAATGTAAGTAATATTACTCCAACAACAGCCATGATTACATGGGCGCCTCTAGCTGCAAGTTCTACTTACACTATGAGATGGAGAAAAGTAGGAACAACAGGATGGCCAAATGCAGATATCCTTCTGCCTGCTTCTCCTGCAAATACCTATGTACTTGGTAGTGTAATTCCTTTGGAGCCATATACTACATATGAAGTTCAGATTGCTAATAAATGTGATGGAGAAACTACATTAAATACATACTCCAATCCTAAAGTATTTACAACTGAAAGAATATGTATACTTCCACCTCCGGGATTAACAATTACTCAATTATTGCCTACATCTGCGGAAGTTCAATGGGACCCTTTCCCTGGAGCAACCTATGTACTTCGATACAGAAAAGTAGGTATTCCAAGTTGGACAGAGATTTCTACACCAGTTAATAATATTGTGTTAGATGGTCTTACAGAACTTACAAAATATGAAATGCAGGTAGTAAACATCTGTAATGGTACACCTGGAAACTATACTCCTCCTTACTATTTTACAACACCAACTGTAATCTACTGTAAGATGGGTTCTGGAAGCGCTACAGGTGAGCATATCTCAAAAGTAACCGTTAATCCAAATGGAAAGCCTAGCATGACAAATGCTTCCGGAGCATCTACTTATACAGATTATACCGGAGTTCCTAAAACATTCATTGAACTGATTCAGGGATCTATTGATAATGAGATTATCATTGAGAAAAAATGGACGGGTAACACTTATAATGAGGGAATTGCTGTCTGGATCGATTTCAATAGAAACGGAGAGTTTGATATTAATGAAAGAGTATTCACTTCATCTCCAAATACAACATCTCCTGTGTCAGGGAAATTTAATGTACCTGTTGATGCATTTGTAAGTATGACTGATTATAAATATGTGGTCATGAGAGTTGCGATGGAAAGAGATGGTATTCCTGTAAGTTGTACCAACTTTAAAAATGGAGAAGTTGAAGATTATACGGTAAGAATTTCTAAAAAAGGAGTTTCAAATCCGTTAGATCAAACTGAAATCATGATCTATCCAAACCCGGTAAGCTCAGTATTGTTTGTTAAAAATATCAGCAAAAAAGCGAAATATAAAATTTACAACGCTGCAGGGCAGGTAATTGCCGATGGTATCTTACTCAACAACCAGATTAATGTAAGCAGATTAATTAATGGAGTGTATGTACTGGATATTGATGATAACGGAAATACTGCTCAGAAGAAATTTATTAAGGAATAATAAACTAAATCTCTAATAGAATAGGCCTCCAGAAGTGGAGGTCTATTTTTTTATTCTGTCATTCTTTTTTTTGCAATTTTAATCAATAATTCAACATGTATTGAATTTTTTAACTTAAATTCAATTAAATGTTTAAATTTTTAATTTAACATGTGTTTTATTGATGATGTTTCATTGATTTGTATATTTTAATTGTATTATTTTAAATTAATGGTTAAATTTGTGAGATTAATATAAAATTCACGGAAAAATTATGAAGAAAATCTTTACTTCTCTTTTTTTCTTTTGTTTGTTTGTAATAGTTCAAGCACAATGGACATCGACAACGTTCGAAAGAAAAGGATTTAAAAATGGTTCGCAAACCACGAGCTATTATTCTTTAGATATTTCATTGTTAAAAGCTCAGCTGGAAAAAGCACCAGAAATGGGAAGAAATGCAAAACCTGTTACGATATCTTTACCAACTTTAGGGGGTAAAATTGAAAGGTTTGCAGTATATAGTTTTCCAGTTGTTGTCAAAGAACTGGCAGATCAATATCAATTGGGTTCGTATGTAGGAGCCGGAGTAGATGATCCTTCAAAATATGTGAGATTTAGCCTTGCTCCCAATGATTTTCAATCTATGATTTTTACTAAAGATGGGTCTGAATTCATTGAACCTGCGAATACCAATAAAACCATCTATGAAGTTCACCCGAAAACGGAAGGAGGTAAAGCAGGCTTTGTATGTTCTACTGAGGAAAGTACTCATGACAAGCATGAAATAAAAAAGCTTTATCAGCAAGGACAATCTTTTCAAAACCAACCCACAGATTTTGCCAGATCTTCAGATCGAAAATACAGAACATTAAGGCTGGCGATGTCGGTGACAGGTGAGTATACCCAATTTCACGGAGGAACAGTAGCAGGAGCTTTAACTGCTATTAACGCAACTCTAACCAGAGTTAATGGAGTTTTTGAAAAAGATTTTGCCCTTCATTTAAATTTACAAAATTTCCCTAATGTTATTTATACTAATCCTGCAACAGATCCCTATTCAGGTCCTGCTGCAGGGATGGGAGGTAATCCATTCAGTAATCCGGATGGATGGAGCCTTCAATTAAAAAATACACTTGAAACAAATGTTGGGCTTGCTAATTATGATATTGGGCATTTATTTGGTGCTTCAGGAGGAGGAGGAATGGCAGGATGTGTAGGATGTGTCTGTGAGGATGTAGCTGTCCCAAATCAAAGTAATGGTAAAGGTTCAGGATATACATCGCCTTCTAACGGGGTTCCACAAGGTGATACTTTTGACATAGATTTTGTAGCTCATGAAATGGGACATCAATTAGGAGGTTATCATACATTTACCTATCAGAACCAAGGAAATCAAGCGCAGATGGAACCTGGGTCAGGATCCACAATTATGGCTTATGCCGGTGTTGCGGATGCCCAAGGCGTTACCCCTCCTGCAGGCACTTCTTTTAATTTACAACAAAATAGTGATGCCTACTTTTTTAAGAAAAGTATAGACGATATTCAAGTTGTCTTATCACAAAAAGTATGTGATGTTGAAACTCCGGTAGCAAATAATCCACCGGTAATTGGGCCTCTTCCAACATACACTATTCCAAAAGGGACAGCCTTCGTACTTACCGCTTCGGTTACAGATGCAGAAAACGATCCTATGACTTATGCTTGGGAAGAAGTAGACCTGATGACAGGGCAGATTAATGCTGTTAATCTTGGAACAACCACGGAAGGCCCTTCCTTCAGGTCTTTAATGCCAACTACAAGTCCTACCCGCTATTTTCCAAGATTATCCTCTGTATTGGCTGGGGTTTTAAACAATTCGAATAACCTTTGGGAGGCTGTATCTACTGTGGCCAGAACTTCAAAATTTGCGATTACAGTACGTGATAATAATCCGGTGGCAAATCAGCAGCAAACACAAACAGCCGTTCAAACCATTACAGTAGGAAATAACGGACCATTTAAGGTCAATCCAACAACGGTTTATAATAATGGGCCTACAACCGTAACCTGGGATGTAGTAAATACAAATACAGCTCCTTATAATGCTGCTAATGTTAAAATAGATTTTACAACAGATAACGGAGTTACCTGGAACGTAGTGTCTGCTTCAACACCCAATGATGGAACTGAATCTCTGGATTTCAGCTCTTTCCCCCTTACGGTTGGAGGAACAGCAAAAATCAGGGTAAGTGCCATTAATAATGTTTTTTATGCCATAGGTACAGCTCCAATAGAAACATTACCTGTTTGTACATCTAATCCTCCGGGAGGTGTTCAGGTTACGACAACCACACAGACCACTGCAACTATTACATGGAATGCTTCGTACAATGCGACATATGTCGTACAATATAGAGTAGCGGGGACAACAGCGTGGACAACAGTTACACCGGCTCCGACAACAAATACAGTAACGCTTACGGGGTTAACAGCCGGAACCCATTATGAAGTTCAGATTGCAAATGTATGTGCGGGAGTGACGGGAAGTTTTTCCGCTATCACCATTTTCATGACTCCTTACTGTGCCGCAACTTCCAGTAATGCAAATAATGGATATATTTCAAATGTAACCGTAGCTGCCACCAACTCCTATACGATGAGCAATAACTCAGGAGCTAATAATTACACAGATTACTCTGCGGATACTGCAAAATTAATTACTCTTGTAAGAGGAACAACTACCAACAATATTTCTGTCGCTAAATCATGGCCCGCCAGTACGAGCAGTAAAGCAATAAGTGTTTGGATAGATTTTGATAAAAACGGTACATTTGATACTTCCGAAAGAATTTTAAATGGATCTAATAATACAACGACTCCGGTAACAGGTACATTTGTCGTACCTGCAACAGCATATGCCGGACCACTTACTACGCGTATGCGTGTATTGATGCGAAATACAAATAATCCGAGTCCATGTGGAAATTTCACTGATGGAGAAGTAGAAGATTACGCAGTGAAAATTATTGATATGCCGCAATGTACAAGTGCTGCACCTTCTAATATTACTATTACTAATCTTACTCCAACATCTGCCAATGTATCATGGGCTGCAACAACGGGAGCAACATATGTCTTGAGATGGAGAAAAGTAGGTACTACGGTATGGACAACCATAGATCCTGTGCCTGCTCCAATAAATAATTATACCATTTCAGGTCTGGAAGAACAGACTAAATATGAAGTTCAGGTGGCTACAAAATGTAATGGTGCTGCTCAGGGTGCATTTTCACCTTTACAACAATTCACCACACCAGCATTGTCATATTGTTCAATGACAGGTACAGGAACTAATGATCATATTTCAAACGTGACCGTTACTTCTGTGAATCCTGCATTACCTGTAATGACTAATAATTCTGTGCAAACCAACTACATCAGCTATACTACACCGGCAACCTTAATCACATTAGAAATTGGTTCTGTCAATAACAAAATATCTGTAGGAAAAGGATGGACAGGAGCCACCGGTAATACAGCTGTTGCAGCTTGGATTGACTTTAACAGAGACGGGCAATTTGACAATTCAGAAAGGATTATCAATTCTACAGCAAGTACCACAACGCCTGTCTCCGGTTTATTTGGAGTTCCTGCAAATGCATATTCAGGACCACTGACTACTACAATGAGAGTTGTATTGCAGCGTACGAGCTCTCCTACAATGTGTCAAAATGCAATTAATGGAGAAGTAGAAGATTATGTTGTAAGATTAAAGCCTTGTAGTACAGATACACCAACTGGGCTTTCATTCAATACTATAACTCATAATTCTGCTATAGTTAACTGGACGGGAGCTACGAACAATCTTACCTATCTCCTGCAATACAGAGTAATAGGAGCTGCTACCTGGACTGAGATATATGTTACAAATGTTCCGCATACATTAAATAACTTGCTTCCTTCTACTACTTATGAGGTTCAGGTTGCTGCCAATTGCGGAATTACGGCAGGGACATTTACTGCTATCAAAACATTTACAACAAGATGTGACCCTACTCCTCCTGGTATCACAGTCAGCTCTATTACAACAAATTCTGCTTTAATTACCTGGAATCCTAGTGTAGTGGGGGTTGCTTATACGATGAGGTGGAGAAAAGTAGGTACTGTAGGATGGCCAAATCCTGATATTCCTTTACCTGCTGCCCCTGTTAATACATATACTCTTGGTGGTTTAGACCCATATACAACTTATGAAGTACAGATTGCCAATAAATGTGCCGGAGAAACAACCTGGAATCCATATTCAAACCCGGCAGTATTTACTACAGAAAGAACTTGTGAGCTTCCGCCTCCGGGCTTAACAATAACTCAGCTATTGCCTACATCAGCAGAAGTAAAATGGGATCCTTTCCCTGGGGCAACTTATATTTTGAGATATAGAAAAGTAGGAATTCCAAGTTGGACAAATATTTCTGTCAATACCAATACTCATATTTTAACCGGATTAGCAGAGTTGACGAAATATGAGATGCAGGTGGCTAATATTTGTAACGGAACACCAGGTACATTTACCCCTCCTTACTATTTTACAACCCCTACTGTAATCTATTGCAAGATGGCTTCTGGAAGTTCTACTGGTGAACATATTGCAAAAGTAACGGTTAAACCAAATGGAAAACCTATGATGGAAAATGCCTCAGGAGCATCAACTTATACAGATTATACAGGAGTTCCTAAAACATTCATTGAGTTAATTCAGGGGTCTACGGATAATGAAATCATTATTGAGAAAAAATGGACCGGTAATACATATAATGAAGGAATTGCAGTATGGATCGACTTCAACAGAAATGGAGAGTTTGATATTAACGAAAGAGTATTCACCTCACCTCCAAATACGACATCCCCGGTATCAGGAAAATTCAATGTACCTGTTGATGCTTTTGTTAGTATGACGGATTATAAATATGTGGTAATGAGGATAGCTATGCAGAGAGATGGTGTTCCGGTGAATTGTCTAAACTTTAAAAATGGTGAAGTGGAAGACTATTCTGTAAGAATTTCCAGAAAAGGTATTCCTAGCCCTATTGATCAGACAGGTATATTAATTTATCCTAACCCTGTAAGTTCAATACTATATGTAAAAAATATCAGCAAAAAAGCCAAGTATAAAATTTACAATGCCGTAGGGCAAATTATTGCTGATGGTATTCTCTTGAATAATCAGATTAATGTAAGTAAACTGATTAACGGTGTTTATGTATTGGATGTAGATGATAACGGAAATACTGCTCAGAAGAAATTTATAAAAGAATAATTAACTTAAGATAGAATAAGCCTCCATGCCTGGAGGCTTATTTTTTAATTAATAATTCAATTGATTTGAAAAAAATAATTTAATAGATCTGTGTTGTTTTATTTTTTCAATCAAATGACTTTATTTATATTAAATTAATATCTATTATTCTTTTTGATTGTTTTATTGTAAATAATTATGTATTTTAGTTACATTAATGCAATGTGTGTTGGGGCAGTGAAAAATATTCTCTTTTTCTTACTAAAATAATGATTCTTAACCTTAATGCTCTCCAACCAGAGAATTGATAATGGTTGTAAGTCAGAAAGATTATTTATGATTAAAATGAAAAAAACACTAAAAGATGATAAATGAGTACAACCTTTTTTATAATCTTTTTTACAGAATGTACACAAGAAAATTTTAAAAATAATATACTTTATGAATAAGTAGGGATCAAATCGATTGTGAAATATTTATAATATGATTTGGTGCTGATATTTGATCATTAAAATAGCGAATTAGTCAAATTCCGGTAATAAAAAGGAATTCCGGGGGCTATGATACGAAAGAAATTTATTTAAAGGATAATTAAATATAAGTAAACGATGACAAAAAAATACTTTTTTTTAATAGTACTTCTATGGTTTGTTACTATCGGCTTGGCATTCCAATCATGTACTACACCAAGTTTGCCATACAGTCAGGATTTTACAGCCAATGATGGTAATTTTACTTTTGTTAATTCACAGCAGACCAATAAATGGTTTTATGGTAGTGCAGCCGGAAACCCTCCTAATGCTATTTATGTATCGGATAGCAATGGGAACTCAAACACCTATAATATAATTGCACCCAGTGTTACCCATGCTTATGTTGCTATTTCTATCCCGACCGGAACAACTATTTGTAATTTATCATTCGATTGGAAGGCGGCAGGGGAAGATTTGGAAGACTATTTAAGAGTATGGCTGGTTCCCTCGTCTTATACACCTACGGCGGGTTCACAAATTACAACAGGATCCGGAAGAATCAGGATAGGTAATGACTTCAATCAACAAACCGGCTGGCAGACGTACCTTAATTCCAATTTGAATCTGAGTAGCTTTGCAGGGGGAACCATGCGCCTGGTTTTCGAATGGAGAAATAATGGAAGTGGAGGGATTCAGCCTCCCGGAGCTATTGATAATATTATGCTCAATAGCTGTCTTATCCCTAATCCGATATCGGTATCTCCAATATCAGCTACGGCTGCTACTCTCAATTGGGCTGTTCCTTCTGCTGTTCCTGCAGGGGGATATGAATATTATCTTTCGGGTCTAAGCACTCCACCTAATAGCGCAAGCATTCCAACAGGAAGCTCAGTTTCCACTACCGTAAATGTATCCCAATTGCTGCCCAATACAACGTATTATTGGTGGGTACGCTCTGTGTGTTCTTCTTCAGGCAAGAGTCCCTGGGTACAAGGTCCCAATTTTACGACGCTTAGTTGTGGCACTGTCGCTCCGGTCGTAACAGTGAGTGGAGTTACTTTTAATTCCGCTACGATAAGCTGGCCGGTAACTAATAATGCAGAATCTTATTCTATAAAATACAGACCTGTGGGTACTACAACCTGGACTATAGTAAATCAACCGGCAGCTGTTCCCCCATTGACGACTAATACTTTGAATTTACTTAATAGTTTGTTACCAGATACATTATATGAAATAGAAATTGCCATAGTATGCAATAATATAACGGGAGGATATTCTCATAATGAATTCTTAACAGAATGTAGTCCTGTGCCTCCTAACGTGACAATTGGAAATGTTACCACAAATTCAGCTTTGATAACATGGAGTCCATTAGCATTGAACCCTATATATCTAATGAGATGGAGAGAAGTCGGAACACAGCAATGGAATTCTGTAAACCTACCTCTTCCACCTGTGAATACATTTGTTCTGACAGGACTAATCAGCAACAAAACCTATGAAATTCAAATTGCTAATACCAAATGCCTACCTGTTACATACTCAAATTCAAAAGTATTTACTACCGAGAGAGTATGTGAATTACCACCTCCAGGATTAACGATTACTCAACTTTTACCAACTAAAGCAGATGTTAAATGGGATCCCTTTCCGGGAGCAACTTATATTTTAAGGTATAGAAAAGTAGGAATTCCAAGCTGGACGGAAGTGGCAACATCCGTAAATAATGTGGTATTGACGGGGTTGATAGAAATGACCAAATATGAAATGCAGGTAGTAAATATCTGCAATGGGATAGCAGGTGCGTACAGTCCTTTATATTTTTTTACAACTCCTACTGTGGTTTATTGTGGTATGGCTTCAGGAAATTCAGCCGGGGAGCATATTGCAAAGGTTGTTGTTAAACCAAAAGAAAAATCTATAATGGAAAATGCTTCCGGAGCATCTACTTATACAGATTATACAGGGGTTTCTAAAACGTTCATTGGACTGATTCAAGGATCTATTGATAATGAAATTATTGTTGAAAAGAAATGGACAGGCACTACTTATGATGAAGGTATTACAGTATGGATTGACTTCAATAGAAATGGAGATTTTGACATCAACGAAAGAATATTCAATTCATCTCCCAATAGGATATCTCCGGTATCAGGTAAATTCAATGTGCCTCAGAATGCTTTTGTAAGCATGACAGATCATGAATATGTAGTCATGAGAGTTGCTATGCGAAGAGGAGGCATTCCTTTGAATTGTACAAATTTTACAAATGGAGAAGTTGAAGACTATAAAGTGAAAATTTCTAAAAATATAATACCTAATCCGGTTAATCAAAATGATATCCTATTTTATCCTAATCCGGTACACACCATTTTACATGTGAAGAATATCAATCCAAAAGCTGATTACAAAATTTATAATGTTGATGGGCGGGTGGTCACAAATGGTATTCTCCTGAATAATCAACTGGATGTGAGTAAGCTTATTAATGCTGTTTATGTAATAGAGATTAATGATAATGGTACAATAGTACAAAAGAAATTTGTTAAAGAATAGATGAGATACCCGGGATAATTACAATAAAAAACTCGTTAGAGAGATCTAACGAGTTTTTTATTTACTCAATACTAAAAACTACTTTTTCAGTCTGTTCTTTTAATTCTTCCAGATTAGTATTGTTATAAATAATACAATCTGCTATTTTTATTTTATCTTTTTCAGGCATTTGCTTTTCCATAACGGATTGTACTTCACGGTATGTTTTATCATCCCTGTCCATTACTCTTTTGATTCTGATATTATCTTCTGCGGTGACTAAAAGAGATTTGTAACATTGTCTGTTGAGTTTGAGTTCAAACAGTAATGCTGTTTCTTTAAAAACCAGATATTTGGTTTGCTTTTTAACCCAGTTTTCAAAATCAATGCGTACTGCGGGATGGATGATCTCATTTAATTGTTGAAGTAGCTCCCTGTTATTGAAAACTTTATCCGCAACATATTTTCTGTCATACCTGCCGTTTTCATCATATGATGCATCACCTAGTAAATCCTTTATTTTAATTTTAAGTTCTTCACTGTCATTAACAATGGTTTTTGCTCTGTCATCAGAATAATAAACGGGAAATCCGAATTCTTCAATAAAATGAGCCACTGTTGTCTTTCCTGATCCGATTCCTCCTGTTAATCCAATAATCTTGGGCGCCGGTTCCGGTTCCGGTTGTTGTGCTTCTGAATGTAATTCTTCCATGATTAAAAATTAATATCCAAAAACATCATTTAAACTAAACGTCTCATCCAGCCTTACCCCTTTTTCCGTCATTTTAAGACTTCCCAGCTCGTTGTGAGCATCATGTTCGAAAAACAATAAATATTCATTGTCTACACACTGTTTCAGAAATTTTCCTTTTTCTTCCATCGTCAAAAGAGGTCTTGTATCATATCCCATTACATACACAGGGTTGATATGCCCTGCAGTAGGTATAAGATCTGCAGCAAAAACAATTGTTTTTTCCTGATACTGAATAACCGGAAGCATTTGCTTTTCTGTATGACCGTCTACAAAAATAACATCCATTTTCAGGTCCGGAGCAAATCCGTAATTGCCGGTTGTTGGAAGAGGTAAAAAGTTCAATTGTCCACTTTCCTGCATCGGAAGAATATTTTCTTTCAGGAAACTTGCTTTCTCTCTTGCATTAGGTTCTGTAGCCCACTGCCAATGATTTTCATTTGTCCAGAATTGTGCATTTTTAAATGCAGGTCTGTATCCTGTTCTGTCATCATTCCATTCAATAGCACCACCACAGTGGTCAAAGTGAAGGTGAGTAAGGAAAACATCGGTAATATCTTCCTTTACAAAACCATATTTTTTTAGATTTTTATCAAGGCTGTCATCTCCCCAAAGAGAATAGTGGCCAAAGAATTTATCATCTTGTTTATTTCCAAGACCACAATCTACCAGAATAAGCTTCTTGCCGTCTTCAATAAGCAGGGAACGGGTTCCCAGTTCGATTAAGTTTTTTTCGTCTGCAGGATTGGTTTTTTCCCACAGACTCTTTGGGACGACTCCGAACATCGCACCGCCGTCCAGTTTAAATTTTCCACATTGTATTGGATATAACTTCATATGTATATTTTGATTATTTCTTTATTAATTTCATTTTTTCAGCAATTTTACGGGCATTCTCATCCGATTGCTCAAGTTGTGTAATAATGTTTTGAAAATCATTTTCTTTCCTGTTCTGAGATAGCTTTTGTTTGATAAATATCTCAGTTGGAATGACTTTAATTCCGAAAGCTCCTTTCATTTCCTTTTCCACAAATTCTTTTCCCATCTCTTTCATCATCATGGGGCACTGCTGAAACTTTTCATATTTCGAAGTTAACGTATCTAAATGAGTATAAAGTTCCTCATTATTCATCAGTTCTACTTTTCCATTGATTTGTACTGCTTCATAATTCCATGTCGACACATTAATGTGATCATACCAGCTACTGGAAATATAAGTGTGAGCCCCTAAAAAATCACAAAGTACTTCATCCCCGTTTTTTAGGGTTTTGGCTTGCGGATTAGCTCTTGAAATATGTGTTTCAATATAAACATTTTCCGGATCATTTTCATTCAGCATCATCATAGAGTGAGTGGCACGGAGTTTATCAACAGAGGAAATCAGCAAAGCAAAAGAATTTTCGCTTATAATTTCTCTCATCACATTTACATCTTCGCTTTTGTATAATTTAGGTACAAACATTAGCTTTATTGAACATTACATTTTAAAATATCAGCCTGGAATCAGAAAAGTTCTCCGGGACTTTTAGGTCTCGCAATATTGAGATGCTGATAGGCTTTTTCAGTTACTTCTCTTCCTCTCGGCGTTCTGATAATAAAACCTTCCTGGATCAGAAACGGTTCATACACTTCCTCCAGGGTTTCAGGATTCTCACCGATAGAGGTAGCCAGAGCAGAAATACCTACAGGTTTTCCTCTGAAATTTTCAATCATCACTCGCATAATTTTATTGTCCATTTCATCAAGACCAAATTCATCTACGTTAAGAGAATTCAAAGCATACTTTGTAATATTGATCTCAATTTCACCATTTCCTTTGATTTCAGCAAAGTCGCGTACTCTTCTTAATAATGCATTAGCAATCCTTGGAGTTCCACGGCTTCTTCTTGCAATTTCTATGGCGGCATCTTCATAAATAATGACACCCAGAACCCTGGCACTTCTCTGAATAATCATTGATAAAAGTTCAATAGAATAATACTCCAGTCTGCTTTGAATACCAAATCTGGCAAGCATAGGTTTAGTAAGCATACCACTTCTGGTTGTCGCTCCTACAAGGGTGAAAGGATTGAGTCCGATCTGAACACTTCTTGCATTAGGACCTGTCTCCAGCATAATATCAATTTTATAGTCTTCCATAGCGGAATACAGATACTCTTCTACAACGGGAGAAAGACGGTGAATTTCATCAATAAAAAGCACATCATTTTCTTCCAGATTGGTTAATAAACCGGCTAAACTTCCTGGTTTATCCAATACAGGTCCTGAAGTAATCTTACAGTTGACCCCCAGCTCATTGGCAATAATATTCGCAAGGGTGGTTTTTCCAAGGCCCGGAGGACCATGTAAAAGAACATGATCAAGCGCTCCACCACGTCTTTTGGCAGCGGAAACAAAAACTTCAAGGTTCTCCAGCGTTTTTCTCTGTCCCGCAAAATCTTTAAAGCTTTGGGGGCGGATTTGCTCTTCCTGCATCAGCTCCTCGCGTGAGTAGTTTTCCTTATCTGGATGTAAAAAATCTGGCATTAATTCATTTCATTTACCTCAAAGATAGGAAATTTAGGTTAAGATTGAAGGGGAGATTGCGAAAAGGTTTGAGGTTTAAGCAAACACGAAGAGGAAGAAAGTTTATAAAACAGAGCAAGTTGAATATATTGAGATATTTTAAGTATTTTTGAAATGAAAAATTAAATTTGAATTGCGAAGTCAATGATTAATGTACATGATAGGGATTTCTTCGGCATGACAAAACTGTACCTATATTTTATTATACTGAAGAAATCCTAACCATGTAAAATTGTCGAATAAAGTAATTCATCTCTAAACCCATAGCCTGAATAAATGAAATTAATAGGACCATTTAAGCAAGTTGTGACACTTGCCAATTTACCATTAAGAGGAAAATTGAGCGATGAACAACTGGAAATCATTACGGATGGAGGAATTGTAGTTGATAACAATACCATTCAGAAAGTCGGAAATTTTGAAGCATTAAAAAATGAAAATCCAACAATAGAGATTGAACAGTTGGACGGAGAGCAAATTGTGCTTCCTGCCTTTGTAGATTCGCATACTCATATTTGTTTTGGGGGAAATCGTGCCAATGATTTCGCGATGCGTAATGCAGGGAAAACTTATCTGGAAATTGCTGAAAGTGGAGGGGGCATCTGGAGCTCAGTACAACACACAAGAAATGCGTCAGAAGACGAATTATTAAGAACTTTATTAGAGAGAATTCATTTCCTGGTTGAGTTGGGAATTACGACCATTGAAGTAAAAAGTGGTTACGGACTGGATGTGCAAAATGAGCTTAAAATGCTTAGAATTATTAAAAAAGCGCAACAGGAAACAAGAGCAACCCTAGTTCCGACCTGTCTTTCTGCCCATTTGAAGCCAAGAGATTTTGAAGGAAGTAATCCCGAATATCTGGACTATATTCTTACTCAGATTTTGCCAAAAGTAAAAGAAGAAAATCTTGCCAGCCGTGTGGATATCTTTATTGAGAAATCAGCATTTCAACCGGAAGAAAGTAAAGCGTTTTTACTTAAAGCTAAAGATTTAGGTTTTGAAATTACTGTTCATGCAGACCAGTTCACACCGGGAAGTTCCCGAATTGCCATAGAAGTAGGAGCGAAATCAGCAGACCATCTGGAAGCAACAATTGATGAAGATATTCAGTTTCTGGCAGAATCCAATACAGTGGCTACAGCACTTCCGGGAGCAAGTTTAGGACTGGGCGAAAAATTTACCCCGGCAAGAAAATTACTGGATGCAGGAGCTATTGTAGCTATTGCAAGTGACTGGAATCCCGGATCTGCTCCAATGGGGAATTTAATTACCCAGGCCTCCATTTTAGCAACTTTCCAAAAACTGACAACTGCAGAGGTTTTGGCCGGAATGACTTTTCGTGCAGCTTTTGCCCTTAATCTTGAAGACAGAGGGATATTGGAGGCAGGTAAGAAAGCTGATTTTGTCACTTTTAAAACGAATAATTTCCAAAACGTACTTTATAACCAGGGAAGTGTAAAAGCTGAGCATATCTATATTGACGGGAATATTGTTGATTAATTACAAACAATTGTGGTAAAGGCTATGGAGGAAAAACAGTATACAGATTTTTGGAATTGGTTTTTAACACACGAAAAAGACTTCTACCAGATTGTTAAAGAAGGAGGGCAGGGAACCATTGAAAAAGATTTTTTTGAGATCATTGCTTCTAAGCTGAACAATATAAAGGATGGATATTACTTCCTGACAGGAATGTCTGATGATGTAACCGCTGAGCTGATTATTACCGTAGACGGAGAAATAGCAAATATAGTCTTTGCGGAAGAATTGATTGAGGCAGCTCCTAAAATGGGCCATTGGAAATTTACAGCCTTAAAGCCGGCAATGGATATTCAGAAAGTTAGTGTTGGGATGGGAGATTATTCGTTCTCAAAAGATAATATTTCTTTCTATTCTAATGAACTTGAAGATTATCAGGATGAAATTGATCTTGTTTTTGTGTATCATGGTAATGCTAAGAATAAAGACGCCATCACCACCGGAGTTTGTCTGTTTTTAGATAACTTTTTAGGAGAATTAAACTTTGCGACACAAATTGATACATTCAGAGTGATAGGAATAGATCAGGCTGAAAAAGACCTTGTTCCTATTGAAAAACTACAGGATTTTCTATTATGGAGAGAAAGAGAATTCACTGAAAAATATAAAAGTGTTAAAAGAACTGATGACGAGGACGAGTTTTCTATCCTTAGAGCTGATCTTGAAAATGGCAGACCACTCATTGCCTGCATGAATATGCACTTGCTGGAGTATGATGCAAAAGCTTCCTATCCATGGATTTCAGTACTTAAATTTCATTATAATGGTGATCATAATGATGGTCTTCCTGAAAAAGATGATTTTGAAAAATTAAGTGATATCGAAGATCTGGCTATTGAAGAATTAAAAGTACACGGATATTTATATATTGGGCGGGAAAGTGCGGATAACATCAAAGAAAGTTATTTTGCAGGCAAGGATTTCAGAAAGATCTCTAAAGTTTTTAATATCATAAAAAGAAACAATCCGGAGTATAACATCTCAGTGAGAATTTTTAAAGATAAATACTGGCAATATTTTAAATATTATACCGGGAAGTAAAACACGCAGAAAGACTTTTGGGAGATGAGTTAGGGAAAGATAAATGAAATGTTTATAAGCCGTAATGATAGCATCGATATAGAATAAAAGACAACTATCGTTTTAATAATGAATTCTTTACATAATATGTTAAAGTCACTTTTATTTCTAAACAATATTAGCTAGCTTTACTGGAGATAATGATGCAACTAAAATTGAATCTTTAAAGAATTATGTTTCAAAATATTTGGCAGGGTAGATTGGATGGAGAAGAACTTCTCTTCCATAGACTATTTCAGAGAGTACAGGAAGAACACAATTATGACAATGTTTCAACGAATGATTTCGTTTTGCATGGTTTTGCCGTGGATGAAGGAGTCAGGAGAAACAAGGGCCGTCAGGGGGCCAAAGAGGCACCGGATGTGATCAGGAAAAATATGTCTAATTTCCCGGTGATTATTCCTGATTTCTCATTGCTTGATTTTGGAAATATCACCTGTGAAGATGGCAATTTAGAGAATGCTCAGAATAACCTTGCCAAAAATGTTTCTAAGGTCCTTTTAAAGGGAGGAAAATCTCTTGTCCTGAGTGGAGGGCACGAAGTTACTTATGCGCACTATCTGGGGGTAAAAACTGCCTTTCCTGAGCAAAAAATTGGAATCATTAATATTGATGCCCATTTTGATAACAGGCAACCTGAAAATGGAATAGGCCCAAGTTCAGGAACCGGATTCTGGCAGATTGCTCAGGAAGGCCCTATCAATTCTTTACATATCGGAATTCAGAGAAACTCAAATACCCTAAAACTTTTTGATACCGCTCATCAATATGGAATGAAATACATCCTTGCAGATGAACTCTTTTTTGAGAATCTTCCCTCAATCTATCAACGTATCGATGATCTGTTGAACAATGTTGATTTCGCCTATTTAACCATTTGTATGGATGTTTTTAATGCATCGATCGCTCCGGGGGTTTCTGCTTCCGCATATAATGGTATCTTTGCAGATGCAACCTTTATGCATTTTTACAGGCATATTTTAAAGAATAAAAAACTGGTTGCACTTGATGTGGCTGAAGTAAACCCGTCTTTTGATATTCAGGACAGGACGGCAAGACTGGCAGCATGTCTTGTGAATGAATGGTTAATGATGTAAGATAAAATTATATTCTTCCGATAGAGAAAATCACTATTTTATAGAGCCCTAAGGAACAGAATTTGCTGATTTTATCCGTGCTTTTAAATTAAAAGCGCTCATAAATTCATTAACTGAATTTAAAACAGAAATTATATTATGGAACAAGTAATTGAAAGCAAGCTTATTAAAGCAGATAAAGCGTTTTCAGTATGGAGAAAAGTGCCGTTTGAGGAAAGGCAGAAGTTAATTGCAAAAGCAGCAGAAATCTTAAAAAATAATTCAGAAAAATTTGGCAGAATCATTACCACTGAAATGAATAAACCCATCTCGGAATCGATTGCTGAGGTTGAGAAGTGTGCACTGATGATGAATTATTATGCCGATGCAGAGAATATTTTAAAGGCCGAGAAAATTGAATCTGAATTTGCTTATTCAGAAGTTCATTATGTTCCTAAGGGAGTTATTTTGGGAGTCATGCCTTGGAATTTTCCTTTCTGGCAGGTATTAAGATTTGCTACTCCTGCAATTCTGGCAGGAAATACAGTCGTATTAAAGCACGCTTCAATTTGTTTTGGAAGTGGAAATGCAATTGAAGAAGTTCTTTTGGAAGCAGGTTTCCCGGAAGGTGTTTTCCAGAACTTAGAAGTTGGTCATAAAGCTGTAAAAGAAATTCTTGAGCACGATACTGTAAAAGGAGTGAGTCTTACAGGCAGTGGAAAAGCAGGAGGTGAAGTGGCTTCTATAGCTGGTTTAAATATCAAAAAATCCTTACTTGAATTAGGAGGAAGTGATGCTTTTATCATCTTTGAAGATGCTGATCTGGAAAGCGCTGCAAAAGCCGGGGTCAAGTCAAGGCTGCAAAACTGTGGGCAAACCTGTACTGCAGCAAAAAGATTTATTATTGATGAAAAAGTGGAAGAGGACTTCTTACCTATCTTCATCGAAGAATATAAAAAATATGAAATAGGAGATCCTCTAAACAGGGAAACTAAATTAGCCGGAATGGCCAGACCTGATCTTGCTGATGAGCTTGAAGCACAATTCAACAGAGCTCTGGAAAATGGGGCGGAAATTATTATTCCTTTAGAAAGAATCTCAGAAAATGAATTTAAACCAGGTTTAATTCGGGTTCAGGAAGGAAACCCAATTCTAAAAGAAGAACTTTTCGGACCTCTTGGAATGGTGATGATTGCTAAAAGCGATGAAGAAGCGTTGCAGATTGCCAATGATATTCCTTTCGGACTTTCAAATTCTGTCTGGACTCAAGATAAGGCTCGCCAATTATTCTTTATTGAAAACCTTGAATCCGGAACTGTAAACATTAACAGAATGACAAGTTCCGACCCGCGTTTTCCATTCGGTGGATCAAAGGCTTCGGGGTATGGAACAGAGTTGTCTCTACTGGCCTTGAAGGAATTTGTAACAGCAAGAACGATTGTAGGTAATTAACGCATTTGCACTTATGATAAAAAAGACTCCCGGAAATTAATTTCCGGGAGTCTTTTATACTTTAACAAAAAGTAATTTTGCTTATTATACAGTCGTCAATCTAAGCGTATTTGTTTTTCCACCTTCATACGACGGAGTTGCATTGATGTTGATAACGAAGTCACCTGTTTCAATATAACCGTAGTTGTGTGTCAGCATATTTACCTGAATGATTGTTTCGTCAGTAGATTTTTTCATGTCATAATAATAGGCATGTACTCCCCAAAGAAGGTTCAGCATCGTAATGACTCTTTTATTTCCACTGTAAACAATGATTTGCGAATTGGGTCTGTGCGCTGCTAACTGGAAAGCTGTATATCCAGAATGGGTAAGGGTTACAATAGCCGAAACATTAGTCGTTTTAGCAATTCTTACCGCTGCAAGACATACTCTATTGGTAATGAATCTCTCATCAATACAGTTATAGTCCTTCTCAATCGGCTCATTTTTATGTTGGTAGAAATGAGTGGTTTCAATGTTCTTTACAATTTTAGCCATATTTTCCACAACCTGTACAGGATATCTACCTACGGAGGTTTCTCCGGAAAGCATTACGGCATCAGCACCGTCCAATACAGAGTTGGCAACATCATTAACCTCGGCTCTTGTTGGTGTTAAGCTGTTGATCATGGTTTCCATCATCTGTGTTGCGATGATAACAGGTTTAGAGAAGAATCTTGCCTTTTCTACCAGATTTTTCTGGATGGCGGGAACTTCCTCCATCGGAACTTCTACTCCCAGATCACCACGAGCAACCATTAATCCATCACATTCAACTAAAATTTCTTCAATATTTTTAACCCCTTCCGGTTTTTCAATCTTCGCAATGATCGGAGTTTTGAACTTACCGTTTGGATGTTTAGCAATTAATTCTTTTAAATCAATGATGTCCTGTGCATGACGGACGAAAGAAAGGGCAATCCAGTCTACCTCCATGTCCATCATGAAGTTAGCGTCCTGAACGTCTTTCTCTGTCAATGCAGGAAGAGATACCTGAGTATTAGGAAGGTTAACTCCTTTTTTAGAACTTAGTGGTCCCCCCTGAATTGTTTTAGCTTTTACCGTATCCTTTTCATTTGTTTCAGTAACCTCCAATACAAGCTTACCATCATCGATAAGGATTCTTTCCCCTACTTTTACATCTTGAGGAAACTGTTGGTAAGTCATATAAACCTTGGTAGAATCACCTTCCATCTTTTCATTGGTGAAAGTAAGTATATCTCCAGGGTTTAAGTAAGACCCTTCTTTTACAACACCTACTCTTAGCTTCGGTCCCTGAAGATCTCCCAGAATACCCACTGAATACCCATACTCGCTGTTTAGTTCTCTAATTATTTCAATATTTTTTCGAACTAAGTCGTAATCTGCATGTGAAAAATTTATTCTGAAAATATCAACACCCGCTTTCATTAAATCTAACATTACCTCCTTCGACGATGAAGCAGGCCCTAGTGTTGCGATAATTTTTGTCTTCTTTAAATACTTATTCATAATATTGGATAATTTGATAAAGTTCTTCATCAGAACTCAGTGTATAATCTTGAATTGGAAACACAAGATTTTCAGGGAGCAAAATTACGGAAAAATCAGGAAACTGTTCCGAACTATGCAGAATATATTCTACATCTACCTGATTATTTAATAAAAATTTAATGTTTTCTTCTTCTGTAAAGAGCTCAGTCTGAACTTTTTTTTGCTTACTTTCAGAAGATTTGTTTGAAATAAAGGTAAAAGCTGTCTTTGAAAACTTGTGGTAGCCCTCAAATCTTGGAAAAAAATAATCATAATAATCCCCATGAAAGACAAGATCTTTCTTTCTTGAGAAACTGAGGTTGTTACTTTGATTTATTTTATAGAAAAACTCATGAGCGGGTATATCTTTTGCTAATCTTACCAATCCTATGGCAATATCTTCAAATTCTATATCATCCAGATCATAAAGTTTTTGAATTTCCAAGTATATTTTCTTTTTTATTTAAAATATAAAATGCCCTTTGTGCCGCCTTTTCCTCTGCTTTCTTTTTAGAAGTTTCTACTGCATTAGCAATCTTTTCTTCTCCCAGCCATACATGGCACCTGAAGACGACCGATTTATTAACCTGCACTTCTTCACAGGTTTCATACTTTATATTGACCTTCTTTTTCTGACTCCATTCAAGCAGGAGACCTTTGTAGCTGACAATTTTGTTTTCAAGTTTATTGATTTCAGAAGGCGTCAGCAGTTTTTCCAGAATGATCTTTCTGCAAGTATCATATTGGAAATCAAGGTAAACAGCACCTATTAAAGCTTCAAATAAGTTTCCGCAGATGTTTTCCCCTAAAGCTGCAGAACTGTTTTGCTTTTGCAAAAGGTTGGTAAGTTTAAGGTCTTCTCCTAATTTATTAAGGTTTTTCCTATTAACAATCTTAGATTTCATCTGAGTCAGATACCCTTCATTAGCCTGAGGATAGGTCTGGAACAAATGACAAGAAATAATTGTACCCAAAACAGAATCTCCCAAAAATTCAAGTCTTTCATAATTGCTGTCTTGATTTTTAGAAGAATTTTTCAAAGAAAAAGCCTCACGGTAGAGAGCAATATTTTGAACCTCTGTACCTAGCACTTTATTAAGTTCGGTACTGAGAAAATAATCTCTTTCCGTTAGCTGTCTTTTTCTTTTTTTGAGAAGGAATTTAGAAAAGTATTTCTGTAACTCCATTCATTGAATTTAGATTTTCTTAAATAGAACGCAAGCGTTATGCCCGCCAAATCCAAAAGTATTGCTCATGGCTACTTTTACATCTTTCTTCACAGCATCGTTAAACGTAAAGTTAAGTCTGCTGTCAATATTTTCATCATCAGTGAAATGGTTGATGGTAGGAGGAACAATACCATGAATAATAGTTCCCAACGCAGCGATAGCTTCAATGACACCTGCTGCCCCTAAAAGGTGACCTGTCATTGACTTAGTAGAATTAATCTGAATGTCAAAAGCATGCTCGCCTAATAATTTCGAAATTGCGTTGGATTCTGCGATATCTCCTAATGGAGTAGAGGTACCGTGCATATTGATATGGTCTACTTCATCAGCAGTTAAGCCTGCATCTTCCAAACAGTTTTTCATTACCAGATAAGCACCAAGGCCTTCAGGATGTGGAGCTGTCATGTGGTGTGCATCAGCACTTAGCCCACCTCCAAGTAATTCTGCATAAATTGTGGCACCACGTTTTACCGCGTGCTCATATTCTTCAAGAACGATGCATCCTGCTCCCTCACCCAATACAAATCCATCTCTGTCTTTATCAAAAGGTCTTGAAGCTGTTTTAGGATCGTCATTTCTTGTAGAAAGTGCCATCATTGCATTGAATCCACCGACACCACTTGCTGTAACGGCTGCTTCTGAGCCTCCGCACACAATCACGTCTGCTTTTCCCAGTTGGATCAGCATTTTGGAATCAATAATAGCGTTTGCTGAAGATGCGCATGCAGATACTGTGGTATAATTTGGACCATGGAAACCGTATTCAATAGAGATATGTCCCGGAGTAATATCCGCGATCATTTTAGGGATAAAGAATGGATTAAACCTCGGAATTTCCGTATTGGCCCATCCTAATACCTCTGTTTCAAAAGTCTCTAAACCTCCGATTCCGGAACCCCAGATTACACCGACTCTGTTTTTATCAACATTGTCTTCAATAATTCCGGAATGTGCCACAGCTTCTTTAGCTGCCACAAGCCCCAATTGAGTATTTCGGTCCATTTTTTTAGCTTCTTTCTTATCAAAATGCTGTAACGGATCGAAATTTTTCACTTCGCAAGCGAACTTCGTTTTAAAGTTTGTGGCATCAAAAAGAGTAATCGGAGCGGCACCGCTCTCACCTTTCACAAGATTTTCCCAGTATTCTTTTGCATTATTTCCAATTGGTGTTATTGCTCCAAACCCGGTTACAACTACTCTTTTTAATTCCATAAACTTTGTTTAATTTCTTTTTTGTTGAAGAATATTATTTATTTACTACTTCTTCGATGTAAGCGATAGCGTGTCCTACCGTAGTAATTTTTTCAGCTTGATCATCAGGGATTTGAATGTTAAATTCTTTTTCAAATTCCATGATTAACTCAACCGTATCTAGTGAGTCAGCTCCTAAATCGTTAGTGAAGCTAGCTTCAGGAGTTACTTCTGTTTCTTCAACGTCAAGCTTATCAGCGATGATAGCTTTTACTCTTGATGCAATGTCTGACATAGTAAATTATTTTTTTTAATTGTTAGATGGTGCAAATATATAAAATTCTTTACGATAAAACATTTTTTTAGTCTTTTTTGTGGACAGGAGGACTTCATTTTAGCTCTTGCTACTTTAGTCTTTTAGTTTTCAGTAGGTTATATTTTTGCTTTGACGGTAGATATCAAAACTTCCATGATCAGGTGTAAAAATAAGTAGGATAGAAATTTTCGGATTCTGTTCCATACAAGATCATTTTCTAAAATGAAGAAAGATAAAAAACGATATTTGATAAAGGTTTTTTTAAAAATAAGTGATATTTTTCTTGTATATTTTGACGTATACAACATTATATAAGTAATATTGGATGAAATAATCTCTATATTTGTATACTATGAAATTAACACGTTAGCTTTTCTGAAATAATACATCAAACTTTGTAAAAGAGCAGTTCATTAACTGTTCTCAGTATTAATTGTATAAAGCTATCAAAATGAAAAATTTCTTTGAAAGTCCTTTTAAAGGCAAAATCATAAAAGACCATATTCAGAATCCTAATATTATTGCAGGTAAATATTCTTACTATTCTGGATACTATCACGAACATTCCTTTGACGATTGCGCGCGCTATCTTCTTGACAGAGATGATGTGGATAAACTAATTATAGGATCTTATTGTTCTATAGGAACAGGAGTAAGTTTTATTATGTGTGGAAATCAGGGACATCGTCATGACTGGATTTCCAGTTTTCCTTTCTTTATATATGTCTGAAGTTGACAGCTTCAAAAATAGTAAAGACGCTTTTGAACCTGCCGGAGATACCATCATAGGAAATGATGTCTGGATTGGAGGAGAGGCTATGATCATGCCGGGAATTACAATAGGCGATGGTGCCGTGATCGGAAGCCGTGCATTGGTCACGAAAAATGTAGAACCCTATACCATTGTAGGTGGTAATCCTGCCAAACCCATAAAGAAAAGATTCAGCGATTACCACATTGGATTACTGCTGGAAATGAAATGGTGGGAGTGGGATGAACAGGTGCTTGAACGAGCTGTTCGGATACTTTGTTCTGAGAATATAGAAGAATTATATGAATTTTATAAACAGCTGAAATAAAAGAGGCCCGATACCGGGGTCTTTTTTATGATATCAAGATCATCATCATTGCTTTCAGGATGAATACAGATTTGTGAGCTTTTTAACAAAGCTAAGTTGAGCTTTACAACAAAGGTCGAAAGTGATTATTATCAGAAATTTGTTCTGTAAAATTAAAATAGACACATATGGAAAGCATAGACAAAGCTTATATCAACGGTGAATTTGTAACGTTGACTGGTCATGAAACTTTTGAACTTATTAATCCTTCGGATCATCAGAAGATCGGAGAAGTTGTACTGGGAAACGAAATAGACGCACAACAAGCCATTGCTGCTGCAAAGGAAGCTTTTAAAACATTCTCAAGAACCAGCATTGAAGAACGTATTCTTATTCTTAATAATCTTAAAAGTGCCGTGAAAAACCGCAAAAAAGATCTTATTGAGACCATGATTTTGGAATATGGTGGTACCAGACAGTTTTGTACGGCTAGTTTTCAAAATATGATAAGTGGCTTCGACAGTATGATAGAGACTCTGAGACATTTTGAATTTGTCAGAAAGGAAGGGAATACTTCAGTGCAGATGACTCCTGTGGGTGTAGTGGGAATTATTACCCCATGGAACTCCAGTAACAGTTTTATCTGCAACAAATTTGCTACTGCTGTTGCTGCGGGCTGTACGGTTGTCGTAAAACCCAGTGAGATGAGTGCATTGCAAACCCGGATTATTATAGAATGCTTTCATAGTGCGGGATTACCTAAAGGAATTTTTAATGTAGTAAATGGTTTGGGAAATGTAGTTGGAACTGAGATTGTAAGCAGCCCGGATATCTCCAAAATATCATTTACAGGCTCCACACAGACGGGCAAAATGATTGCAAAGGGTGCGGTAGATACTATGAAAAGGGTGACGCTGGAATTGGGAGGGAAATCACCAAATATTATCCTTGATGATGCTGATTTAACACAGGTTATTCCTCAGGCTGTTTTTGCGGCTTATATGAATAGCGGCCAGGCATGTATTGCCCCTACACGTTTATTAGTTCCTTATTCAAAACTAGAAGAAGTAAATGCAATAGCTAAAATAGCCGTGGAACAGGTGCGGGTAGGAAATCCCGAAGATGAAGAAACGAACGTTGGTCCCATGGTGTCCGAAAAGCAGTATGAGCGTGTACAAAACTACATTAAGATTGGAATAGAAGAAGGAGCTGAACTATTGGCTGGAGGAATAGGAAAGCCTGAAGGTTTTGAAAATGGAAATTTTGTTAAGGCTACCATTTTTACGAATGTACGAAACGATATGAGAATTGCCAGAGAAGAAATTTTTGGCCCTGTACTGTCTATTATTCCTTATCATAATGACGAAGAAGCTATTGCCATTGCCAACGATACTACATACGGATTAGCTGCCTATATTTCCTCACAGGACGAGAGACGCGCAGTGAATGTAGCTTCAAGGATCGAAGCAGGCAGGATTTGTATCAATGGTTTTAAACATGACCCCCTGGCACCTTTCGGAGGTTTTAAACAATCAGGAATAGGAAGAGAGTTTGGGGCTTATGGCCTGGAAGAATATTTAGAATTAAAATCAATTTTAATATAAAAAAATAAAAATATTATATTTAACAGTCAGGTCGAAACTTTTTGGCTTGAATCTATTTATTTAATAGTATAAAAATGGCTGAAAACTTAGAGTATATCAACTATTCATGTTACTTTACTGCTTTTCGTGAAGGGGAACAGTTTGCTTCTTACAATGCCTTGTCTATGGTGATTTCAGGAGAAATGGAGCTTAATGGCGGAGTGCATAGGCAAGTGTTTCGAAGTGGAGATGTTTATCTGGTAAGAAAAAACCAGCTTATAAAGTTTTTGAAAAAACCAGGAAAAGAAACGGAATTCAAATCTCTATCCATTAGATTTGATGAAAGATTATTAAACCAAATGAGTACTGAAGAGCACTTTGTGGTTCAGGAAAAAATAAAAACACCAGCTTTTATTGAGTTACCTCAGGTTTCTCATTTAAGATACTTTATGGAATCCCTGTTACAATATCAGGATTTGCTGGAAAATAAATCCCCTGAACTTGCTTTGGTTAAGCAGAAAGAGGCATTATTACTCTTATTTGAATATGATATTTCTTTTAAAAACATTTTATACGATATTTCAGACCCGTATAAAATTAATCTTGAGGAATTTATGCTCAGGAATTATCATTTTAACGTGAAGCTTGATCGGTTTGCTTATCTTACGGGAAGAAGCCTGGCTACTTTTAAAAGAGATTTTGAAAAAATATTTGGAGTAGCTCCCGGAAAATGGCTGCTTCAAAAGAGATTGCAGGAAGCCCGATATCTTTTAGAAAAAGGAAAAAAAGCATCTGAAATTTATATTGATCTGGGATTTGAGGATCTCTCTCATTTTTCCTTTGTCTTTAAAAAACAATTTGGATTATCACCGAGTAAGCTGCTATCATAAGGCTGCTATTGAGAATAAAAAAGAGAATCTAAAATTTAGATTCTCTTTTTTTGGTGGAGTTGGAGGGATTCGAACCCTCGTCCAAACAAGCAATACATAAGCTTTCTACATGCTTATTCTACCATTGGTTTTCGACTGAAAGCAGAGGATAGACACCCAACTCCCAGCTTATCTTCTAAGTTTTCGTGTTGTAGCCGAAGTTTCTACAGCCTTATTTCCGCATTCCTATATCCCAGAATCAAACGCCGCAGAACAGAGCATTTGTGGAATATCTTGCTTCCCTACTGAAATCTTCGGGAAAACGCTTGATCTACTATACTTCGATATTAAGCTGCAAGAGCGAACTCTTCGTTGCCAGTTAAAATTTTGTAGCAAGGGATTAAAGAGATCGCGCTACGGTTCTCTGCATGCTTACTTACCCATTGGTCTTGCTGTCGAAACCAGTCAACCCCATGAATAAAGTGAGTGCAAAGATAAATTATTTTGTTCAAATACCGTTAATACTATTCATAGCTTTTTTAAATTATAGTCATTATGTTTAATTAAGGGCTGGTTCACTCATAAAAAGAAGGGGAACGTTGTTAATACTTTCAGGTTTTATTCCCTGTTTTTTAAGAGTACCCATCCGGAAAGTTCTTCCGGTTTCTCAGTTAGTCGGTTTTCCCATGATAATTTATACCAGTAAGTGTCAGTAGGGAGGGGTCTTCCAAGGTATTTACCGTCCCATACGGGATTTTTTGAACTGATCTTAAAGACAGATTTCCCATACCGATCAAAAATTCCTCCGTTAAAATTTCCATATTTACTGATGGCACTAAAATCAATAACATCATTAATTCCATCTCCATTAGGAGTGATTATATTAGCCATGAAAAAAGTGTAATATTCGGTGCGAGAAAGACAAGTTACCCCTTTGTTTCTTACAGAAATAGGATATTTTGTATTTCTGAGAACCTGGAAAATATGAGAAGATTGCCAGGTAATTCCGTCATCGATAGAATATTCTAATGGAGTAGTTCCGTTTTTTTTTGCAATAATGGTTAAAACCGGATCTTTATACAGTATTTCCAGAATCTTTGGAGTTGGAATATATGAAACGGTAGCATTAAATGTTTTTGAGCAAGATCTGTTATTGATTATTACGGTGTAGGTTCCTGAGGTGCTTACACTGATAGTTTGTGTAGTGGCACCGGTATTCCATTGGTATGTGTAACCAGGACCTGTACCTGCATCTAAAATTGCAGTATCTCCCTGGCAAACCTCAATATTATGTAATGTTGATACAATTTCAGGAACAACAGTAATTGTAATGCTGGCAGTGGATGTACAGCCATTAGCTCCGGTTCCGGTGGCAGAATAGGTCGTCGTCGTCGTTGGGTTTACTGTTTGTGTATTTCCGATTCCGGGAAGAGTATTCCATATATAGGAGGTGGCTCCGGTTGCTGTTATAGTAACAGATTCACCCTTGCAAATGGTAAGTTTGGATGATGAAAGTATAATTGTTGGGGGAGCTGTATTTCTTATGACAGTAATAGAAGATTGCTGGCTGCATCCATTAGGTGTTGCACTGGTAATTCTGAGAGTATAATTACCACTATTATTGATGACCGGAGTAAGAGTATTGCCTCCTGAAACAATATTTCCTCCACCTGTAGCAGTCCATAAGAATGTTGCACCGGGCTGATAAACAGAAGATGTAGCATCTAAGGTGATTTGTGAAGTAGTACAGGTGATTTCAGCTGGGGTAGCAATATTGATAATTATTGAAGGATCCATTGTTACAGTGACTGACTTTTGATATTGACATCCTACCGCTGTTGTTACTGTTGCGGTGTATGTTCCCGGTGCTGTTATTGTATTAGTAGCAGTATTGACACCGTTAGACCAGAAAAAAGTGTTTCCTGTGCCTGTTGCGGTTGCGGTTAATGTAGTAGATGTACCTTGACAGAAAGTTGTGGACCCGCTAATCTGAAGATTGGGATCAGTGCCCGATGTAATTGTAATGCTTACCGGATTGCTTGTACATGTTCCGTTATTATTGGTTAACGTATATGTTCCGGCTGTACTGACTGTAATAGATGGAGTTGTTTCTCCTGTTGACCATGTGTTTCCTGCAGATAAATTGGAGGTTAAGATGACACTATTGCCATTGCATATTGCATTAGCTGAAGCAGAAATGATAGGAGAGGGTTTTGAATTGACAATTAATTGAAGCTCTGCAATTTTATAGCAGGGCATAGATTTTATTCTCACATATATTGTAGCATTTCCCGATACATAGGCTGCTGGATTGGTAATTGTGTTTGCATTTCCAGCGATAGCATCAGCCTGAGATACGTAATAATCAAAAGTAACACCAGGAGTGGAACTAAGGTTATTTTGAGCTGAAGTAAGATCGAAAGTTGCTGTTGATGAATTTGAACATTGACTTAAAGTGGAATTTTGCACTACCGGAACATTTCCCTGAGTAACGGTAACTGATTTCTGATACTGACATCCTGCTGGTGTCGTTGCTGTTACTGAATAAGTGCCCGGTGTTGAAACTGAGGTGGTGTTTCCTGTTGTTCCGTTGGACCATGAGTAGGTATTTCCCGTGCCAGTTGAAGAAGCGGTAAGTTGTGTTGGTGTCTCGCAAAAAACAAAATTTCCTGTAATTTGTATATTAGGATCGGATTCACTGGTAATAGTTATGGAAGCCGGTAAGCTGATACACCCTGTTGTATTATTGATGAGGGTATACGTTCCTGGAGTTGTAACGGTAATAGATGGTGTTGTTTCTCCTGTCGACCATGTGTTTCCGGTAGATTGGTTGGAGGTAAGAATGATATTTCCTCCATAACAAATAGTAGGAGATGAAGCGGTTATTACTGGGGTTGTGGTAGTTGTGATTGTAAGTTGAAGTTCCGCAATCTTGGCGCATGTTGTGGAAGATTTTACCCTTACATAAATGATTGCATTTCCTGATACATAGGCATTCGGATTGGTAATTGTGTTGGTGTTTCCGGCTATGGCATCAGCCTGAGATACGTAATAATCAAAAGTAACACCAGGAGTTGAACTAAGGTTATTTTGAGCTGAAGTAAGATCGAAAGTCGCTGTTGATGAATTTGAACATTGGCTTAGAGTGGAATTTTGCACTACCGGAACATTTCCCTGAGTAACGGTAACTGATTTCTGATACTGACATCCTGCTGGTGTCGTCGCCGTTACTGAATAAGTTCCCGGTGTTGAAACTGAGGTGGTGTTTCCTGTTGTTCCGTTGGACCATGAGTAGGTATTTCCCGTGCCAGTTGAAGAAGCGGTAAGTTGTGTTGGTGTCTCGCAAAGAATAAAATTTCCTGTAATTTGTATATTCGGATCAGCTTCGCCTGTAATAGTAACGGAAGCCGGGGAACTAATGCATCCCGTTGTGCTATTGGTGAGTGTATAGGTTCCGGGAGTTGTTATTGTAATGGATGGTGTTGTTTCTCCTGTCGACCATGTGTTTCCTGTGGGTTGATTGGATGTGAGAGTGATATTCCCCCCATAGCAGATAGTAGGAGAGGAAGCGGTAATTGTAGGGGGAGGGGCCGGAGTGATAACAAGCTGTATTTTGCTATCTGAATTATCACATAATGATTGTGCATTGTCTTTAATGAAAACGATAATCGTTGTGTTTGAATTAAACTGAAAATTACTAGGATTGACAATAGGAGTTGAGCTTCCCTGAACATAATAAGTAAAAGTATAATTGTTTGGATTGGAAGTAAGCTGAGCATTGAAAGAAGTTAGATCTACCGTATTGTTTCCGGGACAGAATGATTTCGTAATAGTACTTTGAAGAACAGGAATTTTATCCGTGTAAATTTTAACGTTTTTAACGGAACTTCTAGCTGACGCTCCTCCTGTCGATGCAGAAAAACCAAAGTATCCCTGTGTCATATTGGCGGCTCCTCCTGAGGGAGCAAAAGACTGGGTGGTAATAAGATTGCCGTCGATCCGCACGGTGATGATCCAGTTTGCCATATTTGCTTGGTCTATTTGCCCGGTTACTTCAACGTGTTTATATGTAGAACCTACAAAAGGCTGTGTTGAGTTGAGGTCGGCAGAATGGAATGAGCTTCCGGGTGTATTATTGAATTCTATATTATTTCCCGCAGTATTATTTGTACCATATAAAATATGGACCTTACTCATTTGCCTTTCATTACTATTATTGAAAATATCAAAACCAACCATCAGGCCAGAAGCATTGGCAGGTATCCCTAATCCACCGCCTGATACAAATCCTGTTGGAGGATTGGCAAGATACCAGAAAGCAAAACCGTCTCCTCTTCCAAAACTGGATGTCCCGTTTCCATCAATTCTGAAGTCAAATTCAACTTTCCATTTATCACAATATCGTAGATTGATTGGTGCGTTCAGATTTATAGCTCCTGATTTACCTGGTTGATCGTCAACAAGTCTAACGAAATCTCCACTTACTATGGTGCTTGGGACTATGGTCCATCCGGTTGTATTTACAGGATTTCCCGTTAATTGATATGTTTGAGATAAGAGTGTATTATTTATACAAAATAAAAGAATAAGAGAATACAGAAGTAGTTTTTTTTTCATTGGTTTTTGTTTGATTTTACAAATGTATTTTTTTAATACTTATTGATAATGAGGGTGTTGTGTATAAGATAAATAGGTGTGTAGGAGATTAATTGATTTATTTCTTTTTTATTAAAATAACTCCTGGTTTTTACATTAAACTCGGCTTAATACAGTATTTTTTTTGATTTTGAAAAAAAGTTTTAAGGAATATTTTGCAGTTAATGAAAAAAAAAGTACTTTTGCAATCCAAAATGAGATGTAAAATATGTTAATAATTCCAGTTAAAGATGGTGAATCCATCGACAGAGCTTTAAAAAAATACAAAAGAAAATTTGATAAAACAGGTACAGTTCGTCAATTAAGATCTAGACAAGCGTTTATCAAGCCTTCTGTAACTTTGAGACAATCTAAGTTGAAAGCTGCTTACAAGCAAAGAGCACTTAGCAAAGAAGAGCAGGCTTAAGAATTTTTTCTTAAATCACATATTAATTCACTTCTTAAATTCTTATATTTGAGGAGTGAATTTTTATTTTTATACCTAAAGCGATGTTGGATAAATTTTTAACATATTTACAATTCGAAAAGAGGTATTCTCCCCATACCATCACAAGTTACAAAAAAGACCTTGGTGATTTTTCTTATTTCTACCTCAAAACAGAGTCCTCTGAAGATATTTCCAAAGCCGATAAAAAAGTAATACGGAATTTTATTGTTAAACTAAGCGAAAATGATATTTCAAAAAGGAGTATCAATAGAAAATTATCTTCACTCAGAAGTTTTTTTCTTTTTCTTCTTAAAATAGGGGAGATTGAGATTTCTCCTTTGGAAGGGATATCTTCTCTGAAGTTTTATCCTGAAAAACAGATCCCTATGTCCAGAGAGGAAATGGCAGATCTCAATGACAGAATTTTTGCGCAGGTACACGATGTACTTGAAAAATGTATTGTGGAGGTATTGTACCAGACAGGTATGCGAAAAGCAGAACTTTGTGGCCTGATATTTGAGAATATTGATTTAAATGAGAACGAATTAAAAGTCATTGGTAAAGGGAATAAAGAAAGGGTGATTCCTATTTCCAATGAGCTGTCTGAACTTTTGAGAAGTTATCTTGAAATTAGAAAACCACAGACAGAATATAAATCATACTTTTTTGTAAATAAGAAGGGGAAAAAACTCAATGAAAAATTTGTTTATGTGGTAGTTAATAAGTACCTTAGTCTTATAACAACAAAGGAAAAAAGAAGTCCTCATATCCTCCGCCATAGCTTTGCTACTCACGTGTTGGATAATGGGGCGGAGATCTCCAAAGTAAAAAAAATATTAGGGCATTCCAGTCTTGCCAGTACTCAGGTCTATACGAATGCTAATATTGAACAATTGAAAAAAGTGTTTAATCAAGCTCACCCTCGAGCATCAAAAAAAGAAGAATTATGAAGATTTCAGTACAATCAATTGGTTTAACTCCTCACGAACCACTAGAATCACACATCGAAAAAAAAGTAGGTAAATTAGATACCTTCTATGACAAAATTCAAGAGTGTAAAATCTTTTTGAAAGTAGAAAATAATTCCGATAAAGCGAATAAAACAGCCGAGATTATTTTGGCGGTTCCGGGAGATGATATTGTAGTAAAGAAAACAACTGTCAGTTTTGAAGAAAGTTTGGACCTATGCGTTGATACTGCTAAAAAGCTACTAATCAAGAAAAAAGAAATGGCTTAGGAAAAAAAGTCAAAAAAAGTTTATAAAAAATTTGAGAATTCAAAAAATCCGTTCTATATTTGCACTCGCAAAAAAGGAACAGTGATCTTTTGAATTCTTTTTTATATTTGCCTCCATAGCTCAGTTGGCCAGAGCACGTGATTTGTAATCTCGGGGTCGTGGGTTCGAATCCCTCTGGAGGCTCATAAAATATAAACTTTTGGGGAGATTCCAGAGTGGCTAAATGGGACTGACTGTAACTCAGTTGCTTCGGCTTCGTAGGTTCGAATCCTGCTCTCCCCACTTATATTTTTATAAAAAAAACTTGCAGGATTAAATAAGTTTTCTTAGTTTTGCACAGCGTTTACCAATGGTTTTGGAAACAAAATTGCGGAAGTAGCTCAGTTGGTAGAGCGTCAGCCTTCCAAGCTGAATGTCGCGGGTTCGACCCCCGTCTTCCGCTCAAAAAATTACGAATAAAAGTAATTTTTTTTAACTGCTGAAATGTAATGAGTAGAGTTTCTCAACCACTTTCAGGTTTAAATAATATTAAATGCCTCCATAGCTCAGTTGGCCAGAGCACGTGATTTGTAATCTCGGGGTCGTGGGTTCGAATCCCTCTGGAGGCTCTATTTAATATAAAATATCTGGGGAGATTCCAGAGTGGCTAAATGGGACTGACTGTAACTCAGTTGCTTCGGCTTCGTAGGTTCGAATCCTGCTCTCCCCACATTTTATATTAGAAAAAAAAGTTGCAGGATTAAATAAGTTTTCTTAGTTTTGCACAGCGTTTACCAATAATTTTGGAAACAAAATTGCGGAAGTAGCTCAGTTGGTAGAGCGTCAGCCTTCCAAGCTGAATGTCGCGGGTTCGACCCCCGTCTTCCGCTCAAAAAAATCACGCTTTTAGTGTGATTTTTTTAGTTGATGCCGACTTAGCTCAGCGGTAGAGTGCTTCCTTGGTAAGGAAGAGGTCACGGGTTCAAGTCCCGTAGTTGGCTCTCGATTTTCCCGAATTTCTTTCGGGATTTTTTTTGCCTTTATTTTAGAAAACAAAAATAAGTTCTTGAGAAAAAATATCCTTTCTTTATAAAACATATTTCATGTTCTTATATAAGGAATACGTTCGGTGGCTAAAAAATTATTAAATTCGTGTAAAATAAATTTTGATGAATATTCTTTTGTTAGAAGATGATCTCATTCTTTCTGCAGAGCTTTGCAGGTTTTTAGAATCTAATAATTTCACTTGTGATAAGATCTATGACGGAGAAACTTTTCTTCGCCAGATTAAAAATAATAACTACAACCTGTATTTGCTAGATATCAATGTACCTAAAGTAAACGGGCTTGATGTTTGTCAGACCATCCGTTCATTTGATAAAAGTACTCCTATCATTATTATTTCGGCTTATGGTGATATTTCAGATAAAAAAGATGCCTTTACCAGACTTGCAGATGATTATCTTGTTAAGCCCTTCCAGTTTGAAGAATTGCTATTAAGAATCAATTCTCTGCTTAGAAGAAAAGCAACCTCTGATAGTTCTGATCAGGATATTATAAGAATTGATGATTTGATTATTAATAAAACAGAACAGAAGGTATATCGTGGAGGTAATGAGATCGCACTTACCCTAAAAGAATTCCAATTATTGGTTTACCTTGCAGAAGCACAGGGGAGAACAGTTTCCAAACAGCAAATTACAGAGCATGTATGGGAACACAATTTTAACACCAATACCAATACCGTAGAAGTATATATTAATTTTTTAAGAAAAAAGATTGATAAAGACTTTAAAATAAAATTGATCCATACCCGTTCAGGTTTCGGATACTACTTAAGCCCATTATAGATGTCTTTAAAGAGAAAGATAGCATTAACGATTAGTATTGCCTTTTCATTGCTTTTTGGAATGGTAATGGCGGTTATTTATTTATCTTTTAACGATTTCAGGAGAGACGAGTTTAAAGAAAGATTCAGGCAGCGATTAGAGTTTACGACTCATTTTATTTCAAAATCCAAGGACTTTGAAGAAGAAGCTCCTGTTTTTTTTAATGAAAATTCAGATAATATTCTTCTGAATGAGACGATTTTGATTTTTAATCAAAAAAAAGAACTAGTCTACAGTACTATTAAAGACCGGAATGTTACCTGGGATACTACCATGCTTAAGGAATTGGATAGGAAAAAGATTATTTATACTGAAAAGACGGTTCCTGAGATTTACGCGGCATTAAGAAATATCAATGGAGAAAACTATTATATTCTTACCAGTGCTTTCGATACCAATGGAAAATCAAAACTAGGATATCTAAAATATCTCTTGGTCACTGCTTACGTGATGAGTACGCTTCTTATCGGCTTTTTCAGCTATTATTTCGTAGAGAAATTTTTACACCCTCTGGAAGATTTAAATAAAGAAATTTCAGAAGTAACGGCCCACAAATTGACAAAGCAGATTCCGGTTCAGAATTCTAATGACGAAATCAGCGTTCTTGCAAAGTCTTTTAACACCATGATTGCAAGATTAAACGATGTCTTTCAGTCGCAGAAAGATTTTACAGCCAGTGCATCCCATGAGATCAGAACTCCTATTACCAGAATGGCTTTTCAGCTGGAGAACCTGATCAAATTTGAAGAACATTCGCCGGAAACACTTTCTTCTTTGCGACAAATTCAACGTGATGTTTACCAATTGTCTGATTTAACCAACTCTTTATTGCTTCTTACCAAATTTGATAAAGAGAATATCCAGACGATATACGAGGAGGTAAGAATTGATGAAGTTATTTTTGAAGCATTTGAAGGGGTAGAAAAAAGCTATCCGGATCTTAAAATGGACTTTCTGATTACTGAAGAGACCTCAGAAAATGCTTTTCTGACTATAAGTGGGATTCAGTCTTTATTGGTTATTGTTTTTATTAATCTTTTTAAAAACGCTGCCATCTATTCGGACAGTGCTGAAGTGAAAGTGTTAATAACTGAAACCAATGACAATCTTGCTGTTGAAGTCATTTCCCATGGAGAGACTATTTCTGAAGAAGAACAGTCTAAGCTATTTGAAGCTTTTATGAGGGGAAATAATACCCAAAATATTGCAGGATCAGGCCTCGGCCTTAGAATTGTAAAACGAATTCTGGAATATCATAATGCTAAGATTGTATATTCTTCTCCTGCTGAGCATGTCAATACATTTAGTATCGTTTTTAGAAAATAATCATAATAAATTATTCTTTGTAAAATATTGTGGATTGTTTCTGTTAAACTATAGATTGAATTTTCTATAAAAATTCCAATAGTGGAGAATAATTTTTATTCTTCAAAAATCGAAATATCATTTAAAATGTCCTGTTTAAGGACATTTTAATTTTTTTTTAAGCCTCATTTAAGTTTCTTTTAATCACTTCAAAGCAATTTTGTAATTTAAAAAGAAAAATAATGAACAGAATTGCAATGCTGTGCCTGGCCATTTCCTCATCTGCGGCAGCACAACAGCAAATGTCTCTTTTGGAGTGTGAAGAAGCTTTCCAGAAGAATAACCTTCAATTGCTTGCTGCTCAATATAACATCAGCGAAGCAGAAGCAGATATTATTCAGGCAAAAATCTGGGATCAGCCTAATTTATCTGTGGAGCTGAATGCTTTTGACCCGGAGAATAACAAAGTTCTTCACATAGGCTCTACAGGAGCAAAAGAATTTGGTATCGATCAGCTTCTTGTCCTGGGTGGAAAAAGAAAGAACGAAGTAGCATTTGCAAAATCCAATAAAGAAATTGCAGAACTCCAGTTCAAAGGATTGGTGATAGACCTGAGAGCCCAATTGAGAAACACTTTCTACAGTATTATTTTTGATGAAAAAAAAGAACAAAATGTAGATCTTCAGCTGAAGTATATTACGAATCTGCTCAATGCCTACGAAAGTCAGAATAAAAAAGGGAATGTTTCATTAAAAGATGTGGTGAGACTTCAGTCCCTGGTAATAGGATTACAAAATGATAGAACTGAGATCACCAATAATATCATTCAGGAAAAACAGACGCTGAAGCTGCTTACCGGAAACAAGACAGATATTGAACCGATAATTTCTGAAGAAGAATTAGAGCAGCTATTCAACAGGCAACCATTGATAAATCTGGAAGAGTTGCAACAAAAAGCAGTAGAAAACAATACCAATTACCTCACCTTCATCAAAATTACAGAAAGCAGTCAGCTTAATCTAAAATGGCAAAAATCTCTTAATATTCCTGATTTGACAGTGGGAGCGCGCTACACCCAAAGAGGGGCCGCTTTTGACAATCAGGTTGCCGTATCTTTTGGAATCCCCATCCCTTTGTGGAAAAAGAATAAAGGGAATGAGATGAAAGCCGAATTCCAGATCGAAGAAAGTAAAAAGGATGAAGAAAGACAAAAACAAGAGTTGCTGGCCCAGGTCAATACCACTTACAAAATATGGGACAATCAGTACCAGCAGTATTATACTTTGAAACCTCATGATTTTAAAAATATGGATTTGGTATTTAACGGAATCGTCACCAACTTCCAAAGAGGGAATGTAAGTCTTATTGAATTCACAGACTTCATGGAAAGCTACAAGCAAAGTGTTCTTCACATTTATGATATGAAAAAACAGATTATGCTTTCAGCAGAGCAACTTAATCAACTCGTACAAACGAAAATCTTCTATTAAAATAATGAAAAAATATATTATCCCTGTATTGGTAGGTCTGTCATTAATGGCTTGCTCTAAGAAAGAGGAAGAAAAAACAAATCAGGCTAAAAAAGGATTCGAACTGAGTAATACCATGTTGAATTCCATTTCTTTAGCTAAAGTTGAAACAAAAAATATTGAAAATGAGTATAGTTTTTACGGAAAGATTTCAGCAGATAAAAATAGCTATATAGATGTTTACCCACTGGTTGGGGGCAATGTAATGAGTGTGAATGTTGAGCTGGGTGATTATGTTAAAAAAGGTCAGATTCTGGCCACAATCAGAAGTACAGAACTTGCGGAAATTCAAAAAGATGTAAGTGATGCCAAAACAGATTTGGTCGTTGCCAAGAACAATTTGCGGGTTTCCAAAGAATTATATGAAGGAAAACTGAATACCGAAAGAGATGTGCTGGAAGCAAAAAGTCAATTACAGAAGGCACAGGATCAGTTGCAGAGAGCTACAGCTGTAAGTACAGTTTATAATGTCAAAACCGGGAATATCTATAGTGTTATTGCTCCTATCAACGGTTATATTGTTCAGAAAAATATCAATAAAGATATGCAGTTGAGAAGCGACAGAAGTGAAAATATTTTTGATGTTGCCAATACCACCAATGTATGGGCAATTATGAACGTTAATGAATCTGACATTGATAAAATAAACCTGGGTATGAAAGCTCAGGTATCCACTCTTTCTTATCCTGATAAAGTATTTGATGGGAAAATTGATAAAATATTTAAAATTATTGACCCGCAAACCAATGCAATGCAGGCGAGAGTTGTTCTGAATAATGCCAATGGATTACTTATCCCGGATAGCAAGGCAACGATAAAAGTTTTCAATTCGGAAAATAATACCATGTTGACTGTTCCCTCTAAGTCTGTCATTTTTGATGATAATAAAAGTTTTGTCGTTATTTTCAAATCACGGACAGACGTCAAGATCAGAGAGGTTAAAGTATTGAAGCAGGTGGGCGATATCACTTATATAACAGATGGTCTTAAAGAAGGAGAAGAAGTGATCACTAATAATCAGCTTTTGATATACCGCTCCTTGAATAGCTAAAAACTGTAGTGATTTAAAATAATTTCTTTCAACGGCTTTTTTAGGTCATCAATGTATCAGTCATGAATAAATTCATTAAAAATATAATTGCTTTTTCACTAAAAAATAAAGCATTTACCTTTATCTGGGTCGCTATTTTGGCAATATCCGGATTCATAAGCTTCAAAAATATGCCCATTGAAGCTTTTCCGGATGTAACCAATACTCAGATTGTCATCATAACCCAGTGGAATGGGCGTAGTGCAGAAGAAGTAGAACGTTTTGTTACTACACCCATCGAATTGGCCATGAGCCCTGTTCAGAAGAAGACAAGTGTGAGAAGTACCACTATGTTTGGACTCTCTATTGTTAAAATTCTGTTTGATGACGGGGTGGATGATACTTTTGCCAGAAATCAGGTCAATAACCAATTAAGAACCATTAGCCTGCCTGATGAAGTAGATCCGGAAGTACAACCACCCTATGGGCCTACCGGTGAGATTTTCAGATATACACTGGAAAGTAAAACAAAAGACTCCCGTAAGCTGCTAACTCTGCAAAACTGGGTCATTGATCGTGCTTTACGAGGAGTACCCGGTGTAGCTGATATTAACGTCTTCGGAGGTCAGGATAAAGTTTTTGAGCTGAGTATTGATCCCAGAGCTTTGGATAAATACAATCTGACTCCACTTCAGGTGTATGATGCCGTTACGAAAAGCAACCTTAATGTAGGGGGAGATGTTATTGAAAAAAATGGGCAGGCTTATGTCGTAAGAGGGATAGGTTTGGTAAAATCTGCTACAGATATCGGGAATATTACCATTCAGAACGATAGTGGAAATCCTGTTTTGGTAAAAAATGTTGCAGAAGTTCATGAGAGCTCCATGCCGAGAGTAGGGCAGGCTGCCCTCAATAATCATGATGATACCGTAGAAGGAATTGTCGTGATGAGAAAAGGGGAGAACCCGAGAGAAGTACTGGTAGGAGTAAAAGCCAAAATCAAAGAACTCAATGAAAAGATCCTACCCAAAGATGTAAAAATGGTAACCTTCTACGATCGTGACAATCTCATGGACTTTACAACGAAAACCGTAATGCATAACCTTATTGAAGGAATTGTACTGGTAACGGTAATTGTTTTAATTTTCATGGCAGACTGGAGAACGACGCTGATAGTTTCCATTATCATTCCGTTATCCCTGTTGTTCGCATTTTTATGTTTAAAACTTGCCGGGATGAGCGCAAATTTACTTTCATTAGGTGCTGTAGACTTCGGGATTATCATTGACGGAGCCGTCGTCATGGTGGAAGGTCTCTTTGTAATGCTGGATCATAAAGCTCATAAATATGGGATGGAGAAATTTAATAAACTGGCGAAAGGAGGCTGGATCAAACAAACGGGAACCGGATTGGGAAAATCAATTTTCTTCTCCAAGTTAATTATCATTACTTCCCTTCTCCCGATTTTTTCTTTCCAGAAAGTAGAAGGGAAGATGTTCTCTCCTTTAGCCTTTACATTGGGATTTGCTTTAATAGGAGCCCTAATCTTTACATTGACGCTGGTACCGGTTTTATCCCATATTCTTTTAAATAAAAATGTAAAAGAAAAAAATAACCCGTTTGTGAATTTCTGGGATAGGATTGTGCTAAAAGGCTTTAATATGACATTTAAGCATAAAAAAATGAGCATGATCGTTGCCATTTCATTTCTTGCCGTGACTTTGTTTTCAGGGAAATTTTTAGGAACAGAGTTTCTTCCGCAGCTTAATGAAGGGTCTCTCTGGATTACTGCCGAAATGCCAATGAGCTCATCATTAAAAGAATCTCTCAAAACAGCCAATCTTCTAAAGAAAGATATTCTGAGCTTTTCCGAAGTAACCGATGTTTTGGCGCAGACAGGTAGAAGCAATGACGGAACGGATCCCAACGGGTTTGGGTTCGTACAATTTGCAGTCAACCTTCAGCCCAGAGACGAGTGGAAACGGAAGATCACCTATGAAGAATTAATCAATGAAATTGATAAAAAGCTAAGAAGCTATCAGGGAATTACTTTTAATTATTCACAACCGATTTCAGATAACGTAGCGGAAGCTGTGGCAGGATTTAAAGCTGAAAACGGAATAAAAATTTATGGAGATAATCTTGAAACCTTAGATAAACTAGCCCATGAAGTTTTAACAAAGATCAAAGATGTGGATGGGGTAAAAGATCCGGGAATCATTAAAAATATTGGTCAACCGGAAGTAAGCGTAGTCTTAGACAGAGATAAAATGGCTGCCTATGGAGTCATGCCCGCTGATGCACAAGCTGTATTAGAAATGGCATTCGGAGGAAAAACAGCTTCTGAAATGTTTGATGGCGAAAGAAAATTTCCGATTCGTCTTCGCTATTCCCAGGAGTACAGAACGGATGAAAATGATATTGCTTCACTAATGGTACCTACACAGGATGGAGCTAAAATTCCTTTAAAAGAGATCAGTACTATCGTTAAAGATAACGGTGCTGCATTTATTTACAGAGATAATATCAAAAGATATATTGGAGTGAAATTTTCCATTCGGGACCGGGACCTGGGAGGAACAATTGCTGATGCACAAAAAAAAGTAGCAACTATTGAACTTCCTGATGGGTATTCTGTAGGATGGACGGGGCAGTTTGAGAATCAACAACGTGCCTCTCACAGGTTGGCTCAGGTGGTACCTGTAAGTATTTTGATGATATTCTTCCTTTTGTTTGTGCTTTTTGGAAATATGAAAGATTCTCTTCTTGTTTTAGCCAATGTCCCTTTTGCATTGATTGGAGGAATCATTGCTTTGCATGTTACAGGAATCAATTTTGGTATTTCCGCAGGGGTAGGGATGATTGCTCTTCTCGGAATCTGTATCCAGAATGGGGTAATTCTTATTACAGAGTTTCATCAGAATGTCCGAGACGGTTTGGATATTGATACGGCTATCCTTGCCGGAGTGAAATCCAGAACCAGGCCAGTGATCATGACCGCTCTTATGGCGTCGATAGGATTGATGCCCGCAGCATTATCAACGGGAATTGGCTCAGAGTCTCAAAAACCTCTGGCCATTGTGATCATCGGAGGATTGATCACTGCAACGGTGCTTACCCTGCTTATTTTCCCTATTATATTCTGGATTTTCAATAGAACTAAAAAGCTGCGCCAAGCCTGATTATCTTTTATTTTATATATTAATTGAGTCTGGAATATTCTGTATTTCAGGCTTTTTCATAAAAGGTTTCAGAAAGTTTTTTTCAATCGGGAAAAATTACGTAAATTTGCAGTCTCAATACGTTAAATATAAGGTTTGTCCTTCATTGGATGAGAATATTGAAAGTTTTTTAAATAAAAAGTTTTTGGTATTTAAAAATTCATTATATTTGCACACCGAAAATTTGAAAAACAATAAATAAATAATTTTAAATCATGGCAAAGGAAACGTTTAATCGTAACAAACCACACTTGAACATTGGTACTATTGGTCACGTTGACCATGGTAAAACTACTCTTACAGCTGCTATTTCTGCTGTATTAGCTAGCAAAGGTCTTGCTGAGAAAAAAGACTTCTCTGCAATTGACTCTGCTCCAGAAGAAAAAGAAAGAGGTATTACTATCAATACTGCTCACATTGAATACGAAACTGAAAAAAGACACTATGCTCACGTTGACTGTCCAGGTCACGCCGACTATGTTAAGAACATGGTAACTGGTGCTGCTCAGATGGATGGAGCTATCGTAGTATGTGCTGCAACTGACGGTCCAATGCCTCAGACTAGAGAACATATCCTACTTTGCCGTCAGGTAAACGTACCAAGAATCGTTGTTTTTATGAACAAAGTTGACATGGTAGATGACGCTGAATTATTAGAGCTAGTTGAAATGGAACTTAGAGACTTATTGTCTACTTACGAATTTGACGGAGATAACTCTCCAGTAATTCAAGGTTCTGCACTAGGAGCTCTTACGGCTGCTACTGCTTCTCCTGCTAACACAGAAGATAAGTGGTTCAAAAGCGTAGAAGAATTAATGGATGCTGTTGATACTTGGATCGAGCAACCACCAAGAGATACTGATAAGCCTTTCTTGATGCCAATCGAAGACGTATTCTCTATTACAGGTAGAGGTACTGTAGCAACTGGTAGAATCGAGGCTGGTGTTATCAACACTGGTGATCCAGTTGATATCGTAGGTATGGGTGACGAGAAATTAACTTCTACTATTACAGGAGTTGAGATGTTCAGAAAGATCCTAGATAGAGGTGAAGCTGGAGATAACGTAGGTCTATTGTTGAGAGGTATTGAAAAAACTGACATCAAGAGAGGTATGGTTATCGCTAAGAAAGATTCAGTGAAACCACACAAAAAATTCAAAGCTTCTGTTTATATCCTTTCTAAGGAAGAAGGTGGACGTCACACTCCATTCCACAACAAGTACCGTCCTCAGTTCTACGTAAGAACTACTGACGTTACAGGTGAAATCTTCTTACCAGAAGGTGTAGAAATGGTAATGCCAGGAGATAACTTAGAGATCACTGTAGAATTGTTACAGCCAATCGCTCTTAACGTAGGTCTTAGATTTGCGATCAGAGAAGGAGGTAGAACAGTTGGATCTGGTCAGGTTACTGAAATCTTAGATTAATATCTTAAAATAAATAAAGCTTCCGCAAGGAATCTCTTGCGGAAGCTTTTATCTACGGGCATCGTCCAATGGTAGGATACCGGTCTCCAAAACCGTTGATCAGGGTTCGAATCCTTGTGCCCGTGCAAATATAAATTATGAGTTCATTTGTCGATTTTTTAAAAGGTTCTTATAACGAATTTAGACATAAAGTTGAATGGCCAAAATGGGCTGACCTTCAGTCATCTACAATTGTAGTGACTATTGCGACAGTGATCTTGGCTTTATTTACTTTTGGAGTTGATGAATTGTTTTCAAAAGCAATCAGCAACATAATAGGAATGCTAATCAACTTGTTCAATTAATTAAAAGTATTTTCCCAAAATGAGCGAATTGAAATGGTATGTGCTGAAAGCAATCAGCGGACAGGAAAATAAGGTAAAAAACTATATTGAGACAGAAATCAAACGTTTAGGGTTTGAGCAGTACGTTACTCAGGTGGTTATTCCTATGGAAAAGGTAATTCAGATTAGAAACGGTAAAAAAGTTCCTAAAGAAAGACCTTACTATCCTGGATACTTAATGATTGAAGCTGAACTGATGGGAGAGATTCCTCACGTTATCAAAAATATCCCTGGAGTTATTTCTTTCCTGAGCTTAACAAAAGGAGGAGATCCTGTTCCCATGAGAAAATCTGAAGTAAACAGAATGTTGGGAAGAATGGATGAGCTTTCAGAATTTGCAAGCGATGTTGAAATCCCTTATATTGTTGGTGAAAACGTTAAAGTAATTGACGGTCCATTCAACGGATTCAATGGTACAGTTGAGAAAATTCTTGAGGACAAAAAGAAAATTGAAGTTTCTGTATTGATCTTCGGTAGAAAAACCCCTATGGAATTGAGCTATATGCAAGTAGAAAAAGTATAATTAAAATATACTTCAAAATATATTAAGATCGCCTAAAGGCGATCTTTTTTTATTTAATGTTTTTAAAATTAGTAGTAGAAAATAATAAGTAGAGAAAAGAATATGGACTCACCTATACTTTTTAACTAAACTCTTGTTGCTATTACTATAATTACCCAGAAGAGGCTTTTATATCTATGGAAGTGGAGAGAACCTGGTGGAGTGGGATACCACGAATGCAATAATCTGATCACAGTACTTGTTGCTGATTTAGCGGAAGAATTGATAAGTCTACATTATTTTTTTACTCCCTGGTTGTGTATGTAGGTTTTAAAATGTTTTACTTTATGTTGTTTAGTAATTTTATTTCATAGGATATAGTTGATTGAGCTTTCTTATATAGTTAAACTGTTGTTTAATTATTTTGTTTTTTTTACATTCAACTTTTTTCTTAATTAAAAAAGAGAAAGTTTTGTTAGCTTAATGCTTCTATATAACACTTTGACTTTTTGAAAAAATATCACATATATGGGAAAACCTTTGTGTTTACTTGCTAATAAAGGGTTTCTATTATGTATTTCACTTTTTATGGCATGCTTATTGCAACCTATCAATCCTGTAATCCAAAAAACTTATATTTTTCATATTTATTACATTGCTTTTTTGCAATGGCGATTTTTTATGTCTTTTAGATGGAAATTCACATGGAAAATGAAATTTGGGTACTTAAAACACAAACTTTATATAAACACATAGCCTAATGACAAAAATTACTTCGATTATTCTTTTACTGGGTGCAGTTTGGATAAATGCACAGGTTGGAATTAATACAACTAAACCTGAAAAAGAGTTAACAGTTAATGGTACCATGAAAACATCAGGGATGGTTTTCAAGAAACCTATGGAAAAGTTAGGGGCAGATGAAAACTATACTTTCATCATTAAGTCTCCTGCACCGGAGAACAAGATTACGGCTTATAACGATTCTTTTGTTCCTAATTCTCCTGCTCCCATTAATTTGGTGCAGTTTAAAATTACCTGTGATCCTTCAGATAAAGACTGGGTAAATCAATTTGATACGAAGATTAATTCAAATAAATTCCTTGTCGTGATTTCTTCTTTTGGATTCACACAACCTACCAGAACTTATTCTGCAGATTGGCTTACACCAATGCCTCAGATATTTGCTTATGCTGACGGAGGTACCTGGAAACTTAAAGCAGATTACCAGGGGTTTTCTCCGGATTCTTCGTTTCCTACCGGAGTATGGACCTTGAATTTATTAGTATTTGATAGATCTTATGCTAAGGATTTTAATTCTACTCAGGATCTTAGAGCTTCTACTACCGGTTCAGCCGCAGCTCCGTTAATTCAATAAAAACATAAACGATATGAAAAAAATTATTACAATATTCCTGATGACTTTTGCTGTTTTAGCTATAAAAGCTCAGGTTGGAATTAATACAAGTACACCCAAAGGGATGTTGGATGTAGAAGGAGAAACATTAGTTGAGTCTTATTTAATTGATACAGAAAATGCTACGGCAAGAGGAAATTATCTTCTTCTTACCCGTTCCAAAGATACTTCACCTGTAGGAAAAGTAAAGCTGTTGGATATCTCGCTCCGTAATGTAGCACCTGTAAATATGTATAATGTTGTATTGAAAAATGTGAAGTTGGATGAAGTCGTTAATTTGAATACAGGATTAGATGCTGATAAATATGTTGTGGCTATTACAGGTGCTGTTTTTACCGGAGCGGTATCAGCAGCAAATACTTCAACTACTCCAAAATCGTATGGTTCTTATTCCACAGAAATTACTCAGGTAACAAAAAGCGGGAAGAAATATCATGCGATCAATTTAAGTTTTAAAGGAGCAGGAACTGTCTCATCGGTAAACGGTACCTGGACTCTTACCTTAAACGTATTTGAAAAATCACTGGTGAAAGACTGGGGTACTTTTAATGGTTCAGTTTCATCGTCAGCTTCACCTGCTTATTCAGGAGTTTCAACCAATACGCCTTTAGGGCTTCAATAAAAAACATATGAAAAAGAAAATTTATATTACCATCATCATGTGTCTGGGGATGTTTTTGAACGCTCAGAGAGGGAAGGTAGGAATAAATACCTCCAATCCTGTTGAGACGCTTGATGTCAATGGAAAAACGCACACGAATTCTTTATACCTTAGAAATCCGGGTGAACCTACAATGACCGGAGGTAGTTTTTTAGCTACTTCAGAAAATGCAATGCAACTCTATGATCCTACACTGGAAAGCAGTGGATTATTTAATTACCTGAAACTTTCTCTTACCGGAGTATCCGGAGCAGGAATTACAGACTATGATACAAAAATAGATGCCAATAATTTCCTTGTGGTGCTTCATAACTATTCATTCAAACTCAATGACGGAACAACTAACGTTATGTTGGATTACGGAGATAATGGAGTGAA
>NZ_PPED02000002.1:224158-503530 GCF_002899825.2 Chryseobacterium phosphatilyticum
CAGGAATTACAGACTATGATACAAAAATAGATGCCAATAATTTCCTTGTGGTGCTTCATAACTATTCATTCAAACTCAATGACGGAACAACTAACGTTATGTTGGATTACGGAGATAATGGAGTGAATGATAATAAACAAGGATCACCTGATGTAGTTGCATTCAAGAGCAATGGAACATGGCATATCAGAGCCAGATTTACGGATAGTAGAATTATTGCTGTAACATCGGCTAATCCTTCAAGAACTTATAATAATTTCACCGTTGATCTTTATTTGATGGCTTATAAGAGATTGATTACAAAACATAATATAAATGATGTTAATGCTGATCTGGGGGGAACTGATGGTTCGACTCAAACCATTAATAAACCATCAGGTTTTTAGATAAATTAACCCCTCTTAAGAAATTAAGAGGGGTTAATTTTAATTAATCTTTTTTAATTTTTTTATAAACTGTATTATTGGCTTTATTTAGTGCTTTTAAAATATACAGCCCATTAGGTAAATCTGAAATATCTATAACATTTTCGGACGTAATATTATTTTTTAGTAATCGACCATCTATAGAATAAATTTCTATTTTGGATACTTTTTCAGTAAAGAATAACTTATTTTTTGCCGGATTTGGATAGACTTCAAATTCCATTTTACTGGTTTCAACAGTAGAAAGTGTATTATTGCAAGTAGCGTCATAATAATCACCGGTAATTGTCCATCCTTTAGTATTTTTTAAAAAGTTTCTTGCATTTACAGACGCTGGTGAAGAATACCGTACCCCACTTGCATTCAGCCCTAGATTATTAACGATAGCCGGATTGTTTGCCCATCCGATTAATGTCAAATCGTAATTAATACATGAAATATTAGAGTAAGCAAATATTTGGTTGGTTACTGGGCGTTGAGCTAAGTTCCAATTGCCTAGAGGTTGATTGAAGGCCTCAGAATAGTAAAACATAAAATCCATATACTTAACATTTGAAACATCCCAGCTATTAAGGGGTTGATTAAAAGCACTTGTATAATCAAACATATAAGACATATCTGCTACTTTGGAAGTATTCCAGTTTCCTATAGGCTGATTAAAAACTTTGTTTTCAGTAAACATTGAGCGCATACTCAATACATTAGAGGTATTCCAGTTTCCTATTGGTTGATTAAAAGCCTTTGCTTTTGCGAACATACTGATCATGTAAGCCACATTAGAAGTATTCCAACCTCCTATTGGCTGATTAAAAGCTTTTGATTCATAAAACATACTAATCATATCGGTCACCTTGGAAGTATCCCAGTTTTCTATCGGTTGATTAAAGTTGCTTGAATAAGCAAACATACTGTACATCGATGTTACATTAGAAGTATTCCAACTATTAATAGGTTGGTTAAATCCTGAGCCATAGAACATGCCCGTCATATCAGTTACATTAGATACGTTCCAATTTCCTATCGGCTGATTAAAGCTACCATTAAACATATATGACATATTTGTTACTTTGGAAGTATCCCAGTTTTCTATAGGTTTATTAAATTTTGTGGCCTGAAATAACCTGGCCATATTGGTGACTTTGGAAGTGTTCCAATTTGCAAGAGGTTGGTCAAAGTCATATGCACCTGAAAATAGCTGAGACATGTCTGTTACGTTTGTGGTATTCCAATTTCCTATCGGTTGATTGAATTTATTTGCATTCATAAACATTTTAGACATATCAGTAACTTTAGAAGTATTCCAATTTCCTATCGGTTGATTAAAAATTGCTGCATTATAAAACATGCTGGACATATTGGTTACATTAGACGTATCCCAGTTTCCAAGAGGTTGATTAAAAACTGACGTATTATAAAACATGTTGGAAAGATTGGTGGCAGAGGACATGTTCCAGTTATTCATGGAAGGATGGCCGGTCATAGAATAACAATAGTAAAACATCCCTGAAAAGTCTGTTACATTTGATGTATTGGGTATATCCGGTGCTGTTACCACTAAGTTAGTGCAATTGTAAAATGCCTGAGCCATACTGGACCATTGAATACTATTTCCCCATTGGTCTACATTAATAAGGGCTTTATTCCCATTCATACGAATTCTATTGAAGTTTCCATTTCCATTGCTGATACGAACAATATATAATGCACCAGGTGTGGTAGAAATACCCACATCTAATGTAAAAAGACTGTTGTTTGTAGATGTTACATTTGTTAAAGTTTCATGATGTGATGGTGTTCCTACCTCTTCCCAGGAAATTGTATAATTTGTTCCCTGAGCGTAAAAGCTAATTGGATTAAGTGAACTAGGTCTCCAAATCGTAACGAATTCACTTTGTGCTTTGAAAAGTGTGAAAATAGAAAGAAAAATGCTTAGAAATAAAATTTTAAATTTCATGGTATTAATTTTTTTGTGCTACAAAAATAACAATCCTCGGTGTAAAAGCGAAGTTAGTTTTTATTATAGAATTTTTTAATAATGTGATATAGAATTGTGGCATTGATATTGAGTGGCAAAAGCGAAAAGATAATCAATATTGAATCAACAGAGATTTTTGATGTCAATGGAAAAACGCACACGAATTCTTTATACCTTAGAAATCCGGGTGAACCTACCATGACCGGAGGTAGTTTTTTAGCTACTTCAGAAAATGCAATGCAACTCTATGATCCTACACTGGAAAGCAGTGGATTATTTAATTACCTGAAACTTTCTCTGACCGGAGTATCCGGAACAGGAATTACAGACTATGATACAAAAATAGATGCCAATAATTTCCTTGTGGTGCTTCATAACTATTCATTCAAACTCAATGACGGAACAACTAACGTTATGTTGGATTACGGAGATAATGGAGTGAATGATAATAAACAAGGATCACCTGATGTAGTTGCATTCAAGAGCAATGGAACATGGCATATCAGAGCCAGATTTACGGATAGTAGAATTATTGCTGTAACATCGGCTAATCCTTCAAGAACTTATAATAATTTCACCGTTGATCTTTATTTGATGGCTTATAAGAGATTGATTACAAAACATAATATAAATGATGTTAATGCTGATCTGGGGGGAACTGATGGTTCGACTCAAACCATTAATAAACCGTCAGGTTTTTAGAGATTAATTTTATTCTATAATAAAAGGTTGTTCAGTAAGAATGACCTTTTTTGTTGTGTAAATCCGATAAGTCATGGATGATTAGCTCCTTAGTTTTTAGATGGGAGTTGAATAGAAAGTCATGAAGAAAAAAGAAAATGTCATGCAAAAAAGAATTAAACTTTTTAAAAATCAGCAAATTCCGTTTGCTATTTAAAAAATATTTTATACTTTTGCAGTCCAAAAAGTAGGTTTATTGTTATGTGAGTGCATAACCTGCTGAATAATAAATGCTTCCAAACTCATTAATTATTCAAATTTAAAAAACAAACAATGGCTAAGAAAGTCTTTAAAATGGTAAAGCTTCAGGTGAAAGGTGGCGCAGCTAACCCTTCTCCACCAGTAGGTCCGGCATTAGGTTCTGCAGGTGTGAACATCATGGAGTTTTGTAAGCAATTTAACGGAAGAACCCAAGATAAGCCAGGGCAAGTTTTACCTGTAGTAATTACAGTATACGAAGACAAATCTTTTGAATTCGTTATTAAAACTCCACCTGCAGCAATCCAGTTAATGGATGCAGCTAAGATCAAGGGAGGTTCTGGTGAACCAAACAGAAACAAAGTAGGTTCTGTAACTTGGGAACAAGTAAAGAAAATCGCTGAAGATAAAATGGCGGATCTTAACTGTTTTACAATGGATTCTGCAGTTTCTATGGTTGCAGGTACTGCTAGATCTATGGGATTAAGAGTAACAGGAACTAAACCAACTTTTAACGCTTAAAACTTAAAGAAATGGCAAAACTAACAAAAAAGCAAAAGGAAGCTTTAAGCAAAGTAGAAAAAGGAAGAATCTATAACCTTGAAGAAGGTTCAGCTCTTGTGAAAGAAGTGAACACTGCAAAGTTTGATGCTTCAGTAGATATCGCTGTAAGATTAGGTGTAGACCCAAGAAAAGCAAACCAAATGGTAAGAGGTGTAGTATCTCTTCCTCACGGTACTGGTAAAGATGTTAAAGTATTAGCTCTTGTAACTCCAGATAAAGAAGCAGAAGCTAAAGCTGCTGGTGCTGATTATGTAGGTCTTGACGAATATTTACAAAAAATCAAAGACGGTTGGACGGATGTTGACGTTATCGTTACGATGCCAGCTGTTATGGGTAAATTAGGTCCATTAGGTAGAGTTTTAGGTCCAAGAGGTCTAATGCCAAACCCTAAATCAGGAACTGTAACAATGGAAATTGGTAAAGCAGTAACTGAAGTAAAAGCTGGTAAAATTGATTTCAAAGTTGATAAATACGGTATTATCCATGCTGGTATTGGTAAAGTATCTTTCGATGCTGCTAAAATCAAGGAAAATGCTCAGGAATTGATCTCTACTTTGATCAAAATGAAACCAACTGCTGCTAAAGGAACTTACGTGAAGAGCATTTATTTGTCTTCTACAATGAGCCCAGGTATTGCAATTGATACTAAATCTGTTAACTAATAATAATCCTTAAGACAATGACAAAAGACCAAAAAGTTGTAGCAATACAAGAGATCAAAGATTTGCTTCAGGATGCAAAAGTAGTATACGTAGCAGATCTAGAAGGTTTGAACGCTGGTAAATCTTCTGATTTCAGAAGACAGGCTTTCAAGCAAAATATTAAAGTAAAAGTTGTAAAAAATACACTTTTACAGAAAGCAATGGAGCAGATCGAAGGAGTAGATTACTCTGAGATGTTCCCATCTTTCAAAGGAAACTCAGCGTTGATCATTGCTGAAACAGCTAATGCTCCTGCTAAGTTAATCCAAGGATTCAGAAAGAAAGAAGAAAAGCCAGCTTTGAAATCTGCTTTTGTTCAAGAAACTTTCTACGTTGGTGATGACAACCTAGACATGTTGGCTAACATCAAGTCTAGAGAAGAAATGATCGGTGAAATCATCGGATTACTTCAGTCTCCAATCCAGAGAGTTGTTTCTGCTCTTCAAAACAAGCCTGAAACGGTAGAAGCTAAAGCTGAAGAAGCTGCTCCTGCTGTAGAAGAAACTCCTGCTGCTGAAGCTCCAGAAGCTCCTGCTGCAGAAAGCACGGAAGAAACTCCAAGTGCTGAATAATTACACTCAAAAAATTAAATAAATAATCAACAAAAACATTACAACAATGTCAGATTTAAAAAATTTAGCTGAAACGCTAGTAAACCTAACTGTAAAAGACGTAAACGAATTAGCTACTATCCTTAAGGATGAGTACGGAATTGAGCCAGCTGCTGCTGCTGTAGTAGTTGCTGCAGGTGGTGCAGGTGAAGCTGCTGAAGAAAAGACTGAATTCGACGTAATTCTTAAGTCTGCAGGTGCTTCTAAATTAGCTATCGTTAAATTAGTAAAAGATTTAACTGGTGCTGGTCTTAAAGAAGCTAAAGATATCGTAGATGGTGCTCCAGCTGCTATTAAGCAAGGAGTTTCTAAAGACGAAGCTGAAGCTCTTAAGAAGCAATTAGAAGAAGCTGGTGCTGAAGTAGAATTGAAATAATTTCAATTGTATCATTAATATAGAAGCCTGAGCAGTTTGCTCAGGCTTTTTTTTTGCTAATACCCTATAAATGTGAAATTTAATCAATAAAAGTATTTAGATATTGTTGTTTTTTTTATGTAAATATTTTATTATATTTATTTAATTTATAATTTTTTACTAGTTTGTTTAATTTTATTTTTGTTTTTATTACATTGTTGTGAATTTTTATTATTAAAACATTGTTTTAATTAAAAATTTATTATATTTGCATCGAAAAAAAACACTAATTGGATAGAAATTACTTTCGTTCTTATGGACGCAGGATAGTTTTTCTGCTATTACTATTGTCTGTAGGAAAATTGAGCACTACGGTTATATCTGCCGCATTGAGAATACCTGCAGATAAAAGTAATAAAGAGCTACAAATACGTCTTGCAGATATTTCTAAGTCTGCACATCAGCCCTTATTAAAAAGAAGCCCATTAACAGTGAATGGATTAGAGGGTAATGCTATAAAAGTAAATGGCATTCTCAATACCATTTTTAATTACCATTTTTACAAAAATACTTTTCCCGGAGCCCATAATGACCATGACTTTTGTTCACTCTTGCTTAAAAATTTAAAGTATATTGAAATTGGGGGACACTGGGCGCCAATAAACTTAGTTGAACCCAATAACGCTATAGTGCTATCGGGGAAAAGCAAAAAGTTCAGTGAGTTTGCTTTTGAACTAGTTGATGGTTTTAATGGTATCATTAAAAACCCGGATAAGCTGACACGCATTTCAGTATAACATACGATTTCCACAATCTTATTATTTCTTTGGTAGAATTATCAGCCTTTCATTCAGGAGTTGAATGAGAGAGTATGATGATGGTCTCTGCATAAAAATTTATACAAAAAAACAACAAATATCATTACAAATGAAAATCAAATTATTCACTCTCGCATTTTTATCTGCGAGCTCCATAGCTATCGCACAGGTAGGGATTAATATTGAATCACCAAATGCTACATTTGATGTCACGGGGTTTCCTGCTAATCCTAATAAACCGGATGGTTTCATTGCACCCAGACTCACAGGAGTACAGCTTAAAGCTAAAAATTATACCACATCACAAACCGGGGCAATAGTATATGTCACTGTAGCAGAAACCACACCGACAGGACAAACTGTTGACGTTGTTTCACCCGGGTACTATTATTTTGATGGGGTAAAATGGGGAAGTCTAAGTGTTGATTGGCGTACTGTAGGTAATGCAGGTACAGTAGCAACGTCTGCAACTTTAGGAGCAGATATCGCTTCAGGAAATTATTTAGGGACCAGTGACGGACAAAATCTCGTACTGGCTACTCAAAAAAATGTGAAAGGTATTTTAGATGTTAATGGGAGTTTACAGGGAGGGAATTCCAATAGTACAACAGGCTCATTTGCTTCTTTTACCTGGGGATCCAATAATATACTGACCAACAGTACATCTTCCAATATAGCTTTAGGGAAAGATAATACAGTATCAGCTCAGGGAAATTTCCCGGCTGTTGCTATTGGTCTGGCTAATAAGGCAACCAATGGTGCTAAAATAATCGGAAATTCTAATAATGCAACAGGACCTAATAATCTTGTGTTCGGGAACTCAAATACGGTAACCGGGATCATCGGATTAACTTTGGGGAACAGTAATACAAATAACGGTGGAATTACCATTGGAAGTGGAAATACGGCATCTTCCAATAATATTGCTATAGGATCAGGAAATACAGCAGTGGGTACAGAAGCTGTAGCATTTGGGGTCTCAGGACAGGCGGCGGCAGGCCAAAACGTATATGCCAATAAAGCCCATGCTTTTTTCAATAAAAATAACGGAAATAATACAATAGTGGGAATTAATATGATTCCTACAGCAGATACAGCAACTGGGGCTGCTCTTCAAATGAAGGGGATTACTAATCCTACTTTCTCATGTACATCAGCTGAAGAAGGAGCTATTCGCTATAATGCAACTGCTAAAGTACATGAAGGATGCAATGGCAGCACATGGAAAGCACTATATAATTAAACAAACACAAACCTTATAAAAATAACAAAAATGACCAAAAAATTATTTGTGAAATTGGCCGCAATGCTCATGACATTAATGATGTCTGCCATAGTATTGGCACAGCAAGGCTATGAACCTATCCGAGGGATGGGAGTGGAAGCAAAGCCTGTAAATAATTCAGGAATTTGTTTAGCATGCTATAACGGAAGTATGAATCCTGTAATAGATGCTAATTTGGATAACAGTGTAAGCATGGGAAACTTTGCTTCATTGATCAGTGGAAACGGAATTTCCGTGAAAAATAATAATTCTACCTATCCTGCCGGATATATTACAGGATTTAACGTAGATCTTGGGACAAGTTTTATTACAATAGACCTTCTGAGTTCATTGAGGATCAGTACTTATAAAAATGGCGTGCTACAGGAAACAACAACCACAAGTACATTGTTGTCCGTGCCTGCTTTCGGCGGAAATAAAAACAGAATTTTCCTTCACTTTAAAACCTCAAAAGAATTTAATGAGGTGAGATTGTATCAGACCAACGTATTGTCTGTCTTCAGTGCAATGAATGTCTATTATGCCTTTGCTTTTGATCCGGTAAAAGTGCCTACAGATAATAATGGTATTTGTGATGATATCATTGCAGGAAGTGGTGTTGATGGCAACGTATCCGGAAGTAGTAGTTTCCTGGCGCCATTGTCTTATGTACAGAACAGAGAAAGAATTGGAGACGGGAATAAAAATTCTTACGGATCAATTGTTCTTCCAATAGGCTTGTTGGGGTCTTATTCAGTAGGAGTTTTGGATAAAAATCAGATATATCCTGCAGGAAACAGAACAGGTTTTGTCATTGAACCTGATGATCAGGGTAAGCTGTTGAGTGCTGAATTTCTTAAAAATATTACTATTGAAACTTATCTATTCGGGCAGCTTCAGGATTCAAAACAACTGTCAGATGGAGGTGGTCTGATTAATATCAAAGTCTTAGGTTATGGTTCCGGAAAACAAAAAGTTACTTTGACCACGACGAAACCTTTTAATGAAGTAAGATTAAAAATCACTCAAACATTAGGGTTTAATTTAGGAAAGTTAAATGTTTACTATGCCTTTGAAGAACCAATCTCTTGCGAATGTGATGATAAAATCCAGACAAATGGTTCTTCAGTTCCCGGAAATTTAGTAACAGGAAGCAGTTGGACATCAGGTCCGGGATTTCTGGGACTTATTTTTGCTAAAATGATCAATCCGGAAGCCATTGTAGACAATAATCCTTCCAATTATGCTACTGCGACTATACCAGCCGCATCATTATTCAGTATTTTCTCTTCCTATGCTACAGTAAGTAGTAATACTACTCTTCCTGCCAATACAATGGCTGGTTTTACAGTGGAAAAAGCAGCGAATCTTATCGGAGTTAGCGTGCTTGAAAACATTACTGTGACTTTATATAACGGAAATACAACAACAGATACATTTACCAGCTCAGGAAGTCTGATCAGTGGAAACTTCTTCACTACAAATTCAAATAAATTTTATGTAGGAGGTAAAGCAACCAAACCTTTTAACCGTATTAAAATTACTTTCAACAGTGGTACTTCGGTTCGTATTCCTCAGAACTACTATGTATATAATGCTTTTGCCAGCAGGGATGATGATAATGACGGAGTACCTAATTGTTTTGACCAATGTCCGGGAGGGGATGATAGCATTGATAATAACGGGAATGGTATTCCTGATTGCGCTGAAGGATGTACAGTAGTAAATGATAAATCGCCTGCATTAGATACTGACGGTGATGGTATTGTAGATGCTTGTGATCTTGATTCTGATAATGATGGAATCCCTGATGCTGTGGAAGATTTTGATAAAAATGGTAAGTTCCAGGACGATGATGCTGAAGGAGATATTTTATTAACACCTGTTTTGGGAGATTCAGTTCCGAATTATCTTGACCTTGATTCCGATAATGATGGCATTTTAGATTTATTTGAATCGGGAATTCCCGGATCGGTAATCAATCAGATTGACACAGACCACAATGGGATTGTTGACAGCAATATTCCGGTAGGCAAAAATGGTATTGCAGATATTCTGGAAACTTCTCCTGATTCCGGAGTTCTGAAATATGCAGTCAAAAATACTGATGGTGATGATAAGCCTGACTTCCTTGACGTAATGTCCAATGGTTCAGATCTGGATCTTTATAAAATCGGGAAAGGTAATCTTGATACTTTAGGAGGAGGATTTATCTCTACAATTGATGACAGAGATAGAGATGGCATTCAGGCAGTTGTAGATACGGATCTTGTGAAGAGAGGAGCTCCAAATTCTCCGCTTTCACCTTATGCTTCGCTATTGAAAAATACTTCAGGAAGTGCGAAAATTACCAGCGCTTCAGAAATCACTGATACTGTAAGTGACGTGAAAATCTATCCTAACCCGGTAAAAGCTGGAGAAAGTCTTATGGTTACAACTACAGAAGAAGGGATATATACTTTATTCTCCTCAGAAGGGAAGACGATAAAATCTGGTAAATTCTCGGGACGTACCAGTATTGATACCTCGGCATTACCTACAGGAGTTTATATCATTACCATAGAAACTAAATCAACGGTAAAATCTTATAAAGTTATTGTGAAATAACCCATAAGAAAGCTTGTGTTGTGAGGGCTGCCAGAAATGGTGGCCCTTTTTATATTAATAGCCTCAAAATGAGCGTGATTATTTTGTAATTATGGATAATTTTTTGTATCTTTGCACTTCTTTTGGCGCGAAAAATTGTTTGTAAATTTATAAAATACTGAAAATCAACTCTTTCATTGTGTGAAACATGGAAGGGATTTCGTGTTTGTAGATATTGCAGTAATGCTGCCTCAAAAGTAATAAAAATATTTTGCATTACGCTGTGAAAAGATATACCAGTGTTGCAGTTAGAAAGAGCCAAGTGCAAAGTTAAAAGATTTCTAAGGTCCTTCGTGAGCGCCAAAAACACTTTTACCTTTTACTTTTACCTTGTTTCTTGTTCTTTTCTGATATTTTTTAATGAATCAAAATATTTTTTAACCCTTTCTTAAAAGTTTTATGAGTAAAACAAAATCAACAACTCAAGGAAATCCGAGAATTAATTTCTCATCAGCGAAAGGAAAAATCATCACTCCAGACTTTTTGGACATCCAAATTGAGTCTTTCAGAGAGTTTTTCCAGCTTGATACACTTCCTGAAGCCAGAAAGACAGAAGCTCTTTACAAGACTTTCCAAGAGAATTTCCCAATTACGGATTCAAGAAACCAATTCGTATTAGAATTCTTAGACTATCTGGTAGATTCTCCACGTTATTCAATCGATGAGTGTGTGGAAAGAGGACTTACTTATTCAGTTCCTCTAAAAGCAAGACTTAAACTGTACTGTACTGACCCGGAACACGAAGATTTCCAAACCGTGGTTCAGGATGTATATCTAGGTCCGGTTCCTTATATGACACCAAGTGGATCTTTCATCATCAATGGTGCAGAAAGAGTTATTGTTACACAGCTTCACCGTTCACCTGGTGTATTCTTCGGACAAACTTACCACGCGAATGGAACCAAACTTTACTATTCAAGAATTATTCCTTTCAAAGGATCTTGGATGGAATTTACAACCGATATCAACAGCGTAATGTACGCGTATATCGATCGTAAGAAAAAGTTACCATTAACAACTTTATTAAGAGCTATCGGGTACGAATCTGATAAGGATATCCTTCAGATCTTTGACCTTGCTGAAGAAGTGAAAGTTTCTAAAGCTGCCCTTAAGAAAGTAGAAGGGAGAACATTGGCTGCGAGAGTATTGAACACTTGGTTCGAAGACTTCGTAGACGAAGATACAGGTGAAGTAGTTTCTATCGAAAGAAACGAAATCATCTTAGATAGAGAAACAATTCTTGAAAAAGAACATTTGGATCTTATCCTGGACGCTGGTGTGAAATCTATCCTGATTCACAAAGAAAACAGCAATGAATTCTCTATCATCCAGAATACATTACAAAAAGACCCTACTAACTCTGAAAAAGAAGCAGTAGAGTATATCTATCGTCAGTTAAGAAATGCAGATCCACCAGATGAGGAAACAGCAAGAGGAATCATTGAAAAATTATTCTTCTCTGAGCAGAGATACTCTCTTGGTGAAGTAGGACGTTACAGATTGAATAAAAAATTAAGTCTAAACATCCCAACTACAACTGAAGTTCTTACAAAAGAAGATATTATTGCGATTGTAAGACACTTAATTGAGCTTGTAAACTCAAAAACTGATGTTGATGATATTGATCACCTATCAAACAGAAGAATTAAAACTGTTGGTGAGCAATTAGCAGGACAGTTCGGTGTAGGTCTTTCAAGAATTGCAAGAACGATCAAGGAAAGAATGAACGTTAGAGATAACGAAATCTTTACTCCACTTGACCTTGTTAACGCTAAGACATTAACATCTGTAATCAACTCGTTCTTTGGGACCAACCAGCTATCTCAGTTCATGGACCAAACCAACCCTCTATCAGAAATCACGCACAAGCGTAGACTTTCTGCACTAGGGCCTGGTGGTTTATCAAGAGAAAGAGCAGGTTTCGAGGTTCGTGACGTTCACCATACTCACTACGGAAGAATTTGTCCGATTGAAACTCCGGAAGGACCAAACATCGGTTTGATTTCATCTTTAGGTATTTATGCTAAAATCAACAGACTAGGTTTCATCGAAACTCCATATAGAAAAGTAGAAGACAGTAAGATTAATCTTAATGCTGATCCTATTTATCTTAATGCAGAAGACGAGGAAGACAAAGTAATTGCTCAGGCAAACGTTGAATTGAGTGATAACGGTGACTTCTTAACAGACAGAATTATTGCAAGATTGGATGGTGACTACCCGGTAGTTGAGCCATCTCAGGTAAACCTTATCGATGTAGCACCAAACCAGATCTCTGGTATTTCCGCTTCATTGATTCCGTTCCTTGAGCATGATGATGCGAACCGTGCATTGATGGGATCCAACATGATGCGTCAGGCCGTTCCTCTATTGAAGCCACAGGCTCCAATCGTTGGTACAGGGCTTGAGCAACAAGTTGCAAGAGATTCAAGAATTTTGATCAATGCTGAAGGTACAGGTACTGTAGAGTATGTGGATGCTGATAAGATCACTATTAAATATGAAAGAAGCGAGGACGAAGATTTAGTACAATTCGAACCTGCAACGAAAACATATAAACTTACTAAGTTCAGAAAAACTAACCAGAGTACAACAATTACCCTAAGACCAAACGTAAGAGTAGGGGATGTAGTGGAAAAAGGACAGGTACTTTGTGATGGTTATGCTACTGAAAAAGGAGAATTGGCTCTTGGTAGAAACTTGGTAGTAGCGTTCATGCCTTGGAAAGGGTACAACTTCGAGGATGCAATCGTAATCAACGAAAAAGTTGTACGTGAAGACTGGTTTACTTCAATCCACGTAGATGAATATTCTCTTGAAGTTCGTGATACTAAATTAGGTATGGAAGAGCTTACAGCAGATATTCCTAACGTTTCTGAAGAAGCAACTAAAGATCTTGACGAGAACGGTATGATCAGAATCGGTGCTGAAGTGAAGCCTGGAGATATCATGATTGGTAAAATTACTCCAAAAGGTGAATCTGACCCGACTCCTGAAGAAAAACTTCTTAGAGCAATCTTCGGTGATAAAGCTGGTGATGTGAAAGATGCATCATTAAAAGCTGACTCTTCATTAAGAGGGGTTGTGATCAACAAGAAATTGTTCTCTAGAAATATTAAAGATAAAAAGAAAAGAACTGAAGAGAAACTTAGACTTGAAGAAATTGAAAACACTTACAAGGCTAAGTTTGATGAGTTGAGAAATACTTTAATTGAAAAATTAAATACACTGGTAAGCGGTAAAACTTCTCAGGGGGTACAAAATGACCTTGATGAAGAAATTATCGGTAAAGGTGTGAAGTTCACTCACAAATTATTGACTTCAGTTGAAGATTATGTAAACGTTAGTGGTGCAGACTGGACAGTAGACGCTGACAAGAATGAATTGATCAAACAATTGATTCACAATTACAAAATCAAGTATAACGATATTCAAGGAGTTAAAAACCGTGAGAAATTTGCAATTTCAATCGGAGATGAGCTACCAGCAGGTATCATGAAGTTGGCTAAAGTTTACATCGCTAAGAAACGTAAACTGAATGTAGGGGATAAAATGGCAGGACGTCACGGTAACAAAGGTATCGTTTCAAGAATCGTTCGTGAAGAAGATATGCCATTCCTTGAAGACGGAACACCTGTAGATATCGTATTGAATCCACTAGGGGTACCTTCTCGTATGAACATCGGTCAGATTTATGAAACAGTTCTTGGATGGGCTGGTCAGAAACTGGGTATGAAGTTCGCGACGCCAATCTTCGACGGAGCTAGTCTTGAGCAGATTACTGAGTATACAGAAAAAGCAGGTCTTCCTAAATTCGGTCACACTCACCTTTATGATGGTGGTACCGGAGAAAGATTTACTCAGGCTGCAACTGTAGGTATCATTTACATGTTGAAACTAGGACACATGGTTGATGATAAGATGCACGCACGTTCTATCGGACCTTACTCATTGATTACTCAGCAGCCGTTAGGAGGTAAAGCTCAGTTTGGTGGACAGAGATTCGGAGAGATGGAGGTTTGGGCACTTGAAGCATTCGGTGCATCAAACATTCTTAGAGAGATCTTAACAGTGAAGTCTGATGACGTAATTGGTAGAGCAAAAACGTATGAAGCAATTGCTAAAGGTGAATCGATGCCTGAACCAGGTATTCCGGAATCATTCAACGTATTACTTCACGAGTTACAAGGTCTTGGACTAGACGTAAGATTGGAGGAATAAATTAAATCTTTTAATTAATTAGAACAAACTTTAATTATAAATCATATTTGAAAGTATAATGTTGCAAAATTTAGGCAAAACAGAAAAATATGGATATTGGCTTTTTGCAATTCCAGCCCTGTTCTTCTTGTTGAGCCCTGCTAAATTTCCGGCTGATGACGGGTTCTTTTATCCACAAATCGCCCACAATTTTGTGAACGGATTAGGCTTTAAATTTAATGACATTTACTCTACAAATGGTTTTCATCCCTTGTGGATGGTAGTATGTATCATTGCAGACTTCATGACAGTACTTCCTAAACAGGAAATGATTTATGTGCTGTGGCTGATACAGGTTGTATTGTTCTTTTTAAGTATAAAATATCTGCAGCCTTTGTTTAAAGACAGAGGGATTGGGAAAATAGCAGGAGTCGGGTTTTTGGGATTGGTTTTTTTCTCACTCGGTACCTTATATTTAACGGAGGCGCACCTTAATTTATTTTGCATTGCATTACTGCTCAACTTGCTGATAAAAGGCAAAACAGTAAACGGATGGCTCCTGGGACTAGCGACCAGTATGGTGTTTTTATCCCGGTTGGACAATGTTTTTATCCTTGTTTTTTTAGGATTATATTGTTTATCCGGTGATACAAGACCCAGAACAGGAGACCTGATAAAAGCTGCAGGAGTAAGTATTGTGCTTGTTGGCGGATACTTATTGTATAATAAATTTGAATTCGGGAATATGGTTCCGATAAGCGGGAGAATAAAATCAAGTTTTCCCTATGCTGAAGGCTCTGTTTTTGGGAATCTTTGGGGAACTATTTTTCTTGCTTCAAATTTGATATATGCAGTACTGCTTTCCTTTACGAAGGTAGATTTTAGAAAATTAAAATTATACTTTGTAACCGGGGCTATCGTACAGTTATTATATAACATGTATTTTCAGTCACAAATAGGACAGTGGTATTTTGTAATGCAGATGTTGGCTGTTGCCTTTATGCTGAATGATATGGTGAATGTATTTTTACTAAAATCCGGTATTAAGCAAAGTAAAGTAGCAGTAGGTGTTCTGCTGGTGGGATGTACTATTTTTTTGAGCTCGATTTCTTATGTAAAGGCTAATACAAATATAAGTTTAGGCTATAATGCAGCAGGAGATAATGAAAAAATAAAGGAGAGTAAAAAAGATAAAGTACAAGAAATTGCAGAAGATCTGAAGAAAAATCTTCCGGCAGGCTCCAGGGTTTTTACCTATGATATGCCTGGGAAATTAGCATTTTATTCAGATCTGCAAATGATCCCTGCCGATGGTTTGGTGGCAGATAAAAGCTTTTTTGAGAAGATGGCATCAATGCCTTTTGAAAAGTTTCTGGCGGAGAATACTATTGATTATGTTGTATTGCCATCAGGATTTCAGAAAAAAGGAACGATAACGTTTATAGGAATTGAAACTGTTAATAAAAGTGGTACTGTTTCTTATATAGCAAGAAGCAGCCTCTTAAAGAGAAATGTTAGTAAAATAGGACTATCGGATTTCGATCTTGTTAAAACCTATCCTAATCCTCTTAAAGTGTGGCAGCCTGATTATGATAACGTTATACTGCTGAAACTTAAAAAAGAGAAACAATAGACCAATAAAGTTTGATCTTTTGATGCTTGTTAAGTATTCAAATCGGGATAAAAGATTATCCGTTTGAAACTAAGAAAAAAATAGTTAAATAAAAGATTTAGAAATAAAGAATAAAACATTTTTTATGTCAAATAAAAATAAGACAAGTAGATTTAATAAAATAACCATCGGTTTAGCTTCACCAGAGTCTATTTTACAGGACTCAAGAGGGGAGGTTTTAAAGCCGGAAACTATTAACTACAGAACCCACAAGCCTGAAAGAGACGGGCTATTCTGTGAGAAAATCTTTGGTCCTGTAAAGGATTACGAATGTGCTTGTGGTAAATATAAGAGAATTCGTTACAAAGGGATCGTTTGTGACCGTTGTGGTGTAGAAGTTACTGAGAAAAAAGTAAGAAGAGAAAGAATCGGACACATTGGTTTGGTTGTTCCTATTGCTCACATCTGGTACTTCCGTTCATTACCAAACAAAATCGGATACCTTTTAGGAATTCCTTCTAAGAAATTAGATATGATCATCTACTATGAAAGATATGTAGTGATCCAGCAAGGTATTGCTAAAAAATTAGACGGTTCTGATTTTGAAAATATGGAATTCTTAACAGAAGAAGAGTACCTTGATATCATGGAAACTCTTCCTGTAGAAAACCAATATCTTGATGATTCTGATCCAAACAAATTCATCGCCAAAATGGGTGCTGAAGCTGTTGAAGAATTATTAAAAAGAATTGATCTTGATGCATTATCTTTCGACTTGAGACATAAAGCTCACAATGAAGGTTCCAAGCAAAGAAGAACTGAGGCTCTGAAAAGATTGAACGTTGTAGAAGCATTAAGAGGTGCTAATACAAGAATGATCAACAGACCGGAGTGGATGATTATGCGTGTACTTCCAGTTATTCCACCAGAACTAAGACCATTGGTTCCATTGGATGGAGGACGTTTTGCAACTTCTGACTTAAATGACCTTTATAGAAGAGTTATCATCAGAAATAACCGTTTGAAGAGATTATTGGAGATCAAAGCTCCTGAAGTAATCTTGAGAAACGAGAAGCGTATGCTTCAGGAATCAGTAGATTCATTATTCGATAACACAAGAAAATCTTCTGCAGTAAAATCTGAATCAAACAGACCATTGAAATCACTTTCTGATTCATTGAAAGGTAAACAAGGTCGTTTCCGTCAGAACTTACTAGGGAAAAGGGTAGATTACTCTGCGCGTTCCGTAATTGTTGTAGGTCCAAACTTACAGCTTCACGAATGTGGTATTCCTAAAGATATGGCAGCTGAATTGTACAAACCATTCATCATTAGAAAACTGATCGAAAGAGGTATTGTAAAAACAGTAAAATCTGCAAAGAGAATTATTGATAGAAAAGAACCGGTAGTTTATGATATCCTTGAAAATGTGATGAAAGGTCACCCTGTTCTACTGAACAGAGCACCTACGCTTCACAGACTAGGTATTCAGGCGTTCCAACCTAAGATGATCGAAGGTAAGGCAATCCAGCTACACCCATTGGTAACAACAGCATTCAACGCCGATTTCGATGGTGACCAGATGGCAGTACACTTGCCGCTAGGACCAGAAGCGATCCTTGAAGCTCAGTTATTGATGCTAGGTTCTCAAAATATTTTGAACCCTGCAAACGGTTCTCCAATTACGGTACCATCTCAGGACATGGTTCTTGGTCTTTATTTCATGACCAAAGAATTGAGCTCTACAGAAGATATGAAAGTAAAAGGAGAAGGTCTTGCATTCTATTCTCCTGAAGAAGCTGAAATTGCTTATGCAGAAGGTAGAGTTTCATTAAATGCTAAAGTAAGATGTAAACTACCAGTTAAAGAAAACGGTGAAATCGTTACAAGATTGATCGAAACTTCTGTAGGTAGAATTTTATTCAACCAGATTGTACCTAAGCAGGTAGGATATATCAATGAACTTCTTACTAAGAAATCATTGAGAAACGTTATTGGTAAGATCCTTGCTGATACGGATTTCCCTACGACTGTGAAGTTCCTGGATGCAATGAAAGATTTAGGGTATTCAAACGCATTCAAAGGAGGTCTTTCGTTCTCACTTGGGGATATCGTAGTACCTGTGGAGAAAAAGCAGATGATTGCACAATCAATTGAAACAGTAGACGAAATTAGAGCCAACTATAACATGGGTCTTATTACCGATACAGAACGTTATAACCAGGTAATCGACGTTTGGACAAACACCAACGCCGGATTAACAGAAATGATCATGAGCAGAATGAAAGTTGACCAAGGTGGATTCAATTCTGTATACATGATGCTTGACTCTGGAGCGAGGGGTTCTAAAGAACAGATCCGTCAGTTGTCTGGGATGAGAGGGTTGATGGCAAAACCGCAAAAAGCTGGTTCTACCGGAGCGGAGATCATCGAAAACCCGATCCTTGCCAACTTTAAGGAAGGTCTTTCGATTCTAGAATACTTTATCTCTACCCACGGTGCTCGTAAGGGTCTTGCGGATACCGCTCTTAAGACAGCCGATGCTGGTTACTTAACGAGAAGATTGGTAGACGTTGCACAGGATGTTATCGTTACAGAAGATGACTGTGGAACTCTTAGAGGTACAGAAGTTACTGCACTGAAGAAAAATGATGAGATCGTTGAAAGAATCTCTGAAAGAATCTTAGGTAGAGTATCTCTTCATAATATCTACGATCCTGAAACTGATGAATTAATTGCTGAGGCTGATCAGGTGATCATTGAAGAATTGGCGAAGAAAATCGAAGAAGCAGGATTAGAAGCTGTTGAGGTTCGTTCACCATTAACCTGTGAAGCTAAGAAAGGTATCTGTGCGAAATGTTATGGTAGAAACTTAGCAACAGGTAAAGTAATTCACATGGGTGAAGCGGTAGGTGTAATTGCAGCACAATCCATTGGGGAACCAGGTACTCAGCTTACGTTGAGAACTTTCCACCAGGGGGGTACTGCAGGAAACGTATCAGAAAACCCATCTATTATTGCAAGAAGAGATGGTATCGTTGAAATGGATGAAGTAAGAACGATTACTTCTGAAGATGAAAACGGTAATACTGCTGAAGTTGTAGTTTCCCGTTCAACAGAATTCAGATTAGTTGCTGATAACGAGTCCAGAACTCCGTTAATGGTCGCTAACGTACCTTATGGATCTATATTATCTGTAAAACCAGGTGATAAAGTGAAGAAAGGTGATACAATCTGTAGATGGGATCCGTATAACGCGGTAATCATTGCTGAAACTTCAGGTAAGGTAGAATACGAAGATATTATCCAGGGTATTTCATTCCAACTTGAAATTGACGAACAAACAGGATTTGAAGAGAAAGTAATCTCTGAATCCAGAAATAAGAAAGCCGTACCTACCTTGAAAGTGGTAGACTCTAAAGGAGTTGAGCAAAAAGCTTACAACTTACCGGTAGGAGCCCACTTAATGGTAAACGATGGTGAAAAAATTAAGGCTGGTAAAGTCCTAATCAAGATCCCAAGAAAATCTGCAAAAGCAGGGGATATCACCGGAGGTCTTCCGAGAGTTACCGAACTATTCGAAGCAAGAAACCCTTCAAACCCAGCGGTTGTTACTGAAATCGACGGGGTAGTTTCTTACGGAAAAATTAAGAGAGGTAACCGAGAATTGATCGTAGAAGCTAAGACCGGAGAAAGAAAGATTTACTTAGTGAAACTTTCTAACCAGATTCTGGTTCAGGAGAATGACTTCGTAAGAGCAGGTTCTCCACTTTCTGACGGTTCAATTACTCCAGATGATATCTTAAGAATTAAAGGTCCAACTGCGGTTCAGGAATACTTAGTAAACGAGATTCAGGAAGTTTACCGTCTTCAGGGGGTAAAAATTGACGACAAACACTTCGAAATCATCGTAAGACAGATGATGACAAAAGTATCTATCGTAGATGGAGGTGATACTCAGTTCCTTGAAGGAGCTCTTGAGCATAAGTATGATTTCTTGGAAGAGAACAACAGAGTATTTGGTCTTAAAGTAGTAGTAGATGCTGGTGATTCTAAAGAATTCAGCCCAGGTCAGATGATTACTGCAAGAGAATTAAGAGATGAAAACTCTAAGTTGAGACGTGAAGATCAAAGTTTGGTAGAAGTAAGAGAAGCTCTTCCTGCTACAGCAACTCCTGTATTACAAGGTATTACAAGAGCAGCTCTTCAGACTAAATCATTCATGTCTGCAGCATCGTTCCAGGAAACTACTAAAGTTCTTAACGAGGCAGCAGTAGCTGGTAAAGTTGACGCTCTTGGTGGTCTTAAAGAAAACGTAATTGTAGGTCACAGAATTCCTGCAGGTACAGGTCTTAAAGAGTATCAGAATGTTATTGTAGGTTCTAAGAAAGAATTCGAAGACCTTAACTAAAATTAATGATTTGAAATTTGGGATTTGAAATTATTTTTATATTTTCACAATCTCAAATTTCGAATTTTAAAAACATAATTTATAACAATGGACAACAATCAAAATCCACAAGACGGGAACATCAACATTGAGTTAAACGAAATGGTAGCTGCTGGTATCTATGCTAATTTAGCTTTAGTAAACCACTCTCCATCTGAGTTTGTAGTAGACTTTATTCAGTTGATGCCAGGTGTTCAGCAGGCTAAAGTAAGATCAAGAGTTATTCTTGCTCCACTTCACGCTAAAAGAGTATTAAGTGCTCTTCAGCAGAACATCGCTAATTACGAGCAGCAGTTCGGAGAAATTAAAGAAGTTGAGCCTTTCGTATTAGGTGGAAACAACGTACAAGCGTAAGATTTCTTTTACAATACAATAGAATGCCCCGGTTTTGACCGGGGCATTTTTTTTAATAGAGATCAATTCTGTTATAGTATTTCTCCAGATGAGATGCTTTTAATTTTTTATAATTATCTGTTGGTTTTGTTTGTGTTGATCGGTGTTTTATAAACATATTTTTAATTAAATAAAAAATATCATATCGATATAGCAATTTTATATCTTTGTTTTAGAAAAAGTAGAAGATATGATTGATAATTTATTTGCTATAAACAAATTTGGTTTTTTAGGTGAAGACTTTTTACCTGAGCTTGAAAAACATGCTGTTATCATGGATATAAAAGCAAAAACTGAAATTATAAGAGAAGGACAGAAAAATAAATATGTGCCTTTTCTTACCAAAGGTTCCATTAAAGTGTTTACATTGAACGACGGAAGAGAGCTTGTTTATTATTTCATCAAACCCAATGACAGCTGCCTCATGACCTTTTCTTCCATCTTTACAGACTATATAAGCAGAGTATATGCTATTGCAGAAGAAGATTCCGAAGCATTATTGGTTCCTGTTTCTGTAATGCACGAATGGTTGATCAGGTTTCCTGAAATCAATAAACTTTTTTACCGGGAATATGACCGTCGTTTTTCAGAAGTCATGAATATGGTAAATGACGCCGTTTTCCATAGATTGGATAAACGGGTCCTGAATTATATTAAACAACAAATTTCCACTACAGGAAGCAATCCTATCAAGATAACTCATCGGGAAATTGCCAATAGTCTGGGGACTTCCAGAGAAGTAGTGAGCAGGGTCCTAAAAAAAATAGAAAGTGACGGAGAAATTTTTCAAACCAAAGAAGGAATAAAAGTCCCTGTAAATGAAAATGTTAGATTGATCTAAGCATAATTGTTTTAATAGTTTTCTTCTTGCGATTGATAAAAACGATTCCGTTGGTGACTTTTATCACACATTTTTGAATTGATAACTTGATAAGTTTGTTATATCATAATTTAATTCAAATTGTATATGACAAAAGCTTTCTTATTTTTGTCAGTATTTTTATCAGGTTTTACCTTTGCACAGGAGGATCTGCTGAAAGATATTGATACCATTACAACCAACCCCGATACATCACAACCTGCTTTCAAGGCTTTGCAAATCGTTACCGGACAATCTACGAAACTTGCTGCAAAAAAAGAATGGTATGTTGTGATCGCTCACAGATTTGGCGATGTGAGCACCGGGTTTAAAAATTTTTTCGGGCTGGATAATGCTTCTACTAAATTGGGTGTGATCTACGGGATTAGTGATGCAGTATCCGTAAGTCTGTCCCGGGAAACCAACCTGAAAACTTTTGAAGGTGCGGTAAAGTACAGACTGGTGAAGCAGAATGATAATTTTCCTGTAGACATTGTAGGGTACAATGTAATGGGTGCCAATACAGATCTTGACAAAGATGCTTATCCACATCTTAAATTCAGTGACAGGCTTTCTTATCTTACACAGGCTCTGATATCCAGAAGGTTTAGTGATAAATTTTCATTGCAACTTACGCCTTCATTTGTTCACAAAAACCTTTACGATCCTAATATTGAAGATAAAAACCAATTCCTTGCAGGATTGGGTGGACGTTATAAAATTTCAAAGAGAGTTTCTTTAAATGCAGAGTATTCTGTGAATTTTGACAATCACAGTTTCTATAAAAATCCATTATCATTGGGTGTAGATATAGAAACCGGGGGACATGTTTTCCAGCTTTTATTTACCAATTCTCAGATCAATTCAGATATTGGATATCTTACCAATGCATCAGGAAACTGGGGAAAAGGGCATATTTTCTTTGGGTTTAATCTTTACAGAGTTTTTTGATATGAAAAAGTTAATATACTTATTGATTATATCGTTAGCAGCGGTAGTAATTGCCTGTGAAAGCAGAACCTATGAGGAGATTTCTGATAATACTCCTATAACAGCTCCTGTAAATTATATCACCGATGTAAAGCCGATTATGGATAACAACTGTATGGGATGTCATTCTGCAGGAAGTTTTAAACCTTTTGCGACCTATAATCAGGTGAAAAATAATATAGACGGTATTCTTGATCGTATCCAAAGACCAAACGGCGATCAGGAAAAAATGCCTAAAGGAGGCTCATTATCTGCAACACAGATCAATATTTTCATCAAATGGAAAGCAGACGGATTAACTGAAAATTAAAATATTTGATATGAGAAAATTAATATTACTTGGCGCTTCATTGCTTTTTGCCGGTTATGCTTCTGCGCAAAAATATAGTTCAAAAACAGGTAAGGTTACATTTGAGGCATCTGTACCATTATTTGATGACATCTATGCACAGGATGATAATAACCTTGTTGTGTTTAATGCTGATACTGGAGAAATGGCATCTGTTTCCGTAGTTAAAAACTTCCATTTCAAAACCAAATTGATGGAAGAGCACTTCAATGAAAGTTATGCAGAAACAGCAAAATATCCGAAGACAACCTTTAAAGGAAAAATTGGAAATTTCGACAAAACAAAACTCACTGCAACCCCGCAAAAATATACTGTTCAGGGAACGCTGAATTTTCATGGTGTTGATAAGGCCGTGACTTCTTCTGCAACAATATATTTAAAAGACAATAAAATCTATATGCAGGGAGGCTTTATGGCAAGACCGGCAGATTATAAAGTGACAATTCCAAAAGTGGTCACTAAAAAAATTGCTGAGAATGTAAACGTGGAATATAATTATGTAATGATAAAGCAATGAGAAGTTTAATCTTGTTATTAACCTTATTTCTGAGCTCATTGTGTATAGCTCAGGAAAAAACAAAGTCAATCTTTGATATTGCAAGAAGCGGAACAGTGACTGAGGTAAAAGAACTGATGAAACAGGATCCGGACATCATCAACCAAACCAACGAAAGTGGCTTTTCACCACTTATCCTGGCTTGCTACAGAGGAAATACGGAAGTCGCAAAATTCCTCATTGAGAATGTGAAAGATGTGAATTACAGGAGTAATGAAGGTACAGCATTAGCAGGACTCGCCGTAAAGTACAACAAAGAACTGGCAGAATCTTTATTGAAAAAAAATGCAGATCCCAATATCGCTGATGCTACAGGATATACCCCGTTATTCTGGGCTGTCAAATTTGGAAATAAAGAACTCGTAGAATTGCTGCTGAAGTACAAAGCAGATCAATCAAAAAAAGATTCAATGGGAATGACTCCTTTTGAATATGCATTACAAACCAATAACAAAGAAATCATTAATCTCTTAAAAAATTGATATGAAAAAAGTTTTACTAACCATTACTTTTGCTCTTGCCAATTTAGCATGGGCACAGTTTACAACCGGAACAGTAAGTTTGTCGACCGGTATGACCGTTAAGCTTGACACTAATGCTACTACTGTTACGATGACCCTTACAGGACCGGATACATCATATTTGGGGGTAGGATTCGGAGGAACCGGAATCACCGGAGGAATGGGAAGTGGAGTGGACGGATTTATTTATAATGTCAATTCTACATCAAACACGAATATTGATTACACTTTTGGTGGTGTGGGAATACCTCCTAGCCCGGATGCTGTACAAGACTGGACGATTACTTCAAATACTACCTCGGGAGGAACCAGAACGATTGTGGCTACCAGATCTCTTGCAGGAGGGGCCGGAGATACAGTATTTTCCAATGATACAAGCTCAATCAATATTTTCTATGCCAAAGGATCTACCACTACAATTGCTAACCATGGATTCGGGACGGCTAACAGAGGCTACGCAATTTTAAGCAGGGCAGTACTGGGCACCACTGAAGCTGTTGCGGAAAGCAAAAAACTGATTCTTTACCCAAATCCTGCAAAATCAACAGTAAGCTTCAAAAATTTTGATAAAATAAGATCTGTTGATATTTATGAAGCAACAGGCAGAAAAGTAAAATCAGTACAGCCGGATAAGGAAAGTGCAAGTGTTGAAGATCTGAAGTCCGGAAATTATTATTTTGAAATCAGATTGAAAGATGGAAGTACGTCTTATGAAAAACTGATTAAGGAATAGTCAAAAAAACACATTTAAATATACCAGCAATACCTCTGATTTCTCAGGGGTATTATTTTATACATTAAGTGAATTGTTATAGTATTGATGAATATTTTATGAAATTAATAATTATTTATTGAAAAATATATTTTTTCTCTTCTTTTTTATTTTATATTTACGACATCAAAAAACAAACAAAACTAATAATCAACGATGAAAACACGCACCACGTTTAAACTTGGGCAGATATTCTTATTTGCTTTCGGAGTTATTCTCCTTTCTTTCCAATATTCCTGCAAAGATGACCTCATTGAAAGTCAGGATGAAAAGACACTAGAGAAAAACATGAGTAATTCTTATGCACGCTCATTTACGGGAGACTCCATCCTTTTGAAAAATCCTTATTCTGTGGAATCAATGAAAATTGCTCTGGAAAAAGTAAGAGACCAGAATCCAAAAGAAATAGGAGGATTTGAAATACGTCCTTCCCACGTTTATCTTAAATTTACCCCTCAGAATGAGGACGAAGTAGGGTTATTGAAACAGGATTCAACGACCCATTATTTTGATTACAGGTTAGATGCTGAATATCAGGATGGTTTTCTTGAAAACAGAGCTCCTGATGCTGATTCTATTCCGGTATATTATACGGCTGTTCCAATAGGAAAAGCACTTCCTGCAGTTCGTCATGAAGTTTTAAGCGAACTCTATATTCCGGAGCAGGATCCTTATTTTGCTGATATTGAAGATATAGAACGTTATGAAGTTAACGGAAAAGTAGGAAACAGAACAGATCTGTTTCATAATCTTTTATACACAGCATATGAGCTTACAGGGAATGAAAAAGATTTACTTACAGATGATTCTACTCCACAGGCTAAATGGATTTTTGGAAAAAAATGGTACCCGAGCGGAAGAATTCAGGTGAAAGACGATATCTTAGATGTTGTGCCGGTAACCGGTGCACAGGTATTGATGAGACAATGGTTTACCGTTGCGCAAGGAATTACAGACGGGAACGGTAATTTCTCTACTTCTTCCGTGCGCGGAAAGGCAAAATACGTTATCCAATGGGAGAGATACAATTACAGTGTAAGAAACGGATCTATCTTCCAGGCAGAAATGAAAGGGCCCAATGTGAAGCAACAAGCCTGGTATCCTGTTATTGACGGAGGGGAAGATGAGTATCATGCTCTGATACATCAGGCAGCACATGATTTCTACTATGGATACAGATTCGGATTGACTTCTCCCCCAAAGAATAATCATATTTATAATTTCGGAAGACAAAGCCAGATAAAAATTGCAGCCCGTAAAACAGCTCCATGGGGAGTTCCATCTTCTTATTCTCATGTTAGAAGTGAGCTGACATTTGGCTTATCAGCCCAGATCCATATCAAAGCATATGGAAGATTGTCTGATATGGTATATGGAACCACTATTCATGAATTGAGCCATGCACTGCATTCAGTGATAGACAGATCCGCCTATAATGACATCTGTCAGGATTCTTTCCTGTCTTTTAATTCTGCTGTCAAAAACAGAAACCGCAGGTTGCTTGAAAGCTGGCCGACAACTGTTGAAACCCTGATGACATTAGAAAGATACAAAAGAATAAGAGGGTATTCGGTCTATAGATCCACATTATCCAATAACTTCCAGAACCGGACGATCAGTGCTGAAAATCATTATACTTCAGGTGGCTATGATATGATAGATCTTCAGAACCAGAATGGTATCTATGGGGCAGGATATCCTGTAGACAGGGTTTCCGGATATACAGCTCCACAGCTGGAACAGGCGCTTAAAGGATCACGAAACTGGTACCAGTGGAGAGATAAAATAAAGAGCAGTTATTCCAATCCTACCAAAATTTATCTGGATGAGCTCTTCAGTAACTGGCAGGATTAAATAGCAGAAATAAACCTGAGGCTATTACAGTAATCAATAGTCGGCATTAAATATTCATAATAATACCTTTGATTTTTCAGAGGTATTATTATTTTATCTATTATTGAAAAATCTAAAATCGCTTAATTAAAAAGGGTTTGAACCAATTTTAATATATTTGTGTTTAATCCTGATACCTATGAAAGTGACTTTTGAAAAATATAATCCTTTATGGAAAGAGCAATTTAACTCTATAAAAAAGGAATTGGAAAAAAGTATCGGTTTTTTACATCCGGGAATCGAACATATCGGAAGTACATCAGTGGAAGGGCTATCTGCCAAACCCGTCATCGATATTATGATCGGAGTAAATGATGATGATGAACTGGATAAAATTCCTCCTTTATTACAAGGACAAGATTTTGTGTACTATGAAAAGTATAATGAAGATATGCCGTATCGTCGCTTCTTTATTAAACTTATCGACAGACCTCATAACCTGGGTTTTCCAGAGATAATCCGTCTAAATGATAAGATTCCTGAGGGTATTCACGATCACAAGCTACGCATAGCCCATATTCATGTAATTCCTGTTTCATCAGAACATTGGCTTCGGCACATGGCATTCCGGGATTATTTACGTACTCATCCTGAGGTAAAAGATGAATATCAGCGATTAAAAGAGCTTCTCAGCCAAAAAGAATGGCATGATGGAAATGACTATAATGAAGGGAAAGATCCTTTTATCAAAAGAGAAGAGAAAAAAGCAGTTCAATGGTATTTAGAACATCAAAAAAAATAGATCTATGAGAAAAGATTTAAAAGAGATTGCAGGACAATTTGCCCAATCTAAAACATTGAATGATTTTATAGAATATGGAGGCGTAGCGGCTGCCATTGAAACGGTGGATGGGAATGTGTATACAGGAATCAGTATTGATACTGCCTGCTCTATGGGGTTTTGTGCAGAACATAGTGCTGTTGCAGAGATGTTGAAGAATGGTGAAAGATACATAAAGGCAGCAGTCGCGGTAGGAAATGATGGAAATGCGGTACCTCCCTGTGGACGTTGCAGAGAACTGATGAGCCAGTTGGCAAAGACTAATCTTGATGCATTAATAGAGGTGAAAAACGGGATATTTGTTACTTTGAAAGAACTGATGCCTTATGACTGGAAAGAAGATCTGGACAGAGAATGGTAATTGTAAAATAAATAATTTTTAAAAATAAAGATTCATGGAGTTTAAAACCTTAAACAATATAGATATAGAAGAGCTTTTAGCAGTATTCAATCTTTCTTTTTCAGACTATATTATTCCTTTTCATCTTACAAAGGAAATGCTTACCTCTAAAATAACTGCTGAAAAGTTAGATTTGAGTATTTCAGTAGGTGCCTTTGAAGATGGAAAATTAGTAAGCTTTATTCTTCAGTCTGAAAAATTGGAAAATGGGCAGAAAATTATTTATAATGGCGGGACAGGAGTTATACCTGACAGCAGAGGAAAAGGACTGGTAAGAAAAATGTATGATTTTATCATTCCTGCTTTAAAAGAAAGAAAGGCTAACGTATTACTGCTGGAAGTAATCGAAGGAAATGCTGGAGCTATCAGGGCGTATGAAAATTTAGGTTTTACGGTGGTTAGAAAATTGCTTTGTTTCAAAGGAAATATCAATCCTGGGATGGAAAACTCAATGATAACAATAAAAGATATAAATAACTTTCAGTGGGAGAATCTGCGCTCCTTTTGGGATATCGAACCTTCATGGCAGGGATCTGTTTATGTATTGAGTCCAATGCAGGATAAATATAAAGCCTTGGGAGCCTATTCAGGTGAGAATCTGGTTGGATACATCGTTTACAATCCTGTTGCAAGAAGAGTGCTTCAGATTGCTGTGCATAAAAACTATAGAAAACAGGGGATAGGTTCCGGCCTTTTTACAGCTATTGCTGATGGACAGCCAATTGCCGTCAATAATGTAGATGATACATCCAAAGAAACAGATAGATTTCTTGAAAAAAAAATAGGCCTTCAAAACTGGTTATCACAGTTTGAAATGAAACGGATTATTTAATAGATAGAAAATTTTCAATCAAAAATAACAGGTTTTAATATACTTTTAATCTTATAAACTTTTTAGGGAGCAGTAGAGAATGTAACTTTGCTAAAATTTTTAAAACAATGAAGCGAGGAATCCATTTTTTACTGTTACTTATTTCCTTTACAGTTTTTGCCCAGCAACCTATACTTGATACTGCTCAGGTAATTATTCCTGGAAGACAAAACACTGTGGAAGCACAATCGAAACCTTATGTGATTATGATTTCCACTGATGGTTTCCGTTATGACTATGCTAAAAAGTACAATGCTGAAAATCTTTTGAGACTTTCCGGTAATGGAGTGCAGGCAAAAGCAATGATTCCCAGTTACCCAAGTATTACTTTCCCTAACCACTGGAGCCTGATTACCGGGCTTTATCCTTCTCACCATGGTTTGATTGATAATTTCTTCTACGACTATAAGAGGAAGGAGGTTTATGCCATGAGCAATAAAAAAAATGCAGAGGATGGAAGCTGGTATGGGGGAATTCCACTATGGGGATTAGCTGAAAAACAGGGGATGGTATCAGCTTCTTTAATGTGGGTAGGTTCTGCCAGTGATGCCGGAGGAATAAGACCTTCATATTATTATCCGTATCATGAAAAATTCACTCCGTCGGAAAAAATAGAAAAAGTTGTGAATTGGTTGAAACTTCCTGAAGATAAAAGACCCCATTTTATTTCATTGTATTTTCCGGAAGTAGATGGAAGTGGCCACCATTTTGGTCCGGATACCAAAGAAACTGAAACGGCAGTTCATTTGATTGATCATGCCATTGGAGATTTAGTTCAGAAAGTCAATGCCCTGGGTTTGAAAAATGTTAATTTTATTTTTGTTTCCGATCATGGGATGATAAAGGTAGACGGTGGTGCACCTTTAGAAATTCCGGCCCTTCTTTTGGATAAAAAAAGATTCGATTTTTATAACTCTCAGACTTTATTGAGAGTCTATGTTAAAAACCCGGATGAGGTAAAGTCTGTATACAAAGAATTAAAAAGGCATACGAAAGATGACTATGAAGTGTATTTGGATAAAAAACTTCCTAAATATTTTCATTTTGCTACAAGAGATGACAAATACAACAGAATCGGACAAATTCTTCTGATTCCAAAAGCACCGAAAATATTTTTGGAAAAAGGGAAAAAATCTTCTGTAGGAAAACATGGCTATAATCCGAGAGTTGTTCCTGAAATGAAAGCTACGTTCTATGCATGGGGACCCGAATTTACAAATAATATGGTTATTGATGAATTTTCCAATGTCAATGTATATCCTTTGGTTGCTGAAATTTTAGGATTAAAAATTAATGAGCCTATTGACGGAAAATTAAAAGTTTTAAAAAAAACGCTTAAAGAAAAATAATATACAATGGAATCTAAGGCCTAGATTAATATTTCAAAAAATAAGATTCGGCGCACCTTTGGTGCGCCGAATCTTGTTTTTTTGAATTGATTATGCATTTTGATTCTAATCTTAAACTTTTGTGTCGGAGCTAGAGAAATTAGAATTTTGAAGAAAATTCTTTTGCAAAATCTTCCAACTTAACATCTCCTGTTACAGGTGAACCGTGATCAATAAAATCCTTCTGTACAACTCCCGTTCTTATTCCTCGTCCCATTTCAACATATAGTTTAGCCATATCTTCAGGGAGTCCTGCTTGCAGCATTCCATGTAAGGATTCCTCATCAGAAAATTCTACCCATGGAAGTTCCGGTTTATTAACAGATATTCCTAAAACTTTAGCAAAATCAGAAGCTTTTCGGATGTCACTCACAATATATCGGATATTATTGGTATTTCCATCTTTTACCAGTTCTTCAGCTGCTGCTTTCGCAATATCATTGGGATGTACAACGGGTACTTCAATATCTTCAGGATAATTTGCTCCGATGATTCCGGCATTTTGAATGAGAGGAATATCATTGAAAAAATTATTATAAAAATACCCGGCCCTTAAAAAGGTAAAAGAGGTATTTTCTACTTCATTGTATAATTTTTCAATATGGTGAAGACCTGCTATCGGACCATTTTCTACCGGGGATTCTGCTCCCACGCTGCTTAGCATTACAGCTCTTTTTACGTTGGTATTTTTTAAAGCTTCAGCATAATTTTTTCCGGCATTAGTTGTGTTTTCTACAATCTTATCCGGGCTGATCGCCGGAGGCGTCATCACAAAAACAGCATCTGCACCTTCAAATGTTTGAGTTAAAAAATTGACGTCAGTAATAGAACCTATAGCAGGAGTCGCTCCCAGAGATTCAATTTCATGTTTTCTTGCATCACTGCTGCTTACTACGGTAATAGTATGTCCTGTGGCAATTAATTGTTGTGCTAGAGGTTTAGCGACATTTCCTAGAGATCCTGTGATTACAATTTTCATATGTAAATTTTTTATTGTTGTTTAATGGTTGTATATAATCGCCTGATATTGAATTGATCAAATGAATGCGATTTCGTAATAATTATTTTTTTATTTCTGAGAACAAAGTTATATTTGTACTTACTTTTATACAAGTACTTACCCTAAAGTATGTAGAATTATGACAGCAATCAAAGAAAGTTCGACCATTCAGGAAAATAAGAAAACAGTACAGGACTGTCCCGTAATGTATGTCATGGAAAGAATTGGTGGGTTTTGGAAACCGATTATCCTGTTTAATCTTTCCACAGGAGAAAAAAGATACAGCGAATTGAAAAAAGCAATTCCTGCTGTAACAGAAAAAATGCTCATCCAGCATTTAAAACAATTGGAAGCAGATGGTTTAATTATCAGAACAGCAAAACCTATAGTACCACCTTATGTGACCTATAAACTGAGTGAAGCCGGTAATGAATTGGCTCCCGTTATTGATGCTATGGCAGCATGGGCTTTCCAGGACATGGAAAGAAATGATAATAAATGTGCTGAAGGAAACAGATATATGGTCAATCAGGACCAGAATACTTTCAGCCAAAACCTTAAAAAATAAAAACAGGTGCTTCAATCCTGAGCACCTGTTTTGTTTACTATTTTACTGAAGAATTATAACGATTTCATATCAATCACGAAACGATATCTTACATCACTTTTCAGCATTCTTTCATACGCTTCATTGATGTCCTGCATTTTGATCATTTCAATTTCTGAAACAATATTGTGCTCTCCGCAGAAATCCAATAATTCCTGAGTTTCTGCAATACCACCGATAACAGAACCTGCTACTGATTTTCTTCCCATAATCATAGGCACTGTATTGAGGATAGGCTCAAGCCCTCCCAAATATCCTACAAGAACATGAGTCCCGTTGATATTTAAAGTAGTTATATAGGGATTAACATCATGTACATAAGGAACGGTGTCAATAATCACATCAAATTTCCCTTTTACAGAATCCATTTGCGCTTCATCTGTAGAAATAATAACATGATCAGCACCCAATTGTTTAGCATCATCAGTTTTTCCCGGAGTTCTTGAGAACAAAGTAACTTCAGCTCCTAATCCTTTTGCCAGCTTAATAGCCATATGACCTAAACCACCTAGTCCTACAACAGCTACTTTAGATCCGGGACCTACATTCCAGTGTTTTAAAGGTGACCAGGTTGTAATACCTGCACAAAGAAGAGGTGCTACAGCAGCAAGGTCGAGATTTTCTGGTACTTTTAATACATGATGAGAATCTACCACTACTTTTTGAGAATATCCTCCAAAAGTATGGCCTCCCAAATGTTTATCCTTACCATTATATGTTCCTGTGAACCCATTCAGACAATATTGCTCCAGGTCATGCTTACAGCTGTCGCAATGTCCACAGGAATCTACAATACATCCCACACCGGCAAGATCACCTACTTTAAATTTGGAAACTTCGTTTCCTACCTTGGTGATTCTTCCCACAATTTCATGTCCCGGAACTGCGGGATACAAAGATCCGCCCCAGTCGTTTCTTGCCGTATGAAGATCAGAGTGACATACTCCGCAATATAGAATTTCAATTTCTACATCTTTTGAGGTTACCTCTCTTCTTTCAATATTCATTTCTTTCAGATCTGCTGTGGTGGATTCAGCACCATAAGCTTTTACAGTGATTGTGCTCATTTTTATATTTAGTTTATTTAAGGTTTATAAATTGTTATATTCTTCATCCGTTACAGGCTCCAGCCATTCTACAATTCCATGTTGGGTATTGGGATTAATAGCGATATGAGTAAACTCGCTGTCCGAAGTAGCTCCATGCCAATGGATGACGTCAGGAAGAATATTGACAACATCTCCGGGGTTTAAAACCTGTGCCGGTTTTCCTTTTTCCTGATAGAATCCTTTTCCTGAAGTTACGATTAAAATCTGTCCCCCTTTATGGGAATGCCAGTTGTTTCTGCATCCTGCTTCAAAGATGACATTTCCGATCTGGCAGTTCAGATTGTCTTCATTGGGCTTAAGGACATGAACCCAGGCTGTTCCACCTGAAAAATATTCAGAAGGTGCTTTTTCTCCTTTTGGAAAAATGTTGGTATTAAAAGTTTCCATAACGATACAAAATTCGAAACTTTCAGAGAAACCTTGCTTATACAGATTACCGAATTACTTACCAATTTTACAGACAGTATATCAGTTCATCAGGAAATTGGTAATTTTGAATGATAAAAAAATATACTTCATGGAAAATCAGGAGGTTGAAATCTATAACACGGTCTCAGAATATAATAAAATGGCTAATCATGAAACGCTTCATCCCTTGGTGAGTGTCATTGATTTTTCCAAATCAGATCCTATTTGCCAGTATAAAAGAAAATTCGGTTTTTATACGGTCTTCCTGAAAGATGTGATGTGTGGAGATATGTTGTATGGGAAACATAGCTACGATTATCAGGAAGGGACATTGGTTTTCATTGCTCCGGGGCAGACCTACGGAATTTATAATAAAGATAAACATGTGCAGCCTGCAGGGTTTGCTTTGATTTTTCATCCTGATTTATTGAAAGGAACCAATCTTGGGAAAAATATAAAAGAGTACAATTTCTTTTCTTATGATGTTCATGAGGCCTTGCACCTTTCAGAAAAAGAAAGGGAAATTATTCTGGAATGCTTTAAAAATATAAAACATGAACTGGAACAGTCTATTGATAAACATAGTAAATCATTAATCGTCAATAATATTGAACTGTTTTTGAATTATTGTATGCGTTTCTACGACCGTCAGTTTATTACCAGAGATCATATCAACCAGGGGGTTATCGGAAAATTTGAAAATCTTGTGGACGATTATTTAAAATCCGAAAACCCAAAAAATATTGGTTTTCCTATGGTTAATTATTTCGCTGAAAAATTAAATCTGTCTGCCAATTATTTTGGAGATCTGATAAAAAAAGAATTGGGAATTTCCGCACAGGAATTTATCCACAACAAACTTATTGATATTGCCAAAGAACAGATCATGGATCAGGCAAAAACAATCAGTGAGATCTCCTATGATCTGGGCTTTAAATATCCGCAGCATTTTACAAGACTCTTCAAAACGAAAGTGGGTATTTCTCCAAGTGAATACAAAATTCTAAACTAAGTGTTTTAAGCGAATTCTGATAAGTGAATATTTGTGTTTTTATTTGTGATATTTCCGGTTAAATTATTTTCCGTTGTCAAAAAACAAGGTTAATTTTAAAGGTAAGAATTTTTATAATTGTAAAAATGACATCAAATCACAAAGGAACCCATTTTTTTGATACCCGGTTCGGAAGAATTACTGCCTTGAAGGAAAATGGGATAATTAAAGCCAGAAGTATCCGTTATGCCCTTTCTGAAAGATTTCAAAAACCGGTTCCCGTAGATTCTTTTTCAGAATTTGCTTTTCCTGATAAAGTTCCTGTTTGCCCGCAAAAATTGAGCCCTCTTGTAGAAAAGATGATTGCACCCACTCCGGTTGATAATTTTGAACCGGATGAATCTACTCAATACCTTTCAATATACCGCTCTGAAAATACTATTGAAAATAAAAAACTTCCTGTTGTTGTCTGGATCCACGGAGGATCTCATGAAATAGGGTGTGGAGACCTTCCTACCGCTGATCCTACTGAATGGGTGAGAGAACAGGAAATTATAGTGGTCACAGTTTCCTATCGACTGGGGCTCTTCGGCTTTTTAGGAGGAAATGAGAGAAGACCTCCGAATCTGGGACTTTTTGATATCATTGAAGCGTTGAGGTGGATAAATAATTACATTGCTGATTTTGGCGGAGATACAGAGAATATTACCCTTTTCGGACAATCTTCCGGTGGAGATGCTATAGCCCATTTAATGATTTCAGAGGATGTGGACGGGTTGTTCCAGCGCGTTATTATCCAAAGTGCCCCCCTGGGATTACGTCATAAAAGGCAGAATATGTCTGCTGAATTTTTAAAGAAAACGGAAACATTAAAAGATGAAGCTGATATTTTTAAAATGATGGATAATTATAAAAAATATGTGCCATCTGTTATGAAATATGGTTTGAAGGCGGCTATGCCCTTTGGTACACAATATGGATTTCCTCCACTGTGCAACGAAGAAGAAGCTATAGAGAGATGGAAAGAGAATGCTAAAAAATATGATGTTCTGATTGGTCTCAATAATAATGAGACGGCGTTTTATCTCAAAACTTCCGAGGCTTTAAATAAGTATTTTGGCAAAGGATGGGGGTTGAAAATTATGGACAAAACAGTGGAAACCACAACCGAATTTATTTATGGAAACCCGGCAAAACAATTTGCACAAAATCTTGCTGATTCCGGTGGTAATGTCTATCTCTTCAGAATTCATTCCCAATTAAAAGAAAACCAGATCGGAGCACCTCATTGTATTGATCTTCCCTTGATTTTTGGAAACGAAGAAGCATGGAAAAGGTCAGCGTTATTAAAAGATATCCCCTGGAAAAATATTCATGAGAATGGGCAGAAATTAAGGGCGCTTTGGGCAGAATTTGCTCAGACCGGGAATATTGCTGACGAGTCCGAAAGACCAGAGATTCTCCGGCTCCAAAAACTTTAACTTTGACCTTGAAGTAGACGAAATACTGTTGTTGGTGGCTCTTATTTGCTACTCATGTACCTTGTGGTTACCTTTGACAGACCAATATTTTAAAAACAGATCACTATGAAAAAAAGTATTACAAACAAGAGAAAACTAGGTCGAAATGATCTTAAAAACCTAAAAGGAGGAGATATCAATATCGGTAAAATATGTTGTACCTCAACAGAAGACGGGTATTGCTGTGAATGGGCTAAAGATATTTTTAATTGTCGATATATCTACTGCTAATACTGCCTGCTGTTGAAGAGATAACTTTATCAGATGTTAAGTAAGATGTGAATGATGTTTTTTGTTGATTATTGTTTAATAGTAAATGATATTTTTTGTATATTTATTTGTATTTAAATCCAAAATATAATAACTATGAAAATGAAAAATATTCAAAAAGGGAGAAAAATCGACCGACAGGAACTTAAACACGTAACAGGAGGAATTATAATAAGAGACAGAATATGTTGTTTTTCTGATGAAAACAATTTCTGTTGTGAGTGGGCATCCGACCCATGGAACTGCCGCGGTATTAAATGTTAATAAACCGCATCTTAAGAAAAAAAGCGTACATAATCAATCATGTACGCTTTTTTATTTTAATCTCAGTCTATTCTATTCAGGAATCCAGACGCTGACATTGCCGGCGGGAACAGGAAAATCTCCCCAGCCGTTTTCGTCAACTACTACTTTATCTTTAGATCTTTTGAGAAGATCTTTACATTTTTTTCCGGCATATCGTTTCCCTATTTCCATAGGTTTGTTGTAAGCATCTTTATTGCTTAGAACCACAGCACATCCTGTATGGTGATCATCTCCTTCCCGGATCCATCCCAAACAATTGGCATCTTCGAAGTAATCCCGTTGTTCTCCATAGGCATGGTCTTTCCGGGCTTTAATAAGCTCTTCAATACCATCTACCTTGGGCATAAAGATTTCCTGATCATTGCCTTCCCGGTCTTTATCCACATAATGAGCACCATACAAATCAGGATAAAAAACACAAGGATAGCCATTTTGTCTTAATAAAATTAAAGCATAAGCCAGAGGTTTAAACCATGGTTCCACCGGGGCTTCCAAATCCTGCAGAGGTTGTGTATCGTGATTCGCTACAAGGCTTACAGAATGCATAGGATCAGCCTGAGTGAGTGTTTCGTCAAAAATTCGTCGAAGATCATAGCTGCTTCCTTCTTTGGAGGCATTATGAAAATTGTTCTGTAGAGAGCTGTCAAAAAGACTCATAGCTCCTTCAGTTACTTCTATATATTTTTGTAGAAGATGAAGATATCCGGGAGCCCAATATTCACCTACAGCAAATATATTTTTCCCGGAATTGGCGCGAAGGAGTGTAAGCCATTCTTTATAAAAATCAAAAGAAATATGTTTCAATGCATCAAGCCTTACCCCGTCGAAATCGATTTGATCAAAATACCACTTTGCCCAGTTGTTGAGTTCTTCCCGCACAAAAGGATTTCTGTGTTCAATGTCATTATACATCAGATAATCATAATTTCCTTTCTCATCATGGATCATCTCTTCCCAGTCATCTCCATATTCAGATTGGATTTTGTAAATATGAGAATCCATTCCCTCAGCATAATCTACTCCGCTAAAGCAGGTGAAGTTCCATTCAAAATCGGAATATTTTTTTCCTCTTCCGGGAAAAGTAAATTTAGTGTAGGATTCTATTTCTATAACATCAGAAATTACTTTTTCCCTGTTTTCTTCATCTACTTTTACTACATTGAATTTTTCAAGCTCATCACCACCGCCTTTATGGCCCAAAACAATATCAACAATCACATCAATGTTTTGTTTTTTTAATGCTTTGATGGCTTTTATATATTCACCTTTCGTTCCATATTTTGTAGGGATAGTTCCTTTTTGATCAAACTCTCCCAGATCATAGAGATCATAAGAATCGTATCCTATAGAATAACCGCCACTGGTTCCTTTGTAGGCAGGAGGAAACCATACCGAAGTAATTCCCAGCTTTGCCAAATATCTGGCCTGCTTTTCGGCTTCTTTCCATAGTTTTCCATTTCCTTCTGAGTACCAGTGAAAAAACTGAATCATTGTCGGGTTCATAGAATTGAAGATTTGGTTAGTACAAGGTAGTGAAAAAATATTACCTATTGATTTTCGAATTCTTCAAACGGGATTTTTAGTTGAACGGAGACCAGCTTTTTTTCTTCCGTATTGAGATGAGAGAGAGACAGCCCGAGAAGACGAACAGCTTTGTCGTAAGGGCGAAGCTCCCAGAGTTTTTTTCCGGTATTTAAATAGTGTTCAGGAGAAGTGAAAAACTCTTCTCTTGTAATACTTCTGGTAAAGAGAGAGAAATCTTTGTATTTGATTTTTAAGGTTAAAGTTCTTCCCAGAATATTATTTTTTTGCAATCTCTGATGAAGTTCATTTCCTAAGCTTTCTAATTTTTCATTGACTTGCTGCTCATCAAAGAGGTCTTCAAAAAAAGTTCGCTCAACGGCAACACTTTTTTGTATTCGGTGAGGTTTTACTTCAGATGTATGAATACCCCGTACCACATTGTAATAATGGGCTCCGGATTTTCCAAACAGGCGTACCAGATCTTCCAGAGATTTCTTCTTTAAATCTTTTCCTTTGTAAATTCCTAGACTAAACATTTTGTTAGCTGTAACCTTCCCTACACCATAAAATTTTTCGACAGGTAGTTCTTCAAGGAAGGCCTCTACTTTATCAGGATGAATGGTTTTCTGACCATTGGGTTTATTAATGTCAGAAGCAACTTTAGCCAGGAATTTATTCACGGAGATTCCTGCAGAAGCAGTGAGCCCGGTTTCTTCAAAAATCTTTTGGCGGATTTCCTTTGCTATTGTATTGGCAGATTCCATCCCCTTTTTATTCTCGGTTACATCCAGATAAGCTTCATCAAGGGATAAAGGTTCCACAAGGTCAGTATATTCATAGAAAATTTCTCTGATTTTTTTTGAAATCTCTTTATATCTGGCAAAACGGGGAGGTACAAATATAAGATGAGGACATCGTTCTTTTGCCGTTTTACTGGGCATCGCTGAGCGTACACCATATTTTCTTGCTTCATAACTCGCCGCAGCAACCACTCCGCGATGCTGGCCACCTACAGCAATTGGTTTCCCTTTGAGGCTAGGATTATCATGCTGCTCTACAGAAGCATAGAATGCATCCATATCTACATGAATAATTTTACGAAGTGGCAAAGAGAAATCCATATCACAAAGATATGGATTCCTGTATTTATGGTAAATTATTTTCAAGAAGGAAAGTGTGAAGCTGGGAGAGGGAAGTTAATGATGACGATATAGAACTGGATGATCCATTTTATTAAAAGTTAGCTAAAGACTAACTGATCATTTAAGGTACTTAAATTACTTCCATTTTCGTTCTTCCTGCTTCCAACCTTTTACGGCTTCAATCTCATCGTAAGAAGATGAGGTTCAAATCCGGCTTTTTCATACGCTTTGACAGCCGATTCATTCTCAGCGTATACATCGAGCCTTACTTCAGAAATATTTCTGGACTTTGCCCAGCTGATCAATTCATCGGTGATTACTTTATTCAAGCCTTTTCCTCTGTATTCAGGTTTTGTGTACATAAAGCCCAGATAAGCATATTTTTCAAACTTATAATAATACTTTTCTGCCTTTTTGATGAGAGCGTATCCGGAACCTATAATCTCATTGTTCTCTTCTGCGACAATCAGGATAGCATCCGGAGATTGTATAAAATGATTCAGATCATAGTAATGAATCTCGCCATCAATAAGTGTTGTGTTAAAAGGTCGCTCTGCTGAAACTATTCCCTGCTCAAATTCTAATAGAATTTCCAAATCCTGCTCTGTAGCTTCTCTTGTGATCATAGTAATAAATGGTTAAATGTTTTTTGGGTTTCAGACTCAATATTCTTAGCCTGCAACAAATCCTGGTTGAAAATGAATATAAATTATTTTAAAAGATTGTTTATCGTTTGCTGGATCTCCGGATCTTCAGGAGAAATAGCATAATATTTTGCAATCGCCGATTTCTGATCAATGATCATATATCTTGGAATCCAGTTAAGATCTACATAATTGTTGAAATCATTTTTCCATCCTGAAGCAAACCAATAATTTTCTTTGTTTTTCATATCAAATCTTTCAAGACTTTTTTCAAAACCTTCTTTTGAACGGTCTAATGATAGAAATACAAAATCAATATTCTTGTTATTTTCTTCTAATTCCTTCGCTTTTGGAAGTGCATTTAAGCAATCTCTACACCATCCGGCCCAAAAATCAATAACCAGAACTTTTCCTTTATGCTGATCCAAAATCTGCTGGATGGTAATGGTTTTCCCCTCTTCATCCTCAAGTTTTTGCTTCAAGGCTTCTTTGGAAAAACTTTTTTTAAGAACGGTGGGTACTTTTTGTGAATAGCTTAACCCAAAAATACCTATCATAAAAATTAATAACAACTTTCTCATTTCGTACAATTTCATTTATACAAATCTAAACAATGAATTGCAATCTGAGATTGATTTCTTTGGAATTAGTAAAAATTTATAATATTGATGGCTTCTATGAGAATACCCACTCCGTCAAAAATTCTTTGAATTTTCTCCACCTCTCCGAGAGAGGAGGAATATTTACCTCTTCAGTTGTAATATTTGCTGATTAGTAGTTTTTAATCAAACCTTTTACCACTGCAATTACATTCGGCATAGCTTTGTTGGCTGCATTTAAAACTTCTTCGTGAGAAACGGCGAAGGCAACATCCGGCCCGCCAAGATCGGTAATAACAGAAATACAGAAGCAATCCATTCCCATATGTCTGGCAACGATAACTTCAGGAACGGTACTCATTCCTACCATATCTCCTCCTATAGCCTTTATCATCCCATATTCGGCAGGCGTCTCAAAAGTAGGACCTTGCAAGGCAACGTAAACGCCCTGATGAACTTTAATATTATGGTCTGATGCAGCCTGTTTAGCTACAGCGATCATTTTTTTGTTATAGGGTTCGCTCATATCCACAAAACGAGGACCAAGTTCGTCAATATTTTTGCCTCTAAGCGGATGCTCAGGCATCATATTGATATGATCCTTTAAGATAACGATATCAGCGACACTGTAGGCCGAATTTACCCCACCACAGGCATTCGAAAGAACAAGATTTTTAATTCCCAGCAGATGAAAAACTCTTATCGGGAAAGTAACGGTTTCCATAGAATGCCCCTCATAGTAATGAAAACGGCCACTCATCATCAGAACTTTTTTACCTTCCAGTGTTCCGTAAATTAATTTTCCACTGTGTCCGGCAACCGTAGTTTGTGGAAAATTAGGAATGTCTTTGTACTCTAAAATATGGATCGGTTCTACCTCATTCTGGAGTTTCCCCAGTCCGGATCCTAAAATGATAGCGAAATCAGGAGTTTCCTGAATAATATTTTTGATGAAATCTGCTGTCTCCTTAATTTTTTTTAACATAATCCAAGATGATTTTATCGAATTCTTCTTTATTATCAATCAAAACATTGATAGGCCAGTAGTAAACGATCTCTCTAAGATAGTCAAAAGTTTTCAGACGAACATAGTCTTTCTCTGTGGTTAATATCAGTTTATATTCTCCTAATTTTTTATACTCCGCAAGGATTTTTTTAATATCATCATCCGTGAAATTATGGTGATCTCTGAATTTCAAATGAGTGACTCTTTTTGAGAATTTTGCAAGATGCTCCAGAAGTGGTTTAGGATTGGCAATTCCGGTAATCAAAAGAATATCATAATAATTCAGGTTGTTATCAGGAAGCATTTTGTCTTTTCCATATACATTTTCGTCATAACCGATGGATGAAAAGAATACTTTTTGGTTATAGGAAGGACGGATTCTTGAAATATAATATCTTTTGGTTTCTTCAGTTAGTTCATCAGGACATTTGCTGACCATGATGATGTCTGCTCTTTTAGCGCCCGCTCTGGATTCGCGTAGGTCGCCGGCAGGAAGAAGATAATCTTTAAAGTAAGGGTCATTAAAGTCGGTCATCAGAATATTGAAGCCGGCTTTAATCGCTCTATGCTGCAAAGCATCATCAAGCACCAGTACATTCAGATCCATATCTTCAATCACTTTTTTAGCTCCGGGAACACGCTCTTCCGAAACAGCAATGACAAAACGATTTTTGAAGCGCTCAAATAACTGCATGGCTTCATCTCCCACAATTTTGTAGTTACTTTCATAATTGGTGACCTCATAGCCTTTGGTAAGCCTTCCGTAACCTCGTGAAAGTACTCCGGTTCTGTAATGTTTGGATAGATACTGAGCGAGATACATCACCATGGGTGATTTTCCGCTTCCGCCCACAGACAGGTTTCCGACATTGATTATCGGTGTCTTGAATTTTGTTGACTTAAAAATTCCCAGATCATACAGTGTGTTCCGGATACCCGTTACCAAATGATAACCGAGGGAAAAAGGATAAAGGTACCATCTTTTCATACGATTGCAAAAATAGGAATTTTCGTAAGCATTTGGTATAATATTCTCAAAGACTTTTCAACAAATATTTCGTTAAATTAAAGTATTTTTGTGGAGTTATTATAATACTTTGAGATACTTTATTGAATTTTCTTACAACGGAAAGAACTATTTCGGCTATCAGATACAGCCGGATGCCGTTTCTGTACAGGAAGAACTGGAAAAAGCGCTTTCGACAATTTTACGGGAAGAGATTAAAACTACGGGTGCCGGCAGAACGGATACCGGTGTTCATGCCAAAAAAATATTTGCCCATTTTGATACTGAGCAGGAACTTAGTGATGAGTTTCCGCGCAGACTGAATAGTTTTTTACCTCCGGATATTTCGATCAAAAGAATTTTTAAAGTAAAAGATGATTTCCATGCCCGTTTTGATGCCACCTACAGAACCTACGAATATTATATTTCTTTAGAGAAAAATCCCTTTACTCAGGAATCTGCCTGGCAGCATTGGAAAAGATCATTGGATATTGATAAAATGAATGAAGCCTGTAAGATTTTATTTGAATACGAAGATTTTACAAGTTTCGCCAAATTAAAAACAGACAATAAAACCAATATCTGCAAAATATATAAAGCAGAATGGGAGCAAAACGGAACAGAATTGAAATTCACTGTTTCAGCCAATCGGTTTCTTAGAAATATGGTTCGTGCTATCGTAGGAACCATGGTGGAAATTGGTACCGGAAAATTGAAACCCGAAGATATGCGTAAAGTGATTGAAGACAAAAATCGCAATGCAGCAGGAACCTCTGCTCCCGGACATGGGTTGTATCTGGTGGATGTAGGATATGAATTTTAAAAACAAAACTAAAAACAAATAATAACCATATTATCAATTTTTATTCTTATCGGTGCCTATCGGTATTATGCACAATTAGCAGAGAGGTTTGGAAAAACAAAATGGCACCATGGCGTTCTGGCTATAGGTATCTATCTGGGAGCTCAGATTATTTTAGGCCTTAGCTATGGCTTTTATCTGGCATCAACAAACCCGGAGTTATTAGATAATGTAAGTTATACAGGCTTTTCAGGAGCTAATATTGTAAGCTGGATAATTTCTATTGCTGCGGTCTGGGGTATTTATCAGGTTCTTGAGAAAAAATATAAGAAAGAAATGATTCAAAAACCTTCTGTCGAAATTGACCAGATAGGCCGCATTTCTGAAAGTCAGCAGAAGTAATTACGAAAGATATTCATTCTATAAATGACAGATATCTTACATTTTCTATGACGATTTGCAAAACTTGTAAAGATTGACAATTTATAAAGTCTTATTTTTGCATAGAATTTAAATTCTTTTCTTCGATTCGAACAATGAAAAAACAAGATACCTGGGGGATTATAAAAAGGCTGTTCTTTATTGGAATGAAATTTCGTTCTTGGTTCATCCTTACATTGGTAATTTCCATTATACTTTCAATAGTTTCAACCTACAGACCTTATCTTACCATGCAGGTGGTGGATAATGATATCACAAAGCTTCAGGATAAGGCTTTAATGATGAAGCATATCTATATTTTGGTAGGACTGGTATTTGCTGAAACTATTCTTAACTTTTTCTTAGTTTATTTTTCAAATTTTATCTCGCAAAATGTTATCCGTGACATCAGAGAAAGATTATATGCCAAGCTGATTTATTTTAAAACTTCTTTTTTTGATAAAACTCCGATCGGACAGCTGGTAACCCGTGCAGTAGGCGATGTGGAAACCATTGCTACGGTATATACAGATGGATTCCTGATGGTATTCGGGGATATTCTGAGAATTGTATTTGTATTGATCATGATGTTCAGCACCAATGTTCATCTGAGTTATATTACATTGGCTATTCTGCCTTTGATGGTCGTAATTACAAGATTTTTTCAAAAGAGACTGAAAAAGGCCTTTGGGGATGAGAGAAACTGGACGGCTACTCAAAACTCTTTTGTGCAGGAAAGATTAGCAGGAATGTCAATTATTCAGGTATTCAACAGGCAAGAAGCTGAATTTAAAAAATTTGATGATATCAACATTACTCTGAAAGGAGCATTATTGAGGACTGTTTTCATCTTCTCATTATTCTTTCCGGTAGTTGAACTTATTTCTTCCCTGTTTATAGGATTTATCCTGTTTTATGGAGGATATATTACAATCAGTGCAGGGGTGGTGATTGCTTTTATTCAGTATATTTCAATGTTGATCCGCCCGTTAAGGCAAATTGCAGATCGTTTCAATAATATCCAGCGTGGTATTGTAGGAGCAGAAAGAGTATTGGGATTAATGGATGAAGAAAATGGAATGCCCAATACCGGAACGGTTGAAAAGGATCATTTTGATGGGAAAATTGAGTTCCAGAAAGTACATTTTGCATATGATGAAAAGCAGGAAGTTCTCAAGGGAATAGATTTTAAAGTAAATCCCGGAGAGACAGTTGCTATTGTTGGAGCTACAGGAGCCGGAAAATCTACGATCATCAGCCTGATCACAAGACTTTATGATATCAATTCAGGGAATATTCTAATTGATGATGTGGATTTGAAAGATTATGAGTTGTATAATCTGAGAAGCCATATCGGTGTAGTATTGCAGGATGTATTTCTTTTCCACGGAAGTATTTTTGAAAACCTTTCATTTGGAGATGATAGTATTACCCTGGATAAAATAAAAGCCGGAGCTAAAGAAATTGAAGTAGATCAGTTTATTGAACAGCTTCCTGGTGGTTATGATTATGTGGTGAGTGAAAGAGGGTCATCAATCTCCTTAGGACAGAGACAATTACTGTCTTTCTTAAGAGCTTATTTATCAGATCCGAAAATTTTAATTCTCGATGAAGCAACCTCTTCGATAGACCACGAAAGTGAAAAACTGATTCAGAGAGCTACAGAAAAAATTACGAAAAACAGGACATCCATTATTATTGCACACCGGCTTTCCACTATTGAAAAAGCTGATAAAATTATTGTCATGGAGCACGGTAAAATTGTAGAAGAAGGTAAACATTTGGAGCTGTTAGACAAGAATGGCTACTATTCGACCCTTTACAAAGCTCAGCTGCGTCATGAAGTAGAAATGGAAGAAGAAAAATAAAGTGAAAATTTAATAAAAAAGAGAGCCGGAAGGCTCTCTTTTTTTGTGGAAAATATTTAAAATTTTAGTTTTTTAGTGATCACTTTTCCATCTTCCAGTACTGCTGTTACAGCGATGATCAGATTTTTCTGGTCAACCGGATATCTGAATTCTGTTGATTTAACATCTGATTTTCTCATCAATAATCTTCCGGAAGCATCATAAATATGTAGAGAAGAGATTTTCACATTGCTTCTTATCCATACTGAATTTTCATCTTTAAAAATAGAAGATGAATTTTTTACTCCTGTATTTTCTATTGCTAATAATTCCTGAGGCTCAATAATTACAGAATAATCTTCCACCTGTCCGTATTTCGGAGTATAGCAGGCTGTTACTGTAGTTCCGTTGAATTCTCCAATCACTCTCATTCTTAAAGGAGTATTGATAACTGCATTGGCCGGAGGGGTTATCTGAGCTGTAGCAAATGAACCATTACTTATTCCGCTCTGATTAAGAACCAATTCTGTTGATTCATTAAACTGCCCGTCATTATTAAAATCAATATATGCTTTTATAATGTGAGCGTTGCTTGTTCCCGGAGCGATAGTAAGTGTTGTGGCAGTATTTTGAGGAATGTTGGTTTTTGATATTCCTGAGCAGTAAGTGCCGGTAAAGTTTTCATAAAAATTATTTGCTGCCTGCTTAAAATTGTTTGAATAATTACTAATGTTACCAAACTTTACAGACGTAATTCCTACATTGTAGTTGCCTGGATTAGTTATTGAAGATGGAGTGCATGCCGCGGCTAATGTAGCACTGTTATCAATGGTAGTAGCTGAGGCAACTTTTGAGTTGATTAACGACTGTCTGTATTGTAAAAGTTGTGCGGTTGCTCTGTCAGCCTGCCCTTGCGTAAATAAATTTCTGAAGCAGTAGGTGTAGGCCATTACATTTCTCTCACCTCCATCATATAACTGATTTGTACAAGGATTGATCTGCCCCGTCTGGCAGGTATGCGGAACAGAAGAATGATAAAGACTTTTCATAGGTTCCGTATCACAAACAAGATCCCCATCCAGGGTACAGTCGTTGTTTACGGGACAATCACCAGTGGTTTCATTATATCCCTGATGGGTATGTCTGAGACCTAATGCATGTCCGAATTCATGAGCTAGCGTCTGTGCATTAACAGCAGAAGCACTTGTTGCCATAAAAGCGTAGTCATTGCTTCCTCCGGGATAATAAGCGAAACCATTCAAGCCTCCGGAGTTGGAAGTTAATTTTTTAACAACATAAATATTGTAGTATTTTGAGGTATCCCACATTCCCATGGCTGTAATTTCAGAGGCAGTGACCGCATTGGTAGTGTTATCATTATTGACCCCTCCACTTACATATTTGGGAAGAGTAGAGGCATTGATTCTGTTGATCCCATTCGTTGAATTACAACCAGGATCTTTGGTTGCGAAGACAAACTTAACAGGGAGTACAGAACTTGTTCCGGACATTCCACTGGTAGAACTTCCGGCGAAAACTCCGTTAGTATAGTTTACCCATGCAATGATATCGGCATCGGACTTATTATTGGCTGTTCCTATGGCACTTCCGTCTCCTACAACATGAACAACAATAGGAATTTCGTAAATCTGATTGTTGAGTTTAGAGGCCAGTTTTCCGCTTTTGATCATTTTTGATAATTTCAGATTGAAAGCATCGTCCTGAGCTTTCTCTTCAGGAAACCTTTCATAATGTTTTTTCATTAATTCATCGGTTCCACATTCCTGAAATTCTATTTTTTGTGAATAAACATGGGAGCAGAATGTCCCTGAAATAAGCAGGAATAATAATTTTTTCATAGTATTTTCTATTTAAGTAGTTGAAACCTAAAAATAAATAAAAAATACATACAATTTATGCGTGCTTTTTAAAATGGCAAAAAACAAAATTTTGTGTAGTTCCAAAAGGAGTTGTATGATCTTCAGTACTACATTTTATTTTTTCAAAATCATTCCCGAATATTTTAGATAATGATTCTTCATCATATTGTTGAATATCCAGACCGCTGCATTGGGTAGGGCCATTTTTGGAAAAAGTGCCCAGGATCATAAATCCGGTAATATTTTTCTCCGCAATATCAATATATTTTGATATCTGTTCCGGAGTGGTCAGAAAGTGAAAAGCCGCTCTGTCATGCCAGATATCATAAGCTTCAGAAGGATTGAATTCTGTAATATCTGTTGTCACCCATTGTATCTTTTCAGCATTTTTCCCCAATCTTTGTTTTGCTTTTTCCAGAGCTTTTGCGGAAATATCAAGTACCGTAATGTTTTTGTATCCTTCTTCAAGAAGAAAATCTACCAGATTACTGTCTCCACCACCAATATCAATAATTTTTGCCTCCTTCCCCAATCCGCAGGAGTTGATCAAATCAAGTGAAGTTTGAGGTTTTTCCTGTGTCCAGCTTACCTGGTCCGGGTTTTTCGTTTCATATACGTTCTCCCAGTGATTTTTTTGATCGTTGGCCATTACAATTCTTTTAACTGATTATTGAGTTCTTCAAATTTATTAATTAATCCGTCAAGTTTTGCCTGTTGTTTTTTAATTGTTCTTGGTCTCAGGTAAAACCAATTAAAGCCTATCCATGCCAGGGTGAGAGAGTAGGCCAGCACAGCATATATCATTTGCATTTGTGATGCATATTCATACATATAGAGAACTATTCCGAGAAATAACATGATAAAATATACATTCAGCATAGTAGTCTGCATAAATTGCTGTTTGTTTTGGACAGTGTATAAGTTTTGCAGGTATTCACTATTAGACTGAGTATGATCGATGGTGTAAAATGTGGTAAACATTCTGTTGTAAGCCACCAGGAATATAACCATCGCTAACAGTACGAAAACAATTCCGATTTTTGTAGTAATGAGTTGAGGTTGATAGCGATACCAGATAAATCCAATAGCAAGACAGGTGGTGATGAGTAAAATGTTGGCAATGATTAGTTTACGAATATTTTCATTTTTAAATTTTTTCAATCTTTTCAACAGCTCTTCAATATTGGGTTTTTGAGAGGTCTGTTGCTTCCATATATTTTTAAAATCGATATTAGTATCCATTGTCTTTAAATTTTTGAGTGAGTTTTTCTTTTATCCTGTGAATTTTTACCCTGATATTAGGCTCTGAAAGTCCGACGATATGGGCAATTTCTGCCTGTTTTACTTCTTCCAGTTCCAGAGAAATGATAATTCTGTCCGTTTCCGGCAGTTCAGAAATAAATTGATAGAGTAATTGTATCTGAGGCTCTATAGACTCTTGTTTTTTTTCTTCCAGGTTAATGGGAAGTTCGGTTTTTGCAAATCTCTTTTCCTTTTCAATCTGGCGAAGGCAGTTGTTGGATGCGATTCTGAAAATCCAGGTCCCTACACTGGATTCATTCCTGAATTTTGGAAGCTGTTGCCATACAATGATAAAAGTTTCCTGAGCCAGATCCTGAGCGAGTTCAGCCTCGTTGACATATCCCATGCATAAGCGGAATATCTTTTGCCAGTAGAGCTCATATATCTCTTCGAATACCATTATTTCGTCGCTAAAAAATTATTTAGTTGATTGAAATACCATTCTTTATCATCGTACATGATAAAATGCAGACCTTTTGTTGCATATTGGAAATTGGCATTCTTTAGCTGTTTATACTGGCCTTCAATGGTAGGTTTAAAGTTAACAAAATAAGATTCCAGCAGGATTAGAGATGGGCATTGAATATTTTTGATCTTTTCTCTGAGATCGGTATTGGAAAAATCACAATACATTTTAGCAAATGTTTTTCGGTCCGACTTCATGCTCCAGTCAATCACTGTTTCCTGCTTGGCGGTGTCTGTCAGCAAGCGGGAAATAGCCTGTGTTTGCATGTGACGAAACTGATCATCTGTCATAGCAGTTATTTTGTTGATGGGTGCCAAGCAGTCATTATTCTCTTTTGATATAAAAGTAGGGTTAGCAAAGGCTGCCAGACACGGAAGTGTATCCACGATAACGATTTTACCTACCAATTGTGGATAATCTGCTGCAAGAGCGAGAGCGAGGCCGCCACCCATGCTGTGCCCGATGATCATGGGTTTTTGTATTTTATGATCTTTTATAAAGGCTGCAATTCCTTTTTCCCAATCATTAAAGCTAGCGTCTGTTTGCGGCTTTGTTCCTGCAAATCCTGCCATTGTTAAAGTATAGCAAGTGTAGTTTTTGTCGAACCTGGCTGTTGTTTCGTCCCATACATTTCCTGAAGAAGCAAACCCTGGAATAAAGATGAGGGATTGGTCTCCTTTTCCGGTTTTCTTTACCTCAAAAGGATGGTTTTTTTCCTGACCGAATATATTGCACACTGCTAAAAAAAATAACATGATAATAAGAAGGAATGTGAATTTTTTCATGATTTCTAAAGTTTTAGGTTGATTTGCCTTTTAGAGACAACCCTTCTTAAAATGTTACAGTAAATTTTACTTTTTTTTGAAAAAAATATTTTCTCTTCTCCGAAGGCCCCGTTATAAGGGCAAAGTCGTCATTTTATTTTTTTAAAGTAATACTAATTGAAACCAGAGCTTGAGTAATAGTGTGGTGTATATGGTAGTGGTCTGATTACTCTATAATTTTTCCATAGAATGTACTGATGTTAAAGTAGAACCCAGGAATTTTATATTTACCTTTCTGAAACTCATGATAATCGCATTTCGAATGAGAATTCTGGGATACACTTTCCATTTGGAACCGGTTTAGCACCATGTATTCATCCGTAACAGAAATAACATGAAATGCTGTTTCACATTTCATTCCATCTCCGGATGTCAAAATGGCCCCCAGTAATCCATGGAGGTTTCCTGCAATTTTTTTTGCATAATCATCATCATTGGTTAAATGGTAAAGATGGGTCAGATAATTCATCGCACGAAGATCCAGAGGATTTTCTTCCAAAGCTTCATGAAAAAGTTGAACTCCCCTGGGAAGATCTTTTTCCGAAATGCTTTCTCCCCGGTAATATTTGCCCAGTTCCTCTGCATTTTTACTTGCTTTGTAGGGGTTATATTCTTTTTGAAAAGTATAACCGAAATAAAGGTGACGATACTGATTACCTGTAAGCAATGTATCATTTTGTTTTAATCTTTTTAAAAGCTTTGGATAGTAGAATTCTGAGTTTTTATCCCCAATGTTTTTTTGAATTAAAGAATAATCCGGTGATTTGAATTCCGGCTTCTGAGCCTTTACGAAAGTAAGAAGACTTAGAAAGAATAGGGAAAGAAATACTTTGGTACTCATAGTTTAGATGGAGTATTATCACTTTTTTTACACGGTTAAAAATACGAAATATGTAGCCATAGGATAAAAATAATTATCTATTGGTAAAAAAAGTAGTAAAATGTTAATGAAGTCTTATTTTGTATTGATAAATTTAGTAACTTTATTCGGAATTTGAAATGTAACCCCTAATATTAACAGGGGTAAACAGAATAAAATTGGAATTTTTAACTTAAATCAAAAAATATAAATGAGCAGTAGCATCCAAGATGAATTTAAAGTCTTTAAAGACGAATTAAGAAAGTTGAATATCGAAGTACAGAAAGTAGTGAAAGTAGGGAATGGAAGTATGGATTTTCACGAAGTTTTCTACAAATCACCGAGGTATGATGAGGTAAAAAGTATCTATGTCCAACGTCATAATCTGGACAGTATGATTGAAAAATTTAAACAAGCCTACCATTAAAATATATCGGCGGCGCAGGGAACCTGCGCCGCCGATTTTTTATACATTTATATATCTTTATCAAGCGTTGAGGTCTCTTTTGTGTCTTTCATTCTTACGTACACCATCAACGAAAATAAAATACAGCCGGTAATATACCAGTAGAAATATTCTTCAGAACCAATTTTCTTAAACCAAAGAGCAATATACTCTGCTGTTCCACCAAATATAGCTACCGTAATCGCATAAGGAAGTCCGACTCCGAGGGCCCTGATTTCAGAAGGAAAAAGCTCAGCTTTTACCACAGCATTGATGGAAGTATAACCACTTACTATGATTAATGCAGCCATAATCAATAAAAAGGCTCCCCACATTGATGTCGTGGTACTCAATGCAGTGAGAAGCGGAACTGTGAACAAAGTCCCCAGAATTCCAAAACCCAGAAGAAGCGGACGCCTTCCTATTCTGTCGGATAATGCCCCGAATACAGGTTGGAGGCAGGCAAAAATAAATAACGAAATAAATGAAATTAAAGTAGATTCTTCCTTGGTCAGTTGTACCGTATTCACGAGGAATTTCTGCATATAAGTAGTATAGGTATAGAATGCCAGTGTTCCTCCTAAAGTAAGTCCTACCACGGTAAGTAAAGCTTGTGGATGCTTGAGGAGTTCTTTTACCGTACCTTTTTTCTTTTCATTGACTTCTTTTTTGTTTTCAAAAGCTTCAGTTTCATGAAGATTAGCCCGGAGATATAATGCGATAATAGAAAGCATAGCCCCTATGACAAAAGGAATTCTCCAACCCCAATTTTCCAGTTGGTTTTCAGTTAATAATAATTTTTGTAAAATAAGCTGAATTCCCAGGGCAATAAGCTGTCCACCAATTAAAGTTACATATTGAAAACTTGAGTAGAATCCTCTTCTGTCTTGTGTGGCCATTTCACTCAGATAAGTAGCAGAAACACCATATTCTCCACCCACACTCAACCCCTGAAGTAATCTGGCGAGCAAAAGGAGCAGAGGGGCGAGAATACCGATTGACTTATAAGTTGGGGTAAGTGCAATAAGCAAGGAACCAAATGACATCAGAAGAACGGAAAGAGTCATGGCTTTTTTTCTTCCGATTTTATCTGCAATACTTCCAAACATCCATCCTCCAATAGGTCGCATCAGAAACCCTACCGCAAAGATCCCGGCAGTATTCATCAATTGGGCATTGAGATCGGAATCGGGGAAAAAAGAATGAGAAAAATAGATGGCAAAAGCAGCATAGGCATACCAATCGTACCATTCTACGAGATTTCCGATAGAACCGCCAACAATGGCTTTGATTCTTTGAGCGGTGGTGATGGAGGGTGTGTTCATGGTTTTATAATCCCAATAATTTTAGTCTAATGACGGCTAAAATACAAATTTCAAAGAAAAACAAAACCGCCCTTTAAAAGCACGGTTTTTAAATATAAATAATGGTGATTTTAAAATCTATACCCCAGAGAAATCCCGCTTCTGAAGCCCGCCCATGGTCCGTCTACTTTTATTCTGGCACCATTGGCATTGGTTTCTACAGTATATTTTACAAATGGGATATCAAGGTTTTCAATTTCTTTTTTGAGCTGTGCCTGCATATCAGGAGTAAGAACATAATCAGAGGTCATGCTGAAATCTCCTTTTCCGCCTCCATAATGGGCGCCTGCAATCCAGAAATCAAGAACCAGATTCTGACTTCTGGTAAGGAAAAACTGAACTCCAACCATTAATCCGCCGCTGTTTCCGTTGGCACTTCCGCCTCCTTTTAAGGGAATTGGGTAGGTGTTTCCATCAGGACCGTTGTAGTCGTAATAAAAATCAAAAGTATTAGATGACACATCAGAATACCGGTAATAGGGAGCGATGTAAAATCCCTTTCCGTAACCTTGTCCCAGATAGAATCTGGGTTCAATAGTAAAATGGGTTGCTTTTACCCTAAGGTTTTCAAATCTTTTTTCATCTTTATCTTTAAGAAAAGCATTAATGAACGGTACTTTGCCTTCAGGCATTGTTCCGAAACCGATATTTAATGAAAACCATTGAGTGAACGCTCTTTCATAAGACAGATTGATATTTCTGAATACATAAGCCGTGACATTGGTCTTGACAATGTTCATTTTTTCCGCCGGGGAAGTCTGTATTTCCTGTGCGCTTGCCTCTGAAAAAAGAAAACAGAGGATAGGTATGATTACTTTTTTCATGATCTAATATTTTGTGGTGTTAAAAAGTACCAGCAAAAAACGGGCTGAATTTAACATAATAAAAATAATTAACAAAAAAAATACTATTACATCTTCATTATTTATTATGTTTTTTTGTTTGGTGAGAAATGGTAGTGTAACATATTTCAAAAGTAGATTGTTCTAAAGGTATAATCTATTCTGAAATGGAAAAAACGATATATGCCATAGCCTTACTGTATGGAACTTTGATGTTTTCACAGAAAAAAGAGAATGATACTGTTGGTGTTTTACAGACAAATGAAATCCAGGAAGTTATTGTTAAATCTCAACGTAAAAAGCAATTTGCAGATAAGGCTGTGTATACATTTGATAAAGAAGCATTGGATAGAGCAAGGTATGCCAAAGATTTGCTTCGTAGTCTTCCGGAATTACAACTGGATCCAATTTCTAATACCCTTAAAAGTACGAAAGGCGGAACGACTTTATTTTTGATTAATGGTATTGAAGCTACAGATCTTCAGGTTCGCAGTATAGCCCCCGGTGAAGTTGTAAAAGTTGAGTATTATGATATTCCACCTGCCCGCTGGTCGACGAGAGCTGATACTGTAGTTAATATTCTGACAAGATCTACGGAAACAGGATATGTTTTTGGAGCGGAAGTATCTTCAGGTTTGAGTACAGGATTTGTTAATGGTTCAGCATATGCTGCTTTTACTAAAGGGAAAAATGATTTTGGGCTTGAATATTCCCTGAATTTAAGAGATTACAATGACCGAAGAGTCAACAGTATCTACGATTATCAACTCAACGGAATGCATTATCGTTCTGATGAGAACAGAACAGATCATTTTGGATATACGGATCAGAATGTGGCCTTCCGTTATACACGCCTTGTTCCTGATGATTATACTTTTCAGGCAAAGCTGGATATGAATATTTTCAGCAGATTTTCAAAAGGAACAGGACAAAGCATTTTTGCAAAGGATAATGCTCCTGAAGAACATGCAATGTTTAAAAATAACGCATCTGATTATGTAATTCCTAAGCTGGATCTTTATTATTCTAAAAGGATGGGGGAAAGAGATGAGCTGAGCATTAATGTGGTGGGATCTCATTACACCACCAATACTTCAGAGACGGCTAAAGAATGGATCGTCAATTCCGGACTTTCTGTGTACGATAATGATATGATGCTTAAAGCAAAACAAACCAGTATCGTGGGGGAGCTGGCCCATGTACATGATTTTAAAACAGGAAAGCTTTCATCCGGATATCGTATTTCCAGAACTTCCATCTCTAATGATCTGAATAACCTTGCGGGATATTCTCAATATAACGTCAATTATCTGGAACAGTACTTTTATACGGAATTTTCGGGTAAGCTGGAGAAATTCAGCTATCGAGTGGGAGCCGGGCTCACCAATATCCATAATAAAAGTGCTGAAAATACTTTTGATGAATGGACTTTTACTCCAAAAGTTATTTTAAGTTATCAACTGAGAAATAATCAGAATCTCCGGTTTACAGGAAGCTTTACTCCGGTAAGCCCGAGAAGTAATGCTTTAAGTAGTAATGTGATTCAGGTGGCTCCCAATATTGTTCAGCGGGGAAATCCTTTCCTGAAATCACAACAGGTCTTTTCCAATGCGCTCACTTATTCTTTTAATAATAAACATTTTGACTTTAATGCCGGTTTGTTTTACCGATACACAAACAGGGTTATTAATCAGTATTATGTACTGGATGATACATTAGGAGGATACGCCCTGACCTATGAAAACGGGAAAAGTGGCCAACGATACGGAGTAGAGGTAACGGGTTCTTACAAACCTATTGGCAGTAACCTTCTTGTCGTAAAATTGGTTCTGACGCCCACTTCGGAAATGATTAAAACAAGTGCCGGAGCATTGATTAAGAATAATTATTTAGGAAATTCTTTTGTATTGTCTTCAGAATATAAATCGTTTTCACTTCAATACGAATTCAATATTCCTGTGTACAGCCTTAATGGAGCATTTTTGAATACAAACGAGAATGCAAATCACGTTTTTGTCAGTTATAAATTGAAAAACTGGTCTTTCTCTTCCGGAATGTACTGGATGGGAATGCCTTCGGAATATAAAACCAAAAGCTTACCGGAAAGTCTTGTAGATTACAGGTTGCACACCCAGATCATGAATAATAAATCGATGTTCGTGCTGGGACTTAGCTATGATTTTTCTAAAGGTAAAAAAACTGAGATCCAAAGAAAGCTGAATAATGTAACTGCACCGGCAGCCACATTCTAAAATAACAAATAGATAAAGAGAATAAAAATCCCCGTCAATTCTTTTGAGCGGGGATTTTAAAATGTTATTTCTTGATGAATTTTGTCGTTTTTGCCGTTTCGGTGTTTTTTCCGCCGACTTCAATAAAATAGGAGGCAGGAGGCAGATCAGAAATCTGTACATTTCCGGATTTTACTTCTGATGTCTTAACCAACTTTCCGTCCAGACTATAGATTTTTGCCGTTGAATAGTTATCCACCTCTCCTTTAAAGCCAATAAAATCCTGCGCAGGATTAGGATAAATAGAAAGGTTTGCTTTTTTCATCACATGACCAACGGCTAAAAATGTTTCGTTCAGTGCCTGAGCGGTTGCCGTAGTTTGATTGATCCCGAATGCCGGAACTGAAAGTGTTCCGCTGGTTGAGCTCAATAAAGCATATCTGTGGCTGGCATCATAATAGGAGTATGCGGTATTGGTAAATGTTCCCAGAGGATTGGAAAAGGTGATATCTATAGGAGAATACAATCCGATATTCTGGGTGAATTTTACCCTGAGAACATTATTATAGGTTTTACCTGCAACCATCAGTGTTCCGTATGCATCAGCCTGGAAGGCCATTGTACCTTTCACAAGACCGTTAGCAATGGAAGAGGAAAACAACCCTTGAACGGTATCGCTTTGAGCGGTCAAACTGTAAGTCGTGGGATAGGCAATATAAGTACCGTTATCCTGATTGAAGTTCAGTGTTACCTGAGGATTTATAATTCCCGTAATTTCAAGTTTGGTTGCAGATGCTTTATAGAAAATAGTGGTTGTGCCATCAATCATTTTAATTGTAGAACCCGGATAATTACCAATTTCTGTAGCCGTAGGAGTAGAATAGGTAACTTGTGATGAGGCTCCCTGTGCAAGACTCCCGTTAGAAAAAGTAACATTGGGGCCAGTGGCAGAGTTGTCTACTGTTCCGGTTACAATACTATTATTAACGATATCGTTGATCACAGGATCATGAGTTGCTTTCGTAAGTGTGATTTGTGCTGAGAATACAGCTGGGGTTCCCAACAAAATAAATAAAGATGTTTTCATTGTTAATTTTTCATCAAATATACCTAAAAGCGGGAAAATAATTTATTTTTAAATGGTTATTAATGCTAAAAAACCATCTGAAGTGATCAGATGGTTGTATTGTGCGTTAAATAGAATAGTTGATTTTAGTTGCTGAGAATCATTTTGCGATAGGCATAAATATCCTCAATTGTTACCACAGTCATTCCTTTTGTTATTGCAAAGTCTGCAATTTCAGGAAGTCTTGCCATAGAGCCGTCTTCGTTGGTTAGTTCACAAAGTACGGCATCGTCACCCAGATTGGCCATTTTGACAAGGTCAACACTGCCTTCAGTATGACCGCGTCTTTCAAAAACACCCCCTTTTTTAGCAATTAAAGGGAAGACATGTCCCGGGCTTGCGATGTGCTCTGCCTGTGCATCTGAAGCAATAGCAGTTCTGATGGTGGTCACACGGTCCTTCGCTGAAACTCCTGATTCTACCCCTTCTCTTGCTTCAATGGTAATGGTAAATGCCGTTTGATTTTTTGAATTGTTGTTTTCCACCATCGGACGAAGATTGAGGTGTTTGCTTTTTTCCTCGGAAATGCATAAACAAACGATGCCACTGCATTCGCGGATCAAAAGTGCCATATCTCTTTCTGTAATAGTGGAAGCGGGAAAGATGATGTCTCCTTCGTTTTCACGGTTTTCATCGTCTACTAAAAGAATACCTTTTCCCTGTTGTAATGTTGATAGTGCTTTTTCTACACGTTCTTTGGAGGTTGCTCCGAATTGTTCTAATAATTTTTCCATGTTATTTTACTTTTAAAAGTTAAAATAGTCTTCGGTACATGGAAATGAAATACGACACAATAAGAACCCATAAGGAATCTTACTGATCATCTCATTTTCTTCTCCCATCCAGACTTTAACTGTCGGTTCCGGAATTTCACCAGATCAGTCCCTTCAAAAGAAGGGAGTCGCGGACTGTAACCGCCGGTAGGGAATTTCACCCTGCCCCGAAGAAAACTTATACTAAGTTTTGCTGTATGTTGTAATTTAAATTTTTATTTCATTGAATAGTATTTAACGCACAGGTCGCTAATTTCGGGAAGTTTTTTGAAATAGAAAAGGAGTTTTGATGAGAATTTTCAACAGAGATAGAATTTATACAAAAAAAGCCATCCCAATCTGTAATGGCTTTTCTGTTAAGATTATATTATTTTCTCAGAATCTTCTCCATTTGCTTTCCTTTAGTAAGTTCATCAATGAGTTTGTCTAAATAACGAATGTTTTTCATGAGACTATCTTCAATTTCTTCAACACGATATCCACAAATGACTCCTTTTATTAAAGATGTATTGGGATTCATCTGAGGTGCATTTTCAAAAAAAGTTTTAAAATCTGTCCTGTCGTCCAGTATTTCCTGTAAGGTTTTTTCATCATATCCGGTAAGCCAGAATATAATTTCATGTACTTCTTCTCTGGTTCGTCCCTTTTTTTCTGCTTTTTGAATATAATGTGGATAAACACTGGCAAAGGCGGTTGTATAAATTTTAGTATTCTGCATATTGATCAACTCAGTTTTTTGAGTACTTTATCAAGGATTGTGTTAAATTCATCAGGTTTTTCCAACATGGGATAATGACCAACCCCTTCGATCATTAGATTGTCATAATGCTTCAGGTATTTACGATTGGCTTCAGTATTAGTAGGGGAGGCATCGGAATTGATGGCAACAACAGGTACCTGTACATCTTTTGCAATCTCTCTGTAGTCTGTTTGGTATAAAGGTTTTAGAAGATTGATGACCATTTCCGGTTCATTTTGAAGGAATTCATGTTGCAACCTTTCTTTTACTGCAGGTGGGGTTTGTGCAGCGAAAAGATACTGAGGAAGAAAGTTTTCTACGGCATATTTAAAGTCATTTCGGTAATGGCTGAACATTAATTGCTCGGCTTGTTCTTCAGTAAAGGATTCATCTAAATCTTTTAAGGTGTCAATAATAACAATTGCCTTTGTTTTTGGGATTTTTAAAGCAGCCTCAAGGACATAAGCTCCAGACATTGAATGGCCGATAAGTATAATGTCTGAAGCGTCTATAGTATCGGTTACCGCTTTAATATCATCAGCATAAAGTTCACTTGCCCAGTTTTGTCTGCCGGAATCAGATTTTCCATGTCCTGCCAGATCCATTTGGATGATATGGTAATCATTTTTAAAGTATTCCTGCTGATGATTCCACCATTCGGTATTGCCCAGCCATCCGTGAACAAAGATGAGAGTGGTTTTTCCTTTACCGGATTCTTTGTAATGTATTTTCTGACCGTCTGAGGATGGTGTGTATTTTTCCATGGATTTGTTTATTGAATTTTTAGGAAAACTAATTTACGAAAAGACTGGTGAAGGCAAAGAGTTTCAGTATAGATAAAATTAAAAAAATCTCACGTATTTTTAACAGATTCAGTTATAAACATCTGTATTTTTTTTCCGTCTTAGAAAAATAAAAAATGGCAGCATAATTTATTTATCCCCATAACTTATCCCCATTATTTTATAGAATGATTATAATATGCTTTTTGTTTTTATTTGTTGATAACTAATGGTTTATTGGATTTTATTCGTTGTTGTAAAAAAGTTATCCATACTTTATCCACAATATATTTTAGTATTTAAGGAAGTTATCCACATTGTATTTGCTTTGTGGAAAACGATCATGAATGTTTTTTTGGGGGGTAATAAAAACAAGTTTAAACAAAGTTCTGCACTGAAATAATGCAGAACTTTGTTGGTGAAATTTTATATTTTTTGTTTGCCGGCTTTTGACTTTAAATTGATCATAAGAGTAGCATACAAAATACCCAAACTATCTTTTATTTCGCACTTTATATACGTAAGGTCTTGTAAAAATTTTTGGTAAAAAACATCGACTTCCAATTGTGTTTCTATGGGGATTGCTTTAGATGGGTATCCTTCAAGGTTTTCAATTTCGTGTACCTTATCAGAACCGAAAAAATTAAAAATTTCTTTTACAATGCAACTGGTAACGAAAACGAATGGAACGATGGGAAAGTTTTCAAAATGGCCTTTGCATTGATTGGGGGTGAAAGGATTTATTGCTATGGTAAACTGATGTTCAGGGTTTATCTGTGTTATTTTACTTTCGGGAAGTGTTTCATCGTAGTACATAACGATGTTGGGTTCAAAATAATTTTTATATAAATTTTTAAATGATTCTTTTGTTAAAATATAATGGTCTAATTCAAAAGTGTATGTTGTTTCTTCTGAAATGGCATCCATGACTTTTAAACGGGTTTTTCCTCTTCTCTGTGATTCCAGTATACTTTCGCCTGTAATAGAAACTGAGAGAGGTGTTTCTTTGTAAGATGTTTTTCTGATGCGTAATTTTTCACCAATAAAGTATATTTTTTCTTTTGTGCTGCTACTCAGGAGCTGGTGCAAGTTGCAGTTGGCCAGCGAGGTCAGGATTTTTAAAAAGATTGAAAAATTTTCATTTTCGAAATTGCAGTTGTTGAGTTCTGTTTCTATTTTGTTGTCTTTTAGGATGATGTGCTCTGGTATACAGATGTAGGGAGAGGTTTCACTGAGGTAAGGAACCTGGGTACTTGTTGTTATCATTTTGAATGAGGGATTTTTTTTGAATTATTCAATTCATGGACATAAAAATTATGGCACAACATAAGCATGCTGTGAGTAAGGGTAATCGGCTTTTTACTTTTTTATCTGGAGTATATATTCTGTGATTCAGCTTTCTGTATTGAGGTTTATTTGAGACAGATGCTGATCATTGTGTAAGCTAGGGAGATGAATTTCTCTCCCGCATGGAATGTAAGTTTTTCATGGTCTGTATTTCATTGATTGGTGATTTATTTTGCTAGTGCAATTTACAAAAAATAAATCATAAATGTGTATGAATAAATATTCACAAAATGAATTAAGATGAGATTGTAGGGCGAGTGAAAATTCCTTTGTAAGAAGTTATCCACAAAAAATATCCACAACAATGTAAGGGCTATGTTAGAGATTGAAATTTATTATAAGGCGCTTATTTATAGCTTATTGACTTGTTTTGTTATATATGTGAAAAAAGATACTAATACTTTATCCTCCATAAATAATGGGGATGAAAAAAGTTATCCACAATTTTTATAGCTTACATAGATCCTTTTTTTACCTCTTGAATGAGCACGAAACGACATTGTATTGCCACTCCAAAGCCTCTACATGAGAGTTTTAAATTGCGATATTGTGGGTATTTGTATAAATTTAATGTACTTTTCGTATTACATAATCATAAGAAAAGTAGAGAAAAAAGAATTTTTTACTTGTCTGATTGAAGTTTTTCAAGCATTTCTTTTCCGTCGTTGTTATCCGGCTTTAATTGAAGTGATTTTTTATAGTTTTCAATGGCTGATTTTTTATAACCTTTTTTCATGTACACTTCACCTAAACTATCATAAGCATTCCATGAATCAGGATGATCTTTTACATTTTGCTGAAATAATTCAAGAGCAGTATCTATATTGCCGGCACGCAATTGCCTGTATGCGCAATTATTAACGAAATCTTCTGTAGGGCGAATGGTATACCCAAATTCTTTCGAAAGAGCATCAAACCGTTTTTGAATTTCTTTAGAAGCCATGAGCTCTGTACCATAATTATCAAAAAACCAGTTTTTATAGATGAATTTTAAACCATCAAAAATGCTTTTATAAGGAACTGAAAAATGATTTTCATCTTTATAGTGTTTATAATCCCATTCAAAAGTCGGGGGAGCGAGATTTTTGAGTCTTTGTGTAATCAGATCGACTTTCTGAGTATCTTCATCGCCAAGGCTTATAAATAGTTTGCCTCTTAATTTTTTTTGTTGCAAGATTTTACTGAAATCATCCACCATACTGATATTTTCGTCATGAATGGCCGGACTTATTACAATGGTAGACTGGAACAGGTCTGGGAGTGTATTTTTAGTATAAAAAGCAAATTCTCCGGCTAGCGAATGCCCTACTAAAATTTTGTAAGGCTGGGTTTTGTAACGGGAATTGATCTGTGGAACAACTTCCTGATCAATAAATTTTAAAAATTTTCCGGCACCATCAGTTAATGAGGTACTGGAAGTATCTTCTTTTCCATTTACTGTATTATGTCGAATGCTCAGATCTTTGCCCCTGTTGATATTGACGATGGCAACAACGATTATTTTTGGAATTCTGTTTCGGTCGTAGTCTGAAAGATAATCGGTCAGTTGAGATACATATTTAAAGTGGGCATCTCCATCCAACAGATATAGAACCGGATAGCTCTGGAAAGATGAATACGCTACAGGCAGATGAACCCAAATACTTCTTGACTCATTCAGAATTTTTGATTCTATCAAAAAGGCAGTGTCATTATTAGACGGAATGTTTTCAAGCTGCGAGAATGCTGAAAGGGACCATAAAGAAAAAAATAGCAGGGAAAACTTTTTCCACAGGAAAGAATAGAGTTTTGAAATCATGGATTTTATATATTAAAGTAGCTTTTATTTCCATGTGAGTAGAATCGGTTTTTTTGAAAAAACATACAAAAAAAAGCAGCAGGCAGGCTGTCAATTTTGTGTTGCTACTTTCATGAGATACAAAATAAAAGCATTAAAAACGGAAAAAAATATAAGATGCTTTTTTGAAAGATACTTCTGATGGGTTGAACAGTTTTTCTCTTTTGCTGACTTTTGTTTTTATTCCGTTTTTAAATATGGAGTAAATAATTTATCTATTTCTGATCTTTATAAATATTCCAGAAATTGAAATCTGTCATTGGGGCATCCGTTATTCCAACATTTCGTCCCATGGTTACAATTTGTCCTCTGTGGTACGTGCTGTGAAGAATCGCATGTTGGATGTATTCATACTTGGAAAAATCACATTGAAACCACTGAGATTCAATTTTTACATTTTTTGAAAGATCTTCTTCAGAAAGGCTTTCCACATAATCTACCAATTTCTGCGAGTTGCTTCTAATAGCATTGAACACTTCCTCTTTGCTGCTTGCTGCAGTGGTTTTTTCAAAATCAAATTCATTGTTTTCGGCAATATGGCTCCACCAGTATTCCTGGGTTTGCCATATGTGATGCAGGGTTTTTAAAATGGTTGGAAAGCTTGAAATAGTTTCCTGATTAAGTTGCTCATCAGATTTAGCAGATAGCCAGTCGATGTATTTATTGACTACCCAGTTATTGTAATGAACGCTTTTGGTGGTTAATGTTTTTAGGCTCATAATGATTGATATTTTGTTGATTTGATATTGATGAATTATAATCCAAAATGCCTGTCTTTATTCGTATTTTCAGGATTAATCAATGCTCTGTTGCTATACGTTGCAGCTTCAAATTCATTGATATTCACAGATAGAAATGAGGTTTCAGGGAGTAATTCTGTAAGACCAATACAGATTTGCTTTGATAAACTGGCTTTTTGCTCTGTATTTCGTCCTTCCATAATATATCCGAAAACATGCAGAAAATTCTTTTTATTATTTCCCAAGCGATAATGCTGATAGGGTTGTAGTCTGACTTTTATATCGTTGGGAGCAAATAATCCGGTAGCATCAGCAGTTTCGTATACTACATTCATAATTTCATCAGCTGTTTTTTGCTGAAGAATATCTTCTGAACAGTCTATGATAAAATGAGGCATAAATACTATTTTGGTTATTGATTTTGTGGTATATAAAAATAGTAAAAATATTGACAGCTCCTCAAAATAAAGAGGTTTTGAATAATGTGTTTTTTGTGACCTAAAAAGAGTTACGACTTACCTGTCAGTTTTTCTATCAATAATTTTCCACGAGGAGAAATTTCATATCCTACAGGATGGCTGATTGTCAGTCCTAAGTTTTTGAGTTTACGAATATTCAATTTCAGCCATTCTTTTTCAAATCCCGTTATTTTAGCAATTCCTGTGGCATGTAGTTGGGGATGATCCTGTATTGTCAGTAAGACCGCTTGCGTCCAGTCTCCCCGTTTACTAAACTGATCCAACCGTTGTAATTTTTCCTTTAGTTTGATATAATCTTCATCACTGAGATCGGATTGTTCCCGTAGTTCTATCCTTGGATCTTCAGAGTGATAACAAACAGAAATTTTAAAAATTGAGGCCGAGGGGTCGGAAGGAAATGATTGTAATAGCTGCTGTTTGTTTTTGAAACCTGCTTTTGTAGCTTCTTCTTCGGAAATATCATTTTCATCCACAATTTCAATATCACCAATTTTGACAAGACCAATTGATGTTTTAACCAAGGTTCCTGTTTTTACAGACGCTTTTTTCCAACGCCTGAATGCCAGATTGATGTTTCCGGATTTAATCCCTTGAAGATGGAGTTCTTTAAATAACATAGTGACATGATAATTCTTTTAAAGTTACGATTTACTGCCATATTTTATTAAGAATGAGAACTTCTTTTGCTAATTGCCATTCCTAAAAATGATACACGAAGTATTACCAGATACTTTTAATCTTATGAATTATTTCTTCTGCCATATCTTTTGTGATCCAATCTACAATTCTTATTTCTCTATCCCTATTTACAATAACAACAGAGTACGTAGAACCGCTCCATGAGAGATGATATCGAACCCCAAATTTATATTCTTCTACTGCAAAATCTTTTGACACGATATGGTCGATTTCCTTTTTTGAAAAGATTTTGGGGTGGGTAAATAATTTATTCTTGTATCGTACTGTTATGATATCCGATTCAATGATAAGAACTGTTTTTCCGAAGGTATTCCATAGCCATATATATAGAAAAATAATGAAAAGTCCGGTAAAAGGAGCTGCTGAAGAAATAAAATGTAAAACGGTTAGGAAATAATCATTCTGAACGCTGGTAAAAGGAATCACGACTAAAATAATAAACAGAGAAATGAATAAACCAATACTTGTGATAAAGGTTATTATCCAGTTGGTTTTATTTTTTATTTCAATAGTCATTGGGGTGTGTCGTAGAGGCTTGGGATCTTGGCAATATTTTTTCTGTAGGGCTTGTTGTGTTAAGCTTCATAAATAAGCTGTACCACTCCGGATTTGAAAACATTGGTTTTAACAAGCTTTAGATTTAATCTTTCTTTCAGATCTTCAAAAAGAGGTTTCCCCTTTCCTAAAACAACGGGATGAGCAGATATTCTGTAAACATCAACCCAATTATTTTGAATAAAAGTTTTAATAAGGCTAGCGCCTCCATACAACCAGATATCTTTTCCACCCTGTTTTCTTATTTCAGAAACTTTTTCAATGATATCAGAAGAAATAAAAGTAGCATTATCATCCTCTCTGTGTTGACTTGAAAATACAAATTTATTTTTTGAATGTACCCCTTTCCATAGCTTTTGTTCTTCCGGACCTGCATTTTCATCAGGTTGATAGTTTCCCCATACATCATAGCTTACTCTTCCATAAAAAATGGTGTCAATGCCAGATAGAAAACCATCAAAATCCATGTCATCATCCATAATGCACCAGTCAACTTCTCCATTGGGGCCTTCAATAAATCCATCTAAAGTGGTGGCTAAATCCAGTACTATTTTTTCATTTTGCAGGTATATTATTTTTTACTTTTCAACTGAAATACATTTCCTTCGGGATCTGTTCCGTCACACAACCAGAAATCATAATTTTCAAATGTTTTGATTTCTCTCATTTCGATGTTTTTTGATACGAGCTCATAACGTGCAGCTTCAATATCAAGATCAATTTCAAAAACTATTTTTGTGTTGTTATCAAAGATATGATTTGTATTTATTTTTTTCAGGTATTGATCTCCTATTTTATGCAATCCGATTTTTGCGGCGCCGGCTTCAAGCAAAGCCCAGGTGGAATCTTCCTCAATAACCGTCAGGTTGAAATGTTCAACATAAAAGTTTTTAAGCAGTTCAACATCTTGTACATACAGGATGATGGTGTCTAATTTTACATTCATGATGTAAGAGTTTGAAACGGAATTCTTATTTCATCCGGATTGAAAATCATTTTTTAAAATATCAATTTACTTTTTCCATATCGAAAGATGTTTTCAGTTCTTTCATTATATCTAATAAATCCTTTTTCATTCGGAAATATTTTCGACTCAGAAGATAAGGATATATATTAATGGCTTTCATCAGGAGCTGAAGATGGGTTTCCATATATTGATCATTATTAAAATATACCAGATCATTGCTAAGATAGTAATTCAGATCTTTTATTTCCTGTTCTCCTAAGTCAAGAGAGATTGTATGGCTATCCATATAAGGTTTAATTTCTTTTTTCAGTTTTTCCTCCAGAGGTTTAAGGGTTATAAAATTCCTTTTAATCTGATCGAAGGCTGTTTTGGTATTCATAAATGCGGTTGCATTGGCAATATCTGTATAAACAGTTAGCTTTTCGTCATATTGATGATCAAGATCAGCAAGAAGTCTGTAGGTATCGGTGAATTCTGATTTTCTGCCTGAATACGTAGCGGACCTTATAAAGTAGTTATAAATATCTGCATCATTCTGCTGAATCTGCACTTTAATTTCTGCAATCGAGTGTTCGATGACAGGGATTAATTTTTTTGCTTCCTTAGAAGTATACTTTTCCCCGTCATAATCAAATGTTTTTAGAATCAGTTCTTTATTGATAATGGCTTCAATTGTTTTTTTATCATTTTCAAGAGCGATCAGTGTATACACCAATTCTACTTTTTCTTTACTGAACAATTCATCAAAAGATAATTCTTTAGAAAGCGTACTTTCCACAACGGTAAAGTCGGGATTCTTATTGTCATAATAACTGTTGAATACTTTGTCAAAAGAGTCTTTCTTATACTGTGCTTCAAATTCTGTTTTAAAAATATCAAGATCCAGATCAGTTCTTCCTTTCTCATATTTTACTCCTGAAAAAAGTTTTGCGGTCAGTTTTTCTTCTGTCTGCTCAAAATGTTTAAACAGATCCCTTGCAGGTTCATTATCTGCTTCTTTGGTAATATTAAGGTTTCTGAGTTTTGTAATGCGCTCTTCGTGGGACGGATGGGATGCCCACTGATTTTCGATCACCAGTTTTGACTTGTTAAAAAGTCCGGATTCTGAAAGTTTTACATTGGGAAGGTGATGTTTTATCTCTAATTCATTTAATTGTGCAAAAAAGTTCATCACAAAAAACTGTTCTTTATAAATATTTTTGCTGGATTGATTTTTCGAAATTTTAGCTTCATAAAAGCTCAGTACATTACTATAAGAGTTGCTGGCCAGCTCTATTCTCAGCAGGGATTCTTCTAATGCAAGAGAACCTGCAATATGGGCAGCCACTTCATCGGCATGAAATTCCATTTCTCTGGAAAGTGCCATATGGCGGATATTGACGAAAGAATACATTTTAGTAAGAACCCACTGGATTTTCTGAGTTATAAAAAGTGAAATAGCCGCAAAGATGGAGAAATATCCACTCATGCTTGCCCAGCTTTCTATAGAATTACGATACGACTCATCATCATTAACCAGGTTGAAAATAATCTTATTAACATTATAAACATAACTTCCTACTTTCATAGAACGTTGGGAAAAGTGGCCAAACTCATGGGAGAGTATCGCTTTCAATTCTTGTTTGGTAGAGGTATTAACAAGCCCAACACCAATTGTCAGATTCTTTTTAATGGGCAGGAACATGCTCCAGAAACTTGAATCATAAAAAACGCTGGCATTTACATCATAGGATAAATAAATCTTTTTGGGAAAATCAGTTTCTGTTTCTTTTACAATCTCATCAATCATTTTGAAAAGTTCCGGTTCCTGCGATCTTGTGATTTCCGTAAGGTGGCTCCTGTCATTAATATGTTTTTTGAATAAAAACTTGATAATAAAAAAAAAGATAAACACTCCGGTTCCTATGGCTCCGGCTCCCAGCATTAAGGTCAGAAACATTGGTTTTGCGATGATAAGCAGTATTCCTCCCACTACACAGGCTACCGTTAATAAAACGGTAAAAAGAAATAAAAGAATATACACCATCACGAAAATCGTAATGGCCAGAACAGCGGATTTGCTTTTCTTTTTGAAATCCTCAGAAACTTGAATATACATGGAAATAATTTTTTACAATAATACATTCATAAACCTAATAAAACAAAAAACCACTCTAAAAAGAATGGTTAGTTTATTTTTTTTGGAGATCCTCTTCAGCAACCCAACTGTCAAAAGCAATATCAGCTCCTCCGATTTCTATAACGCTGTCCTTATGAGTCATTATCCCTAATCCGTGCTCACTATCCCACGAACAGGAAAATCCATAGCCGATATACGGATATTCATCTTTGATGACAGAAGTAATATAAAAATAGGTTGGAGATAATAGGTCAGCGAAGCCTTGAACACTTTTTACATCCGGCATACAATCAACCCTAGCCTCTTCGGAATACCCATAGTTTTTTTGTAACCCGGGATATTGTTTTAACAGCTCAAGTAAAATGTTTTCCAAAACATTTTCCTGGTTTTCCCGTAAATAGATGAGTCCGTTTTCCTGTTCTGCAGTAGGTTCTTCTGTGTACTCATCCTCTTCATCGAAAATCTCATAGTGAAAATAAACATCTTCTGTTCGAAAGAAGGTTTGCCAGTGTTTCAATTCAAGGCCGAGGTCAATATATTCATCATGATTCTCCTCTTCTCTGTCAGACAGATCTCTTGGATTTTTGAGATGCTTGTTGAAAAATTCATAGCAAAAAGGAGCTCTTGAAAAAATGTAATCTTCATTTTCACTATAACATAAGTTGAAATATTCCAAAGCTTTTTCTTCATTGCCACATTCCAGGCAACATTCTCCTTTGTAATAATTTCCGACGTAGGCAGGATTTTTATCTGCGGCAGAATGAAGGTCCATTCTGTGAAGCCATCGCTCCATATTCTCAAAATCCCTTAAACGGATATATTCATTAACCATACGGCTGTTGATGATATACGCCTGATAAATACTATATTTTTCATCGTCTGCCTCATTCCATTTTTCTTCTATAAATCTGGTGAGTTCTTCCTGAGTGATTTTGGAGGTTTTCAACATAGATTGATCTAAAAACAGATCAATCTCGCGGATGATTTTTTTTGCGTTTGACATTTTTCTGCAGCATTTTAGGTGTTATAGATAAGCAATTATTTTAACTTTCCATAGCCATATAGTCCAACTGCCCGTTTTCGTCAGTATTGATTACGACCAGGTAATCTGTCAGATCCTGCCCGATAGAATAATCCAGAATGGCAAAATTATCTTCACTGTCAGGGTAAAACCCAACTCTTACTAATTCCAGTTTTTTCAATAATTGTTGCTCAGGTCTTATGGTTGAGTCATCAAAATTGACAAGCTTTTTAAGCTGGTCCTGTTCAATTTCTTCAAGATGAAGTTCTATATATGATTTGACGGTATCGCCGTCCTGGTCATGATAATCTTCTATGATGTAGGTTTTATTCTGGGTATCAAACTTCTCAATATTTTCGAGAAAGTTTTTCACTTTGTCCAATTGAGTAGCGTCAATACTTGTATTTTCGAAATTCAGATCGAGCTGAATTTCATTGCCTTTGAAGTCGATATTAACATCGTAATATTCTTCCAGATTTTGTATTGATATTTGTCCGAAGTGGGGGAGTGTGTATTTTGTCATGGTGTTATTTTTTATGCTTCGACATATTGCCGGCATTTAAGTGAATGTATAAACATTTTTAAGGCCGTAATGTACGGATTTATCCAAGGTTTTTTATGTTTATCAATGATTACTGTAGGGCTTATTAATTTTATCCATTTCTTTTCTTAAATCTCCAATGGTGTATTGAGAAGGATCACAGGGTACAGAGGGAATTTCATGTTCGAATAAAAAATCATTGAGATCATCACAATTTTGCAATAAATTAAATTCTTTATTTTCTAAATCCAGAACGATTCCTTTGGTATTACCACCTATTAATTTGGTCCTTGAATTGATTACATCCAGCAATCCACCTGCCCATGCTGAGCTCATGTTTTCCTCAAAATATAAGAATCTTCCGTAGTTAAGAACCTTGCAAAACCTTGAATAAGCATTTGGATTAAAACCCCGGTCATCTTTATTGGTATATTTCCTATAGATCTGAAAATACATCTCTCCTTTGTACGAAACGGCTACTGGTTTTCTGACTTTCTGATCATTTGTTTTATCAAAAAAATATACTTTTTCCGGATTAACGGAGTCATCCTTTAGTGCGGTTTTGAAATAGAGTTCTGTGGTAGAGCTTGGGGTTTTATTCAGGACATCTTCTAATGTCATGTAAATACCTTCCGGAAAATCTCCTCTTTGGATGGACGGATATTCTTTTTTCTGGCCGTTCGTGATCGTGAAAATAAAAGAGATACAGACGAAAATATACAACTTCATGGAATGCTTATTTTGAGAGGATTTGATTAGTTTTTCAAAGGTTAAATTACAAAAAAGCGCACATGAAAAAAGAAACTGGAAAAAGGTTAACGTTTATTTAATGTGTAAGGGAAGATTTTGCTTTGGATACAATAAAAACCGCTCTGCAAAACAGAACGGCTATTGTAAGTTTTATTTTTCGGTCATTATTTTTTAACAATCAAAATTGAAGATCAAAAATAAAATAAGTGGTGGGGCTTACCTTACGGGAATCCTTAGGAGCAGAAGAGGAATATGCTATGATTACAAAATTTCACATTAGTAATCAACAATGATATAGTCTATTTTTTTAGTCACAAAAAAGTATCCGTCAATATAATCTTCAGAAGGAGGCTGCGCGTACTCCTTTCGTAATGCTGCGATTTCTTTTTTTGACATTCCTTTGGTGTTATTCTTAGACAATTCCGTTTTCTTATCGTTTTCCCAATCTTTAATATATTCTTTTACTTTAGTTTTATAGGCCTCTGTTTTTTTGTATTCTTCAAATTGGTTGATCTTAAACTGTATAAATTCATCTTTATCCAATTCTTTTTCCCTGACTATTGTATCGTTCTTAATGGTAATTAATTTATAATGATCATATAGAGACGAATAACCGAAATTGGAAAATTCGACTAATTTCCCATCCGGGATGACGAGGATACCGGAATAATTGAGAATAACTTTTTTGTTTTTGAATAATTGTTTATATACAGAAATATAGTTTCGTTTTTCCGAATTGATATTTTGAACTTCAAGATCAGCTAAAATCAAGTTGTTATTTTCAATTTTAAAAGTAGCAATATACCCACGGTAGTTTCCTGTTGAAAATGGAACAGGGATTGGCTTATTTCTATATTCCTTAAACATACTCAGGTGAGGGCCATAGATAGGATCATATTCAGAATTATCCTTGAAATATTTTTCCAAAGGATTATTGAGCAGCCTATATTCTTTGTTGTTGATGATAATTTTGTCTGTGGCCTGAGCTGTTGCCAGAATCTTTATTGTTGAGAAAGTAAGTAAGAATATTAGGATTTTAATTTTCATTCGGATCTCTGCGATATTTATTGTATTAAAATAAAGGCTCTCCATTGAGGTCAGTTGTCAGTACTTCGCTCATATAATTAAAGAAAGGACGCATAGCCAGTAAGGTAAGAAGGACTTCCTTTTGAAAATGATCTGCAAGAACTTCCTTATCGGTAAATTTTCGCATCACGACGAATTGTTTTTTCCGGATTAACTCTATGGCGGGATGATTCTTCTCAAAACCTCTCGGAGCAGTTTTTACGGCATCACCTTTAAGCTCTCCGAAATATTTTATAAAGGTTTCGTCAGAGGTGATTTTTTCGATTTCTGTAGTACTGATCTCAAATTCTTTACGAATACGAAGCAAATCTTTGGCTTCCGGTCCCCAAAATCCACCTCCCACAAAGCTGTTGCCGGGTTCCAGCTGAATATAATATCCGCCTCTTAACATGGGTTTTGAACGTGAATATCCAACGCCGAAATTGGTTTTATAAGGTGTCTGATCTTTGGAAAAACGAACGTCTCTGTAAATCCTGAAAATATGGATTCCTTTTAAATTGTCATGTTCCTGAAGTTCATGATAAACCTGGTTGAAAAATGTTTTATTTTCTTTAATGACCAATTCATATTCTGATTTGTGGGCGGCAAACCATTCCCGGGTGTTGTTTTTTTCCAGTTGTTTAAGGAATTCAAATGCTTTTTTCATATTAAAATCAGGCTTTTCCTTCGTTGATATATTCTTTGTAATCTTGTTCTAAATTATTAATTTCTTCAATTAAGAAATCGTACAAATTTCCGTCAAAAATTTCAAAGTCGTCCTCATCATATTTATCATATTCAATTTTTATAATTCCGTTGTCGGTATATGCCCGATAGAGATTTCCGCTGCGTTTGAAAAATAGCTGCCCCAAAGGTTTCTCTTTATATTCAAGGGCTTCTGCATGTTTTTCTTCAAATCCCATCCATGAAGGCATTTCATCGTCCTGCGAAAGGCCATACACGAAAAAACCGTAGCCAAATTTCCAACTCGGAAGAACATCGAATTCCTCTGGTCTTTTCCATACTTCTTCCTTGACTTCAAAAACCAGAGAACCAAATGTGGTCAGAAAGTCTTTAATATCTTCGCTAAAAGTAAACCCCGTGTTTTCTTCATATTTTCTAATCTGCTCTTCAGTAGCAGGATTTGCCAGAGAGCCCATTACAAAGAAGTCATCATTTAACTGTCTTTTTCTTTCCCAGAATTCTTCTTGTGTTGCCATACTTTTGTTTTACGTCAGTAACGTTGGTTATTCAGTTATGGAAACAAATATAGGGGAAAATTTGAGGGCTAGAAAATGAGAAAATGTTTAATATAGACGAAAAAAAATTACCTCCTCTATTTTGTGCAGAGCAGAAATAGAGGAGGTATTATTAAGATGTATTGGTTTAAGGAACTGGTATGATGTTCTTCCTTAAAGAGTTTTTCATTTTTTCTTCGTTGAAGATTTTAAAGTTTTAATCCATTTTATGACAGCTTCAACGGGCTCCTGGTTTTTTGCAAAAGCTGTATTATGACCTAAATCAGGGAATAACTGATATTCATATCGGTTGTTTTTAGATTGCAGGGTCTTTAAATGTTCTATTGACAATTGTGCCGGAACCTGAATATCCTTACCTCCATAGATCCATAAACCAGGTATTGACAATTCGAAAAGGGTAGGCAAAGGGTCAGTGTCTGTAAATTGATACTTGTCGGGGTCATTGAGTATATGCTGACGGGCGTCTTCTTCGGTGTGGGTATCCCAAAAACTACGATCATTGTTGGTATAAAACTGAAATCTTAGTTGTTCCCGAACGGTAACTAACGCTCCGCTGAATATGGTCATAAACCTGACGTTGTTATTTTTCCTGGCCGTTAAAGGAATGATCCATCCTGCCTGGCTGCCTCCTATTAAACCAATCTGAATATGTTTGTCTGACAGATCCTTCTTCAATGCATTTACGGCAGCACTTGCATCTAAAGACAAGAGGTTAAGGTTTGCAGCATCAACGTTATTGGTTCCTACTTCAGGCCCGGCATACACGCCACCGGATTCTCCAACCCCTCGTTTATCATAGGTTAAAACAGCGATGCCGTTTTGGGCTAAAAGTGTTGCCCATTTCATCATCCTTTTTTCCTGACCGGAGCCGTGCACAATAACAAGAGCAGCAACAGGGTGTTCAGGTTTTAAAATTGTACCGGCAAGGGTGTCTCCACTACTTACAAACTTTACTTCTTTTGTTGTAAAATCCAGAGGTTTAGCCAATACATGAACAGAGGTAACCAATAATAAAAATAATGTGAGTACAAGAGGTTTGTAATAGGCATTTATAGCTCTGATGTCTTTCAATAAAGTATCCCTGTTTTTTTTGTAAATCATAATAAATTGTGGTTTTCTATTTTATTTGAAGCTTAAGTAGTTCCTATTGAAATCTGTTATTGAAAATTTATGATCATCTTACAACTCTTATTTTTTGTAAAACTCCTTGCTCATTTTTAAAACTAAAAATATAGGTTCCTTTTTGAACTTTTGTTAAATCTATATTTTTATTATAATAGGCAAACCCTTTACTAATCTGCTTCCCATCTATTGAAAAAACAGTATACTCGAATTGGTTGCTGTTATTTTTATTACTGATGAAAAAACCATCTCTATACATATTGGGGTAGGCTCTTGTCTTCTTCTCATGACCATCATTGGTTATTTTGGCAGAGAACACACTTTCATTAATATCTGCCACCTGTATGCTTTTAATAGCTGAGCTGGTGAGAGATGTTGTACTTCCGCCAATGATGTATAGCTTATTGTTATATACTTCCGCTGCAGCGTGTCTTCGGGGAATCATATTGGATGATAACGGATGGAATGTATTGGTTGTCGTATCAAAATAAGCCAGAAAAGTTTGATTATTAAAACCACCTACAATAAAAATCTTATTATCGGATACCGCTAATGAGTGTCCGGATATACCGGAAGGCATCGTATACTGATCGGTCCAGCGATTAGTGTTGAGGTCGTACACATTGATCAGGCGGGATGGGGTACCATTAAAACCACCAATGACATACAGCTTATCATTCACAATTTTGCCCTTTGTTTCTCTGGCTGTAGGCATATCCGGTAACGGATTCCATGTATTGGAAGCAATATCATAATATTGAAATCTATTAGAAAATTTAGTGGTGGCAGCGCCGTTGAGTCCGCTGCCCCCAAACACATATATTTTGCCATTATAGAGGGCGGAACCTGCATTTCCTGTATAGGAATGATTAACAGCTCCCTTTGTTATGGTATTGGTTGCAAGGTCTACAATTTCAAGATGACTATTTCCCCAGCCGTTAAAAATATAAATTTTATTATCGTAAGTCTCCGAATTAGCAAATTTTTTGGTGAGTAGAGTAGAATTAAGAATACTCCAGCTGTTATCCTTAATATTATATTTTTCTATATAATTGGCATTACCTCCCTTTTCCTGATACCCATTGCTCACATAAATATGATCATTCACGATGACACTGGTTATGGCACCTCTGCCTAAAGACATATTAGCGAGATTTTTAAATTCAAGCGTTTGTGCATGGGCTAGCAGTGAGCCTAAAAATGAAAGGAATAATAATTTTGTTTTCAATGGTATTAAGATTTAGTGTTTGGTTGTATTTTTTGCTAAGAATTCGGGATTTTTTTAGCAGAAAATCCAGGTTTAAAGATAAGGAAAAAGTTGAATCGAATTTTGGGAAGGAGTTGTTAATCTTTGATGAAGGGTGGGAAGAGGGGTATGGAAGAGGTTGGAGGTATTTTATTGTCCAAAATCTGACTTTGGATTATTTATTTTTTGCACAAAACCGGGAGACTTTGTGCAACAGGAGGAATTGCTACGATTTAATTTTTTCGAGATAAATTCTTTTGTTTCTCCATCGGGAACCAAAAAATAAAAACTTGCTTTGATGAGTGTATACTTTTGATTTTTTTTTCAATTGCCCGTTTTTAATTCCATAAGCAAAAAGTTTATTTCCCTGAATTTTATATTTTAAATGATAGCTGATTCCGTTTTCACTTTTTAAATCATAATTATGATAGTTGCCGGATAATATATCGGATATTGTCACTGAATCATTTACAGATTCTACCTCTCCTTTATTTTTATTGAATTTTAAATATAGATTATGACCGCTTATCTTATAAAGACCAGAAAGTTCTGTATACTGAAGATCTCCAGAAAACACATAATTAAATTCATTGTTATTTTTTAAGTCAATTTTAATAATGAAGAAACCAAATTCAGCCTTGTTAGTTTTGTAAACTCCCTGCAAGTTCTTTTGTGGCTTACAAGAGAAAAAAAATAATAAAGTTAAAATTAGACTGAGGGTTTTCATGATATTCAAATATACATAGATGATTTCGAAATCAGAATGAATACAAGTCTGTTTTTCATCAAAAACGAGTACTCACCGCTACCGAACGAATCCTTTCTTGTAAGTTAGGTGTTTAAATATCCTTGTCAAGGTTTTAAACCTTGACAAGGATACCATTCATCTTTTTAGCTCGTTGTTATTCAGTCTTCTTTGGTTAGATGCAGTTGAATGAAACCGTCTTTAAAGTCATATTCTGTATGTTTAAATTTTGAGTTCAGTTCACTGCTGTTTCCTAAAACACCGCCAACTCCTGTGATGAGTGGATGAATATTAAAATAAATGTCTGTCACCAGATCTTTGTCTATAAAAGCATTAAAAGCACCTGTTCCTCCGCCAACTGCCATTTCGTGCAAGCCTTTTTCTGACATATATTCAATAGCTTCTTCGGGACTCTCAACGGTTTTGTAGCCTTTTGATGTATAGGGTTTTTCAGAAAGTATTACGATTTCTATTCCGCTGAAATGGTCTTTGACTTCCTGTGGGAAGTTTAAAAAATTTTCAAAGGTTTTTACACCTATGACAAGATTCCCTACTTTTTTTGCGAATGCTAAATAAAACTCCATCGCTCCTGGTGGCAACTGATGATGTGGATGATCGGATAATAATACTTTACCATTAGCCGAAATGTTGGCAATTACTGTTACTTTCATTTTTATTTTTTTACAGTGTAAAATTATCTGAAAGAAACTTTACCTTTACTATCCGTTACCCTTTGGAAAGTAACTATACTATGAATGCCAAAAAAAATGACATCAATAAAGAAAAAATATTAGCCCTTAAAGATGCGATTGAATTATTGGGGGGCAAATGGAAATTCTGTATTCTGCATAATTTGTATTATTACGAAACAATGCGGTTCAAAGATTTGCAGGAAACAGCTTTGGGAATAAGTCCAAAAGTTCTATCCAAAGAGCTGCAGGAACTGGAAGATAATTTACTGATTACCCGAACGGTTAATAATACCAAACCTGTTACCGTTTCGTATGCCATTACCACACACGCCAAAGAAACTGAAGATGTTGTCAATGCCCTGATTAATTTTGGTTTGAAGCATAGAAAGAAAATAAAGGAGAAGTGATTTTTATATCATTAAGAAGTTGAGTTTACATCAAATCATTTTTTTGATTTTGAAAGCTTTATTTTTCCTCTCCTTTCAGTAATAAGATACGCGGCATCCAGCATTTTAGTCAGATGAATATAGGGGTTGATCATATTCCTTTCCGGTAGATGATCATAGATTCCCAGTGAGAAATAGACCATTCCGGACATAAAATAATCAAATTCCTTAACGCTGTATTCTTTGAATGCTTTTTTTAAAACCAACAGAGGATTTTGGTATTCTTTCTCAGAAAGCAAGCCAAGAACCAACGGAGAGCAATCTTCCAACTGAGTGTTGACCACCAATTTCTTTTCCTTCAGCATCATGAAGTAGCCTGCACGGATGAATGAACGCATCGCCAGATGAAAATGATAAATGACTGACGGCTCTTCTTTTATCCAGCTATTTCTTTTAAGGGCATAGCTCATAATGATGTTTAAAAGCTCTTTGGTGGCTGTAAGGTCATTGAGCTGAAAAAATGTTTCCATCTGTTGTAAGCCGTAATGTCTCTTCCGGCCTTTCCCAAGCCGGGATTGAAAGTCTGTTCTGTTTTTTTTCATGAGTTTGTATTTTTTATTGTACGATTTTACCCGGCAGTAAAGAAGTAAGCCCTGCAATGCCTGAACTTCCTGTCTATACAAGCCGAATGAATAGGATAGAATTTGTGTTTTTCTAAAAGCCCTAAAGCCGCAATGGATTGTACACCCCATTGTACGTATCATGATACTTTATGTTGTAAAGCAGGCTTAGAAAAGATGATTGTAGAAAAGCAGAACAGCATGGAAATAAAAACGGCATGAGACTCTACAATATCTGTCATAGAGGTACTGGTATACCGTGCAACAGATAAGAGAGCCCACGCCTAGGTCGTGAGCTTCATACTTATCATCTTGTTGCTTTAAAAATTACCAGTTTTCTATGACAAGACTCTAAGCAATAGCTTCTATATTTCTTTGAAGTATCGCAAAATTACTCTAATGAGTAATCTTTTTCCAAATATAATAATATTTTTAATATACAGGACTATAGTCCTTAGTTTTTTATTCTGTTTTTGGCTCACTTTGTCATTATGCATGATTCTTTAGACGAAATAGAGCGATATATAATTTCAAAAGTGAAAGAAATAAGAGAACAGAGAGGTATTAGCCAAACTTCACTTTCTTTGGCTATTGGTAAGAGTACGAGTTATATTTCAGATATTGAAGCGCATTCCAAAACCGCAAAATACAATATTAAAAGCCTAAACTTAATATCTAAAGCTTTGGGATGCTCTCCAAAAGATTTCTGGCCAGAACAGCCAATTTTGGAAGAAAAGTACGAATTTGTAAAAGAAATAGAGGTGAAGAAAAAATCCTAACGAGAGTTAGGACTTTCAGTTCTACAATTCTTTCTGTATTTTACCAATACAATGTAGTGACAGTTATTTTTACTTATGAACGTTCAAATATCGCATCAATATCATCTTCGCCTGAGCTTCCTGAATAATAGCTACCGTGACTGTCATCATCATAATCTGGCTCATAGCTTTCCAAATGCCTTGTAACTTTAGAATCTATATCTATGCTTGAAACTATGTTAGATAGATCAAAAGAAATACTATCTAGTACATTTTCGTTGAAACCATCTAAATAAGAATCAATAATTTCACGAATTTCATCTTCAATACCATGTATGTCAATGTCATAGTCTGAATAGCCATCAGGATGATAATAGTGACTTATATATTTAGAATAATCAACATCAAAATCATTACTATCAACAATGCTTCTTAGATATCGTTCAAGTAAAATATCAATTTGCATTAAAATATTTTCATCTTCAATGTTATATTCATCTACAAAATCTAATAGCTTTTTTAGTGTTTCTTCATCATCTACGTCATCTATGAAATTGTATAAGAATTCAAAATTTTTAAATTCAATTTTTGGTTCAAATTCTGTTAAAATTGTTAATAATTCCCATAATCTATTTCCACTTGGATTATTAGCATTTATTAATGTGTTCAAAAAGTACTCTACCCTTTTATTTATTTTTTCATTAAAAAAATCAAAATAGCATAAGGCAATTAAAAAATCCCAATCTTTTTCTTCCAATTTACGTTCAAAAAAATAATCAAATAAATTTTCTAAGATCCTACTACTATATGAATTATTGATTTTATTAGACCTTAATAAAATACGCAAATAATCTATGGAAACTTCGTTATCTAATGACTTAAGAATATTACAAACCAAATCAATTTCTTTAGAATATGTACTTAGAACGAAATCAGCAATAGATGGGTTGAATAAAACATACTCATATTTATTTTCTTCAATTTGATTTCTATTTAATAATGATTTTGTTGCTAATTTTCTTACAGCTTCAAAACTTTTATCAGAACTATCACCCATATTTATTGTGTGAATTTTTAGAAAGGTCGTATAAGAGTTTCTTAAATTGTCCTCGGCTATTTTTCCATTATTAAAAACAGTTAAATATGTAAGAGCTCTTACACAGTCATCAGTTTGATTTTGAAAATAATCTGCCCAAATAACCTCAGGCTCATTTAGACTTTTGATAATATATGGCCAATAATTTTCTTGTTTTAAATCCCCAATAACAGAAGAATCAGTTATAAACTCTATTATTCGTGGATTAAAATTTCGATGTTTTATTATTTCCTTGTATCTTTTATCTTTGTATATAATATCTATAAATTGTTTTGGTAAATTTGAATGATATATATGATTATAAAGAATTTTTGCTTTATCTATATTAGTTAAATTTTCAATTGTTAATAAAAATTCATTATCGCGAATTTTTAAGTTTTGAAAAATGTGACTTGATCTATATGCTTTATTTAAAATGTTCGTTCTTGATGTAAGAATAAACTTTTTGCTTTTATCTTTTTTAATTCTACTGATGAACTTGACAATATGAGAATCTTTTTTATTGTTGATAGCATCATACATATTACTACCTAAAAAATCGTCACAATAAAATAGAATTTTCTTTTGTTCATTTTCACGAAATAAACTTTCTGCTTCGCTAATATTTTCTTCTATATCACAGAATTCATAACCTTTTGTTATGTAGTGAATTGCCAAATTATCAGCAAGTGTAGTTTTGCCGATTCCAGGCTCACCAGTCAAAATGATTACATTATTTTCTTCTAGTATTCTTAATCCTTTATTATGATTTTCGGTTAATACATATCTGTAGGCTTTTTCCTCAATTTCACGTATTGTAACTTGACTTCTACCTTTTATGGCATTGTTATAAAGCAAGTCCAATATAATCGTACTAGTAATCCAGAGTTTATAATTCCTTTCAACAATATCTTGATTTTCCCTTTTAGATAAAAAAATATTTAAATCTTCTATTCCCCAAATATCTTCCTCCGTATGAATATATGGTTTAAAAATTTCTTTAATTTCTTGTTTATTTATTCTAGAAAGCTTTTTTGAAGTGACAAAAATATACTTACTAGGATTTAGCTTCTTTACTTTATCTAATTCTTCAGTTTTTAATTTTGAAATCAATTGAGGGTATGACGTTTCCAAATAATGTTTACACTGTATAATACCTTCATTACTCTCACCAATCCAAAATCTACCGTCAACACCACCATCTTTACCAGACTTGAAGATTTCTACCTTTTTATTTAGTTCTTTCCCAATTACAGAAGCGGCTAATATTTCAAATTCTCTGTCATTTAATTTTGAAAAATCATATTCCATGTTATATGTTCGTTTTATTCAAATTTAAGGAATAATAATTTTCAATTTCATTATATATGGTTTTTTCAATAAAAACAAAAAACCGCCCTACAAAGTAGAACGGTTAATATATTAAATTGTCTTAGCTTGCGCTACTACATCATTCCTGGCATTCCACCACCCATTGGCATAGCTGGTTCAGCGCTCTTAATATCAGTGATAACACATTCAGTTGTAAGAAGCATTCCAGATACAGAAGCAGCGTTTTCAAGGGCAACTCTTGTTACTTTAGTTGGGCAATGATTTCGTTTTTAGCAGATATTTTTTATTTATTAAGTTTGATTACTCCAGCATAAGTCGCAATCCAGATGGAGCCATCTTTATCTTTCGTTATTCTCTCGCAATGAACACTTGGGACGTTTGAATTTTCATTGGTGTAAGTTTCCCATTTTTTTGAGTTAATGTCATAACTTAAAATGCCAACTCCGTTTAATGTTATCCATAATAATTGGGTTTCTTCATCTAAATAAAAATCATTGATTGAATTTTCACTGAACATTTTAGTATTTGGATGTTTTATTCTTGTCCATTTCTGTTGTAAATCTAATACATAGATTCCAGCATCATCAGATTTATCGTTATATAAGTCAAACCAGAAATTGCCTTTTTTATCTTCATAGATTTTTGAAATGTACGCTTTTGATAAAGGTGAATTTTTCTCGTTCAGCAATTTCGTCACCCCGTTTTCGATCATGACGTTTCCTTCAAATGTCCCAATCCAGATTCTATCTTTTTTATCTACATAAACACCAAGGATTTTATCAGTAGGTAGATTTGAATTTTGTTTGTTAATGACCGACCAATTCTTTCCGTCAAACTTTGCTACACCATCCCAAGACGTAAACCATACATTATTGGAGTGGTCAACAAATATTTTTCTTGCCCATTTTATTGGAGAGTTTATGGAGTCGTATTTTGTCCAGTTTTTATTGTCATATTTATAAACATCCCAACCAACAACAAACCATTTATTGTTGTTTTTGTCAACTTCTAAATCCCGTACTGATTGTGTTTCATTTTTATTATAAGGAGGAGAGGAGATTAATGTATTTTTTGAGTTAAAATGTTCCCATTTTCCATTATTTATTTTTACAATTCCATTATCTGTTCCAATCCAGATATTATTGTCCAGATCATTGGCAACAGCTCTTGTTATATCCCAAGGTAACTCTGAGTTTTGCTGGGTGAATACAGTCCAACCTTTTGAAAGTTTTTCTTTATCTGTTCCTTTTATATCAGGACTCCCTACAGATTTTGCATTGGATTGATTTTTAAAATCAAATATTCTGCGCTTTGCAGAAAAGCTACCGTTTTCAAATTCAAAAATTAGCGAAACAGAACTGTTTGTTTTTTTATTTTGTGAAATAGCAGGTTCCCAATTTGATGTTGAGTTTATGACATCCTGTAAACCTAATTTTTTTGAAGAGATATTAGTTTGATTTAATGAGCTTAGCAGGCAAGGCTTTCCATTTTCGTCAATTAAAATTTGTACTTCAATTTTTCCTGTTATTTTACTTAAACTCTTTTTGTCAAATTTGTTCAACAATTCATTTATTATTGAGTTTTGAGGGTTAGCTATAGTTTCTCCACAATCAAGACAAAAGGAATTTAAACTACAGTCTTTGTATTTTTCAGGATAAAGATTTTGAGAATAACTTAATGTGAAACTAAATAGTGTCAATAATAAAAGTATAATTTTTTTCATTTTGGATTATTTTTCATGTGTCATAGTTACTCATCAAATATATAAAAAACCGCCCTACAAAAAGTAGAGCGGTTTATATATTAAATTTGTCTCAACGACACGTTGTTACATCATTCCTGGCATTCCACCACCCATTGGCATAGCTGGTTCAGCGCTCTTAATATCAGTGATTACACACTCAGTCGTAAGAAGCATTCCAGATACAGAAGCTGCGTTTTCAAGGGCAACTCTTGTTACTTTAGTTGGGTCGATGATTCCTGCTTCAAGCATGTGTACGTACTCGTCAGTTTTCGCATTGTATCCGAAGTCTCCTGTTCCTTCTGCAACTTTAGCAACGATTACAGAACCTTCACCTCCTGCGTTGGCAACAATTTGTCTTAATGGCTCTTCGATCGCTCTTTTTACGATTTTGATCCCTGTAGTTTCGTCAGCGTTGATTCCTGAAAGGTTATCTAAAGCAGAGATTGCTCTTACTAAAGCAACACCACCACCAGCTACGATACCTTCTTCAACTGCTGCTCTTGTAGCGTGAAGGGCATCATCAACTCTGTCTTTTTTCTCTTTCATTTCCACTTCAGAAGCTGCTCCTACGTAAAGAACGGCAACACCACCAGCTAACTTAGCTAATCTTTCCTGAAGTTTCTCTCTGTCGTAGTCAGAAGTTGTAGTTTCCATCTGAGCTTTGATCTGAGCTACTCTTCCTTTGATTTTCGCTTCGTCACCACCACCGTTTACGATTGTTGTGTTGTCTTTATCGATTGTTACCTTCTCAGCAGTTCCCAACATATCTAAAGAGATGTTTTCCATAGTGAAACCTTGCTCTTCAGAAATTACCTGACCACCTGTAAGGATTGCGATATCTTCTAACATTGCTTTTCTTCTGTCTCCGAATCCAGGAGCTTTTACAGCAGCAATTTTAAGAGAACCTCTTAATTTGTTTACTACTAAAGTAGCTAAAGCTTCACCTTCCACTTCTTCAGAGATGATCAATAAAGATTTTCCACCTTGTGCGATTGGCTCAAGAACAGGAAGCAATTCTTTCATTGAAGAGATTTTCTTCTCTACTAAAAGGATATATGGGTTTTCTACTTCAGCCACCATTTTCTCAGGGTTAGTCACGAAGTAAGGAGACTGGTATCCTCTGTCGAATTGCATACCTTCTACAACATCTACTGTTGTATCGATACCTTTAGCTTCTTCTACAGTGATTACTCCTTCTTTACCTACTTTTCCGAAAGCTTCAGCGATCAAAGCACCGATTGTTTCGTCGTTGTTAGCAGAAACAGAAGCCACTTGCTTTACCATTTCTGTAGAATCTCCAACAGTCTGAGACTGAGTTTTTAAGTTTTCAACAACAGCAGTTACTGCTTTGTCGATTCCTCTTTTAAGATCCATTGGGTTAGCACCCGCAGCTACATTCTTAAGACCTTCTCTTACGATAGCCTGTGCCAATACAGTAGCGGTAGTAGTACCGTCTCCTGCGATATCATTAGTTTTGGAGGCAACTTCTTTTACCATCTGCGCTCCCATATTTTCTACTCTGTCTTCAAGTTCGATTTCTTTTGCAACAGAAACACCATCCTTAGTTACGTGTGGAGCCCCGAAAGATTTTTCGATTACTACATTTCTTCCTTTTGGACCTAAAGTTACCTTTACTGCATTTGCTAATGCATCAACTCCTCTCTTTAGAGCGTCTCTTGATTCAATATCGAATTTTATTTCTTTTGCCATTTTATTTAGATATTAGATGTTAGACGTCAGATGTTAGACGCCAAGCATTATTTGAAAATTTATTTTTTATTCAGTTTTAAGTCTGAAATCTGATGTTTTGTATCTGGAGTCTTATCCAATTACTCCAAGTAAATCTCCCTCTTTTACGATTAAGTAATCTTTACCTTCCAATTTCAATTCAGAACCTGAATATTTTCCATAAAGAACTTTGTCACCTACCTGAACAGTTGTAGGTTCATCTTTTTTACCAGGACCTACTGCCACTACAGTACCTTCTTGCGGCTTTTCTTTAGCAGTATCTGGGATAATAATTCCTGAAGCTGTTTTAGTTTCTGCTGCGATTGGCTCTACCAGAACTCTGTCTGCCAATGGTTTAAAGTTTACTGACATAATATATTTATTTTTTAATTATTTCTGTGTTGTAATTCTCTAAATGTATGCCATGAGACAGCGATGGCTGAAATGGCAGACTTTTATTCCGGAATGTGAAAATTTGGCAGAAAAATAAAAAAAGAAAGCCGGAAATTTTCCGGCTTTTATCTAACTCATGAGTTGATTTTTACTAAGGGCAATTTTCTCCAGGACCTACCCAAAGGATACATCTTCCTTTGTAGTCTCTTTCGCAACAGTAGCGCTGTGCAGCTCCACCATTGATTGCCTTTTGAGCATCTCTGCTTAATACTTTGGCGTTTTTCATAGTTAATAATTTTTGGTGTACAAAATTCCTGAATATTTAGAGTCAATCAGGTTTTTGACCTTTGGTGTAAAAGAAGTAGGTCAAATATAAAACTTTTTCCTTTATGTGTGATATAATTTAATATGTTATTTTAATAATTATTTGTAGGTCAGTTGTTAATGGTGTTTTTTTGGGTTTTTTATTCGAATGGTAGTTGATGGATAGGGTTTATTTTGCAGCTTTTTTGGCTGTCATTGCAAGATTATGCGATGTACTATTGATGGTAAAATATAAAAGAGAAAGCCGGAAATTTCCGGCTTGATTTTTCATTGTATTAACATGATGAAACTACGGACAGTTTTGTCCCGGTCCGATCCATAAAGTACATTTTCCGTTATTGTCGCGTTCGCAACATACGAGTCTGCCAGCTGCTCCTCCGATGACAGATTTTTGAGCTTGTCTGCTTAATAATTTAGCATTTTTCATAGTTAACAATATTTAATGTGTACAATTCCTGAGCATTTAAATTCAATCAGGTTTTTGACATTTGGTGTAAAATAAGTCATCCAAATATAGATTTTTTTTCCTTAATAAGTGATATGTTTTAGTGATTTATTGAGTGGTATTTGTTTGGTTATCAGTTGATAGGTGTTTTATTTTGCCTTCCATATTTTATAGTTGTCATAAAAAGCAGTATTCAGAATAATAAAATAAGAAGTGAGTTTCTGAAATAGAGAAAAGTAAAAGCCGGAAATCTCCGGCTTCTTTTCCAATGATTATCTGATGATCATATTACGGGCAATATTGTCCCGGTCCGATCCATAAAGTACAGTTTCCCTCTCTGTCCTTTTCACAACATTTGATTCTTGCAGCGATAACTCCTCCGGTAATAGATTTCTGAGCTTCTCTGCTTACTAATTTTGCATTTTTCATAGGGGTGCTATTAATGTGTACAACATCTGATGAGCTATAGAAGGTTGATCTACGGACAAAATTGTCCTGGTCCGATCCAGCGGATACATTTCATGTTGTCATCATAATCACAACAAACAAGTCTTGCAGCAACTCCGCCTCCTTGAATGGATTTTTGGGCCTCTCTGTTTAATAATTTAGCATTTTTCATAAGTATTACTTTTGATTTTTTAATCCCTGAATATTTAGAGTCAATCAGGGGTTTTTGACAACGGGTGTTAGTTGTTGTAAATGTAATGATTTTAAATACAGAGTGTTATGTAGTGTGTAGACAGAAGGACGGAATTGGTATTTTGTAAACGATTTTTATTTGATGACTTCTAAAAACATTTTTCTTCCCCCCATATCCATATCCTGTTTCAGGAGTTTCCTTGTTTCCGGATCAATATAATAGGTGACGGTGGAGGTTTTATTAGAAATATCATCGGTTGTTTTTACGGCCCAGACCTTTTTACCTTTGTAGTCGCTTTTTTCTACGCCCAATATATAGGCTTTCATCATGCCTTTAGCTGTAGCATTGGGATTATAATCAAAGATGGCAATTTCAGAGGTGTAATTTTCTTTTAAAGGTAAAAATCTGATCATCGTTGCATAGCTGCTGCTGTCAAAATAATCCGTTGCCGGTAGGTCAATATTGTCTTTTTTCTGAGATTTTTTATCGAGGTAATATCCTGTAACCTGGCTTTTACCTGATTTGATAACCATATCTCTCATCGAATTATAAGAAGAATGATAGTCCGGAAGAAAATTTCTGCTCTTTACAATAGTAGAATCTGTCCAGCTTGCTTCCGGTGCCTGTTTTAGCTTAACGGAAGTTTTGAGAAGCAGATCGGTTTTATTTATTTTTTTAATCTGTGTTATAATGCTTCCAATTTCAATTTTTGATCCGGCATTGTCTGCGTACCATACCGCTTCTGAGGTTTCGTCTTGTATCATCTTATGATCGAGACTAACATTGGAAGGTGTTATAATTTTCTGTGAAAATAAACAAGTACTGCTTATTAGTAAAAGTAAACTCAATGATTTCATAGCTTTTTTACCAATGAGTAGTGTTGGTTTTCAAAAAGTTACATTTATTTTTTTGTGGAATTTTTTAATAGAATAGGGTAAAATATATCAGATTGTTTTTTTATGATGTTGATTCAACTTTGAAATAATCGCTGCTGAAACCGCGATTCCAATGAAATTGGTTACTGATCGTGCCTCATTCATAAAACGGTCTACACTATACAGCAGGGCCAGATCTGTTACCGGAATTTTTCCAAATCTGCTGAGTGTAAACATAAGAGCTAAAAAACCTGATCCCGGTACACCAGAAGCTGTTTTCGAAGCCAGTGAAATAATAACGAAAAGCCAGAAATAATCTGTTGTCGTAAGAGATATATTATAGAACTGAACCAAAAAGATACATGAGATAGAAAGGTAAATACAGGCTCCCGCCAGATTAAAATTATATCCTAAAGGAATAACAAAACGAAGAATTTTCCGGTCATACCCTTGAGATTCCATTTTATCAAAGATCATCGGAAAAGCCGTTTTGGAAGAGGAAGTAGCTACCACAAGGATAATTTCTTCTTTAATGCTGATTAAAAAATCCCATAGACTGATCTTAAACAAAGAAGTGACCACACCCAGGATTCCGAAAATAAAAACAAGGCAGGCAAGGTACACCGTGGCAACCACTTTACTCAGGGGGAGAAGGGTATTGATTCCATAGACCGCAATTCCGTATGAAATATTACAGAAAATAACAATAGGAAGAAAAATGTACACATACTTTATCAGTTTGAAAAACAGGTTTTTTCCTTCATCTAAAATGTGGATAAGTTTATTTTTCATCCCCGAAAGCCCAATGGCGATCCCAGCCGAAATAGAAATAAGAAGAAAAATTACATAATTGCTGATATGTAAAGGGTTGGTAGAATGGCTCAAAAAATGCCGGGGAATTTCTCTGCGGATTACTGTAGCAGAAATTCCCGTATCAGCACCGGGTTTGAGAAGAAGACCAAATCCTAGTCCCAATACAATACTTACAGAAGTAATAACCAGGAAATAGAGGATCATTTGCCCTACTACTTTAAAAGCATTTTCGACACTGAAAATATAACTCACCCCATACGTAACGGCAATGAAAATAACAGGAACAATAAGAACTTCAAGAAGCATAAAAAAGTAATGGCTAACCTGTTCAAGATGTTTACCGACCTCAGGAAAATAATATCCTGTTAATGCACCACAAATAATCGCTGTGAATGCGTACAGGCTAAGATTTTTAAGATAAGAATCGGTAAACGTTTTTTGCTTGGTTAAGGAACTCATCACAATTTTTATAAAGTAAGAATACGAAATTAGTAAATAGTTATGATAAGAAGTGGAAGTTATTTCGTTCGAAGACTTCCAGCCTCCATCTTCCTGACCTTAAATAATCTGCAGCGCTAAAGCCCCCAGCAACATCACAATTGATGATCCGATCGCCCATTTTAAAGTAAATTTTAAATGATCCGAAAATTCAACACCGGCCAATGATACCAATAAATAGGTGGAAGGAACCAAAGGGCTCAGCAAGTGTGAAGCCTGGCCTACAAGACTCGCACGTCCCAGAATATCAGGAGGTATTCCCAACTGATGTCCTGTTGCGGTAATGACTGGTAAAATTCCAAAATAATAAGCATCATTAGTAAGGAAAAAAGTAAGTGGAACACTAAATACGGCGGTAATAACATTCAGATAACCACCCCAGCTTTGAGGAACAATATTAATGATGCTGTTTCCCATAGCCTGCATGATGCCCGTACCATTAAGAATTCCGGTGAAAATTCCTGCCCCGAAGATCATTCCGGCAACTGATAACGCATTGCCTGCGTGTTTGGAGATGATTTTCTGCTGATCTTTCAGTTTCGGATAATTGATGACAGAAGCAATACAGAAAGCGATCATAAAGGCGATTCCCAATGGCATCAGATCAAGAATCATGACGACTAAAAGAATAATAGTAAGGATCAGGTTGACTATAATCAATTTCGGACGACGCATAGCCGGATCCACTTCTCCTACAATATCCTGCGGATTGTATCGGGTATATTTTCCATGTTTACTGATTCTTTTTCTTTCCTTTACGCCCAGGATATAGGCTACGATGAATACCCATGCCAGCCCGATCAGCATCACCGGAATCATAGGAACAAATATTTCGGTGTGTCCCAATTTCAAAGAACTCATTACCCTTGCAGTAGGGCCTCCCCAGGGTAAAATATTCATGATGCCGCCTGAAAGCATAATAATACAGGTCAGTACGAGAGGGTTCATTCCTTGTTTTTTATACAGAGGAAGCATAGCAGCTACAACGATGATGTAGGTAGAAGATCCATCACCATCTAATGAAACCAGTGTGGTAAGGATAGCTGTTCCGATGGTCGTTTTTACCGGATTGTCTCCTACAGCTTTTAAAATAGCATTGACCAGGGGTTCAAAAAGTCCGGTGTCAATCATCAGACTGAAATAAAGTATGGCAAAAATCAGCATCACTCCCGTAAGGGCAATTTCTTTTACACCTTCTTTCATCATTTTCCCAAGATCAGGGCCAAAGCCGGCGACAAAGGCTATAAGAACGGGAACAAGAACCAAAGCAGTAAGAGGAGTCAGTTTTTTGTTCATAATGAGAATCATGAAAATGAAAATCATGATGAAACCAAGAAATGTTAGCATAGTTATCGATTTATGAGTGATGTTTTTATTGATTTTTCTTTCTCCAGTCAAAGGAGTTCCTGAAGCCGATATAGGCATAATTATCTGTTCTGAAGCTTCCAAGCTGATTAATGTAAGCCAGTTCTATAGCAGAAGCTTTGCTTATCTTTATTCCAAGTCCTGCAGTAATACGGTTGCTGTCGAATATATCTGTTTTGGTAGCGTTGATTCGGATTTCATTTTTTAAAATACCATAATATTTTCCAACCTTCCCGAAAGGAATCCTCATGGAGAGAAGATACCTTAGCCTTACTTTAAATTCATCCGGATTTGTCAGGAAACGTTCTTCCACACGAAACCGATGGTTTACCAATGTTCGTCCGATGTGTCCTGTCAGGGTAACCTGTTGAAAAGGTCTTGTTTCATATCGGGTTACTTTCTCTCTTTTTGAATTATAAGAGTTTAATATAAGAAACATCCCTCCTGCACCGGCTTCTACACCGGGAGCAACTTCATGTTCCAGATAGGCATTGACAAGAAATAATCTTCCATCTCCCGCAAGATCAAATGATCTGTATTGAGAAAGGGCCGTTAAAGTAGTCTTATCGCTCAGCTTAGAATTCATGATGTATTGATACCACATATTGTAATTATCAATACTTTGGCTTTTTACCCTAAGACTGTTGATAAGAATCAATAAAAAAGTGACGATTAATTTTATAGTAAGATTCATATAATATTTGATTAACATTGAAGTCTTTCAAATATATTTATTAGAAGAAGCGGCTATTGAATTTTTCAATCAATGGCAGTTTTTATCAACGAACTGCATTTTGAGATAAAAAGATGGTATATTTGATAAAGCTCAAAATAGGAGTTAAAATATGTTTTTAATTGTAAATTTTGTAATCATATTGTTGATTATCAGGATCTTGTTTAGTGGAAAGATTCTTGAAAGTTTGATGAAGTACCGTTGGAAATTTTTATTGAGGTTTCAGCATATTTTTTTCTTTTTTGTCTTCATTCTGATCACTTATTTTACCGAAAACTACTTTCTTGATTCTTATGAATTGATTTGGAGTATTATTTTGAATGTAATTTTTAACATTGGGATCTATTATTTGGTGTATTATTATCTGGTTCCTTATTTTTATTTATCAAATAAGTATCCTGAGTTTATATTATATGCTTTAATCTGTTTTTTAGTTTCCAGTCTTTTTAGAATTCTATGGGAACCGGCAGTATTCGAAATGGATTTTTCTCCGAAAGGCTATCATATAGGCTTTCTGTATAATGTGTATATTTCTCAGGGAATTGTTATTCTTGTCGCTTCCTTTTTGGGAATTACCAAAGATAAATTTCTGATAGAGCAGGACGTGATAGAGCTTGGTGAAGAAAAAGAACAGCTGTATCTGGACCTTCTGAAGTCTAAACTCAACCCGCATTTTTTGTTGAATACCCTCAATAATATGTACGCCAATAGTTTCACTTATTCTGAGAAAACTTCAGATTCTATTTTGCAGTTGAGTAAGCTTTTACAGTATATTATTTATGATAGTGGCAAAGAAAAAATAAGTGTCGCTCAGGAGTTTTCTTCTTTGAAAGCGCTAGCTTCTTTATACCAGCTGAAGTATAATAACCGGCTTGATATTACATTGGATATTCCCGGGCAGGAAGAATTTGATATTGTGGAAATTCCGCCTTCGATATTACTTACTTTATTCGAAAATGCATTAAAGCATTCTGCTATAGGAGAGGATGAGAACAGCTTTATTAGACTGTCATGCAGAATCGAACAGTCCGAATTGATTTTTAAAATTATTAATTCAGTCACTCAATATCAGAGACATTCTGTTGAAACAGGTTATCATGGGTTGGGAAATGATGCGGTTATTCATATATTAGAAAAATTTTATCCCGGATGTTTTGATTTTATTTCAGAACCGGAAAAAAATGACCAGTATAAAATTATTTTAAAAATTAAAGTAAATGGCTAATCTAACAGTAGTAAATGTTGATGATGAATATCCGGCATTGCAGCTGGTCAAGCAATATTGTACCCGGATGGAAGGGGTAGAACTGCTGGCATCGTTTCAGGACCCTGAAAAGGCACTCGAATTCCTTACAGCCAATCAGGTAGATCTGGTTATTTTCGATATCAACATGCCCCGGATCAACGGGGTGGAGCTTCTCCAACAACTTCCTTACCGCCCTCTTTGTATTTTCCTGACTTTGGAAGTGAAGTATGCTGTAAAGGCATTTGAACTGGATGTCGTTCATTACCTGGTAAAACCTGTGGATTTTGATACCTTTAAAAAAGCCATTCATAAAGCAAAAGATTTTTTGCATTTTAAAAATTCAGCCAGTCAGCAGGAAGATTATATCATGTTCAAATCTAATTATGTGATGAATAAAGTCTTCTTAAAAGATATTCTCTGGATTCAGGGTTTTGGAGAATATATTACCCTGATCACCTCATTAAAAAAGTACATGATCCTAGAGAGAATGTCTAATTTTGAAGAGAAATTTCAAAGTTTCGGATTTATCAGAATCCATAAATCCTATATTGTATTATCATCCCACATCAAATCCTATGATTCTCACCATGTACATCTGAATGGAGGAGAGCAGCTTCCGCTGGGCAGGACTTATAAAAAGTTGGTCAAAGAGTATCTCGGTTGATTACTGAAAAGGGGTGGAAAAGAAAAAAGTTCACTTAAATAAAGTGAACTTTTAAATATTTTAATTGTTAAGAGTCATATGCTAGCTTTTTCCAGCTGCCTGCATTGGATTAACCTTTCCGGTTGAGCCCCCTCTCACAGAACCTCCGTCCTGTTTTTGTTTGAATAACTGAAATTTGGAAACTTCTGCATTTCCACCTGTATTGCTCCAGAAATTATTGGAAGTATCTATATCTGCAGTTTCCTTCATCGGATCAAGTTGGATAGATGCCAGCTTTTTATCAAAATAATAGGTTTTAGAAACCTTTTGTTCATTCAGTCTCCAGATCTGCGCAGAAGATTTATCATATAATTTGGTGCCATCTTCAAAAGTAAATTCAAGGATAATAGGCATTACAAGACCTCCTTTGTTTGCAAAATCAATCTGGTAAGCGGTAATATTTTTAAACTTATCTTTATCTTTTGCATCTAATGGAAGAGAAGCTTCCGTTTTGATTGAATATTCTTTATTGTTATCCACTTTTTCCTGTCCTCTGTCATATCGGTAGTAGAAATCCTGAGCTTCTTTATCTTTGTCAACATAGAACGTAATGTTTTTGTCTTCTCTGTTTCTGATTTTTGAAATGTCATCAAAGCTGCTGGCCAAAGGCTTTTCAACCTGATATTTTACTTCAGCCGCTGCTTTTGGATTGGTTTCCAGGTTAGGGGTCGCTACCGTTACTTTATCAATGGCGATATCTACAGGATCTGTTCCGTAGAACCATCCTCTCCAGAACCAGTCGAGGTCTTCACCACTGGCATCTTCCATCGTACGGAAAAGATCCGCAGGTTCAGGATGTTTGAAAGCCCATCTTTTGGCATATGTTTTAAATGCTTTATCAAATAGCTCTCTTCCCATGATGGTTTCACGAAGAATATTCAATCCTGTAGCAGGTTTTGAATAGGCATTCGGACCATACTGAACAATATTTTCTGAATTGCTCATAATAGGCTCCAACTGGTCTTTCGGAAGTTTCATATAGTCAACAATCGTCCATGCCGGTCCTCTTTTGGAAGGGAATTTATTATCCCATTTTTCTTCCGTAAGGTATTCTGTGAATGTATTCAACCCTTCATCCATCCATGCCCATTGTCTTTCATCTGAGTTGATGATCATTGGGAAAAAATTATGTCCTACTTCATGGATAATAACTCCGATCATTCCGTTTTTAGTCCCTTCAGAATACGTTCCGTCTTTTTCGGTTCTTCCGAAATTAAAACAAATCATTGGATATTCCATTCCGCTGGCCGCTTCTACAGATTGAGCTACCGGATATGGATAAGGAATCGTAAATTCTGAATATGTTTTAATGGTATGAGCTACGGCTTTTGTAGAAAACTTTCTATAAAGACCATAAGATTCTTTAGGATAAAAGCTCATTGCCATTACTTTGTTGTTGTTTTCAGGAATTGTGACACGCATTCCGTCCCACACGAATTTTCTTGAAGAAGTCCATGCAAAATCTCTTACATTATTGGCTTCAAAAACCCATGTCTTTCTTTGTTTTGAATGATTTTTCTCTGCCTTTTTAGCCTCATCCAAGGTGACTATTTCTATCGGTTCAGAAGCACTTTCTGCTTTTCTGTATCTTGAAAGTTGATCTGAATTTAAAACCTGATCATAATTTTTACATTCTCCCGTACCTCCTACAATATGATCTGCCGGAACGTTCATTGATACTTTAAAATCTCCGAACACCAAAGCAAATTCTCCTCTTCCTGTAAACTGATGGTTTTGCCATCCCTGAAAATCACTGTATACACACATCCTCGGATACCATTGAGCCATGGTGTACAGATCATTACCGTCTTCCGGGAAATTTTCATAGCCGCCACGACCTCCCATTTTGATCCGGTTTCCGATATTGTAATTCCAGTCTACCTTGAAAACAAATTTTTCTCCCTTTTTCAAAACTTTTGGAAGGTCAATACGCATCATTGTTTTGTTGACTGTATATTTTAATGGAGTACCGGAAGCATCCGTTACTTTTTCAAGGTTGACCCCATAGCCATTATCTTTAACAGGAAGTTCCGTGACTTTTAATTGTTGATCGGTGGTGGTAGGACGAAGAATACTTGAGTTGTCATATCCTGCATTTTTGATGCTTGAATGCTCATTTTCATCCAGCTGAAGCCAGATGTAATCCAGTTCGTCCGGTGAGTTATTGTAGTAGGTTACCGTTTCAGAACCTTTCAGATTTCTTTTGTCTTCATCAAGATAAGCAGAAATATTGTAGTCTGCCCTGTTTTGCCAGTATCCATGTCCGGGAGCTCCTGAAGCAGTCCTGTAAATATTGGGTGTCGGGAGAATACTTCCCAACTGTTCAAACTTGTTTCCGTGGTTGCTGCCAGGGTTATTCTGAATATTTTGTGCGGTGAAACCTGTATAGGCAAATACAGAAAGTGAAAGTATACAAACTTTTAGTTTCATAACCGAAGTGATTTAATAATTGTCAAAGATAACAATAAGCGGTTGAAATTTTGAAAATATTTCACGTTTAGAAAGGAATTCTTTCTAATGCCATTTTAAGTGATAATGCAAATACTCCCGAGGATACAAACAGGATCCAATCCTTTTTATTGACTTTAAAAACTTTCAGCAGGATAAATAGCAGCATTAAGATAGCGAGAACAATGACTATTTGCCCCAATTCCAAACCAATATTGAAACCTAATAAAGGAACAGCAATACTCTGACTTTTTGCAATCATAACCCTGGCTGTATTGGCAAATCCCATCCCATGAATAAGCCCAAAGATGAGGGCAAGATAGTAATTAGCACGCATCAGGGTTTGTTTTTGGTTTTTCATGACAATATTATCCAGTGAAGTCAAAACAATTGTCAATGGAATTAAAAACTCAACCCAATCAGAAGGAACTCTGAAAACATCAAGAATACTTAAGGCTAGCGTAATAGAATGGCCGATCGTAAATGCGGTTACAAGGATCAGGATTTTTTTCCAGTCACTATAAGAATAAACAGCAATTAAGGCCAGTACAAACAGCTGATGATCTAAGGCATCTAAAGAAATAATATGTTCCCAACCAAGGTGTAAATAAAAGAGAAAATCCTGCATCATGGTATTAAAATATAATGCGTACGAAAATAATGATTAATTTCGGACAAATTTTATTTCTATGTTAGGGTTTATGAAGAATTTTTGGTTGTTTTTGATTCTTACCTTTTGTTTATTGTCTTTTACTACAATGAAGCACCCTTACCATGTAGGTTCTGTAGAGATTAATTACAATTCAAAATCTAAAACTTTTGAAGTCACCGGAAGATTCTTCTTAGATGACCTGGAGAATGGGTTAAGTAAAAAATATGCCGGCTCTTTTCATTTTAATGATGAAAAATATAAAGCTAATATCAACGAAGCTTTACAAAAATATTGTCAGGAGTATTTTAAACTAAAAACAGATAATAAGTTTTTAAAAATGAACTATATTGGGTATGAAGAAGATCAGGAAGCTGTGAACGTCTTTCTTGAATCTGAGCCAGTATCCAGTCCTAGAAAGGTAGAAACAGCGGTAAGCTTTTTATATAATCTGTTTGATGATCAGATGAATATTGTACATATTATTGTTGGGGGACAGCGGAAAAGCGAAAAGCTTTCATATCCCAACCGGTATATGTACCATCAGTTTTAATTTTCGAGTTGAAGTAAACTATTGATCCCTTTGGTATGATCCAACAGGTCAGGAAAGAAGTCATTATAACATTTTTGAAGAATATCTTTATGTTCCAGAAAAGCTTCAAAAACGGGAATGTCCTTATCAAGGTATTTTGCTTTGTTCAACACATTCTGAATGCTGAACTTAATCCCCCAGTCTTCACGGTAATTGTACAACCAGTCGTCCTGTTCCATTTTAGCAAGCATTCTTTTAAAATTTTCAGGTAGCCATTCTTCATGTTCATTCAATACGCGATATACCCTGAGTGAATGAGATTTCCATTCTGCAAGAGAGTGTAAACTCAGATCATTGGCTACAAAATAATCCATGGAAACATCTACAAATGCTCCCGCATACAATCTTACCAAAGGAGCAAATACTTTTTTAGCTTCGTGAATGGCTGGGTGGGAATCAGTAAACGTGTCAATCGCCCTATGCAGGGTAATTCCATCCTGAATGTCTTTTGGAAAGGTAAAACGATCTCTGTTACGGATAAAGTCTTCGAGAAATTGCCCTACGATCTGTCCGTCGGTGAAAGAAAGAAAAGAATGAGCCAGATAATTCATAGATTAAAGATATGAATTAAAAAGGTAAAAGATACTATTGATAGATTCCTATTCCCATTTCTCAACTTTCCATTCTCCATTCTCCATTTTCAATTAAAAAAGTCTTTCGTGAAAATCTTCAATCTTACTCACTTCTTCAATCTTGATTCCAAATTTTCTTTTCGGAATTTTATTAAGATTGGAGACAAATATCTTTTCATATCCAAGCTTTTCAGCTTCTGTAATTCTTTGTTCAATTTGAGCAACCGGACGAATTTCACCACTTAGCCCTATTTCTCCGGCAAAGCAATAATGTTCAGAAATAGCAATGTCCTCATTGGAGGAAAGAACAGAGGCAATAACAGCAAGATCCAGGGCGGGATCATCCGTTTTGATACCTCCGGTGATATTCAGGAATACATCTTTAGATCCCAATTGAAATCCTGCTCTTTTTTCTAAAACAGCAAGAAGCATATTCAGCCTTTTGGAATCAAAACCTGTACAACTTCTTTGTGGGGTACCATATACCGCTGTACTTACCAGTGCCTGAATCTCTAAAAGCATAGGTCTGTTTCCTTCCAGGGTAACGGCAACAGAATTTCCGGATAATTCTTCAAATTTTTTAGTGATAAGAATTTCAGAGGGGTTTTTAATTTCTTTTAGTCCCTGGGAAATCATTTCATAAATTCCTATTTCAGAAGTGGATCCAAAACGGTTTTTATTGGCTCTCAATAGTCTGAAAAGGTGATTTCTGTCTCCATCAAAATTCAAGACAACATCTACCATGTGTTCCAGTACTTTCGGTCCTGCGATTTGGCCATCTTTAGTGATGTGGCCAACGAGGAATACAGGAATATTGTTTTCCTTGGCATATTTAATGATTTCATTGGAGCATTCCCGTATCTGGGAAACAGTTCCCGGAGAGCTTTCGATCAATTGAGATTGAAGAGTTTGAATAGAGTCGATGATCATGAAATCGGGCTCCAGTTTTTTGGCTTCATGAAGAATTTTTTCAAGAGATGTTTCGGTAAATAGAAAACAGTTAGGATTCTGGATGTCACTAAGCCTGTCTGCTCTCATTTTAATTTGAGAGGCACTCTCCTCACCGGAAACATAGAAGATTTTTTTCTTCATTTTTAAGGCAAGCTGAAGCAGAAGGGTAGATTTTCCGATTCCGGGTTCACCCCCGATTAAGGTCACGGAGCCTAAAACAATACCACCACCCAAAACACGGTTCAATTCTTCAGACGGAGTTTTTATTCTTGGTTCCTCAATGGTTTCAACTTCAACAATGTTGATAACATGTTGTTTGGATTTTGAAAAAGGAGGGTTTTTGTGGGAGGGTTTTTCAACAATTTCTTCCACTAAAGTATTCCATTGTCCACAATTTTTGCATTGCCCCATCCATTGGGAATATTGACTTCCGCAGTTTTGACAGAAATATGCTGTTTTCAGTTTTGCCATACTGCGAAGTTATAAAAAAGCATTTTTCTTTAGAAATTTAACTCCATATAATATTAACAAAATATAGAGATTAATGCTAGAAATATCTTTCATATATTCGCTTTATCGAATTAAAATATTAATATAAAATATAATTACAATGAAAAAACTGCTTTTATCTTTCGTATTTGTACTGTTGAGTATAATGAGCTTTGCACAAAATAACTGGGAAATAGATCCCATGCACTCTTCTTTCAATTTTAATATTAAGCATATGGGAATAAGTTTTGTTCAGGGAAGATTTGATAAGTTTGCCGGTAAAGTAATGACAAAGGGTGCGAATCTTGATAATGCCTCAATCAATATATCTGTAGCTACTGAAACCATCAATACGGGAGTTGAAATGAGAGATAACCATCTTAAAAGCAATGAATTTTTTGCCGCAGGACAGTATCCCGAAATGTTGTTTGAAAGTAACTCTGTTGTAAAAGATAAAAATAACGGGTATATTATTAAAGGGAAATTAACAATTAAAGATGTAACTAAAGAAATAAGTATTCCTGTAACATTTGGCGGGATTACAAAAAATAAAGACGGAAAAGAAATCATGGGATTGCAGGCAAAGTTTACGATTGACCGTTTACAATACAATATCAATTATGATGAAAAAGGACTTGGCATTGCTAAAGATGTTGATATCAATGTCTACCTTGAGTTAGTTAAAAAATAAAGTTAAATTTTATTATTTTAAAAGGGTTTTCCAAACGTATGGAAATCCTGTTTTAATTTCTATCATAGAAATTAAAACAGGATTTTTTTATTTTACAATAATTAAAAAAAATAATGAGGTTTAATACCTGTTTGAAGGCTGTTTTCTTATTTTCAAAATGCAAAAGATTGCTTTGTATTTCTTTTTCCCATAACTTTGCACAAACCTAATCTAATGAGTAAAAAGAATACAAAGTACATCTTTGTGACAGGAGGTGTAACTTCATCTTTGGGAAAAGGAATCGTGTCTGCTTCTCTGGGACTATTGCTAAAATCACGCGGTTTTAACGTAACCATCCAAAAACTTGATCCGTATATCAATATCGACCCGGGAACTTTGAATCCTTATGAGCATGGAGAATGCTATGTGACTGAAGATGGTGCGGAGACGGATCTGGATTTAGGTCACTACGAACGCTATCTGGATGCGCCTACATCCCAAAATAACAATGTTACTACAGGAAAAATCTACCAGACTGTCATCGAAAAAGAAAGAAAAGGAGATTTCCTTGGAAAAACAGTTCAGGTAATTCCTCATATTACTAACGAAATTAAGCGTAGAATTAAAATTCTTTCAAAACAAAACTACGATATCATTATTACTGAGATCGGAGGAACGGTAGGGGATATTGAATCTTTACCATACATTGAAACTGTTCGTCAGTTGAAATGGGAATTGGGAGAAAGTAATTCTATGGTCATTCACCTGACTTTATTGCCTTATCTGGCTTCAAGTGGAGAATTAAAAACAAAACCATCACAGCATTCTGTTCGTCAATTGATGGAAAGTGGAATTATGGCTGATGTATTGGTTTGCAGAACAGAGCATAAAATTCCAAAAGATCAGAGAGCAAAATTAGCACAATTCTGTAATGTACCTTTAGATAATGTTATCGAATGTAAAGATCTGGAAACAATTTATGAAGTTCCAATGTATCTTCAGAAGCAAAATTTTGATGATGTAGTATTGAAGGAACTGGATCTGAAAAGCGACAAAACAGCTGATCTTAAGGACTGGAAAAATTTCCTTAAGAAATTCCAGAATCCTAAGAAAACTGTTGAAATCGCATTGGTAGGAAAATATATTTCCCTTCAGGATTCCTATATTTCAATTGCGGAAGCTTTCAAACATGCAGGAGCTGATCTTGAAACCGAGGTGAAAGTAAGATGGGTTTACAGTGGTGATATCACAGAAGAAAATATTAAAGATACACTGAAAGGTGTGAACGGTATTCTTGTCGCTCCAGGTTTTGGTGACAGAGGAATTGAAGGAAAAGTTCTTACGGCAAAGTATGCAAGAGAAAACAAAATTCCAATGTTGGGAATTTGTCTTGGAATGCAGATCATGACGATTGAATTTGCAAGAAATGTTCTTGGGCACACAAAAGCCAATTCAATGGAATTTGATACCGCTACTCCGGATCCTGTAATCTCACTAATGGAAGAACAGAAAAATGTGGTAGATAAAGGAGGAACAATGCGTCTTGGAGCATGGAAATGTGCTCTGAAAAACGGTTCCAAACTTTCAGATATCTATGGAAGCAAAAATATTTCTGAAAGACACCGTCACCGTTATGAATTCAACAGTGAATATCTTCAGGAATTTGAGAAGAATGGTTTCCTTGCTACTGGTACAAACCCTGAAACAGGACTGGTAGAGGCTCTTGAGATGCCTGATCATCCGTTCTATGTAGGAGTGCAGTATCACCCGGAATATAAGAGTACGGTTGCCACTCCGCATCCTCTATTCAGAGCTTTCATCAAAGCTTGCGAAAAGAAATAAGGTAAATTTTTATCATAAACGTCTAAACATAAACTCAGGCTGATTATTCTCAGCTTGAGTTTATTATATAGTAACATGGTAAAGCATAGAGTTTTGATAAAAAAACAGTATTTTTGTCAGCTCAAATAATGTACACAACGATGTACATTTTAAATTTAAAATTTTAATATAAAATAAAATGCAACAAAACAACGGAATCGATAAGAAACAAATGATTAGTTTCGCGGTTTTATGCCTTGTTCTCTTCGGTTTTATGTTCTATTTCCAGAACAAACAAGCGAAAGAAGAGGAGTTAAAAGCTCAGCAGCAGAAAACTGAACAGGCGAAAACAGCTGTAAAACCAACTCAGGCAACTAATATCAATCCAAATGTAACTCCAAATGCTATTCAGACCGCCAGTCTGGGAAATAATGAATTGAAATTAGAGTTTTCAAGTCTGGGAGGACAGGTTTCAAGAGTAGAACTTGTAAAGTATAAAGCATACAATCATAAAACAGATAATGCAGATCAACCTCTTTATCTGATCAATAAAAACAACTCCAATTACGGATTCCAGTTTAAAGACAAAACGGGTAAGGTAATCAATACTAAAGATTTAGTTTTTGCACCAACAGTTAATGGAAATGCAGTAACATTAACAGCTGATTATAACGGAGCTGTGATTCAGTTTATCTATACCCTTCTTCCAAAATATACCCTGGATTTTAAAGTGAGAACTCAGGGGCTTTCTAAAATTACGGCTGATAATAAAGCAGATTTTATCTGGGATTACAATGTAAGAAATCTTGAAAAAGGTAGAGCTCAGGAACAATCTCATACAGAATTTGCATATGCTTTCAATAATTATAAAGATTATGATTATGATGGAAGAACAACAATGAATGAAGAAAAAGAAACGCTTAATTGGATTGGTGTGAAACAACAGTTCTTTACTTCTGTAATTGAAGCCAAGAACGGATTTACCCAAAGTAAAGGGAATCAGGAGTCTGTTGAAGAAGGGGAGTTTTTGAAGAAACTCAACTACGAAGGTTTCGTTCAGATGACGGGAAGTGAGTTGAATCAGGATTTCACATGGTATTTTATGCCATTGGATTTGCCATTGCTTAAGTCATACGATAAAAATTTTGATGAGATACTTCCATTAGGATGGTCTTTCATTGGATGGATGAACCGTGGTTTCTTCATTCCGATGTATAATTTCATTGCATCTTGGGGATTAACTGCAGGTTGGGCTATTTTCTTGCTAACGATTATCGTAAAGCTGATTTTATCGCCAATTATGTACAAGCAGCACAAGCTAAGTGCGATGATGAAAGTAATTCGTCCGGAGATCGATGAGGTAAACGCTAAGTTTAAAGATGCTGATCCGATGAAAAAGCAGCAGGCTACTATGGAGGTGTATCGTAAAGCCGGAGTAAATCAGATGGCCGGATGTTTGCCGGCGCTGGTTCAGATCCCGATTTTCTATGCATTATTCCGTTTCTTCCCGAATTTTATCGATTTACGAGGGCAAGGGTTCTGGTTTGCGAAAGATTTAACAGCTTACGATGATTTGATCAGATTGCCGTTTAAAATTCCTTTCTTGGGAGATCACTTAAGTATTTTTGCTTTGGCATGTACTGTAGTTATTTTAATCTATACGGTAATGACTTCAGGAAATATGCAACAACCACAGCAGGAAGGAATGCCAAATATGAAGGTATTAATGTATATTTTCCCGATTACATTCCTGTTCTTCCTAAATACATCAGCATCCGGTCTTTCTTGGTATTATTTTGTATCCAATGCGATTAACATTTTAATTATCCTTGTTATTAAATACTGGATTTTAGATGAAAAGAAAATTCATGCTCAGATACAGGCTAATAAAGAAAAGCCAAAGTCGGAAGGTAAATTCCAGAAAAGAATGAGAGAAATGATGGAAAAGGCTCAGGAGCAACAAAAAGTTCAGGAGCAGGCGAGAGGTAAAAAGAAATAATTTACGATCAAAATACAAAAAGGGAAGCAAATAATTGCTTCCCTTTTTTTTTGTAAATCCTTGTCAAGTCCTTAAACCTGAATAAATTTTTTAAAACTCTTAATCGTACTTTAATCTGAATGATTGCCTGTGATGTTTTGTTGGTCCATGCTTTATAAGGGCTTCCTGATGTTTTTTAGTAGCGTATCCAAAATTAGTATCCCAACCGTACTCCGGAAATTCATCATGTAATTCAATCATTAATGTATCTCTGTAATTTTTAGCCAGGATAGAAGCTGCTGCAATAGATAAGACTTTTGAATCTCCCTTGATGATGCATTGATGAGGGATATAATTGTAAGGATGGAATTTATTACCATCTACTAAAATAAGTTCGGGAGTAATGGTGAGTCGGTCCAGAGCACAATGCATGGCATGAATGCTTGCATTAAGAATATTGTGCTCGTCTATGAAGGATGGCGGGAGCTCTGCTATGGCATAATTCTTTACATTATCTTTTATATAGCTATCAAGCTCCATCCTTGTCTTGAAAGTTAATTTTTTTGAATCATTAACCAGGTTTTGTTTAAAGCTGTCATCTAGAATAACGGCTGCTGCAACAACAGGCCCACTTAGACAGCCCCTTCCTACTTCATCGCATCCTGCTTCAATATAAATATCTGTCCACTTTTGTAATAATTCCATGTTTAACTTTAAAATAAGAAGTGTAAAATTAAAAAAAACAATTTTATTTGTTTGTTCTTTAAGCTGAATAAATTTTTTTTATGGGAAATAGATTAAAATTTTATAGCATTTGCAACTTATGATTTTATTTGCATTTTTTGTATTGAAAAATAAGTTTTATTGCAATTGAGTTATTAATTTATTTTATGTATTGAGATATTGTTATTACTTAATTTATTTTTCAAGGCGAATTCCTGTTTTTTTGCGGTTTGCTCCCTTTTTTTTCTCCTTTTGGTGATGAAAAAAATATATATGCGTGACATTGTATATTTTCGAATTTTGATTTTGAATATGAAATTAATGGTTTAAATGTCTTGTAATCAGTGTTTTGTCGCTTTTTTTAAGCTTATTTAAGTGTGTGATTGATATTATTAATGTTTTGAAAATATAATATCGATTAATTTTCTTTGTTTTTGTTAAAAAGATTGATTTTAACTTAATTTAATAATTTTTTCAATTCATTTATTGATTATTGTTAAAATATTAATATTTTTTTAAGAAATTGCTTTGTGATTTTAAGAAAGTTTTACAAATTTGTACGAATACAATACAAAATTAATTTGATATGAAGAAACTAACAACCAGTCTTCTAGTTTTGATGTTGACTTCTTCAGTGGCTATTGCAAATGCCCAGGAAAAAAAGAATGATACCGTGAAGACAAAAGAAATCGAGGGAGTTGTAGTGACTGCACTCGGGATCAAAAGAGAGAAAAGATCTCTTGGTTATGCTACCCAGGAAGTAAAAGGGGAGGCAGTCAACAAAAATCCAACGACAAACTTTTTGAACAACCTTTCCGGTAAAGTAGCCGGTCTGGAAATTAAACAGAGTACCAACTTTGGAGGGTCTATCAATGTTGTAACGAGAGGTTACAAATCAATATTAGGAGATAACCAGGCTCTCTTTGTGGTGGATGGGGTTCCGGTAATGAATAAGAATATCAATAGTACTAACCAAACGAATGGTGCTGGAGGATATGATTACGGAAGTTCTGTTTCAGATATAAATCCGAATGATATTGAGACTATTAACGTTCTTAAAGGTGCTGCGGCAACAGCATTATATGGTGCACGAGCTCAAAATGGTGCGGTTATTATTACAACTAAACGAGGTAAAAAGAATAAAGAAGGTATTGGAATGGAGTTTTCCAGTTCAATTACTGTTTCTTCTGTGGATAAATCAACCTTTCCTACCTATCAGTCTCAGTACGGACAGGGATATGGGGGAAGTAGTTTCCCGGGTACTTATCAGGGGAGTCCTATCGTAGGTTTTGGAAATGACGCTTCTTACGGGTCTGCTTATGATGGTTCAATGGTTTGGCAGTATGGTGCATTTATTCCGGGTTCTCCGACTGAAGGAAAACTGACTCCCTGGAAAATGGCAGAAAATGGACCTATTACTTTCTTTGAGAAGGCAACAAACTATGTAAACAGTATCTCTTTCAGTGGAGGAAATGATGTGGCTACGTACCGATTCGGTTATACGAATACCAATGCTACAGATATTATGCCTAATAGTGAATTGATAAAAAATAACTTTACAGGAAATGCTTCTTATAAGTTGACAGATAAGTTAACTGCTAATTTCTATGCAAGTTATATTACACAAAAAACAACTGGTAGAAATACAACGGGTTATAATGATAATATTATGACCAATTTCAGACAGTGGTGGCCTACCAATGTAGATATTAAAGATCTGCAAAACCTGTATAAAATGTCCGGAAAGAATTATACATGGAATATGAGAAGTAGGACGGATCTTAGACCTGCCTTTTGGGATAATCCATATTTTCAGAGATATGAAAACTATCAGAATGATTCTAAAGATCGTTTTGCGGGTAACTTTAGTTTGAGTTATGATGTATCAAAAGATATCAACTTATTATTCAGAGCAGGACGAGACACATACACAATGATGGTTGAAGAAAGGAAAGCTGTAGGATCTTATACAGGAAATACTTTTGGTTTAAATGTTGTAAATCAACCGTCTGGATATGCATTAAGTGAATATAAATTCTCTGAAACAAACTATGATTTTATTGGTACCTATAAAAAGAATATTACAGATGACTTTAATGTCAATGCTTTATTAGGTGGTAATATTAATGTGCAAAGGGATTATTCTAATCAACAGTCTACATCAGGTGGTCTTTCTGTGGCAGGACTTTATACAATTGCGAACTCTGCTTCATCACCTGCAAGACCTATAATTTCAGATTTGTCCAAATATATCTATGGGGTTTTTGGTCAGGTGTCATTAGGGTACAAAAATACATACTATTTGGAAGGTACTTATAGAAGAGACCAGACTACAGCATTGAGTGCTGGAAATAATGTTTATTGGTACCCTTCAGTATCTGCAAGTGTTGTGTTTTCAAATTTAATACAACAGAATTGGTTGAATTTTGGTAAAATAAGAGCGGCTTATGCCGAGGTTGGTTCGGATACGGGAGCAGACAGACTGCGAAATAGATATCAATCTCAACCATCATTTGGGGATGTTCTTGTAAATGCTTATAATGCAATACTTAGAAACCCTGAGCTTACATCACAAAGTCTTAAGAATATTGAATTTGGTATTGAGGCCAGACTTTTTAATAATCGCTTAGGTTTTGATGTTTCATGGTTTCAAAATAAAGGGTTTCAACAAATTCTTCCATTGCCGGTATCCCTTGCAAATGGTGTGACGGCTAAGTTTGCTAATGCAGGAGAATTGACCACAAGAGGTTTTGAGGTGAGTGTGAATGCCACGCCTATTAAAACTGATAACTTTTCATGGGATTTGAACTTAAACTGGTCTAACCCATGGACCAAAGTTACTTCACTAAATCCTGGTATTGAAAATATTACAATCGGAGCTCTTCAGGGAGGGGTGAGTATTAATGCACCTCTTAATGGTGATTATGGTTCAATCTGGACGTCTGATTATGTTTATGATTCCAACGGACAGAGAATTGTGGGGCCAAATGGTGCTTATCTGGTTACGGATAAAGCTATTTATGATCAAGGAAGCTTCCAGGCAAGATGGACAGCTGGTTTGAATAATACTATTAATTATAAAAACTTGTCGCTAAGTTTCTTAATAGATTGGAGACAAGGTGGAAAAGTGTATTCTCTAGATCAATTTTATGGCTATGGAACAGGTTTGTATCCTGATTCTGTAGGCTTTAATGATTTGGGTAATCCAATAAGAAATACACTGGCTAATGGTGGTGGTGTAATTATGCCTGGGGTGATGGTTGATCCAAATAATCCAGGACATTATATTCCAAATACAATCAGGTTGGATAAGTCTCAATCGAGTCAGGTTTTGCAAACCGACCTTCCGGGAGCAGCTTATATTTATGATGCTAGTTTTGTGAAATTAAGAGAGGTTGCCATTACGTATAGATTTGATAAAAAGATTTTCAACTCTAAATTTATACAAGGGATGTCAATGAGTTTAATTGGTAATAATCTTTGGATTATCCATAAAAATCTTCCTTATGCTGATCCGGAAGCAGGTCTGTCGTCAGGTAATATTCAGGGGTATCAGTCCGGAGTTATGCCAGGTACCAGAAATATCTCATTTAACGTAAAAATTAACTTCTAGAAATTATGAAAAAATATATAATAATATTAACATTACCATTTTTGTTTGCAGGTTGTCGAACCAGTGAAGATGTCAACTCGGATCCGCATGCGAGTTATGAAACACAGCCGGAACCGTTGCTTACTTATGCACAAAAAGAATTAAGTGATTATTTAACAACACCAAGTGTTAATGAGAATAATTCCAGGTTGATGATGCAATATTGGCAGGAAACTATTTATGTGAATGAGAGTAATTATGACTTTACTAATCGTAATGTATCCAATAATGTCTGGAGAGATAATTATGTAAATGTTTTAATGAATCTTAATCAGGCTTCTAAAATAATCACGGCATATGTACCGACATTTGCAGAGGCTGCAGCCTGGCCTGCAAAAAGAGATAATCAGCTTGCTATATTGGATATTATGAAAGTGTATACCTATCAGGTCTTAGTAGATGCTTATGGGGATATTCCTTATACGCAGTCGCTGGATAATGATAAATATCCTCTTCCGAAATATGACAATGCTGCAACAATTTATGCAGACTTGATTACAAGGCTCAATACTGATGTGAATAAATTATCTTCTACGGGAGGTACTTTTGGTAACGGTGATATTTTCTATAAAGGAGATATTGGGAAATGGAAGAAATTTGGAAATTCTTTATTGTTAAAATTGGGGATAGCGTTGGCTGATGTTAATCCAACTTTAGCCCAGGCAACAGTTAACCAGGCTATTGCTGGTGGAGTGTTTTCTTCTTCTGCAGACAACTGTAAATTTCAATACTTAGCAGCTTCTCCTAATCAAAGTCCAATGTATTTAGAAACAGCGTCAAGAGATGATTTTGTTGGTGGAAAAACTTTGGTAGATTATATGAATGCTACTAATGACCCAAGAATAGCTGAATATTATACAGATGTTGACGGTGTATATATTGGCCAGGTAATTGGAGCTCCTGCTGATTTTGCATCGTTTTCAAATGCCGGAAGTTTTGCTTATACCAGTACTACTCCGGGAATTGTATTAAGTTATACTGAAGTGTCTTTTTATCTTGCTGAAGCAGCTGCAAGATGGGGGATTGGAGGGGCTCCGGCAGCACTGTATGATTCTGCTGTAACTTCTTCTTTCACAGATTGGAATTTAACGGCTGATGCTGCTGGGTACCTTGCTGCTCATCCTTATGACGCTTCCAACTGGAAAAAATCAATTGGAGAACAGGCTTGGGTAGCAATGTATAATCAAGCAGTGATATCATGGAATTTTTATAGAAGACTTGATTACCCGCAATTAGTAGCTCCTGCTACTGCGATTCCTAATGCAGGCGGGAAAGTTCCGGTAAGACTTCAGTATCCACCTTTGGAATCTACCACCAATGGTACTAATTATGCTGCAGCTAGTGCTGCAATCGGTGGTGATAAATTAACGACCAAAATATTCTGGGATGTTAATTAATATTTGATTTTTTATACAACATTCATATTATACCGCCTTCGGGCGGTTTTTTTTGGTAATAAGGTCTTTGTAGGGAAAATTTAAGGTTAATAAAATTAATATGCTGAGCATAATATTTTTATTGTCTTATTTAGAGATTTTACTGTTTTTAATTTCATGATATTGATTTGCAATGTGTTAATGGATGAAGTTTTCAGCAATATATAGATATTATCAATTTAATTGATTGTTATTGTTTCTTAAAAAAAAATAATATTTATTTGTGATGATTTTGTTAAATATTTTAGTTTTAACTTAATTTAATACTTTTTTAGTGTCTTTGTTTCTTGATTATTGAACAAATGTTAATTTTTTTCAATTTTTCTTTGTGTTGTTAAGAAAGTTTTACAAATTTGTGACGTACAAAATTAATTTAGATATGAAGAAACTAACAACAGGTCTTCTTGTTTTGGTATTGTCTTCCTCTATTGCTGTTGCTCATGCTCAGGAAAAGAAAGATACTCTTAAAACAAAAGAAATCGAAGGGGTCGTAGTAACTGCACTCGGAATCAAGAGAGAGAAAAAATCTTTGGGATATGCTTCCCAGGAAATTAAAGGGGGTGCTCTTTCAGATGGAACCACAAATACCGGAAATATTGCTGCGCAGTTATCAGGTAAAGTAGCTGGTCTTAATGTTACTACCAATAACAATTTTGGAGGATCTTCCAATTTATTGATCAGAGGGGTGAAAACATTAGGTGGAGGTAATCCACTCATCGTTATTGATGGATCGCCTGTTAACAATACCTACACTCAAGAAAAAAATATTGACTATGGTAATGCCCTATCTGATATTAATCAGGAGGATATTGAATCCATCAATGTTCTGAAAGGAGCTGCGGCATCTGCTCTTTATGGTGAAAGAGGATTGAATGGGGTTATTGTCATTACTACCAAAAACGGAAAAGGAAAAGATGATGGATCTTGGGGGGTAACATTTTCATCAGCGATTCAGGTAGGATTTATTGATAAATCTACTTTCCCTGAATATCAGACAAAATATGGTGCCGGATATGCTCAGAAATTCGGAGCACAGGCACCTGATGGTTTAAATTACGCTAACTTTGGTGCAGATGCTTCATGGGGTCCAAAGTTTGATCCTAATCTAATGGTGTACCAGTGGGATTCTTTTAATCCCCTATCCCCCAATGCAGGAAAAGCAACTCCTTGGGTAGCGGCAAAAAATGGACCAATTAAGTTTTTCAACAATCCTGCCTCTTACATCAATAGTGTAACGTTAGAAAAAGGGCAAAAAGGGAAAAATATCAGCTTTACATATGAAAATATGATGTCTGACGGGCTAATGCCTAACTCGCATCTGAATAAAAATAATTTCTCTTTAAAGATTAATTATGATCTGACTCCTAAATTACATTCTACTTTTTATTCTACCTTGACTTTGCAGGATACAAAAGGGAGAAGTATTACAGGGTATTCAAACAATACTGTGACAGGTTTCAGACAATGGTGGCAAACCAACGTTGATCTGAACGATCTTGAGAGCATATACTTAGCGAATGTTGATCCTAAAGTAGCGAGCGCGGCCAATAACTATGGTAACGTTACATGGAGCAGAAAATCTGCGGCTAACGGAGCGCCTGCTTATTGGAACAACCCATATTTCCAGGCCTATCAAAACTATACGTCAGATAAAAGATACAGAAGCTTTACGTATGCACAGGTAACATATGATCTATTAGATAATATTACAGTTACAGGAAAAGTTTCATATGACAGATCAAATCTTATGGCTGAAAACAGATTAGCTTTTGGCTCTCTTCCACAGGCTTTTGGGCAATCTAATAATTCAATTGGTTCTGGTTATGCAAGACGTGATGTACTTAGAAATGAGACCAACTATGATTTGATGGTAAATTATAAATTTGACATTACAGATAATATTAATGTTTCTGGGGTTGTAGGAGGAAATATAAGACGAAATTATATGAACTCTGTTTATGCTTCCACGGAAGGAGGATTGGTTGTACCGGGAATTTATGCATTATCTAATTCTAAAAAAGCACCTTTAGCTTCTGATGAAATTGAATCAATCACACAAACCAACTCAGGTTATGTTACTGCCTCATTTGATTTCTTTAAAAAATTCTATCTGGATGGAACCTGGAGAGTAGATCAAAGCTCAACATTACCAGCAGGTAATAACGTGTACAATTATCCTTCTGTAACAGGAGCGTTGATTATGTCTGAGATTCTGGATACTAAAAGTTGGATGAATTTTTGGAAATTAAGAGCCAACTATGCAGAAGTAGGGGGGACAGCAGACCCTTATCAATTGGTTAACAATTATAGATCTGCAGGTATCTTATCTAATACCGGAATATATAATCCAATATTAAGTCAACCGAATCCTAATCTTAAACCTCAACGATCTAAGGAATTTGAAGTAGGTACTGAAGTACACTTTTTAAGAGACAGAATTACACTTGATGTTGCTTATTATAAAACAAAAACAGTTGACCAGATTATTACTCTTCCTGTTTCTTCAGGAACCGGATTTACAGGGAAAGTAATTAATGCAGGAAGAATTGATAATAGTGGAGTTGAAGTACAGTTAGGATTAGTTCCGATAAAATCAAAAGATTTTACATGGAATATTGATGTTAACTGGTCTAAAAACAAAAACGAAGTTATCGATTTGTATCCAGGAATTACCAATCTTTTATTGAATAGTTTCCAGGGTGGTGTATCTCTAAATGCAAGAGTAGGTGAAGCTTGGGGAACTTTGGTTGGTGCCGATTATACATATGTGAATGGGCAAAAGGTTATTGATCCGAAAACAGGCAAATATTTACAAAATCCTAATCAGGTAATTGGTAATACTACCCCGGATTGGATTGGAGGTATTAGAAACAGCTTTAGCTATAAAGGATTCTCTTTAAGCTTCTTAATTGATATGCGTAAAGGAGGGGATATATTCTCAACGGATATGTATTATGGATTATCATCGGGTCTTTATAAAGAGACAGCTGAAGGAGATTACAGAGATAAACCTATCGTTTTGCCGGGAGTTTTTCCTGACGGTACTCCAAACAATATCGGATTATCGCCGTTTGCTGATAATAATGCTGCTGTAGGATATAAAACACAGCCTTCTAGAGAGTTTGTTTATGATGGTTCTTTCATTAAACTAAGAGAAGCAAGTATTGGATATACCCTTCCAAAATCAGTATTGGCAGGGACTAAAATCTATGATGCAAAAATCTCTATTGTAGGAAGAAATCTGTGGATTATTCATAAAAATTTACCATATGCAGATCCTGAAGCTATGGTCGGCGGAGGTATCAACTCTTACGGTTGGTCTATTGGTTCAATGCCAACGACAAGAGACCTTGGGATCAATGTCACATTTAAATTCTAAATTACTTTAAAAATGAAAAATATTATAAAAATAAGTTTGTTGTCTGCATGTATTGGATTGGCTTTAAGTTCATGTCAAAGTGATTTAACTTCTCTTAACGATGATACTAAACATCCGTCAATTCTCCCATCTGATAATTTATTAGCTACTGCTTTGTATCAGTCATCCTATTATATGGATAACCCAAGTGTAAATTTTAACAATTACAGATTTTTTACACAGCAATGGGCGGAAACTCAATATCCGGATGAAACTCAATATAACCTGGTAACGCGTAACCAGCCTCGTGGTCATTTTAACAGAATGTATGTTTACAGTATGAACAACCTGAGACAAGCAAAAGCCAATTTGAAAAATGAAGTGGAATCTGATGATATTCGTGCTAATAAATTAGCTACCTTAGAAATTGAAGAAATTTTTATTTGGGAAAATTTGGTGGATACTTACGGTGACGTCCCTTATTCTGAGGCATTTAAACCAGATGAAATTTTAACTCCAAAATATGACGATGCTAAAACCATTTATCTTGATCTGATCAAAAGAATCGATGCGGTTACTGCAACCATAAAACCTGCTGCTACCGGATATGCTGATTTGGTATACGGAGGTAATATGACCAAGTGGAGAAAATTTGCAAATTCCATTAAATTAAGATTAGGAATGAACCTGGCAGATGCTGATCCTGCATTAGCTAAAACTACTGTTGAGTCAGCAATCGCAGCAGGAGTTATTTCTTCTGACGATGAAGCATACAAATTCAAATATGATGGGGGGACGTTCTCGAATCCAGTATTTGATAACCTGGTAGCTTCTAACAGAAATGACTTTTTGCCTAGCGAACTAACCATCAAGACAATGAGTAACCTTGCAGATCCAAGAATGGAGGTATGGTTTACAAAAGTTAACGGAGTGTATAAAGGGGGTGTTTTTGGAGAATTAAATGATCCTTATACCAACTTCTCTCAGTTGAGCTCTTACTTCAGAAGTGCTACTACGGCATCAAACCTGCTAAGTTATGCAGAAGTTGCATTCTTAAAAGCTGAAGCAGCTTCAAGGGGATTTGCAGCAGGAGGTACAGCTGTTGATCTTTATGCAGCAGCAGTGGTAGAATCTATGAGAGAAAATGGAATAAGTAAAATAGTTGCAGATGCATATGTAGCTGCCAATCCTTTAAACTTAGCAAACTGGAAACAATCTATTGGTACACAAGCATGGATTGCGATGTTCAACAAAGGATTTGCAAGCTGGAACTTTACAAGACGTTTGGACTATCCAATTCTTGTGAATCCTCCAAAATCAAACTTATCTTCTGTACCATACAGAATGCCTTATTCTGACCAGGAATATGTATTGAATGGAGCTAATGTAAAAGCTGCCGGTGATAAAATTGGTGGTGACAAAGCGACTACAAAACTGTTCTGGGATAAAAACTAGCACACACATTTAACAACATTCATATTATACCGCCTTCGGGCGGTTTTTTTATGGACTCATCTGAAATTTTATTTACTCCTGGAAAATGATATTTAGAGCGGTGATAAGCTTCGTTTGATTGGTTTTTTTTCTTAATATTTTAATTTTTGATATATTTTTTTAATTATTTCACATTAATTATTGTGTTTTAGTGATGATTTTGTATTTTTTTTGTTTTTTTTCTTTGACTTGTTAAGAAAGTTTAACAAATTTGTGCGGATACAAAAATTATTTTGATATGAAGAAACTAAACACAAGTCTTCTTGTTTTAGTGTTAACTTCTTCTATAGCTGTCACAAATGCACAACAGAAGAAAGATACCATGAAAACAAAAGAAATCGAAGGGGTAGTCGTTACCGCACTCGGAATTAAAAGAGAGAAAAAAGCCCTTGGGTATGCTTCTCAGGAGATTAAAGGGGATGTCATCTCAGATGCGGGGCAAACTAATGCTGTTAGCGCATTGTCCGGAAATGTTGCTGGGGTACAGGTTACGGCTCCCTCTAGTATGGGAGGTTCCACCAGAATAACAATGAGGGGAATTAGTTCGGTTACGGGAGAAAACCGTCCGCTAATTATTGTTGATGGTATTCCTTTGGACAATTCAAATGTGAACGGTAGTGATACCGAAAGAGGTGCAGGAGGAAGAGATTATGGAGATGCAACGTTTGACATCAATCCGGATGATATTGAGAGTGTAACAGTATTGAAAGGCGGCCCTGCAGCTGCGTTGTACGGCTATAGAGCTGGTAACGGAGCTATAATCTATACCACAAAATCTGCTAAAAGAGGTAAAACTGAAATCCAATTTAATACAGGTATCTCTTTTGAATCAATTTATATTAGACCCAAATTACAAAACCAATATGGAGGTGGTTTGCAGTCAAGTTTACCTACAGCAACAATTGATGGAAAAACCTATAATATTGTTGAATTTGGTACTGATGAAAGCTGGGGTCCAAAATATGACCCCAATTTATATTATCTGGGGTGGAATTCATTTGATCCGGAATTTGGTAATGACTACATGAAATTGAAGAAATGGGTGGCTCCAAACAAAGATGTTGACGATTTCTTTAGAGTTGGAACGACATATACAAATAATTTCTCTGTTTCCAGATCGTTTGAAAATACAAATGTAAGATTATCTTATACCAATACTAAAATTAATGGAATTGTTCCCAACTCAGAGATTAAAAAAGATAATTTTAGCTTAAATGTTAATACCCAACTATCCGAGAATCTGAAAGCTGATGCCGTTTTTAATTATGTACGAACAGTAGGGTTTAACAGACCGGAACAAGGGTATGGAGATAATTCAGTTGCACAAAAATTCTATCAATGGGGCCAGAGACAGCTTGATTTTTCAGAGTTGAAAGATTATAAATTAGCTAATGGTATGCAGAGGTCATGGAATAGAACGTCATGGGATGATGGAACCCCAAACTTTTCGGATAACCCATACTGGACGATCTACGAGAATACTTCAGATGATAGCCGAAATAGGTTCTTTGGAAATGCTGGTTTAACTTATAACTTTTCTAAAAAATTGTACGTTACCGGAAAGGTATATGGAGACACATATTCTCAGATGATAACTTCCAGGGTGGCTGTGGGGTCTGCCGCATTGTCAAAATATAACATTCAGAAAAGAAATAATTCTGAATTCAATTATGAAGCGAGAATTCATTACAATGATAATTTCGGAGATTTTAGTTTAAATACATTTGCAGGATTCAATATAATGAATCGTAAATGGGATGTTTTAAATGGGAATTCCGTAGGTGGGTTGATAATTCCAGGTTTATATAATTTAGCTAATAGTAAAGAGGCTCCGCGTTCCTCTAATGCATCTTATAATTTAGGTGTACGAAGTTTATTTGCTTCAGTTTCAGTAGGGTATAGAGATTTTTTGTATTTAGAAGCCACTGGTAGAAATGATTGGTTTTCCATGTTAAATGACGATCAGTTTTATCCCTCAGTTACAGGAAGTTTTGTATTCTCCAAAATACTAAATGTTGATTGGTTATCTTTTGGTAAATTAAGAGCCGGATGGTCAAGAATTGCAGGAGGTTCAGATCCCTATATTAGAGGAACATACGCTTCTATAGAGACTCCATTCAACGGAAGTCCTGTATATTCCATGCCAAATACAAAAGGTGAGCCAATGATCAAACCTGAGATTAAAACTACAAAAGAGATTGGTTTAGAAATGAATTTCTTTAAAAACAGGTTAGGATTTGATGTTACTTACTATGATGTGAAAACTACTGATTTAATTATACCATTACCTATTGATCCGTCTACTGGTTACGGATTTAAGAGGATTAATGCCGGTGAAATGACTAATAAAGGTATTGAAGCTATGGTTAATATTACTCCGGTTAAAAACAGTAATTTCTCATGGGACATGACTTGGAATTTTACCAAAAATAAAAATAAACTAGTCGAGTTACAAGGTGATCTTCAAAACTATATTTTAACAAATGCTCCTTTTAGAGCGCAACTTGCAGCTCAGGTCAGCTATTCGTATGGTGTGATTTTGGGGACCGACTTTGTTTATGATGCAAATGGTGAAAAAGTAGTTGATAACACAGGTCGCTATAAAGCTTCCGAAATTAGATCTTTGGGTTCGGTTCTTCCCAATTATAATATGGGATTAAGAAATTCATTTAAATATAAAAATTTCGGTTTGTCATTTTTAATTGATATGCAACAAGGAGGTAAATATTTTTCAACAACCCATATGTGGGGAATGTACACGGGGATGCTGGAAGAAACAGCTCTCGGAGGAAACAGGGAAGCAGGAGTTATACTTCCTGGGGTTAAAGAAAATGGTACTCCCAATGATATAAGATTAAATGCACCAACATGGGGAAAATCTTTTTATAATACTGTTGACGCGCAAAATGTTTTTGATGCAAGCTATATCAAGCTGAGAGATATTACTTTATCTTATGATTTGCCAAAATCCCTTATTGGTAATTCTCTTCAGGGTATAAGAGTATCTGCTTTTGCCAGAAACTTGTTTGCCTGGAATCTTGATTTCAAAGGTATTGATCCTGAAAATACTTCGTATGGATCTGGTAACATTCAAGGCTTGGAAGGTGGTTCTCTGCCATCTACGAGAATGTACGGAATTAATGTAAACTTTAAATTTTAATGATCATGAAAAAGATATTTTCAATACTAGCACTACTAAGCTTGTCATTAACTGTTAATAGTTGTGCTGATAAACTTAACGAAATAGATACCAATCCCAATTCAACTGAAAATCCATTGCCTACAGGATTATTTAACAATGCTAACAAAGAGTATATGGATTATACAAGAGATGGCTGGGTAGGAGGTAGAATGATTCTGCCATGGGTTCAATATTCGGCTCAGAGAACGTATACTGAAGAAGATAGGTATCAATATAGACTTACTACTGGTACGCAGCTATGGACCAGATCTTATTATGTTGCACAGGATTACAAAAAGATAATAGATCTCAATACAGATCCAGCTACTGCATCTCAAATGGGAAACTACGGGGCAAACAAAAACCAAATTGCAGTTTCAAGAATAATGTTGTCTTATGTATTTCTAAATTTAGTTGATGCCTTTGGAGATATACCGTATTGGTCTTATGGTAATAAAGATGAAGATTTTCAAGCTTTAAATGTAAATGTGAATTTACAGCCAAAATTTGCCAGTCAGAAAAAAGTGTACACAGATATTCTAAAAGAGCTAAAAGAAGCTTCTGAAATGATTGACACTTCAAAGGATATTTTAACAGATGGAGATAAGCTGTTTAATAGTCCTGATAAATTGAAAAAATTTGCTAATTCATTAAGATTAAGAGTGGCTATCAGAGTAAAAGGAGTTATACCTGAGGCAGAAGCCCATATTGCAGATGCTATTGCTTCCGGGGTAATGACATCTAATGATGATACAGTTGGTTTAACCTACGAAAATAATCTAGTTAACCCTTCTCCTTTTTTCTCAACATATCTGGAGAGATCTGACTTCGCGATTTCAAAAACTTTTGTTCAGCTACTTAAAGGTCAGACGGGAAATTTTGGCGAAGATCCAAGGATTTTTAAATATGCTTCTCCAACATCCGTAAAGGTAGGGAATATCAGGAGTCAAACAATGACCGAAGCTACAAGTGCAAGTCAGATATCAGGAATGCCGTATGGGGTACCTAGTACATTGGCCACAAGTCAGGCAGGTTCATCAAGCTTCTTTGGTGCAAGTGTCTTAAAGCCGGCGTATACTGAAATATTTATGGAGTATGCTGAAGTTGAATTTCTATTGGCTGAAGCTAATGGATGGTCACAAGATCATTATGAAAAAGGAGTAAGAGCATCTATGGAAAGGTGGAATATAACCACTGATAAAATTAATTCATTTATAACAACACTTCCAGGTGCAAATAAAGCTAATGTAATAACCCAGAAGTATATTGCATTATTCATGCAGCCTAATGAAGCCTGGGCAGAATACAGGCGGACGGGATATCCCAATCACTTATTATTACCGGGGCAAACTGCAAATTTAAATGTACCATCAGCAACGGGGGAAACAACTTATACATTTACTTCACTTATTGCCGGGTTAACTGATTTACCCACCAGAATTTTTTATCCAACAAATGTTCAGACATTAAATACAATAAACTATCAAGCGGCGTCAGCGGCTATTGGAGGAGATCAAATGAATACCAAGCTCATTTGGGACAAAAACTAAAATACACATTTTATCAACATTCACATATTGCCGCCTTCGGGCGGTTTTTTAATTTCCGTATATTTGTACTTCAAAATTCTGCGATGAAACATTAAATGAAAATTTTCCATCTCTGAACATTAAAATTGAATGTAAGAACATGAATATTAAAGATATTATAGAACAAAAGCTTTCGGAGGTTATTTTAAATGTATATCAGTTAAAAGACATCAAGCTGGAAGTTCAGGAAAATAAAACGGAATTCGAAGGTGATTTTACCATTGTTACTTTTCCGTTAGTAAAACAATTAAAGAAAAATCCTGAAAGTATCGGGGTTGAGTTAGGGGAAGGGCTGACCACACAAACAGATTTGTTTGAAAGCTTTAATGTGATAAAAGGTTTCCTTAATGTAAAAGTGAAAAATCAGTTGTTTGTAGATAATTTCAGATCTGTAAGCAATGGATTTTCAACGGTTGAAAAGAAAAATGCGACTGTCATGGTTGAGTATTCTTCTCCGAATACCAATAAGCCTCTACACTTGGGACATATCAGAAATAACCTGTTAGGATTTTCGGTTGCGCAGATTTTAAAAGAGGCAGGATATGATGTGATCAAAACACAGATTATTAACGATAGAGGGATTCATATCTGTAAGTCAATGTTGGCTTGGGAAAAGTTCGGGAATGGAGAAACTCCGGAAACGACTCATACTAAGGGAGATAAATTTGTTGGAAATTACTATGTAGAGTTCGATAAAAACTATAAAAAAGAAATTGCTGATCTTGTAGCTCAGGGGGTAGGAGAAGAGCAGGCTAAAAAAGAAGCTCCACTGATCAGAGAGGCACAGCAAATGCTGGTAGATTGGGAGAATGGGGATGAGAAGGTAAGAGCGCTATGGGCAGAAATGAATTCATGGGTATACAAAGGATTCAATGAAACCTATAAAAGATTGGGCGTCGATTTTGATCAGGTTCAGTACGAAAGTAATACTTATATTTTAGGGAAGGACCTTATTCAGGCAGGTCTGGATAAAGGAGTTTTATTCCGGAAAGAAGATGGTTCCGTATGGTGTGATCTGACGGATGAAGGACTTGACCAGAAATTATTGTTACGTTCTGATGGTACTTCAGTGTATATGACTCAGGATTTGGGGACAGCGGTTGAGCGTTTTAAACAAAACGACATTCAAAAGCTGATCTATACGGTAGGAAATGAACAGGATTATCACTTCCAGGTTTTGTTTAAAATCTTGAAAAAGCTTGGATATGAGTGGGCAGATCAGTTATATCATCTGTCTTACGGAATGGTAGAACTTCCTGAAGGAAAAATGAAGTCCCGTGAAGGAACTGTAGTAGATGCTGATGACTTAATGCAGGAAATGTATGCTACAGCAAAATCCAAGGCACAGGAACTTGGCAAATTAGAAACGTTGTCTGAGGAAGATAAAGAAACTTCTTATGAAACGGTAGGATTAGGAGCATTGAAATATTTTATGCTGAAGGTTGATCCTAAGAAAAAAATGCTTTTTAACCCTGCAGAAAGTATTGATTTCAATGGAAACACAGGGCCGTTTATCCAATATACATATGCCCGTATTCAGTCATTGTTGGCTAAAGCAGACTATGCGCAAAAAGATACTGCTGATATCATTCTAAACCAATTTGAAAAAGAATTGATTATGCAACTGGCAAATCTTAAAACAATAGTTGCCAAGTCTGCTGAAACGTTAAGTCCTGCTTTGGTAGCAAATTATGTGTACGATCTTGTTAAATCATATAACTCTTTCTACCAGAATAATCCCATTCTGAATCAGGATGATGAAAATGTAAAACAATTCCGTTTAAATCTGTCAGATCTCACAGCCAAGACCATTAAAAAGTCTCTGGAACTTCTGGGAATCGGAACCGTAAACAGAATGTAAAAAATAGACCTCCTGAGTTTTCAGGAGGTTTTTTATTTATGGATTCGTGTTTTCATTATTTTTATTCTGTATCTGTTTCAAACTATCAGCGTACAGCTTGGCCGCACTCCATCTTGCGTGTTTGGAGAGAATTACAGGATACCCTTTTTTATAAGTGTAAACTTTGGTAAACTTAGCCCCAAAAAATATCAGCATACAGGAATAATTGATCCACATCATAATCAGAATAACAGTTCCGGCAGCTCCAAATGCTGAAGTAGGTTTAACCTGATTGAAATAAAGACTCAGTAAAAACTTCCCCAATGTAAATAAAACGGTTGTAAGAAAAGCACCTCTCCAAACAGATTTCCAGGTGATCTGAACATCCGGAAGAACTTTAAACATTAAGGCAAATAACAGCATGACGAGACCAAATCCAATGGAAAAATTGACGACCTCAACAAGCAAATAGGTTTCAAATCCAAAGTATTGGGTGATGATGGTATTAAAAAGGCTGATCAATGAAGATAGAATCATGGTAATCATCAGTAAAAAGCCGAGAATAAGGATCATACCAAGAGAGTTGGCTCTATCCAGTAAAAATTTAATTAGCGCTTTTTTAGGAGCAGATTCTACATCCCAAAGTGAATTCAATGTATGTTGAAGTTGGAAGAATAAGGTAGTAGAACCAAAGACCAAGGCGCCTACTCCAACAGCCTTCATAAAAATATTTTTTTTGTCAATCAGGGCACCTGCTAGCATTCCTTCAATACTTTTAGCAACATCAGGCCCCATGATACCACTGATCTGAGTACTGATTTGTCCGCGGATGGCTTCTTCTCCAAAAAAATTTCCCAGCACCCAGATAATAATAATCAATAATCCCGGGATAGAGAAAATGGCGTAATAGGCAAGACTTGCCGAATCTTTTGATGCGGAAGAACTGTTCCATTCTGTAAACGTGTCTTTTAAAACCTCCCAGAAAAATTTTGCATTTTTGATCATATTAAAAAGGATATCCGATGGCTATATTTAAAACAAGGTTATCTTTTCTCCAGCTTGAATCTCCGAAGTTAATTTTATCGAAGGCCCATCTGTTTCCTTTTTCATAATAAGGAACTCTCAATGGCATTGCCAGGTCAAGCCTTAAAATCAGGATTGAAAAATCAAGTCTCAGACCAACTCCGGCACCTACGGCAATTTCTTGAAAAAAATCTTTTGTAAATTTTGCGCCGGGTCTTGTTGAATCATCGTGAAGGAGCCATATATTTCCGGCATCTACAAAAATGGCAGCATTTAAAAATTTATAAAGATTGGCGCGGTATTCAGCATTTAATTCGAGTTTAACGTCCCCGGACTGATCAAAATAAGTACCTTCATCAATGGTTCTCGGATCAAAACTTCCCGGCCCTAGTGTTCTGGCGCGAAATGCTCTGATGCTGTTGCTTCCTCCTGAGAAAAACTGTTTAGAGAAAGGAATAAACTCGGAGTTTCCATATGGATAAGCAATTCCAGCAATAAATCTCGTCGCCAGTGAAGATTTTTCAGTGAACTTATGATAGAATCTAAAATCATTTTCAATCTTTACATACTGGCTGAAAGGAATTCCAAATATTTTTTTCTCTTTGTCCTTTTTTACATCAGCACCTGAAACAAGACCTGTAATATTTCCTGCCAGATCAAGTGTGCCTTTATAATAAACAGTATTGGTTCTTGGCAGCATCGTATTGGTGTAGGTAAAAGAATAGGTAGGACCAAAAATTAACTGCTTATCTACAATTCGTTGCATAGCAGGATTTCCGGCAGATTTAGCTCTATATTCATCTGTAACCTTTTGTGGTGATACTAACGTAATGTCAATCACCTTCAGTTCATGCTCTTTTCTTGCATTTTCTTTCCATAGATATCCAAATGAGCCTGTAAAGTTATTCAGGGTGTAATATCGGGTACGATTTTGGAATTCATATCCTAATGTAATATTTGTTCTTGGAACAAATTCACTGGAAGAATGAAAACGGAATGGTGCCACAATTCTTGGAATGGAAAGTTGTACATTCGTTCCCGCACGGAAAATATTATTGGCATTCTGAGCACCTCCCATCTGGAAATCAAAGGCTCCGAAAATCGCCGCTTTAAATTGTTCAGCACCTCGGAAAAAATTTCTGTGAGTCCAGTTCAGATTCAGCTCACTACCCGCGTAGTTCGCAGAATTGGTTCTTCCTAAAGCTTCCAGACGTAGGGACTGAACTTGTCTCGGTGTCAATAAATAATAGGCATCAAACTTATGATTCAAAGAATCTGAAGTCACAAATTCATTTTTTACAAATTTGAAAACACCAAGGCTGATTAAGCGATTTAAAGTAAGATTATGATTGGAACGGTTATAGAGATCTCCCTTTTTAAAATATAATGCTCTGTCAAAAATCCTGGGTTTAAATTTATGCTGCGGGTCAATTACATAGATGTCATCAAAAGCATATTTCGAAAGGGAATCTTTATCCATTGGAATACTATACTTTCCGTCCTTTACATCCTGAATATTATAGTTGGGAAATACCACCACTTTATCAATACTGAATTGCTGTGTCGATAAAGCGGGTGTGTTATCTTTAAGTTTTACATTGAGTTCAACCTTATGATTTTTGTTGACGGTACTATCTGCCTGTACAATGATGTTATCAGGGTGAAAGTAATAAAAGCCACGTTCTTTTAATCCATTGTCAATCCTTTCTCTTTCGGTTTTTATAACGTCCAGATCGAAAGGTTTCCCATTTTTCAACAGTGTTTTTCCCGTTAAATTTTGAATTTCCTGATTCACCACTGTTGAATCCTTTTGAAACTTTACGCCATCAATCAGATATCTGGCTCCGGGTTTTACAGTATAAATAACCTGAGCTCTTTTATTTTTTGACACCGTATCATAGGTAGCTTTTGCATTAAAATATCCTTTGTTTTCAGAGTAATTTTCAATAATATCTTTATTGAATTCACGATCTACATCACCCAACAAAACAGGTTTTTCACCTACTTTATATTTTAACCAGTAATTGAAGCCTTTATCCTTCTTAGGTTCTTTGGCGATATTATAGAAGTACAGTTTAGGTCGTAATCCCAAAAATGTAGAATTAGGTTTGGGTCTGAGATTTTCTGCCAGGGCAGATTGAAGATCTTTTTTCTCTTTTTTGGACATGGTGTCATTGATGATTTTCACATCAGCACCCGTATAGAGCATCTGACCTTCTTTTAAAAATCGGGTATTACTGCAGGAAATCACGGTAGATACCAATCCGGAAGTCAACAGATACTTGCAATATGTATGGAACGTCTTACTCATTATTTAAATTCTACCACTTGGTTGTTTTGATTCTTTTTGGTTTTTTTTTCTTTTGATTTTTGGAAAATCTCCCTGAATTTGTCATAATCCAGTGTGATGATAAATCCAAGTCCGGTTTCTATAATCTGGCCTTGCAGGGCTACCTGATATTCATCTTTACGATAAGCCCGTAACATATATCTTCCGTCTTTAGAAAGACTGTAGTCAACAGACACATTTCCTGCAATATTGGTCATATTTTCATTCTGACGGGCTTGCCCTTCCAGTCCGAAATTACTTCCTACCGTTACTTTTAATCGGTCATTCAGAAGTTTTTTGCTGATATCCACATTCAGGTCTGTTCTTGTATTTTTCTGACCGGTAGAATAATCTTCTGAAGAGTCAAGTCCAAAATTAAGGTCTACCCCTTTGATGAGCCCTGCTGCCAGGTTATTCAATTGCTGTGAAAGAATCTTGCTCACACTTTGTCTTGCCATAGTTTCTGCAGACATTCCGGCACCGCTTTCAAAAGGATTTTCTCCAATAAATCGGTTTAAGAGAAGTAAAGCAAACACCTGCTTATTTAATTCAGATTCCTGAGTTCTGAGCTGGGCTAATTTTTGGTCAACAATATCTTTTACATTAGAGGATACAGAGTTATTTTTTTCTTCTGTCGTCACATCAAAGCTAAGCTGAGGTTTCAACAGCTCTCCTTTCATTTTCAACAGAGCATTGAATGGTATTCTCTGTTTAAACTGATTTATCATAGATGCTCCTCCTTCAGTACCTATCTGTTGTTCCACGAGATCAATAGGAGCCGCTTCAGTCTTATAAACCGCAGTAATATCCATTATAGCTGTTGTAGGTTCTCCCGTCCAGGTGATGGTACTTCCTTTCTGAATGTCAAACTTACGTTTCAGGAAACTTACCGAAAGATCATAACTTCCTTTGTTCACTTCATAGACGCCTACAAGTGTAGTTTTTCCTGAAGGATCAATTCCTCCGGTTAATTCCGCTTCACCTTGTAGTTGTACAAAATCACCATTGGCTTTATCGATGATTAATGAAAGTTTTGCTTCTTTACTCACTTCAATATTAACGCTTACATCCATTCCCTTGATACGGCTTTGGGCGTTAAGAGAATCCGTTTTGATTGTTTTATTGAGCACAACCTGATCCTGATCCACAAATTCTACAATGCCATCTCTCTCCTGCAATGTAGGACTAGATTGAGGCAGAACAAATGTGAAATCCGTATTGTCGGCGACACTCAGTCGTCCGTCTACTTTTGGTAAGTCAAGATTTCCACGGATACGAAGACCGGCATCAATTGCAAGGATACCATACATCATGGCATCGTTCGATTTTTGAGAGTTGACTACTTTGAAATCTTTAGCGTTCACATTAAGGTTAAATGCAAAATCTCTATACGTTTGGGTAAGTACCTGCCCGTCTACAACAAGTGCATTTCCGTCTTTATCGTTAATTTTGAACTTATTAAATTCAATCCCACGGCTGGTAAAATCAATTTCATCATTCAGCTTTCTGAAGTCGCTTCCTGTTTTTGCAATCTCCAATCCGGCATCATTCAGTTTTATTTTTCCTAAAATATTGGGTTTATCCGTACTTCCCGTAATTTTTAAATTTCCAGAGAGATAACCTTCCGTATTTGTTATAGCATTCATTGAAAAGCCCTGAAGTGTTTTCATCTGAAGCTTATTAATGGCCATATTCAGGTCAAATGAGCTGGAAGAAGTGTTGTAATCTCCCAGGATTTTCACTTCATTATCATTTCCGGAAAGTGCAATATCTGCGTTTAAAACATTCGGTGAAGCATTGTTGACTTTCACGGCAAGATTTCCCACAGGACTTCCGTAGACAATCAGATCGGAAATATTGAGATCCGATGTGAAGGTCATCTTTTTAGTGATATCTCTTAATTGTGCAGTCCCATTGATTGTTCCTCTTGCCAATACAGTATCTTTCTTAATAAGTTCTGTAATGGTTTCAATTTTAAAATCTTTCAACAAAATATTTAAAGGACTGCCGGGATTATTATTTTCAGACTGAAGTGAAATCTGACTATTCCCATTCGATAAAATAAAATTGTCGGCGAGAATTCCTTTACTGCTGATCTGAATTTTATTATTTTCCGCAACATTCCAGTCTGTGTAATTAAGTTTTAATCCGTTTGGATTTAAAGAGATTTCTGTAATGTCATTCAAAGATTGTGCATTCCCGGCAATAAGGAATTGGGTGGCATCTTTATCATCTTTCGTCGTGACATTATAATGGATGGTATTGTTGGCAACATCACCATCAATATTGATTTTATTCAGTGAAAAACTTGAACTTTTTAAAGCAGCAACATTGAGGTTGTATTGTAATGCCTGATTTTCATTGGTAACTTTTAAAGTACCTTTTTCAATCGTATTTTCACCATATAATAGTCGTGGAATTTGTCCGTCAAGTTCAATTTTTTGAGAATCGGCGTCATAGTTTCCATTAATATTGATGGTTTCAAAATCTTTAAGCTCTGGCACGAATTTTCTGATCAGGTCATCATTTTTCACTTTTGCTGTAAAGGTAAAATGTTGTCCCGGATCAATTTTCTGACTTTTATCCGTTTTTTGGAACTGATAGTATTGGTTGATTGTCTGGGTTAAAGCTCCGAAGATTTGTGTGAGTTTGTACTTTCCTTTTAGCTCAACATCAGCAATTTGAGAATTGAATATGATCTGTGTTGAGTCACTGGTAGAAGATGCTTTCAGATTTACTTCCTGTACAGGATATACTTCTTTGGTATCCGAAAATGCAAAATCTTTAAGATTTAAATAGCCATTGAGGTTGTTCGGGTCCAGACTGGAGAAATCTCCGTCAATTTTTCCTGCAATAATCATCGGTTTTTCATAGAATCCAAGCTTGTTGACATCCAGTTTAATTACTTCACCGTTTATTTTTACGGTAGGATTTTTTTCGTCATACACTCCTGAAGCTGTCAATTGCAGGTTGGCATTTGGATCTTTTGAATCTAAAATAACATGATAAGCTCCTTTATTGATCTTACCTGTTAAATTCATGTTTTGATAGTGATACCCTTTGTAAACAGCGGAAGCTACATGTCCCTTTACATCTGCATTGGCATTTTTAAAGTCGAAACTTTCTCCTTTTGCATAAATCTGAGCTGTAATTGGTCCGACATCTTTATTCTGAATGATTTTTCCCACCTGAATTCCTTGCAGATTGGCTTTTACATCATACAATTCGTGATTTTTCCTGCGCATATCAACATTTGCAATGATAGCGGCATTTCCAAGGGTAGAGTAGAGGTTGAGGTCGGTCGTTACTACTTTGGTTGTACCTTTTGCATTACCTTTTATGCTAAAAGTGGATGGAAGGGAAATATTAGATGGAATTGTATTTTTCGGAACAAGGTTGAAAATCGTTTTGGCGTTAGATGAAAATTCTCCGATTCTTACATCATAATACAGCTGATCAGGATTCATCGCATTTTTGATTTTTCCCGATGCCACTACCCTCAACTGATCCAATCCTGAAACCTTAAGATCCTGAATAAGGAGATCGTTTACACTGCCTTTTACATTGGCATTGACATTTAAAACGGCGTTCGGGTATTTATTAAAAGGGACCGTATTTCTTAATGTAGGAACCAGGTTCAGGATATCAGAAAAACCGACTTTAGAATCTTTAATATTGGCTGAAACTTTGACAGTACCCAAATTTGAACTGAGCTGATCGATGGAATTATAATTTAAAATAACCTCATCACGCAACAGTGTTTTCGGAGTTTGAAGGTATAGGCTTTTTAGAGAAGCCTCCTTTTCGGTATATACAAAATCCGTATTGAATTTTTGAATATCCAATCCTCGGGCTTCCTGTATTTCTGCAGAATTAACAGTTCCGGCAAAAGTATTGTTCTCCATTTTGAAACTTCTCAATTCAATATTCATTTTTGAGAAGTTCATATGATTGAAATCCATTCCCTGTCTGGTAGGAGCGATAGCAGTATTGCTGTACGTAGCTTTTACATCATTAAGAACCAGTTTTCCTAACAGAAGGCTCATAGCTTTATTCTGATCGGAAGTTTTTGAAATCTCCGGTTCTTTTGTTTTTTGAGGATTGGCATTTTGTGCAGGAAGGTAAAGATTGGCATTAATATCTGCCCCGGAAAGGAAAACATTGTCAACATTGAATGCATTATTTTCTAGATCCAGTTTATTAACCTTAGTGCTTAGTTCTTTGAACAGTACCTTGGCAAATGTCCTGGTGTTTTCATCACCGTAATCGATATTGAAATTGGTGAGTTTTATTCCTCTCAAACCAATATTCATGGGCTCCTTTTTATTCAGAGAGTCTACTTTTTTCTCAATTTTTTGAGAAACTTCTTCTACAATACCCTGCTTCAGCTTTAATTTTAGTCCGTCAAGATTAATGTCATTAACCGCGTAGTTGTTTTTAGCAAGGTCGAATTTTTTAACCCTTGTGTCAAAAGATTTAAAATACAGATTGATATCGTTTTTTGATTGCTGGTCATTGAAGGTGATTCCGATATCTTTTAAGTTAATTTTATCAAGTGAAATGATAAACGGTTTAGAAGAACTTTCTTCTTTATCATTAGTGGCAAAGGCATCAATAATATAATCAAAATTGAATTTGCCATCCGGTTTGCGTACTACATTGGCTCTGGCTCCTTGCATTTCTACAGAGGTAATATCTGCAGTTGAATTAATGAGCTTCAGCATGTGTAAACCAACATCCAGTTTTTTGACCGACAGAAGTGTATCGACATTTTGACCTTTAAGGTAAAGATTTTCCATAACAATACTGTTCGGAAATCCTATATAGACCCTTTCCAGGCTTACTTTGGTTTTGATTTTTTTCTCCAGATAAACAATAAGCTTGTCCTTAATAAAATTTTGAACAGCTGGAAGTCTTAAGCTTAGGATCAACAGGGTAAGTAAAACCACTATTGAAATAAAGGTTATTACAATACGCCTTAAGAGTTTTGTGGTGTTGATTTTCAGTTTCAAATTCGGTGTGGTTTCTAACAAAGATAATAATACTAAATTATTTACACTTTGTTGTGGTACCCTTTACGAATGCAAAAATCCTGCCTTGGTCCCCTTATTATGGAATTTTTAGTTTAGTAGTTGTCAAGTGAATAGTTGAGTAAGACGAACCAAGGTGTGGATTTTGTTCTTTAGAAAGCCCCCTTTATATCATTTTTTTTAATGTTGAAAAGGTTAGTTAGCAAAAATGAAAATTCAAATGTTAGTGTTGTTCTAAAGGGGGCGTGGCATGGTTTATTTATTATTTTTAATTGTTCCCATTCTCCCATTTTACTTCCTCTCCCTGTGGGGCAGCGCCACCTTGTGATACTGTGATCGGGGAAGATTCCTGATTGATATGATAAATATAGGCTGCAATTTTTTCAGCATCTTTTCCTGTGATGGTTCCTTCTTTAATAAAAGGTCTCATGGTAGGATTGTTTGGCGAACCGTTCTCAAGCATCCAGAAAACATTTTTAAATAAACTTTTTTCTTTGATGTTGATCCAGTGGGTGTCGGTAAGGTTAGGACCAATGCCTCCTTTCCCTCCATCCCCATGGCAAGTCACACAATTGGTTTTGAAAAGTTCCTGGCCTTCTGTTATGTTATCTGCGCTGTATTTTGCTGTTTCCAGACTGATCTTGGGTGCTGTTTTTTCATATTCTTCAATGGAAGCGAGCATCGTTTTAGCTTCTTTAGTATATTCAGCGTCAGGATGGGCATAGTCAGTAAAGGTAAATGCCATTAAATAGACCACACAGAAGATACATCCAAACCAGAACAGACCGATCCACCATTTGGGAAGCGAGTTGTCGAGTTCAGTAATTCCATCAAAACCATGGTCAATAAGAATGTCTTTTTCTTCACTTACAGATTGCTTTTTGAAAGCTGAATTCCATAGCTTCTGATAATAGGGAATACTTTTTTCTGCCAGATATTCTTTTTTCTCATCCTCAGATAATTTACTGAAGCTGTCGTTCTCGATCAAATCTCCGATAGAGTTCATGATCATCAGAAGAATGACGGTAATCAGAATCAGAGCCCAGAAAAATGGGGAAGAAAAATATCCTGAATCACTGGCAAACATTTCAAAAGCCATGATCGTTAAACCTATCGTTACTGAGATATATACTGAAATTGGGGTTCTCGTTTTCATTGCAATACCATTTTATCTTTACTTAGTCTACACTTGCTGTTTGGATCTCCGTTGTTTTGATATCTGTACCTAATCTCTGCAGATAGGCTATCACTGCTATAATTTCTCTTTGCTCAAGAGGAACATATGCAGAGCCTTTAGCTATTTTTTCTTTTATCATCTGATCTTTTACGTCAGTAGCTTCTGAATAAATTCTTTCTACAATCGCTTTTGACTGATTGTCTGCCCACTGATTAGCAGAATCAATCTGTGCTTTGGTGTAAGGTACCGCGAAGGCATTCTTCATCAGTTTCATTTTATCTGCCATCTGGGTACGATCCAGTTTATTGGTAATTAACCATGGGAAACGGGGCATGATGGAACCTGCCGAAGTAATTCTTGGGTTATACATATGCTTGAAGTGCCATGAATCCGGGTTTCTGCCTCCTTCTCTGTGAAGATCTGGTCCGGTTCTTTTTGATCCCCAAAGGAATGGTCTGTCATAAATAAACTCTCCCGCTTTAGAATACTGACCATTCTTCCCTTCGAATCGTACTACTTCATCACGGAAAGGTCTGATCATTTGAGAATGACACGAGTTACATCCCTCGCGGATATATAAATCTCTTCCTTCCAGTTCCAATGGAGTATATGGTTTTACAGCAGTAATGGTAGGAACGCTTTGTTTCAACGACAGGGTAGGAACAATTTCCACAAGTCCACCAATTGCTATTGTAATGAAAGCAAGTATCGAAAGTAGGGTGGGAGTTCTTTCCAACCAAAGGTGTACGCCCTCTCCTTCTTTTCTGGAGCTTCCAATGTTGGCCAATGCAGGAGCTTCCGCAGGAACTTCTTTTTGAAATGAGCCCGATTTAACAGTTTTAATTACATTGATTACCATTAAAATCGCTCCGGAAAGATAAAAGATACCTCCTAAGAATCTCATTTTAAAGTATGGAATAATCGCTGTAACAGTGTCTAGCCAGTTTTTCCATAATAATGTTCCATCCGGGTTGAACTGTTTCCACATCAGACCCTGTGTGAATCCTGCAATATACATGGGTACAGCGTAGAAGATAATTCCTAATGTTCCCAGCCAGAAGTGCCAGTTGGCCATTTTTTTAGACCAAAGCTTTGTTCTCCACATGATTGGTACCAGGTAATATACCACTCCGAAGGCCATGAATCCATTCCATCCAAGAGCTCCCAGGTGTACGTGACCAATAACCCAGTCGGTATAGTGTCCGATTTTATTTAAAGATTTTGTTGCTAACAGAGGACCTTCAAAAGTAGCCATACCATAGCAGGTAATAGCAACGACGAAGAATTTAAGGATAGGATTTTCTCTTACTTTATCCCATGCGCCTCTTAAAGTAAGAAGCCCGTTTAACATTCCTCCCCATGATGGAGCTATAAGCATGATGGAGAATCCTGTTCCTACTGCCTGCGCCCATGCAGGTAATGCTGTATATTGCAGGTGGTGAGGGCCTGCCCAAAGATATACAAAGATCAACGACCAGAAGTGGATAATAGATAGTTTGTATGAGAATACAGGACGTTGTGCCGCTTTTGGCATAAAGTAATACATCAGACCTAATACAGGAGTGGTTAATACGAATGCTACTGCATTGTGACCATACCACCATTGTACCAAGGCGTCTTTTACACCTGCATATACAGAATAAGATTTCCAGCTTGTGAAAGATAACGGAACTTCCAGATTATTGAAGATGTGAAGCATGGCTACGGCAATCCAGGTTGCCAGATAAAACCAGATCGCTACATATAAATGTCTTACCCTTCTTTTGGCGATGGTTCCGAACATATTGATTCCAAAGATGATCCATGAGAATGCAATTAAGATATCAATAGGCCATTCGTGTTCAGCATATTCTTTAGAAGTATTGATTCCCATTAAGAATGTAATCACTACGGTAATGATCATAAATTGCCATGACCAAAAGTGGATCCATGAAAGAGTGTCACTATACATTCTTGTTTTCAGCAGCCTTTGCATACTGTAGTAAGCACCGCAGAAAAAGGAATTACAAACGAAAGCAAAAATAACGGCACTCGTATGAAGCATTCTGATCCTGCCGAAGCCCATCGCCCCCTGGGTATTAATCAATCCCTGGATATTTCCCGATGCTAAGCTTTTGATAGTAGTATCATCTGTACCGAATAAAAATTCAGGTAATTCAGGATAAAAAAGCATCAATGCAGCAGTGAGCCCAAGCAGAAATCCTACGAGTCCGAATACGATAGTAGCATAGAGGAATGCCCTGACAATATTATTGTCATAATTAAATTTTTGCGTCTCCATAAATTCCAATAGTGTTTACCGAAGTGATATTTTCTATGAAACAGGTTTATTTTTTACCTTTTTCTATATTGAAAATAAATATCATGTAACGTGTATAATGTTTTGCCAAAGGTATTTATTAACTTTGTTGGAGGCTAATAGATAATCTTCTAAAGTATACCGAAAACTACTAAAACAAAAACGATGAAAGTATGTGGACAAAATATCAGAAAAATCCGTAGGAGCAGAGATCTTACACAGGAGTATATGGCTTTTGAAATGGGGATTTCCCAAAAAGCATATTCCGATATTGAGAATTCCAAGGTGAAGATCAATCTGGAGATACTGACTAAAATTTCAGATATTTTGGATATAAAACCTTCGGACATCTGCAGTATTTCTCATAAATGTGGAACTGATGATGCCTATGAAAACAAATATCAGGGATTGGTAGAATATATGAAAAAGAATAATATTGCCATTCCAAAAGAATACTTATAACTTCTCAGATTTACATTATCTATAAAATAACATAATGACCTCCTTATTTGAGAGAGGTCATTATTTTTTGGATCTGTGAATTGTGTTTCTAGCAATCAGTCTTATTTTTCAAAGACCATGAAAAGGGACAAGTTTTGGTTTTGATCAAATTTATGATATTATATAAATTATTCATAAATAATTATGTGGATAAAAATTCACATTCTTGTGGATAAATATTTACAATAATTCTAATTTTCTATAATATATTTGTCATAAAAATAATGCCGGTCCAACTGAATGAAGCTTCTGTCCCTTATTTTAATGTTGTTCTTTTTATCCAGCAACGGACAAAGCTATACTACCCAATGGTATAACATGGATAATGGTCTGCCTCAAAACAGTATTAAGGATATTGTAAAAGACAAATATGGCTTCATCTGGCTATCTATGGAGGGTAGAGTTTTGCGTTATGACGGAAGCAATTTTGTGCAATACAAAGATTTTAAACTTAAAAATCTGAGCTTTGGGGATTTCTATGGGAATATAAAGGAAGATAGCATTGCTGTTTTCAATACTTCAGAAAATAATGTTCTTTTGATTTCTCAAAGAAAGCCCAAAATTATACCGGCTGCTAATACCTTTGAATCCGGTGATTCTGCAAAGAAAAAAATATATAAGAGACTTGTCAAGAACAATATTACGGTGAGGTATATTGCGCACTATATCGATTCCTATTTTATTCAGCTTAAAACAGGTTCTTATTATTTTGAGGATAACAGCATGATCTATGTTGATCAAAAAAGTAAGAAAAAGACGAAAGTTCTCGAAGATTTTCCATGCAGTAGATTAAATAGGGTATTTGTTCACGGTGAACATGTTTTTATCAGTGACCCGGCTGATGGAAAAGTTCGTCTGGTATACAAAGGAAAGGTCTCGGATATTGAAGCTCCTTTTCTTTATAGTGATCCCGAAACAAAAATCTATTGGCAACAGATTACAAAACAGGGTTTCATCATCAACCATGGAAAAATATACAGAAGTCAGTTTTCAGGGGGAAAGCTTACCCTTACTTATTTGTTGGAGTATAAGCAAATAGACAAAGAAATTTCCGGTGCCATGTTCTATGATGAAATTTCCAACAAGCTATATATCGGAAGTTCGATTAATGGGCTTAAAATTCTGAGTTTATCAGATTTTTCTGTTTCCACAAAGAATCTGCCTTATCAGGATGAGGTCTGCTATGCCGCGATTCCATACGGAGATAATGCTATTATAACCCAGGAAGGCATCAGATATTCTCTTAATAAGTCTGAAAGGGTATTTAAAGCTCCTCAATCCTACGACAAAAGATATATGCTTCAGGATAATTCCGGAAATCTGGTGTACAGAGAAAATAATTCTATTCATATCAGATATAAAAATTCGGGATTTATTAAATATGATTCTGTTTCTTTTAAAAGAAAAGAGGTGGATGGATTGTATAAAAGCGGAGGGATGTATATGGCTTCGGTTTTAGACAGAAATAAGTTTTATCTCTATATTTTTAAACAGGATCATTTTGATGAAACTGAACGTATTATCCCTTGTCAGGATAATATAGATACAGTACTCAGATATAATGAAGATCTTCTTTACTTGGGGGGGAGTAGCGGAATTTATGTTTTCTCTCTTGCCCGCAACAAAATTATAAAACAAATAGCAAAGAATCTTCCGGTAAAGCAGATCATAAAAATACATGATGGAAATATCTGGTTGACCACTTATAACAGGGGAATATATTTGTTAAAAAACGAAAAGACTATTAAAGTGCCTACTGATAGGAATGATTTTTTAGCGAATGCCCATTATATACTTGAAGACAGGAATTTCAACTTCTGGATCACATCTGATAACGGTTTATTTAAGATTAATAAAAACAGGCTCCTGCAATATATTGAAAAACCTAAAGGAGTGGTCACCTATTATCGGTATACCAAAGAGTCCGGATTTTTGAACAATGAATTCAATGGAAGTGCAGATCCTTGCGCGAATGTCTTAGGCAATGGACAGTTTGTATTTCCTTCTATGGATGGATTTGTATTTTTTACCCCTCAAAATGTAAAAACCTATTTTCCTTCTGATCATACCCTATATATAGAAAGAGCAAAAGTGAATGGGCAAATGAGGTATCTTAAAGGCAACCTTTTTCTGGAATGCGGCTATAAAAATGCTGAACTGTATATTGATATTCCCTACTATTTTAATCTCGACAATACTTATCTTCAAGCAAAACTTATGGTGGATGATGACAGTCAGTGGGTTAATATTAAAAATGACAAGACTTTCAGATTGGAGAATATAGAACCAGGAAAATATAATGTACTGATCAGGTTTTTATCTTCAGAAAATGGAAAATTTGTTTATAAAAGTTTTCCCATAGAAGTAGAGGCCTATTTTTATCAAACCTTGACTTTTAAAATCCTGATGATCATTATCGTTATCATCATTTTAATTACGATTATAAGAATCAGAACCAATTTTTTAAGATTAAAAAATAAAGTGTTAAAAAATACTTTGGTTCATAAAGATAAAGAGCTGCAGGAAACCAGCAATAAGCTTAAAAACGAATCGGCTTATCAAAAAAAACTGGTAGAAAGCATTAGCCATGATATTACGACTCCTGTAAAATTTATTGCCCTTCTTTCCCAGGAGCTTACCCAATCTGAAGATCCTAAAGCACAGAGAAAATATTTTGATAGTATTTATAAAACATCAGAACAGTTATATAAATTTACACTAAGTCTTAAAGAATATACGGAGCTATATAAACAAAGTAACACGACCGGAGAAGAATATCTTGTCTATGATTTAATTGAAACTAAAAAATTATTATTTGAAGAAATTGCAGCTCAGAAAAATACCTTTATGTATAATTTTTGTGATCACGGCCTAAAATTACAGGTCAATAAAAATATTCTTCTGGCTATTTTTCATAACCTCATAGATAATGCAGTGAAATATACTTCTGGTGGCGAAATTATTATAACCTCAGCTTCCACGGAATCACATATAGAAATTTGCATTAAGGATACCGGAGCCGGAATGTCTCATGAACAGATAGAATATTACTCCGGGCTTTTTCAGAAAAAACAATCTGAACACCTGATTTTCAAAAATTACGGACTCGGGCTGCATATGGTTGTACAACTGATGATGAAAATAAATGCCGAAATGACCTTTCATAAAAATATACCGAGGGGTACCCACATTAAAATCCTTATTAAAATATGACAAAAAAAATACTCATTGCAGATGATCACCATGTAGTAAGAATCGGAACGGCTATGATTCTGGAGAAGAATTTTGACGATGTTGAAATATATTTTGCGGAAACTTATGAGGAAACAAAAGAAAAGATCCTGAAAGAAAAGTTTGATCTTATTATTCTCGATATAGAGCTTCCCGGAAGTATTCTTAAATCGATGGTGAAAGAAATAAAAACCATCTCCGAAGAGAGTCTGGTTTTAATATTCACCTCTTATAAAGAAAATATTGCCATCCAGTATATTGAAGAAGGGGCTGATGGTTTTTTAAATAAACAGAGTGATGCCACAGATTTTGTAAAAGCTGTCGAAACTATTTTTAAAGATGGCAACTATTATACGACCGAAGTTCTGAATGAAATGCTGAAAGGAATGAAAAAGAAGAAGCCCTCAGAAATTCTATCCGAAAGAGAATTGCAGGTTTTTACTCTTTTGGCTAAAGGGAATGGAAACCTTGAGATTGCCAATACACTCGATATTCAGGAGTCAACAGTCGGAACCTATAAAAAAAGAGTTTATCAGAAATTAAAAATCACAAATCTGGTAGAATTACTGGAAGTTTACAAAGAAATTCATTAATATAGAAAGCTGTTGATGTCATAATAAGCCTACAGTTTTGTGGAAAAATGCGTACAGGGTCTGCTGGTGAATTCTTTGTTTTTCACACTAAGTTTGTGCACAACTTCGGTGCCTAAAACATTTCAGGTAACGGCGGTTATAAAACACCCTTAGATTCTAAATCCATTTTTTTTATGAGAAAAAGTTTATTTTTCATCGTAGTACTGATAGGTTTACACAGTACAGTAAATGCCCAGATTGGGGTGAATACTCCTAATCCGAGAGCAATGTTTCATCTCGACGGAAAGAAGAACAATGAAACATCAGGAAATGTAAGTCCGGCCAATCAGACGGATGATGTAGTGATAACAGGTAATGGTTATATTGGAATCGGAAACAATGCTCCGGTTACCAGTCTGGATATCAAAACAACAGGAACACCTGCTTTACCAGTATCAGGGATAAAAATTGCAGACGGAGCACAAAATACAAACTATGTTTTAACTTCAGATGCGAGTGGAAACGGAGTGTGGAAGCCAGTAAGATTAACTGTTGTGAGAGGAGTGAATGGAGCTGGAATTAATCTTCCTTTTAATTTTACAAATACTTTTCAATATACAGGTTCTTACATTGATTTACCTCCCGGTAAATGGCTGGTTACGGTTCAGCAACTCATCCTGCCTGCGGGGTCGGTACTTGCAAGTGATCAATGGATGTGGTTGAGAACCAGTTTTTCAGATGATCCTAACATTACAATTGGAGGATTGGCAACATTCTCTACAGACCTTACCGAAAGTCCAACTTTAGTAAGTGGTTTGGTACAAGGCCCTACCACCGCAGGACTTACCAGATTTTCTATGATACAAGGGAGTTTAGTCATTAATAATTCTTCCGGAGCTATAAAAAGATATAAATATATTGCCGGAAATAATTCGGTTGGAGGAACACAGACTTCAGCTACCAATTTTCAGTCATTTGGAGGAGATTGGAGTGAAAATATCATTTATGCAGTTCCAACCAATTAAATATTTGTACCAATATAATTCAAAAACAACTCGTGACCCTTCATTCATAAATTGTCAATTTACCCCATGGAATGTGAATTTCTCTGAAAAGTTTTTATATATTTAGCGACCGAATAATTCATTCAATGAGCAACGAAAATAAAACAGGACAAAACGAGACTTTAGTTAGAGGATTAACAAATCGACACATACAATTAATTGCCCTGGGAGGTGCCATCGGAACAGGCTTGTTTCTGGGAATAGGACCTGCCGCGGTATTAGCCGGACCTTCGGTAATTTTAGGGTATGCCTTAGCGGGTATCATTGCGTTTTTTATTATGCGTCAGCTTGGTGAAATGGTAGTTCAGGAACCCGTTTCGGGAAGTTTTAGCTACTTTGCCTACAAATATTGGGGAAATTTTCCGGGTTTTGCCTCCGGATGGAATTATTGGATTCTTTATATTTTAGTAAGTATGGCAGAACTTACGGCAATCGGGCATTATATTCATTTCTGGTGGCCGGAAATTCCGCTTTGGGTTTCCAGTTTATTCTTTTTTGTGATCATCAATGCGCTGAATCTGGCTTCTGTTAAAGTCTATGGAGAAACGGAATTCTGGTTCTCTATTATCAAAGTAGTCGCAATCATTGCGATGATTATCTTTGGAGTCTACTTGTTGATCAGCGGAACAGGAGGCGAAAAAGCATCCATTACCAACTTATGGAATGATGGCGGATTTTTTCCCAAAGGATTATTCAATAAAACTGAAACCGGATACTCCGGATTGTTTGCTGCCATGGCCATGATCATGTTCTCATTTGGTGGGTTGGAGTTAATCGGGATTACGGCAGCTGAAGCGAAGAATCCTGAAAAAACAATTCCACAGGCTACCAATCAGGTAATTTACAGGATTTTGATTTTCTATGTAGGAGCTTTGGTGATTCTGTTTTCATTGAGCCCGTGGAGAGATATTACAGAGGGTTCAAGTCCTTTTGTAATGGTTTTTCAAAATTTAAATGGATTGGAATTTAGTCTTTTTGGCAAAGTTATACAGTTTAATACCTTAATTGCCAATGTTCTTAATTTAATTGTTTTAACAGCTGCTTTATCTGTTTATAACAGTAGTGTATACAGTAACAGTAGAATGCTTTTCGGGTTGGCTCAGCAAGGAAATGCACCTAAGTTTTTAAAGAAATTGAATAAAAACTCTGTACCGATCAATGCCATCATTGTTTCTTCATGCTTTGCGGGAATTTGTATTATTATTAATAAATTGGTTCCTGAAAAAGCTTTTGAATATTTAATGGCTTTAGTGGTGTCTACATTAATTATCAATTGGCTGATGATATGTTACACGCATCTGAAGTTTAAAAAATCAATTAATAGTGAGGGAATTCAATCCAGATTTCCATCCATCTTTTACCCCATATCCAATTACATTTGTATTGCCTTTTTAATTCTTATTTTAGGATTAATGAGTATTACAGGAATGGAAATTCAGGTGATTTTGATTCCGATTTGGATAGGGTTTTTATTTATGATGTATAAATTATATAAACCAAAGTAAGAATATAAAAACAGGTATATATATGTTTTGGGAAGGTGAAAATTAAATGATTTTCACCTTTTTTATTTTTATTTTCTGTAAATTGGTATAACGATATATTTTGAAAAGTATATCATTCTTTTTATTTTTTTTGGTTTACTGAACAAAAGCTTCTGCCAAATTATTTCGATGAAGCTAAAGAATACTAACAGTGAAAAAAGCGGGATAACCTTACCTGTACTTTTTGCACTGGATGAATAGAATGTCAATTTAGGACAAGATTTGTTTTTTTTCAGGACTTAACTTTGCACCTGTAAATCATGACAATCATGAATTTATAATGTAAAGCTTCAAAAAACAAATAGAATGAAAAATGTAGTTCTTCTTCTCTTATTATTTCCCTTTTGTGTTCAAGCGCAGATTTCCGTACAGGCATACAGCGGAAATAAGGAAACTGAAATTCTGGGTATTTTTAGTAAAGATTTTAAAAGCAAATGGAATTATTTTGCTTCAGGAACCGTTTCTTACGATTATAATTCAAGAAAAATAAACCCTGAGTTCTATCAGAATCTCAATTATGGGATCGGAAAAAACTGGGGTGTTTCTGCGGGAATTCATATTTCGGACAAGGATATTATGCCATCCGTTGGATTTGCTTATGCCAAAGAGAATGATGTTTTTGGGATCAATGTATTTCCTGCGTTCACTTATTCTACAGATGCTAAATCATTCGGACTCGGGTTGTATACTTTATTGGAATATACTCCAAAGATTAATGAACGACTCAACTTCTACAGTATGTTGATTGTAGAATCTGACTTCAGCTTTAAAGAACATCAGTCAAGTAGTCAGATTGTTCGTTTCGGAATAGAAAACAAGAAAAAAATGCAGGTTGGGATAGGAAGTAATATTTCCCAAACCGGAAGCAGCTTTGAAACGGATGTCAACTTCGGAATATTTATTGGAAAAAAATTTTAAATCATATGAACAAATTATTCACGCTCACTTTTATATTGAGTTTTATATCAGGTATGGCACAGACTTATCATTTTCCGGAAGAATCTTCACGTCATGAAGGAACCTGGCTGCAATGGCCACATCATTATCAACATGGAGAGACCTATCGAAAGAGAGTAGAGCAAACATGGATTGATATGACAAAAGCTTTACAAACAGGGGAAAAGGTTCACATCATTGCATACAACACTGAGGAAAAAAATAGGATTGTTGGCCTTTTAGAAGAAAACAAAGTTTCGTTAAAGAATGTCGACTTCAGAATTTATCCTACAGATGATGTTTGGGTGAGAGATAACGGTCCTATTTTCGTAAAAGATAACAACGGAAGGGTTTTGATTGAAGATTGGGGGTTTAACGGATGGGGAGAAAAATTTGACTTTGAAAATTGTGATGAGGTCCCACAACGGATAGGAACGGATTTAGGAATGAAAGTGATTAATCTGAACGAAGAAATGGTTAATGAAGGAGGTTCTGTGGAAACTGATGGAAATGGTGTTTTAATGGCTTGTAGAAGTTCGGTAATCAGCCAGAAGAAAGGAGCAGTCAGAAACAAAGGAATTACTGAGCAGGAGGCAGAAGAAATGTTTGAAGAATATTACGGAGTGTCAAAAGTAATATGGTTGGATGGGGTGACAGGTCTCGATGTAACTGATATGCATATTGATGGTTTTATGAAGTTCGTTAACCACAATACGATGATTACTATGAAAGAAGATGATCTTCTTGATTTGGGTTTGTCCGAAAAGGATGTCAATACACTGTATACAGCCTCCAATGCAAATGGAAAAGAATACAAAAAAATATATCTTCCTGCCACTAAAGACAAAGTAAAGACAGCTTATGGAAAACAACTGGAGGATAAAGGGTCTTATGTCAATTATTATGTAGCAAACACAGTAGTGTTGGTTCCTAATTATGGAGATCCTAATGATTCTGTGGCCAATAAAATTATCCAGCAACAATACCCCGGACGAAAAGTAATAGGTATAGATGTGAGAAATCTTTATGAAAACGGGGGGATGGTGCATTGTGTTACTCAGCAACAACCTGCAGGAAACTAACATGACGAAATAAAATATATAGTAAGAACACTTTGTTCACAAAATCTGATGAAATCATTCTGGTTGATTTCATCAGATTCTTTTTTGCAGGTGAGCTTTTATCATCATTGTTACAGGCAAAAAATAGCATTAAAATGATAAGTTAGCTTTGTTTTCTGGGTGAATTATTATTAAAATGTCGTCATGGGCTCAATTATTTTTCATAAATTAGAAAAGAATATATTTCCAATAGTAGTGAAAACCAAATCTGTTTGGAATTTCTGCGGACAAGCCGAACACCGCATTAAAAAGTAGGCAATATCAAAAAACACACCTATGGCTAATTTATTTCAAACTCTTACAAACACTGTTAAACATTGGTATATACCATTGATTTTTGGAATTTTGTTTCTGATTTGCGGTTTTTATGTATTCAGTGTACCGCTGGCAACTTATGTAACACTTTCTATTTTTTTTAGTGTTTCATTCCTGTTCTCTGGGATTACAGAAGTATTCTTCTCCTTACAAAACAGTAAATCGCTGCAAGGCTGGGGTTGGTTTCTGGTAAGCGGATTGTTGACTACTGCGATAGGACTTTATCTGATTGCTTATCCTCAGATTTCAATGTCTATCCTTCCTTTTGTAGTAGGATTTACATTATTGTTCCGTTCTTTTCAGCTGCTGGGCTTTGCTTTTGATTTGAAAAGTATGAAAATAATGAGTTGGGGAAATGTAGCACTGGCCAGTGTAGGAGGCATCATATTCTCTTTGCTGCTTATATTTAATCCTGTATTTACAGGTATCTCTTTGGTTACATTAACAGGCGTTTCTTTTATTTTTATGGGGATAGCTTCCATTATGTTGGCTTTAGATCTGAGAAAGGTTAAAAAAATACCTGGAAAAGTAAGTCAGGAATTAAGAGATAAGATTAGATCTATACAAGATGAAATTGATGATCTGAAAAAATAACAGATGTATTGTTTACAATATAGAAAGACCTTTTTTAAGGTCTTTTTCTATATCAGGTTTTTAGAAGAAATAAATAGTTATTTAAGAACGGAATTCACGTTATTTCCATTCCATACGTACATCAGATTACAAGGATCGGCAATATAAAATATCTCGTCAACTAAAAACTTATACTCTTGCTTTCCCTGCGGAATATCAACTTCTGCGTACCAATATTCCTGTTTTTTGTCCAATCTAATGGGGTTTTTCAACCATTCTGTAAAACTGCCGATCAGTTTTACACTTTGTGCACCTTTCCATTCGGTAATTTTAAATACAATTTTTTGAGAATTTCTTTTTAGATAAAGATTAGCCAGATAATCATCAGGTCTTCTGGTGAGAACTTTATTAAAATAGTCTGCTGAAACTGCATGATTCCCCTGATATTGATAAGCAATACCCAACCAATCCTGAATGAGTAGATTTCTATGGTTTTCCTTTTTTAGATTTTCAATAAATTTCACGGCATCATCTGTTTTTCCTTTTCTCAGGAGGGAAATGCCAAAATAAAGCGCATCGTTATTAATGAAATTATATTTTTTTGGAGACGTTTTTTTCATTAAGTTATAAAGTGAAATTGTTTTATTTATTCCTTCATTTTCATAGATTTTATGTAATACCATTTCAATATTTTCCGGAAAGTAGCTTGTAATGTCGAGAGCATGCTTTCCTTTATTCAGTTCTTCATCCAGATTGATCTGTACAGCGGTCTTAAAGTCACCTTTTAGATATAAAGTCATTTTCTTCTTTCTCAGATTAATGGCCATAGAATAATTAGTGGTGGTATCACCAGGTTCTTTTTGAGCAGATTCCTTCAGAATATCAGTAATATTTTTTGTGTTGAATGTTTGGAACCCGGTTAGCATATTCGTTGATGTTTCTCTTCTCCAGCATGATTCCTTATGTTCATTTGCAATACAGTAATTAGTCAGTGAGAAGTTTTGAGAAGTTTTCGTAACAATGTAGTTTCCGTGAATTGTAGCATAATCCCCGGAAGCATCAGCAATGAAAAGTTGTGCTCCCGAAAGTTTTATTAGATTATAGGCAGAAATAAGCTGAAGAGCTTGTTGTACACTTTTGCATGTTTTCAGAATATCATTTACTACTTCTTCTTCCCGGTTTATTTTTGATGATATGGGAATGACGGGAATAGTATCAATTGCAGTGTAGTCTGCAAAAAGTCCATATTCATTCATGCCTCCTTGTGGATATTGCCACATAATGTCATTATATCCTTCATGCTTTTCTGACCATAACATATACCCAATTGATTTTCCTTCCCTGGGAATATACCAGAATTTGTATTTCATATCCGGGCTTTCATCTTCATTATTACCGATCCATACATTTTTTTTATCATGGGCCAGAAAAATAGTACACGCGTTGAGAGGTCCGGAAAGAGCTAGCAATAGGAAAAAGAGTGCTGAAATTTTTATTTTTTTCATTCTATTCGTTTTGCTTTTAATGAAATACCTGTTGATATGATGTAAAGCTCATATTTTCCAGATTTGCTGTCCCACTTGAACTCCAATCCGTCTTTTGAGGCCGGATCATAGAAGAAACTGGTTTCTGAATCCGGAAAAAGCTCGGTAGTTTCTCCTTCCTTATCTTTAAGGATCAGTTTTTCATTTTTTAGAATAAGAATATATTGTTGCTGATTATCTGCTTCAAGGACATATTTACCTTCAAACCTTTTTAGCTTTTCTAGGGATAAATTAACAGCTTTTCTTTCAATTTTCTTTGGGATCTCATAAGGTTTTCCCTCCATAATATTTACCACATCATCAATGATAGACTGGATCGGTATATCAGAATAGTTACTGACCATCATAAAGTCATAAGAAGTATTCTTATTTTTGTAAAAGTAAGCCCGATATCCCGGCCTTCCACCTGCTTGTGCTAATATCTCATTTTCATCAAAAAGCTCCCTTACAAGATTTTCCGGGAGGTATTTCCCTGTAAATCCCTTTTCGGCAAAAGTAAATAAATCCTGAATAGTTGAGACATAATTTCCGGTTTCAAAACGATCAATAACCACAAAAGGTGCTCTTTTAATATTGCCGTCATCAAGAGTAAATCCCCTTGCAAAATTCTGATACTTTTCTTTATCATTATATTCCGTCGTAGCATGGAGACTCATTGGGGTAAATATCTGATCTTGTATATACCGCAGATAACCATTGTCTGATGAGATGTCTATAATAGCATGAAGGAGAAGGAATCCGATATTGGAATATAAAGTTTGAGTCCCCGGCTCAAAGAGCAGTTTCTCTTTTTTTGCCATTGCTATCAATTGCTTTCCTGAAATCTTCTTATACTTTTCATAATCTTTGACTTCTCTTGGTAACCCGGATTGATGATGAAGCAAATGATTGACTGTAATCCTGTTTCCATTTGGGAAATCAGGGAAAAATTTTGAAAGTTTATCCTCAAGGGATATTTTTTTTTGTTCAACGAGCTTTAGAATCCCATACTTAACAAAAACTTTCGATACTGACGCAATGATGAAACGATTATCTCTTGTTACCTTCATTTCTTCAGGGGCCGCAGGCATATTATAGGTTCTATCAAAAATAGATGTCCCTGCGTGGGCCACAAGAACATTACCATTGAATCTGTTCAGAGAAGTCAGTGCTGAAAAATATTCATTCAGTTTTTCAGAAGTCAGTTGAGCCGGAGATTGCTGAGCCTGTACAAAAGAATGTATAAAAATGAGAAGAGCAGCAATCCTTGTTATAAAGAAAATTTTCATAGTTGAAGTCTTAATTGGTTGTAATAAAGATAAATAAAAGCATATCCACAGAAAGTGAAACTGTTAACTTGTTTTTTTGTAAAATTAAAAGATGATTTTTTTTAAAAAAGTAGAATTTATACAAACCCATCTTTTTTTTAGACGAAAGTTATTACCTCGAAAAATGTTGATTTCCGTCATAATACAGAAATGGGAATGTGTAAAATGTAATATATTTGGGTTGTATTCCAGTAGTTATGAGAACAGGATTTCCCAACAACCCAAAGCCCTACAAGACTTTTTGGTATCAATTGATAGTATCTCCCCGATATAGGGTGATCAGACATTTTGTTTTATTGGCAACTGTAATTTTTATTATCCTGCAGTCACCGGATGAACAAGAATTCAGATCCCCCATAAATATATGGTTAACTATTGGTTTTTTTCTCTATTTCATTGGCTGTCTGTATTTGAATGCCTATTGTTTTGTGCTTAAATTTCTGATAAAAGGAAAGTTTTACAGTTACCTGATGCTTGTACTAGGTTTATGTGTTATAAGTTTTATCCTATTATGTGTTCTCGATATTATATTGGAACCCTATCGACTCGTTCCATCAGCCCAGGAGAATAAAACTGAGATTTTAACAGGTTTTTTTGAGTTCCTTATTTTCTTTGGAATTGCTATGGCTGCATCTTCAGCTTTAAAATTGTTTCAACACTGGCTTCAAAGTCTGGAACAATTTTACACAATGGAAATGAATAATTTTAATCTGGAAATGAACTTGCTAAAGAACCAGGTCAGTCCCCATTTTCTCTTTAATATACTTAACAATGTTCATATTTTGATTGAAGAAGAACCGAAAACAGCTTCAAAAATGCTGATGAATCTTTCGGATCTGTTACGATATCAGATTTATGATTGTGAATCATCCGTTTTTCTATCAGCGGATGTCACCTTTCTCAGGGATTTTTTAGAACTCGAAGCCAGTAGAAGAGATGACTTCAGATTTTCTATTGACCATTCAGGTGAGAATAGAGAGATTGAGATTCCTCCGTTTTTGTTCATCCCTTTTGTTGAAAATGCAGTGAAACATAGTTATACGAATAGTGAGCCTTCATTTGTAGAAGTTTCTTTTTGTCTTAAAAAACAAGAACTTGAGTTTACGTGTGTCAATTCAAAACCTGAAATGAATGAAATCTGTTCTGACGAGCACAGGGGTATAGGGCTTGAAAATATAAAAAGAAGACTTAGTCTTTTATATCCCGGAAGGCATCATCTTACTATAGAAAATGCTGAAAACTGTTTTAGTGTGCTTTTGCTGATTCAGTTGTGATATGATAAAACGATCAATTTTACCAGGAACTTTACAGAAAATAAATCAGATAAGTTTCTGTTTTTATATCAAGTACTGTTTTTTTTATACAAAATTATCGTTCTGAAACTTTGGTATAAAAAAAAACTCATTAAGTATAAAATTCTACCTATTCCATAGCAACGGCTCATACTTTTGGTTGAAAATTGTAATTATGATATTGAATTTTCAACAGATATTTCTTTTATTTTTCTTTGGAGCCATAGGTAGCGTTAAAGATCAGTCTGCCGGATGTGATTCTCTTTATTATTTTAAAAATAAAGTCGAAGTAACATTTCTGAAGTATAATGCTAAAGGCGATAAAACAGGGAAGGACATTGGGAATATTGAAGAAATCTCAGAAAGTAACGGTATTTTAAAATCAACCTATCATCTTACTAAGCTGGATATTAATAATAAAGTTATTGAAAAGTCAGCCGCAGATATCAGTTGTGATAGAACAGGTTTGAAGATTGGATTTCAGATTCCCGGAGAACTGACTGAAAACTCAAAAAATATGTTTTACTCTTATCCTTCAAACATGGTAGTAGGGCAATCATTGGAAGGTAATCTTAGTTTTAATGTTAAGAGTATAATCAAAGGAAAAAAAACAGATATTTTTTTTAGTATCAGCAACCGGAAAGTGGTGGCTGAAGAAAAAACAAAAGTACCCTTTGGAATCTTTGATACCTTTAAAATTCAATATGATTTACAGGTGAAATTTAAATTCCTTGGACTTAGTATTCCGATGAACCTAAAAATCTACGAATGGTATTGTCCTAAACTTGGAATCATTAAGACAGAAGGCTATAACAAAGATGGTAAACTGGAAGAAACTTCTGTTTTATATTCGATTGTGACCAAATAATATCCTCAGTAAAAAAATAACCAGCAAAAAATACTATGAACAAAAGGAAGAATTTAGTAATCGCAATAATTTTATTCCAATTATGCGGTATTGAAATGAATGCACAGACAAAAGAAATTTTAGGAATTCGTGGAGGTTTTGGATTTTACAGCAAGGCTAATAACAATAATGCGGTAAGTTATAAGCTGGGCGTTGTCAGGGAAAAACAATTTCAGGATAATTTTTACTTTAATATGTATTTGTATTTTAATAAAAGAGCAAGAGAAATTGAAACAAATGGAGAAACATACAGAAAAGTAGAAAACTTCATCGAATTTAGCCCTGCTGCAGGTTGTAAGATTCAGTTTTTACCTCAGATAAAACTTGGATTGACTGCGGGGCCTTATATTGCGTATGGATTTTCCGGAAAATCGTCTGTAGAAAATGGAGGCGAAAAAACAACCTGGAACACTTTCAAAGGAACTGAAAGAAATAATATTCTGTATCCTGCTGCAAAACGTCTTGATTATGGAGCTTCTGCTGGTCTGTTGTTAGAGTTTTACAAGCTGGAACTCTGGATGAATTATGATACTTCCTTCCGTAAACCATCGGAGGGGCCTAATGACTATGAAAATAAAATAAGGCATGGTATTTTATGGTTTGGACTTGGCCTTAAAATGTAAGAAGAAAAGGTTGATTTTACAACCTTATGGGATCTTGAAAAAGATCCCTTTTTTTATACCTTATATTTCAAATGTCATTTTTTTAAAAAATCACGGATAAATTCTTTACGGTAAACATTTCCCAAAGGAAGTTCTGCCTCCTTGATAATGACAGATTTGGGAAGTATGGTTGTGATTTTGTCAGCATTGGCAATATAAGATTTACTGATTCTTTTGAAGGTCGTTTCGGGAAGATGACTTTGTACTGTTTTAAGATTCATAGCTGTGGTAATGCGTGCATCTTCAGTGAAAATAATTGAATAGTCTTTGAGCCCCTCAATGTATAGAATGTCCTGGTGTAGGATTTTATAAATCCTACGGTCTGCTTTTACAGTAATGCTGTTACTTTCCAAATGGGTTACTCGTGTTTTTTCAAAATCATCGGATAAGAAAAAACGATATTCTATTGCTTTATGAACAGCTTTTAGAAATCTGTCTTTCCGGATAGGTTTTAAAAGGTAGTCTAATGCATCAATTTCATAGCTTTCCATCGCATAATGGGAATAGGCTGTGGTAAAAATAATAAAGGTTTTTTTGGGGATACTTCTGGCAAAGTCAAGACCATTTAATCCCGGCATCCTGATATCCAGAAAAATAAGATCGACCGGATTTTTCTCAATATAAGATTTTGCTTCTGTAGCATTTTTGAATATCCCGGTAATACGAAGTTCAGGTACCGCAGCAATAAGGCTTAGCATACCTTGTCTTGCAATAGGTTCATCATCTATAATAATACAGTTCATAGCTTAAATTTATATCATTATTAATATAAAAATCGAAGCAGTAATTACCTCTCTCAATGTGTCGTTTAATATTGAGAAATGATACAGGGAAAATTAAATTGTAACACACACTAGAAATAAACTGAGTCTAGTTGCTGTAGAAATTTATATATCCGGAGTCCTGAGCTTGTCACTTCTTTCATCTCGTACAAATTTGTGATATATATGGTCTGTTCCCCAAAGAATAATTTCTCTTTGCTGAAATTTTTTTTCAAAAATGCCCATTCTCAGCCTGTTTATTAGATATATTCACATTTATGCTATGTATGGCCATTATTGTATTAGATTTAAATGATAATTATTTTTTATGAAATAATGATCAAAAAATTATGATTTTAGTAAAATATGTTTATTTTTGCAAAAAATATTTAAGACACCGAATAGTGTCAAAATATGTTAATATTGGTTAATTTAACGTTAATTAAATGTTAATATATTTTTTTTTAAAAAACTAATTTTTACTGAGAATGAAAAAAACATTATTGATTGCCGGAATGGCATTTTCGAGTTTGATGTGTGCCCAAAATGCTCCGGGCATCACTATTCATGACACCAGAAACACCAACGATTTACCAGCTGCTTATAATCATGAGGTTAAAGCAGAGTTCAAGTTCAGAGATGTAGTAGGCGTTCCGGGAAAAGGAAATTACTCGGGTATGTTAACGATTGCTCCCTGGTTTGATAACTCGGGAAACAAACGTCATCAACTAAATTTTAATGATGGTGGTATCTTTTACAGAAACGGACTTTCAACGGATCCTCAATGGGGAAGCTGGAGCAAACTCCTATTACAATCCAGTGAAGGAAAAGTCAGAATCGGTTCCAATGACCCTGATACCAATTCTGCCGCTTTACTAAGAGTGTATGATCAAAATGACGTGATGATGGAGGTTACCAACTCATACGGGACCTTTCAGATTGCTAAATCAGGTTGTAATGGTTGTTATGGAGGTACGCCTGGTGACACTGTTTTAAGAAATCTGGGAAGCTCTCACAATATTATTATTGCTCAACCAAATGACAATAATGATGGTAAAACTTTTGTAGGTTTCCAGGATGCTACCCGTGGAATATGGATTAAGTTCCTTAATAATGGAATTGCCAAGTTCGATGGTAAAATTCATGCAAAGGAAATCGAAGTAAAAGCTAATGTATGGGCAGACTATGTTTTTAAGAAGGATTATCAATTAAAGTCTTTAGAAGAAGTAGAAAAACATATTACAGAAAAAGGACATCTTCCCAATATCCCATCTGCTGCTGAAGTAATCGAAAACGGAATCAATGTGGCAGAAATGAATACGAAATTTCTTGAAAAAATTGAAGAACTTACTCTTTATTCAATAGATCAGAATAAGCAGTTAAAATCTCAGACTTTACAACTTCAACAAGTTCAGGAAGAAAATAAAATGTTAAAACTGCAGATAGAAGAAATCAACAAAAAAATAAAGGAAATACAAAAATTATAAATTAAAAAAACAGCATGAAAAAAAAGTTATTGTCGTTAGCTTTATTGGCTTCATCTTTTGTTTTTGCCCAGCAAACAACATTTCCTGAAGTCACGGTACAAAGCTATTCACCTACTGTGTATTTGAAAAGAAATACCAATGATGGTGGTTTTACGAGAGGAATCCAAACGCAATATCTCAACGGAGATAATGGATGGTTTTTCGGAGATTTGCATGGTAGCCAATGGATTGTTTCAAAAGGTGATTACAGGGATCAGAAATTTGTAATTAATGAGAGTGGTGATGTTGGGATAGGAACATCTTCACCTTCAACAAAACTTGACGTGAATGGCAATGCCAAGTTTTCAGATATTATAAGTGGAGGAAGCAACTCTTGGGTATTTCATACCCCTGATGATGGCAGAAAATCCTTGCATCTAGCCCCAAGAAATACAGCAAATGACGATTGGGATTGGGGAAAATCATTCATTATTAATGGAGCGAATGGCAATGCACTATTAAACGGGAAGTTTGAGGCTAAAGAAGTTAGGGTAACACAAAGTCCTACAGCTGATTTTGTATTTGCTGAAAATTATGATCTCCCAACATTAGAAGATGTAGAAAAACATATCAAAGAGAAAAAACATCTTCCTGAAATTGCCTCTGCAAAAGTAATGGAAAAAGAAGGAGTAAATGTAGGAGAATTTCAGATCAAATTGCTCCAGAAAATCGAAGAACTTACGTTGTATTCCATTGATCAGAATAAGCAGATTAAACAACTCCATGAAGAAAATAAAATCTTAAAATCTCAATCAGAAGAGATCAAAGAACTAAAGAAGCAGATGCAACAACTTTTAACCACAAAAAAATAATAGACCATGAGAAGAAAATTACTTTCGTTATTTTCTCTGTTTATAGGCTTTCTGGGTTTTTCACAAACTGAAGTTTACTTCAAATATGATGAAGCCGGGAATCAACGATACAGAGGGACGAATGCCTCCGGTAAAAAGGATCCGGAGCTTATACCAAAAGAGATTAAACTGGAGGAACAAGCTAAAAAAACTGCAGTACCAGCTCAACAAGCTTCTGTAATGGATGAAAAAACATTCCTGAAAAATATCAGACTTTATCCTGTTCCGGTGAATGACTATTTAACAATTGATTGGACGGAAGAAGTAGACAGCTTAATCGAGTCCGTTTCACTGTACCAGCATAGTACCGTTCACTGGAAATTCCAGCAACAAAACTCTCCGGATTTGGGTCGTAAGATAAAAATCAACATGACCGGATATGACTGGGGAGTTTATATTCTGCGCTTTACGCTGAAAGACGGAAGAGTCTTTGGCAGAAATGTTACCAAAAGATAAAAACTTAGCGGAAATATAATGATTAAGGCATTGAATAATTATTCTTTGCATAGGTCAGTATTTCAATTGATTAAAAAACTATTAATACAACAAACTAATAACAAAATGAAATTTTTTTCATCATTGATGCTGTCATTGTGTTCAGTATTGGGCTTTTCGCAGACCATACTCTACCAGACAGAAACGGCATCCCGGACGGTGCAGGATCCACAGACCGTGGTGATGGCGCAGGGATTTCGTGCTACAGCAGATGTTTCTAATCCTTTTGTAGCAAAAATTGGCCCCGCTACGGAGAATCCCGGAGGAGGCCCCACCAATTCAGGAGCCGGAGCCACTAACCCAAGCGGGAGCTCGGCTCCTGCCCAACAAAGTTTTCACGATACCAAAGGTAGAATTGAGGTAAACGGGGGCGGACAATTACAATTTACCTTGCCCATTGCGCTACCTCCGGGTATAAAAACAGTAGCTCCTCAGGTAAATCTTGTGTATACCAGTGGTTCCGGAAATGGGATCGCAGGATATGGCTGGACTTTAATGGGAATTACCTCTATCTCCAGAATGGGAAGAAATATTGACAAAGACAAAGAAGCTAAAGAAATCAAAATGGATTATTCTGATTATTACAGCTTCAATGGTCAGAGACTGATTTTAAAATCTGGAGAATATGGTAAAGACGGGGCAGAATATGTTACCGAAAAATATTCAAACATTAAAGTTAAGTCTTTAGGTGCCAGAAATGGAATTGAAGGACCAATGTTATTTCACGTCACATTTGAAGATGGTTCCCAGGCATGGTATGGTGATACGGTTGCCAATGATCCCGGACATGCAAGCGCAGGGAGAACTACCATGGAATACAATATCGTGAAATGGATGGATGCAAAGGGCAATTATATTACTTATGAATATGAAAGAAATGCTACTGTACCTACACAGACCTCAGCATCAGGAGAAGTAACCAAAATTAAAACGATTAAGTGGGGTGGAAATGAAAAATTAAACAAACCTCACTTTAATGAAATTCAGTTCAACTATAATCTTGATAGAATTGTAAAAGAACTGTCTTATCATCAAGGGTATTACTATAATCAGGATAAGCTTTTGAATGAAATTGTTGTAAAAGCTAATTCAGCAGTTTTTAAAAGCTACAAAATAGCATATACTACTAATAATACAAGCTATCAGTTTGTTGACACGATCACCGAAACGAATGCCAGTGGAGAATCTGCAAACCCAATCAAGTTTGACAGGAAAATTGATAATACAACGATCAGAGGGAATGAAATTTCTAATAATTTAAATTTAGATAATAAGAATATTTCTGATTTTGACGGAGATGGAAATCTGGATTTATTGTATTATCAGACGGCTAGAGACGGCTATTATGAATGCCTGGATTATGATGATTATGGTCGTTGTGAAAGAGAAGGAGATTACGTAGAAGGTACTGTTGCCGGTACATATATTACCTATAATAATTTCTTTGGAGCGAATTCTGTAAAAGTTTCAGATATTAACCTTACAGGCGCTTTAGCCATTAATGCCACATTGGCAAACGATAAGATGAGACCGGTAAAGTCTCTGTATACCCACAAGACAGAAGCGAATCAAATTAAGTTTGATAAATATATTCTTGATAATGGGCAATATGTTTTGAACCAATCTAAGGTTGTTCCCAAATCGTTGTATGATAAAACATATACCCAGCCTAGGGAAAATCCTATGGATTGGTATTATACAATACGATCATATGTCAGGGAGTTCAGGGACGTAGATGTGAATGGAGATGGTCTTTCGGAAGTTATGTTTTCCGTAGAGAATGTGACCACAACATATCCTTATACGGGACCTGTTATAGACCCGGGAACTGGTGAAATAGGGTTTCCTGATCCAGGTACTACTCAGCCTCAAACATACACTGAATATGATTATTATATTCTTAATCCGAATACTTCTGTAAATGATGCATATTGGGTAGGTTCCGGTCCTAGAGATCTTTTGAAAGAAGGGATTGCAATGGATTTTGACGGAGATGGAAAAGAGAACCTTGTTGAGGTGACAAGAAATTGGGTAAATAGTAATTTCTTTGCAGTAAATGATCAAGGTAAGTATGTAATGCAAACCAATTATATTGGTTTTGATGGGGAAAAGGCCGGGATGGTTTTTGGAGATTACAACGGAGATAGTAAGATGGATTTCATGGTTCCGCAAGGTACGGATACCTCCAACTGGAAATTATATATGAATCCTGGAAAAACACTTCCTGCAGGAAGCAGTGCACCAACCTTCAGAGTACAGGATCTTAATAACTTCTCTTCTTATACTAAAGACCCTAAGATTGTTGATAATACCTATCAGAGACAGGCCGCTATCTGGCATTTTGCCAAGGATTTGAATGGTGATGGCAAGAGTGATTTGGTGTGTTTTGAATCCCAGATTTTTAAAGCACACAAATGTTGTAAAGATATAGACTCAAGAAGAGGTTTCAAGATTATGGAATCAACGGGAGTTGATGCTAATGGAAATATTAAATTCGAAACCAGATATGAAGAAGATTTATGGGGAATGTACTCTGAAATTGGTGCTCATTGGATTCCTATGAATGTATCCCTTCGTATCAATAAGGAAGAAAATCACTTTTTTGTAAAGGTTGAAAATCACTTATATCGTTATGGTTATTATGACATAAAAAGCAGAGAAAGAATTTATGCCATCAACCAGGGAGGGATAAAAACTGAAATCCAATACAATGAACTGGATGTAAATGATCCTGTAACAGCCAAGTTTTATAAACCGACCACAATTCAGACGTATCCGTATGTTCAGGTAGAGCATATGCCGCAGAATTTTATTATTACCCAACTTAAGGAAGAAGGAAGAAAGCAAGATTTCAAATACAGAGACTTAATTGTTAATTTACATGGAAAAGGGGTAATCGGATACAGACAGGCAGCGCGTTCTACCTGGTATGCTGATGGTTTTGAAAACACTAAAATATGGTCAGGAGCAGAAATAGATCCTTTAAACGAGGGAGTAACTCTAAAAGAATGGTCTATAAAAACGAATGATGAGAATAAAATCTTCCCAACGAATATTTCTGAAAGTAATAATGAGCTTTTAAATTTTAAATCAATAAGCTACCAGAAAGATGAATTATTAAACGGGCAGGTAATTGCTGGTAATAGTGGCGCAGACAAGGCAAAAATTGTCACTGCAATGCTTCCAAAATCTACAGTTACAAAAGAGTTTTTAACAAATACAACTACGGCAAGTACTATTACGTATGGAGATTATTATCTGCCGGTACAGGCTGTATCTGCTATCAATAATAATTATGGAATAACCACTTCAACTTTTGAATATTATCATAACCCGTCAGGTTTAGGTTCTGATTATTTTATTGGGCGCTCGAAATCCAAGACAGATAAGATTCAGGCTTATGGTGATACCAAATCTGCAAAAGTTGAATATGCTTACGAAGGGAATCTATTAAAATCTTCCAAAACATGGAATAGAAACAATACAGAATATGTACAGGATACATATGAGTATGATGGTTTTGGAAATGTTACAAAAAAAATTGTTAATAACAACATTGATGCGATCACTCAGACCACAGCGTCAGCATATGATCCGAAAGGAAGATTTGTTGTAAAGAAAACTGATAATCTGGGTCTTGAAACGACTATTGGCTATAATGATTGGGGACAAATAACATTACAAACGGATCCTTTAGGAAATACACTTGAAAATACATATGATAGTTGGGGTAAACTTTTAAAATCCAAAACAAATTTAGGAGGTACAACCAATTATCAGTATATAAGAGATGCCAATTCTAATATTGCTATTTTTCAATATGATTCTGATGGAAATATCTCAAAGAAATATACCAATAGACTTGGGCAGGAATATAAAAAAGTAACCAAAGGTTTTGGAGTAAATAAATATATTGCTGTCTACTCAGTATATGATAAATTAGGTAGAAAAATCCGCGAGTCTGAACCTTATTTTGATCAGGCCTCCGAAGAATTACCAGCTGATCTTCAATGGAATGTTAATACTTATGATGATTCCGGATATCCTACCAAAATAACAACCACAGGATTAGCAAAAGTAAATAGCCAGGGGCTTATCACTTCATTTACCGGGAAAAAAATGGAGTCTTCTATCTCTGGAAATATAACTTCAGTAAAAGAAGTTAACGGATACGGAAGAACTACCACGAAGACTACTGATGCTTTAGGAAAAATAATTTCTACAACAGATAAAGGTGGAAGTGTTACTTTCTCATACAATGCTGTGGGAGAACAAATAAAAGCACAGTATGCAGAGAATATTGTAACTACAACGTATGATGATTGGGGGCGTAAATCAGAATTCAATGATCCATCCAATGGATTATATAAATATGAATATAATGGGTTTGGACAACCTAAGAAGACAATCAGCCCTAAAGGAACGAAAGAGTTTATTTACAATAACCTGGGACAGCTTATCAGTCAAAAAGAGATTTCTACTGTAGATGGAGGTCAGGCAACTGATAAAGCTATTACTTATACTTATGATGGTAAAGGAAGAGTTGTTGCTAAAAATGGAACTTCTAAAGGTAAAGCATACGGCTCTACTGCAACTTATGATCCGCAAGGAAGACTTTTATCAACATCAGAAAGTAGTAATGATAAATATTTTATCCAAAAAGGAATTACCTATGATGACAAAGAAAGAATTATTTCTTATGAAAAAAGTTTGTATTCATCAGGAGTTCTTACTAAGGTAAACGTTGAAAATGTTTATAACGATTGGAACGGAGAATTATATCAGATAAAAGATAAAAATTCAGGAAAAATCTTATGGGAATTAAAGGATACCAATGAAAGAGGACAAATTCTTAGTGCCAAACTAGGAGCAGCTGTTATCGGAAATTCTTATGATATTAATGGATTTTTAACAAAAGTGAATCATTCTTCACAGGTTAAATCCGGAATTTTAGATTTAGGATATACTTTTGATGGAGTAAAGAATGAGCTGAAAAGCAGAAGAACCACTGGTGATTTTAATATTATAGAATCTTTCGATTATGATGAGAACAACAGATTGGTAAGCTGGACGGATCCTGTGACAGGAGTTAAGCCTTTAAACAGAAATGTTTATGATGCAAAAGGAAGAATTATGGAGAATGATCAGGTGGGTACCATCAAATATGGTAACTCAGCTAAGATCTATCAGCCAACAGGAATGACCTTAAATGCAGCCGGAACTCAGAATTATAATAATGATCTGATCCAAACCGTTATTTATAATGAGAACAATGATCCAGTCTTTATTGATGGTCAGAAAGGAGATGTAGCTTTCCAATATGGGCTTACAAAAATGAGACAAAGAGTTACATATGGAGGTAACTTCTCAGCAGACAAAGATGGAAAATTCACCAAGTTTTACAGTGAAGACGGAAGTTTTGAAATTGTAAAAGATAATGCATCCGGTAAAGAGAAGCATGTTCTTTATATTGGTGGTAGTCCATATGAAAGTAGTATTGTTTATTTGAAGAATTATGAAGAATCTGCTGGTTCTTACAAGTTCTTACATAAGGATTATCTGGGAAGTATTTTGGCCATTAGTGATGAGGCTGGAAATAAACTTGAACAAAGACACTTCGATGCCTGGGGTAATTTTACTCACTTACAGATAGGATCCGGAGCAATTATTACAGATAAAAATACCATTAATAATACTCCATTATTATTGGAAAGAGGCTATACCAGCCACGAACATTTTGCGGAAGTAGGAATTATTCACATGAATGGAAGACTGTATGATCCGTTGTTAAGAAGATTCTTAAACGCAGATGAAAATATTCAGGATCCTACCAACACACAGAATTACAACAAGTATGGATATGTGCTCAACAATCCTTTAATGTTCAACGATCCAAGCGGAGAAGAACTCGTAACATTATTTGCGATTTCTATGGCTGCTATCGTAAAGGCAATTATTATTGGGGCGGCTGTTGGTTTAGCAGCTTATACATTGAGCCTTGCAGTAACAGGTAACTTTGATCAATGGAACTTATTGGGAGCCTTTAAGGCCACCTTTACAGGAGCTGTTTCGGGAGCCGTTACTTTTGGGATAGGAAGTTTATTCTCGGGAGCCGGTGGATGTATCACAGCTGCGGCACAAATGATCAAAGAAACTGTTGGGCAAATAGGTTTCGTTTTGATACAGGCAGGAACCCACGCTATTGCACAAGGAATATTAAGTTCTGTACAAGGAGAAAATTTCCTTACTTCTGCCGCATCAGGTTTCTTAGGTAGTTTAGGAGCAGCAGCATTTGGAGCTATTGCGAAAGATTTTGCACAAAAAGCTGCGGGTCAAATATTGTTTGGAGCAATATCCGGAGGAATCGGATCAGAGCTTGCAGGAGGTAACTTCTGGCAGGGAGCTCTTATTGGAGGAATTGTGGCAGGATTAAATCATACAATGCACGATGGAAATCCATTTGGATTTGGAGATGATGGCGATGATGATAAAATTATCAGCAAATTAACTCCAGCTCAAAGAAAACAATTGGAGCAGATTCAATCCGGAACTTCATTAACGAAAGATATGCTTGAAGAAACAGGACTGGGTAAAATTTTAGATAACTGGATTGAAAAAACACCTCTAGGTAAAAATCTGAAATTAGGGTATGCTGATTATTTAGAAATGGGAGGTACTATTTATTATGATCATAAACTTACCCAGTTTAATGGGATCACTAAAAATGAATTTAAATTCAGATTTGTGAAAACAACTTCTAAAGGCCTGATCACAGCACATTTTGGTAGCTTGGCGGCAACAGCTGTCGGCGCTGAATATGGTGCTACAGTAGGTGGCTGGGTTGGAGCAGCTGTCGGAATAGGAATAGGGTTTTATATGGACCAGACGTATTTTAGAGCTATTAAATATTTTGATAACTTTATGACCCGTTTTGGCGGTTACGTACAAAGGCAAGCTATTTATAATATGCATCGAGGATTTTAAAATGGAAGTAAAAAAAGAAGTATTAAGAAAGTTACCTACATCCGGTTTATTACAATATGTAAACAGTGATAGTAAGTATGTCTCTTTAGCGGTAAAATACGCTTATGAGATCTTAAAAAACGAAAGAAATGTTCAGTTTTCAGATGAAGAGACAAAAAGGATAGAAGAACTAATAGCTCACAAAGAGCATCAGGAAAATGTTGATTTTAAGGTAGATCAAAATATACTGGAAGATAGTTCTGAAAACGAAAAATTCCCTATCCTTTTTTCAAAAAATGATATTATATTGGCTTCAACTGTTATTAATCCAATAGTGGGGGGTGCTTTGCTTTTTTTTAACCTAAAAAAAATAGACCAATTAAAAGCAAAAAATATTTTTTTGATCATCGCATATCTTATCGCAGCTTTTATCGCTATTTTGTTATATAATGCCTATGTTTCAGATCTTGTAAATGATTTTATTATTGAAAACCTGAGTGGCTATTCCAAAAATAGATACTCGTTATTAACTTTTAGAATTGCTTTTAAAATGCTTGTTAATTTTTTAATGATAAGTTTTTTATGGGATCACATTTTTGATAAACAGATGAAGTATAGAATATATAGTGCAACAATTGGTATTATCATTTTTGCTGTCATATATTTGTTTATTATTCCTATGTTTTTAAATTGAGCATAATAGACTAAAGTAGGTACTTAAAATTATATTTCTTATACCTTAATACTTAGAAGCTATCCACCGTACAGGAGGATAGCTTCTTTTTTTATTCCTAACTAAATTGTCAATTACAAGTCCCTGGATGCTTTTCTTTAAATTTTAATTTTAGAAAAAAATGATCTAAAGCATCACATTAAAATATCTTTTCTACATTAAAAGATGTTAAATTTGCATCCTGAAAAACTTATAAAACTATGAAAACAAAATTATTATCAATGATCGGATTAATGTCATTTGGCTTATTATTTTCTCAGGATATAGCTTTCAATAAATTATATGGAAATGCAGATCCAGCCAATTATTACCTTACTCATTATCCTGTGCCTGGCTCAGACGGACTAGATATTAAATGGTATGGAGGTATAAGACTCCAGACTACCGGTTCAATTCTTCAGTTACTCAATAATGGAAATGTAGGTGTTGGAACAATTGACCCGCAGGCAAGATTTGAAGTGGCTAAAGAAAACACAGGCAATCAAAATTTGGTCTTGGCTAAATTTTCGTCGTATGGAGCCTCGGGAGGAAGTAATATGATCAGTATAGGCTATCATTCAACTGCAAATTTGGAAGTAAATTCAGGATATACGTCAGGCGGATTCAGATATGGAGATTATGGTGATTTCAACATTGAAAATGAGAGCTTGTCCACTACTCACGGAGCTATTAATTTCGTGACAAACAAAAAAATACAAATGGCTATCATGCCTAATGGAAATGCTTTATTAAACGGAAAACTTGAAACGAAAGAAATTAAAGTAACCCTGACACCTACCGCTGATTTTGTATTTGACGAAAAATATGATCTTCCTAAGCTGGAAGATGTTGAGAAACATATTAAAGAGAAAAAACATCTTCCTGAAATTGCTTCAGCCAGGATAATGGAAAAAGAAGGCGTAAATATAGGAGAGTTCCAGATTAAACTTTTACAGAAAATAGAAGAGTTGACTCTTTATTCTATTGAGCAGAACAAGAAGATAAATCGGCTTCAGAAAGAGAATGAAACCCTGAAATCTCAATCTGAAAAAATTAATAAACTGGAAGAGCAGGTTCAGAAGCTACTATCGACTCAAAAGTAGAAATATCAGAAAACAACAATATTTTTCCTGTGGTCTATAATGGTTGTGCCTCCTATTAATCATTTAAATAGTATAAAAAAAATGATGGTCCCAACCATGCATTCGGTTCAGATGAATGTAAGAAAGGAAAATTAAAAAAACAATCAACACATTGTAATTAAGGTTGTTCCTTCAGAAAAGAAACAATTTAGAAGCGAATAGTAATTAAAATAATTTAGTGATTGCAAACATCTCCTTTGCGATCAATTAAGAAATATGTTAATCCGTCTCATTTTGAGACGGATTTTTTTATGTTATAAGTTATTAAAACTCTGCAGCACGTTTGAATACAATAAAGTCAAGGAGTTTCTTAATACAATTAAGACACCAAAAAGTGTTAAAATTTGCAATAAATCATATTAATATAACTTTGATGTACTAAAAATAGTTAAATTGTACTCATAAAAACTAATTGAAAATTATGAAAACAAAATTATTACCAATTCCATTAAAATTATAGCAGACTGCACCTATTAGGCAGCAACAAATACAATCTTTTTCGATAGATTAAGGTCTATATACCTTATAGATTAATATAAAAAAATAACAAAAAACTAATTTTTAAAACCATGAAAAAAGCATTCTTTATTGCCGGACTGGCATTATCAGGTTCAATCTTTGCCCAAAATGCACCGGGCTTAACAATTCACGACACGAGAAATACGAATGATTTACCTGCAACTTACAATAATGAGGTTAAGGCGGAGTTTAAATCAAGAACCGCAGTAGGGGTTCCGGGAACAGGGAATCATTCCGGTATGTTGACGATTGCTCCATGGAGCGATAATTCAGGAAATAAACGCCATCAGCTTAATTTTAACGATGGTGGTATTTTCTACAGAAATGCCTTGTCAAGTGATCCACAATGGGGAAGCTGGGGTAAACTATTGCTACAATCTGGTGACGGAAAAGTAAGAATCGGTTCCAATGATCCTGATACTACTTCTGCAGCTTTGTTAAGGGTATATGATCAAAATAGTGTTATGATGGAAGTTACCAACTCATTTGGAACGTTTCAGATTGCCAAGTCATCTTGTAACGGATGCTATGGAGGTATGCCTGGTGATACCGTTTTACGAAACCTTGGAAGTTCTCACAACATTATTATAGCTCAGCCTAATGACAATAATGATGGTAACTCTTTTGTAGGATTTCAGGATGCTACCCGTGGAATATGGATTAAATTTCTTAACAATGGGATAGCCAAGTTTGATGGAAAAATCCATGCTAAGGAAATTGAGGTAAAAGCAAACGTATGGGCAGACTATGTTTTCAAGAAAGATTATCAATTAAAATCTTTGGAAGAAGTGGAAAAACATATTACAGATAAGGGGCATCTTCCCAATATTCCATCAGCTTCCGAAGTAATCGAAAAAGGGATTAATGTGGCTGAAATGGATGCGAAACTACTTGAAAAAATAGAAGAATTGACACTTTATTCTATAGATCAGAATAAGCAGTTAAAATCCCAGTCTGAGAAAATCGAAAAGCTGGAAGAAAAAATTCAACAGCTGTTATCCGCTAAAAAATAAAAAGGATGAAAAGGAAATTACTTTCCCTATTCTCTTTGCTGATTGGCTTCCTTGCTTTTTCACAAACTGAAGTTTACTTCAAATATGATGAAGCCGGAAATCAACGATACAGAGGGACGAATGCTTCAGGTAAAAAGGATCCGGAGCTTATACCAAAAGAAATTAAACAGGAGGAACAAGTTAAAAAAGCAGCAGTACCAGCTCAACAAGCTGCTGTAATGGATGAAAAAACATTCCTGAAAAATATAAGACTCTATCCTGTTCCGGTGAATGACTATTTAACAATTGATTGGACAGAAGAAGTAGATAGCTTAATGGAGTCAGTTTCACTGTACCAGCATAGTACCGTTCACTGGAAATTCCAGCAACAGAACTCTCCTGATTTAGGTCGTAAGATAAAAATCAACATGACCGGATATGATTGGGGAGTATATATTCTGAGATTTACATTGAAAGATGGAAGAGTCTTTGGCAGAAATGTTACCAAAAGATAAAACTCAGCGGAAATATAAAGATTAAGGCATTGAATAATTATTCTTTGCATAGATCAGTATTTCAATTGATTAAAAAAACTATTAATACAACAAACTAATAACAAAATGAAATTTTTTTCATCATTGATGCTGTCATTGTGTTCAGTATTGGGCTTTTCGCAGACCATACTTTACCAGGCAGAAACGGCGTCCCGGACGGTGCAGGATCCACAGACCGTGGTGATGGCGCAGGGATTTCGTGCTACAGCAGATGTTTCTAATCCATTTGTCGCAAAAATTGGTCCAGCTACGGAGAATCCGGGTGGAGGCCCTGCCAATTCGAATGCAGGGTCTAATAGTCCAACAGGAACATCGTCACCTTCAGGCCAAAGTTTTCATGATACAAAAGGAAACATAGAGGTAAGTGCAGGAGGACAACTCCAATATACCTTGCCAATAGCTCTTCCTCCTGGAGTAAAAAGCGTAGCGCCACAGATTAATTTGGTTTATACTAGTAACTCTGGAAGTGGAATTGCAGGGTATGGTTGGAATATTTCAGGGATTTCGGCTATTTCAAGAATGTCCAAAAACATTGAAAGAGATGGAGTTACCAAAGGAATTCAATTAGATTATTCAGATGTCTACAGTTTTAACGGACAACGATTAATTTTGAAATCCGGAGAATATGGTAAAGACGGAGCGGAATATGCTACGGAGAAATATTCTAACATAAAAATAAAATCAGTAGGAAGTTTTCAGGATATAGGCCCGGCTCACTTTGAAGTTACGTTTGAGGATGGCTCACAAGCTTGGTATGGAGCATATAAAGCGGGATTTAGAGATAATCCGGATGTAACAACACCTCTGGAATATAATATTGTAAAATGGAAGGATGCACAGGGAAATGTTATTCATTATAATTACAGAAAGCAAAACAATGTCGCTGTACTAACAACCATAACATGGGGTGGAAACGAGACACTAAATAAAGCTGACTTTAACGAAATTCTGTTTACTTATGCTTCAAGAGACCTCGCAGAGCAATCTTACGTAGCTGGTATCGGATTTACACAAAGCAACTTATTAAAAGAAATAAAAGTTAGCTCCAATGGAAGTCAGTTTAAAAGATATGCTATTAATTATGTAAAGAATGGAACCAATTATCAATTCATTGATAAAATTACAGAATATAATTCAGCGGATGAAGCCGCAAATCCGGTTGCCTTTACGAATGAACCAGATCCGTCAGCAACGAATATCTTTAACCAAAATTCCAGATATGATGATATTTATGGGGATAATATCGTTACAGCTGATTTTAATGGTGATGGAAAATTAGATTTCTTAAAAGGAAATACAATCATGTTGGGAAGACTTGATGGAAATAGCAACTTTGTTAATATTTCTTACGAGGGCGATTTTTTGACAATCGTTAATACACCGAAAAATAATGTCTTCTTAGATAGACAGTCATTTGCTACCGCAGCATGGGACTATTTAACGAATAAAGTTACCATCAATTATTATGCACTTAATGCCAATAATGTTCTTGAGAAATACAACTCTTTCGAATTAAGTGGTATCCCAGCAAATGTATTTGCAGAAGCAGCTTGTTATCCTGAATATAATCAAAATTTTTGTAATTCAGGGCACACTGTAGGTATTTCCGGAAAAGAAGGTGATTTTAACGGAGATGGAATTTCTGAATTACTTCTTAGAGTAGAAGGGGTGTCATGGTGCAATTGTGAGGACTATTATGGAAGTTATCAGACACGTAAAAATACAACTACAGGAGAAGCCTATTTTTATGTGGATACCAAAAATAACTTTACGAAAGCCATTACTACTGATCATTTTCAATATGTGATAGGAGATTTTGATGGAGACGGAAAATCTGATCTGGCCAATTTTGCAGGTACAACAGGTATTTATTCTTTTAACGAAGCAACAAAAGATTTTGAATTAAAGATTCAGTTTGCTGGCCAGATTCCGTATGAAGGAAGAAAATTTGGAGATTTTAACGGAGATGGTAAGACAGATATCCTGGTTCCAGTTGGGGTAGATTCTTCTGATTGGAGAATGTATGTTTCTACGGGAAAAGGATTTAAAGAATATTACTATTCTAACCTATTCTTATATAAACCTAGACATCAAGGTGCACCAAGAAAAAACAGAAGTACGGTAAGAACTTATTCTATATCTGACATTAATAAAGACGGAAAAAGTGATTTCATGATTTTTGAATCTCAGGTGTGGTTCAGAGATGGAGTCTTTGATTGGAATAATCCGGACTCAAGCTATGGTTTCAATTATTTAAGAAATGACGGAGTAGATGCTGATGGTAAGCCAATATTTACCAATGCTTACAATATTTCTCCTGTTGAATTAGATTGGGATGGAGAAAATATTAATTATTCAATGTATGGCGAGCATTATATTCCTATAGTAGGATCTTCTCGTATAGCACAATTGAACACTGAATTCGCCATTATCCACAAAACAAAATTGATTACATGGAACCTTGGATCTAAAATTGATAAAATTTCCAGAATCAATTCCATTACGCAAGGTGGCTTAAAAACAAATATTGAATATTCAAATCTATCAAACCCTGCGGTATATAAATCCTCTTATGCCGTATCACCGGTTACTTACCCTTTTATAAATATTTCTGATAATACAAATTACAATGTAGTTTCAAGACTTATTCAGGGAGAAAGAAAACAAGATTTCAGATATCGTGATTTAGTAGGGCATTTGAATGGTAAAGGAATGATAGGTTTTAAGCAATCTGCAAGATCTACATTCTTTGCTACCGGGTTTGAAAGTACCCAAATCTGGAATGGATCTGAAATTGATCTACTCAATGAAGGAGCTCCCTATAAAGATTGGTCAATAAGAACACCAGATGAATCAAAAGTATTCCCTTCTGATATTTCATTAGCGAATACTCAGTTATTATCCTTTAAACAGTATGAATATAACGTAACCAAAATTTTAAATGGAACAGTGGTAACCACGGTTGCAGATGCTGACAAACCTAAAATCGTTACCTCCATTAATCCATCTGTTACAACTTCCAAAGATTTCTTAAAGGATATTAAAATAGTTCATAAGGTAGAAAATTATAATTCTGATTATTTACCTACAAAATCCACAACAACCGTTAATAATGGATTGGCGGTTTCCACATCAGAATTAGAATATTATCCTTCCAACCTTACTTCAGGACCAGGATATGGTATAGGGAAACCAAAAATGAAGACAGAAACGACCAAGGCTTATGGAGATACTAAAGTTGGAAAAGAAGAATATACGTATGAGAATAACCTTCTGAAATCGACAAAAACATGGGACAGAGATAATGTAGGATATCTACAGGAAGTATACAGCTACGATGGTTTTGGAAATATTACCCAAAAAACAATCAGTAATAGTGTTGATGCCCAAACAAAAACAACATTGACAGCATATGATGATAAAGGAAGATTTGTTGTTAAAAAAACAGATGATTTAGGATTAAGTGATGCTAGTGCCTATAATAATTGGGGACAGATCTTATCTCAGACAGATCCATTAGGTAATACAGCAGTAAATACGTATGATGCCTGGGGTAAATTGCTAAAGTCTAAAACCAATCTTGGAGGAACTACAACCTACCAATATGAAAAAGATAATGCATCTAATGTTATCGTAACACAATACGATCCGGACGGGAATGTTTCTAAAAAGTATACCAATCTTTTAGGTCAGGTATATAAAACATCTACCAAAGCATTAGGGCAAGGGCAGTTTGTTTCCAAGGATATTAAATATGATCTTCTTGGAAGAAAGGTTAGTGAAAGTGAAGCTTATAATGAGGGAGGAAGTGCATGGCAATTAAATACTATAGCTTATGATGATTCAGTATTTCCAGCGAAAGTTACCATTACGGCATTTACAGGAAAAAAACAAGAAACTTCTATTACAGGGACTACTACTACAGAAAGAGAGCTTACGGGATATCAAAGAGTAACCTCAAAAACTAGTGATGCTCTAGGAAATATAGTAGCTTCTACTGATAAGGGAGGAACGGTTCAATTTTCTTATAATGCAGCAGGAGAACAGACTCAGGCTAAATATGCTGAAAACATAGTAACCATCAAGTATGATGCTTGGGGAAGAAAATCAGAATTCAATGATCCTTCAAACGGAATCTATAAATATGAATATGATGGATTTGGACAGCCTACGAAGATTGTTAGCCCTAAAGGAACGAAAGAATACACCTATAACAATATTGGACAGCTTATTTCTCAAAAAGAAGTTTCTACAACAGATGGAGGCAAAGCAACCAATAAGTTGATTTCTTTCACTTATGATGATAAAGGTAGAGTTATTTCAAAATCCGGAACATCAAACGGAAAGGCTTACAGTTCAAATGCTGCTTATGACCCTCAGGGAAGACTTATTTCCGCATCCGAAAGCAGTAATGAAAGATACTTTATCCAGAAAGGGATAACATATGATGATAAAGGAAAAGTAATTTCTTACGAAAAACAGTTGTATTCTTCCGGTACTCTTACTAAAGTACAAGTAGAAAATGTATACAGTGCCTGGAATGGAGAATTGTATCAAATTAAAGATAAAAAATCGGGTAAAGTTCTTTGGGAGCTTAAAGAAACCAATGGAAGAGGACAAGTGCTTAAAGCCCAATTAGGAGCCGCCGAGATTAGAAATACCTATGAAAATGACGGAACTTTAAGTCAGGTAGCACATTACTCTGCTGTTAAGCCGGGAATCTTACAGCTTGCCTATAATTTCAATGCGATTAAAAATGAATTAGAAGCAAGAACAACAGCAGGAGATTTTAATATTACAGAATCATTTGATTATGATGATAATAATCGATTAATCAACTGGACAAATCCTGTAACCAATATAAAACCTCAAACCAATCGAAATGTTTACGACGTTAAAGGAAGAATCTTAGAAAATGATCAGGTAGGAAAGATTAAATTTGATAACGCTGCTAAGATTTATCAACCAACGGGAATGACCCTCAATGCTGCAGGAACTCAAAATTATAACAATGATTTAATTCAAAGTATTGTTTATAATGAAAACAATGATCCTGTGTTCATTGATGGAGTGAAAGGTGATGTAGGCTTCCAGTATGGATTGACAAGTATGAGACAGAGAGTCACGTATGGAGGTAACTTTACTGCTGATAGAGAAGGTAAATTCACTAAATTCTATAGTGAAGACGCAAGTTTTGAAGTGGTAAAAGATAATACTACTGGTAAAGAAAAGCATGTTCTTTATATTGGTGGATCACCTTATGAAAGCAGTATTATTTATCTGAAGAATTATGAAGAAACCTCAGGTTCTTATAAATTCTTACATAAAGATTATCTCGGAAGTATCTTGGCAATCAGTGATGAAGCAGGAAATAAATTAGAACAGAGACACTATGATGCTTGGGGTAATTTGACTCACCTTCAAATTGGAAATGGCCCTGTTATCACAGATAAAAATGCTATTGATAATACTTCGTTATTAATAGACAGAGGATATACAAGCCATGAACATTTTGCAGAAGTGGGAATCATTCACATGAATGGAAGATTATATGATCCGTTATTAAGAAGATTCTTAAATGCTGACGATTATATTCAGGATCCATATAATACACAGAATTATAATAAGTATGGATATGTATTGAATAACCCTTTGATGTTCAACGATCCTACAGGTGAAATTATGGGATGGGATGATGTCCTTATTGCCATAGGTGTAGCTATCTTTACATCTTTTGCTACCGATTATTATTTAAATAGACCGGTTAATATCGGAAGTTTGGTACAGTCTGTTGCGATGTCCCTAATGTCTATGGGGATCAGTAATGGTATTGGAGATGTTTTTAAAGTGGGAGGTGAAATAGCAAAAGCACTGGGAAAAGGAGGAACAATGATAGCAAGAGCTGGAGCGCATGCCTTGACACAGGGTGCACTTTCATATGTGCAGGGAGGAAAGTTCTTAAGTGGTATGCTAAGCGGTGCATTTGCAAGTTTAAGTTTAGATCTTTTAGGATGGGCAAAAAATGGAGCAGGCGAGTTTAGTGTTATTAGAAGTGATGGCTTTGCTATGTTAACAGGGGCTGTTTCAGGAGGTATAGGTTCTGCACTTACCGGTGGTAACTTTTGGGCAGGTGCAGCACAAGGCTTAGTGGTGACCGTATTTAATCACCTTGCCATGCATGAACCACCTGCTGGATTTAATGAAAATTATTTTGCTGATGAATCAGGGGAATATTTCAAAATTGGTGAGTACCTTTACCAGCATAGAGTTGACGGCAAAATTGTAGATACCAAATATATCTCCGGAATTATCCTGAAAACGAAGTTTATGGTAGCAAGAGAATGGTTCTCGGCAATTAGTAAAACTGGAAACATGATTACAACGATAGGACTTGGACTTACCGCTTCTGTCATTGGAGCAGAAATTGGAGTTCCTTTGCTGGCAATTGGAAATTATATAAGACTGGCAGGAGATATTGGATATACTGCAACATATGCAATGGAGGGAAGATATGCTAAAGCTGTTGCACAAGGTACTGAAGTCGCTGCTTCTTTTATCGTCGCAGAAGCTACAGGCGGTGTATTGAAAATGAAAAGTCCGGGACAAAATGAGCTTGCTTCAGCAGCTAGCAGAGCTTTTGCAGGTGAGCTTAACGGAAGGTTAGTAACAGATGGTGCTGCTCCGGTTATTAAAGCAGAAATAAAGGCACAAAGTAAACAAAAAGTAAAAACAGTTAATTAAAATAAAATGGCATTTATACCATTATTGATTGGGTTAGTTATTATCTATTTTAAATTAAGCCCTAAAGAAAATGTCTTTAATGTGAAAAGAAATGATGATTCTATGTATGATAAAATGCTTTATTATAGAGGATGGGTTGTTGCTGTTTTGTTAATTGTGATTTCTTTGGTTGCCCTTTTTAACGATGCTGCAGATTTTTTTAAATAACAGTAATTATAATTATTGACTCAATAGCCATTGCAAATTGTTGCAATGGCTATTTTATTTATATCTAAATAAACGTATAAAAAACAAAAACCACCCTTAAAAAGGATGGTTTGTAGACCCACAGGGATTCGAACCCCGACTGACGGTACCAAAAACCGGAGTGCTACCGTTACACTATAGGTCTGTTTATTTTGGTGATGCAAATTTATAGCTTTTTTTTAAATATATCAATACCTTTCTGAAAAAACTGTTTTTTTAATTAAAAATAAAAAGGTGTTTATCCCTATGGAAGATCATATCCTGAGTCTCTGGAAATAGGTACATATTGTAATTGATTAATATGCTTTTATCAGAAAAAACAAAAACCACCCTTAAAAGGATGGTTTGTAGACCCACAGGGATTCGAACCCCGACTGACGGTACCAAAAACCGGAGTGCTACCGTTACACTATAGGTCTGTTTTATTTTGGTGGTGCAAATTTATAGCTTTTTTCTTTATATACAAGAACTTTTTAATTTTTTTTTTAAATTTACTGTAGAATTTATTTACGGAAAATATGCTGGCAGACTTCAATAATCTCAATATTAATCAATTATCTTTCAATACTGAATTTGAAAAAAAAGTGGAATCTTTTTTAAAAGAATGGTTTACTGACACTACAACGGTTAAAGTTCAGACTTCCGGATCTACGGGTATCCCTAAAATCTTTGATATTGAAAAAAAGAAAATGATCAATTCTGCAGTTATGACCTGCAATTTTTTAGGCTTAAAAGAAGGGAACACGGCATTGCTGTGCCTTCCGGTAGAATATATTTCAGGAAAAATGATGGTAGTACGTTCCATAGAGAGAAAATTAAGACTGATCATCACAGACCCTTCACTATATCCTCTCAAAGATATTGATCAGGAAGTAGATTTTTGTGCTATGACCCCCCCTCAGGTTGAAAACTCATTGGATAAACTTTATCTGATTAAAAACCTGATCATCGGAGGAGCTGCTGTTTCTGAAAGCCTGAAAAATAAGATACTTCAAATTAATCTGAGTCCTTCAAACCGTATTTTTGAAACCTATGGAATGTCCGAGACGCTTTCTCATATCGCTTTAAGACAAGTGTTACCACAGCCGGAAGAGTATTTCACAGCCTTTGAAAATGTATCTGTTTCTTTAGATAACAGAGGTTGTCTGACTCTATTTGCTCCCGCTGTCAATACTGATATTTTACAAACTAATGATTTAGTTGAAATTAAAAATGGGAATCAGTTTAGATTTTTAGGAAGAATAGATAACGTAATCAACTCTGGAGGAGCAAAAATTTTCCCCGAAACCCTCGAAGCTTTGGTTAAAAAAGAAATTCCGAATGAAGCTGTATTTGTAGGAATACAAGACGAAAGGTTGGGACAGAAATTACTATTGATCATCGAAGGAAAAGAATCAAAGTCTGTGATAGAAACTATTGCACAGCTCCCATTTGAAAAAAGTTTTCATAAGCCAAAAGAAATTATATTTATCAATGAAATTCCAAGGACAGCCAACGGAAAGGTAAACAGAATGGAAATTCATAAAATGATTAGCGAAAAATAAATTTATTGTTACACGACAATTGATTACTGAATGTAAAAATCACATGCCATGAAAGACTTTTCAAGAGAACTCAATTTTAAAACTTCCCGAAGCAGTGGGGCAGGAGGACAAAATGTGAATAAAGTAGAAACTGCTGTTACTGTACTTTGGAATGTTGAAGCATCAGGATTTTTCAATGAGGATGAAAAAGTATTGATTCATAATAAATTAAAAAACAGAATTAATGCGGAAGGATTTCTGTTTCTGACGGTTTCTGAAAGCAGAACCCAGTTGATGAATAAAAACAAAGCCATTGAAAAAATAACAGAGATCGTGAATAAAGCTTTGATTGTTCCCAAAAAAAGGACTGCTACAAAGCCATCCAAAGCCCAAAAACAAAAAAGGTTAGACAGCAAGAAGAAACTTTCCGATAAAAAGGAAAACAGGAGATTTAAATTGTAATTACCTTTCTCGAGGAAAATCCTAAACCGTACAGCTGGGAGACAATCAAAAAGAAAGTTTAACCAGAGTTTCATTGAATGGGGTAGCCACATTCCGTTTTTAAGTCTTATATTTGTTAGAATTAAAATACCAAAATAATGACAGCAGTAATCTTTTTATCGGCAGAGCACAGAGGAATGGGATTATTGCTGTCATTATTGTATTTACACACAGATTCTTTTCTAAAAAGTTCTAAGGACTTTATCAATTAGGCCCTGTCAGGATCCAAGGCAGGGGAATATTCCGGATTTTTATTTATTGTTTTTTGCGGTTTTTCTATAGGATAAGATACAGTTGTATCTGTTTTCTACATTGGATCATCGATGAATAACCGCATTGTAATCCTAAAAAATTGAAAAATGTCCAATCAGATTATTGTAACTACAGGAATTTATGATGCTATAAAAGAAACGCTCAGAAGAAAAAAAGTAAGTATTCATGAAGAGAAAAGATTAGCAACAGAACTTAGAAATGCCAGACAGGTTTTAAGAAGAGACTTACCTGCTGACATTGTGACAGTGGAGAGAAAAGTAACTCTAAAGGATCATACTTTAGATTTTGAACATGAGTATATTTTTGTATCCTCGACAAGAGAAAAACTCAAAAAAAATAAATACTCTATACTTTCTGACATTGCATTGGCTGTAGTAGGATACAAAGTAGGGGATATCATCGACTGGCCTTTTAAAGGGGGAAACAGAAAAATCGAAATACTAAAAGTAGAAGCCTGGGAAGAATAATGTTTGTAAACTCTTATTGAATCATAAACTAAGCATAGTCCTACAATGGGCTATGCTTTTATATCCCTAAGATTTCCTGGATTTATTATTAAAAAATGTTCATCATAAAAAATCTGTGATAGCTGAGTAATACAAATATTTTTAGAACCTTTCCATCTAAGGTGAATTTCTCAACCCATTTAACAAATGATAAAAAATAACGCCTCTGTTATACTTTCTTGATATGGGTTGACCCGATTCCATTTTTAAGTTTTATCTTTGCAAAAATTAAAAAAATGAGCAGACCGATTTCTGAGTTTATAGAAAAATATTACCTGCATTTCAATGCTGCAGCGTTGGTAGATGCATCTAAAGGATATGTAGCACACCTTAAAGATGGTGGAAAGATGATGATCACTTTGGCAGGAGCAATGTCTACTGCTGAATTAGGTAAAATTCTTGCAGAAATGATCCGTCAGGGTAAAGTAGATTTTATCTCTTGTACAGGTGCCAATCTTGAAGAAGACTTAATGAATCTTGTGGCGCACTCACACTACGAAAGAGTTCCTCATTACAGAGATTTGACTGCTCAGGATGAATGGGATCTTTTAGAAAGAGGACTAAACAGAGTTACTGATACTTGTATTCCGGAAGAAGAGGCATTCAGAAGACTACAGAAGCACATTGTAGAAATCTGGAAAGATGCAGAAGCTAAAGGAGAAAGATACTTCCCACACGAATTTATGTACAAAATGATTCTTTCAGGAGTGTTGGAGCAATATTATGAAATTCCAAGAGAAAACTCATGGATGATCGCTGCTGCAGAAGCAAACTTGCCCATCGTAGTTCCGGGATGGGAAGATTCTACAATGGGTAACATTTTCGCTTCTTATTGTATTAAAGGAGAGCTTAAAGCGACTACCATGAAATCGGGAATTGAATATATGACTTACCTTGCTGACTGGTATACTAAAAATTCAGCAGGAAAAGGAGTAGGTTTCTTCCAGATTGGTGGAGGTATCGCAGGAGATTTCCCAATCTGTGTAGTACCGATGTTATATCAGGATATGGAAATGCATGATATTCCTTTCTGGTCTTATTTCTGCCAGATTTCTGACTCTACAACATCTTACGGTTCATATTCAGGAGCTGTTCCAAATGAGAAAATTACATGGGGTAAATTAGATATCACCACACCGAAGTTTATCGTTGAAAGTGATGCTACCATCTGTGCACCATTGATGTTCTCGTATATCTTAGAAAATTAAGAATCAATTCTCGTCAGAGATTAAAATAGTAGCGCTTCAATTTATTTTGGGGCGCTTTTCTTTTTTTACTCTTCTGTGTAATCTATAAAATCCGGGTGATATAAAAATCATATGGTATACTATTGCAGATACAATCGTAGCACCTTAAAGCATGCATTATCCAATAAGCCTGTGAGCGAATAAATTTTGACCTGATTTTGATCTATGAAATCTCTGGGAAAAAAATCAATCCAGCGAATTAACCAATACAAAATATCTGTATGCCAGAATACCTTTTTCAATCTTTGTCAATTGATTAGGATCTTTATCACTCAACTTCGGAAGAACCTTTTTATTGATTACATTCAGCAATCGGAAAAATGATTTTTTCATATCTTTATCTTTTAATGAAACATCATTGAGTGAATGAGAGTTCAAAAATGATGCAAAACTTAAGAGCTATTTCCTAAAGCATTAGAATATAAAACAGTAATTATGGATGAAATTTTCAAACAACAGGTATACGAAGTGGCAAGGCTTATCCCAAAGGGTAGAGTTTCTTCTTATGGAGCAATAGCTAAGGCCGTAGGATATCCGAACCATTCGCGTCATGTTGGAAAAGCGATGGGAGGTTGTCCTGAGGATGTTCCGGCTCATCGTGTTATTTCCAGTTCGGGAGTATTATCTGTTCCGGAATTTCAACCAAGGCTTGAGGCCGAGGGAATTATTGTAGAAAATCTTAGGATAAAGAATTTCAAAAAACTGTTTTGGGATCCGATAGAAGAGATTTAGTATGGTAGGTTTTACCATTCAGAATATAAAAACTACTGTCCGGTCATATATTTTTTCTAGTAATAGTATGTCACAATATCTTTGGTTCATCATAAAAAACTAATCATATGAAACCAAGCTCAATCTTTACTGTAGTACTCCTTTTTATTGCTGTATTTTCAAAAGCTCAGTCGGATGATAAATTCTATCAGCCTGGCAAAACGATGAAACCTTTTGAAATGAAAATCTCAGATTCTATCAAGTTTCCGGTGGAGGATAATATAATTACGGCATTTATTGCAAAGCCTGAACAAAAAAAGATTAAGAAAACCATTTTTTATTTTCATGGGGCAGCAGGTAATGTTACCACGTATCAGTTTATGACAAAGCCTTTAGTAGATGCAGGCTATCAGGTAGTAATGGTTGACCTGAGAGGGTATGGATTGTCTACAGGAAAACCCACCCATAAAAATGTAGCGGAAGACGGACAAAAGTTTTTTGATGAATTGATGAAAAGAGAAGATATTAAAAACACCAGGGTTTATCTTTATGGAGCTTCTTTAGGAACTCAGATCGCCGCTCATCTGGCTAAAGATAACACTTCTAAAATATCTGGTCTTATTCTGGATTGCCCAATGGCTTCTTTTACGGATATTGCTGCTCACTTCGCTCCGCAGTATAAAGATTTCATTGTACAGACTATGATCTCACCTTACGCTGCCAAAAATGATGTTAAAGGCTTAGATCAGCTACCGGTACTTGTAATTCATGCAAAGGATGATAGAACCATTCCTTATGAACAAGGAAAATTAGTTTTTGATAATACAACTTCTAGAACTAAAATTTTTATTGAATCCAAAGGAGACCATTTGGAAGGGCTTATTAATAATAAAGAAGAAATTTTAAAGGCCATTGATCAGTTGTAAACATACACTAAAAATAATACTCCAGCGGCTTTGCCGCTGGAGTATTATTTTCTTTAGCATCCTGAAATAGGAATTTATTTTTTTATTCTTGGGGAACTTTTTAATTCCTCTTTAAGTCTTTCGATTTCTTCTTTTAATAAAGCAATATATCCTTGAAGATTCTCAATCACAGTTCCTGGAATATTATCATAGTGATTCTGTGTAGTAATTACTCCTGCAGAAGACGACCTGTCATTAAATACGGGATGATCATTATTAATAACTACTGTAGCCTCTTCTTCTTCATAAATATCCTCTACCGGAACCTCTAAGAAACGGGCAATTTTATCCCACTCGTCTCTTATAATTTTTACTTCACCACTTTCCTTTCTGCTATAGTTCGATACATCCGTTGCGATAAAGTCAGCGATTTGTTGTTGAGTATAACCTTTTTGCTTTCTTATGACGCGTAATTTTTCTTTTTGCATGTTCGACATTTTATACAAAAATGGCAAAAAAGCCGAATCTATACAATAGAAAACAGAAAAAATATAGAGTAAAACAATAAAGGCGAACAGGAAATGCAAAATAGCTGTATAATATGAAGGGTATTCAAGTTATTTATTAATGATTTAAATATAATTTTATAGGTTGGAAACGCGAAAACACCAGAAGTTTGTATACACTATAAAAATTGTAAGCCACAAGAAAATTTCAGATCTTCAGCAAGAGTTACACCTACATTGGTTTGCCACTAATACCCTTATTCGTGTATTCGTGGCGATTATTGAGCAGTATACAATTATTTGGCCGGAGATCACATCTTGGTCTCCTAAACATTCTCTAACCTTTTGACAAAAAAAAAGACTGTTTCAAAATGAAACAGTCTTCGGTATATTATTTTTCAAGTTGCTTATAGCTTCTCTGAATAAAATCTGTCAGGTCTTTTCCTTTCAGTAAGTTTTGTGAAAGCTTGGCAAGATCCAACGCATATTTGATCAGGTTTTCTTTCTCTTCAGCATTTTCAGTTTTTAAAATCTGGCCAGAAAGCTCACTGTTTGAGTTAACCACAAGATTATACATTTCCGGGAAGCCTCCCATTCCAAACATACCGCCTCCGCCGGTTGCCTGCATATCTTTCATTCTTCTCATAAACTCTGGCTGAGTAATCGTGAATGGCGCATCGTTGCTGTCAAGATCTTCAAGTTGTACTGTGAATTTAGCATCCTGAATTGCTTCTTCTACATTTTTCTTTAAAGATTCCTTCTCCGTTTCATTTAATTTAGCAATAACGGGCTCGTCTTTTTTGATCAGATTATTGATATGATCAGCATCTACTCTTACAAATGAAACATTCTCTTTTGAAGTTTCCAGTTTTTGAATAACGTGTGGCGTAATAGGAGTATCTAATAAAAGTACTTCATAACCTTTGTCTTTGGCAGACTGAATGTAGCTGTGCTGTTCATCAGCATTGGTTGCATAAAGAATTACTAATTTGTTATCCTTATCAGTTTGGAAAGGTTTGATCTTTTCAGTCAGTTCATCCCAAAGGAAATATTTCCCGTCTGTTGTAGGATATAATGTAAACTTATCCGCTTTTTCTGCAAATTTGTCTTCGGTAACAATCCCGTATTCGATCACTACTTTAATATCGTTCCATTTTTGCTCATAGTCTTCACGGTTTTCGTTGATTAAAGAAGCCATTTTATCGGCTACTTTTTTCGTGATGTAAGAAGATATTTTCTTTACAGCACCATCTGCCTGAAGATAAGAACGGGATACGTTCAAAGGAATGTCCGGAGAATCAATAACTCCTCTCAGAAGCATAAGGAAATCAGGAACAATACCTTTTACTTCATCTGTTACAAATACCTGATTTTGATACAATTGGATTTTATCTTTCTCAATATTTAAATTGTTGCTCAATTTAGGAAAGAATAATACTCCGGTAAGGTTGAAAGGATAATCAACATTCAGATGAATATGGAATAAAGGCTCCTCAAACTGCATTGGATACAGCTCGTGGTAAAACTTCATATAATCTTCATTATTCAGTTCATTGGGCGCGATTGTCCATGCCGGTGCAGGATTGTTGATGATATTATCTATTTCTTCAGTTTCAGCTACAGCATCTTCCGGAGCATCTTCCGGTAGTGGAAGAGTATGTGTTTTAGTTCCAAATTTAATAGGAACGGGCATAAACTTGTTATATTTTAATAACAACTCACGGATTTTTCCTTCCTCCAGAAATTCTACAGAATCTTCTGCAATGTGAAGAATAATTTCTGTACCTCTGTCTGTCTTATCTGTTGTCTCTTCAAGGGTGAATTCAGGGCTTCCATCACAGATCCAACGAACAGCCGGCTCGTCTTTGTAAGACTTGGTAAGGATTTCCACTTTTTCTGCTACCATAAAAGCAGAATAAAATCCTAATCCAAAGTGTCCGATAATTCCCGAATCTTTTGCAGAATCTTTATATTTTTCCAAAAATTCTTCAGCTCCTGAAAATGCCACCTGGTTGATATATTTTTCAACTTCTTCACCTGTCATCCCGATACCCTGATCGATGATGCGTAGAGTTTTCTGTTCTTTATCAATTTTAACCTCAAGTTTCGGATTTCCATATTCAACCTTTGCTTCACCAATACTTGTTAAATGTTTTAATTTTAAAGTAGCATCAGTAGCATTAGAAATCAGTTCTCTTAAGAATATTTCGTGGTCACTGTAAAGAAATTTTTTAATAAGAGGGAAAATGTTTTCCACAGATACATTAATATTTCCTTTAGTCATAATATTTTAGATTTTTAATTTTCAAATCTTTCTCAAAAAAAATACCACGAAGCAGAAACTGACAGAATGGCATTGTTTCGATGCAGAGAAACAAGGGTGTCTTGTGAATTTGTCAAAGAAATATCATATTTTTAATCCTTAAAAATTTTTAAAAATGAAGTTGAAATGTACTGTTTTCATTCTGTTCATCATGACCTGTTTTATGTATGCGCAGAAAAAACCTTTAGACCACTCCGTCTACGATAACTGGGAGAATATTGGTTCTAGAAAAATCTCGAATGATGGAAAATGGATTGCCTATTCAGTAGATGTTCAGGAAGGAAATTCTAACCTGTTTTTATATTCAGTTAAAAATAAAACATCAAAGAAATTTGAAAGAGCAACAAAAGTAAATTTAACGAATGATTCGAGGTTTGCTGTTTTTCAAATCCGTCCCATGTATAAAGATATAAAAGCGGTAAAAGATAAAAAGCTTAAAAAAAATAAATTAACAAAAGACAGTCTTGCAATAGTTGATTTTTTGAGTGGGCAAACGGAGAAAATTCCTAATGTAAAAACATTTAAAACTCCTGAAAAAGCAGGTTCCTATGTTGCTTATCTTCTGGAAAATACAAAAGATAAATCATCCGATGATACTTCGGATAAAGATGATGGGGATGACAAAGATGACGACAAAAATGTGAAGCCGTTACAGTTGATAGTAAGAAATCTTTTGAATGGGAAAAGTACAACCTATGATAATGTGATACGCTATGAGTTTAGTAAAAATGGAAAGCAAATTGCTTTTGTGACAAAAAAGCCTGAAGAGAAAATCAGCAAGGATAAAAAAGATTCCACAGATGGGAACTCAGTTGATAAAAAAAATATTGATAAATCAAAGCCAAAGAAGTATACCCTTCAAACCGTACAGGTGGTAGATCTCCAAAAAGGAGTTGTCACTAAAATTTCGGAAATGGAAGGTGATTTTTCACAACTGTCTTTTGATGAAGAAGGAAATCAACTGGCATTTGTAGGAACTTCTTCTGCTCAGAATGATTTAGTAAAATTGTACCAGTTGTATTACTTTAATTTTAAAGGAAATAAAAAAGAGATGGTAACCAATGAAAATTCACACATGAAAAAGAATTGGGTGATCTCTGAAAATCGTTTACCTCTATTCAGTAAAAACGGAAAACAGTTGTATTTTGGGGTAGCTCCCAAACCTGTAGCAAAGGATACGGCGATGATTGCAAATGATCATGCTGTTGTGGATATCTGGAATTATAAAGATGATTATCTGCAAACCATGCAGCTAAAGGAATTAAAGAATGATTTGAAAAAATCTTATGCTGCCGTAATGCAAACCGAGAAACCTGATTCTTTTAGAAATATTGAGGGAGAGGATCTGGATACTTTACGATTGGTGAACGAAGGAAATGCAGAATTTGCAATTGGGATTACGAGTTTAAATAAACGTATTTCTTCACAATGGGAAGGTTCAACAAAGAAAACGTATTTCCTTATTGATCATAAGACAGAGAAAAGAACAGAAATTATTCAGAATCTGAATGGAGCAGTGGCTGTATCTCCATTGGGAAATTTTGTCGTGATTTTTGATAGAGAAAAGGGGAAGTGGTTGAGCTATAATATTAAAACAAAACAAACACTTACACTCAATGATGACTTGCCGGTTTCCTTCGTTGATGAAGAGTTTGATATGCCGGATTTTCCCAACTCTTATGGCATTGCGTCGTGGACGGAAAATGATGAATCTGTGATTATCAGAGACCGTTTTGACCTTTGGGAGTTTTTCCTGAAAGGTTCGAAAAAACCAAGAAATATTACCAAAGGATTCGGGCGTAAAAATAAAATAACGTTTGATACTTATGATTTAAATGAAGATATTAAAAGTTTAAACCGAAAGTCCTCTATTTATTTGTCTGCATTTGATAATACTTCCAAGGCGAGCGGAATTTTTAAAACAACAATTCAATCAAATTCTGATCCTGTAAAACTTCAGATGGAAAATAGATGGGGATATAGAAGTCTTCAAAAAGCGAAAGATACAGATCGTTATATTCTGGTAAAAGAATCATACACTGATTCTCCAAATATTTTTGTGACATCTGACTTCTCAGAACAACAGAAGCTTAGCAATACAAATCAACAGCAAACGCTTTATAATTGGGGAACGAATGAGCTGGTACATTGGACAACTCCAAAAGGAAATACATCTACCGGAGTTTTATACAGACCGGAAGATTTCAATCCGAATAAAAAGTATCCTATGATTGTCTATTTCTATGAAAAGCTTTCAGATAATCTGAATCGTTATGTAGCACCGACTCCAACCCCCTCAAGATTAAATATTTCTTATTTTGTGAGCAACGGATATTTGGTTTTTACTCCTGATATTTCTTATACCGATGGTTTTCCCGGAGAATCAGCAATGGAATACATTAATTCCGGAGTTGAAAAACTAAAGCAAAACGCATGGGTTGATGGTTCTAAAATAGGAATCCAGGGACAAAGCTGGGGTGGTTATCAGGTAGCCTATCTTATTACGCATACCAATATGTATGCAGCTGCATGGAGTGGAGCACCTGTTGTCAATATGACTTCTGCATATGGAGGGATCCGATGGACTTCGGGGATGAACAGACAATTTCAGTATGAAAAATCACAAAGCAGATTAGGGAAAAATTTATGGGAAGCTCCGGAACTTTATATTAAAAATTCACCGCTTTTCATGATTGATAAAGTAAGAACACCCGTAGTGATTATGAGTAATGACCAGGATGGAGCAGTGCCTTGGTATCAGGGAATTGAAATGTTTACTGCATTACGTCGTCTCGGAAAACCTTCCTGGTTGTTGAATTACAATGGTGATGATCACAATCTTATAAAGCGCCAGAATAGAAAGGATATCCAAATCCGTGAACAGCAGTTCTTTGATTATTATCTCAAAGATGCTAAAGCTCCGGTATGGATGACAAAAGGCATTCCGGCAACTCAAAAAGGAAAAAATTGGGGATTTGAACTTACAGATGATAAACCTGATTAATAAATAATCGGCAGAGCCAAAGGCTCTGCCGATTATTTTATGACTTTAAGACTCAGATAAATTCTGTTCAAAGAATAAAACAAATAAGAAAGTGACACAATGACATTTTGCAAATGATGGAGTAATTGGTCGCTTTTATTATATTTACCTCCAATTATAATAACAATATGGGAATCTTTGATTTTTTTAAGAAAAAGAATAGCGGACAGGAGAATAGCAGTATCCCGGTTCAGCAATATGAAGCGCCAAGTGTAGTAGAGGTAGCAGAACCAGAACCAGAGATAGAAGAGACGGTAGAAGTGGTAGAAACAATACCTGCAATTTCTTTAGAACCTGTACAGGAGAAAAAAGTAAATGAGGAGTTTGAAAAAATCAAAATTTATAATGATTACATTGTACACTCTATTGCACTTCAGCTTAGAGGTGAATATACTCCGATTTCTGCTTTTGAGAAAGAGAATGGAGAGATCGAAGGTTTTGTGTATGCAGTAACAGAGGATGCATATGCATTTTCCCCGGAGCAGGCGATTGCAAAAATGGAAGAAAAGTTTGAAAACGAACTTAATGAAGGGAAAATAAGATCTTATGTGATTTTATATCATTCTCAGTTTGAAGGAAATGGACATCATAATCCGGCAACAAAACCGGGAGAGTTTAAAGCAATTTCACTTTCATATCATTTTAAGGATGAAGATAAGAAACAAACAGGCTTACCTTACATTTTTGAAAACGAAAATATTACCTATAAGGGTTTTGCAGAGTTTTCTCATGAAGAAAATAATGAGATTATGAACACGCAGCTAATAGAAGGTAAAAATTATTTTTCCAATACAGAAGGGGTTCAGGCTCCTGAAACAACTAACGAAGCAGGGATTATCATCAGAAAATCTAATGTACACAATCTTTCCAACATTTGGGGAGGTGTTTTTGGGCATGAAAATTTCCAGACTAAAGATTATTCCGGTTATATGGATCCTCTTACAGTTCCTGATCCGTCGGGAGAACACAAAAACAAGGCAGAATTTAGGGATGTAAGGTTTAAAACTATTTTTGCTGAAGAAGTGAGTACCATTATCCCTGAAGTGAAAACTGACTATACGTTGGATTTTGAAACAAGATCTATCAGAGAGTGGGAGAATGCACAGGATTTACATGCTATTGTAGCAGGTCCTGCCAGAGATACTTTTGGACTTTGGTTTTTTGCAACAGATTATGCGGAAAATAAAAATAGATATCTGACACAGCCTCATTTGAAAGTGAATGTCAGCGGAATTGTTTTTGTTCTTGAAATTAATCAAAATACTGAATTACCTGATGGTACCAAAATGAGCGAGGACTTTACAACCTATGCTCCAAGTCAGGATTTGCCTAATTACGCATGTTTTGATTTTATTGCTCAATTGGTAGACTTTAGAGAGACTGAATTGCTTGAAGACGGAAGTATTAAAGGATATATTCTGAAACTGAAATTAATTACAAACGAAGAAAATGAAGACTTCTTCACAATTGATGCTTTTGTGAATAAGGAAAACATGAGATTTGAGACCCTGACAAAAGGAATGAAGCTCATCGGAGCATTACAGTTACAAGGTAAAATTGCTGAATAGTTTAGCAAAATATAAAAATAAGAGAGGTTGTTCCACGGAATATCCTCTTTTTTATTTTCTGACTATAAATAAGAATAAATAAAAGAAAAAAAATGCACCTGATCTATGATAAAAACAAAAAAGGCAATCCTAAGACTGCCTTTTTTATTATTCTTTAAAAACTTATTTGTTTTTCAATTCTTCCTTGATTTTGTTTTCCAATTCTTCGGAAAGTTCAGGATTGTCTTTTAAAACATCTTTTACTGCATCACGTCCCTGACCTAATTTAGACTCTTCATAACTGAACCAGGAGCCGCTTTTCTTCACAATTCCCATATCTACTGCCGTATCAAGAATTTCTCCTACCTTAGAAACTCCTTCCCCATACATAATGTCAAATTCAGCCATCTTGAATGGTGGAGCTACTTTATTTTTCACAATTTTCACTTTTACGCGACTTCCTATTGCTTCATCTCCATTTTTGATTGGCGCGCTTGCCTTTCTGATATCAATTCTTACAGAAGCATAGAATTTTAGAGCGTTACCTCCGGTAGTAGTTTCCGGGTTACCAAACATCACCCCGATTTTTTCTCTTAACTGGTTGATGAAGATTACTGTACATTTCGTTCTTGAAATAGTAGCCGTAAGCTTTCTTAATGCCTGAGACATTAATCTTGCATGAAGACCCATTTTAGAATCTCCCATTTCCCCTTCAATCTCTGCTTTAGGTGTAAGAGCTGCTACAGAGTCAATAACTACGATATCAATTGCTCCTGAACGAATCAGATTATCGGCAATCTCTAATGCTTGTTCCCCATTATCCGGCTGAGATATAATAAGGTTTTCCAAATCGATTCCTAACTTTGCGGCGTATGTTCTGTCGAAAGCGTGCTCTGCATCAATGAATGCTGCAATACCACCAGCTTTTTGAGCCTCAGCAATAGCGTGAAGTGTTAATGTGGTTTTACCTGAAGATTCAGGACCATATATTTCAATGATTCTTCCTTTTGGATATCCTCCGATACCTAATGCGATATCTAATCCTAAAGAACCGGAAGGGATTACTTCTACTGTATTGTCAATAGATTCATCACCTAAAGTCATTACTGTTCCTTTTCCGTATGTTTTATCTAACTTATCAAGCACTAATGCGAGTGCTTTTTTCTTATCATCAATGTTACTCATCTCTATTAAAATAATTTCTCAAAAATACATAATTTAAAAATCAAAAACTAATATTATTTATCCCTGAAATTGGTTTTTAGAGTTAAAAAATGATAAATTTTCAGGGTTGATGTTATTCATAACGAGATAGATGTAGAATGTACAGGTAAGGAATAATGAAAAAATAAATTTAAGGCAGGAAGTTACCATTGAAAGGTGTTATTGAACGAATGATTTTTGGTTGTTGTGGTTTTTATAAGAGTTTTATCCCCACCCAATATAAAAAATGCTTATCTTAAAACATTGTTTTTAAGATCATAATATGGACAAAAAATTAAAACTATTTCTGATTAAATCTTTTGCTGTATTAGCTGCCATACATTTGGCTTACTTTATTTACGGATATATAAAGTTTAAAGGTCTTAAGGACATTAATATATATACAGAATTTTACAGATTCAAGTTTTACGATGATGTCTCCATTTCACACTTTTTCGTTTCCGGCTTTTTTTTGTTTTTCTTTGTTATTTTCCTTCTTAGAAATCATTCCGGAAACAAAAATGGATTTTCAAAAAAATTGGGAATGGGTCTGATACTTCTGTTAGTGTCTTTTTTGTCCCTGACTTTTTTTGTTAGTTACAGTTTAGGATTCAATGCAAAACTACGAACTGAATTGCCTGAAAAGGATCTTAATAAAGATAAGATGCTGTTGAATGTCTTACAGCCTTTTTTATACAATTATACTTCCTACAGTTCAGAAAAACTGTTTAATCCCAAAAATATTTTATATCCCAAACCTTACCCTGTAATTGAACTGAGAGATACGGTGTATTACGATCTGGGTAATACTAAGGAGTATTCCTCAACAGAATCCAGGTATTACAGTATTGATACCCTGACAATGCTGAGTACCGATCATAAAAAAATAAATAATAAAGCAAGATCGGTGCTTGATATTCTTGGGCTTGATGACGGGGAGCTGGAAAAAAGAATTATTTCTAAGAAGGAGATAGGGGATAGTACCGAAATTATATTTCAAGGAATAGAAGTACATCCTGAATATGATGAGAAGATGTGTATTTTTCTTGAAAACAAGCTTTTGTTCTTTCCATTACATAAAGTTCCCGAACGGCAGCAACAGTATGAAAATGCTGTAAAAAGGTACAATTTGCTTTACTCATATAGCCAGGATTCACTGCTTTATTCATTTCAGAAGCTTGATATTCTTTTCAAAAAATACAATATAGAAACGCAGATTGTTCCAAAAGACTTGACTCAAGACGTTTTTTATTATCGGGATCATCGGCAGGAGCCTCTGAATGCAATACGGAATACACACGAAAGAAATAGCTTAAAAGAGAAATTTGCAACCCTTGACCGATTGTTCTACAAACCGAATTATTTTCATCCTTCCATCAGGGAAATTTTCCTCATTGCTGTCATTGGTGTCTGGCTTATTGTATTCTTATTGTATCTGATCTGGAATTTAAGAAGCAGTAAACTTTCTTCGGTTAACTTTAATGAAAATGAACAAATGTAACTTCTAACTTTCTTGCTTCCCTGAAAAAGAAGGCTTTAATGAAAATTTGAATTTTTGGTGATGTTCAGATAATCTTCCAATACTTTCATCTGGTCTTTATTTCCCCTTTTTATTCTGGCATCGCGGCTTACTAAGCTGTCATATATTCTATTAAAAAGGATCTTTGAATTTGGAAATAGCTTTTTATTGGGAACCTCAGGAATTTGTAATCTTTTACAAACTTCATCATCCAACAGGAACCAGGTACAGCAAATATGGAGATACCTTAAATTTTTTCTTTGAAATTCAAATTTCAAGATGGGATTTTCTAATGATTCATTCAATAAAGAATGAGCCAGAAGTACAGAATCTTTATCAGAAGGCGGCTGAACAGAAGTCCATAAATAAAAATATTCTGTCGCTTCTTTCTTATCGTCAGGCAGAAGTTGTTCAGGAATTCCAAGTAAATAACCTACGTACTTCCATAAATGGAAGATCCCTTGCTCTTCCTCTTTAGAAAAAGTATTTCCTAATTTTTGAAGACTATGAAGAAAAACTAAGCTGAAGCCAATGTACGTTGCCATCATGTCCCAGGAATTGATTGGCTCTCCCCAATTTTCTGTGTCCCATTCTTTATAATGTCTTTTGATGGAAAGCCTTGCGTAGGAATGAATCAAGCGGGTTTTTATAGCAAACTCATATCCTTTTGCATGAATTTCCAATGCGTTATAACGGGTAGCATTTACCCAGAAATCCAATGTTTCAGAAAGACGCTTTACAGCTCCTTTTTTTAAAGCTTCCGTAGCAACGAGAGGCTTGTTGAGATAGGCATAATCATATCCTCCAATCAGGCAATAATCTCTTAGTGAAATCAGGGAATCCAGATTGCTTCTCATGCATAGCTCGGCACCACTTTTTAATAGGTTGTAATCTAACCAATCAGGAATATTTTGTGTTTGTAAGAATAATTTTTTTACACTTTCAGGAACAGTGTCTTTCTGAGAAACTCCATTTCGGATATATCCTTCTATTTCTCTTGAAGCTTCTTGAAATTTTTGGGTAAAATAAACATCTTTTACAACCTGGTCACCCGTTTCGTCTACATGATAAAAGAAAGATGAAAATTTTTCAAAATCTTTAAAACTCACTTCAGCTCCGGAAAATTCAATCAGCTGCTTGCCATTGCCTTTTTCCCAGAAGTCTCTGAAATGTGGAGCATCTTTAAACCGGGGTTGTATCATTGTTTGTTCCATTGTATATAAAAATACAAGTTTTACACCGAAATCTTAGGGTGAGATTTGTCAGGCCCATAAGTATTAGATTATAAGTATCCCCATTCAAAAGCCATTTTCTGATATTGGAGAGCTGCAAAAGCGTTTAAATGACTTAAAAGATGGGGGACTATACCAGATAGTGGAAAATGTTAAAATTGGTTTTTCTCAAAAATTTAAAGATAATTTTGAACAAATATCAAACTATTTAAAGCAACTCAATAAGTAGGTTATAATGAGCAAATAAGCATTATTAATTATAGGTAACAAAAAAACCTTCCCATCGGGAAGGTTTCATATGATTCATTGCTGATTGTTTATTATAAAGAAGCAGCGTGTACAAGCATATCAACTAACTTGTTTGAATAACCCATTTCGTTGTCATACCACGAAACAAGTTTTACGAAGTTAGGAGAAAGCATGATACCGGCATCTTTGTCGAAGATAGAAGTTCTCTTATCTCCTACGAAGTCCTGAGATACTACTGCATCTTCAGTATATCCTAAAATACCTTTCAATTCACCTTCAGAAGCTTCTTTAATGGCAGCACAGATCTCATCGTAAGAAGTAGCTTTTTCTAATCTTACAGTAAGGTCAACTACAGAAACGTCTACTGTAGGTACTCTGAAAGACATACCTGTTAACTTTCCGTTTAATGAAGGAATTACTTTTCCTACCGCTTTAGCAGCACCTGTAGAAGAAGGAATGATGTTGTTCAGAGCAGCTCTACCACCTCTCCAGTCTTTTACTGAAGGACCGTCAACAGTTTTTTGAGTTGCTGTTGTAGCGTGTACAGTTGTCATTAAACCTTCTACGATTCCAAATTTATCATGAATCACTTTAGCCAAAGGAGCTAAACAGTTGGTAGTACAAGAAGCGTTTGATAAAATTTTGATATCATCAGTAAGTTCCTTATGGTTTACCCCCATTACAAACATTGGAGTATCATCTTTAGAAGGAGCAGAAAGAATTACTTTCTTTGCACCCGCATTGATGTGAGCCTGAGCTGTATCTTTAGATAAGAAAAGACCTGTAGATTCTACGATATAGTCTGCACCGATTTCGTTCCACTTTAGGTTGTTAGGATCTCTCTCTGCAGTTACTCTGATTCTTTTTCCGTTTACCACAAGGTCATTTCCTTCTACAGAAACCTCACCTGGGAAAATCCCGTGTACAGAGTCATATTTTAACATGTAAGCCATGTATTCTGCATTGATCAGGTCATTGATTCCTACAACTTCAATGTTGTCTCTTTCAGTCATTGCTCTGAAAACAAGACGTCCAATTCTACCAAAACCGTTGATACCTACTTTAATTGTTGACATAATACTTTGTTTTTATTAGATTATAAAAATAATTAGATTGCTAAAATTTTTGAAATCAGTAAAAGATCTTCATTGATTTCATTATGTTTTTTAATGGCCTCTTCTATAGGAGTATACGTTAAATCATTAGAACGCATTCCTGCCATTACATTGGTTTGTCCTTCCATTAATCCCGTTACAGCGCCATAGCCTAACCTGCTTGCCAGGACTCTGTCTGCACAACTTGGAGATCCTCCTCTTTGCATATGTCCCAAAATGGCTACACGAATATCATAATCAGGGAATGTAAGCTTTGTTTTTTCTGCAAGTTCATATACATTGGCTAATTTTTCACCTTCGGCGACAACCACAATGCTTGATGCTTTTCCTGTTTTTTCAGCATCTCTGAATTTTGCGAAAAGCTCATCAATACTGTCTTTTTTCTCAGGAATTAAAATATCCAAAGCTCCAGTTGCCAATCCACTGTTCAACGCAATAAAACCTGCATCACGCCCCATTACTTCCACAAAGAAAACTCTGTTATGCGAAGTTGCCGTGTCTCGGATTTTATCAATGGCATCCATTGCGGTATTCAACGCGGTGTCGTATCCAATTGTATTATCAGTCCCAAAGATATCATTATCGATTGTTCCCGGTACCCCGATTACTCTGATTCCGAATTCTTCATTGAATATTTTTGCACCGGTAAATGTTCCGTCTCCACCAATACATACCAATCCGTCTATTCCAAGCTTTACACAGTTGTCATATGCTTGTTGACGGCCTTCCTTAGTTCTGAATTCAGCAGATCTGGCAGACTTTAGAATCGTTCCACCCTGGTTGATTATATTTTTAACGGAACGGGCTCCCATTTTAAGGAAATCATTGTTGATAAGGCCATTGTAGCCTTCCCTTACACCATAGCATTCGATATTATAGTAGTTGGCAGTTCTTACTACCGCTCTTAATGCAGCATTCATACCCGGGGAGTCTCCTCCTGAAGTAAGAACTGCAATCTTTTTTACAGCACTTTCTTTCATCTAGTAAAAAAATTACGAACACAAATTTACAAAAACAAGTTCAGATTATAGCAGTAACTTTCTAATTGTTTTGAATATAAATAATTAAAAGCTTCTGAAATTTGTAGGTTTAAAAATATAACGGGCAGTTTGAGTTTCCTGAGCACTGACATCGATGTTGTACCAGGGAGAAATGTTTTTATTGAACGGGTTGGATAGTACGTGAATAGACTGCGCCGGAGTGAAACCTTCGCCCAATAAAAATAATCTTTCACCTTTCGTGTTGGCACATACTCCTGCAATGAACACGACATGACCCGGGCTTCCCGGAGTAATCAGAATATCACCTGTTTTTAGATCTGAATTTTTTGTCACGGGTTGGGTTTCCTTGTTCAAAGAAATAGTTCCTGCATAATTAAAGATCAGATCCAGATAATTTCTGAAATTTCCATAAGAATCATCAAAGCCCACAGTTTTTCTGAAACTTACAGAGTTGCCATTCACAAAGGCTCTGGTGCCATTTTTATAATCATTCCAACTAAGCAGATCACCGCTCGTAAAATGAAATTTGATATCATCTGATCTTTTAATTTTATACAAGTATTCAGCTCTCAGGTGAATGACCGCATCGGCACATTGCTGCAGATCTTTATTTCCGGTATCAATATCAAAGACAGCCTCATGAAGGTGTTGAGTCGAAATAGGAAGGCCATCATACCTCAGAATCTGGCTTCCGTAGGGTTTTAGTTTGAAATTCTCAATAAAATATCCAAAAGAATCCTGCTTTTCATCAACCCATTCATACCCTTGAGGTGCAGAAAATCTGTCTTTAATGGTATTTTTATCTTTATGAATAGAAACCACATTTCTCTGAACTAAATCCTTAGTTTTCTGTAAATCCTTATAAGATGAGGTTTTCTCTTTAATACATCCCGTAATAATACTGGTAATAAGAAGTCCCGAAATAATTTTTTTCATGGTTAGTTTTTTTGAAGCCACTACAAATATGGGATTTTTGTATGATAATACAGGTGCAGTAGACGTCAGGATTTCATCAATGATGAAAATCTGTATAATCAGCCTGATTTATGAGATTAAATGATCAAAAATTATTAGTTATTCTGTATTTTCCTGATCAGGAATCAACAACTTTCCCCAGTTATTCAACTGCCACAGAACCTTAACCAGTTTTTCCCCAAGCTCCGTCAAGGTATATTCAACTCTGGGAGGTAATTCGTTAAATGACTGTTTCTCCAGAATACCGTCTTCTACCATTTCAGTAAGCTGTTGGTTAAGAACTCTCCGGTCTACTTTAGCAATCCCACGCAGAAATTCACTAGGGCGTTTTTTCCCTTCATTAATCTGCCAGACAATAGGAATTTTCCATTTTCCACTGATGGTATTCACTGCAACTTCCAATGGACAGATTTTATTTTCTTCAGCTCTTCCCTTTGTTTCCATAAAATTGACTTTTTTATCCCTATGGGCGAAAAATATGCGGTATTGCCTGTTTCTAAAGGCTTTCGCACCTTTGTAAAAATAATAAATAAAAAACAATGAACAGCCTGGCTACACAAATTGATCAGTTGAATCATGAACTCTTTTCACAACTTCCACAGGAGGTTTTCGAAGTCTTTGGACAATCAATTAAAGATATAAGGACAAAAAATATAGAGGAAAACAGTATTCAAGTTGGTGATTTGATGCCGGGATTTGCTTTACCTAATGCTTTGGGAAAGACCATCCTTTCTGAGGATATCCTTAAAAATAAAAAAATGGTTATGGCTTTTTACAGAGGTAGCTGGTGTCCTTACTGTAACCTGGAATTGAAATTTTTACAAGATCATCTTTCAGAAATCAGAAATAAAGATGCCGTCCTGGTTGCTATTTCTCCCCAACGTCCTGATCATTCTTTAAGTATGATAGAAAAAAATAACTTAGAGTTTGAGATACTAACCGACAAGAATAATGAATATGCCAAAAAGCTGGGAATTGTCTTTCAATTACAGAATTTTGTACTCCCTCACTACCAAAACCTGGGGATCAATCTTTCTGATTGTAATCAAAATGAAGAAAATACATTACCGGTTCCTGCTGTTTTTGTGGTAGACAAAAATAATGCGATTACCTATAAATTTTTAGATGTAAATTACATGAATCGAGTAAATGTCGAAGAATTAATACAAGCATTATGATCGAAAAGAGGAAAGGAGCCTGTTCTATAAAGGATATATCAACAGAAATTTTACATCAATTAAACAATGGTGAAATTGAAACTGCCAATCTTACAGAATGGCTGGCAGTAGATCAGAAGTTGTTGCTGGAGAATTTACTTCATCAGCATCATCGAGCAGGGTATCTGAAACCTGTTTTAAAAAAAGTAATGGAGTTGAAAAAGCAAACTGTCAATACCGTTAATGAGGCGATAGGAATCGGTCTGCTGGATCAGGTTATTAAAAATAAGGATGAAGAATGGGTGTCAACTCTTTCTGTTCACAAATCAGATCTGGTTCGTTGTTGGGCTGCGTATATAATCGGAAAAAACAACAAATTAAGTCTTAAAGAAAGGTTGCAGAGAATGCAAGACTTCGCTTCAGATCAGCATTTTGGTGTAAGAGAAATTTGTTGGATGACTGTACGCTCTGATATTGCAAAAAATCTTTCCGAGACGATATCTGTTTTATCGAAATGGACAACTCACGAAAACGAGTATGTGCGGCGCTTTGCCAGTGAATCTACCCGACCGCGGGGCGTTTGGTGTGAACATATTGCCGAATTAAAACAAAACCCCGGATTGGGATTGGAAATTTTAGAGCCTCTACGAGCAGATCCGTCGCGATATGTACAGGATAGTGTGGGAAACTGGCTGAATGACGCCAGTAAGTCACAACCTGAATTTGTCATAGAAATTTGTGATGAATGGCTTCGTGAGAGTCCAACGAAAGAAACAAAGTACATTGTTAAAAAAGCTTTACGAACCATCCGTAAATAAAGTTATCCACATTTTCATTTTTTAGAATTGTTTTTCCATATAGTTTTCTGCCAGTGAGATTGTTATATAAAGTCTTATTGACGGGAGTTTGTATACTATAATATTGGTGTTTGATTATAGAAAAAGTTATCCACAATATCAAGTTGTTAAATCATGTGGATTATAAATGTTTGATAATTAGTTTTATATGGGAACTTCTATACAAGCTACTTCCTGCAATTTCAATACATCGGCAATGGAAAAAAGTTATCCACAATATGAGTTTTCAAGTTCATTCACGAAATTCAAAATAAAAATCGGTGTTAGTTGGAGTTCATAAAATGGTATCAAAAAATATTTGTTGAGATTTCAGTTGATGATTTTTAAAAATCATCTGGGCCAATCTGTGTCATCTGAGGGAATAAAAAAGTTATCCACAATCTCATATTTTGGAAAGTCTTTTAATATATAATTCTGGGAATTAATATTTTACGAATATCCCTTGTGATCATGTTTTGCGAAGGTTTGAAATATTTAATTCGTTGAAGAAAGTTATCCACAATATGGGAATGTTGATTGTGGAATATGATAATTATATGGTAATTAGTGTATTGTGTAATCGTTGTGGCAGAAGCATTTTTTGAAGGTATGGTTCTGACTGACAAGGAAAAAGTTATCCACAAAGTGGTGATTTTCCCCGTCTTTCCTCAATTTACTTATAAAAAATAATTGCGAATGTCTGTTTTCATAATCGTCAGTGTAAGTCTTCGAGGGATAAAAGCTACCATTTCTCCGTCAGATATTTCCAATATCGTTTGGGAACATGCTGAACATGAAGTTTTATATTTTTCCTCTCAACAATATTTGTTTTGGTAAAGTACCGCTGCCACAATACCTGATATTTTTTTTCTTCATCATGAAATTTCTGTTGATAATGATTCAGATCCAGTGGTCTGTCAGGATAAAAAAAATCACAGTTCTCAAGGTCATAGAGAATTCCGTAATTTCTGCGCAGGTCATAGATCATCCATTTCTGATCCTGATAACGATCCTTAAAATGTTTCCTGATTAAAGGCAAAACATTAAAATCAGGATCTATCTTGGAGAAGAAAATATTGTCCTGCATTTTTTCAAAACGGACAAAAGCCGTCATTCTATGCCGTTCCCGGTCCACTGACTTGCAGATTTGTGAAATTTTTAAAATATCTGAATCTGCAAAGTTTTCAAGAATGTTTATTTCAGGATGTTTTAGCGACTTTTTCACTACAGATATGGTAAGTTTTTCCAATTCCGGATCTTCAGATAAAAAAACTTTCAGAAGCTGATGGATTCCCCTTTTTCCAATGATTTGTTCCAGTTTATTTAAAACTCTTTCCGATTTTTCAGACTGGGTAATGACCTCATGAATTTCAGCAAAAATATTTTCCTGATGAAACTTTCCCTTCCTCACAATTTCCACATCCCGAAAACGGTATTCGAAAACTTCAAATATCGCTGTGAAAAGGCCGTCAAAGCTTCCATCGTAAAGTAGGGTAGTCATTGGTCTAGCTTAAAAAATTGTTGTACTGTCTTTTTTGTGCTTACATTTAAAATAAACTCAATTGTTGTGAGAACTGATTATGAAACTTTGAAGAACTTCCTCCTACCAGTAGTTTTCTGAAATTTTTATCTGTTAAATAGCGTAAATAAGCATTTCCAGCAGTAAAATCAATAAAATATTTTGCCCGGTTTACGGCTGCTCCCAATTGTTTTAAATGATCAATGCTTAAAATCTGAAAACGTCTTGCACTGATGATCTTTTGTGCAGATTTTACACCAATTCCCGGAATTCTTAAAATCATCTGATAATCCGCAGTTTGGATATTCACCGGAAACTGATCCAGATGTCGTAGTGCCCAGCTTAATTTCGGATCTACTTCGAGATCAAGAAAAGGCATGTGAGGATCTAAAATTTCCTCTGCCTTAAAACCATAAAATCTCATCAGCCAATCCGACTGATACAACCTGTTTTCACGGAGCATCGGAACTTCCGTGGTTAATGAAGGAAGTCGTTTATCCTCCAAAACCGGAACGTATCCTGAATAATAAACCCTTTTCAGATTGAAATTTTTATAGAAGTGATCAGCGACTTTGATAATTTGTAGATCATTTTCATTGGTAGCTCCCACAATCATCTGGGTAGACTGCCCTGCCGGAGCAAACTTGGGAACTTTCTTTAAAATTTTCTTTTCATCTTCGTATTGGCTGATTCCTTTTTGAATGTAACGCATCGGACTCAGCATATCCTCCCTGTTTTTCTCAGGCGCCAGTAACTTTAATCCGCTTTCGGTAGGAATTTCAAGGTTCACAGATAAACGGTCTGCGTATAAAGCAGCTTCCTGCATCAGCTCATCACTCGCTCCGGGAATCGACTTCAGGTGAATATACCCATTAAAATTTTCTTCCTGTCGAAGTTTTTTGGCTACCCGCACCAGCCGCTCCATGGTAGTGTCTGCATTTTTGAAAATTCCTGAACTTAAAAATAAGCCTTCAATATAATTTCTACGATAAAAATTGATGGTAAGATCTACCACTTCCTCAACAGTAAAAGCAGCTCTTTTGATATCATTTGAACTTCTCGATACACAATAGGCACAATCATAAATGCAATGATTGGTCAGTAGAATTTTAAGCAAAGAAACACACCTCCCGTCCTCTGTATAAGTATGGCAGATCCCGCTTACAGAACTATCCCCTAAAGCCCCTTTTTTATTCTTCCTCGTGCCACCGCTTGAAGAACATGAGACATCATACTTTGCTGCGTCTGCAAGGATTTCGAGTTTTTCTTTAAGACGTTCAAAGTTCATAGCGTAAAATGTTTGATATTATTTGTATCGTAATTTATTTTATATTTTGTTCAAATTTAGTTCCAAAATTGATAAATGTCAAACTTTTTTCATAGAAGTTATCAACAAAAAAGAGTCTCAAAATCATTATATTTACGGCTCATTAAAGTTTATATGATGAAATCGCCATGATTTGCAGGCACAAATACGAAGAAAACGACGCGATTGTATATAATCTTTGAAAAAATAAAATATCTATATATGAATCATAAACCAATCGAAGGGTTTTCCAAGCTTCCAAAGCAGGGGAAAATCGACTGGCTCGTAAACGAATATCTTGAAGGAAATCAGGAATACCAAAATATATTAAAACAATATTGGAACGATGATGCAGATCTGCAGAAACTTCACGATGAGTTTTCTGAAAACACCATCTCCAATTTTTATATGCCGTATGGAATTGCTCCGAACTTTTTAATTGATGGGAAATTATTGGCACTTCCAATGGCTGTTGAAGAAAGTTCAGTGGTGGCAGCGGCTTCTAAAGCTGCAAAATTCTGGATAGACAAGGGAGGCTTTAAAACAACCATTATCAATACTGAAAAATTAGGACATACCCATTTTATTTTCAATGTTGAGCCCCATAAATTATTGCATTTCTTTAATTTCAGTTTAAAGAAAAAATTGCTGGAAACTACAGAAGATATTACCTCGAATATGAGAAAACGTGGCGGTGGTATTTTAAATATCAGCCTGGTTGATAAGACTGCAGAAATGCCAAATTACTACCAGTTGAAAGCCAGTTTTGATACAGTAGATTCCATGGGAGCCAACTTTATCAACTCATGTCTTGAGCAGTTTGGAAAAACATTGAGACAGGAAGTAGCCACGAGTGAAGATTTTACTCAGGAAGAGAAAAACTCGTTGCAGATCGTAATGAATATTCTTTCCAACTTCACTCCTGATTGTATCGTAAGAGCTGAGGTTTCCTGTAAAATGGAAGACTTAAAAGATGACAGTGGGATTTCTCCTGAAGAATTTGCCTCCAAATTTAAACAGGCTGTAACCATTGCTGAAATTGAACCTTACCGGGCAACAACTCACAACAAAGGCGTTATGAATGGAGTAGATGCAGTTGTAATTGCCACCGGAAATGACTTCAGAGCTACGGAAGCCTGTGCACATGCCTATGCAGCACGAGACGGAAAATACAGATCATTGACACATTGCACCACAGATAACGGAGTTTTCAGATTCTGGATCGATCTTCCTATTTCTGTGGGAGTCGTAGGGGGATTAACGAATCTTCACCCTTTGGTAAAATTCTCTTTAGCTCTTCTTGGAAAACCTTCAGCGCAGGAATTGATGAGTATTCTGGCCGTTTCAGGACTTGCTCAGAATTTCGGAGCTTTACGTTCCCTGGTAACAACGGGTATCCAGAAAGGGCACATGAAAATGCACCTATTAAATATTTTAAATCAGTTGGGAGCGACTGAAGAAGAAAAGCAACACTTTGTAGCATACTTCAAAGATAAGACGGTTAGTCATCATGAGGTGATTAACGAGTTTAACAGAATGAGAGGAAACTAATGTTACAGATCATTTTGCCCATTGTATTCCTTCTTTTTGGATTCTTTTTAAAGAAAACCAATAACGAAGGATTCAGAAGTTCCAAGAGATTTGCCAATATGTTTATCATACTAGGAATTTCTACGTTGGTAGCTAAGTTTATTTTAATGTATTTAAAATCAAAATAGTGAAAAAGAGTATTGTATTTTTCCTGTTGATTTCCGGACTCAGTTTTTCACAACAAAAAAATGTGAAAGTTGGTGATTTGCCACCCAAAACCGAAGATTTTGTGTTTCCGGTTATCTCCTATCCGGATCATCCCAATGTAGAAAACAAGATTAATACTTTTCTTCAGGTGAACGAGCTTGAGTATATTCCGGGGTCATCGGTAAGCCCTTCCAAGCTGATATCTACCGGAACGACTTCTTATTCCAATTATATCTATTTTAACAGTTGGGAAAAGATTGAAACACCTAAAAATATTTTGACAATTGGCATGGATGGCGAGGCTTCAGGAGCTTATCCTGAAAATTTCGCGGTCTGGAAGAATTTTGATTTGAGAACCGGAAATTTTATTAATGCTGAAGATTTATTTCAACCCAATTCAGCAAAAATTGTTGAAGGAATCATTCAGAAAGGAGTAAAAAAAAGAATTTCTGATTTTCTTATCAAGTTGAAAGCCGAAAAAGATCCAACGGAAGAGGTTGAGAGTCAGATCGGTATTTATGAAGGCTGTTTTACAGATCATACTTTGGAGTATCTCAGATACTTTTTCGGAAAAGATAAATTAACCTTTGTAGCAGGAAGATGTTCTAATCATGCAAGCCGGGCCCTGGATGAACTGGATAGTCATGTAATTGAAATTCCTTACAAAGATCTTGATAAACACTGGAGTCCTTATGCTAAAAATCTGGTTTCCGGCTCCGGGCAAATTAATGCAACGAGTTTTAGAAATAAGTTGTATAAAGGAAAAATAGATGGTAAATATCCGATTACTGTTCTTATCACCCGTTTCTATCCCGCTGAAGATAAATCCGGGGTCAGTTCTTTTAATGCTGAATATTGGTATGATAAAAGCAAAAAACTGATCAAATGGGATGGGCAGATGAAAGGCAACCATATTTCCATTATTGAAAATGACCAATATGATGATGCCAAAAGTCAATGGATTCAAAGAGCTCTCGTAGAAGCGGAAATGAGCGGGACCAAAATTACCGGAACCTGGGAAGATGTTAAAACAAAAAAGAAATTAACCCTAGAATTAGAAGAGTTATAAAATGAAAACAATTACTTTAATTTTTGGAGCAGTTTACGGAATGGTTTCTGTAATCCTTGGTGCTTTCGGAGCACACGCTTTAAAGAAAATATTAGCCGTGGAAAGACTGGAAAGTTTTGAAACAGGGGTAAGATATCAGATGTATGCAGCTTTTTTCCTGCTGATCATCGGATATATCTTAAAATTTGAAACTTCTGCCGAGAGATGGACTTCCATTTTGATGATTGCGGGAACATTATTATTCTCAGTGAGTATCTACTTCCTGAGTATGCAGGATTACCTGGGAATGAATCTAAAATTTCTGGGACCTATCACGCCACTTGGAGGTCTGATGATGATCTTAAGCTGGGGAATGCTTATTCTTTATTTTGCTAAAAATAAGATCTAACAATGAAAATTAACAGAAGAAGACGATTAATACGAACATTTAATCTTTTAGATCAGCCTATCAGATTCAACCCGTTTGTATTCAGCCGTACTTTTTTTATGTGGGCCATTACAGGTCTGGTAGGTGGTATTATTGCTGGCGGATACTGGATTGTTTTGGAACATTTTACAGAATTTCTTGCTGAATTTCAGGGATGGCAGGTGATTCCTACGATGGCCATCTGTGGTTTGCTGGCGGGTCTGGTGATTCACTTTATCGGCGATCCGGGAGAAATTCATCTTATCGTAAACAACATCAGATTTAATAAAGGAAAACTGGAACCGAAGAACAATCCTTCCATGATTTTATCCTCACTTTTTTGTGTGGCTTCAGGAGGAAGTTTAGGCCCGGAAGCTCCCTTGGTTCAGGTAACAGGTTCCACAGGTACATATCTGGGAAAAATTTTCAGACTGAAAGGAGAAGAACTGCGTTCCCTCAGTATTGCAGGGATGGCCTCAGGTTTTACGGCATTATTTGGTGCTCCCCTCGGAGGGAGTCTTTTCTCTCTGGAAATCCTGCACCATAAACATGCCGTTGAATATTATAAAGCCATTATTCCGGCTTTGGTGGCGAGCTGCTTCAGTTACCTGATGTTTGCATTGATTATCCATTTGGGAATCGGGGCAACCTGGGATCTGAAGGCTTACCATTATACAGGAGTGTACGATTTTTTATATGCAACTCTATTTGGAGTGGTGGGAACTTTCTTTGGATGGATTTTTATTTTTGTCGTCAAATTCTTCAAAACAGTTTTTGAATACAGGAATTTTCCGATCTATATCAAAACTCTTGTTGGGGGAATTATTTTAGGGGTAATTGCCTACAATTTCCCGATTACAAGATACTTTGGCCATAACGAAATCAATCAGCTGATTGGTGGAAACTTTGGATTAAACTTCCTGATTCTTATTCTTGTTTTTAAAATATTGGCGATTGCCATTACAGTGACTTCAGGATGGAGAGGAGGATTTATTATCCCGCTGTTTTTTGTAGGAACAACTCTTGGATTAATTATTCATAATCTATTTCCTTCTGTAGATAATACGTTGGCGATTGTAAGCTGTATGGCAGCCATCAATGCCTGTGTAACCAGAACACCAATGAGTACAACGATTATTTTGGGAACACTCACAGGATTTACCTATTTTGTGCCGATATTATTTGCCAGTCTGACAGGATATTTTCTGGCTCCTAGAATTCCGTTTATCGGATCTCAATCTGAGAAATTAGCGGAAGAATAAGGATAAATTGAATGATATGTTAAAAATCAAGTCAGTTGGACTTTAAATTTTAGGTCAATAAACTTGAACTTCCATGTCTTTTTAGTAAATTTGTCAACCTTTAAATTTTTAAATAAAATAATAAAAATAATATGAATCTTCACGAGTATCAATCAAAAGAGATTTTATCAAAGTACGGAGTAGCTATCCAACGTGGTTTCGTTGCAAACAACGTAGATGAAGCTGTAGCAGCTGCTGAAAAATTGACTGCTGAAACCGGAGCACAGGCTTGGGTTGTAAAAGCACAGATTCACGCAGGTGGACGTGGTAAAGGTGGGGGTGTTAAGTTTTCTCCAAATATGGACAAACTTAAAGAAAACGCTCAGAATATCATCGGAATGCAGTTGGTAACTCCACAAACTTCTGCTGAAGGTAAAAAAGTACACTCTGTTTTGGTTGCAGAAGATGTTTATTATCCTGGAGAATCTGAAACTAAAGAATTTTATGTTTCTATTCTTTTAGATAGAGCTGAAGGGAAAAATACGATCGTATATTCTACTGAAGGGGGTATGGACATTGAGCACGTTGCAGAAGTAACTCCTCATTTGATCCACAACGAATTGATTGATCCAGCTATTGGTCTTCAAGGATTCCAGGCTAGAAAAATTGCTTTCAACCTAGGTCTTGAAGGAAATGCTTTCAAAGAATTTGTGAAATTTATTTCATCTCTTTACAATGCTTATACAGGAATTGATGCTTCTCTTTTTGAAATCAACCCGGTATTAAAGACTTCTGACAACAAGATCATTGCGGTAGATGCTAAAGTAACTTTGGATGACAACTCGTTGTTCCGTCACAAAGATTTAGCTGAACTTAGAGATACAAGAGAAGAAGATCCAATGGATGTTGAAGCTGGTGAAGCTGGTCTTAACTTCGTAAAACTGGATGGTAACGTTGCTTGTATGGTAAACGGAGCTGGTCTTGCAATGGCAACTATGGATATCATCAAATTATCTGGTGGTAACCCTGCTAACTTCCTTGACGTAGGTGGTACAGCTGATGCTCAGAGAGTACAGACTGCTTTCGGAATCATCTTAAGAGATCCAAACGTAAAAGCTATTTTGATTAACATCTTCGGAGGTATCGTAAGATGTGACAGAGTTGCTCAAGGGGTTGTAGATGCTTACAAAGCTATGGGTAGCCTTCCGGTTCCATTGATCGTAAGATTACAGGGAACTAATGCTGTAGAAGCTAAAAAATTAATTGACGAGTCTGGTCTTCCGGTACACTCTGCAATCACTTTAGAAGAAGCTGCAAACAAAGTAAAAGAAGTTTTAGCGTAAGCTGAAATTTTCAGATAAATAAAGAAACCGTTTCATTTTTTGGAACGGTTTTTTTGTTGGTACATGAAGGGCACAGTTTTGTAATAACTTCAGCGGAAATGTACTATTGTAATCCTAACAGGTTTCAAAAACCTGTTAGGTTTTATTGGTCACCATAAAAACCACCTCAGTTTGAGGTGTTCTTTATTTATATAGGTTTTTGTTACTTATCCTGATGGCTTTCCTGTAAATTACTCTCGCCGCTGGTAATACTGATGCTCGTAGGGGTTACCAGCTGAATTTTATCAGCATCAAAACGTTCTTTAATACCTAAATAGGCTTTACTTCTTACCTGAGCCAGATTAGCTCCGATCTTAATCCAGAATTTGACCTGAAGATTGAATGAACCTTGTTTCAGATCAGTGAAGATTACTTCCACAGTATCTAGTTTATCCACATTATCGAGATTTTTGACAACATCCAGAATCCCTTTTTGAGCTTTGCTGATATCTTCGTCTGCAGGAATTTCAAAATTTAAAATAATCCTGCGTTGCGGAGAAGCGGTGATGTTATAGAATGGGGCATTGAAGACTACCTGATTAGGGATGTAGGCCTTTTTCCCATCGTCCGTAAGGATTTTTGTAGTAAGAAAACCGATTTCCTGTACTGTTCCCGAATGAGCTCCGATAGTAATGTAATCTCCCACCTTAAATGCCTTATCAATTCCAATAAGCATTCCTGAAAAGATGCTGGAAACAAGATCTTTTAGAGCAACCCCAGCAATAACCCCGGCAACTCCTAAACTTCCGATAAACTTCCAAAGAAATCCGCTGAAACCCATAATTTCAAGGGAAATAAAGGTCCCCATCAGCATAATGAGGAATCTGAATATACTTATTAAAGTAACCAAAGAGCTTTCTTTTTGGCTTTTGGGGAAAAATTTGTGAAAGAGTTTTACGGCGACAATACTTAAGTATTTACTGGTGATAAGAAAAAAAGTAAATACTAAAATTCCGACAATTAGTTTCGGGGTAAGTTCGGCAAATGTCACATACCAGCTTTCCAATACCTTATAAACAAGGTCTACATAGCTGAGCCCGGTTTTCTGCATGATTATTTTTTTTTAAATAAATATATAAATTTTCATCAAAAATTTTGCCAGTATCAAAAAGTCTACTAAATTTGTAGACTAACAAATGCAAAGTATTATGTCAATTAAACTAGGAGATACAGCACCCAATTTTCAGGCAGACACCTCTTTAGGGGAGATCAACTTTCATGATTACCTTGGAGATTCCTGGGGAATTTTATTTTCGCACCCTGCAGATTATACACCGGTTTGCACGACAGAGCTTGGATATACCGCTAAGTTGCGGTCTGAATTTATTCAAAGAGATACAAAAGTAATTGCATTAAGTGTGGATGGAGTAGAAGACCATCAAAACTGGATTAAAGATATTAATGAGACTCAGAATACAACGGTACTCTTTCCTATAATTGCAGATAAAGATAGGAAAGTTTCTGAATTATATGATTTTATTCATCCTAATGCTTCAGTAACCGCTACAGTTCGTTCCTTGTTAATTATTGATCCTGCAAAGAAAGTAAGATTGATTATTACCTATCCTGCTTCCACAGGCCGGAATTTCAATGAGATATTGAGAGTGCTGGATTCCTTGCAATTGGTAGATAAACATACGATTGCGACTCCGGTGAACTGGGAGAATGGTGACGAAGTGATTGTACCACTCAATATTTCTACAGAGTATGCCAGGAAGATATTTCCAAAAGGCGTGACGGAAGTAAAACCTTATTTACGATATACTCCCCAACCCAATATATAATTTATTTATTTGATTTTTTATAGTTTAGTTTTAATTTGTACGAAAATCGCCTCGAAAAATTTTCGAGGCGATTTCAATTTTTATAAGTATTCAGTAATTACTTAACGTCGTTGATGATTTGCTTTCCTTTAGACGTTGGAAGATAAATCTGGAATCCTAAACCAAAAGTAATTTTGTTAGTGTATCCACCGCTTCCGAATCCTGCGTTAGCATCATATTTAACTAAACCTTCTAATCCAATGTTTGGAGTAATGAAGTATGAATAACCAGGACCGAATCCAAAGTTAAGTCCGTTCGAAGAAGATCCTCCTTTAGAAATTGACGTTCCTCCAACCCCTAAATTACCTTCTAGGAACCATCTTCCGTGGTGTAATAGATTGTTTACTCCTTGTTCACCAGGATTAAGATAGTAACGACCTAATGCTCCTACGTTATACGTGAAAGTAGTGGGTGCATCCTTAGCTCCTTTAAAACCTAAATCCACATAACCCCCAATAGCAATATTGTCTTCAATAAAGTAAGCTCCTTTTGGCTGAATATTGAAATCATAACCACCTCCTTTGTTTAAACCGAAGTTGGCGCCTGCAAGGTTACCACCTACCATCCAATTACCTTTCTGAATCTGAGCGTTTGCAGTTGCTGTTAAACCTGCTACGGCTAATATCCCTGTTAAAATAAGTCTTTTCATAATTTATTATTTTAATAATTAAATGTTTATTATTCACGAATTATAGAAAAAACAATAAATGTGCCAGACTCTTAATTTTAGACAATTTTTCAGAAAAAGTGTTAATAATTGGTGTCATTTAATTAGTGGTTTTTTAACATTATTATTAGTAATCTCACAATAATATATAAAAGTCATAAAAGGCAAATGAATAATGAAGTGAAATTATTGAAAGGTAAATGAATGGAGTTTTTGCTTTGTTGACCTGTAAACTTATCAATTCACTTTCAATTATTAGTAAAATATTCACAACTTATATCTTATACTTTAATTTTTTAAACAAATAAAAGAATAAGTGAAATAATCAAACCGACTATGGTAAACTTAATTCCACGTTTGAAAGCTTTAGTTTTAGGGTTAAACATCCAAAAACTGGAAATAACAAAGAAGAAAAGAGCTACCCCGAAGAATACACTTAGAGGAGAAATAGCATCCTTAGACTGTGATTTGTGAAGAGAAACCATTTTATCCAATACAAATGGGAGCTCCATTTTAGAATATTGTGCCTTCCCTGTTGCTGCATCATAAGTTCCCTTTTTGAAATAAAGAACACTCCCTTCCGTTTTTTCTACTTCGAGACCCTTCATCTTCAGTTCTTTTTTCAACTGCTTTTCAGTAAGATCTTTAGCAATGGTTTTTTCATACTTTTTTTCGTTTTTCAAAAAATCAGTGTCTCTGTACACCAGAAGAATTCCACTTAATGCATACACAGCCATAATACCTGCCAGAAAATAGCCCAGATAACGGTGTGTGATTCTCATGAAACTTCTCGTGTCTTTAATCTTATCCATATTGTTTTTGTTTTGTTTTTTAAATTTTAAAAGTGGAAACTGCAAAAATGCAATTTCCACTTTTAATGAAAGAATTATTATAAAAAGAACTCTAGAGTCTGTATGTCAGTGTGAAATAGTAGTTTCTCGGAGTGATAGGATTCACTGAATAATTTTCATGAACATTGTAGTTGACCACATCAAATAGGTTACCCACTCTTCCCTGAATAGAAAATTTCTTCCACTCGTAGCCAACAGATACAGAAACAGTTGTGTAGTCTTTGAGATCAAACATTCTACTCACGTTATTTCTACTTGTGTTTGTAGATTTTGTATCATTCCACCCTGCTATTCTGTCTCCGATGTAGTAAATTCCCGCTCCGATTTTTAAACCTTTTACATAGTTTGTAAATTTATAAAAAACGGAAGCGTTTGCTGTTGTAGCTGGTGTTCTTACCAGTCTTTGTTTTTCAATATATCCCTTTTCCGGAGTATCAAGGTAAACAGAATTATTATAAGAGAAACCTCCGATGATAGATAAGTTTTCTGTCGGATTTCCCGTAATGTCTAATTCCACACCACGGCTTCTCATATTTCCAGCAAATTCTTTAAGGTTTGTATCTGTTGAATTTACAGGTACTGCATTGGGTGTAGTTGTAGGAATGAACCAATATGTTTGATAATAATTGTTGTACATAATCTGGTAAGCTGTTAGGTTAACCGCTAAAGCATTGTTCCAGAAATTTTTTTTAATACCAATTTCATATTGATCAACTGTTGATGGTTTTATGCTTTGTCTTGATAAAGTAAGCAACTGATTCTGAATTTGCGGAACCGTTTGATTAGTGTTTACTGTATTGAATTGATCTGAAGTATATCCTGCATTTGAAGCAAACGAATTGGTATACGTTGCAAAAACCGAAAGGTTTTCATTAGGAGCATAGACCAACCCTACTTTTGGGGAAAATGCATTATCCGAAGTTGAAGAATTTGCTACTTCAAATTTTTCATTAGTTGCAAAACGAGTTGTTAACGTAGGCATATTTTCTACATAAGACCATCTTAATCCGGCAATTACCTTAAGTTGTTTCGTTAAGCTGATAAAATCTTGTGCATAGATCCCAATTCTTCTTGTATTGATTCTGTTTCTTGTATTAAGGGTAGAATTGGGCATGCTAATACTTGCCCATGTTGAAGGATCATCTAAATATAGCGTATTTTTTGGATCTGTAACATTATAAGCATAGGCATCCGCCTGGCTGTAATCTGCATCTGAACCAATCAAAACCTTATGGTTGATTTTTCCGGTATTAAATTCACCATTGATGTTTACTTGCGCAGAAGTATAATTTTGTTCATTGTATGTTTTACCAAAAGGTCTGTTCCATGAAAGTCTTGTAGCAGTAGGTGAGCTGTAGCCCCATTGAACTCTTTCAGAAGAAAAATAATCTTTCGTATAGTTTTGGTATGAAGCTGTAGCATTTAAAGACCATCTTTCATTAAATTGATGATTAAAAGTTACATTTGTAGAAGCTTGCTGTACGTTTTGATATTGCCAGTCAGTTCCAAAGAAAACGTTTCTGGAAAAACCATCATTTAATCTGTAACTTTGGTCTCTTTCAGTAATGGACCCAAGTCCGAAATCCGGAGTAAAATTATTTTTAAGATAATCTGCCTCAACAATTAATTGAGATTTCTCACTTAAATTAAATAAGAATGAAGGATTAAAGTAATATTTTTCAGACTGCACAACATCTCTGAAACTTTCAGCATATTCATAAGCTCCGTTTACTCTGAAAGCAATATTTTTAGATAAAGGACCATAAATATCAACAGTTGGTTTATAAGAATTCCAGCTTCCGCCATTTAGTCCTATACTTCCGCCAAAATTGAATTTAGGCTTTTTCGTAATCATGTTAATAATACCACCGGCAGCTGTATTTCCGTAAAGCATTGCGTTGGCTCCTTTTAAAACTTCTACTCTTTCTAAACCACTTACTTCAGGGAAAACACCACTGTTTATTCTTGATCCATTCTTGAAAATATTATCATTTCCCAAAATAAAACCACGCCCCCCAAAGCTGTCCTGAGAATTTCCTCTGGATGAAGTAATATACATTCCGTTTACATTCTGAAGAACATCACTGAGCTGCTTTGCCTGTTGTTGTTCAATGATCTCATGAGTAACAATTGCAATAGGCTGAGGAGTTTCCATTACGGTCAGACTAGACTTTGTAGATAATGGTCTCGCCTGATTCGGATTTCCCGTTTTGTGAAGATTGATGTCTTCAATCGTTTGAGTTCTGATAGTGTCTGCTTCAACGTTTTTTAGCTGTGAACTTGCTGAAACAGCGATCAATAGAAGACCTAAAGAAAGTAGTTGTCTTTTCATTTTATTTTTATGTAGAACAGTTTTAAATAAGGCGCAAATGTAAGTATTTGTTTAGAATAGATAAAAATAATTTTATGATTTTTGTCATATCTTTTGTGGTAGCTAAGTGGATTGTTTCTAAAGGTATTACACAAGGGCAATCATCCGGTTTTTATGAATATATTTGTTAAAAAAATAGAATATGCAATTGGTAAAAGCAGGGCTTTGTGCCTTTGGAATGAGCGGGAAAGTGTTTCATGCACCTTTTTTGAAAGAACATCCGGGGTTTTTCATTTCTGCGATCGTAGAAAGAAGTAAAGAAGAGTCAAAAGAAAAGTATCCGTCTGCAAAAATTTATCGCTCCATAGAAGAGATGCTTCAAAATGCAGATATTGAGTTGGTGATTATCAATACTCCGGTTCAAACTCATTACGAATATGCTAAAAAGGCATTGGAAGCAGGAAAAAATATTGTTGTTGAAAAACCTTTTACTGTAAATGTTTCAGAGGCAGAAGAATTGGTGCAGTTGGCTGAAGAAAAAAGATTGTTTCTTAGTGTATATCAAAACAGAAGATTTGACCGTGATTTCCTGCAGGTACATAAGATTCTCAATGATGGAAAACTAGGGAACATCAAAGAAGCAGAAATCCGTTTTGACAGATTCCGTACTATGCCAAGTGGAAAACAACATAAAGAAGATCCTGATCAGATAGGTTCAGGGTCTCTTCATGACCTTGGTGCTCATTTGGTAGATCAGGCCGTACAGTATTTTGGGTATCCTGAAAAACTTTTTGCAGACGTATTTTCGATGAAAGGCGCTGAGTTTGCAAACGACTATTTTGAAATCCTGTTATACTATAGAAATAATGTAAGGGTAAGATTGAAATCATCTGTCTTCACTAAAGAAGATCATTATGCTTATAAGATTCATGGAGACAAGGGAACCTTCCTGCAAGAAAGAACCGATAATCAGGAAAATGAATTGGTAGCCGGAGCAATTCCTGTGTATGGAAAAGAATGGACACAACCCTTAAAGGATACAGATGGAATTTTAAATATTCTAAATGAAAATGCAGAAACGGAAAGGATATTGACTTCCAGTGAAGCTGGAAACTATATGAACTATTACCAACAGATTTATGAACACATTGTTTTCGGATATGATTTGCCATCTCCCGGAAAAGAAGTTATTCAGAATATGAAAATCATTGATGCTTCTTTGGAAAGTACAAAAGAAGAAAAGATAATAAAGTTATAAATGATAGATTATGAATGATGGGTTGATTTTAAGTTAAAAAAGTTTGGGTTGGTTAGTATCGGGGAAAAAGTCTTTACTTCCAAATCCTCCGGTACCCGAACCGCTCCATTTCTCAACCCATCATTCATAATATTATAGAGAAATTATAGTTCTTCCTGAAGTTCCAGCCATCTCATCTCATGATTTTCCAGAGTTTCAGATACGGTTTCCAGTTCTGATGAAAGTTTGGCGATCTTTTCATAATCTGTTTCGTTATTCAGCATATCCATAATCTTGGCACGTTGCACTTCCAGTTCAGGCATTTCTTTTTCAATCGTTTCTAATTCTCTCTGCTCTTTGAAAGTTAATTTTCTTTTTTTAGATTGAGATGCCTGTGTAGCTTCCGGAGTAGAAATAATTTCTTTTACAGGCTCAGATTTTGACGCAGTATTTTTTTCCAAAGCCTCTTCACGACTTTTTGCTTCTCTGTATTCCGAGAAATTACCAACAAAGTCTCTGATCTTACCATTCCCCTCAAAAGCCAGAACATGGTCTACAATTCTATCCATGAAATATCTGTCGTGAGAAACGATAATTAAAGATCCCTGGAATTGTTGCAGGAAGTTTTCAAGAACCGTTAATGTAGGAAGGTCCAGATCATTCGTAGGCTCATCAAAAATCAGGAAATTAGGATTCTGATAAAGAATATACATCAGGTGTAATCTTCTTTTTTCACCTCCTGATAACTTTGAAATAGGATTGTATTGTGTCTGATCGTCAAATAAGAATAATCTCAGGAACTGCGATGCAGAAAGACTTTTTCCATTAGCTAAAGGATAAAATTCTGCAATTTCTTTAATAAAGTCGATAACACGTTCATCTTCTTTGTAGGTAAGGCCTTTCTGGGAAAAATAACCGAAAGAAATAGTTTCTCCTGTTTCTATCTCTCCCTTATCAGCTCTTTCAAATCCCTGAATAATATTTAAAAGAGTAGATTTTCCGGCACCATTTTTTCCAACAATTCCTACTTTTTCACCGCGTTGAAACTGATAGCTGAAATCTTTTAATAAAACTTTGCTTCCAAAGCTTTTATCAATATTCTTTAATTCAAGGATTTTATTCCCCAGACGTTTCATTTCAAAATCCAGTTCCAAACCATCCTTTCTGGTGTCGGTTTTAGCTATTTTTTCCGTTTCATAGAAGGAATCTATCCGGCTTTTTGATTTTGTAGTTCTGGCTTTGGGTTGTCTTCTCATCCACTCCAATTCCTTTCTGTAAAGGTTATTGGCCTTATCAATGGTAGCATTAAGATTCTCCTCACGGATCATTTTGTTCTCCAGATAGGTGGCATAAGAACCATTATGCGTATAAAGGTTTCCGTCTTCCATCTCCCAGATAATATCGCAAACGCTATCAAGGAAATATCGGTCGTGAGTCACCAGTAATAAAGTGATTTTTGCTTTATTCAGATAATTTTCAAGCCATTCTACCATGTCTACATCAAGGTGGTTGGTAGGCTCATCCATGATCAGTAAAGTATGTCTGTGCTCTGCCCGGGTTTCTGTCAATAGTTTTGCCAATGCAACACGCTTGATCTGTCCTCCGGAAAGAGTTCCCATTTTTGCTTCCAGATCTGTGATCTTAAGCTGGGAAAGAATTTGCTTCATTTCATTTTCCAGATCCCATGCTTTGTGCACTTCCATATCAGCCAGTGCTTTTTCGATAAAATCATTGTCCGTAGAATGAAGGGATTTGTGATAATTTTTTAAAGCAAGAATAGGAGCAGAATTCAAAGTCATCATGAACTCCTCAATATTTAAATTGGGATCATAATCGATTTCCTGGTCAAACAAAACTACCTGGATATCCTTGTTAATGATTGCAGTACCACTGTCTGTAATTTCTTTCCCCATTAATATTTTCAGAAGGGTGGATTTTCCACTTCCGTTTTTGGCAACAATAGCGATCTTGTCTCCTTCATTGATGTGAAAAGAAATGTTTTCGAACAAAACTTTAATACCGTAAGATTTGGTAAGGTTTTCGGCAGAAACGTAATTCATTGGAAATTAATGGTTTGATTTTGAATATGAATTGAATCGCAAAAATACGAAAATGTAACCAGAAAATTTTCCGGAACTTCCTTTATAAAAATGAATATTTATAATTTTTTAATAGACTGTGTCCATTGCCTGAAAAAAGTATTCAGTACATTTGATAGATAAAATAATCAATCACAAATAAAATCTGATTTAAAATAATGAAAAAAGTAATTGTCGACATGGATGGGGTAATGGCAGATGTATATCATCAGCTGATACAATTTGAAAAAAGAGACTCGGGACAAGAAATAGAGATCAGTAACTTAGCAGGTAAACCCGAAATAGAAGCATTTCCTAATGGTAAAAAACATGTGAATGAAATCGGGTTTTTCAGAACCCTGCCCCTTATGAAAGGCAGCCGTGAAGCTATAGAATATTTGAACAATAAATATGAACTGTACATCGTATCTGCAGGGATGGAATTTCCCAATAGTTTACGAGAAAAATATGATTGGCTGGCTGAGCATTTTCCGTTTATTACATGGGAACAGATTGTTCTTTGTGGAAGTAAAAGAGTAGTGGCCGGAGATGTAATGATTGACGATTACCCGAAGAATTTAAATCATTTTGAAGGAGAAAGATTCATTTTTACCCAACCTCACAATGAGCATATAGAAAACGAAACCTACAAAAGGGTAGATTCCTGGGCGGAAATTATGAATATTTTATAAAACAAACATGAAAAAGCACAGGAAGGTAGTATTTGCTATCTTCCTTTTTTAATCCAATGTGAGCCTTCTCAAAGACCATGAATTTCCATTGTAAATGTCCAGGTCAACTTTGGTATTGATACCATGAACAATTCCGTTTTCAGTAAACTGCCAGAAATCCCATTGATCATCCGGAGATGGAGTGGGAACATCATTGTAATTGGCGAGCCATAAAGGATAATCATTAAACTCACCTTTCATGAAATCTTTATAATAATGGTAATACGTATAGATGATCGGTTTTTTACCATACGTTTCCTCCACAATCTTACACCATACTTTTAAGTCTTCTACCAGTTTCTTGTTGGTCTTTCGTTTTGGAATTTTTTCAATATCCAGAATAGGAGGGAGATCTCCACTTTCAAGTTTCACATTAGCCAGAAAATTGTTAGCCTGAATGACAGGGTCTTCGTCTGCTCTGTAAAAATGATAAGCTCCTCGAATCAGGTTATGCTTTTTGGCCTTCTCCCAAAACTCATCAAAATGTTTATCTGCACTTTTGTTTCCCATCGTTGCACGCATCACAACAAACTCCAGAGGAATTGTTTTATTGCCTACACTTAAGCTGTCCCATTTGATATCTTCTTTGTTCTGATAATGCGAAACATCAAAGCCGTAGGTTTTATCAAGGTTGTTACTCAGTATTTTTTGAATTCTTAAGGCTTCTTTTTCACTGTTATGAAGCTTTTTATGAGTGAATTTGTTAAAGTACAAGGCATAATAGTAACTGATGGATTGTTTCAGATAAAAACCGGTTCCAATCAAAGCAACAATTAAGATGGCCAAAATCACTCTCCGACGGAAAAAATAATTCTTCCGTCTGTTTTTATGAACCTGTTTGGCAGTTTTTTTGGTGTACTTTCTTTGTGTCATAAAGTTTTGCAAAACTAACTTTTTTCACTTCTAAATGCTAAATAAAATCAGTAAATTTGTGTATTATGGAAACACGCGAAAAAATCATCATTATTGGAGGAGGATTTGCGGGGCTGCAGCTTGCAAAAACATTGAATAACAAGAACAAAAAAGTAATTGTTCTGGATCGGATGAATCACCATATGTTTCAGCCGCTTTTTTATCAGGTAGCCTCCGGAAGGATAGAACCTTCCAATATTTCTTTCCCCTTCAGAAAGATTTTTCAGCAGTCCAGAAATACACAGTTTAGAATGACAGATGTCAGAGAAATTGACACTGCCAATAACAGGATAATTACTGATGAAGCCGAATTTACATATGATAAACTCATCATAGCAACAGGCTGTAAAACTAATTTTTTCGGAAATAAAGAACTTGAAGGGAGGGCTTTCGGAATGAAAAATACCCAGGAAGCAATCAGCATCAGGAATCATGTACTGATGACTTTTGAAAAACTGATCCTTGAGAAAAGCCGAAGTGATGATGGAAACTGGAATATAGTAATTGTAGGAAGCGGACCTACCGGGGTAGAACTGGCAGGAGCTTTTGCCGAAATGAAAAAAGATATTCTTCCAAGAGATTATCCTTACATGAATTTTGATCATCTGAAAATTATTCTGGTAAGCTCTACCGAAAAGCCGCTTGCTGTAATGAGTACGGAAGCTCAGGACAAATCTGAAAAATATCTCAAAGATCTTGGAGTAACTTTTATGAGTGGAGAAGTTGTGACAGATTATGACGGAGATAAAGTACATTTGAAAAGCGGAAAAGAAATTCCGTCCAATAATGTAATTTGGGCAGCCGGGGTTACCGGAAATGTTGTGGGAGGATTTCCTGAAGAAAAATTAGTAAGAAACAGGTATATCGTAGATCGATATAATAAAATAAAAGGTTACGAAAATATCTATGCAATCGGAGATATTGCCTATATGGAAACTCCTAAATATCCACAAGGGCATCCTCAGGTTGCCAACGTAGCCATTAATCAAGCAAAGAATTTAGGTAAAAATCTTTTAAAGAAAAATCAGGACGAATGGAAAGAATATGAATACGATGACAAAGGCTCACTGGCAACAATCGGAAAGCACAGAGCTGTTGTAGATTTGCCATTTATTAAATTTCAGGGCTTTTTAGCATGGTATTTCTGGATGTTTCTCCATTTAATGCTAATTTTGAGCGTTCGAAATAAGCTTGCCATATTCTTCAACTGGATGTGGAGCTATATCAACAAAGATTCTTCTTTAAGATTAATTATTATACCTACTAAGAAAAACGAAACATTACAATGAGAATTGATATCATAAGCGTACTTCCTGAATTGATGGAAAGTCCATTCAAAACCTCTATTTTAAAAAGAGCTATGGATAAAGGATTGGCAGAAGTACATTTTCATCATCTGAGAGATTGGGCGATCAATAAACACAGACAAATAGATGATGAGCCTTATGGAGGCGGCGCGGGGATGGTGATGATGGTGGAGCCATTGGATAAATGCATATCTGAACTTAAAGCGCAACGTGACTATGATGAAATTATATATCTGACACCGGATGGACTTACCTTAAATCAAAAGATTGCCAATACCCTTTCCATTAAGAAAAACCTTATTTTTCTGTGTGGCCACTATAAGGGAATTGATCAAAGAGTAAGAGATCTTCACATCACAAAAGAAATATCTATAGGAGATTATGTTCTTACAGGAGGTGAACTGGCAGCATGTGTTCTTGCAGATTCTGTAATCAGACTCCTTCCCGGGGTTTTAAATGATGAGCAGAGTGCTTTAACAGATAGTTTTCAGGATGATCTTTTGTCACCACCTATTTACACCCGACCTGAAACCTATAAAGGCTTAGAAGTCCCAAGAGTTTTATTAAGCGGAAATTCTGCAAAAATTGAAGAATGGCGTCATGATGAAGCGGTAAGGATAACTCAGGAAAAACGCCCTGATCTGCTTTAAAAAACAATACCATTTATTCAATCGCTATTTTTTTACTTATTCCTTTTAATAATGGATTGAATGGAATAATATTTGTTATATGAGTTAATGGAAAGAAAAATATTAGTGATATTGGTTTTAGATTGAAATTTTTTTTTCATTATTTTGAATTTTGCGTAGGTCTTTAATTTCGATTTATAGCGTTAAAATTGAAAATAATTGAAAATTTAATTTAATATGGCTTGTTTTATTGATTTTTTTGTTATATTTGAAGTGTTTCTTAATGATAAAAATATTCCATTAAATAATAAAATGATCAGTGAAATTCGAAAAATAATTATAAATTTACATTTAAAGAAAAGAACAAAATAATTAAAGTATAGAAATTAATGTTGATGGAACTGTTCTCTTTTTATAATGTTGAAAATTTATTCTTACCGGATCCGAAACCTGTCCACAAATTAGATCCTACAAAGTCAGGCTTAAGGAACTGGGATGAAAAGAGATATGAAAACAAGCTTTTTAAGATCTCACACGTATTTCAATTGATGAAGGAGGATAGTGGTGTATTGCCATTTATGATAGGGTTGTCTGAGGTTTCCGGAAGGAAAGTTTTAGAGGATCTTGTAAAAATGGAACCTTTCAATGATGAATATGGAATTGTACATTACAATTCTATGGATGAAAGAAAGGTAGATGTAGCAATGTTATATGATAAAAATAAAGTAGAGGTTATAGATTCTGAAACCATTACTTTCTTTTTTGAAATAATAAATAAAAACACAGGGAATTACGACACAACCAGAGACGTTCTTTTTTCAAAAGTTAAGTATAAAGGGGAAATTATTAATGTATTTATCGCGCATCTTCCCTCTAAGCGTGAGAAAGATATTAATAAACCTAAAAGATCCTTCATCCTGGCTGAAATCCGTGAACGGATTTTGAAAATTGTAAATTCTGATAAAGAACATGTCATATTGTGTGGTGATTTTAACGAAAACCCGGATGATGAAAATTTAGTACAAATTCTCTATGACAACGATCATGAGAAGGTTATGATGAACCCTTTTCAGGAGTTGTTTTCTGCAAGAAATTATTCTACTTTTCATTATAAGTCTGGATTGCTGTATGATCAGATTATTATGTCAAGATCTCTTCTTGATAATAATACACTGGTTTTTCAGGATGCCCATATTTTTAATTCTGAAAAAATCAGCAGCAGAACCAGAAATTTTGAAGGAAGACCCTTCCGAACTTATGCCGGTACCCGGTATTTAGGAGGATATAGCGATCACTTTCCGGTCTTTGTAAAATTAAAAAGTTTACAGTAAAAAAACATAAATAATAAAAAAGTAGAAAATGAAAAATTCGAGCAACACAAGCTATCATTTAGATTCAATCGACAAGGAAATCATCTACATGTTGATGGATAATGCTAAAACTTCATTAGCACACATCTCAAAAAATGTAGGAATTTCTACAACAGCAGTACATCAAAGAATTAAGAAACTGGAGCACGCGGGGGTTATTGAAAACTCAATTTCATTCCTTAATCCTAAAAAAATCGGATATAAGGTGATCTCTTATATCGGTGTATTTTTGGATCAGCCAAGCCATTATCCGGAAGTAGTAAAATCTTTGCATGATATTAACGAAGTGGTAGAAGCCCACTATACAACGGGAAATTATACAATATTTCTGAAAGTTCTTTGTAAAGATAATGATCATTTGATGCAAATCCTTAGCAAACTTCAAAAGTTGAAGGGGGTAACAAGAACAGAAACTTTTATATCTTTGGAACAAGGTATATATAGACAATTGAAAGTATAACGATATGAACACAGCACAATATTTGGATTCAACTTATCTGAAGACTCCTGAGCAATCAGGGATTTCAAACGAAGAAACACTTCAAAAAGATAAAGAACTGGCTCAGGAAGCAATTGATAATGGTATTTTTGCCGTGATGATTCGTCCGGATTATGTATCAGAAATCAAAAAATATATCCAGGAAAGAAATTCAAATGTTGCAGTAGGAACCGTAATCGGGTTCCATGAAGGAACGTATTCAGTTGATGAGAAGCTTGCAGAAGCATCAAAAGCAATTGAGGATGGTGCAGATGAGCTTGATTTTGTGATTAATTACAATGCTTATCTTCAGGGAGACATAGAATTGGTTAAAAATGAATTTATTGCATGTTCACGTTTATCACTGGAGCATCATAAAGTTGTTAAATGGATTATTGAAATTGCAGCATTAAGTGATGCGCAAATCGCTGATCTTACCAAAAATATTTCGAACTGGGCAGAAGAGAATTTTTCTGAAGATGATGTATCCAGAATTTTTGTAAAATCATCTACAGGATTCTATAAAACTACTGACGGAAAACCTAACGGAGCAACATTCGAAGGAATAAAAATTATGTTGGACAACGCAGGGAAACTTCCTGTAAAAGCAGCAGGAGGAGTGAGAACTCCCGATGATGCTGAGAAGATGATCAATATGGGCGTCAAAAGAATTGGAACTTCTTCGGCATTAGCTTTAATTAAAAATGAATCTTCATCAGAAGGATATTAAAAATAAAATTCAATAAAAAAAACCATCAATCCAATTGATGGTTTTTTATTTTTATACCTGAGCCTGATATTCTTCGTAGAATTGTTGGGTTTCTTTAATTAAGCTGTCCATTTCTTCCAATGTAAAAACTTCCAGAAACTTCTTCCTGAAATCTTTGAAATGAGGAATTCCCCGGAAGTAATTGCTGTAATGTTGTCTCATCTCTACTAAGCCCAATCTCTCTCCTTTCCATTCTGCACTCCATTCCGCATGTTGGCGCACCGCCAATAGGCGATCGGAAATTGTAGGGGCAGGTAGGTGTTCACCTGTTTTAAAGAAATGTTTTATTTCATTAAATATCCATGGATACCCAATGGCTGCACGCCCTATCATGATTCCGTCGCATGCATATTTTTGTTTATACTCCAATGCTTTTTCAGGAGAGTCTATATCACCATTTCCAAAAATTGGAATTTCAATATTTGGATTTTGTTTTATTCTTGAAATATGTTCCCAATCTGCTTCTCCCTTGTACATCTGTGCACGGGTTCTTGCATGAATCGTAAGGGCTTTGATTCCTGTTTCCTGTAAACGTTCTGCGACTTCATCAATATTAATAGATGTACTATCCCAGCCTAAACGGGTCTTAACAGTTACTGGCAGATGAGTAGAGCTTACCACAGCTTTTGTAAGACGAACCATAAGATCTATATCTTTCAAAACACCTGCACCTGCCCCTTTACAAACTACTTTTTTTACAGGACATCCAAAGTTAATATCTACCAAATCCGGATTTACTGTTTCAACAATTCTTGCAGACATGGCCATTGCTTCTTCATCTCCGCCAAATATTTGTATTCCGACTGGTCTCTCATAATCAAAGATATCCAGTTTCTTACGGCTTTTGATGGCATCACGGATTAAACCTTCGGAAGAAATAAATTCCGAATACATTAAATCTGCACCGTGCATTTTACACAAACGTCTGAACGGAGGATCACTTACGTCTTCCATCGGAGCCAGCAAAAGTGGAAATTCCGGCAGTTCTATCTTGCCTATTTTTATCATGGTGCAAATTTACAAAATTCTAAACATTCCAAAATATGATAATATCTATTAGTGTGATCTTGTTGTGTAGAAAGATTTAGTATTATGATAATGAGAAGGTTATGTAAGTGATGAGTACTGATGGTATTACCAGGTTATTCAGGAACGATACAAGACGCTTTCAACTTTCAATTTTCAAATCTTAAAAGCTTGCCTTCACCTGCATACTTCCAATATGAATGGTTCTGTCTCCCGAATTCCTTCCTTCATAGTTTAAGTTTAATTGTATGAAAGAATTGATTGCCTGCTGAATGAAAACACTCCATACCTGGTTTTTTCCCGGTTTCAGTCCGTCCAGCATCTGGTTTCCTACAATACTGAAGTTGTTTCCGTTAAAATTATTATTAATGAAAGAAAAATTTCCACGTATGGAAGTCTTTCTGCGTTCCCACTGGATGGTTCCGGTAACATCGAATGCTTTCAGTAACTCTTCTCCATCCTGTCTTTTTTTCTGGCGGTAAGCAGAAGAAAGTTCGGCCTGAATAGCATCTGTAAATTTGTAAGTCGCCTTAGGCTTTGTTTCAAAATTATTTAAACGGTAATCTCTTGTTGTGAAAAGCTGTGAAGAGTTTTTGATATCATGAACAGAATTTTCCCAATCAACCCTGAATTCTTTATTGAACCAATACCCTATATTCACAAACTGAGAAGTTTGCTGACGTTCTTCATTACTGAAATTGGCATTGATAAGGTTGTCATTTGTAATGAATCTGTAGTTTCCGTTCCATCCCGATTTATCAGTTGGGTTAAATTGGACTGAGGCTAAAATATTTTGATTTTTGAGGATCTGATCACTGTTTTTCTCAAAAGGATTCAAAACCAAAACTTTGTCTTTTTTGTAAAATGAATTTTGAGAGTTGAGTGAGATATTAAAATTCCATCGCTTTAAAAATTTATTTTCCGAATTGAAAACAATAGCCGGGTTTACAAATAGAGCCAATTGTAATTTGTTTTTATTGGAAGGAATATATCTTACAGAATTGGTGTAAACTCTGATATATTTTGCCAGGTCAGAATATTCCGCAATCTCAAATTCATCGAGCTGTTGGATGCCATCTCCATTATAGTCAGTCCATTTGTAAATTCCTTGTCCATCAGTTACTTTGATGTACTGAAATTCTCTTTGTGCCTCCTGTCCGTTTCCAAGTTCATAAAAAGCCTGAAGGCGCATCCCGTTTCTGAAAAGTTGTTGATTGTAAAGAACATTTCCTACAACGAAGTCATTATTTCTGGTTGTTACATTGGGATCTACATTCTGATAAAAGAATTTTCTATAGTGAATCAGAACATTTAAAGAGGTTCTTTCGTTTTTGATAATCTGACTCTCGGCCATAATTCCTAAAATATTATTCATATTTTGAAGTCTGTTATCACGAACGGAATCATTATCTCTCATATATACTTTAACAAGCAATTTAGTACGGGTGCTGTCTCCAATTTTCTTTTGCATAAAAATTTCTTTCCAGCTAAAACTGGTGACATCCATCAATTGAGAATCGTTGTATTTTTTCTCATTATGTTCCATACTTCCCCCAATTGTCCAGCTCCCTTTTTTACCGGTAAACTCAGTTGAAACCCCACCTCTGATAAATTTGGTGTCCTGAAGAGTAGCAGTGGTATTCAGGTAAGAAAGATTTCCTTTAGTGAAAAACTTTCCTGAGATCCATCCAAAATCAAGATCATTCTTAATCCCTTTGTAGGAGTTTTGTTCGTTCAAATAATTGATACGATAGTTCAAAGTCGATTTATTATTCCATTTATTTAAGAAACTGAAAATAAATCTGTTCTGTGTTTTTTTATTGAATTCCTGAGCTAAGTTAAAATCTCTGGAAAATTCAACATCATTGATACGATCTAAGATGTGAAATTGTTTGTCAATATATTGATATTCAAAACTTGGAGTTCCTTTCCAGTTATTTTTTGTAAAGCTCTTATTTCCGAAAATGCGGTAGGCATATCCGATATTCTGATCAGAATCTTTTGAAGAAAATAAATTGAGATCGTAGTTGCTAAGAGAAATATCAGCACCTATCTTTCCTTCTTTTAATAAATATTCTGAGTTGAGAGAGAATACCTGAGATTTCTGAGGCGAAGGCAATTTTCTAACAGCTCTGTAATCACCACTGTTAGGACCAACATATTCGAAAACACGGCCGTTATTGGTAGTTTGTGCTGTTTTATAATCTCCGAGATTCACTCCAAAATAGGTAAATGAAACCTGATAAAGAGGTTCGTTTGGATCAGAAGAAAATTCATAATTTCCTGCGGCATTTTTACGATATAAAATTTTATTAACATCATATTCAGTGAGAACGCCGGATGGAGCATACATCAGGTTAGGATCATTTCCGGCATCTGCAAGAATCTGTTCATCCTCTTTTGATAGATTTAAAGAAAGGGGTGCATTTTTATTATCATTTTCCATAAACCAGTTGAAGCCTACTTTGAATTTCTCTCTTTGGTGCTCCACCTTTCCTGTAAACAAATACCTTGAATAATTTCTATTGGCATAGTTATACGAAATCGTAATAAAGTTCTGCTGAAAAATAGGTCGAAAGCTGGTAAAAGTTACTTCTCCTGTATTGTAATTGATGACATAGTCCTGGTTTTCTCCTCTTTTCATTAGAATTCCATCAATGAAAACTTGTTCTGACCCTGAAATCAGGGTGATAAATTGTTCCCCGTTTTTACCTGTCAGACGGTAAGGTCCCTGGTTACCTTCTACACCCTGAAAACGAACTCTGTGAAATTCGCTTCGTGCTACACCAGCTGAAATGTCTATGAAGGTCTTGTTTTCTTTACCAAGTTCAGTCTGGAACTGAATCCCCATACTTCTTCTCTGATACTTGGCAAAATAATTTTTAGGCTCTACGAGGTCCAAATGCCCTGCTCTGAGAATCGATTTATCCTTAATATTAAGCTGTATATAAATCTTATCGAATTCCTCTAAAGTCTGAGTATATCCATCCGCCTGAATAGGCAGGTTATGGTCAGAAATACTGGCTAGAATAGTTACATCTTTTGACAGTCGTCCGGAAATCTGAAGATCCATTGAACTTTGTACAGATTGTCCCTGGTTATTACCAAATGTAATTCCACGGATAATGGAACCCTTAGAATTAAGTTCACCTAAAAACCTTTTCTTATCATTTTTTGCAAGTACAGCTTCATCGATGACAATTTTATTATTGGTTCTTATAAAGTCCAGAGTGTCTTTTGCAAAAATATCCTGTTCCAGTTTTGCTGCAAGAATACTGTCTCTTTTGATACTGTCTTCTTGAACATTAGGATTTTTCCACGAAAATACCTGAGCATTTCCTGAAAATATGCCTAGAAAAAAGAAAACGAATAGAAGAATAAAATTCCGCAAGTTTTGAAAATAATTCGTAAAAATAATTAAAAATTGTTAATACTAAGATGTTTAGGATTATTAACAGAAATTTAATCTAATTATTGTGAAGTCCTTTAGAGTAAGCGGTAATTTAGAACTGTATTGGAAGTTTATAGTCAATGAATAATATATTTCCGTGAAGTTGATTAAATCGATTTATTTTGGAATAAAAAACGATACTGATGTATTTACAATAAAAACAAAAAAATGCTTTTGTTCTAAAATAAAATAATAGGTTCAGATCATTTTTTGAAGAATGAATTTATTTCATTATATTAGGTGTAAATAACGAAAATATTTCGTTGAAAATCGTTTAAAATGAGGTAAATTAACTAATTGTTAAATGTAGTCATTGCTTTTTTTAAACTAACAGTTTTTTTGTAGTTTTACACCATAAATTTTAAAAAAAATTATTTTATGAAAAAGATCTTTACTATTTTTGGAATCGCTGCTATGGCTTTTGTAGCAAATGCGCAACAAACTATTGCTTTATCTGAGGATTTTGCTTCTTATTCAGCCGGGGGAAATACAGCTTCAACAGGAACTAACGCTCCTAACGGAACAGATGTATACAATCCGGGAACTGCTACAAATCCTATTCCTCCTGTTGCTAACTTTCCAGCCGGAGCAAAAGCTTACAGCGCTGGTGGTATGGTGAAATTAGGAACATCCAGTGCTACTGGAAGTATGACTTCTAAGACATTAGACTTATCAACAGACGGAGGGAATGTAGTCATTACTTTTGATGTAAAAGGATGGACAGGTACTCCAAGTACGATCACTGTAAAAGTTACTAATTTAGCTGATCAGACCGTAAACTATGTTGCTGTGATGTCAGGTACTCCTGAATCAAAAACGTTGAATTTTACAGGGGGACAAGCTAACTCTACTGTAACATTTGAAACTACAAATACATCTTTTAGAGCTTACCTTGATAATATTGTTGTAAAAACTGTTAGTGGAACATTAGGGATTTCAGACGTTAAAAATGCTAAAAAAGGAAATTTCGTTAAAAACACTTTTGTTACAAACAGCGAAATTACTTTCGGAGCAGATGTAAAAGATGTAAAAATCTTCAACATGTTCGGACAGCTTGTAAAAGAAGCGTCTGTAAGACAAAACGAAACAGTAAACATTGCTGAGCTTGCAAAAGGAAACTATATCGTAACAGGTACAGTAAACAAACAAGCTGTTTCTCAGAAAATTTTGAAAGACTAATTTTTTTAGATCAAAATAAGGGTCCGGCCACTTCGAAGAAGTGGCCGGATTTTTTAATACAAATAGCTGTTGACATATACTTATTTATCGTAGCCATTTTTTACGATTCTTCAATTTGATGGTACTGTTTTTGATATTTTTACCATAAATTTATCCTTAAAATTAATTGCTGATGAAAAAAACATTTACTATTGTTGGATTGATACTAATAAATGCATTTTCGGATGCCCAAATCGTTATCAATGAAATTTATGGTGGCAACGAAAACTCTGGTGCTGTATTAAAAAATAATTATATCGTGCTCAAAAATATAGGAACTTCTCTGGTTTCTCTTACGGGAGCAAGTATACAATATGCTCCAGCAATAGGAGCTTTCTCTCAGTATCATACATTGCCCGATTTTACTTTAGGTCCTGATGAATCGTATCTGATCCAGGAAGCCGCCATTGCAGGAGGTACAGAGGACTTACCGAAACCAGATTTTATTGCTACTACCATCACTAATTTTGACGGAAGCCTTAATAAATCTGTAGGATTAAAAATTTCAAATGTATCCGGTAAAATTGCATTGGCAGGAAGTATAGTACAGGTTTCTGGCCCCACATCATCCAATGTTTTGGATTTTGTAGGATATGGTTCCAATGCGGATCAGTTTAAAGGTGACGGCCCGGCACCCTCGCCAACCACAACAACAGCTATAAAAAGGACTTTGAATGGAAGCAGTGATAATATGACAGATTTTTCACTGGAAGGAAATGCGAAATCCGGTTTTGTACAAAATCCGTTTATAAAAGATGGTAAAATTGTTTTTGGAACTGAAGTTAAAGATGCTAAGGTATATGATACTTTTAGGCAAGTTGTTAAGAAATCACCTACCAAATTTGCTATAGCGATGGATATTACCGACCTTCCGAAAGGTACCTATATTGTGACAGGAACAATTAATAATGTTCCTATCTCTCAGAAGATTGTTAAAGATTAGTTTTAAATAAAAATACCAGTCCATCCATCAGATAAGCTGGTATTTTTTATACTATTGTAAGACAATAAAAGTGATACTTATAATTATCAAATTACAATTCTCAATTTTCAATTCTCATTTTTCAATTACTCTAATACCATCCTCTTCTGGCAGCATTAATAATTGAGCTAAGATTGAGCACCAACGTATATCTGATTCGTTTTGCGTAATCTTTGAATGCAGGCTCAAATCCTAAAGAAGATTGTATCGGGAAATAAATTTCCAGAAAATCCGGGATGATTCTTACTTTAATACCACTATCCCAAATGAATTTGGCAGGAAGATCTTTGTTTTTATACATTCCTGCATCCGCATATACATGGAAGATTTTCCAGACACTGGAATCAACATTGAAAGAAGTGATCCATTGGTTGACTGTTCCGGGGATAAAAGATTTAAACCCTCCGTCTGCCAGAATAAACTGTTGGGAAAGAAGACCACTGTCAGCACTTTCTCCTAAAAGATTATAGGAAAAAGAATAATTGGATACTCTGGAAATTCCATAATCAAACAAATTGTTTCTGGTGTTGTTTCTTACGAAATATCCGGCAAATAAACGAAGACTTAGCTTTTGTTTAGGAGCAAACTCCCATCTATAGAAACCTTCAGCTGTAATTTTGTTGAAATCTTCCATTCCTTGTGTGCTGAGGCTAAAGCTTTTTTCATGGATCATCTGGTTATCTGTGTAACCATACCCAAGACTCCAGAGATTGTATTTTTTATAATCATCATTGGCAATCATTTTAGGGCTCAGATCTCTTTCTAAATAATTATAAGAAAATGCTAATCCTCTGCTTACTGTACTTCTTGGGTTTTTTCTAAAATTAATATTTGAAAATAAACCGGCCTTTCTGTAGGCTAATCCATAATCATAGTGAAAGTAAGAAGCCGATGCTCCAAAGGTTAGACTGCGGATAATGCTTTCAGCCGGTAAAAAAGAATAGGATACAGCTCCTGATCCGGTTAGTTTTCCGGTTCCTGTACTGTATGTTGGAGTAACTGAATAGAGAAATTTCTGATCAAAAAAAGACTGATTCTTAAGGTTTATTCCCACCAGGAATTTATCATAGGTATTGTTGAAACGTACTCTTGGGCTGATATAAATCTCATTATATTCAGGATCCGGAATGTCTTTTATTAATTTAAGCTTAATTCTTTTAGCGTTGGAAAAGAGCCCTTTGGCATAGAGAAAGTTATTCCTGTATTTCGATTCAGGAAAGATGTAGCCGCTATTCAATGTGACTTTATAAATATTGTCAGAAGCAGGAAGAGAAATAGTAGTGACATCCTGATTTTCTTCAGTGTCTATCCAATATGCTTTCTTTTCTCCTTCTTTAGACTGGGTTTCCATTTTTACCGGAATAGAAGCTGTTGTATTTTTCAAGATCTTGATCTGCAGGGAGTCATTTTCTTTTTTAATATGCCCCAGTTTGAAATCAACTCTGTTTTTATGTTTAAAAAATTTTGAAAGATAAGTTGTTGATTTATCTTTCTCCGAAAGTGTTTTTAGAAATTCTTCAGGATTTATTTTTTTTCCGGAGTTTTGAGAAATATAATTTTTTACAATGCTGTTAAATTTATCATTGCCCATTTTGGCAGCCGAATAGCTTAACAAGCTTCCTGTTTCAAAGCTACTGATTGCCATCTCATTAAAATTACTCAGAGAGGTAAAGTCTTCCTCAATCTTCTGATCCAGATTTTGCAACATAATATAATGGTATGCCAATCCGTAACGATCTGAAAGCTTAAGTTTGGAAGCATGAAACAGTTTTAAAGGTTTGATACCGAATATTTTTGTTTCCGGCAACATCCCCAAAAGCTTAGTATCATGATAAAATTTGTCAAGATATTGAATTTCAAGATATGATTTTAACCCATTCGCAAACCAATGATCTTTTTGTTTGTCGGAAATTATAATTTCATTAAGGATCTTTTTGGTGATCATCCCAAAATAATCAAGATCGGTTTTTTCAGCGTCAGTAAATAGCTGGAATCTGAATTTCCAGAATTTGATATCGTTATTTCCGAAGAAGTCTTCCTTTGCTTTGAATTTATCTGAAATGAAAATACTTTCCGGGAGATGCCCGATTTTTTCTTTAAGAAACTTTAATTGCAGTGGCAGATAAAATTCCAGATTTTGCCTCTCCTCAGGTTTTAAATTGTATCCAAATTTAATTTCGGTATCATCACCGTCAATATTGGTTTTTATAGACGGATAGGTTGTGGGTGAAATCAAAAACTCCGGGTCTGATTCCAGATAACCTTTGAACGAATTCATCTGGGTTTGTGGCAGATTACCTTCAACAAAGCTATTGACAGGGATATCAAAATTTACAGTCCAGAATGTATTGAAACTTACCGGTTCTTCAATATCATGATATTTTCTTTCGGAAATATTGTCCGGATCAAAATGATCCGGAACAATAAAGAAATATTTTAATGCAATGTTTTGACCAGATGTTCCATATCCTGTAAACCTTCCATCGGGAAGTTGTATCCGATATTGTAACTGCAGTGTAATGCTTTTACCGGGTTGTAATACCTCTTTCAGAGGAATAAAAAGATTTTCATCTGAAAGCGTATTGACAGGAATTATCTCATTCTCCGGGTTTTTGATGGTCAGATCCAATAATTTTCCAAGCTGATTGCTTTTAGCAAAGTGCAGGTCATTATTTCTGTCTTCCAGTTTTCTATACACTAAAGAGGTTCCACGCTTGTTATATGCTGAAACCCAATTTAAAAGTTTGACTTGCTGAAGGTCTTTGTCAGATTGGTTGTGATACACAATTTCCTGATTGACTTCAAGCGTTTTTCTGTCAGAAGACAACCTTGCTTCAATATAGATGCTGTCTTTCTGCGCAGAAATCTGTACAACTCCCAAAAACAAAATAAGGCAAATGCTGATCTTTTTCAAATACTGGTGATAAAGCCCAAATATAACTTATTTTGTATATACTTTCTAGGATTTTAGTTCTGAATTTCTTTTTTTACCAAAGAATTAATATATGCGTTCCAGCCTTCGGTTTTATAAGTGACTGCAGATGCTTCTGGATCATCAGATTTATAGATCCCTCTCCCCACAATAATAAAGTCTGTATGCAAAGTTCTGAAGACATGTTCAGGTGTGTTGTATTGTTGTCCTTTACCATCTCCCGAATCAGCAAGATTTACTCCCGGAGTAAATAATAAAAGGTCTTCAGGAATCTTATTCTGAGCTACACCTCCGATTACATTCGGATGAGATAGAGCTACTTTTAAAGCTTCTTCACGGTAACTTGCAGTTGTTAACGTTCCTTTTGAAGACATTCCTACAATAGCTACAACACCTACATTTTTAAAACAGTCTAAAGATTCAAAGCCTCCGATTACCTGAGATGTTACAAAATCTGCCCAATCTGTAATTTTGAATACACCGCTGGTGAACTGTAATTCTTGTGTATTTCCAATATCTGCAAACTTTCTGTCTTCCATCAATAAAAATTGGTGCTTAGCAGCAATTTCTTTTAAAGGAACTATTGTTTTTTCGTATTCGAAATCTGAAATAATATCGATATGGGTTTTTAAAGCAACAATATGTGGACCTACTTTTTCAGCTAAAGCCAGGAGTTCTTGTGTTGTGGTTACATCTGCAGAAGCAATCAGGTTTGATTTTTTTGTCAATGCTGCTTCAAGCAATTTTTTTGAAACTGAGTGCTGCGCATTCTGAAGTTTCTGTTCATAAGAAGATCTGATTTCTTCTTCAAACTGAATATGATTCCCTTGTAGGAAATCCTGGATTCTCTTTACTTCTTCATCAGATAATTCTCCGTTTTCCTGAAGAATTTCGCATACTTCAGAAATATTGAAAAGAGTATGTACTCTGTATCCTTTATTTTCCAATAATTGTTTCCCTCCCTGTTCTCTATCCAATACGACAACGATATCTGAAACTTTAAGATCTTCCTGCTCCACTTCCGCAATAGTTTCCACCAAAGATTTTCCTGACGTAATAACATCTTCTACCAAAAGACAGTTTTGATCTTTCTGATAAATTCCCTCGATCATTTTTTTGGTTCCATAGCTTTTAGCTTCTTTTCTTTTAATAATTAATGGAATATAGCTTTCCAGTGACATGGCTGTAGCCATTGGAAGTGCTGCATAAGGAACTCCACAGATTAAATCAAAATTATCCAGAGGAAGCATTTCCAATAAATAATTAGCAAGATTTTTTAAGATTTTAGGATCTGAAGCCAGAGGTCTTAAGTCTACATAAAAAGGACTTTCAATACCACTTTTCAAGGTAAACCTACCGAATTTGATGATGCCCAGTTTGTAACACTCTAAGAAGAATTCTTTTTTACTTTCCATTATTTTTTATTAGATATTGCAAATTTAAGGATTTGAAATAAGGCTCAAAAATTTATTACCTATTTGTAAATAAAAAACCACCCCGAATCTTCCGGGATGGTTCTAAAATATAATAAACTATTATTTTATGACTTCAGCATCAATGACCTGGGTGCCGTTATATTTCCTCTCGGCTTCCCAAAGTAAAAATTTGTCAACCTCCTTGATGAGTTTAGGAATTGTCAGCGATAATACTGCTATATCATCCATTACTCCAAGTACCGGTATGGCAAACTCTGGAAGCAGGTCAATAGGAGAGATAACATATAAAAGTCCTAGTAAAGGAAGAATAATGTCGATAGATTTCATTGGATATACTCCTTTTCTCCACATTTTAACCATTCTGAAAATATCAGGGATCTTTTTTACAAAGCCCTTGTGACTGATAGCTTCTTTTGCAAGATTTAATTTTGAATATTTCATTTTGTGTTTGAATTTAATAAACTTTTCAACACTATAAATTTCACAAATCCTGTACCAACAAATTATAAAATTTAGTTAAAAATTATTTGATGATATTATCAATGAACTGATGTACAGTCTCTGAGTCCCAATCTTTTGACGCATCTTCTTTAATCAGTATTCTTCCGTTTTTATCCAGCAGAAAAGTGGTAGGAAATACTTTAGGAAGAATTTTTTCAGAAATCGGACTTTGTGCGATGTACACAGGCACGGTATAATTGTTTTCTTTTAAAAACTTTCTTATATCTTCTTCCTTGTCATTCATGGCGATAAGTACAAAGTCAACATTTCCTTTCCTGGAGTCATACAGTTTCTGAATAGATGGCCATTCTTTTCTGCATGGCGGGCACCAGGTTCCCCAAAAGTTTAGAAATACGGCCTTGTCTTTAAAGCTTTTAAGATTTGTGCTTGGTGCATTGATTCCTTTAAGATCAACATCGTAGTCTTCTTCACTTATATGTACGGCATTTTCAATGGTTGCAATTGGGAAGAACTGATCTTTAAGAAAATTTCTTATTCCGGGTACAAATGCAACAATACCAATAATCGCGACTAATACAACATAAATGATATTCTTTTTCATATTCTGTTTTTTATAGCAGATCTAAAATTTCCTGAACAGCATCTTTACCTCTGTTTTTGGCATAATATATCTGCAGATCGTTGTAGAAACTATCTTTCGGATAAGCTTCAGGATCTGCTTTGTATTTCATAAGAAGCTCATATCCGTATTTTGGACGAGGCCCCCATGAATTTTTTACATTAAAATCTTTATCCAGAATAAGAACCTTCGGAATAGACTCTGTACCATTGGTTAAAAATTGATTGATAAGACTTTTATCACGATCTCTCAGGAATACTCTTACCTCATTGTGACCTTCAAAGAACTTAAAAAGTGCTGGTACTGTTGCACTTGCGTCACCACACCACGCTTCGGAAATAATTAAAATTCTTCCGTCAAAGTTTTTTGTCAGGAGTTCCTGTATTTGTTCTTCAGCAGGAACATACTTCTTTACAGTTCTGTCCATTCTCTGAAGTCCAAGCTCGTAGTATTGTTTATAATCAGCTTCCTGTTGGTTAGCCGGATTTTCTAATCTTTCTTTTGCTATCTGAAGGTATTCTTCAAAAGAAATTCCTTGATCCCAGTAATTTTTCATTACGAAAAATATTTATATTAAAAATTATTGATATTTCTTGTTTTATTGATCAAAAACAAATCAGCCAATACAAATGCAGCAAGGCTTTCCACTACAGGAACGGCTCTCGGAACCACACATGGGTCATGACGCCCTTTTCCTTCCACCACAACAGGATTGCCTTCTTTATCAATGCTATCCTGAGGTCTTAAAATAGTGGCTACAGGTTTGAAAGCTATCCGGAAATAGATATCCATTCCGTTAGAAATTCCGCCCTGAATTCCCCCTGAAAGATTTGATTTTGTTGTAAAATCCGTATTGAAGGCATCATTATGCTCCTTTCCTGTCATTTTGGCTCCACAAAATCCACTCCCGTACTCAAAACCTTTGCAGGCATTGATGTTTAACATTGCTTTTGCCAGTTCAGCCTGAAGTTTTGAAAATATCGGTTCTCCAATTCCTACAGGAACGTTTTTGATAACACAGGTAATGGTTCCTCCAATGGTATTCCCTTCTTTTTTAATCTCTTTAATTTTTGAGATCATTTTTTCAGCGGTCTCCGTATCCGGACAACGTACATCATTGCTTTCTGTTTTAGAAAAGTCTAAGGCCTGATAAGGTTTTTCGCAGAAAATATCACCTACAGAAGAAACATAAGCATTAATTTCAATATCGGGTAACAATTGTTTGGCAAGAGCACCAGCTACCACCCAGTTCATTGTTTCTCTGGCGGAAGATTTTCCACCCCCACGATAATCTCTTAACCCAAATTTCTGGTCGTAAGTGAAATCTGCATGACTGGGACGATATGCCTGTGCAATATGGTCATAATCTTTTGATTTCTGATTTTCGTTTTCAATAATAAAGCCAATTGGGGTACCGGTTGTTTTTCCATCAAAGATCCCGGAAAGAAATTGTACTGTGTCACTTTCCTTTCTTTGAGTAACGATCGCAGACTGTCCCGGCTTTCTTCGGTTAAGTTCGTATTGAACCTTATCGAGATCTACCGTTAAACCTGCCGGAAAATTATTGATGATACCGCCATAAGCCACTCCGTGACTTTCTCCAAATGTTGTAAGACTAAGAAGATTACCTAATGTGTTGAACATGATACAAAATTACCTTTTTTTCTTCATATAATAAAGTTTCAGGATTTGTTCTATTTATCAGTGTTTTTGATATTATTAATCACGCTTGCTGCCTCCTTTTTTTCTTCGCAGGAAAGTTTTCTAGTGATAAATCCTTTTTTGATATCGTTTTTATCTGAAAGTTGTGGAAAAACCCCGGCTTTAATATCTTCAGAAACAAAACTTGCAGAAATGGCGGGAAGAGGAGTGTCAAAATTATAAGGATAATTTTTTGAAACATGAAATTTTAAATTCCCGATCTTATATGTTTTAAATTGTCGATATTGATAGGTTGATGGTTTGTAAAGCTGTTCTTTTTCAAATCCTGCCATGAAACTTCCCAATCTGAAACTTGGAATATATTGCTGAATAAGAGTAGGGAAGGTAAGGGCCGAAATCAGAATGATACTTAATACTGAAAAAATAATGATAGATTTTCTTTTGTTAAAATACTCATAAAATATAACAAAAAATAGTACGAAGAATACATCAATGAAAAACCGGTATTGGGCGGAAAAAGCAAGTGTGAATATGCTTTTGATTAACAATGAAAAGTATATTATCGTTATAATCTTGTTTTTTTTGATCCAGACAAATGTTGTGAAAATAAGTAAGCTTATAAGAAAAAGAATATTGATTTTTGATTTGATTCCCTTCAGGAGCAACCAGTTTTTAATATGTTCCCATATAGAAAACTTTTGGATTTCTTCATAAGAATACTGCATGTCATACGTTTTCCGAATGGCATATTCCGCGGAGGTTTTTAAAATCTGAGCATCAGGTTTCCAACTGAACCCCCAATCGCCTATAGCAACAGGAAATATGGGATATCCAAATGTCCATATATTTTTGATGAAGAATAAAAAGAGGATCAATGTTCCAAAAATTAAATTTTTACTATTTGATTTTGAAATAAAGATACTATATAGAAATACCATTATGGGTAGCCATAGGATGGTGGGTTTGATGGCAAAAGCAAAAACGGCAAAAGCAAAAAGCAGAACAGTGTTTTTATTTCCTGCGATTATTTCCTGTAAAATAATTAAAGAAAAAATAATGGCAGGAAGATCCGGACTTGGAGACTGTGAAAACAACAATAAAACAGGGATAAAACAAAAGGATATCCAGTTCTTTCTTTCAATAATGTAAAAAGTATAAATAACTAAAAGTAGAGTATTGATTCTTAAATACGGATCTGAGAAATTGGAAAATCCGGCCTGAAAAATATGCCACAACGACATTTGCCCCAAAGTAAGGTCCAGATTCGAAATGCCTTTTGTTAATCCATATTCGGTGAGCCAATTGATAGAAGGTATGTAGTATCCGAAATGATCCAGTATGTAAGGATAATAGGATCCAGCCAACAAAATAATTCCTGACATAAAAGCTAATAAATAGCCGTCATTTTTTGAAAACCGGTAAAAGAACAGATAAAGTTGATTTTTGAAAAAAAAGAACAATCCTAATGCGATAAAGATTACCTCTAAATAAATATCAAGGGGGTAAAAGAAAGAAATCAAAGTCCATATTAAGCTTATCCCTAAAATTCCGGATAGAATTTTTCCGGAAATTCCGTGAAATAAAGTGCCCCATATATTTTCAAAGACTTTCCCCCATCCTGCTAAGACGGAGATAATGAAAATCGTAGAAAAGAGAATTACTATCATAAAAAAAGATTGCTTAAAAATAAGCAATCTTTATATGTTATCTTGAAAATATTTATCTGCGGGGTTGAACTCTTCCGTCTTTTCTGTCTCCTGATCTCCCTATGGCATATCCTGTAGCACCACCGACTACACCACCAATTACAGCTCCAAGCCCTCTGTTGTTCTTGGCAACAATGGCACCAACAGCTGCACCACCAACGGTTCCGATAATGGTTCCTTTTGCAGCTTTGCTCATTCCTTTTTTCTTAGTAGTACCTTGTGATGTTCCACTTCCATTGTCTGCATAGCCACCGTTACTATTTCCTCCGGAATTGGAGTTTGATTGTCGGTCTCTGTATACAGTTCTTGTTTCTCTTATGATCTGTGGTTTTGAATTATTCGCACTGGTAGCTTTTGCTTTTTTACTCTCTGAAATACTATCTACTTTTTTCTGAGCTTCATAGACCAGTTTTTCTTTTTCAATAGCCAGTTTCTGTTTTTCTATTTCAAGTTGTCTGGCCTGAAATTCAAGCTTTTGTGCCTCGAGAGACTTCTCGGCGGTTCTGTCATCTTTTTTACAGGCTGTTATCAAAAAAACAGATAAGAAACCTGCTAATACTATCTTTTTCATAATTCAAATTTTAATAAGCTTAAGCCAAAACGACTTTAGTTTTATTTTTATTTTCAATTATGAAGCCAAATTTTAGTTAAGAAGTGTTAAAGTTGTAAGATGAGGTAAAACTTTCCCTCAAACATGGGATCAAATTCATGAAAAAAAATATAAATCAAAGATTTAGGCATAATGTTTGTGCATTATTCAGGAAGTTTTCATATTATGAAAATTAATCTTCTAAACGAGATTCATCATAGTTCCCCGGTTTTGCCGGGGAATTTTTGATTTTACTATTTGTAAATTTTAGTTAATTAATAATTTTCATTGAATTCATATAAGTTCCGTACTTTTGATATACCAAATTACTTTACTTATGAAAAAATCAATTTTTACAGTATCGGCTTTCATCGGGCTACTGACTATTACCACTTCATTTTCTTCTAAAGATATAATGAAAACTGAGTTAAAAGAACGTTCAGAAGTATCTGATAAAGAAACAAAGGAGCAAACGTACAAAATTCGTTATGGACTTTTGTCACAGAATGGAACTAAGATTCTTTCAGGTAATTATGATGTAGGCAGTTTTATTGCTGAAAGTGCAAGTACGGGAGATATCTATGAAACTTATTATGGTGGCGGTTTTCAATCGGTACCTCAATATTATGAAGGTCTTCCTGCAGGTACATACACGTTTTCTGCAATGCAGGGACAAGGAGGTTGGGTTGGTTATGGATCGGTAGTAGCTACCGTTTCTGATGCAACCGTAGATGCTGATGGGTATGTAACGGTATATATTCCTATTATCTGGGAAGAATAACTTTGTGAAAAACAAAATATTTGACTACATTTACAAATCCTCGTAATGAGGATTTTTTAATCAATGTACAGTTAGCAATGGTTTTTCATATTAAGTTTAATGAATGGAGTTGAATTTTAATTATAAAAACTAAAGAAAACTGTATGGTAATAGAAATTATTGATGATTCATTAATTTTGGAGTTGATTATTTTGTTTGGGCTATCAATGCTTATTATTTCCGGATGCTATTGTATCCTTAGAAAAATAAATGATAAATCCGGATTTTGGTGTTATACCTATGATTTTCCTTATTGGAAAAAGTATAACAGGAGAAAATACTAATAAGCGATTTACAATATTCTGTTTGGATTTTTCTAAATAGATTTTTTTCATCATTTGTGTTTTTTAGGCCTCCGAATGGAGGCCTTTTATTTTTAATGAGATAATGATTCTCATTATAAAATGAAAAGGACAAATGCCGTATTCTGAAATGATGATGTTTATAATTGAAATCAAAACCTTTTATTCCCTACACCTTATCTACCTGATGACTAAAAAACTCCTCAGGAATTGAGGAGTTTTTATCTTTATAAATTTAAGCTGATTTTTATTTTATTGATGAGGCGATGTACTTTGTTGGTCTGATAATCCAACAATTCGTAAATTTCCCGGGAATTAGTGTACGTTTCCGGAACGTCTTGATTGTTTATTTTTTTGATGCCTCTCCTTTTCATCGTATCATGAATTACTTTTGCAAATGATTCTTTTGCGCTTTTTTTGGAACCTTGTTGTGATATTCCATTGGAATGAAGACGATACAGATAAAGTGGCTCTCTGATGTATTTTACCTCTCCATATTCAAGTATTTTCAAGTAAAGGTCCTGATCTACAGCGCTTTTTAACTTGGGGTTGATTCCGGAGGTTTTTAAGTAAATCTCTTTTTTAAATATAAAAAAATGAGCAAACTGAGTGGGGCAATTAAAAAAGTAGCGGTTGTTGTAAATCTGTTTGGTTCCGGCAAATACTTTGTCTGCTGTGAGGTCGTGATTACAGAGCATCATTTGAGAATAGGCAGCAACAATTTTATCATCATTCACGAATTCTCTAATTGTTTTTTCGAGTGCTTCCGGATAAAGGGCATCATCCGGATCAAGGTAGGCACATAACTCACCTTCAGCATATTTCATGCATTCTCTTTTGGTGAATCCACACCCTTGATTTTTCGAGTTGCTGTATAATCTAAATCGAGAATCATCTTTAATCAACGATTTTATAGTCTTTATCGAATTGTCTGTAGAGGCATCATCTACAATAATAACTTCCCAGTTTTCATAAGTCTGACTGATCAAAGAGTTATAACAGTCCTTAAAATACTTTCCATTATTATAGTTGGCTATAAGTATAGAAAATTTTATCACGTTTTTTTGAATTAAGTTGTTTGTAAAACTATAACATTATCTACTGTAAAAACATAACTTCGATCATAGCTTCTTATGTAATTTTTTCTTATATTATGGGATTATTAATGCTAATTGTGTTTGAATATATTTTTATTGATAAAAATAATATAATATTTTAGTTAATAATTTGTATTGCAATAATATAGAGGTTGCCTCAAAGAAAATACAGATCATTTTTTTTTATTAAAGCACTCAATGCTAAAAGGAAAGAGAATATTAAGGGAATATTTTATGAGTGAAATCATAAAATAAAAAGAAAAGTGGATCTAATTTTGAGATAAGATTAAACGATTAATTTTTATTTCTGAATATAAAATTTTTTTTTCATCATTTGTGTTTTTTGAGGCCTCCAACATTGGGGGCTTTTTATTATTAAAAAATATCAAAAGGGTGATCTCAGGTTACAAAGCTTAGATTGTTCAACTTTTGTCTTGAGGTTTTAATCATTTCATACTCTTCTTTTTTCAATAATAAGACTTTGCGCATCTCCAATTTCACTAATTTCAGGCCAGATTTGATATTTGCTTTTTACAAAATCTACTTTTCGGGAAAAAAAATTTTTCATGACATAAAATTTATTGATTCTATTAAATTTAGAATAATTTGTGTCGTTTTTTTTATTTTTAAATACCGATTGTTTGTAAAAATATTTAATTATGTTTTTTTTGTAAGAAAATAATGAATTATTTTTTTACTATTTTTGTATTACTATATTTGTATTGAATATGTTTATGGATTATATTTGTTTGGAATTGTTGTAAATAATAATATGAAATTTACAATAATGTCAAAAAAAAGAAGATAAATAGTTAAAAGTGTCATTTATTGCTTTGAAAATATATTTAAAAATATTTTTTTCAAAATTGCGATTCTGGCACGATTTTTCAATGTACATATGCAACTCATGTTTAATTTGAGTTTTCATGGTTATTAGTTTTTATCCTCGGAATTTCCGAGGATTTTTTTTTCATATAAAACAGTACTTATAAGAAGCTAATTAATCATGATTCAGGTGTGAAATTTTTAGAGAAATACGATCGTATTGTTTTCAGACAGGTTAAATTCCGCATAAAATGTATCCTTTTCCTCTTTAACGATAAATATGAAATTCAACTTAGCATATGTGATATAGCTTCATCTGTTTTCTTATGAATTAAGGATTAAATAGTGTTAGGATTAAAAATGCGATGCTACTTTTTAGAGAATAAAGGAACGTTGGTTCCTTTACATTATCCGAGCTTTTAAATCCAATATTATCAACGGGAAAATAAAAAAACCTCTAAATAAAATTTAGAGGCTTTTGAAGAGGTACCTAGCGGATTCGAACCGCTGTAGATGGTGTTGCAGACCACTGCCTAGCCGCTCGGCCAAAGTACCATTTTTACCATTTTTGAGGTGTGCAAATATAGTAAAAAATCTTTATGAACAAAAGTTTTTAGGCAATTTCTTTCTTTCCAAGATCATCAATTTCGCTTTTTGCCTGTTTCTCAGCATTATAATTTTTAATATTAATAACCCTTGTTTCACTCCATGTATCATGCCATCCATTTTCTCCCAAAAAAGAAAGTATATCCAGAGGAACAAATCTGCATATATTGCGGATGAAATAATCTTTGAATGTAGGTTCATTGCCATCAATGCCAATGACTTTGCTTCCTGTAATGTATTTCCCGAGAGATCTTCCTTTAGTAAAATATTCAATGAAGAATATATATACAAAATAAATTGAGGAAGTTATAAGGATATCTGTAACCCTGCCTACGGTGGCCATTTTTTGTACAATTTCCAGGAAAAAGTCATTACCTGTTAATCGGAATAGTAAGGATGACATGACTCCGAAAGCAAATATAATAAAGTATACTACAATTTTGTCAATCAAAAAATGGGCAAGTCTGATCAGTTTTGTAGACTTATTCCTGTCTACAACAACTAAATATTTTCTCATGTTAGTTATTAGTTAGTTAGTTTTAAAATCCGTTCACCAATAATTTTAGGGCTGCATTGGTGTCTATAACAGCAGTAATTCCGGTGTTGCTTAAAAGAATTTTACTGGGTTTAAGATTAAAAACTTTACCACTCATCTTTAATCCTTTATAATATTCTTTATTGAAAGCATCTTCAATACTTTTTCTTGATGTTTCTTCGAGTTCCTGAGTGGGAATTCCATATTCTTCTTCGATCATTTTTACAATTTTTCCCTGAAATAGAACAGAGGCTGTCTTTTGCAGAATATTGGTTGTCTTCAACTTGAATTTGCTATCGGAAAGAACAATTTTTCTTTTTGTTTCATCATAAACAGGAATTCCTGAAATGATGGAAGTTCCCTTGATATAACCGTCTGTTTGTGCTTCAATCACAATCCTGTCGTCAATACCATATACCCTGATGTCTGTTACCTTTACTTTAGAATCGCGGATGTCAAATTCTTTGTTTAAAAAAGTCTTTCGGGCCATATTGCTGGCCTCTGTAAAAGGGATATTGGCCGTAGTTTGCAACACAAACTTATCTGCGACAGTAGGAGAGAAGTTGAAGTTGGAAACAGCGGTGACCGGTAAAGAGGCCGCAGGTTTATTTCCGGTAAAAGTTTCTGAATAAATATCAATTCCAAGAGTTGTATTGATTTGGTTTCCATAAAACTTTAATGGAGTAATATTGACTACTGCAGGGCTAATCTTGAGCCAGGTATTGTATTCTTCCGAAATATTAAATGGCTGTAGAAAGGTATTCCAGGCCATTAAGGCATATTGCTGGAAGTTCAGCTGAGTCGCCATTTGCTGATCAATTGTTTTGCAGAATTTCAGCTGTTGCTCTCTCAGGCTTTTTTCTACAATTGGAGTAATAGGTATTTGGATCTTTCCATAATCAAGAACCGGTTTTGTTACCCATCTGAAACCATTGGGCTGGGTATTGGTGGTAATTGTCCAGTTATTTTTAAATGTTACAGTCGTGTTAAAAGACATTACCGTTTCAAAAGTTGTATTTTGATAGGTATAAACTCCTAAAGTACCAATTCCTTTTTCTGCCCATATTTTTAAAGGAACTTCAATCAGAAGATTTTGGCTGGTTCCTCCTACAAGGCGAATGGGTCTTGTTTTCCATACTTTTACCTTAAACTGATCATTGTTATTATCAGTATACGAGTCATCCTGATAAATTAAATCTTTTACAGATGCGTTGACCATGTTGCTAAGCTCCGAAAGCGGAATGGTCACAGGCATGGTAATACTTGACTTAATTTTTGGAAAATTATAAGCAGCCAATTGATTATCTACATTATTCTGGCCAAACGCACTGACAAATGCAACTAAAAATAATATTTTAATGAATTTCAATTTGTATGTTTTTTTATGAAACGAAAATAAGAATTTAATTTTCAGGCTTAAAGCTTTTTTCCAGTTCAATGCTGGCTCCCTTCATTTCTCCCTGCATAGGCGGAGCTGTTTTGGTTATTTTAAGCTTAATATAATCGACCTGAGGAAAGCTTTCATTGATTTTTGAGATCATTCTTCCTGCTACATGCTCCAGTAATTTTGATTTTATGTTCATTTCCTGATGAATGATGTCATTGATGTCTGCATAGCTGATCGTATCATTCAGGTCATCAGATTCTGAAGCCTTCCAGAGATCGGTATGAAGTTCTGCATTTATAATATAATAGGTTCCTATAATATTTTCTTCAGGCAGAACTCCATGATAGGCATATATTTTTACATCTTCAAGATATATTTTGCTCATTCTTTCTAATTTTTATGAAGCAAAAATCGTCTTAATTCTTCAAAATCTGAACTTATTTCTACAGTTTTTTTCTCCTTTTTCATCAGGTCAGTAATTGCTTCCGGAATATTGATTTCTGTTTGTATTGCATTTTCTACGGCATCAGGAAATTTTACAGGATGTGCAGTTCCTAAAATAAATCCTTTCTGATCCGGGTTTTCCTGCAGATATTGTTCCATAGAGGCAAAAGCAACAGCAGCATGTGGGTCAAGTATATAGTTATACTTTTTATAAATTTCCGCAATTGTTTGTCTGGTTTTCTTATCATCAATTGAATATCCTGATATTTTATCTTGTAAAGAATTAAATTGCTGCCCAAACAGCTCCATAATTCTTACGAAGTTGCTTGGATTTCCTACATCCATAGCGTTGGATAGGGTAGGTACAGCTTTTTGTGGTTGAAGGTTGTTTGTTTTCAGATAGTTTGGGATGATGTCGTTTGCGTTACATGCAGCAATAAAGTGTGCCGCCGGAAGTCCTCTGAAATGTGCTAAGAGTCCGGCACAGATATTACCAAAATTTCCACTGGGTACACAAACTACAGGAGCTGCATGTTCATATTTCTGCCATTGCTTCATTGCCAGAAGATAGTAGATTTGCTGGGGAAGCCATCTTGCAATATTGATCGAATTGGCTGAAGTCAGAAATAAATTGTTGTTAATCTCTTCGTCAGAGAATGCTTGTTTCACCAGGTTTTGACAATCATCAAAAGTTCCGTTGAGTTCTAAAGCATATATATTGTTACCTAATGCGGTAAGTTGCTTTTCCTGGACGGGGCTTACTCTGTTTTTAGGATAAAGTATTACCACATCAATTCCCGGAAGATCATAAAATCCGTGGGCAACCGCACCTCCTGTATCACCGGAAGTAGCGACCAAAACGGTTACTTTTTTATCATTGTTATTCAAAAAGAACGACAGACATCTGCTCATAAATCTTGCTCCAATATCTTTAAATGCAAGTGTTGGCCCGTGAAAAAGCTCTAGGATGGAAATTTTATCTGTGATTTTTTTTAATGGAATTTCAAAACTGACTGTTTCTGAAATGATCTCATGGAGTATTTCTGACGGAATTTCTTCTCCGACAAAGTCTTTCATACATTGATATGCGATCTCATGATCTGAATACTGATGGAGATTGCTCATAAACTCTTCTTCGAACTGTGGAATACTTTCCGGAAAAAACAATCCTTTATCCTTGCCTTGTCCTTTAATAGTTGCCGTCTTGAAATCAACTTTTTCCTGATTGTCTTTTAAGTTATAATATTTCATTGTCTTTTTTATACAGTTGTTATTTTATGCTTCTTCAATGATTTTAATTCCTGTCGGGTTTATTTTTGAAACGTAGGTATAGCTTTCAATTCCAATTTCGTCGTACACCGATTTCATAAGGTGGGCAATCTTCTCGGCAATATCCCTTTTTTCTGCCAACATAAAAATGGAAGGCCCGGATCCCGAAATTCCACCTCCGAGAGCACCAAGGTCGAGGCTTTTCAATTTAACCTCGTCAAATTTTGGGATTAAAATACTTCGGATAGGTTCTATGATGACATCATTAAGGCTTCTTCCGATCAGTGGAAAGTCATTTTTCTGTATACCGGCTACCAGTCCGGCAATATTTCCCCATTGCTCTACGGCACTTTTTAGTGTGATACTTTTCTTTAAAATCTGTCTCGAATCTGATGTTTTTACTTCAACCTGCGGATGCACTGCAGTTACAAATAAATCCGGAGCATTCAGAGGGATAATGTCGATAGGTTGCGTAGATTTTACCAATGTGATTCCTCCATATATACAAGGTGCTATATTATCTGCGTGGCGTACGCCGGAAGCCAGTTCTTCTCCAAACATTGCAAAATGTATGATTTCATCCTTAGATAAAATATTTTTTAATAATATATTGGCTCCGAAGGCGGCTCCGGCGGCGCTTGCCGCACTGGAGCCGAGCCCGCTGCCCGGTTTGATATGCTTGCGGATCACGGCTTCAAATCCTTTGGTCAGTTTTAAATGTTCCTGAATTTTTTGAAGAACAACTCCCGCAACATTTTTTGAGGGCTCTTGGGGAAGTCCAAAGGAATCTATGTGTCTTATAATGATTTCGGGAGTATCAAGTAATTTAATTTCCATTTCATCATAAGGTTCATGGATTGCCATTCCCAGGATATCAAAACCACACACAAGATTGGCAACAGTGGCAGGAACCCTTAATTTTACTTTTTTCATATTTTCTGTTTTTAAATTGAACGTATAATATCTGCAAAAATACCACTGGCAGTTACTTCTGCACCGGCACCGGCACCTTTTACAACTAGTGGTTGCTCAGAATACCTCAATGTTTTAAAAATAACAATATTGTCTTTTCCGTACAGGTGGAAGAGATCGCTTTCCGGAGAAACATGTCTGAGGCCAACTTTTGCTTTTCCCTCTTTAAATTCAGCTACATATTTTAATATTTTACCTTCTCTCTGGGCGTCAGAACATAATTTTTTGAAATGATCTTCATATTCTGTAAGTTTCTCATAAAAGTCCTCTACACTTCCCTGCATACAAGCTTCAGGAAGAAAACCTACATTTTCAATTTCATCAAACTGAAGTGGATATCCTGCTTCTCTTGCAAGAATTAAAATTTTACGGGCTACATCTGTACCGGATAAATCAAGTCTTGGATCTGGTTCTGTATATCCTTCTTTTTGTGCCTGGGCTACCACTTCAGAAAACATCCTGCTTCCATCATAATTGTTAAAGACAAAGTTTAGGGTTCCACTAAGTACCGCTTCAAGAGAAGTTATTTTATCCCCGCTTTTAATCAGGTCATTGATGGTGCCTATAACCGGAAGTCCTGCCCCGACATTGGTTTCAAAGTAAAACTTGCAGTTGTGGTTTCTGGCAGTATTCTTTAATGTTTTATAATTATCAAAATCTGATGAAGCGGCGATTTTATTACATGCTACGATATTGATGCTTCTTTTCAGGAGCGCTTCGTAAACCCTGGGAATTTCAGCACTGGCTGTAATGTCGATGAAAATTGAGTTTCTTAAGTTTCGTGATATGATTTCTTCTGCAAAATCCTGAACGGAGGCTTCTTGTCCCAGTTCAATCCAGTTAGCATATTCCTCTTCCGGTATTCCTCTGTCTGAAAAAAGCATTTTCCGACTGTTGGAAAGTCCGGCAATCCTTAGATTGATTAAAAGATTTTCCTGCAAGTATTGATTCTGATCGTAAATCTGTTGAATAAGTTTAGATCCTACATTTCCTGTTCCACATATATATAAGTGTACCTGTTTGATTTCGGATTCGAAAAACTCTTCATGAAGAATATTAATAGCTTTTCGGGTATCTTTCTCTGAGATGACAATGCTGATATTTCTTTCTGAAGAACCCTGTGCAATCGTTCTGATGTTAATAGCATTATTTCCTAAACATCCAAACATTTTAGCACTGACTCCACTTCTGCTTTTCATATTTTCGCCTACCAGGGCTACAATGGAAAGACCTGATTCAATTTTTACCGGTTCAATTCTTTTTAAATTAATATCATCAGCAAAAGATGTGTTGATTGCTTTTTCAGCAGCTGATATATCCTTTTCATGGATAGCGATAGTGATAGAATGCTCAGATGAACCTTGTGTAATCAGAATAACATTAATATTTCCATGATTGAGCCCCTGAAATAATTTTGCTGAAATACCTGGAATGCCAACCATTCCGCTACCCTCTAAAGTGAGAAGAGCAATATGACTCATGTTTGAAATTCCCACAGCGATGTGATTTTTTTCATTTTCTGTTTTTTCTAAGGAATGAGAAATCAAGGTTCCTTTGGCATCCGGATCAAATGTGTTTTTAATCTTAAGGTCAATGTTTTTTGACATAACCGGTTGTATGGAAGGAGGATACAGTACTTTTGCACCAAAGTGTGAAAGCTCCATCGCTTCATGGTAGAGAATTTCTGAGATTGGTTTTGCATTGGAAGTAAGACGGGGATCAGCAGTCATCATCCCGCTTACATCAGTCCATATCTGAAGTTCTTCAGCATGAATAGCAGCAGCAATAATGGAAGCAGTATAATCTGACCCACCTCTTCCTAAAGTAGTAATATTATTATTATCGTCCTGAGCGATAAACCCGGGACCAATGATAATTTGGTTCTGATGGTCATTAAGATATTTCTGAATATTTTGTTCAGTAATATCAACATCTACTTTTGCATGGGTAAAGTCACTGTTTGTTCTGATCAGCTCTGCGGCGTTCATCCATAAGCAATCAAAGCCCTTATGTAAAAGTCGTGCAGCAATGATATTAGAGGATAAAAATTCTCCGTAGGAAACTATTTTATCTTTCGTTCTGGAAGTAAGCTCACCGAGAATAAAAATTCCGTTGCATATATCTTCGAGATCATTAAAATGTTTTTTAACAAAGCTTAACCATGAGCTTTGCTCCAAAACAGGGATGAGCTCTCTTACCAGCTGCAGGTGCTTTTCTTCGAGGATTTTAACGACTTGTAAATAAGAATCATCTTTGACGGCAGCATACTCTGCCGCTTTGATCAGATGGTCGGTGACACCGTGCAGTGCTGATACGATAACAACAACTTTGTTTTGAGAAGCTTCTTTTTTTATAATGTTTTCTACAAGGAGAATGTTCTTTGAGTTGGCGACTGATGTTCCGCCGAATTTTAAAATTTTCATCAATTATTTATTTGAGATTGAATAAAAGGAAATGTTTACTCTTTAAAAAAAGAGTACAGGTGCCCGAAATAATATGTGAAAATTTACCCCGTTATGGGGTAGTTGTTGTAGTTGTGAATGTAGAAACAGAAGATATGCCTGAAATAGGTAATTCCAGAGCAGAAATATCAGATATGTTTCTTATTATATTCATTCTTAAAGAACAAATGTACAAATTATTTTGAAATAGCCAAATCTTTGAAAAAATATATTTTAATTCTTTAAGGAGAGAGATATTTGTTAAAATGTTTGGATTAACTACTTATAAATCTTACATTTAACTTATTAACTGTAAACTATTTAATCATGAAAAAATTAAGCAAATTGCAAAGACACAGCTTAAAGTTAATCAACGGAGGAATTGGTTCTTGTTATGAATACTGTCCTGCCGGACCCTATGGCCCTGGACAGCCAAGATCATGTGCTGACTACGATGCTTTACCAAAATGTTGTAAAGAAATGGTTATGGTAAGTTTTGAGTGTTCAGGTCCCTATTGATTTAAAATAAAACGGGAACATTTTTAACCCGTGTTCTTTATTTCTAATATTAAAAATTAAAACGTTATGAAAACAATTAAAAAATTATCCAGAGAAGAACAGAAAAGTATCAGTGGAGGTATAACCCAAGACCAAATTGATGCATGTGGCGGTGAAAAGTTTGTATGTTTTATGGGAGGTGGAAAATGGGGATGCTGGCTGAAGCCAGGTGGTAAATGTTATGCTCCGATGTTGTAATAATTCAACCTGAAAGCCTGAATTGTAACCATAAAAACCAATTAAAATGAAAAAACTATCAAGAGCTCAGCTGGCTATTATCAGTGGGGCTAATAATTCTATCTGTAACGGATGTCCCACTCAAAATCACTACGGACCAGGCCCCGGATATGACGGGACATGTGAAAACTACTTTGCTTTACCTGATTATTGCAGGGCAAGAAATTGCGTGGGAGTTAGTATTTATTGCTTTGAGGCAATGTAATAGAATTTTCTCCGGAGGATAGACGATTATTTTTTATGAGCTAAAACCAAAAAAATATGAGAAAATTGACGCGAACAAAATTAAAGAATATCAAAGGTAAAGAAATGTCGGGTTGTGCGGGATGTCCTACATCTGGTAATTACGGAGATGGCCCTGAGTATACTAATAGTTGTTGGAGTTACTGGGCATTGTCTGCTAATTGCAGAAATTGTGTGGATGTAAGCGCAGATTGCTACGGCCCTGATTATTCTGACTTTTATAAGTGAAAAAAAGCACTGTGAAAACAGTGCTTTTTATTTATTTTATACTTTTTGAAAGATCAAGCATAGCCTCGATTGGCTTTAATGCCCTCAATCTTAATTCTTCGTCGATAAGAATTTCAGGAAGTTCATACTTCATACATAAATACAATTTTTCCATAGTATTACGCTTCATGTAAAAACATTCTGAACAGTTGCAGCTCTCGTCAAAAACCAATGCAGGGATCAGTTCTTTATGAGGAGCACGTTTTTTCATCTCATGAAGAATTCCTTCTTCAGTAGCAATGATAAATTTCTGGCAATCGTCTTTTTCTACGAAATTCAGCAGGGCAGAAGTGGAACCGATAAAGTGAGCCAGTTTCAATACAGCTTCTTCACTTTCGGGGTGGGCAATTAATTTGGCATCGGGGTTGTCTGCCAATTGTTTTGCAATTCTTTCCATTGAGAAAGCTTCGTGTACAATACAGCTTCCGTCCCAAAGGATCATATCACGACCAGTCTTTTTGGATAAATATCTTCCTAAATTTTTATCCGGAGCAAAAATGATGGGTCTGTCTGTTGGGAGAGCTTCAATGACTGTTTCAGCATTTGAGCTTGTTACAATGATATCACTTTCTGCTTTCGTTTCTGCATTACAGTTGATGTAGGTAGCAATTAAAGCATTAGGATGTTGCTCACGCATTTTTCTCAATCCTTCTCCTGAACATCCGTCTGCCAAAGAGCATCCGGCCATTGTATCGGGAAGAACTACTTTTTTAGTTGGGTTAAGAATTTTAGCAGCTTCCGCCATGAAATGCACTCCGCAGAATACAATCATGTCAGCATTCGTTTCTTTTGCTTGTCTTGCCAACTGTAAAGAATCACCCAGAAAGTCGGCGATATCCTGAATTTCTCCCGGTTGGTAATAATGGGCAAGGATTACTGCATTTTTTTCCTCTTTGAGTTTAAGAATGGCCTTTACCAGGTCTTCTCCCTGAGGAATTGCTATATCTTTTATATCCAGAAATCCTTTTACAGGAATTGCAGATTTAGCTTTTTCTAATGTTTCGGTACTCATATCAACCTCAATTTTTTATTATCAGAAGGCAGAGGTTAGAAATCAGAAGTCAGATTTTGAAAGTACATTGTTACTTTCAGCTTCCGGCTCCTATCTTCCAGCCATTAGTTACTGATAAAACTTTTTATTAAACTTTCTATTTCTTTTTTTGCTACATCGAGATCAGTATTGATCACGATCTTATCAAACTCGCTGGCATATGACATTTCTTCTTCTGCTTTTGCCACACGGGTTTTGATGGTTTCTGCATCATCAGTATTTCTAGAAATCAATCTTCGTTCCAATTCTTCGATGGAAGGTGGTTCTATGAAAATTGACAAGGCTTTTTCCCCAAAATATTTTTTTAAAGAAATACCTCCTTTTACATCAACATCAAAAATAACAACTTTTTGCTGATTCCAGATTTTTTCTACTTCAGATTTTAAAGTACCGTAATATTTGTCAGTATATACTTCTTCATATTCTACAAAAGCGTCTTCTGAAATTTTTTGTCTGAATTCATCAGGTGATAAAAAATGATAATCCACTGCATGAACCTCATTCCCTCTTGGCTGCCTTGTCGTGCAGGAAATTGAAAATTTCAGTTCAGAAAATGTTTCCAAAGCATGCTTTACTAATGTAGTTTTTCCGCTCCCTGATGGTGCTGAAAATATAATTACTTTATCCATATTTTTTCGTTTCGGGTTTTCGGGTTTCGAGCTCCGGGTTTCCTCATCATCGTAAGACTAATCATGACCTCGAATCTCGCACCTCGTAGCTACAACACGTTTAGTGTTTGTTCTTTAATTTTTTCCAAATCATCTTTCATCATGACTACCAGTTTCTGAATTTGCGAATGATTGGCTTTAGAACCTAACGTATTGATTTCTCTTCCGATTTCCTGAGAAATAAAACCTAGTTTTTTCCCATTGAAATCTTCGTTGTCCATGACTTCCTTATAATATTTAAGGTGCTGTGCTAGTCTTACTTTTTCTTCTGAAATATCCAGTTTTTCAGTAAAATAAGCCATTTCCTGATAGAAGCGCGTTTCGTCAACGTTTTCGAACTCCTTAAGAGTCTTTTGGTAGCGTTCTCTTACACTGACAATTCTCTCTTCTTCAAAAGGAATCACTTCCCCCAGATATTTTTCAATATTCTGAACGTTTCTGTTTAATTCTTCATGAAGAATACTGCCTTCAGTTTTTCTGAATTCTTCAAAGCGGTCAACAGCTGCATTAACGATTTTTGCCAATGCCTCCCATTCACCCTCTGTCAATTCATCAGGTCTTGAAGTAATGGCATCAGGAAGTCTTACAGCCATTTTAAGATATTCGAAATCTGGTCCGTCTGATGCAATAGTTTTAAGCTCATTGATATAAGAATCAATTAAGCTCTTATTGATTTTTACATCATTAGATTCTTCGAGATTCTCTAAATTGACGTAGCAATCTACTTTTCCACGGATAATTCTATCGTTAAGAATTTTTCTGATTTCAAATTCTTTTTCTTTATAACGTAAAGGAATTTTAATATTTAAATCAAAGCTTTTGCTATTCAGTGATTTAATATCTATTGTTATTTTTTTTCCTTCAAATACACCTTCGGCTCTACCGAAGCCGGTCATTGATAAAATCATAGTTTTTTATTGTTGTACAAAGATAAACATTTAAATTAGCAATGTGAAAAATTTGATTTCTGTAGTAGGACCCACCGGAATTGGTAAAACGAGATTGGCAATTGATCTGGCTCAACATTTCAATACGGAGATTATTTCCTGCGATTCCAGACAGTTTTTTAAGGAAATGAAAATTGGTACAGCAGCACCTTCTGAGGAAGAATTAGCCGCAGCACATCATCATTTTATAGGAAATCTTTCCGTAGAAGACTATTATTCTATAGGGCAATATGAAGAGGATGCCTTACAAAAACTCAATGAACTTTTTGCAATTCATGATACCGTTATTCTTGTGGGCGGAAGTATGATGTATGAAAAAGCCGTTATTGAAGGGTTGAATGATTTACCTGAAGCTAATTCGGGAAATCAGGAAAGACTTCAGAAAATCATGGAGCAGGAGGGAGTTGAAAAACTTCAGGAAATTTTACAGGAATTAGATCCTGAATATTTTGCTACCGTAGATATTCATAATCATCGCCGACTTCTCAGAGCAATTGATGTCATCTGGCAAACCAACAAAAAATATTCAGAACAGATTGCCGTTTCGCAGGATTCCAGAGATTTTAATGTGATCCGGATTGGAATTGAAGCGCCAAGGGAAGAATTATACGACAGAATTAACCGTAGGGTAGATATCATGATGGAAAATGGTCTGCTGGATGAGGTAAAAGGTCTTGAAAAATTTAAAGGGCTGACAGCTTTAAATACTGTCGGGTATTCCGAACTTTTTAAATATTTTGACGGAGAATGGGATCTTGATTTTGCCGTTTCTGAAATTAAAAAAAATAGCCGCAGATACGCTAAACGTCAGCTGACATGGTACAGAAAAGCGGATGATATTCATTATTTACAGCTTGGATATTCTCAGCAGGATTATGAAGATTTACTTCAATGGATTTCTGGACAGTTTCAAGAATAATTGCGGATAAATTTAATCTGTCTCATCTTTTCAATCTGCAAGATTTTATTGTTTCACGCTAATCACGATGGTTTTGCAGATATCTATGATTACTTTTTAGAAAATAAAAATGCGGCTCCTGAGAACCGCATTCAAACAATATAATTTATTTACTACTTCCAACCGCCGCCTAGCGCTCTGTATAAATCTACAATGCTGCTTAATCTCTGTCTTTTAATGGAAGCCAGGTTGAGCTCTGCCTGAAGAGAATTTCCCTGTGCGGTAATCACTTCAAGATAATTGGCTGAACCTCCTCTGTAAAGAAGCTGGGCACTTTTAATTCCGTCCTTTAAGGTTGTAGCCTGCTCTGCTGCTTTTTGTTCCTGAGCTTTTAAGCTTTCATTAGAAACCAAAGCGTCAGAGACTTCGCCTACAGCGTTCAGTACTGATTGACGAAATGCCAGCACATTTTTCTCTCTTTGTATTTTGGCTACTTCAAGATCGGTTTTCAACTGTCTCTTCTGAAAGATGGGTTGAGTAATTCCTCCTAATACCGACCCGAATAAAGAAGCCGGAATCTGGAACCAGTTGTCAAACTTGAAAGAATTAACCCCTCCGTTAGCTGTAATTTTTAAGGCAGGATACATATTGGCCTGGGCAATTCCTACCATAGCATTGGATTCCAGTAAAACAAGTTCCTGTTGACGTACGTCCGGTCTTCGGCTGACCATAGCGGCAGGAAGTCCGGCAGAAATATTTTGAGGTAGGGAAGTGTCAGACATTTCGATGGTTCTGTTCACCTTGTTGGGTGTTTCTCCAACCAGAATACTTAATGCATTTTCCTGAATGGCAATATTTTGTTCCAACTGGGTAATCAGAAGTTCCGTAGCCTGTTTCTGTGCACTAGCTTGTTGTACTCCTAAAGAGGTGGTGTCGCCACTTTCCCACATTTTCTGAGTAATCAGTAACGTATTATTAGTCAATTCCAGGTTAGATTTTGCTATACCCAATTGCTTATCAAGCATCAGAAGATTGTAATATCCCTGAGCTATAGCTGCTACGACCTGAGTCTGAATCGCTTTTGATCCTTCATAAGTCTGAAGATACTGCATTCTTGAAACTTCCTGCTGATTTTTAATTTTTCCCCAAATATCAGCTTCCCAGGAAAGATTGAAGGCTGCATTATAATCTTCAACATGGCTTTGCCCTAAAAACAGATTTAAACTTTGTCCGTTCATACTGTTTTTAGACGGCTTTGAAATCTGTCCGCTTACTCCAAAACCTACATCAGGATACTGCATATATTTCGCTTGTTTCAGTTTTTCCTGTGAAGCAGCGACTTGTTTTAAAGCAATCTGAAGGTCATAATTATTTTTGATCCCTCTTTCAATTAATTCCTGCAGAGTCGGATCATTGAAAAATTGTTTCCATTCCAGGTTAGCAACACTGGCGGTATCGGCAGTGGCAGTGTATTGAAACTTTTCAGGAAGCGGCAGGTCCGGTTCTTTGAATGCCATTTTTGACACACACGAAACGGCTCCTAATGCTATTGCGAATGTTAGAATTATATTTTTTAATCTTTTCATAGTTGTTAAACTTTTAAGTGAATACAAAACTTTGAGAGATTCGTACCGATGAGATTGTCTTTAGTAGGAGAAAATACTTCACTTTCCAAACCATTAAGTAAGGGAACCGTTTGATGAATTCATCTGATCAGCTTTACCTGCTTAATAGAATTTTAAATCAATTTTTTGTTTTAAAATTTGCTCAAAGTTTTGTTGTTCATTATATATTAATGAGGACTTGATAAAAGTTCTGCTTCCAGTTGTTGTCTTTGAAGTCTTTTCTTTTTTCTGCTTGGCATTTTTTCATGCAGATACTGGAAGATCACATACATTACCGGAATAATAAAGATTCCGAAGATTACCCCTGTAAGCATTCCTCCTACGGTACTGTATCCGATAGAGTGATTTCCTTTAGCAGAAGCTCCCTGGGTCCAAACCAATGGAAGCATTCCCACGATAAACGCAAAGGAGGTCATCAGAATTGGTCTTAAACGTAATCTTGAAGCCTGAAGTGCAGATTCAATCAATGATTTTCCTGCTTTTCTTCTCTGGACGGCAAATTCTACAATCAGGATGGCATTTTTGGCTAATAACCCTACCAGCATGATTAATCCCACCTGAACATAAATATTATTGTCAATTCCTGCGAGTCCGGTGAAAGCAAATACCCCAAATACTCCTGTGGGAATGGTAAGGATAATAGCAAATGGAAGAATATAACTTTCATATTGTGCTGCCAGTAAAAAGTACACAAACAAAATACTTAATAAGAAGATAAATACAGTTTGTCCTCCTGTTTTAATTTCTTCACGTGTAATTCCTGTCCACTCATAGCCGTATCCTCTTGGTAATGACTGTTGAGCTACTTCCTCTACTGCTTTAATGGCATCCCCGGTACTGTAACCTGGTTTTGGAGTTCCGTTAATGGTTACCGCGTTGAACAAGTTGTTTCTGGTTACCGTTTCAGGTCCAAAGGTTCTTTTTAAAGTCACCAGTGTTTTTGCCGGAACCATTTCACCCATTTTATTTTTCACATAAATCCCTTCCAGAGAGTTGGCATCCGTACGGTAAGGAATATCTGCCTGAGCCATTACACGGTAGTATTTTCCGAATCGGTTGAAATCAGATACGAAGCTACTTCCGAAATAAATCTGCATGGTCTGCATCAAATCTGTTACAGAAACTCCCAGTTGGTTTGCCTTGTCAGTATCTACATCAATTATGTACTGAGGGTTTCCTGCTGCATACGTGGTAAACGCGAAAGCAATTTCAGGACGCTTCATCAATTCGCCAATAAATTTTTGAGTTGTTGTTCCCAATTGTTCAAAAGAACTGTTGGTTTTATCCTGAAGCATAAATTCAAAACCGGAAACATTACCGAAACCTTGTACAGTAGGGAAGTTGAAGAAGAATGCGTTAGCATCTTTCACCTGACTTACCTTTCCTGTTAATGCTGCGGCAATCTGATCGGGATCATTCATTTCACCTCGTTTATCATAATCTTTCAGTTTAATAAAACCTGCAGAATATGGAGATGCATTGGCATTACTGATAAAGTTCATTCCATCTGCTACCCAAAGGTGATTGGTCGCTTTTTCAGCATTGATGATTTTATCAATCTGTTCAGTAGCTCTGTGTGTTCTTTCCAGTGAGCTTCCCGGAGGAGTATTCACTGCATATAATACAAATCCCTGGTCCTCTGTTGGAATGAATCCTGATGGAGCTTTTTTAATAAGGAATACACTTGTTGCCGTAATAAGAGCAAGACCTCCAATGGCCACCCATTTATTTTTAATTAAAAATTTAAGGCTGTAAATATATTTTCTGGTCATGCTGTTGAAGATGGCATTGAAGGCATTGAAGAATCTCGCTCCAAAACCTGTTTTATGACCATGTTCCCCATGTTCTCCCTGAGGATCATTCAGGAACATAGCACATAATGCCGGGCTTAACGTTAATGCATTAACTGCAGAAATAAGAATAGCAATCGCTAATGTGAAAGCAAACTGTCTGTAGAAAACTCCCGCAGGTCCCTGCATGAAGCCAACCGGAATGAATACCGCACACATTACCAGTGTGATAGAGATAATTGCTCCGGAAATTTCACTCATAGAATTCATGGTTGCCTGCTCAACCGGCATTCCGGTTTGTTCCATTTTGGAATGGACGGCCTCTACTACCACAATGGCATCATCCACCACAATACCAATGGCCAGAACCAGTGCAAACAAGGTAAGCATGTTGATACTGAATCCAAACAACTGCAGGAAGAAGAAAGTACCAATGATGGCAACCGGTACCGCAATCGCAGGAATTAAAGTAGATCTGAAATCCTGAAGGAAAATATATACTACAATAAATACAAGGATAAAAGCGATAACAAGTGTTTCCACCACCTGATGAATAGAAGCATCCAAAAAGTCTTTGGAATTATACATAATGATAGGCTTCACTCCTTTAGGTAATGTGGTTTCCATTACTTTCACCTGCTTTTCGATTTCAGTAAGGATTTCATTCGCGTTGGATCCCGCCGTTTGTAGGATGGCAAATCCTGCTACAGGTTTCCCGTCTACTCTGTTGGTAGCGGTATAAGTATAAGAACCGAATTCTACTCTCGCTACATCTTTTAAACGTAGGAAAGAACCATCACTATTGGCTTTAATGGCAATGTTTTCATAGTCTTCATTCTTATTCAGTTTTCCTTTATATTTAAGAATATACTCATACGTTTCTTTACTTCCTTGTCCAAGACGACCCGGGGCAGCTTCAAGATTATGATCTTTAACAGCTCCCAGAACTTCCTGTGGAGAAAGGTTATTCGCTGCCAGTCGATCCGGTTTCAACCAGATTCTCATAGAGTAATCTCTTGTTCCAAATACCTGTGCCTGAGCTACTCCCGGAATACGCTGTATTTGTGGGATAACATTGATCTTCAGGTAATTTTGAAGAAATAGTTCATCGTATTGTTTTTCATCCTCACTGGTTAATCCCATGAACATGATCATACTGTTCTGAACTTTTTGTGTTGAAATTCCGGCTTGTACAACTTCCTGAGGAAGCTGACTCATCGCTTTCGATACACGGTTTTGCACGTTTACGGCGGCGTTATCAGGATCTGACCCCTGTTTGAAATAAACGCTCAGGGTCATAGTACCGTCGTTACTGGAATTCGAGGTCATATAGGTCATATTTTCAACCCCGTTTACCGCCTCCTCAATAGGAGTGGCTACCGAACGTGCTACAACCTCAGCATTCGCTCCCGGATAAAATGCCGTTACCTGAACACTTGGTGGAGCAATATCGGGGAAGAGGGCAATGGGTAAATTAAAGAGAGATAAAGCTCCCAATAATAAGAGTATGATGGAGATGACCGTTGAAAGTACCGGTCTTTCTATAAATTGTTTTAACATAAGAAGTTTATTTTTTTAAGTCTTCTGTATCTGAAACTGACTATAAAGGTTTTGCTCTCAACAAGCTGTCGGATGAAATATTTTTCGGCTTGATAGATGCTCCGTCCTTTAAATTTCCAATTCCGGTATAAACGATTTTCTCACCCGGAGAAAGCCCTTCAGAAATAAAGTAATAGCTGTCTGTTTTTCCGGATATTTTAATAGGTTTTCCGGTTACTTTCTGATCTTTACCCATAACATATACATAGGTTTTATCCTGAATTTCGAAAGTAGATTCCTGAGGAATAACCACTGCATTGGAAATCAGTTGAGGCATACGAACTCTTCCTGTATTTCCTGTTCTCAAAGTCCCGTTGTCATTAGGGAAAACAGCACGTACACTGATTGCTCCCGTTGTTTTGTCAAACTGTCCGTCTACAATACTTAATCTTCCTTTTTCAGGATATGTACTGTTGTCGGCAATCACCAATTCTACCATGGGCATATTTTTCAGTTTTTCCTCTAAAGTTCCTCCCGGATATTTATTTTGGAAAGCAATAAAATCAAGTTCACTTAAAGAGAAATAAGCATAGATTTCACTGATATCGGATAATAAAGTCAATGGATTAGGATCTGTTCTGGAGATCAGACTTCCTTTTTTATAAGGAATTCTCCCGATATATCCACTTACAGGTGCTGTAATAGTCGTAAATCCTACATTGATTTTTGCGCTTCCTACAGAGGCTCTTGCCTGTGAAGCGGCTGCTACAGCGGCTGCATAATTGGCTTTTGCTGTTTTCAATTGTACATCAGATACTACTTTTGCAGCTACCAGAGGCTGAAGTCTGTCCACTTCCACTCTTGCTTTTTCAATATTGGCGTTGGCAGCCTGAAGGTTGGCCTGAGCCATATTCATCTGTTCGCCATAGCTTCTTGAATCTATTTTAAATAATGGTTGTCCGGCTCTTACATAAGCCCCTTCTTCCACATAAATTCTATCTAAATATCCATCTACCTGCGATCTTATTTCTACATTATTTTTTCCCTCCAAAGCTGTCGGGAATTCTTGATATGTCGTAGCAGGAGAGGTAATAACGGTATAAACCGGAAGTTCAGGAGCTGGTGGCGCGGCATTGGATCCTTCAGCAGCTTTCGTACAGCTTTGTAAAAGAATTATACTTGCAATAAGTACAATAAACCTTGTTTTTCCAGGTATTTTCATTTTGGTTTAATTTTTTTAATGAAGTGTTAGATTTAAGTAATGTTTTTGCTAATAAATGCTGTATTTTTTCCTAACAGTGTTAATAAAATGTTCAAAAAAAATTACAGATTCTTTAATGCCCGATTAAGTCGATAGTTTCCATAATTGAATAAATGTTTAATGTTGTTTGATATATAAAAAAGTTGAGGTGTATTCGTGTTATTTTTACTAACGGTGTTAATTAATTGAAAAAAATGTCTACCTTTAATTTTCTGATGGGTGAAAGTTTTGCATAAATGGTTTTTGTTTTTAATTAATTTTAAATGAATTACTTAAATTAATTAAGTGTTAAGTTTCCTAACGGTGTTAATATTGAGTTCAAAAAAATTTTACAAAGACTTAATAAAAGATGAAACAGTTTCGTCCAAAGATGTTTTATTCATGGTAGATGGTATATCTGCAGTACGCATCATCATAATGGAGATCATACCGTGTACTGCTGAAAATAAAGCATGAGACATATGACAGGCATTATCCGGATTAGATCCGTTTTTCTTAATGATCTCAAGAGTACACTCATAAATAAGTTCCTGGAATGATGAGAATTCCTTCTTCATCTGACCTTTACCACAACATTGCATTCCTAAACCAAACATCAGCTGATAATATTCCTTATTCTTGAAAGCAAAATTCCAGTATGCATCTACGATGGCTACAAGCTGGTCTTCAGGCGTTTTCTGTTTTTGCTGAGCTTTTAATAATTCTATATGTAGTTTGTGAAAGCCGTCCAGAGAAATTTCAAACAGGATAGCTTCTTTATTTTCGAAATAATCATATACTACCGGTGCACTGTATTCAATAGCATCAGCTATTTTACGCATGGAAAGTGATCCCCAGCCTTCAGTTTTAGCCAAAGTAAAAGCCGCCTGCAAAATATTTGCACGAATGGATTCTTTTTCTCTTTGACGACGTTCATGTAGGCCCATGATATTTCTTTTCTAACAGTGTTAGCAAAACTACAAACTTTTTAAGATATCTTCCAAACCTTATTTTGATTTAATCTTAAAAAGGAGTGTACAGAAAAGGACGTGGAAGTAAAAAAATGAGAGTGGAAAGTATTTTAAGTGTATATTATTGAGGTTATTGTAAAAATTAATAGGGTAAATAGGCTGAGTCAATGAGTACAAATAAAAAATGCAAATGTTTTATAGTTTCATTTCCTGTATCGATCTTCATTGCCCATATAATCAAAGAAATTTTTATCTTTGTGAACTAAAGAAAAAAGGATATGAATACTCCCTCAAATATGTTGGCATTAGGAACGAAAGCTCCGTTTTTTGAGCTTCCTAACCCGTCAAAAACGAATGAACTTCAGTCTTTAGAGGAACTGAAAGGAGAAAAAGGAACATTGGTGATCTTTATGTGCAACCATTGTCCGTTTGTTCTTCATGTAATTGACAAGATCAATGAATTATATGAAGACTATAATGAGCGTGGAATTGAATTCATTGCTATCAATGCTAATGATATTGAAAAATATCCGGCAGATGCACCTGAAAAAATGATTGAATTCCAGATTGAAAGAAACTTCGATTTTCCTTATTTATTTGATGAAAGCCAGGCAATAGCAAAAGCATATGAAGCTGCATGTACTCCTGATTTTTATTTCTTTGATGATAAGTTGGATCTTGTATACAGAGGTCAGATGGATGATTCAAGACCGGGAAATAATAAAGATGTGACCGGAGAAGATTTGATTATTGCTTTTGAAAATCTTTTGGCAGGAGAGCCCCAAGAGGAAATTCAAAGACCAAGCATGGGATGTAATATTAAATGGAAATAATATTGAATTGAAAATGGGGAATTGAAAGTTGAAAAAGCTTTTTATATTCTTACATTTTTTAATGAATATAATATAAAGCTGTTCTTTTCTGGGAACAGCTTTTTTAATATTAATCTTTTAACTGCACTCAGGAAGTGATAGTAAATTGTTTTTCGTTGAATTATCAGCTTCAGTTTTCAAATATTGAGTACCATTATTAGTCTCAGCAGTAATAACTCTAGCTCTGTTTCCGTAGATGTCGGCAACATAAGCTTCCCCTTTTTCATTTTTAATCCAATTGTAAATTTCTACTCTCTTGTTTCTTCCTGTTTTTCCGTTATCATCAATCCATCCTAAATGAGTAATCGCTAAGTCTGGATTTTCATGATAGCCATTGTTTTTGTTGATACATGTAATTCTAATCGCCATAATTTGTAGTTTTAAATTGTTAATAAATTATTTTTTCGAAAATAATCTATGTCAATTTTATATCCTTACGGGTTTCCATAAAATCCCTTATATAGATGGATTCATTAAAAGCTGGCTTTACTCTTAACTTCATTCTCAACTTTCAAATCAACATTAACTTTATTGTGAGAATAATTCTTTATAAACTCTGACGGTGTTTTTCCTGTATATTTTTTAAACATTCTATTAAAATACGTCACATTATTAAAACCACATTGGTAGCTGCATTCTGAAATAGACCTATCCTGTGCCATCAGCAGACATGCTTTGTTAATTCTATAACGGTTCACAAATTCAGTAAAAGTAATCTGGGTTGCTTTTTTAAAAAAATTACAGAAAGCCGGTAGTGTAAGGTTGGCCAGTCTGGCTACTTCATCAATATTAATTTCCTTATCGTAATGATGTTCTACGTAGGTAAAGATGTTTTCAAGGCGGGTCTTGTTTTTGGAAATAATAGTGTAGGGCATGATTTCTTTATTCAAAAGATCAAAGTCTTCACATTTTGATAGTTCAAATAGAATTTCGAGCAGCAGAAGATATCTTTTGTAACCTTCAGATTCAAGAATAAGTTTGAGTTTTGGTAAAAGTGCTTTTTTTACTTTATGATGAAAATGAATGCCATATTTTGAAAGCTCCAAAAGGTTTTTAATAGATCTGGCTTCTGTTTCCTGTTGAGGAAATTGTAGGATTTCCTCTTTAAACTGAAGAACAATTTCTTCATGAGGATCAATAGAATTTAATCCAAATCCCGAATGAGGAATATTGGATCCGATTAATACGAGATCACCATTTGTATAATTGCTTTTATGATAACCAACATGTCGTGTTCCGCTCCCGGAAATAACACACACCAGTTCAATTTCAGGATGATAATGGTATTCCCATTTGAACTCTGAAATAGGGGAATTATTGTGAATAGTCCGGAACGAGCTTTTGTCGTTGGGAATTACTCTTTCAAAAGTAACTTTCATTTAATTAATCATATTTATCCACTAAAAATACTAATTATATTAATATAGTTCAAATATTGATTTACTGTGTTAAATTATCGTTAACGCAAATGCTTCTATCTTAGCCGACAAGAAATGATCTGGATGAAAAATTTCAACATAAAAGCTGTATTATTTTTAAATTATTTTGTTTTCGCAATTCTTCTGAATTCTGTGGGCACAGTTATTTTGCAGGTACAGCAAAATTTCGGAATTTCAAAATCTTCTGCCAGTGTGCTGGAAGGATTCAAGGATCTTCCGATTGCCATATGTTCGTTTATTCTGGCTTCATTTTTACCAAAAATAGGGATTAAAAAATCTATGTTGATTGCATTACTTTTGGTTAGTTGCATGTGTTTTGTGATGCCTTTTGCGAATGCCTTTTGGTTTTTTAAACTACTATTTGCTATTGTGGGCGTTTCTTTTGCCCTGATTAAAATATCTGTTTTTACTTCGATAGGGCTGGTAACAGAAACGGATAAAGAGCATTCAAGTTTCATGGGATACCTGGAAGGTTTTTTTATGATTGGAGTGTTGGCCGGGAATGTATTGTTCAGTTTATATATCGACGATCATAATCCGAAATCGACCCAATGGCTGAATGTGTATTGGGTACTAGGGATACTTTCAGCCTTGTCATTTTTATTCTTATTCTTTTCAAAGCTTAATGAAAAAGAGGCTAAAAATGAGAAAACAGATTTACTGGGGGATCTAAAAAATAGTGCAAGCTTATTCAGTTATAAAAAAGTATTGTGTTTTTTATTATGTGCCTTTCTTTTTGTTTTGGTAGAGCAGAGTTTTCAGACATGGACTCCTACTTTTTATAAAGAGATTTTAAAAGTACCAACTTCGATGAGTATTCAGGCTGGAGCAGTTTTAGCTGGGGCCTTTGCATTGGGAAGATTCCTGTCCGGATTCTTTTCCAAGAAATTCAGCTGGATTTACGTTGTCTCTTTCTGTGTGATTGGTTTTGCGATCAGCTTGTTGCTGGTACTTCCTTTAACTCACAATATTCATATTGATATCCATACAAACTGGCTCAATGCTCCTCTTGTAGTGTATTTATTTCCGTTAATGGGAGGTTTACTGGCACCTATCTATCCGAGTATTAATTCTGTGATTTTAGCTTCAATACCCAAATATTTACACAGTGCCATGTCCGGGTTGATTGTCGTTTTTTCGGCAATCGGAGGGACAATCGGTTCCATCATCACCGGTTTCGTATTTCAGGAATTCAGTGGACAGCAGGCTTTTTATCTTTCCTTAATTCCGCTTTCATTGTTGATCACATCAGCCATTTTTATGAATAAATTAAAAATAAATCCAAACAAATAAAATGAATAGTCAGCTTTATATCAACGAAATTCAGGTTCTTTTTGATGATGTTCAGAGAGCAAAAATCTTTGAAGATCAAAAAATGATGACGGATGCAGTTCCATTGTTTCCGGTGGCAGAAATCAATGCGGAATATGAAAAAGAAAAAAGTGCAGAAGGTTTTGATTTGAAAGCTTTTGTGATGGCTCATTTTGATTTTTTAGGAGCGGGAGTTTCTGTTCAGAAAGAAGAGAATCTTCCGATCACAGAACATATTGAAAAGCTTTGGGATGAATTGACGCGCACTGCTTATGAAGAGAAGGGGACGCTTCTGAAATTACCAAAACCTTATATTGTTCCCGGAGGACGTTTTAATGAATTCTTTTATTGGGACAGCTACTTTATCATGTTAGGATTGCAGGTTTCGGGAAGAGTTGAGATGATGGAAAATATTGTGGAAAACTGTTCTTATCTGATTCAACACGTTGGATTTGTCCCCAATGCAAGTAGAACACACTTTTTAAGCAGATCGCAGCCTCCTTATTTTTCGTTGATGCTGGATCTTCTTTTTGAAACAACAAAAGATGAAAGCATTTATATAAAATATTATGACACGTTAGAAAGGGAATATGCTTTCTGGATGAACGGAGAAGAGGAACTTGAAAAAGGTTCCGAAATGAAAAGGGTAGTCAGAACATCAGAGGGTGATATTCTGAACCGGTATTATGATGCAGAAAACGAACCCCGTCCTGAAAGTTATTTAATAGACATTGAAGACAGTGAAAACGCTTTGGGAGAAGAGTTTTACAGAAATATAAGAAGTGCCTGTGAATCCGGTTGGGATTTTTCCAGCAGATGGTTTGCAGACGGAGAACATATACAGACGATTGAAACACTGAATCTTGCAGAAGTTGATCTGAACTGCCTTTTATGGCATTTAGAAAAGACTTTGGCAACATCTTCGGCACTTCAGAGTCTGAGTAATAAGGAAAATTATTTTACTGAAAGAGCAGCAGGACGCAGACAGATGATCAACAAATACTTCTGGGATGAAAAGACGAAGAGTTACAAAGATTATCATATTAAAAAAAACACAAAAACACCGTCTGAACATATTGCTGCTCTTTACCCTTTATTCTTGGGGTTGGCAGATGAAGAGCAGGCTAAAGCGGTAGCACAGCATACGGAGGATAAATTTTTATATCTGGGAGGGCTGGTTACCACAACAAAAAAAACTGGCCAGCAATGGGATTTACCTAATGCCTGGGCTCCTTATCAGTGGCTTGGCTTTAAGGCAATGAAAGATTACGGGTTTAATGATCTGGCGGAAAAAATAAAGAATAACTGGTGTTCTAATGTAGAAAGAGTATACAAAAACACCGGAAAACTTATGGAAAAATACAATGCATTAGATACAGAAACAATAGCAGGCGGAGGGGAATACCCCAATCAGGACGGATTCGGTTGGACCAATGGAGTGTATTTACAATTACAACAAAACTGAAACTAACAATAAAAAATAAGGCTATGAAAAAAATATCAATCTTTTTAGTCACCGCTACAGCAACATTGTATTTCAATAATGCCTATGCTCAGGAGACTCCGCAGGACTCTGCCAAAGTTTCTTCTATTGATCAGATTGTCATTACAGGAAACTCAAATCCTAAGAAAAAAATAGAATCCAGTACCGCGATTTCTACCTTTACCGCAAAAGAAATTCAAAAGCAAAATCCTATCAGTGCTGCTGCTTTGTTACAGAGAGTACCTGGTTTTGCGGTTGAAACGTCTGGAGGTGAAGTAGGAAATAACCTTTTTGCAAGAGGAATTCCTTCAGCAGGAGCCTATGAGTTTGTACAGGTACAGGAAGACGGGCTTCCGGTTTTTGAAGATGGAGCTCTTCAGTTTGCCAATGCAGATAATTTTTTCCGGGTAGATAATACTGTAAGCCGATTAGAGGCTTTAAGAGGAGGATCCGGTTCTATTTATGCTACCAATTCTCCGGGAGGTCTGATTAATTTTATTACCAAAGAAGGTACGAACGATTTTAAAGGAACGGCAAAAATTGAAACCAGTACCTATGGATTGATGCGTACAGACCTTAATCTTGGAGGAGCTTTGGTTAAAGATAAATTGTTTTTCAATGTAGGTGGTTTCTACCGATCTGATGACGGAATCAGAAAAACTGGCTTTAAAGCAAATAACGGCGGACAGATCAGGATGAACCTGAAATACGTCTTCGATAAAGGCTATGTGAAAGTGTATTACAAAAAATTAGATGACAGAAATACATTTTTCCTGCCTATTCCTTTAGTTCAAAATGGAAATAAGCTAAAAGGCTTTGATGGTTTTGATCCTAATTACGGAACTTACAGCTATAGAGCAATCAGTCAGTTGAATATTCCACAGGCAGGAGGCGGTTTTTTCAGCAGAAATCTTGAAGATGGAATTCATCCGAAAGTAGATGTATTGGGAGCTGAATTTAAATATGACCTTGGGAATAATTTCAGTGTTCTCAATAAAACGCGATATACCAATATCAATATGAATTACACGGGAATTTTTCCTGCAGGAGGCCCAAAAACAGCGTCCGAATTTGCAAAGGATATGGGAATGACTAATTATCAATACTCGTTGGTGAGTAACGGAGCAGTTGTAAATCCTGCTTATGTTCAGAAATTAGGATTCTGGGCTATTGATAAAAAGATGGATAATTTTGTTAATGATTTACAGTTCAATTACAAATTTGATAAAGGGAATGTGACAGCCGGTTTCTATAAATCCAACTGGAAATCTCAGCAATACTGGAACTGGAGCAATATCCTGACAACAGCTACAGACCGACCTGAGTTATTGAATCTGGTAGATCCTTCTCTTAGTCCGTCGGCAGTTGGATATTCTAAAACCTATAATGGCGTTACAGATATGACTTTCCTGCAGAGAAATACGCAGACTCAGGGGAGTTTAAATGATCTGTATGTAAATCTGGATTACAATGTTACTGATGCATTGAGCTTAAATGGAGGAATTCGTTATAGCCATGATTATTATAAAGGAAGCTTTGCCAATACGACGACTGCCAATTTGGATAATTCGGGATTAACCACGGATGGTACTCATAGCTTTGCAACTACGACTGCCGATGATAACATGAGCGTTCTTGGAAATAAATTTACCTATTGGAACTATGAGATCGATAAAGTATCTTTTACATTAGCTGCCAATTATAAGATTAACAGAGAAAACGCAGTCTACGCAAGATTCTCCAATGGATTCAGATCACCAAATGAAGAAGCGTATTATAATTATTTTTCGAATCCAAACCCTGATAAACCTTTAAAATCGGTATCGACAAATCAGCTGGAGGTGGGGTATAAATATTACTCCCGTACTTTTGATGTGGCAGTGATTCCGTTTTATTCCTCATTGAAAAACCTTTCATTTACTGATGTTTTCTCTGATGGAAGATCAGAAAATATATTTGCCAATACGAGAAATTTTGGGGTAGAAATAGAAGGGTATGCCCGCTTATTGAATAATGTACTTGAGGTAGCTTTTAACGGAACCTTTCAGAATCCTAAATACAAAAACCTTGAAGCAGGAAGTTTACTGGAAGGAAATACCGTAAGGAGAATGCCTAAAATATATTTCAATATAGCCCCTGCTGTGAATATTACAAAATCGTGGCGAGCTTATGTAAGCATGAATTATTATGGAAAACGTTTCCAGGATGAACTGAATGTTCAAACACTGCCTTCTTTTACAGAATTTGGTGCAGGAATGTCATATCAATTAGGAAAGATTCGTTTTGCAGTGGATGGAACCAATATCTTTAATACGATCGGTATTACTGAAGGAGACCCTAGAGCCGGGTCACCAACAGGAGATGGTATCATCATGGCAAGACCTATTATGGGAGCTGCAGCAAGAGCTTCCATTACATTGGATTTCTAAACTCTATTTCTTTATAACACGAAACCGTCAGAATTATTTTTCTGACGGTTTTATTTTTATTGTCTCTCGCAAATCAAGAGGATAGCGCAGATTTATGTACTTTTTTTAGTAGCGGCACTAAAAGAAATCTGTATCATTGATAGCAAATTATTTTAGAATCAAAAAGTAACTTATACTTTATACTCTCAGATCTTCAACCTCTCAAATTGTTTATTTTAAAAACGGATTATACTGCTTTTCAAAACCGATGGTCGTAGGATTTCCGTGGCCAGAGAACACCTGAGTATCATCATCCAAAATGAAAAGTTTTGTTTTAATACCATCAATCAGTTGTTCATAGTTTCCTTTATATAGATCTGTTCGACCAATACTTCCTTCAAAAAGAACATCACCGGAGATCATGAACTTTTGTTGATTATTATGGTATACCACACTTCCGGGAGAATGTCCCGGAACATGATGTATTTTAAATTTCTCCCCATCCAGTTCCAGTTCATCTCCTTCTTTTACATATTCGATATCTACTTTTACAGGATCAACCTTGATTCCGAACCTTACTCCACTAGCTTGTAGCATGTCTAATACTTCCTGATCTTCCTGATGCATATTTACGGGAACTTTGAAAGTATCAAATGCCCATTGAAGACCAAATACATGATCAATATGAGCATGGGTAAGCAGAATTTTCTGAATGTTTAACTCATTCTCTTTAATAAAGTTATCTATCGCCTGGGTTTCCTGAGTATTCATATTTCCCGGATCTATCAGCCAGGCATTTTTGTTTTCGTTGTAAAGGATATATGTATTTTCGCTCGCAAAATTGAATACGAAGCCTTGAATCTGAAGCATATCTGAATTTTTTTATTTCAAAAATACGATATTATTAAGAAAATGGCGATTTTTCGTTATCTTCGTCATAATGAAAACTTTGCGCATACTTTTACTTTCTTTAGGAAGCCTGGTATATGGACAAAATATCCAGAGTGTCCAGCTGTTTAACCCACAAACCAACGATGAAACTCCTGTCATAAAGTTCGGTGAACAGTTGGTTCTGAGTTTTGATGATCTCACCAATGGCAGCCAGATCTATCGGTATACCATTAAACATTATGACCGAAACTGGAATGATGATAATCTGTTTTTTACAGAGTTTGCCACCGGCAGTATGAATGACCTTATTGATCAGTTTCAGTATTCATTCAATACATTACAAGCTTATACACATTACACACTGACTTTCCCTAATAAAATTCAACCAAAAATTTCAGGAAATTTTGAATTGATTGTATATAAAGATTCGGTAGATCAGCCACTTTTCAAAAGAAGATTTTATGTGGTAGAGAATGGGGCATCATTAGCTTTGAATGTTTCAAGAATTGCTGATGCAAAGAATCCTAATGTAAATCAAAGAATAGAGGTGAAAGCCGTTCCGGCTGGAGGAGATCTTTCTTCAAATGTGAACTCTATGAGTTTAAACGTCATGCAGAATAATAACCCGAATATGGTTATTCCGAATTTAAAGCCGAGCAGCGTTTTAGGAAATCAATTGCTTTTCCAGCAAATGAATCTGGTTTTTCCCGGAGATAATGAATTTTATTACTTCGACAATAAAAACATGAATATGTCGGCAGATATGGTTCGCGCTACTGAAATAAAAGATGATGTCAACCAAACGTATCTATATCCGGTATGGGCATTTCCGTTAAATTATCAATATCAACCTGACGTTAACGGAGCATGGTATTACAGAAGAAATGATTTGGGAAGAGAAAGAGATGCAGGAAGAGAAGCTGATTATTCATGGGTGCATTTTTACCTTGAATCTGATCCTGTAGATAAGGAAATTTATGTATTAGGTGGGTTTAATAACTTTAAACCAGGTAAAGAAAATCAGATGCAGTATGATGCAGCCAGCAAACAATATGTAGCCAGAATGTTTTTGAAGCAAGGTTTCTATAACTATGTGCTGGTGACCAAAGAAGCGAATGGACCACTGAATTTTGGTGAAGTAAACGGAAATTTCTGGCAGACGGAAAATTTGTATCAGGGATTCCTGTATTATGCTCCATTTGGTAGAAATTATGATGGTCTGATGGGATACGGAGAATTCAGAACTCCTGTAAGTAGTAAGCGATAAGAAAATTTTACATATTATTGCCTGTTTATATTGATTAAATTTAGGTAAATTTTAAAATATAAAAAAGCTGTCTCAGTAGAGATGGCTTTTATTTTTTCGTTCAAACTCCTATGAACATTGATTTCTTTTGCTCTTTTTAAAAATTTATGAAGTGAAAATATTATTTATAACATATCTATGAAAAATAATTCATAAAAATCAATATTATGTGAATTATTTTAATCTAAAAGATTGTTGGTAGAAAAAAAATCATTGATAAATTTTCTTTTTTTAAAATCATTATTGTGATTTGTTTAGTGATTTATAATATCAATTGAATTATTTTCAATAAAATATCAATTATATGTTAAAAGTTTATAAATTCGTTTTTCACATTTAACAAATATTATTATGAGAACAAAGTTTATTCTAGTAGCAAGCGTTGCTGCCTGCTCTTTTGTTTTTGGACAAACCACCCCGTCAAAAGTAGTTCCCGGAAAAAATGGCTTACATGCAGAGTTTATGAGATTTGATAAAAGCGGTCCTGCTTTTCAGGGAAGTCCGGTTTTATTTGATGAAGCTTCTCAAAGATTGACATCAGGAGAATCACGTAGATTGGGATTGGAAAAAGATGCACTTGGATTTGAAACCCACAGATTTCAACAAACTGTTGATGGTATTCCTGTAGAATATGGAATGATGGCTGTTCAGACTAAAAACGGAAAAATTGTAGGTGAATCAGGGAAGTGGGTTCTTAAATTGCCGGCTAAAGGCATGGAGAAAAAAGCCAATATCTCCGAGAGTATCGCTTTGCAAAATGCACTGTCATTTGTAGGAGCGGATTCATACAAGTGGCAGAATAAAGAAGAGGAGGACTTTATCAAAAAAGAATCCAATGATGCTAATGCAAGTTTCGCTCCCAAAGGGGAATTGGTGTATTATTCAGATCCTACAGATGAAAAGCTGAATGATTTAACTTTAGCCTATAAATTTGATATTTACTCAGAAAAACCATTAAGCAGACAATATGTTTTTGTAGATGCAAAAAATGGAAAAATTTTGGGAACAGATGCTATTATCCATGAAGTGAATACCCCGGGAACAGCAACTACAGGATATAGCGGAAGCCGTAGTATTGTAGCGGATTCTTATAACGGAAGCTACAGATTAAGAGAGACCGGTAGAAATGCGGGTACAGCTGTAGAAACCTATAATCTTAAAAAAGGTACTAATTATTCTGCAGCAGTAGATTTTACAGATACAGATAATGTATGGAATAATGTAAATACCAACAAAGATCAATATGCTACAGATGCACATTGGGGAGCAGAAATGACTGTAGATTATTTATATACAAAATTTGGAAGAAAAAGTATCGACAATAATAATTTTGCAATAAAATCATATGTTCATTACTCTACCAATTATTTTAATGCATTTTGGGATGGCTCCAGAATGACCTATGGTGACGGAAGTTCTACAACTAACGGAGGAAAACCATTAACAGCTATTGATGTTTGTGGACATGAAATTACCCACGGAATGACTTCCAAAACAGCAAACCTTGTGTATCAAAGAGAGCCGGGAGCATTAAATGAAGGGTTTTCTGATATCTTCGGGAATTCAATAGAACGTTGGGCAAGACCAACACAGGCAAGCTGGACATTAGGAGAAGATTTCAATTATGTCATCAGAGATATGTCTAACCCTAATGCTTATCGCCAGCCGGATACTTATAAAGGTACATACTGGAAAGATGCTACTACTACAGGATGTGCCGTGCCGGGACAGACAACCAATGATTATTGTGGAGTTCATACCAATTCGGGAGTTCTTAACTTCTGGTACTATTTATTAGTAACAGGAGGTTCTGGTACAAATGATAACGGTTTTGCTTATAATGTTTCCGGAATCGGACTGGATAAAGCAGGTGCTATTGCTTACAGAACATTGACTACTTACCTGACTTCATCATCCAACTATGCCAATACAAGAACTTATTCTCTTCAGGCAGCAGCAGATCTATACGGAGCTGGAAGCAATGAAGTGACACAGGTTACCAATGCATGGAATGCTGTTGGTGTTGGTGGCGGTACTTCTTCCGCAGGGCTCATTGCTTCGGCATCGAATGCTTCCCCTTATACAATCAGTCCGAATCCTGCCACAGATAGATTTGAAGTGATATTTGAAGGAAAAGCTGGAAAAGGAACCGTAGAATTGGTTAGCTTAACAGGAAAAAGAGAGATTTCTGAAAAAGCTGATCTTAAGGATGGAACCAACAAAATCAATATACAATTACCATCTAATCTTCTTCCGGGAGTGTATGTTGTAACGGTGAATGGTCAGAAAGCCGGAAACTTAATTAAAAAATAATCTGTACATATATCTTTCAAAAAAGGCCGTTGAAATTTTCAGCGGCCTTTTGTTTATATCGGAGTGAATGACTTTAAACCAAATAGAAGTCGTTCAGTTTTTCTTCGCAAAGTGTTTTTACTACTTCAATCCATCGGTCTTCATCATTCAGGCATGGAATATAATGGAAACTTTCCCCACCGCCATGCATGAATTGCTCTTTTCCTTCCACAGAAATCTCTTCCAATGTTTCAAGACAATCCGATACAAAAGCAGGACAAACAATGGCAAGGTTTTTCACTCCTTTTGCAGGAATGGTTTCCAGTGTTTCATCCGTATAAGGTTCAATCCATTTATCATTTCCTAATCTTGATTGGAAAGAAACGATGGTTTTTTCTTTCGGAAGTCCCATTTTAGCTATAACGGCTTCTGTTGTTTTATAGCATTGATGTCTATAGCAGAAGGCATTGTGTGTATCTGACTGACTGTTGATACAGTTGGCATCATCAATTTTGCAGGTTTTTGAAGGATCTGTTTTATAAATATGTCTTTCAGGAACACCATGATAAGAAAACTGAAGTGCATCAAAGTTTTCAGGTAATTTTTCCTGGATACTTTCTGCCAGGCAATTAATATAAATATCTCTGTTGTAGAAAGGTTGAATATAATTGATTTTTATCTTTGGAAATTTCTTTTTTCTTACTTCTTCCGCCTTTTCAATAACTGTTTCCGTCGTACTCATTGCGTACTGTGGATATAGTGGGAAAAGAACGATTTCAGAAATACCTTGATCTACCAGTTTTTGAATCCCGGTTTCAATGCTTGGCTCTGCATATCTCATCCCGATTTCTACCGGAACATCTACCAGTTTCTGAAGTTTCTTCTGGATCTTTTCAGTAATAACAACCAGAGGAGATCCTTCATCTGTCCAAACTGTTTTATAGGCTTCAGCAGATTTTGCAGGTCTTGTTTTTAAGATAATTCCACGAACGAGAAGAGCTCTGAAGATCCAACGGTAGTCGATCACTCTTTCATCCATTAAAAATTCGTCAAGATATTCCTTTACATCATTTACAGCCGTAGATCTTGGAGATCCAAGATTAACCAGTAAAATTCCTTTTTTATTCAATATTTCTAGTTTTATTATGAAACAGACTTTTCAAAATCTGTTATCAATTCTGATATTTTAGCAAAGGTATTGCTTTCAACTGAGCCATTGGACTCAAATTTACCTTTTATCCCCTTTATTAAAAGCTGATGTTTATCATCCGTTCTCGCTCCCAGTGTAGTTAAAAGTAATGATAATTCTTCGTGACCCTTTTCTCCACTGGCAGAACCTGTAATAAATGCTACAGGTTTGCCGGAAAAGACGTTGGTGGAGACACACCATTCCAGTAAGTTTTTTAATCTGCTCGGAATGCTGAAAATATATTCCGGAGTAGAAAATAGTACCCCTGCCGAACGATCGATATATTCTCTGATCTTCACCACTTCTTCCGGAACATCAACATCAGTGAGGGATGTATCAAAATGAGGAAGAATAGAAAGATCACTATACATCTGAAAATCAGTATTGGTATTTTCTACCAATACCTGTTCGATAAGTTTTTGATTACTGGAGTTTTTTGTCGCACTCCCAATAATGACCAAAATTTTCTTACGGGCAGGCATAAATCCTCTTATCCGTTTACAGCTTCTACTTTTTCTACTAAATCGGGAACGAATTGTTTTAAAATATTTTCAATTCCGTTTTTCAAAGTAGCAGTAGAACTTGGGCATCCTGAGCAAGCTCCCTGTAAAAGCATTTTTGCTGTTTTATTAGCCTGGTCATATTCCATCAATGAAATTTTACCTCCATCATTTTCTACAGCCGGTGCTACATATTCGTTAAGGATATCTGAAATCTTCTGCTCATCTTCCGTATAATCTCTGTTGATAATTTTTTCAACAGGATTTTCATGTTTCTGAGGTTCAATTTTTGATATCTCACCTCCATTTTGCAGATATTCAGCAATAAGAGCACGTACAGCCATCATTACCTGATGCCATTCTACAGAATTATCTCTGGTAACCGCTACAAAATTATCAGAAATGAAAACTTCTGTTGCAAAGTCGAAATCTTTTAAAATAGCCTTAGCTAAAGGAACTTCTTCAGCAGCTTCTTTCGATTTTACTTCTACAAACCCTTCCATCAGCAATTGGTTTGAAACGAATTTCATTACATTTGGATTAGGGGTCATTTCCGCATAAATCTGATACATTTCTTTTTTCTTCTGAAGATAAATTCTTGGATTGGCCAATAATTCGTCCTCAACTACATTTTTCAGGCTTTCCACTACATGTTCCCACTCTACAGTATCCTGTTTAGCAACAGCAACAAAATTAGCCGTAATGAAAATTCTTTCTACAAACGGATAATTGAAAAGTTCCTGAGCTAAAGGAATTTCTGAAATATCTGAATTTCTGTCCAACTCTAAAGACCCCGGAATCAGATTGTAATCTGCTACAAATTTCATCACTTTTGGGTTTTCGGTTGGTTCTATAAGTACGGTACGCATTTTTTCGTTAAATTTGAGATACAAAAATACGCATTAGAAGTTAGAAGCTGAAAACTGAGAGTTAGATTTTTGCTATCACTATAATTTAGAAGTTAGATACTAAAGATTATTCCCTGGTGAAAACAGGATTTTCAGTTCGGCTAATTTTAAATTTTCAAATCAAAACTATGGCACTTATAAAAGAACTTTTGGGGAAAATACCACAGATCGGAGAGAATACCTTTTTAGCCGAAACGGCTACTATCATTGGAGATGTTACAATGGGAAGAGATTGTAGTGTTTGGTATAATGCAGTGATCAGAGGAGATGTACATTATATTAAAATGGGAGATAAGGTAAATGTTCAGGATAATGCAATGTTGCACTGTACTTATCAGAAACATCCTTTAAATATTGGAAATAATGTTTCAATCGGACACAATGCAATAGTTCATGGTTGTACCATTAAAGATAATGTATTGATTGGAATGGGAGCTATTGTTATGGATGATTGTCTGGTAGAAGAAAATTCAATCGTAGGAGCAGGTTCAGTAGTTACTCAGGGAACTCATATCAAATCCGGAGAAGTATGGGGAGGTGTACCGGCAAGAAAAATTAAAGATATCAACGCTCAATTATTAGAAGGAGAGGTCAACAGGATTGCGGATAACTATGTGAAATATTCATCCTGGTACAAAGAGAATGTGAAAGATTACGAGTTGTAATACATTTTGAGAGTGGAAGAAATGGATAGAATAGGTTAATGTAGAAGAGTCTGAGACAATATTTTATTTTCTATGTAAAATATATCACTGATATTTTAACATCTTTACCTGTATATAAAAAAAGCTTCATCCAGGGACGAAGCTTTTTTCGATTTGATATTGAACCTTTGCTTTATTGTTAATTATTATCCGGTGTAATAAGTCGTATCTTTCCGTTGACACACTTAAGGGATGTAGGAGCGGGAACTACCGTACAGTCGGACATGATATTATATTTTTCATTAAAAATCCTTACTTTATCCGTATATTCATTGATTCTTGGAAGGATCGATGTTTCTGATTTTTTTGGATACGCAATATACTGTTGCGGCCCACCACAGGACTTTATTCCCATTGGAGAAAATGTCCAGTCAACAGCATTCGTACATGTTTCTCCTGAAACTTCAGACTCGATAGAGGCTTTAAGTTTATCTAATTGAGCCTGATCATATTTTTGACTGTCTTCGTTGGCAGGCCGATCTGCAATGTCAATGGGCTTATTGGTGTTAATATTCTTTGATGTATTGCAGGAAACTAAAGTAAATGTAGCACATAATGCTATTAAGGGGATGTAAATATGAATTTTTTTCACAATAATTTTTTTTCTTTTAAAGAATTTTCAAAACTTATGCCAAGGTAAGAAATTCAAATTCATTTCCGTATTTTTGACGACGATGAACAATCATTTTTTTGACTTAATAGAATATACCAACAGGAGTGTTTTTCTGACCGGAAAAGCGGGAACAGGAAAAACAACATTTCTGAACGACTTCGTAAGGAGGACGAAGAAAAAGCATATTGTAATAGCTCCTACCGGGATTGCTGCGATCAATGCAGGAGGAGTGACCATTCACTCTATGTTCGGATTACCATTGAGAACTTTTCTACCCACAACAGAAAGGATAGATACCAGTTTGGCAAATAATATTGCCGATCTGATGCCCCATTTCAAATATCGTAAAGATAAACTCAAACTTTTAAGAGAGGTGGAGATCATTATTATAGATGAGGTCTCCATGTTGAGGGCAGATGTTCTGGACATGATGGATTTTTCCCTGCGATTTATCAGAAGGAATAATCAGCGGTTTGGTGGGGTGCAAATGTTGTTTATAGGAGATTTATTTCAGCTTCCACCGGTGGTAAGGGATGAGCATATTTTGAAAATGTATTATAATTCACCGTTCTTTTTTGACAGTCATGCGATCAAAGAGATTCCTTTGGTTACAATTGAGTTGACGAAAGTGTACAGGCAGTCTGATCAGGAATTTCTTAAAATTCTGAATGCTATCAGAGATGGCGATGTGGAAAGCATTGATTTTGATCATCTGAATGAAAGATATGATCCTGATTTTGATATGGGCAAAGAATCCTATGTTTATCTGTGTTCTCATAATAAAATGGCAGATGAGATCAATCAGGAAAAATTAACTGAGATCAAAGTTGATGCAAAAACATATGAAGCAAAACTTGTAGGAGATTTCAAAGAAAACCAGTTTCCCAACGATCAGTTTCTGGAGTTGAAAATTGGTGCTCAGATTATGTTTATCAGAAATGATATTTCGGGAGAGAAAAAATATTTCAATGGCAAGTTAGGGGAAATTATTGGTCTCGATGAAGATGAGATCCGGGTTGTACTGGAAGGAAGTGAACAGGAAATAACGGTGAAAAAAGAAACCTGGGAGCAGAAAAAATATTTTCTTGATACCGATAAAAACATCAAGGAGGAAGTGTTAGGAAGCTTTGAGCAGTTTCCAATCAAACTAGCCTGGGCGGTTACGATCCATAAAAGCCAGGGATTGACATTTGACAAAGTAATTATTGATGCCGGGAAAAGTTTTACCGCAGGACAGGTGTACGTAGCATTATCACGTTGCCGTACCTTAGAAGGTATTGTTTTAAAATCAAAGATTACTCCTGAAGTTATATTTAAAGATAACAGAATTCTTCACTTCCATACTGATACAGTGGTGAATGATCAGGTAGAATCTATCCTGAACCAGGAGAAATATGATTACAGCATCAGAAAAGTTCTTAGAACCATTGATTGTTTATGGTTTTTGAAAGAAGTAGAAGATTGGAATAAACTTTCGATTGCCACTAAGAATATTGATCATGTTAAAACCAACCAGCTTTATTTACAGTTGAAACATGAAGCTGTTAATCTGGGGAAAATATTTGGAAAACTGGAACGCATCATTTTCCAGAAGGTTAATAACTTTATTGATCAGAAAGAAGAATGGTCTGAAATTGAAAATAAAACGAAAGGAGCTGTTAATTTTTTCTTTACAGAAATCAGAGATAAAATTTTCAATCCTTTAAAAGAGTTCTATGCTGAAATAAAGGGTGCAAAAGGATTAAAACAATACAACGAAGAATTCAAAGATTGGTTGGAAGATGTGGAGGAGTATCTGAATAGTCTGAAAGAGGTTCACCTTCTTGAAACTAAACTTTTAGATGAAAAGAATGATAAGGAGATCAACCTTAAAATTGCCAAAGTTCCTTCTCAGGTATTAACTTTCCAGTTGTTTGAACAAGGGAAGACTATTGGAGAAATAGCTTTGGAACGTGGATTAGTGAAAGAAACGGTGATTGGACATCTTGCCAAATTTGCAGAACAAGGATTATTGGATATTTCAAGAGTGATCACTTCAGATAAAATCAAAACTTTTGAAAAAGAGTTTTATAAAAAAGCTCATGAAACGCTTACAGAGTGGAAGAATGTATTACCTAATGATTTTGAATTTAACGAGATCAGGATTCTTTTGAATCATTACAACTATAAAAAAGAAAAGAATTCGTAACGAATTCTTTTCTTTTTTGGTGAAGATTGTAAATTAACAGCTTGTTTAAAATTATTTAAGGATACATTGTATTAATAGTAGTAATATCCCCCGCCGTGAAACCTGTTCTGTTGTAGGTAAAGTTGGTGTTGTTGGCTCTCTTAATAGTTGGCTGGCCATTTTTTGAATAAGAAGTTGGCCAATACATCATCACTGAATTAATATTGAAAGGCCCTATGTCTGTCCCGGAATTATAAATGTTGAAATTGTAAGCCTGTCCATCCTGAATATTATTCCATAAAATGGTCACATATTGATCTCTGTCTTTACGGGTGTGTTCATGATAAAGTCCTACAGTATGCCCCATCTCGTGAATAACTGACCCTACAGAAATATACTGATCCAGAGAAACTGTTTGTTTTCCACCACGATAGCCAATGTGAGCCCATCCGTCTGATCCGGATGAACTTCCGAAAATGAATTCTACATAATTGGGCTGATTGGTCCGAGGAATCCATTGGGTATTGGTTTTATTATTATACTCATTAACCGCAGTAGTGATTTTGTTGGCATTAATAGAGCCCATATTGCTGGCAACAGTATAATAAATTTTACCTCCGGGCCATCGTGAAAAGCTTGCTCCTCCCTTTTGTTGTGGTTGATCCTTTAGTTGTTCATCAGTAAGAACGATATCACCCTGGAAAAAATTCTTTCCGTCTTTTTTGATATAGGTAATAGATTGTCCGTTGAGTTGTCCTTGCTGAATGTTCTCTTGATTTACAGCGCTGGCCTGAGCATCTGCTGTAATTTCTTCATTATTTTTGCTGCAGGATGTAAGAGCAGCAGCCATAATAAAACTTAGTAAGACTGTTCTTTGGACTCTGCCTTTCTGGTAGAATAAGTCATTGATTGTTCTGTTCATATTAATATTTTTTTAAGTGGTGTGAAAATTTAATCAAGTTTCATTTTCAATTACTAATATAGTAATTTATTTCTCTTATTAATGAATTATTTGTGGAGAAATATGAATTATGAGAAGATATTGAAAATGTAAAGCATGATGGGTATTTTCTCTCTTGCTCACATTCACTCATTAATATCCCTGTTATTGAGATCGAAAAAACCATATGCTTTTCTTCATCAACTGATTCTATTTTTCAATAGTTTTTTCCTGAACTTATCAATCAATCCTATCAATTACAAAAAGTAACTAATGCAATTTATATGTTTTAAATTTGTTTGTGTTTTAATAAACTACAATTTAGAATTATGAAATCAAAGGAGATTTCCTCTCTCCTTTAGAAAAATGAATATCTTGATATGAAAAATTTTAAAATTTCTGTTTTAGATCTTGCACCGGTAAAGCAAGACAAAAGCATTCATGATACCTTTCAGGACAGTTTATCTTTAGCAAATCATGCTGAGAACTTAAACTATACAAGATTCTGGCTGGCCGAACACCATAATATGGAAAGTATTGCCAGCTCGGCAACCTCAGTTTTAATCGGCTTTATTGCGAATGGAACCAAAACGATAAGAGTAGGTTCAGGAGGTATTATGCTTCCTAACCACAGTTCCTTGATTATTGCTGAACAATTCGGTACGCTGGAGTCTCTGTTTCCGGGAAGAATTGATCTCGGCGTTGGCAGAGCTCCGGGAACGGATGGACTTACAGCTCAGGCTTTAGGAAGAAATCCGGCCATTATCAATGAGCAGTTTCCCAGACAGATTCTTGAGCTGCAAAGATACTTTTCTAAAGAGAATTCGGATGCGATGGTACGTGCCATTCCCGGAGAAGGACTGAATATTCCGTTGTATATTTTAGGTTCCAGTACAGATAGTGCGTGGCTAGCTGCACAATTAGGTTTACCGTATGCTTTTGCTGGACATTTTGCTCCCGAGCAAATGGAAATGGCTTTTAAGATTTACAGAGAACATTTTGAACCTTCAAAATATCTGGAACAACCTTACATTATTGCCTGTGTTAACGGTGTAGCTGCTGAAACTTCAGAAGAGGCACATAGGATTTCCACTACATTATTTCAAGCCTTTATCAATATTGTAAGAAATGATAGAAAACCCTTTGCTCCACCGGTAGATGAGATGGATGAAATATGGTCACCAATGGAAAAGTCTATGGTTCTGCAGAAGCTGAGATATACTTTTATCGGAGATCAGTCAGAAATTCAGGGAAAACTTAAAGAGTTTCAGGAAAGATTCAATGTGGATGAGGTAATGATCAATTCCCATATTTATGATCATCAGAAAAGATTAAGATCTTATGAAATTATAAGAGAAGCTGTCAACTCTTTATCCAAAGCGTAATAAACCATCCATAATTAATTGGCAGATGCTTATTTTTATGAGTATCTTTGCACAAATAAAAAGTAAAAATGTCTGATATTAAATTAAATACTATTCCGGAGGCTATTGAAGACCTTAGAAATGGTAAAATAATCATAGTAGTAGATGATGAAGACAGAGAAAACGAAGGAGATTTTCTTTGTGCTGCTGAACTGACAACACCGGAAATTATCAACTTTATGGCACTTTACGGAAGAGGGCTTATTTGTATGCCACTTCCTGAAAAAAGATGTGATGAACTTGGATTGGAAGTAATGGTAAGCAGAAGTAGTGATCCTAAAGAGACAGCTTTTACTGTGTCTGTTGACCTTTTGGGGAACGGAACTTCCACAGGGATTTCTGCTGGAGACAGAGCGAAAACTATTTTAGCTTTGATGGATGAAAAATCCAAGCCTACAGATTTCATGAGACCAGGACATATTTTCCCGCTTCGTGCAAGAAAAGGAGGAGTGTTGAAAAGAGCAGGACACACAGAAGCTGCTATTGATCTTACTCACCTTGCCGGTCTGAAAGAGGGGGGAGTGATCTGTGAGATCATGAATGAAGATGGTACCATGTCTCGTTTACCCGAACTTCACACGCTTGCTAAAAAGCACGATTTGAAAATTGTTTCTATTGAAGATTTAATTCATTATCAGCTTAAGAAAGGAAATCTTGTTGAGAGGATTGAAGAGAAAAAAGTAAAAACGCATTACGGCGAGTTTGATTTTTATGCCTTCAGAGAGACTTCTAATGATCAGATTCACTTTGTGCTGACAAAAGGAGCTTGGACAGTAGATGAACCGGTTTTGGTAAGAGTACAGTCTTCAGATTCTTATTTTGATGTATTAACGAGATTAAACAACGGTGAAAAACCTTTATTGGAAAAAGTTACCAATATGGTAAATGAAGAAGGGAAAGGAGCGATCATCTTCATTAATAACGTTTCCAATTCTGAAAATACTTTGAGAAAGCTTCAGCAATTCCTGAATTATCAGGATGGACAAGAGCAGCACCCAACCTTAGCATACAACTATAGAGATTATGGTATTGGAACGCAGATTTTAAAGAATCTGGGAATTAATAAATTTAAAGTAATCACTCAAAATCCAAATATCAAGCCTCAGGTTGGAGGGTACGATGTAGAAGTAACGGAGATGGTACAATTATAAGATATTAATGATCAACGGAGAAGCAATATTGCAGAAGATTATTAACGATAAAAAAGCAAAAGGTTTAGGATTTTTCTAAACCTTTTTTTATTTTTAAGTTATGACTGAGTCTTTGAAAAAACATATCCGGCAGTACATTAATATTTCAGATGAAAAGCTGGACAAATATTGCAGTGAATTTACCTTACGACAAGTAAAGAAGAAAGAATTTCTATTAAGAGAAGGAAGTATCTGTAATTATGAGGGATTTGTAATGAATGGCTGCTTCAAAGTTTTTCATACTGATCGTAATGCTGATGAACAAATATTATATTTTGGTATTGAAAATTGGTGGATTTCGGATATTGACAGTTTTATTAACAATATTCCTTCAAAGCTCAATATCCAGGCTCTTGAAGATAGTGAGATTCTCATCATCTCAAAGACTGATAAAGAGAAGCTTTATTTAGAAATGCCCGAAATTGAGAGGTTGATGAGACTCAAATTTCAGATGTCTATCATTGCATTGCAACGCAGGATTATTGATAATTTAAGCAAATCCTCAGAAGAACGCTACCTTGAATTTTTACAGAAATACCCCAATACAGCACATCGTTTGACCAATATTCAAATTGCAGCCTATCTAGGAGTAACACCTGAGTCTCTCAGCAGGGTTCGTAGAAAAATTGTAAGTAAAGATTAATGTGCTCAACTAAAAAGTCACGAAATTGTTAAGAACAATTTCGTGACTTTTTAGTTGAGATTGAATGTATGATTTAATCCTTTAATGTGATTCCATCAAAATTACGAAATCCATTCAGGAAGTCTTTTACAGTCATTCTTTTTTTTCCTTCGAGCTGTAACTCCTGCGGAAAATAAACTCCGTCTTCAGTATAGATTTTAAATTCGTTTTTAGAAATACTCAATGTCCCGGTTGGTTTCCCGTGATTTATAATTTCAAACACTCCTCCGAATATTTTAAGTCCCTTTTCCTCTTCACCTATTTTTAAAGTAGTGAAAGCAGCAGGATAAGGAGACATTCCAAGAATAAACTGATGGATTGTTTTTGAAGAAGCTTTCCAGTTGATCCGGGTATCCTCTTTAAAGATTTTATAAGCGTTTTTTGGATGTTCAACTTGTGGTTGAGGTCTCTCTTCAATTGCATTTTCAGCGAGTCCGTTTAATGTTTTAACAACCAATTTTGCTCCCATTTCCATGAGTCTGTCATGAAGGCTTCCTGCATTTTCATCATGTAAAATCGTCAATTCTTCCTGTAAAAGAATATTTCCTTCATCGATTTTTTCATTAATAAAGAATGTCGTTGCTCCTGTTTTTTCCTCACCATTGATCACTGCGTAGTTAATCGGTGCAGCTCCTCTGTAATCAGGCAGTAAAGAGGCATGAAGATTGAAAGTTCCCATGTTTGGCATTTCAAAAAGAACCTTAGGCATCATTCTGAAAGCGACGACAACAAACACATCAGCATCCAGATTTTTAAGTTCTTCCAAAAACTCAGGATTTCTTAATTTTTCGGGTTGAAAAACAGGAATATTGTTTTCTGCTGCGTATACTTTTACCGGTGATTGATTGATCTTTTGTCCACGTCCACTTGCTTTATCGGCAACTGTTACAACGCCAACAACATGATGATGAGATTGATGAATAGCTTCCAAAGATGTTTTGGCAAACTCAGGAGTTCCTAAAAAAACGACTTTCAATGATTTCATAGTACAAAGATAGGCTTTTCATCAATAGTTGAAAATGGAAAACTAAAGGTGAAAAATAGATTTTCAGAAGATAAAAGGCATATTGATAACAAAGTATGATGCCGGATATTTATCGTGAAATATAAACTTATCTTAGTGTAGATTGTTCATAATTAATCGCATATGTTCTGAAGTTCAGCATTTTTACTTTTCCTGAATCCAATAAAAAGATGAGGTTTTCCAGAATATTTTCCTTGGAATGATAACTTAACTGAATGGAAAGTTCTTCAATAGTTGACGCTTTTTTTGTCAATAAATTAATGATCTGTTGAGAAATATTTTTTCCGAAAATAGATTGTTTGTTTTTTTCACAGACTGAACAATGGCCACAGTTTTTTGAGTTTTTCTCACCAAAATAGGCAAGGATGAGCTTCATTTTACAGTAGTCATTATTTTCTACATAAAATTTCATTTCCTCCCACTTTTGGATCTTATTCTTCTGGATGTGTTCAAAGAGCTTCCAATATGCATTTTGAATAGCTCTTTCATCACGAGGCTTTAAAAATTTGATACTAGACAATGCTCCGTCTATGTATTCAAGATAATTTTTCTGTTGAAGTTCTTTCAGGCGTTCTTTGATCAGAGGAATGCCTACTCCGATTTTGTTGCTTACCTGTTGTTCACTAAACATGACCTTATGAGTAGTGATTCCTGACATTGCACGGAGAAGAAGCTCTATGAAATAAGCATCTTTCTGGGGGAGCTGGTCTATCTCATCAGATTTGATGAAAAGCTCAAGGGAAGATAAACTTTTATTGTCGTTGTGATAAATGATTTCCTGGTTATGCAGAAAATTAAGCACATTATTAATTTTTGCTTTCGATAATCGGGTAAAGTTCTGTATTCCGGAAATATTGAGCTGAAATGTTTTCTCAGGCAGCTCAAATTCTGCAACCTGAAAAATAGAGTAGAGGTAACTGATAATTTTTAGAAATTCTGCTTTACCAGGGGTCTGATTTTTCAAAATTTCATCAAAATTCAAAAGTTCCTGCTTGTTCCAAAGCATAAAAGCAAAACTGTCTTTACCATCTCTCCCCGCTCTTCCTATTTCCTGGTAATAATTTTCTAATGATGCAGCAGGAGAGTAGTGGAGAACAAAACGTACATTGTCCTTGTCGATTCCCATTCCAAAAGCATTGGTGGAAATCAGTACATGATTATCGCTTTTATTCCATGTCGTTTGTCGTATGTTTTTTTCTTTCGTTGTTAAGCCGGCATGAAAATAATCCACGTTTTTCAGCTGATTTTTCTTCAAAAATTCGTCCAGTAATTCTGCTTCTTTTCTTGTTCTTACATATACGATTCCCGAGTCATTGTTGTATTTTAGGATATCGAGAACACGTTGGAACTTGTCTGCAACTTCTTCCGTGAAGATTCTGATATTATCTCTTTTGAAGCTTTTCTGAAATACAGCAGGATTTCTCAGTTCCAGTTTATTTTTGATCTCTTCCAAAACCTTTGTAGTGGCCGTAGCAGTCAGAGCCAGACAAGGGATTTCAGGGTTGTTACTTCTGAAGGCCTTAATATTCTGATAGCTGGGACGAAAATCCTGCCCCCATTCTGAAATACAATGGGCTTCATCAACCGCAATGAAAGACATCTCAATTTCTTCAATATTTTGTAAAAACTGAGTATTTGTCAATCGCTCAGGAGATACATATAATAGCTTGGTAAGGCCTTCTTTACAACGATTATAAATAGCTTCAGCATCATATTCATCGAGCTCAGAAGATAAGTATTCTGCCTCTATGCCCCGAAATTTAAGCTGATTCACCTGATCTTTCATCAAGGCCAGCAGGGGGGAAATGACAAGACATGTTCCTTCTTTTAATAAGGCGGGCAATTGATAGCATAAGGATTTTCCGGCACCTGTCGGAAGAAGTACGAGCGTATCTTTTTCATTAATGACGGAATTGATAATTTCTTCCTGAGAATCTCTGAAGCCGTTGTAGCCCCAAAAATACTTAAGAGTGTCATATTTTAATTTTTGAAAATCCTGCGGAGAAATCATGTTGTAAAAATAAGAAAAGTACTAAGACAAAAAAAGTCACGCAACGCGTGACTTTTATATAATAACTAATATGTTGATTATTTAGCTTCGAAGTAAACTCTTCTGTTTGCTCTGTTTTTCCATTCAGGGCATTTAGTTGCCGGCTCACATTCAGGATATTTAAGGTCTTTTTCACCTTTACCTACTGCATTCAGTTTACCAGATTGAACACCGTTTTTAATTAAATAATTCTTAACGTTGTTTGCTCTTCTCTGCGATAGCTTTTGGTTGTAAGCATCAGTACCTCTTGTATCAGTAGCTCCGATTACATTGTATGCACCATTTGAAGAATTGATATAGTTTACAGCGTTATTTAAGATAGGAGTGTTTGATGGTAAAATTCTGTCAGAATTTAAATCAAATTCAATTCCTTCTAATTTAGTTTCTGTTTCTATTACAGGTCCTGTAGTTACCGGACATCCGTTGTTTTCAACAGGGCCAGGAACCGTTACACACTTATCGTAAAGGTCAATAACACCATCTAAGTCAGTGTCAAGAGCAACTCCGGCACCATCTACTCTTGCTCCTGCAGGAGTATCAAGTTGTCTGTCCCAATCGTCACATACCC
>NZ_PPED02000002.1:503630-1087456 GCF_002899825.2 Chryseobacterium phosphatilyticum
GGAACCGTTACACACTTATCGTAAAGGTCAATAACACCATCTAAGTCAGTGTCAAGAGCAACTCCGGCACCATCTACTCTTGCTCCTGCAGGAGTATCAAGTTGTCTGTCCCAATCGTCACATACCCCATCGTTATCAGCATCTCCTTTTTTACATACTTCAATATCCTGGTTTTTGTTAGCCAAAACATCAAGTTTGTAATAGATTTCCTGAAGTGGATCATGCCACATTAAGTGAGATTCGTGTTTTCCTAGTTTTAAAGAAAGACCTAAAGTAGCATTGAAGAAGTTGTCGGAAACTTGTGATGAACGTCTGTTTACATCGCTGTATGGATCTCCTCCTCCGTCAAATGTATCATCACCTGTGATGACATACATTAATCTACCTTCAATGTCAATTCTCCTGTTCACTTTGAATTTTAAACCAGCACCAGCCTGCATAAACATAGAGCCTAGTTTGAAAGGTTTAACTTCAGTCATGAGTTGCTGTCCTTTGATATCTTTTTGGTACGCTCTGTAGGCTATTGTACCAACACCTCCGTATCCGTGAAGTGCCCATCTGTAAGGAGAGTGGTTGTCAACTCTTCTCAACAGATTAGAGAAGTTGATATCTCCTAAGATTGAGATTGCATCATACTGAGTTCTACCGGCTATTGCTTTTGCATCAGGGGCAGCATCTTTAGTATTGAACCATCCTTGTCTGGTTTCACCTCTGTCGTACTGTAGTTTTAAACCAAAAGCATGAGTAATGGCTTTATCAATACTTACGTAAGCAGAATATCCAAAAAGGTTTTTACCGTTACCATTCTTAATTGATGTTAAATCTGCTGATTGCATCAATGGAACTCCAACCCCCGCGGAAATAGACCAGTCATTAAATCTTTTCGATTGGTTGGTAAATGGGGAAACATTAGCAGACCCAGAAGAAAATGTATTAGGGTACTCTCCTTTTGAAACTGCCGTTGAGTCTTGTGCATAAGTGGCAGTAGGAATTGCCATAGCTAATGCAACAATTGCTAAACTTAATTTCATAGTGTTATTTTTTTAAGTTAAGTTATTTTAAATGATTTTTTACGTTAAAAAGTGATTTCGTGTTATTTTTTTTCCGAGGAACGTGTTGGCTGTTAGTCCTTTTAATACGAACTCCCTCTAAAATGATATAAAGGTATGTAAAATATTTCGTAGTAAAAAAAAAATAAACCGAAAAGAACTTCTTTTCGGTTTATGTGTATAGTAAAAAGTTACTTTTTCTTTTTCTTAGCAGGTGCTTTTTTCACAGTTTTTTTCACTGGAGCATCTTCATAGTCTTTCTTTTTAATAGAATTCCATTCAGAACTTTCTATAAATTTCACTGTTACTTTTCTGTCTGCTAATCTTTCAGCGTCTGAAGCTGATGCAGGAATCTTGGCTTCTGCGGAACCTACACCTCTTGATTTTAGCACATTATCATTAACTCCTCTGGTTTCTAAAGCAGAAACAACAGAAGCAGCTCTTTCTTTAGATAGTCTCAGGTTATATGCTGCATTTCCTTTAATGTCAGTATGTCCTGTTAACAAGTAATTTCCTCCGTTTTCTTTAATAATTGAAGCCGCAAGATCTAATTTACTGTTAGATTCAGGTCTGATCGTTGCCTTATTGAAGTTAAAGTAGATGTCTTTCAATGTTTTTTCTACTTCTACTGCAGTATCATTGTTGTCTTTTTTCTTCGGACATCCGTTGTTTTCAACAGGGCCGGGAACCGTTACACACTTATCGTAAAGGTCAATAACACCATCTAAGTCAGTGTCAAGAGCAACTCCGGCACCATCTACTCTTGCTCCTGCAGGAGTATCAAGTTGTCTGTCCCAATCGTCACATACCCCATCGTTATCAGCATCTCCTTTTTTACATACTTCGATATCCTGCTTTTTGTTAGCCAAAACATCAAGTTTGTAATAGATTTCCTGAAGTGGATCATGCCACATTAAGTGAGAATCGTGTTTTCCAAGTTTGAATGAAAGACCTAAAGTAGCGTTGAAGAAGTTGTCGGAAACTTGTGATGAACGTCTGTTTACATCGCTGTATGGATCTCCTCCTCCGTCAAATGTATCATCACCTGTGATGACATACATTAATCTACCTTCAATATCAATTCTTCTGTTCACTTTGAATTTTAAACCAGCACCAGCCTGCATAAACATAGAGCCTAGTTTGAAAGGTTTAACTTCAGTCATGAGTTGCTGTCCTTTGCTATCTTTTTGGTACGCTCTGTATGCTATTGTACCAATACCTCCATATCCATGAAGTGCCCATCTGTAAGGAGAGTGGTTATCTACTCTTCTCAACAGATTAGAGAAGTTGATATCTCCCAAGATTGAGATTGCATCATACTGGGTTCTGCCGGCTATTGCTTTCGCATCTGGAGCGGCATCCTTAGTATTGAACCATCCCTGTCTGGTTTCACCTCTGTCATATTGTAAATTAATTCCAAAAGCGTGGGTAATTGCTTTATCAATACTTACATAAGCAGAATATCCAAAAAGATTCTTACCATTACCGTTTTTGATAGAGGTTAAATCTGCTGATTGCATCAGGGGAACACCTGCTCCTACTGATATAGACCAGTCATTAAATCTTTTCGATTGATTATTAAATGGGGAAACATTCGCAGAACCAGAAGAAAATGTATTGGGATATTTTCCATCTGTAGCTGCAGTTGAGTCTTGAGCATAGCTGGCTGTCGGGATCGCCAAAGCCAGTGATGCTATTGCTAAACTTAATTTCATCGTGTATTATTATTTGATTTTTTTAATAAAGTACAAAGTTGTTTTTAAAACACTTTGTTATTTGACTGGACAACCGTTATTTTCAACAGGTCCCGGCACAGTTACACACTTATCATAAAGATCAATAACTCCGTCAAGATCCATATCTAAAGCAACTCCGGCTCCATCTACTCTTGCTCCTGCAGGAGTATCAAGTTGTCTGTCCCAGTCGTCACATACTCCGTCATTATCTTTATCACCTTTTTCACACACTACAAAGTCTGTAGAGGCGTTTTCTAAAACGTTGGTTCTGTAGTATGCTTCCTGAAGTGGGTCATGCCACGCTAGATGTGTTTCATGTTTTCCTAATTTGAAAGATACTCCCAGAGATACTGTCCAGGCGTTGTAAGATCTTTTGTTGTTAAGGATTGTATATCTGTATTGGGATTCTACAGGTTGCGCAGGATCATAACTTGCGTTGTTATATCCACTTCCATCAAATGATTGTTCTCCACTAATCAGATACATGGTTCTGGCTTCAACATCAATAAGTTTTGAAACGTTATACTTTAACCCTAAACCAAGCTGATAGTATACAGAACCAAAATCAAGATCCTTCTTCACAAATTGAGGAACTCTCTTAGGATTATCACTCCATCTGTTTCTGTCATTATCATGCAGAGAGGTTCTGTACCCTTGAAGTCCAATACCTCCATAACCATGGAATGCCCATCGGTATGGAGAATGATTGTCCACTCTTCTTAGTAAATTGGAGAAGTTGATATCTCCTAATAAAGCAATTTGATCAAACTGAGTTGTAGCCGTTGCTACGCCTGCTAACTGTCCAGGTACACCGGGAAGCTGACCTGTTTGTTTTGTTTCTCCTCTGGTGTACATAATACTTGCCCCGAATGTATGTGAGATTTGCTTATCAATACTTACGTAAGCATTATATCCCCAATTGACCTTATCCTTGTTGATAGAGGTTAGGGCAGAGTGCACCATAAATGCAGGACCCCCTCCAACAGATATAGACCAGTCTCTGAAGCGTCTGGCTTTATTGTTGAATGGTTGAACATTGGCGGAACCCGAAGAGAAAGTATTAGGATACTCAGTGGAAGAGTTTACTGTAGTACTGCTGTTTTGAGCTTGTGCGTAAGCTGCGATAGGCAGTGTAGCCAATAATAATAAACCTAATTTCATACTGTATGTTTTATGTTTTAAATAAAATCTTTTAATAATATTCTGGAAAAATCCCTTTCAAAAAGATGTTTTTTATGAGGGATTTCTAATCTTTCTGATTTAAAATTCAAATCATTATACTTAATGATATCAATATCTATTAGTCTATCAGTATAGCCTCCAGATACCTTTGAATCATTAATTCTTCCCATTTCAACTTCAATGCTTTTTATACAATTAAGCAGTTGAATTGGTGTTAAATGCGTGAATATTACTGTTGCAATATTACAAAAAATATTGGAACTAGCAAATTCTACAGGATCTGAAAATAAAAATTCGCTTATTTGTGAAATGTTATTCCCTGCCTCCTGTATTTTCTGTAAAGCAAGCTCTATATTTTTTTTTTGCTCTCCAAGATTACTTCCTAGTAACAAAACTACCTTTTGCTGCGACATATTGGAAAATTGATTGATTTATGAGAAGTTTCTTTAAAAATGTTTTGGCAAATATAGTAGCAATTCTTATACTTTGCGCTTTATTTTTCGTCTTTTTCATTATGATGCTTGTTTTTAGTTCTATGGGCAGTGACAAGTCAGTAGTGGTGAAAAAGAACTCCGTTCTTACGATTAATTTGAAAACAAATATTATCGATAGCCCTACTGAAGAAGAAGTGGGATTATTTGGAATCGGAAGTCAGAATAAGAGCGTCCTTTTATATGATGTATTGGAAGCTATTAACAAAGCTAAGACTGATGATAACATTAAAGGAATTAGTATTGAAGCTGATGATTTAAATGCGGGGTTGACTCAGATTGATGATATCAGGAATGCTATTGCAGATTTTAAAAAGAGTGGGAAATTTGTGTATGCTTATGGAAACGGGGTTTCGCAATCTGCTTATTATTTAGGATCAGTGGCTGATCAGTATTACCTAAACCCTGCCGGAGGTATAGAATTAAAAGGTCTTTCTACAGAAGTTACATTCCTGAAAGATTTTGCGGATAAATATGGAATTGGTATCGAAGTAATTCGTCACGGTAAATTTAAGTCTGCTGTTGAACCTTTTTTAAGAAATGATATTTCTCCTGAAAATAAAGAACAGCTGAGTACTCTTTTGAATGATCTTTGGAAAAATACATCCAATAAAATTGCTGTTTCAAGAAAAATAGATTCAGCCCAGTTCAAAACAGTAGTCGATAGTTTGTACGGAATGATACCGGAGCTTGGGGTAAAATATAAACTTGCAGACAAGCTTATTCAGAAAACAGAATATGAGAACCTGATTAAAGCAAAATTGAGTGTAAAGGATAAAGAAAACCTCAATAAAATTTCATTAGGGAGTTACATCAATTCTTTTTCAGATAAGGATAATTCCGGAGAGAAAGTAGCTGTACTATATGCTTCAGGATCTATTAACAACGGAGATGGTTATAACGATATCTATTCTGAAAAATACGTGAAATATATTAAGAAGCTTCAGGACGATGATAAAGTGAAAGCCGTTGTTTTTAGAATTAATTCTCCAGGAGGTAGTGCCAATGCTTCAGATGAAATTTTATTTGAATTACAGCAATTGAAAAAGAAGAAGCCTCTGGTTGTTTCTTTTGGGGATTATGCAGCTTCGGGTGGATACTACATAGCAATGGCTGCAGATAAGATTTATTCGGAACCTAATACGCTTACCGGATCCATCGGGGTTTTTGGAGTGATGCCTTATTATAAAGATATTGCCAATAAAAACGGAATCCGTGCAGATATTGTTGCTACGAATGCAAATTCTATGTATTATTCAGGATTAAATGGAGTGACGCCGTATGGAGTGAATATGATGACAAAAAGCGTTGAAGGAACATATAAAAGATTTGTCCATTTCGTAACACAAAACAGAAAACAAAGTTTTGAACAAATTGATAATGTTGGTGGCGGAAGAGTATGGAGTGGGACTCGTGCTAAACAAATTGGTCTGGTAGATGAGCTGGGAACATTAAATGATGCCGTTAAATTTGCTGCACAAAAAGCAGGGTTAAAATCTTATCATGTTGATTCTTTTCCAAAGAGAATCTCTCCTGTAGAGCAACTTTTCAAAGATCTTAATGAAGAGGATGTATCTGCAAGAATTATTAAAAATAAAATAGGTAAATCCAACTATGAGATCTTACAACAGATCACAGACAAAAAATTACAGTCTGAAATTAAAATGGAAATGCCTTACCAAATCAGGGTTAACTAACTAAATTATATTGTACACAAAAATCCCGGATCTGAATTTCAGATCCGGGATTTTATTTTTATTATCTCTTAGCTTTTCTTGGTTGCCATTCCGTAAATCCAGAGAACAATGAGTGATCCTCCTATGGCAAGCAACATACTTCTGAAATCGAAACTTTCAACTGTTCCCCAGCCTATAAGGTTTCCTACAAATCCTCCAACAAATGCTCCTACAATCCCCAGGATAATTGTCATCAGCCATCCACCTCCCTGAGTACCCGGCATTATTAATTTTGCAATAGCTCCTGCGATAAGACCAAATATGATCCAAGTTAAAATTCCCATAGTTTCAAATGTTTTAATTGTTAATATTTAAATGATTTGTTTACTAATATAAGGGAAAATATGATATAAATCATCTTTTCTTGAAGAATGAGTCTACAAATTCCGTACCATTAAAAAGTTGCAAATCCTGCATTTTTTCGCCTACACCAATATATTTTACAGGAATTTGGAATTGATCGGAAATCCCGATAACTACTCCTCCTTTTGCTGTTCCATCCAATTTTGTTACCGCTAACGCATTCACCTCCGTGGCGGCTGTAAACTGTTTTGCCTGTTCAAATGCATTCTGTCCTGTTGAACCATCCAAAACTAATAAAATCTCATGAGGAGCATCCGGAATAACTTTCTGCATTACCCTTTTAATCTTAGAAAGTTCGTTCATCAGGTTGATCTTATTGTGAAGTCTTCCTGCGGTATCAATAATGGCTACATCCGCATTTTGAGCTACAGCACTTTGTACAGTATCAAATGCTACTGAAGCGGGATCAGAGCCCATTCCTTGTTTTACAATAGGAACACCCACTCTTTCACTCCAGATAGTCAATTGATCAACTGCAGCAGCTCTAAAGGTATCGGCAGCTCCTAAAACAACATTTTTACCTTCGGATTTAAACTGGTGAGCCAGTTTTCCGATGGTAGTCGTTTTACCAACACCGTTTACCCCAACAACCATGATAACATACGGTTTTTTGGAAGTATCAATATTTCCTGTTCCTGCATGAGGGTTTTCAAGAAGTAATCCTGAAATCTCTTCACGAAGAATATTATCCAGTTCGCTTACCCCAACATATTTGTCTCTGGCAACACGCTCTTCAATTCTTTCTATAATTTTAATAGTGGTAGAGGCACCCACATCAGATGCAATCAATATTTCTTCAAGATCATCAAGAACCTCATCATCTACTTTACTTTTGCCGACTACGGCCTTTGTCATTTTTTCAAAGAAACCCTGGCTGGATTTTTCTAACCCCTTATCTAAAGTTTCTTTTTCTTCCTTTTTGAAAATATTTTTAAACCAACTCATAGTTTTAGTTTATTCTTATTTATTTTTAATCACTGCTGTGGCTTCTACTTCTATAAGCACATCATTTCTGAAAAGTTTACTTACCTCTACAAGGCTGCTTACAGGCGGAGTTTGAATATTGATATATAGATCTCTGACCTTCCTGAAATCCGGTGTTTTGGAAATGTCGGTTATAAAGATTCCTAATTTTATAATATCTTTTCCTGTACCTCCATATTCTTTCAGTATATTTTCGATATTCCTGAAAACCTGTTGAGTCTGTTCTTCTACATTACTTCCTACCAGAATTCCTTTATCGTTTAAAGGAACCTGTCCGGATAAAAAAATCATCCTGGAATTGCCACAGTCAATACTTACTGATTGAGATAGCCCTTTAATGCTGAAAACTTTTGGTGAACTTTTATATTCTATCGGATCCATTGTTTTCTGACTGAATGAAAATAGAAAAAATACCGTGCAAACCAGAGCAAGAATTTTTTTCATATTTAATTGATTAATAATCTGGTGAGCAAAGATAACAAAAAAACTACCCAAAAGATAAGTGTTTTTTTTACATTGTATATAAATTACAGACTGGTTTTAAGGTAATCTTATACCTTGTACACTTGTATCTTGTTTCTTTTTATCTTTTTTAAATGTTATAATTCTACCTTGTCTCCAAGCCTTGCAATATTAAAACCATTTGCCAGAACTGTTTGTGTTTGTTGGCTGTCCGGAATTAAAAGTTTGTTCGTATGGTTCAGATGTATAAAGTGTATTTTCTTTTTTTCCAGAGCAGGCAAACTCCTGAAAAGTTCCATACTTTCTGTTACAAATGGATGTGGAATTTCGGCGATGTCTCTAAAACCTACTTCTTCTGCATCGTAAAATGTAGCATCCAGAAAGGCATAATCAACAGTCCTGATAAGATCTGTAATGTTATGCTTCCATGTGCCCCATTTATCTATATCAGGGATGAATAAAGCTTTTTTATGAGGCCCTTGAATAAGGTATCCTACTGTTTCTGAGTACTCATCCCTATGAGGGACCTGGATAGGAGTTACCCGAAGGTGAGCCGTTATTTGTAAAGGAACTTCATTCTGCATTTCCTGGATCGAAATATTCTTTAAATGGGTTAATTGTGACCAGGGTCCATTGTTTTCAAAATATTTTTTCAGCCTTGGCATGGCATACACCGGAATATTTTTGGAATTCATAGCTTCTCTTCCTAAAAACATTAAACCTGTGTAATGGCCAATATGAGCATGAGTAATAAAAATTCCATCCGGGGTTGTTTTATCTAAGGAGCCGGATTGTTGCTGTAGCAGCTGAACTTGTTGCGGGAAATCCGGGCTGGCATCAAAAATATAGTTTTTTTGAAGGTCATGATCTATGACTCCCAGCGATGTTATTTTCCGGTCTTGTTTCGGATGTTTCCAAAGGTCTGCACAGCAACTTTTTTTGCAGCCTGCCTGTGGCGAGCCTGCATCCTGTACATTTCCAAGTACAATCAGAGTTACTCCTTTATCTGAGGTTTCTTTTTCTTTGTTTTTGCTGTTTTGAGCATCAACGGGGCTTGAAAGACAAATACTTAAAAGTAGAATGAACAACGATTTCATGAGTAGATCTTTTGAATATAAAAATAAAAAAACTACTCAAAATGTGAGTAGTTTTTATATTGTAAATAAAGTGTTGATTATTTTTTCAAATAACCATCTACTTCGTCTGCATTCATTACTTTTTCTTCGAAAACGTAAGCTCCTGACTTAGAAGACTTAACCATTTTCACAACTTTAGTCATTTTTTTTGACTGACCGCTTTGTAGGGTTGCTACTACTTTCTTTGCCATTGTAAATTATATTTATAAATTACTTGATTTCTTTATGAAGGGTAGATCTCTTAAGAACAGGATTGTATTTTTTCAATTCCAATCTCTCTGTAGTGTTCTTTTTATTTTTTGTAGAAATGTATCTAGACATTCCTGGCATACCACTTTCTTTGTGCTCTGTACATTCAAGGATTACTTGAACTCTGTTTCCTTTTTTTGCCATGATTTATTAATTCTTTTTAATCAATCCGTTTCTAGTAGCTCTTTCAATAGCTTCTTCGATTCCAATCTTGTTAATCACTCTCAATCCATGAGCTGATACTTTCAGTGTTACGTGCTTATCTTGCTCCGGAAGGTAAAACTTCTTCTCTAATAAGTTAATTTCAAAACGACGCTTCGTTTTGTTATTAGCGTGAGAAACGTTGTTACCAACCATTGCACGCTTTCCTGTTATTTGGCAAATTCTTGACATATCTCGATGTTCTTATTTGTATAATATTTGAGAGTGCAAAATAACGAAGAATTTTTTAGATAGGCAAATCTTTTGAAAAATATTTGCAAATAAGTAACTGATTAATAATATTGAAATTTTAAAATATCCGAATTTCCGGGATATCCCAGAAAATCAAGGCTGATATATTTCATACAGGCTTTTTTTAGATCAGATAATTTAATGGCCTATCTTTGTTTTTAATTAATCTAAATAAAAATAACTATGAAGAGAATTTATATTCTATTGTCGATGCTGCCTATTGCTTTCACAGCGCAAACCTTTACTGAGGTACCAACCGGAATGAGTAATTTTTATTATTCTGCAGCTGATATTGCTGATATGGATAATGACGGTACTCAGGATATTGTGTTCAATGGAGCGATAGATTCGGACGGAGACGGGAATGTAGATCAGACATTTAATGAAGTATATAAAAATAATGGCGGTACAATGTCGCTTTATGCGGGCTTAAGCGGAGTAACCCATATGGGAGACATCAAATTTATAGATTACAATAATGATGGATTGATGGATATTATCTCTACCGGCCTGAGCTATATGGATATTGTTAATTACAAGCATTACAGATTCAAGAATACCGGTTCGGATTTTGTAAAAGAAGGTGAACTTCCGGGGAAAGTGTATGGATCTATGGAGGTTTTTGATTTTAATCACGATGGAAAACCGGATTATGCTATCAACGGGACTCAATACATTCATGGTGGAGGTTTCAGAAATACTTTAGACTTGTACCAAAATACGGGGTCCGGTTTTACCATGACTGAAAATTGGGTGAACGGAACTCAGAACGGAAGTTTTAAAGTAGTTGATTTGAATAACGACCAACTTTTAGACTTAGTCATTATCGGGTCAGATCTTGATCAATTTCCGGTGTCTAAGGTATATATGAATCAGGGAGGTACTTTGGTTCATACTCAGGATCTTGATCCGGTTTCAGTTGGGAAAATTGATTTTGCAGATTTCAATGCTGATGGTTTTCAGGATATCATCGTTATGGGCAAGGATGAAAATGATAACGGATATTTTGCTGTTTTAATGAATGACGGAACAGGACATCTTACTGCTCAGCAGCTTACCATGCCTGATATTTCAGATTCATCAGTAAGTCTTGGTGATTTGAATAATGACGGATACTATGACTTCATCGTCTCCGGAAACGTAAATTATAATGCTTTTGTAAAAGCGTACATTTATAATCCTTCTACGCATCAGTTTACGGAAGGAACAACGACCGGATTATATCAGCTTGGTGGGCCGGGAGTATTACAATTATTTGATTTCGATAACGATAATCATCTGGATGTTTTACTAACTGGGTTTGATTGGGCAAATAATGATTTGCCTTCTTTAACGAAACTTTTTAAGAACAATTCCACTGATATCAATTTAAAACCTACAGCACCTACAAACCTGAATCTTACAAAAACAGGAAACAGGTTCAATTTTGCATGGAGTGGGGCTTCTGATGACAAAACGCCGGTTAATGCTCTTCGTTATGAAATTAAAGTAGGAACCACACAAGGAGGACAGGATATTGCAAAATATGTGGTAACAACTCCTTCATGGTTTCTTGACCTTGATCCTGCGATTCAAAATGTGTTCTGGAGTGTAAGATCAATAGATGCTTCAAAAGTATATTCCGACCCGTCTGCAGAAGGTACATTGGGAACAATGGAGAATAATATTAGTACAAATCAGCTGACTATTTATCCAAATCCGACCTCTGATCAAGTATTTATCAGGGGAGGTAAGGTATCGGAAGCCGAAATGTATTCAATGGACGGGAAAAAGCTGAATATCATTGTAAAAGCAGATCAGTCAATAGATGTTTCTCATCTGCCTAAAGGCGTATATGTATTAAAACTGAAGATAAAAAACGAAATAACCACCAGGAAGCTTACGATTAAGTAATTGAATCAATTCTATCTTCTATCAATGAGAAAAGCCAGACGTCCAGCTGGCTTTTCTTTTTTTTGCTCAAAATTTAAGTTATAATAATTAAAGTTTATGCTCAGAAAATCTGCTTGATCTACAAAATCCGGGAGAAAATATGAACTCTTAAAAATTCAGCTGATTAAACAGATTTTTCTGGTTATTTGTTTGAAAATTATGCTTTTTTTGTTTTTGCCTGAAACCATTTAATCAGGAAGTAAAATAATAAAAATCCTAATGCAAATAGGGAGAACCTTGAAAGAAGATCTCCGGCTCTTGTGTAGAATGTCATGGTATCATAGAGTTTAACTTTGGCAAATAAAGCTGTTTGGTCACCGTAAAAAGTATCGGCCTCAATTTCGCCTTTTGCGTTGATGTGGGCAGAAATTCCACTATTGGCGGCACGGGCAATCTCTCTTCTGGTTTCAATGGCTCTTAATCTGGCATAGGACAAAAGTTGTTTGTGTCCCTCCGTTACTCCCCACCAGGAGTCATTGGTCATAATGCCTAAGAAATTTGCTCCTTTTTTTACATAATCGGTGACAAATTCTCCGTAAATACTTTCATAGCAAATAATAGGAGCTATTTTTCCTTTGTTGTAAGGGTTGGCAAAAGCAACTCTTTCCTTATCTGTACTTAAAGAAGCTACGGTTCCTCCCAGATTAAGCATAGCATCACCTAAAATAGGTTTCAAAACGCTCATGTAAGGGAAAATCTCAACTCCCGGTACAAGTTTTCCTTTATGATATACCTGTACTTTTTGATTCGGAACAAGTTGAATGGCGGTATTGTAACTGGCTACCCAAACTCCCTGATTGATTTGATAGGCTTCTTTTGGCATCTTTGCCGGATCAAAAAATAAATGGTGAGATGAAATTCCTGTTGCAAATACAGAACCTTGATGTCTGGATAAAAAATCTTTGATATTATTTAATAGTAAGCTTTTCTCAAATGCTGTTTCAGAGATAGAACCTCTTCCCGGAAGTGCGGTTTCAGGAGCAATATAATAATCAATTGCAGTGGTTGAATTCTTTTCAGCGAGAGCTAACAGATCATTTTCAATCGTTAAACTGTCTTTGGAATATTTTTCAGCGTAAGGATCAAGATCCGGCTGTAACATCAATACATTGACTTGCCCTGACGGTTTTTCATTAAAATTATTGTATTTGACCACCGAAATAATCATTGGAACTGCAATTAAGCCCACAATAATAGAAGAGTTTCTGATCAGATCTTTTCTTTTTCTCCCGGCCTCAAACGTTCTTATGGTGTAGAATATTAAAACATTAATCAATAAAATCCAGAAACTTCCACCGGTTGCCCCTAAGGTGTCATACCATTGAATCAGCTTAGGGTATTCTGAGAATACATTCCCCAGATTCAGCCATGGCCATGTCAGTTCCCATCCCAAATGAAATTTTTCGAAGCTCATCCAGATAGCTATTAAAAAAGCTAATCCCCAATAAGTTCCCTGTGCATTTTTATACCAGTGATAACATTGGAAAACCACAGAGTACAACAGAGAATTAACAAGTACCGGAAATACCACAGCCATCATAGAATGACTTCCATCCGGATTTTTTGAACCATATAGCCAGCCCGTTGTTACGATATTCCAGATGACAAAACATAGGTAGGAAAGTCCAAAAACCATCCATCCTTTTCTTTTATAATCCGAAAATTTTGAGATTCCATGTTCCATCATCAAAAGCGGAACAAGAGCAAAAAATATAAAAAACGGAACTCCATAAGTTGGCCATGAAACCGACAGCAGCATTGCTGAAATAAGTGTAAGTAAGACGTATTTCATTAAATTATTTTAACATACAAATTTAATGTTTTTGAAATGAATATCTTAGCACTTGATGTTAAAGAAATTTTATAAAATTATTATTATTCCTTATGGTTTATTTTTGCTGTACCTGATGTTTTTAGGGATGGGAAGATTTCAATATGAAGATAATTTAATTACGGTTGAGCCTGTTTTTTCTACGATAAAATTTATTCAGGGTACTCAGGAATGGAAGAGTATCATTATGATTGTTTTGGGAAATGTTGTGATGTTTATTCCTTTTGGCTTCCTGGGCTGGATTTTCCCGGGGTTACGGAAATTGAAACCCTTGCTTTTTACTTTTATTTCGGCAATCGTTATTGTAGAAGCCCTTCAATATTTTACCCGAATGGGAATATTTGAAGTGGATGATATCATTCTGAATACTTTTGGAGTGTATACAGGATGGATGCTTTGCAGGTGGATTGAAAAAAGAATTATTTATTAAGTTCTTTAGCTCGTTTTTCTGCGTTCAGAATTCCTTGTTGTAAAATAGTTTTAAAATTATTTTCTTCAAATGTTTTTAAGGCTGCTTCGGTAGTCCCTCCTTTAGAGGCAACATCTTTGATGAGTTCTTCTAGGTTTTTTTCAGAGTTATTGATCAAATGATAAGCACCCAGCATGGTTTGTTTTACAAATAACTTTGAAAGGTTTTCTTCAATTCCCATCTCTATTCCTGCTTTGATCATCGCATCAATGATATAGTAAAAGTAAGCGGGACCACTTCCGGAAAGAGCGGTAACACCATCCAGAAGTTCTTCATTTTCTAAATAAACCGATCTTCCTGTACTGTTCAGTAGCCTTTCTATATTAATCAATTGACTGAAAGAAATTCCGTCTGCAGCAGTATACCCTGTAATTCCCATTCCAAGAAGAGTAGGAGAGTTGGGCATTGCTCTTACCACAAGGGGATGTTTGAATGATTTCTGAATTTTTTCAATATTAATTCCTGCCATAATGGATAGGATCATCTGATTTTCCTTGAATGAAAAGTTGATATTTTGAGCCACTGTCTGAAAGTCCTGAGGTTTCACTGCAATAATGATCAGATCTGCATCAAGATCCCTGACTTCTTCAAAAGTAGAGATTTTGGATTTTGGAAATTCTTCAGCTATTCTGGAGATTTTGGATTCACTTCTTATAATAAGGTGCAGATGTTCAGGTTTGATGAGTTCATATTTCAAAAATGATTTTGAAAAAGATAGTCCCATATTTCCGGCTCCAAGAATTGCTATTTTCATATTGTGTCTGTTTTTTTAGCTAAAATAATGATTTTATGGGGATAAAACGATTATAGATAAGTTGATTGTATTAAGGTGCAAAGGATTTTATATGATAAACAATAGCTAAGACGTTCTTAAATTTTTTTATAGATGAACTTCTTTCTTCTTAAAAACGAAGCTATACCGCGAACCTTTATGCCTTATTGTTACCGACAAAATAAATAAAAAGCTGTATTCAAAATTGAAACAGCCCGTTTTTTTAAATAATGTTCACTTCCCGTTCCAGTTCTATTTCGAACTTTTCTTTTACGGAATTAATGATCTCTGTGGAGAAATCAAAAATTTCTTTTCCTGTAGCTTTTCCTGTAGCATTGATGATGACCAATGATTGAAGTTTGTGTGAGGCTACGTTTCCGATTTGTTTTCCTTTCCATCCACATTGTTCGATCAGCCATCCGGCAGGAACTTTTACTACATCTCCATTGGGATAGCCCTGAATATTTTCAAATTTTTGTTTTAAATCTTCAAATTGTGCCAGCGGAATGGTTGGGTTTTTAAAAAAGCTTCCGGCATTTCCGATTTGTTTAGGATCGGGTAGTTTACTTTGTCTGATGCTGATAACTGCTTTAGCAACATCTTGAATTGTTGGATGTTGAATATTCAGATTTTCCAACTCAGATTTTATAGCTCCATATTCTGTTTTGATGTGGTGGTCTTTTTGAGTCAGTTTAAAAGTAACCTGAAGAATTACATATTTACCCTTTCCATCTTGTTTGAAAATAGAATCTCTGTATCCGAAATTACATTCTTCAAGGTTGAAGGTTTTGATCTCAAGATTTTCCAAATCCAATACCTTACAGTTAACAAAAATATCTTTAATCTCAGTTCCGTACGCTCCGATATTCTGCATAGGCGAGGTTCCAACATTTCCCGGAATTAGAGAAAGATTTTCTAATCCGCCATAGTTTCTTTGCAGGCAATACATCACAAATTCATGCCAGTTTTCTCCTGCTTTGGCCGTTACAAGAATTTCATTGTCGTTAATGCTCTCTTCAGATATTCCTTTTAAATTGAGTTTGATAGCCAATCCCTCAAAGTCCTTTGTCAGCAAAATATTACTCCCTCCACCCAATAATAAAAGGGGAAGGTGTTGCTTTTTTGAAAAGGTAAGCGCTTCTTTTAGTTCTTCAATACCATTGATTTCGATAAAGTATCGGGCATGGGCATCAACACCGAAAGTATTGTAGGGCTGTAAGGAAAAATTTTCTTGCATGTTTTATTTGTATTCTTTAGGAAGAATGTTGTCTAATTGTTCTTTAAACTGTTGAAGTTGTTTGTAATGAGCAGTGTCCGCGAAAGAATTGACATAGATGTGAGCCTTTTTAGGGGTGCGAATCTGAAAGGTTTCATCAATTCCGTCTACCGATTGTTGGCTCGGAGAACTTTTGATATCGTCAAGATCTTTAATATTGATGGATGATATAAGCCGTTTCCATGTATCATTACTGATGGCTGAAGTCCATTTCTGGTGGGTGCGACTGACTGTGGCTCCTTTTTCTGCAAAAACAGAATCTTTTGTGACTTTAATGATGGTGTACTCTCCTAATGTTCCTCCGATATGAGACACACTGATAAGTGCTATTTCGTTTGGATTTTCAGAAGCTCCAGACGTTTCCTGTTTTTTTTTGTCACAAGAGAGAAATGCCGACAGCAAAAGGATCGAAAACAATATTTTCAGATGTATATTTTTTGTTGTCGGCATTGTATATTATTTACAGACTAAATTCTTCTCTGTATTTTTTTAAAGCATCTTTCAGAATTTCAGCACTTCTTTTTAAATCGTCTTCTTTTAAAACGTAAGCGATTCTTACTTGTTTTTTTCCTAATTCAGGATCACTGTAGAATCCTCCGGCAGGAGCTACCATAATGGTTTCATTATTCAATGAATATTTTTCAAGTAACCATTGTGCAAATTTTTCAGTGTCATCTACAGGAAGTTCAGCAACGCAATAGAAGGCACCTTTTGGCTTAGGGCAAATTACTCCCGGAATAGCATTCAAAAGATCTACCAGGATATTTCTTCTATGTGTATATTCTTCTCTTACCGCTCTGATGTAAGGACCATCGTTCTGGTGTGCAGCAGTTGCTGCAATTTGTCCCAAAAGAACAGGGCTTAATCTTGCTTGCGCAAAAAGCATTGCTGCATTACGGATTTTGTTGGAACGGGTTACCATACATCCGATTCTTACACCGCACATAGAATAACGCTTGGATTCTGAGTCAATAATGATACAATTTTCTGCTAATTCAGGGAAATCAAGCATAGATACTTGCTGCTTTCCGTCATATACATATTCTCTGTATACTTCGTCAGAGATGATTACAATGTCATATTTTAAAGCAATTTCAGCAAGTTTCTGAAGTTCCTCACGCGTATACAGGTATCCTGTCGGGTTACCCGGATTACAGATGATGATTGCTCTTGTTTTTTCGGTGATTTTTTTCTCAAATTCTTCTATAGCTGGAAGAGCAAAACCTGTATCAATAGTAGAAGGTACGGCAACTACATTTACATCAAATGTGCTTGTGAAACCATTGTAGTTGGCATAATAAGGTTCAGGAATAATAACTTCATCACCTTCATCGCATAATGTGGAAATTGCAAAATTAAGAGCTTCAGAACCTCCGTTGGTTACCATAAAGTTATCCGGTGTCAGATCTGAAAAGCCTAATGAATGATAATATTCTGTAAGGGCTTTTCTATATTCGATATTACCTTCAGAAAGTGCATATTCCAATACTTTTAAATCAATATTTTTTAAAGCATTTAAAGCTGTTTCCGGAGTTTCAATATCAGGCTGCCCGATATTAAGATGATATACTTTTATTCCTTTCTGTTTTGCTTGTAATGCAAAAGGAACCAGTTTTCTTACCGGCGATGGTGGCATGTGCAGTGCTCTGTTTGAAATATTCGGCATTGTTTAAAAATTTGTATGACAAAAATAAGATTTAATTTCTCAATAATAAAATTAAGAGACAAGAAGAAGTAGATCTTAGGGTTGGATTATTTTTCTGGAATAAATAATTTTTAATGTGTTGAAGGTTAATATTTAAATATTTTCATTAAATATTGATTTTTTATTAAAAATAACATTTTTATATTGATATTTTTCTTATTTTTCACAACAAATATGAAAAATATGACAATAAATTTATTTTCTAGAGTATTACCTGTGATTGCTCTTTTTTCAGTATCAGCTGTAATGGCTCAAAACTTTCAAATTATGCCTGTACAGTCAGGGTATACAGAAGATGTAATTGCAAATGGAATTGGTGCTGCTAATACATCTACTACAGTGGATGTTGATGGGGTTTCCTACAATTTTGTAGCAAGAGATTTTCAGCTGACCGCTACGAGCAATCCTCTTACTTATGGTATTCCTGCGGATGGTATGATCAATTCGGCGGTAGCTTCAACACCGGGGTTGAGTTTTCAGCTTGGAAATTTAAGTGGAAGTAATTCCTTACGGATTAATAGCAGTACTGCCGGTAGCAATGAAGGTACCATTGTGTTTGCGAATCCTATGGCTGCTTTTAAGCTTTATATGCTTTCTACGAGTGGAAGTGGAGCTTCTACCGTAAATATAACAGTCAATTTTACAGATACTACTTCTCAGACTTTTACCGGGCAAAGTGTTCCTGACTGGTATGATGGTACTAATTATGCGATCCGCGGCATTGGAAGAATTCTGAGAAATACAAACGGATTGGAGGCCAGTACCACTAATCCCAGGTTGTATCAAACTCTTCTCAATATTGATCCTACCAATCAGGCTAAACCTATTCAAAGTGTGACTATTACCAAAACAAACAGTAGTGGAGTCGCCAATATATTTGCATTTTCAGCAGACGCTTATAGTACTTGCGTTGCTCCAACTTTGGCTTCTGTGGGAACAGTTACTGCAAATTCTGCCCAAATTTCATGGACGGTTCCTTCAGGGACATCGGCAGCAAGCCATGATATATATTATAGTACGAGTCCAACAACGCCGTTAAGCAATGCTGTGCCTAATTACCCTGGAATTATAGGTACTTCATATACCATAGGAAACCTATCTCCAAGTACAAATTATTATTATTGGGTGAGAACAAATTGTAGTACCGGAACAGGGCAAAGTTCCTGGTCATTTGTAGGGACATTTAAAACGTTGTGTGGATCAATGATTCCACCATATACTAATGATTTTGTCAGTTTCCCTGGTTCATGCTGGGAGAATCTTATAGGAGGAACTCCGGCTACAGGGCCAACAGGAAATGGAAGCAGCTGGACTGCAGACGGGTTTCTTAACGTTGGTACCAGTGGCTCAGCAAGAATAAACCTGTTTACAACCAACACCATAGGATGGCTGAAGACTGTTCCTTTTGATCTTTCTGCCGGAGGTTACAGAGCGAAATTTAATTACGGGGTAACAACCTATTCAGGAACGGCATCAGCCACAATGGGATCTGATGATGTGATCCATTTCATGATTTCCAATGATGGCGGGAGCACATGGGATATCCTTAAAACCTGGGATGCAAGTAATACACCTTCCAATACTTCTAATGAGTATACTTATAATTTAGCAAATTATGTGGGAGCTAATACAGTATTTGCTTTCTACGGGACTGATGGAACAGTGGATGATACTCCGGACTATAATTTCTATGTTGATAATTTCACTGTTGAAAGTGCACAGTTGAGTACATCTGAGGTAAAAGGATCAACACCTAAAATAAGTATTCATCCTAATCCGTTTAAAGATATTCTTTATCTTTCTGATGGTAAAGATGTCAATAGGATAATTGTTGGAGATGCTTCCGGAAGAATTGTGAAAAGTATTGAAGGCTCTGTGAAACAAATTGATTTAAGTGAACTTGGTACCGGACTCTATTTTGTAACTCTTCACTTTAAAGATGGTTCTAAATCTACTGTAAAAGCGATCAAGAAATAATTTTTCAATTAATCATTTCAAGAGACAGCTATATAATGGCTGTCTTTTTTATTACAACTTAGAAAATGAATGATTTAATACCTTATTGAATTTGATGTTGATAAAATTATTATACATTTGCGCCGAAAAAACAAAACCCATGAATAAATTAAAACTACTTTTTTTAATTCCGGTATTTTATTCTTCGTTTTCGCATGCACAACGAATTGATAAAGAGACCATCAGTTTCCAGTTATTAAAGGAGCCTGTTTTTGCGACCGATCAGGGCAGTAGAAATTATACCATCACAGTAAAGTCTCCATATAATATTACCAAGGATGACGTTTTAAGACAATCTAAAGAAGATTATCAGAAACAGGTAGATAATTATCAGACCAACGTAGAATCTGCGAAACTGGAACATGCCGAAAGATTGAAGGATTATGATGCAGAGGTAAAAAAGCTTCAGGAAAAATACAAACTGGAATCTGCAGAATACAGCAAGCTATCTGCCGTTGAAAAAATAGCTGCAACAAACGGTGCTCCGGTATTAAGGATCCCATCAAGACCTGTTTTGAATATCCCTCCCGTACCCGTTTACAGACAACCTGATTTAAAAGATGCATTGATTGTAGATAATAAAATCCTTGCTTCCCAGATGGATATCACAGGATTTTCAAAAGGGGGAAGCAATCTTGATATTGTCATCGAAATGGAAAGAACAAATTTTCAGGATAATCAGGGAAAAACTTTTGCCAATCAGCCTACCAGAATTATTGGTAAACAAAACGGAGATATTAAGCTTGATAAAACCTATTTCTCTGATTTTACAGAAATCGCCAGTGTCCCAACTAATGAGATTAATCTGAATGCTCAGGAAAAAAGATTTTTACAGAGAACGATGGATCGTACAAGAAATATCATCAATGAAAATTTTGGGTATCAGACGATTAATTCTATGGTAACATTGTCTACCGTGAAGAATAAAGGAGAATATGATGATTTGGAAAAGGCTTACATCTATGTTACTACCAATCTTAAAAAGCTTCAGGCAAAATCTGATTATGCACCGAATAAAGTAGCGATGGAGAATATGCAGAAGGGAATTGATATCTGGAAAAATACTTTAACTAAGGTGAATTATCAGGATAAAAAAGCTGTTTACAACCAAAAGATTGGTGAATATCTTTATTTTAATTTGATAAGATTAAATATCGCTTTAGGAAATTACCAGGAAGCAGAAAAATACTTAAACGAATTACAGGAACATCTTGTAGACATTAAATTGTCTTATGATGCTAATCTTGAACTAAAAAGATTAGAAGAAAAAATTTACAATAACTAAGAATTTGAAAATAATATGATTAAACAAATTATTGCTTCAGCATTAATGATGACTTCCGTATGCTCTTTTGCCCAAACAAAAGTAACGGAGGGTACAAAATTTTCTGTTGATGCCAACCTTGAAACTGATGATAAGCTGGTACTGGCTGATGATTACAATTCATATATGTTCAGTGCCATCAACATTGACGGATTAATGAGAAATGTATATCCTCATAAAAAGTTGTTGATGAGAAAGCTGGATCAGAACGGTAGCCTGGTGGATACTTATACCAAAGATTATGCTAACAAAACCAACGGCGTCCTTCATAATTATCTGGGCTCCCAACAGATTGATGATGATAAGTTCGTAGCGTTTACGGAAGAATACTTTGGAAAAGAAAACAGGAAGGAAGTCTTCCAGCATGTTTTCAGTAAAAAAGACGGAACTTTTACAACAAAAAGTATTGCCAAATACAGCATCGAATCTGCTAACAGATCGGGAACTACCTATGTTCTTTTCTCCGAAAACGGAAAATATGCGGCGGTTTTTAATGACCGATTTGCCAATAAAAAGACAGATAATATCAATGATGTTCTGGTGATGGATCTGAGAACGCTTTCCCCGGTTTGGAATAAAGAAATTACTTTGAGCAGTGATTATGTGGAAAAATCTCTTGCGTTAACCAATTCAGCGAAAATTGTCGTATTGCGCAAAGCGGCAGGCTGGAAAGAGTCTTATAAACTGGAATTGGTTTCCAATACTGAAGATAGGGATCTTCCTTTTGATGATAAGTATATTCCTGAAAAATTGTATGCGATCAGCAAAAATGATAATGATTATCTGATTTCTTTCGGAAGAAAAAAAGCTGCAGTGACGATTGGTGCCAGTACTTTTGGAACAGTAATGTTTTATGATATGAAGTCGGGAAAAGCTGTAATCAGCAATACTAATCTTGGGGGAGATAAAGATATGAACGATGTAAAAGTGATCAAAACTATTATAAAAAATGATGATATTTTGATGGCTGTTCAGCAGGAAACTGTCACAAGACCAATGCCTTCTACAATGAATCGTTTTCCTGATCCTGTTTACAAACTGGAAGCAGGGATGCTGATGAAATTTAATAAAGAAGGTGAAGTGACACAATTTGTAGCTGCCGGTGCCTCTACAGGAAAAAGAATTCATGTAAGCGAGTCCGGAAATAACCTTTATATTTCTACATTTTATCCCAAAGGAGCTTTCGGGAACACTGGATTTTCTATGAAAGTTTTTGACTTCGCAACGCTGAAACCTCAGGAAGTAAGTCTTAGTTACAAAGGAGGAAATTTCTTCCAGAATTATGGTTTTGCAGATGGTAACATGATTCAATATATTCCTAATGTGAATAAAATGATGTTTTTACAAAAGAACGGTAAAGATGTGCAAATGTTTAGTGTGTACAATTTTATAAAATAATTGTACTTTAGAAAAAAATAAAATATGCAGATTCAAGCAGTTTCCATAGAAGATTATATCTCAAAAATTCCTGAAGAGAGACAGGAAGGTTTCAGAAAACTTTTTGAGACCATCAGTCAGAATTTGCCGAAGGGGTTTGAGGAAAATCCAAGTTATGGAATGATCGGATGGGCTGTACCTTTGAAAACATATCCTGCCGGTTATCATTGTACTCCCGGGACACCGTTACCATTTATCAATCTGGCTTCCCAAAAGAATTTTATAGCCTTATATCATATGGGATTATATTCTACCCCTGAAATTCTGGATTGGTTTGTGGCAGAATATCCAAAACATTCAAAGAAAAAACTTGATATGGGTAAATCCTGTGTTCGCTTTAAAAAAGTGGAAGATATTCCTTTTGAGCTCATTTCTGAATTAAGTAAGAAAATGACGGTTGAAGAGTGGATCGGTATTTATGAATCTCAGTATAAGAAATAACAAAAGCCCTGGAATCAAATAGATTTCAGGGCTTTTTTGAATGAGGGTAAGGTTGTAACTTATAAGTTGGAAGAAACTCGCTTGAAAATGAAAGTGTTTTTTTAATTGAGCCTGCTTCTGTTAAAAGGTTATGGAAGTTAATGACTCAAAAATTGTTTTCAGCTACCAGCTTTCTTTAGTTTTATTATTAGAATTCAATATCCCAGATTCCTGCTTTACGTTCCAATTCGATTAGGGCTGCTGCATTATCTGCAAGGGCCTGATAATAATCTTTTCTTACATCATTATAGGTACGCTGTGCATTTAAAACTTCGAGAATAGAGCTTTCTCCTCTTTTATAGCTGTATATAATACCATCCAATATACTTTTAGCTTCTGTGAGCATTCCGTTGTGGAATTGCTTTACCTGCTTTTGAGTAGCTGTATACTGTTGATAGGCTTGCATCACTTCAGCTCTTATTCCCTGTTCAATCTGTTGATACTCGATCTGTGCCTGAGAATGTGCCATTTCAGCTATTTTTAATCCTGCATTTCTTCTGTTGGAAAATTTCAGGGGAATGCTAAGGCCTACCTTTACAGCATTTACTGTTGGAGATGGAGCTATTTCGTTAGTAGCTTCGGTATGTCTTTCTGCACCGGCAGTTAATCCTAAGTCGATCATACGATTAGCCTTTTCAAGGTTGATCTGGCTTTTAGCTACCTGTGTGTTTTGTCTGGCTGCCAATACATCTGCTCTTTCATTCAATGCCTGAAGAATCAGATCATCAGCATTGAAATCCCTGTTGAAAGCGTTAAAATCTCCATCAACATCTCTGCCGGTTATTTTGTTATCACTCAGAAATACGGATAAGTTGGTCAGAGACTGTTGCTCTTCACTTTCAGCCTGATAAATGGAATTGAGAAGGGAGGCTGCTTCTAATTTACTTTGTTTTGAGGTAACCAATGATATGGTACCTAATTGATATCTGATACTATCAGATTTTGCCAGTTGAAGCATATTTTGATAAGAATCCTGTTGTACTCCCAGTAAAGATTTAGTTTTTAGTGCCTCAATATATCCTAAGCTCGCATCTGCCCGAAGGTTTCTGAAAAAATCCTGTAATTGTATTTTACTCAACTCTGATTGGTTTTTGGCCAGATTTATTCTTGCTTTCCTTTTTCCTCCCAGTTCCAGGGTCCATCCTATGGAAGTGCCATACACGTATCCCATATTTTTATTAACACCATTGTTGGTGGTTTCCACTTCCAGCTGAGGATCGGGAAACATAGTTGCAGTTTGAATGGCTGCTTCAGCCATACTTACGTTATATTTCTGTGATGCATAGCCAAGATTTTTCTTTCCGACAAGACTCAGGTATTCACCAAAACGTAAAAGTTCTTTTTCCTGCGCCTTTACCATTCCTGTCAGGCTCAATACGATGACAGATACGATAATAAAATGAAAGCTAGTCTTCATATGTAAGTGTTTCATCTGATTCTGAATTTTGTTTTTCGCTGCGACGTTCAGCCATATAATAAATAGCAGGTAGCACGAATAGGGTTAAAATAGTAGAGAACATAAGTCCATAAACGATTACTGTTGCGAGAGGTCGCTGTACATCCGAACCAATTCCTGTGGCCAGTGATGCCGGAAATAGGCCGATCACGGCAACGGTTGCAGTCATCAGAACCGGTCTGAAACGATCATGTGCTCCTTTGATTACTGAATGTTTCAGGTCATGACCTTTCTTACGCAGATCATTGATATGAGAAATCATAATGACTCCATTCTGAATGGCAACTCCAAACAATGCGATGAATCCTACTGCTGAAGAAACGTTCAGAGACATTCCACGAATATTGAGAGCCAGCATTCCTCCGAATAATGCCAACGGAACAATTGACATCAGTACCAAAGCCTGCTTAAAGTCTCCGAATGCACCATACAATAACAAAAACATAATTGCCAATGCCAACGGAACAATAAATGCTAACCTGGAATATGCTCTGTTTTGGTTTTCGAACTGACCTCCCCATTTGATCTGGTATTTTTCATGGTCATATTTGATGTCCGTTTCAATCTTATCCTGAGCTTTTTTCAGAAAAGAAGAAAGATCTGTACCCCGCAGATTAAGTTTTACCGTAAGATGTCGCTTGTTCATTTCACGGGTAATGGTACTTTCACCGGTACTTAATTTCACTTCTGCCACCTGTGATAAAGGAATTTTGGCTCCTGTAGCGGAGGTAAGCATCAGATTTCCGATTTTGTCAGGAGTATCGCGGCTGTCTTCGGTGTAACGACAGGAAATATCATACACTTTGTTTCCAATAAAAATTTGTGAGATTGCTTTTCCACCCAGTGCCACTTCAATAAGATCGGCGACATCCGCAACATTTAATCCATATTGTGCAATTTTATCTCTGTTGGCAATGATCTGCAGCTGAGGTAGCGGAGGCTCCTGATCGATAGCAAGATCAGCAGAACCGGGAATTTTATGTAATGTTGATAAGACGTTTTCTGCTATTCTTCTCGTTTCCTTAAAATCATCTCCATATACCTTTACGACAAGCTCACTATGCGCTCCGGAGATTTTATCCATCACGCCATCAATCATCGGTTGTGAAAAACCGACAGTGAATCCCGGCATATCCTTATAATCTGCTGCAAGTTCTTTAATGAGATCTGCTTTTGTTTTTCCGGATGGCCATTGGTCGTAGGGCTTTATACCTACGGATACTTCAAAGTGGGAAGCGGTCCATGGGTCTGTTCCGTCATCATTACGGCCGGCCTGAACCATCATATAGGTGATTTCTGAGTGTTTTAAAGTTCTCGTACGTAAGGTGTCACTCATTTCTTTTGCTTTAGCCAAAGAAATTCCGGGAGGAAGTTGTACCTGGAGCCAGATAGAACCCTCATCCAGTTCAGGCAGGAAATCTTTTCCTACGCTGTAAGATAAAACTCCGGCAGATACTAAGACGATACTTAAAGGAAGTATGACTTTTCTTGGAACCTGCATTATTTTTTCTATTCTTTTTCCATAAGCAGCACTTATTTTTTCCAGCCACCTATTATGATATATTTTTTGCGGTTTCCGGTAGATAACATAAGCAAGCCCCGGAATGAGAAGCAGGGCAACGGCAAGAGCTCCCAGCAAAGCATAACCAACCGTAAATGCCATTGGAGTAAATAATTTTTTCTCTACCCTTTCAAAAGCAAACAATGGAAGATAGGCGGTAATGATAATGATCGTGGAAAAGAAAATGGGTTTGGCCACCTCAATTACTCTTTTGGTAATTGTTTTTTCTTCCAGGGCTTCTTCCGGATTATCTTCTCTTTTCTTAAGAATAGTTTCCAGCATTACAATGGCTCCGTCTACGATAATCCCAAAATCGATAGCTCCAAGAGAAAGAAGATTGGCCGGGATATTGGTAAACTGCATCAGGATAAATGCAAATAATAAAGACAGTGGAATGGTAATGGCGACCAACAGAGCCCCTCTCCAGCTTCCAAGGAATACAATAAGGACAATAATAACCAATACGATTCCTTCTGTCAGGGTATGAGAAACGGTGTGAAGGGTGGTGTCCACAAGATCAGTTCTGTCCAGAAAAGGATGAATTTTGACTCCGGGTGGAAGAGTTTCATTATTCAATTCCTCAACGGCCTTGTGAACACCTTCAAGAACCTGTGACGGGTTTTGTCCTCTTAATAAAAGAACAATACCTTCTACACTTTCAGAATAATTTCTTTTTCTGTCAGTATAGCCCAGAATTCCTTTTCTTTCAAGGTTTCCATACTTTAATGTTCCTACATCATTCAGAAAGACAGGAACTCCATTTTCAGTTTTTACGACTATTTTTCCAAGGTCGTCAAGATCCTTTACCAAACCTATTCCCCGAATTACATATGCCAGATTTCCACGGGGAAGCATACTTCCTCCGGCACTGACATTGTTTTTGGAAATAGTTTCTGTCACTTCGGAAAGTGAAAGTCCGTATTGTTCAAGTTTATGAGGATCCAGCTCAACCTGAAACTGAGTGGTAATCCCTCCGAAATTGGTTACATCGGCAATGCCTGAAACCTGTTTGATACGAGGAATAATGACGAATTTTTGTAAATCTGTCAGCTCACGTAAGCTATGGTTATTACTTTCGATAATATAACGATATACTTCGCCGATAGGAGAGGTTAGCGGATCAAGTCCGGGTTGTGCACCATAAGGAAGATCTACATCGGATAATCTTTCCTGTATACGTTGTCTTGCCCAGTAATCATCTACACCATCATCGAAAACCATGGTGATAATAGAAAGCCCGAAAGTACTTTTGCTTCGCATTACGTGCATTCCGGGAAGTCCGTTTAAAGCGCGTTCCAGAGGAATGGTGATTTGTTGTTCTACTTCTTCGGCTGCCAGTCCCGGAACCTGTGTCACTACTTGTGAGGTTACATCAGCAATGTCGGGGTAGGCTTCTACAGATAATTTGGTCCAGGAATAATATCCGAAGAACCCCAGTAAAAGGAAGAGGGCCAGCATGAGCCATCTCTTCTGTATAGAGATTGTAAGTAATTGCTTCATAATTCTTAATTTGTGTACAAAGTTTTTACATGCATTGAGCATGCAGATAATTTATACATTGAACTTCATGTACATTATTTTGCGTCCAGCATATAAATTCCGCCTTCTGTCATAATGGTTTCTCCCGGTTTCAATCCCGAGGTAATTCTTACTGTTTTCTGATCTGTTTCTCCTGTAGTAACCGAGCGTTTGGCAAATTGATTTTTACCTGTTTTTACCCATACATATTGAGAGCTGTCCTGCTGCATCAAAGCTGTAACAGGAATCATGATTGTTCTTGTTGGAGTAGTTGAAAAATTAACGGTGGCATACATTCCCGGTTTTAATTTTCTGTCCGGATTATCACATTCAATGAGTACTTTTATGCTTCTGGTGCTCTCGTCTACAATTTCGTTGATATGATAGACTTTTCCGGTGATATTTCTATCCGGATAAGCACTTACCTTTACAGAAACATGATCTCCGGTATTGACAAAACGGATGTCTTTTTCTTTTACATCACCGGAAATCCATACTTTGGATAGCTCAGCGATAATAATAACCGGATCAGCATCACCTTTCAGGTATTGACCGTTAACAATTTTGTTGGAAATAATTTCTCCATTGATCGGGGCTCTTACAATAAGAGGACTTCCGATACCTCCTCCTTTACTATTGTATACTTTTAAAGCAGAAGTAGCATTGGAAAGTGAAGTTTTTTTATTTTTAAAATCTGTTTCTGCTTCATCAAGTTCCTTCTGAATTCCTACTCCATGTTTTACCAGATCTTGCTGACGTTTATAATTTTTCTCCGCAAGCTGTACATCGTTCAATGCATCCGTATAATCTTTCTGAACTGAAAAATAATCGGAAGAAAGAATCTCGAAAAGGGGACTGCCTGCTGATACATTTTGTCCTAACTGAATGAATGATTTTGTAATTCTTCCTGAAAATGGGCTTGCAATTTCTGCATAATGATTTGGGATAGCCTGAATAGTTCCTGCCGAAATTACCCCATCGCTATGCTCCTGCTCGGAAATCACTTCGGTTTTGATTTTTTTGAAAACAGGATTGTTTTCCGGAATGATGACATTATCACCTTTTACGAGGAGCTCCTGATCTTTAGCGGGTTCACTTTTGGAATTTTTACAAGAGGTAATCACTGCCAAAAGTATAATTGTTACTATTATTCTTTTCATATAAAATGGGTATAACAACGAATTAAATTTTAGTTTTTATTTTCAATCTTTAGGTGTGTCTTTAGAAAGTTTTTTCTGCCTGCTTTTTTTTGCTGCAAAGGTATTTTCATCGATTGTAATAGTCTGTTAGAAAGCCTTTAGAAAGCTATTAGAAAACGATTAGAAAGAGAGACGTTTTTGAGTATTAAAGCCAGTAGCCGAATTTTTTGATAAACCACTGTTTGACAAACTGAGTGAGGATACAATATCCGGTAAGAATTCCGATCAGATAAGGGAAATAGCTTAACGGAAGAGGTTGCATCTTCAGGTATGCAGCTATAGGTGTAAAAGGAATCATAATTCCGATTAACATAATCAAACTGGTTAAAGCAACTACAGGAGCGGTAGCCCAGCTTTGAATAAACGGAATTTTTTTAGTTCTGATAATATGAACAATCAAGGTCTGGGAGAGTAGTCCTTCCACAAACCAACCCGTTTGGAATAAGCTCTGATTTTCAGGTGTATTGGCTTTGAAAATAAAGAACATAACTGCAAATGTCATATAATCAAAAATGGAACTTAAAGGACCAATACACAACATGAATTTTTTAATGCTTTCAGCTTCCCATTTTTTTGGTTTCTCCAGAAAGTCTTTATCCATGGTATCCCATGGAATAGAGGATTGGGAAACATCGTACAGTAAATTTTGGGTTAAAATCTGTAACGGAAGCATCGGCAGAAACGGTAGCAGAGCACTTGCCCCGATCATACTGAACATATTCCCAAAATTGCTGCTGGCAGTCATTTTTATATATTTTACAATATTTCCAAAGGTTCTTCTGCCATAGATGACTCCACTTCTGAGTACCATCAAATCTTTTTCCAACAAAATAATATCCGCACTTTCTTTGGCAATATCTGCTCCTGTATCTACAGAAATTCCCACATCAGCTTCTTTGATTGCTGCTGCATCATTAATGCCATCGCCCATAAATCCTACCGTATGACCTTTTGATCTCAGTATTTTTACGATACGTTGTTTTTGTAACGGATTTACCTTGGCGAAAACAGAATAGAGATCCATATCTTTGCTCAATTCTTCGTCACTTACGGTATCCAATTCATCCCCCAGCATAATCGTATTGACCGGAATTCCAACATCATGACATATTTTTTTAGCCACAATATCATTATCTCCTGTTACTACTTTTACTTCAATACCTAACTTGTATAAAGCTTTGATGCTTGGCTCTGCAGATGGTTTTGCAGGATCAAGAAAACCTATAAAACCTGTTAATGTCATATTATTTTCGTCTGCTACAGAATAGTTCAGGGGGTGGTTTCCATCGAATTCACGAATGGCCACCAGCAATACCCGTAATCCTTCGGCATTAAGTTTTTCGGACATTCTGATAATTTGCTGTTTCATCAAATTATCCAAGGGAACAATATTGTCATTTTCAATATGGAGACTGTGATCATCTCCCGGATCCAGAGCATAGGTACATAGAGAAAGCATTTCTTCTACGGCACCTTTACAAATCATCAGATGCTTACCCCTGGAAGTATTTAAAATAACGGACATTCTCCTTCTTTCAAAATCGAAAGGAATTTCGTCTACTTTCAAATAGAGCTCATCAGCCTTCATCATGTTGTGAACCTCTGCATGATCCAAAACCGCCTGATCCAGTAGATTTTTAAGCCCGGTTTGATGAAAGCTGTTGAGGTAAGCCCATTTCAATACTTCATCATCGTCAATACCACGAACATTGAGGTGGGTTTCCAGTACAATTTTATCCAGAGTAAGGGTTCCTGTTTTGTCGGTGCAAAGGATATCCATTGCTCCGATATTCTGAATTGCATTCAACCGTTTAACGATCACTTTCTTTTTACTCATGTTGACAGCTCCTTTAGCCAGATTAGCTGTGACAATCATGGGAAGCATTTCAGGGGTAAGCCCTACAGCTACGGCAATAGCGAATAATAAGGCCTGCATCCAGTCACCTTTTACCAATCCGTTGATAAGGAAAATAACCGGGGTCATCACCAACATAAACCGGATGAGAAGAAAGCTTACTTTATTCACGCCAATATCAAAGGCTGTTTCCGGTCTTTTGGACACCAGACTTCTACTGATGCTCCCGAAATAGGTGAAAATTCCGGTGTTGGCAACAACTACTGTTGCTGATCCGCTTACCACATTGGTTCCCATGAAACAAATATTTTGCAGGTTTAGCGGATTTTGCTCTTTGGCATCCCGGATAGGGAAGGCATTTTTTTCTACGGGAAGCGCCTCTCCGGTCAGAATGGATTCACTGATAAAGAGATCTTTGCTTTTCAGAATTCTGCAATCAGCTGGAACCATGTCTCCTGCTGAAAGAATGACAATATCTCCCGGGACAATCTCGGAAATTTCAATTTCTTCACCTTCTTTAAACTTTCTTTTGGTGAGGCAACTTGTTTTAACCATTTTCTTTAAAGCTTCTGCAGCCTTGTTGCTACGGAATTCCTGGATAAATCTTAAAACAGTACTCAACAGAAGCATCACCGAAATAATAACGGTTGTGCTAAGATCCTTTTCTTCTGCAGGGGCAAGAATTACATCAATACATAATGAAATTACAGCAATACATGCCAGAATATAATTAAAGGGATTAAAAAATGAGTGGGCAAATTGTTTTATCCAGGAGGGAGCTTTTTGTGTTGCGATCTCATTTTTACCATACATTTTCAGACGGTCCTTTACTGTGTTTTCGCTAAGTCCTTCTTCTGAAGTTTCCAGCATGGCATAAACCATTTTCTCGTTCTCAGATGCCGCTTCTTTCAACTTTACAAGCGCTGCTGAATTGAGATTTTTGTTTGAGGATTTTTTTAACATCGTTTCAGTTGTTATTTCAAATGTTACAAATCATTTTCAGTACCTATAATTTCCCAGCTTACCTTGATAACTTTATCTTCGATCGTTAATCTGCTGGCTGTTTTTTCCATAAAACTATCCTGTGGAGTGGAGGCGTGTACTTCTGCCGTAATGATGGCATTTTCAGGAAGTCCGTTATCATCGCTGGTAAGGGATTTTAGTAATACTTTATCATTTCCGCTTAAAGATTGCATAAGCTGCACCCGAATATGGTTTTCTACCTCACTTTTACATTTGATCGTAATCAGATATTCAGTGTAATGACTTCTGCTGTTGATATTGTTACTTAATTTTAACCCTAAAGGGCGGAGAATAACATGAGTAAGAATAATAAATCCGCTGGTGATAGCTGCTTCAAAAGGAAGCCCCATAGCACTGAGAGCACCAACAGAAGCTGAACACCAAATGGTAGCGGCTGTATTCAATCCCCGAACGGTTAACCCGTCTTTCATAATGACCCCGCCACCCAAAAAACCAATACCGCTTACAATATAAGATGCTATTCTGCCTGTGGCATCTCCCCCGATCCTTATGGATAGAAGAACAAATGCGGCGGAACCAAGGCACACCAGAGTGTTGGTACGGAGTCCGGCACTTTTCTGACGCCATTGTCTTTCAAAACCAATACTGGCGCCAAGGGAAAATGCGATAAAGAGACGAAGTGTAAATTCTAATGTGGTCATAACCTTTCTGTTTTTTATAGCATTCAGCAGCTATACAGAAGAAGGGTATAGGGTTGAATACTTAGTTGATGTAATAATGGGATGAATCGGTATCCATAGTGATTTTTATTTGCTGCAAAGGTATTGTGAGCCTTGGAAAAAGGCTGTTAGAAAGGTCTTAGAATGTTATTAGAAAATTATTAGAGAAATTACTGAGCTGTATTTTTTAATAAAATATTAATGTTTAATAATAACTGCTTTTCTAGGGTAGAAGCCATTAGGGGCGAGTGGTTTACTTTATATAATATCCAGGAATTTTGAAAAATAAACCAGCATCTGTATCCATTGTAAAAAACAAAATTTCAATACATTTGTGGGCAAACTATTATAGATCATAAACTCGAATGATAATGTATATAATAAAGTTCGCTTAAGTCCGGAAATTCTTTTCCAAGGAGGTTTATAACAAGATGAGATTTTAGAAATGAAGAATTCAAACATAGCGATTCCCGCAACGCTTTTAGCGATTATCTGTGTGCAGGGAGGTGCCTCCATTGCCAAGCAGCTCTTTCCTCTGATAGGACCTATTGGCACTGTCACTTTGAGGATTGTATTATCAGCTATTTTGCTAACCTTGATTAACAGGCCAAAATTTTTACAGTTTACAGCACAAAAATGGAAATACTGTGCGATGTATGGGGTTGGTCTGGCAGCGATGAATCTTATTTTTTATATGGCCATTCAAAGAATTCCATTGGGATTGGCGGTTACTGTAGAATTTGCGGGGCCTTTATTTCTTGCACTGGCACTTTCACGCAAATTGTTGGATGTTGTATGGGCATTACTGGCTTGTATCGGGATATTACTCATTGTCCCATGGCAGAGTGATCATGTAGATCTAATGGGACTTGGATTGGCTTTTCTTGCGGGAATGTTTTGGGCTTTATATATTGTTATGGGTGGTAAAGTTGCCAAAATTATGGATGGAAAAGATGCTGTTACTACCGGAATGTTATTCGCAAGCCTTGTCATTATCCCATTTGCTACATGGGACGGAGCTGTATTCAATCTTACACCTGAGATTTTTGCGAAAGGTTTGGGAGTGGCAATTTTATCAAGTGCATTACCATTTTCACTGGAAATTATGGCGCTCAAAAGGTTGCCTGCAAAAACTTTTAGTATTCTGATGAGTTTGGAACCTGCATTTGCCGCCCTTTCGGGATTGGTGTTTCTGGCAGAAGAATTGAGCTTTTTACAGTGGATCTCCATTATTTGTGTAATAGCAGCCAGTATAGGAACGACTGTTTTCAATAAGAGAGGAAGCCATGAAGAAACAACTTCAAACTTATGAATGAAAAACTTTACATTTTCACCAACTTAAGTGTTTAGGCTTTGTGGCTTTAAAAAAAATTAGAGAGTAAATTTCACCGTAAAAACAGTGGCCTTATCATCTGATGTTACTTTAATAATAGCATTGTGAAGATGAATGATTTTTTCAGTAAGGAAAAGCCCGATTCCATATCCTTTTTCTTTTTTTGAATTCTCACTTCTATAGAAAGGCTCGAAAATATGTTCTAAATCTTCCTGAGAAATAATGATTCCTGTGTTGATAAAACTGATGTGAAGGGTTTCGGTTTTTACTTTTACATTTATGGAACACAAATGTTCCGGTGAATATTTGCAGGCATTATCAATGAGATTATTAAAAGCAACCTGTAAAAGATATTCATTACCCTGAATAACCAATTGATGTTCTTCTACCGTATCCTCAATATTCAATGTAACTTTGTATTCCTGATTTTCCCTGATGGTTTTCGAATAGGATTCGAGGAGAATTTCATCAAGACGTACTTCTGAGAAACTGATTTCATTCGGGTCATAGCTTGCCTTGGCAAGATCCATTAAACTATTGGAAAGTTTAGCCATATTGCGGGCATCATCCAGTGCATATCGAATGGTTTGCTGATACTCTTCCCGGGTCTGTTTTTTTTCAGAAGCCAGCTCCAGTTCGGTAATTATGGCAGATAGAGGAGTTCTGAGTTCATGGGAGATATTAGAAACGAAATATTTTTGAGCGTCAAAAGAATTTTCAAGGCGTTCCAGCATTCCATTGAAGTTTTGAGCCAATTCGTTAAGCTCATCCTTTTTTTCTCCGGTTGTTTTGAGTCTTAGCTGCAATTTTCCGGCAGTAATCGTTTTAATCTGGCTGACCATTTCACTGAGAGGGTACAATGCTTTTTTTGAAAGAAAAATCCCGGCAAGATAAATCAGGATTAAGATGCTGATAAAAGCAATAATACTGATGGTCAAAAGATGAGTGAGGAAATCGTAGCCATATTTGTCGTAAGCGGCGGCCGTTACTGCGTATGACTTTCCATTATAATGATACACCATCCCGATAACCTGTAAATTATCCAGAAAAAAATTGATTTTCTTTTGACTGAAGATCTCCGAAAGCATTTCCGGAGTTTCTTTTACATAGTCTACTTTAGCATCATCATGATAAATAAGCTCCTTATTGATACTATAAATAGCCACCTGAACTTCATTGAGAGTCCTGTTGTTGTTCTTATACAATTGATGCATTTCCTGCTCGGGAAGTGAGCTTTGAAAAAACAGGTCTGCTTTGGCAATCGCCTCGTTTTGTAGTTCGCTGTAAAAAGATTTTTCTCTGGCTTCCTTTGATGAATAATAAATTGAAATGCTATAGATACCCAATAGCAATGCAGTGATTAAAGTAAAAAGCAGTGTAAGTCTGGTTCTTATTTTCATCTTTATATTTTTAGTTCATCTATATAGTGCCTGTTTCGTAGTCTTTTTTGAGAATAAATCCCATTCCAGCTTTGGTATGGATCAGCTTGATGTCAAAATCTTTATCAATTTTCTTTCGGAGATAGTTGATATAGACATCAATAAAGTTGGTTCCCGTATCGAAGTGTGTTTCCCATACTTTTTCTGCAATTTCAGTGCGGGAAAGAACCCTTTCGGAATTTTCCATCATGAATTTCAGCAGGTTAAACTCTTTTGGGGTTAATTTGATAGGAGTATGATTACGGCTGACTGTTTTTTGCTCCAGATTCATTTCAATACCTTCATATTTAAGGACAAAAACCTGTTGTTGTTTCTGTTGAGAAAAACGCTTTAGAAGAACTTTAATTCTTGCAACCAGTTCTCGCATTTCAAAAGGCTTTGTCATATAATCATCAGCTCCGGCATCAAATCCTTCCAGTTTATCATCTGTTGTTCCAAGTGCGGTCAACATTACTACCGGAAGATTAGGTTTCAAAACTTTTATTTCATTACAAAATTCAAGGCCACTCTTTTTAGGCAGAACAATATCAGTTATAATAAGGTCAAAATTGGTCTGTAGAGCCAGCTTTAGCCCTGTTGCTCCGTCATAAGCCATACTTACTTCAAAGGAAGCTTCCTGAAGACCTTTAGCAATCAGTTTGGAAAGCCTGTCATCGTCTTCAACTAATAAAATATGTGGCATAAGAATATAGGGAATTTTTAAGTTGGTGCGAAGTCCGATCAATACTTCACACAAATGTAATGAATTCTATTTTGTAATTTTGATAATGAAATAATAATCAGATGTCAGAATTGAAAATATCTTTTGATAAAAAAATAAAAAAATCAGTAGTTAAAGGATTTTTATTCTTTTGGATTTTAGCATTAATCAACTGTAGCTCTTATCAAACCTCGCAGCTTAAAAATGGGGATTTACTTTTTGTAACTGCAAATGAAACCGGTCTTTCAGGAGCCATAAATAATGTAACACAAAAGCAAAAGATAGCTTCTTTCGATCATATCGGGATACTGGAAAAAGAGGGAAGTAGAATGTTTGTATTGCATGCTGCTCCTAAAGGAGGTTCTCAAAAGCAGAGTCTTACTGCATTTATTGAAGATCAGAAAGCAGATAAACAAAGAGTAATTGTGTATCGCCTGAAACCTGAATATCAAAAAGCAATTCCGGCAGCTATTCAAAAAGCAAATTCAATGCTTGGTAAACCTTATAACTTTAATTATATCCTGAATGAGAACTCATATTATTGTTCGGATTTTGTAGAGAGGTCTTTCAGGAGTGATCAGATCTTTTCTCTGGAGCCTATGACTTTCATTGATCCTAAAACGGGAAAGACGAATGTATTCTGGGAAGAATTTTATAAAAAGAAAAATATAAAAGTTCCTGAAGGGGAACCTGGATGCAATCCCAATGGATTGGCAGGCTCAGAAAAACTGGAAAGAATTACAGAACTATAAAATAATAAAGAAGCTCATCGGCTTCTTTTTTTGTTAAAATTTAAAAAATATTAGTCTACTAATTTGGTGGACTAATATTTTTTTATATTTTTGTCACAGATTTAACGCAATAGCAAAATGGACTGAATATGTTTAACCCAAAATATTTAGCAATGATTACACCTAATCCTAGCCTGCAGGTTTTGCAAAATAAATTAAACCTGCCCAAAAAAGAACTGATCCTGGAAATAGAGTTGAATGGCAAAATGAAATTTGAACATTTAATGAATACCATCTATAATCAGTTCGGGATTTGCCACAGAGTGTTGTCAGCTAATGTGGAATATGTGAACGGATATAGCTTTGGGACAGTTCAATTATACATTAATGTCAATTCAGAAGATGAGCAGCAACTTGATGTCTATCTGAATAAAAATAAACTTTTAAGCACATCGGTGGAGTATACCTGCCGGAAATATTCTTAAGAGAGATTCATATAGTTTTAATTACGAAAGTGTCCGGTATTGTATCGGGCACTTTTATTTGTATTAAATAATATTTTTATTCTCTCGAAGGGATTCAGCAGAAATCAGATCCTTAGTGCCTCCTCAATTCTGATCATAATCTCCATTAAAGGAGTGTCGGTGGGGGATAAAAAAAGCGCCCAGATTCCTCTGAACGCTCTATAGTAATAAAAATAAATTTCTAGATTCTTTCAATATCAGCACCGATTGCTCTTAATCTTGCATCAATATTTTCATATCCTCTGTCGATTTGTTCGATGTTGTGGATAATAGACTTTCCTTCAGCAGAAAGAGCTGCAATCAGAAGGGCATTTCCTGCTCTGATATCCGGGGAAACCATTGTTGTTCCTCTTAACGGAGCTTCCTGGTTCAATCCGATTACCGTTGCTCTGTGTGGGTCACATAAAATAATCTGAGCCCCCATATCAATTAATTTATCAACGAAGAATAATCTGGATTCAAACATTTTCTGGTGAACCAAAATACTTCCTTTAGCCTGAGTCGCTACTACCAGAATAATGGACAATAAATCCGGAGTGAATCCCGGCCATGGCGCATCAGAAATGGTAAGGATAGATCCATCAATAAATTTCTGAATTTTATAATGTTCCTGAGCCGGAATATAGATGTCATCACCGCTTTGTTCAAGCTCAATTCCCAATTTTCTGAATGTATTGGGAATAACTCCCAATTGGTTCCAGTTTACATTTTTAATGGTGATTTCAGATTTTGTCATGGCAGCAAGACCAATCCATGATCCGATTTCTACCATATCCGGAAGCATGGTATGCTCAGTCCCTCTCAGGTATTCTACCCCTTCAATGGTAAGAAGGTTAGAACCGATTCCTGAGATGTTGGCTCCCATTCTGTTCAGCATTTTACATAATTGCTGAAGATAGGGTTCACATGCTGCGTTGTAAATTCTTGTTTTTCCTTTTGCCAATGCAGCTGCCATTACAATATTAGCTGTTCCGGTTACAGAAGCTTCTTCCAGCAAGATGAATTTCCCTCTGAGCTCTTTTGCTTTTAATGAGTAGAAATATTCCTCTTCATCATAATTGAATTCAGCGCCAAGTTCCACCAATCCCTGAAAGTGAGTGTCCAGTCTTCTTCTTCCGATTTTATCCCCTCCCGGAGTTGGCATATAGGCTTCTCCGTAACGTGCCAACATAGGGCCCATCAACATAATGGATCCACGTAATTTAGCCCCGTCTTTTTTGAATTCGTTGGATTTTATATAATCAAAATTAACCTGATCAGCTTTAAACGTATAATCACCTTGTCCGTTTTTAGTCACTTTTACTCCGAAATCACCCAGAATTTCAATCAACCTGTTGACATCGTGAATGTCAGGAATATTTTTAATTCTTACTTCTTCGTCAGTTAATAAAACCGCACACAAAATTTGTAGAGCTTCATTCTTAGCTCCTTGTGGAGTTATTTCACCCTGCAGTCTTTTTCCTCCTCTTATTTGAAATGTTCCACTCATTATTTTCTGTTTTTATGATTATTGTTGTGCCTTTTCTTGTTCGTTTGATTTTTGTTGTTGTTATTATTGTTGTTCCGGTTGTTATTATTGTTATTGTTTCGGTTGTTATTGTTGGTATAGTAGATCTTGCTTTTTTCAAGAGAATCAATTCCTGTAAGATCCAGTCTGTTTTCAGACAATTCTTTTAAATGACGAAAAATAACATCATCCGTTACATGTTCTTTATTATATACATTATATGACTTCTTCATATTATTGGCAATGACTTCAATAAGCGCCTCTTTTTCATCGCCCATTTCCAGTTCAATTGCTTTTTCTATTAATTGAAGAATACTTTTTCCGTAAAATTTAAAATCACCTTGAAGTTTTGGGTATTCCATCCTTTTAGGTTTTTCTGCCAATTGTTCCATAGTTGGAAACGGATAAGGAGATTCTACGTCCAAATCATAACCTGACAGAATAAAAAGATGATCCCAAAGTTTATGTTTATAATTTTCTTCGTCACGAAGTTGTGGGTTTCTCTGACCCATAAAATCGATGATTGCCATAGCCATTTCGTTCCTTTCCTCTTTGGTAGGAAGTTCTTTACAGCGCTCAACCAACTGTTGTATAATTCTGCCGTATTCCGGCATATGAAGCTGAGTTTTTTGGGTATTGTATTCCATAGAATGCAAATATATGCATTAAAAGAAAAATTGTTTCGAGAATCTTAAAAATTTATGATTTTTTAATGAAAATATAGATTGAGATTTTAACTTGATTTCCTGTTGGAAATTTAAATATTTCACCTTAAAATGAATTTGTTTTTAATTAAATTGTATATTGGTTGATATATTGGTAATTAAATACAGTAATGAAAAAAAAATACTTTCTGCCTTCTATACTGGCTTTAGGGCTTATCACTTCCTGCCAGAATAATGATGAAATTGGTAATAAGTCTCCACAACAGTTGGAAGTCCATAATAAAACGGTCCATGTAACCCATCATGACGGGAGACCATTTAGTACAGGAAAAGGTTCCGGATCAGCACAAGGGAAATTTATCGCAGGCCCTGGTGGGGGAGTTTTAATGCAGGGATTCTATTGGGACGTCCCGGAAGGAGGGAACTGGTGGAATACCGTTAAAGATAAATTAACGGCATGGTCTAACGCCGGAATTGGTGCAGTATGGCTTCCTCCGGCTTCAAAAGCTCAGAACGGCCCGTTATCAATGGGGTATGATCCTACGGATTATTATGATTTTGGAAATTTTAATCAAAATGGAACAGTAGAGACACGCTTTGGGTCGAGAGCGGAATTGGAAGCTTTAATAACAAAAGCTCATGCCGAAAATATGCAGGTCTATGCTGATATTGTTATCAATCATAATAGTGGTGGTCAATCTGAGGCTAATCCTTTTACAGGAACCAATACCTGGACTGATTTTTCCGGAGTAGCTTCAGGAAAATTTCAGAGGAACTATAACGATTTTTATAAAAATGCTTACGGAAACAATGACGAAGGTTCTTTTGGTGGATTTCCGGATTTGTGTCATGCGAATCCTCACGTACAGGATTGGTTGTGGGGTAGAGATGATTCTGTGGGAAAATACTATAAAAATGTCATGAAATTTGACGGATGGAGGTTTGATTACGTAAAAGGTTTTGGGCCCTGGGTGGTTAATACCTGGAACTCTAAAGTGGGTGGATTTTCTGTGGGTGAATTATGGGATTCCAATGTGAATACCTTAGAATGGTGGGCAAATAATGCAAACAGCTCCGTATTTGATTTTGCTGCCTATTATAAAATGGATGAAGCTTTTGATAATGGAAATCTGAATGTGTTGAATGACGATATGATGTGGAAAAGAAATCCATATAAAGCAGTCACTTTTGTAGCCAATCATGATACGGATATTATCAATAATAAAATGCCGGCCTATGCCTATATTTTAACCCATGAAGGCTATCCTACAATTTTTTACAGAGATTATGAAGAATGGCTGAATAAAGAGAGAATGAATAACCTGATCTGGATTCACAACAATAAAGCTACCGGAACGACTTCGATTTTGTATACTGATAATGATGAATATATTGCGAGACGTAACGGTTATAATGGTAACCCGGGATTGGTCGTCTACATTAACACATCTTCCAGCTGGCAGGAAAGATGGGTTGAAACCAACTGGAGTGGTCAGCAAATCAAGGATTTTACCGGAAATTCAAACTGGTACCCTACAACGCAGGGAGATAAATGGGTGAAAATTCAATGTCCGCCGAACAGTTATTCGGTATGGTCGCTTAATTTATAAGTAATGAGTAGTAACTCTGAGCCAGGAACCTGTTTATGAGTATTTATCCCGCAGATTTTGCTGATAACGAAAGCTATTTATAACGAAAGTATCTGTGAAACCTGTGGGAGATTATACTAAATCTGAATAAATTTTTTTTTCTGGTGCTGATCAGGTAAATAACATTTCTGATTGGCGAGTTTCATCCTGTTCCTTGAAATGGTATCGTAAATGGTGTCACTAACAAATCTGGGCATTATTTTTCCGATAACAGAGAGTTTATAAATTCCGCCCAACAGGTCTGCAATTTTAAGTACTGCTCTGGATTTAATCAGGTAGTATCGTCCCGGTTTCCAAAGGTACATGGTGTTGAATTCTTTTGTATCCAATCCTCTTTCAGAAAGAAATTGCTGGCCAAATTCAGATTGCAGAGAAGCAAACATGAATTGATCTTTTTTATCTCTCTCCAGAATCCATTGTACCCAGAAGTTGCAGACTCCGCAGTCGCCATCAAAAAATACAATATGTTTATTTTGCCAGTTTTCCACAATTTCTATTTGTTAAACATGATTCCTCTTTCGGTGTCTTCTTTTATCTTTTTAAAATATCTGACAAGATCTGTACGTTGATCATCGGTCAGTTTTGCATTCTGATGTCCAATATAATAAGATTCAAGAGGCATCTCTTTCTTTTCGATCATTTCAATACATTCTTCGATTTTATGAAGTTGCCTCTGAGGTTCATATACTGCAAAGGTAGAAAAATTCAAATGTTTCCTGCCTTCATTAATATGATTTTTAACCCACCATGAAAAGGGTGAAATGCTGGTATACCAGGGGTATTTTGTTTCGTTGGAGTGACAGTCATAACAGGAGGTACGGATGGTTTTGGCGATGGGATCCGGTGTCTTTTTTATTTTCAGAAAATCCATGCCGGGAGTAGGAGCCGGATTGGTCTTATCAATAGGAAAAAACTGAATGATAATGAATGCCACAAGAATGACAACTAATATTTTTTTCATAGATGGTCATGTTTAGGGAAATATAAAGATAGGTATTTTTTTTGAAGGATCATGATGAGGTGAGAAGTTGGGAGAAGGGAAGTTGGTGATGCTTCAGGATGAAGTAGAAATACTTTTTCCAAGTGTATATTGATGAGTTTCAACAAGTATTCTGTAGTTTTTTCTGTCTATAATCGCTTCGTTCTTTCAACTCTTTCTCCTTACATTGAGTTATTCTAAATAGAGCAGAGGTAGCTGAACGGATTTAAAAAATGAGTAACTTAATACCACAATTGTGTCTTTACTCAAATGTCGGCGAAAATATTTATTTATAGTTTTTAACTATCATTGAAATAACTATTAATAGATTGTATTTATTGAGTGAACGTTGTAAGTTTGTCACATTCTTATAACAAATAAAATTATTAATCAATATAAAAAATAAATAAACGACAATGGAAAACGATTTGAATGACATCAGTAAATGCCCGTTTCACAACGGAACCATGAAAAAGAATGTAGCAGGTGGCGGAACCCAAAACCAGGATTGGTGGCCTGATCAGCTTAGAGTAGATCTTCTTCGTCAGCATTCATCCCTGTCTAATCCTATGGACAAAGATTTTGATTATGCTGAGGCATTTAAAAGTCTTGATATTGAAGCGGTAAAAAAAGATCTGCACGCTTTAATGACTGATTCACAGGATTGGTGGCCGGCAGATTTCGGACATTACGGACCTCTTTTTATCCGTATGGCATGGCATAGTGCCGGAACTTATCGTGTAGGAGATGGTAGAGGAGGAGCCGGAGCAGGACAACAACGTTTTGCCCCGTTGAACAGCTGGCCCGATAACGTAAGTTTGGATAAAGCAAGAAGATTATTATGGCCGATCAAACAAAAGTATGGCCGAAATATATCATGGGCTGACCTTTTAATTCTTACAGGTAATATAGCCCTTGAATCAATGGGATTCAAAACATTCGGGTTTGCAGGAGGACGTGAGGATGTCTGGGAACCGGATGCAGATGTATATTGGGGATCAGAAAAAACATGGCTAGGCGGTGATATACGTTATGCTCACGGTTCAGAAGGAGTAGTAGAAGGACACTCTGCGGTGCTTCCTACAGATGATGATGCAGATGGTGATATTCATTCCAGAAATCTCGAAAAACCATTGGCAGCAGTGCAAATGGGACTGATCTATGTAAATCCTGAAGGACCAGACGGAAATCCTGACCCCATCGCTGCCGCTAAAGATATCCGCGATACCTTTGGGCGTATGGCTATGAATGATGAGGAAACCGTAGCTTTGATTGCCGGAGGACATACTTTTGGAAAGACTCACGGTGCAGGTCCTGCAGATCATGTAGGCAAAGAACCTGAAGGAGCAGGAATTGAACAACAAGGATTAGGTTGGGCAAGCAGCTATAAATCGGGAAGCGGAAGAGATGCTATTTCCAGTGGTCTGGAAGTAACCTGGACGGAAACACCTACCGAGTGGAGCAATTATTTCTTCAAAAATTTATTTGAAAATGAATGGGAATTAACGAAAAGCCCTGCCGGAGCCCATCAATGGGTTGCAAAAGACGGAGCTGAAATTATTCCTGATGCATTTGATTCTTCTAAAAAACACAGGCCAACCATGTTGACAACAGACCTTTCGTTGAGACTGGATCCTGTGTACGAAAAAATTTCAAGACATTTCTATGAAAACCCTGATGCATTTGCAGATGCGTTTGCAAGAGCCTGGTTTAAATTAACCCACAGGGATATGGGACCACGTGCCCGTTATCTGGGGTCTGAAGTACCACAGGAAGAACTGATCTGGCAGGATCCTATTCCTGAAGTAAATCACGAACTTGTTGATGCTAATGACATTGAAAATCTTACATCAAAAATTTTACAATCAGGATTAAGTATTTCTGAACTCGTATCTGCTGCTTGGGCTTCTGCCTCTACTTTCAGAGGGAGCGACAAACGTGGTGGTGCAAACGGAGCAAGGATCAGGCTGGAGCCTCAAAGAAGCTGGGAAGTGAATAGCCCTGCACAATTGCAAAAAGTATTAGGTGTATTGGAAGGAATTCAAAAAGAATTTAATGATTCTCAAAACGGAGGCAAGAAAATATCTCTGGCAGATCTTATTGTCTTAGCAGGAAGTGCAGCAGTGGAAGCAGCAGCAAAAAATGCAGGACATGAAGTGAAAGTATCATTTGCTCCGGGAAGAATGGACGCTTCTCAGGAACAAACCGATATAGAATCTATGGGCTATCTTGAACCGGTTGCTGATGGATTCCGTAATTATCTGAAAAGAAAATTCACTGTGTCTACAGAATCTTTGCTGATTGATAAAGCTCAGCTATTAACGCTTACTGCTCCTGAACTGACCGTTTTGGTTGGGGGTATGCGTGCTTTAGACACTAATTTTGACGGATCAAAGAATGGAATTTTTACCAATCGTCCGGGAGTTCTAACCAATGATTTCTTTGTCAATCTTCTGGATATGGGAACACAGTGGAAAGCCATGTCAGATGATAAAGAAGTTTACATAGGTACAGACCGTAAAACAGGTCAACCAAAATGGACGGCAAGCCGTGCAGATCTTGTATTTGGATCAAACTCTGAATTGAGAGCTATAGCTGAGGTGTATGGAAGTGCGGATGCACAAGGTAAATTTGTGAATGACTTTGTGGCAGCCTGGACAAAGGTGATGAATCTGGACAGATTTGATCTGGTTTAATTCATAAAATTATAGTAAAAAAAGCGGTTGGCTCATTTCGAGGCAACCGCTTTTTTATGAATATCACTGATTCAGATTTGAAGTGTATTATAAGCTGACTATCTTAAGAATAAAAAGTATAAAAATAGTCAGGCATAAAGGGGAATAATACCTTTTATCTAATCTGGCAAAATTCGTTTCATTGACTTTTTTGAAAAATCCAACATATTTGAAATCACCGATGCTTCTTATTAAAAAGATAAGGGCTACCAGGGCCAGTAAGGACGTGTAGATCTTCTGGGGGATATAATCAGAATTTCCAAGATTCACCAATATTATGAAGCAAGTAAGAACTGCTCCAACCCCGAAAGAAGCAACAAAACCGGGAGCAAAGAGTGGAACACCTGTCGGAGTTGTAGGAACAGCTTGCTGTTTCCCCCAACTCCCTCCAAAAGCCCAATAGATGTGGATAATTGCTATAGAAGCAAGAATTAAAGTTAAAGTAAAATTACAAAATAGATTCATAGGAGTAAATATCTAACATTTTTTTGGTATCTCCGTAAGCTAATTGGGAAGGAATTGCACTCATGATGGTATTTCTCAGCCAAATTCCTGTTGCATTATTAAGTTGAGACATTTTACCGATTTTCCGGCTTCTTTCCACAACCCATGATGCTTTACTTCCCCGGATTTTATTGAATTGAGCCAAAGCTTCTTCACTTTCATATCTTTTTAGACATTCGGAAAATACATACGCATCTTCTATGGCCTGGCATGCACCCTGCCCCAGATTGGGAGTCATGGCATGGGCAGCATCACCTATGAGACAAACATTATTTTTATGCCATAATTCCGGGGTTTTAAAATCCTTAATCTGTCTGGTGATGATCTCATCTTCATGGGTATTACTGATGATCTCCAAAACAATGGGGTGGAAATCTGTATATAAATCATTAAGCTCATTTAACGAAACAGAAGTATATTGACCATGATTATTGATAAGAGCATACCAATATACCTGATGATTATTGATTTTTACAAAACCAAAACGTTTGCCTTTCCCCCAGAGTTCATTGAGTTCTTCTTCAAATTCGGACATTTCCATATGTGCGATCCCTCTCCAGCATAATTGCCCCGAATCACGCATGGTTATTTCAGGAAAATAACTATCCCTTACTTTGGAATTGACACCATCAGCTCCTATAATCATGTCAGATGTACCAAGGGTTGAGTCTTCAAAATGCATATTCAATTGATTATGAACTGCAGTGATGCGATCTAATTTTTTTCCCAGAAGGGTTGGACTTTTAATTTTAGAAGTGATAATGTTGTAGAGTTTTTCTCTATGAATAGCGACCATATCTACGCCATATAATTTAGAAAAAGGTTCTATATTGACACAAGACAGGACTTTTAAGTTTTCATTAGTGATATTCATCCTTTTCAGAATATTACCTTCTTGCTTCAGCTCTTCATGGAGACCTAATTTTTTCATGATCTGCATTGCATTACAGGCTAGCATGATTCCTGAACCTTTTGTAGACTGCTCTATGGTCGTAGATTGTTCATAGATTGTAATATTATGGTAACCTGATTGCTCTAAAGCATAAGCTAAAGTAAGTCCGCCTATTCCTTTGCCGACAATACTTATCGACATTTCATTATTCTTTATCATGTAAGTTAAGTTATTGTTCAAGCCAGTTTTTCATGATTTTCTTCCCTTCTGAAGTCAGGAAACTTTCAGGGTGATATTGCAATCCTGTAATATCATACTGATTGTGTCTCAACGACATAATAATATCTGAATCATCTGTAGAAGTAACAATTAAATCTTCAGGCAACCCTTTTTTCTCTACTATCCAGCTGTGATATCTTGCGACCTCTATGGTTTCGGGCAATTCTGTATATATTTTTTCATGAGTATGAATCGTTATAGAAGTAGAAACGCCGTGGTAAACTTTTGAAGTATTCATCAGCTGAGCTCCAAATGCCACACCGATCGCCTGATGTCCCAGGCATATTCCCAGGATCTTTTTTGTATGTTTATAATAATCAATCAATGGAAGACACTGTCCTGCATCTTGTGGAACTCCCGGACCGGGAGAGAGGATAATATAGTCGTAATCTACAATATCTTCCAACTCAAAAGCATCATTTCTCCATACATCAATAGGGTAATTGACACACTCAGAAACCAATTGTTTCAGATTGTATGTAAATGAATCATAATTATCAACAATTAGAATGTTCTTCATAGTATTCAGATTGGCGGTTAAACTTTTTCAACGTATTTACAATGAGGGTAATCTTATTATTAACTTCTTCCAACTCTTTCTGAGGGTCGGAAGAGATGACTACTCCTGCTCCTGCTCGATAAATCATCGTATTATTTTCAAATAAAGCGCTTCGGATCAGGATGCAGGTGTTGATATCGCTATTAAAACTGATCCATCCTAATAATCCTCCGTAATAGGAGCGGTATGAATTTTCTATTTCATCAATAAGTTCAATGGCTCTGTATTTGGGGGCACCACATAATGTTCCGGCAGGTAAAAATTCTTTGATGAGACGGATGGCATTATGGCTGGTGTCCATATCACCTTGTACCTGGCTTACAAGATGGATGACATTGTTGTAATGTTCAATAATTTTCAACTTACTGATGTGGACATTTTTTGCATATTTGCTGAGGTCATTTCTAGCCAGATCAATAAGCATATTATGCTCAGCATTTTCTTTAGGATCTTCTAATAACTTTTTCTCCAGTAGGGTGTCTTCTTCTGCATTCATCGTTTTTTTATAGGTTCCTGCGATAGGTTTTACAATACCTACTCCTTTCGAGCTGCTAAAGTGTGTTTCGGGAGAGGCACCTGTGATGATATAAAGATCTTCATCAAGGAAAAAGTAATATTGAGCATTGTTCTTTTTTAATTCAATAAAAAATGTCCAGGGATCTCCTGAAAATTTTCTGGAAAATTTCCGCGAAACAACGAGTTGAAAAACATCTCCAATCTGGCAGTGATGTTGTGCCTGCTTTACTTTTTCCAGAAACTCTTCGTCATTACAATCTTTCTCTTCATGATCAGCTATAGAAAAATCATTGATATTTTGGTTATGCACATCTTCCAGCCAGCTTTTCATCATATTGATTTCATCCTCCTGTTCAGAAAAATTATTGATCAACGTGACCGTAGAAAGAGCTTCATTGAACACATAGATATATCTGTACAGAGAAAATTTAAATAAAGGAACATTGCTGTCTCTTTGTTCTTGATGATATTTTTGTAATCTGATATTTTCCACCAGCTGAATAGAATCATAACTGCTGAATCCCAATAATCCATTATAAGGATGGAAATTTTTTACAGGAACAATGGTATTGTACCATTCTTCAACATATTGCCAGACTTGATTGTTGTGTATGGTTTTAATTTTTTTTTCCTGTTCTCCTATGAGATAAGATAACTCATTATCATTTTCTACCTTTAGTGAAGCGATAGGATCTACTCCTATGAAAATAAGTTTTTGATGATCTGTACTCACTGCTTCTGAGACTTCAAACCAGATACTATTTAATTTCTTTTTCCTTAAGAAATCGTAGAAATGTTCAATATGGAAAAAGTTCTCTAAGGCAATATGAGTATGGGCGGAAGAAATGGTAGCTTCGTTCATTTGTTTAGTTTAATATGATGTTGGTGATAACCTGTGATAATAATGCTGCAACTTCCCCGGGATGTTGCATAACCACGAGATGTCCTCCTGGTATTGAGTAATAATACGTTTTATCAGCAGTATGAAGTTTCCAGTCTTTATAGTATTCTGTGGTCGGGAATAATTCATCCTGTTCTCCCATGATGACCGTTAAAGGTTTTTCTATAATGATTTCAGTCCAGTTTTTCATATCACTTTTTTCTAAAATTGCGATATCTTTTTCCATGATTTCCATTCCTTTTTTATGGGCTCTCCGGAATAAAGGAGATTCTTTATTGCTTTGTTTTTTCATGGGCATCATTTCGGAAAATAATGAATCTCTATGCTTTTTTACAGCATTTTTCGAAAAGGGTTCTACGAATGAAGGAGCTTTCATTCCCGAAACAATTAATCCGGCAATATTATATCCGTCCTGGTGAAACTTGTGTGAAAGCAAGAGTGCTAAAAGAGCTCCAAGGCTATGTCCCCAGAAAATAATAGGTTGATGTGGATTCTGCAATCTGCTTTTCACATTTTCATAAAGATCATCCATTGCCTCATCGATGGTAGATACGAGAGGTTCTTTACTTCTCATTCCTCTTCCCGGAAGCTCCAGACATTGAATATCCAAACCATCTGTATTGATAAGACGGGTAACATTCGAAATAGACATTGATGAACCTCCGGCATAAGGAATGCAAAATAGGATGGCATTATCACTCATGCTATGAAAAAAGTTTGTTTTTGTCAATGGTCATAACGGTTACTTTTCCTTTTGCGCAGACTGATCCATCAACAGATGCCTTTACATGAATAGAGCAAGCTGAACCTTTTCGCCAATCTACTTTTACATCCAGTTCTAATAGATTTCCGGGTAATACTGACTTTATAAAATTGATTTGTGTATTTCCCAAAACCCCAAGGACTGAACTTTCTATAGTAGGGATTGAAGAACCTACTTCCCAAGCCAGATCATCCAGAGCGAGCATAAGAGAAGCAGCCTGACTCAGTGCTTCTGTAATAAGAACTCCGGGCATAATGGGAAAATCAGGGAAATGACCTGCAAAATGAGGTTCTCCCATAGAAACGGCCTTTATGGCCTTAAGCTCTGTTCCCGGTATATAATCTGTTACTTTATCTATTAACAAAAAAGGATAGCGGTATTTTAATATTTGTATAATCTGATAAGATTCTAAAATTGCTTGCATGAAAAATGGATTATGGATGAGCTCTTTCTATGACAGCCAAAATAATGGTTCCGGTTTTATCTGTTGAAAGAACTACAATATTTTTTTGATGGGTCTGATGATTATTTTTTCCGTTGAAAATGGAAATAGCATAGGCAATTCCGAACATGCCTCCTACGTTATCAAAATCTCCGAACGTATTTTCAGGATAAAGTACTGATATTGTCGGTTCATTTGCGGTTAAGATATTTTCAAATACCTCGGCATCAATGGCAGATAGCCCCCCGGAGAAAATCACGGTATCAAAGTCAAAGAATGCTGATAGATTGGAAAGTACCTGAGTTAAGTGAACTTCTAAGGAAATTGTCTCATCTGTATGGGTTTCGGAATGTATTTTTTTGATGATAGCTAAAGGCTTTCTTCCATCTTTTTCTAAAGAATCTGTATGTTCCAGTATCATAGAAATTCCCAGCTCCGAAGAAGGAGTAAGACCATTCCTGTGTCCTTTGCGAATCGATTCCTGATAACCATTGCGTACTTCTGTTGAAGCGATGACTCCATAATCAATCATTCCTTGTTTCAGGTGTAAACTGGCAATATCTACTGCCTGTAAGCTACCTGCCATCCCTGCACATACACTGAAGTTAGGCCCCTTAATTCCTGCCTGTATTGCCATCTGGCTTGCTGCTGCATTGGCAATCGTACTTGGTGCCTTCATCGGGCTTACCCGGTCAGGACCCTGATTTTTAGCGGTAAGGTCAAAAATAAAACAGTCTTCCAGATTTGAAAGTTCTGTACCATCATACAATCCTATCCTTTGTGGAGCTTTGTCGATTTTCTCGGCTAAATTCCGGTTATGTATTGCATGAAATGCTGTATTACAATAAATAAGAGTTGCTTTGTTAAGAAAACGCTGACCTTTAGGCTTTAAAAACTTTTGAGGATCATGGTCTTCAATCATCAAAGAAGAATCATTGTCTACTCCTGCCTGAGAGAAATAGGTATTTATCTCTGTTCCGTAAGGGCTATTAAAACCTATTTCTGAAACTGCGATATGGGTATCTGAAAAATTATTTTGTATCATATTTACTAAATATTACGCTGCAAATATTACCACCAAATGCAAATGAATTACTGAGTACGTTGTCTACTTTGTTTTCTATTTCCGGATAAGGTTGTATCCTGAATGTTTTATTAAAAGCTTCGTCGATCTTTTCTGTATTATAATTTCTGGGAATTTTTTGATTGTAAAGAGATAATAAGGCAGAAACAGCTTCAATAGCACTTGCTGCCCCCATACAATGCCCCAGCATAGATTTTATTCCGTTGACATATAGCGTATCGATTTTTTCTCCAAACACATTGCTCATTGCTTTTACTTCGTGTGCATCATTAGCTTTGGTTCCGGTTCCGTGTGCGCTTACATAGGTGATACTGTGAATATCCATATTGCTGGCATGTAAGGCATTATTCATGGATAAAGTAGCTCCTGAGCCTTCAGGGTCCGGAGCGGTAGGGTCGTAGGCATCACATGCTAAACCATATCCTTTTATTTCTCCGTAAATTTTTGCTCCTCTGGCTAATGCATGTTCCAGCTCTTCCAATATAAGAACAGCAGCACCTTCTCCAACCACCATTCCTGTTCTGTTTTGATCGAAGGGGCGGCAATCATTCTTTGCCATGGCTCCCAAACGATAGAAGACGGTATAACAAGAACGGGTAAAAGGATCTGCTCCTCCGGCAATAATAACCGGTGAACGTCCTTCTCTGATCATGGAACAGGCTGTTCCTATTGCATAGTTTCCTGCTGCACAGGCAGTAGGGATTACCATATTGGTTCCGCCAAGATTATAAAACTTAGCAATACTTGCACTCAGTTCAATAGGTCTGAAGTAGGCAAGGTTTTCTGAGGCAGCCTCATTCAGACTTTCATGTTCCATTTCAAGATTCCACTCATCAACGATTCGTTCAACGATATCCTGGTTTCCATTGGTAGTCCCCAGAATAATGCCGTAATTATTTTTCTGAGGTATTTTATCTTCCAGACCTGCATCTTTCAGTCCTCTGTCTACGGCAGCAGCGGCATAAGAAACGGCCTTACCGTAAGGTTTGAAATGCTGTAAAACTTCAGCATTGTTATATTCGTCTTCCAGATGTACTTCTGCCGATCTGGTAATCCCTTTGTAATAGGAAGAATCAAGTTTGGTGAGGTCGCTGATTCCCGTTTCACCGTTCAGTATTTTCTCCCAAAAAGTCTCTTTATCACAGGACAAGGGGCTTATGACTCCCATTCCTGTTACCACAACTCTTTTCATATCTTTATTTTTGTTTTTATAATGTTAATCCTCCGTCAATGATGAAGGTTTGGCCGGTCATGTAATTCGTATTTTCAGAACATAGGAACACTACCAGATCTGCCACTTCACCAGGTGTTCCCATTCTTTTCATAGGAATCATCTGATGAATTTTCTTTTTATCCTGTTCGTTCATATTGGCTACCATTTCGGTATCGATGAATCCAGGAGCAATAGCATTTACCTGTAAGTTAAATTTTGCAAATTCCAGAGCTAAGGTTTTGGTCAAAGAGATAATGGCGGCTTTAGTGGCTCCATAATTTGCCTGTCCTACAGCTCCTCTTACTCCTGAGACGGACGAAATATTAATGATCTTCGAATTTTTCTTTCTGATGAATGATTTTATCACTGCTTTGGAAAGAAAATAAGTCCCGTTGAGATTGGTATTCATAACGTCTTTCCACATATCGGTTGTCATGCTAAAGAAGGGTGCATCAGCGGTAATTCCGGCATTGTTAATGAGACCGTATAATGGGCCTAAAGAAGATTTTTCTATCTGATCAACTAAAGCTTTAGACTGGTCTTCATCTTTGATATCTGCCTGGTATAAGGCTGCTTTTTCCGGAAATTGTTCTAGCAGATTTTTCAAAAATAGTTCTGCAGTTTCTTTTCCGTGATTGTATGTGAATGAAACGGAAGCTCCTGAAGAAAGTAATTGATAAACAATAGCTTTACCTATTCCTCTTCCTCCTCCGGTTACTAAAAAATGTTTGTCTGTTAAATCAATACGCATAGTAAAAAAATTAAATATTATTAAGAACAGACAGTTTGCGGCTACTGGTCTGAACTTTCGGATTGAGACTGTTGATGAACAGATCTGATGTTTCAAAGCTGTTTGCCAGTTGGTGGCCGTACTCGATAACTTTATGATTGATATCAAACCGTTTTTCCTGATATCCCGAAAAGGCTTCGTCAAGGGTAAGTGTTCTGTCAAAATATGCAGATAACCATATAAAAAGTTCTCCGGTATCTTCAATGGCCAGGTTCATCCCTTGCCCTGTAATAGGGTGTATGGAATGAGCTGCATTTCCTAAAAGAAGAATTCTCCCTTTGTAATATTGTTCTGTATGCATTCTGCATAAAGGAAAAGTGCAGAAATCTTCCAGATTTTTTATTTGGCCGAGTATATCGTCACTCTCTGTTATAAATTGCTTTAAACGGGGTATTACGATTTTTAAATCCCCCCCTTCCATTAGTTTTTGTCCTTCGTCTTTCTTAAAACCCAGTATACAACGGGCTTCAGTTTTGTTAATAGGATAGAAGTAAGCAAGTCCTCCCTTTTCATCAACATAGAGTCTGTTTATTTCTTCTATACTTGATGTTATGGGATATTTCTTGAAATACATTACCTGATCATAATAGGTGAAATGAGCTTTTATATCTGTATGATTTCTAACTATAGAATGGATGCCATCAGCACCGATTAATACTTCACAAAAGATGTCCTCACCTGAATTAAGGGTAACGTCAACTCCTTTGTCTGTTTCATTAATTTTTGAGACAGTTTGGCTGACCCGCAATTCTATAGTGCTGATTTTTTGAATTTTGTCGTAAATAGTTTCCAACAAGATATGATAAGGGCATACCATAAAATAGCCTCTTTCATTTTCCAATGCATAATCAATCTGATGAACGTGATTCCCATTATGAAATACTTTAAGCTTGTCCCTTACTCTGCAATCTTTTTTTAACAGTTCCTGAAATAATCCATATTTCTCTAAAACATCAATTCCTGAAGGTTTTAGAATGTCTGCTCCATTCATATTGATTTCAGCATTTTTTTCTAAAATCAGTACCTTTTTATTTTGTGAACCCAGTAACCAGGCTAATAGAATTCCCGCAATTCCGGCACCAACTATGCAAACGTCATATTCTTTAGATTTTGTCGTCTGGCTCATAGTATGGATTCTGTTTTTAAATTAAATAATAACATTTCTATACTTTTTCGATATACTTTATCGGAAATAAAAGAGTGATCCATCACTTTAAATTTTTTACAGATCTCATCAATCAATTGTTCATGAGATAAGGTATGTTGCAGTTCTGAAATGAATTGCAGGGTTTCATGATATCCCCGCAGGCTGTGCTCAGGGGCGAGCCGGGCATCTGATCCGGTAAGTATTCCGTTGTGTCCGAGTGCTATGGTTTGAGGGTGTAAGGTATTCAACCTATTGATGCTTTCCACAAACTTTTCAACATGATCGAAAGCCAGGGGAAACCATTTTTCATGGCCGATAATCTCTCCCAAGGCATCTGAAACGAAAAGAGTATCACTTTCTTTATGGTACAAACTTACAGAACATTGGCTATGTCCCGGAGTGTACAATATCTGCCATATTCCTGAATCTGTTTCTATGATGTCATTATCTTTTACAGTTATAAAAGGAATTTGCTGAAGATCTGCCGGGAATCCTGTGATCTCTTGATCAGATATCAATGCATTCAATTGCCGTATTTTTTTTACATATTTTTCATTTCTGAAATTAGATACAGCATATTCAGAGGCGTACAATTGTACATTCCTGAAATAAGGGTAAAGAGATTCTATCGTTCCGCAATGATCATAATGGGAATGGGTAATGAACCAGTGTTTTATCAGGGACAGGTCGGATACATGTTCTTTTAATTGGGACAATATTGTTGGAGCATCGCGGGTTACTCCACTTTCTACCAGAATATATTCGTCCTTTCCTTTGATGAGGTATACGGGATTTGTAAGTGTTCCCAAAATAATAAGATGATCCTGTACGATACCTGTTGTATTTATCCACATAATCAATCTTCTGTTAAAATTTATATAGAATACTTCCCCAGGTTGCACCGGACCCATACCCAACGATCAGAGCCAGTTTACCTTCTCTTTGTTCCAGCGGAATCTCTGTCATGTATTCACTCAATGTAATGGGTAGAGAAGCTGAAGCTATATTTCCATATTGGTCTACATTTATTCTGACTTTATTTTTAGGGAGTTTCAGGTTTTCCATCACGGCATCCAGTATCCTCATATTAGGTTGATGTGGGATTATGACATCAATATCCTCAATGGTAAGATTATTCTTTTCTAAGGTCTGAAGGGTTATTTCGGTAAATTTTTCCACAGCGTGACGAAACATCTGTTTTCCGTTCATTCTAAAATGAGGGCATGTTGTTTCATCTCCATTAAATACTCTTCCGGAGGTTCCGGGACTTTCTGTCCACAGCAGCTGAAAATAGGTTCCATCTGCATGAATATTGGAATCAATTATCCCTTTATTACTGATGTCAGATGCACTTAATACAACTGCTCCGGCGCCATCTCCTAATAGAATAGACAGGTTTCTGCCATCGTCGGAATCATCCATCCTTTTAGATAAAACTTCTCCACAGCACACCAGAATGTTTTTGTATTTTCCGGTAGAAATAAACTGTTCGGCAATGGTCATCCCGTAAATAAGCCCGCTGCATTGTGCTCTTATATCAAATACAGGAATATGATCTCTTAAAAAGACTAAAGGTTGTAATAAACAGGCTTGGGATGGGTCGTGATAATCGGGGCTTAGCGTATTTACGATCAACATATCGATGTCCTCAGGAGAAAGTCCTGCTTTTAGAATGGCATCATAACAGGCATTAGCCATCAGCATGCTGGTGGTTTCTGTTTCAGAAATATGACGTCTTGTAAGAACGCCGGTTCTCTTTTCGATAAATTCTTCCGTGGTATTGATCCAGTTGACAATTGTTTGATTATCTATAATTCTAGCAGGTAAAGCATGTCCGAATCCGGAAATTATGGTATTCATCAGGTGATTATGATTAATTATAATTTTTATTCATTACGTTGTCTATATCCGTATCTGTAGCGGTTTTCTTTTTGAAGTATTCCAAAGCATCTATGGCATCCTGCCCGAATCCATGTTCTTCCCATACTTTCATATTTTCGGTGTTTTGAGGATCACATATTCCCAGTTCTACAAAATACCTCATCATAGGAGCTACAATTCTGGAATTGATTTTCTTTCTGTTGTCAGAATTCAGTACGGTTGGGATGAGATCTTTATAATTTCTGAATGCTTTATTTTCAAAACCAACACGGGAATAGACAACGACACTAGATACAGCCATGTCCAGCATACTGCGGATCATAGGGGCTGTAATTTGCTGAGCTTCCTGAAGAAAATCCGGAACGACGTCAATAAACTCTCGGATCATATTTTTACCCCATTCAATGTGCCTGGCTTCTTCTTTATGGTGTTCTACGGCAACTGCTCTGGACAATACTGAAATTCCTTTGTCATTACAATCTTCCATCGCATTGTTTTCTGCCAGCCATTCTATAAGGATGGTAAGGTAGATGGCTTTGAGAGGGAATTCAGACATAGCGGCATTATGGCTGTATATTTCTCTCAGGTTTAGTGGAATGGGAAACGGAGTAATTTTAAAGTGAGTCATTGCTTTTCTGAAGACCATTGCATGTACGATCTCTTCTTTGCAGAAGTGATGCATATAAGTAACAACATCCGGAAATCTTTTTAAGGTACCGTGATTCACGATTTTCATATAATACTCCGATACCAGATTTTCGAAAACGATAAAGGTATACCACCATGCCCCGGTTTCGTATACCGATAGCAATCTTCTTTCTTCCTCTGAAGCAAGATCATAATACGGGGTTCCATAGATGGCAATATTTTCTCTTTTTTTCAGCCAGGCTCCTTCAACAGGCTCATCCCAGGGATGATCCAAAAGAAGACTCATTTGTTTTTTTTCAGAGGCTTTATTAAGTTTCTCAAGGAGAATTGAAAATTTTGAGCTTAATTTTTTTTTCTTTAAATCATACATGTTTTAATGATTTTTGGGTATTTAATAATAAGGCTTGTGTAAAACCGAAGCACATCGCAGATTCATAGCCCGGCCCTGAGACCCAGCTGCTTACCAGTTTTATTTTTTCTTCAGGAAAGTTATTCAACATCCCCAGGTGAGTTTTGGGCAATACTTTGTAGGCAAATGCCGACCCCTGAGTCGATAATGTGAATCTGTAATTGGTTTTTGGCGTTGAAGACTCTATGTAGACAAGATTTCCTTCCAGTTTCGGAAAAGTTTTATACACTCTTTGGGTAATTTTTTCCTGAACTTTTTCTTTTCTGTCGTTGTATTCTTCTTCGGAAAGAGAAAACCATTTGTCTCCGTGATCCAGAATGATAAATTGGATAATATAGCCTCCCGAAGAATCTATCTTATGATAATTTGTTACACTCAACGTCAGAAGGTCATAGTATACATCTCTTTGAAAATCGTCTTCTGTAAAATAATCACCGGTATCGGAAACGAGAAGATACTCAGAACCTATGAGCCCAAGTTCATCAGGAGGAACGGATGTAACAGCATAGACACAAAAGTGCCCCCAACCTATTTGGAATTGATCTAATACTTTCAGAAAATTATTTTCAACTTTTTCTCTTCCTAACATCGTAACAACGTCGTTGGGGGAACAGGTGGCTATTATTCTTTCTGCTTCAATCCTTTTTTTCTTTGTTTTAGCCAGCATATATCCTCCCATATTCTCGATTTCATAGACTGGGTTTTTCTTTAAGATCTGCCCTCCACGATCTACAAATTCTTTTAGCAGAATATCAGAAATACGCTGGCCGGTTCCCTTTACATAAGCTTGTCCTCCATAAAATGTTGCATATAAAAAATGTAAAAAATAAAATGCATTTACTTCATGAGAGATCGCTCCCAGATAAATGGCAATAGAACTTAATACTTCTATGATATCATCTCCTTTGAACAGCTGCTTATAATATTCCCGGGTGGTTAATTTTGACAAAAGCCGGCTTTCTCTCAGTAAGTCTTTGTTGAGCGTATATTCATTCATCAACATTCTCGAAAACATATAATGCTGATAGCCGTAGGTAAGAATATCTTCAAACAGTTTTTCTATTCCCCATATTTCAGCGGGAAAATGTGAAATAAGTGCTTCTTTAATATGTTCCGGATGTGATGGTATTGTAATAAAATTACTTTTATAAACCACTGTGGTCAGTTCGCTGTAAAAATGAAATTCATCAATCAAAGACTGAAGTCCCAAACGATCTAAAGCATTCCAGAGGTTACCGGAATCTTTATTTAATCCGGTCACCTTATGCTGGCTGCAGTCAAAGAGGAATTTTCTTTTATTTCTATAGAAATTGGTGGCATAGCCTCCTACTTTATGATGAGCCTCACTAATAATTACAGAGCGTCCTTCGGTAACGGCAGTTATACCATACATTAATCCGCTGAGTCCGGCTCCTATTACTAATTCATCGCTGTGTAAGGTCTCTGTCATAAAATAAAGGTATTAGTGGGTATATTGTGATTGAAGCGTAATGTACTGGGATTAAATAATGAAATTTTAAATGGTTAGTTCTTCTTCCAGAATTTCAACAATATCTCTTGGAGTTCCCATTTTTACTAACACTTCTTCATCCAGACTGATTGAAAAATTTCTTTCCAGCTCAACCAGAACTTCAAGACCCATCAGGGATGTTACCCCCATTTCGTTAAGAAGGTCAGTATCAGGATTTAATTCATTAACATCACATTCTGCGATATCTGCTAAAATTTCATACACTTTTTCGTACAAGTTTTCTTGATTTTCCATAATTTATTTTTATTTTAAAAGTTAATATTTTCAGTAGTCCAGACCTGTGCTCCGAATCCCCAACCTATACTGGCTCCGGCAATGACAATTTTATCATCAGGGTTGATCTTTCCGTTTTGTAATGCTGTATATAAGGTAAGTGGAGTAGAGGCAGAGCTTAAACAGCTGTATTCTTCTACCGTGCTGGTATATTTATCTTTTTTGATACCAATTCCCATAGCCCACATTTTCAATAACAGAGATGACGGCTGATGGAAGACATAATGATTGATGTCATTTGCCGATAAGTTGGCTTTTTCCAAAGCTGTTAACGTTACCACAGGAACATTTTGGGGAACAAAGGTTTGCATCATCGTTGCTCCGTCTTCTTCCAGAGTAAAGTAGGCCTTGATATCCTGTTTCTCAGTTTTATTCAAAGGAGGTCTCCATTGTAATGTGGCAATCTCATTATGGATAGGAATACTTTTATAATGGGAAGCCAGCATACGTCCGTTTTTTTCAGATCTGCCCACCACAACAGCTCCCGATCCATCTCCGAATAACGTAGACGCAACCGATTGGAAGTCTGCCATAAGGGTAAAGGTTTCTGAAGAACATATCAGGATATTTTTATACATTCCTGTTTCTATATAGTCAGACGCTATCTGTAATGCCACCAGAAAAGAAATACAGGTTTGGTTGACTTCCAGAGTCATTGTAGAGTCTTTACATTTCAGTTCTGTTTTAAGATAGTCTGATAATCCCGGGAAAATAGCTTCGGGGTTGGTATCAGACCATCCGGTGATCGTACATGAAGTTCCTATAATCAGATCTATATCATTGACTGAAAGACCAGCTTTTTCAATAGCTTTTAAAGAAGAATTTTTAGCCAGTGTAGAGCAATGTTCTCCGGCCTCTTTATCTATCATATATCGCCCTTTGATTCCCCAAAGTCTTTCCCAGTTTTTAGGAACATTAGGGATTTCTGAAAATGGCGGGGTTTTATTGTCACAATAATTTTTGGGAACGTCAATCGCTACACTTTTTATGGCTGAATTAAATTGCATTTTTTGATATTTTTAAAACAGAATAATAATTTGAAAAAGGATTGAAAGAAACCATCGCATAAGAGTTCAGTCCTTTATAATGATCAAGATGGTTCTGTATATGCAAAGGAATGGTATGCATAGCCAGGGTGTCATTTTGTTCAGTGGGCTTTTCTCCATGAGTTTCAAACCAACGGTCAATAATGATTGGAACACCTTCTTTTTGCAAAGAATCTGAAATGATACTGAGTTGTTTGTTAACCTCTTTGGTATAGTCTTCGTCATATTTCCAGCAAAGTTTGAAAAGGATATCCTGCTGCAATAATTCTTTGTTTTTTCCATTGAATTCATAGCCGGCCTTTTTAACAGCAGAAGAGGGCAGATGATAATTTTTCAGTTGTAAACGGGTATTGGATTTTTTGATAAGCATGATGCTGATCCCATCCGGAATACTAAATCCGTTGTCATGATCCTTAAGCGTATTGGTAAACTTATTGGTTTGCATCAAAAGGGCATATTGGCCTTCTGATCTTGTCATAAAATTCGAGGCGATCTGAATAATATTTCCCCAGTCATTATGAAAAATTTCAAAAACAAAAGCATTTCCGGCATCCAGTTTCTTTTGAACATGATACCCTATTCCTGGTGCAGAGGTGTTTTTTCTGGTCGTTGTTTCATACAACCCGATGGAAGAGTTGATAATAACTCCTATCTCCGACGGATCAATATTGTTTTTTGTGAGTATTTCTTCACTTACTTTTTGAGCCCATTCATAAAGGGTAACATGAGACTCAGATTCATAAGTTTCACATTGATATCCTTTTTTCATCCGATCTCTTTTACCGTTGATATTAAAACCCGGTACCTGGCTGATTACATCAATTATTTCCACGTTTTTTAATTTACATTATGGTTAACAAGTTGTTTTTTATTTACCTTTCCATTGCTATTTCTGGGCAGTTCTTCTATGAATAAGATTTTGGACGGATGCTTATAGCTTGATGTTGTAAGTCTGAGTTTTGTATAAATTTTATCCTCAAGAGCCATGATGTCGGTTCCGGCTTTGTTGACAACATATAAAATAGGAGAAGGGAACTCATTTTCATCCAGATGAAATGTTAAAGCACATTCGCTGATTTCAGAGAATTCATTCAGGATAATATTTTCAATTTCCCATGGGCTTACCCAGCGTCCGTTTACTTTAAAGAGGTCGTCTTTTCTGCCATGGTATAAATAGATTCCCTGTTGGGTTTTGGAGCATAAATCTCCGGAAAAATACCAGCCATTTTTGTATTTCTCCCTATTGGCTTTAGGCATATTCCAGTACGAGCTGAGTGTGTTGGCTGGCGGATATACACACATTTCTCCAATCTCATTACAGCTGTCGATGGATTCTTCAGGGTTGTCAGATTTACATATTTTGATCTCATATCCTTCCACGGGTATTCCCAATGCATTTTCTTCTGCCAGATCTAGCTCATGATCACATAAAAAGATATGACCTATCTCCGTAGATCCTATTCCGTTTACAATTGATTTTCCAAATCGGTCTTTCCAGGCTTTTTTGAGAGGAAAAGGAAGGGCTGCCCCGGCGGAGATAAATAATTTTATATTGGTAAAGTCTTTGAGGTTGAATTTTTTTTCATTTTGTAAAATGTCCAGGTACACTTTTGGGCTTCCAAAGAAAACAGTAGGTTGATAAAGACTGATATTTTTCTTTAGATTATCAATCGAAAACCATTCTTTATCAATGATTACCGAAGCACCCACCAACAAAGGGAAAAACAGGCTGTTTCCCAGGCCATACCCAAAGAACATTTTGGAAACAGACATAATGATATCGGTCTTATCAATTTTTAATGTCTGTCTGGCAAACATATCCGTATTCAGCAGCATGGTATGATGTGTATGCTGAACAGCTTTAGGATTTCCTGTTGTTCCGGATGTATATTGCCAGAAAGCGATGGGAGAATTTTTTTCATATTCAAAATCAAAAGCTGAGAGCGCGTCAGATTCCTGCATATACTGGGACAGATAATTGTTTAAAGTATATTCATTGGTTGAAGAAAGATTAACGATAACAGAATCAACTATGATATGATTTGAAGAAAACATGGATTTGTGTACCCGCAGGTATTGATGATCATCTACAATAACACCGATCGCTTTTGAGTTTTCTAGAATATAGTCCAGCTCTGAATCTTTAATCAATGGGTTGATAGGAACAGGAATACAGCCTATAGAGATTAAAGCCAGAAAAGAATAAATAAATTCCGGGGAATCTTTCATTATAAGGATCACTCTTTCTCCTGGTAAGAAATTTTTTGTTGCTCTTAAATTAGATGCAAGAGTGAGGGTTTTCTTCGTTATTTCTTTTCCAGATAAACTATTTAAATTGTATAAAATCTGATTTTGATTATCTGATAATAATACATTTTTAATAATACTTTCTGCTAAGTTCATGGCTCGTATGTTTCGTCTTGATGAGGTTGTCTAAAGTAAAATATTTCTGTCCCGGGCAAATAGAAAACTAGATTGAATAACCCTTAAATTGATCCTTAATCTTTCTAAGGGTAACCCTTATAGTTTGTTTTGTATTGATTATTAGCTACTTGTGTTTTTAAAGAGAATTTATCCGAATCACGATATGACCAGAATATAATGGCATTTGAATTATAAATACACAAAACCGGGAATTATCAGAAGGTCTTTAATTGTTTCGGTTAACGGAATTTTTATTCAACAGAGGAAAAATATTTTTCAGCAATATAAAAGTTGTGTTTCTTATGCCTGATTAAAGACTTCGGCTGATTTAAATTTAGGTCTGTTGTTGGTGAAAGATAAAGGTATCTGGAATTTATCACTATTCAGATATAGATGTTTGATCAGCCAAAAGGCTGAGATGGAAAGGTCAGCATTGAAAATGATCCTTTAAAGGGATCTTTAAATAGAATGTGTTACAGAATTATAGTATTTCTCTACAATCTGGACCATTGAGTATAGAAAAAACCTTTCAATAGGGTACTGAAAGGTTTATTTATAAGATAAATTTTGAACGAATGATTTACCGTCAGGCCGATAATAGCAAATCATAAAGATAAGCTAAGCCGCTAGAATACCGGGAGATGACTTGCTCAGTTCCTCAATTTCTTTTTTGTTTCTAAGGCCTGTCTTTTTATAGATATTGCAAAGGTGCGAGGATAAGGTCTTCTCGGAAATATTGAGTTTTTGACTGATCTCTGCATATTTCAGATGGGGCTCATTCAGTAAGAGGGAAAATACTTCGATTTCCCGTGTTGAAAGCTTATCAAGGCAAATACTATTTTTGATTTCCCTGTTTCTTTTATGATACAGAAAAAAATCAACAGAAAGGATAAAACATCCTAAACTGAAACAGGTATGTTCGATCAGTTGATTATCGCCGAATAATAAGATGGTTACCGGCAGGGAAATAAGACCTATGAAACCTAGAATCCCGTTAATACAGTGTATTTTAAACAATTTGCTTGTATGGCCCTTATACTTCTTATACTGTTGCTGAGCAGAGGTAGCCAAAGCAAACAATAATACAATTAAAAAAAAGCTTAAAAACAGAGGACGAGAAACATCCAGTGACTGGAAGACGATATAGGGGAGAATGAATAATACAATAAACATAAAAAGAGTGAAAATACCTATCGCTTCGAGAGAGATACCTTTAAAAAAAACCAAGTTATATTCGTTTTTCAGGTAGGCAAAATAATAAAAAGCAGCCGGAAGCCCAACGGTCCAGATGAATATATTCTGAGCCATGAGATTAAAACCAAAACCAGGATCCGGAAAAAGTCCTCCCACGATATTATAAATCAAAACGAATAACAATAATCCCAAATGCTTTATATAATAGCTGCGGTCACATCTTTTTCTGGCAAGCCATATTCGAATAGAGACAATAGTAATAAGCACAATACATATAAGAATATAGACCAATGTGCTGGGGTAAATTTCTGTATTAAACATGAGTGGGAATATAAAAGATCATCAGATACAACTGCTTTAGGAGTGATGATGCATCCATTTTGTTTTTTGAGAATATGTGGGTAAGTTTTTCTGTAGCAGATGTTGATTTTAAAAAGAAAATCCTGTTTCCTTCTCTTTTTGAGATACAGGTAATCCAACACGAAATAAGGGTATAGAGAGAAAACCTATACAATACATGAATAATTTTTTGAGGGCCTTGATGAGTGGCTTGTAACATTTTAATAATGTGAATTTGTGCAGTCGTAAAGATAGAAAAATATTTACATATTTCACTATAATGGGTATTAAAATTAGTTAAAATACGTGAATAATAGGCTAAATGAAATATGAGCCCGATCCATTTTGAGACAATAATTCATATCGGATAGTAAATCTAAAATTACCTTTTTAAGAGATGAGAACAATGTATAGGAGTCAAAGATTTTCTGTTACCAAACGAATCCTTTCATTTGGTTAAAATAATCAATTAAATATATGAGCATATTTGTAATTTCTATTCATCTCTGCATGTTTTAGGTAAAGATATAATGAACCGTCTTATAAAAGTAATTATTAGAAAAAATGTCACACGAATCCTTTCGTGTGACAGCAGGAGATGATGATAAATACTAATGGCTTAATTCGGCTTGGTAGTAAGAACAAATTTTAGGTTGGCAAAATCAGTATTAGCTTCAACTAAAGTACAAATTCCGCTGCTGTATGTGTATGTAGTACTATTCCCGTTTGGCAGATCGATTCTGTATTTTTTGGAATCAATTTTATGAACAGGAATCATTTTCTGGAATTTTTCCGAAAAAACAGATTTTACATTTCCGGGTTCATTAAAATACAGACTTGCTGTAGAACAGAAAATAGATTGTTTTAGAAAACCATTGGCTCCATCTTTATCCGAAAGATTGTAAAAACTCCCGTTCCAGATAGCAGTATTGTTCACTTTAAGCTTCCCGTTCATTGTCCGGTAAAGTTTTGCTTGTTGTAGAACATTTTGTTTAAAAGTAACACCCATTTTGTCGTAAATTTCAATACTATATAGGATTTTTACTTTAGCCCGCGATTCAAAAATATATTCAGTAATATCGTCTTTTAAAGAACGTTCCACGCGGATATTGCCAATCGTTTTATCATCTTTTATAATAGAATAATTCAGGTATTCTTTGGTGCCTGGTTTTGCCACATCAGGTAGAAAATAACCAGACAACATTATTGAAAAAATCAGGAGTGCTTTCATTGTATGTATTCTTTAAAATAATTAATAGCTTCTTTATAAGATTTTCTATTGATATACATTGAAGGTCAGAATGGATTTTGATAAGTGAAAAAAAACTTTTCTGCATTCATAATAGAAATATGTATTATGCAAAATTAAGTCTGGAAAAAATCTGGAATGTTCCACGGGATAAATGCGAACCTATTATGGTTTATTTATTTAATATATTGAAAACGAATGTGTTGTATGTTTGGTTGCGTTCCAATTTATAATCCTGAACCGTTTTTTAGACGCTGAATATGTAAATGCTGATTTAACAATGTTAAAATAAGGCTCAGAAGAGTACAAGATATTTTTCCTGTTCAGATTTATTTAACCTTAACTTTTGAATCTGGTTTATGAAAATTTACAAAACAAAAAAACCACCCTTAAAAAGGATGGTTTGTAGACCCACAGGGATTCGAACCCCGAATGACGGTACCAAAAACCGGAGTGTTACCGTTACACTATAGGTCTGTTTCATTTTGGTTCTGCGAAATTATAGAAATTATTTGAAATATAAAAATCAAAATTACATATTAATGAACGCTATCGTCGTGATAGAGGCTTTAGTTGTTGATATCCAAATATTTATTTTGTTGATTTTTTTTAAAAAAATTATTTTAAAGGGATGCATTGTATGTGCTTAATTACTTTCTGTTGTATATCCAAAATAAAAATCAAAAATCCCCTCTTGAAAAGTAACTTTTCGGCCTCATTGTTCCAGCTTCCTGATTTTATATCCGTTAAAGAATAAAACCTTATCTTTGCAAAAAATTGGGCTCCAAAAGTTGGAGTAACCCATTAATAACATATCCTGAGCACAGCAAAGGATTATTAAACATTTTTTATGTCAAATATTGTCGCAATCGTTGGACGTCCCAACGTAGGAAAATCCACGCTTTTTAACCGTTTATTAGAAAGAAGAGAAGCTATTGTAGATTCTACAGCTGGTGTAACCAGAGACCGTCACTACGGAAAATCTGACTGGAATGGAGTAGATTTTACGGTAATTGATACCGGAGGTTATGATGTAGGTACTGATGATATCTTCGAAGAAGAGATTCGTAAGCAGGTACAGCTGGCAGTAGATGAAGCAACTTCTATTATCTTTATGATGAATGTGGAAGAAGGGCTTACTGATACGGACTATGAGATCTACAGATTATTAAGAAGATCCAACAAACCTATTTATATTGTTATTAACAAAGTAGACTCTTCTAAAGAAGAACTTCCTGCAACAGAGTTTTATCAGTTAGGAATCGATAAATATTACACACTTTCTTCTGCAACAGGTTCGGGAACAGGCGATTTGCTGGATGATATCGTTAAAGATTTCCCCACTACAGAATATAAAGATCCCTTCGAAGGATTACCAAAAATTACCATTGCAGGTCGTCCCAACGTAGGAAAATCCACGATGACTAATGCTTTATTGGATGTGGAAAGAAATATCGTAACAGATATTGCAGGAACTACCAGAGACAGTATTCAGACGCTATATAACAAATTCGGGCATGAGTTTGTTTTGGTAGATACAGCGGGGATGAGAAGAAAATCTAAGGTAAATGAAGACCTTGAATTCTATTCTGTAATGAGATCAATCCGTTCTATCGAGTATTCTGACGTAGTCATCATCATGGTAGATGCTACACAAGGATGGGAGTCTCAGGATATGAATATTTTCGGGCTTGCACAGAAAAACAGAAAAGGAATTGTGATTCTTGTGAATAAATGGGATTTGATCGAAGATAAGCAGACCAATACCATGCGTGACTTTGAACAATCAATTAAAGATAAGATTGGTCAGTTCCATGATGTTCCTATTCTGTTCGTTTCAGCGTTAACAAAACAAAGAATCCTGAAAGCGGTAGAAGTAGCAATGGAAGTATATGACGACCGTAAGAAGAAAATTAAAACTTCAAAACTGAATGAAGTAATGCTTCCGATCTTTGAACAAACACCTCCGCCGGCTAATAAAGGAAAATATATCAAAATTAAATACTGTGTTCAGCTTCCTACGCCGTCACCACAGTTTGTATTTTTCTGTAACCTGCCACAATATGTGAAAGAACCATATAAGAGATTTACTGAAAATCAGTTGAGAAAACAATTCGGATTTACCGGAGTTCCTATCGAAGTGTATTTCAGACAAAAATAATAGACCTTTTTAATAAAATCTGGCGAGGTGATTCCCTTGCCAGATTTTTTATATATACACCTATACGTATTGATGTTAACCTGCAAATTCGTTTTTTAGTTGTAATTTTGCAGTAATTAATGTCGACTAACTGTAATTAAAATTTAAGATCTTCATGCTTACTATATTATCAGAAAATTTTTCTCTTGTAAATGAATGGATTAATGAACTTCGAAACGTTGAAGTTCAACATGACCGAATGAGATTCAGGAGAAATATGGAAAGAATCGGAGAAATCGCAGCTTTTGAAATAAGCAAAGGATTGGAACAAAGAGAGGTTGAAATTCAAACCCCTTTAGATACTATAAAAAGCAGAGAAATTGCGGTGCAGCCGGTTATTACCACTATTTTAAGAGCCGGAGTTCCATTGTTTGAGGGAATCCTTAATTATCTGGACAGAGCAGATTGTGGTTTCGTTGCTGCCTATAGAAAGCATGATGCCAATGATTATTTTTCGATAAAACAGGATTACCTGACTTGTCCAAACATTGAAGGCAGACCATTGATTGTGGCAGACCCTATGTTGGCAACCGGAGCATCTTTAATTGAAGCGATCAAAGACTTGCTGACCAACGGAAATCCTACTCAACTTCATATCGTAGCAGCCATTGCTTCAAGACAAGGTGTTGAAACGATTCAAAATGCATATCCTGATGCTCACATCTGGGTAGGGGCTATTGACGAACATTTGACCTCGAAAGGGTATATTACACCGGGTCTGGGAGATGCAGGTGATTTAAGCTACGGAGAAAAGCTTCAGCGATAATCTAAGAAAGATTCCAGAAATCTTTTATTAAGCTTACTAATAAATCAGGTCGTACTTTATCTATAGGATGTTTTGTATCCGGAAGTACGGCCAGTTTTGCATTAGGAAGACTTCGGTACACCTTTTGGCTCTCTTCAATGGTTACCATATTATCTTGATCACCCACCATAATCTGGACAGGAGTAGCAATGGTAGCAAGGTTGTTTTCCAATGGTGGATTTTTACCTAAATTAACCATTAAATCTGCGATCGCAGGAAGCAGTTGTTTCCATTTTGAACCATGTTGGGCTTCTAAAAGCTTTGCATATTGCGGAACTTTTTCAAGAATTACATCCGGATTAAGCATTTTACTTTCCTTTAAGGCTTGCTCCTCAGTCCATTCAAATTTCGTTCCCAGGGTAACGATAGAATGTACGTTTTCAGGATTTTTCATTGCATAACAAAGAGCTGCATATCCTCCCATGCTATGTCCTAAAATATGAACATCCGTTAAGCTGTTTTCTTTACAATAATCCGATACTTCCTGAGTATATTTTTCTATACTGATTCCGTCAGCAGGAAGATCAGTAGTTCCATGACCTGAAAATAAAGGAGTATGAATCGTAAAATACTGAGATAAGGCTTTCACATAAGGATTGAATAGGTCACTGTGACCGAGTGCTCCATGCAATAAAATCAAATTTAACATTGAGATGTAGTTTTCCTGAAAATTAAGAAAAAGAACTGAAAGAAGAAAGCTGTTTGAAAGCAAAGGGAGAGGTAATTTGAATTTTCAATTTTCCATTTTTCAATGTTTAAACATCCATTGCCATGACAAGTACGCTTACTTTATTATCACCCGCATTCAAAATTTCCCAGGCAATAGAAGAAACGGTGTTTCCGGTGGTGAAAACATCATCAATCAGCAAGATATGTTTCCCTGTAATGGTTTGGGTTAAAGAAAATGGGTTAATAGCTGCCAGTCTATGTCTTTTATCTTTCAGGGCTTGTGCTTTTGAATAATGATTTCTTTTAACGAGCTCGTGGTTAAATGGGATTCTATAAAACTCCGATAATTTTTCTGTAAATAGATGGAGTTGATTATATCCTCTTTCTCTTAATTTTTTGGGGTGAAGAGGAACACTTACGAAAACATCTGGTTTCTGATTTTTGAAATCCAGCCTTTCTATAGTCCATTCTGCAAGAACCTTTCCGACCTTTTCTCTGCCTTTGTATTTGAGTTCATGAATGATTTTACGGCTCAGATTTTCTTTTTCAAATTGTATTAAAGCATAGGTGTGACTAACAGGAAAGAGTAATTTACATTTTTCACTGATCGGATTATTTTCGAAATAGTCGTAGTGTGTAAAATGAATCCGGTTAAAGCATAAAGCACAAACCAGTACTTCCGGATCAATAATCCGGTTGCAATGAATGCAACGGTTAGGAAAAAATAAGTCAAGTATCATTGTGTGTTTTTAATAAAGATATGAAATAGATTTTAATTGCTGATTCAAAATCTCTCAAACCCTGTCACATTCATACTCTGCAATACTCAAAACTTATGACGTTCCCATTCTGAAAGTTTATTTCTCAAATTCCTTCTTTATTTTCTCAATAGAATTTTTCATGCTGAGATTGAAGTGTTCTTTTTCCAGTCGTACAGGTGGCGCTTGCCTTACTTCACAGTCCGCGATACTACAGGATTCACAGGTTACTCCTACATTAATGGTTTGTAAAGAAGGGGATTTGACAAAGTTAATTTTCTTAATTGTTTGTGAATTTAAAAGAATACCCAGACAATAGCTCCTGTTGCTTCCGTCAGAGAAAGGGTTTTTTTGGGATGTGGAAATGACCAGATAACTTACCCCCTGATCTTTATAATGAGAAATCTGGGCATCTGTAAGGGTTTCATTCTCTTTTAAATCATCAAGATTTTTTACCGCAATCCATCTTCGGCAGTAATGCTCATTGGTAGCGTTAGCGTGTGGTGCCTGTTGGTGATTAAGGTGTAACTCTTTTAAAATTTGGATTTTATCCGATCCTTTCTTTTTCACAAGGCATAAATAGAATAAATCTTTAATTCCCATTTCAGCCGAAAGGATATTTGTAAGCCGGTAATAAAAAGTTTCAGGAGAACGGGTGAAATTGTTGATCAACTTTCCAAAATTGTTGGGTTCCCATTGATTTTGTCGAAAAAACTCGTACGTTTCTTCGATGGCAATATCTTTGGAAATTAATAAAGCACCTGCAAAATAAGAAGCATAAAAATTATTGAGAATCTCTTCAAAACTTCCGAAATCAAGCCACGAATACGTATTAGGTCGTGTTTTTAGTTCAAGAACATTGAAGCCGATCTCTTTTGCTAAAATGAAGGTTTTCTGATCTTTTTCAAGCTTTTTATTCAGAAGCAGTAACTTTTGTTCTGGAATAAACAAAGAACGAAGGTTATCTAAAGTTCCATATGTTTCGAAATCTTCCGATTGAATCGTATAATTGAATTTCTCCAAAAGAATTTTTTCCAGAATATCAGATTTTAGATCTTTATTGATTTCCAATTGATTCTCTTCTGCAAACAGACTTACTTTTTCCTCGATTTCCGGGAAATAATTGTCATATAACTCCTGAAATGATCTTAACACGGCAAAATAAAACCTTTCTTTTCCAAGATTATAATTCTGAGAAATCTCAATCAGAGCATTAATAAAGGCGGTCACCTTTTTAGGAGCATCGCTGATAATACTGATAAGGTTATTTTTATTAATCCCGAATAATTCCAGAGGAACTTCTTTAAAGAAATCAGATTGTAAAATCTCATTAAATGGAGACAAACTTTTATCGAGTTTTGTAGATACCAGATCGTCAAAAGTGCAGTTCAGTGCTTCCGAAAGCTGAATGATCTTGTCATGTTTCGGATATTTTTTTCCGTTTTCAATCTCATTAAGGTAAGATTTTGATAATCCGGTTTTTACAGAAAGGTCTTGCAGGGACCAGTTTTTCTTTTGCCGCTGCTGTTTCAGTTTTAGCCCGAAAACCGTTTTGATAAAGTCGCTGTCTGAATTCATGAGTCAAATATAAATATTTAGATGCGATTATTCGCATAATAATTTTTAAATAAATTTAGCGAACGTTCGCTATTTGTGAAAATTTTTGTTTATGTTTGTAACACAGAATCTCAAAATCAATATGTTATGGAAACCAAGACTCAGCTAGTAATAAAGTCACAGACGCAGTTTGACGGAATTTTGACTCCGGATTTAAAAGATTTTCTGATTGAACTTCATCAGAGATTTAATCAGAAAAGGCTGGACCTTTTAGAAGAAAGAAAAAAAACTCAGCAGGAATTTGATAAAGGAGTTCTTCCGAAATTTTTACAAGAGACGGAAGATATCAGGAATGGAAATTGGATATGTGCGCCGCTGCCTGAAGACTTATTAGACAGAAGAGTTGAAATTACCGGGCCTGTTGATAGAAAAATGATTATTAATGCACTGAATTCCGGAGCTTATACATTCATGGCCGATCTGGAAGACAGCAGTTCGCCTACATGGGAAAACTGTATTCAGGGACAAATCAATCTTTCTGACGCGATCAACAGATCAATTGATTTTGTGAATGAAAATGGAAAGGCTTATAAGCTTAATGAAAAAACAGCAGTGTTACTGGTTCGTCCAAGAGGATTGCATCTTCCTGAAAAACATATTGAAATCAATGGAGAAAGAGCCTCAGGCTCGCTGGTGGATTTTGGAATTTATTTTTTTAGAAATGTAAAAAAACTTTTGGAGAGAGGAAGTGGTCCCTATTTTTACCTTCCAAAACTGGAGCATTACAAAGAAGCCCGTTGGTGGAATGATATCTTTGTTTTTGCCCAAAATTATCTGGGAATTCCGGAAGGAACTATCAAAGCAACAGTTTTAATAGAAACCATAACCGCTTCATTTCAGATTGATGAAATTTTATATGAATTAAGAGAACATAGTTCAGGGCTGAATTGTGGACGATGGGATTATATTTTCTCATACATTAAAAAATTCAGAAACCTGTCTGAATTTATTGTTCCGGACAGAGACCAGGTAACCATGACTTCACCTTTCATGAGTGCTTACTCCAAACGGGTCATTGAAGGATGCCATAAAAGAAATGTTCATGCTATCGGAGGTATGGCAGCTCAAATTCCGGTAAAGGATGATGACGAGGCCAATAGAATTGCTTTTGAAAAAGTTCGAAATGATAAAGAAAGAGAGGTGAAAAACGGACATGACGGAACGTGGGTAGCCCATCCTGCTTTGGTTTCAGTAGCAAAAGATATTTTTGATCATCATATGCCTTCCAAAAATCAAATTGACAGAAAAGTTGAATACCATATTAAAGAATCTGATCTGTTGGAGATTCCCAAAGGAGATATTACAGAAAAAGGAGTTCGTAAAAACATCAATGTAGGAATTCTATATCTTGAAAGCTGGCTGATGGGAACCGGTGCTGCCGCTATTTATAATCTTATGGAAGATGCTGCCACAGCAGAAATTTCAAGAACACAGGTATGGCAATGGCTGAAAAATGAAGCGGTATTGAGTGATGACAGAACACTGACCCGCACTATGGTGTTGCAATGGGAATCTGAAGAAATGGAAAAAATTGAGCAGTATGTGGGAGAGACACGTTTTAAAAACGGAAAATTCAATCTGGCTAAAGAACTTTTCAATGAATTGGTGTTCTCAGAAAATTTTGAAGAATTTTTAACACTTAAAGCATATCCTTTTATTTAGTTGAAAAAGGAAAGTTGATAATTGTAAAGTGACAATTATGCTGATAATATACAATTACAAGAACAATATTCACCAAAAAATAACAAAATCCAAATATTATGAAAACAAAACAAGAACAAGCACAGGCTATAGAGAAAGATTGGCTGACAAATCCTCGCTGGAACGGGGTAAAAAGGCCTTATACTGCAGAAGAAGTTTTAAAACTTCGGGGTTCGTATAAAATAGACTATACCATAGCAAAGGAAATGTCCGAAAAATTCTGGAATAAATTAAATACTCAGGATTATGTAGCAGGACTAGGGGCGTTAACAGGTAATCAGGCAGTACAGGAAGTAGATGCAGGATTAGAAGCAATATATCTTTCAGGATGGCAGGTAGCAGCGGATGCTAATCTTTCTGGAGAGATGTATCCCGACCAGTCTTTATATCCCGCGAACTCGGTACCTTCTGTTGTGAAAAAGATTAATAATGCTTTATTGAGAGCAGATCAGATACAGTCAGTAAGCGGAACGGGAGAGAAAGAATATCTTGTACCCATTATTGCTGATGCGGAGGCTGGTTTTGGAGGAAACCTGAACGCTTTCGAATTGATGAAACAAATGATTGAAGCCGGAGCTGCCGGAGTACATTTCGAAGACCAGCTTTCCTCTGCAAAGAAATGTGGACATCTGGGTGGAAAAGTATTAGTCCCTACACAGGAAGCCATTAATAAATTGATTGCAGCGCGTCTGGCTGCAGATGTATTAGGGGTGCCAAGTCTGATTATTGCAAGAACTGACGCTGATGCAGCAGACTTACTCACTTCAGATATTGATAACAGAGATAAGAAATTTGTAACAGGAGAAAGAACTTCTGAGGGATTTTATGTAGTAAAAAATGGGGTAGAACAGGGAATTGACAGAGGCTTGTCATATGCACCTTATGCAGACCTTATCTGGATGGAAACTTCAAATCCTGATTTGGAACAGGCAAGAAAATTTGCAGAAGGAATTCACGCAAAATTCCCCGGGAAGATGTTGGCATACAATTGTTCTCCTTCATTCAACTGGGCTGCAAGACTGAGCGTAGAGGAGATGTCTACTTTCCGTGAGGAATTGGCAAAAATGGGATATAAATTCCAGTTTATCACACTAGCAGGATTCCATGCGTTGAATACGGCGATGTTTGAACTGGCTCTTGCCTATAAAGAAAAAGGAATGGCAGGATATTCAGAATTACAGGAACGGGAATTTGCATTACAGCAAAAAGGATTCAGAGCTGTTAAGCATCAGTCTTTTGTAGGAACAGGATATTTTGACGAAATACAGAATATTGTTACCAATGGTTCTTCAGCTACGGTAGCGATGAAAGACTCTACGGAAACTGCACAGTTTCATTAATCATTTTCCATATTTTTTGATGTAAACCTTCTCATCCTGAGAAGGTTTTTCTGTGACAGGTTGCTCAGTAAATTTTACCTGAAAAATAAATCTCACGAGTAGTGATATTTTAAGAGCTTTTGGAGGAGCATATATAATCCTATATTGGAAAGCGTTAATTTGAGTTATTCAAAAATTATTATGTTAAATGGCTTCTGTTCAAAGGATTATATTTTTCCAGATTGCAAGGAGATTTTTTTATCAACTAAAGCAAATTAATTGGTAAATTACGTTGCGTTATTGATGGTTGTATCTTTTTGATATTGAGTAAGATCTATTATTTAATCTAATTTAAATAGTATCTGTAAAAACAAAAAGCAATACCTATTAAAGTATATCACTATGAATAATGAAAAATTCGACACGGTTCAATTCCTCCACCAAAATTTTAAATATCCGTTTCCCACCTTAAAAAATCCCAATGCTGATAAATTACAAGAGATAACAGATCATCAGTGGATTGACAAAGAATATTTGAATATTTATGACAGTAATCCGGAATTACGTACAAAATATAAAAAGACGAAAACAGCCCATATTGCAGCGTATTTTTTTCCCAGAGCAAGTGCAGAGCGATTCAGTCCTATCTGTAAATTAATGCTTTGGGCGTTTTATAATGATGATCTTTATGAACAGAGCGAGCCTGCTGATCTTGAGTATGTACGAATTCAATCCGTTGCAATATTAAATGGAGAAATAGGAGCGATAGAATCAGCAATACCATTGGGAAAAATGTTAGCTTCGTTGAGGCAGGAATTACTGCAATTTATCCCACAGGAATCTATTTTACGTCTTAGCCGGATGGTTGATACCTATTTTTCAGGATTAAAATCAGAATTACACTATAAAAAGCAAGAGCGTTTTCCAACCATCACTGAATGTATTAATCTAAGGGAAAAATCCGTCTGTCTATATCCTTTTATGCAGTTAACAGAATTAGAAACAGGTGTTATACTGCCTCCGGAGGTTTATGATCATCCGGTTATTCAGCGGCTTCAGACATTGATATGCCGTATGATTACTCATTTTAATGAAATACAATCACTAAGGAAGGATGAAGCTACCGGTTGTATTTATTATAATCTGGTGAAAGTAATTCAGAATGAATGTGAGATGACATTAAAAGAAGCCTGCCATGAAAGTCTACGAATGCATAATGAAGGTCTTAAGGAATTTGTCAGTTTACAAACTTCACTCCCGGATTTCGGGATATGGCATAATGATGTTGTCAATTGGGTTGATGATATGAGCATGATCCTTAGTGGTTGGAAAAATATTTCAGCTGATCTTGACCGTTATACAGGAACAGCATTTCCCAGTGCTGTGGAACTTCAAAAAAGACTGAGTGAAATATAATTATTTAATAAAGATAGAATATTGAGGTGCTGGTCTATGTTGTAGATAATTTCAGCTTATGTATACTATTGTTTTGGTTTTATTTTAAGCCTTAACATCCCGATAAATAATGAAAGAAAATTTATATTATATTTGGGGACGAAAATTTTTTGAAAAAAATATATACAGAATGAAATTAATTAAGGGCCTTTTTATTGCAGTTGGTTTAACATTAACAGCTAATGCTGCAAACGCTCAACAAAAGATCGGGAGTGTGAATACAGATGAAATTCTTGGAAGCTTATCTGAAGTAAAAACGATCACTACAACCGTTGATAATCTGACGAAAACAAAGCAGACTGAGATTGAAAAATTAATAAGCGAATATCAGACTAAACTAAAAGCAGCACAAGATAAAGAGAAAACATTGAGTGAGGCCAACAGAGAAGCGGTTACTAAAGAATTGATAGCTGCGCAAACAGATCTGCAAGGTTTAGGTAAAAAAATAGAAGAGGCAAGAGCTCAGGCAAGTAAGGAAATTTCTACCAAACAAAATGAATTGTTTGTTCCGTTACAACAAAAGGTAAAAGCTGCCATTTCTGCCGTTGCTAAAGAAAAAAGTTTAAACTTTGTATTTGACGTTTCATCACCGGATAGCAACAACCTTATTTACACCGATGGGACAGAAGATATAACTGCTTCTGTGAAGGCTAAATTAGGAGCAACAACTTCTGCTCCTGCTACAAAAGCTAAGAAGTAATTACAATATTATAAATATTCTAAAAGGAATCAGATTTCAGTCTGGTTCCTTTTTTCTTTAAAAATAGATTCTTTCCGGGAATAATATGAAGCCTTTTTTGTGATTAAGTTATACATTTGAGTAAACTTTTCGGAGAGATGGATTTAATATACGAGAAACAGATCAAAGTAGCAGAAGGACATATTGACCAAAACAATCATGTGAATAATGTGCAATATGTACATTGGGTAGAAGAAGTGGCAGCTGAACATTGGGATCTTTTAAAGCATAAAACCGAATATGTGAATGAGGTGTGGATGCTTTTAGATCACCATATTCAATACAAAAAACAAGTCTATCTGAATGACATCATCACTGTCAAAACATATCCCCAGGCTCCTGAAGGAGCAAAGCAACCCAGGAAAGTTGAATTTTACTGTAATGGTGAACTTGTCGTAGACTCCGGCACGCTTTGGATTTTATTTGATCCGGAAACGAAGAAGATTAAAAGACTGGAAAAAAACTGGCTGGAGAAATTGATTTAAATGATAAAGAATGAAAACCAGGTTAAGAAAAATAAGTATCAATGACACACAGTATTTGTACTTGGTTAAAGATCAGTATCATTCCGGAACAGAAACCAATACGCTAACCGTGAAAATATTCTTAAGCGGCCAAAAACGAACCCCACTTGTTATTAACTTTATGACCCGTGACCATTATATTGTGGGACAGCCTTTAAAATCCGGAGTTGAACTAATGAATACCATTACAAACGTAACGGAAAATATTAACCTTAATGAACCGAAATATATTAGGCAATTCATTGAAATAGGTCAACAAAATGGATGGACAGGAAACAATGCCATAGCAATACAAAATGGAATTGGCTATTTGACCCAGCTGGGTTTTGAAACAAATCAATTATCATAATCAGTTCAATGTAATACAATAAAAGCAACAAGTGTCTTTATAAAAAATATTACTACAATAATCATGAAACAAACTATTTTAACCATACTATTTCTAAGTTTTCCATTCTTAGGATATGCCCAGACGGAAGAACAAACAAAAGCTATTGATAACTACGTGAAAAAAGTTATTCAAATCAATGAGATTCCTGGAATGGCCGTTGGGATTGTAAAGAACAATAAAGTAATCTTTGAGCAATATTATAGAAGAGAAGATCTGGAAAATAACAAAAAGGTTGATTCCAAATCAATGTTCAGAATATATTCTACGACAAAGCTCATGTCGAATATTGGGCTTTTTCAGCTTATTGAGCAAGGGAAAATATCATTGGACGATAAAATTTCAAAATATATAGATCATGTACCGGCGAAGTGGCAAAATATTCAGGTGAAAAATCTGGTTTCCCATTCTTCAGGGCTTCCGGATTGGATTCACTTCACTGATATTTCAATGGATGCCACCAATGCAGAAGTGATTGACCGGCTATCAAAAGAGAATATGGAATTTGAAACAGGTACTGATTATAGATACAATCAGACAAATTACATGCTGATTACTATGATTATTGAAAAAGTAACAGGAGAGAAATTTGAAAACTATATCATGAAAAATCAATTTCCGGATTCCGGAAATCAGGTAGTGTTTTCATCTAATTCAATTGAGAAAATTCCTAACAGGATTGTAAAATATGTCTACAATAAGGATAAGCGTCAATATGATAAATCTACATTTGTAGAAGGGCGAAGAGCACATTCAGCAAATGGATTGGCCATTACATTGCCCGCATTTTTACAGTGGAGTATCCATCTTAGTAAGAATGATTTTCTAAAACCAGCCACGCAGGAGTTGATGTGGAAACCGTTTGAATATAAAAATAAGGATATTAAATTCACTCATGGTTGGGACATTAGAGGCGTAAATAATATATTGTCATATGGATTTTCCGGAGGGAATGTAAGTGCTTACAGAATGTATCCGGATAGTAAAACGGCTATCATCTTTATGTCGACCGGGTATAAAAATTTCCCGGTTCATTATTATATTATGGATCATATCGCAGGCTTATTGGATCAACGTTTGACAGATCCTTATTCATTGGCAGAAGAGGCCACTGCATCAGAAGCCATTATTCATCCTGATCTTAAAAAAGAAATCTATGGATATCGTACAGATAAGGATAATGTTATTTTTTCTTACCAGTTTCCTGAAAAACAAAGTGTAGAATTAATCAATACTATTTCAGCCGTAGGTTCATTCAATGACTGGAATACTGATAAGAGGGAATACCAAATGAATCTGAAAAAAAATAATACATTTGAATTGACAGTACCCAAATCACAGTTTGAAAAGGGAAAAACCTACCAGTTTAAATTTGTCATGAATAAAAATGGTTGGCTTTCCGTTCCTTATAATGCAATCAATGTCGATGGATCTCAGGATAACAATCTGACCTTAAGAATTGATTAAAAAGAGCGCTTTAATGTCTGTAATAGATACAGTCTTTTTCTATGTTCAACTGTTTTGTCATATCTTTGTATTATGATACGTATTACAAAAATTTTTACATTCGAAACGGCTCACGTACTATACAATTACGACGGGAAGTGTAAAAATATGCATGGACATTCCTATAAGCTGTTCGTAACAGTGAAAGGAAAACCGATTAATGATATAGATAGCCCTAAAAATGGGATGGTAGTAGATTTTGGAGATATCAAAAGTATTGTGAAATCTGAAATTGTAGATGTATGGGATCATGCAGTTCTTGTTAATGCTTTATCTCCACACAAAGAATTGGGAGATGATCTTGAACAGAAAGGACATAAAGTAATCTATTGCAGCTTCCAGCCGACTTGTGAAAACATGTTGTATGCTATTGCTTCAAAAGTAAAATCAAAACTTCCTGAAGGTATTTCTTTAGCCTATCTTAAACTTCATGAGACAGAAAATTCTTATGGAGAATGGTTTGCAGAAGATAATCAATAATTTATTCAACAAAACTCAAACGGTGTTAAAGACGATAATTAATTTAGAACCCGGAAAAAAAGTATACTTTGCTTCTGATCAGCATTTTGGTGCTCCTACTCCTAAAGAGAGCAGGGTGCGTGAAGAAAAGTTTATACGTTGGATGGATGAGATTAAAGAAGATGCGCAGGTTCTGTTTTTGATGGGTGATCTTTTTGATTTCTGGCATGAATGGAAACATGTTATTCCCAAAGGATATGTTCGGGTTCTTGGTAAAATTGCAGAACTGAAAGACAGAGGCATTCATATTTATTTCTTTGTAGGAAACCACGATTTGTGGATGAAAGATTATCTGGAAGAAGAGATTGGCTGTACCGTTTTTTACCAGAAACAGTATTTTGAAATGGGTGAAAAGCAGTTTTTGCTGGCTCATGGTGATGGTCTCGGCCCTGGTGATAAAGGATATAAGAGAATGAAAAAACTATTCACCAATCCGGTGGCACAGTGGTTTTTTAAGTGGTTACATCCTGATATTGCAATGAAAATTGCGTTATACCTTTCCCAGAAAAACAAGATGATTTCAGGAGAAGAAGATAAAGCATTTTTAGGGGAGGACAAGGAATTTCTGATCATCTATTCCAAAGAAAAACTGAAGACAGAAAAAATTGATTACTTCATCTATGGTCACAGACACCTTCCCATGGTACTCGATCTGGAGCAAAATTCAAAATATATTAACCTGGGTGACTGGATTTCTTATTTTACCTATGGCGTATTTGAAAAAGATTTTGAGTTGAAAGCTTTTGAAAAATAAAAAAATTACCCCTAAAAGAGGTAATTTTCGAATAAACTGAAGCTTATTCTTGTTTTTAATCCATATTCCGATTAAGTACTTGCAAGAATGTTACCAAAGTATACTTTTGGTGTTAAAAAATTATTAAATAAAAATATTTTTTCTGTTAATTGCTTTGTAGTGAAGTGATAAGAAAGGTTAAAAAAATTATGGAACCGAAAAATATATTCAACATAAAGACGGAGCAGGATTTCCTGAATGTATCATTGAAAACATTTCGTTATCAGTATGAAAATGTTGAAATATACAGAAAGTTCGTTGACTTCTTAAAAATTAATCCAGATGAGGTAGATGCTTTGGTGAAAATTCCCTTTCTTCCCATAGAAATGTTTAAAAATCATCAGATTATGGATAAGAACGTAACTGCTGATTTGTTTTTTCAGAGTTCAGGAACCACACAAATGAATCTTTCAAAACATCACATTGCCGATCCGGCCTTGTATGAAGAAAGTATTTATAAAAGTTTCGAACAATTTATCGGGAAACCTGAGGATTTTATTTTTCTCGGATTGCTTCCGAGTTATCTTGAAAAACAGAATTCATCGTTGATTTACATGGTAGATTATTTGATGAAGAAATCAGAAAAACCAGAAAACGGATATTTCCTTTATAACCACGCCGATCTTTTTCATTTGTTGAATCAATTGAAAGATCAAAAGGTCATACTTTTCGGAGTTTCTTTTGCACTCTTAGATTTTTTAGATTTCTGTCATTCTAAGGGAGGTGAAGAATCTCTGAATTTTCTTGAAAATTTAATGGTCATAGAGACCGGTGGAATGAAAGGACGTAAAGAAGAAATGACAAAAGATGAACTTTTGAAAATTCTAAAGGAGGGTCTTAAGACAGATAAAATTTATTCTGAATATTCGATGACCGAATTATTGTCACAGGCGTATTCTTTAGGTAACAATGAATACGAGTGCCCAAATTGGATGAGAATCATGGTCAGAAATGCCGAAGATCCTTTCTCATACGAAAAAGAAGGAAGAACAGGTGCTATTAATATTATAGACCTTGCCAATACCCACTCTTGCTCTTTTATTGCTACTCAGGATTTAGGTAAAATAACAGGCGATAAGTTTCAGGTCCTGGGAAGAATAGACCATTCTGATATTCGTGGTTGTAGTCTTCTGGTGAGCTAGAGACTTGTAGGTTTAAAGATTTGGGATCGGATTTTGAGAGTGATCTTAAATGTAAAGTTCAGTATTTAAAATGGAGAACTGCCGGTTGCGGGTTGGGTTCTTCTCATCTCAATTCTTTTATCTCTTTGTCTAGTATCTTAACTCTAATATCTTCATATCATGATCAAAATCGAAGAACTTGTTCACGCATATATACACACCCATTGCGACTTTGAGAAAGAACTCGTTCTGACTAATTATTTTCAGGCGGATTGGGAAGCCGATATCCTTATTATTGACGCAGAAGGAGTAAGTCACGAGATTGAAATCAAACTTTCAAAAAGTGATTTTAAAAATGATTTTAAAAAATCGTATATCAATAAAGATACAGGGGAAAAATTTCTGAAGCATAATAAAATTTCCTGTGGGGATTATGTGTGCAACACATTCAGCTTTCTGCTCCCTATGGGAATGGTTGAGGTAAGTCTTATTCCTGAACATTGTGGAATTATAGAATTTTATCACAACGCAGACACCTGGGAAACTGAATTTTATGTGATTCGCCCCCCTAAAAAGCTTCATGGGGATTCCTACTGGAAACTGAATGATAAAGATCTTTTTATCAGAAAGATGGCTTTGAATCTCCTTCAGCGCAAAATGGAGATCAGAGGAAAACAAGAAGAACTGATTTTTAAAAATCCTTTTGATATTAAAAAGACAAAATAAAAATCCTGTCGTGTGACAGGATTTTATAATGTATTGTTATTTTAAAACTAATCTGTTATTTCTGCAGTATCTCTCTGAAGTAAAAACTTGTAGATTAATCCACCTACAACTCCACCTAAGATAGGAGCTACCCAGAACAACCAAAGTTGTGACATCGCAGATCCACCGGTGAAAACAGCCTGAGAAAGAGATCTCGCCGGGTTTACCGAGGTATTCGTAATAGGAATAGAGATTAAGTGAATCAAAGTAAGAGCAAGACCAATAGCAATCCCGGCAAACTTACCGTTAGCCCATTTGTCTGTAGCCCCCATAATCACAATAAGGAAAAAAGCAGTCAACAAGAACTCTGCAAGAAATGCAGCTCCCATACTGAAGGCTTTTCCGTTGTATACAGCTTCTCCGTAAAAGTTAGTTGCAAAAGCTCCCGGTTTTGAAAAATCCACAGCTCCCGCACCGTTAAGGATCGTGTATAAACATCCTGCTGCAACGATTGCTCCCAAACACTGAGCTACAATGTAAGGAATAAGATCCTTTGCCGGGAATCTGCCGCCTGCCAGAAGCCCGAAAGAAACAGCCGGATTAAAATGTCCTCCGGAAATATGACCTACTGCGTACGCCATTGTAAGAACAGTAAGACCAAAGGCCAGGGCAACTCCTAAAAGCCCAATACCAATGTCAGGAACACCAGCAGCGAAAACAGCACTTCCGCAACCTCCGAAAACAAGCCAAAATGTGCCAAAAAATTCGGCAAAAAGTTTTTTTATCATGTTGTTTATTTTTAAAATGTATCTCAAATGTAGAATTTATATCTTAAATTAAAAAGTTAAATCTGAAAAATATTTCAAAAACAAGAGAACAAAAATTGTTAAATCTATAATTTGGTTTAATGTTTGTTTGGGATTTTAGTAAAGTGTTTTTATTATCGAAGTTGAAAGACATGACATAAACGTTTTATCTTTCGTTAGTAATTTAAAAGGGTGGTTAATGAAAAAGTTTCTTTGTGCGGTCTTCGTACCTTTTATTTATAATTTACATTATTCGCAGGCAGCTAAGAAAGCTTTTCCCTGCTATGATCTTACCTCTGTATTGAAGGTGGAGCCGACAGCTCTTTATAAACCGCATCTTGACGCCTCAAAGAGTTTTGGAGTACAGTTGCTGAAAGATTCCAAAACAGTACAGAAATATATCAACAACGGAAAATTTCATAAAATAAAAAAAAGTGGAAAAGGATATCATATCCAAAGGCTTGATTATAGTAGGGCGTATATGGTTTCCAAAGCAAAAACGACACTTGAAAAGATAGGCTCCAAATTTAGCAAAGATACAAAAGGAGGAACATTTACTGTTTCTTCAATAACCAGAACGCTGGAAGATCAATGCAGATTGAGAAGAGTCAATTCCAACGCATCATTAGGAATAAGTTCTCACAATTATGGGAATTCTTTCGATATCTCCTATGTGAGATTCAACAATGTTCACAAATACAATCCCCGAATGGAAATAGCGATGGAGAAAGTTTTAAAGCATTATGTGGATGCTGGTAGAATTTATTACATCAAAGAAAAGCAACAAAGTTGTTATCATATTACAGTAAGAAATTATTAATTAAAATTCTTACTTGCATAAGATGTGTAGTTTGTATATTTTTATAGAACTAAAAAAATCATGACTATGATAACATTAAACAGTGAAGATTTCATGCTGCGAAAAGATGAATGCCAAGCAGCTATGGATCAGTGGAGTTTACATCTTACCCACTTTCCTGAACTGAAAAAGTTACTTCCTACCAACTACGTTTTTGAAATTAACAGTGGTCATCTCGATTGGATGAGAAAAAATAGTAAGTATGAAGAGTTTTGTGCTGCAGTTGGTGTTTATGATGCTCAGGTGATCCTTATTTTATATCCTATGGATGAGAAAGGACTTAGAAAAGATATGGATGAATACCCATGCTCTTTACTTTCTCCGCTTCAGTACGATCTCAGACTTCAGGAAATACAGCAGTATACCGTTGTTAAAAATGCCCTTCTTTCTAAAGATCTTCAAAGTATTGATAAGAATGCAGACATGTCTTTTCCGATTTCAAACAAACCGGTTCTTGAACAAGATAAAGCGGTGGAAGCTATTGAAAAATGGAGAAATGAAGGGATGGAATGGTTTTATCAGGAATGTACCGATTATAAAGGCGCCAGAATATTTACAAGATTCTATGTTCCTACCGCTGATTTATGCCTTGAAAATGGAGGACTTAAAAGGATCGTATGTTCATTCGGCTTAAAGTATAATGATGTATATGGAAGAATGTTGGTGACCCTTATTTTTATTTCCTTCCTTGAAAATCTACAGAATACGGGAAGTACTGCGCTTACCGAGGCCAATACCTATGATTGGGCAAAACCATGCCCGCCTGTTTGCCGCATACCAATGGACGGCTTATAATATATAAAAAGAATGGCTGATATTTTTAAGGCAATTTTATTCCTGAACTATGCTCTGCTTTTATCCGTTGTTGTATTAGGAGCAGCTAAATATAATATGCTAAATAATAAGGAAAGGCAGTATTTTTATTGTATTGCTTTTCTTTTTTTTATTGAGCTCCTTAATCTTATTTTGCCTTATATTTTCAAATTTAATGATACATCATTTCTGTATCCTTTATATATCGCAGGAGAGTTTTTTTTACTGACCGGCTTGTTTATCAGAAAGATGGATTGGCCCGGATATTTTCTTGGCTTTACAGGATTCCTGGCAGCAGGTTTTATGATTTCAAAATATGGATTCAATTACCCCGGAAATGCTGACATTGCGAAGGTGGTTTCCAATATTATGATCATCTGCTTATCAGGATTTACCCTGATTAAAGAAATTAAAGATGCTTCTGTACAGAACCGATTTCTATGGGTAGATGCAAGTATTTTTTTCTACTACTCGGTTTCTGTATTTGTCTTTATTATTCAGCATCAGATTGCAAACCTGTCCGAAAATGATTTTTACACCATTCTCAGTGCCAATAATGTTCTTTCGAGTATTTTGTACTGTTCATTACTATATATCTTCATCAAATTAAAGAAGTAACTTTAAATATCAACCTGTTAATCCTTATAATTGTTACCATAGCAGTTATCGTATCTTTTATTTTACTTGCTTACCGGTCTTTTATCAGCAGGATTATTAAGGAGAAAAATGTGCAGCACCAAGCGGAAGTTCGTCATCAAAAAAAACTGGTACTGGAAAATATCAAAGCTCAGGAAGAAGAAAGAAAAAAAATTGCTGTAATGATTCACGATGATATTGGAAACAGGCTTAATATTCTTTCCTTATGGCTTAATAATCTTGACACGCAGGGAGATGAACTGATTAAAAAAAATATTTATGATCAGATGTCATCCCTTATTGATGCTGCAAGAGGTATTTCACACTCATTATATCCTGTTAATCTTGAATCGGTAGGATTGGTTTTATATGTAGAAGAACTGATTGCCAATCTTTCTCATAAAATAAATATTTCACTACAGGTGATGACGGGATATGAAAAAAAAGATCTTTTTATAGAAGTTCAGTTATATAGAATTATTCAGGAATTTACCACCAATGTAATCAAGCATTCAACAGCAACTGATCTTTGGATATATATGAAAGACTATTCTCAGAATATGACGGTTATTATTTCGGATAACGGACAGGGATTCGATTATGAACAGGTGAAAAAGGGAATGGGAATCAAGAATATTGAATCCCGTATAAAATCTATGAATGCTACCCACAAATGGGAAAAAACTTTTTTAAATAAAGGAAGTCGTTTAATCATTAAAATACCAAAACATAATGAGTTCCCAAATCAAATTAGCCCTGATTGATGATGAACAGCTGATCCTGGAAGGGGTGAAAATGCTGCTGTCGAATGAAAAAAATATTTCGGTTTGCCTTACTTCGGATAATGGCCCCGATTTTATTGAACAACTGGAAAAGCTTTCAGAAGAAAATTTTCCCGATATTGCACTCGTGGACGTACAGATGAAGCCCATGAATGGCTTTGAACTGGTAGAAATTCTCAAAGAAAAATATCCGGAACTTAAAATTATTATCCTTTCTTCCCATTATAAAACCTCTATTCTCGGATATATGGTTAAGTTGGGAGTGTCTGCATTTCTTCCTAAGAATTCCAATAAAAAAATATTCATTGAAGCCATTACCATGGTGGATAAAAATGGAGTTTTCTTCACTCCGGAAGATCATCAGATGTTATTTACGTACATGAACAGCACAGCCAAGAAAAAGTCTCTCTTTGAAACAGAAGACGAATTGTCTGAACGCGAGAAAGACGTTGTAAAACTCATCTGCCAGGAGTTTACCAATAATGAAATCGGAGAGAAACTTTTTATAAGCCCCAGAACCGTCGAGAGCCACCGACAAAGGATATTAGAAAAGATAGGGGCCAAAAATACAGTGGGAATTGTCATTTATGCCATTGTGAACAATATATATTCCCTTGAAAAAATATAGTAAGATTCCGTAGAAATACGGAATTTTTTATTTGGTACTTTTCACTCTAGTTTAGCTTTTGTTTCTTCTGTTATTTTGGAATGTCTCTTTTAGGGATCTTAGAAAAAATAAAACACAAGCAGGATTTGCAATAAAAAATTAAATAAAAGCATGAATGGTAGTAGAGTGATTTCCATCGGGATTTTTTTTGATGGAACAGGAAATAATGGAGTAAATATTCTTTCACCGGATAAGCCGTTGAACAATAACGAAAGCTACTATGGTACTTTCACCAATATCTATAAATTATACAGTTTATTTAGAGGAGATGAAAAATTATACGTCGAAGGAATTGGAACCGTAACGGGGAACGAAGATAATAATTTTGCGATGGCAACATGTGCCAACCCACCATACGGAAATGGTTATTCTTCGGATGATAAACTTCAGACAGCAGATGATTTTATTCATAAACTCCTCCGTGATACAACAAAAGAATATCATTTTTATATCTACGGATTTGGAAGAGGAGGAATGTTGGCACGAACATTCTGTAACCAACTTCTACTTCATTATCCTCTGCAGGACTGTAAGATAAAATTTCTTGGAGTTTTCGATACCGTTGAATCGAAACCTTTTAATACGTATAACCTGGCTATTCCTTCCAAAGTAGAACAGGCACTGCACATCTGTGCGATCAATGAAAGCAGATTTTTTTTCCCGCTTACCGGTTTTTTTGAAAACTCAAAAACAATGAATGATCAGAAAACAGAAGGTCATTTATCCGTATGGAAAGAAGTTTTTGTCCCGGGAGCTCATGCAGATATAGGAGGTGGATATCTGGAAGGACCACAATCTGTCTATATCTCTACAGATTTTGTGAATACCGGTGATTTACAAAACTATGTTTCAGATATAAGGAATGCCAAAACAGATGCTCAGGGAAATAAAATCTGGGACGCTTTGCTTTCTGGATATGAAATTGAAAAAAGGAATACTTTCTCACAAGCTTATCTATGTCGTGATAAAGTCTATAATGACCTTTCAAAAGTATACGGAAAATTGATGTTGGAGGAAACCAATGCTATATCTTCCGTTTTCAGCCATGATAATGACGTATATTTTGCTTCAGATTATAACAAACATCATTTTCTCAATCGTTTTTATAAAACATTAAAAGAATATGTACAGGATTTTACAGCATATAGAAAACCAATATATGACTTCGAAAAATTAGCTGAATATATACACATTTCAGCCAATTTTGGATTATACAGTGATGGGCTACTGAAAAGATCAGAGTATGAAATTAATCTGGAACTTATTAATAACGGGTTAAATGTGTCCAGCAGTACTTCAGTTGATCAGGAAAGCCAGACAAGGCTTGCTGTAGAACTTCATCTTCCCGAAGACAGTTTCGTAGCAGATTTTTTATACGGAACCAGTGTTCCCAATAATGACATCTGGATCAGGTCGATTGTGAAAAGTTCTTCAGCGGCAAGGTTAAATGAAATCAATAATTAGTGCCAGCACTTTTTTCAGTTTTAAATTTAGGTTAGGGAACGTCTCACAAGATGTTCCCTTTATTTTTAAAGTATTTTTTAGGTTTTGAGTAGAAGTACTGAATTTTGAATTTGGTATTTTATACTGTAGTTTCTGGTTTTTTATTCCCGTTACTTTGAATTGTTCATTTGAAGCTTCAAAATAAAATATGAACAAGGCGGATTCTGAAAAGCCTAATTATAAAAAGAGTAAGAATACCAAAGACTAAAAACATGGAAAAGACACTTATCAAAACAGCAGCTACTACAATATTTTCAATTAATTTTGATTTTACATCAAGTGAGCAAAAAGCGATTCTTCAGTATCTACAACAAAACAACTACAAGCTAATGGGGTACAAAGGTGCTTCCGGACCTAATCAGGTTTCTACAGGAGTACCAGCTTGGTTTGCCGTTAACTATAGTGATATGTTCGGACAGGTAGAAATTGATTACGAGCCAAAATACAAGGTTTATGTTTTCAATAAGTCAACTATTGGAACCAATACTACGATACAAATGCAGGCATTATCCAATGAAGTGCCTTTAGGAACGGCTGTCGTTTTTCATCAGGACGGTTCTTTCTCCACCAACGGATCAGCTCCGGCAGGAATAATTACAGTGAAAAATGAAAGAGGAGCAGGTACTCCGAACATCACAATAGGATTAGCCGCAAAAGTAAACGGTGAATATCTGCCTTTCTGCGCATTTATATGTACACCACAAGGTTCTGTAAGCATGGAGCCTAACGAAAAAGTCGTTTTATTTGCCGCTCAAACCAGTATGACGTCGGGATCTGTAACGGGTAATGCTACAGCACCTGGATGTAATTTTATATTCAGTGCTCAGAATATAGAATATGATTTGCAAATGATTGCAGGAACTTACGGTATTGAAAGCGTACCTGGAACAGCACCAGTAAATCCAGTATCATCAGGAGAGTCATTGACACAGCTATTAAATATTTTCTAAAAAATACATCTTCCCGAAGGATCTTTTTCCTTCGGGATTTTATTATGGATACTACATTAAATATATATTTTGATAAAAACGGAGTCAGTTATCTGAATAATACCAATCAGATGGTAGGCATCATAAGGGCTTATCCCGGGGCTGTAGACCTCAAATATATATGTCTCGCATTTGCTCCTTTTATTAATAATAATCCCTGTACGTTTTCAGACTGTTGGAGAGCGCTGGCAAGTAGAAATCAGCCTCAGAGTATGGCAACTTACAAAGAAAATGTTTCCACAGACGCTCAGTACGGGCAAAGATATACCGTCTCCAATATTGGTTTTTATGGTACTCCCGGAAATTGTCCTCCGGATCTGCTAGGAATAGAAAATACATCCACTTCTGTTTTGTATCCGGGTATTGCTCAGAAAATAAACGGTGTTTTTGGGGTCTGCAACGCAGATACAGCCTCTGTAAACACTATTAATTATTTTGATTACAGCGATGAACTTTGGCTTTTTACAGCAAGTGGTATTTCTTCTAATATGGCCATTGCATCATCTCTTTTTGTTCCTTCTAATATGCAGAATAGAGGGTTCACCATAAGCAAATACCTTTCTATCACTTTTCAGGAGGATATGGATGTGTATTTTGATTCATTCAGTAATGTATTCAGAATAGGAAGGCTTCCTTCAAAAAAATAAAAAGTCATGGAAAATACAAATATTACTACAGAAGATTACCTGTATGCGTTAGGGCAAAATAATCTGGTGTATAATGATGATTTCCGTTACTTCAGTAATCAGACATCAAAAAACGGGGCGCTTATTTATGGTATTCCCGATGGCTGGTTATACAATGATAACGGAGCAAACGGAAAAATTTCGTTTGATTCAAATTCCAATCAATTGGTTATTCTTAAAAGTCAGACTTCAGATGAAATGACTTTTAAACAGGCCTTACACGAATTTCCCAGATGGAAGCAGATGCTGCCGGGAGAGACGGCTTCAGCTCAGGTTATTGTAAGTTTAAAAGTGAGTGGAGAACTTACAGTACAATTATCAGATGGAATTGATTCCAGCTCAGTGACTGTATCTCAAACCGGAGACTATCAACTGAATCTGCGGCATACCATAAATCCTTCTGCAACGAAGCTTATATTAGGTATTTCTTCAAAGACTCCCAATGCAGAAATAAGAATTTCCCAATGCTGTACAAATTTGGGGCTGATCGCTCTCAGGAACCTCCCATGTATCATTCAGGGAATTATTGGGGAACGCAGGCAATATATTGCGACAGAATTTGCCCCTGAAGGAGAATTTTCCTTATGTACAGCTCCTATGGAATTGGATGCCAATTATACAAGATTGAACTCGATTCTTAATTACAGGTTTGGAAAAGGTCCCAACGGATTTTCAATGCTACTGGATATGAGGGGATACTTTAGCCGTGCTTGGAATAATCAGGCAGGAGTAGATATGAATGCCACAGAAAGAAAAGCTCCCGGTACAGGAACAATTACCGGAGATCATGTGAGTACTTTTGAAAATGATATTTTTAAAAAGCATGACCATGGACTGAAGTTTTCCACCACGGCAATGATACCCCCGGGAAACGGACCCACTCCTATGAGTATTATTGATACAAAAAGTAATTCAAGAACAGATGTGGAAGCAGATGGCCTGGAAACAAGACCTAAGAATATTGCCGAATTATATACCATAAAATGGGCATAATTCTCAATAATGATTGTTTTTATCCCCGAATAATCAATCACAAAATTATTTATTAACACCCAAAAACAAAATGTTATGTTAGTTTCAGCTTGGCTTAAAAAAGCAAACAAACTTTTAGATACTTGTAACTATGAAATCAGTATTAAAAATGGTAGCAAACCAATTACAATGGCTCAGGCTACCACGTTGAATGAATTGCAAAATGATATAGGATCTCATCATGGGATCAAACAAGTAAAGTATAAAGAGGCAGCAGAAAGTCTCGTAGAAATGATCGCCATGGTGGAAGCGGGAAAAAAAACACCACCGCTTATTGCCGGATAAATTCTAAAAAAAACATATTTCTTAAAAGAAAGGGCTGTCTGTTTTTAAGGCGGTCTTTTTTATTTCTGGCCTATTCATTTCTTTTTCCGTATTTTTGCACCCGAAAATTCATTATTCATTACTAATTATTAATTAAAATGCTTTCTGTTCAAAGTTTAGGATTACATCATTCCGGAAATTATTTATTTCAAAATGTAAATTTCACCATTAAAAAGGATGATAAAGTAGGTCTTGTAGGAAAAAATGGAGCGGGGAAATCCACTTTATTAAAAATGCTTTCCGGCGAAATTAATTTCTACGAAGGAGAAGTGGTCACTGAGGGAAGTGTAACCATAGGCTTTCTGAAACAAGATCTTGATTTTGTTAAAGGAAGAACCGTCTGGAATGAAACAATGCAGGCTTTTGAACAAATCAATGCATGGAAAAATGAGCTTGAAGAGGTGAATCACCAGATGGCAACCCGAACAGATTACGAAAGTGATTCTTATACGGACTTGATTAATAAAATGACCGAATTGAATGATCTTTTGATGAACCATGATGCCTACAATCTTGAAGGTGATATGGAGAAGGTGTTGTTTGGTTTAGGTTTTAAAGCAGATGATTTTCAAAAGATTACCGATGAATTTTCCGGAGGATGGAGAATGAGAATTGAGCTGGCAAAACTTTTATTACAGAAGAATGATATCATGCTTCTCGATGAACCTACCAACCACCTTGATATGGAATCCATCATCTGGCTTGAAAACTTCCTGAAAGATTATCCGGGAGCCATCGTTCTGGTAAGTCACGATAAACAGTTCATGACAGCCGTTTGTAACAGAACATTTGATATCAACAATAGAAAAGTTGATGATTATAAAGCCAACTATACTAAATATCTTGTCATGAGAGAAGATCGCCGCGAGAAGCTGATTCAGGCTAAAAAGAATCAGGATGCGGAGATCAAACAAATGGAGGATAATATTAATAAGTTCCGTGCCAGTGCCACAAAAGCTTCTTTTGCTCAGTCACTCATCAAAAAACTGGCTAAAATTGAACGTATTGAAGTAGACAATGAAGACGTTTCCAAGTTCAATATCCGTTTTGTACAATCAATGGTACCGGGTAAAGTTATTTTTGAAGCAGAAAACCTTGGGAAAGCATATGGTCAGAAACAAATTTTTGATGATGTGGATTTCATTGTTCAGAGAGGAGACAGAATTGCTCTTTTAGGACAGAACGGACAAGGAAAAACAACTCTGGCTAAAATTCTTGCCGGAGATATTAAAGATTATTCAGGAACCTGGAATCTTGGACATAATGTAAATATCGGGTATTTTGCTCAGAACCAGGAAGAGGTTTTGACACCGAATAAAACAGTGTTGGAAGAAGCAGAAGATGCTGCCACAGAAGAAACAAGACCTAGAGTAAGAGATTTATTAGGATCTTTCCTGTTTCAGGGAGAGGCCGTTTCCAAAAAGACGAAAGTCCTTTCCGGAGGAGAAAGAAACCGTCTGGCACTTTGTAAGCTTTTACTTCGTCCTTTCAATACGTTGATTATGGACGAACCTACCAATCACCTTGATATCCAGTCCAAGGAAATCATCAAATTGGCATTACAGAATTTTGAAGGGACTTTGATTGTTATTTCGCACGACAGAGAATTCCTTCAGGGACTTTGTGATAAAATCTACGAATTCCGTGACGGAAAGATGAAAGAATTCCTGGGAGATATTAATGAATATCTGGAATATAGACAAAAAGAAACGATCAGGGAAATTTCTGCAGAGAAAGCGAAGCTCCATCGGGAAGACGTTGAGGTAGAACCGAAAAAAGTAGAAGAAAAGCCGGTAGTTACCGTAAGCCCTTCATCAAACATTATAAGTAAGGAGCAGAAGAATGTTCAGAATAAAATCAAAAAAGTTGAAGAAAAGATTTCTGAACTTGAAACTAAAATAGAGAACATGGAAGCCTCTTTTGCCAAAGAAAATCCTTCTGAAGAGACCCTGGAAGAGTACAATAAAGCGAAAGAAGAACTTGATAGCGCCCTGCAGGAATGGGAGTATCTGGGAACTCAGCTTGATTAATGATAATAAAATGCTTCATAAACTAAAAAATTATGAAGCATTTTTTTTGTAACAGAATTGCTCTCATTTCTACATATTATCAGTAATCATAAAGTAATTTAATAAAAGTTTAAGGAAACAATTAAATTATTTTCATAATTTTGAACCATGATTTTTAAAGAAAGCAGAAACCTAAAGAGTTTTATCTCCAAGCTATTGTTTGGAGTGTACTTCCTCGCACTGCTTTCTCAAAGCTTTCACCACCATGATTCTGTGGATTACTTTAAGTCTTTCAATCTTAAAAAGACAGAGAATACAGTAACGAAAGCAGCTACTAAAGAGAAAGCTGGCGACTGTCTGGCCTGCCACTTTTTGGTAACCGGACACACCTTAGCTCCTGAAGATTTCAGCTTGGCTTTTGAGCACTACACTCACGAAGTAAAGCAAATCATTACGATTCAGGAGAAGATCTGGTCTCAGACCAAATTTACTTTTCAACTTCGGGGTCCTCCCGCAATTTCATAATCAATAGATTCTTACGGGTTTAAAGTTTTGTACTTTAAAGTTCAGCATTTTATTTTCAAAGGGTAAGGTTATTGGAAAATAACTGATGGGTGTGATTGGTAACTATAATTCAAGAATACCCAATGACTAACGTTGGATTTTGACCATGAAAATAAAGTATTTTCTGTATTGTACATATAATAACCCCTCTAACAAATTTTAACGAAAATGTACCTATTAAAAAGGTACGCAATCAATCTATTTACAATGAAATTGATATATTGCCTGCTGCTGATCTTTTGCGGATCAGTATTTACAAGTGCACAAAAAACATATACTGTACAAGGAACCGTTCAGGATTTTCACGATAAAAGTCTGCTGGGAAATGCAGTAGTGAAAATAGGAAACTATACAGCAAAAACAGATCAGAAGGGAGTTTTCTCTTTCGATAAAATCCCTGCAGGGAAGTATACACTCATTGCCAAACATCCTGATTGCAATGATTATACTGAAAATATAGGAGTTGATAAGGATGTACATCTGGTAATTACTCTGGAACACCACAGTAATGATATTGAAACGGTGACTTTGCATGGAAGCCATAAAAACAATGGGAGTCTTGTGGTTAAAACCCTTGATAAGTCTACAATTTCAAGAAATATTACAGAGAATTTAGGCAATCTTCTTACAAATATTTCCGGAGTCAATGTACTGAAAACCGGTAATAATATTGCGAAGCCCATCATTCACGGGTTATATGGAAGTCGGGTTTCTATCATCAATGATGGGGTGAAATTGGCAGAGCAGGAATGGGGAGTGGAACATGCTCCGAACGTTGATGTTAACAATTTTGAACACATTGATGTGGTAAAAGGGGCTTCGGCTCTTAAGTACGGCAGCGGTGCTGTAGGAGGTGTAGTGATTTTGCAGCCTCAGATCCTGCCCAAAAAAGATACGATTATGGGATTAGTTTCTCTTTCGGGAATCTCTAATGGTCGAGGGGGCGATCTGAATGTGAAATTGGCAAAAACCTGGGAAAATGGCTGGGCTGTAAAAACCAACGGAAGCTTTAAAAAGCTTGGAGATTTAGAAGCTCGGGATTATGGTCTGATGAATACCGGATTACAAAGTTCGGGATTCAATTTCGGAGTACAAAAGCTGACATTTGATAAAGGAATTTCATTTGACTATTATCTTACCAAGAGCTCAATAGGAATTTTGAGAAGTTCTCACGTGGGCTCTGCTGATGATCTGGATGAGGCTTTATCAAATCAACAGCCTATTTATACCAGAGATTTTAGCTATAATATTGATAATCCGAAACAGGAGATTGAGCATCATATTGCAAAGGTTTCTGCATACAAAAGATTTAAGGATTTTGGGAAAGTTACAGCAACCTATAGTTTTCAGTATAATCACAGAAAAGAGTATGATATCCGTCGAACAGCTGAATTAAGTAAAAAACCGGGACTGGATCTTGAGCTTATTACTCATGATTTAAGTGTTAACCATTTGATTGAAAGACCAAAATGGAACCTCGAAACCGGAATCAACGGAGGATACCAAAACAATTATTCTACGACAAAGACTGAAGCGAGACGTCTGGTGCCTAATTATGACAGGTTCTATGCAGGAATTTACTCCGTATATAAGTATAAATTTTTGTCGGATCTTGACCTGGAAATTGGAGGAAGATATGATTTTGATCGTTATGAAGTGACAAAATGGTATGATCTTAGTCGATGGAATAACAAGTATGCGCAGGATTACTCTGATTTTGTTGTAAGAATTAATCAAAACAGAATTCTTACAAAGCCTGCCCTTAATTACAATAATATTTCTGCAAATGCCGGGATCGTTTATCACCCTTCCGAAAATTTCAATTTGAAATTTAATTATGCAAGAGTGTCCAGATCTCCGAACGTTGCTGAGCTTTTTGCTGACGGATTGCACCATTCTGCAGCGATTATAGAAAGAGGAGATCTGAGTCTTAAAAATGAAACGGGTAACCAGTTTAATTTAGTTGCTGATATGAAACTAAAGGTTCTGGGAGGATTAAATATTTCAGTAAACCCTTATTTCTTTTATACCAGAAATTTTATTAATGAAATTCCTACAGGATACAGTAATACTCAATGGGGGGGAGATTTTGTGGTTTACGATTTCCAGCAGATAGATGCAAGAATGTATGGAGCAGATTTGGATGTAGCCCTTAAAATTAATGATCATCTTAGCTATAAAGGAAATGCTTCGTATGTATATGGCCAGGATATTACCCACGATGTGCCATTGATTATGATGATGCCTGCAACGTTTAACAACTCTCTGGAATTCAGTAAAAAAGAATGGAAGAGCTTTTATTTCAATGTAAGTAATAAAACAGTGCTGGCACAAAGCAGATTTCCCATCTATAATATTTTGATTACAAAATATGACACAAATGGTAATTCGTATAAAAAAGAGGTAGATATTTCTACACCACCCAACGGGTATTCCCTTTGGAACCTTCAGACAGGGGTCAATCTGTCTAAAAACCTTGGAGTTGATTTCTCTGTCCGCAATGTGTTCAACACAGCATATCGCGATTATTTGAACAGACTACGTTACTTCTCTGATGAGATGGGACGAAGCTTTATCTTAACTCTTAAATATCAATTTTAATTAATTATAAATCAAAACAATGAAAAATATTTTTAAAAATACAACACTTATTTTAACCCTTTTAGTTATTGCTGTTTCTTTAAACCTGACTTCTTGTAACAGAAGTGACGATGAAGCAGATGACCTTCCGCAGGAAGAACTTTCAAATATCTTATTAAAAGTTACTGATGAGGCTACTCCCAATACTCCGGTTATTTATGATTATCAGGTAAACAGTACTTCTAACCCCAATGTTAAGCTGGTTAACGGGCATACCTATAATGTAGAAGTAATCTTTAAAAATGGAGACGAAGATGCTACCAATGAAATTAAAACCGCAAAAGATGAACATTTTTTAGTTTATAATTTCCCGAATTCAGATATTGCTTTAACCCGTACTGATGATTCGTCCTCTACACGTGGTGATGGTAAACATGTGGGTTTAAAAACAAAGTGGGTAGTGAACACAGCAATTAAGAATCCAGCTGCAACAAGTACACAATTGATTCTTACTCTTTATCACGAGCCTAAAACGGTTTCTGAAGCTTCTGCAACAAGTGGAAACGGTGTTGTTTATGGTCAGCAGTCGGGTGGAGAAACAGATGCTCAGGCTACCTATAATCTAAACAACTAAACAGATCTTAAAAAAACACAATTGATAGATATTATCTTGTTAAGACCATCGGAATTTTCCGGTGGTTTTTTATTTAACAATATTTGGCGTTATAAGTTGATTTTAAATAGGTGATTTTCATAAAAAATTCATATTTTTGCAACCTAAAATTTTAATCAATAATGAAGGTTACCGCACAAAACCATGATGACGTAAGTGCATTGCTTACAGTAACATTGGAAAAATCTGACTACAAAGAAAAAGTAGAGAAGCAGTTGATTAATTATGCTAAAAATGCGCAAGTTCCTGGATTCAGAAAAGGGAAAGTGCCTTTGAGTATGGTTAAAAAACAATATGAAGCAGGTATTGCATTTGAAGAAATCAACAGACAGGTTTCTGATGCTTTGAACAACTATGTTAACGAAAACAAACTAAGATTAGTTGGTCAACCTGTTCCTCAGCCAGTAAACCAGTTGGATTACAACGCTGATCAATTAGAAGTTGCTTTCGAAGTAGGATATGAGCCTGCATTCACTATAGATTTAGCTAAATATGAAGCACCTCACTACAAAGTAGAAGCTTCTGATAAAGAAATCAGCAAGAGTATTGAAAACATGCAGAAGCGTTTTGCTGAGCAGGTTCCTCAAGATAAAATCACTAAAGACTCTTATATCGCTTTAGAAGTTTCTCAAGTGGTAGAAGAAGATGCTGAAGGAGAGCACCACCACCATCCAAAAAACATTACCGTTACAGCTGAAAACAAAGAAGCTTTCAAATTGGTAAAAGGTTTGAAAATGGATGGGTCTGTAAAAGTAACTAAAGAAACTCTTGCAGGTGATGAAGAATTGGCTAAAGGATTAGGATTCAGCAAAGAAGAAGTTGAACACCTACACCACAACGAAGTAGAAGTTAAAGTAAAAGACTTCCATTCATTAAACTTAGCTGAGCTTAATCAGGATCTATTCGATAAAGTATACGGAGAAGGAAACATCAAGTCTGAAGACGAGTTGAAAGACAAAGTGAAGGCTGAATTGGATGAGTATTTCCAGCAAAATGCTGATGTTCACTTTGTGAATAAAGTGTTAGAGCAAGTAACTGAGAAAGAAGAAGTAGCACTTCCTGAAGCTTTCCTTGTGAAATGGTTAATGTTCTCTAACCAGAACATCCAGTCTGAAGAGCAGGCTAAAGAAATCCTTGAAGCAGAGAAAAATCAATTGAGATACCAGATCATCGAAGGAAAACTGATGACTGATAACGAAATCAATCTTGATTATGCTGATGTATTGGCACAAGCTGAGCAATTAGTGAAAAACCAATTGGCTATCTACGGAATCCACCACTTAGGTGATGAAGAAGTTCAGAAATATGCTGTTGAAATGTTGAAAGATCAGGAGCAGGTAAGACAAATTTCTTCTGAAGTTGCTATGGCTAAATTAAAAGATGTAATTCTTGAAAAAGCAAGCAAAAAAGAAACTAAAATTTCTCACGACGAATTTTTAGAAGAACTTAAAAAATAATTATACATCGATATAAATATTTAAAACCGTCAGTTTTTGACGGTTTTTTTTATTTCTCTTTTCTGAAATAAAGATTCTTCTTATTGATTTGCTATGCCTGCTATACTTTTTTCACGCATATCCTTTATCGGTCAATTATCACCCATCAAGTATTTGCATGTCAGTCAATATTCATATATTTACTCTTTAAATTTATTATATGAAAAAGATCATCATTCCATTTTTCTGTGTCGTACTATTTTCTGTTCCGGCTGCAGCTCAGAAGAAAGATGCCGCTTCTGTAAAGACGGAGGCTGTAAAATCGAATTTAACTTCTAAAGAAGTGCTTGATAATTATTTTAAAGCATTAGGAGGAAAAGATAAATTAGAGGCTGTAAAATCTATTATTACTGACAATACAATCAGTGCACAAGGTATGGAAATTACAATGACCACAAAGAAATTAGGAAATAAATTCAAATCTGTACAGTCTTTGATGGGGCAACAAATGGTTCAGTTATTTGACGGTGAAAAAGGATACTTTGATCAGATGGGAACTAAAACTGAAATTCCTGCCAATAAAATCGCTGATTTTAAAAAAGGAAGACCGGTAGATGCCCTGGCTTTTGATGCTGCTAATTTTCAAAATGTAACGGTTGAAAAATTAGATGGAAAGGATTATAATGTTCTTTCTTCAGATAAAGGAAAGTTTTACTTTGATCCGAAAACAAACCTTTTATATAAAACACTTGCAGGAGAAGGAAATGTAACGATGAAAAGCTACATGACAGTAGACGGATTGCAATTCCCTGCAGAAGTAGAAGCTGAAGGAGCAGGACAAAAAGTGAATATCAAAACCACTAAGATTGTTCTGAATTCCGGAGTTACGGATGCAGATTTTAAGTAAAGAATTATTTACTATAATACCTAAAGCCGGAAGTTTTCCGGCTTTTTTTATGGACTCATTTTAACAATAGTTTACCACTCTCGTTTTTCTAAGTCTACAAATATTCTATACTTTTGCAATGAAAAAGAAAGCATATGAAGAAAAGATTAATTTCATTGATGATTGTCAGCTTGATTTCCTCAAGTTTTTTCGGACAAAATATTCCTGTAGATCCTTCTGTAAAAATCGGTACACTTTCCAATGGAATGAAGTATTATATTAAAAAAAATGCACTTCCTGAAAAGAAAGTTGATTTTCGTCTGGCTATCAATGCCGGATCTATTCTTGAAGATGAAAATCAAAGAGGATTAGCTCATATTATGGAACATATGAACTTCAACGGAACCAAAAATTTTCCGGATAATAAATTGGTAGATTTTCTGCAATCCATAGGAGTAAAGTTTGGACAACACCTTAATGCTTACACCAGTTTTGATGAAACTGTTTATATGCTTCCCGTTCCACTTGATAAACCCGGGAATCTGGATGCCGGATTGAAAGTAATGGAAGACTGGGCATTTAACGCTACTCTTTCAGACAAGCAGATTAACAAAGAAAGAGGTGTTGTATTGGAAGAACTGAGATTAGGTCTTGGCGCCGATAAAAGAATGCAGGACAAATATCTTCCGAAACAACTCTATAAATCTCAGTATGCAGAGCGCCTTCCCATGGGAAAGAAAGAGATAATTGAAAGCTTTACACCTGATGCAATCAGAAAATTTCATCACGACTGGTACAGACCGGACCTGATGGCAATTGTTGTTGTTGGTGATATTAACGTAGAAGAGGTTGAAAAGAAGATTAAAAATAATTTTGAAAAATATAAGAAAGCTGCTCATCCAAAAGAAAGAAAAATTTTTGACCTTCCAAACCATAAAGAAACACTTGTTGCAATTGAAACTGATCCTGATGCAACAAGCTCAGGGGTACAGTTTATCATCAAAGATTCTGAAACCTATCAGCCTGATACAACCGTTGAACAATATAATCAGAGGGTTATCGAAGGATTGGTGAATATGATGTTGAATAGCAGATTAGGAGAACTGATAAACTCAACCAATCCACCCTTTACATATGGCTCTGTATATCACGGTGGAACGTATGCCAGAACCAAAGAAGCTTTCCAGGGATCTGCCATAACGAAAGACGGTGATCAGCTGAATGCACTGAAAGTTCTTTTGGAAGAAGTTGAAAGAGCAAAAAGATTTGGGTTTACTCCTGCTGAATTAGACAGAGCAAAAGAACAGGTTCTTGCTTCTTATGAATGGGCTTACAATAATAAAGATAAGAACGAAAGTGGTGCGCTGGTTGGTGAATATGTTGGTAATTTTCTAAGAAAGGAACCCATACCGGGAATTGTCTGGGAATATGATCATATTAAAAAGTTTCTTCCAACGGTGGCACTGGAGCAAACAAATGGTGTTATTGAGAAGTTGGTAAAAGATGACAGCAGAGTAGTAGTGATTACCGGTCCTAAAAAAGATCATATCACCATGCCAACAGAATCTATGGTTCTGAAAACTTTTGAAAATTTAAAGTTAGCTAATCTTAAGCCTTATGAAGGAAAAACTAGGGTTGAGAGCCTGATAAAACCTTTTAAATCCGAAGGAAAAATTACCCATACAACTACAGATACTAAGTTGGGAACAACGACCTGGACTTTAAGTAACGGTGCAAAAGTTACTTTTAAGAAAACAGATTTCAAAGATGATGAAATTGTATTTGCTGCCGTAAGTTTAGGAGGAAGCTCAATAATTCCGGATGCAGATTACAACAAAACACAATTTGCTTTTGATGCATTGCTGGAAGCTGGAATTGGTGGTCTTTCCAAAACAGATCTTACACATTATCTTGCAGGTAAGCAGGTGAGTGCAAGTTCTTACATCGGTGGATTGACCGAAGGCATTTCAGGGACAAGTTCTAAAAAAGATTTAAAAACGGCCATGGAATTAATTTATGCCTGTTTTACTGGGCTAAATTATAACCCGGATTCATTCAATGCTTATAAAACAAAGAAATCTGCAATGCTGACCAATCTGGCCTCAGATCCTGAATATTATTTTTCCAGTGAATATGCAAAGTTTGTTAATCAGAAAAATCCAAGATTCTTAGGTCTTGAACCTACCGAAAAAGATTGGATCAACACAGACTACAAAAAAGCATATGATATCTACCAGCAGAAATTTGCCAATGCAGGGAACTTTCAGTTTTATTTTGTAGGAAATATTGATGAAACACAACTTAAAAATGAAGTACTTCACTATATTGCAAGCCTTCCTGCATCAGGCCAGCCTTCTACTTTTAAAGATACAGGTTACAGACCTGTGGAAGGAGATTATAAAAAAGTGTACAAGAAGGGGAAAGAACCTAAGAGTCTGGTCAACATTTCTTACAGTGGAGAAGCCCCATACAATGAGAAAGACGCGTTTGCACTTTCAGCTCTTGGAGAGGTGGCGACTATCAAAGTTCTGGAAAAGCTTAGAGAAGAAGAAAGTGGTATTTATGGTGGTGGAGCTAGTGGAGGAATGAGCAAGGTTCCCTATAGTACCTATAGTTTTAGTATTAACTTCCCTTGTGGTCCTGAAAATGTGGATAAACTCACCAAGAGTGCCATTGCTGAGCTTCAAAAACTTATTGATAAAGGACCAGATCAAAAGGACCTTGATAAATATAAGGAAGGAGAATACAACGAATATAAAACAAGCCTTAAAGACAATGGATTCTGGTTGCAGGGAATTGCACAAAGTCAGATAGACGGAAGTGATCAATATGATATTCTGAATTACCAGGACAAAGTAAAGGCAATTACTGTAAAAGATCTTCAGGATGTTGCTAAAAAGTACCTTTCAAAAGGAAGAAATATAGCGATCCTAATGCCGGAAGATGGGTGGGAAAATGTTAAGAATGCTGATGTCAGAGCAAAAACAAATACGAATGCAGGAATAAAACAATAGGTACCTGCTTGTCATAAAAAAACCGCAGAACATGATTTCTGCGGTTTTTTTATTGTCATTCAAATCCAAGGAGATTACGAACCGTATTCTTTTTTCCATTCATCGGCTGCTCCGCTGAGAACGTTATAAAATTCTTCTCCGTACTTTCTTATCAATGGTGTTTTTAGGAATTTATAGACAGGCACCTGAAGTTCTTTCCCAAGAGTACAGGCATCACTGCATACATTCCACTCATGATAATTTAAAGCGGTAAAAGCAGAATATTCCGTAATGCGGATAGGGTAAAGGTGGCAGGAAATAGGTTTCTGCCAATCTACAGCACCATCTTCATAGGCCTTTTCGATACCACATTTTGTGATTCCTTTTTCATCAAACGTTACATAAGCACATTCGCGATCCTCCACCATAGGAGTAACATACATTCCGTCATGTGGATCAGTAGTCCATGTTCCCTGCTCCTCAAGGGCTTTGATACCTTCCTGAGTGAGATAAGGTTTTATTTTGTCAAAAATACCGTCCAATATTTCAAGCTCGTTTTTATCTAACGGAGCTCCTACATCTCCTTCCACACAACATGCTCCCTTACACTTGGTAAGGTTGCAAACAAATTCCTCGGAAAAAATTTCTTCGGAAATCAATTTATCGTCTATCTGAATCATAATTTTTTAAAATAAGTCAAAAACCGTACCTGCTTTAAAGGTCAGTAAACTAATAATAACAAGCCATAAACTGGCTTCCTGCATCCAATATTTTGGTAAAAATCTCATCATCCTGCTCAGAATTATACTTGAAGGAAATGCCAGAAGCAGCAGATACTCATAGTTGGTATTCATATACATGATAATGGTAACAAGCTGAGCCAGAGAAAAGACCAGCAGAAAAGTATATTTATATCTGCTTATCGGGCTTTTCTTATTATAATTTTGAAAATGGTCATACACTGCATACATAAGCATCAGGGCCACAGGAATCAAAGGTAGCAGCTCTGTATAATCGGCCAGAGGTTTCATTTTACCAAAAGGGAAGTAATCAATATTCCAGGAAGTAAACTGTACGAAATACATCACTGAAAAGTAACTAAAAGCAATCAGTATGGTTCCCAGTAAAAATCTGAAGATATTTAATCCTACTTTGGCAGAGGTAGCAATAACGTGAATAATCACAAACACCGCCATGGGCCATGTTGTGGGGAGAAAAATAAAGTTTAAAGCTACAATAGCCCCCACCAGTACATAAGATTTTTTTCTGATATCTTCATCTGCACTGGTCAGAAGAAGAATGAGGAAAGAATTGGTAAGCAATGAAACGGCTATTCCTATATCCAGATTTCCGGGATATAACCCAAAAGCAAAACAGGTATATAAAAATAAGGGCAGATGGGTCTGATAATTAAGAGCAATACTGTGAAAACAAAAATATCCCAAAGCGATTCCCAGAAAAGTAATTCCGGCAACGATTGCTTCATAAGTGTTGAAATTCAGTATGTTAAATATTATTACTACTAAAAGAAGAAAACCAATATAAACAGGAATTGAAAAAATATTGCTTTCTTTTGAAAGTAATTTAAACATTTTTTATAAATTTGTACAAAGTTAATTTAAAAAAGGAAAATAATGACGTCTTTCTTTCTATTCTTAAGTAAAGTTTTCAAATGGACTTTCGGTTTCTTTGATACTTTCGGTAATGTTTTAAACTGGATTTTATTTACAGTTTGTTGTGTCCTATTTATTTATTGGTGCTATGTACTGGTGGTAACATTAGGAGGCGATAAAGATAAAGACTATTATTCTCCAACGGAAGGTAAGCATCCTTACTATGATCCGAATATCTACAAAAAAGAAGGTTAATTAATTGGTTATATAGTAAAAAACCGATCAAATAATATTATTTGATCGGTTTTTTTATACTAACGATTAAAATTTTCTTTTCTTAGTCGTGGATTGGTAGTACCAAAACAGGAACCGGAGAACTTTTGGTAAGTCCTTTTGTAAGACTTCCTACAAACACATCATAAATTCCGCTTCTTCCATGAGATCCCATTACAATGTAATCTGCATTTTTGTCTTTTGCATATTCAATAATGATATCCTTTGCAAGCCCTTGCTTTAAAAGGTGTTCACAATCAATATCATGAGCGATGATCCTTTGTTCAATCTTGTTGAGTTGAACGAGTTCTTCTCTGATTTCGTTGGCTTCTACTTCCGGAAAATATTGAAATCCCATATCACCGATGGCAAAGCCTATATCTGAAGGTGCTACATGGATCAGGTAAATTCTGCCGTTAAGCTGTTTTGCAAATTTTATGGCACCTTCCACCAATTGGTCTGTCTTGTCCCCAAAATCTACGGGCAATACAATATTTATCATAACCTTTCATTTTGTTACCTAAAGATAGGGAAAATTTGCCAGACTTTGGTGTTAAATACTTATAATATTCGGGTATCCAGAATTTTTTCCTCTTCCAGATAAGCTTCTAGAATATCATTTTCATTCACTTTTCCAACCCCTTTTGGAGTTCCTGTGAAGATAAGATCACCTACTCTTAGCGTAAAATATTGAGATGCAAAAGCTATAATATCATCAATATTGAATATCATGTCTTTTGTATTTCCGTCCTGCACTTTTTCTTTGTTTTGTAACAATGAAAATGACAGGTTTTCAAGATTATAATTTTCCTTTTTAAAGAAATTTCCTACTACTGCAGAACCATCAAAACCTTTGGCAAGCTCCCACGGAAGGCCTTTACCTTTTAGCTCACTCTGAAGGTCTCTTGCGGTAAAGTCAATTCCAAGACTGATTTCCTCATAATGTTTATGAGCCGTTTCTTTCTGAATATATTTTCCTCCTTTTGAAATTTTTACCACAACTTCCAGTTCGTAATGGATGTCATTTGAGAATTCAGGGATGTAAAAGTCATTCCCTTTTAAAACCGCGGTATCGGGTTTCATAAAAATAACAGGATTCTCAGGAATTTCGTTTCCTAATTCTTTCGCATGTTCACTATAATTTCTTCCTATGCAGATAATTTTCATAATTCTATTATTTATTTTATCAGACTCCGTTATTGTGAGAAACGAAGCAATCTTCTTATTAGTCTTAGTATTTTTATCTTTTCCCTATTCGTGGGTAAACTCATTATCGCAATAGTAGCATTTGAACTTATGGCTCGTTAAAAACGATATTCCAAAAAAACTGGTGGCACTATCGTCTCTGTAGATATGGTTGGAACCACATTTTGGGCATACAAAATCAAATTCAGGGTCAGAAATAGTATGTTCTACCTCGAGAGCAAATTTCTCATTATCCTTATAATCCTGTAAAATTTGTTTTGCCTTTTCTATATCATTTTCAAAAACCTGAAGCTGGATGCCGCCCACCGCCTGTGAAAGCAGCCAGTCAGATTGAATAAGCTGTTCGTTGGCAATAAAGCTGTTGACTCCGTTATCAGCCAATATCTGCTTGTCCCTGTTGGCTTCAAGGGCAGTTTCATAAAACTTAAAACGAACCAGGTTTGACATCTTTTAAAATTTACTTGATAATTGAATTTTTGTAAAAATCTTTTTGGTATATAACGGGAAATCAGCATTCTGAAGCCAACCGAAATAACCAAGATCTTTCTGAAATACAGCTTTTACACCTTGTCCTTTATATTTCCCGAAATTGAATACTTCTTCTTTTTTATCATTATATCCTATGAATCCGGCAAGATCAGCATTTTTATTATGGAAAGTAAATTCACTTAGCGGAGCAATCTCACTCGGGATATCGTCATATTTTCCAACCTGAGCATCCAATACTTCAAAAGTTGCCATTACATCAGCTTCTGCAGAATGTGCATTTTCCAAAGTTTTTCCACAATAGAACTGGTAAGCAGCCCCTAAGTTTCTAGGTTCTTTCTTATGGAAAATAGTCTGCGCATCCACCAATCGGAATTTACTGAGGTCAAAATCTATTCCCACTCGTAATAGTTCTTCAGCCAGGAGCGGAACATCAAATCTGTTGGAATTGAAGCCCCCCAGATCAGTACCGGTAAGCATTTCCATAATTTTAGGTGCGATTTCTCTGAAGGTAGGGGCGTCTTTTATATCCTCGTCATAAATTCCGTGAATTTCACTGGATTCTTTAGGAATAAGCATTTCAGGATTTACTCGCCATGTTTTACTTTCTCTGGAAGCATCGGGGTTTACTTTTAAAATACAGATTTCAACGATTCTGTCTTTTCCGATGTTAGTTCCTGTTGTTTCAAGGTCAAAAACACAAAGCGGTTTATGGAGTTTTAAATTCATGTTATAATTAATAATTTGAAAATGTGTTAATAATGTTATCGTAGAGTTTGGCTACTTCAATTGTTTTTGAAAAACAAGAGAAATCAGGATGTAATAGATAACCAGCATGGGGATTCCAACGAGTTTAAACAAAGCCAGAATTGCAATGCCGCCTACTAATAATGCTATTTTTGGATAATTGTCTTTTAATGCTTTTGATTTAAACTTCATTGCAATCATTTTGACAGGACTTATCAGGAGGAATGAAGTGATGAGAGTAAGTATAACCAGCAGCAATTCACTTTCAAACAAGAAACTGAAACTTCCGGTTTCCTTAAAAGCATAATATAAACCAAACAGTAAAACCGTATTGGTAGGGGTATTTAATCCTTTAAAATAGTACCTCTGCTCTTCATCAAGATTGAAAATAGCCAATCGTAAACATGAAAAGCTGGTTGCCATTAAACCAAGATATTTTACTTCAAATGGTAAATGTATTCCAAGCAGTTCCGATCCGAATGGTTCAAGAGCTTTATACATGGTAAGTCCCGGAATCAACCCGAAGCTTACCATGTCGGCAAGGGAGTCAAGTTGAAGTCCCAAATTAGAATTTGATTTTAAGGCTCTGGCTACAAAACCGTCAAAAAAATCGAAGATAGCAGAGAGAATAAGGCAGATTGCCGTCGTCTGATAGTCTCCTAAAATAAGATGTATTGCCCCTATACAACCTGCAAATAAATTAGCCAGGGTTAAGGCATTGGCCAGATTATTCTTTATAAAATTCATAAGTACAAAAATAAGGAATTAAAACTTAGATTGAGTGATATGTGCTGTGGTTGTGCAAGAGCTGTCTTATATTTCTGAAAAGCAAAGCATAAGAACTTCAGTTATATAGTCGATAAACTAAAAAGGGCAATTGTAGAGTTAATTTTTTTTTAAGTTTTTTTATTTTAATAATTTTAATTTCCTTTGCATGTCATGAAACAGGAAATTAGAAAAAATGAAATTCTGGCATTATTATACAGAATTTTTTTAGCATACTTTTTTTATCAGGTCGCAAGACTTTTATTTTGGTATTTTAATAAAGACCTGATAAGGGTTGATTCTCTTTTAGAGTATGTGAAGCTTGCCTATCACGGTGCTGCTTTCGATACAACAGCTATTCTATATGTTAATGCACTATTTATCCTTTTGAGTTTGTTGCCTTTGATAATCAACACTAAAAAAGGATTTCAGAAAATTCTTTTCTGGGTGTATTTTATAACCAACGGAATAGCCTATGCAATGAATTTCGGAGACTTTATTTATTATAAGTTTTCTCAGGCAAGGCTTACATCTGCAGTATTTCAGGTCGCGGAACATGAATCGAATGTGTCTAAAACATTAATGATTTCTATAGGACAACATCCCTTTGTGTTCATTTGGTATATTGTTTTGATGATTCTGTGGGTTTTTCTTTACAAAAAAGTAAAGGTTCAGGAGACGAAACCTGTGAAACTAGTTCCATATTTTCTTTCTTCCATTATTATTTTATGCATCACAGCTGTGTTGGTGGTTGGTGGAATCAGAGGGGATTTTAAACATAGTACAAGACCTATCAATATGGTAGATGCTACCCGTTTTGTAACCAATCCGTTACAAGGGAATGTTGTATTGAACAGTACTTTCTCGTTTTTCAGAACCTTAAATACCAATAACTTTAAAGAAGTTCATTTTGTAGATGAGCAATATATTAAGGACAATGTATTTCCTTACAAAGTGTATGACCGAAAAATGACGAACCGTCCTAATATTGTGATTTTTATTGTTGAATCTTTCGGTAGAGAATATTCAGGAGCCTTTAACAAAGATAAAAACATAAAAGACTATGTTTCTTATACTCCGTTTATGGATAGTCTGGCAGGTCAAAGTCTTATTTTCCCCAATACATTTGCCAACGGAAGACAGTCTATTCACGGGATGAGCAGTGTGCTTGCGGGAATACCTAGTCTTACAGATGCCTTTACGGGATCACCATATTCCAATCAGAAAATACAGTCTATAGTTTCAGTTTGTAATGATCTGGGATATGATACCTCTTTTTATCACGGAGCTCCGAATGGTTCTATGGGATTCCTGGGGTTTGGTAATATCTTGGGATTCAAACATTATTTTGGGAAAACAGAATACAATCATGACGAGGATTTTGACGGGATGTGGGCCATATGGGATGAACCATTCCTTCAGTATTTTGCAAAAAATGTGGGAAAGACACAGCCTTTTATGACTACTGTATTTACCGCTTCATCGCATCACCCTTTTAAAATTCCTGAAAAATATAATGGTAAATTTAAAAAAGGGAAAATTGAAATGCACGAGCCGATACAATATACAGACTACGCGATTAAAAAATATTTTGAAACGGCTAAGAAAGAACCCTGGTTCAATAATACTATTTTTGTATTCACAGGAGATCATACCAATCAGATTTATTATTCTGAGTATGAGAAGGCAATGAACAGGTTTGCTGTTCCTTTAATATTATACTCTCCAAATCCCGAATATCAGCTCAAAGGAGTGAGCCCGGAAATGGCACAACAGACGGATATTTATCCTACTTTGGCAGATCTTATCGGCTACAATAAACCTATAAGAAGCTGGGGCAGAAGTCTAGTAAGCGATAAAAGCTATCCTTCTATTATAGTCAACTCTGATGGAAGTACGGAACAGTTTATGATCGGAAATTACACCTATCGTTTTGACGGAAAAGATATTGTTGGTGTTTATGATAAAATGGATCTTGGGCTTGAAAAGAATCTGATCAACCAACTTAAAACTCCAGAAGTGGAAAAGGGAAAACAAACTGCTAAAGCTTGGTATCAGGATTATATGAATAGGGTGATTAATAGGAAACTGAATTAAAAAAGTAAAGAGGGATTAGCGATCAAGATCTTCATTTTTCAGCCTTTATGCTTCGTATAATAAAAGTTTTTGTTTGTTGAAAATTAATTTATATTTTTATCAATACGTAGATAAGAATATTGTATTGAAATTAAAACTATAAGAAATATGAAAAAATTGGTATTAACATTCGCACTTTCTTTATGTGGTGTGCTCACATTTGCACAGATAGAAGGTAAATGGAAAACAATAGACGACGAGACAAAACAGGCAAAATCTATTGTTGAGATATTTAAAAAATCTGATGGTAAATATTATGGGAAAGTTTCTCAATTATTGATAAAGCCGGCTGATCCAAATTGTACAGTTTGTAAAGATGATAGAAAAGGAAAACCAATTTTAGGATTGGAAATTATCAGAGGACTGAAAAAAGATGGCGATGAATTTACCGGAGGAAGTATTACAGATCCTAAAACAGGTAAAACATACAAATGTACCATTACAAAAAATGGAGATAAGCTGAATGTAAGAGGTTATCTTGGATTATCTTTATTAGGAAGAACCCAGGTTTGGGAGAAAGCTAATTAATATAAGTTTAAATAGAATTTTAAGACAGTATTTCATTTCTGAAATGCTGTTTTTTTTGAAAATATCCTATAAAGAGAAAATATTTCCATTTATCCTGATGGAACAAGAAAAATTATTTTTTAATAATATTCGGTCATCGACAACTTCCTGCTACCAGCCTCCAGCTTCCTTCTCCTACAAATGATCACTCTTTGAATTATTATTAATATTAGGGTCTCTCATTTAAATGACATGCCTTTTTATGATATGTATAATAAAAAACACTATTTTTGTAGTCTAAATTTTTCAAGAAAATATGGCAGAATATACTTTTCGTGAGGTAATTGCACAGGCAATGAGCGAGGAAATGCGTAAAGACGAATCCATCTATCTGATGGGGGAGGAAGTTGCAGAATATAATGGTGCATATAAAGCTTCAAAAGGAATGCTGGATGAATTTGGTCCAAAAAGAGTAATCGATACACCGATTGCAGAACTTGGATTTACTGGAATCTCTGTAGGAGCTGCAATGAATGGGAACAGACCCATCGTGGAATTTATGACTTTCAATTTCTCCTTGGTAGGAATTGATCAGATTATCAATAATGCGGCCAAGATCCGTCAGATGAGTGGTGGACAATGGAATTGCCCAATCGTTTTCCGTGGACCTACTGCTTCTGCAGGACAATTAGGAGCTACCCACTCTCAGGCATTTGAAGGTTGGTTCGCCAACTGTCCGGGACTTAAAGTGGTAGTACCTTCTAACCCATACGATGCAAAGGGATTGTTGAAAACTGCAATTCAGGATAATGATCCGGTTATTTTTATGGAGTCTGAGCAGATGTATGGTGATAAAATGGAAATTCCTGAAGAAGAATACTATTTACCAATCGGAAAAGCTGATATCAAGAGAGAAGGTAAAGATGTTACTCTGGTTTCTTTCGGTAAGATCATGAAGCTGGCTATGCAGGCTGCTGAAGATATGGAAAAAGAAGGAATCTCTGTAGAGGTCATCGACCTTAGAACAGTTCGTCCTCTTGATTTTGATACAATTTTAGAATCTGTAAAGAAAACAAATAGATTGGTTATTTTGGAAGAAGCGTGGCCATTTGGTTCAATATCTTCAGAAATTACTTATATGGTACAGCAAAAAGCATTCGATTATTTAGATGCACCGATTAAGAGAATTACTACTCCTGATGCACCTGCACCATATTCTGCAGCATTATTTGCAGAGTGGTTCCCTAAACTTGAAAAAGTAAAAGAGGAAATAAAAAAAGCGATGTACGTTAAGTAATCATAATAGAGAAAAACTTCCGAAAGGAAGTTTTTTCATTTATTATATTCATGAAGAAAAATTCTTGACTTCATAAAATTGATCTAAATTTGCGCTTTTAAAAAAATAAATTGGCTGATATGGCAGAAGTTACAGAAGGCGGTCATCACTTTGACTTAAAGAAGCTTTCATTTGTAGGCGTTATTGTTTCTCTCGGGATTGTTTTCGGGGATATTGGTACGTCACCGCTTTACGTAATGAAAGCGATTGTGAATGCAAGAAAAGATGGCGCTACTATGCCTTTTGATGAATACATTGAGGGAGCATTATCCTGTATCATCTGGACATTGACGCTTCAGACAACTCTTAAATATGTTATTATTGCTTTGAGAGCAGATAACAAAGGAGAAGGAGGTATTCTCGCATTGTATTCACTGGTAAAAAAACTTAAGAAAAAATGGTTGTATGTCGTCGCCATTATTGGGGCATCCACTCTGGTTGCAGATAGTGTTATCACACCTTCGCTAACCGTGATGTCTGCAATTGAGGGGCTTAAAATATATAATCCTGAAACTCCTGTAGTTCTCATTACGTTGGTCATTTTATTTGTAATATTTGTTGTTCAGCAGTTTGGAACAGCATCTATTGGTAAGTTTTTCGGACCCATTATGGTAACGTGGTTTCTGGTACTGGGAGTTTCCGGTTCGATGCACATTTTTGATCATATTGAAATTATCAGAGCATTTAATCCCATGTATGCCTATAATTTGATTACCCATTCATCAAGTGCAATTGTCATTATGGGAGCCGTTTTCCTTTGTACCACAGGAGCAGAAGCTCTGTATTCCGATTTGGGACATTGCGGGGCAAAAAATATAAGAATAAGCTGGATTTTTGTTAAAATAATGCTTATTCTAAACTATTTAGGACAAGGTTCATGGTTGCTGGATAATTATCAGCAGGTTCACAACGGAGTAAATCCTTTCTTTGGAATCATGCCTGAATGGGCTGTTTTACCAAGTGTAATTTTAGCAACAGCAGCAGCAATTATTGCAAGTCAGGCAGTAATTACAGGTTCATTTACGATGTTCTCAGAAGCAATGTCTATTTCTTTCTGGCCGAACCAGCATATTGAATACCCCTCCGGAATTAAAGGACAAATGTACATTCCAAGAATTAACTGGGGATTGATGGCTTTCTGTTTTGTAGTGGTTATATTTTTCCAGAAATCAGAGAGGATGGAAGCAGCTTATGGGCTTACGATTACGATTACGATGTTGATGACAACCATTCTTTTATTGTTCTGGCTGAGTCGTACAAGAGTCAACAAAATTTTTATTATCGGATTTGCCATTGTTTACCTCTTCCTGGAGTCAGGGTTCTTCTATGCAAATGTGATCAAATTTGTAGATGGAGGTTGGCTAACCATGGTGTTGGGTGGATTTATTGCGGTATGCATGTATGCATGGTATAACGGCAGATTGATCAAAGCAAACTTTATCCAGTATGTAAAGATTGATAAGTATATCTCTATCCTTAAAGATATGAAGCTGGATGAAACGATTCCAAAATATGCAACCAACTTAGCATATCTGAGCAGAGCGAAAAGAAATGATGAAGTAGAATCAAAAATTATTTACTCCATTATCAAAAAACAGCCCAAGAGAGCAGATCATTACTTTATTCTAAGTATTGTCAATCAGGAAGATCCGTACACTTTCAAATATACAGTAGATGAAATTCTACCCGGAACTGTTTATAAAATTAATTTCCTTTTAGGATTTAAAGTAGACCGAAGAATCAATGATTACTTTAATATGGTTTTAAGAGACCTTATGGCAGATGGAACTATTCCTTCTCGAAGCAGCCATCCGTCTTTGAGATCTCATAATATACCACCGGATCTTAAGTATGTTATTATAGATAATACATATATCAACGATATCCTTTTAACTGTTAAACAGAAGATTACCCTTAATATTTACAACTTTGTAAAATATATCGGAAGTGATGACTTTAAGGCTTGGGGAGTATCCTCACACAACGTAGAAGTAGAATCTGCACCGATCACAGAATTGACTGTTTATGACAATAAGATTGAACAATCCGGATACTTCCGTCACAATTCTTAAGCCACAAGGCATTAAACCATACTATCTATTTAAATAAAATTCAATAAATTTGTAGATAATTTTTTTAATGGATACAGTACAAAAAGAAAAAAATATAGCTTTAATCAAGGATGTTTTAAGGAATTACTTGTTAGAAAAGGGATTCAGAAACACACCTGAGAGATATACGATATTAGAAGAAATTTATAATATGGATCATCACTTTAATGTTGATGATCTGTATCTTCTGATGATGCAAAAAAAGTATCATGTTTCTAAAGCTACGATTTACAACACTATTGAGATCTTTCTCGATGCAGGCTTAATTCGTAAGCACCAGTTTGGAGAAAAGACATTAACTTCTTCTTCTTACGAGAAATCTTATTTTGACAAGCAGCATGACCATTTGGTGATCTACAAAAAAGATTCAGATAAAGAAATAGAAGAAATTATTGAATTCTGTGACCCAAGAATTCAAGGAATCAAAGAAGCCATAGAAGAAGCTTTTGGCGTAAAAATTGATTCTCATTCGCTATATTTCTATGGCACTAAGAATGACTAATTAATGAGAATAATCCTTTTTCTGTTTATCTTTATTTCAACGCTCAGCTTTGCGCAGGATAAAACACCTGTAAAGAGAGATCCTTATCTGCAAGCTCCTTTACAGGCAAAACCACTACCGCAAAAGCCAGAAGATAAGATAAAGATTATCCATGCGGATAAAATCATAAAAGACCCTGCAAAATATGAGGGCAACCAATACTTTACCGGAAATGTTCAAATAGAACATCAGGGGTCTGTTCTTACAGCTGATGAAGTTGTCTTATACAACGAAGAAAACTTTGTAAAAGCAATGGGCAATACAAAGCTTCAAAATGCAGACGGCTCAGTAATTACCGCAGGGGAAATGGAATATGATGGCAACACCCAAAAAGGAGTGGCCAGAAAAAATGTCGTTCTTACAGATCCTAAGCAAACCATAAAGACTGATATTCTGTATTATGACAGACTTGCTAATCAGGCCTATTTTAATACGGGAGGAACTATTTCAGACAGCCAGGGAAATGTGATGTATACAAAGTCGGCAACCTACTTTTTAGATACTAAAATGATAGACTTTGTAGGGAATGTAAAAATAGATAACGCCCAATACATCATTGAGGGTGTTAATATCAAACAGAATCAGAACACTAATACGGCTGAATTTTTTGGTCCTACAACTATTACCAACAGAGCGAACCCCAAAAACAGGGTATATACTGAAAGAGGAACTTATAAAATGGGTACTAAAGAAGCCTTTCTTAATAAGAATTCCAAGATCTTTTATAATGATAAAATCCTTACCGGGGATGATATGTATTTTAATCAAATTACAGGATTTGGTAAGGCGACAGGAAATGTAACATTGGATGATCCAAAGGAAAGAAGATATATAAAAGGAGGTTACGGAGAAATTTTTGAAAAAAAAGATTCTGCAATGATGACCAAGAACCCTTATGCTGTAAAGGCAATGGAAAAAGATTCCGTTTATTTTGCCGCTGAAAAAATACTCTCTTATCAAAGACCGGATTCTCTTGATATTAAAATCAAAAAAAGCTTTTTAAGAGCCTACAAAAAGGCAAGAATATATAAATCGAATGCCCAGGGAAGAGCAGATTCCATTGCGTTTAACGAAACAGACGGTATTATGCATATGTACACAAAACCGATTCTGTGGAGTGGAGAAAAGCAAGTGACAGGAGATAAGGTAGAAGCTTATTTTAATACAAAAAATGAAAATATAGACTCTTTAAAAGTCATTGGAAATGCTTTTGCCATCAGTAAAGTCGATTCTACTAATCTGAAAGACGAATTCAATCAGGTTAAAGGGAAGTTTATGACGGTTTACTATGAGAAGAATGATATTAAAGAAGCCAGAGTTGTAGGAAATGCTCAATCTATCGCATATGTTGATGATACCGACCAGGAAACCAAAAAACCGGAAAGGATAGGAATTACCCTTTCAGCCTGCGGAATCATAGGAGCATTATTTGAAGAAAGAGCGCTGCAGATCATTTCATGTAGTATTGGAGCTACATCAGATACCTATCCGATGAGCAAAATAGAACCTTCGAGGAGAAAGTTTCAGGATTTTAACTGGAACACCAAAGACCGGATCAGGAAATGGCAGGATATTCTGGTCGACAGTCCAAACAATGAGGAAATACAATATACCTCTGATAATGAATTGTTTGATAAAGCTCAGAAAGCTATAGATGATGAGAAAGCTAAAGAAGAAGCCAAAAAGCCAAAAAGAACAAGAAAATAATATAAAAAAGACCGCTTTATGAGCGGTTTTTTTTATGCACTCCTGAATTTTTGTTAGATTTCTCTAAAATTTTTGTTAGATAAAATCTATCGTTTAGAGGGGAGCAACCGTAAGAAAATTTTTTATCTGTTATTGACTTTACTCACAGTGTAGAGAGTATTGTTTTAGGTATATTTTTTTGCTCTATAAATCCTATGTAAGAAATTGTAGGAAAGCAATTGAGCAGTTTTTTTTGGAATTCCTTTTGTCTGATTCAATTATCATTCATTTACGATTAAAATTTTCCTTTCTTTTTGAAAACATAGATTGCTTAAAGAAATTAACCATAACAGTTATTTTTAAATTTTTTTTCAAGGAAAATAGTTCTTTATATCCTTTTTTCGTGAATTAATAGCGATTAATTGTAAAATAAAATAGGTTAAAACTGTGAAAAATTAACCTTATAATATATAAAATCGAAAATATTATTTTATTGACTTAAATGTAGCAAATAGCTCATCAGTATAGGTTTTGTGAAGTTTTTATTATTATCATTTTTTAGACTTATTATTTTTTTTATCAATACATATTTATTGGATTGTAAAATTTTATACATTTAATACATCAAGCCTACAAAAAATTAACAATATGAAAACAAAATTTAGTTTGATAATCTTTATACTATATAGTATAGAGATTTTTGCTCAGGTAGGGATATCAAAAAGTTTGATTTTTCAACCGGACAGCAGAGCTCAATTGCATGTAAAACAGGACGATTATGCAGCAAGAATGCCCAGAGCTAATACCACCTCAGTATTACCTGTCTCATTATCTGGCACTACAGGAGACGGAACGCAGGGCTCTATAATTTTTAATCGTGAGACCGGAAGTATTGTTCAAAACGATGGTACAAGCTGGAAAATCTCAGATCCGATTGTCACTACCATGAAGAATAATAAGATGGCTCGTTTTGTAAGAAATACTGTCGTTACAACAACCTGTCAGCCATGTACGCTTTTTCCTCCTACATGTTTTATCGGATCTGATAGGCAATGTGCCGCAGTAGATGTGCCTTTTACCACGGCCACACCCGCTTTAAACGAAATTTCCAATGATGTAGCATTGGTCAGTACTCCCAGTAATATGATCACTTTTAAAACAAGAGGTCTATATAAGCTCTCCTTTAAAAGTGGAGCTATTGATGTAGGAGAAGCTACCTGTGTGGGAGCCACTACTAACCTATATTCAAGATTGAATCTGGAGCTTAGCACAGATAATGGATCTACATGGAAACCTGTCAATAATACCGTAAGCAATACAACAGGAGGGTTGCTGGCATTGGGTTCTATCCCTGTTGGATCAGTAGACGTAGGGCAATCATTAGCATTTACTTATGTAGGGGTATTCAATGCGAATGACAGGGTGAGATTGAGATTTTTTGGTAATCAAACGATGAATGTTGGAGGATGTGTTGGGACCAATATGTACTTTGCAATGAATACCACGGGAAATTCTATATCAGAAATTATTGTTGAAAAAATTAATATGCAATAAGATGAAAAAAATTATATTAATTACAGCACTTTGTCTGCAATACTTTTTACAGGCTCAGATCGGTCTAGGAGGAAATATTTATAGTGCTAAAAATATCGTTAAGGTCTTAGATGGGCCTAAAGGAATAATCCTTCCTTATTCCAATAGCTTTACTTCATTTCCTAAGTATAACGCTGCAGTGACAGATGTTTTTAATGATTATCCTAATCTTATCGGAGGGCTTATTTATAATAAAAGTGATGATCAATATTACAAATATGATGGATATGCCTGGAACCCTGCAAGACAAATTCAGGGAATATATCAGCCTAAAGGTTCAAGGTTGGGAATATCTTCAGGAATTTCAATTCCCTGTATAGCATTTGGTCTGGGCTTATGCCTTTCAACAGGTTCAGCCGTTTATTTAGCGCCTGATGATAAAAGTGAAGTACTTGTGGATAATCTTGGATTAAAGAATGCGAGTTCAGTAACGATAAAACAAGCTGGTGTCTATGATATTGGGGCTGCTTTAGGCTTTACCGGAGGATCTCTTGGAGCTCAGATCGGAGTGACGGAATTTAAACTGACTTTACAGGTTAGATACACTTCCAACGGAGCATGGGAAACCATTGTTACCAAATCAAATTACTCGCTCATATTTATTGTAGATACTCAAGGAAATAAAACCTGTAGTTTTGCCCAGACCATTTCATTACCGGTAGGAGCTGAATTAAGGGTTATTCCTTCTATCAGAACCATTGGCGGGTCTGGCGGGTCGCTGTCTGCCTATGGTACAGACTCAAATTCAATCAATTCCTACATCGCAGCACGTTTAATTAAAGCTTTTTAAGATGAAAAAATATTTATTTGGACTGTCTTTATTGGCAATCAATATCTACAGTGCGCAGGTGAATTTTACCAATATTCCTAACCCGGACTCTAATGCTAACGGTAATGACCAGGTAATGATGTATATTACCAATACTAATGAGGCTACAGGTGTAAAAGGTTTTGGACTTTCTTCGGTAAATACAGAAACTGATCTTCCCTATACTGGAGTAAATGCTCCCGCAACAAGAATAGAAGAACTGAGAGGAATGCTTTTGTTTGTTAAAAGTACAGGCCAAGTAATGGTCTTTGACGGATTGGTATGGAGTAAGGCATTTGAGATCGAATCTGATAATATCTCAAGATTTCGGTTAAATACAGTTTCAACAACTGGAGGTACCGCTTTCTTACCGATAAGTAACGTTATTGATAAAGTGAATTTTCTTGCTGATCCGCTAAAACTCAAAACAAATGTTTCTACAGCTGGTGTCAATGCCAATAGATTGTATATCAGACAAACGGGGCTATACAGAGTCAATCTTAGTCTTAACTTTACGGGTCCTGCAGGCTCATTTAGTAACAGATTAGGAGCTAGCTTATATGTGAATGATAGTAAAAGATTTCAATTACTGGAAGACACGGTCAATTTTGACGGAACGAACCGAAAGATTAACCTGGACATTTCAGTATATGCAGTTCAGGGACAATATATCACACTGGAATCTATCTCAGAAGTAAGCGGAACTACTGACTATACCATTACCAATGATAGTTATGTGACTGTAGAAAAGGTATTATAGAATAAAAGTTTATTTAAAGAATCATCCTTATCCATGAGGTAAGAATGATTTTTTATTGTAGTGAATAATTTCGGCATTTGGGTAATCTTTTATAGCTTTGCTGAAATTTTTCATAGTCATGGAAATGCAAAAAGATTTTTTTATATATCAGGCACAGACAACAAAGTTTGCCGCAGGTTTTGAAGTTGAAAAAGCAGAAGGAAGTTATATCTATGGTACAGATGGTAGAAAGTATCTCGACTTTGTAGCAGGAGTCTCTGCCAATACATTAGGACATTCACATCCTAAAGTTGTTAATGCAATCAAAGAACAGACCGATAAATACCTCCATGTAATGGTGTATGGAGAATATGCACAAGAAAAACCCATTGCGTTATGTAAACTGCTTGCAGAAGCTACTCCAGATCCTTTAGAGGTAACATATCTGGTCAACAGCGGAGCAGAAGCAATTGACGGAAGTTTAAAACTGGCAAAACGATATACCGGAAGGGAAGAAATTGTTTCTTTTAAAGATTCATATCATGGAAATACTTACGGAGCTTTAAGTGTTTCGGGAAATGAAAATCATAAAAGAGAATTCCGCCCATTGCTGCCAATGGTTACCTTTATTGAATTCAACAATGAAGCTGACTTTGATAAAATTACTGAGAAAACAGCCTGTGTAATTCTGGAAACCATCCAGGGAGCAGCAGGGTTTTTGGTTCCTGATACTCATTATCTGATCAACCTGAAGAAGAGGTGTGAAGAAGTAGGTGCTCTTTTGATTCTTGATGAAATTCAACCGGGGTTCGGAAGAACCGGAAAATTATTTTCTTTTGAACATTTTGGAATTGTTCCTGATATCCTTGTCATGGGAAAAGGAATGGGGGGAGGAGTTCCTGTAGGAGCTTTCATGAGTTCTAAGGAGGTGATGGAAACATTATCACACTCTCCGAAATTAGGCCACATTACCACTTTTGGGGGAAATCCTTTGATTGCTGCAGCCAGCTATGCGACCTTAAAAGAAGTAGTGGATAGTGGTTTGATGAATGAAGTAGAAGAGAAAGAAAAACTATATCGTGAACTGCTGGTTCATCCTAAAATTAAAAATATTAATGGGATGGGCTTAATGCTGGCCGTCAATTTAGGAACACCGGAATACACTTTGGAAGTTGCTAAAAAATGCATGGAAAGAGGCCTTATTGTTTTCTGGCAGCTTTATAGAAATGAATACCTGAGAATCTCTCCACCGTTGACAATTTCAAAGGAGGAAATTACAGAAGGTTGCCAAATCATATTAGATATATTAAACGAAAATTAAATAAAAAAAGTCTCTCCCAAACGGAGAGATTTTTTTATGCTTTACATGGGAGTTTAAAATGTTCTTATTTAACATAATAGATCTTCATAATCCGTGATAAATATCATGAAGATTCTTTAAAAAAGTAATTGCTTTTTTGTGTAATAAAAAAATTAATTTATATATTGCGGGACGATAAAAACAAAGATTATATGGCTAAACATAAAGTCCATTACGAATTTCCAATGCATTGTTTATCAGAGATTTTATATGAATATCTGGCAACTGCAGAAGGATTGTCTGAATGGTTTGCGGATGAGGTAACAGAGAAAGGCGATGACTTCTTTTTTAGTTGGGGCGGAGGACCTGCAGAAAAGGCCACTTTGATCAGATATAAGCCTGAAGGTTTCGTGCGTTTTAGATGGGAAGAAGATGAAGGAACTAAGAACTTCTTTGAAATGACTATCATAATAGATGATATTACAGAAGATTTAGCACTGAATATTACAGATTTCTGTGAGGAAGGTGATGAAGACGAAAACGCAATGTATTGGGAAAATCTTATTGAAAACCTTAGAATAAAATTAGGTGCAGCATAATGTCGGGCTGTATTAAATGATAAAACTGATGAACGATTTATCGTTCATTATTTTTTTGTAAATAAATCACATCAAAAATTGGAAAATCAATATTTTACTTCAGAAGTAATAAATGTAAAAAACAGAGCCTTTCTTTTAGGCGATGCAGTAAAGGTTTCTTTCTTTTTGAGAAACGGTGAATTGATCATGGATGAAGAATGTTATTTCTTCCTGATGGCTTCCATGAGAAAGATGAGGATGAATATCCCTTTGACCTATACCCTGGAGTTTTTCCAATCTCTTTTTCAGAAAGAAATTATTCAGGATACTGGAGTACAAAATGGAATTATCAACTTTCAGGTGTTCAGAAATAATGATGGATTAACTTTATCAAAATCTTCAATTTCCTATTTCTACGAAGTACAGCAGATGAACGACGTCTTGGCTGTATATGAAAGAGCATTGGAGCTGGATCTGATTAAAGAAATTAATGTTAATAACAATCTCTTGAGTAATATCAGGGTGCATTGTCCGGAAAATATTTACGGTGAAATTTATGCACAGGAAAATGACCTGGATGATGTGATTCTTTTAAATCCTAATAAAAGAATTGCACGTACAACTTCAGGAAATCTTCTCTTTTTAGAAGGAGATGTTATTAAAGTTCCGAAACAAACAGAAGGAGCTTACATTTCTCCTTTACTGGAAAATTTTGTTACTTTTCTACATAAAAATAAACTTGCAGATATTCAGGAGCATGAGATTATTGCATTTGAATCTCAGAAAGCTGAGGAAATTTTAATGATCTCTGATGAGAAAGGTGTATTCTCGGTGGGTAAAATCAGGAATAAGACTTTTGAAACTTCCCGTTTCCAGGAACTGGTAGAAAGTTGGAAAAAGAGTTTTAGCTTATAAATTGACAAACCCGGTAAACAACATGATATTAGTCCTTTACCGGGTTTTATTCTGATTAAATCAGAAATTGTTTATTCTTTATTTAATGCCGTTGATGATCTCAACGAATTTCTGTGCAATTTCCTTTTGTCCTTTTTCATCGGTAATGTAAGCTCTGTCGGAAGAATTATTAATAAATCCAAGTTCCACCAATACAGCCGGGGCTTTGGTCTCTCTTAACATATGAAGATTTGTTTCTTCAATTTTACGTACATTGAATTTTTTATAGATTTTTCCTGCCAGTTTCTTTGATTCCTCAGAATTCTGTACAAATACTTCAACACCATGTTTAGGTGTTTCTTCCTGAGGGGCAGCATTTACATGAAGTGAAATGACCATTTCGGGATCTAGTTTATTGATTTGAGCTGTTCTTTCAGAAAGGCTGGGATGGCTATCGGAATCCCTCGTTAAAATCACTTCATATCTGCTTTGATCACCATTAAGTTTCTGTATTTCCCGGGCAATGTTGAGTGAGATATCTTTCTCAGAAAAATCGCCATATACCGCTCCTTTATCACTTCCGCCATGACCGGCATCGATGACAATATATTTTTTGTTAAGAGGAGTAAATGATAAAAATGCAGTAGAAAAGATGGATATAGCAAACAAATTAATACCTTTCATTTTCAGTGATTTTGATTTTTCAAATAACGTGAAAACTTTTTTAAAAATTGGTTAACATAATCTTAAAATTTGTTAATTATTTTCAAAGGGTTTAATAGTCTGTTGTTAATTCAGTGATATGTCTTCCGGGGAATTGGCCCAAAGCAAAAATTCACCTCCCAGATTTTGCATGATAGATTTCCAAAGGGTCTGATCATTGGGAAGGGTGTAATCTAGATTATATACATCTACTACCGTCCACATTTTCCTTTGTACCTCTGTATCCAGTTGATTGGGGGACCAACCTGAGTAACCGGAAAATATCTTGACATTTTGAATATCCAGTTCTTTATTTAAAACAGCACTTATGATACGTTCAATATCTTCTGTAAGATAATATTCATCAGTGATTTCAGTATAAATTTCGGTGACTTTAGTATTACTTTTTACGATAAAAAAAACTTTGTCATTCTCCACAGGACCACCGTCATATACTTCGATTTTAAAATCAAAAAAATCGTTGAATTTAGTACTCATCTGGCTGTTCTTTTTATTTAATATCAAACCAAATGCTCCACTTTCATTATGTTCAATGACCAACACCACAGACCTTGAAAAAAGATCGCCGGAAATGTCAGGGGTCGAGATTAATATTTTACCTTTGTATGAGTGATTCATACTCAAATTTAATAAAAAATATTTATGGAAAACCTGCATGACAAAAGAAAAGTGTATGAGAAATCCCAACTTATTGAAAGTGAGATAAAACAAAATCCGATTGAGCAATTCAGGGATTGGTTTTTAGAGGCAAGTGAGAGTTCTGTAATCTCTGAAGCTAATGCCATGGCGGTTTCTACGGTAGAAGAGGACGGCTGTCCTAGAACAAGAATGGTATTACTTAAAGCATATACTCATGAAGGGTTTATTTTTTATACCAATTATAATAGCAGAAAAGGGAAAGCTATAGAAAATAACCACAAAGCATGTCTCCATTTTTTCTGGCCTAATCTGGAAAGGCAGATTATTATAAAAGCAAATCTTGAGAAAGTAGCTGAAAACTTAAGTGATGGTTATTTTCATTCAAGACCAAAAGGAAGTCAGCTTGGGGCAGTGGTATCTCCACAAAGCCAGATTATCCCCAATAAAGAATTTTTGGAAAAGAAATTGAAAGAGCTTGAGAAACAATACGAAAATACTGAAGTTCCAAGACCTGCAAATTGGGGTGGATATATTGCAAAACCTTATGAAATCGAATTCTGGCAAGGAAGACCTAACCGTCTGCATGACCGGATTATGTATCAATTGGAAGATCTGGACTGGAAGATTTCAAGGCTTGCACCTTAATGGGAAGTTGAATATGTAAAGTTGGATATCATTTGAAGATATTTAATCAGCTTTCAAATATAAATTTCAAGATGATATAGACTATCAGTAGCGGGCTTTTGTCCGCTTATTTTTTAAATATATAAGGTTTTGATAGAAACTTATTAGATCTGATCTGTTCTATTCTATATACTACCTTTCCAGGGTAGCTCCCGTATTGTTGACTATCACCCATAAAAAAAGGCTGCTTCTTAGAAACAGCCCTTGATTTTTGTAATCTGAATGATTATTTTTTCTTAGCACCAGATACTGCATTTGATAAATCAGCACCAGCTTTAAATTTAGCTACTTTTTTAGCAGCAATTTTGATCGGTTTTTTAGTTGCAGGGTTGATACCTTGTCTAGCTGCTCTCTCAGCTACTGAGAAAGTACCGAAACCTACTAAAGAAACTTTTCCGTCTTTTTTCTTTAAAGTAGTAGTCACGTTAGAAATAAATGATTCTAAAGCAGCTTTAGCTGCAACTTTAGTGATACCTGCATCTTTTGCGATTGCGTCGATTAATTCAGACTTGTTCATAATTTTTAATATTAAAGTTAGTTCGTAATTATAGCAAATATAATACTATTTTCTAATTGTGCAATTTTTTTATTAAAAGTTATACAATTTTTTTACTTTTCAGTGAAAACAGTTAAAATATGATAATTCGGTTTTTCACGAAAAATCTACGTTACGGGTTACTAAAATCATGCCAAATGCTTATGTGTATTGACTTTAGCAAAAAGGTTAAATTATTTCCTATATTTATTAAATCCTAAATTGGGTACAAACTGTTAATGTTTTTGATCATATGCTTGATGATTCTATAATCAAAGTTTGAATTTATTGTGTTTTTTGAAATTAAATACCTGTGTTAGTGGTAGTTTTAAAATGATTAAGAAGACCTGTTTTATTAATTTTTATTAATAAATTTGCAGTATGTTAATAGAAGTTTTTAAGTCTAAGATCCATAGGGTAAGAGTAACAGCCTCTGACCTTAATTATATAGGAAGTATAACGATCGATGAAGATCTTATAGAAGCTGCCGGATTAGTGGTAGGAGAAAGAGTCTATATCGTGAATGTGAACAACGGAGAACGTTTTGATACCTATGTTATCAAAGGGAAAAGAAAATCCGGAGAAGTATGTTTAAATGGGCCTGCTGCAAGAAAAGTACAAAAAGATGATATCATTATCATCATCGCTTATGCGCAGATGACCCCTGAAGAGGCAAAAGATTTCCAGCCGAAAATCGTCTTCCCTGATGAAAAAACAAACCTTCTTACGTAATTCATGGAGAAAACATCAAAAAAGCCTTTAAAATCCATACTTACAATAGTAATATCGCTTGCTTTTGCAGGCTTTTTTTTATGGCTGGCCTTAAGAGGGCTTGATTTTAAAGTCATTCAAAAATCGTTGGTTAAGGCAAATTATCTTTGGGTTCTGCTTGCATCTGTATTTGGACTGTTGGCCTATTGGTTCAGAGCGATTCGCTGGAACCTGATGCTGGAACCCATGGGGCACAGAATCTCAAACTCAAACTCACTTTGGTCGATATCATTCGGGTATCTGATGAATCTTACGATCCCGAGAAGTGGAGAGCTGGCAAGAGCCACTGCATTATATGGAGTAGAAAAAGTTCCTGTAGACAAGTCTTTCGGTACCATTATTCTGGAAAGAGTGGTAGACCTCATATGTATGATGGGATTTCTGGGATTGACATTGTTGTTTAAATATGATGCAATTTTGTCTTTCTATAAGAATTCAGGAGTACAGATTAACCCAAACAAAATTTTACTGGTTCTTCTGATTTTGATTGTGGGTACTATTTTATTTTTTGTATTTAAAAAGAAACTTTCCGGGGTTCCGTTTTTAGGCAAAATTGTAAATTTTATTGATGGGATTTTTCAGGGATTAACTACCATTTTCAAATTAAAAGAAAAAGGAAAATTCATCCTTTATACATTAGGTATCTGGATTTGCTATTATTTTGCGGCGTATCTTGTATGTTTTGCTCTTCCTGAAACCTCAGGATTTAGCCTGGCAGACGGTTTTTTCATTATCGTGGTGGGTACATTGGGAATGATTATTCCTGCCAGTGGTGGAATTGGGGCTTATAACCTTGCGATGAAGTTTGGGTTTATGGCTTTGTTTATTTCAATGGGTAAAAATGCTGAATTTGGGGGTGAAATGGGGCTTACCTATTCCTTTATTTCATTACCATTGCAGATTGTTATTATGCTGGTCATGGGGCTTATCTCCATTCCCATGCTTGCAAAGGCAAGAAATGCTGCTGTTTCAGATAAGGATTTGTAAAATTCAATAATATACTATACAGACAAAGTCCAATTGAAAAATTGGACTTTTTTTATGGAATACAACTACCCAAAGGTGTAGTGAAACCATTATTTTTCTCAATAAATTTGGTCAGGTCATAAATCAAATTTATCTTAATGCAAAAAATAATTCATAACATAAAATACTATGGCAATTAATCTACAGAAAGGACAGAAAATCGAGATAGGGTTGACGAAAATGACGATCGGACTTGGTTGGGATCCTAATGAAGGGACAGGCTATGATTTCGATCTTGATGCTTCAGCCATCATGATTGATTCTGACAGAAAATTAGTAAGCGAGGAATATTTTGTTTTTTATAATAATCTGATCTCTCCGGACGGTGCCTTAACGCATACGGGAGATGATCCTAATGGGAAAAACAGTGATGGAGATGATGACGAAGCAATCATTATTGATCTTGATAAGGTAGATTCAAGAGTAGAGGAAATCCTTTTTGTGGTAACCATCGAAGATTTTGAAAGAAGAAAACAGAATTTCGGACAGGTAAGAAATTCATACATCAGGGTTGTAGACAACCATTCAAATCAGGAAATTGCGAAGTATGAACTGGATGAAGATTTCTCTATTGAAACCGGTGTTGAATTCGGGAGACTGTATAAGAGAAATGGAGGTTGGAAATTTGAAGCTTCGGGAATCGGATACAGAGCTGATTTAGGCTTCTTCCTTGAAAAATATTATAAAGGACAAATCATCAGATAATATAACCAAATACACAAAAACGATAACTATGGCAATTAATTTACAGAAAGGTCAGACGATTGATTTAAGAAAAAATGACCGTGGAGAAAGTGTTTATGACCTTTCGAAGGTCACGATCGGTTTAGGATGGGATGTAAGAAAGCAGGGCGGAGGTTTCTTTGGAAAACTGTTCAGTAAAGAAGCTGAATATGATCTTGACGCTGTTGCATTTCTTTTGGATGGAAACGGAAAAGTAGCCAATTTAGGGAAAACAGTTCAGACCAATGACGGGAGACAAATGGGACTTTATCAGGGTGATGTAATCTTTTTCAATTCTATGCAACACCCGAGTGGAAATGTATGGTTGACCGGAGATAACCGGACAGGCGCAGGAGATGGTGATGATGAGCAAATTATCGTTAAATTGGATCAGTTGGACCAGAGCTATCAGAAAATTGTATTTCTTGTTACGATTTACCAGGGAAGAACCAATAATCAGCATTTCGGAATGATTGAAAATGCCTTTATCCGTGCAGTAGATGCTACCGGAAAAGAAATTACCAAATACAGTCTTTCCGGAGATTCAAGTATGAACGGAATGTGTGCCATGGTTTTTGCGGAAGCATACCGTCACAATGGAGACTGGAAGTTCCGTGCCGTTGGAGAGCCACATCATACGGATAATTTTATTGATGTTTTAAGACAGCAGTACGCGTATTCAAACTAAGTCTTAGATTTCTATTTAACATATTTCAAAGCCGGCTTGAAAGTCTTCGACTTTCTCCGCCGGCTTCAGAATTAATACTTGTCTTACAATGACCAGAAGATTATTAGCATATTTTTTATTAGATACTTCAGGCTCTATGAACGGAGAGCCTATTCAGGCCCTGAATAATGGATTCAACGGGCTTGTCAGCATGCTTCGGGCGGATCCGCAGGCAATGGACAGTCTTCATCTGAGTGTCATTACTTTCGATAGAGATGTTAAAAATATCGTTCCCCTGATCGATCTTGCCAGTTTTTATCCCATGGAGATTACCTGTCCGGATAGTGGACCTACGCATACCGGAGCTGCTTTGGAAATGGTGGCAGAACTTGTACAGAAAGAGCATGTGAAAGGCTCTTCCGATGAGAAGGGAGACTGGCAACCTTTACTTTTTATATTTACTGACGGGAAACCCTCAGATATTCAGAAGTACAGGCAGATGATTCCTACTCTCAGAGGACTTGACTTTGGGGCTATTGTAGGTTGTGCTGCCGGCCCTAAAGCAGATGAACAGTTTTTGAAGGAGCTGACGGATCATGTGGTAAAACTGGATACGACGGATGCGATTACCCTTTCTTCCTTTTTCAAATGGGTAAGCTCATCCATTACACAAGGAGGAAAATCGCAGGGAGCGGGAGAAAATGTCACTTTACCGCCACCACCGTCAGAACTTAACATTATTATTTAAAAAAGGATATTGCAGCTATGAGAAGATTGCCTATTTATTTTTTAGTCGACATCTCCGAATCGATGGTTGGAGATCCTATTGAGCAGGTACAGGAAGGTATTGCGAATATCATCAGGGAATTAAAAAAAGATCCGTATTCTTTGGAAACGGTTTATATTTCTATTGTCGGTTTTGCCGGAGAAGCTGAGGTCATTACCCCACTACAGGATATTATAAGTTTCTATCCTCCGAAAATTCCTATTGGAAGCGGAACTTCATTGTCTCAGGGCTTGATCAAGATGATGGACTGCATAGACAGAGACATTGTTAAAACCACTTACGAAAGAAAAGGAGACTGGAAGCCTATTGTTTTTCTCTTTACTGACGGGGTTCCTACCGATGATGCCACCAAAGCGATTGAAAGATGGAATAATAAATATGCCGGGAAATCGAATACCATAGCAGTATCTATTGGTGAAAATACCAATTATAAACTGCTGGGTTCCCTGGCGGATAATGTTTTATTGTTTAATAACTCTGATGAAAATTCATACAAAGAATTTTTCAAATGGGTAACAGACTCTATTAAGACAACCAGCCAGAGTGTTAGCGAAGCAAAAAAAGAAGGAATCAATTTGTCTAAGATAGATTCTCTTATTCTGGAAAAAGTAGATCCGGAAATGGAGCAGAGGTTTCCGGATAATAATTTTGTGGTCCTGAACGGTAAATGTTCAGAAACGGAGAAGCTTTACCTGATGAAGTTTAAAAAAACATTTGCAGAGTCAGGTATTCCGGGAATGTCCACAAGATATTATCGCTTGGACGGAGCCTATAAAATTGATGAGAAAGCCTACTACAGACTTTCTTCTTCACAAAGAACTCATTTAAAAATTTCCATTGAGGAATTACAGGGAGGTACTTCATGTCCTCATTGTGCCAATCCTGTTGCATTGGCAACCTGTTCCTGCGGGGGAATTCATTGTCTGAGGGGCGAAGGGTATAATAAATGTCCCTGGTGTGGAACCTCAGATTACTATGGTTTTTCGAGTGAAGGATTTGATATTAACAGGACATTGGGATAATCGTGGGAAAATTTCAGCAGCTGATTTCTAAAATTCAATCAAAATCTATGGAAAAAGCTCTTATTTATAAAGAAAAAGAAGAGTTTAAAGACGTGTATTGGGTCTTAAAGAATGCGAATTCAAAACAGTTTTATGAATTCAGTTTCAATATGGAAGATTTTCCGAATATAGAGATTAAAAATATTGGGAAACTTGAAGAAACAGGACTCGTTTTTGAGAATAATAAACTATCAGGAATTCCAGGTGTAGCAAATGTTTATAACCTTGATATTGAATTTATCCATACCGGGGATACCCATACCGTTGAAATAAAAAAAGTACAACTGCTCATCAATGCTAATCCTAAGGATTTATGGAAAAATATTCCTTCCGATATCGATGATACATTCTACAAACCGGACGAAGATTCGTACAAAGGAAAATTCGTGGATAAAAAAATTGTAATTGCTTCTAAAAGAGGTCGTTCTCATGCGCATGAAGGCAAATTTCGTGAGGATGATTTTTCAGTGAGAAACCTTCCTGCTGACTGGAGTATTATTGCGGTCTCAGATGGTGCAGGCTCTGCAAAACTGGCAAGAGAAGGTTCCAGAATAGCAACAGCATCAATAAGTCAGTTTTTTGATTCAGGTACAATTTTGGAGAAAATTGAAAAAAATATCAGGATTTACTATTCTTCAGAAACAACATCTGAAGCGCAACACAATATTATCAGGCTTTTGTATGAAAGTGTTTTGTATAGCTACAACACTTTAGAGCAGACTGCGGGAGAACATAACCTTTCTTTGCATGACCTGAACGCTACCCTCATTTTTACTTTGGTTAAAAAATTCAATTTTGGTTATGTAATTCTGAGCTTCGGAGTGGGAGATTGTCCGATAAATCTGATCAGCTCTGATTTCTCTGAGGTACAACTTTTAAACCAAATGGATGTGGGTGAATTCGGTGGAGGCACGCGTTTTATCACCACGAAAGAAATTTTTAATGATCAGATCGTTTCCCGTTTTGGAATGACCTGTGTAGATGATTTCTCACATCTTGTGTTGATGACAGACGGTATTTATGATCCAAAATTTGCCACAGAAAATAAACTGGAAGATCTGGAAAGCTGGAAAATGTTTTTTAATGATTTGAATGGAAGTAATGATGACAGCCTGAAAGTTGACTTTATCAACGATAGAGAAATCGATCAGCAACTTCTTAACTGGGGTGAATTCTGGAGCAAAGGAAATCATGACGACCGTACATTGGCTATAATTTATTAGAAACATGAAAAAGACCATCAGAGTTGCTTCTATTCTGGATGCAACCCAATCATATGAATATGTAGATGACAACCCAATTCAGGGAGGGGTGAAGGATGTCTATTTTTCTCCGGAGAAGGATTATGTAATTGCCTTTTACCGAAGCCCGTTGGATGTGGGGCAGAAAGAACGAATCAGGAGAATTGTTTCCACCTATCTGCAAAGCATACAAAACGGAAATGCATCCGGATACTTTCTGAATGAAATTTTCAGATGGCCCTATGACATTGTTGAAAAAAATAAGTTGACAGGGATTGTTGTTCCTGTTTACCATCAGAAGTTTTTCTTTGCTAAAGGATACGTTGGTTCGGATAATATTCAGGGGCAAGATAAAGTAGGAAAGTGGTTTACAGCTCCAATGTTCCGAAATCAGCAATATCCGTTGAGGCTCGATCAGTCTGAATTGGGAGACTGGCTCAGTTATTTTCAGATTTCGGTCAATATCAGCCGCGGTGTTAAAAAACTCCATCAAATGGGACTGGCACATTCTGATCTGTCGTATAATAACATCTTAGTCGATCCGGTGAGTAAATCTGCCTGTATTATCGATATTGATGGTCTTGTTGTTCCAAAATTATTCCCACCTGAAGTGATTGGTACAGCCGATTTTATTGCTCCTGAGGTTTTAAAAACAAAACATCTGGGACTTCAGGATCCCCAAAGGCATCTTCCCAATCAAAAAACCGATCTGCATGCTCTCGCTGTACTGATCTATATGTACCTGCTGAGGCGACACCCTCTGCGTGGCGGTAAAATCTGGGATCTGGATTCTGAAAAAGATGAACTTTTGTCTATGGGTGAAAATGCTTTGTTTATAGAAAATCCTGAAAATAATACCAACCAGGTAAAAGCTGATCACCTGAGAAAATGGGATGCATTCTGGGGAGATCCTGAAAAGATTCCTCATACGATTACAGGACCCTATATTTCTGAATTATTCAAAAAAGCATTTGTAGACGGTTTACATGATCCTATCAGGCGTCCTACAGCAAATGAATGGGAAACTGCTTTGCTGAAAACCGTAGATCTTATACAACCTTGTCAGAACTCCACTTGTACAGAAAAATGGTATGTTTTTGATAATACTGCTAATCCTAAATGTCCTTTTTGCGGAACTTCACATCAGGGAACACTTCCGGTACTGGATCTCTATTTTAAATTTGATGATGAGGTATGGAAACCGGAAAATCACAGACTGATGGTTTACCACAACCAGTATTTATTCAAATGGCATGTTTCCAGAAAGGTGATCCGAAACGAAAATCTGACGATGCAGGATAAAATGCCTGTCGGATATTTCACATTTCACCAGGGGAAATGGGTATTGGTTAATCAAAGCCTGGAAGGAATGAAGGATATTACAGAACAGAAAGAAATACCTCCCGGATCCATGGTTGAACTTACCGGTGGGAAAAAAATCCTGCTGTCTGCCGAAGAAGGAGGGAGGCTGATTTATGTGACCTTGGCAAATGGATGAGAGGGTTTTAGGGTGTGAGAGTAATAGAGTGATAGAACTTGATACATTCTCAATTCTTAACAGGTGTTTTTTATTTTCAACTTTCAACTTTCCATTTTCAATTTTAGTCATTTGTTTTCAACTTCCATGAAGTAGGAATATTCATCTTCTCCAATAATCTTAAAGCCAAGGCTGGTGTAAAGGTGTTGTGCTTTATTTGTTTTTAAAACACTTAGCCATACTGCGTTACCTTTTTCAGCAGCACCAGCGAGGATATTCTTTAAAATTTTCCCGCCCAACCCAAGACCTTGAAATTCAGGATCTATCTGAAGTTGTAGAATTTCTGTTTTCCCGGCAGTTTCGTTGACCTTTAATAATCCGATGCGTTGATGATGTAAGAAAATAATGCAGGCTTTATCAAACTCATACAGAATTCTCTGAAGCGTAGTCTCACGGTCAGTAGGAAGATCAGATTCAGCATAATGTGGAACCATCGTTTTTGTTCTAAGATCAAGAAGATAATCAATATCGTTCTCTGTCGCTTTTTTATAGGTAAGTTGAATATCCATATTTTTTTTAATCCAATTTCAGGCCATATTATCAATGAAAATCCTTTGTTGGCAAGGTACAAATAACAATGCAGCTTATGATATTAAAGTTAAAGGTAACGAAAGCCCCCTCATGCTTCCGATTTCCATCCTCTTTACACAAGTTCAAAAAACGCTCTTTTCCCGATTTTTATTTTCGTTTGTGGAAGAAGGTCTATTTCTTTATTCGGATCAGTTATTTTACTTTTATTGATCTGAATTCCCCCACTTTCAATTAATCGTCTCACGGCAGATTTACTGAGGTCACTTTTTAACTGATGGCAAAGGTTTGTAGCATTCATTTTATTTCCGTTATGAGATAAAGTGTGGATTGAAATGGCTTCATAGACTTTATCTTCAAAGTTTTTATTCTGAAATTGATTGCTGAAGAATTGTTCAGCGTTTTCTGCTGAGGTTTCATCGTGGTATTGACGGATAATGTTTTTAGCGATCAGTTTTTTGATGTTCATCGGATTTTCACCATTTTTAATTTTTGATTTTAAACTGGTTCTTTCCACCATAGAAAAATCCGTAGTAAGATCGATGAATTCATCAATCAGGTCATCCGGAATAGACATTGTTTTGCCAAACATTTCGTTAGGCTCATCGGTCAGTCCAATAATATTATTGAGTGATTTGCTCATTTTTTCTTTGCCGTCAAGACCTCTCAGTAAAGGCATGCAGATAACAATCTGAGCTGGCATCTGATGAACCTCCTGAAGCTGTCTTCCCATTGTGCAGTTGAACAATTGATCGGTGCCGCCCATTTCAATATCACATTCGATTTTTACAGAGTCAAAACCCTGAAGAATTGGGTACACCAGTTCATGCATGGCAATCGGGGTGTTTTCCGTAAATCTTTTATTAAAATCATTGCGATGCATCAGTTGAGCTACAGTCACTTTGGATAAAAGCTGAATAACATCCGAAAAATCAAGAGCATCCAACCAGTCAAAGTTGAATACAATTTTTGTTTTTTCCACATCAATAACTTTGGAAAGCTGGTTAATGTAAGTCTGGGCATTATGTTGTACATCTTCCGGGCTTAAAGGCTTTCTTGCCTTGTTTTTCCCTGTGGGATCTCCGATTCTTGCCGTAAAACTCCCTACAACAATAATGATCTGATGTCCCAGATCCTGGAATTGTTTAAGCTTTTTAAGCACCACTGCATGACCCAGATGCAAATCAGGAGCTGTAGGATCAAAGCCAAGCTTGATCGATAATTTTCTGTTTTCCTTCTGGGCTTGGGCTAATTTTTCCTGCAATCCGTTTTCAGGTAGGATAATGGCCACATTTTCTTGTAATGTATTGATCATGTTGAATTATTTTAAAATGAAAAAGCCCGGACAATATTTGTCCGGGCTTTCTATATAATGTTAGATTATTTTTTTAAATTACAGCTATATAAGATCTTCCCGAACGATAGAACGGGTTGTAATATTCACTGAAAAAAGGAAGACGCAATATGCTGTTTAAATGTTTCATTAATAATACAAATGTAGCTTTTTTTTGAAGAATTCCAATATTTAAACCATTAAGATATTTTGTAAAGGTTATAACAAGATTAGTTTAAAAAACTTAACCATTTACGAATCTTAATGGTTTAAAATAATGGTTCAAAACAATTTTACTTACGATCTTTGAAGCTAATTCTATGCCATAAAAGGTTTGTTAACAAAATAAAAAACATGATATAAAACCATACGTTTATTATTTTCCGCACTATGCGGCAAAACGATTTAAAATTGAGATGTTAAAATATTTTTTTTATTAAAAATCAATTATTTAACATTCAAAGTGACCGGTTGATAAGTATTGGTAATTTGTTCTTTCCATTGCGCCATATTTTCAGAAGAAGCTTTATCGGCTTTATCAAAAAAGAAATGGCGGATAATCTCTAAACCGGAGTAAGTAAAAATCCCAAGATCAGAAGTCAGAGACAAGGCTTTATCCATACCTGATTGTTGATATTCCTCGTGAGATTTCCCATGGGTATTGATAATGACTGCTTTTTTTCCTTTCAGTAAACCTTTTTGGATTCCTAGGTCATACCGGTAGGCAAAACCATAGCTGAAAACCCGATCGATGTAACCTTTCATTACAGCCGGTAAACCCGTCCACCAGATAGGATAAATAAATGTAATCTGCTCTGCCCATGAAATATGTTCCTGTTCCGTTTTTACATCATCTGAAACTTGTCCTGCATGCCACCCCTGCATGTCTTGCATAGAAAGAATTGGGTCAAAATTAAGAGCATACAAATCTCTGATTCTTACCTCGTGATTTTCTGTTTTTAGAATTTCGGTGACATGTTGTAACAGGTTATTATTTAAACTGTTTTCATTAGGATGTACATAAATGATTAAGTGTTTCATTGCTCTGTTGTTTTAAAAGTGTAAGACAAAATTAGAGCAATGGATATTTGAAAAATTGTAAGAAAACGAAATGTATTATTTAAGTTTCGGATTACAGATGTCCCGTTGAAACTTGACATACTGAGCCGGAGAAATATGTAAAAAATGCTTGAAATCATGAATGAGCTGGCTTTGATCATAGTACCCGCACTGATCAATAATAGTGAACCAGCTGATTTTAGTTGGTTTACCACTTTCTTCTTCTATTAACCGGATAGCTTTCAGGAAACGGTTGTACCGGTTGATTTCTTTCAGAGAATATCCGAATTGTTTTTTTTGCTTATGCTGGATATTTCTTTCTGTTTGATGAGTTTGCTCTGCTATGGTTTTAATAGGATTCAGATGTTCATTCTCAAAATTGGTCAGAAGCCGGCTGGTTTGATCCTGATCCCGGAGATAAGGTTGGCAGAAGTTTAAAATATAATCTACTTTCTCTTTGGGGTTCGGAATATCTGACAGTTGACCCCATAAATCTGTAAAGCAATTGTCATTCAAAAGACCGTCCGGATGTTGCATCAGACGAGCGTCTACAGCTCCCAGACCAAAAAACCGAAAGAAGGCATCTTCTTTAAAATTAGCTACAAGGATTGATGTTTTTGAAGGAAGGGTATATTCGAAGGACTGTCTAACCGGCCCAAAAACAATACATTGCTGTATGGTGATTTCTGTTTTCTCTCTTGTTAACATAGAGACCTGACTTCCAAAAGAAAAGAGTAAAATGGTCTGATAGGTGGGAAGCAGAGTTTTGGTGACAGAATTTTCAGAGCTGTTTTCGGCAAAATAAAAGTGAGTAAATACATTTTCAAATTCCTGCGGTACAGGAATTCTACACTCATTATATTTTGGTTGTGGCTCTTTCATATAAATGAATATTAAAGTTTTTTTTCCATTTTATAATTGGTAAGCATAATTCCTTTGGCGTTGACCATTTGCTCCTTCAAAACATGAAAACCCATTTTTTCAAAAAAGGTCAGGGCTGTTTTACTCACATCAGCCGTGAGATTTTTTCCTTCTTGTTTTCTGGCTTCATCTTCAATTTGGAGATATAATTTTGAAGCAATACCCTGATGCTGGTAATTTTTATGAACAAAGAAAAGGTCAATATAGCTTCCCTTATCCAGAGTAGAAAAACCTACAATTTTATGGTCTGACACTGCAACCAAAACAAACTGATCATGAATGACTTTCAGCCATCGTTCATTATTCTCAGCACCGGAACGCCATACTTCAAGCTGTTGATCATTGTAATCGTTTTTGCAGACAGAAGTAATAGTCTCTGTGAAAAGCTGTTTCATTTCAGCAAGATCATTTTGATTGCCCTTTCTTATGATCATTTTTGTACTGTTTGTTTTACTGGTCACCAATATATTGTTGTTCGTATAGCTTCTGTTGTTTTTCATTCAAAAGAGGATAGAAAAGATTCATTTGAAGCAGTGTATAGTGCCGTACTGCAGCTTCCTTATCGAGTTTTAAAATGAGTCTGTTGTGGGTAAGCCAGTTATCTGCAATGATGAAAATCTGTTCCGTAAAACTTTGCATCAGAAAGCCCGGAATATCTTTCTTAAATATATTATTCTTCTGAAATCCCGAAAATATTTGCTGAAACTCTTCTTTTCTACTGAAGTTGATTCCCTCATATTGGGCTTCTATTTCTGGAATTTCGTTTAAGATATCCACAAAATTAATGAAGATGAAGCGGTAAGAATAAAACACTTCACAGCTTGAGCGGGTAAACTGATAAAGATCTTTGAGAGTTTTATTCTCCATCTTTTTCATGACGTTCATAATCTCATCCATTTTCAGGGTGAGTTCTGTGAAAAGAATTGTAAGGATATCTTCAGAATGTTTGAAATGATAATGCAGGTTACCGGCACTGATGCCAAGTTCAGCTGCAATATGTCTCGTAGTAACTGCATTGTAGCCTTTTTCGTTAAATAGCTCCAGTGCCTTATACAAAATCTTTTCTTTTGTGTTCATACTTCAAAGATAAGAAATATAAAGGTGGATAAAAGTCATATTTTTTAAATTAGAACATTTGTTCTAATTTTATATCTTTGCCGTATCAAATCTTATTACAATGGAAGGTAAACAAAAATTTGATTACGAATCAGTAACCCAGACTGATGAGAAGAAAGGATCTGACCTACAGGAGGTTATAGCAAAGGTGTTGCAGGTGATTATCGGAATTATTATGGCCGTTTTACATATGTGATGAAGGGGCAGATTTCATATGGGTTTGTGCTGGGGCTTGCTGCGTGGATGGTTATTATTTTACTGAGAAAAAATGGAATTTTTATTCCTGTCATCAATAATCACTTTACGGATTTTATCACGGTTCCGATGTATTGTTATCTGATAGATCGGATTATGAATTTTCTGGGCTATCCATGGAAGCCTGATCTGAAATTCGTGCTGACTTCGGTAGTATATCTGTCTTTTCTGTTTGAAGTTTTATGTCCTCAAATATCTTATGTTTTTACAGGCGATTTTTTTGATGTACTGGCCTATTGTACGGGAGGAATGATCTATTATATTTTTACCATACAAGGATTCTCAAATTTTAGAAGAAAAGAAAATAAAAAAGCCAACAGATTCTGACGATCGAAACCTGTTGGCAGATGTTATTTTTTTATCCTTTTTTTATTAATTACCAGAACCGCCTGCTCTGTTTGATTCTTCGAATTTAATCTGTTTTGTAGCACCCTTTACATCATTATTACCGAACTTATAGGTAAGGGAAAGATGCATGTTTCTGGTGATTCCTTTATATTGATAATCCACATTGTATGATGGATAGTATTCTATTCCTTTTTCACGGTTGGTATTCAGGATATCATTTAAGTAAACATTAAGCAGGAGCTTTTTGTTCATCATACTTAGTTTCAATCCTGTGTAAAGGGAAGCGCTTGTATAGTAATAGGTATTTCCGTTTCTGTTAGGAAGACTGCTCCACAAGCCTAGCAGAAATGTAACCGTTTTTTCTTTATTGAGGAAAAAGCTGTTGTCTATATTAAAATTGGCACTGTAACCTGCCGGAGCCGGAAGAATCAAAGGATCATACGATTTTGATTTGGTATAATATCCATTGATAAAAATACTGGATTCTAACCATTTCAGCTTATTATAATTGTAGCTGATGTTGAGCCCGGCCTGTTCTTCATTATAAAAATTCTTGACGATACTGTATTTTACATTTCCATCCACCATCTGAATTCTGTCCCAGTTATTTTTATTGTAATTATAATATAAGGTAACATTGAAACTGTTTTTTAAAACATACCCGAATTCAAAAATATCTGAAAATGAGGGTAGCAAATAAGGATTTCCCGTACTGTATTCATACTCAGAGGTGTAGTATTTGAAAGGGTTCAGGTTTCCAAAATAAGGTCGTGAAATTCTTCGTGAATAGTTAAGCGAGAACGCATGATTATCATTGGGCTTATAGCTTAAATAAGCGGTAGGGAAGAATTTTCCATAGGTAATCTTATTGGATAGATTGTCATTCATTGAAACACCTTCCAGAGTTGTATATTCATAACGAAGTCCGGCTTTTGCATCCCATTTTTCATTGATTTTAAAATTAGTTGAGACGTATGCAGCGTAGTTTTGCTCATTATAAAGGAAGGTGTTGGTTCGCGCAGGATTTAAATTATACTGGTTATTTTCAATGGTAAAGAAATTGAATTCCGAATCATTTTTAATTCTGGTATATTTTAAACCTGCTTCCGTTTTGATTTTGGCAAAAGTTTTTTCGAAATCTGCCTGCCCGGAGTAAATTCTGTATTTACTGATAGGATTGGCCATAGTAGAAACAGTTTCTGAAGTAATGGTGTTGGAAAAATTTTTAGCATCAGAATTATTGATCATCATATTGGCTGTAAGATTGAGTTTACCACCAGCACTGTCCAGCTTTACTTCATAGAATGCTGTTGCGTTATGAACGTCTCTGCTGTTCCTGTTTCTGAAATCAGAAAGGATATTCAGAATACCATCCTGATTGGATCTCACAGATACACTTTTACCCTTTTCTAAAGGATTACTATGAGAGTAATTGTAGTTGATCCCTACGAGGTTTTTATCATTGATTTTATATTCCGCTTTTACATTCCCGCTTTTGTATTTATAATTATTGAGATTGTCACTGTCTCTGTTCCAATAATCATTATTCGTTGTACTTTTCAGATAATTATAAGTGTCATATTGCCAGTAATTATCCCCGGCAGATAAATTGGTACTCAACGACAATTTTTCACCCTGATAATTGAAAGTTGCTCCTCCTCTTGAGGATACAGTAGGTTTCCCCCAGAAATAATTTCCTGATGTCTGAATAGAACCGTTCCAGCCCAGATTAGTATTTTTCTTAAGAATAATATTAATCAATCCGCTTTTTCCTTCTGCTTCGTATTTTGCAGGTGGAGTGGTGATGACCTCGATCTTAAGAATATCATCCGAACGAAGTGTTTTAAGATAATTAATCAATTCCTGGCCGTTAAGATTCAATAACCGGTCATTGATCATGACAGCAACATTACTTTTTCCGGCAATGCTGATCGCATCATCACTTGTCTTTACCATGGGGGTCTTGGCTAATGCTTCTATAGCATCAATACCCTGGGATGCAACAGAATTTTCTACATTAAATACCAGACGATCAACTTTTCTTTCGAATAATTTTTTCTTTGCCGTAAGTTTTACTCCTTCAATTTTTTGTTCCTGAACAGGAGTATCTTTGATTTGGAAATCCTTTTTTTCATTTCCTTTTACTGTAATGGTATCACTGTTGGTTTTTACTCCGTCTTTTATGATTTCGAGTACATAGTTTCCATGTTCTTTAAGAGGAATTTTAAATGTTCCTTTCTCATCTGTAATAGCAGAAAATTTGGTATTATCTTTTGTGAGTACAACTTCAGTTTCTCCCGCAGGTTTACTATCTTTATCTGTAATCGTTCCTTCGAAGCTCTGGGCAAAAAGGAATGAGGTAGAGATAAGACTTAAAAGAATAATGGTTTTCCGATTCATACTTAGTTTTTTTATACAAGACAATTTTTTAATCCATAGTATTACATGCAGGAGTGAAAATTCTTTTCTTTGAAAGGTATTTTAAAGTCTTCTCTTTTCAGTATTTTTGTATTTAATTGAGAAAAATATTACTTTCAATGCACGACAAGCTTTTACAGTATATCCGCTCTGAACATGATTTTACCCCTGAAGAAACGGAGGCTGTGCGACAGTATTTTGAGCCTGTTGAATTTTCCAGGAATACTTTGATAGAACATGAAGGAAAGGTTCCGGGATATCTCTATTATATTATCTGCGGATATCTGCGGCTGTTTTATTCAGATGAAAACGGAAATGAAGTGACTACTCATATCAATTGTCCACCCGGATTTTTTACATCCTATTCTCATTTTATCAATGCAACGGTTTCTACGGATAATGTGGAATGTATTACAGATTGTGAACTTTTAAGAATTAGTAAGGATAACCTTGATCTTTTGGTGGCAAAAAGCCAGGCGATGAAAGATTTCAGCATTTCTGTTTTTCAAAAATCAATCACTTATAATGAGAATCGTTCAAGAGAGTTATCTGTTTTAAATGCAGAACAGCGTTATCTTAAACTGATGAAAGATTATCCCGAAATTATTCAGAATGTTCCCATTCAGTATATTGCTTCTTTTTTGGGAATGAAACCGGAAAGCCTGAGTAGGATCAGAAGAAAAATTATTAACTAACAAAAGTCAAGTAGTTCAGAAGATCGGATGCAGAACTTTGTAGCATTAAAATCAATGCAATGACAAAGAATAATTTAAGTCTGGTTTCAGGAGCTAACGGACATTTGGGAAATAATCTGGTAAGATTTTTATTAAAACAGGGAATTCCTGTGCGGGCAACCGTTCGGAATAGTAAAAATGCAAAACCTTTCGAAGGCCTGGATTGTGAGCTGATGCAGGCAGATATCACCGATAAAGCTTCATTTGTAAAAGCGCTTCAGGGAGTTGAAACATTTTATGCCGTAGGTGCCTCTTTCAAACTTTGGGCTAAAAATCCTAAAAAAGAAATCTACGATGTGAATATGAATGGTACCCGGAATACCATCGAAGCTGCTGCTGAAGCCGGAGTAAAAAGAATTGTGTATATAAGCTCGATTGCCGCACTGGATTATACAAAACTGCCTGCTAAAGAAAGCAATGGCTATAATCCGGACAGAAGAGATATGTATTATAATTCTAAAAATGATGGAGAAAAACTTGCCTTTGAACTGGCCGAAAAACATGGAATTGAGTTAGTTTCTGTAATGCCTTCTGCAATGATTGGGAGTGAAGCCTTCTTGCCTTTAAATGTTTCCTATGGAGTATTAAAACTGATCCTGAATAAAGAAATTCCCGTAGACACCAGGATTACCCTGAATTGGATCGATGTGAAAGATGTAGCTGAAGGCTGCTTTCTTGCAGCTCAAAAAGGACGCACAGGTGAACGCTATATTTTAGCTAATGAGAAATGTATGACCATTACCGATACTACTATTTTAGCAGGCAAACTCTATCCTGAACTAAAGTTGAAAGTTCCCAATTCAGTTCCGAAAGCTATTCTTTTTTCTATAGCGGCACTCATGGAATTTATGGCTAAGCTACGTGGGAAAGCTCCGTTGTTAACGAGAAAAGATATTTCTATGTTTTCAGGACTACAGCAGAATTTTGATATTTCCAAATCCAGAAACGAACTGGGATTCAATCCGATAGGACCAGAACAGGCGGTACAAGAAGCGCTTGATTACCTGATGAAGAGACCGGAAGTTTTAAAAAAGACATAGCATGTCTCTTTTTTACTGCTGGTCGAGTTGGATAATAGAACCTTTATAAAACTTAGTCTGGTCATACAATTCCGCAAAATCACGCTGAAGAATAAGTCCGCTTTCTTCATTAAAATTTTGTTCTCTGCATTGATTTTCAGCCAGAAGATATAGGGTCTGGTAATCGGATTTCAGGTAATCCGAAAGGATATTTTCGCGTCCTTGTTCTTTGTTGATAATTTCAGTGAAAAAAATTCCATAGATCAGAAATTGATTAAAATTTTTAGCATCAACAATATAGTCAAGCTGTTCCTTTGAAAATTTTTCGTAATCTGAAAGTACCTGTAAAAAAGGTTGCACATGGTTTGTAGAAGGAATTTCATAAAAAAGATCAATTCCATTGATAAAAAGCTGAGTTTTTACTTCTTCATGATCTGCCGGATATAGGGTACTGAACCAGGCAAATAGAGTTGAAAGCTCTTCTTTACTAAGCTCTTCCACAGAATCTTTTATTTTCTCTTTGATGATCTCAAGATTAGCCTGGGGATTGCCGGACAAAAATTTTTGAATATTTTCTTCTTCACGGCAGAGCTTATTGTACAAATTAATTTTGGCAATATTCGGGTTGGTTTTTATGAAATAAAGTTCTTCTGCCATGGGGATCTACCAAATAATTTTTGTTGAATTGGTAATTAAAGATACAAAATAACATTTATAAAATAGTATGCATTGAATGGTAATATCATACATAGAAATTTAAAGGATTATTTTTAAAGATATAGAAATATGATTCATTTGTTCTTAAAATGGGTCAATGTCCCCGGCTTCCTTTTTATCTATCAGAGGGTTTGGTGCAACGCAATCCGGTTTCCTTCTGAATCTTCAAATTCAGCTACTGCAAACCCGTGCTTCTCATCCGTTTTTTTAGGATAAAGAATTTTCCCGCCTTGTTGATTCACTTTATGTAAAGTACTATCAATACTTTCTGTTTTAAAATAAATAATAATCCCTTCTTTGGTTGGTTTATAAACATCTCCCTTTGCGAGTGCTCCTGTAATTCCTGAACTTTTCTCTTCAAAAGGGAATAAGGCCATTTCATAGGTATCAATAATTTCTTTTTCAAAGCTGAAATTGAAAACGGCAGTATAGAATTTTTCTGCACGTTTCAGATCAGTAACAGGAATTTCAAAGTAGACAACAGGATTGGTTTTTCTCATAGTTTTCACAGTGGTTGTTTGTTGATCAGATGAATGGCAAGATACACTTATCATCAGAAAAAAGGAAAGAATTATGGATGGTTTCATATTCTAAAATAGTAAGGATACTAAAATAAAGATTTATTACAGTGTAAAAAAATAGATAGACTTATCTATTTTTTTATTAGTTTTGTAGAAAGTTTTCAGGATGAAAAAAGAAAAAGTTCGGGACAGGATTATCAGAGTCGCTTCGGATCTATTTTATAAGCAGGGCTTTAATTCTACGGGTATTAATCAGATTATTGCGGAAGCGGATATTGCTATTGGCTCCCTTTACAATCATTTTTCATCCAAAAATGATCTTCTTCAGGCGTATCTTTTACAAGAAGAACAGAGCTGGTTCGAAGGATTTGAAAAAAGTATGACAAAGATCTCTGAGCCCAGGGAAAAAATATTGGGGCTTATTGATTACCGTAAAAAATTGCAACAAAACTCAAAATTTTCAGGCTGTCATTTCATAAAAATCATTTGTGAAACAGGAGACAGCAATCCGGCAATTTCTGATTTTGTAAAGAGTCATAAACAGAAACAAAAGACCTTGATCAAAACATTGGTGGATCAATGCAAAGGTGCTCCGGAGACAGCTGCCGAAACTATTTTTCTTTTAATAGAAGGAGCTGTGGTAACTTCTACCATCAATAAAAATGATGATGTTTTCGTTGAAGTTAAAAAAATTACAGAAGGCTTGCTTTCTTAATTTTTTGTTAATTAAAAAAATAGATATATCTATATAAAAATGAAATGTAATCAATTGATATTATTAGTTGTACTTACAGGTCAGTTGCTGACTATTATGGATATTTTCATCATTAATGTATCCATTCCTTCTATCCGGCGGGATATTCATGCTTCTCATGGTGAAATGCAGTTTATGATTGCTTCCTATCTCATTGGTTTTGCTTCTTTTCTGATTACGGGAGGAAGAATGGGAGATCTGTATGGCAGGAAAAAAATATTCATCACCGGATTGGTGGTTTTTATGCTGAGTTCTGTAGGCTGTGGAATCTCTTCGGGGCCTGTTCAGCTTATTTTTTCAAGATTTGTTCAGGGAATAAGTGCTGCCATAATGGCTCCTCAGGTTCTGTCGATGATACAAATTTTATATACGAATCATGAGGAGCGTACAAAAGCAATGGGATGGTACGGAATTACCATTGGAATAGGGACTATACTGGGGCAGTTTCTTGGGGGATATTTTTCATCACTTACCATAATAAGAGAGGCATGGCGACTTATTTTTCTGATGAATATTCCTATATGCATTCCAGCGATTTTTTTTAGTTTGAAATTGTTGAACGAATCCAAAGATCGTGTAAAGAAAACTTTCGATATCCGGGGAGTATTTATTCTTTCAACCGGACTTTTCTTTTTTACCTATGCACTGACCTCTTCCGAGCAGAACGGCTTCAATATGCAAAATATTTTTCTGGCTGTTATTTCAATTTTGGTTTTGATTTATTTTGTCCAAAATCAGAAAACTAAAATCAGAAATGGAAGGTCTTATCTGATTGATTTTAAATTATTTCAGTATAAAAATTTTAATCTGGGAATCATCGCTGTAGCTTTCTTTTTTATCATGCTGGATTCCTATTTTTATATTTTATCTTTATTTTTTCAGGACGGATTAAAAATAAGCCCGCTAGCAGCTGGTGAGATCATTGTTTTTCAGGGAGCGGGCTTTATTTTGGCCTCTCTTTTTTCACCAAAACTGATCCTGGAACACGGGAAGAATGTTCTGTTCGCAGGCTTAGGTTTAATCATGATTATTCTTGTCCTTCAGATTTTATTTTTCAATACGCAGACTTCTTTACCTGTTTTCTATATTTTGTTGTTTCTGCATGGAGTAGGGGTTGGGTCTATTATTCCTTCTCTGGCCAATATTGCCCTGTCAGGAATGCAAGAATCTTTGATTGGCAATGCATCGGGAGTCTACAATACTTTCCAGCAGATCGCTGCTATTGTTGGGATTGTTGCCATAGGAAGTGTTTTTCAATTTTTTTTGGGAGAAAAACCGACTTCCGGAGATTATAAGGATGCATTTACCATAGCTACTTTTATTAGTATTGTTTGCTTATTCGTAGTGATGATTTTCATTTCTAAGGTACCTGATCATATTCTTCCTAAAAAAAATAAAACCATTGAGATGGATTAAGGTACTCAATGATTTTGATTTCTGTTATTTTTTCAATGATGTCTGGGTAATTTTTGCAATATTCCTGGTGATTTCTGTAGGAGAGTGACAATCACAGTTGCTAAAGCCTATTACGTAAATGTCTTCTTTCGGAATATAAACACCCATACTTTTGAATCCAAAAACACTTCCGCCATGCTCACGATCAGGAACTCCGTTGATTTCTTTGAGATGCCATCCATATCCGTAAGTAAATTCCTCATTGTTGTTGAGTTTATATTTCTGAAAAGCTTTTTGGCTTTCATCAGGATTTACTATTTTATTTTGATTTAAAGCCTGTTGCCATTTCAACATATCGTCAACGGTAGACATGAGAGAACCTGAAGAAAAAGGAACACTGAAGCTGATAACCGTTTTATTTACAAATCCTTTTTCTTTTTTGTGATAGCCATAAGCCCTTTTATGGATCACTTTTCGATCGGAGGCATAATAAGAATCAGACATTCCTGCTTGATCAAAAATATTTTTTTGAATAAAATTTTCATAAGTATCACCTGAAATGAGTTCAATAATATATCCTAGCACCACATATCCTGAATTGTTATAATCAAATTTTTCTCCCGGTGTAAAATCAACCGGTTCATTTTTGAAAAAACTGACCATTTCTTCAGGCTTCATCTCTTTTTGAGCTATGGATGACAGAGATTTCATTCTGGTAAAATCTTTTATTCCTGAAGTATGGGTCAAAAGGTGGTGAATAGTAATTTTATCGCCACCAGGATAATCTTTGATATACTTCGAAACCGGATCATGTACGTTGAGTTTTCCTTGTTGTTCCAATAGTAAAATTGCTACTGCAGTAAACTGTTTGGTCATCGATCCTATTTGAAAAACATTTTCAGGGGTCATATTGACAGCAAGTTCCAGATTAGCTTTCCCGAAAGCTTTCCGATATATAGGCTTTCCGTTTTTAGCTACCAGAAATACACCACCGGGATCGTTCTGATTTCCAAATTCAGTCCCGATCAGACTGTCAATTTTCTTTTCATAGTTTTGAGGAAGCTGCTGGGCTTCCATCTTATGAAAAAAGAATAAAGACAATAGGATGCTGATTGTTAGTTTTTTAAGTGTCATTTTTTTTATACTTTGTTATGCAAAGATATAATTTATTTTGATTACTATGTTATGCAATATAGTAATTTGTGTTTTTATGAAATTGTAGCATGTTTATCAAAAACGGAGTTATGTTTAATTTTTGATAGGTCTATTTTTCGGCAGAAATTAATAGCATCATGGGGCGGCGGAGTTCATCTTTCATTTCAGGGATTTCTCTTAACATATCAGCTGTGGGCTGAGGTTCAATTATTTCTTTGATTTTGAAACCATGTTTTAAGAGAATGCTCAGATAAGTCGTTAACGTTCTGTGATATTTGATGACATTTTCACCTAAAAAAGTGGTGTTCCTTTTTCCTTCTATAAAATAACGGTCAACGGGCCAGCATGTTTTTTGGCCATCCTTATCATATACCCAGTCCTGGCCACCTTCAGCAGTAAAAACCGGATGTTCCACAGAAAATATAAAATGTCCTCCGGATTTTATCCAACGATAGATATTCTGAGCAATGGTGTCAAATGATTCCACATAATGCAGTGTCAGCGAGCTTATAATAATATCAAATGTTCCTGCCAGATAATCAACATCTTCCAAAGCCTTTCTTTCATATTGAATTCCTTTCAGATTGTTGATTTCTTGTGCTTTGGCCAACATTTTTTCAGACAGATCAATTCCAACTACCGATGTGGCACCGTTTTCAATGGCATAACGGCAGTGCCAGCCAAACCCACACCCGAGATCAAGAACTTTTTTAGCTGTAAAATCCGGGAGCATTCCCTTCAACGTATGCCATTCTCCGGCGCCTTCCAGCCCCAATTGAGAGCGTAACATTTTTCCGTACTGATCGAAAAAAGAGGGATTGTCATATTTATTTTCTTTCATAAGATAAAATAGTGAGATCGTTTTCTTTAGATGAGTTTCTGAAGATAAAAATCCTCGGGTAAAGGATTTAAAATATAAATTATCTTTCGTTTTCGCGCATGGCTTTGATCAGCCTATCCGTTCTTTTATCCGCTCTTGCATTATTCAACGATAAAACAGCCCAAATGGCGGCAGGTAACCATCCGATTACCGTAATCTGTAAAATCAGGCAGATAATTCCTGTAATAATTTTCCCACGAACCATAAAAGATAGGAAAGGAAGTAAAATGGCTAGTAACATGGTTTAAGGTTTTAATTGTTAATAAATTTCTAATGAGATTGAGGATCAAAATACGCCTTAAAAGTCAACGGGTCCTCAATTTTATCTTCAACTTCTTCAAGGTATTCTAAATATTCCTCCTGATGTTTTTCCATATAAATTAAAACAACAGCAAGGTTGACAAACAAGTTTTTATCTGTTGACCCCAGGTGTAATGCTCTTTTTAAATAGTATAAAGCCTTTTCATTTTCTCCCATGTCAGAGTAAATAGCACCAATATTGATTAAAGCAGAGGTGTTTTCCGGTTCAATGTGTAAAATTTCATCCAGTTCCTTAACCAGCAAATCATTTAAAGTATCCCAATGATCTTCATTTTCCCATCTTTTAGCCTGGAGTTTTTTTACGTTTTCTAATCGGGTTGTTATCGTGCTCATGAATTAAAATTACAGAATGGACGTTTATTATAATATGCAAATTTAGCTTTCTTAAAATAAATCTTCAAGGGTTGTAGATGAGGAGAAGTTGATTAATATTTTTGTTGAAAAGAATTCAGCATGGTATGTTTTCGATTTAATTCTGAGCAATTTCAAAAATCAGGATAGGTACAGGGCTCGAACCTGCGTCATCCCGGGTGAAGAGCCGGGTGCTCTACCACTGAGCTAACCTATCCTTTTATTTTCCTTTTCAGAGTTTTCCTGAAAAATATTTATTCTGTCTCAAAATTTTAGCTAAAAAAGGGTTTGAAACCGTTACCCCATGCACCAGCTCCGGTGTTGGCCTGAATTGACTGACTCCATGGGTACGGGGAGTAATCCAACCCGATTTTTCAGGATCAATACCCGCTTTTTTACAGGCATTCACAATCATTTCCTTATTGCAAAAAACTCTTTCCTGAAAGACTTCCCATGGTAAAGGTACTATATTCCATACTTCTGTATTGGGATCAATTTTGCCTCCGCTGGATAAATGCCATGCGATGACATCGGCAGCCATCAAACGCATCACTTTTCCAAAACAAAGATCTTCAAGAATAGAATCCAGTCCTAAAGCATACATCAGGTTTATCCAGTTGTCTCTGGCTTTATTCCAGGCACCGGCTGTGTTGTTCCAGGTTGTAGAATCATTGCCTTTTTTTACAGCCATTGTTTTTCTGTTGATATCATTTTGGTTCCAGAGCTCTTCAAGAAATGTTGAGATGTCTTCCAGAATAACCGTCCATTTTCCTAAGAGTTTACCTTTTTGCTCATCAGCAAGATGCTGCAAAACGTCTTTGTCTGTATAAATATAGGAAATAGCCAGCCAATTTGTCTCTTCAGCATATCTTTTACACCTGTTGAACAGCATTTCGCATATTTCATCGAACGGCTTGTCCTGACTCTGATTGGTAAATACACTTCTCAGATTACTGCGGGCATTGAAGTAAGCAATAAAACAAGCCGTATTTAAATCACTACTGAAATTTTCAAAACTGATGGTATGGGAGAGGCCATGCTTAGCAATTTTTTGAAGCTCAATCTTTTTCGATTCATGGATGAATTTATGAAGTCTGATTTCGATCCGTTTTAGAAGCCTCCACTTCTTATTGTAACTTCTTTTGGAGATATCCAATCCAGCGAGTTTTCGCAACTCTTTATCAAGTCGATCACTTTTGAAATTATTTTGTCCCACTTCTTTATGAATCAATGGTGAAACTTCATTCAGAAATGCTTCAATTTTATCTGTCGTTTGATATCCTGAATTTTCTTTTTCATTAATTTTAAAGATCTCAACAGCTTTTTTGATCTGCTTTTCTGCCCCTGTTGCCGTACCAAAGGTCTGCAGCATTGAGGTGTAGCCATAAATACTGTTTTTTAGGGAACGATTGGCTGCTTTATTTAAAGTGGCCAACTCATGAATTTCTAAATCGTTTTTCATCAACTCAACGATCATTTCCGCAACATCTTCGGGACGAAGGCGAGCGTCTAAAGTGCTGTAAAGTTGTTTTACATTGAGCATTAGGATTTTAATATATTTATCACTCTTTAACGAAATTCCACGTTTATTTGATTAAGATCTTCTTCTTTGGTTTCAATCAATTTACCATATAAGTCTGTATAAGTCACTTTAAGCTTATATCCTCCAATTTTCTCCCTAATTTCATTAAATATTTTTAGTTTTTTGCTATAATCAAATCCATTAGAATCTTCTGTTATGGAGATTTCTAAAATTTTCATAAAACCATCTTTTGAAATAATATTTTGATCACTACTTTTTCTTCCTGAATATGCATATACAGCAGGAAGAGAAAGACTATTAATTAACTCATAAAAATCAACAACTTCCTTTTTCTCAATTTCATTATATGTTTTAAATTCATTGATGATTAAAGGTCCTATCCCCACATTATGAAGATGGATTTTCAAAGAGTTTTTAGATAATTCAAAAGAGAATAAACCTAAAGGCCTTACATTCTCATACATAATGTTTTTGCTTCTATTCTCTTCAATACTAGAAATTTTTAAAGTTAAATAACCTACTAATACCAAATTGAAAATAGTTAAGATTGGATTTAAAACTCCTCCAAAATAATCTCCAAATTGCCCCCATTTTTCAGGATCTTTTGAAATTCCATTACCAGCTAAATTACAAGCATATACTCCAACAACAATCAGTATACACATTACGACAAACACTAATATTGTTGAGAGAAAGTCTTTTGTTTCTTTATCCATTATGATTATTAGTTTTTATTTGCTCGAAATTCTTTTCTCTGAAGGGATTAAAGTCAATATATCTTTAAATCAATTCTTCTAACATTTTATCTGTTTTCATCAGTTTCCCCTGAGGAATTTGATGATTAAGATAAGTAAAAAATAAATTGGTCACCCAAGTATTTTCAATATGATGAATATAATAAGCACTGATTAGTCCAAAATCATCAGAAATATAAGCAGGTAGGTCTGAAGATCCTGTCATTCTGAATGTTGATATGAAAATTTCCTTTCGGATATTGCTGACCTGATCCTCTGTTTCTGCGTCAGTTATTTTTTCGTCAATTATTTGGTAAGCTTTCATCCAGAGATCAGAAAATTCTGAGGAATCTCTAAGCTCAAGAATTTCATTAATTCTTTCCGAATCAATATTGTTGAGAGCAGCCTTTAATGATTCATTAAAGGCTGCTTCCAGTGTATTCAATTTTTCTGTCATAATTCAGAAGGATATTATCCAAACGCTCTTTTCAACAAGCTCTCCACTTTGGGCTCACTTCCTCTGAAGTTTTTATATAATTCCATAGGATCTTTTGTACCTCCGGAAGAAAGGAGTACTTTATACTTAGCGGCAATTTCCGGATTAAAGATTCCGTTTTCTTTAAAATACTGGAAAGCGTCTGCATCCAATACCTCTGCCCACTTGTAAGAATAATACCCTGCAGAATATCCTCCCTGGAAAATGTGAGAGAAACTGGGGCTCATTGCGGTTTCCGCATTGACAGGATAAAGACTGGTTGCTTTTGTATATTTATCTTCAAAGTCTTTTATACTTTCATTTTTCAATTCATCCACTTTTGTGTGATAGCTCATATCCAGAAGTCCGAAACCAAGTTGTCTCAAAGTCTGGTAGCCTTCCATAAAGTTTTTAGATTGCTCGATTTTTTCAATTTTTTCGTCAGGAAGCACCTCTCTGGTTTTATAATGTTTAGCAAAAGTTTTTAAGAACTCAGGTTCATAACAGAAATTTTCAAGGAACTGTGACGGTAACTCCACAAAATCCCATTTTACAGAAGTTCCTGAAAGGGTAGGATATTGTGTATTCGCCATCATCCCGTGAAGTGCATGTCCGAATTCGTGGAACAAAGTAGTCACCTCCTGGAAGGTTAATAGGCTAGGTGTATCTTTGGTAGGCTTGCTGAAATTACAAACAATGGAAATATGTGGACGGGAGTTTTCTCCGTTTTGTTGGTACTGATTTTTGTAGCTTGTCATCCATGCTCCGGCTCTTTTCCCTTTTCTTGGGAAATAATCCACGTATAGCAGTGATTTGTATACGCCGTTCTCCTTTACTTCATATATTTTGACATCTTCGTGGTATTTCGGAATGTCATTTCTTTCTTCAAAACTCAGTCCGAAAAGCTTTCCTGCCAATCCGAATACAGCATCCTGAACCTGATTCAGAGGAAAATAAGGCTTCAGTTCTTCATCATTAAGGTCAAATTTTTGCTTACGAAGTTTTTCAGCGTAGAAAGCATGATCATAGCTTTGTATTTCCTCAATGCCATCAGCCTTTGCTAAAGATTTTAATTCTTCAATTTCTTGAGCAGCATAAGGTTTTGCTTTGGTTAAAAGCTCATTCAAAAAGTCAATAACTTTCGTTGGAGACTTTGCCATTCTTTCTTCAAGAACATAATCTGCATAATCCTTATATCCTAAAAGTTCTGCTTTTTGTTGTTTTAAATCAAGAAGCTCTTTGATCAGGTTCTGATTGTCGAATTCACCACCGTCGAAAGATTTTTTACCATTGGCCAATGCCAGTTCTTTTCTTAATTCACGGTTTTCAGCATATGTCATGAAAGGAATATAGCTTGGATATTGTAAAGTAACCACCCATCCTTCCAGATTCCTTTCTTTAGCTTCTTCTGCATATTGCTCAATAATCGCATCCGGTATCCCTGCCAATTGCTCCTTATCTGTAATGTGTTTGAAATAAGCATTGGTAGAAGCCAGTACATTTTGACCGAACTGTAAAGATTTTACAGACAGATCCATGCTGATATTTTTTAATTTTTCTTTGTCTTCTTCATTTAATAAAGCACCACTTCTTACAAAACCTTTGTAGGTTTCATTTAAAAGCATTTGTTGCTCTTCATTGAGATTATATTTCCCCTTTTCATCATAAACCATTTTGATTTTGTTGAAAAGAGGTTCGTTTTGAGAAATTTTTGAAGAATATTCTGTTAAAATCGGAGAGACTTCCTGGGCAATCTGTTGGATCTCATCACTGGTTTCTGCAGAATTTAAATTGAAAAAGATATTAGAAACCACATCCAGTTGTTCACCCGAGTACGCCAAAGCTTCAATAACATTTTCAAAAGTAGGAGGTTCAGGATTATTGACAATAGCATTAATTTCCTCTTCTGATTTTTGAATCAGCTCCTTAAAAGCAGGAAGATAGTCTTCATTTTTAATGTCACCGAAAGGTGCTGAGTGATATGGTGTGTTAAATTTTTCTGTTAAAATATTCATTTCTCTATTTTTATTTAAGGTAAATTTAATGATTCATAGGGAATCACAGCTTGAAAACTCAAAAATAATGCCTGAATGCACGAGTATGACAAAAATGCATTATCTTAGTTAATCTTGTCATGGAGAGATTCAATGATGTGAAATGATTGATCTCGATCAAAAAGTTATACCTTATTATAGAAAAACACACCAATGAAAAAATTACTCTTTTACTCTCTTTTTCTATGCAGTTTTATCAATGCACAAAAAAATATTCCGTCTTACGGAGCAATTCCTTCTCAAAGACAGCTAGCCTGGCACGATATTGAGGTTTATGGACTGATCCATTTTACTCCTACCACTTTTGAGGATAAGGAATGGGGATATGGAGATGCGGATCCGAAAATCTTTAATCCCACCCATTTTGATGCTGAGCAAATTATAAAAGCGGCTAAAGCAGGTGGTTTGAAAGGGATCATATTGGTAGCTAAACACCATGACGGCTTTGCTTTATGGCCAACACAGACTACAACGTATAACATTTCGAAAAGCCTGTTCAGAAAAGGTAAGGGAGATTTGGTCAAAGAAATACAACTGGCAGCCCAAAAATATGGATTGAAATTCGGAATATATTGTTCACCGTGGGACAGGAATAACCCAAACTATGGAACATCAAAATATCTTGCCATTTATCAGGCTCAGTTAAAAGAACTTTATAGCAATTATGGAAATCTATTTATGAGCTGGCATGACGGAGCCAATGGAGGCGATGGCTATTATGGAGGAGCCAGAGAGACCAGAAGCATCGATAATACAGTGTACTACGATTGGAAAAATACCTGGGCTATTACCCGGAAAATGCAGCCTATGGCTAATATATTCAGTGATGTGGGTCCGGATGTAAGATGGGTGGGGAATGAAGAAGGACATGCGGCAGAAACCAGCTGGGCCACTTTTACACCAAAAGGTCCGGTAGGTAAGAATGAAGCGGTTCCGGGACAGGCTAATTATCCGCAAAGTCCTTCCGGAATTAGGAATGGTCGATTTTGGATGCCTGCGGAATGTGATGTTCCTCTCAGAAAAGGCTGGTTTTTTCATACACAGGAACAACCAAAATCACCGGAGATTTTATTTGATTTGTATCTTAAAAGTGTAGGCCGCGGTGCTGCTTTAGATCTGGGGCTGGCTCCGGATACTACAGGTCAGCTGCATTCTGATGACGTTGTAGCTTTACAAACTTTTGGAATAATGTTGGAACGTACCTTTGCTGATAATCTCGCTAAAAGCGCTACAGTAAAAGCCAGTAATACCAGAGATAAATCTCATTCGCCAGCGACTCTACTGGATGGAAATAAAAAGAGCTTTTGGGCTACTGAAGATGATGTCCACAGTGCGACACTGGAAATACATCTGCCTTCTGCTCAAACATTTGATATCATGAGTTTACAGGAGTTTATTCCTTTAGGACAAAGGATAGAAGGGTATACAATTGAAGTTTTTAAGAATAATACCTGGAAAAAAATATATGATGGAACAAGTATAGGTGCTAAGAGGTTAATTAAATTAGATGAGCCACTTACGGCCAATAAACTGAGGGTCAATATTACAAAATCCCCGGTTTGTATTACATTAAGTGAGATAGGTCTGTATAAACAAGCTACTTTGTGATTATTGTACTAAATGAAATAACATTAATTTCCAAATCCTCAAACAACCATATACTAATGAAAAAACTGTTCTTTTACTGCCTTTTCCTATATAGTTTTATCGATGCACAAAAATCTATTCAGCCGTATGGTGCGGTTCCTTCCAAAAGGCAATTAGCCTGGCATGATATTGAAGTCTACGGTCTGATCCATTTTACGCCTACCACTTTTGAAAATAAAGAGTGGGGATATGGTGATGCAGATCCGAAAATTTTTAATCCTTCTCAATTTGATGCCGAACAAATTATAAAAGCTGCCAAAGCAGGTGGATTGAGGGGAATTATATTGGTTGCCAAACACCATGACGGCTTTGCCCTTTGGCCCACAAGTACTACGTCTTATAATATTTCTAAAAGCCCTTTCAGAAATGGTAAAGGTGATATGGTAAAAGAAATACAGCTGGCCGCTCAAAAGTATGGGCTTAAGTTTGGAGTGTATTGTTCACCATGGGATAGGAATAATCCTGATTACGGGACATCGAAATATCTTGCCATTTATCAGGTACAGTTAAAGGAACTTTATAGCAATTATGGAAATCTATTTATGAGCTGGCATGACGGAGCGAATGGTGGTGATGGCTATTACGGAGGAACCAGAGAAACCAGACGTATTGATAGTTCTACTTATTATGATTGGATAAATACTTTTGCAATCACTAGAAAAATGCAGCCTATGGCCAATATATTCAGCCATTTAGGAGATGTAAGATGGGTGGGAAATGAAGAAGGATATGCAGCAGAAACAAGCTGGGCCACTTATACTCCGGGGGCTTCAAAGGGAAAACATGAAAAAATTCCAGGGCAGCCAGACTATCCGGAAGCTACAACAGGTACACGGAACGGAATGCTGTGGCTGCCCGCAGAATGTGATGTTCCTCTCAGAAAAGGATGGTTTTTTCATACAGAGGAAAAGCCGAAGTCAGCAGAAACTCTGTTTGATCTTTATCTTAAAAGTGTAGGAAGAGGTGCGGCTTTAGATCTAGGGCTGGCTCCTGATACTACTGGCCATTTGCATGAAGATGACGTAGCTGCATTACAGGCTTTTGGAAATATAGTGCAAAAGACTTTTGCCAACAATCTGGCGAAGAGAGCGACCATCAAAGCAAGTAATACCAGAGATAAAAGGTACGGAACCAGTACATTATTGGATGGAGATAAACAAAGTTTTTGGGCCACTCAGGATGATGTTCACAGTGCGACACTGGAAATAAATCTGCCTTCTGCTCAAACATTTGATATCGTTAGTTTACAGGAGTTTATTCCTTTAGGACAAAGGATAGAAGGGTATACTCTTGAAGTCTTTAAAAACAACAGGTGGGAAAAAATTTACGAAGGAACAAGTATAGGTGCCAAAAAATTGATTAAATTAGATCAACCGCTTACCGCAGGTAAACTGAGACTTAGTATCACAAAATCTCCGGTTTGCATTACACTGAGCGAGTTTGGACTTTATAAAAAAGCATCCATATGATAATCTTGCCATAGGAGAAGTTGAAGAGAATGGGGAATATTTAATTTTGAGCAAAATTGTAAAGGAATCATACAAGAAAATTAAAACCTTAAATAATACTATTATGAAAACACTCTTAAAAATTATCGGAATCATTCTTTTACTGGTTATTGTATATGCTGTCTTTGCGATGCTGGCATTCAGTAAAGATTATCATTATGAAAAATCTGTAGTCATTAATGCTCCCAAAGAAAAAGTATGGCAGCATATGGGATCTCTGAAAGCATACAATACCTGGGATCCTTTCTCAAAAGAAATTAAAAATATTACCATTACTTATTCCGGAGAAGGTGATAAAATGGGTGATTCTTACCACTGGAAAGGAGATGACAGTGAGGGAGAGCAATCAATTACTGAAATTGTACCTAATGAAAAGATGTTGACAAAACTTCATTTCATCAAACCTTTTGAAGGTGATGCTAAAAGCAGCCTGATCTTAACACCCGACGGCAATGGAACGAAAGTAACATGGATGATTGATAATGAACTGAACACCATGATGAAAATTATGAAACCTATGATGGATAATAATATGGATAAAATGTTCGGACAAGGATTGGGAGACCTTAAGAAACTTGCAGAAAATAAATAACTAAAAGTACTGAAAAATTGCCTCTGGCATTAATTTTAAACATGATAATAAGGCTGTCTCCCATTTTGAGGCAGCCTTTATTATGATAGGGTATTGAAAATATATTTTATTATTCTAAAAATATTATCTTTATATAAAAGATATATAAAGATTCGATATATGGAGAAGATTGTATTTGAAAAAAGTGATATCAGAGACTTTGTAAAAACCACTATTGCAGAGAAAATAGAAAAGCTGAAAAATTTTATTGAATTTACTTTGGAAGCCAGTCGCGATATCAAAAAAACTCCTAAATATGATAGCATGAGGGAAGAAATGCAGGAAGAGATTTATCAGATGCAAAAACAATTAGGCGCACTGAATGATCTTAGGCGAAATATGGCAAAGGTTCTGAATACTGCTACAGACAGAGTCCAATTGGGTTCTTTGGTGATTACCAATAAGGCTCGTTTTTATATTTCAGTTTCATTGGGAGAATTCTTTTTTGAAGGAGATCGCTTTTATGCCATTTCACCTGAAAGTCCAATGGCAAAAAAAATGATGGGAATGAAAGGTGGAGAAGAATTTACATTGAATAAAATTCACCAGAAAATTGTGGAAGTATTATAGACTTGTCAATCGTGAATTTTGCTTCGCAAGTGAATTGTGAATTGAGGTTGTCTGCAAAAAATTGATAAACGCAGCGAATTAACTATTCACTATTGACTCTGATATTATTCCCAAACCAATACCACCTTTACCACTCGAAACCTCGAAACCTCGAATCCCGTATCAAAATCTTTTGCCATTCTCCTGTAAATTAACTTACATGTCGTATTTTTGTCTCTATGAATAAAGCAGAAGTTTTAAAAGAAATCATAGAGCAAAGAAGAAGTATTTTTCCAAAGGATTATACCGATGTGGAAATTTCTAAGGAAATGATTGATGAAATTTTACACTCAGCGACTTTAGCTCCTAATCATAAACGTACAAAACCATGGCGTTTTAAGATATTCAAAGGGGAAGAAAAGGCAAAGCTAGCCTCAGAAATGCAGGCGATCTATAAGGCAACTCAGCCTGAGCAACTTTTCCTGGAGAAAAAATACAATGACATAGGTTTCAAAATCAATAAGGCAGATACTGTTGTTTCCATCGTTGTTAATTTTAGCGGAATGGTTCCCGAATGGGAAGAGATCGCTGCTACTTCTATGGCAGTACAGAATATGTATCTTACCTGTACTGCCAATAATATAGGATGTTATTGGAGTTCTCCGAAAATTGTTGACTCTTTGAAAGAGTCTCTGACTATTGAAGAGAACCAGAAATGTCTGGGGCTTTTCTATATGGGAACTGTATAACATGAAGAACATTTACAGAAATTATAATGAAGAAGATTTGCATGCTGCTTATCTTCATATGACTGATCACACGGGTAAAATTAATGGTGAGTTACATGAAGCCATCAGTCAGAAATTCAATTATGATGAATTTGTAAAAGAAGCAGAATTCAGGAAAGTTTTAATTAAAGAAAAAGGAAGAATTTCGTTTGAAGTCTACAATAGAGTACAGATAGGGGAAGACATACATCTTATAATTGAAAATATTTCTTCAGAAATCATCGGAAGTAATGATTTGAATAATTTTATCCGGGATAAATTTAATCAGTTTTCAAAGGTAAAAGAGAATGATAAAATAGATAATGAAACAATTTACAAAAGCTTGTTAGGAGTTGTAATAGCGTCTGTTACCGGGTTTCTTTTTCTAAAGGCTATTATTGCATGTACGGGTTTATTTTCATTTTTTTTACTGGTTCCTGTTTATATCATAAATTATTTTGTGATTTATGGGATTACACAAAAAACAAGAGGTAATTTCATTGTATTTCTGGCTGTTTTGGTTTCTGTGATTATTTCAACAATTTTTTCTTTTATCCTGCTAGGTAAAAAATAATAAAATATATTAAATTCAAATTACCTAATTGGAAAAAAATAACTATCTTTGCACTCTTAAATATTTAACTGGGACGAGTTCCCGTAAAATTCAAACATTATGTCAGTAAAAATCAGATTACAAAGACACGGTAAAAAAGGAAAACCTTTTTTCCACATCGTGGTTGCAGATTCTAGAGCGAGAAGAGATGGTAGATTCATCGAGAAACTAGGAACTTATAACCCAATTACTAATCCGGCAACTATCGAGTTGAACGTTGATTCTGCTGTACAGTGGTTAAACAACGGTGCTCAGCCTACTGATACTGCCAGAGCTATTTTATCTTACAAAGGTGCTCTTTACAAAAAACACTTACAAGGTGGTGTAGCTAAAGGTGCTTTTGATGAAGCTGAAGCTGAAAAAAGATTCAATGCTTGGGTAGAAGCTAAAGATTCTAAAGTACAAGGTAAAGTAGAAGGTTTAGCAACTGCTAAGGCTGATGCTAAGAAAGCTGCTTTAGATGCTGAAGTAAAAGTAAACGAAGCTAGAGTTGCTGCTGCTGCACAAGCTGAGGCTGATGCTAAAGCTGCTGAAGAAGCTGCTAACGCTCCTGCTGAAGAAGTTGTTGCTGAAGCTACAGAAGGAGAAGCTCCTGCTGCTGAAACTGAAGAAAACCCTGAAGCTTAAGAACAAACCCTGTTATGCGTAAAGAAGATTGCTATTTTTTAGGTAAAATCACACGCAGACATGGACTTGCGGGCAACGTGATCCTTAAATTGGATACCGATCAACCCGAGCTTTACAATAAATTGGAATCAATATTCGTTGAAATCAACGGATTATTGGTTCCATTTTTTATTGAAAAATCATCATGGAGCAAATTAGATTCTTTGAATCTTGCTTTCAAAAACTCTTCTGAGGCGATGGTAGATCAGGTATTGGGGAAGAGTGTTTACCTTCCGCTTACTACATTGCCAAAACTTTCCGGAAAACAATTCTATTATCACGAGATTATCGGTTATGAGATTCTTGATGAAAATGGTAATGAGTGTGGAGTTATCCGATCAGTAAATGATCAGACTGCACAAAATTATTTCATTTTAGGATTTGAAGGTAGAGAGATTGTTATTCCACTTATCAAAGACTGGATCCTGGAAGTCAACAGAGAAGAAAGATTCATAAAAATGCATTTGCCTGAAGGTCTGATGGATGTATTTTTGGTGCCATCTAAAAAAGACGAATAATTCATTTCTTCGTCAACTTTTTTATTTCTCATTATATTCATTTCTATTACTTATTGGTATCAGTCTAAGGCTGGTAAAAGATATTCCTGTACTATTTTATCAACCTGATGATGAGCATAGGGTTTGTTGTATGCTGTAGCTGTGATCACCATGACAACGGGTATATCCTTGAATATGATAATTTTATTACCACCATTTCCGCTGGATTGATAGGCTTCAAAGTTTTTATTTCCCATCTTATATATTTTTCGCCAGAACAGATATCCATATCCTTCAAATTCTTTGACATCTGTAAAATGATTAGTAAAAGATTTTTGGACCCATGTTTTATCTATAATGGTTTTCCCATTCCACATTCCGTTATTTTTATAAAGCTGACCAAATTTGGCAAAATCCAGTGCTTTCAGTCGTAGCCCTCCGGCAAGAGAAGGTTTTTTCTGTGGAGTGAACTGCCATTTATAATTTTTGATTTCAAGAGGTTGAAATAGTTTTTTGTCAGCATAATTTTCTAAACCTTCTGGAACTGTTTTATCTAAAATATCACCTGTCAATACAACGCCTGCTGTGAAATAGCTCCATTTTTTTCCTATTGTATTTTCTGTCATGGGCAGGTCCAGGGTAAATTGTACCCAGTTTTCCGTAGGATACATATTTTCTTCATTTCCGGGAGAATCAGAATCTTCATCATTTCCATCAAAGCCGGAGCTCATGCTTAAAAGGCTTTTTATAGTAACACTGTCTTTTTTTGAAGAATAATTTTTGAATTGTTTTAAGTTATACAACTCCTTCAATTTTTTATTTTCATTGGTTAGGAAACCTTCCTGTATGGCAATTCCCGTTAAAGCAGAGGCAAAAGATTTTCCTACTGACCGGGTATCCTGTAAGGAATCTCTTCCTGAACCATTAAAATATTCTTCCAAAAGCAATTGTCCGTTTTTAATGATAACAATGCTGGTAATATCTTTGAATCTGTTTTCAGCAATTTTCCTATTGAGAGTTCTGATCATTCCGGAATTGATTTTTTCCTGAGAAGCCTTCCATCCGCTATTAGGTTGGATAGATTGAATGGCCACCTGTTTCTCAGGAATATTTTGCGAAGGAACAATAAGATTGATTTGCCCTTCTGCAATAACAGGCCCGGTTTTTATAATGGAAGTTTTCAGATAGGGTTTTATTTCAATTTTTAAAATGTGATTTCCGGCTGTCAATGCATCAATGCCATCATGAGCCATATAAAAACGCATCCATAAATATCTTCCCCACGAATCTTCGTTTTTACTGCTGAGAAGAGGGATGCGTAATGCTGTTTTAAATTTTTTATTTTCCGGGGTACCAGCTCCTGCATTGAGATTTTCTGTATAGATCGGCTTTGCATCAACATAGAATGAAAATTGATAATTTCCATTTTTGAGCAACTCATCCATGGTCCAGTTGGGTTCAAGTTGATGAAGGTGGTTGACTAGTGAATTATCAAAAAAAGCATGAATGCCAAGATCTCCGTTTTCCTGAAATGAGGAAGAGGTAATAATATCTGAGTCTTTTAAGCTTTCCAAAGTAATATTCCGGGTAAGGAAAACAATTTTTCCGGAATATTTCTTTTGAAGCGGATGCTCAATTTTCTCAGGATTGATTATGTTTTTAATCTGCGCCTGATAAAGATAAGATGCGGAAATAAAGATCAATAATAGGATGGCTTTCATTTTTAGAGTGTTTAAACAAAAGTAACAAACTTCTTGATGTTAAAAATAGAAAAGAATTAACATTTCTATTGTATTATTGATCTCTTGCCAATCAGGAATGCTTTCTAATTAAATAATCTTCTGAATTCTCCCGGTGACTGATTCGTTTTTTGTTTAAAAAGCTTGCTGAAAGACTGTGGATGCTCAAATCCTAATTCATAAGCAATTTCACTCACAGATAAATTGGTGGTGCTCAAACGTTCTTTGGCCGAATCAATTAATTTATTCTGAATATGCTGTTGTGTATTTTGCTGAGTGTGAAGCCGCAGCAATGTTCCTAAATAATTGGGTGAAATATTCATTTGATCAGCGATACATTTTACTGATGGAATTCCGTTTTCGATAAGGTTTCCATTTTCAAAATATTGCGAAAGTAGATCTTCAAACTTATGTAGCAATTCATGGCTTGATTTTTTTCTGGTAAAAAACTGACGCTCGTAAAAACGCTCAGAATAAATCAGTAATAGCTCAATCTGTGAAATAATCAGTTCCTGTGTAAATTTATCAGTATTTGACTGATATTCCCGTTCAATATTTTTAAAAATATCAACCAGAATTTTCTCTTCCTTATCGGAAAGGAAAAGAGCCTCTTTGACCTGATAGCTAAAAAAATCATAGGATTTTATTTTCCTGGTTAATGCAGTATTCCATAGAAAATCCGGATGAATCAGTAATAAAAAGCCTGTAGGTTCCACTTCGATATCCTGTCTTATTTCCAGACTCAAATACTGTTGTGGCGAGACAAAGCACAGCACCCCTGAATCAAAATCATACTGTTGTTGCCCATAATTGAATCTTAGATTGACATTCTTTTTCAAACCAATTGAATAAAAATTCTGAATCCATTTCAATTCTTTATCATCCACAATATAATGTACTTTGCTATAATCTATCAGGCTGATCAACGGATGCTCTGGGCCCGGAAGACTACAGAAGGTATGAAAATCTGAAATAGAATTAAAACGAACAGGCTGTTTCATAGTAGCGAAGTTAATTGTTTTTGTGAAAGTATAATGTATTGTTTCAGAAAGTCTTCGACTCCGATCAGATTAAGCTTTACAGAGTTTTAATCTCAATGTATTTGTATAAACATTAAGTACCGTGTCAATTTCATGTGGAGCGGAGTCGAAGGATTGATGGTTATCAGGACAAAATCAGATCGCTGTTGAAACAGTCAGGCTTTCCCATTTCTCAGCATCTTTCTTTAAAATATCAATCTTATTATTCAGAAACTCCAGCGTTCCTACCCCCAATAATAAATGTACAGGCGGATTTTCTTCTTTACTGATTTGGATCAGAACATCAGCTGCTTTCTCAGGATCATTGGGCTGATTTCCGTTGATTTCGTTAAGGTGGGCCTGTTCTGATTGTCTGGCAGCTTCATAAGCCTGAATAGGGTTGGCAGGAGTTCTCACGGAATCTTTATTTAAAAAGTCTGTACGAAAATAGCCCGGATAAACAACTGTAGCATGAATTCCGAAATCTTTTACTTCCTCAGCCAATGCTTCTGTAAATCCGGCAACAGCAAATTTTGTCGAGCAATAAATTCCCCACCCTGGAAAATTGGCTGAATATCCGCCAACAGAAGAAATATTGAAAATGTTTCCTGACCTTTGCTCACGAAGATAGGGCATAACGTTCCTGATGACGTTTAATGTTCCGAAAACATTTACTGCATAATTTTCTCTTGCTTCTTCATCAGTAAGTTCTTCAAGTGTTCCAATTTGTCCATACCCTGCGTTGTTGACAACTACGTCTATTCGTCCGAAATGCTCAACAGTTTTTGCAAGGGCAGATTTAATGTCGTTATTATCTGTGATATTGACGCTAAGCGGCAGAAAGTTCTCAGAAGTTTCTCCGATGGTTGAGATCAGAGATTCAACGGTGCGGCTTGTTGCTGCAACCTGAAATCCTTCGGATAGTAATTTTTTTACCAGTTCCAATCCTAAGCCTTTTGAAGCTCCTGTCACGAACCATACTTTTTTTGTTTCCATTTTTAAATATTTTTTTGTTTAAATGATGGTACAAAGATGGAAAGTTACAGAAGGGAAAATGTAGCCGAATCGGGGAATGATGTATCCAAATCGTGAATGATAATTTTTTATCAAGTATTATTTCAATGAATTTTCAGAAGGTTTCTATATGTAAGACGGGTAATTAATTACAGTAAGTTTTGCTTTAGATGTTCAATCTGGCTATACATTGTATTGAAAAAGACTTTCCTTTCCCGGTTTCCGGATTCGTTCAAGGATCTTGAGTTTTTGATCTGATGTTCAAAATAGCTCAAAGAATCTTCACAGGTTATTTTATCATTGGTCATCATATATCCAAACATACTGAAAGGAATAAAAAAGGAACATTGCTGTTCGTTTTTAAACAAAATACTGTTGTTTAAAATAACCAGATCATTCACATAAATCTGAAAATTCGTTTTTTCAAGTGTTTTATTTTCAAGTTCTTCCAGCAGTTTCTTTAGATCATTGAGAATCAGCTCTGCGTCAGTTTTTTTTAACAATCCCATTTCTGAATAAAATAAGATTTGCCGTAAAGCACTCATAATTGTTGTGTCATTCCATATTTCGGTAACGTTTTGTTTGTCATATAAATCCTTAAGCATTTCATTTTTAGCAGAGTGATAGTCGAGGTTAAACTCATGAAAAGGGCTCAGAAATTTGTCCTGATTCAATAAATTCATCCAGACATAAAACTTGAATCGTGATAAAACAGAATCTGAAATGGTATAGAAAAAGGGAATATCCTTTGCAGAATAGAATACTTTGGAATGACTGATATTTTGAAAAACATTAAGGATTTTAAGGGAGTTTTCAAAATAGTTTAAAAGATCCTCCGTAGTCTTTACCGGTTGAGTTCTTTTGACAACCAATTGGTTTTCGGTTCCCAAAAACTGATCCAGAGAGATCTGGTAATATTTCGCAAGTTCCAGCGCTTCCTCGAAACTGAACTTTGCTTTCAGGGAGGTCCTCCTGTGAGCAGCATCATAGCTGATATTGAGAATATTGGCAATCTCATCGTTCAGGGAAAGGTCACCGATTTTTCTACGGATTTCCTTTAGTAAAGCTTCCTGGTGCATAGTTTTGTGATTTTCACAAATGTAACATTTTTTTTAATTTTTTTTCACATTCGGAACCTGAGCTTCTGCTGATAATTTTGAATTGTAATTTTAAAACAACATGTTATGAAAACACAATTTTTATTCGTCATCAGCTTCTTGATGGGAAGCATGCTCAATGCTCAGGACAGTTTAAAAACTGAAAACATAAGATCAAAAATCATCACCTTTACTCCAAAAGGCACACCGGAGAATACCAACGGAATTAATCTCGGGGTAATGGATACCTATCAATCTACAAAAATCAATGGAATTAATCTGCAGGGAAACCCATTATCCTTTATTTACCTTCTGATACCTAAACCGATAGAGATTCCTTCAGATGAATCGGCAACAGTTTCTATTAATGGATTACATATTTCCACAGGAGGTCTTACTGATGCCAGGCAATTAAATGGGGTAGGAATCTCGATGTACCATATTGCTCAGATAACCAATGGGATTACCATTAATGGATTTAATAATAATTCAGGTCAACTTAATGGGGTACATGTTTCCTTTTTAAACAATTCGGCGGATACCGGAAATGGATTGTTGATCTCATTAAGTAACTCTACAGTCCGTTTCAAGGGAGCTCAATTAGGGATCTATAATAAGAGTGATATCTTAAAAGGATTACAGATAGGAGGAATTAATGTTGCTAAACAGAGCAGAGGTTTGCAGATAGGGGTGATCAATAAAACTGAGAGGATAAAAGGAATTCAGATTGGTTTCTGGAATAAAAACGGGAAAAGATCTTTACCACTTATTAATTTTTAGCACCATGAAAACTACGGCAATTTATATATTCATGCTAATTTCTCTGGGGATATCTGCACAAACTGCGGAGATGAATAACAGATCCAAAAGATCATTGATTGAGGCAGGAAGTTTTTTAAATTTTTCGCCGATGAAAGTGAAACAGATTCCCGGATTTTATATAGGATACTGGTATCGTTATCCGATTGATGAAACCAAAACCCATATGGAAATTGGAGGGAATTTTAATTACAGCACAAGTCTTTACCAATTTAATTATGGAAAAAATAACACGTTATATCCTGTACAATCAAAAGAAGTTATTGTGAATCTTGGAATCCGGATGGTAAAACAATATCCTCTTCATGATCATACAATAGAATGGGTGAGTGAACTTTCTTTTCATCATCTGTTCCTGAATGGAAGTGGGATTCCGGATGACGAGCCGACAAAAAAAGATAATGGATCAATTAATATTTCTATTGATACCGAAAGCGTTGCCTCTTTAAAACTGGGACAAGGAGTACGATTCTGGAAAAATAATATAGGACTGGGAATTCAATTTTCATATATGCCTTATCGTCTTTGGTATAAAAATACGGTGCCGAAAGGGTTTAATTCATTTTCTGTAGAAACAGGTGTGAACTTCAAATTTTAAATTAAATAATTGATAATCATTATAAAGACAGTATAATTACCAGGTTAAGCTGTCTTTTTTTGTAATTTATACCCAATAATAATATTTTTGTAAGATACCCTGAAAATATTGATGAGAATAAAATATTTGATCCCATTACTCATTCTAAGTAATGTTTTAAATGCACAAACACCGGCTGTTGAAAGAAATATCCCTGAAAATCGAACCTATCAGGAATTGGAAACCGAGTTTTATAACGGTAAATCCCTTGATGATGCAGGTAAAAAAAATATTGCCGAATCTTACCTGAAGAAAGCTAAATCTGAGAAAAATTCAACTCAAATAGGTGAGGCATATGTAATGTTACACTTTGATAAGCCCTTACCGATTGCCTTAAAGTACCTTGATAGTTTACAGAAAGTTTCTAAAAACTCCAAAGAAAATTATTATCCGGCGAGGACGTATTTACTAAGAGGGAATTTATATTTTAAATCCAATAATCTGCATGCGGCATTGGATAATTATCTGTTAGGGCTAAAATATGCACAGGAAAAAGGAAATAAAAGGCAGATTGCCATGGCACATATCGGTATTGCTAACCTGAATAATTATATCGGGAAACATGGTGAAACTGCCAAAACCTTACGGTATTATTTATATAATGCAGACTATATGAATGAAGCGGAGCGTGATAATCTCAGGCTCAACCTGGCAGATGCCTATATAGAAATTAACAAAATGGATTCTGCATATGCCTTGATACAGGAAGGCTTACAAGTTTCAAAAAGAAATAGAAATGTATTTGGCTATCATCAGAACTTAGGCCTACTTGGGTATTATCACTTGCAATCAAAAAAATATCAAAATGCGGTTGATGATCTGTTGGAGTGTGAAAAATTTTTCTTTACACCTGAAAATTCAACGAAGAGAAACGAAAACTATACTCTTTTAAATCTGGGAAAATCCTATGCAGGGCTTCAACAAAAAGAAAAAGCAATAGAATGTTTCAGGAAGATTGATTCTATGGTTTTGAAAACGGACTATATTTATCCTGAGCTCAGAGAAGTTTATACTTATCTTATCAATTATTATAAAGAAATAAAAGATAAAGATACCCAATTGTACTATGTTGAACGTTTTTTTAAGATAGATCAGATACTCAATACCCAATTCAGGTATATATCAAGAGAACTTCCGGGAAGATATGATGTCCTTACATTAAAACAGGAAAAAGCCAGTATTACCCATGAACTTGAAAAGAGAAAGAAGCTCTTCTATATTGTCCTTAGTCTCCTGTTGATTTCTCATTTATTGTTCATTAATTTTTATTTTAAGTATAAAAAAACAGAAAAGAAATACAAAAAAATTGCCCAGGATCTGATCCAGTCTGTGAATGATAGAAAATTGAAGAGAGAAGATGAAGTAAGAGATGAGATACAATCAGTCTCTTTCTCCGGACAAAATCCGGATGATAAGACGGGTAAAACAATTTCGGAAGATATAACCCAGACTATTTTACAGGAGCTTGGGGTCTTTGAAGGCAAAGAACAATTTTTAAGCAAAGGAATTACATTAGGGAGTCTTGCGAAAAAAATTAAAACCAACTCCAGGTATTTGTCTGAAATTATCAATACCTACAAGGGAAAAAATTTTGCTACCTATCTGAATGATCTTCGCATTGATTATGCCATCAACAGATTGGCCACTGACAGAAAATTCCGTTCATATAAGATCCCTTTTATTGCTGAAGAATTAGGTTATAATAATGAACAAGCCTTCACGATGGCGTTCAAAAAGCGAACGGGAACCCCACTTTCTGTCTATTTGAAAGAAATTGAAGAAATGAAAGTAAATTAATGTTAATTATTTCATTTTTAAATATTTATGTTCTATAGATTCATGTTTTTAGGTATATAAATTTATGAATCTATGGACTATTTTCTTGTGTCGTTGTTCTTCTTACTGCATCTTTGTTCCAGGTAAAAACACACAACATTTGTATTTAGATGTGCACAGTCTGAATACAAAAATAAAACTGCTGATCAGCAAAAAAACAAATCAGGTTTATCTGATAAAGAAAATTAATCGAGAAAAAAGAACATTAAAAAACAGTGAGAAAAACAAAAGTAATTCATGAAATAATTTAAAATTTGGTATGTGGTGAAATAATCATTTAAAAGCATAAAATAATTAAAAACAAAATCATTCAATCTGTGTACAGCAAAAATATGAGAATCAAAAAAGTTGGAATAGATTGAATTAATGACCAGACAAATATCACATCAAAAAAACTAATAACTATTTCGATATAAGGATAAAAACTAAACCATGAAAACTCAACATCAAAAATAGTGATATTCGTTCAGGTCAAAAGTGAATTTTATTGAAATTCAAGGTCATATCAAGGCAAAATGAATCATAAATATGATGAAAGATCTGCCATGAAGAAGATAATTTCCTGAATTGAAAATTTTAATGCTTGTTAAATGATTTTTTAAAGGCAGCGCAATCATCAAGTTGCGCTGTTTTTTTGTAACTTTGCAGACATTAATTTTTATATAAAAAATTTATCATCAACAAATGAAAAAGCAAACGATCAAAGAAATCCTAAAGGATTACAAGAAAGTATTACATCATGACATTACAGTTTACGGATGGGTAAGATCCTTCCGTGCTAATCGCTTTATTGCACTTAATGATGGTTCTACGATTAATAATTTGCAAATAGTTGTTGATTTTGAAAATTTTGATGAAGAGATCATCAAAAAAATTAATACCGCTTCTTCACTTAAGGTAATAGGTGAAGTGGTTGAAAGCCAGGGAGCCGGACAATCTGTAGAAATTATCGCTAAAAAAATTATCATTTTAGGAGATAACTTTACTGAAGAACTTCAAAGTACAATTCTTCAGCCGAAGAAACACAGTCTGGAGAAACTTCGTGAGCAGGCTCACTTAAGGTTCAGAACCAATTTGTTTGGAGCTGTTTTCAGAGTACGTCATGCAGTAAGCTTTGCTGTACACTCATTTTTCAACCAAAACCAGTTCTTTTATATCAATACACCGGTTATCACGGGGGCTGATGCAGAAGGTGCAGGAGAAATGTTTGGAGTAACCAACTTTGATCTGAACAACATACCAAGAACAGAAGAAGGTGAAATTGATTTCGCACAGGATTTCTTTGGAAAGAAAACAAACCTTACCGTTTCAGGACAGCTTGAAGGAGAAACCGCGGCGATGGGATTAGGACGAATTTATACATTTGGCCCTACTTTCCGTGCCGAAAATTCAAACACGACAAGACACCTTGCTGAATTCTGGATGATTGAGCCGGAAGTAGCATTCAACAACCTTGAAGATAACATTGACCTTGCTGAGGATTTCCTGAAGTATGTCATTCAATATGTTCTTGACAACTGTAAAGATGATCTGGAATTCCTGGACAAGCGTTTCGAGGAGGAACAGAAAACAAAACCGGAAAAAGAAAGAGCAAAAGAAGGTCTGATTGAGAAACTTCAGAATGTAGTGGCTAAACGTTTTAAGCGTGTAAGCTATACAGAAGCGATTGAGATTTTATTGAATTCAAAAGAAAACAAAAAAGGAAAATTTGCTTATCCTGTTGAAGAATGGGGAACAGATCTTCAGTCTGAGCATGAAAGATATCTTGTTGAAAAACATTTTGAAAGCCCTGTTGTGTTGTTCGATTATCCGAAAGAAATCAAAGCTTTCTACATGAAATTAAACGATGACAACAAAACAGTTGCTGCTATGGACGTTCTTTTCCCTGGGATCGGTGAGATCATCGGAGGATCGGAAAGAGAAGCAAGATTAGATGTTTTAAAACAAAAAATGGAAGATATGCATGTTGATGCCCATGAGCTTTGGTGGTACCTGGATACCCGTAAGTTTGGTTCTGTACCGCATGCAGGCTTCGGTTTAGGATTAGAAAGACTCGTTCTTTTCGTAACGGGAATGACGAATATCAGAGATGTAATTCCTTTCCCTAGAACGCCGAAAAGCGCTGAATTCTAGAATAATAAAAAAAGCCTTAATGAAAATTTAAGGCTTTTTTTATTATTTAATAGTTTATTATGATGAAGGTTGTAATGCAAAAATCATGCTAAATGCATTTTTTATCAAATAAATTTATTAAATTCGTAGAATATGTTATGTTAAAACGCAAATATAAATATGCTTAAACAACACTTACAACTCAAATTAGGACAGAAGCTGGCCCCTCAGCAGATCCAGTTGATGAAGCTTATTCAGCTTCATACTCTTGAATTTGAAGAGGAGTTGGAGAGAGAGTTAGAAGAAAACCCGGCTTTGGAAATTGCAAAAGAAGATTCTAAGGAAGATGAGTATTCTTCTCTGGAAGACGCTTATCAGGATGAGGGTACAGAAAGCATAGAAACGGACTTCGATGTTAATGAATACCTTTATGACGACGAACCTAGCTATAAAACTGCCTCCAGTAACTACTCTCCGGATGACGAAGAATTTGATAACGAGAGCCTTTTAACAGAAGGACAGTCCTTATATGATTACCTGATGGAGCAGATCCATTTGGTGAATATCAGTGAAGAAGACCTGAAGATTGCTGAATACCTTATCGGGAATTTAGATACAGACGGATATTTGAGAAGAGAAATCAAATCTATTGTTGATGATCTGGCTTTCTCTCAGGGAATTTATACAACCAGAGAAAAGGTAGAGGATATCCTTGAAAATTATGTTCAGAAACTAGACCCATCAGGTGTTGGAGCAAGAGGTTTGCAGGAATGTTTATTGTTACAGATCGAAAAGAAAGTAAGCTCAGATAAAGCTGTTTCTTTAGCTGCCAGTATTTTGAGACACCAATTTGATGCATTAACCAACAAGCATTATAATAAAATCATCCAGAAATATGATATTGAAGAAGATGACCTGAAAGATGCGTTGGATGAAATATCAAAACTATCTCCTAAAGTAGGAGGTAATTTTGACACCCAGACTATTACCATCAATCAGGAAATTATTCCGGATTTTGTAATTCAGGTGAAAGACGGGCAGGTAATTCCGATGCTTAACAGTAAAAATGCGCCTACATTAAGAGTTTCTGAAGAATATAAAGATATTTTATCTACGTATTCTCATGATAAAAAGTCTTCAGAGCATAAGCAAGCCGCATTATTCATCAAACAAAAGCTTGATGCTGCCAAATGGTATATTGATGCTATTAACCAGCGTCAGAATACATTATTGCAGACCATTACTGCGATCGTTAAGTTTCAGAAAGATTATTTCATTACAGGAGATGAAAAATCACTGAAGCCAATGATTCTAAAAGATGTTGCAGATATCACAGGATTTGATATTTCTACCATTTCCAGAGTAGTAAAAAGTAAATATGCGGATACACCAAATGGTATTGTTTATCTTAAAGACCTGTTCTCAGACAGCTTGACGAATGATGATGGAGAAGAGGTTTCTACAAAGGAGATCAAAACTCATCTGCAGGAAGTGATCAATAAAGAAAACAAGAGAAAACCTCTGACGGATGATGCATTGGTGATCATCTTGAAAGAACAAGGTTATAACATTGCCAGAAGAACGATTGCAAAATATCGTGAGCAACTTAATATTCCTGTTGCAAGATTAAGAAAAGAACTTTAATTACTGAATAGTATTCAATAATATAAAAAGGTGAACATTTATTTGTTCACCTTTGTTTTTTTATCAGAAGGGATCTTGCCAATCAGGAAATAAGAAATACGGTGTCACTTATTCTTTTGAAGAGACTGAATGTATTGACCTGTTTTCCATAATCTTTATTTTCCCAATATACTTTTCCGTCTTTATAATCATTAATCAATACAAAGATTCCTCCATTGATCTTTAAAAATGCAATGGCAGGAAAAGGAAGCTCTTCCAGATCTTCATGTTCCAGTCGTACCACTGCGGCATCAATGTTAAAATCATCTTTTAATATATTATAAAAGCTGAAAAAGTTATAGTCTTCCATAGGGATGTAATAGTCTTTTATTTTTCCCGCTTTTATATTCTGTTGTATAAACTTCTTCAACAGGAAATTAAAAGATATCAAATGGTGATCTTTTTCAATCATAGACGGTAGGAATTTTTAATAGATATAATATGCATTTTCATTGACGCGCTTCTTTATATTATTAATACTTATTTTGTAGGGAATATTTTCTTCATTTTTATAATGAAAATCGATAGTACTGATTATTTTTTTGCTTATTCCTATCCATTGATTTTCTTTGAGTTTATAGAGAGAAAATTGGTTGTAGTGCATCGTCTGATCGGCTTCATTAATGATGATCAGCTTGTTTTTGTCTTGTGGATAAAAAGTAAGATATGTTTTTCCAATTTTATAGGATTGCTCTTCCAGAAAATTAATATGTTGCTTTTGGGTGTAAGAAAGAAGCTTTGATTTCAAAAATAAGAATCTATATCTGGTATTCCGGATATTTTCCTTTATTTTCTTTTTTAATTTCTTTGAAGAATAGGAGAACTTATTAAAGTTATAATGGATGCCTTTGGGGGAAATTGAAAAACTGGTTTTAAATTCAATTGGGTCAATAAAAAAATATAGATTGTCTTTCAAATTGATAAGATGAATCAGTAAATACTGCTTTTCAGTTATGCTATTGAAAATATTACCTTCTACCCAGTGATGAACTACGTTTGAATAGGTAAACTCCTGTACTATATTTTTATGATAATATTTAATTTCCTTTTGAAGTTCCAGCTTTCTTAGAACCAGTGTAAAGCTTTCGATTTCAGTATTAATCTCGGTAATATCTGTGGTATGAACAAGATTAAATTCAAAGTTACATTCGTCAAAGCAGAAATGTCTTGTGTTTTGTAAAATATGAGCGTAGTCTTTACTCTGTCTGAAAAGATTAATGCATTGCTCATTGTTTTTCAATAAGGTAAAGAATCCGGCGGGATAGTTTTTGTGAGGCGAAATGACATCGTATTTTTTCAACATTTTCTCAGTAATAAAGTACCGTATATTGCCAAAAACAATATCAATATCACAATAGCCCCAAAAGTCATAGCCTTTCAGGTAATCCTGAAAAATGAGTCCATAGGTCGGTTTGAAATCACATAATTTGTAACCATCCAGAATATGGATTGATAAGTTCAGTTTTTCACTGGCAATTTTGCTGAATTCAGTAAGATTACTGATTTTTATAAAATGGACATTAGCAATCTGAAAAGGGGCTTCCAGATTGGTGAAAATTAAAAAATCAACATCCGGATTATATTTACAGCTGAATAAAAAATGACTGAAATAGGAAGGCCAGCTTTTCCCAAAATAACAGTTTATTAAAGCAATTCTGGTCATTCTATGTCAGTTTTTTAATATTCAATAATGAGTCATAGCTTTTATGTAAAAAATAATATAAAATAGACTCATATATGTTGGGCTTTGAGGCAAAAATCCGGTTGATAAACATATGTATATAGCTTACCACTAATGATTTAACCATTTGTTCAGACTGAAGTTGCCTGATGTCGGCAATATAGCCTGCTGTTTTTCTGGTCCTGATGTTCAGTATTTTGGTGATGTCATTATTTTCTTCACTTAGGAGATCAAGTACTTCACCTCTATGATTTCTGTATTTATCTTTTAATATGGCTTTCGAATTGTCATCTACCATATTGCCATATCCGTTGGCCAGCTGGCTCATGATATCTCTTTTATCAGTAGATCCATAGCCAAAATCATCCAGTATTCTATTGACACCTGCAATAGCGAATTTCCAGATAGATGTTTCTGTCAATTCAGCTTCTTTTAATAACCGGCAAACACATTCGCTGTCAAAATAGAAAATACTTTCCATATGATCAATTGTAGATTCACCGTATCTCTCAATTTCCCGGTTATAGGTATCCACGACGATCTTATGGATGATCATTTCCTGGGTCAGGTATTTATCAAGCAGCTGGCAGATCTGATTTGAGATCGTGTGATTGTCTGATGCAGTCAAAAATCGAAGCCTGATATGATGATCCGGGTCGGTATACCGCATGAAAAACCATTTTTTTATAATTCCTTTTTTGATAAGGGTGCCTGCAAATTTATAAATGACATTTTTAATAATCTGATCGGTAACCTTAGGGCTGCAATAGATTTTGTAAAACAACCACTCACTTCCGGGGATGAAGTTTCTGGTAACTGTATTTTTAACTGTAGACAGAGGCAGGTCTTTGTTTTTTTTGCTGCCGATATTATTCCATGGAATAAGGAATTCATTACTATGAACATTTCCATCGACATCCTTCACCACACTTTCATACTGATGAGAAAGGTTTTCAAAAACCCTTATTTTTTTCTCTTTGGAAAGATGATCCAACAAGATTTCCAGGGACAAGTCGTTATTTTTAAATACAGGAAGCTCCATATCCCTTTCTGCAAATGTAAAGACCTCAGGAATATTAATTTCTTTTAAATACTCCCTGAAAACATCCAGAGAAGCTTGTTTTCCTTTAAAAATTTTGTCGAATGATAAAAGCCATGATGTTCTTGACAATATAATATTGTTTACCATAATCCTTGGCAGATATTCATAATTGGTGAATAATCCCCAATTCCAGTTGTAAGATGGAGTGACATTCTGGTATTGAAGATCACAAAGAAAATGATAAACAGGTACTTTATGTAAATTATAATTATGGGCGGAGGAAAGACTTGGAATGACTTCTTTGTTGTACTTTTTGGAACGAAGAATAATCCTGTCATTTTTGATGGAAATCATCAGGTCATCCAGATAGATAGGTTCACTGTCTTTGTTATGAGGAGTGAGCACCGGAATTTCGTAGTTTCGTAAATGAGGCCTGAGCAGAATATTCCCAACCCGTGGTTGTGGAGTATGGGCAACTTCAGCAATAATTTGATTTTCAAAGAAACTTTCCTCCTGTATTAAAGCTTGCTTTACTGATTCTTCAAGTTGAGTATCCAAATGGCAGAATCTTCCCAGGTAAGTAGAGGATGACGGACCATCACTGAATTTGTGGAAGATAACAGGCTGCTCTTCATGATCATGATAAATTTGTACAAGTGAAGACATGGAGAACGGAACATTTTTATTTTCATCCGAAAATGGGGCAAGTTCTTCCTGAGTAATGCTAATTTTATCTTCGTTATTTTTGATGGCATCAATTAATTTTTCGCCTAAAAATTGATTCCACTTTACAGATCCCTGGATAACATTAGAAGTGCTTTCATTCTTAAACTGAATATCTCCGATCAGGTCTGAAACGTCATTGTCGGAATGTACAGGGTAATTGATACCTGATAAAGGGTCAAGTGCTAATAATAAAGGAATTTCCTGTTGATCATATCTTGTTGTAAATACATTTTTAAAATCTGTTAATGCATCAATATTATCTGAACCCCCGATCTGAAATACAGTTGAAAGTACTCTTTTAAAATCCTTAAAAATATTGGTATTGAGCGTATTGGATATTTTACCTTTTAGCAAATCCGTCTGGATGATATTTTTTTTATGATTTTTAATCCCTGCTGTATCTAAAATTTTGGAAATCTGATCAACAGCATTGCCAATTTCATTGGTTCTATTGGCTTTATCTACAATTTCAAATAGAGTCAGTAAGTTATGAATCAACTCCACATCATTCTTATTTTCTCTGTCAACAGAAACTTGTAGTTTTTTTAGAAACTGGTATATAGACTCCTGAAAATTTTTGTCAGTAACTTTTGGGGAAAGCTCACTGATAAGAATTTTTGAATCAATCAATTCATTGATATAGTCGAAGCTGTCTTCGTAAGAAATATCTTGTTTTACTAATATTTCTATGATGGATGATAAGGTCAATCCATTGGTACAGGCTTTTACAATTGAATTAAGATACTTGTTTTTTTCTGTAGAAATAACTTCATAGTTCAGTCTTGAATCTTTGGTGGACGATTCTATATACCGGTATTTATTTTTTGTACTATACAGGGTATTGTTGGTGTAAAATGTACAGATCTGCCGTACGAATATTTTTTGTTCCAATTGTTCAATAATATCATGCATTACCTGCATATCCAAACGGACAGATACTTTATCCTGCTCTTTATCCAGGGTAACAAGCGTCTTGTTATCCCATTGTCCCATACTTATTCCTGCATTGGTACCAAAGGGTATCGTTCTAAAATGTATTCTAAGCCAATATTTCAGCAAAGATTTTTTTATTTTATCTGTTTTTTCTTTGGAAAGCTTTTTCTCATTCCAATTAATAAGTTGTTCGTGTAAATCTGGCGAAGACAGGTAGATAGCTTTACGGAAACTTTCAGTATTGATATCTTTTTCCCATCCATCAATATTGGTTTGTGGAAAAAGAGGAGTTCTCAGTAAATAAAAGTTTAGCTTTTCTATATCGTTGTATCTCATTCTATATTCATTAAGTAAATTTTATCCCAGTCCTTAGCTTTATGAGGGTACTGATAATCCAGTAATACCATACCCACTCCTGAAATACCTTCCAAAAGGCCGGTATGTTCCTTCCAGACATCATTTTTCAGATCATACGGGAATTTCGTTCCTTTATCCAGTTCTTTAAGGGTAATGGCCATCCAGTAATCACGGGCTTCCTTCAGCTCTTCATGTTCAAAGATCCTGTGAAATTTATTGAAAATGTGTGAAATCCCTGATGAACCGTGGCAGAATCCGGTATCAATGCAATCATTTTTAGTACTGTAGAAAATACCGGAATTATCAATCCTTACCCTGGCGGAATTTAATATAATGGCAAGACTTATGGCTTTCAGTTCTTCATCTTTCAAAACAGTATAAGCTTTCCAGATGCAAACCGCAATACCGAGATCACCATAGCACCATGCCAGTCTGTTTGAAGGAAGTTTTTTGCCGGTGATTACATTTATTTTGGATGGAAAAATGTGCTGTGCATCTTTATTTTCATTATACAGTTCAATGAGAAAATTGACACCACCTCTGATCAGTTTTTCACATATTTCTTTTTCACAATCATGGTGGTAGCATTCTGATAAAAAAGAGATAATAGAAGGGAGACCATGGGCAAGACCAAGATCACAGGTATTTTCTTCCTTTGTTATATTGTCAATCCAGAAAAAGGATGTGTTGTGTTCATGTTTCATATGGTCCAGATATGACACTATTTTTGCAACAGTGTCAAACTTTCTGATTTCCAGAAAATAGAGACCAAGACCGATAAGGCCGGTAAATAAGTCGTATTCTTTTTTATCTGCATAAATATTAATCAGCTCTAAAAAGAAATCGATGGAGTCTTCTTCTATACTTTCAATATCTTCGTCTGTAATGATATCGGAATTGTACAGAAGTCGCATAAAATAAAGTACAGCTAAGCTTCCGGTGGCAAACGAGTATTGAATATCTTCAGAGGCTAAGTCTATCAGATCCTCAATTCTTTCAATTTCAACATCATTATTGTAGAATAACGAATAATAGCTGCTTCCTATATTTAATGAAATATTATCAGCTTTTTCATCGTTGCATTTTTTTGAAATCTCCTGTAAAAAAAAATCAATTTTATCTTTATACATATTGGCTTAATATTTCAAGGGCGGTTAATGAATCTTTATGAGATTTAGATACATTGCTGAATATAAATTCATTGTATCCGTATAGTTCTTTAAATTCAAGTAATTTTTCATGGAAAAAGCTTCCGTCACCAATAATACTTACAGCCCCTATCTCATTATTGGTACTGCTCATTGCTACTTTTAAAGCTTTTTGCTTTGTGTTGTGACAGCATCCTGAAAAAGTTAATACCATAGCCGGATCTTTTCCATGTTTTGTTTTGTATTCTTTTTTGAAATTTTGTAATTCCTCTTTTAAATACTCTTTATTGGATTCTCCATGAAATATAGATCTTGCAAAATTAAGATCATGCTGCAAAGCTACTTCCAAACCAGAATGGGAGGAACCCATATACCATATATCCGGAATATTTCCTTTAAACGGAGGAATGATTACATCTTCTTTCAAAAGTTCATCTTCTTCTCTCAGAAATCTCAATGTTGCTTCAAGCTTAGGAATAAATGAGGAAAAATAATTGTCTTTATCAACACCCATATTAAAGCGCTGAAGATCATATTCTCCAACTAATCCTTTTACAAATCCAAGATCCAGTCTTTTAGGATATAAACTTGATAAAAGTTTATAATTATGAGCAACCCTGAACGGGCTTTGTAATGGCATAATAACACCTGCAATTCCAATCTTTATTTTGTCTGTTAATCCCAGTAATATGGGAAGCAGCATTTCCGGTGTAGACCAGGCCACATCATTTGCTTTGGAAAAATAATTTTCAGTAACCCAAAACCTTGAAAAACCAAGCTCATCTGCAGTTGTTGCATACTCTATGATGTCATACAGTGTTTTTTTTGGGTTGTTGAGAGAATTATTTCTGGAACCAAATTCAAGGAGGCCTATTTTTAATTTATTTGCCATAGATCATTATTAAAAAGTAGCTACTCCGAAACGGAGTAGCTTTAATACTTTGCGAAATGTTTTATTATTAAGCTTCAACACAAACACAAAGGTTGGTAGATCTACTACTACCTGCTGTGCATGTCCATCCTGTACAGTTGAATACAGATGTTACTAATTCTTTACCTGCTTTTACAGATTTCATTTCGTCAGAGTTTAATTGAGATAACTTCTCTTTTTTAAGAGTTAACTTTTTTGTAAGCTTTTTGCTCATGGTTAAAAAATTTAAAAATTTACCTACTCGTTAGCTTTTCGGTTTCCGCTTTTATATGTATTGTTATTAATACCTTATTTTTTACTGCTTTAAAAAATCAATTACCGTCTTGTTAATACTGTCCGGTTGTTCAAAAGGAACATAGTGAGTAGCATCAGGAACAATCACTAATTTTGAATCAGGAATACTATTATTGATCAATCTTGTATGTTCTTCTTTGATAACATCGTGACTTCCCGCAATGATTAAAACCGGAGTTTTAATATTATTTAACTGCTCTGTACTGATTTGGGGTTGTTCAATCATCAGCTGTAGCAATCTTTTGTTGTAAATTTCTTTATCATTCATCTGTCTCCTGAAGGTTTCCATCATACCGGGATCAATACCTTCCGGGGTTATATTGGCCCCGATAACGATAAGATGATTTACCATATCCGGATGTTTAATAGTAAATGTAAGCCCCGTATTTCCGCCATCACTCCATCCTAAAATATTGACTTTTTTTAACTTAAGTTCTTGTATGATAGCCAGCAGATCATCAGAAAATGTTTCATAAGTATAATTTTCTGTTGACAAGTCTGTACTTTTCCCTTGTCCTCTTGTATCTAAGGCTATTACTTTGAAATGCCTTGCTAAATCTGGGATCTGTTTATAGAAATCTGAGATGCTTCCATTATTTCCATGAAGAAGAAAAAGAGGATCGCCACTTCCATATTCTTCATAATATATTTTGGCATTTTTCAGATCAATAAATCTTCCGTTTTTATTCTGACCATAAATCGTCTTCTTGGCTTTTTCTTTATTTTTATAATAATTGATAAGTTCCTCGTTTTCAGTATTGGTGTCATTCTTATCCATCTTTTCAATTCCTTTTTCGTTCTTATCCTTACTATAGTTTATATCAATATTTGAGATAAAACTTCCTTTACTCACTTCCCATGATCCCTGGCTTTGGTAGCGGTATAGCAGGTCATTTGATAATGTTTTTCTTGCAGAAATCCCAAACACAAACTCTCCGTTATCCTGAGAAATATGGTTGACAAGCTGCAGAGTTATCCCCAATTTGTCTATGCCCGTATAAATCAGATTGTATTTGCGAAGGTCAATACTTTGCCAACCTGTTGTACTGGTTGTAAAAACTATATTTTCATTGAGGGCAGACTGATAGGGAAGATCATTCTTGACGGTGTATATATTTAGTTTTAAAGTAATCTCTTTAAACTTTGAACTTGGAATAATGTAAAAATTATAGCTGTTAAGCTTTGTCCAATTATATATCGTAAAGATTTGTCCCTGCTCAATAGTCGGAATGTTTTGATCAAACATTTTAGAAAATGTAAGCATAGGTCTTCTTTCGGTACCTATTACTTCATTTTTAGTTTTTTTTCCGGTTAAGTTGATTTCCTGAATTGCATAGGTTTTTTTGTTTAATTTGATATTCGGATTTCTGGTTATTTCATTAATTGTTAGTTTTTTACTGTCATAGCCATTGGATTCAAAAATGATAGCACCATTTTTATTGGTATTGTCAGGAACTTCCAAAGAATACATACCATTAACATCAGTAATCGTACTTGCTTTTTCATTTCCTAAGCTTATTGAACAGTAAGAAACCGGTTCTTCATTTTCATTGGTAACTGCCCCTGATATTTTTTGTGAATACATACTTAGACCAAGTAATACAGCACAAAGGGCCAATGCAATCTTCATTATTAGTTTTTTATTATGGGCTAAATATAGGATTTTATTTTACATTAATCACATAAGCAGGAAAAAAAAATAAATAATTTTATTAAATAATATGTAAATTTTAATTGAAACTGATGTGTTATCTGTATTTAACTTAAAAAATACATGGTGATTTAATAAAATATAAACTTTCGTTCATTCTCGTATTTAAAGGACTTTTCACTGAGCTGTGTTTTAAATAATTCTAATTTTTATTAACCAATATTATTGGCTACAATTTTTTTTTGAAAAAAAAAGCTCACCTGGTAAATGGTGAGCTTTTTATACTCTTAACTTATTTTTTTAAAAAAATGAATTGCATTTTTCGTCCGTTACTGCCGAACTGAGAGAAAATCTACACATTTTTTGCGTTTTCAAGCCCCAATTCTTTCATAGAAATCTCACGCATTTCTACCTTTCTTATTTTTCCAGAAATGGTCATTGGGAATTCATCTACAAACTTCCAGTATTTCGGGACTTTATAGTGAGCAATTTTTCCTTTACAATACTCTATAAGCTCTTCTTCAGTAATTGTAAATCCTTTTCTCACTTTGATCCATGCCATTACTTCTTCTCCAAATTTTTCACTCGGAACCCCTATAATCTGGACATCGAGAATATGAGTATACGTGTATAGGAAATCTTCAATTTCTTTTGGTGATATATTTTCACCACCACGGATAATAAGATCTTTGATTCTTCCTGAAATCGTTATATATCCCTCTTTGTCCATTACAGCCATATCACCGGTATGCATCCATCGGGCATCATCCAGTACTTTTCTTGTGTTTTCAGGATCATTCCAATATTTTAGCATAACAGAGTACCCTCTGGTACAAAGTTCGCCATGTTCACCACGTTGAAGGATTCTGCCATTTTCATCAATGATTTTTATTTCGAGATGGTCCTGAACCGTTCCAACAGTGCTTACCTGTTTAGCTAAAGGAGTCCCTATTAAAGTTTGTGTTGATACAGGAGAGGTTTCTGTCATTCCATAACAAATACTCATTTCTTTAATATTCATCAGGCTTTCCACTTTTTTCATAATCTCAGGCGGGCAGACGGAACCTGCCATTACCCCGGTTCTTAAACTTGAAAAATCATAGGTGTCAAAATCTTTTACAGCCAGTTCAGCGATAAACATGGTAGGAACACCATATAAAGAAGTACATTTTTCATCCGACACAGCTTTTAAGGTAAGCTCCGGATCGAAACTATCATTAGGAATTACCATGCAGGCACCATGAGCTGTACAACATATATTTCCGATGACCATACCAAAGCAGTGATAAAAAGGAACCGGAATACAAACACGGTCTTTTTCAGTATATTTTAATCTTATTCCAATAAAGTAACCATTGTTTAAAATATTATGATGGGAAAGGGTGACTCCCTTTGGAAAACCTGTAGTTCCCGAGGTATATTGAATATTGACCGGATCGTCAAACTGCACGTGTTCTTCAAAACTGTGAAGTACTTCATCGGAAATATCCTGTCCGTTGTTTACAAAATCTTCCCAGGTGTCATCAAAGAAAATTTCATGCTCGAGAGCAGGACATACTTCTTTAGCATATTCTATCATTTCTTTGTAATTACTTGTTTTGAAATGTAATGCAGAAAAAATAAAACGTATCTCGGACTGGTTGAGTACATAGGTCAGCTCATGGGTACGGTAAGCAGGGTTGATATTGACTAAAATTGTTCCTATTCTGGCTGTGGCATACTGTAAAAGCACCCATTCATAACGGTTGGAAGACCATATTCCGATTCGGTCACCAGCCTTGGCCCCCAGGAATAGTAATGCTTTTGCAACCGCAGTTGTCTGATTGTAAAATTCCTGGTAAGTTGCTCTGTAATCCTGATGAACACAAACTAACGCTTCCTGATGAGGGTGTTTTTCAACTGTACTTTTAAGATTAGCTCCGATGGTCTGTCCTAATAATGGAACCCCGGATGCTCCATAGACATAAGATAAAGGCATAGTTTAAGATTTGGTTGGATAAAAATAATGAATAAATCCTGAACTATAACCTGTGGATACTAATTTTCCTGAGAATCTATTTCTTTAAGTTGTTTTAAATTTTTGTCAAGTTTTTTAATAATAGTACCGTATACCAATCTATAGTATACCCAGATCATAGACACGGCAAGTAGAGTGCTCACAGTAATTCCAATAATAATAATCATCAGGTTAGAGTTGGTAGGTTGTACATTCTGAGAATCTACAATATAAAATATAAAAGCAACCAGGATAAAGGTAAAGATGATCAGTAATACAATGCTGATCAGAATAAAAGCATTAACTGTAGTTTTGAATTTAATAATTCTGGTAATAAGAGCTTTTAGATTCTCTTCAATTTTTATTTTACGGTAATTCTGATAAAATTTTAGTACAAAATAGGCTGTAATCAGCAAACTTAAAATTTTGATCGCCAGATAAACGTGACCGAAATTGTTTTCAATTTCAGGAGCCTCTTGTGCACCAAGCCTTTCAAGAACTTTACGGAAACTTTCTGATTCTTCTTCCTGGAAAAAATAGAACAATCCCAGCACTGAAAAGAACAGGAATTCTACCACGCTGATCCAGAAAATATACTTTACATAATTGCGTGACTTCCGATTCAACATCTGAAGGATCTCGCTATTGTCGTATTTTGGCTGAACAGGCTGTTCCTGCCATGTTTTTTTGAAACTATCTAAATCAAATTCAGGCATATTTTTCCATCTGTTCTTTAAGGGTTTTCTTTAATCTGTTCATTTTCACACGGGCATTGACTTCAGTGATTCCGAGGTTTTCTGCAATATCCTTGTAAGGCAGATCGTCAAGATACATCATGACAATAGCTCTTTCCACATTAGGAAGAGTCTTGATTACAGTATACAAAAGCGAAATTTGTTGTTGTTTTTCATCATCATCTTCCACAAAATCTTTATGGTTGATATCCAGTTCATTGGTGGGTAAACTTTTGCTTTTTTTTCTAAAAAGAGTAATGGCTGTATTAAGGGCTACACGATACATCCAGGTGGAGATTTTAGAATTCCCTTTGAAAGAATCGTAACTTCTCCAAAGTTGTAGCACAATTTCCTGGAAAAGATCCTCTTCATCTTCAAGAGAATTAGTATATAAGCGAGATACCTTAATAATCAAACCCTGATTATCTTTGATAAGTTGCGCAAATTCTTTTTCTCTGGAATCCATAGATGTATAATGCCACGAAGATAATAATAATGTGGTAATTAGTGAAAATTATAATTTAAAAAAATGAAAGAACGAAAAGATAAAACTGTAAAATGGAAAAGAGTATTATAATAAAAAAGTACATGAAGGTAAATCAGAAAGTAATTTTTTTACTTTCTCCCATTCTTCTGCTTTTACTTTTTCTGTTATCCCAGTCATTTGTCTTTTTACCACGAAATTTGCGTATCTTTGCAGCCGCGAGAAAATCGGCTTGTTGATTTCCCGTTTTCGGGAGGTAGGAAAGTCCGGACACCATAGAGTAGCAAAGCGGATAACATCCGTCACCCGTGAGGGTAGGACAAGTGCAACAGAAAGCAGGTACAGTTCGGCTGTAGTGAAACCAGGTAAACTCTTTGCGGTGCAATGGTAAGTATATCGGTTCTTTTCAGCAATGAAAATAGGGGTGACTCGTCCTGAAAGCCGAGGGGTAATCAGCTCAAGTTTTGCAGCAATGTAAAACGCAGATAAATAACAGGCACTTCTTCGGAAGTACAAAATCCGGCTTATAGATTTTCTCGTGATTTTTATTGAGCTTAATCAACTTCAAAAATAATGCGGAGAATGTTCTCCGCATATTTTTTTAATTTTCATAGACTGTTAATGCTATGTAATCAGCATACTGAACCCATTCAGCATGGATGTTTGGCATATTTTGTCCATATACAATGGTGTTGCTGGACGGACTTAGAACAGGATCTCCCATTCTAAATTGATCGATAACATTTCCCTGGTTATCTACTGTGAAGAAGTCGTAGTAAGCCCATTTCACAATGTTCATGACATTTGAAATAATAGGATGAGTATAAGGATAGGTCATGGATGTCTGTGGAGAACTTACAACGGTCCATTGATAGACCGGTACTATGGCATTTCCGGATGTATTAAGTGAATCAAATTTGGTGTCTGTATGAGGAGGAACGGTATATAAACCAGAGGGGCTGGTAGACACAGGAATAACAAAAGGGTAATAGGGAGGGTTAGGGTTACCTGCTCCCAGTCTTCCCTGAATGGTGTATGATGTTTTGTTGATAATGGCAAGGACGTTATTTTGATTTTGCGAGAAACAAAATACACCCAAAAATAACAAGGTGAGTACTATTATTTTTTTCATAATTATGATAGATTAAAAAGATTGGGTTTTAAAGGACCGGGTATTTTCTAATTGCCCGCTTTCATTGTTCTGTATATTTCTTCCTTCTTTTTTAAATTAATATCAAGTGCCCAGGCAATAATTTTATTTTTATCTCCTCCAGTTTTTCTATTCATTTCCACTTCTGAAACCCCGGTGGAAATAATCAAAGCCTTCGAAGCCGGAATGATAATTTCCTTTCTTCTATCACTCAATTCCACAGAATTCCTTCTTTTTTCTTCTTCCGTAGCCTGGTTTTTAGGCTCTCCCAGACTTTTAAACGCTCTGTCAAAGGTTTCCATTTCCGGGGTTTTCATACTTTCTGCCGTATTGATGACAGACTGCTCATTGCTGCAGGATACTAAACCTGTAAGAATAAAAGCTGATAACAATAAGTGTTTTTTCATGATTAAATTTTTATTGTTCATTAATAAATCTGAAGATAAGTAATGGAAGTACCTCCACTGGTGATCGTAAATATATTGGTGTAGTTGGCACCATTGGGAGTGGTATAATCAACTGGTGAATTGTAACAAGGATTTCCCGCTACAGCAATATTAACACTGAAATTAGGAACGTTGTTATGAGTACCCGGATACACCATCCCGAATTTAGCTAATCCCCATTTTGTGTTTGTTGAATATGTTCCGCCAGGAGCTAGTTGAAAGTCGTTCCATGGCTTGTTGTTTGTAACATTTGGTGAATCTGATACAGTCCACATTGCCTGTGGATATAGAGATGATGTAAATTGATCTCTGTAATTGTCGTATTGAAGTTGATTTCCGTTTCCGGTATGGGAGTTTGCAGGTACGGTAATAGGATCAATGTTTGAAACCCTTGGGTAGCACGGTGCAGACATATTAAAAGCAAGTACATGACCATAGAAATCATACGCCGAATAATTATTGATAATAAGGGTTCCTTGTGCATGTGCAGCAGTCATGGCAACAAGGCTTAATAATGTTATAATTTTTTTCATGGTGTTATTTTTCAGATTTGATGTTTTTACGGATTTCTTCACTTTTTTTCATGTAGATCTGACTGGCCCAAATGATTGTAGCACTCATATCTCCACCGGTTTTACGCAATAGTTCTGTTTCCGTAACTCCTGTAGAAAGTATCAGTTCTTTTGATGCAGGGAGAAGAAGTGCTTTTCCTCTGTCACTTAGTTCTGGATTCTTTTTTTCTTCTTCGGTAGGTCTGTTTTCAGGATTACCAAGACTTTTGAAAGCCTTGTCAAAGTTTTCCATTTGCGGAGTTTTCATACCCTCCACCGTATTTACCACATTACTCTCATTGTTGCAGGACATGAAAGTGAAAAAAGCAAATACAGCTAATACTAACTGTTTTTTCATGGTTAAAGTTTTAATGATTATAGTGAAAATCACTTGTGATAAATATATAAAAAAATATCGTAAATAAATAAATTATTCACGATATTGAGTTTTAAAGTTAAAAATATTTTTAATTATTGAATTATGTATGAATATATTACATATCTATTTTATTCACTTTCAAGAGTTTTTTTAGCATCCATAAGTCCCTGTTTTTCTTTGTCAGAAAGAGTGGGATACTTAAGGTTCATTTTTTCTAATGTATCAATGATAATTTGAACAGCGGCAACTCGTGCAAACCATTTATTGTCGGCCGGAAGCACATACCATGGGGCGTGATTCTTTGAAGTTTCATTGATTGCTGTTTCATAAGCTTCCATGTATTGGTCGAATAATGCTCTTTCAGGAAGATCACCTGTAGAAAATTTCCAGTTTTTGTCCGGTTCATTGATTCTGTCCAAAAGTCTTTTCTTTTGCTCATCTTTAGATACATTCAGAAATATCTTGATAACAGTAGTACCGTTTTGTGCAAGATGTTTTTCAAAATTTCGAATGCTCTCATATCTGTTCTCCCAGAATTGAGTATCAAAATCTTTTACCGAAGACCAGGTTTTTTCACTTAAATTATATTCAGGGTGAACCTTACAAACCAAAACATTCTCATAATGGGAACGGTTGAAGATTCCTATCATTCCTTTTTGAGGCAGTGCCAGATAATGCCTCCATAAAAAATCATGAGCATATTCCTTTGAACTGGGAGTTTTAAAGCTGGTAACATTACAGCCCTGAGGATTAACTCCTCCAAAAACATGTTCAATCATACTGTCTTTTCCAGCTGCATCCATTGCCTGAAGCACTACTAAAAGAGACTGGCTTCCATCTGCATAAAGCCTTTCCTGTAATTCACGAAGTTTTTCTTTTTCTTTAATTAATAATTCAGCACCTTCCTCTTTGGTGAGCTTTCCTTTGTAGGAGGTTGATGCTTTTTTAATTGAAAATTTTCCATCTACTAGAAAATCATTTGTGAAATTGGTATCCATATGTTTTTTAATTAAAAGATTAAGAAGTTGGATAAGGATCAAAGACCTTTATCCTCTACTGATATTATAAATGTAATAAAAAAAAACCGCCTCTGGAGAGACGGTTTCTTTATTTTTTGAGTAAAGCTTACTTTGCAGCAGCTTTCTTAGCTATTTTTGCTGCTTTTTTCTCAGCTTTTGCAGCTTCTTTCTGCTCAGCAGGAGTTAATACTTTAGCTTCAGGAGCATTAGCATCTACATTACCTTTAATGTAAATTACGCTTCTGCTGTTGGCAGGATCGTTAGAGAATACTTCAATCATTTTATTGAAGCCTCCGTTAAGAGCTGTATTGTATCCAACTTTGATCTTAGCAGATTTTCCCGGCATGATCGGATCTTGGCTGAATTCCGGTGTAGTACATCCACAAGAAGGTTTTACATTTGAGATGATCAAAGGCTTATCACCTGTGTTTGTTACTGTAAAGAATCTTGTACCGTCAGAACTAGGCTTGATAGTACCATAGTCAAAAGTAGTTTTATCAAACGTAATAGTTTGTGCAGAGGCTAGAGCAAATGTTCCGAATAATGCAATTCCTGCGATTAATTTCTTCATATTCTTGAATGTTAATATGTTTGTTAGATAAATTTTGTGAAACAAAGTTAAAAATTATTTTAATTCATGCTTAAAAATTTTTTTCTTTAGACTATTTTTGCAAATTGTAAGCCAAAGAAATAGAATTTATGCAGATTTCAGAAAAGTATAATCCACAGGAAACAGAACAAAAATGGTACAATTACTGGTTGGAAAACAAGTATTTCCATTCAGAGCCTAATGATAAACCACCATATACTGTGGTAATTCCTCCGCCAAACGTTACGGGGATTTTACACATGGGGCATATGTTGAATAATACCATTCAGGATGTACTGGTCCGTCGTGCAAGAATGCGAGGATTTAATGCCTGTTGGGTTCCGGGAACAGATCACGCTTCAATTGCTACTGAAGCTAAAGTTGTTGCTAAATTGAAGTCTGAGGGGATTAATAAGTCAGATATTACCCGGGAGGAGTTTTTAAAACATGCGTGGGAGTGGACCCATAAGTACGGAGGAACTATCCTGGAGCAGCTAAAAAAATTAGGGTGTTCTTGTGATTGGGACAGAACCCGTTTCACTATGGAAGATAATCTTTCAAAACAAGTGATCATTAGCTTTGTAGATCTATATAATAAAGGGAAAATCTACAGAGGATACAGAATGGTTAACTGGGATCCTGAAGCAAAGACCAATATTTCAGATGAAGAGGTAATATTTAAAGAGCAGAACGGAAAACTATATTTCTTAAAATATAAAATTGAAGGTTCAGAAGAATTCCTTTCAGTTGCTACAACACGTCCGGAAACTATTTTTGGAGATACTGCTGTTTGTATCAATCCGAATGATGAGAGATATGCTCATCTGAAAGGTAAGAATGTGATTGTTCCGATCGTCAACAGAGTTGTTCCTATTATTGAAGACGAATATGTAGATATTGAATTTGGAACCGGTGCATTGAAAATTACTCCGGCTCATGATGTCAATGACTACGAAATCGGTCAGAAACATCAGCTGAAAATGATTGATGCATTAGATGATGATGGAAACTTAAATGAGCACGGACTTCATTATGCAGGAAAAAACAGATTTGATGTAAGAAAACAAATCGCTAAAGAATTAGAAGAAAAAGATCTTTTGTTAAAAGCAGAGGACTATGTCAATAAAGTAGGAACTTCAGAAAGAACCGGAGCGGTAATTGAACCTAAAATTTCAGTTCAATGGTTCCTTAAAATGTCTGAACTGGCTCAGCCTGCACTTGATGTGGTAATGGATGATAAGGTGAAATTCTATCCTGAGAAGTTTAAAAATACCTACAAACACTGGATGGAAAATATCCGCGACTGGAATATTTCCCGTCAGTTATGGTGGGGACAGCAAATTCCTGCGTTTTACTATGGAACCGGTGATGAAGATTTTGTAGTAGCAGAAAGTGCGGAAGAAGCTTTAGAACTGGCAAAACAGAAAACAGGAAATCAGGAGCTGACTGCTGAAAGCTTGAGACAGGACCAGGATACATTAGATACCTGGTTTTCAGCATGGTTGTGGCCAATGTCTGTTTTTGAAGGACTTTTAGACCCTGAGAATAAAGATATTAACTATTATTATCCTACTTCTGACCTTGTAACGGCACCGGATATTATTTTCTTCTGGGTGGCTAGAATGATCATGTCAGGATTAGAGTATAAAAAAGAAGTGCCGTTCAAAAATGTTTACTTTACAGGTATTGTAAGAGATAAGCAAAGAAGAAAGATGTCAAAATCTTTAGGAAATTCTCCTGATCCGATTGAATTAATGGAAAAATATGGTGCTGATGGGGTTCGTGTAGGAATTTTATTGAGTTCTGCAGCAGGAAACGATCTTCTTTTTGATGAAGAACTGATGCTTCAGGGAAGAAACTTCATGACGAAAATCTGGAGCGCTTTCCGTTTGATCAACATGTGGAATCATGAGGATAAACCAGCTATTGATACCGATAATCAGGCTATTGAATGGTTTGAGAATAAATTGAATAAAACGATTGTTGAAATCAACGATCAGTTTGAGAAGTTCAGAATTTCTGATGCTCTTCATTTGATCTACAAATTAATTTGGGATGATTTTTGCGGGTGGTATCTTGAAGCCATTAAACCCAATTATGGAGAAGGTATTTCTAAAGAAGTGTATACTAAAACAATATACTTCTTTGAAGAGCTGATGAAGCTGCTTCATCCGTTCATGCCTTTCCAATCAGAGGAGATCTGGCAATTGATTTCAGAAAGAAATATTGATGAGGCTCTTGTAATTGCTCAGCAAAAGAATGCTGATCATTTTAATGAAGATGTCATTAAAAACTTTGAGATCACAGCTGAATTAATTTCGGGAGTTAGAAATTACCGTCAGACAAAAGGAATCTCACCAAGAGAAGCCGTTGAAGTATATACGAATGCAGTTGAATTTGCTAATGAGGCAGTGGTAAGGAAATTGGCTAATGTTGCTGAAATTCATTTCGGACAAAAAACAGATAAGCCTAGTTTTACATTCCTGGTAGGGGCGACAGAAGTTTCGATTCCTTTGAGCGAGAACTTAGATTTAGGAGAAGAAAAAATTAAAACTGAAGAAGAATTAAAATACCTGAAAGGATTTTTGATTTCAGTTGATAAAAAGCTTTCCAACGAAAAATTTGTTGCCAATGCAAAACCTGAAGTTGTTGAGGTGGAGCGTAAGAAACAAAAAGATGCTCTTGACAAAATTGCGATTTTGGAAGAGAAGCTGAAAAGTTTGTAAATTTAAAATATCGACAAATTCGTTTGTCAGAATCTCAGGCTGGGTACAGATGAAAACTTGTGCCCAGCCTGATGGTTTAAAGAAAAAGAAAATATGACACATATAGAAAACATACAAAAGCTATTTTCAAAAGACTTTGTAGAAAGTCCTTTGCTGGAAAGTTTTGAAGTAGGGAAGATCTATCTTTCCAGTGGAAAATTGGTTGCCTGTGATCCTCTGATCACAAATGAGATGCTTCCTTTTTCTACAGAATTTCCGAAAGGAGATTTTTCTGTAATGTTACACAAAGAAAGAGAAAGTAATTGCGTAGCTTACGCGGAAATTATTTTTAGTAATTCAGAAATTAAAAGTTGGAAACTGGCAACCACTGCCGGACAAAATATAAAGGATCTTGCAGAAGGTGAAGTTTTTGGTTATCCTGTGGAAAGCGGAATGGGCTGCTTCATGGATGTAGATACTCAAAAAAGCCTCAATGAGCTTGAGCAAAGGTTATATGAAAATAAAGGAGGTGATTTTATGGGGATTTATGAAGAATTTTTCCATGAACATTTCTTTGATGAAAACGGGGCTATTGACCAATACGCATTTTTAAAGCCATCAGAAACAGAGCCCGGAACTATATTAGGTTTTGAGACCGGTTATGGGGAAGGTTTTTATGCAAGTTATATTGCCTATGATAAAGATCAATCACCTGTAAAGATAATAACTGAATTTATTGAAATAAGTTAAGTAAAATTATTTATTTTTGATACAGAATTTTTGTCTGTTATAAATTGTAAAACTAATAGTAAAAACACAATGAATTTCTCATCAGAACAACCCAAAATTATTGTTGTAGGAAGCTCTTCTATAGATCTTGTCCTGGAAACAGAAAAACTTCCTTTGCCTAATGAAACAGTTTTAGCCGTTAATTCGGATAGCTATTTTGGAGGAAAAGGAGCCAACCAGGCAGTGGGTACATCGAGGCTGGGGGCAAGTGTTTATTTTATAGGCTGTGTAGGCATGGATCCTCTGGGACAACAGATCATGAGGAATCTTGTGAGCGAAAATGTAAATGTTGGTTTTGTTCATGAAACAGATCAGGAAGCTACAGGAACAGCTTATGTAACAACTTGTAACGGGAATGCTGCAATTGTTGTCGTTCCGGCAGCTAATAAATATCTTAACAAGTCACACATAGATGAGGCAGATAAATATTTTCACAGTTCAGATCTTGTATTGGTTCAGCTTGAAGTATCGATGGAAGTGGTAGAATATGCAGTGCAAAAAGCCAAAAGATATGGTAAAAAAGTAGGTTTGTATGCCTCTCCGGCAATGAGGGTACGTGATGAGGTATTAGCAAGTGTAGATTTTATTGTAGCAAAAAGTAGTGAGTTATATATTATCTTCGGGGAAGAGAGAAGAGAAGAAGTCCTTACAAAATATTTCAATAAAGTTTTTGTAAGAGATGATACCAATTCCACTATTTATTTCGATGGTACGGAAATGAAGTATTATAGAAATGATAAAGACAAGACAGTCTATAAGATGGGAATGGGGGATGCTTTTACCTCAGGTTTTGCAATAGCATTATGTCATGGAAATACCATTGAAGACTGTGTGAAGTTTGGGAATGAAGTTTCATCTCGGGTTTCCGGAGGAAAAGGATCTCAGACAGGACTGCCCAGAATCTCAGATTTCCTTTCTTAAACTATTTACGGCATATCAAAAGTTTGAAACTTAACATAAAAATATATCCAAAATGTTCACTTTTATAGTGGACATTTTCTTTTATGACATGGAAAAACTAATACTTACCACAGAAGATCATGCATTATTAGCAGTTCACCTCTTTCGGCCGGAAAAAAGTAATGAGAAATTATTATTAATTAATTCGGCAACAGGGGTAAAACAACAGGTGTATTTCTCGTTCGCTCACTATTTTTCTGAACAAGGATTTACTGTTATTACCTACGACTACAGGGGGATTGGGCTTTCGAAACCCAAAGAGATGAAAGGATTTCATGGTTCTATGCGGATATGGGGATCAAAAGATTATAAAACAGTAACTCAGTATATCAAAACCGAATTTTCAGGCTATAGAAAGTATTGTTTGGGACATTCTGTAGGAGCATTGATTTTAGGAATGAATGAAGACTCTGAGATATTTGAAGAATTGATTTTTGTGGGTACACAAAATGCTTTTGTTGGAAATTTAAAGCTGAAAACCAAAATCGAAGCTTATCTTGGGTTTGGAATTGTACAACCACTAACTACTTCTTTGCTAGGCTATTTTCCTGCAAATTGGTTTGGGCTTGGAGAAAGTCTTCCAAAAAATTGTGCATATGACTGGAGAACCTTAATTTTAAACAAGAAATCAACCAACAGATTGTTGGAGAAAATTGATGATTATTCTAAAAACTTAACACAAAAGGTATTTGTAATCCGAGCCGAAGATGATGTATGGCTCACAGAAAAGGGAGTATTGAGTTTATTAAATAATACATATCCTAATCTTACACCCACCTACAGACTTGTGAAAACCTCCGAATCTGAAAAGAAAGAAATCGGACATGTTAATTTTTTTAGAAGCTACAATAGCAAACTTTGGGATATTATTTTAAATGAACTGATAGATAAATGAAAAGTACAATTGACAACACGGTAGAATTTGTAAAAGAAAAATTAGAAGGAGCAGAGGCCGGCCATGACTGGTTTCACATTGAAAGAGTCTGGAAGCTGTCCAAAAAAATTGCTGAAACCGAAAACTGTAATAAAGATGTGGTTGAATTATCTGCACTTCTCCACGATATTGCAGATCCTAAATTTCACAACGGGGATGAAACTATAGCACCCAAAATATCCAGAGAGTTTCTTACAAACCAGAATGTATCTGATGAAATCATTGACCAGGTTTTATTTGTGATTGAAAATATTTCATTTAAAAACAGAGATCAGGCTCCTGCAGACCCGCCTATTGAACTTCAGATTGTACAGGATGCAGACCGCATTGATGCCATTGGTGCTATTGGAATTGCCAGAACATTTAATTTTGGAGGATTTAAAAATAATCCAATGTATGATCCTGCTACCCAACCTGACTTGAAGATGTCTAAGGAACAATATAAGAAATCTAATGGGACCACCATCAATCATTTCTATGAAAAATTGTTGCTTCTTAAGAGCCTCATGAATACAGCGCATGGGAAAAAAATGGCGGAAGAAAGACATAACTATATGCTGAACTTCCTTGACCAGTTCTATAAAGAGTGGAATGTGGATTAATCTTCCCTCTCAATTCTGAAATCAGTATCTTTGCCCTATGGAATTTTTCATTGTTGTTATCTTTTGGACTTGTCTGCTTTCTCTGATTTTATATAAAATTAAATCAGGAAGGATAGCAAAATGGGCAAAATTGTTTCGAATCCTGACTGTTGTTTTTTCAATTTCATTTTTTGCGTACTGGTTTATCAAAAAAAGTGCTGTTGCATTTGTAGATAATTCTGTGGGGCTTCAAGTGGTAAACAAGCTTCCACAGGCACTGGACTTTTATCTGATCAACGTAAATAAAGTAGATAAAAATACAACACTTATCCCTAAGCATATTGGCAAAATACGTCCGGAGTATTACAGGATAGAATATCTGAAAATGGATAAATCTGATGAATACTGGATCGTAGGATACCTGGGAAAAAAGAACCTCGTATACTTTTCACAACATTCTGTTCCTAATAAGAATATTGATCAGATTGTAGAAGTACAGAATTACATCAATCAAAGTATGAAACTTTCTGATGCTGCCAAAAAGCAGGTAGAGGCATATAATTATGAAAATACAAAGTTGGGAATTTGGATTACCCTGGATTTTTTGCTTTTATTTCTTAATCTGGTATTGCTGCTCAGAAAGAATAATAAAAATATATAATAGATAAACACTGAATAAGACATGATCAAAATTATGTTTTATTCAGTGTTTACTGTTAGGGATAATCCAGAATCAGCATGATCTGCTCTTTGCAATCGTCAGGACAGCCTTTTACTAATTTGTCTTTATTTTGTTTGCTGATTTGTTTGGGCTCCAACCATTCAACTCTATTGGAATTGAGACTGTGGTTATCATAAATTCTTTTTATCGTACTATCTTCATAGAAAGTATATTCATCACCCAGCCAGTTACTGGAGATACTTATTCTGCAAATTTCCTTTTCCATATTATTTCTTTTAAATGTATATGTAATTAGTGAATTATTACATGTCTAATGTATGAAATTTTCAGATATGAAAAGGGTTTTATTGCTTTAAAATGAGTAGGTTAAAATAATGTTTTATTGTGAAAAATAATAAAATAATTAAGATAATTCCCTATTTTGGTTTAAAAAAGTGTGCCTGTACTTTCTGTAGCCATTTGTGGAATATGCAAATCGGTTTTCCATTCTTCATTTAATTTTTTGATGAAATAAGCGGATAGTAGAGGAGATGCTTTTTCAATATTCTGATGAACAAAAAAATAAAGATTTTGAAGACCTTCTTTTTTCCATTTGGTCAGGTGTTTCAGCCAATCATCCAGTCTTTCATAGTCGCTCTCTGCGTTAGCACCCACGTATCGAATGAATGCATTAGGAGTTGTAAGGCGCATATGGAGCATGTCTCTTCTCCCTGCTGTATCCACAATAATATTGGTTATATTATGGGTTTCAAAAAGCTCACAAGTAGTATTGAGGATCTCTTCATCAGTAAACCATTCAGTATTTCGAAGTTCGATAGCTAATGGAACTTCTTTGGGCCATTCTTTTACAAATTTTTCCAATCGGTCATAATCTTTTGGCTTAAAATTATCATGAAGCTGAAGGAAAGCCATTCCCAATTTTTCATCAAAATTGATAACTGCAGAGGCAAAATGCGTGACCGGATCTGTAACGTCAATTAATCTTCTGAAGTGAGAGACTGTGTTGGTGATTTTAGGAAAAAATTTAAAATTCTCAGGTGTTTTCTCTTTCCATGTTTTGACCTGATCAGGAGTTGGCATTCCGTAGAAAGTAGCGTTCAATTCAATAGAATTAAATTGGGTCGCATAATAGGTCAGTTCGTCTTTAGTGCCTTTTGGATAAAATCCTTTAAGGTCGGTTTTATTCCATTTTGCACATCCGATAGAGATGTTTTCAAGTCCTTTTTTATTAAGACTCAACATTTCTTTTGTTCTGGAGTGATCTTTTGGAAGAGTAAAATCTATTTTTGAAGGATCTTCTACTTGTCCGAATTTCATATCTGTAATTTTGGAGTGTTAAACAATAAACACAAAGATAAACGAAAAAAATCATAGAAAGTCCTATGATTTTCAGGAGCGGTCCGTGTAAATTATTCTTTTGATCAGATTTTTTTTGAAACTACCTTATGAGTTCTATTAAGTTTTTTTTAAGGAATTGTTAAACATCGTGTTACATAATGTTAATTGTATGTTACCACACTTCATATTTAGTAGATCTACTTTTACACCAAGTTTTACTAATAAAAAATATGAAGAAAAAATTGATCTGTGCTTTTGCTTTATTATCTTTTGGTTTTGCATTTTCACAGGAAACCAGCTCTAAAATTTTTGGAAGATTGAAAGGAGTTTCTTCTGAAGTAATAGTGAAGGTTATACATGTCCCTACCAATAGTACTTTTGAAACCAGGAGTAACAATAAAGGACAGTTTAGCCTGGATAACCTTCAGCCTGGCGGACCTTACACGATTGAAATTCTGGATGGATCACAGGTTATTTACGAAAATACCAATTTACAGCTTTCTCTAGGAAATAATGACTTACCGGTGGTAGATCTGGGAAGTAAAGAAAAGACCATTGATGAAGTGAAAATTACTTCTAAAAAGGCTGCTGTAAAGTATGGCGTAGGGATCAGCCAGGCACAGATTTCAGGACTTCCTAATATCAACAGAGGCATTCAGGATGTTACTAAATTGGTTCCTCAAAGTGCCAATAACTCTTTTAACGGAACCAATTTCCGTTATAATAATGTGACCATTGATGGCTCTATTAATAATGATGCTATCGGATTTAGTCCTTCATTGGGTGGGCAGACAGGAACTTCCGGAATGCCAGGAAGCAGTACACGTTCTAATTCGATAAGTCTGGATGCCATTCAGGATGTACAGGTGTATATTGCTCCTTATGATGTGAAACTGGGAAATTTTCTTGGAGGAAGTATCAATGCGGTAACCCGAAGTGGGAGTAATGATATTACCGGATCCATGTATGTATATGGAAGAAATGCAGCCATTACAGGGAATAACAGAGTCGGTGATAATTCAAAAATGCCAAAAGATTTCTCTGATTTTATTTATGGGGGGCGAGTAGGTTTACCTGTTGTGAGAGACAAGGTGTTTTTATTTACCAATCTGGAATATACTAAAAGAACAGACCCGGTTTTTTATAATGCCAATGATCCTAATGCTTTGGTAAATGAGGCTGTTGCACAACAAATTTCTGATTTTGTAAGAAATAAGTATGGTTTCAATACAGGAAGTTTTAATCAGTATAATAATTTCTCCGAAAGTGCTAAACTTTTTAATAAGTTAGATTGGAAAATCAATGATAAACATACACTATCTATTAAGAACAATACCGTATTTTCACAGGCATCTAATCTTGAAAGAGACGGAGCCAACTTCAGGTTTGCCAGTATGGATTTCGTTCAGAAAAATACAGCGTCTACTACTACACTTGAATTGAAAAGCCGTTTTAATGATAAGTGGAGTAATAGTTTTGTGGCAGGATATTCTTCTATTCATGATTACAGGGATCCTACCTCAGGAAACGCCATGTTCCCGCAGGTTGAAATAAGTTATAACGGAGGAACTATTCTGTTGGGTAATGATAGAGAGGCCACTGTTTTCAATATGAAGCAAAAGACTTTGGAAATCACAGATAACCTTACTTATAAAACAGGAAATCATACCTTCTTGTTGGGAACTCACAATGAATTTTACAACATCAATTATGGCTTTGTGAATGCATTGAACGGAAGGATCTCCTATAAATCTTTAAATGATTTTTACGCAGGTAATCCTGCCAGAATAAGAGGAACTTATCCTTTTAACGGGGATAGCAGACAAACACTTTTTGATAATCCTTATGCACAATACAATGTAAATCTTCTTTCATTATACTTACAGGATGAGATCAACTGGGGACGAGTAAGACTTTCACCGGGGGTCAGAGTAGATTATACCGATTTACCGAATAAACCGCAATTGAGTCCCTTAGTGAGCAGCTCTCCTCAGGACCCTAATTTTGGAAACACTTATACATATACTCCATTAAGCCAACTCACCAATACTTATCTTAACAAGCCCACTTTATCTCCGAGACTTGGATTTACCATTGACGTTACGGAAGACAGATCGATGGTATTAAGAGGAGGATCGGGCATTTTTGTAGGTAGAATACCATTTGCCTGGCTTGGATATGCCTATTATAATGATGGAGTCGGGTTCGGAAGTTATGATTACAATGCACCAACAGCGAGCCAGCTCGCTACGAACGGCGACCCGTTGATCAGTACCAACTTCCCTAAGTGGCAAAACTCTTCAAAAGTACAGGTAGATCTTATTGATAATAATTTTAAAATGCCAAGGGTATGGAGAAGCTCCCTTGCTTTTGATTATACTTTAAAAGGATATAAACTTACATTGGAAGGTATTTATACAAAAGTGTTGTATGACCTGAAATTTCAGCAGGTTAATAAGACAGATAATGTGACGTATTACAGCTATGATGTGAATCACGAGATGCCTATCTATACAACCAATATTAACAGTAATTTTTCTAATGCCTATCTTTTATCGAATACCAAAGAAGGATATCGTTATAACCTGACGGCACAGTTATCAAAATCATACAACTTCGGTTTTAATTTCTTTGTTGCCTATACCTATGGGGATGCTAAAGACATTACCAACGGAATCAGAAACTCTATGGAAAGTAACTGGCAGATGAACCAGTCTCTGACTCCCAATGATCCTCAGTTGACAACTTCCAATTTTGCCATTAAAAACAGAGTGGTAGCGAACCTTGGCTATGCTTTTACTATTTCTAAATCAAACAGATTGTATACCAACGTATACTTTAATGCACAGTCAGGAAATCCTTTCACCTGGGGATTTGTGAATAGTACTATTGCGAATACAGGACAGGCCGCGGGCCTTTCTTATATCTTTAAAGATGCAGCTGAGGCGGCTAAATATATTGTTCCAATAAAAGACGGTGCAGGCAATGTACTGGTAAGTGCTCAGCAGCAGATTGCTGATTATGAAAACTTCGTTAACAATAATGATTACTTAAAATCCAGAAGAGGGAAGTTTACCGAAAGAAACGGAGATGTTACCCCGTGGAATATTCAGGCGGATATCAGAATTATGGATGAATTCAGATTGAGCGAGAAATCTAAAAATACATTACAGATTTCTTTGAGCATCATCAATTTTACTAATTTATTAAATAAGGATTGGGGGAAAGTATATTTCGTACCCAATACATTCAACTCTACTGCAAGTGTAGGATTGACAAAAGTAGGAACCGTTGCCACAGGTCAGCCTTCAGCAGGAGACCCGACATATAATTTTAAAACGCCGGGGCTGCCTTATACTATCGATCAGTTTGCATCGAGGTTCCAGGCACAACTGGGGGTCAGATACAATTTTTAGATACTGTTTTATTTTACTTCAATACAATTCTTTTTTCAAGGTCCGGTCTTCTTCCGGGCCTTTTTATTATAATTGATGAAAGATATAAACGTTTTACTGTTCATGTAATCAAGGAAATCTATAAATTTTAAAAAACACGATATATTCAATAGAAATGGATTTTAGCCCGTTTGAAATAAATCCAATGACTTTAGCAAAAACTTATCTGTGTTGGGATAAGACGTGTATAGATTTGAAAAATGAAAAAAGCACACCTTTCGGCGTGCCTTTTAATAATATAGCGTGTTTATTACTTGAGTTTATGCTTCACAAGCAGAACATGTCACAAAGTTGACCATCATTTCTTTCGAAACAGAAGAACTTCTTTGGTAGTACAATGTTTTTACTCCTTTTTTCCAGGCTTCAATATAAAGATAGTTTACATCTTTTACAGGCATTGTAGAAGGAATCTGAAGATTCAATGATTGTGCCTGATCAATATATTGCTGTCTCTGTGCAGCCTGAGAAATAATCTCCATCGGAGAAATTTCTTTGAATGTTTTGAATACTGCTTTTTCTTCGTCTGTTAATTCAGATAAGTGTTGTACAGAACCATGGTTTAGCATGATCGTTCTCCATGTTTCCTCATTATCCAGTCCTTTTTCTTCTAACAATTTAGCAAGGTACTTATTTTTACGCATAAAGTTTCCTTTAGCTAAACCTGCTTTATAATAATTAGATGCAAAAGGCTCAATTCCAGGAGACGTTTGTCCTAAGATCGCAGAACTTGAAGTGGTAGGAGCGATGGCCATAGTCGTGGTGTTTCTCAATCCATATCCTTTCAGTAATTCCGGCTCACCATAAATGTTGGCAAGCTCTCTTGAAGCTTGTTCAGCCTGTTCTTTAATATGTCTGAAAGCTCTTGCATTGAATTGAGTGGCTTCAAAACTTTCAAACGGGATCATATTTTTCTGTAAGTAAGAATGGTATCCCAAAACTCCTAATCCAAGAGCTCTGTGACGCATGGCGAAGTTTCTTGCTCCCTGCAGATAATAATTTCCTTCAGTTTTTTCAATGAATTCCGATAAAACGGCATCTAAGAAATATACTGCCAGTTTTACAGCATCAGTATCCTTCCATTCATCATACAATTCAAGGTTCATGGATGATAAACAACAGATGAAAGATTCTTCTCTTGTGGAAGGAAGCATAATTTCAGAACAAAGATTACTTGCGTTAACAGTCATTCCCTGATCTTTATAAACCTGAGGTTTGTTTCTGTTTACATTATCTGTAAAGAAAATATATGGAAGACCTTTCTGCTGGCGGCTTTCTAAAACTCTTGCCCAAACTTTACGTTTCTCCATATCCCCATCAATCATATCCTGCATCCAGTAATCTGGTACACATACTCCTGTAAATAAATTCTGAATAGGGCTTCCGATATCTTTGATCGATAAAAATTCCTCAATATCTCCATGGTCGATGTCCAGGTAAGCTGCAAAAGCTCCTCTTCTTACTCCTCCCTGAGAAACTACATCCATTGCTGTATCAAACAATTTCATGAAAGAGACGGCTCCCGAAGATTTACCATTATCCGTTACAGCAGTACCTCTGTTACGAAGCTCTCCAAAATAACCTGAAGTTCCACCTCCAATTTTTGTCTGCATAATTACTTCACCCATTTTGTGAGTAATGCCTTCAATGCTGTCCGGAATATGAACGTTAAAACATGAGATGGGAAGTCCTCTCTGTGTTCCCATATTAGCCCATACCGGTGAAGAGAAACTGATCCACCCTTTGGTGATCATTTCCTTGAAAGCGGGTTGTAGTTCCGGTTTATATAATTTTTTTGCAGCCGCAGTAGTGATTCTGTCGATAGCTCCATCTACTGTTTCGCCTTTCAACAGATATCCTCTGTTCAACATTTGCTCAGACTCTTCGTTGAGCCACCATATATTTGAATTTTGTTCTTCCATAGATGTTATATTTTCGAATTCCGGAGTGAGACTATCACTCCGGAATTTTGTTTTTTTTATATTATTGATTGTAAAAATTCTACTTTGTGGGAACCATTCAATCCGCTTTCATCTCTTAACATTTGAAATTCTTTAAAAGAAGGTACATTCAAAACTTCATGTTGAACTTCTTCATTGATGTAGTTTGAATAATGTACAAAAGTAACACCATCCTCTTTTGCATACACTTTATATTCAAATGTAGATTGATCTAGCTTTTTAAAATCATCCAAAAACTTTTGAATATTAATTTTATTGGCTGGAACAAATTCCGGATTTACCGTGTAGGTTACAATTACATTGATCATCTTTTATTTTTGTGCTTGTTAAATATAATATGGGTTGTCATTTAGAATGACACAATACCTAACGGCCTTGACGCTCGCTTCGCTCGCGACTACTGCATTAAAACAAATCGTTTGCTGTAATACTTTTATCGTGTTTTGTATAATCCACAGGTCTTTTGGCAAAGAAATCATCCATAGAGTTGGCAAAAACTTCTTCTTCAAACCATTTCATAGGACGATACTGTTCAGGAGAAATATTATAACGGGTTTCCATATTGATTTTCTTTAAACTATCATCAACACGGTACTTCATGAAGTTCAGTAAGTCTTCTCTGGAGAAAACACTTAATTCTCCCAATTCAAAGATCCAGTCCAGAATTTCGCCTTCCAGTTCTATAGATTGATCTACCAGAGTATAAATATCTTCAATATCTGAATCTGTCAATAGATCAGGTTGTTCCTCACGAATTTTATTAATCAAATAAATTCCTGCATTAGCGTGAATTTGCTCATCTACGGAAGTCCATGCAATGATATTTGAAACATTCTTCATATATCCTTTGAATCTTGTGAAAGATAAAATAATGGCAAATTGTGAGAAGAGTGATACATTTTCAATTAAAATACTGAATAATAAAAGAGAAGAAACGTATTCTTTTGGTGTCGTAGAATTGGCATGTTTAAGGACATTTGACAAGAAATCAATTCTCTTTTTCACCGCAGGAATTTCTACTACCGTTGAAAATTCCTCATTATATCCTAAGACCTCCAATAAACGGGAATAAGCTTCAGAGTGACGGAATTCACATTCTGCAAAAGTAGCCCCCAAACCATTCAACTCGGGTTTCGGCATGTGATTATATAGGTTTCCCCAGAATGTCTTTACAGACACCTCGATCTGTGCAATGGCTAACAGCGCATTTTTCACAGCATGCTTCTCATGTGGTTCCAACTGCGAATGAAAATCTTGTACATCTGCAGTAAAGTCCACTTCCGAATGTACCCAGAACGATTTGTTGATTGCCTCTACAAATTGAAGAACCTCCGGGTATTCAAATGGCTTATAACTTACTCTCTTATCAAAAATTCCCATATTAAAATATCTTTATAATTAAATAATTCAGATCTCTGTGGATAACGTTCAGAAAAAGTATAACTTTTTGTTTTTGTGATGGTTGTGAATATACGTTATTCACATTTCAAGTTTGTGTTTCTGATCAGAATCTAAATACAAAGTTCGAAAAAAAGAACTGATTTTGAAAGAGGTAAATACTAATCGGTTGACTTTTAGTTGTAAAAGTTTTCCACATTTACATGAAACAGCCTCGAATAATAGCCTGAACAGCTATACAGAGGGTAAATAGATGGAAAACTTAAGTTACAGTTAAACAAAATTAAATAAACTGCTTTAAATAGAGGGGTGTGGTATTAAACAAAAAAATATTTGAATAAATTTTTATTCTTGTAACAATTTGAAAATATCATCTACTTATTGGGTATAAAACATAGATCACTTAATGTTAGTAATTCAGGATTTACATAAATCATACGATACAGGAAAAAGCAAACTTCATGTCCTTAAAGGGATTAATCTGAGCATTTCGGAAGGAGAGTTTGTTTCTATTATGGGAAGTTCAGGTTCGGGAAAATCTACTCTTCTTAATATTATTGGTATTCTTGATGAAAAAGATTCAGGGACCTATGAATTGGATGGAGTCCCGATAGAGCATTTGTCTGAAGTAAAAGCCGCAGAATACAGAAGTAGATTTCTGGGATTTATTTTTCAATCCTTTAATCTTATCAATTATAAAACTGCTTTGGAAAATGTTGCACTCCCTCTATATTATCAAAACGTACCAAGAAAAGAGCGGAATAAAAAAGCATTAGAATATCTGGAAAAGGTTGGTCTTGCGCAATGGGCAAATCACCTTCCCAGTGAGCTTTCAGGAGGGCAAAAGCAAAGAGTAGCAATTGCCAGAGCTTTGATTACGAATCCTAAAGTCGTACTGGCGGATGAACCAACCGGAGCATTGGATTCTAAAACCACTCATGATATTATGAAACTACTTCAGGATATTAATAATGAGGGAAAAACAATTATCGTGGTAACTCACGAGCCTGATGTAGCGGCGCAAACCAAAAGAAATGTAGTGCTGAAAGACGGTATCATTGAAAGTGATGAGTTTATTAAGCAGATTGTTTTATAAAGTGAATTTGAGAATTTGAAAATAATTTGAAAATTTAATGATGTCTTTTTGATCTTTAAATTTTTCAATCTTTTAATATCAACTAAAATGTTTGACCTAGATCGTTGGCAGGAAATATTCAGTTCTATCCGTAGTAATGTGCTTCGGACGGTACTATCGGGGTTTACCGTGGCTTTGGGATTGTTTATTTTTATTGTGCTTTTCGGAATTGGAAAAGGGCTTCAAAATGCATTTTCTGAAGGATTTGCGGGAGATGCCAAAAATCTGATTATTTTTTCCACAGGGAAGACCACCTTAGCTTATAAAGGCTTGCAGTCTGATCGAAATGTTACAATGAATAACTCAGACTATGACTTTTTAATTAATGCAGACAAGGAAAAAGCAGGACCTTCAAGTCCCAGATATAGTGCCAGTTTAATGGTAAAATATGGGAAAGAGAGTGGTCTTTATCAGATCAACGGAGCCGATCCCGGGGAGCAGGTTATTGAAAACAGAAAGGTTATTGATGGCCGCTATTTAACAGCTATGGACCTGGAAAGAAAATTAAATGTTGCAGTCATTGGAAGAATGGTTCAGCGCGATTTAATCAAAAATGGAAGCCCTGTTGGGAAAGAGCTGAATATTAATGGAACGATGTATAAGGTCATTGGAGTTTTTTCAGATGACGGAGGAGATAGAGATGAGAGACATATTACAGTTCCGATTACGACTTTGCAGCAGATGAAAAAAGGCTCAGATACGGTGAATATAGCCTATATTACATACAATGAAAAGCTGACTCCGGATCAGGCCATCAAATATGGTGATGAATTAAAAGATAAATTAAAAGCAAGAAAAAATGTTGCTCCTGACGATGAAAATGGAGTTCGTGTCTGGAATAATGCCAAAAATATGAACGATACCTTTACGTTTATGGCAGTTCTTACAGCGATTGTAGGATTCATTGGTCTGGGAACTTTACTGGCGGGGATTATCGGAATCAGTAATATCATGGTGTATATCGTAAAAGAAAGGACTAAAGAAATAGGGGTGAGAAAGGCGATTGGTGCCAAACCAGGAGGAATTGTTGCTTTGATTGTTCAGGAAAGTGTTGTGATCACCGTTGTTTCCGGACTTGTTGGAGTAGGAATTGGTGTTTTAACATTAAATCTTATTGGAGATAGCCTTGAAGAGTTCTTTATTAAAAGCCCAAGCGTAGGTTGGGGATCCATCCTGATGGCTTTTATTGCATTGATCTTTTCAGGACTGATTGCAGGGTTTATTCCGGCATACAGAGCTTCAAAAATTAAACCGATTGAAGCATTAAGAACGGAATAATAATCATTAATCCGAAAGTAAGAAAGACAGATAAACAGAATAATAGAATTGATAACTTATAATTCAGAAAGGTGAATATCATATTTAAAAAAGATACTTGGCAGGAGATTTATTATTCATTGAGGAATAATAAGCTTCGAACATTTCTTACCATGATTGGGGTAGGATGGGGAATGTTTTTGTATGTAAGCCTTCTTGGAGCAGCAAAAGGAATGGAGAATGGTTTTGATAAACTGTTTTCCGGGTTTGCTACCAATTCGATCTTCCTGTGGGCACAGAAAACGTCTATTCCGTATGAAGGGTTTCCTAAAGGTAGAGAAGTGCATTTGCAATTATCTGATATGGAAATGCTGAAAAGAAAAGTAACCGCCATAGATTATATATCTCCACAAAATGCAAGAGGCAGTTTTACAGGAACACCCGGCGAAGCTATGTCAAGAAATGGAAAAAACGGAACATATTCTCTTACGGGAGACTACGCTGTTGGAAATAAAATTTCAGAAAAGAAACTTATTTTCGGACGATATATCAATGACGCAGATGTTTCAGGAAATAAAAATGTAGTGGTTATTGGAGAAGAAATTTACAAGAACTTCTTTGATTCCAAGAAAAAAGAAAACCCTATTGGAAGATCTATTAATATCAAAGGTATTTTCTTTAATGTAATAGGTGTTTTCAGAGTGAAAAAAGGAGGTGGTTTTGAAAATGATCAGACTGCATTTATTCCATTGTCTACCTACACTAAAATGTACAATGCAGGTGAGCAGATTGATCTGTTTGCGATTGTAAGCAAACCTAATGCTAATGTGGGTTCAGTAGAACAGGATGTAAAAGAGGTATTAAAATCTAAAAATAAAATTTCTCCTGAAGATACCAATGCTTTCGGTAGTTTCAACTTAGGAAAAGAATTTAAGAAATTAACGGGGTTCCTTACAGGGATGCAACTGTTAACCATTATTGTGGGAACACTGACAATTCTTGCGGGGGTCATTGCCATTTCAAATATCTTATTGATTACAGTAAAAGAAAGAACAAAAGAAATAGGGATCAGAAGAGCATTGGGAGCAAAACCCTCTGAAGTAAGAAATCAGATTTTATTGGAAAGTGTAGTGATTACCCTTTCTTCAGGATTGCTGGGCTTTATGTTTGGAATTTTTGTATTGATGATTTTAAATGCAGTAACGCAAGGTCAGGATGCATTTCCTTTCTATAATCCGACAGTAAATTATGGGAATGTATTCGCTGCAATGGGAGTTATGGTTGTCCTGGGATTGGTAATCGGGATGATCCCTGCACAAAGAGCGGTGAAGATAAGACCAATTGAAGCATTAAGAACAGAGTAACTAATTTAAAAAAGAAATAATTTGAAAGTTTGAAAACAGAGATCATCCAATCTTTTTAATTTTTTAAATCTTTCCATCTTAAAATAAAAAATAAACTATACATATGAAAAAGAAATTCACTTGGAAAAAAGCCGTTTATATAGTGTTAGGGCTTTTATTTGCAGTGGCATTGTTCTCAGGGATTGGCTATCTTATAAAATCAAACTCTCAGGAGGGCGAGGCTTTCCTCACGCGTAAACCTACTGTTCAGAATATGGACGATAAGGTAATGGCTACAGGAAAAATTGTTCCAAAGGAAGAAATTGAAATCAAACCCAATATTACCGGGATTATCGATAAAATTCTGGTGAAAGAAGGAGATAAAGTGGAGATAGGACAGTTGATCGCTACCGTGAGAATTGTTCCGAGTATTTCAGAAGTGAATGCTGCACAGCAGGAAGTTCAGAATGCGCAGCTTCAGATCAATAATGCTCAATTAAATGTGGGAAATATGCAGAAGCAATATGATATGCAGGATAGGCTTTTTAAGCAAGGGGTGGTTTCTAAACAAGATTACCTTAATTCCCAGCAGCAATTGTTTTCTCAGCAGCAAACTCTTAAAAATGCACAACAACAGCTGAATACTGCTCAGAAAAGATTGCAGATTGCAAAAACCGGAGCTACTCCTGAACTTCAGGGGCAAGGGTTAGCAACAACACAGATTCGTTCCAAAGCTTCAGGAACCGTTCTTGAAGTTCCTGTAAAACTGGGAAGCCAGGTGATTGAAGCGAATAACTTCAATGCTGGTACAACGATTTGTTCAGTAGCAGACTTAAATTCTCTGATTTTTAAAGGAGAAATTGACGAAGCCCAGGCTGGAAAACTGAGCCAGGGAATGGATATGAATATTGTAATCGGTGCGTTACAGAATAAAACTTTCCCGGGAAAACTTACGATGATTGCTCCTAAGGGAAAAGATAACGCCGGAACCATCAAGTTTCCGGTTGAAGGAAACGTAGAAAATCCTAATAACGAATATATCAGAGCTGGATTCTCTGCTAATGGGGAGATTGTATTGAGTTCTCAGAAAAATGCCCTTTTACTGGATGAATCTTTAGTTCAGTATGAAAAGAAGCAAGGAAAAGATGTTCCCTTTGTAGAAGTGAAACAAAAAGACGGGAAATTTAAAAAGGTATACTTGAAATTAGGTGCCAGCGACGGGATTAATGTTCAGGTTCTTCCAGGATCAAATATTACGAAAGATTCCGAAGTGAAAGTATGGAATCCTTCAGATAAAGACAAGGACGAGTTAAAGGAAAAAGCAAATAAAAAATAATAAACTAAAACTATAAGTTTTTAAAACTGCAGAATCCCGGAGATATTTCTCCGGGATTTTTTTGTTATCATGTGATTATTAATATGAAATGTAATAGAAAAATGGTCTGAAATGTCTTAATTTTAATCTTAAACTATAAGTCATGAAGAAAAGCTATTGGGTTCTTTTTCTTTTTATCATTCTCAAGTTTGTCCTTCAGTATTCTTTGATTGCTCCTGAGTATGAATTGCAACGTGATGAATACCTGTATATTGATCAGGGAAGTCATCTCGCCTGGGGATATTTGTCGGTACCGCCGGTAAGCTCATGGTTGGGATGGCTCATTCAGATTTTGGGAGGTACTGTATTTTGGGTGAAATTTTTTCCAGCCTTATTTGGAGCGCTCACCATTGTTGTTGTATGGAAAATTATTGAAGAATTAAACGGGAATTTGTTTGCCAAAGTTCTTGCGTCTATGGGGCTTTTATTTTCAATACTTCTTCGATTAAATATGTTTTTCCAGCCCAATTCTCTCGAGGTATTATTGTGGACTTTATTTTTTTATTTTCTGATAAAATATGTCATTACAGAAAAAATAAAATGGCTTTATTGGGGAGGGATCACTTTTGGAATCGGGATTTTAAATAAATATAATATTGCTTTTCTTGCTTTGGGTTTCATTCCGGCACTTTTGATAAGCCACCAAAGAAGAATATTTGCAAACCCACATTTATATTTTGCCGGACTTTTGACGCTTATTATTGCTCTTCCCAATATTCTCTGGCAATATGAACATCATTTTCCTGTTGTACACCATATGAAAGAACTTTCTGAAAGGCAGCTGGTCAATGTCAATAGATTTGATTTCCTAAGATCTCAGGCATTGTTTTTTATCGGAGTTATTTTTGTTATCCTTGCAGGTTTATATGCTGTATTGATGGATCGTTCTTTTAAAAAGTTTAGATTCTTCTTTTGGGGATATGTTTTTACAATAGCTTTATTTATGTATTTCAGGGCGAAGGACTATTACGCTATGGGGCTTTATCCTGTTTATATTGCTTTTGGTGCAGCTTATTTGGGTGTCATTCTGGAAAATGGCTGGAAAAGATTGTTAAGACCCGTCTCCATTTTACTTCCTGTTATTTTATTTGTGCCTTTATATAGTCTTGCATTTCCAAACAAAAGCCCGGAATTTATTGCAAGTCATCAAAATTTATATAAAAAATACGGGCTACTTCGTTGGGAAGATGGCAAGGATCATCCTATTCATCAGGATTTTGCAGATATGTTGGGTTGGAAAGAATTAGCTCAGAAAGTGGATCGAGAGTATGCTGAATTATCAAAGTCCGGAAATACTTTAGTGCTATGTGATAATTATGGACAAGCGGGAGCAATAAATTTTTATTCAAAACTTGGTATAAAAGCAGTTTCATTTAATGCAGATTATATTGATTGGTTTGATTTAACTAAGAAATATGGTAATGTGATCAGGGTTAAAGATTTTTCTGAATCAGAAAATGAACTCAGGGAAACGAGCCGGTATTTTGAAAATAGTGTCATTGTAGGCTCCGTTACCAATCCTTTTGCAAGAGAAAATGGGGCTACTATCTTTGGATTTAAAGGAGCGAAAACAGATATCAATAAAAGAATAACAGATGAAATGAAAGAAGTTAAATCATATCTTAACAGATAATTAACTTTTTTTGGCAGAAGGTAAACAAAAAGAATTTTTAAATTAGTTACATTGTTAAAGAATTTATATGAAGTTCCTCTCTAAAATAGTATTGTTTTCCTTATTCTTATTTTTTTTAAACTGTAATACTAAAAAAGCATCACACCTGCCCAAGATCGTTTATAAAACAGATGAACTTTCTGTTATTCAGCTATCTGATCATGTTTATCAGCATATTTCTTATTTGAATACAGATTCTTTTGGGAGAGTACCCTGTAATGGTATGATTGTTAAACAAGATGGTGAAGTTGTGATTTTAGATACTCCTGCGAATGATAAAAGCTCGGAAGAGCTGATTCTGTGGATTAAAAATAATTTGAATTCTAATATTAATGCAGTTGTAGCAACCCACTTTCATAATGATTGCTTAGGAGGCTTAAAAGAGTTTGATAAAAATAAAATTCCTTCCTATGGTAGCGTTAGAACCATAGATCTGGCAAAGAAAAACAATGAAAATATTCCTCAGCATAGCTTTGATAACGATCTGACATTAAAGGTGGGGCGAACGAATGTTTTTGTCAAATATTTCGGGGAAGGGCATACTAAAGATAATGTTGTCGCCTATTTTCCTGACGAAAGAATCCTTTTTGGAGGGTGTTTGATTAAAGAAAATGGGGCAACAAAAGGATATCTTGGAGATGCTAACATACAAGCCTGGTCCGGAACAGTGACAAAAATAAAAAAACAATATCCTGATGTCTGGATTGTAATACCGGGACATGGGGATGCTGGAGGAATGAAGTTGTTAGATTATACAATTAATCTTTTCAAAAACAATTAAGAATTGTAAATAAAAAACTGTTTTATCTAAAAACAATTTTTTATGCTAAAATAATTAATGCAATTAAGTTGCGTTAATTATTTTTACCTTAACTTTGTAGTGATAAAAAGATCATTATCAACTAAGGATTAATTACTATGGAAAATAAAAAATTTGATGTTATTATAGTTGGAGGAAGCTATGCAGGATTATCAGCAGGTATGGCTTTAGGAAGATCATTAAGAAATGTTCTCATTATTGATAACGGAAAGTCGTGTAACAGACAGACTCCGCACTCACACAATTTTATTACTCATGACGGGAGATCCCCCGGGGAAATTGCTGATATGGCAAGAAAACAAGTGGCAAAATATGATACGGTAGAATTCTATGAGAGTACCATTGTAAAAACAAAGAAAATATCTGATGGTTTTGTGGTAGAAACATCAGCTCGTGAAAAATTATATGCCAAAAAACTGATTGTTGCATCGGGAGTAAAAGATATAATGCCGGATATCCCTGGTTTCGCAGAATGTTGGGGCATTTCTGTACTGCATTGTCCTTATTGCCATGGGTACGAAGTGAAAAATGAAACCACAGGAATTCTGGCTGACGGAGATCTGGCTTTTGATTTTTCAAAACTGGTTTTTAATATGACAAAAGATTTGACATTATTGACAAATGGTAAATCTGTTTTGACCCCTGAGCAAATTGAGAAATTAAATCAGAATAAGATTAATCTGAACGAAAATGAAATCGATCGTATTGAACATGAAAATGGCTATATAAGAAAAGTTTTATTTAAGAATGGAGATTCTGTTCCGTTAAAAGCTTTATATGCTAAAATTCCTTTTGAGCAAAATATCAATGTCTCGGAAGATCTGGGATGTGAAATGACAGAACAGGGCTTTATTAAAGTTGATTTTATGCAGAAAACAAATATTCCCGGAATTTTTGCCTGTGGAGATAGCGTAACCATGATGAGATCGGTTGCAAATGCTGTTGCACAAGGGAATTTTGCAGGGGCAGTTGCCAATAAAGAGCTTTCAGACGAAGCATTCTAGATCATTATTTATAAGAGGTTATCACCTGCATTACCAATAGGTTTACTTTTCTTTTTTTCATTCTTTAGCTTTCAAAAATCATTTTTTTGATGCTGAAATCTCGATGAAAAATCCGTACATTTGGACTGGAAAATTTCAAAAACTAAAAGTAAAATGGATATTATTTTCGACCTGATTGAAAAAGAAAGACAAAGACAGTCCCATGGATTAGAGCTTATTGCATCAGAAAACTTTGTTTCTGATAATGTGATGAAAGCAATGGGGAGTGTATTGACAAATAAATATGCTGAAGGGTATCCCGGAAAGAGATATTACGGAGGATGTGAAGTAGTAGATGAGGTTGAAACTTTAGCCATCAACAGAGCGAAAGAGCTTTTCGGTGTAGATTATGTGAATGTGCAGCCACATTCCGGTTCTCAGGCGAATGCTGCTATTTATCTTGCCGTTTTAAAACCAGGAGACAAAATTATGGGAATGGATCTTTCAATGGGAGGACACCTTACTCACGGTTCTGCTGTAAATTTCTCAGGAATTCAGTATGAAGTGGTTTCTTATGGAGTAGAAAGAGAAACAGGTCTTATCGATTACAATCAGATGAGAGAAGTAGCCTTAAGAGAAAGACCCAAAATGATGATCGCAGGATTCTCAGCCTATTCAAGAGACCTTGATTATGCCAAATACAGAGAGATTGCTGATGAGATCGGAGCAACACTATGGGCTGATATTGCACACCCTGCAGGTTTAGTCGCTAAAGGATTATTAAATTCTCCATTCGAACATTGTCATGTGGTAACTACTACAACTCATAAGACACTAAGAGGTCCAAGAGGGGGAATGATTATGATGGGCAAAGATTTCGAAAATACATACGGTCATAAGACTCCAAAAGGAGAAATTAAAATGATGAGCCAGGTATTGGACGGGGCTGTATTCCCGGGAATTCAGGGTGGACCACTGGAGCATGTGATTGCTGGTAAAGCAATAGCGTTCGGAGAAGCTCTGGATGTACAGTTTGAAACGTATGCTAAACAAGTGAGAGCTAATGCTCAGGCATTATCAAAAGCAATGATCAACAGAGGGTTTGATATTGTAAGTGGAGGAACTGATAATCATCTGATGTTGGTAGATCTTAGAAATAAGGGAGTAAACGGTAAAGAAACTGAAAAAGCATTAGTACTTGCTGACATTACTTGTAATAAAAATATGGTCCCTTTTGATGATAAATCACCGTTCACCACATCCGGTATCAGATTAGGAACTGCTGCCATTACAACAAGAGGTCTTAAAGAAAATGATATGGATACGATCGCAGGATTAATCTCTGAAGTCGTAGATAATATCAAAAATGAAGAAGTTCTTGTTTCAGTAAGAAAGAAAGTAAATGAATTAATGGAAGGTAAGGCTTTATTTAATTACTAATAAAGAAGTACCATAATTATATAAAGAATGGGCGATAGCCCATTCTTTTTTTATACACATGGAAAAAAAATCTTTTACCTTTGATGAAATTAAGCAGAAACTGATCAACTACTGTGTTTATCAGGATCGGTGTCATGCAGAAGTAGAACAGAAAATGAGAGAATTTTTGCTTATAGATGAAGCAAAAGAAGAAATTTTTCTATTTCTTTTGAAAGAGAATTACCTCAATGAAGAACGTTTTACCCGAAGTTATATCAGAGGGAAATTTTATATCAAGCATTGGGGTAGAAATAAAATTAAAATGCATCTGAAGCAGAAGCAAATTTCTGAAAGACTGATGAATACATGCTTTGATGAAATCTACGAAGATGATTATATGAAAACAATCTCAAGAATCTACGAAGACTACTCTTCAAAACAAAAAGGAATGCAGGAATATCAAAGAAAGTCAAAGACTATAAAATATCTCATGAGCAGAGGTTTTGAATATGAGAAAATAATTGATATTTTTGCTGAAAATTAATAGCAACACACAAAAGAACTTGAAAGAAAATAAGATCTGGCTATCGCCTCCGCATATGGGAGGAAACGAATTGAAATATATACAGAATGCCTTTGATACAAACTGGGTTTCTCAGTATGGATCAAACATAGATGAATTTGAAAAAATATTGGGAAATTCTCTTGGTGATAATTCATTCGTAACAGCTCTCTCTTCTGGTACGGCGGCAATACACCTTGCATTGAGGTTGTTGGGTGTTGGAGAAGATGATTTTGTGATTTGCCAATCATTTACCTTTGTTGCTTCTGCAAATCCTATTCTTTACCAAAAAGCAATACCTGTTTTTGTTGACAGTGAAACTTCTACCTGGAATCTGTGTCCGAATGCAGTAGAAGACGCTATTAAATATTGTCTTAAACAAGGTAAAAAACCTAAGGCTATCATTACCGTTTCTTTATACGGAATGCCATTTATGGTAGATGAAATCCTTGAATTATCCAGAAGATATGATATTCCTGTTATTGAAGATAGTGCTGAAGCTTTAGGAAGTAAATATAAAAATAAGCCTTGTGGAACTTTTGGAGACCTTTCAGTCATCAGTTTTAATGGAAATAAAATTATTACAACTTCAGGTGGAGGTATTCTGATATCACGAAATCAGGAGAGTAAAGACAAGGCGCTTTATTTTGCTACACAGGCAAAAGAGAACAAAGACTATTACAGCCACTCTGAAGTAGGATACAATTACAGAATGAGTAATATTTCTGCAGGGATAGGAAGAGGGCAATTAGAGGTTTTAGAAAACAGAATTCTGAAAAGAAGGGAAAATCATGTTTTTTATAAAGAGATTTTTAAAAATATTGATGAAATAAATCTGTTTGAAGAACCCGGAAAAGATTTTTTTTCTAATTTTTGGTTGAATACAATCACCATTGAAGGAAATAATGCGGAAATTACAAGAGAAAATTTAAAAAGAAAATTTTCGAAGAATAATATAGAAACCAGATATTTATGGAAGCCTATGCACTTGCAACCTCTTTATAAACAATATAAATTCTTTGGAAGTAATGTTTGTGGTATACTTTTTGAGAACGGTTTATGTTTACCGTCAGGTACAAATTTGACAGGTAATGACAAGGATAGGATAATGAATATACTGATGAATTTTAGAAGTTAAATTTATTTTTTTAAATCTAAAGCATAGATGATATTTTATTTTAATTTTGCAGGAAATGCTTTATAGTATTTTGAATTAATAACCGAGACTGTACCGTAATAATAACATATGAACACAAATAAAGACAATGTATAATTCTTTCAGGAAAAAAATATTTGGAGGAGATAATGTTGTCAATCTCTCAGATGTAAGATATCTTCCCAGATGGATAATATTAATTATAGATATTATTATTCTGGTGATATCACTATTTCTCTCAACTTATATTATAGAAAAAATCACGCAAAGAGAGTTTATTTACCATGAAGATAAAAGTGTTGTTTTCGCTTTTATCATTGTAGTAAATACAGTCTTTATGTATTTCTTTAAAACATATGCGGGTATCATTAGGCATTCGACATTTATAGATCTGTTCAAATTATTCGTGTCATGTTTTTGTACGCTACTTGCCGTTGGAACAATAAACATATTCTATTTCTGGACTATTGGAAGTAAATTTATACTCACCCCTTATCTGGTCTTGTACTTTGTTATTTCTTTTATGGGATTATTTCTTTTCAGATTGTATGTAAAGGAATTCTTTCATGTGGTAAGAGAATATAGGAGAAGTGCTTTGAAAAAAAGAATTCTGGTGTTGGGCATTGATGAACAGTCTATTGCAATTGCCCGTGCTATTTTAGATAATCCAAGTTTACCTTATCAGGTAGTTGGCTTTTTGACGCAAAGAACAGATTCTAAAAGAGCCTCTCTACTAGGAAAACCTATCTACGAAAAACAACGAATTGAAGAAAATACAAAAGAGGACCTGATCATTGACGGCGTGTTGGTCGTTAAGGAAATGATGGCCAGAGATGAAATGAATTCGTGGGTAAACTTGTTCCTTGAAAAAGATTTAAATGTTTTCAAAGCACCATCTGTACAAAAGCTTAGAGATAGTGATTTAGGCGGATCCATCAAGAATCTTCAAATAGAAGATTTATTGAATAGAAAACCGATCAAGATTGAGAATGAGAAGATTAAAAGCAGACATTTTGAAAGGACCGTTCTGGTAACTGGTGGGGCTGGTTCTATAGGAAGCGAAATAGTAAGACAGGTGGCTTTAGTTAACCCTTCTTTAATTGTTATTTTAGATCAGGCTGAAACTCCGCTATATGAGATTGAGCTTGAGATGAGAGAAAAATATCCTCATATTGCTTTTAAATTTGTTTTAGGTGACGTTTCCAATCAACATAGAATGGAATCCTTATTTCAACACTATAACTTCTCTATGGTGTATCATGCTGCAGCCTATAAACATGTTCCTTTGGTAGAAGAAAACCCTCATGAAGCTATTTTTGTAAATATTTTAGGGTCTAAAATTATTGCAAGATTGTCCAGTAAATATAAGGTTAACCGCTTTGTAATGGTATCTACTGATAAAGCTGTTAATCCAACGAATGTAATGGGGGCCTCTAAACGTGCAGCCGAACTTTTCGTGCAATCTCTTCAAAATCTGGAAGGAAATACTACTAAATTCATTACAACAAGATTTGGAAATGTATTAGGGTCTAATGGCTCTGTTATACCTCATTTTAAAAAGCAAATTGAAGCAGGCGGTCCGGTAACAATTACTCACCCGGATATTGTAAGATATTTCATGACCATTCCTGAAGCCTGTGAGCTGGTTCTTCAGGCAGGAACAATGGGTGAGGGAGGTGAAATCTTTGTTTTTGATATGGGCGAACCTGTTAAAATCTTAGATTTAGCAAAAAGAATGATAAAGCTTTCAGGATTTGAACCCAATATTGATATAAAGATAATTTATACAGGGCTAAGGCCAGGAGAAAAACTTTATGAGGAGCTCCTAAGTGACAACGCAAAAACACTTCCTACTCATAATGACAAGATTATGGTCTCTAAGGATCCAACTATGGGGTTTGAAGAAATTGACTTACTGACAAGACAAATAACCAAAGCATCCTTAAGAAGAGATAAAGTGGAAGTAGTTAAAATCTTAAAAACAATTGTGCCGGAGTTTAGGAGCAATAATTCTATCTATGAGGCACTCGACAAATAGAAAAAATATAAATGTATATTTGTACAATTTTAAAAATATGAAGGGAAAAATATTAGCAATATCTTTGGCATTAACGCTGGTTTCCTGCAAGGTTAATCAAACCAGGCCGAATGACTTGAACTATATGCAAAATATAGAAAAAGTTGCTATAGAAGCATCAGAGAAAAACTCTAAACCTACTATACAGACAGGTGATCAGCTGATTATTATGATTACGGCAAAAGATATGGATGTTGTAAAGCCATTCAATCAAAACTATTCCTCTTCTGAATTGATTCAGACAAATTCTTTAGCTGGTGGAAATACTCCCAATCAGGGGATGACTACTATTACAGGACCAAGTTACATTGTAGATGCAGAAGGAAATATTGATTTTCCTGTTTTAGGTAAAATCAATACAACTGACAAGACTTTATTAGAGTTTAAAGAAGAGCTTTATAATAAAATGACTAAGTATGTCATTAATCCAACGGTAAGTGTAAGATTGGCTAATTTTAAAGTTACTGTTCTGGGTGAAGTGAATAGACAGGGAGACTATACAATAGTCAACGGTAAAGGAACTATTTTAAATGCTTTAGGTATGGCGGGTGATCTTACTTCATACGGGAAAAGAGAAGATGTATTGGTAATCAGAACAGAGAATGGTGTTGTTTCCCATGGTCGTGTGAATCTTCGTGACGCTAATTTAATCAATTCACCGTATTATAATCTTAAGCAGGGAGATGCGATTATTATTTCTTCTAACAATACGAAAGATGTTCTAGCAAAACAAAATCCAAATACAGGCCTTATCTTAACAGGTGTCTCTATTGCAGTTACAGCGGTAGCGGTAGTTGTAAGTTTATTTAATAAGAAATAAAATATTGATGGATATTCAAAAATCGTCGCAAGTCTCGGAAGTTGAAAATGATAATTCAAATGGTATTGATCTCAATGAAATAATTAAACCATACGTTAGAAAATGGCCGTGGTTTATTGTTAGTGGTCTTATTGCCTTGGTAATAGGATATATTGCTCTCAAGTTTATGGTGCCCGTTTATGAAGTGCAGGCTACTGTATTGGTGAAAGATGCTAAAAATACTGCATCACCTGTTGCTAATGATTTAGGATTTCTACCCGATTTATCTGGTCTCGGAGGCTTGAAAACCAATAGCGTTGCTAATGAGATAGAGATTCTTAAGTCAAAAAAAATGATGAGAGAAGTGGTTGCTAACCAAAATCTCCAGACCAATATTGTCGGAAAAGGTAAGATTTCTACGATGGAGCTGTATAAAGAAACTTCTCCCGTAGAGATTAAAGTAGTTTCAGAGAAACCTGCTGACGCACCAGTTAATACCATTAATCTTACAATTGATGGAACCAAACTTACAATATCATCAGAAAAATTAAAAAAAGATATAATAACCACTTATGGTAAAACCATCGGGTTGCCATTTGGTAATATTATTATTACAAAAAATAATAAATTTAATCCGTCTCTGGTAAAAGGAGTAGATCCTAATAATTTACAGTTACAGATTTCCTCTCTGGAAGCCAAAGTTATTAGTTTACAAAATTCATTAAATGTAAGTTTGTTGTCTAAAGAGGCTACCGTGGTGAGATTAGCTATACAGTATCCTCAAATAGCAAAGGCTGAAGATATTCTAAATAATCTTGTTGTAGCCTATAACAACGATGCTATTCTTGATAAGAATACTGAGTCAAGAAAAACATTGGATTTTATTGAAGATAGAATAAAGAAGTTATCTGGAGAATTAGGTGAGGTTGAAAATCAAAAAGAAAGTTTTAAATCTAAAAATAATCTTACGGATATTGAAACTGAAGCTAAAATCAGTTTGGAAAGTTCTGCAGCAGCAAGAGCAAAACAGCTTGAAATTGATTCCCAACTAGAACTCACAAATGCATTGATCGGATTTGTTTCGAAGCAGGGGCAATATCAGGCATTACCAGCAAATGTAGGATTAAATAACCCGGAGGCTACCGCAGGGGTCTCAATGTACAACCAGTTAATTTTACAAAGAAACAGATTACTTGAATCTGCAACAGCAGAAAACCCTACAGTTGTTGATATTACCAAGCAGATTAATACATTGCGTGGTACTATTACGCAAAGTTTACAAAGAAATAGAACCGGTCTTGAATTGGCAAGAAATGAATATTTGGGAGAACAGAATAAGGTTTCAGGTAAGATATCTAAACTTCCTTCTATTGAAAAAATGTTTAGAAGTATAGAAAGACAGCAACAGATAAAGGAAAATTTATATTTGCTTCTTTTACAGAAAAGAGAAGAAACTGCAATTGCTCAATCGATTACAGCTCCTAAAGCAAGAGTTATTGATACTGCATACGCATCTACCATACCGGTAGCCCCTAAAAGAAACTTCATCTTGCTTGGTGCTCTAGTTGTAGGTCTACTAATCCCATTTGCGATTATTTATCTATTACAATTACTTAATAATAAGATAGTAACTAAGCATGATCTTGATAAGCTAGTTCATGCACCTGTTATTGCAGAATTACCAAGCCTTGAGAAAGGGGATTCAGATATTGTAAGAGTAAATGATATTACTCCTATGGCTGAAGCATTCAGAATTCTTATTACTAATATGAATTTCATGCTTCCTAAAAATAAAGATGGAGGAAAAATTGTTTTTGTAACTTCTACAGTTAAGGGAGAAGGTAAAACGTTTACTTCTGTAAATCTTGCACTTACTTTAGCCAATCCTAAGAAAAAAGCCATTATTATCGGATCTGATATTAGAAACCCTCAGCTACAAAGATATAATCCTGCAAGAAAAGGCTTAGCCGGGTTGACGGAGTATCTTTATTCAGATCAGACTAAACTGGAAGAAATTATCCATGTTTCTTCATTTAACCCTCATCTGGATGTTATTTATTCGGGAATGATACCTCCTAACCCTACAGAATTGCTTTCTAATGGACGTTATGCACTCCTATTAGATGAGCTAAAATCAAAATATGATTATATTATACTGGATACTGCTCCATTGCTTTTGGTTACAGATACATTCCTGATTGCTGATCTCGCTGATGTTACTATTTATGTTTCCAGATCTAAATATACTGAGAAAGCATTAACAGAATTTGCAAATAAAAATATTGATCAAAATAAGATTAAAAACGTCGGATTTGTTTTAAACGATGTCAGTAGAGAAAACCTGGGATATAGTAATAAATACGGTTACGGATATAATAACCAAAAAGAACAAACTTGGTTAGAAAAAATTAAAAATAAATTTAGCTAGTGATGAAAACATATAAAATAGCTGTTATAGGGCAAGGTTATGTAGGGCTGCCTTTATCTTTAGAATTTGCTGGTCATTATCCTGTTTTAGGATTTGATATCAATGCAGAAAGAGTTGTTCAGCTTAATAAGGGAGTAGATATTACCCTTGAGGCTGAAATTGAAAAACTTAATGAAGGCTTAAAAAACTTCAAAGAATCTAATGGGAGAAATGGATACAAAGCCACCAGTACTTTAGCAGACATAGCTGAAGCTAATGTTTTTATTGTTACCGTTCCTACTCCTATTGATAAGTATAATGCTCCTGATTTGAAGCCATTAATTTCTGCTTCTAAAATGCTTGGAGAAATTATCAAGAAAGGAGATATTGTTATTTATGAATCTACCGTTTTCCCTGGTTGTACAGAAGAAGAATGTGTTCCTGTCCTTGAAAAACATTCAGGACTTGCATTTAATAAAGACTTTTTTGTAGGATATTCTCCGGAAAGAATTAACCCGGGAGATAAAGTAAATACGCTTACAAGTGTTAAGAAAGTAACTTCGGGTTCTACAGATGAAATTGCAGACGAAGTAGATAATCTATATAAAAAAATTATTACTGCCGGAACACATAAAGCATCAAGTATTAAAGTAGCAGAGGCTTCCAAAGCAATAGAGAATGCCCAGCGAGATGTTAATATATCTTTTGTAAACGAACTTGCTCTTATATTTGACAGAATTGGTATTGATACCAATGATGTATTGGAGGCAGCAGGAACAAAGTATAACTTCCTTAAATACAAACCAGGCCTGGTAGGAGGACACTGTATTTCCGTTGACCCTTATTACCTTGCTCACAAAGCTGAACAGTTAGGATATCATCCAGATGTAATCCTTTCAGGACGTAGAGTAAATGACTCAATTGCGAAGTTTGTCGCATCTAAAGTGGTTAAACTTTTAATTGCAAAAGGGGGGGTTATCAAAAATTCTGAAGCTCTTATCCTGGGAGTTACTTTTAAAGAAAACTGCCCGGATGTAAGAAATACCAAAGTAGTAGATATTTATAAAGAACTTGTAGACTATGGTGTAAATGTAGATATTTATGATCCATGGGCAAGCAAAGAAGAAGTAAAACATGAGTATGGTATTGATATTCTAGGTGTACTTCAGGAAGGTAAGAAATACGACTCCATTATTATTGCAGTTTCTCATAATGAATTTCTTCAGATGGATCTTGCTCAACTAAAGAAAGAAAATGCAGTTATTTTTGATACTAAGGCTTGTTTAGATAGAAATTTAGTAGACGCAAGATTATAATCGCAAATGAATTATGATATCGTAATCATCGGGGCAGGTTTAGTGGGGTTGGCAACAGCATACCAGGCTCAGCTTAAAAGCCCCGGCTCTAAAATTCTTATTTTAGAAAAAGAAAACAATGTATCGCTGCATCAATCCGGACATAATAGCGGAGTGATTCATAGCGGAATATACTATAAACCAAGAAGCTTAAAAGCAAAAAATTGTATTGAAGGCTATAACTCTATTATCAATTTTGCAGAGAAACATGGTATAAAATACGACCTTTGTGGTAAAATAATTGTAGCAACTTCGCAAGAAGAACTTCCTCTTTTGGATAATATATATAAAAGAGGAGTAGAAAATGGGCTTCAAAATTTACAATATCTGTCAAGAGAAGAATTTCGTGAAATAGAACCTCATTGTGAAGGAGTAAGAGCCATTAAAGTTCCACAGACAGGTATCATTGATTACCCTGGTGTAGCCAAAAAAATAAAAAAGCTTTTCGAAGAATTAGGAGGTGAAGTTAAATTTAATCAGGAAGTAACAAATATTGTTACCAAAGATAATGAGATTGTTGTTCAGACTCATAATTCTGAATTTAAGACAACCAAACTGGTTTCTTGTGCCGGACTTTATTCTGACAAGGTTACAAAAATGACTAATGAAAAGAATGATGTTATCATTATTCCTTTTAGAGGAGAGTACTACAAAATTAAAGATGAAAAGAAACATCTGGTAAAACATCTTATTTATCCCGTACCGGATCCTAATTTTCCTTTTTTAGGTGTTCATTTTACAAGAATGGTTGATGGGAACATAGAAGCTGGTCCAAATGCAGTACTAGCTTTTAAAAAGGAAGGATATAAATTTTTTGATTTTGATTTTAATGAAACCATGCAAACCCTTACATGGCCAGGTTTTAGAAAAATTGTTGCTAAATATGGTAAAACAGGAATGGGAGAAGTACATCGTTCACTTTCAAAATCCGCTTTTACAAAAGCCTTACAAAAACTAATGCCAGAGATTCAGGAAAGTGATCTTGTTCCGGGAGGATCCGGAGTAAGAGCTCAGGCATGTGACAGAAATGGAGCCTTAATTGATGATTTTGATATTGTGAAAAACGGAAATATCATTCATGTAAGAAATGCACCAAGTCCTGCGGCCACTTCATGTCTTTCTATAGGAAATGCAATAAGTGAGCTTATATAAAACTGATTATTTTCAAAAAACACTTAAAGATAAAATAGCATTATGAAAATTCAGATGGTTGATTTAAAAAATCAATACGAAAAGATAAAAGAAGAAGTAAATGCAGGTATTCAGAATTGTTTAGATAATACCGCATTTATTAATGGCCCTGCAGTAAAAGAATTTCAACAGGATTTTGAAAAATATTTAGGGGTAAAACATGTTATTCCATGTGCCAACGGTACTGATGCATTACAGATCGCAATGATGGCTTTAGACTTAAAACCAGGTGATGAAATTATTTGCCCTGCTTTTACTTATGTGGCCACTGCTGAAGTAATGGGACTTTTAGGCTTAAAGCCAATCATGGTAGATGTCAATGAAAATACTTTTGATATTGAGCTTGAAGGTTTGGAGAAGTACCTTACACCGAATACTAAAGCAATCGTGCCTGTTCATTTGTATGGACAAAGTGCAGACATGGAAAAAATTCTTGCTTTTGCAGAAAAGCATAATTTATTCGTAATAGAAGATAATGCTCAGGCTATAGGTTCTGATTATACTTTTTCTGATGGAAATGTTAAAAAGACTGGTACTATTGGTCATATCGGGTGTACGTCTTTTTTCCCATCCAAGAATTTAGGGTGCTACGGTGATGGAGGTGCTTTAATGACAAATGATGATGATCTGGCTCTTAAAATAAGAATGATCGCGAACCATGGACAGGAGAAAAAATACTATCATAAAGTACTGGGCTGTAATTCAAGATTAGATACCATACAAGCTGCTGTTCTTAAAGTGAAGTTGAAGTATCTTGACGAATATTCAGCATCAAGAAATAAAATGGCAACCTATTATGACGAAAATCTTGCCGGTATTGCTGATATTGAAATTCCTGCAAGAGCACAAAATTCAACTCACGTATTCCATCAATATACTCTGAAGGTAAAAAACGGGAAGAGAGATGAGTTGCAAAAATTTCTTGGTGAGAAGAACATACCAAGTATGATTTATTATCCACTTCCATTATACAAGCAGGAAGCTTTTCAGCAATATGTGGCAGAAGGTTTTACCTTACCGGTTACTGAGAAACTTTGTTCAGAAGTTATTTCACTTCCTATTCATACAGAATTTGATAAGGAAGCTTCAGATTTTGTAATATCTGAAATTAAAAACTTTTTCAATTAATCATTAAAACAGAATATTATGTCGGATTTCTTTGCACACGAAACAGCTGTTATAGACGATGGGTGTCAAATAGGTAATGGAACTAAAATTTGGCACTTTTCACATCTTATGCCGGGATGTATTTTAGGAGAACATTGTAATATTGGACAAAATGTTGTAATCTCACCTAAAGTTGTTTTGGGAAAGAATGTTAAGGTGCAAAACAATGTTTCCATCTATGAAGGGGTTATATGTGATGATGACGTTTTTCTGGGACCTTCGATGGTTTTCACCAACGTAATCAATCCTAGAAGCGCAGTAAACAGAAAGAATGAATATCTTAAAACCCATGTTGGAAAAGGTGCTTCTATTGGAGCTAATGCAACCATTGTTTGTGGACATAACATCGGACAGTTTGCCTTTATAGGTGCTGGGGCTGTTGTAACGAAGGAAGTTCCTGATTATGCTTTGGTGGTGGGAAATCCTGCAAAACAATTAGGCTGGATGAGCGAATATGGACAACGCCTTGAATTTAATGAAGAAGGAGTAGCGGTTTGCACTGAAAGTGGAGAAAAATACAAAATAGATAATAATAAAGTTTCGAAAATTTAAATAAGTAACGATGTCTGAAAAAATAAAATTTGCAGTTGTAGGATGTGGACATATCGGAAAGAGACACGCAGAAATGGTGTCGAGAAATTCTGAATGCGAACTGGTAGCGTTAATAGATGTAAAAGATAAATCTGTCTTAGGAATAGAAAATTATGATGTTCCTTTTTTCTCATCACTGGAAGATTTTTTAAACTCCGGGATAGAAGCAGATGTTGTGAATATAGCTTCTCCAAATGGATTCCATTTTGAACAGGCTTACAAGGTAATTGATTCCGGAAAACATGTTGTTGTGGAAAAACCAATGGCTCTTAATAAACAAGATGCTGAAAAGCTGATTTTTCAAGCCCTTCACAAGCATAAACAAGTTTTTGCCGTAATGCAAAACCGTTATTCTCCACCATCGGCATGGATAAAGGAAATAGTAGAAAGCGGAAAACTGGGTAAAATATATATGGTACAGTTAAATTGCTACTGGAACCGTGACGACAGATATTATAAGCCGGAATCCTGGCATGGTAAACTAGAGTTGGATGGTGGAACTTTGTTTACACAGTTCTCTCACTTTATAGATATCATGTACTGGTTATTCGGAGACATCACTAATATTAAGGCGAAATTTGCTGATTTTAACCATAAAGATCTTACTGATTTTGAAGATTCAGGATTTGTAAGCTTTGACTTTGTAAATGGAGGAATGGGATCTTTAAATTATTCAACTTCTGTTTGGAATCAAAACCTGGAAAGTTCAATGACTATTATTGCTGAGAACGGAGCCGTGAAAATTGGTGGACAATACATGGATAAAGTAGAGGTTTGTAACGTAAAGGATTATGTAATGCCTGAACTGGCACCAACGAATCCTGGGAATGATTATGGTGCTTATAAAGGTTCAGCTGCCAATCATCATTATATTATTGAGAATGTTGTTGACGTAATTAAAGGAAGAAATACTATTACAACTAATGCTTTAGAAGGATTAAAAGTAGTTGATATCATAGAAAAGATATATGCTTTAAAAAACACTCCAAAAGGGTAGATTTTGAGAGAAAAACTTAAAAATATCGTCAATTCATCTAGCATTAGAAATTCTTTTTTGTTAATGGTCGGAACCGGGATTAGCCAATTTATCCCTGTTCTGTTTAGTCCTTTCCTGACAAGGATATATTCACCTGCCAATTTTGGAGATCTTGCTATTTTTATGGCTTTTTCTCTTATTATCGGTATGGGTGCTTCTGGAATGTATGAGTATGCAATAGTTTTGCCTGAAGAAGATAAAGATGCACAGAATATTATTAAATTAATATCAGTACTTGCCATATCTGTTAGTGTTTTAACAGGGATTGTATTCTACATTGCAAATTGGTTTATTGAATTAGATTTTTTTTATTTTTTACTACCATTCTCTATTTTTTTTACAGTCTGTTATAATGTGATTTCCTATTGGTACAATAGGATGAAAAAATATAAAACATTAAACATTATCAGGATTTTTCAATCCGTTTTAATTATTGCTGGAAGTTTTATCTTTTATAAAGTAAAAAATGGACTTGTTTATGGTTATATATTAGGTGGAATGTTTTGTTTCCTTATATATATATATAGTTTTTTTTCACATCTTCGCAAGATAAATTTTAATGAAATCAAACATTTGGCTTTTGAATATAAAAAATTTCCTACTCTGATTTTACCTTCATCTTTAATGAATACAGTAAGTAGCTATGCTCCTGTTTTTTTTATAAAAAAATTTTATACATCATCTCAATTAGGATCTTTTTCAATGTCCAACAGAGTACTTACTGCTCCTATATCTGTAATAAGTACAGCAATAGGACAAGTTTACTTTAAGAATTTATCAGATTATTACAATGAAAATAAAAATGATCTGATAAGAAAAACATTTTTACAAAGTACCTATATACTTTGTCTTATTTCTGTATTTATATTTTTGCCTTTATTTTTCTTTGGAGAAGACTTAGCTTTAATTGTTTTTGGGAAAGCATGGAAGGAAGCTGGTGAGTTTATAGAGATTATTGCTTTAGCATCTATGATGAAATTTATTGTATCTCCTTTGAGTACAGTTTTAATCGTTAAGAAAGAACTCAATAAAGTAGCTAGGTGGCAAACCATATATTTCTTTACTTCAATGACAATTTTTATTGTTGGATCTTTCTTTTCAATAAAAACATTGTTGTGGATTTATGTAATACATGAGACAATATTATATGCAATATATTATTACATTATGAAAAGTGTAATAAATAAAAATTAGAACATTTATGTATAATACTGAAATCAATATAAAAAAAATTAAAAAAATATTTGCAATTAGTTATTGCGTCATTTTTTTGACTTTTTATTGTATTATTCCTGTGTTTTTTATGGGAGACTCTGTTGATAAGACTATAAGTGAGACTTTAGGAGCTATTACTTTGTTATCGGTGTTTGGGTTCTTAGCTTCATTTTGTATAAATTTTTTCCCAAATCATAAACAAAAATATTTGGTTATTAACGGGGATACCTTTAGCAAATATGTCTTTATTATTTATATTCTGGTTGTTTTATTAATTATGGTTACTGCAGGAGAGCTGCCTATCTTAGCCTCGCTTAGAGGTGCTAGCCAGGAAGATCTTTTTGGGTTAAGAGAAGACTTCTTAAAAGACAGAAAAGGATTTGAAATTATTTTCAGTTATTTAATAACAATTATAGATAGTACATTTTTCCCCTTTGTTATTGTCAGAGCTTTTTTTTACAAAAATAAATCAAGGTTTCTGTATCTGTTGGTATTTGTATTATACTCTATTTCATTTTTGGAAAAGGGGTATTTTTTGAAAATTGCAATTCCTGTTTTTTTCTTTTTATATTATAAATCAAAAAATAAAAAAACCTACTTACTTGTCAGTGGCGGAGTTATTTTAGCCTTAATCAGTTTAATGTTTCTTCTTTCAAAATTTGATGCTATTGATGCAAGCAGAGATGAACCTTTCTTCAGTATCTATCATATTCCCGCAACAATTTTTGAAGCCGTTGTATGGAGAATGGTTGCTGTTCCTGTAATCACTGCCTATCAAGGTCTCGAATTGTTTTTTTCAAATGAGTTTCATGGTGAATATTTATATGGTGCGACAAGTAGTTTGTTGTCCTCAATATTTGGATTGGAACGTATTAATTTTGAAAGAGCCTTATACCAGAGCCAATTTGGCGGTAGTGAAACAGGAAATGCTAATCAGTTTTATCTGATAGAAGCTTTTATTAATTATGGATATGTTGGTGTTTTTTTATTTTCATTTTTATTGGGTAAAATAGTGAAGGATATGATCAATACCAAAAATATTGCTATAATATGTATTATTCCTTTACTTTTTTATAATCTGTTCAGTTCAGGTTTGATAGGAAATCTCTTGAGTAATGGATATTTATTTTTCTATCTGATGGTAATATACGTCAGATTTAAGTAATTTTATAAAAAATGCAAATGGGAAAAATCTTATTAATCATATCAATGATATTTTCTTTAGAAAATATTTTTATTAAAAAAAGTGATGATGATACGAAATATCTACAAACTCTACTTAAGCAAAAGAATATTGTAGAACTTCCAGCTAATACAACATATAAGATTAACGGGACACTATACTTGAAGAATGGACAAAAAATCCTTGGAAATCATGCAACGATCATACAAACTGCTCCGGGAAAGCCTATTTTCGATTGTGTAGATAAAAAAGATATTTCAGTTTCACAAATTAATTTAAAAGGATATGGAAATGACTATTCACCTACATCCTCATCTACTTCAGTAGGAATATTGTGCTTTGGAGCTGAAAATGTAAGGATTTGTGAAAATAATTTTTATAATTTTTCATATTCTCCAGTTGCGGGATTAAGAAAAGTAAAAAATGTATTGTTTGAAAATAATTACTGTGAAGGTATTGGTTTGAATAATCCTAAATATTATCAGAAAGATGTTACCGGAGTCACATTGGGTGGAGAAGATATCCGTATTTTGAATAACCGGATCACAAATAGTTCACAGGGTATTATGATTGCTGAAGGAAGTAAAAATATAACAATAAAAGATAATCAAATCTATAATTTGCCTTTAGAACATGGAATTTATGTTGATGCTTCATGCTCAGATATTATTATCGAAAATAATAAGATCACAAAAGTTAACGGATCTGGAATAAAAATACAAAATAGAAGTAAAAAGATTCCTCCGGGGATTAGCAAAAATATCTTAATTAAGGATAATACCGTTTTTGATACAGGACTTGGAGACGGTATACTTGTAAATAACACTGAAGGTAACGAGGTATATGCAGAAAATGTAACTATTACCGGGAATATCTTAAAAAATATTGGTCAGGATGGAATTAATCTTAGGTTTTCAAAAAATAGCAAGGTTTTAGATAATCAGATTCTAACGACTAAAAGATCGGGTATTTATTTGAAAGAGAATTATAGCTTGACAATATATAAAAATACAATAGAAAATATCCAGCAGAATGGAATTTTTGATGAAGGATCGGGAACTAATATCGTTATGGATAGTAATACCATTACTAATATTGGCTTGGCTGGGAATGACAAAAATGGTCTTAGTTCAGGTATATTTATCCAGTCAGGAAATAATAGACAAATAGTAAACAATTATCTGAAAGGCAACCCTAAGTATACACAGTATTCTTTATATATTCCAGATGGAGATCAAAAAACAATAATTATAAAAAATAATAAGTTTATTGGAGCGAGAGATTCAGGAGCAAGATTTTCTGAAGGAAAAGTGAAATTTAAAGAGTTTACTGGCAACCAGTTTGACTCTCAGGTAAGTGGATCGAAAATATTGAATCAACCTAACCAGTAATTATTATAAAATTGAAAAAACTAAAACCTATGAAAACAAGAAATTATTTATTATCGCTGGTGGGAGTGCTATTTTATACAGGAGTATCTTCACAAACTGTTTATGTAGATAACGCATATGGTGGGGGCAATGGAAGGCTAGAGTATTCACTGGCTCCTAGCCTTAATGTAACCTATCAAAGTGAAAGCTTACAGCAGACAGAGTTTGCTCCTTTTTTAGCAACTAATATTATTGATTTTTCAGGAAGAGTTATGGATAGAGATAACTTTAATGGATACTCTAATTTTAGGCTAAAAAAATATAATGCGGAAGGAAAGCTGGATCTAAGTTATGGAAACAATGGTTTGTCAGGGGCAGAATATAATTGGGGACAATCCAGTAATACCAGAACTGAAATGCTGTATAGTAATCATAATGATGAGAATTTTATAGCGGGATTAAATTTCCCTAATAATCTGGATGTCTATCGTATAGGTAAATTTTCATCAGATGGAAATACTTTAACAAGTGTAGGATCCTCTTATATATTACCTAATTCTACGTTTAAAGTTTTAAATATTAAAGTTCTGCCTGATAATTCAGCCTATTTATATGTAGACGGCCAGGATTTTAGATTTGGAATTATTAAATTAAATGCTGGAGGTACATTAGATACCTCGTTTAATGGAACGGGAAGAAAAACTTATGTACATAACAGACCGGGAGATTATACTTCCAGTGTGACAATTGATGATAATAATAATTATTATATTACAACTTCAAATTTTAATAAAGACGAAAGGATACATGATGTATTTATAAGAAAATTTAATGCTGATGGTTCAATAGATACTTCTTTTGGAGTAAATGGAATCTCAAAGCAGGCACCGGAGCCCAACAAAGGTTTTACTGCAAAAAGTATTGCGATCACACCGGATAATAAAATCCTGGTACTTATGAAAGGTTACAGCCCGATAAGAAATATTTTGATGAGGCTGAACAGCGATGGAAGTTTAGATACAAGCTTTGGACAAAATGGGTATAAAAACCTTACGGGTCTCGAGACTTTTAACAGCAGAACAATGAAGATCATTAATAATAAAATCTATCTGGTCGGAGATAATAATAAGAGTGGAACATATAATTATATGCCTATGATTGCCAAATTAGATATCAATGGAAATTTAGATACTTCTCTGAATAATGTAGGAATAATGACCCAAACAATTTATAATGGTTATGATGCTAAATTTAATGATATTGTTTTGCAGCCAACAACTAATAAACTTCTTGTTTTTGGCGAGTCCAATACACCCGATGGAAAACTTGCCAGAGTTGTTTTAAGATTAACAGATGAAGGTTTTTTGGGAATTAAAGACAATGTAAAGAAAGAAGAAGAATTAAAAATTTATCCAAATCCTGTGAAGGATGTTATTAATTTTAATAATCATTCAATGATCAAGGCAAATGAGGGATTTATTATATATGATACAACTGGAAATACTATTCTGAAAGGTAAGCTCAATCATTCAATGAAGATTTATGTTTCACACTTACCAAAAGGAATTTATATGGTTAATATTCAGCAAAAAACAATTAAGTTTATAAAAGACTAACCTGCATTTTATAAAATTAAATATAAGAAAGATGTAAATATACCATGGTATTTTTGGAGATCTTCTTGGTACCATGGTAGTAATTTCAGAATCAGGATAAGCAGGAAGATAGATGATTGAAAATTAAATAAATATTTAAATTGGGAAAGAGAAAGTCATTGTTACTATTTGCAGATTATTTTGATGCAACAACAGCAACACGAAGAGTTGTAAATGCCTTAAATGAAAATTTTGATGAATTGGAATTCGTTTATTGGGCCAGACTAGGATATGAGAGAGATGTTAATGAAGCAATTTTCAAAAATATTCCTAAAAAAGTATACAAAGAAACAGCACCTCCGCGAAGTCTTGGCGTACTGGTTCAGTTCGTTAAATATCAGATTTGGTTATTAAAAACGTTATTACAGAAAAGACCTAATCTGGTTATTGCTTTTACTTTTTATACGATATTTCCTGCATTATTTTACCGTTTATTTATAAACAGGAAATCTAAGGTTATATACGATCCGCGAGATTATGTGGCGGTTTCATACCGTGTGAATATTGTTATAGCTTCAGTTATCAGATTTTTAGATAATTTATGTATGAAATTTGCAGACTTTGTTATTTTTCCGGATAAACAATATTTTTCCCATTACGGAATGTTTAGTCTGTCCGAAGATAAGTATTTTGTTTTACCCAATTCTGCAGAAGATGTATATGATCAATTAGAAAATATTGATCTCAAGGCACTCTATAATATCCCAGTTGAAAAACCACTGATTCCTATATTGGGCTATTTTTCTGAAACACGGGGGAAAGATTTATTATTTAGGGCTATTCAGGATGATAACTTATCTGAGTTTCACTTTGTTTTCGCAGGGGACTTAAGGGACGAAAGTGAAATCAGCTTTTTAAGTAATAAAAGTAATGTTACATTCTTACCCAAGGTCCCTTATCTTCATGCACTAAAAATGATTCAAAAATCATTAGTTGTTCCTCAGCTTTATGACCCGAAGTTATTAAACAATGTGTATGCTTTTCCCACTAAGTATTTTGACTGCTTGATGGTGGGCACACCTATGATCGTGAGCTTAGGGCAAAAAGATGTATGGGAAGAAATAAAACAACATAATTTCGGTTTTGGTATAGAATATGATGATTATGATAGCTTTGTGAACATATTAAAAAAATTATCGACAAAAGAAATTGTAATTGATGAGAAACGTCTTAGAACATTCTTTTTGAAGAATTATAATTACAACCTGTATAAGCTAAAATTAGCAAATGTATATAAAGATATGTATGATAATATCCGTCTATGATTTTTGAAAATAAAAAAGCAGAAAAACTTACAAATTGATCAAAAAAATTTAATAGAGATAGTTCTAATAATTATTTAACTTTGCAATTAAAATTCATAAAATGAGTGAAAATAGAAATCCACAAGTTTGCGTAAATTGTATCATGGATACTACAGACGAGACCATTATATTTGATGAAAAAGGGGTATGCGATTATTGTGGAAATTATTATAATAATATTTTACCAAACTGGCACCCTAATGAACAAGGGGAACAGGAAATCCAAAAGGTAATCGATAAAATAAAAGCTGAAGGTAAAGGAAAAGACTATGATTGTATCATTGGTATTTCCGGAGGTTTAGATAGTTCATATCTTGTCTATTTAGCAGTTGAAAAATGGGGTTTAAGACCGATGCTTTATCACGTAGACGCAGGTTGGAATTCCGATGTTTCTACTAATAATATTAAGAATCTTGTTGACGGTTTGGGATTAGATCTTTATACAGATGTAATCAATTGGGAAGAAATGAAAGACCTTCAGAGAGCTTTTATCAAATCTCAGGTGCCAGATATTGATACTCCTCAGGATCTTGTGTTTTTCTCATCACTTTACAATTATTGTGCTAAAAACGGGATAAAATATATCTTGACTGGAGGTAACTTCTCAACCGAATGTGTAAGAGAACCTCTTCATTGGGGAGCTTACTATCAAACAGATATGAAATATGTAAATGATATTCATAAAAAATTTGGAGAAAGAAAACTAAAAACATTCCCTAGATGTGATATATTCAAATATAAAATCCAATATAGATTGATCAATGGTGTAAGAGTTGTAAAACCTCTTGATCATACAAGATTCATTAAAAAAGAAGCTGAAGATTTGTTAGAAGAAAAATTCGGATGGCAGAGATATCAGCATAAACACCATGAATCAAGATTTACAAGATTCTATGAAGCATTCTGGCTACCTAGAAAATTTGGATTTGATAAAAGAAAAAACCACTTGTCAAGTTTGGTTCTTACAGGACAATTAACAAGAGAGGCAGCATTGGATAGAGTGTCAAGATCAGAACTACCTGAAGATGAATTAATGAAAGAGTTTGAATATGTAGCAAAAAAACTTGATTTTACAGTTGATGAACTTTGGGGGTATTTTAACGGTCCAAACAAAACATTTAAAGACTATAAAAATAATTACAAACTGATTCAGTTGGGAACCAAAATAATGCAAATATTAGGCTTGGAAAAAAGAGCATTTAAATAATAATATGGTTACAATCATTGATTATGGCGTTGGAAATATTAACGCCTTTTTGAATATATATAAACAACTTAATATTCCGGCAAGTACAGCAAAAACAGTTGAAGATCTTAATGATGCAACTAAACTTATTCTTCCAGGGGTAGGACATTTTGATTATGCTATGCAGAGATTCACTGATTCAGGAATGAAAGATACAGTGAATGACCTGGTTATTAATAAAAAGATTCCTGTAGTAGGAGTTTGCGTAGGAATGCAAATGATGGCTAAAGGCAGTGATGAGGGAAATCTTCCTGGATTGGGATGGATAGATGCCTATGTTCACAAATTTGATGTCTCGCAGGTTTCTGCCAAATTACCATTGCCTCATATGGGATGGAATGATATTAAGATTGTGCAAGAAACTCCGCTTTTGAAAGATTTGGAAATTGATCCCAGATATTATTTTTTGCACAGTTATTATTTCAAATGTAATAATGAAAATGATTCTATTGCAGAAACAAATTATGGAATCAACTTTACAAGTGCTGTCAATCATGACAATATTTTTGGAGCGCAATTCCATCCGGAAAAAAGCCACCATTTTGGAATTCAATTATTAAAGAACTTTGCAGAAAAATGTTAAGACCAAGAATTATACCTTGCCTTTTGGTTCATGATAAAGGATTGGTAAAAACCGAGCATTTCAAAAATCCAAGATATTTGGGAGACCCGATGAATGCGGTGAGAATTTTTAATGAAAAGGAAGTTGATGAACTTATTATTTTAGATATCGATGCTACCGCAGAAGGAAGAGGACCCGATTTTAAAATGATTGAACATTGGGCTGAAGAATGCAGAATGCCATTGTGCTATGGAGGAGGAGTAACAACCGTTGAACAAGCCCAAAGAATATTTTCTTTGGGTGTAGAAAAAATAGCATTCAGTGCCGGAGCAATTAATAATCCGGATATTATTAGAGAAATATCAGAAAAGGTAGGAAGTCAAAGTGTAGTTGTCGTACTGGATGTGAAAAAGAAATTATTTGGAGGATATGAAGTATACACACACAATGGGAAAAAATCTACAGGAAAATCACCCTTTGAACTTATTAAAAAGTTTGAACAGCTAGGTGCCGGAGAGATTGTTATTAACTCTATTGATAAGGACGGCGAGATGAAAGGGTATGATATGAAGCTTATTGAAACTTCGCGAAAAGAAACTACATTACCACTTACAGCCATTGGCGGTGCTGGTAAAATGGAAGATATAGGTGAACTTATAAAAAAATTTGGTATTATTGGTGCCGCAGCTGGTAGTTTATTTGTTTTTAAAGGCAAGTTAAAAGCTGTGTTAATTAACTATCCTAATTTTACAGATAAAGAAAGTCTAATTAAAAATTATTTTTAATTAATGTGCGGTATCGCTGGTTTCATAAATAAAAATTCTATTCCGATATCAGAAGAGTCTTTAAAAAAAATGACAGATAAATTGTCACATAGAGGCCCTGATGCGGAAGGTTTTTTTATTCATGAAAATATAGGATTAGGTCACAGAAGACTATCCATTATTGATGTCAGCGAGGCCGCAAATCAACCTTTTACTTGGGAAGATAAACAAGTTCTGGTTTTTAATGGCGCTATATACAACTACTTAGAAATAAGAGAAGAGCTTATACAAAATAATTATACCTTTAAAACAAATTCAGATACAGAGGTTTTAATTGCTGCTTATCATTTTTGGGGGAGAGATTGTGTACAGAAATTCAATGGAATGTGGGCTTTTGCTATCTTTGATCCTAGAAACAATACATTATTTTGTTCAAGAGATCGATTTGGAGTAAAACCATTCTATTATTATGTAGATGATCAAAAATTCCTCTTCGCATCTGAAATAAAGCCCATATTAGAAATTGAAAAAGTTGAAAAAGTTAATCTTCAGATTCTTTTACAATATTTGATTTTTAGCATGCCATACGAAACCGGCGAAACATTCTTTGACCAAATACTAAAGTTACCAGGATCTCATAATCTTGTATATGATTTAACTACGAATACATTTGAGATCTATCGATATTATGATATCCCATATAAAGAGGAAATCAATCAATTAAATATAGATGAGTCCATTGCCCTTTTTGAAAAAGAATTTGAAAATTCAATAAAGCTAAGACTTCGCTCTGATGTAAAAATAGGATCAGCCCTAAGCGGTGGGTTGGATAGCTCTTATGTGGTTTCAATAGCTTCCAAAATTCTTAATGAGTCAAAAAAGTGTGATAATTTTACAGCTGTCACTGTAGGATCCATGGATGATGATAATGATGAAAGTACATTAGCCAAAGTCATTACTGATACACTGAAAGTTAACCACGATATTGTAACCCCTAAATCAGATGAGTTTGAGGATACATTTGAAGAAGTGATCATGAAACATGAAGAACCTTTTGGTGGTATTTCCGTTTATATGCAGAAATTTTTAATGAAAGAAGCAAATAAATTGGGAATTAAAGTGTTTTTAGGAGGGCAAGGAGCTGATGAAGTACTGTTGGGATATAGTAAATATACTGCAGGATATTTAAGAAGCCATAGCTTATTTGGCAAAATCAAATTTTTGAAGAATGTAAGAAGCCACTATAATATTTCAATGATGAAAGCTATAGCAATTTATTTGTGTTATTCAAATACTTTTGTCAATAAGCTTTTTTTTAGAATAAATGGCAGAATATTAAAAGACAAATATTATAATACAATAGATTTTTCTAAAGCTCAAAATCTTACAAAATCATATAAAAATATATTCGAGCTTCAGAAACACGAAATATTTTATAGTCATTTACCAGAACTTTTAAAATGGGAAGACAAAAACTCGATGGCCTATTCTGTGGAATCAAGACTGCCTTTTTTAGATTATAAATTAATTGAATTATGTCTTTCCATTAATAATAATTATAAGATAGGAGAAGGATGGTCAAAATATATTCTTAGAAAGAATCTAGAGAAAGTTTTACCAGATGAAATTGTTTATAACAAAAGGAAAATTGGGTTTGAACCCCCAATAAAATATTGGTGGCCCAGATCCGAAGAGATTTTAGAAACGATTAATAATTCTAAAATTATCAAGGAAATTTCTAAAAAGAAATTTAGTTTTATAGCTGATAGAGAGTTGGAATGGAGACTGTATAATATTGCAGTTTGGGAAAAACTCTATAACATTAAAATGTAATAATAAACGCATATGCAGATAAAAGATAAAACACTTCTTATTACAGGAGGAACTGGTTCATTTGGAACAGCAGTCTTAAGAAAATTTATACACACAGATCACTTTAAAGAGATTCGTATCTTTTCAAGGGATGAGAAGAAGCAAGATGATATGAGAAATCAATTTAAAAATAATAAATTGAAATTTTATATTGGTGATGTAAGAGATTTTAATAGCATAGAACCTGCAATGAGAGGAGTAGACTACGTTTTTCATGCAGCGGCTCTCAAACAGGTTCCATCTTGTGAATTTTTTCCAATGCAGGCTGTAAAAACTAATGTAGAAGGCACACAGAATGTTATAGAAGCTGCAGTCAGAAATAAAGTTAAGAAAGTTATTTGTTTAAGTACAGATAAGGCTGCTTACCCTATCAATGCGATGGGAATTTCCAAAGCAATGATGGAAAAAGTAGCAGTAGCGGCTTCCAGAAACGTTGAAGAAACCGTAGTTTGTCTTACAAGATATGGTAATGTAATGGCTTCAAGAGGATCTGTTATTCCTTTATTTATCAAACAAATCCAGGATGGTGGTGAGATTACGATCACAGATCCTAATATGACACGTTTTTTAATGTCGTTGGAAGAGGCAGTTGACTTGGTATTGTTTGCATTTGAACACGGTAATCCAGGAGACTTATTTGTAAACAAAGCTCCAGCAGGAACAATTGGTGATCTGGCTCAGGCGTTGAAAGAAATGTTTAAAGCAGATAATCCTATTAAAATAATAGGGACAAGACATGGTGAAAAACTGTACGAAACATTATGTACCCGTGAAGAAATGATTAAGGCAGAAGATATGGGAGATTTCTATAGAATCCCTGCTGATAACAGAGATTTGAACTATGCGCAATATTTTTCTGAAGGAGTGGAGGATATCTCTAAAATAGAAGATTATCATTCTCATAATACCGAACAACAAGACGTAGAAGGAATGAAAAACTTATTATTAAAACTTCCTTTAATCAGGAAAGAAGTCTTAGGAGAAGATGTAATGCAATATCCCGATTAAAAAAATATGGATAAACCGACCATTTTTGAAGGTGGAGAATATTCTGATGAAAGGGGAAACCTTTTTTTTAATAATAATTTTGACGCTTCCGAAATTAAAAGAATATACTGTATAGAAAATGCAGATACGAAATTTATCAGAGGCTGGACTGGTCATAAAATTGAACAACGATGGTTTTCTGCTCTTCAGGGAAGTTTTTTGATAAGATTAGTAAAAATAGATCACTGGGATGCACCTTCGAAAAATACCGAAATTTTGGAATTTAAACTAAATGCCGGAGGACTGCATATACTTCAGATTCCAAAAGGATATGCAAGTGCTATTCAGGCCATAGAAAGTCAATCAAGACTATTGGTAATGGCAGATCATTTTTTAGGCGAGATAAATGATGAATATCGTTTTTCCATAGATTATTTTGAAAATTTATAACATGAAAAAAATTGGAATTACAGGTCAGAATGGCTTTGTAGGATCTCATTTATATAATACTCTAGGTCTAAAACCAGAGGAATTTGAAAGAATTTATTTTGAAAGAGAGTTCTTTGATAATGTAGAGAGATTAGATCATTTTGTAGCGCAGTGTGATGTTATTGTACATTTAGCTGCTATGAATCGCCACTCCGATCCTCAGGTTATTTTCGATAACAATATAGATTTAGTCCATAAATTGGTTAGCTCTTTAGACAGAACAGGTTCTAAAGCACATGTGATCTTTTCCTCTTCGTCGCAAGAAGAAAAAGACAATTTGTATGGGAAGTCAAAAAGGGAAGGAAGGGAATTTTTCTCAGAATGGGCAGAAAGGTCAGGTGGAAAATTTACAGGTATGATCATACCAAATGTATTTGGTCCTTTTGGTAAGCCTAATTATAATTCCTTTATCGCCACTTTTTGCCATAAATTAACTCATGGTGAAGTGCCACATATTGATAATGATGGTGAAGTTAAACTCATCTATGTTGGGGAGCTTGTCCAGGAGATTATTAATCAAATTGAAAAATTAGAAACAAAAGAACTATATGAAGTTCCATATACTTCTGTAAATAAAGTTTCAGAAGTCCTGGAAAAGCTTAGCAATTATAAAAAGCTGTATTTTGACAATGGAGAAATTCCCGAGCTTACCTCTACATTTGATTTAAATTTATTCAATACTTTCAGATGTTATTTTGACATTAAAAAGCATTATCCTGTTAAATTCACGCAGCATATCGATCCAAGAGGAGCTTTTGTTGAAGTAATTCGTTTAGGGATCGGAGGGCAGTGCTCTTTTTCAACAACTGTTCCTGAAATCACAAGAGGAAATCATTTTCACACTAGAAAAATAGAAAGATTCGCTGTAATAAAAGGGAAAGCTTTAATTCAGTTGAGAAAGATTGATACAGATGAAGTGCTGGATTTTTATTTAGATGGAAATGAGCCTGCTTATGTTGATATGCCAATCTGGTATACCCACAATATAAAAAATATCGGAGAAGAGGAGTTGTTTACTATTTTTTGGATTAATGAACCATTTAATCCCGAAGATGCAGATACCTATTTTCTAAATGTATAAGCATGGAAATACTAAAGAAGTATAACATAGAATTTCTTTTCCTCTTTTTTTTAACCTTCGGATATATTTTTGTTTATTCATTAGCGATGCCCCTGGGTACTTCAAATAAGTACTTTGCAGTTCCTTTTCGAATGATGATGGCATGCATAAGCATCTATATTATTTACAAAAACTTTGATAACTTAAAAAAAAGAAAGACAACAGTTTTTTTTGTTATACTTTTTTGGTTATTCTATTTGATTAAAGCAATTTATAGCTTTAAAAACGATATCTACTTACCACAGGTGATGAAAACTGAATATGAGGTTTATATTCGTATTGTGTTTTCAAATCTGCTTCCCTATATAGCGGTTTTAAGTGTCAATTTTTCAAAAAAAATTGCAGTAAAGTTGAATAGGTGGATCTTTAACTTTTTATTAATTATCCTTGCAGTAAGTTGTCTGTACACCATATTTGTATGGAACATTTATCACCAGTCAAGCGGGATATTTACCAGCCATTATATAAGTATGGGACATTATGGGTTATCTTTGATGATTATTTCCATATTTAGTTATTTTCAAACACCTCAGAAGCCAGTGAAACCAATTTTAGGGGTGCTATTGGGAATCTTTACTGTTATTACCTCTTCCGCAAGAAGTCCTATGCTGGCAGCGTTTATTATTTTATTTTTATTTGTAATGTATGCAAACAAATTAAGATATTGGATTGCATTGTTGTCTACCGCACTATTATTTATTGTAGGCATTTATTTTTTAATGCAGACTTCAATATCCAATTTTGGTTTTATCAAAAGAATGTACGATGCTATTTTTGAAGGTAATGCTTACGGAAGATCTTATTATTTGACTAGAGGGTGGGATGTTTTTAAAAACAATATTCTTTTTGGAGGACGTATTTTATTTGAAGATGCTATGTATCCCCATAATATTTTTGTTGAATTATTAATGAGTATGGGAATTGCAGGGGGGATCCTCTTTTGTCTATATTTTAAAGATTTAACAAAATTTAAACTGAAATATATTAAGGCAAATATTAATTATTTACCTTACTTTTTATTTTTCGTTCAGTATCTTATACTTGTTCAAACTTCTTACTGTATCTTTGCCAATATTGAATTTTGGTGCTTTTCAGCAGTAATAATATCTATAATTTTATTTTGTAATGATGAAGAAATTAAAAGTAATGACAGTCGTGGGTACACGACCGGAAATCATTAGATTATCAAGAGTATTATCAGCTTTAGATGCTTCTGAAGCTGTAGAACATATTATTGTCCATACAGGGCAAAATTACGATTATGAGCTTAATCAGATCTTCTTTGAAGACCTTGGTTTAAGAAAACCAGACTACTTTTTGGAGGCTGCCGGGAAAACTGCTACAGAAACTGTGGGAAACATTTTAATAAAAATTGATCCTCTACTTGAAGAATTACAACCAGATGCATTTTTGGTTTTAGGTGATACCAACTCCTGTTTATGTGCTATTCCTGCAAAGAAAAGACAAATTCCGATTTTCCATATGGAAGCCGGAAACAGATGTTTTGATCAGAGAGTACCGGAAGAAACTAACCGTAAAATCGTTGATCATACTGCTGACATTAACCTGACTTACTCCGATATTGCTCGTGAGTATTTATTGAGAGAAGGTTTATCAGCGGATAGAATTATTAAAACCGGTTCTCCGATGTTTGAGGTTTTAAATCATTATTTACCTCAGATAGAAAAATCAGATGTTTTGTCACGCTTGAACCTTGAAGAAAGAAAATATTTCGTGGTCTCTTCACACCGTGAAGAAAATATTAATTCTGAGAAAAATTTTAGAGGCCTTATGGAATCTTTAAATGCAATCGCAGAAAAATATCAGTATCCAATTATTGTCTCTACACACCCGCGTACCAAAAATATGATTGATAAGATGCAGATTGATATGCGTCCTGAAATTCAATTTTTGAAACCGCTGGGTTTCCATGATTATAATGCATTACAAATGCGTTCCTTCGCTGTGCTTTCAGATTCAGGAACTATTTCTGAAGAATCATCAATCCTTAATTTCAGCGCATTAAATATCAGAGAAGCTCATGAAAGACCTGAAGCGATGGAAGAAGCTTCCGTGATGATGGTAGGATTGTCTCCGGAAAGAATTCTACAGGGATTGACTCAGCTTCAACAGCAGAAGGTAGGAAAAGAAAGAAATTACAGACCTGTAGCAGATTATTCAATGCCGAATGTATCTGAGAAAATGGTAAGAATTATTTTAAGTTATACTGATTATATAAACAGAGTCGTTTGGAGCAAAAAATAATGAAGAATCTTTGGATTGCAACCGAACTTTTTTATCCCGAAGAAACTTCGACTTCTTTTATTCTGACCAAAATAGCAAACAGACTTTCAGAAAAATATAATGTAAAAGTCGTTTGTGGGGATCCTGTGTATGATAAACAATCAAAAAGCAAGAATTTTAGTCTTCATTCCGATGTTTCTGTTCACAGAATAAAAGGATTTGGAGGTAATAAGAATAGTTTGGTGAGTAGATCCCTGCGATTTATTTTTCTAAGTCTTTCTATCTTTTTTTATCTTTGGAAGAATGTAAAGAAGGGGGAGAAGGTTTTTATTGTTACGAATCCTGCACCGTTAATTTTACTCATTTCAATACTTAAGAGATTTAAAAAAATTGAATTGATTATTTTAGTACATGATGTTTTTCCTGAAAATACAATTCCTGCAGGGATTATTAAATCAGAAAAAACATTACCATATCAATTTCTCAGAAGTATTTTTGACAAAGCATATTCAAATGCTGATCTCTTGATCACATTAGGTAGAGATATGCAAAAGGTTATTGAGGGGAAGATCAAAAAATATAATAGTAAATCGAAAATCGAGATTATTGAAAACTGGGGAGATACTGAAGGTATTTATCCATTGTCAAAACAAGATGTCTTTAATGACGATTCTCCTATGAAAAATAAGATCATTTTTCAATATGCCGGAAATATCGGTAGAGTTCAGGGTTTACTGGAATTATTGGAGATTATTAAAAAAGTGAATAATAATAGATTAGCTTTTTATTTTGTAGGAGAAGGAGCTGTAAAGCAAAGTATGCTTGAATATGTACAGGAGAATCAGCTACAAAATGTCTATTTCGATGGAGCATATTCAAGAGAAGATCAGCTTTCAGTATTAAACAAGGCGGACGTATCATTTGTAAGTTTAGCACCAAAAATGTTTGGATTAGGGGTTCCTTCAAAAACCTATAATATATTAGCTGCGGGAAAACCTATTTTATATATTGGTGAAAAAAACAGCGAAATTGATTTACTTGTAAAAGAAGAAAATATCGGATACTCATTTCAGCATTTTGAAGAAAAGAAGCTCTTGGAATTTTTTGATTCTTTTGATGAAAATTCCATCACAGATTTAAACTTGAAGAAAGAAAAAGCAAGACTTGCTGCAGAAACAAAATTTTCAGAAGAAATTATATTGAACAAATTTTATAGTATTATTTAAATGAAAGTGCTATTTACAGGAGCTAACGGTTTTTTAGGGAAAAATGTAATTCCCCTGCTTCGCAAAAAGAACTTTGAGGTGAAAACTTTTGGAACAACCCATGCAGATTATGTATTGAATATAACCAATGCCATAGTTTCATTTGAAGAAAGATTTGATATTGTTTTTCATGCGGCTGGTAAGGCACATTCTATCCCTCAAAACCTGGAAGAAGAGAATCTCTTTTATAAGGTAAATTTTGACGGAACAAAAAATCTTTGCAATGCTTTGGAGAAAAATGTACCCGAGTATTTTATTTTCATCAGCACAGTAGCTGTTTACGGAAAAGATTTTGGTGAAAATATAAATGAGAATGCACCTTTAGAAGGATATACACCTTATGCCAAAAGTAAGATGATGGCCGAAGAGTTTCTTACTAGTTGGTGTCAAAAAAATAATGTAAAATTATTTATTCTTAGACCTTCGTTAATCGCAGGGCCAAATCCTCCAGGCAATTTGGGAGATATGATCAATGCAGTGAAATCTGGTAAGTATTTTAATATCGCCGGAGGAACAGCGAGAAAAAGCATATTTTGGGTAGAGGATTTTGCGGAAATTATAGTTAATATAATAGGACGAAATGGCGGAATTTATAATGTTTGTGATAATAATAATCCCACCTTTAAAGAAATCTCAGATAAAATCTCAGAAAAATTAAATAAAAAATCACCGGCCAGTATTCCTTATTTTGTGGCAAAATCAATGGCAAAAATGGGTGATTTGTTAGGAAATAAAGCCCCTATTAATTCTTTAAGATTAAGAAAAATTACAGATTCTCTAACGTTTTCCAACGAGAAAATTAAAAGAGAATTAAATTTTAATCCTTCCAACGTAATGGAAAAATTTCAACTATAATTTATGGAATTTTCAATCGTAACAATTTTACTTTTTATATCAATGTTGATATACTTTAAGATTGCTGATAAATATAATATTATTGATAAACCCAATCATAGGAGTGCCCATACCCAGATCACTTTAAGAGGAGGAGGAATTATTTTTCCCATTGCTTTTATCATTTTTTGTGTATTCAATTTTAATGAAGCTATACAAAATTATTGGTCTTTCGGATTAGGGCTGTTGGCAATATGCACTATTAGTTTTATTGATGATGTAAAAACGTTATCAAACAAAATAAGACTTTCCATTCATTTAATTTCTGTAATTCTTCTTTTGTATTTTACAGGAGCCTTTGAATTAATGCCTTTCTGGACATGGCCAATCCTTTTTGTCATCATCATTGGAACCCTGAACGCCTATAACTTTATGGATGGAATCAATGGAATGACGGGAACCTATAGTCTTGTTACTCTTGGTTCTTTAGCGTACATCAATAAAGACGTTGTTCTGTTTACAGATCAGAATTTTATATATTACCCCATATTAGCTACCATTGTCTTTCTGTTTTTTAATTTCAGAAAAAAAGCAAAATGTTTTGCAGGTGATGTAGGAAGTATGGGGATTGGCTTTTGGATCATCGGTTTGATTACTCTTCTTATTATGAGAACCGGTGAATATAAATATATACTATTACTTTCTGTATATGGAATGGAAGTGGTGCTGACGATTATGGAAAGACTTTTATTAAAAGAAAATATTTTTGAAGCCCATAGAAGACATCTATATCAACTTTTTGCAAACGAAAAAAAGGTATCTCATTTAATTATTAGTAGTGTGTATGCTATTTTACAATTAATTGTAAATATCTTTTTAATACATGCTGAACTTTCAATTTGGGCTGTTATCCTGATTATTTTTGCCCCTCTTGGAATTCTTTATTTAGGATTAAAACTAAGTTTAAAAAAGCAATACGGATTATAAAATTGAATAAAACTTAATAATGAAAATAAAAGAGACTCCCTTAAAAGATTGCTACATTATAGAACCTAACATTTTTGAAGATGATAGAGGCTATTTCTTTGAAAAATTCAACGAGAAAAAATTTGAAGAACTGACCGGAATGAACGGACATTTCGTACAAGACAATATCTCTAAATCTTCTTACGGAGTATTGAGAGGATTACATCTTCAAAAAGGAGATTATGCTCAGGCAAAACTGGTATCATGTCTTGAAGGAAGTGTATGGGATGTTGCAGTCGATCTTCGGGAAGATTCTCCTACATTTGGACAATGGTTTGGCATTGAACTGACAGCAGAAAATAAACTTCAGCTCTATATTCCAAGAGGTTTTGGACACGGATTCTCTGTATTAAGTACCAATGCTGTATTTGCTTACAAATGTGATAACTTTTATAATAAAGAATCAGAAGGAAGTGTAAAGTTTAATGATCCGGATCTGGCGATTGATTGGAAGGTTGATGAAAAAGATGCTGTGCTTTCGGAAAAAGATCAGAATGCACCGGGATTCAAAGAAAAAAACTTTTAAATATATATCTGAAAACCACTTCAAAAAAGTGGTTTTTTTATTTTTTGACCTTAACTCTTCAATATTTTGTATCTTTGCAGACTCAAAATCAAAAAGATGCGTACAAAATCTGTAGGGAAGAAGAAAATCAATGTAGTTACTCTTGGATGTTCCAAGAATGTATATGATTCTGAAGTATTAATGAGTCAGTTGAAAGCCAATGGCAAAGAAGTAGTTCACGAAGATCGTGGCGACATTGTAGTGATTAACACCTGCGGATTTATTGATAATGCTAAAGAAGAATCAATCAATACAATTCTTGATTATGTAGAAGCAAAAAATAGAGGTGAAGTTGAGAAAGTATTTGTTACAGGGTGTCTTTCGGAAAGATATAAACCGGATTTGATAAGAGAAATCCCGGATGTTGACCAGTATTTTGGAACAAGAGACCTTCCGGTTCTTTTAAAACACCTGGGGGCAGACTATAAACATGAATTGGTTGGAGAAAGGTTGACCACAACCCCTAAACATTATGCCTATCTTAAAATCTCCGAAGGTTGTGACAGACCATGCTCTTTCTGTGCTATTCCTTTAATGAGAGGAGGTCATGTTTCTACCCCTATCGAGAAACTGGTTTCTGAAGCCCAGAAGTTAGCTAAGAAAGGAACAAAAGAATTGATTCTTATAGCCCAGGATCTTACCTATTATGGACTGGATATTTATAAAAAACGTGCTCTGGGAGACTTGCTCAAGGAATTGGTGAAAGTGGAAGGCATAGAGTGGATTCGTCTTCATTATGCTTTCCCAAGCGGTTTTCCTGAAGATGTTCTGGATATTATCCGTGAAGAACCTAAAGTCTGTAACTATATAGATATTCCTCTTCAGCATATCAATTCGGATCTTTTGAAATCCATGAAAAGAGGGACAACTCACGAAAAAACTGATGCTCTTTTAGGAAAATTCAGAGAAAAAGTTCCTGATATGGCGATCAGAACAACTTTGATTGTCGGATATCCGGGAGAGACTGAAGAAAGATTTCAGGAACTTAAAGACTGGGTTAAAGAACAAAGATTTGACAGATTAGGATGTTTTACCTATTCTCACGAAGAAAATACTACGGCTTACGTTCTGGAAGATGACATTCCACAGGAAGTGAAAGAGGCAAGAGTAGAAGAGATCATGGAAGTTCAGTCACAAATCTCATGGGAGAAAAATCAAGAGAAAATTGGCAAAATATTCAAATGTGTTTTTGACCGTAAAGAAGGAAACTACTTTATAGGAAGAACAGAATATGATTCGCCGGATGTAGATAATACTGTCTTGGTATCAGCTGAGGATACCTATATTTCGATAGGAGAGTTTGCAGAAGTTAAAATTACTTCAGCTGAAGAATTTGACCTATACGGAGAACTGGTATAAAATGCTAAAGAGTTATTAATCAAAAAGAAAAGATAATTGCTGTCTGGTAATATAAATAGAAATATTAAAGAAATTTAACATAAATTCCGTAAGCATTTACTTTTTTATATCATTGAATTTCAGTTGATTGGGCTTCATTAATGTTAAGAAAATTTAATTTTCTTTCATAAAGTATATAAATTAAAAAATTATGTCTTAAATTTGCGGCATAAGCAATGTTTTTTAAATCATATGCTTTCAATAAGTTATTATTAAAATGAAGTAGAAAACTGAAAAAAAATTTTTGGTTATTAAGCTTTACGATAATAATCGCAAGTTGAGATGTATCTTCCTTTTTTGGAAATATTGATGAAAAATAATGTAATTAAAATCTTTAAAAACTTATGAAAAAATTTTTATTAACAGCTACTATGCTGGTTTGCCTTTCGGCATTTTCCCAGGCTCAGCAAGGGCGTGTGGGGATTAACACGACCACACCCAACGCGACATTAGAAGTTGCAGGATTTCCTACAGACGCAACCAGGCCTGATGCTCTATTAGTCCCTCGTTTAACAAGAGCTCAGTTGGCAGCTAAAGATGCTACTTATGTGGCATTGCAAAATGGTGCACTTACATTTGTAACTACATTAGATGGTGCAGCTGCCGGAAAAACAGTGAATGTAACAGCTACCGGATTCTATTACTATGATGCTCCAAACTCTGTTTGGGTTGCTGTAGGTGGTGGAGGTGGTGTTTCAAGATATGAAGGTATCAGAGGAAATACAACTGTAGTAACGAACCCTACGTACACGCTTCAGGCTTCAGATAACGTTATTGTTACAAGAGCAACTACAGGTGTTGCTATTACACTTCCTTCTTTGACAAACACTCCTGCAGATATTGGACGTGTCGTTAAAGTAGTAAATAACAATACAACTCCAACTGGTTTGACATTTACAAATGGTGCAGGTGATACACCTCCTACTATCTTAGGAAACTTAATTGTTAACCAAAACAGAGGTATCGAATTCGTTTGGACAGGAACTACTTGGTCATCCCCTCAGAAATAACCCTTTTAAACTTAAAAATAAGATGAAAAATATATTTAAACTTTTAGCTATTGTGGCTTTTGGTTCTCTAGTAAATGCTCAGGTAAGCCTTAATAATGGTTCTCAGAATGCAGCTATTAACAATTCAAATGTCGGGATAGACCTTAGTTCTGCTTTTAGTACAGAAGCTGGTGCTGGTCCTAACGTTGGAAAAGGAATTGTTGTTCCAAGTGTAGATTTGGTTAATTTTCAGTTTGATACATCTTTAGCTGATGGTAGTACTTTCCCTACATGGTTTGATGGGATGGTTGTTTATAATAAATCTACAGGTACTACTTTAACTACCGGACAAAGATCTTCAACTGCGACTGATGTATCACCCGGATTCTATTATTACTATAACCCGACAGGTGCAACAGCAAGTGCTGTACAACCAGGGGTATGGAGACCGCTAGGAGGTAATGCTAATGCTGGTAAAGTAAATATTCTTCCTGCTGAAACTATTACTAATACTTCTGTAAACGGAAATCAGGTATATGCTAGAAGAGGAACCTTTACAACTAACGGATCTTCTACAGCTCCTACAGCATATTCAAATCAAATTGCAGTAGCAGCTCCTGGAAGCCTTTATAGAATTACAATTTATCAGTCAGGAACAAATAATGTATACTCAAACAGTGTATATTCATATGCCGCTGATGGTACTTTTGTAACAGGTTCGCCAAGTATGTCTGTAGTTTATCCTTCAGGAACTTATAATTATACTGTAGAGTACACTAAAACGAACAATTAATTTTTAATTAATTAATTACATATAATAGCCGGTGATTTTATTTTCATCGGCTTTTTATTTGATTGTAAGAGAGAGATTGATTTTACCAATGTATAGAGATATGTTTTATTTAATAGATTTAAATCTGAAAATCATAAATTATTTAACTTATTGTAATTCAGGTGTTTGAAAAATTTATTTTTTTTAATTATGCACAAAGTAGTTAATTCTATTAACTTTTTGGTTGTTTTTTTAACACTTTTTAACAGTACACCTTAAAATCCCTATTCATAGGGCATTGCAGGGTTTATTAAGATATTTTTAAGGTTTTGTTAACTGTTTTTAACAATTTGAATAGGGAGTTAAAAAGTTTCCTGATACATTTGCTCCGTCAAAACCAATAAAAGTTCAAGATGATGAAAAGATTCATTCTCGTAATCATAATGATGATTTCAACCCTGGGTATCTATTCTTTTGCGAGTATTGCCTTAGATGCGAAAAAAACAAGTTATGCATCGTACTACCACGATAAATTTAACGGTAGAAAAACAGCTAGCGGAGAAATCTTTGATAACTCAAAGTTTACTGCAGCGAACAGAACGCTTCCATTTGGAACAAACGTTAAGGTAACAAACCTTAGAAATGGTAAAGAGGTAATAGTGAGGATTAATGACAGAGGACCTTTCCATTCATCAAGATCTTTAGATATGTCTAAAGCAGCGTTCGATGAGATCGGAGATATCAATCATGGTACAATTCCGGTCGAATATGAAATTGTCGATTAATTTTATGATTTAAATTAAAAAAAAGCCAGCTGATTTCAGCTGGCTTTTTGTATGGGTGATATCTCATTAATTATACATCCAGTTCCAATAAAGCAGGACAATGGTCAGAATGTACGGCTTCCTTTAAAATAACAGCCCTTGTGAGTTTATCTTTTAAACTGTAAGAAGTGAAGTTATAATCTAACCTCCATCCCTTGTTTCTCTCTCTTGAATTTTGCCTGTAGCTCCACCATGTGTAATGATCAGGTTCATTGTTGAAGAATCTGAAACTGTCAATCAATTCACATTCATTAATGAAGCTGGTCATCCATTCTCTTTCCATGGGAAGAAATCCTGAAACATTCTTTAAACCAACTGGATTGTGAATATCAATAGCCTCGTGGCAGATATTAAAATCACCGGATATAATAAGGTTGGGAATTTCTTTTTTAAGGTTTTTGATATACTCTAAAAAGTCATGACAAAATTGCATCTTAAAATCCAGCCTTTCTATATTGGATGCGGAAGGTACGTAGACCGAGATTGCAGAATATCCATCGAAATCAGCACGGATGATTCTACCCTCATTGTCATAGCTCTCAATTCCACACCCATACTCTACATGATTAGGTTTTACTTTTGAGGCGATTCCAACACCACTATAGCCTTTTCTTACTGCCGAATGCCAGTAACTGTGGTATCCTAATTTTTCAAGACTTTCTATATCTATCTGATCGTTTCCCGCTTTACTTTCCTGAATGCAGATGATATCCGGATCAGCAGTCTTTAGCCAACCTAGGAAATCTTTTGTAAATGCGGCTCTGATTCCGTTGACATTGTATGTAATTAATCTCATTAGTCTTCTATAAATATTTTAAAATTTTCGTTGTATTTTGTTGGAATAAATTCAGTAATCTCATATTCTGCTATCTGATGAATATAGAAAGGGTCTTCACTGATAATCTGTTCAGCTTCATTCATGGATTGAGCGTTAGCAATAATAATACCTCCGGTTCTGGGTTCTTTTCTTCCAGAAGCAATAAACTGTCCGGAATCATAATACTTTTGAAGAAAAAGATTATGCCCGGGAATATAGCGCTCTACATTTTCAAGAGATGTTTTATAGGTAAGTGAAATAATAAACATACTGTATTTTTTACGAAGATATAAACTCTTTCAGACTATAAAAAACTTTGAATGATTTCGTTAATCTATAAGTGTGGGATTTGCTAGAGGATTTTGATTTTTTAAAATGATACCAACAAAAAATCGGTTTTTCCACCAAGAAAAACCGATTTAACTAAAAATTGAATTTTAATTGTTTTTTATTTGATGCCTTTGAAAATTACTTTTCCATCTTTTGAAAGTTCATTTTCAGAACCTTTTCCTCGAAGTTCATAATGGTCATTCTTATACCAAATTCCGGACCCTGTAACCTGGGCTTTTAATTCAATCGTTTCACCATCGAAAACTATAGTTGCTGTTTCCTTGTTATTATTAAAACTTGCCTCCAGTTTTTTTCCTTTTGCATCTATCATGGTACTTTTTACAATTTCATCCTGAGTTCCTGCTACAGTTGCTGAATCAGATGATTTAGTAGCAATACTGTCTGGAGAAGTAGTAGAGTCTGTTGCTTTTTTTTCTTTATTACATGAAGTTAAAAATAATGCGGCAGATGCAGCGGCAATAAAAATGTGTTTTTTCATAAATGTATATTATTTGCGTGTTTCTTTTGTATGCAAAATAAGTGCCTTAAAAAAAGGAAGCGGAAAAAATCATTCGATTTTTTCCGCTTTTTATGCTTAAAATTAAATTAGCTCTGAAAAAACTACTTGGGTTCAAGTACACTGATAGGAATGATGCATTCCTCCAATGATATTCCTCCGTGTTGATATGTTTCTTTATAGTAATTGACAAAATGATTATAATTTTTCGGATAAGCCAGGAAAATATTGTTTTTAGCAAAAATGTACTTAGAACTTAAATTTCCTTTAGGAAGGAAAAGCTTTTCCGGATTGGTAATAGCCCAAACATCGCTATCGTCATAGGTCAAACTTTTACCTGTCTTATATCTGATGTTGGTAGAAGTTTCTCTGTCTCCAACTACTTTACTTGGTTTTTTCACATATACAGTTCCGTGATCTGTGGTGATAATAAGTTTATATCCATTTTCTGCGGCTGTTTTAATAATCTTCAGTAAAGAAGAGTTTTCAAACCAGTTGAAGGTTAGAGAACGGAATGTTTTATCATCCCGAATCAACTGATCTACAATATGGTTGTCTGTTTTAGCATGAGAAAGAATATCGATGAAGTTGTATACAATAACCAGAAGGTCATTATTTTTATGTTGATTGAAGTCATCATAAATTTTTCTTTCAAAATCAGCATTCAATACTTTAAGGTATTTCATAGATTTAGATCCAAGACCAATTCTTTTCATTTGATCCTCCAGGAAATCACGTTCAAACTCATTTTTATTTCCTTCCTCATTATCATTAAACCATTTGTCCGGGAAGCGTTTCTCTATTTCCGAAGGCATTAATCCTGCAAAGAAAGAGTTTCTTGCATATTGTGTCGCTGTAGGAAGAATACTATAATAATAATCTTCTGATATTTTATTATAATATTTTGTAAACAACGGCTCGATAACTTTCCACTGATCATAGCGAAGATTATCAACCATTAATAAAAGAACTTTTTCTTTTTCAACTTCCGGTTTTACTTTTTCCTTAAAAAGGGTGTGACTCATAAGAGGTTTGTCGGAATCAATAAGCCAGTCTGCATAATTCTTTTCAATAAACTTGGCAAACTGAATATTAGCTTCTTCCTTTTGAGACTGCAAAAGGTCTGCAAATTCATTATCTGCTACTTTGTCAAATTTAATCTCCCAGCTTAGAATTTTTTTATAGTACTCAGCCCATTCCTGATATGTTCTCAAATAGGAAAGTTCCATTGACAAGTTTCTGAACTCTTGCTGGTATTGTAAAATGGTTTTCTGTTCCACAAGATTGTCCTCCTGAAGATTTTTCTTCAACGAAAGTAAGATCTGATTAGGATTTACAGGTTTTAAAATATAATCAGCGATCTGAGAACCTATGGCTTCTTCCATAATATGCTCTTCTTCGCTTTTGGTAACCATAACTATTTTTAAGGAATTATCTTTTTCCTTGATCATAGGAATGGCTTCGAGCCCGGATATCCCAGGCATATTTTCATCAATTAATGTTAATGCAAATTTCTCTGAATCCATAAGTTCCAATGCCTCATTCACATTATTAACAGGGGTCACCTGGTAACCCTTTTTTTCTAAAAATACGATATGAGGTTTAAGTAAATCTATTTCATCATCGATCCATAATATCTTTTCTGACATAATTTATTTTTTACATGGTTATTCTATCAAAATGTTGACCAAATCCTTTTAAAATCTCACAAAATCGAAAGTTTAAAAGTTAAATATTAGTTAAATGAAAATCCTTTTTAATATTTCATTTTTTGTTCGCTTCAATTGTTGGTTTTTATATAAAACAAAGCTCTTTCCAAGGCTTCATCTTTACCTATTCTAATTCCTTGCAGGGTAGGCTTTATCACAATATCCGGGATAATCCCGATCCTTTGGGTTTCTCTTCCGTCCGGATAATAGGCGCCAAGCCCTGTAAAGCGGGTGTCAAGATCAGCAAGCTTAAAGGTAATAACATCTCCGTTTGCTCCCGACGTATTACTTCCGATGACCTTAGCTTTTGGATGTTGCTTTAGCATCATTGTTGTTGTCTCGGCCTGGCTTTGAGTACTTTCATTTACTAGAACGATAACCTCTCCTTTATAGTATTCTTTATTTCTGCGACCAATAACATTCTTTCTGCTGTAGAACATGCCGGGATAGTCTGTTTCGGGAAAAGTAAACATATAATAGGTTGTAATTTCCGGAAGTAAAAGCCGGCTTAAGGGTTCTATTGTTTGGTTGGGGTAATTTCTGAGGTCAAAAATAATGGCTTTGGTAGATTGTAAATTTTTGTACATGTCATCAAGATCTCCCTTTTTGATGATGCCCATATTGACGTAGCCGATTCCTTTTTCTATAAACTTCCATTTTTCAGAAGCTGTATTTTGTTCACGGATAATATCTGTTGCAAAGTAGGTCTTTGAGGTAATAGCTATATTTCGACCATCTCTTTCAATTTTCATAGAAATTGAATCCCGATTATCAGAAAGGAAAAACCTTTTGACCTTTTCAATTTTTCCCCACGAATTGGATGCCGGAATATATTTTCCCATGCTGTTGACTATTTGTGGAATAGTTTTACCATTGATATCATAGATTACATCTCCCACCTGCAAGGCACACTGTTCTCTAAACTTATTAGAATGAATTTTTGTAACGATCAGCTTTCCTTCTGCATACAAATATTCTACAGGAATTTTTTTGTTTCCATATTGACCGGAGCTGATCTCTTTTGAAAAAAGATAAGCATGGGAATCATCTGTTTTTGCCACCAGTTCAGCTAATGTAAGGTGATAATTTGTATCATCACCAACAATAAGAAATTTAGGAATCATTTCTGTTAAAACATTATTCCAATTCTGATCGGTCTCATATTTATAAGGAAAAAAATATTCTACATAGTTCCAATACCTGAACAGCTCCAGTAAATTGATTTTTTTGGATGTAAAATGTGATCCATACGAATTTTCATTTTTGAAATATATTTTTCTTCCCCCTTTTCCCAGATAATAAGAGCTTCCCATATGTCTGTTATTTTCAATATAGTGAAGTTTTCTTGCTACATTTTTGTTGAATAGGTCTTCATTATCGATCCAGCTTAGGTCAAAATTTTTGAGAAAATAAACTTTATCGGTTTTTTTTGAACATTTAATACAGGGTTCTACATTGCCAAGGCTTTCGATCCAGGTAGCATATAAATTGTTTAATTCTTTTTTACTATTAATACGATCAAGCTCGTTGATTTTTTGGAAAAGCTGTTCATCCCAATCCAGCTTTCCATTGGCTACCTTAGGGTGATAATACTTAAGAAATCCCCAAATCCTGCAAAGTGATTCAAGTTTCTGAGTTTCTGACAGAATTTGTGCGGAAAAATGCAAACTAAAAAATAATAAAATGAAAAGAGAATATTTTCTCATCAAAAAGAATTGGGTTTTTCTCAAAGATAAATGATTAATGTAAGAACTACAAAGGTTTTTGATGAATAATTGGAAAGGTGGGGAAGCTGAAAGCTACTGAAGGTGCATGATCACAAAACAGTCAATATAGAATTAGTTATTCTCAAAATGTATAGACTTTTATTTCTCATGGCGCAGGATAATTTCCAGCCTTCCGCTTCAAGCTTCCGTTTTTAATACTAATTTAATCATCCTTCAAATTTAAAATTCCTAACTTTGTTTACTAATACTTGACGTTTCAATGCAGAACAAGCTAAAAATCATCAACGATCCTGTTCACGGATTTATCAAAATTCCTCACGAAATTTTATTTGATATTATTGAACATCCTTACTTTCAAAGGCTGAGAAGAATCGGGCAGACGGGACTTCTGAATCTTATTTTTCCGGGAGCTACTCATACGAGATTTCATCACGCCTTAGGTGCCATGCATTTGATGTTTACAGCATTAGAAACGTTAAAACAAAAAGGAGTTAAGATATCGGAAGAAGAGGAAAAAGGAGCAATGTTGGCGATTTTAATGCATGATATTGGTCATGGCCCTTTTTCTCACGCTCTTGAAAGCATGCTGATGGACGACTGGCATCATGAAAATCTCTCGTTATTATTGATGAATAAGCTAAATGGGGAATTTGATGGTCAGCTGACGATGGCTATCGAGATGTTTCAGGGCAAATACCATAGAAAGTTTTTTAATCAGCTTATTTCTTCTCAACTAGATGTAGATCGATTAGACTATCTCAAAAGAGATAGTTTTTTTACCGGTGTTTCCGAAGGCAATATTAATACCCAAAGAATCATTTCCATGATGAATGTGTGTGAAGAAGGAGAATTGGTTATTGATGCAAAAGGGATTTACTCTATTGAGAACTTTCTTACAGCCAGAATGTTTATGTACTGGCAGGTTTATTATCACAAGACATCAGCATTGGCGGAATTTCTTTTGGTTAAAATTCTTGAAAGAGCAAAATATCTCATTTCTCAGGGAATACAACTTCCTGCAACGGAAAATCTTAAATATTTTTTATACCGCAGTAAGAGTACTGCTACCGATGAAGATGTAAAAAGATTTACACAGCTTGATGATAATGATGTGATTCAGGCTATGAAAGAATGGCAGAGTTCCGATGATTTCGTATTGTCGTATTGGTGTAAATGTGTGATTCAAAGGGATTTGCCAAAAACGATTATTTCTTCCCATCCATTTCCTCAGCAAAGTATTGAAGAAAAAATAAAAAAGACAAATGAATTTTTTGAAATTGACAATGCTGCAGAATTAGTACACGAAATAAAAAGAAAGCTTTTACCCTACGACACAGAAAAACAACCCATCTACTTATTGCAGAAAAATGGTAAAAAAATGAAGCTTCACGAGTCAGAAGATCAGCTTTTATCAGGGTTAATGATCAATAAAACGACACGTTATATCCTTATGTTTCCGAGGGATATCTCCCGGTTAGATTCTTAAAGAATATTAAAATTTACGATCTCAAACCAAAAAATGTTTGCAAATTATAGAATTTCTTATCTTTGCAGAATATGGAATTTACAGCTTCGCAAATTGCAAGTTTTATTGACGGAAAAATAATAGGTGACGAGAATGCACTTATTACTGGGGTTTCACCAATTGAAAATGGGGAAACTGGGCATCTTTCTTTTATAGCACAAGATAGATTTTCTCATTATTTAGATACCTCAAAATGCTCCGTAATTATCGTTTCGGAAAAGCTTTTAGCTAAAAATAATTATAGTTCTACTTTAATCGTTGTAAAAGATGCTTATCTTTCATTTCAGATTCTGATGAATTTATATCAGGAAATGAGGGGGAGAAAAGAAGGTATTGAGGATGGTTCCTCTATTCACGATACGGCTGTTATAGGAGAGAAAACCTATATCGGAGCATTTACCTATGTTTCGGAAAAAGCCAAAATCGGAGACGGTTCCCAAATTTATCCTCATGTTTATATCGGAAAAGGAGTGAAAATTGGTAAAAACTGTAAAATAGACAGTGGTGCCAGAATTTATGACTATTGCATTATCGGAGATAATTGCGTCATTCATTCCAATACTGTAGTTGGTGGTGACGGGTTTGGTTTTCAGCCCACACCGGAAGGATTTAAGAAAATCCCACAACTGGGGAATGTAATTATTGAAGATGATGTTGAAATTGGCTCCAACTGTAGTATCGACAGAGCTACAATAGGATCCACTATCATAGGAAAAGGAACAAAAATTGATAATCTGATCCAGATTGCTCACAACGTAAAAATAGGGCAGAATAATGTAATTGCAGCGCAAGCGGGAATTGCAGGCTCTACGATTATTGGAGATTGGAATCAAATAGGAGGTCAGGTAGGAATTGTTGGACATATCAAGATCGGCAATCAGGTGAAAATTCAGGCTCAGAGCGGAGTGAATTCCAGTGTTAATGATAAAGAAACATTGTATGGCTCACCAGCAATCAGCTACAATGATTATCTGAGGAGTTATGTTCATTTTAGAAACTTTCCTGAAATCGTAAGCAGAATAAATAATCTTGAGAATACCTCAAAAGATAATACTAATGAGTGATATGCAAAAAACACTTCAGGAAGAGGTTACTCTTTCTGGAATTGGTCTTCATACTGGTAGAGAAGTAAAACTTACCATTAAACCTGCAAAAGAAAATACAGGTTTTGTATTTGTAAGAACAGATCTTGAGGGTAGCCCTCAGGTTGAGGCGGATGTAAATTATGTTGTAGCAACAGAAAGAGGAACAACATTAGAAAAACTGGGCGTAAAGATTACAACTTGTGAACATCTTTTAGCAGCTTTGGTAGGTTGTGATATTGATAACGCTGTGTTAGAAATGGATGCTTCTGAACCTCCGATTTTAGATGGATCCTCAAAATTCTTTGTGGAGGCAATCGAAAGTGTTGGAGTGGTTGATCAAAATGTGGCCAGAGAATATCTTGTTGTAAAAGAAGTGCTTACCTATAGTGACCCGGCTACTGGTTCAGAGATCACTATTATCCCTTCAGATACTTACGAAGTAACCACTATGGTTGATTTTGGTACTAAAGTTTTAGGAACCCAAAATGCCACTCTTAAAAATATTTCCGAATTTAAAGATGAAATCTCTTCTGCAAGAACATTTAGCTTCCTGCACGAATTGGAAATGCTTTTAGATCATGGATTAATTAAAGGAGGAGATATTTCCAATGCCATTGTATATGTAGATAAAGATCTTACTCCGGAAACAACCGAAAAACTAAAGAAAGCCTTTGGAAAAGATAATGTTTCTATCAGACCAAACGGAATTCTTGATAATCTAAACTTAAACTATCCAAACGAAGCCGCAAGACATAAATTACTTGATGTAATTGGTGATTTGGCTTTAGCCGGAGTAAAAATAAAAGGTAAGGTTATTGCCAACAAACCCGGGCATTACGTAAATACCCAATTTGCTAAGAAACTGAACCGTCAGTGGAAATTGCAAAAGAAGAAGAACGTTCCGGATTTTGATTTAACTAAAGAACCTGTATTTGATATTAACGGTATCATGAAGCTTATGCCTCACAGACCACCGTTTCTATTGATCGACAAAGTACTTGAACTTTCAGACTCGCATGTTGTAGGATTAAAAAATGTGACAATGAACGAACCTTTCTTCGTTGGACATTTCCCTAAAGAGCCTGTAATGCCTGGAGTTCTTCAGGTTGAAGCTTTGGCTCAGACAGGGGGAATTTTAGTCTTGGCAAGTGTTCCTGATCCTGAAAATTATTCTACCTATTTTATCAAAATTGATAAAGTAAAATTCAAGAGAAAAGTAATTCCCGGAGATACCCTTATCTTCAAAATTGAATTGATTGAGCCTATCAGAAGAGGTATCGTTCACATGCAAGGATACGGATATGTAGGAGACACAGTGGCAGTAGAAGCAGAGCTTATGGCTCAAGTTGCAAAAAATAAAGTTGATTAAATGATTCATCAATTAGCAGCCGTAGATAAACGTGCGAAAATCAGCAAAAATGTAATTGTAGAACCTTTTACTACAATTGCAGGGGACGTAGAAATTGGAGAAGGAACCTGGATAGGTCCAAATGTTACCATCATGGATGGAGCAAGAATAGGAAAAAACTGTAGGATTTTCCCCGGGACCGTAATCTCCGCAATTCCTCAGGATCTGAAATTTGATGGTGAAGATACCCAGGTAATTATCGGTGATGATACAACAATCAGAGAATGTGTTACAGTAAACCGAGGTACAAAAGCCTTAGGGCATACCAAAATAGGCGCAAACTGTCTTATTATGGCAACTTCACATATTGCACATGACTGCGTAATTGGAGATCATGTTATCATTGTAAACGGTTGTGGTATTGCCGGACATGTTGAGATTGGAGACTACACTGTAATGGGAGGTTTATCAGCTGTTCACCAATTTGGTAAAATAGGAAAACATGTAATGATTTCCGGAGGTACTCTGGTAAGAAAAGATATTCCACCTTATGTGAAAGTAGCAAGAGAGCCGATGTCTTACGCAGGGATTAATTCTGTTGGGTTAAGAAGGAGAGGGTTTACTAATGAAAAGATTTTTGAAATTCAAAAAATCTACAGAACAATTTTCCAAATGAAAATGAACGTTTCTCAGGCAATGGCCCATATTGAAAAGGAAATGCTTCCTACCGCTGAAAGAGATGAAATTCTGCAATTTATCCAAAACTCTCCAAGAGGTATTGTAAAAGGATACGGAACCACCAAAGAAAGCAATTAACAAACAACGCTAAAAAGTAAATTTGTAATTTGCCTATTTACCGGACAGCCACGTAAACTAAATAAAAAAAGAATAATATAAATTAATGGCAACAAGTAACGATATCAGAAAAGGGCTTTGCATTGAGTACAGCAATGATATTTATAAAGTAATCGAGTTCCTTCACGTAAAACCAGGGAAAGGACCAGCTTTCGTAAGAACAAAGTTAAAATCTGTAACCAACGGTAAAGTAATTGATAATACTTTCTCTGCAGGACACAAAATCGAAGAAGTAAAAGTAATCACAAGAAAGTTCCAGTATCTTTATGATGATGAGAACGGGTTCCACTTCATGAATAATGATGACTTTTCTCAATTATACTTAAACAAAGAAATGATTGAAAATTCTCAATTTATGAAAGCTGGCGAAGAAGTAACAATCATTCTGAAAGAAGTTGATGAAACTCCACTTTCTGCAGAACTTCCACAATCTGTTTACCTTGATGTAATTGAAGCTGATCCGGGAGTAAAAGGAAACACAGCAACAAACGCTCTTAAAAATGCGATTGTAGAAACAGGAGCAAGAGTAATGGTTCCTTTGTTCATCGAGCCAGGTGACAGAATTAAAGTAAGCACTGAAGACGGTAGCTACCTGGAAAGAGTAAAAGAATAAATAAAATTCACATAAATTCGGTTTGCACTAGCAGTCCGAATTTTGTTTTATAAGAAAATCTATTGTTATGAGATTCCATTCTCCACAAAAGCTTAAAACGATAGCTGATTTAATAGGCTCAAAATTTGTTGGCCCTGAAGACTTTGAAGTATTGGGTTCCAACGAAATTCATATGGTAAAACCCGGAGAAATTGTTTTTGTCAATCATCCTAAATATTACGACAAAGCTTTAAACTCAGCAGCTACCATTATTTTAATTGATAAAGAAGTAGAATGCCCTGAAGGAAAGGCACTTCTTGTTTCTGATGATCCATTCAGGGATTTTAATAAGATCAATACTCATTTTACGAGAATTTATAATTTCACAGAAGAACTTCATGATGTCGAAATAGGTGACGGGACCAAAGTTCACTCTTCTGCTGTGATTGGAAACAATGTGAAAATTGGAAAAAACTGTCTTATCTTTCCTAATGTTGTGATTGGGGACAGAACAGAAATAGGAGATAACGTTATCATTCAATCCGGCACTGTATTGGGGGGGGATGCTTTTTATTACAGAAAATTAGACGGAAATTTTGACCGCTTGATTTCGGTAGGAAATGTCATCATTGAAAATAATGTTGAAATAGGGAATAATTGTACCATTGATAGAGGAGTTACAGATTCTACGATTATTGGAGAAGGTTCTGTACTGGATAATCAAATTCAGGTAGGACATGACACCGTAATAGGAAAGAAATGTCTCATTGCTTCACAAGTAGGAATTGCAGGATGTTGTATTATTGAAGATGAGGTTACTATTTGGGGGCAGGCAGGTATTGCTTCCGGCCTTAGAATTGCCAGCGGAACAGTTCTTTTGGCTAAAGTAGGAGTAAACAGAGATCTTGAAAAAGGAACCTATTTTGGAATTATTGCTGAGGATTTTAAAGGTTACCTGAAAAAAGAAGTAAAACTGAGAAATCTCAAATAAACTATTGTGTAGGTTTTATCCGAAATCAAAGAAATTTGAGTAAATTTGTGAGCATTAATAAAATAATAAATAAATTAAAACAACAATAAAATGTCAATTTTAGTAAACAAAGATTCTAAAGTAATTGTACAAGGATTTACTGGAAACGAAGGTACTTTCCATGCAGGTCAGATGATTGAATACGGAACAAACGTAGTGGGAGGTGTTACACCAGGAAAAGGAGGTAGCGAGCACTTAGGAAAACCGGTATTTAATACGGTAGCTGATGCTGTTGAAAAAGCAGGAGCAAACGTAAGTATTATCTTCGTACCACCGGCATTCGCAGCAGATGCTATCATGGAAGCTGCTGAAGCAGGGATCAAAGTAATTGTATGTATTACTGAAGGTATTCCTGTAGCTGATATGGTAAAAGTAAAATCTTATATCGCTGACAGAGACTGCAGATTAATCGGACCAAACTGCCCTGGAATCATTACTTCTGAAGAAGCTAAAATTGGTATTATGCCTGGATTCGTTTTCAAAAAAGGAAAAGTTGGAATCGTTTCAAAATCAGGTACCCTTACTTATGAAGCAGCTGACCAGGTAGTAAGAGCCGGTTACGGTATTTCTACAGCAATCGGTATCGGTGGTGACCCAATCATTGGAACTACAACAAGAGAAGCTTTAGAATTGTTCATTAATGATCCTGATACTGAGGCGGTTGTAATGATCGGTGAGATCGGTGGAGGATTGGAAGCTGAAGCAGCCAGATGGTATAAAGCAAGCGGATCTACTAAGCCGGTTGTAGGTTTTATCGCCGGACAAACAGCTCCAAAAGGAAGAACAATGGGACACGCTGGTGCTATCGTTGGTGGTGCAGAAGATACAGCTCAGGCAAAAATGGAAATCATGAGAGAAAACGGTATCAACGTTGTTGACTCTCCTGCTGATATCGGTGCTACTGTAGCAAAAATCCTAGGATAATATAAAACCAAAACATATGAAAAAACTTTTATTAGCCTCAGCTTTGGCCCTTTCTGCTTTCTCATTTGCGCAAGTGCAATGGAAAAGTACAAGATTTGGTATTGCTGCAGGTTTAAACTACTCTAGAGTAGCCAATGCCCATAATCCTTCAGGCCCAAGATACACTTTTCAAGGTGGTGCTTTGGCTTTAATTCCCGTAGGAAAGGCAAACCAGTTCTTTATTCAGCCCGAAGTTTTGTATTATGGTGCAGGAGAAACGGGTAAAGATAAAGATGCTAAAGGAAGAGATGGTTACGATGCTGTATATGCAAATAACTATCTGAGTGTACCACTTTATTTCAAAGGATACTTTTCAGAAGCTGAATCAGAATTCTTTGGATTGCTTGGACCTAGATTTAATTTTTTGGTAAGTCAGAACGTAAAGAATGCTCCCGTAAGCAGACCTTATTATGATCCGGACGTTACTGATCCTAACCAACCGGCAGGAGTAAACGGAAAAGCAAAAAGCTTTAACTGGGGAATTGGTCTGGGAGTCGGATATAGTTATAAAAGACAACTGGAAGTAGCTCTTAAGTATGATTTAGGTCTTGGAGATACCTACCCGGGTCTTGCAAAAGAAACTAAAGGTACTGATAAGAAAAAATCAGAACAGGTAATAGCACTTACCTTAAGCTATATATTCAAATAAATTACTTTATTCAGAATAATAATAAATCCCGGAAAGAAATTTCCGGGATTTGTATTTTCCATAGATTGAGTAAAGTCAAATAAAAGGGCAAACTGGCTTATTTGCAAATTTGCCCTTTATTTTTTAGCCTTATCAGCTTTCTTTGCTCCTATCCTTTAATCCACTTCCAAAGTTCTTTTAAAGTGGCCTTATTCCCATACATTAAAATACCTACACGATAGATTTTTCCGGCAAGGAATATCATGAAGATGGTTGTTCCCAGTAATAAGACAATAGATAAAGCGATCTGCCAAGCCGGTACTCCAAACGGAATTCTTGCAATCATAGCAACCGGTGACGTAAATGGAATAATGGATAACCAAAAGCCCAGCGGCCCATCAGGATTGTTCATTAATGAGAAACTGCCATACATACCTAGCATAAGGGGTAAAACAGCAAATAGAGTGAATTGCTGAGTTTCGGTTTCATTATCTACTGCAGATCCTATGGCTGCATAAATAGAACTGTAGAAGATATATCCTAAAAGAAAGAAAACAATGAAAACGAAAATAATAAGCGGAAAATTCATTTCCAATAAGCTATGAGAAATCTGAGTAGCAAGAGCGGAAACATCCAGCTTATTTGCTATTTGCTCATTTCCTCCCGGAATATTTTTCGGCACGGGAGAAAACCCGGTATTTAAAACTAAAGCTCCGATCACTGACATCGTAATCCAGATGACAAACTGGGTGAGAGCAACCAATGTTACCCCAAGTATTTTCCCCATCATAAGTTCAAAAGGCTTAACGGAAGAAATAATGATTTCTACCACGCGGTTGTTCTTTTCTTCCAGAACACTTCGCATGACACGAACCCCATAAATGATGATAAACATAAATGTTACATACATCAAAATCATACTAAGCCCTGTTTTTACCCCAAAAGCAAGATCAGAATCTTCTTTGTTGTTATCAGAGACATTAATTGTTTTTAGACTGAAACTTTTGTCAAGATCTATCAATTGAGATTCCTGGATACCTAAATGCTTGATTTTTTCTTTTTTAATCACATTACTGATATCAGAAACGATCTTCTGCTTAGTATCCAATCCTATTTTACTATTGACTACTAATCTTGCTCCGGTTTCCAGCTCATCAAAATTCTGATTTTTCAATTCAGGTAGAATAAGAATACCGGCGATAGATTCATTACTTTTAAGATTATTGATCTTAGATTTTTCGTCCGCTGCGGAAACAAACGCATAATCAACTTTATCATTAGACTTAAACTGATGGGTAAACATTCCGCTTTTGTCTACAACTTCTATAATACTATGAGACTCATTCGCTTTAAACATAAGCCCGATTACTGCGCCAAAGGCAACAATCAAAACAGGAGCCAGAAGTGTCAATATGATGAAAGATTTTTTCTTAACCTGAGTAAGAAATTCTCTCTTTGTAATTAAAAAAATATTATTCATAAAAATTAAGAATGATTACTGACTGCATTAATAAACACTTCATTCATACTGGGAATTCTCTCGTCGAATGATCTCACCTTACCCACGCGTACAAGATCCATTAGAATATGATTCTGGTCAGTTTCATTTTTCAGATCAAAAGAGATCAGATTATTTTCATTTGAAAAATTGAATACTTCATATTGAGCCTTGAAATCTTCAAACTGATCATGATTAACTTCCGAAAGTGTAATTCCAAAAATATTTTTTTTGAACTTTTCTCTTACATCAAATACCCTTCCGTCAATAATTTTTTTCGAATTATCGATCAAAGCAACATAATCACACATTTCTTCCACACTTTCCATTCGGTGGGTAGAAAGAATAATGGTGGTGCCATTGTTTTTAAGATCAATAATCTGGTCTTTGATTAAATTGGCATTGACAGGATCGAAACCGGAAAATGGTTCATCCAAAATCAAAAGGTGAGGTCTGTGGAGAACGGTGACAACAAATTGAATCTTTTGCGCCATTCCCTTGGATAATTCAGATAGTTTCTTTTTCCACCACTGATCAATATTAAGTTTTTCAAACCATTTTTTGGCTTCATTCAAAGCATCATTTTTGTGCATGCCTTTAAGTTCTGCAAAATAAAGGATCTGATCTCCTACAGTCATATTTTTATATAAACCTCTTTCTTCTGGCATATATCCTATATCTCTGATATGGGTGGGATTCAGTTTTTCTCCATTAATGAAAATATCGCCTGAGTCTGCCTGAGTAATTTGGTTAATGATACGGATAAAAGAAGTTTTTCCGGCTCCGTTGGGCCCTAAAAGGCCATAAATACTGCCTTTTGGAACATGGATGCTGAAGTCATCCAGAGCGACCTTTTTTCCGGCATTATAGGTCTTTTTAATATGTTCAGCTTTTAACATTAAAATGTTCTTTTACAATTAGTATAAAAAAGTCCTGAAAGTTACGGAATTATTGAAGAGAATTAATGCAAAAGAAAAAATCCTGATGATTATCAGGATTTTAATTTATTGTTTCACGATTTGAGTAACTTTTTGCGTATTGTCGCTTAAAATATATCGTATCAAATACTTACCGGGTTTTAATTTTTCAATATTAATCTCTCCGGAGTTCATATTGACAGTATAACTAGCAACCTGCATACCCAAAATTGAATAGAAAGTCACGCTTTTGATTCTTAAATTAGAATCCTTTGCCTTAATGATAAGGAAATCCTTTGCAGGATTTGGATAGGCAAGCAATACCCCATCATCAGCTTTTTGAGTGATGGATCCCGGCTCTTTTAGCTGAGCTTGCAAATTGTTGGAAAACCCAACAAAAGTGCCTATAAATAAAATTAAAAGTAAAAGTTTTTTCATCAAATTTATAATTTCTCGAATATATATAACAAATATAAAAAATTCTACAATCTCGTACAATAGTTTTTTATAGAACTTGTAGTAAATTTGTAGAAACTTATTCAAAAAGTATTCCAAAATGATACATTCAAGAAATAGAAGACTTAGAGTTAATGAATCTATCAGAAGTTTGGTAAGAGAAACTATTCTTACAACTGATGATTTTGTAATGCCAATCTTCGTAATGGAGGGCGAAAACATGCAGGAAGCGATCCCGTCAATGCCAGGGATTTTCAGGCGAAGCATAGATTTAACAGTGAAGGAATGTAAGGAATTATTTTCTTTAGGCGTAAAAGCTGTCAATTTGTACATGAAAGTATCTGAGCATCTGAAAGACAATACTGGAAAAGAGGCTTGGAACAAAGACGGATTGATGCAGAATACCATTAAAGCAATTAAAGATGCTGTTCCGGGAATGGTTGTGATGCCGGATGTTGCCTTAGATCCTTATTCAATCTACGGACATGATGGAATTATTGAAAACGGAAAAATTCTAAATGACGCTACCAATGATGCACTGGCCAGAATGTCAGTATCCCATGCAGAAGCCGGAGCTGACTTAGTGGCACCCAGTGACATGATGGATGGAAGAGTACTTGTGATCAGAGAAGCGTTAGAAGAAAGCGGATTTACAGATGTCGGTATTGTAAGTTATGCTGCAAAATATGCAAGTTCATTCTACGGACCTTTCAGAAGTGCTCTGGATAGTGCACCAAAAGATGATATTGAAATTCCTAAGGATAAGAAAACCTATCAGATGGATTTCCACAACACCCGTGAAGCGTTAAACGAAGTTTTTAAAGATGTTGACGAAGGAGCAGATGTGATTATGATTAAACCGGGACTTCCTTATCTGGATATCGTTTCTAAAGTTCGCGAGGCGATTGACCTTCCTATAGCAGTTTACAACGTAAGCGGAGAATACGCGATGGTAAAGGCTGCGGCTCAAAATGGATGGCTGGATAATGATAAAACAATTATTGAAAACCTTACCTGCTTTAAGAGAGCAGGGGCAGACATGATCTTTACTTACTTTGCCAAAGAAGCTGCTATACTATTGAATAAATAAAGAAATAATTCAATATAAAAAGCAAAGGCTGTCTCATCGGGACAGCCTTTTATAGTATTTACGGATGTAATTTCTTATTTATCCCTGGCAGAAAGGATCCTCAGGGCGTATAGGATTTTCGGGATGATCTAGAAGACAAATTTTTGTTGGACAAAGGTACCATCCCGGAAAGCAGTTTCCGTTTTTATCAGGATAGGTATAATAATAGCCTCCTTTGATTCCTTTTAAATCTCTTTTTGTTAATTTTTTCATGGTGAATATTTTATTAATTAGTTGATCTAATTTAATGAAAATATATCACATGGTTTGGAAGTATATTAAAGCCATCCTTTTCTTCCGTACACATACGTATCATCAAACTGTTTATCACTCATAAACAGGTACAAAATTCCTTCAATAAAAGGAATAACAGAAGCGGCACCCAAAGTAACAATATTGAGAACTAACTGAATGACACCCTCTTTTGTATACCCGAGATAAAATTTATTTAAAGCCAGCCAACCCACAAGAATTCCTAATAAGGCAGCGGGAAGCTTTTTTTCTGAACGATAAGGAACGTTGCTTTGTTGATTGATGTTGTTTTCTGTTTTGGTATAACCGTAATTTTCCATTTCTTAATGTTTTAAATGATCGTGATACACAATAAGTAGATTAAAATGATTAAAAGTTACAAAGGTTACTAACTGGTAGTAGTGGTTATTCCTTACTTAAAAAATACTCTGAAAAAGATAAAAAGCTGTTCAAATAAGAACAGCCTTTTCATAGTATCAAAATCTTACTAAATATAGATGTAGATTATTCGATAATTATTTTTTTAGTTAAGGTCGTTGAGTCTTTTAAATAAAAAACTACAAAATATATACCTGCTATGTGGGGAATATCAATATTTTTGTCATTTGATTGAACTGCTTTTTCCATTATCAACTGTTGGCTGGTATTGAAAACTTTAACAGAATTAATCTTGTTTTCCAGACCATCAAAATAAATTTTTCCTTTTGTAGGACTAGGATAAATATTTAGATTTTTTTTATTATCGATTTCTGTTGTATTTAAAAATGAATCATAACCAAAGACTTTTACATAGCCTGCTCTGGTATTATTGGGGCTATCCGCACTATGTGCAGAAGTCATTACTTTATTAGATGTTTTAGAAATTTCGTTTACAATCATAAAATCATTATATCCTGCATTTACAGTATTGCCAAGCTGAGTATAAATCTGATTTGCCAGATCAATTTTATATACCAATAAACTACCGGAAATACTCTGATTCAAATTGTTTTTTATACTTGAAATCGCTACCAGATTATTGTCGGAGATACTTACATGCTTTCCAATCATTGCATCTGGAGCTCCTGTAATCTGTCCTACTTTTGTCCATAATCCATTAATTAAAGAATAAAATGTAACGGCTCCGTTATTTGTTGTTGTTCGGTTATAGAAATTATTTCCAATAGCGATGAGGTCCGAATTGGAATTTAATGAAAAAGATTCTCCAAAATGTCCGGCACTATTGTTGGTTTCTAAAATTGTTCCTCCATATTGTACCCACTGTCCGTTTTCATATTGGAAACTATGTAAAGTTCCTTTGCCTGGAGCACTTACAAAAAGCTTATTTCCATCAGGTGAAAGTTTGGTGGTACGCCCAAAGCCGTTTCCGTATCCAATATTTAAACTGTTTTCATTAATAACCCCAATTTCTGTCCACGTATTATTAATTTTTCTGACTATGTAGACTTTTCCGAGAGACATTTGATCACTTCCCAGATTATAATCTGTATAGGCAAAAGTATTCCCATCACCAGATATGGATGCGGAATATCCTACATTACTATTTACAGCTGATGTAAGATTCCATGTCATGGTCCATACTCCGTTTTGAAGCTCATAAATACAAATGTTTGTATTTGCAGTTGATACAAAATCGGATGTTGTAACAATAAAGGTATTCCCATTTTCAGAGAGATGTACATTATTTGACAGATAAGAGTTGTTGGGCCCATAGATATTTCCTGTCAAAGCCCAATTTCCATTGATCCAATCATATATTTTAATATTGCCTTTATGAGATCCCTGGTCATTATTAAAGGGAGTTCCAACTGCGATACGGTTTCCGTTATTTGACATACTGATAGATTCGCCGGACATTTCCACATTTGCTGTTCCATATAATGTAGATCCAATTTGAGTTTGTGCTATCAGGAACAAAGAATTTAGAAATAAAATCAAAACGTAAATATGTTTCATGGTAATTTTTTTTTTTTGCAAAACTAATTATAAAGAAGCTAAACTGAATTATCTTACTAAGAAATTTTTATATTTGCCCTATGATTTTACGCGGAGAAAACTTAATCAAAGAATACGGTCCTAAAAAAGTTGTAAAAGGCGTTTCTGTACAGGTTCAACAAGGAGAAATTGTTGGTTTGCTGGGTCCGAACGGAGCAGGAAAAACCACATCGTTTTATATGATCGTAGGGTTGGTTAAGCCTACTTCAGGAAAAATTTTTCTGGATAAACAGGAAATCACTACGGATGCGATGTACCGCAGAGCTCAGAAAGGTATTGGTTATCTTGCTCAGGAAGCTTCCGTTTTTAGAAAATTATCTGTAGAAGAAAATATTATGGGAGTTTTGCAACTAACAAAGCTTTCAAAGCGTGAGCAACAAATCAAATGTGACGAGCTGATTGAAGAATTTTCTTTACAGCATGTCCGTAAAAACAGGGGAGATCTTCTTTCAGGAGGAGAAAGACGTAGAACGGAAATCGCCCGTTGTCTTGCTACAAGTCCAAATTTTATTCTTCTCGATGAACCGTTTGCTGGAGTAGACCCGATTGCTGTTGAAGATATCCAGAAAATTGTAAGAAGCCTTGTCGATAAAAATATCGGAATTCTGATCACTGATCACAACGTACAACAGACTTTGGCTATTACGAACAAAACATACATCATGTTTGAAGGAAAGATCCTGAAAGAAGGTCTTCCGGAAGAACTTGCAAATGATCCGCAGGTAAGAGAAGCGTATCTTGGAGAGAACTTCGTGTACCAGAGTATTTTAGACAAGCCTAAAAAGAAAAAATATGCTTATAATATCTGGGCGGGAAATTTTGATTCTAAAGTTCAGTTTCAAGGTTTTGTAAATGAAAACTTTAAGCAATTTGATGATCTTAGACTGATGTACGGATTTGAAGACATTAGTTTTGCTTCACTGGCAAATTCAGAAATTGAACATATCTTTAATGATGTAGTAGACAAGAATGCAAATAATTCGTTTGTTTTCCAGAAAAAAGAGATTAATTCTCAATATTCCAAAGAGCAGGCTGAAGCAGATTCTAAAGAAGCAAGCAGACAGGAGCTGCATTATCTTACTACTTATATGTATGAAGGATAAAATGTAAGCAAATTATCAACAAAAAATAATAATAAAAACGTACCTTTTTCTCTTGAAAACGGTACGTTTTTCAGTTTAAATAGTTTCTATGGCAAAACCTTTTAACAGAACAGTTACCTTGTTCGGAATTTATAAACAGCTTGTCCCGTTCATAAGACCTTACCGGTTAATGATTTATGGAACCTTGTTTCTTACTTTTCTGGGAGCTCTTGCAGCACAGGTCAACCCATTGGTATTAAAGTATACGGTGGATGAGGTCACTAAACTGACACATCTTCCACACCCGATGTCGGAAGGAATTCATATCCTCATTATTATTTCTGTTATTTTATTGGGTAAAGAGCTGTTGAATATTTTCATCAACTTCGGACAGAAATTTTATGGAGAAAAAATCAGAATTAATGTCAGTTCTATACTGGCACAGTCAGCGATTGATAAAATTTTAACCTATAGAGTTGCCTATTTTAATGATGAAAACCATGAATCCGGAAAACTACAGATCAGAATAGATCGTGGAATAGAAAGCCTGACAAAGTTAGTTCAGAACTTTTTCATTGATATTCTGCCACTTTTTTCCAATGCAATTATTGCGCTGGTCATTATGTATATGCAGAATGTATATGTGGGAATTGTTTCTACCATTATTGTTCCGATTTATTTCTACATCAGTTCCTTGCAAGCAAAAAAGCTGGGCGGAGTTCGTCGCCAACTCAGAAATCAAAGGGAAAGAAAGACATCCGGATTGCTGAATCTGATCAACTCTATTATGGTGATTAAAAGTTTTGTTCGTGAAAAATTTGAGGGAAAAAAACAATATGATCTTCAGATGGAACTGATGGAAAGCCAGATGATAACAAGACGAACCAATTTTATTTATGATGGATTAAAAACTTTTATCGAACAATTTGGAGTAGTTTTAATCATTCTTCTGACGGTCTATCTCGTTCTTGATCAGCAAATGACAATTGGAGCTATTATGCTTCATATTATGCTTTTCAATAATGTTTCTGCACCTATTCGCCAATTACATAGGATTTATGATGATATGAACGATGCAATGATTTATGCAGAAGGATATTTTGATATTTTAAATGCTGACAGTGAAACTGAACCTAACGGAGATTTTACAGAAAAAGAAATTAAAGGAACTTTTGAATTAAAAAATGTAGACTTTACTTATCCTAACGGTACCAAAGCACTTCACAATGTTTCGATGAAGATTGAAAACGGAAAAACTACCGCTTTAGTAGGCTTAAGCGGTGCAGGAAAGTCAACGATCATTAATCTTTTATGTAAGTTTTATCTCCCTGATTCAGGTGAAATCATATTGGATGGAGTCAATTTAAATGATTTCAATAATACTTTTCTGAGAAGTGATCTGGGGCTAGTACTTCAAAGAAATCATATTTTCCAGGGAAGTATTGAAGATAATATCCGTTACGGAAATATGAATGCCAGCTTTGACGAAATTGAAGAAGCAGCCAAGAAAGCATATTTGCACGAGCAGATTTTGGATTTACCCAATCAATATCAGCATGACGCTACCCAGCTTTCAGGAGGACAGCAGCAGAGAATTGCGATTGCACGGTTATTTCTGAAAAATCCACCGATTATCTTTTTAGATGAACCTACAGCAAGTCTGGATGCCATTGCTACAGAACAGATCAAGAACTCACTTGATGCAATAAAAGAAGGGAGAACCGTCGTTATTATTTCCCATTCATTGTCACAAATTTTAGATTCAGATACAATTTATGTAATGAAAAAGGGAAGAGTCGTGGAAAATGGAACCCATGATGAACTTTATAACAGGGAGGGAGTCTACCGTGAAATTTTTGATGCCTCTGCAAGAAGTTTAAATCTTGATAAATTGGTCAATACGTTTAAAGAAAATTAAAAATAAAATCTCAGTTAGGAATAACTGAGATTTTGTACTGTAATAAAAATTTTAGTGAGTCTTTTCAGGAACCTGATAGGCTCCAACATCTGCTCCAAAAGCGATATTAATCCTGTTATAGCTATTGATTGCAATAACAGCCATCGTAAGATCTACCATTTCCGTTTCAGAGAAATATTGACTTACCTGAGAGTACATTTCATCTGAAACTTCCTGTCCGTTCAGAGAAGTAAGACGCTCTGCCCAGAGTAATCCCGCTTTTTCTTTATCAGTATAAAAAGAACATTCTCTCCAGGCGCTTACCAGAAATATTCTCTGTTCAGTTTCTCCTTTTGCTCTTAATTCTTTAGAGTGCATATCAAGGCAAAAAGCACATCCGTTCATTTGGGACACCCTGAAGTACAACAATTCCAGAAATGAATTGTCCAGTGATGAATTCTGTACCTGAAAGCCCATGTTGTGAAGTGCATTTACAGCTTTACTACCCATCGCAAATGCATTGATTCTTTGTGACATAATATTTGTTTTTGATTAATTATGAGACAAATGTAGAACTGAATTTTTCCGGATTTTTTTACAAATGATAAATTTTAAAAGGAAAGATTTTTGAAGCAGGAGGATGGGAGCGGGATGCTGGAAGTGACTATTAGGTAAATAACTTCTATTCTGGCTACAATAACTTCTTTCTTCCAGCATCCTTCCATTACAGCTTTTGTGCCCTTATTCTGCTTAATGATACCTGGGTAATTCCAATATAATCGGCAAGATCTCCCAGGCTGATCCTTTGGATAAGATCGGGTCTTTGTTTCAGAAAATTATGATAGCGTTCCTTGCCATCGTCTTCAAGCATTTCACTTATCCTTCCCATCATATTCACCGGAGCCTTTGAATAAAGTTTACTAAAAAGTGTTTCTGCGGAATGATACTTCCTGCATAATTTCTCAATCGTTTCTTTTGGAATTCGAAGAACTTCGGTAGGCTCCAGAGCAACAATCATATATTTTGACGGATGTCCGGTCAGAAAACCACTCAATTCTGCAAAGAATGAATGTTCTGCAAAAAAGGTCATGATGAAATCCTTATCACCATTGTCAAAAAATAACTTTACAAGTCCCTTTTCAATAAAATAAAAATAGCGGCAGGTTTCATCAGCTTTTAATAAAAAGTCACCCTTTCTGTACAATTTGGACTCTGAACTGGAGACCAGACCTTCCATTACAGCTTGTTCAGGTTTTAATATCTTTTCAATAGCTTGTATGAAGTGATTTTGGTGCATAAGGAAGAGTTTGTTTTCAGAAAATAAATTTAATAAAAAAGGTATGATATTGTAAGGGATAGATCAAAAAAGAATTTTAGTTTTGTTGTAGCAATTATGAATGATCATTATCTAAAGAAACTCGACCGGGTAACCGCCATTCTTACCCAGCTCCAGTCTAAGTCTGTTGTCAGAGCACAGGATTTGGCTGAAAAGTTTGATGTCAGTATCAGAACGATTTATCGGGATGTGAAAACACTGGAAAATGCAGGAATTCCGATCGTAGGGGAAGCCGGAAACGGTTATTCTTTGATGGAAGGATATAAACTTCCTCCGGTAATGTTTACGAAGGATGAGGTTCTGAGTTTTATCACGGCAGAAAAACTGATGCAAAAATTTTCTCACCAAAGTTTAGGAGATCATTACCAGACAGCAATGGAGAAAGTACGTTCAGTATTGAAATATTCGGATAAAAACTTAATTCAGAATATTGAAAAGCAAATTGATGTTTTTAATTTTCATACCCAACCTGAAGATTCTCTTAAAAATGTAATCCCTATTATTTTAGACAGTATTGCAGATAAAACCCAATTAACAATAGAGTATCAGACAGTAGATGCAAGAGTTAGCACCAGAACAATTGAAACCGTTGGTGTTTTTTTTGAATTTAATTTTTGGTATATCATGGCCTATTGCACCCTGAGAAATGATTTCAGACAATTCCGGATCGATAGAATTTTAAAAATTTCCAAAACGCAAAACCCGTTTTTACAGGAGTACGGTCAGGTGAATGATTATCGGAAAAAATCTCACAACCAAAAAGAGAAAGCTAAACTTTTAGTAGATAAAAAAATCATGTCTCATCTGGTAAACTCTAAAAGATACTACGGTCTCATCGAAGAAGTAGAAACATCTGAAGGAGTAGAACTTACTTTTGAAACAGAATGGATCAATGACGGATTTCCACGCTGGCTTATCACTTTTGCAGATTATGCAACTGTACTGGAACCGGAAAGACTTCGGACAAGGCTCAACGAGTTGCTCACAAAAATGACAGAAAGACATCAATAAAACCCCAGCTATGAGGCCGGGGTTGAAGTGACTTTTATTGACAATAGATGAAATGGTTTTTGTTGTTTTAAAATCTCTCCCAGAAGAAAGGGGGCTCAATACCTAAAGCTCTCAGATAAACATATCCCTGTGCACGGTGGTGGATTTCGTTGTCTATAAAATAAAGAACATTTTGATACACCGGAAATTCATATTCTCCGAACAGGTTGAAAGTCTCCTGAAAACGCTCTTCAGAAATCATATTGAAATAATGATTGATTACTTCTGTTTCTTCATCCCATTTCTTTAAAATATCTTCTTTAGTGCCTGGTTTGAAGCCTTCTTCATTGTAGGCCTCCATATTGTTGTCAATGATTCCTTTTAGGGCAGGTCCGGCAATGCCAATCAGCTCTGTTGCCATTTTAGCGAAGGGTCTCATACCACCAATTGAAAATTCAAATAAATCTTTTTCAGGAAAGGCTTCAATAACTCTTCTTGTAAGATTTCTGTGTCCTTGCCAATCTTCTAATAATTGATCAGATGTCATGAATTGTTTAGTGGCTGTTGCTGTAGTTGTCATAATTGTATGGTTTTTGTTTGTTATTGTTGATACAAAGGTAAGACCGGGTTATGACAACAGTTTGTCAGCAGGATTTTTGCCAATAAAAAATTTTTTATTTACTTATTAAAATATCCATACCTACTTTTCCGTTAGAAGAAAAGTGAATTAATAAAAAAAGAAATTGATCCATTAGAATAGCATTATGAAGAAGTATATTTTACCTGTAATGACAGGGCTTTTATTAATATCATGTAATAAAATTGAAGAAAAAATTGACCAGACCGTTCAAAAAACAACGGAGACGGTACAACAAAAAGCTCAGCAGGCAGTAGAAGAGACGGTAAAGAAAACAGTCAATGAATCTATCAATTCTTTAACAAATTCTCAGGATGTTAAATTGAATGATGTATTTCCTGGTACCGGAACTTCTGTAGTTTCAGAAGAAAAGGGGAAAAAGTTCACATTTCCTACCGGTTCTGAAGGATATATTTTTAAATATAAAGCAGATATAGCGGTCCTTCTTCCCGTTTTGGAGGGACAACCTACATCCAACGAAAACAAATCAGATAAGAAAGCCCGTAAAATTGATGGTCAGAGTATCATTGACAAAATAGATCTTGTATCAAAGTTTCTCCCTGAAAATACCATTGATACCAGTTTTTTAGAGGAAATCAAGACAGATAAAAATATTGAGTATTATAAGCTTAAGAGATTTCCCAACAGTAGTACTATTATCTACAACCCCCAAAATAAGACCGTATTACAGTATGTAGAGGTAAATAAATAATTTGGATATGGCCGGTTTTTACCGGCCATTTTTGTACATCGTCATTGCGAGCTATAGGTGAAGCAGTTCAATTTGCTGAAAATTACGTATCAGAAAGAATGAAATCACAGTTATTTATGATGTAAGTTAATCGCTTTTTCAAACATAATTAAGAAATTGTTACTACATTTCTTTTAATATTATTAATAAATTACTTGATGTTTGTGAATTTAATGCTTTTTGTAAATAAATACCATTTGTGTGGTTATGGAGTATTATTCACATCATATGATTTATTTTTATACTTAATGTTAATATTTTTACTAGATTTATTAAATAATTATCAATTTATATGAAAAAGGAATTATTTAATAAAAAAATCTGTGCACTGGTATTAAGCGGAGCTGGTGCAATGGGGTATGCTCAGGACAGCATAAAACAAAACAAAATAGATGAAGTTGTGGTTACAACGGGTAGAACTAAGCCCAGGACCATCATTACCTCAGCAATTCCTATTGATAATATTTCTGCTGTACAATTAAAATCCACAGGGCAAATTACTTTTGATAAAGCTTTAACCTATGCTGTCCCCTCTTTTAATTCATCACAACAAACTGTTTCTGATGCAACGGCTCATTTTGATCCGGCAGATTTAAGAGGATTAGGACCTTCCAGAACATTGGTTTTGGTTAATGGTAAAAGAAAAAATCAAAGTGCTTTAATTTATGTAAATGATACACCGGGAAAAGGTGAGGTGGGTACAGATCTGAAAAGCATTCCATCTGCTGCCTTACAGAATGTAGAGGTGTTGAGAGATGGTGCCTCTGCACAATACGGTTCTGATGCTATTGCAGGAGTGATCAATATTATTCTTAAGAACAGCATTGGAAAAAGTACAGTCAATCTTTTTTCAGGTATCACTTCAAAAGGAGATGGCTTTACTATCGGAGCAGATTTTAATACAGGAATCAGGGTTGCAAAAAATGGAAGTTTGAATCTTACACTGGGATATTCTTCTCAAAATAAAACGAACCGCGCAGGATCTGTTACAAAAGATGAACTTTTTGGCGTGGATAATGCCTGGACACAAGCTCATCCTGGTTTAGGAATGATTATAGGGCAGCCGGATACAAAAGTTGCTAATATGTTTGTCAATTTTGAATTGCCAACAAGTGAAACGGGCAAATTTTATGCTTTTGGGGGGACAACTTACAGGAATGGAACGAGTTATGCTTTGTATAGAACGCCCTATTGGGTAACTTCAGATTTTGGTTTATTAACTCCAAAAGGACAACCTTACAATGGATTTCAGCCGGAATTTAAAACAGATGTTTATGATTATAACCTGACTTCCGGATGGAAAGGGATGTTTGGAAAATGGAGTTTTGATGGGAGTGCAACCTTTGGTTCTAATGCGGTAAATTATGTTGTAGGAAACACCATTAATACATCTTTGGGTGCAAATTCACCGACCCGTTTTAAAGCAGGTGGCCATCAGTTTAGTAATATTATTGGAAACATAGATATCAGCCGGGATTTTGGTGCACTTGTTTTAGGAGCTGGAGCAGAAGTGCGCAATGAAAACTATCAGGCTACAGCAGGAGAGGAAGCATCTTATATAGGAAGTGGTGCAGAATCATTTCCAGGACTGCAACCTCAAAACGAAGTCAATAAAAATCGTCAGAATATCGGAGCTTATATAAATGCGGAATGGGATATTACAAAAAACTTGTTATTGGGAGGAACAGTGAGATATGAAAACTTTAGTGATTTTGGAAATAATGTTTCCTGGAAAGGAAATGCCAGATATAAATTGCTGGATGATAAATTAGTTTTCCGGGGGTCTGTTTCTACAGGATTTCGGGCACCTTCATTACACCAGATTTATTATTCCAATGTTCAAACCAAAATCACAGGAAATACTGTAGCGAATCAGGGGACTTTCAATAATGACTCTCAAATTGTAAGATCTGATCTTGGGGTACCAAAATTAAATGCTGAAAAAGCCTTTAATATTACCGGGGGATTTGCCGTAAAACCTTTTAAAAACCTTACTATTACAGCAGACTATTATAGAATAAAAATTAAAGACCGGGTACTTTTCTCAGGAGATATTGGTTACAAAACCGGTACTCCGGGGAATCCGGATATAGCAAACCCTGTGGAAGTAATATTAGACAATAATAAAATAACCTCTTTGAAGTTTTTCACCAATGCGGTAAATACAGTTACTCAAGGGATAGATTTCGTTGCTAATTATTATACTGCTATTGGGAAAGGAAGATTGGGAATTATTGGTGCTTTCAATTATAACGAAACAAAAATAGTAGATAATATTGCTGTTCCACCGATTTTGGCTGAAAATGGTTACTCAGAAAACTTTTTTGATAGAAAAGAACAATCCAGAATTACCTCTGCAAGGCCAAAAACAAAAACTATTCTTAGTCTTTCGTATGATATTTCTAAGTTTAATTTTAACCTTAATAATACTTACTTTGGTTCTGTGACATGGCAGCACGCAACTGATCCTGCCAAAGATCAGACCTTTTCTGGTAAGGTAGTTACGGATATCGTTTTAACATATAAAATCACACAAGACCTTAAAGTTTCCGGGGTTGTAAATAATTTATTTAATATTTATCCGGATGTAATAGACAGCAAAGGAGATGTAGTAACTGATCTTGGAGGAAGGTTCAGATATCCTTGGGAGGTGAATCAGTTTGGATTTAACGGAACAACTTTTCAGCTTAATGTTAATTATACTTTTTAATCTATACATAAAGGATGGGCATGTTTGTTATCGTGCCTTACGAAGGCAAAGTAATCCCGAAAGATATAAAATCCGCATATGCAAATATAACTGACATTAATTTCTAATGTCAGTTTTGTTTTTTCAGATAGAATAGGAAGTTATTGCTACATTTTACTTTTACATTGTGTAAAAAAAAGTATTTTAGTAGTATGAAAATTTATACAAAAACAGGAGATAAAGGTCAGACGGCATTATATGGTGGAACGAGAGTTTCTAAAGCCAGTGCAAGAGTAGACAGTTATGGAAATATAGATGAGCTGAATTCATTCATTGGGATTGCAAAAAGTCATATTGAAGATAAAGAGGTTTTACAACAATTAAAGAAAATTCAGTTTGATTTATTTACCGTAGGCTCAGAGGCTGCAACACCGGTAGATAAATTAATGTTGGCGAATGGAAAATCACGTCTTCCGATTATCATTTCTGAAACAGAAATCGAGGAATTGGAACATTGGATGGATGCTTTTGAAGAAAAATTGGAGCCGCTTCAGTTTTTTATTCTTCCCGGAGGTGGAAAACCAGCTACTTTTTTACATGCAGCAAGAACTATTTGCAGGAGAGCGGAACGTTCTCTGGTATTTTTAAATGAATCAGAGGAAGTACGCCCTGAATTAATTAAATATCTTAACAGACTTTCAGATTATCTTTTTGTATTAGCAAGATATATTTCAAAATTAAACAACGAACCGGAAGAATACTGGAACCCGAATGAGAGATAGAGTATTACTTTTCATCAACGGAGATGCTCCAAAATCTTATCCGAACCCAGATGATTATGAATTGATTGCCTGTACAGATGGTGCTTTTCATTATTTAAAAAGAATGGGATTTCCTTTGGGTAAACTGGATTTTGTTTCCGGTGATTTTGATTCGCATTCCGGATCTGATGAAAATATTTATGAGGAGAGATTTATCCATACGCCGGATCAGAATAAGACAGATTTTCACAAAGCATTGGATATTATTGTAGAAAAGGGCTATAAGAAAGTTGATGTTTTAGGCGGAAGTGGAGGAGAACAGGATCATTTTCTCGGAAACCTGACAGTTGCCTACGCCTTTAAAGATAGTATGGATTTGAAATTTTATGATGAGTTTTCAGAATATTATTTCATCCCTAAAAATTATGTAGCAAAAGGAGTTAAGGATAAGATGATTTCATTATATCCGTTTCCTGTTGTAGAAAATATTACAACAAAAGGGTTAAACTGGCCCTTGATGAATGGAAGTTTAAGTATCACCTCACAAATAGGAACCAGAAACTTCGCTGTCGAAGATGAGGTTTCTATTGAATATGAAAAAGGTGATTTACTAATTTTTATTGGAAAAAACTATTTGTGATTTGATCGGATATATCCTGTAATGATCATTTTTACCAACAAAATTATGGATTAAATATGTTATCTTTATCAATAGAAACGGGCGTTAGCCCGTTTTATTAAAAGAAAATCAATCCATTGGCTTTAGCCAAAACATAAAATATTTGATCACAAAAGCTTGACATTTCTTAAGTCTTAAAAATTTACTACCTTTTGTGGAGAAACAAAAAATCTATTGAATACATTAATCAAAATATCGGTTCTCTCTATTTTATTATTCTGTGTTTTCTCCTGTAAAACACAGCACTTTGAAACACCTGAATATGGCAAAAATGAAATTGAGAAAACGATTACCGTTAAAAAGGTTTATAATTTCCGGGCTGTAGGAAATATGAAAAATATTGAAGGAAGGGCTTTAAAGCAGGATTTTTTCTACAGAAGTGGACAGCTTTCCAAATTGAAGAAGGGTTCTTTTGCACAAATAGAAAACCTGGGAATCAAAGAAGTTATTGATCTGAGAAATTCTAAAGAAATAGCTCAGAAACCGGATCATCTTCCAAAAGAGATTATGTACAAAAATTATTCAGCTTTTGAAGATGAGGGAGATCAGTTGGATCAGGCAAAAAAGCTTGTGCTAAAAGGAAAAGTAAACGGAGCCGATGCCGATCAAAGAATGATAGATTTTTACAGAGAATATGTCACGGAAAATCCTGTAATCATAAAGAAAATTATTACAGAAACTTTAGAATCTAAAAATCCCGTTTTATATCATTGTACTGCCGGTAAGGACAGAACAGGAATTGTTACAGCATTGATTCTGACCATTCTGAGGTTTGATAAAGAAACAATCTACAACGAATACCTTTTATCTAATAATTACAGAAAAGATCTTGTTCAGAAAAGACTTAGGCTGGCAAATAATTTACACTTCCTATATCCCAAAATGGATATACAGGTCTTGGAGAAACTCAGTTGGGTAGAAAAAAGGTATCTTGATGCTGCTTTTGGGGAGATCAATAAAAAGTATGGCTCAACGGATGCTTACATTCAACAGGCTTTAGAAATTTCTGAAACCAAGAGAAGGGAATATATTGAAAAGTTTACCTACTGATTATCAGGTTCAAAAAAAACTAAAGGGCGATATCCTTTTATTATAGAAAATTATAATAATTTTAACATCCAAAAATCAAACTTTTTTAGCAATTTTGCATTTCTTAATTCACTTGTTTAGAAATGAAAATAAAGTACTCGGAACTTATTGATCAGACATTATATTTTCCTACTGAGGAGTTTAATGTTTCTGAGAACAATTTGTTGTTTCACGATGTTCCATTGATGGACGTTGTTGAGCAATTTGGCACTCCGCTAAAGATTAGCTATCTGCCGAGAATTTCTCAAAATATTCAAAAAGCGAAAAGCTGGTTTAAAGAAGCTTTTGAAAAAATTGAATATAAAAAGAATTATACCTACTGTTACTGTACAAAATCCAGTCATTTCAATTTCGTATTGGAAGAGGCTTTGAAGAATGATATTTCGATAGAAACGTCTTCTGCCTATGACATGGATATTGTTAAATCTCTTTATGAGAAAGGGAAGGTTGATAAAAATATTGAAGTAATCTGTAATGGATTCAAAACGGATGATTATCTGACGAACATTTCAGATATGATCAATAATGGCTTTGGAAACATTACTCCGATTCTGGATAATTACCGTGAACTGGATAAGCTTACAGAAAGTATAGACTCTACATTCAATATCGGAATCAGAATTGCATCAGAAGAAGAGCCGAAGTTCGAATTTTATACCTCAAGATTAGGAATAGGATATAAAGATATTATTCCTTATTACAGCCAGAAGATTGCTGAACACCCGAATGCAAGATTGAAAATGCTTCACTTCTTCATTAATACAGGAATCAAAGATACTTCTTACTACTGGAACGAGTTGTATAAATGTCTTCGTGTATATGCACGTTTGAAGAAAATTGCTCCTGAGGTCGATTCATTGAACATCGGAGGTGGTTTCCCAATCAAAACTTCTTTGAACTTTGATTACGATTACCAATATATGGTAGAAGAAATTGTTTCTCAGATCAAAAAATTCTGTGAAGAAGAAGGAGTAGAAGAACCCAATATTTATACTGAATTCGGAAGCTTTACTGTTGGAGAAAGTGGAGCGAACCTTTATAAAATCATTTCTCAGAAACGTCAGAATGACAGAGAAAAGTGGAATATGATCGATTCTTCTTTCATGACAACACTTCCTGATACATGGGCAATTTCAAGACACTTTATCATGCTTCCGTTAAACCGTTGGGAAGATAGCTACGAAAGAGTATTCCTGGGAGGATTAACGTGTGATTCAGACGATTATTATAACTCTGAACAGCATACCAATGCCATTTATTTACCGGTTTTCAGTGATACGAAGCCTTTGTATATCGGATTCTTCCATACCGGAGCTTACCAGGAAACCATCGGAGGCTATGGTGGTGTACACCACTGTCTGATGCCTCAGCCAAGACATGTCCTGATTCAGAAAGATGAAAACGGGGAATTACAATATGAGATTTTCCGTGAAAAACAGGAACCGGAAGATATATTGAAACTTTTGGGGTATAAATAATTGTATGATCAATAGAAACGGGCTCTAGCCTGTTTACAAAAATAATAAGCTTTAGCCAAAACTTATACCAAACAAAAGCTCTCAGATTCTGAGAGCTTTTTATATTTAAAAATATTTTGAAATCTTATCTAATTCCAATTCTTCATAATCAGAAATTACAGTATCTGCAAGGGTATAATCCTGATTTTTTGAGTGCGGGCTTCTGTAGGCAGCACAGAAAATTTTAGCCCGATGTGCGGCAAGAATTCCGTTGGTAGAATCTTCGATAACCATGCAGTTTTCTATAGATTCACCTGCCATTTCAGCAGCCAATAAGAAAACTTCAGGATGAGGTTTTGACTCTTTTAAATCGGCACCACTGATTTTTCCACTGAAATACTTTTCAAGCTCAAACTTTTCAAAGACCATATTGATGGTAGTCATCGTTGCAGAAGAGGCAAGAATCAGTTTTATTCCATTTTCATGATAATGCTGAATAAGTTGTCTTACACCAGGAATTAAATCAAACTCATCATCATTGTAAAAATAATCTTTGAAATGAGCCCGTTTAATGCCTGCGATCGTTTCGTACGTCTGATTTAAATTAAATTCATTGATCAATGTTTCTGAGACCCTTTTGGTAGAAGCCCCTGTGAAAGAGGTGTATAGGTCTTCGGAAACAGCAATTTCCAATTCATCAAACGTTTTGAAGTAGGCTTTTCTATGCAATGGTTCTGTGTCTACAATGACCCCATCCATATCGAAAAGAACAGCTTTTAAAGACATTTTTTAAGTTTTCACAAAAATAGGAGTTTGAATTGAAAAGCGAAAATTGAAAGTTGAAAAATAGTAGTGAGAAATAGAATTATTTTTATGTAATGGGCAGGCTGGAGGAAAGATTGGGTTCTGGAAATTATTTTCTGTGTTCTTTCCGTTCTCAATTTTCAATTTTTCATTTTCAACTCTCAACTTCTTCGTATCTTTGTGGTCAATATTTCAATCTTAAAACATTAAAATTTTAAAATAAAAGATGAGAACATACGCTGGAATTCCTGAAGAAAACGCAACGTTGGAGAATTCAAAAGTAATGTTGGTAACAGTTCCTTACGATGGAACTTCAACATGGGGGAAAGGAGCAGATAAAGGACCTGAATTATTCTTAGACGCTTCTGAAAATATGGAGCTTTATGACATTGAAACTCAAACTGAGCCTTACCTTCAGGGGGTATATTTGGCTGGAGAAGTTTCTGAAAATTCTACACCTGAAGCGATGACAGAAGCTGTTTATCAAAAAACAAAAGAGCTTTTGAATAATGAAGGTAAGGTATTCACTTTATTCGGGGGAGAGCATTCTGTTTCTATCGGTTCTATCCGTGCAGTAGGTGAGAAATTTGAAAACCTTACCGTTCTTCAGTTAGATGCCCACACAGACTTACGTCCTGACTTCCACGGTTCTACTTCTAATCACGCTTGTGCAGTGTTTGAAGCGAATCAGAAGCATAACTTAGTACAGGTGGGAATCCGTTCTATGGACGCTGAAGAAGCTCAATACCTACCGGAAGGGAGAGTATTCTTTGCGCACGAGATTGCCAACAACGAAAACTGGGTGAATGATGTATTAGAGAAAGTTTCAGGAAACGTATATATTACAATCGACCTTGATGCTTTTGATCCATCTATTGCTCCATCTACGGGAACTCCGGAACCAGGCGGATTACAATGGTATCCTACATTGGAATTATTAAGAAAAGTATTTGAAAAATGTAATGTAGTAGCATTTGACATTGTAGAATTAATGGATTCTCCAATGGCTAAACCAACTGCTTTCTTAGCAGCTAAGCTATATTACAAAATGCTTGCATACAACGATATTTATAACAACAACTAATATTCCGCAAGAATCGGATTTTTTCTGCCGTATATTCTTTGGAAATTTGTGAGGTAAAATAATAATACAATGTCCACACAAAGTCAGATAGATTATAACAGAATTGCTAAGGCGATAGAATATATCCAAAGCAATTTCAGGCTTCAGCCAAGTTTGGAGGAAGTGGCAGAGAATATTCACTTAAGTCCCGCCCATTTTCAGAAAATCTTTACAGATTGGGCAGGAACAAGTCCGAAAAAATTTTTACAGTTCATCAGTCTTGAGCATGCTAAAAATTTACTGAAGGAAGAAAAAGCAAGCTTGTTTGATACCGCATACGAGACAGGCCTATCCAGTACAAGCAGACTTCATGATTTGTTTGTAAACATTGAAGGTATGTCTCCGGCAGAATATAAAAACGGTGGAAAAAGCCTGACGATTAATTATAGTTTTTCCGAAAGTCCTTTTGGATCCATATTGGTTGCATCAACAGAAAAAGGAATCTGTTTCATGGCTTTTGAAAACGATACAGAAAAAGCATTAGGGGAGCTGAAACAAAAGTTCCCCAATGCTTCTTTTTTTGAAAAACAGGATGCTCTTCAAAAAAATGCATTGTCTATATTCAGTGAAGACTGGACGAAGCTTAATACGATTAAACTTCATTTAAAAGGTACCGATTTTCAACTTAAGGTTTGGGAGAGTTTATTGACCATTCCTATGGGAAAACTATCTACCTATGGCAGCCTGGCTGAAAAAATTGGAAATCCCAAAGCATCCAGAGCGGTGGGAACAGCAATTGGAAGTAATCCGGTAGCATTTCTTATTCCGTGTCATCGTGTTATTCAGTCTACGGGACATCTTGGAGGTTATCGATGGGGGAGTGACCGTAAACAACTGATTGTAGGCTGGGAAAGTTCACACGTTTACTCTTAATTATCTTTCGTCAAAAGCACATTCTATTCAGGTAAAGAATATTCAATATTAAGTTTTGGCTAAAGCCAATGGATTGCTTGTTTCGATTGAACGGACTAAAGTCCGTTGCTATTGATGCAGAAATCATTGTGTTATTGGTCAAATATTTGCGTGATTTGTGTTTAATAAAAAGTCATACAATTTTACAAATTAAAAATTATGATGAGTCTCTTTGAAAATATCTCGGATTATCCTTTAAATATACTTCCACATGACGGAACCGTTCATTATTACGGGAAGGTTTTTTCTAAAGAAAAATCAGATTTTTATTATGATTATCTATTGAACCAGATTCCATGGGAGAATGATGAAGCAATCATCTTTGGAAAACTGATTCTCACCAAACGAAAAGTAGCCTGGTTTGGAGAAAAAGCTTTTGAATATACCTATTCAAAAAGAACAAAATATGCTCAATTCTGGACACCGGAATTATTGGAACTGAAGAAAAAATGTGAAGAAGTTTCTGGTGAAACTTACAATTCATGTCTTCTTAATCTATACCATGACGGAAGTGAAGGTATGGCTTACCATAGCGATGGTGAAACTGATCTAAAAAAACATGGAGCGATTGCTTCTTTAACTTTTGGAGCTGAAAGAAAGTTTTTATTTAAGCATAAAACAACCAAAGAAAAGGTTGAAATATTCCTGGAAAACGGAAGTTTATTAATTATGAAAGGAGCTACTCAGGATAACTGGCTTCACAGGCTACCTCCCACCACGAAAGTAAAAACACCCCGAGTAAACCTGACCTTCAGAACAATTGAGGAATAATGATAAGAGATATTTTATCCACAATGTCTGTCAATCTGTAGGAATCTCAATCTCCATCAATAGAAGTGGGCTTTAGCCGATTTGCCAAATAAATTAAAATTCATATGGCTTTAGCCAAAACCTAGAAAATAAACCGTAAGTATTCAAAAAAAGCTGTTCAAACGAACAGCTTTTCTGATTTATTTCAAAACTTCAGCTTCAATAGAACTGTCATCATATACTTTAATAAATGCTTTGGTGTAATCTTCTTTGGTCGCAAAATTCGGATTATCCGTAAATTTCTGTGGATTGATGGCGAAAAGCGGGAACCATGTACTGCTGATTTGAATCTGGATTTTATGCCCTTTTTTGAAGGTATGAACGACGTCCTGAAGTCTGAAGTTAACTGCTGTTTTATGATTAGCAATCAAGGCTTCTCCTTTTTCTCTTGTATTTCTGAATCTGGCAGGCATAATTTCACTTCTTACCATCTGGTGGTAGTTTCCGTAAATAACACCCTCTTTCTTTTCTGTAGGTTTGAAATCTTCAGGATATACGTCGATCAGTTTTACAGCAAAATCAGCATCCGTGGAAGAAGAGGCAATATTTAATTTAGCCATAATTTCACCGGCAAAAGTAATATCCTCAGTCAATACATCTGTTGTAAATGTAAGAACATCCGGTCTTCCCACTGCGAATCTCTGATCTTCGGACATATAATTTTTTGGAGTAAAACCATTGAAATCTTTTAAATGATCTGAGCTTAAAACAGGATTATTAGGATCACTGTAATATTCAGAATATCCTTGTCCGGAGGTTTTTTTCAATGTTTTATCAGCTAAATAAAAATTAACTTTCTGAGCATTTTTAGGTGGATAAGAAGCAAATTCTTTCCATTCTTTAGCTCCGGTATCATACATCAAAGCTTCAGGAAGCCCTGCATCTTCTTTGGTATTTCCTTTGAGATAATGGTTGAAAAATTTTGTTTCAACATTTTTTTGATAATGCGTTGCAATACTGTCACCGAAATAAGTCTCACTGTGAAAGTGTTTCCCTTGTTCCTGCGACCAACCACCATGAGAAAAAGGTCCCATAACAATAGTATTCTTCGCTTTTGGACTCGTCTTTTCGATTGTTTTGTAAATATTTAACGGGCCTGACAGATCTTCTGCATCAAACCAACCTCCAACAGTCATTACTGCATGGTTGATATTCTTCAGATGAGGAAGGAGGTTTCTTTTTTGCCAGAATTCATCATAGTTGGTATGATTCATAATTTCTGTCATGAAAAAATTATTCTTGTAATATTTTTCATAAGCATCTTTCAATGTTCCAAGATCTCTGTAGAATTTTAAGCCATCTTCAGACGTTTGTTTAATGAAAGAATCCATATACCAGGCTTTGTTTTCCGGTTTAGTCTTCTGAACCCCGAATACCGGAAAGGTTCTGAAATATCCCAGCATAAATCTTCCGTTGTGAAGAAAGTCATCATTCCAGAAATCAGAAATAGGAGCCTGTGGGGAAGAGGCTACTAAAGCAGGGTGTTGTGCTAATGTTCCTACAGCAGTATAAAAACCCGGATATGAAGTTCCAAACTGACCTACTTTTCCATTATTGTCTTTTACATTCTTCAAAAGCCATTCAATGGTATCATAAGTATCCGTACTCTCGTCCACATCTTTTTTAGTTTTACGTTCAACCTGAGGAGTCATATTGGTAAAAGTCCCTTCACTCATATATCTTCCCCGTACATCCTGGTAGACAAAAATATATTTGTCTTTCATCAGATAAGTATTCGGGCCGATTTTCACTTTGTATTCATTTTCACCATAAGGAGCCACGCTGTAGCAGGTTCTCTGCATCAGAAAAGGATACTTATTTTTATTGGAAATATCTTTGGGAACATACACAGAAGTGAAAAGCTTAACCCCATCACGCATGGGAATATAAAATTCTTTTTTGGTGAAATTTTCTTTCACAAAGTTATCTTTCTGTTCAGCAGTTTGTGCCTTTCCAAGAAGGAAAAATAGAATAAATAAAACTGAAATATGGATTTTCATAGAAAAAATTTACGGCTAATTTAGAAATAAAAATACTCTTATTGCAGCTTATTCTGCGAATCTTCTTCTAAAAATTAAATATGATTGTACTCTTCAGAGGACAATCCGGGATTTTCGAGGAAAAGTAAGTGTGCTTCTCAACAGGTTGCAGTCAACTTAAGTGTCAGAAAACTTTTATAACTAATGAATGAGATGGCTTTACCTTCAACTCTCAATAACGAAAAAAGCCGGAAAAATTCCGGCCATAATAGTGAAAATATATAAAAGTATGGTGTTTATAATTTTTTCCCAGCAAATTTATTCAGCTTCATACTGATGGAAAACATAATATATCGCTTCAGAATCAGATCTTCTCTGTCTTCAAAATAAGAATCTGTGATGGTTCTTCTCACACTTTGATTCTGATTAAGTACATCATAAATTTTCACTTTGGCAGTGAATTGTTTCTTAAAGAATGAATATCCTAAACTGGTATTCCAGAAATAGAAATCCTTTTTGAAGCCGGGAGCAATGTTGGAGTTGGTATTGTATTCAAAATCATTTCCGAAAACGAATCTGCTCTGAAACAGATAATTGGTTAGTTCCAGTTTTAAAGATTGATTGGCGGTATTGACCCTGTCAACATTATAATTGGTGTAATTGGAAAAGCTATACCCAAGTCGGTATGACGGTTTTATAGTAATCTTGTCTTTGATTTCATATACAAGATTCAACCCTGGATTAAGGCTATAGGAATGGCTTGTATAGGATTGTCCGTTAATGAATCCGTTATTATAGGTATAGTTCATTGTAAATCTCGGACTCATGCTAAATTTTTTGTCATTCCATTTAAATGTTTTTGTGAGACCTCCTCCCGCATTTACATTTTTATTGCCACTCACGTTGTCATAGGTCACGATTTGCTTTCCGGTGTCATCATATTTAGAATAATTGATGATATCATTATTTCTATAAGTAAAGCCAACATTGACGAAATAATTGATATTTTTTACCTTATTATAATTGCTGAAATAAAAAGACAGGCTGTTCGTCCATGTATTTTTCAAATCAGGATTTCCGGTGTAAGTACTTAGAGGGTTAGACTCATCTCTGTAAGGAGTCAGTTGTTCCGCACTTGGAATGGTAAAATTCGAATAGTTATATATACTTAAGTTTTTACCTTCGGAAAGTTGATAATAGAAATTCACATTATATCCAGGGAGAGCAAAGCTTTTCTGAAGATTATATTGCTGACCGTTAAAAATGGAATTTACATTCATATCAGAAATATCAAGATTCAAAGAAGCCCAGAGGTTCAGTTTACTTTTACTGAGTTGAAAGGTCATTTCGGGCGATATTTGATTAATTCTCTGTTTCATACTTTTAGACAAAAGCATATTATATTTCGAGTATTGTCCGGTAGTGTTATCAAAATCATTTACATTTCTCAGGTCACTGGATGATCTGTTCTCATATTTCACTTCAAGGCTTACAGTAGCAGAATCGGAAATAGGTTCGGTATATCCTGCGCTGAAACCAAAATTACTATTCTGATTTTTGTTTTTTGTAACCTGATCCCTGTTGTCAAACGTATTTCCTGAATCCTGATAAAATGTATTCTGAGACTGGATCAAATTATTTGTTTTGGATTCTGAAATGGAAGTGTTGATGTTGGAAGAAATGACACGTCCTCTTTTTTTGAATCTTTTAGAGAAATAAATACTGGGTGTAAAAGTATTGTTTTCAGATTCATTACTCGAATAAGAACTACTTTCATTCAATAGGGTGTTACCTTTTAAAGTTGACGATTGTGAGTCGTTAATAGTCAAAGTTTTATTTTTGGTAAATCCCGGTGAAATGTAAATATTAGTCAGAGAATCCAGTTTGATTCGGGCTGAAGTATTAAAACTATATTGTTTAGAGTCACTGCTTCCGGTATTTTCAGATTGAGTCTGAAGTGTGTATTGCGGAAGAAGAGTAGACCGGGAAACTTTGGATTTCGTTTCTGTATTGGAATTATTATACATGAAACTGAAAGTGTCGAGATCAGCTTCTTTACCTAATTGATCACTATAATTCAATCCAATAGTTGAGGAACGTTGTATTCCTTTTGTACCACTGCTTTGGCTGTTTCCGGATCCACCGGAACCCACCCAGGAATTTCTGCCACTTCCCATACTATCAAAAACCTCATCACGGGAAAATCCTTGTGAGTTGATATTGTTTGAAGAAGCCAATAGACTGATTTTAGTATCTCCTTTAAAATAGCTTACAAGTCCGCTTGCCTCGTAGCGTTTATCAGAACCATACCCAACAGTAAGCCTGGAAAGAAAGCCTTTATTCTTCTTTTCATCAATATTAAAGTTGACTGTTGTTTTTTGAGATTTGGGCGTTTTTCCACTCAGTTCTTCCTCTTTTGTCTTGGTGGTGGTAAACTGAATATTTTTGATAATATCCGCCGGAAGATTCTGAAGTGCAATTTTACCATCTTTATCAAAGAACGGCTTTCCGTTGATCATAATTTGGTCAACCTCTTTTCCATTAGCCGTTATTTTACCTTCATTGCTGATTTCGACACCGGGTATCTGTTTCAGCAATTCTTCAATTTTACTGTCAGGACGCACCTTGATAGAGGCGGCATTAAATTCTATGGTATCCTTTTTTATTTTAACCGGAGAAACTGTAATTTTTACCTCATCAATAGTGTTGATCCTATTTTTTTGAAGTTGAATATCTTCTAAAGATAATGATTGTGTGATTTTTTCAAACTTTTTTGAATAGGGCGATAATTTTTCTGCATCAATTCTCAGGAACGAAGGTTCATTGATATGATCTGTTTTAAGTGAAAATTTACCTTCTTTGTTAGTTGCAGTATAATTGACAATTGAAGAATCTTTTTCTTTCAACAGATAGACCGTAGCATTTTCAACAGGTTGTTTTTCAAAGTCTGATACTTTGCCGTCAATATGGAATTGCTGAGCATGCAAAATAAAGGCAGTGAATATCAATGTCCATAATAATAAGATTTTCTTCATTGAGTCCTTTTTCAAAGCGCTAAAAATAAAAAAACATCCCAACATAGGGATGTTTCTTTTGAAATATTTCTTGAAAATTATATTTTCTACAAAATTATGCTTTCAAATATCTTGAATAAGCATATCCTTCCTGACCTTCAGCAGTTTTCACTTTCCACCAGTCATCAGAAGTTTGTTCAATTAAAGTAACAGATGAACCTTTTGCAGCTTTTCCTACAACAGCAGCTTCCGTAGAAGGCTCTTGTCTGATGTTAAGGTTAGATTCATCAGTAGCTACTGTTAAAGAAGCTCCTGAAGCAAGACCTGCAACCTGTACATCGATATTGATATCTGAAGCAGAATACGTAGAGTCAATAGCTCCTAAAGCATTCCATACTGCATCTTTAGCTGCTGTATTGGAAGCATTTCCGGAAACATAAAGGATTCCGTCCTGCTCCTGAACCTGAAGATTTGAAATTCCTGCAGATTGTGCAGCAGAAACTACGCTTGAATATTTATCTTGTAAGCTCATCTTAAATTATTTTACAATTAAGTTATTGTTATACTTTCCGATTTTCAAAGCATCTACAGATTCTTTGATTTTTCTTGCTTGTTGACCAGAAACATTTCCAGTAAGGGTAAGTTGTCCGTTCACAACTTCTACTTTTACGGTAGGGAAATCTTTTACGGCATCCTGAACTTTTTTCTGAACAGCAGGATCTACAGCAGAAGTAGTTTCAACTGGTGCAGGTGCTGCAGCTATAGTAGACATATCCATAACGTCTTTTACTCCGTTGATTGCTTTTAATTTTGCAATCATTGCATCCTTAGACTGTTGATCAGCAAAAGTTCCGCTTAAGTGAGCTACACCTTCTTTTACTTCAACAGAAGCACCGGGATTAGAAGTTACTACAGTTGTAGCCTGAGTCTGAAGGTCGGCATCAGAAATTTTCTTTTTACAAGAAACCGCTCCGAAAGATACAGCTACAGCTAAGGCAGCCATTGCGATAGTTTTTTTCATATTGTATATTTATTAATGTTGTTATACAATCAAATGTAATAATAAAATTTATACCAAAGGAATAAAAATTCAATAAATGTTTTTTAATTTTTTTACAATATTTTCTAAATCAAGGATTTAATTTTTATGTTTCAAAAACTTACGATCAGATTCAACCCAATTTGAAGAAAATCTTCTGTCAATTCAAAAACCATTATATTTGCGCAAATTGAACTATATATATGAAAGGACAAAATAAACTTTTTATAGCGATTGTCATTGCCCTTGTTCTGGGAGTAGGTATCGGAGGCATAGTACACGTGAAATATCCGGAAAGTGCAGAACCTTTTTCCAAGAATATAAAATTGTTGGGAACTGTTTTCATCAGGTTGGTACAGATGATTATTGCACCTTTGGTTTTCACCACTCTGGTAGTGGGAATTGCTAAAATGAGTGACATCAAAATGATTGGAAGAGTAGGAACAAAAGCCATGCTTTGGTTTATTTCTGCCTCGTTGGTTTCACTTTTTATTGGATTAATGTTGGTGAACTGGCTTGAGCCGGGACATGTAACGAAATTACCAATTCAGGATGTAGCTTCTGCTGATGAGCTTCTTAAAAGCAGCAAAAGTTTTTCTATGGAAGATTTTGTAAAGCACATGATTCCTAAAAGTTTATTTGAGGCTTTTGCAACCAATGAAGTTTTGCAGATTGTAGTATTTGCCATTATGTTTGGGGTTGCTTTAGCTAACCTTGGTGAAGAGTACGCACAGCCGGTTGTGAAACTTTTTGATATCATTGCTCACGCCATTCTTAAAATGGTAGGATACATCATGTGGTTTGCGCCACTGGGTGTTTTAGGAGCAATTGCAGCAGTAGTAGCAACGAATGGCTTTGAAATATTTAAAGTGTATGCCATTTATCTTAGAGATTTCTTTTTTGCATTAGGAGTTCTTTGGCTAGTTCTTTTGCTGGTAGGTTACCTGATCCTTGGAAACCGTCTTTTTGATTTGTTGAGAAGAATTAAAGAACCGTTGCTGATTGCTTTCTCTACAACCAGTTCAGAAGCTGTATTCCCGAAATTAGTGGAAGAGCTTGAAAAATTTGGGTGTAACAGCAGAGTAGTATCTTTTATTCTGCCTTTAGGATATTCTTTCAATCTGGATGGAAGTATGATGTATATGACATTTGCTTCTATTTTTATTGCTCAGATCTATGGTATTGAAATGACACTGGGACAACAGATCACGATGCTTTTGGTATTGATGCTTACTTCAAAAGGAATTGCAGGGGTTCCGAGAGCTTCATTGGTCATTATTGTTGCGACATGTTCCATGTTCGGAATTCCGCCGGAAGGTATTGCTTTAATTCTGCCAATTGATCACTTCTGTGATATGGGAAGAAGTATGACAAACGTATTAGGAAATACCTTGGCAACTTCTGCAGTATCGAAATGGGAGGGACAATTAACCGAACCCTTAGATAAAATTTAACCCCAATTATGAGTGTTAAAAACTTAGAATTATATAAAAGCCATATTCTTGAATATGGCTTTTCTGTTATCAATGGAATTTTTTCAGATGAAGAAGTTGAAAGAATAATCCATGTTCTTGAAGGTATAGATACTTCAAAAGAGAATTTCAGGAAATCTGAAGATCTTTTTGCGATAAGACAATTTTTAAAAGAAATCCCGGAGATTAAAAGTCTTATCTTTAATGATATGATTCAAAGAGTCATAAAGGAAGTATTTGGAGAAAAATATGTTGTGGTAAAAAGCATTTATTTTGATAAACCTGAAACTTCCAATTGGTATGTGGCTTATCATCAGGATCTGACAATTTCTGTGGATAAGAAGGTAGAATTGCAGGGTTTTGGTCCCTGGACGACGAAACAAAATCAGTTTGCAGTGCAACCCCCGCTTACTATTTTAGAGAATATCTATACCATCAGGATTCATCTGGATGATACGGATGAAAATAATGGAGCATTGAAAGTCATTCCAGGATCTCACACAAAAGGAATTTACAGACCGGAAACGATTGACTGGACCGTAGAAACAGAAAATATATGCAAGGTGGAAAGAGGTGGAATTATGCTGATGAAACCACTCACACTCCATGGTTCAAACAGAACGACCAATGGAAAGAAAAGAAGAGTGATCCATATTGAATTTTCAGATAGTGAGCTTCCGGAACAATTAAACTGGTCAGAAAAAACTCATTAAAACTCAATAGCAAAATGGCATTAGAAAAAAATCAGTTTCCAGGCATTCATTCCAAAATTTCCAAAAACTGGACATCAGCTATTAAGATTGTTTTCTTAGGGTTTGCTGTGATGACCCCGTTGTTGATGATCATAATGTCCATAATTATATTGAGTTCGAAGGTTATCATAGAAGTAAAAATTTTGATTCTTGTATTGACCCTATTAGTTATTTGGTTATTCGTATGGTTACTGAACAGGCAAATACAAAAAAGAAGAGAAAAGAGAATAACTCGGATCGTCATTGACAGCCAGGGGGTTCATGATTATAGCAATCAAGAGCTGGTAAGGTCATTGAAATATACAGAATTGATGCCCAATCCTGAAAACGGGAAATATGATGTGTTTATTCACTCCGGACAGGACACAGATATGACTCTATGTTTTTATGTATCTGATCCTGCAACCCATGAAATAAAACTGCAAGGATTTGCTTTAAATGCAGATTTTGTGATTACTAACGGAAACGCACTCAAAAAACATTTTGTTAAAGGAATTATTATTTTCAGACCTGATCTGAAAATTGATCCCGGTGTTTTTGATTTGTACGGAGTAACAGAGATTACTGAAGTTTGATCAAAATAAAGCCCTTCAAAAAAATCGAAGGGCTTTATTTTTTTATGATAGGAAAGTGGAAGAGAAGAGGCGGCCAGATTATCTGTTCTTAAGTCATTTCGTAAAAAATCATCTCCATCTTTTTTAATTAAAACATGTGAATTCGACAACTTTTATGATTTTTCCTAAACTTCCGGCTTCCTTCCCCATCTGCTACTTTGCAGAGATTTCATCAATAAAAATATAGGCATCACCGCCGGCTCCCTGATGCCATTCCGGAAGTTTTCCGAAATAGTAAGCCTTTACCTTAATATATCTGGCTTCGGTAGGAAGAATATCTGCAGAAAAATCTTTAATCTGAACTTTTTCATCTTTTGGATCAATGGTGTTGTCAATCGTTTTTAAGAGAATAAAATCTTTGCCGTTCATAGAAGCATAATATTCCACTTTTTTAGGCATTAAAATCCATGCTCTGCTATCCTGAAGATATGTAGAAGATATATTGGTGATTTGCTGAGGAGACTTAAAGTCTATAACCGATTCAAAATTTTGTCCCTGATATCCCTGCCATTCTCCTTTTCTCCAGTTGATATCCCCTCTGATTCCGTCGATAAGAGCAATTTTTCCGTTGGCTGTATATTGGGGAGTAGCTTTTGAAAGGATATTAATATCCCAATAATTGGGTCTTCGATTGAAGTTGGCTATAGTAACCGAACTTTTTTCCCCCTTTCTTTCGGTATATGCGGCAACCTGAGTGCTTTTGGTGATAGAAAAGATGCCTTTGTACGGGATGAATGTTTTTCTTTTGTTGGCATCACTTTCATCGATGGTCATATAATATACTTTATCTCCGGGATTCAACGGAGTAATTTCAACTTTAGTAGAGAAATCAAAAATTCTGTCTGCAGCGATCACCGGAGATGGAATAAGTTGAGCGTACTTTAAATCCTTCACAGGTTCTGCCTTTTCGAATCCTAATTTTTTAAGTTCTGCCTTTGCTGTATTTTTAGTAATTGTTCTGGTAGACCCGTCTTCAAGATGAATTTTAATTTCATCAAAATAAGGTGTAGTGGTTTGCCATTCCGGTAATCCGGGAGTCACAGAATAAATTCCCATAGAGCTTAAAATATACCATGCACTCATCTGACCACAGTCTTCATTTCCGATCAGCCCGTCCGGTGTATTTTTATAGAAATTATCCAGAATATATTTGATTTTTGTATCTGTCTTTTCAGGTTTATCTACAAAATTATAGAGGTAAGCAATGTGGTGACTTGGCTCGTTTCCCTGAGCATACTGTCCCATTAATCCTGTGATATCAGCTTGTTCTCTTCCTGTGGTTTTATCCGGTGCCGTGAAAATAGCGTCAATAAACTGTTCGAATTTTTCTTTTCCACCGTGAGCTGCAATAAGCCCCGGAATATCCTGTTGTACAGAATAGGAGTAATGCCACGAATTTCCTTCAGTATAATTGTTATTGACTTCTCTAGGATCAAAAGGTTCATACCAGTTGCCATTTTTTCTTGGCTGCATGAAACCATTTTTAGGATTGTAAATATTTTTCCAGCTTTGAGAACGTTTCATGAAATATTCATAATCTTCTTTTTTACCTAAAATCTTCGCCATTTGTGCAATACACCAGTCATCATAGGCGTATTCTACTGTTTTGGAAACACTTTCAGACTCATCATCCATGCTGATGTAGTTATTCTGTTTGTAGGCATTTAAACCGAAAATATCCTGCATAGCAGAGCTTTTAGAAGCCTGAAAAGCTTTTTCATAATCAAACCCTTTGATTCCTTTGGCCATTGCATCAGCAATTACAGAAACGGAATGGTAGCCAATCATACATTCCGTCTCATTGGATGCCAGTTCCCATACCGGAAGTTTTTCTCCCTGTTCATATTGTTTGATAAAGGTATTGATGAAATCTGCAGTTCTTTTTCTGTCGATTAACGTCATCAAAGGATGGGCCCCTCTAAAAGTATCCCACAAGGAAAATACAGTATAATAATCGAAATCCTTTGCCGTATAGAGCTTATTATCCCTTCCTCTGTATCTTCCGTCAACATCCATATTGATATTGGGTTGGGTGAAAACATGGTACATGGCCGTGTAGAAAATAGTAAGTTTATTTTTATCATCAGACTTCACTTCTATTTTTGACAGCTCTTTATCCCAATCTGTTTCTGCCTGTTTTTTTACCTCCTCAAAGTGTATTGATTTTCCTTCTGAAAGTATGTTTCTTCCTGCTCCTTCATATCCTGTTGGGGAAAGTGCAACTTTAACATGAATTTTTTCTCCCTTTTTAACATCAGCTGAGAAAGCCAAAGCGAGTTTTGTTCCTGTGAAAAGAGTACTTTCCTGCTTTCCATTGACTTCTTTTTTAGAGATTTTCATCGGTTTTGAAAATTCTATCCTTGCATAGATATATTGATTGGTAGCCCAGGCTTCACTTCTTCTGAAAACTTCAATGGTTTTATCATCAATTATTTTTACTTCCCCTTCAAGAAGCTTATCTCTATGGTTGAGGTCTAAAATAATATTGGCATTTCCGGCATTATTGAAAGTGTATTCATGATAACCTACTCTTTTGGTTGTGGTAAGCCGGACGTCGATATTGTTTTTATCTAGTTTGACGGAATAATATCCTGCCGTAGCCTTTTCATTTTTATGTGAGAATTTTGAAGAATAATCCTTATTGCTAAGACCTGGAGTTCCCATCGTGGGCATCAGCATAATATCTCCATAGTCTGAAACTCCGGTTCCGTTAAGGTGAGTATGCGAAAAACCATAGATCACAGAATCTGAATAATGATAACCGCTACATCCGTCCCAGCTTCCGTCAATTCTGGTATCGGGAGATAACTGTACCATCCCGAACGGAACTATAGCTCCCGGAAAAGTATGTCCGTGACCTCCGGTTCCGATGAATGGATTGACGTATTGTGAATAGTTTTGAGCCCATATAATCTGAGTAATAAACAAAGAAAATGCAACCAGATTTTTTTTCATATTTAAATTTTATACCAACGAATATATCGAAAAACCACAAGATAGATGTAATAAAGCAGAGAGATGATTTGTCTTATTACAAACTATTAGAATCAATGAAAAAAACAGGAGCTGCTGTGATGATGCTGTTGCCGATGCTTGCATTTTCCCAAACGATAACAGGAAAGATATTACATGACGGAAAAACTGCTTCCTATATTGAAGTTGTAGCAGTAAAAAATCAGAAAAAGCTGTCTGCTATTTCTGATGAAAAAGGGAACTATTCTCTTAAACTTGTAGAAAACGGAAATTATAACATCAAACTTATTCAGGATGGTGAAGAGGTATCCGACATGGATATTTTGGTAAACGGAGATTTGAAACAAGACTTTTTCATTGATAAAAAGAAGGAAAAGCAAATCGAAGGTGTTACACTCACTGCCAGAAAAAAACTCATAGAACGAAAAGCTGACCGTTTGGTTTTTAATGTGGTTAATTCAGTTGCTTCACAGGGGATGGACGGGGCGGACGCTATGGCTACGACCCCTTTGGTAAAAGTAGATGATAACTCCGGAGTTTCAATTGCCGGGAAAAGCGGAGTAGCCATTATGATTAACGAACGAATATTGAATCTCTCGGGGAGCGAGCTTGTTACTTATCTTAAAAGTCTCCGATCCGAAAATATTGAAAAAATAGAAGTGATTACCACCCCTCCCGCAAAATATGAAGTACAGGGAAACAGCGGATTGATCAATATTGTTTTGAAGAAAAATCAAAACCTTGGGTGGAGTGGAAGTCTTACAACAACGCTTCAGCAACAAACCTTTACAGGAAACTCAAACAGTGTCACCATCAATTACCAAAATGAAAAATTGCGTTCTTCACTGAAGCTGAGACAAAATAAAAACGAAAAACATTCTTATGAAAATTACAGAATAGAAGGCACTGATGGTCTCAAAAGTTCAGATGAGAGAAGAGATTTTGGAGATGGATTGGGGGCCAACTTCAGTCTCGATTATCAGGTGAATCCAAAATCTAATATGGGATTCATCTATGACTACGGATCCGGACATTCCAATATGGATATTACAAATACCTCTGATTATTTTCAAAATGGGAATTATACCAATACGCTATCAACTTATGCGGAGCACAGAGGAAAAACGACCCAACAAACGATAAGTGCTTACTATGATGTAAAGTTTGGGAAACAAGAAAATAAATTGAGTATTACGGGAAACTACTTTTCGAATATTCCAAAATCTGCCATTGATTTTATGACCATTGGAAATTCTGGAGAGCAGTCTACTGTAAAATCACCGTCAACAGTTGATTATAAAATATACTCCGGTCAGGCAGACCTTACCTTGCCTTATCCGTTTGCTAAAACAGAGACAGGAGTAAAATTCACCAACTTTGATAATAATTCCGAAATATCTTACCAAAACCTTATTGATGGAAATTATGTAACTGATCCGATAAAAAGCAATCAATTTAAATATAATGAGAAAAACTATGCAGCTTATATCAGTTTTGAAAGATCTTTTAATGAAAAGTGGTCGGCAAAAGCAGGACTCCGCTATGAGTATTCTATAGTGAGCGGAAATTCTCTGACTTCAGGACAACAAACGGAAGATTCCTATGGGAAATTTTTTCCTACAGCTTATATTTCTTATAAAAGTAATGAGAATCATACCTTTAATCTAAACTACTCAAAACGGATCAACAGACCCGGGTTCCGGGCGATCAATCCGTATCGGTGGTATATCAATATCAATTCTTATTTTACCGGAAACCCTTTCCTTAAGCCATCAATCAATCATAATTTTGAACTTTCCTATGTGTATAAAGGAAAGCTCTCGGCTTCAGCTTATTTTCAGAGAACACTTAACGGGTTCAGCCAGATTGTAAATCTTGAAGGTGAAAACAGAATCAGTACTTTTGAAAATTTCTTTAACCAGAACAGTATGGGAATTACTCTCAATTATTCGGATACCTTCTTTAAACGTTGGGAAGCCAATTATTCTGCAGATTTTTCTTATATGAAAACACAGGTATATGCTACAGCTGCTGCTTCAAGAAAAGGAAACGGGTATGATTTTGATCTTCAGAACAATCTTTCTCTCAATAAAAATAAAACAGTTCAGTTGATTCTCAATTACTGGTTCCGTCTTCCATCAAATTTTGAAATGGTACACTGGGAGTATACCGGAAATGTAACAGCCGGACTTAAACTAAGTCTGATGGAAAAAAGTCTTCAGGTCAATCTATTGGTATCGGATATTTTCAAACAATCAAGAAGCAGAGGGCAAATTTTCTATACAACCGGAACTCATTCTTTCAACAATTACTATGATGCAAGAAGACTTACCATATCTGCTACTTATACTTTTGGGAATAAAAAGGTAAAAGGGGCCGATAGAAATGTAAAGTTTGATGAGAAAAACAGAGCGAATTAAAACTAGAAGTTTTGGAACAATCGACGGCTAATATTCATTTTTAAGAAAGTTATAATGATTGATTAATCTTATCAAACTAAAATGATACTCAGATTTCTACGAAATGAAAAAACAAGTTGGCGTCACATAATACATGATACATACAAACATTGTCATTCCGTAGGAATCCAAATTAGTAATTAACCTTTTCAGACCCTCAGTCTGTTTAGGAAGAGCGAATCTATTAAAAATGCTATACTTCCCCTTCAAATAGGTCACTCAGATATTGCTTTTTATCCTTGTCCTCCCTTGTGGTTCCCAGAAATCTCTTCCATGCCTGTGATTCATGATAAACGATTCCCATTTCCCAGACGCAGTAGGTAGGAAGATGATTTTTGTTTCTGTCCCAGATCTCAAATTTTCCTGAACCGTTATAGTAAACACTTTCCCATAATTCATTCTCACTTCTCCAGGTACAAACCAGAAGAAGATAATTCTCACCACATCGGTGCATAATGACAAAACCTAAGTCTTCGATATCCTGGAATTTTTCCTGTGCATTCTCTATACATAATCTAGCATGATTAATATCTTGTGTGGAGACGTTGGTTGGATCTTCTGCAAGGTCATACCATTTGAATCTGGTTTTACCAACACTAAAGATTCCCTTTGGGACAGCATGTTTGGACGGATAACTATTGACTTTCATAAGTTTTGTTTTGGTTACCTGATGTTTGCTAAGGTGAAAAATACATAGATAAGATTTTTAGTGATCTTATTTATCACCTGACGTTATAGATTTTATTGATTCTAAATTATCAAAAAAATACGTAAATTTGTGAACAATTTATATTTAGTATGTTGACGAAAGAAAAGGTTCAGGATTTCCTTAAAGAAATAGAAGTAGACGATTTGGTAAATAATCTTCAGATTATGGGTAATGATGTTTATATTGACATGACTGCTCATTCGCCTGCAATGCATGAAAAGAAAAAACTTGAGGCTGCCATGAAACAGGCTTTTGCCAGTGAGTTTGGAGAAGATATTCATTTAAAACTTAAAATCGCTTCTCCGGAACCTAGTGAAATTCAGCAAAGTCAGATTAAAGGAAAACAAATTCCCGGAATTCAGAATATTATCGCTATTGCTTCCGGTAAAGGAGGAGTAGGGAAATCTACTGTTTCTGCAAATATGGCAGTGACGTTGGCTAAAATGGGCTTTAAAGTAGGATTATTGGATGCAGATATTTATGGTCCCTCAGTTCCTACCATGTTTGATACAGAAGGCCAAAAGCCAATTTCTGTAGAAGTAAATGGTAAGAATTTGATGAAGCCTATCGAGAACTATGGAGTAAAAATGTTATCTATCGGATATTTCTCCGGATCAAATCAGGCAGTGGTATGGAGAGGGCCAATGGCTTCAAAAGCATTAAACCAAATGATCAGAGATGCTGCATGGGGTGAATTGGATTTCTTATTGATTGACCTTCCTCCGGGAACAGGTGATATTCACTTATCTATTATTCAGGAAGTTCCTGTAACGGGTGCTGTGATTGTAAGTACACCTCAACATGTGGCATTGGCAGACGTAAGAAAAGGGATTGCGATGTTCCAGATGGAAAGTATTAATATTCCGGTTCTTGGATTAATCGAAAATATGGCGTATTTTACACCGGAAGAACTTCCTGACAATAAATATTATATCTTTGGAAATCAGGGAGCACAATATTTGGCAGAAGATTTAGGGATTCCTGTACTGGGAGAAATTCCTTTGATCCAAAGCATCAGAGAAGCGGGAGATATAGGAAGGCCGGCAGCACTTCAGGAGAATTCTAAGATTGCAGAAATCTATACTGAAACTGCAAGAAAGATGGTTGAAAGTTTAGTTGAAAGAAATAAAAACCTTCCTCCGACTGAAGCCGTAAAGATTTCAACAATGGCCGGATGTTCGCCAAAAGCAAAATAATAATATTTCAAATTACATTTGAAAAAACCGAATTGAACTGAAAAAATATGGAAACAAACATAACACACGAAGATACTGTAACAAGAGTAATGGAAGCTCTGGAAAGCATCAGACCGTTTTTGAATAAAGACGGAGGTGATATTGAGCTTATTGATGTGAAAGATAATCAGGTTTTTGTAAAACTTTTAGGTAACTGCTCGGGGTGTTCTTTGAATTTCTCAACCTTAAAATTAGGTGTTGAAAATACGATCAAACAACATGCTCCCGAAATTGAAAAGGTAGTGAACGTAGAATAAAATTATATCTGAGATATTTTTAAAAAGACAGGCTTTTTTATAAGGCCTGTCTTTTTTTCTTATTAAGATAATGAAAATATGCGATCAACAAATTGTTGCAAAAGAACAGTCTGTTTTATTTTAATTAAAATGATTTCTCAACGAAATATTAGAAGTCACATTCACGCTCAGATTACTATTGGCGGTATCCCGCATCCTATATTGAATTTGAACTTGTGTTCCTGCGGTAAGATTTCCCATCCAGAACAAAGGCATACTTCCTCCGTTACCACCGCCACCTGTACCAAAATAGGAAGTTGCCAATACAGTACCGGTGGTCGTATTGATAATTTGGGCAGCGAAGGTTTTAGCAGTTCCCGAAGTGGTTGAGATGCCCAACTGTACAATTCCCGAAAAAGAATACAATCCCGTAGTGGGTATTGTAAATGTACCTGCATTATGCACATTGCCTATATCTACACGCTCTGTCGCAAAATCCAGAGTCGTCCATGCGGTATATGCGGAAGCAGTATAAGCTGCAGTCGATGCGGTAGGGCTTCCGGTAAATACCAGTTCTGTAATATTTCGGTTATTAATTTCAGTTCGGGTATCGGTAACTTCCCCAATAGCTTCCCATGCTGTACCGGTCCATATATAAAAAGTATCCCGAAGTACATTATTGGGAGTGGTTCCTGCATTCAGAAGATTGTAGACCAGCATTCCCTGATCACTTGATGTAGCAGATGAGGTTACCGGAACAGTGGAAGTATCATTAATACCGGATAATTGCACTCTGGGAATTAATAATCCTTTATTAGGACTTGCCAGATCTAAAATTGTACCCGGATCAGGAGTTGTAGTTCCTATTCCAACCTGGGATTTTGCTGTCAAAGAAATAACAAGCAAAAGGATGTATGTAAATTTATATTTTGAGTCCATATTTTAATATTTATAGATGTTAACAGTTCCTGATTCCATTCTGTAATTACCGGCGGTATAAGAATATTGAAAGCTTAGAAGATGATTGGCTATAATATTTCTGGTATTGATTAACGTTGTATACATTCTATTAAGAACAAACCTCCCTGAAATAAAGCCGACATAAGAACCGTTATCCAATAACCTGTTGGTACTTGTTCCTCCTGAATTGGCAGAGTTTGACATCACAGACACAAATTCTACCAGATATATTCCCGTTGCGGGAACCGTATATTGATTGTTCGCAAAACTCCATCCGGAATATTTGTCAACAAGAACCTCCTGAGGGCTTAAAGTAAGGGGTACGGGAGCCCCTCCACTTGCAGTACCTAAAACCATGTAAGGCTTTTGTATTATGGTTGCTGAGAAAATCAGTATGGGTATATTAGTAGAAGAAATAATATTTTCAGTAGCAGTTGAGGTTGCCTGAGAATGATATTGATTGTCGCTACCCCAATATGCGATGGAAGGAGTGATATCATTATTAATATTCATTGCTGTATTATAAAGCATTACTCCTAAAGCCGGTGCGGTAATGGGAGTGGTGGTACTGGTTTTATTGGTAATCGCCAGATTGGGGATTTTGAGCGCTTTATTATTAGCATCCAATTTTACAATAGCACCTGGTGAAACATTAACAGATCCTATGACAAACTGGGCAAAATATAATTGTGCAGAACACAGAAAAAAAGCCATACAGAAGAGATTAGTTTTCATAAGCATCATATTTAATTGTTTAATATTTTAGAAATGGAGACATTGGTATTGGCTATTTGATAATTTGCACCATTCGACTGAACGCTGAAAGTTATGATATCACTGGTCACCAGGCTTAATGTACAGGTACTGGATAGTCCTGCAAACTGGTAATCTCTCTCCATGGCATAGGTACACACTGTCGTTCCGTTTTTTTGTACAAATAATGCAGAGCTACCACCTGCGTCTCCGGCGGTATTTCTCGTATCTGCTGTATAAGTGATAACGTACATTCCGTTTTCCTGAATCTGATAACCGGTATATGCTCCTGCAGGACCTTGTACTCCTGTCGGTACATTTTTAAAAAGCGTATTGAAGGTAAGACTCGTCGTTGTTCCGGCTGTTATACTGGCGGATGTAGCAATGTTACTGGCAGCAAAAACAGGGGTGATAAAAGGTATTTTTTCAACCTCTGTTACAATATTTGCTTTTGTATACATTTTTTCCCAGATAGTTCCGTTGAAAACATATAAACCTTTATTGACACTTGTCATTCCAGAACCGGCTATCGCTGTATTATAGATGACAAATCCGGTTTTAGGATTTGAAATTGTAGCAATATCAGTGGTAGAGGTTAATGAGACAACCGGGAGCTGTAGCCCTTTATTGGTTGCAGTTACATCAAGAATCGCTGAAGGGTTGGGTGATGTATTTCCAATCCCTACCCCTCCTTGCTGGGCCTTAAAAAAAATTAAAAGGAACATGCAAAGGTGGAGGAAAATTTTCTTTTGCATTTTTTTAGGTTTTATTAAAATTAAATATAAAAAACTGTATTAATGGTTGTTTTTTTGTTAAATTATTGTAATGCTGTTAGGTATATTGCTTTATTTTATTTGTTAATTATTAGAATTATTTATTTTTTTTATTTGAAAAGAGAACGTTTATTTTTTATAATTATCCTTTATTTTATACTATCTGATAGTGATTGCCTTGCTTTCTTCAAAAGCTGAATGAGTTGATTGCAAAAGGTGAATTAAATAAAAAAAAAACTTCAGTTTTTATCAAAGTGCTGGTCCTTTCTATGAATGGTTTCTTTAAGTTCTTCATAAATAAGCTGTCAATCATTCCATCGAAAAAAAAATCCGGTAACATATTGCTACCGGACCTTACCCTAAAACGTAAAGGAAATATAAATTATGAATTTTGACTCAAAAATTTATTTAGTTGTCTCCATTGTCAAAATAAGCAACTTCTCCTTCATCACTGATTCTAACAATAGAAGCATTAATTTTATCCACTGTTTTTTCTCTTAAATAAATATACTAAGGAATGGATGCTGATAAAAATATAACCGGAGCGCTTTTGTAAGAATGTGGCAGGTTATCTTCTTTACAAATTTTTTTAACTTCCAGCTTCCAGCATCCATTGTGATTTTTTTGTTTATTGGCACTGCATTTCGGGCAGTCCAAATCAGAAAGCTTTTTCAGACCGACATGAATTTCACTAGAGTTTCCTTTATATACATGCTTACTGGTCGTAAATCCTGAAGAAACGACCATATAAAGAAGGAGAAATAGTATGTGAAAAACTTTTTTCATTTCGTGGGATAAAATTAAATTGAATCCTGATCACGATGTTATAGAATTTGGGAATAAGTTTACACTTTAAGAGATAGTGAATATTTTTAAGTGGTAATCATATTAAATTTCTACTGAGACTTATTGCTTTACTACTTTATTTCCTACTCCTGTAAGTGAAGTATCCGGTTTTCCGCTTTTGGTACCTGAAGTTTTATAGAATATGGTATTATCACCTCCCTCCATAACTATTTTATCTACTTTATCGATGTATACTTTATTGCCTGTTCCCGAAACAGATATTTTTTTAGCACTTCCTTTGATGGCGACCGTATTATCACCTCCTTCCACTTCCACAATACCTCCGTTAAGGGTATAATTCAGTTTATGGCCTACCCCTTCTACCTGTATTTTTTTATTGTTGTCTGTTTTTTCTACACCGTTGATGGATTCTGTTTTTCTGGATTGAGAAAAAGCGGTACCGGTTCCCAAAAAGAGAATCGTCAGGATTCCTGCTGTTTTAATAGTTTTCATATTGAATTTGAATTTGATTTTGGTTGCAGGTAAATATAAGTATAAAATAAGTTCTCATTGACGATTTAAAAGTTAAATCATCATAAAATTAATCCTGATTCGATGACCAAAAAAGCTCCGGAATTTCCGAAGCTCAAGATTAAAAATAACGTATTATTTTACTTTACAATAACTCTTTTCAAATGTCCTTCTGAGGTTTTTACCAGATATACTCCTGTGGATAGCTGGGTTGTACTGATGGTCAGTGCATTTTTCTCTTTTCCGATCATTTTACCGGATATATCATACAATTCGTAATCCTGCTTTCTGTTGAAATATAAAATGTTTCCTTTGTTTACCGGATTTGGGAATACATTGAATGTTGCCTGCTCTGTTTTTGTCTCGCCAACGCCTAGGGTAGGGGAAGGAGCTACTTCATACATTGATAAAGTACCACTGATCTCATTGGCTACGATAACATACCCTTTTCCTGTTGTAGTATTTCCCGGAGCAATATAGATAATTCCTTCCGGCCCATTATCACCACCATACGCAGAGGTAGTACGGGAATGTTTGTAATCTGCAAAAGTAGGATTGTTCGGATCTGTAATATTATAAACCATCACTCCACCTGTTCTTTCCAGGGTAATAAAAGCATAGGTTTGTCCACCAATCGTTCCCAATGCCACACCTTCCGGTTCAGGACCTTTTGCCCGGCTTCTGTTTTTAATGGCATTAGATTCATTATCAGCATTGAAAATCAAAGGGTAATTGGCTGCAATATATCTTTCAAACTGGTCTCCACTGTCGTAAACTCTTTGTTTGGTATCTGCATTAAATATAGAGAATGAACGGGCTCCCAGTGCTGCAATTTCTTCAAATTCCGCGTCTCCGTCTGTATTTCCGGTTGCTGATGAAACTCTGAATCTTCCCAGATTATAAGGTGCTTTTAATACAGCTGACTGAGGGAAAATAGCAGGATCCAAGGTATAGGTATTGGCACCTACTGTTGTTCTTTCACTATATCCCGAAAGATCTTTTTCATCTCCTTCGTTGGCTGTTATAATATAATTGGTATTTCCGACTTTGTAATTTTGTACAGCGTCAGGGATATAATAGGCTTTTACGGGCCAGTTGGCAATTAATACTTCCCCATTATTATCTGAAGCATCAAAACCATTTCCTGGAAGACTCATATCTTTTTTACCCAATCCCCAGATTCCTGTAATGCTTTTGGTGGCAAGATCGACCTCGGCTATTGCGTTATTTTCCTGAAGTGTTACCCAAGCTTTCTGGCTGTCTGCACTAATGGTAACATATTCAGGTTCTAAATCCTGGGAAAGCGTATTGTTGGTTCTTACTTTTCTTAGTCCCGTGGCAGTGAGTGCGTCTACCTGAGAGTCAAAATTATTGAAATTAAGGGTTGTCACATGAGTTTGAGCAAGATTGGCAATGCCTCCTGAAATATCGATGATACTGATGGTCCCTTCCGGATCAACCGTGTAGGCATCATTAGGTTCTCCTTCATTAGCTGTAACGACTTTCGTTCCGTCCGGAGTGAAGGTAATCATATCCGGCAAAGCACCCACGGTAACTTGCTTTAGAAAATTACCGTTAATATCAAAAAATACAACAGAACCATTTTGTTGTGGATTGGTATTGGGAGATGCAGCGGCAATAATTCCATTTTTTACTGCAATACTTGTAATTCCACCATAGGGAGCCATATTCACCGTTTTAACTAGCAATGGTGTGGTAGGGTTACTGAAGTCGATAATATCAAAAACATCTGTAATGGAACTGATTGTAAATAATCTCTGAGTGGCAGGATCATGCACTACAATTTCAGTGGAGCTGTTATTGGTTCCCGAAGGATCAAAGCTTCCGATATAATTCAATTGAATCTGGTTGGAAGGAACGGGAGTTGCTTTGTCATTATCTACAATATACACTGTTGATGAATTATCTCCTGAAATAGTTGCCCCAACAGGATTTTCAAGGCTTATCACAAAATATTCAGCCTGTTGTTCTTCCAGTGTATCATCAATAATCGGAATATTGACAGTATAGCTGGTTGTGGAAGGAGTGATATTGATGGTTTGATGAGTCAAAGTAAAATCATTTTGGTCTGCCGTGCTAAACGGTGCCGGCTTTACCACCAGATTTACAGTTGCGGCAGAAGGATTGGCAATATTAATTTTGAATGCCAGATTTCCTGAATTTTCATTGACTTTAATAAAATTTTTATCTAAAGAAATTGTTGTTCCGGCAGTGGCAAACGTGCTGGAAGTAACGGCAGTCACACTATTATCACTAAAGTCTTCAATCATATCAGGCTTAAGTGCCAGATAATAGGTTTGCCCGGGCAGCAAACCGGACGTTGGGATAATGGTGATGATATTGTTGCTGAAAGCAGTAGTAAAGGGAACTTGTGTACCTGTAGAGCTTCCAAGACGGAGTTCTACAAGATTTTGTGCATTAGAATCGTTAATCGCGGAATTGTCTGTCAGTCTTACATTTTCATTGAAGGAAATAGTTGGATTGACAGTTGTTGATGCATTATTTGTGTTGTTAGAAGGTAGATAGGTAACCGTTGGTGGGGTTGTGTCTGTTGTTCCTGTAGAAGCCGCATCTACTGTAAAGTTATCAAAACGGTTATTACCTCCAGTTCCCCCTCCTGTAGCTGAGAATTCAACTTTTAATTTAAAATTCGGATTATTGGAAACTCCGGATAGAGTAGAGAAGTCAAAAGTAATTAATTGTGGGTTCGCATCCTGCGGGTTAACGGTTTGATAAGGAATAAAAGTGGTTCCGTCTGTAGAATAGGACCATGATTGAGTGCCTGCTCCTTGCCCGGATCTTCTTGTGGTAAATTTTACAAGAACATTATGATATCCCGTTGTGGGAACGTTGAATTGTAAAGCCCCACCAATAGGATTGTTGAACCTCAGATGGGTTCCGGAAGGATCTCCATTTCTGGCATTGAAATTACTGATATTAAAATTCTGTCCGGTACCCCCTGCAAAATCTATCTCGCTGGTACCGCCGGCAATAGCCAATAATGAACCATTCACCAATGTAGATGAAGGTGTAGTCATAGAGGCTGCAGAAGTATTGTCATTAAAATTCCAGTAGTGGATAAGTGTCTGTCCGAAAAGGCCGCTCTGAAAAAAGAATGCGGCAATGACAGACCCTTTTAAAAAATAGTTGTTGATCATTTTTTACTTCAATTAGATGAATACAAAAATGAACTTTATGTTTCGCAACTATTTTAATGGAATTTTAAGAAATGTTTAAAAAATAGTGTTTTACAAATAAAAGATGATATCGAAATACTACAGATCAAAGTGTTTTTATAGAATCGGGTTATTTTGAGGGCTGACTCAGTAAATTCAAAATCTTTCCGGATTTACTTCCTTCCAGCGGATGTTTCTGCATGTAGAAAAATCCTGAAATAGCAGTCAGAACCAAGAGTACAAAAATAACCAGAACAATTCTTTTTAACATGTCTCTCATATTGCTAAATTTTTAATATCTCTAATTTCTAAAGTGGAGGTAGGGTATCCTTTTTGTACTGCGTTGACCATTGCTCTACCCACTTCGTGTAAAGTTAATGATTTTGACGGTAACAAAACAGGAAAAAACCAAATAAAAGGTTTAAAGAACCATTTTACATTCAATTGGCCTTCAACAGGTTTCATGAATCCGGGACGGAAATTGTAAGCAGCCTTGAAATCCATTTTCTTTAAAGCATTTTCTGTTCTGCCTTTTACCCTTGCCCACATTACTTTTCCGCTTTCTGTACGATCAGTGCCTGCCCCTGAAACATAATTGAAAACCATTTCCGGATTTTGGTTCAAAACAGCATTGGCAAAATGTATGGTGGTGTCATAGGTAATTCTGGTGTAGTCTTCTTCATTCATCCCCACACTGCTGATTCCTGCACAAAAGAAACAAGCATCAAATCCTTTTAGATTTTCATCATGAATGTCTATTGATAAAAAGTCGGAAATGAGATATTCTTTCAATTTTGGATGGGTTTTTCCGGAGGGTTTTCTACTGACGCTCAGGATTTCCGAAACATTCGGGTTTTCGAGACATTCCATTAAAACACCTTCGCCTACCATTCCTGTAGCACCGGTAAGAATTATTTTAATTGTATCCATAGTTTAGCTGTTGATAGTTGTATAACGGGTTACGGCGATGTTTTACTTTAAAGTTAGTGAAAAAAATAGGTCAAAGACCTTTTTATTTTGCATTAATAGGAACGGAGCGGGCTTTAGCCCGTTTTAGGAATAAATAACCCATCCATTGGCTTTAGCCAAAACTTAAAATAAAAATTCTATAGGGTTTGAGTTGATTGCTTGTTTCGTTCGCAATGACGTTTAAAGTGGTACAGGAGGTGATTTTCCTAGCCCCGATTGCAGCGGCATCCTTTTTCTGAAGGGCAGGAGAGTGGCGAAAAAGATATAGCGGAAAGCGGGAAAAAGCTCCTGAAAAAATAAAAGCCGGACAATATTGCCCGGCTTTCAGATTATGATTTTTTAAAAACTTATTTTTTATGATGCAGTTTATTATAGATATTCTGAATCAAACCGTCTGCTACTGATATTTTCGGAACAAAGATTCTGTTGATATCTGCCCAGGACATCACATTGTTGAAAACACTCAGAGCCGGTACCAATACATCTGCTCTGTCTTCTCTCAGAGAGTATTTGGTCATCCTTTCTTCTACCGAAAGTTCATTAAAAACCTTATACACTTTTTTGAGGTGAGAAAGGGACATAGGTTTTCCATCTTTGGTTTTGCTCATGGAAAATACTTTGTTGATATTTCCCCCGGAACCAATGGCCACGATTGGTTTTTTGCTGACAATGTTATTTTTGATTTCTTCTTTCATCTCTTTCCAGTTATCTAAAGTCACCAGATTATTGAGAAGACGGATGGTACCAATGTTGAAAGACCTTTCGTATACCATTTTGTTGTTTTCATAGAACGTAAGTTCTGTAGATCCGCCTCCTACATCAATATACAAATAGGCAAATTCTTTGTCAAGGCCTTCTGCTACATGGTTTTCAAAAACTAAAGTTGCTTCTTCGTCACCGGAGATGATTTCAATATTAATTCCGGATGTTTCCCGAACGCGTTTGATGATATCGTTTCCGTTGGTGGCATCACGCATGGCACTTGTAGCACAGGCTCTGTAATGGTCTACTTTATATATTTCCATCAGATCACTGAAGATCTTCATAGAATCAATAACCATCTTTTCTCTTTCATTGCCTATTTTTCCCATGGTGAATACATCCATTCCCAACCTCAGAGGAATTCTTAATAGGTTAAGTTTAATGAATTCGGGTTTTCTGTTGTTTATTTTTACTTCATTGATAAGAAGTCGGGCGGCATTACTTCCTATGTCTATCGCTGCTATCTTCATTTTTTGTTGGTTTTAGCTTTTAAATAAGTATAGGTTTCTATTTGTGAACGGCATTCTTTTTTGTCATTTCTGATATATTCATTGCTCAGTTTTTTATCCAGAATTCTTGCCTTTACATTATCTCGGAGCTGAATGTCAAGAATGTCTTTTAATTCCTTTTTTAGATTTTTGTCTGTGATTTTAGCGGCTGCTTCAATCCTGTAGTCAAGGTTTCTGGTCATCCAGTCGGCAGAAGAGATATACATATCCTCTGAACCTTTGTTATAGAAATACATCACCCTGGCATGCTCCAGATATTCGTCTACAATACTGATGGCTTTTATTTTTTCTTTAAATTCCTTTTGATTTACGGCACAGTAAATTCCCCTCACAATCAGTCGTATCGTTACTCCTACCGTTGCGGCATCATATAATTTTTCGATCAATAACCGATCACTTAAAGAGTTGGCTTTTACAATAATTTCGGCCTTTCTTCCTGCTTTTGCTTCTTCAATTTCTTTGTCAATATGGTGAACAATCTTTTCACGCATAAACTGGGGGCAAACTAGTAAATTTTTACAGGTTTTCAAAACTGAAATGAAATCTTCCTTTGGTTTTTTCAGTACATTGAACACTTTATTGATGTCTGCCATGATACCCCGGTCTGATGTAAGAAGTAAATGGTCCCCGTAGATTCTTGCTGTTTTTTCGTTAAAGTTTCCGGTACTTACAAATCCGTACTGAATCGTTTTGTTGTGAGCTCTTTTTTTGATGACACACAATTTAGCATGTACCTTTTTGTTGGGAATTCCGACAAGTACGGTTATTCCTTCCGGTTCGAGCATATCTTTCCATTCCAGATTGGATTCTTCATCAAACCTTGCCTGAAGTTCAAGCATGACAGTAACTTCTTTACCATTTCTGGCAGCATAAATTAAAGCATTGATAATTTTTGAGCTGCTGGCGAGACGGTAGGCAGTGATCTGTATCGATTTTACATCAGGATCCATAGCGGCCTCACGCAATAGGTCGATCACCGGGTTGTATTTGTGATATGGGAAGGTAAGAAGTACATCTTCTTTAAGAATGACATCCGTTACTCTTTCTCCATGTTCAAATGCCTGATGGGTAAACGAGGTTCTTTCTACAGGTCTTTCATACTTTTCAAAAACATCCGGAAAATCCATGAAATGTTTAAAGTTATGGATTTTTCCTCCCGGGATGATACTGTCTTTTTTGGTCAGGTTCAGCTTACGGATCAGAAGCTCCAGTAATGCTTTATCCATATCTTTATCAAAAACGAAACGGGTAGGCTTCCCTTTTCTTCTGTTTTTGAGCCCTTTTTCTATTTTTTCTGCAAAGTTGGTGCGGATATCATTATCCAGATCCAATTCGGCATCTTTGGTTACTTTAAAAGCATTCGCTGCAAATTCATCATATCCGAAATAAGAGAAAATATGAGGTAAGTTGAAGGTGATGACATCCTCGAGAAGCATTACATTTTTCTCTTCAGGATCTTCTGTTGGCAGCAATACGAACCTACCTACAAAACGGGAAGGAATTTCAATAATGGCGTAGTTGCTGGAATACTGCCAGTCTTTTTTTCTCATAGCAACTCCCAGATAGAGGCTTTTGTCGCGCATATAGGGCATGGGAGTATTTTCATGAAGCAGGATAGGAATCACATTAGATTCTACTACTTCATCAAAATAATTTCTGACAAACTCTTTTTGTTTTGCGGTCAGATTTTTGGCAGTTTTAATAAAAACTTTATGTTCAGCCATTTCTGTCTGAATTGTTTTCCAGGTTTTATCAAAATTCAGCTGGTGTCTCATGACCACCTCATTGATTCGTTGAAGGATTTTGGAAGGAGGCTGATAGAAAGATTCAGCGATTACTTTTTCCTTGAAATCCATGGCACGCTTTAATCCGGCAACACGTACTCTGAAGAATTCATCCAGATTGTTGGAGAAAATTCCGAGGAAACGTATTCTTAAATGCAAAGGAACTTTTTCATCCATGGCTTCCTGTAAAACTCTTTCATTGAAAGCAAGCCATGTAATATCTCGTGGATTAAAGTGTAAAGACATTCTTAAATGTATATAATTTTATCAAAAATAATAATTCGTACAATTTCTACCCCTATTTCTTAGGTTAAACTTTGATTAAATTTATGTACCGTTTAAAGTGGATTTAATTTACGGATTTTAGTTCAATAATACTACTTTTTATGCTTCCGTTTAAAAACCATTTCAGGCCCACCTTCATAAGATAATCCCCAGAAAGTATTTTCCCGTTTTGGGAAAGCTGTGGTTTATTTTCATCTTCAAGATTAAGCTCTGTCAGCTGGTATTTTTTATCAGGGTCAAGACCTTTGCAATATACAGGATCAAAATAGTCCCCATATTGGGTATGTAGAGTATAAGCGTAGAGTACTGCTTTATTTTTAGATTGATCAACGAGCATCCATGCTGCCTGATTATTGTTGTAAGGTGCTATTAACCGGTACATTTCACCTGTATTGACAATGTCCTGAATGTTTTTGTAATTTTTCACAGCATTCTGAGATAGTTTCAGTTCCTGGCTATTCATCTCATTAACCCTTATATCAAATCCAAGTTTACCACTCATAGCTACGTCCAGTTTATATTTCAGAGGCTGTTTTCCCCAGCTGGTTACATGAGCGCATTGAATTCCCATAGGAAAGAAATGAGAGTACCCATATTGCATCAGTATTCTTTGTACAGGGTCGGTATTGTCACTTGGCCAGAATTCATTGGCATATTTTAAACCTCCATATTCAGCCCGACTACCACCGCCACTACACCACATTAGCTCTATATCCGGATACTTCTGCCGTACCCTTTGCAGCACTTTATAAAGTCCTAAAATATAATCAATATAAAGATTACTTTGTTTCTCTTTCAAATAATTTGAAAAAGTATTGGTCATATAGCGGTTACAATCCCATTTGATATAAGCAATACCCGGATTCTGCAGAAGAATATTATCTATTACCTTGAAAGCATGATCCTGTACATTCGGGTTAGACATATCCAATACAAGCTGAGATCTTCGAAGATTTTCAGACCTGTTTGGAAGTTTTAAAATCCATTCCGGATGTTTTTCATACAATTCACTTTTAGGGTTTACCATTTCCGGTTCTACCCATATACCAAACTTTACATTACGTTTCTTAGCTTCATTTACCAAAAATGGTAAGCCATTGGGAAGTTTTTTGTGATTAACTTCCCAGTCTCCCAGACCGGCATTGTCACTATTTCGTGGATACTTGTTTCCGAACCAGCCATCATCTAAAAGAAAAACATCAACGCCTAAACTTTGTGATTCATCCAGTAAGCTGATGAGTTTCTTTTCATCAAAATTAAAAGAAGTAGCCTCCCAATTGTTAAGTAGGGTTGATTTGTTTTCTTTTCCTTTGTAAATTCCATAATTGTTGGCCCATTGATGAAGATTTCTGGAAGCCTGGCCTTTTCCGGAATAAGAATAAGTATAAATAAAGGAAGGGGTAGTAAATGAAGTATTGGGAGACAAAATATAATCGGAGATATAATTGTTAACACCCGGTAAAATTTGTAGGAGACGTCCTGTTTCTTCATTATAATGCATGTTTTCGAAACCTAATTTAAAGTTGCCACTCCAGGCCAGTGTTCCTGCCAATACATTTCCGCTTTCTTCATTGGCCGGATGATCAACTGAAAGCATAAAGGATGGTAGGTTAGTGGCTGTTCCCTGAGTACCTTGTTTAGATTCTATACTATGAATACTTTCCGGGAGAAGGCTTTCCTGCATGCGCATTTCATTGGCCCAACCCCCTGAAAATTGGGTAAGATAATAGTTTTCTGAAGAAAGCTGAAGAAATGCAGAAGTATAGTATTTCAATACAACGGGTTTCTTTTCCTGATGTTTTATTTCTGTCCATTGTTCTATGACATTTTCATTCCGGTAGGCTTTAAAATGCAATGTCACATAAAATGGATATTGAGGATCCTTAAGCTGAATCTCAGTAGATTGTATATTTTCTTCATTTTTTGCAGTATGATTAAGGTATTGAAGTTCCAATGAAGGGTTTTTGTCGGCATGCAATACACCTAATGCAGGTTCCCGAACAGTAGTCGCTCCTTGTGTGGTAATTGCCGGTAAGGAACTGGCCCTTATCATGGAGTAGTCGGCAGTCGATTTTAAAACGGGCCCAAAATATAATTGGGAAAGTTGATTTTCAGTATTTGTCGTATATACAAGTGCTGTATTTTGTGTCGAAATAATAATAAGCGGAAGTATTTTCTTGTTTTGTGCCTTTCCTAAACATAGAAAAAGACAGCAGATAATGGCTAAACCGATTTTTTTCATGTGATGTGTATGTTTTCCTAAAGATATGGAAAATAAATGAGCCAAATCTGCTTCCGTAAAGAAGTCTGCCAGAAAATATTTCCATATTAATTTGAATAAAACCCTGTACAGTGAGGGTTTTTATTTTTATTGTGTCATTTTGTCACAAATCTTTGAATGGTATAGATATTGAGAAATTGAGAGTGTAAATTAAATTAGAAATTAGAAAAAAATATAAAATATTATGAGTAAAATAATTGGAATTGACTTAGGAACAACCAACTCTTGTGTTGCTGTAATGGAGGGTAAAGACCCTGTTGTTATCCCGAATGCAGAAGGTAAAAGAACAACTCCTTCAATTGTAGCTTTCACAGAAGATGGTGAAAGAAAAGTAGGTGATCCTGCAAAAAGACAGGCTGTAACGAATCCAACAAAGACTGTTTACTCTATCAAAAGATTTATTGGAACACACTTTAAAGATGATGCTTCTGAAATCACAAGAGTACCTTATAAAGTGGTTGCCGGACCAAACGATACCGTAAAAGTAAAAATTGACGATAGAGAATATACTCCACAGGAAATTTCTGCAATGACACTTCAGAAAATGAAGAAAACTGCTGAAGATTATCTTGGACAAGAGGTAACAAGAGCGGTAATCACTGTTCCTGCTTACTTCAATGATGCACAAAGACAAGCGACTAAAGAAGCTGGTGAGATTGCAGGTCTTAAAGTAGAAAGAATTATCAACGAACCTACAGCTGCAGCGCTAGCTTACGGTTTAGATAAAAATCATAAAGATCAGAAAATCGCAGTATACGACCTTGGAGGTGGTACTTTCGATATCTCCATCCTTGATTTAGGAGACGGTGTATTTGAAGTATTGTCTACAAACGGTGATACTCACTTAGGAGGTGATGACTTTGATGATGTGATCATCAACTGGATGGCTGACGAATTCAAAGCTGAAGAAGGTGTAGATTTAAAATCAGATGCAATCGCTCTTCAAAGATTGAAAGAAGCTGCTGAGAAAGCAAAAATTGAATTATCTTCTTCTCCACAGACTGAGATCAACTTACCTTATATCACGGCTACAGCTACAGGTCCTAAACACTTAGTGAAGACTTTAACTAAAGCTAAATTCGAGCAATTATCTGCTGATCTTGTAAGAAGATCTATGGAGCCGGTTGCTAAAGCATTAAAAGATGCAGGTTTATCAACTTCTGATATTGATGAGGTAATCCTTGTAGGTGGTTCTACAAGAATCCCTATCATTCAGGAAGAAGTTGAGAAATTCTTCGGTAAAAAACCATCTAAAGGAGTTAACCCGGATGAGGTTGTAGCTATTGGTGCTGCTATTCAGGGAGGAGTATTAACAGGAGATGTAAAAGACGTATTACTTCTTGACGTTACACCGCTTTCTTTAGGTATCGAAACAATGGGTTCTGTATTCACAAAATTAATTGAAGCGAATACGACTATCCCGACTAAAAAATCTGAAGTATTCTCTACAGCTTCTGACAACCAACCGGCTGTAAGCATCAGAGTAGGACAAGGAGAAAGATCAATGTTCAACGATAATAAAGAGATTGGTAGATTCGATCTTGCAGATATTCCACCAGCGCCAAGAGGAGTTCCTCAAATCGAAGTAACTTTCGATATTGACGCTAACGGTATCTTAAGTGTATCTGCTAAAGATAAAGGAACTGGTAAAGAGCAGACTATCAAAATCCAGGCTTCTTCAGGCCTTTCTGACGAAGAAATCGAAAGAATGAAGAAAGAAGCTCAGGAAAATTCTGCAGCGGATGCTAAGAAAAAAGAAGAAGTTGAGATTTTCAACAAAGCAGATGGGTTAATCTTCCAGACTGAAAAGCAGTTGAAAGAATTCGGTGAAAAACTTTCTGCTGATAAAAAAGCAGCAATAGAAGCAGCTCACGGAGAATTGAAAACAGCTTTCGAAGCTAAAAATGCTGATGATGTAAAAGCTAAAACTGAAGCATTAGATGCAGCATGGATGGCAGCTTCTGAAGAATTGTACGCAGCGGGTCAACAGCCAGGTGCTGATGCAGGAGCTCAAAACCCTGGAGGTAATGCCGGAGCAGCGGATGATGTACAGGATGCAGATTTCGAAGAAGTAAAATAATAATAGATTTTTTTAAATAAATTGAATCCTCAGGTTTATACTTGAGGATTTTTTGTGTTAAATTTTGTAGTTTTTTTCTTTTTTTGATAATTTCCCACCTCTCATATATTTTAAAAAGATAATTTTGTATTTTAATTCACTAATCATTGATTTTTAATTACAGTATATTATGAAAAAAAATTATCTTACTTTTTTATTGTTTTTATGGGTGCAAATACTCTTTGCACAATATAAGATGCCTGTGGCATTTGTGAGTTCGTTACAACCAGCGCAATCTGGTGAGGAAGCCAATAGAACTATTGATAATAATATCAATACCCTTTACCATTCAAGATATAATTTGAGTACGGCGATGCCTGACCAGTTAAGCTTTTATTTCTCAAATCGGGTAAAAAGTGTTAACAGGTTGGTGTATAAACCAAGACCTACCGGACTCAACGGAATCTGGACAAGTGTGAAAATTTCTTATTCCACACAGGCAAACCCTTCGGTTTTCACTGATATTGCAGGAGTGATTACCTGGGCGGCTGATAATACCGCCAAAACAATTGATTTACCAACATCTATTATCAAACCAGCCGTAATAAAAGTAGATGTTTTAAGTGCTCAAAATAATTTTTCGAGTTGTGCAGAAATGGAGTTCTATTCTTCTGAACAGGTAGATCCCGTAACAGCAGAGTGTACTCTTCCTGTAAGTGAGTTTTCATCTTATAATGATATTCAGGTTCTGCCACAAGTTGCAGGGTCTTCTGCTTCCAGTTTTCAACCGGGAGAAAATATTGAGAAATCTTTCGACGGTGATACAAATACTTTGTACCACAGTAATTGGAGTGCAACAGCTGCTACTTTCCCGATTTCTTTAGTTTATAGATTTGACGGACAGACTGCTATTAATTACTTAAGATATACGTCAAGACAGGATGGTCCAAACGGACTTTTCGGAAATGTGAAGATAAGTTATAATACCATTTCAAATCCAAATTATATTGATATTTCAACGTATAACTTCGGACAGATCAATACGATAAAAACAGTAGTTTTCCCCTCAGTAATTACTCCTTTAAATATTAAAATTGAAGTTCTTGACGGTAAAAATAATTTTGCGAGTTGTGCTGAAATGGAATTTTTCCAGACAAATCCAAATAGTTTAAATTTTTCAGCATATTCCAATATTTTTGATGATCCTGTTTTCAGTACATTGAAACCCAATGTTACCCAGCAGGATATCAATGCGATTGCTTCTCCATTTATTAAAGGTTTAGCTCAATGTCTATTTAATAATACTTATCATAAAAAATACCGGGTTCAGACTGTTTCAGCATATAAAACACTCAATACCATTAATGTACAATATAAAGTAGGAAACTATAATCATTATGAAAACCCTACCGGAATTGCTTTTCAGCCAAATACGACTGTTATTGTTTTTGCTAAAGACATTACAACAGCCAATGGAGTGTATTTAAAAATAAGAGACTTTGCTACAGAAGGTTCTTCTCCTGAAAAATCTTATGAATTGAAAAATGGAATCAATATTCTGAACATTAGCAACGCCGGACTGGGATATATTTCTTATTATACAGATGATGTAAGTGCAGCTCCAGTTTCTGTAAATATAACAGGAGGAATAGTAAATGGAATCTATAAAAAAGGAACATCATCTTCTGAATGGACGGAAATACTTACCAATGATGTATATCCCAAAATTGATATTGAAGGCTATTACACAAAGCTGGTAATTGATAAATTTGCGGTAAGTGGCTTTCATTTTTCAAATCCTCAGCCTTTGATTGATAAATATGATGCTATCACAAAGTCAGAAAGAGAGATGATGGGTTTCTTTACATTTAATAAAAATATAAAGAACAGACAGTTAGTATATACAGAATCTACCGGAGGTTGGTTTGCAGGAGGTATGGGTGCTCATTTAGATCTTACCTGGGGACTTTCAAATTCAGCTTCAGCAAGCGGGATGGATATCTGGGGAGTGGGGCACGAATTAGGTCACGTCAATCAGATAAGACCGGGGTTAAAATGGATCGGAACTACAGAAATTACTAATAATCTGTATTCATTATGGGCGTATTATAATTTGTATTCCCCTGCAGGAAGCAACAGATTTACAAGGCTTGAAGGAGAAGTAGCAGATAAAAGTGCTTTTCCTAAAGTGGCAGGAAACAGATTTGGAGAAATTATTATCCAGACACAGATTAATGGAAAAAATATTATGGATCAGTTCAGAACAGATTATGTGAATTCGCGTGATGGAAATTTCAGAAGTTTGATTCCTTTCTGGCAATTAGAATTGTATTATCAATTGGCAGGCGCTTCCAAAGGAGCCCCAAGACTTGATTTTGATACAGATATGTCTGATGAAAGTACACAAAATCCACCTGCTCCGGTGACAGGAGTAGATTACGCACACTGGTTTGCAATCGTTGCTGAAAAAGTAAGAAATACTGATGAGTCGCAACTTACGCAAGGACAATTGGTCATGAACTTTGTAAAAAATACATGTGATGCAGTGCAGGAAAATCTTATTGATTTCTTTACGAATACAGGTTTTTTGATACCTATTGACGGAATCATTTCAGATTACTCAACGGCTCAGCTTACCATCACACAAAGCATGATTGATGATGTGAAATCATATATTTTATCTAAAGGATATGCAAAGCCTGTATCACCAGTGATTAATTATCTTTCTGCAAACAGTTTAAATGCATTTAAAAACCTTCTTCCTGTTGCAGGAGTGACAGGAGTTGGAGCTCAGATTACAACGAATGCTCAGGGACAATTTTTATTAGTAGACAATACGAAGTGGGTGAACACAGTAGCATTTGAAACTTATGATGCCAACAACCAAATGATCAGTGTTTCCATTGTTGGAACAGGTGATACAACATTGGCAAAAACATATGTGGATTTTCCTTCCAATGCTCAGAAAGTATATGCAGTAGGGTATAACGGTCAAAAAATATTGGTATATCCGGCCGAGAATCTGGCAGTAAATGAGGTTGATGATAGAAATAATAATTTTGCCATCTCTCCGAATCCTTTAAAAAATGGAGAAAAGATGATTATTACTATTAAAAATCCAAAAGGAAATCTGATAGCAGCATTGTATGATATAACAGGGAAATTGATTATTTCCGTAAAAGGATCTTTAAACGAAATAAATAATAAGATCAATGCGCAGGCACAAAAGCTGAAAACAGGTATTTATATTATTTCAATCAATGATGGAACACATCAATATCAATCTAAAATTATTAAGGAATAATCATTTCTGAATACAAATAAAGAATTCCCTGAGCGCTAGCGAAGGGAATTTTTTTTACCGGAACTTAAAATAGTTTAAAACCAGGTGAGGAATTCCTTCCTAAATTAATAAAACGTTTTTTTTGAAATCCAAGAATACAATTACAACCTATGGGGTTGGTAATTTCCATTATCAAATTTATTCTTTATTTGGGGAATTGTATGTTTACTTTCATTTATTTTAAGAAATAATAACTAAAATAATTTTAAAAATCTTTTTTTTATTTAGAATAATTATAATTAATTTTGCGATCTAAATATTCTAAGGGTGAAAGTATCGTTACTGGCAGGTGTTGTTTTTCTAACAGCAGGCGGATTCATGTCTGCACAAACTATGGAATTTTTCCACAATGGAAAGCTTAGGAGGGCTGAGCTCCTCCAGGATGGAATTAAGGATTGTAAATTGATGGAAGTAAAAGGCAATATTACCTCTCTTACAGGAAAATGTCAGATTACTTTTTATAATACCAATGATAGAAAAGAAACTATCGTTATAAATGATGGTGAAAAGCTTGAATTGAAATTTATTCCTCTTGAAGAATTTCCACATAAAAGATCAGAGATAAGAATTGAAGGGGTGCAGCTTACGGCAAGAAAGAAGCAATTCTCTGAAATTGCAATTCAGCAGGAAGCCCTTCAAAATCTGCAATCTTTTTCTATCGGGGATGTATTGCAGCAATTACCCGGTCAATACGTACAACAATTTGACAATACCCGGTTTAAAAATATTGTTTTCAGAACGGCGAGCGGATCTTCTGTTACCAGTTCCGGAAATATTCCCGGTGGAGATGATTTTGGAAACAGGGCATTTGGAGTACAATTAATGGTGAATGATATCGCTTTATCCAATAACGAAAATATGCAGAGCTATGATTCTGCCAACAGCAGTCCGTTTGGAATCAATTTCAGTACTTCAACCCGTGGAGGAAATTTAACTCCGGGACAACCCAATTATGGAGTTGACTTAAGAGAAATTCCAACAGAAAGCATCGAAAGTATAGAAGTTGTACAAGGTGTTCCTGATGCCAAATACGGAGATTTAACCTCTGGCCTTATTAAAGTGACTACAACCGCAAGACCTTCTCCCTTACGATTGGATGCTTCTCTCAGGGAAGGAACGTATCAGGTGGGACTTACCAAGGGGTTCAAAATCAATCAGAATAATGCTTTAAATGCTTCTGTAGACTATATGAATTCACTTTCTGATCCCAGAACCAATCTGGTAGGTTATGACAGAACGAATGTTAATCTTCTTTGGTCAAGTGGTAAAAATGGATTCCGGAATAAACTTTCTGCTTCATTTTCTACCAACAGCAGTAAGGGAAAGAAAGACCCCGATGATATCAATGGAATGGTTATCAATATTGATAATAAAAGTTTCTCATTAGGAAATAACATCACTTATAATTTTGGTCAGAAGAATAGAAAACTTTTTTTCAGATCAATCAGTGCAGATATCGGGATCAGCTATGCCACACAACTTACAGAACGCAGATATTGGTTGAATCAGGGAGCACGACCTTATGGAAATGCTACAGGGAATGATGTTTATTATGCTCCGTATACACCACCCAGTTATGAAAACCAGGCTTTTGCTGATGGAAAACCTCTGAATATTTATTCCAATCTTAGTATCACGGGAGGTAAAGTGACCTCTTCTAAATGGGCACATATGTATAGCATGGGGATTAACTTCCGGTATGGAGATAATCTTGGAAAGGGAAGATATGGGACAGCAGGACAGTTTACAACAATAAATACCGCCGGACAGGGATCCAACGGAATGAGAGATTTTAATTACCGTGATAATGTATTTTCAAGTAAACAATATGCATTTTATATTCAGGATAATATTACGAAGAGTTTTGCTAATAAGCATGTTTTCAGAGCTAATTTAGGTCTTCGTTATGATCTTCAGAATTCTTATTCCACATTTTCACCCAGGGTAAATACCTCTTATCAGATGGGAAAATTTTCAGTAAGAGGGGGAATAGGATTAACCTCCAAAGCACCTTCACTTAATCAGCTATATACATCACCGAGATATTTTGATTTTCTGTTAGGAGATTACCGCTTACCTGGATATTATTCCGCAGCCATCATGCAAACCGTAGTTACGCCGGGAGATAATTCTGATCTGAAACCTTCACGAAGCTGGAAAACGGAAATTGGAGTTGATTACAGATTCCCTTTTGCAACCTTTAATCTTACCGCTTATTATAATAGATTATTTGATGGTTTTACAACGATGAGTGTTCCTAAAATAATGGATAAAGCAAAGGTGGAGGTCAATATTTCAGGAACACAGATTCCTGCTTTTGAAATTGTAGGAACCGATAAGTTTAACTATCTCCAGAACAGGATCGTCAATGGCTTTGAATCTACTGATAAAGGATTAGAATTAATGGCAAGCTTTAAGAAAATAGAAGCTCTTAATCTTGTCATTGGTTTCAATGCCAGTTATGTAGAAACTTCCGGTAAAAAGGATGAAGGTCTTTACAAATTCAAAGCACCGGAAATTATGGACAAGGACTTCCAGTATGGAATTTATAATGATTCCAGAAATAAAAGCTCCATGGCAAGAGCGAGCTTTAGCTTTGACTATCATCTTGCAAATGCAGGATTGATTATCGGCCTCAGAACGGATCATTTTCTTTCAGACAGAATGTTGACAGGAGCTAATGATATTTACCCGATAGGATATCTTAAACATGATGGAGAATTGCAAATGATTCCTGAAAATGACAGAACAAACCCGAAATATCAAAGTTTATTTTTAAAACCCGATGCTGAAAAACTTTCAGGACTGTATAATAAAACTCTGCATAATGTTCATTTGAGGGTAACAAAGGATTTCTTAAGTGGTTTCAGGCTTTCTGTATATGTGAGTAATGTTTTCAACTTAAAAGCATATGATGAAAGAGGCGCTGTATATGGCAACTTTACTTCTACTTCGTTTGGAGCTAATATTTCATACAAATTTTAATACAAGAATAAAAATAAAACAATGAAACGAATAATACTATTGTTGATCATCCCCATTCTCAGCTTTACAGGATGTAACAGAGATGATGATTTTGGCAAAAACAATGAAATTAAACCTGTACCATTTACCGTTAACATTAAATATGATGCTTCGAAGTACCCTCAGGTGGCGGATAAAGGAGTAGCCAATGTTGCGATTACACTTGAAAATAAAGCGACAGGAGATAAAATTACCGGAAAAACAGATGCCAATGGAGATCTTAAACTGACCGCCGTACTTCCCGGAAGCTATAATGTACAGGCAGAGCTACAATTGAAGAAAAGTGAATATGAACAGGAAATTGGTGAAACAACAAGCTATGAAACTGTACATTTCGGAGGTCTGCAGGAAAAAGTAACAGTTAATGCCAATATCTCTTCTACTCTGGTAAGGATTTCCAGTGGAAATCTTGGTGATCTTGTCATCAAACAATATTATTATGCGGGTTCAGACAAGAATGTTGGTGCTAATATCAGAGATCAGTTTATTGAAGTTCATAACAATTCAGATCAGACTATTTATGCGGATGGTTTACATCTGGTATTTCTTGAAGGTAATGTGAATAACAATGTTACTAATTTTACCCTGCCTGGCGGACAATATGACTGGAGTTTGACAGCCGGTGGCGGAACTACGGCCAATACAGATTTTGTATATTCCAATATACTGATTAAAATCCCGGGTAATGGCAGTCAATATCCTATTCTGCCGGGCAAAAGTATTGTCATAGCTCAAACGGCAGTTAATCACAAAGCTCCTTATGATGATATCAATGGAAAATCTATTGCCATACAGGATCCAAGCAAAACAATTGATTTGAGCCAGGCTGATTTTGAGACCTATATGGGAACCTATAATACCAGTATTGGTAAAAAGCCTTTTGCATGGGATATTCAGAATATTATGGTTCCTGATATGCTGGTTTCATACTGGAGTATTGCATCCAATGATTTGGTGCTTAACGTTACTTCTATGTTGGGGGTTGGGATTCTGCGAGCTACAGATGCCGAAGTGGCAAGCTGGAAAAAAGTAGCGGCTCCTAAAGATCCGAACGGAACATTATTTTTACAAATTCCTAAGAAATATATTATTGATGGTATTGACATTACAGATAAGGAACAGAAAGTACCTAAAGACTTTCCTTCTGATATTGATGCGTCAAGAACTTTCATCGTTAATAAAGACGGGTTGGCAGAAGCTACCTTTACGGGGCTTTCTGTAATTCGTAAAACGAAGGAAGTTATCAATGGCCGTGTTGTATTGCAGGATACCAATAATTCTGCCAATGATTTTGTAACGATTAAAGCGAACCCTAGAGGATATGCAAATTAAAAAAAAGAAAACAGTAAAAATTTTCCAATATGGTTTGTTGGGACTAGCTGTAGTAAGCAGCCAGTTCTTCCATGCTCAGGCGACTCATTTAGACAGTATTACCATCAGTTCAGTAGAGAAGAATATCAGGCTAAATGATCCCTATATTTCTTTTTTTCAACCTTTGGATTTTTCTCAGACAAGTTTTCAGTATTCCAATACAAAACAGAACTTTAAAAGGGTTCAGACTCCGGTAGAAACCGGAAGTTTTACCTTTCAATCTCAGGGTGTTTATAAGCTTAGTGATAAAATAGCTCTTTCAGGGAAACTTCAGGCTGACAAGACAACCGAAGAAGAAGTTCCTTATATTCTGAATGATGAAAGAACCACCAACTCTTCATTCATTTACAATCCTTCCTATTACTGGGCACCCCGTTCAGGAAGATGGCAGAAACAGAGTTACTTTATCAATGGGCAGATGGCTTATAATCCTATAAAACCTGTTATCATTCAGATCGGAGGAGAAGGGAAATATGCTAAATCCTACCGGCAAAATGCTGATCCAAGGCCAAAAGTAGACAATTACCAGTACAGAGCTTTTGCCAAACTGGGATTAAAATGGAGGCAGCATTCAGTGTTCGGTAAGCTGAGCTATATAAACAATTATAAGAATAATGATATATTGTTTGTGAGTGTCGGGGGAAATGTTCCAGCCAATGACAGCATTTATATCCGGTATAATGAAGGATATGGTAACCAGTACATAGGAAATACTCAATTCAGAACTTCCGAGTATAAAGTGGGAGGATATATCTGGGGTGGAGAATATGCATTCAATAATACGAATACTCATTTTTCCGCGGGATATGATTATAAAAATGTTATTGAACGTTTTTATAAGGTTTTTGAATACCAGGATGCTAAATTTACCTGGCACAGAGACTATATAAAATATTCCGGATTGAAAACGGACCTGCATAGTTTCTACCTGAATTTTTTAGGAAACTATAATGGGAAAAAATGGGCTTCTTTAGTGACGTATCGGGATCAGCTGGATACCAATTACAACTATCCTTTGGAATACAGAACCTATCGCCTGGCACAACAAAACCTTACCTGGCAAAACAGTGTCGTTTGGTTTAATCATAAAAATGAGGCATTTAAAGTTCTTTTGGATGCAGATTATGGAAAAAATCATGTAAAAGATTTATCAGTAGTCATGGATCGAAAGCTTTCTTATTTTAATTATCGTCTCGGGGCTGAAAAAGAATTTGCACTGATGCCTTCTCATAAATTGTCTGTAGGGATTACACAAAGTCTTTATCTTCCGTTGGAAAAAGAATTCGATTATCAGCCTTATCAAAGCTCAAAAGAGAATATCTTTGTAACGAAGATTGCCCAGCCTGATTTTGCTTACGATGCTACCCCTAAAATAGGATTGAATTTTAATGCAAGTTATATTTTTGACAAAAATAAAATAAGGTATGAGTTATTTGGTACTTTTACCCAGGTTTGGTTAATGAACAGTAGGTATAAAAATGCAGCAGATTATAATGGAAAAGCCAATCAGATAGCCTCTGTAGGGTTGAATGTTTATTACTAAAAAAAATGAAAGACAGATATCTCGCTTTTTTAGCGATTATTGGAGCAGTATGTTTATTGAGTTATACTTCTGGTGATCCCACGGGATATACCATAGAAGAGTTGCGTACATTGTACAGCAGTGGAGATCAGTCCAAATGGCCGGCACCCCATTTATTTGCGGAAGCAAAAGAAGGGTTTCAGGATATCGGACCTTTATCAAAAATGATTTTTCCTGATGATAATCCGTATTCCGAAGATAAAATGGAATTGGGGAAAATGCTTTTCTTTGATCCGAGGCTTTCAAAAAGTGGACAAATCTCGTGTGCCAATTGTCATAATCCTGAAATCGGATGGTCAGACGGAAGCAGGGTTTCTTTCGGACATGATCGTCAGACGGGAGTCAGGAATGCTCCTACTTTGGTGAATATAGGGTATGCTAAAACATTCTTTTGGGACGGGCGTGCCGCAACATTGGAAGAGCAGGTAAAAGGACCTATTGAAAATCCGGTGGAAATGAATTTCCACATGGCTCTGGCCACTAAAAATATTAAAAAAATTAAAGGATATAAACCATTTTTTGAGAAAGCTTTTGGGAATGGAGATGTTACGGAAGAGAAAATAACCAAAGCTATAGCAACATTTGAGCGCTCTTTGATCAGCCCCCCATCAAAATTTGATAAATTTGTTTCCGGAAAAAAAGATGCTTTAAATGATGCGGAGCTAAATGGCCTCCATTTATTCCGTACGAAAGCAAATTGTATCAATTGTCATAATACTCCTTATTTTTCAGATCAGAAATTTCACAATCTGGGACTTACTTATTACGGAAGAAAATATGAGGATCCTGGCAGGTATGTGGTGACCCAAAAAAATGAAGATGTAGGGAAATTTAAAACACCTACACTCAGAGAAGTTTCAGAGAATAAACCTTATATGCATAATGGGCTTTTTCCTGAGCTGGCCAATATTGTCATGATGTACAATGCCGGAATGGGTAGAGAAACGCCGAAAGGAGATCAGGTAAATGATCCTAAGTTTCCTCATAAATCAGATATGATTGAGAAGCTTAATTTAACGGATGACGAAGTCTTCGATCTTGTAGCCTTTCTAAAGAGTTTGAATAGTTACAAATATAAGATGCGTCCGCCAGAATTAGCCAGATAATCAGGACAAGTATAAAATCCCCAAGTGATCCTGGGGATTTTTGTTTCTATACATGTGCAGCTATTAGAAGTGAAATTGGATCTATTCCTTACTTCAACACTATATTGTATTATAGTTTTGTAGCAGGAGATTCAAGTATTTTAACACTTGTATTGGCGATTGCGGTAGCAGTTCCAATTTCATCTATGGGTCTGGAAGGATCTCTTCTTAAAATTTGGGTAATGTCCCCTTGCATTACATTATACTTCCAATCATATGCACATAGAAGAGTCGGACCTTTTATACTTATCGGAGCCTTGTAATTCACTTTTGAACCTTAAATCTTTGTAAGGACTGTGATCATTTTTTTGCTATTAGCGGGTACTCTTGTTTTATAAGTACTGGTCAGGGTTTTTTCCTGAGTGTCATCTTTTCCATAGCCACCTTCTCCTGCAACAGTTATTTCTGTATTTACTTTTGCATCAAGAATGAGAGGGATGCTTATGTCAAAAGTAGCACCTACTTTAGTAGAAGCTGAAGCTTTTACATACCAGCTTGTCTTATATCCCGATTTGTACGAATATGTTACAGTAACTTCACTGTCTTCATTACTGGAATTTACAACTTCAGTTGTATATGATTCATCAGGTATTGTTATTTCTGTAGGAGTAGTGTCAACTTGTGGGATCCCCAGCATAACAACGGTATTGGCTTTATACCATTGTTTTTCTTTTTTAGGAGTGGTGTTTATGGCTACTGTTGGAGTGAAAACAACACCATAAAGATCCATATCACCAATAGGGCCGGTCGATAATTTGAGGGCTTTTGCCAGTTCCTTTCCATCATCGCTGCTGTCAGAATCCCATCCCAGTTGAAATAAATGTTCTGCCGTAAAAGGAACTTTAGTTTCTAGTTGTCCCGTATATTTTGTGAACTTTGGTTTGTTAAGATTCTCTTTAAGCCCTGGAGTTAAGTCAATTTCTTTCACAACCATCCATCCTTTTGCCAATAATTCTTTTTCTGAGATATTCTTGGAACTGATGGGTTTTTCCTTTTCTAAAATATCATTATTGTCTGTTCTTGCACAGGAAATAACAGATAATGCAATCATTCCTGTATATAGGAATCTGAAATAGTTTTTTTTTATAATTGTTGATTTTTTTTGCTGAATTATAAATTATTAATTTATTCGTTATAGTTGTTTATTGTTTACAAATATATATTAAAATTGTGATTATAATGAGAAATAAATTGAATTGTAGTGAAATAATTACCATGTGTTAATTTTATTTTGCATTCTGTTTTAAAATAAATCTGTTTGTGTGCAATTGCAAGATTAAATTATTGCTTTTGCTTCTTTTTAGGTAAAAATTTAAAAATGACTTGTGACAAGAAAAGTTTGATTCAATGATGACGAAGACAAGAAATGTAAGGTTAAAGAGTATTTCATGTATTTGCTTCTCATTTTTCTATTTTGGAATATTATGATTAAAGCAATAATTAACAGGAATTCAAGAAAGTTTATCATGAAATGTTGTTATGTGTTTTATATTTGTATATTTGTTTTTGTTTAGAATAAATAAAAACAAGTGTAAAATAATACGTATAATTTCAGTTTTTCCTAATCATAATTAAAACCATGGAACAATACAATAAAAGAATCCTAACTTTGGATTTAATAAAAGGTATGAGTGTTATAGGTATGATCATCATTCATACCGTGCTTATCTATGCGAATGTAAAATCTCAATCTGAAACAGCCATAGGGAGCTTTATCGTTTTCCTTGGACGGGGAACCTCTATTTTTTTGATCTGCATGGGGATCACCTTTATGACCTCTAGCCATCAAAGCCTCGGCAGTGCATTAAAACGAGGTGGTACGCTTGTATTTGCAGGGCTTTTCATGAATTTCATGAAATTTATGATTCCTGTAATTTTTGGTTTTGCTCCGGATAATTTTATTCAAAAATACGGATGGCATGCTCCCATCGAACAACAATATGTCTATCTCGTACAATTGGGGGATATTTTGCAGCTTGCCGGAATGTCTTTACTTTTTGTAGGATTTATCAGGGAATATATCAAAAATAAGTATATTATTCTTGCTGTTGGCTTGCTGGTAGCATTGGTGGCAAGAGAAGTAAATGGGATTCATTCAGATGTTCCGGTTATTAATTATATCCTTGATCTTCTTTTTAATACTGATTATCCGGCTTATGTTTATTTTCCTGTTTTTCCGTGGATGTCTTTTATTATTATTGGAATGTTTTTCGGAAAATGGTTTCAGGAGCTTAATTACAATAGCAAACAGCTATTTAAAAATATGCTGTATGTAGGATTATTATTCGTTGCAGTCGGGGCGCCACTTGTTTTTGTGTATGGTGAGTACAACTACAATGGCTTTTACCATATGGGACCTGGAGGCGTTATTTATTTTGCAGGGTGGACATTGATTTTCTTATGGATTATTTTTAGCATGACCTCAAATGGTAAAGAAAACAGATTCATGAGATTGTTACAATATTGCAGCAAAAACCTGACTTCAATGTATATGATTCAATGGATTTTGATATCATGGGGTAAGGGGATATTCGGATACAGGCAACATGGAATAGGATATGTCATGATACTTATTGTACTTTATATTTTCCTTACTTTCTCCGTTCAGTTAATTATTGATATTATACGAAAGAAAAAAACGTTTATCACTTTGAGAAGAACACCAGTGGAAAATCGTATATGAATGATATAAAATATGACATTCTTGTAGAAAGTCACCGTAAATCAAATTGTACGGTGACTTTTTATTTTTATCAAATGAGATGATGCTCTCAAAGAATTTCCACTTCTTCCGGAATCATAAAAAAAATGATACATCCATTCTCAGATTTCACGGAATGCCTGAAGCCAGGTGGAGTATACAAATAATCTCCTTTTTCCAGTCTTGCGCCTGCTATGAAAGCATCACCTTCCATGATAAAAAGCTCTTCACCGGCGGGGTGATTGTGATATGGATAGCTTGCTCCGGGTTCAAACTTCAGAAGAATAGTGGTAGATCTGTTTTTTTCAGGATCAAATTTTAATGATTGTACAAAAATACCTTCGTAATGAATTCCTTTTTCAATTAAAGGTTGCCATTCTTTTTGTTCTGTTTTTACGATATAATCGTGGATGTTGGTGTTCATAATGATGATTTTTAATGGTTGTTTTGATGTAATATTTGTTCAATAGTCCACTGATGCCGGGGGAAAGTGCTCAGTAAAAATGCTCCGGCGCTGAAAACAAAAACCGAATAATCCAGTGGTTCTTTACAGCCGAAAGAAACAGCCATTGCAATGGCAAAAAATAAAGTAAGAACAGAAGCGAGAAGTGCAATGAGTCTCACTTTGTATCCTAAAAGAAGCAAAATGCCCAAAGACAGTTCTGCCAATGTGGAGAAGATAGCGAGTACAGGAGCAAATGAAGAAGGTAAGAATGAATTGGTTTCAGCGGTGTACTGTACAAATTTTTGCCACCCGGATGAATGGGCTCCCCAAAGGCCTGATCTGCTGGCTACAGCGGATAAAAATCCGGCTGCCAAAGCTATTCTTACTAAGAAAACGGCGATGTCTTGTTTTGTTTTCATACCTATAATTTTGTTTTCAATGACAGGGACAAAGTTCAGTGAAAAGCAGGGTCTGAAGAATAGACAATTCCGGAAAAAGCATAGAAGATTTATAACAAATTGAAAATTGAAAGTTGAAAATTGAGAATTGAAAATGAATTTCAATGAATTAATCGGGAAGTAAATGGATCAGTAATGTATCCTTCTATACTGAAATCTAAATTTTTCTTACCGTTTTTTGATAGTCTTTCGGAGAAACGGAAGTATGTTTTTTGAAAAAGTTGGAAAAGTAAAAAGGATCGTTGAAACCCAATTGGTAAGCAATTTCTTTTACACTTAATTTTTCATAAAGTAGAAGCCGTTTGGCTTCGGAAATGATGAGGCTGTAAATCACATTTTGTGCCGTCTTTTGAGTATGAAGTTTTGATACCTCATTCAATTTAGCTTCGGTAGTTCCTAACAGATCTGCGAATCTTGAAACCGGATAATTATCGGAAAAATGCTGCCTTACGCTTTCCAGAAACTTTAAAAATAGGGCATCCGGTTTCCATATTTCATCACCGTTTGCAATTTTACTGCGGTTGATTTCTACCAATAACAACTCAACCATAGAATGGGTGGAAATTAAATATTGATAAGGTTTTTCATGGACTTCTTTTTCAATACGGTTAAGTATTTCTGAAAAAAAAGAGGCATTCCTGAGAGTGATCTTTTCGTTCATTCCAAAATGGCAGAAAAGTCCGTTGTGAAAAATAAGTTCAATATCACTGTCACTTTTGCTGAAAAAATCAAGAGTAAATTCAAGCACGGTCAGTTCGCCGTTTACAGAGATCAATTGATGGTATTGTCCTGAGGTGACGGTAATCGTTTGATGGGTTTTCAACACAAAATGATGTTCGTCAATCAGAATTTCTGCCGTTCCGCTTTGACACCAGAATAGGGTGTATTTAATCACTCTTCTTGGTTCAGGATGTCCTTCCTGGTTTGAATATTTCTTTATTTCAATCATTTTTCTGCTCGTGAAAAATTTAACAATTAAATGAATTGATGAGTTTTTATCTTTTACTAAATTAAAGAAAATGTCTACATTCGTGTAGAATAAAAAAATAAAATTCAAATGAAATATTCTAAAATCATTGTGGTAGCCACTTTATTGTTTTTCCAATTGGGCATGGCTCAGGAAAAAGCTGATGTAGTCATCAATAAGGCATTAACGGAAGCTAAAGCAGGTAAGAAAAATGTTTTGCTGATGTTTCATGCTTCGTGGTGCAAATGGTGTAAAATGATGGAAAAGAATATGAATCTTCCTGAAACCCAACCTATTTTTGCGAAAAGCTTTGTCACTGCTTATATAGATGTTCAGGAAAGAGGAGAGAAGAAAGCGCTTGAAAATCCCGGAGGACAGGAGTTGATGAATAAATTTCATGGGGAAAATGCCGGGCTTCCTTTCTGGTTGATTTTAAATCCAAAAGGAGAAGTATTGGCTGATTCTTTTAATGCTAAAGGAGAAAACCTTGGGTCACCGGCAACTCAGGAAGAGGTATCTGCCTTTCTGGCAAAGCTTGAAAAGACGTCAAAGCTCAATAAAAAAGAGCTTCAGGTTATTGAAAAAGTATTTGTTAAGAAAGCTCAGTAAAAATAAAATTCCCGGATCAGGTCCGGGAATTTCGGTTAATTATATCAAAAATTACGGTGATCTTTAATTGATCACAATATATTTGTACTTATCGCTTGGAGTGATCGTGTATTCTACATCTTCCGTTCTGGTCGTCACAAACTCATATGGATGCTGCCCTCTCGGCTTGCAGACTCCATGCCGGTCGGATAAGGGTTGATTAGGAAGGGTCATATTGGTATTGAGCCCCGCATTTTGAAGTACAATTGGCTCTGTGGTAGTGATATAAGTAAAATGATCTCCATTGCTGCTTACCCCATTTGTTGTTGTTTCGTTGATCACAAAACGAATGCTAGGATGGGTAATGGTATTGGTCTTGCTTTTCCTGGAGTAGAAATACAGTTTAATATCTGCATTTTTTATTTGACCACTGGTGACTATATTTTCTTTCACCAGTTTTACATAAACCGGTGGATTTTTAATATCAAATTTAAATGAAGTTTTTACCGGAGAATTGTCATTTAAATAAGAATGCGTACAGAAAATCGGAACTCCCGGCTGGCTTTTTGAAAATGTTCCTTTTGAAACATGATTTACGAAAGCTTCATATCCTTTGAAAGACTGTGCTGCGGTAACCCCACTACCTCCAATCATATAAAGATTAAAATCAGCCCCGTTCAGGAAGTTTTTTTCAGATCAAGATCTATATTTTTCCAGGTTGGTTCTTTATAAAATTCCCGATAGGTATTCAGGTAAGATTCGTCAGGACTTGTTTTCTGACTCCGCTGATCCTTTATATCGGGTAAAAAACAAAAAGACGAAGTTGCAAAGTTGCAGTTTCGTCTTTTTGACTTTACTTATTATTTTCCAAAGTATATTTGATCCTGTTTCTGCTGCTCATTATAAATAATCTGGAAGCTTACAGGCATATACTGATAAAGGAGTTTCCAATGCTGAATCTTAGCATGCTTTTTAAAGCTCTCGAACGATCTTACAAAAATATTTTCAATCATTGTTCTTACATAAGAATTTCCATTCGTATAAAGTGCATCCATTAATTTAATGTGATGTGCGATAATGTTGATTTTTGCTTCTTGTAACAGACCTTTCAGATAATTAACGGTAGCCTGCATGATTCCTGCAAAGTTATCCTGAACAGATAACTGTGTGATTTCATTGCGAAGTCTGGGATAGAAAAATTTTAAGTATTCAACAGCTATTTTTTGATTAATAGTTTGCATTTTTACTTTCATCATAATTAAGAATTTTTCAAACACTTTTTAATGCAGCGAAATGTATACCAAAATTTATAGGCAGGCAGCAAAAATAAATACAGCAACAATCACTGCAACGTGAGTGAGTAATATCTCTGAATTGTGTCTGTTTGTCGTGTTTTTCCAAGTTTTCCAATCTGAAATTCTTCTGATTTTGTTTTTCATAATCTATTGATTGTGAGTTATTTTAATTTTTGTTTAATTTAAACACTTTGTAATGAAAGTGATTAAAAATGTAATAAAAGCTTTATATACCGTGACTGTAAATTTGTCTTGAATAAACTTTCTGAAGATTAGAAGAAATGTGACTAAAAATCACTTTTCTGTATTCTTCACTACAAAAGGCAGTACTATTGTCCAAAGAATAGATGAAAGTTGTTTCAATAGCATTTTTTAATACAGTGTCTCCATCCGTGTAAATTTTGTCCATTTTCTGTAAACTTCTGAATAGTAAATTTCTGTCATTCTGGCGGATCATATTTTTAATACGTTCCGTAAATGTCCGGATGATACTGTAAGAATTTTGAATTTTAATTTCTTTTACTTCACTTTCAAAATCAGGAACGACATCATTGATTTCCTGTACGGCTTGTAAATAATTCATAGTATAATATTTTAATTATGGTTGAGTTCCAAAACTTTCATCAATGCACCAAAGATGAAAACCACCAAAAAGGCAAAAAATAACAGGTGATAAGGCTTCAGCCATGATGGCGTCTTTGGCCCTCTGCTTTTTAATCTTCTTAGTTTGTCTATTCTGTTTAATGTTTTTAAGTCCATTTTCTATGTTTTCAAATCATGATGCCAATCGTATTCCGCTGCAAATGAAATGGATTTAATGTATTGATTTTTAGATTTTTGTGTTTTTGATGTTATGTTTTTAAAACGAAAAACCTTGTCAAAATGATAAGGTTTTTATCAAAGTGGGAAAGTAGGTACAGTATAAAATTATCTCCTTTCTGTCTATGAATGTTATTTTGACGAAGTCAAAAATCACAAAAGCTTTCAGACATTTAATTTATTCTTAAATGTTTTAAAATATACTATGTTTAGATTCCTCCGGAATGATAAAAGGAAGTTCATTTCACAAAATAGTATGATACTTATGCACTTTTATTTTGTGAATTAAAGGGTTTGAAAATAAAACTTTTGTGTCTTTTATAGTTAAAAATTCTATACAATCAACATTATTTTTAAGTTTCGCATAAAGAATAGAATGAATATCTTTGCAGTCCAAATATTCAGAAGATGTTTTCAAAAATAATAGTACACAGAGTCGGAAATAAGATCAATGGAGATTCCTTAACGCTTTCCCAGGAGGAGTTGAAGCTGGAAGAAGGAATGGCAGAATTGCTTGAAGATTACTTTTTAGGGTCATTCAAATCAGAAGAAACTTTTCATTTTTACAGCGACACGTATCTGGTGAATAATCCTGTTTACAATGCGGTTTCTGAAATTTTTGATGATAAGTCCAAATTTATATGGGAATCTGAAAATATTGCAAAACATCTTTTTGAAGCGGCAGAAAATCCCAGAGTTCAGAGTGGAGAATTGTTTATTGTCCTTTTTGAGGATGAAAGTGATCGCCCTGACAGAGTAGATAAGATAGGTATTTTTAAAACGGAAAAAAGAGAGTCTTTCCTTAAAATTAATCCTTCAGAGGAAACATTTGACATTGAAAAAGATCAGGGAATCGGTTTATCTAAAATTGATAAAGCAGCTTTAATCTATAATAATGATAAGGATACCGGTTATGTACTTTCTGTGGTTGACAACAACAAAAACGGAGATATGTACTACTGGTTTGAAGATTTCCTAAAGGTAAAACAACGTGATGATGAGTATTTTCATACACAGGAAGCTTTAATGGTGTATAAAGATTATATCACGAAGCAATTGCCACAGGAGTTTGAGGTATCTAAAGCAGATCAGGCTGATTTCCTTAATAAATCGATCAACTTCTTCAAGGAAAAAGAAGAATTTAAGTTGGATGATTTTGCTCATGAAGTTTTAGGTGATGAGCATGTCATTGAAAGTTTTGTTAACTTCAAAACAGATTATGAGCAGGATATGCAGGTCAATATTGCTGAAGAATTTCCAATCAGTGAAGCAGCAGTGAAAAAGACTCAGAGACATTTTAAGAGCATTATTAAATTAGATAAAAACTTCCACATCTATATCCACGGTGACAGACAGAAAATTGAAACCGGAGAAGATGATAAAGGAAAATATTACAGACTTTATTTCGAAAAAGAAGTATAACAAAGAATCCTTTCCACAATAATGTCATAACTTTATCACGCACTGCAAAATAAGAGTTATGAAATTTATGATCATTTTTTGGGGAGCTTTCCTTTTCTTTTTCTGTGTTCCGTTTCCGATTTTCATTTATCTGATGACGGAAGAGGGCACAGCAGAACCGAGAAATTCATTAGCTGTCAGCTATGGATACCTCGGTTTTTCTTTGTTAATATGGGGATATATCATTGTTTTCTTTGTGAACAATCTTTTTGTTAAAACCTTTAAACAGAGAAACACCATGTATTCCATTCTCAGAAATGGAATTCCAAGAGAGGCAACTATTACTGGTTTTAAGCTCATAAAATATGTTCCCGAATCCAATATGAATGTTATTCAGATTGTGCTTTCATTTCCTAACCTCAGGAATGCCATGATTGAGCATGAAATGATGTTTCACGATACAAAACCCCAGGAAAAAAGATTTGATCCCGGGAATAAAGTGAAAGTATTACTCAATCCCAATATCTCACAAGAACCCTACTTTATATTGAGTGATCAGAAAGTAGCCTTTAATACATCCGGACTCATTTTGAGAAGTATATTTGTAGTCTTGCTACTTGCATATATCATGGGGTTATATTATTATTTTTATATAAGGGAATCTAATAATTTTGGCTGGCAGTTTCTTACATTTATGCATCCTATTATTTTTAGTGGAGTGATGACCCTTATTTATGTACTGGTTTTCCAGTTGATTGTCGGGAAGTTTTTTAAGAATAACAAAGAAGAACGTATTCTGTTTGCAGGAAGAAATGCCGAGGCAAATATTCTCAGTGTAAGCCAAACCGGCCTTACGGTTAACGATCAACCTGAACTGATGTTTCAGGTAAGTTTCAAAGATTTTAGAGGAAATGTACACATTGCTGTTTATAAAAAAATTGTAAGCCTTTTGAATCTATCTTCTGTTCCCAAAACAGGAGCTATAGAGATTATGTATGATGAGAATGATCCTAAGAAAATTATGATCCCGAAGATGTTTTAGGTTCCGGGAAAGTGAAATGTGTTGAAGCTTATTCACTATCTTTGTTTCCTTCCTCTAACTTTATTACTATATGAAAACAACAATCATCGATTTATCAAAACCGATTCAGTATAATGCAGGAGATCCATGGTTTATGAGAGTAAAAATCAAGCATAAGCCCCATAAGAAATCACATTGGTTAATTCGATTAGCTGTAAAACTACCTTCAAAGCTCTTTCCTAAAAACTGGACGGGCTGGGCGGATGATACCATTAAAAATATGGGACTTCATGCTACCACTCATATTGATGCTCCCTGGCATTACGGTCCGGTCGTTGAGGGGAAGCCAGCCAAGACCATCGATCAGATTCCTCTGGAATGGTGCTACGGAGATGGTATTGTCATTGATTGCAGTCACAAAGAAGATTTTGTAGCCATTACTGTTGACGATCTTAAAAAAGACCTTGATAAAAATGGGATTACCATTCAGACAGGAACTATTATTCTCATAAGAACTGACCGTGATCAGTTGATGGGAACTTCGGATTTTGTGGAAAAAGGAACCGGAATGAGTCGTGAAGCTACAGAATGGCTGATCGATCAGGGCGTAAAGGTCATGGGAATTGATCAATGGGGATGGGATCTTCCTTTAAAATATATGGCTAAAAAAGCAAAAGAACTCAATGACCCTGAATATTTTTGGGAAGCTCATCGTGTGGGAATAGAAAAAGAATATTTACACATTGAACAGCTTACGAATCTTCGTTCATTACCTCCTTCAGGATTTAAAGTGTGTGTATTTCCCCTGAAAATTGTGGGTGGATCTGCAGCACCGGCAAGAGTTGTGGCGATAATGAATGAATAGAAGAACGGAAAAGTTATAAAATGTAAAAAGGCAAATTTGCAGATACGCGAATTTGCCTTTAGACACTATTATTCTTTGTTTTCTCAGTTTTGTTGACCTAATTATTTCTTCCTTAAAAATAAAGCCCTGTTATATTCAAAATTCATTCTGGCGATATTGAGCACAGAAATTCCTTGCGGACATTCTACTTCGCAGGCCTCCGTATTAGAACAGTGCCCGAATAATTCGGTATCCATTTGGGCAACCATATCCAGTACCCGTTTGCTTCTTTCTTCTTTTCCCTGGGGAAGAAGTACCATATGAGTGATTTTAGCTGAGGTAAATAAAGCAGCACTTCCATTTTTACAAGTTGCAACACACGCTCCACATCCGATGCACGCTGCCGAATCAAAAGCTTCCTCGGCAGTTTGATGATTAACCGGAATTGCTGTAGCATCAGGTGCCTGGCCTGTATTTATAGATACAAATCCTCCTGAAGAAATAATTCTGTCAAAAGCAGAACGATCTACCTTTAAATCTTTTTTTACCGGAAAAGCTTCAGCACGGAAGGGTTCTATCAAAATCGTTTCTCCATCCTTAAAGGTTCTTAAGTGAAGCTGGCAAGTCGTTGTATGTTGTAAAGGGCCATGGGCAATACCATTAATCATCATGCCGCATTGTCCACAAATTCCTTCACGACAATCGTGATCAAATTCAACCGGTTCATCGCCTTTGGTAATCAGCTTTTCATTTAAGGTATCTAACATTTCCAGAAAAGACATGTGGGAATTTAACCCTTTAAGGTCATAACTGACTAGTTTTCCCTCACTTTTTCTATCTTCCTGTCTCCATATCTTAAGGTGTAAATCCATAATTTTTGTTTTTTATTTGTAACTTCTTACTGTTGGCTGTATTTCTTCAAAGGTTAAAGGCTCCCTGATCAGTTCAGGGTCGCCATTTTCCCCCGTCCATGCCCATGCGGAGATAAACTGATACTCTGCATCATTTCTCAGGGCTTCACCATCCGGTGTTTGAAATTCTTCGCGAAAGTGAGCACCACAGGATTCATTACGCGTTAAAGCATCATAGCACATCAGTTCTCCGATTTCAAAATAATCAGCAACCCGGCCGGCCTTTTCAAGTTCGGAATTCATGCTGTCTCCCTGTCCGGAAACCCTTACCTCTCTGTAGAACTCTTCTTTTAACTTTCTGATCTCCTGGATGGCATATTTCAATCCTGTCTCATTTCTTGCGAGTCCGCAGTAATCATAGAGTAGTTTGCCTAATGTTTTATGGAAATGATCTACTGTTTTTGTTCCTTTGATATTGATTAATTCCTGAATCTGATTTTTAACGGCATGTTCAGCCTCTTCAAATTCCGGGGCATCCGGTGAAATTTTAGCTGTGTGAATTTCATCTGCCAGATAATTCGCGATCGTATAGGGAGCAATAAAGTACCCGTCAACAGATGCCTGAAGAAGAGAATTAGCCCCTAATCTATTAGCACCGTGATCTGCAAAATTGGCTTCTCCCAATGCAAACAATCCCGGAACGGTAGTCATGAGTTCATAATCAACCCAAAGTCCTCCCATTGAAAAATGTGCAGAAGGAGAGATCATCATCGGCTCTTTATACGCATCATATCCTGTAATTTTAAGATACATGTCGAATAAATTTCCATATTTCTCTTTGATCTTTTCTTTGCCTTGCTCCTTAATGGCTTTTGAAAAGTCAAGATATACTGCATTTTTTAAAGGTCCGACCCCGAAACCAGCATCAATTCTTTCTTTGGCAGCACGGGAAGAAATATCTCTTGGTGCCAGATTTCCAAAAGCAGGATATCTTCTTTCAAGGTAATAATCTCTTTCACTTTCAGGAATGTCGTTCGGGAGTCTGTTGTCCTCATTTTTCAGGGGGACCCAAATTCTTCCGTCATTACGCAATGATTCGGACATTAATGTTAATTTGGACTGATAATCTCCGGATTGAGGAAGGGAAGTGGGGTGTACCTGAATCCAGCTGGGTGAAGCCATTAATGCTCCTTTCTTATGTGCTCTCCAGATTGCGGAACCATTACATCCCATGGCTAAGGTAGAAAGGTAATAGATTTTACCATAACCTCCTGTCGCCAGAATGACAGCATGTGCGGCATGTCTTTCAATTTCTCCGGTGTCCAGATTCCTTACAATAATTCCTCTGGCTTTGCCGTCAATAACAACCAGATCCAACATTTCATGTCTTGAAAAAAGCTGTACAGAACCTTTTCCAACCTGTCTCATTAATGCCTGATAAGCTCCCAAAAGCAATTGCTGACCGGTTTGTCCTCTTGCGTAAAATGTCCGGCTCACCTGAACACCCCCGAATGAACGGTTGTTGAGGTAACCTCCGTATTCACGTCCGAAAGGAACTCCTTGCGCTACCGACTGGTCGATAAGGTTTAAAGAACATTCGGCCATACGATACACATTAGCTTCTCGAGCTCTGAAATCTCCACCTTTTAGCGTATCTACAAACATTCTGTAGACACTGTCACCATCATTTTTATAATTTTTAGCGGCGTTTACTCCACCTTGCGCGGCTACGGAATGGGCTCTTCTGGGGCTGTCCTGAAAACAAAAGGATTTGACATTGTATCCCATTTCACCCAATGAAGCGGCAATTGAGCTTCCCGCCAGACCTGTTCCTACGACAATGACATCCAGTTTTTTACGATTCGCAGGGTTAACCAGTTTCGCTTTCTTTTTATAATTGTCCCATTTTTGTTCCAATGGGCCTTGTGGTATTTTTGAGTCTAAAATCATGATGAGCTCTGTTTAATGATAAGTAAAGAAGACATAAACGGGCATAAGGGCAAAACCTATACTGATAATGACGGAATAGGCAATCCCTGTTATTTTAACCCATTTTACAAACTTTGGATGGTACAATCCCAGGGTTCTTACCGCACTGTGTATTCCGTGGATCATATGGTAGCATAATGCAATCATTGAGATGACATAAATGAGAACATACCACCATTCTTTGAACACCGTTACGACAAGAATGTATAAATCTTTATTTCCGTTTTCATCCAATGGCGGATTTCCGAACTTATAGATATACCAGAAATTCTGGAAGTGGATTACGAGGAAGATTAAAATTAATGTTCCCAGAATTCCCATATTACGGGAAGCCCATTGGCTGGCTCTTCCCCGTCTGTCATTCTGATAGCTTCCTCCTGATTTTCTGTTTTTTAAAGTAATTATTAGGCCATCTACCGCATGCAGAATAATACTGGCATACAAAACATAAGACACGATCTTAATGATAATATTTCCTGATAAAAAGTGAGAATAGGCGTTGAACTGCAGATGTGCCTGTTCCTGCGGTAAAAATAACTGGAGATTTCCCAGAAAGTGAATCAGAAGGAAGAATCCTAAAAAGAGTCCCGTAAGACACATCAGCATTTTTCTTGACAATGTTGATAACATAGATTTGATTTAATAATTAATAATATCCTAAAACTTTCATCCATAATCCTCCTACAACCATGTAGATAATTAATAATACAATCCCGATTTCAAGGCCCCTGAGCCACCAGGCTTTGAGATCAACATATCCGCTTCCGAAGAATACAGGTGCAGGACCATGTCCGTAGTGGGTAAGAACTCCATAAATAGATCCCATGAAACCTAACATCATTGCCAGTAGCATTGGAGGAATTCCTAGAGAAACTCCTACCCCCAGCAATGCTGCATACATGGCAGCTACGTGAGCCGTTGCACTTGCAAAAATATAATGACTGAAAAAATAGACTACAATAATAACCGGAAAAGCGACCTGCCAGCTCAGACCACCGATTTGTACTTTGATAAGGTTACTGAACCAGCCGATAAAGCCCAGTTCGTTTAAAGAACTAGCCATCATCACCAGAACGGCAAACCAGACGATGGTGTCCCATGCACCTTTTTCTCCTTTTACATCTTCCCACGTCAATACAGAGGTTAACAATAATAAAGTTAATCCAATAAATGCTGTAGTCGTGGCATCGATAGAAAGGGCACCTCCAAATATCCAAAGAGCCAGAAGGATAAAAAATGCCAGTAGCATCAACCATTCATTTCTGGAAATAGGACCCATTTCTTTTAATTTCTGAGCAGCCATTTTGGGTGCATCACCTGTTTTTTTCAATTCAGGCGGATATAATTTGTATAAAACCAAAGGAACGACGAAGAAGGCAACGGCTCCGGGAATGAAACCGGCAGCTGCCCAGGACATCCAGGTAATATCAATGCCAAGGTTAGCAGCAAACTTCTGGCACATCGGGTTACTCGCAGTTCCTGTCAGGAACATGGAAGAAGCGATAAGGTTCATATAATAGCTGTTCAGCGTTAAAAAAGAACCTAATTTCCTGTGCGTTTCAGGTTTTTCAGGAACCGAGTCAAAGCTGATCGCCATAGATTTCATAATAGGGTAGATGATTCCTCCACCTCGGGCTGTATTACTTGGAATGGCCGGAGCAAGACATACATCTGCCAACCCTAATCCATATGCCAGCCCCAGGGAACTTTTACCAAAGACTCTGATGAACAAAAAAGCAATACGGTTTCCAAGACCTGTTTTGATAAATCCTCTGGCAATAAAGAACGAGATTCCGATCAGCCAGATAACCTTATCTCCAAATCCAGAAAGGGCTTTTGTAATTGATTTTCCTGCATCCCCCGGAGCAACAACCTGTGTCAGAGCTGTAAATCCAATAGCCATCATACACATAGTGCCCATAGGAGCTGCTTTTAAAATAATTCCTAAAATGGTTGCTGCAAAAATGGCAAACAAGTGCCAGGCATTTTCGGCAACGCCCTCCGGAGCAGGGATGAACCATATAATTAATGCAACGACAAATGTGATCGCTACATTTTTAATATTAATTTCTTTCATAATACTTTCTGTTTATTCTGTTAAAATCTACTCTGCACTTGTACAATGAATAGATTATTGTTGTATTGTGATGTATTTTCTACCTGATGTTTATATCGGTCAAATTGTACTCCCAGCTGAATTCTTGCGCCGTAATTTTTCAGGAATTCCAGCCCGAACATGGGAGTAATGGTTTGTCTTGGGTTGGATGCCATTCTGAAGTTGGTATCAAGATATTCATATCGGCAGGAAAGCTCGAAGGCACTCAGGTTTTTATGGTTAATTTCATATCGTAAATTCGGAAGAAAGTATACGCCGCGCACCAGATATTGATCGGGATTGGAAGGTCGTATTTCCGGATCAATGGAATTATAGAGAACATGATTGGTGGCCTGCTTGGCTTCCAGTTGCATATCAAGACTCCATTTGGGATCAAAATGAATGAGTGAACTCAGATCAACACCTAATGCATATACCTTTTTGCTGAATACTTCTCCAATTCCGCCATTGAGACCGACATTGAAATTATATTTTTTAGATAATCCGAAAACCAGACGGGTAGAATATTGTTTTCCATTGTCGTTGTCATTGATCTGATTTTTCCCGTTTCCGTTGACTACAGAAACGGCATATTGAAAGGGTACTTCTCCCAATTGAAGTTGTCCTGTGGCAGACATTCCGATCTGGAAACTTGTCCAGCCCAGTTTACCAAATTCCGTATATTGATTGGACCAGTCTAAAGATTTAATAATGTCAATAGGATAGGTTTCTTCAATCCCGAACCAGGGTCTGAACTGTCCAACAGTCAATGCCAACTTGGGACTGAAAGTGTATTTTAAATATGCATTTTCAAGAACCCTGCTTTTAGGATCATTTTTAAAATCTGCGAGGTTAGCCAAAACCACTACTTCGGTACGTTTGCTGATTTGTGCACGAACCTGAACCCTCATATATTTAAGCATGAAATTATTGCTGGTTCCGGAGCCATCGGCATGATGAAGTCCGTTGACGTCAACATCTTTACTCATCCCTACCAGATAACGAGCCTGAAAAAGTCCTTTGATCTGCAATTGAGGATATTTAATGTTATCTTCTTCCTGTTGAGCAGGTTGAGTTTGAAGAGAGTCCTGATTCTGTGCATGTGCTGATAACCAGCAAAAAAGGATGCAGAGAAAAAGGCTTCTCTTTTTGAATGAAAAAAAGGCCATATCTTTTTGTTTATTTTTTAATACTTTGAATTTTATTTTACTGTAAAAGCTTTGTGTGACCTGCAACGTCTGCCCATAGAACAGGAATGCTTATAAAATCATCAACATTAATCCATACTTCTCCTGTCGCTTAAAAAAATAACTTAAGTGCCTGGGATTTTCAAAAACTTTTACGGTTGATGTCTTAGTTTAAGCCTAAGAATTTGAATGGTGTGGATTCTTTAAAATCCGGATTTGATTTTCCGTTATAAGTACGGGTATTGCTCAGATCGAGTTTCATCACCTTTCCTTTAGCGCTTAAATCAAAATCTTTTAGGTCTACCCAAAATGTGTTGGGGGTAAAAACCGTTTCGAAGTAATATACCAGATTTTTTTGATCTGAAACAGAACGCCATCTTGTAGAAGAAATATTAGGTTCTGTTGCGGAGGTAATTCCATAAGGTACAGAGCAGTTTCTGATCACACTGAATACGCTGGCTACAGCGGTGCGCGTATCTGCTGTTTGCGGGATAGCATTGATATAGTATGATGCTCTTACAAAGCGGTCTGCGGCTCGGTTGGTTCCAGGAAGCATAACAGTTCCGGGAATTCCTTTCCAATAGTTATTCAATGCAAGTTGCTCTTCGAAAACAGGAGAGTTGGTCATTACGGTGTATGAAGGATCATGATGAATTACCAGTTTTCCATTGATGTATTCAAATACAGCATTATCTCCTGAAGCGTCCGAAATTGACAGATGAATTGTTGTAAATCTTTCGGTTCCGGGAATATAATCACTGACAACTACGAATGGTTCTTTTCTTGAAAACTCTACGGCCTCTTTCACGGTAGCAAAATTATCAAGATAGTATTGTGCCCATAATGAAATAGCAAGTCCTTTTTTACTTCCTTTAGGATCATATTTCGGATATTGTGATTCTCCTAGCCAAAGCAGATTGGCAACCAGACCTTTTTCGTTCATTCCGTCAGCTGAAGCAATGTCCCATGAGGAACTGATCAGACTTCCGTATTTAGAAGTCCATTTTACAGATTTGGGACCTGTTTGTCCTGTACGGTCTATTCCCTTTGGAAAAACCCACAGGTTAGCAGGGATCTCATCGCGCCAGTCCATAGAACGGGCTGTAATAACTGTATTTTGCGGTCCTTTGTATACGACCCGCGTACATGCTTCTGATGGATTCCATATTCCTACGGAGAGAATCAAAGAAAATAAAATTAATGGGAACTTTTTCATAATAGTATTATTTGAATTTAAATTTATATTGAAATTATTGTGAATAATTCAATGAAATTCTTTTCATATTCATTATTTGGTGATATAAATTTAGAAAAATTTGTTATAAAATCATAATTAATTAACCTGATATTATGTATTTCATGTTATGAATCATGGTTAATATAGAAAGGCTTTCATTATCTGATTTTTTTTCGTATATTTTAAAATATCACAGTAAAATGGGTGAGAAATAGAGAATGTTTTAACTTATTATTTTGTGAAATGTATCAGTGGAATATGCATCGACAGGACTTTAATAATTAAAGTACCACAAAATAGAAATCTGATCAAAAAAAAGCTATCTTTGATTGATAGACTGAAGAGAAATATGAATTTTGTAGAATGCCATGAAGAGCCCATCCATATTCCCGGGTATATACAAAGTTTTGGTTATTTGATTGGCATTGATGCGGAATCCCGTTCCATTACTTTTTTCAGCAGGAATATTTCGGATATTTTTAAAATCGATACTGTAGAAAAACTATTCGGCAGGGAGCTTACGGACTTTCCGGAAAGTTTTCGGAGTATTATCGATTCGGATATTTATACTTCATTGGAAAGGTTTACCAGAAGAGAAAATGAAACCTATTTTGACAAAATTTTTATTGATGGAGAAGAATATCATTTTTCCGTTTTTAAAAACGGATCTTATATTTTCCTTGAATTTGAAAAAGTCCTGGTAAATCCTGATAAACGGATTTCCAATAAATATGACAATTTTTATATCATAGATAACCAGCAGGATCTTTGGAATCATTTGTTGGAGACACTTTCACGAGTGGTAAACTATGATCGGATGATGGTTTATAAATTTATGATGGATGGTTCCGGGAAAGTGATTGCAGAAAGAAAGAAGGAGGATATGGAGAGTTTTTTAGGTCTTCATTATCCTGAGTCAGACATCCCCAAGCAGGCGAGAGAGCTTTATCTTAAGAAAAGAAAAAGAATATTCAGTAACGTAGATGCAGAGGCAGTTCCATTGTTAAGTAAGACAAAGGACCCAGTCAACCTTACTTTTTCTGGTTCCAGAGGGATGTCACCTGTTCATATGCAATATCTTAAAAATGCAGGGGTATCTTCCAGCTTCAGTGTTTCCATTATCATTGATGATCATCTTTGGGGATTGGTTACCTGCCAGAATACCCTACCTAAGCATATTGATCTTGAAGACAGGGTACAGGCCGGGATTTTTACCACATTGGCAGCCAATGCTTATTCTTCTTTTAAATCTAAAAGTGAACTTCATTATCGTCTGGAGCTGAATGAGAAATTATCTCAGATGAAAACGGAATTCTTAAAACATAATAATTTATTCGATTCTCTGGTTGAAAATAAATCTGAAATTAAACAATTGCCGGAATCTGATGGTCTTGCGATTGTTTCGGATGAAAGTATTGTGATGGAAGGTACAACACCAACCCCGGAAAGTATTTCTAAAATCGTACAATGGGCATTGGAAAATACCAGAGAGCGCATTTATATCAGCCGAAGTTTTCTTAAAGATTACGGTGAAGAATTAGGATTGTCCGAAAGTGTGGCAGGAATCATTATCTATTTTATTGAGCGTGAAAAACATGAAATGCTGATCTGGTTCAGAAAAGAATTTGATGAGCATATTAACTGGGCAGGTAATCCTGAAAAAAATATAAGCGTATTCTCTCAAAACGGAGAAAATAAACAAATGGTCTCGCCAAGAACTTCTTTCAGAATTTTTACTGAGAATATTAAAGGCCATTCCAAAAGGTGGAATTCCAGAAATATAAGCGCCGTACAGGCAATCCGGGACTTGATTCTTGAAACTTCCCATAAAAACTATAATGCGATTAAAAGGCTTAATGATGAGCTTAAAAAAGTAAACGAGGAACTGGATAGTTTTTCTTATACGATTTCTCATGATCTGGGAACTCCTTTAACGGTGATGAAACTGAATGCTCAGATGTTGCTGAGTAATCTTACGGATGGTTCCGAAAAGAGTAAAACGAAGATCAATACCATCATTGAGGAAATCGATAATATGGCGGAAATGATGCAGGATGTATTGCAGCTAAGCCGTGCCAAGCATAGTGAAATAGAACTTGAAAAGCTAAAAACGGCTCATACCATTCAAAAGATCTCTGAGAATGCAAAAATGACCTACGGAAGTCCGAAGAGCGAGATTATTATCAAAGAATGTCCGGATGTATTGGCGGATAAAACAATGCTTCATCAGGTGTTTTTGAATATCATCAATAATGCAGTAAAATATTCTTCCCATAAAGAGCAACCTAAAGTGCAGATTGAAGGTACGGAAGATGGACAAACCATTACTTACAGAATTTCAGACAACGGAATAGGAATTCCTGAAGAGGAAAAGCATAAAATGTTTAAAATTTTTAACAGAATGGATAATGCCAAGAAATTTAAAGGCAACGGAGTGGGGTTGTCCATTGTTCATAGGATCATGAAAAGAATAGGAGGAAATGTGGATTATGAGAGTAATAATGAGGGAACTTCTTTCATTTTAACGTTCAAAAAGCCTTACATTTGAGAAACTTTTAAAACGTTATTATGGTATCAGAATATCTTAAACAAAATACAGCAGACTATCACGATGCAGCGGAGAAGCTTTTTAATTCTGAAAAAATTTTTAATAAAACTTTCACGCTGGAAGACTATAAAAAAATCATCCATACCAACTATCTGATGCTTCTTCACAGCGAAGATAAAATATTCAACAGTCTTTCTGATAAATATGCTGAAAAACTTCAGCTGGATAACAGAAAGAAACTTCCTCTTATTGAAAAAGATCTTCAAAGTCTTTCTTTGGAAAACCAGACAGCTTCTCATTCCCTTGCGTTTGACAATGAACACGAGGCGTTGGGTGCAATGTATGTTATTGAGGGGTCTACGCTGGGAGGAAATGTTATTGCCAAGCAGCTTTCAAAAACGGAAGGTTTTGAGGAGGTTACTTTTAACTTTTTCGGATGCTATCAAGAAAATACAGGACCGATGTGGAAGAATTTTAAGGAGGTACTGGACACTGATGTTGCGGAAGAAAACTACCCGCAAGTGCTTTCAGGAGCGAAAAAACTCTATACATTTTTACTGAACGTCAACTAATTTATTTTAATTCTAATTAAATTCCTGAAAAATTGCGCATATTTTCAGGAATTGTTAAATTTGGGGAGTTTCAAATTAAAACTTAACTCATAAAAAATAATTTTAAAAAGTAACAATATGAAAGTAACTGTAGTAGGAGCAGGCGCTGTAGGAGCAAGCTGTGCAGAATACATCGCAATGAAGAACTTCTGTTCAGAAGTAGTTTTAGTAGATATTAAAGAAGGGTTTGCTGAAGGTAAAGCAATGGATTTGATGCAAACAGCATCTCTTAACGGATTCGATACAAAAATTACCGGAACAACAGGAGATTACAGTAAAACTGCAGGTTCTCATGTAGCAGTAATTACTTCAGGGATTCCAAGAAAACCTGGAATGACAAGAGAAGAGTTGATTGGTATCAACGCAGGTATTGTAAAAGACGTTACTCAAAACTTAGTAAAACACTCTCCGGAAGTAATCATCATCGTGGTTTCTAATCCAATGGATACAATGGCGTATCTTGTTCACAAAACTTCAGGTCTTCCTAAGCACAAAATCATCGGAATGGGTGGTGCATTAGACTCTGCAAGATTCAAATACAGATTGGCTGAAGCATTAGAATCTCCAATTTCTGATGTTGACGGAATGGTAATCGCTGCTCACAGTGATACGGGAATGCTTCCATTATTAAGTAAAGCAACAAGAAACGGAGTTCCTGTAACAGAGTTTTTAGATGATGAGCAACAAAAATATGTAATCGAAGAAACTAAAGTAGGTGGGGCAACACTTACTAAATTACTAGGGACTTCAGCATGGTATGCACCGGGAGCAGCTGTTTCTGTAATGGTTCAGGCGATTGCATGTGATCAGAAAAAAATGATCCCTTGTTCTTTAATGCTTGAAGGAGAATATGGTCAAAACGATATCTGCTTAGGTGTTCCAGCTATTATCGGAGCCAATGGAGTAGAAAAAATCGTAAACGTTACTTTAACTGCTGAAGAGCAATTGAAATTCTCTGAAGCTGCGAATGCAGTAAGAGAAGTGAACGGAGATTTGAAATTCTAATTCATTAGACTTTATATAAAAAGAACCGCGCCTGAAAGGCGCGGTTCTTTTTATATCAGCTCGTCGCGGCCTTTGGCCGCGACGAGCTGATAAAAGACAATAACTTATTGTATTCTACGAACAAAATCTTCAACTGCTTTCACAAACTCCTTGTTTTTCTCATAATATAGCAGATGTCCTCCATCAATGGAAACGACTTTCTGATCAGGAAACTGAAATGTTTTGTAATGTTGAGTACCTACTGCTTTGTCCTTTTTACCTGTGATTATAAGTACAGGAACATGAATATCTTTTGTTAAGGGAGCGTAATCAGTATAGTATTCAGGATATTCTTTAGGTTTGGAGATCACCGCCATTCCAAAGTCGATAATCCTGGGATGCAGGGAATCAATTTTATCCGATTGCTTGATCGTTTCAATATCGTCTGTAAGAAACTTATACCCTATTCTTTTCTTTCTTAGTGCAGTACTTATTTTTGAAAGTTCTGCCGAAAGGCTGTCTTTGGGCACGATTTTGTTTTTTTGTTGCAAAAGGCTGTTTCCATATTCAATCTGTTCTTTTACTGATTCATTATTGAGAAAGTGGAGAGTGACATTCGAAAGAATAAGCCCTTTGGTATATTGTGGGTACTTTCTTGAATAAGTAACGGCGATAATTCCCCCAAAAGAATGAGCTATTAAGAATACTTTATTCAATTTCAAATGTTGCCTCAGCTCTTCAATATCCTGAACCATTTTATCCAGATGATAATTTTCTGAAGTTCCTGATTCCCCGGATCCCCGCTGATCCATGTAAATCATTTTTAGCTTTTCTTCCAGGTTGCTTCCTCCCATTAGCTCAAATGAAGGATACCCCTGTCCGGGGCCTCCCGGAACGTAAATACAAGCTTCTCCTTTTCCGGATATTTTATATTTTATTTTGACATGATCAGAGGTTTCGAAAAATGTCCCGTTGTTTTGTGCTGAAACATTAATAAAGAAGAACGAGAAAGAGATCAGTAATAAGAGTGTTTTCATACTATAATAACATTTGTAAAAGGATATTTATTACTTGAAATGGGTGTCTTTATTTACTTTTTATACAATTGCTGGTATTTCAAAGGGCTTTTGCCTGTAATATTTTTAAAACATTCATGAAAGCTGGTAAAGTTATTAAAGCCACAGGCAAAACAAATCTCTTTTACAGACATTTGATTTTCTATTAACTTTTGACAAGCGTCACCTATTCTTATCTCATTCACAAATTGAGTATAGGTTTTCCCGGTTTTAAATTTAAAAAATTTGCAAAATGAATTGGGGCTTAGGTTTGCAATTGCAGAGATTTCTTCTAAGGTAATTTTTTCAGTATATCTGGACAATGTATAGTTATAGATTTCCTGAATCCGTCTTTTTTCATCCTCATTAAACTGATAATTAAAATGAGATGAAGCCAAAAAATTATATTCTGCAGAAGTGCTAATGTATGATAAAGCTTCCAGCAATTTAATGATTTTTACTGTCCCCGTAGTGTTGATCACCTCGGGAAGTAATTGAGTCAGTTTTTCCCTGGTTTTTCCTTTGATTTGAAGTCCCCGGGAGCTCAAAATAAGCATTTTTTTTAATTCCTGATTTTCAGGAAGCTTTAAAAAATCATTACCACAGAAGTTTTCATCAAAATGAACGACAAATACTTCTACTTTATTCTTCCTTGAATTTTCAAAATATTTAGAATCAAATTGCCAGTAGTGGGGAAGGTTTTTTCCGATTAACACCACATCTCCTTCTTTGAAACGTTCAATTGTATTTCCTACATACTGCGTCCCGGAGCCTTTTCTGAAATAAATCAGCTCCAGCACTATATGATAATGCCATTTATTGTTCACATCAGGTACAGTATCCTTTCTGGCATTGAAAGAATGTAAAGTATGGGACGATATTTTAAGAAACTGAGGTTTCAATACTTAGTTATTTCATCATTTAAAAGATAAAAATATAATTTTTTTGGATAGAATAACTTAATCATTGGATAAAATGATGGAATTTTATTTTCAAAAGAAAGTCTAATTTGGATGGATAGAATGTAAAAAAAAAATTAAAACATTATCGAATTGATATGAAAGTTGGCTTATTTATACCATGTTATATTGATGTGTTATATCCGAAAGTAGGAATAGCTACGTTCACTTTGTTAAAAAAAATGAACGTGGATGTTGTATATCCTTTGGGACAAACATGTTGCGGGCAACCGATGGCTAACGCCGGATATGAGCATCTCACTTGTGGTACCAATAAGAACTTTATTCAGCAATTCAGAAACTTTGATATAATAGTAGCTCCTTCAGGGAGTTGTGTTCTCCATATAAAACAACATTTGAAAGGAGAAAATGATATTGAAAAGAATCAGGCTTTACAAATTCAAAAAAATATATATGAACTGACAGAATTCCTTACAGATGTACTAAAAGTTGAAAACTTGAAGGCCTCTTTTCCTCATAAAGTAGGTTTTCATCAAAGCTGCCATGGTCAGAGAGGCTTGCATCTTTCCGGAATGTCTGAGTTAACAGCCTGTCACTTTTCAAAGCCGGAGCAATTATTAAGACTGGTTAAAGGAATTGAGCTTATTCCACTCGAGAAGAAAGATGAATGTTGTGGTTTTGGGGGAACTTTCTGTATTACGGAAGAAGCCGTTTCTTCAAAAATGGGAAAAGATCGTTTAGCAGATCATATAAAAAACGATGCAGAATTTATAACCGGTTGTGATATGTCTTGTCTTATGCATTTGGATGGCATAGCGAATAGAGAAAAAAGCAGCGTGAAAGTGATTCACATTGCTGAAATTTTGAATCGTGAAAATCAGGATCAATGAAAATGGAAAACCATGCTTCTTTAGCAAAACAATTTAATAAGGATGAAAGTCGTGTAGACTGGCATAATAAAACATTATGGTTTGTCCGTGAGAAGAGAGACAAGCAGAGTCATCAACTATCCGATTGGGAAAAGTTAAGAGAAACTGCGTCCAGGATAAAGCTCAATGTTCTCTCCAATCTGGATGGCTATTTAATAGAATTTGAGAGAAATGCTTTAGCCAATGGTGTACAGATACATTGGGCTGAAGATGCTGAAGAGCATAATAAAATTGTATTGTCTATTCTTAATAATCATCAGGTGCAATGTATGGTCAAGAGCAAATCAATGCTTACCGAAGAATGTCATTTGAATGAATATCTGGAGAAGAATGGAATCGAAGTAACTGATACTGATCTAGGAGAAAGAATTGTTCAACTGGCTAAAGAACCCCCGAGCCATATTGTATTGCCTTGTATTCATAAAAAGAAAGAAGAGATAGGTGATATATTTCATGATCATCTCAATGCCCCCAAAGGACTTTCAGACCCTCAACAATTAACTGAAATAGCCCGTCAGGATCTAAGAAAGAAGTTTTTACAAAGTCGGGCAGCCTTAACGGGAGTCAATTTTGCGGTAGCGGAAACGGGTGAATTTGTAGTCTGTACCAATGAAGGAAATGCAGATATGGGTGCTCATCTGGCTAAGGTTCATATCGCTTGTATGGGATTGGAAAAGGTAATTCCCAAACGTGAACATTTAGGTGTTTTTCTTCGCTTACTTGCAAGAAGTGGAACCGGGCAGTCTATAACAACATATTCCAGTCATTTTAGAAAACCCAGATCAGGTCAGGAAATGCATGTTATCATTGTGGATAATGGAAGATCAGAGCATTTGGGTAAAGAAAAGTACAGAAATTCATTAAAATGTATCCGTTGTGGAGCCTGTTTCAATACTTGCCCAGTATACCGCCGTAGCGGAGGGCATAGCTATCATACAGCTATTGCAGGACCTATTGGATCAATCCTGAATCCAATACGGAATATGAACGATTATAAAGATCTGCCATTTGCTTCTACGCTCTGTGGTTCCTGTACAAATGTATGTCCGGTAAAAATTGATCTGCACAATCAGTTATATGAATTAAGACAAGAAATTATAGCTTCTGGATTGGCAAAACCTGTAAAAAGTTTTTCCATGAAAATGATGGCCAGAGCATTAAGCAATGCAAAAAGATACGAGATGCTAAAACGTACTGCAAAATTGGGATATCGTTACACTCCATTTTTACTTAAAAGTAAGATAAATCCCTGGTATAAACAGAGAGAAATGCCAGAAATAGCAGAGGAAAGTTTTAAAGAATGGTACCAGAAAAATAGAAAAGATGAAAAGTAGAGAAGAGATTTTATCCCGAATTGCAAAAGCAAAACCAAAAGGAAACGAACTGCCGCTTGATTTATCCTTTATTTCTAATACTGAAAATCTTTTGGAAAGCTTCGTTTTAGCTGCTCAAAATAATGGTTCACAGGTAACATTCATAAAAGATTTGACAGAAGTGCTTACATACATTCAAGAAAATATTGATCAGGATAAGAGAGTTATTTTTAATATCAAAAACTTGAAGAAAGAAACAGCAAATAAAGAAACTGATGATCCACATTGCTTGGAAGATGTTGAGGTCGCAGTAATAGAAGGAAATATAGGTGTTGCAGAAAATGCAGCAGTCTGGATTACGGAGAGTCGGATGAGTTACAGAGTTTTACCTTTTATTATCCAGCATTTATTTGTGATTCTGCAAGCTAATCAAATTGTACCGTTATTACATGACGCTTATAAAATCATACCCGTAGAAGAAGGTTTTTCCTGCTTTATTTCAGGGCCTTCCAAAACAGCTGATATTGAGCAGTCATTAGTGATTGGAGCTCATGGAGCAAGAAGCCATCACTTGTTTATATTACAATAACTTAACATAAAATAACTTATGTTGGAACATTCATGGTGAAAAATAATTAATCTATGATCAGACTATGCAAAATGTAACATCCAAACCATCTGCACCCATTCCATCAGAAAGAAAAAATTATTTCTTTCCTCTTGTTTTGGTAACCAGTCTTTTCTTCTTCTGGGGCTTTGTCCATAATTTGGATCCTGTGCTTATACCTCATTTGCGGAAAGCATTTCAATTGACCGACCTGGAATCTTCTCTTGTTGATTTTTCTATATTTATAGCTTATTTTCTGATGGCGATTCCAGCAGGAATTATCATGAGAAAGTACGGCTACAAAAGCGGAATTATATTGGGGTTGTGCCTTTTTGCTTTGGGAGCTTTACTTTTCATTCCTGCCGCTAATACAAGAATGTATATTTTCTTTTTAGGGGCTCTCTTTATTATTGCTTGTGGGCTTACATTTTTAGAAACTGCGGCTAATCCTTATGTAACCATATTGGGGCCATCTGAAACTGCGACACGCAGACTTAATTTCTCACAATCTTTCAATGGGCTTGCAGCATTTATAGCGCCTATTATAGGAGGGAAATACATATTGAACGAGCAATCATTTACAGATGCGCAGATCAAGGCTCTTTCTACACAGGATTTGGAAATGTATATTACTCAGGAATCTGCCAGCGTAAAAGGACCTTATCTTATATTAGGAATAATCATTATAGTGGTCATGTTATCGTTTGTTTTTACCAGATTACCGGATATAAAACATGAAGATGATGGCCATACATCCACAATTTCCAATGTCTGGAAACATAAGCATTTAAGATGGGCTGTTGTTGCTCAGTTTTTTTACGTCGGAGCACAGGTTTGTGTACTTAGCTTTTTTATTCGTTTCATCGTTGTTTCAGCAGGAATTACAGAAAAGAATGCTGCATTTTATTCAGGATTGGCAGGGCTGGCTTTTATGGTGGGACGTTTTGCAGGAACCTTTTTTATGAAGTTCATGAAACCCAATAAATTACTGATGATATATGCTGTACTAAGCTTACTATTGACTTTAGTTGCCATATTTGGGGCAGGAAATATTACCATTTATGCATTAATAGGAGTTGCTTTTTTTATGTCTATTATGTTTCCTACTATTTTCTCTCTGGGGATTTCAGGCTTGGGAAAAGATACCAAAATAGCTTCCTCACTTATCGTCATGTCTATTGTAGGCGGAGCTGTTTTACCATTGGGACTGGGCTATATTTCTGATCTTACGCAAAATATACAATATGGTTATATTGTACCCTTGATCTGTTTTGTAGTCGTGTTTGCATTCGGGATGTCCGGCTGGAAACCTGTTGATGAATCTTCAGAAAATATTCAAAAAAACCATGAAAAATAAAGTTTTAAAAATTAACCCGAAAGATAATGTTCTGGTTGCATTGCAGGATATAAGCATTAGTGAGAAAGTATTGTTTGAAGAACAAGAATATATGGTTTTGGAAAAGATACCAGCCAAACATAAATTTTTTATACAGGATCTTCCCTTGGGAAGCGATATTTTGATGTACGGAGTATTAGTAGGAAAGACACAAGTGGAGGTGAAAAAAGGAGAACGAATGACTGTAGAAAATACAAAACATGCTGCAGAATCCTATACTTACAGGAGGGTTGACTATCATTGGAAAGCTCCGGATTCTTCTAAATTTAAAAATAGAACATTTGAAGGATATCATCGAAGCAACGGAGAAGTAGGAACTGCTAATTACTGGCTTTTTATACCAACTGTTTTTTGTGAAAACAGAAATCTTGACATCATTAAAGAAGCACTTCATAATGAACTGGGATATGCAGCAGGAGATAAGTATAAAGAATATACCCATCATTTGCTGCAAGCTTTTCAGAAAGGAGAAAAATTAGAGGATATTTCTTTAGCTCCGGTGATAGAAACTAAAAAGAGAATTTTTAAAAATATTGATGGAATTAAATTTTTGAATCACACCGGAGGTTGCGGAGGTACAAGACAGGATTCTGCTTTGTTGAGTAAATTACTGGCGGCCTATGCAGATCATCCGAATGTAGCAGGAGTTACTGTTTTAAGTCTCGGCTGTCAGCATCTTCAGGTAGAGTATTTAAAAAAAGATATTCAGGAAAGAAACCCTGATTTTGATAAACCTTTTTTGGTATTTGAACAACAAGGAGCGCAAAGTGAAGAGATTTTAATTAAACAAGCTATTCATGATACTTTTATCAGATTGATTGAAATGAATAAGATGGAACGTAAGCCTGCAGGCTTGGATAAGCTGGTATTAGGTGTAAAATGTGGTGGAAGTGATGGCTTTAGCGGGATTTCTGCCAATCCGGCGGTGGGATATACTGCAGATTTACTGGTAAGTCTTGGAGGAAAGGTTTTGCTGGCAGAATTCCCTGAACTTTGTGGTGCTGAGCAGGAAATAATAGACAGATCAGTTAATAGAGAAACTGCAGAAAAATTTATCAGATTGATGACAGATTATGATGCGCTTGCTCATCAGGCTGGATCAGGTTTTTATATGAATCCTTCACCCGGAAATATTAAAGATGGCCTGATTACAGATGCCATAAAATCTTTGGGGGCAGCCAGAAAAGGAGGATATTCTCCTGTTGCCGATGTTCTGGATTATACTGAAAAAGCAACTCAATCCGGACTGAGTCTGGTATGTACTCCGGGAAATGATGTAGAAGCAACGACCGGAAAAGCTGCTGCTGGAGCCACTTTAATATTATTTACTACAGGATTGGGAACTCCCACAGGGAATCCGGTCTGTCCCACTATAAAAGTGGCCACCAATTCAGCATTAGCAGTAAGAATGTCTGATATTATTGATATTGATACCGGGCCAATCATAGCAGGTGAAAAAACAATTGCAGAAATGGGAGAAGATATATTGAACTATTGTATAGAAGCAGCAAGCGGAAGAATATTACCAAAAGCAGTTATGCTAAATCAGGATGATTTTATTCCCTGGAGAAAAGGAGTGAGTTTATAATTAAAAATAGATAGAATGTTTTCATTAAAAAATAAAAAAGCAGTTGTTACCGGAGGCGGAAGTGGAATAGGAAAAGCCATTTCCGAATTGTTTGCCGAGCAGGGGGCAGAAGTTCACATTTTGGAAGTCAATGAAGCGAATGGTGATGAGGTTTTATCCAGTATAAAGACAAGCGGTGGAAAAGCTTATATTCATTCTTGTGACGTGTCTGATCATCAGCAGGTAAAAAGTATATTTACCCATATCGGAGCTTTGCATATCCTTGTAAACAATGCAGGCATAGCTCATGTGGGGAAAGCCGACACAACTTCTGAAGAGGATTTTGACAAAATAGTTTCTGTGAATATAAAAGGGGTATACAATTGTCTGCATGCAGCTATTCTACATTTGAAAGAATCAGGGAACGGAGTCATACTTAACCTGGCCTCTATCGCAGCTTTAGTAGGGATTCCTGACAGATTTGCCTACAGTACGGCAAAAGGAGCAGTAAAAGCGATGACGATGAGCGTAGCCAAAGATTACATTCATGATAATATCCGGTGTAATTCTATTTCTCCTGCAAGAGTGCATACCCCTTTTGTAGACGGATTTTTACAGAAAAATTATCCGGAAAGGGTAGAAGAGATGTTTCAGAATCTTTCTAAAACACAACCGATTGGAAGAATGGCTTCTCCAAAAGAAATTGCTGCATTAGCATTATATTTATGTAGTGATGAAGCGTCTTTTATTACAGGATGTGATTATCCGATTGATGGAGGCTTTACGACTTTAAATAATTAAAATGAGGATACAATAATTTAAGAAATTAAACCAATAAATTGATATGAAATTAATAAGATACGGAACAGAGGGCCAGGAGAAGCCGGGGGTTATTATAAATGAAAAATATTATGATGTTTCTCATCTCGTTGATGAGTATAATGAAAATTTTTTCTCCGGTACTGCTATAGAAGAATTAAAACAAAAAATTGCAGCAGGAGGGCTTCCTGAAATTGATAAGAAGGTAAGATTAGGAGCGCCCCTGGCGAGGCCGTCAAAGATTGTTTGTATCGGACTTAATTATAAAGATCATGCTGCAGAAACCAATATGCCTATCCCTACAGAACCTATTTTATTTTTTAAAGCAACTTCAGCAATAGCAGGTCCGAATGATGATGTGATCATTCCCAAAAACAGTACAAAAACAGATTGGGAAGTAGAGCTGGCCATTATAATCGGGAAAAAGGCAAGCTATGTGGAGCGTGAAAATGCTTTTGACCACATTGCGGGTTATGCCTTGCACAATGACTATAGTGAAAGAGCTTTTCAGATTGAAAGAAACGGACAGTGGGTAAAAGGGAAAAGTGCTGACACTTTCGCACCCATAGGGCCTTTTATTATTACAAAAGATGAAATCGAAGATGTTAATAATCTCAACCTTTGGCTAAAGGTCAATGATAAAATGATGCAAAACGGAAACACATCCAACTTTATTTTTGATGTAGCTTATATTGTCAGTTACATCAGTCAGTTTATGACCTTATTACCGGGAGATATTATCTCTACAGGTACTCCAGCCGGAGTCGGGATGGGGCAAAAACCGGAAGCATGGTATTTGCAGCCAGGTGATGTGGTAGAATTAGGTATTGAAGGACTGGGAACTAGTAAGCAGAATGTAAAAGCCTATCCTTTATGAAAAAATATGCACTGGCTTTGGATCTTAAAGATGACAAACATCTGATTCGTGAATACGAAGAATATCACAAGAAAGTATGGCCGGAAGTTCTGAGCAGTATAAAGGCTTCAGGAGTTTTGAATATGGAAATTTACCGGACAGGAAATCGCCTTTTTATGATCATGGAAGTTGATGATAATTTTTCCTTTGTAATGAAAGCAAAAGCCGACGAAGCGAATCCTGAAGTCAAGGATTGGGAAACTTTAATGTGGAAATATCAACAGGCATTACCCCATTCTCAGCCGGGAGAAAAGTGGATCATTATGGATAAAATTTTTAGTTTGTAATAAATGATTGATGCACACGTACATTTTTGGAAATATGATGAGATTCGGGATTCCTGGATTGATAATAGCATGTCTGCCATCCGAAAGGATTTTCTACCTTCAGATATTGAACGAATATTGGTGGATAATACTATCTCAGGAATAGTAGCGGTTCAGGCAGATCAAAGTTTAGAGGAAACACAATTTTTACTGGAACTGGCAGAAAAATATCCTGAAATCCTTGGAATAGTAGGTTGGATTGATTTTTTGAGTGATAATTTTGAAGATCAATTACAGACATTTAAAGAAAATCCTAAAATGAAGGGTTGGCGGCATATTGTTCAGACTGAACCTCAGGGCTTTCTTACTCATCCTCAATTTGTAAAGGCTGTCAAAAAATTGCAGCTTCATGGATATGCATATGATATTTTAATTTATCATTCTCAAATGGATGAAGCAATTCGCTTTGTACGGCAACTTCAGGATCAGAAACTGATTCTGGATCATCTGGGAAAACCGGATGTGAAAAATCTGGAGATTGATGGCTGGAAAAAAAATATTTCTGCATTGGCACAATCAGAGAATGTGTATTGTAAGCTTTCCGGATTAGTCACTGAAACCGAACGGGGAAAATGGTCAAAAGAAATGCTGAAACCTTATCTGGATGTCATATTTAAATATTTTGGAACATCCAGAGTTTTGTTTGGAAGTGATTGGCCGGTCATGCTTTTGAATACCAATTATTCTGAATGGCTACAATTTGTAAAAGATTATATTCAACAATTTAGCAAAGAAGAGCAACACCAGATTCTTGAAAGAAATGCTGTTCATGTTTATAATTTATAACCTATGGATTTACAACTCGAAAATAAAATCATAATAGTAAGCGGTGGTGCCAAAGGCATTGGAGAAGGTATTGTAAAAGTATTGGCAAGAGAAAAGGCTATTCCTGTTATTGTAGGCAGAAATGCTACGGATAATCAGGAACTGATCAATATTCTGGCTTCAGAAAATCTTACTGCTCATCATGTAGTAGCTGAACTTACTGAACCTGAAGAATGTAGAAAAGTGATTGATGAGGTCATGACAAAATTTAACAGGATTAATGGTCTTGTGAATAACGCCGGCGAAAATGATGGAACCGGATTGGAACATGGAAGCTATGAAACATTCATGCAGTCCTTACATAAAAACCTTGTTCATTATTATCTTTTGGCTCAATATGCTCTGCCGGCTCTGAAACTTAGCAGAGGAAATATAGTTAATATTGGAAGCAAAACAGCAGAAACAGGGCAGGGAGGAACCTCCGGGTATGCTGCAGCCAATGGAGGAAGAAATGCATTAACCAGAGAATGGGCTGTAGAACTATTGCCTTATCGGATTCGTGTAAATGCTGTCATTGCTTCGGAAGCCTACACACCCTTATATGAGAAATGGATCAATACTTTTGATGACCCACAGGCAAAGCTTAAAACAATAACAGATAAAATTCCCTTTGAAAAAAGAATGACTAAAACCGAAGAAATAGCCAATATGGTGGCCTTTTTACTTTCGGATAAGTCCAGTCATACAACAGGCCAGCTTATCCATGTGGATGGTGGCTATGTGCATCTGGACAGAGCTTTATAAAAAAACACATTTTATCATATTAGCATTTATTTTTTCAGAGGAATGGCTGTCCCAATACTAAGGGACAGCCTATTGTTACAATTCAGCGATTTTTTTAAATAGTTCCGGATAATAGGTTACCAGCCCTTTTTGGTCAACCAGAACATTGGCTTTAAAATCATTTTGAAGATTTTCATAAAGATATTCATTGATGTTTTTTCGGGTATACTGTTGTTGTACAGGTTTAATATGTTGGTTCAGAATATCAATATAAATAACATCTATTTTCCTTGACGTATTTTCGGGTAATTGTAAATTATTGACTGGTAATGTATTGGTAAAAGGAGTTAATGAAATATCTATAAATTTAAAATTTTTAAAATCTTCATTGATTACATTATTGATTTCCCATTCATCATAAAGCTTTCTTCCAGCCATCTTGCTTTTTACGGTATTGATCTCTGATTCAATCTGAAATTCCAGAATATTCCATTCTTTATCGATGATGAGCTTGTAATCTACTGAATATATTTGGTTCTGATAACACCCTATAATTTTTGATTCCACAGTATAGTTTTCATGCTCCCGGAGCGTAAAATATTCTAGAGACTGATATGTTATTCCCTGCCAGATCAGTGTTTTCATTTTATAATAGATTTTTATGGTTATATTGGTTTATTGAGAGACTCTGCGTTTTCTGATTCTGCTTAACGTTTCTCTTGCTACTCCAAGAAATGAGGCAAGCTGGGAAAGTGATACACGCTGAAGTATTTCAGGATATGCATTTTCAAGATATTCTAATCTTTCCTGCGCAGTATATAATTTGAAAAGATTGGAAAACTCTTCCTGTTTTAAAGCAAATCGGCGGATACAATGACGTCCCAGAGCTTCTATTTCAGGAGACTGTTTTGCCGTTTCAAATAATTTTTCCTTATCAAAAATAAAAGCGTCCAATGGTTCACAAGCTAGAATATTGAATTCTGATTTTTGTCCACTTCCAAAGCTGCTGATATTGGTGGTGATTTCGTCTTCAAAGAAAAATCCTGTATTTTTTTGAATGCCCTCTATTTCATAAAAGCTTTTGCAAAAGCCCTTGTCAATGTAGAATAAGGAAGAACAAACCTCTCCCTCTTTTACCATCAATTCATTTTTTTTGTATGATCTTTTAGAAAGAACAGGTTGTAATAACACCCAGCTTTCATCAGAAAAAAGAGCTAGAGACCGGATGTATTTAAGAAGGTTTTCCATGGATCAGATAATTTTTTTTAGCTTTAGGACAGGCCAAAGTACAATGGCTATTATCTTGAGCAAGGAGTATAGTAATCATCAAGTTTTTGGATTATACGAAATTAGTAAAATTACAACAGATTACAGCATTTTTTAGATTGGGCACTACGGGACAAATAGGGAAAAAGCGGTAGAAAACCGCTCTTTACTTATCTAAAAAATTTAATCATTTTACATGTAGACGCATCCACATCCTGTTTCCCATTCCTGACAGAGGCGTAATGGTTCATTACAGCCTATACCTCCGCCGCCACCTGTAACTCTGTAACAAGTACCATCACTGCAATAGTATGAGCCGGCTGTTGGAGGACAATTACCATCAAGGTCACATAATGCGTACGGTGTATCACCTCCGCTTATTAAAACAAGCTGGCTTCTTTTTAATCTTTTTAAATTTTTCATAGTAATTTGTTTTAATTTGTTGATTACTAAGATATAAAATTATTAAGACACCTACAAGTGTTTTAATTTTGGAGGTATTTTGAATATTTAAGCCATTTTTTATTCCATATCCAATGTCATAAATAATGCAATTTCTTCAGAATTTTTGTACAATCTTGTATTGATCCCTGTAATATTAAATCCCATTCTTCTGTAGAATTGTATGGCGGGGTAGTTGGTATTCTGAGTTTCAAGCTCAATAACCCTACAGTTTAAATGTCTTGCTTCTTTTATCGCATTTTTAATCAGAAATATACCGGCTCCCTGTCTTCTGTATTTTTCATCAACCAGAATGTTTTCAATATAAAAGCTGTTGTTCCATACCCTTTGTTCACAGATAATCCATCCAATAAGGTTATCATCAACGTAGGCACCAAACGAGTGTCCTTTTTCAATAATGTTATTCAGATCTTTGAGGTCTTCATGGTTGGTTTTCCATAATTTGGTATAAGACAAAGGTTTTTCTTTGATTACAAATTCAAAAGACCCGGAGAATTCAATAGAAGAGACTGTATAGATCCTGTCAGTATTATATCCATTGTGTCCCCAATTGAGAGAAGGGTTAGACGTGAGTTTTTGTAGTTTTTTTATTTCCATATATGCTATTGTATTTCAGTACAGATTTCGACCAGATAATTGTTGGGGTCTTTGATATATGCCGTTTTTTGGCCCCAGGGTTTTACGGCAATATCTTCATATAAAGTAGCTCCGTTTTTGATTGCTTTTTCAACCAATTCTTCAACATTATCAGTGGTAAAGCCTAATTCTATTCCGAAAGGTTTTTCTCCTGACTTGGAGTGCACAAACCCTGCTTTTATGTTTGATGATGCCAGATTGATAGAAGCAAAGGAAAGGCTGGTCTCCCCCGTTGATAGTTCTCCGTAATCTTTTTCAGGGGTAATGAATTTTATTTCGGCTTCAAAAGTGTTTTTATAGAAATTCATAGATTGTTCCACATCTTTTACATACAGAATTACATATTTAAATTTAATCATAGTATTGGGTTAAAATATTGCTTAATATTAACTTAAATATAGTTCTCATCTTCCACCAGCTCAATATAAGGTCCGTTCAAAGGATAGTATTTCATGCCTCCAAAATGGCCAAAGTGGAGTGTGTATTTTTGTGTAAGATGTCTTACTTTATTTCCGAACGAATTAATGTCGATAGTTTGGATGCTATCTTTGCACTGTCTGCCATTGGTGAAAAATAACATCAGATTGCACTGATCCTTGAAGTCATAATCGTTATAATGGAAAACCTTGATATTTTCTTCTTTGCAAATTGAAGCGAGGTTCCGAAGGAAATCTTTTTTCGAGATTAAAGGCAGATTACAATCAATTCTGATTGAAAGGACCTCTGCGTTATTTTTTTTGAAGTCTGAACCTACTATCTGAATGAAATGATAATCGATTTTTTTGAATTCTTCCCTTTCAGGAAGATAACTTTTAGCCAACTGGATGTTAAAAGGGGTACATTGATCCAGCAACTTTGCATTTTCGCGAATTAATAATTCTTCTATTTTCAGGGCAAACTGAAAATGATAATCGAAAAGCTGATGATCTCCTATACTGATGACAAACTGATTGCCGTCGATACTCAGATGTAAAAAGGTTCTTTTAAACTCTGATTTAAGATCCTCTAATTTTTGGATGAAATGATCGGTATTATTAATCCGGACTTTCGCTATCAGCTCAGCATCGTTATCGGCATGGCCTCCATGTCCTTCATAGAACTTGAAAAACTTGAAATGGTATAAATTTTCCGGAAATTTAAAATACCAATATACCCCTAAAATCATAATAGAATCAGTTGATAATTTGTAAAATATCAAAATTAAATAAAATTTCATATGCCAAAACTTTCAAAACACTTAAATTTGTGATCAATAAAATTTTACTTGGATGCTTAGGAACATTTCAATTGCGGCAGCTACTTTCCTGTCCGTAGTTACAATCAATGCACAGAAGAATACTCAATTGGAAAGACCAAAATTGGTCGTTGGTCTGGTAGTAGATCAGATGCGTTGGGACTATTTATATCGTTTTTACGGTAAATATGGAAATGATGGATTTAAAAGGCTGTTGAATACCGGATATTCTTTAAATAACGTGCACATTCCTTATGTTCCTACCATTACGGCGTTGGGACATACATGTATTTATACAGGATCAGTACCTGCAATCCATGGAATTGCCGGAAATGACTGGACGGATAAAGAAACAGGTAAAGGAGTATATTGTACGGCAGACGAATCTGTTCAGCCGGTGGGAACAACGAATACCAGAACAGGAAGCCATTCTCCCAAAAACCTTTGGTCTACAACTGTAACCGATGAATTGAGATTGGCTACCAATTTCCAGGGAAAGGTAATAGGGGTATCTTTGAAAGACCGTGCTTCTATACTTCCTGCAGGACATACGCCAAACGGAGCTTTCTGGTTTGATGACAGTACCGGAAACTTTATAACCAGTACATGGTATATGAATGATCTTCCTCAATGGGTAAAATCATTCAACTCTCAGAATCTGCCTGAAAAATTAGTGGCTAATGGCTGGAATACTTTACTTCCAATTAATCAATATACGGAAAGTGCACCGGATAATTCTCCTTGGGAAGGATTACTGGGAAGTTCCAAAACACCTACTTTCCCTTATAGCAATCTGGCCCAGGATTATAAGACTAAAAAAGACAACATTCGTTATACCCCTTTTGGAAATACATTGACCTTAAAGCTTGCGGAAGCTTCTGTTGAGGGTGAAAAACTGGGCGGAGACAATATTACCGACTTCCTGGCAATTAACCTTGCTTCTACGGATTATGCGGGACATAAATTCGGACCGAACTCTATTGAGGTAGAGGATGTATATATCAGACTGGATCAGGATTTGGCAGAATTCTTCAAGTATCTTGATTCAAAAGTAGGAAAAGGAGAATATACCGTTTTCCTTTCAGCTGATCATGGGGGAGCACATTCGGTAGGTTTTCTTAAAGAACATAAAATAACAACAGGTTTCTTTGGTGAAGGAGCAGAAAAGGATCTTAACCAAAAATTGAAGGATAAGTTCGGAGCAGATAAACTGATCAATGCTATTGATAACTATCAGATTTATTTTGACAGAAAGGTGTTGGCAGACAGTAAGCTTGAACTGGATGATGTAAGAAACTTTACAGTTAAAGAACTTGAAAAAGATCCTACTGTTTTATATGCTGTTTCTGTGGATAAAGTTCAGGAATCGAGCATTCCGGAGCCCATCAAACAAAGAATTATCAATGGAATCAACAGACAAAGAAGCGGTGATATTCAATTGATTTCTCACGACTCTATGCTACCACCATATTCAAAAACGGGAACGACCCACAGCGTATGGAATTCTTATGATTCACATATTCCATTGATCTTTATGGGATGGGGAATCCAGCATGGAGAAAGTAATAAGGCTTATCATATGACAGATATTGCACCTACGGTATCTTCTCTATTGAAAATCCAATTCCCAAGTGGAAATGTTGGAAACCCAATTACAGAAGCTATCGGGAAATAATGTAATACCATTTATATTGTAATAAACAGCTGCTTTCAGTATTGAAGGCAGCTGTTTATTTTATAGAGAAGTAGTCCTATATTATTGTAAATTTGAACTGTTATCTCTACATTACCTCTTCCTTTTGTTCAATACATTTAAAAAGCTATCTTTGCAAAAAATTTGGTTTCCAGTATATTGGAATGAAAAGGGAATCGGGTGTAACTCCCGGACTGTCCCCGCAACTGTAAATCGCAATAAAAATTTCTGTAAAAAGCCACTGTGTAGAAACGGGAAGGTGCAGAAAGCGAAAGTCAGGAGACCTGCCAGATTTATAATCCAAAACATATTGCTTTCGGAGGAAAAGTAAAAGAGTATGAGTATAAAAAGATCTTTAGTACTGCTTTTTTCATCTTATGGTTGTTTTCTTTTTGCACAAGAGAAAGCTATTGATACTATTTATGTCTTCGACAGTCAGATCAATAAAGTCAAGCTTTTTCATCCTGTAAAGACCATTACTACTGAAGAGGCAGAGAAAAATTCAACCAATCTTTCAGAACTGCTAAGATTTCAGTCTCCTGTTTATATTAAGGAAAATGGACGTGGTGCAGTTTCTTCACCTTCTTTTAGGGGAACTACTGCCCAACAGACTGCTTTTGTCTGGAACGGAATTAATATCAATTCTGCTTTTTTAGGACAGGGAGATATCAACAATATTGCCTTATTGGGATATGACCAGATTGGGGTAAAAGCTGGCGGCGGAAGTGTTATCTATGGCTCCGGTGCTATTGGCGGGAGTATTCACCTTAATAATAATCTTGATTTTAATAAAGGGTTTCATGGCTCTTTATTTTCTGAAGTGGCTTCTTTTAATACTTATAATAACCTGATTAAAGGCTCATATAGTAACGAAAAATTGAGCTTTCAGGCTTCAGGAAATCATTCTTTAAGTGAGAATGATTATAAGGTTGAACTGAAAGATGGAAGAAAGTATACCAATAACAGTGGGAAATATTATAACACTAACTTTAATGTATCTGCTGCATATAAAATAGCTCCCCACCATCAGATTTCATGGATTTCAGAGTTTTTTAACGGGATGCAGCATTATCCGGTTTTCTTTGAAACAGAAAAGGGTACAAAATATGGAACTCAAAATGTCAGAAGCTTAGTTTCCTGGGATTGGAATACAACACGGTTTACCAATTCATTCAAAGCTGCCTATACGGAAGAAAATTTTCAATATTATGGTAATATTGACGGTCCGGAAACCAGTGGAGGTGTAGGAAAGAACTATATTGTGAAAAATGATTTTAATTATTTTCTTACTCCAAAATGGAACTTTAATATTATTGGAGAATACCAGTTGAATAAAGGAAATGGGGAAGGAACTTCAATGCTTGGAGATGTTCGTAGAAATGCTGGTTATGTAGCCGGGTTAATACGCTATTTTGCTGCGAAAGATTTGCGCTTTGAAGCTGGAATACGAAAGGATTTTGTAGAAGAAATCAGCTCACCGCTTTTATTTTCTTTTTCAGGAAAATGGAATGCCACACAGTGGTATCATGTAGGACTAAGTGTTTCGAGGAACTTTAAAGCTCCAACATTTAATGATTTATATTGGCAACCGGGAGGAAATAAAGATCTATTACCTGAAACTTCCTATCAGCTGGAGTTGAGGAACCAATTTAAAGTAAAAGATATTACGCTATCCGTTACTCCTTATTACATGGATATCAGAGATATGATCAGATGGCTTCCGACTTCTGCGTGGTACTATGCTGCCTCAAATACCAATAAAGTAGAAGCTTATGGTGTAGAAGCTCAGGTTGAGTATGAGAAAAGATTTGGAAAACACTTTTTGAAATCAAATCTGGGATATTCTTATACCAGGTCTACAGATCTTGATATTCAAAAACAACTGATGTATGTGCCTTTCCATAAATTTGTGGGGGGGATCGACTATCAATATGATTTTGTGAAAGTATATGTGCAAGGAATGTTTAACGGGCTGACCTATACAGACTCTAATGAAATCAAAGACCAGGCTTTAGACGCTTATTTTGTCATGAATACCGGGATTAGAGCAACATTTCTTAGAAATTATACGTTAGGTTTTAAAATAAGTAATATTTTTAACAAAACTTATTATACTATGAGGTATTATCCACTTCCTGGAAGAAATTATAGTATAAATTTAAACATTAACTTTTAAAATAAATTAATTGCATATGAATATCAGAAAAATTTTACCCCTTGCATTACTATCAGCATTACTTTTCAGTGTTTCCTGTAGTAATGATATTGACTTAGGTACAGAAACAAATCTTCCTACAAGTTATGAAAAAGGAGTCCTTATTGCTAATGAAGGAGGTTTCACAACACCAACGGCAGATGTTTCTTTTTTAAGTAATACTTTGACATACGGATATAATAATATCTATACCAATACCAATAAGGAAGAACTTGGAAAAGTCCTTCAAAGTATAGGATTAAATGGAGACCGCGCTTATTTGGTTTCTAACATTCCGAATAAGATTGATATCGTTAATCGTACTAATTTCAAAAAGACAGCGACAGTAACTGCCAATCTTGATAATGCAAGATATATTGCTTTTTCAGGAGATAAATATTATGTGACCAACAACAACTTTGCGACAGTTCCTAATGTAAGAAAAGTGAATGTCTATAATGTTTCAGACAATGCTTTTGTAACCAGTGTTAATTTTCCTCGTTATGCGGAAAAAATAGTAGCTGCTGAAGGAAATATTATTGTTCAGACAGATGGTGTTGGGTATGCTACAACAGCACCATATGCTGCGTATCCAACGGGTTATACAGTTACGGTAGTTAAGCCGTCTACAAATACAGCAGATCAAACGATTACTCTTCCGAGCAAAGGAATTATAAGAGATCTTATTTCTTATAATGGAATTGCATATGTGCTGGCTTCTGATGATGCAGATTCTTATATCTATAAGATAAATTCTGCAGCGGGAACTTATACAACAACAACTATTACAGGAATTCCTCAGGGATTGAAGCTGAGAGCTGATAATGATACATTCTACCTTCTTACAGGGAGTAAAGCAGTATTTAAAATGAGTATGAACTCTACTGTTGTTCCCAATGTACCTCTTTTATCCTTATTTGGTAATGTATATGGATTTGATGTCATTGATAACAAAATTTATGCTTCTGACGCAAGCTTCTCAACAGCTAGTAAAGTGTATGTTTATGATACTGCAGGAGGAAATTTATTGGCAAATTTTAATGCAGGAATCGGTACCAACGGTTTCTATAAAAATTAAAAATTACGCTTCGGCGTACATTATATAATTTTTTATTTTTTTCATCATTTGTGTTTTTTTCCGGCCGGTTTCGAAGAAACCGGCCGGCTTTGTTTTCAGTATTTTGTAATCAGGACATAAATAATTTCGGCGGGATGAAATCCCGCCGAAACTATTATTTGTGTTAATTCTATTGTATTACGAGTCCTAGTTTTTCAGCTTCAGCAATTACAAATTTTGTAGCTTCTTCTTTTTCATTAGGAATTTCGCCTTCAAGAATGGCCTCTTTTACCTTTTCTTTTAGAATCCCAATCTCACGGCCTGGTTTTAGATTAAACATTTCCATGATCTCTTCTCCTGTGATAGGAGGCTGGAAGTTTCTCACCTGATCTTTTTCTTCCACTTCTTTGATCTTAACGGCCACATATTCAAAATTTCTTTTAAATTTCTCCTGCTTTTTAGAATTTTTGGTTGTAATATCTGCCTTGCAAAGTGTAAAAAGTTCTTCAAGATTTTCCCCGGCATCAAATAGAAGTCTTCTCAATGCAGAATCCGAAGCATCATCGGTAATTAAGGCAATAGGACGGGATGAAAGCTTTACCATTTTCTGTACATATTTCATGTCAGTTCCTAATGGCAATTTAAGTCTTTGGAAAAGAGTTTTTACCATTTTTGAACCTAAAAATTCATGCCCATGGAATGTCCAGCCTGTTCCTTCAACAAATCTTTTAGTAGGAGCTTTTCCGATATCATGAAGTAATGCAGCCCAACGCAGCCAAAGATTGTCTGTATTCTCAGAGATATTATCGACAACTTCCAGAGTATGGTAGAAGTTATCTTTGTGAGTTTGTCCTTCCACTTCCTCTACTCCTTTCAACTCTATGAGTTCAGGAATAATAAGTTTTAGAAGTCCGGTTTGTTCCATTAATTTGAATCCTACAGAAGGTTTTTCAGAAAGCATGATTTTATTAAACTCTACCATGATTCTTTCCATAGAAACAATCTTAATTCTTTCTGCTTCCTGTTTGATTGCATTCAGAGAATTTTCCTCAATATTGAATTTTAAAGTGGAAGCAAAGCGTACCGCCCTCATCATTCTTAAAGGATCATCAGAATAAGTTTGTGCCGGCTCTAATGGTGTTCTTAAGATTTCTTTTTCAAGATCTTCAATGCCATTAAACGGATCGATCAGTTCGCCAAAATTACCCTTATTTAAAGAAATAGCCATCGCATTGATGGTAAAGTCTCTTCTTTTCTGGTCATCTTCCAAAGTTCCACCTTCTACTTCAGGTTTTCTACTGTTTTCGGTATAACTTTCTTTTCTTGCCCCTACGAACTCCAGCTCAAGATCTTTATATTTGATCATTGCCGTTCCATAGGTCTTGAATACGGAAACCTTCAGCTTAGGATCAATATCCTGAGCCACATTTTGAGCAAGCTCAATACCACTTTGTTCCGTGACAAAGTCAATATCTGTAGAAGCTTTTCTTTTCATCAAAAGATCTCTCACATAACCCCCAACGATGTATACAGATTGATTATTCCTTTCTGCAGCTGCAGAAATTATTTTAAAAAGTTTTAAATTTTTATTTTGAGTCAGATTAATTTTCATCGTTTATAATAGCGTCAATTTCTACCAATGTTGCTCATTAATCATAATGGGCATACATTTTATTAATTTGTCCTTCTTCATTAAAGAACATCACTTCAACAGCATGCTTGTTCATAATAGACTTATAAAATAATGCTACAGAATCAACCCCAGCTGTTACATGAATCAGATCGAAATGAAGATCCGGAAATTTTTCTAATGCCTTTTTCCAATATTCACAGACAGCACCTTTTCCTTTTAATGAACTTTCTTTGCCTCCGGTAGCCATTACGATCATCGGTGTCGTAATTTCAATATCTTCAGAATAATGTGAAAGTATATCTTCCAAATCATGAGAGTTCCAGGCATTTACCCATGTTTGAGCAAATTTTTGATGGTTCATAGCATGTATTTTATGAATTGAAGTTTTGCAAAGATAAAACTAAAAAAAGAAATCCTGCCGATATGTACTGGCAAGACTTCAAAAATAAATCAGGTAAAACAGAATTTTATTATTCTCTAAGAACTTTTATTCTGTTGTCAGCCCATATTTTAATCACAGAAGAACCTGAATATTTTGAAACTTTTTCTCTGTCTTCTTCTACAGCATAATCTACAAGTTTGATCATTTCCGGAGAAATATCTGAAAATTTCAAAGGACTTTTATCACCACTGAAGTTGGCCGATGTCGATACCAAAGGCTTATTGAGCTTGGTAATTAATTTTTTACAAAAATCATTCTTTACCAATCTGATCCCAATACTTCCGTCCTCAGCAAGTAATTCTTTAGGAAGGCCTCTTGGATTATCGTATACAATAGTCACCGGTTTTTCACTCAGATCAATAATTTCCCAGGCCATTTCAGGAACATCTACCAAATCCTGAAGTCTCTTTTCAGACTCTACCAGAATAATCATAGACTTATTCTTTTCCCTTTTTTTAATGTCAAAAATTTTATTGACAGCCTCTATATTGGTGGCATCACAACCAATCCCCCAAATTGTATCAGTAGGATAGAGTATGGTTCCACCGGATTGTAAGACTTCTATAATATGCTCCATAATTGTTTCGAATTCAAATCAGTCGTTAAAGGTAGAAAATCTAGGTTTTTTAGACAAAAAATTAACCTGTAAATGAAATAGGATGTTGAAGTATTTTTAGGTTTTGGCTAAAGCCAATAGAAGATTTGTTTATTGAAAAACGGGCTAAAGCCCGTTCCAATTGATGTTTGATTTATTTTGTCTCATATTAAATATGAAAAGTGCATTTCATCAATAGAGATGGACTTCAGCCTATTTAAAAAAATTATATTTACATCCATCCCAATTTGGATAAATATCTCTCCTCAATAATATTCAGGTGATGATAATTGTGGCCCACGATCAACTTTCCTATTGTTTCTACAGAAACTTCATTTCCGTTGGCGATACCTGTTGTTTGTAAAGCGGAAGGAGTTAGTGTTTCAGCAAAAATCTGAGTAGATTTTCTTACCAGTGTATATTCTTCAATTAATGATTCTAAAGTTCTTTTGTCAGCGAATGATTTTTCAGCATATTCATTTTCATCAAACCCCGGAAGATTGTTTTTATCACCTCTTGCAAAAGCAAGCATTCTGTATTGAAAAACCCTTTCACAGTCTGATAAGTGAAGCAAAAGTTCTTTCAGTGTCCATTTTCCTTCAGCATAGGCGAAACGTGATTGTTCCTCTGTAAGATTAGAATAAATACCTAAGGTTTTTTCTCCCGACTTTTTTAGTTCTGCCAACCAATCTCCTGCTGGAATCTGATCTAAATATCTTTGAATGTATTTTTGAAAATCTGACATATTGTTTTTGAGTTATAAGTTAGTATTTGTTTGAGGATACTTAGGAATTGCTCCATTCATAAAAATTCACGGAATCGTAAAGTTCAAATCCGCAAGCGGGATACAACTGATTTCCGATATCATTACCTTTTCCTGTTTCCAATAAAATTCCGCAGGCTTTGGAAGATCTGCACAAGTCCTTCGATTCTTCGATGAGTACTTTAGAAAACCCTTTTCCTCTATGATTTTCGTTGACATATAAATCATTCAGTAACCAGTATCGCTGCATTCTTGTGGAAGAAAAGATAGGGTAGAGTTGTACAAAACCCGTTAATATACCATCTTCTTCGGCAATAAAAATTTCAGAATCTTTGTTTTCAATTCTTTCCCGGATGAAATTTTCTGCGGCAGGAATATCTGATTCTTTATGATAAAAAACTCTGTATTGGTCAAATAAACTTGCGAGTTGTGGCAAATCGGAAATGATTACTTTTCGTATATCTCTCATAATAATGTGGTGGTGTAAAATAAAATGAGAAGGAATATTTTTATTCAATCCCTTCTCATTAATTTATTTTGTTAAGAAAAAGCTTTCTCTAAATCTGCAATAAGATCTTCTGCATCTTCAATTCCAACGCTTAAACGAACCAGGTCATCCGTGATTCCCAGTTCAGCACGTTTTTCTGCTGGAATAGAAGCGTGAGTCATCAATGCAGGATGATTTGCTAATGATTCCACACCTCCTAAAGATTCAGCCAATGTGAATACTCTTACTTTCTCCAGAAATTTGATGGCATCTTCTTTTTTTCCGGATTTGAAAGTGAATGATACCATTCCTCCTGATTCCTTCATTTGAGATTTTGCCAGTTCATATTGAGGATGAGACTCTAATCCAGGATAAATGACTTTATCAACTGCTGGGTGAGTTTCAAGATACTTTGCTACTGCAAGACCGTTGTCAGAATGTCTTTGCATTCTCAATGCCAACGTTTTGATTCCTCTTAATACAAGGTAAGAATCGTGTGGTCCTAAAATACCACCACTTGCAAATTGAATAAAGTGAAGTTTTTCTCCCAATTCAGCATCTTTAGCAATAAGGGCTCCCGCAATAACATCGGAGTGACCTCCAAGATATTTTGTAGCAGAGTGCATTACGATATCAGCTCCTAAATCAATAGGTCTCTGAATATAGGGTGTAGCAAAAGTATTATCTACTGCTACCAGAATATCCTTTCCTTTAGCAATGTCTACTACTGCCTTGATGTCTACTAATTTCATCAACGGATTGGTTGGAGTTTCCACCCAGATCAGTTTCGTTTTATCAGTAATAACGTCAGCAATTTTAGCAACATCATCAAAATTCACGAATGTAAATTTCAACTGATATTTTTCAAAAAGTCTGGTAAACATTCTGTAGGTACCTCCATAAAGGTCATCTACAGCAACGACCTCATCACCTGGATTTAGTAACTTCAGAACACAGTCAATGGCTGCAAGACCGGAACCGAAAGCCAAGCCTCTCGCTCCGTTTTCAATGCTTGCCAAAGAATCTTCCAATGCCTGTCTTGTAGGATTGGCAGCTCTTGAATATTCGTATCCGGAATGTACTCCGGGACTTTTTTGTGCAAATGTAGAGGTTAAAAATACAGGAACATTGACAGAACCCGTTGCAGATTCATGATGCTGCCCTCCGTGAATTACTTTTGTATTAAAATTCATATTTATATAATTTGATAATTTGAAAATAAAATAATTTGAAAATAGAATTGCAAGCATAATAAAAATGGCTCCTTCATTTTCAAATTCTCAAATTACTCCATTTTCAAATTGTTTTACATTTTATTTTATGGCTGATTTCACCGCAAATTCCTCTGCAATTTCTTCCATCCACTGTGCTACATCTTCCTCACCTGTTGCTCTCTGGTAAGTACTTCCTAAAGAGATTAAGATCTGGTGGATAAACATCTTCATCTGATCTACCGGCATTTCTTTTGTCCAAAGATCAATTCTTAACGCTTCCATAGCCTTATCATCCCACACAGAGATCATTGTTGCTTTAGTTTCTTCCTTTTCAATACCTCCGTCCTGAGCATTCCATGTAATGTTTTCAGGAACGTGGTTTTCATCCAGCTCTACATCTATCGTAATCTGAGTTTTTCTCATATCAATTTAAAATTTTCAGCAAAGTTAATACTTCTTGAGCTTATCTAAAATTTCTACGAAATTATCTTCATCAGGAAATGGTGTATTAAAGTTAAAAATTTTGCCTTCAGGATCAATAATAATAAATCTTGGGATAGACTGTATTTTGTATTTATTCATAAACTGCTCTGCATTCATAAGCCAGAACTGTGGTATGTTAGACGTTTTTGTTTTTAAATAATTGGTCCATTTGGATTGTTCTTCGTCCAGACTGATAGAAATAAACTGAATATTATCATAATGTCTGTATTGGTAACTTCTCGACTCAAATACAGGGCGAATCTGTTTACACGGGCCACACCAGGTTGCCCAGAAGTCTATTATCACATATTTGCCTTTATATTTTGAAAGTTTTTGGATGACCCCTTTATCATTAAGAAGAGCAATATCGGGAAATACAGAACCCTTCTGAGACCTATTGATTTCGTCAAGTTTTGAGTAAAGAGCTTTTTTGTAATCAATATTACTTACTTTACCGATTTCAGCATTAAAAAGTTTGTTTCTTGCAATACTGTCCGTTTGTAACTCTATGGACTTTGTTAAATGTTTTGACAATAGCTGATCTTTGGAAATTCCTGCAGGCATCTGATCGATTTTTACAAATAGAATACTATCCGGATTGGAAATCTGGTCTTTGTCAGACAATAACTGATCCAGTTTATATTGAAGGTAATTATCATTTTTGCTTAAAAGAAGGCCTGGCTTCTGAATGTTTTCATTTAATTCTTTAAGGAAAGATGCAGGTGGGGCAAATTTTGAATCAGTCAGTGAAGTCATTTTTCTATAATTATTGATCTCATTCAGATATTCAATAGACATAAGTTCTCTTTTATATCTTTTGTAATCCTCTGAAAGTGCATTGTTTTCAGGATCGGCAAATACATTGAGAATCCTTTTGTTTTCTTTCCAGTCAGATTCTGCGAGATCATAAAATTTGGCCGGATCATTATTATAATTTTGTTTTTCCAATGCATACTGGAATTCATATCCAAAAGAAGCTTCATTGTTTTTGTAGACCTGATCAGCTTTTCTATTGGATTGTACGTAAGATACCAGCTTTACACTATTCAGTTTGAGATCAAAATTGAACCAGTCCCCACTGGCCATAATGAAATTTATTTTTTTATTTCCGATTTCCAGAATATATTCATCCAATGGAAGCGCCTGTGTGGTCAGCCAGTTGAAAGTGTTATTTTTGACTACTGTGGCTCCAATTTTTTTGTGAAAATCTTTGGAATAAATTCGTACAGAATCTATTTTGAGATCAGTTTCCAGCTTTCCTTTGATAACAACTCCGGTTCCATCGCTGTGATATGATCTGGGCTTTTGGAAAATATAAAGCAATCCGGAGCCAATAATTAAGGCAGCAGCTGAGATAAAAATCTGCTTTTTATTTTTAAGGAATGCATTTTTAAATCCTTTTTTACTGTACCAGAAATAGCCCAGAACAAGAAATATGACCATCCAGAAAAGGCTCATGTATTCAGAATGAGAAATAAAGCTGTTCAGGTTTTTTATTTCAGGAGCATTCCAAAACGTATACAGAGAACTATATGGATTAAAAAAATAAGCCTGCTTCTGTATAAGAGAAGTGATATTGGAAGCCAGCCCCAGTGAGCCAATGAGAAATGACCAGATGAAGCCTTGAAAAGCAACCGAAATACAAAGTTGAAGGGCTGCAATTCCTAAAATGGTGATCAGAATTCTAATAAAGGTCTCAACCATCCACATGATATCAAAAGTCATGAGCTTGGCAGGATCGGGATGTATATAATAATCTGCTAAGGCTAAAATGATATTGAACCCAAAATAAGAAGCAATACATATAAAACACAAAAATATCAGGATAATATATTTTGATAAATACAATTGAAATCTGCTTACCGGCTGTGTTTCCATCAGTTGCCAACCGTTATTTTTATGATCGGTTTGCGCTATTCTGTTGGCTGTAATAATGACAAATAACAGTAAAATAAAAAATGTAAAATACTTGATGGCATCTCCACCGATAGCATCTTCAAATATTGAATACTTAAGTGTCCCTTCTATAATGAGACTTTTTTTGAAAAACCCAGGAATGAAGCTCAGAAAAGGGATTAGAGTTCCAAGGACAATGGCAATATAGGTCAATCCCAACCCTTTTGTTTTTAGCCATTCTGTACCGATGGCGGTTAATAATTTTTTCATCTGTGTTTAGTTTTTTGTTATTTCCATAAACCAATCTTCAAGACCCGCATTATTTTTTACCTCAAAGATTTCGGCTTGAGCCAAAACCAGCTTTTTGATAAGATCTGCAATATTTTCTTTAGACTCTGCAGTGATTTCTATGGTGTGGTCATTGATAATTTTAGGAGAATAATTCTCAGGAACTTCAGCAATAAACCGAGTTGCATTCATGATTCCAATTCGGATATGGTTGTATCTGTAGAGTTCGTTAAGATCTTGTATACTTCCCGTAAAACGTATTTCACCATGAGAAATAATAGCAAGATGAGTAATCATTTTTTCAATTTCCTGAAGCAGGTGGCTCGAAATAAAAATAGTAACCCCTTGTTCCTTGTTAAGCTTGATTAATAATTCCCGCATTTCCAGCATTCCATTGGGGTCTAGACCGTTTACGGGCTCATCGAGAATCAAAAGATCGGGATTTCCAAGCATCGTCATTGCTATTGAGAGTCTTTGCTTCATTCCAAGGGAATATTTTTTCATTTTCATTTTTCTGTTTTCCCAAAGATCCACCAGATGCAATACCCTTTCACATTCCGATTCAGGTAAGTTTCTGAGTCTTGAGATGATAATCAGGTTATCCCATCCTGATAGATGGTCATAAAATGCAGCAGTATCTATCAGACTTCCGATTTTTTGAAACCCTTCCGGGTATAGGTCTGATAAATCTTTTTCAAAAATCTGAATAGAATTATGATCATCAGGAATACTGCCAATCAGCATTTTCATAGTAGTTGATTTTCCGGCTCCGTTAGCTCCCAGAAAACCAAAAATACTTCCTTTTGGGACAGAAAGATCAATGTTTTTTAGGATAAGTTTATCACTGGTAAATCCGTAATTTAAGTTTCGAATACTAATTAAATTTTCCATGTGCATGTTGATTTGTGTTGAAAATAAAAAAGACCCCTTGCAATACAAAAGGTCTTTTATAGGTATGTGATGTTGTCTACTTTGTTACAGGTTTATACCCGGATTGATTAAAGATGTTGGTCGCATCCATTTTCAGAAAATCAGTTAGTTTCGTTTCAGGCTTCTCTTTCAGGTAGGCTTTGCAGATTTGCCATCCCGTAAAAATTCCAATTTGTGGGGACGATTCATTATCAATTTCAGTATAAAATTTTGAAAATGGCCCCGGGGCAATAAAACGCTCTCCCAATCTTGGATCATCTCCGAAAATCAAATTGCTTTCCACAAAATAGTTCCAGATGTTGGCTTCATTGGATTTAGCCCAGTCGTATTGCTTTTGGGTGTAATTCATTTTCAGGTAGTCGGGAAAGTCGGGAAGGAAGGCGTCCTGTAGAATCATTACTTTTCCGTTGAGAATGATCTGATCAATAAATTTCTGGTGATCAGGAGATTCTGTAACGATATTCTCAGCAAAAAGTTGTGAAACTTTCGGAACAATATTCTGCGGATTCATTGACTTCTGGAAATAAAGCTCCAATCCCTTGTAATGAGGATTACCATCTCCCATAAACCCCGTGATGTCTATAAACAGGAAATTTCCTTTCGGGTCATAAATGATAGGATCCTGTACCATTTGCAAAGCTGATGAAAACAGATATATTTTCGGACTTTTAAACTGAGGGAAATAATATTTAATGTGTGAGAACAGTCCCTGTAGCTCACTTTGTAATTTAGCCTGATCAATTTTACCGATGGCTTCTTTGTAGATTTTTATTTCCTCTGCATCTATTCTTCTTTTACTGAAATCTTCATCAGAAACCGTTCCCTGGAACCACGGAAATTGAGCTTTAAATTGCTCCAACGGAATACCGGGATTGTAGAATTCTTTGGAAATATCAGTTATATCAACTTTTTCGGCAGTATTTTTTATCTCTACCTTCCATTGATTGTTGGGGTCTTTTTTACAAGAGTTTAGTCCCAGAACTAAAACAGAAGAAAGCGCAATAAATCTAAAAATCTTCATTATTTTTACATGGAATTTAAGGTTACAAAAATAAAAATTAAAAGGACAAATTAAGATGAAAATGAAAATATTTACAGCCCTTTGCCTTATTGCAGGATTTTCTTTTTTCTTCGGTCAAAAGGTTGAGTTTAAAGACAAAAATTTTGAAAAGGCAGTTCTCGAAAACTTTGACCTTAATAAAAGCGGAACCCTGGAACCCATGGAGGCAGGAATGGTTACCAATTTATTTCTGGTGCAAAAAGGAATTACTTCTACTGAGGATGTAAGGCTTTTTAAAAATGTTAAAATGGTTTTACTTGATGATAATACGATTCCGGATATAAATATTGGAAATCTTGATAAGCTGGAATTATTTTCATGTACAGGATGCAAAATGTCTTCTTTTAAAGCAGAAAATCTGAGAAACCTGACTTCATTATATTTAGATAACAACATTCTGGCAACGATTTCAATGAAGGCTACTCCTAGGATTGAGCAATTAACCTTATCTTTAAATCAATTAAAAACCATTGATTTCACCCAGCTTAAAAATTTAAAAAAACTGAATATAGAGCACAATAAAATCCAAAAAATAGATATTTCCGGAAACCCGGCTTTACAAACGCTGAATGTTGGCGGAAATAAAATGAAGGAATCCGATATTAAAAAAGGAACAAAAACAGATATTACGATTTTTGGAACTGAAGAATAAACAATACTATGATACTTGAAACAGAAAGATTGATTTTAAGAAAACTTGAGGATACCGATTGTGAAAGAATGTTTCTGATGGACTCCGATCCTGACGTCATGAAATATCTGGGCAAACCGGTAACAAGTCTTGATGAATCAAAAGAAACCATCAAAATGATTCAGAAACAATATGAAGAAAATGGAGTGGGAAGGCTTGCCGTCATTGAAAAAGAAAGTGGACTAATGATTGGGTGGAGTGGTCTTAAGTTATTAAGACAGCCTATCAACGGACATGTAAATACCCTGGATCTGGGCTACCGTTTTATTCCCGAATTCTGGGGTAAAGGATATGCTATGGAAACCGCAAAAGCTGCTCTGGATTATGGTTTTAATAAATTGAAAGCCGATACTATTTATGCTTATGCAGATACCGGAAATACAGGATCCAACCATATGTTGAGAAAGCTAGGCTTTGAAAATACGGGAGAGTTTGAAGACTCCGGAGTATCATGTTTTTGGTATGAATTGAAACGTGAAAAATATATCTGATATTTATGAAAATCCGACAAGAAGAAGAAAAAGACCACGAAAAAGTGTTTCAAATTATAGAAGAAGCATTCAGGAATATGGAACATAGCGATCATCACGAACAGTTTTTGGTAGAAAAATTGAGAACTTCCAAAGCGTTCATTCCTGAATTATCATTAGTGGCAGAAGACAATGATGGAGACGTTGCAGGTCACATTCTGTTTACAAAAATTACTATTGAAGATGGATCAGAATCTTTCGGATCATTGGCTTTAGCACCTGTTTCTGTAAAACCAGAATTCCAGAATAAGGGAATTGGAGGGCAACTTATCCTTCATGGGCATCAGATAGCCAGGGAATTAGGATATCAATCTGTGATCCTTCTTGGGCATGAAAAATATTATCCTAAGTTTGGTTACGAAAAAACAAGTAATTTTGGGATTTCTTTTCCGTTTGAAATTCCTGAAGAAAATGGAATGGCCATTGAGCTTGTAAAAGACGGATTAAAAAATATAAGAGGGGTTGTGAAATACCCTAAAGAATTTGGTATAGATTAAAAATATAAATAATGCAGACACAAAAAGTAATAGATCATATTGTAAGCTGGTTAAAAGATTATGCAACAAAAGCCAGAGTTAACGGTTACGTAATAGGCGTTTCAGGAGGAGTAGATTCAGGAGTAGTTTCCACATTGGCCGCTATGACAGGATTGAAAACCCTGCTTATCGAAATGCCGATTCGTCAGAAAGTGGATCAGGTAGACCGTGCAAAAGACCATATGAATGATCTGAAATCAAAATTTCCCAATGTTGAAATCATGTCTGTAGATCTTACACCAGCTTTTGAAGAATTATATAAAACATTTAACGTGCAGGATGATTTATATCCTAACGAAAAACTGGCTTTTGCCAATACAAGATCTCGTTTAAGAATGCTTACCCTATACTATTACGGGCAGCTTAACGGTCTTCTGGTATGTGGAACAGGAAATAAAGTAGAAGATTTCGGAATCGGATTCTATACAAAATATGGAGATGGTGGAGTAGATGTTTCCCCGATTGCAGATCTTTATAAAACTGAAGTCTATACCCTGGCGAAAGGATTAAACCTGATCAAAAGTATTCAGGAAGCTATTCCTACGGACGGACTTTGGGATGTAGACAGAACTGATGAACAACAGATTGGAGCGACTTATCCTGAACTTGAAAAGATTCAGAAAGAATACGGTACCAAAACAGCTGAAGATTATGAAGGCCGAGACAAAGAAGTTTTCCTGATTTTTGACAGAATGCATAAAGCCGCAAAACATAAAATGGAACCTATTCCAGTTTGTGATATTCCTGAAGAGTGGAGAAACTAAGATAAATAGATAATCTGCAATGTATCAGGTCATCAATCCATAATTGTTACATTCCTGAGACATTGTTACATCAAAGAAAATATTGCTATGAATGGTAAAATAAGATCCGTATTCTTCATCTGTTTAGGGCTTCTTTTCGGAATGTCTGTAATGTACATTTACAATAATTTTATTGCAGGTAAAAAAGACCATTCCAAGGGTGCACAAACAGAAAATGTAAATTACGGAAATGCTTCAGCCGATACCGGAAACCCAGCAGATCAGGGGAGTATTGAGATCCTGACAGAAGAAAGAACGGTCATCAATTATGTAAAACAAAATTATAGGTTACCGGATTATTATATCACAAAAAATGAAGCCAGAAGACAAGGCTGGAATCCTTCAAAAGGAAATCTTTGTGATGTACTCCCGGGAAAGGCTATTGGAGGAGATAGGTTTGGAAACCGTGAAGGAAGACTGCCAAATGGAGAAAAGTATTTTGAAGCAGATGTTAATTACCATTGCGGAAGCAGGCAGGCAGACAGAATTATTTTTACCAGAAACGGAGAGGTTTATCTTACCAAAAACCATTATAAGAGTTTTGAAAAACAGTAATATCATTGCGAACAGACTGAGGTCTGCGAATGTAGTTCAGTAGTGACGAAGCAATCTTTAAATATGTTGTAAAACAAATAAAAGCAGGTTTTATTTATATCATGACGAATAAAAACCACACAACTCTTTATACCGGAGTTACTTCAAACCTGCCAAAACGAGTTCAGCAACATAAAGAATCACATTTTCCAAAAAGCTTTACATCCAGATATAATTTGTATAAACTTATATATTGGGAGGCTTTTCAGGAAATAGGAGATGCAATAGCCAGGGAAAAACAGATTAAAGCAGGTTCAAGACAAAAGAAGTTAGATTTGATTAATGCCATGAATCCTGAATGGAGGACTTGGCTAGTGACATCGAAAATATTATGGATGTTTTTTTGAGATTGCTTCGTCACTACGTTCCTCGCAATGACCACAACAAGAATTAAAAAGAAATAAGAAAGATATGAAGACAATATATATAGATTTTACAGACATAGGCGATTATGAAGATTTTTACGCCCAGTTAAAGGAAAAAATTCAGCTTCCTGAACATTTTGGAGATAATCTTGATGCGCTTTTTGATACCATTACCGGAGATCTGGAAATGCCAATCCACATCGAATTTGTTAATATGACGGTAGATCAGTTAGAAATTTTTGAAGACCTTCTTACAACGTTGGAAGATGCGGAAGAAGAAGTAGAAGATTTCACTTTCAGCTACTATCTGGAGCAATATGAAGATGATGAAGAGGAGGAAAATAAAGATTAACCGGTGATATAAAAAAGTAAAGAGGTTGTTTTAGAAATAAGACAACCTTTTTTATGTAATCCAAATTGGTTATTTATTTTTAGTCAGTAAAGCCTGTTTTTTTATTTTCTCGCAGATTTGGGAGATTCCATAAATAGAAAGTATAGGGAGTTTTTATGTGTTTGCCACTAATACACAAATAAAATCATTCGTGAATTAGTGGCTATAAAAATTCTTACAAAAACCTTTGATTTTATTGTGTTTTAAAATCGCTTGTTATTTATTAGGCCTTTGCGTTTTTTCCAACACCAATAAAAAAACCTGTGGCATTCATTACTACAGGTTCTAAACTAAATATTATCAATACAAATTCGTAAGATCAATAGCTGATCCCATATCAAAACAGAAATTCTGTGGTTATGATAAAACCACTAGTTATTTGTTCATGAAATTTGCTTTTTCATTTTTACAAAAAGGTGGAGTCAAAATAAAAAGGTAACAAATCCTTCACGGCATGAACCTTCACCACTTCTTCATTCATGCTGGAGAAATAAAGGTCTATGTTTTCATTTTGCTTGGTTTCGTATTCTATTAAGCTTTGACGACACGCTCCACATGGAGGAATCGGAGGATTGCTTTCGTGGAATTCTTTAGGACCACCCACTACAAAAATCTTTTTTATTTTCACATTCGGAAAATTCGCTGCCACCCAGAAAAGGGTAGTTCTCTCTGCACAAAGACCGGATGGATACGCCGCATTTTCCTGATTGTTTCCGGAATAGATTTCTCCGTTTTCCAACAAAACAGAACATCCTACCAGAAACTGAGAGTAAGGGGCATATGCCATCTCGCGAGCTTCTTTGGCTCTTTCAAATAATTTTTTCTCTATATCGCTCAGTTCGCTGCTATTTTTAAAATATTCGTAACTGATCTGTATGTCTTTTTTCATATATTGTCGACTAAAAAAGGGGCGTAAAAGTAGTTCTTTTTAATGAGTTGGGCAATATTTATTCTTCTTCCCGGAAATTCCAATTTTTAAAATAATAAAAATGTTATATACACCAATAAAATTCAGAAATATAGAGCTTAAAAACCGATGGGTAATGTCTCCTATGTGCATGTATTCATGTGAAAACGGAATAGCCAATGACTTTCATTTTGTTCATTACGGAAGCAGGGCACAGGGAGGAACAGGTCTGATTGTAGTAGAGGCAACAGGGGTAGAACCGAGGGGAAGAATAACCAAGCATTGCATGGGAATCTGGAGTGATGAACAGGCTGAAAAATTACAGCGCATTGTCAACTTTGTGCATGAAAACTCTGACAGTAAAATAGGTATTCAGCTGGCTCATGCAGGTAGAAAAGGCTCTACCTGGAATAATAAACAAATTTCAATCGAAGAAGGTTGGGAAACCATTGCGCCAAGCTCCATTCCCTATCACCCGTCAGAAAGAATTCCGCATGCTTTGAGTGCTGATGAGGTAAAAAAGCAGGTTCAGAATTTTAAAGAAGCGGCCAAAAGAGCGGTTAAAGCAGGATTTGATATCATTGAAATTCATGGAGCGCACGGGTATTTGATTCACCAGTTTCTATCACCACTTTCCAACATCAGAACGGATGAATATGGGGGTAGTTTTGAAAACAGAATACGATTTTTAATCGAGATTGTTGATGCTGTCAATGAAGTATTGAACGAAAATACAGCGCTCTTTGTACGTATTTCCGGAACCGAATATGCAGAAAGCGGCTGGGATATTGAAAGTAGCGTGGCTCTGGCAAAAGTTCTGAAAGAACATGATGTTGATCTTGTAGATGTTTCCAGTGGTGGAAATATTCATGGAGCAAAGATTCCTGTTTTTGATGGCTATCAGGTTCCTTTTTCATCTCAGATAAAGAATCAGGCTTCTGTGAAAACAGGTGCCGTAGGTCTTATCACCCAGGTTGATCAGGCTGAAGAAATTCTTCAAAACGGAGATGCGGATCTTGTTTTTATCGCCAGAGAGATTTTAAGAAACCCTTATATTGCCGTTCAGGGATCGTTTGAAATGAATGAAGAGTGCTTCTTCCCTCATCAATATACAAGAGCAAAGATTTCAACGTAGTTATAAGAATTATTCGAATAGTTTCAAAAATGAATATTGAAGACTTCATGCTGACTTGTCCCAGTAAAAGATTTCTGGGCGTAGAATGTCCCGGATGTGGTGCGCAGAGGGCTGTTGTTCTTGTACTTGAAGGGAGGTTTTCTGAAGCATTTCAGATGTATCCGGCAGTGTATACAATATTGCTTTTTTTCTTTATTCTTGCACTAAGTTTTATAGACAGGAAAAGAAAATATGGATCAGTGCTGATGGTCTTGCTCATCGTTAACCTTGTCATCATCATAGGGTATTATGTCTATAAACATGTTTTTTTGCACACTTGATAAAAAAAAGAGATAGTTATAATTTTGACAACAATGTCCGAATTTAAAAAGTCGTAGAATTACTACAATTTCCGAAACTCTTGCTTAAAAACTTTTCAGTTTAGAACATGAAGTCTATCTTTGTTTGTATAATTCCTACAGGAAGGAACAAATAGTAAAGAATAAAATTTAAGAATATGGCAGGAAATTCAAGAGGAATCTTAAAATTCAATGGAGGTGAAGGACAAAAATTATTAAAGCTTAATTACAGCGTATCAAGAGCTACAGACGTTTCAGGACGTGTAGCATCTGATCCGTCAAATGCTCTTATTAAAGTAACCATTGAGGCAACAGAAAAATCTGATGTCTTAGAGAGTTTACTAAACAGCAAATACAAGCCTACAACCGGAGAAATTAATTTCAACAAGTCTCATGAGGAGGGAACATTAATTACTTTAAAATGGGAAAACGGATATGTGATCCAGCATGAAGTAGATTTTGATGCATTAGACAGCAACAATATGCTGATCAGTTTTGTGGTAAGTGCCGAGAGCATTAGTTATGGAAATTCATTCTATGAAGGACTTTGGCCAATGAGTTAAGTCTTTTGTAGTACATTATAAAAAGACTGTCCTCATAAGACGGTCTTTTTTTACCTGTTGTACAGCCAGATTCTGCCGGATTCTGCCGGAATTTTATTTGTTTAAAATCCGTTAAAAAATTAAAAACCTTAACAAATCACTACACAATATGTCAATCATACCTGGAAATAATGCAGGGACTTTTCGTCCGACGCAAAATGCAGACGGTATATCTGAAAATCATCATACCGGAATCAACCGGTTGGTAAAACTCTCTCTTGTCATAGAGGGAAAGATAATCAAATACTATAAACATTTTAAACTTAAACAAAGTACAAGACGCCATCACGAGTTTACGCTTACATTGGCTCACGATACCTTGGGAGACAGGCAGACTCATTCATTGGAAGATGCCAATAAATTTCTGGGAAAACGGCTAACAGCCATTATTTCGTATAAAGATGTAGACAACAGTCCCGAAAGAACTTTCGTTGGGGTGATTACCGGCGTAGGATTCAGTCAGGAAAAAATGAGTCTGGGAAATATCGTACTCACCGGAAACAGCCCGACAGTCCTCCTTGACGGAGCTCCTCATATTCAAAGTTTTGGGGGAAATCAGCCCGTAAACATGGGAATTATCGCAGAAGAAGTTATCAAACAAGGAATTGATAAAAGCCGTTTTGATATTAGAATTGATGCCAATAATTTTTCACAGATCATTTACAGCAGTCAGTATGATGAAACCCATTATAACTATCTGGCAAGAATGGCAGAAGCATATGGTGAACAGTTTTATTACGATGGCGAAGTTTTGCATTTCGGAAAGCTTCCTCCTCAGAATAAACCGATCATATTAACTTACGGAAGTAGTGCCAATGATATCAAGGTTGAATTGAAAGCAGTACACACCAGACCACAATTCTATGGCTACAACAGTAACAAAAACGAAAAGCTAACTTCGGGATCAACACCTATCAAACATGTGGGTGATCTTGCCAAAACAGCCTATAGCCATAACGATTCTATTTATAAAACACCAGCACTACAGGTCGCTCCAATGAAAGCTTCGACCCATCTTGATGTGGAGTATTCACAGAAAAGTGCATCAGGAAGTGAGGCCGTAAATGTTTTTTCTGTTTCAGGAAATACAACCGTTCCTTTTCTTCACCCAGGTTGCGTGGTAGATATGCAAATGCGTAAACCGGATTCCAATGAGACGTCTTATTTCACAAGAATCATGATCACCGAATCAGAACATGAGATCGACACCATAGGTCACTATCATGGAAGCTTTGTAGGAATCGCAGCAGATACAGGATTTCTTCCAAAACCGGAATTTATCGTTCCTAAAGCCGAACCTCAGACAGCAACTGTAATTTCAAATACAGACCCGGAGAAGCAAGGCAGAATTCAGGTGAGATTCGATTGGCAAACTAATGATACCACTCATTTTATCCGAATGATGAGCCCTGACGCGGGAGGAACAGACCAGATTACCCAGAACAGAGGTTATGTAGCTATTCCTGAAGTGGGGGATCAGGTCATGGTCAACTTTGTTCATAGCCATCCGGACAGGCCTTTTGTCATGGGAGGAATGTTCCATGGAGGAGTTGCTTTGGGAGGAGGCATTAATAACCATTTAAAGTCGATACAAACCCGAAGTGGAATCAGGATTTTAATGAATGATGAGGAAGGAAGTGTAAAAATTCTTGACCCAAGCGGAAATGTGTATTTCATGGATGGTAAAGGAAATATTGATATGAAAGCCCCAAAGAATTTTACATTAAATGCCGGTGAAAATATCAATATTACAGCCGGAAAAGAAATTTCAATCGGGGCAGGAAATAGTATTACGAGCAATGCCAATGATGATATTATTTCTACGGCAGGACAGGATATTGTACAAACCGCTTCCGGTGATATCAGGGAATCTTCGGACACCAGAACCGAAATGGTAGAAAAGGAGTTTAAAAGACAATCCGAGACTTCTCATGAAATTGCAGGAGAAATATCCATGTTCAGCGAACTGGAAAATATGACCATGCAGAGCGGAAAAATCGTGGAATTCAATAGTGCTGAAAAATCAAAACTATTCTAAGATGGCGATCAGAAAAACTGCGACTAATATTCAGGTTACCGTTAAAGATTCCTATCACTTAAACGTTGGGAAAAAGGTAGAAAAGATTGCGAAAAAAATAAATGTGGAAGCACAGAGAGAAAATCTTATTTTATCGAGTAATAAAAAAATAATGTCTCATGGGAATAAATAAATTGAAAACCTTCATTCTTTTCATTGTATGCAGTTTCTCATTAATCAGTTGTCAAAACAAAAAAATGGAAGAAAAATATAAATGGACCGGAACGTTATCTGCTCCTAATGAATACCCGATGCAGGCTTATTACGGAGAATTGATCGCCGATGATTATCAGTATCCTTTTTCTGATATCTGGGGAATTGCCGGCGGAGGCTGGGGAGAGCCCGGCAAATATGGCGGTGGAACTGATAACCTTGTAAAAGTTCCTCATACCTTAGAATTCACCTGGTATTCTTTGGCGGAAAACAAATTCTATGCAGGCCATTGGGAGCTGGATACCAAGAAAATTACCCAATTATTTAATGAAGGGTTCAGTAAGACTTATTTTGATTCCTTAAAAAAAGGAACCTACGATACTTTTATCATTGGCCTGGGACCAAAAGGCAAATTGATACTTTGGTTATATGGAGATGGACATCAGGTGGAAGTAGGGCATTTTCAGGGAAAAGAAATAAAAATTACGCAGGCAGAAGCTTATGATAAGTTTAAATATGTATTTGAACCTAATTATAGAGAAGATATCCTCAATGACCCGGGAATTGTAAATCCTGCTATTACCCAAAAAATAAAAGAAGAAGGTTATCCAGATCCAACACTGTATGAAACATTCAGAGAAAAACTGAACTGGAGTCCTAAACTTATTTTACCGGCCGGAAGTACTCTCGAAAAAAGAAATTTTTATATGGCCAACGGAGAGCGTGAAAGTACACTGCAAGATAATTCAGCCCCGAGTTTACCATATGCAAAAAGAGCGGTACCCTATTTATTCTATTTTCAATGGAAGAATAAAGATGGAAAAAAAGAGAGCTCACAGATTGTATTTACAGGTAATCCTGAATACATAAAACAGACCAGTAAAATTTCTAATGGTACATTCCTTCCATTAGATTTTGAGAAAACAGATATGTTTAAAACCTTTGAACAGCTTAATAAAGAAATCAATACTGACATTGTAATAGATGTTAGTAACGGCAGTGATCCGGAAGTATATATAGAACAAAATAATAATAAGTTTCCTGTAAAGCAGATGGCTAAGTACGTCAAATCTGTTAGATAACATAAATAAAAGCTTATGTCAAATGTGATTTTTGGGAATTATAGTCCTGAAGAAAAAACGGAGGAATCAATTGATGCTATTTTTGGACTTTTCTTCGATGGTACTTTAAATAATAAAATAAATACTAAGGAGAGAGAAAATAACACTGAAATTTATAAGAAGAATGGCATTAAAACATGGAAACAAAGACAGATCAGTGAAAAGAAGGATACCAGTTATGATAATGGTTGGAGTAATATAGCACGAATGTCTGAATGTTGTAAAGCTGATTACGCAATTTATATTGAGGGAATAGGAACTGAAAACTACCAATCTGATACTAATGGAGGTTTTGCTTTTGGAAGTGGAGATACGGGAGTTCGTGGAAAAGTAAGAAAGGGGTGTGAAGAGTTGACAAAAAATATAATTAAGAATCTAGGCAATAAGAATACTGTACGAACTCTGATACTTGATGTCTTTGGATTCAGCAGAGGAGCCGCTGCCGCCCGAAACTTTGTTTATGAAATTAATAAAAGAAAATATGCGGCCAACAAGAAAACCTATACCAAAAGAAAAGTAAGCGTTACCTTTTACAGTGATGATGACGGAAAAGAAGTACCTATCACCCAATTGCCTGCAAGAGGGCATTTGGGATTAAAGCTAATGGAGGCTGGAATTACTGTAGATCGAATTGTGGTTCGTTTTTTGGGAATTTATGATACCGTATCATCATATCACCCCAATTTTTCTGCAAAACCTAACTTTAGTAATGATATAGAAGAGCTACATCTTGATGATATAACCTCAGCTAAGAAGATCGTACACTTTATCGCAACTGATGAACACAGGGAAAATTTTGACTTGACCAATGTAGCTTACGATACAGATGCAAAAGGAAAAAAGCAGGTTCCTGTTTTTTATGGGGAAGAAAAAACATTTCCGGGAGTGCATTCAGACATTGGAGGAAGTTATTTATCCGAAACAGAATGGGTGAGAGAAATAGAAACGGACTGGACCGATAAAAGGGATCTTAAACCTCTTGAAGACAGACTGGTTGCTGAAGGATGGTATAACAGAAATCAACTCTCCTACATTGGAGGGAATGCATACTTTGCATTAAAGGGAGTCAGAGAATTATTGCATACTTACAGCTATATTCCTCTCACATTTATGACAGAAAAAGCAAATAATGAGAAATGTGAGCAGATATCCATGACGAAAGTAAAGAAGACTTATGATTTTTCTAAAGACACGCTTCTGGTTCGGGTTGAAAAAAAACTAAGGGAATATGTTTTTAAAAATGGAAGACCTTATGATTTCAAATGGGTGGCCGATCTAGATAAAAAATATAACAATAATAAAACCAGCCCTAACTATGTAAGAGAACTGGCAGAACAGAAAGATCTCAGAGATTTAAGAAATAAATACCTCCATTGGTCTGCTGACCGATATGCCATAGGAATGGATCCCAGATCAGACAGAAAAAGGGTGGTACATTAAAAATATAATCAATGTGTTGTGAAGCAGGATAATTATGCAGAAATTCAATATACATACCGTTAAGAAAAATGATACCCTAAAAAGCATTGCTACCCTTTATGGAATAGATAAAGATGCTTTGAAGTTATTTCACAATAATCTTTGCAGTGTAAGGGATATGGTGCTGATTGAGCTGACCGGACAAAAGGAGATTTTCATCCCGAGAGCTGCGGTGGCTGATCAGAATAAAAAAGTACCGTTGGGGCGGACTAACAGTCTGATCTTTAATCCTGCCAAAATATATAGAAAATACGGAGCGGTAATCAATATCGAAAACGGAGACCACCACAACGAACTGAAATATGAAGCATCCGTGCGTTGGATCCGGAGTGAAAATGGACTTCATTATTTTGAAATAGACAGAATTTCCAAACTGTACCTGAATGAAGAGGAAGTGAATGAAATTGCAGATATGCTGGCCTATCAGACCTCAAAAGTTTTATATCCTTTGCTGATCAGTACCGATGAACAGGGGAAATTTAAAACCGTAGAAAATCTTTCAGTGTTTAAGGAGAGGTGGCCTGGAGTAAAAGAAGAAATATATAAGGAATTCGAAGGTGAAACTGTAGATCGCTATTGCAGACAGATCGAAAAAGTACTGGAAGCTCCCGAAACGCTTAATCTTTATCTTAAAAATGATTATTTCATCAGAACATTATTCTATGGGATTTATCAAAAATTTGGAGAGAATTTTAACACAGAAGAAATTGAAAGCTTTCCGATCACAGATAATCCGATAGAACCAAAATATAAAATAAAACTGGAGCTTGACCCTCTCAAAGATGATCATGATCTGATCCGGATAGACGGAACCGGAAAATTGCATGAAGAAAGATCAGTATCTGATTTTATGAACGGTGCACCTTTCTCAATGATTATTGACGATGATGATCCGGTAATAAACCATGATGGTGAGTTCAGAATGCGATACTACCTTGATGAAAAAACAATCTTCCCCGCATCTATGTATCTGGAAAGCAGTATCAGATTAAGAGAAGAAAAGAAGATATCTGTTTCTATTGCGACAATATCTGAATAAAAAACAAACCAAATGAAAATTAAATTAAGAGATAAACTTTCAGTATTGGCTTCAAACTTATGTTTTAGCCTGTACCCCATAAAAAAAACAGAATTCTAACCATGGCAGAAAAACATATTGTAGTACAGGGCGCGATTTGCAAATGCCAGTTCGGACAAGCTCCGGATAAGCTCAAAGTACTAACCCATCAGAAAGAATATGCCAATGATAAGGATGCCTCTAAAAAACTGATCGTTACAACGAAAGAAATAGGAGGTGCCACATTTGAAAAAAATACGTTCGGTAACTGTACAAAAAACGGAGGGCCACCACCGCCTTGTAAAATTATGGTTACAGAATGGCAGAATTTTTATGATAAAGTACAGTTAAGTAACGGTGGATTTATCATTGTTGAAGATAGCAAAGCAATTTGCGCGGTTGCAGGAAGCCCTTGTATTGAAATTATAGACCATGGGCAAAGAACGGAAGCCAGTCAGCAAAATTTCAAAAATGCCAATCCTGAGGTACAACAACAGATCAATCCTTTAGTAGATGCTGAAGAGATGCGTAAAGAAGAGAAAAATGATGAAGACTCATCAGATGATTTTTAAACAATGATTGTATGGCCAATAAAGGAATAAAGAAAATAGATATTGCTCCGAGAGCTGACAATGCAAAAGTGGTAGCCACTAATGGGGATGTTATTGGAGTAGAACCTGGAAAACCCATCCGTTTTACCGTTTCAGAATGGTATCCCGGAACTCCTGATGCAGACAAGAAAAAAGAAGTCGTTTGGATCAGACAAAAATCTTCAAGAAAAACAATCATAGAGCAGCTGAGAAGGCCGGCAGGCTATGTTTTTGAATATAAATTTACCAAAAAAGAATGTGGAATTCTTAGCTATTATGTAGAGGCAAGTTTAGGGGGAAAGCCTGATACCGTCAACAAAGTAGGAAAATATATTTTCGGATTCTGCCCACCAAGAATTGTAGATTCCAAATGGAGTACAACAGAAGGCGGAAAAGACGTACGAAAAGAGTACTATTTCAGTTATGGACATATTATTTATCTTTATCTGGGAACAGAAGGCCTGAATGGTAGAAAAGATCTGAAAATAGAAATATACAGAAGAATAAGACATGGAGGAGGATCAAATGATGATCTTCTGTTGAGAACATTAAATGACGTGGAAGTAAATGACGGGGAAATTAATGTTAAAATCCAGAATACTTCCCAATGGAAAAGTGCAATCAAAGACATTAAAGATGTTGAAGAACTATATGTAAAAGTAAAAGATTCCAAAGGGAAATACATTGTAGACGATAACAATGATGATATTCACGCCCGGTTTTTAAGAATCAAAAATCAATTGGTAGCTCAGGCTCCGAAACAGCCTCAGAATGTAGTTCCAACCAAAGTATACATGCCCGACAAAAATCTCGAAAGATATGAACCATGTAAATTTGAAATGATCAAAATTACCGATGTCACTTTTGATAAAGATGGAGAGGTTAAAAAGCCCATTACTGTTTTTGATAACGGAAAAGGAGTGAAAAATACGGCGGCAAAGGAAACCATCCATGCTACCATTTTTTATGAATTCAATTCTGCAATTATTGAAGGGGACGGAGAAACAAAATTGAATAATATCCTTCGTTTTTTACTGGAACATCAGCATTCTACCATTACAGTAGACGGGTACGCCTGTGTCATTGGTAAAATGGAGTATAATAAAACTCTTTCCCAGAAAAGGTCGGATATTGTAAAGAAGTTTTTTACGGATGGAGGATTGGATCCTAAAAGAATTAAATCTCTGGGGAAAGGAGAAGTAAACCCTACCGATGATAAAAAAGGAGCTGATAATATCAAATACAAAGACGAAAAAGATTATAAAAATAACCGTAGGGTAGATATTTATTTTGATTATTTCCCTCACGATGCCAATACCATCATTTACCATACCATTGGTCCCACTGCTACGACCAAAAGAAATGTTACCATTGAAGTAACGGATTTTGACACCAAGGCATGTTTCAGAAATAAAGCACTTCATGCTAAGGAAATAAGACTGGTAGATATAGGGCAGGTAATTGATGCAGGAGATAAAGAAAGAAAATTTGCCCCTCCGTCTTTTAATTATCAGGTATATTCAGATTTGTCGAGATTTAATGCACTACCTTTACAGTATATCTGGCCGGAGTGGACCACCCCAAACAAAATCCATCTCCATGCTCATAGTTGCAGATTTTACAGCAATACAGGAAAAACAACAGTTTTAATGAATGTTTTTCCCGATATCAAATGGGATTTTCACTTTTTTCTGAATTTAAGCAATGAGCTGAGTGTTAAATGGCAGAATCTGTCTCCCAAGAAACACCAGGAAATGCAGAGCAAAGCAGGTAAAATCGGAAATGAAAAAAGAAATAAGGAAACAGCTGTAGACTTTGGAGTAACCATGGAAGCCAATTGGGACAGGGTAGCCAGTGATAAATATAATGGCCATTTTGATGCTACTTTTAAGTTCGAAGATAAAATAAAATGGTTCTACAAGGTATTCAGCTCATTGAAAGAATTTTCAAAAGGAGTTACAGACCAAACCAAAGGGAAGATCAGAAAGAAGAGTTTTAGCAGTAAACTTCCACTAACCATTGAAATGAAACCTCCTAATTTTTGCTTTGGAGGAGAATGGCAATTGGAAAGAGGGCAGAAAAATAAAAAACCGCTACCAACGATTGGAACAGCTATGGAACTGTATTTTAAAGCAGATCCTCTGATTGGTATAGACCTTACGATTGATCTGCTTGATATGCTCATACAGGCAGGAGTAGGAGTAGTGAGTGGTGGTACAGCCAATCTTGCAGCGAAACAAGTGCTGAATGAAGTAAGGGCATGGCTGGCAGATGACGACCATCCGATCACTTTAAATATGTACATGGATTTAAAAGTTTTCGGAACTATTTCCGGACAAACCAAGCTGAATTTTAATACCAATTCTGATGCAGGCGGAGGAGATGGGAAGTTAACAACCAAGATTGGTCTCGAATTGGATGCAGGTATTGAAGTAAAGGCGAAATTTGTAGTCATCATTGCAGAGGCTTACGCGGAAGGAAAATTAAAAGCAACCGGAAAGGCTACTGCTACTTTTGGCCAGAATTTAGTCTATGATCAGAAAAGCAGTACACAAAAAACATTATATTACAGACCGGAAGTGAAATTTGACGGGCTGATAGCAACGGTGGTAGTAAAAGCCAGTGTTGGATTGTATATCAAAAAAGGATTTTTAGAAACTGACCGCAAAATGGAATTGGTTGATTTTGATAAAACCTACGAGATAATTCCTGAATTTGATGTGATTAAAAAATTAGAAAAACTGACAGGAATATCCGCACAAATACCATTCATTCAAGAAGGATAATATGAAAAATATAATACTGATAAGTACATTACTATTGTTTAATTGTTGCAACTCCCAGTCCAGAATAGAGTTGTCTGATCTGAAAATGGAGGTAACGAATGAGTTGATGATTAAAAATACAACAAAACAAACTGATCTTGAACAGACGACAGGGTATCCTTATTACAATACGTATAAGGTAGATCAGTACAAATATGGAGAGGTCCAGTTTGTATTAGATTATCCCAAGGAAAAAAAGTTTCTCAAAAGTGAGATCGGATTTCTTGTTAATAATCAGAATGATAATCTACTTCAGGGATATTTTATTGTGACCAAAAATTTCAAAGAAAGTGAAGCTCTGATGACTGTGCTTAAGAAAAAATATGGTGAACCTAAAGTAATCTCAGAAGCGGATAATGCATGGCCTTATTCCGGATATTACTGGAAGGCTACTAAGGACGGTTTTGACATTTTATTAGAACAAATTAAAAGTAAAGTCACTATCGGTCAGAAGGAAACAAAAGGCGTTGAAACCAATTTGTATTTTGTGAAAACAGGAATGCATTATGGAAATATGGAAGATCGCGAAACAGTGTTACAAAGTTTTATAACCACTCATGAAAAATAATGCTATGAAAAATTTGAAATATGTAATCATATCAACCATGTGCTTAGGACTCTCATCATGTGGTCAGCAAGGAAAAAACGGAGCCCCGCAGGCTGAGGTCAGAAATGATACGCAAACAGGCCCCTTTAACCTGGCATCTCTTACCATGGGGCAGAATATTAATGATATCTTAAAATCCGGAGGATTAACGACCAAAGATACCGTTCAGACCGATGAAATTACTTTAATCGGAAATGAGAGACTGGCATTTTCCACAGAAAAAATACTGCATTTTAACGGAATAAGTTTAGATGGAAAGAACAGTAAAAACACCAATAAAGTACTTTTGCATTTCGGTAAAGTAGATCATGAAATAGGTCCGCTTGCCAATGAAAAAGATGATGAGCTTGGAATGTATCAGCTCGATATTTATACAGAGAATGAAAAGAAAGCTCTTTTTGAGAATTTAAACCAAACCCTTCAGAAACCTATATTTGAAACACAACATGAAAGTTTTGAATCTGAAGTAAAAGACAATGAAATCATTCAGACGCCCAATAAACTGAAACAGGAAATAGCCATCTGGAAAAACAATGATGTCGTCTATTACTACTGTGAAACCCAGATAGACAATAAACCGGATGAATATCGCTGCAACCTGTTTGTTTTTAAAAGTAAAGAATGGAAAGATCTGCTGAAAGGATCTGGATATCCGGATCTGGATAAAATTTCTTTAAGCTAAACTAAACTTAAAAAGACTCTTTTACATTAAGAAAAACACCTTATAAAACCGCTATGCAGCAACCTTATTACGTCATCGACTTCAGTGCTTCCGCATGTATGCTGGAGATCCGTGTGAATGATTATCCTGTGATTCATATGAATATTATCCATCAGGTTTCCACGATGATTCCCATCAACTATACTATCCTTGAAAGTGGAGAACAAACGGTAACAGCTTCAATCCTTCCCATAGCCGGGAAAACCGAATTGGATAAAGAAGCCGAATTAAAGTTTAATGTAAAATTGTTTGATGTAACCAATAACTTCGTTTTTGACAGTCAGTTTGGCGAGTATCAATCAAAACCGGTGGAAGATCAGAAACTACCGGTTATCAGACATAATGCAACCTTTAAAGCAGAAGTTCCTTACATGCTAAATGCATGGCAGAAAGGAAGAAATCTTAAAGATGTTAAAGATATCAGAGAAAAGCTTGAGCTGGCTTACAATAAAATTATCAGACAGATTCAGAGCGGGAGATATGAAGACTATAAAAAGATGATTGCAGCCAGAGAAGAAAATATGGCAAAATCAATGTATCTTTCAACCGGAGAATCAGAAGGAAGATTTAAAGAACTCCTGCAGGAATTCAATGCCGGAATGCAGGTGCAGCCTTTGCCTCAGGATGTCGTGATGATATACTATGCCCATGATAAAGCAGCGGTTCTGAGACGATTAAACGGAGATTCCGCATTATATCTGGTGGATCCTAAAACCAGAGAAGAACTGATGCTGGATATTTCATTTTATATTCCGGAAGGAAAAGAACAATTTGAAGTTATTTAATGAGTAAAATAAAATGTAATTTGAGACATCTGGATAAACAAAACATAAGATTAATAACCAGGATTAATCAATGAGAAACAACAGAAAAATATTATTTTTTATTATCGGAATCGTTGCATTCTGTTGTCTCTACTTTGTCCTGTGGCTGATCTTTAAAGAAAAAATGCCGTTCCATGAATATCTTTCAGATTTTTATACCAATTACGACAGCTATGCTGAACGGATTTTTGTTTTTCTTCCACTGGGAATTTTTGCCATTGTTGCGCTGCTTATCCTGAAACCTACATCTGCAAAACGTTTTCTGAAACTACAAGCTTCTCTTCCCACCTCAAAAATACAATCTATCGCCAAAGGACTGGTAGAAGTGGAAGGCATTCTGGTGATGAATACCGCTTTATCTTCACCGGTAATGAACGAAACATGTATCGGATATTATTATACCATTGAAGATATTGACAGGGATTCAGAAGGAGATGTAAGCTATACAACCATTCACCGGGAAACAAAATGCAATCCCTTTCTGATAAAAGATAATACAGGAACTATAGAAGTGGAACCTGACGGAATTGAACTGGTTCTTCTCGGGGAAACCAATATCAGCAGTAATAATAGCAAAAGGTACAAAGAAACCCTCTTAAAGGACGGCCAGAAAATGCTTTTGGTAGGATATGCAGATGCCAGAAACGGAGTTCCGTTTATCAGAAGAGATAATCATCACAAAGTATTGGGAATCACCTCATCATCAGGAATTGATGTGTGGAACAAATATCAGCCATTGCTGAGGTCATTTTTGTTTATTTGTTCAATTATTCTTTTAATTATAACCTATATACTCATACAATAATGAATCAGACTGTTGCAATTATAATACTTATAGTACTGGGAGTATCCATCATCAGTTTTTTGATCAGCTTATACAATAAACTGGTGATGCTGAAATTCAATGTTGAAAAAGCCTACGGTAATATTGATGTTGTTCTAAAGCAGAGGGCTGATGAAATTCCCAATCTGGTCAACGTTGCCAAACATTTCATGAATTACGAAGAAAATGTACTGACCCGTCTTACAGAGCTTAGAACATCCTATAATTCGGCTACCAATTCAGATAAAAGAACAGAAATAGCCAATGAGACATCAAAGGCTTTGTCTTCATTTTTTGCTGTTTCAGAAAACTATCCGGATTTGAAATCCAACAACAACTTTCTGGAACTACAAAAAAGAGTTTCTGAGCTTGAAAATAAAATAGCAGACAGAAGAGAGTTCTTTAATGACAGCGTCAATCTTTACAACATCGGAATCCATGAGTTTCCCAATGTATTATTGGCGGGAATATTAGGGTATAAGGACAAAACTTTACTGGAAATAGCAAACAGTGAAAAACAATATGATGGAGTTCAGTTTTAATACTTTTTTTGGCCTTGAAAGAGAAGTGACCGAACATCCTGAAATGATTATTTTCATGGCTATGTTTCTTCCGCTACTATGTTTAATACCTGTTTCATTAATAGGATGGGTTTTCAGAAAGCTGAAAATTAATATGTATATCATCCATGTATTGCTTTATACTTTGATGTTTACTTTTTTCGTAGGAGTTCTTACCATTTTTATCCTTTATTTTATCACAGACAAAAATGCTGTGAAACTCATTTATTGCTGGTTTACTGTTTTGATCGGAATGTTCTTCTTTAGTCTGACCAATACCAATACCATCACTAAAATGTTTGCCGATTGGTCAAAAATTATTAAAGAAAAAGAGAGGATGTAAATTGAAAATGGATAGTTGAAAATTGAAAATGAATGCAGTATGATTCTATTCGAAGTTATGTTGATAGTTCATCTATGCTTCAGTAGTGTTATTAATCTCTCAATGAATCTTTATATAAAAAAGCTGGTCTCTGTTTTCAGGACCAGCTTTTTTATATTTCATTATATTCTTGATTTACTTAGCCAAAAACTGCATAGTAACACCATCCAGTTTTAAGATATAAACACCCTGACCAAGATTTTGAGTTCTGATCGAATTTCCGTTCTTAAAAGGCTGGTGAATCGTTTGCATTACTTTTCCCTGCAGAGTATAGATCTCCGCTTTTTTCACGTTCTGAATATCACCTTTTACTGTTATTTCCTGATTTGTAACCGGGTTGGGAGAGATTTTAAAATTCGGGGTTGCCGTTTCTGAGGCAATGGCTTGAGCTTGCCTGGCAGCTCCTCCTGAATAGCACGTCCATGTCAGGTCATCAATCGCTACTCTGTTGCTTGCTGAAGTATTAACTAGAGATACTGTTACATTTCCTGAAATATTGATATTATTGATCGTTGTAGTAGCTACTGAAGTACTGTAAGGGATTGTTCCCACTGTAGTACCGTTTACTTTCACGTCAAAAGTACCGTTAGTTCCTGAAAATTTAAGCTGTGTTGTTACAGTTAAAGAACCGATACCGTTGCCTGAACTTCCGGAAGTTAAAGATCCGTTTCTTACAGTAATGGCTTTTGCATTGATCGTCTGATCTGTTCTTGCATCCGTGGCATTCCATGAAATTCCATTATTTGTCCATGTTCTGGTGGTGTAATTAGAAACACTGCTTGTCGGGATGGTTTCAAAGTTTTCACTGGCACAATCTGTTGACGGAGTGGTTGTTCCCGCATTAGTTGTTCCTGAAACTGTTGCGCTGTTAGAAGAAGAATTTCCGGCTGCATCTTTAGCAACAACATAAAAATTATAAGTTGTAGAAGGGCTCAATCCTGAAACTGTTGCTGAAGTTGTATTTGCAGTAGTTTTCAAACTTCCGTTCATGTAAATGGTATATGAAGTAACCCCTACATTATCAGTAGATGCATTCCATGAAAGGGAAATACTGTTGGCTGTTTTTCCACTTACATTTAAGCCGGTAGCTGTTGTCGGAGCCTGAGCATCACCAGTTGGCTGTTGAGATCCCCATATTTGATTAACATAGGCAGGATTATCAATAAACGGATTTCTATTGCCCTGATAAGTGTAAGAAGCATTATTTCTTTTGATTTCTGCCTGAGAAACAGGATCCTGATTATGCCATGCCAGAAGAGTATTCAACTCCCAGGTTTGTAATCCCGGAAATGCTGAGCTTCCTAACATATTTCCCGAAGCAAAAGAAGAAAGTTTGCTCTCGTAGCGGGTTACAAAATAAAAAATCATTCGGGCTACATCTCCTTTAAACTCGTCAATTGGCTCAAAAACAGTCCCGGAATATCCTGACGAGGATGAACTGCCAAGCTTGGAGCCGTTTTTAGATGTAAATGTTGCACTCCCCACTTTTCCGTAAGGATAGTTGCTTCTCATTCCGTTTACTTTTCCATCAGTTGCTCTGATGAAATGGATATCTGCAACCATAGGAGAGGACTGATTAAACAAACTTTGAGGAATCACATGCTCCCTGTTATAGCAATTTCCTTCCGTAGAATATGTGCCACATTGATTAGATCCGGGGGTATATTTATAAGGATCAGCTCCCACAGGTTTTTCTGAATAGATGTCAAGAATTGAACCGTCATTTTCGTAATCCTTGTCAATATCTGTCGTTTTATAGGCTGTCCATAGTCCGTTATATCCTTTATCCTGATGACCACTGGAAATGATAGAGCTTAAAGCAGTTTTTAATGGAGCTCCACTTAATCCGTTGGCTGCATTGTAGTATCCTGCAGGTGCCTGAGCGTGTGCAAGTCCCGCAAAGACAGAGAATAGAATAATTTTTTTCATATTAATATAATTTCAAGCAAGATTACTATATTTTTATGAATAAAAAATGACATTATCATTAATTTTTAAATGCATTGCATCAATATAAATGATAAGGTCATTAAACATGCAGAGTATCAATGACAATACCAATAGAAATGGGCTTTAACCCATTAAACAAAAATGCCGGCACATCATTGCACCGGCATCTATATATTAATAAATGATTTAAATCTATTTCCTTTGTGGCGGATAATTCTTCATGATCTCAGCCATGATTTCAGGAATCTGTCTCTGCTTCGCTTTTGGTGAATCTACAGAAACTCCGCTTCCTATACCTTGCCAAACCAGCTTATTGGTTTTGGAGTCAATAAGGTCAACAATTAAAGCTCCTTCATTATAATTGCTTGTCCATGTTCTGTTCATACCAACTCCCCATCCGAATGGGCCACCCCATCCCCACATTCCATATGGTGAGGTTGTATTGATATCTGTGATTTTTTTGTGATTAGCTTTTACGTTGACAATAAGATCAGGGTTTTCTCCGGACTGAAGTCCTTTGCTTTGCAATTGTCTTGACAACTCATTCAAAACTCTGTCTTTATCAATATCATTCAACTTTAGATCATCGATTCTTATTTTGTATGTTTTATAAGAATTGAAATTGGCAGTTTCAGCATAATCTGAACGTACCTGAAAAGGGCTACAAGAAGTTAATCCCAATGTAGCTGCTGCCAACAAAATAAAAATATATTTTTTCATTTTATTTAATTTTTTTATCATTTTTAATGAATGTATCCGTCTTTTTATCGTACCCGTAAGGACAGTGTCTGCAACCACTTTTACAACAATACCCTCTTTTCAGATGGAATTTTTCTGTAAAAACCTTGTATCCCTGTTCATTATAGTAAAAGTCTTCACCTTCTTTGATGTCATAATGAGCCATAAGTTAAAAGCTAGTCAAAAAACTTTTTATATTTGTTACTATGATAATTGTATGCCAAAAGCCATTAAAAAGATTAAAAATTAACGGCATTGCTCTCTTTCCCTTTATCTTTGTTAGGAAACCCGAAGATAAGGAAAATAATGTATTGATCAATCACGAAAAAATTCATTTGCGACAGCAACTGGAAATGCTTATTATTTTCTTTTATGTTTTCTACGTCATTGAATATTATTACTGGCTTTTTAAGCTCAAAGACGGATATCTCGCCTATAAAAGAATCTCTTTCGAAAGGGAAGCTTATACAAAAGAACGTGATTTGAATTACCTCAGAAACAGGAAATTATGGAGTTTCCGAAAATACATATGAATGATAAATACATTGGATTAAATTTAAATAGGGCTTGGCTACATCAATAGAAATGGGCTTTAGCCCATTAAATTTAAAAAACATTCCATCTGGCTTTAGCCAAAACCTAAAATTCAGACACAAATTACACAGATTGTTTTCACAATTGTTATCACTATGATCGCATACGATCTCTGTAAATCCGTATCATTTGTAGTTAAAAAATTATAAAATAGTATAAAAAAGTTCTTCATTGTTTTATAATACCTCCCACCAATAAATCTTTTGTTAATTTTACAGTCATAAATATGAGCAACAAAAGATGCTATTACAACCCCCGACAGAAACGATTCCGATACAGGAAATACCTATTGGAAAAAACATAAAACTCTTTATCAAAAGAGAAGATCTGATTCATCCTCAGATTTCCGGAAATAAATACTGGAAATTGTTTTACAATGTCAATCATTATCTGGAAACAAATCCCGAAAACCCTTACATTATTACTTTTGGAGGAGCATTCTCCAATCATATCTCAGCAGTTTCGGCAGCAGGAAATGTAGCTGGGATTCCAACATTAGGAATCATCAGAGGAGAAGAGCTGCAAAATAAATGGCGTGATAATCCTACTTTACTTTTTGCAAAAAGAAACGGGATGAACCTGAAATTTGTCACCCGGGAAGAGTATCGTCACAAAGAAAAACTGACAGAATTCCTTCAACAGGAGTTTCCGGACGCATTGATCGTCCCTGAAGGCGGAACCAATGAAGATGCTGTAGAAGGCATAAAAATGATGCTCAATGAGCAAACAAAAGATTTTGACTATCTTTGCACCGCAGTAGGAACTGGAGGAACCATTGCCGGAATTTCAAAATTTTGTGAAGATAATCAGAATGTTATAGGATTTAAGGTCGTTGACGATGCTTCACTGGAAAATAAAATATTTGAATTAACTTTAAAACGGAATTTTAATCTAATAGATTCAGGTTTTGGAGGTTATGGTAAAATAAATGATGAAAATGTACGTTTTATCAATGATTTTAAAGATAAATACAACATTCCTTTAGAGCCGATTTATACAGGGAAAATGATGCAAAGGATTTTTGAGATGATTGAAGAAGATTATTTTCCTGAAAACAGCAGAGTTTTATGCTTTCATACTGGAGGATTACAGGGGATTGAAGGGGCTAATCTGCTTTTAGAGAAACAGAATAGAAATTTAATTATATAAGTAAAATTGAAAAACATGAAAAGACTTTTCCTATCCATAAGCCTTTTAGTTTTATCAAAATTTTCTGCCCAAACCTGGGCAACCGAAGATCAATACATCCAAAAGTTTGCTAAATATGCAGTAGAAGAAATGGAGAAATATAAAATTCCTGCTTCTATCACATTAGCTCAGGGACTTTTGGAAACCGGAGGCGGACAGAGCAGACTCGCGCTTGAAGGTAAAAATCACTTCGGTATAAAATGTAAAGAAGACTGGACCGGTAAAACAATGAAGCATACAGATGATGCACCTAATGAATGCTTCCGTGTGTATGAAGATCCAAGACAGTCTTACGAAGACCATTCTATATTTTTATCCACGAGAAAATACTATGCAAATCTTTTCAACCTGGATATGAAGGATTACAGAGCGTGGGCATATGGTCTGAAAAAAGCGGGCTATGCAACCAATCCACGTTATGCATCTATCCTTATTACCAAGATTGAAAAGTACAAATTATACGAATACGACAATACCAGTTCTAACGAAGTATTGTATGCTGTTCTTAAAATGTACCCGGATCTGAAAGACGACAGATCTTTTATGGCTCAGCTTGAACCGTCAAAGTATGCAAAAAAGACAAAGGAACCGGTTACGGTAGAAGTTCCTTACAAGCAGACTTCTTACGCACAGCAACAGAAAAGAGTAGAGAGAATCAAAACAAAAGCAGAGATTCTTAATTCAATTCTTATCAAAAGCCATCCGAATGACGGTCTGAAATATATTGTAATTCCTGAAGACACCAATGTACAGTTTATTGCCAACAAATTTAAAGTAAGCGAAAGCAGATTGATCAAATGGAATGAACTGGAAAATGGAATCTTGAAGAAAAATGATATCGTTTTCCTTGAGTCTAAAAATTCTTCCGGAAATACCGCTACCTACAAAGCTGAATCTGGTGAAGATATGCATGACATCGCTCAGAAATTCGGAATCAAATTACATAAATTATATGCTAAAAACAGGATGGATGAAGGGCAGCAGCCATCTGCAGGACAGCTGATTTATTTGATTGATAAAAAACCAAGAAACTAATTTTTTTGTTGAGAGTTTTCTGTTGACAGTTACATGCCAACCAAGAGCTGTCAACCCGCAACTAAGTATATATGAAATACCAAAGAAGTTCGGCTTTATTTGATGAAGCCTACAAATACATTCCGGGAGGAGTAAACTCTCCGGTGAGAGCATTCAAATCTGTGGGAGGTATTCCCGTTTTTATGAAATCCGCAAAAGGAGCTTACCTTACTGATGCAGATGATAATACCTATATCGATTACATCAATTCATGGGGACCTGCAATTTTAGGACATACACATCCTGAAGTACTGGAAGATTTGAAATTACAGGCCGAGAAAGGATTCTCTTTCGGGGCTCCTACAGAACTGGAAACCGAGATTGCCAAATTCATTATCGAAAACGTTCCGAATATTGACCAGATCAGAATGGTTTCTTCAGGAACTGAAGCTTGTATGAGCGCGATCAGGCTGGCAAGAGGATACACAAAAAGAGATAAAATTGTAAAATTTGAAGGGTGTTATCACGGACATTCAGACTCATTCCTTATTAAGGCAGGGAGTGGAGCTGCAACTTTCGGAAATCCAAATTCTCCGGGCGTAACGGCAGGTACAGCTAAAGATACATTACTGGCTCGCTACAACGATTTTGAACAGGTTGAAGATTTATTCCGTCATAATCAGGGAGAGATTGCTGCTGTTATTATTGAGCCTGTTGCCGGAAATATGGGATGTGTTTTGCCTGAAAATAATTTCCTTCAGAATTTAAGAAAGATCTGTGATGAAAATGGTGCCTTATTGATTTTTGATGAAGTGATGACAGGTTTCAGATTAGCCTTCGGTGGGGCACAGGAACTTTTCAACGTCAAAGCTGACCTTGTAACATACGGGAAAGTTATTGGTGGAGGGCTTCCGGTAGGTGCTTTCGCAGGAAGAAATGAGATTATGGATCATCTGGCTCCAAAAGGAGGTGTATATCAGGCTGGAACATTGAGCGGTAACCCATTGGCTATGAGAGCGGGATTGAAAACCCTTCAGCTGATTAAAAATGATCCTGAATTTTTCAACAGATTGGCAAAAACTACGGAAACTTTAGATTTTGAAATCGGAAAAATTTTAAATGAAAAAGGAATTGCCCATAAAATCAACAGAAAAGGTTCCATGATGTCTGTATTTTTCCACATCAACAGAGTGTCTAACTTTGATGAAGCACAGGAAGCCAATCATTCATTATTCAACAACTTCTTCCACCAGATGCTTACCAATGGAGTATATCTTCCGCCAAGTGGGTATGAAACGTATTTCATCAGTGATGCAATCAAGGATCAAGAAATTGATATGACACTGGAAGCAGTAAGAAAATTTGAATATTCAAATAAATAAAAATAAAAAGACCGGGTTTTTTATCTGGTCTTTTTTATTGATTTTAATGGGATACGGATGCGAATCCTTTCGCCTATATTTTTCTGTAAAACTTTAATAAAAATCAGTTTTATCCAATTTATAAAAAAATAAATTTCCATTGGCTTTTTGCCAAAACCTGTCAAAAAATAGCTGTATCAAAAGCTCATAAAGGAAGAGCCATCAGTACAATTCATCAGTGTTTTAAAAACAAGCATAAATGATACAGATTTTGTAATAAACCATACACTTTGTTCCTGGCCGATCTTTTTAATTTTGTAATAAACAGATTGGATATGAAGACTTCATACAATAATATATCTCGCAAGGATTTTATCAAAAGCTCAGCACTGGCAATGACCGGACTCACTTTATTACCCGGTGCCATGACAGCATCACCTTTTTTTGATGATCAGAATATTTGGGCAAAAGGAAAACTGAGCCTTAAAAATGTGCGTCTGGAAACAGGGTTTACTTATGAAGATGGAGAGGTCATTTCAACAAAAACAGATTTGTTTTATATAGAAGTTGAAAATGGAAAAATCACTAAGATTACCACCAATCAACCAAATGCTAAAGCAGCAATTGATGCCAAAGGACTTTTAATGCTTCCGGCATTTAAAGATATGCACATCCATTTAGACAAAACTTTTTATGGAGATAAGTGGCAGGCAGTTCGGAAAAGGACAGGAGGAATCAAAGGAATGATAGAACTGGAGCAGAAAATGCTTCCGGACATGCTTAAAAACTCAACCTTTAAGGCTGAAAAAATGATTGAATTATTACAGTCAAAGGGAACTTCATATGCGAGAAGCCATGTGAATATTGAACCTACTTCAAAACTTCAATCATTAAAGAACCTTCAGAAAGCCTTAGACAATAAAAAGAAAGGATTTGGAGCAGAATTGGTAGCATTTCCGCAACACGGAGTGTTTTATACGGATTCTGCCCCTTATCTGAAAGAGGCTGCTAAGATGGATATTGATTTTATTGGGGGAGTAGATCCTTTCAATGTTGACGGAAATATCGAAAAAGTAGTAGACTTTACCGTCCAGCTTGCTTTAGACAACAAAAAAGGAATTGATATTCATCTTCATGAAACAGGAGATTCCGGACTGAAAACAGTAGAATACCTGATCAAAAAAGTGAATGAAAATCCTGTTTTAAAAGGTAAAACATACTTAAGCCACTGTTTCATTTTGGCAAAACTGGAAGCCGCCAAACAGGAAGAAATTGCTGAGAAATTAGCTGAAGCTCAGATCGGAATTGTTTCTACCATTCCATTCGGAAGACTTGTAATGCCGATTCCGACCTTATACAAACATCATGTAACGGTCCTGACAGGAAATGACAGTATTGTTGATCACTGGAATACGTTCGGAACGGGAAGTGTTCTTGAGAAAGCTAATTTAATGGCACAGGTATATGGATATTCTACTGAGTTTGCATTGTCAAGAAGCCTGAAACTGGCTACAGGAAATGTACTTCCATTGGATGATAAAGGAACTCAGCAGTGGCCGAAAGCCGGAGATCAGGCCAATTTTGTGTTGTTGAATGCAAATTGCTCAGCGGAAGCGGTATCCAGAATTTCAAACGTGGAATCTCTGGTACATCAGGGAAATGTTGTCTTTTAATCATTAACCCCAAAAATGAACAACGATGAAAATGTTGGTATTTCTTTTGGCTTTTGGAAGCATGAATGCCTGTAAAATGAAACCTGATAAGCATTCAAAAGAACATAGTATGCAACAGAATACTATCCTGGATTTAGTAAAGAAAAATGATATTACTGCGGTAAAGTTGGCTCTGGAAAATGGTAGTGATGTGAATACTCAGGACGAAAAAGGACGTTCTTTACTTTTGATAGCAACCATAGAAAAGAAACCGGAAATGTCAAAGCTTCTGGTATCTTATAAAGCAGATGTTAATCTTCAGGACAATCAGATGGACAGTCCCTTTTTATATGCCGGAGCGAGTGGACAAACAGAACTGGTCAAATTATTTCTGGAAAACGGAGCCCGGTTTGACCATTTCAACAGGTATAATGGTACGGCTCTGATTCCTGCCTGCGAACGTGGACATGTGGAAACTGTTAAAGTTTTGGTGAAAATAAAAGGTTTTCCCATTAATCATGTGAACCGTCTGGGCTGGACAGCCTTAATGGAAGCAGTCATTCTTGGCAATGGTACAAAAAAATATCAGGAGATTGTTCAGGTTTTAAAGGAGAATGGTGCAGATGTTAATATTCCTGATCACTCCGGGAAAATTCCTTTGCAACATGCAGAATCACTAGGATTTAAGGAAATAGCAATGCTTTTAAAATCATAAAGATCAGGTTGAAGAGTGAACGATATTTTAATATAAAGTATTGGATATTTTACATAATGGTTTTATCTATAAATCATAGATTAAAAAAAATAGACGTATAATTGAGTTGGTGTTTAACCACAAGAGATTCATAATTTGTTTCTTTTGTGGTTATTTTAATTTTTTCTCCGGAGAATTTTATTAATTTTAAGAGAAATTAAGGTAGTGTGAGTTACCATACAGATCATTTTCCTATTTTAGGAATTCAGGAGTTCAGTGATAATCAGCTTATGGGCTGTAATTTGTTGTTTAATGAGCTTCACGGGGCACGTTCTATTGATCATCCCCACAAACACGATTTTTTTATCATTAATCTTTTTGAACAAGGGGTAGGTTCTCATACGATAGATTTTACAGAATATCAGGTGAAAGATCACCAGATTCATCTTGTTTTTCCTGATCAGGTCCATCAGTGGGTGATCGAAAAAGAAACGATAGGATACCAACTGATGATCAGCAGGGATTGGTTTGAAAGTTTTCTACCATCATTGAGATTTTCTGCTTCCTATTATCAGAACCATCCGGTTATTAATCTTTCCGGAGAGTTTTTTGAAACTTTCAGGTATGAATTTAAGGCTATTCAAAGAGAATTGAATCATGAGAAAGTATTTTGGGAACTCATCCAAAAAAGGAGTGAATTGATTGGTTTATTGGTGAGCCAATGTATGGAAGGGGCTTTTAAAGATTTTGAGATGTATCACTCCAATCCTATTGTCTCCCGTTTTTTACAATTGATTGATATACATTTTAAAACAGAAAGATCTGTTTCTTTCTACGCTGGCAAACTTAATATTTCTGCCAATTACCTGAATATTGTCTGTAAGAAACATTTAAATTCTTCCGCTTCATCACTCATCCAGGATCGTATTTTACTGGAAGCAAAACGGCTTTTAAAAGTTTCGGAAATGTCAGTGAAAGATATCGTCTATGATCTCGGTTTTTATGATCATGCCAGTTTTTCAAAATTCTTCAAAGCACAAACAGGAATGACTCCCTCTCAGTTTAAAGAATAATTGATACAACACAAGACATAATTGATACACCGGTTTTGGACATAAATGGGTGTAATTTTGTATTGTTAAAATAGTACATCATGCAATTTCCCTATCAATTAGCTGCAAAAGGAAAATATTCCCTGAAAAATGTCCGCCTGGAAACAGGTTTTGAATACGAAAATGAAGAGGTAACCGGAACAAAAACAGAACTTTTTAGTATCGAAATTGAAGACAGAAAAATAAAAGCAGTAAAACCCAACGAACCTTCCTCCAATGCGATAGATGCAAAAGGATATCTGATGCTTCCCGCTTTCAGAGATATGCATATCCATTTAGATAAAACATTGTACGGACTTCCGTGGCAAGCCCTGTCACCAAAGAGAAAGACCGTAAAGGATATGATTGCCTACGAACAGGAAATTATCCCCGGATTATTGAAAACTTCTGTAGAAAGAGCGGAACAGTTGATTAGCTTACAACAGCATTACGGAACCCATTTTGTCAGAACCCATTTTAATATTGATCCTACCTCAGGATTACAGTCACTGGAACATTTGGAACAGGCCTTACATCATAAAAAAGAATCGTTTAAAGCTGAATTGGTTGCTTTTCCACAACATGGAGTGTATTATACAGATACAGCTACTTTAATGAAAGAAGCGGCACAATTGAAAAGTGTAGGTTTTATCGGAGGACTGGATCCTTTCAGTATTGACGGTAGTATTGAGAAGGTAATAGACTTTACTGTACAATTAGCTTTGGATCATCACAAAGGAATTGATATCCATTTGCACGAAGTAGGTGAATCTGGAATGAAAACCATCAATTATCTCATCGACAAAACTATTGAAAATCCGGAATTACAAGGCAAGACATTTGTAAGCCATGCGTTTGCTCTGGGACATCTTTCAGAAAAAGAAACAGAGCAGATCGCGCAAAGGCTGGCAGAAGGTAACGTGGGAATTGCTTCTTCTGTACCTTTCAGAGGAACTATAATGCCTATTCCGACATTGAAGAAATACGGTGTAAATGTGTTGGTTGGAAATGATAATGTACAGGACTACTGGAGTACTTTCGGTTCCGGTAATATGCTTCAGAAAGCTAATCTTATTGCAGAATTATATGGCTATGCCACAGAATTCGCATTATCAAGAGCTTTACAGTTTGCCACTCAAAGTATACTACCCCTCAACGAAAAAGGAAATCAACAATGGCCTAAAGCCGGGGATGAAGCAGCTATTGTTTTGACTGACGCTTCATGTTCTGCAGAAGCCGTTTCAAGAATCTCAAAAATAGAAGCCCTTATGAATGACGGGAACCTGTTTTGGAGAAAGTAAATGATATAGTATATATTTTTTATACACTTGTTTTTTGTAATCGGCCATCGGAGTTTTTCCAGTGGCCTTTTTTATGAGTGATGAATGATGAATGATAATGTGGTTATGCATCAAAGTTTAAATTACAACATGAATAGGAGTGGGCTTTAGCCCGCTCAAATAAGATAATTTAAATTCCATTGGCTTTAGCTAAAACTTACAGGAAAAATAACCTTTTTTGTTCTTAACATTGATCTTCGGAGTTTTCTAATGTTAACATCTCTTCATCTTAAATTTTCCTAAAGTCTGTGATCAGACAGATTTATACAAAAAAAGCTTTCGGAAAATATCTCCGAAAGCTTCTTTATAAATTAATCTAATTACTATATTTTATAAGTTATAGTTTGTCCAACCTGCATACCATGTATCATTAGCATCTGCTACCGCTCCTCTGTATGTTACAGGTTTGAACCAGGAAGTTAATTTAGCATGTGTAAATGTTCCTCCTGTTAATAATGGTGAACCTGCTGCTGGAGAGAAATTTGGAGTTGTTCCCGCCGGAGCCCATGCCCCTGCAAGTTTTACATCAGCTGTAGAAGCAAGAATTGTATTTCCTTTAGCATTAAACCATGTTGTAAGATCGCTTAATGTAAAGCTTGTTGGAGAAGATGTAGAAGCTCCGAATTTTAAAGGAGTTGTGTTTCCTGCAAGGATATTGTTTTCAAAAAATAATTTATTACCAACAATATTATTGTCTGTAGGAGTTCCCTTAGTGGCATCAATGAATAAACCAACCGGGAATCCTGTGAAAGCAGAGTTGAATACAGAGATTGAAGAATTTCTTCTGATCTGTAAAGCATTCTGGAATAATGAGTTGATTGAACCCGAAGAAGATGAATTGATGGGTCCAATGATCGTCATATTAGAGAATGTTGCTGATGTTTGAGGTGTTAAAGAAGAACCATTAGCATCATTATCTGATTCAAATGCGTTAGAACCTGAAACGTCTGCTACCTGAGAATCTCTTACGGCGATACCAAACTGAACATTTCCTGAATATCCGTTATCTGTATCGAAATCATCATCAAGACCTTTATAAGAAATAAGGTGAGAACAGTTTACCGTTCCTCCGAACCACTCAAAGCTATCATCATTTGCATAAGCAACCTCTACGTAGTCTACTACAGTACCGTTACCGACACCTCCGAAGGTTAGACCGTTAACCTCTTTATCCGGTAAGAAAGCATATCCTGCATATTCAATTCTTACATATTTTAAAATACCACTGTTGTCAGCTGCATTAGTTCCTCCGTAAAGACCAAGTCCTTCAGAGTTGTTGATTCCTCCTTCAATTTCTCCAACTCCGTTTTGTCCACCAAAAGAGGCGTTAGTAGGTGCATTACCTAAAATAACAACACCTGCCCAGTCTCCTCTTTTTGGACTTGGTTTGTCTGAAGTGAAGATGATAGGATTCGCAGCAGTACCTTCTGCCATGATTTTACTTCCTCTGGTGATAATCAAAGCTCCATTTTTATCAGCCTCACCTACCACTTTTGTACCCGGTTCGATTGTTAAAGTCGCTCCGTTTGTTACATATACCAGTCCTCTCAGCTTATATGTTTTATTAGCTTTTAAGGTAAGATTAGATGTGATTTTTCCTGAAAGAATAAGGTTTTCAGTTTCTCCGTTTCCGTTACCTCCACCTTGAACGATGGTTGGTCCATCTTCCTCTATATTTCTACATGCGGTAGTTGATACCAGAGCGCCAAGCATTAAAGAATATAAAACGAACTTTTTCATGTTATAAAGAATTAAATTATTTTTATTAGATTATGTATTGTTAAAAATTGTATCCCAGTGTTAAACTGATATTGGTTCCTGTTACCCTTTCAATAGCAAGAGCATCTTTGCTGTCGTATTTACCATTGTCATTAAGGTCATGATAGAATTTGGCACGACGGTTAAGAATATCCGAAACATTAAGTTTGATTTCTCCTTTTTTGTTCCATATTTTTTTAGCGATCTGGAAGTCTAAAAGAGGTCTTGGAGCTTCCCAGATTGGTGGAACCTGGTCATTTCCTACATAAAGAATTCTTCTTCCGATCATGTTGAATAATACTGTAGAAGACCATCCTGATTTTTCGGCATCATATTGAAGACTAAGGTTGATGGTGTAAGGAGACTGCCCCTGCATCGGTCTGTCGATTTTAGTGGCCTCATCCGTTACTCTGTTTTTGATGTACGCGAAGTTTCCACCCAATGTAAAGTTTCTCAGAGCGCTTACAAAATCAAGTTTTTTTCTGAATTCCGCTTCAACTCCATACGCATCCGCTTTATCTACATTCAGGAAGTTAAAGGTATTACTGGTTCCCACTCCGGATTGATTGAAGTATAATTCGATGGGTTTTTTAAAGTTTTTGTAGAACCCAGCAATGGAAAAGATCTCCCCGTTTCTTGGGTAATATTCCCAACGAAGGTCAGCACTGGTAATTTTAGTTCTTTCAATAGATTTGTTACCGATTACCGTAGCTCCCAAATCAAAATCATAATATGCTAAAGGTGAAACCTCTCTGAACTCAGGTCTTACAACCGTTTGTGAACCGGCCACACGAATGTTCATTTTTGGATTCAACTTGAAAGTCAGGTTAACTGCAGGTAAAAAGTCTGTTACTCGGGTATTTACAAAACGATCATCACTTCTTTTTGTGCTTCCTACCAACTGGTCAAAGTTCTCAACTCTTAATCCCCAGATGGCTCTTAGCCATGGTGTAAAGTTATTGTCAAACTGTAAATATCCTGCATTAAGGATGGTGTTGGCAATATATCGGTATTGGTTTCCGGCAATTTCATCAAATGTGAATTTACCATCAGTACCAAAATTTTCAGGGTTGAAAATCGTTTCAAAAGGCTGGGAAAGTAATCCCTGGTTAGATCTTTCAAGTCGTACTGAGAATGGTCTTGAATTATAAACCCTGTCTTTTACCTGAAATAAATATCCTCCTTTTATGGTTTGTTTTTGCCCGAATAATGTAAATGTTTTAGAAATATCTCCACCTGCATTATACAGGTAATCGCTTAGCGTAGAGTAGAATACACTTCCTGATTTCTGAGAAAGTCCATTGGATATCAATGCTAAATAAGGGCTTCCCGGTTGGTCTGTATATTGATTGTACTGCAAACGCTGTAATAAAGGAATATACTGATCAAGAATCCCGAAACTTCCGTACCAGTTTACAGTAAATCCGCCGAGAGCATCTATTTTATGAGTTCCGGTAAGGGTAGAGTTATAGAAAGTAGTCTGTTTGAAGCCTATTTCTCTCGCCATGATATTGGTTCCGTTGATCGGATCAAATTCAAAATCTTTTCCTGTTCTGAAAGACATGTGGTTCACCGTATTGTTGGTGATGATGTTCTTCAGGGAAATTTTGTTATTGCTGTTAAACTTTAGAGAAAGATTCAACATCCCTCCTAAAATAACATCATTGCTATATTTTTCAGTAAAATAATCAAAGTTGGTATCAGCAAGTTGATTGTTGATGGTAAAGAAACGGTTGGTAGATTCAGTTCTTCTCTTATTGTTGCTGTAATTCAAAACGGCAATCACTCCTAAATCTTTTCCGAAAACTTTGGTATTGAAACCTCCGTCCAGTTGTAAACTAAGGTTTTCAGGATAGCCAACACTATTATATCCGATATTTTTTGTAAAGCCTTTACCAATATCTGTTTTTTGAGCTTCATTCAAAATACTGAAAGCATTTTTTGCAGGCATATTGGTTGGAAGTTTTCTATATCCGTCGTCAATTCCTACGAAGTCCCATTTTCCGCCTTTTTGCATAAAAAATTCCTGACCCATGGTTGCTGTATTTCCTCCTACACCAACTTGTACATTAAAGAAATCTTTATTAGGAATATCTTTTGTATTAACCTGAATCAATCCACCTGCCCATTCCCCTGTATATTCAGGAATGAAAGTTTTGTTGATAACAAGCGTCTCAATAACGTTAGCCGGAAAAAGGTCAAATGAGAAAGTCTTTCTGTCTGGTTCTGTACTCGATAACTGAATACCATTTAACATGGCCTGGTTATAACGGTCGGATAAACCTCTTACTACAATATATTTTCCGTCAAACAAACTTACCCCTGAAACTCTTTTCAGAACTTCTCCTGTATTTCTGTCCGGGCTTCTTTTAATAGCTTCAACTCCGATCACCTGAGAGACTACACCTGCATTTTTCTGTAAACCTATAGTAGAGGCAATCGTTTCCTTCCTTGCGTTCGATCTGATGACAACTCCTTCAATTTCTTTCTCCTTTAGAGAGGGCTTGTCTAAAACAATATCAAGGTGAGTGTTACCATCATTTTTTACAATAACTTCACTGATTTCCTTTTTATTATATCCATTAGAAGATACGGTTATGATGTAATTGGTTCCGGGGGAGAGATTGATAGAATAGTATCCGGAAATGTCGGTCGTTACCTCCTGATCATTTACTTTTACCTTTACACCTTGTATAGGAGTGTTGTCCTTCTCATCCAATACCCTACCTTCCAGAATCTGACTTTGTGCAAAAGCATAGCCAGCAGAAAACAAGGCAAGTAGCACAATGCTCTTGTGGAGTTGTTTTTTCATTATTACTTCTTTTACTTCTTTTTCAAGGGCAAAATAAAGGCTAAGTTTTTAAGAAAACTTTAGGAGAATTTTAATTAATTGTGAAGTTTATATTAATAGATAACTCCTATTTTTTGTTATTGAAATATGTTTTTTATACCGATATTTTTTTCGTTTGTTTTAGAATTTGTTTTGTATATTTGATGTATGTGTATTTTTTACCTGTTTTTATTGTTAAATTTTTAATTGTAAATTGAAAATAGGTTTTTTAATAATTAGTTAACATAACATAAATAAAGAAGACCACCGAAAATAACTACTTTTGTGGGAATTCTTAAACTAGAAGATGAGCAAAAAAATTCTTTTAATAGACGACGAACTGGACATTTTAGAGATTCTGTCTTACAATTTGGAAAAAGAAGGCTATGATATCTATACAGCCACTAATGGTAATGAAGGTATAGAAAAAGCAAAGGAAATTATTCCCGATTTGATCCTACTAGATGTAATGATGCCTGAGAAAGATGGTATTGAAACCTGTCAGGAACTTCGTAAAGTGAAAGAACTTCAAAAAACACTTATCGTTTTCCTTTCCGCAAGAAGCGAAGAGTTTTCTCAGTTGGCAGGCTTCCAGGCAGGTGCCAATGATTATATCGTAAAACTGATCAAACCAAAAATTCTTATTTCCAAAGTAAATGCATTATTGCAGTTGACTTCGCAAGTTTCTGAGAATGCTAAGCTGATTGAGATCGGTGATCTTATTATTGATAAGGATAATTTCAGGGTTTCCAAAAGCGGACAACAATTTCTTCTTCCTAAGAAAGAATTTGATCTGCTTTACCTTCTGGCCTCCAATACAGAAAAAGTTTTCAAAAGAGAAGAAATTCTGGAAAAAGTTTGGGGGAATGATGTCATTGTAGGAGAAAGAACGATTGATGTTCATATCAGAAGACTTAGAGAAAAATTAGGGATCAATACCATCCAGACTTTAAAAGGAATTGGATATAAACTGATCGTTTAATCATTTAAAAATCTTAACTTTACGTTCAACCTTAAAATTTTGTAAAATTGAAATTTTACAGACTTACCCTTGTTGCCTCCTGTCTTTTGACATTGGTGATGCTTTTCTTAGTGGTCGTTTTTGACTCACTAAAGGATATCTACTACAATACTCCTTACTTTACACCGGGATTTATACTATGTGTTTTCCTGATCTTTGCAATCAACTTTGTAGTATTGGAGCTTCTTTTTAGTTATTATGGAAAAAAACAGGTCAGAGGACTTTCTGAAATGCTTCCTCAGGAAATCGTTCATGATAACGATGAAAACATGACCATTAAAGAATTGGGGGAGAGATTTTCCGATCTCAATCAACAGAAGGTAACAGAAATTGATATGATGAAGGATATGGAGAGCTACCGTAAAGAATATATCGGCAATGTTTCTCACGAACTTAAAACTCCTTTATTTTCTATTCAGGGATATGTGGAAACTTTAAGAGATGGTGGGGTAGACAATCTTACCATCAGAGACAAATACCTGGAGAGAATTGATATTTCTGTAGAAAGGCTTATAGCCATTGTTACAGATCTTGATATGATCAACAGATTAGAGGCAGGGGAGATCAATCTTAATGTTTCAAAATTCGATGTTAACCTTCTTATTAAAGAAATCTTTGATCTTCTTGATCTTGAGGCAGAGAAGCACAATACAACAATGCAAATCCAAACGCTTCACCCACAGATTTTAGTGGAAGCGGATAAACAGAAAATTTCTCAGGTTTTCATTAACCTGATCTCAAATGCAATCCATTACGCCAACAGACAGGAAGCAAAAGTGATTGTAAAAACAAGTGTTTTAAAAAATAAAGTACTCATTGAGGTCATCGATAATGGAATGGGAATCAAATCTGAAATCCTTCCAAGAATTTTCGAAAGATTCTATAGGGTAGAAACCAGCAGAAGCAGAAGAGAAGGGGGTTCTGGGTTGGGATTGGCCATTGTAAAGCATATTCTTGAAGCTCACAATGAAAACATTACCGTAGAAAGTGTTTATCTTGAAGGCACCAAATTCAGTTTTATGCTTGAAAAAAGCAAATAATTCCGGCAAAATGTAAGAAAAAAAAATATTTTAAAAAATCCTGAAATATTTTTTTGTCACATGTCATTTATTATATATTTGCACCATAGATTTATCATAATTATAAAGGCAAAAAAGTAATTTAAGAAACTGATATGGTTTACAAAATCCGCGTAATATTAGATGCGAAAGAGGATATTTTCCGAGATATTGAAGTTAAGGGAAAACAAACGTTATGGAACTTACATTTAGGAATTAAAAGTGCATTCAGTCTGCAAGGAGACGAGCTTTCTGCTTTCAACTTGTTGGAAAGTGACGGAACGATTGTAAAAAGTGTTCCGTTGGAAGATATGAGTGATGACGGTGATGGTGAGATTATGTCAGACGTGTACATTGATGAAGCTTTTGCAAATGTAGGGGACAAAGCTCAGTTCCAGTATGGACTTCTTGACCTTTGGGAATTCTTCTGTGAGCTGGTAGAAATAATTGAAGAAACAAAAGCTGTAAATTATCCGATTACAGTATACAGATTTGGAAATGTTCCTTTGAAAGCACCAAGTAAAAACGGAAGTGCAGGAGGATCTAAAAAGAAATCAGCAATGCCTCTTACAGATGATGAGTTCGGCTTTGAAGATGATTTTGGATCTGGAGGAAACTTTTCTGATGAAGATGATAGCTTCGATGACGAGGAAGAAGAAGACTACAATGATGATGTTTTCGACGACGAGGATGATAACGACGATGAAAGATAGGAAATAAAGATATATAAATATAGCCCCGGATTTTTTTAATCCGGGGTTTTTTTGTGAAAGCTGAAAGACTGAGGAAGCAAGAAGACAAATCTTAGATAATAACGAAATAGAAAAATTTGTTTTCTTGATCATTTTGCTTTCTTTGTATCAATGGCTACTTCTTTTTATCATTTTCCCTTATTTTTGTTAAAAATAGATTAATGAAAAAATTAATTTTATTAGCTATAATTGGTCTGGGAATTGTTTCCTGTACCACTCAAAAAAGAACCGGAAAGATGACAGCATTGCCAAAAGATTGGAAACACACCACAAATATCTACGAAGTAAATATCAGACAATATACGCAGGAAGGCACTTTTAAAGCATTTGCAAAAGAAATGCCCCGACTGAAGTCAATGGGAGTGCAAACCCTTTGGTTGATGCCAATTACTCCAATTGCTCAGCAGAATAAAAAAGGAAGTCTGGGAAGTCCTTATGCCGCTGAAGATTATACCTCCGTTAATCCGGAGTTTGGAACGTTGGATGATTTTAAGGATATGGTAAACGAAGCTCACCGACTGGGATTTAATGTTATCATCGATTGGGTAGCTAATCATACCGGGTGGGATCATACATGGACAAAAACACATCCCGAATTTTACTTAAAAGATCCGGATGGAAAATTTCACATCGCTTCAGGTATGGATGACATCATCGAACTGGACTACAAAAACCAGGAAATGCGACAGGCTATGATTGATGCTATGAAATTTTGGGTAAGAGAAACCAATATTGATGGTTTCAGATGTGATCTGGCTTCGTGGGTAGAAGTAGATTTCTGGGAGCAGGCCCGTCCTGAAGTAGAAAAAATAAAACCTCTTTTCTGGTTGGGAGAATTTGATGAATTGGAAAGCCCTGAATACGGAAAAGTTTTTGATGCAAGCTATTCCTGGAAATGGATGCATAAATCAGCCGATTATTATAAGAACAACGAACCTCTCCAGGAATTGAAAGACTTACTGGTACAATATTCCAATATTGGAGATACTTCTATGAGGGCATGGTTTACCTCTAATCATGATGAAAATTCCTGGAATGGAACAGAATATGAAAAATATGCAGTGATTGCTAAACCCATGGCAGTATTCTCTGCAACATGGAATGGTATTCCATTATTATATTCAGGGCAGGAGCTTCCCAATATGAAAAGACTGGAATTTTTTGAAAAAGATGTCATCAAGTGGACCAATACCTATCAGGTGGCTGGTTTTTATAAAACATTATTGAATCTAAAAGCTTCTAATGCCGCTTTAAGAGGCGGAGATCCAAATGTTACCACTTATCTTTTGAATACCACTGCTAATGACAAGATACTGGCGTATGTAAGAAAAAATGGGAAAAACGAGGTACTGGTCGTCTTGAATATGTCTAAAGAACCAGTAAACTTTAGTATAGAAGATGGAAATTTGTCAGGCACTTTCAGAAATGTTTTTGACAAGATCACGAGAAATTTTGATGATGACAAAAACTTCAGTTTTCAGGTTTCGGACTATGTCGTATTTGAAAAATAAAACAAGAAGTTATTATAAGGCATGCAGTTGTAAATCCTAACCATAAGGTTTTAAGATATACTGTTTCCCCTCTGGTGGAGGGGTGTCAAAATCTTTGATTTTGACGGGGTGACCCAACCCTGCATATAAAATACCAATAATTTAAAATGAACAAACAAGAAATAGTACATATCATCAAAAGCAAAATCACAGATAAAATTCAATATTTTGAAAAACTGATTGCTGAAACCAGAGCTTCCAATAACGATACCAAAAGCTCGATGGGGGATAAATACGAAACCGGTCGTGAAATGCTTCAGCAAGAAATCAATAATCTTCAGAGACAGCTCAATGAAGTACTGAATCAACAGGGAGTTCTGCAAAAAATAACGACCGATCCTTGTGAAAAAGTTCAAAACGGAGCTGTTGTAAAAACAAACAAAGGGTTATTTTATATTGCCGCTTCCATGGGAGAAATTACTTCTGAAAATCAGAAGATAATGACAGTTTCCACAGAATCACCACTGGTGAAGGCTATGTTTGGCAAGAAAATGGGAGAGACCTTTACCATTAACAATATCAACCAGACTATTGAAAATATCTGGTAGATTAACATTTCCTTCATTATGAAATATAAATATTTACTTCTCTTTGTTTTTCTCTTGGGTAGCTTAAGTACCAACGCACAAGTTCGGGCTAGCGTTTCAGCAAAAACATATGACCTTACTTCAGTAAGTCTTACGGTCGACGGATTCATTGTGACAATGAATTCTGAGGGAACCATTACCGATTTCCATTCCCCGAATCAGAACGGTAGAATTGATTATTACGACAATAGCAGTTTTGATCAGTACAGAGCTGGAAAAATTAAAAGTATTGGAAATGTAAAAATTGATTATTGGGATGACATGGATCAGCAAAGTGAGAAATATGGCAAGTTAAAAAGTATCGGAAATATCAGGTTGGAGTATTGGGATAATCCTGTTTTTAATGAAGAGAAATTTGGAAAAGTGAAGAGAATAGGAAGCTATGCTGTTGATTATTGGCCTAAAGACATCATCGATAATAGCAGGTATGGCAAAATTAAATCAATTGGTAATATTTCCGTTGATTATGGCGTTAAAGATATTATTGATGACAGTAATTATCAGAAACTGATCAAATTTGGCCCGGTACGTCTTGACTACTGGAATGATAAGTTTATTGAGAAAGCAAAATATGGTCAGGTAAAATCTATCAACGGAAATAATGACGATGTCAGTGTTTTCGTATTATAAAAAAATATTTGATAACGCTGATCTGTAGTGTGCAGATACACAATGTTTAATAGAAAACAGATATTCGTTTCATACAAAGCATTCATAAGATGAATGCTTTTTTTGATGCTTTTTTACTAAATTTGAACCATAAAATTTCTTTCAAAATGCAAAATTACCTGGATCTTTTACAACATATTTTAGACAACGGAACAGATAAAACTGATAGAACAGGCACCGGAACAAGAAGTGTATTCGGATACCAGCTGAGATATGATTTGTCAAAAGGATTTCCCTTGGTAACCACCAAGAAGGTGCATTTAAAGTCAATTATTTATGAATTGCTTTGGTTTCTGAACGGAGATACCAATATAAAATACCTTAATGATAACGGAGTAAGCATCTGGGATGAATGGGCAGATGAAAATGGAGACTTAGGTCCTGTATATGGTGCTCAATGGAGAAGCTGGAACGGTGCTGACGGAAAAGTAATAGACCAGATTACGGAAGTTATTGACCAGATCAAAAAAAATCCTGATTCCAGAAGATTGATCGTTTCAGCCTGGAATGTTGCTGAGATTCCGAATATGGCATTGGCGCCTTGTCATGCATTATTTCAATTTTATGTAGCCGACGGAAAACTGTCATTGCAACTTTACCAGAGAAGTGCAGATGTTTTCCTTGGGGTACCTTTTAACATTGCAAGCTATGCTTTGCTTTTAATGATGGTAGCACAGGTTTGTGATCTTGAAGTAGGGGATTATGTTCATAGTTTTGGAGATGTTCATATTTACAATAATCACTTTGAACAAGTAAACAGACAACTTTCAAGAGATACAAGACCGCTTCCGATAATGAAACTGAATCCCGGAATTAAAGATATTTTCAGTTTTAAATTTGAAGACTTTACGCTGGAAAATTATGACCCACATCCGGGAATCAAGGCTCCGGTAGCGATTTAAATATTTCCGATATTCTTTATAACTCTTGCGTATAACAGAAGCGTGAATGAAATTTTTTCACAAATAAGAACAAAAGCGAGGCTTATAAATTAACATCTATCTCCACGCGCTTATTTCAATTTTATATATACTTTCCCGGATTCAATTCCGGGAATTTTTTATGTAATACAGATTATATAAAAAATCACTTTGTTTTTCTACCTGTTTTATGTGAAAATATCCCTTAAAAAAGGATAAACAGAGCTATTGTTTCTAAAATAAGTTTTAAATTTGAAAGAACTTGATTTTAATTATAATAGATCATGAAGTACTTAAAAATTAATATTGAAGAAAGCGCAGATATTGAAATACTGAAAAATGTTATACTTCAATTAAAGGGTGTGAGTTCCGCAGAAATCATCGATGAAGAGAATCCCGAAAGTGAGCTGAAAAAAGCTTTTGCCAAAACAAAAGAACAGCTGAAAACAGGAGATTATGAAACCTTGGTCAATGATATTTTTGACATCCTGACAAAAAATAATTCTAAAAAATAATAAAATAGAGATGAGAAAGGGCATTTTATCCATTGCTATACTGGGAATCTTATGTTCCGCAACTGTAGCAGCACAAACTGATACTTCAGGTAGAGAGAAAATATACAGAGCTACTCATACCAAAGTAACAGAACTTAAACACACAAAACTGAAAGTAAATTTTGATTATCAGAAAGAACAGTTGAATGGGGAAGAGTGGCTTACGGCATCACCTTATTTTTACCCTACCAATGAGTTGATTCTTGATGCAAAAGGAATGCTGATTCACGAAGTTGCACTTGATAACAATGGAAAAAAATCTCCTTTAAAATATGAATATAAAGACGATATCCTGAAAATTAACCTGGATAAAACCTATCAAAGCAAACAGGATTATACGGTTTATATTAAATACACTTCCCGTCCTAACGAGGTGAAACAAAAAGGAAGTATGGCAATCAATGATGCAAAAGGACTTTACTTCATCAATGCACAGGGTACAGATCCCGATATGCCTACACAGATCTGGACACAAGGGGAAACAGAATCTTCTTCTGCATGGTTCCCTACTATTGATAAACCCAATCAAAAGACTACTCAGGAAATTTATATGACTGTTCCTGATAAATATGTAACCCTTTCTAATGGGATTTTAAAAGATTCTCAAAAAGAATCCGGTGGTCTTAGAACTGATCATTGGGTGATGGATAAAAGACACTCCACCTATCTTTTCTTTATGGGAGTAGGAGAATATGCTGTTGTTAAAGATAAATGGAAGAATATTCCGGTTGATTATTATATTGAAAAGGAATATGAGCCCTATGCGAAGCAGATCTACGGAAATACTCCGGAAATGATTGATTTCTTTTCCAAGAAAATGAATTATGATTTCCCCTGGGCTAAATATGCACAAATTTCCGGAAGAGAATACGTGAGTGGTGCTATGGAAAACACAACAGCAACACTTCATGGAAGTGATATCCTTCAAAAACCGGGGCAACTCATTGATGAAAATAAATGGGAAGACACTATTGCTCACGAATTATTCCACCATTGGTTTGGGGACCTGGTTACCGCAGAGAGCTGGAGCAACCTTACCGTCAATGAATCTTTTGCCAACTATTCCGAATATCTCTGGAACGAATATAAATATGGGAAAGATCAGGCAGACTATCATCTGATGAGTGATGTAAATATGTACATTCATAATCCGAGTGATTTTAAGAAAAATCTGGTACGATTTAATTATGATTCCCGTGAAGATGTCTTTGATCTGGTTACCTATCAGAAGGGCGGTGGAATCCTGAATATGTTAAGAAATTACCTGGGAGATGATGCCTTTTTTGCAGGAATGAACGATTATCTGAAAACCAATGAATTCAAGAATGCCGAAGCCCACCAATTGAGACTTTCTTTTGAAAAAGTTTCAGGGAAAGACCTCAACTGGTTCTTTAATCAATGGTATTTTGGAAGTGGTAATCCGAAAATCAATTACTCTCTTACTTTTGAGCCGGTGAAAAAACAGGTAGCTGTAACAATTAATCAAACTCAGGATCAATTATTTGAATTCCCTTTGGCTATTGATGTATATGATAACGGAAAACCGAAAAGATATCATGTTTGGGTGAATGCAGAAGCAAAAAATACATTCAACTTTGATGTTTCTAAAACTCCCGATCTGGTTAACATCAATGCAGACGGAGTATTATTAGCAGATATTACCGATGCAAAGACGCCGGAGCAAAATCTGATGCAGTTTACAAACTCGAAAGAATTCAAGAGCAGATATACTGCTTTAGAAGGAGTAAAAGACCAGACAGGAAAAAGCCCGGCAGTTACAAAATTATTAGCTGCAGCTTTAAAAGATCCATTCTTTAGGGTAAGAATTAAGGCGTTACAGTTAATAGATCTTACCAATCCGGAGCAAATGAAAGCATTAGGAGCAGAGGTTGAAAAAATAGCTTCGAATGACCCGAAAACATTAGCTCAGGCAGCTGCTATTGGTGCTTTGGCAAAAACAAAAGATAAAAAGTATTTTCCCATTTTTGAGAAAGGGGTCAATGCTGTTTCCAATGCTGTAAAGGGAAATTCTCTAAGTGCATTGTTGACTATTGATCCTTCAAGAGCCAATTCTTTAGCAGATAAAATTAATCTGGATGGGGCTTCAGATGAATTGCTGGCTCTTTTCCTTCCGGTCATTGTTAAAAATAAAGTTGCTTCACAAATGGAATATATAGCTCCTCTTGCTGCATTTTATCCTTTTGTGAAATTCCAGAATCCGGAATTAGGTAAGACAGCAGAAGAAGGATACAACTGGATTATGAGTTCCGATAATCTTAAGGCTGTTCAAAACATTACAAAGATGGTAGGATATGCAAAGAATGAAATGAAGGATAATCCACAGGCGAAAATGATGATTGTTCAAATGTTAAAGGATGGATTAAGTAAAAAAATGGAATTGTTGAAACAAAATCCACAGAGTGCTGGTATCAATAAGCAAATTGATGCTTTGAATAAAAGTATTGAAGATTTTAAATAACAAATTTTCTTATCAATACAGATAGAACAGCATTGCGGTAGCAATGCTGTTTTTTTGTGGTTGAAAAACTGACTTATCAACAAGAAACTAAAAAATAAGGATATTAAAAGGTTATTCAGGCTACATTTTATAAATTCGTATAAAAATTTAAATAAAATGAGTTTTGGAATTGAAGCAGCGGACTACTATGTGCCGGGTTTGTATTTGGAGATCAAAGATTTAGCAGAAAAAAGAGGAATTGAACCCGCAAAATTGGAAAAAGGACTGGGTTTGCATAAAATGGGACTTCCGGACGTTCATGAAGATGCAGCAACCTTTGCAGCAGAAGCTCTTCTGAAGCTTATTAAAAATTATAACATCAATCCTAAAGATATTGCTAGAGTCTATTTAGGAACAGAAAGTGCTGTGGATGCAGCCAAACCTACGGCTTCCTATGCTGTACAGATGGTAGAAAAAGTATTGGAAAGTGAGTTTGGGATCAGAAGCTTTAAAAATTGTGATGTCCTGGATATGACCTTTGCTTGTGTAGGTGCCGTAGATGCACTACATAATGCTCTTGACTATGTGAGAGTGAATCCTGAAAAAAAGGCAGTAGTCATTGCCAGTGATTATGCTAAATATGAGTTGGCTTCCTCAGGTGAGTATACACAAGGGGGGGGAGCAGTTGCTCTGTTGGTTTCTGCAAAACCAGATCTTTTAGAAATTGAAAATAACTGGGGGGTTGCTTCAGAAAGCGTTTTTGACTTTTTCAAACCGAGAAGACAATATAATAAAGCTGATTTAGTTACCGCGCCTGAAAACTATCCTGACCAAATTGAAGTTTTTACCGATGAACCTGTTTTTGATGGACAATATTCTAATCAATGTTATCAGGACAGAATAAGAGAGGCATATCATCACTATAAAGAAATCACAGGACAAGAGAAACCATATGAAAATTGGAAATATATTATTTTCCACCTTCCTTACGCCTTTCATGGAAAAAGAGTTTTTACCGAAATCTACAGCCTTGAAAATGGACTTTCGTACGAAACAACTGAAGAACAAAAAGCTGTGGCAAAGTCTGAGGATTACCTTCAGTTAATTCATGATAAAATAGAAAAAACACAATGGGCATCTTCACAAATTGGTAATATGTATACCGCTTCCGTTTTTATGGCATTTTTATCAGCTCTACAAACCTCTTTTAATGAAAATGAAGATCTTACCGGTAAAGAAATAGGCTTTGTAGGATATGGTAGCGGCTCAAAATCAAAAGTTTTTGCAGGTACAATTTCTAACCAATGGCGAAAGGTTGTTGAAAAATGGAATTTGTTTGAAAATCTCGATAATAGGACTTCTATTGATTTCGAAACATATGAAAAACTACATAGAAAACAATTGAAGCAATCCGTAAACCCACAATATAAAGGGTTTGGCTTAGTTTCTATAGAAGCTGAAAATCCGGTTTTAAATGGAGCCCGATATTATAGCTGCCAGAGGTAAAATATAATCAGAAATACTAATAAAGCATTCCAAATTAAGGGATGCTTTATTTTTTCGCTGTTTTTTTTAGTGTTTTAATGAGTTTGTGTATACTTTTTACTGTTTTTACTGAAAATATATAATGTTTATTTTTGGATTTTTTTTGTTAAAAATAATATTTTAATTTATTTTTTTTATTAATTGTTTAAAATATGTGTGGGTTAATAGAATTTTTAATAATTGTTAAAATTCCGTTAATATTGAAGTGTGTGGGTTTTTTTTAGTTTTTTTCAACATATCACTAATTAGTTCTTGATAATTTTCCATTTTTAACGAAATAATTACAGTTTAAACGATTGTTTATCAGTGTTTTAAAAGTTGAGTCTGTTAATTTTTATTAACATATTTGTGACTGAATATATTAAAAACTGTTAAATATGAATGTGAAATTATGTGTATTGAGCGCAGGAGCCTTGTTCTTTCTGGGACAGGGGGTTTCCGCGCAGAAAGTAAAGAAGGATACGATTCCTAATGCAACTAATATTGAAGAAATTGTTGTTACAGGTTACCAGAAGAAAAGTAAAGATGAGGTTACTTCAGCTATTTCTGTTGTCTCCGGTAAATCTTTGTCAAACCTTTCTTCTTCTACAATGGGAACAAATGCTTTACAAGGAAAAGCTGCGGGTGTAGATATTGCTGCTTTAAATGGAAAGCCAGGAGGAGGTTCAGCCATTAATATTAGAGGGCTAGGTAATATTACGACATCAGTTGGAGCGTCTAATCCTTTATTTGTGATTGACGGTTTTATTGTAGGAAATGATCAGAGGGCACAAGATGTATTCAACTCTATAAATCCCAATGATTATGAAAGTCTATCAGTTTTAAAAGATGCAGCAGCAGCAGCAATCTATGGTTCTCAGGGTGCTAACGGGGTTATTGTTTTAACAACAAAGAGCGGTAAATCCGGAAAGCCAGTTATTACTTTAAGTTCTCGTATGGGATTTTCTGACAAAATCAAAGATATTAATTTTAGCATGATGAACTCTGCTGAAAAGATTAATTATGAGAAGCAAATGTATGCTTTGGGTATTCCGGGATATATTCAGTGGAGTGATCAAGCAACCGCCAACGCTCTAGCTTTGGACCATAATTGGCAAAAAAGTATTTTAAGAACCTCCTATATTGAATCTTATCAGGTTGCTGTAAGAGGTGGAAATGAAAAATCTAAGTATACAATCTCGCTAGGCTATGATTCTGATAATGGTATTGTTGAGAACATCCATGCGTATAAACGATATACAGGGAGAATGAAATATGAAGCAAGCCCTACTGATAGATTAAGTTTTGGGTCATCATTAGGTGTCAATTATAGCATGTCTCAAGAAATCAGGGATCGGAATAATACACAAAATCCTTTTCGAGCTATGTATGATTATAATAGTTTTGAACCCGTATATAGACAAGATGGAAGCTATAACCCAACAAGGCAGGGTTTTCCAATATTAGAAGCTCTTAAAAATAATCCTGAAAATATAAATTCTTTAATTCTTGATGGAAATGTATTTGCTCAATACAAAATTATTGATGGCTTAAATTTTAAAACCCAGTTAGGAGGATATTATAATAATATAAGAAGAACATCTAAAATTTTAAGAGGATCATTTCTTGATAATGTTCTTGGAATTAATGGAAGTGTTGTTGAACAAAATCAAAATCGCTTCAGATATACAAATTCAAATACATTGAATTATGTTAAATCATTTGGTAATCACAGTTTTGATTTGCTGGCATTAATCGAATATACTGAATTTAGAAATGATTATATAAGTGGTACAGGGAGAAATTTTTCCTCACCATCTTTAAGTGAATTAGGTAACGCTTCCACTCCCTTTGCTATTGCGGGATATGATGAATTGTACAGAACCTTTTCATATGGAGGGTTTCTAACTTATGATTTCTCTAAAAAGTATATTTTAACAGCTTCTATAAGACAAGATAAAGATTCTCGTTTTGGGAAAAATAATGTTTCTTCAGAGCCTTTCTGGTCTTTAAGCGGTGCATGGAATGTGACGAATGAAGATTTTGCAAAAAATAGCACGATACTTTCTCTGCTAAAATTACGTGCTTCAATAGGAACAAGGGGATATAATAATATAAACCTTAATCTAAATAACATTCTTATGTCAGGAGGAATCTATGGAACATTTCCAACAATAGTTTCAAATGCTAATTATGGAAATCCTGACTTGAAGTGGGAAGTAACAAAATCTCAAAATTATGGGGCAGAATTTGGGTTTTTAAAGAACAGAATCAAAGGTACGATAGACTATTTTATTGATAAGAAAAAGGATTTTATATTATCAATACCTAATTTTAGTTCAGAAGGAGGAGCATACTCAACAAATATTAATGCCGGAGATCTTTCTAATAAGGGATTGGAAATTAGCTTATCAGCAGATATAATAAAGTCAGCTAATTTTAATTGGAGTGTAAGGGCTAATACAAGTATTATGAGCTATAAGCTTAATAAATTGAGAAATGGAGAAACAGAAAGAATTTATGGAATTAATATCTTAAGAGAAGGTTATGAACCATTTTCATTTTTCTTGGTAAAAAGTGCAGGAATAAATCCTAATAATGGCAACGAAGTATATTATACCAAGGATGGAAATACTACAGAAATTTATAATTCTAATGATGCAGTTTTAATAGATGGCAAATCCCCCCTTCCTAACCTTTTTGGTGGCTTTGGTACAAGCTTAAACTATAAAGGGTTTGATCTTCAAGCTGATTTTACGTATAAATCAGGAAACTATACATATAATTATATGGCTCTTAATATGTTAAATTATAGTAATGGGACCAATAGTAATATGAGATCCGATGCTGCTAATTATTGGACAGCACCAGGACAAACGAATGTATTGCCTAGGCCTAGCAATCCCACCAATGCACCTGGAGGAATTACTGGTTTGCAAACTACTGACAGATTTTTACAAGATGCGTCATTTATTAGACTTAGAAATGTAAGTATTGGATATACGATTGATAAAAAAACCATTGGAGAGACACTTCCTGTTAATAAGATAAGAATATCACTAACTGGGCAAAATCTAGCTACTTGGACAAAATTCGAAGGAGATCCAGAAGTTTCAATCGGATCAGGAGAAAATCAAACCGGAACCGGACAAACATTTATTAATGGTGCGTTTGCTCTTTATAGTTATCCGGCTGTGAAAACCTATTTATTTGGAATTGAACTAGAATTTTAATTATATAATTGAAACATGAAAAGAATAATTAACATAACAATATTATCATTTGCTCTTTTTTCGTTTATAGAATGTAGCGATGATAGATTTGATGTCTTGCCTAATAACCAAGATTCTCCTCAGACAATTTTTACTACGGAGTCTAATTACAGGGTTGTTGTAGATGGTGCTTATGATGCATTTAAAAGTGCAACTTATTATAGTGGTGATACTGGAAGCTCGATTATACTTGGAGACGTACTTGCTGATAATCTTATTTTAAATACACAGGGAAGGCAAACAAACAAAGTTGCTTACGAGTGGTCTTTTACTCCACAGTCTTCTGATGTAACGGCTTTATATTCTTCTGCGTATTTTGTGATTTCAAGAGCGAACCTCGTTTTGGATAATCTTAATAAAGTTCCATATACTAATTATATGCGAAACATTGAGGCTGAAGCGAAAGCTATAAGAGCAATTGCTCATTTTGATTTGGTGAGAGCTTATGCAAAAATTCCTACACAAAGTGCTGATGCTTCCTCTTCTTTAGGAATTGCCTATGTGACAACTTTTAATCCTGCTATTAAGCCAGTGAGAGACACCTCTGTTATTATTACCTATGATAAGATTATTGCTGATTTGTTAGATGCATTGAGTAAAATCAATAGTGATAATGGGAGCATTGGTAGATTGAATAGGACCTCAATACTAGGCTTTTTGTCTAGAGTGTATTTATACAAGGGAGATTATAATAAAGCTATAGAGTATGGAGAGCAATGCATAAGTGCTTATCCTTCTGTAGGAAGTAAAGATAACTTTGTAAATGTGTGGAGAGATGCATCTGATGATGGAGAATTATTTACAATTTTAAACTCAAATGTATCGGCTGACAATGTAAATGTAGGTGTGGCTTATAGTCAGGATGTTTCAGGTATTCGTTCCGAGCATAATGTAAATTATGATTTGTTTACTAAATATCAGGACATTGATATACGAAAAACAGCTTATGTACTTACTGCTAATTTTGGATCCACGCCTTATAATCATGTTATAAAATATAGAACAAGAAATAGTTCTACTGTGAGGGGGGTTGTAGATATCAAATTTCTTAGATCTGCAGAAGTTTATCTTAATGTAGCAGAAGCATATATTAAATCATCTGCTGCAAATCCTACAAGAGCATTACAATTATTAAATATATTAAGAACTCAAAGGTATACATCATATGTTGCAGGTACAGAAACAGGAACTGATCTATTAAATGCAATATATTATGAGAGAAGGTTAGAGCTTGCGTTTGAGAATGATCGTTTTTGGACTATTAAGAGATTGGGACAATCTGTTATTAGATCGAGTTTTGGTTCAGCAGCAAATGGCGGAGGTACAGATGCGCCTACAGGATCACTAAAAACCCTTCCTGCAAATAGTTTTAGATTTGTATTACCGATTCCCCAAGATGCTATTAATTTAAATCCTAATATGTTGCAAAACCCAGGATACTAATTATAATTAACAAATTTTTAATCCAAATAGCAGTAAGGCCGTCTTTTAAGACGGCCTTACTGCTATTTATTAAGTCTTTTTTATGTAAATTATCAGAAATACCCTTTTATTTTTCTCTTTTTTCTTCAAAATGTTGAATATTTTAATTTAATATTTTTCGCTATTAATTCCGGTTTAGGTTTATTTTTTTTACTGTATTTAATCAATTGAAGGACTTTAATTTTAATTTCAGTTTTCCTTAAAATTCCATTAATGTTCAGATTGCTTTATTTTCTGTTAATATTTTAAATATAATTAAAATTATTTTGTATTGATTTTGTGAATTAAGTGAAGATATGTTCCCTCTGACAGGCTGTTTTACACGCTTGATAAATTGATGTTGTTAATTTTTATTAACATATTTGTCACCTTGAATATATTAAAATTTGTTAATATGAATGTGAAATTGCGTGTTTTAACAGCAGGGGTTTTGTTTTTTACAGGCCAGGCTGTATTTGCTCAAGAAAAAGAATCTAAGAACAGTAAGGACAAGGAGACTAAGATTGAGGAAGTAGTGGTGTTGGGATATAGTAAAACATCTACAAAAGCTAAAACTACAACCTCTTCGGTAACAGTTGGTGCCGAAACTCTGGAAAACAGACCAAACATTTCGGTATTAAGTTCAATTCAGGGTACTGCTCCTGGAATTGTTGTTAATTCAGCGTCAGGTTCTCCGGGTTCTGGTAAATTCAACATCCTGATCAGAGGTACAAGTTCCCTTAATGGTTCTACAGACCCTTTGTATGTGGTAGATGGAGTAATTACTTCAGGTTCTCAATTCAGAAACCTAAACTCTTATGATATTGAAACATTCAGTATTCTGAAAGATGCTCAGGCAACTGCAATCTATGGTAACAGAGCCGCTAATGGAGTTGTTGTAATTACAACAAAAGGAGGAAGATTTAATTCCGGACTAAAAGTTTCTTATGATGCATTAACTTCATTCAGCCAATTGCCTGATACAAAATACAACATGGCAAATGGTAGAGAGTTACTACAGATTCAAAAGAATTTACAAACTGGCAAAGGAAAAACTCTTACGCAAGACCAGATTGATAATTGGGGAACAAATACAGACTGGAATAAGCAATTTACCCGTGTTGGTATTTCTCAACAACACAACCTTTCCATTACTGGAGGTGGTGAAAACATCAATAACTTTTTATCTTTAGGATATCTTGAAAGTGAAGGTACTGTAAGATCTACTGATTTCAAAAGGTTTACGATGAGAAATAACCTTAATGGTAAATCTAAAGACGGAAAACTGACTTTCGGGTCTATCATTGGTTTAGGATTCTCCAAAAGAAACCAGCTTGATGATGAAACAAACACAGGGATTGCAGCCAATACACTTCAAAACCCTTTATTTGGAGGTGTTCTTTCAAGACCATACATAGGCCCTTCTCCTTATGCAAACGGTCAGGAATTATTTAATGCGATTAAATCAGATGCAACAAATAACAGACAATGGGTACTTCAGGATAATATCAATGGAGGAATCAGAAACAGATTTACAGAATTAAGCATCTCTGCAAATGCCAATGTAAATTATAAAATTACAGATTTCTTAAGCATTGGAAACAGAACAGGTATTGAATACAAACAATACGAAAAGATTTTTGCCAGATCTCCACTCGGATATCTTTCAATCAGTGTTGCCAATGGTGATGGATCTAAGTATGGAGGTAGCGAAGAATTTACTACTACAAGAGATTTAACATTCAACAGTATTACGAATATTACATTCAACAAATCTTTTGGAGATCATACAATTACTGCTGCAGCTTATATGGATTATGTAAAAGCTCACGTTAATACAACTTTCCAGAGACAAAATGGTCTGAACCCACTACAATGGGAATTCGGAGCTGGAACGGGTTATATCCCTTTTAACCCGGATACTCCTAACTTTTACAGACCTTCTGTGAGCGCTACAAAAGTAACGGCAGGTACTTTAGCTTACTTCGGTACGTTAGATTACGATTACAAAGACAAGTATGGGGTAAGCGGGGTGATCAGAAGAGACGGATCTTACCGTTTCCTTCCTACCAACAGATGGGAAACTTTCTGGTCCCTGGCAGCAAGATGGAATATCGATAAAGAAGATTTCATGGCTGATTCAGGATTCAGATTGCTTAAATTAAGAGCTTCTATCGGTACAACTGGTAACCAGAATTTAGGAATTGCTACAGATAATTCTAACCCATTAGCATTATTACCTAACAACTTCCTTGATTTATACAACGGTTTTTCAGGATATCAAAATATCTTAGGGTATAACTTTACTAATCTTTCAAACCCATACTTAAGATGGGAGCAGGTAAAGCAGACGAACATTGGTCTCGACTTTAACTATAAAGGATTGATCGAAGGTAGCGTTGATTATTATCAAAAGAGAACTACCAGAATGTTTAATGACCTTCAAAAGTCATCAATTACAGGTACTTACGCGATCAGAGGTAACGATGGAATCCTTGATAACAAGGGTATTGAAGGGTTAATTAAATATAATGCCATCAGAACTGAAAATACAAGATTATCTATTTTTGCGAACGCAGCATACAACTCCAACAAAATTGTTTCAATGGGAAGCGAAAATCTTGCAGGAGATGTAGTAAATGCAATTGGTGGACCTGCTGGTCAATATCAGCTATACCCGTATATCGGCGTGAACCGCGAAAACGGAAATCTTCAATTCCTTGACAAAAACGGAAATATTACTGAAGCTCCAACATCTGCGGACAGAAGATTGACAGGAAAATCAAGATATGCTAAGTTTACAGGAGGTTTTGGATTCAATTTACAGCATAAAGGTTGGTACTTAGATACCTTATTCTCTTTCCAACAAGGAGGTTGGATTTATGATAACCTGGAATCATGGGTATTTGATCCAAGTGCCGCTGCCAACAGAAACCTTTCAGCAGACTTGTTGAATGCATGGACCCCTCAAAATAAAGATACTGATGTACCAGGATTAAAAGCAACAAACTCAAGTTTAGGGTCTTCAGACAGATTCTTACGCAGATCAGACTTTATCAGACTTAAAAATGTTTCTTTAGGATATAGTTTTAATAAAAATCAACTCGGTAAACTACCGGTAAGAGGAATTAAAGTATTTATTCAGGCAGAAAACCTTTATACCTGGACAAAATGGAAAGGATTCGATCCTGAGCCAATTACTTCTTACTCACTGAATGTTTATCCAAACCCAAAAACTGTATCGGTAGGGTTAAATGTTGATTTTTAATTGAAAGAAATTATGAAAAGAATTATAAATACCATATTAGTTGTAGCAACTTTATCATCTGCTGCATTTACATTAAACAGCTGTCAGGATGCATTAGACATCAGACAGCCGGGAGAATTACAGGAAAATGAATTATATACAAGTGTGGCCAATTTAGGTGAAGTACTAAACGGGTCTGTATATGCTCAATTGGATCCTATTGATGAGGTATACTTTACCGCTGTATTTACAGATGAGGTAAAGCCCGGTTCAGGAAGTGGAGGACAGGAATATTCATTACACAGACATTTCCTTGACCCCGCAACTGTTATTGTAACGGGAGGAGGAACCGTAAGTACTGTTCAAAGTGACGGGATCTGGTTGAATAACTACAGAGTGATTAACCGAGTTAACAGATTACTTGAAGGTGCAAAGAAAATTACACCTGCTAACGAAAAAGAAACAAAAACCTATAATGCAATTCTTGCGCAGGCAAGAGCAATCAGAGCATATTGCTACGTACAGTTAGAGGCATATTTTGCAAGAGATATGAAAGACCCTAACGGTTTAGGAGTAATTCTTTTAAAAGATGTTCCTTCTACGGATGCCAAGCTACCAAGGGCTAAAAATCAGGATGTATACGATTTTATTAATGCTGATTTAGATTTTGCAAGAGGTATTTTAGAGTATTCCAACGGACAATCTGGAAGATATTTTGCAGATAAAGGATTTGTGAATGCAGTGAGTGCTCGTTTTAATTTATACAGAGGAAATACAACTTTGGCAAAACAATATGCACAGGATGTAATTTCAAACTCAGGTTTGGCTCTTACTAAAGCTGATTCATACGGTAATATGTGGAATGACACAGCAAGAGGAGAGATTATTTTCTCTTTAAACAGATTACCTTTAGGGGCCGGGCAAGCTATTGGAGCAAGATGGAATACCAATCAATCTAACGTTGATGGTACACCAATGTGGTTCTGGGGAAGAAACCTGTATAATTTGTTCCAGAATATTCCGGGGGATGTTAGAAAAACATCATATGTAGATATTACTTCAGTTCCAAATCCTAACTATGCAAGTGCAACAGCGGGTGCAACAAGAGATGATAAATTGGTAATTGATAAATATCCTGGTAAAACCGGTACTCCAACGAGAAATGATGTGAAAGTTTTCAGATTGTCTGAAATGTATTTCATTCTTGCTGAAGCTGAAACAGTGGCAGGAAATCTTTCGGTGGCTCAAGATCTTATTCAGAAAGTAAGAGAAGCAAGAAACTCTGAAGGAAAAGCGGTAACCCCTACATATACTAATGCTCAATTTGCTTATGCAGATATTCTTAAAGAACGTAGAATTGAATTAGCACTTGAAGGACACCGTTATGTAGATTTAAAAAGACTTGCAGTAGCAGCGAATGTAGAAATGGATAGAAATGATACAGATGATATCATTCCTACCAAGAACCTTCCGAACGGTGATGATAAATATACATTACCTATTCCTATCAAAGAAACTTCGGCAAACCCGAATGCTGAACAAAATAAAGGCTATTAATCAGTAGTCATTATTGAAAATAGAAAGAGCTCCATCTTTTGATGGGGCTCTTTCTTTTATATTGTATTGGGTTTACTTTCGGAGTTAGATTACTCACGAATAAGCTTCATGTTCTGATAGCTTTTCGGTGTGATTCCTTCCAGTTGCTTGAATACTCTTGTGAAGTAATTGGTGTCCGAAAATCCTGTCTGATAAGCTGTTTCCTTAATGCTGTTCTGCCCGGCCAATAATTCTTTTGCTCTGCTAATTCTTTCCTGCAAAATAAAATCATTAGGAGAAGTCCCCAATTCATCTCTGAACATTTTAAAAAAGTTGGATTTGCTTACATACGCCAGCTTGGCAATACTGTCAATAGATAATTTCTGGTGCAGATTTCTTTTGATATAATCTACCACAAATCCGATTCTGGATTTATTCTTGATGATATTTTTTTCTACCATACTTCTTGCCTGCGTTTGCATAAGTCTGATCAGTAACTCTTTCAGCGCAAAATCAGCCATGATATCCTTTTGGGAATTATCATCCATTGCAATTCTCATAATATTGTTGGTCGCAGAGGCCAGTGCTTTATTATTAAAAAGGAAATATTCATCCAGCTGAATGTTCCACTGGGATTCTTCATCCATTTTGGGAAGATGATAATTCAGATAGTTAAGAGAATCTTCTATAAATTCAGGATTCAGACTTAGAGAAATGCATTGGGTAGGAATTTCATCAGATTCAGGAAAATCAATGACCATGGTTTCTCCCGGAGCAACAAGAATACTTTCACCCGGAAAATAATCAAAATAATTCGTTTTATTATCAAGTTTCATATGCTTCTTCCCTCTTAACATAGCCGTAAAAGCAATATTGTCGAAATGAAGCCTTACATCAAAAGCTGCCTTATGGGTCTCATATATACTGAATTCACAATTGTTCAGATTAAATTTCGTCTGGTTTTCAACAAGACTCAATAGCTGGTTCTCCCTGGATAATTCGGGAGTATTTAATAAAATCTTACTATTGTTATTCATTTCCAAATATTTTTATGAAGGCGCTTACTCAAATATAGAAAATTTGATACAACGTTGTTGTTAATAAAATGATAAAATTACTACCCTGTATTATTTTACACTTTTTTTATACGATTGTGCTATCGCTTTTTATTCCGGAACAGTAATTTGGCATAACGCAAAAATTAAAACATACTAATATGAGCACTCTTACAGAACCTAGATCAGTGACCCTTTTACAGCGTCCTGAGTTCAAAAGCAGATATGATAATTATATCAACGGAAAATTTACACCACCCGTTAAAGGACAATATTTTGATGTGGTATCTCCTGTTGATGGTAAGATTTTTACTCAGGTGGCACATTCATCCAAAGAGGATCTGGAATTGGCTGTAGATGCGGCAGATAAAGCTTTTCAAACCTGGAAAAATACCTCGTCTACAGAGAGGAGCATCATTCTTAATAAAATTGCCGATCGCATTGAGCAAAACTTAGAATATCTGGCTACCGTAGAAACAATTGATAATGGAAAAGCAGTGAGAGAAACTTTAGCTGCAGATATGCCTTTGGCTATTGATCATTTCAGATATTTTGCCTCCGTAATCCGTGCAGAAGAAGGATCTCATAACGAGCTGGATAAAGATACCGTATCTCTGATCGTACATGAACCCCTGGGAGTCATTGCACAAATCATTCCATGGAATTTTCCCATACTGATGGCTGTCTGGAAATTGGCTCCGGCACTCGCCGCAGGAAACTGCGTAGTCTTGAAGCCGGCAGAAAGCACTCCTGTTTCCATCATGGTTTTAATGGAGTTGATAGGGGATCTCTTACCTGCAGGTGTCGTGAATATTGTTAACGGTTTTGGGGCAGAATTAGGCAGAGCCCTGGTAACCAATCCCAAGGTCTCAAAAGCAGCATTTACCGGTTCCACAGCCACCGGACGTTTAGTGATGCAATATGCAACAGAAAATATTATTCCTGTGACATTGGAGCTGGGAGGTAAATCACCCAATGTTTTCTTCAACTCTGTGATGGATGCAGACGATGAATTTTTAGATAAAGCTATTGAAGGAGCTGTTTTATTTGCTCTTAATCAGGGCGAGATTTGTACATGCCCTTCAAGATTATTAGTTCAGGAAGGTATTGCAGATGCTTTCATAGAAAAAGTAATTGAAAGGGTGAAAGCTATTAAAGTAGGAAATCCACTGGATAAAACAGTCATGATGGGGGCTCAGGCTTCTCAGATCCAAAAAGATAAAATACTTTCTTACATTCAGTTAGGAAAAGATGAAGGAGCTGAAGTATTGGTAGGAGGTGATGTCAACAATCTGGGAGAAGACCTTGAAAGCGGATTTTACATTCAACCAACCATTTTTAAAGGAAACAACAGAATGAGGATTTTCCAGGAAGAAATATTCGGTCCCGTACTGGCTTTTACCACCTTTAAAGATGAAGAAGAAGCGATAAAGATAGCCAATGATACCATTTACGGACTGGGTGCAGGAGTATGGACCAGAGATGCTCACCAGCTGTACAATATCCCGCGCCAGATTCAGGCAGGAAGAGTTTGGGTCAATCAATACCATTCCTATCCGGCAGGTGCTCCTTTCGGAGGATATAAACAATCAGGAATAGGACGAGAAAATCATAAAATGATGCTTGACCATTACCGCCAGACCAAAAATATGTTGATTTCTTATAACAAAAATAAGTTAGGTTTCTTTTAATATTAATGAGAGCGTGCCCGCTTGCCCTGGCTTTATCAGGGCAGACGGTCGGGCTATCCAGGGCTGCACTTCGTTTCGGTATTTCATTACATTACATACCGGCTCGTTCCTCGCCGCCCTTACTATCCCTCACGCAGACAATATCCGGGTAACATTATATGTCATATGGCTGTAAAGCTTCCTTAATTGATAACCCCAATAAAAGCTCATCAAAATAAATTCTAATCCAAAAAAAGAGGCTACAGCAGTTCAAGGCTATAATAACTTGTGCAAAGCCTGAAGATATCAGTAATGTCTTCAATAAAATAAAAACTCAAATTGACGGTAAGTTCATTTTCGATATTACCAGCTCAAATTAAGTTGATAATGTGGTTTTGATCCCGGTAAATGACCGGGATCTTTTTATTAAAACTCAAAAATATTAAGGCTGTCTTATACAGTCTGAATCATCATATGGAAACAAAAATATCAAGACTTTCTGCGACAGAAAAAGCACTTGAAGTAATTCATACCCTTGAAGCACAGTATGGTCCTCTTATGTTTTATCAGGCTGGAGGCTGTTGTGAAGGTACACAACCACAATGCTTTGAAAAAGGAGGTTTTTTCCCACGAATGAATGATGCCATGATTGGAACTATCAATGGCTATGAATTCTGGATAGACCGGGATCTCTTTGAATACTGGAAATATTCTCATTTTACCCTTGATGTGACAGAGGGGTTTGGTCCAGGTGGCTTTTCATTAGAAACTCCTTTAGGCAAAACCTTCAAAGTCCATTACAAACTTTTCACTCCCGAAGAATATGAAAATCTGGAACCTGTGCAACGCAGTGAATAGACTCTTTTATTTCTAATGAAAGACTTTTTAAAGGTGGGAACATTTGATTTAAACCTTCACAAACCGGTTCACGAACATTGCGGCGACAATATCTCCCACAGAATTCAGAACAGTTGCCAAAGGATCTACAAGAGTTCCAATAATCATTACTGCAGGAATTGCTTCCTGTGGTAGCTTATAAACAGAAATCATCAGCATTTCACCAATATATCCGCCATTAGGAATTCCTCCGGCTACTATACTTACAAATACGGTAATTCCCACAGCTAAAAGTAGATTGGCAGGATCAAAGAAATCTTTTCCAATGATAAGAAAAGCTACATAAATCTTGATAATCGAAGACATGGATGATCCATTTTTATGCAGGGTTGTTCCAATAGGAATCACAAGGTTAGCGATCGGATTAGGAATTCCAATTTTAGAAGCTGCCTGAAGGTTGGCGGGCATTGTTGCAAAACTACTGCAGGTGCTTATTGCTGTAAGGGTAGGATAGATGGCATTTGTCCAAAAACTTTTAACGCCTGTCTGCCCATTGGCCATAAAAGCGTAGATGGAGAAAAAGAGAAAAAAATAAATAATTCCGGCAACATAATATAATCCTAGCGGCTTCGCATAAAATCCAAAAAGTTGTGGCCCCAGGGTCGCCACCTGAAACGCAAAATAGGCACCCAAACCAACGGGAGCCAGTTTCATAACCAACAATAAAAGTTCCTTCATGACTTCATAGCCAGAAGCAATAAAGACTCTGAATGGTTCTCCCTTTTCTCCTGTTTTTCTGGCAGCAAAGCCAGTCATAAAAGCAAATACCAAAAGAGCAAGCATATTTCTTCGTGAAAATAGCTCCGTAAATTCTCCGACAGTAAAAAAGCTTACAATTCTGTTACCCCACGTATCGCTGTTAGCCGTTTCGGCAATCACCTGAGAACTTCCCGAGACCCCTGAAACAGGGAAAAGATAGACCGCACAGATTGTGAAAACAGCTGCTGTAAGAATAAAAAACAAAAAGGTTAGGGCCATTACAAGAATGATCCTTCCAAATTCAGACTGTTGTTCCAGAGAAGCAATAGAGTTGGATACTGCAAAAAAGACCAGGGGTACCACACTCACAAAAAGAAGGTTAAGAAAAATATCCCCGATAGGCTTGATATATTCTACAAAGCCTGGAATGACTATTCCTATTACACTTCCTATGGTAATTCCTAAAAGTAAAAATATGATTCCTGAGTAGTTTTTGAGTACCTCTTTCATGCGTGGTTTTTATCAAAGATAAGTTTATTTTTAACATTTTGTTATACAATTTTCAGACCTAAAATTCATAAATTTGAGTAAATATCGTTTCTATGGCTTATATAGATTACTATAAAATTTTAGGCGTAGATAAAAGCGCAACACAGGATGACATTAAAAAAGCCTATCGAAAATTGGCAAGAAAGTTACATCCTGATCTCAACCCTGATGATAAAGAATCGGAACGAAAATTCAAAGAGCTAAACGAAGCCAATGAAGTTCTCAGTAATCCTGAAAATCGTGCCAAATATGATAAGTATGGAGAAAACTGGAAACATGGTGAGGAGTATGAAAAGGCTCAGCAGCAGCAAAAACAATATCAACAACAGAGCTACGGTGGCGGATTCTCCGGTGCTGATTTTGGCGAAGGAGAAGATTATTCAGACTTCTTCCAAAATATGTTTGGAGGTGGAGGCTTTGGAAAAAGCTCAAGAGGAAGAGCTTCAGGAAAATTCAAAGGACAGGATGTGCAAGCCGAACTGAATCTGAACTTAAGAGATGCTGCAAAAACACATCCTCAAACTTTTGAAATTAATGGGAAAAAAGTTAGAATTACAATTCCGGCAGGAGTTTATGACGGTCAACAGATCAAATTGAAAGGACACGGAAATCCAGGGATAAACGGAGGTCCTAACGGAGACTTGTATATTACCTTCAATATTCCGGTAGATCCGGATTTTGAAAGAATCGGTGATGACTTAAAAACTAAAGTTACTATTGATTTGTATACAGCTGTTTTGGGTGGTGAGGTAAAAGTACATACTTTGGAAGGAAGTGTACATCTCAAAGTAAAACCGGAAACTCAAACCGGAATAACAGTAAGATTGAAAGGAAAAGGTTTTCCTGTCTATAAGAAGGAAGGAGAACATGGTGATCTTTTTGTAACCTATGAAGTGAAATTACCAACCAACCTTACGGAGAAACAAAAAGAACTTTTTGAACAATTAAAAAACTCCTAGGCTATGAGTGAAAGAATATCGCGGGAAGAACTCGTAAGAATATATAATATCGAAATTACTTTTTTTGATGATCTTGTAGAGTATGGATTGCTTCATGTGCAGACAGAAAATGAAGTTCATTATCTGTTGTATGAAGATTTACCTGATCTGGAAAAATTTGCCAACTGGCATTATGATCTTGAAATCAATCTTCCGGGGCTGGAAGTTATTCATAATATGCTGAAAAAGCTGGAAGCTCTCAATCGTAGAAACAGAGAGTTGATGAATAAACTTTCTGCAATAAGTGATCAATATGAAGATATTTAGTTTAGTTTTGTAGCTTTTTAAAGCAAACCACTTATTTATGAATGAGGAAAAGGTCATTACATTACAACCTGACAGGAAGAATTTTGAAGCCATTTATTTTAGCGGAAATCAAGGAAGTTTACTTTTTTCACCGACTACTAAGAGCAAAACAATTATAACTATTGCTTCTGCTGTTATTTTACTGATTGTATTTCTTTTGAAGGACACTTTGAGTAAAGATAGTCAGGGCGTTTTATACTTTTTGAGCTTTATATTCCTGCTGTGTGCTATTTTTCTGTCTGTAAGCGTTAATAAGATTTCAAGATGGAAGAAACAGGTAAATCAGTATTTGAATCTGCTTGAAAATTGTAAATTATACGAGATCAGATTTGATCAAAATTTTTTTACGGTTAATATTGATGGAGAAAAAGAAACCAGTGAATGGAAAGATTTTGAATATTTGGAAGCGGGTAATGAATTTATTTCTCTTGAAGGAAAGTACAGTTATATGTTTCCTAAGAAGTCAATGAGCGAAAAAGAGTACAATTTACTCAAAAAGAATCTCAAGGATTATATCAAAAAATAAAAACAGGAGCAATAATAAATTGCTCCTGTTTTTATTTTTTGACAAATTTATACATCTGTTAATCCAGCCAGCCCATTTCTTTCATCCACTCGTCATTGTAGATTTTTCCTACATATCTTGACCCATGGTCATGAAGCAAAACAACAATAACATCATCTTTGGTAAACTGATCTTTCATCTGAATCAAAGAAGCAATCGCACTTCCTGCTGAATATCCACAGAAAATACCTTCTTCTTTAGCCAGTTTTCTTGCATAAATTGCTCCATCTTTATCAGTTACTTTTTCAAAATGATCGATCACAGACATATCATAGTTTTCAGGAATAATATCTTCACCAATTCCCTCTGTGATATAAGTGTAAGCATGATCGTAATGAAGCTCACCTGTTTCATGGAATTCCTTAAGAATAGAACCATAGGTATCCACTCCGATTACTTTAATGTCTTTATTTTTTTCCTTGAAGAATGTTCCACATCCGGTAATGGTACCTCCTGTACCGGCTCCTACAACAAAATGAGTCAGTTTTCCTTCAGTTTGTTCCCAAATTTCAGGAGCAGTAGACTCATAGTGAGCGGCTCTGTTGGATAAATTATCATATTGGTTCACATACCATCCGTTTTCTGTTTCCTTAGCGAGTCTTTTAGAAACGGAATAATAAGAACGGGGGTCGGTTGGTTTTACATCTGTAGGGCAGACAATAACCTCAGCACCTACAGCGCGAAGAATGTCACACTTTTCTTTTGATTGCTTGGAATTGGTCACAAAGATACATTTGTACCCCTTGATGATTGCAGCAAGTGCCAGTCCCATTCCTGTATTTCCGGATGTCCCTTCAATGATGGTCCCTCCGGGTTTTAATCTGCCGTCTTTTTCGGCATCTTCTATCATTTTAAGAGCCATTCTGTCCTTTACGGAATTTCCGGGATTGAAAGTCTCTACTTTTGCTAAAACTAAGGCTGGGAAGTCTTCACCTAATACTTTATTAAGTTTTACAAGTGGAGTATTCCCTATCGTTTCAAGAATATTTTTTGCGTATTTCATAAATGTTTTATAAGCGGTGCAAAGATAGGGCTTTTAAAATTTCTTTGCGGTAGATATAATCGCAGACTATTGATAAAAAGCTTAGTCTTCATTATCAATTATTATAATTAGTTATACTTAATTGCTTTCACAGGAGAAATCTTACTGATCAGATAACTTGGGATGATTAAAGCCAGCCCGGAAATGATAAGAATACCTCCTGAAATTGAAATAATAGCAACGGGATTAAGGTCTACCGGAACCGTACTTACGTAATAATTTTCAGGATTGAGTTTTATAACGCCAAAGAACTTTTGAATCAAAATAAGTCCCAATCCTATACCATTCCCGTATAAAAGTCCCGGGATCATTATGATCAGGGTGTAATTGATGAAGGTGGCTCTGATTTGAGCGTTGCTGGCACCTAATGTTTTAAGAAGACCAATAGAATTGGTTCTTTCTATGATAAGGATTAAAAGAACCATGATAATATTAATAACGACAACAATAAGCATGATAATAATAATCAAAGCGATATTGGTGTCAAAAATACTGATCCAGTCTGTAATTTGAGGAAACTTTTCAGTTGCTTTTTCTGCATAATTTTTGTAACCGATGAGCTTTTCAATTTCGGGGAAATCTTTGTCAATATCATTTACATTTTTCAGAAAAATATCAACCCCGCCGATTTCATCAGGTTTCATATCCTGAATTTTTCGTGCATGGTTGATTCCTCCAATAACAAATTGTTCATCAATGAGTTTAATGTCTGTCTTATAAATTCCTATAATTCGAAATTTACGGTATAGGGGTTTTTGATCAGCTTTTAAGAATACTGTGACAATACTGTCATTTAGCTTAAGGTGAAGATCATTGGCTATTTTTTGCGAAATAGTGACATTGTTGTTAAAGCCAACTTCCGTCACTTTTGGAGTAGTCCCGGCAATAAGAAATTTTTTAAATCGCAAACTGTCAAAATCTTTTCCTATCCCTTTAAAAATAATTCCTGAAAAATTATGCTCATTACGCATAATACCAGTAACAGTTACATATTTTTGAACCGTCTCAACATCTTTAAGTTCTTTTATTTTTGCAAGATTAAGTCCCTGATTGTCCAATACAGAAGTATTGTACGAAGAATTGGAACGGGTTGACCTAACGGTAATATGTCCGCTGAAATCTGCCAGTCTCTCTTTAATTGCTTTTTTGGAGCCAAAACCGGTAGCGACTGTAATTAATGAGACAATGAGTCCTAGTGCTACAGATAGCCTGCCAATGAAGATGATAACCCTTGAAAGGTTATTTTTGTTATCTTTGGAAAATGCTATTTTTCTAGAGAAATATAAAGGAAACTTCAAGCTTATGAATTTAGATTTCAAAATTAAAAATTTACTTCTTATTTGCCTAATTTTTTTAGGAGTATTCAATCAATATTATTCTCAGATTCAAGTTCAACCGGATTTCAAAACCGGAGCAGACCAACCTGAAATGTATTTACCCTTACTAAAGAATAAAACCGTGGGAGTTGTCACGAATCAAACAGGACTCATGGGTGACAAAACGCATCTTGTCGATTTTTTAGTAAAGAATAATATTAAGATCAAAGCTATTTTTGCTCCGGAACATGGTTTCAGAGGAGATGCAGATGCAGGGGCCAAAGTGAAAAACGGAGTAGACATTAAAACAGGAATCCCGATTGTTTCTTTGTATGGCAATAATAAAAAACCAAAACCTGAACAATTGAAAGATATTGATATTGTGATTTTTGATATTCAGGATGTGGGGGTAAGATTTTATACCTATATTTCTACTTTAACTTACCTGATGGAAGCTGGTGCTGAAAATAATGTTGAGGTGATGGTTCTGGATCGTCCCAATCCACATGACGGATATACTGACGGACCTGTTTTAAAAAAGAAATGGGCAAGTTTTGTGGGAATGCATGAAGTACCTGTAGTATATGGGCTGACTATTGGTGAATATGGAAAAATGGTCAATGGTGAAAAGTGGCTTAAAAATGGTGTTCAGGCTAAATATACTCTTATTCCAATGAAGAACTACCATAAGAAACTACGCTATCCGATTTTAGATAAACCTTCTCCAAATTTACCGAATGATAAAGCTATTAATCTATATCCAAGTCTGTGTTTTTTTGAAGGAACCCAGGTTTCTGTAGGAAGAGGAACAGAGCTTCCGTTTCAGATCTATGGCTCTCCATGGACAGAGAATCTACCTTACCAGTTTACTCCTAAACCAAGTTATGGTGCAAAAGATCCTTTCCTTAATGGAAAATTGTGCTATGGTGAAAATCTTTCAAATTATCCTAAAGATTTGAGAGAGCTTAATCTCGAATGGATAATCAAAGCATATAAAAATTATAAAAACTCACAACAGGATTTCTTTCTGAAAAACCTGTGGTTTGATACGCTTTCCGGAACTGATGAATTCAGAAAACAAATTATTGCAGGGAAATCAATTCCGGAGATTAAAGCTTCATGGAAAACAGATCTTGATCGTTTTGAAAAGATCAGAACCAAATATGTAGTCTATGAGAACTAATTAATCAAAATTCTGGGGTGGATTTTTATCATTTTTCCCCTTGTTTAAGATGAAAAGTCCTATAGTTAAACCAACAACTCCTGCGAAAGCAGTCAGTAAGGCTCTTTGTAATTTATCTGGCAGATCATTTCCTAGATAATTCATTAAAAAAAGGATTACAAAAGTGATGACAGAAATGATAATATGATTTTTTCCGAAAGGTTTCATTGGACTATTTTAGTTTGTAAGAAATCATTATACCTCCTCTGTAAGGAATAATTTCCCCACTTCTGTTCAGACCTTCAGGTTTATCATAACGTTGTCCTGTTGTTTGGTCATACCCCTTGTAAAAGCTTTGTGCTGTGCCCACAGTTGCATATACATCAAGATTCCAACGGTCTGAAAGCTGGAATTGGTAACCCCCGGTAATACCAAGCATTACAGAAAATCCTTTCTGATAAATATTAGATGTCACAAAGCTTTCTCCATTATCATTTACATAAATATCATCATTCCAATAATTCCATTTTTGAGCGTTAAAGGCTGCGAGAGCAAGATTAGCTCCAACATACCAATGTTTGAAAGCTTCTTTAAAGTAATATCTTCCTTCAACAGAAGCAGAATAAAACTGAAGTTTGTGCCCTGCAAAAGACTTCCATGGCGAAATAAAAACATCTCCCTGTATTGTATATTTAGGGCTGATTTGTTTTTCGATTCCTGCATTTAAAATTCCGATGGGAATAAACAAAGCATTACCTTTTATATATAAACTTTTATCTTGTCCTTGTTCCTGTGCATTGATCGTTCCTACAGATAAGAAAGCCAATACGGCTGTTAATAATTTATATTTCATTCGAAGTGTTATTTTATTTGCTTTAGTAGTTCGTCTGCTAATTTTGAGTCTTTGTTGGCCTGAACTGCCATATTTTTAGACATTTCTGCATAGTTTTTTGCTATTTCTTTATTTCCGGTAAGGAAGTAAAGCTTGGCAAGAATGTAAGTGTTTTCGGAAGTTTCTCCCCTCATTACAGACTTTTCTGCCCATTCTGTAGCTTTTTTTAATGATGATGGGTTTTTGATATGATCAGCAAATACCCATGATGCTCTCAATAATTCGTTGGGCTCAAAGGTATCAGGATTTTTATAATAATCCAACGCAGCTTTTTCATATTCCGGAAAGTTAGCATTTACTTCATAATAGCTAAGTTTTGTTTGATTGAGTTTTGTAGTTGCAGCTTCTTTGCCTACTAAAGGTTCAGCAACTTTCATGAAGTACTCATCATTGATTCTTTTATTCTTATCATCAATAGCTTGTTCTACTATTTTTGATAATTTTATTTGTGCATCAAATTCTTTATAGGTTTCTTCCGGAAGATATTTAATGATGTCTGCCTTTCTGGATATAAAGGTGGCATAATTGGTATCCTCAGTTGATTTTAAGAAATATAACAAAAAGCCGATTTCCTCTTTTGATAGTTCTTCGGTTTTCTTTTTATTCTCAAAATATCTTTCAGAAGCTCTTTTTGCAAATTCATAATCAGTGGTAGAATTCAGTTTCATAATATTGATCAGGAATTCCGGATCTTTTTCTCCACTTGCAAATTTATCTTTAAGAGATCCTTTTTTATTGCCGGGTGAATTGATGTCCTGAGCCATTGCGACAAAAAGGCTTTCTTCCATATACCCTGTATTTCGTGATACAAGGTCTCCTTCACCATTGAGGAAAAGATAAGTAGGGTAAGAACGAACTCCGAACTTAGCGGCAATTTCCCTTCCTTCTCCTTTTTCCATGTCAAATCTTGCATTGATGAAATTGGTGTTGTAATAATCTCCAACAGACTTTTTGTTGAATACATTATGTTCCATCATTTTACATGGACCACACCATGAAGCATAAGCATCGATAAAAACCAATTTTTTTTCCTTTTTGGCTTTAGCGATAATATCCTTGTATGGTAGTTCCTGAAATTGGATGGCTTCCTGAGCAGAAGTAATGACGGCGCAAAAAATAGATATCCCGGAGATGATCTTCTTCATTTCAAATAAGATTTGTGAGCGAAGATAATTAATTTTCGAAATATAAAATGCTGAATCTACCGTTTGTATACCTATATTAACTAATTTTAAGACTTAAGGCTTATTACTGCGATCGTAGAGTTTTTTAATAAAACATATTAAATTAATTGTATTATGTGTCGTTAAAAAAATAAATCTTTAAATAATTCATAATTTGTTCTTGTAATATTGAAAATTTATTGAATTTTCACATCAGAATTATATTTACTTTTGTTGGGAAAAATATTTAAATCAAAAATTATAGCTGGATGCTTTACTTGTCAGGTGTTTTTCTCGCTTTTTTTCTGTCTTTTCTTTTGGTTACAAAAAGAAACAAAAATACCGCTGATTATATTCTGGCAATGTGGCTTTTTGTGATCGGACTGAATCTAGCCGGACATTACTTACTGCTTACAAAGCAGTACACTCAATACCCTTCCTTGACTTTTCTTGGTTTTACACTTCCTGTAATTTACGGACCGTTTTTATATATTTATGTCCGAAAGCAAACTTCACCCCGACCTTTTTCATGGAAATATTTTCTGCACTTTATTCCCTTTTTACTATGTAACTTTTTGTTCGTTTCATTTTATGGAGCCCCTTTTGATAGGAGAGTAGAAATATTTAAGCAGCACGGGAGCGGATTTGAAACCGAAATGCTTCTCCGGCTGTATTTGATTTATATTTCAGGAATTGTTTATGTAATTTTCTCTTTCTGGACCTTGTATCAATTCAGGAAAAATATGGTTCAGCAGTTTTCCAACACGGAAAAGATTAATTTTAACTGGTTGCTCTACCTTATTATATGGATTGCTCTGATCTGGGGACTGGTATTATTTGTTGATACCAATATAATTTACGGAGCAGTAGCCGTATTTATTGTATGGCTTGGCTACTTTGGTATAAAACAGGTACAGGTTTTCAATCAACCGGCGCTTGCCGTTGTTGCACATCAGATAAAAACGGATGTCGTTATCGAAATTCAAAAAGAAGAACTTGCTTCTGATGAAAAGAAATATCAAAAATCAGGGCTTACAGAAAATAGTATTGCTGATATTCATATGAGATTGCTTCATCTTCTCACTGATGAAAAGCCATTTGTGAATCCAAACCTTACACTTAATGAATTGGCAGACATGTTAAAAGTTCATCCTAATTATCTTTCACAGGTGATCAATTCTAAAGAAGGCAAAAACTTTTATGAGCTTATTAATGAGAAAAGAATTGAAGAATTTTTAAGAAAAATTTCACAACCTGAAAGTAAGCAATATACTTTACTTTCTATAGCTTTTGAATGTGGCTTTAATTCCAAAACATCTTTCAACAGAAACTTTAAAAAATACACCGGAGTTACCCCAAGTGAGTATCAGAAGAACTGATATTCGGGTTTCATCTTTCAGGGAGAAGGTTTCAATATCTATATGTGATTTATAATCAATCTATTGTGTTTTTGAGCTTTTGAGTTTCAACTTTCCTGATGGAGCGCATTGCTTTTGGGAATGATGAATCTTTGCATCATAATTTTTAAACCTAAAAAGTATGATTGCTTTTACACAAAAAAATACAGCAATGGCTGTTTTTATGATGCTTTCCATCTTATTTTCCTGCACAGATGGACGAACTATTGACGAGCCGGGAAACCTGGTTCCTAAAACTGTTGACCAGGATTCTTCCATTCCTTCAATTTCTATTAATGGAGCACAACTTCACGCTGAAGCATTTGGTCCTGAAAACGGGACAATAATTATAGCACTTCATGGCGGCCCCGGAGGAGATTATCGTTACCTTCTTAATTGTAAAAATCTTGCAGATCTTGGCTTCAGGGTTGTATTTTATGATCAGCGTGGTTCGGGGCTTTCCCAACGTTTCTCCGGGCAGTCTTACCTATCTTTGGGAGCTGGTGTTACGGATTTGATGTATGACGAATTACATACTATAATTGCACATTATCGTAAAAATCCCGAGCAGAAAGTTGTCCTGTTAGGACATTCCTGGGGAGGGATGCTGGCTTCCGGATACGCCGGAAAATATCCCAATGATATAAAGGGACTTATCGTTTGTGAACCGGGAGGGCTCGTGTGGGATGATGTTAAGGATTATGTGAAAAAATCAAGATCATTCAAACTATGGAGTGAGATCCTTAATGATGTTACCTATCTTGATCAGTTTATCTCGGGAAAAGAGGATCAGCATGAAATTCTTGATTATAAAATGACCATGCTTGCTTCAAAAAATAGTATTACCGGAGAAGGTGATTTTGATCCGGGGATAAGCTGGAGGAGTGGTGCTGTTATTATGGACGCACTTTTTGACAGCGGTGACAGATATCAACTTGATTTTTCCAAAGGGCTTCAGTACTTCCATGCACCTGTTTTATTCTTGTATAGCGAAAGAAATAAAGCTTATCCTGACTCCTGGGCTCAAAAGATATCTTCTAAATATAAGGATGTAACCAAAGTAAAAGTTTCGGGTGTGGGCCATGACGGAATAATTACGAATACAAATGTCTGGAATAGTCAAACAAAGCCTGAAATCATCACTTTTATAAACGGTCTTTAAAACACAAAAATCATGAGAAAATATTATATAGTATCCGTATTCATTGTAATACTGACAACCTCTTCATTGGCTTCACAAACAGTAAATTGGTCAACTCTGAATAATAAAGAAAAACATAGGGTGAATGCCAATATAGGCACTGAATATGGTGTGGTTTTCGGATTGGGTTATGGTTATACAATTAATAACAGATTATTTCCGATCATCATAGGTAGCGAACTTTCTGTCCCTTCGGGGAATACTTTACTGGATGATTTTAAAATAAAAGCAGGCGCTAATGTACGATGGTTAACAGTCCATGATATTCAATTTTCTACAAGAGTTCAGGGAATTTTCAGAAGATTTGAAAATGAAAATGTTACCATTGCCAATTTTGGTTTGGATATGGCAGGTGTTATTGGTTATTACAGGCCAAGATGGTTCGCGGGAATAGAGGTAGGTTTTGATAAAGCTATAGTCAGCCATTTTCAGCACTCTGAACATTATAAAGAAATATATCCGGAAGTCAAGAATGGTTGGTATGAACCTGCAACAGGAGGAAACTTTTATTATGGGCTACAGGGTGGGTACTCATTTCCACATCAGGATGTGTATCTTAAATTGGGAAATATTGTTTCACAGGATTTTACAACCAAACCTCAACTGCCTTTTCTCGTTCAGGTTGGCTATAATTATAAATGGTAGTTTTTGCTATGTTGGTGGCAAAAATATCAAAACTTACATTTTTGTTCGTTGCATACAATCAATGGTATGTTTGGATATTGTTGATATATCATTTAGATTTAAAGATATAAACCATAAAGCCTTTATTATTTGGCTTTTAAAATAATTTTTACAATGGATTTTCAAAGAATTGATAATCACTTACAGGCCAGCATGAATAAAGTTCCGTACTCACTGGATATTGATCCGTATTTATTTTTGAATACCCCTGAAATTATTCAACAGGAAAGAAAAGAATCTGCAAAAAATAATTTTATAAAGCAGCCTGAGCATATTACTGTAAAAGATATTTTTATACCCAGTTCGGTAGATGGTACTGAGATAAGGCTGCATGTTTATCAGCCTGAAGGATTCAACCGTGACCGGGTGCTGATCTATTTTCACGGAGGAGGATATGTTTTTGGTCTTCCGGAGCAAGTCGATGATCAGATGTTTGAAATTGCAGATCAGCTGAATGCTACAATTATTTCCGTAGATTATAGGCTGGCTCCCCAATATCGTTTTCCTATTCCTATTTTGGATGGTTTTGATGCTTTGCAATGGGCTATTGCGTACGGTGAGGCTCAGTTAGGTATTAACCCTGTTTCTTTTACTGTATTTGGAGCAAGCGCATGAGGGCATCTTGCTGCAGCAGTTACTCAGATGGCTGCAGATCAGGGGATTCATCATATTCAACATCAATTCTTATTGTATCCCGTTATTCATAATAAATTGAATACAGCATCCATGGAAGAATTTACAGACATACCATTATGGAATAAAAAATATGCTCAGACTGCCTGGCTTCATTTTTTAGGGGAAGAAAACAAGAACAAAAGTATCAGGTACTCAGATTTAACTTTTTATGACAATTTTTCGAAAATACCGCAAACAACAATTGTTGCCTGTGAACTGGATCCTTTAAGAGATGAAGATATAGAATTTTCCCAACTTTTGTATCAGGCGGGTGTAAAGACCGAGTTATGGGTAATTCCCGGAGCACTGCATGTTTTTGATCTTTTTGATTCTCCTCTGAATGATGAATATAAAGACTTCCTTATGAATAGACTTTTTCAATAAAAAAAATCTAAAAACGAGAAAATTAATGTAAAAACTACCTCTTTAGAGGTGGTTTTTTTTGACACTGTTTAATCGTAATAATAGACCTTCCACTATTTCGTCATGATCATCCAATAAATGATCAGTGATAGCAATATCGGGTACAACTCCTTTCAGATGTTCATCACCGTCTGGTCGTATGATATAACCTTTAGGAACTTTAACGTTAATTTTTGTTTCCGGAAGTTGAAATGAAAACTGGGAAGCGTAAAGGGTGGGAGTATCTCCTGTTTCTTCCCCGACGATGGTTCCAAACTTATAATCCTGAATCAATGCGGCGCTTACTGCTGCCATAGAATATGTTTGACGGTTTATCAGTATGTAGATTTTTCCCTTAAATCTTTTAGATTGCTCCATAGGCTGCTGTGCAGGCAGATCAACTGGAATAATATCCCCATCTTTTCCTTTAAGAATAGTTTGAGCGAAAGAACTGAGTGTATCATTGCTTTTTTTTGTATAATCCTTCAAAATAGCACTCGTTTTTATTGAAAATCGGGAATACCATTTAAAAGGTTTTGATGCAAAATATGAAATGAGATAATCGCTGTAATCATTATCTCCGCCAGGATTATTTCTCAAATCAATAATAAGGTTACGGGTTTGGTTATTTCTGATTTTATCAAATGTACTATCAATGTATTTTTTGAAGAGATAGAGACCATCAGGATCAGCACTGCTTAAAAATCCGGGTTTGAGGTAAGCTGTTTTCCCATAGAATTTCAGAATCTTTTGGGGATTGAGAATCTCTCCATTTCTTTTTTCTTCATATTCCATTACGGAAATTGAGTTTAGTCTGGTAATAAATATCTGATTTTTATTGTTTTTTATTTCCAGATCCCAAAAATTTTTCTTTCCATAGTGCTGGAACCAAAGTCTGGGGAAAGACCAGAATTCTATTTTTGCATTTTTAAAATAAGACCTTTCAGCAGAAATCAAGGGATAGACTTTTTTTATGAGATCCCTTACAGGAACTTTGTCAATACTCAATAGCTGATCTCCAATAGCTGCTTTATTATTGGATGAAAAATTTTTTCGGATGAACGTTCTGTTATTCTCAAAAGCCAACTCAAGTGGAAAAAGCGTTCCTCCCTCTTGGGCATATTGAATATAGGAGCCGGCAGGAAAATCTATTTCGCAATGTCCTGTATTTGAAAAGCTTGTCAGATTCTGATATAAGGAGACGGTTTCAATAAAGCTCATAGAATCTTTGATTCCGGATTTTAGAGAATAAAATAAGCGGTCATATGCTTGCTTATCTTGATACGCATAAAGATTATAGTGTGTATCCTGCAATGAATGATATAGGAAATCGAAATCCTGTTCCACTGTTTTTTTTGAAAACCTTTGCCCGGAAATTCCAATATTGATTAACAAACAGAAAATAAAATAAAAGACCCTACATTCCATATTATTTGATGTTTAAAAGAGAGCTATATAATAAGTAGACCGTTTTAACTGATAAAATATTACATGTAAGTAAGCAAAAAACTTGGATAGAGATGTCAAAACTTACCTGTTCAAATGTTTTTTTTACCCTATTTTTTAGGGTTTGTTGTTTTTTTATCTGAGAAATCGCCTTTTTACTGGTTGTTCCGGATATAAATAATTCACTTTTTGGTCCTGAAATATTTGTTGTATTTTTGCGCCCTAATCAATTACCTCTTAAAGAACTAGATCAAAAAAGTAACATTTAAGGAAATGTTGCTGATTTCTTTTGAAGGAAAATAACACTCCATACAATTTGGCTATTACTTTTAAACAAGCCTTATCACAAAAATCTGTTTATATCGCCGCCTTGTCCGCCTGTTTAATTGCAGTTGCGGCATTTGCTGTTTTAAGCTTTTTAATCACCCGGGACAGTAGGAAAAATACTGAAGATTTTGCCAGAAAAACTTTTGTTCGCAAGTATGAATCGGTAGAAAATGAATTTAGAAATATTGAAGATTATCAATATTTACTTCGTGCATTGATCCAGAAAGACGGGTTGAAAAACTATAAGGATTACTCTTCTGTTTTAAATGACTTAAACAAAAAACGTAATCTTTTAGCGTATAGCTGGTATTACTACTATAATAGTACTTCCGGTACATCCGAGAGTAATAGTTCTTTATCTTACATTTTTAAAGAGAACAGGCACCAGGAAAAGACTATTACTTTAAAAAATAACGGCCCCGGACATTTTAAAGATCTTTTGATAACCCGTAAAGACAGTTTATATTGGATGAGCTATGATTCTCTCATACTTCCCGACAAAAATATGCTGTTTTACGGATCTACAGTGAGTCTTGACGATCTGCATCAGTATTTTACCAATGTGGATAAAAGTTCCAATACCTATGCCTATGTTTTTACCAAAGAAGGCGTTTGTATTACTCATCCCGAGAAAAAATATTTAGGTAAGAATGTTTTTGACTTTACGGATATCAAGCCACAAGATACTTTATGCAGTACAACAAAATCCGGATATACAGAGGGAATTGCAACTTCTGAATATCTTGGAGTCGAAGTAACCCGATTTATAAAACCATTAAAGACCGATAATTTTGATGGGTACACCGTGGTGAATCATGTCAATTTTATTATCGATGAGAATGTATATAAAGTAAAAACATATACTACCTACATTTTTCTTGCTGCACTGTTTCTTATTGTTGCCGTTTTTATTTTATTTCAAAGGTTTGCCAATATCGCCCATAAAGAAAAAGAAAAGATACAGTCTGAGAAAAATTTACTGTTGATAGAAAATGAGAAGATGCACAAAGCAGAAGTGATTAATCAGCTTCAACAACTTAAAAATAATATCAATCCCCATTTTCTTTTCAATTCACTCAATTCACTTTATATGTTGATTGGTATTCATAAAGAGAATGCTCAGAAATTTACAATGAATCTTTCCAAGATCTATAGGTATCTTATTGTTCCTCCGAAAGAAAATATTGTTCCGGTTTCTCAGGAAATTCAATTTATACAGCAGTATATGGAGCTTCTTAAAAGTAGATTTGACGAAGAAATGACTTTTAACATGATCATCAATAATGAGAAAAGCCTGAAAAGAAGAATGCCTTATTTGTCTCTTCAGATTGTCATAGAAAATGCTGTAAAACATAATATTGCCACTATAGATCAGCCATTAGAAATTATTATTATAGTAGAGGATCATGGGATTATTGTAAAAAACACATGGCAGCCCAAAACGGAGTCTGTTCAAGGTGAAAAATTCGGGATTGATTATTTGAATCAAATTTATGAGTATTTTAAAATTAATTCTCTTAATATTTCTGTAGATGGTGAATATTTTATATGCTTTTTACCTTTATTGGAATGAAATTAAAAAAAGCCACTCACTCCCAAAAACTAACCTCTCACTCCCTAATAATACCCATATTATTTCCTGTACCTATAGCTTTGCCAGCTGAAACTAAGATATTTACTATTTGGAATGAATCGGACTATTTTAATGAAGAATTACAGACTAGCACTGTACTTAGGACTTGCAATGGCCTCACCGATGGCAATAGCACAGAAAAAAGATACAGTAAAAGTCAACAAAGACAAAATTGATAAAACAGAAACTTCATCATCAAAGAAGACCAAAAAAATTGATGACCTGATCAAAAAAGGAACTTATAAAAAAGGACTTTTTAATACGATCCAGGTAAAAACTGATGTTTATTTTGAAATTCCTGACAGCCTGATGGGACGCCAGTTTTTGGTTGTTAATAAACTGTCTCAGGTACCAATGCAGGTAAACGAAGCCGGTTTGAATAAGGGAATGAATTATGAAAATAAAATCATCTCTTTTCACCGTGATAACGTGGCCAAAAAGGTCTGGGTGAAAACTTCTGACGTGAAGGTGTCTTCCCCTAAGAATGACGCGATTACAAAATCTGTAAAAGACAACTTTTCAGAATCTGTGATTGAAGTTTTTGATATTGAGGCTCAAAATAATGACTCTACATCGGTAGCGATTAAAGTAAACAAAGTCTTTGACGGTAATCAGAAAAGCTTTAATGATGTATTGGCAAATGTGGGACTCGGAGGATCTGTAAAATCAAGTCTTTCCTACATCGAAGGAGTAAAGACATTTCCTCAAAACCTTGTGGTAAAATCTCAACTGACTACTTCTGTCAATGAAGGAGGAGTAGATTTGCCGGTAACATTAGGGGTAACCACAAATTTGGTATTGCTTTCAAAAACGCCTATGAAACCAAGAATTTTAGATTCGAGGGTAGGGTTCTTCAGTGAAAAGCACTGGGCGTTCAATGACCGTCAGCAGAAAATGGATGAGAAATTCTTCATTACCAGATGGAACCTTGAACCTAAAGACGAAGACAAAGAAAAATATCTGAGAGGAGAGCTGGTAGAGCCCAAAAAACAAATTGTTTATTATATAGACCCTGCTACCCCGAAACAATGGCGTGAAAAAATTATTGCCGGAGTGTATGACTGGCAGGCTGCATTTGAACAGGCTGGTTTTAAAAATGCAGTGATTGCAAAAATGCCGGATGAGAAAGATGAAGATTTTGATATTGATGATGTGAGATATTCTGTGATCACTTATGCTGCCTCTCCTAAGTCGAACGCGATGGGACCGTCAGTAGTGGATCCTAGAAGTGGTGAAATTATTGAGTCAGATATCATCTGGTGGCACAACGTAATGACGTCACTTCAGGAATGGATGAGAATCCAGATAGGACCTATTGACCCGAAGGCGAGAGGAAATAAATTCAGTGACGAGTATATGGGCGAAGCTATTCGTTTTGTGTCCTCTCATGAAGTAGGACATACTTTCGGATTAAAGCATAATATGGGATCTTCTTTTGCATTCCCGGTAGAATCACTTCGTTCGAAAGAATTTACAGATAAAATGGGGGGTACGGCACCCTCTATCATGGATTATGCCCGCTATAACTATGTAGCACAACCTGAAGATGGGGTTACGGCGATCACTCCAAAAATAGGGATTTATGATAAATATGCGATTGAATGGGGTTATCGTTGGTATCCCGATGAATTTACGGAAAAAAAAGCTCTTCGAAGTGCCATAGAAAAACATCAGGATGATCCTCTGTATTTTTATGGGGAACAACAAAGTTATTTGGAAACCATTGATCCTCGCTCACAATCTGAAGATCTGGGGGATGATGCCATGAAAGCCAGTGAATATGGATTGAAAAACCTGAAAATCGTGGTCAATAATCTTTTAAAATGGAGCTATGAAGACGGAAAAGATTATACAGATGCAGGTAAATTATATTTTGGAGTTATCGGACAGTGGGATTTGTATACAGGTCATGTGATGGCAAATGTAGGAGGAATTTATCTTAATAATACTGTTTTTGGTAATAAGAAAAAAGCGTACGAGCCAGTATCGGCAGAAACGCAGAAAAGAGCGGTTGATTACCTTATTAAAAATGTAATCAATCTTCCGGAATGGCTGTTTTTTAATCCAATAACAGAAAAGACTTATCCCGTTAAAAATTCTCCGATGGGGCCATTTGAACAGACTCCTTATACCCTGGCGAGAGGAATGCAATATGCTAACATCTATTCTTTGTTTGTGGATGATCGGTTACTCAGAATTTTGGAAAATGAATTAAAACACGAGGTTTCAGGTTCGAAAGAAGAAATCTATACGGTTGAAAATTTATTTGATCAGGTGAGAGGAGCCGTTTTCAATAAAAAAGGAAATCTGACCATTCTGGAAAAAATGACTCAGAAAAACTATGTGGATGCCCTGATTGTTTCAGTAAATAAATTATTTGAAAAAACAGCAGTAAAAGGATTAAAGGTTGATCAGACATTAAATATCCCAACCATCTGTAATTTCCATGAAGAAGATCACAGCCTGAGAAATATCAATTATTCATCCATGAAAAGAGTATCTGAAGTAACCACTTATAAAAGAGCAGAGCTACAGAAGGTGTTGAACCTTCTGACTGCACGCAGATACAAAGGTGATGATTCTTCAAGAGCTCATTACACAGACTTAATTATTCGAATTGAAGAGGCTTTAAATAAATAATCGGCTATGAAAAAATCTCTAATACTTTTACCTCTTTTGGCAGCTCAGGTTGCCCTTGCTCAGGAAAAGAAAACTATTACCGGAAAAATAGAAGACGGAAATAATTCTACTATAATTACCGGTGCATCTGTGAAAATTGAAACACAGTCCGTTTCTGCCAAAACAGAACTGGAAGGAATTATTGAAAGTGTATCCGTAGGTACTGTAACCGATAAGGATGGGAAATTTATACTGGAAATTCCTGCAGACACAAAATCAGTAACGGTAAGTTTTCCGGGATACGAATCCAGAGTTATTCAGCTCATTGAAGGGAAAACTAATTATACGATAAGACTTACTCCTGAGGTTTCTGATAAGAATAAGATTCAGGAAGTGATCATTACGGGATATCAGAAAATCGAAAAACGTAAGCAGACTTCTGCGGTTTCCACCGTTAAAATGGATGCCATTAACCAGGCCGGTGTTGCCAGTGTTGATCAGATGCTATCAGGGCAGATTGCCGGGGTAGTGGTGACTCCTGAAACAGGAGCGCCGGGAGGTCCTGCGAAAATCCGAATCCGTGGTACAGCTTCTCTATCCGGGCCTCAGGATCCTTTATGGGTAGTGGATGGTTTACCTTTAGAGGGAAATGACGTTCCTAATTTTAGTGATAAAGATAATATTGATCAGCTGCAGAATTTTTCAATAGCAGGATTAAACCCCAATGATATTGAAGATATTACCATCCTGAAAGATGCAGCAGCAACAGCTATTTATGGGGCCAGAGCGGCTAACGGGGTAATTTCTATTACCACAAAAAAAGGTAAAAAAGGGAGTATGAGACTGAATTTTTCAGCAGATACTTTCATTACTTCCCGTCCTGATTTTGATAAGCTTAATCTTTTGAATTCTAACGAAAAAGTAGATCTTGAGCTGATGCTTGCAAAGCGGGCTGATTTAACCTATCGTGCTGACAAAGGAGAAGTAATGAGAATCTTAAACAAAAACAATCAACTTGATGCTTTCAGAGCAGGAGGTTTAGATGCGCTGAATTCAATTACCCGCCAACAGATTGATGGTTTAAGAAGCAATAATACCGACTGGGGAAAGCTGTTATACAGAAATGCCATCAATAAACAATACGGATTAAGTCTTTCAGGAGGGAGTGATCGTTCAGATTATTATTTTTCACTGGGGTATTTTGATGAAGAAGGAACAACTATAGGCACAGGTTTCAAACGATATAACCTGACTTTAAAGAATAATTATAAAATAAGCGATAAATTTAATGCAGGAATCTCTATTTTCGGTACTCAGAGTGAAAAAGAGTCTTTCATGACGGATGCGGATGCAGCTGCCAATCCTATTAATTATTCAAGAAATGCTAATCCTTATCTGACTCCATTCAATGCTGACGGAAGCTACAAATACGATCCGGACATTGATGGGACCAGAGATGCTTATGTTCCTTTCAACTTTTTGGAAGAGCGCTCGAATACAAGCTATACCCTAAAAAATTATTCATTAAAAGGGATCCTTGATTTAGAGTATAAAGCATCGAAGAGCCTTAGATTTACCTCACAGTTAGGTATTCAGTACGATACTAATAAAACCGAGAAGTTTGCGGCTGAAAACACCTATTTTACGAGAAAGATGAGAGAAGGAACCCGTTATTTTAAAAATGGAGTGGCCAATTACTTCTTACCAGTAGGTGGAATAAAGCAAAATTGGAATAACGATTTCTTTCAATACAACTGGAAATTACAAGCGTTGTATAGTACAAGAATTAATTCGGTACATGAGATTGATTTGATGGCCGGAACTGAAATTCGTAAAACAGAAGATAATACTACGGTAACCAGAGCTTTTGGTTTTAATAGCCTTACGAAAACAGGAACCCCGATTATATTTCCAAACTCTGATTTTGCCGGAGATAAAAAATACGAAACGTATCGTGAGATGCCAACTGTAGAGAATGCCTATGCTTCTATGTTTGCTACAGCTTCTTATACCTTCGATCAGAAGTATACGTTTTTCGGAAGTGTGAGATATGATGGTACCAATCTGTTTGGAGTGAATAAAAAGTACAGGTACCTTCCAATCTGGGCTGTTTCAGGATCCTGGCTGGTTTCTAAGGAAAACTTTATGAAGAATATACCTCTTATTTCCAATCTTAGATTAAGAGCTTCCTATGGTTTACAAGGAAATATTGACCGTAATACATCACCTTTTTTCATCGGTGAGTATGGTGAAGCTACCATTCTTCCAGGGCAAAAACATGAAATTATCAATGTACTGACTTCTCCGAACGATAAGCTTCGCTGGGAAAAAACAACCAATGTGAATTTCGGAATTGATATGGGATTGTTTAAAAACCGCATCAGCCTTACCGCTGATGTGTACAACAGAAAAGGTACAGATATGATCAGTATGAGAGAAACTCCTCTTGAAACAGGATTCAATTATACGATGATGAACTGGGGAAGTTTGACAAACAAAGGATTTGAAGTTGCCATATCAACCAGAAATATTGAAAAAGAAAACTTCAAATGGTCTACCACAATTAACTTTGCTCATAATAAGAGTAATGTAATTACGGAGCAGCCTCGTCAGAATTCAATGCTTCCTTCAAGAGAAGGACTTCCTGTAAATGCTGTATTTGCTTTGAAAACTGCAGGAATGGATGAAAACGGAAATCCAATGTTCTGGAAAGGGAATGAAAAGGTGAAGATTGAAGATTTCTTTAAACTGTATGATGTGTATGAGGAGTTCCTTCCAGGGCAGCTGGTAGGTACAAAGCTTACGGCAGAAGAGATGAGAGGTCTTTTTACCTATGTTGGTGACAGGGATCCTAAATTTACAGGAGGTATTATCAACAGCTTTAAAATACATAATTTTGATTTAACTGTTTCAGCAGCTTTCAGCTTTAAGCAGACTGTGATGAGGTCTCCTTCTTACAGAGGAATGGATCTGGACAGAGGTAGAAATTATACAAGGGATATCTATGAAGCGGGAATTTCGCTTCCGGCGATCACCAGCCCTAATATGGAAAACAATCCCGGATGGATGGGAAACAAGTGGCTTACAGACAGTCCGAATAATGCCTATGGGCTTCTTGATATCTGGGCAAAAGAAATCAGTTATTTGAGGATCAGCAGTATCCGTTTAGGATATACACTTCCTAAAGAATTTACCGCTCCTATGGGAATCAGCAGTCTGAGACTGAGTGTTGAAGGGCGTAACCTTTTTGTATTCAGTAACGGATACAAAGGATATTTTGATCCTGAAACGTATGGTAATATTTATGCACAGCCAATTGCCAAATCGGTTACAATCGGCTTTAATGTTTCTTTTTAAAACTTGAGAAAAATGAGAAAAATAACTACATTCATTGCACTGGCTGTAATAAGCTTTAGCAGCATAGGTTGTGACCGTTTTCTGGATATCCAGCCTGAAGGAAAAGTGATTCCGGTTACGGTTGAAGATTACCGGAAAGTACTTACATCTGCATACGCCAAATATCCGATTCATAAATCTTTTACTGCACTTCGTACAGATGAAATAGTGATAGATGAAGATACCAGTGACTTTCCTTACTATCGTGAACTTGCCATGTGGAAGGACAGCAATTATGATGCTGAAACAAAAGAATTTCAGTGGGCTGATTTTTATACCGTAATCTTTTATTTGAATCAGGCAATCAATGAAGGAAGTAAAACGATGAAAGATTCTCCTGAAAAGAATCAGATTTTAGCAGAAGCTTATGCCCTGCGTGCTTATTCCTATTTTGATCTGATTAATTTATATGCAAAACCGTATAGTAGTGCTGCTGCTTCTTCAGACAGAGGAGTTCCGATTACTTTGGAAACGGATATGGAAGCGGTGTTGAAACCGTCTAGCGTACAGGAGGTATACAATCAGATTCATGCGGATATAGAAAAGGCTCAGGGATTGATGACGGAACAGCAACAGGCTGCCGGTGCTAACTATAAGTTTTCAAAAAATGCACTGAAGGCGTTCAGTGCAAGAGTTGCGCTTTATCAGGGTGATTGGAACAAAGCACTCCATGATTCACAAGAATTATTGACAGTAAAAGGGGAACTAAGTAATTTAAATACAAGTAATACAGCACCCAATCATTATGCATCGGTAGAATCTATTCTGGCACTAGACAATCCGTTGAATACCAATATACAAAATGTGATTTTTGCTTCTCCGGAATTGATTTCAAAGTATAATACCATCACCGATAAAAGATTTGGAATCTATTTTGAAAAAAGTAAGAACCGGTATAAAGCGATCAAAGGTGGAAGCAATGACTTCAGGGTGTCTTTCAGAACCGCTGAATTATATTTTATAAAATCTGAATCATTATTAAAGTTAAACAGACTGGCTGAAGCTAAAGAAGCATTGCTTCCGGTTTTAAAAAACAGATATACAGCAGATGGCTATACTGCTGTTCAGAATCAGATCAATGGAATGAATACCACCGATTTCATGAATTTTATATTAGATGAGAGATTCAGAGAATTTGCAATGGAAGGCCACAGATGGTTTGATTTGAGAAGAGCTGACCAGAAAAAAATTATACATACCGTATTAGGCAAAGAGTATATTCTTCAGCAAAATGACCCGAGATATATCATAGAATATCCAATGAGTGCAAAGAAGAATAATCCTAATTTATAACATTTCATATTAACAACCCCTGAAACCGCTTGAACTTAATCGTTCTAGCGGTTTTTTTGTACTTTTGCAGGGTTATGAGAATTGCCATTATAGAAGACGAATTGCTGGCTGTTAATTATCTGAAAAATCTTTTGGATAATCAGAACATTATTCCTGTCACCGAAATCGTTATTCTTCGTTCAAAAAAACAGGCAATTGAATTTTTTGAAAATAATGCTGCTGATCTTATCTTTATGGATATCCATTTGGGTGATGGAATGAGTCTGGAGATCTTTGAGCATGTAGAGTTGTTTACGCCTGTTATTTTCATTACGGCATTTGATGAGTATGCAATGAGGGTGTTCAAACATTTTACCATAGATTACCTTCTGAAACCTTTTGAGGAAACCGATTTGCATAAAGCCTTGCAAAAATTCATTTCAATCCGTAATAATTTTGACCCTGAACCCGTGCTGAAGTCGATGTCTACATTGCATCAGGCTAATGATCAGGAAATGATGAAACGTTTTATGGTGAGAGAAGGGAATAAGTTGAAGTCTATAGATGAACACAATACAGCCTATTTTTTTGCATCGGGAAAATATCTGTTTCTGGCGACCAAGGATCACCAGACCTATATTTATGATGATACCATTAAAGATATTATTCAAAAATTGAATCCACAGATTTTCTTTAAAATAAACCGTAAGTTTATCGTCAATAAGGAATCTGTCACTGAAATTATCAAGCATTCTAGCCAGAAAGTAGAACTTAAGCTTTCTCCTGAACCTGAAGTGAATGCAGAGGTTTTTATCAGCAAAATACAGATTTCCGAATGTCTGAGCTGGCTGAATAGCTGAGGTAGAATCATCCGGAATGGGTAAAGCTAGCCTTCGTTATTGAGACGATTAAGGAAGTAAGTAGGGGGGATATGGTACTTCTCCTGGAAATTTTTTGTAAACGTCTGAGTCGTATTATATCCTGCATTTTCTGCAGTTTTCTGAATGCTGATATATCTTGTCTTGGGTTTGTTTTTCCACTGAGATACAATATGATCCAACCTTAGTTCATTAAGGTATTCATTGAAGCTTTTTTTCTTATAAAAATTAATAATCTTAGATAAATAGACTGTATTGGTTCCACATAGTTTCGCCATTGCGGCAAGTGAAATATTTTTTTTAAGAAACTGTTTTTCTTTTTCAAAATCAGACAATATCTTAAGAACATTTTCAACGATTAATGGGTTGATTCCCAGGTGATCATTAATGATGGAGTCGTCATTTGCACTTTCTGTTATCTCATTTCTGAAAATGGGTTTTTCATTTTGATTTTCAGTGAAATCTTTATTATATAATGGCAAGTACTGTTTTTTGATGAAATATTTTCTACGTAAAAATAGTAAAACTAACATAAGTGTGAGAAATAGACCAATCAGACTAAAATATATAAATCTTTCCCACATAATTTTATCTTTCAGGATTTCCTTTTCCTCATATAACTTTTTGGTATCATATTCTTTGTTTAAAGTAGAATTCAGATATTTATAATCTTTTTCATATGCCTTATCCAGTGTGATAAGTTTGTCTATATATTCCAGCTGTTTATGAGAATCATTTCTTTCCGAATAATAGCGGATGAGCATTTCAAAAGCTGGCCGAAACTTTGGATCTAATTTTTGAGTTTCATTATACTCATGATCAAGCAGCAGGAAATAAGGGAGTGCTTCTTCTTTTTTTTCCATTTTCCAAAGGGACATCCCTATGTAAAATTTATCCGTAAGATGTTTCCATGTGTCACTATATAATCGAATAGCCTCCTGAAGTTTAAAAACTGATGCGCTGTATTTTTTCTGATAATAAAGATCGGTACCCTCAGAAGAGATAAAATAAGCATAATATTCTTTAAAGTCCGGATTGTTTTTTACAAATTCAATTCCTTCCTGAATAAGATCTTTATTGATACGGAAATTTGAAAGGTGGCTGTTTGTTTCTATTAAGGATATTAAAGAATAAAGGTAATAATAAGCATAATGGGTATCTTCGATTTTTTCATGATGTTTTCTGAAGAACGAAACACAATTTGTTAACAATACATGGGCTTCCCGATAAAGTCCCAGATAGGATTTTGTCTGGGCAATTTGATATTCAGCATTATGAATTAAATAGGGGTTTTTGTTTTTTTTTATATAATCATATCCTTTAATAAATGCATCCAGGGCCTTCGGGTAATTTTCATTATTAGCATAGGACATTCCGAGAGACAAATAACTATCACCAATAATATTGTTGTCATTTATCTTTTTGGCAATAATAACGATACTGTCCCCATAAGTAATCTGTTCATTTCCTCTGGTACTGAAGGTAGCGAGAACATAGCCTCTTCTTGTTTTTTCAAAGTTATTTTCTTTCTTCGCCTTTTGTATAAAATGATGAATATATTTCCATTGTTCATCCGGTTTATTTTCCAGATTTTTTATAGCCAGTTCTAAATCAGAATAACTCAGGCTACCGATTGGCTTTTGCATTTTTTGCGAAGATTGTAATGTATAAAATCCTCCAAAAATAAATATAGTAAGAAAAATATACTTCAGGTTATTCATTTTTAATTGTATAGCAGGATAAAAATAAATAATTTTTTCCATTAATGGTGATAAAAATTTAAATTACTCAAAAACAATATGTTATGAATTGTTATTTATGGTTTTATTGTTATTTTTTATTAAAATAGAGTTCTTATTACTGGATATATGATTTTTTTTTTTCGGGATAGTATTGAGATTGCTCTCAGATTTTGTGAATTTCATTTTACGTGTATACATTTCAAAACAGAAAACAAAACTAATTTTTATGGAAAAAGCTAAATTTTATTTTATGCTTGCTTTAGCTTTGGTTATCATGAACTCTTGTACGGATGAGCGTGAACCGGATGTAACCAGCCCTTCTATGCAAAATTCTGAAAAAATATACGAAGGGAAAGTAAATGATTCTGAAGCAACTGAAAATACACAACAGACTTCCGCGGAAGTTTTAAATCCTGTTGTAGAAGATCCAAAGAATATTCCCCCGAAAAAATAAAACGGTTTCGCTGCTGACGAAAATCGTTTTTAAATCAATGAATTTATCAGATGGAGTAATTTGTAGAGTACTATACAGGTGAAACATTTTATAATATCCCTTGCAAGGAAAGTGTGAAAAAAGTCGAAAGAATTATACACTTCAAAAACCATGATTCTACCATCTAATTACTAAAATTAATTAAAATGAAAAATTCAAAATTACAAAACCTGCTGACTAAAATTTCAGGAGACGTGACAACATTGAAAGAAGGAGAATTATCTTCAATAAAAGGTGGAACTGCACCTCTTAATCTGGCATGCAACTCCGGATGCCTGGCTAAGCAATAGAACCTGAAGCTAAAAAAAATTCAAACAGACCGATTGTGTTTAATGTCTCTAAACTATGAACACTTTTCCTTTAATTTTAAAAGTGAACCCCATGAACTATAAATTATCCCATTATACTGTTTCTACTCAGGTTTCGGAAGACAAATACGTTGTCTTTTCGACAAGAAGCTGTAAAGTTCTTCTTTTACAGAAAGAAAATTATCATTCTTTGATGAACGGACACTTTGAAAAAATTAATGCTGATATAAAAAATCAGCTGATTACTGCTGTGATTTTAGTTCCTCTTTTCGAAGATGAGCTTACGGAAATTGTTGAAGAAAATAAAATGATGATTGAAGCAAACGATGTGCTTTATCAGGTTATACAACCTTCTTCCAACTGCCAGTTGGGCTGTGATTACTGTGGGCAACAGCATACCAAAAATGACTTGCAGGCTAAGGATTATGAAAAATTAATTGAACGATTAAAATATAAGCTTTCTTTAAAAGAATATAAAGGTTTGTTTATTGGCTGGTTTGGCGGAGAGCCTCTGATGAGTCTGCAAACTCTAAGAAAAGTAACGGGAAAGTTGAAAGAATTAACCTCAGATTTAGGAATTGGTTATAGTGCTAAAATAACGACCAATGGATTAGCATTGAAAAAAAATATATTTCTGGAGCTGGTCAATGAACATGCCGTAAAGACCATAGAGGTGACTCTGGATGGAACTGCTGAATTTCATGATAAAAGAAGGTTTGTAAAATCAGGGGAAAATTCTTTTGATCTTATTTTTAAAAATCTCGTGGATATTTTCAGTATCGAAAATTATAAAGATCTGGGCGCTAATATTTCTATCCGCTGCAATGTGGATAGTACTAATTATCAGGCTGTAGTACCATTGTTACAATTGATGCATGAACATGGCTTTCAGGATAAAATTTCATTTTTCTATGTGGCGCCTATTCATTCATGGGGGAACGAAGCCCATTTGGTCTCATTAGAGAAGGAAACCTTCGCAGAGAAAGAAATAGAATGGATTCTGGAACAATATAAATACGGCTTTTCACCATCTATTCTTCCCGTTAGAAATCATGAATTGTGTATGATTACAAGTTTAGATGCCGAATTAATAGATGCCTACGGCAATATGTATAATTGTACGGAAGTCTCCTATGTTCCTGTCTACGAAAATACACCCTATAAAATTGGTAACATAAAAGATATTGAAATTGATCAGAAGTTTAATTCCTTACATCTGCAAAACTGGAATGATATTGTACATACTGATCAAAAGGGATACCCATGCTACACCTGCAAAATGTTTCCGGTCTGTGGCGGAGGATGTCCAAAATCATGGGAAGAAGGAATTATGGCCTGTCCTTCCAATAAATTTAATATCCAGGATAAACTGGCCATTAATTATATCATTCAGGAAAAAGGGACAGAATATCTAATGAGTTAACGCAATGGAAGATAATACGTATATCTTAGAACTATTACAGCAGCATAAAGATCAGATATCTGCTAATCTCCTGTACTATAAGGATGATTTTCTTTTTGAGAAGGAAATGGATAAACTTATTGATGTGGTGTGTACTGATAAAGAAGCTTTTAATTTTTACAGTCTCAATTACCATGAAGCTTTAAAAGAAGCAAGAACAGGAAATGTACAAAAAGCAGAAATCTTAGCTATACGGGCAAAAAAATATATTGATTTTGATTCATTACAAATACAGGAAAAACATCTATATGAGCTTATCAGTCTACCTATTCAGGCCTTTTTAAGCTATAAAAAAACAAATTATATTCTTGCAAAACAACAGACGTATGAGACGATGTTGTTTGATGAAAAATTGGAACAATATAACTCATCCATAGCTTGTCATAAGATTCAGCAGTTGCATAATATTGCAAGAATTGAAATGAAGGAATTGAATACTGAATATGCATTGGAGATATTTAATTCATTATACAGGTGTTTAATGTTATCAGAAAAAGTAACTTATCGTGACGTTAATTTTTATTATGCAGATCGTTCTGAATCTTTAAAAAAATTAAGAAAGCTAATGTTGGTACAGATTACCAATGAATATATCCCTTTTTTGGATCAGTTTAAAAATAAAACAGAAATTCTGGATCGTACTTTCGGTGAGATTCTTTTGAAGGAAAACACCGTAAAAGATGAATTGAAGAGTCTTTTGTATTGGGTAAAACTTAAAAAAAATATAAGTAATCATGAGGAATTGAGTATGGATTTACTTAAAAAATTTATTGCGGGATCAACTGATTACACGTCTACGATAGCCATAGATTCTTTGCATGATGATCTGAAAGTGACAAAACCTATGACTTATTAATAATTTTAAAAGAACCTGTTTTTCATGAATTTTATTCCTCAACATGACCAAATGGATTGTGGCCCGGCGTGCCTCGCCATGATAGCCTCTCATTATGGGGTAGATTTCGGATTGCAATATCTGAGGGATAAAAGCTTTATTACTAAAGAAGGAGTTTCATTATTAGGAATAAGTGAGGCCGCTGAAAAAATAGGAATAAAAACAGTTGCTGCAAAATCACAGCTGAAATATCTGGACAATTCCCTCTTACCTTGCATTCTCCATTGGAATCAAAACCACTTTGTGGTCTTGTACAAAATCTCAAAAAATATTTTTACGCGTAAACCGGTTTTTAAAATAGCAGATCCGGGGCATGGGTATATTAATCTTTCTGAGGAAAAGTTTAAAAAAAACTGGATTTCCGATGAAGATAAAGGAGTGGTTCTTTTTTTAGAACCAACGGAAGAGTTCTATAAACAGTCCTCTCATAAAGAAAAAAAATTATCAGTACAGTTTCTTTTGCATTATCTGAAGCCTTACAAAACTCAAATGGTTCAGATGCTTCTTCTTTTACTTGTTGGCACCCTTACGACTCTGGTGTTTCCTGTTCTCACTCAGAAATTGATGGATGACGGGGTTAGTAAAAAAGATATGTCAGTGATCTCATACATATTGATAGCACAATTGGCATTTTTTCTGGGAAATATTATTTTTAACATATTTCGTAACTGGATCATGTTGATTGTAGGAACGAATATCAATATTCGTATTATTTCCGATTTTCTGAAAAAACTTTTAAAACTACCCATTAAGTTTTTTGATACCAAACTTATGGGAGATTTCAATCAACGGATACAAGATCACGAACGTATAGAAAGCTTTCTCACTTCGCAAAGTCTCATTACCTTATTTTCGGCAATTACGTTTACCGTTTTTTTTGGAGTTCTTTGGTATTATGATCTTACTATTTTATTGGTCTATATGGCTTTAACTTCCATATCAATTGTATGGTCTTTGTTTTGGATGAAGAAAAGAAAAATGCTTGATTATTTTCGTTTCCAGCAAAGAAGCGAAAATCAGGAGTCTGTCTATGAGATCATCAGCGGAGTGTCGGAAATGAAACTTAACCAGTTTGAAGATTACAAACGTAAAAGGTGGGAAGAAATACAACAAAAACTGCTAAAAACAAATGTAAGAATCCTGAAAGTAGACCAGATACAAATGTCCGGATTTGAATTTATCAATCAACTGAAAAATATTATTGTTACCTTTTTGGCTGCTTCTTTTGTTGTAAAGGGAAGTATGACGTTAGGAGAATTATTGAGTGTTTCTTATATTATCGGACAGATGAATTCTCCGGTCAATGAACTTATTCAATTCTTTCGATCACTACAGGATGCTAAATTAAGCTTATCCAGGTTGCATGAAGTACACGATTATCATGAAGAGGAAGAAGAAGGTCAGGTCCCCTTATTAAGTGAAAAATACACTGAGCAAAATGGTATACAACGAGGGATCTATTGTAAAAATGTATCTTTCCAGTATGAAGGTCCCCGATCTCCTCATGTTTTAAAAAATATCAATCTTTTTATTCCCGAAGGAAAAATGACGGCAATAGTAGGGGCGAGTGGAAGCGGGAAGACCACTCTGATGAAAATATTTCTGAAATTTTACGAGCCGGTAGAAGGTGAGATTTTCTTTAATCATTTAAATGCGAAAGATATTTCTCCAAAAGATCTCAGAGTCAATTGTGGAACTGTAATGCAGGAAGGTTTTGTGTTTTCTGATACCATAGAGAGAAATATTGCAGCCGGAGATGAAGATATTGATTATTTAAAGCTTGAAAAAGCTTTAGATATAGCAAATATAAGGTCATTCATCGAAAAGCTGCCATTAGGGCTAAAAACAAAAATTGGTACGTCTGGTAATGGGATTTCAGGAGGGCAAAAACAAAGAATACTTATAGCAAGAGCTGTATATAAAAATCCCCAACTTATTTTTTTTGATGAAGCAACTTCTGCTCTTGATGCAGATAATGAAAAAGTCATTCATGATAATCTGCAGTCTTTCTTTAAAGGAAAAACGGTGGTCATTGTAGCACATAGGCTTTCTACCGTGAAAAATGCGGACCAGATTATTGTATTGAAGCATGGGGAAATCGTTGAACAGGGAAGTCATCAGCAACTTGTTTCCAGAAAATCAGATTATTATAATCTTGTGAAGAATCAGCTGGAACTCGGAGGCTAATCTATATTAAATTACCCAGTGATTTAATACAAAAAAACCCCTAAACTGAATTAGAGGTTTTAAAGTGGTTTCTCCAGGAATCGAACCAGGGACACATGGATTTTCAATCCATTGCTCTACCAACTGAGCTAAGAAACCATTATATTTTTGTTTGACTTACTTCGTTGTTTTAAAGTGATGCAAAAGTATAATAATTTATAATATCATGCAAGTTTTTACTGCAATTTTTTTGAAAAAATATATTGATACAGCCGGTTTTGAGATTCAAAGGGTTGCTCATCAGGGTGTTTCGATATTTATTTTTTTGAATAATAAATATTGTAAAGAGTTTTTTCGGATGCGATTATCATTATCATCAGATTATAGATTATGTTTATAATACTCTTCCATAAGGCTTTTTCGTTCTTTCGTTTCCAGATTGATGTATTCAAGTTTTTTATACTGACAGAATGATCCCATGTCTGTGTCGCCATTGATAAAAATACCTCCTGCCAAAATCACATACTTACAGGGGTAGCTCGTTTCTTTTACCAGTAATTCTATTCGTTCATCTATGGCTTCGTACATGATTTCTGTGGCTTCGAAAATCTGATTTTCTGCACTCAGAATTCTGTTTTTATGATGAAGAAATATCTGTTCGATCGTATTCATCTGAAAATCCAATGAAGTTATATTGCCTTCAATAATTTGCCCTGCAGCTAGTTTTCCTAATGCTCCTTTTGCTGCACCACAACATGCTGAATTATTGTTTTGTCCTATTCTGCTTATTTCTCCTATTTCTCCGTTTTTGGTGATTCCAATGTGAGGTGCATAGAAAATTATAACTGCTCCATCTTCGGGAACATGGTGCGCAAAAGCGCCCATTCCAGTAAGGCCGGCAAAGGGGAAGCCATCAAGTCCCCCTAAATGGAATGGACCTAGCATTTCATATGCTCTGGGTGGATATTGTATTGCATTCACATCATCACAACACATACTGTCCGCATGCATCAATTGATGAGGTTTCAATCTTAATTTTTCTTCAATTGTATCCAGTAGTCGATTGACTGTATCAATAGATGTTAAAGCTGTTGGATACCATTTTCTTACAGATTCTATACTCATAATTTTTGTTTTTATATATCTTTTATCATAGATCATTCTATGACTTTTTACATTAAAATATTATTGACAGGTTGTATGGCGGCGGGTAATTCTTTTTCACCCAGCATTTCGCGTAGGTCAATTTCTATGTTTCTGCTGATTTGTGTGATAGAAATATCATTTGCATTTCCTTCAAATGGGTTTTCTGTGCTTTCACCAATTTGTTCCAAAACCAAAAATACCCAACCTAACAATATGCTGAAAGGAATTGTAAGCCACACAATATTTTCTCCCAACTTCTCTGTCATTTTTGAAAACTCTCCTAAAAAACCTAAGGGAAGTAGAAAACAAAGAGCATTTGTAAAATATAGATTAATGCTGGAAAATTGACGTGGATAAGGGTAGTTTTTTATTCTTTCGCATTTTCCCTGTTGGTCATATAATTCTTTAAGCTGATTTTCTAATGCTGTATAATTGTATTCCGAAATCTTACCTTCTTCGTTTAATTTTCTTAATTGTGCAGATTGTAAAGAAATAATTTGGGTGGCCTTATTCTTCGTGGTAAGAATATACAACAGCTCTTCTTTATTGAGAAAAGCTTTCAGTTCGTCTTCAATGTTGGTCTCCCATTCGGGAACCTTATAGTACTTCAAATACTCCTTATTGTAACTCTTTGTTCTCACATGTTCCCAGCTCTTGATTTCCCTGAGCTGAAACCTTAAAGCAGTAAGCCAGGCAAAATGACGGTAAATAATCTCCTGATGTATTATTGTTTCTTCAACAGGAACGTTTGCCCTGATAAAGTCTTTTACAAAAATACCAAAACTACGGCTGTTGTTGATGATTGTGCCATAAATCTGACGGGCTTCCCAACTTCGGTTATATGTTTGAGTGTTTTTAAATCCTGAAATAAATGCTGCGGCGGTTCCAAGCAAGGCGACGGGAACCCATGGGATAGCTAGCCATTTCCAGTCCAGAAAATAAAATAATAAGGTAGGAATACTACTTAAGATAAGCATTTTGTAAATTTTCTTCCTTGTCCATGGAATGAAATGGTAAAGCTTATAATGTGAACCTGTATTCATAATAAATTAATTTTTTGAAGAAAATTTACTGATTAAAATACCTACAAGTACCACTGTGTAGAATTGTCCGGCTATGCCTACAAAAGCAGTTATTAATTTTGTAACATGTGTATTAGGGGTGATGTCACCAAAACCTATACTGGTAAACGTTATGGAGCAGAAATAAACCAAATCTATAAAAGTGAGTGCAGGAGAGGATAGATCTACCCCTTTAAAAGATGTAGAGTCATGATATTGAAAAAATTGTAATGAAAAAACTGAAATTTCAATGAGTAACATATACCCACATATTGAGGCGGAAATAATATCCGTATTGATATAGCCTGGTTTTATAAGGAATCGCAGAACCTCCATAAACAAAAAACAGAAGAATACTACATAATTAATGTTCAGAAATGCAAAATACCATGTGAAATCCTTAAAAAATGGAATGCCGATGGGTAATAATAGAATGACAATAAAATGTAGATTTCTGAACCAATGCCTCCAACTATGTTTTCCTGTAAATAAGAAAATAGATCCTAAACCTAAAATCAACATGTTGATGGGCCATATTATGCGGGTGTAAAACCCCATGTCTGTAAGGAATATTCCTACAAATAAATGTTGCAACAAGGCGAATAAGAGAATTTCATATTTTCTTTCCTGTAGCTTTTTTTCAATCACTTTCACAAAGCTGTGCTTTTGTACCGGATTTTCATTGTGCATTTTTTTCTTTACTGTTTAATATCAGTGAAATACAAAAATGAACTATAAAAACAAGAATAACATGGTGAGTTTTTCTGAATTTTTCAATCGTGAAATTTTTACATTTTTGAATTGAAAAAAATGCATAAACATGATGAGAAAAATAATTACAAGAATTAAAGTTTCTGCTATATATTATTTTTTTGAATATGAGGAAAAGAGATTTTTATATTACGAATAAGAAACCATAAAGATTAAATAAAGCATGGAAGAATACTGTTAAAATGAAGCTGTATTTGGGAGTATGCCTGAAATAATGAATGTAAAGATTATTCAGTATTATTCCTCCAAAAAATGTCATAATGATATATAGCCAATTATAATAATGCATTGAGGCAAAAATTAGACTCATTATAAGTATACAAAGTGATTTGTTTTTAATCATCATCACCTTTGTTAAAAGCATATAAGGAAGATATTGAAATACTAAGGTTTCTATAAAAGGAGCAATGAAGATTGCAATAAAACTTAACTCATGTTTTGAAATATTTTGATTTTGATTTACGTCAAAATGTACATATGAATTATTGATATAATAAAAAAAATATCCGTTCAGTACTGCGAGAGCAAATGAAATTATAAAAAAAATAATGAGCTTTTTCATCCGTTAAAATGCTGTCTTATCATAAAAGATAGTGACTTTATACTTGATCCTGTCTTCTTTAATTTTTTATATGAATTATGTTTTAATGCAACAAAAAAACCTCTAAACTGAATTAGAGGTTTTCAAGTGGTTTCTCCAGGAATCGAACCAGGGACACATGGATTTTCAATCCATTGCTCTACCAACTGAGCTAAGAAACCATTATATTTTTGTTTGACTTACTTCGTTGTTTTAAAGTGATGCAAAAGTAGTAAGTTTTAGTATACAAAGCAAGTATTCATCGTGCTTTTTTTGAATAAAACTAAAAACTTACTGATTTTCAGCTGGATTATTTTCCTGTTCCTTTCTGATTTGATCACTCATTTCTTCTAACACAGGTTTTATCGTGCTTTCCGGAAGATCACTAATCCTTATATACATCAATCCATCAATTGCATCATTGAAATTAGGATCAACATTAAAAGCAATTACTTTAGCGTTCTGCTTGATGTATTTTTTAATCAAGACGGGAAGTCTTAATTCGGGTTCCAGGTCGTCAATGATTTTATCAAGCTTATTGAGGTCAGACTCCATCTCTTCAAAGAAGATGTTCTTATCTCTGTCACGAAGTTTTACCTTATATTCATTTCTTGGAGTAATATATTGAGCCACGGCAGAATCAAAATAATTTGAACGCATAAACTCAATCATTAAAGATTTTGAAAATTCTGAAAACTTATTGGAAATACTTACTCCTCCCATCAGGAATTTGTGGTCAGGATTTCTCAGGCAGACATGTACAATCCCTCTCCATAAAAGGAATAAAGGAAGTGGTTTTTGCTGATATTCCTGGCAGATATAGGCACGCCCCATTTCGATCACCTTTTTAAAGAAAGGGTGGATGTCCTGCTCAAATTCGAATAAAGAACTTGTGTAAAATCCTTTAATACCATATTTCTTCATGACCTCTCTTCCAAGAGCCATTCTGTAAGCTCCTGCGAGTTTCTTTTCACCATTATCCCAAAGGAAAAGATGGTGGTAATGCTTATCATATTCATCCAGGTCAAACGGTAGGTTACTTCCTTCACCTACCGCACGGAAAGTCAATTCTCTCTGGCGCCCGATTTCCCTCATGATAGAAGGGATTTCTTCGTAGGTTGTAAAGTAAATCTCATAATTTCCGTTACTGAATAACATCTTGTCTGTCCCTCTCAGTTTATTGACATCCTGAATGATGTCTTCAATAGGAGTTTCATCAATAATATTCTGAACAATATTTTCCTCTTTTAACAAAGGGAATTTTACTGATAAATTCTGAAGATTGATGCTTTGTGCAAGGGATTTCCTCTTTTCATAGTAAGATTTCATCATATACACCTTGCGTTTCAGGAATTCCCCCAATTCTTCAATGGTTTCCATTTCATCCATTGCCTTTACAGTAATCGGCCGTCCGATTCTGATTCTGATAGGCTTTTCCCTGTCATTCATCATTTCTGCAGGAAGCATCAGGGTTTGTAAGTTAGGATGAAGTTTTGAAATCTGATAAAACAAGCGACTGTTCTTAGCATGAAAATACATAGGAACTACCGGCACTTTAGCCATTCTGATGAGCTTAAGTGCCGTTTTTTCCCATTCTTTATCTAAGATTTCTCCGTAAGGATTATTCTTATTGGAAACTTCTCCTGCCGGGAAAATACCTACGCAACCTCCATTCTGTAAATGCTTTAGAGTTTCACGCATTCCTGAAGAGCTGCTGTAAGCATCTTTTCGGTTTTCAAAAGGATTTACAGCAATTACATACGGAGCCATGGGTTGTATTTTATCCAAAAGGAAATTCCCCATCACCTTGAAATCTGGACGTACTTCTGTCAGGATCTTACACATCAGGATTCCGTCAATAGCACCCAGAGGGTGGTTGGAAACCAGAATAAAAGGTCCTGTTTTAGGAATCTTTGCCAAATCTTCTTCAAAAGCGACATAGCTTAGGTTCCTTTCTCTTACAAATGAGTCGAAAAAGTCTTTGCCTTCCTTATCTTTTAGTTTGTCGTATAGTCTATTTACTTCATTTATTTTAGCAATGCTCATCACAGCAGATGCTACCGGGTTCTTGAGGAACCCAATTTTACTTAAGCCGGAAGCTTTGATCAGATCGTTTTTCGAAATTAAACTCATGTGTGTTTAGTCGCAATTAATATTATTGTGTTACCATTTGAAGAGTATTTTTAGAAATTTGCTCTAATAATACATTTTTTCCATGGTAAAACTTGTCAATGTGATCCATCTTCGCATTTCTTACTGTGAATAAAGATACATTTTTAATTGCTTCGGTTTTAAAAATTTTTTGAAGCTCTTCGTTAAGCTCTTCGATATGGTTAAATTTATCCTCCAGACATAAAGCTAATGAAATAGCGGAATTCTGCATCAGGGAAACTTTGATTTTGTATTTAGATAAATATCCGAAAATCAAACTCATATGATCTTCTGCGATAAAAGAAAAGTCTCTTGTCGAGATTTTTAATAATGCCTGGTCTTCTTTTAAAATATAAGATTCTTCCTGCTGGTTTTTTTCTGAAGCACCTACTTTGGTCCCTTCTTTAGTAGGATCTACAAAAGATTTTACGTAAAAAGGAATATTTTTTTGTTGTAACGGCTGTAATGTTTTTGGATGGATGACACTTGCACCATAATAGGCCATTTCAATTGCTTCTTCGTAAGAAATATGAGAAAGAAGAGAGACATCACTGAACTTTCTGGGATCCCCTGTCATTACTCCCGGTACATCTTTCCAGATGGTCATGGCTTCGGCATTCAGGCAATAGGCAAAAATAGCTGCAGAATAATCGGAGCCTTCTCTTCCTAATGTCACCGTAAAGTTGTTTTCGTCAGACCCAATGAACCCTTGTGTTACATAACAGATTTCCGGATTAAGATTTGAGATAAATTCTTCAGTCCTTGTCCAGTCTACTGACCCTTCTCTGTATGAATTGTCCGTTTTAACGTAATCTCTTGCATCCAGCCATTGATTTACAAATTGAATCTCATTCAGGTACTCACTTACAATTTTAGTAGAAATCATTTCTCCACAACTTACTACCTGATCATACACAAAGTTGTAGTTCGGGGACTTGTTTCTTCTTAAAAAAGAATCAATATCATCAAAAAAAAGATTGATTTCCGCAAAAACAGCATGATTTTCAGGGAAAAGTCCTTCTGCAATCTCAATGTGTTTTCGTTTTATCTTTTCAATCTCGGTTTGATAGTTATCCTTTTTGAAATAAAGTTCCACAACTTTTTCCAATTCATTTGTCGTCTTGCCCATTGCTGAAATTACCAGCAAACATTTAGCAAATCCCTGGCTTTTTAATACCATAGACACATTCTTCACACTCTCGGCGTCTTTTACAGACGCTCCACCAAACTTGAAAATTTTCATTAAATTGTTAAAAATAAAATTGTTAGATAAAAATTACATGAGTTTTTTACGGACGTCAAAATTATAAATTTACAACGAGATATGAAATAGTCAACCAATCTGATGGAATTAAGATTTCCTTAAAATATGATGCTTACTATTTGGATTATATTTCTTTTTGGGTGTAACTTATTGTATTTAAGTAGGTTGTGTGATCGTGTTTTGATGTTTATACTTAATTGTGATTTCAATTTTAATGATATAAAACAGATGGTTTCTGCTTCCGTCAATTTTGAACACGATAGATTATGTTTCATCAGCCCGGGATAAGTATTTGGGGTCAGTAATGGCAGGTTTATATTTCGTATTATGTTGTTTTTTGATTGTATTTGATTGAAATACAGTGCTTAGTGTCTTTTATAATTAAATTTTCTTAATGTGATAAATTTTCCGAAATTTGGGAAAACATAAAAAGTAAAATATGTCAAATCAACCATTACAGACTTTAGGGGAATTTCTTATTGATAAACAGGACGATTTTCAGTATTCAACAGGTGAATTTTCTCGTCTTCTAAGTGCAATAAGATTGGCTTCGAAAGTGGTAAACAGAGAAGTAAATAAAGCTGGAATTGTAGATATTACCGGAGCTGCAGGAAACCAGAATGTTCAAGGTGAAGAACAGCAAAAACTTGATGTAATCGCTAATGAAATTTTTATTACGGCTTTGTCTCAAAGAGAGGTTGTTTGTGGTATTGCTTCAGAAGAAAACGATGACTTCATTGATATCAAATGTGGTGAAAATGGCCATTTAAGTAAATATGTAGTGTTGATCGACCCTTTGGATGGATCTTCAAACATTGATGTGAATGTTTCTGTAGGAACCATTTTCTCTATCTACAGAAGAGTTTCTGAACCGGGAACTCCTGTTCAGCTTGAGGATTTCTTACAAAAAGGAGTTAATCAGATCGCTGCAGGATATGTGATCTATGGTTCTTCTACGATGATCGTTTATACGACAGGAAACGGAGTAAACGGATTTACGCTTGACCCGTCTTTAGGAACATACTATCTTTCTCATCCCAATATGACTTTCCCAAAAACAGGAAAAATATATTCCATTAATGAAGGAAACTATATCAAATTTCCTCAAGGAGTAAAAAATTACCTTAAATATTGTCAGATGGAAGAAGGAGACCGTCCTTATACTTCCAGATATATTGGCTCTCTGGTAGCAGATTTCCACAGGAATATGTTGAAGGGTGGGATTTATATTTATCCTTCTTATTCTCAGGCTCCTAACGGTAAATTGAGATTGTTATACGAGTGTAATCCTATGGCATTCCTTGCGGAACAGGCAGGAGGAAAAGCTACAGATGGTTTCAGAAGAATTTTGGAAGTAGAACCTACTGAACTTCACCAGAGAATTCCTTTTTTCTGTGGAAGTATTGATATGGTGGAGAAAGCTGAAGAATTTATGCGTATAGACAGTGTAAAATAAATGAAAGCATCATATAACAGATACTTATTAGAATTCAAACGCCCGAGTGGAACATCTCGAGGCGTTTTGCTTGATAAGGAAACTTTCATTCTTGAAATTTCAGAGAACGGAAGAAAGGGGGTAGGTGAATGTGCTATTTTCAGAGGATTGAGTTTTGATGACAGGTTAGACTATGAAGATCGCCTGAAATGGCTTTGTGAAAATATTGAGAAAGAACCTTATTATTTAAAAGATGAATTAAAAGAATTTCCTTCTATCTGGTTTGGTTATGAACAGGCAATTTTAAATCTGAAATATGGTGATAGTCTCTATTTTCCAAGTGAATTTACTGAAGGAAAAGCTGCCATTACAATCAATGGTCTGATCTGGATGGGAGATATCGGATATATGGAAGAGCAGATCCAGGACAAGCTGGAAATGGGTTTTCATTGTATTAAGCTAAAAATTGGAGTCAACTGGAAGGAAGAGTATGTGGTTCTTCAAAAGTTAAGAAACAAATTTTCTAAAACTCAATTAGAGCTGCGTGTAGATGCTAATGGAGGGTTTAACAAGAAGGAAGCAACAGATGTTTTGCAGCAGTTGGCTGATTTAGATATTCATTCTATTGAGCAACCTATCAGGGCCGGAAACTGGGATGATATGGCTGAATTATGTGCCACAACCCCGACCCCTATTGCATTGGATGAAGAATTGATCGGGATTATCAATTCTGAAGAAAAGAAAAAGCTGCTGCAGAGAATAAACCCTCAATATATCATTTTGAAACCTGCATTAGTAGGAGGCTTTTCCGGATCTGATGAATGGATTTCTCTTGCCGAACAACAAAATATTGGCTGGTGGATTACTTCTGCACTGGAAAGTAATATAGGTCTGAATGCCATTGCTCAGTATACTTTCACAAAAAAAAGCCCGATGCCACAAGGATTAGGCACCGGAGCTTTATTTGTAAATAATTTTGAATCAAGTTTAGATCTTCGTAATGAGCTGCTATGGTTCAAAATGTAATGAAAAATTAAGATTATGCATCCGGGCAAACAGGGTTGTTCCAATGGTCAGCATCCCATTCTCTACAACATCTTTTTCTTGGATCCCAATTGTTACATCCGATAGGAATAATCCCTCCTTTAATTGTTTTTAATTCTTGTTTTGCTAGTTTTTTTAAATTTTTCATAATTGATATTTTAAAAGATTAGTGAAATACATTGTTTGAATAAACGAAATTAATAGAACCCCGGTTGGGATAATGTCTTAATCTCAAAATAAAGGTTGAATATAAATAGTTTGATTAATAAGGAACCGGACAAACCGGGTTTTCCCAGAACATAGGATCCCATTGTCTGCAACATCTGACTGTAAAGTCCCAGCTGATACAACCACGGGGAATCAATCCCCCACGAATTGTTTTTAATTCTGCTTTGTTTAGTTTTTTTAAATTTTCCATGGTTAATGTTTTGATTCTGAGTAAATGTCGAAATTTTTTCTCAGTTATGCAATTTTTTACATTGTATTTTATGAATATTTAACTAAATGGTGAATTTTATTAATTAAACGAACAGGGTGTTTGATTTTGCGAAGAATAATTATAGACATAACTGGGCCTGTAGGCCATCACAATAGGGACAAAGTATACTTTAAAATAATTATTTAAAAATGTTCATCTCTTCATTATAAACAGGGCTTTGTATTCCCAGAAAGTTTAAAACACTATGAAACACATGATTCTGAGATAAATTTTTAGCAGGCTTGAGCTGTCTGGAACCTTCAGATACCCAAACGATAAAAGGAATCTCATATTGCTCTTTAGGAGCTATACTGACCGGCATTCCATGCATATAGAGATTTTTTTCTCCTAAAGATTCTCCGTGGTCTGAAACAAAAAGCATTGTACTTTTATAATCTTTGAGTTGTTTTAAATCTTCAATAACATTATACAAAAGGTAATCTGTATAAACAATTGTATTATCATAGGCATTGATAAGCTCTTGCTGAGAGCAATTGCCTAGTTCAACACTATTGCAGACAGGTTTAAAAGTTTCAAATCGGGATGGATATTTTTTACTGTAGGTTGGGCCGTGGCTTGTACTTGTATGCAAAATAACTAATATTTTGTTTTTTGTACTTGCTGCTATCTGTTCTTTGAGATCGCTTAAAAGGACACCATCATAATTACAATCTTCACCTTTACAGTTGGAAAGCAGATTTTCTTTTTTTTGATAATTCTTAATATGAACCGGTGGCTCTCCCCAATTTGTTGTTCTCCAGATAACCTCTACATTATTTCGGTATAAATAATTGGGTAATATTTCATACAGCTCATCCGTGTTGGTGTGCTCCAGAATACATTTTACACCGGCTGTGGTGTATGTTGCACAAGATGTTGCCTTAAAGCTGTGTAGATTCTGTTCTTTGGAAAGTAATGGATTTGTGTTTTTTCCGTATCCATACAATGAGAAATTTTGGCTTCGTGCTGATTCTCCGATAACTAAAACAACAACTGATTTTTCATTGTTTTTTATGGTTGCAGGTGGTAATAAAATCTCCTTTTCATTTTTTTTGTATTCATGAATATAAAAAAGAGAAGTATTGACAGAATAAGACCAGGGCATAGCAAGACCACCCAATGTTTTTGAATTTTTATCAATCCATAACCAATTGCTTGCATTGGCAAATGCTACAATAATCATGAATAGCAATGTCAATGAAGTCGTGGTTAAAAACCTTTTTAGCGGGACATTAACGATTTTGACAGTAATAATGTAAATACCGGGAAGTATACCAAGGAAAATAATGTAGAGAATTAATTTTAAGGAAAAAAAACTACTTGATTCCTCATAATTGGTATTAAATATATTACCAATCATACTCTCATCAATGATAACGCTATAGGTATTGATAAAATAGACTGCAACAGAGCTGATGATAAAGGTAAGTGTCAATAGAATTTTTCCAACAATCCTGGACAGAAAAAATATAAGATAAAAGGCAAAAGCATTGGCGACTACCATAAGAGTGATCAAACTTATAATGAGTACAATGCCGTTCCAGCTTTTATAATCAACTTTACTGAAGACAAAAGTAAAAAAAGGAATATGAAAGAATATGAAATTAAGAAAGCTCATTAAGAGGGCAAAATTCAATAATTTCAAATTATTTTTTAACATAAGAATAAGTGATGATATAAAGTGAAGTTACTAAGGTAATGAATGATAAATAAAATATAATTAAATTTTCATTAATGATTTTGTTCATCAGAATAATAATACCAATGCTGAATAACGATATAAAAACAGGATAGTATTTTTTATGATTAACCCATTCCCAAATATTATATTTCTGATTGATAAAAATACCTAAAATACCTGAAATGTACCCAATAATACTACCAATAATAACATCAAGAGGGTAGTGAGCACCTACGGCCACTCTTGTAAAGGCTATGACAAGGCCTATCAGAATAAGGGAGCTACACCAAATGGTTTGATATTTCAATTTTCTGGGCATAAATCCGAACATTAAAATGGTAAGGGTTGTAAAAATTGTCATGGAGTGACCGGATGGTAAGCTGTTGTGGCCGGTTAATGTTTTCCCAATGATGACAAAGCTTTCATTGTCAAACACAGCTGCCGGCCTTGGTATGGTAAAAAATCTTTTTGAAAGATTACAGAATATGGCAGATATTAGAGATGCTGAAAACAGAGACTGCCAGATTTTTGGAGCATAGACTACGAAAATGGATAAAAATGGTAAAAGTACCAGAGCATCTCCCAACTGTGTTAAGTTATATTGAAGATTCGGATATTGGGATAATTTTGAATTCAGAAAAAAGAACCAGTTTTCTTGAATACCTATATAGGCTACCGTATTAAGAGCATCCTCTTTATAAAGAAAAAATAACAGTAAGGTTAATAAAAATAATGGTAAATACAATAAAAATAAACAGGGCGGGATATAAGTATTAATAACAGTTTTGTTCATCATGCTTGATTTTCATATTTAAAATTGATCACTATTGCGTTAATCCCTAGCTGTCTGTAAGATTATATTTGTTTTCTCCAGAGCGTACATTTTCTATTTGCAACAATAGCTGGATGTAGTCTCTGTATCTACTTTTTGGCAAAAATAAACTTTATCGTCAAAAAAGTATCTCATTCAATATTGTGTATTTGTTGCGTATTTCTTAACTGATCGTATCCAGATGTAATGACTTCTTTATTAAATGGATGGTGGTCATTTTTAAATAGCTGTGAGATTTTGTGTTTTTTACTTTTAGATTTATTTTTTCAATGTTCTATTTGTATAACTTCATATCCATGTATTTTATTGTCAAACATTGATTTTTATGTAAAGAACCGGAATTGATCATATGTTGATAATAGTTGTTTTAGACTATTATTAATGAAATTATTAGTTTGATCAAGGTTGTATTGAGAATAAATGAAATTAATTTATGTAAAAATATTGATATTATTAAGTTGTTATAATAAATGTTAAATCAACAATTACAAAGCAATTCACACAGAAAATATTCCTGCAGGCTACTTGGAGGAAGTGGTAAATTGTATTCGGTTTTGTTTAGAGGATAGAGTAATGATAGGATCGGATAATCTGTAGTTTTTTATGATTGTTTTTTTCAGTTAAATCACATCTTTTACGAAAATTGTTTTCTTTATAAATTCTATTATATAATGAAAACGTCTTTTTATTTGTTTCATGATAAAAAAATTGTAATTCCCTTGTGATTGAATTGGCAATCTTTATGCCATTTTGAATATGTGACGTAAGTTTAACACAGACTTCATTTCTTAATAGTTTTTTAATTAACCATTAAGAAATAATTGTGAAAATATTTTCGTTATTTTTAACCCTATTGGTGATAAGATTTCTATCTATACCATATAAATTCTGAAAAATATCATTCTGAACCTGTGAACTGGAAAGATATCCCCAGTGATTGCCGATTTCAAATTTAAGCCCACTTAAAATGTCATCTTTCACAAATGTACAATCGATGATAGATACAATATCTTTATACTGTTCAATATCACTTGGTCCGTTTTTACCCAATCGGGGAGTAAGGATGTTTTTCGTAAACTGAGATATTCCTAAAATTAAATCTTGTCTGTTTAGATACACGGAAATACGGTTGGCAAGGAGAGGTAATTTATTGAAAGAATCTTCAGAATCTTCAAAGACTTTGTAAGAAACATCAGCATTCAGAAGAATAACCTGATCAATTACCCGGAGGATATTTTCCCTTTTAAGGCTGTACAGCATGCTCTGTAGCACCCTGTTTCCCAAAGAATGAGCCATAATATGGATTCTTTGATTGCAGGGTGTAAGGTCTCGGTTGGAAAAAATATCTTTTAAAAACTGAGTGTAAAAATAAAACAACCTTAATAATGATGTTCCTGAATTGATGCTAGATGCCTTGTCATCAAAATAGGTCATGGGAACAATACTGCTTGATGCAGGCCAGCTTACAAATAAAATATGTTCTACAGGAGAAAGGGGATTGTCAATAAATAGTTTTTTCAGATCAATCATAGCTTTTAATTCATCATCAAAAGTATAAGCATATCCATGAATAAAGATCAATACATCACTTCTGTCTTTTGTAGAAGACATATTTTTATACAATTCATAAAACATTCTTTGAGTCCCCCCGAGATTATTGACGGTCAGAGACGATTTTTTAATCCCTTTTTCGCTCAGTAAAACGTCCAGAACTTCTTGATAGCCCTGCTTTTCGGGTTCAGAGAATAGCTTGTAATCAAGAATGTTTCTATTGGTATAGTCTTTCTTTTTCCTGGCCTGTGCGGTGGGTTCTTTATAATTGTCAAAATTGCACTTGGCAATCCTGAAATTGGGAATTGAATACTCATCATTTGAAAAAGAATCCATTCTTTCACCTTTATGACGAACAATTTTACGGTTGCTTAAGATATACACGGCCATGATTAGTACTTTGAAAATGGTTTTAGCTTTCCCTAAAGTAAAGAAAAATACTGAATTACCAATAGGTAAGCTTTTAAATTATCACTTTCATAAAAGCTTATTTTTCCGTAACTTTGTGCAACTTTTTTTGCTATAAAATAAAAGCTAATTTAATGGAAGAAGAAAAAAAATCCCTCAATTTTATTGAGCAAATTATTGAAGATGATCTGGCAAACGGTTTGAAAAAAGATCAAATCCGTTTCCGTTTTCCCCCTGAGCCAAATGGTTACCTGCATGTAGGACATACAAAAGCGATCTGCATCAACTTTGGTCTGGGTGAAAAGTACAATGCCCCTGTAAACCTTCGTTTCGATGATACGAATCCTGAAAAAGAAGAGCAGGAATTCGTAGATTCTATTAAGAAAGATGTTGAATGGTTAGGATTCAAGTGGGATAAAGAATTGTATGCATCAGACTACTTCCAGCAACTTTATGAATGGGCCGTACAATTAATCAAAGAAGGAAAAGCTTACGTAGATGAGCAACCGTCTGAAGTGATTACTGAGCAAAGAAAGAATCCTACAGAACCGGGAGTAGAATCACCCTATAGAAATCGTCCTGTGGAAGAATCACTTGATTTATTCGAAAGAATGAAGAATGGTGAATTTGAAGAAGGAACAATGTCGCTTCGTGCAAAAATTGATATGGTTTCTCCTAATATGAATATGCGTGATCCTGTTATGTACAGAATTCTTAAAAGACCTCACCATAGAACAGGAACTGCCTGGAAAATCTATCCGATGTATGATTGGGCTCACGGAGAATCAGATTATCTGGAGCAGGTTTCTCACTCATTGTGTTCATTAGAGTTTGAAAACCATAGACCCCTTTACAACTGGTATCTGGAACAAGTATCTGATAAAGACAAAGTGGCTCCTAAGCAAAGAGAATTTGCAAGAATGAACGTTTCTTATATGATCACCTCCAAAAGAAAGCTACAAAGACTTGTGGCAGAAGGGGTGGTGACAGGATGGGATGATCCGAGAATGCCTACCATTTCAGGAATGAGAAGGAAAGGCTTCACTCCGACGGCTATCAGAAACTTCATTGAGAAAGTAGGAGTTGCCAAAAGAGAAAATTTAATTGAAATTCAATTACTTGATTTCTGTGTACGTGAAGACCTTAATAAAGTAGCTAAACGTGTGATGGCAGTAGTAGATCCTGTGAAGCTGGTCATTGAGAACTACCCTGAAGATAAAGAAGAATGGGTAGAAACTGAAAACAATCCTGAACAGGAAAATGCCGGAACAAGAGAGATTCCTTTCTCGAGAGAGCTCTATATTGAACGTGAAGATTTCAAAGAGGAAGCAAACAATAAGTTCTTCAGATTGAAATTAGGGGGCGAGGTTCGCCTAAAGTCTGCTTACATTATTAAAGCTGAAAGAGTAGAGAAGGATGAAAACGGAGAAATCACTACCATCTACGCTACTTATGATGAGAAGAGTAAATCAGGAAGCGGAACTGAAGAAAGCTTAAGAAAAGTAAAAGGAACACTTCACTGGGTATCAGCGAAACATGCAATTCCGGTAGAAGTAAGAGTTTACAATCAATTATTTACGGTAGAACAACCGGATGCTGAAAAAGACGTTGACTTCTTAAACTTCATTAATCCTGAATCTGTAGCTACAGTGAAAGGTTTTGCTGAACCAAGTTTAAAAGATGTTGCTGTAGGCGAGCCACTTCAGTTTCAAAGAATAGGATACTTTACAAAAGATCAGGATTCTACGGATACTGCTTTGGTATTCAATCGTACAGTAACCTTAAAAGATGGGTATAAACCGGAATAATTCCCGGAATATTACTATACATACAAGCAGGACTTATTTTTAAGTCCTGCTTTTTCATTTATTTCTGTACTGATCAGGTTTTTATGATGCTTTTAATTTTTTTATAACGAAAAGCTTTGCTGCGATCACTACAATGTACAAACTATATAAACTACCTCAACTCTTATATAATGAAAATAATTTCTTTTTCAGGGATACAGCTGATAGTCTCTTCTTATGAAGGTTATTTATAAAAAATGGTTTAAATAGAGGGTTTTGATACTGTTTTTATCTAAATTTGTATTTTCAAATTTTCCCCCAATAAATTGTGAGATTAATTAACTTATATACGAGTTCTTTCAAAGGACTCTCGCAGGAGAGTTGGATGCTGGCGTTGGTAATGCTCATCAACAGAGCCGGCTCGATGGTGCTTCCTTTTCTGGGAGTTTATATGACAGCCCATTTACATTTTAGTATTGAAAATTCAGGGATTATCCTGAGCTTTTTTGGCATTGGCTCAGTGTTGGGTTCCTGGTTGGGGGGGGTGATCACTGATAAAATTGGTGAATATAGGGTACAGAGCTTGAGTTTATTGCTGAGTGTTCCATTATTTTGTTTAATTCCCTTATTCAAAACTGAGGTAGGATTGGCAGCCATTATTTTAGCTCAGAGTATAGTAAGTGAAACCTTTCGTCCGGCAAACTCAGTTGCTATTACAAAATATGCCAAACCAGAGAATATTACCAGAGCTTTCTCATTAAACAGAATGGCTGTTAATCTGGGATTCTCTATCGGTCCTGCATTGGGTGGGATCTTATCAGCTATCTCTTATGAGTTTCTCTTTTTTAGTAATGCTTTAGCTGCTTTATTAGCAGGCCTGATGTACATATGGTTTTTTAAAAAACGTACAAAATCAGCAAGACAGAATACAAAAAAAGCCAAAGATGCAATGGCTGTAAAGAAAGAAAGCTCTCCATATCGTGATCGTAAATTTTTAGTGTACAGCTTGCTTTGTATGTTGTTTGCTATCTGTTTCTTTCAGTTATTCAGTACATTAACTATTTTCTATAAAGATACTGCGCATTTGAGCCAGCAGAATATCGGATTTATTCTTGGGTATAGTGGATTTCTGATTGTTTTGCTTGAAATGGGATTTGTACAGCTTGCAGAGAAATATTTCACGTTAGCATTTACGATGTTGGCAGGAACTGTATTGTGTGGCCTTTCCTATGCAATGCTTGCATTTGATTATAGTCTGGTTGCATTATTGGTTTCCATGACCATCCTTTGCATTGGAGAAATCTGGACGTTACCTTTTATGTCGACGATTACAGCACTACGCTCGGGAGAAAATAATAAAGGAGCTTATATGGGACTGAACGGGATGTCAATTTCCATTGCATTTATCATTACACCTTATATAGGAACGATCATAGCGGATAAACTAGGCTTCACCGTACTATGGATCGGTACAGGAATACTGGCAATAGCCATAGCATTGGGGTTTTATTTTATTGTTCCCTGGATGCTTAAAGATAAAAATAAAGTTGAACAAGATTTTGTTTAAATTTAATTAATAATATAAAACCCGGTTGAAATTTCTTCAACCGGGTTTTTAAGTAATTCTAAACTCTGAATTTATTTAATAATAACCTTTTTAGCAATTTTTTTGGTTCCTGTATTGAATACCATGATATAGTTTCCTTTTGCAAACTGGGTAAGGTCTATTCGGGTGTCGTTGGTAATGCCTGTTTGGCTATGAACTAATCTGCCTGCAATATCAAAAATCTGAACTTCTGTATTCGTATTCTTCTTCATAAGAACATTAAACTTTCCGTTAGAAGGGTTAGGATAGATCTGGAATTCATCTTTTTCCGATAAAAGATCTTTTACCCCAAGAGTAGAAATTGCTTCTCTGGTACAAAGTTCAATAGCAGCTGCATTTACGGTTCCTGAAGCGGTAGAGTTAGTAACGGTATCAATAGCTTTTATGATCCAGTTTCCATTAGGATTTTGACCATAATATTTACTTAAATCAAGTCTGACAGGTTCTATTCTAACAGGAGGGTTCGAATTAAGATTATTGCAATTTATTGCAGAAGACTCTCCTTCCTGATCAAATGCTGCTTTAAGAATATTTTTTCCAGGGCAATTCGAATACCAGAATATTTGATTTTGAGTATCATTTGGTGATCTTAGAGTTAACGCAAGATTTTTTAGGTCGGTGTAAGAAATATCCACAGGAATATTGATATCTTCAATAACAGTTGTGTTTGGAATATTAATATTCATCGTTGCCGGTGCATTGGGGGCAATAGCAAATGTTCCATTGGCGGGATATTGAGTACAATTCATTGTAATATTGTAGTTTATTGCAAATGCCGGACTTGCCGCATAATATACATTCCCTACAGATTCTACTATAATATATGCTTTTTGTGAAGGTGTAGAAGGAATCGTAATCGTTTCTTCCCCATCGTTGGGTGTATTGGAGATAAGCTGATTAAATGTAGTTCCTCCATCTGTTGATATTAAGATGTTTACCGACTGTGTATTAACAGGAGGTGCATTGGTTCCTGCAACATCCCATTTTAGAAGATGGGAAGATCCTGAAGGATAATTTTGGTTTAATGAAACTGATGTAATTTTGAATGGCCCGGTGTTCCCATTTATACTTACTATTGCTTCATCAGTTGCTGTTTGCCCGCCATCGGTGGCATTATCTCTTACCAGACTTATAAATTTCATATTTCGGGCAACATTTGAAATCATGTTCCATGTACTGTATAAACTCCCATCAAGAACTTCTTTAAGTGGTGGGAAGTATCTTGTAGGACTTGAAACAGGTGGGTACACTCTAAAGTTTGGAGTAGTGGTTGAAGTTCGATCCGGGAATGAATAACTTCCACTTAAGACAAATGCAGGATTGGGAGGAGAAATGTCAGCTTCTTCCCATGAATATGTAAGACTGTTATTATCCGGATCAGTTGCAATAGCGGTCAGTTTAAAAGCAGTTCCTTTAGGTATTGTGTAATCCTCCCCTGCATTGACTGTTGGGGGATTATTAGACATATCAACAATGGTAGCACAACTTGTTGTTTTAATATAATTATTGATTTGGCTGATACTATAGTGTAAAAACTGATCACTATGTTTATCTGCTACATCATAAGTCCCCGTGACACCTGGATATCCCATAATTGTGGTGCCACTACCAGGCTCTCTGTTAGCACCGGTTTCAGGTGAGCTGATGAAAATAAAATCTACATTTTCCGGCCTGGAAAATGAATGATTAGCTCCAAACAGATGGCCCATTTCATGCGCAACAATCATGGCATATACAAAGCCACTGGGAGTGGGGGTGAGTCCTACCGCGCCGGCATAGGCTGCTCCTCCTTTACATACTCCACCAATAGCTGAAGCCTTGCCACCACCTGTATTTTGATTCGAAAATAACATTCCCAGGTCATAATTACCGCTTCCAATAGTGTTGTCAAGAGTTGTTTTGATTTCCTGATCTAATGTTTGTGCCGCTGTATATGTTGAATATGGATCTGTATTTTTATCCAGGTAAATAATCAGATCATTATTGGCTACCAGATTCATATGGATAGAAAGATCTCTTTCATAGACCGGATTAATATAGCTCATCAGATTATTAACTGCTGAGATTGAATTAGCAAGAGTTCCACCATGATATTCACTAAACTCCCCATCAGTTGATGCGGCCAGTCTATAGGTTCTGAATTTCTTATCATTGGTATTATCAGTAGGAAATACCTTTGATGTATTATCATTTTTTTTTTCCTGAGTATGACATTCAAATGTGCTGATTGTTGATAATGTTTCAGGGTCGGCCGGACTTACCAGATAGATTGAAGCATCTTTAGTGGCGGGTTCAATAACGGCAGGTTTTTGATCTGTATTGAATATGATTATATTTACTTCTTTTGATGAAAGTCCAAAGCTGACTCTTTTGCCTGGATCCTTTACAGACAATCCTCTGTATGATTTAATATCCGGAAACTTTGCCGCCAGTTCAGGAGCCATATTGGAGGTCTCATAAATGGCATATTTTTCGAATTTTCCGTCCAGACCGGGAATATCTAAAGTTACAGTAGATTGGGTGGCCATTCCGGTTTTAGATACAGGGGCTGTTTGTAGTGCAGATTTCAATTGATTGATATCCAGAGTATAAGCATTAGAATAATCAGCTCCGATATTTCTTTTGGATTCAACTAAATTTCTTTCATTGATTTTCGTTTTTTTCCAGAAATTCTGCCCATACAGACTGTGGCTTCCTATGGCAGCTATTGCCCAGAATAGATAGATTTTTTTTTTCATGTTTTTATTTTTTTAATTGATTTGTTATTAATATGATAATAACTTCGTTAAAAGTATAAATTTATATCATACGTTATGGAAATATTTTTTTATGTTAAGTTATTGGTTTTCAGATTGTTGTTTGTGTTTTTTTGAAATAATGAATTAATATTAAAAAAATAACTATTTAAGAGTATTTTTAATTAAAAAAATATTCTTATTTAAAGTATTTGCATAAAAAATGAGTAATTCAAAAAAGAGCTACTCATTGTTTTTTATAAAAAAAATTGGCCTTGCTTATGCCCGGGTCTTAAGATGTTTGTTATGAGAAAGAATATTATGGATAATCATATGGGCATGAGTTCGTGAATTTTCAATAAACCACAGGTGTGTATCTTTACCACCACATACGACACCTGCCAGATACAAGTTCGGAACATTGGTTTCCATGGTTTCCATATTGTAAGAAGGATTGAGGCAATTACCGTTCAATTCTATTCCGGAGTTTTTCAGGAAATCAAAATCAGGAAGATAACCGGTCATCGCCAATACGAAATCATTTTCAATTTCATGGATATGCTTGTTTTCATCTTTAAATACAACAGAGTTTTCTTTAATTTCAATGATTTCAGCATTAAAATGAGCTTTTATACTTCCTTCAGTAATTCTGTTTTCAATATCTGGTTTTACCCAATATTTTACATTTTTTGAAATTTCAGAATGACGGATAATCATAGTGACTTCTGCTCCTTTTCTATAGGTTTCCAGAGCTGCATCTACTGCAGAATTACTTGATCCAACCACCACTACTTTTTGTCTGGTATAAGGATAAGGTTCTGTATAATAATGTTTTACTTTTGGGAGATTTTCCCCCGGAATATTCATCTGATTTGGAATATCATAGAAACCTGTAGCGATGACTACATTTTTGGCTGTGTATTTAGCCTTTGTAGTCTCAATTTCAAAAAAGGTATTATTTTTCGATACATTCATAACTTTTTCATAAAGATGAATGTTCATTTCTTTTTGTCGGGCAATACCCTGGTAGTATTCCAGAGCTTCCTGCCTTCCTGGTTTCGGAGCTGTAGAAATGAAAGGAATTCCGTCAATCTCCAATTTTTCAGCAGTGGAAAAGAACCGCATATATAATGGATAATTGTATAATGAATTGACAATAGTCCCTTTTTCTATGATAAGATAATTTAGATTGTTTTTTTCGGCTTCGATGGCACAGTTTAAACCGATCGGGCCGGCACCTATAATAAGAATATCCAAAATTTCCATAGAACAAATGTACGATGTAATTTAGTGATTATATTCATGTTTTTAAGTGAAAATTTCTATACAAATAAGCCTTTTCTCTGCGTGGAATTTGCATACCCGGAAAATTTTTGTAATTCTATTCCCAGACCGACAGCTCTTTTCACTCTGTGAAGGCTCTGGCATCAGATTTGGTGTTTTTCTACCTATCACAAAATCAAGAATAATGAAAAAACTACTTATCTCAATGGTTATTTTAAGCTTATTTGTAGCTTGCAAGAAGAATGGAAATAAACCCGATCTTCAACCTAATGATTCTACAACACAGGTAAAGAATGATAGCATCAATACCAATCAACCCAAAGAGCATAAAGACGAATCTTTAAAGAAAATAAACGATGAGGTTTTACAGGTATTGAAAAACAGAGACTATAGAACTTTTGCCACCTTTATTCATCCTCAGAAAGGGATTCGTTTTTCAATGTATGCTTTTGTAGATATAAAAGGAGATAAACATTTCTCAAAAGCTGATTTTGAAAAATATGAACCCACTAAAACTATATTTACCTGGGGAGCACAGGACGGATCAGGAGATGAATACAAAGCAACGATCAACGATTATCTTGGAAAATGGGTTTTCTCAAAAGATTTTACGAAAGGACAATATTCACTAAATAATTTTATAGGGGGTGGAAACTCTCTGAATAATTTAAAAGAAACCTATCCTCAGGCTGATTTTACGGAAAACTATATAAAAGGTACTGAGAAATATGGTGAAATGGATTGGAAAACTATTCGGCTGGTCTTTGAAGATTTTCAGGGAAGATATTACCTGATCGCCGTTGTGAATGATCAATGGACCATTTAAAAAACTACAAGCTTACCATTGAAGGTTGAAAAATAAGGATTGGAAACTTACCATAATAAAAAAGCGGAAGAGAGTAGTGGTTTACTTCAGTCTTCCGCTTTTTTATTATAAAATTCCTGTTAATTGCTTGGTCAGGTTTCTTCTTGAAAATTGTTCTATACTTTGACTATTTTCATGAAGATTTCCGCTTTTCCAAAGATCAAATTTTTCTAAAATAAATCTTTTTACCGTTTCAGTATCATCATAACTGAAATGTTTTCCGGCCTGGGTTTCTTCCAGAATTTTTGAAACATCAGCCCCGGAAGGGCCAAAAGAAAGAATTTGCTTTCCTGAAGCCAGATATTCAAAGATCTTTCCCGGAATGATACCTTTTGAAGAATCATTTGGGAAATTGGTAATAAGCAATATATCTGAATGTTGCATTTCTTCAACCGCTTTGCCATGTGAAAGATAACCGAGGTTCAGAATATGGTTTTTTAAACCTGAATTTTCAATGGAATATAAAATCTTATCATCAATTCTTCCTACCAACTTTAGACTGAAATGGTGTGCAAATTCTGAATTTTCTTTTACCAGCTCATCCAGAATTTTCCAAAGGGTTTCAGGGTTTCTGAGCTGTTCTAGAACACCAATATAGCTTAATGTAAAAGTTTTATTTTGTTGCTGATCTTTTGAAGTCTCGTTTTGTTGAGTTGAATCACTCTGATCAAATCCATTCGTGATACATACCGCATTGGCTCCCGCTTTACGAAAGTTTTCTGCATCTGTATAGCTTGTTGCTAAGGTGATATCTGCATTTTTAAAAACTGCACTTTCCAGCTCACGGTGTTTGGCATCCGAACTTTGTGTTAACTTCAGATGTTTGTAGTAAGAAATTTCTGTCCATGGATCACGGAAATCGGCAATCCACTTCAGGTTGGGAAATTTCTTTTTCAGACCAAGCCCTATCAGATGTAAAGAATGGGGTGGGCCGGAAGTGACTACTGCATCTATTTTATTTTCTTTTAAGTACTGTTCTAAAAAACGGATGGAAGGCTTTACCCAAAAAACTCTGGCATCAGGTATAAAGAAATTTCCCCTTACCCAGATTGATAATTTGGATTTCCAGCTTTGATTTTTGCCAACGTCAAACTGTCCTGCCTTAAACTTCTTATTGCTTTTATTAAGTTTTTCTGCCAGTTGATAAGGTTCCCAAATCCTGGTCCTGATGATTTCTATGTCTTCAGGTATATCCTTCATCAGGCTCTCATCCAATAAGGGATAACTCGGATTTTCCGGAGTATAAATAACAGGCTTCCAACCGAATTCCGGCAGATATTTTGCGAACTTTAGCCATCTTTGAACACCAGGGCCTCCCGCAGGAGGCCAGTAATAGGTGATAATCAATATTTTCTTTTGTTCCATTTTCAAAATTATTTGTCATTCAGAATGACATGTCAATCAAGCTTGTGGTTCAATAAGTATTTCTTTTTTTCTGTTCTTATTCATCCAGAAAATTCCAAAAGCGGCCAGAGCGATGAATAATCCAAAGGAGAGTAAAGAAAGCCATTTTCCTTTTTCAATCACTTCAGGTTCAAAAACCATTCTGATGTGATGACTTCCTGCAGGAACATGTACTGCACGAAGTAAATAATCTGCTTTGATATAAGGAACTTCTTTTTCATCAACCAGGACTTTCCAGCCGTGAGGATAGTAAATTTCAGAAAATACAGCCAGCTGTGGTGTTTTCGACTGAGATTTAAATTCTAATTCATTAGGCTGATATTTCGTAAGATTGATAAATGCTGTAGAATCTGCCTGAACAGTTTTATTGCTGAAATATGACTTATCTGATGATGCAATAACAGCAGTTTTCTTATTATCAATAGTTCCGATTGATTTAATTTCCTCGTTAGGAGTTTCTACAAACTTCAGATCACTCACAAACCATGCATTTCCATTTGCTTTTGGATTAGGAACTACCTGTGGCTGATCAGGACCTCCGAAGACCATGTATTTGGTGTTCAGTAAGTTTAGTATATTCGGTGTTTTTACACTATCAATTGTTGAGATATACTCGTTGAGCAGGTCATCATATCTTCTTAATTTTACCGCGTGATAGCCACCAATTGAAGATTTAAAATAAGAGGTATTGGTTTCACTTGTTACCCCCAGAGTCTGGTTATAAATTCTATAGTGAGTTTTGTCCTTTTCAGCAATAGTTTCCAATGTTTTATTGATATTTACATTGGATAAAATGGAGGCGAGATTCGGATTTGCCTGAACTTTTTCAGCTAATAAATCTGAGCTTTCCGTTTGGAAAGGATTTTCTGCAAAGATTTTGTCTACGTAGTTTTCGTCATTTAAATAACGCTTGTTGACAGTCCATAAGTCGAATAAACTTATTAATCCAATCACGACCAACGCAATGTTTTGGTTGAGTTTTTTCTTTAAACTTAAAAACAATGCAGCAGCTGCAATAGCGACATAAATAAATGCTTTGATGGCATCTATTCTGAATAGTTTATACCTTTCTTCTACAAGATAGTCGAGTAGGAAAGGTGGAAAATATGTTTTTTCGCCTTCTGCGGCAAAACCTAATAAGGATTTTCCAAATACCAAAAGAATGAGAAGCAAACCTAACGTTCCGCCACTCACATAGATCAGAATCTTCTGTTTGTATTCTTCCGTTAGTTTTTCATCGGTAAAGAACCTGTACAATCCTAAAATAGCAATAAGAGGAAATAATAATTCTACGACTACTAATATGGAAGAAGGAGCCCTGAATTTATTATAAAACGGAACATAATCAATAAAGAAATCGGATAACGGCATGAAGTTACTTCCCCAGGCCAGTAAAACAGTTAAAATTGAAGCACCCAGAATCCAGTAACGATATTTTTTCCACGCAAAGAAAAATCCTAATACAGCAAGGAAACATACAATAGCTCCCTGGTAGGCAGGACCTGAAGTTCCGGGTTGGTCGCCCCAATAGGTCATTCCATTGAAACCTTTAGAGATTCTATCCATCTCAGCTTGTGAACCAACATTTTCCTGAACGAGTTCCTGGACTCTGTTCATCATTTCTTTTGCTTCCGGTTCCTGGCTACCTCCACCCATTAATCTTGGGATAAATAAGTTTAAGGTTTCCAGTTTTCCATAGCTCCACATCAGCATACTTTCTTTATCCATTCCGGACTTTCCAGAAGTATGACTGTCATTTGTTAAAATCTGTTTTCCCCGAACTGTTTCCTTTACATATTCAGAATTGGCCATAATTCTTTGTGAATTCATTCCAACCCCAATGATACATGAAGCCGCAATAATTCCTGAAGAAATCAGAAAATGTTTCATCGGAGTCTTTTTCTGGATTGCTCTGATGAGCTCAGAAAGGAATAAAAAGCCTAACGCAATAAATAAATAATAGGTCATCTGAGGGTGATTGGCTGCAATTTGAAGACCCATGAAAAGGGTGGTGACAATGAATCCCCAGATGTATTGTTTCCGGATATAAACTAATAAAATTCCTGCTAAAAGCGGAGCAAAATATTCAATGGTATTGACTTTACCATTGTGTCCGGCCGCAATAATAATATAAAAATAGGTTGATAGTCCGAAAAATGTCGCTCCCAATAAAGCGTATTTCCAGTTTCTCACCACAACCATTCCCAAAAGGAAAAAACCTGCGAAAAGCAGGAACAGATAATTTACCGGTCTGGGCAGGAAATTTAGATTGCTGTCGATTTTTTTGATGATATCACCCTTAAATTGGCTACCCATCTGATAAGTCGGCATTCCCCCAAACATGGAATCACTCCAATAGGTTTCATTTCCGGTATTAGCTCTGTAGTCGAGTAGTTCTTTTGCTCCCCCTCTGTACTGTACAATATCATGCTGGAAAAGCTGTTTTCCCGTAAATACAGGAGTGGAATATAAAAATGCTAAAACTATAAATACTACTAATGAAATTGCAATATAAATTAAGTTTTTGTTTTTCGCCATGCTGGTTATTATCTTTATTTCTTGGAATTTTTACCTTTTGTCCTTACTCTCTTTTACCTCTTCATAGTCTACGGTTTCCGCATCCCATTTAAGGCCTTGTTTGTTATTCTTATTCGAGTTGTGTATATCTTGCTGTCTGTTATCCTGATTATTGTTGTTGAACCGATAACTGTAAAAGGTTTTAAAAAATATCCTTTTCAGAATGTTCCATACAAAGAAAATAATAATAGCAGACAGTACTAACTCAAGAATGTACTTCATAACTTTTTTATTTAAAGTTCAAAGTTGAGAGTCTAAAGTGTATTGTAGTTCTCAACTTTGAACACTTTTATTGAATTATTTAGCGGAAGGATTTACCATTACAGAAGATTTTGAAACACTTTTCATAGACTGAGATTGTTTTCCGTCTGAAATCGTTTCGATCTGTGTAGTGATTACGTTGATGTTTTGATTCGTAATCCATCCTGTATTTTCGTCAAACTTAATGCTTCCGTTCTGAGTAAGCTCACTGCTCAGACTATGTGTAATAGGTCCCTGGTTTTTCTTTTCAGTTTTCTTAGGAATTCCTCCGGTGACTGCAATTTCTGCTACTCCGTTTCCTAAGCTTTTTAATACATAGTTTGAGGTTACTTTAACGCTTCCACTTGGGTCAGCATTTTCAGAAGTTGTCCATTTCTCTCCTACTTTTACTCCCTTTCTAGGAATAATTGTCAAGTTTTTATTGAATTGATCCTTCAATACTTTTTCATTGAAAGATTCTTTAAGACTTGATACAACGCTTGCTTTTTCATTGGCATCTTTAACAAGAGTTCCGACAGCAGCTGATACTTTGGTATAAACAGCATCAAAACCTGTAATAGAGATTACATTACCGTTGGTATCCATTTTCATATCCAGTTTGTTTCCGGTAAGTGCTCTGTTGATATTCCAGATCATTTTAAGATCATCTTCTTTAGGCAGAGGTTGCTTTGTATCTACTACAATTGTTTTTCCTTGTGCAGACTGAGAACTTCTTTTAGCAACAAGATTTAGAGTCATCTCATATACATTCCCTTTGATTTCATTAACGGTGAAATTCATTTCGTCTGTAGACTCGCTGGTTGCGGTGATTGATTTTCCCTGAGGATCTGTCATGGTTTTTACATCTCTTTGATAAGTTGTAAGAGGGTATGTCTTTCCTTTTTCAAGCTTGAAAGTTTGCTTTACAATTCCTGCAGAATCTCTGATTGCAGGATTTTCTGCAACTTTTGCTACAGAGTCAGCCGGAACTTCTACTGTAACTGTTTTTCCGGTTTTAGGATCTACTTTAGTGATTTTTGCTGTTTCTTTTTTACAAGAAACAAGAGCTATAGATGAGATAAGAGCTATTGCTGCTATGTTTTTCATTTCCTGATTTTTTAAGTGTTGTGTGTTATCGAATTAATTTATTTCAACATTTTCTGCCTTACAGCTTCATATAAAATCGCGCCACAAGCAACAGAAACATTCAAAGATTGAGTTTTTCCTTCAATAGGAAGTTTTATTTTTTCGTCTGAATGATGCAGTACTTCTTTAGAAATTCCTGTTTCTTCATTCCCCATCACGATAGCACATGGTTCTGTGAAGTTTACATCATAAATTAATTTTTGGGCTTTTTCACTGGCTGAGAATACAGTAATTCCACTTTGTTGTAAAAAGTCTACCGTATGTGCCAGATTGTTTTCTTTACAGATTTTGATATTATAAATGGCTCCAGCAGAAGTTTTTATAGCATCTGAATTGATGGGAGCTGCTCCCTTTTCAGGAATAACAATAGCATCAACCCCTACACATTCTGCAGTTCTGCATATTGCACCAAAATTTCTTACATCAGTAAGTCTGTCCAGAATTAGTAAAAAGGGAGTTTTTCCTTCTTCAAATAATTGTGGAACAAGATCCTCCACTTTATGAAACGGAACATCCGAAATAAAAGCAACCACTCCCTGATGGTTTTTTCTTGTAAAACGGTTCAGTTTTTCAACCGGAACATAATTGGGACGGATTTTATTTTTCGCTAAAATCGCTTTCAGTTCAGCATAAATAGGGCCTTGAAGTGCATTTTGCACAAAGACCTTGTCAATCGTTTTTCCCGCTTCAATTGCTTCAATAACGGGACGCAGCCCGAAAATAAAATCGTCTTTCATTGAGTTGTTTAAAATTTTATGTTTAAGGTTGGGGATTCAGGATCCGGGATTCGTAAAATACTGTTTAATATCAATATTCCACGTTAAACTTCCGGTCTCCTTTCTTCCGGCTTCCTTTAGTATTTTTCTCCTAAAATTGCTCTTTTTTGTGCCATTACATAACCATAATGCAGGCTTTCATGCATATTGTTAAAGATAATCGCATCCTGAATACTTTTCAAATCCATTCCAAAACTAGTAGTGTAAGGAGTATAGTCTGAAAAGAAGTCGCTGTCATAATCTTTCATTAAAATCTTCGAAGTTTCCGTTAGTAAAAATTCCAAGTCTTCCACTTCAGATTTTTGAACATTTAAGTTAGGTAGTGTTCCTTTTTTATAAGTCTCAATCCAGTATTTGTCAATACGGAAGGGGTTTCCACTCAGATAATAATGCAAAAGCTGCTGTGTGGCAACAGTGTGGGCGATATTCCAGTACATATTATTGTTGAACCCATCCGGAATCAGCAATAAATCCTCATGGGATGTATTCTGAAGGATGTCTAAAAGGTTTTTTCTAACTTGTCTGTGCGCTTGAAAATGATAATTCATTTTGCGAAATTTTAATCTCCAAAAATAGTTTAATAAACTGGAAATGACAATTTTTTGGATGGAGGATTAGAGTTAAAGTTTTTTAACTCTTTCAAAAAATCATATTGATTATGCTGTTTTTAAAGCGATAAGGTCACAATTATGATGCAGACTGTCTTGTAAATCATTGACTAAAAAATCCCTCCGGTGAATGTTTTCACCGGAGGGGTAACTAAATCTTTATTATTTTTTGAATCTTACCTTTTATTGATTTTATGGCTAAAGGTAGTACCATCTTTAAGAACGATATTTAAAAGATAAGAGCCTGTTGCGTAAGCAGAAATGTTTATTTTATTTTCTTTATGGGTTTCGGATAATTTTTTTCCACTCATACTGTAAAGAGTTAATGATGCTATTTCAACTTTGGATTTTATATTGATAAAGTCAGAGGTAGGATTAGGATAGATATTGACATCAATCGTTTTAACATCTTTTACATTTAAAGTAGTGGTGCTTTTCCCTTGCATATAGACAGATAGCATGACATCACCTTTTTTGTCTTTAAAAACAGCTGTTGGAATAGTATGTTTGAGCGTGTGATTCCCAGCTGTCATATTAGCTACTGTAAATGTTCTTATTGGAACAGAATTCCCCGGACACCAATTATTCCAGGAGGTCCATTGAGCTTCAGTCTTAGGGGTGGATCCATAGATGCCGTTCCCCTGGGTATTGTACATTCTGTAGGGTTCACATGAAATTCCTCCGGGTGTATATGTGAGCATTTGAACATTATCTAAATAGGTGTAGTTTTGTCTTCTTACATATTCTTCTCCGCCACTATTAGCGCCATGTGGAGTGGATATTACAAAGAAGCGAGCGTCCGTAACAGGGTTGGGCAGATTGAAGGTTGTAATCCGAACGGTTTCCCCCGCAACATCAGTGCTGTTATAGTTATTGAGTGTGTTATAGGTAAGTATGGGAACTAAAGTGTTGTAGTTAGAGGCAGTGGCTGTATTGTTTGAAGATAAGGTAAGGGTTCCGGTAAAAACATCATTTCTTCCCGAACATCCTGCGACTTGGGAGTTGGCGGCGTACGGAACACCAAAAACCTCCAGTTCCATATAGATATCATAGGTACTGCGCAGTTGAGTATCGTGAAATACACTGTACAAATTACTCACGTCATAAGTATAGGGAACTTCTGTAGGAAGAATGTTTTTATTCATAAATGGAGTGATATACCTGGCTACCTCAATTCTCTTAATATTAGGATCATTCATCGTATAAGATGTTTGGCTTTTAGGTACCAGGGTGAGATATACCTCCCCCAGACGATCATAGTTGTCACATAGAGCTCCTATTTTTACATTCATTGTGATCTTTGCCTGGAAAGAATCAAGTTCATTGTCGGTAAGTTTTCGTGAATATCTGGTGTTACCCAGTCTGATCAATCCGGGAGGAACGGGCTGCGATACTGTAGCAGCATACCCGTCATAGTAAATTGCTTGTGTTATTACCGGAGTGACTGTCTGTGATTTTGCAAGACCTGCAAAAAGGATACTTAGAAAAAATATTTTTTTGTACATAACGTTGGTGTTTTTTGTAAATGTAAAAAAAAATGGAATATAATTGACATTTATTTTACGTTATTGATAGTAAATTAACTAAATAATTATTAATAATATAAAATAAATCATAATATATTGTTTTGTGTATAAAGTATTAATGGTATTGGTTTATATTCTTGATAATTTTCAATTAGGATTATTTTTATTAAAATTTTACCTGATTTCTGCTGCTGACGGGTATTATAAGCATGTTTGGTAAGAAATTATGAATTGCTTATGATGTCGAAGCAGATAATAATAAACAAAAACTCCTGTTGAGTATCATTCATCAGGAGTTTATATTTCTTTTAAATAAGTTGAAACCTAAAAATAGGATTTAAGACAACTGTTTTATTTTTTAATAATTTTATGTTTAAAATGAGTTCCGTCTTTCAGGGTAATATTTAAAAGATAGACACCTGTACTGTAAGAGGAGATATTTATTCTATCTTCTTTATAGGTTTCAAGCAATTTTTTACCATCCATGCTGAAAAGACTTAATGAGGCTACTGCTGTCTTTGATTTTATATTGACAAAATCAGAAGTAGGGTTAGGGAATATACTAACATCAATTGTTTTGAAATCCTTTACATTTAAAGTGGTGGTACTTTTCCCTTGCATATAGACAGATAGCATGACATCTCCCTGATTTTGATTAAATACCGCTGTAGGAATGGTATGCTTCAATGTGTGATTTCCTGCGGTCATATTAGGTATGGTAAATCCACGAATTGGAACCGAATTGCCGGGGCACCAGTTGTTCCATGAAGTCCAGCCTGCTTCAGTCTTGGGAGTAGCTCCATAGATACCGTTTCCTTGTGTATTATATACTCTGAACGGTTCACATGAAATACCTCCTGGTGTGTAGGTTAGCATCTGTACATCATCAATATAAGTATAGTTTTGTCTTCTTACATATTCTTCCCCGCCACTATTGGCACCATGAGGAGTAGATATTACAAAAAAGTTGGCGTTAGTAACGGCGTTAGGCAGGTTGAAGTTTACAATTCTTACCGTTTCACCCGGAACATCTGTGCTGTTATATTTATTAAGTGCATTATAAGTGAGTAAAGGAACAAGAGCATTGTAATCAGTAGCCGTTCCTGAATCATTTGAAAAGAATGTCAAGGTTCCCGTAAAAACATCATTCCTGCCGGCACATCCGGGAACTTCATTGTTTGCAGCGTATGGAACTCCAAAAACATCCAGTTCCATATAGATGTCATAGGTATTGCGTAATTCTGTATCATGAAATATACTATATAGATTACTTACATTATAGGTATATGGGACTTCCGAAGGAGTTCTGTTTTTATTCATAAACGGAGTAATGTACCTGCCAACTTCAATTCTTTTGACATTCGGATCATTCAGTGTATATGTAGCTTGGTTTTTGGGTACTAATGCAAGAAAAACCTCCCCCAGACGGTCATAATTATCACACAAAGCACCTATTGTGACCCTCATTGCAATGGTTGTTTTAAACGAGTTAAGTTCAGTATCTGTAAGCTTTCTGGTGTATCTCGCATTATTTAATCTTGTCAATCCAGTGGGAACCGGTTGAGATACCGTTGCGGCATAACCGTCATAATAAACTGCTTGTGAAATCACATTGGTCATTGTGGTTACCTGTGATTGTATAAGACCCGCAAAGAACAGACTTAAAAAAAATATTTTTTTGTGCATATTACTTGGTATTTGTTGTAAATATATCAAAATATGCATTATGTTTTGCTGTTTTTTGATTTAATATTGCTGTTTTTGGTTTTTTGTTGTTGATTGTCTAATTAAATTAATACAATGGTGTTTTTGCACTAAAATTATAAATGAGATTATTTTTGTTTGCTGAATAATTTATTTTTGCTATAAAAATTAAAATTTTATTATTAGATTAGCATGAAATAAGATATTAATATTGTCAATTATGAAAAGAATTTTACTTTTGCTTCTGGTGTTGATATCATCTGTGTTTGATGCACAGGTCAACCTTAATATTGGAAGTATGAATGTTGGAAGCGCTCCTGTAAGCAGTTTTTTTTCCTATTCATACGTTCAGCAGATTTATCTCAAACAGGAACTCAATATCAATGCTGCCGGAAATATTACAGGACTTACATTTTATCTGGATCCCTCAGCAACAATTACTGATTCTTCTAACTGGACTCTATATCTTGGTCATACTTCAAAGGCAACTTTCACTTCTGGTACAGACTGGATACCTGTTTCTCAGCTGACTCAGGTGTTTGCCGGAAACGTAACTAAAAATAATAATAAAGTTGAAATTATCCTTACAACTCCCTTTGCCTATAATAACACAGATAATTTAGTTATAGCAGCAAAAGAAAGTGCTCCGAGTATTGATATTAATAATTTTAATGAGGCATTTCATGTGTATCCTTATATTCCCAATTCTACTTTATACTATAAAGGTGATCGTGAAGTAGTAGATATCTCTTCTCCTCCGGGAGGAATTAGAGCGGAGTATAAATCAGCAATAACGATTTCGGGATTGACTCCCAATGTAACTCCCGGATGTCCCATCATCCTTTATCCTTCAAATAATGCTCAATATATTTCTTTATCTCCTGCTTTGAGCTGGCAGGCTGTTTCAGGAGCCAGCTCCTATAAGGTTTCTCTGGGGACAAGTACAGGAGGTACAGATGTTATTAATCAACAAGTTGTAAGCACTAATAATTTTAACCTTTCTCCTTCAATTGTTCTGACCAGAAATACAACTTATTATTTAAAAGTTACTGCTGTCTCAGCGAATGGAGAATCTACAGGTTGTACGGAAAATACTTTTAAAACAATTCCCCCGATACCGGTAAATGATGAGTGTACCGGAGCATTATTAGCCAGTACTTTTCCTTATACCTATGTGCAGAGTGATGCAATGTCTTCTACTAACAATGGAGGATTTGTTTTGGCGTGTGCTAATGATGGGATGAATGATGGACTTTGGTTCAGGTTGACAGGAGATGGTAATCAATACACCATTAAAGTAGCTCCGTCCACAACTTCCTTTGATCCTAAAATTGGTGTTTTTAGTGGAACATGTACTAATCTCACTTGCGTGGGTACAAAAGACAATGGAGGCGGAGGTACTGCAGAAACGATGACAATTACAACAACTGCAGGAACAGAATATTTTATAAATGTAGGATCTTTTGAAGATGATGTAGATATGCCGGAAGATGTGTTCACAATTACGATTACCAAACTGTAATACGAAATATAAGAAGATAATAAAAATGTTGTGGTACTGTTATCACAACATTTTTTTGATTTGCAGTCGATTATATAGCAAACCCGGTTTCTGTAAAAATTAAGTGCAATTAGTGATGAAGGGGGAGAAGAATTGTTTTTATGTATAAGAAAATCAGGTTGTTTGCTTCATAATCCTTTATCAATACTGGAATTTTTAACAAACTTTAACTCAAAAATGGCATTGATTGTGTTGATTAATGCAAGTATTTATCAGAAATTTACCACTTATTTTAAATCAAGCTATGTCAGATATATATCAAGCTGAAGATATCCGTCAATTGACGGAAAAAATAAAAGAAAAAAATTACCTGTTTTCTCTTCTGAGACAGGAAATAAATAAAGTTATTATTGGGCAGGAATACATGATAGATCGCCTTTTGGTAGGACTTTTAGGGAATGGGCACGTTCTTTTGGAAGGGGTGCCGGGATTGGCCAAAACTTTAGCCATAAAAACTTTGGCCGATGCTGTTCATGGTGAATTTTCAAGAATTCAGTTCACGCCGGATTTACTTCCTGCTGATGTTGTTGGAACGATGATCTTTAATATAAAAGATAATGATTTTTCTATAAAAAAAGGACCTGTATTTGCAAATTTTGTTCTTGCAGATGAAATCAATCGTGCCCCGGCAAAGGTACAGTCAGCTCTTTTGGAAGTCATGCAGGAAAAGCAGGTGACCATTGGTGATGAAACGATGAAGCTGCCAAAACCATTTTTAGTATTGGCTACACAAAACCCTATTGATCAGGAGGGAACCTATCTGCTGCCGGAAGCACAAAGTGACCGTTTTATGTTGAAATGTACTATAGATTATCCTGCTTTTGAAGATGAAAGGCAGGTGATGAGAATGGTTTCCACTTCACACCAGCCAACCGTGAAACCGGTAATTTCTCTTCAGGACATTATAGATGCTAAAGAATTGATCAATCAGATTTATCTGGATGAGAAAATTGAAAAATATATTCTGGATATGGTGTTTGCCACCCGTTATCCGGAAAACTACGGACTTTCTGAGCTTAAAAATTATATTAGTTTTGGAGCATCACCAAGGGCTTCCATTAATCTTGCCATTGCCTCAAGAGCATATGCATTCTTAAAAGGAAGAGCATTTGTAATTCCTGAAGATGTAAAAGCTTTAGCAAAAGATGTATTAAGACACAGGATGGGCTTAACTTTTGAAGCTGAGGCAGAAGAGATTTCCACGGAGGAGATTATTAACAGAATTTTAGCAAAAATCCAGGCTCCGTAATGAGTGATGTGATAATTAGAAAAGCTGTTATTGAGGATTGTGCTTCGATGCTAAATCTGATTAAAGAACTGGCAGAATACGAAAAAGCGTTACATGAGGTAACAGTGACTCTTGAGCAATTTACACAAGACGGTTTCGGTAAATCTCCGGTTTGGGGAGCATTCGTAGCTGAATTTGAGGGTGAGGTAGTAGGGATTTCCCTTTATTATGATCGATATTCAACCTGGAAAGGAAGAAGATTATATCTTGAAGATCTTGTGGTAACGGAAAAGCTAAGAGGAAAGCAGATTGGAAAATTACTCTTTGATGCAACCCTGGAACATGGTCAAACCAATCAGTACAGTGGAATGGTTTTTCAGGTATTGTACTGGAATGAACCAGCAATCAATTTTTATAAAAAGTACAGTCCGAAGTTTGATAATGAGTGGTTGAATGTATCCATTGAATTTAAAAAATAGAAATTAGAGGTTAGAGGTTGAAAAATAAGATAAGGAACTTAGATGTGATTTTGAACTCTAAATTCTCTTTATTCAAACTTTTCAAACCTGTAAATAATTAAAATTCGTCTATGCAGATAAAAGATATTGTAAAGAAAGTAAAGCAGATTGAAATCCGTACGAGAAAAAAGACGGAAGCTGCTTTGATGGGGCAATATCACAGCGCCTTTAAAGGGCAGGGGATGACCTTTTCCGAAGTTCGTCCCTACCAGTTTGGAGATGAAATCAGAAGAATCGACTGGAACAAAACAGCGCGTTTCCGGGAACCATTCGTAAAAGTAATGGAAGAGGAAAGAGAGCTTACGATGATGCTTTTAGTAGATATTTCTGCTTCTATGGATTACGGAACAAAAGTTCAGCTTAAAAGAGAGTATGTGGCTGAAATCGCTGCCAGTCTGGGTTTTTCAGCGGCAGGTAATAATGATAAAGTAGGACTCATCCTGTTTGCTGATAAAGTATATAAGGTAATTCCGCCTCAGAAAGGGAGAAAGCATATTCTTTCGATTATCAGTACTATTCTCACCGCAGATTATGTTCCTGCAGAATCCAAAATAGATAAGGCTCTTGAATATATGATGGGGATCTTTAAGAGAAAATCTCTGGTCTTTTTATTGTCAGATTTTGAAGATGAATATGATTCTAAAATGTTGAGAGTCGCTTCCAAAAAACATCAGTTGCTGGGAATGAGAATTTACGATGATAAGGATAATGAAATTCCTGATGTGGGATACACTCTGCTATACGATGCAGAAACAGGAAAACAAATATGGGCAAATACTTCCAGTGCAAGATGGCGGTACACCTTTGCAGAGGCTCAAAAACAAAAATTAAGAGCTTTGGAAGATGATTTTTCCGTAAGTTCGGCAAGTTTTATGAATATCAGTACAGGTACAGATTATTCAAAATTATTATATAATTATTTTCAGAAAAAATAACACGGGTAAAGCCCGTACATAAAAACATGAGGCGAGGCCTTTTTATTATTTAACATTGAAAAAAATACTTTTAATACTATCTTTTCTCATCTGTGCAAATGCTTTTTCACAGATACTTTCCTCCAATATAGAAAAGAAAACCATTGCTTTAGGAGAAGTGAATCATCTGATTATTAAAATTGATAATGTTCATGATCAACAGGTAACTTCTGCAGCAAAGAATGAATTGCTTCCTTTTCATTTTGAAGAAACAAAAGACAGCATCGGACAGAATGCAGGATCTTATGAAAGGAAAATTGAATTTGCCGTTTTTGAAGAGGGTAAGTTTACGATTCCGGAGTTAGAATTTAAAGTGGGGGATAAAATTCTTAAAACAATTCCTTATGAAATAGATGTCATCAATACTGCTCAAAAAGCTGATCAGATTAATGACATTATGAAGAATAAGCAAGTAAAACTGGATGCTAAAGACTATTGGGAACTCTATAAGTTTTACATTCTGCTGGTATTGGCTCTTATTGCTTTGATTATTGCCATTGTCATGATTGTAAAATGGGGGAGAAAAGCAAAAAGTTCGCCGGTAGTTGCTACCAACCAAACCTTGAAAGAACTGGATTCCCTTAAAAAGAAAAAATACATTGAAGGAGGTAATTTTCGATCGTTTTATGTGGAATTGATCGATATTTCAAGAAATTTTATTACCAAACAATATAATCTGCCTGCTGATGTACTTCTTACTGACGACCTCATTGATGTAATGAAAAGAAATAATACCATTTCACAGGACAACGAAAAAATAATAGAAGATGTCTTTTTGAGAGGAGATTTGGTGAAATTTGCCAAAACTTTTCCTGATCAGGGAACTATGGAAAAAGATTTTGCTGATATCAGGGATTTTGTGAAAAGATCATCTAAAGATTTAGAATTCGAAAACTTGAGAAAGGATGTTTAATTTTGAGTTTTACAGTCCGTGGTTCTTGTTGCTTTTTCTGCTTTTTATACCCCTTTTTATTAAAGATGCGGGGCAAAAAAAGAGAAAAGGAATAAAAGTTCCTACGACCAAAAATATGGATAGCAGTGGTGGGATCCAGGGAGTACTTTTTATATTGAAAATATCAAAGTATATCATTCTGTCTGCTCTTATTATTGCAATGGCAAGACCCAGAACATTCACTGTTTCTCAAGACAGGGATGATACAAAAGGTGTTGATATTATGCTGTCTATTGACGTATCATTAAGTATGCTGGCAAAAGACCTGAATCCCGATCGTATTACAGCTTTAAAAGATATTGCAGTAAAGTTTGTTCAGAAGCGTCCGAATGACAGAATTGGTGTTGTAGCATATGCTGCCGAAGCATTTACCAAAGTTCCTGTTACTTCAGACCATCAGGTTGTCATTGATGAAATTAAAAATTTAAACTCAGAGGGCCTTGAACCCGGAACCGCAATTGGTGAGGGACTTTCTGTTGCCGTAAATCATTTGATTAAAAGCAAAGCTAAAAGTAAAGTAGTTATTCTGATGACGGACGGTGTAAGCAATATTGAAAATGCAATTCCACCACAGATAGCTGCTGAACTGGCAAAAAATAATAATATTAAGGTATATTCTATTGGAATCGGAACGAACGGCTATGCTTTGATGCCTACAGCACAAGATATTTTCGGGGATCTTGTTTTCACCGAAACGGAAGTTACCATTGATGAAAATACACTAAGGGAAATTGCACAAACTACGGGAGGGAAATATTTTAGGGCTACTTCAAACAGTAGTCTTGAAGAAATTTATAATGAGATCAATCAGCTGGAAAAATCAGATGTAAAGATTTCAAAATTATATAACTATGAAGAATATTTCAAAATTTTCCTTTGGATAGCCTTAGGAATGCTGGTGTTGGATGCATTGTTGAGATGGGTGTTTTATAAAATATTAAGCTGATGAGTTGGTCTTTAGGAAATTATTGGTATTTATTTTTACTGTTGCTACTGCCGCTGTTAGCCATTTTTTTGATCCGTTTTTTAAAGTGGAGAAAGAAAAAAAGAGAAATTTTTGCGAACAGTCAGTTTCATGAAAATTTATTTGAAAAAAGTTCCGGTTTTACCCGTTTTTTTCCGGCATTATATCTTTTAGGTACTTTGTTTCTGATCTTTTCAATTATTGATCTTTTGAACGGATCTGAAGAAGTGAAAAGTAATCAGAGGCTTAATAATGTGATCTTTATGCTTGATGTTTCCAATTCGATGAATGCGGAGGATATTGATCCCAGTCGTCTTGCGGAGGCAAAAAATCTGATGATCGGAACCATGCAGAAGATGAAGAATGATAAAATTGGAATTGTAATTTTTGCGGGACAGGCCACTTCGATTATGCCTTTGACTACGGATTACAATTCTGCAGAAACCTATATCAGCGGGATTGAAACAAATTCTATGCAGATTCAGGGGACTGATTTTCTCAAAGGAATGCAGGTAGCAGTTAATAAATTTAAAAATGTAAGTAAAGGATCCAGAAAAGTGATATTGTTAAGTGATGGAGAAGATAATGAAGGAAATGATAATGCTGCAATAAGATTGGCCAATCAGGAAGGGATTAGTATTACTTCTGTAGGAATAGGTTCTGATGAAGGAGCTCCTGTTCCGGAATATGTTTTCGGGCAGCTGATGGGATACAAAACAGATGTAAACGGAGGAACGGTAATTTCAAAAAGACAAACTGAAGCATTAAAGAAAATGGCAGAGTCCACAGGTGGAACTTATATTGATGGAAATAATATCAACGAGGCTCCCAATAGAATTATTGATGCGGTTAACAAGAAGTCATCAGGGGCTGAAACGCTGGTGAAATCGCAGAATGCCAATCATTATTATCAATATTTTTTATTAGTTTCTATCCTACTTTTCTTTTTAATTTATATTTTTAATCCCAAAAGAGATTTTAATATATAATTTCCTTACTGTTGATGAGGATTTTTAAAGGCTACTTTAACCGAATTTTAACAAATAAAACGCTGTTTATTAACATATAAAGGAATAATTTTGCAAGTGATGAATACTAAAATCATTTTTTTATCGTTTATTGTTGCTTTCTCGTTCTCAGGCATTTTGTTTGGGCAGGAAAACTACAGAACTTTAGTTCATGAAGGCAACCAGAAATTTGACGGTAAAGATTATGATGGAGCATCTTCAAAATATATGGAAGCCGCAAAATCTAATGATAAAGATTTTACGGCTCATTACAATTTGGGGAATGCTTTGTATAAAAGTAAAAAATATGAAGAGGCAAAGGCTGAGTTTGAAAAAGCAGAAAAACTTTCTCAAATACTTCCCGATAAAGCTGCGGCATTTCATAATTTAGGAAATGCTTATATGCAAATGAATCAGCCTGAGAAAGCTGCAGAGTATTATAAAAAATCTCTGAAGCAAAATCCATATAGCGAGGCAACCAGAAAAAATTATGAAATTGCCAAACTGAAAGAAAAAGAACAACAACAGAAAAACCAGCAGAATAATTCAGGCAAAGGTGGTGGTGGAAATGATCAGAACAAAGGTGATGATCAGAAAGGTGATAAAGACAAAAAGCAGGATCAGGGAAATGGCCAGCAAAACGAGGGCAAGAGCGATCAGGGAAATAATCCTCAGCAGAACCCCAACAATGAAGGAAAGATGCCTAAAAATCTTGAAAATGCTATTTTAGATAAAATTAACGAAAAAGAAAAAGAAACCGCCAGAAGAATTTTAAACAAGAATTCTTATTCGATGCCTGAAAGCAACGAGAAAGATTGGTGATGCAGCACAAACTGATTTACATATTGCTTACTTTGGCATCCGTAATTACTTACGGACAGGTGAATCTTTCTCTGGATGCTGATAAATCTGAATATGGAAGTAAGGACGTTGTAAATCTTACGATTGTTCTTGAGCTTAATGGGAGTGATCTTGAACAACAGACAAGATTTCAGCTTCCTGATCTCTCTAAATTTAATATTATAGGCAGTGGCTCTGTAACCAATACGGTTATTGATCCTGCTACCAATACCTTAATTACCCAAAAAGTATCCAGAATAGCTCTTGAACCTAAGAAAAAGGGGAAAATAAAAATAGGTTCGGTACTGGTTACAGTTAATAATAAAATCTACAAAACAGAACCTTTTGATGTAACCGTTAAAGATTTTGTTGAAAAAAAATCTCTGGCTAGCAATACTTCCAGTGAAGTATATCTGAATATGGAGATTGAGGATAGGGAAGTGTATCAGGACCAGCCGACAATTGCTATTTTGAAGGTGTATTCAAGAAATATGGATAACTTCAGAAAGGTGAAAAATATCCGCCTTCCACAGCAGGATAACATCAATGTACATCCTATTAACTTTAGTAAGTCAGAAATTGATCCTTCGGGTATCGGAAATATGGCTTCTCAGGTATTAGCTGTTTTTATGGTATTTCCCAATGAAGCTGGTTATGTAGAAGTACCTGGAGTTTCAGCATCCGTTAATTCCTATTCAAATAAAAATAAGATAGTTTCCAACAAAATAAAACTGAATGTCAGAAAACTTCCGGAAGGAGCACCTGAATGTTTTAAAAATGCTGTTGGGAATTTTAATGTAAGTGTTTACAATGCTTCCAAAGAAAAAGCGGAAGCTAAAAAACCACTGAATGTTGTCATAAAAGTTTCGGGAGAAGGAAATTTACCGGATATGGAGCTTCCTAAAATTGCAGCCTCTCCGGATTATGAAATTTTCGCACCAAAGATTACCTCTAGAGTTTCTCCGGGATCTACCGGAATGAAAGGTGAAATACTCGCTAACTATGTTGTTATTCCCAATAAATCCGGAACGATCTCTATCAAAACAGAACAATTCGCTTTCTTTGATCCTGAAAACAGAGAATATGTTGATCTTGGACAAAAAACGCTGGCATTAAATGCATTTTCTCATGATCAGATCATGGAAGCACGCTCTACCGTGGAAAAGGTAAATGAATATACCAATAATCTACTGGAAACGGTAAATACTCCGGTACTCAAAACAACATCATTTAAAGTAAAAGAAAAAAGTAAATTCCATTGGAATACTCTTTTTATTAATATAGGTATTCTTTTAGGCTTATTTATTGTGTATATCTTATTTAAGACTTGGCAAAAAAAACGTACATTAGTTAGGGAAACCACATCCCCAAAACCATTAGGTTCTGTAGCTGAAACAGAAAAAGAGATCAGAGAATTACTGAAAACTGATATTAACGATTATTTCGGATATCTTGAAAATCTTAAAGACAATGGTGAGTACGAAAAGTTTTTTACTACATTGGAAGAATTGGATCAGGAAATAAGAAATCAATATTTTCAGGGTACATCTGTGGAATTTAAAACTTTTCTTGAAAAGCACAAGGGTTCTTCAATGGCTGAAGAGTATAGCAAGCTACAACAGAAAATCCAGATTGAAAAATATTCTCCTGTGAAATCTGCTGAAGGGTTGGAAGAACTTTTGAAAACAATTGTTAATTTATATTCACAAATTAGCAAATAGTCAGTTTATTTTCATATTTTTGCGAAATTTTTAATTACAAAGAGATGGAAATTTTTGATGGTTTTTCGTTTAAAGAGATTGTTACCAGTTTTATGGTTCTTTTTGCCGTTATCGATATTATTGGTTCGGTTCCCATTATCGTAAGTCTTCAACAGAAGTTCGGGAAGATTGAAGCCGGAAAAGCTTCCATCACTGCCGGAGCAATTATGATTGTGTTTCTGTTTGTAGGAAATAAGATTCTTAAGCTGATAGGGGTGGATGTAAATTCATTTGCTATTGCCGGAGCTTTTGTGATTTTTGTCATAGCGCTGGAAATGATTTTAGGAATTGAAATCAACAAAACTACAGAAGCAAAGGCCGCATCTATTGTTCCCATCGCATTTCCTTTGGTTGCAGGAGCTGGAACCCTGACTACAGCTTTATCCCTCAGAGCTGAATTTCATGATATTAATATTATTTGTGGAATTATTCTTAATACAATTTTCGTATATTTGGTGCTGAAATCAGCGAAGTGGTTAGAAAGAAAAATAGGGGATGCTACATTAATGATCCTTCAGAAAGTTTTCGGAATTATTTTGTTGGCGATTTCAATTAAATTATTCACCGCAAATTTTGCTCAATTGGTGCAGAATTATATTAATTTTTAAATATCATGCAGAAGTTTTATAAAGTATTTCTAGTTGTATTTATTGTTTTCATCGCAATCAATCTTTATGCTATCAACTGGCAAACAGAAATTTTAGGAGATGAGGATAATGTTAGATTTGTATTTTCAGCGGCAGCGGCTGCCCTTGGCCTTCTTGTTCTCTTTGTAATGGATACCTGGAGCAGGATCGGAGCAAAAAAATAAATTCATTTTTTATTATAAATATAAACCTCTTTTGTACAAAAGAGGTTTTTTGTTGAGTATGATTAGCAGGTTACTTTATATTATTGGCCTGATCAAATTTCTCCAAAGCTTTTTGAAGATCCATATTTCTGGCCTCTACAATTTTGTGAAATTCAAGCTTTTTTCTGGATATCTGTAATATACTGTCCTGTGCCTTATCCACTTTCCGGATATCTTTGCTGAATGTTATTTTTTGCTGTTGAATCGATTGCCTATCCAGAAGAAATAAATCTTTCATAGCTTTATAATAACTGATGGCTGCTGTTTTTACAGGAGCTCCTTCTTTAATATGATCATCCGACAATATTGATAGGTGCTTAATCACTGAATCAAAAAGTTGTTCTTCTTTATTTATAAAAGAGAGAGCTCTGTCATAGTCACGTTTTATAATACTTAGTGACTTTTCTGTTTCATATCCTTCTTTATTGATTAAAGCATTGAATACAATCTGTTCCTGAGCGGTGATTTCCTTTTTAAAATCAACTGCTTTCTCTGAAGTGCAGGATATCAATCCGACAGTCAGTAATACACTGAAAATAAGATTTGATTTCATAATGGTATTTTAAGAAATGATGTTCTGTAAAAGTATTAAATATTTGTTGTTTTTTACTTTTACCAACTAAAATCTTAATATTCTATGAAAACATCAAATGATTTCGTGTTATAAAATTGTATTTGAATTGAGTTGTATGTTCTATAATCAGGTTAATAAAGTAAGGTTCTTCAGAATCGCTTCAGACTTTAATTCTGTTTCTATCCACTCTTTTTCTGGGTTGCTCAGATCAGTAATTCCACCCCCTACGAAAATGTGTATTCTATCCTGATATAGCCTTGCACAACGAAGATTCACAAAGTATAAAATACTTTCCTCTGTTTCTACTTTGATATATCCTGCATAGAATTCACGAGGGAATTTCTCATATTTTCGGATATTGTCATTACAGAAATCTTTTGGGATACCACATACAGCTGGGGTAGGATGTAAATCCTGAATGAGTTGATCCAGATCCTGAGGTTGAATATGGGTTTTAAAATCTGTACGTAAATGCTTAATATTTCCTGCAATGTGATCATAGGTTTCTGATTGAAATACCTGATCCGTATAATTGTCAAGAATATTTTGAATATAAGAGGTAACAGGCTTCTGTTCTTCGATTTCTTTTTCCGACCATGCTTCTGAAACAGGAAGAGTTCCGGCGAGAGCCATCGTTTCAAACGCATGGGTTGTTTTATTGAATTTCCCAAGTACTTCAGAAAAAGCTCCCATCCATGCATTTTTGCCATCATTAAATAGATACCTGAAAGCATTGGGATAGGATTTGCAGAGATTGTTAAAACTCTCTTTTAAATCAATATTATTAAAATCAGTAAAGATCTTCCTTCTTGAGTAAACCAGCTTAGGTAGATTGTTTTCCTTAATGACGTCAATAACCTGTTGAAGATTTGTAATATATTCTTCGTTAGTTTCTGCAATGAAATGGGTTGTATCATTTGCCAATGAAGTATTGGTGATGGATGTATGATCCCATTCAGGCGAACTTACTTCGATGATATCTCCGTGGAAATTAATTTGGTTAAGAGTATCATATGAATGGAAATTAACTGCGTTTGTATTGTTTTTTTCATTTACAGTATACAATCTTTCGTCAAAAGGAAGTTTGAAATAAATCATGGGCATTGAATAGATTAAGAAAATCACAAACCAGAAATAATAGATACATTTCCAATTTGATTTTCCTTTGTGCAAAGGTATTACTAGTCTTAAAAATGTCAAAATTAAAAGAGATATTTTTTGACGAAAATATTGGTCATTTCATTATGCAGATTTATTCTTAAACTCAATATTTTTAATTGATTACCCCCAGGAAAACTCGAAAATCTGGAGTTTTTGGGGGTAATTATAAATAGGGAGTCAATGAAAACTGATTATTTTTTAGGCAAGAGTAAGGTTAACGTTGACCGCAATGCCCAGCGTGGAGCATAATCCGGACGTTGTACATAATACCCTCCACCCAAATCTGCGCTAAAATGGGTAGTTCCTATTTTTAACATTTTTCGGCCTGCCAGATAGATAGGAACCGTCCAGTCCGTTTTTTCCAGTTGTAACTGGCTTCACTGCTTAAAATAACGGCAGTAGATTGTCCGTATACAAAGAAAGGCTGTAAAAAGGTTGCACTGGTATTCGGCCGTGTTCCAGGCCCCATGACAGACCAAACATGATTGGCCAACAGACCAACGGTTACCTTTCCTTGCTGGGTAAGACCTACAGCTGTAGGTCCCATTCCGAACTTACCTTGTCCTAATGTACGATCGGTAGCTGTTGGCCATAACAATACAGGACCGACACCCCAAACTATACCGTATGTTGGTTTTTTAGGTGAAAAGAAAAAACTGTGAACAACGTCTCCCATACCAAATTTCACTGTAGGTGTATATTGGGAAGTTGAAATTACAGGAAGAATAGCACGCATAATTAAGTTCCAGTCTTTAGATATAGAGAAAGGAATCACAGGCTGGAAATTCGTAACGGTTGCAAAACCTTTGTTGTCTATACCTCCTTTCCATCTTGCATTGAACTGCATAGGTACGCTTATAAGGCTTGAAATAGGATTAGCAAGTTGTTTTTTGCAAGGTTGTTTGCTTCGGGGGGATTTTGAGCAACTTTTGCTGTATCATGATTCATTGTTTGAGCAGGACTGTTGATAAATACAAGTAATGCTAAAATAAAGTAAACTGATATCGGCTTTTTGATATACTTTCTAAACTTTTTCATTGTGTTAAATATTTGAGAGTTTACTATGATCTCTTTTGATTTTACAATGATAGGATGGTTTATAGAGATTTTTGTTATCCCAAAATATCATTTTGTTGTCTGGTATTCTTTATTTTGGAAGCTTTTACATGCACAAAAATGATAAAAATTCTATACTGAGAAGTGTTGATGAGTATAAACAAAAAAAGCGGCCTCCAGTTGGAAGTCGCTCTTTTTTATTTTTCTTACTTAGCTGAATTACCTCAGTAGAATATTGTTTGTCATTGTTGTATGGTTGATCAAAGCCCCTTTTTCATCACGAATTTCAATCTCAGAAACATGCATGGTTTTACCTTTTCGAATAAAACGTGCCGTTGCTGTTACAATGCCGTCCTTTTTACTTTTCAGGTGGTTGGAGTTGATATTAGTTCCTACTCCATAGTACTTATTTCCGTCGATAAAAAAATTAGACAGGCTTGACCCCAATGTTTCTGCCAGGACACAGCTGGCCCCTCCGTGCAGAATTCCAAATGGTTGATGAACCTTTGGTTGTACAGGCATTGTAGCCGTTAGGGTTTCGTTTTCTACATCTATATCAGTGAAGTTTATTTCAAGTGTTTTGGCTAATGTTACTCCTTCTCCCCAGTTGTTCAAAAACGTAAGGATTTCTTCTTTGGTTTGATCTTTCATTTTTATAATGGATAAATGATTAATAACGAGCATGGGTATTTTGTGACATGTTATTCACCAGTACCCATAATATCAGGGTTCCAATTTTCGGGAACTTTAGGAACGATATCATTTTTTACATAGTAATCCTGTATCTCCTTCATGATCTCAGCGAAAGGAACTGATGCTATTCTCTCATAAGGGATTGTGTATCCCAGATAAACAATATTTCTTTTGAAATCTCCTGCAGCCAGTACAATGGGAACTTTTGCAGCTAAAGCCATGTGATAAAATCCTTTCCTCCATTTTGGTACCCAGCTTCGGGTGCCTTCGGGTGTGATTACAAGGCTGAAGTCTTCTTTTGCGAATTGACCTGCTACAAAATTAACAAGATCATTTTTCTGGCTTCTATCGATACCAATACCTCCAAGCCCCTTTACAACACTTCCATACCAGGCTTTGGTATGAGCGTCTTTGATAATTATTTTCAGGGGTTTTCCTAAAGACCAATAAGCAAAATTTCCTAAAATATATTCCATGTTGTGGGTATGAGGCGCCACTACAAGGATACAACGGTTGAGGGAGCTGGCATCGCCCTGAAGAACAACTTTCCATCCCAATAATTTTAACATTAATTTGCCTATCAGCTTTTTCATAGATTGTTGGATTAAAAACAAAAAAGTATAACCAAATATTGGTTATACTTTACAAATATATTGAAATATTATCGCTCTTAAAATAAACCGTTAATTAAATCTACGATTTTCATTACGAATTCCAGTGCAAATTGTATCATAACAATAGTGTTTTTTGGTTGATTGGTTATTGAATTTTTAGCAATACGAAATTAAAACATTTTTTTCACATAGCGAATTAAATAGTATCTTTTTTTACTTTTATGAGATAAGAAGAGTGTGAATTTCAAACGGTTGCTATCCATTCACACTTTCTTCCACTCTCTGAAGTTAATTATTTAGTTTGTATGGAAATTTCGTTTTTTCCGTCTTTGATTTTGATATCCACATCTTTGTTTATTTTTTTGATGTCGGATGCTACAGAATCAATTACTTTTTTAGCTTGATTGTTGGGAACTTTTTTCCCGTTGATAATGATGCTGTCTTTATCGTCAGAGTTATATTCTATGCTTGAACCGTTTACGGTAATTTTATTTTTTTCAATTCTGACCCCATTGTGATTGTTGTAGTCGTCATTGTCACCGTCTCCATCGTCATCTATACCATCACCGTTCAAATCTCCGTCGAAGTGGATCCCATTTTTCTTTAATGGAAGCACAATTGCTTTTTGAGGAACCACCAATTCGTAATCAACTCTGTAATCTCTGAATCTGTGTTCGTAAGGATATTTAATAAAGTTAGGAAGTATTACTTTGTTATTGACAACTTCTACAGGAACTGTAAGCTGAACAGGATAATTATAACCATTTCCTTCTTTTTTGATAATCAGATAAGGTGTTTTGATATCTGTTTTTCTTGTTACATCTACAGAGATATAATCTTCTTCATATACTGTCTTTTTATCAGAGTAGATATCATCATCATAAGCTTTAAAGTTCTGAGGGATGTTGATTTGTTTTACATCTACATAAATTGTATCTGAATTGGTGTTGATCGCAACATTTTCAACATCTTCTTTACTTCCTCTGTAGATCAGGTTTTTCTTAGCCATACTAATTCCAAAGTAAGTTCCTAATCCGATAAGTAGAAGAAATAATCCGCCAATTACCCATCCGATATTTCTCAGTTTAGTTTTCGGAGAGAATATTTTGATGCTTAATAAGCTGAAGATAATTGCAGGAATCAAGCTTCCGATAACCATCATGGCAGCTAATACTTTATCAAGTCCATTATCATCCATATAGAATCTGATCTGATTGGCGCCCGGAAAATCGGTGTCCATTCCGAAAAGACCAAATACTACAAATACTCCAATGATGCTACTTACTGCGAGCATTACGAAAATTCCCCCTACAATGTACTTGAATACATTCCAGATTCCGCTGCTTGCATTATTGATATAAGGTTTGTTTTCGTTATAGATTTCTCCGACTCTCTGAGTAGATTCGTTGGCAAACTGAACCAGTTTGTTTGATTCATTTTTAAGATTGTCGAAGTTCATAGGCTTTCCCTGCATTTTCAAAAAATCTGCTGCTGTTTCAGCTTTTGGAAGTACCAGCCAAAGAACGACATACAGAAGTCCGATCAATGAAGAGGAAATTGCTGCAGTAAAGATTCCCAGAACAAAAATTCCTAACCAGATGGCTCTCATAGCAGTAATATCCATTCCTACATATTGAGCTAAACCTGCGCAAACCCCTGCGATTTTTTGTTTTTCAGGATCACGGAACAATTGTTTTTTATCTGTATAATGAGAGCCTGAATTATTATTTCTTGTTGATGTTTTTTCAGAGAAATAAGCTTCTTCCTGTTCTTCGATTTTTTCAGGGGTCCCGATCTGTGCGATTACTTTTTCTACATCAGTATCGTTGATTACTTCGCGTTTCCCCAGAGAATCATTGAAAATCTCCACCATTCTTATTTCTATGTCATGCATTACCTCATCAGCTTCCGAAGCATCCAGTGAGCTTCTCAGAGCATTCAGGTAATCGCTGAGCTTTATATATGCGTGTTCTTCTATGGTAAAAGAAAAACCTGCGAGTCCTATTGAGAGTGTCTTGTTCATAGCTTTGTTTTTTAATTTTTTTGAGTGATTTGATTGACTGAAGCCGTCAGTTCATTCCAGGTATTGAGAAGTTCATTCAGGAAAAGTTTTCCTTTTTCTGTGATCTGATAATATTTTCTGGGTGGTCCTCCTGTTGATTCTTCCCATCTGTAAGAGAGAAATTCCCCGTTTTTAAGTCTTGTGAGAAGGGGGTAGAGGGTGCCTTCCACTACATCCAGCTTTCCTTTTTTAAGTTCATCGATAAGGTCGGAAACATACATTTCGCGATGATTGATGAGACTTAAAATACAGAACTCCAGAATTCCTTTTCGCATTTGCGCTTTGGTATTTTCAGTATTCATCTTTGATAAGTTTTGTTAATTAGTTATAATGTTTAGAAAAATGCTCCTAGCTAGTTGAGCCTATTCTAATTTTACATTACAAAGATATGTAAATAAAATGGTATTATGCAATACAAAGTAGTGAATTTTTTAAAATAATTACATTAATGTATTGATTATCAATGTAATAATTTTTATAACGGATTTGGAGAAAATCAATTAAGTGCCTGGATTTTTTAAGAAAATGAAAATTTTGATCAAAAATCAGATGATTTGAGAGGAAATTTATTATTAAAATAAATATAGTTTTCATAGAATAATATTATCCTAAAATATAATTAAACTGAGATTTTGAGATCGCTGATATGATTTGTATTTTTGTTATTACATATTTTTTGAACACATCAAATTATTAACTATTACTATGAAAATTTTAAATACGTGTAAGAATTTATCGGCAGCTATTGTACTACTGGGACCTTTATGCTTTGGACAATACCAGTTTGAGGTGAAAAATGCATCAAAAAATTATAATGCAATTATTCATATAAATAATTGTTTTGACGGGCAGTGCAGAGAGAAGGGGACGGTAGAATTATTTGATAATAAAAATACTAAGGTTCAGACTTTTACATCTGAAGATCTTGTCATTCAATTAAAAGAAGGACAAAAGCTGGTACCTGGTAAAACGATTCAGTTAACTCAGGAGCAAAGTCCGGTCATTATTGATGACTTTAATTTCGATGGAACAGAAGATATAGCTATAAGAAACGGAAATATGGGAAACTATAGTGCTGATTCTTATGATGTCTATGTATTTAACAGTTCCAGAATGGCATTTGTGAAAAGTGCAGAACTTACGGAAATCGGGTCCAATGCCCTTGGATTATTTGATGTAGATCATCAACGTAAAAGACTTATTACTACGGGCAAATCGGGATGTTGTATGATTTTCACTACAGAGTATGCGGTGATTCCCAATAAGGGATTAGAAGTGATGTTGGAGAAAAAAGAAGATATGACACAAGAAGATCAGGTAAAGGTGATTACCAAAGAGAAAAAAAATAATAAATGGATTACCCGAACCAAAGTATATCCATCTGATCAATATAAAAGATAAAAAGTATAATGAAGATTCAGAAAGAGATCGATTTTATCCTGGCAGTAGATGCTTTGAAAAACGTACAGAGAAGAAATTATAATGCAGATGATTCCAGAAGAGAAAATACTGCAGAACATTCATGGCAGATTATCATTCTGGCACAGATCCTTTATCCCTATGCGAAAAACCGTGCGGATATCGATTTATTAAGAGTGATCAGAATGCTTTCTATTCATGATCTGGTAGAAATTGAAGCGGGAGACACCTTCCTGTTTGATGAAAAAGCAATGATAGGAAAGTTTGAAAGAGAAAAAGCTTCTGCTCAAAAAATATTTGGAATACTGGATGAACCTTTATGTACAGAATTCTTTAATTTATGGCTTGAATTTGAAGAGGAAAAAACTCCGGATGCTGTTTTTGCCTGCTCTATTGATCGAATTATGCCTTTCATCTTAAATTCCCACACCTCAGGAAAGAGCTGGACAGAAGCAGGAGTTACTGAAAAACAAATCAGGAATATGCTTGAAAATGCTATTACGAGAGCATCAGATGAGATGGGTGAAGCTTTTGAACTATTGCTGACCAGAAGTCTGGAGACTGAAAAAGTAGTAAAATAAATAATATTCCTTTATAAAGAAAAAGACCATATCCGGAAAGTACGGATATGGTCTTTTTCTTTATGGGGAGATTCGGGCGGCCAAAGGCCGCCCGAATCTCCGTAATATTATAATATTTGGATTGGTTTCTTGAATTCATCAATGGCTACAAAAGTGAAATCACCTACAATTGCTTTTTCTCTTTCATAAGAGTACATTTGTTCGGTAAAGATCTCCACATTTACTTTCATACTGGTTTTTCCAACGTATGAAACTTTTCCGATTAACTCAACAATAGTTCCTGCAGGAATAGGTTTTTTAAAGTCAATTTTATCACTGCTCACCGTTACTACTCTTTTTCTTGCAAATCGGGTAGCGGTAATGAAAGCTACTTCATCCATCAGCTGCATGGCAGTACCTCCGAAAAGAGTATCGTAATGGTTGGTTGTATTAGGGAAAACCGCCTTAAAAATTCTGGTTTCGGATGCTTCAATTCTTTCTTCTGTAGTCATATTTCATTATTTATTAAAGCGAAATGAAATGGTATCAAAACAACAGAATAATGACAGGAATCTTAAGAATCCCTGAAACAATCCATCAGATCAATAAAACTTCAGATCGCGAAAGTTTCTTGTTTAAGAAAAAGGCAGGTCTCCTGACTCGTAACATCTTTTATCTCCTTCCCATGCCTCGCACAGTGGATCTTTAATAAAAGATTTTAGTTACTTACAGTTGCGCGACAGTCCGTGATTTTCACACGATTCCCTTTTAATCTACAGTTAAGCAGAACCAGTTTCTATGATGAATAAGTGTAAAACTTTTCGGGTGCAAAAATAATGAAATTATTCCGGATTATGGTAAATAATCTGGCTGATCACTCTTCCTTTTTTAATGGTCCAGAGCGTGGTATATCTGTTTTCTCCTGAACCATTGATCATATAAAGAAAAATATTATCGTTGTCCAATGCAGTTACTGCTACATTGTTGAAATCCATGGTTGGCTGAAACATATTTTTGATGGCTTCTCTTACAAAAACGGATCCTCTTCCTGGCTGTTGAACTCTGATCGATTTGATTTCGGTCATCCCTTCAGGAAGGTCGTTAGCAATTCCCCAGGGTTTTACTTTATCGATGGTAAGAATTTTTCCCTCAGCATCTTTTTCCTTTTTTCGGTAACCGGCATTGGAAGGGTAGACGTCAATTACTATTTTAGATCTTTGGGCTGTAGGAATTTTAGGATCAGAATTATCTGTGAAGATCATTGATTTTCCGTTTTTCGATTTGGAAGGAGTATAAGCCGGAAGCTGATCAATATAAGCAATACGTTCTTTATTGACCATTCCTTCTTTATCCAGAGTTTCATATCTTACAAAAGGTTTATCCTCGTCCTGTTTTTCAGGATATTTGATCCAGATCCATTCCGTTTCTCCGGGAGCGGGTTTTACATAAACAAACACATCACCTTTACGCATACGGATTTTATCTACTATTTTTCGGTAGTTGTCTTTATGTACGCGTACGTTAGCATATCCTTCCTCTGCTTTTACCACACCAAAAGGAACTTTATTTTGCCCCTTAACGAATGCTAAAGAAAAAACACTGAAAACGGATACATAGAATGCTTTGTTTACTGAAATCATTGTCACAAATTTTTGATCCCCCAAATATATAAATTAAAAATTGTTGGAAAGATATTTATGTTATTGCAGTTTTTTAAATTTTGATGAAAAACATTTTAAAAAACTTTAAGCATATTGTACTGATCATCATTATATATGGTGAAAAATACACCGGACGAGATAAAATGAAAGAGAGCATCATTTGATACTCTCTTTCATTATTTATATTCAATTAATTTTTCAATCCATTAAATTCTTTCAAGTTCATCTGCATTAATCGTTGTTTTGAAAGTTCCGTAGTTCACAATCACCTTGTTTCGGGAGATCTTTTCAATCGTTCCTACACTCGTGCTTCCTGTAATACGAACACGTTGACCTATTTTCATCCAAATGGCACGGTCACTTTTGCGCTTTTCTTCCAGCTTTTCATTCGTCTCGGTAATTTTCTCAATGACTTCCTCCTTCTTGAGTTGTTGTGTTACTTTTCTCTTCACAACTTGCAGACGTTTTGACTCGTCCTTATCTATCCCCAGTTTCCTGAACTTTTCCTGTTCGAGCAGTTTTACAAAATCTTTTACCACGTCTTTTCTGGATTTACCTTTTGTATAGCTTTCAATGAAGGTTTCAATCTTATTTCCGAACTGAAGTTTGCGGTGTTCCTCTTCATACAGCTTTTGGAAATTGAACAACTTCTGCTGAAGCTGCTCATTTAGTTTCTGAAGATTGTCACGTTTGTCTTCTACAGATTCTTTTCTTTCTGCAAGATCAGATTTCAGTTTTTCAACTTCAAACTTCTCCTGTTGAAGTTTTACAATCGTTTTATCAAGATTGACAATGTCATGTTCTACTTTTTTCTTGGCAGAATGAATGATAAACCTTGGGATTTTATTCTTTTCAGCTACCTCAAATGTGAATGAGCTTCCTGCTTGTCCTACTTCCAGTTTGTACATCGGCTCCAGAGTTTCTTCATTGAAGAGCATGGCTGCGTTCTGCGCATTGGGAAGTTGTTCTATCACCAGTTTAATATTGGTGTAGTGGGTGGTAATGATAGCAAAACTCTTCTTGTCATAAAAGTATTCCATGAAACTTTCTGCCAGTGCACCTCCAAGCTCAGGATCAGAACCTGTTCCGAATTCATCAATCAGTAATAACGTATCTGAATCAGCTTCACGAATAATTCCGGACATTTTCTTCAGTCTGGATGAATAGGTTGAAAGATGATTCTCGATGGATTGATTATCACCAATATCAGTCATGACCTTATCAAAGAAAAACATCTCAGACTTTGGATGTACCGGAACAAGAATTCCACTCTGAATCATGAGCTGTAATAAACCTACCGTTTTCAGCGTAATCGATTTTCCGCCCGCATTAGGTCCGGAAATACAGATGATTCTGTTGTGCTCCGTTAATGCCAGAGTTTGTGGATGAATTGTTTTATTTTCAATCTTATTTCTCAACCATAACAGGGGATGATAAGCATCCTTTAACTTTAGCGTTTTATGGCGGTTGATTTTTGGAAGAACTCCGTTGATCAATTCAGAAAACTTAGCTTTGGCTCTTGTCAGGTCGAGGTCAAAAATATACATTTGATACCTCCAGAGTTGAGGTTGGAATTCTGCCAGCTCAGCAGTCAGTTTTCTAAGAACTTTATCAATTTCTTTTTTCTCTTCCTCTTCATTTTCACGAAGTTTGAAATAATGTTTTACCACACTATCCGGCTGGATATATGTAATAGAACCTGTTTTTGAAATTCCCAGGGTTCTTCCTGCAACTCTTTTCTTGAATCCCGACTTTACAGCCAGTACTCTCTGATCGTCAATGATTGTTTCCCTTATATCATCCAAAAAATCACTCTGCCCGTAGGTGGTGAGTGCCCGGTTGAAATTTTCCTGAATGGCCTTTTTAGCATGTTGAATCTCAGTCCTCAACCCTTTAAGGGCAGGGGATGCTTCACTTTTTACTTCACCAAAACGGTTGAAAACCTTATCTACTTTATCAATAATTTCTTTTCTGAATTCCAACACAGAAACTTCTTCTATTAAATTAGGAAAGGTTTCCGGCATGGTAGGGAAAAACTTTTGAAGTCTTCCGATTTGTTCTGTGAGGGTTTTTATTTTGATGAAAGCACTATTTTCCAAGCGGTAATTCTCAATCAGCATCAATTTCAGCTCATCTTCAATATCCTCATATTCATCAAACGGAATTGCATTTGAACTTTCAAAACTCGACAGGTATTCTGACGTTTTTTTTAATGAAAGTTCCGCCTCGTCAATTTCCATCGGACGAAGTTGAAGAATTTTTTCTCTTGTTTTTGGAGAATATGCAAATGGGGAGATTTCCGCGAGCAATTGCGGAAACTCTAATTCGTCTAAATCTTCTTTATCTATATACACACTGCAAATTTAGTGAGAAAAAGTGAATATGAGGCGGTGGTAATTTGAAAATGAGACAATTTGAAGGTTTGAGAATACGTTGTATGAGACTTAAGATCTTTTTTAATCAAAAGGATTAGTACATTTGAAATATGGAAATAAAGACCGACCGTTTGCTTTTAAGAGAAATCAATGAAAGTCATATTGATGATATTTTACGAATCAGAAGTAATGAACTGATTAATCAATATGTAAAAAGAAATTCTCCAAAGAACAATTATGATGCGTTGGAATTCATTTTACATATTAGAAGGAGGACCCAAAACAATGAAATTATCTTCTGGGGTATCTCTTATAAAGATCAACGGAATCTTATCGGAACCATTTGTCTCTGGAATTTCGCACAGGATAGAAAAACTGCTGAAGTGGGTTATGAACTGCTGCCGGAATATCACAGGAAGGGAATCATGACAGAAGCATTGAAGTCTGTTTTAGAATATGGGTTCAATATTCTCAATCTGCGTGAAGTTCTGGCATTGACCCACAGAAATAATACAAAATCTCAGATCCTCCTTATTAAGCAAGGTTTTGTCTTGCAGGAAGGAAAAGTAGATGAAGGAAATGTTGAAAATGTCATTTTTAGTATAAAAAAATAATCATATAAGAACTCTCAATTTTTTTTTATTTTCGCTGTGGAAAACTATACCTGACTTATATTACACATGAAAAATGAAATAAAATCATTAACAGGGCTTAGAGGAATTGTAGCACTATGGGTGACTTTCTTTCACTTCAGCTATTTTAGGAATGATATTATTCAAAGTATAGTAGGGAAGGGGTACGTGGCTGTAGATATTTTTTTTGTACTCAGTGCGTTTTTACTGACTGTTTCTTATTCGGAGAAATTTAAAAACCTGAATTATAAAGTAATACAAAATTTTTACAAGAAAAGAGTCAATAGGATATATCCGGTATATATTATATCCGTTATTGTCATCGCACTATTTTTTACTGATACTTCCATTGGCGAATTCTTAATTAATGCAACTTTAGTTCAATGTTTCTTTAATCCAAATTATCTGTTAAATGTTGTGTATTGGTCATTAAGCACGGAATGGATGTGTTACCTGGTTTTTCCTTTTATTCTCTGGGTGATTCTCCGGTATAAAATTCGTGGAGAAATATTAATTGTTCTCAGTCTGGTGTTAAGATTTTCTCTCCCATATCTTCCAGATCATCTCTATTTTCATTCAGAGGTACCTATGGACATGGGGAAATCTTCAAAATATCTTGATATTCCTTATGGTTTAAACTCTTTAATAAGGACTATTTCCTCTTATTTCTTAGGAATTGGTATCGCTCTTTTACCCTTTATAAAAATAAAGAAGGATAATATTGTTGTCTACCTGACGTTGATGTTGTCTGTACTGTTGCTGTATACAGAAAGGGGCTTACTTTTCATCCCATTATTGGCAGCCGTGGTGATAAAATATCTTTATAAAGGAGAGAAAAACCTTGTAAAGACATTTCTGGAAATGAAGGCGGTTTATTTTCTGGGAAATATTTCTTATTCATTGTATATCGTACATTATATGGTGGTCAAACAGGAAATAACCATTGTCAGTTCATATCATTTGAATAATTTACTGTTGATTGCTTTTTCCATTGTGCTGGCTTATTTTTCTTATTTTTTGATTGAAAGAAAAATAAAGATATTTAGGACGTAATGGATGTCATTATTTTAAAATATCTATTTTTGCAGTATGACCTGGACAGAAATCTTAGCCCCGATAAAAAGCACAGAATATTTTAAAACACTTTGGGAAAAAGTGAAAAATGAATATGCAACAACAAAAGTTTTTCCACCGAAAAATCAAATTTTCAGAGCATTGGAAATTACCCCTTTTGAAGATGTAGAAGTTGTTATTATTGGTCAGGATCCTTATCATAATGATTATCAGGCCAACGGATTATGCTTTTCTGTTTCTGAGCAGGTGACTGCGCCTCCTTCACTGAAAAACATTTTTATTGAATTAAAAGATGATGTAGGAGTGGTAAGAAGTACAAAAGAATTAGATGATTGGGGAAAACAAGGTGTGTTATTATTGAATGCAACTCTTACAGTTCGTGCTCATACTCCTAATTCTCATAAAGATCTGGGTTGGGAAACGTTTACCAATTTCATTATTAAAGAGATCTCCGATAAAAAAGAAAATGTGGTGTTTGTATTATGGGGCGCTTTTGCACAAAAAAAAGCCGAATTTATCGATCCGGCTAAGCATTTTATTTTGAAATCTGCGCACCCTTCACCCTTCTCAGTCTATAGAGGTTTTTTTGGAAGCAAGCCTTTCTCAAAAATTAATGACTATCTTATTTCTAAAGGGAAGAAGCCTATTTCGTGGTAGTGTCCGAAGAGCCTTCAGCTTTTTTTACACTGATCCCTATTTTGTATTTTCCGGTCAGAGCAGCCGTTCCGCCTTCCGATTTAGGGTAAGGAGTTACCTCCTGTAAACTTATGGTATATCCGTTAAAATCGGCAGACTGATGGTAGTTTCTCGCCGGATGGTCCATACTGGCAAGCTCTAAAGTCATAGGTCTTGTAGCAGTTCCCATTACCTGAATCTGAGCAACAGCTACTCCGGCCCATATACAGTTTACCCCTTCAGGACAGCGACTATCTTCAGAAATACCTTTGAATGTCACATTCATCTGATAGGCTTTCAGGAACTTATTTTCCCCTTCAGTGAAGTAAATGATACCTTCCTTTTGACCATCGGATTTTGTTGCTTTTGTGTCGGTCATGATTGGAGGCGTTTGTTTATCCGTTTTAATTTTCTTTTGGGCATCACATCCTGTTAATGCGAAGATTCCCAGACTCAGTACGAAGATTTTATGGAACATACTTTATTTTTTTAGGTTAAATAATATCAAACATATTTAGAAGTACCACCAAAAACATTGCCACCCCTACTACAAAGCTGAATCCTGTTCCATAAATGAACCCGATTAATGCCCCCTTGGTAGATTGCAGTGCTTTGTTCATATCTTTACTGTCATGAAGCATTTCACCAATAAATACTCCCGCAAACATTCCGATCAGAAAGCCTAGTGGAATGGGAAGAAATAATCCTACAATAGTTCCTACCACTGACCCGACACTTCCCCATCGGGTACCACCATATTTCCTATTGGTTTTGGCAGGAATCACATAGCTGAGTACTACAGAAGCTAAGGTAAGAATACTGAATGCCCAGATATAAATCATAGGAAGATCAGCATCCGTTCCAAATTTATAAATCAAAAGACCACAGATGCTTAATAAAAGCCCGGGCAGGACAGGAAGAAAAGTTCCCAATATTCCGACAAATAACAAAATAAGGCAGAGAATATTTATGATTGTTGTATCCATTTTTTAAATTATAAACGAAGATATGAAAAAAGAAAATTTATCGCAGATTTTAAAATTTGGGATGAAAATTGATTGTCAATAGTAAAATCATGATTCTTAATTTCATAAATTTGCTGTGATGAATGACCAGTTACAAGAAACCAAAAATTTTATACAGGAGCTGAGTGAGCAGCTTTATATCTATATTACTCGGATTTCACCAAGTGGATTAGATTGGGTTTTTCATATCATCGTAAAGCTCAGCTTACTGCTGGTCTTACTTTTAATCACAGATTTTGTTTTTAAGTTTGTCATCAATTTTGTTTTCCGGTCATTTCATAATGAACAGAAATTTCCGATTTTAAAATCTATTTATCAATCCAAGATTACCAATTCTGTTGCCCATTTTGCAGCCCTGATTGTTGTGGGTTCCATACAGGGTTCCATATTTCCTGAAAATGCACTGCCTAAAACAACGATCTTTATTATAAGATGTATTAACCTTGGGTTGGTACTGATACTTGCCGGAATGCTTTACAGATCACTGGCTGCTTTTAGAAATTATTTCAGTATCAAACAGGACTTTTACAAGATCATGGCACTTAATGCTATTTCAGAGACCGTGAAAATCTTAGGACTTTTTGTATTTACTGTTGTTGGAATTTGTGTGGTTTTTGGAATAAAAGGAACTACAATTGTTGGAAGTTTAGGAGCTATTACAGCGGTTTTAGTACTTGTTTTTAGAGATACCATTTTAGGATTTGTAACAGGATTGCATGTAGCGACTTCTAAAAACCTTAAGGTAGGAGACTGGGTAAGTATTCCTAAGTATAGTATTGAAGGAAATATTACGGAGATTAACCTTTTGACAACAAAAATTACCAATTTTGATAAAACCGTTTCAACGATTCCCACTTATGATCTGATGACCACTGAGATCAAAAATATGCAGGTCATGTCTGAGTCCAATACCAGAAGAATTAAAAAATCAATTTATTTTAATATCAATTCTTTTAAGTTTTTATCCGATGAAGATATTGAACGTTTAAAGGAGATTAATTTGATATCAGATTATCTTGAAGAAAGAACGATTGAAATCAGAAAAGAAAAAGAAAGCCTGGAACACGGGGATAAAATAGTGAATGGAAGACAGCTTACCAATATAGGAGTTTTCCGATATTATGCACAGAAATATATAGAAAACGATCCTGATGTAGATAAAAATGGGACCCGAATGGTTCGTCAGCTGGAAATAACACCACAAGGCCTTCCTCTGGAGATTTATTGTTTTGCCAGTGATTCCAAATGGGAACGTTTCGAAGAGATTCAGGCAGATATTTTTGACCATTTACTGGTAGCATCAAAGGAATTTGAGCTTCAGGTAATGCAGGTAAGTGTAAAAGTATAAAGCCGAAAGGTTGAAAGAGAAACTTTGCAGTTATACCTCTTTCCACAAATTGTAAATTGAATTTTAATGAGAATAAAATATAGAAAAACAAAAGAAGCATACAGCCCGGGTGAATTTCCAGGCCTAAGTTTCTGATTTCTGGTTTCTCATATCAAATATCTAAATATAAAATGACAAAACTAAGCGTAAACATTAATAAAATTGCGACTTTACGAAATGCAAGAGGAGGTGAGACACCAAGTGTCACAGAAGCAGCGATTAAAATTCAGGAATTCGGAGGACAAGGAATTACCATTCATCCCAGACCAGATGAAAGGCATATCACAAGAAAAGATGTCTATGATCTGAAACCATTGGTTACGACTGAGTTTAATATTGAAGGAAATCCTCATCAGAGTTTTATTGATATGGTGCTGGAAGTGAGACCCGAGCAAGTGACTTTGGTTCCTGATGCGGATGATGCTATCACTTCAAATGCAGGGTGGGATACTAGAAAACACATGGATTATCTTACAGAAATCATTGCGGAGTTTAAAAATGCGGGAATTCGTACTTCAATCTTTTTAGATCCTCTGCCTGAGCTCGTAGAATCGGCTGCAAAAACAGGAGCAGACAGAATAGAACTGTACACTGAGGCCTATGCAAAAGAATATTTTAATAATAAAGAGAAAGCTATAAAGCCTTATTACGATACAGCAGTGGAAGCAACAAAGTTCGGATTGGGAATCAACGCAGGGCATGATTTAAGCTTAGACAATTTAAAATATTTTGCCAACAATATCCCGAATCTGCTTGAAGTATCAATTGGGCATGCTTTAGTTTCTGAAGCCCTATATATGGGATTAGAAAATACGGTACAGGCTTATCTGAAGAGACTGGCAGCATGGTAAATAGATAACGGATACTTGTTGTTGAATTGCAGGCCCTGTTATTGTGGTTTCATTCATCATCCGGAATCTCATATCTTAAATCTATTATCTATAAAAGTATGGAAATTTTAAATTCAAAAATATTCGGCGAAGACCAATCAGGGACGCCGCTTCTTGTATTCCACGGATTATTTGGAATGCTTGATAATTGGGGAAGCTTTGGAAAAGATCTGGGAGAGTTTCTTCCGGTACATCTTATTGATCTTAGAAACCACGGAAGAAGCTTTCATTCTGAAGAAATGTCACATGATGATCTGGCAGATGATATTGCCCGTTATATGGATCATTACGGAATTCAGAAAGCTCATGTTTTAGGGCATTCTTTAGGGGGTAAGGCGGTGATGCAATTTGCCATAAAATATCCCGAAAGAGTTGAAAAACTGATTGTTGTAGATATTTCACCCAAAGCGTACCCGCCACACCATCAAGGAATTATAAAAGCACTGGAAACGGTAGACTTTAATACGGTCGGCTCAAGAAATGAAGTGGAAGCTGTTCTCAATCAATATATTCCTGAAAGATCTACTGTTCAGTTTTTAACAAAGAATCTGTATTGGGATGATAATAAGAAACTAAACTGGAGATTCAACCTTAAGACATTATCGGAAAAATATAACGAATTTGTTTCGAATGCTATAAAGTTTGGTGTTTTTGAAGGTGAAGCTTTATTTATTGCAGGAGCAAAGTCTAATTATATCTTACCACAGGATGAATACGGGATTAAGCAGCAGTTTCCGAAAGCTAAGATTGTTACTGTAAAAAACGCCGGACACTGGGTGCAGGCTGAAAATCCTGTTGATTTTGCAATTGTTGTTAAAGAATTTTTGAACATAGGTTAATATTATTCTTTGTATTTTCATATTATGTTAAAATTTTATTAAAACTATGGATTATTTCTCCATGAGTTGAATTTTTTGTACTTTGGTTTTGTCAAAAAAATAAAAATATTAACTTATGGAAAACAAAAATTCAAAGAAGAAACCGTTTTTCGCAACATTCTTAGAAAAACAAATTAAAGATCCTGAAACAGTGAAAGGAGGGACGATTACTACAATAGCGATAGACAATGCTACGTCTGTTATTAAAGATCAGATTGTTACCGCAGCTCTTGAGGATAGTGTTTCTACACACAAAAATGACAATGTGACGATGAAGTACCCGTCTGATGGTGACGAGGATGTTTTAGAAGCATAATAAAACAAAATCTGGTCATTAATCAAACCAAAACTTAACACTATGAAAGGTAACAATTCAAAAAAGAAACCGTTTTTCGCATCCTTCCTGGAAAAGCAGGTTAAAGATCCGGAAACAGTAAAAGGAGGAACAGATATGTCTATTCCTGAAAGAGATGCCATCACAAAGCCGGTGATCGATACAGTGACATCGCCAAAAGATGATTTGCAGCAAACGATGAAGTATCCTTCTGATGGTGACGAAGATACTCTTACTGCTCCATTGTAAAATCAAGTAGTCAATACTAAAAATGAATATCAGGGGAAACTTACACATTAAGTTTCCCTTTTTAATAAAACCGGCAAAATGATTCTCTGCATCACCCACTCACAGGATTACTATACTATTGATCTTTTTTTTGAATATCTTGCTTCTCAAAATATTGCTTATTTCAGATTAAATTCTGATCGTTTGAATCATTATCAGAAGATCAGCGTGAATGAAAATTCATTTGAATTAACCGATGAATCCGGAAATAGAATTCACTCTGACCAAATTCAGGGAGTATGGCACAGAAAAGCCTGGAAAATAAGTATTCCTGAAGAATTGGATCAGGATTATGAAAAAATCTTTCTGAGTGAGTATGGAAGCCTTAGATATAACCTTATGACTGTTTTAGAAGACATTCCCTGGATTAACCCTTATGAAAATGAAAAAAAGATCGACGGAAATAAGATGTTTCAGCTTAAAATAGCCCAAAGAAATAATCTAATAATTCCCCAAACAATTTTTTCAAATAACGAAGAAAAAATAATTTCCTTTTTTCACCAGGATTGTAACGGAAAAGCTATTGCCAAACTTCATGGCGTAGCGGCGAAAACAATGTCAGGAGAAAATATGATTTCTACGACAATCATTGACGAAGATTCTCTGGAACATCTTTCAGACATTACGTATTGCCCTATGATTTTTCAGCCGTATATTGAAAAAGAATATGAATTACGTATCGTATATATTGATGGCGAATTCTTTACAGGAAAAATCAATAACAGCGAAAATACAGACTGGAGACTAACGCGTGAAGGGTATTTCTGGTCAGTCTATGAGCTACCTGATGCCATAAAAACAGGTCTTACTGCCATGATGAAAGAAATGGGCCTTTATATGGGGGCTATCGATATGATCAAGGGAAGAGACGGAAAATATTATTTCCTTGAAGTGAACCCACAAGGAGAGTGGGGAATGTTACAGAAAGAACTCAACTTTCCAATAGCAGAAAAAATTGCCGATAACCTTATCAAAAGAATCAATTTCCATGAATAAAATTTTAATTATAACCCATACTCAAGATAATTTTTCAATTGAAAAAGTAACAGAATATGTCGAAAAGAATAACTGTGAAGTAATCCGTTTTGATGTAGATCTATATCCCCTGCACAACAAACTATCCACTATTTTCCAGGACGGAGAATGGATCAGTATTCTTGAAACTCCCGATACACAATATCGTTTAGAAGATATTTCAGCCATTTGGTACAGAAGAGCATATAATATCGGGAAAGGCTTGAAAGAAGAAATGGATTCCAAATTTTATGGTGCTGCCATGGGAGAAATCCGCAATACACTTTTCGGATTTTTTGAATCTGTAGATGCCTATTCGTTAGGGAAACCAAGTGTTTACAGAAGACTTGACAGTAAGGAAGAGCAACTCAAAGTAGCTCAAAAGATAGGGCTTACCATTCCTGATACCTGTCTTACCAATAATCCTGAAGAAGCAAGGAAGTTTATTCTAAAACACCAGAATGTAGTGGCCAAAATGCAAACTGGTTTTGCGATTTACGAAGATGGAGTAGAAAGCGTGGTTTTTACCAATGTTGTCCATGAAGATAAATTGGAAGAGCTCGATTCACTGTTGTATTGCCCGATGCAGTTTCAGAAAATGATTGAAAAGAAAAGAGAACTCCGTGTGACCATCGTAGGCAGAGATGTGTACGCTTTCGAAATCGATTCTCAGCAATCTGAAGAGGCAAAAGTTGATTGGAGGAAAGATGGTATTAACCTTATTGATAAATGGGTGAGAACAGAACTTCCTGCTGATGTTGAAGGGAAATTGTTGGAATTGTTGGATGTTTATCATGTTGATTATGGAGCGATAGATATTATTGTTTCTCCCGAAGATGAATACTATTTTATCGAAATCAATGCTGCCGGAGAATTCTTCTGGTTGGATAACCTTACCGAAGGAAATCTGATCTCTAAAAGTATTGCAGATGTTCTTTGTGATAAAGCTCCAAGAAGAAATAATATGGTAATGGCTTAAAAAGAAGCATATTATCATAGAAGTCCTGAAAGGTTTTAATTCATATCTTTCAGGATTTTTTTTAACCTATCCATCAGAAAATCCTTGAATTCTAGCCATTCCTTAGGAGAAGGAAAATTTTAGCCAATCAGTTTCGTTTTTTGTTTCCCCAATAATGATAATATTGGTTAAATTAAATTGAATTGTGCTTTAAAAATCGCAAATTTGCAAAAGCAGTTTTTCAAAGGAGCTTTTGCGGGAATCTGAAGAGTTGCCGAATAGAAAATATTGTCATATTTTAGTCAGCAATCAAGTAAAATAATTAATGGTTTTTGTAACGGGTGCGACCGGAATCCTGGGAAGAGTAATTGTACTGGAGCTTCTTAAAAGAGGTAAAAATGTACGTGCTTCCAAAAGAACGGGTAGCAATTTAAACGAAGTAAGACATTCATACAGCTTTTATACAGACCATCCGGATGATTTTTTCAATAGAATCCAATGGGTGGATGTGGATTTTGATGATCCTGATTCTTTAGAGACTGCTTTAAAAGGGGTTGAAGAAGTATATCATTGTGCTGCAAAAGTAAGCTTTCATCCTAAAGATGAAAAAGAGATGTACCATACCAATATCAGGGGTACGGAGAGTTTATTGTTTGCCTGCGAAGGATCAGGTGTTAAAAAATTTCTGCATGTAAGTTCTGTCGCTGTTTTAGATAATTTTAATGAAAAGGGAGAGCTGGATGAGGAGTCTGATTTTAATCCAAAATTAGAGCATTCAGCCTATGCTATTTCTAAACATCTATCCGAAATGGAAATCTGGAGAGCTTCAGCAGAAGGAATGAATGTTGTTATTATCAATCCGGGAATGATTGTAGGAAGCGGAAACTGGAGCCAGAGTAGTGGAGAGCTTTTTTCTACCTTTGAGGATAACAGTTTTACTTTCGCCGGAGGATCTGCCTATGTTGATGTAAGAGACGTTGCGAAAACAGCTATCGAATTGATGGAAAATAATATTTTTGGTGACCGTTTTATTATTGTTTCCGAAAATAAAAGATTTACTGAAATTGCAAAACAGATCAGAACAAAATTAGGTCTTAAAGACGCAAAAATACTTTCCGGATCTATTCTGAATATCGGAAGATTAGCCAATACACTTTTCGGATGGTTGATCCCCAAATTAAAAATGGTCACAAAAACAAATATTGAGGCCATATCTTCTTTCAACACCATTTCCAATCATAAAGTCAAAGAAAAACTCAATTATCAGTTTATTCCTGTACAAGAAAGTATCGACTTTCATCTGAACAATTATATTAACGACAAAAAGCTGAAGAAATGAATCTTGCAGAGGCAATTATCCTAAAAAATGTAGAAAAACATCCTTTAAAAGCTGCTATTGGCTTTAAAAAGAAAGATGAAGCCTGGAAAGAGCTGAGCTGGAAAAAATTGAATGAAATTGTTTTCAAAACAGCGAATGCATTAAAGACTTCAGGAATCAAAGAAGGTGATAAAGTTGCTATTTATTCCGACAATTCATCTGAATGGATGATTATGGATTTAGCTGCTATGGCTATCGGAGCGATTACCGTTCCTATTTACTCAACGAATAATGCTGAACAGGCAGAATATATTATCAATGACTCAGGATCTAAAGCTGTTTTGGTTGGAAATCAGGTTCAATATGATGCATGCCTTGAGTTTTTACATAAAGAAGAAAATAATCTTGAAACGATTATTGTTTCTAAAAAAGCAGTGTGGATCAAGAAAGAATTTAATAGCTTCTATCTTGAAGATTTTATCGCAAAAGCTTCCCCGGAACTGGAAATCTGTAAAAAAGAAAATGAAGATACTGCTACACTGATTTATACTTCAGGAACAACCGGTACCCCGAAAGGCGTCATGCTTACCCATGGGAACTTCATTAAAGCTTTTGATTCCCACTTTGAATTTTTTAAGTTTAAAAACTTTGAAGAAGAGCTTTCTCTTGCCTTTTTACCATTAAGCCATGTTTTTGAAAGAAGCTGGAGTTTACTTTGTTTATACGGAGGAGCCAGGGTATATTTCCTTGAAGATCCGAAAAATATAGCCAAAGCATTGGAAGAGGTTAAACCTACTATGATGTGCGCCGTTCCAAGGTTTTTCCAAAAAGTTTACGCAGGTGTTCTGGAAAAAGCGGAAGAAGGATCATCACTCAAGAAAAAAATATTCGATTGGGCATTGAAAACCGGTTGGGAAACTGCCGAATTGAGAAGAAATGAAAAACCCGTTCCTTTTGGCTTAAAGTTAAAAGAATCTGTTGCCGATATGCTGGTCTTCAGTAAAATCAAAGAGAAAATGGGCGGCAGACTTTGGTTCTTGCCATGCGGTGGGGCATCTTTGTCTCCTGAAGTAACCAGATTCTTTGAATCGGTCGGGATCCATGTCACAGTAGGATACGGATTAACAGAAACAACTGCTACTTTAACACTTTTCCCGCTCACTCATTTTGAACATGCTACAAGCGGAAAACCATTGCCGGGAGTAGAAATCCGTATTGGTGAAAGTGATGAGATTCAGGCCAAAGGAAACGGAATCATGAAAGGATATTACAACAGACCCGAAGAAACTCAAAAAGTCTTTACTGAAGACGGTTGGTTTAAAACAGGAGATGCCGGTAAATTTGATGAACACGGAAATCTTGTTATTACAGACCGAATCAAAGACCTGATGAAAACTTCTAACGGAAAATATATTGCTCCACAGCAGATTGAAAACCTTCTGACCAATAATAACTTCATTCAGCAAATTATGCTGATTGCAGAAGGAAGACAATTCGTTTCAGCATTGATTGTTCCGAATTTTGAATTTTTACAAGACTTTATGAAAGGGAATAACATTCCTTTTACCAATTGGGCAGAAGCAGTAAAAAACGAAAAAATTATAAGTTTTTACAAGGAAAAACTTAAAGAATTGCAAAACCATCTTGCTGACTATGAAAAAGTGAAGAAATTTACTTTAATGCCGGCAGAATTTGATATCAATACAGGCGAAATAACCCCAACATTGAAGGTGAAAAGAAATGTGGTTATTAAAAAATATGCAGATATCATCGAGAATATGTATTAATTGACTCATCAACCACAAGCCACACAGTAAAGACTTTAGTTATTTAAGTGACCTGCTTTGCATAGATGAAGTACACTTAAGTTGTATACCTCCCCAACTTTCACGGATATCCCAGTTGATGCCGCGAAATTCCCCTCCTCCGGAGGGTGACGAAAATTCAAAGAATTTTTGACGGGGTGGTTTAAAAAAGTACTGTTAGCAACCAAATTAAACTATGACAACACAATTTATAGGAAAACCAGATTTTACGATCTCTACACAAACGGTTTCAGAGAGCTGTCCATCCAATATTGCCCTGATTAAATATTGGGGGAAATATGCGGATCAGATTCCTGCAAACCCTAGTATCAGTTATACGCTGAATCACTGCAAGACCAATACTTCAATGGAGTTTATTGCAGGTGAAACTTTTTCTGTACAGACTTTCCTGGCTGGAAACGAAGAAGTGAAGTTTGCAGAGAAAATTGAAAAATATTTCAGAAATATAGAGCAATACCTTCCCTGGATTTTACAAGGGAAGTATATCATCAGAACTGAAAATACATTTCCACACAGTTCAGGAATCGCAAGTTCTGCTTCAGGATTTGGAGCGATTGCAAAATGCCTGATGAAACTGGATGATACTTTTACAGGAAAAATATCTGAAGATGAATCATTGAGAAAAGCTTCTTTTTTAGCAAGACTGGGAAGCGGAAGTGCCTGCAGAAGTTTGTATAACGGACTTATCGTTTGGGGAGAAACTGAAGAGGTTGAAGGAAGTTCTGATTTGTTTGCGGTACCTTATCCCGATACTGAAATTCATGAAGTTTTTAAAAACTTCAATGATTGGGTTTTATTGATTCATGAAGGTCAGAAAAGTGTATCTTCTACAGTAGGGCATGGTTTGATGAAAACCAATCCGTATGCAGAAAGAAGATTTCAGGAGGCGAGAGAAAACTTTGTTCCGATGAAAGAAATTTTAAAAACCGGTGATATGGATCGTTTTATCAAGCTGGTGGAGCACGAAGCGCTGACGCTACACGCGATGATGATGATGAGTGAGCCTGCCTTTATTCTGATGAAAACCGGAACCCTGGAAGTGATCAATAAGATCTGGGATTTCAGAAGAGAAACAGGATTGCCTTTATTCTTTACACTGGATGCCGGTGCCAATGTTCACCTTTTATTTCCTGGTGATGATCCTGAAGACCAGATCAGGGTATTCATTGAAACAGAATTATTGCGGCATACCCAAAAGAATGGAGTCGTGAAGGATGTGATGAGGTTTTAAACTTTAAAAATATTCAATAAAAGCAGGTTAAGACCTGCTTTTTTTATTCCTAATCTTCAGTGACAACAGACTGTCTGTCCCCATCTTCTTCTTTTCCTTCCTCAATGATTTTTTCGGCCTCAGCTTTTTCTTCGGCAGTCGCTGTCTCCACAAGTTCTTCCTGCTCATCATTGTGATGATCTATGAAGAATTCACAGTATACCGGAAGATGGTCCGACCCAAAATTTTCAAGTGTTTTCAGTTCTTTAATAAAAATATCTTCACTGTGGAACATCAGATCAATAGGGAACCTTAAAAGGCGATATTTTGCATGGAACGTAGAAACAAAGGAATGCCCGATTCTAGGGTCTATCAAATGGCTTGTTTTTCTGAAAAGTACAGAGGATCTTGACCAGGCTACATTATTAAAATCACCTACTACTATAACCGGTTTTTTGATATCTTTTACACATTGGGCAGTACTCAGAAGATCCCCATCTCTTTCCTTTGATGTTTCCTCTTCTGTAGGACTTGGTGGCGGAGGATGCACTCCAAAAAAAACAAAAGAAAAACCATCACCTGTTTTCATATGCACTTCAATACTGGGGATATCGTCTGCCACAAAATAATGAGTTCTGGCACTTTTAATTTCAACTCTTGAGTAAAAATGCATCCCATAAGTGTTTTCGAGAGTTACCTTATGCTGATAGGGATATTTTTCCTCTAAAGGTCTCATCGCTTTCTCCCAATCTCCGTTGCTTTCCATTGTCATGAAAAAGTCAGGATTATATTTTTGAATAAGCGTACAGAATTTTTCATATTCTTTATTAAACTGATATACATTGGCAGAAATAAAATGCAGTTTTTCAGATGATTTGTGACGTTGTTTGTGTTTTTTTACAGGATAAAGAGGAGTATACCTGATAAGAGTATGGCCGTGATATATAAATAAAACAAGTAAAAATCCCTGATAATACCATATAGGCTCTGTAGTATTTATGAAAAGTCCTAACAGAAAAGTAAAAAATATAAGGTAGGTGACTTGTATTTTAGCAAATTCAGGAACCCGGAATACCCAATGAGAATGCTGAATTGTTGGAAGTATTGTGAAGACCACTAAAAGTAGGGCCAGAATCGTATAAATAATCCACATATGAAAATTCTTTGGCTGAAATAATTTTTGACACAATTTAAGTAAAATCAATTTTAAAATTCATCATTCAATGTAAATTTTATTTTACTTATTTTTATTCCTGTAAATTTATTATATGTATAAAATAATTATACTTTTTCTTCTGATCAGCATTTCAGGTTTTGGCCAGCAAAATAAGGAGATAGAAAAACCTATCCATAATCTCTTTCTTGCTATGAAAAATACAGATCCGGAATTGATGAAGACCGTATTTACAGAAAACGCCATTCTTCAGACCATCACAAAGGACGGTGCCGTAAAAAATGATAGCATAGAAGACTTTATAACATCTGTTTCAAAATTTCCAAAAGGAGATCTGGAAGAGAGAATCATAATAGAAGCGGTTCATACTGATGGTAATCTTGCCAGTGTATTTACTCCTTATTCTTTTTATCTGAAAGGAAAGTTTTCACATTGCGGAGCCAATAGTTTTCAGCTGGTAAAACAAAATAATGAGTGGAAAATTCAATATATCATTGATACCCGAAGAAAGGACCATTGCCAAGAAATCAAATAATATACAACTACGTGTTAATTCAACAGTACATATGAAGATCCATCACATTGCCATCATTTGTTCAGATTATGAAGTTTCTAAAAAATTTTATACAGAAGTACTGGGGCTGAATATTATCCGCGAAGTATATCGTGAAGAAAGACAATCTTACAAGCTTGATCTCGCTATCGGAGACCATTATGTTATTGAATTATTTTCCTTTCCGGACCCGCCTCAAAGACCTTCACGTCCGGAGGCTTGTGGATTAAGGCATCTTGCTTTTTCAGTTGAAAACGTTACTGAAAAACGAAATGAACTGATAGGGAAAGGACTAGATTGTGAAGACATCAGAATAGATGAATTTACAGGAAAAGAATTTTTCTTTACTCAGGATCCCGATCAATTGCCGTTGGAGTTCTATGAAATGTGAAAATTAGTGAGCGTAACCTGCAAAGAAACTTACTGCCATAATGGTTAAAACAATAGAGGAAATGACTACATATACGTAGTCTTTTTCCTTTAAATAGCCTATCAGAGCAAATACAATTCTCATTAATGGAGTAAAAATCAAAAGAAGGATACCCAACTGAATAATTGCAGAACCTTGTCCCTTACATAAAGAATCCCAAAAATGACTCCATACTTTTTCTGAAGAGGTTCCTACATTCAGGCTGCTGTATTTTTTAGGCATTTCGAAACCTTCAATAAATAGCTTAACAAACCCAATTAATGACGTAGCTACCGATAGAATAACTCCCAATCTGAGAAGATTTCCTACCGAACGGTTCAGGTCAACGTCTGTGAAATTCTTTTTCATTATCTGAAACTTTTGTTGATACCGTTATACATCATATAAATAGAAAGAATGGTAATGACAATCGCAAAAAATACCTTTAGCTTTTTGGTTTTGGATACCATTAATGTTTTCGATCCTATAAAACTTCCTATGACAACCCCTATCAGTACAGGAGCTACAATGACAGGGATAATTTCACCTCTCTGGAAGTAGATTAAGGCACTCGCTACAGCTGTTACCCCAATCATAAAGTTACTGGTGGTAGTAGAAACTTTGAAAGGCAGTTTCATCATATTATCCATAGCCAATACTTTCAAAGCTCCGGAACCAATTCCAAGAAGTCCTGACATCGCTCCGGCAAACATCATCATCAAAAATCCGGGAACTGTATTTCTTGCAGAGTAGCTTTTGAGTATTCCCTTGTCAGGGAAAGTACCATATAATTTTAGTTTTTCTTCCAGGCTTCCTTTGATTAAAGGCTCCTGATGATCCGGTTTTCCTTTAAGGTTCAGGATCACCGTCAGAAGAAGGATACTGGCGAAAATAATTCCTATTGTATTGGGATTAAGCATTCCCGAAACCAATGCTCCGATAATAGCACCTGCGGTGGTAGCAATCTCCAGGAACATGCCAATTCGCATATTGGTAAAACCTTCTTTCACAAAAGCTACCGCTGCACCGGAAGAAGTTCCGATGACAGAGATCAATGATGCTCCGATAGCATAATGCATTGGGACGCCGAAACCCAGCGTTAATAATGGAATAATAATGACTCCTCCTCCTAAACCTGTAAGTGAACCCAACAGACCGGCGGAAATTGCGCCCAGGAAGAGTATGATAATTTCTGACATACTACAAATAATGTTACAAATATAAAATTATTGTTGTAGTCTGCCAAACATTTGAAAAAGATAAATTTAACGTATTTTTGTATGCATGAAAAGTGAAATGAAATTATTTTATGTGATCCTTGGAGCTACACCAAAAGGAAGAAACATTGAACAACATGATGTGTTTTTCGGAATCGCTGAAAGTCTTAAAGATTTGGTTCCGGATATGAAAGACTTCTGGAAGGAAGCAGAAGGTAAAATTCACCTTGATTGTCATCAGGAAGTAAGATTTGCGGATGGGTATGAAGTAAAAATCGTAGAAAAAGGAGAAAAAACGTCTGAGCAACAATTGTACTTCCTGAATTTAGGAGGATATAAACCCGGTTTTTTTGAAGAGTTTCATGAGCAACACCTGATGGTAGGGCAGTCTATGGCAGAGATTGTAAAAAGAGCCAGAGGTACTGAATTTTATCAAACTATGGGTTTTGAAGGAGCAGTAAGTCATATTGATGATAAACACGGGGTAGATATCGATGATATTTTCAATGTAAATGATATACTTCCTGAAAATATGAAAGAAAAATATTCCATTGTTCTTACAAAGTCTGATGCAGAAAATCAGGAGAACCCAATGGGAGTGGGATATTTAAAAATTGATAAAGTTCAATAAGAAAGAATCTAATAAAAATAAAAAATGAAAATAGGAATTCTGGGAGGCGGACAGCTGGGAAGAATGTTGATACAAAGTGCACTGAAGTATGATGATGAGTTTTATACTCTGGATCCTGCTTCTGATGCACCATGCCATAATATCTCATATTTTACACAAGGAAATTTCAATGATTATGATACTGTTTTGAATTTTGGGAAGGATAAAGATGTGGTAACTATTGAAATAGAACACGTGAATGCTGATGCACTGGCTGAATTAGAAAAACAGGGGATAAAAGTAGTCCCCAATGCTAATATTATTAAGACTATCCAGCAAAAAATCCTTCAGAAAGAATTTTATAAAACACACGATATACCAAGCCCGGAATTCCAGGTGGTATGGAATAGTGACGAAAAGATTATCATGCCATTACCTTTTGTTCAGAAAATGAATACCGGAGGATATGACGGAAAAGGAGTTCAGGTGATCAGAACTGAAGAAGATTATCAGCATATCTGGACTGAAGCTTCTGTCATTGAAAGCCTGGTAGACATCGATAAAGAGCTTTCTGTGATTGTTGCCAGAAATGAAAGAGGAGAAACCAATACTTTCCCTGTGACGGAAATGGTTGCTGATCCGAAATTGAATCTGCTGGATTTCAACGTGTGCCCGGTTCTTTTGACTGAAGATGTTCAGCTGCAAATTGATAAAATTACAGAGAAATTTTTAAATACTGTAAACTCTCCGGGGCTTTTTGCCATTGAATTGTTCCTTGATAAAGACGGAAAAGTATGGGTGAATGAAACGGCACCAAGATTACATAATTCTGGACACCAAAGCCAGGAGGGAAATACAAACTCCCAGTTTGAACAGATGTATCGTGTGGTGAAAAACTTACCGCTGGCAGACACTGATGCGATCACATATAGCGGAATGCTGAATCTGGTAGGAGCAGAAGGATATACAGGAAAAGTAATCTATGAAGGAATGGAAGATGTCCTTCAGCTCCCTGAGACCTACATCCATTTGTATGGGAAAACAGAAACCAAACCGGGAAGAAAAATGGGACACATCAATGTCCTTGCTGATTCAAGAGAAGAGTTGATGGAGAAACTTGTCATGGTGAAAGGAATGGTAAGGGTGATTTCTGAATAATTGAAATAAAAAGACATAAAAATAGCTGTAGAAAAGATCTACAGCTATTTTTTTAAAAACTCTATTTAAATAAGAATCAGGCTCAAAAGTTAGGGAGAATTTAGAAAACACTTCTCCTCTTTGCTTATTAACAAGCATAACTTCCGGCTCTCAGCTTTCTTCCTTTACTTAAAAATCTTCTGAATCACATTTCCGATCTCTACAAAGTCACCATGATTGCCTACAGAACGTATTTCAGGACTGTTTTTATCATATTCGGAGAACGGGAAGATCAACAAATAATTGTTATCATTCAGATACCTGTTCAGAAGCTCAGGAATAAGTCGCATCCTTGGAATATAAGACTTCATACCTCGTTTGGCCATGAAGATAATCAAGGCTTCATCATCTTTAAGCTGGGCAGCCGTTCTTTCACCATCCTGCCACGTATTCATAATGATAAATTCAGCTTCTATATTGGCTTTTTTAATGATTTTCTGAAGAATGTCGAGAATGTTTTCAGGAGCGTAAAAAACCATGGTAGCCCCTGAATTTCTGGCGATGTTCCAAACTCTCAGAAGAGCATGGAAGAATCCGGCATCCTGATGCGCATTTTCAGGAATCATTACAGCGTACTTTTTAATGGTAGAAAGCGGCTGTGCTGCATGGTACACCAATACATTGGCGTCATCATTCTGAAGATAACCATTGTATAAATTGTAAACAAAAGAAGGCGAGAAGCCCTTTTCATCTTCCAATCCGATAATCAGATCAGTGATTTTTTGTTCCTTAATGACATTATTTACCCCATTGATGACATCATTGTCATATCTTTTAAGAGCCTGAAGTTTTACATCCGCTGCTGCTGCGGCATCAGAAGCCTGATGAAGAAGTTTTTCCGCATTTTTTACAGATGATTCGTTTTTATCTTCATTGATTACATTTAAGGCAAATAAATCTTCCGTGTTGGAGTGTGCTTTGATCAGAATGCCCAGATTAACCATTCTTTCCACGGTTTCTTCATGATTAATGGCTAATAGAATATTTTCCTCTTCATGTGTATTTCCTGAGACGGTATCCTCATTGTCTGCTTCCGCAATTTTTTGAGCACTTGACATTGAGATGAATGATGATATCGTACATGAAATCAGAATCAGCAAGATACTTCCGTTCAATACATGCTCATTCAATAATCTTACAGGTTCTCCGGTTTCAGTTTCAGAAAGAATGATATTGTATCCTACCATTACTGAAGCCAGGGTTGCAGCTGCTGAGGCGGAACTTAATCCAAAGATCAGTTTTCCTTCTTCTTTGGTAAGCCTGAAGGTCTTTTGAGTCGCCACGGCAGAAATATATTTTCCACCAATAGAAGCTACAAGCATAATGGCGGCTACTTCAAGGGTTTCCCAGCTTTGAATAAAAACTTTAAAATCAATCAACATTCCCACGCTGATCAGGAAGAATGGGATAAAGATGGCATTTCCTACAAACTCGACCCTGTTCATCAATGATGAGGTGTGAGGAATGAGTCTGTTTAATGCTAATCCGGCAAAGAAAGCACCAATAATGGCTTCCACTCCTGCAAGTTCTGCCAGCATTGCTGCCAGATAAATCATTACCAATACAAAAATATATTGCGAAATTTTATCATCTACTCTCTTGAAAAACCAACGTCCTATAATAGGGAACACAATCAGTACAATCAAGGCGAAAAGAATAAAAGAAACGGAGAGTTTAACCCAAAATTCTGTTCCTACATCTCCCTGAGACATTCCCACAATAACCGCTAGTACCAATAGAGCAAGAATATCGGTGATCATGGTACCTCCCACGGTAATATTGACTGCCTTATTTTTTGCAATCCCTAATTTACTGACCAACGGATAGGCAATTAAGGTATGAGAAGAAAACAGACTGGCAAATAAGATCGAAGTCAGCATTGAAAAGTGAAGAAGGTAATATCCTCCCAGATATCCTAAAACAAAGGGGACAATGAAAGTGTAAAGCCCAAACGTAAGACTTTTCCATTTGTTCTTTTTAAAATCGCCCATATCGATTTCCAGCCCGGCCAGAAACATAATGTAAAGTAATCCGGTGGTTCCGGTGACCACAATACTACTATCTCTGGACAATACATTGAAGCCATTGGGACCAATGATGGCACCGGCTATGATGAGTCCCAGCAAATGGGGAACTTTAATTTTATTCAATAATAACGGAGCAGCGAGAATGATGACCAGTACCAAAAGGAACTTTAATACCGGATCTTCAATGGGAAAACTCAGATTGTGTATACTCAGTAAAATCATAGGTGTTTATTTGATGGAACGTATTAATTCAACAGAGAACTTGGCGGTACAACCATCGGAGGTAACAGTTCTTGTTCCTTTGATTTTGTTGTCTGAAATGTCGTTAAGAAGGACATTCATTTCTACATTTTTTTTGGCTGTAGAATCTGTTTTGAAAGAAAGTTTGATCTCGTTATTCTCAAACTTACCAGTATATAACCTGATCAGATTGTTGTTATTGATGATTTTGGTGACCGGCTGGGTTGGGTCGTTATCGAATTCCCAGATATCCGTACGCTGATCACCCACAGCATAATCACTGCAGTTGGATTCTGTACAGATTACTTTGCCATTCCAGGCACCTGAAATCTCGGCAGGCCATCTCGCAATGACTACAGAATCTTTTTTGGCAAAAATACTGTCTCTCATTTTTACGAGCGACTGATATTCAGATTCTTTCTTTGCGAAAATTTTTTCTTTCTCCAGTAATTGTTTTTCTCTGTCTGTCAGGTTCTTTTCCTTTTCTTTGTAATCACAGCTTATCAAAAGAAAAGAGACAGCGAGAATAATAAAAAATGTGTTTTTCTGCATGTTGTAGGGTTGAGTATACAATATAAGAAAAATGAAGAGAATATGAAAACCGGTTTGAAGTCTATATGATTTTAAGTATCTTTAATGTATTGAAAAACAGTTTTATATATCAGGTGTTTTTTTTGACCAATATTTATAGTGAAAATTAGATTGAATGAATAATATCCTGTTCTTTTTCTTGCTTTTAAGCAACCTGTTTTTGGGATCAAGGGGGCTTTGTGTTAAAGGTCAAACCCCTTCTATTGCTCTATGGAAAACCATTCCAGATGGGCCGGGACCTAAAGGAGAGAACAAAATTTCTCCCAAAGGTTCGTTTACAAATATCAGCAATCCCCAGCTCATTGTTCATCAACCCCAAACACCTAACGGAATTGCTGTTTTAGTTATTAGTGGAGGAGGATATGCTCATATTGAATCAGGCTCAGAAGGAAATCCGGTAGGAGAATGGTTACAATCACAGGGGATTACAGCTTTTGAATTACTATACAGGCTTCCCGGAGAGGGTTGGACTACAAAATCAGTTCCGTTTCAGGATGCGCAACGTGCTTTACGAATAATCAGAAGCAATGCAGGAAAATATAAGATTGATCCTGATAAAATAGGAGTTCTGGGTTTTTCTGCTGGTAGTCATCTTGCAGGATATATTTCTTCTACTTTTGATACGGTATATTATCCACCACAAGATGCCATTGATCAAATTTCAGCAAAGCCAGACTTTACAGCGATGATTTATCCCGTGGTATCTATGCTTCCACCTAATAACAATACCCATTCTTTTAAATCTTTGCTGGGAAAATCATCGGACACGAAAGACCAGATTCAACTTTCTGTCGAAAAGCAAGTAACAGAGCACTCCCCAATCACTTTTCTGGCTCAGTCTGAAGATGATCCGATTTCTCCCGTAGAAAACAGTATCCTGATGTATCAGGCTTTGAAGAATCATAAAATTCCTGCAGAATTACATCTGTTTCAGTCCGGAGGACATGGCTGGGGACTGGGGAAGAAAGGGACCAATACCGGAGAATGGCCGGATTTATTTTTAAAGTGGTTGAAGGTGAATGGGATTCTAGGCACTTCGGCAAATCCTTGATTTGCCACCCCTAAGGAGGAGGGAAATTCTCACTTTATAAATTTTGTATTTATTTAAATTAAACTATACTTTTACTGTATTGTTTTCTGCTTTTTAAACATCTCCGGTTTATAGTTGATAATGAATACCCCACAAATAATCAGTACTGCGGCAAGAATAAATTTAAACGTCACTTTTTCATCCATGATCAGCCATCCTAAAAATATAGCAATGATTGTATTGATGTAGGCAAGAATAGAAACCTGTACCGGAGAAATTTTAGTCAGCGCATAATGGAATGCAAAAAATGCAGCTACAGATCCAAAAACGGACAAATACAACATGGCAGAAATACTTTTCAAAGTCCAGTTTCCGAAGTTATAATTTTCTGAAAACAGGAAGGCAAGAATAATCTGTACAATGCCGGCAAAGAGAAACTGATAGAATAAGTTTAATGTTATGTTGCCACTCTGGATATTTAATTTTTTGGTAAAAATGGTTCCTGAAGCCCATCCTGCGATCGCACAAAAGAGAAAAATCATCCCCATTCTGTACTCAGGGTTAGCAAGATCTTTAAGTCCGTCCCAAAAAATGAAAAGTATTCCGCTGAAACACATCAGAACACCACTTAATGCCCGCAGGCTGAATCTTTGCAATCCCACAGCTACACTTCCCAGGAAAACAAGGATAGGGGAGCAGGCACTGATTAATGAAGCAAGACTACTGGTTACGGTTTCTTCAGCCACCGTTGTCATTCCATTGGCTATTACAAGCATCAAAGAAGCAAAAACAACCTGGTAGCCCAGACTTTTCCAGCCAATCCATTTGAATTCTTTTCTTGAAAGAAGTATAATCAGCATAATAACAGAAGCAAGAAACTGACGAATTCCGGCCACAAACCAGGCAGGAATAGTTTCTACAGCAACGCGAATGGCTAAAAATGTAGTTCCCCAGACCAGTGCAACGGTAAGAACAGCGAAAATAAGTTTATAATCTTTCAAAGTAAGTCAGGTGTAACAAACAAATTTAAGGGTTTTATGATTAATCTTAAGGATACAGTTGTTTCTATTTTTGATGATACAGATGGTAAAGAGTTGAAAATTGAAAGTTGAAAGTTGAAAGTTGAAAATGGAAATGTGGGCAGAATAGGCTTTTGAAGGGGATCGGTTTTACGTTTTAATTTTTTTATCTTTGAAGATCTAATAAAAATTGAAGATGGTAGGAATTATTATGGGCAGTCAGAGCGATCTGCCAATCATGGAACAAGCAGCAAATTTTCTGAAAAGTCTGGATATCCCTTATGAGCTCACTGTGGTTTCGGCACACAGAACACCGGAAAGGATGTTTGATTATGCAAAGACCGCTAAAGAGAGAGGGCTTAAAGTAATTGTTGCCGGAGCCGGAGGAGCAGCACATCTTCCGGGAATGGTAGCGAGTTGTACGACTCTTCCTGTAATCGGGGTTCCGATTTTATCAAGCAATTCTATTGATGGATGGGATTCTGTATTATCTATTCTTCAGATGCCCGGAGGAATTCCTGTAGCAACTGTAGCTTTGAACGGAGCTTTGAATGCGGGGATTTTAGCTGCAAAAATTCTGGGAAGTGCAGATGAAAAAGTAGCTGAAAATCTTCAGAAATACCAGGATTCTTTAAAAGATAAAGTACTGGGAACTGTTGATGATATTAAGGCACAGCACCCCAATCATTTTGATATATAGTTTGAATCAAGCTTAAAAATAAAGAAAGCCTCACCAATGCAGTGAGGCTTTCTTTATTTTTTAATAAATTTTGAGGAGAAGATTTTTTCTTTTAAGATGAGTTGTATGATGTAGTTTCCTTTTGGCAGATCAGTTATATTAATCATGTCCTTGCTGGAATTTCCTTCTTTGATCAGTCGTCCGCTTGCATCTAAAATTTTATAACCTTTCATATCGTTTAAACCTTCAATATAGATATCATCCGTTGCGGGATTCGGGTATAGAGAAGGTTTCTTATTGAGTGTTTCTTCAGATGAAGACAATAAGCAATTGCCAACCGTATCACCACTTATTGTCCATCCTTTATTGATCAGAATATCTCTTTTGCTGGTGGCATTTGATGCATACTTTAATGGTTCCACATTGTCTAAAATTATATTGTTTGCGGTATTGGGGTTATCTGCCCATCCTGCAAGGGTTTTACTGTAGTTCTCACAATCCATACCTGTTTGTGATAATGCGTAGAAAGCATTATTAACTGAAGTCAAATTCCATTTTCCAAGAGGTTGATTAAAACTGGGTGTTTCATTAAGAATCTGCTCTATGGAGGTTACGTTTGTTGTATCCCAGCTTTCCAGAGGTTGATTAAATGCTGTACAGGCGTGGATTGCATGTGCCATATTCTTGATTTTAGAAGTATTCCACGGTAAGGGCTGGTTGAAAACAGGAATAAAGTGAAACATATAATGGATGTCCTCAAGATTTTCGGTATTCCACTTATTCATAGGCTGGTTGTAGCTTTTGCAATCTGCAAACATCCAGCTCATATCTGTTACCCTGGAAACATCCCAATCGTTTATACTTTGATTAAAAAGTGGTCTTCCTGAGAACATATAACTGAGATTCGTTGCGGAAGACATATTCCAGCTATTGAAATAGGGAGGATTGAATTGATGGGCTAATGGGGTATTGGGTAGGAGATTGAATGAAAGGGAAAACATAAAGCTGAAATTCTGAATTGTTGAGGTATTCCAGTGTTGCATAGAAGGGGCTCCGGCAAGGCTGACAGTACCATAGAACATGAAAGAGGCGTCGGTAATCTGATCAAGGATGGGAGTGTCTGTTGCTGTTAACTGTATCAACTTACAATTGGCGAAAGCACTGTTCATTGTGGTCCATGAGATGTCTCCCCATTGTTCTATTTCCAGTATTTTATCTGCACTTCCGTTGATCTGCCAGAAAGGGAAAATATGTATAGGAAGTTGAAAGAGTTGGGCTTCTCCGAATTTTATCTGTCGGAAAGCACCATTTCCATTGCTTACTTTTACCCGATAGGTTGGCTCTCCATCTCCCATTGGAGCTCCGAAATCAATAAGCACCTGCTTGGTGGAAGTTACATCGGTGAGCGTTCCTTTATGTTGAGGGGCACCTACCTCTTCCCACTCAATGGTATAATTATCACCAATGCCGGGGAACCATATTTGTTGAGAGTTTGCCTGATAGGGAGCATCTACATCGATGGGCGGAATTACGTTGGACGAAGGCTTCCAGATGGTGATAAACTCTTGCTGAGCTTTTGCTATTTGAAATGAAAGGATAAGAATGGTGAAAAGCAAATACTTTTTGATCATGGTAGTAGTTTATGAAATAAATATACTAAAAATGAATAACTTAGATTATTTTTTAATTTCATTTTAAATAATATAGATTTTCATAAAATAAAAAAACTCTCCGGATCGGAGAGCTTGGTTTATTCCTGAATCATATTATCCCGGGTATTCTTCTGAACCGAAATAGCACCAAAAAGGGCTAGTAAAAATGCAAATGCATAAAAACCTTTTTCACTTGGAAGTATGGTGGCATTCCAGAGACCTACGGCCAGTAATACAATAGAAGATAGTGTAGCAAACCAACAGATGCCATAGTAGATATCTGTCACCTGGATATTTTCCAAACGGTCACGAACAGCTTTCTGTAAAGAAACCACAGCAAATAAGCCATATAAAAGGATAGTAAAATAATATCCTTTTTCATTGAGTTGCATTTCGGCTCTTGCAAGACCTACAATATAACCAATCATTCCAGCTCCTAATGCGACCCACGATGCCGCGACAAACGCATTTGATACTCTTTGTTTTTTCATGTATTAATGTTTTGTTTAAGGGGTAAATATATTCAATTTTTAGAAATCTCAATGTATCACGTATGAAATATGGGCAAAATACGGGAGCAAGTTTCTAAAGCAAAATGAAAAATTTATAATAGATTAATTTAAATCATATTGATAATAGTAGTCTACAATATCATTCCCTTTTGCATCTTTCCCCACAACCGATTGAGGTAATCCGTTACTATCATATTCGATAATGTAATAGTTGGTCTGCTTTTGGGTCCAGGTGCCATCGTCATTTTTATAACTAATTTTCTCGGTTGTGTAATTGTTTTTGCTTAATGAATATGCGCCACCCATTGCTATTCTCAGATACTTATTGGTATCAGTAAATGGACTGTATCTATTATCATAAAAAAAATCTTTTTTAATTGAATTTAATGTTCCTCCTGTGGTTGAGGTTTCCGTTGAAATATTATCACCGTCATATGTATATGAGATAGTGCTTTGTTTGGAGCAGTCTGGAGACTGACATAGGATAGACCCTATAAGCTGACCGTTTGAATTATAAGTGTATGTAGTTGTTCTGTTATATTCAGAATTGGCATAGATTGCTTTTACCTCGGCTAATTTATCGTTATTATAAGTGAATGTATTATAATATATTAATTGCTCTTTATCATTATAATAATTTATTTTGGATGGTTTCCCATTACTATATTCAAAAGTTGTAAGCCCTTCTTGAGAAGTTATTTTTATCACTTCTCCAGCTGGATTGTATCTGAATGTATGCTGGATGTATTTGGGTTTAAACGAATTGTCATAATGGGTTACAAATATACTCCGCAATAATTTTTGTTTTCTCGTAGAGTAACTTGGAAGATCCTCATTATTACTACAACTGTTAAAGAATACAACAGAACTGAAAAGACTTAAAAATAATTTGTTTTTCATGATATTTTTTAGGGTGCAAAAATAAGGAATCAAGAATGGTTAAAAACAAAAGATCCCACTATTTTTCAATAATGGGATCATATCATAAAATTATTTGAATCTTAGTATCTGTAGTACTCAGGTTTGAATGGCCCTTGTACTTCTACTCCGATATACTCAGCCTGCTCAGGAGAAAGAGTTTCAAGCTCTACGCTTAATTTTTTAAGGTGTAAAGCAGCTACTTTTTCATCTAAGTGCTTAGGAAGCATGTATACTTCATTTTTGTAAGCAGCAGAGTTGTTCCAAAGTTCGATCTGAGCCAAAGTCTGGTTAGAGAAAGAGTTAGACATTACGAAACTTGGGTGTCCTGTTGCACATCCTAAGTTTACCAATCTACCTTCAGCAAGGATGATTACTTCTTTTCCTTCGATGGTGTAGATGTCTACCTGAGGTTTCACTTCAGATTTAGTGTGACCATAGTTTTTGTTTAACCATGCCATATCGATTTCGTTATCGAAGTGACCGATGTTACAAACGATCGCTTTATCTTTCATCTTAAGGAAATGTTCTCCTCTTACGATGTTGAAGTTACCGGTTGTTGTAATCACGATATCCGCGTTGTCTACCACAGTATCTAATCTTTTTACTTCATATCCGTCCATTGCAGCCTGAAGTGCACAGATCGGGTCAATTTCAGTAACTGTAACGATAGAACCTGCTCCTCTGAAAGAAGCTGCAGTACCTTTACCTACATCTCCGTATCCGCAAACTACCACTCTTTTTCCTGCCAACATTACGTCAGTCGCTCTTCTTACAGCATCTACTGCAGATTCTTTACATCCGTATTTGTTGTCGAATTTAGATTTAGTTACAGAATCGTTTACGTTGATAGCCGGCATTACCAAAGTTCCGTTTTTCATTCTTTCGTATAATCTGTGTACTCCTGTAGTTGTTTCTTCAGAAAGACCTTTGATATCTTTTGTGAATTCAGGGTATTTATCAAACACCATGTTTGTTAAATCTCCACCATCATCCAGGATCATGTTTAATGGTTTTCTTTCTTCTCCGAAGAATAAAGTCTGCTCAATACACCAGTCAAATTCTTCTTCATTAAGACCTTTCCATGCGTATACGGGAATTCCTGCAGCAGCAATAGCAGCAGCAGCGTGATCCTGTGTAGAGAAGATATTACAAGAAGACCAGGTAACTTCAGCTCCTAAAGCAACCAATGTTTCGATAAGCACAGCTGTCTGGATTGTCATGTGAAGACATCCGGCGATTCTGGCTCCCTTAAGCGGCTGAGATGGCCCGTATTCTTCACGGATTGACATCAAACCTGGCATTTCTGCTTCTGCAAGGGTAATTTCTTTTCTTCCCCATTCTGCAAGGGAGATATCCTTAACTTTATAAGGAACGTATTGTGTTGTAGTACTCATATGTAATGAATATTTTTTAATTCAATGGATTACGAAATGCAAAATTACAATTAATAATTAAGATAAAAAAACACCTGATTAAGTTCAGTTTTATGAGATTAAACAGGATTAATAATTATTTAGTCTTAATAAAAACAATTACTTTTATCTCATAAATTATTATCATTATGAATCATAACCATTCTCAGGAAGAATCTCAAAGAAAAACAAAACCTGTTGCTCCGAAAGTAAAAGAATTGATAGACAGAACTCAAAGTGTAATTCTGGCAACTGTTGATGCAGAAGGAAGCCCCAATTCCAGCTATGCTCCTTTTGTGCAGATCGGGAACACGTTTTATATCCTGGTTTCTTTTATGGCAAAACATACTAAAAACCTTGCTGACGGTAGAAAAACATCCGTGATGTTTATTGAAGACGAGTCTGCAACGAAGCAGATCTATGCCCGTGAACGTTTAACACTTGAAGCATCAACTTCCCCGATAGAAAGAGATTCTGAAACATGGAATAATGTAATTACAACCCTTAAAGAAACCCATGGGAAAGTAGTGAACATTATTTCTGATATGGGAGATTTTATTCTGATTGCTTTGCAACCGGTAAAAGGATCTTATGTTAATGGATTTGGAAGTGCTTATTTTGTGGATGAGAATTTGGAGATTATAGAGCACAGAAACGATGTGAATCATCAGTCTAGATAAGGAGGGAAGCTTTAAGCTGGGAGCTGGAAGTTTTTTAATTGTTGGTCTAAATAAGGAGGGAAGCTGGAGGATCCAGTTGTTAAGCTAATTGGGGAATTTGTTTTTTAACAGATTTTTTCAATAAGTTTATATTTACTTTTATTGACCAATAGAAACTTCCAGCTCCCATCTTCCAACTTTTTCCTTATTTTTGTACAATAAAAAAAAGAATGCCCCTTTACCGAGATTTTTCTGATGATAATGCCACCATCCTTGTCTGGAAGTATGATGAAAGTGAAGACCTTGATATCAATGAACTGCTGGAGCCGGAAAATGCTGAAAAGGTAAAAGATTATCATCCCAAGAAACTTCTTGAGGTCTTAATGGTTCGTAAACTTCTGAAAGGGCTAAAACCCCATTCCAAAATTTTATATAATGAAAGAGAACCTTTTCTTTCACCTAAGGATGCAGAAATATCAATTACGCATTCTTTTCCTTTTGCAGCCATTGCAATTTCCAAAAATAAAATAGGAATCGATGTTGAAAAGTTCAATCCCAAAATTTTAAGGGTCATTGATAAATTCACTTATGAAAATGAAAGGGGATTCATTCCTGAAGATAAGTCTGATACTTTTTATACTATTATCTGGAGCGTAAAGGAAAGTATGTACAAAATCCATCACTCAAAATATTGGTCCTTAAAGAAAAACTACGAAGTAAAACCTTTTGAATTGAAGCATCTTCATAAAATAAGCTGCAGAGTGTATGATGAAGAATTTTCAGATGAATTTAAAGCCCGGGTAGAATTTTTTGATGATTACTGTTTTACGATTGTGGAGGCGTAGTATGCTTCTCGTTTCGGTATTTTTCTATTACTTTTCGTTGTTCTTTGGCAACATCATAGATCAGTTCCAGAATATCCAGGATATTTTTAAGTTCCGTTAAGTGGGAAATTTTATCAGGATCTCTTCGGTCCACAATGTCGTTTTCTTCAATTTCGGTTTTCCTTTTCATCAACATATCTTCGATTGAAGAGTCCTCAGGTTCAAGGCGGCTTTCCATTTTCAGGGTTTCACTGATGTCATCACCGTTCAATAATGTGGAGGTTTGCTGCATTTCTGCTTCAATTTTTCTGCTCCAGCTTTCAGCGTCTATTTCGGGATATTGCTCGTTGCTTTTGGAATATTGTGAAAGGGAAGCTGTGTAGGCGGTAATCAGGTGCGATGTCGCTACAAACTGATGAACTACCTCCAGTTTCTTCTGCTGATTTTTTGGATCTGAAATCATTCGCTGGAAGTTATCAGAAAGATTGGCCAGTGAAATGATTGCATTTTTTCGTTTTATTTTATAATCTTCAATATCAAAATTTCCCTGCAAAAATTTGGAAATAACACTTTGGAAATAAATAAGATTGTCTGCCGCAGATTTTTTCATAAGGTCCAGATTCTGGGTATGTTCCCAAACAGGAAGTACAATATAAGATACGGCAAAAGCAATAATTCCTGCAATGGCAGTGTCGAAAATCCGGTCTTTAAAAATAATATCTACCTTTCCGGGGTTTAAGAAATTGAAACTCAGAAAAACATAAATAGTCATGAATAATACCGCCCAATAGTACCGTCCTTTTAAAAAGCTGAAACACATGATCATACTTATCAGAAGAATGGCAAGAAGCACTCCATTGATATGGATGAAATGTAGAATAATATAGGCAATGACAGCTCCGGTAATGGTACCATACAAACGCAGAAGATTCCGTTGTTTGGTAATAGAATAGGCCGGCTTCAATATAGCAGTAATTGTGATTAATATCCAATAGGTGTGCCCCAGTCCGAGAAACTCAAACATTGAAAACAGGTATCCCAGCAACAGAGCAGTTGTAATTCTTATTGCATGCCGGAAGTGAGAGGAAGATAATGAAATATTATTTTTTAAAACCTTAGCATTAAGTTTCGGCTCATTGGGCATAAACTTTTTCAAGTCCAGTCCTGTGGATAAACTCTTTGCCAGTTTCACGTTTTGTGAAAATACTTTGTAAATCTCATTAATCTCTTTGGTAATCTCATTGATACGCATCAGGATCTGACGAAGGATCATGAAATTTTCAAGATTATCAGGAGAAAGCTGCTTATTTCTAAGTTCGAAATAATTATAATTAAGATTTTTTAATTCAAGCTCCAGATTAAACATGGGTTTTGCTCTGGTTCCGCTTTGAAGAGCAATCCCGATATTGGTAATTTCTTCTGCCAATAAATTAAGATAATCATGAACATTGACCAGAATCATGCTATCTTCGAAGCTTTGCTGCAGTTTCTGATAATCACTTTCAGAAGTCATCAGCTTTTCATGAAGATCCATTGAATTGAGAAACATCAGCATTAATAAACGACTGGTCGTTGTGGATTCGTTGACTATTGTTCTTGTTTTAAAAACCGTTTCGCGGGTATCTTCCTGAAGGTTTTTTATTTCAATCTGTTTGGCAATTACCTGAGTCGTCAGCTTATCAAAATCAGGATTCTTTTGGTAATAGTTAGCCTTAATTTTTAAGAACTCAGCCAGTTGAAGATAGTTTTCTCCAATCATCTGCCCGGCGAGTTTATAAGGGCGGATTGTCGTTACCACAAGGAAAATGAGTAAAAACCATATACATCCGCATGCAAAGATGAATAAACTTTTGACAATATTGCTTCCGGTAAGGTGGCCGTCAATAAAGATAGCCAATACAACTAAAGACAGTGAACCCACAGCTGCAAGCCGCTGTCCGTAGACTCCAATGAGAGAGAAGAATAGCCCAAATAAGATAATTTCAAGAATAACTAAAATTTTTATACTCATCACCAGACTGGCAATTGTTGCTACAAATACAAAGCAACAAATGGCAAAAGCTAAGGAGTTTCTTCTTCGGATAAAAGGACCAGGCTGGTCGGTAAGCGCCACAAAACTGGTTCCGAGAGGGAAGAGGAAATATTCTTTCAAAATACCAAAGTGGGCAAGGACTAAACAAGGCAAAACGGTAGCTAATGTAATTCTGATCGCAGAATATACATACTGACTTGTTACAAATTTCTTTAGCTCCGCAGAATAGTTCATACTACAAAAATAGGTATTGAAAACAAGAAAATCCCCATAAAGAAAAGACTTTTGTAAACTTAAATATTATATTTTTTTAATCTTCTGTTTTTGAGATATCAATGATGAATTTTTACGTAAAGCGTAAAGTTTGTTAATAGAAAAATAAGAGCAGGTATACATTAATGGATTGCAATAAAAAAGCCTCATACAAATGTTGAGGCTTTTATGAGATTGATGTTATTACTAACGATCATTATTTGATGTTTCATCTCCGATGTTCCACGTAAGACCAAAACGAAGAGTATTATCTAAAGCACTGTTGATTTTAGACATGTTGATCAGGTAAGAAAGATCCAACCCGAAAGAACGATATTTTAATCCGATACCTGCTGTAGCAAATTGTCTTGCTCCTTGTTCTGCACTTTCATTGAAGTAACCTCCTCTTACAGAGAATGCATCGTCATATGAATATTCCACAGCACCACTGTACATGATACTATTTTTATTTTTGAAAGATTTTCCGATACCCGCCATTGGTCCTACATTAGGAATAGCATAGTCCGGTTGTCTTGTATTTGGATTGATTCCTACGTATTCTGATCCCGGAACCAAAAGCTTGGAACCTTCTATTGAAATTCCCACTCTGTTCATATCATCCAGATACATATCATATCCAACCCCTAATCTTGCCATAGTAGGAAGGTAAGATCTGGATTCTTCATTTCCTGTATAATCCAGTTTAGGACCCAGATTTTGAATGGCAAAACCTGCGTTTACTTTACCGTCATATCCTCCGAAACTTGAGAATCTTGGTGAAGTATAATATCCTGAAACATCTACTGCAAAGGAATTAGCAGCCTTAAGAGTAGTATCTGTATTGAATCCACCGGCTAAGTCCGAACGAATAAATCTACCGGTTACCGCCATTGAGTAAGAATCAGAAAGTTTCAACCCGTACGCCACATCAATAGAAAATTCATTTGGTTTTGATGTCCCCATTGAAGCAACTTCAGTACCTACCAACTGAGTAAGGTCTACCTGCCCCATGTTGAAGTAATAGATACTTGCAGAGATCGTAGATCTCTCGTCCTGCCCAAGGAATTTATGGAATGCTCCATATAATAGGAATACATCATTGGTAAGTTTTCCCATATACGGTGTATAGTTGAGACCTATGGAAGAACTTGTTCTGCTAAAAGGATATTTAGCCGCATTCCAGAATTGTGAAAATGCATCCGGAGAGGTTACCACCCCTTGATCTCCCATACCACCTGATCTTGCATCCGGTGCAATTCTTAGGAAAGGAGCTCCGGTAAGAACTGGATTTACTCTACCTAAATCTTGCGAATAGCCTAGAAAACCAGCACTTAAACCAAATCCTAAAAGCAGTTTAGTAGTTAAATTCATATGTTGTCTTTTATATATTATCAGTTTTTTATTAATTTTATTATCTATGTATTGTTAAATTATTTCAAAAGTACCATTTTTTCTACAGCTGTAGCACTTCCTTTGCATTTTTCTTGATTTTGACTTTTTGCAAATATCTTAAAAATATATGTACCTTTTGCAACTGTAGCACCAAAATCATCTCTTCCATCCCATTCTATAGCCTGTCGCGGGGTTCTAAAGCCCTGCAGGAACGGTTCTGCAACTACCGGTTGCGATAATGTTTTTACCAATCTTCCGGTGATTGTATAAATCTGTACATTCACATCCAAAATATCATCACAGTTATGCTCAAACTGGATGTAGGTTTTGTTGGTGAATGGATTTGGCCAGTTTAACGGGCGATTGATCGTCAGACGTTGGTCGGCTTCATCCTTAACTTCAAAATTTAACGTAGCAGTTGACGAATTATTGTTTATGTCCCAAACTTTAAATGTCAATTGGTGTTGTCCGATTGCTAAATTTCTGAAAGGATAGGTTACATTTCCTTTTTGATAATCGGCAAGACTAGGATTTAAACAGCCGTTACCCTCTCCCGGAGCATAAAAATCATTTAAAACAACGGTATTGATAATCTGACCATCCAGATAAGTAGTGATATCGTGGCCTACTCCAGATCCTGTGGAATTAATTCCGGTATCATCTGTAAGACAGGCTAATAGCGTTGGATTCTGATTCGTAATCCCACCATCTGCAAAATTAGTATTGTTCATATACAATTTTACTTTCGGAGGTTGGTTGTCATTGACTCCGTTAGGATTGATATCTCCCACCTGTACAGCCTGATTGTTGAAAACATCTGTTGATTTATTGTCGGCATATCCTAATATTCTTCCTTCTCCAACAGCATAATTAATATCTTTAGGAACGTAAAATTCTGCTGTAAATACTCCGTTTACTGCAGTTCCTGCTGCCTTTACAATGGCGCTGCCTTCTTCTGTGTAGTCTAATACAGGGGTAAGGACCCCATCATTATTCAATGTTTTTTTGTTTAACCTCTTATCAAAAATATTGATGGCAACTTTTCCATTGAAAGAGCTGTTCAGGGTACCGTTAGGATTATTAATATGACCTTTGATTTTAACAAAATCCAATCCTCTGATCAATCCCGGTACAGGAGTTTCAATGTTATCAATAACCAAAAGCCTTTGTGGTCTGCTAAGTTTCATAGCAGGATCACCTAATAGATTTACCTTCAAATGGTTACTATTGGCTCCTTTTTGTTTTTTTGCCAATAAATGAGAATATCCCAACGTATTAAAGTCATCATTGGTTAATTTAAAAATATTCTGAGTGAAGGTATTGGTAAAATCACGCCCATAGTCTACCCCAATAGCTCTGCTTGATGTAATCATTGCTGCGGCACCTCCTCGTTTTAGTTTGATGAATTGCTCACCTGCAGAATTGGTATCCGGTTCATCCCATAATGTAAATTCACAGGTGATAGTCGATACGAATGGAAATCTGCTATATACATTGGAAAAGTTATTAGAGTTTTGAATTTCGGTACTGGTTAAGACTCTTTCCTGTGCCCAACCATTAATACCTCCGTGTCCAAAATAGAACAGGTACAAGCTGTTCCCGATTGCGTTGGAAATAGCCTGATTAACCTGAGGATACCTTTGTCCTCCTGATGTACTTTGGGCAGGGAAGGCGTCGAGATATAATTTTTTGACATTATATTCTTTAAGCTCCTGTTGTCCCGGTTGCTCGAATACATTCGCCAGAGTTTTATTCATTACATCATGGAAAGGGCCTCCGCCTTCTCTGTCATCATCAACTACGAAATCAAGTCTCATACGCCATTCTCCGAAGGGACTGGATTGTCCTGGCAATGAATTGTAATAGGCCAGTGTTTTATCCATCATAATGCCTGCTTCAGTTATATTGGCTGCAGGAATTCTTCCTACAGGCAAATCAGGCAGGTTCGTTTCAATGATACTTGCTGTTTGGGGCTGAGTCATCACTATATAATCATCAGTAACAAAAGACGCTACATAATCTGATGAATGCTCACCTTGATAGCTGGCAACAACATTGGTATTATTAGGGACCCTGTTTTTATAATCGTATGATGCATCTCCCAGAATGAATACATATTTAAGTCTTCCTGTAGGAGTGTTGAGCCGGGTTACAAAATCTCTTATTGCAGTAAGATCCTTACTTCCACTTCCGAATTCTTCATAAACTCTGTTAACGTCTACAATTTCTACCTTATAGTTATTTTTTGTCTGGTGATAATTAGCAAGCCTTTGTGCCTGTCCCATCATTTCAGGAACGGTAAGGATCAGATAGTCTACATTTTGTAATGCTGACAGATTCTGATTTCCTATTCTTCCCACAAATTGAGGGCTGAATGCAGCATCAGCACGGAAGGCCACAAATTCGTTATTAAAATTCGGATCAGAAGCGGTATACGCAAAATTAAAAAAGCCTCCGCCGGATTTATTGACTCTTTTGTTGGCATTGGTAATGTCTGTTACATCCCATACTTGCTCTATTGCAGAAGCATTAGAAATGCTGAATCCATAATCTGAATTACTTCCACTTGCAATGGAGAAATCTCTGAAATTCATCTGAGAGCCATTGAAGGCAAGATTTTCCTTATACTGTACTTCAGCGTAATCGAAGTAAAAGGTTCCGTTAGGATTTTTAGAAATATCAGGATTATATTTAAATGTAATCTGATTCCCTGTTAAATTAGTGAGGGTTCCGTTATGGTTTAAGGGAACAAAATTATATTCATAGGTTCCACTGTCCTGTAATACGGTTTGATTAAAAGGAGCCAGATTGTTCACTGTAATCCCCATTGAGTTCTGTTGGGATTTGTAAGCCACTACCTGCGTTCTGAATCGTATCACATCATTAGCTTGTATGGCGGAATTGGTAGTGAAAGTCACCGTTTTTTCATTAATAAAAGGAGTGTCTTCAACCCAGATTCGTCCTACTTTCAAGAGATTTTTCTGGTCGTTATTGATGACCTGGTAATTATCATATCTTGTGATCATTTGGGCAGGAAGGGTTCCGTCAATGGGCTGAACTCTTTTTCCGGCGCCTTTGTCAAAATTAATATAGTAATAGGAAAAATCTTCGTAGATATTCTTTACTCCGTTGCTTCTGTCCGTTCTTGTATCTCTTCTTTTGAACCCGTTACCGTTACCATTGTCATAAAGATTAAATCCGTTGGGTCCCTGAGCATAGAAGAGGGCATAATCATTATCATTCCAGATTCCGTCATCTTCTCCAACTACCTGGATTGCGTTTTCCTGTAGGGCATCAAATCTCGGATCCTGATTGAATTCCGGAAGCATTATCCCTCCGTTACCATAGATTCTGAAATTTCTTGGATTTACGGAAGATGGGTTGATTCCATTATCTCTTAAAAACTGAGTGGTGATTTTAAAGATCCCGGATTTATCAACTTTTATTTTGTAAAAATTGCCGCTAGTCAGAGGGTTTCCCTGAGTTCCTATTTTATTGACTCCACCAGCGGTATTTAATGAGGCTGAAGATTCGGAAACATTAAAAGAAGATAGTCTGAGTATACGTCCTTTTACATTTTTAAATAATGCGACATTGATATTGGCATATCTGTCACCTTCTAATGTATAATAGGAAACATCAGCAATATCATAATCAGGAAGACTGTTTCTATTCAATTCAAATAAATCCTGATTGGAAACGCTTTCCCAAACCAGGTCAGAAATCTTTAATTGCTTTTCACCTATTTTTTGTTTTGTTGCTATAAAAACATTATTTTGGCTGAAAGAAAAGCCTTCATTTTTGAAATTGGGAAGATTTAATTTTATTTCACCAAAATCCTGAATTTTAGAACCATTCCATTCTATGGTGTTTCTTTGGGCATATAATGTTGAGGTTAAAGCGATTAGGGATAAAAGCGTGATTTTTCGTCTCATGTTTATTATTGAAATTGCTAAATTACAAAATAAATGAAAATTTTAGAATTAAATTGTGATACAATAAAATTAAATTGTTAACGTTTTTCAAAAAAATCAAATCTTTATTTGATTTATTGAATAATTTATTTTTTCTTTGTACTCTTGAAAATATTTATATCGACTATGAAAAAACTAAAGTTGTTTTCATTAATAGCATTAAGTTCTACACTTGCATTAACCAGTTGTGGCGGATCAGGAACCAGCAAAGGTGGCGGTACCAAAAAATTTGTCAGTAAAACAGGTTGGAAACCAAACGAAAAACAGGGTTGGTTTTTTGCAGGAAAGCAACAGAAGCAGAAAGGTTGGCCGGGGATGGTATATGTAGAAGGTGGAACTTTTACAATGGGATTAGTGAAAGATGATGTTATGCATGATTGGAATAACACACCGCGAAGAATGCAGGTGAGTTCATTCTTTATCGGAGAAACTGAAATTACTAACTACGAATACCGCGAATACCTTACATGGTTGAAGTATGTATTCCCACCAAGTGACCCAAGTTTTAAGGAGATCTATAACGGTGCTTTACCGGATACCTTATTATGGGATAATAAATTAGCTAGAAACGATTATAATGAGACCTACTTGCGTTCTCCGGAATTCGACTACTATCCGGTAGTAGGGGTTTCATGGACTCAAGCCAACAGATACTGCGAATGGCTGACTGACAGAGCTAATGAAAAAGCTTTGATGCAGGCAGGGGTTATCGCTAAAGATTTATATATCAACGAATCCAATAACCAGGGAGGAACTGCATTCAACATGGATAAATTCAAATCGAATGATCCGGAAATGCAGGGATATATTAATGAAAAAAGAATGCAGCAAAAGAGTGGTATGAAAACGACCAACCAAAGACTATTGTCTGCAAACAGAGCTCCTAATTCTGCAATGGTACAAAAATTCAGACTTCCTACTGAAGTTGAATGGGAATACGCAGCTTTGGGAATGGCAAAAAACAGAGAATATAACCAATACTTAGGTAAAAAACCAGAAATTGAAAGATTAAGAGGTACCAAAGGAAAAACCAGAGGAATGTTCCTTGAAAACTTCAAAATGGGTAAAGGGGATTATTCTGGTATTGCAGGATGGAAAAATGACGGGTCTGCACAAACTTCTGATGTTAGACAATATCCGTCCAATGATTTAGGAATCTATGGTATGTACGGTAACGTTGCTGAATGGACTGCCGACGTGTACAGACCTATCATTGATGAAGATTTCAATGACTTCAACTACTACAGAGGAAATATGCCTCAGGCAGTAGTGAAAAATGGTGACGGAACTTACAAAATGATCGACGAAGGTACTATCAAATATGATACTTTAGCTGATGGTAGATTAGTGTATAGAGGTCTTCCGGGACAATTTGAAAGAGAAACCATTGCTGACTACAGAAACTATAGAGACGGTGACAGACAATCTTCTTTAGAGTATTACAGAGCTTCAGATTCTGCTTCATCTTTCGATATGTACAATTCACCTAGACAAAGATTTATCGTTGATGGTACAGGTAGAGTAAAAATGCAGAAAGATTCCAAGGACAGAACTTCAGCAATGTCTAACGACATCAGAGTAGTAAAAGGAGGTTCTTGGCAGGATACAGCATATTGGTTGGATCCGGGACAAAGAAGATATAAAAACCAAGGAAAAGCATATGGCTGGATTGGTTTCCGTGTTGCTCAGGATGCAAGAACGAACGATAAGAATAGAACAAGAAGATAATATTTATCAAAATACTTATAAAAAACCTTTCGGAATTCCGGAAGGTTTTTTTATTTTTGGATCATGAAATTGCTTTGGTTAAAAAGTCTGAAATACTCATATAGATTTGGCGATTGCATGTGACCTCTTAAAAAAATATATATTTTCCACATGAATATAGAACAGTTTTATCCTCTATTTTTAAAGGCTGATAAAGTAACAATTGATAGCAGAAAAATAGCTAAGGACGATATCTTTTTTGCCTTTTCCGGCGAAAACTTTAATGCAGCAACTTTAGCAGAAAAAGCCATCCATGATGGTGCTTTGGCTGTCATTGTAGAACAGACAGAATTTGAAAACAGAGATAAAAATATTTTCTATGTGCCATCAACACTAGAGTTTTTGCAGCAGCTGGCGATATATCATAGGAATCAACTTTCAATACCTGTAATCGGTCTTACCGGAAGCAATGGAAAAACAACAACAAAAGAATTGATCCATGCTGTACTTTCAGAAAAGTTCAATGTTCAGTATACATCGGGAAATCTGAATAATCATATCGGAGTTCCCCTGACTATTCTTTCTATTAAACCTGAACATGAGATGGCTGTTATAGAAATGGGGGCCAATCACCAGAAGGAAATAGAATTTTTGTGTACAATTTCAAAACCTGATTTTGGATATATTACCAATTTCGGAAAAGCACATCTGGAAGGATTTGGTGGCTTTGAAGGAGTGATTAAAGGAAAGTCAGAATTGTACGATTATCTTATCCATAACAACAGAACAATTGTTGTTAATGAAAATGATCCCATTCAGGTTGAGAAAACAGAAGGTTATTCTTCAAAAATTGGTTTTGGAAAAGAAAATTCTGATTATAATTTTGAATCTTTTTCTGAAGAACATTTTGTAGGAATGGTATATGAAGGAGTAAAAGCAGTCTCAAAATTAACAGGCGAGTATAATTTTACTAACCTTTGTGCGGCTGGATGTCTTGGGCTTCATTTCGGAATCGGTTTCGACAGAATAAAACATGCTGTTGAACAGTATACTCCTACAAACATGCGCTCTCAGGTGGTGAAAAAAAATAACAGAACAATGGTGCTGGATACGTATAATGCCAATCCAAGTTCTATGACAGCGTCATTGAATAATTTTATCACTTTTGAGGGGCGTAAAACGATTATTATCGGTGATATGCTGGAATTAGGTGCTGAGAGCGAGAAAGAGCATCAGTATATCTTAAAACTGGCCCAGGAACTTTCTTTTGATGAAATCATTACAGTAGGTAAACATTTTAAAGCAATAAACCCATCCAACCTTGCTTTTGAAAATACAGCGGAACTCACCGAATATCTGAAGGAGCATCAAATTTCCTCAGAAAACATATTGTTAAAAGGATCAAGAGGGGTTGCTTTAGAAAAAATAATAGATTTTATTTAGTCTTATATCTTTTAGAAGGAAGACAGAAGGCCGGAAGAGGGGAGTTGCTGAAAAGCAGAATATAAATGATTTCTCTTTTATGAATGGTTCGATCGTTAGCTGATCACCGGAAGTAAACCGTTTGGCAGTACTTCCAGGTCCATTCTTCCGGCTTCCGGTCCAAATAATTTATTTCTTTGAATTCCAGAACTCTTTTACAATGAGTTTAATATTTTTGAAAGTACTTGGAAAAACTTCAGTTTCTATCTGTGAAGTATTTTTCCAGGCTACTTCAGTGATTCCTTCCTCTATCTGAGGTTTTGAGGTATCTTCTCCGTCGAAATTCATTTCAAACCAATGCGTGCATTTCAAGATTTTTTCACCATTTCTTTCCACATAAATATGATAAGTGGTGTTGATGAATCGTATCAGTTCAACATCTTTCAGTCCGGTTTCTTCTTCAATTTCACGTACAGCAGATTCTTCTCTGGATTCTCCTTTTTCCATTTTGCCTTTGGGAAGATCCCATTTGCCTAATCTTCTGATGAAAAGTGTTTTTCCTTCAGGATTATTGACAATTCCACCTGCTGCCTCTATGATTCTGAAAAGTTTCTGAAATTCACTCCAGATTTCATCAATATTCTCACCAAAAACATTCAGTTCCTGCACAGAAGTATTCTCCAAAAGATCCAATGCGATCTCTAAAGTGGTGTAATTTTCATAACTAAGCTTTTTTTCGAGTTCTTCGGCATGCTTAGATATCAATAATTTTTTTTCGTTGACAAAAACTTTATACATTTGTAATAGTTAAGAATTTAAATACAAAAATAAAAAATGAATTTAGAAGGACGAAAAATAATTGTCAATAAATCATCTAAAGAGTTATCGGAGTTGTTGAAGACCCCTGAAAATTATAAGGATTTTATGCCGGACGGTCTTCAGAAATTTGAAACCAGAGACAACGGTTTTAAGTTCGGACTACAGGGAATGCCTGAAATTGCTTTGAAAATTGATGAGGTAAATGATCAGAAAGCTGTTTTGAAATCAGCAAGTTCAAGTTTAGATTTTTCATTAACGGCAACTCTGAACCCTATCAGCGAAAACCAGACTGAAGTACAGATGTTATTCGAAGGGAAATTCAATCCATTTATCAAAATGATGGTAGAAAAACCGTTACAGAATTTTATCAATACTTTGACCGATAAGATCGAAGCTTATAAATAATAAAAAAGACCTTCAGTTTTGAAGGTTTTTTTATTTATACCCTATCATTTATTTTTCTGATAAACAAAATACTGGAAGGGTAAATAAGATGATAAGTTAGATTTCAATATCCCCCAATCAATTCCAATTTCATTTCGTTTATTTTATTATTATGAACAGGAATAAGGTATTGTGCCTGTTTTAAAGTCTTTGTAGCGGGGGAGGGTTTCTTTGTACTGTTTTTACAACTTGACACTGAACTGCCTGCCATTACAATTAAAAACAGTAGATGGATGATTATCTGAAATTCTGTTTTTTCCATTTCTCAAATGTTTTGTTATTCACGGATGATCTTTTATTGTTACTGGCGCTTCTTTTTAAAAAGCCCTGCCATCAGGTTTGAACCTGCTGAACCTTCTGCTAATTGCAGGTAATTACGCTTACTTTGATCTTTTTCAATGGTGATGGTTCCTGTAGTTTGTACATTTTTCATTTCCAGAAAATCGGTTGAGGTCGCATCACTGTCGCTTAACGGTCCACTTCCATATCCTGCCAGTTTAGAATAATCGGTAAAAATGCAATCAGAAGCTTTGTACCGGCGTTTACTTCCTTTTTCTCTGATCCATATTGTGCTGGTGCCGGCAATGATATTGTGATGGAAGTCGAATTCGTTCCCATTGGTACCTTGTGTAGTCCAGACGCCACAGAAATACCCACCATAAACCAGTGAATGGCGCATGGCACTACGGCTACCTGTTCCTCCGTCATTTTTCCAGAAAACAACAGGAATTTTACAGTTGTAGAAAACACAATGATCAATAACCAATCCATAACCATTGGCAATAACTCCTACATGGAGTGGCAATACATCAACATTTCCGGCAAAAAGACATTGGGATATCAACAGATCGTCAAGGCTTTTACCATCCCGCCATATGGGATAGGAACGGCGTAGATTGGTACCATCAATATAAGAGTAATCCGGGCTGCCGGTAAAGCGAAGGCCTTCTATCGTCACATGACTAACCTCCGGTTGTATCCCTTTGGCTTCCTGTCCGCCTACACCCGCTTCAAGCGGAGAAGCTGTTACTACTACCGGCATTTTTTGCGGAGTCCAGTCTGAATCGTCAGGCATCACTTCTGCACAAATGACAAGGCGATTGGCGAGGGTATACTTGTCATTATTAAATATAACGGTTTGGGTGAGAAGATGTATTCCTTCCGAAAGGATGATCGTAGTTGCTTCCGGCTCTTTGTTGAGGTTGACACGTTTTGATGCTTCTATGATGGTCTTTAACGGCTGTGACTTTGTTCCGGTATTGACATCGTTGCCCGTCCGGGGATTGACGTATAATTGTTCTGCGTCTACCGAAAGTACAGCCATCATAAACAGGACAAAACTCAATGTATATTTTATCATATTCCTTTTTTTTTGTAAAATTAGGAATAGGTTGACCTTATAAAAAGGTCATTTTATCTTTAAAATGATCATTATATGTTCTTTCGGTATTGTTGAGGGGTATTGCCTGTAATATTTTTAAAAAAGCGGTTGAAATTTGAGGGATCCGAAAAGCCCAGCTCATAAGAAATTTCTTTTGCAGATTTGTTTTGATGGAGCTGTTTTTTAATTTCTGAAATCAATTTGTAATGAATCATTTGCTGGGCTGATTGTCCGCTATATTGTCTGCAAATTTTATTAAGAAATCCTGCACTGATGTTAAGTATTTTCGAATAGGCTTCAACACTCCGGTCCTTCATAAATTGTTTTTCCAGTAAAGACCGGAATCTATAAAAATCCGGATGAACGTAGGTGTCTCTCTGAACATGATAAATACCTGCATAGTATCGATTGAGAATAACTAATAATTGATAGAGAAGTGACCTGATCAAATGACTGCTGTCATTCTGAAGGTGCCCGAATTCCTGTTCTATGCCATATAAAAGCTCCCTGCACTTTTCAAATGAGGTTTCTGAAATATTCATTTCGGGAGGGCTTGTATATTGATGGAAATATTGAAACCGATAGAGAAATAATTCATCCGAGAAAAAAAGATGAAGAAAGTCTTTTTCAAAAAATAAGATATATCCTTTTACCTTTTCTTTAATTTCCCAGCGACGAACTTGTCCGGGACTTGTGAAAATAATGGTTCGTGGGGTTATCAATACCTTATTTTCGTCTAACGTAAAAGTTCCGGCTCCCTCTTCAATGAAAAGAATTTCGTAAAAGCTAAGCTGATGTAGGGTATCGTCTAATACAAAATGATTCAATGTTTCGATGCGCCCGATATCCAAAAGCAGTTCCAGACCGTACTTATTGGGGAGAAAATGATACGTTTTAATTTTTGTGTCTGATGCCATTTCTTTTTCTTTTCAGGAATAAGCTAAAAATACAAATTTTTGTTTATTCTTATAATGAAATGCATCAGTAGGGAAAGTGTTTTTTGTTAATGCTTATTATTCATTTCTGATAAATACATCAAGCCAACCCACTACTGCAAAACTTACAAAATATAGCCCTTCTGGATTATGAAATTTATAATTTCTACTCATCATAATATGTTTTTAAGTAAAGATATAAAATGAGCTATCTTATGGAAAGTAATTATTAAGAAAATACCACACGAAAGGATTCGTGCGGCAGCTGAAGAGTTTTTTTGTTATCTGTTCCGAAGTTGCAAATTTTGGAGAGCAGCGTTATTCAAACCTATATAAGGATCTGTTAAAATTAATCTTCTTTTTAAGTTATCTGGTAACCCATTTAATGACTTATCATCATCTATTATAATCAAATCATCAGGATCAATTTTATTATCATTTATCCATTTTTCTATTTCCTCTCTTCTTGAAAATTTGGAATCCAATTTTAAATTCATAATAGATATTTCTTTAAATTTAATATTCCTCCTCTGAAAAATATTTTTCCATTCTTGAATATCAAATCTAAATCTATGTGAAGTTGATAAAATTATTTCTAAATCATCAATTGAGTTTATAACGTCAATAGCATTTGCATTAAATTTATAAAACCCATCTTCTCCCATGTCCACTTTTTTATATGGATTAGCATGAACCATTACACCGTCAATATCTAAAAAAAGTCTCATAACGAAATTTATTAAAGTAAAATGCATCCAAAATCTTCAGGATTAAATCCGCCTGGCCAAATTGTGGTTTCATTATAAACCGCTCCACGCTACCGTACGACTCCTTTCGTGTGTCTAACAAGCTATAAATCAAATATTCTAAAAACTATACTGTCATCCGAAAGCCCTTTTTCATCAGAATAATCAACTGCACTGCTATATTTATAATCTTCTGCACAAAAAAATAAACCTGCTTCAACCGGATTTTAATGAATATAGTTAATTTTCTGACTGATAACCTTATTAGTCCATAACTTAACAGGTTTAGTATCATGCCACCCAAACTGGTATTTGTTAACATTTGAGCTTTTTGTACCTTCTTTTAAAAAGTAATCTGATAAAATTTCTTTTTTACTTTCCTTAAGATTTTCTTTAATAGCCCTTATAATTGAATTACTTGTAAATCTTTTCAAATCTCCAATCAATAAATCTGGTTTCTGCTTGTTTATACCTCTAAAAACCAAATGTACATGACTGGACATAATACACTAAACATGATTTCTAAATCTTTTGTTTTTGGCAAAATCTTATACTTTCTAACAAAAGCTCTTTATATTCATTTCTGATAAATACATCAAGCCAACCCACTACTGCAAAACTTACAAAATACAGTCCTTGCCTTCCATCGGGATCTATAAATCGTAAAGGATTATTATAAACATAGGTATAAGGATTCCATCTTCGAGAGGTTTCCGCCAGCGGATCGACAACACCCCACCTTGCAATATCCGGCATATACATACTTGCCCCATAATCATACATACCTGTCTCTTGCAGTTCTTTGCCGTTGTACTTGTACTGATACGCAGCATTTCCGGTCAGGATCTTATATCCTTCATGCTTTAACCCAAAAGGATAGTAATTACTTTCCTCAATGATCTCTACTCCGGATCCGTTGTTCATATAACTTAAACGTACATTTCCTAAATGATATGTATAGTGGTAAATATACTTATTTTTTGCATTGTCAATAATAAAAAGGCCACGCGAAAGGATTCGTGCGGCAGCTGAGGAGCCTTTATTATTACTAAAAAGAAACTTCTCGAATCTCTTTTTGTTCTAAATTATCATAAAAATAAATGGTGAAATTTTCTATTTTTATCAAGTCTATTATCTGATACATATCTGATATTAAAATAATCTCTAAAGTAGAAGTATTTATTTTAGCTAAATAAAATCCTGAGTTAAACCATCTTCTTTTAAAACAAGGGATATAAATAAATCCATTGTTATATAGTAACGGACCACCAAACACTTCTTTTTTTAAAATGTTTCCATCAATGGACAGCTTCCCAACCTCAGGGCATCCTTGGCAAATTTCATATGTGTTTAAATACAAAACTTCTTTTCCGTTTGGGAGTTTTATATTAACGTTAAAGCTTAATGGGTTTTCTAATTTCATTGATCTTATCTTGATATCATTCTAGTTGCTTGATTTACTACACTTTTAGACTCTGTCAAAAATTGAATAGATCCCCCTGTATAGAATCCTCCACCTTGAGGTCCAACTATTCCTATTTTAATTGGAGTTCCTTTAGGGACTATACCTGAAGTATATTGTGTTAAAGGATTCCACTCTTGTTTTATTGCCACTACTGTTCTATTTGCAAATTCGCTAGTTCCAACTCTTACACCCCAAAAATCACTCTTTCCAATATACATTTGCCCAAATCTTTGAGCAGGAATATCAAAAGGAGCTTTCATATTAATACTTCCAAATAAAAACCCATCTGAAGTAGTTGCAACTTTTGCTACTGCTCCTAATGCCTTAGAAAATCCAATTTCTGCTGCTGCTCCTTGCAATCCATATAGACCCGCAACAGCTAACTGTCCCGATGGATTTCCCATTGCTGCTTCCGGTGAATTGGATGCAGGAGTTTCTCTTATATATGAACCGTTATCAGGAGTACCAAAAGCAGCAACACTCATTGCTGATGCAGAATCCCCTGCTGGCGCGAGCTTCCAGCTCGTGCTCATTAGCCTTCTGTCTATACATTGGCATCTATTTCTAATACTTCCTGATAGTCATCACAATAATTTCTGGCACTACTATATTTCCACTCCCATGGATTTACAACAAAACCATTTTCAACAGGATTTTGATGAATATAATTCAACTTCTGTTCAAATACTTTTAAAGACCAGACTTCTATTGGTTTATTATGCTGTTGCCAAAACTGATATCTTTTTACATTAGAATTGTTTTTGCCTGCTTTCTCAAACATCCAAAGCAACCATTCTCGCCTGCTCTCCCGAGAATTTTCTTCAATTGATTTTAACAATGTTCTTGAAGTAAAACCTTTAAAATCTCTTATCAGTTCGGATGGTTCTCCTTTCTCTGAACGGAAGAGTAAATGAATATGACTGGGCATAATGCAATATCCAAATATAGACATGCCTTTATTCTTCCTGCAATAATCCAGAGCATTAATTACAATATCAAAATATTCTATTCTGGTAAAAACATCAATCCAGAACACTGTAGCAAAGCTTATAAAGTAAGCTCCATCCTTCTCATGAAATTTATATTTTCTGCTCATGTTCTAAAATAAGAAAAAGAATTGTGGTTGAAAACAAAACCTTCGCAATAGCGAAGGTTTATTTTATATGTTGGACACGAGCAAGATGCTCGCGCCAGCGGGGGGGGTAAATTTTAAGTCAGAGTTATTTGAAATAGATTTATTTATAATGGCTTTATTTAAAAAGTTAAGATCTTCAGGAGTATTACCCTTTAATAGTAAATTAAATTTTTTATACTTAAAGAAGGTTAAATTTTTAGCTTTAGGATTTATATTAATATCACTATTATTTTCCCTAGTAATGGTAATCATATATCCTTGATTCTCGTAATATAAACTTGATACATAAATTGATGATAAAGTTGGTGTAAAATTTTCATCATTATTTGTATAAATAAATGCATCAATAAAATTATTAATTTTATAATTTTTTGATATGCATGGAATTTGCGACCAAGCTAACTGGGATATCAGAATCAGAATTAGTAATAATTTATTTTTCATATGCTCCATTTTTATCGTATGTTGTGTAAAAACCATTTCTATAAACTCTAAAAATAGTATCTTTATATATTGGATTAATTGTGTTATCATAATCATATGTTCCTTCATAAGCATCTCTATTTTTGCCAACATTTCCCCAAGGAAAATATCCACTTGGAAGACTGTTTCCTGGGTGATTATGATCTTGTTTTGTTAGTGTAAAAACTCCCTCATAAGATGAAAAGTTTGTCATTCCTAATGCTTGTGGATCAACTGGAAAGATTTATTTTTCTTGTTCTATTTCGTAATACAAAATAGAACAAGAAAACCACTGCAAAATGCGGTGGTTTTATGTTTCAATTAATATCATTTAGTAGAGCTGACACACAATCTCTGACATTCTGGATACCTAGCTTTTGTTTAATCTCTCTCATATCCTCTTTCATATTTTTCATGGGGTTACTATTGCAAAAAAAAGATATTTTTGCATTTTCATTATAATTAAACGTCCAACTTCCAACATCATTAATAATATTATTATCAAGCTTATTTAGAAAAAAGGCGCTCGTCTTCTTAGTATTTTTAAAATTTGATAACAAAATATTTTTATTCTCATCATTATCTGAATAGATAACGACTTTATAGCCTCTGTATTCAATTATTGAATTTTGATCGCTGATTTTCCCCATACAATCAAAGCAATTATTATTTATATGAATATTTTTTTCTTTAAGATTTCCTTCTTCATTATCGATTCCTAATTGCAGAAATGTTTTAGTAGGAGTGAAAATCTTATTTCTCGGAGAATAATAGTCAATGTAAGTATCAACAATGTGATTCACATTAAATTTTTGTGCAGAACAACTTAAAGTTGCAAATGCTATAGCACATAAAAAGATCATTCTATTCAATATTTGCATTTGAGCCATCATATTTAATATATTTTTTTAAAAAAGTTGAGTATACCCTAAGTTTAATATTCTCATGGGTTCTTGCTACGTTTATATCACATTTTTTACCTAAACCACAATCAAAAGTGTTTACTTTAAATCCTTTTGCCCCATAATCAAATCCACTTGGAGATAATTGATAATTAGGAGGGTGATTATGATCTTGTGCTTTTAAATTACTTTGAAAAAAGTTATCACCTCCTACTGAAAAATTAGACATATATCCCGTTCCTTTAGGATCAAGTGGAGAAGTACTGGGTAAATGATAAGTTGATATTACAGAAAAATTATTACCCGAAGTAGATGATTTATAAGTAGAATTTGCTGTTTCTACATTCGTATTATTGTAAAAATATTCGGCAACTTCTGATGCTTTTGACTCATTATTATAAAAACTTAATGTAGATAGTTTGTCACTACTATTACCTTCATTATCTGTCATTGGCGAACTTAATTTTTTTTCCTGAGAGTTTTTTTCTATATAACCTTTTTCACCCACATCTACACCTCCATCATTACTAGCGCTAAGATTACCATTCTTATCAAAATTTTTGGAAGCATAAATAACATCTCTTTCAGATTGTGCTTTCCAAATTAATTCTCCTTTTTTATTCAACTCATATATATCAGTACCTTGTCTACCATCTGGATCAATAAATCTAATGGGGTTATTAAAAGCATAAGCATATGTAGACCATCTTCTGGAAGTTTCCGCCAGCGGATCTACAACACCCCACCTTGCAATATCCGGCATATACATCCTTGCCCCATAATCATACATACCAGTCTCTTGCAATTCCTTTCCATTGTACTTATAGTTCTATAAGCATTCCATTATAGGAAAATATTCTGAAAATGTTACACTCCATTTATTATCAAAGTTTCCATTAATAATAATATAATCAATTCCTTTTTTTAAATTAAACTCCATCTTTTCTTTTTTCTTAGACATAATCTTTATCTTTCTATTTCCTTTAGAAATTTTAATTTCTCTATATCCACAGGTGTAGTTATCAAAATTATATTTTTTACCATTAATAGTGATTATGTCGTCAATAAAAGCAGCATTATTAAAAAACAATAAGACTTCGTTATCTTTTTTAAGAAATTCTTTTGAAGTATTTTCCAAATAAAATTTGTATCCTATACTATCCGTTTTTGTTGCTTGCGTTTTGTTTTGATAATAAAAATCAATATTATTTTGTGCTGAGCAACTATTGTTAATCAGTAAAACCATTATTAAAAAAATTGTTGTTTTCATTTTTTAGGTAATCTAAATGAGTTAGCTTTAATCGTTTCTTCCATTTTCTGTATTTGATTTGTATTAAATTCTGTACCAAATCCTTTCATTGAAGGCGTTGGGTTTTCATAGGTATTCATCCTATTGTTAATATTGGCAGGAGTATTTTCCACCCCTGAGCTTGGCTCCCAGATATGTTCTGCACCAAAGGTATGAGCAATTTCGTGTGTGATTGTATCCGTATTTCCATTTTTTACATTTACAGTAGCGGTGATAGGGTTGCCAAGTGGTGCGTCTCCAAGTACAGTTCCACGAGTAGTAGTACCATCATTATTTTGTATCACTTCAGATCGTCCTGAAAAAGTCATATCAATATTATAAGTAGCATTACTATCTTGAATAATTTTAAGATCAAGCCCTTCTTTTCTAAAGTTCTTTTCTACAGTTGAAAATTTTTGTTGAACTTGTTCATTGGTAAAAGAGCCTTGTGTAACATTTGTTCTTAATTCAACTTTTGCTGGGGTATTTAAATTAAATCCAGATATATCATTAGATACAGGGGTATTCCTTGTAGATTTATTAATTAACTCAGCTTCTAATCCTTCTAATTCTCTAGCATCAATAACTCGATTTTCAGAAAACGCATAAGTACTATTATGAGTGTATTTTTCTGCCAAAGGATCAATATTAAAAAATCTTCCCACATCAGGCATGTAATTTCTCCACTTAAACGAATAAAAACCTGTCTCCTGTAACTCTTGTCCTTGGTACTTATAGTTCTTATAAGTCCCAGCTCCAAAATATGCATTCCCTGATTTTAAATGATTCATCCCAAAAGGGTAGTAGTCATTCACATCAGTGATCTCAAGGAGCCCGGTAGTATTACTTCTGCCATAGCTTATTCTTACATTTCCCAAATGATCTTTATACTGATAAATATACATTTTTTTCTGATAATCATAAAATCCTTCTGATGTTGGAAAAAACTGAAGTTCAGGATGGTGTGGGTTTCTGATAATTCCTCCGGGACCAGTACCCGGATCCGGAGTTACTACTTTATCATTGAGACTAAATGCCTGTTGCTCCAGTGCAAGCCGTGTCTCCTGCAAAACAGAAGAGAACATATCTGCATTGCCTCCTGATGATGTTCTGTTCAGATATTGAAATCCATCAAGATAATCGGTAATTTCTTTTGTCCAGGTTGCACCGGCAACCCCTGTGGAAGTCCGTGTATTTTCTTTCCTTAGTTTAAGTCCGTCAGCGCGATAGTTCGTTTTTATATCGGTAGTTATTGGATCAAAGCCGATATGTACGGCATTGGGAAGGTTCAGGTAATTATAGCTGATTTCTGTAATCTCCTTATCCATCATATTTTTCATATTCCCATTCAGATCGTATTCAATAGGAAGACCTGCCACTCCTTCATATCCTGTCTTATTGTTACTGTCGTCTTTGATTCGGATAGCCTGATTACCTGTATAGGTATAGATCAAATTATCAATTACCGTTGGGGTAGTACTATTGTCGGTAATACCGGTTCTGTAAAGGCTGATAATATTGCCATTGAGATCATAGCTTAATGATTCTATGTTTTCCTTACTTGCGGGATTGTTTGGATTTTGGTAATATCCTGCCGTTAATCGGTTGAGGCCATCATAAGCATATCCATATCTTTTAGGTTCCAGAGGAGGATTTGCTCCGATAGATTCCATTGTCCTCCAGTCTACTTCTGCGATATTACCATTGTATTTTGCCTGTACATTTTTTCCGGCAAACAAGACAGGATCAGGATTATCAATTCCATTTTTCTGAGTATATTTTATTGTATAGGAAAATAATTTTCCACCCAAATCAGGAACAGACATCTGATCTTTATTAATATCACTAAGCCAGCCTCTGATATTGTAGGCATAATCAATGTTTTGCAGATTATTTCCTACTTTTTTATTTTTAAGCTGTGATAATTCGTTATAGGTATTCTCTGCCAATAATTGCTCCGGCCATGAGTCAACCTGATGATAATGTTTTAATAGTCTGTTTTGAGTATCATATTCAAACCGTTCCTTTATGGTAACCTCGGCTTCATCGGATTTTCTCAGATGTTTTATTTCTGAATTTTGAACAAGTCCTGCAAAATCCAGTTTTGATTCTGTCTGGGTATAACCTCCAAAGTGATTAAAAGAATAAGTTCCTACCATTCTACCTTTAGTATCATAATACATATAGTTCATCGTCCACTTATCATCTTCGGTATTTTTCACATAAGATGCCGTTGGTAAGCCCTGTGTTGAGATACCACCGTTAGAAGCTGCATCAAAATTGATCACAAATTGATCAAGGATTTTGGTTGGAGGAAACTTCCTGGTGTCTCTTGGATAGGTATCATAATAATTAATACTAAGGAGATTGGTCAGATTACTAAGGAATGTATTGGTATAGTATGCAATGATCCCACTTTTTGAAAAACCTGTACTGGTCTGGGTTTCGGTAATGACCTGATTTCCGATCTGGTTTTGCATAGCTGTACGGGTTGATCCGGGAAGGATTCCGGTATAGGCAATACGTCCAAACTGATCATATTTGGTGAATACCCATTGTCCCTGATTGCGTAAGTTGGCATCCTGAGTAAGAATTAAGCGGTCAGCTTTATCATAGACCATATACTCCCAGCCTTTCCCGGGAAGCTTCTTCTCTACCAGACGATTTTTTCCATCATAGCGATACTGATAGCACAATTCATCGTGTTTTGTGGTATTGGCAACAATATCACCTCTTATGCTGGCCAGGGGAGGGAGTACAAAGGCAAGCTGGTCGTATTCGTTATAAACATAGTGGGTATCTGCATTTTCACCATTTACAATTTTTCTGATGACCACAGTCTGTCCTTTACCATTTTTAAATTCTATGGTTTTGTTACCATCTTCATCGGTAATGGTATTCTTGTACAATTCTTTGTCTCTGTAGAGCCAGTCTTCAGCCAGTACAGATTGAGTGGCACCGTTTACCCAACTGGTTGTAGTAATAAACTTCCTTACTCCATCAGCTACGGTAACAGCTTCATAATCAAATCTGATAGGCTTGGTACTCCAGTCATTACCTACCTGAAACTGTTGCTGAATACGATTAAGGGGTGAGTTTTCAAAGATTTTCTCTGAAAAAATTTTCTCCTGTCCATAAATACCGGGTTGGGCAGCATTTGCGAGAGACAAGGGAACAATACCGCCGTTCAGCGTTCCTTGCTGGGGAACAGGAAGGTATTCTCTGACCTGCCTTCCAAAGCCATCATATTCTATATGGGTAACCACATCTTTTCCAAGAGGAGAACCTTTTACATTGACTACCTGTTTGGGTCTTCCCAATCCGTCAAAATACTGAACGATTTCGGATGACTTGGATGAAGCAGTCCCATTATAATCAAGATAGGTTTTACTTTGTATATAGTTTTCGTTATTAGGAATCGGGCTAAGCTGGGCTTTTACAGTCCCGGATATCACCAGAAATCCTATGGGTATAATGAGTTTTTTCATATTGTGTTTATTGCTTATAGTTATATTTGAATTCTTTGATAACCTTAATAACGTAATTCCCTGTGTTGTCTCTTTCCCGTGTTTTGATTTCTTTTAATTGATTGGTATTATCGTATACATATATCTCCCGGATACCGGAAGGTGGAGTGATGGAAGTTACTCCCACCAAAGGATCATAGGTATATGAAGTGACCATTCCTGTTGGTTTGAAATTCTCAAAGGCCAGTAAAAGCTCTGCTTCTTTAGATGGATCGGCATCATCTTCATTGGATTTGGCTACAATATTGGCAATCAGATTTTCCACCTGACTATAGGAAGCTCCGACAATTTTTGCAATAGGTTTTGTTTTATGGTATCCCCATACAATACTTACAGGGGTGCCATCCTTGGCTGTGTATTGCAGAATGTTTCCCTGATCATCATATTTGTCATAATTAACTTCAGGGGTAGAAGCTGTTGGGTTTTGAAGATCATATGATACCACTGAAACAGGAAGTACCAGATTTCCACTCACTGAATGAGGGAGAGCTGTAGGATAAATAGTTTCTGTTCGGGAAAGTATTTTGGTACTGCTGCCCATCGTTTGTTGTACATTTGACTCCAATGGAATAGCAACCATATTTTTACTGATCATCAGTTGATTGTTTTTCTCGTGGGCATAGCTATATTCTGTCTCACTAAAACTTCCGTCAGGTAAGATATTTTTTTGCTTCTTTAATTGAGTATGGGAAGGATTGTTATAAAAATACTCGGTTTTGGTTTCAACAGGAGTTCCGTTAAAATAATCTGTCGTTTTCTGAGATTCTAAATAAGTAAATCGGCTGATGTTCTTATAGTACACAACATCCATATTGGGATAATCCCCAGTCCAGGTGCCATTATTGGCAATAGGTTCATAAATTTTACGTCTGCTGATGCCTCCCAGATAAGAGGTTCTGGTGGGATCTTCGGCATACTGAGTTTCGACAGTCTTTACAGTGGTTCCTGCATTGTCTTTATAAACGGTTAATAGCTCTTTCCCATTCTTCCAGCCTGAGTTCGTCCAGGGAGCTGAAATAATGGAACCTCCTTTAATAGGATTACCCGGGTAGTCTGTCTCGGAACTGAAATGATGGATGGTTTTTCCTTTTCCTTCAATTTGTTCTTCCACCGTATCATAAAAAATATTTGGATTAAAAGAAAATAACCTGCCTATATTGGATGAAGTAATAGCTGTATAGGTAGACATGGCAGGCTGCGAATTTAAAGAACCGTAACAGAGCGATCCTACCGACCTGTCTTCAACAAATACAGGGTCTCTGGTAACATGAATAGAATATTCCCCATTATCTCTGATATAATTATATTTTCTGGTGATAGGAAGTCCATCATTAGGAGTATCAACGGTAGAGGAAATTCTATAACCACCTTTTAGTACATCTTGTAGTTCATAGCGATCATCCTCATCATAGTAATAGATTTGTGCATAGGCATTACAACAAAAAAACATCGCTGTTAAGGTAAATTTCAATGGTTGATTTTTTACCCCATTTACAATAATCTGACTGCTATTGTTTAAGCTTGAATCCAAATTTGCGATAAGATTACCTGCTTGATCACGTACTTCAAGATGTGCTTCTTGCTTGTCAGTTTCTAAATCCGGACTACCCTGACAATTTCCATAGGGATACAGATAGTTGGAAAGATTAATCTCAACAGGCCCCGTTTTATTTGGAGTCACAATCAGTTCTTTAGTCGTAGAATAATTATTTTGAGGAGTGAATGTATTGATTTGAACATTGGTTTTTACTGCACGAATCAAAACATTTTCCTTCCTTTTGTGATTTTCATAGTTAAATAAAGTATTGCCTCCCGTTGGATAAGTGATCATTTTTAATAATCCATAATAACCTTTAGTTTGGCTTACAGCCTGATTAGCTCCATTGTATTGAGGAGCCGTAGGATCAGTGCTTACAAATAACTGCGGGACAAGATTGGTATTGAATGATGCATTATAATATCCCCATACATCTCTGGAAAAACTTAATCTAGAGGGTAGAATTTCAGGGCTATAATAAGTGAATTTGTGTGATGAACTGGTTTTATTATTTCGTATCTCATTTAAGAACAGTCTTGAAGCACCAGTCGTGGTATAATTAAAGCTATAATCATCTATAACAATATCATTATGATATTTTTTGATACTGGTCAATTTTGAATAATCTCCATTTTGAGCTGAATAGGAAAAAACAATCGAGTTATTATTGGAATCAACTATTTTTTTGAGCTGTTTACCCGCTACATATTGCTCTGAATCCGCAATAAGACCTAAATCCGGAAATATTGTATACGGATTAACAGGACAGTAAGGAATACCGAGCAAAGGATCGATTTCTAAACCTCCATACTTATATTGTACGTCTTTGGTATAAGCCATCGTTTGAGATTGTGAAAGAATGTTGGTATAACTCACATCCTGATACTCCAAAGTAAGCGTCTGACCACTGGTAGTAACAACGGAGGTCAGATACCATGATTGTATATATTGTTGTGGCGGCTGGTGGCTTCCGGTATTAAGTGTCCTGTTTTGAATATGTTCCAGATCGTTGAAATTATACTTCACCCCATTATCAAGAGTAATTGAAAAGGAATTTCCATTATTATTTCTTGTAATGACGTAATCTTTCTGGTCAATCATGACAATTTTACCAGCCTTATTAATCAGAAATTTTACATTATAGCCTCCAAAATTGGCACTATATAGGTCTGGTTCAGAATCAAAGTCATCATTTTCACAAAATGTCAGGTACGCATTCAGTTGTGTAGCAAAGTTTTCAGTTAGTGGAACATCCCCACTGTTAAAACTGCTCTCTTCATCAGGTCTGTCCCGTATAGTTCTGGTGATCACTCCCCCTGAAATAAAAGTCCAGCCCAGTCCTACAGAGCCGTTCATTTCATCAACATTAATCCCGTTGGAAGCATAATTTAATGAAATTGGAATGCTTGTTCCATCTACCGAAAGTTCTGTAATGGGAATATTGATGTTAGGGGCTCCGGTAAACATGCCGATAGGAATATTTCCGTACTGACTGAATTTAAAGGATTCCGGACTGGTAGGTGATATTTTGGGAATATGTTTTCCCGCATTATTGGTATCGGTGGCATAATCCTGAGGAGCATTTTGCCCATAGAATAAGGCAGAAAGTACAATTCCCGCTCCTGTTAACGTTTTTTTCATCGGTGTTTATTTTTTTATAAGTTTAGCATTGGCTGTTTTGTTGGTATCCGTTTTTATCGTAACCAGGTAAGCTCCCTGCACCAGTGCCTGAGTATTTATTTTAGTCACTTTATTCTTCGTTTTAAGATTCTGAAGCTGTCTTCCACTCA
>NZ_PPED02000020.1 GCF_002899825.2 Chryseobacterium phosphatilyticum
GAGCGTCGCGATCACGTCTGGTCCTACGACTTTGTCGAAGCCCGCACGCACGAGGGCCGCAAGTTCCGGATGCTGAACGTGGTCGATGAGTTCACGCGGGAGTGCCTGGCGATCCGCGTCGCACGCAAGCTGAAGGCGGCGGACGTGATCGACGTGCTGTCCGACCTGTTCATCCTGCGCGGCGTGCCCGGCCATATCCGCTCGGACAACGGTCCGGAGTTCATCGCCAAGTCCGTGCAGGCCTGGATCACCGGTGTCGGCGCCAGAACAGCCTACATCGCACCCGGCTCGCCATGGGAGAACGGTTACGTCGAGAGCTTCAACGCACGACTACGGGACGAGCTTTTGAACGGTGAGATCTTCTACACGCTCAAGGAGGCGCAGATCGTGATCGAGAGTTGGCGTCTACACTACAACAGCGTGCGCCCGCACGCCTCGCTCGGCTACCGACCACCGGCCCCGGAGGTGTTCGTGCCGGCCTTCACCGCTTGGCCGGCTGCGCTCACCCGGTCGGCTCCGCCGGCCAAGCGACCCGTGGAGCAAAGGCCGACCCTGCACTAACTTAGAACTTGGACCACCGCGTGGGGGCCGATCAGTACACAGAACGGACCCAGATATACGCTAAGGTTTTGCCGTGCCTTCGACGGCGCGCATCTGGCGAAGCGGTCTGAGCGCCGTGGATGGCGCATCGGGATCGGTCCAGAGGTAATCGCCGGTGAGATTGATATGCTGCCAACCGAGCGGTGATAGGTGTTGCAGCAGGTCCGGCGGGACCGGCCGGCCGAGGTTGGCGAGATGCATCCGGGCGGCTTGCAGGTAGGTCGTGTTCCACAGGACGATGGCACCGGCGACGAGGTTCAGCGCGCTCGCCCGATGGCTTTGGGCTTGCAGCGCATGATCGCGGATACGGCCGATGCGATGGAAGAAGATGGCGCGTTTCAGGGCATTTTCCGCTTCTCCCTTGTTGAGTTCGCGGGTGGCGCGGCGACGCTGTTCGGGCTGCTCGATCCAGTCGAGCGTGAACAGGGTACGCTCGACGCGACCGATCTCGCGCAACGCCAGTGCCAGGC
>NZ_PPED02000021.1 GCF_002899825.2 Chryseobacterium phosphatilyticum
ATCATGGGCTACGACATCCAGGTGCTTCAGGCGGTCGAGAAGGGCCTGCCCGTGGTCACCGTGGCAGCCTCGTTCCAGTACGACCTCCAGGGGATGATGACCCACGACGACGTCACGTCGCTGGCGGGCATCAAGGACAGGGCGATCCTCGTCTCCTCCGCCGGTATGACGGCGTGGTGGCCCTGGCTGAAGAAGAAATACGCGCTCTCGGACGCCCAGGTGCGGGCCTATCCCGTCTTATTCACGAGGGCAGTGGATCTGTGGTGGCGAGCGTAGCGTAAAGCATTGATAGGGCTTAGGGATTGGGTGCTGACGCCAAGCCTTCAGACCGCATCGAGCCCGCCACGCCCGCCATGTCCGATCCTACGTGTCTCCCGTTCGCGTTTCCATCCGTTCGGGGCAAGAAGCTCACAGCCGCCTTCGATGGCGGACGCCTCACCTCGGACGGGGGCGTCCTGTTGCTCGCCCAGGCTGCGCAGCGGCGGGGCATCGCCGAGAAGCTCGCCGCGGTGATCCCGGACCGGCGTGATCCGAGCCGGGTTCTGCATCCGTTGCCCGAGATCCTACTGGCACGCATCCTGGCGATTGCTTGCGGGTACGAGGATGCCGATGACCTCGACCATCTGCGCGCCGATCCAGCCTTCAAGCTTGCCTGCGGCCGCCTGCCCGACAGCGGCGCCGACCTGATGAGCCAACCCACCGTCTCGCGGCTGGAGAACACGCCGGGCCTGCGCGACCTCATCCGGCTCGGGCGCGTGCTGGTCGACCTCTACTGCGCCAGTTACGCCGTGCCGCCAGCCGCCGTTACTCTCGACATCGACGACACCTGTGATGTGGTGCACGGCCAGCAGCAACTGTCGCTGTTCAACGCCCATCACGCTGAGCGCTGCTTTCTGCCGATCCACGTCTACGACACCGCCACCAGCCGTCCCGTCGCGATGATCCTGCGCCCGGGCAAGACGCCCTCGGGTCGCGAGGTGCGGGGCCAACTGCGTCGGCTCGTTCGGGCGACAGTCTCCTATACACATCTGA
>NZ_PPED02000022.1 GCF_002899825.2 Chryseobacterium phosphatilyticum
GGCGTAGGCAGCCTGCTTGCGGGCACGCGCGCGTCCCGCACTACTGGCGCGTTCGATGGTGGAGATGGACGGCAGTAGAATCCGGGCCTCGCGAAGGGCGGTGACAACGCCGATCGCTATCGTCATCCCCTTGTCGGTCGCCCATGCCGTTTTCGCGGCCGCTTCGATCATGAAGGGAATGTCGGCGCGGGTTGGTCCACGAAGGCCCGCTCGCATCGCCAGCTCGCGGGCATGGTCCGTCATCGTCTGATCCCGCGCTGCATAGTTGGCCAGGTCGGTTACGTGTAGACCAAGTTGTTCCGCGACGAAGGCGGCGAGATCATGGGGTATCGCTCCCTTGTCCTGTATCAACTGCGCCAGTGTGATGCCCGGGTGCCGCAAGAGCGCGAGTTGCAGCGCGACACCCAACTGGTTCCGTCGCTCCCGTCGTGCGCCGATGATCTCGATGTCCGAAGGCTCGAAGGTGTAGAGCCGGGCTAGATGGTCGCGCTCGCTCGGGACGGCGAGGATCTGATCGCGTTCGCTCTCGGTCAGGAGTTGATGCTTACGCTTCGTCATTCCGATTCCCGTCCACAAAAGGTCAGCTGGGCCTATGGACAGCCATGAGTAAAGAGACATAGTATGTGGACGGATATGGATGGGGCGAAGCGATCGCCCTTCAGATCGTCCACAGAACGACCGTTTGGGAGACGCACGGGATGGGCGATATTCTGGGTTATGCCCGCGTCAGCACCGGCGATCAGGACGTGGCTGGACAGACCATGCGTCTGGAGGAGGCCGGCGCGATCAAGGTGTTCACCGACGTCATGTCGGGCAAGAGCATGGAGCGGCCCGGTCTGGCCGAACTGATCGCCTATGCCCGCAAGGGCGACACGCTGGCGGTGGTCCGCCTCGATCGGCTTGGGCGCTCGCTCGCCGAATTGCTCACCACGGTCGAGACGCTACGCGGCCAGGGCATCGCGCTCCTGAGTCTTGAGGAAAAGATCGACACATCGTCGGC
>NZ_PPED02000023.1 GCF_002899825.2 Chryseobacterium phosphatilyticum
CGCGGGTTCTACGGACGTGAACCTGAGCGAGAGAGCGACCCGGAGGGACATCAGCGCGCGACGCGGGCGAGCATGGGATGCGATATGGGGCCCTTGGCCGAGGATGAGCGCTACCTGATCGTGCACACGCACTTCGTCGTGGCGTTCTCGGACGAGCTTGACGGAGAGACTTCTGCCGACGAGCTACGCCGCGGGGTGCAGGGAATCTGGACCGGCAAGTGGCAGACGCAGGTCAAGGGGCTACACGCCAAGAAACCCGTCACGAATTCCATCATCAACTTGTACTCATACTCTTACAAGCGTCGTCTGGAATACTCGACTGGAGGTCTTGATGATCTTCCAGTGAAATTCGGAGATGGTTACGGATGGCTGTGGGGTAAGTTCGTGTTGAAGATGTATGAGGGTTTTGAGTGTGAGTTTAGGTCTAAGAAGTAGGTACTCAGAAGGTATAACTACACCGCCCGGAATTCCGCCATTGCAGAGGGGAATCTGCGGTTTTCCGGGCGGCACATGGGAGACTTTACGCCTTCGCCTTCCCTTTGGCCGGGGTAACGGATTCGCCTTCTGCGGGAGCAACCTTATCCCGCGCCGGTCGTGCCGCAGCTTCTTCGAGAGCAGCATTGAGGTCGCCGTTCTTCGTAAGCTGAACGAGCTTATCGATCCTGACCTGCATCTCATCAACGCTGACGGCGGTGACCTGATTCATGCCCGGCCGCACGTTGACCTGCTTCGTCCCGTACCTCGGTTCGAAGACGAACAGCTTCCTATCGTCGGACCAGAAGGTGTGCGTCTTATTACGTTTCCCTCTTGTCTTCTTAGCCTGATCAGGCTTCTGCTCCACTGTTTTAAGTAGAGCCTTCTGGTCGGCAAGGTAGTCTGAAAACTTCTTGATCCAAGTCTGAGTTTTATCCGTCGATCTTGTTCTACGCGGTTTCTCGATTCCAC
>NZ_PPED02000024.1 GCF_002899825.2 Chryseobacterium phosphatilyticum
GCCGGAAAGAACTCGTCGGCTTCCAGGTGGGCGTGCGCGAGAGCGCCCAGAGCTGGCGCGAGCTGCTCGTCGACGTGAAGCGGCGTGGGCTGTCGATCGCGCCCGAGATCGCGGTCGGCGACGGCGCACTCGGCTTCTGGCAGGCCCTGGACGAGGTCTTTCCGGGCACCGCTCACCAACGGTGTTGGGTTCACAAAGCGGCCAACGTCCTCGACAAGGTGCCGAAGTCCGTTCAGGGCGCGATGAAGGTGGATCTGCGTGAGATCCACGGTGCGCCGACCCGGGCGGCGGCCGAGGCGGCGCTGGCTGTCTTCGTCGAGAAGTACGGGGCCAAGTACCCGCGCGCCGCCACCTGCCTGACCAAGGACCGGGAGGCGCTGCTGGCGTTCTACGACTTCCCGGCCGAGCACTGGGACCACCTGCGCAGCTCGAACCCGATCGAGAGCGTGTTCGCCACGGTGCGGCATCGGACCGTGCGGACCAAAGGTGCACTCTCGGCCACGACCGCCAAGCTGATGGTGTTCAAGCTGGTGATGGCAGCCTCGAAAACCTGGCGACGGTTGAAGGGCGAAAACCAGTTGCCGAAGGTCGTGGCCGGCGTCATCTTCCGCGACGGGACCGAGGTCACCGCGAGCCCAGATCACCGCGCCGCCTGACCGCCTCCGTCACCTAAAATCCTGCATAGCTCTCGGTGGGGTGTTGACGAGTCTCAGCCTGATGGGGCTCTCGCCGAGGATCGCTCCGAATGCGGGGGTGATCCTCATCGGAAAGCACCGAGACAGCGCCTCGAAGGCGGCATCCTCGAACCGTTTCCGCGCCTCCTGATCGCCCTTGAGCTGCCGTGACGTGACGAGCGGTGGGCCCCGCATACCCCCTGTCTTGTTCAGGCCGAAACGGAAGGCGATCTGCGACCCTTCCGTGTCCGCCGGCAC
>NZ_PPED02000025.1 GCF_002899825.2 Chryseobacterium phosphatilyticum
CATCGGAGATGATCGCGATCACGGTTCAGCAAGAATTTCCATGAACGTCCAACAGTATTATTCCTCGACATAAATCCACACCAGAAGCCAAAATAAAAGCGGCCAGTCGCTTGGTCTCGACTGGCCGCATAAAGTCCCGGTGGTGTGGATTGGTTGGGACGAAATCTATCGCATAATTGTCACCATCTCTAATCGGTACACCACCGAACTCCGGTGCGACCAAGCAGGAGTTGAAGTATTTAGGTTACAGAAGTGGTACGTCTGTTGTCCATATTTCTGATGAGAATCCGAAATCAAGTTCCGCAGCAAGAAGAAGGCTCGCCGCGTTCTTGGGCTTCCTGAATGGGGGGGCACGGAACATCGCCATACGAGCAGTACACGCAGCAGTCGCCCGCCTTCGGGCGAAGCAGGGTGCCGCAGCCGGTGCACTCGTAAAAGAACTGGCAAGCGTCGGTCGGCATCGTCTCCGACGCACGGTGTCCGCAGTGCGGACAGGTCAGAACCGAAGTCAGCTTCATCGGGCGCTCCGTAGCATCTTGATCAGGGTAGGTTCGAAGTAGCCCCCGGCCGCAGCAGCGGCGATGAGGATCGTGGCGAGGCTGAGAAGCACCATGACTGCCGGTGACCGACGTGGAGCGGTGCACGACCCGTCTGTTCCGCAAGCAGCCTGCCGCCGACGCGCGTAGAAGAACCAGCCGACAACCACGGCCAGGACACTGGCAGCCATCAGTGGGACACGAAGCGGGGCGAGCACGCCGAGCACCGTGAAGACCCCGGCACTGGCTCCGAGCC
>NZ_PPED02000027.1 GCF_002899825.2 Chryseobacterium phosphatilyticum
ATGCTATTATATTCGAGTATCATAAATCAACCCGAATTATCCACATCTGTCATTGATATTATGTAAGTCTGACTTACTATATCACATAACAGATGTGGACAAGCCATTTTAATCAAACCGATGATCTAGTATGGCGTAAAAGATCCCTCGTCACCATATAAGATAAGTTTATATCCATCCGCTTCTACCAGTAAAGGCATTACTCTTTCAAATGCATGGGCTAACGTTCCATCTATAGCTCCTAGTTCAGGACCAAACTCTTCAGAACCGTAAGGCAAATTCAATATCGATTTGAATGCATCAATTCTCAACCAAAACATAGTGCCAGCAATAAAATATTTTACGCTCGCACCACTATTCCCTGATACATCCAAGATATTTTTTACCCATTCTTGATTGTCTACCATAACAGAAGAATGGTTGTTGTAGAACAAAGCAGATCTCGGAGCAACAATACCACAGTTGTCTTCATCCTGGAATACATCCATAACTGACTTAATAGCACTTGCTCCGACAATAGAATTAACTAAATCTCGTCTCCAACGTTCTCCACCTGAAATGTGAGGCGATTTTTTGCTATGTATTTTGCAAGCAAATTTGTAACCCATATCAGAAGCAATTTTTAGCGACTGCAAGAATGGCCAAACATCTCTGCCGCAATTTTCAGTGACAACCACTCTTACAGGCTTTAGAGCCTTTATTGCAT
>NZ_PPED02000028.1 GCF_002899825.2 Chryseobacterium phosphatilyticum
TCTTCCAGCGGTAAAACGTCTGTTCGGAGATGCCCATCCGGCGCAGCACCTCCGCGACCGGTGTCCCCGTCTCGGCCTGCTTCAGCGCGAAGGCGATCTGCTCCTCGGTGAACCTGCTCTTCTTCACGGCTCTGCTCCTCCCATCAGGGGCTCACACACCCGGAAAACTCGCACTCACGCCGGACCAAAGCGATGGGGGGACGTCAATCCGCGCGCCTTCGTTCGCGCGGTCGCGGAGCAGGTGCCAGGCGCCGCCCGCGCCAACGACGAGCGCGGTGGTCCGGTAAGCGGCCAGGACCATGTGGACGAGGCGATAGGGGAAGGACGGATTGAAGACGATGGCCCACCAATCGGCCGGCACGAACTGGCCGGCCGCGTTGACCGTGTGACCCTGCGGCGTCTGCATCCAGGAATTCACGGACAGGATCCAGAACGCCGAGAAGAAGGTCCCGATGGCCACCATCAGGGTGGCGAGGAAGTGCAGGCGCGGGCCGACCTTGCTCATGCCGAAGAGCATGACGCCGAGGAAGCCGGCCTCCAGGAAGAAGGCCGAGAGCACCTCGTAGGCCATCAGCGGACCGAGAACCGGCCCCGTTTTGTCGGCATAGACGGACCAGTTCGTGCCGAACTGGTAGGACATGACCAGTCCGGACACGACGCCCATAGCGAAGGCGATGGCGAAGATCTTGATCCAGTAC
>NZ_PPED02000029.1 GCF_002899825.2 Chryseobacterium phosphatilyticum
AACCTCGCCCAGGCGTCGGCAAAGGGGGCCAGCGTGAACCGGGCCGAGGCCGACGCCTTCGCGGCCAACGTGCTGCCGGTGATCGAGAGCATCCGAGCGGCCGGAGCCGGCTCGCACCGAGCCATCGCCACGGAGCTGAACGCGCGACGGATTGAGACGGCGCGAGGCGGTGCCTGGAGTGCGGTGCAGGTTGGGCGTATCCTAACTAGATCCACGCCGAAACCACATGTCTTCCACGTGGAAATCACACCGGGTCAAGGTGTAGTCCATACCAACATCATGTGAAGACTAGGGCGCCCGACCTGTAATCCCCATATGCTTCAGTTGTCACTGGGAGCATCACTGTGGACGTCCAAGCCCTTCACCAGTTCGTTGCCTCGGTGCCTGGCACGTTCGGTCAGCTCATCAGCCGCCGCGCGGCGGTCAATCTGATTGCGGCTGGGCGTGTCGATGCTGCCGCCGCGCTGGTGGGCCTGGCCGGCCTCGACACGATCCCGGCCCTGATCAGGGCTGGTGCGCCACCGCCGATGGTCCAGGCTGCGATCGGGCACGCCGTGTTCTACCGCTACCATGAGCTGCGCAGCGTCGACCGGGTCACGTTCGCGGCTTGGTGCCGGCAGGCCGCGTTCACGGCCCCCCAACCTCTGCCGGAGATGATCGAGATCTACCGCGGCACGATGGGGTGC
>NZ_PPED02000003.1:0-266162 GCF_002899825.2 Chryseobacterium phosphatilyticum
TTCCGAACACAGAAGTTAAGCCCACCAGCGCCGATGGTACTGCTAACGCGGGAGAGTAGGCCGCCGCCAGTTTTTATTTTATTTTTAAAAAGTCCTTTATCGAATGATAAAGGACTTTTTTTGTTTTTATCCCTACCCCTAAGAAATGAATAATGAATCACCCGGCATTATCCATTTTCAATTCTCAATTCTCAATTTTCAACTCTCAACTCTCATCATCCTAGCCCCGATAGCAACGGTTACCTCACAGCATGAGTGGGAGTGTTGAAGGTTTAAGGGTGGAAAGCGCTGGCGCGAGGAGTATGAGTGGATAGCGGGAAATTGCTTCTAGGAATAAATAGAGATGTAAAATTAATTTCCGTCATAATCGGCTTTTAGTCAAATAAAATTGATAAGTTTGTATAAGTTTTCCAAAATAAATATAATGTCAGGAAACATTCTGATCATCGATGATGAGATCAAGCTCCTTAAGCTATTGGGCATGATTCTTTCCCAAGAAAATTTTAATGTAAAAGAAGCTTCTACGGCACGTTCTGCAATGACGATGCTGGAGCAATATGATTTTGATGTTGTTCTATGCGATGTCCGGCTTCCTGATGCATTTGGTGTTGAATTGGTACAATCTATTAAGACAAAATACCCGCATCTTGAGATTATTCTGATGACCGCATTTGGAAATATAACGGATGCTGTACAGGCTATGAAAAACGGAGCTTATGATTATCTGGTAAAAGGGGATGATAATGAGAAAATTATTCCTTTGGTGTACAAGGCATTGGATAAGTCTAAAGATAATAAATCCAGAATTGTTCCCAAAAATGCAGTAAAAGGATTCGCCCAGATTATTGGAAATTCACCTGCTATTTTACAGGCTAAAAAATTGGCTGAAAAAGTGGCATTAACAGATGCTGCTGTGCTTTTAACAGGTGAAACGGGAACGGGAAAAGAAGTTTTTGCCAGTGCTATTCATGATGGAAGTGACAGAAGTAAGAATAGTTTTGTAGCGATTAACTGTTCAGCATTTAGTAAAGAAATTCTGGAGAGCGAGCTTTTTGGTCATAAACAAGGTGCTTTTACTGGGGCAATAAAGGATAAGAAAGGTTTGATAGATGAAGCGAACGGTGGTACTTTATTTTTGGATGAAATTGGTGAAATGCCTATCGAACTTCAGGCAAAGCTATTAAGGGTTCTGGAAACGAAGGAATTTATAAAAATGGGTGAAACGAAGGTTTCAAAATCTGATTTTAGATTAATTGCTGCTACGAACAGAAACCTTGAGGAAGAAATAAAACAAGGAAATTTCAGGGAAGATTTGTATTTCAGGCTGAATGTTTTTGAGATCACTCTTCCTGCTTTGAGGGATAGAAAAGAGGATGTAAAAATGCTGGCGAAGAATTTTGTGGACTTATTTTCCCATAAGCTTCACTTATCTGCTATTGAAGTCAGTCCGGATTATTATAAAGCTTTGGAGAAGAATGACTGGAAGGGAAATATCAGGGAATTAAGAAATGCTGTGGAACGCAGTCTTATTTTAATGGATACTCATATTCTGGATGCCGAAAGTCTTCCTCATTATTCTGAAAAAGTAGCCCGGGAAGCGGATTCCTTAAGCATCCGATCACTTGAAAAGATACATATACAAAAGGTATTAGAGTATACAAAAGGTAATAAAGCGGAAGCAGCCCGATTGTTAGAGATTGGTATTGCAACTTTATACCGTAAACTCGAGGAATATGAATTAAAATAGAAAATTTATCATTTTAATAAAGAGCCTATCATTTTGATAGGCTTTTCTGTTTTTATAGGGTGAGTTGTTTTGGATTAATGATCTGATTTTTAATTGATTGGTTATTTATTTTTTACATTGGACTCTCTTTTGGCATATAGTCCATGAATAAAATATTTAAAAATGACAATTTCAAGAAAATCGTTTAAAAAACGGGAGCATTCTACTTTTAGTTTGCTGATTGTATCGTATGTGTTGTTGACTCTTTTAATCTTAATAATAAAGATATGATGCTCATAAGTTTAATTCTGCTGTTTGCAGTATTGTTTTGGCTTTTGTACAAATCAGTTGAATTTTTTGATAGAATATAAAATTATGTGGAGTTTATTTTTTCTTTCAATTCTTGCCTTTGTGTATATCTGTTATGTTTTAATAAAACCTGAAAAATTTTAAGTAATCATGAATACAGAGATTTTAGGCATCATAGCAATGTTTGCTATTACGTTAGTGATTGGAATATTTTTAGGTAAATATATTGCTAACGTCTATGGATACAAAAAAACTTTTCTGGATCCGGTATTCCAACCCATTGAAAAGTTAATTTATAAAATATCGGGTATCAATCCCAACCGCCAGATGAACTGGAAACAGAATATGTATGCCATGTTGGCGATCAATCTGGTATGGTTCATTATCGGGTTTATACTCTTAATGACACAAGCCTGGCTTCCTCTAAATCCTGACGGGAATCCCAATATGTCAGCTGACCTTGCTTTTAACACGACTATTTCATTTTTAGTAAATTGTAATTTACAGCATTACTCGGGAGAGTCGGGAGTAAGTTATCTAAGTCAGTTGTACTTAATGTTTTTACAGTTTGTAACGGCAGCTACGGGAATGGCAGCAATGGCGGTTCTTTTTAAAGCTTTTAAAGAGAAAACGGCAACGGAGCTGGGGAATTTTTATGACTATTTTACCAGGTCAATGATCAGAATTTTAGTTCCGATCAGTATCATTGTAGCGTTCATCCTTTCTGTGAATGGTACTCCTATGACTTTTGAGAGGAAGGACCACATTACAACATTAGAAGGTCAGAAAATTGATGTATCCAGAGGTCCGGTTGCCGGTTTTGTTGCAATTAAGCATTTGGGAACCAACGGTGGTGGTTTTTTTGGAGCCAACTCAGCACACCCGCTTGAAAACCCTAATTATGTGACGAATATGACAGAAATGGTGACGCAGATGATCATTCCGTTTGCATTGGTTTTTGCATTAGGTTTTTATCTAAATAAGAGAAAGCTTTCGTGGGTTATTTTTACGGTAATGACCGTCGGTTTTCTGGCGCTTACCATTCCGAACGTTGTCAATGAAACCGGAGGAAATCCATTGATCACCAAAATGGGAGGAGACAGCAGTCTAGGAGCTATGGAAGGTAAAGAAATCCGTTTCGGAAGCGCAGCCTCAGGATATTGGAGCATTGCGACGACGGTTATTTCAACAGGGTCGGTGAATTCTATGCATGATAGCACGATGCCTCTTTCCGGAATGAATGAGCTTCTTGCCATGATGATCAACTGTTTCTATGGAGGTTGTGGAGTAGGGATTCTGAACTATTTCATATTTATAATTCTCGCGGTATTTATCAGCGGTCTGATGGTAGGAAGAACGCCCGAATTTATGGGCAAGAAGATCGAAGCAAAAGAAATGAAGATTGCCATGATTGTGGCTTTATTTCACCCTTTTTTAATTCTTGTGGGTACTGCTTTAACTGCTTATTTACCTGAGTTTGGAGCAAAAACGTTGAATAATCCGGGATTTCACGGATTTAGTGAAATGTTATATGAGTTTACTTCTTCTTCTGCCAATAATGGTTCCGGATTTGAAGGGCTTGGAGATAATACTCCATGGTGGAACATTTCAACAGGTATTGTACTGTTGTTATCAAGGTTTATCCCAATCATAGGTCCTGTGGCGATTGCAGGATTACTGGCTCAGAAAAAATTCATTCCGGAAAGCTCGGGAACATTGAAAACGGATACGGCTACTTTTGGTTTCATGACGCTTGCTGTCATCCTGCTTATTGCAGCCCTATCATTCTTTCCGGCGCTGACACTGGGTCCTATTGCAGAACAAATACAGTATTTCTCAAAATAAATTGTGAACATTAAAAATTAAAATCAATATCCAACCATTAAGGAAGCGGAAAAGTTTGGGAACTTGTCTAAAAACTTACCGAAACGTTCACTACATAATATTATCCACTTCTATTTCTCATACTTTGGCTTACCTTGATGGTTATTATTGATAATGATATAACTCTTTCAAAAAAATGAAAAATCAATCACAAACATTATTTCAAAGAGATTTGGTAAACGAGGCAATTAAACAGTCTTTCGTAAAACTGAATCCGAAAATTATGTTTAAAAATCCAGTAATGTTTCTGGTAGAGATCGGAACCGTTGTAATGTTTATTGTAAGCATTTTCAGCTTGACAGGCGATAAATCTCAGGGAAGTTTCTCTTATAATTTTTTGGTATTTATTATCTTATTTTTCACAGTTTTGTTTGCCAATTTTGCCGAAGCTATAGCGGAAGCAAGAGGAAAAGCACAAGCTGATACCCTTCGAAAAACACGTGAAGAAACCCCTGCTAAACTGGTGGTTGAAAACAAGCATGGATTTCAGGTAGAAACAGTATTGAAGATGTCTGCCGAGATGAAATTAGGAGATATTTTCCTATGTGAAGCGGGAGATCAGATTCCGATGGATGGGGAGATTATTGAAGGTCTTGCTACTATTGATGAATCTGCTATTACCGGGGAAAGTGCACCTGTTATTCGTGAAGCAGGTGGTGACAAGAGCTCAGTAACGGGTGGTACCAAAGTACTTTCAGACAGAATCAAAGTAAAGGTAACAACCAAACCCGGAGAATCCTTTTTGGACAAAATGATTGCCCTTGTTGAAGGAGCTTCAAGACAGAAAACACCAAACGAAATCGCATTAACCATATTGTTAGCAGGGTTTACCCTGACCTTTATCATTGTTACCCTCACTTTAAAGCCTTTTGCAGACTACGCGCAGACTCCGATTACCATTGCGGCATTTATTTCTCTTTTTGTATGTCTGATTCCGACAACCATCGGAGGTCTGCTTTCTGCAATCGGAATTGCCGGGATGGACAGAGCATTAAGAGCAAATGTGATTACAAAGAGTGGGAAAGCAGTAGAAACTGCAGGGGATATCGATGTCTTATTACTTGACAAAACGGGGACAATCACTATTGGAAACCGTAAAGCAACTCAATTTCATCCTGCTGAAGGAATTAAAATTGAAGATTTTATTAAAGCTTCTGCATTAAGCTCTGTTGCTGATGAAACTCCTGAGGGAAAATCAATTATTGAATTAAGCTCATTACAATCAAAAGATTTAATTGTTCCCAATCCTACTTATATAGACTTTACTGCTGAAACCAGAACTTCCGGGATCGATTTTGAAGCTACCAGAATCAGAAAAGGAGCGTATGACACTATAAAAAGACTGACTGAAAAAGCCGGGAACATCTTCCCGCAGGAAACACAAGATGCAGTGACCAAAATTTCTGAAAATGGAGGTACTCCTTTGGTGGTGTCTGTGAATGAAAAAGTATGGGGAGTTATCGAACTTCAGGATATCATTAAAACAGGAATTCAGGAGCGTTTCCAACGATTAAGAAAAATGGGGGTTAAAACAGTGATGGTAACCGGTGATAACCCATTGACGGCCAAATTTATTGCAGAAAAAGCGGGAGTAGATGATTTTATTGCGGAAGCAAAGCCTGAAGATAAAATGAACTACATCAAAAAAGAACAACAGGAAGGAAAGCTGGTAGCCATGATGGGAGATGGAACGAATGATGCTCCGGCATTGGCTCAGGCCGATGTAGGAGTAGCCATGAACAGCGGAACACAGGCTGCAAAAGAAGCCGGTAACATGGTTGATCTTGATAATGACCCTACAAAACTGATTGAAATTGTAGAAATCGGGAAACAATTGCTGATGACAAGAGGAACATTGACAACATTCAGTATTGCCAATGATGTGGCCAAATATTTTGCGATAATTCCGGCTTTGTTTATCACCTTTATTCCTTCGCTTCAGAAGTTGAATATCATGAATCTTCACAGTCCTGAAACGGCTATTTTATCCGCTGTCATTTTCAATGCCGTGATTATTCCTTTTCTTATTCCATTGGCGTTAAAAGGAGTAGCATATAAACCAATTGGGGCAAGTGCTTTACTAAGAAGAAACCTTTTAATTTATGGCTTGGGAGGAGTAATTGTTCCGTTCATCGGAATCAAAATCATAGACTTACTGATTAGTTTATTCTATTAAATTTAAAGAAATGAAAAATCATATTGTTTCAGCATTCAGGTTGACTTTGGTAATGCTGGTTGTTACAGGAATTTATCTGGGCCTTGTGTATGGAGGGTCAAAAATACTACCTACTCAAGGAAATGCAGAAATCATTAATTACAAAGGGCAGAAGTTCTATGCCAATATCGGGCAGGAATTTAAGTCGGAAAAGTATTTCCATGGCCGTCCCTCGACAGTAAATTATAATGCTGCAGGAAGTGGGGGAAGCAACAAGGGTCCAAGTAATGAAGAGTACCTGGAAACTGTACAAAAAAGAATTGATACGTTAAGAATGCAAAATCCTGAAATGGGGAAGGATAAAGTACCTGTTGAACTGGCTACGGCAAGTGGAAGTGGGCTTGATCCGGATATTTCTCAGGAAGGAGCTTTGTATCAGGCAAAAAGAATTGCAAAAGTGAGAAACCTTTCAGAAGAGCAAATTAAAAGTTTAATAAATGCACAAACTGAAAAACCATTCTTAGGACTTTTCGGACCATCAAAACTCAATGTACTGAAGCTTAATATTGCTTTGGATCAATTAAAATAAATTCTATGTCAAAGTTTAAAACCTTGACATAGTTAATAAACACTTCAGAACTAACGTGAAAAAATATCTAGTTATAGGTGCAGTATTGGGAATGTTTTTTTCCAAAGCACAGTCATCAGATTCAGTGAGAACAGGAAATAAAGTGACCTTTTCAGCGTATGCAGAACTTTTTTATACCTATGATTTTAATGAACCTGATAATCATCTTCGTCAAAATTTTTTATACTCATACAACAGGCATAATGAATTGAATCTTAATCTGGGATTGGTTAAAGCAAATTATCAAAGTGAAAATCTTCGAGCCAATGTCGCTTTAATGGCCGGAACGTATGCGCAGGACAACATGGCGGCTGAACAAAATGCTTTACGCTATGTGAATGAAGCTAATATTGGAATTAAAATATCAAAAAATAAAAATCTGTGGATTGATGCAGGGATCATGCCATCTCATATTGGCTGGGAAAGTGCTATCGGAAGAGATAATATCAATCTGACCAGAAGTTTTGCTGCTGAAAACTCTCCTTATTTTGAGACCGGTGCAAAAATTTCTTATACGTCAGATAGCGGAAAATGGTTTTTAAGCGGTCTGGTACTGAACGGATGGCAACGTATTGCGAAACCGGAAGGAAATCAAAGTATTTCTTTCGGTCATCAGGTTACTTATAAACCCAATGATAAAATTACACTGAACAGTAGTTCATTTATTGGAAATGATAAAGCGAAAGCAGATAAAAGAATGCGTTATTTTCACGATCTTTATGGTAGTTTTCAATTGACGAATCAGTTTTCTGCTGTATTGGGCTTTGATATTGGGGCAGAGCAGAAAACGAAAGGAAGTGAGCAATATAATATATGGTACAGTCCCAATGTACAGATGAAATATCAGCTTGATCATCAATGGGCGCTGGCAGGAAGATTGGAATACTATCATGATGAACATGGAGTCATCATCAATACGGGAACTCCTAACGGTTTTCAGACATTCGGATATTCATTGAATGTAGATTATGCTGTATTGAAGAATGTTGTGTTCCGCACAGAAGCAAGAGGTTTTACTTCTAAAGATGCCATTTTTGCTAAAAATGATGAGTTCAGAAAAGGAAACTTTTTTATTACAACGAGTTTAGCCGTTTGGTTTTAATAATAGATTTAGCCAGGGCAAAAAGTGTTTAAAATAAAATTAAAAAGAATAAAATCAATGTCATCAGCAAAAGATTTTTTAGAATTGATCCAGAAATCCAGGAAAGGAAAATTCAAGATTTATATAGGGATGAGTGCAGGTGTAGGAAAGACATTTCGTATGCTTCAGGAAGCGCATTCTCTTTTACGAAACGGCATTGATGTGAAAATTGGCTATATAGAAACTCATGGTAGAGAAGAAACAGTAGCTCTTGCAGAAGGCCTTCCTGAAATTGAACGGAAATCCGTTTTCTATAAAGGAAAAAACCTTGAAGAAATGGATCTTCAGGCCATTATTAATGAACATCCTGAGGTTGTTCTTGTAGATGAATTGGCCCACACGAATGTGGAGGGTTCTAAAAATAGAAAAAGATGGCAGGATGTTCTTGAGATTCTTGATAACGGAATTAACGTTATCAGTGCCATGAATATTCAGCATATTGAAAGTCTCAATGAAGAAGTTAAAAAAATAACAGGGGTAGAAGTCACTGAGAGGGTGCCAGATAAAATTCTGGCACTTGCTGATGAAGTGGTGAACATTGACCTTACGGCTGATGAACTTTTAACCCGTTTAAAAGAGGGTAAAATCTATAAAAAGGAAAAAATTCAGACTGCACTCACTAATTTCTTTCAAAGCGGGCATATTCTCCAATTGAGAGAACTCGCCTTAAAAGAAGTGGCTACCCATGTTGAGAGAAAAGTGGAAACTGAAATCAAGACCGAGAATTTTAAGCCTATAAAATTTCTGGCCTGTATCAGCAGCAATGAAAAGATTGCCAAAACGATTATACGAAAGACAGCCAGGTTGGCAAGCTATTATAACAGCCCATGGACTGTCCTGTATATCCAGAGACCTTCTGAAAATCCGGAAAAAATCGCTTTGGATAAGCAGCGGTATCTGATTAATAATTTTAATTTAGCACAGGAATTAGGCGCAAAAGTGGTAAGGGTAAAGGAAAATAGTGTTCAGGAAGCAATTCTGGATTATGTGATCGCCCATAATATTACGACGGTTTGTATTGGCAAGCCCCACGCCAAATTCTGGCATCGTTTGTTCGGCTATAGCTGGATCTATACACTGATGAACAGATTGAATGAACGACAGGTAGATATTATTATTTTATCGTAAAAGTAATGAAATCGCAATGATTTGGAAACACAAACACCGATAAAGATGACGCGATTGCATATGTCTTTTAAAAAACAATAAGTATCTTCATATGAAACTTAAAACAAAACTCACCTTAGGCGTAGGCCTTTTATTTCTGCTGATTGTTCTGCTATCAGTGATAGGTTCTGTATACATTAATAAATTAAAATCAGATACTGAGAAAATCCTTACTGCCAATTACAATAGTCTGGAATTTTCCAAGAATATGCTTCTTGCACTGGATCATATCAGTACAGACAGTGCCATTGCCATTGCGGATTTTAAAAAAAATAACAGATTACAGGAAAAGAACCTTACAGAATTTGGGGAAAAAGAAGCTACACAGAATCTGAATCTGCATTTCAACAGCTATTTAAAAGAACCCACTCCTGTTAAAGAGAAGCTTATAAGGGAAGATCTGGCAAAAATTATGTCTTTGAACATGAAAGGCATCGAACGGAAAAGTGATATTGCCATTATTACGGCTGGTAATGCTACTTTCTGGATTGTAAGTATCGGAACGGTTTGTTTTCTTATTGCTTTTATTTTATTGTTTAATTTACCACAAACAATTGCTGAACCGATTGATCAGCTGACTTTCAGTATCAGGCAGATTGCCAATAAAAATTATAATGAAAGGGTTCATTTTAAAGGGAGTGAAGAATTCAACAGCCTTGCTGAATCTTTTAATGTGATGGCTGAAAAGCTCCAGGAATATGAAAGCAGTAGCCTTTCTCAGCAATTAATGGAGAAAAAAAGAATTGAAACCCTGGTTAACAATATGCATGATGCCGTTATTGGCCTGGATGAAAATCATTTTATTTATATGATTAATGATGAAGCACTGAAAGTGACCAATCTTCATAAAGAAGAAATTATCGGGAAAACAGCGCATGAAGTGGCCGTAAATAATGACCTGATGCGTGAATTGTTGAAGAATATTGACCATCCTGTCAAGGATCCTATTAAAATTGTTCGGGATAATAAAGAAAATTATTTTGAACAGGATATTATTCCAATAAACATTGTTAAAACCGGGGAAAAAGAAAAAAGATATATCGGAAAGGTGATTCTGCTCCGAAACATCACCCCCTTCAAAGAACTTGATTTTGCCAAAACAAATTTTATAGCCACGATTTCTCATGAATTGAAGACTCCTATTTCAGCCATAAAAATGGGAGTTCAGCTGCTTGGAAATCAGAAATTTGGTGAGTTGAATGAGCAACAGCAGGAATTACTGAAAAGCATCAACGAAGATGGACAACGTCTCCTGGATATCACCGGAGAATTACTGAATCTTTCTCAGGTAGAGTCAGGAAATATTCGCTTAACTATGGGGAAATGTTCTCCAAAGGAAATCGTACAAACTGCCGTGAAAAATGTAGAAAAGCTTGCTGAGCAGAAAAATATATCCATCACTTCACAATTTCTTCTTGAAGAAACCGATTTTGTGATTGCTGATTTTGATAAAACAGTCTGGGTGATGAATAACTTCCTTACCAACGCAGTAAAACATTCCTATCAGGATGAAAACATACAGATATTGGTTGAAAAACTAGATACCTTCATTCAGTTTAGCATCACCGATAGCGGAAGCGGCATTGATGAGAAATACCATCGTCAGATTTTTGACCGCTATTTTCAGGTGCCGGGTGAACATCAGAACGGGACAGGCCTTGGATTGGCAATTTCCAAAAATTTTATTGAGAAACAAAGTGGTGAGATCGGAGTGAAAAGTTCCTTGAATAATGGGAGTACTTTCTATTTCAGACTGCCTGTTGGTTAATCCTTGATAATGTGAGGGTGAAAATAGTAAGAGATTATCTTATATTATAAGAGTTTTCGGATTTAGAACTAATCATATTATCTATTTGGGATGGGAGAAGAAATAGTAAATAAGAAAATTCTTTAAATCTATGCTCCTTAAAAACATAATCTATTAACTTATTGACGACTTTTCACTTTCTACCTATAATTGTAATATTGAGATTGCTTCGCTATGCTCGCAATGACGAAACATAAAAAAGGGCTGCAAATTATTATTTGCAGCCTTTTTATAAACATGGGGGCAGGTTAATCCTTAATAAACTTCTGTACCATTGTTTTATCTTTCGTATACATTTTAATCATATAGTTTCCTTTAGAAAGCTCAGAAACATTCATATAGTTTCCTTTCACATGCATCGAGTTGATTATTCTTCCTGCTCCGTCATAGATCTCAGCTTTTATGACCTCATCTTTTGATTGAATATGCAGAATATCTTTTACCGGATTTGGATAGATAGCAAACGATGTCTTGTTTTTACCAACTTCAGTTGTCGTTAAAAGACTTTCAACCGAGGTCGTAGCGGTATTGGTAATGATCGGATGGTTGTAATCAAAATAAATTTTGGCGGTATTACTGAAACTGTCGCCAGGGGTTAATGTTGACTTTGTTTTGATTTTAAAAGAAACATATCCGTCGTTATGGGCATCATCAAAAGGAAGCTGAATATTTTCAAAAATAAACTCAATCACATTTGGATCTGTAACCTTGGTGACAAAATTGTGACTTCCGTTTAAGGCAACAAGTGACGAAAGATCAAATTTCGTTGCATCGATTTCGTCTTTTACCACAATATTTCTTGCATTGGCAGTTCCCGTATTTTCAAATCGGATCAGATAATGAACATAATCACCCACTTGTGCCTGCGCAATAGAAGCTCCCTCAAGACAGGTTTTATCGTTTGGATCGAAAGAATTCACTACCGTTCTGTTAAGTGTAAAATTATTATCAGCCGGTGTTTCATCTGTTCCTCCGCTGATCTGTGCCGTATAATGCAGAATATCTCCTGAGTTAAGAGGTGGAGTTGCCGTTGGTGTATTTAATTTTATGGTTACCGTAATTTCTTTGGTTTCAAAAGGAAGAAGATTGGTAAGATTCCAGTTTAAAACTCCCGGAGATTGTGAGGTAGGAGCAACTGTTGCAGTTTGGTAATCAGAAATCATATCATTGTAATTGAATGCCAAAGTTCCGGTTTGTGCTGTATTTCCTTTATTTTTATATACTATTTTATATTGCGATTGAAAACCCGGTGTTGCTGCAGTTATTGGAAGAATAACCACCTCAAGGTCGTTAAAAGTTCCATTGGGTGTAATACAGAAGTTTTGTGCCAGTGGACTTGCCTGAGTGGGAAAATCAGCAGTAATGCTTGCTGGAGAAATAGTAAAATAAGCTGGATTTTCAACAACAGGAGTAATCACATGAGCACCTGCCTGTACAGCTAAAGAATAATTTCCTGAACTGTTGGCAATATAGCTTCCTGAATTGGTACCGTTAGTAATGTTGAACTTTTGAAATGCCTTTGCAGGATCACTTGCATCGCAACCATTATTATTGACATCCACTTTTGTATTTCCCTGAATGGTATAGCTGGTTCCTCCGGGTACAAAAGAGCAATAGCTGTTTACTTCCACATTATTTTGGCCATAAACAGCCAACATATTGGAAATCTTCTGGACTTTTTTGGGATCACAGCATACATAGGCTAAATTGGGTGTCATAGATATCGGACTTGCATAGAACTCCGTAGCAGGATTCCCGTTTTTAACGTTAACCGTAGTAATGGAATTCCCCGCCACATTGAGTGAGCTTAGTTTTGCATTTTGGCTTGCATCAATACTGGTAAGGAAATCTTCTCCAAGTGATAAAAATACGAGATTGATAGCAGGAGAAACATCTAAAGAAGTTATTTTATTATCTCCCAACGATAAGTTAAACATAGCAGTTAATCCTGCCAGGTTTAACGAAGCGATACTTGTTCCATGTAAAGTTAATCCCAGTAGATTGGGTTTATTATGAGCACTTAGAGAAGTTAGTAACGGAGAAGTTGAAATTGTTACGTATTTCAGATTACTATTATTTTGAATATTAAGCGAGCTCAATAATGAATTTTTATCTATATCGAGGTCATTAAGCAATGGTGAACTGGAGAAATCTAATGAAGTTAGTTTTGTTTTCTGGATATTAACATATTCAAGCTGAGGTAGTGTAGTGAACGTAAGTGAGGTAAGATTGGGCTTAATAATATAAAGTTTCTTCAGATTGATGTTATTGGATAGATCTAAACTTGTAAAATTCACATTACTGCTTTCTCCAAAATAAATATCTTCTAATGCTGTAAGATTTGAGAGATCTGCACTTTCTAAATGGGCGTTTGCTGAAACGGAAAGTTTTTTCAGAGGAATATTTTGTAAAAAACCAAGATTCGAGATAGTCCCACTATTATTAGAGAAAAAGAAAGTTCCCAACTGATTACAACCTTGTATATTCAATATATTGAGGGCATTGCTATAAGAATAGAGCTCCTTTAGCTGAGTCATATTGCTTAGATTGACTGTGTTAAGCATTGAATTACCCGTTAAGTTTAGATAGACAAGATTAGTAAAACTCTGGATTCCTGTCAGATCATTAATTTGGGTATTACTCAACGTTAACTTTGAAATATTGTGGGCCTCGCTTATCTGAATTTCTCCGTCATTATTGGTATCTATTACAGTTGCATTCCCATTGAGGTCGTAAGAAAAAGGGTTGTTGCCCGTGTTTGCGGTAAGTAATTTTGCCTTGAATTTAGGATCCGGGAAGTTAATAATCTGTGCACTAACAGATAATTGTGCCAGAATGAGCACAAAAAGGTAAATGTTTTTCATGGTTTAGTGATGTTTTAGTTAATGTAAATATATAAATAATTTTCTTATTTTGTTTTTAATAATTTAAAATTATTCATTTTTATTTGTTTTTAAATTAATAATATGGTATAATTATTGGGTAATTACTGTTTTTGTTTGCGATGGAGTACTAGTCAATATAACTATCATCGGAAATCAGGAATACAAAAAAGCCGTGAAAACTCACGGCTCTGTTTGCTTTGATAGGAATACTATTTATTGCTTGAAAAATTTCAAATTCGAAATACTATCCTTTGTAAATATTTTAATTATGTATTGTCCTTTCGGCAAATCGTTTACGTCCAGAGATTTATTCTTAACAACAACGGAGCTTAAGATTCTTCCGGAAACATCAAATATTTCGGTTTTGATGATTTCTTTGTCAGATCTGATGTATAATAGATCTTTTACAGGATTAGGATAAATGCTGATTTCTGTTTTATTATTTTTAATTTCAGAAATGCCTAATGTACTTTCAACTGTTGTGGTGTATGTATTTGTAATAATAGGTGCATTATAATCAAAGTAGATTTTCGCAGTATTGCTGAAACTATCACCGCCCGTTAAAGTAGATTTTGTTTTGATCTTAAATGAGACATATCCATCATTATTCGCGTCATTAAAAGGTAACTGGATATTCTCAAAGATGAATTCAACAACATTCGGATTTGTTACTCTTGTTACAAAATTGTGACTACCGTTTAATGGGATTAAAGAAGAAATGTCAAATTTAGAAATATCAAATTCATCCTTTACAACGATATTTTTTGCATTGGCTGTTCCTGTATTTTCAAACCGGATCAGATAATGAACATAGTCTCCAACCTGAGTTTGCGCGATGGAAGTCCCTTCAAGGCAGGTTTTATCATTAGGATCAAAAGAATTAACTACCGTTTGGTTGAGCGCAAAATTATTATCTGCAGGCGTTTCATCCGTTGCTCCGATGATTTGTGCCGCATAATGTAAAATATCACCACCGTTTAAAGGTGGAGTTTGTGTTGGCGTATTTAATTTAACAGTGACTGTAATTTCTTTGGTTTCAAACGGAAGAAGGTTCGTGAAATTCCAGTTTACAGCTCCGGTTGATTGTGAGGAAGGGGGGATTGTAGCACTCTTATAAAGCATTAGATTATTATTGAAATTAAATGCAATATTTCCGGATTGTGAAGCCGTTCCTTTGTTTTTGTAAACAATTTTATACTGTGCATCAAATCCGGGAGCAGCATCCGTTACAGGAATGAGCATGAGTTCAAGATCATTATGAGTTCCATTAGCAGAAATACAGAAGTCTTGAGCTACAGGACTTGTTTGTGTGGGAAAATTAACGGTTAAGTTAGTTGGAGAGACATTGAAATAGGCCGGATTTTCAAGGATGGGTGTAATGGTATGAGTTCCAGTCAGTAAAGGAATAGAAAATAATCCATTTTGATTGGCTGTAAAAGTACTTAAAACTCCTCCTGTATTAATTCCAAATTTTAGGTTGGCGAATTTGGGGTCAGATACATCACAACCATTATTATTACTATCGAAATTTGCTTTTCCTTCTACTTTATAATTGCTTCCTGCCGGAGTTAATGTACAGTAAGATGTGAAAACAGTATTGGCAAGATTAGGCTGTAAACTCTGTAGTTGAGTCCTTTCATTATCATCATCTACACAAATATTTTTAAAAGATCCCGTATCCATAACCAGCATATTGGGATTTCCATTCTTTAAATTAATATAATCAAGAGTGGCGGGAGTATTATAAGTGCTTGATTTAAAATATAACTTTTCTAATTGTGGAGCTTCAGATAAATCAATTTTTCTCAAATTATAACCATTATTACTTACATCTACCATTTTTAGGGCAGGTACATTTGAAAAAGTGATGTTATAAGCAGTACTTAGAAGGTTAGAATTGGAGGTGAAGCTCTCCAAAGCAGGAAGATTAGCGATTGCAAGGTTAGTAAATTTGTTACCGCTTACATGTAAGGTGTTAAGCTGAGGAAGATCAGATAATTGAAGAGTCTTTAAATTATTTTGAAGATGTAATGTTTTTAATTGAGGGAAATTATTAAAGCTAAGCGCATTCAGTGTGCCATACAGGTAAACCGCATGTTGTAAAGAAAGATTTTCCAATGTGGTATTGATATTCCCAAGGTCTAAGGTATTCAGATAGAAGAAATCCTTTAGCGTAATATTTTTAATGTGTGGAAGATTATTAAAAGCCAAGTTTTTTAAGTAAGAATAACCAGATTGAGGATATTCTATGTTTACATCTTCAAGCAACGGAAGATTCTGAAATGTATAAGATTCTGCAAACAAAGTTCTTTTAATTGTGATCTTTTTTAAGCCAGGTAAATTGTTTAGCGTAAGTGGGAAAACATTGGCGTTATTCAATACAAGATTTTCAAGGGATGGCAGATTTGAAAAATTATAGGCTGCTGGTACTTCACTGGTTGTCAGATCATGGATATCTCCGGTTATAAAGGTTTTTAAGTTGGGTAGATTATTAAAACTAAGAGCACTTACTACAGGATGCATAAGTGTAATATTCTGCAAATTGGGAAAATCATTAAATGCTAAAAGATTAACCGGATTTGTTGGCAATTTATCTGTAGTGTCCAGTAAAAAATCCTGTAAATATGGAAGAGCTCCCATGGTGATGGATGAGTATTCTGTTCCATAAAGTTTGAGATCTTTTAATGTGTTTAATGAATTGATATTGATTGTTTTAAGAAATCTGTCTTTAATGTAAATGTATTCTAGCTGTGGAAGTCCCGATATGTTGACAACAGAAGTAGCGGGATCACAACTAACAGCATTGATCTGTAGTATTTTCAGTAGATTCAGATTGGCCAGATTGATCGAGCTGTAACTGATATCATCAATTTTTAATTTTTTCAATGAACCAATTGTGCTGAAATCAAAATCTAAGCATCCATCCATTGGGTGATAGGTACTTAAAGCTAAAGTGTCTAAAACAGGAAGATTATTAAAATGAACCTCAGTAGCTTCAGTATCTATTTTATAAGATAGGTTACCGACACTTGTTAAATTCTCAAAGTAATATTTTTTAGCCCGCACAGACGTGCGGTCTATAGTACTGCTGTTTGAAGTACCATTTTCATGGAATTCATCAACAAGCAAGTTTAAACCCGATGGAATGATAGCAGGATTGATATTTTTGACAGATATTTTACTGACTCCTGTCACACTTGCATAAGTTAGAGCAGGAAGATTGCTTAGGTTTAAACCATTAGCAGGCTTTATTCCATATCCCGATATGGTTTTAAGATTGGGAAAATTATCTATGGTAAAAGAGGTTGGAGTATAGTCGATACCATTAAAACTACTATAGAAGTAAAGTTCCTGTAACTGTGTGATAGGGCGAAGAACGAAGTCTGTTGTTGCAGTCTTATAGATCTTTAATGTGGTAATGGGATTACCGTCTGCATAAAAATCTGTCAGAGCGGGGTATTCTAAAGTCGTGAATCCTGCAATATGATTGTTTCTGATATCTACATAGGCTAAATTATCCGTATTACCGGGGAAATAAATAGCAGATAAATTGTTATTAGCCGTATTTACATAAACAGGATTAGAGATCGTAACTGAGGTAAGCTGATTGTTCTGACATTCTAGTCTCTGTAGGCTGGCTATACCGGCTAAATTCAATGCTGAACTTAAAGAATTTCCCTGGCATTTTAAAGTGATCAGATTCGTAAAAGATCCTATGTTGTTCAGATTGGAAATACTGCTGTTACTGATATCCAGGTAGCTGATTTGAGCAGCCTCACTTACGCTGATTTCATTATCCTGGTTGGCATCTGCAGCAAAAAAGTTACCTGCCAGGTTTTTTGCAATTTGATTTCCCGGACCTGAACTAAGTAATTTATTTTTGAAATTTTGATCAGTGAATGAGATGTTTTGTGCCTGAACAATAGAAAACAAAGTCATCACAATGACTAAGTAGAGTTTTTTCATGGAATAGTTTATTTAATTTTTTTAGTTTTAATAATGTGCAAAAATAAACCATTAAGACATTATCTTAATGGTTTATGTAATAATTATTTAAAATATTTTATTGTTTCTCAATCAAATCAAGAAACTGCTGCTCATCCAGAATTTCAATAGTCCCGATGTCCTGAGCTTTTTTCAGTTTGCTTCCTGCTTTTTCACCTACCACCAGATAGTTGAGGTTTTTGGAAACGGCAGAAATATTTTTTCCTCCGTGTTTTTCCACCATTTCCTCTGCAGATTCTCTTGTGAACAGAGATAATTTTCCGGTGAAAAGGAACGTTTTCCCGTCCAGAACATTGGATAAAACTTCATTGGTACTTTCTCCTTTCTCAAGTTGAACTCCGTAAGATTTCAGTCTTTCGATCATTAAAATGTTTTCCTGATTATTAAAGAAATCAGCAATACTTATCGCTATTTTAACCCCGATATCTTCTACCTGGCAAAGTTCTTCAACGGTGGCATTCTTTAATTCGTCAATGGTAGGGAAGTTTTTCACCAGTTTTTTGGCAACCGTTTCCCCTACATGCTTGATTCCGATTCCATACAGCACCTTTTCAAACGGAATATCTTTTGATTTTTCAATTCCCGAGATGATATTCTGAGCAGATTTCTCTGCCATTCTTTCCAGCGGAAGAAGTTGTTCTTTCGTTAAAACATAGAAATCAGCCGGGTTTTCAATTAATCGTTCTCTGTATAATTGTTCAATCGTTTCACTTCCCAGGTTTTCAATATTCAAAGCCTTTCTAGAAACATAATGAATCATTCTTCCCACTACCTGTGGCGGGCAATGAAGCTCATTCGGACAAAAATGGATGGCCTGATCTTCAATCTTTACAAGTTCTGTTCCGCATTCAGGACAATGTTTGATGTATTCTATTTCCTTGCTTTCGTCCGTTCTTTTATCAGTGTTTACTCCTACAATTTTCGGAATAATTTCACCTCCTTTTTCTACATACACAAAATCATGTTCATGCAGATCCAGTTTTTTAATGATATCCTCATTATGAAGAGAAGCTCTTTTTACAATGGTTCCCGCCAGTAAAACAGGCTTCAGGTTAGCTACGGGAGTAATTGCTCCCGTTCTTCCCACCTGATAAGAAACACTTTGCAATTCTGTTTCTACTTTTTCAGCTTTAAACTTATAGGCCATTGCCCAACGTGGAGATTTGGCAGTATATCCAAGCTGTCTTTGCTGTTGTAAAGAATTAACTTTTAAAACAATACCATCAATTTCAAAAGGAAGGTTATGACGTTCGGTGTCCCAGAATGTAATAAATTCTTTCACCTCATCCAGGGTGGTGCATAATTTGGCCTGCTGAGAAGTCTTGAAACCCCAGCTTTGAGCTTTCTGAAGCAGTTCCCAATGAGTTTCGGCAGGCACTTCATCCGAAATAAACTGGTACAATACAGAAGATAATCCACGCTTTCTTACCTCGCCACTATCCTGCATTTTTAAACTTCCACTTGCCGTATTTCTTGGATTCATAAACGGATCAAGACCTTCTTCCTCACGAAGTTTATTAAGTTTGTCAAAGTTTTTTCTCGTCAGATAGATCTCACCACGCATAAAGAATTGAGAAGGGAAATCACCTTTCAAAGTCAAAGGAATATCCGAAATCGTACGAACATTAGGGGTAATTTCATCTCCCTGGAAACCATCTCCACGAGTCACCGCCTGCGTAAGCTTTCCGTTTTCATAAAGTATAGAAATGGAAGCTCCGTCATATTTCAGTTCGGCCACAAATTCTACAGGATCGTTGATGGTTTTAATGATTCTTTTCTCCCAATCTTCAAGATCGTCAAAATCATAGGAATTATCCAGAGAATACATCCTGAATTTATGTTGGATAGTCGGGAAAACCTTCGTAATTCCTCCACCTACGCGTACCGTAGGAGAGTTTTCATCATAAAATTCCGGATGTTTGGCTTCCAGATCACGAAGCTCCTCCAATAGCATATCAAAGTCATAATCAGATATGGAAGGAGTATCCAGAAGATAATAATTTTCGTTATGTTGATGAAGCTCTTTACGGAGCTCTTCTATTCTTTGTTGAATGTTTTCAGACATTGCTTTTGTATCTTTTGAGCAAAAATAAATAAAGTAAATGTGAATCCGACATGAAAATGCTAAAACACTAAAAATGCACAAAGGATTTTTAGGCTTCCGGAATATTTTTGTTTACAAGACAATTGTATTAAGTATAATATAGCATCTTTTCTCAGCTGAGTGTTAACGCCCTTGCGAACGTATAGATCATTATAAATAAACTTGATCTTAGCAAACTTAGCATTTAAATAATTTTCTTGTTGTATTAAAATTTTACATTCACGCCCTTGCTGAGTGTCAACACCTTTGCGAACGTATAAATTATTATAAGTACATGTTACTTAGCGAACATAGCGTTTAAAATAATTCAACTTAAAAAATAAAAAATTTAAACCGTATGGGAAAGTTAAAAACATGTAACATACGTCAACAGGCTGGTTATACAACGGATATAAAATGTGTTTATAATAATTTAACATATCGTTTCAGTTTAATTAAAAAAATGTTAAAATTCCCTTAAACACCTACCTTTTAAAGTCAAAATACCTTTGCACATCTAATTTGTGTAAATGAGAAAAGTAAAGATTGTACTGGGATTATTGTTTTTAGGGCTTGGAACGATGGCGTATGCACAGACCACGCAGGCTTCTATTGTAGGGAAAGTAACCGGACTGGGTAGTACCGCTCAGGAAAAAGTGAAAGTGACCATCGTAAACGAATCCACAGGGTTCAGAACGGAAACGGAAACCAATTCAAAAGGAGAATATATCTTTAAAGAAATTCCTCTTGGTGGCCCTTATACCGTGATTGTGAACGACGACAAAAAAGAAGGCTACAGTGTGAACTTCGGAGACCAGGTTACAGTAAACATGGATCTTGGTGGAGAAAAGCATATTGAAGAAGTAAAGATCACAGGAAACCTGAAAAATAAAATCGGAAACCTTGGAGCTGCTACAGCCATTTCTGCAAAAAACATCAGTATGCTTCCGGTAAACGGAAGAAACTTTACGAATCTAACTGAATTGTCCCCTTTAAGCGGTAAGGGAGGAAACCTTTCGGGGCAGCTTGGCTCTTCAACCAACTTTACGATTGATGGGATGACCGCAAAAAATCCTACCTCAGCAGGGGCTACGACCAGCCGAAGTGGAGCTCCGTTCTCAATTTCTATTGAAGCCGTTCGTGAATTTAAAATTACGACCAACCAATATGATGTAACGCTGGGAAGAAGTGGAGGAGGAACGGTAAGTGCCGTTACCAAATCCGGAACCAATAAATTTTCCGGAAGCGCATGGGAGTATTTAAGAACAAACTGGCTGTCCAGCCCGTATGATATTAAAGGAACCAAAAGACAAAATGATTTCTCAACCTCTCAGTTTGGATTTTCATTGGGAGGGCCTATCATCAAAAATAAATTGCACTTTTTCGTAGCATGGGATCATCAGCTTGATTCAAGACCATTGCTGATTGCAGATATCGGATCAAAAGAAGATGAACTAAGATTGAATACCACCACTCAGACCCTTAATAAATTTCTGGATGTGGCCAGGTCAAAATATGGAGTAGGAAATACGCCTCAGTTCGGAAGCTTTGATAAGGTAAGAAATTCTGATGCTGCTTTTTTACGTTTAGACTGGCAGATCAATGAAAAGCATTTATTAACATTAAGAAATAACTTCACCCACGATCTTAACAAAAACGGATTGGGTGATAATACCAGCATCAACTTCTTTGAGTCTTACGGAAATGATAAGAATCTTGACAACAGTTTATTACTGACGTTGAGGTCAAACCTTAAGCCTAATCTGACCAATGAGTTGAAAGCCCAGTATCTGTACACATTCCAGAACAGTTATCAGAATGATGAGCTCGGCGGGCCTGTACCGAGAGCTGTTGTAGAAAATATCCTGTCTCCGGGCGTAGGATCTACCAATATCCAGATCGGAGGTCACCGTTTTGCGCAGGAAAGCTTTAGAAACAATGTATTCCAGATCGTAGATAACTTGTACTACAACACCGATAAAGTAAAATATACCTTCGGAGCAGATCTGATGTATACCACTTCAAAATCGGTCTACGGAAGTGAAGTGAACGGAAGATTTTACTTCAGGGAAGATGGCAAAAATAACCCAAGCAATCTTTACAATTTTGAAAACCTTAAACCTTACAGATTCTACAGGGAAGTCCCTTTAGTTGATGATCCTTCCGTGAGATCCAATATCTGGAATATCGGTGTTTACGGACAATTTCAGACAAAAATTGCAAAAGGTCTTGATGTAATGGCCGGCTTAAGATTGGATTATGGCGGTTATCCAAAGGCAGAATTTAACCAAAAGCTGTATGACGAAATGGGAATCAGAACGGATAACAAAATCAAGTCATTCGTGATCCAGCCCAGATTCCAGTTTGATTGGAATATTAACGAAGAGAATAAAGATTTCTTAAAGTTTGGAGCCGGAATATTCTCGTCTGATATCAATAATTATATGATCATCAATAACCTGGTATTTGACGGAAAACACCTTGCAACAGTAGATGTGACGGGCAATGATGTTCCTGTTCCGGACTTCAATAGCTATAGAAATAATTACAGCACAGTTCCTACATTGGCTGATAAACAGATTCCAACCATTAACTACACAGGTGAAGATGCTAAAATACCAATCGTTTACAAAGCGAATATTTCCTACACCCACTTCTTCAATGAAAGATTCAGAGCAGGAATTGCAGCGTATATGGCACTGGGAAGAAACAATTACTATTACTATGACAGAAATATGAAGGCTAATCCAAATTTCACTCTAGGAAATGAGGGAGACAGGGGAGTATTTGTTCCGGCTGAATCGATAACAAGTGATGGTAAAGTAGACTGGAAAAAAGGAAGAATCAATAACAATTTCGGGAGAGTACTGGAGCTTGTAAGTGACGGTAAAGTAAATCAGTTCTCCTTTGTGATTGACACGAGCTACCGTTACTGGAAAGACGGGGAAATCACGGCAAGTTATACATGGTCCGATATTAAAGATAATACTTCTTACAATGGGAACGTAGCCAATTCAGCCACACTGTCTACCATGATTCAGAGTGATCCGAGAGATTTAAGAATGACCTATTCTGACAATCAGTTCCGTAATAAAGTAGTAATCTACGGTAACTCACCTACGATCGCAGGATTTACACTGGGAATAAGATATTCAGGGATAGGAGGAACCCGTTTCTCAATGACTTCAGGGGGAAATGTCAACGGAGATTTCGTAGATTCCAACGACCTGGCGTATATCTTCCCGAATATTGCACAATCTATTTTGGATGATCCGCAAGTAGGAAAAGCGTTGAAAGATTACGTAAACGAATACAATGGTAAAATAGCAGAACGTAACGGAGGTAAAAACGGCTTTTTTGGAGTGTGGGATGTGAGAATTGCAAAAAAGATTAAGTTTGATAAAATCGGTGCATTTGAACTTTCTGTAGATATATTCAACGTAGCCAACCTGTTGAACAAAAACTGGGGCGTTAACGAATCCTATGGAAACACTGCTTTGTATAGAATAAAGGGATTTAATCAGGCAACCAAACAGTTTGAATATGATAAAAATATCAGTGGTAATGGTTTAGTCCCTCTTACAGGGAATCCTTACCAGATCCAAATTGGAGCAAAATACAGTTTTTAACCAATTACAATGCCCTACAAAAGCAGGAATCTTCCTTTTTGTGGGGTATTTTTTATAATAAGTCTTAATGGCTATCGTTATAATACCTACCTTTATCAATAAGTTTTCGGACTTTTTTTAATTATCTAAATTATATTATGAAAAATTTTATCTTAGGGTTAGCAGTTTTAAGTACAGGATTAATGAAAGCACAAACCCAGATTATTGCCCATAGAGGATATTTCCAGGCTCAGCCTCCGACAACAGAAAACTCACTTAAATCTTTAGAAAATGCTCAGAAACTTAAAATTTACGGATCTGAGTTTGATGTGAGAATGACTAAAGACGGAATACTGGTAATCAACCATGATGAACATCACGGTAAAATGGAAATTTCCGAAACATCTTTCAAAGAATTAGAAGCTCAGAAATTATCAAATGGCGAGAAATTTCCAACATTAAAGGATTATTTAAAACAAGGAAAGAAAGACGCTTCCCTGAAGCTGATTGTTGAAATAAAACCGGCAAAAACTCCTGAACTGGAAAATGAGCTCACTCAGAAAACAATCAAAACCATTAAAGATATGAAACTGGAGTCTCAGACTGAGTTTATTTCTTTTAGTTTAAATATCTGTAAAGAAATCAAAAAAATAGCCCCAGCTTCTAAAGTTCAGTATCTGAACGGAGAGTTATCTCCTGAACAGATCAAAAAAGAAGGATTAGACGGAATGGATTATCATTACAGTGTTTTTCAGAAAAATCCAACATGGATTGCTGATGCTAAAACATTAGGACTGATTACCAACTCCTGGACGGTAAATGATGTTGCAGTATATGATGAGTTAAAAAAACAGGGAATTGGATTTATCACAACCAATATTCCGGATCAGCTGAAAAACAAATAACCCAAATCTTGCCTGGATTATCACAAATATCTCATTCAAAAGACTAGACATTCCCCGCCTCCGGAGGGGTGTCAAATCAAAGATTTGACGGGGTGGTTAATCTCCCCAAAAAATATAAGTAACATCCGCAATCTGCTTCTATAAGGAGCAGATTGCTTTTTTTTATCTAAATATGCTTCTACAACAGTATTTTCTTTTGATGATAGATGTTTTTGTAATGATAAACTGGGTTTAAATCATTGTATTTCAGGAATTTGTGTTTTTATTGTGGTATTATCCCAAGAGAAGACAATAAAGATACATAAATAAGCCCTGAAAATGGTATTAAAACTCCTTAATTCCTTAAATGGCTATCAATCAGTGTTGTGTCTGATCTTGTTAAGGAAAAATTAACAAATCATTCAATAAACATTTAAAAAATGTTAAAACCGTGTTAAAATCGTACTCATAATGTCGTTTTAATTTTGCGCAAACAAAAAGGATATGCATAAAGAGACACAAAAGCTACTGGTTTTGTCGTTGTTAGGATTAATCAGCGTCAACCTGGCAGCTCAACAGAAAGCTAAAAAAGACACTATTAAAGGACTTGACGAAGTAGTGGTAACTGCTTTGGGAATCAAAAGGCATGACAAGTCTTTGGGATATTCAACCCAGACCATCAATTCAGATGAAATTTTACAAACTCAGAACAATAACTGGGCACAATCTCTGGAAGGTAAAGTAGCAGGCTTAAAAATTCAGACTGCCGGAGCAGGACCTCTGGGAACAAGCCGTATTACGCTTCGTGGTGATATTTCGATGAATATGGGAAATAATGGTGCACTTATTGTTGTGGACGGCGTTCCTTTGAGTGATAAAAGAACCGGAACCGGAACAAGTGCCTATGGAGCAGGTTCTGGAGGAGATTTACCGATTGATTATGGAGATAGTTTCAATAGTATTAATCCTGATGATATTGAATCAGTCTCTATCCTTAAAGGGCCTTCTGCATCTGCATTATATGGTTCCAGAGGTTCCAGGGGAGCTATCATGATCACGACAAAGTCAGGGAAAACCAGAAAAGGGAAAATTCAGGTGACTTTAAACTCTTACTCAAGCTATGATACGGTATTAAAGTGGCCGGATTATCAATATGAATATGGGCAGGGAACTCAGCAGAAAGATAAAAACGGAAATTATTATTATTCCTACGGAGCCTCACCTGATGGGATAAATACAGGCTCTACCAGTAGCGCTTTCGGACCGAAGTTTGACGGTCAGTACTATTTCCAGTATGATCCTACCGTAGAAGGGCAAAGTAAAGAAAGACAACTTTGGAAACCTTATAAAAATAATATCAAAGACTTCTGGCAAACAGGAGCTACCTATTCAAACAGTATATCAATAGCTCATTCTAATGAAACTACAGCATTCAGAACCTCTGTTTCTTATTTGAAAAATGAGTGGATGATGCCGAATACGGGCTTTGACAGATTCAATGGGGCAATATCTTTAGACCATAAACTGAGCAACAAAGTAAAAATTGGGACTAAAGTTAATTTTAGTCAGACAACAAGTGATAATCTGCCTGCAACAGGATATAATAACCAGTCGATTTCATATTTCATGATCTTCCAGAATCCGAATGTGAGCCTTGATTGGTATAAACCTATCTGGAGAAAAGGCCAGGAACAGGTAGATCAGGTACATCCTTTCAGTTCCTATATCGATAACCCTTACCTGATTGCTTATGAAAACCTGAATGCAACCAATAAAAAAATCCTTACCGGAAATATTAATGTCAGCTACCAGTTTGCAAAAAACCTGGATGTCGCTTTCAAATCCGGAATGGAATGGAGCAACGAAATGCGTACCCAAAGAAGACCATGGAGTTCTGCTAATTACCTGAAAGGATATTACAGGGAACAGTACATCAGGTATATGGATCTAAATAATGATATTTTATTGACCTATAAAAATAAATTCGGAGATTTTGGGGTTACAGCTTCCGCCGGAGGAAGTATAAGATACTATGAATCTACCATGAGTGATTACAGAGCTATTGGACTTAATAAAGCCGGATTGTATCAGCTTTCGAATGCAACATCTTTAGACAACAGACTTCCGAAGCCCAATGACAATCAGGTGAACAGTGCCTATGCACTGGCTAACTTCAGTTATAAGGATATGGTTTTCCTGGATGTAACAGCCAGAAATGACTGGAGCAGTACTTTGCCACGTCACAACAGATCTTATTTTTACCCTTCTGTGTCATCATCGTTTGTTTTGTCCGATATCTTTAAGCTGAAATCAGATCAGTTCAATTTCTGGAAACTGAGGTTATCGTGGTCCAAGGTAGGAAATGATACCTACAATTATATGCTGGATAAATATTATGAAAATAGTACATTCTCAGGATCAGTAGAATCTCCGTTATTATATCCGAACCCCAACCTTAAACCGGAGATGATTACCAATATTGAAGGAGGGATGGATTTTACCATTTTAAAAAATAGATTAACCTTCAACTTTACAGCGTATCAGATCAACTCAAAAAATCAGTCCATTGTCATTCCTGTTTTATATGAAACAGGCTACAACAAAAGAATTATCAACTCAGGAGAATTAAGAAACCAGGGAATTGAATTGGTATTGAATGCTTATCCGATCAAGAATAAAGACTTCTCATGGAATGTTAATGCCAACTGGTCTATGAATAGAAATAAAATTCTTTCTCTTCCGGATGAATTCCAGGGACAGCCCTATACGATGGCAAGTGTTGGTGGAGTTGTTTACTATAATGCGGTAGTAGGCGGTTCCCTTGGAGATATGTACGGATATGGGTTGATGTATTCTCCGGATGGGCAGGTGATCTACGGAGCAGATGGATTAACAGCAAAACCGACAGAAATGAAAAAGATCGGAAATGCATATCCAAAATGGAGAGCAGGACTTCAGAATGAATTTAAATATAAAAACTTTACAGTAAGTTTCTCATTTGATGGTCAGTACAAAGGAATGGCCTATTCACAATCGCATCATAAAATGTCTGAACAGGGGAAACTTACTCATACTCTTGTAGGGAGAGATAATCCAGGAGGTTTGATTGTAGGACAAGGGGTGGTGCAGAATGCTGACGGAACTTTCTCTCCAAATACAAAAGGAATTCCTGTTGCTACCTACTATGGAGATTATTACAGAAGAGCCAATGTAGAAACCAATTCATTTGACACTTCTTTCATTAAGCTGAGAGATGCCAGAATCTCTTATTCTTTCCCAAAATCAGTGACTGAATCCTTAAAAATGACTGACATCACATTGGCTTTATTCGGAAGAAATCTTTGGATGTGGACCAGGTTTCCATTATTTGATCCCGAAGCGGCTACCCTTGATGATTCTACCATTACTCCCGGTGTGGAAATAGGGCAATTACCTACGGCCAGAACAGTGGGAATACAGTTAAATGTTAAATTTTAAAATCAGAAAAATGAAAAAGCTAATCTATATTTGTTCATTTCTTGCTCTTGTAAGTAGCACTGTATCGTGTGACAGGAGTCTTGAAGAAATCAATAAAGATACAAGTAGAATTAATGAGCCGGTGGCCAGTTCCTTATTAGTTCCGATTCAATATAACATGGCTTCGGTAGGGTACAACAGAGCCAATGACTTTACTTTCGATATCATGCAGGTTTCTTTGGATTTTCCCAACGAAGGAAACTCTCTGAGCCGTTATTATATCACAGAAAATACCGGAGCCGGATTCTGGAATAATTCCTACAGATGGTTGAAACAGGTTGATGATCTTAAAAAAGCAGCAATTTCCGAAGGGGATAAAAATTATCAGGCGATTTCAATGGTTTTAAATGCCTGGATTTATTCTAATCTTACCGATACATACGGAGATATTCCGTTTTCTCAGGCATCACAATTGGATAATGGTATTCTGCAACCGAAATTTGATAAACAAAAAGATATTTACGTAAGTCTGTTAGATGATTTGAAAGCAGCCAATACTCTTTTTGTTACCAATAAAACTCTGGTTGGTGGAGATTTGTTTTATAAAGCGGATACCGACGTCAATGGAATTGTCAATTGGAAAAAATTCTGTAATTCTCTTTCTTTAAGACTTCTGACAAGAATTTTAAGCAGAGATGGAGAAGTTAACGTAAAAGAAAGAATTCAGGAAATTGCCAACAATCCAACTGTATATCCTATTTTCCAAAGTAATGCGGATGCAGCCAAACTGGATATTTCAGGAGTTTCACCATTAATGCCTCCTATTGCCAGACCACAGGATTTTACCACAGGAAGGGCCGCATCTGATTTCTTTTTACAAGCTTTAAAAGCGAATAATGACCCGCGTATCCCTCTGTTTTTTACTCAGGCAAAAGATCTTAATAACGCAAATATAGGATATGTAGGAGCACCCTCAGGATATCCTTTTGGAAGTGTTTTTAATTATCAGCCATCCAATCTAAACCAAAACCTGGCAAAAGCACCTCTGAAGATTTTTGTATATCCTTATGCTGAACTTCAGTTTACTTTGGCAGAATTAGCGCTTAATGGAATTATTACCGGAAGTGCAAAGACATTCTATGAAAACGGAGTGAAAGCATCTATTGAACAATGGGGGGTGACAGTGCCTGCCAATTACTTTGATAATCCTAAGGTAGCTTATGAGTCTGATATTAAAAAAATCATGCTTCAGAAATACATTGCTCTTTTCTTCGTAGATCAACAGCAATGGTTTGAAAAGCGAAGAACAGGTTTTCCGGTTCTTCCGAACAATGGTGGCCTGTTGAATAATGGTGATCTTCCTCAAAGATTAATGTATCCTCCAAACCCTAAAGTATTAAATACAACGAATTATCAGGCTGCTGTTCAGCAAATGGGTGGAGATAATATTAACGTGAAAATGTGGTGGAATAAATAATTATAACGAATAAAAAATAAAGAAATGAATATAAAACTTTTAGTGCCATGTATGCTCATGTCAGCAATGGCATTTTCCCAGACATCCGTTTCAGGGTATGTCTACGAAGACAGTAATAAAAATCAGAAGAAGGAAAACAGAGAGAAAGGTATTGAAGGTGTAGCGGTTTCCAATGGTGTTCAGGTAGTTTTAACAGATAAAAACGGAAGATACAGCTTGCCTCTGAAGGATGATCAGACCATTTTTGTCATTAAACCATCAGGATATCAAACGGTTTTAAATTCTAATAATCTGCCTCAATTTTATTATCATCATAAACCAAATGGATCGCCGGTAGATTTTAAATATAAAGGAGTAGCACCTACCGGAGAGCTTCCTACAGAATTAAACTTTCCGTTGTATCAACAGAATGAAAATAAAAATTTTGATATTCTGGTTTTCGGGGATCCGCAGCCTTATACAGAAAAGGAACTTGATTATTTTAAAAGAGGAATTGTCAATGAGGTTAAAAATACCAAGAAAAATGCAGTATTAGGAATCAGTCTGGGTGATCTGGTAGGAGATAACCTTAGTTTGCAGAAGCCGTATGCAGATGTAATGAAAGAAGTAGGATTGCCATGGTATAACGTCATGGGGAACCACGACATGAATTATGATGCTAAAGAGGATAAACTTTCCGACGAAACCTTTGAATCCAACTTTGGTCCTGCCAATTATTCCTTCAATTATGGGAATGTACATTTTATCATCCTGGATGATATTTTGTATCCTGATCCGAGAGATGGCAAGGGCTATTGGGGAGGTTTCCGTGAAGATCAGCTGCAGTTCATCGAAAATGACCTGAAGCTGGTAGATAAAAATAAACTCATTGTTATTTCTTTTCATATTCCGCTGGAGCATAAAAATGAAGACAGCTTCAGAAATGCAGACCGTCAGAAATTATTTGATTTCCTGAACCCTTTCCAGAATGTACTGCTCCTATCAGCACATACTCATATTCAGCAGCAGATTTTTTACGGTAAAAAAGAAGGATGGCAAGGAGTAAAAGATCTTCATGAGTACAATGTGGGAACAACCTGTGGTGACTGGTATTCCGGGACACCTGACGATGCAGGGCTTCCGACTTCAACCATGAGGGACGGGACGGCAAAAGGCTATTCCTTCATCAGCTTTACAGATAACCAGTATAAAGTGAAATACAGAACTGCCGGAAAACCGGAGGATTATCAGATCAAACTGTATGTTCCCAAAGTGATCCCTTTTCCTTCAAAAACATCGGCAAAAGTACTCGCTAACTTCTTTATAGGAAGCAAAAAAGATAAAGTAGAATACAGAATAGACAACGGGAAATGGGAAGAAATGGAGTATGATGAAACGATAGATCCAAACTTTGCTCTTTCTGTATTCAAATGGGATACTACAGAGAGAATTTTACAAGGCAGAAGGCCTTCTAATCCTGAAATGTCAAAACATATCTGGGAAGGAGATTTTCCCAAAAAGCTGACTTTAGGAAAACATAAAGTTGAGGTCAGAGCGGTAGATATGTATGGAAATGAGTTCACGACTTCAGAAGAATTCGAAGTTCAGAATTCAATCCAGATTCCTTAGACTTTTAATTTTTTACTATACTTTTTTTAGATTTTGAAACCGGTTCGATGCGAATCGGTTTCTTTACTTGGAGATGTAAATGACGAACCATTTTTATTAAACCACATAGATTTTTATGTGGTTTATACTTTTCCCAACCATTAAAAAACTATTAAATATCCTTTCTTTCCATTCCATAAAAATGTTCTTTCGTAACTTTGTACAACGAAAAGTATTATCACTATGAATATAAATGGAAAAAATGCCATCGTAACAGGTGGAGGAAGAGGACTGGGTAAAGCTGTAGCATTGGCTCTGGCTAATGAAGGAGTAAACGTAGCCATTACAGGAAGAAACGAAGAGAACCTTAAAAATACTGTTGAAGAGCTTAAGAAACTGGGAGTGAATTCAGCCTATGCAATATTCAGCATTGATGATGAATCAGCTGTAAAAGAAGGAATTGATACTTTGGCAAAAGCACTTGGTGGAGTAGATATCCTGGTTAATAATGCAGGTATTGGTGACTTCGGAACTATAGAAGAGATGCCATCTGAAACGTGGGAGCAAGTGATTAAAACCAATTTATTTGGAGTATATTATGCCGCCAAAGCTGTACATCCATTCATGAAAGAAAAAGGTGAAGGTGATATCGTCAATGTAGCTTCTACAGCAGGATTGAAAGGAGGACCCAATATGTCGGCATATGCCGCTTCAAAAGCAGCAGTGGTTTCTTTATCTCAGTCTATGATGGCAGAATGGAGAAAGCAAAACATCCGTGTAATTACCTTAACTCCAAGTACCATTGCTTCTGATATGAGTATTCAGGGAGGTCTTACTGATGGAAATCCCGATAAAGTATTACAACCTGAAGACTTTGCAGAATGGGTAAGAGATATTCTGAAAATGAACAGACGAGCATTGATTGCTAACGGATCTATTTTCTCTACAAACCCTTAATGAATTGAAAATTGAGAGTTGAGAATTGAAAACTGATTACAATTTTTAGATATAAAATTCAATAGGAGCGGGCTTTAGCCCGCTCTACTTATTAGAGCCTATTCCAATGGCTTTAGCCGAAACTTAGGAATGAAGTACGGAATAATCCCCGGAATCAGTGAGAAATTCCAAAACTTGCCCATTCCATTTTTTTTGCAATCATAACATTAGTATTTTTGCAACAAATTACTCACATGCAAAATTATTTAGAATTTGATTTCAAAATTTCTCCGCTTCAGCCATGGAACGAAATATTAATGGCAGAACTTATAGAAATAGGTTTCGACAGTTTCACGGAAGAATTAGAAGGAATCTTAGGATATATTCAGAAAGATTTATTTAATGAAGAAGAGCTGAAAGCTTTACCGCTTTTTCAAAATGAAGAGGTAAAAATTGAATACACTTTCAAGGAAATGCCGAATATCAACTGGAATGAAGAATGGGAAAAGAATTTTGAACCAATCAATATTGATGATAAAGTAATGATCAGGGCAGAATTCCATGAATCTGTGCCAGGAATGCATGAAATTATTATCCAGCCGAAAATGTCTTTCGGAACAGGACACCACCCAACAACACACCTGATGATCCAACAAATGATGGACATTGACTTTACCGGTAAAAAAGTACTGGATATGGGTTGTGGAACTTCTGTATTGGCTATTTATGCCAAACAGCAGGGAGCAGGAGATACAAAAGCAATTGATATTGATGAATGGTCTGTGGAAAATTCAAAAGAAAATGCCGTAAGAAATGGTGTTGAGCTTGATATAGAGCAGGGAACAGCAGAAAGCTTAGGAGAAGAAAACTATGATATTATTTTAGCAAATATCAATAGAAATATCCTTATTTCAGATATTCCAACCTATGTTTCCGTATTGAATGCAGGAGGAAAGCTATTGCTTTCAGGATTATGTTTCTTTGATGTGGATGACATTCTTGAAGTATGTAAAGAAAACAACCTTACCCTTAAAAAGCAATTGCAGCGTGAAGAGTGGGTAAGCCTGTTATTAGAAAAATAAAAAAACAAAATAGTACTATGAAAACTTTATGGACAGCTTTACTTTTGCTGACTCTGCAATTTTTTGCGGCACAGGAAAATGAAGTGTATGCGGACGGGATCTTTGGGTTTGAAGAAAATAAAGCCCAGAAAATTTTTACAGATTGGACAAGAGTAAGAAAAGAGCCTAACGCCAATTCTCCGATTTTGGATTCATTACAAACCAATCAACAAGTAATGATCCTGAAAAAAGAGGAAACCGTTCCGGTCTTACAATTGGGAGAAAGAAAAGCCAACTGGTACAAGGTTTCCTATCAAAAAGGAGATGGAGCTTCTGAAGGCTATGTCTGGGGTGGAAATCTCTGTGTGGGGTATCGTAATAAGAATGGCTATGACTTCCTTTTCGGACTTTCGAAAACAACCACTCAGAAAAGTAAAGATTTTGATGGTTTCGAAAAACAGAATATTGCCGGAGTAAAAGTAATGGAAGGAAATAATCTGCTTGATGAGGTATACTTTAATACAGGTAGAGGAGAAGAGTTAAGCTATGCAACATTCAATATCGAAAGTAATCATAAATTGCAAAATGTTGAATTGACCCTGAAAGCATTGGTTTCCGGTGAAGCATGTGGTATTGCAAGTTATGACCAATACATTCTTTTTAAAGATAAGAAACTGATTGCTCTTCCCCAATTGATGAATGTAGGAGACGCAGATGTTTTTTATCACAGTGAAGTATATGTTTTCCCTAATGATAAAGGAGGAGTTCCAAACACTTTTATATTTAAAATGGAAGAAATGGAAAAAGATGATAAAGACAGGGAAAAGAAAAAACACTCTTCCAAAATCTATCTCTGGAACGGAAGTTCTTATAAACTGAAATAAGATATTTTTTAAAAAAAATAGAACCGTTGTATTGTGCAACGGTTTTTTTATTTTTTAGCCTTATAAGATTCCTGAAATTTCAGTCTCTTTTGTCCATATCAAAAAATCTTATTCATCGGAAAAGTACATTTTGGGTAGTTGGAAAAAATCAAATACATTTATACTTAAAAAATAAGTACATAATGGATTTACTTGATGATATACTTCCAATTTTGTTTTCTGTCATGGTGGGTGGTATCATAGGCATTGAAAGAGAATATCAACTGAAGTCGGCAGGATTACGGACAATGATACTTGTGACATTGGGAGCATGTATTTTTACCATGCTTTCTCAGAATTTGGGAGGATCAGGAAGTCCGGACCGTATTGCTGCCAATATCATTACAGGAATAGGTTTTGTGGGAGCAGGAGTCATTTTTAAGGAAGAAAACAGAGTATCCGGTCTCACCACAGCTGTTACCATATGGATCTGTGCTGCTCTGGGGATGACCATTGGTGCAGGGTATTATCAGGAAGCGACCATAGGTTCTGTTGTGGTCTTCTTATTATTGATTATGTTTAAATATATTCAGGATGTTATTGATAAGATCAGTACCCGCTATACCTATCAGATGACATTATCGTACGAAGATGGTATTATGGAGAAGTATGAAAACATTTTTAAAGAACATGACCTGAAATCAATGAGAGGGAAACAGATGAGGTCCGGTGAGAAATACACCGTCATATGGCGTGTTCAGGGAGCTGCAAAAAACCACGAGATTTGCACAAAACTATTGCTTAATGATGTCTCAATAGACGAATTTAAATTTTAAAATAAAAAAGCCTTTACAGAAGTAGAGGCTTTATTCTGAAAAATACAGGTCAGGGAAAATTAGCTGATCCAGTCACTTACTTTAATAACATCGGATTGTCTTGGGAAAACTTTAGTCATCAATAGACGATGCACTTCTTCATCACCATCTTTACAACAATCTTCAATAACAGTTAGCTGATAATCTTTATCTGCTGCTTCCCTTACTGTCGATAGAACAACACCACTTGTTGAAACACCGGCTAATACAAGGTGTTGAATACGTAAACTTCTTAAGATCACTTCCAGATCACTTCCGGTAAATGCGCTGAACCTTTTTTTGATAACAATAATATCCTGTTCTTCCGGCGACAATAGGGGATGAATGGTAATCCACTCTTTCATATCGACGTTTGCCATCTGTTGTTTTATAGCTGAGAAAGCTTTATTGGTGGCACTTATTTCAGGCATTCCTGCCCTGAATCCTACTGTGACATAAATGACCGGGATATCTTTCTTTCTTGCATTTTTAATCACTTCCTGAATATTCGCAATCAGTTGTTCTGTATCAGGTAGCATCCCCAGAATAGACAATTGCATATCCATCACCAATAAGGCTGTTCTTGTTGTTTCCATTGTATTTATATTTTATTGATAAACTGTTCTTCTGATTTTTCTAATAATTCTTCATTGACCGGATTGTATCTCTTCTTTTTGAATACCAGTTTTCTAAAGATGATGGCAATGAGAATACCTGAAATTCCTTCCCATAATAAGGTTCTTGGAGCTCCTATTTTTTCAGAAATAAATCCGATCAGCAAACTTCCCAACGGTAACATCCCAAATATTGCTGTTAACAAAATACTGATCGCCCGGGAGCGCATTTCAGGGATGACTTCAGATTGTACGATAATATTACACGTGGTGAATTGAGCGACACCTCCCAAACCGGTAAGAGCAGCAAAAAACATTGATAAATAAAAATGAGTGGTATATGAAAAACAGATCAGTCCGATACTTAAGATGACAGTACTCAGGATAAGTATATTTCTCATGGAGGCTCCCTTTTTTAATGAAGCTAAAAATATCGTTCCGAGAACCGCTCCTATACCGATAAAACTTGAAATATAACCAAAGGTTTTGGCATCCCCTTTAAAAATCTCTTTAGCATATACAGGAATCAAAGTGTCATAAGGCAAGATTAAAAGCCCGGTAATGCTGAGCATAATGATCACCCAGCTAATAGACGGTTCTCTCCTGAGGTATCGGAATCCTTCTGCCAACTCTGTAAACGTGCCTTTTTTGGTTGATTTTGTCTGAACCATAGTGATCTTCATCATAGAGATAGAAACCATTACCGCTGCAAAACTGGCTGCATTGATCAGAAAGCAGGTTCCGGCTCCAAATTGCTGAAGAATAATCCCGGAAAGAGCAGGGCCGGCTAGTTTGGCCATACTTGCCATGGCGGCGCTCAGGGAAAGAGCGCTGGGTAAATCTTCATCGTCAGTCACTACCTCGTTAATCATTGATTGCCTTGCAGGCACATCATATGCGTTGATAACTCCCAGAAAAACACTGAGGATTAAAAAACTCCAGATATTCTGATGACCTGTCATGGCCAGAAAAGCCAGTAGTGAAGCCTGTATCAATGAAAGAATCTGGGTGATCTGTACAATTTTGTATCGGTTGTAGCGATCCGCCGCAACTCCTCCGAATGCAGAAAATAAGAACGAAGGAAATTGCTCTGCAAATACGGTCAGCCCAAGCATAAACGCAGAATGAGTCATGCTGTATACGACCCATACTACTGCCGTACGTTGCATCCACGTACCAAACTGAGAGACAGAACGGCCAAAAAAGTACAACGTATAGTTTGTACTTCTGAAAGCCCTGAATGTACTGATGTTGCTTATTTTGTTCATATTATAGAATAAACTTTTTGACATAAATTGTTAAAATGTCAAAATTGAGATAAAAAATTTTAACGGATGTTTTTAATGACCATTGATGTTAGTGTATTCACTATATTATTTAAATTGTCAAAATTATTATTTAAATTCATCTCACGCCTTATTCCTCTGATACTGCTCTGTAGAATAAAGATGATGTTTTCCTGTTCTTCAACGGAAACCACTGGAATTTCATGAGTAACAATACCGGATGAAAATATTTTGAGAAGAACATTTCTTTCTGCTTCCATCATTCTGTTATGGGCATCAGTAATGTGCTTTGATTTTTCTTCCGTATCCATTCCGGCTTCTATAGCTCTGAAAAATGAAGCTCTTTCTTCTGAAGTTTTCACTTTGGAAAGGCAAAATTGACGAATCTTTCCGTCAAAAGACTTTTCTTGCCTCATATTGGATTCAATCTCAGAGATCACTTCTTTAATCAGGTTCTCAAGGACTGCCTGAAAAACCTCTTCACGATTCTTATAATAGTAATAAATAGAGGTTCTGCTTTTACCGACTGCTTTCGAAATGTCATCCATTGTCACTTTCTTCAGACCATATTTCAGATAGAGAGCTGAAGCAGTCTCCAGAATTTGCTGTGAAAGTTGATCTTGTTCAGTCCCTGACGACATGGTGGGTAAATTTGTGTACAAAAATAATTAATTTTTGACAAAAAAACAAATTTTGTCAAATTGTGTGTATTTGACCCATTCTGTGATAACAAAAATAGGATTGGAACAAGCCAACCCTACCAAACATGATTAAGTGTATAGATGAGCCATAAAAATGGCTGCAAGGAATTTAAGGTGCACAAAAAAGATTTTTATTGACGCCTAATCAATGTTTCATTAAATCAATTAAACTAACTTTTTTAATGATCTGTTTTATCTACTTTGTAAAGGTAAAAGGAATGGATATCTGTACAGGTGAAATTTACTCTGACTCGACAAAATTCGTCAGTGAAACGTAGTTTTTATTCAATGAAGTGTTGGAATGTAATATATCTTAAAACGTTCTTATTTATTAAGGATTTGAATAGGGACAGGCAGAATAGGTCATAAAAAAAGACTCCCAAAAATTGAGGGTCTTAAAGTGAACTTGACAGGATTATCCTCGAATTCTTTGGTTGCTGATCTTAATTGGATTTTACGACTATTTTGTTGATTATCATCTGTATAGAAAAAATAAGCCTTTTTTAGAGCAGATTTTATAATTATTGTGAGACAGCCTCAAGTTATAAACCCTCGTATTAGACAAACGAATTTGGATTTTTATCTAGAATAAAAATATCAGAATATTGGTAATTAGTTGAAATATTGTATCATATTGTTTTTTGTCTTGAGATTTTTGCCCAATATAATCAGTGAAATCTATTACACTTTATGAATTTTTCCTTTTTGGATACAATAATCTGACATTTGATTACGTCTGTTTTTTTTATTCGTTGGAACTTTGTACCAACAAAAATAATCATAAAATGAAAGTATTTGTAACAGGAGCTTCAGGCTTTATTGGTTCTGCGATTGTTAAAGAATTAATTGCTTCAGGACATCAGGTAGTAGGTCTGGCACGTTCAGGACAATCAGCAGAAGTAATTCGCAAGGAAGGTGCGGAAGTGTTAAGGGGAGATCTTGAAGACTGGGAAGTCTTAAAGCAGGGGGCCAAAGATTCAGACGGTATTATTCATGCGGGTTTTTTCCATGATTTTACTCAATTTGCAAAGGCTGCAGAAATTGACAAAAATGCAATTAATGCAATAGGAGAGGCACTGATGGGAACAGACAAAGCTATTGTAGTAACAGCAGGAATTTTAGGATTACCCCTTATTGACGGAAATATTACAGAGGAGAGTCTTTCACCTGGTTTTCCGAGATCTTCTGAAACTACAGCTTTGGCATTGGCTGAAAAAGGCATAAATGCTTCAGTTATCCGCTTAGCACCGTCGGTTCATGATAAGGGTGACAAAGGTTTTGTTCCGTTTATAATTGGGCAGGCTCGTATCAACAACTTATCCGGCTACCCTGGTGATGGATTGAATCGGTGGGCGGCTGTTCATCGTTTGGATGCAGCAAGATTATTCCGTCTGGCATTTGAAAAAGGAATCAAAGGAGCAGTATACAATGGTGTGGCTGACACAGGAATTAAAATGAAAGAAATTGCTGAACTGATTGGCTCAGAATTAAATTTACCTGTTGCATCCCTGTCTGAAGAAGAAACAGCAAAGCATTTTGAGTGGCTGAGTAGATTTATAGCTTTTGACAGCCCTGCAACCCATTTTAAAACGAAGGAACTCTTAGGCTGGAAACCTGAGCATATCGGACTTATAGACGATATGAAACAAAATTATTTTTAACCATTTGCGCATATCGAAGCACTATAACCATTAAAAATCAAAAAATGAAAAAAGTACTTATTACAGGAGCCAATCAGGGGATTGGCTTTGAAACCGCCAAACAGTTGTCACAATTAGGTTATCATGTATATCTCGGAAGCCGCAATGAAGCCAATGGAATTGAGGCCCAAAATAAATTAAACGAACTGGGATTTGATAATGTAGAGTTTATTCAATTGGATGTCACAGATATTGATTCAGTAAGATCTGCCAAAGAAAAACTGGAGGCTAAGGCCCAACAGTTGGATGTGCTGATCAACAATGCGGCTATTGTAGGCGAACAGCCGCAGAATATGTCTGCAAATAATCTCAGTAATTTAAGAAATGTTTTCGAAACCAATTTTTTTGGTGCTGTGCAGACCACTCAACAGTTTATTGATTTGCTGGAAAAGTCAGATGAACCTCGGATTATTAATGTTTCAAGTCCCTTAGGTTCGCTGTCTGTTCAAAGCAATTCTCAAAATCCTAATTATAGGATATACGATGCATACAGCTCTTCTAAAACTGCATTGAATGCTTTTACTCTGTTGCTGGCCAAAGAATTTCAAAATACCCATTTTAAAATATTAAGCGTTGAACCAGGCTACACGGCCACTAACCTTAATCAGTATCAGGGAACACAGACAGCAGAGGAGGCAGCAGGTATAATTGTGAAATTTTCCACTTTATCTGATGTACCCACGGGTAAATTTTTTGATAGAAATGGAGATGAATTGCCTTGGTAAAACAAACAATGAATGTATAAGCAATTAACCAGAAAAATAAAATTAAATTTGTGGTATGGAGCAAAGAGAGACACAAAGAATTAAAACAATAAGCGAATTCCATCGATTGCGTGGTTTGCCAAATCCTGAGCACCCGCTTGTCAGTATTATTGATTATTCTTCTATCAAAAGACCCGCTAACATTGATGAAGTAAATCTGGTTTTAGATTTCTATATGATTTCCTTAAAGAGAGGAATTGGTGGAAAGATGTATTATGGACAACAGGAGTTTGATTTTGATGACGGGCTTATGGCATTTATGGAGCCCAACCAGGTTTTCAGGATTCAATCTGATCCTGCTGTCAAAGAGGAACGTTCAGGCTGGCTGTTGCTTATTCATCCTGATTTTTTGTGGAATACGGTACTTGCTAAAGGTATCAGAAGATACGAGTATTTTGATTATTCAGTGAATGAAGCACTGTTTCTTTCCGAAAAGGAACAAAAAACGCTGAATAGCATTATTGATAACATTAAACAGGAATATCAAACGAATATAGATCAATTCAGTAAGCAGATTATCATTTCACAGATTGAAAGCCTGCTTAATTATTCAGAAAGATTTTACAATCGTCAGTTCATAACAAGGGAAAAAAGCAATCACCAGATTCTGGAAAGGCTAGAGAAATTACTTGATGAATATTTTGAACATAAAATTGCAGAGAAAGGATTGCTTTCCGTACAGTTTATTGCAGATGAACTCAATATTTCCCCCAAATATTTAAGTACTTTACTGAAAACACTGACCGGACAAAATACACAACAGCATATACACAACAAACTGATAGAAGTAGCCAAAGAAAAATTATCTACCACAAATTTATCTGTCAGTGAAATTGCTTATGAAATGGGATTTGAACATTCTCAGTCATTCAGCAAGCTGTTTAAAAGCAAGACAGCCCAAAGTCCGCTGGAATTCAGAGGAAGTTTTAACTGATTGTTTTATCATAACTTAATCATTAAAATTAGTATCAAATGAACTCTAAATATCCAAGGTGTAAAAGTTTGGGTTATGCATTTTTATAGGTATAAAAAATGAGACAACTTTTTAAAAGTTGTCTCATTATGTGAGCGCGAAAGGATTCGAACCTTTGACCGTCTGCTTAGAAGGCAGATGCTCTATCCAGCTGAGCTACGCACCCTTGAATTTTTAAGTCGGGGCGGCAGGATTCGAACCTGCGACCTCCTGGTCCCAAACCAGGCGCGATGACCGGACTACGCTACGCCCCGATTGATGGTCATCATCATCAACTTTGTTTTTACTCCCGTAAAGGTACAAAGTCTTTTTTGAAAAAGAAAAACTCACAATATTTTTGTGAGCCTTTTGTGAGCGCGAAAGGATTCGAACCTTTGACCGTCTGCTTAGAAGGCAGATGCTCTATCCAGCTGAGCTACGCACCCTTGATTTTTAAGTCGGGGCGGCAGGATTCGAACCTGCGACCTCCTGGTCCCAAACCAGGCGCGATGACCGGACTACGCTACGCCCCGATTAATGGCCATCAATAACGAATTTTACTTCGTTTTTGCGGTTGCAAAGGTACAATACTTTTTGAAATAAAAAAATAAAATGGAGGATAATTTTTGATTAACTTTTTGAGACCTCATTTTTGCCAGCTTTACCCGGTTAATAACCATTGACTTACCCTGTTTGAAATATGAAGAAGAATTTTAATGATTATTCTCTACTTTGTAAAGGTTTTAGGCTAATGACAAATTATAGCCCATGTAAAAAGTAATAAAAAAAGTTACCTATGTATATTTAAAAATGGATGAGGAATAACCTTCATCAATAGATACCATTAATTTTCGTTTCTGATGATGAACATTATACAGAAAATTATCTTGAATAAAGGATTTGGATACCATACTCAACATTTTTTATCCTATATAAATCCTATCTTTACACAATGAAACGATTAATGCTTGTGAGTTTACTTTTCCCGTTGCTGACATTTTCCCAAACCAGCGGAAGAGTAATAAAAATTTCAGATGGGGATACCATTACCGTACTTATTGACGGAAATCAACAAAAAAAACTAAGACTTGCTGAAGTAGATTGCCCGGAAAAAGGGCAACCTTTTGGTAAAAATGCCAAACAATTTACTGCAAATCAGGTTTTTGGTAAAACAGTTAATTTCATTGAAACCAATACAGACCGTTATGGACGTTCCATTGCCAAAGTATATTATGATAAAGATAAATACCTCTCTAAAGAGTTGATAAAGTCCGGAATGGGATGGTGGTATTTTTACTATTCCAAAGATCCTTCATTAGGTAAATTACAAGAAAAAGCGCAAAGTGAAAAGACGGGACTCTGGCAGGATGTTCATGCTATTGCTCCCTGGGAATATCGAAAAATAAAACGGGAAGAGGCAAAAAACAGGAGATATGAAGCCTCTAAAACTCAAATGAAAATAAAACAAACGATATAGCATAAGACAAGCCTTGGAATTATATATTTCAAGGCTTGTTTCTTTAGTATTTAAAGCAATGTAATTTATTATATTTGTAATGTGCAGACTTCCTTATTCTTAGGACAGATGTAATGATGTAAACTTTTTAACTATGAGACAAGCTATTCTTTTGATATTCCTGTTTTTTTTATTTACCCCACATATACCCGGACAAAAGCAAAAAGTCTCTCATGATAGTATTTCAATATTTTTTGATGAGATTAAAATAGCTTCTCAAAAGAATATTGAACTTTGGAACAAAGATTTATATGGTCCAATCCTTTTAATAGATACAAAAACGAGAGAGGTTTTTGCAAATGAACCCGATACAGAAGGAACTTTAAAGTTAAATAGAAATGTGTACTCCGGAATTTTGCCGGTTGATATTAATATTGCCAATACAGCACTTAACTGGAAAGGAAAAAGATGGGCAATGATCATGTTGCCACTCTCTCAAAATAAACAAAACAGAATCGGATTATTGGCACATGAATCCTTTCATAGGATACAACCTTCATTAGGATTTGAATTAAATAATACTGAAAATAATCATCTGGATCAGAAAGAAGGAAGGATTTACCTTCGTTTAGAACTGGAAGCCTTGAAAAAAGCAATGAGATCTGCTTCAAAAAAAGAATTAAAGGAGCATCTTACCAATGCGCTTACTTTCAGAAAATACAGACATAGCCTTTATAATGGATCTGATGTCAGTGAAAATCTTCTGGAGCTCAATGAAGGAATGGCGGAATTTACAGGAGTGATCGTAAGTGGTCGAAATAAAACGCAAACCATGGCTTTTTTAGTTGATGGGATTAATGATTTTTTTAAGAATGCAACGTTTGTACGATCATTTGCTTATCACACAGTGCCTGTTTATGGGTATTTACTCTATAATAAAGATAAAAACTGGAATAAAAAAATCACATCAAAAACAGATCTGACCAACTATTTTATCAAGACATTCAATAGTGAAGTTGCTACTGATGTAAAAGAAGTTGTTAAAAGATCAGCCAATGATTATAATGGCTCAGAAATAACTGTGGAGGAAACGAGAAGGGAAGAGAAAGCAAAAAAACTCATTGCTGAATATAAATCTAAATTCATCAATGAACCTCATTTTGAAATAAAATTTGAAAAGATGAATGTCTCTTTTGATCCTAGAAATATTGTACCGATTGACAATAAAGGAACTGTATATCCTAATATCAGGGTTACAGATAAATGGGGGATTCTGACGGTTGAAAATGGGGCATTAATGAGTCCGAACTGGGACAAGATTTCAATATCTACTCCTGTCCGAACAGAAGATAAAAAGATATCTGGTGATGGTTGGACACTTGAACTGGCGGATGGCTATACGATAATGAAGAACGAAACAAACGGAGATTTTATGCTTGTAAAAAAAGAAGCATCTCAGAAGAAGTAAAATAAGTATAATGCAAAACAAAGAGCTCACTATTTCTATAGTGAGCTCTTTTAAATGAACATTAAAAACTGTTAGAAATCAGTTGACTCCGATAGTTTTTTCCATTCTTCTATTTCGTTTGATAACCGTGTTATTTTATCTTTGGCTCTTTGATAAGCATCATTTCCTAAGAAAAGATGTACAGGTGGATTCGGAGAGTTTATCAGGGTCAACAATGCATCAGCAATTTTATCAGGATTACCTTGTTGTTTACCATCTGATGCACTGAATTTTTGATGCGCTTCTCTGATAAAATCATAATCATCAATCCGGTTATTACCAAATACAATAGAGTCAGCGTGAGCAAAGCTAGTCCGAAACCAACCCGGCAAAACGGAGGTAACATGAATGCCCAGTGGTTTTAAATCATTGGCAAGAGCTTCTGATAAACCATTGACGGCAAATTTAGAAGCAGCATATATGCTCCATCCCATTCCCGGTGCAAATCCTGCTATTGATGAAATATTAATAATATGTCCTGAACGTTGATTCCGCAAGTAGGGAAGAGCCTGCTGAATGACTCTGGTAACAGCGAAAAAATTGACGTTAAAGTTATCATGAATCTCCTTTTCGGACAGTTCTTCCAATGCTCCGCCGATTCCATATCCCGCATTGTTTACAATGACATCAATTCTGCCAAAAGTGTTTTGTGTGTGTGCAAGTGATATTGCAATCGATTTTTCATCAGTAAGATCTACCTGTAACGGAAGATAATTTTCATTTTTTCTGATGATTTCTGAGAATGCTAATGCCTGTCTCGATGTGGCTGCAACTTTTTGTCCCTGAAGCAGTAGTTGCTCGGTCAATGCGCGACCCATACCTTTTGATGCCCCGGTAATATACCATACTTTTGAATTTTCCATTTTATCATATTTTTATCAATGCAAAATTAAAGTAGACAAATGGTGGGATGATGGTAGAAAGAATACTGATATTTGTAAAAATCAAACCAATCGAAATGAAGTTGGATTGGTTCCGGTTTGTTTTTTAAAAAATTTATTAAAGTGAGCCAGATCATCAAAACCGAGTGCTTCGCTTATTTCAGAAATGGTCCAGTCGGTATCTCTGAGCAGAATCTTCGCTTCAGTACCTATTCTTTCAAAAATATGTTCTCTGGTTGTTTTGCCGGTTACTTTTTTAATACACCGATTCAGATAATTGACATGAACAGACAATTTTTCTGCATAATTCTTAGGATGACGCAGTGTTAATGTATCTGTTTTATACTGAACAGGAAACTGTTGTTCCAGTAGTTCTGAGAAAATAATAGTAATCCTTTTTCCGGCATCTCCGAATTGGACAATATTTTCAGGAGGAGCCCATTTCATTGCCAGAAAATACAATTCACTGACGTAATTCCGGATCAGATCATATTTATAAATATAATCACTCTGTGCTTCATGAAGTATTTTGATAAAAAGATGTTGGGTCTCCTCATATTGATTTTCAGATAACCTAAAAACAGGAGGTAGGGAAGTATTGAAAAGAGGGAGCTGATCTAGCTGTAATTTATGAGTGCCCTGGAAAAATTCACTCCTGAAGATACAAAAATATCCTTTTGTGCCTGAAGATAAAGGCAGGTACGAATAAGGGGTGTCCGGATGGAAAAATAATAACGTATCACCATTTATCTTAATCGTTTGATGACCATACTTGAATGTGTTCTCACCAGAGAAAAGCATAATTTTAAAGAAATTTCTACGAATATGCTGAGGAAGTTCTGCATTATTCTTCATTCGTTCTTCAATACGGAATGCATTGAACTGACCTATCGTTTCATATATATTTTCGGGATAGGTGCTAGATTTATGCTGGTAAAATTCCTCTATGCTTTCCATTGATCAAGTTTCGGATGTGTAAAAACGATACCAAAATACGGAAAAAGAGAATAGAAGCAAAAGGTCAGAATTTTAAGCTGAATATTTGGGGCAGGGCTTTAAAAATAAAACCCCACCATATAATAAGTGAGGTATGTGTTGAATAAACGTTAGTACTTTATTATCTCAACCGGAATAGGTATTCAGAATGTTTTTAAGGAGTACTCTTTACTGCGTTGTACATCAATGAATCTTTTTTCTGATCAGAATCATCGTATTTGTAGCTATAGAATGAGGCTTCCCAGTCTCCATAACCGGTATTGGGAATGATAATGAACCTTTTTCCAAAATCTTTAGCCGAATTTTTCACAGCTGCAGATCGATCTGCTTCGGTCTTTTTATCAAATATTGCAGCGAAATCAGAAAGATTATCTCCTAAGAGCAAAACAATATTATAATTTTTAGCAACATCATTTCGTCTGTTTTCCTTGCTGCTTTCTTTTGACCGGAGGATAAGATTAGTGTCGTTTTGAAGCGGAAAATTATATCTTTCTAAATTTTTCAATGTTCCCGCACGTTCTTGTTCTGCCCGGTTGGTAATGTAAAAAACCTGAACCCCTTTGCTGGCAGCGTACTGATAAAAATCCTGAGCTCCTGTGAGTGGAGTTGCTATCCCTTTTGCAGTCCACTCTTCCCATGTTTTCTGATCATAGTTTTTTCCCATTTTAGAACGTTCAACAGCATAATATGAATTGTCAAGGAAAGTCTCATCAATATCAGATACAATTGCTAACGGTTTATCCGATTTTCGGGCTAAGGCTTCATCTAAACGAAGTTTTGCGATATTGTATGCCTGCAGGCAAAGGGCTTCATATTCAGCAGCTCTTTGCTGATAAAATGCTGAGTATATTTTTCCGTTATGTCCCAGATTTTGATAAGGCACATCCTGAAAGGTAGTCGTCGAAGTTGGGTTTATTGTTTTGCATGAGATCGTCACAGCAAGTAAGCCTGCGATCATGAAGTTGAAATTTTTCATTGAATTAAAAATAGAGAATGACAAAATTATAACATTTGATTTTTATAGGGACTGTATTTGTGAAGTATTTGCAAACTTGGAAATCCAGGGAAGCAAAATTGTATTGAGAACGTCTATCCACCATTAGTCATATCACAAAATGTAGGTAATTGATTAGGGGATGTGTTTTTATCTGGTAATAGTAATCTGCTGAAGAAGATAGGTGGCGTTTTTGTGCATCGGCTGGTAGCATTGGCAAATGTATCTGTTGATCTTTTTGGCAATACAAAATTGGTCTTATTAAGAATAAAGAGTGAAATCTAATATTCGAACTTTGCAAAGATTTTATTAATGAGTATTGACAAGAATAATATTAAGGATGATTTTTATTACTCTCAGGGCTTAACTACTAATATTCCATTCTTTTGAAATATAATCACATCTACTTATATGAGTTAAAAAATAATTGTAAACCTTTTAATATAAAAACACATGAAAAAAATTAATTTAATTGCAATTCTTGTATTTACCAATGCTTTTAGTCAAGTAGGGATTAAGACGATAAATCCTTCCGAAATGCTTGATGTTAATGGTATTGAGAGAATTAGAGAATTGCCCAGGCATCAAATGAATAATTCCATTTTTACTAAACCTGACGGATCAAGATCAAATAATCAAGATCAGACTTTCATAGCAACCAGAACATTAGTTGCAGATGCAAATGGAGTGTTAGGGTATATTGATGGCTTACCAGGTGGTATAGTACCTTCAACATCTAAAAGAAAGACAATAGGATACTGGGCAGGATTGTGGGACGGAAATTATTATGCATTAGGAGGTACAGGGTTCCCTATATTTAACTTGCAACTTCAAAATAAGCTTAACTACGGTGTTAATGGGATTTATAATAAGATTGATGGTATAGATTTTTTACAATTTGAAACACCACAAATCAATAGCTATACTGGTGCACAATTGAAAAGTATTGTTGATATTTTCTGTATTGGCCTTGACCCATTTGTAGACCTGGATGCAACAACTATCACAAAGATCAAAGATTTTACAGATCTTGGTGGAGTTGTCATTGTCTTACTTGATGCTAATAGGAATACCCCGGCGCATCAGGGATTTGGTGGGGCAGGTAGTGTAACTTCGGGAACTGGGGTTTCTTACTCATTAGCGGGAACAATAGGTTCAAATGGGGTATTTGGTACGGTTGCGGGAAACACACCTATTACAGGTATGCAAACTGCAGGTAGAATATTAAACTCTCAATTGCCTGCGGGGGCAACAATTTTAGCTAGAGAAGGAGGAATTACAACAACGCAAGCTGGTATTTGGACTACAGGAGCTAACGAAAGAGTAATTTTCTTTTGGGATGAAGGAGTTTTCAGAAATCCTAATATTGCCGGTACCTATATAAATACTGATCAAGAAAAATATCTCCATAACATCATGGCATATGCTTTAGATAAAGTAAATTGATAACCATTGGCTTACAATTTAGAAATGAGCTTTATCATATTGAAGTTCATTTCTTTATGTTGTTTTCTTGACTTGTATAACTATACATTGAAATTTCTTCATCATAATCTGGCTTGTCAGTTTAGCTATATGAGTTAGAATTATTAATTATTATGAGAATACTAGAAGAGTCTGTACCAGGTAATACAATAGTAGAACATAAAATGTTTTTTCATTTGTTTTTTTAATCAATTATACCAGAACAATATGGCTAACCTAATTTGTTTAAAGCCAGGAGAACATGCTTGATCAAGACCATCTTATTTATATTGTATTGTGTTTTTAAAGGCAATAAAGTAAAGCCATATGTAACTGGTTTAAATATTTAATGACAAATTTAATTTAATGTTTTTTAGATTAAGTTGTTGTGTAGACCAAATATGCATTGTTGAATCGTTCGTTTTGATGATAAGTATTCTATGGATGATCGAAGCTATAAAATCAGTATGAACCGCTTGACAATACAAGATAAAACCTTACCGCAATTTTGAATTCAGATATTTGAAGCAAATTTGTCGACAAACTGAAAAAAATGAATGGAAAAAACAGGTGCTGCGTGATGTATCATTATTTGTATTAACTAGTCATTGTTGGGCGATTTTATGAATATGTTTTGGTTGATGGTTCCTGTTACAGAAAAGTTAATAATGTGTTGAAGATCAAATTTTTATTTAAAGAAATTCTATGCAATATTTCGGTTTAAATTATTTATAAAAATAGTGTAAACCAACCCAAGTGATGAAAAAAAAACTAAAAAATAATCCTAACCAATGAATATTGATCTAAAAAATATACACATAGGTTCTTTAATAAGTTTACGTATTGAAGAATGTAAAATGGAGGCATTTCGAATCTGTAATTTTTTAAAACGTACAGAAGAAGAATTGAATTCAATACTTTTACAAAAAACCTTAGACACAGAAATACTATTAAAATTCAGTATACTACTGGAGTATGATTTCTTTCGACTCTACTCCCAATATTTAATCCTTTACGCCCCACCAGCCAATCTTGACTGTACCCATAATAAAAACACAAAAAGCAACCTTCCTCAATACAGGAAAAATATCTATACCCGGGAACTGGTGGATTTTATTTTGGAGCAGATTGAAAATGGCAGTAAAACAAAAGTACAAATTATAGAAGAGTACAGAATCCCCAAATCTACATTGTATAAGTGGCAAAACAAGTATAAACCGACAAAGAAAACGCAATAATTTATTTTGTCAACCGAAATACACTCTACTTATAGAATTATATCTATGCTCCTAAGTTCTTTTATATCTTATAAATACAGTACTTTTGATGGCGAAATTATGTGAAAAAAATCATGAAAAACACACCTGATTATAAAAAAATATACAGTGATATGATCAGTATAAAATATCCTGAAAAAAAAGAAGTATGTAGAATTTTTTTATCCAAAGAGAATTTATCAGTATTGGATGTTATAACGATCAACAATATTCTGTTTAATACCAATTGCAGAGAAAGTACTCAATTCAATCAGAAACATCGTTCTTATGATGTATCAGCAATCTCTTACATATTGCAATACCAGAAAAGAAATGAATTAAATAATTCTCAAGTTGCCAAACATTTTAAGGTGAGCAGGAATACCATCACCAAATGGAAAAATCAGATTCTGATCTAAAGAGACTTCAGATTAAAAAATCAATAGTCTGAAATTTTAAAAATTCAATCCAAAAATCATACAAATGAAAAAGAAAATACATTTTCTAATGCTCATTTTAGGAGTGTTTTATCCATGTATTGACCTTGTAAATGCCCAAATTGGGATAGGTACATCTAATCCTCAGGGAGCTTTACATGTAGATGCTGCTAAAGACAATCCATCCAGTGGAACATTATCTGCAGAACAGGTATCTAATGATGTTCTTGTCAGCAAAACAACAGGTTTTGTTGGAGTAGGTGTTTTAACTCCCCTGGTTAAACTTGATATGAGATCCCTGGGAACAGAAAATGCCCTCGGCCTTAGTACAACGACTATGACTGCAGTTGATGCTGGCGCTGGCGCTGTAAGATATGATGTAGTCAATGTTCCTGCAGGACCAAAAATTGAGGTATCCGATGGTTCAGTATGGCATAAAGCATATATTGCACCCCAAAAAGTTGTAATTGTTGCCCGTAAAGTAAGCAGCCAGTCAATAACGCAAGGAGCAGCTACCAATATAAACAATTGGAATGTGGTACGTGACATGAGTAGCAGTTTTGATGGAACATCAGGTGTTTTTACAGCTCCCCGAGATGGTACATATACCTTTTTGCTGACCTTTAATTTCAATGGAGCTGTGATTAACGATGGCACCAGAGTAGAATCTCAATTTTATAATACTACAACCAATACCGTGCTGGCGAGTGTTTATAAAACCTTCGGACAGTCTATGACAGGTACTGCAGATGATGCGAATTCTACGAGGTCTACTCAGGCTGGGGGTTCCAGTACAGTTACACTTACATTGGCTGCAGGTACAAAGGTAGTAACAAGGCTTTGGCATAATCTGATCTCAAGTGGCTCCATAGCACTCAGAGTAACCACTAACCCGACAGATCCCACTAATCCAGATGACGGATTTAATAATTTAACCATTATAGAACATTAAAAGATAGATTACTATGAAGAATAAAATCAATATTGTATATCAGGCATTTACTTGTATTCTATTTTTTTACTCGTCTAAGACTGCTGCACAAGTAGGTTTTTTTACAGCCAAACCCTCACATCCTTTACAAATAGATGCAGCGAAAGACAATGGAACAACACCTGATGCAATAAAGCTTTCCAATGATGTGGTTGTAGATGCCATGGGTAACATGGGAGTAGGTGTTTTAAATCCTAAAGCTAAAGTAGATCTTCGTTCGACAGATAATAAAGGACTTGTTGGTCTCGGAACCAGCACACAAACTCCTGTAGAGGCTGGAGCAGGTGCTATACGCTATAATACAGGTGGGTTTTTAGAATATTCCGATGGTGAACAATGGATTGCCTTACCACTTACCCCACCCACCAAAGCACTTGTCAATGCTAATAAAAGTTCTGCCCAAAGTATAGGAACGAATTCCACAACTTATATCTCTGACTGGAGTGAAACAGTAGATCTGGGGACTGCCCCGAATGGTGATTTCGATCCTTCCACAGGTGTTTTTACTGCTCCCCGTGACGGGTTTTATCTGGTGTCTTTCAATATTACTTTAGCTAATGGTAATATTCCAAAAAACACGTATATGGAAACAGCAATAGAAAGCAACCGGAATGTTGAGAATATTCAAATATTCAAAACCGTCAATTCTTATCCTGCATTTCAAGCCGGAGCTGTAAGTAACTATATAAGTGGAAACTGTAATGCGATTTTTAATCTTAAAACAGGAAATACTATTAAATTTAGTGTAAAGCATAATATAAGTTCAGGAAGAAATACCTTAAACGACGGAAAACTAAATAACCTAAGTATTAGCGAACTATAAAAAACAATAATAATGCAGCAAAATAATATAAAGAATTTAATTAGGGTATCTGTATTACTCCTTTTCTGGACTGGTCAAAGCAACGCACAAATAGGATTAGGGGTAGAAAACCCTACAAACCCCGTTGAAATCAAAACTGATGCAGGGAAGGTTATTGTTGATCCTACAGGCAAACTAGGCGTATTGGTTGCCAATCCAAAAGTTGCCATAGATTTGCGCAGCGGAAACAATGGTGCTGTAGCAGTTGGAAATACTGATAAAACAGCTGTACAGGCTGGTGCCGGAGCATTGAGATATGTTGCAAGCCCTGCCATTGGTGTGAAAGGATATTTAGAGTTTTCGGATGGAACGAATTGGGTTAGTTTTTTCCCGAAAGGTAAACCACGTATTATCGTAATGGCCAGTAAGACGACTCAGGATACCTATGTATTTGAAAGTGGTACCCCTTCGGAGATTGGACCTAAATCCGGTATTATGCAAAGAAGATCATCCTATTTGACCAATTGGGCAGAAAAACTGGATTCTGACTCCGGTGTTCCCACCAATAACTTTAACCCGGCTACCGGTGAGTTCATCGCTCCACGAACTGGAGTATACTTTGCTACCTTTACTTTTGCATTACAATCGAGCCAGGTTAATACGGGAGGAAATAATCAGACAGAAGCAATCTGGGAGGTTAGAAATCCAGCAGGAAACATTACTCAAAGGGTCAAAACAAATAATGGGTACGCTTCCGATACAGGAGCCAGTCCGAATGCAGTACCGGTAGGTTCAGCTTGTACGGTAAGTGTCTACCTGAACAAAGGAGATAAATTAAGGCCCTTTACATGGATTACCGTAGCATTTGATGGTACAATCAGCCAATTCGATATCTCAGGTAGCGGAGTTTATAATTCACTTACCATTGTAGAGCAGTAGCGTGTTTTAACCTGACTTTGAACTTTTTAAATCGTTATCTGTAAAATATATTTTAAACATTTCCATAAAACAATACTGGACTTTTTAGCAATATGAAATAGAGCCGTGAGACAATATTGGCTTTGTGTAATTTAAGGAACTTTGTTTTAGAATTTAAATAAACATTAAATGAGCAAAACAATTTTAATTACAGGAGCTGCAAGTGGTTTTGGAAAAATCGCTGCATTTGATTTGGCCCGAAAAGGGTATAAAGTAATTGCTACGGCACAGGTATACCCGCAGATGAGTGATCTGATCCGTGAAGCAAAGGAATCGGGTGTTGAATTGATCGCTGACAAATTGGATGTCTCCAATTCCCGCGATATCAAATATGTGGTAGACAAGTACGATGTTGATATTCTTATCAGTAATGCAGGAATTATGGAAGGAGGACCAATTGCTGAACAACCTTTGGAGCTTATTCGCTCTATGTTTGATGTGAACGTTTTTGGAGGTCTGGAACTGGCTCAGGGCTTTATTAAGAAATGGGTAGAGCAGAAGAAAGCCGCAAAGATTGTATTTACAACTTCAATGGGAGAATTATGGACTGTTCCATATGTTGCAGCTTATTGTTCATCAAAGCATGCAATGGGTGCTATCGCTGAAGGTCTGAGAACAGAACTTGCAGATTTCAATATCAAGATTGCAACCTGTAATCCGGGAGTTTTCGGTACAGGATTTAATGATCGTGGTGTGGATTCAATCTTCAGATGGTATAACCCTGAAACTAATTTTACCCCACCCTCTGCATTTGATGGAGCAGCAGAATCTTTAGAACATCAGTTAGACCCACAGTCCATGGCTGAATGTATTGTAAATGTGGCTTTGGATGATAACTCCAATTTCAGAAATGTACATCCTAAGGAAACAGAAGATTTTGTAAAACAATTACAGGCGGAAGCCTGGACTGCAAAAAGTTAATTAGTTTTTGAAAAGCATGGGCTCATAATGGTCCATGCTTCTCTATTTAAAAGTTTAAAAAATAAATACAATGAATATTACCTATAATGAGGCAACTCAAGCCTTGAATGCATCAATAGAACAAGCTAAATCTTTAGGAATAGCAGTGAGTATTGCCATAGTCGATACTGGTGGACATTTAGTAACTTTTGCAAGACTGGATAGTTTATATGGGGTCATAGATTTTGCTCTGAAAAAAGCCAGAACTGCAGCTATGTTTGGAGTTGACAGTGATATTATGGGATCTATTATTTCCGGTGCCGACATGCATGCCTTCGGGATGATCAATTCCAATGGCGGGCTCCTTACCATTCCGGGAGGTGTAGTTCTAAAGAATAAGGATGGTCATATTATTGGTGCTATTGGTTGCTCTGGCGGAACAGCAGAACAGGACAAAGAAATTGCAACAGCAGGGATCGGCAAATACAATAGTTAACTTTTTAAAATTCATATGGAACCGATATATGAAATAATATTTGATAAGCTGGTGTACTCTTGCATTTTTGAAATGCAAAGAGGAACCGAAGAATATTATCCCGATCATTTTTTAGGATTTCAGCTGGCTGGCGAGACTCAGGCTTTTCACGATAATGATACTACAATTATTAAGGAAAATACAGTAGTGCTGGTAAAGCGAAACCAGTTGATCCGAACGATAAAATATCCTTCAAAATCCGGTAACTATAAGTTTATTGCTATTACATTGGATAGTAAGACGCTCCAGCGTTATGCTTTTGAAAATAAAATTAAGATCAAGGAAGGGTACCAGGGAAAGCAAAAACTTTTTTTTGAGCCCAATGAGTTCTTACACAGCTATTTTATTTCGTTGGCTCCCTATATCAACAAAACCAAAGAGGCAACACCCAGGCTGGCAGAGCTAAAGATAAGGGAAGCCATTGAAATTCTGCTGGATAACAATCCTGACCTTAAATATGTTTTGTTTGATTTTGCAAAACCACATCTTATTGATCTTGAGGAATTCATGAACAATAATTTTATGTTCAATACCAGCGTAGAATCATTTGCTAAACTAACAGGGCGTAGCGTTTCAGGATTCAAACGTGATTTTGCCAGAGTTTTTAACTCCCCGCCGCAGCAGTGGCTTAAGGAAAGACGCCTGGAAGAAGCGTATTACTTAATCAAATACAAACGAAAGAAACCGGCAGATTTTTATTTAGATCTCGGTTTTGAAAATCTTTCCCATTTCTATTATTCTTTCAAACAAAAATTTGGTGAAACGACCACAGAAGTGCAATATTCTAAACCCTAAAATAATGGAATTTGTTCAACTAAAAATCTGGGCAAACGGAGATGCCGAACAAGGAAAATGGATGCTTTCAATTTCAGTTTTGCTCTTACTGGTAATTATTCTGGTTGTAAGGAGTGAAAATACGCTCTTACGTGGTATGCTGATACCCATTTCATTGTTATTGCTATTGAATACCAGTTACGGTACATACCTTATAATGAATAGAATCAGATATGCAGAAGAAATAAATCAAAAGTTTAAAAAAAATGCTCAAAAAGCAATTGCGGCAGAATATAAAAAGTAGAGAGTGAAAAAAGGTCATACACTATATTTAGGAGCGTATGGGCTGTATTCATTGTTGTTTCACTGATTTTCTATTTCATTTTCACAGCTGATTATTACAGAGGATTATCGTTAGGGTTTACAGGATTGTTCTTTGGTTTATTGTGTATTGATACATTCCTGCACTATCGTTTATCACTCTATTTTGCAGATTTACAAAGTATCTTAAACTGAGATTTAATTTTGCTTTTCCACACTTTGATTTGTAGGTCTTTAGTTTTTGAAGTAAAGCCTTTATGCTCTGAAAGCTGCTTTCTAAGTCTTTCCTGGCCTGACATAATATTGATCCAAAGAAATGGAGTAGAGAATATAACAATAACACATGTTGTTAAGATAAACAAAAAACCTCACCATAAAAATGATGAGGTTTTTTGTGAGCGCGAAAGGATTCGAACCTTTGACCGTCCCGATTAAAAATCGGGATGCTCTATCAGATCCCTGAAATTGATAAGTTTCTGGATTCTAATTTTGCTTTTCCACGCTTTGATTTGTCGTTCTCTCTTGTATGCTTCCTTTTTAGAAGTGAATTCTTCTGTATAAACAATAATCCAGTCTTTAGTTTTTGAAGTAAAGCCTTTATGCTCTGAAAGGTGCTTTCTAAGCCTTTCCTGTAATTCTTCACAGCAATGGCCAACATAATATTGATCCAAAGAAATAGAGTAGAGAATGTAACAATAACACATGTTGTTAAGATAAACAAAAAAACACCATAAAAAATGATGAGGTTTTTGTGATCGCGAAAGGATTCGAACCTTTGACCGTACCGATTAAAAATCGGGATGCTTTATCCTTACTGATTAAGTTTTAAAATTAAAAATGTGGTAATAAAACAAAAAACCTCACCATAAAAATGATGAGGTTTTTTGTGAGCGCGAAAGGATTCGAACCTTTGACCGTCTGCTTAGAAGGCAGATGCTCTATCCAGCTGAGCTACGCACCCTTAGAAGTTGATTCTCGCTTTATGATAAGCGCATTAAAAAAGTCGGGGCGGCAGGATTCGAACCTGCGACCTCCTGGTCCCAAACCAGGCGCGATGACCGGACTACGCTACGCCCCGAATATATAAATGAGCGGAGGGTAAGGGATTCGAACCCTTGCGACACTTTCGCGTCGACAGTTTAGCAAACTGCTCCATTAACCACTCTGGCAACCCTCCTTTTTGTTTATTTTTTAATGATCGTTATTCCGTTATTGCGAGTGCAAATATAGAATAGATTTCTTTATTTACCAAATAAAATTCAAGAAAAATTTGTGTATTTTTGAGGTAATAAATCATTCAAAAACCAAACTGATGCGTAAAACATTATATATCATCGGATTAAGCACATTCGTTTTTTCATGTACTTCCCAGCAAAATGTAAAAAAAAATACATACAAACCGAAAACTCCCGTGGTACAGGGAAAACCGGTAGTTAAAACACAAACTCCGGAAGTTCCGAAACCAAAAGTTGTATCGGATCATGGAGTAGACTTTTTTACTACTAATATAGCAGACCCAACAAAGAATGATAATACGGCGAGCTATGGTTCTATTGTATCTGCAAAACCTATAGGCTATAAAGTAGTGAAAACATATTTTCCTGCTATTGCACAAAATTTCAGACAGCGTTATTTAATATTGCATTATACAGCGCTTCCGGATGATAAGTCGATCATGGTTCTTACCCAGCAGGCGGTCAGTGCCCACTATCTGGTAAATAATACCGGTGATAACGAAATTTATCAGCTTGTAGATGAAAACAAACGTTCTTATCATGCAGGAGTAAGCTCATGGAGAAATGACAAAAACCTTAACGATACCTCTATTGGAATTGAAATTGTGAATGCAGGCTATTCTACAGATGCCAGTGGTAAAAGAATATTTGCATCTTTCAGTGATGAGCAGATAAGAAAAGTGGCTGCTTTGGCAAAGGATATTGTTACAAGATATCAGATTCCCGCAACCAATGTTCTTGCACACGCCGATATTGCCCCTACAAGAAAACAAGATCCGGGACCAATGTTCCCATGGAAAAAATTATATGACCAGTATCAACTGGGAATGTGGTATGATGAAACGGCAAAGCAAAATTATTTCGATCTTGCACAGACAGAGTTTCCTCTCAGATACAATGATGCTTCTTTTATCTTCCTTATCCAGACAGGACTGCAGAAATTCGGATATGGAGTAGAACCTAGCGGAAAATGGGATGATGCAACCAAAAAGACTATTGAAGCTTTCCAATATCATTATCGTCCGCAGAATTATGACGGAATTATGGATGCTGAAACATGGGCAATACTACAATCCTTAAATCAAAAATATCCGGTAAAATAAATTAAATTAAAACGCATCGTTAGATGCGTTTTTGCTAACTTTATGCCATCAAAAACAGTAAAATATCTGTAATGGAAAATTTCAGAAAAGAAAGTGATCTATTGGGGGAGCTGAACGTTCCTATAGATGCTTATTATGGCGTGCAGACACAAAGAGCTATCAACAACTTCAAAATTTCGGGACAGCTCTTGTCTTCATATCCGGATTTTATCAAAGGATTGGCTTTTGTAAAAAAGGCAGCCGCAAAAACTAACTATGAATTAGGGCTTCTCGATGAGAACCTTTATTTTAAAATAGCAGAAGCTTGTGACGATATCATCGGCGGAAAATATCATGACCAGTTTCCGGTAGATATGATCCAGGGTGGAGCAGGGACTTCAATCAATATGAATGCGAATGAAGTAATTGCGAATGTTGTACTGGAAAAGCTTGGGAAAAATAAGGGAGAATATGAATTCTGTTCACCTAATGATCATATCAATCTTTCACAGTCAACCAACGATGCGTATCCTACTGCGATCAAGATGGGGTTATTGCAGATGAATATTGGTTTAGCAGAAAGACTTGAGAGTATTGTAGGAGCTTTCCGTGCTAAGGGAGTAGAATTTCAGGATGTTATAAAAATGGGACGTACCCAACTTCAGGATGCTGTGCCTATGACATTAGGACAGGAGTTTGAAGCATATGCAGCTACTTTAGAGGAAGATATTTCTAAATTAAATAATAATGCAAGTCTTTTTGTAGAAGTGAATATGGGGGCCACTGCTATCGGAACGGGATTAAATGCTCCTGTAGGTTACGCAACACTTTGTGCTAAGAATTTAGCTCAGATTACAGGCTTCCCGATTATTTCTGCCCCGGATTTGGTAGAAGCTACCCCTGATACAGGATCTTATGTGATTTACTCTTCCGCAACGAAGCGTCTTGCAGTAAAATTATCGAAAATCTGCAATGATCTGAGATTGCTTTCATCAGGACCAAGAGCAGGCCTTTTTGAAATTAACCTTCCTCCAATGCAGCCGGGATCTTCTATTATGCCGGGAAAAGTAAACCCTGTAATCCCGGAAGTGGTTAATCAGGTTTGTTTTAAAGTAATTGGAAATGATCTTACCGTAACTTTTGCTGCAGAAGCAGGACAATTACAACTTAACGTAATGGAGCCGGTACTTTCTCATGCCATCATGGAAAATATCAACTTCCTTTGCAATGCACTGGATACCCTTCGTGATAAATGTGTGGTAGGAATTACTGCCAACAAAGAAGTTTGCCTCAATATGGTAAAACATAGCATTGGTATTGTAACAGCCCTTAACCCTTATATTGGGTACAAAAAATCTACAGAGATTGCTAAAGAGGCCTTAGAGACAGGGAAGAGTGTTTACAATCTTGTTTTGGAAAAAGGAGTACTTTCCCAGGAAAAGCTGGATGAAATTCTTGATCCGAAAAACATGCTGAAACCACATAACAAATAATTTAAAATAATAAGTGGTTCATGATATGAGATTATCATGTACCACTTATCATCCATCATTTATACCATAATTCGTGAGGTTTTTAATTATAATTCCTGCCCATAACGAAGAACAGAACCTCTCTTTCACTCTGGACTCTTTACTGCAACAGAACCACAAAGATTTTAAAGTGGTAGTTGTTAATGATGGTTCTGTAGATAAAACCCCTGAGGTTATCAGAAACTATACAGAGCGTGATTTTCGTTTCACAACTATTAATCTTCAAAAATCCGGACATCAACCCGGATCTAAGGTCGTTCATGCTTTTAAAAAAGGATTGCAAACTCAGGCTTTGGATGAATTTGATATCATTTGTAAGTTTGATGCTGATATCATCCTTCCGGAAAACTACCTTCAGACTGTGGCTGATGCTTTCGTCAATAATCCGACCTATGGACTTGTAGGAGGATTATTGTATATAGAAAAAGAAGGAAGCTGGATGTATGAAGGTAATTCCAATAAGCACCACGTCAGAGGTCCGATGAAAGCGTACCGTAAAGACTGTTTTGTACAGATGGGCGGCTTAAGAGAAACATTGGGATGGGATAATATAGATGCTATTCTTCTGGAGAATTTGGGTTGGAAAGAAGTCGTTATACCAGAACTCCATGTAAAACTCATTAAGGTGAAAGGAACTGATTATACCATTAGGGCGGCTGATTATTACGGAAGGTATTTTTATTTCTTGGGCTTAAACCGATTCCTTGCCTATATTGCCTCTTCAAAAGAAGCTATGAAAAGCAAATCTGTTTCATTTTTCTTCGATATTATAAAATCTTATGAACACTGCAGATCAAAGAAATTAGAACTGATGGTTACAAAAGAAGAACAAAAGGTAATAAATGACCAGCGTTGGAGAATGTTGAAGAAGAAATGGCTGAAGATGTAGAAGAATAGATTGTTTTTACGTTGTTAATATTCATCAATAGAGACAGATTTTAATCTGTTTAATAAAAAAAACTGGCTTTAGCCAAAACTTAACGTCCGATAATCAGTGAAAAAAATTGCCTACATAGAAATAGACACTCATGCTGAAATAGCACAAGCCTTCATGGATATTATGGAAGACTCTCATGACTTTAAGGTAGACTACTATTTTTCAAAAAAGATTAAAGATCAGGTTCGCTCCAATGATAAGTCAGTAATCTTGTCAGACAGCTCAATGATTCTGGACCAGTTGAAAGATCAGAATTATGATCTGATTATTATAGGGACTGTTCATCGCTTTTTTAATGTTTTTTTAGCCATTACAAAAAAATACAATACTGCGATTGTTACTCATAATCTTAATTTTGCAAAGGCCTCGAAATGGGATCTGATGAAGAGTGTTTTTAAAGAAGATATTGTTTACAGGCTGAAGTTATGGTTGAAAGAAGGGTTATTCCATTCTTCCGGAGTATACCAGACAGCTGCCGCTCTTTTGGTTCTGGATGAAGCTTTGGTCTCAGGAAGATATCAGTTTCTGCCTTTATTTTATACAAAACAGGATGAAAAGGTTCCAAATAAGATATTGACCATTGTCATTCCGGGTGGTGTTTCACAGAAGAGAAGAGATTATAATTATATTTTTAAAACAATTCGGGCGCTAAAAGAAACTCAGGATTGCGAATTTGTATTTCTGGGAAAAGCAAAAGATCATGAATTAAGACAATTGAAGCATTTATCTGAAAAACTACCGGAAAACATTCATATCACTTATTTTTCCGAAAGAGTTTCTGCTGAAGATTTTGAAAAATGGATGCAGAAAGCAGATGTTCTCTGGTGTCCTATTCAGCAGAAAACAGCTTTTTTTAATGTAAAGGAAACTTATGGTTTAACGAAAATGACAGGAAATTTAGGAGATGCTATCATCTATGGTAAGTGGGCTGTTTTTCCTGCAAATTATCCTTCAAAACTGAACTTTATTATTCCTGAAAAAGAAGAGGTATTTGAACAGTTTAAAAAGCTTAAAAATACAGACTTTGATTTTCATAAAGATTACAGTAAAAATAAAGTTTTGCAAACTTTAGAAAAAGCATTGAACAGTATCATTAAATAATCATTACAACGTTTTTACAACTCTTCTTTTTGCAATGGTATCAAATGCTTTTTTTGATATTCCACAAACAAGAAATACCCATAAAATTGCCTGAACATTATCTGTTATAAAAGTAACCAGAAATATAACAGAAAAAGTAATCGTTGTAAATAAGAGGTCATACTTGAATTTGTTCCTTTCCTGGATATTCATTTCAAAAGAATATTCTTTGTGTTTTACTATTGCCAGCCAATAAAGGATATAGATGGTAAGTCCGGCGAGAATATGATTGAATAAAAAAAATCTGAACGCCAGTATGACAACGTTTTTATTATCTACACTTTCAGCAAAAAAAGCCGTAGTAAAAGGAAAAAAGATTATTGGTAACATCATAATCATATTGGCTGTTACTATTTGCCTGTTGTAATTATGAATGTGTTTAAACAGAAAATGATGCCGCATCCAGTAAGTTGTAATCAGGAAAAAACTTAATAAAAGAGCAAAAAGATTATATTTCAGATCAATCAACTGTTCCCAGGCAGTGTCAAAGGTACTTTCTTTGGTCACATGAGGAATTTTAAATTCTATGATCAGAAGCGTAATGGCAATAGCAAAAATAGCATCACTGAAAAATGCTAAACGTTCTACCTGAAATTCCTGTTTAGGATGCTTGTTAAGGCCTGTGTCATGTTGATTTTTATAAGCCATATCATTCACGTTTCACATATACAATTAGCTCTGAGATAGTTGTATATAATTTTTACGAATGTAATGCTTTTTGTTATTTAAATTTAAAAATACTTTTAATAAATCTCACATTAAGATAATCTTCCAGAGGGAATATCTTTGTAAAGTAATTTCCGATGTAAATCAGTATCAAAACTACCGAAGGTTTGTAAACCAGATTGATCAGATTGTTATCAAAATTTGGTAATACGATCGCAACAGTGATCGCTAAAGTGCAGATAATAGAAACAAAGATCATCTCAATACTCAAAGGAGAAACTTTAAAGACGATATAATTGAAAGTGATTTTGATAATATTGTAAATGGATAACGAAATTGCTGTAGATAAAGCAATTCCAATAAGTTTCAATTGGGTATTCTTGATGAAATAATAGTTCAGACCAATGGTTAATCCTGCCAGTAAAAGCATCACCAGAATATTGAAACGGTAGTATTTTGAAAGGGATATAATATTCCCGTTAAATCCGGTTGCCAGATCAATCAGGACAGCAGAACCCCAGATCCACACTACAGGTTCGTACTCTCTCAGCATAGTGCCGTTTTTGGGCATAAACTGGGTCAGATAAGGAAACCCTACCATAATGCATGAGAATAAAACAGCACCAAGAAAATATAGGGATAAAGATGTTTTTTTGTGAAATCTGTCCAGTTCCACCATATCCCCGTCAGCAAGCGTTTTGTTGATGATAGGAGCAGAAATATTAAACAATCCCAACTGAGGAATAGAGATCAGTGAAATCAAGGCATACAATACAGAGTAGATGCCCACCTCTTCCATACCCATGAATTCTCCAATCATAAAGCTGTTGATGGCGAGGTAATTCCCGAATGTTCCTAAGAATCCGAAAAAACTATAGTTGAAAAACTCCTTCCAGAAATTATTTTTTTTGAAATAATCCGTGTTGAAATCAAGCTGGATCTTTTCAAGCTTATTGGTATAATAAATATATCCGAAAAGCATTATCGTAAATATTCCGAAGAAGAATGCGAATGAGATTTTTTGTGATAAAGCAAAATAGTAAAAGAGACAAAATGCTCCAAGGTTGGCTATTTTCGGAAACAGATTATCAAAAATATTCGAGACTACAATTCTTTTATAGTTGGAAGTGTATTTGTTGAAAATAGCACAAAATGAAAGGATTAATATCAATGGAAGAATCATTTCTTTCATCTTCCATGCCTCTGAATACCTGAATTTCGGATAAAAATAAGGGAGCACAAAAAAAACAACCGTAAAGATGAGAAAGTTGATAAAAACAGTTAACAATGACAATGACAGCATATTCTGTTTCTTACCATCCCTTTCTACAGTGTGAAAAAATTTTACGTTAGAATAAGAAATTCCCAATACGACAAAAGGAACCAGCATTTCAGCAGTAGGAAGGATATAGCGAAGTTTTCCATAAAATTCAAAATCATTCGGGAAGATGAATATTGCGGAAACTGTGCCCAGCAAAAAACCAATATAGCCGATAATGGAATATTTGAAGCCTTGTCTCGCTACTACACTCATAAAGTTATTTTAAGGGTTTCTAGGTATAAAAATAATATTGTTGATGTACTGAGTTTTATTTTTTTCGTCGTTTGTATTTTGTGAAATAATTTCCTCGGTAAGAGCTTCCAGGGTAAAGCTATCTCTGTTGAGATATTTAGCTTCATAACCCCAGCTTTTTACTTCGGAGATCTCGTTCCATATAGGTGTTTGGTGGTGTCTTTGTTCCATTTCGACCATTAAGGTAGGCAGGAATTGCTTGATGGTTTCTTTGGCTCCGGAAAGCGTTTTAATTTCATTTCCTTCCACATCAATTTTAATGAAATCCAATCTGGTGAAATGTTCTAAAGCTGCCCAGTCATCCAGTTTAATTACTTTTACCTGTTCGGTATAGCTTTTTTCTTCCCCTTTTTCCCGGTAAGCAGTATTTAATGTTCCTCGTGATGCAATTGTTTTTCCATTGATTACCGGAACTTTGAATTCCGCCATCATATTTTCGTCAGACAGGGCCAAAGGAAGTATTCTCATGCCCGGAAATAATCTTTTCAGGCGTAGGTTTAGCTTTTTATTAGGCTCAAATGCATATATATGCTCATGATCCAGCTTGTTTTCCAATTGATAAAGAAAAGTTCCTACATTCGCACCAATGTCCAGTATTACAGCATTTTTTGGAAGGTATTCTTTGATCCATACCAGTTCCGGTTCTACATTGCGTACCGAGAAATTATCCTTATTAAGATTATTTAAGTTTTTAAAATATCTTTTTTTATAAAAATTCGGGCTTATATATTGTAGGTTTTCTGCAATTTTTTGGTATAAAGACATCCTTGACTGTTTGACGAACAGCAAAGATAAACAAAAATGTAAAACTTATCTTAAAAAATGTTAAATATAATAGATTGAAAATCAATGTTTAATCTTTAACAGGTATTTCTCATAAAAATGAGTTTTAACAGATTGAGAGGTTGAGGATAAAGAAATTTCACCCTCTAAATTACTATTTTATAGAGTCATGGGAAGACAATTAATCACAAATTTTTGCGTCTAGTTATTACTTCCGAAAATCGGCAGTAATAATTTAAAAAATTATAGAAAAGGAGTATTCAGAAAATCATTAAACGGTTTCATCAGCTTGAATATTTTTGACATATTGCTTACAGCGCTTTTATCCAACACTTCTTCATCCTTCAGGTGATACAAAACGATGAAATTTTTTAGCTTCAGATATTCTGCCATCGGATCTTCCTTCTCAAAGCCTTGCGGAATCTTTTTAAGTTTGTCATTCTGATCAAGTTCAGGGAAGTGCTTTTTGAAGTCTTTTTGGTTTAAAATTTTAACGAAGTCATTTCCGTACATGGAAATTTCTTTACGAACTTCTTTCAAGACAGAAGATTCAGGCATATAAATTCCTCCGGCCAGAAAAGATTTACCCGGCTCCATATGAAGATAGTAGCCTCCTTTCTGACTGCCTTTTCCCATTCCCAGAGAAGCTCCGAAATTAGTTTTATACGGAGCTTTATCTTTTGAAAATCTGGTGTCTCTGTAAATTCTGAACAAGGCTTTTTTACTGTCAATCTTAGCAAGTTCTTCATCAAAACCAGACATCTCTTTAATCAGTTCATCAAGAAATGAAACAATGTTTTGCTGAGATTCAGTATACAGGTTTTTATTTTCATTAAACCATTCGCGGTTATTGTTTTTATTTAATTTGGTTAAAAAATCAAATGTTTTGGAAGAAATGCTTGCAGACATATTGTGTAAGGTGTTTTTTTATTGTTGTTAAGTGGCATTCAAAACGGCTTCTGAACCCCGAAGCTCGCAACCTGAGCCTCAGATCCCATAACTCAAATTTACAAAAACTATTCATATCTCAATGCTTCAATAGGGAGTTTTCAATGGAGGATAATATCCAAAAAAATTGGGTGTTGGGGGAAATATTTCCAAGGCTATACATAAGAATATCAAAAATAAAAATTTGCATTCCATGGTTTTATTTTTGAAAATTCATAAATAACACAGAAAAAATCAATCCAATTTAATAAAAAAAAACAATGGTTAACAACTTTTTAACCCAATGCTTGTTTTTTTAGATTTAATTTTCCAAAAATTAAAAATATATTAAAGGATTCTGAATTTAAGTTTGCATATTTAAAACTTTGTTCAAAAACAAGTCAAAAATTTATTGTATCTTTGCAAAAATTTTAAAATAGTTAATGAATTTATTTACGGAAACCAATTTAAGTCCTGATATCCTTAAGGCAATTGGCGAACTGGGCTACGAAAGCCCAACAGAAATCCAAAAACAGACTATCCCTTTTATTCTTTCAGATATTCGCGATTTGATCGCACTTGCGCAGACAGGGACAGGCAAAACAGCAGCGTTTTCGCTTCCGATTTTGGATATGATTGACGATACGAGTCGCAAAATCCAACTATTGGTGCTTTGTCCGACACGGGAATTATGTCTTCAGATTTCGAAGGACATAAAGAATTACTCTAAGTATATGAAAGACATCAAAACTACTGCGGTTTATGGTGGAAGTAGTATTGTAGAGCAAATGAGATCTTTAAAGGACAAACCACAGATTATTGTGGGGACGCCTGGTAGAGTAATTGATCTTATCAACAGAAAAGCACTTGACTTTTCTGCTATTCATTGGTTAGTATTAGACGAAGCTGATGAAATGCTTTCTATGGGATTCAAAGATGAATTGGAAACCATTTTGAGCGAAACACCGGAAACAAAACAAACTTTCTTATTCTCGGCTACGATGAATAAAGAGGTGGAAAGAATTTCCAAAAACTATCTTACTAAACCACACCGTATTTCAGTAGGTTCTATCAACGAAGTGAAAAAGAACATTACTCACGAATATTATGTGGTAGGGTACCGCCAGAAAAAAGAGGCGTTGAAGAGATTAATCGATGCAAATCCTAATCAGTATTCTATTATCTTCTGTAGAACGAGAATGGAAACTCAGGAAGTTGCAGATTTCCTGATGCAGAATGGGTATGCAGCTGATGCTCTTCACGGAGACCTTTCTCAGGCGCAAAGAGATACGGTAATGAAGAAATTCAGATTGAAAAACATTGATATCCTTGTAGCGACAGACGTTGCAGCAAGAGGATTGGATGTAAACTCTCTTACTCACGTTATTCATTTCTCTTTACCTGATGATCCTGAAGTATTTGTTCACAGAAGTGGCAGAACAGGTAGAGCAGGAAAAGACGGTATTTCAATGGCTTTAATCAAGCCTGAGGAAAGCAGAAAACTAAAACAAATTAAATCTGCAACTAAAATTGAGATCAACGAGAGATTCATTCCGACAGGTGAAGATATTATCAAAGCTCAGGTAGGAGGTGTTTTTGAAAAACTATTCACAGAGCACGAAGATCTTTTCGAATTTGATGATAGCTTGATTCCTGATTTAAGTAAATTCACAAAAGAAGAACTTGTACACCAGTTGTTGCAGTTCCAATTGAAAGACCTTGCTTTATATTACAAAGATAAACATGATCTTGCTGAGCAGAAATTGAGCAGTAGAGATGATGATTATTCAAGAAGAGATCGTGGACGTGATAGAGACCGTGACAGAGGTAGAGATCGTGACAGAGGAGATCGCGGAAGAGATAGAGATCGTGGTGGGAAACCAAGAAGAAGAGATGAAAACATGGTAAGATTCTTCTTTAACCTTGGTAAAAAAGACCATTTGAAAAAGCTTGACGTTTTAGATATTATCAATAAAGCTACCGGTGACGGAAAAAGCAAGAAAAGAGCTGAAATCGGCGATATTGAAATCTTAGAGAAATTCTCTTTCTTCGAAGTTGAAAAATCATTTAAAGACAATGTCCTTAGCAATATTCAGTCAATGAAATTCAAAGGAAAAGATATGAGGGCTGAAGTGGCAAACTAACCCCTTGTTAATACCATATAAAACCGGCAGTAATGTCGGTTTTTTTATTTGATAATCAGGAGGTAAGCGAATGTTAACAAAACTTAATGTTATATAGTTTCACGTGCAATCCTTTTTTAGGAAATTTGCACACGAATTATAAATACTAAAAAATGGGAATTGGTAATATTTTCCACGCTTTTCAACCAAAAGATAAAATCTTCTTTGTACTTTTTGAAAAAGTAACTGAAAATCTAGTTGCAATGTCTGAAGAATTCAACGCAGGAATTAAAGATTTCGATCTTAATGATGATTCTATGCTGAAGAAAATGAGCGACTTTGAACATAAAAATGATGAACTTACACATGAAATTTTCATAGAGCTAGGAAAAAACTTCATTACACCTTTTGACCGTGAAGATATTCACACTTTAGCAACAGGTTTGGATGATATCGCTGATTATATCTACGCTTCTACAAAATATATTTTCTTATACAAATCTCCGGAGATGAAGGCCTATTCAGACTTCTCTTTACTGATCCACAAAGCATGTCTTGAAATTCAGAATGCAATGAAAAACCTAAAAGGGTTCAAAAATATGGAGCAGGTAAAAGAAGCTTGTATCAAAGTAAACTCTATTGAAAATATTGCAGATGACTTGCTTTCCAACTCAATGGTAGAATTATTTGAAACTAATGATGCCATCAATATCATCAAAGTTTCCTCTGTATTAAACTATCTTGAAATTGTAACTGATAAAGCAGAAGATGTTGCCAACACGATTGAGAACATCATGATTAAATACGCCTAATACATAGCAAAAAATGGAATTTCCGATTTTACTTGTAGTTATTATTGCGTTGGCACTTATTTTCGATTATATCAATGGTTTCCATGATGCTGCCAACTCAATTGCGACTATCGTTTCTACAAAAGTTTTAACTCCATTCCAGGCTGTACTATGGGCAGCACTTTGGAATTTCGCAGCTTTCTTCATTGCTGCTTATATTATTGGAGAATTTAAAATTGGTAATACAATTGCCAAAACAGTTAATGAGAATTTTATTACTCTTGAAGTTATATTTTCCGGTCTTATAGCTGCAATTGCCTGGAATCTTCTGACCTGGTGGTTTGGGATCCCTTCGTCTTCATCACATACGCTGATTGGAGGTTTCTTAGGGGCTGCTCTTATGCATGCTTTCATGATGGATTATCATGACGTGGCTGCCGCACAGCCGGAGCTTGGGATGTGGGACACTATTAAAGAAGCTTTCAATCAGGTAACCCATCAGGGAGTAGTAAAATTTGATAAAGTTATTCCTATCTTCCTGTTCATTTTTATGGCACCAATTATAGGGATGGTTATTTCAATCATTATTACACTAATTATTGTACACCTTTATAAAAAATCAAACCCGCACAAAGCAGATAAATCTTTCAAAAGATTGCAGTTGGTTTCCTCAGCACTATTTAGCTTAGGACATGGTTTGAATGATGCTCAGAAAGTAATGGGGATCATTGGAGCGGCGGTAATTTATTATCACGTTAATATGCTTCAGGATGCACAATATTTGAATATCCCTTCAGCAGGGCGTTTTGATTATTTCGCACAACATTATATTTGGGTTCCTTTAGTATCATTTATCGCAATTGCTCTAGGTACTATGAGTGGCGGTTGGAAGATCATCAAAACAATGGGTACTAAGATTACAAAAGTAACTTCTTTAGAAGGAGTAAGTGCCGAAACTGCAGGAGCAATCACATTATTCATCACAGACCACTTCGGTATTCCTGTATCTACAACACATACAATTACAGGTTCTATCATCGGGGTTGGATTGACGAAGAGGGTATCAGCGGTAAGATGGGGAATTACAGTAAGCCTGCTTTGGGCATGGGTACTCACAATTCCGATTTCAGCTATTGTGGCGGCAATCACTTACCTTTTAGTAACCTTCATTTCTTAATGATAAAAATGATAAATTATCATACAAACTTTGTCCATTAGGGCAAAGTTTTTTGTTTTTATAGAAACAGACAGTATTGAAAAGTATTTTCTGTAATCACTAATGCCTCATAATTATTTTAATTTCCGAGTCGTTGTTTATTGTAAAAAAATCTTATTGTTTATTTCCATGAAAATCTGAAATTTGTACAATCCTTTGAAATGCTTTCTGGGGGGAGTAATTATACTTTTACAGAGTCTATTTCTATCTTAAAAAAATCAGAAAGAAATTGGTTTAAAAGAAATATTGCAAATATTGGTCATAGGCCTCAATTAAGTTAGATTATGAAAATATTTATTTTTTTTAGTTTTTTAATTTTAGTTTCTTCATGTGGAGAACCTGATTGTAATGATGTGAAAAAAGCTTATTATCCTGATGAATACAATTTGATTGTGGGAGAATCAAATATAGATAACTTATGGATAAAAATTACAGGTTATGATCCCATAACCCATGAAAAGTCTAATATTATGGTACATAATAACTGGATTGTAGATCATAACGAAGTTGAAGTTGGAGATACAATAATGAAGAGAAATGGAAATCTGGAACTTACCATTTTACCATTCATAAAAAGGATACCGTTATAAGACATGATTGGTATTGTAAAGGAAAGCCATACAAGTAATTTTCATCAGTAATAAGATTGATCACTTAAAAAATAAAGGACTCATTACAATGACTAAATGATTTTTTTTACATACAAACTTTGTCTGTTCGGGCAAAGTTTTTTGTTTCTATAAATGATTTAATTCATAAACACTATTTTTTCTGATGATAATTAGATTTTTATTTACTAAATAATAGTTTTCTTGTTTAAAAAATGGCCTTATTTTTAGTGGTAATGTATTGTACGTTCTCCCTCGGATATGTTTTTTTAATGTTTATTAATAAGGTAAATAGATCTGTAATTTGCAATAGTTTTTTTATTATCTTTGAAATTAGAAGTATAACTTACACCCGATTAACGATGTGTCTGATGCTTGTACTTCAAAATAAAAAAAACTGGTGGAAGAAAGCAAAATGCTTATATCTTAATAAAAAATATTGAGATCTGTAGCTATAAATTCAAAGCTTTTTCCCACTCAAAAATAACCATGTATGCAAAAAAAATTACTCTCAATGTTATCTCTATTGATAGGTTTTTTTGGCTATTCACAAACTGAAGTTTACTTCAAATATGATGAAGCCGGAAACCAACGATACAGAGGAACAAATGTTGCTGGAAAAAAGGCAACAGAAAGCGCCCTAAAAGAAATCAAATTACAGGAGCCGCAAAAAACGGAACCCGTTACCAAACAACCTTCAACCATTGATGAAAAAGCCTTCTGGAAACAGGTCAGGCTTTACCCTGTTCCGGTAAATGACTATTTGACCATTGACTGGACGGAAGAAGTTGATAATCTGATTGAATCTGTCTCGCTTTATCAACATAGTACTGTTCATTGGAAATTCCAGCAGCAGAATATACCAGGATTAAATCGTCAGGTGAAAATCAATATGACAGGCTATGACTGGGGTGTTTACATCCTACGCTTTACGTTAAAAGACGGAAGAGTCTTTGGTAGAAATGTAACCAAAAGATAGGGCATAGGATAATAAATTTAAAAATTGAAGCATTGAAAGAATTAAAATTACTTTTTTCTCTGCATTCAACTTTATGACCTATCATTCATTAATTATCACTAACACAAATACCTAATAATATATGAAATTTATTTCATCTTTTATACTATCCTTATGTTCTGTGGCGGGATTTTCGCAAACCATACTTTATCAGGCAGAAACTACATCCCGAACAGTTCAGGATCCGCAGAGTATAATATTTGCACAAGGTTTTTCTGCTAAATCAAGCAGCTCTAATCCATTTATTGCTAAGATCGGGCCATCGACTGACAACCCGGGTGGTGGGCCAGCAGATTCAAATGCCGGCGCTAATAATCCAGGTGGTACCACTGCTCCACAAGGGCAGAGTTTTCATGATACGAAAGGGAATATTGACGTCAATGTATCCGGACAACTACAATTTACCGTACCAGTTGCTTTACCTCCGGGAGTAAAAAGCGTAGCTCCACAAATTAATCTGGTGTATACAAGTGGTTCCGGAAACGGGATCGCAGGATATGGCTGGAACTTAGCCGGGATCACATCGATAGCCAGAATCGGAAAAACCATTGAAAAAGATGGAGAACTTAAAGGAATTCAATTAGATTATTCTGATTATTATACCTTCAATGGTCAAAGACTAATCCTGAAATCCGGTGAGTATGGAAAAGACAATGCTGAATATATAACGGAAAGATTCTCCAATGCCAGAATAAAATCAAAAGGAGCTATTACCGGACAGGCATGGCAGGGTCCGGAGTATTGGGAAGTGACTTTTGAAGACGGATCTCAAGCCTGGTATGGGGCCATAGCCTCAGGAACAAGCCAGGCAAGAACCCCGATAGAATATAATATCGTAAAATGGAAAGATAACAAAGGGAATTATATTACTTATAACTATACTCAAACTAGTAATACAGCTACTATTAACACCATCCAATGGGGCGGAAATGAAACACTGGGGAAAGCCCATTACAACCAGATTAACTTTTACTACGCTCCCAGAAATATCCAGGAATCATCTTATGTGAAAGGGGTGCCATTCTTACAGAGTAAAATATTAACTACGGTAAGAGTTAACGCAGGAAGTAGTACCTTCAAAAGCTATTCTATGAACTATTCCGTGGAAACGGTCAATAGTGATCCCAATAACAGGGTTAACTATCAGTTTGTAAAAAGCGTAACGGAAGGTAACAGTATAGGAGATGCAGCCAATCCGGTTACCTTTACCGCAAAACCATTAACTACCACGAGCAGTGAAAGTAATTTTGCTGATTATAATAATATTGTGACGACCGGAGATTATAATGGAGATGGATTGGTTGATTTTATCGTAATGCAGCCTGCTCAGAATGGCAGACCTGATGGATATTATATTTATTTCGATGCTATCAACAGCAGCAGCCCTTCTTTTGTTTATTTGGGCGCTTCAACTACTTTCTGGCCTAGCAGCAGTTTCACCACTTTTAATATAAAATCAGCAGACAATTATATTAAAACGAAACAAGGGCTTATTATTTCCAAAGCAAACTCAAGCTCTAATCCTCCCTCTACGGGAAATATAGAATTAAAATATTACTCTATAAAAAGTGATGCTTCTGTTTTAAATACCTATAATAACCCTCTTGTATTAGAATATTCTAAAACGATAGCCAGCAATACCTATGAGTTTGGTAATGGTATATATCCACCTGATCCGGATCCTGAGTATGAGTATGGAAGCAACAGATCAAGCCTTGTCACCTTAAAAGAAGCAGATATCGACTCCGATGGAATGTCTGAATTGGTGATGGGAATAGAAGATCGTAAGTGCAAATATGTAGTGATTGTTCCAGATCCGCCTAAAGGAAGATGGCAATGTAAAACAGTAGGGAGCAGATATATAGTTGTGGACAATGATGACATACAAAACAATACAATCCATATTATCCCGGGTACCACACCTAAAAATATCCTTAGTAAAGGGGGAATTATGGACTTTGACAATGATGGAACTCAGGATGTCGTTTTTGTAGAGCCTACCGGTGTAAATACGGATGTCACCTTTTTTACCAAAGAGTACATGAACGAGAATGGCTCTTCAGCTACCAGAACCGTTAATACTCCGCTAAATAGTGTTAGACAATATGAACTGAAAAAGCAAAACAATACCTATGTTCTCAATCTAAAAAATTTGCATACCGTAAAAGGATTGATAGATGGGCTACAATTTGGAGATCTGAATGGGGACAGAAATATTGAAATGCTTTTGCCATTGCATGAGAATGCAACCAACGATATCTATATGACAGGATGGTCTATCTATTTAAATACCGGCCTGTCTCTATCTGAAAGTGTTCAGGGGCTGATGTATTACAAAAAGGTATCTCAGAACCCTACCTCTCTCGTCAACTATTCTCAACCAGGATTGATTGATTTGGATAATGATGGGAAAAGTGACCTTGTCAATTCTACAATAATATTTGCAGCTAATAATAATCAGCTGTCTACATGGTCTATTGATAATTATGCAGAACCATATTATAATGCTGCTGATACAGAATTTAAATGGCGTTTCACCAGAAAACGTATTTATTATTCGCAGCGAGCTAAAGTAGTGGTAAGCCCGCTATTTGGTGATTTCAGAGTAAACAATAAATCTTCTAAAATATTATTTTTATTGAAAGGTGTTGATAATGGGGAAAGAAAACTGATCAGTTACCAACATTATAATCTCAATGCTGATAAAAATATTTCAGGTATCTTCCAGGGAGGCCTTCAGTATGATATCGATTATAAAGAACTTGATCCTGTCATCAATCCCAATATATATACTCCGGTAAAAAAGGAATTTTATCCTTATATGGAAATGGATAGATTATCTCAGATGTATGGGGTAAGCCAAATCAGGATGTCAGGCAGAAAGCAGGATTTCAGATATAGAGGATATATTGCTCACTTACAGGGGAAAGGTATAGTAGGCTTCCGTCAAACAGCCCGCTCTTCCTGGTATGCTGATGGGTTTGAAACTACCAAAGTATGGACTGGAAAAGAGATTGATCCTTTAAATGACGGGGTTCCACTAAAAGAATGGTCAATCAGAACCAATAATGAAAATATGATTTTTCCGGGAGATATCTCGGAGGATAATTCACAATTATTAAGTTTTAAATTTACACAATATCAAATCGATAAATTGCTGAACGGACAGGTTGTCACTTCCATATCTAATGCTGATAAACCTAAAATTGTTACTGCACTGCTACCAAAAGAGATCAAAACCAAGGATTTTTTAACAGGTATCACCAGTGTGAATAATATCACTTACGGAGAGTATTACCTTCCTACGCAAAGCATTTACAATGTTAATAACGGCTATGGCATCACGACTTCTACTTTTGAGTATATCCATAATCCGTCTGGCATTGGAGCTGATTATTATATTGGTCGTCCTAAGTCTAAAACTGATATAGGACAAGCCTATGGAGATAACAAATCTGCTAAGGAAGAATATACATACGAAAACAACTTACTGAAAACCCAAAAAACATGGAACAGAGATAATTCCGGATATATACTGGATACCTATATGTATGATGGATTTGGAAATGTTATTCAAAGAATTATCACGAATAGCATAGATTCTCAGAGCCAGACTACGCAGGCAGAATATGATAATAAAGGTAGGTTTGTCGTTAAAAAGACTGATAACCTGGGATTGCAAACCAACATTACTTATAATGATTGGGGGCAAATTTTAACCCAAACTGATCCTCTCAATAATACCCTTATCAATACCTATGATCCATGGGGTAAGCTTGTGAAGGCTAAAACCAATTTACTGGGTACAACAACATATCAGTATGAAAAAGATTATTTTACCAATTTGATTATTACACAATATGATCCGAGTGGAAATATTTCCAAGAAATACACCAATACGCTAGGTCAGGAAATAACTTCTTCAACCAAAGCTTTTGGACAGGGATATTTTGTTTTAAAAGCTACACAATATGATATTTTAGGAAGAAAATCAAAGGAATCTGAACCCTTTTTCGAAGGGCAAGGGGTTAGTGATTGGAATATCATCGAGTATGATGATACTTTTTTCCCGTCTAAAATAAAGGCTACTTCTTTTACAGGAAAACAAATGGAGACCAGCGTTTCAGGGTTAACTACCACAGTGAAAGAACTGAACGGATATGGTAGGGTGACAACTAAAACTGCGGACGCCTTGGGAAATATCGTAACGACTGCCGATAAGGGAGGAACCGTTACATTTTCCTATAATGCTGCAGGAGAACAGATAAAGGCTCAGTATGCCGAAAATATCGTGACTACTAAGTATGATGCATGGGGAAACAAATCGGAATTTAATGATCCTTCCAACGGATTGTATCAATATGAATATGGAGGATTCGGACAACCAAAGAAATTTACCAGCCCGAAAGGTACCAAGGAGTATACTTATAATAATTTGGGACAGCTAATTAATAAAAAAGAAATTTCTACCGTTGATGGTGGGCAGGCAACCAATAAAACTATTTCTTATTCGTATGATGACAAAGGAAAACTGATTTCCAAATCCGGAACGTCCAAAGGGAAGGCATTTGGGTCCAATGTTTCTTATGATCCTCAGGGGCGAATTTTATCTTCTTCGGAAAGCAGCAATGGTAAGTATTTTATCCAGAAAGGCATCACTTATGACGATAAAGGAAGAATAATTTCTTATGAAAAACAGGTATACTCTTCCGGTACTCTTACCAAAGTAAATATAGAAAATGTATACAGTACATGGAATGGTGAGCTTTATCAGATCAAAGATAAAAACTCAGGGAAAATCCTTTGGCAACTTGATGAAGTCAATGTAAAAGGACAGATGTCCAAAGCTAAATTAGGTGTAACACAGGTGAGTAATACTTTTGATGCCAATGGTTTCTTAGTTGGTATCAATCATTCTTCCCAAATAAAGCCAGGCATTCTACAGCTTTCCTATTCATTTGATGCCATCAGAAATGAGTTGAAAAGCAGAACAACGGGAGGTGACTTTAATATTGTTGAGGCTTTTGATTACGATGATAACAATAGATTAGTCAATTGGACAGATCCGGTAACAGGAGTAAAACCTGCGGCTTACAGAAATGTTTATGATGTTAAGGGCAGAATCATCCAAAATGATCAGGTTGGAACGATTAAGTTTGAGAATTCTGCCAAAATTTATCAGGCAACAGGAATGACCTTAAATGCTGCCGGAACTCAAAATTACAACAATGATCTCATCCAGACTATTGTGTATAATGAAAACAATGATCCTGTATTCATTGATGGAGAAAAGGGCGATGTAGCCTTCCAATATGGATTAACAGCAATGAGGCAGAGGGTTACTTACGGAGGAAACTTCTCTGCAGAAGCTGACGGTAAATTTACCAAATTCTATAACGAAGACGGAAGCTATGAAATCATTACTGATAATACGACAGGAAAAGAAAAACATATACTGTATATTGGTGGGAATCCTTACGAAAGCAATATTATCTTTGTGAAGAATTATACGGAGGCTAACGGATCTTATAAATTTTTGCATAAAGATTATTTGGGAAGTATCTTAGCGGTGAGTGATGAAGCAGGAAATAAGCTGGAGCAAAGACATTTTGATGCATGGGGGAACTTTACTCATTTACAAATAGGAAACGGAGCCATTGTAACGGATAAAGCAACCATCCTCAGCCTGTCGAACGATCTTATGATTGGTCGTGGCTATACCAGCCATGAACATTTTGGAGAGGTAGGAATTATTCACATGAATGGAAGACTATATGATCCGTTATTAAGAAGATTTTTAAATGCTGATGAGAATATTCAGGATCCTACCAATACCCAAAATTATAATAAATATGGGTACGTGATGAATAATCCATTGATGTATAACGATCCAAATGGAGAGTTTGTTTTTGCTATTTTTGCAGCCTTACCTGTCTTCTGGGGAACAGTCGCTACAGCAGCAGTTATTGGGGCAGCAATAGGAGCAGTTTCTTATATCATAAGTGCTTCTTTTTCCAGTAACTGGAGTTGGGGCGGATTCTTGAAATCCATAACCTTCGGAGCAATAAGCGGAGCCGTGACAGCAGGAATAGGAGGAATTTTTACTACTGCAGCAAGTGGATATACCGCCGCTACACAATTTGCAGGGACGACGTTAGGTGTTTTAGCACAAGCAGGAGCGCATGCAGTAGCTCAGGGTGCCTTATCTTTAATGCAGGGATACAATTTTGGACAAGCATTTTTATCAGGAGCCTTAGGAAGTTTAGGAGCAAGTGCGTTTGGAGCTATCGCCAAAGGAGCTGCTGGTTCTGCTATAGGACAGATTAGTTTTGGAGCTTTTGCTGGGGGTGTGGGTTCAGCTTTATCAGGAGGAAATTTCTGGCAGGGAGCTCTGATAGGAGGAACTGTAGCAGGACTGAATCATGCGCTGCATACAATGGCTGCAATGTCAGAGTATAAAGAAAAACTAAACCAATTTTTAATAGATAATAAAGTAAATCCAAAAGATAAGGCAAATCAAACAACTTTAAATGCCTATAAGACCATATTTAAAGAATATTGGGATAATAGTGCACAATGGGCAGAATTTGCTGACGCCAATACTATCGCTGAATGGGAAAAAGGTGATAATGCAAAACTAACGATTACTGCAGACCGTAAATTATACTCTGGTGGAAAACATCCTGCATGGGGAATTACAAATGCCGAAGGAAAAGTTATATTGGCTCCAGGACTGACTTCAAAGTCTAATTATAAACTGGCCACAGTATTTATACATGAAATGAGACACTCTATTGATTATGTTTCAGGATTCTATAAAACATTTTGGAAGCTTCCTAGCATTACTGATATTATGGAATATAGAGCCTATTTTGAAGAATATAAATGGACAGGAGTTATGGATTCAACAGGTATTGATCATAAAGTGAAAATGGGTTTTGTACCATCATTTTTGCTTATTAAATAAACATAAAATGAAAAGAACTTGTATATTGATTGCAACATGTATTTACAGTTTTTATTTGTCTCAGATAAAGGTAAATACTAGAAGTGATCTGGAAATTATTTTACTAGATTCCAGTGTGTCAATGCAAAGATATTTGGACGGAGCTAATCCCTATACATATAAAATCATTAATCATACAGATGATAATTATATTATAGATCCCCAGGGATTTAATGGTAAAACATATGTGTACGAAAATAATGAATTGTATGATGTTCCAGAAAAAATGATCCCGAAAGGCTATTATTCAAGAGATCTGGAGGATTGCAAAGCCGATTTATTATTAGTAAACAAAAGAGATTCTTTGACAGTGCAACTTGAAATTTTAAATATAGATTTTTACTATAAGATCAAAAAAACGGAAAAATATGATTTAGAAATTCAATCTAAGCATAATGAATATACTGCAACTCTATTAGGTTGTTCAAAATATATAAAAGATCTTAAACGTAAAGGTTATAAAATTTTTGATGACAAAATCAATATTAAAATACCATTAGAGCCATAAAAGGTATTGTCAAAATTTTTTAAATTTTATATTGCACAGAGATGATCAGATATTCAAATCTCATGCACTAAAAATAGTATTACAGAAGATTACGTAAAACAATCTGACAGAGTACATATTGTTACAAATTGAAACAAAGCCATCTTATGATTATCATGAGGTGGCTTTGTGTATACATATATATATATCATATAACTTGGTGCTGTTTTATGATTGATATTCAAAAAAATCACTTACCATAGCCATCCATTATGTCAAAAGGAATCAAGTAACTTTTACCAAAAAGAGTTTGCGTTTTTACTTTCTTACCTTTTTAAAAATCGTATTTTTGTTCAAATTATAAGATTTTATGGAATTTTTAGACAGATACCAGCAACTTGTTGGAGACGCAATCAATAAGTATACTTTTAAAGATAAACCCAGAGAGCTCTATGAGCCGATGAATTACATCATTTCCCATGGTGGAAAGCGTCTTCGCCCTATTATGGTATTGATGGCTTGTGATCTGTTTGGGGGAGACCTTAAAGAAGCTATAAAGCCGGCGCTGGCTATTGAGTTTTTCCATAATTTCACCCTGATCCATGATGATATTATGGATGAGGCTCCTTTAAGGAGAAATAAACCTACCATTCATACTCTGCACGGGATTAATGTTGGGATTCTTTCAGGAGACGGACTGATGTTGAAGGCATATAAATTCTTCGAAGATCTTGAGCCGGAAATCTTCAAGGCCTGCATCCGGATTTTTACACACACAGGTCTTTTATTGTGTGAAGGGCAGCAATATGATATCAACTTTGAAACTCAGAAGGATGTAACTTTTGATGACTATATCCGAATGATTACCTACAAAACCGGAGTGTTGAGTGCTTCTTCTTTCGAAATAGGAGCCTTGATAGCGAGAGCTGATTTTAAAGATGCAAAAGCAATTTTCAACTTTGGAAAACATATCGGAATAGCCTTCCAGATTATGGATGATTATCTCGATGTTTTCGGAGATCAGGCCCAGTTTGGAAAGAAACATGCCGGGGATATCTATGAAAATAAAAAAACAGTTTTATATCTGCTGGCAAGAGAACATGCAACAGATGAAGAAAGAAAGGAGCTGGACTACTGGTATTCTAAAAAAACTGAAAATATTGACAAGGTATACGGCGTAGAAAAGATTTTCAGAAGAACGAAAGTTGATGAAAAAGCACTCCGTCTTATTGAAAAGCATAACGAAATAGGACAAAGCTATCTTGAAAAAATTGATATTCCAGAAGAAAAGAAAAAACCGTTTATCGAACTGGCAAATTATTTGTTGAGAAGAGAAAGTTAATCTAGGGAGCAGAGGGCAGGTCGCAGGTAACTCCTGCAACCTATTTCCAGCCACCTAATACCTGTACAATGAAATTCAGAACAGAAGTTGATATTCCCAAATCAGAACAGAAGATTGAAATTGAAGATAAAATATTTTCAATAGGTTCATGTTTTGCCTCTGAAATGACTGATTTGCTTCAACAAGGGCAACTTCAAACTCTTAATAATCCTTTTGGAACTATTTTTAATCCTTACTCAATTCATCATGAAGTAAAGATTCTTCATGACTCTGCATTTTATGAGGAGGAAGATTTAATTACTTATAACGACGAATATATTTCCCTCGATCATCACACAAGTTTTGATACGAGATATATTCATCAGACATTAGATAAAATTAATGGTGCTATCGTAGCAGGAAACGCTTTTCTTCAGGAGGCAGACTGGGTGATTGTTACCTATGGAAGTTCGTTCATTTATGAGTTTATCCCCAAAAAAAAGCTGGTGGCCAATTGCCATAAGATCCCACAGAAGTTTTTTGAGAAAAGACTGCTTTCACATCAGGAACTTACTGCGGCGATTTATAATACCATTCTGGATCTTAAAGACATTTGTAAAGAAGGGGTGCAAATTTTATTTACCGTTTCACCTGTTCGTCATACAAAAGATGGTATGGTCGAAAATCAACTGAGCAAGTCCAAATTAATTACTGCTATTCATGAATCGATTTCTCTGTTTGAAGATTGTCATTATTTACCGGTGTATGAGATTTTGATGGATGATCTGCGGGATTACCGTTTTTACAAAGAAGATATGATCCATCCCAGTACCCAGGCAGTCAACTATATATTTGATAAATTCGGAGATGCTTATTTTTCAAATGAAACCAAAGATTTTATCAAGGAGAATTTTAAAATTATGAAAGCTCTGGAGCATAAGACCAGTGATAAAAAAGATCCTAAGTTTATAGAATTTAAGGAGAAATTAGATCAGAGAATTGAAAGACAACGAGAAAAGGTAAAACATAAAATATTTTAAATGATCGATTTTACCAGGATTGACTATTTGAAAAATGGTAATGAAAGACAAAAAAGAGCTTACGAAGTTCTTAGTAAGCACCGTATTTTTGAGAAATTAAAAGACTATTCCCCCATTTTAGCAGGAACTGTTCCTATTGAAATTGATATTGAAGGAAGTGACCTGGATATTATTTTTGAAGTGGATTTAAGGTTTGAAGAAGACTTTCTGGATGATTTAATGTTGAGCAGATTTATCCCTTACGATGTGGACGTAGAACATCCTGTTGTAAATGGCGAAAGATGTATTACGCTCAATTTTATATTGGAAGGGTTTCCCATTGAAATTTTCGGACAAAATAAGCCTACAACAGAGCAAAACGCCTATCTTCATATGCTTGCTGAGCACAAAATATTACAGGAAAAAGGAGAGAAGTTTAAACAAAAGATAATAGAACTTAAAAAACAGGGGATTAAAACAGAACCGGCATTTGGAATGCTGATGGATCTCGAAAACCCTTATGAAGATCTGTTAAAATTATAAGAAAATGATTGATACACATACGCACCTATACGCAGAAGAGTTTGATGAAGATAGAAGAGAAGCAATACAGAGAGCTTTAGATAAAGGTATTACAGAATTTTATCTTCCTGCTATTGATTCCGAATCACATGAAAAAATGTTGCAACTGGAAAGTGAATATCCCGCGCAGATTTTTTCAATGATGGGACTACATCCGTGTTGTGTAAAGCCGGAGTCCTGGGAAAAAGAACTGGAAATTGTTAAAAATTATCTTGATCAAAGACATTTTCCGGCTATAGGAGAAATCGGGATTGATCTGTACTGGGATAAAACAACTTTAGAGATACAAGTGAAGGCTTTTGAGCAACAAATCGACTGGGCTATAGAGAAAGACCTTCCGATTGTGATCCATACAAGAGAAAGTTTTGATGAAACATTTGAAGTGTTGGAGAGAAAAAAGCATCCAAAACTAAGAGGTATTTTCCATTGTTTTTCCGGAAATCTTGAGCAGGCAAAACATGCCATTGGTTTGAATTTTATCCTGGGAATTGGTGGAGTTGTTACTTTTAAAAATGGAAAGATTGACCAGTTTTTGCATGAAGTCCCTTTAGATAAAATTGTTCTGGAGACAGATTCACCTTACCTGGCTCCGGTTCCTTACAGAGGGAAAAGAAATGAAAGCTCTTATCTTGATCTCGTGGCAGGAAAATTGGTTAATATCTATGGAAAAGATTTTTCAGAGATTGACAGAATTACTACAGAAAATGCGAAAAAACTTTTTGTGACTGTACAATAACAAAATAAAAACCCTTTTCAGACTTGAAAAGGGTTTTTATTTATTTTTTTCTTGTGAAATTTTTATTTTTAGGCTTCTTAAATCCAACGGAAGCGGTAGGCGAAGAAGGCTTCTTTTTATTTCCGTTATTTCTAGGTCCTCTTGGCGGTTGTTTTGCCCCTTGTTCTCCTCCTGCACGAACCGGCTTATTATTGGAATCTCTTTTTTCAGCAACAAGATCATCGGTGTGGAAAGGATGGTCTTTAATCACAGGAATTTTCTTTCCAATAAGTTTTTCTGTATTTTTTAGATTTAAAAGATCCAGGCTATCTACAAAAGAGATAGAGGTTCCTTCAGATCCGGCTCTACCTGTTCTTCCGATTCTGTGTACATAGGTTTCAGAAACATCAGAAAGTTCAAAGTTGATGACAAATTTCAGTTCATCAATATCAATTCCCCTTGCCGCAATATCAGTAGCAACCAGAACTCTTGTTTTCCCTGATTTGAAATTATTCAAAGCGTTTTGTCTTGCATTCTGAGACTTATTCCCGTGGATCGCTTCTGCAGAAATATTATCTTTCTGAAGCTTTCTTGCGATTTTATCCGCCCCATGTTTTGTTCTGGCAAATACCAGTACAGAATCCGCAATATCATTTTTAAGGATATGCGACAGAAGGTTTAGTTTATTTTCTCTTTCAACAAAATAAACTGATTGTTTGATTGTATCTGCAGTAGACGAAACAGGTGTTACTTCTACTTTTACCGGGTTATTCAGTATAGAGTTGGCCAGTTTCTGAATTTCACCAGGCATAGTTGCAGAGAAGAACAGGGTTTGTCTTTTCTGTGGCAAAAGTTTGATGATTCTTTTTACGTCATGTACAAAACCCATATCAAGCATTCTGTCTGCTTCATCAAGAACAAAAATTTCAAGGTTTCTAAGGCTGATGATACCTTGCGCAATAAAATCAAGAAGTCTTCCCGGAGTTGCTACCAGAATATCCACTCCTCTTTTCAGAGCAGCTTCCTGATTTCCTTGTTTTACTCCACCGAAAATAACAAGTTGTTTTAAAGGAAGGTATTTTCCGTACGCATTGATATTTTCTTCAATCTGAATGGCCAATTCTCTTGTAGGAGTAAGAATTAAAGCCTTTATATGATTGTTCGAAATTTTATTTTTAGATAAATTCTGTAAAATAGGAATAGAAAAAGCGGCAGTTTTACCTGTCCCGGTTTGAGCACATCCCAGAAAATCTCTGCCCTGTAAAATATCAGGAATAGATCTTTCCTGAATAGGGGTTGGATTAGTATATCCTTGTTCCTGGATTGCCTTAGCAATAGGTTCTATTAAGTTTAAGTCTGTAAAATTCAAATGAATTATTTTAAAATTTAAATAAAAAATTCCTTCAGTCTGAAAGAATTACATTTTGCAAAGGTACTCTAAATATTTTAAAGAATTTTGACCAGACTTTGTCTTGTCTAAGATATTTATAATTAATGGTTTGTGTTTCAATTGATGTCGTGTTTCTTTTAATTAGTCTTTAATAAAAAAATAAAGAGTTTTAAAACTTTATAATCTTTTAATGTAATTAAGTAAAAAATATCATGGTTATAATGTATATTTGGCTTAGAACTAAAAATAAACCATGAAAAAAATCATCATTCTCCTTGCTGCCGTATCCGGTATGCATGCTAACGCTCAATCCTGGAATCTTACCGGAAATTCAGGAACAGTTCCCGGAACGAACTTTATCGGAACTACAGACAATCAACCCCTTGTTTTTAAAGCAAATAACACAGAATTAATGAAGATTACCCCCAAGGGAAGAATCATTTTTCAGAATATGGATACCAACTTAGGATGGGATACCAACTTATTCTTAGGCGGAGGTAATGAAATTGCTACGGGAAAAGCCAATACTTCTGTAGGAATGGGCTCACTTATCAATGACACTACTGGTGGTGCAAATACTGCTGTGGGATCCAATTCGGGGAGAGCCATTACAACTGGAGCTTCCAATACAGCCATAGGAAGCAATTCCATGATAAATGGGAACGTAGGAAACGGTAATACAGGAGTAGGGGCAAATTCTCTGGGAGGATTAGGATCCATGGCGGAAAATACAGCGTTAGGAACCGCTGCATTGGGAGGCTATAGTGCTGTTGCTACTGATAATATTACGGAGAATACAGCTGTTGGAGCCGGATCGTTAACATATCTAAGGAATGGAAGCAGGAATATTTCCATCGGGAAAAGGGCAATGAGAACTTTTACCACGGGAAATGATAATATTGTCATTGGAACTCATGCCGCTGAAATGGTGATTGAAGGCAATCAAAATATTTTTATAGGTTCCAGAGTACAAGCTAACGCGGCATCTGTAGATAATCAACTGAATATCGGAAACTGGATTATTGGAAACAATGGAACCATAGGTATCGGGCAATTTGCCACTCAGTTACCTGCTGACGGTATTTCTTCAGACGGAATTAAATATAAATTATTTGTAAAGGACGGAATCAGAACCGAAAAAGTAAAGGTGGATATTGCTGCTAACAACGGATGGGCAGATTATGTCTTCGCAAAAGATTATCAACTAATGCCATTGAACGATCTTGCAAAATTCATCGATAAAAATGGACATTTGCCTGAAGTTCCTACTACAGAAGAGGCTATTAAAAATGGCATTGAATTAAAGGAAATGAATATTTTACTTTTAAAGAAAGTAGAAGAACTTACCTTACATCTCATTGATCAAAATAAAGAGTTAAAAACTCAGAAAGAAGAAATTGAAGCATTGAAAAGTAAAGTCAATTCATTATAATAATCAAAACTTTTAACCTATGAAAACCAAAAATATTTTTCTATTCGTTCTTATACTTATTGGAAGCGGGCTTGCACAGGCTCAGCATGAAAATGACAATTGGAGATTTGGAAGTAATAACTGGCGTTTTGATGCGAATGCTGCACCAAACGGATTCACCCAGACCACAGGATTAAATCCACATATAAGATATGCCAGCTCAGTAATCAGCGATAAAAATACAGGGAATCTACTTTTCTATTCCAATGGTTATAACATTTATAACAAAAATAATGGGATCATGGATGGAGGAGACCATTTGTTTGGAACCATTTCTTATGAATACAATTCTATCGGAAATCCATCAGACCAATCTTCTGTAATTCTACCTTTACCTGGCTCAAATTCAAAATACTATGTGTTTTACATTAATGGAGACAGAAATCTAAAAGATCAGATTACAGTACCTACTCCAAATCCAGCAACCAATTATGGACTTAGGTATGCTATTGTAGATATGTCTTTAAATGGCGGTTTAGGGAAAGTGATCTCCAAAAATAACATATTGTTTAGCAATTCTCCGACTAATGCCTTGACTTCTACATTTGGAAGTGATGGAAATTCTTATTGGATTGTAAGTGCTAATAACGGGAATATATTATCCTATAAATTAGATGCCAGCGGAGTAAACACAACCCCTGTAGTAAGTGCAGGAATGGAATATGGTTCTTTTATTAAGATATCACCCAACTCTAAAAAGCTTTTAACCAGAAAGTATAAAGCTTTATGGCTGTCTGATTTTAATAACACTACAGGAACTGTGACCAATGCTGTAAATGTTATTGCAAACAATAATTTGATAGCCTATTATAGTGATGCAAGTAATACTCCGAACAGTGCAGAATTTTCTCCGGATAGTAATATCATCTATTTTATCGGGGCTGAAGCTTGCTTATGTCTATATCCTCAAGGTCTTATTGGATGGTCCGGATTGGCAATGTACAATATCAGCACAGGAAGTTTGGTGGGAGCAAGTAATTCAAGCAGCCACTACGATTTTTCATTTAATGGATCTACCGCAAGTATACAAAGAGCCACTAACGGAAAGCTTTATATGATATTTAATACTAAGCTTCAGGATGACGGATATGGCTATTATGAAGTTCATTTTGAATCTCAGACTTCCCCTTATCCGGCTTATTCCTGGAGAGTCATTAATAATCCGGATGTCTGGAGCCCTACTGTGAATCCTTCGAGTATTATTAACCCACCTGCAGGTACCAAAAATGGATTTTCTTTTCCTCAATTGGTTCCGTCTTTAAGTGATGCTGTTAATCCTTGTCCTGATGTTTTAACGATTACGACACCGGTTACCTCTTCACAAACCTATCAGGCCGGGAAATCTATTTTTGCCTCTTCAGTTATTAATGATAATCTGACTGTAGACTATAAAGCAGGTTTAAATGTCGATTTACTGCCAGGATTCAGTGTTAATGCAGTCAACAATGGAGCATTTAAGGCTTATATCAGCCCATGTACTATTTCAGCTTTCCTTAAAGAAAGAACAGTAGGTGCTATGGAACCTAATTTGGCCAAAACAGCCCTGAATATCGGTTCTTCAGAGGTTAAAATTTATCCAAATCCTGCATCTACAATAGTTAAAATAGATTCTGGTAGAAATAAAGTTGCAGGCTGGGTGTTGTATGATCTTTCAGGAAAGATGGTTCTTAATGGAACGGAAGCAACAGTTCCTGTAGAAAGAGTACCAAAATCCTCTTATTTATTGGTTATTAAATTGGATAACGGAACAAGTACCTCTAAAAAGATTATTGTTCAATAACCAAAGATGTATTAATCAAAGATGATGTCCGGTAAAAAGCAGGACTTAATCTTATTATTTTAAATCAAGATATCAAAAAATACCTTTATAAAACATGAAAAAAACCATCATTTTAATGGCCGCTATTTTGGGTCTGCAAGCTAACGCTCAATCCTGGAATCTTACCGGAAATGCAGGAACAAATCCTTCTTCAAATTTTATTGGAACTACCGATAATCAGCCACTGATTTTTAAAATCAACGGCTCCGAAAAAATGAAATTATCACCTAATGGCAGGCTTGTTTTTTTTGATGTTCACTCCCAAACCTGGGCTTACAATTTATATATTGGAGGAGGGAATGAAGTACCTTCCAATAATGCAGGAGGAACTAACTATGCTAACGTAGCGGTAGGACTAGGTTCAATGAGCTCTAATACAACGGGGTCATCAAATACGGCGTTAGGTTATAATACAATGACAAAAAGTACGACCGGATCTTTGAATACTGCTTTGGGAATTAATTCTATGCAGAATTCAGTGAGCGCTAGCAGTAACGTGGCTGTTGGTGTTAATACATTAGGAGGAATGATTGCAGGTGAATTTAATACAGCAATAGGGCATGGTGCGATGCGCTCGTGGGGAAGTACTGCCTCGGTTCCTTTGGTAGGAAATACAGCAATTGGAACAAGTGCTTTAATGGATATTAATAACGGATCATTCAATACCATATTGGGGAATAACTCATTTATGAGAACGGTAAATGCTAGTTACAATGTTGTTATAGGTACAAACAATGCTCCATTGGTCAACAATGCAACCGGTAATATTTATATAGGAAATAATATTGCTGCCGTAGGAACGAGCCCTTCTAACGAATTGAATATTGGAAACTGGATTGTTGGAAACAACGGAACAATCGGTATTGGGCAGTATACAACCCAGCTTCCTGCTGATGGAGTAGCCGCAGATGGTCAGAAATATAAACTATTTGTAAAAGACGGAATCAGAACCGAAAAAGTAAAGGTGGATATTGCCGCTAATAACGGATGGGCAGATTATGTCTTCGCAAAAGATTATCAACTAATGCCATTGAACGATCTTGCAAAATTTATCGATAAAAATGGACATTTACCTGAGGTACCTACGACAGATGAAGCAATTAAAAATGGTATTGAATTAAAGGAGATGAACATTCTTTTGCTTAAAAAAATTGAAGAACTTACCCTGTATACTCTTGAGCAACAAAAAAGAATTGAAGCCCTTGAAAAAAAGGTGAAGTAGTACCATCATTAATGACTGTTCTTCATTTGGACGACTGTCTTTTTATATAAGGCTCGTTCAGGAAGTAATATATATTATTTTAATTGTAAAGAGAATGGCTGCCTATATTTGGGCAGCCATTTATTTTGATGCTATATTCCAACAAATTATTTAAATCTGTATCCTACACCCGCCTGTAAAAATCCGATTTTTGTAGGAACAGCATTACTTTTATTGGCTTCAAAGAAGTTGAAATGATATCTTGCATCCACAAAAAACTTATCAGTAATTTTATATTCTGCGCCGAGGAAAGGAAAAAGGTTTAAAGTCTTTATGCCGTCAGATTCTCCGCTAACCTCTCCAAAAATAGTGTCAGATGTTACTTTACTGGAAATATTAAATCCAAAGTTCATCCCCACTGAAGCAGAAAGATTAGGAATAAAATAATACTTGGCAGAAATTGGAACCTGAATCTGATGAAGTGTATAATCAAATTTCATATCACCTACACTTACAATTTCATTACCAACTAATTGAACTCCGGGATATGAGTCTTTGCCACCCAGTTGAGTATACAGAACCTCTGCCTGCACACTGAATTTGGAAGATAAGGGTTTTTCAGCCAGAATACCCACATAAAAATAAGATTTTGAGTCCAGATTTTCTCCAAAATATTTCATACTTGATAGGGTGTATCCTCCTTTAGCTCCAAAACTCATAGGCCCGCTTTGGGCACTGAGGATCCCTGATATGGCCAATAATGTTGTCAAAAAAATATTCTTCTTCATGTTTTTTTTTGAATGGTTAATAATTTTATAAAAATAATTCCTTCATTTGAAGGAATTATAGGTGTACAAAGATAATTTAAATATTTTGATAAGGTTTATTCTACCTTAGTCCATTGCTGGTTTTTTCTCAGGTCTTCAAAGAAACGGTATACTTCGGAAAGCTTTTCGCTGCCTCGTTTTCCGTAGTCTTCTATATTTTTTGAAGTTCTGTCATTAAAATTGATTCTTAAATAAGAGGTCGGAAGGTCTGTAATATTTCTTTCGCCGTATTTATCTTTTAAATTTTTTACATCCAATCCATTTAAAAGACTGATTAATTTATGATAATCAGCTTCTTTAATTGTTCCTTTAAAAGTACCTTCACGAGGTTTTGAAAACTCGTCTTTTGAAGGTTTATCAGTGAAATTAAAATGCTCAGCTTCAAAAATTGCAGATCTGTCCGGATTGATGGTTATTTTAAATACAGGACAGAATCCAAAACATGGCGTTGCCTGATATTCAATTTTAGAATATGTTGCATCGACTTTTTGAGAAGTACATGAAAATAAAAATACAAATGCAAAAAGACTTAGTAAATATTTCATAGCTTACAATTTTAGAAATTCTGTCAATAACTGTTCCAAAAAATCCCTTTGATTGTATTTTCTCATCTTTAACCAAGGTCGTTTTGATAAAAAAACCTCAGAATAAATCTGAGGTTCTCTATTTTTTTAATATCCGGTATTTCTGATACTTCTTTTATCCGTGTAATTGTTTCCAGATCGCATCTTTCAATTCGACAAGACCTTCTCCTGTAACTCCTGAAAAGAATAAAGGTTGTTTATTTTCAGGAAATTCAGCGGAAATCTCTTTTTTCAGTTCATCATCCAAAAGGTCAGATTTGGAAACTGAAATAATAAAATCCTTATCCATAAGTTCAGGGTTATATTCCTTCAATTCATTTTCAAGAATTTTAAACTCCTGGTAATGATCTTCAGAATCTGCCGGAATTAAGAATAAAAGGATAGAGTTTCTTTCAATATGTCTTAAAAACCTATGTCCTAAACCTTTTCCTTCAGCCGCTCCTTCAATGATTCCTGGAATATCAGCCATCACAAATGATTTGTAATTTCTATAGTCTACAATACCAAGATTGGGAGTCAAAGTGGTAAAAGCATAATTGGCAATTTTAGGCTTAGCAGCAGAAACAGAAGCTAGAAGTGTAGATTTTCCGGCATTCGGGAATCCTACTAATCCTACATCCGCCAAAATTTTAAGCTCGAAAATAATATAGCCTTCCTCGCCATCCATTCCGGGTTGAGCATATCTTGGAGTCTGATTGGTTGAGGATTTGAAATGCTCGTTTCCTTTTCCGCCTTTTCCACCATGCATCAAAATGATTTCCTGCTTATCTTCAAGGATTTCTCCGATAATTTCACCGTCTTCATTTTTAGCAATACTCCCAATAGGAACATCGATATAAATATCAGAACCGTCAGCTCCGGTCAACTGGTTTTTCGCTCCGTTTTCACCACGCTCCGCTTTTATGTGACGGGTGTATCGAAGGGGTAGTAAAGTCCATTCCTGAGCATTTCCTCTCATAATGACGTGGCCTCCACGACCTCCGTCACCTCCGTCAGGGCCTCCTTTAGGAATATACTTTTCACGGCGAAGGTGTGCAGAACCTGCTCCTCCGTGTCCGCTTTTACAATGGATTTTTACGTAATCTACAAAGTTAGACATATAGTTTGTGTTGCAAGATGCAAGCTATGAGACAAAATTTGCTGTCCCGTATCCTGAATCTCGATTATTTAATTTTCTCTACTTCAGCGAAAAGCTTCTGGGAAATCTCATCAATTCCTCCCACGCCGTTGATCTCTACATATTTCCCCTGCTGCTTATAAAGCTCGGCTACTTCTGCTGTTTTAGTATAATATTCTTTAATTCTATTTTCGATGATCTCTACATTGCTGTCGTCTGATCTTCCACTGGTTTCGCCTCTTTTCAGAAGTCTTTCAACCAGAATTTTATCCTCTACCACTAAAGAAAGACAGATGTCAATCTCGTCATTGAGTTCTTCTTTAACAATTTTCTCCAAAGCCTCTGTCTGAGCAGTAGTTCTTGGATATCCGTCAAAAATAAAACCGTTGGTATCTGTCGGTTTTCTGATTTCATCAATCAGCATATCTGTTGTTACCTGATCCGGAACCAATTCTCCCTTATCGATGTATGATTTAGCTAATTTTCCAAGTTCGGTATCATTTTTCATGTTATATCTGAAAAGATCACCAGTTGAAACCTGCTTTAAATTGAATTTCTCGATTAGATTCTGAGCTTGTGTTCCTTTTCCACTTCCTGGAGGGCCGAACAGAACAATGTTTATCATAATGTTGATTCGCTGCCAGCGATTGGCATTTTGCTTTTAGCAACTTGCTTTTTTTGCTTTTAGCTTTTTTTAGTTAATATTTTACTTTTTTAGATATTGATTTAAAAGCTAATAGCCAAAAGCTAGAAGCTAATAGCCATTTTAATGGTTAATTTGTCCGTCTTCTAATTGGTACAGATTAGGTAGGTTTCTTCCCAATTCATCATAATCCAATCCATAGCCAAGGACAAATTTATTTGGAATTTCCTTCCCAATATAATCCAACTTGAAATCCTTTTGATAAATCTCAGGTTTCAATAAGAAACTTGCCAGTTTTACAGATTTAGGACGTTGGGTTTCTTTGAAATATTTAAAAAGACTTTCCACTGTGTTTCCTGTATCAACGATGTCTTCTACAAGAATGATGTGGCGGTCTTTTACCTCTTTAGTCAATTCCATTTTCTGATAAACAATCCCCGTAGATTCTGTTCCTACGTAAGAACTCATTTGAATGAAAGCAATTTCGCATTCACCCGGGTAATATTTTAAAAGATCTGAAAAGAACATGATTACCCCATTCAATACTCCTATGAAAACAGGAACTTCATCCTTGTAATCTTCATAAATTCTTAACGCTGTCTCTTTTACAATTTCCTGAATTTCGGCATCCTTCAAATAAGGAACGAAAGTTTTGTCGTGAACTTTAATGCTTTCCATAAAATTTTTAGTAGGAGGCAAAGTTACGGATTTTTGATTTTTCAATAAAATCTTTTTGTGTTTAATCCCGTATTTGTACTATATTTGTTCTTTCAAAACCCATCAATACAGACATGTAGGATATAATTTCTTTCAGATTCAATAAGACAGTAACCGACAAGTTACTGGTGTTTAACCATTATTAAGAAAGAAATTATGATTTTATTACAAAATATATCCTTTGGGTTTCCGGGAGGAGATCTCTTATTTAATCATACCAATTTATCCATACCATCTCAAACCAAATCAGCATTGGTAGGGAGTAATGGCATGGGAAAATCTACCTTGCTGAAAATTATTGCTCATGAATTAAAGCCGTTAAACGGAATTATAAATACTCAGGGGAATATTTTTTATGTACCCCAAATGTTTGGGAATTTTAATCATCTCACTATTGCAGAATGTCTGAAAATAGACGAAAAGCTGCAGGCTCTTGAGAAAATTACAAATGGAGAAATAGACGAAAAGCTTTTTGAAACGTTAAATGATGACTGGGATATTGAAGAACGTTCTCAAGCGGCACTACAATACTGGGGATTGAAAGATTTTGAACTGACACAAAAGTTGGATGCATTAAGCGGTGGGCAAAAGACCAAAATATTTCTGTCCGGAATTCAAATCAACGAACCGGATATCATTATATTGGATGAGCCTACCAATCATCTGGATCTTGAAGGAAGAAAATTATTATATGATCTGATCGCCAAAAACCATGCAACAATTGTTATTGTAAGCCACGACAGAACATTGTTAAATCTTGTTGATACCATTTTTGAACTAAGTAATCAGGGAATTGCTACTTATGGAGGGAACTATGATTTCTATGCAGAACAGAAGCTTGTAGAGGAAGAAGCCTTACACAATGATATTCATGCTAAAGAAAGGGCATTGAAAAAAGCAAAAGAGAAAGAACGGGAAACAATGGAGCGCAAGCAAAAATTGGATGCGAAAGGAAAACAAAAGCAGGAAAAATCAGGGGTTGCCAGAATTATGATGAATACGTTGCGAAATAACGCAGAAAAAAACACATCAAAATTAAAAAGTGTTCATGCTGAAAAGATTGGTGGAATCTCTGGCGACTTGAGGGATTTGCGTTCGTCTCTGAAAAATTCAGATCAGATGAAAGTAAACTTCAATGATTCCGGCTTACATTCCGGTAAAATTTTAATTGCTGCAGAAGAAATTAATTATAAGTATAATGCGGAACAACTTTGGAAAGAAGATATCAATATTGAAATTCGCAGCGGAGACAGAATTTCTGTTAAAGGTTCAAATGGATCAGGAAAAACAACTTTAATAAAGGTATTGCTGGGAAACTTTAAACCCTCCAAAGGAAAACTGACCAGAGCAGAATTTAATAGCATCTATATAGATCAGGAATATTCTTTAATTGCTAATGATTCAACGATTAATGAATTTGTTCATACTTTCAACGACAATGCTTTACCGGAATCAGAAATAAAAACTTTATTATCCAGGTTTTTATTTAGAAAAGAAACCTGGAACAAGAAATGTGCAGTTCTGAGCGGAGGAGAGAGACTGAGATTACTTTTATGTGGTCTTTCTATAAGTAATAAGGCCCCGGATTTGATTATTCTTGATGAACCGACGAATAACCTGGATTTGCAAAACATCGAAATTCTGACAAATTCTATCAAAGATTATCAAGGGACTCTGCTGGTCATTTCCCATGATAAAACCTTTTTAGAGGAAATCGTCATTGACAGGGAGCTGATTTTATCCTGAATGCAATGAATACAGAATAGAAATTCAATAAGGGCAGGCTTTAGCCGCCCTTTTATAGTAAGATACGATTCTCCATTGACTTTAGCCAAAACCTATGATATTAAGACAACGGGATTATGTATGAGTAGAGACTATTTTTTTGTCTTTTTGATGGCATCAAGGTAAATCTTCTTGATACTGTTCTTTTCCTCTTTTTCACTAATGTTTTCAAGAGTCGGAAGGAGTGTTACATTACGTTTGGTTTTTAATTTTAGAATTTCTCCCAATGCAAATGCAGCACTCCAGCGAACGACCGTTCCCTCATGCTCTGTGTTGGCAATAAGACTGGAGATAGCCAGATCAAGTTTTTCAGTAAATAAATGGGCTGTATTACCAATCACCTTGGCACTTTCCCATTTTATTCTGGGTGCTTTTTCTGTGAGGGTATGGGTTATAAAGGTGAATGCAGTTTCATCTGCTAGGTTAGGATTGTGTTTCGTTGCATATTCCATGGCTTCGATGCAGGTTGCCTTTACGGGATCCTTTGATTTTTCGGCAAAAGCAATTAATTCATCAACAGGTAATGAGGTCTCAATAATCCATTTGCTGATGATTTCTGTTTTTTCCTTTGATTTTGTCGTCTTGTCTTTAAAAAGCTCTTCTATGGTCATGATGTTAATTTTGTTTTTTAGGTGTCATAAATTAGGATCTGTAAAAATCTATTGACAATGTTTGAAAATCCATTCACCAATATGTTGAAGAACGGTATCTCTGATTTCTTCATTCAGAATCTCATGTCTCATATTGGGATAGAGCGTGATGTTAATATTCTGAAATCCATCAGATTGTAAATGCTCTGCAGTATATATTACTCCTTTCCCAAAATCACCAATCGGGTCATTATGCCCACTGACAAACAAAAAAGGAAAGGATTTAGAAATTGAAGATGCCCAATTTCTGGCTGTGGCTTTTTTATACACCGTAAATAAAGTATAAAATGCATTGTTGGTAAAAGGTATTCCACAAAGATCATCCTTTTCAAATTCCTGTCTGTTCTTAGGGTTAATACTCAGCCAGCTCGTATCACTGAAGTCTTTATCCTTTTTAAACTGCTTATTATTGACTTTCGTAAAAACAGAGTTTAATATAGTACGATGATGAGGAGCAATAAAATTTGCCAATGATAAATATCCTTTTAACAAGCTGATGCCTGGTAATGGACCGCCGGTACCGGTAATGATCGCACCGGTAAAATTTTGGGATGACCTCTGAAGAAGACATCGGGTGATAAAAGATCCCATAGAATGACCAAGAATAAAATGCGGAACATCAGGATACTTTCCGGAAAGATAATCCGCCATCATTTCTGTATCAACAATTAATCTTTCATAAGGTTTACTAAGTTGGAAAAAGCCAATATCTTTTTTCTTTCTTACTGATCTTCCATGACCTAAATGATCATAGGTCAATACAGCTACTCCCTGACGGGCAAAATACTCTGCTATTTCAGTGTATCTTCCACTGTGTTCCTGCATACCATGAACAATTAACAGCGTTGCTTTGGTTGTTTCCGGTGAAAATAAGGTAAAGAAAAGCTTGGATTCACTATTGATATTAGACGGTAGATATGCTGATTTTGAAGATGAAATCATAACAGTTACAGGTATTATATTATTTTATCTCAATGTCAGGAATTTTGAATTTTCCAACAGTTTCTATAAGTCTGGACGAGTTGCTTTTTAAATTATTGAAGAAAGCGTCCATATTTTCATCGTATCCTCTTTCACTTACAGCGAAAAGTAAGACTCCTCGGTTATTGTTTTGGGTGATTAGTTTATAACGGTAAACATTCCTTTCTGCGATCAATATTTCTTTACCGTCTTTTGAATTTTCACTGATCAGAAAATCTAATATGTACTCTCCATCCTTTTCAAAAACTTTATAATTAACAACTGGATTGACCTTTTTCATTTTTTCAAGTTCACTTACTTTTTGATCAATAACATCAGTAATACTGAAATCTCCTTTTATGAAGTCAATTAAAATCATACTGTTATACCTGTTTACATTTTCATCAGAACTTACGTACTCCTGTTTGAAATAATTTTCATTCGGATGGGAGCTCCATACCAGATTATATACCTTTTGCCCCAGATGGATTGGTCCGGGAATATTTAAATAGTCATTTGCCTTTTCAGCTTTACTCTGAGCTTGTAAAAAGAATACCGGTGCAAGCAGAAATAAGATCAAAAATTTAAATTTCATCAGTTAGGGTTTGAATTTTCTAGTAAATATAATTGATTTAAAGAAAATATAATGTATAATTTATATTAATAATATGAGTTTTAAACCCATGATTTCCACCCCATCCAAAAATAAAATTCATTCATAATTTGCCCACCCAGTTTTTTAAAAGTAATTTTGCACGAATCTTAAAACAAAAGTAAAATATGTCAACTTATGTAGTTGTAGGTCTTCAGTACGGAGATGAAGGCAAAGGAAAAATAACGGATGTTTTATCAGCAAAATCGGACTATGTGGTACGTTTCCAGGGTGGAGACAACGCTGGTCACACCGTTTATGTTGGTGAGGAAAAATTCGTTTTACACCTTCTTCCTTCAGGAGTTCTTCAATGCAAAGGGAAATGTATCATTGCGAACGGAGTAGTGGTAAACCCTAAATCTTTCATTAAAGAAGTGAATCAGATCGAGAGCAAAGGCTTAAGAACAGATCACATTTTTATCAGTAGAAGAGCGCATGTGATCATGCCTTACCACATCCTTTTGGATACTTACCGTGAAGAGGAACACGGAGGAACTCAGATCGGAACTACCAAAAAAGGAATCGGACCTTGTTATGAAGATAAAATAGCAAGAGTGGGAATCAGAATGGTAGACCTTCTTAATCCTGAAATTTTAAGAGATAAAATTGAGAAAAACTTAAAAGTTAAGAACTCTCTATTTGAAAAATATTACGGAAAACCTGTTTTGGATGTTGAAGAAATCTATAACGAGTTTTTAGAAATCGGAAAACAACTTCAGGACAGAATCGTTGATACTGAATTAGAATTAAACGAAGCTATTCAGGAAGGAAAAAATGTATTGTTCGAAGGAGCTCAGGCATTAATGTTGGATATTGATTTCGGTACTTACCCGTACGTAACTTCATCTTCTCCGTCTACAGGAGGAGTATGCTCAGGAGCTGGTGTACCACCAACTTCACTTCAAAATCTTATCGGGGTTGCAAAAGCATACTGTACAAGAGTAGGTAACGGGCCATTCCCATCAGAATTGGATAACGAGCTGGGAGAAAAAATCAGACAAATCGGTGGTGAGTTTGGAGCTACAACTGGTAGACCAAGAAGAACAGGTTGGCTAGACCTTGTTTCTTTAAAACATGCTTGTATGATTAATGGGATCAATAACCTGGTTATTACAAAACTAGACGTTCTTACAGGGATTGAGAACCTCAAAATTGTTACTCATTACAAGACTGAGGACGGAAAAATTATTGATTATTTCACTTCATCAACAGAAAAATTATATAACTACGAGCCAATCTACCAGGATTTACCGGGTTGGGAAGAAGATATTACTAAGGCAAGAAGTTATGATGAGCTTCCTGCAAATGCTCAAAAGTATATTGAGTTTATCGAGGAATATTTAGGAATCAATGTATATTTGGTTTCTGTAGGACCTGAAAGAAGTCAGAACATCATCAGAAAAGAATTATTCTAATATTCTTAGACTATAAAATAAGAAAGAGGCTGTCATTTGACGGTCTCTTTTTTTGGTTAAAATTAATGAATGTTCGCTTTCTTTGACAGGTAATTCCAGTTTTGAATTTTTATATGGTTTTAAAATCTTTATTTGCTGAAATCCTCTTATATTTAATATTAATTTTAATCCAATGGAAGAAAATCAAATACCCCAGCCTTTTCTGGATAATATTGTGATCAGTTTATATTTTACCATTGCATATGCTGTTTTGATTGCTGTTTACCTGGCTTTGCCGTTCAATGTAAGTTCTGATTTTGTACTGATTATGTTTATTGCCTGCAGTTTGATTTTTAGTATAGGAGCGATTTATTTTGCCGCTAAGAGTTATTCAAAGACAAAGATCAGTAGTTTTATTCTGATTGTTATTAATGCTTTGGGATTATTGATTCCACTTGCACTTCTTCTTATGCTTATATAATCTTTACCAAGCTATTACTCTGTTGTTTTGGGGGGATATTCTTGTTTGATTTTATGAAACATAGATCTGTTTTTACCTATAAACTTTCTATTTGTAAATGTTAAAATTTACACATTGTCATAAAATTTTATAATATTATGTTGTTTTGATAAAATTATGGCAGATATTTTGATATTGAAACATTGCTTATCGATAAGAACTAACAAAACTAATAATCACATTTTAACAGTTTAAAAAAAGAAGTAGTGATGAAACAACAGAATCAAAATCAGGAATTTCGTTTCAACGAAGTTCTCTTTGAGCACCGCAACAAAGAATATGGTGCTTACGCATTAAGAAACGAATCAGATAGAATATTAACTAAAGCACTTTTTATAGGAGCAAGTTTAATGGCAGCAGTATCAATTACACCGTTTGTGATCTCTGCATTTAAAAGTCCTGAGACGACACAGGAGCCGTGGACACTGCCTCCGCCAATTCAGATTCAGGATGTGGATGATAGACCAAAGGATCCTCCTGCACAGATTGTGAAACCAGAAACTCCTGCTCCCGCCGTAAAAACATATGACGCTACCGTGCCAGAGCCTAAAGCAATTGTGACCAATGAGAAAAAAGAAGTAGTAGACAAAGTAAATGCGGTAGCAAGTACACAAACATCAGAAGGAAAAGAAAATACTACTAGTACATACATTCCTGTTGTACCTCGTGTAATCGGAGGAGAAGGAATACCTGCAGTAAAAACAGATCCGATAGTAGAAAAAACAGATCCGGCGAAAATTGAGACCGAACTTAGTGTAGAAGCTAATTATAAAGGAGGAATAGACTCATTCAGAAATAAAGTAATGAATAACTTCGATAGTTCAGGTTTTGAATCCGACGGAGTTATGAAAACTACAATTACCTTTATTGTAGAAATAGATGGAACAATTTCAGGGGTAAAAGCTAATGGAACCAACGCAGATTTTAATAATGAAGCGATAAGAACTATCAAATCAATTAAAGGGACTTGGATTGCTGCCAAAAACAAAAAAGGAGAATCCGTAAGAAGTTATTTCAAATTTCCGATCTCAATGAAGTTTGATAATTAATCGCGAAAAACAAAATTTTAATAGTTATCCACAAAGATTTTTTTTTGTGGATAATTTTTTTAACGCTTAAAATACTTATTAACAGTATTTTAACTCAATTTTGATTTTCCTTACCCACCGAGAGCAAAGAAAAAAGTGTATTTTTGAACCTTAAAGTTCTAAGTAATGGCGAAAATTATAGGTATTGCTAATCAAAAAGGAGGCGTTGGTAAAACTACCACCGCTGTAAATTTGGCAGCAGCATTAGGAATATTAGAGAAAAGAATATTACTCATTGATGCTGACCCTCAGGCGAATGCAACATCCGGTCTGGGAGTGGAAGATGTTCAGTATTCTACATATAATCTGCTTGAACACAGTGCGGATACAAGAGTTTGTATCAAAAGAACTGCGACTCCAAATCTGGATATCATACCGTCACATATCGATCTTGTAGCTGCAGAAATTGAATTGGTAGATAAAGAAGATCGTGAATATATGCTGAAAAAAGCATTGGCAACTGTAAGAGATGATTATGATTATATCATCATCGACTGTGCGCCAAGCTTAGGTCTTATTACAGTCAATGCCCTTACTGCAGCAGATTCTGTTATTATACCTATCCAATGCGAATACTTTGCATTAGAAGGACTGGGGAAACTTTTGAACACCGTTAAAAATGTTCAGAAGATTCACAACAAAGATCTGGGAATAGAAGGTCTGCTTCTGACGATGTATGACAGCAGGTTAAGACTATCCAATCAGGTAGTGGAAGAGGTAAACTTGCACTTCCCTGAAATGGTTTTTGAAACCATCATCAGCAGAAATGTAAGATTAAGTGAAGCACCAAGCTTTGGAGAAAGTATTCTGAATTATGATGCAGAAAGTAAAGGAGCTGTTCAATATATTCAGTTAGCTGAAGAAGTTCTTTTAAAGAACGAAAATTTAGTAAAGAATTAAACTAATAATAAATGGCCAATAAGTGAATGTGAGCATCACTTAGCAAACATCATTTATCAATTATATCTATGAAGGACAAAAAAAGAGCTATGGGACGTGGCTTGGGCGCCATTTTAAGTGCAGAATCCAAAGCAACGATCAACTCCGCTACTGATGAAGGAGCAGATAAGTTTGTGGGAAATATTGTTGAAGTTGCCCTTGAAGATATCTATCCGAACCCGACGCAGCCGAGAACTTATTTTGATGAAAAAGCATTAAACGAACTCGCCCAATCTATTACAAACTTAGGGGTGATCCAACCGATTACTTTAAGAAAAGATGGTGAACGGTTTGAAATCATATCCGGGGAAAGACGTTACAGAGCAAGTAAAATTGCAGGATTAACGACTGTTCCGGCATATATCCGATTAGTGAATGATCAGGAGCTTCTTGAAATGGCTCTTGTTGAAAATATTCAGAGAGAGGATCTGGATGCGATTGAGATCGCTTTGACCTATCATAGACTTTTAGAAGAAATTGGGCTTACTCAGGAAAACCTGAGCCAGAGAATAGGAAAAGATAGAAGTACTATTACCAATTCAATCAGGTTGCTGAGGTTGAATCCTGATATTCAGAATGCGATCAGGAGTGGAGAGATTTCTGCAGGACATGGTAGAGCAATTATTAGCCTTGAAAGAGAAGAGGATCAACAGGTTTTATTTGATCTTATTATCAAAGAAAAATTAAATGTTCGTCAGGCAGAGCAGGCTGCGGCGGCGTTGAAGAACCCAAAATCTCCGGCTGCTAAAAAAGTAAATGCCGAGCTTTCCAATAACTATAAAAAAGCCCAGAAGACCATTGCAGATATCTTAGACGTAAAAGTAGAGATTAAAGCTTCTGGAAACGGTAAAAAAGGTAAAATTGTTCTGGACTTCAAAAATGAAGAAGAATTGGAATATATTTTATCCCATATTAAATAATGAAGAAACTATTTTTCACATTTTTCCTGTGTATCACTGCGCTGGCTTATTCACAAGTCAGTCCTATAGATACGGTTCGTGTACAAGTACCTCCACAAGAGGAAGCTCCTAAGGTGAAACCCGGAAAAACCGAAGCTAAAATTATTGCAGATCTTGAAAAGGCCAATGGCCCAACAAAAAAAACAATAAAATTGAATCCTACCAGAGCCGGACTGTACTCAGCCGTTCTTCCAGGATTAGGACAATTTTATAATAAAAAGTACTGGAAGATTCCCATCGTTTGGGGAGCTGTCGGAGCCGGAGTAGGGATTGCTGTATGGAATGATAACCAATACAAAAAATACCGTGAATACTATGTAGCGAAGCTTAATGGTACTCCTAATGAATTTGTAGATACACATCCGTGGTTGGATAAAAAGGCTTTAGGGAATGCCCAGGACAGAGCAAAAAGACAAAGAGATTATGCAATAGCTATTACAGGACTAATCTATATTCTGAATATTGTTGATGCGGTAGTAGATGCTCACTTGTATGAAAGCCGTCATGATCCTGATCTTACTTTTAAACCGTCAGTTATTCAGGACCAATATGGTTATGATGCTCCCAAAACAGGATTCAGTTTAAGTTATAGATTTTAAAAACAATAAAAGTAAAAGTGTGCATAGGTATTATTCCTATGTCATAAAAATAGAATAAAACATATGAAAATAGCATTAGTTGGTTACGGGAAAATGGGTAAAATCATTGATGAGATTGCTCAGAAAAGAGGACATGAAGTGGTTGCCCGCCTGAAAGAAACGCCAACTGCTGAAAATCTTAATAATCCCGATGTTGTCATTGAATTTTCTTTACCGGAAGTTGCCTATAATAACATTAAGGCTTGTCTTGAAAACAAAATTCCGGTAATCTGCGGAACCACAGGCTGGCTGGAGAAAAAAGCTGAAATTGAAAAACTGGCTGTAGACAACGATACAGCCTTCTTATATGGTTCTAATTTTAGTTTGGGAGTCAATTTGTTTTTTGCTTTAAATGAAAAACTAGCCGCTCTGATGAAAAATGTTGATGAATATTCTTGTCAATTAGAAGAAATTCACCACATCCATAAAAAAGATGCTCCAAGTGGAACCGCTATTTCCATTGCAGAAGGAATCTTCAAAAATAATCCCAAATTTGATGCCTGGAAACTGGATGAAACAGAAAACAATCAACTGGGGATCTTTGCCATTCGTGAAGATGAAGTTCCGGGAACCCATAGTGTTTTCTACAGAAGTGAAGTAGACGAGATTGAAATCAAACATACAGCATTTAACAGAAATGGCTTCGCTTTGGGAGCTGTAGTTGCAGCAGAATGGATTAAAGATAAAAGAGGAAACTTCGAAATGAAAGACGTTTTAGGACTTTAATTTGTAACAAATTCTTTAAATTGCATACCAATAACAGGAAATGATGATTAGTAAATTGTAAATAGCAGAAGGCTGTAATCATTTATTACTCATCATTTATCATTTACATATTTAGAATAGGCACAAAAAATTTATGAATTATTTTTTAACTTATACAGTGTATGTCCTCATTTTATCCATATTAATGGGGATTTCAACATGGAAGTTGTTTAAAAAAATGGGGTATAGTCCGCTATTTGCGTTCATCCCTTTCTATAACTATTTCATTATTCTGAAAGAAACCAAACATCCGAAATGGTGGGCAATTCTGTCTTATCTTCCCATTGTAGGACCCATCATGATGTCTGTTTTCCATCTCTATTTAGTGAAAAAGTTTGGGAAAACTCTTTTTAAGGATCAGATTCTTACCGTAATTCTGCCGTTTATTTATATGGCAACAATCAATTATTCTAAAGATGTAGAGCTGGAAGATGAAAATGCCAATGACCTCTTCTTGACAGACGAAGAAAAAAATGAAAAAAAGAAAGACACCTTTCTTGGGTCTATTACTTTTGCAGTAGTTTTTGCAACCATTATCCATGTTTTTGTAACCCAGCCTTTCGGAATCCCTACAGGATCCATGGAAAGAACATTATTGGTAGGAGACTTCCTTTTCGTCAACAAATGGAGCTACGGATACAGACTTCCGATGCGTCCGGTGGCCATTCCTTTCCTACAGGGAACAATTATGGATACAGGGCAGAAAGGAAATCCAAAAGATGATCCTAAGTCTTATGTAGATGGAGTTAAATTACCCTACACCAGAATTTTACAATTCAATAAACCTCAGAAAAATGATGTCGTTGTTTTCAACTATCCTCAGGATTCAGTACATACAGCGATCGACAGAAAAGATCCTTATGTAAAAAGATGTGTGGCTACAGCAGGTGATACATTTGAAATGAGAGCCGGAAGACTTTTCGTAAACGGAAAACCGGAAACTGTTTTAGGAGATCAGGAAGTACAACACAGATATATGGTAACGACAGGAAGCCAATTGGATATTCCTGCTTTATATAATACGTATGGCTTTTTACCTGTACAGGAAGTACAAACCAATAGTGGATACTTATATGGTTTCCAGGGATTAACTGATAAAACGGCTAAGGAAATTAAAGCACTCCCTCAGGTTATTAATATGCAGGAAGAAATTTCGGCAAAAGGAGAAGCTGCAATTGCCTATAAAGATGAAGCCAGAACAAAAATTGATACCACTCAGTCTATTTTCCCTGTTAACAAACCTTGGAATCAGGATTGGTACGGTCCGGTAAGAATCCCTAAAAAAGGAGATGTTGTAGCCATTAATAATGAAACACTTCCGATGTTCCAATGGATTATTTCCGAATATGAGCATAACAGCTTAGAAAAGAAAAACGGGAAAATTTTCATCAACGGAAAAGAAGCCAATCAATACACCATTCAGCAAGACTATTATATGATGGTCGGAGATAACAGAGATGCTTCTTTAGATGCAAGATTCTTTGGTTTCGTTCCTGAAGAAAATATTGTAGGAAAACCAATGTTCACATGGATGAGTCTTCAGGGAGCTTTTGCTGATAGTGGTTCCACATATCAGGCTCCGTTTAAAATCCGTTGGGAAAGAATGTTTAAAGCAACCAACACAGGAGAAGCGAATAAAACTTCATATTGGTGGATCGCCGCTATGATTTTAATATTGTTCTTCGGATGGGAGTATTTTGTGAAATTATTCAGAAAGAAAAACACTGAAGACGAAGCGTAAATAAAATTAAACTTAAAATAGAATGAAGTATTTGAAAAAATACTTCATTTTTGCATTATGAATATGAAGAATGTATTATTACCGGTATTTTATATGCCTCCGGTTTCATGGTTTTCAGTCTTTTTAGATGCTGAAAATGAAGCTATATTTGAACAGTTTGAAAACTTTCCAAAGCAAACCTATAGAAACAGAGCGAATATCTATGGAGCCAACGGAAAACTATCATTGATTATTCCCATCAATCACAACGGGAAAAGAGAATTTAAAGATATTGAGATTTCTTACAGAGAAGATTGGAGAACACTTCATTGGAAGTCTATCAAAACAGCGTATCAAAGTTCTCCTTACTTCGAATATTATGAAGATAAATTCAAAAAGATATTTGATTTAAAAGAAAAATTTCTTTTGGATTTTAACCTTAAGGGGATAGAAATCATCCAACAGATACTTAAAACAGAAAAGGCACAGTCTTTGAATAAAGAATATATCAAAAATCCTGAAGAGATCAATTACAGAGAAAGGTTCTCTGCAAAAAATCCTTCAGAATTTGAAATGGCTGAATATTATCAGACATTCTCGGATAAGTATGGGTTTTTGGAAGATTTATCGGTTTTAGACCTTATTTGTAACAAAGGACCGGAATCTCTTACTTATATAAAAAATATTAAATTAAAATAATTTGAAAGATTGCCATCATCACAAGAAACAGAATAAGAATGGCGATTCCGTTTCACATTATTAAAGTAAATATCAATATTGAACGCCTGTGGTAATTTTGACACCCTGAGGTATGAAAAGAAGGTGTTCTATGTGATCTGTAATAAATAATAAATATATACGAATGAAAAAGGTATTATTAGCTGCTGTTTTTTTGGCAGGTTTTAGTTTCTCTTATGCTCAGGAATCCAAAGCAAAGAGTAGTGATCCAAAAGAAGATAAAGATCTGATGACTTGGTATCATAAAGATTTTTCTGGTACAAAAGTATATGGTGTAAATACGGCAAATGCATACAAATATCTTGAGTCTAAAGGCTTAAAGCCTACAACTGTTGTCGTGGGAGTTTTAGATAGTGGAGTACAGGTAGATCACCCGGGATTAGTTAAAAACGTATGGTCTAATCCTAATGAAGTACCGGGTAACGGTAAAGATGATGATGGGAACGGATATATTGATGATGTACACGGTTGGAACTTCATAGGAGGGAAAAACGGAGATATTGATATCGATAATATGGAAGTAACAAGAGTTGTCGCAAAATATAAACCTGTTTTTGAAGGAGATGACTCTACAAAAAATAAAGCAAATCAGGCTAAAATGGCAGATGAATTTGCCATGTATATGAAAGCCAAGGAGCTTTTCAATAAAAAGAGCATTGAAGCTAAACAAGGCCTTCAGACGTACACAATGATTAATGAGGTAATTCCTAATATGGTAAAACTATTAGGAGGAAAACCAGTAACAACAGAAACAATTTCTTCCATTAAAGCGCCGTCTGATCAAAAAGATGCAATTGCTTTACAGGTCTTGGGGCAAGTATCACAAAGCCCGGAATTTAAAGGAAAATCATCAGCTGATTTTGAAAAAGCGATCAAAGATCAAATGAAGGAAGCAATTGATTACTATTCTCCTCAATCAAAACAATATGACCTAAGCTATGATCCGAGAAAAGAAATTGTAGGAGATAATTACGATGACTACTCTGAGAAAAACTACGGTAATAATCATTATGAAGGCCCGGATGCAGAACACGGAACACACGTAGCAGGTATTATTGCAGGACTTCCGCAAGGAAAAGAAGTTCAGTATGGTATCGCTTCCAAAGTAGCAAAGATTATGTCCGTAAGAACCGTTCCTAATGGTGATGAAAGAGACAAAGACGTTGCCAATGCCATCAGATATGCTGTAGACAATGGTGCAAAAGTCTTGAACATGAGTTTTGGAAAACCGGTTTCTCCGGGTAAAAATGTAGTTTGGGATGCATTCAAATATGCTGAAGATAAAGGGGTTCTTTTAGTAAAAGCAGCAGGTAATGAAAACGAAGATGTTGCAGAACATCTGGCGTATCCTACCAATTTTAAAAACGTAGCAGACGAAAAACCATTTGTAAATAATGTTATGGTAGTAGGAGCTAGTACAAACAAGAATAGTGCATTGAGAGCAAGTTTCTCTAACTATAACAAAAAGATGGTGAATGTTTTTGCTCCGGGAGAAGAGATTTACTCTACTGTTCCTAAGAACGAATATAAATACCTTCAGGGAACTTCTATGGCTTCACCTGTTGTAGCGGGTGCTGCTGCTGTTCTGTTAGCTTATATGCCAAACCTGAAACCTTATCAGATCATTGAAGCTCTTGTGAAAAGCAGTAATCCTAATACCGAAAATGGTTTTAACGATTATTCTCAGGCAGGAGGGGTAATAGATTTGAAAAAAGCAGCAGAATATGCTTATACCAATTTCTATGATGGTAAATCATCTACACAAAGTAATACGAAGCCTTCGAAATCCATAAAAAAGGCTGTTAAAAAATAGTTTATCTCCCTGTGTTTAAGGAGAAATCATAAAAAGTCCGGATTTTTTCGGACTTTTTTATTTTTTATTTTCAAATTTGGCACGGTTTTTTGTAACTTTATTGTAACAAAATAATAAACAACAAAATGAAAAAGTTACTACTTGCAGGGATGTTAGGAACATCACTTTTTGCAGTGTCATGTTCCTCTGTAAACAAAGCAGCTACATCTCAAAATCAGAAAGGAGATTTCCTTAAAATGAAAGGAGATTGGCAGATTGTAAGCGTAGATTACGAAAAAGGCTATAAAATTAAACCTTTTGATGAAGGGGCAGATGCGCAATGCTTCGTAGGAAGTCACTGGAGACTTATTCCTAACAACTGGACTGGGGCTTATACATTAAATGGAGGAGGAAGTTGTCCGGCTATCACACAGCCTATTAAATTTGAAGTGAAAAATGGTAATACTTTTATGTTTAAAAAAGTCTTGGAGGGTACCAAAGCGAAACAAAACATAGCAGGATATACTCTGACATTAATCAACCAAACAACAGATCAATTTTCACTTCAGCAAGATGTACCTTTCGAAGGAGGTAATGTAAAAGTTGTTTACAACTTCGAAAGAGCAGGAATGAAATAATTCAATAACATAAAAGATCAAAAAAAATGAAATTTACTAAAACATACGTAGGAGCCCTTTTCTTGTCATCAGCATTATTATTAACAAGCTGTGAAGCGGTTCAGAATTCAAATCATCAACAAAGAGGTACCGCTGTAGGTGTAGCTTCAGGAGCTGTACTTGGAGGTATTCTTGGAAATAATGTAGGGAGAGGTGGAAACGGTGCTATCGGTGCTGTATTAGGAGGTATTATCGGTGGGGTTGCAGGTAACGTTATCGGTAACAAAATGGATAAACAAGCCAGAGATATTAAAGAAACTTTACCGGGAGCTCAGGTAGAAAGAGTAGGAGATGGTATTAAAGTAACCATGAATGAAAGCATTGTAAATTTTGCCTTTGATTCTTCAAACCTTACTTCTGTTGCACAAACTAACTTAGATAAATTAGCTAAAGTATTGGCTGATAACCCGGACACCAATATCAATATCTACGGACATACAGACAGCGTAGGTAAAGATGCTTACAACATGGCACTTTCTCAAAGAAGAGCGGATGCGGTAAAAGCATATTTAGTAGGTAAAGGACTTGCAGGAAGCAGAATGTTCACAAAAGGTGAAGGTAAAAATATGCCGGTTGCAAGCAATGATACAGATGAAGGAAGAGCTAAAAACAGAAGAGTTGAATTTGCTATTACTGCCAATGAAAAAATGATTAATGACGCCAAACAAGGACAGTAATTAATTTAACATATAAATATTTTCGTAAAAGACCGCCTCGGCGGTTTTTTTTGTATTTTTATGCTGTAAATTTTGAATTTATTATTTTTGCAATTGAAATAACATAAATGAAGAAATATTTAAAGCTGCTCCGGGTGGAGCAATGGGTGAAAAACCTGTTTGTATTTGTCCCTCTATTTTTTTCAGGTAACATTACCAATTTAGATTTACTTACCAAAAGTATCTTTGCCTTTATCATTTTCTCATTAGCTGCCAGTGTAGTCTATATTTTAAATGATTATAATGATATTGAAGCAGACAGGAAACATCCTGAGAAAAGAAGACGTCCTCTGGCCAGTGGAGCCATTTCAAAATCACGGGCGATAGGAATTCTTATCGGGCTGGTCATTGCCGATGTTGCTCTGGTATTCTTTGCTCAACTGTATTTTCATGAGTTTTTATGGAAGTTTGCTACCATTATTGGATTTTATGTGGTGATGAACCTTGCTTATACATTCAGGTTGAAACATGTTCCTATCATTGATATTTTTATCATTGCCATAGGATTTGTATTAAGGGTATTGGCTGGCGGTTATATCACAGGTATCAGCATTTCACAGTGGGCCATTTTACTGACTTTTGTATTGGCGTTAGTCCTGGCAATAGGAAAAAGAAGAGGTGAGCTTATTAATGCTCAGGTTTCAGGAAAAACAAGAAGAGCGCTTGATGGGTATAATGTTCAGTTTGCTGATATCGCACTATCCATTTCAATTACCCTTGCTATTGTTTGTTACCTGATGTTTACTTTGTCTCCGGAAGTTCAGGCAAGATTCCATGAAAGGGTATTTTATACTGTTGTTTTTGTGGTATTTGCTCTTTTAAGATATCTCCAGCAGACCCTGGTGTACAACAGGACAGAATCACCTACGAAAATAGTTTACAGAGACCGCTATATCCAGGTTACTTTATTACTTTGGGTTGCCGCATTTTTAATTCAAATTTACTTTAAAAAATGAAGCCGAATTTCACACAGAAAGTTACAAATTGGGGTAATTTCCCGATAGTGGAAAAAGAAATGAGATCTGAGGACAGCTTCAAAAAAATAAAAGAATTTGTACTCAATCACAATGAAGTGATCGCAAGAGGAAATGGAAGATGCTACGGAGATGCTTCGTTGGGAGAAACCATATTTTCCACCAAAAAATTAAATAAATTTATCAGTTTTGACCGGCTAAACGGAATCATCGAATGCGAAGCAGGTGTATTGCTTTCAGATGTTCTTGAAATATCTGTTCCGCAGGGTTACTTTCTTTATGTAACTCCGGGAACAAAATTCGTTTCCGTAGGAGGAGCGATTGCTTCTGATGTTCATGGGAAAAATCATCATGCGGAAGGTTGCTTTTCAGAATATGTAATTGAGTTTAAATTAATGACAGAGAACGGGGAGATTATTACCTGTTCCAGAGAAGAAAATTCAGAGAAGTTCTGGGCTACTATTGGTGGCATGGGGCTTACAGGGATCATTCTTACTGCAAAATTTAAACTTAAAAATATAGAATCTGCATATATCCGGCAGGAAAGTATTAAAGCAGATAATCTGGATGAAATTTTCAGATTGTTTGATGAAAGTGAAAGCTGGACCTATACTGTAGCCTGGATCGATTGCCTTCAGAAAGGTCAGAATATCGGAAGAAGTATTCTGATGAGAGGTGAACATGCTTTTCAGCACGAACTGCCACAGAATCTGGGAAAAACCCCTTTAAGATTAAAAAAGAAATTACAACCAACGGTTCCTTTTTATTTTCCGGGCTTTGTGTTGAATGCATTAACGGTGAAAATTTTTAACTGGTTGTATTATAAAAAGCAGACTAAAAAGGAAGTGAAGAACTTTATCGATTATGAAACATTCTTCTATCCGCTGGATGCCATTAATGACTGGAATAAAATTTATGGAAAATCGGGTTTTATTCAGTATCAGATGGTGATTCCTAAAAATACAGGGAAGGAAGGAATGAAAAAAATCCTGGAAACGATAGCAAAAAGTGGAAACGGTTCTTTTCTGGCGGTGTTAAAACTCTTTGGAAAAGATAATCCACAAGCTTATAATTCATTTCCTGTGGAAGGGTATACGTTGGCGCTGGATTTCAAAGTCAATTCAAAACTAAAAAAACTGGTTGATCAGCTAGACAGCATTGTTCAGGAATTTGGTGGAAGAATCTATCTTACCAAAGACAGCATGAGCAGGTCGTCTTTGACTAATTACCTGAAAAATATTCAAAGTCCTAAATTTGTGTCTTTACAGCACAAAAGAATCATAAACAACAACTCATAATGATAGTTCTGGGAAGTACATCTGAAGTGGCACAGGCTTTTGTGGAAAAAGCACTTCAGGAGGGAGAAAAATTTGAAAAAATATATCTTTTTACCTCAAATAAAGAAACTACAGAAAGGTTTGCAAGACATATTGATGTGAAGTTTCTGCAGCAATCGGAAGTTATTGAACTGGATCTGACAAAAGAAATTGATTACAACAGATTTGATTATATCAATTCAAATGTATTATTTTGCGCTGTAGGATATTTAGGAGAAGGAACGGAGGAAGGGCTGTATGATAATAAGAATACAGAGCGTATTATAGATATTAATTATTCAAAACTGGTGCCTGTCATGAATTATTTCGCCCAAAAATTTGAGAGCAGAAGATCAGGGACGATCATTGGCCTTTCTTCAGTGGCAGGAGACAGGGGAAGACAGAGTAATTTTATTTACGGTAGTGCCAAAGCAGCTTTTACAGCGTATTTAAGCGGTCTGAGAAACTATCTTTTTGATAAAAAAGTACATGTTCTTACCATAAAACCGGGTTTTATGGCGACCAAAATGACAGAAGGATTACCTTTGAATCCTAAGCTGACAGCCACTCCCAAGCAGGCTGCAGCAAGTATTTATAAAGCTTTTAAAAAGCAAAATAATGTGGCATATGTTTTGCCGGTTTGGAGTATTATCATGATGATTATCAGGAATATCCCTGAATTTATATTTAAAAAATTAAAGCTTTAAAAAAATGAAAAAATTGTATTGTTTTGATTTTGACGGAACCCTGACTTATAAGGATACCATGTTTATGTATCTTAAGTTCTACGATTCTACAAGATATCGGATACAATTTTTAAAGCATGTTCCTCTCTTTATTTTGTTAAAATTAAAACTGGCTGAAACAGAGAAAGTTAAAAAAAGTTTTATCGGATCTATTCTAAAGGGACAGACTCAGGAAAAAATCGAAATGAAGTCTAAACAGTTTTTTGAACATCATTATCCTAAAATCGTAAGGGAAAATGCATTAGACTTTATCAAAAATATCGATAGGAACAATATACAAAGTTTATTGGTCACTGCTTCATTGGATATTTGGGTAAAACCTTTTGCTGATGAATTGAAAATGCAGCTTGTTTCTACACGTGCAGAGTTTAAAAATGGCATTTTTACAGGAAATTTTATCGGTAAAAATTGTAACGGAAAAGAAAAACTCGTAAGAATAAAAGCAGAAATTAACGATTCTAAGTACGATAAAATTATTGCATTTGGTGATACTTCCGGAGATCGGCCAATGTTGAAATGGGCAAATGAGGGACATTACCAATTTTTTCATTAATTTTGGATGATAAAATTGTAAAAAATGAAAAGCCTGTTAATTGTATGTGCGTTAATCCTAATGAGCTGCGCAGCTACACCATCTCAAAAATTACCGGTTATGCAGAAAAATGCAGAACTTCTTGTATCTCAGGGACAGGGAGGAACTGAGGAAAGCGGCTTTAGAATTATTAAAGACGAAAAAGAATATCTTGCTGTTGCCAATAGTGGTTTCCAGCTTATAGAAGAAGGAAAAAATCCGGCATCCAATTACCCGAAATTTCCAAAAGACAAGAAAGTAGTTTTATACAATTTAGGTGGTTTCAGATCAGGAAGTCACACGATTTCACAGATCAAGAATGTTTCTGTAAAGGATAATGTCTTGTATGTGGAAGTTCCGGCGGCCCCCCCATCCGGTGGAATGGAAATTCAGGTGATTTCTAATCCCTGGTTTATGTTTGCTGTTCCTGTAGATTACCAGTTTAGCTCCGTACAATTAAAATATTCAAAATAATAATGGATAAAATATATTTAGATAACGCCGCAACCACTCCGCTTGCAGATGAAGTTATAGATGCAATGGTTGGTACGATGAAGATGAATTTTGGAAATCCGTCTTCAACTCACAGCTTTGGCCAGGAAGCAAAAATCCTTATTGAAAATGTAAGAAGACAGGTTGCAGACTATCTTCATGTAAGTCCTGCTGAGATCATTTTTACTTCCTGTGGAACAGAATCCAATAATATGATTATTAAATCCTCTGTAGAGCATCTTGGGGTAGAAAGGATCATTAGCTCACCTTTAGAGCATAAATGTGTCTCTGAAAGTATTTTGGATATGAAAAGCAGAAAAGGGGTAGAAGTGAATTACATCCGTCCCAATGAAAAAGGAGATATCGATCTTAATAAATTAGAAGAATTATTAAAATCTTCAGATAAAAAGACCCTGGTAAGTTTAATGCATGCCAATAATGAGATCGGAAACATTATCAATCTTAAAAAGGTTGCCGAGCTGTGCAAAGAAAATAATGCACTTTTCCATTCGGATACTGTGCAAACGATGGCTCATATGAATCTGGATCTTTCTGATATTCCGGTAGACTTTGCTTCTTGCAGTGCCCATAAATTCCATGGTCCTAAAGGCGCTGGTTTTGCTTTCATCAGAAAAGCAACGGGGTTAAAAGGAATCATTACCGGAGGTCCTCAGGAAAGAAGTCTGAGAGCAGGTACGGAAAATGTTGCCGGAATTGTAGGACTTGGAAAAGCATTAGAACTTTCTCTGAATCATATGGAAGAATATACAAACCATATGCAGGGAATTAAAGACTATGCCATTGAAAGACTTTCTGCTGAAGTGGTAGGAATAAAATTCAATGGACGCAGTGCTGAGAAAGAAAATAGCCTTTATACTGTATTAAGTGCATTATTGCCTTATAAAAATCCATTGATCGGACTTCAGCTGGATATGAAAGGAATTGCAATTTCTCAGGGAAGTGCATGCTCGTCAGGCGCATCAAAACCATCGATGGTGATGATGATGGTATTAAGTGAAGACGAAATGGACCATTGTACCCCTTTACGTATTTCCTTCAGTCATATGACCACAAAATCAGACATTGATGCCTTAGTAGATGCTTTGAAAGAAATCTCAAAGGACTTCGCTATAGAAAAAACTAATGTTGAGCATAGATAGTCTTATGATGTAAAAATCGTAATTTTGACTACTCAAAAAGAGTAAACAAGAAAATAATATTAATTAAAATAAAAGAAACAAAATGGCTTTAGAAATTACAGACAGCTCATTCCAGGATACGGTTTTAAAATCAGATAAACCGGTATTAGTAGACTTCTGGGCAGTATGGTGCGGACCTTGCAGAACATTAGGACCAATCATCGAAGAAGTTGCTTCAGATTTTGAAGGAAAAGCGGTAGTTGGAAAAGTAGATGTAGACAACAACCAGGAGATTTCAATGCAGTATGGTATTAGAAATATTCCTACAGTTCTTATTTTTAAGAACGGAGAAGTAGTAGACAAATTAGTAGGTGTAGCTCCAAAAGAGGTAATCGCTGAAAAATTAAGCGCTCACTTATAAAAAAAATAAGTTTGATAATGAATGCCTTCCAGTATTGGGAGGCATTTTTTCAAAAATAATTTGCAGATAACAAAAAAAGATGTAATTTTGCAACCACGAAAAAGAAACGACGTTCTTTAGAAAAATGATCCGGTAGTTCAGCTGGTTAGAATGCCGCCCTGTCACGGCGGAGGTCGCGGGTTCGAGTCCCGTCCGGATCGCAGAAAGTTTTATCAATTACTTTTAAAAAATTGAGATCCGGTAGTTCAGCTGGTTAGAATGCCGCCCTGTCACGGCGGAGGTCGCGGGTTCGAGTCCCGTCCGGATCGCAGAAGTTTTGTCAATTTCTTTAAAAAAAAATTGATCCGGTAGTTCAGCTGGTTAGAATGCCGCCCTGTCACGGCGGAGGTCGCGGGTTCGAGTCCCGTCCGGATCGCAGAAGTTTTATCAATTTCTTTAAAAAAAAATTGATCCGGTAGTTCAGCTGGTTAGAATGCCGCCCTGTCACGGCGGAGGTCGCGGGTTCGAGTCCCGTCCGGATCGCAACTCAATAAAAAACCTGTAAGTATTTACAGGTTTTTTTGTTTCTTATATTATCAGATTCAGAAAATGTTTTCAAGAAATGCATTCAGGAAGATTCTTTCCGGATCTACAGTATCCCGTAATTTTTGAAAACTTTCCATTCCCGGAAACTTTTCCTCAGATGCTGTTTTTGAAAGGTCTGAGAGTTTCCCCCAATTAGGACGGGCTGTATATTTGTTCATTACATCAAAAAACAACTGCATAGATGGATGAATTTTTTCCTCACGATATTCCCGGATACATACTCCAATATAAAAGGTGTTTTGTTTGTAAGCTGGGCTGAGATATGAATTTTCTGCATGGGTATAGCGGAGATCCACAGGAAAATGCAATTTGTATTTAGACTGTTCTAAAACATCTCTGAATTCCTTTAATGCCTTTTTATGATTGTTATCGGACATCGATAGTCCATATTCTGAAACTACCATGGGTACGGTTTCGTCATGTACTAAGATTTCAAAGCAGTTTCCTATTCTTGTACGTGGAGTGAAAAAATATTCCAGGCAATAAGAATTGATTTGTGGAATCAGAGATGGATCATGGTTACTTTTTATAAATAGGGGAGTAGTTAGTCTATCAATTTCAATATCACGTTTTTTTTGTTCTTCAGTGTATTTTATCCATTGATCCTTTTTACGATACTGTTCTTCTTCTATTCTTTCGGCTTTAAATAGATAGACTTTATCTGTATGTGGGAACCACCAGGCTTTAAAATATTCATAGTATTTTGCATAATCATCCATAGATTTCAGGAAGTCATCAAAATCAATAACAGATTCTTCTGATTTTACATAAAATAGAGGATCACACTTTAAAGTTACTTCTGTGACAATTCCGAATGATCCTAGTGAAAGAGAAGCAGCTTCCCATAGATTGAATTCCTGGTCATCTATTTTCCACTTCGTCTCGCTGGCTATTTCGATCGGATCCCCTGTCGCTGTTATTATTCGTAGTTTCTCAATCTGTGAAGAAAGACTTTTATGCATTAAACTGCTGCCATGTGTGCCGGTTGCTATAGCGCCTGCGACCGTTTGTTTATTGATAACTCCGAAGTTGGGAAATGATAAACGGTTTAATAGCATGATATTATATAGCTCATATAAATACATTCCTCCCTGGCAAACAATAATGTCTTTATTCACTGAAATCAGTTTTCGGTAATTTTTTAATGAAATTAAAATTTCATTACTGATCGCAATGGGGGAAAAAGAATGTCCGGATCCGACAACTCTGATCTTTTTTTTATTCTTTTCTGAAAATCGGACTATTTCAATGATTTGCTCTTCGGTTTCCGGTTCAAAATAATTCTCGGAAAGGCAGGATTGATTTCCTGCCCAATTATTCCATGTGTAATTCTCTTTTTTAATCATTAATATCGGATGCTTCGGTTACGACTACCTTTGATTCGCTGTATGCTGATGTATTAATGCCTGTTTGCTTTTCTGCCTCTACTTGTTCTTTTACCCATTTGTATGTCTTTTCTATTCCTGAAGCTAAAGGAATAGAAGGTTTCCAGCCAAGTACTTCTTCAATAAGAGTATTGTCGGAATTTCTCCCACGAACCCCCTCAGGTCCTTCGATGTGCTTAAGTGGCAGATTCTTACCTGCCTTTTCCATGATAAGCCTGGCAAAATCATTCATTGATATCATTTCTTCAGAACCAAGATTAAGTGGTTTGTTATAATCAGATTTCATGATTCTGATAATCCCTTCTACACAATCATCTATATAGCAGAATGAGCGTTTCTGCTCTCCATCTCCCCATATTTCGAAGACTGATTCTGCTGCGGCTGCTTTGCGGCAAAATGCTGCAGGTACTTTTTCTCTTCCCCCTTTCCAAGTTCCTTGTTCACCATAGATTCCATGGAATCTTGCAATACGGATTTGCATTTGTGGAAATTCTTCCGAATATTTCATCGCAATCTCTTCACCGTATAATTTTTCAAGCCCATAGATATCCTGAGGATAGGCTGGCCATGCATCACTTTCCTTTAATCCAACTGTGTTTTCAGAATCGTCTTGTACATGTAGAGGGTAAACACAAGCACTTGAAGAGTAAAAATAACGTTTTACATTATGATGCCTTGCAGCTTCAAGCATATTCAAGCTAATCATTGTATTATTATATCCAATGCGGCTATGATTACTTTGAATAAACCCCATTCCCCCCATATCCGCAGCGAGGTTGAAGACCCAGTCAATCCCTTCACAAGCATCCATACAATTTTTCATTATTCGTAAATCGATTCTAAGGAACTCGTGACAAAATTCGCCAGGTTGCATAAATTCCGGGCTCTTCCAGTCAGCGCCTATTACATAGTAGCCCTCTTGTTTTAATCGCTTGCCCAGATGAGAACCTATGAATCCGCTTGCTCCTGTTACCAATACCCGGATTTTATCGGTTTTGAGTATGCGTTTAGGTTCAATGAGTTGCAGGATTTTAATGATGTAGGGGTGATGTGTATATTGGTCTTGTAATTCAGAAGGAATAGAACCGTTGATATCAAACCATTTTCCATCCGAGTGATCATGATCAAAACTTAAAGAAACTGCATCATCAACCTCTGCCTGAAAAGTGATATTTACTGTGTGTGAGGAAGCCCCTTGTTCAGAATCATTGAACTCTGTGGAAAAAGTGCCGAGGTACTGTGTTATTTTTATTCTGTCTTCAGGAATATTTAGTTCTAAAGCTGCTTTTCTTATTCCGCATTCTTCTATCCCTTCATTTTTCAACATTCTGCCACCTTGCATCCAGTAAACACCTTTACCAGGCTTATTTTTACGTTTCGTAAGAAAAGCTTTATTGTCTTTTACAATGACAAGGTCGACGCATATTAAAGGAACATTATCAAGAATAGTGCGATAGATATCTGTAGGGATTAGCCCGCTAGCTGATTTTGTGATATTTTCGTCTTTGTAATGTAGGGGGGTGTTTTTCATATTTTTTTAAGTGATTTAATGATTTTATGAAAGGTTGAATGTCTTAAGAAAAGATTCAAAAATGGCTGGACTAATGCTTTCGTCATATGCATTTAAGCTTTTTTTTATTTCTTCTTTTGAGCAAGCACCGATTACAATAGTATTCACAGCCGGATTATTGAGAATAAAATGATAATTAAGAGCCATTAAGTTGACATCGTTTTCCTGGCACCACCAATACATTTGTGTTGCTTTTTGTATTGAAACATCTTTCTCTATGGAATAATGCCGGATATTAATATCAGCCGGATTTTTACCTGACAGTAATCCCATGCACAACGCAGAGCCTAACAAGACCGTGATGTTGTTTTTGTTGGCTGTTTCCAGCAAAGCGTTTGCTTTGGTTGATAAAAGATTATAATCGAGGTAAGGCAATATTGCATCAGCATAACCTGAGGAAATGAATTGAAGGTGGAGGTCGTGGTCTCTAACTCCTAAGCCGATATTGTGAATTATTTTCTCCTCTTTCAGGCGGAGTAATACCTCTATTCCTCCGTTTTTCATCATATTCTTAAATTCAATATCGGAAGGATCATGAATGTGAAGAATATCCAGATAATCTGTTTGTAGTACTTTTAAACTATTTTCAACGCTTTTTCGGATATTTTCTCCTGAATACCCTTTATATATAGGGTGTGTTCCAGCTTTTGTGGAAAGAATATATGATGAACGGTTTCCATATTCTTGTAATGCAATACCGATTTTTCTTTCGCTGTCACCGTAAAAAGGTGAGGTATCGATCAGGTTAATGTTGTTTTCCAATGCGAATAAAATAGTTTCTACAGCCTGTTTATCTGATACTGGCCCCTGAAAGAAAATGTTTTTATTACAGGAGCCAATACCTGCTCCACCGAGAGAAATAGGAAAGATGGAAATTCCATTGGTATTCAAAGACATTTTATCTCTTAATTGTGATTTATTTATAATTCAAAAATAAATAATTTATGTTATTAATATTATAAATTTATTTTTTTTCTTTATGTATGGAATATATTTTAATTATTGAGATGATGTGGATGAATTACCTACGAAAACTGGGAATTTGAAGGCGTGAAAACCTATATTAAACTTAGAAATGAATATCGCGGAGTATTTTACTTTCATTTTTTTAAAATTTTATAATTGATAATCTGTATTTTAAATAAATACTATAGAAAAAAGGTTGTGCTTTGTTTGGAGGGAATGAAAAAAGATGTATTTTTGCAATCACAAAAAAGAAATACAGTTCTTTCAAAAACAAAAAATGATCCGGTAGTTCAGCTGGTTAGAATGCCGCCCTGTCACGGCGGAGGTCGCGGGTTCGAGTCCCGTCCGGATCGCAAAAGAGTCTTCTAGAAATAGGAGACTTTTTTTATGAATTAAATTTAGTGTACAGCCTGGTTTATTATTATTTTAGCACTTAAATGTAAATTGATGTCTAAAAGAAAATTTATTCTACTTTCTATACTTAAAACCTGGGGTATTTCAACACTTATTTCTATTGTTTTTTTGATTATCTTTTTAAGTCTTACCAAAGAAGTCAGGGAACGTCCCAGAAATTGTGATATGAGTGGTTTGGCTTATGTTTTTGTAATCTTTTGGATAACTTTGATGAGCTTGGTTTCGCTTAGTAGCCTTTTCTCTGTTTTAAAACAATTTCAGAAAAGAATAATGACAGGGATATGCTGGTTTTTATTGCCTGTTATAGCTTTATGTTATTCCTTTTTTGCAGTAAGTGACGGGAAAATTAATGGCCAGGAAATTTTTGTTTTTCTGATCATGAACCTGCCGTGGATGGTTGTATGGATATTTTATTATTACAGATTTATTTCTTTATTCAAATATTGACCTTTTTAATTTAGTTTTGTTTTATTTCAAAGAATCCGAGTGATATAATTTCCCAATGTTTATAAATAGAATAAAAGAGTTTGTAGTCCATACCTTTATGATAAAAATTGATTCAAACAGAATTTTTGGGCTGGATCTGTTGCGTTTCTTTGCTATATCTTTTGTTGTAGTTTCTCATGGTCTGCATTATCTTCCTTATGCTGATTTTTTTCTAAACTTTATGTTGGACGGTGTTACCCTGTTTTTTGTTCTGAGTGGCTTTCTGATCGGGGGAATATTAATAGAAATTTTAAACCGGACGAAGTTCGACAGGCAAGAGCTATTGAATTTCTGGGTCAGGAGGTGGTGCCGAACACTGCCTGCCTATTTTTTGGTTCTGTTGGTTTTGTTGATTTTGGAGACGCTGTTTACTCCTGATTTTTCAATATATAATGGAATCAGATATTTCCTGTTTATACAGAACTTTGCATCGCCTCATCCGGAGTTCTTCGCTGAAGCGTGGAGTTTAAGCATTGAAGAATGGTTTTACCTGTTGATACCTGTCTTTCTATATGGACTAATTTATATTGTAAAACGTGAAGTAAAAACGTCTGTATTAATCGTAATTATTTCTATTATCCTTTTCACTACTTTATTTAGATTGTACCGGTATTCTATATGCGGAACTCCTCCTGATTTGAATAGTTGGGATCTGAACTTTAGGAAACAGGTGATTACAAGATTGGATAGTTTAATGTATGGTGTTTTGGGTGCTTATATAAAGTATTACTATTCAGAAATATGGAATGCTCGTAAAAGGATCGTATTTTATTTTGGATTAGCTTTAATTTTATTAAGCCAATTGTCTCTGATAGAATTAATATCTGATCGGAACAGTTTATTTTTTTCGGTATTTTCTTTTAGTCTGATGTCTGTAGGAACTCTCTTTCTTTTGCCTTTTTTAAGCAGCTACAAGGCTACACCATATAAAATTCTCAAGCCGGTAACTTATATCAGTCTAATCTCATATTCTATGTATCTCGTGAATCTGACTTTTATTCAAACATGGGTTATAGGGCAAATGTTCGTTTACCCACATGTTTTCCGCTATTTTATATCTTCTGCATATATTGTATTTGCAATGTACCTTTTCCTGTGCTTCATTATATCTTTCTTTTTATACAAGTACTTTGAAATCCCAACTACCCGATTAAGGGATAAACTTGTGGTAAAACCAAAAAAAGAGGCTTAATAGTAAAGATGTTGTATTCTCAGGAAAAAAAAATTACCATCCATGAGACAGTAATAGCAAAGATCAATTAGAAGGTTTTTCAGATCAGCTGTTTTTTTCAAAAATAGCAGCTGCTACCGATAAACTGATGTTTAGAGCTACATTGATTCAGTCTTTATTAAATATTTTTCATTCTGAATAGTCTGAATGGTTTACGATAAAAACTTCACGGATCAAGTGTACTTGAACTCAGACTGAATCATGTGAGGTAGCTTCTTTATGTCATGGTTATGATTATATTTTAAAACTATGTTGTCTTGAGTTATTTATTTTTAATTCACACATCTCCTTTATGAAGAGGGGTGAGTATTTTCTAAAGAGTACAATCATGAAAATTATTTTGCAAATGTAAAAGTCCCCCTATTGAAAAAGACTACACTTTTGTGTAGATTTGTATGATTGACATTAAAACTACTCTTTAGAGTAGTGTCTTAATACACTAAGGTCTATGAAACAAATTGACAGGTTTTTTAATGATAAAAATGAGGTAAGCCAGGAGGCTGCAATTGATTATAGCCAGTCCACAGATTATCTTGAAGGGATAAAAGCTCTTGCCAGAACTACTTATCAGAGTTTGTATGTCATTAATTATCAAACCAGGGGATTTGAATATGTTTCTGAAAATCCACTTTTCCTGTGTGGGAAAACCTCAGAAGAAGTTAAGGATCTGGGATATGCCTTTTATTTTCAGAATGTAAAGCCTATGGATGTTGAGATGCTGATAAAGATTAATAAAGCTGGATTTGAATTTTATGAAACAATTCCTGTTCAAGATCGGAAATTGTATTCTATTTCTTACGATTTCTACCTTATCAATCATGGAAAGAATCTTGTTTTGGTTAATCATAAACTCACCCCGATGTTTCTTACAGAAGAAGGGCAGGTGTGGAAAGCATTGTGTGTTGTTTCACTTTCCAATAATAATTCCTCAGGGAATGTAGTTCTTAGTAAGGAGGGGACTGATGAAATCTGGAAATATAATCTGGAGGAAGATATATGGTTGAAAAGTGAGAAAATTAAACTTTCTTCAAGAGAACATGAGATCTTACGCTTATATGCAAGCGGGCTGACGATTAATCAAATTTCTGAAAAACTTTTTATTACCGCAGATACAGTGAAGTTTCACCGGAAAAAACTCTTTGAAAAAATTGGAGTTAATAATATAGCAGAGGCGTTGGGCTATGCCCAAACCAATAAATTGTTATAAATCAATATTGTTTAATACCGTTTTTTTACGGTATTTTTAAGAATGTCTTTTATGATTCAAATTTAGGTCTGATATTTGTACTGGGTAGCCAAACTAAATGACCTCTCTTATTTATGAAGAACATATCTGTGAAAAAAACATTTTTATACGCTTGCTTATGTACCTTATTTCTTGTTTCATGTAAAAAAGAAATAGAAAAGGTAAGTGATACTTTTAAAGATACAGTTTCCGGATCTGAAGTAATGGAAACAGAAAAAGATTCCGTGAAAAAAGATTCCGTACCTGTTGTGAAGAAAGAGTCTGTTCCCCCAATGATGCAGGAGAATGGTTTCTATAATGCTTTCGTCCTTCCCAAAGACAAAAAAATGAGAGATTCCGTGTATGCGGAATTCAGCAAAAAATATAGTGTTGAAGAGCGTACTGCTATCCTTGCTTTAAACAGACTGGATTCTAAAAGCAAATGGAACGCAGATACTCTTGTTGTTCCTGCTAAAATTGATACGACATTGATGGCTTATTCACCGTTCCCAATGCAACTGGATGTATTGAGTGGAGTGAAAAAGTTTGTCATATTTTCTTATCCTATACAGGCTTTTGCAGTATATAATAATGGAAGTCTTGTGAAATGGGGCCCTACCAGTATGGGAAAAAAAGCAGCTCAGACAACAAGAGGGCTTACTTTCGCCAACTGGAAAAAGAAGTTGTCTATTTCTACAGTAAGTACAGAATGGAAGCTTCCCTATAATTTTAATATCCATAATATAGGAGGGATCGGATGGCATGAATATACCCTTCCGGGATATCCTGCCTCACATTCCTGCTTAAGATTGCTGAGGAAAGATGCGCAGTGGTTATATTCTTATGCTGATACCTGGATTCTGAATCCGGGCGGAGCAACTACAAAAGCAAGAGGCACCGCTGTAATGGTATTTGGGGACTATAAATGGGGTGGAAGAAAACCCTGGAAAAAACTTTTGGATGATCCGAATGCCAATAATATCCCGGTAGAAGAGTTAACCAAATTACTGGAACCCGATGTTCCCAAAATGTTGAAAGAACAAGCCAATAGAGAAAAAGTAGCTGATTCTATCAAAGCAGCAAGAGCGATGGCCCCGGCTGTTCAAAATGAAAGAAGCGGAGATTCTTTGTCTAGATAATTTTCTTTTCAAACTGTAAAGTAGATTCTTCAGCAAACTTTCTCAATTTATGCATTTCATCTTTTCCTTTATGTTGCCCGAATCTTGCAGCGATATAGGTAAGGAGAATAAGAAATAACATCACAAAAGAAGCGCTCAGTGCCCAAGGGTATTCGGCGCTTTTTATTTGTTTTTCTACATAGTACATGGTGAAAAATGTCATCCAAAAAATAGAAAAAGAAAAATAGAGAAACATGAAAAAGGTCCAGACTGCGGAGCTGGGTCCAAACACCCCCCGGATTACCGTGTGGTCATCCTCAATTTCTACCCGTAATGAAAGGCGGGGTTTCCAGTAGCTGTCATATTTCGTTTCAACGTAGATTGTGGCAACTTCTTTATTGATGTTCCCGGAAAATTCATCTTTATGTTCAGTAAGATATTTTTTCAGATTGTCAGCATATTCTTCCTTGGTCAGATGAGTAAACATCTTGAACCTTGGCCGCGTTCTTATTCTGTCTAAGGTTGTTTCTTCGGTTTTCATATTCTATTCTTGATAAGGAATCGGATCTTCGAGAGTGAAACGTATGGTAAGGGTTTGATCTTTTCTCTGCACAACCATCGTGATACTTCGTCCTTCGTCTGATCTCATGATTTCCATAATGTGCGCCAGTTTCATATCTGAAGTCTTATTTCCGTTAATACTGATGATCCGGTCATCCTTTTGTAAACCAGCTTCATCAGCAGGAGAGTCTTTTCTTACTCCTGCAATGGAAAAGATGGGTTTCAAAGAGAACTTGTATTGAAAAGAGTCTCTGTATACTACATCTCCACTGCTTCCTGCCTGAGTTTCAATGTTTATCTTATCTGACTGCCACTCCAGACCGTCTTGTTTGAAATCCAGGCCACTCATATTAAAATGGAAAGGATCATTAAAGTCCCTGTTTTTTTTAAGATATAACTTTTTATTGGGATAATCAAAAATAACCATAAAACGCCTCATAATTTCCCCTCCAATGGAACCTTTTCTGTTTTCTACTAAATTGACATGTTGAATAGAAAATTCATCTGGCATAGCAGTAAGAGGTTTTTCAAATTTAAAATCTCCCAGATAAAAATTATGAATCCTGCTCCTTTTGCCATAGATGTCACCATTGAATCCACGCCCCAGAAAATCATCAATATTGGGTCTGTTGTATACAAAATCTTTAATGAGGGTAGGGAAAAGCCATATAGCATCACTATTACCAAGGTCGATCAGTAATTTTGAATCTTTTCTTTCGTGGGTCATTTCTACATCTGCCTGAATGTAAGGTTTGCTTTTTTCAATTGTTATCGGGAATTCTTCAAATTTTTTGATTTTCCTTTGCAGGGGTTCTGTATTCTCATAGACGATTATTTTTTTTCCCAGATAATCAATGGCTACAGGATGATCTTTAAAAAGATGGTAACCAATAACTCCATTGACCGGAATTCCTATATGGGGTGATATGTTAAAGTCCTCATCCATAATAACATAAAGAGACATAGAGGTATTGACTACGGCATTTCCAATGTGTGCGATGTTGCGGTCAGATTTTAATCCGTCAATGCTCAAATTCCCTCCCAGTCCTGAAAATTTTACTTTTTCAACGTTTCCCAGTTTAAGTTCTTTATTTTCCAAACTAAAAAGGATAGTTTCAGAAACGCCTGTATCCAGAAGGAACGTAAGTTCAGCTCCGTTAATTGTGACGGGAATAAAGATGAGATTATTGATAAGTTGAAAAGGGATGACTGCCTTTTTAGTATTGATAAGCTCAAAAGAGTTCTGAGCATATACGAAAATGCTAAAAAATAAACTCAGTAATAAAAGCTTTAGTTTCATTTATTGAATTTACTGAATTTATCTCAATAATCATAAAAAAAACATTCCAAATACAGGAATGTTTGTATGAACTTCAATGAAGTGGTATTATATATTGAATTTATTTAAAAATGGAATAAGTTGATCTATTTTGAAAAGAAATCCATTAAATCCATATAATTCTTCTGATTGACACCATGCCCACTCATATATTCTCTGAAAGTGAAATAACAGTTTAAATCATACAGCAGATCTGCCGCTTTTCTGCCCCATTCCAAAGGGATAACAGCATCATCTGTACCATGGGATACAAAAAATCGCAATTTTTCAAGCTTCTTTTTATCCTTTACGATATGAGTAAGGATTTTATCTTCAGGATAAGCGCTTAAACAAGCTACATAATTAAACAGATCCGGATATTGTAATGCTAAAGCATAGCTCAGTACTCCTCCCTGGCTAAATCCGCACAAGTGTGCTCTGCTTTCAGTAAGGCCATAATGGTTGGTAATTTTCAATATACTTTCCAACACTGAATCTAAAGATTCCTTTGCCTGAGGAAGATCCATGAAGTTATCAGGATTATTAAAATCGATGTCATACCATGAATATCCTTCAAATTGAGTATCTCGTGGAGCCCTGAAGCTTACAATGATCCAGTCCTGAGGAAGGGTTTCTCTAAAACTGAAAAGGTCTTGTTCATTACTCCCATAGCCATGAAGCATAAAAAGAATGGGAGTACTAGGTGTAATATTTTCGGGTTCTCTTACGATATAATCTAAATTCATACAGCAAATATACTTAATAAATTATTTTATAAATCTTAATTTTTGTTATTCCCATAAGCAGGTTGAAAGATCCTGTGTTTTAAGTTTAATGATTGTTTGATTGAACTGAATTATTAGATTTTACGGGTTATTTTTGTTTTTATTGATTTGATATTGTTTGTAAATCTTTGTTGGAAAATTTTCAAAAAAGTTATTTTTATATTAATAAAAAACTTATATTTGGAACATTAAAAAATTTATTTGAAGAAATGAAGCAATTTTACAATTCAAAAAGTTTACTTAGACTTTCTTTTCTATTCGTTTTTTTACTTTCTACTATTACCGTTGTCAGCTCTTGTAAGAAGGATGACGATGATGACGGATTCAAGGATCATTTGGTTCAGTTCGAAGTAAAAACGAGTGCAGGTGGCGAAATAATAAGTGTAGTAACCCAAGTAGGTACTTCACAGAGTACCATGTTTAATACGCCAACAACTCCTTTAACTTCTCCATGGAAAAGCAATGAATTCTTTGTGAATTCCAGCCAGGCTCAGTTAAATCTGGATGCTAATGCAAAATTACCGGATCCGGATTCAGAATTGATTATCAATCTTTATATTGATGGAGAAATTGTGAGAACAGCCAAACAAAAAGGGAAAGGAGAATTGGTTGCTTCTATTGATTACAGCTTCCTGGAACCATAAACTTTAGTATTTATATAAACCTTAAGCCGCTTTTACAGCGGTTTTTTTATTCCTCCAGCATGCCTTGCTGTATGGCACGATTAATCAATTCTGTAGAGTTTTTAGTTTGAAACTTTTGTAATAGATTTTTTCGATGGGTATCCACTGTGAGAGGGCTTAAGAAGAGCTCTTCGGCAATTACATTACTTGTTTTTCCCTGAGCTACCATCTGCAGGATTTGCTTTTCTCTTTTGGTTAATCTGGGGATGGGTAAATCATTTTGAGAAGGTGGCCGGCTGATGATATGCTTGGTTTCATTACAGAATACAATATTCCCGGATAGGGCGCCTTTTATACATACTACCAATTCATCTATTGAGGTATTCTTAAGGAGATAACCACTAGCTCCGTTTTGTATAGATTGCATGATAATACTTCTTTCAGAACGATTACTGAACATGATCACAGAAGTATCCGGTGATATTTTTTTTATTTCACGGCAAAGTTCTGTTCCATTGGCATCAGGTAAAGCAATATCTAAAAGAATGATATCAATTTGATGAGATTTCACAAAATTGATAATTTCTGATCCGGAAGTAAAAGTCTCAGAAATATTGAAAAAAGGTTGGCTGTTCAGCATTATTTTCAAACCTTCAATGACAATAGGATGATCATCTACAATGACAATATTTATTTTTTCATTCTCCATTTATATTAAGTTCTATATTAATTGTTGTCCCCTGGTTATCGGAACTTACTTCCATTTTTCCCCGTAGGTAATTGACCCTGTTATTCAGATTTCGAAGCCCCATACTTTTTGTCGTCTTTTCAGCATGTTTATTAAATCCTTTTCCATTATCTTCAATGGTGATCAGAAAATTTTCTTCGGATTGAGAGCATTGCAGAAAGATGTTGTTTGCCTCTGCATGCTTTATGGCATTGGCCAGCAGCTCTTGTACAATCCTGTAGATATTAAGCTGAATATTTAAAGGTAATGTTTTATCAATATCAATGGCCTGAAAATCGATTTCGAGATCCTTTCTGCCGTAAAATTCACACAGGTCATGCAAAGCGGTTTCCAAACCAAAGTTGAGTAATGACTCAGGCATTAAATTACGGGCTACATGACGGAGTTCACTTACAGACATATCCAATTGCCCTAAGATCCTATAGAAATCTTTGTCTTTCTCAGGATTTAAATGATTAGAGGACCAGGTTGATAAGTTGATTTTAACGCCTGCCAACATCCCACCCAGACCATCATGTAAATCTTTTGCAATTCGCTCCCGCTCTCTTTCTTCTCCTTCCAGAATTGCTTTGGTAAGGGTCAGTTGTTCCTTTTGTTTAATATCTTTGATTTTCTGTTGAAGGTTGATCTCTTTCTGTTCAGAAAGATTTTTATTGTTTTTATATAGGATGAATAAGAAAAGTAAAAGACTCAGAAACAATGATAAAATAAGACTTAATACCCATAAATAGGAATTTTTTTTATTCACCTCCATTTGCTTCTGGTTCTTTTCGGCATTCAGGAATGCTATTTTTTTTTCCTTTTCTGATGCATTAAATTTTGTCTCCAGTTTATTGATTTCCAATTTTACATTTTCAGCATTTAAGCTGTCATTTAATGCAGAATATTTCCTCTCCCATACCAATGCCTGGCTGGGGTTTCCCATGGTTTCATTGATCGCAGACAGGTGGCTATAAATTGTTTTTCTGTTATTCAGATCACGGGCAAGGGTTTTTTCCGCTAAAATTTCTTCCAGAAGACTTTTGGCTTCTGTATATTTTTTTAATTTTTTAAAGATGTCATATTTGTGGAAGTAGAACATCTGTATTTGCAGCTTTTGGTTGTTCTTTTTAGCATAAGATAATCCTTTTTCTATCATTTGTAAAGCCTCTTTGTGCTCTTGCTGTCCGATAAAGTATAATGCTCTGTTATAATAATAAAAGGTATTTGAAGACGAGTTGGGGTAGGGACGTATCATTCCTCCTGCCTTGTCTAAAAACTGTTTTCCAGAATTGCATTTTGCCTGATAGCAATAATTGCTGTTGGTATTAAGGTACGCATAGAATAATTCTGTCGAATGAGGAGCATCACTTTCAAGAATGTGAAGTGCTTTTTTATTGTAGATTTCAGCTTTTAAAAACTCAGCGTTGTAGGTAAGCATCAAAGCCAGCTGGGTGTACAAAAAGCCGAGAATTTTACCATCACCATATTTTTCTGCTATTGGAATACTTTTTTCAAGCATGGTTTTAATAAGGAAAGGATAGCCCTCTTTATTTTTTTGAATGATACCATAATGGTACCAGCTTAAGGAAACATATAGGTGAGCTTTTTTATTTTTTAATTTAGATAATGCTTCTATAGCTTTTTGAAATGATTCTGCAGATTTTTCCTTGTTTGTATCCTGATAATATTGTCCTTCGTAATAATAATAAAGTGCTGTTGTAAAATGATCGTTTTTTCCCATATTTCTTCCATCTTCCAGATACTTTTTACTCAAAGCGGGATCTGTATTTTTATAATAATCTGATAAGAGGAAATAAGTATTTGACTGAGAAATCTTGCCTGTTTTATTGGCGATAGAAGATTGCAGGCTATCTATATATTTTTTTTCGTTAAGTGGAAGGAGCCCCTGTGAATGCAGTGAAATATGAAAAAAAATATATATTATAGACAACAGGCGTTTCATGGGGATGATTTTCAGTGTTTATAGTTCATTTTTTTAGTAAACGTGAATATAATTAAAAATTCAGCGATAAAAAATACCTATAAATAAGGATAAAAAGTTAATTTTTTTTCATTTCTATTTTGGTAGATGAATGTAATAAAAAAAGAAAAAGAGAATTAAAATCTTATTTTTTATGTAAATAACGGTTTTTCTGATTGAATGATCTTTGTTTTTATCATTTAAAATGGTCTGCTTATTCTCAGTAGATGGTAAGAAACAAATTGAGTATATTGGTGTAAATTTTAATAAGGAAAATACATGTGGGAAAAAATTATTTTATTCTTGTTCTTAATAGGATCAGGATCACTATTTTCTCAGACCGATAAAGATATTCAGTCCTACAAGGACAAGTTTTTTATTTATCAAAAAATAGGAATTGATAGTGCGTTGTTTTACGTCGACAAAATCTTCACCTCAAGAAATGATAAAGATCTGGTATTTGCGTATACGGCAAAAAGATATTTGTTATCTTTTGCAAGAAAAGATTATAATGACCAAATATATGTTACAAAGATCAATGCTTATTTAAACAAAATACCTGAAACAGAAGAAAATTATACTTTACTATCAAATATTTATAATATTTTAGGTAATACGAATAAAGTTAATCAAAAACCAAATAACGCGTTAAAGGAATTTATAAAGGCAGACTTTTTTGCCCAAAAAAATAATGATACCCGACAACATATAAAGATCAAAGGAAATATAGCCAGTATAAAATTGGATTTGAAGCAGACCGATGAGGCTATTAAAGAAAGTCATGAGGTTCTCAGACTTTTAAAAGAAAATAAAAATCTCTATGAAAACGAACATTTTAATATTATTTATAATATTATGAATTCTAATCTTGGACATTTATATTTGGATAAATACATTTCCGATATTCATAAGAACAAGTCGTTTGCTGATAGTGCTTCGCAGAATTTCTACCAGTTGCTTCGGTCTACAGAGGATAAAAGGCTTATAGCAGGCACTTATTTAAGGTTGGGTACATTGAATAATAAAAAAAAGAATTATTCTAAAGCCACAGAATACTACTCACAAAGTTTAAAGGATTACAAAGTTTTAGAGCTTAAAGATGAGATTCTGAATACTCAATATAATATGAGTGTCAATTATTATGATTCGGAAGAATATGGAAAATCTAAACAGGGGTTTCTTGAATTATCTAAACTGATGGAAAAGAATTCTTTGGTAAATAGTGATTATATATTTGCTCAGGATTATTTATCCAAAATTTATTTAAAAGAAAAAAAAGTAGATTCTGTCAAGTTTTACAGCAATAAATTTTTTGACCTGTATCAAAAGAACTCTGAATTAGAGAAAAAGAATATTGCAGATCTGTACAAGTCAATTAATTCTAAAAATCTCAATGATGAGATTAATAAAAGTTCTTCTCTACTTAGAGGCCGTTTGTTTGTAATCATTGTATTGGTTTTACTGCTGGGAGGCACCCTGATTTATCTTATTAATCAGATTAGGAAAAAAAAGAGAACAGAACAGAGGCTTGATGAAATATTATTGCAGGTAAAAAGCAATACTTTAAATGTAGCAAATCGTGTCAATAAAAACAGTTTCACCATAAGCAATGAGAAAGAAGCTGAAATTATAAATAAACTGCTTGAACTGGAAGGAAAAAAAAATTATCTCAAACCGGAGTATAATCAGGCATATGTCGCAAAAAAACTAGATACTAATACAACTTATCTTTCTCAGATCATTAACAAACACATGAAAAAAACGTTTAGTGAGTACACGAATGAGTTAAGAATTAATTATATCCTTAAAGAATTGTCTGAAAATAAAAAAATAAGAAACTATACTACCCAGGCCTTAGCTGAAATGGTAGGTTATAAAAGTGGAATTTCTTTTGCAAGAACATTTAAAGAAAAAACGGGGGTTACCCCGTTTCAATATATAGAAAAATTAAATAAAGATGTCGAATAATATTTCGGATATTACCAAAATTAATTCGTTTTGTTTAGCCTTGCTCGTTACCCTCAGGACATCGTACCGAACCATCCGGATAAGTAATGGGGTGATCACAATATTCTACTATAGCTCCACCGCTCATACCGGTATTTGTACCGCCACCTTCTTCAAGAATAACGGCTTCTCCTGCTACAATTGTTAATTGTTCTTTTCTTGTTAATCTTCTGAATTTTACATTTTTTTTCATTTCTAATTATTTTTTGTTTCAAATTATATTTTATTCTTAGCTGTTCTACAGGTCTTCTGTTTTACCTATTTAAAAGGAGAGGGTACTCCCGGATTATGCAGGGAGATACAAGTACGTTTGTCCACCGGAGAAAGAATGCTTCCCGGAGGGCATTTTTTTTCAATGGAACCATTACTCATGCCACTGTTAGTACCTCCTCCTTCCGACTGGCCTGCGATAATCTTTGATTGTTCCTTTTTAGATAATTTTTTTAAAGTTGATTTCAGTTTAATTTCAGTCGTATTCATATGTGAACTTTTTAAGATTTACATTTCATCTTTATTTCTGTAATAGTTTTTTTCAAATAAACTTAAAATTAAGATAATACTGTAAAATTAAATAATAATGTTATTGCATAGATTAAATGATAAGGACTTGATTATGAAACGGAGTAACATTATGTAATTTGCTGAAAGTGTGTTTTTTATATCTTGGTTTGAGATTGCTTTTTTATAAAAAGTTCTATGTCTTTTTATGAAAAATTTATTGATACGGTTTTTTTTTGATTGGGATTAAGCAAAATTTGTATCGTTAAAAAGCACAAAGATTTCTAAATAACCTAAAAAAAAAGCTATGAAAAAAATAATAATAATGAGTTTTGCTTTATCAGTATTTAGCATCTCAACAATGAATGCACAGAGTCTTTTTGATAAAATAGATAATCTGGTAAGTAAAATAGATAAAGCCAGTAATACAGTAGATAATGCTGCTAATAAGGCGGATAAAGCATCCAAAACAGGAGGGAAACTGGGGTCATTATTTGGCAAAAAGAATAAAAATAAAAAGAATGATGAAAAAGTTTCTGAAGGCAACAATAACACATCAGAAGGTAATAACAAGACCATTATAAAAATATCAAATATTGATTTTACCAATCTTAAAAAACTCAATGGCATCGTTGCAGAATCAAAAGGTGTTACTGATACGGACATGAAGTTTAATACAGCCTCATCAAGTATTACCGTTTTCCATTCAGGAAATACAGAAGATTTATTAAGTAATATTCAATCCAGAGCCCAAAATATATATACGGATAAAAATATATCAGGAATTGATGAGGGAATGATTGAAATTAAGATAAAATAATAGTCATTTAACCTAAGTTCAGGTTGATAAAGTTAAGTATTAAGATATTTTTCAGGTAGTATTAAATATTCTTTGAATCAAGCTTTTTACAATTTTAAAACTAAAATTTGTATTAGAAATAGAGATGATTCCGGATTTTGATCATGCTGATAGAAACCTTATGCCAGTGAACAAAACAAAGCAACAGCTAGTAGTAATAAACTTTTAAATCTTTAATTATGAAAAAAAAATATCTGTTTTTTTGCATTTTAAGCATTCTTTTCAGCGGATCAATGAATGCACAACCTACAATCACAAATGCAGACATTATTAATGGTACTTTTCAGTTTACCAATGTTAGTTTTAATCAAGGAGCTTATTCTCCTGGTAATGCGGGTGCTAATGTAACCTGGGACTTTTCTAATATACAGGGAACTGCAGCTGGGACGAAAATACTCTATGGAGACTGCTCTTCAGCTGTTCCTGAATGTTCATCATTTCCAACAGCTAATAAGTATAGTGTAAGTTTTGATAGTAATGGAAATCAAAATAATGAAAAAAATTTGTTTAAGGTTAACAGTATCCAGCTTGAAATGTTGGGGGTAAGAAATATAGCTACTAACTATACACTTACCTATACAGATACCCCTATCGAGTTGAAATTTCCTACTACTTATCTGCAGTCTTTTAACGATACCTCTTCGTACACAGTAAATGGGGTAACTACCAATACCAGTAGTGTAATTACAGCAGATGGATATGGTACTGTGAAAACTCCTGCGGGTACCTATGCTAATGTTTTAAGAGTAAAAAAGGAAAGTACTGTAAATATAAGTATGAGCGGGGCTCCTGTCTCAACAACACAAATTACGACTTATGCATGGTATAAAAATAGCAGAGAGCAAATTGCCGTATTTGGTGTAAGCAATTTGATATCACCTACACCGTCTGCAATACCTTCATTTTTTCAATATACAAACAATAGCAGTACTTTGGGAACTCAGGATGTAGTTATACCTTGGTCATCTATCATGTATCCTAATCCGAGCAGGGATGGAAAAATCTGGATAGATACGAAGCATGATACAATCAAAATGCTATATATTTATGATCGGGCAGGAAGGCAGGTTTTTGAGCAGGCCGGAAATCAGATTTCAATGGAGAAAGGAATATACTTGCTCAACCTTCATTTTTTGCCAGATGATCATTATATCTTAAAGATAGAGACTGAGAAAGGGGAGAATACCAACAAGATACAATTGAGTCGGTGAGACAAGTGTAAAAATGTGTAAAGATGATATTTTTACAGATAGACTATTATCAAAAGAGGCGATTCATGGTTGAATCGCCTCCCTGTATTTATATTACTTTTACAATAAAGTAACTTTTCTTCCCTTTCTGAAGCAATAAAAACTTGCCGTCAATAAGATCAGTTTCGTTTGCTGTAAATGTATCGTTTACTTTTTGTTTGTTAATAGAAATCGAATTTCCTTTGATTTCTCTCTGTGCCTCACTTTTTGATTTTAAGAATCCTGACTTTTCAGAAAGAAGATCAACAATATTGATTCCTAATACATCAGATTTTGCAATTTCTTTTTGAGGAACACCATCGAAAACTTCAAGGAAAGTTTCTTCATCAAGGCTTACAAGATCTTCAGCAGTTGAACGTCCGAAAAGAATTTCAGAAGCTTTCAGTGCTTTTTCATATTCTTCTTTTCCATGTACCCAAACCGTTACTTCTTCCGCAAGCTTCTTCTGAAGTTTTCTTTCATGGGGAGCTGTTTTGTGCTCTTCAATTAAAGTTTCAATTTCTTCTCTCCCTAAGAAAGTATAGAATTTGATGAATCTTTCCGCATCATCATCCGTTGCATTCAACCAGAACTGGTAGAATTTGTACGGAGATGTTTTCTTTTTATCCAGCCAATAGTTTTCTCCACTTTCAGACTTTCCAAATTTAGAACCGTCTGCTTTTGTAATCAATGGAACAGTAAGTGCAAATGCTTCTCCCTGAGCCTTTCTACGAATTAATTCTGTACCTGTTGTGATATTTCCCCACTGGTCAGAACCACCCATCTGAAGCTTAACATTATTGTTCTGATATAAATGAAGGAAATCATATCCCTGAATTAACTGGTAGGTAAACTCTGTAAAGCTCATTCCATCCGCACCACCATCTCCCGAGAATCTCTTCTTTACAGAATCCTTAGCCATCATGTAGTTGACAGTGATATTCTTTCCAATGTTTTTCGCAAAATCAAGGAAAGAAATATTCTTCATCCAATCGTAGTTATTGACCAATTCAGCTTTATTAGGTTCATTACCATCAAAATTTAAAAATTTTGAAAGCTGGTTTTTCAAACAATCAACATAGTGTAAAAGGGTTTCTTCATCCAGAAGATTTCTTTCTGCAGATTTCCCCGAAGGATCTCCAATCATCCCTGTAGCACCTCCTACCAAAGCAATGGGTTTGTGCCCATGTTGCTGAAAGTGAGCCAGTATTTTTATCTGTATAAGACTTCCGATATGTAAAGAATCGGCAGTTGGGTCAAAACCAATATATGCAGTAGTTACCTCTTTATTCAGTTGTTCATCGGTTCCAGGCATCATATCGGCAAAAAGACCACGCCATTTAAGTTCTTCTATAAAGGAATTCATTGATTTTTACTTTAAAATTTTATCGTGCAAAGATAGTAAATTCGGAGGGAAGAGAAAAAGATCAAAAAGGTAAAATTCTACAACGGGAAACGGGCAGTTTTCATTGGAAATGTACAAGTTTTTCAGACCTGGATTTTCCTGCTTTTTCCCTTTATTTTAATTTGCCTTTTCGTCTCAAATACTCTATATTTGTTAATAATGAACGACGAACAGCTATTCCTGCTCATCCAGAAGGCCAAGGATAAAGACCAGAAGGCCCAGACTAAACTCATCAATGTTTTTTGGGTGGATGTTTTTTCATTTGTGATGAAGAAAGTAAGGGATGAAAATGATGCAGATGAAATCACGGTGAATGTTTTTTCTAAAGTCCTGTCGAAACTTGACATGTTTGATCCACATTTTCAGTTTAAAACCTGGATTCTTACAATTGCCCAAAATACAGTAATCGATTTCTGGAGAAAGAAGAACCGGGAGAACGAAGATGCTGTTGAAAATCTGGATGAAGTAAAAAATCAGTATGCAAAGTCTCCTGAAGAACTGATGATTTCTGATGAAGAGCAAAAGAAAATCATTAAAACCATAGAATCTTTGGACGCCAACTATCAGGATATTATCAAACTGAGATTTTTTGAAGAAAAAAGCATCAAAGAAATTGCAGAAGAACTTGGAATTTCCGTGGCCAATACAAAAGTAAGGGTAATGCGCGCCAAAAAGGTGCTTGCTGAATTATTGAAAAATAATGAATTCGACGATGAATAAATATCAAAAATTAATCTTTACAACATAAATTGCCACAAACACACGAATGATTTATCTTCTGTATTTGTGGCAAGAAAAGTGTTTATAGATACACCTTTTCTTTAGTTTTTGGAAGTGTAATTTCTATATGATCTTTTTGTCGTCTGTTTTGAAGATTTAGTTTTAATCCTTTTTTGATATAAGTTTCTTTAGTAGACGGACCGTATTCTTTGGTATTCTCAACATCTTTTTTGAAATTAAGCTGTCCGGTAGAAAGATTGAAATCCACTTCAGTTGAATATTCTTCGGGTTTTCCATATTCCGAAAAATATCCTATCAATTCAAAATGTCCGTTCTGGAAACGGTATTTATCGGTGTTTCCCCATCTCCAGCTGCTGCCACCAGCCTGAGTAATCATTAAAATGCCTTTTTCAATAGTGGTATTCTGATATGGGTCTCCCATCATACCACCTGCTTCGCTCTCAAGAACAGCATTTCTTGATTTTTCAAGAATTGTCCATTTACCATTAATTTTCTTCAGAATCTGGATTTCACGAATGTCGCCGGATTCATCTTTATCTTTTGTATTATAAATAATTACTTTTTCAGGAATTTGATCTCCGTCAAGGTCACCATCTGCAGTTTCAATAATCGTAGATCCTGCAGGTTGAAATTCTTTTTGTGCGAAGCATAAAGTACTTCCAGTAACTAATAAAACGAAAAGCATCTTTTTCATGGATAAAATTTTGTGGCCGAAATTTACAACGAAATTTTGAATTATCATTTTCATCAATAGTTCCGGTTGATGGTTTCCATTAAAAAATCCTTAACTTTGAACTTCAATTTTAGAAATGGAAAATTCAGTTCAAGACACTACCGTTCAAAAACCAAAGTGGATCCGAGTAAAACTTCCTACCGGAAAAAACTACCGGGAACTTAGAACTTTGGTTGATAAATATAAATTAAACACAATTTGCCAGAGCGGAAGCTGCCCGAACATGGGAGAATGTTGGGGTGAAGGTACAGCTACTTTCATGATTTTGGGAAACATCTGTACCAGAAGCTGTGGATTTTGTGGAGTGAAGACAGGAAAACCTCTGGATGTAAACTGGGATGAGCCTGAAAAAGTGGCTCGTTCGATCAAATTGATGAAGATTAAACATGCGGTTCTTACCTCTGTAGACCGTGATGATCTGAAAGATATGGGATCTATCCTTTGGGGAGAAACTGTAAATGCTGTGAGAAGAATTTCTCCGGGAACTACTATGGAAACATTGATTCCCGACTTTCAGGGAATTACAAAACATCTTGACCGATTAGTAGAGGTTGCTCCTGAAGTGATTTCTCACAACATGGAAACTGTAAAACGTTTGACAAGAGAAGTAAGAATTCAGGCTAAGTATGAAAGAAGTCTTGAAGTTCTGAGATATTTAAAGGAAGCAGGACAAAGAAGAACGAAAACGGGTGTAATGCTTGGCTTAGGAGAAACCAGAGATGAGGTTTTTCAAACGATTGAAGATATCAGAAATGCGAATGTGGATGTTATTACCATGGGACAATATCTTCAGCCAACCAAAAAACATCTTCCTGTGAAGAAATTCATTACTCCTGAAGAATTTGATGAGTTTGGTGATTTTGCAAGAAGCTTAGGGTTCAGACATGTTGAAAGTTCTCCTCTTGTAAGAAGTTCTTACCATGCAGAAAAACATATTCACTAAAAAATACAAACCGTTCATTATTGAACGTTTTTTTAACAATACGAGCGGGCTTTAGCCCGCTCTGATCATATCAAAATTCATCTGGCTTTAGCCAAAGCCTACTGCTGGCCAACAAAATTATCTGAAATGTGGGATTAAAACTCTTTATGACAAGATGATTCCCGTGTAATCACTCCAATCCTTCCATTAATTTCAATGGCTTTAAAGTGCTTCTTCTTAAACTCAGAAGGCGTTTCGCCAGTGTGTTGCTTGAATAATTTATTGAAATAAGAAAGACTTTCAAACCCCACCTGAAAACAAACTTCCGTTACAGAATAATCTTTCAGCAAAAATACCTTCGCCTGATTGATCCTGTAATTATTGACGAAATCTGTAAAGGTCATATTCGTCTGTTTTTTAAAATAACGACAGAAAGCAGGTGTGCTGAGGCTTACAATCTCTGCAATCTCATTCACATTCGGCTTTTTATCATGATTTTCATGAATATAATCGTAGATCGTTCCCATTCTGATTTTATCATTCAAAAACCATTTGATCCTCGTGTCTTCCTTATTGAGTTCTTTTACTTCAGTTGAGTCGGCCAGAATTTGTAGTATTTCAATCAGGCCCATCAGTGATTCAAAAGAGTTTTTATCTTTCATCAGCTGAAGTTTCTCCACCACAATTTTTTTGGTTTCTCCGGAAAATGACAAAGCAAGATAAGATCTTTCCAAAAGGTTTTTAATATTTTCAAACTCCGGAACAGGCAAAATAATATCCTGAAGAAAATTCTCACGCATTTGCAATACCAACTGATTGCATTCTGTCTGGATACCATAATCAAAATTGAGATGTGGGACATTAGCCCCAATCAACAACAAATCACTGTCTGTAAACCCCGAAATATTTTTACCGACATGTCGGATTCCATTCATTGCTTCTACATACACCAGCTCTATTTCCGGGTGATAATGCCAGAAAAAACAATTTTTAAAACCAGGAGAAAATAGCTTAAATGATTTTCCTTTTTCAAACTCAATAATTTCTTTCTGGATCTTCATTTTGTTCTGTTTTGATTGTTTGTGAATTTAAAATTACATAAAAAGGTTAATATGGAGCAAATTTTTATCATTTTAAAAGAAGTGAAATCCAATCTTTCTTTCGAATTTTGCACTGTCAAATAAAGATTCAGAAAAAAGAACATACTCATGAAGATTGATAAAAGAATAATACCACTGGCGATTGGTGGTTTGGGGATAGGAACAACAGAATTTACCGTGATGGGATTATTGCCGGATATTGCAAAGACATTGCAGATTTCAATTCCGCAGGCAGGGCATTTAATTTCTGCATATGCGATGGGGGTTGTTATTGGAGCCCCTCTTCTGATCGGATATTCTGTGAAGTTTCAACCTAAAAAAGTATTGATAGCTTTTATGGTTCTTTTCACCTTATTCAACGGACTTTCTGCAATTGCTCCTGATTATACGACAATGTTGAGCATAAGATTTATGTCGGGGCTTCCTCACGGGGCATTCTTTGGAGTAGGAACTGTAGTGGCCTCGAAGATGGCCGGGAAAGGGAAAGAAGCATTTTATATATCCATGATGTTTACGGGCCTTACGGTGGCCAATTTGGTAATGGTACCTTTGGTAACCTATATCGGGCATGCATATCATTGGAGATTTTACTTTGCTATTGTAGCGGTAATTGGCCTTTTTGCATTATTATTTTTAAAATTGTGGTTACCTAATATGGAGGGCAACCAGAATACGCACTTCCTGGAAGAATTAAAATTTCTGAAAAATAAACAATCCTGGATGGTATTAGGGATTACGGCAATTGGCTTTGGAGGACTGTTTACATGGTTGAGTTATATTACCCCTTTAATGACTGGGATTTCCGGAGTACAAAGTGATCAGATGGCTTATGTAATGGTTTTGGCAGGTGCCGGAATGGTCGTAGGAAATCTGGCAGGAGGTATTGTTTCGGACAAGCTTGGCCCGGAGAAAACTTGTGTTGTACTGATTTTTCTGATGATGATCTCATTGACTGGAGTATTTCTCCTTTCCGAGCACCAGAATATAGCTTTTGTTCTGACCTTTATGTGCGGGGCCTTATCAATGTCTATCGCAGCACCTATTAATATCATGATGATGAAAGCAGCACCAAAAAGTGAAATGATGGCAGCCGCTTTTATGCAGGCTGGTTTTAATATAGCCAATGCAATGGGTGCTTTTCTGGGAGGAATTCCTTTAGAATATGGACTTCCATTCAACTATCCTTCACTGGTAGGAGTAGGAATGACATTTATCGGACTCGCAATTAGTGTAAGATATATGTATTTATATGGCTCAGGTAATAGTTCTGTTGAAGAGGAGGCCGTAGCCGAGTGTGTGTCTTGTGATAAATAAAATAATGGGTTTCCTATCAAATAAAATCGGAAACCTTAAGAATAAAAAAACAGCTGATTCTTTTAGAATCAGCTGTTTTTTCGTATAAAATAATTTTATGCCTCTACTTCATCTCCATTTTTGCACCAGTAGAGCGCATTGTATAAGTTTTCTTTGGGAAAAGATTTAAACTCTCCCGGCATTACCACGCTGAAAATGTCTGTAAAATTCTGTACACCTTCTTTGTCTGTTACAATAGCGGTACGATTCCAATGGGTAAGATTCGTTATCCCCAGCAAAACATCTTCAAGCCATGCTCCCATGGTAAACTTATCCAGATCGGTATCCAAATACAACAGATAATTCAATTCGCCAAATTGATCTATTTTCTCTTTGACACGTGGAATTACCAATTTCTCAAAATCTTCTTTCGTCACTTCTCCGGTTGCGTTAAAAGCTGCAACATTCTCCGGAGCTTCTGGAATAATTGTTATCATAGTGAATATTTTATGGTGGTTTAGTTTTAAATGCGAACAATAATTACACCAATGAATGCCCGTGTGGTAGTTAAAATATTCATAAATATTGCTATTTTAGTTTAAAATATAAATATGAATTTAAAATCGAATGAACCTTTCTGGCTTTTAAAAAACGGATTGATCGCTTCTTATCCATCTCTGAAATCGGATGAGGAATGTGATGTGCTGATCATTGGAGGCGGAATTACCGGGAGTCTGATTGCTCATCAAATGATAAAGGATGGTTACCATACAATTCTTATTGATAAGCGTGAGCTTTGCAACGGAAGTACTTCTGCTACCACCTCAATGTTGCAGTATGAAATTGATGTTCCTCTATACGAATTGATAGAGAAAATCGGTAAAAAAGGAGCTGTTGAAAGCTATAAAGCGTGCTCTGATGCTATTGACCGAATAGAGAAGCTGGCAGGGCTTATCAAGTCTGAAGCAGGATTTAAACGAAAAAAGTCATTGTATTTTGCTTCTAAAAAGAAAGATGTGGAATGGCTTCAAAAAGAATATGCAGCAAGAAAGGAGGCCGGATTTGAAGTGGAGTGGTGCAGTAGTGAACAGATCTTACAGCAATTCGGATTTGAAAATACGTATGGTGGGATTGTATCAAAACAAGGAGCCAGTATTGATGCCTTTCAATTTGCTCATGAATTATTCAAACATAATGCAAAGAAAGGACTGAAAATTTTTGACAAAACTGAGATGACCAAAGTAGAATATCATAAAGGATTTAATCTTGTCTCCACAGATAACGGATACCAGATCAAAACAAAAAAGATTATTTATTGTGTCGGCTATGAAAGTAAGAATCTTATCCGTGAAAACTTTGTGGATTTAAAAAGTACCTACGCTGTAGTTTCTGAAATTGATCACGATAAGTTCAAAAATATCAGCAGTACACTGGTCTGGAATACTGATGATCCCTATCTCTATATGCGAACAACGGATGACAGAAGACTTCTCATAGGCGGAGGTGATGAAGATTTCTACGATGCTGAAAAACGCGATTCTTTATTAGGCAAAAAGGAAAAAGAAATTTTAAAATCTCTTAAAAAAATAAAACCTGACTATCATTTCTATCCTGATTTTGTGTGGGCGGGAACTTTTGGTGAAACAAAAGACGGGTTACCTTATATCGGAAAACATGACAAGTTTAAAAACTCGTATTTTGTACTCGGCTTCGGGGGAAACGGGATAACCTTTTCAATAACGGGAATGGAAATGGCTTCTCTGTTTATGAAGAATAAAACACACAAGTTGTCAAAGTATTTTAGATTTGGAAGGTAAAGAGCTGGTGCCCTGTTTTTTAGAACACCAGCTGAAGACTAATGGAAAGGATCTTAATTACAATGAGCTATATCCCATTTTCCTGGCTAAATCATTAATGGATGTTTCAATAGCTTTTCCAAGATCATCAGAATCTCCTGCTCCTCTTTTTTTCATTTCACGATCAATATACGTCTGACGTTTTCTGGAAAGTTCCTCAATCTCTTTTTGAATTTTTCCCCGTTCTGCTGATTTTATGGCGATTCTTTTTTTGATCTCCTCACTGCTTTTTCCTTTCAGGTCATCAGGAAGCTCACTTTGTTTGATATTGGTAATAAACCCGGCATCTTTTTCAGCTTTGTCTACCAGATCCCAATGTTCATTTTTGTAAGCATTCTTTTTTGATTTGGAGACGGTTCTTTCCACAAGATTGGACACTGATTGTGTTTCTGCATTCTTATCCTGAACAATTTGTTTCATTTTATATTCGGAGCCATGATTCCCATAATATATATAGGTGTCATTTAGCTTTGCATTACATTCAGAAATTCTGATATCATAGGGTGTTTCAATATAAATAACCTTTTTATCACTGTCGATATTGAAGTATTTACCACCCCCAATCGTTGCTCCATTCTGCCAATAACTTTCAATTCCTTCGCTTCGGCTTCCGCAAAAAATCGTGTTGGTATAAATATTTTTACTTTTTGCTTTTGTGATAACGTCTTTATAGTTTATTTTCCCCTGATCAAAAGGCTCATTACCCGCAATGTACATCAATTTCATGCTTTTTTCGTTAGCATCCCAATTCAGGTTATTTGAAGCATCGCGAATAACAGCTCCGCAATATTCGCTTCCACCATTGGTTTTTAAGGCAAATAATTTTTCAGAGACGAGATCAAGATCCTGTGTAAGTGGAGTTACCTGGCGAATATAATTTTCATCACGAATTCCGTCGTTACCATATTCATACAAGGCAATTTCAATCTGGGGAGCCTGTCCGTTGTACTTTAGAGTGGTCAAAGTATTGACAATATTCCAGAGTCTGGACTTTGCCTGATCAATCAAGCCATCCATACTGTTGGAGGTGTCCAGTAAAAGAGCCACCTGAATTTTATTGTCCCTTATCGTTATATTTGATGAGGCATTTCGTACAACCAGATGGCTGTTGTTTGAATTATTTCCAGAATGGCGGATATCAGAAGGTTTGCCAGAACTTAAAAAGGATATTCCCGCTACGAGTGTTAAGATTTTTAAAGTTGTCATATTATTATTTTTATAAGGTTACCTGTTGTAATAGTGTATTTGCATTTCTTTCGGATACTTTACTTCATACGAGAAGTTGATTTTATCAGATCCTCCGGAAACAATATTTTTATTCCACAGGACGCTTCCTGTTTTCTCATCAAAGTTTCCGCCTCCGGTTTCAAGAGCTTTTACCTGAATCTTGGAGTTTTCGCTGATCGGAAGCTGATCAAGTACTTCCAGTTCAATATTTTCTTTTGTATTGTTTCGGATGCTGATCTGATAAGATTCAGTTTCCCATTTATTTGAGTTCATTGCTTTTTGAGAGGTTTTGTCCTCCAGCTTGATTCTTTTTACCGTAATTCTTTCGTCCACCCCAAGAGAGATTGGGAATTCATCCTTTACATAATTACTTGTAATGGTTGTTTTTCCGATATAATTATCTTCAAAATAAATATTTGCTTCTCCGGTAATCAGATTCAGATTTTGCCAGTTTTTTACAAATGCCATCAGGAACACATGATTATTAAGCTTAGGCACTGTATGATATTTATAGGTAGCATCAATTTGTTTTTTATCGAGAACAACGTATTGCTCTTTTTCCTGGCTTAGAATCGTTTGGTTATAATTGAGCTCATACATAACGTTCATCTGATTATCGGAAACAGAAGCAATCGGAATCTCACTTGGTTTTACAGCGATGTCCTCTCTCATTTGGTAAGCATTGACAGCAGCAGTTTCTTTTCTAAGTTTGTAGGAAGCAGCTATTTCTACCTGAGGATTATAAGCTGCATATTCAGCAACATACAGCGGTGACATGATTGGTCTGTCCTGGTTATAGGATGGTCTGTAAGTCGAAACAAAAAGCTTTACATTTTTCCAGTCTTGCCCGGTTTTCTGGTAAATTTTTCCTTTATATATCATTTCAATAGGTTTCTTTACGGATTGTGCCCGCAAGTCATACGATGGAACCCATCCGGCATCAGAAACAATATAACTTACCCCGAGATTCAGGTTTGTTTCATTATCAGCAAGAATTTCCAGTACAAGCTCCTTTCTGTTTGTGTTTTTATGGGTTTGTTCTTCGGCTGATTGTTTATCAATCTTTGCAATTCCTTCATCCACAACAGTCTTTTGCTCATTTAATAAGAACATCTGGTTATCAATTTCCAGCATTCGTTTTCTATAGAACTCTGTAAGCTTGATCAATTGCTCCTGTGGAGTAGATTTATCGTTGGTTGATACTTTTAGATTATCATTGATGATATTTTGTTCTCCGGCGAGATTCTTAATCTGAATATGTAATAAGCTGGCCTGTCTCTGTAATTTTTTTCTTTCATCATCCAGTTTCTTCTCTTCACCAGATAGCTCATCTGTTTTCAGAAAATTACTTTGCGGGGTGATTGAAAGAAGGGTTGTATTTTTTTCAAGATTGATTTTGTAGGTGTTTTCATCCAGGTTGTTGGGTAAATTGACAATTCTTACCGTATTTCGTCCTTTTTGAAGGCTTACACTGGTATTACCATAAACTTTTGCTCCCTGAAGGAATACGGTAGCCTGCTTTACTTCAATTTCTTTTTTGATTTCCTGAGCCCTGATCAGGGAAACCGAAAAGGTGATCAATATTAAAAGATAATGTTTCATCGTTTATTATTTTAAATTATGATGTAAAATTATCCCCATTTATGCCCCGGATTCGGGAAACTTGGTGAAGTGGTGCTTTGACTTGGTGAGCTGAAATACAGATCAAAAAAACAGTTCCGAAAAGGAACTGTTTTTAACATTTGCTATCTTTTAGAGGATTTCGTATCTCGTTTTAATACTGTATTTCAGTTTGATATTTTCGATATTGTCAAAGGAATAATCTATCGGAGCATCTGCCACTTCCATCTGTACATTGCTCATTCTGCCTTTGTAGGCTGCAGGCATGATCATATCGCTTGTATAGTCTTCTATTTCTACAATTTCAATAACATTTCCTGTTTTTTTGCCCATGCTTTCCAGCAGATAGTCTGCTTTTTCTTTAGCAGCTTTTAAAGCATTGATCTTTACTGCTTTTCTAAAGTCTGCAATTTTGGTACTCTTTACCTCAGCAATATTGAGACTGCTTACCCATTTCTGGTTCAGATCTTCAAAAATCTTGCTGATATTGGCTTTTGTTCCGACTGTAAACTGATAGTTTTTGCTGAATTTTGCGGTTTTAGAATAGATATTCTGGTACATGGATTTGAACTTGATATCTTCGTTCTTCACTCCGGCACTTTTTAAGGTTTCAAATAATTTCTTTTCATTATCTGCCAGATCATTTTTGTTGTCTGCTTTTATACCGATGCTGAAGATGATTTCATCAGGTTCTACTTCCATTTCAGCAACGCCTGTTACTTCAATTCCATTTTTCTTTCCTTCCTGTGCGCTTACAAAGCTTCCCAGGGTTAAGATTCCGATCAATAAAAAATGTTTCAATTTCATAATTTCTTGTTTTTAAATTTTAAATTCTGAAGTAAAATTAGTCAGGTTTTAAACTGAAAAACAGAAGACTTGGTGAAACTGAGTTTTCACTTGGTGAATGGTTCAAAAAAAGCAACCTTTAAAAGATTGCTTGTAAAAATGGAATATGGAATGGTAAAATAAATCTTTGTTTAATGGAGAAAGTACACCTTTGATATCTTATCATTTTTGATTTCATAGATTGCTGTAGCCTCTACTTTTTGACCAGGTCTCATTCCTGAAACACTTTCCTTATCTATGATCGTATTGCTGTTGATGATTCTTTGCTTGATCTCACAATGAAGATCCGGTGCTCTTTTGAAAAGATTTTCGTAGGTTTTTCTCATCTCTCCTTTTCCTTTGCTTACCAATGTATTGGGGAAATTGTATATTTCTATATCGTCAGCATAGGGCTCCAGGAAGGCTTCTATATTTCTTTCATTATAGCCATTTACCTGTTGCTGTACCAATACCTCAGGCGTTATTTTTAAAATTTTATTGGGATCCAGAGTTTGCCCATTCTTTATTACGGTGTCTATCCGGGTAAGGTGATTTAAATTCTCAATAGGATCAGCAGTAAGCAGAACAAGGTCTGCCACCTTTCCGGTTTCGATACTTCCATATTGAGCATCTTTATTAAGAATCTTCGCAGGATTGATCGTCGCTGACTGTAAAATTTGCCAGTTATCCATTCCGCTTGCTTTCATCGCATTGAGCTCTTCCATAAAAGAAGAAGCATGTTGAGTTCCAATATTTCCGGCGTCTGTACCTGCTGCAATAATAACTCCGCCATCCATTAGTTTTTTCAGGTTGATTTTTCTGATAGAATCTACCTTGGAAACATAAGCTTTGATCTGAGGAGAGTTGAATCTTGTTTTATATTTCTTTATCCAGGTTGAGTCGGAAGTGCTTTCCAGATGCTTCAGATCAGAAATGGAACCGACGCTTTTCGGATTGGAGTTTTCCAGTTCATAGGTGTTGTAATGCTTTTTCTGACCATAGGTATCATAATAATTTTCTGATACAGTCATGGTAGGACATACAATCACTTTTTTAGACTTCAAAAGTTTAACAAATTCATCGGAAACTACTTCGTCTTCGATATTATGAACAAGATAATCGGCACCGTTTAAAACTGCTGTTTCCGCAGTAAAACGTTCAGTAGCATGCACGGCTACCTTTAAATTGTTCTTATGAGCTTCTTCAATGGCAGTTTTAACAACTGGTTCAAGTTTTTTGGCCTCTTCCTGTTTTTTCTGAGCTTCACCCAGTACGATATACCATATTTTAATAAAGTCAGGTTTATAGGGAAGTTGTTCCTGAATATACTTCTTAGCATCTTCGGTGGTTAATGTGAGCTTGAAGGGCTCGTCTTTACCTAAATTTTTGAAAGCCTCGGGTTCATATGTTGTAATAAGGGGGCCAGACATATAAACAGATGGCAGGTTTTCTTTCTTTTTCAAAGAATCTCTAAGTTTAAGAAAATTATAGGTTGCCCCCGGATCAATCACTGAAGTTATCCCTGACCGAAGATAGTATTGAAGAAAATTTTCCATATTCTGGTGACCCCAGTCAATTTCTTGCTGATAAGGAACATGTTTTTTTAGATTAAGCGCATCAGGTCTGGTGTATAAACCACCACTCTGAAAAAAGTGGATGTGAGCATCTGTCATTCCGGGAATCAAATATTTTCCTTCACCATTAATGACTTTTGCATTTTTTGGGATTTTGATCTGTTTACTGGATTTTACAGCTGTAATAGTACCATTGGTGATGATCACCGTTTGAGAAGGAAGCATTTTTTTATGAATGACATCTGCAACGGTTACATTCTGAATATAGGTTTGTGCCTGCATACTGCTGATGCAGAAAACAATTGCTACAATGATGAGGTGAAATTTTTTCATGATGTCTATTAGATGTAGTAAAAATACAAATATTATTAAAAGCAATATCCACTTACTTGCTGATGTTTGAATAACCTTATGGTGAGAGACTTGGTGAAATAAGGTTTTGACTTGGTGAAGAATGAAAGAAGATCGGTAAAGTTTTACTTACTTTGCAGTAAAGATCTGAAATCCGTGAAATTAGTTTTTAAAATAATAATTGTATTGATGTTGGTCAGCACAGCGATCGTGCAGGCACAGGATACGACTCGGGTTACCCAGGCTCTTAAATCTGCTGCAAAATTGAAAAAAGCAGTCGATAAAAATGATAATAAAGGGGTTGCCGATGCTTATGTAGGAATGGCGAATGATTATTACAATCAGGGAAATTATGCGAAAAGTGAAGAGTTTCTGATTAAGGCTAAAAATCTTTACCAGAACCTTAACGATAAAAAGAATCTGGAATCGGTAACCCGAAAATTGGCACAGTCACAGGAAAAACAGAATAAAATCACCCCTGCCATTAGTAATTACAGCATGGCAGCACAAATGGGTTATAGCGAAAAAAGCCGTACAGTAAACGCCAATGATGCAGCCAGACTATCTTCTCCGACTCCTGAGATGAAGGCAGAAGCTATTCAGAATAATATTAATCTCAGCAAGAAAGAAAATGTACAGGCTGAGGTTGCTGCAGGATACAGCCAGTTGGCAGATGTTAATATCCAGCAGAATGATGTTTCTAAGGCGGAAGAAAATCTTAATGCAGCCTACAAGATTTCAAAAAGAGAAGCTCCACAGCAGGCATTGGAAATCAATCAGAAGCTGGCGAATCTATATGTAGAAAACAAAAACTTTGATAAAGCCATTGAAGCCAAAAAGAAAGTGCTGAAAGAAGATTTTGTGAAAGAAAACTCACAGGAAAAAGTTAATCAGATTCAGGAGCTGGCTGATATTTATATCAAGAAAAATGATCCGGAGGAAGCTGTAAATTTATTGAAAAACGCCTATGGTATTGCCCTAAACAAAGGTCATACAATGGAAGCTCAAAAAAGTGTAAAAAAACTGGATAGTCTGTACGCTATTTCAGGAAATACTAATGCGTCGGTTCAGTTATACAGAGATTTTTTGGGGAAATTGCCGGATCTCGTATCAAAAGACAGAAGTCTGGTTGATGATAAAATTCTTGCAGATACGGAGGAGAGAATCTCACAGCTTGAAAAAGAAAAGGGACTTAAGGACGAACTGATCCGTAAGAAAAATGTTTTCAATTATGGACTGATCGGAGCTTTGGTACTTTTGACAGGACTTATTGTTATTATTTTCAGAACCTTGAAAAAAGTTCAGATTAAAAATAAAAAAATAGCTCTTCAGTCGCTTCGTCGTGAAATGAATCCGCATTTTATCTTCAATAGTTTGAATAGTGTCAATCATTTTATTGCCATGAATAATGAGCTGGAAGCCAATCAGTATCTTACTAAATTTTCCAAATTAATGCGTGGGGTGATGGAAAACTCTACTGAAGATTTTATCCCTTTCCAGCAGGAACTGGATCTGCTTCAAAACTATCTTGCTCTCGAAAAAACACGTTTTGCTGATAAATTCGATTATGAAGTTGAGGTGGATGAAAGCCTGAATATGCAAAACCTCCGGGTACCCGGAATGCTGATACAGCCTTTCCTTGAAAATGCTGTCTGGCATGGATTACGTTACAGAACGGATAAAGGTTTTTTAAAACTTAATTTTGAAAAAGAAGGAACCTTCCTGAAAATTGTTATTGATGATAACGGAATCGGTATTGAGGAAAGTAAGAAACAGAAAACGGAGCATCAAAAAACAAGAGAAGGCAGAGGAATGAAAAACACCCTGGAAAGAATTCACCTGCTGAATGATTTGTACAAAAAAGAGATCACCTGCTCTGTGAAGGATAAAGAAAATAACAGTGGAGTTGTGGTCACGATCAAAATGAATCTGGCCTGATTCTATAGTTCAGGAACGGAAAATATTGGTCGCTATACAGAGACCTTCAACTTATCATTTTAAAACCTGTAACCATTTTGGGAAAATTACTGTCTTATACTTAAAAAGATAACCCAAAATGAATACTTACAATAAAACAGCCCGGCTTGCAGGATTTTTTTACCTGATCGTTGTATTAACAGGGATTTTTAGTCTCATGTATGTTCCATCCCGGCTGATTGTGTGGGAGAATCCATCTCTTACTTTTCAGAATATATCAGCTTCAAAACAATTATTTCGTTTAAGCATTGCTTGCAGTATGCTTTGTTATATTGCATTTACGTTACTTCCTCTTACTTTGTATCATTTGCTGAAAAACGTTCATGAAAATTATGCAAGGCTGATGGTTATACTTGCCTTGTTAAGTGTTCCCATATCGTTCATTAATCTGCAAAATAAATTCTCTGTTCTTACGATAATTAAAGCTGCTGACTATTTAAAAATATACAGTACAGAAGAATTGCAGGCGCAGGTTATGGTATTACTGAACAACTACAATACAGGTATTTTAATAGCTCAGGTTTTTTGGGGACTCTGGCTTTTTCCTTTTGGATATCTGGTGTATAAATCCAACTTTTTACCTAAGATTTTAGGCTTTTTTTTAATGTTTGGATGTTTTGGCTACCTCATTAATGTTTTTGGAAGGACGATAACTCCACATTTTTCAGATTATATAATATCAGGTTATATAACACTTCCTGCGACGGTTGGAGAAATAGGAACTGGACTGTGGATGTTGATGATAGGAGTGAGAAGTCATAAAGTCAACTCAACACATTGATAATATTTAATTTAATAATCATGAATAATTTTTCAAAATTTGAAGATAAGCCGGTTAACACAAGGATCATTCTTGCCGGTCTGTGGGCTTCTGTTACATTATGTTATTTATATGGAGACTATTTTGAGTTATATACTCCAGGTAAGACACAAGGACTTATTGATGGGCATAATCTTTTAAATTCTCCTGTAAAGCTGCTGATGGCCTCTGTAGTTCTTGCGATTCCTGCTGTAATGGTATTTTTATCCCTGATGTTAAAACCGGTACTGAACAGAATTCTGAATATCATTTTCGGAATATTTTTTACTGTTGTTATGCTATTGATTGGAATTTCTTCCTTTTCGGACTGGTATTTGTTTTATTCTTTCTTTGCTGCTGTAGAATGTGTCATAACCCTATTGATCATAAAGCATGCATGGAAATGGAAAAAAATAGACTAAGGTGAAGACCCGGTCAATCACACCGATACGATTGTAAGGCTGATGAAATATTGCTAATTTGCATCCACAATCCGCCACTTAATACCAAACTCCGATGAAAATAAAAGCAGTCATTGTAGACGACGAAATAATTGCAAGAGAAGTACTGAGAAGTTATCTTACCAAATATTGCCCACAGATCGAACTTTTAGGTGAAGCAGAAAACATTAAAGAAGCCGTTCCGCTGATTGCAGAAAAACAGCCTCAGCTGGTATTTCTGGATGTGGAAATGCCTTTTGGGAATGCTTTTGATGTGCTGGAAGCAACCCGTGAGCTTTCTTATGAAACCATCTTTATTACTGCGTTTTCGCAATATTCTTTACAGGCTTTAAATAAGTCTGCCAGCTATTATATTTTAAAACCCATCGACATCCAGGAATTGATCCTGGCGGTGAATAAAGTGGCTGAAAGTCTTGAAAAGAAAGACGAATTAAACCGGAATAAAATTTTGCTTGAGAATTTAAAATTAAAACCGGAAAAACAACAACTTATTCTTCCTACTTTACAAGGCTTTGATGTCGTGAAAACTGAAGATATTGTCCGTCTCCAGGCGGATGGAAACTTTACCCAGGTGTATCTGACCGATGGATCCAAAAAGATGGTGTGTCGTTTTTTAAAACATTTTGATGATTTGCTGGAAAACCCTTTTGTAAGAGTTCACCGTTCTCATATTATCAATACCACATTTGTAAAATCATATCATAAAAGTGGAACGGTAATGCTTGCTGACGGTACCGAAATTGAAGTTTCAGGTAGCTTTAAGGATAACTTCCTGAAAGTCTTCTCCTAGAATTTATTGTTCCTTAACAGCCTAAAGGCACTATTTTTGACGTTTTTATTCCAAACATTCAAAATCATAAGCTATGAAAACGGTTCATAAAATTATACTTCCCGTTTCTCTGGGGGCACTGGCATTAATTGCTTTTAATTCATATTCGATAAGAATCCCAAGAGGAGCTGTTGCTGTAAAAGGATTTGATATTAAAAAATATTTGGGCAGATGGTATGAAATTGCCCGTTTTGATTATCGCTTTGAGAAGAATATGGATAATGTCACTGCAGAATATTCCGAAAACCCGGACGGAAGCGTTCGTGTTCTTAATAAAGGCTATGATTATGTAAAAAAGCTATGGCAAGAATCTATCGGAGAAGCAAAATTTGTAAAAAATACTAACGAAGGGCGACTCAAAGTTTCTTTTTTCAAGCCGATCTGGGCAGGATATAATGTTATTGATATTGATGAAGACTATCAATATGCACTTGTTGCCGGAAGCAGTCTTAAATATTTATGGATACTTTCCAGAACAACTTCCATTCCTGAAAGTATCAGGCAACGTTTCTTAGAAAAAGCAAAGAGAATAGGATATAAAACTGAAGATCTGATCTGGGTCAGACATCATCAATAAGTGAGTATACAACAAGAAGGCAAACCTGTTTTTATGGTTTGCCTTTTTATTTTTAGCTTCCAACATACTCTTTCCACTCTTCAAAACGATAGTCGATCACTTGTTTCATCAGATCATAATTTTCGTAGGTGTCTTCAATATGATAAAATGTTTCGTATTGATAATCGTTTTCTTCTGCTTTGGTATCAAAAAGATTGACGTAGTCATCAGCAAATGAGCTGTATTTGTTTCCAAAATCTGTGTCGTCGGCATAATAATCCTTTGCAAAGCTATTTCCCAGATCATTTAAGTCATATTCAGAGAATTTCCCGTCACAGGCATTCATTACGAATTCTGCTCCTGTTATTTCTCTTCTTTTCAATTTTTCAATTTCCTCTGCACAATCTTCTTTTAATTCATCAGAAATCAGATCATTGTGGATACACCAGTTCAGGAACATTCCTGTATGGGTTGCTCCGTTTTGCTGAGGAATTCCTTCCGGAAAATCACCACCATAATGCCATGAAGCATCATCATATTTAGACATAATCTTTAATTATAGTTTTAAACAATTTTTGCCAAAAATAGAAAAAATCAATTTATATTGTCGGTCACAGAGAATTTTCCGTCATTTGTATCAGAATTTTTTCGAAAACAAAACATGGAAAACGCAGTTCTGATTACCATTGGCGACGAGATCCTTTCCGGAAATACAGTGGATACCAATTCTAACTTCATCGCTACCGAACTTAAAAATATTGGGATAAAAGTTAAACAGATTTTTACCATTTCAGACGAAATTGAAACCATCAAAAATACGTTACAGAAGGCTTTTGAGTTGGGAGATCTTGTCATTACAACAGGAGGCCTTGGCCCAACCAGAGATGATAAAACCAAAAAAGCACTCGCTGAGTTTTTCAATGATGAAATTGCTCTTGATGAGACAACTTTTAACCATCTTAAAACTTATATGGAAAGACGAGGAAGAGCAGATATTCTGGAAAGAAATAGAGAACAGGCTTTTGTCCCTACCAAATCCGTTGTTTTTCAAAATAATTTTGGTACAGCACCCTGTATGATGATGGAGCAAAACGGGAAATTGTCTTTTAGTTTACCCGGTGTTCCTTATGAAGTAAAACCGTTGATCAAAGATCAGATTGTCCCTTATTTACAGGAAAAATTTAATCTTAATTATATCCATACCCGAATCGTATCTGTTGTCGGAATTCCTGAAAGTATCCTCGCTGATATCATTGAGGACTGGGAGTTGGCTCTTCCTGAAAATATGACCTTGTCTTATCTTCCGGTAGGTACCCGTGTGAAATTAAGAATCACAGCATCAGGAGAGAATGAAGAAAGATTAAAAGAACAGACAGAGAATGAAATTCAAAAACTGCTTCCACTGATCGAAAAAAATGTTATTGCTATATCTGAAGATAAGATTGAAAATATACTCTCAGAAATACTTACCGAGAGAAAATTGACTATTTCTACTGCGGAAAGTTGTACCGGAGGGGAAATAGCAAAAATGATTACTTCAGTTTCCGGAAGTTCAAAATATTTCCTTGGGGGAATAGTTCCCTATGCGACGGAAAAAAAAATCAAGATTTTAGGTATTTCCAGAGAAACTGTAGACCAATTTACCGTTGTAAGCGAGCAAGTTGCACAGGAAATGGCCAAAGGTTGCCAGAAACTATTTGATACCGATATTTCTCTATCTACCACCGGAGTTGCCGGTCCGGGAAAAGGGGAAGACGGGAAAGATATAGGGACTGTTTTTTATACCATCAGAATTCGTGATCAGGAAGTGACCTCAAAATTATATATGCCGCATCTGGAAAGAATAGATTTTATGAATTTCGTTTCTCAAAAGGTGATTCAGGATCTGATAGGACTTCTCGTAAACAACTAGGAACCTGTTGTTTTTTTAATATTTTTTTAATTAATTTTAATGTAGATTTTCACACTTTTTGAAAAGAATTCATTAAAATTTTAAAATCGTGGAAAATTCCAAACAGATTTTTCAGACCAACAGTAAAAAACGCTGGAAAAGCGTACAATGGGGAAGCCGCTTCTTTATCTTTGTTGCAGCATTACTTCTTCTTGCTTTAGGGCTGATGATGACACTGGACAGAAGTCCGAAAATTCCTTTTAAGGAAGACTACAAAGCAGTGATTACTGCCAATAAACCTTATCTTCAGGAGAATAAAATTTCTAAAGAATATAAAGGCTTCCGAAGCTTTATTTCTGAAAAAACAATACATACCAGTCTTGCCAAAATTGAAAAGGCAAGAGAAGAAAGATTTAAAAATCAAAACAGAAACTGGGCACAATTTCCCGGAGGAATCCGTTCTGCTTTTTATGTAGCATGGGATCCACAGTCTTTGATGTCTTTAAAAAGAAACATCAGACACGTTAATCTGGTTTTTCCGGAATGGTTTTTTATCGATCCTAAAACCGGAGATCTGAAAACCAATGTAGATCCGGAAGGATATAAAGTAATCAAAAGAACCGGAGTAGCTGCGATGCCTATGTTGAGTAACAACTCTGATCGGGAATTCCGTGCTGAGGGTTTAACGAAGGTACTTAATGATCCTAAACGAAGAACCAATCTGATTCAAAAAATTACACAGCAATGTAAAAAATACCATTTCAAAGGAATCAATATTGACTTTGAGGACATGAACCTGAATTCTGATGAAAATCTGGTAGCTTTTATGAAAGAACTTTCAGAAACCTTCAAACAGAATCAATTGCTTGTTACCATGGATATCATGACGGATAATGATGATTATAATATTCCGAGATTAGATCCTTATGTAGATTATTTTGTACTGATGGCTTATGACGAATATTCCGCCGGAAGTGATGCCGGACCGGTTTCTTCACAAAAATGGATTGAAGCCCAGGCGGGTAAAATCGTAAAGCAAACATCTCCGCAAAAGATTATTCTTGGTTTGGGCGCATATGGGTATGACTGGAGCTCGAATAAAGATGACAATACCTCTGTGACCTACATGCAGGCGATTACAAAAGCCAGTGCCAGTAAAGCGGTTATTGATTTTAATGATAATACCTTTAACCTCAATTACTCCTACACCGATTCTAAAAATAATACCCACACTGTGTTCTTTAACGATGCAGCCTCTATTTTCAATACCATGCGTTTTTCGTCAGAATATCCGTTGGCAGGAACTGCTCTATGGAGACTGGGAAGTGAAGACAGCAGGGTGTGGAACTTTTATGATAAGGATCTTACGTTTGCAGGGCTTTCCAGGCTTAATTTAAAAACAATGGAAAATGTAAAAGGACAGACCATGGTAGACTACATTGGTGATGGTGAAGTTTTAGATGTCCTGAATACTCCTCACGATGGAAAAATTGCGGTAGAAATTGACCCCAAAGAGAAGATCATTACCGATGAAAACTATATCACTTATCCCAGTTCGTATGAGGTGAAAAAATACGGAAGTGCCCCTCAGAAAGAACTGGTGCTAACGTTTGACGATGGACCGGATGAGACTTATACGCCACAAGTATTGGATATATTGTCCCAATACCACGTTCCGGCAGCTTTCTTTCTGGTTGGGTTAAATGCTGAAAAAAATCTTCCACTCGTAAAAAGAATTTATCGCGAAGGCCATGAAATAGGAAATCACACATTTACCCATGAAAATGTAGCAAAAGTAAGTCCTGAAAGAGCATTACTTGAATTAAAACTGACCCGTTTACTGATAGAATGCGTGACAGGTCATAGTACTATTCTTTTCAGGGCACCTTATAATGCCGACTCTGAGCCAACGACTTCAGAAGAGATTATTCCGGTTGCTCTTGCGAGACAACAGAATTATCTGGATATCGGAGAAAATATTGACCCTGAAGATTGGCAGCCGGGCATCAAAGCTGATGAAATTGTAAAACGGGTAATGGCCGGAATCAGACAACAGAGAGGAAATATTATTCTGCTTCATGATGCCGGTGGGGATACCAGAGAAGAAACGGTGAAAGCATTAAAGGTTTTAATTCCAACACTTCAGAAGCAAGGATATCATTTTACCAATCTTACCAACCTTTTACATAAAAACAGAAGTGAGCTGATGCCCGAAGTTCCTAAAACAAAGTCGTATTACGTGATGCAGCTTAATTTAGTATTAGCTACAGCAATCTACGGAATAAGTCATTTTCTGGTGGCACTGTTTACTATTTTTATCATACTAGGGTTAATCAGATTATTGTTGATGGCATATTGGGCTTTTAGAGAAAGAAAAAAAGAGAAAAAACTGGGCGGATTTCCTGTTCTGGACTCTTACCCGAAAGTATCTATCATTGTACCTGCCTACAATGAAGAAGTAAATATTGTTTCTTCTTTAACCAATTTGCTGAAACAGACCTACCCGAATTTTAATATTATCATGGTAGATGACGGAAGTAAAGATTCTACCTATGATAAAGCTAGAGAAGCATTTCCCAACCATCCGAAACTGAAAATGTTTACAAAAACCAATGGAGGAAAAGCAACAGCTTTAAATTATGGTATTTCACAAACCGATGCTGAATATGTAGTCTGTATTGATGCAGATACCAAACTACAGCAGGATGCCGTAAAATACCTGATCGCGAGATTTCTCAATGCAGCTCCGAAAGATAAAATAGCCGCAGTGGCAGGAAATGTAAAAGTAGGAAACAGAGTCAACTGGCTTACGAAATGGCAGGCGATAGAGTATACCACAAGTCAGAACTTTGACAGACTGGCCTATGCCAATATTAATGCAATTACTGTAATTCCGGGAGCAATTGGAGCTTTTAAAAGATCAGTCATCAACAAGGTAGGAGGATATTCTTCCGATACATTGGCCGAAGATTGTGATATTACAGTAAAGATTTTAAAAGAAGGATATACTATTGCCAATGAAAACAGAGCCGTTGCCGTAACTGAAGCTCCTGAGACCGCAAAACAGTTTTTGAAACAACGTTTCCGATGGACCTATGGAATTATGCAGATGTTCTGGAAACAACGACAAACTTTCCTTAACCCCCACTATAAAGGATTGGGGCTGTGGGCTATGCCGAATATTCTGTTATTCCAGTATATCATCCCTTTTTTCTCACCATTGGCAGATATTATAATGGTATTGGGAATTTTATCCGGAAACGGAGGCAAAATATTTACATATTATTTGCTCTTCCTTTTGGTAGATGCTTCACTGGCTTTAGTGGCATTTATTATGCAAAGAGAAAAGCTCAGCAATTTGCTGTATATTATTCCACAGAGATTCGGATATAGATGGTTGATGTATATTGTACTGTTTAAAAGTGTAAGAAAAGCACTGAAAGGGGAAATGCAATCCTGGGGATTCCTGAAACGTACAGGAAATGTAAAGGAGATCGTAACTTCTTAGGTAGAGAAGCTGGAAGCTATTTACAGTTGTTGCATAACTGAAAGTCTCATTCAAATTATTTTACAAAGGTGAAAATAAATAGAATGATCATTCTTTATGACCTTAGTATCTTCCATCTTTCAAGTCTCAAACATAGATTTTTATAAACCATGTTATATAATGTTTAAATTTCTTTCACAAAAAAGTAACAAAGAGAAAATAAATTATACCTATTGTATAAATTGTTATCAAAATGAAAAAAATAACGCTTTCTTTGTTTCTAATAGCAGGGATTTGCTCTCAAAATACGATGAGTGCACAAGCTAAAGCTGCGAAAGTAGCTGTGAATACTACGGATAAAGGCTTAGACCTTAGTCTGATGGACACTTCTGTTCGTCCACAGGATGATTTTTATAACTATGTGAGTGGAACATGGATGAAAACTGCCAAAATTCCATCTGATAAACCAACGTGGGGAAGTTTCAACAAATTAGCTGAGGATACGGATAACAATTCCATGACCATCCTGAATTCTCTTCTGAAAGATAAATTTACTGACGGAAGTGAAGGTAAAAAAATTCAGGATTTGTATGCTTCTTACATGAACATGCAGAAGAGAAATGCTGATGGAATCAAGCCTATCCAGGAAAACCTGACTAAAATTGATGCCATCAAAAATATGGCTGATCTTCAAACCTATCTTGCATCAGTAACCAAAGAAGGAGAAAATAATTTCTATGGATGGGGTGTATATGCAGATTTGAAGGATTCTAATATGAATGCCGTTTATCTGGGAGAGGCTTCTCTTGGATTAGGGAGAGATTATTATCAGAAAGTCAATGACAAAAATACAGAAGCTATTGCTGAATATCAGAAATATGTAGCTTCCATGTTAACTGAATTAGGATATAAAAATGCAGAGGCAGCAGCAAAAGGAATTGTTGATTATGAAAAAAGCATTGCAAAGACGTATCTTACTAACGAACAAAGTCGTGACAATACCTTACAGTACAACCCTCAGACAATGACTGAGCTTTCAGCACTGGTAAAAGGAGTTGACCTTCCTGCTTATCTTAAAAAAGTAGGAGTCAATACCAATAAAATTATCATCGGAGAGTTAGGGTACTATAAGAACTTCGATAAATTGGTCAATGCTCAGAACCTTCCTGTAATCAAGGATTATCTGAAATTTCACATGATTAACGGAAGTGCTTCTTATTTAAGTGAGAAATTAGGAGACATGAAGTTTGCATTTTTCGGTAAATATTTAAGAGGTCAGCAGGAACAAAGAGCATTAAATAAGAGAGGATTTGAGTTGATTAACAGAAACCTTGGAGAAGCTTTCGGAAAATTATATGTTGAGAAATATTTCCCTGCAGAAGCTAAGGCTCAGATGGTAGAATTGATTGATTATTTAAAGAAAAGTTTCGCTGTTCATATCAACAACCTTGCATGGATGTCTTCTACAACTAAGGAAAAAGCGATGAATAAGCTGAATAAGTTCACGGTGAAAGTGGCTTATCCGGACAAATGGAAAGATTATTCAAAATTACAGATCACTCCTGAAGCGAAAGGTGGTACTTTATATCAAAACCTTCAGAATGTTGCTGAGTGGCAGTATAACAAAGATCTGGCTAAAGTAGGAAAGCCGGTTGATAAAACAGAATGGGGAATGACTCCGCAGACAGTAAATGCTTATTACAATCCGGTATTTAACGAAATCGTATTCCCGGCAGCGATCCTTCAGCCACCGTTCTTCAATCCACAAGCGGATGCAGCGGTGAACTTTGGTGGAATTGGCGCGGTTATCGGTCACGAAATGAGCCATGGGTTTGATGATTCAGGAGCTCAGTTTGATGCTGAAGGTAACCTTGTAGACTGGTGGACTCCTGAAGATAAAGCTAATTTTGAAAAGGCTACCAAAGCTTTGGCTTCCCAGTATGACAAATATGAGCCTGTAAAAGGAACTTTTGTAAACGGTACTTTCACAAATGGTGAAAATATTGCTGACCTAGGAGGAGTAAACATTGCTTACGATGCCCTACAGATGTATTTAAAAGATAAAGGAAATCCTGGAAAAATCAGTGGTTTTACTCAGGATCAAAGATTCTTCCTAAGCTGGGCAACCGTTTGGAGAACTTTATCAAGTGAAAAATATATGGTGAATCAGGTGAAAACTGACCCGCATTCTCCGGGATATTTCAGAAGCTTCGGTCCATTAATTAACGTAGATGCTTTCTACAAAGCTTTCGATGTTAAAAAAGGAGACAAATTATACAAAGCTCCGGAAGACAGAATCAAAATCTGGTAAAAAATATAAACCGCTCAGCAACGAGCGGTTTTTTTGATTCTTCCCATCAACTTTAAAGTTTAAACTTTAAATGAAAATTCTTATTCGGAACAGTCATTATTTTCAACTTTCAATTTTCAACTTTCTATTATTTCTCAATTATCATTAAAGTTTGTATATTTGATACGTTTGTGTAAAATCAAAAATTATCTTTAATGAAAAAGCTAAATATTGGAGTACTTGCCCTTTCGGGTATTGTATTTCTTACTTCGTGTGGTGCTACAAAAACTACAGGGACAGAGACAAAAACTGATGCTACATCTGCTGTAGAACCGGTAAAGAAAGAAGTGAAGGAAGAAGGGATCAATTTATCATATATGGATACCAATGTCCGCCCACAGGATGATTTTTTTAGCTATGTGAATGGGAATTGGGTAAAAACCACTCAGATTCCTTCCGATAAGGCAAATTGGGGATCTTTCAATGCATTGAGAGAGAATGTGGATGATGCTTCATTAGATATATTAAATAAAATTCTTACTGAGTCTTATTCAGCAGGTTCTGAAGGACAGAAGATCCAGAATTTATACGCTTCTTTCATGGATACTGCGAAAAGAAATGCAGAAGGTCTTGCTCCCATTAAAGGAGATCTTGCAAAAATTGATGCCATTAAAAATCTAAGTGATCTTCAGAACTATCTTTTAGAAGCAACAAGATTGGGCGATAACTCTTTCTATGGATGGAGAGTAGGCGCTGATATGAAGAATTCTAAAATGAATGCTGTTTATCTTGGTGGTCCTGATCTTGGTTTAGGAAGAGATTATTACCAGAAAGTGAATGAGGCTAATACGAAGACTTTAGCAGAGTATCAGACCTATGTTGGGAAGCTATTCGGGGTCTTAGGATATAAAAATTCAATTCAGGCAGCACAAAATGTAGTGGATTTTGAAAAGCAACTGGCCAATTACTTATTGACCCTTGAACAGAACAGAGATGCTAATTTAAGATACAATCCGAAAAACGTATCAGAATTATCAGGACTGGTTAAAAATGTTGAGCTTGCCAAATATCTGAAAGAAGCCGGAGTAAATACTGACAGAGTGATCATAGGGGAGTTGAAGTACTACCAGAATATGGATCAGTTTATAACGCAGAAGAACCTTCCTCTATTAAAAGATTATTTGAAATATCATTTAATCAATGGTAATGCAAGCAACCTTGATGACAGTCTGGAACAAATCAGATTTGATTTTTACGCAAAATATTTACAGGGTCAGAAAGAACAACGTCCGATGAACAAAAGAGGCTTAACTCTTGTGAATGGTGTTCTTGGTGAAGCTTTCGGAAAATTGTATGTTGAAAAATATTTTACTCCTGAAGCAAAACAGCAGATGGAAACTTATATTGATTACCTTTTAAAATCATTTAAAAGTCATATCGCAAGTATCGACTGGATGTCTCCTGATACAAAAATAAAAGCTCAGGAAAAGTTATCCAAGTTTACCGTAAAAATTGCTTATCCTGATAAATGGAAGGATTATAGCCAATTAAAGGTAGAATCTCCAAAACAGGGAGCAACTTTATATTCAAACCTTCAGAATGTTTCAGCATGGCAATATCAGAGAAGTCTGGATAAAGTAGGTAAGCCGGTTGATAAAACGGAATGGGGAATGTCCCCGCAAACGGTAAATGCTTACTATAGCGGATCTAATAACGAAATCGTATTCCCTGCGGCGATTCTTCAGCCTCCTTTCTATAATCCTAACGCTGATGCGGCAGTAAATTTCGGAGGTATTGGCGCCGTAATCGGTCATGAGATTTCTCACGGATTTGATGATAGCGGTTCGCGTTTTGATGGTGATGGAAACCTTAATAACTGGTGGACAGATGGTGATCGTAAAAACTTTGACGCCAAAGTAGGACAGCTTGCCGCGCAATACAGCGCATATGAGCCTGTAAAAGGAAGTTTTGTAAACGGTAAATTTACAAGTGGTGAGAACATTGGTGACCTTGGTGGAGTGGCAGTAGCTTATGATGCTCTTCAAATGTACCTGAAAGATAAAGGTAATCCGGGAAAAATCAGTGGATTCACTCAGGATCAGAGATTCTTTATGAGCTGGGCTACTGTTTGGAGAACTAAAGCGACAGATCAATATATGATCAACCAGGTAAAGACCGATCCACACTCACCGGGAATGTACAGAGCATTCGGACCATTGGTGAATCAGGATTCGTTCATCAAAGCATTTGATATCAAACCTGGGGATAAAATGTATAAAGCTCCTGAGGACAGAATAAAAATTTGGTAGTTTTGCCAAAAAATTGTTAGAAAAGAAAGAATCCATCTCACTTTTAGTTGAGATGGATTCTTTTTTTAATAGGCTTTTTTATAGTTCCTGAGAACGAAATTTATTCCGGTTTGTATAATATCACCCATAGTTTTACAATACTTGAAATTAACATCGTAGGTGAGTTTTTGTAACGCTGTCTTTAGTTCTGTAACATGAGCTTCCGGTGCGATATTGTCTGTTTTCATGATAGAAATAAGCTCATCAAACCTGTTTTTGCTGCTGGTCACTCTTTTTACAATTTGCGAACGTACTTCCTTACGGTACTGTTCAATAGAACTGGGCTTCAGTTTCTCCATGACCATTTTTACCATTTGATTGTTTTCCTTGAAATATTGGGGAAGATAAACCTTCAAATTCCCTTCATAAGTTTGCTGATCAAAATCGATAGGACGAATTCTGTAGATAACCTGGTCGAAATCGTGTATGGGAATAACCACATAATTATAAGAACGCATATCACCCAGGAGGCCAATGAGGCAACGCTCATTGAATTTTACGAATTCCTTGGAAATCTGTGCTTTTTCCAAATCTGTACAGTTGAAGAGGTGTTTCTGAATAAAAACATCTCCCGGAATTCCTAGAATATGTTCTTCGATCAACGTGTTTTTGTAAATCAGAAAGTTAATCCGGTTGGGAGAAAGCAGATCTTCAAGCTCCAGTCCATATATTCGGGAAGCATCCGCCTGTTTGATGTAAAAATTAGTATAATTATCGTTCAGAATATTTCTGACCCGAACCCGGAAAGGTTTAGAGTTTCCAAAGGTGCAAAAATCGATTGTGTCTACTTTCAGATAGGGTAAAGTAGCGGTATCTCCATCGGAATGAAGAAGGGTGTAAATTTTATTTAAATTAGCCTCAATTTCTTTAAATTCATATTCAGGATACATTACTCCAAGCCACAAAGTATCTTTACCATCCTTATCAAGAATATTCACACTGTCGCTAAACCTTAAGAGGTCTTCATACAAAAACCGAATCTCGGTTGTTCTGTTATATTTTTCCAGATATTGCTGTAATGCTTCTGAAACCGGGAATATTGGCTTTCTAAACGCTATTTTTACATCTTTCATGACCCTCTTTACTTTGTTTAAATATAAAGAATATTTTTTCTTGACGTCGGAGGAAATCGTATTTTAACATTCGTTTGGTGTTTCTCTATAAGAGTAAAGCATTCAAAAATTGTATTTTATTTTTTTATGATTTATTTTATTTATTTTTTCATAGCTTAGTGATATCGTAAGTGAGTGATTTTATGATGAATAATTACAGGTGAATCTAAGCAACCGAAGAAAAATTCTTGACAAAATTTTGTATGTTATAGTTTTTTTTTAAATTTAAACGCTGGATTGGTAATTTATTTCATTCGTTTGTAAATTATTCAAAAACAGATATTAACCAGAATAAGAAATCTCAAAATAATAATAATATGGCAATGTTTAATTATGGTGTTGGCGGAAACGAGGTAAAAGTAGACGCTAATGAAGCAATTCAGGAAATACAAGAAAATAAATCACTGATAGTAAGCCAACTTACAACAGAAGAATCGTACACTCCTGAAATTGTGACAGGATTAAAAACAGTGGAAGACGTTTTCAAACACTTTCAACCTTCTATAGCAGTACAGCACGAAACTGAAGATGGAAGCCTGGTTGAAGAGGAATTCCGTTTTCAAAATCTTGGAGACTTTACTCCTAAAAGCCTTACTCAAAAATCAGATTACCTTCAGCAATTGAGTATGGAACAGGAGCAGTACAACAAAATTGTACGCCAGCTGAAAACCAATAAAATTCTACGCAATATGCTGGAAAACGATCAGACAAGAGCTGCGTTCATAGAAGTATTGAAAGAAGTGGCACAAGAACTTGAAAAATAATTAAAGACTTAAATCAAATCATGGATAGCAAATTACAGGCACAAGAAAGCCAGCAGCAGGGGCAGCAGCAACATTCAGGGCAACCGAAAGGCAACCCGCTTGCAGAGCTCAATAAAATGGGAGGATTTGGCTTTGTTGAATCCGTCGTAGACGGTATTGCCAATATGAACCCAACAAGAAAGGCAAGAAAAGAAATCTTCCTGAACGATGGTAATAAATCAGACGAAAGAAAAGAACTTCTTCAGAAGATCAATCTTTGGGTAAGCCTTTTAGAAGGGAATGAACCAGCAGATAAAATGGCTGATACGTGCAAAACCAAAGCACAACAAGCTGATCAGAATCTTAAAACAAACTTGAAAAATACACTGGATGCCGTTCGTATGTTGGAAACCAACTACAGAACTGTAGCCCAATTCTATAAAAATACAGAATTGGATAAAGTGGATAATGTAAGTATTGTGAATGCAAGTCTGGATCAGGTTTCAGATTTAGATAATCCTTTATTTATCGATGCCATTTCTGAGGAATTTAAAAATTATTACGATCGTTTGGACCTTAGAGATAACTATTCAATCCTTGCGATCCCTGGATATTTAGGATCTAATAAAGTAATCGAGAAATGGGCAAAGATCTGTAACGAGAATAAAGTAATGATGGTTACTGACTTCGCAAACCTTGATAAACCGGATGACGTGGTAGACTTATTCCACTCAGCAAACCTTACAGGAGGTGAACTTCACAGAAGTAATGTGATTATGACTTGTAACTGGCTGGTGGGAAGAGGAAAAGCTGAAGAAGTTGGGGAAGAAGAAAACGTAGAACTTCCTCCTTCCACTTCATTAGCAGGAAAAATCCATAAAACATTGATGTCTCAGGTAGCTGCCGGTAAAAAACATGGTAATATCAATGAAGTAGATGCTGTTAAATTCGAATTGAAGAAAAGTGAAATTTCTCAGTTAGAAAAAATGGGTCTTGTTCCAATGGTAAATGAATACGGAAAAATTATGGCTTTCTCTGCGAAAACATTATTTACCGGTGACAATATTGGTCTTCAGACATATTCCGTAGTTCGTGTATTCGACTATGTGACTAAAGTATTATTGGACTTCCTGAACAGAAGAGCTTTCGAAAACTGGAATGCTAAAAACGAAGACGATCTGAGAAGACAAATCGTAACATTCCTGGATAATATCAAAGGCCCGGATAAACTGATTGAGAAATTTAAGATTGTTCGTTTTGAGCAGGATAGAGTAAATAAAGATCGAGTATGGCTTGATATCCGTATGACTCCTTATTTCCCAACAAAAAGTTTTGTTATTAAACTAGACGGACACAAGGGAGATGATGGTAATGAATGGGATGCCGAGTATGCTCAGGAATAAAAAAAACTACTTTTAATAAAAAAACCGATGCAATTTTACATCGGTTTTTTTCTACCAATACACCTATGAATATTAAAATGAACAAAAAACTTTTCATTGGATTGCCGGTTTTACTAATGGCTTTTTTGATGAGTTGTGAAAAAAAATACCAAAGTCCCGGCCATTACGAAGAAGATCTTTTTGCTGATGAACGACAAGAAGGAAAAGCCTATATCATGAACCGGGAAGAATGTTTTGATGGAAGCGAGCTCGTTATAGCCGGATCGGGAGTGAAATTGACCGACAGTTCGAAAGGGCGGGGAAGAAGCTTTTTTATCTATAAAGTAAACTCCGGTAAAGTATTAAAAACAGTAAGAGACTCTACAGTGGACTTTCCTATGCAATTTTTGTCTCTTCAAAGATTGAAATTAAAAGGCCATGGTGATGATTCAATATATGTTTACCTCAAACAATTAAAGGGGTATCGTTTTATTGCCAAGGATAAGAATCTTAAATATCAGTGGTTAAAAGCAGCACCTGTATATTCTGTGAAAGCTGATAAATAAATTTTATCTTTGCAAATCCTACTCAGCATGATATAGTGAAATTATAAATATTATTCGTGCGGGAAGAAGCATATCATAAAAAGCTAAACAAAAATTTTTTGGAGAAGGATAACACAAATTCAGACTTTCTACATGTAGGTAATAAAATACTGGATTGGTATAAAAATAATGCAAGGGATCTGCCTTTCAGACAGACAAAAGATCCTTATAAAATCTGGATCTGTGAAATTGTTTTTCAACAGACAAGGATTGCTCAGGGATTAAATCATTATAATAATTTTATTAAAAGATTTCCAGATGTGAAAACTTTGGCTGAAGCTGAAGAAAACGAAGTTTTACTCTATTGGAAAGGTCTGGGCTATTACTCCAGAGCAATTAATATTCATATCGCTGCTCAGCAGATTATGAACGATTATCAGGGTGTTTTTCCTGCACAGTATGAAGAAATTCTGAAATTGAAAGGTGTGGGTAAATACACTGCTGCTGCCGTGTCAAGCATTTGCTTTGGAGGAAAAATGCCGGCTGTTGACGGTAACTTTTACCGTGTTCTGAGCCGCCTTTTTGCTGATAATTTTGATATTTCAAACTCCAGAGCTTTTACCTACTTTTCAGAACTGGCAACATTAGTGATACCCGATAATGTGGGAGATTTTAACCAGGCGATGATGGACATTGGCTCTGAAATATGTAAACCCAAAAATCCTTTATGTGGTGAATGCCCGGTTAACGATGATTGTCTGGCTTTTTCCATGCAGAAAGTTTCAGAATATCCTGTAAAAACAAAAAAAGTAAAGGCAGAAAACCTTGCCTTAACTTATTACTTTGTGCACAAAAACGGAAAATTTTTGATCCGTCAGAGAAAAGATGATTTTATCTGGAAAAAATTATTTGAATTTCCAACTGCTATTCCTGTTGAAATGGAATCTTTTATTACCAGTTCAAGGACCATTAACCATAAACTGACCCACAAGAACTTAAGCGTTGAAATTTTTAATGTTGAGGTGAGTTCAGAAATACTATGGAATGATTTTATTGCTGAAAATCAGTACCTCATTACTGATGTTGAAGGCTCTCATGAAAAATCGTTTCCAAAGCCTCTGGAAAATTACATCCAAAACTCTCTGAAAGACTGAAATTTGTCTTCCGAAATCTAAAATCTAATTTGTACTTTTGCAAAATGATAAAAAAGGTCATTTTTATTTTTGTATCGCTACTTTTAATTTCTTGTGGAAAAGATTCTGTCCCGAAACCTTACGGAGAATTGCGTTTAGAATATCCAGCACCAAGATACCAAAAGTTTGAAAACAACTGTGCCTATACTTTCGAATATTCAGATTTTGCTACTATAACAGCAGCCAAAAAACCTTGTTGGTATTATTTGAATTATCCTCAAATGAAAGCTAAAGTTTTTGTTACTTATTATCCGATACAGAATGACTTTGCAGAACACATTAAAGAAGCCGAAAAAATGGTATATGAGCATACTATTAAGGCCAGTTCTATAGATACAAAGTCTTTTGAATACCCCGAAAAAAAGGTGTATGGGAATTTTTATGAGTTGAAAGGACAGAGTGCTTCTAATCTTCAGTTTTACATTACAGACAGTACGAAACATTTCGTAACTGCTTATTTATACTTTAATACGAGACCGAAACCGGACTCTCTGGCCCCTGCTGTGAACTATATCAAAAATGATATGAAGCACCTGCTGGATTCTTTTGAATGGAAAAAATAATTACTTTTAATATACATTGAAAAATATATGAAACTTTTAGTTGTAGGAAGTGTTGCATTTGATGCAATTGAAACACCATTTGGTAAAACGGATAAAATTTTAGGCGGAGCTGCCACTTATATTGGAATCACTTCATCTATTTTAGGCGTTAAATCCGGTATTGTTTCTGTAGTTGGAGGAGACTTTCCACAGGAACATCTTGATATGTTCACAAACAGAGAAGTAAATATCGAAGGAATTGAAATTGTAAAAGAAGGGAAAACTTTCTTCTGGTCCGGAAGATATCATAATGATTTGAATACCAGAGATACGTTGGCGACAGAAGTAAACGTATTGGAGAACTTTGATCCTAAAATCCCGGATTCAATGCAGGATGCTGAAATTTTATTACTTGGTAACCTACACCCCGGAGTTCAGTTATCCGTATTGGAAAAAATGAACAAACGTCCTAAACTGGTGATCCTTGATACGATGAACTTCTGGATGGATTGTGCATGGGATATTTTGATGGATATGATTGCTAAAACTGATGTAATTACTATCAATGATGAAGAAGCAAGACAACTTTCAGGAGAATATTCTCTGGTAAAAGCTGCTAAGAAAATCCACACCATGGGACCTGAATTTGTGATCATCAAAAAAGGAGAACACGGAGCTTTGCTTTTCCACGATGGTAAAGTATTTGCTATTCCGGCACTTCCTTTAGAAGATGTTTTTGATCCGACCGGTGCAGGAGACACTTTTGCAGGAGGTTTCGCAGCCTATCTTGCTAAAAAAGGTAAAATTGATTTTGATACCATGAAATCTGCTCTGATTGTAGGATCTGCAATGGCCTCTTTCACGGTAGAAAAATTCGGAACTCAAAGAATTGAAGAAGTAAACGAATCAGATATGTTCAGCAGATTAAGACAATTTAAAGAATTGACGACATTTGATATCGAACTGCAGTAAATAAGTCTTTTTAAGAAATATTTATAATAAAAAATTGAGTAAAATTCGTTAAGAATTCTAAATTTGCAACTTGTTTAAAATAGTAAAATGACAAATAGACTAAAAATCACTTTTCTCCTTGGGATTTTCATGATGATATTCTCTTCAAATATGATGAATGCCCAGCTAAAACCAGGAGATTTAGTGGATGGTATTGCTGCTGTTATCGGGAACGAAATTGTTTTGGAATCTGATGTAACTGAACAGATGAATTATGGAAAGCAGCAGGGAGCTTCAAACACCGATAAGTGTGAGTTCCTTGAAAACCTGATCAGTAATAAGCTTCTTGTATACGAAGCGAAAAAAGATACATTGATTGAAAACCGTTCTGCCGCTATCAAAGAACAGGCTAATCAGAAATACCGTCAGTTACTTGGTCAATTTCCTGATGAAAAAACATTATTAGCTGCTTATAAGTTCAGAAATGCTTACGAAATGAAGAACGCCATCGAAAAAATCGATACGGATCAATATTACGGACAGGCAAAATACCAAAGAGTTACTGATAAAGCAGATGTAACGCCTAATGAGGTAACTGATTTTTTCAATATGTATAAAACACAGTTGCCACAGGTAAAAGACGAAGTTACTTTGGCTCAGATTATGATGTATCCCAAATTAACGGAAGCTCATAAACAAGACCTTATCAATAGGCTGAAGAAGATCAAGCAGGATATTGCAGGAGGTGAAACCTTTGAAAGCCAGGCTAGAATTTATTCTGAAGATGAAGGTTCTGCATCTAACGGAGGATTATATAAGAACATCAATAAAGGACAGATGGTAAAGCCATTCGAGGCCGCAGCATTGAACCTTCAGGAAAATGAAATTTCTGATCCTATAGAATCTGAATTCGGTTATCACATTATTCAATTGATTAAAAGATCAGGTAAAGTATATGATGCAAGACATATCTTGTTGAAAGCGACTCCTACAGATGAGGAAATGAAAACAGCCAAAGCAAAATTAGACAGTATCAGAGGTCTGATTTTAGATGGTAAAATAACATTCAAAGATGCTGCATTCAAGTTTTCGGATGATAAAAGAACCAAATTTAATGCAGGGGTAATTCCAGGTGCAGACGGTTCAGATAAAATCGAAAGAGAAAGTATTCCGGGAACGATCAGCTACGAATTAGCCGGGTTGAATAAAGGAGATATCACAACTGCTTTTGATGAAGAAGAAAACAGAAGAAAAGTGGTAAAGATCATAAAATTAGAAGATGTTATTCCTTCTCACCAGATTACTCTTGAAACAGATTTCAGCAGAATCAAACAAATGGCCCTCAATAAGAAGAAAAATGAAATGGTTGAAAAGTTTGTCAATTCCAAGTTACCGACAACTTTCATTTCAATTGACGGACGCTATGATAATTGTAATTTCAAAGCCAACTGGAAGAAAGACGCCATCAAAAAATAATATCAAAACCTTCAGAATTTCTGAAGGTTTTTTTATGCTTGAAATTTCTGAAAACTTCTTATTTTTGATGCAAACGCTAAATAATGGATTATAATTTTTACAGGAAAAATTTTGAAGAAGCAATAGAAGATGTTTTTTTTATACAATTTGATCAGCTTTGTTTCAAACTATCTGTTGAAGAGGTTTTAGATTCTGTTGCGTTGAAAATTTATAAACCTGAATGGACAAATGATTTTGAATCTCCTTTAAACTCAAAAAGTAAAATTTTTTTTTTCGATTTGGATAAATGATAAAACTATTAAAGAAGGAAAATTATACTATAATATTCATGCTTTAAAACTCCGTGAACTGAAAGGTTTTAAAATTTCAAGCAGAGATTTTGCTGAAGAATTCAGAAGTAAATTTGTTGAAGATCTCTATGAATGGCAAAATATAAGTGTGAATTTTGGTCCTCAAACTTTAATGCAAGGTTGGATTCCATTGAATATTGAAACCATCCAAAGTGATATAATTGAGTTGGCCAGCAATTTTATCTCAGCGAGTCCTATCATCGATTCTACTTTAGAATATTATAAATCTGTGTAGTATTTTAACTGAAATTATTCAAAAAATTATCAAAGTTCCCATGTTCAGGATATTTCCTTTTAGTATTTTTACAGTATGAGCAATTTTATAGATTTCAACTCGGCAAAAAAATTACATGATATGCAGGCCAGCCAAAATAGAATTTCAGAACTTTTTAATATCAAATATCCGATTATCCAAGCAGGGATGATCTGGCATTCCGGATGGAGACTGGCATCAGCGGTTTCCAACTGTGGTGGATTAGGATTAATAGGCGCAGGAAGTATGTATCCTGATATCCTTAGAGAAAACATCCAAAAGTGCAAACAAGCCACTGATAAGCCTTTTGGGGTGAATGTTCCCATGCTGTATCCTAATATTGAGGAAATCATTCAGATTATTCTGGAAGAAGGAGTTAAAATTGTATTTACTTCAGCAGGAAATCCGAAAACCTATACTGAAACCTTGCAGAAAGAAGGGATAAAGGTTGCTCATGTTGTTTCCTCTACTAAATTTGCTGTAAAATGTGAAGATGCAGGAGTAGATGCTATTGTGGCAGAAGGTTTTGAAGCCGGAGGGCACAACGGAAGAGATGAAACCACGACATTTTGCCTTATTCCTAATGTGAAAAAGCATATTTCTAAACCTCTGATCGCAGCGGGAGGGATTGCTCTGGGCTCTCAAATAAAAGCAGCGATGATATTAGGTGCTGACGGAGTACAGATCGGTTCCCGGTTTGCTGCTACTACAGAAGCCAGCGCTCATGAAAACTGGAAAAAGAAAATCACGGAATTGCAGGAAGGGGATACCCATCTTACATTAAAAGAACTGGCGCCTGTAAGAATGGTTAAAAATAAATTCTTCAGCGAATTGGAAGATATCTATCAAATCGGAAGAAATAAAGAAGCATTAGTGGCATCTCTGGGCAGAGCAAGAGCCAAACGTGGAATGTTTGAAGGTGATATGGAAGATGGTGAGCTTGAAATTGGTCAGGTATCTGCTTTAATAGATGAAGTTCTTCCTGTCGAAATTGTTTTCAATCATCTTTTAAAAGAATTTGAAGAAGTAAAAATGCCGGCTTTTTAAGAATGAAAGGACAGATAATTGATGTAAAAGGGCATAAACTTTATCTAGAATATTTTAATTCAGATGAGAAAAGACCTGCCATTATTTTTTTGCACGATTCATTAGGCTCGGTGCAACTCTGGAGAGATTTTCCTGCTAAGCTGTGTGAGGCTACAGGATGTAATGTTCTGGTCTATGACCGTCTGGGATATGGAAAATCAGCTCCAATGGTTACTCATGAAAGACCTGTTAATTATATGGAGTTGGAGGCTGATCTGCTGAACGATCTCTTACATAAACTTAATATTAATAATGCTATCCTATTTGGGCATAGCGATGGTGGGACTATTGCATTGATTATGGCAGCAAAATATCCGGAAAAAGTAAAAGCTGTTATTTGTGAAGCCGGACATATCTTTGTGGAAGAGGTAACACTGAAAGGTATCCATGAAGCAGTAGAAGCTTATCAAACAACCAATCTTGCAGAAAGGTTACAAAAATATCACGGTGATAAAGTTGATACCTTATTCAAAGCATGGACAGAAACCTGGACCCGAGATGATTACCGCAACTGGAATATTGAATATCTTCTAAAAGATATTGTTTGTCCTTTGCTATTCATTCAGGGAGAAGCAGATGAATATGGTACTTTAGGTCAGGTTGAGAAAACTGTGTCTCAGGTAAGTGGTCATGTTGAAAAATTCATTATTCCCGGAATAGGACATACCCCTCATAAAGAATCTCCCGAACTGGTACTGGGCAGAGTCACTCAATTTATCGAAGAGTACATTTGAAATAAAAAAAGACTGTCTTTTGGCAGTCTTTTCAATTATAAAAGCTGTATTTCAGCTTCAATATTCTTTCTTGCCTGAGATTCGTATTTTTCCTTAAAATAGTCAGTTTTAAAAATACTTGTAAGTTCCAGAAAATGTTTAAGGACCCTTTTTCTTCCCGGTTTGTAAAGAATATCCGGATAGATGGAATATTCTTTCCTGATCATTTGGGTGTATTCTGAATACGTTTCAAAATCTTTTCCAAGGACAGAAAGGTCTGCATCCAAAAGAAAATTGGTATCAGCATCTTCAGACATTTCATGAGCTTTGGTCGCTATGATCTGATTGAAAATGATATTAATCCGATCTTTATCTAAGCCAAGTTCAGTAAGTCTGACTTTTGAAACTTCGGCACTCTTCTCTTCATTGGACTTTGAGGTTGCGTCATAAATGACATCGTGATAAAATACAGAAAAAGAAATAGCTACGAAATCTGAAATTTTGTCTTTTACAGATTCAAGCTCCAGAAACATATTTTCAAGATGAAGAAGTGTGTGATAACGTCTGTCTTTTTTAGTGTATTTTTTCTCAATTTCTGCCCACAAACGATTGATTAAGTCTTGATCTGTTGTAAATGGTAAACAGAGTTGTTCAAATCTATTTTTCAAACTCATAACGAATAGAGATAAAAAAAGGAACTTTTAAAAAGTTCCTCTGTTTGCTTCAAGAGCAGCTTTCAGCTCAGCCCAGCCGCCACCGTTATAACCGTCTTTTAATCCTTGAGAGTTAAGATATTCTAATGCTTTTCCACTTCTGTTTCCGCTTCTGCAGAAAATGATTACCGGTTTTTCAACAGATAAAATTTCATCTTGTCTGTCTTCCACTTCACCAAGAGGGATGTTTTTAGCACCTTCAATATTCCCGTCCATTTCAAGCTCCATTGGCTCGCGAACGTCGATCAATTCATAATTTCCGGATTGTATTACTTCTATTAAAGACATAGTTGTTGGTTTTAAACATTAAATTATAAACGAAATTACGTAATTTTTTATGAAAAACTCTCTACCGGATCTACTATTTAAAATAGAGTATATCCTAAAATTACAGATATAGCTTTATAATCTGAATTTATACTTACATAATCGCGAAGCAGTGTTCTTGACGTTCCCACCCTGATTTCAGCACTGAACTTGTCGTTGTATTTGTATCCGGCTCCGAAAACAAAATTATTTCCTGACGAAACTTCCAACTCGTTTCTGTCGAATTTTATGGAAGAACTCAAATTAAAATCAATTACATAGGCTGCATTTAAAAATATTTTAGAACGGTCATCCAAAAAGAAATAATGTCTTACTCCAAGAGGAAGCTCGATAGACTTATAGTCTGTCGTAGCAGTATATTTATATTCAAAATAAGAGCCCTCATTTTCAGTGATTTCCTTACTGCCTTTATAGTACTGGTAAGTAGGTTCTGCAAAAAGAGCCCATTTATTTTTATTGAATGGAAGAACATATTCAAATTCCAGCCCGATTCTGAAAGAAGTGTCTTTCCCAAAATCAGTATTCACTGACTCATAGCTATAGTTATGGGTTGTTTCAAATGAGGAAAAATTGACCCCTGGTCTTATGTTCAGGTGGAAAAGATTTTTCTTTGTATCAGATTTTGCATAATCAGTAATCTGGTCTCCGGAACACTGATTATATTGAGTAAATATCTTTGTAAGATCTTTGGTGGTATAGTTCACATTTTGAAGTTGCCCACTGTTAATACCGCATTTCAGATGTTCCGCAATCTGTTTTTTATAATCTTCATTGTATCCTACACTCCCCTGATCAATATAGTACGCTTTGTAAATAAGCTGTTCAGGCTCAGATTTTTCGGCATTGTAAAAAAACCTTCTGATATTACCATCTTCGTAGTAAAGAAGACCTGCTTTTCCTTCGATGATGTATTTAAGAAACAGGGTTTCCTCTTTTAAATCAGGGGCTCTGTTTTCCGACATAGAATTCAGGTTGGTAGAAGATCGGTCAACCATTACAGTCGCTCTTATATACTTCCGGTTACCATCAATGCTGAATTCCTTTACATTATTAATATTCTCCTTTTTAATTTCCGAAGAGTTGTCTGTCCTGTATTCAAAATCTACAGGATTATTTTTCCAATCCAGATTTTTGATCAAAACTTCCTTTCTCTCGCCGGAATTGTTGATGAAATATCCTTTTTCAAATCTGATTTGTGCATAATGGATGCCTGCAGCAAGAAATCCTGCTAAAAGACAAAGTTTTTTCATAGTTATTTAATAGTTTTTAAATGTTATTGCTTTTCAATGTACTTATTTAAAGACGACAAATTTATAAAATAATCTTAGTTTTGCAGTGTGAAATTATGAATTTAAATGCTGAGAAATATTCCCAACTGATAAAGTCCAAAGCAAAAAGTTTTGGGTTCCAGAGTTGTGGCATTTCTAAAGCTGATTTTCTGGAAGAAGACGCAAGACCTCTTGAGAATTGGCTCAAAAATAATTTTAACGGCGAAATGAAATATATGGAAAATCATTTCGATAAAAGGCTTGATCCAAGACTCCTGGTGGAAGGCTCCCGTTCTGTAATTTCACTTTCTTACAACTATTTTCCAGAGGAAAAGCTTTCTGTTTTAGAGAATTTTAAGATCTCAAAATATGCTTATGCAGAAGATTATCATGAAGTAATCAAGGAGATTCTTCGTGAAATGGTTGCCCAATTGCAAGAAGAAATTGGTGAATTCGGATTCAGGGTTTTTGTTGATTCTGCTCCGGTTCTCGAAAGAAGCTGGGCCCGAAAATCAGGAATTGGTTGGGTAGGAAAAAATGCGAACCTTATTACCAAACAGAATGGTTCCTTTTATTTTTTAGCCGAAATTATTTGTGATCTTGAATTGGTTGCTGATCATGCCACAACCGATCATTGCGGAACCTGCAGAAAATGTATAGATGCCTGTCCTACAGATGCCATTGTTTCAGAAAAAATTATTGATGGAAGCCGATGTATTTCTTATGCAACTATAGAACTTAAAAACGAAATTCCTGATCATTTTAAAGATAAAATGGAAGACTGGATGTTCGGTTGTGATATCTGTCAGGATGTTTGTCCATGGAATCGCTTTTCAGCACCACACAAGCAGAGCAGATTTACACCCAATGAAGCATTAAAAAATTTTAAAAAAGGAGAATGGAAAGAACTTACTCAGGAAATTTTCTCTGAAATCTTTAGGAAATCACCAGTGAAAAGAACCAAATTTGCTGGTCTGAAGAGAAATATAGAATTTTTAAATAGGTCTTCAGACTGATTTTAGGCTAAACTTTTGGTGACAATCCCTCCTTCGGAATTTTTCTGAGTTCCAAACTAAAGCTGATGATCGACCATTCCCTAAGTTTTCAGTCTTAAGGAGGTTAAGATTTAGTTGAATAAGTTTCTTGAAAAGCCTTTCCTAAAAAGAAAAATTGACTTTCAGGAGATTAAATCTCACCGAAAATCAACGTTTTTTTTGTATTCTTTTTGGAGCAGTTTTTACTCTTACTTTAAATCTTTTTTGGGACTTGGTATTTTTACGCATATTTGTGAACATTTCGTAACTAAATATAGCCATTTTTTCGATTAAAACAAATACTTTTACTAAAAATTAAAGATTAAATTTTATTCAAAAACATGACTGTGAAAACCATACTGATATATACCTTAAAAGTTTTGGGAATTATTTTAGGAATTGTGATTATTTATGTAATCCTAGGATTACTGATCCCCATTATTCCGGTTGCAGCTAAAGAAGATGGTGAAAAGAAAGAAATTCCCATCTATATCTATACCAATGGAGTACACACCGATATTGTAATGCCGGTAAAAAATGATATGCAGGACTGGAGCCTGAAAATTCCTTTTGCCAATATAAAATCAAAGAAGACAGATTATAATTATGTCGGAATAGGCTGGGGAGATAAAGGTTTTTATCTTGACACTCCAACCTGGGCTGACCTTAAATTTTCTACAGCCGTTAAAGCAGCTTTTTGGCTCAGTGACTCGGCGATGCATTGTACCTATTACAACAGCATGAAAGAAGGCGATGATTGTAAAATGATTATGATCAGCAGAAGTCAATACAAAAAATTAGTAGAATTTGTAGAAAAAAAATTTGACAGAGATCAGAACGGAAACTTTATATTGATCCCCACAGATGCAGTATATGGTGATAATGATGCCTTTTATGATGCTAAAGGAACATACAGTTTTCTGTATACCTGCAATACCTGGAGTAATGATGCTTTGAAAGCCGCAGGGCAGAAAGCCGCCCTTTGGACACCTACTGATTTTGGAATCTTTCGACACTATAAATAGAGATGAATAGGAATTACCTGTTCTTTTTACTTGCTATAATCTCTTTTTCATGCATGAAAGAGAAGAATATGCCCCATCTGATAGCTGAAGATCCTATAAGGAAGATTGAAAAAAAGCCTGAAGCCGATTGGGCCAAAATAAAAACAAAAGGTGAAGAGGCATTGCAATTTTGTACATCAAAAGATTTGAATACAGATTTTTGTATCCTTATTGACATGAGTCTCCATTCAGGAGTCAGTAGATTTTTTATCTGGGATTTTAAAACCCACTCAGTTTCTGAAAAATATCTGGTAGGTCACGGTTGTGGATCCAATTCCTGGAGTAAAGATGAATCAAAAGACCGTCCGGAATTCAGTAACGAAGATGGAAGTCATCTGTCGTCTCTGGGAAAATATAAACTACAGGGAAGGGGCTATAGTGAATGGGGAATAAATGTGAAATATCTGATGCATGGGCTTGAAGAAACCAATACTAATGCTTTAAAAAGATTTATAGTTTTTCATTCCTGGAACCTGATGAGTGATGAAGAGACATTTCCTAAAGGGTCGCCGGAAGGCTGGGGGTGTCCAACCATTTCAAATAATGCAATGAAGAAAATTGATCCGATGATTCAGAATTCAAAGAAACCGGTTCTGATGTGGATTTATAATTAAAAAGAAGTAGAATGAAACATACCCTTTTTCGTGAGCAACAACTCAACTGTGATATAGAAACGGCCTGGAAATTTTTTTCTTCAGCCAATAATCTCTCTGAGATTACCCCAAAAGATATGGGATTTATTGTATTGACAGAAATGGATGATGATGAAATTTATCAAGGAATGATCATTGATTATTACGTTTCTCCATTATTGGGAATTAAGATGAAATGGCAGACAGAAATTACACATGTCGATTTTCAGAAGAGTTTTATTGATTTTCAGAAAAAAGGGCCCTACAAATTATGGAACCATCATCATGAGTTTATTCCCAATGATCATGGGGTATTGATGAGAGATACCATAGACTATGAACTTCCAATGGGATTTCTTGGAGAAATTGCCCATAGTCTTTTTGTTAAAAAGAAACTGGAATACATTTTCGATTACAGGTTCAGGATACTAAGTAAGTTGTTTTAAGTTTGCAATTCAGGTTTTTAATACCTTTCATAGTTAAAATCTGCTGTATTCTTCAATTGTTTAAGTTTTTTTAACAATTAAATGGCCTCTTTTCCGGGCAAAAATACCTATTTTTGCGGCACTATCGTTTTTACTAAAAAAAACAAGTATTCCAGTGACATGGCAGGTCTGAGGTCATTTATCATATTCTATATTATATTGGTTTTTACCCTTTTCAATTCGAATTGGGCAGAAAAGTCATTGAATAATATTCCTCACCTCCCCCCTGTAAGCAATATTCATCTTTTGGATGTCTATGAGGAGGCAGATATGAATACCCATGCATTACCTGCAGCCTCAAAAATTGTAAAATATTCTGCCCGCAAGGATGAAGATGCAACAGGAGATTTTTCGGCAATCATAAAAGTAAGCCCGAAAATTACACTTCCTGAAATTTCACTATCTACTATTTGTGGAGTTAAATCCTTTCTCCATCTCCTCCAGTTGTATTAATGTAAGTTATTGAAATCCAGTTTATTTTAACGAATTTTTTATAACTTAAACATTTTAAGATGTATTTTAAAAATGTAATAATTTGCACTTTTGCAACATTATTCGCTGTGTCATGCAGTAAAAACAAGGAAAAAAACAGTCAGAAAGAAAAAGAAGTCCCGATACTTGAAATTAAAGAAAAGGATACCTTGGTAAGTAACCATTTTGTTACAGATATTCAGGCTAAAAAGAATGTTGAAATGCGTTCAAGAATCGGAGGGCTTATACAGCATATTTACGTTAACGAAGGACAATTTGTACGCCAGGGGCAACCCCTGTTTAAAATTAATGATGCCGAGTTACAAATGGAATTATTGAAGGCCAATGCAGCATTAAAACAGACGGAAGCTGATGTCCGTATTGCTGAAGTAGAGCTGAAACAAATCCAGAGTCTTCATGCGAAGAAATTTGTTGCCAACAACGAATTGGAGATGGTAAAAGCAAAATTATCATCAGCTAAAGCCAAACATGCTTTTGCCGATGCAGAAAAGAAAGCAGTGTTGCAAAAGATAAGCTTTACGAAGATCACCGCACCTTTTGACGGAGTTATTGACGTTATTCCCCTCAAAGACGGGAGTTTGGTAGAAAACGGGACGTTGTTGACCACCTTGTCGCAGCTGAATGAGGTGTATGCTTATTTTTCTATTCCGGAAAATGTATACTTCGAGCTCTTGGCCAAGGATAAAATAGGAAACCATCAGAAAATTGAGTTGACATTACCCAATGGGGTCAATTATCAGTTTAACGGAGCTTTAAAAACTGCGGAAGGAGAAATAGACAGAGCAACAGGTTCTATCAGATATAAAGCATTGTTTCCCAACCCTGATCGTCTGATCAAACATGGGACTTCAGGAAAGCTGATCATTTCGGAACAGCAGAATAATGCCATTTTAATTCCACAAAAATCCACATTCTCCATTCAGGATAAAACCTATGTATTTGTACTGGATAAGCAGAATAAGGTGAAAATGACCAATATTACGATCGGAACAACTCTCAGAGATTCCTATATGGTGGAAAGTGGCCTTAAAAAAGGTGATTTAATCATTTATGAGGGTACCCAGTCTCTAAAAGACGGTGATATCATTAAAATCAAAAAGAAGGTATAGCCTTTCATAATTTTTAAATCAATTGACAATGGTAGAAATGTTTATAAGACGAAAGGTTCTTTCGTTGGTTATTTCCATATTATTTGTACTCCTGGGAATTATGGCACTCCTGAAGATGCCTATTACACAGTTTCCGGATATTGTACCTCCCTCTGTAACGGTAACAGCCAAATATACAGGAGCCAATGCCGAAGTATCGGCAAATGCCGTAGCTCTTCCACTGGAACGCGCTATCAACGGGGTTCCGGGAATGACGTATATGTCTACAGTTACCTCAAATGATGGGCTTACACTTGTTCAGGTGTTTTTCGAGGTGGGAACAGATCCTGATGTAGCAGCAGTAAATGTCCAGAACAGGGTAACCACTATTCTTGATGAGCTTCCTGAAGAAGTAATCAGAGCGGGAGTTACCACGGAAAAAGAGGTAAACAGTATGTTGATGTATCTTAATATCACAAGTACAGATCCGAGTCAGGACGAACAGTTTATCTATAATTTTACAGATATTAATGTTCTTCAGGAGCTAAAGCGTATTGATGGGGTAGGACGTGCCGAGATCATGGGACAAAAAGAATATTCCATGAGAGTATGGCTGGATCCGCAGAAGATGGCTGCTTATAATATCTCTGCAGATGAAGTGATCAATTCTCTTCAGAAGCAGAATATCTCTGCAGCGCCGGGAAAAGTGGGTGAAACTTCAGGGAAGACTTCCAGCCAGTTGCAGTATGTAATCAAGTATAAAGGTAAATTTTTTGAACCTAAGCAGTATGAAGAAGTTCCGATCAGGTCTGATGTGGACGGAACCATCTTAAAACTGAAAGATATTGCTAAAGTAGAATTCGGGGCAATGAATTACGGAATGGTTTCCAAAACAGACGGAAGACCTTCTGCATCCATTATGATGAAACAACGTCCGGGCTCCAATGCTTCCGAAGTGATTGAGAGTGTAAAAGCAAAAATGGAAGAATTAAAAGTCTCTTCTTTCCCTCCGGGAATGGAGTATAACATGGCTTATGATGTTTCCAGATTCCTGGATGCCTCCATCAGCGCGGTATTGACCACTTTGATTGAAGCTTTTATTCTGGTAGGAATTGTAGTCTTTATATTCCTTCAGGACTGGCGTTCAACATTAATTCCTGTTCTGGCAGTTCCGGTAGCTTTGGTAGGTACTTTTGCCTTTATGAATATGCTTGATTTCTCGGTAAACCTGTTGACTTTATTTGCCCTTGTTCTTGCCATCGGAATTGTCGTAGATAATGCAATTGTCGTCGTAGAAGCCGTACACGTTAAAATGGAAGATGGGATGAATGCCCTGGATGCCACAATAAGCGCCACTAAGGAAATTGCGGGAGCAGTAGTTGCAATAACCATTGTAATGTCGGCCGTATTTATTCCGGTAGCCTTTCTGGATGGTCCTGTGGGGGTATTTTACCGACAGTTTTCATTAACGTTAGCGATTAGTATTGTGATTTCAGGGGTCAACGCTTTGACGCTTACTCCGGCTCTTTGTGCTATTATTTTAAAACCTCATGCTCACGACAAAAAGAAAACGATTGTTGACAGGGCTTTCCAGAGTTTTAATACAGGGTTTGACCGTTTAACAAATGGCTACGTCAGCATTTTATCAAAATTTGCAACAAGAACTACAGTTACCTTTGGTTTACTGTTCTTATTTATTGCATTGACGTTTGTAACCAGTAAGTTTCTTCCAACAGGATTTATTCCGATGGAAGATCAGGGAATGGTGTATGTGAGTGTAACCACACCACAGGGAGCAACCGTAGAAAGAACAGAGAAAGTACTGGATGAAGTAACTGTTATGGCAAAGAAGATCGAAGGGGTAGAAAATGTAACAACACTTGCCGGATATAGCATTGTAACAGAGATTGCAGGAGCATCTTACGGAATGGCAATGATTAACCTTAAAGACTGGAAGCAAAGAAGTATTTCAGTCAATGATCTGATTGCTGAACTCTCAGAAAAAACAAAAGGTATTGCAGATGCGCAGATCGAAATCTTTGCACCACCAACCGTTCCGGGATTCGGAAATACCAGTGGTTTTGAATTGCGTTTGCTGGACAGAACCGGAGGAACGATCGAGAATACAGATAAAATCACCAAAGATTTTGTTAAAAAGCTGAATGAAGCACCGGAACTACAGAACAGTTTTACCAGCTTTGATGCCACCTTTCCACAATATATGATCAATGTGGATTATGACATGGCTGCAAAGAAAGGAATTTCTGTGGATAATGCGATGTCAACGTTGCAAACAATGTTGGGTTCTTATTATGCAACCAATTTTATCAGATTTAGCCAGATGTATAAAGTAATGGTGCAGGCAAGTCCGGAGCATAGGGATACCCCTGAGAGTATTTTGAATCTGTATTTAAAAAATGATAAAGGAGAAATGGTTCCGTTCTCAACATTTATTACCATGGAAAAAGTTTATGGACCTGAAGTATTAACCCGGTACAATATGTATATGTCTGCGATGATCAATGGAGAAGCGTCGGATGGATATAGTTCCGGAGATGCTATTGCAGCGGTGGAACGTGTTGCAAAACAAACACTTCCAAGAGGTTTTGATATTGAATGGTCGGGGATGACAAGAGAAGAAATTCTATCAGGAAACCAGACTGTTTATATCTTCCTGATCTGTCTGTTGTTTGTGTATCTTTTACTGGCGGCACAGTATGAAAGCTTTCTTCTTCCGATGCCTGTATTGCTAAGCCTTCCAACCGGGATTTTTGGCTCATATATAGCATTGGTTCTGGCAGGGTTGGACAATAATATTTATGCTCAGGTTGCGCTGGTCATGTTGATTGGTCTTTTGGCGAAAAATGCCATTTTGATTGTAGAATTTGCCGTAGCCAGAAACAAACAGGGGTTTGATATTGTTCCGGCTGCTATTGAAGGAGCAAAGCAGCGTCTTCGTCCTATTCTGATGACTTCTTTTGCATTTGTGGCAGGGCTTATTCCTTTATGCATCGCATCAGGTGCCGGAGCTATTGGAAACCGTTCTATTGGTACAGCGGCGGCAGGAGGAATGCTGATCGGAACGATCTTCGGATTGGTTGTCATTCCGGGACTCTATATATTCTTTGCAAAACTTGAAAATAAGAAGAAAAATGAAACGATTACATCTTAGAAATATAGTATTAGGAATGGCTGCAATAAGCCTGATCTCATGTGCAGTACCGAAAGTCACCGAGATAAAAAAAGCTCATGCGCTGCCCGCGGAATTGATTAAAACCGGAAAAGAAACTACTTCAGATGATTTTAAACAGTTGAATTTAAAAGCTTATTTTACAGAGCCACAACTGCTGGAACTTTTTGATAAAGTAGTTCAGGCCAACCCTGATTTTCAGATTGCCCAACAAAGAGTAGAAATAGCAAACAGCTTTCTTCAGAGATCAAAAATGGATCTCTTACCTTCTCTTGAAGTGGGTGCTGAGGTTTCAGGGAACAGATATGGAAAATACACCATGGAAGGTGTGGGCAACTACGATACTAACCTTTCTCCCAACATTACCGAAGAACAGAAAATCAACAGGGATTTTACTCCTAATTACTGGTTGGGAGGCAGAAGCAGCTGGGAGATTGACGCATGGGGTAAATTAAAAAATAAAAAGATAGCTGCTCAAAAGAAATTCCTGGCTTCTACGGAAGGTTTGAGGCTCTTACAGGTAGAACTCTTTACTGATATTGCCAATTTATATTACCAATTGGTGGCTTTAGACAATCGTCTGGCTATTTATCAGAAGAACTATAACCTGCAACAAAGAGCTTTTGAAATTGTTTTAGCACAACGTGAAGTCGGAAAAGCCACTGAACTTGCAGTACAACAATTTAAAGCACAAAATAACAACTGGCTTGCTGAAATTGAACATATTAAAGTCGAAATTGTTACAGTAGAACAAGCCATTACCACTCTTACAGGAAGTTATGGTGGTGATGTAAAACGAGGAAAGACCTTGATGCCCACTAATATGGATGTTTTAAATAAAAACATTAATGTGGAAGCTGTTATTCACTCACGTCCGGACGTCGCAGCCAATTATTATGTACTGGAAGCTTCTCAGGCTGATGCCAAAGCAGCAAGAGCAGCTTTTTATCCAAAAATAGATCTTGGTGCAGGTTTTGGTTTGAATTCTTTTTCTGTTGAAACCCTTTTCAAACCAAGTTCTTTAGCCGGCCAGTTGCTGGGAGGTCTTATGGTTCCGGTTTTTAATAAAGGACAGTTGAAATACGAGTTCAAAGTGGCAAGTAAAGAGCAGGAAATCGCTTTTCTAAACTATCAGAAAAGTATTACCACAGCATTCAATGAGCTTCAATCTATTTTGAAACAAACTAAAATTTATGAACGTGTTTTGAAATTAAAGTCTGAAGAAGTAGGTTTTCTGGATCGTGGAGTAGAAGTGTCCAACGACCTTTATTTGACGGGATATGCCAATTATTTTGAACTGATCAATTCCCAGAAAAGCAAACTAACTGCTGAACTTGATCTGCTGCAATTCCAGCATCAGAACACCAGAAATAATGTGCTGTTGTTTAAAGCATTGGGTGGAAAACTGGAGTAAAAGAAGAGAAAACAGAGTTTATCAGTCTCGGAAACCGGCCCATTTTTATTTTTACGATGTATAAAGAAAGCCACCTGAAAAGGTGGCTTTTATATTCGTAATAAATGATTATTTATTTAACAATCTGTATATTGATTGCAGAGAATCCTTTTGGAGATTTCTCTTTCTCAAAAGAAACTTTGTTTCCTTTCTTTACAGGCTCTAAACAATTGTTGTTGTGGAAAAAGATATTTTCTTTACTATTGTCTTCAGTAATAAAACCATACCCTTTTTCACTTAGGAAAGTAATGATTCCTAATTTTCTTGGATCTTCTTCAATGATAGGAGCTGCACCCAACTGAATATCTTCAAGGTTTATTTCCTGTCTTTGTTCAGGGGGAGTAGAAGTTAATCTTCCGAATTCGTCTACATACATGAAGACATCCTCCGCTCCTTTGTTGTTGTTCGTTTTACGTTCTTCGCGTCTTAGCGCCTTTTCTTTTTGCTTTTGAATTTTTTTCTTGAAATTTTCCTTTTTAGAAAAAGAATCTGCCATAAATTATTTTTAGTATTTAGTTTCTATAAATTATATAAGTTCAACTGATCTGTTGCAGACCATAAAGCCCGTCGATGTTTCCTGTTCTTGGATTTTTCCAATCATCCAGAGCTTTAAAATTCCGACAAGTATTGTTCTTAATAGAAGAATAAAAGTTAAAAATATGGCTGCTCAAAAAAGCAAGGACTGAATGAATTATTTGAGTCGTTACAGAAAAACAAAGTAGTGACTTGATTATAATATGCAAATATACAACAATAAAATGAATAATGCGGTTTTAAATGATTGATTATCAGAAAAGGTTATTATTAAGAATTTTATAAAAATGTTTTGTTGTAATGAAGAAGCCGTATTAAAAAGGAAAAATAAAAATCCCCAGCAATCTGAGGATTATGAAAAAAAATATATTCTTGTATGAATGTGGTGTACGATACATATGCAAAGTATCAAATGTTGTGCCTAAAATTCACTGTTGGTAGAGGTTTTTAGAGTAAATTTCATTTGATAACCGTATGATAAATTGTATGTGTCTGGTAGAGAATATCATAATGATAAGAGAGAATTTTTGAAAAACTTTGATTTTATTTTAACTGTTGAGCTCTTATATTATGTGGAATTTCCGAAAAATTCACCATACTGTGGTGAATATTATTGCCCATCTTTGCTTCATTAACATTTAAAAATTAAAAATAATGTCAACACAAAATGTAAAAGGAAAAGTTGTTTTAATCGCCGGAGGGGGCAAAAATTTAGGAGGATTGTTAAGTAAGGATTTTGCTGCGAAAGGAGCAAAACTAGCGATTCATTACAATAGTGAGGGCTCTAAAGCAGAGAGCGAGAAAACACTGGCAGAAGTTCAGGCACTCGGTGCCGAAGCATTTCTATTTCAGGGAGATTTGACCAAAGTAGAAAACCTGACGAAGTTCTTTGATGAGACGATTTCGCGTTTTGGTGGAATCGACATTGCGATCAATACAGTGGGAATGGTATTGAAAAAGCCATTTACAGATACTACGGAATCAGAATATGACACCATGTTCAATGTAAATTCAAAATCGGCTTATTTTTTCCTGCAGGAGGCTGGTAAAAAACTGAATGATAACGGAAAAATTTGTACAATTGTAACTTCATTGCTGGCAGCGTACACAGGTTTGTATTCTACTTATGCAGGTGCCAAAGCTCCGGTAGAGCATTTTACAAGAGCTGCTTCCAAAGAGTTCGGATCAAGAGGTATTTCTGTAACGGCAGTTGCTCCGGGACCAATGGATACCCCTTTCTTCTATGGTCAGGAAACTGATGACGCAGTTGCTTACCATAAATCGGCTGCTGCATTAGGTGGGCTTACCGACATCAAAGACATTGCTCCACTGGTGGAGTTTTTAGTAACCGACGGATGGTGGATTACGGGGCAGACTATTTTTGCCAATGGAGGATATACCACAAGATAATTGTTTTAATATCATGTAAAAAAACAAACTCACTGAAAACGCTTCAGTGAGTTTTTATATTTGATAAAGAAAGGGAAACTATAAAGCCTTTGCCTTTGCTTTTTCCACGATACTTTTGATGATAAAAAATAATCCAAGAAGAACAAAAGGAATACTCAGGAGCTGCCCCATATTCAGACTCATCCCGTGCTCAAATTCTACCTGGTCTACCTTGATAAATTCAATTACGATTCTCATTATAAAGATCAAAAGAATACTGATTCCAAAATAGAAACCTCTTCCTATTTTAAAGATATTTTTCTTATAAATAAAATAAACAGAAAGGAAAATGATAAAATAAGAGATGGCTTCATAAAGCTGGGCAGGATGTCTCGGAAGATCATCTACCTGACGGAATATAAACGCCCATGGAACATCAGTAGGAACTCCAAGGATTTCAGAGTTCATAAGATTGGCCAGTCTGATAAAAGTACCGGCCAACGGAAGTACAATCGCTATGGCATCCAAAACAGTCATCAATGGGATTGAAAACTTTCTCGCATATATCAGAAGCATAATAACCAATCCTATACCACCACCATGACTGGCAAGACCTGCAAATCCTGTAAAATGATAAGCTCCATCGTGCCCTTTCTGAATAGGTAAAAATACCTCAATCGGATGCTGGGAATAATAATCAAAATCATAAAAAAGACAATGACCGAGTCTTGCTCCCACTAAAATTCCTATAAGGGCGTAAGAGAATAACGCTTCGTGAGCCTGTGTGCTGAGACCTTCTTTTTTATAAATTTTTTTTAAAATATTGAGTGATAAAACAAGCCCTGCAAGGAAAAGTAATCCGTAATATTTTATAGGAAGTCCTAAGATATTGACGATTTCGGGATTAATATCCCAGTTGATGTATAATAAGTTCATTGCTGCAAAGATAAGAAAATAGGAATTTGTGGACAGAATAGTGCAGTTTAATGAATTTACTCTTTAAATGACAGTCTGTTATGAATGTTTTTACATCCTTTGTGACCGATAGACTACAAAAATGTATATGTACTGAAGTCATTTAAGTAGAAGCTCTGTAAACCAGTTCCGCATCCATTAGTATAGATCTGCTTGGAAGCATATTGTTTTTGATCTTTTCCAATGCCAGTTCTGCAGCGGCTTCACCCATTTTTTCCAAAGGCTGCTGTACGCTGGTCAGCTGAGGATATACCATGGTCGACAATTCCGTTCCGGAAAAACTTGCAATAGCAACTTCCTCGGGTATTCTTACTTTTTGTTCAAGAAGAAAATTCATGGCTCCCATGGCAAGGGTATCACTGAAAGCAAAAATACTGTCGAATTCTATATTTTTATTCAATAGTTGTTTAACTGCTTTTTTCCCATGTTCGAAGGTCATTCCATCGGTCTGTACGACCAGGTTTTCATCAAAAATATTGTATTTCATAAGAATGCGCTTATAACCATTTACTCTTTCTACAGCATTTCGGATGGTTGAAGGTCCCATGATATGTACAATCTTTTTCCTTTTAGTCTTAATTAAGTATTCCACCATTAATGAAGCTTTAATAGAATCATCAATAATAACCTTCGAAACATCCAGGGATTTGTGAGGAATTCGGTCAAAGAATATTAAAGGAGTTCCATTATCCATAATCTTTTGGTAGATGTCGTTATTCTGGGTTTCATGACAGAGATTAATAATAATGGCATCTACATTAAACTCTTCCATGAGCTGAAGATTTTTTCTCTCAATAAGAGGGTCTTCATCAGACTGAGTGATGATGATACGGTATCCGAGAGGGTACAGAATATTCTGAATTCCTTTCAGTACAGTGGATGAAAAAGGAGTAATCATTTCCGGTACTACAAACCCTATTGTCCGGGATTGTCCAGACTGTAAGTTCAAAGCGGTAAGGTTGGGTTTATACCCCAATTTTTCAGCTGCATCCAGCACCTTTTTTCTTGTTTCTTCATTCACATTTTTATCATGAAGAAGTGCTCTGGAGATGGTAGAGGTAGATAATGACAAAAATTTGGACAGATCTTTAATCGTAATACGTCTCATCAGCCTTGTTTTTTGGCTAAAAATAATAAAAAAATAGACAATTGGGAACGTTCCCGGATTTTTGGGAACGTTCCCAGTTTGAATTTTGTAAAAAAAAGGACCGGTTAACCATTTGTTAATATAGTTTTAACGAATTGGTTAATATGATAACAATTTTACGATTATGAGTATGATTTATTACAACGATGAGGTGTCGGAAACCCGCACAGGAATTTTACATATTGGAGTAGGAAACTTTCACAGGGCTCACCAGCAGTTTTATACCAATATGCTGCTCAATGATGAAGATCAGAAAGATTGGGGAATTTGTGGAGTATGTTTGCTACCAGCAGATGAAAAGATCGTAAAGAATTTAAGAGCTCAGAATCTTCAGTATTCTCTTACCATTTGTGGAAGAAACGGAAAAGATGAGGTATATAAAATAGGGTCTTTGCGGGAACTGATCTGGGGGGTAGAAGATCCGCAATCTGTTGTGAGAAAAATTGCAGATTCCTCTGTCAAAATCATCACTTTAACAATTACAGAAGGGGGCTATAATCTGGATAAAAAAACCGGAGAATTTATAGTAGGTGATGAGAAAATACAGCATGATCTGAAGAATCCTTCCCGTCCTGAAACTGTTTTTGGCTTCGTTGCAGAAGGATTACGCCAGAGAAAAATTCAACATGGAGGAGCAATGACTGTACTTTCATGTGATAATCTTCAGCATAACGGAAATACAACAAAAAAAGCTTTTATGTCATTTATAGAAGCACAGGATTCAGAACTGGCCGCATGGGTAAAGGAAAATGTAACTTTCCCCAACAGTATGGTAGATCGTATTACTCCGGCAACAACCGCGGAAGACGTGGAAAGATTAAACAAACGGAATGGGACAGATGACCGTGCTCCCGTATATTGTGAAGACTTTGCACAATGGGTTATTGAAGATGATTTTATCGCAGGAAGACCCGCATGGGAAAGGGTAGGTGTAGAGTTTACAAATGATGTAACCGTATTTGAAAATATGAAACTAAGCTTACTGAATGCTTCCCATACCTTATTATCTTATCCGGCTTTCCTAATGGGTTACCGTAAAGTGGATCAGGCAATGGAGGATCAAAATCTTGTAAAATTCATCAGAGATTTTATGGATACAGATAGTACTCCTTTCGTTCCTGCCCCTGAAAATACAGATCTTGAAAAATACAAGCAAACACTGATCGAAAGATTCGCCAATCATAGTGTAAGTGATCAGGTGAGCCGTTTGTGCTTCGACGGGATTTCAAAATTCCCGGTATATATCGTTCCAAACCTGGGTAAAATGATAAAAGGAGCAAAAGACCTTACCAGACCTGCATTTCTTATCGCTTCTTACCGACATTATCTTAAATATAAAACAGACGATCAGGGTAATGTATTCGAGACAGCAGAACCCTGGATTACTGAGAGCGATCAGAAACTTATTGTTAGTGATAATCCACAGGACTTTCTGGAGTTGTCAGCTTTTAAAGGAGTCCAGCTAAAAGCTTCTGAACAGTTTATGAAATTATACAATCGCTTTGTTGAAGATATAAAAAACTCAGGGACAGATTCAGTTTTACAATCCATCATAAAATAATTAAGCCATGCAGATCAATTCTTCAGATTTCGTTTCTTCAGATAATAAAACAAACAATGCGATACTGCCGTTTGTGATCATTACGTTTATCTATTTTATTGTAGGTTTTCTGACCACTGTGAATGAACAGCTGCAGGCTCCCCTGAAATTTACTTTCCTGAGCCATGCAGGTAGTCTTAAAAACACATTTACGACCCTGATTTCCTTTTTCTTCTTTTTAGGATATCTTCTGAACGGAACGTTGGGAAGTAAATGGGTAAATGCCTTCGGATATAAGAATACAATTCTGCGTGGGCTTTTTTTTATGATTTCAGGTCTCTTTATGTATCTGTGTTCATCATGGTTCGGAGATCATTACCCAGATTTTAAATTTAGAATAAAAGATGCTGTTATCCCTTTTGGATTCATCATTTTTGTTATTGGTTCTTATCTGATGGGGACTTCAGCAGCAATCATTCAGGTAGTTGTAAATCCTTATGCAGCTTCATATGAACTGAAAGGAACTCAGCCCGTACAGCGCTTGAATATTCTGACAGCGATCAATTCTATCGGAACTACTTCTGCGCCTTTTTTTGTTACTGTAGTCATGTTCAGCGGAATTTCCATTGAGAATATAGAAATCAGACAGCTTTTGTTTCCGCTTTCGGTGTTGATTGTCTGCATACTTACCGTAATGATCATCACGAAAAAGCTTCATCTTCCTGATCTTGCTCATACAAGGATTGTGGGAGAGGAAAAGCTTGAAAGAAGTATCTGGTCATTCAGGCATTTTGTGTTGGGAGTTTTGGCTATCTTTTTTTATGTAGGAACAGAGGTTGCCATAGGAGCTAATATTAATCTGTACGCTTTTGAGCTGATGGATTCTGGCCATCCTATCACATTTTTCGGAAAAACAGATATCATTGTAGGAGGAATGGATTTGGGAATTCATGCCTTATTATCCACATTATACTGGGGTGGTTTCCTTGTAGGAAGAGCGGTATCAAGTTTCTTTAGTAAAATTTCCGCAAGAACTCAATTGATTACAACCACAGTGCTGGCAACCATTCTTGCCCTGATATCTATGATTACCCAGAATCTTTGGTTTCTTGTTGCAATCGGCCTTCTGCATTCATCCATGTGGAGCTGTATTTATACACTTTCCATCAAAGGTTTGAATAAATATACTTCAAAAGCATCCGGTATTTTTATTTCTGCTGTATTTGGCGGAGCTGTATTTACGCTTATTCAGGGAGGTTTGGCAGATATTTTAGGTTCATGGAGATGGACGTGGTGGCTTACCGTAATCTGTGAACTGCTTATGCTTACCTATGCGCTGTTTGGATCGCGTATAAGAGAAAAGGACCTCATTCACTAATCATATATTTTCTTTTAACTCATGTAATTATCCTGTAGACTATTACAGGATACAGGATAACTACTGCCTTAAAAACACTTGAATCATGTTAAAAAACTACTTACTATTTGTTTCCTCTTTTGTAGGAAGCTGTTTAGGTGCACAGGAAGTGCATTCAGCATTACAGCTTCGTAACAGCCATTTATGGCGCGGAATTGAAGTCTCTGCCGGACTTATTTATACCGGAGATTTACATCTTGATTATAAGAATTTTTATGCAGGATTTTGGGCTGGCGGTAATGTTGATGGTTCTTACAAAGAATTCAATAACTATATAGGATATAAGAATAAGCACCTTACATTGGAATTATGGGATATTTATAACTTTTCACCCGGAGCCACTTATAACAATAAGGAATTTTTTAATTATTCTGCGAGAGAAACCGGGCGTTTTTGGGATTTCAGATCTTATTATACCATAAGTGATCAGTTTCCTTTAGTTCTCAGCTGGAACACAGTTGTTTTCGGAAGAGACAGAAACAGTGAAAACACAGGGAATAAATATTCATCATTTGTTTCGGGAGAATATCCTGTATACAAAAAAGATAATCTTGAAGTAAGAGGAAGAGTAGGCTATGCTTTTGCCTTAGACAGTTATGGAGAAAAAAATAATTTCTTTGCTAAAGACTCTGGTTTCAATGAGGTAAGTCTTATTGTTTCAAAAAGCTTTACCATCGAAGGATATAAAATTCCCCTCGGGATCTGGGGAATGTGGAATCCGGTTAACAATAATGCATTTCTTCAGTTTTCTGTACAGGTTTATTCATTCTGAAACAAGAAAATACAGATAGTAAATTTTTTACAAAATCAATACATTTAATTACTTTTATATAATGGAATACAAAAAAAATAAAGCCATCTGTTTTGGAGAAGTGCTCTGGGATATTTTTCCGGGAGAGCAGAAAAGAGTAGGCGGTGCACCTTTTAACGTAGCCTATCATCTTTCCAAAATGGGCGTAGAAGTCAATATGATAAGCAGTATCGGTAACGATCAGCTTGGGCGTGATCTTTTGGATAAAATGAAAAACTGGAATATTCCTGCAGATCATGTCCAGATTAATACAGAGTACCCAACAAGTACGGTAGTTGCTACAGTAGATGAAAATAACGATGCTCATTATGATATTGTGGAAAGGGTAGCGTGGGATTTTATTGAAACAACTTTAGAAAATAGGGAAGTCATTAAGACAACAGATGTGTTTGTATTCGGAACTCTTGCAGCCCGAAACGAAAAATCCAGAAATACCTTGTTCCAATTACTTGAAATCAGCAATTATAATGTTTTTGATATCAACCTCAGAGAACCTTATTATGAGGTTGGAATGATTAAAGATCTACTCCATAAAACCCATCTTGCCAAATTCAACAAAGCAGAAATGCGTATGATGCTGGATTTTCTTGGAAAAGAATACACTACTGAAGAAGATGGGATACAATATCTTCAGGACCAGTTTGATCTGGGTGAAATTATTATTTCCAAAGGAAGCAAAGGTGCTCTGTATGCCTCTGATGGGAATTTTTATCTATATCCTACAATTCCGGTTACCGTAAAAGATACTGTGGGGAGCGGGGATTCATTTCTGGCAGGATTTCTTTCCAAAAAATTAGAAAAAGGAAGCACAGTTCATGAAATGATGACTCAGGCTGTTTCACTCGGCGCCTTCATTACATCGCAGGAAGGAGCATGTCCGGAATATTCATTAGAAGATTTTATCAGGTTCAAAAATGAATATCCTGTATCAGCTTTACACTAAAGCGGGAAATCTCATGTTAATTTAAAATGATTCTTGATGAAACATTTGGTAACTTTAGCCTACCACCAAAACAAAAGGTATGCATCATCAGTTAGAAAAACATTACGTAAACAGAGTAGGCTGGCTTCGGGCGGCGGTATTGGGCGCCAATGACGGGTTATTGTCTACAACAAGTATTGTTATCGGTGTCGCAGCAGCAGAACCCGAACGTCATATCATTATTCTTGCTGCCCTAGCCGGAATGATTGCTGGTGCTATGTCAATGGCTGCCGGCGAATACGTTTCTGTAAGCTCTCAGGAGGATACCGAAAAAGCTGATTTGATGAGAGAGAAACGGGAATTGGAAGAAATGCCGGAAATAGAACTTCGTGAACTTGCCAAAGTCTATGAAAAAAGAGGATGTAGTAAAGAAACGGCAATGCAGGTAGCCATCGAACTTACTGAACATGATGCTTTGGGTGCCCATGCCCGGGATGAATTAGGAATCAATGAGATAACGCAGGCCAAACCTTTACAAGCAGCTATTGCTTCATTCGGATCATTTGCTGTAGGAGCATTATTGCCTTTTACCGTTTCTCTTTTGGCTCCTCTTAAACAAATGGTGTATTTCCAATATGGATTTTCAATTATATTTTTAATGCTTCTGGGAGCTATCTCAGCAAGAGCAGGAGGAGCACACGTTGGAATTGCTATGTTGAGAATTTGCTTCTGGGGTACCGTAGCAATGGGAATTACAGCATTGGTAGGGCTTCTTTTTGGCGTGAATATAGCTTAAAAAAGGGGAGATAATCTAAAAATATTGTTCGTTGTTGTTTATGATATATTAAATTTTAGCTTTAAAATATCGGTGTTTATCGTAGATAGAGTAGTAGATTTTGATGTAATTAATTGATTTATAGATTGTATTAAGCCTAACAAGTGTTAGTCGTAGAAATACTACACTTTTTCATATTTGTCTGAAAATATTCTTCAGGCTCATTTAATACATCTAAATTTGGTGATATAACCAATAACAAATCACAAAATATTAACGATTAAAATTTACAATCATGGCAGAAAGAAACTCAAGAGGAATCTTAAAATTTAACAACGGCGAAGGGCAAAAGCTTTTAAAGCTTAATTATACTGTAGCAAGATCTACAGACGTTTCAGGACGTGTAGCATCAGATCCTTCCAACGCATTAATCAAAATTACAGTGGAAGCTACAGAAAAATCTGATATTCTGGAAAGTCTTCTTAATGGAAAATACAAACCGACCGTAGGAGAGGTTACTTTCAACAAATCTCACGAAGAAGGTACTTTAACAACACTAAAGTGGCAAAACGGTTATGTAATCCAGCACGAAGTAGACTTCGATGCAGTGGACGAAAATAGTATGTATATTTCTTTTGTCGTAAGTGCAGAACAAATTGATCTTGGAAACTCTTCCTATGATGGAGCTTGGCCCTCTGCATAAGAATCCGATCACTTAAAAAACTTAAATAAGAAAACAGAATAGTTCATCCGCTAAGGACGCTGTTCTGTTTTTTTGTCTGTTATTATCACGATCAGAGTGAATAAATCTCATTGAATATTTGTTATGAAATTGCTTTTATTTTTGAAATAAGATTGGTTGAAATTGGTTTTGTATTGTGAAAAATTTATAACTTTATAAAAAGGTCATTTATTTTTAAAATTATTGTAAGAGTAAAGATCTTTAACAAACACCTCATCTCATATGAATAAAAATACCTCGAATTCTGAAAAGATTTCCGAGAATCATATTCCCGGAATCAACCGTGTGGTGAAGCTGGATATAGTGATTGAAGGGAAAATGATTAAACACTTCAAGCACTTCCACTTAAAGCAGAGTGTGAAGAAACACCATGATTTTGAATTGACATTAGCTCATGATACCTTAGGTGGTATTCAAAATCACGATTTGGAAGAAGCCCAACAGTTTTTAGGGAAACGTTTAACTGTTGTTTTTAAATATAAAGATGTAGACGGAAGCCCTGAAAGAACCTTTGTTGGAGTTATTACAAAAGTAGGATTCAGCCAGGAAAATCATAGCCTTGGAAATATTGTATTGAAAGGCCAAAGCCCCACTATTTTATTAGACGCCGCTCCACATACCCAAAGTTTTGGTGGCGAAAAACCTGTCAATATGGGAATTATTGCTTCCGAAGTGATTAAACAAGGAATTGATAGTGGTAAGTTTGATGTGAAAGTGAATGCAAAAGCCTCTTCCCAGATTTTATATAGCGCTCAGTATAACGAAACTCATTATAATTATCTCTGCAGAATGGCAGAAGCCTATGGTGAACAGTTTTATTATGATGGTGAAGTACTGCATTTCGGAAATATGCCTCCACAGAATAAAGCATTAGAATTAGTATATGGAAGTAACGTTTCTGATGTCAATGTAGAGTTGAAAGCAGTACATATTAAACCCAGTTTTTACGGATATAACAGCAGTTCGAATGCTAAGTTATCATCAGGAGCTACTCCTATAAAGCATGTAGGGAATTTAGCAAAAACAGCGTACCAGAATAATGAAGGAATCTTCAAAACTCCCTCATTGCAGGTGGCTCCTATCAAAGCAGCGACTGATATGGATGTGGTAATTTCTCAAACCAGCACAGCGGGAAGCAAAGCCGTAGAAGTCTTTACCGTTTCGGGGGGTACTACCATTCCATTTTTACATCCCGGATGTGTTGCTGATATCAATATGCGAAAAACAGGTACAAACAGCAGTGCTTATTTTACCAAATTAATGATGACAGAAGTGATCCATGAAGTTGATGGATTAGGACGCTATAAAGGACAATTTGAGGCAATCGCTTCAGATACAGGATATATTCCTACCCCAGATTTTACAATACCTATTGCACAGCCCCAGATTGCAACGGTTATTTCCAATACAGATCCCCTGGAGCAGGGAAGAGTAAGCGTCAGATTCGACTGGCAGCTTCATGATACTACAAATTTTATCAGAATGATGGCTCCGGATGCCGGTGGAACAGATCAGATTACTCAAAACAGAGGATATGTAGCAGTTCCTGAAGTTGGAGATCAGGTCATGATAGGCTTTGTACACAACCATCCGGATCGTCCTTTTGTTATGGGAGGAATGTTTCATGGAGGTACTGCAATGGGAGGTGGAGTGAATAACCATTTAAAATCAATACAAACCAGAAGCGGAATCAGAATTCTGATGAATGATGAACAAGGCAGTGTTAATATTATTGATCCTAGCGGAAATAATTATTTTATGGATGGAAAAGGTAATATCGTTGTCACTGCTCCAAAGAATATGACATTTAATGCTGGTGAGAATCTGAATATTAATGTCGGTAAAGATATGAAAACAAGCGTTGGAAATGATAATACTACTAATATTATCAATGATCACAAGTTCACCTCAAAAAATTATAAACAAACCGTTAACGAGAATAAAACCATTAATGTAACTGGTGACTTGAAGGAAACAACTTCTACCACTACTCACAAAGCCAAAAATGGTGACATTCTGTTGCAGAGTTCAGGAGTAGCCAAAATGTTGGGTAAAATAGATGCTAAAGTGAATAAAGGCTAAATTCTATGTTAAAAAAGATACTTATTGCTTTATTCTCCTCTGTGTTTTCGGTTATACTTATCGGTATCATTACATTAAGTGTTATGGATTCTACAGGATATGGTGATGGTGATTGCGGCTGGCTGGCTGTATGGCTTTGCGGAGCTTTTCTGCCCATATTGTTTTTTCTGCCATTTATAATAACAGCCCAAAAGAACAAAAAAACAATAAGCGATTTTACAGTGTTTTGTATTTATTCAGATGGTATTGGCTTTATCATCATATCCGTGATCTTACTGATTATAGTTCCGTGGTTATGCTCCTGAAAACAAGAATAATGATATCAAAAAATATACAAATAATTACTAAGATTTTAAGAATGAACAAAATATTAATATATCTATTAAGCTTTTTATTTTTTACCCAGATCTCATGTCAGGAGAAAAAAGACGATAAAAAAACTAAAACTATGACAAAATATGAATGGACTGAAGGGACCTCTGCTCCCTTGGGATACCCGATGGAAGTATACAAAGGAGGAATAGAATGCGAAGGTGGGGAATGGGTAGGATTAGGCTTTGGTATCATACCAGGGGATGGTCCTTGGGGCGCTATCAACCATGGGATGGGAAATGGTTTTAAAAGTCTTCCCACCCGCTTGGATTTTGTCTGGATGTCATATATGGAAAACCAGTTTTATATGATTGATACCGCTATTGATACGGCTAAAATAAAAGAGTATTTCAGTAAAGGGTATGATACAAAAGTGACAAATGGCAGCGGTGAAATTGAGCATTTAAACTATGATGAAATTGGTGTTGGAATGGCTCCCGGAGGTGTAGTGGTAGTTTGGGTAGTCGGTGTTGGAGTTCAGAAGGAAGTAGGCCGATACCAGGGAAAAAAAGTAACGATTCCTGAATCGGAAATTGCTAAGCTGGATAGCCATGAAAACCGTTTCTGGAGGAAAGATTACCTTGATGAAGTATTTAATAATGGCAAGGTAATCCCTGCCGAGGTGAGAGAGAAAAATAAAGGAAAAGAAATTCCATTTGGTTTGTGGGATACTTACAGAATACGATACAGCTGGAAACCTGTTTTCGAACTGCCTGAAAAGGGTAAGCTCAATTCATTAGCAAATGTTAAGATATCTACAATTAATGGTGAAAAAGAACAATTTGACACTTCAAAAAGTATATTGGCTGAAAATGAACAAAGAGCAATCCCAAGAAGGATTATTTTTGACTATGTTGGTATGGATAATAAAGTGTATGGCGCAAATTGTGATCTAAATGAAAACTCAAGTTTCGAAGCTTTTAAAGCTATATTTAGTGATGATCCTAACTCAACTAAGGCTGATATTATTGTTAAGGTTAATGAGGCTAACAGCTATTTTACAATAAAGCTAAGAGGTGAAAATGGAAAAGAAGCTTTTATAAAGACGGATACAGTAGAAGTTTTTTAAAGAAAAGATCAACAGATAAATTTATTAATAATGATCTTTCGATAAAGTAAAGCTAAAATAGCTATTAATCATTTACGACCAATGAACGAGTTAATAAAATATTTACTAAGCTTTTTACTTTTTACCCAGATCTCGTGTCAGGAGAAAAAAGACGATAAAAAAACTAAAACTATGACAAAATATGAATGGACTGAAGGGACCTCTGCTCCCTTGGGATACCCGATGGAAGTATACAAAGGAGGAATAGAATGCGAAGGTGGGGAATGGGTAGGATTAAGCTTTGGTATCATACAAGGGGATGATTCTTGGGGCGCTATCAACCATGGAATGGGAAATGGTTTTAAAAGTCTTCCCGCCCGACTGGATTTTGTCTGGATGTCATATATGGAAAACCAGTTTTATATGATTGATACGGCTATTGATACCGCTAAAATAAAAGAGTATTTCAGTAAGGGCTATCAAATAAAAGCAACCAGTGGTAGTGGTAATATTAAGCATTTGAATTATAAAGAAATTTGTGTTGGAATGGCTCCCGGAGGTGTGGTAGTGGTCTGGGTAGTTGGTGTTGGAGTTCAGTAGGAAGTAGGCCGATACCAGGGAAAAAAAGTAACGATTCCTGAATCGGAAATTGCTAAGCTGGATAGCCATGAAAACCGTTTCTGGAGGAAAGATTACCTTGATGAAGTATTTAATAATGGCAAGGTAATCCCTGCCGAGCTGAGAGAGAAAAATAAAGGAAAAGAAATTCCATTTGGTTTGTGGGATACTTACAGAATAAGATACAGTTGGAAACCTGTCTTTGAGTTGCCGGAAAATGCTAAACTAAACCCATTGACAGATGTTGGAATGTCAGCTGTTAATGGTGAATGGGAGCAGCTGGATGCGGAAAGAAATCCGTTAACGGAGAGTGAATGGAGAGCAATACCAGTTACTATTTCATTTTCTTTGGTAGGATCAGATCAAATCAGGTATGAAGCCGGAAGTAGTCTTGATGAAAAATCGGCTTTTGAGGCCTTTACTAAAGTATTTGGTGATGATCCTAAATCAACCAGAGCAAGTATCGTTGTTAAAGTAAATGAAGCGTATAGTTTCTTTACTGTTTTATTAAAGGGAGAGAATGGAAAAGAAGCTTTCATTAAAACAGAGAATTTAGAAATGTTCAAATCTAAAGTAAAGTATAAAACTAATTGATAACAAAACCTGATTGGCTATGGGAAAGACATTTGTATACAACACTGGCAATGCTAAACCTCCTGTAGATGAATTGCATCTGGAAATAGGGGTGTTCTTTGATGGAACTTTAAATAACTTGAAAAATAGTGAGTTAAGGATGAAGTACAGGGATGGAAAGAATAAAATGGAAAGTACCGATTCCAATGATGAGATCCTGAGAAAAGAGGAAGAGATCGAAAAAACGAGAGCCCAACAGGAAAAGGAATATAAAAAGCTGGCCAATAAAGACATCACTGATAATGATGGTGAATATGAACGATATCTCAAAGCAAGCCACAGAGGATGGTTAGATAAACAGGGGGTTGATAACAGTTTCAGTAATGACTATACCAATGTGGCCAGGATGTACCAATGTTGTAGACAAAAAACGTATGGAGTCTATGTAGAAGGAATCGGGACACTGGATAACAGCAGAGATGTGGATGATGGGTTTCAATATGGCTCTGGTAAAACCGGCGTACGGGGAAAGGTAAGGAAAGGATGTGAAATGGCCGCTGAAAGAATCAAAAAGCTTATTCTTGATGCAAATGGTAAAGTAAAAGTGACAAAGATTACCATTGATACTTTTGGATTTAGCCGTGGAGCAGCCGCCGCAAGAAATTTTTCTTACGAAATCAACAGTTATAACAAAAGACCAAAAGATGTTGAGATAAAAAAATCCAGAAAGGTGGTAGGATACACTCAGATAGATTCTCGTGAAGGCCCAGTAACGGTTCCGGAATATGGAGATATTTGGATAGATAAAGATAATACAGAAGTAGATCCAAAATATATTAAAGATGGTAAACTTCCAAAATTTGGTTTTTTAGGATATTATCTTTTAAGCAAGAGAATTTTATCAGAACAGCAACTTGAAGAATTAGATCTGGATGTTCGTTTTATCGGAGTATATGATACGGTATCCTCTTATGAGGAATATGGTGATATGGGAGGAATCAGACGTGTGGGATGGGAAGGAATGAAACATTCTACGTTAGGATCTTCGTACAATTTCGGAGATGATGTAGAGCAGTTACAGCTGTTGAATCCAGGGTCTTATTTCAGAGCGGTTCACTTTACAGCAGGTAATGAGCACAGGGAAAACTTTTCGTTAACGAGATTCCCGGGTAGTATTGAAAAAGAGTTTCCGGGAGTTCATTGTGATATCGGCGGAGCGTATGAAAACGGAATGGAAACTGTTGATGAAATAGAGACATCTAATCATAAACCGGTATGGTTTTTAAATAAACGCATGCAACATCTGATCGATGAGCATTGGTTTACAGATAAGCAAATTGAAATTAATAATAGCTTCCTGAACGTTCTGACTTTGGGAGGAGTATATCGCAAGATTACCGGAATCCGTTTTTTAAGAAAAGAATACAGCTATATCCCACTTCATTTCATGGAAGAACAAGGGAAGGAATTGTATGATCATCAATTGATGTTAAAAACAGAAACAACTTATTCCATAGATCACGATCAATACCTGCCTTCCGCGAAAGATCTATTACATCATTATGTTTTTGAGGATGGACAAAAATGGAGTTTCCAGACAGATGAAGAATACGAAAAAGAAAAGCAAGAAAGAGCATTACAAAGACTCAATAGCCCGGAACCGGTACAGGAATCTGTGCCTGGTCCGCCGTTAGATGAAAATGGTAATAAAATGAAAACGACCACTTTACAAGAAGTTACGGTTACAGCTTATCATCCTCAAACTTTGTTGAGGATTATCCGTAATCAGTACCTCCATTGGTCTGCCAACAGGGATTGGATGGGGATGGACCCTAATAGTAATTATGAAAGAGTAATATATCCGTAATGATGCTTAACATATTGCAAAACCTTCATCAGAAAATATACAGGCTGGAAACGATTTTCACGGAGCAAAAAAATCCCGTTTATAGGATCACAAAAAGCTATGCCAGACAAATTGAGGTTTATTATTATGGGAAAGTAAAAGAGGAACATCAGTTTCAGGTTTTAGTGGTTGATTTTAATTTCTCTGACGAAGAAGATGCAATGGGTAAGTTGATCAAAAAAATCAGTTATTTATTCGATGAACTGGAATGTAAAGTAGATGCGGAAGGAAATATTACAGCAGTCGATAACCTGCTTTTCTTACGGATGAGATGGCTTAAAATTCAAAACGAATTATCAAAGACACATAAAGGAGAAGCTGTTGATAATTATTTCAGCAGGGTAAGCAGTCTGCTCGAAGATGAAAGAAAACTCATTGATTTTTTAGGAGGGTATAATATGTTTGGCTTGCTTTTCAATGGTTTATTAGAATCATTTGATACAAAAAGAAAAAGAGAATCTTCAGAAGGATTTACAGAAATAATGACTCCTGTGAAAGTGGGAGATAAAATGATTTTAAAAATCAGTGCTCAAAATCTTGAACAAACAGAAGTGGAGGATTTCAGAGGGGTATTTGTCTGTAAAGGGGATCAATATGAAGAAGGCTTTATTGAGATTAAAAAACAGAATTCTCATTTAAAACATTCATTATTATGGATAGGTTAAAGAACGATGGTGAAGGAGATGTTCCTGAAACTCATAATCAGACCTCGGCACAGAATCAGATGAAGGCAGATAATCAACAGAAGATGGATGATCAACGGGCAGAAAATGAAGAAAAAGATAAAAAGGAAGAAGGTTTATTATTGGCCATAGATGGGGCGAAAATAAAATTCAATGCTCACATGGGAACATTTAAAGTGTTGAGTAATGTGCCAACAACACAGGATAAACTGACAGGAACCATTGTGGAAAAGCAAATCCCCAATTTTATTTTTGATGATGGTTTTCAAATGATTGCCCTTACAGAGTGGCAGGATTTTGGGACTGCAAAAGTTCAGGAAAATTATGTTCTGTTAAAGAAATCTACTTTACCGGGAACAGGAAAAATGCCTGGAAGTGTACCACCGGAAACAGGGAAGATAGAATTTGTAACTTCCGGACAAGTAAATGCTCCGGAAAGTATAGATGCAAAGGGGGCGCCGGTGCCGGAGCAAAAGGAAGATAAGAGATGTTATTGTGACAGGGATTTGACAATAGATGAATTAAAACTGATTATAAAGCAACTCAGAGCATCTGAAAAGAAAAATTCTACAGCAATATTTGATGATGAAAATTGCCCTTTACAAGAATCCGATAAAACAGATGAAAGATTACTTGTTGAAATAAATGCAATGTTTAAAACTTATCATATTAACACTTGTATCAGAAAAATACATTTTTTTGCACAATGTTATCATGAAACTGCCAGATTGGGAACAACTTTGGAATACGCTAGCGGCGTAGGATATGATCCGGGGAATCATCCTGAATCGAAACAACATGGGCACACTGAAGTTGGTGATGGTCCAAGGTATAAGGGACGAGGGGCAATGCAATTGACTTGGAGAGATCAACAAAAAGAATATTTTAGTTATGTGATTTCAAAAAAGCTTCAATTGTTACAAGGAAAAAAGATTGATGAATTATTCAATAGGAAAAAGCAATACCAAGAAAAATATATTTATACGAAAATTAAGTTTGATAAAGATGGAAAGCCTGTTTTAGATAAAAAAAAGAGGAAAATAAAGGAGAAAGTAGTAGATTTAATAGATGTAGATAGTGCCGGATTATTAGCTAATAATTTATTTTTTGCGATCGATTCAGCGGGATGGTTTTGGGATATTTATAAAACTATTGAATACAGTTCAAAAGCTAATAAAACAAAATATAGAGAAATACTACACAAAAATTTGAATGAAGTTTCAGATTACGGAGATAAATACCTTAGTATAATTTCGAAATTTGTAAATGGAGGAGGGAATGGGATGGCAGAAAGAAATGTGTATTACAATGAATTGAAGACTAACGTATTTAAGTTTAACACAAATTGCATCAATCGTGATAAAATCAAAAAATAGGATATTGAAAGTGATACTTGTGTTTTGTATGCTTTTTCTGAGTTTTGTTTCGGCTCAGTCTCATTATTATGATCTTGATCAGGATAACATTCAAGATACTGTTGTTCTGAGTAAAGGAGTGATAACTGTCCATTTTGGAAATAAAACTTCTGGTAGCTTTGAATTACCGGAAATTACTACACTCACAAATACAAAAATTGGATATACTAATCCTTATGAGATTACAATATATTATACCGGAGATAAAGTTTTGTATGGTACAATTACTATTTTTTATAAAAGAGATTGGTATATAAAGAATGTTAATTTTTATAATCCTTGCCAGGAATGTAAAGATCAAAATTTTAAAATTTTAACTAAAAATATCAATCTCCCTATTCATAGCATAGACCCCGAAATGCTTGAAATTGATTCAAGAGGATTTAAATCATTAATATTTTTCGATCAAAAAGATATATTAGAGCGATATAAAGATATAAAGAAAATCTATATGGACCTATCTTACTATCCTTTATTAGCAAATAGTTTTAACGAAACAACAACATCAAATTTTAAAAAGAAGTTTATGTTGTCTCAAACTAATCTGGATACCGTTAATAATGTAGCATATATTCTTTCTGAAAATGGGAATCAAAAAGCTGCAATTGACTTGCTGGAGCAAATTATTAAAAAATTTCCTTCCAGGACAGTTGCTTACCTAAATTTAGCTGATAGCTATTGGCTGATAGGTGAAAAAGAAAAGGCTGTAGAAAATTATAAAACATATCTTTCTTTAATGAAGTCTCAAAGAAAAGATCTTAATAAAGTCCCAAAGTATGTTGGGGAAAGAATAAAATGATAAAATACCTGCTTAATATATTATTTGTTTCTGTGTTTAGCATGTTTTTATATGCATTTTAAAAGATTCTTCATAATATTCTCTCATTAAAAACATTCATTACCATGGATACCTTAAATCAAGACGGAAACAATTCCGAAACTCATAATCAGACCTCGGCACAGGATCAGATGATGGCGGAAAATAAACAGAAGATGGAAGAAATGCGTGCGGAAAATGAAGAGAAAGATAAAAAGGAAGAAGGTTTATTATTGGCCATAGATGGGGCGAAAATAAAATTCAATGCTCATACGGGAACATTTAAAGTATTAAATGATGTACCCACCACGCAAGACAAGCTCACAGGAACTATTGTCGAAAAACAGATTCCCAACTTTATCTTTGATGATGGATTTATCCTGACACAGCCCACAGAATGGCAAAATTTTGGAACAGTAAAAGTACAGGACAACAAAGTTTTGTTGAAACAATCATTTTTGCCGGGAATCGGTGCGATACCGGGAACACCGCCGGAAACAGGAAAAGTTGAATTTGTAAATTCCGGGCAGGTGAATGTTCCGGAAAGTATTGATGCAAAAGGCGCGCCTATTCCCAATAAAGTTGAGGTTTTAAAAAAGTTTATAATTCACTTCAGGAGAAATGCATCATACAAGGGAGAGTTCGGTTTTGACTGGATGAGAGATGAATATATTTATCCTATGACAGCCGTCGGTAGTACAAATAAAGAACTAAGTCTGGATCCTGCACAATTGAAAACAGAATATAAAACAACGGATGTTTTAAATCCTGTTTCTCCTTATGGAAAAGATTATTATTGTTCATTTCTGAATTTGATGTTAAATCAGGAGGTAGAATTAGACATAGAAGTAGAAGAACTCGAAGCTTTGGCAGCTGATGCTACTGAAATTATTTTTGAAAGCAGTAGTCCTGATCTTACCATAAATCCTTCAAACATTCCGTTAAGTACATTAATCGCAGGTGGGAAGAAAAATAAACCTTTGGGTGGAACTACTTCCAGAGATTATTACTTAGCAGCTAATCAGGTAAAAGTAAAATGTAATAAAGCTTTGATAAAAAATGAGCAGATAAAAGTTTTTGCAAAATTTAAAGATGCGGCATCTGGAGCAGAAGATAAAAAAGAGGTAGGGAAGATGATGGTGATGAAGAATAGTGATCAGTCTAAGTATACAATTAATGTGTATGTGATAAAGTCATATTTGAAAAATCATACATCATTTGGATTATCTACAGTTGATACTGAATTTAATAAGATTGGTGGACTAACAGGTTTAGAAAAATATTTGAATGAAAACAGTTTAAATCAGGGATTAATACAAATAAAAGTCCTTCCTCTGCCGGATTGGGTATTTACTGAGCAAACTCTTGTAAATACATCTGATACACGCAATACTCCATATACAGGAATGATAACTAATAAGGTTACAATGTTAATGGATGATGCGAAGTATATGAATTTTATTAATGACAGATTTAAAGTGGGGTATCCTGCTATAGCCGGGAAAAAAGGGCTTTTTATTTATCTTACTCCTTTTTTAAGCCCGTCAGCTGGCGGAGCCAGTTATAATGTTCCACTTACAAGCAAACATATAATATTATTTAAAAATAATTTAGATCACCTATCCTCCTATTCTCATGAAATAGGCCATAGTTTAGGGTTAGAGCATTTTTTCTTAGATGGAACATTAACAGTGAATCAAGAAATTGCATCCGTTCAGACGAAATTAAATGCAGAAAAAGCTGATAAAAGGAATCACTTTGTAACGAATGCCGCATACTATTCAACACACCCTGGAGAAAAGACTAAAAATGAGAATATTTATGATCAAAATATAAAAAATTACGAAGACCAATTAAATGTTTTAAAAAAGAATAGTCATAGATATATTAAGCAAACTACTGAAAATATCATGGATTATAACTTAAGAAAGCAAATTACTTTTGATAAATGGCAATGGAAAGTAATTCAAGAGGAGACTAAACAGTATTACCATTAAAATTTTATATTATGATGAATAAATTTTCAATAATTATATTTTTTCTTTTTTGTACTTATAATGCTCAGAAAAAAATTACGCCAAAAAAACCTGTAGTCAAGCCTGTTTTAAAAACGAATTATAAGCTTGCATGTGGAGTTTCAGGAGTAAATTTTAAAAAAATTGATAATTGGTACAATGAAAAATATGTAAACGATAAAATTTCTCCCTATAATTTCAAGAAATCAAAAAGTATAAAGAAAGTAAAGGAGCAATACTCATTTAAAAAAGATCAGCTGTTCCATTCCGGAAAGAAAGTGGACAGTCTTTTGGTCTATTATCGCCAAAGCGAAAATATTAATTACTTAGTATATATTGTTAATGGAATGTCAACGGGATATACTATAAATGCTAATAATAATCCACAACCCAGTATGTACTCAGTTACCTACAATAAAGATGGAGATATCACTTATAATTATTTGGAAAGTAATGTTTTTTTGGCTAAAGGAAGCGGTTCTTTTAAGGGATATTACTATGCAGAATGGAATGGTAAAAATCAAAGCTTCAGTAAAGAAATTTTAAAAGAAGAAGGCGAGGTAAAAAATAATTACAAAGTTGGGGAATGGAAATACTATAATAATGAAGGGAAAATAGACAGTGTCAAAACTTATACTCTAAAAGATGCTGTTGATGTTCGTTTCCCGCAATGTATTTTTAATAAAAACGAACCGTGTTATTAATGATCTTAAAGGGTGTCATTTATTGCCAACTAGAGTTATAAGAAGTTACTAAAAGCAATTCCCATTTAAAACATTCATTACTATGGATACCTTAAATCAATACGGAAACAATTCCGAAACTCATAATCAGACCTCGGCACAGAATCAGATGAAGGCAGATAATCAACAGAAGATGGATGATCAACGGGCAGAAAATGAAGAAAAAGATAAAAAGGAAGAAGGTTTATTATTGGCCATAGATGGGGCGAAAATAAAATTCAATGCTCACATGGGAACATTTAAAGTGTTGAGTAATGTGCCAACAACACAGGATAAACTGACAGGAACCATTGTGGAAAAGCAAATCCCCAATTTTATTTTTGATGATGGTTTTCAAATGATTACCCTTACAGAGTGGCAGGATTTTGGGACTGCAAAAGTTCAGGAAAATTATGTTCTGTTAAAGAAATCTACTTTACCGGGAACAGGAAAAATGCCTGGAAGTGTACCACCGGAAACAGGGAAAATAGAATTTGTAACTTCCGGACAAGTAAATGCTCCGGAAAGTATAGATGCGAAGGGAGCACCGGTGCCGGAAAATAAAGATAATAAATGTCTAAATTGTTCTGCAGAAATAACTGCTGAATTAATAAGAGAAACAATCGGTGTAAAAAAATTAAGTGAAAAACAACAACTGATCATAAACTCAATACTACCTTATTTAAATAAATATAGAAAAGATTTTGGTTTAGATACATGCTTAAGAAAGGCTCATTTTGTTGCACAAATTGCTCTTGAGTCAGCTTCATTTACGACATTTGAAGAAGGAGAAGAGTATTACTCCAGTATAAGTTTAGGCATTTTTAGTTCCGCTACAATTCAAATCAATGCAACTATTGTGGAATCTTTGAAAGATCATTTAACTTCAATTTTTCAAATAATTGATTCTAAAGGAAATGTAATTCCAAAAACAAATGATGAACTTAAAATAATATTATTAAATGAGAAACCATCTGTCATAGATGGGGAATTATATGCAATATATAAAGGAGGAAAAGATCCAAAAAATCCCAAAAAAAGGATAGCAAAAGTACTTAAAGAAGTTTTAAAATCAGATAAGTCACTAGATTATAAAATAGTATTGCAACCTCATACTTATTTTGGAATTCCTTTGATGTCTAGAGCTTATGCACCTTATTCTGGGGATACAAGAGGACTTGGAAATGGAGATGAGCTAACAAGAGATGGGTGGAAATTTAAAGGTAGAGGTTTAAAACAAGTGACAGGAAGAGCAAATTATGGTAGTTTTTCAAAATATAGAAATAAAAATACTTTTACTGATGATACGACAGGACCTATAGATTTTGCAGAAGAAAAACAAGGAGTACCTTTAAAAGGGAAATATTTAAAATTATCTGAAGATCCAATGTATGCTACTCAGTCTGCACTATGGTTTTGGAATGAAGGAACAAAATACAATAAAAAAACAGCAAAACAGCATGCTGACAATGATGATGTTGATTCTGTTTCAAAAGCTATTAATAGATATGATACGAAAGCACTTCCTAAAAGGGCAAAAAACTACGAAAGGGCAAAAATTGCTTTTGGAATCAAAGAACATTATGAATCTATAAAATAAAGAATAAAATGATAAAATACCTGCTCAATATATTATTTGTTTTGTTTAGCATATTCTCATATGCACAAAGTGCTTCTATCTTAAAAGATTCAGTATGTATTTCTAAGGAATGTTTTGAGTTACAGGAATTAAAAATAGAAACTAAGAATACAGAAATTTACAAGAAAATTCAGAAAAGCTACGATGTCTTGAACGGTACTTTCTTTGACATTCCGGAAAAAAGATTGAAAGCAAAAAAAGATACTTTAAAAAACTTAATTTCAACAAACGCTTTACGGGATAACCAATTTGGATTTGAAAAATATAAGATATTTCTGAATAAAAGTAGATTGCTTAATATATCTGTACATATTCAGTCTTATGGTTCCCCATGGGAAGATACTACTTATTATTTCTTTGATGAAATTAATGATACTGAGGTTGGAGAAAAGTTATTCGTAAACAAAAAAGTTTTTCTACAAATATGTGGTAAAAAATTAAAGACTGATAAAAGAATATCCTTTCAGATAAAGAGTATCAATCAATATAAAATAGATACAAGTAAAGAAGGAAAAATAACAGGTATAAACCTCATATTTCATGATGAGAAAAACAGGACAAATAGTGGCTATCCTGAATATTCGGTTTATTTTACATGGAAAGAAATTGAAAAATTTATTACACCACAATACAGAAGACGATTGATAGAATAGTAATTTCCATGTACTGAGCCATAGTCAATCAGATTCAAGTAATATGGTATTTGATTTATATTATTTTTCTCATTAAAAATATTCATTACCATGGATACCTTAAATCAATACGGAAACAATTCCGAAACTCATAATCAGACCTCGGCACAGAATCAGATGAAGGCAGATAATCAACAGAAGATGGATGATCAACGGGCAGAAAATGAAGAAAAAGATAAAAAGGAAGAAGGTTTATTATTGGCCATAGATGGGGCGAAAATAAAATTCAATGCTCACATGGGAACATTTAAAGTGTTGAGTAATGTGCCAACAACACAGGATAAACTGACAGGAACCATTGTGGAAAAGCAAATCCCCAATTTTATTTTTGATGATGGTTTTCAAATGATTACCCTTACAGAGTGGCAGGATTTTGGGACTGCAAAAGTTCAGGAAAATTATGTTCTGTTAAAGAAATCTACTTTACCGGGAACAGGAAAAATGCCTGGAAGTGTACCACCGGAAACAGGGAAAATAGAATTTGTAACTTCCGGACAAGTAAATGCTCCGGAAAGTATAGATGCGAAGGGAGCACCGGTGCCGGAACAGAAGGAGGATAAGAAATATTATTGTAATAGAGATTTCACACCTGATGAAATAAGAGAAATTGTAATTGCATTAAGAAAAGGTGAAATTACTGGATATACAACACAAAAAACAATTGAAATTGTGAATGGAGTGAAGAAAAAAGTTTCCAAAAAGGTTGCTTTAACAGTATATGATATGCGCCATACTAAAGATTTATTATTTGCAAATCAATCTGATATCAAACGAACTGAGCATCTATCTGTAGAGGATTCAAGTTACGATAAAGTGACAGATTCTATTAATAAAGTGCTTAAGAATTATGATATCAATACTTGTATTAGAAAAATTCATTTTATAGCACAAGCTCATCACGAATCTCACAGGTTCCGTGCTACATTTGAAGGTAGAACAGAAAAAAATACACCATCAAATTATAGTGGAGGTTACAATTTTCAAGGAAGAGGTTTTATGCAAATTACTCACGATTATAATTATGTAAAATATTATAATAAAGTGTTTAAAACAAAAGAAGATTTAAAGGATAAAAATTTTTATAAAGATAAATTGATTCCGTTTGCCCAATTACTAGCAACAAATGTTGAATATGCATTTGATTCGGCTGGTTGGTATTGGAAAAATGATGATAAAGTTAATGCGATTGGAGTAAATATGAACGTAGCTGCAGATCAAGATAATACACTTTATGTATCACAAGGGATTAATGGTAAGGTAAAACATCCTAACGGTTTGGAAGAGAGAATTAAATATGTTGCTGATCTTAAAAAAATTATGAAATATGAAAATTGTATCAATAATAAGAAATAAAGCGATCCATTTATTAATTTTTGTATTAATTGGAATTCTTACTAATGGTCAAGAAATTAAAATTTGGAATAAACCTTTAAATATCAATATTATAATTAATCAACAAGTACGAGAAGATAGTGTCTATTTATCAATTGAAAAGAAAGATAATAAATGGTTAGGTAGAAATGTAAATATAAAAACAGTTAATTATTGGAGCAATGCTCCTATAGAAGTTACCGCTGATTGTTGTAAAAAGAATTTTTTGATTATCAAGAGAATGTTTCTAGGAAATAATATTGTTGGAGATAGACTTTATTTTAAAAGAAATAAAGATAAATATTATTTCAAGGTTCTTAAGGAATTTGAACAAAAGACAGACTAATCTATCATTAGTTTTTAATATGTATCAAGAATCTTTTATTCTGAAAAGTGGTAAGAAGTATAAAATACAAGGTTATGATAATGGTAATTACTTGGGTCGAAAGATTCTTAGTATTTCCCTAAATAAAAATATATTGTTCTGGATTATATTTTAAAAAATAGATGAAGTAACAGGCTGATACATTATCGAAAAATGGTGCAACACATGAAGTGTGAATTTAAAAGATTCTTCATAATATTCTCTCATTAAAAACATTCATTACCATGGATACCTTAAATCAAGACGGAAACAATTCCGAAACTCATAATCAGACCTCGGCACAGGATCAGATGAAGGCGGAAAATAAACAGAAGATGGAAGAAATGCGTGCGGAAAATGAAGAGAAAGATAAAAAGGAAGAAGGTTTATTATTGGCCATAGATGGGGCGAAAATAAAATTCAATGCTCATATGGGAACATTTAAAGTATTAAATGATGTACCCACCACGCAAGACAAGCTCACAGGAACTATTGTCGAAAAACAGATTCCCAACTTTATCTTTGATGATGGATTTATCCTGACACAGCCCACAGAATGGCAAAATTTTGGAACAGTAAAAGTACAGGACAACAAAGTTTTGTTGAAACAATCATTTTTGCCGGGAATCGGTGCGATACCGGGAACACCGCCGGAAACAGGAAAAGTTGAATTTGTAAATTCCGGGCAGGTGAATGTTCCGGAAAGTATTGATGCAAAGGGAGCACCAATACCTTCTGTTCCTATTGTAGTAAGCATTGGCAGGGTTATCAGAGGAAATCCGTATGTAGGAAGGAATGCAACATCAGTGGCAGGACTCCCTGATAGTGTTCCTTTAAATAAAACTTATGAAGTGGAAGTTACCGTAACAGGAGCTGGTTCTGTTAATTTATCAATAAAAAATTCAAGTGCTGATAATGGCGATGCCAGTATTACCCCTTCTACTATTACAACTACCACTACAGTTATTGTAAAAGGAACAGCTATGACCAAGCCGGGACATGGAGGTCAACTTATGATCGAAGCTAAAGTAGGAAGCGATATAAAGGCCACTTCACAGGGGTTTAGTGTATGCTGTCATCCCATTAATTATACTGACACTTATGTTGGTGAGGTGAATACTTCCAGCAGACTGGGAGTTATTGTTCAGGATGGATGGAGCTCTGATAATGGCGTTTTTGCAGATTTAAAGGAAATAGAAATTAAAGAAGTGGTTGACTATGTAGGTAGAAATGATAATCCTCCTTTTCCTGCTAGAGGTGGGCCGGCTAATAATTCAGGATATCTGGCCGGAGATCAGCTGACTCAGGATACTCATTCAATGGGGAGAGCAAGTATTACTTTAGGCACAGCAGGAATATCAGAAGCCAATCAATTGTGTATATATAAATGTAAATGCTGCGGCGCTGTTGATATTGTTCATCCGAATTCTGGTTTTAAAAGAATTCATGAAGTATTTAATACAGGAACCGTTAGCATACCTCAATGGAAACATCGAACAAGAAAAATTGGAGCTGCAGTAACAATAGGTGGATTTATAACCGGAGCAGGAAATGCAAATGTAACAAGTCAGGATCATAGTTTGCCTTAAAAAAATAATATTATGAAAAACTTATTAATTATCATTATCTTATTCATTAATGCACAGTGTGCTTCACAAAATACTACTAAAATGAACAATAACAATAATATAGGTGTTAATATTACACAAGGTCAGGGAAAGAATCTACTTAATGGAGTAGTATCATCCATCCTGACAGTCACTAATAATTCTTCTCAGGATGTCAGTATTTTACTGTTTTATCCCAATCCGAATGATCTTTCTTTCACATCGCCATCTTCCTTAGTAAAAATAAAAGACAAGCAGTGGAATGATAGTGAACGCTCGGCTCCTATTAAAATTGCCGCAGGAAAGTCTTATCATGTTACCTACTTTTTAAACAGATATTTTGAGTTTCTTAAAGAAGGAGAAATCAATGTACATTATAATTTAGACTTGTTTGTGGCAACCGAGGGAGGTTCTCCGAAAAGTTCAGCCCACCATGGAGTTTTCAATATTAAAGTTGATAAAGGTTCAAAAGAAGAAATTCAACAACAAATCTTATATTATCAAAATAATTTAAAATCCGAAGATTTTAGCTTAAAAAAAGAAGCAGAAGAAGCTCTTCTATATTTAGTCGCTGTGAGCGAGAAATAAGTTTGTAAAATGATTCCTTGTACTGAAGTAAAAAATAACGATAAAGTGGGTGAATGGAAATATTATAGTAAAGATGGTAAAATAGACAGCGTCAAGACTTATATTCTAAAAGATGCTGCTGATATCTGCTTTTCACAATGTATTTTCAAGAGAAATGAAATACTTTAAAATAAAAAGAATACAGGCAGAATAGCAATGTTCTTCGATATCTGTTTTTTATGAATCAATTCTTACTTCTATATTTTTATTAATATCTTGTTTCAGAATTTCAACGTATGGAATTTCATCTTTTATAATCTTTGTTTTTTTACCATTTATATAAACTTTATTAGCATTTAGTGGAAGCTCAATTCGATATGTTCGATTTATTTCCATACCCTTGTATCCATTTCCATCTTTCTTTTTTATTTTTATCAAGGCTTTGCGATCTGATTGCTGAGTGTAACTAAGTTTCGTTAATAAATAATTCCCTTTTTTATAATCATTACTGACTCCGTCATCTTCATAAAGCTCATAGGTGCCTGTTTTGCCTACAAGCCCTGGGTAACAACGCAAAGTCAGAACACCCGATGTGCTGGCTGTAGTTCTTTGACTGTATTGCTGTAAGGGAAGAGGTACACCTCCTTTTACATATAATGGAAATGAGTAGATATCTTTTTCTATCAGTTTTTGATCGCCTCCATTATATTTTTCATGGGTAGTAATATCATACCAAAGATCTCCCGGTGGAAACCATATAGATTGGGAGGCAACCCAATTTTTTCCTTTTCCCGGAGTCACAATTGGCGCTGAAAGAAGAAGATCTCCAAACATGTATTGCTGCTTTTGAGAATAAGCGTTTTCTTCCTCCGGATAATCAATATACAAGCCTCTTACAAGGGGAAGACTTTGGAAATGGGCTTGATAAACACTGCTGTAAATGTAGGGCATCAGACGTGAACGAAGATGATAAGCTATACGCATAGCTTTCTCTGCCTGTGAACCCCATAACCAGGGTCTGCGATCCAGATCCTTATGGTATTCGGAGTGAATACGTAATGCGGCGGTTGTCATTGCAAATTGGGTCCATCGAACATATAATTCCGGATCTTTTCCTCCATAAAAACCTCCCACATCATGAGCCCAGAAAAAACATCCTGCATTACTGCTGCTAACGGTAAAAGGAATTTCAAATTTAAGCATCTCCCAGGTAGCTCCTGCATCTCCTGAAAATTGTATGGGGGTCCGTTGGCTTCCCCATCCTGCCCATCGACTGAATAACAAGCCCCGTGGATTATTTTTTTTAGAATGTTCAAAGTATAGATGATTGAGCCATGGTAAATGTTTTAGATTTTTATAACCCGGTACATTAGGCATTATATAATCCTGCTGCCAATCTAGCCACCAAAAATTTACGCCATTATTTTCATGAGGTTCTAGCGCATACCGGAAAAAATTTTCCATATACTTTTTATTACCGGAATCAAACATGAGCTCTTTTTTTCCAATAGTATCAGCTTCCATGGCTTTCATAAATTGGGAATAATATTTTTCATGTTTTCTAATTCCGTCATGAGGGTGATCATTTAAAACAACTTTGATTTGATCATTTTTTAATGAATTTAATAATTTTTTCGGGTCAGGAATGAGTTCATTATTCCAGGTATAGCCCGTCCATCCATACATTCCGGCGTGTCCCATACCGGTTTTTGCTTCTTTTTGGGTATGCCAACCCATATCAATAGCTAATACATCCAAAGGGAAATCATTTTTCTGATAATCTGAGACGATATCCAGAAGATCCTGTGAAGTATAATCCCACCACCGGCAATACCAAATACCATGTACATATTTGCGATTCATGGGAATTTCTCCACTTATTTTGGTGAGTGCTTGTAATGCTGATTTATAATCTTTTCCATATGCAAATAGATACAAATCTCTATAGTGCTCTATAGGACGTTCGTGAATCCATCCATCTTTTATAATTTCTTTACCACTATCATCGATAAGCTGCCATCCATTTTTTGATAGAAGTCCCGGATTAGTAGGGACCTCTTTCTCAATGCCATCCAGTGTAGACAGGGCACCTCCAAGATTGGCATCATCAGTACTGTATATTTTCCATTGGTAATCATTGGGCGTATTGTAAATGGTTGCGGATATATTCATTTGGCTAAATGGTTTACCATCGGCTCTATACCTTATTTTCATTCTTTTAGTTTTGATCAGATATATATTATCTTTTTCCTTTTCTATTTCGAAATCAGGAGAAAATTCATTTCTGTTTACAGCAAAAAGGCTGGGATCATCCACGAACTTTCCATTGAACGCATATTCCATGCGTATTAATTCTGGAGAAATGATGCTAAATCGTGCATTTCCAAGAATCAAAGGATTGGATTTTGTTTGTGCAAAAGAGAAAAATAGGAAAGATATTCCCCAAAAAAAGGTCAGCATTTTTTTCATAGATTTGGTTTTTTGAGACAATCTGATGATTATCAATTCAATATTAATTCTTTTTTTTAATACAGCTGAGAGGACTTGAAAAACAATTTTCGTACTATTTTTTCAATAGTCTAAAATTTTTAGTCACATAGAAAAAAAACATGTTTTTAATTAAAAGCAAGAGTATTTTTAATTAAGAAAACGATTTTTTTTTCCTATGTAATAGTTTGAATATAGATATTTCTGGAAAAAATATTATTGAATTCAAGTAGTGTAGAAAATGTTTTAAATAGTAAATTGTGATTTATAAATAATACTTTTGCTTCATCCACAGACTGCCTTTTACCAATAAGATAAGCACTGGTACTTCCACTAATGGCCCGACTACTCCAACAAATGCCTGTGGGGAGTGAATTCCGAACACAGCAATTGATACTGCAATAGCTAATTCAAAGTTATTTCCTGTTGCTGTAAAAGCAATGGAGGCATTTTTATCATAAGGCAAATCAAAGTATTTGTTGATAAAGAAACTCACAAAAAACATTAACACAAAATATACTATTAGCGGGACAGCCACTTTTAAAACATCTAATGGTAATTCCAATATTTTATCACCTTTTAGACTGAACATGAGTACGATCGTAAATAAAAGAGCATATAAAGTAAATGGAGAAATCTCAGGAACAAACTTCCTGTTATACCATTCCAACCCTTTTAGTTTAACTAAAATATATCGGCTTAAAAAACCAGCTAAAAAAGGAATTCCTAAGTATATCAAAACGCTTTCTGTAACATCGCCCATTGATACAGTTACATTAAAATTTGCCAACCCTAATTTTTCAGGTAAAACATTGATAAAAAGCCAAACCATAAAGCTATAACTCAATACTTGAAATATACTGTTCGAAGCCACTAATAATGCTCCATATTCACGATTACCTTTTGCTAAATCATTCCAAACAAGCACCATTGCAATACATCTTGCTAAGCCAATAAGAATTAAGCCAATCATGTAATCAGGTTCATCTCTCAGGAAAATGATTGCCAATAAAAACATTAAAACTGGACCAATTACCCAATTCAGTAGCAAAGAAATTCCGATTACCTTTTTATCTTGAAAAACTTTAGGTAATAATGAATAATCAACCTTTGCTAATGGTGGATACATCATGATAATTAAACCAATTGCCAATGGAATATTCGTAGTTCCTATTGATAAGGAATTGATAATTTCAGAAATATTAGGAAATAAGTATCCTAAACCAATTCCAAAAAACATTGCCAGGAATATCCACAAAGTAAGGAATCTATCAAGAAATTTTAATTTTGGTTGCATTACGTTTCTTTAATCAATTCTTATTTTTTATCTGTGAAAAGACATAGAACATCTCAGCACCTATTTGTAAACTTCTTTCATTATAAACTTTTGTTTGTTCCGGCGTATCATCAGACATTTTTGGGTCTTCAAAAGTAATAGTGATGCGTTTGTCAGCTCCTGCTATAAAAGGACAGCCTCCGTCTGCCTGGGAGCAAGTCATAATTGCAGCAAAGCCATAAGTAGGATTAAAAGAACTGTCGTATTTTTTAGAAAAGCCTATGATTGGGTGTTTGCTCTCATCAAATTTTATAGCATATACAGGATTTTCTGTATTAGAAATTTTTATAATTAAAAGTCCTTGGTCTTCCAATGTCTTTACAACTTTTGGAAACATTGCAGTTTCTTCTGTTCCTCCTGAATAACAAGTTACATTCGGTAAACCATAATAAGCACTTGCAACCTGTGCCCAAACCTGTGCCAAATGGCTTCTTCTTGAATTATGAGTGCAAATAAAGTTAATAGTTACTTCCTTTTGTTCTTCCAATCGTTTCTGGATAAAATCAACCAACGGTGCTAATATTGTTTTTCTATCTTCGCTGATTTCATGATTTTTCAGTAATTCTATTGTTTGCAATAGTTTCGAATACATAGTTTATTGAATTTGATTTATTGAATTTAGCAACACCCGGAATTTGGGATACAACATGAAGATTGATTAGTAGAAAGCTCAGATAGGCTTATTTTTTGTTTTTCTTCAGGAATCCCACAAGCATCCTGAGCCAGGCAAGCGGTTGTTTTGTTTTTAAGAACAAAAGCTTTCCCGTTAAAATCTAAATCATATTTTCCAATCGTGAGGTTTTGATATTCAACTTCAATTTCACCATCTTCAATCCCTAATTTTTCTTCTGAAAGCTTAATAATATTTAAAAGTTTTATAGGTTTTAAACGATGTTCAAAATCATTAGCGTTCCATAATTGAAAGTTTACTACTTTTTCATTTCTCACAGTTCCGCCACAATCAATAAAATGTTTTGTCACAGTTCCTACTTCTGTAACATGAAAATGTTCAGGAACAAAGGTTCCGTTTTCTAATTGAAACTCAACATTATTTAACGCAGCTAAGATTTCTTTGATTTCAGATAATTTCATATTTTTTTATTTATCGTTTAAATGCAATATTGCGATATATTTGTTTAAAAAAAACGCTTTAACAGCATTTCTGATTTGTAGTGGTTAGAATTATATTTGAAAAATAATCTTTCAGGATTCCAAAAGTTTTTTCATCAATACAGTAGCAAATCGAAGTTCCTTCAATATTCCCTTTAATAAGACCTGCATTCTTCAATTCTTTCAAATGTTGAGAAACTGTTGCTTGTGCCAATGGAAGTTCATTAACGATGTCACCACAGATACACGTATTTACTTTTAGCAGATATTCAATAATAGCAATTCTGGCAGGATGCCCTAATGCTTTTGCAATTACAGCGATCCTGTTTTGTTGATCTGTAAAGTGATCTGTTTTTGTTGCACCCATAACTGGAATAATTATATCGCAATATTACGATTAAATATTGAGAACAAAAAATTTATTTAAACTTTTTATACGATAGTCAATGAGATAGCATGAGATAGGAAAATAAAATCCCTGCAAACAGTGTTTACAGGGATTTTTGTACCCAGGACCGGGATCGAACCGGTACTCCTAAGAACTGGTGTTTGAGACCAGCGCGTCTACCAATTCCGCCACCTGGGCTTGATGTTGAATTCAAACGTGATGTTTGTTTCAAATTGGTGTGCAAATATAGGAACTTTTTTCAATGTTCAAAAGCTTTTTGAAGAAAAAATTTTAAAAATTAATTTCCAAACCATCGTAGGCAAGGTGCATACCGGACGGAAGCTGCTTATCTTCAATATCATGCAGCCCCAGATGATGACTGATATGAGTTAAAAATAATTTTTTAGGTTGCAGTTCTTCAAAGAGCTTAATCACATCCGGAAGGATAAAATGGGCCGGATGCGGATCAAATTTTCTGATACAGTTTAAAATTAATACATCAAGACCCTTCAGTTTTTCCTTTTCTGTTTCCGAAATAAAACCGGCATCTGTAATATAAGCAAGCTTTTTGAACTTATATCCAAACACGGTAATTTTATAGTGAATCACTTCCACGGGAGTGATTTCAGTATCAAGGACATTGAAAGGTTTATTCTCAATTTCATGAAGTTCAAAAGCTGGGGCTCCCGGATATCTGACATCCGTAAATGCATACGGAAAACGATTTTTTATCTCCCCTGCTACTCTTGAATAGCAATATAAAGGAACATCTTTTCCACTTTTAAAAATAAGGGGACGCATGTCATCAAGCCCGATTACATGATCATTATGCTCATGGGTAATCAGGGTGATGTCTACAGTATGTTCGTGATTAACAAGCATCTGCTGCCTGAAATCCGGGCCGCAGTCGATGAGTATTTTTTTATTTTCTTCCGTCGTAACCATCACAGAAGAACGTAAACGATTGTCTTTGGGATTTTCAGAAGTACACACTTCACATGTACAGCCTATAACGGGTACACCTTGCGAAGTACCGGTTCCTAAAAATTTCAACTTCATTTTGTTTTGAGGTTGGTTTAATTTTGGTAAATTTACAAAAAATTTCATGTCCTAATGTATCAGAAACTAACTCCCAAACAAAAAGCATTAACAATTAATCTAGATCCTACTATTTATGGTACTTTCGCAGAAATTGGAGCAGGGCAGGAGACTGTTCGTCACTTTTTTAGAGCAGGGGGGGCTTCCGGTACGATTGCTAAGGCAATGTCTGCTTATGACAAAGATTTTAGTGATGCAATCTACGGAAAGGAAGTAAAAAACAGGTATGTTACCCAGAACAGACTTCGTAAAATGCTCCGCTATGAGGTAGCATTGATTGAAGAAAGAATTTCAAGGGATAATAATCCTGATAGGAAATTTTTCTCCTATGCCAATACGGTTACCACCATCAATTTTGATAAGACGGTAAAAGGCCACGGCTGGGTAGGAATCCGTTTTCAAACTAAAGAAAATGAAGATTACAACGAGATCGTCATCCACGTAAAATTCAAAGAAAATGATGCAACCTTACAGCAGGAAACCTTAGGAAACCTTGGAGTAAACCTTATCTTCGGAGCTTTCAATTACTTTGACAACCCAAGAACTCTGGTTGAATCATTATATGACGATGTGGCAAAAGACAATCTTGAGATTGATATGATTGATTTCAGCGGACCTGCTTTTGCGTATGTTGACAACAGGTTGATGTCACTTCAGTTAGTGAAAAACGGAATGACAGATGCTGTAATTTTCAATTCTCAGGGGAGTAATATGCTTCCGGCAGATATATTGTACAAGAGAAATATTTTTGCAGTAAGAGGGAGTTTCAGACCGGTAACGAAAGTGAATATTGACATGCTTCAGAACGGTTTGGATATGTTCTTAAAAGATGCCATCTGTACCCATGAAGAAACAGAGGTCCTTATTGAGATTACCATTTCAAACCTGAGGGCGGATGGAGATATTGACGAGAGGGACTTCCTCGACAGAGTAGATATTTTAGGTAAACTGGGATATACTGTTATTATTTCAAACTTCTCAGAATACTATAGACTGATAGATTATTTTGCATCATATACTGGTGGAGATATCGGAGTTGCAATGGGGGTAAATAACCTGTTGATGGTATTTGATGAGAAATATTATAAAGACTTATCGGGAGGAATTCTGGAAGCATTCGGTAAATTCTTCAGAAACGGAATGAGAGTGTATCTGTATCCGTATAAAGACCCTGAAACTCATCAGTTATTAGACTCTTCCAACCTTAAGGTAGAGGAAAATCTTAAAGAATTGTATAAATATTTCAAGCGCAACAATCGTATTGTAGACATAACCAACTATAATCCGGAGTTTTTGGAAATTTATTCAAGAGAAATATTAAGAAAAATTGCAGGCTGTGTTAAAGGCTGGGAAACCCAGGTTCCGGAAGGTGTTGCAGAAATGATTAAAGAACGTGGAATGTTTGGATATAAAGAAGAACTTTCCCTAAAACAATTCTCTTAAAAAATAAATATAATGTCAGAATTAAAGAAAAGACTTTCCTCAATTCTTGAAAGTCCCAAGCATAATACAGAAGAAAAACTTGAAAAAGTTTGTCACTTGTTGGATCAGGAAATTTCTTATTTCAACTGGACAGGTTTTTATTTCAAAAACGGAGATAAAGACGAATTGATTCTGGGGCCATACGTAGGAGCTCCTACAGATCACACAATCATTCCGTATGGAAAGGGAATTTGTGGCCAGGTAGCGGTTTCCAATGAAACTTTCGTTGTTCCTGATGTACATGAAGAAAGCAATTATTTAAGCTGCTCAATTGATACAAAAGCAGAAATTGTAGTTCCGATATTTAAAGACGGGAAGAATATTGGTCAGATCGATATCGATTCTCATACCATCGATCCTTTTACAACAGAAGATCGTGAATTATTGGAGTGGCTTTGTAATGAGGTTTCCAAGATTTTGTAATCGAAGTTTAGTAAGAATAAATAAAAAAACTCCGGCTTTTCCAGCTGGAGTTTTTTATGAATATAAGTCGCTTTGTAAGAATGATTTTCTGGAGATTACGGATTATTGGTCGTGATGACAAACAGGATTAGAGGCTCATCTCCGGTATTTTCAATAGAATGATAGCCTATTGAGTTGATGGCTGTAATATCCCCTTTTTGCAATACTTTTTTGCGTATTGATCCTTGTTCTCCGCTTCTTTCACGATACTCTCCGGTTCCATGGACGACAACATATAATTCTTGCTCATTTCTCGTATTATGAGTGTGAAATCCCGATTCATCCCCTTTATTCAGTAAAACCATATAAGCTGCCAGACGATTATTCGCCAGCTCCTTCTGATCAAACATTTGTATCAGATATACCGTGCCGTTGCCACCATACATGTTTTCACGTTTATCTATGCGGGTGATGGTTCTTTCCTCCTTTTCAAATGCCATGACATACAGGCGAATATGTTTTGAAACCTCCTGTATAACATGATCAAATTCTGCTCCTTCAGACAATATAATGGTACCGGACATGTGTTAAATATTAATGTAAATAATTAAAATTCAATGTACCAAAAATCAGACAAAAAGACAAGTATATTTTCTATTAAAGTCTAAGTAAAAGAGATCTTAATTTTTTAGATAATAAGAAAATTTCGGACTTGTGTGTTGAAAAATATCAGATCTGCATTGAGTGTATTTCTTCCCGCAATTCCTTAAAGTAATTTTCGCATTTTGCAATATGAGTTCCATACCAGGAAAAAGCTTCACCGTCTACGATCATAATTTTTTTATCAGGATAAAAAGATTTCAATTCTTCAATATGTTTTTCTTTAAATGGAAACGGCTCGGAAGAAAGCATAATAACATCTGTGTCAGCAAGATCTTCTGTTGTGATGACCGGGTAACGTGTTTTATCTTTGAAAATATTCTCAAAACCAATTTCTGCTAAAATTTTGTGGATGAAAGTATCTGAACCAATTGTCATATAGGGATTTTTCCAGATGAGATAGGCGGCTTTTACCTTTGTTTCAAGTTTGGCGTGATGGAGAATATCGTAAATTTTAAGATTGAAAAGTTGAGCTCTTTCTTCCTTTCCCAAGAGTTTTCCAAGGTTTTTTAACAGGTAATAATTATCTTCAACCGTTTCTATATTGGTTACCGTAACCTTGAATTCACCCATTAAAGCTTCAACTTGTTCCTTTACATTTTCTTCTTTATTAGCAAGAATAAGATCAGGTTGTAAAGCTTTTATTTTTTCAATATTGATATTCTTTGTTCCGCCGATAATGGGTACATTTTTTATTTTATCTTTTGGGTGAATGCAGAATTTTGTTCTTCCTACAATTTCGTGTTCACTCAGTCCAAGATCAAATAAAGCTTCGGTAATAGAAGGTACAAGAGATACAATTTTCATATGGGCATGCTAGATGCCTAAAATTACAAAAGTTTTCCCGTTAAGAAAAGTCCGGCTACGGTAAAATAAATAATAAGTCCTGTAACGTCTACTAAAGTAGCTACAAAAGGAGCAGAAGAAGTAGCAGGATCGAGTTTAAGTTTCTTTAAGACAAATGGAATCATGGATCCTGATAAAGTACCCCACAATACAATAGCGATCAGGGAAACAGAAACGCTGAGACCTACATAGGCCCAGTATTGACCATAATCAAAAAGACCTATTTTTTGCCATAGCATAATTCTGATAAAACCAATGATCCCCAAAATAGCACCGAGGCATAGCCCCGAAATAATTTCCTTTCTCATCACATACCACCAGTCCTTAAGACTGATTTCCTGCAGAGCCATGGCACGGATAATCAAGGTAGCCGCCTGTGAACCAGAGTTTCCTCCACTGGAAATAATTAATGGAACAAATAGTGCAAGAACAACTGCTTTTTCAATTTCTTTGTCAAAATATCCCATTGCTGAGGCGGTCAGCATTTCAGAAACGAAAAGAATAATCAGCCAGGTTGCTCTTTTCTTAATCATTTCAGTCCATGAAGTCTGGGTATAGGGAAGATCCAACGCTTCCAATCCCCCAAATTTCTGAATATCTTCAGTATTTTGTTGTTCAATCTGATCAAGGATGTCGTCTATCGTTACAATTCCTACCAGAACACCGGCTTCCGTAATGATGGGAAGAGCACCACGGTCATATTTCTCGAAATACGTTACCGCATCCTCTTTTGAAGTCGTTGTCGTAATAGCAACAAAATGATTATCCGTAATGTCTGAGACCAGGGTGTCCTCTTCTTCAAGTAGCAAAGTTCCGATGGCAAGGTCGTCAATCAGTCGGTTTCTTTCATCTACGACATAAAGATAGTTCATGGTTTCCACTCTTCTTCCTACCTTTTTGATTTGTTGAAGACATCTTTTTACGGTCCATTCCTTACGGATCTGGATGTAATATGGAGTCATTAGACGGGCAATAGAGTCAGAGTTGTATCCTAAAAGTTTTAAAGCAATTCTTCTTTCCTGAGGATTAAGATGATTGATTGAATATTTAATCAGTTCATCCGGAAAATCCTCAAAAAGGGCTGTCCTATCATCCGGAGTCATGGCATTCAAAATTTCGGAAACATCATCACTTCCGATACTTCTGATGGTATCCTCCTGGAAGTCAGGATCAAGGTGGGAGAAAACTTCTGCTTTATACTCCTTTGGAACCTTCAGGAACGCGAGTAGCCTCTCGTCAGTAGGAAGTTCACTGAGAGTTTCGGCAATGTCGGCGGGATTGAAGATAAGTTCGTCTCTAGAGTTCAAAACGTGAAATTTTTAGGATATGCAAAAATAATTTAAATTTTTAAGACTGACGAACACTGGAGAAAATTTAAGGATAATTTAAAATGTAATCGTGCTTTAGGGTTCAGATAATAAGTGTATTAGGTGTATAACAAAAAAACATCCGGTAAACGGATGTCTTTAGAAAATTCACAGTGTTTTTTACTCAAGAAGCGGACCGCAGATAGGGTAGGGAGAACGTATGCATGATCCCCCACTGCAGCACTCCCCAAGATTGCATTGATTTTCATCTAAACATTTTCTTGGCCCTCCGCCATGAATTCTTATTTGATTCTGTCTGTTCAGTTTTTTCAAGTTTTTCATGTGATTTTGATTTTTTTATTTGAATAAATTTTATAAATCATTGTCGATACACCGCATTGGAGAACATACTCCATTACAGCACCAACCCACAGAACATGGATTCTGAATACTACATTTTCTAAATGCTCCCCCCTGAATTTGTTTTTGCTGATTTCTGTTTAGCTTTTTAAAATTTTTCATATTGTTTTATTTTTAAATCTTGTTAAAGGTATAATGTAAACCTCTCGAAAAGAAAGGGTAGTATAAACTTTTTATGAAAAATTCTGCTTATTTTTACGAAAAGTAAGGGGTGCATTATTTCAATGTTACAAACGTTTTATCACAAAAAAACATCCGCATAGGCGGATGTTAAAAAATTAAATTTTAAAATTTATGTATGTCTATTATTCTAAAATAGGCCCACATTCTATGATAGGAGAAGGTAAACAAAACCCTCCGGAACAACATTCGCCTGGATCACAAGCTCCGTTTCTACATTTTTTAATCTGCAGGCTTCCTGTAATTCCCTTTTGTTCTTGTCGGTTCAGTTTCTTGAAATTTGAAGTTTTCATGGTTATTGATTTTTAATAAATTAAATCATAAAGGAAATTTATCTTTAGTCTTCAAAACAGGCAAACTCCATACAAACTCCTTTACAACACATACCGAAAATACATTGAGAGTGTTCTGTACATTTTTTTGGTCCTGCACCTTTAATTTGCTTTGCAGCTTCTCTGCTTAATTTCTTTAAATTTTTCATATAATTTAGTTTTAATGTCTGACTAAAATAGTAAATATTTTTCAATTATTCAATACTTGGTGAAAATATTTAACTGATATACAATTGTTTGTGTAATTTATTTCAAGATCTATCATGAAAAACACCTGTGTTCAACAGGTGTCATAGCTTTTTCTTCTTATTCTAAAGGACAAGGATATAAAACACATCTGTTTCTGCAGCATGATCCTCCGGGACATTCAAAATGCTCTGTACACCCTTTAATGATCCCATTTCCTTTAATTTCTTTTTGCTCTAGTCTGCTGAGTTTTTTTAGATTTTTCATAGGATTTGATTGTTATTAAATGATATACATTACTTATTCTATACAGATAAATTCTTTACACATTCCATTACAGCACCATCCAACAGGACATGGATCTGTTTCGCTGCATCTCTGGAATCCCCCACCTTTAATTTGACTGGTAGCTTCTCTGCTGAGTTTCTTTAAATTTTTCATATGATTTAGATTTTAATGTCTGACTAAAATAGTAAAATATTTCATATTATTCCTTATTTAGTGAAAATATTTAATTGAAAATCAATTTGTTTGACGTGTTTTGTGTTTTTTTGCATAAAAAAGCATCTGTTTTTTCAGATGCTTAAAAGTACTTGTTGATATTAATCTATAGGACACCTTTGTGGGCTACAAATACCATTACAACACCATCCCACTGTACATGGTCTTGTATTACTGCATCTTGCCAGGGCTCCACCATTGATCTGTTTTGCTGCTTCTCTGCTGAGTTTCTTTAAATTTTTCATATGATTTAGATTTTAATGTCTGACTAAAATAGTAAATATTGTTTAATTATTCCTTGATTAGTGAAAATATTTAATTGATACACAGTTATTTATGGTGTTGTTTTTTATAGTTACGAAAAATACCTGTTTTGTTTAAACAAGTAGTAGTAAGGTGACGAGGCGAATTTTTATAAATCAGGACATGCGTTAGAAATACATACCCTAAAGCAGCATGATCCACCAGGACATTCAAAAGAGTAGTTACATTTTTGAAGACCTCTTTCACCTGCCACAATTTGTTTCTGTCTATTTCTGCTTAGCTTTTTAAAATTTAAATTTTTCATAATGATTAGATTTGTTGTAAACCAAATGTAAGAAAGGAGTGCAGAAACCTGGATAGATTAGGGATATCCTGCAGGCTATGGTCTATAAACAACTAAGAGAAATTAGCTAGCTATAAGTGATGAGAGTAGAGTAGGCGTCAAGGTAAGTACCTCCTTGTGTAATAATGAATGGATTATTCTCCAGTTTCTTTTAAAAAAAAAACAGAATTTAACGCTAAATTTAACCTTTAGGACACATATTTTCGGACTAAAGTTCAGCTTCAGTCGGTTTGAGTTTTCTCAGTTTTTTAATAATATCTTTGATTGCTCCTTCAGTACCTATTTTGATAGAGTTAACTGTTGAGCCTAAAAGACGCATATTTTTTCGGTATGTATCATAGTCTGATTCTGTTACCAGATTTCCATCAGCAGCAAAAAGCTTCATACTTACCACGACCTGATTTGAGAAGACATATTTTCCGATACCTACTTTGAAATAACGTACCTTGGAAACAATAGCAAAGTCTGCGTCATTGTTGAGACAGTAATCCGTGATGGTCTGTTTATCTATACTGTCAAAAGGAACCTGAACTTCTGCGCGGAGCATTTTATTTTTTCTTCCACTGAAATTATCAGAAACTGCACTGAAAAAAGCAGTGTTCGTAGGTTCTTTGATTTCATCGATGTCCGGCTCTACCTCAGGATTGAAGTATAGAACTTTTCTTATTTTTTCGTCAGCGTTTTTTTGTGCCTGTACTAAAGTAAAGCTCACTGATAAGAAAGTAACAACTGTTGTAAAAAATATAATTTTTCTCATTTGTAATTCGAATGCAAAATTACTGCCTTTTCCTTGAATTGTGTAAAAATAATTAAGAAATTTTTAACATTTTTTTCTATCAATTTTGATTTATGACATCAATAATGTTGACAGAAGTTTGCAGAATTAAAAAATAGTCGTAATTTTGCACCCGTTACATAATAATCATTAAACAATATTGGAATGTACTTAACAACAGACAAAAAGCAGGAAATTTTCGCACAACACGGGAAATCTGCACAAGACACAGGAAGCGCAGAAGGACAAATCGCTCTTTTCACTTTCAGAATTAATCACTTATCTCAGCACTTAAAGGCTAACCGTCATGATTTCAACACAGAGAGATCTTTGGTGAAATTGGTAGGTAAGAGAAAAAGTTTACTAGATTACCTTAAAAAGAAAGATATCGCAAGATATAGAGCTATTATTGCTGCATTAGGTTTAAGAAAATAATCTATAAAGATTTTCAAAATAAAAGCAACTTCGAAAGAGGTTGCTTTTTTATTGAACCACCTCACCATTGAAGGATGAAGTGTTCTGCTCAGAAATGGTTGCTTAATAAAGAATTAATGGAGGGTAATGCTTTCTGTTATCTGCTCACTCCATCTTTTTCCCAATCTTCCCCAAATGTGTATTCTGAAAACTATCCGGGTATTTCAACCCATATCCTAATATTCTGTCAAAGGCAGAATGAGAAAATAGAATACTGCCTATCATTTGTAAATATGGCAGAGATAAAACTGCTCCTGCAAGATAAACAACAATAGCTACTCCGAAATGATGAAACAGATTGTAACAGAATGCACCTACTTTATTATTAATCGTATACCCCAGCATGGAAATATCAGGAGCAAGGAATAATCCGACAAACCACCACCAGGAATATCCTGTTTGTGAAAAAGCGAAAACTCCAAGTATTAAAAAGGCTGCATATTCAAGTTTTAATTGAGCTTTCATCAGGATAAAGTTTTTAGCATTGATGTGAAATAGGTCGGAATTTCATGCATAAAGTTACAGATTAACATCAATAAAGGAATTCATACATTCGTGGATAGAAAAGGTTGAAACTGTATCTTTAATGGCCACGAATGCACGAATAAAATATGAGCTCGCAATTAATCTATGTGGTTTAATAGTAGTTTTATTTCTTACCAGAAATAGGTAGAGTAGTGTAAAATAATAGGCTGCTCCAAAGATGAAACAGCCTATGACTAACTTTATTTATATAAATATTATTTAATGCCCTGATTTGGCTTCTGTACTTTCTACATGACCCAAATATTTGGTACAATAAGCTCCAAAAATCAGAATTACAAGATAGCAGAAAACAGGAATAATGAATGAATGCTGTACCCCAAACTGATCTGCGAGATAACCCTGAAAAATAGGAACAATAGCACCTCCCAAAATGGCCATAACCACTAGTGAAGAGCCTTGGCTGGTATATTTTCCAAGCCCTGAAATGGCCAGTGTATAAATGTTAGAGAACATGATAGAGTTGAAAATTCCGATTCCCAGAATACTGTACATAGCCAGTTCACCGTGATTCACCATGGCAGAAATCAATAATACAACATTGATCGCTGCAAAGATTGATAGCGTTCTTGCCGGAGCAGATTTACCAATAAAAAAGGCAATGAAATTAAGCGCGATAAAAACGAGGAAAAAACTGATCTGGGAAAAGCTAAGATTAACGATACTGAAAATCACAAGGAAAACAGCAGCAGCTGCCCCCAACATATAAACCGCCTTTTTGCCCTGACTTAGTGACTGATTTAAAGAAATGGCTCCAAGAAAGCGTCCGATCATAGCGCCTCCCCAATAAAGAGAAAGATAATTTTTACTGATGATTTCATTGAAACCCATAATTTGAGGTTGCTCAAGAAAACTAATGATAAAACTTCCTACTGCGACTTCGCCTCCTACATAGCAAAACATAGCAAAAACTCCAAATTTCAGATGGCTGAATTCTAATGCTCCCCAACCTTTTATAATTTCTTCTTCCTCCATTTGAAATGATGGAAGTTTTACCCTGGAGATCAATAAAGCAACCAGTAAAAGAATACCTGCAAAAATTAAGTAAGGAATTCTTGTCGCTACTGCACTGAATGAGCCATCCGGAGATGAGAAAAATTCAAAAATTAAATGCCCCCCCAATACCGGAGCAATGGTGGTCCCAAAAGCATTGAACGCCTGGGTCATATTCAAACGGCTGGAAGCAGATTCTTCACTACCCAGCAAAGATACATAAGCATTTGCTGTAATTTGTAATACGGTAAAACCTAAACCCAAAATAAATAGGGCTCCCAGAAATAACGGATAATACGAGAATGTAGCTGCGGGATAAAAAAGGATACAGCCGAAAGCAGCAAGAAAAATTCCAAATAAAATTCCCTTTTTATAACCCAATTTATTGATAGGATCACCCTTGGAAATAGAGATCAGAAAGTAAATCAGAGATCCGATAAAGTACGCTCCGAAAAAACAGAACTGTACCAACATGGATTCGAAAAAGGTAAGATTGAAAAGTTGTTTCAGATAGGGAATCAGGATGTCATTCATACAGGTAATGAATCCCCACATAAAAAAAAGCAGGGTGATGGTAATCAACGGAACCGTGTAATTCCTGCTTTGTGGTTGTACTTCTTTATTCATAAACATTTATTTATCTGTGTAAGGATGATGAAGTCCTTATCTTTTTTTGCTACAGCATGGTATTTTGTGAAGTAAGGCAAATATAAGGATCACCCCCTGTTTTTGCAATTGTTTTAATGATTTTTATAATGAGAGGTATCCATTTTACAGGATAAAAACATTATTTTCTTTTTATGAGACAATAATACAAAAACAAGAGGATTTTTCAATGAAATATTTTAAAAATAGATGGTTTTTGTTTTCTCAAATAAGAAATAAGCTTTAATTACTGACGTTAATTTTTAAAGCTTTCATGAAACTGAAAGCCAAAATTTTGTATTTTGAAGGCTTATTTATGCAATCGAAAAAATCTAATATATCATTATTATTAGTACCTTTGCAAACGAAAATTTAAAGAGTTTAAATATTAATTCATACTCAATACGGAGTATTAAGAAGACAAATTTATGAGTATACCTCAAGTGTTTACAGAGTTGATTACTCTTGCTGACGGCAGAGAAATCACTATTGAAACAGGGAAATTAGCAAAGCAGGCTGATGGATCTGTGGTAGTAAAAATGGGCGGAACAATGCTTTTAGCAACAGTTGTAGCCAATAAAGAAGCAAATCCTGGTGTAGATTTTTTACCTTTAACAGTAGATTACAGAGAAAAATTTTATGCAGGTGGAAGAATTCCTGGAAACTTCTTCCGTAGAGAAGCAAGACCTTCCGATCAGGAAATTTTAACAATGAGATTAGTAGACAGAGTATTACGTCCACTTTTCCCTGAAGATTTTCACGCTGAAGTACAGGTGATGATTTCTTTAATTTCTTATGACGGAAAAACGATTCCTGATGATTTGGCTGGTTTGGCAGCTTCTGCAGCTATTGCCATTACCGATATTCCTTTCAACGGACCTATGTCTGAAGTAAGAGTGGTAAGATTTGACGGAAAACTTTCGATCAATCCAAGCTATGAAGAATTGAAAGATTCTGAGTTAGATATTATGGTTGGAGCCACTAAAGATTCTATCGTAATGGTAGAAGGAGAGATGAAAGAAATTTCTGAGCAGGAAATGTTGGAAGCTATTAATTTCGCTCACGCTGAAATTAAAAAACAAATTGAAGCTCAGGAAAGATTAGCTGAAAAAGTAGGAAAAGCTTTCCCTAAGAGAGAATATTCTCACGAAGATCACGATGAAGAAATTCGTGAAAAAGTGTGGAAAGAAACTTATGATAAAGTGTATGAAGTAGCAAGAACTCCATCTGGTAAAGAAGAAAGAGGAGAAAAGTTCAAAGCAGTTCGTGAAGAATTCCTTGCTCAATATGCAGACAATGTGGAAGAATTGGAAAGAGTAACTCCTTTCGTAAAAGTATATTATCATGACGTAGAGAAAGAAGCAATGCGTCAGATGATCCTTGAAGACAATATCCGTCTTGATGGTCGTGATCCTCAGACGATCCGTCCGATCTGGTCAGAAATTGACTATCTTCCGGGAGCTCACGGTTCTGCAGTGTTTACAAGAGGTGAAACTCAGTCTTTAACAGCGGTAACTTTAGGTTCTGTAAAAGATGCAAACATGGTAGACAGCGTTATTACGCAACACGACGAAAAATTCTTCCTACACTATAACTTCCCTCCATTCTCAACAGGTGAAGCAAGACCTTTAAGAGGAACTTCAAGAAGAGAAGTAGGACACGGAAACCTTGCTCAAAGAGCATTACAGGCAGTTATTCCTGAAGAAAATCCATACACGATCAGAATTGTTTCTGATATTTTAGAATCAAACGGTTCGTCTTCAATGGCAACAGTTTGTGCAGGAACATTAGCATTAATGGATGCAGGGGTTCAGATTACAAAACCGGTTTCCGGTATTGCAATGGGATTGATCACCGATGCAAAATCAGGTAAATTTACAGTACTTTCCGACATCTTAGGAGATGAAGATCACCTGGGAGATATGGACTTCAAAGTAACAGGTACTGCAGATGGTATCACTGCTTGTCAGATGGATATCAAAATTCAGGGTCTTTCTATGGACATCATGGAAAAAGCTTTGATGCAGGCTAGAGACGGAAGATTACACATCTTAAATAAAATCACTGAAACTATTTCTGAACCAAGAGCAGATGTGAAGCCGCACGCACCGAAAATGGTAGTAATGGAGATCTCTAAAGACTTCATTGGAGCTGTAATAGGGCCTGGAGGAAAAATCATTCAGCAGATGCAGAAAGATACAGATACCGTTATTGCTATTGAAGAAATTGGTGAGATCGGACGTATCGAGATTGCAGGAACAGACAGAGAGAAAATCAATGCTGCTGTTGCTAAGATCAACGAAATTACTTTCGTACCGGTTGTAGGTGAAGTTTACAAAGGTAAAGTAGTGAAAGTAATGGATTTTGGTGCTTTTGTAGCTATTGCTAAAGGAACAGAAGGTCTTCTTCACATTTCTGAAATTGAGTGGGCTCGTTTAGACAAAGTTCCTTATGCAGAAGGTGATGAAGTAGAAGTTAAATTTATGGGGTATGATGATCGTAAGAAAATGAAGCTTTCCCGTAAAGTTCTTTTACCAAGACCTCCAAGACCTGAGAGACCAGAAGGACAAGGTAGACCGGAAGGACAGAGAAGACCAGAAGGACAAGGTAGGCCTGAAGGGCAAAGAAGACCAGAAGGACAAGATAGACCACAAGGTGAAAAACCGGTGCAAAATCAGGAACCTTCTGCTGAAGCATAAGATTCACATTCTTAGATATAAAGAAATCCCTCAATTTTGAGGGATTTCTTGTTTATATATCATGGCAAACCAAAAGTGAAGCAATCTCATGAAGGTTTTTAGACTTCCAAAAGTGGGAGAACTTCTATACTTCACATTTCGTAATGGTTTTATCTGTTAACTTCCGATTCTCTGTTTCAGATCTTCAGCACCTCCCGTTTTTCTTGGTAGACCATTTTTGGAAGAACCGAAATTATACGTGTAGGAGAGGGTTACAACACGGGAATCTCTTTTTACTACAAAGTTTTCTATATAATTATTGAAAACCGTTTGCGCTTTAGGATTGCTGGTAAAAAACACATCATTAAAGGCGAGCTTCAGAATACTATTATTTTTAAACTTCTTCTGAGCTCCGATATTCAAATACCAATTCGGTCTTACATCCATATAAGCATAGACTTCTCTTGCTCTGTAATTTCCCGTAACTTCTGCCGTAAATCCATTCCCCAATTTAAATGAATTAATGCTGTTGATATTGAAGGTAAAATTCCCTTTTTTATTAATTTGGGTATCAGATACATTTCCGGTATAGGTGGCATAATAAAAATTAGCATTGTTGTTCATATCCCACCATTGGGTAACCTTTATCGGGGCAATAAGATATAATCCGTAATAAGAAACGGAACTTAAATTTTCAATAGTCTGAACCGTCATATTTTGACCGTTCTCCAGAACAGGCTTGATAACGTCTGTAATATTATCATTGGTTTTGCTATAGCTCAATGTTGCAAAATATTTATTATTGAAGCCATAGGTCAGCTCATAATTCATCATGGTTTGTGGGTTCAGGTCAGGATTCCCGGTTCTTGAAGTTGTAGGATCCAGGTAGAATTTAAAGGGATTGAGTTGATTATAACTGGGTCTTGTAATCCTCCTGCTGAAATTGACTTCAAGATTGCTCTTATCCGTCAGATCATAAGAAAAAACAGCACTTGGAAACAACTGGGTGTAATCTTTTTTATTAACCTGATTAGTGGCAAGCTGTGTTCCTTTTATATTGGTGTTTTCAACTCTTAATCCTGCTGTTACCTTAAACTTGTCCCACTTTTTGGAGACATTTCCATACAAAGCATTAATATTTTCTTCATAAATAAAATGATTGGTCTTTGAAGGATCAATAACGGGAGTTCCGGCATTGACATTGAAAAATTTGAGATCATTATCAGTTTTTACAAAGCTTGTTTTAATACCGGTTTCCAGTTTCCATTCGTTTTTTAAATTTTTCGTTAGATCAGATTTAAAAGAGTAAATATTTAATTTTCCATCCATGTCTCCTTTAAGAATATCAAGAAGATCAGCATTGGCAGCGATCTGATGGGTTCTTGTTTCAAAATTCTGTAAAGAAGTGTTTGAATAATTAATATAGTCAAAGTCACTGGTCAACTCAGATCCTAAAGAATCAAGGGTATATTTATGATTTAAATTAATTGAAACATTCCTCCAGTGATTATTGGAGTTACTTTGTGTATTGAATGTACTTTCAGGAATACGGTTGCTGGCCAGTGTGGTATTGGCATTATCTCCATCCAGATCAAGTTTGTTCGTCATCAGACTGACAGAAAAACCCAGTACATTTTTATCGTTCAGATAATAATCCATTCCGGCTTTTGCGACATGGCTTCTAATACCGAATTTGAAGTAATTGTCCTGTAGATAGGCCTTTTCAAAAGTATTGTTGTTGTAGAAATTTCTATCCAGAACCAGATGATTATAAAATTCTCTGTACGCAAAACTGTAATTTGCGAAAATGTTGATTTTCTTATTTCTGTGGTTGATGCTGAATGTATTATTGTTTTTTACATACTTTCCTGTTCCAATAGAAGTTGAGATGCTGCCATTTGTTCCTTTTCTTTGATCTTTTTTTAGTTTAATATTAATAATGGAAGACCCTGCAGCATCATATTTTGATGATGGGTTGGTGATAAATTCAATTTTATCAATCGTTGACGACGGAAGTCCTTTAAGGTAATTGGCAAGATCACTCCCGGTCATAGGAGTGTTTTTACCATCAATCTGGATCAGAAGATTTCCTTTCCCCCGAAGGCTGATATTGTCATTATTATCAATACTGATTCCGGGTGCCTTTTCCAATACTTCAAATGCAGAATTTCCCGTACTGGCAATACTGTTCTCAACATTCAGAATCATTTTCCCGTCCTGTCTTTCAATCAAAGGTTTGGTCTTGGTAATGGTAACTCCTTCAATTGCTTTTATATTCAGATCAATAGGGGATAATGTTTTATTTTCTGCCAGTGTTATCGTTTCGGAACGGTATACCTCAGATCCGTTTTTACTGATTTTTACATAATAAGTTCCTGTTTTAAGATCATTAAAGCTGAATTTTCCGTTATCATCTGCAATCTCTGTTTTAATCAATGTATTATTGGCATCCAGTAGGTTGATCTCCATCTGGTCTGCTTTGCCGGAGCTGATGTTTCCCGACAATGAATATTGCTGCAGGGTCTGGCCTGAAAGGATACTGCTGAAAAAAATAAGGAGCCAGATAAAAATAAGTGAGAATATTCTGGTCATAGTGTTTGTTTTTAGTGGTTAAGACAGTTTTCTGATATCTTGAGTAAAGCAGAATACATGACTTCAAGTTCTTTGGTGGTAACACCCTTCAAAGCGACCTTCCGATTCTTTTCAACGATATCCTGAACCTCCCGGATCACCTTCTTTCCGGAATCGGTTACTTCCAGATGGGTTTTTCTCCGGTCTTCAGGATGAACTTGCCTTGTGATGTAATCTGATTTTACCATCAAATCAATTATTCTTGTCACAGACGCATTATCTTTAAAAACAAGATCACCGATTTCATTCTGGGGAATTCCCGGGTTTTCCAGAATGGCCTTGATGATAAGCCATTGATCGATGGTTATGGTAAAACCATTGGCTTTCAGCTGGCGTTGTGCATAGTTTCTATAGGCTCTGATAGCTTTGTCTATGTTGTAGAATATAATTGAATTTAATTTTTCCATAGGTTTAGATTAAAAATGATACATCAATTATTGATATATCATTTAATTTGTTGGTGGTAATTTTATTTTGTTACAATTTCCTGAAAAATATTAATAGGAAAATTAAAAACTGTCGATAGGAGTATTCATCTCTCCTTTTGTAGGAACAGTTTTCCGTTGAATAGCTGTGGGAATATTTTTTGTGGTTTTAAATAACAGATCAATTTGTTTTTTTGTATAGGTATCAGGAGAGATCTTGTAAAACTCATTAATTAAATCCAGGGAGGATGGTTTTTTAGGATATGAATTATTTTTAAGAAAATGATTGAGCGCCTGATTGATACGGTTTTCTCCAAGCAGATCGCTCAGTTTTACCATGGCAACAGCTCCTTTTGAATAAGAAATATGAGGAACATCCCCGGTAGCTTTATAAATCGGAACATTTTCTGAAAGACCTTTTTCATTATCATAGATTTGCTGATGTACCTGTATCCTTTCCATCATTTTATCCTTTCCATGCATCTTTTTATAAAGCATCATTTCAGTGTACATGGCGAGTGTTTCCGTGAGCATGACTGATCCTTCTCTGTCATCAGGATCTATCTGACTGTTTCCCCACCAAAGATGAGACAGCTCATGCCCGGCCAGTTCGTTAATAACATCTTGCTTCTCATCAGCGTAAATATTGGCATGAAATACCATGTCTTCAGGCATAAAAATGGCAGATCGATAAGCTGTAGCTGCAAAACCTCTCGTGTAAGATGATATTTCTGTGAAATTAATGGTTTTAAAAGGATATTTTCCAAAGTTTTGCTGACAGTAGTCAAGGGTTGTTTTGGCATTTTCAAGGAGATGATCAACATTTTCAACATGTTTTTTATGGTAAAAAACATGTATTCCTATTCCTTTATAATTGATCCTTTTTACCTGATATTCTGCAGAAGAAACAGCAAATCTGAACGGAATAGAATGGGCAGTATACCTAAAGTAATTCCGATTTGATTCTGTCCACTTTCGGAGAAGATCTCCTGTTCCTATAGCGGTTTGATTGCCTGCAGTAGAAATGGTCATATCCAAATTGATAAAGTCTTTTTTTAATATTGCCGGGGCTTCCGGTGTTTTCAATGACATGAGTTTTCCCAATTGGAAATAATCTCGTTGTTGCAGGTCCTGAACCTCATTATATTTCTGATAACCTATTGCCGGATAATACCTGCTAATTCTCATAAAAGAACCATTTTCAATAACCGCATTGAACGACTGGTGGCCGTTGACGGCATACCATTTATAAGACAAACTGAAACTAAGGAAAGCGGTATCAGCAGGCTTCATGGGTTTCTTGAGGGTAATTTCTCTCATCTGAGTATTGATTGGGGTGATATCAGTACCCGATGTAAAAACTGCATTTTCTATTGATAGATCCGGATGAAAGTTGACCAAAATTTTAGTAATGGGTTGATCCGTTTGATTTTTAAGGATATATTTTCCTGTGATTTGATAAGAATTTTCGGATGGATATAGTTGAATATGGGTTATAACATCAGTAATCTCAGGTTGGGGAATACCTTCATATTTTCTATATTTTTTTTCGTACTGAACTGCTTGCAAGGTTGTTGTGTCTTCATTTTTTGGAATATAGCCTTTCATAAAATAAGAGCCTGCAAATATTCCTGAAATCAACAAAAAAAGACTTACTACAAAGGGAATACGAATCTTTTTTTTAGAGGTAAAAAATATATTGAATGCCCATAAAAAAGCGATTACTCCTAGGCTGAATAAAAGTCTTTGCGCAAAGGCAATCATATAAGTACCATAGCCATTGAAATCACTGTAACTTCCTTTAAAATCTGAAAATATTCTGAAAAGGGGATAGGAAAGTACTTTACCTGAAATAGGCCCTGTTAAAATAAAAACAGCAAAAACAGATACTCCAAGAGCAACAAACTTATTTTTAATAGTATCATTAATAAGTAAAATAAGTCCTGAAAACAGAATGATGGGAAATGTATCGAACATAAAAACAGGAAGATAGGCGTTCCAGTCGATATGAAAGTACCCGTATGCTATTTGAAAAATAATCCCTTCTGTAATGAGAACTCCGGTAAAAAAGAACAACAAAATACAGATTGAAATACCGTGCCCGGTTAGTTTACTTTTAGAGAAAAATGTAGTTCCTTCAATCAGCAGGAATCCTGATGAACGACTTCGCCAATACAGATCATTCAAAAAATAAGCTGAAATTAATAATCCAAACATGGGAAAATTTTCTGAAATAGTGGTGGCCATAAGCCCCGAGCTCGCATATTTTTGTGGAAGCCGTATTCCTTTTTCAATTTCGGCATACATTTCCATTCCCACGGAAAATACCAATATAATAGATATGGCTGGGATGGTAATGCTTTTAAATAAGTAAATCAGATCGATTTTCGCATAGGACAGGATAGAGGCAATAAAAGGTTTAGTTCCAAAGCTGGGTACTGTGGTTATATACTTAGATACCAATGATTTTGAGGATGAATTGATTATTTTATCTTTTCTTCTCATTTTCTTTCCTGAGATATCAGAAAATGAGAACAACCTGAAACACAAAAAAAGAAATCCTCCTGAAATGATCAGAAATGAAATTCTGTTCAGTAATAAATACCCTGAAAAAGGGACGATTTGAGTGTTTTTCTGGTGAATATTAGAGGTAGTTGCTTCCAGAAAATAGGAGGAAAGACCGAACGGATCAAGGAAGGCGGAAAATTGCTGGGCCTCGTGGGATTGAGGAATGCTGCCGGCCATAAACGGGGAGTTTGAAAATAATAAAACAATCATATAAGCCACATACAGAAATAAACCGGCAATAGCAACCAATAGTTTTTTTCTCATCGTTAATGAAATCAGAAAAAGAAAACTGCACACTAAAATACTATTGATCACTCCAAAAATGAGTAAAGGATATAGATAATTGATGATATTGAATCCATTTTGCATTTCACTTCCGGTGCGTGTTGCCTGACCGATGATAAATCCTATTATTAAAAAACTAAAACTGAAGAAAGTTTGCAAAAAAAAGAGTTGAAACTTTCCTTTCAAATACGTTGATTTTGAAATAGGGAAAGAAAAAAGAATAAAGGCAAATCGGGTATCATGATCCTTAAAAAGTAATTGTAATGCATAAATCGTTGCAAAAAAGATGATGGAAAGACTCAGCATTCCGGTCATAAACCCAATTGTATAGGGTGAATTCAGGTAAATTCCTTCTCCTACCGAAAGATTAAACTGGCTGCCACAAAAAATACCGGCACAAATTAAAATCAGGGAAATAAGATAAGCTGGCCAGTGCTTGATATTGCGCTTGGCTTCAAATAAAAATATGGCATTCATGATTAAGGTTTTTGAGTTAAGGTGTGAAAGTAAACATGCTCCAGCATGGGTTTGACAGGACTAAAGCCTTCAGAAGATTGATGAGAAAAAATGGTAATATGAAGTTCTCTTTCGATCAGCTGTTTGCTGATAATCCGATAGGTGGAATCATAAGCTTCGAGCTCGTTTTTATCAATGGATTTTGACCAGATTTTGTTTTCAAGGCCTCCAATTAATCTTCCGGGGTTTCCTTGTTGAAGGATTTGTCCGTAGCTCATCACAGCCATTTCCGAACAGAGATTTCTTACATCTTCGACCAAATGAGTAGAAAGAATAACAATAACATCCTTGCTGATTTCACTCAATAACGTGTTGAAACGATTTCGTTCTTCAGGATCAAGACCTGCTGTAGGTTCATCTACAATGATCATTTTGGGATCTCCCAGAAGAGCCTGAGCAATGCCAAAGCGTTGTTTCATTCCTCCGGAAAAAGTATGAACTTCTTTATTTCTGAAATCTGAAAGATTCACTTTTTCAAGCAGACTTATGATTTGTGCTTTTCGTTTGCTTGTATCGGAAAGTCCCTTCAGTATGGCAATGTGTTCCAGAAGATCGGTAGCTGAGATTTTAGGATATATCCCAAAATCCTGAGGAAGAAATCCCAGATTTTGTTTGATATAATCTGGGTTTTCGGCAATATCTACTCCGTTGAAAAACAGAGTTCCCGAGGTGGGTTTCTGAAGTCCTACAATGGTTTTCATTAAAGAGGATTTTCCGGCTCCATTAGGACCCAATAGACCAAACATACCGTTGCTGATTTCCAGTGAAAGGTCTTTAATAGCATGAAAACCATTTTTATAAATAAGGCTCAGATTGTTGATTGATAATGTATTCATAAGGTTGTGTTTGGGGAATAGAAGGACTGGCCACCTTTCAGTGGCTGTTATAAAATATAGGTAATGTGATTTTTAAATCCGGAAATTAAAAATAGAGGGTTGAATGCCGGAAGCCCGATTTTTTACTCTCAAACTCTTTCACTCACTCCTCTTTGTATTCAAGAATATCTCCCGGCTGGCATTCTAGGATTTTACAGATGGCCTCCAGGGTGTCGAAACGAACACCTTTAGCTTTTCCGGTCTTGAGGATAGAAAGGTTTACGGGGGTGATTCCTAGTTTTTCTGCCAATTCTTTACTCTGCATTTTTCGTTTGGCAAGCATCACATCTAAGTTGACTATAATCGGCATTTTATATAAATAGGTCTTGTTCGTTTTGCAAATGTAGTCCTTGCTTAAAGATATTCGCAAGAAACAGACAGAAAATTCCAAGCATAAAGTGAATAAACACCAGTCCCCATATGATACTTTCCACTTCCACAAAGAAACTCGCGATAATAACTACCGGAAGAGGAATAAAAATATTATACAGGTAAAATTTCTTAAGCTGTTGTATATGATCTTTAGTAAACAATTTATCCTGAAAGAATACCTTGAAAACTTTTGAGGAAAGCCAGAAAAAGATTCCATAAGAAACTAAAACCAGAAGAAATGAAAAGATCATATACGGGTAATTGTTTTCAATATTCAGGAATGGACTTTCCGTAAATGGGTAATTGATGTGAAGGTATTGCCCGCCTTTATAAGGGGTAACAGAAAAATCTGTAGTTAAGCAAAGAATGGAATACACAAACGTTATTAAATATCCAACGGAAAGCAGCGTACAGATATAAAATAAAATCTTTGAAATAATTTTGGTCTGGTTCATGTCACGAACATTAATTAGTATTGCAAATGTATAATTAATTATCGTAAAACAATAATTAATTTAAATAAAATTTTATTTTTCAAAATAGGTTACTTAAAAAATAACATTGAAAATCCTTTTGGAATGCTGTTTTTAAGTAATTTTAAATCAATAAAAAAATAACATCATGGCTTACAATATTGAATTGGCAGACAGAGTCCGTGAACGACTTTCCATAGTTCATGATATTGAGGTGGAAGAGAAGAAGATGTTTAGTGGCTTATCATTTCTGGTTAATGGGAAAATGTGTATTAATATCAGTCACGACAACCTGATGTGCCGATATAACCCTGAACTGGAAGAGGAGGTTTCAGAAAGACAAGGCTTTCTTCCTATGGTAATGAGAGGAAAGCAGCTCAAAGATTATTGCTACGTAGAACCTATTGGTTTTGCAAAGCCGGAGGATTTTGAATACTGGATAAAGATTTGTCTGGAATATAATGAGATCGCAAAGTCTTCAAAGAAGAAATAGGTAGAGATGTTTGAGAACAGGAGAGCGTTTTATCCGCTGAGTAACTCAAAATATAAGACCAAATCTTAATCATTATAATTTTATGTCTCATATCTCCTGTCTCTATTCTCACCCATAAAGCTGTTCCCTTATTTCTATTAAAATCCTTGTTGTCTTTTCCAGATCGGGAGAATCAGGGAGGTGAGAAGTAGAATGGTGCTTTTCTATAGATTGTATTAAATCTTCAGCTTTTTGTATCAGGATTTCATAAGGAAGGTTTCCGGCCTTGATATCGAGTAACTCTTTGCGGTTATCTACCCGAATCTGAAGAGATCCGGTTTGAAAAATATGTTCACACGACTGCAATAAACGGAGTGTATGCATCATATTTTTGCTGTCATAATTCTGTCCGTGTTCCCGGTTTACATTATAGCGATCTTCATTTCGTTCTGTTACCCATTTCCAGTATTCTCTATAGTCTTTACAATAGGTAGAATAGGCATCCAGATTGCAGAACAGATAGGCGGCAGGCTTTTCACTTTTAGGGACAGACGATACAGAGACCTGATTGGCTTCTTCATTTTGAACAATCCCTTTGTAACCCAATGCCTGCGAATCATCATAAAATAAAGCATACATTCCTTTGGTATGATCGATATTGACCAAACCACACCAGTTCTGGGTTTTTCCCTCTTCTGAAAGCCATTTTTTTAACGGAGCCGAACCTTGTCCTTCGAGGATAAAGCAAAAATCCAGAATAGATTTTCTTTCTTTGTCTAAGGGGTTCAATATCTTTTTGTTGAGTCCTTTTGCTTTTTTAATCTGAGAAATGGCATAGCCGGCAAAAGTGTCTTTGCATAATTTTGAAAGGAAATCTTCTGTTTTTAACCGATCCATTACCGGATTTTTATATTGAATACAATCCTGCGGGCTTGCCAGAACTTCCAGAATATTGGGATTATTTTTTTGTAGCAGTTCTACAAATCTTCCGATTTCATAATATGTAATATCATTGGTCTCATTGGATATCTGCGGAATATAATGTAACCCAAAGAAATCTTCTTTTGGCAGATAATAGACTCCGCGGATATCTGTATCTGAGGTTTCTGTAGCCAACCCAAAAGCCCGGCTTCCGGAAATAGCTTCAAAAAGAATAAGGTTTTTAGTTTTTAAGTCTTGTATTGTCATTGGTATGTTGGAAACAGGGTAAAATTAAGTGTTTTTACCCTGTTTCTATGATATTGAATATTTTAAATTGCGATTAGTTTTTTATACCCCTTCTGTTGACTGCTCCAGTTCACGGGCAGACTGCAGGAATTCTTCCACATCCATTTCTTTAAAGAAAAGCAATCCATGGGTAGCCCGGAGACGCGGACTGTCATTATCGTAGAAGTAAGGTTTTCCTAGGATCAGCTGAGTTGCCTGAAGCTGCTCTACCCAGGTTTGTATAGACAGGTGGCTGAACTTCCCGTTATATCGATAACTTGGGAAAGAAGCATTCACCTGGCTCAGATAGCTGTTGGTAAAACTTTCGTCCATTGTACTCATTGCATTGAGTGATACAGGGAAAATATGGGTAACATCCGCCGCATTGAACTGATACCAAACGTTTCTATATCCCCATATCTTAAGTTGAGAAATATCTTTTTCTTTGCCCCATTCCCGTACCGCTGCTGCAATAGCCTGCAGAACCTTGTAGTGGGTGTCGGGACCGCTTCCTTCGGGATCGAATGCTAAACTGATTACCGTAGGATTGATCCTTCTCAGTTCTTCCAGGATGGGATACACATCTCTTTCCCGGTTAGGTTTTTCGGTGAAAATAGCACCAGTATAGAAACCGAGTCTCAGATGGGATACGTTTTTTGTTCTCACCCCAAAATGTGCCCATACAAGTTCTTCTTCGTATTCACGGATCATTCCTTTCAAAGTTTGAATTTTAGGTTCCGGATTTTGACCATCATAACTGGCCTGAATGACAGAGATAATCCCATTGATTCTTTCTTCCAGTTCCTGTTTTGTCCCGATATTCCAAAGTTCAACCATATTTCTTACCATTCTGTGGGATACTGCTCTTGATCTTTCTGTTGCATTTTCAGAAGCTATATTGATGAGGTAATGGTAGACATCTTTATCTCTTTTGTTTTTATATCCAACATCAAAAAAATCAGGATAATTAAGCATTTCAACTTCTCCTTTTTGAACAAAGGAAAGAGTGTCTCTGAGGATATCCGTTAAAAATTTGTTGGTTACCGCTGTGAATCCCGATGTGTGTACTGAATAATGAGATTCATTGCTCTCATTACGGGATTGATAGTGGATATAAGGTAAAAGTCCCAGCGAAATATCATCGTGGTGTGGGCCGGTATGATAAAAAACCTGATGGGTAAGCTGTTCTGTTCCTTTTTTTATCTTGTTTTCAATGGAGCTGATTACAGATTGTACTGTATTTTCATTGAGCCCGGGAATAAGCCGGGTATGTCGGTCAGATTGCAAATCTTCCGGAGTAAGGTGCTCTGCATACTTGTTGAGTTTCTGAGTCAGCTGCATGACGGCCTTATCTGTTTTTTCCTGAGACCAGTTTCCTGATTGGTAATAATCATCAATGAAATCATTCAGCATACTTGCTGCTCCCAACGTAATATAAAACCTGCTGTTTGGAAGTTTGGAAAGAACCGAGGCAGGATACAGATTGGAAGGTGGAAGTTCCAGGGCATTTTTTATCATAGGAGCCTTGGCTTCTCCGGCTGCAAAAATAATCGCTACTGCATCCTTATTATACGTAATGGTTTCAAGTCCTATGGTGATTACAAGCCGCTCTCTGGAAATTTCTATTCCTCCTAGATCGCCAGCTGCAACAGCTTGTGTTTCAAAATTCGTCGAAGTGAGTCTGGTCGTTGAAAAAGGGTCTGAACCTTTGATGTTGAAAGCGATATGTCCGTCAGGACCTATTCCCCCAAGGAAAAAACCAATTCCTCCAAGGTTACGGATCTTCTGTTCATATTCCGAGCACCAGTTATCGATGAGAAAAACAGATTCTTTCTGTAGCTTTTCTAAAGGAGTTTCAGGTTCGTAATATCGTAAGTCAAGGTTTACCCTATGATCGGGGAAAATTTCTTCAAAACTTTTACCTTCGGCAAGAGGAATCTCATCACAATTGATCAGGATTGCATTTTCTCTTTTCAGTCCCAGACCTTCAATGTAATACTTATTGACATAATGATAAAAGCTGTTGGCCTGAGATGATTTGATGGGATAAAATTCATCAATCTGTACAAAATGAAGATCAGCCAATGATGGTTTTTGGTCTCCTAAATGATGCTTTTTCCGAAGTTCCTTTATTTCTTCTTTTTCCCAGTTTTCTATAATGTTTTTGGTCCAGAAAATAAAATATTCGGGAGTTTTTCCCGTAGGTAAACTGATGACCCCTCTGGGGTTTTCAGATGCCCATTCCAGAAACCGAAGGGCTGTCAGCATTCCTAAATTAGGGAAATTGTCGACCGCAATATAAGCGATATTAGCGGTGCTGTTTCTTGAAAGATCTGTTACAAATGATTGTTCTACCGGAGTAAAGTTTTTTCTTTCCATTTATTATGTTTTTTGATAAGGCTATCTAAAGGTATTGATAAATTATTGAATTACAATATCTCTATAACGTGAGTTGAGAATAAATAATTGTTAAGAAAGTAAAGCGAAAGCTGAAAAGACTTTTGTTTTTCCAGCTGCCTTGTTTACTTTATTTTCAGTATTTCCTTAAAAACTCTCTCCATTTCATGCTTGTTAGCTTTACTTCCAGCCAGACTTTTTGATTTTTCATCATTCTCCTTTGTTGTCTTCTCCAAAAAACCAAATAGTTCCCAGTCATTCGGATGAAAGTAGGTTTCTCCTTTGGTTGCTTTCAAAGCAACTAAGTCTTCTATTTTTCGTCTGGTCTTATCATCTGTTAAAACCAGTAAATCACTGAATAACACTGGTGGAACAGTACCTTTTTCAATGATCCATTTTCCGGTTAAGGTTGTTCTCAGGCAATAAAAATAACTTTTTAGTTTTACTTCATCCCTTCTGCAAGCTTCCAGATATTTTTTGCTCATGCTTAAATAATGATAGGAAACTGCAATCGGAGAAAAGCAGTCATCTGCCAATGGTTTAAACAGGTCTACAAACTTTTCATCAGATTTATATACTATTGGAGAGTAGAACCAGCTCAGTAGGGCAGCATTCGACTTCAGCAAAAGGTGAAAAGTCTTTCGTAGATCCCATCCGGAACCGTCCAGATCATCTTCAGTCATAAATTCTATGGTTTCATCCTTATCCCACGGCGTTAAATACCAGTCTTTTTCATGCCGGTAGATAAAGCGTATATCATAATCGCTGTCAGGAGATGCAAACCCCCAGGCTCTGCTTCCTGATTCTACAGCCAAAAGGACTTCTACGCCCTTTGCAGCTTCAACTTCTTTTATCTTTTCTAATATTCTTGGTGTCATTGTTTTTGCTTTATAAGGCAAAGTAAGGGAGGTGATACGCAGTGTTGTTGCGTAGTATTTTTTAATTAAGAGAGTTTGAGGGTTGGAGAGTAAATGAGTGAGAGTGTGGTAGAGTTGGAGAGGCTGAGAGTGAAGAGTATGTGAAATAAGGCTTAAAGTTTGTAATCGTATAAAATGTAATTTCTGATGTATTTCTTTCTTTCTCTCCATCTCTTATCTCTCCGTCTTGTCTCTTTTTCTTTGAATACTTTGTACAAAATACCCTATTTCACTAATATTGCATTTTCTCTATTTAACATAATTACTTTTACATCCATGTTAACAAATGAATTACAGCATACCATTGATTTTAAAACCAAACCTTTAGGGGCATTGGGATATCTTGAACAGTTAGCCCACAAAATAGGGATGGCTCAAAACACAACGTCGCCTCAGTTGCTGAATCCGCATATGGTAGTTTTTGCTGCTGATCATGGGATTGCAACAGCGGGAGTCAGTGCCTATCCGCAGGAGGTAACCTATCAGATGGTCATGAATTTTTTGAGTGGAGGGGCCGCAATTAATGTTTTCTGCAAACAAAATGGTATTGAAATTAAAATTGTAGATGCCGGAGTCAATTTTGATTTTCCCGAAGATCTGGCATTGATTGACAAAAAAGTCAGAAGATCCAGCCGTAATATGCTGGAAGAAGCTGCAATGACTTCTGAAGAATACCTCCAAGCTCTTGAAAACGGAAGAGAAGTAGTGAGAGAAATAACAAATGCAGGTTGTAACATCATAGGTTTCGGGGAGATGGGAATTGGAAATACCTCTGCTTCTTCACTGATGATGAGCCAATTGTTTGATTTACCAATTGTAAGCTGTATCGGACGTGGCACCGGTTTGAATGACGATCAGCTACATCATAAAATCAGTATTCTTTCAGCGGTCATTGAAAAATATCCTGAAGTAAAAACTGCGGATGATATTGCCCGAACTTTCGGAGGACTGGAAATTGCACAGATGATCGGAGCTATAGAAGAAGCTTTCCGTCAGGATATGCTGATCATGGTAGATGGTTTTATAGCAACTGTTGCTGTGGCGACTGCCTGGAAAAAGAATGCTGAAATCCTCAATAACTGTATTTTTTGTCACGTAAGTGATGAAAATGCTCACCTTCAGTTAATAGAATTACTAGGACAGAGAGCGTTGCTCAATCTTAATCTGCGTTTAGGAGAAGGAACCGGTTGTGCATTGGCATATCCGATTATTCAGAGTGCAGTTAATTTTCTGAACGAAATGTCAAGTTTTGAAGATGCTCATGTTTCAAATAAAGAATAAATGAAAGTACTGAAAAATGAACTGATTTATTTTGCAACAGCTCTGATGTTTTTCACAAGAATCCCGGTTCCGTTTACCATTCCTTATTCGGGCGAGATTATGAATAAGTCTCAAAAGTATTTTGCGTGGATCGGATTATTGGTTGGCGTGATCAATGCTGTGCTCCTTTATCTTTTTACGCTGCTTTTTAATCTGGAAATTGGGATTGTTTTAATGATGATTGGGAGTGTTTTACTGACCGGAGCGTTTCATGAGGATGGTTTCACTGATATGTGTGATAGCTTTGGAGGCGGATACGGAAAAGAAAAGATTCTTACAATCATGAAAGACAGCAGAGTAGGGGCTTATGGAACCATCGGGATTATTTTGCTCTTTGCTTTAAAGTTTTTCAGTATTCAATCGTTGGGAACTATTGATTTGCTTAAGACGTTGGCCATTATTGTTATGGCACATACCTCAAGTCGCTTTATTTCCGGAACCATGATTTATACCCATCAGTACGTGACAGATATTGATGTCAGTAAATCAAAACCTTTGGCCAATAAACCTTTGGATGGAACAGCTTTAGTCGTAGGATTTCTGAGTGTATTAATTTCATTTGCCATGATTCCGGATTGGAGACTGATTTTGGCTTTTGTAATGGCCTATGCAGGGAAAATCTCTATGGGGTGGTATTTTAAAAAACATATTGGAGGGTATACCGGAGATTGCCTGGGTTCTGTACAGCAGGTATGTGAAGTATTATTTTATCTGGGAACAATGATCGCATGGAAATTCATCTGATCCGGCATACAGCCGTTGACAATCCGGAAAACCTTTGTTATGGTTTTGCTGAAATACCTTTAAGACAAGACTATTTTGAGGATCTTAAAAGCCTAAATCTTGATGATGGTTTTGATCTTGTGATTTCAAGTCCTGCACAGCGTTGTTGCCAGATGGCAGAGTATTTCAAGTTTGATTATAAGACTGATGAAAGACTTAGGGAAATGAATTTCGGAAACTGGGAGCTCAGAAAATGGACTGAGATTTCTGAAGAAGAAATTAATCCCTGGTATAAAGATTTTGTCAATGTAAAAGCTTCAGGCGGAGAAAATCTCCTTGAAATGCAGACTCGCGTAATAAGTTTTTGGAATGAATTGTTAAGAAGAAAAAAAGCTGAGAAAATTTTGATCATTACCCATGCCGGGGTCATTCGTTTGATCTTTCAAGCCATTTTACAATTTCCTCTTGAGAATATATTCACCATTACAATAGATTATGGAAAGAAAGCGATCATACGGGTTGAGGAAAATGTATTTTCAATAAAAAATATAAATGTGTAGGTGTATGAGATCTCTTAAAATAAAAAAAACCGCTAGTGTAGCGGTTTTCATTTTATATGAAATATCTCTTAAAACCTTCTTACAGGTCTTACCATTACTTTGTTGTAATCTTTATTGTAATCTGAAAGATATCCTCCGTATCCATCTATAAGAGTTGCTTTATTAACACCCGGTACTTCAGTAGAGCTCCAGTAATAGTCATTCCATTGAATTGTTGCAATGGTATAGACGTTCTTGGAACTTTTATAAAATGCCTGAAGTTCTTCTACAGATGGTAAGAACCACCCGGTGATCCCATTCACAGTGTAATTGGCACATAGTCTTGCTGCACAGTTAGCATCAGAACACTGAGAGACAATCCTTGCCGTATTGGCTGGACCGGAGCCCATTACAGATTGAGTTTGGTTGACCACATCAAAAGAACATCCCCATTGTATTTTATTGGAGCCATTATAAGTGATATTGGCAGGAGCTGCTTCAAGATATCTCCAGCCATCCGTAGTTTCTCCCTTGTCATAGAAAACATATCCGCCTGAAGCGCCTATAGCTCCGGCTGTTGTAAAGGTTTTTTCCGGTGAATAGTATACGTTTGCCCCTTCTTTTACATAAGATCTTACATAATAGGTAGTATTGGGTAGTAATGCTGTAACTTCCAGTTCATGGGGAGAATAATTGGCAGGAGTAGCGGTCTTAACAAGCTTCCCGTTAGTAATATCAACTCCGGCACTGGTTCTGTAGCAAAATCCTTTTTCATCAGGAAAGAAAGATTCAAGATAATTCACTGAAATATTGGCTGTGACCAAAGTAGCTGAGGTTGTGTAGATATTTTTAGCCATTTTGAAGGTAATATCCATTTTTTCAGGAGTAATGAATGATACATTATCACCATAGATTACTTCTCCGTTATTGGCCTGAACATAAGCTCTGACGTAGTAAGTTGTTGATTTATCAAAATCGGTGCTATATGTTGCCATCAAAAGGTAATCTCCTGTAGTATTGGTATATTCTTCAATATATTTAGAATTACCAATGGTAGGATTGATATTCTTACTCCAGCAGAATCCACGTTTTGAATATCCTGACCCCACAGAAGTCACTGTTCCGGCAAATTTGAATTGTGCGTTTGCAATAACAGGAGTACCTGTTACTACTTTTGGTGCAGCAGTAGTATTATTGGATGATCCGTTGTCGTTATCTCTGCCACTGTCTGATCCGCCGCAGGCAGAAAGGGTTACAACACAGAGAAGTACGAATAATAATTTCTTCATGATTAAACGTTTTTAGTTTTAAAAATTAGGGACGGCAAAGATAAAGAAAAAGATGATCACTTTTATAAATATTTGATATGCTTATCGTTGAGTTTCGGAAATAAGCTGTAAAACGCCATTCAATCGGATTAAATGGCGTATTATTACTTAAAAATTCTGATAAAACTATCTTTTTCTAATGTTTCCAATGAGAAGTCAAAATCAGCATCTGTTCTTTCATGTGTCACTGTAGCTCCCAATTCTTTGATCAGCCCGTTGAAAGACATACATTCATACCATTGCTGATAAAGAGCTTCGGTTGCCATGGCTGCTATCTTAGAGCTTCCTGAAACATGAGAATGACCGGCACCAAAATTCAACAGAACGAAGCATTGTTTTTCTCCTTTGGGTAAAAGCATTCCAAGAATCGTTTGTCTTTGAACGGATTTACATTTCACTTCTGCAAAAAGATTATTAGGGTTCATCATATATTCCCTTGAAATATCATCACCTTTTCCTACAACAATTTTATATTCGCACTCTGAAGTTCCGGAGTATACATTGTTCATGATTAATGTAGGGGTATTCAACCCTTGGTTAGCGTACAGATATTCTACAGCGCCATTAGGAGCGGAAGTCATATCTCCTGAATACATAAGATTTCCGTTCCCCTGGTTATAAGCTGCGTTCCATCCGGTTTTACCTATGATATTCAGCCCTGAAAGATCAAGGTCGTTAGCTCCCCATGCATTTTCCCAATAGATACCTACAGCCAGCTTTTCACCCGAAAATCTTGTTCCTGTCGGAATATTTCCAACAAACATTTTTTCAGAAGACGGAAGCCCGAATTCCACATTTTCAGGGAAATAGAATTTCTTTCCGGAGAGATTAAATCTGGATTGTAAATAACTTAAAATAAAATCATAATTCATCTCATTCACATCCGTATTTTTTCCTTTTTTAACCCATGATTTTCCATTTCTGATTCTATAGACGAAAGTATCCTGACCATACATCCTTTGATAACATGCTGATAATGCCTTAAATAAGGCAAACGGTGTAGCATGTTCCAGCCAATGCAGATCACTTTCTGTTAACAGTGTACTTGTCGCATCATTTAACGGGTTTGAAACCAGTGGCTGATGATAAATCTTTGATAGTTTTGAGATCTTATTGATGGTCTTTGTTGATCTGTTTTTATAGGCTAAAAATAAAGGTTTAAACCTGTTGAAAATTCCTGCAAGTTTTTCTAGTCCGAACGTTTCAAACAGGTCAGAAGGATCAAATTTGCTTAGTTTAATGTTTTCTATCAACTCTTTGTTTTTGATCAAAAGACTGGTAGCAGTAGTTTTAAAAATAACATATCTCAGGAATTCTACAGGATTTTCGGGATAAATTTGAAAAAGATCAGCAATTTTCACAACCGCTTCTTTATTTCTAATGTTTTCCTTCCCCGTAAACTTATATTCAAGCTCTTCTGTCAGAATATAGAAGAGATCATCAATGGTTTCTTCCTTTAAAGCAATCCCTGATTGTAATAATGAAAGACTTTTCTCGGTCATTTCTTCCGGAGAATACGCTTTGATTACTTTAAAAGTAAGCTTCATTCCCGGTACATTCAATACTTCATCAGGGATGTATATTTCATCCTGAAAATGACTTCCATAGGTTGAAAAATAATGGTTAATCTGCTCTACTAACAATTCAACTCTTGTACTGTTCTTAATTTTTTTCCAGGATTTATGGAAGGTTTTATTCAGGTCATTTCCCTTTAATTTTTCCTTTGCATAATAGTTGATGATTTCCTTTTTTGCCCAAAGCGCATCAGGTTCAATCACAAAACCGTCATCGGAAATGAAAGGCTTTTTATCAGATTTCTCAGCCAGTACGGCATTAAATAATTGAAGTGTTTTCATGATATAAAAATTAAATAAGTGAGGAGTAATATTTTTTAATAGAAAATGGTATAGGAACTCCTTTTACCTATAATTTTTGAAAAAGCGGGGAGTAAAATCCAAATGTTTATAGGAACTCCCTTTGCCTTTTTGATACCAACAGGTTCTAAAACCTGTCGGTTGTTATGAATTAAAATTTATGCTTTTCTCAATTTCTTTTTTCTTTTCCATGGCGCATTTTTCTCTACATCGCCTGCCATAATACATCCATAAGGCATTACTTCATCCAGGACCTCGCAAAGTCCATATTCCTCAATTTGTGCTCTCACGTTTTTAGCACTTTTATACGCACTTGGCAACTCAGAAATATCAATTTCATTAGAATAGAAACGGATATCTAATCCTGCTGTTTCTTCTTCAAAAATTTCTTCTGTCGTTTTATGGGCCATAGACTTTTTATGCTGACTTCTGCTGAAATTTCTTCCTGCTCCGTGTGGCGCAAAACCCAGGTTTCTCTCATTGGTTTTTCCCTGGACAATCAGTACGGGTTCTGCCATATTCAAAGGGATCAGTCTTGGACCTGTGATATCAGGCATAAATTTATCATCCAATGGGGTAGCTCCTTTCGCATGATAGAACAAATCTCCATCTTTAAAGACAAAATTATGTTCATTCCAATAACGGTCTTCCTTTTCTATTTTCAGTGTATTGAGCACTGCATCATGAATGGAGGTATGGTTTTCCTTAGTCCATTGTCTGATCAACTGAAGGGCTTCCCAGTAGGCTTTTCCCTCCTCAGTATCATAAGGAATCCATGCATTTTCTTTCAATGTTTCAGGAGATATATCCTGTCTGAAACGATTGGCTACTTTCATTCCTTTATCATATAGAGCAGCACCCGGAGCTCTTGAACCATGGTGAGTAACCAGCATGGTATTTCCCGTATTTTTGGACGTTCCCACAAATAAGAAGTGATTTCCGTCTCCCTGAGTTCCCATATGAGAACGGGCAATGCTGATCAGTTTTTCATCATTTAAGAAATCATTTTCTCTGAAGGCATCTATTAATTCCTTCGACATAGGCATCTGCTCACCTCTTGGTCTCCCGCCATATCCGAAATGAGTCACAGCATGTGCAGCATCCAGAACTACTTTAGGATTGGTCTTACCAAAATCAGTTAACATCACTGAACAACAGATATCGGCACTATGGAATCCCGGATGAATAGCGTTTTTAGCGACCACCACACCTCCTACCGGAATCTGACCTGCAGGTCCAGTAGGACATGCATCAGGCATTATAGCTCCATTAATCAAGGTCGGTGTTTTCATCAAAACCTGCATTGTTTTGATGACTTTTTCTACATTGTCATCTTCGCTTTCATGCTCAGCTCTGATATTGATGATAAAATCCTTCGCCGTTTTATGAAGAGGAAGCAATTCAGGTTGTCTGAATTGTTCCAGATATTCTTTGATCTGAATCTCATCCAGATTATTTTCATTGATATAGGTAATGGCATCTTTAAACCATTTGGCTGGTCTATATCCTAATTCGATTAAGTGATTTCCATTAAATTCCATTGTTTTGTCATTTTGATATTGCAAAGTAATTGTATTATTACGCAATAGTTTTGCGTAGATGTATTTTTTTTAATTATTTTTACAAAAATTTAAAAAAAAGTAGATGGCTGGGTTGGTAAATCTGTTTACCAGTCTAGCCTGCAAAAAATCAAAATCCTACAACTATGGTACTATTAGAACAGTTAAAACATTTTCCTGAAACGATTCAATTCAATGATGTCATCGCTTTTATTGACGAATATTATAACTTTATTCCAACTGCTTTTAAAAACGGGAATACAAGAAATGAAGCGGGACAGAATAACGGGTCATGTAAAATCTTCGGTTTTGCTGCATACGAAGGTATTTCAAAAGAAGAAACACTTTACCTTTTCGGAGATTTTTACAGAGAAGATGTTTTGAAAAACCCTAACGGAGCTGATCACCAGAATATCAGAAACTTTATGGAGTTCGGGTGGGAAGGTGTTATTTTTGAAGGGGATGCTGTAGTAAAGAAATAAATTTCTGATAATTAGGAAGCTTTTACTCAGCGTAATCAATCAATGTAAACCAAATTTATCTTTTCCTTTTTTAAACTAAACATTATGTCATCCAATAAAAACGCACTGATCCGTTATAAGACACTGGACAAATGTCTCAAAAACAAATACAGGAAATATACCCTGGAAGATCTTATTGATGAATGCTCCGAGGCCTTGTTTGAATTTGAAGGGAAGGAATCCTATGTGAGTAAGCGGACGATTCAGCTTGATCTGCAAAATATGCGGAGTGAAAAGTTTGGGTATGAAGCTCCTATTGAAGTATATGAAAGAAAGTATTATCGTTATAGTGACCCGGAATATAGTATTCATAATATTTCTGTGAATGAAAGTGATCTGAAGGCGATGAATAATGCTGTTCAGATTTTAAAGCAATTCAAGGATTTTTCGATGTTCAAAGAAATGAATGGTGTGATTCAAAAATTAGAAGACTCTATTCACTCCACCAATCAGAAGTCGATTATTCATCTCGATAAAAATGAACAATTAAAGGGGTTAGAACATATTGATATTTTGTACGAAAGTATTGCCAACAAAAAGGTTTTAGAAATTCTGTATAAAAGCTTTACTGCAAGAGAATCCAATATCTATACAGTTCATCCGCAATTGTTAAAAGAATTCAACAATCGTTGGTTTCTGATCTGTCTCTATAAACAAAAAATGTACAATCTTGCTTTAGACAGAATGGAGCATATTGAGGTTGCGGAAAAACACCAATATATTGATAAAAACCTGGATGGGGATGAATATTTTAAAGACATTGTGGGAGTGACTGTTTCCGAATCCATAATACCCAAAAAAGTTGTGTTCTGGGTAGACGGGCACAATGCACCTTATGTGAAAACAAAACCATTGCACAGAAGCCAGGAAATTGTGAGTGAGAATGAGGAAGGAACTCTTTTTAAAATCTGCGTACAGATCAATTATGAATTGGAGAGGTTGTTGTTAGGTTTTGGTGATTCTTTGGTTGTTCATAAACCCAGAAAATTAAGGTTGAGGATGGAGGAAAAGTTCAAAACAGGAAGCAAAAATTATGAAAACTTAGTGGTTCCTGATGAAAAATAATCATAAAAAAAGAGACTGTACATACAAATGACAGTCTCTTTTTAATAAAATTAAATTCTAACTACTTTTACGTTTATGCAGTAATCTGCTTGGGTTCTTTTTCTTTCTTTTCTTCTTTTTTATCTAGTTTCTCAGATATTTTTTTTACAATATATTCTATTGCTATAGGGGCTAAAATTGCAATTAATGCTTTAAATATTCTTGATTTCATAGTGCTATTTTGTAGATGAATGATGCAATTACCAAGCCAAGATAGAAAAGGGTACATGAATTCTTATTTACACAAAATCATAGATCCCGTTTTTCCAACCCAGGACCTTGGAGGAATCTGCTTTCAGCCAGTTTTTCAAAATGGTAGCATATACTTTTCTGAAATCTTCAGTATAAATAAGATCTCCCTCATTCAGATTTTGTAAATCGGGAAGTGCATTCAGAAGTCCTTTTCTTTTAAGATTTCCACTGATGAAAAACATTTGATTGGCAGTGCCATGGTCGGTTCCGTTACTGGCATTTTGAGCGACACGACGTCCGAATTCAGAAAATGTCATCAACAGGATATTATTAAACAATCCATTGCCTTTCATATCTGTAACAAAAGATTTTACCGCCTCATTAATATCATTGAACAACTTACTTTGCCTGTCTGTTTGATTGACGTGGGTATCAAAGCTTCCAACGGATAAGTAATAAACCTGCGTATTGATATCAGATTTTATCAATGAAGCTACCGTTTTAAAATCTTTTCCCAGTTGAGAATTAGGATAGGTCTGTTCCGTTTTTTTAGCTTTGCTTTTATCAAAGATGTATCCGGCATTGTTGATGGTGGACCCCAAAGTCTGATAAAGATAAGATACTGTTTCATCATCGTGATGATGATCATACAGAGATTTGAAATACTTTTCCTGGCTGGTTTGATATAGCCTTTTCGGATCCTTAAAGGCAAATGCCTTATTGTTCTCTCCTTTTAAAGCGAGACTCAGCATATCGTCCACTTCCAGTGCCTGTGTAGGATGTTCGCAACGGTAGCATTCTTCATCCAGGAAACGTCCCAGCCAGCCTGAATCTAAAAATTCATCACTTCGACTTGCCGATTGCCAGATATCCATACTTCTGAAGTGAGATTTGTCCGGATTGGGATAACCTACATTGTTCATCACGGATAATTCGCCACTATCAAAAAGTTCTTTAAAGTAGGAAAGAGAAGGGTTTATGCCTGCTTCATCCGTGAGAGATAAAGAATTTTGAATGGCAAGCGTTTTTCGCTCTCTGAAGTAAATGTCGTTTTTTGCAGGAATGATTGTATTTAATCCATCATTACCTCCGGTAAACTGGAGTACTACCAGTATATTCTGATTGGGAGCTAAAGCTTCGTCCAATGTCATTGCCTTTAAAAAATTAGGCATCATCAATGAAGCTGTAGCCAGTGAACTTATTTTTAGGAATTCTCTTCTTTTGATTAACATAACTTTTGAGTTTAGATGATGAATTGATGATGATTTGTGTATATCGCAACGAACCCTTTACATCAGCTGATATTCAGGAGTAGACATTAGGTTGATGACAGTCATTTTGATACTTTTGTCAGAAAAATTCTTTACGGTATTTATATCAAGACTTTTAGGGTTCTGAAGTAAATAATCCTCACAGTTCTTTTGAGCAAATATCATATCAACCCGATTCCAGTCTATGGTAATATTGGGGTTTTTAAAACTTTTATTTAAAGACGTTTCACGGGATTTCATTCCCATGTCAATATCATCATCCTGCCGTGGGGTGTATTCCAGAGGCCGGAGTCCTGACCATATCTGAGGTACCTGTAATCTTAACATCAAAGTAGAGCTGTCTATCCATGATTTTCCGTTGGGCCAGCCGGAAACATTGGGTGGGTAAAGCAGCATCTGTCCTAATAATTTCTGATAAACGATAAGGTTTTCCGGATTTTGGATTTGCATCGGGAGAATTCGCATCATTCCAGCCATCAGTTCTACAGGGGACTTTATCCTGTTTCCTATATTCTTCTGATCATAGAACCACGAACTTGAAAATATTTCTGTCAGCAGTTTTTTTATATCGTATCCGGAATTATAGAAATTTGTACTCAATTTATTAACAATATTATGATCAACATTTTCATTCACAAAAAACTTGTAGATTTTGGTTGTAATGAATTGAGAAGTCGCTTTTTGTTCTAAAATAATGTTCAAAACATCCCCACCATTGAAATTTCCTGTTTTGCCAAGAAAGATTTTTACTCCTTCATCATGCAGGTTTTTTCGTTCCTTAAAATTTCCTTCCTTATCATAGCTCCATCCTGTAAAGGCCCGTGCTCCTTCTCTCACATCTTTCTCCGTATAATTTCCCCGCCCCATGGTAAATAGTTCCATCACTTCACGGGCAAAGTTTTCATTAGGATGATCTTTTTTATTCTGTTGGTTGTTCAGAAAGTTTAGCATGGCGGGTGACTGGCTTACCTCAAACAATAAATCTTTAAAACTTCCCAAAGCATTTTTCCGGATGGTATTCAAAAGTTGTCTGTTAAACTTCGGGTTGATCACTCTGGAAGCAAAATGTCCATGCCAGAAAAAGGCCATCTTTTCTCTCATCTGTTCTTTACTGTTGACCATTTGATTCAGAAAATTCAGGTTCAGTTCGTTATTTTGTTCTCGGTTGATGCGTTGCATCTCTTTCTTCTTATCGGCAGGATTCGTATCATTCATAGGGTCCACAGTTGGATCTATATCAGGAGTGTCGTAGTTGATTTCGATAAAGTGATCTTCTTTAAATAATTCATTCATCAACGTTTTAATATTTTTATTTTTCAAATCGTCGACTTGATTGATTCCGACTCCGAAACCTGCACGCCAAAGGAGGTGTTTGTTTTTTAAAAGTGAATCTGCCATGATGAGAGCGTTTATTTTTTGATGTAATTGGAAGATAAAGGTTAAAATACTAACGAGTTAAGGATTGTTAATATTGCTGTACAGCGTGTGAGCTACCTGAGAGGGTGTCAAAATATTGCTTGTTTCAAAACTGAAGTTGTTATAATAAAGCTTTATCCGCGAGTAGATTAATACATGACTGGCTTTTATCGGATAGTAAAGACAGACCGGTCTTATATCTTATGTGGATTTTAAGCGTAATTCACTTTTTAAGATTTGTTTTTGATAATTTTTGTTAAACAAACATTTAAAAATAGTTAAAATTAACAGGTTGAAATTCATTGTTTTATGTGTTTTGTGGATGTTAAATCCAGACAGGAGACGGTGCTTGGCATGATTTTTACATCATGTTGTTTAGTAAAATTTAAAAATTAGAGTTATGAAAATGTTTAAACAAGCAATATTGCTGGCTGGAATTTTAACAGCAGGTTTGGCAAGCGCTCAAAGTTCACAAATGAACAATATGCTTAAAGTTGGCGCAAATGTTGGTTTAGCAGTTCCTTCAGATAACCTTTCTGCTGCTGTAGGAGTAGATGTAGCTTACCAGAATCTGATTACTCCGGGATTCGGATTAGGTATTGCAACAGGATATTCTCATTATTTTGGAAAAGAAAATAACGGTTATAAAAATAATGATGTAGGAGTAGTTCCTGTAGCTGCTTTAATCAGAATTTATCCAAAACAAACCGGTTTCTATTTTGGAACAGACTTAGGATATGGTTTTCTGGTAGGAGATAAGCAGGTGGCTTCCAATACGAGCGTAGAGAGAGCTAGCGGAGGATTCTATATTAAGCCGGAGATCGGATACCACAACAGAGACTGGAATTTCTTCGTACAATACCAAAAGGTTTTTGTAGGAACTAAAGGAGATCTGCCAGGTCAGGACTATAATGTGGGGAACATCGGGATAGGCTTCGGTTATAATATTCCATTAGGAAAGTAGTTAGATTTAATATAAACAATTATTAACCAAACCTTTTCACTTTTGTGAGAAGGTTTTTTTTGTCTCTAAAGGATAATTATTATATTTGGTAAAATTTGAGGTTATGATTCTGAATCCAAAATTTCCACTTTATTTACCAGGAGTAGAGAACAGTAATAATGATAATGTTTCTATCATTGGAGCAAGTCTCCGTGAAGATATAACAATCTTAGGCTATTTTGTTTCCGGTGACGGAGGTCTTGAGATAAAAAAACAAAATACGTATGTAACCAAAGAATATGCTTCTTTTGCAGATATTTTAAAGAAGTTTATTCAGGATAATCAGCTGGAAAACGTAAAACGTCTGGGAATGGCTGTACCGGGACCTGTATTGGACGGGAAAAGTACACCTCCAAGATTAGGTTGGCATTTAGATATTGAAGTCTATAAAAGAGACTTCGGGTTTGAAAAAGCAGATATGCTGAACGATCTTGAAGCTTCCGCGTATGGAATGGCCCTTCTAGGGGACGATGATCTGGATGCAATCTATACCAGCGGGCATCTTGAGAAAGGAAATGTTGCCATTCTTGCACCCGGTAACGGATTGGGAGAAGCCGGATATTTCTTTGACGGAAAGTACCTGAGACCATTTGCTACTGAAGGCGGTCATTCTGAGTTTTCACCAAGAACCAACGTGGAGGTTGAGTTTTACCAGTTCCTGAATAATATCTACGGTATTGTAAGCTGGGAAAATGTATTGTCTAAATCAGGGTTATTCAATATCTACAGATTTTTAAGAGATGTAAAAAGACATCCGGAACCTGAATGGCTGGGAGAACGTCTTGCCAGCGGTAACTTTGTAGAAGAATTATATAAAGCTGCAGCTGAAGAAAATGTCCTGATCTGTAGAATTGCTTTAGATACTTTTCTTGAGTTTCTTGCGAGAGAAGCTAATAACCTAACTTTAAAGCTAAAAGCAACCGGAGGATTATTGATCGCCGGAGATATTCCTCAAATGCTGAGAGAATATATGGATAAAGCTAAGTTCTATGAAAAGTTTAAGATCAGTGATAAAATGGAGGAAATGTTAAAGAACATTCCTATCTATCTGGTTAAACAAAATCATACAGCAATAAAAGGGATTGCTCTTTACACAGCTTATTATCAAAATTAAAATAGAAACTCCGAAGCCATTCGGAGTTTTTTTTGGAGATGATATTATTCATGAAAATAATGAATTTTCTTGATATACATCAATGACATCTATCAAATAAGATAGCTACCTTTGCCTTGTTAAATAAGTAAACAAATCTATTCAATGAAAAAAATATTTTTACTGGCAGTTTTAGCTGGTGGTTTAGCTTTCGGGCAGTCAAAAAAAGTAGTAGCCTCTGATATTCACTGGTGGGGATACAAAGTTGCAAAATCTGAGGCAAGTTCTCATGATGGAACTATTAAAGTAAAATCAGGAGATATGGTGATGAAAGGAAACCAGCTTGTAGGAGGAAGCTTTGTGTTGGATATGACATCTATCAATGCAACTGACCTTACAGGAGAATATCAGCAAAAATTAAACGGACACCTTAAGAATGGTGACTTCTTTGAAGTTGAAAAACACCCGACAGCCACTTTCAAAATTACCAGTGTAAAGAAAAATGATGATAAAATCTACAATTCTTTAGTAACAGGAACACTTACAGTAAAAGGAAAAACAAATCCGGTTACTTTCCCTGCGAAAATTGCTTACAGCAAAGGAGTAGTAAGTTTAGTATCCAACAAATTCTCTTTCGACAGACAGAAATTTGATGTAGCTTACAAGTCTACAATGCAGGATGTTTTTGTGAAAGATGATATTGATATGGTAGTAAAGGTAACTGCTCAATAAATTAATCAAAAAAATATTGTTAAAAGTGTAGAAGTTCTACACTTTTTTTTATTTTTGTTGAATTGTAAATAAAAAAGAATGAAAAGATTACTATTGTTTGCTATGGTGTGCGCAAGCATATCATTTGTTTCTGCTCAAAAGAAATTTGATAAGGTGTCCAAAGTGACTTCGTCAGAGATCAGATGGTGGGGATATAAGGTTGTAAAAACTGAAGCTTCATCTCACTCAGGAACGATAAAATTGAAAAGCGGAAAGTTCAATTTTGACCACACTGTTTTGGTAGACGGAGAGTTTGTAATAGATATGAGAAGTATGATGGCGGGTGATGTTTCTGATGAGGATCAAATCAAGCTTACGAATGATTTGAAAAGTACAAACTTCTTTGAAGTAAAGAAATTTCCGGTTGCCAAATTCCATTTGACTAAAATTATTCCTTTAGCAAACAGTGAATTTAATTCTACAGTATATGGAGATCTTACCCTTAAAGGCGTGAGAAAAACAATATCTTTCCCTGCTAACGTATATGTTACTCAGTTTACCGTGGTGATTGAATCGGCAAAGTTTTCTCTAAACAGAAGAGATTTCAAGGTATTCTACCAATCGTCATTGAAAGATTATTTCATCAAAAACGAAATGGATATTCAGTTTAAAGTATCTACTGAAAAGTTGGATAATGAGAATAGAATTCCGGTAAAAAAGAAATAGATTAAATATAATATTGATATAAAAATGAGTGGTTCTTGAAACTGCTCATTTTTTTTGATTGAAAACCAAAGTTAAAATTGAAAATGATGAATAATGTACAGAAAATTCTATCACCCCTGATCTGTTTTCATTGCCGTATTTTTTATAAATTAGTCCTATGAAAATTTATATTGTAAGCGGTCTTGGGGCAGACTTCAAGGTTCTTGAAAGATTAGAATTTCCTAAGCACTGTGAATTGATTTTTATAGATTGGCTGATTCCCGAAAAAAATGAATCTTTTCATGCCTATGTTGAACGAATGGCTGAAAAAGTTGATGATTCTGAACCGTTTTATCTGATGGGATATTCCTTTGGAGGAATTATTGTGCAGGAAATCAACCGGTTAAAACCTGCAGAAAAAGTGGTCATTCTGGGAAGTATAAAATCAGATAAAGAGAAATCACGATTTATAAAAACGGGAGAGATTACCAAAATACCAAGAATATTGCCGGTTGGATTATTCAATGAAAAAGCAGCTAATGTATATGCTGTATTACGGAAACTATTTGATCCTAAAAATCCCAGACTTCTCCAGTACTTCAGAGTGAAAGATCCTTACTATTTGAAATGGTCTGTAGAAAAGGTAGCAGAATGGAAATTTGACGAAAATCCAAATGTGATTCAGATATCAGGAGATAAAGATATTGTTTTTCCGGTCAGATATTCAAAACCGGATTATATCATTAAAGGAGGAACTCATCTTTTTCCTGCTACTAAGTATAAAGAAGTTTCCAAAATATTGAATGAGGTGTTTTAAAAAAAAACAAAATATTATTTCTTGGATAGTTTTTTATGGGGGTAATTTTATAAAAATGCGATTTTTATAAGATTTATGTTTAAATTTGATAAGGGTTAAATGTAAAAATTATGAAAATTGGATTAAAATGGATCGTTTCATTCTCTGTTATTGTCCTTGTTGCAATCGGAGGATTATTTTGGAATCCGGCAGCGCCTGTTGCTAATACCGGTGAATTTCTCTCGGAAGATAACATCGTAGGTGCAGATGTTGCCTGGATTCTGGCTGCAGCCGGCCTGGTATTGCTCATGACTCCCGGGCTTTCCTTTTTTTATGGTGGCATGGTGGGAAAAAAGAATGTTATTTCCACCATGCTACAGAGTTTTATTGCCCTGGGAGTAATTTCGATTGTATGGGTAGTGGTGGGATTTTCTCTTTCTTTTGGAGAATCACTGGGATTTAATCTTAACGGAAAACACTACGGAATCATAGGAAACCCGTTCACCTACCTGTTTTTTAGTGGGGTAGGAAACCTTCCGCATAAAATGATGGCTTCTACGATTCCTTTTGTCTTATTTGCCCTTTTTCAGATGAAATTCGCAGTCATTACTCCTGCCATTATTACCGGATCTTTTGCAGAAAGGGTTCGTTTTATTTCCTATCTCTTATTTATAATCCTTTTCTGTATTTTTATTTATACTCCGCTTTGTCATATGGTTTGGCATCCTGATGGTCTTCTGAATACCTATTTTGGAGTGAAAGATTTTGCCGGAGGAACTGTGGTGCATATGAGTGCCGGTTTTGCGGCTCTTGCAGGAGCTTTGGTTTTGGGGAACAGGAAGAACCCACATCATGAACCTTCCAATATTCCGTATGTGCTTTTAGGAACAGGAATGCTCTGGTTTGGCTGGTTCGGATTTAATGCAGGGTCTGCATTAAGCGCTTCGGCATCAGCTGCAACGGCTTTCGGAACGACAACTATTGCTTCAGCTTCAGCCATGATGACCTGGATATTTTTTGACAGAATCAACGGGAGAAGTGTTTCGGCATTGGGAGCTTGTATAGGAGCTGTGGTAGGATTGGTAGCCATTACACCCGGATGCGGATTTGTAAGTATTCAGGAAAGCCTTTTTATTGGGTTTATTACTGCTATTGTTTCTAATATAATGGTGAATTGGAAAGCCTTAAAAAAGATAGATGATACTCTCGATGTTTTTGCATGCCATGGAGTAGGAGGAATTATGGGAATGATTCTGACGGCTATATTTGCCCGCGGTGAAAATGCCAGTCTTCTTCACGGGGGAATTGATGTTTTTCTTCACCATATGGCTGCTTTGGTTCTGGTTTCTGTATTTACTTTTTTTGGATCACTTGTATTGTATAAGATTACAGATTCCATTATTACACTGAGGGTTTCAGAAGAGTCTGAAAATAAAGGTCTTGATCTTTCTCAACACCAGGAAAGTTTCAATTAATAGGTCTCAATGAAAGTAGGGCAAATAGAAGGTGTTCCCAAATGCCCGGTTGAAAAATTCGAAGTTCAATAATAAATTTCAATCTTATTCAATAGAATGGATGGCATTAAAAACTTTATTTTTTGAATTTTCAAAGATTTCACCACCAAATTCTTCATTGTCTAATGAAAAAATACGGATGTCTTTTACACCCATAATACCAAAAATATGTTTCAGATAGGTTGTTTGGAAATTGATATGTCCGTTTTTTTCATTCTCACCATATCCGGTGTCACCTCGGGTAGATAGTATAAATATTTTTTTATTTTTAAGCAACCCTACATAATCGCCATCCGGAACCCCGGATCTGAATTTCCATGTTTCATTGATTCTCATAACCTGATCTATATAAGCTTTTAATCCGCTTGGAATAGACCAGTTGTACATAGGAGTTCCGATAACATATATATCGTGTTCTTTGAGTTCTTCTACCAATTCATTACTGAGCTGTAATGCCTTTTGGCTTTCTTCTGTTCTGTCTTCCGGTTTTTTAAATGCTCCGGCAATCCAGGATTCATTAATGTTGGGGATACTATCAATTCCTGCTTCCCGATAAGTGAACACGTCGGATGGATGCCTGGCTTTCCAGTTTTCAACAAACAGTTGGGTTAGTTTTCTGCTGTAAGATCTCTCATTTCTTACACTGGCATTAATAATCAATATTTTCATTTGCTATAAATTTATAACAGCAAAATTCCTGATTATTCATTCCAGAAAAATTGATCTAGTTCAAGAGGATTTATTTTTTTTTCGAATTCTGCTTATAAACTCAGCAGATACTCCTAAATATGAGGCAATCAAATATTGAGGAACTCTGGATGCTATGTCCGGATAAGTTTCCAGAAAATCATAATATTTCTGTTCGGCTTTATGCATATGATTAAATACAACTCTTTTCTCAAGTGTTCCGAGATACCCTTCTAAAATAATCCTGAAGTATTTTTCCAGAGACGGGATTTCCCGGAGCATTTTTTGAAAAGCCTGGTGGCTGATCTGTAAAAGACTTGTCTTTTCGACAGCCTGTATATTGTAAATTGAAGCTTTTTGTTTGGAAAAACTCGCGATATCGGTTGCCCACCAATGATCGATAGCTAAAAAAAGGATTTCCTCATTACCATTTTCAGCATTGATGCAAAAAGCCTTTAAAACCCCTGAAATAATATAACTGTCATGTCTGCAGATTTCGCCGTTTCTCAAAAGAAATTCACCCTTTTCCAATGTCCTTTCTGTCCAGAAGCCTTTACAAAGGGAAATTTCTTCCTGACTTAGCTTAGCATGCTGCAAAATACTCTTAATTAATGTTTCCATTTAAAATTACTGAAAAAAGAGGTTTAAATGATAGATTTTGAAGAAGATAAAGATTAGGGACGAATTTACAAAAATACTTATTATAAACTCATTTTATTCCTGTGAACGATTCTTAATTCTAAGATTCAGTTCTGTTTTTATTAAGATTTATCCTGTATCTTTGTTTTTGAGGAAAATGACGAATTATTTATGGAATCAATATCGGTTTTTGAGATTATTAAAGTAGGGATAGGCCCATCCAGTTCACATACGATGGGGCCCTGGAATGCCGCATCTGCATTTATCAGGATTATAAAAAGAGAAAGGTCAATTGAAGAGGTTAAAGAGGTTTTTCTTGAATTCTTTGGCTCACTCGCAAAAACGGGGATCGGGCACGGTACTGATATTGCAGGAATGCTCGGTTTGAACGGGGAAGATTTTAAGACGATTAATACTTCAAAAATTGATGAGAAAATAGACTACATCAAAAGTACTCAAACTATTAACCTGGGAGGGGAGAAAATTATTCCCTTTATCTATGGGCATCATTTAATTTTAAATATGCAAAAATCACTTGATTTTCATCCCAACGGAATGATTTTTAAAGCGGTTTTTGAAGATGGAACTGAGCTGGTACAGGATTTTTATTCTGTGGGCGGAGGTTTTATTGCAAGTCAGGAAAAAAACTCTATTGAAAAGCATTGTGTACGCACATTGTATCCTTGTCATCACGGTTCAGATATTACAAAATATTGCCAGAAATTAGGCTTCGACCGAATCTCAGATTTAATTTTAATTAATGAAGAAAGCTGGAGAACTCAGGAAGAAACAAGACAGGAGGCTCTTTATATTTGGCAGCAAATCAAAGAATGCGTTTATAAAGGGGTAAACAAAGAAGGTATCTTACCCGGAGGATTAAATGTTTCAAGAAGAGCTGCAGGAATTAACAGAAAATTACTGGGAGATAAAATCTATAAAAATAAAGACGAATGGTTTCAGCAAGTTGTTGATGCAGAAGAAAATTTCACCAATATCAATAAATGGATTGCCTGTTTTGCACTGGCGGTAAATGAGGAAAATGCAAGCTTTGGAAGAATTATTACAGCTCCAACCAACGGAGCCAGTGGGGTAATTCCGGCTGTATTGATGTATGCACAGGCATTTACACCATTTACAAGTGAAGAAGATATTGTACGATTTTTACTGGTGGCAGGTGAAATAGGGACTTTATTCAAGAAAAATGCAACTATCTCTGCAGCAATGGGAGGTTGTCAGGCAGAAATCGGTGTATCATCAGCAATGGCAGCAGCAGGTCTTACAGAGATCCTGGGAGGAAGTGTAGGACAAGTGATGATGGCTGCAGAAATTGCTATGGAACATCACCTTGGATTAACCTGTGATCCTATCAAAGGACTTGTACAGATTCCTTGCATTGAAAGGAATACAATGGGAGCTATGAAAGCAATTACAGCAGCTAATATCGCTCTTGAAAGTGACCCAACCAAAGCGAAAGTGACTTTGGATGAGGTGATTCAGACAATGTGGGAAACTGCACAATCTATGAGTGACCGTTTCAAGGAAACTTCAGAAGGCGGGTTGGCAATTGCGGTAAATGTTCCGGAATGTTAATAAAGATATTATAAAAAAAAGTCCTTAGATTCTGAGTCTAAGGACTTTTTTTATAACGAACCTGAATTCGTAACTTACTACTTTTGAATTTGATCATGTAAGAAGTTGGAAAAAAATAGTAGTCACAATAATTTATAACCCCTTGTTTTCGGTCATTACAGATAGATCATTGTAGAAAAGAATAATACTATTTCTTCAGATAAAAAGAATTACAGCTACAGAATATTTTTCTGTAAACTGTAATTCTATCACAAACCTTCGAAAAATAGTATTAAAAAAATACTGGTTTTGTTATAGTACCCTTTGTAGTGTTGTAAACATTACTTTCTCACCGTTAAACTCAACAATCTGATATAGAAATCTGTAAAATCTATATGTATCGGGGGATCCTGTAGCAACCCTTACCGCAAGAAATAATTCTGATACTTCAGCACTATAGTTTGTTCCTGTTATAGGTGCTGTCGGTGTTGTACCGATAGGTGGACCTGTCCAGAAAACAATATCATTCGAGTCTATTCCCTGCTCTATGCTTGGAGGTATGGTTAAGCCGATCAATTGCCTTCCTTCATTTACAGAATGAGCTGCCGTATTTATATGAACAAGGATGGGCTTACCTGTTACGTTTTTCAGGATTGGTTTAAAATATGTTCCACCTGTAGAAACAACATCAAACATAAGTCCATCAAAAATCGGCATAGAGGCTCCATATTTAACATTGGCTGAAAAATATTTTCCGGAAGTATTCATTGTATTAGCATCCGCAAAATAAGTGTTTGCAGAAATACCACCCACATCAAGTTGGTTTCCCTGCCCTACAGTTGCATTACAACTCTGACCTCCGATATTTAATGGGAAAGTTGTTGTAGCAGGACTTGTAACTGTAGGAGTTCCAGATACAGTATACACTAAGGTTCCGGAACCATTGTTTAGATTTCCGGCAGTAAGAGTTGCTGTAAGTCCATTTACAGGCCCTACCACCTGTGAAGGATAAGCTCCACCATTACCTCCGGCATAGGGGACAGTCATTGTTCCATTATAAAAAGTCCCTGCAGTATAATTTGAGGGAGAAAGGTTTGCATTACCACAGAGTATAGAATTCACAACTCCAATGTCACTTGACGAGTTATTAAAGGTTCTCCATTCAATGCCGTTCCAGAAAACGTAACCTTTGTAGGTAAGCCCCGCAGTTCCGGTGTTGTATACCAAAAGACCAGCCGCAGGTGAGGGTATTGTCGTTTGATCTTTAGAACTTGTAAGAGGTACTCTTGGTAGCAAGACCCCCTTATCTGTAG
>NZ_PPED02000003.1:266262-845541 GCF_002899825.2 Chryseobacterium phosphatilyticum
CCTTTGTAGGTAAGCCCCGCAGTTCCGGTGTTGTATACCAAAAGACCAGCCGCAGGTGAGGGTATTGTCGTTTGATCTTTAGAACTTGTAAGAGGTACTCTTGGTAGCAAGACCCCCTTATCTGTAGCTTTCACCTCAAATTTTGCGCTTTTGTCCGGTGATATTGTACCGACACCTACACTTCCATCAGAGATTACTACAAAATCATTAATCTGTTGGGCTGTTGTTGGGATTCCGGTTGCAGGATTATCTTTAGCTCCATCAATATGAAAAATACCTTGAGGATTTGATGTATGAATCCCTACCTGAGAATGCAGGTTTTGGGAAAATGAAATAATTGAGATTCCCAAAACTATTCCGTAATAATTTTTTTTTCTCATCTGTTTAATATTATATTATTTGTCTTTTATTTGTGTTTATTATTGCGTTAGATAAGCATATTCATTTGTTATAGGAAACAAAACTTTACTTTAAAAAGCTGGTAGAATTATAATTGTTATGAACAGAACCAGATTATTTTATCTATTAAATAATTTTTTATGGTATAATAATAGTCAATCTGAATGGGGATTTTTTGTCATTGCCAGTTTTATAATGCTATTTCCGGTGCTCTGTATACTGTGATCAGGAAAATACTGCTTGCAGTAAGATATTTTTTATGTATTACATAACGCGTTGAAGAGTGGTAAACATTACCTTTTCTCCATTAAATTCAACAATCTGATACAAGAATCTGTAAAACTTGTAGGTATCAGGAGCTCCCGTAGCAACTCTTACTGCAAGGAATAGCTCTGATACTTCTGCATAGTAATTGGTGCCCCCTAAAGGAGCTGTTGGAGTTGTACCTACTGGTGGACCTGTCCAATAAATAAGGTCATCATAATCTATCGGTTGCTCTGTGTTTGAAGGTATGGTTAGTCCGATCAATTGTCTTCCTTGATTAACGGAGTGAGCAGCAGTATTAATATGCACCACTATGGGACTACCGGTTACATTCTTTAAAATAGGTTTAAAAAAGGTTCCTCCTGCTGAAACAACATCAAACATGAGTCCGTCAAAAACAGGCATGGAAGCTCCATATTTGACATTGGTTGAAAAATATTTTCCGGAAGTATTCATTATGGTAGCATCAGCAAAATAGGTGTTCCCCGAAATTCCACCCACATCAAGTTGGTTTCCCCGTCCTATAGTAGCATCACAACTCTGTCCTCCGATATTTAATGGGAAAGTCGTTGTGACAGGGCTTGTAACTGTTGGAGTTCCAGATACGCTGTACACTAAGGTTCCGGAACCGTTGTTTAGATTTCCTGCAGTAAGAGTTGCTGTAAGTCCATTTACAGGTCCTACCACCTGTGAAGGATAGGCTCCGCCATTACCTCCGGCATAAGGCACAGTCATTGTTCCATTATAAAAAGTCCCTGCAGTATAATTCGAAGGAGAAAGGTTTGCATTACCGCAGAGTATAGAATTCACAACTCCGGTATCACTTGACGAGTTATTAAAAGTTCTCCATTCAGTTCCGTTCCAGAAAACATACCCTTTGTAGGTAAGCCCCGCAGTTCCGGTGTTGTATACCAAAAGACCAGCCGCAGGTGAGGGTATTGTCGTTTGATCTTTAGAACTTGTAAGAGGTACTCTTGGTAGCAAGACCCCCTTATCTGTAGCTTTCACCTCAAATTTTGCGCTTTTGTCCGGTGATATTGTACCGACACCTACACTTCCATCAGAGATTACTACAAAATCATTAATCTGTTGGGCTGTTGTTGGGATTCCGGTTGCAGGATTATCTTTAGCTCCATCAATATGAAAAATACCTTGAGGATTTGATGTATTAATCCCTACCTGAGAGAATAAGTTTTGGGAAAATGAAATAATTAAGATTCCCAAAACTATTCTGTAATAAATTTTTTTTCTCATTTGTTTTAATGTTAGATTATTTAACTTTTATCTTTTATTTGTGTTTATTGTTGCATTATATAAGCATATTCATGTGTATATAGGAAACAAAATTTTACTTTAAAAAGCTGGTAGAATTATAATTGTTATGAACAGAACCAGATTATTTTATCTATTAAATAATTTTTATAGTTTAAAAATAATAGGAATTTTTATCATTGCCAGTTTTTACATTATTCCTTTAATGAGATTGATAAAATTGTACTTTAAAGTTTATTTCACAAAATTATCTATCTTTATAAATCAAATTAATAGACTATAAATTAATTTTCAATATAAATTGGTATTGATTTAATCTGCTGAATATTAATTTTTTATATAAAACACATTTGAAAAATGATTACCGAGAGACTAGATGAAACTACTTTAAATAGTAAAGTAGAAAAGCTGAAGCTGCGATTTATACATTATTATGTAATTATTACCTGTACCACATTAATTGTATATATTTTAACTTTTTACTATTTCATGCAGGGTCCATTCATGACAATGTACTTCACTGTAGGATTGATTACATTGTCTTATATCTACCTGATAATAGGAAAAAAGTATACTGCCAATGACATGATGCAGGTTTACATGATCGTTGCACCATTATATAATTCCTATATTATGCTTGTATTCTGGGAAACTTCAGTCGCCAGTTTTGTAACGTTATTTCCTGTGCCGGTAGCAGCGTACCTATTTTTGTCGAAGAAAGAGTGTATTGGATATTTATTATATATAATAGCCATTTCTTTTATTTGTTTTTTTATTCGTGAAAATTTTAATATTGAATTTGAAAAGTTTCCTTATCATAAATTAGTGATTACTGATATTCTTCTTTTTTGTTTTAATCTGGTTATTATTATTCTGATACTTTTCTATCATGATAGAATTAATAAACTATATATTTTGTCAGAGTTTACTTCTGTGAAATCAGAAGATAAGAAATCAGTTGTTGTGCAGGAAGGGTATGAAAAAGAAGATATTGATGAAGAAATAGTTGAGAGGTTACAAAATCTTATGGAAAATGAGATGCTTTTTAAAAATCCAAACCTGAGTATTTCGACATTAAGTACTTATTTTGATGTAAATTATACCTATATATCAAAGATCATTCGCCACCTGGGTTATAATAATTTTAATCATTATCTGAACAGGTATCGAATTAATCATGTAAAAATGCTCATGAATGAGAGTGACCTGCATAAGGTGACTCTAATGTTTATTTACACAGAAGCGGGATTTTCTAATCAAGCAACTTTTAACAGGGTTTTCAAGCAAATAGAAGGTGTTACCCCTAGTGAGTATATCAGTTTAATAAAAACAGAAAAGCTGAATTGAAGTAGGTATTTTTATTTATAAGAAGAATGAATCCCGGTTATTTATCCAGGATTCCTCTTATTTTATTGGCATTGGAAATAAGTTCTTCCAGATATTCAAAGTTTTCTTTTTCCAGAGCAGATTTGAACTTTCTAAGCTGAGTGATATGTTCATTCAGTACATCCAAAACATTTTCTTTATTTTGCTTGAAAATAGGGACCCACATTTCGGGATGGGATTTAGCAAGACGTACAGTACTGGAAAAACCGGAACTGGCAAGCTGAAAGATTGTCTCCTCTTCACGTTCTTTTTCCAGTACAGTATTGGCCAGTGCGTATGAAGTAATGTGAGAAATATGTGAAATGTAAGCGGTATGAATATCGTGATCCTCAGCATTCATGTAGATCATATGCATGTCAAGGGCATTCACTACTTTCTCAACGATGTTCAAAGCATCATCTGCTGATTCTTCTTTATTGCAGATAACACCGGCTTTTCCTGAAAAACTCTCGGCAATAGCAGATTTCGGACCACTGTTTTCAGTTCCCCACATCGGGTGAAATGCTACAAATCTTGAGCGTTTCGGATGATTCGTGACAGCACCAACAATTCCTGCTTTAGTAGAACCGGCATCCATAACAGTCTGATGTCCGGATACAAGATTAAGGACCGTTGGCAATAATTTTCTGGCAGCATCCACCGGAATGGCAATGATGATCAGATCTGAATTTTTAATTCCTTCCTCCAGGCTGGCTTCTGCATCAATTATTTTCAGATCGAGTGCATCGTTGATATGTTGTTTGTTGTAATCGATTCCGTAGATGAAGCTGGCAATCCCTTTTTCTCTTAATTTTAATGCCATTGAGCCTCCGATTAATCCAACACCTATAATACTTATTTTCATCTTTAAAATTTGTTTAAAATAAAAAAAACCTCGTCAAGGACGAGGTTTTAAATTATGTTCATAAGAATCCCTATCCCAGATCTGAGGTAAAAATTCTATAATAATATGTTCCGTTATTAAAATTCACAAAGCGAAGGTATAAAATATTTTTGAAACCAGAGAAATTTTAATACAAATTTGTGAGACAAATACTTTTATTAACTGATGAAAAGATCGGAGTTTTTTCCATCCGCATATTGTTTTAAAATTTGCATGAGTTAATTTCTTTTTTTGATAAATTTAAACCAACATTTAACGGTGTTAAATAAAAAAGTAATGTGATGAGAGTTAAGTTGTTATATCTGGTTTTTATACTGCTGGTCACAGCTGGATTAAGCCCTGCAAGAGAGAAAGCTCCATTGATGGAAGCTGTTACTAAGCAGGATACCATGAAATTAAGAGCCACCTTTAATGAAGAGGATATTTTGGCCAATGAGTATTTAAAAAAAAGATTGAAACCCATCCAGACCAATTTTAAAAGAATTAACTCGATAAGAAAATGGAGCTCTGTTAAAAAGAAAAATATTGAAGGCGAGTCTGCGGAAGGAGGAGAAGCTACATTTTATTATAAAGACAACCATCTGGAAAAAGTAATGGCAAGGCATTACGGGGAAATGGGTCAGGTATTAATCGAATATTATCTTTTAAAAGGACGATTATCTTTTGTTTTTGAAAAAGACTACCAATATAACCGTCCAATGTTTTACGATGTTAAAGCAATGAAAGAGAGCGGCGATATTGAAGCATTTGATTTTAAAAAATCAGAAATAACGGAAACCCGGAATTATTTTGAAAAAGGAAATCTGATCCATATTGTCAACAGTCAGGATTGCGGAGCTCCTTTTAGTGAAGAGTATACACGGGAAGAAGAGAAAAGCATCACTGAAGGTTTTGAAAGACTTTTGAAGTTATCACAGGAAAAGGAATGAGCCAGTTTCAACATTTTTTCCAATTTTTGTTCCTACTCTAAAGCAATGCATGTAAAAAATATTAATTTTATTACCCGGCATAAAAACAACTTTATCATTATGTGCTTTTAATCAGGGCAAGTCTTTCTTCCACCTCCTTAATTTTAGTGAGCCAATAGTTGATCCCTTCCTGATTGGTTACGGTTTGTTTAAATGCATTGTTGCTGACTGCCCTTAATTTGGAACCGTTTTTTTGAAATTCCAGCTCTCGTTCTTTTTTATTCTCGGGCTCAATACGATATCTCCAGAATACCAGAGCATGCATATATTCAGAACGAATTTTTTCCAGATAAGAAATAATAGCTCTATGATCTTGCGGAATATATCCCGGGCCTGAACATCCACAAGAATGAAATGTGATTCCGACAGTGTATAGATCTTTGATATGCGCCCATTGCTTATCATCACTTTTGGCTGGTGATTTAAAGTCCAGCCCCATATTAGCCATCAGGCTTCCACATTCAGGACATTTAGCCTCTACAGAGGTTTGTTGATCTCTGTCCACATCTTTCAAGACGCGGCGTTTGAATGTTTTCTGGCAGTTGAAACAGGCATAATGACGTTTATAAATCGTCATGGCATATCGACACATTGTGTTTTTATTTAATCGTTAGTGTATTGTTTGTATGGGTGTTTATTTGGTGTAAAATTATGAATTTTTATGAATTGTTAGTAAAATAATTACTGTGTTTTATTCTTTTGCGGCTATTTTACTGAATTAAGAATAAACATGACCAATCTTTTTTGGGCAGAAGCGATAATCCTATTCCAGCCAAACCCTCCAGAAGGCCCATATTATAGACATATTCGTCTGCCGATTTATACAGAAAACAGCATTCCTGATCATCGGGAGAATAATAAGATTGTGTAATTCCCTGCCAGTAGTCACCGGCTTCTTTGAACATAATATTCCCGGTTTTATCATAAAATGAATGATATATTGAAGAAATTCCCGCACTTCCATGGCAAACTGAAGCATCGGTTACCTTACTGGAATCGTCATGTTTTCTCAGGGTAGTTTTTGAAAGTATTTGCAGTGCTTTATTTTGCAGATTTATATCCTTAATCAGTACGCCTATTTTATAAAGAATACAGGCTATGCCAAGATCTCCGTAGCACCAGGCTAGGCGTGACGCGTACTTTGAATTTTCCTTACTACCTTCAATGACGGAAGGGAAAACAGATTCAGTGCCTTCCTCTGATGCATAGGTTAAGAATTCAGATACCGTTTTTTTAATAAAAGAAATATCCTTATCGGAATCTGCCATGCAGGCCAAAAGAAAAAGGTTGGGCAGAAAGCCATGGGAAATACCAAAATTTGAAATGTTGTCTTCCCTGTTTTTAGAGCTTTGCCAGAATAGATCTGTCTTTTTACGAACGATGGTTTCCTTAAGAGTATGCAAAAGATCTTTATCAAGTTTCCGGATATCCGCCTGGTTATTTAGAAAGGGCATCAGAAGACCGTTTCCGCCATAAAAAAAGTCAAAGTTGTCGTTTTCGAATTCTTCGATAGCCTGTTCGAGCATGACATTGCCGATATCTTCAAAATCAAGAAAATCAAGGGCACACCATTGAGAGTTTTCCAGGTAATAAGATGAAGACAGCACTCCAGCCAATCCGGAGGCATAGGAGAGATCAATTCTTTCATTTTCAATATCATCGAATATAAGATCCCGATATTTTGCTATTTTTTTTTCAGCAACCTGATCGTAAAGTTCAGGATAAGTGCTGAAATAATGATGAAGAAATATCAACTCTGAACAGGCTCCGTTCATAAGCCCAATATGTTGGTGTTCGTGGTTTAAAATGTTTTTATATAGGTGATGAAGTATTGACATTGTTTTTTAAGCTGAAGAATTGTTTTTTTACTATTTTTTCAATGAAGCAATAGATTAAATATTCGTGAAGTCTATTGTCGCTGCGTACAACGCGTATGATATGCATGTGGATGATATTGGCGAGATTTCCGAATGCATTCTCGTTGAGTATTGATGGAAGATCTTTTCGGATATCATTACGAAATTGTTTATGGATAGGGGAAAGTATCCCTTCTGTTTCATTGACAATCTGTTCGATTTCATGAGTAAAGCCTTTGTATTTTGCATTGATAAATGAGGTTTTTAAAGGTGAAGTACTAAACTCTTTTGCCAGATTGTTTTTTACTCCACTCACAAATTTTAACTGAAGTTCGGTTGTAAGACTAAAAAGATCGAAATAAAAAAAGATATGCTGTATAGGATACATCCATAAGATATCTGTATTAGCTTCTTCTATATTTTTTTCAATAATAGCTGCCGAAACAAGAGAGTCGTAAAAGAATATTTTTTCAAAAACCGGAATTGTATCACCCTCATACCGTTCGATCTCTCTTTCATAAGTATCATATGAAATTTTGTGTATTTTTTCTCCGAGATATTTTTTCAGCAAAGCATTCAGATGAGATTTGATTTCTATATGATGATTACCGGAAGCAAAAATCCGTATTCTGATATGAAAATCAGGATCGTAGTACTTTATGTAGAAGAAACTTTTTATCAGCTTGTTCGACTGCAAAAAGCCAAGAATTCCTACCATTTCGCAGATCAACAAATCAGCAAAGACCTTCCCGGTATAAATTTTTAAATAAATACATTCATCAATCCCGGGAAACAGAGATCTTGAAATCGTGGAATGTTTTGCCGGTGAATGTAAGTTTTCATATTTCTGTTCAAATTTTTCGTTTTTAAAAAACAATAAAAATTCGTTATTGATCATTTTTCCCTCTGCACCAAATGTTACAGGCGCAAATTCATCCGACAGCGATTCTGTTATTTTTAATTTCTGCTTCTTTTTAAGCTGTGTTAAAAAGGTTTTTCTGGCTATTTCCTGATTTAAAAGGATGTACAATTCATTGTCTCCTTCTGAAATGAAAAAATTGCCCTTGATATTAAGTGCATCAAGGTTTTTATCAAAATTTGTGAGTGCTTCTGAGATGCTCGTTTTTTTATTCTTAAAGAAATCATCATATTCAATAAGCCATGTTGCTTTCTTGACAATAAAGTTTCCTTTTTCCAGTCTGGGGAAGAATTTAAAAAGGTTTAATAATGAGTCTTCATTAATTAACAGGCTGCTGTTGTATTGAGCCTGAAAATCAAGAAGAAATTCAAATACGGGACTATTGGTAGGGTGCATAATGTTATATGCATTAGAAAATACTGGAAGTATTTTTTTTCCTAATGATTTTGAACGCAGAATAATCTGGTCATTGACAATAGAAACATACAGGTCTGTAAGAGCTATTTTCTTTTTACCACTGATTTCGTCAATATATCCGATGTAGTATTCCGTATTAATTTTTCGTTCAATGACATTCCCTATTTTCTCAGACGGAAGATGTACGATTTCGGCAATGATGGTCTCTTCGTCATAGTATTTTTTTTCCTGGTCATGAATTTCATTTAGTGTATAGGCAATGTCTTTATGATCAGAAAAGCGACCCAGAATTTTTCTTGGAGAATTGAATGAAATATAATCAATAAAATAAACAGGATTACCCGTTTTTTTGTCTAAAAATATAGATGCTTTATAAGATTTGAAAGGAAAAAACTCATTAATCTTTTCCGGGAGAAAGCTTTCCTGATTCTTTCCCAGTTCATTGAGATCAATGCTTGTTTTTTTACTTTTAAGACAGTTTATAATCGGGGAAGAGTACTGAACCTCTTTTTGAGTAAGGGTAATATTATCTTCACGGATATTTTCTTTAGGCCAGGCGAGAATCAGATTGCCTGCATCCACATTTTCTGAGTTGGCAAATTTTCCATATCCTACACCGAACTCAATATCTAAAGCCTGTAGCAGATTTATTTCCTGCTGGTCATACTTTTTAGTGAAACTCTTCTTAAAACTGACGATTCTGTATGGCGTTTGATTTTCCAGTGTACTGAACCTTTCAAAAATAGAGTCGCTTTTCTGAATGTCGTCCAGAAACCTTTTAGACATAGTGTCTGACGTTTCAAAAAACAAATCTATGTGTACAGGAACCTTTTTTTGATCTGGAAGTGAAAGAATTTCCGGATTTTTTTTTTCGCTATTACAAAGGTTTATATACTTTTTCAGCTGATGAAACTCTGGACTCTCAATCTTTTTATCAAGGATATTGACGATATGTTGTGTTTCACTCCCCGAATAAGAAAGAGATGGATTGAGAATTTGCTCGTTCTTAAGTTCATGGAAAAATTCCTCAGCCTCCTCCTCTGTAACATCATTTTCAGTTTGAATATAATGGATGATTTCTTTAGCAGTTCTTTCCTGTTGACAGTAAGTAATGATAGAACCTATAGATTCATCTTTTTCGATGGTTATTAAACGGTAATCTCTGCCGATAATTCCAGTATAGCACTGAAGAAATTTGTATTCATCAAAAATTTCATACACCGTATTATTGGTAAGATAAGTATCATGTTTTTCCAGTGAATTCACTGTTTTATATAGGTATTCCGAATCAAACCTCAGTACAGGGTATGAATGAGTCCACGCTATTTTTTTTTCAGAATTTTCAGATGAATTTCTGATGGTACCTAAACCTGAAAATAAGCCAAAAGGTGTGGGTCTTGTCGTATATCGTGAAAGATATTTGTATAATGAAATTTCAAGTTTTTCTTTTTGCTCAGCATTTTTTTTTGAAAACTCTTTTGTCACCTCATGGTAAAAATTTAATGACGACAGCTTAATAGCATCCATTACTGTTTGATTACAGGAAATATTTTCAATAACATCCGATGTTGCATAAAAGCTGTTTAAGTCATCGGGTGACAGAACCGGAGTTCTCAATATTGTGTAATGAAATGGAGTGTATTGCTTTGAAGACATCATATTTTTTAAGTTGGAGATGACAAAAGAGATCAATTGTTTAATTAGCAGTTACCACAATCTGCAGTACAGTTTGCTTTTGAACAGTTTAGCAGGTGAGTGTGCATAAATCTGGACATACAACCGTCTGAACATCCTGCAGTAAACAATCCTACATTGTCATCAATGTCGATAGCTTTACCTCCTTTTATTTCTAAAAGGTTGTTTTTACTTAAGTTTTGTACATTCTTTTTTGAGATGGTCAGTTTTTTGTTTGAATTTTTCATAGTAATTTTATTTTAAAAAATGTTGAGTTGCTTTAGTGAGCCCTTGCCAGGCATTGCCGAGAGCGTGCATCATCTCATCCGGTTCTGCTACAAGATAAAACAGAACGACAGGAATTAATGGCATTAAACTTAAAAGAACTGCCAGTACCGGAGATACCAGATACATGCCGAGAGAATGTCTGAACTTGTTATTCATATTGCCCGTTGTGGCTTTAAAAACAATAAGCATTCTGTCTTTATAATAAAAAAGGATAAGCAGATCGAGAATGATGTAATAGCCAAGTCTTGATGCAAAACCATTAACCATAGAAGAATCCATAAAAGTAATGTCCATGATCAGAATATTGAAGGCAATTGGCAGGAAAAAAAGAGCTCCTATAATAACAGTCCTTTTATAGAGGAGAAGTGCTCCGCATAATACCTGACAAATTCCGATGATCATTTTGAACGGATTGTGGTCAAACAAATACCACATCACCTTGAAAAGGCTGAGTTCTTTGATGGGCTTATTTAATTCTTCAGGAGAAATACCAAATTGTCCGTTATCGAAGAATTTAGCATATCCAAATGACAAGAATTGCCATGCAAGCAAAACCCGACATATAAGAATAAAATAGTCCCAATGCTTACCCTCAAAATTCTTTTTGGATATAGTAATCATTATGGTTATTAAGTTTTTTTAAATATATAATAAAATTTTTAAACTTATATAACAAATACAATAAAAAAAATGTTTTTTTATCTGTTTTATAATTTTTTTTCACGCAAATAGATTGTAATGTGTTGTTTATTAGTGGTTAATGCGTTTTTTGTTGTTGGTTTCCGATTATATGTTTTTATTGATAATTGAAAGTAAAACACCTGGCTTTACAATAAAAATCGACAGCATTCATTAATGAAATACTGTCGACTTGATAGGGGCTTTATTACTTATCAGTTAATTTATAATTGGGATTATCAAAAAACTATTCAAAGTAAAAGACTCATCGGAACTGTTTATGGGTTTGAAATAATCAATGTAGAAGGGATGTCAGATAACCAAAGGCTTTTGGTATCAATCAGGTTTTTCCAGCTTTTGCTACTGATCAGCATCAGGTCCTGTGAGTTCAGGAACTCCTTCTCTATTTTCTTTTCGTTATATAAGGTGATATGATTGGGTGCTACCTGTTCAATACTTCTGATCAGTTCCTTTACTTCGATATTGTTACGAATCTGACCTGCTGCATCGAGGATAATAACCTGCGAATTATTGTTGTTGATTAATCTTTTAGCATATTCAAGCAAATAAAAATCACTAAGGTTGAAGATCGGAACAAATATTTTATCAGCCCCATTAAATTCTTTATCAACCAGAATTCCGACAGGAATGGTTGCTTTATCCAATACCTGAAGCGTAAGATCATCGAAAGGGGAGTTGTTGAAAATATTCCCTTTTCCTTTGACGGTATTTAATAATTTTTCAGGGTTGATGATTTTTGTGGTGAATCCTAAAAGCCTTCCTAATAAACTTCCTTCATACATTGATTTTCCAAGCATGATGAGAAGAAGGTCATAGTTTCCTTTGTTGGTAATATTGGTCAGGTCACTTTCTACATCCGTAGAGGCTTTGAACAGCGTAGTGACTTCCAATTTAAGTTCATGAGATGTTTCAATAACATGTTTGAACTGTTCTTTTTCAAAATTTTCGATATCAAAGGCGTGAAGTTCGTCAACCGGAGCAATGTTCATGGCTGTTACGCTTTTATTCCCATTCATTTTGTGGGTAAAATTATCGGCGAGTCTTAAAAGCTTGCTGCCTGCTTTTGCTGTTTCAAAAGATAATAAAACTCTGTATTTAGCATCATTATCATCTTCCTGCTCTTCTTCAATCATCGACTTCTTTCCTTTGAAAAGATAATTGATCAGGTCAAGACAAGGACCAGTCATAAAAGTAGTGAATAAAGCCATGATCACTAGCATTGCAAACAATTCAGGGCCTAAAACTCCCAGGTCATAACCGATATTCAGTACGATAAGTTCTGTAAGTCCCCTTGTATTCATTAAAGCTCCAATCGTGAGACTGTCTTTCCAGCTTATCTTCAGAAACCTTGCCGTAAGAGCACTTCCTACAAATTTTCCTGTTACGGCTGTAAGGATAATCAAACCGCCTATTTTCCAAAGGTGAATATCATTCAATAACCCGATCTGAGTTCTTAAACCTGTGAATACGAAGAAAAGGGGAAGTAATAAAACTAAAGCGACATCTTCTACTTTTTCAATAAAAAGATTTCTGAATTTTACATTTTCAGGCATGATGGCTCCAGCCATAAATGCTCCAAAAAGCGCATGGATACCAATAACTTCCGTTGCATATGAAGAAATGATCAGCACAAGGAAAAATATGGCCACCAGTGCTTTGCTGATGAAACCTTTTCCTTTTTGTGATTCGGCAATTCTATTCAGAAATGGCCTTACCGCTTTGATCATAATGAAAACATATAAGATCGCCATGAGAATAACGAATACCGATCCTGAAAAAGATCCTGCTTTTACAACAGCAATAACAGCCGCTAGAATACACCATGCTGTAATATCGTCGGCAGCGGCACAGGTGATAACTACCGTTCCTATTTTTGTTTTGTGCAGGTTTCGCTCCTGAACAATTCTTGCCAGAACGGGAAATGCAGTAATACTCATGGCAATGGCAATAAATAAAGCAAATGAGCTAAACTGAATTCCTTCGGGTGCAAACTCCTGATAAATAAAATAAGATAGACCAACACCCAATGCGAAAGGAAAAATGATACTTGCATGGCTGATGACTACAGCGTCGTGAGCTTTTTTTCTCAGTACACTCAGATCAAGTTCCATTCCTACGATATACATGAAGAGAATCAGACCTATTTGGCTCAGAAACTGCAGGTTTCCTAACGATTCTTTTGGGAAGATGAAAGCAGAAAGTTCCGGGAAATATAATCCGAACAGAGATGGCCCAAGTACAATACCGGCAATCATTTCACCGATTACAGAAGGTTGTTTTAGTTTGATGCAAATCCATCCGAATAATTTAGCCACAAGAATAATGGTGACAATTTGCGCCAGAAGAAGTGCCAGCGGATGATGAAGGTTGGTAAGAAAGGAGTCTGTAAAATTTTCCCACATATTAGAACCTGTAGTTTTGGGTAGTGGAATATTTTCCCCAACTTCCAGTGTTTTTCCTTCAACAAAAAACCAGTACATCAGACATGAAAAAAATGCGATGGTACAGATGTAAAAAATAATATTTTTGTATTTCCCCAAATTCATAACTCCTATATTTTGATGCAAAGTTGATAAGAATAAACTTATATTAAAATACCTTTGTTTTTAAAATGTAATGAATGTTCTAAAAAATGTAATAAAATCTACCTGAAAGAATATCCCAAACCAATTCCTATTTTCCATTTACCATCCTGATCTGCGGTTTTGGGATTGTAGTAGACCGGAACCTGCAAGGCAATCCTTTTGTAAACTGTTGTAAGACCGGCTCCCAAAGTAGGGGTTATAAAGCTATTCCTGGTTCCTGATGAGTGATCTTCTTTTATTCTTAATGAGGGAAGCATTCCCATAATGAATTTAACCTTTTTGTGGACAAGACTTACATTCGGTCCTGTGAAGTTGATGAAGGCACCATCATCTACATATCCGGCTACTGCAATTCCATCAAAAAAAGAAGCTTTAACTTTAGAAGAAGTTTCCTGCGAAAAGCAGAGACCGGATACGAGAATTCCAGCTGCATACATAAGGTTTTTCATTATGAAATCAATTAATTCGCAGCAAAAGTACATCGATAGGATGTTTTAAATAGATGGTATGTAATAAAGCAGAAATTTTCTGTAATGAAACGGGAAATGTTTGAAAAGTTTATTTTCTTTATTTTCCAAACAATTCCATCAGAGAGTTCTTGTAGGTATCACCAATTTGTAGCTTAAGGAAATGCTCTCCTTCAGTATTGATAGTTGTAATAATTTCATTTGTGGTAAAGACTTTGATAGAAGACAGGGCGATAATTTCTTTTTTATTGACCTGAGCAAAATCTTTAGCCGGAAGCATTTCCAGAAGATTTTTGAAGTTGAGGTTTTTCAAAACAATTGTTGTTCCGTCGTTTAGGGTGATGTCCTTATCCCGGCTGTCAATTTCTGATGTTTTGATGTATACTATTTGTTCGGTTAGAATAATTGTCTTTCCAATATTGGTATTCCACTCGATAAAAGCTTTTTTCTGATGAACTTCAACTTGTTCTTTTGCCTTATCAAATGCCTGAATCAAACGTTCTTTTTTGATAGGTTTTCTCACATAATCCACCACATTAAGGTCGAAAGCCTCTGCTGCATATTCTTTGTAGGCCGTGGTAAAAATAATCTTTTTTGAACCGGAAATAAGCTCAGCAACCTGAAGACCTGTCATGCCGGGCATTTCAATATCCAGAATACAGAGATTACAATCAAGTTTATGAATTTCGTTCAGAAATATTTTAGGATCATTGAATGCTTTAACTACTTCTACATCATCAATCTGTTCGCATAAAAGTTTTAAGTAGCTGATGGCTAGCAATTCATCATCCAGAATAACGCATTTTATCATAGAATTCGCCTAAATTAATTTTTAATTCTGCGGTGAAAATACCGTTTTTTGTACTTCTTTCCAGATGGTAATAAGTACTGTAGATCATTTTAAGCCTTTGATCTAAAGACTGACTGCCAAAGCCACTCTTTTCCTTCTCAAGAACATTCTTTAATGAAGCTTTATTGCTTACTTTCATGGTGAAAATCCCATTTTCAAGCTCTAGATAAATAGAAATAAAAGAATCTTCTGCCAGAAAATCGGTGTGTTTGAAAGCATTTTCAATAAGATCAACAGAGATTAACGGGGCAAAAACCTTTTCTTCATACAATGAATCTGATTTGTTAATCCTCGATTTAATTCTGAAATCAAAAAGAGGGTTGATTTTGATTTTGTTGATTTCAATAAGGTTTAAAGCAAAATTAAGTTCCTCTTTTGGACTTACATACTTATTATTGCTTTCATATAAAATATAATCCAGAACGTTTGCCAGTTTATCCAATGACATATAGGTCTGGTAGGCATGAGACTGTACGGAATTGAGTATATTTTTAAATAAATGAGGATTCAGCTTGGTGCCAATATGCTCCAGGCGTACTTCATTCAGACGCTGTTCAATAATTTTATTGCTTTCTGATAACTTGGCATTCTTCTTTTTCAGCTTCTGGTGTTCACTGAAAAGATAAATACTGGTAGTCAGAAAAAAGAAAATGGCAAAAACTCCGATGAATATCAGGTAATCATGAATCATGTAGTAATTGCCTTCCATGTGATACTAGAGATAAGACTATTTAAGTTTTTTCAATCCGTTTACAGTGACCGTTTCTTCGCATTTTTCAAAGGAGATCTCGTAGCCAGGATTTTTTTCAGGATAAGTGATTGTATAATCCGGACAAGGCTTTTTTTGGGCGTGACTACGGTCAAAATCTACTTTTCCGCCGGTAATGATGCTATCTTTTACAAATTTTTCATCAATCTTGTAAGTGATCATTGCGGCTTTAGCTTCTTCGGAATATTTGAACTCTTTGGAAAGGGTTTCGGCAATCACACGGCTATTGGGTAAATATCCGCTGCAGCTTGCGCCCTTTTTGTTTAATATAAAAAATACAAGTAAAAGCCCCGGAACGAAGCCTATTGCATAAAATTTAAGCTTTTTCATTAGAAAATTAAAAGATTGATATCGTGATAAGTAAGTCCGAAACGGTCACAGATGATCTTTTTAGTATGTCTTCCTTTATACATATATAAACTCTGCTTCATTTCGTTTTTGCGGATCAGCATGTTTTCAAAACCGCCTTCTTCATCATAATTTAAAATATAGGAAAGGAAGAAATTCGAAATAGCCTTGGTCGTTGTCCTTGGCATTCTTGAGGTAAGGTTGGGAAGTCCACAGTGGATTACGCCGTGTTTAATAACATAAGGATCTTCCATTGTGGTCAGTTCAGACGTTTCAATAACTTTACCGTTGTCTATGGTAATATCGATAATAACGCTTCCTTTTTTCATTTTCATCACCATATCTTCAGTGACGATAGGGGTCATATTTAATCTGGGAAGAGCTCCTATCACAACGTCAGCACGTCTTAAACTTTTGCTGAGCTCTTTAGGATCAATAATTGAAGTTGGTACACGGCTGTCAACCATTGTATGAAGTCTTCTCAATTTTGACAATGAATTGTCAAAAACTTTTATACTGGCCCCCAGTCCTATGGCGGCTTTTGTAGCAAATTCACCTACAATTCCTGCTCCCAGAATAACTACCTCTGCAGGTCTTACCCCGGTAATACCTCCCAGCATTAATCCATTGGATAAGGCTAAAAGCTCTGAAGCATATAAAATAGAAACGGTTCCTGCAATTTCTCCAATAAGTCGTACCAAAGCCAATTGTTTGTATTCATCAACGATAAATTCAAAAGCGATGGCATTTATTTTTTTCTCTGCAAGTTTTAAGAAATATTCCTTATCTCTAAGGTTGATCTGAAGAGCAGAAACCAGATACGTGTTGGGCTTCATATAGTCAATTTCCTCTTCTGTAGGAGGGTTGACTTTCAGAATAAGATCCTGTCCGAAGGCTTCTTTGGGATCTTTGGTGATCTTTGCTCCAGATTCAGAATATTGTAAATCTGTAAAAAAAGAACCCTGACCGGCACCTGATTCTATGATAATTTCATGGCCGTGCTCTACCAGCACCTGTACTGCGTCAGGAGTAATGCAGGTTCTCCTTTCGTTAAGACAGGTTTCTTTAGGTATTCCAATACTGAATTGTTTCCCTTTCTTTATCACCTCCAATTTTTCTTCTTTCGGCATCAATTCTTCTTCTGTGAAAGGAGTAAAAATGTTTGTACTCATCCTTAAATTATGTCTTACAGATTGTTATTTTACGTTGAAATAATAAGCAAAGATACATAATATTTAATCGAATGTGATGTCTCTGCTTTCGCCGGTGTTCACAATACTCATTGTGTGGTAGTTGAGGCCGTAAAGTTCTTCTTCATACACTTCAGGCCACTCAATGATACAAAGAAACGAATTGTCGAGATATTCTTCAATACCAATATCATAGACTTCTTCAATGTTTTTTAAGCGATACAAATCGAAATGATATACTTTTCCTTTTGAGGTGTTGTATTCATTAACAATGGAATAAGTAGGGGAGTTCACTTCATCTTCACTCCCCAGATTTTTGAGTAAAAACTGAGTGAAAGTAGTTTTTCCGGCTCCCAGATTACCTTTTAATAAAAGGATGTTATGTTGTAATTCAGGAATGATAATGTCAACAACTTTCTGCCAGTCTTCTATGGTATGTATTGTAAATTGCATAGGCTAATTTGTTTGCAAAAATACTCATAAAACATATCAAACATATAACTGGACTTATATATTTGATGTGTTTTTTTTAATGTGTATTTTTGCAACATGATTTCTAAGCAGACCATAGATAAGATATTCTCAACAATCAGGGTAGAAGAGATTGTGGGTGAATATGTGCAGTTGAAGAGAGCAGGGTCTAACTTTAAAGGACTCAGCCCTTTTCATGAAGAAAAGTCTCCAAGTTTTGTTGTTTCTCCAAGCAAGCAGATTTGGAAAGATTTCTCTACCGGGAAAGGAGGTACTGCCATTTCCTTCCTGATGGAAATTGAGAATTTTACCTATCCTGAGGCCCTTCGTCATGCTGCCAAAAAATATGGAATTGAAATTGAAGAAGATCAGCGTGAGATTTCTGAAGAAGCAAAAAATGCACAGACGGAGAAAGATCTGTTGTATAAAATTCACGAAATTGCCAATGACTACTTTCAGGAAATTCTTTGGGATGCAGAAGATGGAAGAAGTATAGGGCTGTCTTATTTTAAAGAAAGAGAGCTTAAAGATGATATCATCAAAAAATTCCAGTTGGGATATTCTCCGGAGAAGAAAAATGCTTTTACGGCGTATGCGATGGAAAAAGGATATAGTAAAGAGATTCTTGAAAAATCCGGACTTTCCATTTTCCCGGAAAATACTCCCGCAGGCGTTGACCGTTTTCGTGAAAGAGTTATTTTTCCAATCCATAGTTTTTCCGGAAGGGTTTTAGGTTTTGGTGCCAGAATTCTTAAGAGTAACGTCAAAACGGCCAAATATCTCAACTCACCGGAAACTGAGATTTACCATAAATCAAATGTCCTTTATGGGTTAAACCAGAGTAAGCAGTCTATTTCAAGGAAAAATGCATGCCTTTTGGTGGAAGGATACATGGATGTGATTTCGCTTCATATGTCCGGTATTGAGAATGTCGTAGCAAGTTCAGGAACCTCTCTGACCACAGAGCAGATAAAGCTTATCAAAAGGCTTACGGAAAACGTAACGATTCTTTTCGATGGGGATAACGCAGGGATCAAAGCAAGCTTCCGAAGTATTGACATGTTGCTTACAGAGGGAATGAATATTCGTGTTCTGCTTTTCCCTGATGGGGATGACCCGGATTCCTTTGCCAGAAAACATCCTCAGGAGTATGTTGAGAAATACATCGAAAATGAAGCGATGGATTTCATTGATTTTAAGGCCGAAATCCTGCTGAGAGATATCGGAAATGATCCTATTAAAAAGGCGGAAGCCATTCGTGATATCGTAAAATCTGTTTCCTTTGTACAGAACGCCCTGAAAAGGGAAGTTTATCTGAAGGAAGTTTCCAATAAATTCGGACTTTCCGAACAGAGTCTTTTCAATGAACTGGATGTTCAAAAGCAGATTACTCAGAATCAGACGCATCATGTCCAGCAGCAGCAAAAAGAAAAGGAAGCTCCGAAAATGGAGATGGTTCCTCTGGATCAGGAAAAAGAAGATCCGTTCTTATTTGAAGTGCTGTTTATGGAGAATAAACTTGTTGAGCATATGCTGGCGTTTGGAGATATTGTTCTGAAGCGAAGTACAGAAAATAATGAAGAATATCAGATTACGGTTATTGAAGAAATTCTTCATCATTTTGAAGAAGAACAGTATACATTTTTAGTGAAAGGGAATGAGATCATTATCAATCAGGTAAGGGAAGGTATTCAGAAGGAAGAGCTGAGGAGTGGAAACTTTTTTGTATCTTTTATGGATGAAGAAATTACTACAAAGGTTGTGGATGCACTGATTCCGTTGGATGAACTTGAAAACTGGGCTTCCAGAAATATTTATCCTCCCAATTACGGAGATAAAGTAGCGGACCAGATTAAAGGAGATGTTTTACTTCATAAATACAGGTATATTGATTATCTGATCAAAGAAACAGCAAAAGAACTTGATCAACATAGCAATACTGACGAAGGAAAGTATTATGAGCTGATTAAAAAGATTACTTTATTAAAACAGGCTTCCATCCGATTAAGTAATATCATCGAATATTCTCCTATTAAAGGAATTTATGTGGACAGGAAAAGATAGTATCAATACAATTTTGAGAATACTGTGACAAAAAGTCCTATAAAATTTTAGGAATAAATATTGTAATTTAAACCTTGAAAATATTGTTAAAATAATACATAATAGAAATATGGACATTAAAAAGGACTTCAGAGATTTCTCTGTAAAACATTTAGGAAACAACGGTTTGGTTACCGATCAGTATATGGGAATGTATGGCCCAACGAATCTTACCCCGTACATTATGGAAGAGAGAAGATTAAACGTTGCTCAGATGGACGTATTCTCCCGTTTGATGATGGACAGGATTATCTTCCTGGGCACAGGTATTGATGATCAGGTAGCTAATATCGTTACGGCACAGCTTTTATTCTTAGAAAGTGCAGATCCTTCTAAAGATATCCAGATTTATATCAATTCTCCGGGTGGTAGTGTATATGCAGGTCTTGGAATTTATGACACAATGCAGATCATTAAGCCGGATGTTGCGACAATCTGTACAGGTATGGCTGCTTCCATGGGAGCTGTTCTATTGGTTGCAGGTGAAAAAGGAAAACGTTCAGCGCTTAAACACTCCAGAGTAATGATTCACCAACCTTCAGGAGGTGCACAAGGTGTTGCTTCTGATATGGAAATCAACTTAAGAGAGATGTTGAAATTAAAGCAGGAGCTGTATGAAATTATTGGTCACCATTCAGGACAAACATATGAGTGGGTTGAAAAATCTTCTGACAGAGATTACTGGATGACCTCTGAAGAAGCTAAAGGCTACGGAATGGTAGACGAGGTTTTACAAAGATCTACAGAGAAAAAATAATTGATGGTCACATCAACAAAAAAACGCACCAACCCGGTGCGTTTTTTTGTTGAATAATATTTCCTACCCTTATTAATTATTCTTATCCTATTATTACATTCATCAAATTGGAGATGTGATGATTGACGGGGTAGTTATTTATTTCTTCACAATTTTATGTGTCGTCGAGCCACTCTTCGCCTTGATCTCAACAAAATAAACCCCTGAATTTAAAGACTGGAGATTAATCCTTGTGACATGAGAAGTTATTGTCTTTTGTCCGGTAACAGAATAAATATTTATTTCTTTGATATTCTCAGTAGTTTCAATATGAATAAAATCACTTACCGGATTGGGATGAATACTGAATACTTTTTGAGTTGAAGTAGTTGTTCCAAGTGTCAAATTGGTAGCTTCCGTAGGAATAGATGGTCTTCTTTCTCCAAAGCTTACACCGAGCCATTCATTATTTTCTAATTGAATCTGTGAAAGATCAGCTTTTTTTTGCCAGCTGGAGAGATCTTTTCCTTTATACAATTTCCAGCTGTTGGATCCGGAAGTATATCCCGTAAGATTATTCAGCGTGATTGAAGAAATCTGATTATTTCCTGAAGCAACATTAAAATAAGATGCCTGATTTTGGATCAATTGTAGCGCCTGTTCAGCCGATATAGTACCGTCGTATTGAATTCCAAAAACGAAGGAGTCTGTAGTATTAGTCTGATCGGTCCCAAAATCAATGACCACAAGACTTTTATTGTTTCCGGTTCCAATCCAGTTAGTAATCTGTGATGGTTGGTACCATTGTGAGCTATAGGCAGCAACAGGAGTTGATGGCGGAGTATTGATACTGATGTCATCGGTACCATAGGTAAGACCATACCATTTTCCGTCCTCCAGAGAAGTATATCCTACACCATTATTCCATGTCATATTTCCGGCATTGGACCCGGACCAGCTTATCCAGTAGTCATCGGTGCCTGGAGTATGATGGTTATAGGTAAAGCTGTAAAGAAATCCGGTGGCAATGTCGATGCTCATTTTAGGTTCTGCCGCAACAATGTCATTCATCATATCTTCTACCGTCAAATCATTCGAATCAAAACGATAGCCCCATGCATAAGATTTTGGAGTATTGTTGTCATTGAAATCTGCAATGAAATAAGCTTTTTTCGAACCTGTTCCTATCCAAAACCTGATGTCATTTTCAGTAAATTGAGCCCATAAAAACTGCATACAAAGCAGTAAGAAAAAAAGATAGATTTTTCTCATAATATTATTAAATTAAAGTTTTATTCCCGAAACTTATACCAGAAAAGCATTATGCTATATCCTGAAATTAAATGTGTGTTGAAGGCAGGTCTCCTGGCTCACTTTCTATAGCTGCCTTCCCGGATTGTCATTCCAGTGGCATAAAAAACTATAGAAGAAATAGCTTACAGTTGCGGGTACAGCTCAAGAATTGAATAATATCTTCACTTGATTCCCTATTAATGAACGATGGTTCAACCTAAAAACGCTGCAAATATATCATATAAATCCCGGAACTGTTTTGTGAATTATTTTATGTTTTCCTCTTTTTATACCACTTTAGGAATAGATGCAGAGTTGATTGATTAGTCTTATATTGCGAAATATAGATTGATTAATGATGGTAACTTTGACTTTTTATTGTTTATCTAGAATTCATTTTTGGATATTATATTGTTAAAATATAATTATCATTGTATTCAAGATCAGTTTATAATCAATTTATATTTTCGCGCCATAAAAAGTAATATGAAAAAACTATTTGTATCAGCATTGATAGTAACGGTAGCGATATCGTGTAGTAAAGATGATGATAACTCAAATAACCAGGATATTAATTATTCAAAACTTCCTCAGGAATTTGCATTTTCCACGATGGCTACAATCAATGGAGTAGACGTGATCAACGGTGGATTTGGCTCAGGAGCAGCGGCTCATCCTTCCAGAAAAGGAGAGTTCTATGTGATTACTGATAGAGGACCCAATACAGATTATTTAAACGGAAAAAAATTTCTGACCCCCAATTTTACCCCAACCATCATGCATTTTAAGATTAATGCGGAAGGAAAGGTTGAAGTGATCAAGTATATCAAGCTTAAAAACCCATCCGGACAACCGATCACAGGACTTCCAAACCCTGCAGGAATGGGAAGTACGGGTGAAGTACCTTATGACGCATCAGGAAATGTTTTAGGAACCGATAAATACGGTTTGGACAGTGAAAGTATCGTTGCTGCTCCGGATGGTACGTTCTGGGTTTCCGATGAATATGGTCCCCACATCGTACATTATAGTGCAGAAGGAGTAGAAATGGAAAGAATAAGTCCGGTTGGTGTTAATACAGGTACAAGAAAACTTCCTGCAGTATTGGCTAAAAGAAGAGCAAATAGAGGAATGGAAGGACTTTGTCTTACTCCGGATGGAAGAACATTAGTAGGGACAATCCAGTCTATGATGTATGTTCCGACTAAGGCAGCTGCAAAAAATACAACTTTAACACGAATTGTAACTTTTGATATTATGACAGGCCAAACCAAACAGTTTTTATATAAACAGGATGGAGGTGCTTCTGATTCTGTTTGTGATATCACTGCATTAAGTAATACTGAATTCTTAGTGATTGAGAGAGACGGAAACTTCGGATCACAAGGAGGAATCAAAAAAGTATACAGAATCAACATAAGCGGGGCGACAGAGGTTACCGGATCTGACATGAATGCAGTCGATGGAATGAAAGTCAATGGTAAGGCTCTGGAAGAGTGTACCTGGGATGAATTAGGCACAGCAGGAATAAAGGCAGTTTCTAAAACTTTAGCCGTAGATCTTGTCGCGAAACTGGGTTATGAACATGATAAGTTTGAGGGAATTGTTTATTTAGGGAATAATAAACTGGCTGTTTTCAATGATGATGACTTTGGAGTGGTAGATGACGGAAATGGAAACCCAAAAGCGAAAATTTTACCTAAAACAGGTAAAGTAGATAAAGGAACTATGTACGTAGTCGATATTCAGTAATTAGATTTTTTTAAAGAAAACGGCGGAATCGAAGATTCCGCCGTTTTTTATTGAATGCATCTTTTGCCTTAGAAGTTTTTCTCGATGCCTATCTTTTGATTACTTTTACCGTTTTTACAATATCGTTAACGGAATTTATTTTAACCAGATATGTTCCAGGTGGTAATGAAGAAACGTCAACTGTTCCTTTATTATCGTTGATTACTTTAGTAAGTACTCGCTGTCCCGCCATATTGTAAACCGTAACCGTTAAGACTTTTTGGTCAAATGAAATATGAAGGTCATCATGTACTGGATTTGGATGAATTTTTAAATTACCGAATACTGTTGGAATCTCATCAACAGCTAAGTTGACTGTAGGGCAAGCCAGAGAAATAAGAGTACTTCTATTGGTCGTAGTACCATCTCCTACTTGTCCACTACCATTGCTTCCACATAGCCAAGATGTTCCATCTGTTTTTATAACGAAAGTATGTTTCGAACCGGATGATATATCTAGCCAATTAGTTTCCGTTCCATTTTGTGTTGGTACAAGAACGCTCGTATACATTGTACCATTACCTAATTGACCGAAACCATTTTCACCCCATGCCCATAATGTTTTATCAGTTTTTATGGCAAAAACAGAACGGCCACCAGCTGATATGGCTTGCCAATTGTTTCCTGTTCCAATTTGTATTGGAGCATGCTGGTCGGCAAGTGTTCCATCTCCGAGTTGTCCATAGGAGTTGGTTCCCCATGTCCATAGGGTTCCATTTTCTTTTATGGCTACAGAATAATAATTGCCGGCATCAATGCTTTTCCAATTAGTAGCTGTTCCTATCTGTATCGGGATGGTTTTGGTTGTTGTTGACCCATTGCCTACTTGCCCAGACCCATTGCTTCCCCATGCCCATAGTGTTCCATCTGTTTTGATTGCCAGTGTATGACTATATCCAACACTGATGCTCTTCCAATTCGTTGCAGTGCCAATTTGTGTTGGTGTATTTCTCTGGATTGTTGTACCATCTCCCAGTGTCCCATCATAATTACTTCCCCACGCCCACAGTGTTCCATCTGTTTTGATTGCAAATGAAGTACTATTTCCGGTGCTTATGCTTTTCCAGTTCGTTGATGTCCCTATCTGTGTTGGAGCTAGCTTGGAAATGGTGGTTCCATCCCCCAATTGCCCGGAAGAATTAAATCCCCACATCCAAAGGCTTCCATCTGTTTTGATTGCTGCTGAATAGCTGGAGCCTGCACAGATGGTTTTCCAATCACTGGCCGTTCCTACTTGAACTGGAATCGATCTGCTTGTTGTAGTTCCATCCCCCAATGTCCCAAGACTATTGAATCCCCATGCCCATAATGTTCCATCACTTTTTATTGCCAATGAATAGTCATTCCCAGCACTGATTTCCTTAAAACATTGTCCATAAGAGAAACTATTTATTATCATGAAGATAAATAGAAAGTATAATTGTTTTTTCATATATAAGTTTTATAATATTTTCCTACTCGTTTAGCTTTTCGGTTTCGCTTCGTTTGAATGGTTGCTGAACTCCATACAATGAAAATGTTTCAAAATCAAATTAATTCATACAAAAAATCAGTGTTTAATATATGAAGTTAATGATATGTATTTTTGACAATCAAGTATTGCTGATCAATCATAAAATCTCAAACTTTCTTAGTACCATGAAGGTTATTGTTGGGGATTTTAAGAAACAATCGTACAAGTTGTATTATTGAAATATTGTCTAAGACTTGAAAAAATGAAGACTTATTTAAATTGTTTGAAACAATTGATATTGATGAAGTAATAAAATGAAATAGGGTGTAGTTTCTTGATTTTCATGGTTAGTTGGTTTTCAAAATTAGTTTTTATGGTAAAAACAATGGCATCATTAACTATGATTTATGTTTTCAACTGCAAAAATATACCTTTCTTTTGGATCATCAAATGGTTAATGAAAAAATAATATGAATTCTATACTACGAATAAGGAAGGCAACCGATTCTTTCCATTATAATATCTTTGGATACTACCCATTTAAAAGATAATCACGATTTTTCCATAGGAGCCAAAACCTATAAAAAAGTCCTGAAAGATTACTTCCAGGACTATATTTTCATAGTTTTGTCAATCTTTGATTGCCATAGGAATCAAACCGTATGTTTTTTGAATAGCCATGCTGAGATTCTTCCTTCGTCAGAATGACAAACCTATGCGTATTGTTCTTTTCAATATTAATTGAAACCCTCAATAATTTTAGAGAAGTCTTCAAGTTTTAAAGCTGCTCCTCCAATCAGACCACCGTCAATATCAGGCTGAGAGAAAATTTCTTTAGCATTATCCGGTTTCACAGAACCTCCGTAAAGGATAGAAACCTCGTCTGCAACTTCCTGTCCGTATTTCGCAGCAATGATACTTCTGATATGAGCATGAATTTCCTGAGCCTGCTCTGGTGTTGCTGTTTCTCCTGTTCCGATAGCCCATACAGGTTCGTAAGCGATCACTACCTTTTTGATCTCATCAGCAGAAAGAGTGAAAAGAGCGACTTCAGTCTGTTTTTTTACCACTTCAAGATGTTGCCCTGCCTTTCTTTGCTCAAGAGTTTCTCCGTTACAATAGATAGGAGTAAGACCTTTATCTAAAGCCAATTTTACTTTTCTGTTACAGTGAGAATCTGTTTCACCGTGATACTGTCTTCTTTCAGAGTGTCCGATTAATGAACCGGTAGCATCAATAGACTCTAGCATGTCAGCAGAAATTTCTCCTGTATAAGCGCCACTTTCATGCTCACTCATATCCTGAGAGAATACTCCAATCTCATCCTTCTCAAAGATGTCTTTTGCCATCATCAGGTATAATGAAGGGGGGGCAATCCAAACCTCGCAGTTTGTTGCATTATTATTTTTATAGCTTAGTAACTGAATCATCAATTGTTGAGCATCAATTACATTTTTGTTCATTTTCCAGTTGCCTGCAACTATTTTTCTTCTCATACGATTTATTATATTGATTTATTTACTTTTATTTTTTCACCGATGAATCTGCGTCATCTGCAAAATCTGCGAGCAAAATATTACCCGATCCCCCAAAGATTCTTCAACAGAATATAAAAGGTGTGCTCCTCTTCAGTTACTTTATGATCCGCTTTGATCAATGATTTTGCAAATTGAGCAAATTTTACACGCTCATCCTCCGTAGAATCCTCATGGAAACATCTCGCATGAAATTCAAAATGATCTTTCCATTCTTCAGGTTGTAAAAGAGCAAGGGTTTCAAGCTCATTGTCAAGATTCATTCTGAAGGGAAATTCATCTGCCAAATATTGCTGCACCAGCATTCCTTCTTCAGGAGCAAACTCTCCGTCTACAGAAGATAAGATCATTAATAAGTGGTATCCCGCAATTGATTTATTTGATTTTTGCATTGTTTTTTTGAATTTATAGTTGAGTGTTTAAGTTTGCCGGTTATGCCTTAGTTGACATAATCTTTTGCCGGCTGTTTGTCTACAATTTTCCCATTTTCCAGGATCAGCACAAACGGGTTGCTTCTGGCGATCGTTTTAATAGCAGTCCCATCCATCATGACATTTTTGATGGTTTTAAAAGTATTGTGATCGGTAGAAACGCCATAGATAAGAGCTCCTTTCTGCGCGTTTACCTTAGCTTCCACTTTTCGAAGTAGATCAGCTGAAACTTCTTTCGGATGATAAGAGAAAACCAAAATTGCTTTAGGAGCTTTAATGATTTCTTCGGTAAGTTCCATGCCTGCAGGATCTTCAATTTTAAATTTTACGATCTCAGACTTGTAACCTTCTTTGATCAGAACAGATTCATTTTTCCCTTCCTCAATTTTCCATGGTGAACCTTCTGACCAGTATTTCGTTTCTTTGATGTAATCATCCTGATTAACCTTCACCACTTCATTGGTTTTCTGATTTTTCAAAGAATAAAAAGTCTTGTATTCAGAAGGGTTTTTGTTGATTTTCTCTTTTTCTCCTTTGATATCCGTCCCGATTTTATAATCACGGAAATCGATAAGCGGTTCATGCATAATTCCTTGGGCCATAATGTAAATCATCACCAAGGCAAATACTCCCAATAAGTAATATTTAAACTTACCAGAAGACTCTTTTCTGTTTACTCCATATTCATCTTTCTTACGGAAATCTTTTCTGTACAGGATAAACACAAGAATAAGGCCTGCCAGAAGAGCAACATCCTTAAAGAAACTTTGCCACGGTGTAAACTTAATAGCATCTCCAAAACATCCACAATCCGTTACTACATTGAAGTAAGCAGAATAGAACGTAAGGAATCCAAAGAAAACGCAAAGTGCTATTAATGCTGACAAGGTAAATTTAAGCTTCAATTTAAGCAACAACATAAATCCGAGGAAAAGCTCCAGAACAACAACAATAATTGAAAACAGCAACGCAAATTTTTCAAAAAACGGCATGTTGAACACAGCAGGTGAAAAATATTCCTCCATTTTGAAAGAGAATCCCACCAGATCCACAGCTTTCACAAAGCCGGAAAGGATAAAAATGACAGCAATAATAAAGCGTAATAAACCTTTGATCATATTAAATAGTTTTGGGTTCGAATTGATTTTCTTTTTCTGAAAACTTAATCAGGCAGAAAACTGCATAGTTCAGCATGTCAAAATAATTGGCATCAAGACCTTCAGAAACGATCGTTTGTCCCTGATTGTCTTCAATCTGCTTTGTTCTCAATACTTTCTGGTAAATAAGATCTGTAATGGAAGAAATTCTCATATCCCTCCATGCCTCACCATAATCATGATTTTTTCTCTCCATTAAAGCCTGAGCTTCACGGGCATATTTGTCATACAGACTTATTATTTCTTCTTTATTTTCGTTGAAATCATTGGAAAATCCTTTTTCAAGCTGGATAAGACCAATGATAGAGTAATTGACGATTGCAATAAATTCATCTTCCTCACTTTCATCCACCATCTTTTTATCAGTCATCTGTAACGTACGGATTCTATTGACTTTGATATAAATCTGATCCGTAATGGAACTCGGTCGTAAGACCCTCCACGCTGCACCGTAATCCTGTAGCTTTTTACTGAAAAGATCACGACACTGACTGATAATTTTCTCGAACTGTACTGATGTTTTTAGCATAAATTTTCTTAATCTTCCAAATATACGAATTGTTTTAGATTTTGAATTGGTAGTAAGGGGATAAGGTGGGAGAGTTTTTGGGTCTGAGAGGGGGAGGGTGGAATGTTGGAGGATAATGCAGCCAGAGTAAAATGTGCATAATTTTTAATAGTTATCTTCCTATTCCATACACAAATCATTAATTTTGTAGTGGATAAATCTTCTATTATTCATCATTTATCAGTTATCCTATGCTTTCAAAACCTTCAAATCTTAAGCCCGTCAATGCCCAAACCTACTCAATCAATTGTAACGGTCGTTTGGTACAACTTGACATTCCCAAAATCATGGGAATCCTCAATCTTACCCCGGATTCTTTTTCTGATGGAGGGAAATTCAATACTGAGAAATTGGCATTGAAACATGCCGAAAAACTTCTGAGTGAAGGTGCCGAAATTCTGGATATTGGACCACAGTCCACCCGCCCGAATGCAGAGTTTTTGAGCAGCCAGGAAGAAATACAAAGAATTGGAAATATCATTTCCCTGATAAAAAAAGAATTTCCTGAAGTGTTGATCTCTCTGGATACATTTTATGCTGAAACAGTACGGTTTGGCTTTAATGAAGGGGTAGATATTATTAATGATATTTCTGGTGGTCAGTATGATACACAGATGTTTAATGCGGCGGCAGAGACCGGTCTTCCCTATATTTTAATGCATGTGAATCCTTCTTATGAGTCGATGCATGAGAAAATTAAATTTGATGATATCACCTTAGAGGTCAACAGGTATTTTTCTCAAAAAACAACAGAACTTTTACAAAAAGGAGTGAAAGATATTATTCTTGATCCGGGTTTTGGTTTCGGAAAAACAGTGGAGGGTCAGATGAAAATGATCCATGAAGTTGAATATCTTGGATTTGCAAAGTTTCCTTTACTGATAGGGATTTCAAGAAAATCTTTTATTTATAAACCGTTGGGGAAATCATCATTGGATATCAATGAAGAAACCCAGAAGCTTCACATGACCGTATTGGAACAGGGAGCCAAAATTTTAAGAGTTCATGATGTGGCTCAGGCAAAGGAAACGTTGGATCAGTTTTTACAAAAAAAATAAAAAGTGTTAAAAAAACTTGTGAGTAATTAAAAAGTTTATACATTTGCAACATGAATTTTACGAATCAGGAAAATATCATTGTCATTTCTATTATTGCTGTTGTCATTAACAACAGTAGGGAAACGGCATTTTAAAAATAGATTTTAAATTTATAATATATACAAGCCGTTTCAATTTGAAACGGCTTTTTTGTTTTAATTTTTTATTGTATAAAGTATGTATCACTTACTAACTGTAATTATTATCGTCATTATTATTCCCTTGCGTCTGTGAGAAGGAAAGTGTATGACTGTACATATATTAAGCCCTCTCACAGTGTGAGAGGGCTTTTTTTATTCCCATTTGTTAATTTTAAACCTTTATAACATGTATTACAACGACAACACTGTCATCTATTTTAACGGAAATTTCAGGAAAGCAAAAGAGGCCGGAACCGATCTTTACGGTCAATCTCTTCATTACGGGTACTCCGTTTTTGAAGGTATTAAATCCTACAGTACCGATCAGGGGACGAAAATTTTTAAAGCGAAAGAGCATTACGAAAGATTAAAAAGATCGGCAGAGCTGATGCATATTCCGTTTGATTATTCAGTGGAACAACTTACAGATCTTACCTATGAACTTTTAGAAAAAAATGGATTTTCAGATGCTTACATTCGTCCTCTTGTTACCTGCTCTCCCAATATGTCCCTTTCAAAAGGAAAAGAATCTTATTTGTCTTTGCTAGCCTGGGAATGGAGTAACGGTTATCTGGCAGATAAAATGAAGATCATGACATCAGAATTTCAGCGTCCTAATCCTAAGGCTTTTAAGGTTGAAGCCAAAGTAGGAGGGCATTACGTAAACTCTATCCTGGCTTGTCAGGATGCCAAAGATAAAGGCTATGATGAAGCTCTGGTTCTGGACGAAAATGGAAATGTTGCTGAGAGCTCCGGAGCCAATGTTTTCTATGAAAAAGACGGCACATTATTCACTCCTGCCAAAGGAAGCATTCTTCCGGGAATTACCAGACAAACGGTGATGGAGATCTGTAATGAACTTAACATTCCCGTAAAAGAAACATTTTTCACACCAGAAGAAATGCGTGGTGCTGATGCTGGTTTTTTTTGTGGTACAGCAGCAGAAATTGTTGCTCTTGACTCGCTGGATGATGTTCCTTTTACGAAAAACTGGGAAGATACAGCAAGTCATAAAGTACAAGAGGCTTATTCAAAATTAGTAAGATTTTAGTCATTGTAAATTTTTAAAGTGTAATCATTTGGTTATTAGGCATATGTGTCTGTTTTTTAAACAGTTGAATATTGTAGTTTTCAGAAAAATAAGAAGTAAGGAAAATATGACAAACTGTAGTTTTGAATCAAAATTTAGAAAAAAGACTCAGGAATGAGTTTCGAAAAACTAAAACTTTCAATATTTCACTGAGAAAACAAGAAACAAATTTCAGAAACCCCGAAAGAAGAATAAAAGTATTTGATTATAGTATAAATACACGGTTAGCTAGGGATTTGACAAATAAAAAGACAATCTTTTTAAAAAGATAAGAAAAACGAAAAATGCAGGATAAAATGTTAAATAAGTATTCAAAAACATTCACACAAAATCGAGAGCAACCCGCTGCAAAAGCAATGTTGTACGGAATAGGCTTTAAAGAAGAAGACATGCAAAAGGCTCAGGTGGGTATTGCCAGTATGGGGTATGATGGGAATACGTGCAATATGCATCTGAATGATCTGGCTAAAGTGGTAAAAAAAGGGACCTGGAGCCACGGACTTGCCGGATTGATTTTTAATACCATAGGGGTGAGTGATGGAATGAGCAATGGAACAGATGGGATGCGCTATTCGCTGGTAAGCAGAGATGTAATTGCAGACAGTATTGAAGCAATTTGTGGAGCCCAGTACTATGATGGTCTTATCACACTACCAGGATGTGATAAGAATATGCCTGGTACCATTATCGCCATGGGCAGATTAGACAGGCCTTCAATAATGGTGTATGGAGGAACAATAGCTCCGGGATGTTACAAAGGAGAAGCGTTGAATATTGTTTCAGCTTTTGAAGCTTTAGGAAAAAAAATTGCCGGAGAAATCAGTGATGAAGATTTTGAAGGTGTGGTCAAAAACTCTTGTCCGGGAGCAGGAGCATGCGGAGGAATGTATACTGCGAATACCATGGCTTCTGCAATAGAAGCATTGGGAATGAGTCTTCCATATTCTTCTTCCAATCCGGCCTTAAGTAAGGAGAAAAAAGAGGAGTGCCTGGAAGCAGGAAGATATCTGAAAATATTATTGGAAAAAGATATCAAACCTTCTGATATCATGACCCGGAAAGCCTTTGAAAATGCGCTTCGCTTAATCGTTATTCTCGGTGGAAGTACCAATGCTGTTTTGCATTTTATAGCAATGGCTAAAAGTGTTGGGGTATCTGTTACTCAGGACGATTTTCAAAAGATGAGCGATTGTACACCTGTTTTGGCAGATCTCAAACCAAGCGGAAAATACCTGATGCAGGATTTGCATGAGCATGGAGGTACACCCGCTGTCATGAAATATCTCTTGAAGGAAGGATTACTACATGGTGACTGTCTTACGGTAACCGGAAAAACAATAGCAGAAAACCTGGAAAATGTCCCTGATCTTGATTTTAAGCAACAAAAAATTATCAAACCCCTGTCTGAACCTGTCAAAGAAACAGGTCATCTTAGAATTTTATATGGAAATCTGGCAGAACAAGGAAGTGTAGCCAAAATAACAGGAAAGGAAGGAGAACGATTTACAGGAAAAGCACGGGTTTTTGATGGAGAAAAGAATCTGATCCGTGGTATTGAAGATGGTACGGTACAGCATGGGGATGTTATTGTGATTCGTCATGAAGGACCTAAAGGGGCTCCGGGAATGCCGGAAATGCTAAAGCCTACCAGCGCGTTGATCGGAGTAGGATTAGGAAACAGTGTTGCCTTAATTACAGATGGCAGATTCAGTGGTGGAACTCATGGTTTTGTAGTGGGACATATTACTCCTGAAGCCCAGGAAGGAGGACTTATTGCCTTTGTGAAGGATAATGATATTATTGAAATTGATGCGGTGAGCAATACCATACAGCTGAAAGTTTCAGAAGAAGAAATCGCAAAAAGAAAAGAGGGATGGCAAAAGCCTGAACTTAAAGTAAAAAAAGGATTGTTGTACAAATATGCACTGACGGTATCATCTGCTGCTGAAGGTTGTGTAACAGACGAACCACTTAAATAAAAGAATAATGACGAATTGGAACTTATCACGAGAAAAAGAACTTAGTGGCAGTCGGATCATTCTTGAAGCTTTTCTTCAGGAAGGAGTGAAAACCATTTTCGGATATCCTGGAGGAGCTATCATTCCTATTTATGATGCTCTGTATGACTATCAGGATAATCTGAAGCATATTCTTGTACGACACGAACAGGCCGCAGTACATGCTGCACAGGGATTGGCAAGAGTTTCCGGAGAAGTGGGGGTGGTCATGGCAACCAGTGGTCCCGGTGCAACGAATCTTGTAACTGGGCTTGCAGATGCTTTACTCGATAATACTCCCCTTGTATGCATCACAGGGCAGGTTTTCGAACATCTCTTAGGAACAGATGCTTTTCAGGAAATAGACGTGATGAATATTACAAGCCCTGTAACTAAATGGAATTATCAGGTTACTGATGCCCGTGAGCTTCCGGAAGTCCTGGCCAAAGCATTTTACATTGCAAAATCAGGACGTCCCGGTCCGGTTTTGATTGATGTCACTAAAAATGCCCAGCTGCAAAAAGTTTCGTATCAAGGATATACTCCCTGTGATTCTTTGAGAAGTTATAAACCTGATCCTGATCCTGATAGAGATTGGATTGAAAAAGCGGCAACCTTGATTAATACAGCAAAGAAACCCTTTGTGATTGCAGGGCAAGGTATCCTGTTGGGTAAAGCAGAGGAGGAATTCCTTCAGTTCGTCGAAAAATCAGGAATACCTGTTGCATGGACAGTTTTGGGAATGAGTGCTATCCCTACCGATCATCCTCAGGCAGTAGGTATGGTAGGAATGCATGGAAATTATGGTCCTAATGTCCTTTCTAATGAATGCGATGTTTTGATTGCTGTAGGAATGCGTTTTGATGATCGGGTTACAGGAAGATTGGATCAGTATGCAAAACAGGCAAAAATTATCCATTTTGATATTGATAAGGCAGAAATTAATAAAAATGTAAAAGCTGATGTCCCGGTTCTTGGAAACTGTAAACATACATTACCTCTTCTTACTGAGCTGATTCAAAACAAAGCCCATCAGGATTGGCACACAAAGTTTAAAGATTGCTATGAAGTTGAAAGCATCAATCTGATTCATCATGAATTATATCCTGAAGAAGGAGAGATTACCATGGGAGAAGTGATCCGCTGTCTTAATGAAATGACCGAAGGAGAAGCTGTGATTGTAACCGATGTAGGACAACATCAGATGGCTGCCTGTCGTTATTCCCGATTTAAGCATTCGCGCACGAATATCACAAGTGGAGGATTGGGAACGATGGGGTTCTGTCTTCCTGCAGCAATTGGAGCCACTTATGCTGAAAAAAATCATCCGGTTATAGCCATCATGGGAGACGGTGGAGCCCAGATGAATATCCAGGAATTGGGTACGATCATGCAATATCATCCGAATGTTAAAATATTAATTCTGAATAATTGTTACCTCGGTATGGTAAGACAGTGGCAGGAATTGTTCCATGAAGAAAGGTACTCGTCTGTGGACATCCAGAGTCCTGATTTTGTACAGGTAGCAAAAGGATACCATATTCAGGGAAGACGAATTTCTCAGAGAGAAGATTTAGAAAATGGGCTTCGTGAAATGCTCCGTCACAATGGAACTTTTCTCCTTGAAGTCATGACAGGGAAAGAACACAATGTATTTCCTATGATTCCCCAGGGGAAGAGTGTTTCAGAAATTGTATTGAATAATAAATTTTAAAAAATAAAAGATGAAAACAGAACATAAAGAATATACCATTACGGCATATACAGAGGATTATTTAGGGTTGATCGGTCGCATCAATGCCATTTTTTCGAGAAGGAGAATTTCGATGCAGACTTTTCATGTAGGACCTTCGGAAACAGAAAGAGTTAAGAAATTCATCATTGTAATCAGGGAAACTGAGGAATCAGTTCAGAAGATTACCCGTCAGATGGAAAAACAAGTAGATGTGCTTGAGGTTCATTATCATAAAAATCCACATTTCACGGCAATGGAATATGCCAGCTAAATACTAAATCAAAATAATATATAATAATTAAAATCAAAAAAAATGGCAAAATTGAATTTTGGAGGAGTTGAGGAAAACGTAGTAACAAGAGAAGAATTTCCATTAAAAAAAGCCCAGGAAACATTAAAAGACGAAGTTGTAGCGGTAATCGGATATGGAGTACAAGGGCCCGGCCAGGCATTAAATCAAAAAGATAACGGCATTAATGTCATCGTAGGACAACGTAAAAATTCAAAATCATGGGATAAAGCAGTAGCAGACGGATTTGTACCGGGAGAAACCCTGTTCGAAATTGAAGAAGCTTTACAAAAAGGAACCATTATCTGCTATCTTTTAAGTGATGCAGCACAAATTGAATATTGGCCAAAAGTAAAACAGCACCTTACACCGGGGAAAGCCCTGTATTTCTCCCACGGTTTCGGAATTACGTTTAATGAACGAACAGGAATTATTCCTCCTGCTGATGTTGATGTTTTTCTGGTAGCTCCTAAAGGTTCAGGAACTTCATTGAGAAGGATGTTTCTTCAGGACAGAGGTTTAAACAGCAGTTTTGCTGTATATCAGGATGCTACAGGAAAAGCAAGAGAACGGGTAACGGCTCTGGGAATTGCCATCGGAAGCGGATATCTGTTTGAAACTGATTTTAAAAAAGAAGTATACAGTGATCTTGCAGGAGAAAGAGGAACGTTGATGGGAGCTGTACAGGGGATATTTGCCGCTCAATATGATGTTTTAAGAAAAAATGGGCACAGTCCTTCGGAAGCATTTAACGAAACAGTGGAGGAGCTTACCCAGTCTTTAATGCCATTGGTAGCAGAAAACGGAATGGATTGGATGTATGCGAACTGCAGTACAACAGCTCAGAGAGGAGCATTAGACTGGTGGAAACGCTTCAGAGATGCTACATCTCCTTTATTTGAAGAATTGTATGATAATGTAGCGCAGGGAAATGAAGCACAACGTTCCATTGATAGCAATAGCAAACCGGACTACAGAGAAAAACTGGAAGTCGAGTTGACTGAGCTTAGAGACAGTGAAATGTGGCAGGCTGGAAAAACCGTACGCAGCCTGCGACCGGAGAACAACTAATCTATTAAAAAAATGATGAAGGAAGAAATAAGTTCCTCCGTTTTGGAGAAGGTCTGCAAAGCGGAGGAGCGTCTTAAAAATGTTATCGTAAAAACACCGCTGGCAGTTAATAATAATCTGTCATTTCTGTATCAGGCCAATATCATGTTTAAAAGGGAGGACCTGCAAAGGGTAAGATCTTATAAAATCAGGGGAGCCTATAATAAAATGGCTACCATATCTCCTGAAAGTCTGGTCAAAGGAGTTGTTTGTGCAAGTGCAGGGAATCATGCTCAGGGGGTAGCATTTGCCTGTCATGCGATGAAAGTGAAGGGAACTATTTTCATGCCTTTACCGACACCGGGGCAAAAACTGGAACAGGTAAGAATGTTTGGAGGTAATTATATTGACGTTGTTCTTTACGGAGATACTTTCGATGAGGCTAAAGATGCTGCGCTGAGGTTTTGTAAAGATCATGAAGGTGTATTTATTCATCCCTTCGATGACCCTGCCATTATTGAAGGTCAGGCGACTGTAGCGATGGAAATTCTTGAGCAGTCGGAGCAACCGATAGATTATTTGTTTGTGCCAGTTGGCGGGGGAGGACTGGCGGCAGGAATTTGCTCTGTCTTTCAGGAATTGTCTCCCAAAACAAAAATCGTTGGAGTAGAACCTGCTGCCGCTGCCAGTATGAAAAAGGCAATGGAAAAAGGCAAACCTGTATTGCTGGAGAAGATCAGTCGTTTTGTTGATGGAGCTGCAGTACAGCAGGTGGGCAATCTTACCTTTGAGCGATGCAAGGATGCATTGTACCAAATGGCCACAGTAGAGGAAGGATTGGTTTGCGAAACGATCTTATCCCTATACAATAAAGATGCTATCGTTGTTGAGCCGGCAGGAGCACTTTCTGTTGCGGCACTGGGAAAGTACAAAAATGAAATAAAAGGTAAAAACGTAGTGTGCGTGATCAGCGGAAGCAATAATGACATTACCCGTATGGAAGAGATTAAAGAAAAAGCTCTTTTGTATGCAGGATTGAAACATTATTTTCTGGTTAGATTTCCACAACGTCCCGGAGCACTGAAAACTTTTGTAATGGATGTACTGGGACCTGATGATGATATCACTTATTTTGAATATACCCAGAAAAATTCAAAAGAAAAAGGAATTGCTGTTGTAGGAATTGCTTTGAAACAAAACGGAGATTTTACTCCATTGATCCGTAAAATGAAAAAGTACGACTTCTTTGTCAATTATTTGAACAATGACCCATCTTTGATGAATCTTCTTATTTGAGAAGGTTTGAAGCTGGGAGAGAGAAGTTGGAAGTTACTGTTAGCTGTAAGACCTTTGGATGTGCGCAATTACCAAATAGGTGTCTGAACTCAATTAAGAATACTTTCAATGACTCCGGAAATTGTAGCGTAAAGAAAATGAACTCTGTGAACGTTAAAAAAAGGCTCTTATGTTTGAGTGCCGGACAAAACCATTTAGAGATCGTGACGTTAGAAAGAAGATTTTTTAACCCAATCATCTGCCGGATCAGCTAATCAGCGAGAGGTTTATTCCTATTTCTGAAACTTGTTCAATTTAAATAATAAGTATGATCAACGAGATCTCTTTAATTCATTCATTTGCTGAATTTACTTACTCTTCAGGAGTTTATTCGGTAAATTCATGATTCTAAAAACACAAAGATGAAAAAAGCTTCACAAATTTTTGTGAAGCTTTTTATTTATCGTTCAAGCGAAAAGTTAGAGATAACCTTCGGACGTTCGGTCTCATTGGCCACTTTCCAGGATGTTCTGTACATCCATTCAGTCATTTTATAAAGCTTTTTATAGTTGATGTTTTCAGATTCATCCTGTGGGGTATGATACTGATCATGCAACACGCTGGTAAAGAATAGGGCAGGAATTCCGATTTTAGCATACGGAAGATGATCACTTCTGAAATAAAAATACTCAGCATGATTTGGAGAATCCCAATCTTTTAAATATTTGAATTTTGTACTTTCATTATTGGCGTCTTCAGCCATTTTCACCAATTCTTCAGAGTTTTTATGGGGCGAATTTCCACCCAGTAAAGCCGCTTCATTATTATCATTTCTTCCAATCATATCACCGTTTAGAACAGCTACGATTTTTTCTTTCGGAACAACAGGATGAGCTGCATGCCATCTTGATCCAAGTAAGCCCCTTTCTTCAGCTCCATGGAAAACAAACAAAACACTTCTTTTTCCAGGTTGCTTTTTATAAGCTCTGGCCATAGCAAGCATCGCCACACAGGTACTTGCATTGTCATCAGCTCCGTTGTAGATGGTATCATTTTTTACTGGATGTCTGATTCCGTCATGATCCTGATGTCCGCTTAATAAAACGTATTCATCTTTAAGAGCCGGATCCGTACCTTCTATCTTTCCAATGATATTTACTGAAGGGTATTTGTAAGTCTCCGTCATAAGGTTCAATGAAATCTTAGGATTATTTTTTACCCAGTTTGCATTTTCCCTTTTGATCCATAGAACAGGAATATTATTGGTTATTTTCTCTCTTAAACCTTCCACTCCATAGGTACCTCTTGTCATTTGAGGAAGAACTTCTACCCAGCTTTTTTCGGAAATATCGTCTGTAATAAAGATGATGGCTTTTGCTCCCAGTTCATAGGCTTTATTATAATACTTAGTTCGTACAAATCCGGGATACCTTCTTACAAAAAGAGTCATATCCTTATCAATGTTTTTATCAGAAGCATTGATGGCAAGCACTTTCCCTTTAATATTTAATGTAGAAAGATTTTCAGGTTCAGTATTTCCGGCATACACAATTTCAGCCTCTACAGACATGTTGACCGGTTCTGCAACCAGGAAATCTTTCCATAATTTCAGGTTGTTATCACCAATCTTAAGACTGCTTTGAGGAGTAACCTGATGCCTGTACATTTCAAAAACCTGGAAAAAGGTTCCGTGATCACCGGCTGGTTTCATTCCTGCTTCCTTAGCTTTATCTGCCAGCCACATCGATACTTTCAGCTCATCTAAAGTTCCTGCTTCACGGCCCCAGAACTGATCTGCTGCCAATTCATACATATCCTTTCTGAGATCGGATTCTTTGATAGCAGAAACCAGCGGCTTTTTGTAGTTCTGAGCATTTCCGATACTGAATAAAAATAAGCTCAGTACAGAAAAAATATAGTTTTTGTTCATTTGCTTTTTAATTCGGATTAGTCAGTTTATCTGAGAATTGCTTTGAGAATTCTTTTCTGTCTTCTTCCAGTTTTTCAGGAGTAGAAGGCAAAATATAATTAAAAAGGATTTTATCTTCGTTATCCAGAAAAATGATTTCCTTCTCGTTTCCATCCATCATTTGGGAAAATATTGCCCACATGGAAGTGTCTTTTAATTTTAATAATTCAAAAAACTGTTCTGCTTTTATTTCTATTTTTTGCATGAGATGTTATTGTATAATGAATAATGGGGGTAAAAGGGGGCAATTAGAATTCTAAGAATTTAAGCTTAAATTGAATAGCAAAATTCTGTTTGAAATTCGGAGTTGCGTAATATCCCACTCTGTAAAAGAATCCCAGATTGAAATAGCTGGAAAGGAAATTGTTCCATTCCAATCCGACTTCCTGATACAGATGGTCCAGTTTTCTGAATTTGAACTGGTGGTATTCAGGATGTTTCATATCACCGATGGTTCCACGGAGTACAAAATCAAAGCTGGAAACGTTATGTCCGAAACTTTTGAAGTAAAATGGAAGTCTGTGGGTGAAATAATAGGCTACAAATCTGTCGTTATAATACTTTCCGCCTTCCAGTGTAGCAAAACCCAGGAAAGAAGTAAGGTTGAAATTAAAATCTTTACCCGGTGATGCAAGGCCGTTCATGGTAAAGTTCTTCCAGATAGGAGCTTCTCCCAACACCATTCCTCCATATAATCTGAAACCGGTTGTTCCGATAGGTGTTTTAAAATTATAAAGAAAAAGGGCATCAAAACGGGAATAATTGAAATTTCCACCCAATGCTTTGTAACTTTGTTCGTAATTAAAATACAACTCAGGATATTTCTGATCAATCAGAGATTTACCCTGTGGTGTCATGATATTGGTAGAATTCGGAGAATATTTTAAGGTGAATAATGTATTAAAGTTCTTAAATGAAGACCCTGCATTTCTAAACTGGTAATCAAACTCAGCTTCCTCAATATTTCTTCTCGCTGCAAAAGCAAGAGTAAGCCCATTGGTCACATCATTAAGGTAGGATAGGGAAGCGCCTTTAAAATGAAAATATTTATCATTGTTTAGGTTATTCCCGAAATTCATCATCCTCATTTTGAAGGTCCAGAGTCTTCTGTAGAACTCTCCCGAAGCTGTTACATCATCATAAAATTCAAATCTGAAGAATGAATTTTTCTTCAGAGTGGTCTTTATGTCAAGTCCCATCCCATATTTCCATCTTCTGTCTTTTACTCCATAGGCAAAATAATAATCAGGAGAGAAATAGGGATTGAAGTTTTCATTCATTTTAGCCTTTAACCCTAATCTGAATCCTTCATACGAGTTGTAATTAACAATCTCATCAACGGCAAAATCCACTGAATTCACTCTGATCTGCCCGTTAAGAAGCCCTGAAATAATCTGGGCTTTGCTGTCAATTTTATATTTTTTACCTAAACTGTCAATTGTTTTATAGGTATTTCTTTCTCTTTCCGTCAAAGGATCTGTTCTGTAATGTTCAAGAGAATGCCCGTCTATACTTTTTATATCAAAAGTATATCCTTTAAATTCCTTAGGATCTTCTTCGATAGGAGATTGAAAATCAAAATATTTTGAGGTCAGAAAAGCATAGGTACCAAAGCTCTTTTTGTCTTTCTTTTCGTTGTGGTCCTTATCCCCCATAGCCATTTTACCCATTTTAAGCTTAGCTGTTTCATGGGCCAGGAACCATTTATTATTGTAAAACACCCATGTACTGGTAATAATACCGTCATTCTTGTTTTTACTGAAATTTTCAATCTTTTTAACTCCGTACGTTTCAGTATCTACGTAAATGGCACCATTGTATTTCCTTTTTTTGTCCATTTTTTTGTAGTTCACTTCGCGGAAGCGTATGACAAAGTTTTTCCTTCCGTCAAGTTCTATCGTATCTGAAAGAAAGAATCTGTACAATCCTCTGTTTTCTTGCTTAAGCTGTTCAGGAACCACATCCCTGTTGCTTTGCTGTAGAGCAATCATTTCATAAACCGGTTGCTTCAGCCCTGAAATTCTGTTGTCCAGAATATTAATTTTTTCACCGTATTTTTTTGAATATAAAAACTCCTGAGCCCTTTCCCAAAGGAAGAGTTTGCTTTTTGAAAATATCTTTCTGGCATTGCTGTTGTTTAATGAATCTTTCTCCCTTTTTTTCTTGAAAAGGTTCATGTCATTAAAATACTGGTTGAATTGGGTAAGACTATCCTGATCAATATCCAAAGATACTTTCTCGTAGGATTTGTAAGAATAAGAACCCAAACTTTTAGGAGAATTCTGATTGAATAACCTGTTTACTTTTTTGAGAATCTCTAAAGCCCTTGGATCGCTTTTATCTTCAATAACTACCGTCTCAATAGCGGTGGTATTCTTCACAGATTTTTTAAGCAGTGAAACCTCAATACTGCTGTCCACTGAAGCTGTTTCCTTTTGATAGGCGTCTGCTTCAATATCAATGTTTTTACAGGTCGTCTTAAATTCAAGAACTCCCTGTGCATTGGTGTAGCCCAGAATAGTACCGTCACAAGATATTTTAACGTTAGAGACGGGCTTATGATTGGTGTCATCAACAACTTTAATTTTCGATTGTGAATAACCCAAAAAGCAAATCAGGAAAAAAAATAATAATAAACCTCTTTTCATGGGGAAAAACTAGGTCAAAAATAATCATATTTATTCTGCTGGAAAAGTTTTTAACATAGTATAACATTGATTTAATCTAATTTATCAATGGAAAAATTGAACCAGGAAAAATTGCCTGACGAGATTCTCAGGTGAATGTATTAGGTTTGGCTTTTGTTTTACAGAGATGATAATGATCCGACTCATCATAACTTCCGGTTTCTTTATCTGTCATCCAATGCTTTCATAAAATCAATAATATCATCAATTTCCTTATCTGTAAGGTGTAAGGGAGCGTCGGAAAGTGTCTGGTTTTCTATTGTAAAGCCAAAGCCTTTACCACCGCCCTTGTTATAGAAATTCATGACTTCTTTCAACGTTTTGTACCCTCCGTTATGCATATAAGGAGCCGTTTTATTGATGTTTCTGAGGGTAGGAGTTTTAAATGAATGTTGTAGCGTGGCAACGGTTTCGTGAAATTTACCGCGACCAAGATCCCTGTCAAAAACTTTATTGTCTCCATTGACTGCTACTCCAAGGACTTCCTGTTCAGTTTTTTTGAAAGTAGGAGGTACAGTTCCGTTGAATAAGGGAACAAAATGACATATAGCGCACTGGGCTTTTCCTACAAAAAGATTAAAACCACGTTTTTGATTGGCTGTCATTGCAGATTTGTTTCCTCTCATATATTCATCAAAATCTGAATTAAATGCAGCCAATGAGCGGATATAGCTGGCCAATACATTTTGAAGCTGCCAAACTTCTGTTTTCTGTGAATGATAAATCTTTTGAAAGGCTTGCTGATATTTTTTATCCTGATTGATTTTAGCAAGAATCACATTAAGGTCGCCATGCATTTCCTCTTTATTGGAAATCACATCAGCACTCTGGCCTTCCAGATCATCTTTTCGCATATCCCAAAACTGTCCGTGTTGAAATCCTGCATAATTAAGAGAAGGTGCATTTCTCGCCAGTTCGGCATTTTCAAGAGACATGGATTTGGCCAACCCGTCAGTAAAAGCTTTTTCTGGAATGTGGCAGCTTGCACAATTTCTGTTGTTATTGTTGGAGAGAATTTTATCATTAAAAAGCTGGCGTCCCAAACCTACCTTTTCATCCGAATAGGCAAATTCCTTCCCGGGAGTAAAGGCATTAGGATTAAAAGCATTTTTGGCAAAAAAGGTGGCCGCATCCTTGTTCAGAGCAGTTGTCACTTCTACATCAGGAATCTGCTCCTGATTTTTAAATTCCGGAAGCAGAGCTGCAATTTTGTTGAGGTGATCAGGAATGAAACCTGCATAGTCGAAAGTATTTTTATCTGTGTTTTTCTTTAAAACAGCAATAGCAGAACTGATTTCAGCAACAATGGCTTTTAATGCTTTATTTTTTGATTGCTCAGTAGAAATTTGTTGCAATGTTTGTTGCACTCCACCAAGAGAATAAGGGATCTCCTGTAAAAAAGTGCCGGAAACAGGAGTGTCAAAACCTGAAATACCTAAACTGGAAATTCTGAAAACTTCCTGTCTTACAGCATCAAAAACCTGATTTTTGCTCACGGTAATAACCTGAAAATTCGTGGCAATGGTATTGCTTTTATTGATTAGTTTTTTGAGAAAGCGTATGACCTCGTCTTTATTCTCCTTTTCATAGGGATAGAACATTTCTTCCAAAACCTGTAAACCTTCGGGTTCTATTTCGGTATGTTCATCCATTTCAATTTCCGGAAGAGCAGCACCATTGATGAATCTTGCAGAATGAGGAAGAAAATATTCAACAGCCCATTCCATTTTTTTGTAGGTTTTTCTGATTTCCTGAAATTTTTCCTGAAGGATTTTTTCGTCAGCATCTTCAGAAACTAAATTTATCAGTTCATTGATCTGTTTTTCAAATGCAGAATTGGTTTTAATGATCTCTTGTTTTACAGAACCTAAATCTTCATATACAGGCTGAGGCTTTTCATTCTTACAGTAATAAAGAATAAAAAGAGCTGCTGCACAATATAAAAACAGGAATACCGGGTATTTTGAAAGTTTCTTCATTGTATGAAAAAGTATCAACAGAAGAATTTCTATTGATACTTTGGAGTTTTATGAGTAATTAAAGCTATTTTTCTACGTTTCTGATGATGACAACCTGTCCTCCTTCTTTGTTCGTGTTGACTCCCGATCCGTCAGGGTTTTTAAACTTATCCAACTGCCATGTATGAGAGTGAATGTTTACGGTGAATGTATTCGGAACTCCTATGATATCAGAAATATCTGTCATGGCTCCAAATTCCCATGAACCGAATTTCTGAAGATCTCCGGATTGGTTGTAAGCAGTTTGCCAGGCTGAATCATTTCTGTTGTGTTTCATATTCAACCATGGTTTATACTGTTTGGTAGCTATGTTAAGCTGCCAGATGTATGAATCGTGAGCTGCTGACTTATAGTAAGAATCTCCGTCTTCCTGGATGTAAACGAAGTTTTCAGTTACACAAAGATTGTCAGGGTTGATCAGGTTTTGACCAGGGTTAGAATCACCTTCAGCGACTACTTCCAGTTTTCCGGTCAACATATTATTAGCGTTCAAGACGAGCTTGTATACCCTTCCCCACATCGTTAATCCAGCTTTTGGATTGATACCGTCAGAAGATTCTCCTGTAGCGGTAAAATAGATTTCTCTTCCTTTTCCGGCCCCTTTTCTATAATCTACATCTTCGACTCTTGAAAAACGAATAGCATTATTATCAATATTTTTCTGATTGATCTGAGCTCCTGTAAGATTTTTGGCGTTCGGGATTTCAACAAACTCTACATCATAGCTATTTCCTTTCGTCATATCCGTTTCAGTATAGTTGTTGTTCGTTCTTTTTAAAGAGTATAATTTACCATTATCCAAATCTCCTTGTGTATCTGCAACGTACATGATCAATTGCCCGGCAGACTGGTGAGAAGAAGAATAAGACTGATCTTCCCCGATAATAATATATGATTTTCCGTTGGAAACATCCTTAGGAAGCGGAACAGCATTTTCCATAGAAGCCTTCCCTAAAGCCGGTTTTACCCTCGTTTTATCTGACGCCTGAGAAGCTGGAGCTAATGGATTTAAAGCATGAACCATACTTTCTTCACCGGATTCACCGGCAGTAAGGAATGCACTGAAACCATGGATCTCAGGAGTAGCCAGTGTAGCAGAGCATAGTCTCGTCATTCCTCCTGTTCCGTTAAGGATATATTCTCCTTTTACAGGTTTGAATGTTTTATCCAAATATACTCTCGATACAGATTGTTTGATCTCATGGTTGGTGATCATCAGGTAACCATCAGAATTAGGGTCTTTCATGATTCCCATTCCATCCGGCTGGCCACCAAAAACAAAGTCTGGAGATCCCCCTAAGATGTCAGAGCTTGAAATAAGAGTGGTGATATTTAAATTTTCAAAACCCTGCATTGCATAAACGAAAGCGGATTCTTTAGAAAAATTTTCAAGTTTAATCTGGTTATTAACCGGGGTGTTTCCGTCTCCGTTGTTATCGTCATTACAGCCGTGGAATACAAAAGCTGCGAATAACAAAGCACCGATAGTTTTGTTAATTTTCATAATTGTTTTTTTGAATTTCGATTGAGACAAAACTAGAATTCTAGTGTTAACTGGATTTTAAGAAGACAAAACAATTAGTTTAAGATTAGCTGATGATTTGTTAAGCGAAGGTCAATAATTAGAATGGATATAAATAGAGAGACTTTGATGAATATCTGAATAATAAGGAATGCTATATTATAACGCAGAGACGCCAAGGCTTTTAGATATCTGTTTTTTCGTTCGCCAAGGCATTCTATTTAGCAAAAAGCGCAATCATTTCATGGCTGAGTGTAACGCCTTTGCGAACGAAAATATCTATGATGATATGAGGGTTTCTTGCGTCCTTAGCCTTAAATAAAAGACAATAGTTAAAACTAAAACAGGCTGTCCCAAAATGAAACAGCCTGTTCTAATATTTATAATAGGTATTCTATTTTAGATGTTCAACGCTTTTTGATAAGCGTTTTCTAATCCTTCAAGGTTTTTACCACCTGCAGTTGCAAAACCAGGGTTTCCACCACCTCCGCCTTGGATTTCTTTTGCCAGATCCTTTACGATAGCGCCAGCCTGATAATCAGCAGCCAGATCATCAGAAACTCCAACAGTAATCATTGGTTTTCCGTCCGCATCAGAAAGAATGATCGTTACAGAAGCAGGGATTTCTCTCTTCAGCTGGAATACGATGTCTTTTACAGAACCTGCATCCAAGGAAGTTTTCTTCACAAGAAGCTGCTTGTTGCCTTTCTGCTCATAAGCATTCTTCCATTCTCCAATTTCTTCTTTTGCTTTTTCCTTTTTAAGGGCATCTACTTCAGCCTTCAATGACGTATTTTCTTCGATCAGTTTCTCGATAGATCTTACAACATCTTTAGACTTTAATAATTGAGAAAGTTCAATGATCTGTTTTTCAAGATTGCTGAAATACTCTTCAGATTTATCTCCTGAAATTGCCTCAATCCTTCTGATTCCCGCAGCCGCAGAACCTTCAGAAGTGATTTTAAAATGACCAATTTCGCTGGTGTTTTTTACGTGAGTTCCTCCGCAAAGTTCTTTTGAACTTCCAAACTGGATCATTCTTACGCTATCACCATATTTTTCACCAAATAAGGCCATTGCTCCCTTCTCTAAAGCTTCCTGAATAGGAATGCTTCTGAATTCCTGTAAAGCAATGCTGGCCTTGATTTTTTTATTGACTTTATCTTCAATTAAAGCAAGATCTTCTTCCGTGATTTTATTGAAATGAGAAAAGTCAAAACGTAAGTAATCAGGTCCTACATAAGATCCTTTCTGTTCTACGTGAGTTCCTAAAACTTCTCTTAATACCTCATGCAAAAGGTGAGTCACAGAGTGATTTCCCTGCGAATTTTTTCTTTCAGTAGCATTGACGCGAGCATAGAAAAGAGCTCCTGCATCTTTCGGAAGACCATTGATTAATGAAACAATTAATCCGTTTTCTTTTTTGGTTTCCAATACTTCAAAGCTATCGGTAGCATTCTCCAATACTCCTTTATCACCAACCTGTCCTCCTCCTTCAGGGTAGAAAGGAGAGCTGCTCAGAACAACCTGATAGAATTCTCCGTCTTTATTTTCTACTTTTCTGTATCTTGTAATATAGGTTTCAGATTCAATCTGATCGTATCCAACAAAAGTTTCAGGCTTTTCTTCCAACACAACCCAGTCGTATACTTTTTGAGCAGAATCAGATTTTGAACGCTGCTTCTGTTTTTCCATTTCAGCTTTAAATCCTGCCTCATCGATAGTTAATCCTTTTTCCTCAGCAATAATTCTTGTTAAGTCATCAGGGAAACCGTAGGTATCATATAGTTCAAAAACTTCTTCACTAGGCAATACTTTCTGATTGTCAGCAATTGTTTGTTGAATTAATTTTTCAACTCTGATGAGTCCGTTTTCAATTGTTTTTAAGAATGATTCTTCCTCACTTTTGATTACTTCTGTTACCAATTTTCCTTGTTTTCCAAGTTCAGGGAAGAAGGTACCCATTTGTTCCTGAAGAACAGCAACCAATTTGTAAAGGAAAGGTTCTTTCATATCTAAAAATCGATAAGAATAAGAAATCCCTCTTCTCAAAATTCTTCTGATAACGTAACCAGCTCCTCCGTTTGAAGGCAATTGTCCGTCTGCAATGGCAAAAGAAACCGCTCTGATGTGATCGACAACGACACGAATTGCAATATCTTTTTCATCTTCTAAAACTCCGGTATATTTCTTTCCTGAAAGTTCTTCCACTTTAGCAATTAACGGAGTAAAAACATCAGTGTCATAGTTGGAAGATTTTCCTTGAAGTGCCATACAAAGACGCTCGAAGCCCATTCCTGTATCTACATGCTGAGCAGGTAATTTTTCCAGAGAACCATCTGCTTTTCTGTTAAATTCCATGAAAACGAGATTCCAAACTTCCACCACTTGAGGATGATCGTTGTTCACCAATTCCAAACCAGAAACTTTAGCTTTTTCTTCCGGAGTTCTTAAATCGATGTGGATTTCCGAACAAGGTCCACAAGGCCCACTTGCACCCATTTCCCAGAAGTTATCTTTTTTATTTCCGTTGATGATTCTGTCTTCTGAAATATGAGATTTCCAGAAATCAAAAGCATCCTGGTCTCTGTCAAGGTTTTCAGAAGCGTCACCTTCAAAAATAGTAACATATAAATTTTCTTTTGGAATTCCGTATACTTCAGTCAGTAATTCCCAGGCAAAAGCAATAGCCTCTTTTTTGAAGTAATCCCCGAAAGACCAGTTACCCAGCATTTCAAACATGGTGTGGTGGTAGGTATCTCTTCCTACATCATCCAAATCGTTGTGTTTTCCAGAAACCCTCAGACACTTTTGTGTGTCGGCAATTCTAGGGGCGGTAGGCGTTTTGTAGCCCAGGAAAAAATCCTTGAACTGCGTCATTCCTGAGTTGGAAAACATAAGGGTAGGATCGTCTTTCAGCACGATAGGAGCCGAAGGAACAATAAGGTGATCCTTACTTTTAAAATAATCTAAAAATTTTTGACGTATCTCTTGTGATGTCATAGTATTGCTTTTGCTTTTTTAAATATCAGATTTTGATAAGATGCAAATTTAAGATTTTTAGGTGATTTAATTTCTACTATTTGATATTTTCAAAAATGGGTCTGTTAATTTGTTCTATTGAAACCTAACAGGTTTTCAAAACCTGTTAGGTTTTGAATCTGTTGATGACAATAAATTCTACAATTTTAAAAGTCTTATCTTCGTTTATAATTTCCTCATGATGATGAAAAATGAGATTCTTAAAAGTTGGATCGAACAATATTCCGGGCCATTACTGAAAAAAGCCTTGTATATGCTTTCAAACAAAGAAGATGCCCAGGATGTAGTTCAGGAAGTGTTTCTGGCCGCATTTTCCGGATATGATTCTTTTGAAAGGAACAGTCAGCCACTGACCTGGCTGACGGCTATTTTAAATAGAAAGATTGCAGACTTTTACCGGAAAAAATATAAATCAGAACCAAATATTAGGCTTGATCATTTTTTTGATGAAACAGGTTCCTGGAAAAACAACGATGTTTTAAACGATTGGAACGTTTCAGGAAAAGAAGATGAACTGCTGGATGATCAGGATTTCAATAAAACACTGGAGGAATGTATTGAAGAATTGCCGTCCAGATGGAAGATTTTGCTCAAAATGTATTATATCGAAGAGAAAAAAGCACCCGAAGTGAGTCAGGAATTGGATGTTTCTACGACTAACCTGTGGAAGATCTTGCAGAGAAGCAGGATGCAGCTGAGAGAATGTCTTGAATTTAATTGGTTCTCAAAAAGATAGTGATTTAAAATGATAAGAAGAATTCTACATATCTTATTCTTACCATGCAGTGAAGCGACTTTACTGATGGAAAAACGTAATGCACATTCAATTTCTGCAAAAGAAAACAGAAAGCTTAGCCTGCATTTGATGATTTGTAAATGGTGTAAAATGTACAATAGGAAATTAGCCTTGTTGGATGAGGTATTTAAAAAAACTTTTTCACAAAAAACAACTGAAATTAATGAGTCTGAAATTCAGGATTTTAAGGATAAAATGATTGAGAAATTAGATTTTTAAGAAAAATTTTGTCAGGATTTTGAAACAGCTCCGACTATACTTTTGAAAAACAATAAAAGTATTCATTCAAAATCTTAAGAATATGGTCGGAACTCAAAACACATCAAACAACAACGCAACGTATCAGTTAGGATACTATATTTCGCTTTTCGGGGCAGCTCTTATCTTACTATGGATAGGTATTTTCAAATTTACTCCTACTGAGGCAGCAGGAATAAAACCTTTGGTTGAAAACCATTTTTTAACTTTTTTCGTATATAAGATTATGAGCGTTCAGACAGTGTCAAATCTTATCGGAGCGATAGAAATTATCATTGCCTTACTTCTCCTGTTTAGTGTGAAATTTGCTGTATTAAAAAGGTACGCGGGAATAGGAATGGTAGTGACATTTACGGTGACATTGAGCTATCTGTTTACTACTCCGGGTATGTGGAAAATGGTAGATGGAGTTCCGGTGACGGATTTTTTTATTTTAAAAGACCTAATGCTCTTAGGATTTGGACTGATGCTATTTCAAAATAAAAGTCATGAATAAAAAGGATAAAATGAAAAATATATTAATTGTGCTCGGAGTTGTTCTGGGTATAGCAGTTTTTGCTGCAGGATCGGGGCTTTTTAAAAAAAATAAGCCTACACTGGTAAAAGAAGAAAAACAGGAAATTATGGATAATAAAAATGCTAGAGAAATTTATTTTGCAGGTGGATGTTTTTGGGGAACAGAACATTTCTTTCAACAAATTCGTGGCGTAGTAGGAACCGAAGTAGGATATGCCAACGGAAATACCCAGAACCCAACCTATGAAGAAGTGGTAAGCCATACCACCGGCTTTGCTGAAACGGTAAAAGTAAAATATGATCCTGAACAGGTGGATTTAAAACTGCTGATTGATCTTTATTTTAAAACCATTGATCCCACAAGCAAGGATCAACAGGGGAATGACAGAGGAAATCAATACAGAACGGGAATTTACTTTACAGATAAAACAGATGAAGCCGTCGTAAAAAATGAAGTTCAGAAATTATCTAAGAATTATAGCAGACCTATACTGGTAGAAACCATTCCGTTGAAAAACTTCTACAAAGCAGAAGATTATCATCAGGATTATCTGGATAAGAATCCGGGGGGGTATTGCCACATAGAACCGGGACTTTTTGAAATGGCGAAAAAAGCCAATCCACTTCCCAAAGCAACAACCTATCAGAAGCAGGATAAAAAAGTTTTAAAAGAAAAATTATCTGCTGAACAATATAATGTCACTCAGGAAAACGGTACAGAAAGACCTTTCCAGAATGAATACTGGAATGAAACCCGTGAAGGAATTTATGTGGATATTACAACTGGAGAGCCTTTGTTTGTATCAACAGATAAATTTGAATCAGGTTGTGGATGGCCGAGTTTTTCAAAGCCAATCACCAAAACTTTGATTAACGAAAAACTGGATCGCACCCATGGAATGGACAGGGTAGAAGTGAGAAGTAAAACAGGAGATGCCCATTTGGGACACGTTTTTACAGATGGTCCTCAGGATAAAGGAGGATTGCGTTACTGTATCAACAGCGCCTCGCTGAAATTTATTCCAAAAGCGGAAATGGAATCAAAAGGATACGGAAAATATCTTCCGTTGTTAGATAAAAAGTAATTTGAAAGGAAGGCTGCCAAATGGCAGCCTTTTATTTTTTACTGAAAAGTATATTTTCTTTTGGAGAATAGGAATGTTTCTTTCAGACTCAATACTGAAAGGTATAATAATATCAGAAAACCTGTCATCAGGTAATATGCTTCTTTCGTCAGAGGGGTGAAGAAATTATTGATATCAGTAAAAATAGTAGATTCGGGAATAACTCCGGAAACCAATAAGCCTCCGTCTATAACTTCAACTATGACATCATCACAAAGACCGCAAGTTTCTGACGTTGGTCTAATATAGGTGACAGGAACTAAAAAGTGTCCCGTCTTTTCCAAATCCAAACCGTATTCTTCATGTTTTGAAATATGCATGTCGTTTAAAAGAGAAACAAGGTCACCGTAAGTATTCTTATCCCCCAAAATAAATTCAATGCCAGTGTTTTGTTCATTTCTTTGCTGCATAGCCCTTACCTCAGAAACATACACGCTTGAGTTTTCCTTTGCTTTTCCAGCAGGAACTTCTATTTTTTTATACTCTAAACTTCTTATAGGTTCAAGAGTGTTATCGTAGTTGCTTTTATCCTTATTTAATTTGGCAGGAATTCCCATGTCGATAACAGAAGTTGTTATCTCATCAATTTTTCTGTGCCCATAGTACCAAAATAAGACAGGTAGAGTAAGAGCACTGATCAAGCCCGGAAAATAATATACCCTTTTCATACTGATCTTTTTCTATGAATTTGGAAATTTTCTTTTATACTCAACATGGATATATTTAAAAATAATAGAAATCCAAAAAACATATAAAAAGACTGTTCCGGAAGCTCCCGCAAATAATTCAATTTGTCAAAACCTTTAGATTGAATTTTCTCTTTGTAATGGATGGTGTCGGCTTCAGTTCCACAAGAAGAGGAATGTACTTTTTCTATTTTATTTGGATCTTTATAGAAGTGTACTGCAAAAAAATGTCCCGTTTTTTCAAGATCCACACAGTAAGCTTGTTGCTTAGACAGAATCATAGCATCAATTAAAGCTATAAAATCTCTATAAGTATTTTGATTTTCTATAACAAATTCAAGTCCTGTTTCCTTTTCATTTTTGGCTTGTAGCTCTTTAAGCTCGGAAACATAAAATTCTTGGTTTTGAAGAGCAGTGTTTGGTTGAACTATAATTTTTTTGTAATTCCAATTTCTATATGGTTCAAAAGTGTTGTCTAAGCTGGTTCGAGGGATAATTTTTGCGGGAAGTCCAAGGTCTATGATTGAGTAGACTGGATGAACTCTTTGGCTTCCATAATACCAAAATAATAATGGAATCAGAATCGCACTGATCAGCCCTGGTACATAATATATTCTTCTCACTTAGTTTTTTGATAAAAATACTAAAAAAATCCCTAAAAAACAGGAGATGAAGAAAACCAAATTATATTTATTTTTATCATCTTACGAACACATCAAAAAACAAATACATCATGAAAATATTGAAATGGGTAAAAAGAATAATCCCAATAGTGCTGGCCATTTTGATTCTTGCACTGTTGACAGGTTTTATTTTTGAAAGAATATCACGTTCGAAGGCCGATAAAATTCAACCAGATGGCCAATTTGCAGAAATTGAAGGCCACAAAATGCATTATCTGAAAAAAGGAACAGGAAGTGGGCCTGCAATTGTTTTTGAAACTGCTTTTGACCCCGCAGGACATCTGCAGTGGTATCATATTCAAAAGGATCTGCCTCAAAACTTTACTACTTTTTCTTATGACAGGTCAGGAATCATATGGAGTGAAAGAGGAACACATCCTAAAACCGGTGAAAAGATGGCTGAAGAGCTTCATCTGTTATTGGAACAGGCAAATGTTCCCAAACCTTACATTCTTGTGGGGCATTCTTTTGGTGGTACATTGGTAAGGTTTTTTGTTAATAAATATCCACATGATGTAGCTGGTGTCATGTTAGTAGAGAGTCAATATCCTGATGATAAAAAATACCTTTCACCTGAACTATATACCCTCGTTAACCAGGGGCTGCCGGGAGGATTGCTGAAATTTGCCAATACTTTCGGAGTGGCCAGATTGATATTTAAGAATATGTTTCCAAAACAACCACAATATCAATATCAGAACTCTATAATGCCTGCATTAATACATAAAAGCGCTTATGCTGTTCTTGAAGAGCAGGAACAGATGAGCTCAATCCGGAAAGAAGCAGCACAGATAAATTCTTTCCATTCAATTCCTCTCTATGTGATGACTGCTGGTGATACAACAAGATTTGATACTTTTATTAAAGATCCGAAATTAAAAAATGAAATGATTGATGCATGGGATAAGATGCAGAAAGATTTATTGAAACTGTCTACAGATAGTCAACAGATTATCGCCCGTTCAAGTGGTCACTATATCAATCAGGATCAGCCTGAAATTATCGAAGAAGCAATTGCCGAAATGTACAAAAAGGTGACTACACAATAATTTCAAAGGTAATTATGGAGCTTTAGCGTAAGCTCAGTTTTAATTAACAGTCACGAAAAAGAATAGGGTTTTCGTTATATTTTTAAGATTAAAATATTACATTTGATAGAACTAATAAGGATTTATGAAGTTAATTGAACTGGCAGAAGAACTGAATGTTTCTGCAGAAGCTATAAAACAATTTATACAGGATTTTGACCTTGAATTGGTAGACTGTATCAGTACAAATTTCGAAGTGAAAGAAGATTTTGAAAAATTTGCCCGTGAGAACCTGGATTTCTTAAGATTATATGAAAAAGATCTTGATAAAAATAAAACGGTAGAGCAGATCGCTGAAGTCATCAATCAACCTAAAGAGAAAATAGAAAAAGCCATTAAAGAGAACAGTCCCAATATTTTTGATAATGGTTTTTTCAAATCCTCCATCTCAAGCTATGGAATTGATAATAAGCTTGGAGGAAATTATCAGTTTGTCTACGATTATTTCGGGCATAAAACAAGCTTGCAAAAAAGAGATTTTATAGGGTACAGAGACCTTTTTTTCTATACCTCTGCGGTACTGGAGCCGTTTTTAAATCCACAGCAGATCAAAGATTGGGGGATCAATAAACCTGCAGGAATTGTATTGTACGGTCCTCCCGGAAGTGGAAAAATTTTCTGGGCCAATAAGATTGCTGAAATTATAGGCTACCAATTCAAAGAAGTTAAAAAACATTATTTAGGAACTTCCTTTGTTGATGGAAATGAAGTTAACTTCAGCGACTTTCTCCTGTCTATGCTCAAAGAAAATAAAATACTGCTTTTTCTTGATGATTTTGATGAAATTATGATGGAAAGAAAAGCAGAAACAGATATTGCTTCCTGTAATCTTGAAGCACAGGAACTTGTTCTTCATTATATCGCAAAATTTGAAAAAGAAAATGTGTTGATGGTGGGATCTGCCAATTCTGTGTCAGAAATTGATGAAGAGATTCTTGCTCCCGGAAGATTTGATGTGATGATTCCTATCTTTCCACCCAATGCTTCAGAGCGCTCAGAAATTATCTTATATGCGATGACTCGCGGTCTTGAAGAAGATTCATTGTTATATAAAATTCTTAAAAATAATAAAGCAGATAAAGTCCCTTTCTGGCAGGAAATTGCATCAAAAATGAAGGCTTTTAGCAATACGATGTTGATTGATTTTACTCAAAGCCTTAAAAAAAGAATTAAAAATCTGTATCAAAAAAACAGAAATGAAAAACTTAAAATTGATCAGAATCTCCTTAATGCTGCTTTGAGGGATGCTGCAGGAAAGCTTACCGGAGAATATCTTGATCAGGTAGCCCGATTTTTAGCCGATGTCATTATCAATAATTTTGATGAATTTCAGTTTAGAATCAAAGCACTTAAAGTTGAGCTTGAAACCTATAAAGTTGTAGAGGAACCGAGAAGAGCAATTGGTTTTTCACACAACGAAGAAGAGGAAAAGAAAAAGAAATAGAGAATGTTCATGTTGCTCCATCACTAATTACTCATTACTCATGAACAGCATCTGGGAACTTGAAACTTTTTACCGAAAGAGAGATATTATCATTATAGGGGCCGGATTTTCCGGGCTCTGGACGGCGATATCTATTAAAGAAAGATATCCCGGAAAATCAGTACTGGTGGTTGAACGAAATTGTATTCCACTTGGCGCCTCAACAAGAAATGCCGGTTTTGCCTGCTTTGGCAGTCTGACGGAAGTGATTGCAGATTCTCAGAAAATGGGTTGGGATAAAACATTAGAGTTGGTGAAGATGAGGTTTGACGGGCTTCAGAAGATCAGACACTATTTTAAAAGTGATGAAATAGACTTTGAACTCAATGGAGGGTATGAAATTTTAAATGATGATCAACCTCTGCACGATCTCGATTCGGTTAATGAAAAATTAAAAGCCATAACAGGATCTGATCAAACCTATACTCTTAAACAAGATAAAATAAGTGAATTTGGATTGGGGAAATCTCAATTTCTGATTGAAAATAAATGTGAAGGCAGCCTGCATTCCGGAAAGTTATTGCAGAAACTTCTGGAAAAATGTAATGAACTCAAAGTTGAATTTTTATTCGGAACAGAAGTTAAAAAGGTTGATGAAAATCCGGATAAAGTAGAGGTTCATCTTTCAGGAGATCTTTCCGTACAATCTGATCAGGTAATCTATTGTACGAATGCCTTTAGTGAAAGATTCTTAGAAATAGGAGAGATAATTCCGGCCCGTGGGCAGATCCTTTTAACAGAGCCTATTGAAGATTTAAAATTAAAGGGGACGTTTCATTACGACGAAGGTTTCTATTACTTCCGCAATCTTGGAAACAGGGTGTTGTTAGGAGGTGGAAGAAACCGCGATTTTAAAACAGAAGAAACAACAGTATTCGAAACGACTGAGTTTCTACAAAATCATTTAGAGAATTTCTTAAAAGAAGTGATCATACCTGAAACAGACTTTACGATTGCTTTGCGTTGGTCCGGAATAATGGCAATGGGAACAGAGAAAACACCTGTTGTAAAACAAGTTTCAGAAAGACAATTCTGCGCTGTGCGACTTTCAGGAATGGGAGTAGCTTTGGCACCTAAGATTGGGGAAATGGTTGCTGAGATGATAAACAGTATATGATGAAGAGTAGATAATAGACAGATAAATAACAGATCCGAAAACTCTAACACGCTCCAACCCTCCAACTCTGTCACTCGACCGCTTTCCACTCAAAAAGAAATCCTTATTTTTGCATAAAAGAAATATTCGTGATCAACAACGACCAGATAAAAGATGTTCAATCCAGAATTGAAGATTTACACAGATACCTTCAGATTGACAAAAAGAAGATAGAAATTGCCAATGATGATGAAAAAACGGCGGCACCAGAGTTTTGGGATAACCCTAAAACAGCAGAAACATTTCTGAAGCAGCTTCGTTCCAAGAAAAAGTGGGTGGAAGAGTATGAAGAAATCAATACCCAGTTTGAAGACCTTCAGGTATTGGCAGATTTTGCCAAAGAAGATCCGGATTCTGAAAAAGAGCTCGATGAAATCTTTCCGCAATTAATTGAAAAAATTGAAGACCTGGAATTTAAAAACATGCTTTCCAATGAAGGAGATGAGCTTTCTGCAGTTCTTCAGATTACTGCGGGAGCCGGAGGGACGGAAAGCTGTGACTGGGCATCCATGCTGATGAGAATGTATACGATGTGGGCTGATAAGCAAGGATATAAAATCCGTGAACTCAACTTCCAGGAAGGGGAGGTTGCTGGGGTAAAAACCGTTACGTTAGAAATTGAAGGCGAATATGCCTTTGGATATCTGAAAGGAGAAAACGGGGTACACAGATTGGTGAGAATTTCGCCTTTCGACAGTAATGCAAAACGCCATACCAGTTTCGTTTCTGTGTATGTATATCCCTTGGTGGATGATACCATAGAAATCAATATTAATCCTGCTGATATCAGCTTTGAAACCATGAGGTCTTCCGGAGCAGGTGGGCAGAACGTAAACAAAGTAGAAACAGCGGTACGTCTTCGTCACGCTCCAACCGGAATTATCATTGAAAATTCCGAATCCCGCTCTCAGCTTCAGAATAAAGAAAAAGCAATGCAGCTCCTTCGTTCAAGACTTTATGAAATGGAGCTTGAAGAACGTATGAGAGCCAGAAATGAGATTGAAGCCAACAAAATGAAAATTGAGTGGGGAAGTCAGATCAGAAACTACGTCATGCATCCTTACAAACTGGTAAAAGATGTACGCTCAGGTCATGAGACTTCGGATGTGGATGCAGTGATGAACGGAAATATTACCCCTTTCCTGAAAGCCTTCCTGATGGCCGATGGTACAGCGGTTTCAGATGATGATCTTAACCTATAATATATCATGTCTGAATTTTAGTTAAAATCTTATAATTAATTTTTGTTTCAGACATTTTAGACTTATTTTTGTTGAACATCGATATATATGGAAGATTTCAATAGCTGGAAGGATTTGTTAAACCCGGAATTTTATATTAAAATGGGAGGGTTTTGGTTGATTTTATTTATTGTTTTTGCTGAAACGGGTCTTTTTGTAGGGTTTTTCTTACCTGGAGATTCATTACTGTTCGTTTCGGGAATTTATGCTGTTGAAATCATCAAAGAGACATTTGGCTCCACAGGGAGCGACTTCTTAGATACAACATTATTGGCTTCCGGAGTAGCATTAGCTGCAATTATCGGAAATGAGGTAGGGTATTATTTTGGTAGAAAAGCAGGACCTGCTTTATACAAAAGACCAGATTCAATGCTTTTTAAGAAAAAATACCTGTACCAGGCTCACGACTTCTTTGAAAAACATGGAGCATTAGCAATCATTATGGCAAGATTTTTACCGGTGGTAAGAACATTTACTCCCATTGTAGCCGGGATTGTTAAAATGGACAAAAAAGAGTTTCTAAGAGATAATATTATCGGAGCTGTGCTATGGTCTTTCCTTTTGATCTTTGCAGGTCATTATCTGGATAAATTGTTCATGGAACAGTTTGGAATCAATTTAAAGGAAAAACTGGAATACATCATTATTGTGATTGTATTAATAACAACACTTCCGGTGATCATTAAATTTATGTTTGGAAAAAAAGATGATTTATCCAAGTATGAAAACAACGACTTTGAATAAGAAATAAACAAAAATAGAATAGATAACCTGCTTTTAGCAGGTTATTTTTTTATCCATTCCAGAATATTCGGATATATAATACTGTCTCTTTTTCTTTTACTGAACAATCTTGGAACGTGGCCTGTTCTTTCCATAAAGATAAATTTATGTGGAACATTCAATTGGGTAAGAGCAGAATCCATCGCAATTCCCTGATGCTGGTTCACTAAGAAATCCTTATTTCCCTGAAATAGCAAAGTAGGAACATTGGTAATATTGGCAATGGGGCTGGCTTCCTTAAACGCTTCGGAAATATTTTTGCGGTCAAACGAGGTACCTACCATTTTTTGAATCGTTGGTGAAGTATATTTGGAATAAAAAGAATGTAAATACTGAGGGCTGTAAAAATCTGTAGGTCCACTTAAAGAAATGATTTTTTTGATCTGGTCAGGATGCCTGTAGCCATATAACAGAGCAAGATGTCCACCTGCACTTTCTCCAAGGATAATATAATTATTGGGAAGGAGCTCCGCTTTTTCAGTTAAAGAATTAAACCGGTCAATTGCTAAAGAAATATCATCGAGCTGTTCTTTATATGTTATTTTCTTTTTTCCGGATACCAACCTGTAGTTCATATTAATGCTCGGAATATTATTTTTAAAAAGCATTTTCTGAACCTGTATCATATGTTCCTTTTTTCCCAGCGTCCATGCGCCTCCATGTACCAGAAGAACGACAGGAGAATCAACGGGATAATCCTTAGGCAGAAAAATATCCATTTTCTGTCTTTTATGTTCTCCGTATTTTAAATTATAGACTTTCTGCTGGCCTCCTGGGCCTACCCAAACTCTGAATTTTGTATTGCAGGACTGAAGCAAAGAACTAAAGCATCCTATAATGAAAAAATGATACCTGAGAATGAGTTTTTTCATAAGGTAAAAATAAGGAAATAATAGATTAGAGCGATTCTTTAAGCATAGCATTTGCATAGTTGTACACCGATCGGTTATATCTGGGCAGATGTTGAGAAATTGCTTTTAAAGTTAATGATAGCGCTTCCTCGTACTTTCCTGCAGAAGAAAGAGAAAGGGCTAAAAAAGAGTCAACTGCATCGTTTAGTTCATCAGAATAATTGGCTTTTTCTGCTCTTAAAATATGAATACTTTCTTCTATTTTTCCATTATTTCTTAAAGTACTCGCAAGCTGGATTCTGGCTCTTCTTCTCCTTAAACCTGATAATCCTTTATCCAGAGATGATCTGTACAAAGGTTCTGCTTCCTTTTCATATCCGCTGGAGTCAAAAGCACAGGCTTTTTCAAAATCAGCAATAGCCTGGGAATCCGTTAGTAATTCTGTGTGATTTTTAATTTGATGAATAAACTCTTCATTGCTTATTGTTCCAAGTTTTAGCCATATACTCTGTAATTGGGTTTCCCAGTTTTCATCCATTGTATAGATTTTAAACAAAGATATAAAATATTGAAAGCTGAGCATTGCCTAATTATTCTTATAATTTTCAAAATTATTGTCAGATTATGAATCTAAAAACGGAATTAAATATTTATTTTTGCTGAACTTAACAAAGATTAAAAAATTATTAAAATATGGCATCAGGCTTTTTTGCAATTTTGGATGATATTGCAGCATTGATGGATGATGTAGCAGTTACAAGTAAAATAGCTACACAGAAAACAGCAGGTATTCTGGGGGATGATTTGGCTGTAAATGCAGAAAAAGCCACAGGCTTTCTCTCTTCCAGAGAAATTCCGGTTCTATGGGCTATCACCAAAGGATCATTTATCAATAAACTGATCATTCTTCCTATCGTTTTTTTACTCAATTGGTTGTATGCTCCGGCTATTAATTATGTATTGATCCTTGGAGGATTCTATCTGGCCTTTGAAGGAGTTGAAAAAATAATAGAATTTCTTTTTCATCGTGCCAAAAAGGGGCATGAAGTTGTAGAGGAAATTGTAGAAGAAGAAAAAAGTTCTGAAGAAATAGAAAAACAGAAAGTAAAATCGGCAATTACAACGGATTTTATTTTATCAATCGAGATCGTTATTATTGCTTTAGGAACCGTATTGGAAGAAAGCCATCCTTTCATTACACAGATTTTAGTAACGAGCTTGGTCGCATTTATTGCGACTGTTGGAGTTTATGGAATTGTAGCTTTGATCGTAAGAATGGATGATGCAGGGTTTAAATTAATAAAGAAAAGTAACGATAAGGGTTTTTTCGGGAAGCTTGGGCATGTATTAGTGAAAGCTTTACCTATTGTTATTAAAATATTAGGAGTCGTAGGAACAATTGCCTTAATAATGGTTGCTGGTGAAATTTTTTTACATAGAATAGAATTTTTTCATGGATTACTTCCAACCTGGCCGGATGTTTTGAAAAAGCTTACGCTTGGAGTCGTTGGCGGATTGGCAGCTGTGGCTGTATTTACAGTGGGGAAAGGAATCTATTCGCTGGTAACAAAGAAATAAATAATTGATATTTAAATAACCAGAGAATCCAGCTTCATGGGAAGCTGGATTCTCTATTTATTATCTTAAATTTGAATGTATCAATTCTGTGACTGTAGCTGTTTTTGTTCCAAACATTGTTTTTGCCCAGGTCCCGGGCTTTCTTAATCGTTCTAAAATTAAAAAAAGAGCAAACCCTTCATCCTGTGACCACCATTTTTTATTTCGCCTAACCCCTTCAATAGCGATATTTTTATCAATTTTACCTCCTTTGGGATCAATGAGCCATAGATACATGGAGTATTGTCCAAGACCTTCCATCGTAAGAAATAGATCATCAATTTCGGATAGACTCCGGTATTGATTTTTAAAATAATTCTTTTGTCTTCGCTCCATAAAATTTAATCCTTTTAATACCTCTTTTTTATTAAGCTTTCCATCAGAAATACTGTTGTAAAAACTGTTGACTTCATAATTATAAAGATCAGTATACTCACTGTTTTTGCTGAAAATATTCTGAACGATATCGTCACTAAACTCTGTTCCGAAGTTATTTTTCTTTTCATACTGTGTGATTTTTGTTCCAAAACTCTCCATTTGTTGTGAATGAGAAAATTCATGAATAAAAACACCGGTAATTAAGTTATCCAGTCCAAGCTCTTTACTCTGAATTCCTGCTTTTTTCCAAAAACCTGGCAAAGGCATTACAAAAAAAGATTGATGGTTACTGTCGGGGATCTCTGAAGCGAATGACAATATTCCAACGGGTACTTTTGTTCTATCCGGTAAAGTAAGGGTGTCATGATGAAGTGCCCTTTTCCAGGATAATTTTAGATTTAAAAGAGTAGGACCATTTATAGATTCACCATTCCCTACAGAAATAGAAGAGGTAGAGTATATGTATTTTTCATCAAAGAATACAAATTGTACAGGTTGTAGCGTGTTAATTTTATAAATGTCCTTATAAACCAATGTCCATGCGGAAAACCAATGACTTGTTGCCCTATTGAACTCACCGTCTGCGTCTTGCTGGCCAAATATTTTTAATTGAAAAATAAAGAGTATGATTAAAAAGTATATTTTTCTCATTTTCAACACTTTTTGTAGAAAACTAATATACAAAATTGGTCATTAAAAAAGAGACCCTAAGGTCTCTTGTATTAATTGAATAAATCTTTTACTTTATCAAAAAAAGTTTTTTCCTTTCCGGACGGTTCTGCAACCATTTCTCCGCTGGACATTTGCTTTTCGAAGAAATCTTTTTGATCTTTCGTAAGCTTCTGTGGAGTCCATACATTGATGTGAATAAACATATCACCTTTTCCATAGCTGTCAATACTAGGAAGTCCTTTGCCGGCAAGTCTCAGGATTTTTCCGGATTGTGTTCCCGGATCAACCGTAATTTTTACTTTTCCGCCTACGGTAGGAATTTCTTTCTTAGTTCCTAAAGCTGCTTCAGCAAATGAAACATACAATTCCTGGTGAAGATTATCGCCTTCTCTTTTGATTGTTTGGTCTACTTCCTCTTCAATAATCACCAACAGATCTCCGGGAGTTCCTCCAAAAGGAGCATCATTCCCTTTTCCTCTTACATTAAGCTGAATTCCATCTCTGGCTCCTGCCGGAATGTTGATTGTGATTTCCTCTTCATCTTTTACCAAACCTTGTGCATTGGCACCAGCCGGAATTTTATCTGCAACTTTTCCGATTCCCTGACAAGTAGAACATGTTGTTTGAGTCTGCATCTGACCAAACATTGTATTCATTACTTTCAATTGAACACCGGAACCGTTACACGTAGGACATGTTTTTGAAGTGGCACCTTCGGCCATCTTCATTTTTTTTACTTTAATGGTTTTGTGAGTTCCGTTTACCATTTCCTCAAGATTCAGCTTGATTCTGATTCTTAAATTAGAACCTTTCACCTGCTGGCGTCCTCCGCCACCACCACCGAATCCACCGAAACCACCACCACCGAAAATATCTCCAAACTGGCTGAAAATATCCTCCATGTTCATTCCGCCTCCGAAGCCACCACCTCCGAAACCGCCATTTCCTCCCATTCCGGCATGGCCGAACTGGTCATATCTTGCACGTTTCTGATCGTCGCTTAATACCTCATAGGCCTCAGCTGCTTCTTTAAATTTTTCTTCAGCCTCTTTGTCGCCTGGATTTTTATCCGGGTGATACTTGATGGCCATTTTACGGTATGACTTCTTTATTTCGTCGGATGATGCAGATTTACTGATCTCGAGAACCTCGTAATAATCTCTTTTTGACATGACAATGTTATAATTGATTATTGATAAATGATAAAAGATATTTTAAAATTTAATAAGTGAAATATTCATCCATTATCACTCATCATTTATCATTTATGAATTTTAGTTTCCTGTTACTACTTTTGCAAAACGAATTACTTTATCACTTAAAGTATATCCTGTTTCAATAACGTCTACAATTTTTCCTTTTAAGTCTTCTGATGGGGCAGGGATTTGAGTGATAGCCTCATGGAAATCAACGTTAAAACTGTCACCAGCTTTTACCTCCATTGCCTGTAGTCCTTTTTCAGTAAGTTTATTTTTGAATTTCTGATAGATCAATTCTACTCCTTGTAAATCAGCCGCATTTCCGTTTTTAGCAATTTCTTTTAATGCTCTTTCAAAATCATCTAAAACCCCCAACATAGAAACCATCATGTCCTGATTGGCATATTGGAAGAATTCCATCTTTTCTTTAGACGTTCTTTTTTTATAGTTTTCGAATTCAGCATACAATCTGATGTAACGGTCTTTTTCTTCTGCCAAAAGTTCCTCAGCAGAAGGAGTTGCTGTCACATTGTCCTGAGATGTTGCTTCGTTCTGAACATTGTTTTCTTCCTGATTATTGATGCTTTCTTCGTTAATATCCTGGTTTTCCATAATTCAATATTTATTTACTGAATTGTTTGACAAAAGGTCTGCCAAATGAAAAAATCAGGACATTAAGGCAGAGAATGAAAATTGAAAGTTGAAAATTTTGATGTTTTTATTGTTCTCCGGTAAATGTCTGGTATAACAGATATAGATTTAAAATAATGATAATAAAAGAAATAATCCAGACACAAACTTTTAAGAAAGGCTTGTTAACAAATTCGCCCATTTTGGCTTTATCATTGGTAAACATCACCAATGGAACTACGGCAAAACTTAATTGCATAGACAAAATAACCTGACTTAAAACCAATAATTCTGTTGTCCCTTTCTCACCATAAAGAATAGCAACGATTAATGCAGGAATAACAGCAATAAGTCTCGTAATTAATCTTCTTAGCCAAGGTTTAAGTCTGATGTTAAGAAAACCTTCCATTACAATCTGCCCGGCAAGAGTTCCGGTAAGTGTTGAATTTTGTCCTGATGCCAATAAGGCAATAGCAAACGCAATACTCGCCATAGAAGCTCCCAAAATAGGGGTCAGCATTTTATAGGCATCGTGAATATCTGCCACATGCTCATTCCCTGTAGTATGGAATGTGGCAGCTGCCAGGATTAATATCGCTCCATTGATGAGAAAAGCCAGCATTAATGATACAGTACTGTCTAAAGTAGCAAATTTGATAGCCTCCTTTTTTCCCTCTCTGTCACGGGTATAATCACGGGTCTGAATAATACTGCTGTGAAGGTATAGATTGTGGGGCATTACGGTTGCTCCAAGAATTCCGATTGCAATGTATAGCATTGCCGGATTCTGAATAATTTCTTTTTGAGGAACCAATCCTCCAAGGATTTCATTGAAGGCAGGTCTTGAAATGACAATTTCGTAGGCAAAGCATGCCAGAATAATAAAGATAAGACCACCCACGATACTTTCTATCCATCGGAACCCTTTTGCCTGAAGTAAAAGGATGACCAAAACATCCACAGTCGTGATTACAATTCCCCAGGTAAGAGGGATATGGAATAATAAATTGAGGGCAATAGCAGAACCTATCACCTCGGCAAGGTCACAGGCGGCAATGGCTATCTCGCATAATATCCAGAGAATAAAATTGGTCGTAGGACTAAAGTGGTCCCGGCAGGCCTGGGCTAAGTCTCTTTCTGTAACAACGCCCAGTTTTACCGATAAATGCTGCAAAACCATGGCAAAAATATTGGAAATTAGAATCACTGAAAGAAGGGTATACCCAAATTGAGCCCCTCCGGCAATATCAGTAGCCCAGTTCCCGGGATCCATATATCCCACAGCAATCATTAAACCAGGGCCTGTAAATGCCAGATATTTTCTCCAGAATGATCCGTTCTTAGGAACTTTTATGGATGAATAAACCTCTGATAATGAATGGTCTGTTTTATCTCGTCGCCAAGCGCTTTTTAAATTGAAATTCATAAATGTTAGAAATGACTAACAAATTTAATTAAATAAATGTAAACACAAAAATCAAAGCAAGAAAAAATCCCGGAAAACACTTTCCGGGATTCTATTTTTATTGATTCTAAAGATTATTTAGCGAATCTTACAGACATTTTTCTGTCCGCAGCTCTTTCAGCATCAGAAGCTTTAGCGTCTACTTTAGCAAATTTGCTACCGTATCCTTCTGCTCCTAATACTTGTGCTCCAACTCCTGCTTTTCCTAAAGCAGCTTTAATAAAATCAGCTCTTGCCTGAGATAATTTTACGTTAGAAGCTTCGTTTCCTGTTTTATCGGTATACCCTCCGATTTTGATTTTAGCATCCGGGAAAGCTTTAAGGATAGCTACTAAGTTATCCAATTGCCCTTGTGAACCTGTTTCCAGATCAGTAGAGCTTCCCATTTTGAAGTTAACATGGTCGAAATCGTACCATTTATCCTTCAGCGCTGAATCATCAGCTGCATTTTTATAACCGTCAGATTTCAGGAAGGCAATCATCTGATCTTCCATACCACCTTTATACCCTTTTAACATCACACCGTTAAGGTCAATGTTTTCATCGGTTTTAGCTGCAGGTGCTGTAGTTGTAGCAGATGGAGTGGTTGTAGCAGAAGAATCAACAGAAGATCCGGCTGTTCCTGTAGAATCAGTGGTCGTTGTTGTCGTGGTCGTCTGCTTTTTCTCACATTGCTTCCAAAGGAAATATCCGGCTGCAATTAACAATAAAAGCGGAAGTAACCATTTCCAGATTGATCCTCCGCCTTGATTGTTATTATTGTTGTTATTAAATTGCTCTCTAATCTCTCTTGCTCCTTCAGAAACATTTTCTCTAGCTGTTGCAACACCTTCAGCGATGTTATCTTTAGCTGTAGAAGTTACCGAAGAAACAGTTTCCTTAGCCTGTCCAAACCAATTCTCAGCTCCTAATCCAAAGGAAGCTAAAGAAAGACCTGCCGGCAATAAAGAAGAGATAATGCCTTTCTGGTCATTCAGTAAGCTGGAAATACCTGAAGCGCCCAAATTATTGTCTGCTGCGTACTTTCCTACAGTGCCTACCGTCGCTCCGGTTACCAGATTTAACAAAGAACCTGCAGAGTTATTGCTGATTCCTGAAAAACTGGCAATGGAGTTTACTAATCCTCCTATCTTATCTCCAAATAGTGAAGATAATAAACCGGTAATAATAGGATTGTTAGATGATCCACCTAATAAATTTCCTAGAATTCCACTTGAAGAGGCTTTCGTAATAGCATCCACAACCCCAGGGTTGTCTGCGCTATTGGCTAATCCACCCACTACAGCAGGCAATAAGCCACCAATTGCTTTAGAGATTCCTGATTCACTTTCTCCAAACTGTGATGCAGCCTGTGAAACCAAAGCGGGACCTAATTGTCCTTTAATTAAATCAATGACATTTAAAGACATAATAAATTTTTTTAGATTAATGTTGAGATAAATTTAAACAAAAATCTGTCCAAATGTCACTTTTTTTTGAATATTTCTTTAAAAATTAATGAAGTTTTTAAAAATTATTAAAATTTTTAATACGCTTTTGCGAATAATACACGTCTTTTCGACGGTTTTCCAGAGATAAGGGAAATCCCTTCTTCTATATCATTATCTAAAGGAATACATCTGATAGTAGCCTTGGTTTCATTTTTAATCTGCTCTTCTTCTTCTTCCGTACCATCCCAATGTGCATAGATGAAACCTCCTTTTTCTTCTAAAACCTTTTTGAACTCTTCATAAGAATCTACTTTCGTAATATTTTCTTTTCTGAAGTTGAACGCTTTATTATAAATATCCTGCTGGATTGTTTTTAATAATTCTTCAATATAAGAGTCCAGGCCTTCAATAGAACGAACTTCTTTGGTAAGGTTGTCTCTTCTTGCAATTTCTACAGAGTTATTTTCAAGATCTCTTGGTCCCATTGCAATTCTTACAGGAACACCTTTTAATTCATACTCTGCAAACTTCCATCCCGGTTTATTCTGGGTGTCATTATCAAATTTCACAGAAATACCTTTCGCTTTGAGCTTTGCCTGAATATCCAAAGCTACCTCACTGATCTGGTTAAGCTGCTCTTCTCCTTTAAAGATAGGAACGATAACCACCTGAATCGGTGCCAGTGTTGGAGGTAATACTAATCCGAAATCATCAGAGTGAGTCATAATCAAAGCTCCCATTAAACGGGTTGAGGTTCCCCATGATGTTGCCCATGCATGTTCTATTTTACCTTCTTTGTTGGTGAATTTTACATCAAATGCTTTTGCAAAATTCTGGCCCAGGAAGTGAGAGGTTCCTGCCTGAAGTGCTTTTCCATCCTGCATTAATGCTTCAATACAATAGGTTTCGTCGGCACCGGCAAATCTCTCGGAAGGAGTTTTCAATCCCTGAACAACAGGTATTGCCATGAAGTTTTCAGCAAAATCTGCATAGACTTTGTTCATTTTTTCTGCTTCTTCGATAGCTTCATCTTTTGTAGCGTGAGCTGTATGCCCTTCCTGCCATAAAAATTCTGCTGTTCTCAGAAACAGACGTGTTCTCATTTCCCAACGTACAACATTTGCCCATTGGTTGATTAATATAGGTAAATCTCTGTAAGATTGAATCCAGTTTTTATACGTATTCCAGATGATTGCTTCAGAAGTAGGACGAACAATCAGTTCTTCTTCCAGTTTAGCATCCGGATCTACAATTAGTTTGGAAGGATTATCAGGGTCAGTTTTCAATCTGTAGTGAGTGACAACAGCACACTCCTTTGCAAAACCTTCTGCATTCTTTTCCTCGGCCTCAAACAAGCTTTTGGGCACAAAAAGCGGGAAGTATGCGTTAACGTGACCTGTTTCTTTGAATTTTCTATCCATTTCATCACGCATTTTTTCCCAGATTGCATAACCATATGGTTTGATGACCATACATCCACGCACACCTGAATTTTCAGCTAAATCAGCTTTTACAACCAGCTCATTATACCATTTGCTGTAATCTTCGCTTCTTGAGGTTAATTTTGCCATTATCTTTTAAAATTTTTTAACTTTTGTACAATATTGTTATCTAAAAATAAAAATCTATTTTTGATAGATTTTCTTACCAGTATTTTGGTACATTTTTGGTACAGATTGCAAATATAATTTAAATTAAAAATTTTTACGTTATCATGAAAAGAAATATACATAAAAATTTGCTTGGCTTGTTAAGATCTAAAGGGATTTTGGCAATCTCAGGCGGATTATTGCTTATGTCTTGTGGTGCTCAGATGGGAGGGTATAGCGAGACAGATGGGGTGTATTATGACCCCAACAAGGATACGCTGCCGGAAGGAGTGATCATCAATGGTGGCGGAAACAGAGTAGGTGACTATTACGACTACTATCAGGATTCTAATATAATCCAGAATGCACAAACAAATTCAAGAGAACAACAAAATAAATACAATGAATGGGGAGGTACCGATCTGGGCTGGGGCAACAATGCAACAGACTCTGACTGGGGCTTATATGCAGGATCACAAACCAACTATTATGATAATTCATGGGGATGGGGATCTCCATGGGGCTGGTACGGAGGTTATAGTCCATACTGGGGCATGAACCGCGGCTGGGGCTGGGGTATGGGTATGTCCTGGGGTTGGGGCGGATCATTCGGCTGGGGCTGGGGAGGCTCTTTTGGCTGGGGAAGTCCATACTGGGGATATTCTCCGTACTGGGGTGGATACTATGATCCGTTCTGGGGAGGATATTACGGAAATCCATACTGGGGATATGGTGGTGGTTATTGGGGACACAATTACTACAACAGACCATATCATATGAGAAGCGGATCTGCAGGTGGTTTTGTTGGAAATCCGGGGATTGGTAGTGCTGTATACAGAACAAATACGGCCAACACGGGGTCCGGATTCAGAAATGGAAATAATAATGGCGGAGGTTTCAGAGATGGAAGTTCAGGAGGTTTCCGTCAAGGAAATTCCGGAGGATTCAGACAAGGGAACTCAGGAGGCTTTAGACAACAAGGGAATTCAGGAGGTTTCAGAGATGGAAGCTCAGGAGGTTTCCGACAAGGTAATTCCGGAGGATTCCGTAATTCTGTTCCACAATCAAGACCGGATTATAATTATCAGCAACCAAGAAACAACGGTGGTTTCAGATCTATGGATTCAGGAGGATTCAGATCAGGTAGTGGCTTTGGCGGCGGTAATAGCGGCGGAGGTGGCTTCAGAGGCGGTTCCGGCGGAGGCGGTGGAGGCTTCAGATCCGGTGGTGGTAGCGGTGGTTTCAGATAATACTCAAATTTAAATAAACTATTAAAAAATAATGTTAAAAAAATCTTTAGTATTCATGAGTATTTCTGCTGCACTTTTTGCGCAGGCTCAGGATGTTTCTGTATTAAGAAATACTGTAGATGTATACTCAAACTCTCCTATGGTGGGATCAGCTAAGTTCAATGCAATGGCTGGAGCTAATGGGGCGTTGGGTGGTGATGCTAACTCGTTACTTACCAACCCTGCTGGTTTGGGAGTAGCTATTTCAGGAGAGGTTTCTGGAACTTTATCCATATCGGGTAATAAAAACCGTAGCTCTTTAGGGGGGGCGGCTGTAGATTATACAAAGACCAAAGGTGATCTGGGAAATGCAGGAGGAGTGATTGCTTTTCCGTTAATGACTGAAACAGCATGGAAATTTATTAATATCGGGATTAATTTCTCAAACCAGTCTTTAGATAATGTTATACAGTCTCCAGGAAATGCTAATATTACAGCCAGTTTGCCGGACGGGCAAGCTTCATTGGCAGGGCATGCTTATTCCAGATATGGAAACTTGTCAAAAATGAGTTTTGGTGTTGGAGCTAATTATAATCATAATTTATACATCGGAGCAGGATTTAATTTCTTCAATGCATCGATTGATCAGGGGGATCAATTAGCATTCCGGATGGCGAACAATAATGCTCTTGATTTTTTTGATAAACAGTATAGCCCTTACTATGAAAGATCTTCAGGATTTTCTGCTTCGTTAGGGGTAATAGGTAAGTTAAGCCCTAATTTCAGATTAGGAGCATCCCTTGAAACACCTACATTCTGGAACATAGACAGAGAATTTAATTTCTATAATCATCCTACTTATGGTAATGGTTCGGGAGCTGAAAGCAGAAAGTTTACTTCTCCACTTAAAGCAACGGTGAGTGCTGCGTTTGTAGCGAATAAAAATTTCTCATTGAATGTAGATTATACTTTAGGACTTACAAAACCTGACTACAAAGTATATGGAAATCCTGAAAGAGAATTGAATGATTTCTTTAAGGATAATTATAAAAACATGTCTGAAGTAAGAGTAGGAGCTGAGTACAGACTACAACAGGTGAGATTAAGAGGAGGATATTCTTATTTGTCTAATCCTATGGATGCTATTAATATCACAAGGTTTGATAATGGCGGTGGTGTAGGAGATGAAACATACAATAACCTTATGTTGAGTGACAGAAATCTGATTTCATTCGGTATAGGATATGATTTCAAATCATTCTACATTGATGCTTCTTACCAGAATATAACTTCTAAATACAGTAATCCTTTTATGAGAGGATTTGTAGGGAACAATTTTGACTCGGCTTATTATTCAATCGATTCAAAATCGATTTATGAAAATGGCAATTATGCAGTAAGTGATGTGAAAAATAGCAGAAACAATTTCTTCCTGACCGTAGGATGGAAGTTCTAAGTTTCTTACCAATATATCAATTAAAAGCTCCGAAAAAATCGGAGCTTTTTTTGTTTTATCAATTTATTTTGCAATATTAATCCGGATTCTGAATCAGATTTGGTTGAATCTGTATTTGTTGTTCGGGAATATATTCAATAATTCTGTTGCTGGTATAAGGAACTGTATAAAAAGGATTGTTTCCGTTTAAATGGGTTCCCGGATAATTTCTGTCAAGGGTCAATTTGTTTCTGAATACATCATATTTCCTATGTGCTTCGAAGGCCATTTCAATTCTTCTTTCCTGTAAAACGACATCCAAAATTGTCTGTCCCGTCGGAACAGAAGAATAAGTAGGAATTCCTGCTCTTGTTCTGATGATATTAACATCAGCCAATGCAGCGGCAGAATTTCCTTGTTTAGCATAAGCTTCTGCCCGGTTAAGATACATTTCTGCCAATCTTAAAATAACAGGGGACCATAATTGTGGTATTCCTTCCTGTAATGAACATTTTAAAATATAAAATTTCGGATACCCGTTTCTTTTATCCAAATCATTGTCAAGATTAATGTAAACCTTGGCGTTATTTGAGTTAATGAAATAATAATTGGTTTTGGACGGGGAAACTTCTGACAGTACCTGGTAATTCACATTATTCATGGTGAAATAGGTATTTCCACCTTGCTGGAAAGTCTTCTGGAAAATATAATTATAAGTTATTCCTCCTGTGGAGTTGGTGCCCTGCTGTACCCAATACGCAACCGGAGTGGATGGACTGCTGTATTTGGGTGAAATGAATTTTAGTCTTGCATCCTGTGGATTTTGATTGATTAAATCTAAATAAGATGAAGAAGCATACATTTCTCCCCAACCTACATTCTGGATATTGGCATACATGGATCCTATGGTGTACCAGCCATTATTATAATCACCATCTCTGTTATATTTAAAAGCGAAAATAGTTTCTTTGTTGGTTTCAGGTGTTTTAGTTGCGTAAGAAGGAAGTTCAGCGTTTGACAGCAATTGGTATTTTCCCGAATTGATAACCTTTTCAGCATATTCTATGGCTTTATCATTATTTTCCATATAAAGATAGACACGAGACAGTAATGCCTGAGCAGACTCTTTAGATGCATAAATGTTATTTTTATCTATGGTCATCAATTGCTCTGCCTTTTTTAAATCATTGATGATCTGATCATAAATTTGTCCTACTGTTGCCCTGGGTGGAAGATCGTTGACGTCATCAGAGGTTTTCAAAGGAACTCCGGGGTTGCCTGCTCCCTGATTGTAAGGTTTCCCAAATACATTGACTAAGGAGAAATATACATATGCCCTGAGGAAATAATTTTCACCGATCAATTGATTCGTTGGTGCATCTTTACCTTCGGAAATTTTTGAAATAACCCTGTTGCAACCAATAATTGCTTTATAGCCTGCATTCCAGACCGTATTTGATCGGCCATTATTTTTAATACTTCTGTAATTATAATAATAGAAAAACTGATCAGTGGTTGTTCCGCTGATGTCAATATTATCTCCGCCATATTCACCAATTCTGTAAAGATTATTGAAAAAACCACCTCCGTCTGCGTCACCTTTTAAGAGGGCGTAGTTTCCCAGAGTAATGGTTTGTAGTCCTGCCGGGTCTGTTAATATTTCGTCAGATTCTTTTGAGTTGTATGGTGACCGGTCTATATTGCATGACACTAAGGTTAATGCTAATAATGTTAAAAATATTTTTTTCATGATTTTGTCAATTTAAAAAGAGAAATTAATGCCTAAAGAAAACCTTCTGGGAATAGGATATATTGCTCCTGCATTTCCGGAATACGGGTTGCCATTCACTTTATCGGCATCGGATGGACCTACTTCAGGATCAATTCCTGAAAATTTAGTAATGGTAAATAAATTTTCACCCATAATATAAATGCTGGCAGAGGTCATTTTAATCTTTTCTGTTAAAGATTTAGGAAAATTATACCCCAGCCTGAGAGATCTGAATTTTACATAGCTTGCATCTTCCAGATAACGTGAAGAGGGTTTGTTGGTCAGGGTGTTATTATTGAAAATTCCTATTGGATGGGTTGCTATATCACCTGGTTTTTCCCATCTGTTCCAACTGTCTTTTAGCACCATTTGATTGTAATAAGGATAGGCTCCGTCTGAATCGAATAATTCTCTATAAGAATTGTAAATTTGCCCTCCTTGTGAGAAATAGATGTTGGCATTAAGATAAAAATTTCTGATCGTAAGATTAGTACTGAAAGATCCATAATAATCTGGTGTAGCAGCACCTACAATTTGTAGAGTTGCCTGATTATAGTTGGATGTCAGGCTTCTGCTCCCGTCTGCATTAATCACTTCCCATTGTCCGGCACCATTATCAGGATTCACCCCCATCCATTTTCTCATATAAAAAGAGGTGACATCATATCCGGAAATTGCCACCTGGTTATTAGACAGTAGTTGTGTGCTGTTATTTCTGGTTGAAAGAACCCTGTTGTTATAAGTACTGATATTAAATCCAATATCCCAATTCACATTCTGGGATCTGATAATGGAATAGCTAAGATTAAATTCCCAACCTTTGTTTCTTACATCACCTACGTTCAAGTATTGCCTGTCGACCCCTGTTAATGAAGGGAGTGTAACAAGCATGAGTAAATCTTTGGTTTTATTGTTGAAATAATCAACATTTAAGGTTAATCTGTTATTGAATGCTTTAATATCGGTTCCGATATTATTCTGATAAATAGATTCCCATGTTAAATTACGATTGCCCAGCTGATTCCATGTTGCTCCTATCTGCCCATCATATACCTGAGTTAAAGCATACAAATCCTGCCATCCGTAATTTGGACTGGGTGTATTTCCTACAAGCCCTCTGCTGGCCCTTAATTTCCATTCGTCGATCTGTTTTACCTGAAAAAAATTTTCTTTTTGAATATTCCATCCCAAGCTATAGGAGTAAAATAATCCGTTTCTTTGGCTGGCTCCGAATGAGGAAGATGATTCACTTCTTAACGAACCCTGAACAAAGTATTTTTTATCATATACATATTCAGTATTAAACAGGAAAGCATTGTAAGCTCTGTCAAGTTTTGTTCCTGAAGGTTTTGCTCCTGTCGTAGCTCCGGTATCAAAGATTTCTGTTCCGGGAACTATCCCATATACGCCTGCTTTTGATAATTTGTAGAATCTGTCAGTATATTCATAAGCAGCTAATGCATTTACGTTGTGAACTCCGAAGTCCTTATCAAATCTCAACATCTGATTGAAGAATTTACTGATATCTTTAATATAGGATTCTGCTAATCCACCTTTATTACTTTCTCCTGCTATGGATCTTGGATCTGTATAATACATGTCATCATAATTTTTATAAGTGACATTATTAGTAGTAACAAACTTCAGGTAATCTGTAAGCTTAATTTCTGCATCAAAATTCCCTAACAAATCCAGCTGGTTACTTTTACCATAATTCCATTGTAAATCATATAAGTAATTAGTGTAATCTCTTCCGTACCAGGTTATATTGGGAGCATTAGGATTTACTAAATCTCCATTGGAATATCGCGGATTGTCCCATGGCATATTGAGATACATCTGATAGAGCGAACCTTGTCTGTCTTTTCCTGTCGTATAGGATAAGCTTACTTTAGGCTTTATGGTTAACCATGGTTGTACTTTTTGTTCATGATTGATTCTAAAAGATAGCCTGTTGAAGTCATAACTTTTAACCGTTCCACTTTCATTATAGTAATTTCCTGAGATATAGGTTTTTGAAGTTGGTGAACCTCCTCTGAAATCTATGGTGTAATTTTGTACAGCTCCTGTCTGGGTTCCATTTTTCAACCAGTTGTAGCTGTCGTTTCTAAGTTGCTCTGGCAGGGCAGGTGCATTTTTTAATGAAGTAAAATAATCATACAGCTGAGTTCCATCCATCAGCTTAAAACGTCCATTATTAAATGTATTAAAAGAACTATTCATTGAAATGCTTAAAGTTCCCTTTCCTGAATTTCCTGACTTGGTGAATACCTGGACAATCCCGTTTGCTCCCCTGGAGCCATATAAGGCTGTAGACGTTGCATCTTTTAAAATGTTAATACTTTCAATTTGGTTGGGGTCCAAATTCGGAGTTCCTGTCATCATGACTCCATCTACCACCCATAGAGCCTGGCTGGGACCGTTAATAGTGGAGGTTCCTCTGATTTTTACAGTTGCTGTAGACCCGGGACCACCGCCTCCCTGCATAACTTGTGCTCCCGCTGCTTTTCCTTGTAAGAGACTTGATACATTGGAAGTGTTTGCATCTTTTAATTTTTTGTCTGAAATAATTGAAACGGCAGCAGTTAAACTCGATCTCTTCTGAGCTTTGTAACCTACAATAACAATATCCTCAATTTTATTTTCCTGTAGGGTATCTTTTTTTTGGGTCGTTTGAGCAGATAATGCTCCACAGATTAAAAAGAAATACCCCCCCGTCGTCAAACGGCTAGTTTTTTTATTCATACATAAGTGATTTGGTGACTTTGGCTAATGTACAAAAAAAACACATCAATATTAATATGATGTGAAAAGTGATAATAATTAAAATATTATAGATTCTGTATGTTGATATGATATTTATTCGTTAAAATAATTATTTTAATGAAAATGAGTCGGTTGGCTTTTGAAAGAAATTATTTTCAGATACTTACAATAGATTCGGAGTTGCTTAAGAAAAAATAAAAGATGAAGATTCAAACGGTTCTTAAAGGTTGGTAACGGGAGGGTGGGTGTGGAAAACATGCATCATAAGAGCTAATAAAACACCAGTTATCACCAATCCTATCTTTATCCAGTCAATATTGTGATTTTTATTGCTTTCAAAAATAATGACTGATGAGATATGAAGGAAGATACCTCCTACAATGGCAAGGAAATACGGTTGCAGATTGGGATTAAAATAATTACCCAATAGCATTCCCATTGGAGAAGCGAGGGCGAATAAAGCTACAATAAGTAAAGAAGGATAGGAAGAACTTTTTGAATCTTTCTTTCCATTGAATAAAAATGCACCCAGAATAAATGAAATAGGCAAATTATGAAATACAATTCCTAAAAGGTAAGGGGAAATTTCATGTTGCTCATTGGCCAAAGGAATTCCTTCGATAAAAGCATGAACAAACAGTCCTACCATCAAAGCAACCGGAAGGATATTATGTTCATTATGATGATGAAAGTGCCCATGTTCAAAACCTTTGGTCAATGCTTCAAGGATCATTTGTAAAAGAACCCCTACAATGACAAAAATTCCCAGGTTACTGCTTTCCCCGGAAGTGTATACCTGAGGAAAAACTTCGTTCAGGCAAATTGTGATCAAAAAACCGGCACTTAATATCAATAGATTTTTGGCCAGCTTTTCTTTTTTGCCAAAGTGTTTTCCCAGAAAAACTCCTGTAATGACACTTAAAATCAGTAAAAGTACTGCTATCATTATTTTTTCTTAAATAAATTGATACAACGCGGAGAAGTTTCTTTCGTAAATTCGTTCAGCTGATAATCTCCCCAGATTTTTATTCTTTCAAAACCACATTCCGAGGCATAAGCATTGATTGCTTCTAAAGTATGAAGTTTTACTTTTTCAAAGAAATGAAAAGATTTTCCATCTGCCTCAAAGCGAATATCTTTAATAACATGCCTTCCTTCTATTTTTTTCAGGATTTTGAAGTCGATGTCACCACGGGTAATTATTGTTTCCGGAACCATGTTTTTTCTTACGTACTCTTCATTCAGATAATCCAGTACAAAATATCCTCCTGGTTTCAGGGCATTATGAACGGATTGAAAGACTTTTTTATCATCATTTTCATTGTCAAAGTACCCAAAACTTGTAAATAAATTGAAAACGGCATCCATAGGATCAGCATCAATCGGGTTTCTCATATCGTGAACTTCAAAAATCAAGGTTTGATTTTCATATTGTTTATCAGATTCAATGCTTTGTCTGGAAAGATCAAGTCCTAATACATCGTACCCCAATTTGTTGAGAAAAACAGAGTGTCTTCCCTTTCCACAGGCAAGATCTATGATTTTAGACTGAGGTGGAAGCTGAAGATCCGTAGTCAATTTAGTAATAAAGTTTTCAGCTTCAGTATAGTCTCTGTTGCTATATAATAAATGATAATAAGGGGTATCAAACCAAGATTCAAACCATTCCATAATGCAAAAATAACTAAATTTGTGCGGTTAAAAGCAAAGTATTTTACAACATTAAAAGATTGAAAAATTCAATTGATCAATACGTTGGAGAGCTAATCTTTTAATTATTAAATATTTAAACCTTTTAATTTTTACTTATGAATACAGAAAATTTACAGATACAGATAAAAACATTCTTCGGATTGGAACAGATTCTGGCGGAAGAAATCAAGAAATTGGGTGGAAAAAATGTTGAAATTAAAAACAGGGCGGTCAACTGTGAAGGAGACCTTGGCTTTCTTTATAAGATCAACTATTCTACGAGAACAGCCTTAAAAATTCTTGTTCCGATTCATGAGTTCAAAGCTTTTAATCAACATCAGTTTTATGACAGGCTGTTTAAGTTTGACTGGGCAGAATTTATGGATGTAGATCAGTCTTTCTCAATTGATTCGACTGTAAATTCTGAAACATTCAAGCATTCTCAGTTTGTAACGTTGAAAATGAAGGATGCTATTGTAGATTATTTTCAGGATAAGTTTAAGAGGCGCCCGAATGTTGAAACGAGAAATCCTGATATCAAATTTCATCTTCATATAGACAGAGAATTGGTGATGATTTCAATGGACTCTTCAGGTGATCCTCTATTCAAAAGAGGATACAGAAGAGAACAAGGTGAAGCTCCTATCAATGAGGTTCTTGCCAGTGGAATGCTTCAGTTGGCCGGTTGGGATGGAAAAGGGAATTTCCTTGACCCGATGTGTGGATCAGGAACCCTCCTGATCGAAGCGGCTATGATTGCGATGGATCTTCCTGCTCAGATCTTCAGAAAGAGATTTGGATTCCAGAACTGGAAGAATTATGATGCAGAATTATTTTCGAAAATAAAAGAGTTCAGAGTCAACAGAATCAGGCAGTTTGACGGAAAAATCGTTGGATATGATATTGATTCAAGAATGCTGAATGCAGCAAGAATGAATGTTGAGGCAGCAGAAATGGAAGATGTTATTGAGATTAAAAAACAAGATTTTTTTGATTCTAAAAAAGAACTTTTCCCATTGTTGATGGTATTCAATCCTCCATATGACGAGAGAATTTCCATTAATGATGATGATTTCTATAAAAAAATAGGAGATACTTTTAAAACCAACTATCCGAATACTTTAGCGTGGCTTATTTCATCCGATCTGGAAGCGGTGAAGAAAATCGGATTGCGTCCTTCAAGAAAAATCAAACTTTTCAACGGAAAGCTGGAAACAAGATTTTTACAGTACGAAATGTATGAAGGGACGAAGAAAGTACATAAACTGGAAGATAAAAAGTAGAAACAAACATACATGCTGACAAATGTTCTGGAATTTTCTTGATTTTTTAGAAGGAATCTTTGATTTCCTGGAATTATTGAGTTCAGGATCTGGTTCAAAATCAGGTTCCGAAAGAAAAAACCTGAATTATGATGAGAGGGTTCAGAGCAAGGTATCAGTAAGATCTCAATATTATACTGAAAAGATAAGCGCCGGGTTTATTCTGGTTGCAATATTTATTTTTATCGTGGTTTTTAAGGATCCGTTACCAGCTAAAGACTATAGACAAACTTTAATTGTTGCTTCTCTGATAGGTATAATTTCTTCTTTTGTGGTATTTTTTGTTTTGTATATATTGAAGCGTTTTTATTTTAAAAGCTTTTTAAAATTGCTGCTTTTTAGTTGCTCTGTGATTGCATTTTTTGTGTCACTTGTTTTATATATCTATTTTAAATCAGGAATATTTATCTGATTGTTTGTAATTTCGATGAATAAGCTGTTAAACCATTTGTTAGTTTTTCTGCGAATAAGTAATTTTGAAAAATTTTCAATTTGAAACCTAGTATTTCCATTATTGTTGCTATTTACAACCGAAAAGAAGAACTTTTTGAGTTGTTGACTTCTCTTAGCCAGCAGACAGATAAAGAATTTGAGATCATCATTGTTGATGATGGCTCTGCAATCGATCTGAAACCTACTATTAAGAATTTTGAAGAGATTTTTGATATTAAGTATTTCAGGAAAGATAATTCGGGACCGGGGCTTACGAGAAATTATGGGGCAGCAAGAGCGGAAAACGAATGGCTGGTTTTTGTGGACAGTGATGTGATTGTAGAGAAAGATTATATTGAAAATATTAAAAACGATATTCTGACCATTCCTTGTGATGCATTTGGCGGTGCTGATAAGGCTCATAAAGGCTTTAATCTGATGCAAAAGGCTATTTCGTATTCGATGACTTCTGTTTTTACCACAGGAGGAATCCGGGGAAGCAAGAAGGCTGTTTCAAAGTTTCAGCCCAGAAGCTTTAATATGGGAGTCAAAAAATCAGTATTCGAAGAAGTAGGTGGTTTTTCAGAAATGCGGATAGGAGAGGATCCGGATTTATCGATGACGCTATGGGAGAAAGGATTTTCTACCGCTTTTTTTGACAATATTGCAGTGTATCATAAACGTCGGGTAGATTTTGGAAAATTCTCAAAACAAGTATATCAGTTTGGTTGTGCAAGACCTATCCTTAACCAGAGACATCCTAATTACGTGAAGATTTCTTTTGCTTTTCCAACTTTATTTATGCTGGGCTACATCATGGGCTTTATTGAGTATTTTGTATTGGGAAGAGGTATTATTCTTGCTTTTTACGGACTATATACATTTCTGGTTTTTTTCCATGCTTTGTTGTTGACGAAAAATATAAGTATCGCCGGAATGGCTGTGATTTCTACTTATATTCAAATGTTTTCATATGGATATGGTTTCCTTAAATCATGGGTATTACTGAATGTGCTGAGAATGAAACCTGAAGATGCTTTTCCTCATCATTATTATAAAAAATAAAGTAGACAGAGAATATGGATAAGTTTTGGCGGTAGCCGGAGGAGTTTTATCCTTACAATAAAAAACGGGCGAAAGCCCGTTTTTTATTGAATTAGTTACTCTATTGTATTATAAAATAAAAAGGCTGTTCATTTTTTTTGAAACAGCCTTCACTGTACAATAAAATTTAGGATATAGAAATGTTTTCATGGGTAAGAACGCCTGTTTTAAGCATACATTCTTTCATTTTTTGATAGGTTCTTTTGATGTCATGATCCAAACCGATAGAGAATCTGATCAATCCGTCAGAGATGCCAATAGAAGCACGTTCTTCTTCCGGAATTTCTGATGAAGTAGATTTTCCGGAGCATGAGAATAAAGTCTTATAAAAACCTAAGCTAACCGCGAGGTAGCCAAGGTTCTCCGTCTGCATCATTTCCATCAGTTCATTTGCTTTTTCCGTAGTTCCTGCATCCAAAGTCAACAAACCTCCATATCCGTATTCTTCATGAATCATACTTTTCATGAGCTCATGATTTTTATGGGAGGGTAAACCGGGATATGACACTTTTAATCCATCTTTTTCGAATCTTTCAGCAAGATACATGGCATTATGGCTGTGTTGTTTTATTCTGATATGAAGGGTTCTAAGGTTTTTGAGAATACTTGACGATCTTAAACTATCCATCGTAGGTCCCAGAAGCATACAGGCTCCTGAATTGACATTTTTGGTATCATCAATGAATGATTGTGTGCTGCAATATACCCCACCAACTGTATCACTGCTCCCATTGATGAATTTTGTCAAACTATGAATTACCACATCTGCTCCGAATAATGTCGGGGAGATAGAAAGTGGTGAAAAAGTATTATCGACAATCAGTTTTAAATTATGCTTTTTACAGATTTCAGAAAGCTTTTTCAGATCTGCTACTTCCAGGAGCGGGTTGCTTACACTTTCACAGTAGATAACTTTTGTATTGGGAGTTATAGTATTTTCAATCACTTCAAAATTGTTGATATCAACGAAAGTGGTTGCCACATTGAATTGGGGTAAAAAGTTTTTAAGAAAAGCATAAGTTCCTCCGTAGATGGTTCTGCTTGATATAATATGGTCTCCACTTTTACAAATTTCCATTAATACAGACGTGATAGCTCCCATTCCGGACGCTGTAACGTTGGCCGATTCTGTATTTTCCATTTTAGCCAGTGCCTGCGCCAGATACAGATTCATGGGCGATGAATGTCTTGAATAAAGGTAGCATCCTTCCGCATTTCCTTCGAAAGTATCAAACATCGTCTTTGCTGAAAGGAATGTGTAGGTAGAACTGTCGGAAATAGAAGGGTTTACTCCTCCGAACTCACCAAAATATTGTAGATCCTGGATTTCGTTGGCTGCATTAAAGTTTTCCATATAAGTATGTTTTTATTTTATCTGGCCAATTTGCGTTATTTTCCTAATAATTACAACATAAAATTAAATTAATAGAATATAAAACTGTAAATTTTTGTTTATTTAGAAAATATATTTAGTATATTCGGTAATATTAATTTTTTACCAAAAAATTATCTATGGAACTTGACGAAATTGATAAGAAACTCCTTCTGTTTTTACAGGAAGATTGTAAACAAACAACCAAAGAACTGTCCGGGAAGCTTGGATTGTCTGTGACAGCAGTATATGAACGTGTGAAAAAATTAGAGAATTCAGGGGTTATTTCTCGATATGTGGCCTTGCTTGACAAGAATAAGATACATCGAAACTTTATTATTTTGTGTCATGTAAAATTAACACAGCATAAAAAAGAATTCGTTCTGCAGTTTGAAAAGGAAGTAATGAATCTTCAGGAAGTAACAGAGTGTTTCCATGTAAGCGGAGATTACGATTATATCCTTAAAATAGGAGTGAGAAATATTGAAGATTATCGCAATTTTATGCTGACTAAACTCACCACATTACAGCATATTGCCAGTACGCATAGCTCTTTTATGATTTCTGAAATTAAGAATACGACAGCTATCGTGTTGTAAAAACATCAGGTGCTTCCAGCTGTTGATTTTAAGTGCTTTTAGAAAAGAAAATCCGCAATTTCAGTAACTTTCCAAAAATTCCCAGGATTTATTTTTATACTGATATACTTTAGGTGTGGAATATTTAAAATCAGACTTTATATCATTAAATTGAAGCTGAATCATATAACAGTTTTCTTTACTTTTGTATGCTACGGGAAGGACAGCAATTCCTAAAATTGAAAAATGTTCATACTTGTTGTCGGTTGTCAAGGATTGCTTAAGTTTTAAACCGGTGTTATAATAGAAGTATTGTATATTTCCGTTTTCATCTATTTCCTTGCCAGTGTTGGTGTCCCATTTTATTCTTTCCTTCAGTTCTGAGGTGTTGTAAATGATCACAGAATTTACAGCGGGAATGATAATTTTATCCTTGTTCTGTTCTGCGAAATAGAGAAAATTATCCTTAGTCCAAACTTTTTCATAAAGATCATAATACCCTTTTTTTTCAAATTTTCTACATCCGTTTCTGTTTTTATTTTCGCTGGTAGATTTTTGTCTGCCTAATAATAAAATATTTAAAATGATATTCTTATCTGGTTGTATGAAACTTTTATATTCTTCATCTTTATAAATCATTTTTAAAAGATCTGAAAAATCAGTTTCTTTAACCTGTGCCAACTGTTTTTCGTATAAAGTTTTATCTTTTTGATACTGTATTTCACAAGAATCACTTTGTGCCTGTATGTATAAACAACTGAAAAAAAACAAGATAAAAAAAGAGGCTCTGGTCATTTTTAAATAATCAATTATACGAGTACTCCGTTTTTGGATGCAATAGGCTCTGGAAGGTCTGTTTCGCCACCCATTTGAAGAAGATCTATCTCAATGGTTCTGCAGATAGAAAGCATTGGGACATCAAACATCAATCCTGCAAAGGGGTTTTCAGAATAATCTCCTACTAGCTCCATAATAATATAAATCCATCCGATGATGATACAGAAAGGAATGGATGTCCAGATTCCCCAATCTCCAAGTTTGGCAAACTCATTCACTAATCCAAGCGGAAGCAAAAGGATAAACAGAATATTGAACACAAAAGCAGTGCTGGCAAATTGCCTTGGGGAAGGGAATTTTTTAATTCTTTCCGCTTGACCCTGGAAACCATAAAATTCATTCAGTGCATTTTGAAGCTGTGTCTGATTGAAATCTGTTATTGCATGCATATTTTTCAGCTCATTAATGTCTTTTGCCTGCTGAGAAATCAGGTAGGTGGCAAAATTTTTATATTGACTCTTCAGATCATATTCTTCCTCTGACAAATATTTATGGAGGAAAATTGGTGCTCTTCCATAATCAGGAAAGCCGGCCTTGATAAGTCTGTTTCTTCTCAGGTTAATATTACCAAACTTATTATCACTGCTGATATGCTCCCATTCCGTAGGGACTAAAAGTTGCTCACGGAAAGAGTATAGCCATGCAATATGACGATTCACGATTCTTTTTTTTCGGTCTTCCAGATCAAAAACACCAATTTCTTCATTTTTGGTATCAAAGGCATACACCATAGATGCAAATGAGCGGCTGGAATTTACAATTCCACCCCATATTTTTCTTGCCTCCCAAAGTCTGTCATAGGCCTGGTTATTTTTAAAACCAACCAGAAATGCTTCAGCAGTACCTATAAGTGCAACAGGCACCCATGGAATTGTCATCCATTGCCAGTTGAAAAAATAAAACAGAACGGCGATCAGCGTACACCATATCGAGATTAAGATAAGGTGTGCCCCTGATAAATTAAGAACCTGTTTATAATTGACATATTTTGTAGTAATCATAAAAGAGAATGTGTTTTTGCTTTGCAGACAAAATGGATACCAAACTACCGGAGTGTCGGGTTTATTATCTCTGCAAATTGAGGGATGTTTAAATTGTTTTCTTTATAATGTGTTAATATTGAGATCGGTAATTCAGAATAAAAGTAATAAAAAAACCTCTAAAATTTTTAGAGGTTTACATTTTTGTGTAAATTTTTATTGTTGTAGCATTTCTGCAATCTTTTTAGAGAGCTTTTCCGCGTTAGGAAGCATTTCTTTTTCCAGAATCAGATTGATAGGAACAGCAGGAACGTCTAGTGAACCCATGGTTTCTACCGGTGCATCAAGGTATTTGAAACAATTTTTTGAGATACGATGAGCGAATGCTTCGGCAAATGAATTATTAAGCTGTTCTTCTGTAAGAACGATACACTTTCCGTGAGCTTTTACTCTTTCAAAAACAAGTTCTTCATCGAGTGGAATCAAAGTTCTTAAATCAATTACTTCAACTCTTCCATTGAAGTTTTTGACAGCCTCTTTTGCCCAGTAAACACCCATTCCATAGGTTACCACCAGTAAAGTTCTGCCTTTTTCGGTTTCATTTTGATCAGCTTCAATTACAACTTTACCTTTTCCAAATGGAAGAACATAATCTTCGGCAGGTTCTATTGTTTTTGCATCCTCGGTTCCCGGTACTTTACTCCAGTATAGCCCTTTGTGTTCTAACATGATGACCGGATTCGGATCATAATAAGCTGCTTTTAGTAAGCCTTTGAAGTCTGCGGCGTTGCTAGGGTAGGCTATTTTTATTCCTTTAATATTAGCTAAAATACTTTCGACACTTCCACTATGGTAGGGTCCGCCACCACCATATGCTCCGATCGGTACACGAATGATATTGCTGACAGGGAATTTTCCGCCACTTAAATAGTTGGATTTTGAAATTTCTGTGATAAGCTGATTGATTCCCGGATAAATGTAGTCAGCAAACTGAACTTCCACAATAGGCTTTAATCCTACGGCGCTCATTCCTGCTGTAGAACCAATAATATAAGCTTCCTGAATTGCGGTATTGAAAACTCTTTTGCTGCCGAATTTTTTTCCTAAAGTTACTGTTTCACGGAAAACCCCACCGATTCTTTCTCCTACATCCTGTCCGTAAAGAAGGGCTTCAGGATGTTTCCACATTAATTCCTGTATGGCGTGGATGGCAGCATCTACCATAACGATTTTTTCACCATTGGCCGGTTCACGTGTTCCTGTCTCTTCTGTAATTGGAGTAGGAGCGAATATATGCTGCATTAACGTTTCAGGCTTCGGGTCTTCTGCATTTTTAGCCTTTTCAAAAGCTTCCTCCGCTTCAAGACGCGCCTTTTTGGTAATCTGCTTTAGCTGATCTTCATCAACTCCTGATTCAAGCAATTGCTTTCTTAATATTTCTCCCGGGTCTTTTGCCCTGTGTTTAGTTAAATCTTCTTCGTCTCTATAGAATTCTCTTCTTACTCCCGAAGTATGGTGGCCGATCAATACTGTTTTTGCGCAAACTACCAATGGCTTCCTTTCGGTTCTTACAAAGTCCACAGCTTTTTTCATAGCTTCGAAACTTTCTGCGAAATCAGTTCCATCTACTCTCATTCTGCTTAAGCCGGTGAAACCAGCTACAAAATCATAGGCATCGCAAGTTCTTGCTTCCTCTTTTGTAACAGAGATCCCCCATTCGTTGTCTTGTACAAGGAAAATAATAGGAAGCTGGTGTAAAGCAGCAAACTGTAAAGCTTCACTTACTTCACCTTCTGTTACAGAATTGTCTCCAAGGCTGCAGACTACAACAGGATTGTTTTCAAAATGCTGAAGGTTGAAGTCCTGAATGTACTTTAATCCCTGAGCAACTCCTGTTGTAGGGATAGTTTGCATTCCTGTTGCGGAACTTTGGTGAATGATTTTCGGTTTGTTTTCATCTCTGCTTGAGGGATGAGAATAGTAAGATCTTCCTCCGGAAAAGGGATCATCGGCTTTGGCTAGCAACTGAAGCATGAGTTGATAAGGTTCGAACCCTATTCCTAAAAGAATGCTTTCGTCTCTGTAATAAGGAGAAATCCAGTCTTCTTTTTTCAATTGATATGCTGTTGCAAGCTGAATAGCTTCATGCCCCCTGGAAGTACTGTGGACGTATTTACAAACATTTCTGTTTTCTTCGTAAATGTCAGCCATAGCTTTAGCGAGCATCATATGGTTGTATGCTTTAAGTAAAATATCTTGAGAAACCTTTTCGTGAAGTGTATTTTCCATAGAAAGCAAATATACATAAAAAAACAAAACACTAACAACTGTTAGTGTTTTGTTGAGATGATCACATTAACTGTCTGGGATTGTTGAATAAAAAATGAGATATTAGTTTTTTTTTGATCTGTTTTCGTAGTTTTTACGTATAGTTTATTGTACTTTTTCATTGTTGTATAAATTCTTTCCTAAATGAAGTTTATAAAAAACGCGGTACTAACAATAGCCAGTACCGCGTATGAATCTATAACTGTGGAAAAGAATTATTCCTTGATTACTTTCTTGGAAATTGATTCTTTCTCCGTTTTTATCTCAATGATATATACTCCTTTAATATGGGTCGATAAATCAAGAGGTTCTTTATCATTGTTGATTACTCCGCTTTGTAGTTTCTTGCCAGACAAATCATAAACACTGAAAGTCGATTTTTTAGGAGCTTTCAAAATGTTGGTAACATCTTTGGTAATAGAAGGGGCGATCGTGAGGTTGCTTAATTCTCCTTTTTTGACTTCTCCTGTTCCTAATATGCTGTTATAGCCGCTTACCAGAATAGAATAGTTTTGAGGTGCATTAGCTGCATTGTTATCTTTTAATGTGCCCTTATTTGTAATTTCAATTTTGTACGTTCTTCCCGCAACAGGAGCATCTATTACTACTTGCTCTACATTGTCTACTATATTATCTCCTTTTGTAGCAATCATTGGGTTGCTGGGATCAAGTTTCCAGGGTAAATAAATCGTATTTGTTGTAGTATCAGTGATTCTTAAATCTAAGTCATTGATCAGTTTGGACGTTCTGTTGTTATGTAGAGTTGCTAAAGGAGTGCTATTGTCTACATTTGAATATTCGGGATCTACCCATGAAATTGTTACTTTTAGAGGTTCACTTCCTGATGCGGTTACCGTTTTACTGTTTGGGGTTCCACTGGTTAATGTCTCATCATTGAAGATGACCGTATTATTAGATTTTCCTACAAGGAGCTCTGCACCTTTTTTAGCATTAATAAATCCCCAGCCAAATTGTGGATCCGGACCTATATTGCCTGCCTCTGAAGCGGAATGGATCATTAAGGTTTTTGCTGAGGCAGCATTTAACAAACTTCCAGAAAATAATTGCTTATTAATTTGCGTCCAAAGTCCGATAATTCCTGTAACAATCGGTGCAGAATAAGAGGTTCCACTACCGATGTCTACACCACTATTTCCTGTTGAATTATTTTGAGTAGTAGCACTTGCTACATCTGTGCCTACCGCAGTAATATCAGGTTTGATACCCCCATCATCTCTCGGGCCTGCACTGCTGTAGCTTGAATGAACAACATCTGAGGAGGTTGTATATCTTCCATTATTTGTTGTAATTCTGTCTGAAGCAGCTACTGAAATAATATTTTTGGCTACAGATCCGGGCGAGATACAATCATATCCTTGCGAACAGTTGAAAGCAGGTAAAGTGTCTGTAGTGGCGAATTCAGTCCAGGTTCCTGAAGAGTTTTTATAATATTTTTTAAAATTAACAGTAGAAGCAGAATAGGCATTGTTTCCCATTCCAAATGAATTTCCTGCAGATTTTACAATAATGTAGGAAGGGTCATTATAAACAAGCAAATCATAAAATCGGTCATTAATAATATAAGAACCCTGCATGTCATAAGAGGTAGCGGAAGGGGTAAAAGATCCCATCCAGGTCCATGAATTAGCATTGTTAATTTGCTGAACATCCCATCCTGCATTGATTCCATAAGAATGATTAGAAATATTGGGGGCGGCTTTTAAAATTTTCTGAAACACATTGCTTGAGGTTGTTTCTCCCGGAAGAATTGAGCTTCCGAAGGCATAGGCATCTATTGTACAGTTGGGAGCAATCCCTCTAAAGTTGACTTGTCTTCCACTTGAGGCAAAGGTGTAAGGGAAATCCCTAGCTCCAATAAAACTTGCTACAGCAGTAGCGTGGTCTCCATAATTAAAGGTAGAATTTTCTTTATTGGTAATTCTGCCGGGTGCATTATTAAAAAGCACATGCCCTGCATAGACTCTGGCTGTACTGGATGTCGTACTTCCGTCAAAAATAGTAAATTTAATATTTTCACCATTAAAAGAACCTGTTAAGCCGGTAATGCTACCTCCTTGCAGATAATCGGAATTGGAGTTTTTAATCTGGTCCAGATCGTGAACCTTATAGAAATAAGGTTTGTTGCCATCTGTAAAACCGGCAAGGCCAGCTCTCTGTTCTTCAATTTCTTTCAAAGCTTCCTGATTTCTATTTGAACCATAATTTTTAGTAACATAAGCTTCGAATTTTTGAATGTCTTCCAGTCTTTGTTTTTCAAATTCTCTTTTCAGAGTTTCATTGTTGTTTTGAGCACTTGTTAATGAAATAATCAAAGTGCTGATCGAAATAAAAAATTTCCTCATGATTTTTATTAAATACTTAAGAATTATTGTGTTTCTTAAATATATGAATAATATGTTTTTGTTTGCATTTTGATGTGTTAAATGTGTGGTTTTGTTCAATTTGTTGATTTTATTTAGTCTTTTAACTAATTATTTTAATTATTTATAAATGTTGTATGTTTTTTTTTATTCGGAAAAGCGTGGAGAAAGGCTAAAAATGCAGGCTGATTTTTCCACTTTACTATACTGGCAGCCATTACCAGGTGTAAAACTTTTGTATTGTATATTGAAATGAAATAAAAAAAGCGCAATACCAATCCGGTATTGCGCTCTGTATAATGTGTATGGAATAATTATTCCTTAATTACTTTTTTAGAGATGACCTCTTTTCCTGTTTTTACTTCAATGATGTAAATTCCTTTTGTGTAAGTGGATAGATCAACTGCCTCTTTATCACTGTTTACAGTACCATTTTGTAGTTTTCTACCTGATGTATCATATACTGTGAATGTTGATTTCCCTGGTGCTTTAAGGATATTGGTAATATCTTTTGTCACTGATGGAGCAATGGCAAGCTCATTGAATACACTTGCTTTTGTATCTTGAGTTCCTAATACCTGATTGAAACCGGTAACAATAATTGAATAATCCTGAGGAGCTGTAGCACTTGGAGTAGCATTATTCTTTAATGTTCCTTTGTGTGAAATTTCAATTTTGTAAGTTCTACCTGCAACAGGAGCGTCAATCACTACTTGTTCTACATTATCTACAGTGTTATCTCCTTTAATAGCCGGTGTCATTGGGCTGGTAGCGTTCAGCTTCCAAGGCATATACACTGTATTTGTTGTTACATCAGTGATTCTAACATCCAGGTCATTAACCAGTCTTGATGTTCTGTTGTTGTGGGCGTCATTCCATGTTAGTCCTGCTGCCGGTAATTTGTATTCAGGGTCAATCCATGAGATGGTCACTTTAATTGGGGTATCGCCTGTCGCTAAAATATTTTTGGTATTAACAGTTCCGTTATTTAATGTTTCGTTGTTGAAGATTACGGTATTGTTAGATTTTCCTACTAATAGCTCTGCTCCTTTTTTAGCATCAATGAATCCCCATCCAAACCATGGATCTGGTCCGATGTTTCCAGCTTCTGCAGCAGAATGAATCATTAACGTTTTTGCAGCGGCAGCATTTAATTCCGCATTATTGAATAATTGTTTGTTGATCTGTGTCCAAAGACCGATTATACCTGTAACAACCGGAGCTGAATAAGAAGTTCCGCTACCTACTGTTAAGCTTTGGCTACCCGTTGTGTCTTCTGCTGTAGATGCACTTCCTACATTTGTTCCCACTGTAGAAATATCAGGTTTTATACCCCCGTCATCTCTGGGACCTGCACTGCTATAATCTGAATGTACAACATCTCCCGGAACAGTATATCTTCCTGAGTTGGCTGTGATGATATCTGTAGCACCTACTACAATGATGTTTTTTGCCAGTGAACCAGGGCCGATACAATCAAATCCTTGTGCGCAGTTTGAGGCAGGTGCTGTATCTGTGGCAGCAAACTGAACAAGAGCGTTATTAGCATCAGTGTAATAGGTTGGTAATGGAGCTGGAGTTGGATAACTTGGGCCATATCCAAAGTAGTTTCCTGATGATTTTACAATAATATAGGTAGGGTTGTTGTATACAATCGCATCATAATTCTGATCATTGCTAAAGTAAGTTCCCTGTAGATCAAATGAAGTATTTGGGCTATCGAAAACACCACCCCAAACCCATGCGTTGGATCCATTTACTGTTTTTACATCCCAACCTGCGTTTGAACCATATGAGTGGTTTGAAATTTTAGGTTGTGCAGTCAATATTTTTTGAAAGACTGTACTGGTAGAAGTATCTCCCGGTAATGTTGAAGTACGGAAAGCATATGAATCAATAGTTGAGTTCTTTGCTATTCCCTGAAAGTTTATCGTTTTGGATGTTCCGTCAGAAAAATTAACTAACTGGGAGTACGTTTTAGCACCAACAAATCCAGCTACACCAGTAGCATGAGCAGAATAGTTCATTGTGCTGGCTTCTTTATTGGAAATTCTGTTGGTTCCGTTATTAAAGAAAACATGCCCACCAAAAACTCTTCCCCCGTCAAATATTGTATATTTAATATTTTCGCCGTTAAAAGATCCTGTAAGACCGGTTACTGTTCCATTTTGAAGAAAATCAGAATTTGAATTTTTGATTTGATCCATATCTTCATTCTTCAGAAAAAACGGCTTTCCATCTGGTGTAAACCCAGCTAAAGTAGATTTTTGCTCTTCAATTTCCTGCTGAACTTTTAAATCTCTGTTTGTTGTACCATAGCGTTTTGCTACATAATTGTCAAATTTCGCGCTGTTTTCCTTGTTTTGTTTTTCAAACGCTCTTTTTAATCCTTCATTGTTTTGCGCACTTAGCATTGTTATGGCTAAAGTGCTGACCAAAAGTAAATGTTTCTTCATAATGATTAGTAAAATATTAAAAATTGTATTTTGTCAAATGTATGGCGAAATATTTTAAAATCTATTATTTGTAGTAAATAATTCTACTTTTTTAATGTTAAATTATATTATGTTTAGTTGTAAAAGTTATTTTGTTTTAATTTTTCTTTTTGGTGGTTTTTTTTATTCTGCAATTTGATTGATGTTTTCTATTTGCTTATTAAAATAATAATTAGAAAAAATGAAGTAACTTTACGTTCTCTTTCTTAAAAAAGTTAGAAAATTATATGTATTTAATTTTTGACACAGAAACAACCGGTTTACCAAAAAATTTCAACGCTCCGCTTTCAGACTCGGATAACTGGCCAAGAATGGTTCAGATTGCATGGCAGTTGCATGATGATGATGGGAATTTGATTGAAAACCAGGATTATATTATAAAACCTGAAGGGTATGATATTCCCTTTAATGCTGCAAGAATTCATGGAATTACTACCAAAATTGCTCATGAAGAAGGGCGCGATCTTCAGGAAATTCTTGAAGAATTTTCTAAAGTTCTGGAAAGGGTAAGAGTAGTATCAGGGCATAATGTTGAGTTTGATTACAATATTGTAGGTGCGGAATTTTATAGAAAAAATATAAAAGATAACCTCCAGGAAAAGCCCCGGGCAGATACCATGATTCTGGGGACTGACTATTGTCAGTTAGGAGGTGGACGAGGCGGACGGTATAAATCTCCGAAACTGGAAGAGCTTTATGAGAAGCTTTATGGCCATAAATTTGATGAAGCTCACAATGCTGCTGCCGACGTAAATGCTACAGCCAGTGCTTTTTTCGAAATGATCAGAATTGGGGTTGTCCCTGCTGATGTACTGAAAATTTCAGAAGATCAGCTGGCTTATTTTAAAAGTCTTTACCCCGATCCGATAAAGCCATTTAATATTGTTGTCAGAAGACAGGTTGCTGATTTTCATAATAAGAAAAAACAACAGGACTTCGGTAGTATTGATGAAATTGATTTAGGTAAATATTTCAACTTTGACAACCATAGTGTTTTTTCAACATTAATGGCTACTTCAAGTATTAATGATCTGATAAAAAAGGCCTCTGAAGAAAATTTCCCTGCTGTAGGAATGGTGGATATCGGAAATATGATGGGTGCTTTTAAGTTTGTTTCTGCGGTCGAAGCAGCTAATAGTGACAGATCAAAAAAATTTAAGGAATATCTGGCAAAAAAGCAGGAAGCTGAAGAAAATGGAACGGAATTCAATGAAGACGAACCCATTTCTCAACCATTGGTTCCTGTCGTCGGATGTGAATTTTATATATCAGATCGTTACGAACAAAAGCAGTTTACTAAAGATGATCCTGATAGAAGGACGCAGGTGGTGCTTTTGGCGAAAGATTTTAACGGGTATAAAAACTTAGCAAAACTTTCAAGTATTGGTTTCTTAAAGGGGTTCTATTTTGGAGTACCGAGGATAAGCCGGGAATTGATTGCTCAGTATAAAGAAGGAGTAATAGCTCTTACTTCAGGGATTAATGGAGATATTCCGGATGCGATCCTAAATACCGGTGAACAAAAAGGGGAGGAGCTTTTCAAATGGTGGAGTGATACTTTTGGAGATGATTTTTATGTTCAGCTTCAGAATCATAAACTGCCTGAAGAAGAGCATTTAAATGAGGTCTTACTGTATCTAGCGGATAAGTACAGTGTTAAAATTTTAGCCCAAAACGAAACGTATTACTCTAATAAAGATGATGCTAATATCCAGGATATTGTAAGCTGTATCAAAGATGGTGAAAAGTTGACAACGCCTATCGGGAAGGGGTTTGGTAAAAGAAGGGGGCTTGGTACCGGCGAATATTATATCAAAAATTCTGATGAAATAAAAGAGGCTTTTCTTGCTTATCCGGATGCATTTGAAGCGTATGAAGAATTCTTTGCAAAATTTAAACCTTACACTTTAAAAAGAGATGTTCTTCTTCCGAAATTTGATATCCCGGAAGAATTTATTCATGCAGAAGATGATATTGACGGGGGAAAAAGGGGAGAAATGGCATATCTTGCCCATCTTACTTATGAAGGAGCCAGAAAAAGGTATGTTGATACAGGTATTACAGATGAGATTAAAGAGCGTCTGGACTTCGAACTGGAGGTAATTGCTAATACAGGTTATCCCGGATATTTCCTTATTGTACAGGATTTTTGTAATGAAGCGCGTAACATGGGGGTTTGGGTAGGTCCCGGAAGGGGATCAGCTGCTGGATCAGCTGTTGCTTACTGTATTGGAATTACCAATGTAGACCCTATTAAATATGATCTCCTATTTGAGAGATTCTTAAATCCGGAAAGGATTTCCATGCCGGATATCGATATCGATTTTGATGACGAAGGAAGAGATCGCGTGATCAAATGGGTAATTGAAAAATATGGACAAAGCCAGGTGGCGCAAATTATTACCTATTCCGTTCTGGGTGGGAAATCTGCCATCAAAGATGCCGGAAGGGTGTTGGATGTTCCGATTCCTGATACCAATAATATTGCTAAGCTTATCCCTTCAACACCGGGGATGAATATTGCAAAAGCATTAGCTAAATACGATAAACTTAAACCCGAAGAACAGATGCTCGTTGATGAAATGAGATATGTTCTGGATAGCCCTGATGATGCCCGTCATGGTGTACTTGCCAGCGCGAAGAAAATGGAGGGGTGTATCAGAAATACCGGAATTCATGCCTGTGGGGTGATTATTACTCCGGAGGATGTGAGTAACCTTGTTCCGGTGACCATTGCGGCAAAAGATGCAGATATTCTGGTGTCACAGTTTGATAACTCAGTAGCAGAAAGTGCCGGATTGCTGAAAATGGACTTTCTGGGACTCAGAACGTTGACGATCATTAAAGACGCTTTGAAACTTGTTAAGGCAAGGTATGGAGTAGATATTGATCCGGATCTTATTCCCCTTGACGATACCAGAACGTATCAGTTATTTAAAGAGGGAAGAACAGTGGGTATTTTCCAGTATGAAAGTCCCGGAATGCAGAAATACATGCGTGAGCTTAAGCCTACGGTTTTTGCCGATCTTATTGCAATGAACGCATTATATCGTCCGGGTCCGATCAAATATATCCCCAACTTTATTAACAGAAAACATGGGATTGAAGAGATTGTATATGACCTGCCGGAAACAGAAGAATATTTAAAGGAAACTTACGGAATTACTGTTTATCAGGAACAGGTTATGCTCCTCTCTCAGAAATTAGCCAACTTTACAAAAGGTGAGGCGGATACCTTGAGAAAAGCAATGGGTAAGAAGCAAATTGATGTTCTTAATAAGATGTACCCTAAATTCATTGAAGGGGGTAGGAAAAATAACCTTAATGAAGAAAGGCTGGAGAAAATCTGGAATGACTGGAAAGCCTTTGCAGAATACGCTTTTAACAAATCTCACTCGACATGTTATGCATTTATTGCCTATCAGACGGCATTTTTAAAAGCCAATTATCCTGCAGAATATATGGCGAGTGTAATGAGTAATAACATTAACAATACAGACTCAATTACCATGTTTATGGAGGATTGTAAGAGTATGGGAGTTGATGTTCTTGGTCCTGACGTGAACGAATCTCAGTATAAATTCTCTGTAAACGAAAAGGGACAGATCCGTTTTGGTTTAGGTGCAATTAAAGGAATTGGAGAAGGTCCAAGTGAGGCTATTACAAGAGAAAGAGAAAATGGAAGATTTAAAAATATCTATGACTTTTTCGAAAGAATATTGCCTTCTCAGATGAATAAAAGAGTTTCAGAAAGCTTGGTGTTGGCAGGTGCTTTTGATGAATTGGATTCCTTTCACAGGGGGCAGTATTTTGATATCGATATGGCCGGCAGAACAAATCTGGAAAGATTGATAAGATATGGACAAAGCTTTCAGGAGAGTAAAAATGAAATGGAACATTCTCTCTTTGCTGATTTTGCAGAGGAAGTTCAGATTGAACAACCTAAGTTACCTCCTTGTCCCGAGTGGCCCAATATGCATAAGCTTAATAAAGAAAAGGAAATCATTGGTTTCTACCTTTCTGCTCATCCTTTGGATGAATTTAAGTTTCATTTTCAGTTTATGCAGGGGCAGCTTTCAAAAAAAGCAGTTCTTGAAAAAGAAGGAGATGAGAAAATAACAACAGATGAAACTCCTGTTTTAGAACAGGACTCACAAGATGATGCTGTTGATCTTACTGAAATTGTATCTGACGAATTAACCACCGGTGAAGAGGAAGTGGTGGAAGAGGTAATTAAAAAAGCTGAACCTAAAGGAAATTTCCTGTTTCTGAACCTTGATGAGGTAGATGCCTACAAAGAACAGGCTTTTGCCAATAAGCAAGAAGAACTGTTTGAAGAGAAAAAGAAAGACTGGAAGACTATTCAAAAAGAAAGAGAAAACGGTGGCGGCGGAAAAGAGTATACAGTGGCCGGGCTGATTACGGAGTATGTCGTAAAGGATGGTTTCAGAAGTGGTGAAAAGGTAGCCTTTGTTACATTGGAAGATTATTCCGGTTCCTATTCTTTCAGATTGGGAGACAGGGATTATATGAGGCTGAAGGAGAAGCTTGAAGTGCAGAGGTTCGTTATTTTTAAGATAAAGTTTGCCCAGGTGAAAGATGGGAGGGTTTTCGTTAATGTAAATGATGTGATTGAACTTCAGGAAGCTTTTGAAAGATTTGCTAAAAGTATTTCTCTAGTGATGGACGTTATGGATGTGAGGAATGAAGATCTGGATTTTTTTAGAACGATTCTTGACAGAAATAAAGGAAATCAAAAATTGAAATTCTTCATTAAAAATATTGAAGATGATTCCCATATTGAGGTTCAGTCGATGAAACATTCTGTGGATCTGAATGGGGATTTGATTAAGGAAATTCAACTGCTTAATAAGTATGAATTTTATTTGAATTGATGAAAATCATGATGTAAATATCTGAAAAAGTGGCTTTTTTGCCACTTTTTTTATGGAATATTTTCAGAAGAAGGTGTTTTTTTATTATGTTAAATTAGTAGAGTGTTGCTTTGTGACTGGCTTTTTCAATTTATGTAACTAATTGTTTTTCATGTATTTAATAATGGTATATAATTAATGAAATAGTTAATAAAATTAAATATATGTTTAATTTTATATAAAAATAATATTGATTTGTTGATTTTTACTATTGTATTTTAACTAATTTATGATTTTAAATTGATTATTTGTTTACATTTACTCCCTAATTTTTATTTTTACCATGTATGAAAAAACTTCTACTATCGTGTATGTTGTCACTGGGAATAGGGGCATCTGCACAAATTTTAGTGAACGAGAGTTTTGAGGGTTCAACTTTACCTTCGGGCTGGACAAGTACTAATGGAGCGGGCACAACTCTTTCAACGGGAGGATATGGGTCGAATGCCGGAACTGCTTGTGCGGGCACGAAAGCCGTTTATAAGAATATATACGATACGGTCCCAAGTTGGAATATGGTGTATAGTTCAACGGCTTCCAATGCAACAGCTCTTAACTACTCTTTTAAATACCTTGCCAAAGGGTATAATACAACTACTGCAATAATTGACGGAACGGTTGCGGCAGACTACTCTGTAGATAATGGGGCTACCTGGGTAACTCTACTTGCTCCGTTGGCAATTAGTGGTTCTGTCAATACCATTATACCTTGTACTGTCGTTTCAGGAACAATCCCGGCGGGAACAATTCCTGCAGGTGCCAGTTTTAAATTCAGAATAAAAAGTACAGCGGTAGGTACTGCTGATTTCTATATGGGGTTTGATGATGTTCAGCTTACTCAATCAATCATAAGTCCACCTCCATGTACAACTATTTCAAGTCCTGCTAATGCCGCAACGGGAGTTTCTGTTACCCCTACAATTACCTGGGCTGCCGGTACTGGTGGTACGAATGGCTACGATCTGTATTTAGGCACAACACCTGGTGGTAATAATATTATCAATGGGCTGAATGTGGGAAATGTTACAAGTTATTCAATTACTGCAGCTAATGCATTGAGTTATTCAACCCAATACTATGCGACAATAGTTCCGAAAAATAGTATTGGTTCTGCAACAGGGTGTAATGAATCAACTTTTACAACAACGACGGTTCCTTGTCCTACAGTTTCTGCCCCTGCGGCATCGGCTATAAATGTTTCTCTAACTCCAACCATTACCTGGTCAGCTGTCAATTCTGCTACAGGGTATAAGTTGAGAATCGGGACCACTGCAGGAGCTTCTGATGTAATGAATGATTATGATATGGGTAATGTGACCAGTTATACATTAACCACACCTCTTACCAATGCTACAACGTACTATTATACGGTAAAATCGTATACGGCAACAAGTCTTTCCGTGTCTTGTACAGAGAAAAGTTTTACCACTGTATGCTTACCGACAACAGCACCTTATTCTCAGAATTTTGACACATCGCCAACAGGTAGCTCTACAAGTGTGAATGCTCCGGCATGTTGGTCATATGTAGAAACATCCGGTAGTGCAGGGTATGGATATGTGTCCTCGTCTGCTCCTTTTTCTGCTCCCAACTGTTATATTTTATTTAATAGTACAGATACGACCGGAAATGTGATGTTGGTTTCTCCTCAGACAACGAATTTGACAGATGGAACAAAAAGGGTTAAATTTATGGCTAAAGGTGGAAGTTCAGGATATACAGTAGTGGTAGGAACCCTTGCAGATCCGTCTAATCCTGCTTCTTTTACTGCAATTGGAGCAAATATTCCGATTACAAGTAGCTGGGCTCCATATACCGTCAATATTCCGGCTGGTTCAGGTCAGTATCTGGTGTTTAAGCATGGTTTAGGAGGGTCTTCCAGGTCCGTTTATATAGATGATATTGTATTGGAAAATATTCCTTCTTGTCTTGAGACTACAGGGGTATCTGTCAATTCATTTACCTCAAACTCCATTAGTATTTCATGGACAGCTCCGTCAACAGTTCCTGCAAATGGATATGATATTTATTACAGTACTACCAATGTGGTACCTTTGGCTACTACGACTCCAAGTATTGCTGCAGTTGCAGGAACTTCTGCAACGATTCCCGGATTATTGCCATATACAACCTATTATATCTGGGTGAGGTCAAGATGTAGCGTGTCGGATCAGAGTCCTTGGACGAATGCTGTTTCTGCCTATACAGGACATTGTATCCCTACGGGAGGAAGTACTGATACTTCATATTACCTGAATAATATTACCACAACTACTGTAGGATATAGTAATTTAGGATATACAGCTTCATCATACTCTGCTTATGTGAATAATGCATCTACTTCTTTCTCCGGAACTGCAGGCGGAAATATTGACTATTCATTAAAAGCGGCAGGCGGAAGTACTTATTATTACTATATCTGGGTAGACTGGAATAATGATCTGGATTTTGAGGATGCGGGTGAGAAAATGCTTGGAACTACATCTTATACTGCTACTACATCGGGTTCATTTGCAATTCCTGCAAGTCAGGCAATAGGCAGTTATAGAGCAAGATTCGGGCAATCCTTTAGTGGTTCAATCACTCCTTGTGGTCCGGCTCCTTCAGGAAATTATGTAGACTTTACGCTGAATGTTATTGCACCACCTACATGTATCTCTCCGACAGGGGTTGCTGTTTCTAATACAGGAACAAATTCCGCTACGGTATCATGGACAGCGTCTACAACACCTCCTGCTGATGGGTATGATATTTACTATAGTACTTCAAATACGGCTCCCACTGCATCAACGTCGCCTCTCGTTTCAGGTGTTACAGGGACTTCTCAGGTTCTGAATACCCTTACTCCTGCAACCTTATACTATGTTTGGGTAAGATCTCATTGTAGCAGTAATGATATGAGTGTTTGGTCTGTTTCTGCAAGCTTTACGACGGCTTGTGCACCGGTGCAGTCATTGAGTGAAAACTTTGATTCAGCAACTGTTGGTGCACTTCCGGTTTGTTGGACAAGTATAGGTTCTATGGTCAGCTATGCAAAGGTTTATGCTGTAACGGGAACAATGATAAGTGCTCCTTATGCATTATATCTTTATACGGATGGTGCAAATATTGGAATGGTATCTACCCCTGAACTTCTGAATCTGGATTCTAACAATTATACTATCAGTTTCAAAGGGAGAGCTAATATTACTGCTGGCGGAATAGTTCAGATAGGGTATTTAACGGATCCTGCGAATACGGGTAGCTTTGTAGTATTGGGTTCTTATACAACAACAAGTACTACTGCTGTAGATAGTTATTCATTAAATATTACAGGGGTTCCTGCAGGTATTAATAAACTTGTGCTTAAACATACGGGATCACCATCAAGTAGTGTGCTTATTGATGATTTTGCTTATCAGCTCGGAAATCTGTCAACTTCTGAAGTTGGAAAAACTAAAAATGAAATCAAAGTTTATCCTAATCCATTCTCTGATATATTAAATATTTCTGATGTTTCTAAAGTGAAGTCTGTTCAGATTATCGATGTGGCAGGTAGAGTTGTGAAAACAATTGATATCCCTTCCTCCGTTCTTCAGTTAGGAGACTTAAAACAAGGAATGTATTTAGTGGTGATGAATATGAAAGATGGAACTACACAGACCGTAAAAACTATTAAAAAATAATTATTCTTTAATATAATATATGAGAGACTTCCTGTATGGGAGTCTCTTTTTTATGACTGATATTTAGAAAATATCTTATTATTCTTATTTTATCATTTGTTGATATTTTTTTTATTTTCAGTTATTTTAATTTATTTTTTTAATGTTTTTGTTGTTTGATTTATTTAAATTTGATTAAATAATAATAATTATATGAAAAAGATTTTACTTGTTAATTTATTAATGGCTGGGGTTGTTTCCTATGCACAAACATATTGTATTCCGGCGTTTGCCAGTGGATGTAGTGGAGGAGACCAGATAGACTCCTTTATAATTCCTTCAGTTGGATTTACTCATCAGGGGACAGGCTGTTCTACGGATGCATATGGAGATTTTACTTCTATGACGATCAATCTGAATGCCGGATTAAATTATGACTTTTTTGTTACCCACGCTTTTAGTAATCAAAATGTACGTGTTTGGATAGATTTTAATAATGATGGAACTTTTGATGATGCGGATCCCGAACTTGTGGCCTCAGGTACGAGTACGAATGTGAACGGTGATAATGTTACCCAGTCTACTATAATTATTCCTGCTACTGTTACCCCCGGTACGTATAGAATGAGAATAGGAGACCGGTATTCAAGCCAGCCTATTCCATGTAATCTCCTGGGTTATGGAGAAGCCCATGATTATACTGTAATTATTGGGGCTGCTCCCAGTTGCCTTGCTCCGAGTGGTGTAACGGCAGCTGCTATTACTCCAAACTCCGCTCAACTTTCGTGGACGGCTTCCACTACAACTCCCGGTAACGGATATGAATACTATTATTCTACTTCCAATACATCCCCTACGGCGACGACTGCAGCATCTGGGGCAAGCAGCACACTAAGTGCCAATTTATCATCACTAACCGCAGCTACTGTTTATTATGTATGGGTACGTTCGGTTTGTAGTGCTACAGATAAAAGTGCGTGGTCTCAACAAGCAACATTCACTACAGCTTGTGGGATCATGAACGTTCCTTATGTACAGAATTTTGAATCCGTAACAGTACCTGCCTTACCATTGTGTACTGAGGTCGTGAATGATGGCTCAGGAAATGAGTGGGAAACCTATAATTATAATGATTACGGATTTACAGGCAAAACGCTTCGTTATTCTTATAATTATTCAAATGCTGCTGATACGTGGTTTTTTACTCCGGGTATAAATCTTACTGGCGGAACGAGTTACAGAATAAAGTACAAATATGCCAATTCATCAGGAACTACCGTATATCCTGAGAAATTAAAAGTGGCTTATGGTGTATCAGCAACAAGTGCGGATATGACCAATCCTTTAGCAGACCATCCGGATATTGTCGTAAGTACTGCAACAAGTAATTTTGTGGACTTCACTCCAACAACAACAGGGGTTTATTATTTTGGATTTAATGCCTATTCTGATGCCAATATGAATCAGTTATATGTTGATGATATCAAAGTAGAAGTAACCCCTACTTGTAGTGAACCTACTTTAGTAACAGCTTCAAATATAACAACAGCGGGAGCTGCTGTTTCCTGGACGGCAGCAACTCCAGTTCCGGCTGGCGGATATGATATTTATTACAGTACGACCAACACAGCTCCAACCTCTACAAGTACTCCTAACTTTGCTGGAATTACTGGTACTACTTACAGTATACCTTCTTTGGCTTCCAATACAACGTATTATGTGTGGGTACGATCTGTGTGTAGTACATCAGATAAAAGTGCCTGGAGTGAGCATTCAACATTTACTACTTTATGCTCGACGACAAACCTTCCTTATATAGTTGATTTTGAAAATGCTACTGTTCCAAATCTTCCCGGCTGTACAGAAGATGTCAATGCTGGATCCGGAAATAATTGGGAAACAGATTTTGAACCTTCGAGTGTTCCGGGGTTCTCTGGCAATGTCTTGAGATATGGATATGATTATATAGATCCTGCAGATGCCTGGTTCTTTACTCAGGGATTGAACTTAACGGCAGGAGTACAGTATACAATCAGTTACAAATACGGAAATAATTCAACATCCTATACAGAAAAGCTGAAGGTAGCTTTCGGTACTTCAAAGGATGCTTCGGCAATGACCAATCCTATTGCAGATTATCCTTCTATTAATGATAAAACCCTGCACGAAGAATCTTTAACGTTTACCGTGCCTGCAACAGGAATATATTATATTGGCTTCAATGCTTATTCAGATGCTAATCAGGATAATCTTTATCTTGATGATATTAATGTCACTAATGCAAATCTGGCAGTATCAGAAGTAGCTCAGAAGAAAAATGAGCTTACCATATATCCGAATCCGTTTACAGATGTATTGAATATTTCCGATGGTAAAAAAGTTAAATCCGTTTTAGTAACAGATGTGGCGGGAAGATTGCTGAAAACAATTGATAATCCTTCATCAGAACTTCATTTAGGAGATCTGAAACAAGGATTGTATTTTGTAACACTGAATATGCAAGACGGGTCCAAACAAACCATTAAAGCAATTAAGAAATAATTAATAATTATAGAAAAATATAAAGACGGATCATTTGATTCGTCTTTTTTTTAATGGTTTTTATTTTTCATAATTTATTTATGTGCTATGTTTTTTTTTATATGACTATTTTTTTTTACAATACTCACTGTTGTTTGGGCTATAATGTTGCGAAAAATATTCTCAATTAATTATTCATGTTTGAAATTCTGGTATGAATATTTTGGCATATTTTCTTTGAAAGAAATAGGTGAGGCTCTAACTTAGAATAGTTTTAAAAAAATCAAAATATGAAAAAATTATTATTTTTTATGCTGGCATTGCCGGCTCTAAGCTTCGGACAATGGACGGAAAACTTTGATTCGAACACGAATTTACCGGCAGGATGGGCTGTTATTAATAATGGAGATCTTAATGGATGGGAAATAGGAACCCCGAGTGGCGCAGCGCAATCAGGTGCAAATGTTGCTAAAATTAGGTTTGGGAGTACTGCTCATGATGATTATTTAATTACCAAAGCTATTACTGTACAGACAGGTGTAAGTGATAATATTTCTTTTTATGTAAGGTCCAGATCAACAGTATTCCTTGAAAATTATAAGGTTTTACTTTCTACTACGGACCAGACAAGTGCTGCGTTTAATACAGTTCTTCAGCCGGAAGAAAAAGCTCCAGGTACATGGACTAAAAAATCATTTGATTTATCAGCATACGTTGGACAGACAGTATATGTTGCCATCCATGCAACAGATACAAATCAATGGGAACTCTATGCAGATACTTTTGTAGTAGGCTCCAATTCAACTCTGGCCACTGCTGAGATAACAAACGCTAAAGACATTGTGGGAGTCTATCCGAATCCATTTACAGAGGTGTTGAATGTTTCGAAAGCAGACAAGATACAATCTGTTTCAGTAACAGACCTTTCCGGGAAATTAATAAAAACATTGGAAAGACCTTCTTCTGCCCTTCAACTGGAAGATTTGAAGCAGGGAGTATATATGTTGGACATTAAGATGAAAGACGGATCAAAACAAACAACTAAAATAATAAAAAAATAAGGCCACCCTGACACATGAAAAAGGCTGGATGAAAATTTTCATCCAGCCTTCTATATTTTCGTTATTATTTAATATCAGTTCATGATAAGGATTTCTGATTAAGCAGGTTGGGAGCCAAAAGAGGGTAGTTGGAAATTATCCGGACATAGAGAACAACTAAAATTATTTGTGTCTCAATAGTTGTTCATATTTATAAATGAAAATAACTTTCTCTTCCTTCCAGCTTTTAGTCTTTTGACGTAACTTCCTTAAACAGGACCCCGAGGTATTTATTACTTATCAGGAACTGGCTGTACCTTTCCTGTATTCATCCAATCGAAAACGGTAGGGAAGAACATGGCGAGGAAAAAATAAATGATAATCATAAGTACAATTAAAGCGAAAAGAATAACGACTAAACTGTTGGGCTTGTTTTTCTTTTGTGGTTCCATGATTTTTTGGTATTTGGTGAATAAATTAAAATGATATCAAAAATCAAGCTAATTTCTTGCCACATTGTTTGCAATACCTTGCATCATCATCAATATCGTCGTTACCACAGCGCTCACATATCATTTCAAGATTTTGTCTTTTATTTCTCATTTCTGCTGTCACAATTCCTGTAGGAACCGCAATAATAGAATAACCTGCCAACATGAGAATGACCGCAAAAAATTTTCCCATCGGAGTAATAGGAGATACATCACCATATCCCACAGTAGTTACTGTAACTACTGCCCAATAAATAGATTGTGGAATGGTTTCAAAACCTTGTCGTCCACCTTCCACCATAAACATCAGTGAACCTACAATCACAGAAAAGATGATCAGAAACAAAAGAAAAATATATATTTTTCGTGAACTGCTTTTTAAAGCCCGCACAATGAGATAGCCATCATTCATGAAATCCATTAAATTGAAAATTCTGAATATCCTCAGCATTCTCAACATTCTGAAAATTAAGAAGTATTTTGTAACCGGGAAGAAAAAACTTAAATAGAAAGGTACTAAAGCCAGAAAATCTATGATTCCAAAAAAACTGAAGATATAGGATCTCTTATTCTTGATTACAGCAATTCGCATAGAATATTCCGCAGTAAAAAAAATAGAAATAATCCATTCGAGAATAATGAAAGTATAATGATACCGTCTGTCAAGTTGAGGGACACTTTCCATCATAATGATGGCTGTACTCACAAGAATTAAAGATAGCAATACAATGTCGAAGAGTTTCCCGAGTCTGGTATCGGATCGATAGATGATTCGGTAAAGGTGTCTTTTCCAAAGTTTATCTGCAGGAACAAGATTGTGCTCTCTTTCCATTTTTAATGTTTTTAAAAATTAACAAATTATCGCTATTTTCGTAGCAAACATACAGAATAAAATGACAATAAGAAAAGTAATTTCAGAAATAGATAAACTGATTCCGTTGCAACAGGCAGAAGATTTTGATAATGTGGGTCTGCTGTGTGGAGTTCCTGATCGGAACGTTTCGGGAATTTTGATTAGCCACGATGTGTTGGAGAATGTGGTAGACGAAGCCATTGAAAGAAATTGTAATCTGATTGTATGTTTTCATCCTATTATTTTTTCAGGATTAAAATCTTTGACCGGGAAGAATTATGTAGAAAGGGTGGTTTTGAAAGCCATTGAAAATAAAATAGCTATTTATGCCATTCATACTGCTTTTGATAATGATTTTTTTGGAGTCAATCACGGCATATGCAGCCAATTAGGATTAAAGGATCTGAAAATCCTTCAGCCAAAAGAAAATAATTTAAAGCAATTGACTGTTTTTGTACCGAAAGAATATTCGCAAAAGGTGAAAGAAGCGATGTTTTCAGCAGGAGCAGGGAACATAGGGTTTTATGATGAATGCAGTTTTACGGTGAATGGAAATGGAACATTTCGGCCTGTAGAGGGTTCAAATCCCTTCTCAGGACAGCAAAATATTCGTGAAAATGCTGATGAAGACATGATTTCTGTAATTTTTGAAAGCTATAAACAAGGACAAATTGTTGGGGCAATGAAAGCTGCTCACCCTTATGAAGAAGTAGCACACCAGCTCTATACTCTTGATAATAAAAATCATCACTCAGGTTTAGGAATGTATGGAGATCTGGAGGAAGAGATGAATGAAAAAGATTTTCTGAAATTCGTGAAAGAAAAATTTAACCTTGAAATCATTAAGCATTCATCTTTTACCCAGAAAAAAATAAAAAGAGTAGGCGTTTTAGGAGGTTCGGGAGCCAGTGGAATCAGATCTGCCATTTCTAAAAAATGTGATGCTTACCTTACTGGAGATCTTAAATATCACGATTATTTTTTAGCTGACTCCAAAATGTTGCTCTGTGATATAGGTCATTATGAATCCGAACAATTTGTAACCCAACAATTATTTGAAATTTTATCACAAAAATTTAGTACATTTGCAATTTCAAAATCTATTGAAAAAACAAACCCAGTAAATTATTTCATTTAAATATGGCAAAAACCAACGATATTTCAGTTGAAGAAAAATTAAGAGCTTTATACGATTTGCAGATCATTGATTCAAGATTGGATGAAATCCGAAATACCAGAGGAGAATTGCCAATTGAAGTAGAAGATCTTGAAATTGAGATTGAAGGTCTTGAGAAAAGAGCTGAAAAATTTCATGCAGATATCAAAGATCAGGATGATCAGATCAAAACAAAGCATGAAGTTATTAATCATGCAAAAACTTTGATTGAGAAATACAGATCTCAACAAGATAATGTAAGAAACAATAAAGAGTTTGAAGCATTAGGGAAAGAAATGGAATTCCAGGATCTGGAAATTCAACTTGCTGAAAAAAGAATTAAAGAATTTGGAGTTAAAATAGCTCACAAAAATGAAACTTTAAGCGAATTGAATGCAAAGATTGATGATTTAAAAAATCACTTGAAATTCAAGAAAGAAGAATTGGAAGGTCTTGTCTCTGAAACTCAAAAAGAGGAAGAATATTTGTTAGAACAATCTAAAGAATTTGCCGGCCTTATTGATGAAAGATTATTAGCTTCTTATAACAGAATCAGAACAAACTCTATCAATGGTTTAGCGGTTGTAGGTTTAGAAAGAGGAGCTCCGAAAGGATCTTTCTTCACAATCCCGCCTCAAAAGCAAATGGAAATTGCTCAGAGAAAAAAAATTATTATTGATGAGCATTCAGGAAAAATCCTTGTTGACGATGAGTTGGTAATGGAAGAAAATGAGAAAATGAAATCGGTTATTAAATTCTAATTAGCGATTTTTAAATAATACAAAGCTGTTTCAGAAATGGAACAGCTTTTTTGTTTGAAGACAAATTTGGCAAATGGTTTTGATAAATAATATAAATTATTATGAGACTTCTTATGCTTTTACAATGAAGATATTAGAATTCAAAAAAACCGCTCCAAAGCGAAGCGGTTATTATTTTTATTCATGATGCTCATACATCTTGTTGTAAAGATCCATAAACTTCTCTTTTACAGCCTTTCGTTTTAATTTTAAGGTAGGAGTAAGCAGTCCCGCTTCAATGCTCCATACTTCGGGAGTAAGTTCTATCTTTTTGATTTTTTCCCAGTTTCCTAAGTGTTCATTGATCCCATCAATCTCTTTCTCTATTCTCTGTTTTAATTCTGTGCTTTTTGCAATCTCCTCAGGAGTGGAACCAATGTTTAAATTGTTTCTCATCGCCCAGCTTTTTGCAAAGTCAAAATCAGGTTGTACCAAAGCACATGGCATTTTTTCACCATCACCTACTACCATAATTTGCTCAATAAATTTCGAAGCTTTTGCTAAGTTTTCAATCGTTTGAGGGGCAATATATTTTCCACCGGAAGTTTTGAACATCTCTTTTTTACGATCCGTAATTTGTAAGAAACCGTCACTGTCGATGTGTCCGATATCCCCTGTTTTAAAGAATCCATCTTCAGTAAATGCCTCTTTGGTCATTTCTTCGTTTTGAAAATATCCTTTGAAGATCGATGGACCTTTCACGGTGATTTCTCCATCTTCCTGAATTTTTACCTTTAAATTATCCAGCGGTATACCTACTGTTCCTATTTTCATTTTTTCAAAACTGTTTACCGAAATAACCGGTGAGGTTTCCGTCAAACCATAACCTTCCAGTATAGGAATTCCTGCATTCTGAAATATTAAATTAAGCCTTGTAGATAGTGCTGCAGAACCGGAAACCAACGTGATAATTTCTCCACCCAAACCTTCTCTCCACTTAGAAAATACCAATTTGTCGGCGATGATTTGTTGAATTCCTGAAGGTTTTGAAATTTCCTTTTTCTTTGAAATTAAATTTAAAGCCCAAAAGAATATTTTTGATTTTAATCCGCCTGCAGAAGAACCGGTATTATAAATTTTATCATATACCTTTTCTACCAATCTTGGTACAACAGTCATATAATGAGGCTTCACTTCTTTTACGTTTTCACCCATTTTATCAATACTTTCTGCAAAGTAGATAGAAAAACCGTTATACTGGTACAGATAGAAGAGCATTCTTTCAAAGATATGACAGATCGGAAGAAAGCTCAATGCTCTGCTTTCTTTATAATCTAAACTTTTTTTCTTTGGAATCCTCGGAATAGAACCCAAAACATTGGAAACTATATTGTTGTGTGTCAACATTACTCCTTTAGGTCTGCCAGTAGTTCCGGATGTATAGATAATCGTGGCAAGATCTTCAGTATTGATAGCATTAGAAAGATCATCTACTTCAATTTGGGTAGATTCGTCTTTACCTAAGTCAAGGATTTCTCTCCAGTTAGCTGCACCGCTTATATTATCGAAAGTGAAAATCCCCTGTAGTGTTGGGATATTATGTTTTACTTTCATTACTTTATTCAAAAGCTCTTTATCAGAGACAAAACAGTACTGAATCTCTGCGTTATTGAAAATAAATTCATAATCTTCCGGAGATATGCTTGGGTAAACAGGAACAGAAACTACTCCAATCTGAGATAAACCAAAATCCATAATGGCCCATTCTGTACGGGAGTTCGTGGTTATCAAAGCGATCTTATCACCCGGCTTTATACCTAGCTTTAGTAATCCTCGGGATATCTTATTTCCCTCATTAATAAACTCCTGTGTAGAAGTTTTTTTCCATTCACCATGATATTTAGTTACAAACATATCCGTTTTAGGATATTTTTCTAAAGCATACTGTGGAATATCGAATAATCTTTTGATCGTCATGATTTTTTAAGTAATTTATAAAGAAATCTAAATATAAGCATTTTTTTTAATTGCAAAAACTAGATTTCGATAATTAGAAATAAGTTGAATGTCTTCCATAATACTTTTTATTAAAAAAGATGCCTGAAGAAGATAAAGAAGAAGACTTATCGTTGATCAGTTTGATGATTTTATCCGGCTGATGTCTGTTTTTCGTTCAAATATTTCGATAGAAAAATCACCAAAAATAAGAATTATTTACTTTTTTTACTCCAACTGCAAGTCTGCCTTTGGCAGGCTATTTTCGTAAATTTAATTTATTTTTCATATTTGCCCAAAAAGTGTAAATTTACGGCTATCTAATTATTTTTTTTATGGACTTTAATTTATCAGAAGAACAGCTGATGATTCAGCAGGCAGCAAGAGATTTTGCCCAAAATGAACTATTACCTGGAGTTATTGAAAGAGACCGCGACCAGAAATTCCCTGCAGAACAGGTGAAGAAAATGGGAGAAATGGGACTTTTAGGAATGATGGTGGATCCAAAATACGGAGGTGCAGGTATGGACAGCGTTTCTTACGTGCTGGCAATGGAGGAGATTGCAAAAATAGATGCTTCTGCAGCTGTTGTAATGTCTGTAAACAATTCACTGGTTTGTGCCGGTCTTGAAAAATTTGCTTCGGAAGAACAAAAAGTAAAATATCTTACTCCACTGGCTAGCGGGCAGGTAATCGGAGCTTTTGCGCTATCTGAACCGGAAGCTGGTTCTGATGCAACTTCTCAGAAAACGACTGCCGAAGACAAAGGAGATTACTATCTTTTAAATGGTATCAAAAACTGGATCACCAATGGGGGAACGGCTTCTTATTATATTGTAATCGCTCAAACGGATCCTGAGAAAAAACATAAAGGAATCAACGCATTTATCGTAGAAAGAGGATGGGAAGGTTTTGAAGTTGGAGTAAAGGAAGATAAACTGGGAATCAGAGGAAGTGATACACACTCTTTGATCTTCAATAATGTGAAGGTCCCAAAAGAAAACAGAATCGGTGCTGACGGATTTGGTTTCAATTTTGCAATGGCTGTATTAAACGGTGGTAGAATTGGTATCGCTTCTCAGGCATTAGGTATTGCTTCAGGAGCTTATGAATTGGCATTGAAATATGCTAAAACAAGAAAAGCGTTCAAAACTGAAATTATCAACCACCAGGCAATTGCTTTCAAATTAGCTGATATGGCAACTCAGATTACTGCAGCAAGAATGTTGTGTTTAAAGGCAGCATGCGAAAAAGATGCAGGAAAAGATATCTCTGAAAGCGGAGCAATGGCAAAATTATACGCTTCTCAGGTAGCAATGGATACTACCATTGAGGCGGTACAGATTCACGGTGGATATGGATATGTAAAAGAATACCACGTAGAAAGACTTATGAGAGATGCTAAAATCACTCAGATCTACGAAGGAACTTCTGAGATCCAGAAAATCGTGATCTCCAGAAGTATTGCAAAATAACAATTGATTAAAACACACATTACTTATGAAAAAATCTTTGTGGATCACCCTAGGTGTCGTACTGCTATTGTTAGGAGTATTCGTATGGTATAAATATTTCTTTGTATTTGGAGAAGGAGTGAAATCAGGATATCTGAATTATGCCATGAAAAAAGGTTATATCTTCAAAACTTATGAAGGTAAACTGATTCAGGAAGGTTTCGGAAAAGGAAAAACAGGTGGTATTACAAGCTATGAGTTTGAGTTTTCTGTGGATGATCCTGAGGTTTTCAAACAATTGGAAATCAACAGTGGTAAAACCTTTGATCTGCATTACAAAGAATATAATGGCGCTCTTCCATGGAGAGGAAACACAAAGTTTGTCGTAGATAAAGTTGTGAATATGAAATAACAGAAAGGCTTCCGATTGAATGGGAAGCCTTTTTTATTTTGATAAACTCCTTAAGTGTCATTATCTCTCTAATATTCCGACAAAGTATCCCCATTGTTTATAAATCAAAGTTGTAGATTTAAATGGGATATGCTGTTTGATAGTATATTTTTCTAAATTATGTGATTGCTGACTATTGAGAAATTTTGTTATTTTATTATAACAATTGCTGCAATATGTGATTAATAAATATGTTTGATGTTTTACAAAATCTAAGTGTTTAAGATTATTATGTTTTAAATAATGAAAATCAGTGGTTTATGTTGGGTATTCAATAAATTGATTAATTTTATCCTATTAAATAAATCACACTATGATGAAAATTTTATCTTTGTTGCTTCTTTTTGGAGCAGTAACACACATGAATTCCCAAGTCGGAATTAATACACAGAAACCTACCGAAACATTAGATGTCAACGGTTCGGCGCGTATCCGAAATAGTAAACAACTCGGCTCCAATGCCTCTGCAAAAGATTCTATTGTTGTATTTGACAACGGTGGTGTACTAAAAAGAACAACTGCTTCTCAGATCCTTGCTCAAGGGAATGCCCTGATTTCTGTAGAGACAGCAAGTCCGCTGGCGGGGAATGGGACGACTTCCAATCCTGTTATTTTGGGACAAAACGGTGCATCCAACGGACAGGTGCTTCAATGGAACGGAACGACATGGGCTCCCGTTTCTGCCTCCGCCTTAGGTACAATAGCACTGAATATTGGAACCTCAGGTAATAATATTACTGTTTCTAACTCACCTGTCGTTTTAGGAGGAAGCATGACACTCAATGTACCGGATGCAAGCACCACAGCGCGAGGAGTAGTTACCACCGCTGATCAGTCATTTGCAGGAACAAAAATGTTTTCAGCAGTGGGAATAAATACTTCCACTCCTAATGCATCTTCACGATTAGATGTTAATGGTACTTTTAAACTGGGAACCACGGGAACTGTTAATAAAAATGTGATTAATTTTTCTACATCAGTCAACAATTCGATCAGTAGTGGAGATTCAACATTTTTAACAGGAGCTTTTAATTCGTCAGGAATTTTAGATGTCAATGTTGCTATTCCTGTAGCAAACAGACCAACTTCCACACAGGCGGTTGTGAGTGTGTCCCCAAATTTTGATTTGCCGGGAGCGGTATCAATAGCTTCGGCAAGACTTACCTCACCATCCAATGTAAGGATACGCTTTATGAATACCGATAGAAATAATGCTCAGACAATTGTCGGGACGCTGTTTGTGACAATTAGCGAATTTTAATTTGAATTTCTTTTTATTTAAATAATTGATAAAGCATTTCTTATCATCTTCCTTTCAGTAGACTAGCACTTTATATACCCTGTTATTCTAATGAAAGGAAGATTAATTTTATTTTTGGTTCTTATACCTAAAATGAAAATACTTTTGATAGCAGTGCTTTAGTGAATGAAAAGATAAGAAACTTTCTAAAATGTTTTTTTCATTTTGAGAAATATTATACATCTAATATGAATCTTTATGATCTATGTTTTTACTTCTCTTTTTATAAAAATAATATCCAATACCTCCAATTAGAAACAGTGGCCATAACGGAAGTATGAATAAAAAGACAGAGGTAATAACGTTCCATCCGGATTCAATAGCTGCCAATGACTTTCCGCCAAAAGTTTCAGGTTCCTTTTCGATTTCTGTTGTACCCGTAAGATTCACTGAAATACTGCAGATCACATTATCCGTATAATTGTTTCCGGAAACCTGAATGTTTTTGCTTTCAATATCTCCGATATTATCTGTAAGTGCATTCATCAACCTATCAAAATTCTGGATTGGGACTTTGATATCAATACTATAGACCTTTTGATCTTCTTGTCTGCGATCTGCCGATTCTATATAAGAAAGATCTTCACTTTTTATATAGCCATTGTTTTTAATGGCCTCTTCTTTGATGATTTCTTTTACCGTTTCTGTATTGTCTGCTTTCATTGAAATCTGACCTGACTTTACCATTCTGTCTTTGGGTATTTTCAGTTCGTAGCTGTCATTTTTAGACTTTTCTTTATAAATAACTTTGGTCTCTTTAATGATTTTAGGAGCGGGAACATTGACAACAATTTTTTCAGCTTTTTTGGCAGAGTCCTTTTTCTCTAATTTTGATTCCAGTTTGGTGGAAGCGATCTTGTCAGAAAGAGAATCTACAATTTTTGATGTGTTTTCTATTTTCTGCTGAATCTCATTTTTGGTATCTTCAAAATCTTTTATTTTAATACCGGCAGAGTCAAGAGCTTTATGGACTGTATGGTTAGCATTATCTATAGCATCTGTTGCAACAGTGGTTGCGCTGTCTATAGTATGTATGGTTTCCTCAGCCTGGGATTGCGAAATATTTCCCTTTTTACACATGATAAAAGTGCTTGATACAGCAACGAGTAGTATGATCTTTTTCATAACATTAATTTTTTTCATGAAGTAAATTTAGAGGGGAAATTCTTGTAAAAATTGTAAATAGACTGTATTGTGCTGGTAAAATAGCAACTGTTATATTTTCAGTGTTTTATGCTTCTTTTACAAGAGATTTACAAAATGATACCAGAAAAGTAATGTCTATTTATTTGTTTTGTTGTTTTTGGCTTTTGCTTAATTTTTTAAATGTTTTAATATTAATTATTTTATAAAATTTAGTTTTTACCCTATTGTTTGCGTTTTTTTGCTGATATTATAGATAATTGAGGAGTAATCCTCCATTGGGTACTCGGGATTTTGAAAAAGCTGAAGTGGGAATATGAGTTTATCTCAATTATTCTAACGTATTTTCAAAATCGGGACAGAATCGGGGAAGGGGATTTCGCGTACTGTTTATGTGATAGACGAAAGACTTGTCAATCCTAAGAAAGAAATTGGGGTGGCAAAATTAAAGAAGGGGTAAATTGATCATATCTGCCTACCGGCACTTGCCTTATTCAGTTAGATAAAGATGGTCAGAAGATTTCCAAAAAATTCATAATTAAAAAAAAGGATATAAAAATAAAAAGAAACCGTTCAATATTTTATTGAACGGTTTCTTTTTATTTTTTAGTGATCCTGAAATTCACTGATAAAATGTAATTTCACATTCGGGAACTTCTCCTGAGTCATATGAATCGTGAATGACGAATCTGCCAGGAATACAAGCTGATCATATTTATCTCTGGCAAGGAATCTTTGCTTTAACCTTGCAAATTCTTTAAACTCCTCAGATTTTTCATCTGCTTCTACCCAACATGCCTTGTGCATAGATAGTGGTTCATAAGTACATTTAGCCCCATATTCATGCTCCAAACGATATTGAATAACCTCATACTGAAGTGCTCCTACGGTACCAATGATCTTTCTTCCATTCATTTCCAATGTAAATAACTGAGCAACACCTTCATCCATCAACTGGTCGATACCTTTAGCCAATTGTTTAGCTTTTAACGGATCATTATTGTTAATATAACGGAAGTGTTCCGGAGAGAAGCTCGGAATTCCTTTGAAGCTTAATTTCTCACCACCAGTCAGAGTATCACCGATTCTGAAACTTCCCGTATCATGAAGACCAACGATATCTCCGGGGAAACTTTCTTCTACAACTTCTTTTTTGTCGGCAAAGAATGCATTTGGAGAAGAAAACTTCATTTTTTTACCTTCTCTTACCAATAAGTAGTTTTCATTTCTTTTAAATGTTCCGGAAACAATTTTCACAAATGCTAATCTGTCTCTGTGTTTAGGGTCCATATTGGCGTGGATCTTGAAAACAAATCCGGTGAAAGCGCTTTCTTCCGGTTTTACAAGACGGGTATCACTTTCCTTAGGCTGTGGCATTGGAGCAATGTCAATGAATGCATTCAATAATTCACGAACTCCAAAGTTATTTAAAGCCGAACCGAAGAATACAGGTTGCAGATCACCTTTCATATAATCTTCACGATTAAATTCAGGATAAACAGATTGAATCAGATCAAGTTCTTCTCTTAAAGTTTTGGCTGCTTTTTCACCGATAACTTCATCAATAGAAGAATCATTAATATCATCAAACTTGATAGAGTCTCCAACTTTCTGTTTTTTCTCTTCCAGGAATAGCTGAATATTGTCTTCCCAGATATTATAAATTCCCTGGAAATCGCTTCCCATACCAATTGGTAAAGAAAGGGGACAAACCGTTAATCCTAATTTTTGTTCCACTTCATCCAGCAAATCAAAAGCATCTTTACCTTCACGGTCAAGTTTATTGATGAAAACCAACATCGGAATGTTTCTCATTCTACATACCTTAACCAGTTTTTCAGTCTGTTCCTCAACCCCTTTTGCAACGTCGATAACAACAATGACAGAGTCTACGGCCGTTAATGTTCTGTAGGTGTCTTCAGCAAAGTCTTTGTGACCGGGTGTATCCAGAATGTTGATCTTGTGGTCTCTATATTCAAAAGCCAATACGGAAGTTGCTACAGAGATCCCTCTCTGTCTTTCAATTTCCATAAAGTCGGAGGTAGCTCCTTTTTTTATTTTGTTGGATTTTACCGCGCCCGCTTCCTGAATAGCCCCTCCGAAAAGAAGTAGCTTTTCTGTAAGGGTTGTTTTTCCGGCATCCGGGTGGGAAATGATCCCGAAGGTCTTTCTTTTTTGTATTTCTTTGATTAAGTCTGACATATCGTATTTTGAAGTTGCAAAAATCGTGATTTTTTACGAGGTTTTCAAATTTAAATTACGACAATGATTTCAGAATAGCAGATTGAGCGGATAAGAGTGGTTAAGAATGGTATTTATTATTACTTAAACCAAAGTTTTTATAATGACTATGAAAGCGTAGATCACTCCTGAAACAATAAGCAGAAAAAATGTAATCATGACATATTCAAAAGTGCCCCATTCATGGGCAGGCGGGCGTTCTGTATTGAGACTGTACTGGTCGATGGTCTGCCGGCCTATTTTCAGGTCGGGACGAAAGTGTTGAACACCTTTCAGAAAATGACGGTACAACTCATATTGATTGCTGAGAATAACATATTCAAAATTGAAGTCTATATTTTTCAATATAACTTCGCCTGTTTTACCCGACAGGAAGACCATTAAAGTTATTTTGCCATACTTTACAGTCTGAGTACTGTGTACATACACATCGGCTGATGAACTGTTGGAATGCTGCAGCTCACTGTATAATATGGTATCGACAATATGATTCCGGCTGTTGTAAAAAGCAGCTCCTTTTTCGTCAATAATGACTTTCCGTATTTTTTGTTTTCTCCGGTATATGAAGGACATGATCAGCGCTATACAGCAACATATCAAAAGGAGCTGTGCAATCAAAAGAATAATAAAAATACCAATGTTGTCCTTCCAGCGTTTAAAAATAATATCGAAGACAGATCCAATAACTGCAACGATCAAAATGATACTCAGCCAGATTATTCCTGTTATAAAGTACGTAAAAGGTTTATTAATCTTAGATTCTAAAATCCGGAATTTTTCTGTCATTCTCATTTCAATTTACATTAAAAAAGCAATTACTGTTATCATTGTACAAATGATAAGCGCTGTTAAAATTAAAAGCCAGCCCCCCAATGAAGTCCCTTTTTTATTGACCTCCCATGTATTTGGATCAATAGAGAAGCTTTTGAGAGCCATGGGATCTATTGTTAAATCAGAACGGAAAACAGAGATTCCATGTAGAAAATGAGCGTATAAAGGACCTTTATTTTTAACGACACGAAGAGAGAGATTCATATCGATACGTCTTACTGCTTTTTCCTTTTTATCCGGCTTTACAGTGACCTCAAGTAACGGAGCAATGCTTCCTCCCACAGGTGTTACTGTGAACACATCAAAATTTTGGTTTGAGACCTCAAGTTCTGTATAAAGAATTTGATCTGTAATCTCATTTTTGGCATTATAAAACAGAAGTCCACGATCATCAACAACGATATAGCAGGCATTTTTTTTTCTCTTCATAATGTAAAAGTTAACCGCAGGAACTAAAATCAGAAGTGAAACTCCCCAGCAGACTAACGCAGGATAAAATACCTGATCCCATCCTCTTTTATAAATTCCGTAAACAGGTCCCAGTACAAAAAAAATAAATAATGAAAAGAGGAGTCCGAACAATGTCAGATTCAGGACAAGAGTAGAAAACCTGTGGATCGTAGATTCAACAGTCGGAAATGGAAATTTTGTCTTGGGCTGGGTAATATTCATGGCAGAGGAGCGAATTTAAGTATTTTCTTTTTTAGTTGCCTGTGGCATTCAAAAAAATTATCTTTGTTTTCAATTAAATTTTACAGAGAAAAGCATGGAAAATAGCAAATACCCGAAATTTACTTTTACATGGTGGGGTGCTGTTACTTTGGTGGTGGGATTATTTATAGGAACAATGGCTGTTTCTTTATTCAGTCTCTTTTGGAAAGTTACTTTCAGAGAAAACCTTGAACTTAAAGATTGGTTTTTTATGCTGGCGAATTCTGCAGGCTTTCTGGCTGCTATTGCCTTTTTTGACTATTTCATCGTAAGACGTACCACAGGGAAAAAATTGAGCTTCAACCTGTCATCAGTTAATTTCTATACTTACTTATTGATTTTTCCAATGATGGCCGGAATGATGTTTATTTCAGAATTTGTGACTTCTCTGATTCCGACGACTGGCCCTTTTTTCGGTGACTTTTATGAATATTTTACCAGACTGATGGATCAGTTGACTGACGATCCGGTTGTAATGATTGTCATGACAGCCCTTCTGGCTCCTGTTTTTGAAGAAATTATCTTTAGAGGAATTATTCAAAAAGGATTAATAAATAAAGGAGTACAACCATGGAAGGCAATTTTATATGCTTCCATAATTTTTGGCGTAGTACATGGCAATCCATGGCAGTTTATCAGTGCTGTGATGCTGGGATGTGTACTGGGACTGGTATATTATAAAACAAAATCCTTACTGATGCCGATATTACTGCACGGATTTAATAATCTTGTACTGTCATTATTGGTTCTTTACGGTAAACAAGATAGTTTTGCAAAAGCGTTTCATGTTTCAGAATGGCTGGTACTTACTACAGGTATTGTGCTTTTTTCCCTGTTCTATTATCTTTTTATGAAAAGATATAAAGTTCATTATGCTGAAATGTAAAAACGATCTGAGCTAAAAAATAAAATTGAAAATGAATATAGACATGGAATTATTGGTAGCCACACACAATGAGCATAAAAAAGAGGAAATCCAACAAATTTTAGGAAATGAGTGTATTGTAAAAAGCCTTACGGATTACAATATTCATGAAGAGATTGTAGAAGATGGAGATTCTTTTCATGCCAATGCTTTGATTAAAGCAAAATATTGTTTTGAAAAGACAGGAGTTCCAAGTTTAGGTGACGATAGTGGTCTGGTCGTTGAATCTTTGGACGGAAGACCCGGGATATTTTCTGCCCGTTATGCAGGAGATCATGATTTTGCTAAAAACATTGAAAAAGTCCTGGAGGAGATGCAGGGTATAGAAAATAGAAAAGCTTACTTTGTTACCGTTTTATGCTATTATGATGAAAATGGAGCTCAGTATTTTGAAGGTAGGGTTCATGGAAATTTATTGACTGAAAACAAAGGATTCAAAGGCTTTGGATATGATCCTATTTTTGTTCCGGAAGGACACGATAAAACTTTTGCGGAAATGGATCCTGAAGATAAAAACAAGATAAGCCACCGTAAACAGGCACTGGATTTGTTTATGGATTTTCTGAAAGTAACAGATTAAAAAATCCACTATAATAGATAATAATTCCCCCTTTTGTAAGAGATCAGGCTCTCATTTGATGCGATGGCTTAGTCTTCTTTCTGATTAAATTTGTTGTACATTTGTTACACTAAACTATTGATTTGAGTACTTATTTAACAATATTAGGTTTTAATTCGGCAATTCCGACCATCAATACTTCTCCTACGGCGCAGCTGTTGGAAATGGAAGAAAGACATTTTCTTATTGATTGTGGAGAAGGAACACAAGTTCAGCTTAGAAAAGCAAAAGCCAGATTTTCAAAAATCAACCATATTTTTATTTCCCATCTTCATGGAGATCATTGTTTTGGACTGCCAGGACTTATTGCTTCTTTCCGACTTCTGGGAAGAGAAAATCCTTTGCATGTGTATGGCCCGAAAGGAATAAAAAAAATGTTGGAAACCATTTTTCAAATTACAGAAACACACCGTGGTTTTGAAGTGGTTTATCATGAGCTGGATAAAGATTATTCTGAAAAAATTTATGAAGACAACAGGGTGGAGGTGTACACCATTCCTTTAGATCACAGAATTTATTGTAACGGTTATCTGTTTAAGGAAAAACCAAAAGACAGGCACCTTAATATGAAGGAAATCGCTAAGTACAGTGAAATTGAAACCTGTGACTATCATAATATAAAAGCAGGAAAAGATTTTGTATTGAGTGATGGATATGTTCTCAAAAATGAAGTGTTAACTGTTGAACCGGCTCCTTCGGTATCTTATGCTTTTTGCAGTGATACACGCTATCTGGAAAGTGTAATCCCGATTATTAAAAATGTCACAGTGCTATATCACGAATCTACTTTTTTGCATGATTTGAAAGAAATGGCAGACTATACAGGACATACCACAGCTTTGGAAGCGGCTACTATTGCTCAAAAAGCTCAGGTAGGAAAATTAATTTTAGGACATTTTTCCAACCGATATGCAGACCTTACGGTTTTTACTGATGAAGCAAGAAATATTTTTCCAAATTCGTTTTTACCAAAGGCTTTGGAGAGTGTAAAAATTTAATGATTATGTTGAAGTTTGAAGAGTTAAGAAGTTTTCTGAATGAAAAGGCTGATCAATATAATGCTCCTGATTTTATTGAAAATGATCCCATACAGATTCCTCATCGTTTCTCCTTAAAACAAGATATTGAAATCGCCGGGTTTCTGGCTGCAACAATTTCCTGGGGAAACAGAAAGTCAATCATTAAGTCTGCAGATAAAATGCTTGATATTATGGGAAACTCACCCTATGATTTTGTTTTGAATTATTCAGAAAAGGATTTGGAAAAGTTACACGATAAAAGTATTCACAGAACTTTTAACGGAGAGGATTTTTCTTATTTTGTAAGACAGTTCAACAAGATTTATAAAGAAAATGAAAGTCTGGAAAATTTATTTGAAGTAAACGATCCCGAAAATAATTTTTTTCATGCCATTGAACGGTTTAGAAGTAACTTTCTGGAAACTGAAAAACACAGAAGTCATAAGCATATAAGCTCTCCTTACAAGAATTCCTCGTCAAAAAGAATTATCATGTTTCTGAGATGGATGGTTCGTAAAGATAAACGAGGAGTAGATTTTGGAATCTGGGAAAATATAGATCAAAAATACCTGTCAATTCCTTTAGATGTACATACAGGAAATATTTCCCGAAAATTAGGACTGGTTTCAAGAGCGCAAAATGACTGGAAGACTGTAGAAGAACTGGATGTGTCCATTAGAAAGTTTGATGAAAATGATCCGGCAAAATATGATTTTGCATTGTTTGGATTAGGAGTGACGAAGGAATTATTATAAAAAGCAAAGCGGATGAAAAAATATAATGAGAAAACAGAAGTACTGGAAAAAATAGCAGACAGTATCACCTCATGGATAGGCTCTATTCAATCCCTGATTGTACATACCCTGCTTTTTCTGACTTCATTTTTACTTCCTATGGTAAATCTGGTGTCGTTTGATAAAATGCTACTTATCCTTACCACGGTACTTTCTCTGGAGGCTATTTATCTTGCCATTTTTATTCAGATGTCTGTCAATAAGAGTCACGAAAAAATTGAAGATATTCAGGAAGATATTGAAGAAATCAGTGAAGATATTGAAGATATTCAGGAAGATATCGAAGAGATCAGTGAAGACATTGAAGAGATCAGTGAGGATATTGAGGAGATCAATGAAGATATTGAAGACATTCAGGAAGATATTGAAGAGATCAATGACGATGAAGATGAAGAGCACCACAATGAAAGAGCAAAAAACGTAATACTCAAAAGCAATGTGAGTTCAAATAAAAACGAAATAAAATCTCTAAAGGATATTATCAGTAAGCTACAGGATGAGATCGAGCAGCTGAAAAAAGACGAGAATTAAAAAAAATAACGGAGATATATTATTTTGACAAAGTACTAAAAACAGATCTTTTTATATGGGTCTGTTTTTTATTTGTAAAATTTTATCTATTTTTTTTGTGAAAAAGATAAAAATAAAAAACTTTTGTTGAGGATGATTGTCTAAAAATGAACTTAAATGGTCTTTTAGCTTAAAATGTTACAGATAATTTTGTTACATTTGAGCAAATGAAAACAAAATGTTAAACTATAGATTAAAAAACTACTTTTTTCTTTTAATATTTTTATTGGCTTCTGCTTCTGTATTTTCACAAGGCGTTCGTAACAGAAAGGTTTCAAAATCAAAACCTTCTGCGGAAAGCCTGAGAGCAGGAGCATTTATAGATGTAAATGTAGCTTCCTATACCCCTTCTGGGTTTTCTCCGGCACAGCTTGTTACAGATGTTCTGATCAATGGGGGCTCTACCTGTACGACGGCTAGTGTAACCAATGTTACGGTAAGTCCCAATCACGCAGCAGATAATACCAATAGATTTTGGGGATACTTTAATAAAGGGACAACTAATTTTCCTTTTACAGACGGAATTGTATTGACAACAGGACATGCGAAAGAAGCTGGAAATTCTTTTATAAGCATGGCAAGTAAAAGTGTAGGTACCGGAAGTGATGCCGATCTTGTGGCGGCTACTGGTAATACTTCTACATTAAATGATGCTGTAGCTCTGGAATTTGATTTCGTTCCCAATTCAACTCAGGTTAAATTTAACTATATATTTGCTTCTGAGGAATATGAGCCGACAAACGATTATCCATGCAGTGGATTCTCTGATGCCTTTGCACTTTTACTAAAGAAGGCGGGTGATCCTACCTATACCAATTTGGCAATATTACCAGGAACAGCAGGGCCGGTGAGTGTAACGAATATTGTACCCGGAGGAAGTTTGTTTTCCTGTGGACCTATTAATGCCACTTATTTTGCTGGAATGAACGATCCTCACCTTCAGGTCAATTACTATGGGAGAACTATTCCGTTGACAGCTGTTGCGGATGTGATCCCGGGACAGACCTATCACTTTAAAATGGTTTTAGCAGATGCTATAGATACAGGGCATGATTCAGCTGTCTTCCTGGAAGGAGGCTCTTTTGATATTGGGATTAAAATTGTGGACGAAGCAGGAGCTACGTTACCGGGTAGTATTAATATGTGTGACAATACCCCAAAAGTGTTAAAAGCACAGGTAGCTACAATTCCGGGGATGACTTTCCAATGGTATAAAAACGGGGTTCTGATTCCGGGAGCCACCAACGCTACCTATACCGCTACAGCACCAGGAGTATATACTGTAAAAGTGATGATTCCGGGAAATAACTGTCCGGGCGAAGCTTCTATTACCATTGTCGGAGGAACAAGTCCTACTGTGCATGATGCAACGCTTAAGCTTTGTTCAACTCCGGATCTTACAACCTTTAATTTAGAAGACGCAAAGCCTCTGATCAGCACAACGATGGGAGCGGTGTTTAAGTTTTATGCAAATCAGGCAGATGCTCTGGCTCAAAATAACAGCAATATTACCAATCTGACAAATTATAGCGGAACAGATGGACAAGTATTATATGTGCTTGTTTCTAACGGTGCTTTTTGTAGCAAAATTGCTACTTTGACTTTAAGGAAAGAAGAAACTCCGGTTGCAAAAATTACGGCGCCGAGGTTGAAGATTTGTGTAGGGGAGTCATTACTTTTAACGGCTTCCGGAGGTGTGACCTATCAATGGGGAGATTCTTCCAGTACAGGAGGAATCAGAACTGTAAATCCAACTCAGACAACAACCTATACTGTATATGCGATTGGAGCACAAGGGTGTAAATCATTACAGCCGGCGCGTATCACGATTGAAGTAATTCCTGCTATTGTTTCCGGTGTGAAAGGTGGATATATCTGTAAAGGAGATAAGATTCTTCTGGATGCCGGCTCCGGACCAGGTTATACCTATCAGTGGAGTACAGGAGAAACAACCCAGACCATCACTGTTGATACTCCTGGAGAATACTCTGTAAATATTAGCAATGGAATATGCTCCAAAGAATTTAAAGCACAGGTTATTCAGGCGGTTATTCCACAAATTATAAAAGTTGATTACAATGATAAAGGAATGATGGTGCTTACAGCGAATAATCCTAGTAATGGTGTGCTGGAATACTCTATAGATAACGGGCTCACATGGCAGGGTTCTAATGTATTTACAAATGTACCTCCAAATAAAGTCATTTCTATCCGGGTGAAGGTTAAATTCACAAGTTGTGAAGGATTCCTTGAATATTTTACATTTGTTATGAGAAATGTGATTACTCCAAATGGCGATAATATTAATGATATTATTGATTTCAGAGGAGTGAGTAATTATAAAGATTTTAAAGGTCAGATTTTTGACCGTTACGGAAAAGAAGTATTCAAGGCTGAAAAAATCAGACCCTACTGGGATGGTTTTTTCCAGGGTAAACGCCTGCCTACCTCTTCTTATTGGTATCAGTTAACCTTTGAAGATCCTGCGAGTAAGCAGCTTACCATAAAGACAGGATGGATCCTTCTCAAGAATATAGAATAATTTTAAGATATAATTAAAAGACTGACTACTTTGTTAGTCTTTTTTTATTATATTGAAAAAAATTAAGTTGATATTCTACGATAAATAAATTTGCGTTAGTAGCAATGTAAATTATATTAAGTTGAATTTCAAACAAAAAAAATAGTATTTTTGTTTAAAATAATATAAAATGTTAAATAGGAGGACGGGAAATTTATTTTTAGCGTTATTTTTTGCTTTTGTGGGAAGTCTGGTTCTTGCTCAGAACAGGGAAAGAACAGGAGTTGCCAAAAAACCTAGCGCTGCCACTATGAAAGCAGGTGCTTTTATTGACGTAAATGCACTCAGCTATCCCGAATCCAGCTACAGTATTACTCAGCTGGTAAAAGATGTTCTGATATCCGGAGGAGGGTGTGCTACTTCTAATGTAAGCAATGTAACGGTGTCCCCTAACTTACAACCTACCAATCAGAATCGAAGCTGGGGCTATTTTAACAAAGCCAATACAAACTTTCCTTTTAGTAAAGGGATTATACTCTCAACCGGCTACGCTTATAAAGGTGGAAATACCTATTACGCTGATCTGAGTGATGCTCTGGGAACCGGAGGAGATGATGACTTGGCAGCAGCATTAGGACTTCCCGCTACAGATCTTAAAGATGCCACTTATATAGAGTTTGATTTTGTTGCAGCTTCTACTGAAATTACATTCAGATATCTATTTGCCTCTAAAGAGTATCAACAGAATTTTCCATGTACCATCACCGATGGTTTTGCTCTTCTGTTAAAAAAAGTTGGAGATCCCAGCTATACTAATCTCGCGGTACTTCCTAATGGAGCAGGACCGGTGAGTGTAACGAATATCCACCCACAATACCCTAATTGTGGACCTAAGAATGAAACCTATTATGGAGGTACCAATACAGCTCAGATTGAAACCAACTTTAATGGCCGTACTATTCCGTTAACGGCAAAAGCAACTGTAATACCTGGACAAACTTACCATTTCAAAATGGCATTGGCTGATTACCAGGATCGAAATTTTGATTCTGCAGTATTTCTGGAGGCTGGATCATTTGATATTGGAGTTAAAATTCTGGATCCGGCCGGAGTACAACTACCGGCTTCTGTGAATATGTGTGATAATACACCACAGACCTTCACGGCTTCTGTTCAGGCGCCCAACGTAACCTACCAATGGTTCTTAAATAATAATCAGATTAACGGAGCAGTGAATGCCAGTTATACGGCAACGCAACCAGGTGTATATACTGTTAAAGTGTTTGTTCCGGGCAATAGTTGTCCGGGAGAAGCAACTGTTACTGTCGTAGGCGGAACTTCTCCTACCGTGCAGAATTCTACCCTGACAGCTTGTTATGCAGCTGGAAATGCTACTTTTAATTTACAGTCTGCTCAAGCTTCCATAAGTACAACTCCCGGGGCTACATTTTCATACTATACCACATTAGCAGATGCAAACGCTGGAAATACCAGTACAATTCCAAATCCTGCGACTTATCAAAGTCCCGGAGGGCAAACTGTGTATGTTAGGGTTGGAACCGGATTTTGTTTTAAAGTTGCAGAGCTACAACTCGTAAAGGCTCCACAGATGACGGTGTCTATCGTTCCTCCCGTGGCTTTGACTTGTGCTAATTCTCAGATTACACTCGATGCTTCGGCTTCAGTTTATCCAACAGGAGCAACATTTAACTGGACGACTACCGGAGGAAATATTGTCTCGGGAGGAAACACCCTTAATCCTGTGATCAATGCACCGGGTACCTATACTTTAACCATAACAAAAACCTATCAGCCAGGCGATGTTAACTGTACAGCTGTAGCCAATGTGACTGTTACAGGAGATAGTGCTCCCCCTAATACAGGGCTTACAGCTACCAAAATAAAGATTTGTAAAGGAGAATCGGTAACATTGACCGCTACCGGAGGAGTGACCTACAACTGGGGGAATGGCCTTACAGGAAACGGAAATACACAAACTGTTTCGCCTACCGCAACAACAACTTATACTGTAGTTGCAGTAGGAGCCAATGGATGTGTGTCTCAAAATCCAGGTACTATCACTATTGAAGTGTCGGAACCCTTTACTGCACAAAATGCAATTTTGCACAAGTGTTATCAACCGGGACTTACATTTAATTTAACTGAAGCCCAAACACAAATTACAACGGCTGCTGGTCCCATAACCTTTGTTTATTATGTGAATCAGGCTGATGCCAATGCTGCTAATGCCAACTCTATAGCAAATCCTACAACTTATTTGCCAACGGGTTCAAATCAGACTATATATGTTTTGGTAAGTAATGGAGGTTGTAGTTATGTTGTTTCTCTGCAATTGCTGACAACTCCTGAAACCACATTAACGATCGCTGCACCACAAACAGTGACTTGTACAACACCTCAGATTACTATAGATGCATCAGCTTCTGTAGTACCTGCGGGATCTACCATTAACTGGACAACAACAGGAGGAAATATTGTTTCAGGAGGAACTACTCTTACCCCTGTCGTAAATGCCGGTGGTACCTATACATTGACCGTTACAAACGTATCGCAGCCAGGAAATTTAAGTTGTACTTATACTGCAACAGTTACAGTACAGGAAGATAAAGTGTTGCCGGTGGCTGCACTTGTTTCATCACAACCTCGTATATGTGTGGGAGAATCCGTAACACTGACGGCTTCCGGAGGAGTTACCTATAACTGGGGGAATGGTCTTACCGGAAATGGAAGTACTCAGGTCGTTTCACCTACTAATACAACTACCTATACTGTTTTTGCAGTAGGAGCCAATGGATGTGTTTCAGCAACTCCAGCTACGGTTACGGTTCAGGTAGGACCACCTATTGCAGGAATTGCTGCTTCTAAAACAAAAATCTGTGAAGGAGAATCAGTGACGCTGACTGCTACCGGAGGAATTACCTATAATTGGGTAGGTCTTCCCGGAAATGGAAATACTCAGGTAGTAACTCCGCCTGTAGGTACTACTACTTATTCGGTATATGCGTTGGGAGGAAATGGATGTAGTTCCACAGTTCCTGCTACAATTAAAATTGAAGTCGTTCCTGCCATTGTTTCTACATTGAAAGATGTGTATGCCTGTGCCGGAGATAAAGCGGTTTTAGATGCCGGAGCAGGGACTAATTATACCTATCTGTGGAGTACCGGCGCAACAACTCAGACCATTACAGTAAATACGGCAGGGACTTATTCTGTAACTATCAGTAACGGGGTGTGTTCAAAAGTCTTCACTGCCCAACTGATCAACCCGGATCTGCCACAGTTTACCAATGTTGTTTATGAAAACCATATTCTTACCCTTACAGCAAGTAATCCTACAGGAGGAACTTTGGAGTATTCTATTGATGGAGGAATAATATGGCAGGGATCCAATATATTTACAGGAGTTCTGAATAATACAAATTACCGTTTAATGGTAAGAGTTAAAGATGCAAAATGTGGAACTTCGCTGGATTACTTTACATTCATTATCAGCAATGCCATTACCCCTAATATGGATGGTATCAATGATACAATAGATTTTACAGGAGTCAGTGGATATAAAAACTTCGCAGCTTCTATTTTCGACAGATATGGGGCGGAGGTATTTAAAGCCACAAAAGGGGATGTTATATGGAAAGGATCTTTAAAAGGATCAAATCTGCCTACCGGTACGTATTGGTACAGAGTGCAGTGGGAAAACCCGGCAAGCAGCAAGTTGGAGCAGCGCTCAGGTTGGATACTTCTGAAAAATAGAAATTAAATAAACATTGAAATATAAAAAAACAACAAAATCTTTCATAAATGAAAGATTTTGTTGTTTTTCGTGTTAAAGAATGGGCTATGGTATAATGGGGGATCTGTACCATAGAAGTTGATAATGATTTTTGTGAAAAAAAAATAAGGCAAAAGTGATGGATGCAGCCCCATCTTATTTTATTAAGCCATGAAGGAGCTAAAAAGGGATTGGTTGTGGAAGTCATCAACCCTCCGATGAACAATAAAATGAAGCAACCTGGAGTTATTCTATTGATAATGGTACAACGGACTAAATATCTAATATTTTTGTGAACCTTTCCCGATAAAACAATGATACTCTAATACGACGAGCAGTAACACATAGTATGGGAATTGTAGAATTCTTTACATTTTTAAAAGTTTTGCTGAGTTATTTAGGACCGATATGGTGTTGAAATATTTAAATTTTCTAAGGGAAATTTGAAATTGAATAGGTAGAAAAAATTACCAACATCGACCAACTTGTCTAAATTTAATTTTGAATATCCTAAATCAAAAACGCTGATTAATTTGCCCGGATAACTAATGCTGAAAAACAGAGATTAGATAAGACATATTATACGATAGCAAGCCCTTCAAAACAATTGAAGAATTCGTTAGTGTAGATGCTTTTTTGAGAAAAAACTTTAAGAATTGCGCCTGAATTATCCAATTTTTGAAGATGTATTAAATCATGAGTTTTTCTCATTAGTACTTTATTTTTTGTTGTTTTGGTAGAAAAAAATGAAATATGTATATGGTATATTCAAAAAAAAATTAAATTTGTTGAAACAAAAATATTATGATAAGAAACCTACCGCTTTGTCTATTTTTTTTAGTCGTCTCGACCTTCTTATTTTCACAAACTCCACAATCTAGAAAACCTGTAAGGGAAAATAAATCCTCGTTGTCCGCAAGAGCAGGAGCTTTCATAGATGTAAATGCTCCCGCATATACAGAAACTACGTATAATATAGAAAAATTAGTAAAAGATGTCCTGATTTCATCAGGAACGAATACTTGTGTTACACCTAATGTGAGTAATGTAAAGATTACTCCGAATCATGCGGTGGGTGATGCAGACAGAGCATGGGGATATTTTAATAAAGCCGCAACGAACTTTCCTTTCAAAGATGGTATTATTCTTTCAACCGGATTTGCAAGAAAAGCTGGAAACAGCTACGAAAATTTTACATTGAGTGACGTTAATGGGGGAGGAACAGATGCGGATTTGGCACAGGTTATCGGGGTGCAGGAAAGCCGGTTAAATGATGCCGTATTATTGGAATTTGACTTTGTACCTACAACGACTCAGATTAAATTTAACTATTTAATAGCATCTGAAGAATATACCGGGTCATTTCCCTGTAACTTTGCTGATGCATTTGCAATTTTGTTAAGACCTACTTCGGGCGGACCATATGTTAATATGGCTGTACTTCCCAACTCAGCCGGCCCGGTAAGTATCACCAATATTCACCCGGCAATACCAGGTGTTTGCGGAGCTGTTAATGAACAATATTTTGCAGGATATAATACGGCGAATGTAGAAACTAATTTTAACGGAAGAACAATTCCGCTTACTGCTACGGCAACTGTTACGGCAGGACAGCAATATCATTTTAAAATGGTAATTGCTGATTATAGTGACCATAGTTACGATTCTGCTGTATTTTTGGAAGGTGGATCTTTTAATATCGGAGTAGAGCTTTTAGATCCTAGCGGTGCACAATTACCGTCAGACATAAATGTTTGTGACAATGTACCTCAGGTAATTACTGCTTCTGTAAGTGATCCAAATTTAGTGTATCAATGGTTTCATAATGGTACTCTTGTTCCTGGTGCTACAACAAATACAATTACGGCGACCCAGCCGGGAACATACACTATTGAAGTAAGTGTTCCGGGGAACCCGTGCCCGGGTAAGGCGTCTATAGAAATTCATGGAGGATTTACTCCTCAGGCTAACGATGCCACTTTGCTTCTTTGTACAACTCCTGATATAACGACTTTTGATTTACAGGCGGTAAAGCCATCCATCAGTACGACTCCCGGTGCTGTGTTCAAATTCTATGAAAATCAGGCTGATGCTATAGCTCAAAATAATAATTATATCCAGAATTTATTACAATATAATGGTAATGATGGGCAGATCTTATATGTTGTCGTTTCCAATGGTGGGTTCTGTAGTAAAACGATAGAACTAAAATTATTAAAAGAAGCAACACCAACTGCAAAATTGAAAAGCTCAAAAATAAAAATATGTCCGGGTGAAGCAGTTACATTGACGGCAGAAGGTGGTGATACCTATTTGTGGAGTAATTTTTCCGGGACAGGAAATATGCAAACGGTGACGTTATATCAAACGACTACATTTACCGTATATGCTATTGGAACTAAAGGTTGTAAATCTTTGAATCCTGCTGTTATAAGAATAGAAGTTACACCTGAAATTACTTCACCTTTAACAGATGTTGAAATGTGTATAGGTGATATCGTTACACTGGATGCGGGAGCCGGACCTGGTTATAAATATTTATGGAGTACCGGAGCGACCACTCAAAAGATAAATGTAGACCAGTGGGGGATTTACTCGGTAGAAATTGATAATGGAATCTGTAAAAAAGTTTTCCCTGTTAAAGTAATGGGAGCTGCAAAACCTTTTGTGACAGCAGTAGATTATGAAAGTTCTAAAAAAACATTAACGATTATTGCAGAAAACCCTCCAATGAATAATACGCCAAGTAGTTTGGAATATTCTATTGATAATGGAATTACGTGGCAACAGTCAAACATATTTTCCAATCTTTTAGATAATACAAATTATACAATATTAATAAGAAGAGTGGGAACGCACTGTGTAGGAACTTTTGATTTCTTTACATTACAGATTACTAATATTATTACACCAAATAATGATGGGATCAACGACGTACTGGACCTTACAGCTCTGGGACAGTTTAAAAACTTTACAGGTTCTGTTTATGATAGATATGGCGTAGAGATCTACAGATTCTCAAAAGATAATCCGATTTGGGATGGAAGTGTAGGGGGGAAAAGATTACCTACAGCAACTTACTGGTACAAGTTTAATTTTGAATATCCAAAATCCAAAACGCAGATGAATTGGTCCGGATGGATTATGCTTAAGAACAGAGAATAAATAATCATAATAAAAACAAAGCCTTTCAATTGATTTGAAAGGCTTTGTTTTTTTAATTAAAATTCTGATAAAGAAGCTTCTGCTTATATCTTATTGATGTTCTTTCCACAGATTGGCAAAATGTATGAAATTTAAAACACTAAGTTCTTCAGCTCTTTTATCTAAAAATTCATGCCCTTTTAATGCCTCAGGAATATTTAAAACTTTCAGGGCATTCGATAGTTTTTTTCTTCTTTGGTTGAATCCTGCTTTAACGATCTGTTTAAAAAGCACTTCATTGCCTGCCAGGCCTTCTTTCGGATTTCTTGTCAGTCTGATTACACCAGATTTTACTTTTGGCGGCGGGTTGAAAACGTTTTCATGAACGGTGAACATATAAGAAACATCATAATACGCCTGAATCAGAACGGAAAGGATGCCATAATCTTTAGTTCTCGGTACTCCAGCTGTTCTTTCAGCGACTTCTTTCTGAAACATACCAACCATTTCCGGGATGATTTCATAATGATCAACAATCTGAAACAAGATCTGCGAGGAAATATTATAAGGGAAATTACCAATAATAGCAATCTGTTCTTTTCCGATAAAACTAAAATCCTGTTTCAGAAAATCTCCTACAAAAGTATTTTCCGTAACCTTTGAATAATTATTTTTAAGATATTCGATGGATTCTGTGTCAATTTCGGCAAGGTAAATGTTCTGATCTTTTTCAAGAAGATATTTGGTAAGAACTCCCATTCCGGGACCTACTTCCATAATGTTATTATAGTTCTCAAAACTAAGCCCTTCTACAATTTTTCTTGCGATGTTTTCATCTGTCAGAAAGTGCTGGCCCAGATGTTTTTTTGCTTTTACACTCAAGGTTTTTTATGATTTTATTAACAATGATTTTCTTTATTTCGTCCCAAATTTCGGAAGATTTTTTCTATTTTAGCCAAAAATTTTAATATTAATGGCTAAATCTGTAGATGAATTTAATAAGAAAAGGCTTCGGTCCAGCAATATTACAGTAGTGATAAGTATTGCCTTAGTGTTATTTTTGTTGGGATTAATGGGGCTTATCTTAATCAATGCCCAAAAGTATTCTGACTATATCAAAGAACAGTTGGTGGTGAACGCCTACTTTGATGAAAATTATGACGCTAAAGATTCTGTAAAAATTGCAAAACTTGAGGAGGAAACTTTTAAAAAGATCCAGACGTTAGCTCCTGTAAAAAAAGCAACCTACATTTCAAGAAGTATGGCTGCAAAGGAAGCCAAGAAAAGTATGGGAATTGATAGTGACGCTTTATTTGAAGAAAATATCTTTCCTTCATCTATTGAAGTTGCTTTAAAACCTGAGTATGTAGATCCTGCAAAAATTGATGAAGCGATCAAGGTGATCAAATCGGTTCCGGGAATTATTGATGTGAAGAATGATAGTACACTGATGGTAGATGTGTATAATAACCTAAGCAGAATCTTGAAATGGATCTTTGGATTTTCCATTTTATTTCTCGTATTGGCTGTTGTATTAATCAATAACTCAATTCGTCTTAAAATATTCTCCAAGAGATTTATTATCAAAACAATGCAGCTGGTAGGAGCAAAAAGAAGATTTATTCTTAAGCCTTTTATTATTGAGGCTGTAGTTTTAGGTGCTATTGGTTCACTGATAGGCCTTTTGGCATTATTCGGTGTTTGGTATTACTTTACAAATCAGATCGGATCTGCATTTGTACAGGATAACCAGCAATATGTTTGGTTGGTGCTGTTGGTTTTAGGAGTAGGTATTTTTATTACCGTTCTAAGTACCATTATTGCAACATGGAGATTCTTAAAATCAAACGTTGACGATTTATATTACTCTTAACAATGAGCAAAAAAACAAATAATTTTTCCGCTTCAAATTTTGGAAATGAAGCAGAAGTACCCCAAGAAAACACCTTCTATTTTGGAAAAGAAAACTTCAAATGGATGCTGATAGGATTGGCATTTATAGTAGTAGGATTTCTTTTAATGATGGGATCTGATGCAAATACGGTAGATGGTAAATTTGATCCTAATTCATGGAATGATGATATCTTTTCTATCCGACGAATCAGAATAGCACCTTTATTTGTTGTCATTGGTTTTGTGATAGAGGTGTATGCGATATTAAAAAGAAAATAAATAAAACTTACAGTAAGAGATTAAGAGATTAGGAAATTTGGAACTTTGTATTCTAAATTTCAGGGTCTCTTAATCTTTTACATTTTAACGAATATGGATTTAATTAAAGCAATTATTATTGCAATCGTAGAAGGGCTTACTGAATATCTTCCTATTTCTTCTACAGCTCATATGGGGTTTACGGCTAACCTTATGGGATTGGAAGAAACAGAATTTTTAAAAATGTTCCAGGTTTCTATTCAGTTCGGAGCAATTCTCTCGGTTGTAGTCGCGTACTGGAAAAAGTTTTTTGATTTGAATAATATTCAGTTTTACTTTAAACTGGCTTTTGCAGTAGTTCCTGCATTAGTGTTAGGATATTTGTTTGATGATAAAATTGAGGCGGTTCTGGGGAATCAGATTGCTATTTCTTCGGTGCTGGTGTTGGGAGGCGTTATATTGCTTTTTGCAGATAAATGGTTTAAAAATCCTAAAATTGATGACGAAAAAGGTATTACTATAAAAAATGCTATAACCATTGGGTTCTGGCAATGTCTTGCGATGATGCCGGGAACGAGCCGAAGTGCTGCTTCTATTATCGGAGGAATGGCTCAGGGGCTTACAAGAAAAGCTGCAGCAGAATTTTCATTTTTCCTTGCAGTGCCTACGATGTTAGCAGTTACCGTATATTCTGTTTTCGTCAAAACCTGGGGAAAAGAAACTCCAAACCCACAGAAAGGATATGAAATGATTCTATCTTCACAGGATCATATTATGATTTTTGTGATTGGAAATGTGGTCGCGTTTATTGTTGCATTGATCGCAATTAAGGCATTTATCGGTGTACTTAACAAATATGGTTTCAAACCTTGGGGATGGTACCGTATTTTTGTGGGAATAGCTTTACTAATTTACTTTTATTTCTTTAAATAAGAAATCTTCATTTATACCCCATTCATGACGGCTGAAGAACTGAAATCAGGATACATTTTTTTATTAGACAAACCTCTGGACTGGACGTCCTTTCAGGCTGTCAATAAAATGAAATATAAACTTAAAAGGGAATTTGATCTTCCTAAAAAATTTAAAATAGGTCATGCCGGAACGTTGGATCCGAGAGCTACAGGGCTGCTTATTGTATGCTGTGGTAAATTCACAAAGAAGATTCCTGAAATTCAGGATGCTCCCAAAGAATATTGGACAGAGATTAAAATAGGAGTTCAGACAGAATCTTACGATACAGAAAAACCGGAAATTCTTCATCAGGATATTTCTCATATCTCGGAAGCGCAGGTACAAGATGCTTTAGAGAAATTTGTAGGAGAGATTGAACAGAAACCCCCGGTGTATTCTGCTATAAAGATAGATGGAGAAAGAGCTTATAATCTTGCCAGAGCAGGAGAGGAAGTAGAAATGAAATCCAGAAAAACAACAATTCACTATATCAAAGAGGTGAAAATAGATTTTCCTTTGATAAGTTTTACAGTGGGATGTTCAAAAGGAACTTATATCAGAAGTCTTGCTCATGATATAGGACAGGAATTGGAAGTTGGAGCTTATTTAACACAATTGAGGCGTACCAAAATAGGTGACTACACAATTGAAGATGCTACAGACCAGTTTTTAAATAATGATTACAGATTTGAAGGGTTATGAAAATAAACTTTCCTATGGCATAAAATAATGGAAAAGACACGTATCAATAAATATTTATCAGAAGTCGGCTATTGCTCCAGAAGAGCAGCAGATAAGCTTTTAGAAGAAGGAAGAATAAAAATAAACGGAAAGATTCCGGAACTTGGGACAAAAGTATCTGATGAAGATCTTGTGGAAGTAGATGGAAAGCCCATCAGAGAACCACAGGAAAAACCTGTGTACATTGCTTTCAACAAGCCTGTAGGAATTGTGTGCACAACAGATACTAAGCGCGAGAAAAATAATATTGTTGACTACATTAATCATCCTAAAAGAATTTTTCCGATCGGAAGATTGGATAAACCTAGTGAAGGATTGATCCTTCTTACTAGTGATGGGGATATTGTTAATAAAATCCTTCGTGCCAGAAACAATCACGAAAAAGAATATCTCGTACGCGTAGATAAGCCGGTTACACCGAGATTTTTAGAGAAAATGAGAAATGGTGTTCCCATTTTGGATACCGTAACAAAAAAATGTGAGGTAGAAAAGATTGATGAAATGAATTTCAGAATCATCCTTACACAAGGCTTAAACAGACAGATCCGTAGAATGTGCGAATATCTCGGATATGAGGTAAAAAAGTTGAAAAGAATCCGTATTATGAATATAAAGCTTGACCTTCCAGTCGGAAAGTGGAGAGACCTTACGGATGATGAACTTAATAATCTGAACCTTTTGCTATCTGATTCTAGTAAAACAACTGACTAAAATATATCTGAGAGGTTTCATCCTCTTTTTTCCTGACCATATTTATAAAGTTTTGTAGCATTTATACGTTTATAATCGCCTACAGAACTGCTAAAAAAGAAGGTTAGGTTTACCGTTATTTCATTATTTTTCACATATTGGTGTAATATATTTTATTTTTATTGTAAAATATGTTATATTTATTGCATCCATAATCTAAAAATCATGAAATTAAATTTAAACAAGGTTGTTTTGTTTATTGTTTTGATAATTTTCATCAATTGTCACGATGATAATCATAATTCAGACCATCCACATGACTCTTTGTTTTATATTGACTACAGAAGTTTGCATGGAGCACCAGACGGAATAGCCATTATAGAACTCGATCCTGAATCTCTCAATTTTGGAAATATAAGTCATAAACTTGAATTGGGCGTTGGAGTCTTACCTCATCATATTTATTATAATAACAATGCGAAAAAATTATTTACAACAGCATTGGGAGGAAGCTATCTATATGAGATAAAGACTGAGAAAGACCAAAATGGACAACCCAAATTAGTAAGTGCAACACCTATCAATACAGGTGAGAATACGGTGGGAGAAAATTTATTTTTCACCAATGACGGAAGATATTTTATGACCTTTATGGGAGGGGCAGGAGGGCCAAAAGATGGGAGTATAGGTGTTTTTAATGCTAATAATAATCAGCTTATCAAAACCATTAAAGCCCCCATTCAGGATAATCCAAACCAATTTATAATGTATCCGCATGGTATTTCCGTTAATGAGGAAAAAGGAATCATGATGGTAAGCTCAACGATTCATCCGGATCTTACCACTGGTTCAGGGAATACAGTTACCTTATTAGATCTCAATACCTATGAAATAAAGGAGACCTATCGTGTGGCAGATTCACAGACGGACATGTCTGCTCCGGTTGAGGTTTTATTACTGCGCGGAAATTTTCCACAATATGCTCTGGCTACAACGATGCTTGGAGGAGATATCTGGATGGCCCCGTATAATGCCACAACCAAAAAATATGATGCTTTTACTAAGGTGTTTGAAGGAAGTACACAAGGATTAGGTTGGGCACTCGAAATGTATATTGATAATACAAACAAACTCTATGTGAGTTTTGCAGATCCGGGAAAAGTGCTTGTCTTTGACTTGAGTGATCTTCCTCAACTAAAACTTTTAAAAACTTTAAATGCAGATAAAGGGGCACATCATATGGCCTTCTTTAAAACCAAGTCAGGAAAAGAAGTTGTAGCTGTACAAAATAATCTCCTGAATATTCCTAATTTAAATTCAGGGACCATTAATGTCATTGAGATCGAGACAGGGAAAACTCTTGGTACAGTCAATCTGCGTACACAGTACGGAATATTGCCCGAATCAATTGAAGGCACCAATGGTCCTAGTAATTATATGCACCATTAAAATTTAAACCAGTACATTTCAACGTCACAAATTATCCCAAAATATTAGTTATTGTTTTGGGATAGTCTGTATACAGATAGATTGACCTTTCTTATATAACATTTAGAAATTATTGAAAATAATCTTTTTAAATTCTGTTTCCGGCCTTGAGTTCTTGTTATTTTAAGTATAATTTCATTCTTTCCTCATATTCCGGCTTTAATTTCAGAAACTTCCATATCTTCTTATCATCAGGATTGGTAATTCTATAGAAGATAATTTTGTCTGCAGAATACTTGAAGTAAGGATGATTTTTAAGCCATTCTTCAGGAGCATCATTTAAGCTATATCTCGTAATGGCTGAAGGATCTAATGGGGCAATATCCAGTAGTTTTTGAACTATTTCTTTGTCGATGTTATAGGTGTCTGAAATTTGTTGCTTCGTCACAAAACCTCCCAACTTCTTTCTGAACCCGATAATTGATCCCGCACTTTTTTCATCCAAGCCGAATTCTAAAAGCTGTTTGAAAGTGATTTCATTAAGATCTATTTTTGAAAAATCAGTTTTTTGCTGTTGTATATTCTCTTTTTTTGCAAGAGACGCGGTAAGTGTAATATAAGGTCGTAATTCTTTAAATTTTTCTGCCGATATGACAAAACACTTCTGGAAATCTTCCAAACTTTCAAAGCGACCATGTAGATTTCTATCCCGGTAATTTACGATAATTTGTGCCTGTTTTTCTGAGAATCCGAGTGATTGCCATTCCTGTAGTCCGAGATTGTTAGGATCAAATGGCTGGTGTTGCATGGTGCTTTTTTCAGAATAGTGGTTTTTAATAATTTTTTTGAGATTATCAGGTGTTTCTGATGGTAGTATCAAATAGGGGGCAAGTTGGGTGTAATGATCTGATGAGATCATAAAGCATTCTTTAAACTTTTCTTTACTGATGAAACTTCCGCCCAAATAACTTTTATACTTTAAAATGGCATCTGCCTGCTTCTCACTAAAACCCATTTTGATCCAATCAGCTGTAGAGTAGTGATCAGGATTAAATTTTCCGGTAATAATCAATTTATTTTTTTCAAAGCTTTTAAAGGGTTTGAATAGAGATTTTTTATGATTTTCCGGTAGCAAAATGAATGATTCTATTTCTTTGAATTTTTCCTCAGAAATGGCATAGCATTTCTTTAATTGTTCTTTTGAGATAAATTTGCCGCCAACGATGTCTTTATATTTAAGAATTGTGGATGCCTGCTTTTCAGAAAAGCCAAGTTCTTGCCATTGTTTATGATTTAAACTATTAGGATTAAAATCTCTTATGACAGCAGGAACTGAAGAATCTATTATGAATTTTATTTCTGGAAAAGGCTCTTTCTCTTTACTGGTATGCTTCTGGTAGACCAATAAGATCGTTAATAGCATAATCATAAATGCTAACTTCTGGTAGTTGTTTTTTCTCATCATAACATAAACTTACCAATAAAACTAAAGCATGGCAATGAGAAAATAGAAAGTCCTTGAGTTTAGAATATAGATTCTTTGTCTGTGTTGAAAAAATAAATGAAAATGATATTGGGTATAAAATAAAATCCCCCAGTTTTTTTTGGAGGATCATGTTTTTATGCAAAGCCTGATTACACTATTCTTCATCCCGTTCTCCTAAAGATTCTTTTAACTTGAGAAGCTCTGCTTTTACAAATTCAAGGCGGTCAATAATCGTGATGGTTTCTGAAATTCTGCTGTTTGTTGTTAAAGCAACACGAGCTCCATCCAGAGTGTATCCTTTTTCCTTTACCAAATGATAGATCATCTGAAGATTTTTGATATCTTCCGGAGTGAAATATCGGTTGCCTTTTCTATTCTTTTTAGGCTTGATGATAGGGAATTCCTGTTCCCAATAGCGTATTAGTGAAGTATTTACATCAAAAGCTTTAGCCACTTCTCCTATAGAATAATACAGTTTATCAGGCAAATTTATTTTCATTTTACAAATCCTAAACTTCAAAGATAAAAATTTTTTGAAGATGCATCCAAATATATCTTTAAAACTGCTTTAATAACTCGAATTTGTAGTAAAGGGAAAAAAAACATCATGATATTGTGAAAAAAATAAAAAACAAACGCTTTTTTTTATAATTTAGTGAAACACAAAAAATTACAATGATTATGAAGCATTATTTCTTTATTTTCTCACTGTTGATCCCATTTCTTGGGCTTTCACAGTGGACAAGAACCGAAATTCGGTCTCAAAAAATTAAAAAATCACAGGAGAAATTAGAATTTTCAGGGCTTTATTCACTTAATGTGGATCAGTTTAAGCAGATGTTAAAAAGTACTCCTGCACGTTTTTCAAGTGAGAAAGGAACTGTTATTTCACTTCCGACAGCACAAGGAAAGCAGGAAAGATTTCAGGTTTGGGAGTACTCCAATATGGCCCCTGAATTACAGGCAAAATATCCTGATATTAAATCCTATGTAGGAACAGCATTAGAAGATCCAACGGTATATCTTAGATTCAGTGTATCTCCGGTAGGATTTTCTTCCATGATTACCCGTTCCGGTGTATCAGAATTTATTGAACCTTATACTGAAGACAGGCTGGTTTATGCCGTTTTTGACTCCAACGCCAGAAGAGGACAAGATAAAGAACCTTTTGAATGTCTTACCCCAAAAGATCTGGGAGAAAAAGTTTCTGAAAAAAACAATGCTGTCAATAAAAAAGCAGCAGGTTTTAATGTTTTCAGATTGGCACTTTCCTGTACGGGAGAATACGCTCAATATCATTTAACCGCTGCGGGTACGCCTGCTACGGCAACAGATGCCCAGAAGAAAGCTGTGGTATTAGCCGCTATGAATACTACTTTAACCAGATTGAACAGCGTTTTTGAAAAAGATTTGTCATTACACTTCAATCTGATTGCAGCTAACGAATCTATTATATATCTGGATAAGGATACGGATCCATATACAAGCTGGGGGCCGAGTCAGGCTAATACAAATATATCAGCAGTTATTTCAAGTGAGGATTATGACATGGGACATCTGGTGGATCAAAGAGGAGGAAATGGAGCAGCAGGGGTAGGGGTTATATGCTATCCCGGTTATAAAGCCCGTGGTTGGACAGCTTCTAATTTCCCTGAAGGTGATACCTATGATGTAGATTATGTAGCCCATGAAATGGGGCATCAGTTAGGTGCCGGTCATACTTATACCATGTATAGCAGTCAGGCCGATCAGACCGTAGAACCTGGTAGTGGTTCTACTATTATGTCTTATGCAGGGATAACCGGTGGGGCGAATGATGTTCAGTTTAATGTTAATGACTATTATCATACAAATAGTATTACACAGATAAAAAATGTAATAAACGGTATTGTTTGTGGAGTTAATACCCCTTTTGCAAACCCGGCTCCTACCATTAACGCGGGAGCAGATTACACCATTCCTGTTTCCACTCCGTTTGTATTAAAAGCAGCTACCACAGATGCGGCAAGCGCGTCCTACACTTATAATTGGGAACAAGCTGATCTGGCTGCCAATGCTCAGCTTGGATCCGGAGATATTTCTGCCTGCTATCCTGCGAAACCAACGGGGCCCATGTTCAGATCGGTAGCGCCTAGAACTTCGCCTGTAAGATATTTCCCTGATTTTAATAAAGTGCTTGGAGGTGTTTTGTCAACCCGATGGGAGTCTGTTTCCAGTATAACAAGAAATCTTAATTTTAAAGTTACCGTAAGAAATAATGATCCCATACAGCCACAAACCAATACAGATGCAACGGTTATCAGTGTTAATGCCGGAGCAGGTCCTTTTCAGGTAACGTCTCCTGCGTTTGGACAATCCTTAAGTTCGGCAGGTACATTTAATGTAACCTGGAATGTTGCCAATACTAATCAAGCCCCGGTCAATACAGCGAATGTAAATATTAAACTATCTACCGATGGTGGGCAAACTTTTACTACAATCGCAGCAAATACACCTAATGATGGGAGTGAGCAAGTGAATATACCGGCTGCTTCTACATCTTCCAATGCCTATATCCTGATAGAAGCTGTTGGAAATGTTTATTATGCAGTAAGTCCGAGTTTTGTCATTGATTATAATGTTACCGGTGAAAATTGTACAACATATACGTACAATGGGGCACCTGTTGCTATTACTGACGCACGTGAAGGAGGAAGTATATCAGCACCAAAAGTAACGGTTCCTTTATTGGTTAATAATACCGGAACAATCACTAAAATTAAAGTCACTCCTTCTATAGCCCATGCTAACATTAGTCATTTGACTGTGGGTATTGAAAGCCCGGTAGGCTCTTCAGCTATTCTATGGAATCGTAGATGTGCTAATGCCTCAGGTATTACTGCTTCATTCAGTGATGCAAGTGCTGTCGCTGCATGTGCCTCTCCGATACAAGGAGATGCAAAACCTGATGAATCCCTGGGAATATTTAAAGGACATACAGCACAGGGAGAATGGAAATTATTTGCATCAGATAATAAAACCGGAACTGCAGGAAGTATTACAGGCTGGGCTCTTGAAGTATGTACCCAACAGACACAAACTCTCGGTACCAAAGAAATTGCTTCACCAATAGCAGATGATATTAAAATCTATCCTAATCCAAGTGATGGTAATTTCTTTATCAAATCCAGAAACATAAAAGGAAATGTTAAAGTAACGATGCTTGATGCCAGCGGAAGACTGATTTATTCTTCTACTTATAAATCTGAAGGCAATAATACAAAAGAACTTAATGTGAATGTGCCTAAAGGAGTTTATATAATAAGCATAGATTCTTCAAAAGGAATATACAATAGCAAACTTGTTATTAAATAACAGATATTAATTTTCAAGATATATAAGGATCGGTAAGTACCGATCCTTTTTTGTCTGAAGTTATCATTGAAAAAGTACATATACAATACTAAGCTTACATTTGGGATTAGGAATAAGGTCTTCATCAAAATGATCGTTTTTTAACGGAACTGTTTTTCCATATTAATAAACATCTGATGCAAGGATTTATTTTTGTTTGTGTTTAATTTATTGATTTTTAATTGTTTAATTAGCTAATTTGTGTGGCTTTTTATCCTTGTTTTAAAATTATTTTGCTAATTTGGTGAAACCAAAAAAATCACATTAATATGAAACATTATTTCTTTATTTTCTCCCTGTTGATTCCCTTTTTAGGATTTTCGCAGTGGTCAAGAACCGAGCTTAGATCTCAGAAAGTAAAAAAATCTCAGGAAAAATTAGAGTTTGCAGCTCTTTATCTGTTAGATACTGCTCAGCTTAAACAAATGTTACAAAAAGCGCCTGGCCGTTTCTCAAATGAAAAAGGAATTGTTATTTCACTTCCTGTTGCTAGTGGAAAATTAGAAAAATTTCAGGTTTGGGAATTTTCCAATATGGCTCCCGAATTACAGGCAAAGTTTCCGGATATTAAATCCTATGTAGGAACGGGAATAGAAGACCCTTCCGTATATCTGAGATTCAGTCTTTCTCCGGTAGGTTTCTCCTCTATGATTACCCGATCCGGAATATCAGAATTTATTGAACCTTACACCGAAGATAGAACAGTATATGCTGTATTTGATTCCAAGGCAAAAAGAGGACAGGATAAAGAACCTTTTGAATGTTCCACCGTAGAGGATATCAAGAAACACTCTGTGGAAAAAAAAAACGGTGTTGCGAATAAAAGGACTGCCGGCTTTAATGTATTCAGAATGGCATTATCCTGTACAGGTGAATATGCTGAATATCACTTAGCGGCGGCAGGAACTCCGAGTACTGCAACTGATGTGCAGAAAAAAGCTGTAATTCTGGCGGCAATGAATGCTACTTTAACCAGGCTTAACGGTGTTTTTGAAAGAGATTTATCTTTACATTTTAATTTAATTGCCAATAATGAGGCCATTATATTTCTAAATAAAGCAACAGACCCTTATTCAACAAGTGCCGGACCGGATGAAGCAGACCCTGGAATAAAAAGTGAAATTAATGCGGCGGATTTTGATATGGGACACTTGTTGGATAAAAAAAATGCTAATGGTGCCGCCTATCTGGATGCATTATGTGGAGCTCAGGCCGGAAGGGGATGGACAGCCCATAATTTCCCGGAAGGAGATAAATTTGATATTGATTATGTAGCCCATGAAATGGGTCATCAAATGGGAGCAAATCACACATTTTCTCTTTATCTTGACGGATCAGGTACATCAGAAGTGGAACCGGGAGGCGGAAGTACCATTATGGCCTATACAGGTATTATGGGAGGAGATGATGATATTCAGTATAATTCAAATGACTATTTCCATACCTTTAATGTAACAGAAATTAAAAATACGATCAACAGTATTAGCTGTGGTACCACAACTCCTTTTTCAAATCCTGCTCCTACGATCAGTGCCGGAGCAGACTATATTATTCCAAAATCAACTCCTTATCTGCTAAAAGGAACTACTACAGATGCCAATACTTCTTCGTATACCTATACATGGGAACAAATGGACCCTGCCGGAAATGCTCAGACAGATACAAACTCTATTGCATATCCGACCAAACCGGCGGGACCTAATTTCAGATCTGTATCTCCGGTCAGTTCTCCTGTAAGATATTTTCCTGACTTTAATAAAGTATTGGCAGGAGTGCTGACAACACGCTGGGAATCTGTTTCAAGTGTTTCAAAAAATATGAATTTTACATTCACTGCCAGAAGTAATAATCCCATTGCCCCACAAACCAGCAAAGATGAAATGATGGTAACCGTGAATGCCGGGGCAGGTCCTTTCCAGATAACAGCTCCTACGTTTGGACAATCATCCACTTCAGGAAATGCAATGATTGTAACATGGGATGTAGCCAATACGAATCAGGCTCCGATTAATACAGCCAATGTTAATATAAAATTGTCCACTGACGGAGGGCAGACATTTACTGTTATCGCAGCTAATACACCTAATGATGGAACACAGGAAATTACGATTCCCGCAGGGTCCACATCTGCAAATGCCTTTATCATGGTTGAAGCGGTAGGAAATATTTATTATGCCGTAAGCCCTAGTTTTGTAATTGATTATACTGTGACCGGGGAAACCTGTACAACATATACATATAGTGGCTCTCCGGTTGCAATTACAGATGGTCCCGGAGGATCAGATATTTCGGCACCTAAAGTGACAGCTCCATTAATGGTCAACAATACCGGCACAATTACTAAAATTAAAGTGACTCCTGCAATTACTCATGCCAACGTAAGACATATAGCTGTTGGAATAGAAAGTCCGGTAGGAACTTCTGCTCTTATCTGGAACAGAGCCTGTAACAATAGTTCAGGAATCACCGGGACATTCAGTGATACGGGAAGTGCAGTAACTTGTAGTTCACCTATTCAGGGAGAAGTCAAATCAAAAGAATCTTTAAGTGTTTTCAAAGGTCATAATGCTCAGGGACAATGGAAATTGTATGCATCCGATAATACCAAAGGGATCACCGGAACCATCACGGGCTGGTCTCTTCAGGTGTGTACTCAGGAAACCCAAAATTTAGGAACTAAAGAACTAACTTCTCCGTTAGGTGATGATATTAAGATTTATCCTAATCCTAGTGATGGGCATTTCTTTGTGAAGTCCAGAAACTTAAAAGGAGAAGTGAAAGTAACAATGTTTGATTCAAGCGGAAGATTGATTTATTCTTCAGCTTATCAGAGTGGAGGAGATCATACTAAAGAGTTTAATGTAAATGTACCTAAAGGAGTGTATGTTATAAGCATCAATTCTTCAAAAGGTGTATACAACAGTAAACTGGTTATCAAATAATCACCATTAAATCATATAAAAAGGATCGGCATTTGTCGATCCTTTTTTATTTTGAAGTTTGTAGATTGTCTGTATTTATAGTACTTTTATAAACCATTTATTAATCTGTTTTCTCATTAAATTATAAGATGAAATCTATCTCTGTTCTTCATATTGATCTTTTCCAGGCAGGTAGAAGTTCTTCTGATTTCTATTTTAATACCATGAAAAAACATCTGGTAGTAGGGCATAAACATATAGAAAAGCCACACAGACACGATTTCTACGCTGCAGTGCTATTTACCCGGGGAAAAGGAACTCATGAAATTGATTTTCAGAAGTATGAGGTTTCAGAAGGAAGCCTTTTTTTTCTTTCACCAGGGCAGATTCACAGTTGGGAACTTTCAGAAGATATAGACGGGTATATCTTCTTTTGTTCACAGGAATTCTATGAAATGCATTATGTAAATCAAAAGCTGAGAAGTTTCCCCTTCTTTGGTTCTGTGACATTTCCAAGAAAGCTTCAGCTAAATAATGAAGAACTACAGAAAAATATCATTTTATTTGAAGAATTAGGCAACGAAAATCAGACTAAAAGTATCATGAAGGAAGGATTAATTCTTTCATTAATGTCTCAGGTATTCATTAACGCCACCAGGTCATTTTCCAGAGATATTGAAATCCTGGAATCTTCGACAGGTCCTTCTTATTTTAAACATTATCAGGATTTTGAAACTCTTATTGAGGAGCATTTTACAAAACAAAAATCTATTGCCTATTACGCTTCACTTTTAGGGATTTCATCAAAGCATCTTAACCGGATAGTACAGACTGTTGTACAGAAAACCGCTACAGATGTTCTTACAGAAAGAGTAGTACTGGAAGCTAAAAGGATGTTAATGTATCTTGATGAAGGTCTTGTAGAAATAGCTTTCAGATTAGGTTATGAAGAATATTCCTACTTTGTAAGAGTCTTCCGGAAAAGTTCCGGAATGACCCCTACGCAGTTTATGAGGAAATATAAGGCTTAATTGAATTGATACGTGAAAATAGAGAGAGTTGAAAATTTTTTCTTCAAAGATCAGATCCTCCTGACTTGCTTACAACGCCAATTTAAATGGTCCTTCAAAAGTGGTTTCAAATGAATCTACCAGTTTTCCCTTTTCATCAAAAACACCAATGACCATATTTTGTTTTGAGAATCTGATGTCATCCTCAGGGAAGGTAATATTAATGTTTCCTTTCAAAATTTCATCACCTTTCAGAATTATTTTTTCATTCCCAAAATATGTGATTTCTGCATGGTCAGGAGTGAGGACTTTAATGGTTAATGTTTTCTTTTCGTTCGATTTATTTAACAGCGTATAAATGAAGGTGTTGGTGATTTTACCATTTTTAATAAAGAAAGTGGAACCTGCCGGTTTGATAAATTTCGCTTCCATAGAGCCGCGGTCATACATTAAGAATCCTAAAAAGCCGATAAGAAGAGCAAGAACTACCGTAGTAGCCTTCATTCTCGGAGTAAATTTGAATGCATCCTGATTCTCAATTTCAGATTCTGTAGCATAGCGGATGAGTCCTTTTGGCAGACCAACTTTGTCCATCACTTCATCACAGGCATCAATGCAGGCGGTACAGTTTACACATTCCAATTGCTGCCCATGTCTGATATCAATTCCTGTAGGACAGACTACAACACACTGGTTACAGTCGATACAATCTCCTTTTCCTGCTGCTTTTCTATCTTCGTTATTTCTCCACTTTGAACGACCTTCACCTCTTTTAAAATCATAGTAAACATTGATGGTTTGTTTATCAATCAATACACCCTGAAGTCTTCCGTAGGGGCATACCAATGTACATACCTGCTCACGAAGCCATGCAAAAACAAAGTAGAAAGTCATGGTAAAAAAGATCATGGTGACAAACTTTAGAGGGTGCTCAGACGGGCCCTCCAGCATAATTTGAAAAACCTTTTCATAACCTACGATATACATAAACATAAAAGTGGAAATGAGCAGGGAAATAAAAATAAAGACAGACCATTTAGTAAGTCTTTTTCTTATCTTCTCTGCATCCCATTCCTGTCTGTCCAGCTTCATTTGCTTGTTTCTGTCACCTTCTATCCAATATTCAATTTTTCGGAAAACCATTTCCATAAATAAGGTTTGCGGACAAAGCCACCCACAGAATATTCTTCCGAAAACGACCGTGAACAACATGACAAAAATTACAGAAGTTACGGCGCCTAAGGCAAGAATAAAAAAGTCTTGAAGATAGAAAGGTTGACCTAGAATAAAGAATCTTCCGTCAATGACATTAATGAGCAAAACCGGGTTATTATTAATCTTTATAAAGGGAAGACCAAAGAAAAGAGTAAGTAAAACATAGCTGGTATAATTCCTGTAATTGGTATATTTTCCTTTGGGTTTTCTCGGGAATATCCATTTTCTTTTCCCGGTTTCATCCATGGTTCCCACTGAATTTCTGAAATCTTCATTTTCAATTTCCAAGGATTTCATATTATTGGACTCTGCACTCATTATTGTATGCTATAAAAGTATTATGGTAGTATTTTTACACGGGATCACTTTTTTGATTTTTGTCCTGTTTTTTATAGTACAAATAGTATCAATCCCAGTGCTACAAAGCTCTGCATTATATTGAAAGCCTCCTAATATGATCTACTTATATAATAGGATAATTAGGACATTTTATATAAGATGTTATATTAGATCAAAATGAGAAAATATTTTTGAATCCTGTTGGGCATATTGTAAATTGCAGGTCTAAAAATGAAGTATGAAGAATATCTGTAAAATTGGTTTGATTGGTTTGGTTTTCGCATTAATAAACTGCCAATCAGTAAAAAGTAGTAATATGTTTTATGAAGGTGTACAGCCGGAAAAAGTTTCGGATCAGTTTAGTTTTACAGAAGGCCCGTCAACGGATGAACTCGGAAATGTTTATTTTACCGACCAACCTAATGATAAAATTTATTATTGGGACTGGAAGAGTAATCAGGTGATAGAATTTCTGAATAAGACGGGAAGAGCAAACGGAACTCATTTTGATAAAGATGGTTTCCTGATTACATGTTCAGATGATCAGGGGGAAATGTGGAAGATTTCAAAAGATAAAAAAATAGAGATTTTGTTCAGAAATTTTGAAGGGAAAAGATTCAACGGACCTAATGATGTCTGGAATGATGCCTCTGGAGGAATGTATTTCACAGACCCTTTATACATAAGAGATTATTGGGTTGACTTTAAACAGGAGTTGCCACATAAAAGTATATATTACAGGGATAATAAAGGAAATATAACCAGGCTTGAAACATTTACACAACCCAACGGAATTGTAGGCAGTGAAAGACTTAAAAAATTATATATATCAGACATTGATGCCGGAAAAACATATGTTTATGATATATTGGGAGATGGGAAATTGTCTGACAAAAAATTGTTTTGTGAAATGGGATCAGACGGAATGACTTTAGATAAGCATGGGAACCTGTATTTAACAGGTGACGGGGTACATATTTTTAATCGGAAGGGCAAGAAAATCTATCATATTTCAATTCCTGAAAAATGGACATCCAATGTAACTTTCGGTGGAAAAAATAATGATGTACTTTTCATTACTGCTTCCCAGTCGGTATATACTTTTCCGATGAGAGTAAGAGGAATACAATAATTTTTGTGTCATTGCGAGGAGCGTAGCGACGAAGCAATCTCTATAAGTTTTACAAAAACTGTTATCAATATGGAGATTGCTTTACCTTCGGTTTACAATGACTATTTATTATTGAATTTAAGCCTTAATAAGCTACTTCCATTTTCACTTTTTTCCCCTTCAGCTTTTCATTCTGAAGCTTTCTTAAAACAGCGTTCACTTTATTTCTGGAAACAGCAACATAAGAAGTAGTGTCTTTTACTTCAATAACTCCCACATCTTCTTTTTGTAATTCTCCTTTTTTAAGTAAATAACCTACAATATCCACTTTATTCACCTTGTCTTTTTTTCCTGCACTAATGTAAATTGTCTGGAAAGGTGTTTTTTGCGGAACCTTAGTAAATCCGGTAACATTTTCTTCAGGAGTATCATTTTTGATGAAAGGGAAATTATCATCCTCATTCATAATAAGATAAACAAAACCTTTGGCATTCATTCTTGCGGTACGTCCGTTTCTGTGGATGAAAGCATCTTCTTTTGGAGGCAATTGATAATGTACGATAGATTCCACTTCTGGAATATCAAGTCCACGGGCAGCTAAATCAGTGGTGATAAGAATCCTTGCAGAATCATTTCTGAATTTCAGTAAAGCACGTTCTCTTTCATCCTGTTCCATTCCGCCATGGAAGGTTTCTCTGTCGATTCCCATCTGATGAAGAAGCTCAGAGATTCTGTCTACTGCTTCACGGTGGTTGCAGAAAATTAAAGTTCTCTTGTTTCCGATTTTACATACCAGATTGAAAAGGGTATCTAGTTTTTCCTCAGGAATGGTCATTACTTTTCTCAGTTGAAGATCAGGTTTTACATCATTTTCTTTAAGGAAGCTGATCACTTTTTCATCTTTTAATCCTGTAAAAGAAGGAATCTGATCCATAGCAGTTGCAGAGGTTAACATTCTTTGAGAAAGTCCTTTCAAAGAATTGGAAATAAATTCCATATCATCATGGAAGCCAAGTTCCAGAGCTTTGTCAAATTCATCAAGGACTACTGTTTTGATGGTTTTCGGATCAAAATTATTGTTTCTTACATGATACGTAACTCTTCCCGGAGTTCCAATTAAAACAGCAGGAGCTTCGATTAAATTATTAACCTCAATCTTTTTATCATGTCCACCATAGCAAACGGAAACCTTAAAATCTGTTCCCATTGCCTTGAATACCTGTTCAATTTGTAACGCCAATTCTCTGGCAGGAACTAAAATCAATGCCTGAACTCCCTGTACATTCTTTTTCAGATTTCTGAGAACCGGAAATAAAAAGGCTAAGGTTTTTCCTGAGCCGGTAGGAGAGAGCAAAACAATATCGGTATTGTTTTCAGACGCTTTATAAGCTGATTTCTGCATCTGATTCATATCCTGAATCTGCAGTTTTTGATAAATTGATTGTAGTTCCATGCTGCAAAGGTAGTGAATTAGGTGGCAGGTGGGAGTTGAAAATTGAAAATTGAGAGTGAAGAGTGGAGAGTTTGAAAATTAGGTTGCTAGATAAGTGCTGTCATAGCGAAGGGCGTGTCTACGAAGCAATCTCATTGCATTCAGCATCATAAACATAGAAATGAAACAGTAACACAACATTAGCCCCGATAGAAGCGGTTACCCCGCAGCAAGCAGTGGGAGAAATCTGGGGCGAGGAGTATAAGTGGATAGCGGGAAAGAGCTTCTAAAAAAGAAAGAAAGTTACATGACGGATGTTTGAACTTGTGTACGGCATTCCAATTTTTGAATCCTCTAATCTTTCAATTTTGTAATCATTTACAGATGACTGTCAGTTATTTACATGCTATTTTTCTACGGATGAAAATATTGTTTATCTCAAATAAAATTCATATCTTTGCACCCACTTTTGTGGCGAAAAGGTTTGATGGGTAAATTACTTACAATTAATTACTTCCGTATTTTTTAATCCACATTTATTCAAACCGTTAAAAAAGAAGGAATACAAATTTTTATTAGAAAATGTCAAAAGAGACAAATTCAGCAGAGGTTTTATTAAACCAAAACGTAGCACCAGAACAATTTGATTGGGATTCATTCGAATCAGGTCTTGATGCAGATGCGAGAAAAGAAAAAAGCGATTTAGAAGAAATCTACAACGGATCTCTTAACAGCCTAAACGATAATGACGTTTTAGTGGGTAGAGTAGTAAGATTAACTGACAAAGAAGCTATCGTAGACATCAACTTCAAATCTGAAGGTGTTATTTCTCTTAACGAATTCCGTTACAACCAGGGCCTAAGTGTAGGTGATGAGGTAGAAGTAATGGTTGACAAGAGAGAGGACAAAACTGGTCAATTACAATTATCTCACAGAAAAGCGAGAACGCTTAAAGCTTGGGATAAAGTAAACGAACTTCACGAAACTGGAGAAATCGTTAACGGTTTTGTTAAATCTAGAACTAAAGGGGGTATGATCGTTGACGTTCACGGAATCGAAGCATTCTTACCTGGTTCTCAAATTGACGTTAAGCCAATTAAAGATTACGATCAGTTCGTAGGAAAAACTATGGAGTTCAAAGTTGTGAAAATCAACCCTGAGTTCAAAAATGTAGTTGTATCTCACAAAGCATTGATCGAAGCAGATATCGAAGGTCAGAAAAAAGAAATCATCGCTCAGCTTGAAAAAGGACAAGTTCTTGAAGGTACTGTTAAGAATATCACTTCTTACGGTGTATTCATTGACTTAGGAGGTGTTGATGGATTGATCCACATTACAGACCTTTCTTGGTCTAGAGTGAACCACCCATCTGAAATCCTTGAGGACGGACAAACTGTAAAAGTTGTAATCCTTGATTTCGATGATGAGAAAACAAGAATCCAGTTAGGTATGAAGCAATTAGAAGCTCATCCTTGGGATGCTCTTTCTGCTGACATGAAAGTAGGTGACAAAGTAAAAGGAAAAGTAGTAGTTCTTGCTGACTATGGTGCATTCGTAGAGATCGCTCCAGGTGTAGAAGGATTAATCCACGTTTCTGAAATGTCTTGGTCTACTCACTTAAGATCTGCTGGTGACTTTGTGAAAGTAGGTGATGAAGTAGAAGCTGAAGTATTAACTTTAGATAGAGAAGACAGAAAAATCTCTCTTGGTATCAAGCAATTGTCTAAAGATCCATGGGAAAACATCGAAGCTAAGTATCCACTAGGATCTAAGCATGTAGGAACTGTAAGAAACTTCACTAACTTTGGTGTATTCGTAGAGTTGGAAGAAGGTATCGACGGATTAATCTACATCTCTGATCTTTCTTGGACTAAGAAAATCAAGCACCCATCTGAGTTCTGCGCAGTAGGTGATAAATTAGACGTTGTAGTTCTTGAATTAGATATTCAGGCTAGAAGATTATCTCTAGGTCACAAGCAATTGACTGAAAACCCATGGGATAAATTCGAAACTAAATATGCTGAAGGAACTATCCACGCTGGTAAAGCTGTAGAAGTTCACGATAAAGGAGCTTCTGTTCAATTCGAAGATGCTGAGGTTGAAGCTTTCTGCCCTTCAAGATTATTAGAGAAAGAAGATGGATCTAAAATCAAAAAAGGTGAAGATGCTCAATTCAAAGTAATCGAATTCAACAAAGAATTCAAGAGAGTAGTAGTATCTCACACAGGTATCTTCAGAGACGAAGAAAAGAAAAACGTTAAAGAATCTTCTTCTAGAAACGTATCTTCTTCTTCAAACAACGAAGAAAGATCTACTCTTGGAGACATCGATGCATTAGCAGAGTTGAAAAGAAAAATGGAAGAAGGTAAATAATCCTTGAACCATTGATACATAAGGAGCCGCTCATTTGAGCGGCTTTTTTTGTTTTATTATTATTGTTTTTGAGTTAATGAAAGGTTAATGGTTTAAAATATTTATTTTTCATTTGTTTTTAATGTTATTTTTAAACAAATCTAAATTTAAAATAATAACCATGAAAAAAGCATTTCTACTTTCCCTTTTTCTATTGATTACTTCCTGGAATTCAATAAAAGCCCAGACGGACTATATTATTTGTCTTGATAATGGGGCAACCATCAGCAACACGCGTTTTAATGAAATAAAACTTACAGCCGCTAAACTTATAGAGCGTATTATGTCCTGTAATTCTAAAAACAGATATGCTGTTGTTCACTATGGAGCAGGCCTGAATAATGGCCCAAGTCTTGGGCTTATTCCCAGAATATACATAGAGAGTGATTTTACCACTTCTACTTATCCCGATCCTTATCTTACGAGAAGAATGAATTACGGTCAGCATTTTCATGAGGCACTGGGATTGATAGGGAATGCATTGGATGGAGTCTCCAGTACGGAAATCATAAGCCCTCAGACTTCTTTACATAGAAATGGAGCATCTAAATTTGTAGTGGTGGTACTTACAGACGGATCCAGAAACAATGGAGATTTATCAACCGGATCATATTTGGTCAATTATTCTGATACCCAGCTGAATAGTCCGGGAGCTTTTAAAAATGTAACCGATTTTAAAGTAGCCAGAAATGCTAAATTTGCTATGATACATATGAGCCCCAATGCTCAATCTACAGCTGCAGGAGCTTCCATTGCCAGTGCAGGTGGATCCTATAACGGTACCGTAGAAAGCAATACTGCAGATCCTGATTATGGTATATTACCAAGATTGTATTATCCAAGAACTTATTCTTTTATATTCGATTCGGTTTCTGAAATGCCTAAATTTGATGAGCTGGTTAATAACATATGCAGTGGCCCTATGCCTTATGAGGGAAGTCTCAGGTTTTTCTATGAATTTAATGCTTGTGCGAAACCTACTGACTTTAATATCACCGGTCAATTCTCTCTGCCTGCAGGATCAGTGGTGGTCAATAATAAATTGGTTCTCCGAAATGTCAGTACAGGGGTAGATTATGGAATTTCTACGACTCCAACTGTTACCGGAAATCAGGTTATTTATCATTTTTATCCTTCAGATATTAATATTCCTCCCGGATCTACATCGAAGTACAGATTCATAATGACATTGCAGCATACTATACCAGGTGGCGGAACAGCAGAAGTTATGAGTTGGAATAATTATCCTTTTTTTCCTTATGATCTGGATTTATCGGGTCTCTGTACAAGAGCTATGTCCGGTTCTACAGGAGTGTCAAATCTTAAGATTAGTCCAAATCCTACTGACGGGGCATTTAAAGTAATAATACATAAGGAAATTGAATCAGGAAAATTGGACGTGATGGATCTGAATAGCAACATACTATTTACGAAAACAGTTAAAGGAAAGGTTTTTGATGCAGATATAAAAAATCAAAAGCAAGGGGTGTATATTGTAAAGATAACATCAGATAAAAATGAAATTTTTACGGAGAAAATTATTAAAAAATAAGTAAAAATTAGAAACTGTTCGAAAGGACAGTTTTTTTTATAAATTGTTTTTCCTGCAAAAAAATAATCAGGAATAAGATGGTTTACTGTTATAATAAGCTATCTGAAGGTTAAAACTAAGAGTGCATTCACCGGATTGAGAAATAAAAATGTGCATTTTAGTTTTTTTTAGATTAATATTTTTATGTTTTTGAGTTTGTGTTAATAATATCAACTTTTATTTGTGAATTATTTGTAGATTAGCAACTTTAATAATGGATATGAAAAATAAAACTCTACCCCTTTTGTTTGCTGTATTTTCGGCAATTCCTGCTTTTTTGTTTGGACAAGACAATGAAAGATTGATTAAAGATTATATTTCTCAAAATAAAATAAGAGAATATAAAAAGTCAGATCTTAATAACTTTATTGTTGATAATGTAGATCCTTCAAAATCATTGAACGGAAATGTTGTGAAATTTCTACAGACCTATAACGGATTACCAATCTATAGTTCTGTAGGTACTGTACTTATTAAAGATAATAAGATTGTATACTATACAGATAATTTTGTAAAAGATTATGTTTCATCTACACCGGGAACAGCTACAATCAGTAAAAGCGCTGCTCTTCAAAAAGTAGCTGAAGAATTGAATAATTCTGATATTGCTAATTTTACTATTCTGGAACATCTTGAAAAAGCTAAGGGAAAGGCCACGGCGAACCAAAGGTTGGTCTATGCAAATGATCAGAATGGCAACTTACGTCTGGCTTATGAATATACATTAATGGAACCTAAGTCTCCTAACTATTGGAGCATTCTGATAGATGCAGGAAATGGCAAAATTTTGGAGAAAAATAATCTGACATTATCCTGTAGTTTCCATCCTAACGCTTATGCTTCAGATGCCGGTCATAATCATGCGGATCATTTGGCAAATGCATTAATCGGACCCCGTAATAATGAGACACACAATAATTTTTCATTATTCTTACCTGATAATGCCTCATATAATGTGTTTCCTTTGCCAATAGAAGCTCCAACTTTCGGATCCAGATCAATTATCAGCAATCCTTGGAATTCTACTGCTTCTCCTGAGGGGTGGCATTCTGATGGGGTAGATCATTACACGGTAACGAGAGGAAATAATGTGTTTGCTTATGATGATGTTGCCGGAACAGCTTTAACAGCCCCTGATTATCTGCCAGGGCCTCCGGTAGATGGCGGAGCAACAAGAAATTTTGATTTTCCGTTTAGCATTAATGGAACGCCACCAAGCAACAAAAATGCTGCTGTTACGAATTTGTTTTATCTGAATAATAAAATTCATGATGTATTCTATCAGTTTGGGTTCACGGAATCGGCCAGAAATTTCCAACAAAATAACTTTGGAAAAGGAGGTGAAAATGATGATTCTGTATACGCTGAAGCACAAGATGGCGGAGGTTTGGATAACGCTAATTTTTCCTCACCACAAGATGGATACAATCCGAGAATGCAAATGTATTTATGGAGCTCAGTAAATCAAAAGTTCTTCTATAACGCACCTACTGCTGCTATTCCAAGAACTCCTGCAGTAGGAACTGCTGATTTTGGTAGTCCGTTAAGTGCAACAGGAGTTACCGGAAATGTAGCCTTGGCATCCGTTCCTGATGGATGTACACCATTACCTGCAGGTTCACTTGCAGAGAAAATCGGATTGGTTGAAAGAGGAACATGTTCATTTGTCATTAAAACGAAAAATCTTCAGGATGCCGGTGCTATTGCCACTATTATTTATAATAATGCGGTAAATGGCAATACATTAAATAATATGACAGGAACTGATCCTACGGTTACAATTCCTACTGTGCTCATTACAAAATCAGAGGGAGATTATATGAAAGGTTTGATTACTGCCAATACGACAGTAAATGTTACCCTGAAAAACAATCCTGCGACGAGCGTCACTCCCGATGGAAGCTTTGATAATGGTATTGTAGTCCATGAATATGGTCATGGTATATCAAACCGAATGACGGGTACAGGTGCAGGTTGTTTGAGTGCAAACGCAAGTAATGAGCAGATGGGAGAAGGATGGTCAGATTTCTTCGCGTTGATGTTAACAAATAAGGCTGGAGATAATGCTTCAGTACCTAGAGGAATGGGGACTTATGCAAGTGGGCAGGCTATCACAGGCGGAGGAATCAGACCGGCTAAATATTCTCCTGATTTTGGCATTAACAGTTATACTTATGGAAGTACCAACGGAATGGTATATACTAACGCCAGTGGAGGACTTTCTTTGGATGTTCACTCTATAGGATTTGTTTGGGCAACCATGCTATGGGATCTTCATTGGAAATATGTTGAGAAATATGGATATTCTGCAGATGTATTGGCAAATACAACCAATGGAAGTAGCAGAGTATTGCAGCTGGTAACTGATGCATTGAAACTACAAGGTTGCAACCCGACATTTATTGATGGAAGAAATGGAATATTAGCAGCAGAACTGGCAACTACACAAGGACAGGACAAATGTATGATTTGGAGTGTTTTTGCGAAAAGAGGGTTAGGGGTAAATGCTTCTGCAGGATCAAAAACAAATATTAATGATCAGGTACAAGACTTTACCGTGCCTACAGAATGTGCTGCATTGGCAACGAGCGAGGTTAAATCCGCTAAAGAAAAGATTTCTATCTATCCAAATCCTGCTAAGGACGAGTTTTATATTAACTTCCCAAGCAATACTCTTGGAAAAGTGAGCGTAGAATTATATGATATGTCAGGTAAATTAGTTTCTTCAGAAGATAAAATTTCACCGGATGCTAAAAAGGCTATCTCAACAAGTAGCTTAGTGAGCGGTACTTATATGGTGAAAGTAAAAGGGCTGGGCTTTGAAAGTACTTCAAAAGTGATGGTTAAAAAGTAATAAATAGATAATACACCTTAAAAATCGCCACAAGCAAAGCTTGTGGCGATTTTATTTATCATAATAACCATACAAATCACTTTAATTTATAAGTTGTAACTTTGCAGGCTGTAAAAAAAATTATGAAGAAGCAGAATATACTAAAAGGCGTTTTATTTGTTGGGATTGGAGCTAGTATATACGGTATGTTGGCCACTTTTGTGAAAATGGCTTACCATGACGGTTTTACAACTTCGGAAGTTACTACATCCCAGTTTGTGCTTGGTTTGGCAGGGCTATTGATCCTGAATTTTATCCAAACTATTACCGCAAAACAGAAATTATCATTACCAAGTTCCAGGGAAGTCAGAATGTTGATGCTCGCAGGAACTTCATTAGGGGGAACAAGTTTATTTTATTATATCGCTGTGCAGTACATCAATGTGTCCATTGCTATTGTCCTGTTGATGCAATCGGTATGGTTCAGTGTGGTTGTGGAAAGTATTCTGGCCAGAAAGCTTCCTAATGCAAGAAAGGTAATCTCTGTAGTGATTGTATTGCTCGGTACAGTGTTAGCAACGAACCTTATTAATATGGAAATAGAATTAGACTGGCATGGAGTCTTCTGGGGGTTGATGGCCGCAGCTTCTTATACGCTGACCATGTTTACTTCAAACACTCTGGCTACTCATCTTCCTGTTTTCAGAAAGAGTATTATTATGCTTGCCGGAGGATCTGTGGTAGTTTTTGCATTTTTATTCTTTGCTCAGATTGGGCCGATGTATTTTGATGGATTGAAGTCGCTTTACTTAAACTTTACAGAAAATACAGAACACATCCATCCTTTCAATTATTCGATATTTTGGACGTACGGAGCGATCTTAGCTTTGTTTGGAACGATTATTCCACCGATTCTGTTCAATATAGGTTTTCCGAATGCAGGATTAGGATTGGGAAGTATTGTTTCTTCTCTGGAGCTTCCGGTTTCTGTAACCATGGCTTTTGTTTTATTAGGTGAAAAAGTATTTTTAATACAATGGGTGGGAATTGTTCTGATTCTTTTTGCAATTGTCTTAATGAACTTACCATCCAGGAAAGAAAAAGAAGTCCCAATAGCGGAGCTATCTTAGTAAAAAATAATATTTAAATTAAAAATAACAGTTGAAAACCGTCCCTTTTGGAGCGGTTTTTTTAATTTTAATCATTAAAATAAATGTTCATGAAATATTTCAGAAATGCAGTGGCGGGCGTGATGTTTGTTATAGGGGGCAGCTTTATATCTGCACAGGTAAAACCCTTGGATGCCGTACTTTCAGATTATAAATATCCTTATGAGGTTCATTATATCCATTTAAAATCTCAGGACAATGATCTGAAAATGGCCTATATGGACGTAAGGCCTCAAAAAAGCAATGGCAAGACAATTTTGCTACTCCACGGGAAGAATTTTAATGGTGCTTATTGGGAAAGAACCGCAAAGGATTTATCGGCTAAAGGTTTCAGAGTTGTCATTCCTGATCAGATCGGATTTGGAAAATCTTCAAAACCGCATAGTTATCAGTTTTCTTTTTCTCAATTAGCAGAAAATACAAAGGCTATTCTGGATGAACTGAAAATTGATAAAACTATTGTACTGGGTCATTCTATGGGAGGAATGGTGGCAACACGTTTTACATTGTTGTATCCGGAGAAGGTACAAAAACTGATTCTGGAGAATCCGATTGGTTTGGAAGACTACAAAACTTTTGCATCCTATCAGACTATTGATCAGGCGTATCAATCAGAGCTTAAAAATACAGCGGAAACCTATAAAAATTATCAACTGAAATTTTATTATGACAATAAATGGAAAGATGAATATCAACCCTGGCTGGACCTTATTGCCGGATGGACCCTTCACAAAGATTACCCTCAGGTTGCATGGAATGCCGCTTTGACCTCTGATATGATTTATAATCAACCGGTATGTTATGAATTTAAAAATATAAAAGTACCTACTTTACTTATTATTGGAACCAGAGACAGAACAGCAATAGGTAAAGATAGAGCACCTAAAGAACTTCAATCCATGATGGGACAGTATCAGGAATTGGGAAAGAAAACCCAACAACAAATAACAGGTTCTCAATTGGTAGAAATTGACAATGTAGGACATTTACCACATATTGAAGTTTACCCTCAGTTTTTCGAAGCTTTATATAATTTTATACAGTAGGTTATCTGTTTACTGATTTATAAAAAGACTATTTCTCAGGAAGTAGTCTTTTTATATCATTTTTTTAATCCTTCCTTTTTAATAATAAAGTGGTGAGCACTCCTATGCCGGAAAAAAGTGTGCAGGCTATTCCAAGATGTTGAATAAGCCCAATGCTTATTAATCCAGATCCAATCATTACGTAATAGATCAATCCTAGCAATGCTCCGGTACTTCCTGTCTCATCTTTATATTGTATTAATGCCGTACTTAGAATATTAGGAATAGCCATACTGAATGCCATGACAATAAAAAAGTAAGGAATAACAAAATAGACTCCCTTTCCTGTTAAAATCCACACGAAAACAGAAGCTATACATGCCCCCAGTGTACTCATCCTTACTAAAGTTGAAGGAAGAATATTTTTTAATAACAGATATCTGTTGAGTTTTGCCCCGGCAAAAGTCCCTGTCGCCAATATAATGCTACTATATCCAAAAGCGTAAGACGAATATTCTTGTTCTTTAAAAATAAATGGAGCGAGCGAATAATAAGAAAACAGCAGTACATTAAAACTCATGATCAGTAAACAACATCTGATAATTTCATAATCTTTGAGCATTCGTTTCAACAACCTGATCAAAGTTGTACTATTTATTTCTTTTTGAGTATAAAAAGGATCTGATATTTTTTTTTCAGACAGTATATAAAATAGGATGGCCAACAGGCATAATGTGATGAAAACACCTTGATATCCTACAGAGTTGGCCAGAAGAGAACCTGTAAGCATACCGATAATTGGACTGATGGATAAGCCTATCCCGATCCAGGAAAATACTTTGCTGATATTGTCTTTGTCATAAGTATCCCGTAAAATAGTTTGAGTAACAATGGAGCCTACAGCAATTCCGAACGCAGAAATAATTCTGGCACTAAGCAGTATTGCAAAATTGGGGGCCCAAACAGCTGCAATTGTTCCTATTCCATAGGTAATCAATCCATATTGTAACGATTTTTTTCTTCCTATTCTGTCACATTGTATTCCCCAAAAAGCCACTCCCAAAGCAAATGCAATAAAATATAAGCTTATGGTCAGTGTTACGGATTCTTCTTTCAATCCGAAATGCTTCTGTATCATCGGCAGAACAGGGCTGTAAATGGTTTCTACAAACTGTGGAAGCATTACCAGCAAGGTCAATAACCAGAGTGGGTTTGTCTTTTTCATTTTTTTTCTGCAAAGTTTCTAAAAATTGAACGTATATTTATAATGGTATAAAAACAAAAAATATTAAAAATAGGACATGGCTATTCTTAAACAACATGAAGAATTTAATGCAGATTCCCTGACAGAAAAAGTGATCGGGATTGCTTCTGATATGGTAATGCATGATTCCGGTTTTCATTTTCATACCATTAAAGCGCAGCTTTTGTATGCTCCTTCAGGTTGTATGACAGTTACAACTTCCGACAGGCAATTTGTGTTGCCGCCATTCAGGATGTTATGGATTCCCGCCAATGAAGTTCATCGAGTGAGCTTTCGTAATATGGTAGCTTACAGGTCTGTTTACTTTGATATGGAATATGCAGCCGGGTTTATGAATTCAAGCTTGAAAGTATTGCATGTAAACCCTTTGATGAAAGAGATTATTGAAAGAATCTGTTTCTGGGAATGGGCTACCCCGGATGATAATCAGGAAAATATTATTAAAGTATTCTGGAACGAAATAAGTCATGCTCGTGAAGAAAAATTGGTGCTTAAGATGCCTGAGGACAGACGTTTTAAAAAAGTTATCGAAGAATGGACAAAACGATTATCAATGCCTCCTATGCTGAAAAAATTAGCTGAGGACACCGGGGCAGTTGAAAAAACAATCACCCGTATTTTTAAGAAAGAAACGGGTCTATCTTACCAGGAGTGGAGACAGCAATGGCGGATTCAGAGATCCATTGAGTTGTTGGTAGAAGGGAATTCAATAGGAGAGGTTGCTCATATCTTAGATTTCTCCTCAGATAGTGCCTTTATTGAATTTTTTAAAAAACATACCGGATCTACACCACTGCAATACCTCATAAAGAATGAATGAAATATAGAGCTATCACCAACATCACAACCGAAAACTGAAGAATCTCATCTTTCGGAGGGGTGTCAAAAATTCAGAGAATTTTTGATGAGATGGTTATTATAGCATTATACCTCAGTCTATTTCTTGTCCTATGCAAAGCTTTCTGAGTAATTATTTACATAACATTGTATGACCAAATAAAAACAAATACTATGAATAATTATACAAATACAATGGAAGTGAGAGCTACAGCAGATCATATATATGATGCATTAACCCATAAAATTCCTCTCTGGTGGTCAGAACTGTTTAGTGGATCTTCATCAGACATTGGAGATGCATTCACGATAAGCTTTGGAGAAAACATTTATAAAACATTCAGAATACAAGAGGCAACTCCCGAGTCAAAAATTATCTGGTATGTGGAAGATTCACTGATTGCTCTTGCTGAATTGAAAAATCAGACAGAGTGGATCGGAACAACAGTCGTCTGGGAAATAGAGCAGAAACAAAATAATGCATTAATAAAAATGACACATATTGGCTTGCATCCTGCGGTTGAATGTTATGAAATTTGCTCTAATGGCTGGATACAATTTCTGGGCAGCCTGAAACAGTTGTTGGAAACGGGAAAAGGATCTCCTTATAAAGGATAATATATATATCGATGTTTTTACTAAATTGAAGGAGTTAAAAAGTAAATTCTGCATTCTGGCATCAGACCTGTTGGGTTTGTGCATTTTTCTTAACCTATCTTTGGATAAATATCAACTATATTTATTTTCAGGATCAGATTTCTAGCCCCGATAGTAACGGTTACCCCGCAGCATGGATAGGAGAGCAAAGGCGCGAGGAGTATGAGTGGATAGCGGGAATAGCTCCTGACGATATGTTTATTACTAATTGCTTACAAAAAAAAGAAGCTGTCTACATCTAGTAAACAGCCTCTTTTTGTATTTATTGTTGTCTGAATTATTTCTTCTTGTAAGCAGCGTCTTTGATTCTTGCTTTTTTACCTCTAAGGTCTCTGAAGTAGTAAATTCTAGCTCTTCTCACTCTACCTCTTCTGTCAACTTCGATTTTTTGAAGCGCTGGTAAGTTGATAGGGAATACTCTTTCTACACCTACATCACCACTCATTTTTCTGATAGTGAAAGTTTTTGTAGAACCAGTACCTCTTAATTGAATAACTGTTCCTTTGAAGAACTGAGTTCTTGTCTTTTGTCCTTCTTTAATTTCGTAATACACAGTAATTGTATCACCTGCTTTGAATTCAGGGAATTCTTTTTTAGCAATGTACTTGTCTTGTACGTACTTTAATAAATCCATTATTAATAAATAAAATGTTAAAGCTAAGCAACTTACACGCTTTTCGTCAGAGGTTGAATAACAGGTTGCAAATGTACAAAATAGTTTTTGAATATGCCAAATAATTAATGTGTTAAAAACTATAATTTTTTAAAATAGTTTTTATTTAAAACTTAATATATCCTTTACGTTTTCATCAAATTGAGTTTATACTGGTGTTATACTTTTGCCCGAAGTAAAAATTCAATAAATTTTTTTCACTTTTTATTGAATTATTTCTTTTTCACTTTATATTTAACTACTTAAAAATTAATTATATATGAAACATTATTTCTTCTTTTTTTGTTTCGCGATCCAGATGACATTTGGACAGGTTTTGTTTCCTTATTTACAAAATCCGACCCCCAATTCTATGATCGTCAATTGGAAGACAGCTTCCAATAATGAAACTACGGTAATTTATGGAGACTCTCCAGCAAATCTGAATGTGACTGTAACCGGAACCACCAATATCTTTTCGGATACCGGCTACAACAATAATTATTATTACCATACTGCCAAGATTACCAACTTACAGCCCAACACAAAATACTATTATAAAATAAAAACGGGAACGAGTGAATCTGCGGTGTATAATTTCAGGACACTTCCACAGCCAGGACAAGCGGTTACCGCTAATGGAAAAATTCGTTTTTTGATCATGGGAGATAATCAGATCAAAGCCGAGCCACGCTACGACAGTCTTACGTTGAATGCTTATAAAAAGTTAAAAGAAAAATATGGAGCCAGCACGGATCCTTCAGATAACATTGCATTGACATTTATGGTAGGAGATCAGGTAGATGTGGGAACATTGGATCATTATGAAAATGTTCATTTTAAAAAGAACATCAAATTATCTCCATACCTTCCCATCCAGACTACGGTAGGAAATCACGAAACATATGGAACTCTGGGAATGAATTCTTATTACGCTCATTTTTATATTGATGAGATTAAATATAAGAATATCAGCTCAGGAAATGAAAATTATTATGCTCAGCAGGCAGGAAATGTACTATTTATCAGTTTAAGTTCTGAGCATACCGGAACAGCACAACAGACATGGCTTCAGCAGGTATTGGATGCCGCAAATAATGATTCAACAGTAGATTGGATCATTTCTTTAAGCCACAGACCCTACCAGGCAGAACAGTATGTAGGAGATATTTCTACATGGGTAAGAAACAATGCAGTACCTCTTTTGGTAACTTCGAACAAATATCTGATGCATGTAGGAGCTCACCATCACTTGTATCACAGGGGACAATTGAAAGATTCTCCGAATTATCAGATTATTTCAGGAGGAACTGCCTGGGATCAATATTGGGGAATGTCTAATGAGCAGGACTTTGATGATGTTCAGAAAACACTGACAGATTGGACCTATCAGATTGTTGAGGTAGATATTCCAACTGGTAAAGTAGACATCGAATGTTATTCTATCGGTGGAAAATATACCAAGAAAGATAATGTATTAATTGATTCTTTCCACAGATATAAAAATCAACCAAAACCGGCAAAACCATCTATCACCAATACATTTTCAGGTACAACAACGCTGCCTTTAACATTGAACGGGAGTGTATTTTCCTCATCAAATAACGAACTTTTAAATACCACCCAGTTTCTGATCAGTAAGGCACAGGATTTTTCTGTTATTGAAAAGGAAGTGTACCGTGATTTTGAAAACTGGTTCGGAAAAGACGGAAACGGAAACCCGGATGTAGCCAAGAATTTAAATGCTGGTGTAGATATTACCAAAGTTACTTTACCGGGAAATTCAATTCCTAATGGGGTATATTATGTAAAGGTACGTTACAGAGACAGAAATCTTGAATGGAGTGACTGGAGCGATGTGAAGCAGTTTGAAATTACAGGGAGTGTTGTTTCCAATCCTACTTTTGCTTTGGATAAAGCAGAATATGCTCAAAATGAGCAGATAAAAGCGACCTTTACTGGTGGACCTGGTAATCAACAGGATTGGGTAGGAATTTATAAAAAAGGACAGATCCCAGGTGCATCTGTTACTTCTCAAGGTTATGTGTATACCAACGGACAAACAGCAGGTACAGCAACTTTCAACAATGGATTAGCCAATAAAGGGCAGTACTTTGCCGGATTCTTTGCCAATAACGGGTATACGGAAATCACACCAAGAAAAAATTTCTACGTAGGACCAAATGTAAAGCTACAGGCTACCGCAGATACGTATCCTGTAGGAGGAACCGTAACCATTAACTTTACTGACGGACCCAATCTTCAGAAAGACTGGATCGGAATTTATAAGATGGGGCAAACTCCGGGAACCACTAATTCCATCAAATGGAGCTATGTAACAACAGCAGCAGGATCACTGAATTTCACCGGACTTCCAAAAGGATATTATTATGCTCAGTATTTATTGGAAGATGGGTACAACGGAATTGGAAATAAAGTATTTTTCAAAGTGGGAGATATTGTCACTGAATTATGGACGAATAAACCGATTTATGCATTAGGTGAAAGTATTACTGCTTCATGGACGGATTCTCCGGGAATAATAAAAGACTGGCTGGGAATTTACCCGCAGAGTGTGCCGGTTCCGGATGATAACTTTGTCTCTTATACGTATTTTGATGGGGTAACACAAGGAACAAAAACGATTCAGGGAACGGCAATACCTACTACGCCAGGGAACTATTATATGGTGATGTTTACCAATGATTCATATACAGAAGTTTCAAACAGGGTACAGTTTCAGGTAACATCGACGCTGGGAACTGATGAAACAAAGAGTACAGAGAAAAATGTAGTTTTATATCCTAATCCTACAAAACCTGGTGAACCTACTTTTATTAAAAGTGATTATCCGATTGAGAAAATTGAATTGGTATCAGCAACAGGAGACTTGTTGTATGAATCAAAAAATATCAATAACCAAAGATTCTCATTGGTGAATGAAAACCTTCCGAAAGGAGTGTACTTTGTAAAAGTGCATGCAAGAAAATTATTTACTTTAAAACTGATTATCCAGTAAGAAGTAAACTGAAAATAATTCTCATAAAACAGGCTGACAGAAATGACAGCCTGTTTTTATTTATGATATACTATCACTTTTAATTTTCCGCCAGATTTGTTCTACTCAAGAGTCAAAATCTATGCAAACAGTGAAAAAAAAGCAGTTCCAAAAATTGAAACTGCTTTCTATGAATAAATTGTAATTAATCAAAACTATTGTGTAAATCATCTTCCAGGATAATAGCCTGGTTCATAACAGAAAAATAATCATCTCTTGTTTCCGCCAGAACCTTGGTGTCCTGAACCAGTTTTCCTTCTTCATTATATATCTTCAACAGAATCCATTTTCCGCTGCGCTCCAGTTCTTTTGATCCATCCGCTGTTTTCAGCTTGATTTTTCCACTTTGAATAATGCCTCCTTTTACAGAAGCTTTATTGCCCGGTTTTCCTTTTAGATACTGTACCACCTGACCTGTAAAGTTATAATCATCACCATCTTCACTCAGAAGTTGATTAAAGGTGTACAGAATACCTCCTTTCTGATCATAGATGGTTCCGTCGTAAGCATCCTGTTTAGCATTTAATTTTTTCTCTGATCTTAGTTTTTTCTCTTCGGAATATGCTTTTAAATGGACTAAAACCCCGTCTTTAAAATGCCTCTCACTTAGCCCGTCGTAGGCAATACCATTATAAGGAAGATCATCTTTATAGGTTAAGGTAGATTTTAATTTTCCTTCCGGAGAATAATACTTAATTTCCTGTGTAGAACCTTCCTTTAAAAACACTTCACTTGACATTTTTCCATTTTCGTCAAATATTTTATTCACAATGGCTTCTCCGTTTTTATAAACATCTATGGAAGAAATAGCTGTATTATCATAGCTGAACTGATAATCTTCACCATCAAAAGGCTTTAATGCTTCACTTTCTTTATCATATTGATAGGTAAGATGGGCTATTTTTTTTCCGGATTCGTCATAAGTGGTTTTATAACCGTCTTTTTTACCTAGTTTCTGTTCCTGTATAATTTTCCCGGCTTGGGAATAAATAACACTTTCTTTGATGGTTCCATCACTCTTATATTTGTCAATTTTGGAAACCCTCATTGGATTATAGTAATAATCGACCTGTGTGCTTTCTTTACCGGATTCAGAAGTGCTGCTACCAATATATTTACCTTTTTCATCGTAATATCTGTTTTCATAGCTTCCCCCTTTCAACACAGATTCACTTCTGATTCCCTTAATATCTTCATCATAGATAATCGTTTGGGATGGAGTAGAATTCTCATATACTGAAATACTGTTATAAAAGATTTCGTTTTCCGGATCTTTATATCCATAAGATTTTCCATTGAATGTACCATCAGCTTTGTAAACCACATCTTCTATCACTCTACCGGTAACATCATAAATTTGAGACAGCCCTATCTGTTTACCTTTCGAATAGGTTGAGGTGTTCATTATTTTTCCTTCCGGAGTATACCATGTTACCTTACCATCAAATACTTCATTGTTTGGCGTGGTGTCTGAAGCCAGACCTTCCATCTGAAGCGTTCCGTTTTTATAAAAATCTTTAATGAGAGTAAGTTTACCTTTTGGAGTGGTCTCGCGATAATATTCCATTTTATCCTGGGTGGTTTTTTCCCAATTTTCATCGAAATACGTTTTTTCCTGCGCATATACATTGATGCTGAGTACCAAAGCAAGTAGGGCAGATGTAAATAATTTTTTCATGTTTTATTTAGGTTTTGATTGTGAGTTTATGATTAATGTGATTGGTAATAATTGACTGTGAAGGTCAAAAAAATATAATTGACAGTGAATTGGTGTGTTGTGAAATAATTTTACATTGAAATTGTGTTTAAATAATTTATATAAAAACTGTAAAACAGACAGTATTTTAAAATTTGGAGCCCCAAATATAAATCAATTTGACGAGATGTTTGCTATAAAACGAACAGACTTGTTCACTTTTTGTGGTAAATATTTGATTATAATAGGGTTAAATGTAAAAAAAATATGATCCAAAAAGGATTATATTTAGGATTATTTCCATTGGTCGGATATACAGGAAAATTTATTAAATTTAGCCAACAGAAAAATCTAATATTTCATGATAGATAAAAGAGTAAAAAATGCAAAGGAGGCCATCGAAGGTATTCAGGATGGAATGACATTGATGCTTGGAGGATTTGGACTTTGCGGTATTCCTGAAAACTCAATTAATGCTTTGGTAGAAAGTGATGTGAAAGATCTGACTTGTATTTCCAACAATGCAGGGGTAGATGATTTCGGGTTGGGACTACTGCTTCACAAAAGACAAATTAAGAAAATGATCTCTTCCTATGTAGGTGAGAATGCTGAATTTGAAAGACAAATGCTTTCAGGTGAACTGGATGTTGAACTGACTCCACAAGGGACTTTAGCCGAAAAATGCAGAGCTGCTCAGGCGGGAATTCCTGCTTTCTATACACCGGCAGGGTACGGAACTGAAATTGCTGAAGGTAAAGAAGTAAAAGAATTCAAAGGAAAACCTCATATTTTAGAACACGCTTTTGACGCAGATTTTTCAATTGTTAAAGCCTGGAAAGGAGATCATGCCGGAAACCTTATTTTCAAAGGATCTGCAAGAAATTTCAACCATCCGATGGCAGGAGCTGGAAAAATTACAATTGCTGAGGTAGAAGAGTTGGTAGAACCGGGAGAACTGGATCCTAATGAGATTCACATTCCGGGAATTATGGTTCAAAGAATTTTCCAGGGAGAAAAATTTGAAAAAAGAATCGAACAAAGAACGGTGAGAACTAAGGAATAAATTCCTGTTGAGAATATTGATACAATAAAAAAAGCGCTGAAATAATTTCAGCGCTTTTTTTATGCTTGTGGAGTAAGGGTTTTTCTTTCCCCGATCTGTTGTCGCCACATGGCATAATATAATCCTTTTTCGGCAATTAGATTATTGTGAGATCCGGTTTCTATGACTTGTCCCCGTTCAAGGACATAAATTTTGTCGGCATGCATAATAGTACTTAATCGGTGGGCAATAAGAACGGTAATCTGTTCTCTTTCTTTTGAAATGTCTTTAATGGTTGTTGTTATCTCTTCTTCCGTAATACTATCCAGTGCTGATGTAGCTTCATCAAAAATTAACAAATGAGGTTTTCTTAAAAGAGCCCTTGCAATTGCTATTCTTTGTTTTTCCCCGCCACTTAGTTTCAAGCCACCCTCACCAATAACGGTTTCTATCCCTTTCTCTGCTCTCTCCAGTAATGCAGTACAGCTTGATTTCTGTAAAGCAATTGCAAGTTCCTCTTCAGTTGCTGCAGGATTAACGAAAAGCAGGTTTTCTTTTATAGTTCCCGCAAATAACTGGGTGTCCTGCGTTACAAAACCAATCTGATTTCTCAGCTCATCAAAATCAAATTCCTTTCCGTTGATACCATTGTAAAAAATATTCCCTTCCTGAGGCCTGTACAATCCCACCAGTAATTTTACCAGTGTACTCTTTCCGGAACCGCTTGGTCCTACAAAAGCAATAGTCTCCCCATTTTTGAGATCAAAAGAAATATTATTTAAAGCCTTATATTGGGCAGACTGATGCTTGAAAGAAACATGCTTAAATTCAAGTTCCTCAATAGCACCAATTTGCTTTGGGTGAAGAGGTTTTTCTTCTACCTCTTTTTTCATCAAACGGTCAAAATTCTGAAGAGACGCTTCTGCTTCACGATAAGAAATAATAATGTTTCCAATTTCCTGCATGGGACCGAAAATAAAGAAACCATAAAACATTAAAGACAGATACTGTCCGGGAGTAACAATATTTTTAAAAATTAAATACAATAAAGTAAGAGTAATCATCTGCTGAAGAAAATTGACCATCGTTCCCTGAATAAAACTTAAAGAACGGATACTTTTCACTTTTCTCAGCTCAAGACCAAGAATCTTATAGGTATTGTTATTTAAACGGATGACTTCCTGATTGGTTAATCCTAAACTTTTAACAATCTCAATATTTCTTAAACTTTCTGTAGTACTTCCGGCTAAAGCTGTTGTTTCAGTAACAATATTTTTTTGAATAACTTTTATTCTCTTACTCAACAAATTGGTGACAATGGCAATAAAGAAAATTCCACAAATATAAACCGGCATAATCGACCAGTGTAAGCGAATAGCATACACTGAAACGAAAATAATGCTCACCAGAATACCAAAGAAAATATTGATGAAATTAGTAATGAATTTCACCGTATCCTCTCTTACTTTTGTTAAAATTGACAAGGTTTCACCACTTCTCTGATCCTCAAATTCCTGATATGGCAGGGCCATAGAATGTTTTAAACCATCCGTAAATATTTTAGCTCCAAACTTTTGGGTAATCACGCTGACCACATAGTCCTGAAAAGCTTTGGCAATCCTGCTTACCATAGCCGTCCCGATAAGCAAACCTAAAAAATAAAAAGCACCATGGTATACGGGGCTTCCATATAGATATTCATTCAGATTTCTGGGTAATAATTTTTCTTTATCAAAAAAATTAGGGTGAGTAACCAGCTGATCCAGAATATTTCCTGTGATAGCCGGGGCAAATAAAGAAAAAACCTGGTTAATCGTGGCTAAAAATAAAGAAATGAGAATCAACCACTGATAAGGTTTAAGATATTTAAAAAGTATTTTCATTCTGTTAAAATAATAGAGCAAAATTACAGATATTATTTTAACTAACAGTGTTAATTATTAAGACCGATAAAGCCTTTTGTATTCAGCTGAAATTAATTAAATTGCAGTCTAAGTTTTTATTATGCTTACAAAAGAACAAATTGCCAAAAGAATTTCAAAAGAACTGAGAGATCGCTATTATGTAAACCTGGGAATCGGAATTCCCACTTTGGTTGCCAACTATGTTCCGGAAGGTATTTCCGTAGAATTCCAGAGTGAAAACGGAGTTTTGGGAATGGGACCTTTCCCTTTCGAAGGGGAAGAAGATGCTGATATTATCAATGCAGGAAAACAGACTATTACTATTTTAGACGGAGGCTCATTCTTCGATTCTGCCTTCAGTTTCGGGATGATCCGTGGCCAGAAAGTAGATCTTACGATCCTTGGAGCAATGGAAGTTTCTGAGAATGGAGACATTGCCAACTGGAAGATTCCGGGAAAAATGGTAAAAGGAATGGGAGGTGCTATGGATCTGGTAGCTTCTGCAGAAAATATTATCGTTGCAATGATGCACGTTAATAAGGCAGGAGAAAGTAAAATTCTTAAAAAATGTACTCTTCCGCTTACAGGAGTAAATTGTGTAAAAAGAGTCGTTACCGAATTAGCCGTTTTGGATGTAACACCGGAAGGTTTCAGACTGGTGGAGAGAGCACCTGGCGTTTCAGTAGAACATATTGTTAATGCTACAGAAGCAGACTTAATCATTGAAGGAGAAATTCCTGAAATGCAATTCTAAATACAATAAAACAACAGCGGGCCCACTTGTGGGCCCGCCGTTGTTTTTAATGGGGTCACTCATGCACAAATCCTTTTTTATTTGTGAATGAGTGGCAAAAAAGGACTATTCCGTCAATGAAACAAATGAAACAGTCATTAATATTTTAAAACATGAGCGATCTTATTTGTTATCCTGCGCTCCAAAAACCTTCTGCAGAATACTTGTTGTTCTCATGGCGGGTGTATTTCTGATTCCACTTTCTTTCTGGGCTACCATTTTGAAAACTCCGTTGATTGTTTCCGTAGTTACATATTCATTAAGGTCTGTAGTTACCGCCTGTCCTGTAAATGTATTGTACTTTGAGATCAGGTTTTTCCAGACAGTGTCGGCACCCACTTTTCCTAACGATGCTTTTACTTTTGGCTGAAAAGCAGTAAACAGCTGGCTTTGTGTTTTGCCTTGCAAATAATTGGTAGCAGCATTATCTGTTCCCAATAAGATATTTTTGGCATCAGTAATGGTCATGGAAGTAATCGCATTGGTAAAAATGGGAGCAGATTCCGTAACGGCATCTTCAGCAGCTCTGTTTAAAAGTTTTACCCCTTCGTCTGCAAGACTTCCCATTCCCAGAGAACGTAATGTAGTATCTATTTTTCTTAATTTTTCAGGCATTAAGATTTTTACCGCTTCATTTTTGAAAAACCCGTCCGTTAAAGCCAGTTTTTTTACTCCATCGGTTACCCCAAGGGTTAACGCTTCTTTTAACCCTGATGAAATCTGGGGTGAAGTGAGGTTTCCAAGGTTGACAGGAGAACTACTGGAGTTGGAACTGGTGTTTGTTGACGTTTGAGTGGGGGGAGTAGTAGTGGTTGTCCCCTTGGCCTTGACAGGAGCATCAAGATCAACGCCTGTCTTATTTTTAACGGTAGATTTTATAATATCAAAAATCTGTGCCTGGGTAGAAACTGAAAATAATAATCCGGCTGCTAATAAAATGCTTTTTTTCATCGTATTTTTTTTACAAATTTAATTGTTTTATTTTTTATTCGCTTACACTTAGCAAAAAGCAAACCATAAAAAACAGATGCCTTTTTTATAACATGTAAGTAAGCTGAAATACAGTTGTTAAAAAAATAGGGAAGAGTTTTAAAATTTAATTATCTTAGCTAAAACCTTAACTAAACCCCATGGTACGAACAGTTTTAACCCTTTTTATATTGCTTTCAAATGTAGCTTTTTCTCAAAATAAGCAAAATTTGATCCCTTATCCTCACAATATCCAAATAAATGAAGGAAAGTTTACTATTCCGGAGGTATTAAAATTAAATAAAGATTTGCCAAAAAATGAAACTGAATATTTCAAAAAGAGAGTGAGCCCAATGGTAAAATTTCAGGATTCAGGGAAATCGGAAGCACAATTAGTGTATGTGAAGTTATCAAAAGCTCCGGTTGGGAAAGAAGAGTTTTATAGTCTTGATATTTCGCCCAACCAGATACAGATCCAGTCGTATACTCAACAGGGATATTTTTTGGCTCTTCAGACCTTGATTCAGCTATTTGAAAAACATAAGGCAGATCGGAAAATTCCGGTCTTAAAGATTGAAGATCAACCCAAATTTGCATGGAGAGGAATGCATCTGGATGTATGCCGCCACTTTTTTACAGTGGAAGAGGTCAAACAATATATTGATTATCTGGCCATGTATAAACTGAATACTTTTCATTGGCATTTAACAGATGACCAGGGATGGAGAATTGAAATCAAAAAGTATCCGAAACTGACGCAGATCGGATCTAAGCGTAAAGAATCTATGATCGGAGCTTATGCTGATAATACCTTTGACGGAAAACCGTATGGACCTTATTTTTATACTCAGGATCAGATCAAAGATGTTGTAAAATATGCTCAGGACAGACACATAACCATTGTTCCGGAAATAGAGATGCCAGGACATGCTTTGGCAGCATTATCTGCTTATCCGGAATTGGCATGTACCAAAGGCCCTTTTGAAGTGGCTACAAAATGGGGTGTTTTTGATGATGTATTTTGTCCTAAAGATGAAACATTTACATTTTTAGAAAATGTTTTAAGTGAGGTTATTCAGCTGTTTCCTTCACAATACATTCATATTGGCGGTGATGAGTGTCCGAAAACACGATGGAAAGAATGTGCTCACTGCCAGGAGTTAATAAAGAAAAACAATCTGAAGGATGAACACGGTTTACAAAGTTACTTTATCCAAAGAATTGAAAAATACGTGAACAGTAAAGGGCGAAAAATTATCGGTTGGGATGAAATTTTAGAAGGTGGATTAGCACCTAATGCTGCTGTCATGAGCTGGACAGGAGTGAACGGAGGAATTGAAGCTGCAAAATCAAACCATTTTGCTGTAATGACGCCAGGAGCGTATTGTTATTTTGACCACTATCAGGGAGATCCACAATCAGAACCTAATGCTTTTGGAGGATTTACCCCGCTGGATAAAGTATATTCCTATAATCCTATTCCTTCCGAATTAACCCCGGAACAGGCAAAATATATCATGGGAGTACAAGCGAACTTATGGACAGAATATATTGATAATTTTAAACAGGTTCAGTATATGATATTTCCAAGGTTAATGGCACTGTCAGAGGTAGGATGGGGTACATCGGACCCTAAAAACTATAAAGATTTTGAAAACCGGGTAATCAGCCAGTTCAAAGTTTTGGATAAAATGGGGGTGAACTATGCCAAAAGTATCTATAATATTTCCGGAAAGGTAGTTCCAGGCAACAAAGGAATTACCTATGAATTGTCAACTTCACAGAATTCAGATGGCATCAGATATACTATTGACGGAACAGATCCTTCTATAAACTCAACAACCTATCAGGGAGCTATTTCAATTCCTAAGTCTATGACTGTAAAATCCGCTTACTTTGAAAACGGTCAGTTGAAAAGTTCAATCTCTTCACAGCAATTTACGATTTCAAAAACTACAGGAAAGAAAATTACACTTGAAAATCAACCCAGCGAAAACTATTCATTTGGTGGTGCGGCAACTTTAGTTGACGGAATCATTGGAAATTCAAGACAATTAGGTAAAACATGGTTGGGCTTTAATGGTAAAGATGTTGTTGCTACAATAGATTTTGGGCAAAAAACAACCTTTTCACAAGTATATTTTAATACTCTTGAAAATAAAGGAAGCTGGATTCATCTGGCAAAATCCGCAAAAATTTTCATCTCTGATGATAATAAGAACTTTAAACTGATCAAAGAAGTTGGGAAAGAAGAAATTCAAAATGCCAAAGGGAAAATACAGTTGAATGCAGGACAACAAAGCTCAAGATACTTTAAAATAATGATCGAAAATGCAGGAATAATCCCTGCCGGAAATCCGGGAGCTGATTCTAAAGCATGGCTTTTTGTAGATGAAATAGGTGTAAATTAGCAGATAGACTTTTTTAAATGCAGGATAGTATATTATGTTCAGAATTCTCTTCTTCACCGGATCTTATTAAGAAGCTATACCAGTTCGGAATAACAAAAAATTACAATGAAGGAGATCTCATTTTAGATGAAAATGCCTCCATTCGCTCTATTCCGATTGTGATGAAAGGAATGATCAAAGTGATCAGGACAGAAGAAGACGGAAGAGAAATCCTGCTGTATTACATTAAAGCCGGAGAAAGTTGTATTATGTCTTTCCTTGGTGGAATGCACAATGAAAAAAGTATTGTAAAAGCCGAAGTAGAAGAAGATTCTGAATTGCTTTTTCTTCCTGTAGATAAGGTTTCATTATTCATTAAAGAATATCCGGAATGGCTGGATTATATTTTCAGACTTTATCATAAAAGATTTGAAGAACTTCTGGATATCATCAATGCTATAGCTTTTAAAAAAATAGATGAACGTTTACTGAAGCTGCTTCATAAAAAATCTGAACTCACAGCCTCGGATATCATACACACGACTCATGAACAACTTGCCAACGAGTTGGGAACGTCTAGGGTAGTGGTTTCCAGGCTCCTCAAACAATTGGAAGAAGAAGGAAAACTGAAACTGGGCAGAAATAAGATAACCCTTCACAAAGCAAGTAAACAATACTAACACCCTCAATTAATAAAAGATACTCAGATTCCCCTCTTCCGGAGGGGTGTCAAATCGAAGATTTGACGGGGTGGTCAAAACAGTTCTCAATTCCCTCCCCGCAACACTTTTTGCTCAGCATTCAGAAATTCATACACAGGAAAAGCATCCCCTTGATTGGTTAATGCAATAATGTTGGTATTACTTTTCAGATCCCGCCAGATCAGGCATCTGAAACCATTCACTCCACCTGTATGCATCGCCGTATTACCAGAAACAAACCATCCAAAGCCATATTCACCGGACTTTCCATTTTTAAGAATGGGTAATTCGTACATAATTCTGGAGTTTTGCTCATTTAAAACACGATGTTTTCTTAAAGCCTGATCGAAAGTATACAAATCCCCTGGGGTAGAATAGATGCTGCCATCTCCTGTGGTCAGCAGGTTATAATCATCAGGTCTTTTCTTTGCATCATATGCTTTAGCTCTGTCTGAAGGTGGAATTATGTTTGCATCATATACAAATGAATGTTGCATTTTTAAAGGAATAAATATTCTGCTTTGCATAAATTGACTATATGATTGTCCCGATAACGTTTCAATAATTTGTCCTAATACAATATATCCACTGTTGCTATATTCGAATTGACTTCCTGAAGGAAATCTTAACCCGGATTGTTTTTTCAGAAAATCCAGGACATCTTCATTGGTAATCTTATGATTCGTAGTTAATACCTTCTCGTAATCCGCCAGTCCGGAAGTATGATTAAGGAGTTGCCGGATACTTACATTTTGGGCATACGCGGGAAGGTCGGAGATATAGTGGCTTGCTTTATCATCATATGACAACAGATTTTCCTGTTGCAGCAACATAATTCCTACAGCAGTAAAAGGTTTGGTAATTGAAGCAATGCAGAAGGGTGTTTCTTTTGTTAACGGAATTTTTTCCTCCAGGTTTTTATATCCTAATGCAGTATCACACATTACTTTTCCCTCTTTAACAATAAGAACAGTGCCATTAAATTTTCCCTTTTTATAAAAATTAAGTACAACATCTTTTTCTGACTTTCTATCGCACGAAAATAAAGTTAACAGAACACCGCTGAAAATAAATAATATTTTATTCATAATAGTAAGTTCAATGTTCAATATGTCAGATAGATAGATCTGGACGTTACAGAGGAAATTAAATTAAACTAAAATATTTCTAACGATATGAAAGATGTTGTCATTTTCAAATAAAAAATAATCTACAGACCTTGTGTAACAAAAGTAGCAGTAGCAGTTGAGGAAAAGTATCAAATTTGTCATAAAGAATAGAATCAAAAATAAGGACAATGAAAATAAGACAGATGTATACAAGGGATTTAAAGATAATACCTGATCTCAAAAAACAAGAAAGAGTATAAAGTATCATTAATTTTGTTTCAGATTAACCTATGAATAATTGAATATGTTAGAGAGTATAAAAGAGCCCTGGCCCTGGTATATTGCAGGTCCGTTAATCGGACTTACAGTTCCTGCTTTGCTGCTCATGGGAAATAAACCCTTTGGAATAAGTTCGACCTTAAGGCATGCCTGCGCTGCCTGTCTGCCTGCCAATATTGATTTTTTTAAATATAACTGGAAAAAAGAATCCTGGAATTTATTTTTTGTCTTAGGAATTTTAATCGGTGGAATAATTACAGCCAATTTTATGGTAAACCCTTCTGAAATTACTGTTAATCCCCATTTAAAAACTGAATTGGCAGGATATGGAATTACAGAGTATACCAATCAGGTTCCAGTGCAGTTGATGAGTTTTGAAAGTTTGTTGGGTTTGAGAGGATTTATTATAATGGTTGTAGGTGGATTTTTGGTGGGTTTTGGAACACGGTATGCGGGAGGATGTACCAGCGGGCATGCCATTATGGGACTTTCCAACTGGCAATGGCAGTCTCTGGTAGCTACTATTTGTTTTATGATAGGAGGATTTTTAATGGCCAACTTTGTTTTACCTGTTATTCTTTCTCTGTAAGTATAATTTTAGCAGAAGTAAATTAATGATAAAAGAAAAGAGAAAAAATCCCAGCCATCAGAACGAGGTTGTAACAACTAACCATAAGATGCAGAGTAAATGGTATCATAACCTGAAGTATCTCGCGCTAGGGGTTATATTCGGAATGATATTCGTGAAAGCAGAGGTCATCAGCTGGTTCAGAATACAGGAAATGTTTCGTTTACAGTCTTTTCATATGTACGGAATCATCGGAAGTGCTGTGTTGGTAGGTATGATCTCCGTATTTCTGATTAAAAAATTTAAGATCAAAACCATGAATGGTGACCCTGTCACTCTGAATTCTAAAAAATTTAATAAAGGTCAAATCTATGGCGGATTGATTTTTGGCTTTGGCTGGGCCATGACAGGGGCTTGCCCCGGGCCCCTTTTTGCACAGATTGGTACAGGTGCTCTGGCAGTATCTGTTAGTCTTTTGAGCGCTGTTGCCGGAACATGGGTATATGGATACTTTCGGAACCAATTACCTCATTAAAGATTCAGATATTATGATAAAAGACTGTAGAAATGATCTGCAGTCTTTTGTATAAAATTATGAAAAAATGAAGTTTTGTGCTCCTAAAGCCATATAAAGATTGATACGTTCCATTCTGTCCTGAAGTTCCAGGTTGATGAGGTTCATTTCGTGTTTAAGAAGATCTCTCTGCTTTCGAATTAAAATAAAACTGTTACTCGTACCTACTTTGACTTGTTTTTGAGTAAGGTTGATAGTATTTTTGAGCTCATCTGTAGCTTTATGATTATAAATAAGTTGTCGCTCAACAGAGTGTAAATTAGCAGATGATGATTCTACTTCATTCAATGCATTAAGAACAGCTTTTGAGTATTCTTCAATAATCTGTTTTTGCTGTGAATTTTTTATTTCTACATTTTTTTTTAATTTTCCGTTATTGAATAAAGGAGAAACCAGTCCGCCACCTATTCGAAGCATGGGATTGGAAAATATAGAGTTGATAGCCTCCACGTTACTGTGGGCTGTTCCCAGAGAAGAGCTGATGCTCAGCGAAGGAAGTCTTGCGGCATTGGCCTGTTGTACCTCATAAAACGCCTTTTCTATTTGGAAATGATACGCTTGTATGTCTGATCTGCTTTCTAAAAGCTGTAATGGGAAAGACTGAGGAATATCATTTTTAATATCATTGAAAAAATTCTGGGTAGCTAATTTTCCTTCAGGATACTTCCCAACAAGCAGTTCAAGAGACCTCCTGGATTGAATATTGGCATTTTTAATCTTTTCCAGATATCCTTCCAGAGAAATAATCTCTGCAGAAATATTAGATACATCTATGGCGCTTGCGGTTCCAACTTTTTTCTGGATGATATATAGTTTTTCCAGATCTTTTGTTTTCTGAATATAGTTTTCAATTTTCTTCTCCTGAATATTCCCGGCAATATTCAGGTAATATGCTTTTGCAATCATGGCGGCAATAGACTGATGAAGCAGAGTGTTTTGGTGTTGAGTCGAAAAATAATCGCTGGTAGCAGCCATTTGTCCTGACTTGTTTTTGCCCAAGAGATCTATTTCCCAATTGGCTTTTAAAGCAAGACGCCGGATTTGGCTGTCACTCACCAGATTATTAGATGTACTAGCAACAGCGCTGATGCTCGGATAAAGATTACTTCCCGCAATTTCCATCGCTAATTCAATCTGGCTAAGCTTTTCTCTTGCTATAATGATATCTGAATTGTATACCATTCCCTCATGAATCAATGAGTCTAATTGAGGTGTTTTAAGATCCGTAACCCAGTCATAAGACAATGATCTGGCATTTGCATTTCTGTCAAATATCCATTCATCCGGGATGGTAACATGCGAAGATACTGTACTGCTCGCTTTTAATTCTTGCAGATTCTCTTTCGTAGGTTCTTTATACCCAATACAGGAACTTACACTTATGGAAAGTACTGCCAGTGTTATTAATGTTTTATACATCTTAGTGAAGTTTAGGGATCAGGAAGTTGATTTTACTGTTGATACGAACCATTACTTTTCGGATAAGATGTAGAGGCTTAATATGATCCGAGTAAATGACAGCCGTTCCTCTTGCTCCTACAGTAAGTTGCCTCTGGTGATCTTCCAGTACAAACTTGGCAATAAGCTTTCCATCAGTCTCCGGTAATTGTCTTGCAGTATCGGGAAGCCCGGCTACAGATCCGTTTCCACCCAACATTCCTCCTGCATTATTCATAATTCCCTGACTGGTAGCATCAATAACATATTCTAATCTGGCTTTAACCACTTTTCCGGGTTCTGTTTTAAGAGCGAGCTCCACTTCATCTCCTCTTTTTACTGTTTCCAATTCGTTCTGAGCAAAAAATCCAATAACAGATTGTTGTTTTTGAATCAAAACAAAGGCAGATTTGAAAGGAGCCATAATAGCACCTTCATTCAGCTGAACATTAGGGATAATTCCGTCTGTAGGAGCTAAAACAACAGTTTGGGAAAGGTTCCACTTTGCCTGGTCCAGTTTTGCCTGTATCTCAGATACCGAAGCATTTTCCCCACCATAGGAGGAATTAGACTTGGTTTCTAAAGACTGTTGTTGTGATTGAGCAGCACTAATGCGGGATTGAAGATCACGTACATTCGTTACAGCTTGTTCCAGATCAAATTTGTTGGCCGCTCCGGCTTCAACCAATTCCTGATATTGGATAACTCTTTTATTGGCCAAATCCAGCTGTGACTGTAACCCTGCAATGTTTTTTTGGGAAGCAGAGATATCTGTATGATAAGAATTCACAGTAGATTTCATATTGCTGAGTTTAGCTTCCAAAGATTTAATTTCCTGTTGATAAGGCTCCCGGTCTAGTACAAACAGAGTGTCTCCTTTTTTTATCTCCTGATTGGTGCTTACGTATACTTTTTTTACCTTTCCCAAAACCTGAGTCGTAATATCTACGCTTCTATTCCCAACTTTAACATCGGAAGTAATAGGGCAATAGTAATTCAGGCTTAGTATTAATGCGATAGAACCAAAGATAGGGAGAGAATAAACAACGATCTGAGTAGTAAATGTCCAGGGAATAAGTTTTAATTTTTTGATAAGAAGCCAGCAAATTCCGGCATATATTGCGATAAGTAATTCCAGCATATGTGTTAATTTTCTATTTCGGGTTCTTTTTCAGTAAGGTCTTTTTTATTTTTTTGATCTTCATAATCGTAGTTGGCCCAGATTAAAGCAACCGGCCATAGAAGTCCTCCGAAAACAAGGGAAAGGAGGCACATACTTTTTATGGCTTTCAATTGAGGGTGATTCTTCTTTTCAGCTACTTTTTCAGGATAAATATGAACTTTCCAGAAAAGGTAAATTCCCGCAATGGGTAAAATAATCAGAATCAGCCATGAAGCGGCATTCGCTATATTGTCTTCCATGTTGCCTGTTGATGCCTGCACAAAATTGCATGATAATAACAGGCAAAGAAGTAAGGATATTCTTTGCATAAATAATTGTATAAGGTTATAATGAACTTAGGTGTAAAACAAGGTTGTAACCCTACCATTAATGCATATCCGGCCGGTCACTTTGAATCTCAGGTAAGATTAAAGATTATTCAATAAGATATTTTTTATGGGTGATATTTTTTTTCATTTTGCTTACTTGTTTGGATAACAGTATTTTGATTAAGCAAAATTAAGCTGAACAAAGTGAGAAAAAGTATTCCTAAGTTATTTTTTTCTTTCGTTCCTTTTTTTATGAATGCGTGCAGTCATCCGGGAAAGGGAGTTGGGAGTAATACCCAGAAAATTAGCGATGTATTTTCTGTTGGCGTTTTGCGAAGTGAATGGTCTTGTTTCCAGAAACTCTTCGTACCGGGAATGCGGAGAGGTCGAGCAAAACTGTTCTATGCGTGTCTTTGCTATAGTAATAATCATTTTCAAAGACTTGAGGTATACATTATAAATGTTCCTGTACTGGAACGCCAGGTCCTCAAATTCATTTTTGTTGAACAGAAATATCTGGCTTTCAATAACTGCTTCTATAGTGTACTTTCTTTCCGTTTCACCGGAGTATGATTCCGGGCTTTCCATAATAGCGGATTCTTTTTCTGAAGGCAAAAAAAGATTCGTTTCGGTTCCGTTTTCATCATCAAAGAAAAATCTCAGTAATCCATTCGACATAATGAATAAATGATTAAAAGACTGACCGGGTTCTGCCAGTTTTTCTTTTTTGCAAAGAAGTCTTGGGGTACTGATATTGACAAGCCTATTAATTTCTTCATCAGATAATTCCTGAAAGAAAGCAATGTTCCTGAAAATTTTAAACGTATCCATTACACCGTAAAGATAAATAAAAAATTAAATAAGCCTTAGTGGAGGAGTATTGAGGATTTCATTATTTTTTTAGATATTTGCTAGGTATTATATAATCTCAAGATACAATGAACAATAACCGAAGAAGTTTTATCAAAAAGCTGGGGATCGCAACAGCAGCACTGGCAGTAAATCCTTTAGACTTAATGGCTAAAGAATTACCTGAAAATCATAAAGCCATAAACAAACCGATTGTTCTGTCTACATGGAACTTCGGGCTCAAAGCCAATGAGGAAGCCTGGACTATTCTCGGAAAAGGAGGTAAAGCATTAGATGCCGTTGAAAAGGGAGTTCGACTTGTAGAATTAGATCCCAAAGAAAGAAGTGTTGGGTATGGTGGCCGTCCGGACAGAGATGGAAGAGTTACCCTGGATGCCTGTATCATGGATGATAATTATAATATTGGTTCCGTAGCTTGCCTTGAACATGTTAAAAATCCAATCTCTGTGGCAAGAGCTGTCATGGAAAAAACACCTCATGTAATGCTTGTAGGAGATGGTGCTCTGCAGTTTGCCCTTTCACAAGGTTTTAAAAAAGAGAACCTTCTTACTTCCGAATCAGAAAAAGAATGGAAAGAATGGTTGAAAACAAGTCAATATAAACCCATTGCCAATATAGAAAATCATGATACCATAGGAATGATTGCTTTGGATGCCCAGGGAAATCTGTCCGGTGCATGTACAACAAGTGGTATGGCGTTCAAAATGCATGGTAGGGTGGGAGATTCCCCGATTATTGGTGCAGGTCTTTTTGTTGATAATGAAGTAGGTGCTGCAACCGCAACCGGACATGGTGAAGAAGTGATCAGAACCGTAGGTACCCATCTGGTGGTAGAATTGATGAGGCAAGGCAGAAACCCTCAGGAAGCTTGTAAAGAAGCAGTAGAAAGAATCGTAAAAATTAATCAGAGAAGAAATAAAAACCTTAAAGATATTCAGGTAGGCTTTATTGCTATTAACAAAAAAGGTGAATATGGTTCCTACTGTATTCAGGATGGGTTTAATTATGCGGTGTATGACCAAAAAGGGAACCGTCTTGAAACGCCTGAGTTTGCTTTGAAATAATTTTTGCTTTTAGTAAAAATATTAGGATTCAATAGAAACTGGCTTTAGCGATTGAATTTATATCACCAATTTGGTTTCAGTCAAAATTTACTTCAAATAAAATATGAAAAGAACGATTATCGTTTCCTTGTTTTTAATTATTGCATGCAAGCAAGAAAAAAAAGAGGCTGTGGCACAAAATGAACTTCAGGTAAAAGAAGAAGTGATTCAGGAAACAAAACGTCACACCAGTGAGGCTGAAGATGCCAAAAAATGGTTACAGAAAAACATCGAAGATTATTTTAAAGCAGATCTTGTTGCCCAGGAGAAAATCATGCAAAAAATGACAACCCTGGATTATTTCGATTATAAAACTGATGCCACAAATGTTGATATGGATATTGATGGTAGTCTTACCACGAAAGAATTTCAGGATAAATGGCGAAAGAAATTTGATGTTCAGAAAGCAGGAGTAGGGTATGGATTTTTAATAACCGGGCAGGATTGGGATGATATTAAAATTTCAAGCTGCAAAATATTGGCAGAGGGTCAGCATGATTTTTTATTTGATGTAGTCCTCTCAGATAAGAAACTGAATGCCGAATACCCGATTACAGTAAGTGTTATAAAAGATCACAATGCCTTTCTGATTGCAGATGTATGGCAAAAAGAACCTAAGTTGAATTAAATAATTGGTATAGAAGATGTCAAAAATAGAAATAGCATGCTTTAATCCGAAATCAGCCTTGATTGCTTTCGAAAACGGAGCAGACAGAATAGAATTATGCGACGGGTTAAGTGAAGGAGGAACAACTCCTGATTTTGAAATTACCAAAGAACTTCGTGATAAAATCAACATTCCGATTTTTGTAATGATTCGTCCACGAGGAGGAAATTTCACCTATTCAGATGCAGAATTTGAACAAATGAAAGAAGAATTGAATCGTTTGAAATCGTTAAACGTTGATGGTTTTGTCTTTGGAATTTTAGATGAAAATGATGAGGTGAACAGAGAACAGAACCAAATATTGGTAGAGCTGGCAAGGCCGCTTCCATGTACATTTCATCGCGCTTTTGACCGCGCATCAGGTCTTGAAAATACTTTAGAAAAGGTAATTGAATGCGGTTTTAAAACGATTCTTACTTCCGGACAAAAACCTAATGTCTCTGAAGGTAAGGAAAATCTGAAAAAACTGGTTGAGCTATCCAATGGGAGAATTGAGATCTTAGTAGGAGGTGGACTGCGTTCTTCTAATATTACAGAAATCAGAGAACTGACAAAAGCCGGTTATTTTCATTCCTCGGCGATTACCGATGGAGGAGCTTTTGCCAATGCGGATGAAGTTGTTGCATTGAAGAATAAATAAAATAATCAGCTTGTCATTCCGGGGGACGAAAGAAATGAAACAGGTGTTGCTAATGATATGTTATAATAATTTTAAACGCAAAGTTTTTAATAATAGAATTCATAACAGTAAAGTGAGCAAAGGAAGCGACAAGCCGCTGATGAAGTGATTGAATAATACCTACGCTTCATCCAATCAATTGAAAACTGATTAACTCTTAGCTCCTTATAAATAATACACAAACAAAATAAGAACTTTGCGTTTATAAAAAATTAAGCCTGCTTATTAATTTTAATAACGAGCTTATCAAACATGGAATACATAGAATTATAAACAAACTTATTGATGAATAAACCTATCCTTTTTATTTGCCTTTTCATTCAAAGCTTCATTTTTGCACAACTTTCAGAGAGGAGCTTATCTTCTGAAAAGTGGCAATTCAAAAATTCAAAAGATAAAAACTGGCTGCCCGCACAGGTCCCTGGGACAGTTCATCAGGACCTGATGAATAATAAGATTATTCAGGATCCTTTCAAAGATGAAAATGAAAAAAAGGTACAATGGATAGAAAATGAAGACTGGGACTACCAGACGACCTTTAATATCTCTTCAAAAGAAGTAATGAATGATAATATTGATCTGGTATTTAATGGATTGGATACGTTTTCAGAGATTTTTCTTAATGGAAAATTGCTGAAGAAAACGGATAATATGTTCAGGAAATGGCAGATTCCGGTGAAACAGGATCTGAAATCAGGAGAGAATTTATTACAAATTAAATTTAAGTCAGCTTTTAATACAGGAAAAGAACTGGCTAAAAAAGTTCCTTTCACGATGCCGGAATCCCCAAGAAGTTTTGTGAGAAAAGCACAATATCAGTTCGGATGGGATTGGGGACCAAGACTGGTAACTGCCGGTATCTGGAAAGATATAAAACTTGAATTCTGGAACAATGCCAGAATTGAAAATATAAAAATCGAGCAGAAAAAATTATCGGATAAAAATGCTGAATTGGCGGTCCATGCTTCCATATTTGCGGATAAGAAAGGGAAATACACAATAGCGGTGAATAACACTGTTGATGTTGTTCCATTGAAAAAGGGACAGAATCTGATCAATATTCCTTTTCATATTCAAAATCCAAAACGTTGGCAACCCAACGGTTGGGGAGAAGCCTATTTGTATGATATAAAAGTTTCCCTCAAGCAAAAATCTACAAGTCTTTCTGACGAAACGATGAAAATTGGGTTGAGAACGATAGAATTGGTTCAGGATAAAGATGAAAGAGGAAAATCTTTTTATTTTAAAGTCAACGGAAATCCATTATATATCAAAGGAACAAACTGGATTCCGGCAGATAGTTTTTCACCCAGAATCACCAAAGAAAAATATCAGAAGTTAATTAAAGATTCGAAGGAAGCGCATATGAACATGATTCGTATCTGGGGTGGTGGTATCTATGAGAATGATGAATTCTACAAGGCTTGTGATGAAAATGGAATTCTTGTTTGGCAGGATTTTATGTTTGCAGGAAGTTTTTATCCGGCAGACGAAGAATTTCTTGCTAATGTAAAAGAAGAAGTAAAGGATCAGGTCAGCAGACTTCAGAATCATCCCTCAATAGCATTGTGGTGTGGAAATAACGAAATAGATGAAGCGATTGTCAACTGGGGATATCAGAAGCAATTTAAATATTCGAAAAATGATTCAATACAAGTGTGGAAAGACTATAAAAAACTTTTCCATGAAGTTATTCCCAATGCTTTAAAAGAAAACCTGACTGTTGATAAAAATATCTACTGGCCAAGTTCGCCATCCATCGGTTGGGGGCATAAAGAAAGCCTTACAGAAGGAGATTCTCATTACTGGGGGGTCTGGTGGGGTGAACAGCCTTTTGAAATTTACAATGAAAAGGTAGGTCGTTTCATGTCTGAGTATGGTTTCCAGGGAATGCCTTCATTAGAAACTACAAAATCAATGTTTTCTGCGATTCCGGATTTGAGTTTGCAGAACCCTGTCATTAAAGCTCACGAAAAGCATGGCCGGGGATGGGAAATTATCAATGAATATATGAAACGCGATTATAAAGTACCGACTGATTTTGTGAAGTATAATTATGTTTCTCAGCTGCTACAGGCAAGAGGAATGGAGATCGCTATTGAAGCTCACCGTCGTGCAAGACCTTATAACATGGGAACTTTGTATTGGCAGCTGAATGATTGCTGGCCGGTAGTTTCGTGGTCATCCATAGATTATCTTGGCAATTGGAAAGCATTCCATTATCAGACAAAAAGAAGTTTTGAACCGATGTTAATTTCTGTTTCTGAAAATAAAGATTCATATGATATTTACTTTATCAATGATTTACTTCAGGATGCAAAAATTACTTCAAAAGTAGAACTGATTGATTTTAAAGGAAAAGTTCTTTGGGCAGCGGGTGCAACCGATCATTTATCAGCTAATTCAGCTGAGAAACATCTCGAAATAAAGAAAGAAAACTTTTCTTCGTTTGATTTATCTTCGACTGCTTTGAAAATTTATGTTGGAAATGATACATTTAAAACTGAAAAGCTCTACTTTTTTAAGAAACCAAAAGATTTAAAACTTTCGAAACCAACCCTCTACATAAAGAAAATATCTCCAACTGAAATTGAGGTCTCAACGGATGTTCTGGCAAAAGATGTTTATCTTAAAGGAGATACGAATTTTAGTGATAATTTTTTTGATATGCTCCCTAAAACATCGAAAAGAATCACTCTTTCCCAACCATTGGAAAAAGTTGAGGGAATGAGTCTTTGGGATGTACTGGAGAACTAGAGATCATTCATAATAAAAAAAAGCTACCTTCACAGGTAGCTTTCTTCGATAGTAAGGAGAAAATTTAAACAATTGTTTTCATATCTTAGTTTTCAATCAGCCAGTTTTCTACGGCTTTTGAAAAATCAGCCAGATCAATCGGGTGTCTGCTTGTAATAAGGTTTCCATCTACCACAACCGGTACATCGGATACAATACCTCCCACATTTCTCAGATCAATCTGAATATTCCAGTATCCGGTAAGTTTTTTACCTTTTCGTTTCCCGGTGCGTTCAAAAACTGAGCAAGAGGAAAACTTCCGACAGCCGTTTTAGATGATATTTGATTTAATATTTCTAAATGATTAGCTGCTGTTTGTGAATTTGCTCCTTGTTAAGCATTTATATTTGTTTCCATTTTTTAATTATTTGAATGTTAATTGGATTGTGTTACACGATAAGTTTCCCAGTCAAGATACCCTTCCATCGTTAGTCCGTAATGAAGTTCTCTTCTTGGGGGTGTTAGAGGCCAGTTGTTCTCTAAACGACTGACCAGATCCGGGTTTGAGATAAATGCTTCACCAAAAGCGGCAATATCAATGATCCCTTCATTGATCATTTTTTCAGATTTTTCTCTGTCCATTCCGCCGGCAAGAATGATGACACCGTTGTACCAGGTACGGAATCGTTTCATAAAGTCTTCAGGCAATGCAAAACTTCCTCTTGATTTCTGATCCATAATGTGGACGTAGACAATATTTCTTTTGGAAAGTTCCTTTGCCAGATATTCATAAGTGTCTTCTATCTCTTCATAATAAGGCATCTCATACAAGCCTCCGTATGGTGTTAAACGGATAGCCACTTTATCGGCACCGATCGCTGCAATAACAGAATCCACAATTTCCAGTAAAAAACGGGAACGGTTTTCGATGCTTCCGCCGTATTCGTCCAAACGGTTATTAACAAATGGGTTCAGGAATTGTTCAATAAGATAACCATTCGCTCCGTGAAGCTCAATTCCGTCAAAACCAGCCTTGATGGCATTTACAGCTGCTAAGGTAAAATCCTGAACAATTTTTTTTACTTCTTCAGTTTCTAATGCTCTTGGTTTAGAGTTGATGACAAAACCTTCTTTTCCATTTTCATCATATCCCCAGGCGTGGGTTTCTCCTGCCTGAATGTCTGAAGACGATACGGGAGCCTTCCCACCCGGCTGATTGGTAACGTGAGAAACTCGTCCTACGTGCCATAATTGAGTGAAAATCTTACTTCCTTTCTGGTGAACGGCTTCTGTAACCAGTTTCCATCCTTCTACCTGCTCATCGGTATATAAACCGGGAATGTGAAGTACCCCTTTTGAGGTTGAGGAAATGGCGGTTCCTTCTGTAATAATAAGTCCTGTATCAGAACGTTGAGCATAATACTCAGCATTAAAAGCTTTTGGAATTCCGTCTTCATTTCTTGCTCTGGTCATAGGAGCCATTGCGATTCTGTTTTTAAGGTTCAGTGGACCTATGTTGGCTTCTTTAAAAATATTAATATTCATAGTTTGAAATTTATGTATTAAAAAAATAATGTAATTGATGTTGTTCTATAATTTTACAGATGTATTTTATTTTAAATGATCTGTTGCTATTAATTAATGATACAAATTTCTGTTATATATTTATATTATAAAAATTATTTAAAATATAGTTTATTATCATAAAAATGATAGTTGTGAAATTTGAAATAATAGAAATGGATGTGAATAAATTTTAAATCTTATTAGTTCAATGAGCTGAGAAATTAGAATCAAATCATGAAGAGGCATATAGAAATTAAACTCAAAAAAAGATAAATTTTACCCTTCCAACTCAAAAATCAGCCGTAAATTTGCATCATATTTCGTTACAATTATGGTGAATTTTGTTTTGATTGTGGTATGCATTATTGCAGGAATGGTATTCAAAGCAACAAAATCTATCCATCCCGATGCCCATAAAGGGATCAATACCTGGATTCTTTACCTTGCTCTACCCGCAGTATCATTTAAGTATCTGCCAAAAGTACATTGGACAACAGAAATGCTCTTTCCGATCGTAGCTACTTTTCTGGTCTCAGTCTTTTGTTTCTTTTATGTGATGTTTTACAGTAAAACTAAAGGATATTCAAGGAGATCAAGGAGTACTTTGGAATTGGCAAGCGGATACAGCAATACTTCTTTTATCGGTTTTCCTTTAATCAGTGCTTTCTACGGAGAAGGCCTTTTGAGTATTGCGATTATCTGTGACCAGACCATGTTTTTTGCCCTCTCAACATTAGGAATTATTGCTGCGGTAAAAGGAGGAAGCAAGTCAGGGAAAGTAAGCGCTCTATTTATTTTAAAGCGATTGGTTACATTTCCTCCACTGATTGGTTGTGTTTCTGCTTTGATATTATCACAATTCATAGATTTTACGGCTGCAGAACCATTTTTCGATAAGTTAGCGGCAACCGTAAGTCCTTTAGCGTTATTTTCAGTAGGGTTACAATTGAAGTTTAACGGCTGGAAAAAACTGATCCCACAAATGTCCGCTTCGATGTTTTATAAATTGATTCTGGCTCCGGCAATCGTTTTGGGGTTAGCGTTATTATCTGGAATAAAAGGTGATATTGCTAAGATTACCATCTTTGAAGCGGCAATGCCTACTTTGGTGACCTCCAGTATTATTGCAGAGCAGTTCAGATTGAATACAAAACTAACAAACCTAATCATTGGAGTCAGTATTATTATCGGTTTTTTGACGACTGCTCTTTGGTATGAAATATTAGATATAATTTTCTGATAAGGATGAAGCTAAAAATATGTTTTGATAAAAAAAACAGTGGTGATCAGAAAATTAAAAAATATAATTCCGGTTCGTAATTGTACCGGATCTATTTTTTTTGTAAAATGAGCACCAAAATATCCTCCCAAAATTGTGGCTGCCATCATGGTAGTGGTTTCCGGCCAGTATACTTTACCTGCTGAAATAAATAAAATAACTGCAGCAGCATTAGCTATCCCTGTAAAAAGCGTTTTATTGGCATTGATGACTTTAATATCTGATAGTCCGAATAGCGACCACACGGCCATCATCATAATTCCTACAGCTCCCCCAAAGTATCCGCCATATACCCCTAGAAGGAACTGTGCTCCCAGAACGATTCCCGGGCCAATCCGGATTTTTTTTCTCAGCCAGCTACCGGTTTGCTTTCCGAATGCAAATGCCAGTGAGCCTACTAACAGTAACCATGGAACGACGAGGCTGAAACCAGCTGATGGAGTATATAAAAGCAATAAACCTCCTGTACATCCACCTAATAGGGTAAGGATGAGCATTGCAATTATTGAAATAGTAGGAAATGGTTGTATATATTCTTTGAATTTCCAGGCACTGGCCAAACTTCCGGGAAACAATGCTACGGTACTTGAAGCATTAGCCTGAATCGGGGGAATTCCCACATAAATAAAAGCGGGAAAAGTAATGAATGATCCTCCACCTGCTGCTGCATTAAGCGCTCCGGCAATAAGTCCTATCAGAAATAATAATATGTAATTTTCCATGAATAAAATAGATAATAAAGATAGAGCAAAAAGAGCGTAATCATTAATAAAAAATTGGAGTTTTCTAAAGAAACATTTAATTTTACACTTTAAATATTTCCCTTGCAGTACGCCCAAATTGTTTTACCACTGAATTTAAAAGGATCTTTCACCTATAAAGTTCCCGAAGAGCTGATACCCGAAATACAAGTAGGTATGCGTGTTTTAGTTCCTTTTGGTGGCAAAAAGATTTATACAGGAATCGTTTTTGAACTTCATGATAATGCACCTGAAAATTTTGTAGCCAAGGAGGTAATCAGCCTTTTGGACGAGAATCCGATTCTTCCTGAAGAACAGATCAGTTTCTGGAATTGGCTTTCAGGATATTATTTAGGGAGTCTGGGAGAGATTTACCGTTTTGCGTTTCCATCCTCTTTAAAACTGGAAAGTGAAACGTATTTAAAATTAAAGCCGGGAGTAACGGTTGATTTTGAAAACCTGGATGTGAATGAAATGTATCTTATTCAGGCTCTGGAAGTGCGACAATTAATTAATCTGACCGATATTGAAGCCTTTATTCCTAAAAAAGATATCATCAAAACAATCAATTCACTGATAGATCTTCAGTATATTGAAATTGATGAGAAAATTGCTGAAAAATACAAAGCTAAAGAAGTAGCATATGTCAGAATCAACAGTGATGTTCTGGGAAATCAAAATCTTACCGAAATCCTGTTAAAACTTAATAAAGCTCCGAAACAAAAGGATCTGTTTCTTTTTATCCTGGAGAAGCAAACTGAAGATCCCGAAGGTCATATTAAAAAATCTGACCTGTTTGAAGACGGTTATTTCGGAAGTTCTCATTTCAAAGCATTGGCAGATAAAGGTCTTGCTGAGGAATATTATATGCAAAAAGACAGGATTGAAAGTTATGAAGGAGAAATAGAAGAGCTCGAAGAGCTTTCCGGGCAACAAAAGATAGCCAAATCTGAGATTGATGAAGCTTTTAAAGAAGGGAAAAATGTCTTACTCCACGGGGTAACTTCCTCCGGGAAAACTCATATTTATTTAGAAAAAATTGAAGAATGTATTAAAGGAGGAAAGAATGTTCTGTTTTTACTTCCTGAGATTTCTCTCACCAAACAGATTACCCAACGATTAGAAAAAAAATATGGCAGACAGCTCGGTTTCTATCATCAAAAACTGACCGACTTTGAACGGGTAGAAGTATGGAGAAGAATAAAGCAAAACGATATCCGGATCCTTATCGGAACGAGAAATGCATTGTTTTTACCATATCAGAACTTAGGATTAATTGTAGTAGATGAAGAACATGATTCTGCATACAGACCAAAAGAGGTGACTCCTTACTTTAACGCTAAAGATGCCGCTTTGGTCCTTGGGGGCTTTTATGAAGCAGGTGTGATTTTAGGATCTGCGACGCCTTCTGTGGAAAGTTATTACAGAGCCAGAAAGGATAAAATGAAGTATGTCTTCCTGAACGAAAGATTCGGAGATGTCAATTTGCCGGAATATGAACTGATTAATTTTAAAGAAGCTCAGGATTCTAAAAAAGTTTCAGGAAATTTTTCTCTAAGGCTCATAGAAGAGATTAAGAAAACAGTAGACGAAAAAAATCAGGCCATTGTTCTTCACAACCGTCGTGGGTATTCCAATGTAATAGAATGTGAAAGTTGTGGCTATGTCAATTACTGTTCCAATTGCGATGTGGTAATGACCTACCACAAAGCTGCCAATGAAATGAAATGCCACTACTGTGGACAAAGGGCTTCGAAGCCAAAAACATGTCCGAAATGTTACTCTGAAAACCTGAATGAAAGAGGGGTGGGAGTAGAGCAAATTCATGAGGAAGTATCCAAATTATTTCCGGAAAATGAAGTGGACAGAATGGATGTAGATTCTATGCGTAAGAAATTTGCCTATGAAAAGCTGTACGAAAAGATTGAAGAAGGGGAAACGGACATTGTAGTAGGAACACAGATGATTTCTAAAGGACTGGATTTTGATCATATTGAGCTGGTGGCTATTCCAAAAGCTGATTCCTTATTATATGTACAGGATTTCAGAGCTGAAGAAAGAGCTTACCAGTTGATCACACAGGTTTCCGGTAGAGCCGGAAGGGTTTCCGGAAAAGGAAGGATTCTCATTCAGACCTATAATCCTGAGCATTCCGTATTTCAACTCATCAAGTTGAATAACCCCGCAAAAATTTATAAATATATCCTTACAGAGCGTCAGAAATTCCATTATCCACCTTTTACAAAGCTCATTATGATTGAGTTGAAACATAGAAAAGAGGATAAAGTAGATCGTGCTTCCCAATTCCTAGGTTCTATCTTAAGAAAATACCTGCCCGAAGATTGTGTTTTAGGACCGGAAAGAGCTCAGATTGCAAGGTTAAATAATTTATATCAGTTTCAGATTATGCTTAAATTACCTCGTGGGAAGAACTATGAGAAGTTCAAGGATATGGTTTTAATAAGTTTGAAAGAATTTGACGAAATCACTGCTTATCAAAGCATTAAAAAGGATGTTTTTGTTGATTTTTAACAAAGTTTAACAAATTTTAAACTCTTTTATAAGAGACCTATAACCCGTTTTCTCACAATAATTTCTACTTTTGGACGTTGATTAAGTGTTTGGCCGTTGTACTGAATGATTTAACTTATCATTTTTTATAAGGTCAAACCATAGACTAAAAAAGGATAGATGGTAAAATTCAGAAAATATATTTCAAGTGCGGCGGTGTTGGCTTCAGGGCTTTTCCTGGCTCAATCTACCGTTTCTACCGTTCTTTATTCTCAAAACTATGACAATCAGAAAAACAGTTTAAACCTCCCTTCTCCTGTGAGTGCAGTAGCGGAGAGAGCTGTTTTGTCGGCTAAAGAACTTGTAGACATTAACGTAAACACAATGATGGCGGATCCCGTGCTGAAAAATGCAACGTGGGGATTCGTAGTGTATGATCCGAAAACGAAGAAAGTAATCTCTTCGTATAATGAAAGTACCCCATTGGTACCAGCTTCCACTACGAAGTTGCTTACTACAGAAACAGCGATGAATTTGCTGGGGGAAAACTACCGTTGGATGACCCAGCTGGAATATTCAGGAACGGTGGATGAAAACGGAACTTTAAATGGAAATCTTTATATTGTAGGAAGTGGCGACCCGTCTTTAGGAACGAATAAAGCAGGTGCATGGTCTTACAGAGATATTATTTCAGATTTCATTGGTGGTCTTTCACGTGAGGGAATCAGAAAGGTAAATGGTGATATTATCATTCAGACAGCGCTTTTCAAAGGCAATATTACAATGCTTCCGGAAAATGTTGTGTGGCTGGAAAACAATAATTACTATCTGCCTGCCGGAACAACTCAGGGAATTAATCCGGCTAATGAAAAGCTGATTGTAAAAAAAGCAAGTTTCTCTCCGGAAAAAAAGTTCTTCTATGTTTCGCCTTATGCCCATCAGATGGTATATGCAGAAAAGTATGAAGGAGAAGGGGTTTTAACAACAAAATTACCTGATGCTCCTGCTTATCTGGCCAATTCTTTCAGAACTACATTGGTGAAAAGCGGAATTTCGGTTACTGGTAAAGTAAGTCCAAAAATGACAGACGCTTCACCAGAGAGCAGAAAAATGATTTCAGCGTATAAATCTCCGACACTAGGTGATATTATCTACTATACCAACCAGCATAGTGACAACTCATTAGCAGAAGCCCTGTTGAAAACGGTAGGGTTTCAGAAAATGGGGGATATGACTTCGGAATCAGGAAGGGTAGTGGTAACTGGTCACCTGAGAGAAGCGGGATTTGATATGAGTGGTTTGAATTATATGGATGGAAGTGGCCTGTCAAGAAGCAATAATGTAACTCCGATTTCTCAGGTAAAGTTTTTAACTTCTTTAATGGATCAGAAATACTACAAGTCTTATCTGACCTCTCTTCCGGTTGGCGGACAATCTGGAACGTTGAAAAGAATGTTTAACGGAGAAGGAAACGGACAGGTTTTTGCTAAAACAGGAACTTTAAACAAAGTAAAAACATTAGCGGGTTATCTTAAAACCAATTCAGGAAAAACTTTGGTTTTTTCTTTAATGGTAAATAATTATGCCGGATCAGTAGATATGGTAAAGAAAAGAATGGAAAAAATTCTTGAACCTGCATTAAATCTTTAAAATAATTTTATTTTATATATTATTTGAGCCTTTTAATTAACGATTAAAAGGTTTTTTTTTATATTTGAATCACAATTTTTTAGTATGAAAAAACTTTATCTTCTGATGTTGGGATTCCTAATCTCCCAACAGTTTTACGGACAAAAAACAGAACTGAATATTGATAGGAAAGGGCTGAAAGACAAGGAAATGAAATCCTTTGCCACTAAAATGGCTGCCGGAAATATCAATGCCAATACGCTCAATTACGATTTGCAGTATCAGAGAATGGATGTCACCTTAGATCCTGCAGTCAATAGTATTTCCGGAGCTGTTACTTCCCATTTTAAACCCAACCAGGCTATAGGAAGTATTTATTTTGATATGAATAATACTTTGACGGTGTCACAGGTGCAATACCACGGAGCTAATCTTACTTTTCAGCAGCTTGCTACAAAAGAAATCAAGATTGATTTTCCGGCATCTATTCCGGCCAATACCTTAGATTCATTAACAATTAAGTATTCAGGGGTACCATCTCCTACCTATAGTGCTTTTTTGGCGGGGAGCCAGGGAGGAACACCTATCATTTCTACTTTGAACGAGCCTTATGGGGCACAAGACTGGTTTCCTACAAAACAAAGCCTGAATGACAAAATTGAAAAATTTGATTTTAAAATCACCACACCTCAGCAATATAGCGTGGCTGCGAACGGAAAGTTGATGTCTGAAAGTATTCAAAACGGACAGAAACTTACATTTTGGAGAACTATGTATCCTACACCTGCCTACCTGATAGCTCTTTCTATAACCAATTTTGTTAAGCTGAACGATACCATCGGAAACCCTCCATTTCCTTTTGTAAACTATATTTTTCCATCGACCAACAATAATAACGCGAGCTTAACCAATATTCAATGGACAAAGCAGATTATGAATACTTTTGAAAATTATTTTGGAGCTTATCCTTTCCGTAATGAAAAGTATGGGCATATGGAATATATCAATGGGGGTGGAATGGAACACCAGACTATGTCATCAATGGCAGGTTGGAGTAAGACCCTTATAGCTCACGAACTTGCCCATCAATGGTTTGGAGATAAGGTTACTTGTGGGGCATGGAATGATATATGGCTGAACGAAGGTTTTGCCACTTTTGGAGAACATGTAGCCTATGAAAAACTGATCATGAGCAATCCTGAATTTATGAGTTATTTATCAGGTCAGATCGATTATATTACTAGCAGTACAGGAGGAAGTACGTATGTTCCTGATGCCAGTCTTACCAGTGTGAACAGAATTTTTGACAGTAGATTATCTTATGCGAAAGGTGGATATGTGCTAAGAATGCTGAAGTGGATTTTAGGAGATGATATTTTCTATCAGGCTATCAAAGATTATCATGCAAGACCTGCGTTAGCATATAATTATGTGCGTACATCTGATTTTAACGCTTCATTACTTCAGTCTACAGGAAAAGATTTTACAGAATTTTTTAATGACTGGATTTACGGCCAGGGACAGCCTACTTATAAAATAAAATGGAAACAAACCGGAAATCAGATTCTATTGAATGTTACGCAAACACAAAGTCATTCATCTGTGAGCTTTTTTGAAATGCCTTTACCTATAAAGGTTAATGGAACAGGAGGGCAAACAGCCTATTTGGTTTTAAACAACAATTCAAACAATCAAAACTTTGTGGAAGCAGTATCTTTCCCGATTGCCAGTGTTCAGTTCAACTATGAATATCAAATGCTGGAAAAAAACTCTACTGTTACACAGGATAATACATTAAGTGTTTCTTCTGTAGAGAAAAATGAGTTCGCGTTGTATCCTAACCCTGCTAAAACTGAATTGTATCTTAAAGGAATAAGCAAACCAGCAGCGTTTTCCATTCATTCAATTGATGGGAAGCTGGTAAGACAAGAAATCTATCAGCCAGGTAAGGCAATAGGTATTTCAGAGCTTGTACCGGGAGCGTATGTCTTTACAGTTCAAGAGAAAAGTATAAAATTTATCAAAAAATAAAATATAGACACAAGGAAGCTTTCAGATTTGAAAGCTTCTTTGCTTTTTGGCGGCTTTTGTCCCCCGGGATTTGGCTATTTTTATTTTATATAGGAACCATTTTTCCTTAAACAGGTGACGCATCATCGTATCAAAATTCTTTGTAATGATCAGGTTTTTAAAACCTCGCCATTTTTCAATGAGAGCAGTCGGGAGAGCGCGTACAGAAACCGAGTATCCTTCAGTCTCATATTGTATATAGTGCCACCATCCGGAGGGAATATAAAGGGTTTCTCCGGGATGTAATATCGCTTCGTAGCCGTTTAAATAAAGAAGGCCTGGGAATTCGCGATAATCAGGATTCTTTATATTGGGTAAGCTATGGAAATTGTAGGGGAGTTTGTACATGAGATCAGACTGTTCCCATGGGAAAAGCCAAACTCTTTTGATGCCCTGAAACTGGGTCATAAAAACATGTGACATATCTATATCAATATGATTTCTGGTGATTGAACCCTCACCGCCAAAAAACATGAAAGGGAGCCATCTTAAAATTTTACCGTTGGTAAGATCATTATAAGAGATATCTTTTTTTAGTTCAGGTTTAATGTTAAGTAAATTGAATAAAAAAAGTCTGTGCTCTGTTGGTGCGGAACTGATTTCATCCAAATAGCTTGAAAAAGTTGTTTGGGCTATGGGATCACTTGCCACTCTGTCTATTGATTCCAGTTCACTTCCGTAAATGTTAACCACTTCATCTCCTGCGATTTTTTTAAAGTATTGATAATTCCATTTTTCAAAAGCAGGACTTTCTGAGCTGACAAAATCTTCAATAATAACAGGTAACCTGGGTTTCATATAATTGTGGATGAAAGTTTTTGAACTCATTCCCTTTGCTTTTTGTACCGGCTCTAATCTCATGCTCTCAAATTTTAAACAAATATAAATATTATCCTACTAAATTTGTAGACTAATAATGTTAAAACTGAACGGAAGATCAAATTTTTAGAATTAAGCCTATAAAAGGTTTTATTTTACTGCCTTTTTAGTAAATTAGCACATCTAAAAAATTACTAAAAATGATCTCTGAAAAATACCTGCAACATTTACAGAATGAACTTCAAAATATTGAGAATGATGGACTTTACAAAAGAGAAAGAATCATCACTTCTCAGCAGAGTGCAGAAATTGAAGCGAACGGAAGAAAGCTTTTAAACTTTTGTGCGAATAATTATCTTGGATTATCCAATAATCCGGAAGTAATGAAAGCTTCTCAGGATATGATTGCATCGCACGGATACGGAATGTCATCTGTACGTTTTATCTGCGGAACACAGGATATTCACAAGGAATTAGAGAAAAAAATTGCAGATTTCTTAGGTCTTGAAGACACAATTCTCTATGCAGCAGCTTTTGATGCCAACGGAGGAGTTTTTGAACCTTTATTTACGGAAGAGGATGCAATTATTTCTGATGAATTGAACCATGCTTCTATCATTGATGGAGTACGTCTTTGTAAGGCTGCAAGGTATCGTTACAAAAACAATAATATGGCAGATCTTGAAGCTCAGTTGATTGCAGCTTCTGAAAAGAATCACCGTTTCAAAATTATTGTAACAGACGGAGTTTTTTCAATGGACGGTATCGTCGCCGATCTGAAAGGCGTTTGCGACCTTGCTGATAAATATGATGCTTTGGTGATGGTGGATGATTCACACGCAACAGGATTCATCGGGAAAACAGGTCGTGGAACACACGAGGCCAATGAAGTAATGGGTAGAGTGGATATCATCACTTCTACATTAGGAAAAGCTTTGGGTGGTGCTTTGGGAGGATTTACTTCCGGTAAAAAAGAGATCATTGATCTGTTGAGACAACGTTCACGTCCTTATTTATTCTCCAATTCATTAGCTCCCGGAATTGTTGGGGCTGCATTGAAGGTATTGGATATGATCTCTGACGATACCTCACTTCGTGATAAAGTAATGGAAAATGCAGACTATTTCAGAACAGAAATGAAAGCGAAAGGCTTTGATATCCCTGATGGAGATGCTGCGATTGTTCCGGTCATGTTGTATGATGCTCCGCTTTCTCAGAAAATGGCTGAAAAACTAATGGATGAAGGAATTTATGTCATTGGATTCTTCTATCCTGTAGTACCTAAAGGAAAAGCAAGAATCAGAGTGCAGTTGTCTGCTGCTCATACAAAAGAACATTTAGACAAAGCAATAGCTGCTTTTGAAAAAGTAGGAAAAGAGCTTGGCGTGATCTCTTAATATTGAAGTGGTCAGTATCATGAAAATATAGATTTCGGCTCGGGCAGCTTTGCTGCCCCGAGCCGAAATCTTTTGTATATAAATCTATTTTTACTTGTGTTTTCCTGATCAAAAGAAAATTATTTTTAACAATTACATAATAAGCTTATCTTTGCTGTTAATTTTTCTGAATGCTTTATACAATAATCAAAGCGCTGCACATTATTTTTATGGTAAGCTACTTTGCGGGAATTTTTTATCTCGTCAGAATTTTTGTGTACTATAAAGATACCGATGAATTTCCGGAAGAAAAGAAGAAAATTCTGAGAGAACAATATACCTTCATGGCACGAAGGCTGTGGAATATCATTACCGTTCCGGCAGGAGTTATCATGGCTGTATGCGGAATTGTCATGATCTTTTTGAATCCCGGATTGATGAAAATGGGCTGGTTCCATCTGAAACTTACATTCCTGATTGGACTTGCTGCCTACCATTACTGGTGCTGGAAGAAGGTTCTTCAATTAAAGGACTTACATGGAAATATCTTACCGATTGCCAATATCAAATTGAGACAGGCAAACGAGATTGCTACTTTCATTTTGTTTCTGGTTGTGTTTACGGTGATTTTAAAATCAATGGTAATTGAATACTGGTGGCAATTAATCGCAGGATTTTTCGTTCTTGTATTTCTGATTATGATGACCGTTAAACTTGTTAATAAAAACAAAAAAAACAAATAATTGTGAATTAGGAGAATATCCTCAGCTATTCATCCTTTTTACGTTGTACAAAAAACTATGATTGCAATTTTAAAGAAAGAACTTTGGAGTTACTTTGGAAACTGGAGCGCATGGATAATCATTGCCGCTTTCAGTTTGATCACAACTCTATTCCTGTTCTTTTTCGACAACGATTCTAATATTTTTGAGATCGGAATGGCATCTCTGCAAAGCTATTTTGTATTGGTTCCATGGCTCTTAATGTTTATTATTCCGGCACTTTCAATGAAAACTTTTGCAGAAGAGCAACAGACAGGAACATTAAACTGGCTTTTCTCACAACCACTGAAGATTTCAGATCTTGTGACAGGAAAATTTCTTTCGGTATGGATTGTGGGTGTGTTGTGCCTTATACCATCACTGATTTACCTTTACACGGTTTATGTGCTGGGGGTGCCGGCAGGAAATATTGACCTTGGAATGACTTTCGGAAGTTATATCGGGCTTATTATTTTAATTGCTGCATTTGCAGGTGTTGGGATTTTAGCATCATCACTTTCGCAAAATCAGATCATGGCTTATTTGCTGGGAGTTTTCATGTGTTTTATCATGTATTTTGGAATCGAGCAACTGGCGAGTTACAAATTGTTGGGGGGAGCAGATTTCATTCTTCAGAATATAGGGTTCTATCAGCATTTCTTAGGCTTTACAAGAGGTCTTATCGATTCTAAAGATATTGCTTATTTTATTCTGGTTATCGGTGCTTCATTAGTATTATCCAATCATTTTATTAACAAAAAGAAGTAGAAATATGAAGAAGATCAATGCTAAATCTCCACTGGGAATTTTCTTATTTGTCATTATTCCTTTGGTTATTATTCTTGTGTATTCAGGAATTAGATTAGACTTAACAAAAGAAAAAAGATATACCCTTTCCGATAATACTGTTAAAGTATTGGAATCTGTCAAAAAACCACTGACCGTTGAAGTTTACCTTGAAGGAGACTTTCCGGCAAGCTTTAAGCAGCTTCAGAGCGAAACGAAGTTTATGCTGGAGGAGTTCAGAAAGATTAATCCGAAGATTGATTTTAAATTTATAGACCCTATTAAAACCAAAATGTCTCAGGATACTTTGATGGCGATGGGGATGCAGCCTTCCATTCTTCCGGATGTGAAAGACGGTAAAATCTCACAAATTACGCTTTTCCCTTATGCGGTTATAAAATATGCAAATGACGGGGTTTCTATTCCTCTGGTTGTGCAGCAGGCAGGTATTGATGCAGATCAGCAGCTGACCAGATCGATCGAAGGATTGGAATATAGCCTCGTTTCAAATATTAAAAATATTGCAACAGATAAGAAAAAGAAAATAGGCATTCTGGTGAATCATGATGAGCTGAGTCCTGATGAATTTCAGGGGTTCATGCATCTTGCCATGGAAAACTATGATGCAGGTCCTATTATTCCCAAAAATCAAACCGAGCTGAGTGTAGCTGATGTTCCTTTGTTAAAGCAAATGAGTGCATTGGTTATTGCAAAACCAAGAAAAGCTTTTACAGATAACGAAAAAGTAATTCTTGACCAATATATTATGAATGGCGGAAAGACGCTTTGGATGATTGATGCGGTAAATGCTGAAATGGATACCTTGACAAGGTCTAAGAAAGTAATGCCTTTCCCGGTTGATATCAATATGACAGATTTCTTTTTCAATTATGGAGTGAGAATCAATCCTGCATTGGTAAAGGATCTTAAAAAATTTGCTTTATTGAGGCTGGTAACAGGGGAGGTGAGTGGAAATCCTCAGTATACAAGCTTGCCTTGGCCTTATTATCCACTCGGAATTGCTGAAAATAACAATCCGGTTACCAAAAATATCAATCCTGTAAAATTTGAATTCCCGACTTCGATTGATACCCTGGGAGGAAGAAAAAATATCAAAACAAAAGTTCTTTTCGAATCCAGTGAAAGAACGCTGTTGAAGCAGGTTCCCAACTATGTGGATTTAAAAGAAATTGCTACCGTAGACAGTCTTGGACAAATGGAAAAGCCAAGTACTCCAAAGATCTTCGCTGTAGCACTGGAAGGGAAATTTAACTCTGCCTATGCATCAAGAATTGAACGAAAATCTTACCCGGGATTCAAAGCATCAAGCCCGGAAAATAAAATGATTGTAATTGCAGACGGAGATGTGGGAAGAAATAAAGTGATCAAAGGTAAACCGCTTCCTCTGGGAGTAGATTTACTGACCAATGAACAGTTCGGAAACGAACAGTTCCTGAGAAATGCATTAGATTATCTGTTGGATGACAGCAATCTGATGGAATTAAGAAACAGAAACATCGAAGAAAGGCTTCTGGACAGACACCGAATCACCGAAGAGAAAACCAACTGGCAATGGCTGAACTTATTGCCTCCACTGGCTATTATCGGCCTTATCGGAGGATTGTTCTTCTGGCTGAGGAAAAAGAAGTTTGGATAAAAATAAAAGAGAGGCTGATAAGCCTCTCTTTTATTTTGTATTTAATTGTTAATAGTCTTACAAATTTTTACGAGAGCTTGGGATAACTAAGGTGATAATAATTAGTAAATTTAAATAGATGTATAAAACCAATTGAATCTCTGATGACTATTGCTATGATGAGCTTCTATTTTAATTTATAGGAAAAATCAAAAGCTGAAGCTTTTGGATCTACTGCTTCTATTTTTTCAAGATGTCTCAATTTTTGAAACGCTTTTTTTACTTTATTTACATCATCTTCTCCACTAATTTCCCGTACTATTCTATTTGTTATGGTTTTAGAGGGGTCAGAACCTAAATGTTGAAGAATAATATCTTCAAGCGAGGCTATCTTCTTATGTTTAATTGTTATTCTAACTGTGTTACCAACTTCTTCAATTATAGGCTCGATAAGACCATACTTTTTCATTTCATTTCTAGCAGTATCTAATCCTTCTCCAATATCATGATTCAGAGGATTTGGTAAATTGTGAAGAAGCCTAACCAAGTTGGGGTTTCTTGAAAAACGTTCCTCATAAATATTCTCTGTGGTAATATAACCGGGTAGCTTTCCAGGACTTATTATCTCTATTCTATTATCAAATATCTTTACATGAATATCATCATTAAGACTATAGTCCCTATGGACCACCGCATTAACTAAGATTTCATGAATTGCTTTACTTGGGTAATTTAATTTTTCAAGTTCTCCATCAATAGTTACCGTGGAATCCTTTAATAAATCATGAACTTCTTTAATTGCATTTACTATCTGATTTTCAATTGGACCGTTAATTGTTTTAGGATCAGTCTTAAGTTGTTCTCTCTTATATTCGGCTTCATTTGTCAGTAGACGATAAACTTTAATAGCGCAACGAGTGTCTAAAGTAGCTTGAGGCTCATCATCGAACATTAAAACACAGGCAACATTTGGGTTCAATTCAGTATCCTTTTTAGTAAGTAGTCTTTGTTTTCTTAAAAAAAGTTCTTCTTGAAGATTTGACCCGACTCTTTTCATATAACTTTTTAGTAAATCAGAGCCTACATAATCAGATAACTCAGCTATTTCTACAGGTTGCTTTTCATAAACAAAAGCTCCTTTTGCATATCCCAGTTGAGTTATTCTTTCTCCTTTGATTTTTTCTTTCCTTGCATTGATTCTGATAAAACAGTCTCCATTTGAGCAATAATGAACTTTTGGGCTTTTAGGAATATCAATACGTAATACAAATCCCTTTGTGTCAAAATTGATAAATTCAATTTCAACATTTTCAACAGTAGGACTTGTTAGCTCGAGTAGTGTGTGTAGTATATTGTTAGCGTCTTCCTTTTTTGAGAAGCCTGCAATTCTTTCTCCTTTAAAATTTTTATCTTCCACCCCTAACCATATCTCACCACCATCAGAATTTGCGAAAGCAACAAATGTTTCTTGCAATTTTGAAGGAGTTATGGCTTTACCTTTGGTATCTTGAAAATGATCTTCTTCAATTGTTAAAAGTTTGGACTTTTCTCCGATAGATGGGTTCCTTGTATTCATGATTTTGTTTTTTATCTTTTCGAATATATAAAATTATAAAAGCAGAAACTTACGGTTTCCCCTTTTTATAATTCATTTTAATAGTCCTCTATAGTTATTTTGATTTAAATCTCTTATTCTCTTCTTTCAATGCTTCTACTTGTTCTTTTAGCAACTTTATATAATCCTGAAGATTCTCTACAATAGAGTTTGGAATATTATAATATTGATTAAAATTGTTGTTTGCAGATTGATCATTAAATGTTAAATTATCGTTATTAACAACACGTGTTTCTCTTTCCTCTTTAATTTCTTCAACAGGAATATCAAGCGCTTTGGCTAGTTTTTCCCATTCATCATCATAAATTTTTACCTCTCCACTTTCTTTTCTACAGTAGTTAGAAACATCAGTTGAGATAATTTTAGACATATATTCCTGGGTGTAGCCTCTTTGTTTTCTTATATTTTTCAGTTTTTCCATAACGACTTTTTACTTGTGCCTTTATACAAATATAGGCAAAATGAGGCAGAATTTTAAACCTATATCTTAAAATGATTCTGATGCTTTTCTATTGTTAAGAGTTACAATATTTGACCAATAGTTTGTGATGAGGGGGGCAAATAAAAAAGAGAAACATACCGTTTCTCTTTTTCAATTTTTTGTTATAATGTATAAAACTAGTTTTCTAAAATCGGAATAATATGATTCCATTTTAATTGTTTTGCATAATCCAAAGCAGTCTTTCCATTTTTAGACTTGATGTTTTTGTCTGCTCCGGCTTCCAATGCAGCCTGTACCGTCGTTAGGTTTCCTGCAATTGTTTCTCTGTGAATAAGGTTGAGTCCGTGTTCATCAATAAGGGTAACTTCCTCAGGATATTGTTGCAGAAACGCAGCAAAATCTTCCTTCATATTCCTGCTCATCGGATGTTCAACAAGGTTTTCCGGCTCTTCTTTTTGTTTATTAACAACCAGAATGTCATTACTGTCACCGAAATCAAGTTGCCATGCTTCATCATGATCTTTTCTTTCAGCCTTCGACATATCAGCGCGCATTTTCTGGATGGTAAATCCTCCATATGCTTTTGGAAGAACCTCGGAAGAAGATGAAAATAGTTTTGAAAGTCCCTTAGGTTTCTCTACGCTGGGAGTGATGGCAAAGAGCCAGTCACTGATTTCATTGAGGGGAATTTCTACATAATCACCGACCTGTATATTTCTGAGGGTATTGGGTTCATTGATAAGGTAACCTTTTACAAAATCTCCGTCAAAAAATACCTCATTGATCCACATGTGTTCAGTATCAACTTCTCCTGTTTCAATATCTTTTTCTTCAAAAGCAACTTTAACACAGGATACATTGAGCCCCGGAATAATTCTTCTGTATTCCCAGGACTGTTCACGCCAGAAATACTTAAAGGTTTCCTGGGCTTTCTGATAGGCTTCAATCATTTTCGGATCACTTCCATCAGCCCAAAAGATGGGATTCTCTTCCATGTAATAGTTTTGATTTAGTTAGTGTTTTAAGATATTTATGCCTGATAAGCTTCTTTAGGCAATAAGATTGCTGTTTTGTAGTAGCTGATATCTGCCTCAAAATGGTTTTGAAGATCCTGGAAAGTATCGTAATCGTAATGCAACCAGTTTTCTTCATTTTCAGGATCAGATGTTTTGTCAACAGCAAGTTCCAGTTTTCCGTTTTCCTCATAACTGCATTCTATGGCTGCATATTTCTCCCCATTTTTATCGGTGGTATACCAGCACTTTACCGTTTTCTCGAGCTGAGGTTCTCCTGTTTCATTATCAATAACCTGGGAACAGATGAAATTTTCGGGATCATCAGTTGTAAAAACGGTCTTTGAAATGAGGGGAAGATCGTCAACAGATAAAGAATAAAGCTTGTTTGTAGAAATAATAAACCCATCAACAGTTTCTCTTTTTTCAATGTCGAAGAAATCCGTTTTTTCTTTTAAATAAGGTAAAACTTCATCTTCGTTTTCGCCGTCACTAAGGAAATAGTTAATGTTGTACACACTGTCCTCATTGATGAACTCAATTTCTTTCAGGAAGTTGGAGCCTTCCTCATAATAATGCAGATGATACTCGTCTAGCTTCACAGCATTACTTTTGGAGATAACTTCTCCAAAAATGTTTTTGTACACTTTTTTCATTTTTAGTCATGTTATTTAGTTTCATCTATTAGTTTAAGTGGGTAAGGCAAATATAAGTTTCTTTTTTATCTTAGTGAGACATTAAAAACAGTATTTATTTCGTAATTATTTCATATGTCCTTTATAAAATCCTCATACTCGTAGTAGAAACGTTCGAATCCATTCATTTTGTCAACAAAAAATTCAAAAATTTCTTGCCATGAATTTTTATTGAAAATTGATACCCCACTTTTTTCTACCCAAATTCTGCTGATCACTTTCCCATTTTCCAGAGTGAAATATTCGTCTTTATAGAATTCACCAATTTCCTCCTTTAACATATCTTCAAGGGACCAGATCTTGTCATAGTAGGCATTGCGGAAGATTTCATCTTTCATTTCAATATCCAGAGATACTTCTGCTTTTTTATTATCAGCATTAAACTTAAATGCCATATCCTTGATCTTCGTATCGTACAGGATCCATTTTCTTGGAAAAGATTTTCCAAACGCTGTCCAAAATTCTTTTTTTAATTGCTGGGCTTCTTGTTTACTGAACATATGACAAACATAACGATTTAATAGTAAAAAGGCAAGCTGACGAAGACAAAGAAGGCCGAAATGATAATGAATACCTGGCATATCTTTATAAAATAGATGAAATTGTGGTAGGCTTGAGATTATAATTTCTCTCTTCAATTTAGCCTCTTTAGCTTTCCCGGTCTTTTCGTTTCCACATTAAAACAATTTTCTTATTTTTGTCGTAATGCTTTCAAAAAAATCTCAATATGCGTTTAAGGCGCTTTCATATCTTGTAGAAAAAAGAAATGAAGGCCCGGTTCTTATTTCCGAAATTGCGGAACACAAAAAGATTCCTTTAAAGTTTTTAGAAAATATTCTGCTTGAACTGAAAAAAGCGGAAATCCTTGACAGTAAAAAAGGAAAAGGGGGGGGATACTTTCTCAGAGAAAATCCTGAAAATGTAAAATTAGCTAAGATTATTCGCCTTGTAAATGGTCCTATCGCAATGCTCCCTTGTGTAAGTCTTAATTTTTATGAAAAATGTGAAGACTGCAACGAAGATCACTGTGGACTTCATGATGTACTGATCGAGGTTCGGGATGCCTCATTGAATATTTTGGAAAAGAAAACTTTAATGGATCTGGTCGACTGACCTGATCCTTTTTTTTGAATTATTAGTCTACCTGTTTGGTAGGATAATTATTTTATCGGATATTTGCAATGCTTCAGAGGAAGCATATACACCGAAACAAGATATATGGTAATTTCAAGAAAGATTCAGATAAGGCTTAATGTATTTTTTGTGACTTTGGCAGTCCTGGGTATTGTAGGATTTTCTATGTATGAGCTGGGATATCTGGATGAGCTTTTCACTATTTTAGCGAAAGATAATCATATTTTTTATTGGATGCTCCTTGTCGGAGTATTTGCTGAGATTGTTGCCGGATCTATGGGAATGGGGTATGGTGTAATTTGTACCACAACACTGATGTTTCTGAATATTCCTCCTCATATTGTGAGTGCAAGTATTCATTCTGCAGAAAGCTTTACTACTGCGGCTGGAAGTGTAAGTCATATTCAATTGAAAAATGTGAGCATAACCCTCGTTAAAAAGCTCGCTGTTCCGGCGGTGATCGGAGCTATCATTGGTGCAGTTTGTCTTACCTATCTTGGTGAATATTATGCAAAGGTTACCAAAACAATCATTGCTTTTTATACCTTATATCTCGGTTTCCAGATTCTATCAGGTGCTTTCAAAAAGAAACAAAGTAAAGCCCTTAAAAGGAAGACAAATCTGACCAGATTGGGAGTGATAGGAGGTTTCATTGACTCTTTTGCCGGGGGAGGATGGGGGCCATTAGTGACCGGAACATTAATTAAAAATGCTTTTACCCCAAGGTTTGCTGTTGGAAGTTCTACGGTTGCGAAGTTTATTCTGACCATTACAGCAGCTGTCACTTTTTTCTTTACGCTGGGAATCCAGCACTGGAACATTATTTTAGGACTTTTAATTGGCGGGATTATCACAGCTCCGTTTTCTGCAATGCTTACCGCAAAGCTTCCCGTGAAGAAAATGTTTTTTGTTATAGGGATATTGGTTATTACCATGAGTTCTATAACTATTTATAAATCAATATTCAATTAAAAAATATTCTGATTAGTGAAAATAAAAGTGTGAAAAAAATATATTCAAATTCGAAAATATTTTACTTTTACATCACTAAATAATAGAAAATGAATTTACATATCATTGCACTTTTTAAGTTTAATGAAAATTATCTGATGGATGCTGTAGAGCTGTTCCAGAATCTTGTGAAAGAAACAAGAAAGGAGGAAGGTTGCCTGCAGTATGATCTTATTGAAGATAAGGATAACAAGGGTACTTTTTTCCTGATTGAGTTATGGGAAAGTGTAGAACATCACAATAGGCATATCGGTCAGGATCACCTGCTGGATTTCCGCAGAGATGCTTCGAAAATGATGGAAAGTTCCACAGAAGTGTACAAAGGGTTTAAAATATACTAAATAACAGAGTACAAAAGGCGGTTTCAATCAATTGAAACCGCCTTTTTATTAGAAAAAATAGAAAGTATTAAAATAAAAGTTTTATTTTACGATAAGCTTTTTCGTTTCCGATTGGCCTCCGTATGTAATTTTTACCATATAGTTTCCTGATGGAAGATGGGATAGATTCATGTCTTGTTTGTAGAAACCTGCCTGGTTGGTAAGTTCTTCAGCGTATACTTTTTTTCCTGTAAGATCAAATACTTCTACATTACCTTTGTTACCGGATTTTTCTTTAATGTCATAAAGAACAGTAACCTTTTTATCAGCAGTTGTAGGGTTGGGGTAAATTCCAAAGCTTGCTTTTTTACCAACTTCTTTAATGCCTAATGTTTGAGTAATGTTTTTATACTTAAAATACATGTCGCCGGTAGTAGCTCCTCCGTTGGTAACAAAGTACATTCTGTAATACTCACTTCCTTTCTTAATATAGTATACGACGTCATTCTTCACTGTATTGATTCCTTTCCAGGAGTGACCTACCGTTGTAATATTGGAAGAAAAGCTTGTATTGGCCGGTATCGAATACGTTGATGAAGCCTGTGTTTCCGGTTGTACCATAGCTACCTTAATATTAGGACTTTGAATCGCTCCGGAAAGAGGATACATCATGATATTATTATAGAAAGTGTAGTATTTAGTAAATACAAGATCCCAGGCACTTCTGGAAGGTTCCAGATTATTGACTTTCGCTCCTGTAGTAAAAGAAAAATAATTGAAGAAGGAGTCATCACTTCCATTGTTGATGGTTCTGGTTTCAGTAGTACCCCAGGCACTTCCGTTCCATTTGGAATATCTGAATGTATATCCTGCAAACCCTTCATCAATGGCAAATTTAACGTAAGATCCTGTTTTTGTATATTTTAAAACAAAAATTACTCTTCCTTCAATACGGTGAGTGGAAAAATTGTATTCTCCCCAACCTGTTGGAGAATAATTTGGAGAAGAGGGTGTCGTAATAGGCCCCTGTTCAAATGCCCCCTGGCTTAGGTCTGTAGTTTGATCCGGATTGTAAAGTGGAGATCCCCATGATCCTATATTGTTAGGGTTGATCGTATCCCAGTCGTTCATATTCGTTGAAGCAGTATATACTTCAATATCAAGAGCGTCATTCACCCTTGAGCCAAAACCAAAGTTTGAATTTCTATAAAAAGCTACATCCCAGGTGTTGGCAGGTTGTGAAGTCATATTCCCGTCTGCCAGGTTCACAAATACCCTGTTTTGATAATTGCTTCCCATTGTCATATTTACCTGGGTATATCCTAATGCGTCCGTTTGTGCTAAAACCGTCTGTTGAACAGATAAAGCCAGTACAGAAGCCAATAATAGTTTTGTTTTCATAACTTATTTTTTAAATCCTTATTTAGAATGATTCCACAAAAATAGATAATTATTTTTAATCATTCTAAATAAAAACATGATTTTTATCGTGTTTTATTTTTCCTGTGATTTCAGATGGTAAGGCACAACAAAAAACCGACAGGAAAAGGCCTGTCGGTGTATCATAAAATAGTAATCAGCGTAAGCCGATTGAATCTGAATTAAAAGGTCAATTGAATATTGTCAACAGGCAATTGATTATGAAAGCCTTTGCAGAAATACAACGTTTTGTCTTCAATATTTTCAATATAAATTTTATCGAATCTTTCGTGAGAAGTCCGAATTTCCAAAGACTCTTTGTTCACTCTGAGAACAGAGAAGTAATTGTCTTTCTGTTTTTTGGAGACCTCAAAATACCTGATGAAGTAGTAGAAGTCTTCCTTCTCTAAAAAATTATCAATAATGATATAGTCTTCAATTTTCTTTTGCTTAATGATAAGGTCTCCTATCCAGGGACCTCCCATATTGATAATTTGATATTCATTTTCAAATGTTATATTTTCCATTCTTTAACTTTTTTATTATTAAGGTATAAACTTTATACTGTCAGTTGCATACAATTGAAGCCATGTTCCAAATCCGTTTCCAGGTTGTTGGCCTATCAAACCTATTCTCAGAGTAGTTCCCTTGGGAATGATCTGGGATGACCATGTTCCTAATGTAGGCTGGAAATCTGTTGTGATCTGAAGCATATTTCTTCCAAACCATTGATATCTTGTTAATGCTCTTGGTGCAAGGGTGCTATATCTAAATGATCCATAAGTTATTGTCTTGTCGGACGCATATAATCCGACCCGTAAATTAAAAGGTAGTTTTACACCTATTGAGCCTCCAAGAAACCCTTCTGTAGTAGTCAGTTTACTTAGAGAACCGGTTAAAAATCGGCCTACTCCCAATGTTCTCCATCCGATCACCGCAAGTTCACCTCCGGCGAAGGACAACGGCAAATCTAAAAATAAAAACTTTTCAAAAGCTCCTATTTCCTGAGCTATTCTGGAATTGGCAATCGCATTCCCAAGTCTTATTCTGCTTTGCTGCAGGTTATAATCTGCCCAGTAATTAGCAACACTGGAGGTAATATGGTTCGCCAGATCTCTCTGCCACGTTGCTTTGTTCTTAAGAATAACCTCCGGAAGAGTAACAGTAATAGTATTATCTATGGTGTAAGATTCCGAGGCTCCCTGAGAAGCAGTACTGCTTCCGGTGCTACCACTGATTCCTGTATTTACCCCTGCCCCTGCTCCGGAAGAAGAAGAGCCTCCTGAAGCGGCCAGGAATTCAATACCTTTGCTAAGAGAACTTGTTATGATGCTTGTAATAAATGCATTTCCAAGATTTCCGCCACCTCCCATAAGAGAGCTGATAGAACCACTTACCCCATTAGCAAGGACAGACATTGCTTTGGCACCAAGACTTCCAAAATTGAGCGCGGTGCTTGCCACCTGGAAGACCTGATCGATCCCCATGGAAATGACACTGCTCGTATAAGACATGATCAATGAATGAGCCAACCCCTGGAGGGTCATAGGCTGATTCATAATATAACTTTGTGCCGCGTGTGATACAACAGCAAAAATACCTGCTGCCACCCACCATACAATTTCACCACTAGGGTCGTTATACATCAATGGATTGTTCAGAACATACCCGTATTTGTTATAGTTCTGAGTATTGTATGGATCCTGAATATTTTCATCTGCATTGAGGAATCTTCTGAGTAACGGATCATACAATCGCCCGTTCATATGAATAATTCCTATTTCCGTAAAGTGCTCATGTCCGGTATACCCTCTGTCGATAAGAAGGTTAGCAGCTAATAGTTGTTGCTTGTCTGTAATAATAGCTCCATTTCCTATTTGAAGATGGGTGAAGTTACCCCAAGCATCAAAATGCCTTTGCTCAAGTTTGTTTCCTGCTTCATCACTGATCGCTAATATGCTTCCTATATAGTCTTTGTGCAGGAATTTATACGACCCTGTGTTTTCATTGTAATCTTTCAGGAATATAATATCACTTTCATAAGGACTTCCTTCAACGTAAAGAATATGTTTTTCTTTACCTGTTGTATTGTCTTTCAATACCTCGAAGTTTCCGTCTTCACTATAAAATTTAGTGAATTTACCCTCTGCATCGGATCCAAAATTACCACCATAGGTTACTCTTTGTCTCATAGCTGTCAATCCATACTGGAACGCAGCATCTCCTTTCTCTCCATCGATGAAAACAGGGTCATTGTTTTCATTATAGGTAATGGTCTGAATAAGATCATTGTTATAATTTTGAGTTCCTTCCCCGTTTAGCGTCATACCAGTAGGCTGGTACATTTTGGCTGTATTCTGGAACTTAATGGTTCCTACCTGATCATTTTGAGTAATCCTGCCTTTTACATCATAAATATTTCTGGTCGCTGAAGGTTTAATTCCTGTAACCGGATTCGTCCAGTTAACGAGTCTGTTATGATCCTCATAATCGAATTGCTCAACAATATTGAAATCTCCTCCTGTGGTTCTGTTTTTAAGCTCATTTTTGATAGCATCAAATGTATAAGATACCTGTAGAATAGATGGTTTAGCTGCTGAAGAGTGGTTGATGGATGCCAGGAAGTTATTATAATCATAACCGTTGGTAATCGTGGTAGCCCCTAATTTAGCTTTCACAATCTGTCCTTTATCCGTTGTGCTCTCCAATTCCCATAGTACTTTACCGGAATTCTTATCTTTTATCTGGTATAACTCTCCGTTCCATGGACTATATACATTTTCTATAGTAATCTTGGTGGTTATTCCGGCAGATTGCAGTTGTTTTTCATAAGACGTTACTCTTCCTTTATCATCATAAATTGTATTCAGGCTTGCGAAGTTGCGGCCGTTGCTGCTTTCTGAAGAAGAGACAATCCTTCCCTGAGGGTCATATACAATGTTGGAAGAATAAGGATTTCCTTTGGATGTACCTGTCTTTTGAGTAATAAGTCCTTTGTCATTATAGGTAAAAGTGATGCTTTTATCTGTATCATTTCCGGAAGCCGTCTTCTCTGTTTGTTTAATGAGCTGTCCTTTGGTATTGTATTCAAAAGTTTTCTCTCCCTTAGGGCTTTTAATTTTAGAAACAGCCCCCATAAATCCATAGTACTCATATTCGTACACCCCATTTGAAGGATCTTCGAAACGAGTCTTATTTCCATAGATATCGTAAGCGGTTTTAACAATATTTCCCTGATAATTTGCCTCGGTATTATTACCGGCTGCATTATACTTATACGTTATAACTCCTCCCTGATCCTCTGAAGAAATAACATTTTCAAGAGGATCTTTAATTTGCTTTTTAAAGCGGTTGTTACCTCCGGAAGCTCCGTTTCCTGTTCCAAGCTCCGTCGTAGTAACCGTTCTTTGATTGTATGCTATTTCAACGACTTTTCCTGTAAATGAAATGGTTTTTATCGTTCTTGAATAATCATCAAGCTCCATCGTGTTCCATCGCATAGGGAAGGGACCACCGGAATGAGGCTCTGACTCACCCGTCTTTCTTCCCAGTTCATCAAACATTGTTTTTATAGAAACATACTCGCCCTGATCCACTTTTTTAGTGGTGGATAAATAACTTTGTCCCCAATTATTGATGAAAGTTATTCCTACATCTCCGGTTGGTTGATACTCTGTTATTTTCAGATGCCCGGTATTGGCAATTTTTTCATAGGTATAGGTAGATACCCCGGTAAGGTTATTTTTAAATTTCAGAAGTTTTCCCCATGCATCATATTCTTTGGTAAGAACAACTCCAAGCGGATTGGTATGTTTTGTAACCTGTCCCTCATCATTATATTCAATAGTAGTTTCAAGTCCTAGATGGTCCGTCTTTTTTACAATAAATCTTCCTTTTGGATCGTAGAGAGTCTTTTCAGTTTTTGACTTCATATCAATAGAAGTAGTCACCTTCTTTTCTATTGCATTTCCAAAACCATCATAGATGTATTCTTGTAAAAAGTTATCATCAAAATTATTGCCCAGGATAGTACCGCTACTTTTTAAAAGGTTGTTTTGATACGTAAATTCTGTTAAGCTTATTTTCTCGTCATTGTATACCTTTGCTCTTTCAATCTGAAGCTTTGGTCTTCCTACATAATAATCTTTTCCGATGCCAGATTCATTATTGAAATAATTAAGTTCACTGGTTGAAACAGAAAAACCATTGTTAATATTCGTAGTTGTTTTGCCAGGAAGATAATAGGTCTTGTTATAAACAATATCAATCTGAGTACGAATATCCTTCAGAAAATCTTTTGTAACTGTCTGTACAGGAATCGTTGCACTGATTATTTTAGGTTTATCAGCTGATGAAACGGTATTGATATCTACAAGCGCACCGTTAAGCAATTTATCAAAGCTATACAGACTGGACTTGAATGATAACAACTGATTGTTGTTTTCTGAAATATCAGCCGGGAAAATAGCATTTTCCGCATTGGTTTTAATGCTCCATTCTTTAACAGGTACTGCATCGTTGAAAGGATCTGTTTCCACTCCGCTCCATATTTTGGTATTGACAAGGTTGTCAGTATACCATGAGGATCTGGCTGATTGTTTAAAACCAGACATTCCTTTGCCTTTCAGATGGATAACAAAATCACGGTATTTGTAATCCATTTTTCTATTCCCCTGAATAAGCTTGCTGACAAGATAGTAATTAGGATTTACTTTAAGTCTGAAGTAAGGATACAGGTACTGGCTGGCAGAAGACTGCTGTAAAGCTTCGTCTAGCTGATTATACACGATATTGGTGTCTATTCCGTCCTGAGATACCTTGTTAATAAGGGATGCTTTGGTAACATCTTCAAAATTGATACTGATCAATTTTGTTTTATGGGTGATGTAGATTTTATTCTGAAGAATATTGTTTCCTAATATGGGCAGATAATGCTCCCCGTACATAGAGAAGTTTAAGGTCTCAATATTCTGATTTAACTCTACAGGAGTGTAGTCTGTTACATACCTGAAATTAATTCTTCCGTCAGGATTACTACCATCACTGATCAACCTTGAAATTCCAAAACTGGAATCAGGGTTGTTCCAGTCAAAGACACCGTCTCTTGACCATAGCTGAGATTCAAATACCAGAATGTCGGTTTTGCCATCGTTATTAGTATCTAGTCCCAGATAGCTTTTGCTGGTTTGTCTTTTCTTTCTGGGTGCACCTACTCTCCATGGCTCAAATAGGATCAGATCAGGATAATAATGTCCCTGGAATCCTTTGCCATTAGACACATATAGATTCCATCCTGTACTTTCTGATCCGTCAGGAGTCAAAAAATCAATTTTCTTATCTCCGTTGAAATCCCCAATAATAGTTGAGTCAGTTAACTTTACATTATTTCCGGATTGTACAACAGAGAACTGATCATTTTCAAATTTCCAGATATGATAGCTCCCATCTGTTCTGTATTCAAAAATTTCAGATTTTCCATCCCCGTCAAAATCTCCCACTTTAACGGTGGAATGTCTCAATATTTTTTTATAAAGACTTTTCCACTGGTTGGTTTCCGGATTGTAATAAAAGTAAGAGTTAAGTACTTCTACATAACGGTTTCCGGGAAGATAAGGCGATTTTTGGCTTAAACTGTATTTGAACAACATCTGGGAGGTACCGTCTCCTATAAAGTCGGTATCATGCACATCTTTAGTGATTGCTGCAAAAGGCTGCCCCCAATATATTTCGACCTCAGGATCACCCATTTCCAGAATCTGGCTGATCTGAACCAGTGGCATTGATTTGTCCTTAATTAAGTTGGCCGTTTGGTTAGACAGATCGTATTGTCTGAATTTTACAGCATAATTTTGCGGGCTGAAATCTCCCACGATCTCAAGAGTGTTTAAAACACTATATCCCAAAAGTTCACCGTTGTGAATGGCTTTTCCTGCGGAAGATTTTCTCCCGAGAATATTGGCCAACGGATACTTTACCTGATTGTTGTATCGGTCAGAAACCAGAATGTCCTTATATACAAAGTCTATTTTCTGATCTCCGTTAAAATCCGCACCTATGATATCATTTTTGTTCTCATACAGGTCATCAAAACGTTCAGCTTTATATTCTTTATTGGAGGCTATTGCTGTATTTTCATAAGAAAATATAACAGGGTTAGCAGATTCTCCTGCAGAATTTTTCTCTTTTATACGATCTACAAACTGATAATTTGATCCTGATTTTTTATAAGTAATTTCATAGGATTTAAACAGTTTTCCATCGGTATAAATGATAAGGTTATTAAGTAATTTATCCTGAAGGAAATGGACACCGTTGACGTATGAAGATTCCTTGATATCACGGGTTCCGTAATTAAATTCAATCTTGTTAAAGTGAGCTTTGCCAATTGTTTCATTACCTCCCCATTCTACATTGGCAAGAACAGCAACATTATTGGCAGAGCCTTGGGAATAATTATAGACAATGTAGTTGCCGTGAGGGTCTTTCCACTTTACAATATTATATTCCATCGGAGTTCTGGCCGAGGTTGCAGATCCGTACCAGGCTTGCGAACCATCTTCAAAGGTTACTTCCCAATATTCAGGACCCTGCCATGGTTGACCGGTGATGGCACCTATAGATTTGATTTTGATATTGGAAAATTTCTCTGTAACGTATTCTGCACCGTCTTTCCCGTATTCTCCTGATTTTAAGATTAATCTTTGCCCGTTAAAACTGTAATAATCTGTATAATCAAGTTTAATCCCTTTTACTGCCCCATCTTTTTCGATGTTTCTTCCCGTTCTTGAAATAGAAGTAATTCCGGAAAGATTCCATCCATACCCGGCGATTCCGTTTCCGGCACCATTTGTATATATCAGATTGACCTGTGGAGCGATGTTCTTCACTCCGGGAGGAAGTGAGATTGGTAAGGTAAACTGGAGTTGTCCGGTACCGGTAACCTCTATTTTACCTTTTGTATCGTGGTAACTTTGTCCATCCGGGGCTGTTGTTCCGGATGGGTTATCAGCTCCTGCATTCGAATCAGTCAGGATTCCTTTTGGAGCTTGTTTACCGGAAAAATGGTGGACTTCTGAAGTTTTTAAAGAAGTCACTTTTCCAGGTGATGCAGACTGGGAACTCCGAACGGTTCCCGTCGCCTTTCCTTTCTGATCCGGGATTGTCTGAGAAAAAGACAATACAGAACATAAGGAAAGTATCAATGATGAAATAACTTTCATTTGTTTAATGTTTGCATGATTATTAGATAATGTTGATAGAAGAAAGGCCGTAAAAAGATTATCATTACTTTTACGATATCCATAGTTTCTATCTTTTTGTAATGTTTCTGCTAAAGACTCTTCCGTCCTTTAAAGTAAAATGCAGCACGTATACACCCCATTCATATCCTGTCATATTGATTTTGATCTGACGGTTTAAATCCGGAGTATTTTGTTGCTGAAATTTCCAGTGGATCGTACTGTGCTGGTAAATTGAAACCGATTCTATAAGACCGTTGACTTCCTCAGTCCAGTCAACCGTAAGAAAATCATTTACCGGGACAGGGTACAATCTTATTTGCTTCCAGAACGTTATTTCATCCATTAAAGGTAACTCTCTGGCAAGGGCTGGAGGTTTGGAAAGTTCTGTTTTTTTTTCAGACACTTGTTTGGCGGCAGAATTGGGCCCTCGGTACCTCTGGTTTCCTGCCTCATCGTATTTAAAATAGACTTCTGTTTGCGAAAATCCCAGAAAGCCTACCAGTAATGAAAATACGGTAAGTAATTTTGTTTTCATAGTTGTTTTGTTTACTCGTTTTTTTATTTAGAACGATTCTACAAAACTAAATATTTATTTTTAATGATTCTAAATAAAAATATTATTTTTGTTTTGTCTGATTAATGTTTATACATGAAAAAACAATAAAAAAGCCGGTAGAATATTTTCTACCGGCCTTATAAAGATATATAACAGTCTGATAATTTATTTTTTGATAAATTTTGATTGAACGGTTTTTCCATCTGCTGTTTCAATATTCAGAAAGTAAACTCCTGTCTGTAGTGAGCTGATATCGAAATGTTGACCGTTTAACTTTCCTTCGCTAACTTTTTGTCCTGTTGCAGAATACACTACAATTGTTTTAGGATTTTTTTTAGTAACAAACGTTAATGCAGTATTGTCTCTGTTGATCGCAAATTTGAATTCATTATTCGCTGTTGCCTTTTCGTTAAGTCCCAATGATGAAGAGGTGTCATAAACAACATCATCAACCTGAACTGCTACATGTTGTGTCGAAGGTGTGAATTTGAATACAAGATACGAACCGGCTGAAGCTGGAATAGGAACACTTACATTTTGAACTGTACCTATCGTTGTTACATTAATAGGATTTCCTACGGCAACAAAAGTAGACATATCCGAAGTACTGCTGGCCACCCCAATCTGAATTGTTCCAGGTCCGGGAGAAGGAGCCACTAAAGTTGTTTTGAAGGTTAGTGTTTTATTTCCTGTCGGAGTCTGGATTTGTGGAGAAATCAAGTAAGATACACCTGTATCATTAGTTCCTGAATACGATTGAACGGCTTTGTTTGAATCAGTTGTTACAATCATTCTTGGAGGAACAGGAAATGGAGCGTTACCCATAACCATCGGGGCAACAACTGCAGACCATCCACCCTGAGGGAAAGTTGTATTTCCTGAAGTGAAGTTATCAAAATTCTCATTGATACTAGACACCTGAGCATTGGCTGTGAAAGCTGTAAATACTAGAGATGTTAAAAGTAGTTTTAATTTCATAACATTATTTTTATTTAGAATTATTCCACAAAAATATGTATTTATTTTTAATGATTCTAAATAAAGTTTTATATTTGTCGAAAATTTGTACCCTTATGAAGAAGAAAGTGCTTTCCATTCTGTCGTTATCCATGGTTTTCTGGATGAATGCTCAAGAAAAGGATTCTCTTAATCAAAAGAAAATTGAAGAAGTTGTTATTACCGGACAATATATGCAGCAATCTATCAATAAGTCTATCTATAAAGTTGAAGTTATTGATGCTGAGCAAATAAAGAATATGGCAGCTACCAATGCTGCTGACGTCCTTAATCAGACTCTTAATATACAAATTACTCCTGATACCAATTCCGGGAATTCTACAGCAAATATCATGGGACTTGGTGGTGACTACGTTAAAATTTTGATTGATAATATTCCTGTTGTTGGAGATACGGGATTAGGAAGCAATATAGACCTTACTAAAATCAGCCTGGCTAATATTGAACGAATTGAGGTGGTGAAAGGAAGTATGGGGGTTGAATATGGAAACGGTGCACTCGCAGGTGTGATTAATATCATCACTAAAAAAAGCAGTACCAGGAAAGTAAGTGTCAGAGCTGTTTTGCAGGAGGAGAGTGTAAGAGACGGTTACAACCTTAGAAAGAGAGGAAAAGGCCGACACATCCAGAACGTAAACATCGGATATAACATTGATAATAACTGGTTTACTAATATCAGCTTCAATCATAACCAGTTTATGGGATATGAAGGAGAAAAAGCCGGATATAAATATTTTGGTGACCGGCCGATAAGGGGATACGAATGGAATCCTAAAGATCAGTATGAAGCCAATGCTTTGATACGATATACTAAGAATAAGACTTCGTTTTTCTATAAGATTTCTTATCTGAACGAGAAGTTCAATTTTTATAATCCGGTTTCAACCCGTGAACCGCTTAATGACGGGCACGGAGGAGCAACTTACCTGGCAACAGACAGGGAATATAATACCAACAGATGGCTTCATCAATTTAATATTCAAACGAATCTGGGGCATATCCGTTATATGGGCGACTTTTCATACCAGAAACAGGATAGAAAGTTTTTTGATTATACTTATGATGTTCCTAACAGAACTAAAATAAGTGAAAAACCAGAAAATTCATATTACAAAACTGATGTGATCTATTCCAGAGGGATGTTCAGTAACTTTTTAGATAGTAAAAAATTTGATTTTCAGTTAGGATATGAATTAGACTATACCAATGGGTATGCTTCTTTGATTGCCGGAGATTTCTTTGAAGAAAGTGTCAAGAGAAAAATCTTTACTTATGGTACGTTCCTGTCTGCAGAATGGAATATTTCTGACAAATTTTCATTGAGACCTGGCGCCAGATTATCCGTGAGTGAAAATTTTGATAACCAGTTTAATTATTCCCTTTCTTCAAGGTTGAAAACTTCGGAGAATTCAAATTTAAGAGGAGTTTTCGGAACCGCCAACCGTTATCCTACTTATGATGAATTATATACTTCATTTATCAATCTCAATCATGATATTCAGGGAAATCCTGATTTGAAACCTGAAAATGGTTATTCACTGGGGTTGTTCTGGGATCAGGGATTCTCAGCTGGAAACGGGTGGAAGCTTAATTATAGCCTGGAGGCTTTGTACGTAGATTTAAAAGATAAAATTGAAATGGTAATGGTTAAAAGGCCATCTACTTACAAGTTTATGAATATTGATCAGTACAGAAGTCTTCTGTTTGCAGCCAATGCCAACATTGTTAAGGATCAGTTTCGATTTGGAGTAAGAACCTCGTTAAATGGGATCTCTGTTTCAAAACAGGATATGGATGTTAGTTCTCCGAAAGATTTTCAATACAATTTCCAGGCGGGTGCCAATGTTTCTTATAAACTGAATAACATCAACACAGCCTTTAATCTTTATTACAAATACACCGGTCCTTCAAGATTATATGTATTGGCCAATGAATCGTTCCGACTCGGGAGAACAGATGGTTTCCATATGATGGATTTTGTAGTAAGCCAGCCCTTCTGGAAAGACGCTCTGGAGCTTTCTGTAGGAGTTAAAAACATTTTTGATGTTACTTCACTTAATAGTACTGCCAATGTTGGGAACGCCCATACAGCAGGTTCTGACCGACTTAACCTTTATTACGGAAGAAGCTATTTTGCAAGACTAATGTATCAATTCTAAAACAATAAATATATCATGAAGTATTTAAAGATATTTTCATTTCTATTCATAATTACCGCTGTACAGTCATGTCTTTCGGCCGATGAAGATCCGGTATCAGTAGCTCCATTTACTGGATCTGTTGCTGATCCTGATATAATGGGAGCTACGCAACCCAATCAGGTTTGGATTGACTTAAGTGATATCAATCCGGACACCAAAAAAGTTAATCAATCCATAAATAAAAGAACAGATTGGGAACTGGGATTTTATTCAGGTACGGAATATCGTGTAGTTCTTAACGGCTCGATTGCAATGGCTGTAGCTAAAATTCCCAATGCAACCAACATCAATGCTGTTAAAGAATCAGATGTGAAAACCCTTATGAACCAGGCACAGGTAGGACCTTTCGGAACATCAGTATTGCAGTATGTTGATAGCCCTACAGGTAACTTTCTGACCCAGACAACAGGGATAGAGACAATAAAGGAAAATGATGCAGATAATCCTGTGTACTTATTGAACCTGGGAAAGAAAATAGGATCAGAAGCTAATATTCCGCCGGGATCTGTCTCTTTAACAGGGGATGCAAGAGGATGGAAAAAAATTCAGATTTTAAGAGCTCCCAACGGATATAAAATCAGGTATGCTGATTTAAATGCAACAGATTATAAAGAATATATTGTTTCAAAAGATACGGACTATACATTCCAGTTTTTCAGTTTTACCTCCGGAAATACAGTGAATATCCAGCCAAAGAAAAAAAAGTGGGATATTGCTTTTACAGCTTTCACCAATGAAGTTTTTATGGGGACAAGCAGTGCGGGAAGTTATTTCTATGCAGATTTTATCATTACCAATACAGCAAACGGAGTAGCTGCTTACCAGGTGAATGCAAGTAATCTGGATCAGGCTTATAAAGCATTTAAGCTAAGCGATGTAGATCAAACCAAACTTATTTCTAATGATCAGAGAGCTATTGGCGATAAGTGGAGAACAACCACAGGAACAAGCGATGTACCCGGTGCATTTGTCTATGCAGATCGTTTCTTTGTATTGAAAGATGCTGAGGGATTTTACTTTAAGCTCAGGTTTAATAAAATGAAAAATCAGGACGGGGAACGTGGTCATCCTAATTTTGAATTCGAGCCTTTATAATTATGACAATAATCAAATAATAGTATCATGAAAAAATTTATCCTTGCAGCCTCTGTTCTTGTAGCAGTATATTCTTGCAAAAAAGCAGAAGGCTCAACAAAAGAAAATACAACGGAAGCAACTTCCGAAGCTCCTAAAAGCAATAATAAAATCGTAACACTAAATGGTGGTATTACAGAGATTGTAAGTGCTTTGGGTCACGAAAAAGAAATCGTAGGAACAGATGTTACCAGTACATATCCTGCATCATTAAAGACTACGGCTAAAGATTTAGGACATGTAAGATCAATGACAATTGAGCCGATTATGGCGGTAAGTCCTACTTTGATTCTTGCTTCTGATAAAGATATCAACCCTGAATTAATGGGTAAGATTAAATCTTCAGGCATTAAAACTGAAGTTTTCAAACAAGAATATACTGTTGATGGTACTAAAAAGCTTATTGCTGATATAGCAAAAGCTATAGGGAACACAGATTATCAGAAACTCAACGATAAAATTGATGCTGATTTAAAACAAGTACAACCGATCGCTAAAAAGCCTAAAGTATTATTCATCTATGCCAGAGGAAATATGCTGATGGTTTCCGGTAAAAATACGCCAATGGCTTCTCTTATTGAGCTTGCAGGCGGGGAAAATGCAGTTAATGATTTCGAAGATTTCAAACCCTTAACACCGGAAGCAGTGGTAAAAGCTAATCCTGATGTGCTGTTCTTCTTTGAAACAGGACTTCAGGGAGCAGGAGGAAATGAAGGCGCTCTTAAAATGCCGGGCGTTTCTCAAACCAATGCCGGGAAAAATAAAAAGATCATCGCAATGGATGGAGGGTTAGTGTCAGGTTTCGGACCGAGACTAGGAGAAGCAGCAGTTGGATTAAACAAACTTTTAATTGAAAACACAAAGTAAATTATACTTTTACATGACAATAAGTACCATACTGCTTGCTATCCTTGCAGTATGGTCTCTTAATACAGGGGTTTATGATTTTGGTGGTAAATCCGCGTTTGAAGTGTTAGGAAAAGTAATACAAGGAGATCCGGGTTTAGCATTAAGTGATAAATACGTAGTTTGGGATGTTCGGGCAGCCAGAATCATTATGGCCATCTTCATAGGAAGTATGTTGTCGGTTTCAGGAACAAGTCTTCAGGGGCTTTTCAAAAACCCTTTAGCAACAGGCGATTTAATAGGGCTTACATCAGGAGCTACTTTACTGGCGGCAATCGCGATTGTTTTAGGAGGGCATTTTAAAGAATATCTTCCTGAGACGGTACAATTTTCACTGGTTGGGATCTCTGCCTTTATAGGATCTTTTTTATCAATGATGCTGGTATACAGGATTTCAACAAGTGGTGGCACAACGAATGTGGTGATGATGCTTCTTACGGGGGTTGCTATTACCGCTATCGGATTCTCTATTACAGGATTTTTGATTTATGTATCTAAAGATGAGCAGCTGAGGGATTTGACATTCTGGAATCTGGGAAGCCTGGCAGCAGCTACCTGGACAAAGAATATTATTCTGGGAATTGTTTTAATCATCGCTTATATCATTTTGCTACCCAAAGGAAAGGCCTTGAATGCTATGATGTTGGGAGAGAAAGATGCTCAGCATCTGGGAATCAATGTGGAGAGATTAAAGAAACAAATAATTATTATTGTTGCTCTGATGGTAGGAAGTTGTGTGGCATTTTCAGGAACTATTGGTTTTGTTGGGCTCATTGTCCCTTATATTCTGAGACTTCTGTTTAAATCCAATTATGTTTTTATTCTGCCATTATCGGCTGTTTGTGGTAGTATTTTGTTATTGACAGCAGATACTTTCAGCAGAAGTATTGTAGCACCTTCAGAATTACCAATCGGGATATTGACTGCTTTAATGGGAGGTCCGATTTTTATTGCGATTTTGGTTAAATTTAAAAAATCATTGTAATGATCAAAGCACATCAGATTAGCTACAAACATAAAGAGTTCCACATTCTCGATGGAGTAGATGTGACGTTAGAATATGGGGAATTTTTAGCCATTGTAGGACCTAATGGAGCAGGAAAATCCAGTCTTCTCAGTGTATTGGCTGACGAGGTGAAATCAGGAAATCAGAAAGTTCTGTTTAAAAATAAACCCATTCGGGAATGGAATGTCAAAGAACTTTCAAAACATAAAGCAAAATTTTCTCAGCACAATAGCAATGACATCCCTCTTGAAGTAAAAGATGTGGTGATGATGGGAAGATATCCTTATTTTGATGCACAACCCGGTAAGGAAGATTTGGAGGCCATGAACAATATGATGTATGAAACCGATATTTTTCATTTGAAAGAGAGAGAATATAATACATTGTCAGGTGGGGAAAAACAAAGAGTTCATCTTTCAAGAGTTATGGCACAATTGCAAAATGAAATTACTCATAAATTGGTTTTTCTGGATGAACCATTGAACAATTTAGATATCAAACACCAGTACAAAGCACTGGAAATTATTAAAAACTTCACTAAAAAAGCAAACAGCGCGATTGTTGTTTTGCATGACCTGAATCTTGCAGCACAATTTGCAGATAAGATTTTATTGATGAAATCCGGAAAAGTTTCTGCGTATGGAACACCAGGAGATGTATTTACAGCAGAAAAAATCAGTGCTGCTTACAATTTTCCTTGTACCATATGCGAACACCCTATTACTACTAACCCAATGATCATTTTTGGATAACCATGGAAAAAGAAGAATTAAAAATCCTTGCTCAAAACCTTGCCAATCCTCAGGGAGAAAAAGGTAGAGAAATCGGTGAGATGATGCACACCACCAACATCAGCATGACGTTAGAAAGTATAAGAACCCTTCTGATCGATGATGACGAACACATTCTGGAAATCGGACACGGAAATGCAGGGCATCTGAAAAGTGTTTTTGCTTTGGCTAAAAACCTGAAGTATACAGGAATTGATATTTCCGAAACAATGCACAATGAAGCCAAAAAATTGAATGAAGAGTTCAATAATCAGGCAAACTTTGTATTGTATGAAGGAACAAAGCTCCCTTTTGAAAAAGAAACCTTTGATAAAATTTTTACCGTAAATACCGTTTACTTCTGGAAAAACCCTGTAGAGTTTTTAAATGAAATATACAGAGTTTTAAAGGATGACGGAACATTTGTTCTTACATTCGGACAAAAGGAGTTTATGGAAAAGCTCCCGTTTACAGAGTATGACTTTACGTTATATAATAATAAAGAAATGGAGCAGCTGATCTCCAAAAGCTATTTTAAAAGGATGAAAATATCTGAAAAAGAGGAAGATATTATAAGTAAAACAGGAAAAGAAACAATACATAGAATTTATACAGTTTTAACCATTAAAAAGTAAATAATGAGCATATTAGTTAATGACCTAAAAGAAAAATGGGAAGCTCTGAAAGCAGAAAATCCGCATATAAGAATAAGAAATGCAGCAGCACAACTTCAGGTAAGCGAAGCTGAATTATTGGCTACAAGCATAGGAGAAGGAGTAACGATTCTAAACCCGGATTTTCCGGCAATCCTTACCGAAGCAGAGCAATTAGGAAAAGTAATGGCCCTTACCCGCAATGACGAGTGTGTTCATGAAAGAAAAGGTACTTACCTGAATGGTGACTTTAGCAGTCCTCATGCACAACTTTTCGTAGGGGAAGATATTGATCTTAGAATTTTCCTTAACCATTGGAAATTTGCTTTTGCAGTAGTAGAAGGAGATAAGAAAAGTTTACAGTTTTTTGGTAAAGACGGGTTGGCTCTTCACAAAATATACCTGACAAAAAGCAGCAATGAGGAAGCATTTGATGCTATTGTTGATCAATTCAAGGCAGAAGATCAGAATCAGGTTTTAACTTTTGAAGCAGTTGCTCCTAAACAGGCAGAAAAACCAGATGCTGAAATCGATGTTGAAGGATTCAAAAAAGCATGGACAGAATTAAAAGATACTCATGATTTCTTCATGATGACCAGAAAATTCGGAGTAAGCAGAACTCAGGCTTTACGATTAGCTCCTGAAGGGTTTACTCAGAAAATCGATAATGCTAAAGTGGTCAATGTTTTGGAAGAAGCTTCTGAAAAAAATACCCCTATCATGGCGTTCGTAGGAAACAGAGGGATTATTCAGATCCATACAGGAAACGTGAAGAAAACACTTTGGCACCAGCAATGGTTCAATGTAATGGATCCTGATTTTAACCTGCATTTGGATGTAACGAAGATTGCAGAAGCCTGGATCGTTAAAAAGCCTACTGAAGACGGAGAGGTAACGGCAATTGAAGTATTCAATAAAGAAGGAGACTTTATCGTTCAGTTCTTTGGAAAGAGAAAACCTGGAATTCCAGAACTTCAGGAGTGGAAGGATCTTGTAGCAACTCTGGAAAAATAATAATTAGATGATTTGAATAAGACCGTTTTGTTTATAAAATTCAAAGCGGTCTTTTTTATTCTGAAAAGCAAGCCAAATATATTTGTGTAATTTGTGGTTAATTTAAATAGTAAATAAAATGAAGAATATTCTCATAGCGATTTTGCTGGCGGGTTTTTGCTTAATCAATGCGCAGAATTTTAAAGCCTATCAGTTTTATGATAAAAAAGGGAAGGAGATCAACACGGATAAAATCGTTAAAGAATTGGCCGATTATGACGTTGTTTTCTTTGGTGAAAATCACAACAGTTCGGTCAATCATTGGCTCCAGTTGAAAATTACGGAAGCTTTATTTGAAAAGAAAAACGGACAGCTTATCCTGGGTGCAGAAATGTTTGAAAGAGATAACCAGTCTCAGCTGAATCAATACTTAAGCGGAAAGTTTAATGCCAAAACATTGAAAGATTCAGCCCGTTTATGGAATAATTACGCAACAGACTATAAACCTTTGGTTGACTTTGCTAAAAATAAGAAAATCAACTTTATCGCTACCAATATTCCAAGAAAATATGCTTCGCAAACAGCTAAAGAAGGCCTGGAATCATTGAACAAACTAAGTGATAAAGAGAAAACTTATATTGCTCAGTTGCCTATTAAGGTGACTCTGGATACACCAGGTTATCCTGAAATGAAAGCGATGATGGGAGATCATGCGGAAGGAACAAAAGTGATGAACTTTATTTCTGCACAGGCCACAAAAGATGCTACCATGGCAGAATCTATCCTCAAAAACTGGCAGGCAGGTAAAACCTTTATTCATTATAACGGAAACTATCACAGTAAAGAATTTGGAGGAATTTACTGGTATATTAAACAGAAAAATCCTGACTTAAAAATGGCTGTAATCTCGGTTTTTGAATCTGAAGATCCTGAGTTGAAAGTTCCTGCAAAAGATTATATCCCAACGGACTTTAATCTGATTATTCCGAATGATATGACCAAAACTTTTTAATGATACTCTCGCAAATTATGTTGATTGAGCAGAGGATTACAATCAATTGCTCTGATTGAATAGAAACGGGCTTTAGCCCGTTTTTTTATGGTAAAAAAATCCGATGGCTTTATCCAAAACATTCTGACCATTATTTATCTTTGTATAACATTCAAAAAATATGAAAAAAATATCTCTTCTATTGATCTTTTGTATGGGGCTGCTCAATGCCCAAAACCTCACTCCCAAAGAACTTTCCATTATCAATGAGGGAGATATAAATTCAGCGTTACCTATTTACCAGACAACGGATGCCAACCAGCATAAAACCCTTCTGAGTTTTTCTTCAGAAATCAATCCTATTGATGCAAATACTGTTGTTTTGGTTAAAAGAATGAAGGAATCATTGCTGTCAACAGATGGGGGAGTAGGTATTGCAGCTCCGCAGGTAGGCATCAACAGAAAAATAATCTGGGTACAACGATTTGACAAAGAGGGAACCCCATTAGAATATTTCATTAATCCAGTGATTGTATGGAAATCTGATGTACAGAATCTGGGTCCTGAAGGAGATCTCTCAATTCCTGAGTTCAGAGATCAGTTTTACCGAAGTAAAGTGATTCAGCTTGAATATGTAGACTTAAAAGGTCAGAAATATTCAGAAATTGTAGAAGGTTTTACAGCAGTTATCTTTCAGCATGAAATCGACCATCTTTTCGGAATACTCATCTCCGATAAAAAAGAAAAAGAGAAAAATGATTCTTATAAAAAAGTAGATGCTTACCAGAAGAGTGATTTAATGAAAGACAGAAGGTAATAATGAGCTATAAATTATAGCAGTGTGTTATAATTCTTGTTTATCCCATATCTTACAATAAAATCCTCTCCATCTTCATAATCTACCGGTTCAACGTATGTAACCACTCCAATATCTGATTGTAAAATACTTTTGAGCTGATCGAAATACCTTTTTTCAGTTTCTTTATCGCCGTTTAGGGTCAAGCTCATGATAAGTTTGCCATCATCAGTAATGTTTGCACCTACCATGATTTTTTCAGGATTACCATAGTATTTATTCCAGTAAAAAGTCTGTGTAATGGACGGCGTTTCAATGAAATAACGGATCATTTCATCTTCTGTTTTGAAAATATAATTTTTGTCGTGTCCTGGATGGGCATAATCCAGATTTAATTTGTCGTAGCCGGAAAGAAATGTATTCAATACCAAATCGATTGTCTTTACTGACTTTTGTCCTGCATATACCTGACAAATAATATCTACAATAATGTCCATGATACAAAATTACTCTATTTTTAAGAGAGTAATATCCGAATCAGTCTTTTAAAATAAACGAATCATCTGTACCCATCTGTGAGATCTGTGGGAAAATAAAAAATAAAAAGGAGCTGTTTTCATCATGAAAATAGCTCCTTTCGTTATAACTATGCTTAAAAAAATTGGATTAATCGTTGTTGGTTACTGAAAGTTTCACCTCCATATTGTTTCTTGTGGCATTAGAATATGGGCAGATCTGGTGTGCTTTTTCAGTTAATGATTGCGCTTCCTCAATAGAAACTCCGGGAATATTAACATCCAGTTCTGCAGCCAATCCAAAACCTCCGTTTTCAATTTGACCAATGCTGATCTGTGCTGTAACGGTAGTTTCACCTGTTTTTATTTTTGATAAGCTGATAACGCGGTTCAAGGCACTATCAAAACAAGCTGAGTATCCAGCTGCGAAAAGCATTTCGGGATTGGCAAAGTTGTCATTAGCTCCACCAAGAGCTTTAGGCATTTTTACTTCTAAATCAAGAACACCATTTTCACTTTTTACATGACCGTTTCTGCCGCCTGTTGCGGTTACTTTTGTGGTATATAAAGTTTTCATTATTTTTCTATTTTGTTTAATATTTTTAAGACTGTGTCTTTAAGGTGCAGCAATTCCTCCGGCTGTATATCGAGTTTCTCCTGGATTTTTCCCGGGATTTCACACGCTTTTTTTTGCAATTGCCTTCCGGATTCTGCTAAAAATACTTCAACTACTCTTTCGTCTTCTTTTTTTCTTTTTCTACTGATAAATCCTTTAGCTTCCAGCCTTTTGAGGAGGGGAGTTAAGGTACCACTGTCCAGGAATAATTTTTCTCCGATATGGCTTACTGTAAGACCATCACTTTCCCATAATATCATCATGACAAGATATTGAGGATAGGTGATATCAAGTTCATCAAGAAAAGGACGGTAAAGTCCGGTAATCTCTTTGGCAATCACATATAAAGGAAAGCAGATCTGGTTTTCTAATTTAAGTGTTTTCGGAGTTTCCATAATTTAGGTACGAAAGATTCGATGAAGGTATTACTTTTTTATGATAAATTCATCCATTGGAATACGGACTTTTTTCATGCTGGATAGCCAGTCATTGGCTTCGTCACGATATCCAAGGTATAATAGACTTACACTTTTTAATCCTAATTCTCTAAGCCCCAGTACTTCATCTACAACCTCATTACTGAATCCTTCTGCCGGGGTGCTGTCTATTTTAAGCTCTGCTGCCTGCGCAAGGGCAATTCCTAAGGCAATATACGTCTGACGGGCAGTATGGGCAAAATGTTGTTCAGGAGTTTGAGCTCCGTACATTTCTTTAATTTTATCGGTATAACTTCCAAAACGACCTTTCGGAAGATCTCTTACATCCGTATGGTAGTCATATACTTTGTCAATTTTCTCATTAGAATAACTGTCCCATGCTGCAAAAACTAACACATGAGAAGAATCTCTCATGACTTCAGGGTTTAAAGCTCCTGCTACCATCTGTTCTTTCAGTTCCTGGTTTTCTACGACGATAATGCGGAAAGGTTGTAATCCTGATGAAGTAGGTGCCAGTCTTGTTGATTCTAAGATGGTATGTAAGTCTTTTTCCGAAACCTTTTTAGTCGGATCATATGCTTTTACGGCGTGTCTCCAGTTAAGATCTTCTATTAATGACATTTTCTTTTTGTTTTTTTTAATTAAACTACTTGATGATTATTTACTCCCGGATTTTAATCGGTGATGAAATAACTATGCAAATATACAACCAATTAAATTGTGTGCAATTTAATTTTGATAAATTTTATTGATGACAATTATTTATAAAAGTAAAGTGAAGATAGATTTGCAAATAGTCTGATCGTTTCACAATTTTCCACATGATTCGGATTTTTTATTATTACAGCTATTTCAATCTTTGCAATAGAATTTTAAACTTAAAACAATGCAAAAATTTAAAAACAAAACCGCATTAATTACCGGAGGTACCAACGGAATGGGATTGGCTACCGCTCAGAAATTTATTGAAGAAGGAGGAACTGTGATTATTACCGGAAGAAGTAAAGACACTGTTGATAAAGCTTTGGAAAAGCTGGGGGAGAACGCCTTCGGAATAGTATCCGATGCGGGAAAAATGGAAGATCTGATGACTTTACAGAATGAAGTTAAAAAATATACCAATCAGATCGATTTGCTTTTTCCCAATGCAGGATATGGAAAATTTGCTCCGATAGAATATGTAGATGAAAACCATTTTGATGAGTTATTCAATGTACTGGTAAAAGGAACTTTTTTCACGGTGCAGCAAATACTGCCATTGATGAAAAGAGGGAGTTCCGTTATTTTTAATACTTCTGTGGCTACTGAAATTTCCATGCATAATTTTTCAATCTATTCAGCAGCAAAGTCTGCTACACAATCATTTATTAAAACATTTGCTGTGGAACTTACCGGACGTGGAATAAGGGTTAATGGAATCAGTCCCGGACATATCAAAACCAATATTTTTAATAATACAGGTTTGACTACAGAACAGATAGAGAGTGCTGTTCAGGATATTATTCCTACTATACCTTTTAAAAGACAAGGAGAGCCGGAAGAAATTGCGAATGTAGTTCTGTTTCTTGCCTCAGAAGAAGCCTCATATATTCATGGTACAGAAATAAGAGTAGATGCGGGGATTTCTGTGATAAGATAACGATTACTTCACCTCATTGATCTGTTTGATCATATTGGTTTTGCTTTCAACCCCTATATTGTAGGTTTTACCTTTTTTAAAACTCAGATTAACTTTTTCCATCAATGTTTTATAATCGGAAGATTTCTTTGAGAGGTAAAAGACCTGTGCACTTATTCCAATGGCCACACGTACAACTTCTTCAGGTTTATCCGGGTCTTCAAGGATATTGTTGATGGTAGCATTATTATACCAGGTTAATTTCTGGGATTCGGAATTAGAAGAACAGGAGGTAATCATGGCAAATGCTAATAATAAATAAGTCCAGGCTTTCATAATAGTAAATTATTGAGTAAAAGCTCCTGCAATATTTCAATCTATGCAGGAGCTATATAAAAAGTTAGTTAGAATCCGCAATGTGCTGTACTCGGTGTTGGAGTTGTACAGCCGGAAAGAGCAGAGAATGCTGTTAATGTACAATTGGTATTTACCAGATTGTTATCATACAGTAAAGATCCTGAAGGGCTTCTGTAATACACATTTCCTGCAGTATTGGCAAAAGAAGATACAGAAGTTGATCCGCAGGTAGAATTTGTACATGCAGCTCTCCATGCAGTATCCGTGATAGGACCTGTTGAGTTTAGAGATGGATCTATGATTCTTTTTTCAACTACTCCAGAAGCATTTTTGAAGCTTACAAGAACAGCAACGTGATATACCCATGATACACAACATGTACCGGTAGAGGCTCTAAGGTTACCATATACGAATTGCTTTTCACATTCATATCCGGCATTGTTTAGAATTTGTCTCATTTTGTGAGCTCTTGCATAGCATCCGTCTACAGGATATCTGAACGTGATACAAGGAGAAGAAGCAGTAGAAGTTCCGCAAGATTGGCTTTTAATTTGAGCAAATAAACTGTTTAAAGTAGCCAGGTTAGGAATGACACTAGCTAATCTGGCCGCTGTTGCGTCCGATTTTACTTCTTTTGTTAAAACAGATTTAAAATAACGAGCATCTTCTTCAGTTGCTTTCTCTACTTTGGCAATTTCGTTGGTGTTAGCTTTAGTGAAAACATGAATGGGGGATTCATTCTTTACAGCTTGTCTGATCATAGAGATAAAGTCTTCATTTTCTTTAGTGTCCTTTATTTCAAAAGGCTGTGCACTAACCATAAATGAAACTTTGTACTTGCCATTCTCTTGCTGTATCCCTACCGGAACTGTTTTCCCGAAATCTTTCACAACAAAATCTTTAGACTCATTAGAGTTAAGGTTGGCGTCCTGATTGGCGCCTGAATCTGAGCAGGCATTAAATGACAGAACTGTCACAAATACCATCATGGATAGCAAAAATTTTTTCATAATTCTCATAAATTTGGTGGTTAAATGATGTTTTTTAGTGAATTTAGTTCACTATTTTGTGATATTAAAAGTAAAAAAAATTATAATACCTGCAAATGTTTTTTGTAAAAATTTTAAAATAAATGTGATATATCTGGTTTTAAAATAAATTTTATCATCAATTGTGTTGATTTTATCAATTATATTGTTATGTTTTGCATTAATTTAAAAATTATAGAGTACAGTAAAAGAACAACCAGTTTCAATTATTGAAACTGGTTGTTCTTTTACTGTACATTATTAAAGCTGCACAGAGAAAAATATGTTTTATGGAACTATTTGTACATCAATTCTGCCTGAAATACATCGGCGAAATGTTTTCTGATTTTGGATTTAATATCCTCCATTTCTTCCGGGCTTAGTTCTCTTTCAAGCTCTCTTTTTAAAGAAGTCACCTGCTTGTCTTTGATACCACATGGAATGATGTATTCAAAATAACGCATATCTGTATTGATATTTAAAGCAAAACCATGCAATGTGACCCATCTTGAAGCCTTCACTCCCATAGCGCAGATCTTTCGTGCATAGGGTTTCCCTACATCCAGCCATACCCCGGTTTCTCCCTGGGAACGTTCGCCTTTCAGACCATATTCACCAATTGTTCTGATAATAACTTCTTCAAGATTCCTCATATATAAATGGATGTCTGTGAAAAAGTTTTCAAGATCCAGTACAGGATACCCTACAATTTGCCCATAGCCATGATAGGTGATATCTCCACCACGATTTGTTTTTACATACGTAGCTTCCAGTTCTTTAAGCTTATCAATACCTGCCAGCATATTTTCTTCATGTCCGCTTTTACCTAAAGTATACACATGGGGGTGTTCTACTAAAAGAAGATGGTTCGGAGTGATAATATGCTGCTCTGCCGGAAGATCTCTGTTTTTTATTTTGGTGTCAATAATATCTTTCATCAGTTTTTCCTGATATTCCCAGGCGGGTTGATATTCTTTGATTCCTAAATCTTCAAATTCTACTACTTTATTTGGATTTGTATTCATTTCAATTTTTGATATACAAATTTAGTGAATTTTACCCTTTTATGGAATGGATAAAATCTATGGCACTTTTCTTCCAGTCTTTATCTTCCAGCAAAATATTGACAAAAGCAGTTCCTATTATGCCACCATCTGCTTTTTCCGTTACATTTTCAAAATCTTGTTTAGATTTGATTCCGAAACCAATCATCACAGGATTTTTCAATGGGAGAGAAGCGAGTCTGGAGAGGTAATTTTCATTTTTCAATACTGCATTTTCTTTTCCTGTAGTGGAAGAAGAGCTTACTGCATACAGAAAACCTGAACTTAATGAGTCAAGATAAATGATCCTTTCATCTGATGTTTCCGGAGTGACGAGAAAAGTAAAGTTGAGGTTGTATTTTTGTAAAATCTGCTGATAATTTTTCTCAAATTCAATAGGAGGAAGATCGGGAAGAATTAATCCTGAAATTCCACTTTCTGAGCATTCAGCACAGAATTTTTCAAACCCGAAACTTAATACAGGATTGATGTATCCCATCAGAATTAAAGGGATTTTTACTTCATTTTTAATGGCCTTTAACTGAGACAACAGCTTCTCTATAGTCATGCCGTTTTGTAGGGCCAGCTCATGGGCTTTTTGAATCACAGGTCCATCTGCCACCGGATCGGAATATGGCATTCCGATTTCAATCATATCTGCTCCGGATTCCTGGATTAATTTTATAATATCAGCAGTATCTTCCCGTTGTGGAATTCCTGCTGTAAAATATATATTTAATTTTTTCATTTTTTATGGTATTAAAGTATCATGTATATCAATCAAACGGTCTTGTACATATACATCTGCATTTACAAATTTTTTAAATACGTTTCCATATCCTTATCTCCGCGGCCACTCAGACAGATCACCACAATGTCATTTTCATTGAATTTCTTTTTGTCTAAAACAGCCAAAGCGTGAGAGCTTTCCAAAGCAGGAATAATTCCTTCCAGTTTTGTGAGCTCAAAAGCACATTTTAATGCTTCATCATCATTAATACTGAAAAACTCTGCCCGTTTTTCCTTAAATAAATGCGCATGGAAAGGGCCGATTCCCGGATAATCTAATCCTGCAGAAATGGAGTGAGGCTCGATTACCTGCCCGTCTGCTGTTTGCATGACAAGACTCTTACTTCCATGAAGAACTCCCAATGTTCCAAGGAATGTCGTTGCCGCTGATTTTCCGGAATCAACACCCAATCCTCCCGCTTCAGCAGCAATAATTTTCACTTCTTTTTCTTCTACAAAATGATAAAAGGTTCCTGCAGCATTACTTCCACCCCCTACACAAGCGATAACATAATCAGGATTTTCTCTTCCGGTTTTTTCTTTAAGCTGCTCTTTAATTTCTTTTGAAATAACACTTTGAAATCTAGCCACAAGATCAGGAAAAGGATGAGGTCCCACCACACTTCCAATGACATAGTGTGTCGTTACCGGATGATTGATCCAGTCTCTTAAAGCTTCATTGACGGCATCTTTAAGGGTCTTTGAACCTGAAGTGGCAGCAATAACTTCTGCACCCAGCATTTTCATTCTGGCCACATTGGGTGCCTGTCTTTGAATGTCGATTTCGCCCATGTACACGATGCAATCAAGCCCCAGAAGTGCACACGCAGTAGCTGTTGCAACTCCATGCTGCCCGGCACCTGTTTCTGCAATGATTCTGGTTTTTCCAAGACGTTTGGCAAGTAAAACCTGTCCCAAGGCATTGTTGATTTTATGAGCTCCTGTGTGATTAAGATCTTCTCTCTTTAAATAAATTTTTGTGTTGTACTTTTTACTTAAATTTTTAGCAAAATAGAGTGGGGTTGCACGACCTACATAATTCGTCAGTAAATCCTGATATTCATTTTGAAACTCTTCAGATTCAATGATTTCAAGATAGTTTCTTTGCAATTCTTCAACATTCGGATATAGCATTTCGGGAATGAAAGCGCCTCCAAAATCTCCATAATATCCGTTTTCGTCGGGGTTTTTATAATTCATTTCTTTGTTCTTTAATAATTAAATAAGCATTATTTTGAGCACTTAGCCCATTGAGTAATTTTTTTCTTTCATCAGATATGTGAAATATCAGGATATCATCGTCATCAGAGTTGACCCATTCGGAATCAACATTCTCTTTGATGGCCCGTGCTTTATCATATAAAATCTCAATCTTACATTTTTCATAAAACGGACGCAGATGTGTATGACAAAATCCAATAGTTTCGATATTTCTCTCCTTCATATTCTCTGTAAAATACTCTACCAATCTGGCACCATATCCTTTTTTCTTCTGAGCAGCTACCAATCCGACTGCCTCGGCAAATGAAATTTCCTCTCCTGAAATATTCAGCGTAAAATCAAAATTTACCCGAAATACCGCTAAGATTACTTCTTTGGCATCTATCAGAAAATGGAATTCAGAATCTTTAAAAAGAGAATGGAATTCAGGAATCTTCATCCTATTCCAGGCTGAAATATCCCAAAGCTGAAGAATATGTTCTATTTCCTGTTCTGTTAATTCGTTTGTTTTTTTTATGTGATATTTCATGATTTTTAATGGTGGTCAGATTTAATAAAAAGTCCCGAAGGGACGATTTAGCCCGGCAAAGGATGTAATCCTGTAGTTGGAAGTTCCGCTTTATTCAGTCTCAAAGGTATTTTTCATCCTAATCCGTTTTATGTTTTTCCAAAATTTTAATGAATTCTTTTTAGAAATTTTGTTTCATGATATGGTTGATTATGGTATTGAATCCAATCCTGCGTTAAATTGTCCTGTTGGGACTTTGAATGGTTTGGCTGAATTTTTTTATTCGTTCAATATCTTTATTACCGGGTGATATTTCAAATTTTGAATTGATGTCCAGGGCAAACGGTTTCTGATTCAAGGTTTCAATATGTCCGACGTTTTCTTCTGAGATGCCACCACTCAGAAAATAGGGACGAGGGATGTTCAGTTCATTTAAGATCGACCAGTCAAATTGTTTTCCGGTTCCTCCGAATGCTTTGCTATCCGTATCAAACAGATAATAACTAACTGGCAGGTCAGAAGTTGAGATTGTGAAAATCTGTGCTACTTTGTTCCTGCTTTCAGGAGTATTATTTCCGATTCTTATTACCTTGATAATGCTGGTTTCAGGGTTTAATTTTTCTCTTAATTCTATAATGAAATCATCACTTTCATCACCATGGAGCTGAATAAAATTCAATCCTGCTTTTTGAGTACGATCAATAATCTTGTCAACTTTTTCATTCACGAATACTCCAACCTTCCCCGGGTGCTCAATTGTTAAAATTTCTTCTAATGTCAGATGATTCAGTACATATCTTGGGGATTTCTCATAAAAAATGAAGCCGAGAAAATCAGTATTTATGGTAATCAACGCTTGAATCTGGTCTAGCTTTGTTAAACCACAAACTTTAAGCGAAGGGGGGTAATGATCGGTTAATGATTGATGTTTCATATAGTCTGGCTACAGGTTATTTTGAAATTTGTGACTTAAACTCTTCGAATGCTCTGGCAGGCTCCGCATTTTTCATAAAATATTCTCCCATCAGGAATCCGTCAAATCCTTTTTCTTTTAAATATATAAAATCTTCAAGATTATAAATGCCACTTTCTGCTATTGATACAACATCTTTCGGGAGAAGGTTCTTTAGTTGAACAGAGTGCTGTAAGTCAACTTTAAAATCTTTTAAATTCCTGTTATTAATTCCCACCAGATCAATCTTTGGATTAAAATGCTTCAATTCCTCCTCTGTATGGATTTCCAACAAAACCTCCATATTAAGTTCATGAGCGAGATCTGTAAATTCTTCTACCTGATTAGGAGAAAGACAGGAAGCAATCAGTAAAATAACATCTGCTCCTATGTTTTTTGCTTCGTAAAACTGGTATTCATCGATCATGAAGTCTTTTCGAAGGATGGGAATGTTGAGGTGATTTCTTACATTCAGAACATCTTCAAAGCTCCCTCCAAAAAAATCTTTATCGGTTAAAATAGAAACCCCACTGGCTCCATAGTTTTCATAAGCTGAGGTAACTTCCAATGGTGAAGCCGTGTTGTTGATAATACCTTTTGAAGGAGATTGTCTTTTGAACTCAGCTATAATTCCATTTTTGTTTGTAACAGATTCTTTCAACGATAAAGTTTTCCTTTCAAAAAACTCAGTACTTTTTAATTGTTCAAGAGAAATATTGGATTTTGCTGTTGCAACTTCCACTTTTTTCCTTTCAATAATTTTATCGAGTATGTTCATTTTTAAATATTAGAAGATAGAAAAATTGTCAATTTATTCATCAAATTAACTTTCAATTTCAATTCTCAGTTTTTAATTAATTAAAAGTTCAAAGCTTCTTAATGCTTTTCCACTTTCCAGACTTTCCTGAGCTAAGAGAAGGCAGTCGTCATAGGTTCCGAATTTGTAAGTACGATATAACGCGACAGATGCATTGGCCAGAATCACTGAATTTTGCTGTTCGGTACCTTTACCTTCCAGAATATTCATAAAGATCTTTGCTGTTTCCTGAATGGTTTCACCTGCTTTAATGTCTTCCAGAGTAACAGCATTAAATCCTAGATCTTGTGCAGAATAGATTTCTTCGCCCTTTTTCGTAATAATTTTAGTGTCGTGGGTAAGGCTTATCTCATCATACCCATCCAGCCCATGAACAAGAATAAATTCCTGAGCCTCTTTTTGAAGGAGGTATTGATAAATTCTTGCAATTTCAAGATTATAGACACCAATCATTGAATATTGGGGTTTCGCAGGATTAACCAAAGGTCCCAAAAGGTTAAAGAAAGTTCTTAATCCCAAAGATTTTCTCAGTGCGCCAACTGATTGAAGTGCCGGATGGAAGTAGGGAGCATGTAAGAAACAGATATTTGCTTTTTCAAGATCCTCATTCAGCTGATCTGAATTGTTTTTGAACTGATACCCTAGTTCTTCCAGTACATTAGACGAACCTGTAGTGGTAGAAGCCCCATAATTTCCATGTTTTGTCACCTTCTGCCCGGCTCCGGCCACTACAAAGCTGGCCAGTGTTGATATATTGATTGTGTTTTTTCCGTCACCTCCTGTTCCTACAATATCAATAGCATCACTTGCATCAATATTTACAGGGACTGCCATTTGCAGTAAAGCTTCTCTGAAACCTTCCAGTTCTTTTAATGTGATATTACGCATCAGAAAAACACTGATAAAAGCAGTTACTTCTGCAGTATTGAATTTATTCTGAGCAATTTCAATCATCGTTGCTTTAGCTTCAGATTTTGATAGAGTGTGATGATTGAACAGGTATTGCAATATTTCTTTCATTTGAGGAGTTTTTATGGTTGAGGGGATTTCTGTTGTATTCACTGTAAAAGAAAATTTTTAATGATGGTTTCTCCGTCCGGAGTTAAAATACTTTCAGGATGGAATTGTACGCCGTGTACATCATATGTTTTATGTTGTAAGGCCATGATCATTCCGTCTTTGTCTATGGCTGTTATTTCCAGTTCTTCCGGGAAACCTTCGGGATTCACTGCCCAACTGTGATATCTTCCTACCTCAATTCCTGAAGGTATATTCCTGAAAAGTTTTATGTTTTCTTTCACCAGTTGTGTTGTGGTTGCCACCCCATGGAATATTTCAGAAAGATTGATCAGGTTTCCTCCAAAAACTTCTGCAATAGCTTGTTGGCCAAGGCATACCCCCAAAATACTTTTTGTAGGGGCATATTCTTTGATCAGATCTAATAATATGCCTGCTTCTTCCGGAATTCCGGGGCCGGGAGAAAGAATGATCTTATCGTATTGATTGATTTCTTTCAGGGTAATCTGATCATTTCTTATCACATCCACTTTTTGATTCAGAATTCTTTCAATGATCTGGACAAGGTTATAGGTAAAGCTGTCATAGTTATCGAAAACGAGAACTTTAAGCTGTGGTTGTTGAGTGTTTATATTGTTGTTCATTTCTTTTTATTATTGGGGCATTTGTAACTAGTTTACTGATTGTTTCTTTATTTTCAATTTTTAACGCTCAATTTTCCACTATTTTCTCGGCTTTCTCGACTGCTTTTTTCAACGCATTCAGTTTATTATTGACTTCCTGTAATTCGTTTTCCGGAACCGATTTTGCAACAAGACCAGCCCCTGCCTGATAATAGAGGGTGTTGTTTTTGCTCAGGAAAGTTCTGATCATAATGGCCTGATTGCAGGTTCCGTTTAATCCGATCATACCAATGCAGCCTCCATAATATCCACGGGAATCTTTTTCATACTGATTAATAAGCTGAAGGGCTTTGTGTTTTGGAGCTCCGCTTAATGTTCCTTGCGGGAAAGTAGCAGAAACCATTTCAAGTGGATTGATATCATGTGCAACATCCGCTGTTACCTCGCTTACCATATGAATAACATGTGAGAACAGTTGAATTTCTTTAAGCTTGGTAACGGTTACGTTTTTTCCGAGTTTCCCAAGGTCGTTTCTGGCAAGATCAACAAGCATGGTATGTTCTGCATTTTCTTTAGGATCAGCTTTTAAAACTTCAATAGCTTGCAAATCAACATCCAGGCTTCCTGTTCTTTTAGAGGTTCCTGCAATGGGATGGATGATCGCTTTGTTGTTTTTAATAATCAACTGGCTTTCCGGGCTGGAACCGAATAATTTGTAATTTCCGTAATCAAAATAAAACAGATAAGGTGAAGGGTTGATATTTCTCAAAGCACGATATACATTAAATTCATCCCCTTTGAATTTCTGTTCAAATCTTCTGCTTAAAACCAATTGGAAGACATCACCTCTCATACAGTGTTTTTGTGCAGTTTTTACCAATTCAATATATTCTTCACTGGTGATGTTTGAGGTTTCCTCTCCACTTTTTTCAAAAGGATAAACGGGTGTATTTTGATTTTTGATAAGGGTTTCTAAAAGATGAAGTTCAGACTTTACTCCGTCAATCTGGTTTTCAATAATGTACATTTCATCATTAAAATGGTTGATAGCAATGACATATTGGTAAAGTCTGTATCTGAGAATAGGAATTTCCACTTCAGGACTTTGAGCTTTAAGACTAATATTTTCAAAGAACTGCACGGCTTCAAAGCTAGTGTATCCAAAAAGGCTTTGTGCTGTTTCTTCAATAGGATCATTTGTTTTTTTACAATCAAAGACCTTGCGGAAATCTTCAAAAATATCAATGATGTTCCGCTCCATGATAAATTGTTTTGCCGGTGGAGTGGTGGGAAGTTTAATTTCAAATTCGTTGAGATTTTTCACTTCAATTCCTGCAATGGCATTCACGGCAATAAAAGAGAAGTTGTTGTCGATACTTTTTGAATCTGAGCTTTCCAAAAGAATGGTATCCCGGAATTTATCCCTTATTTTAAGGTAAATATTCATGGGAGTATGAAGATCTCCCAACATTTTTTTCGAAACGGTTTTTATGTTAATTCTATCAGTAAACATCTGTAGTTTTGTTTTAGTAAGGTTAAGGAATAAAAAAAGGCTTCAACGTTTCCGTCAAAGCCTATATATTGTTTATTTGATTATTTCTATTGTGTGATTAACAATATGACAATACCTCCAGACCCGACGAAGAGTTTGAAAGCCACCACCAAATATTGTTGTTCATTTTTAACATGGGACAAATGTAGAAATTTTTTTAATATAAAAACCAAAAATTATCAAAAAATACAAAAAATTAACATGGAGAGTTTGTTATTTCAAATGTTTAAGCTCTTCTTTGAGTTCCTGAAGTTTTGATTTGTATCCTTCTTCATTATAATATTTTATATAGTTTTCTAAAGCGGCAATATATTCTTCAATAAATTCTTTATTGGTTCTGTCTGCTTCATATTTAATTCTTGCAGAATTAACTGGGGCAAGCTTTGAATACTTATCTGCCATTTTCCCTTCTTCAGATTGGCCATAAAGTATAACAATATTTTTTTCATATCCCGGAATATATTTTACAGGAAAAGAAACTTCTGTTTGCGGGATTCTGATGGCGTTTTCGATAGGATAAATAGCCGCGGTTGTTGTAGAAAAGAAAGTTGAAATATACCTTCCGTCCTGTTTTTTTACAATAGCTTCATAATCGTGGATATACATGTCATTCAGGGTAGAATTGGTTTCCACATCAGAGGTGATGATGGCTGTACTTTCTATTCCGTATTTGTTCAGAAACCATGCATTTAAAAACTGTCCGCCAAATCCGTTTAATATAGCCAGTGGAATGATAGGAATCAAAAACCAGGCTTTTTTGGTCAGATAGGAGAGAAGCCCAAAGAACACGAACAACAGAATCACAGTGTAAAAACCATGATGGCTGGTGAAAAACAGAATTTTTGAAATGAAAACCATGGATTAAATATAGCTATAATAATCTTTTGTTAAACGCCGGGATCGCAAAGATGTCATTAAATTACTGTTAAAACGGCCACAAAGGCATTTCACTTAGCAAAGTCTTTGTCATTAGCTAAACGAAGTTCCCTTGCGAACTAAAAAAATAAAGTTTTGCCATAATTACTTTGTGAACATAGCATTTAAAAACAACTATTTTACTGGTTCAGACAAAGGAATATCAGGAGTTCCACTGTAAAAAACAATCAGAGTCACTCCTTTATCCCCGGTTTTTCCTCTGTGTACGATGTTAACCATCTCTGGAAGAACCTGGCCTTTACGAATCCACTGTGTTTTACCGTCTTCTTTTCTTTCCACCTGAATTTCACCTTTTTCTACATAAGCCGCATTAATCACAGGATGCTTATGCCAGTCTAATGCTTTATTGGGAGGTACAGCAATCTTAAGAACGGAAATTTCCGGTTGTGTAGCAGGATAGGCCGGATATAATGTTCCATCCCATGATTTGGTTGTCTTTAATAAGGTTACAGATTCAATTTTATCAGAATATTCTGAATGAGGATCGTCTGATGAGTTATTACAAGACAAGGTAAGAGAAAAGAATACTGCAGCTAAAACAGTACTTAATAAACTTTTTTTAGTCATACGCTTCATATTAATAGATTGATTTTGGTTTGGATAATTTGGTATGCAAAAATAATAAGCTAATTTAATTATCCCTAATTATCGAATTATTTTTTTAAGGATTGGATTAAAACTTAATCCTTAAAAAATATTTCTCAAAGACAACATTTGTCATAAGTTTAAAAGTTTATTTTTTATACTTTTGCTAGCAAATTAGAAAAAAATGAAAAAAGTATTAGCAATCGCATTTATCGGAGGTTTATTATTAGCTAGCTGTTCTAAAAAAGCAGATCACTCATTACAGGACAGTAACACAATGCTTGAAGAACCTGCAGCAACTCCTGTTGTGGATTCTACAGCTAAACCTGCCGCTGCTCCTGCTGCTGCAACTCCTGCTCCTGAAGCTGCTAAAACAGATTCTACTGCGAAGAAATAATGAAAAAAATATTTTTGGCAGGAATTTTAGGTCTTCTGACCATTTCCTGTTCTAAAAAAGAAAATACAGCTGAAGTGGCCGCTTCTTCTGAGTCAGCTGCAGTCTCAGAACCTGCAAAATCTAATCTTTCCGGTGATCAGATCATCGAAACTTTAGATTGTTCAGGATGCCATTCAGCAACAGAGAGAATGATAGGACCTTCTTATCAGGAAATTGCCAATAAATATTCTGAAAAAGATATTGATTTATTGGCCTCCAAAATTATAGAAGGCGGAAGTGGAGTTTGGGGTGGTGTCCCTATGGCAGCCCATCCACAGGTATCTAAAGAAGATGCTAAAAAGATGGTAGAATATATTTTAAGTCAGAAAAAATAAATGTCTACTGAAAAATCCAGTCTGCACACAAGAAATCTGCATCGCGATCCATATGATTTTGAGCAGCTTATTTCTTGTGTGCCGGAACTGAAGCATTATGTCTATGTTAATGCTTATCAGACAACAACGATTAATTTTAGTATTCCTAAAGCGGTAAAGTTGTTGAATAAGGCATTATTGGAGCATTTTTATCATGTTGAAAACTGGGATATTCCTGATACTAACTTATGTCCTCCCATCCCGGGAAGGGCAGATTATGTGCACTATATTGCAGATCTGTTAGCAGAATCATCCGGTGAAATTCCGGCAGGAGCTGCTGTAAAAGGTCTGGATATAGGAACCGGAGCCAATCTTGTCTATCCTTTAATCGCTCACCGGTCTTACGGCTGGCAGATGCTGGGAACCGATATCAATGGAGATTCTCTTAAAAATGCACAGGAGATTTTAGACCAAAATCAGGATCTTCTTCCGGTAATTCAATTACAACAACAGCCTGATCCCAAGCATATTTTTAAAAATATTCTGAAATCTGATGACCGGTTCACATTTTCGATGTGCAATCCTCCTTTCCATGATTCTGAAGAATCTGCCATAAAAGGTAACATCAGGAAAACAAAAAATCTTAGTAAATCAAAAAAGAAACCTTTGCTTAATTTCGGAGGGCAACAGTCTGAGTTATGGTGTGAGGGTGGTGAACTGGCTTTTATCAGTACAATGATTCAGGAAAGTGCACAATATTCTTCACAGATTCTCTGGTTCACCTGTCTGGTTTCTAAGAAAGATAATTTACCAAAGCTGAACGCTCTTTTAAAGAAAGCAAAAGTTGCAGATTTTAAAACTATTGAGATGGCTCAGGGACAGAAAATAAGCAGAATGCTGGCTTGGACGTTTATTCCCCAAAAGGAGAGGAGAACGTGGTTTGTTTAAAGTTCATAAGATAATAGTTAATAGTTCATCTTCCGTACCTGATACCCCATATCACGCATCTGAACTCCATATCAGGTCTACATTTTAAAATTTCTGAAAAAATCAATTGACGGGCAAGGCAAAAATGCCTAAATTTGTACGCTTTTAGAAAAATAAGAAATGCAATTATCAGAACAAGAAATCATTAGAAGAGAAAAGCTGAATAAGCTTACTGAAATGGGGATTAATGCGTTCCCTGCGGATGAGTATACCATTACAGATACTACAGAATCTATAAAACAGGACTTTTCTGAAAGTAAACAGGTTAAGATCGCTGGTAGATTAATGTCCCGCAGAATTCAGGGGAAGGCTTCTTTCGCGGAATTGCAGGATTCTAAAGGAAAAATTCAGGTTTACTTCAACAGAGACGAGATTTGTCCGGGAGAAGATAAAGAATTATATAACGAAGTTTACAAACACCTTTTAGATATTGGTGATATTATCGGTATTGAAGGAGAGTTGTTTACCACTCAGGTAGGAGAGAAGACGGTTTTAGTAAAGAACTTTACGCTTCTTACTAAAGCTTTACGTCCACTTCCTCAGGCAAAAACTGATGAGAATGGAGTAGTACATGACGGATTTACGGATCCAGAGCTTAGATACAGACAACGTTATGTAGATTTAACAGTAAATCCTCAGGTAAAAGAAATTTTCGTAAAGAGAACAAAATTGTTCAATGCGATGAGAACTTTCTTTAATGATGCCGGGTATTTTGAGGTTGAAACTCCAATCCTGCAGTCGATTCCTGGTGGAGCAGCTGCCAAACCTTTTATCACGCATCATAATGCTTTGGATATTCCATTATATTTAAGAATTGCCAACGAATTGTATCTGAAAAGATTGATCGTAGGTGGTTTTGACGGAGTATATGAGTTTTCTAAAAACTTCAGGAATGAAGGAATGGACAGAACTCACAACCCGGAGTTTACAGCAATGGAGATCTATGTAGCTTATAAAGATTACAACTGGATGATGGATTTCACGGAGAAATTATTAGAATTCTGTGCAATCCAGGTAAATGGAACTACAACAGCTACATTCGGAGAACATAATGTAGACTTCAAAGCTCCATATCCAAGAGTTTCCATGACGGAGGCTATCCTGAAATTTACGGGTTTTGATATCACAGGAAAGACTGAGAAGGAGTTGTATGATTTTGCGAAGTCGATCGGTATCGAAGTGAATGAAACGATGGGGAAAGGAAAATTAATTGATGAGATCTTCGGTGAGAAATGTGAAGGAAACTTCATTCAACCTACTTTCATCACAGATTATCCGGTTGAAATGTCTCCATTGACTAAAAAGCATAGAAGCAAAGAAGGTTTAACGGAGCGTTTTGAATTAATGGTGTGTGGTAAAGAAATCGCCAACGCTTATTCAGAGCTTAACGATCCGATTGATCAAAGAGAGCGTTTTGAAGCTCAGATGGCTCTTTCTGAAAGAGGTGATGATGAAGCTATGTTTATCGATCAGGATTTCTTAAGAGCTCTTGAGTACGGGATGCCACCCACTTCAGGATTAGGAATCGGAATGGACAGACTGATCATGTTCTTAACGAACAATGCATCGATCCAGGAAGTATTATTCTTCCCTCAGATGAGACCTGAAAAAGCAGTTCCGCAAATTGAATTAGGTGAGGATGAAAAAGTAATCCTTGAAATCCTTAACTCTCAGGAAGAAGCAATGTCTTTAACTGAAGTGAAGGAAAGAAGCCAGTTGTCAGGTAAGAAATGGGACAAAGCTTCTAAAACTTTGACAAAGAATAATATTGTGAAAGTAGAGAAAATTGACGAAGTTCTTTTGATGAAACTCGCATAGTTTTATTAAAACAGATATAAAAAAACCGGTACAGACTTAGTGTGTACCGGTTTTTTATATAATAACATTCAGCAGTAGTATTATATAATTTTGATATTTTGTATGAAATTTTCTATGCTTTCTTCTTTTGGTATGGTGAATTTTTTTTTCAGTCTGTGCTTAGCCACTCTCACTGTATTCAGGTCAGATTTTGTATAATTTGAAATCTGTTGATTATTCATGTGAAGATAAATGAAAGATGCATATTTTATGTCAAGGGGTGTTAATTTATTTTTTGACATGATTTTTAGCTGATTAAAGAAATTAGGATGAATCTCAAGCACAGTTTGTTGAAGTTGGTCAAAATTATTATCAAGGAATCGCTCTTCTTTTAACAATTTATCAATATTAATATCGGATTGCTCTTTCGTTTTATTTTTAATTTCTGTAAGTACTGAGTTTTTATGGGAAAGTTGCAGGGTGGTTGCCAGATATTTTTTTCGAATGACTTCCTGCTCCGCTTTTAAGCGAGCCTGTTCCGCATTAAGTAATTTATTTTTCTGTATATATATTTTTCTTCGGTATCGAATTAAAAGTGTCAGTAGGATAATGATAACAGTAGAAAAAATAACAAAACCTATGTACAAATACCGCTCTGTCTTTAACATTTTATTTTTTTCTTCAAGAATACTTTTCTTTTTTTCTGATTGATAAAAGGCTTCGAGAATTTTATTATTTTCCTCAAATCTCGCTTCAATAAGAATATTTTTTTCCTTTTCAAATTGTAAAGCTTCTTTATATTTTCCCATTTCCTCGTAGCCAAAAGAAATATTATTTATGAGTATGATCAGGCTAAAGACCGGGATCTTTTTATTATGTCTTAATGAATAGGCTTTCAGGCGATAGGCAACTGCTTCAGAGTAATTTTTATTTGATGAATGGATATATCCTAAGTTAGTGTATACCGAAAATATTAAGTCTGCGATATCAGGCTTATTTTTGTTTTCATCAAGAATTTTTTTAAATATTCCTATGGCGGCCTCTGTTTTGTTCTGCCGGGTTAAGACTGTAGCCTGGTTAATATCATAGACGATAAGCATAATGTTTCGGGCTGCTGTATAGGTCACTTTTTGAGCATTCCAATAATATAGTTGCTGATAAAAACGTACACTATCAATTGCTTCTTTTTTCTGATCGCATATATAATAAACCAGAAAGTCGTTGATTGCCATGCTTATATTTACCCTATTGCCTGATTTTTTGGCATATTCAAAACTTTTTAAATAATTCTGAAGTTTTTCTTTCTGATTGACGTGTTCAAAAATTAATCTGTTTCTCATGCAATATAGATTACTGAGCAGAAAGTTTTCATCAGAATATTGCTGTAAAAGATGCAATGCTTCATTGAATGTTTTTATAAATAATGTTTTTTTATTTAAATTTTTATAAAACAAGGCATATCCGTACTCTACATAAATTTTATAGCGGGGGTTATCACTGTTATTTGCCAGTTGTTTTAATTTTTCAAGTACTTTGATCTGCTCATATGGATTATTCTTTTCTGGTTTCATTGATAAATAATACATCATGGCCACATATCCCAGAATCTGATCTGTTTCATTTTTTGAAGCGATCAACTCGAAATCGATCTGATGCTTTGCCTTATTATATTCCCTGGCAAATAATTTTGCATAGACCTGCTGAAATATCTGATGACGATCAGTTTGTGAAAAACAATCCTGAGAAAAGCATACCATAACTAAAAACACTATTCTTTTATATATAAAAACATAATTACAAATAAAAATTAAAATAGATAATTGTAAAATTTACTTATAATCAGATGTTTATGTTGATGTAACAGCTCGTAATTCCCTATGTAATGAAATGTAATGGTTGTTTTTTTTTATAAATTAATATTTGGTTCACCTTTGTCATAGAAATTTTAATTGTAGAAAAAATGAATAATTTTAAAGATATCCATATGGGACAGATGATAGAAAAGGAGGTTGTGGAACGTGGTATAGAAATCTCATATCTTTGCAAATTTTTGAAATGTATAGAAGCGGACATCACAGAGATGTATCAGTGTAAAAGCCTTGATTCAGAGATTTTATTATCCTGGAGTAAGATTTTGCAATATGACCTTTTCAGAATCTATTCTCAACATCTTATCTTCTACTCTCCACTTTCCAGGAATAATCTTTTACCTGTAAAAACAACATTACCCCAATTTCGTAAAAACATTTACAGCAAAGAAGTTATTGATTTTATTCTTGAACTGTATCATACAAAACAAATGACCAGAATGGAAATAATAGAACATTACGGGATCCCAAGAGCAGCAATACAAAGATGGATTTATAAGTATTAAAACTATACTAACGTAAAAAAGTACTCGTGTACTAATTATTCTCTTTTCCAGAGGTTGGAAGCTCATCATGTTTCCTTCATTCAGGCAATTTGATTGGTAATGCTATAAATACTGTTAGCTTTAACCTTTTAATTTGCTTAAATGGAAACTTCCAACCTCTTATTTTTTATCAAAAACGTGAATTGAGAATGAAAAAATTAAAATAAATAAAGTGTGAAACCATGAAAGAGAAGTTTCGAACTTCGAAATCTCAAATTTTACCTAATAATCAGGTTAAACAGATGCAAAACCGGAACAGAATCAGTCTGTTCCGGTTTCTTTTTTTTTCTAGGATTACTTAATTTTATTATTAATTGCTTGGAGTTTATAGATTAATATTCTGTATTTTTGTTATTTAATGTGTATGTATTTGTTGTTTTTGTGATGTTATGTTTATTTATTGTTTCGTTTTATTGAATAAAATTATTCTATGAATATATTTTATTGAAATAAATGTAATTTATATTTTTTGGGATTATTCTTTTCATTACATTTGATATGAAAATGAATATGTAGATGAATACAACACGAAAAAAAAATCCAGATAATTTTACAAAAAAACAGGGTCTTTATGAGCCTGAATTTGAATTTGATTCCTGCGGAGTTGGTTTTGTAGCGAATATCAAAGGAGTGAAAAGTTATAAGATTGTAAGTGATGCCATTACCATGTTGGAGAACATGGAACATCGTGGTGCTACCGGATATGAAAGTAATACCGGAGATGGTGCAGGGATACAAATCCAGATCCCTCATGAGCTTTTATATGATGAGGCATTAAACGTTGGGATAGATTTACCGGAATCCGGATTTTACGGTGTTGGAATGTTATTTTTTTCTCAGAATAATTTTATTCGGGAAGAATGTAAAGAGGTCATCGCACAATCTGCAGAAAAGCTACATCTTAAAATATTAGGATATCGCCCTGTTCCGGTGAGTAATATCGATCTTGGTGATTTGGCAAAAAGTGTGGAGCCCGTGATGGAGATGCTTTTTATTGAGCGTCCTTTTGATCTGGATACAGAAAAAGATTTTGAGAGAAAGTTATTTATTTTTAAAAATTATATTTCTCATCAGATGATCAGTATTACCAATAATGATCCTATTGGATTTTATGTGGCTTCTTTCTCCTGTAAAAAACTTATTTATAAAGGCCAATTGAGAAGTATTCAGGTTCGGAATTATTTTAAAGACCTTACCAATCCCAAAATTCGTTCTGCATTTGGAATGGTACACTCCCGTTTTGCCACCAATACTTCTCCCACATGGAGCTTGGCTCAGCCATTTAGATTTTTAGCACATAATGGCGAAATAAATACTTTAGGCGGAAATCTTAATTGGTTGAGATCTTCTGAAAAAATGTTCCAAAGCCCTTTTTTTACCCCTCAGGAAATGGATATGCTACTCCCTTTAACAAAACCAGGACAATCAGATTCTTCATATCTCGATAATATGGTGGAGCTGCTGTATCATTCGGGGCGGTCGCTTCCTCATACAATGATGATGCTGATTCCTGAAGCATGGGATGGACATGAACAGATGGAGCAATACAAAAAAGATTTCTATGAGTTTCATGCCTGCTTGATGGAGCCCTGGGATGGACCTGCTTCCATCTCCTTTACAGATGGTGATATGATAGGAGCTACTCTGGATAGAAACGGACTTCGTCCTTCACGATATTGTATTACATCGGATGATTTGGTGATCATGGCATCCGAATCAGGAGCATTGTCTGTAGATCCCAAAAAAATAATTAAAAGAGGTCATCTTCAGCCGGGCAAAATGTTTCTTGTAGACATGAAAAAAGGAACAATTATCAGTGATGATGAATTGAAAAAAGAAATATGTACCTCAAAACCCTACCGGGAATGGTTGGATAGTATGAGGATTAATATTACCGAATTACCCAACCCTAAAATTCGGTTCAATAAACTTCAGACAGAAGATATTTTTAAGTATCAGAAGGCATTCGGATATTCCAGAGAAGATTTGGACGGAGTGATTAAAGAAATGGCTTCTCATGGTAAAGAACCGATTGGGTCAATGGGATTTGATGTTCCGTTAGCTGTGCTGAGTGAGAAACCACAGCATTTGAGTTCATATTTTAAACAGTTATTTGCCCAGGTAACCAATCCATCGATAGACCCGATAAGGGAAAAACTGGTCATGTCTTTGACTACCATTATCGGAGGAAATGGAAATCTTTTACAAGAAGATAAAAACTTTGCACATTCTATCAAACTGGAAAATCCTGTTATTAACAATAATCAGCTTGAAAAATTAAGAAGCGTTGATACAGGTAGATTTCAAGCCAAAACTATTTATACTTATTTCAATGCAAGAGGAAAGGAAGGTGAACTGAAAAAAGCGATCGACAGGATTTGCAGGTATGCGGTAGATGCAGTAGATGATGGATTTGAAGTCATTATACTTTCGGATCGGTCGCTGGATTCTCAGCATGCATCCATTCCTTCACTACTGGCATGCTCAGCAGTACACCATCATTTGATCAGAAAAGGAATCCGGAGAAAGATCGGTTTGGTAATGGAGGTTGGAGATGTTTGGGAGGTTCATCACTTTGCAACACTATTAGGGTTTGGGGCAACGGCAATTAACCCTTATCTGGCACTGGCAAGTATCAGACAAATGTTTGATGAAAGGGTATTTGAAGAGGAAAACTTAGTAAGGCTAAAAGATAATTATAAAAAAGCGGTGGGAGATGGACTTTTAAAGATATTTTCTAAAATGGGCGTTTCCACTTTACAATCCTACCACGGGGCACAAATTTTTGAAATCATAGGGCTGAATAAACTGGTGGTCAATACCTGCTTTACAGGAGCTGTTTCCAGAATTGAAGGCATTGGATTTGATGAAATCGCGAAAGAAGCTTTGCTAAAACATCAGGACGCATTTAAGGAGGATACGGAAAACTCTTTACTGGATACAGGAGGTATTTACCAATGGAGAAGTAATAATGAGTATCATCAGTTTAATCCACAATCTATTCATTTACTTCAACAGTCTGCCTGGAACAATGACTATGATGTTTTTAAAAAATATTCACGAATTGTCAATCAGCAAATGGGTAAAGCTACTCTACTGAGAGGTTTACTGGAATTTAAAAATGACAGAGAGTCCATCTCGCTGGAAGAAGTTGAATCCATAGAAAGCATAATGAAGCGTTTCGCAACAGGGGCGATGTCTTTTGGGTCTATTTCGTGGGAGGCACATACCACATTGGCAATTGCAATGAATAGGATAGGGGCAAAAAGTAATACAGGAGAAGGAGGAGAAGATGAAGCCAGATATACACCTGACAAGAATGGAGATAACTTGCGTTCTTCCATTAAACAGGTAGCTTCCGGAAGGTTTGGGGTTACTGCCCGATACCTTGCAGAAGCAGATGAAATTCAAATAAAGATGGCTCAGGGTGCTAAACCTGGAGAAGGCGGGCAATTGTCGGGTGATAAAGTGGATTCGTGGATTGGTAAAACAAGGCACTCGACGCCTGGCGTTGGACTGATTTCTCCACCACCACATCATGATATTTATTCTATTGAAGATTTAGCCCAGCTTATTTTTGATTTAAAAAATGCCAATCGCCATGCTCGGTTATCGGTAAAACTAGTTTCAAAAGCAGGAGTAGGAACTATAGCTTCGGGGGTTGCCAAAGCAAAAGCAGATCATATACTGATTTCCGGATATGATGGAGGTACAGGAGCATCACCTTTAGGCTCAATCCGTCATACCGGGTTACCCTGGGAGCTTGGATTGGCCGAAACCCATCAGACTCTGATTAAAAATAAATTGAGACAGAGGGTTACTCTGCAGGTTGACGGGCAGATGAAAACAGGTCGTGATTTGGCTATAGCTACTTTGTTAGGGGCAGAAGAATGGGGAATTGCTACTTCTGCACTCATTGTTGAAGGCTGTATACTGATGAGAAAATGTCATTTGAATACTTGCCCTGTCGGGATTGCCACTCAAAAGGAGGAATTAAGAAAAAAATTCAAGGGAAAAGCTGAACATCTGGTGAATTATTTTAGATTTCTTGCGATGGAAGTTCGTGAGATTATGGCTAATTTAGGTTTCAGGACCATTGATGAAATGGTAGGCCAGTCTCAATGTCTTGAAAGAAAAACAAATATTACCTTCTGGAAACATCAGGGGATAGACCTAAGCAGAGTTCTTTATAAAATAAAAACCGATTTGCCGGTCATTAAATCTGAAGACCAGGATGCGGGATTGGGGAATTCTATTTCCTGGAAAATGCTTGAAACTGCTCAATACGCTCTTCAAAATAATACATCAATGGAGGCTGAATTTGACATAAAGAATACGGATCGTACAGTAGGGACTATTCTTTCCCATGAATTAACCAAAATTTATAAGTCTGAGGGAATGAATGAAAATTCATTAGTATTTAATTTTAAAGGAACCGCAGGACAAAGTTTTGGAGCATTCTGTAATAAAGGAATTACCATGCGTTTAGAAGGAGATGCTAACGACTATTTAGGGAAAGGGCTTTCTGGTGCTCAGCTGATGATTTTCCCTCATAAAGAGGCTATTATTCATGCCAACGAAAATAGCATTGTTGGAAATGTTGCTTTATATGGAGCCACTTCAGGAAAGGTGTTTATCAGTGGCATGGCAGGAGAACGTTTTGCTGTCCGGAACTCCGGAGCTACTGCAGTTGTAGAAGGAATTGGTGATCATGGATGTGAGTATATGACCGGAGGAAAAGTTATTGTCCTGGGAGGGGTCGGAAGAAATTTTGGTGCAGGAATGAGCGGGGGTATTGCTTATGTCTGGGATGTAAATAAAACGTTGGAATATCATTTTAATCGTGATATGGCGGATCTGGAATCTATTAGAGAGGAGGATAAAGAATTGATCTTTAATCTGATCAAAGAACATTCTGAAAATACAGGAAGTAAATTAGCAGAATATATTATAAGCGATTGGGATAACAGCTGTAAGCATTTTACGAAAGTGTATCCGAGAGAATATAAGAAAGTGATTGAAAACCAGATAAATGACATTGCGTAATGGGGAAGATAGATGGATTTTTATTATACGAGAGGGAACTTCCCTCTAAACTGGATGTTGAAAAGAGACTTAAGGATTATAAAGAATTTATCCAGAAGCCTTCTGATCAGCAGTTGAATTGTCAATCGGCAAGATGTATGGATTGTGGGGTTCCATTTTGCCAGAATGGTTGCCCTCTGGGAAATCTCATTCCTGAGTTTAATGAAGCCGTGTATAAAAAACAATGGCAAAAAGCGTATCAGATTTTAATATCTACAAATAATTTTCCTGAATTTACCGGAAGAATTTGTCCGGCTCCCTGCGAAAGTGCATGTGTGTTGGGAATTAATGACAAGGCCGTTACCATTGAAGAAATAGAAAAGAACATTGTAGAAATTGCTTTTGAGCAAGGTTTTGCCAAGCCAAGACTTCCCAGGCTGAGGACAGATAAAAAAGTTGCTGTCGTAGGTTCCGGACCTGCCGGATTGGCGGCAGCCTATCAATTGAATCAGATGGGATATACGACTACGGTTTTTGAAAGAGATCCTGAAATAGGAGGGTTGTTAAGATTTGGAATACCAGATTTTAAGTTGGATAAAAATATTGTAGAACGCAGAGTTCAATGGATGAAAGAAGAAGGGATTGAGTTTTGTACGGGAGTTAATGTCGGTGTCAATTATGCTGTAGAAGAATTGAACCGTAATTTTGATGCAATTGTATTGGCAACGGGAAGTACTGTTCCCAAAGACCTGGTGATTCCCAACCGGGATGCAAAAGGAATTTATTTCGCCATGGATTTTCTTAAACAGAGTAATAAAAAAGTAAGCGGGATTCCATTTGAGGAAGAAGAAATTAATACGAAAGGAAAAAAAGTAGTGGTCATAGGAGGTGGAGATACAGGGTCTGACTGTATAGGAACTTCTAACCGTCAGGGAGCAGAAGTTGTATATCAGATTTATTATAAACCTATGCAGCCAACAGAAAGGGATGAAACGATGCCGTGGCCCAATTATCCGGCTCTACTACAGATTACTTCCTCCCATGAAGAGGGATGTGACCGTATGTGGTCTGTGAATTCAAAAGAATTTGTAAAAGATGAAAGCGGAGTCCTAAAGGGAATTCGCCTGGTGGAAGCAGAGTGGACGAAAGATTCTGATGAAGGGAAATGGAATTTGTATACTGAAAAACCGGGATCTGAATTTGTACTCGAATGTGATATTGTCTTTATTGCCTTAGGGTATACCCATGTTGAACATAAGGGAGTGGTTGAAGCATTAGACATTCACCTGGATCCCAAAGGGAACTTAATTGGAAATAATAAAGAATACAAAACCAATCAAGATAAAATTTTTACCTGTGGTGATGCCAGAAAAGGACAAAGCCTTGTTGTATGGGCTATTGCGGAAGGCAGACAATGCGCAGAGAAAATTGATGAATTTTTTAAAAATAAATACTGAAATAATCTGAATTCTGATTGGGTATTTAAGAAATTTAGATGGGCAGCTGAAAGAAGGAAGTAGGTGATTTTATACAGATTCGAGCCTTTGATCCCGAGTTTATTTTCTTCAATGGCCAAATGCGGGCACCAGAAAAAATTGATAAAGAAATAAAAATAGCAGGTACAGAGTTATCCTGTACCTTTTTCTTTTTTCCATTTCCGGAGCTGTATTCTAAAATTTTTAAAAGGAGCAACTGTATTGATATGTATCCATTTCCATACGGGCCATTTAGCGGGCGTTGTTGCCCATTTTCTTTGTTCAGGTTCAAACAGGATTTTGTCATCAAGGCTTTCAATCCATTTTATAATTTCATCGACTTGCTTTTGTAAGATATCTCTTTTTTCTGCCAGATTACAGGAGCTATATTGCTCATAAAAAGACTGATATAATCCTTTTAAATTATTCCATTTATATTCAGGGGTAGGTGTTTTCACTTCCTTTCCTTTCTTTTCATCAGCTTCCCATTGTAGGAGCAGTTGGGTCCAGCCAATCTGATAGGATATATTTTGGGCTGGTGTTTTATCAACCCCAACTTTTAGCCAATCCTTTTCCTTTTCTTTAATATCATCGAATTCCTTGTTGTAGAGAAGGAACCTTTTTTTAATTTCTTCAATAAGTTCAGTTTTGTCTTTATAACCTTTCATAGTATTATTTTCTAAGCTTACTGAAAGAAGCCATCAAATAAAATAAAAATGGCAGAATAAATAAAGATCCCAGCATCAATGCCCAGCCTAATGCAGCAATAGTTTTAGGCGGTGCCATATGCTCTAACAATGAAAGATGCTGTCCGTTACCTAGCAGTATAATATCCGGATTATGCTGATAGGTAGCGGCCACAAGAATCATCACCATCTGAAAGCCTGCAAGAGCTCTCACCGGAAGTAATTTTTGGGTATTCAGTGCTCTTAAAATAAGCAGTAAAGCAACAGTAGCAAAAGCAATAGCCATAATTCCCAAAGGCTTTGAAAATACCCACATCAAAAGAGGAATATCTGAAAGGTAAGCAGTAGCAAATACCAGAATTCCTGTAATCACAACAAATATCATTGTTTGTTTTGATTTTCTTATCATTAATAGCAATTCTTCTTTCCCACGGGTTTCTCTTAATGAAAAAATAGACGCAAGATAAGCACACAATGCTACAGTAAAAAGTCCTACAGACACTCCAAACCAGTTAAGCCAGCTGTAAACATACAAATCAAGAAAACCTGTTGCATCAGGATTAATAGAGTGGGAAACCGTTGCAGCTGCAATTAACCCCAAAAAGAAGGGAGTCAAAAGGCTCGCATAATAAAATATCTGCGTATATAAAACCTGCCAGCTATCCTTTACTGCGTCATAATGCCTGAACGTAAAAGCTGTTCCTCTTGCAATAATTCCTAAAAGCATTAAGACTAAAGGAATGTGAAGATAAGTAGACATAGTGGTATAAATCTCCGGAAAGCCAACAAAAAGGATAACGATGGCAATAATCAGCCACATGTGATTGGCTTCCCAAACAGGAGCAATAGATTCATACATAATCTCATGGGTTTTATGGCGGGCTTTTTTATTGGTGAACATTTCTACAATACCTGCTCCAAAGTCAGCTCCTCCCAGAATAATATAAAGACAAATGGATAGCCAGAGAAAACCTATTACAATGTAAATCATGATTTTTTGTTTTTATCATTAAACTGAGAATCGGTAGGGTCATAAAGTTTTGGTACCATCTGAATCTGCCTTTTTAAAAGGAAAATCAGAATCAGTGATAAGGATACAAAAATTGCGGTGAAGAAATAGAATGAATATTGTATTCCCGGCATCGGGGTTACAGCATCTACAGTTCTCATAATGCCATAAATGATCCATGGCTGTCTTCCGACTTCTGTTACGGTCCATCCGGCTTCAAGGGCAATGTATCCAAAAGGTGTTGCTATTAAAAAAGTCTTTAACAACCAGTTTTTGCTAAGCCATTCTTTTTTAAAGAAGAAAGCATAAAGATAAATAGCTCCGATGCCAATCATAATAACTCCAAAGAAAATCATGATCTGAAAAGCGTAATGAACCACAGCAACCGGTGGCCATTCGTCTCTTGGGAAGTCCTTAAGTCCTTTTACTTCGGCATTAAAGTCATTGCTTACTAAAAAACTTAAAACTTTAGGGATTTTCACCGCATATTTAATTTCGGCTTTTTCTTCATCAGGAATTCCACCAATGACGAATGCTGCACCTTTTTCTGTTTCAAAATGTGCTTCCATAGCCGCTAATTTAATGGGTTGTCTTTCTGCCACTGATTTTGCTGCTACATCACCGCTTAAAGGGGCTCCAAATGCTCCTATAAGGGCAAACCCAACTGCAATTCTAAAAGCCTTGGTATGGAATTCAACATTCTTTCTTCTCATAATTAAAAAAGCATGAACCCCGGCAACAGCAAACCCTGTAGCACAAAATGCTGCTACGGTCATATGTAGAGCTTGTGGAAACCAGGCATCATTAAACATAGCTTTGATGGGATCAATATTCAGATATTGACCGTTAATATAATCGAAGCCGGCAGGTGAGTTCATCCACGCATTGGCTGCTACCACAAGAATTCCGGAGGCTAGTCCGCTTACCCCAACCAGAAAGCCACAAAACCAGTGAAACCACTTATTGAATCTTTCCCAACCGTACAGAAAAAAACCGATGGCAATTGCCTCAATGAAAAATGCTGTCCCTTCCAGAGAAAAAGGCATTCCGAAAATAGGTCCCGCATGTTTCATAAATCCCGGCCATAAAAGTCCCAGTTCAAAAGAAAGCATAGTTCCGGAAACGGCCCCTGTAGCAAACAGAATAGCTACTCCCTTGCTCCATGCTTTGGTAAGACCTTTATAGACTTCATTATTTGTTTTTAAGTATTTCCAGTGGGCAAAAGCCATTAAGAAAGGCATCACCATACCCACACAGGAGAATATAATATGAAAGCCCAGAGAGAGTGCCATCTGGGCACGGGCTGCAATAAAATCATCCATAATATCAACTTTTCAGTAAATAAATTTACACATAAATTACGGATGTTCAATATGATTTACAACAGTATAAATTAGATAAAACCGTCTTAACTTTGATCCTTTATTTCCATTATAAGTTGTGATGCTCAGAATCTCATCTCTTTTTAAAATTGTATCATGTATATTATATGGTGTGTTAGTATTTTCAAAAAGATAAGAATTTGATTTTGAAACAATCACCTTTACAATAATTACTCCAAAAATACGGGTTATTTTTAGTCTTCTTTTTTTATGCTGATGACAATACTTTTTTGGCACTTTTTAACTTTCATAAGTCGAAAAAAATCACGATATTTGTAAGTCTTTGCATATAGCAAAATTTTTAATATTTAATATGAGTCAAAAACAATATACAGCTAGTAGTATTCAGGCATTAGAAGGAATGGAGCACGTTCGTATGCGTCCTTCAATGTACATTGGTGATGTTGGGACAAGAGGTCTCCATCATTTGGTTTATGAAGTAGTAGATAACTCTATTGACGAAGCGTTGGCAGGATACTGCGATACAATCTTTGTTGCCATTAAAGAAGGAAACGGAGTTGAAGTAAGTGATAATGGTAGAGGTATTCCGGTAGACTTCCACGAAAAAGAACAAAAATCTGCTCTTGAGGTTGTAATGACAAAAATCGGAGCCGGAGGAAAGTTTGATAAAGATTCTTACAAAGTTTCCGGGGGTCTTCATGGTGTAGGGGTTTCTTGTGTGAATGCCCTTTCCAATGAAATGATCACCACCGTTTACAGAGACGGAAATGTGTATCAACAAATCTATTCCAAAGGAAAAGCTCAGACGGAAGTAGAAGAGATCGGACACAGTGAGAAAAGAGGAACAAAACAGTTTTTCCAACCGGATGACACGATTTTCACAGAATTAGTTTACAACTATGATACATTAGCAAGTCGTTTAAGAGAACTTTCCTATCTTAATAAAGGAATTACTATTACCCTTACTGATGAGAGAGAAAAGTTAGAAGACGGTTCTTTCAGAACAGAAGTTTTTCATTCTGAAGGAGGGTTAAAAGAATTCGTTGCTTATATCGACGGAAACCGTGAATCTATTATGGAACACGTGATTTTCATGGAAGGTGAAAGGGATGATATTCCTGTAGAAGTAGCAATGCGTTACAATACATCTTTTAACGAAAATCTTCACTCGTATGTTAATAATATTAATACTCACGAAGGAGGTACTCACTTAGCAGGTTTCAGACGTGCTTTGACAAGAACTCTTAAAAAATATGCTGATGACTTAGGTGTTCCACAAAAAGAAAAAGTGGAAATTACAGGAGATGACTTCCGTGAAGGATTAACAGCGGTAGTTTCTGTAAAAGTAATGGAGCCTCAGTTTGAAGGACAGACAAAAACAAAATTAGGTAACTCTGAAGTTTCCGGAGCTGTAGACAAGATTGTAGGGGAAATGCTTACTAACTTCCTTGAAGAAAACCCTAATGAAGCAAAGCTAATCGTCCAGAAGGTAGTGTTGGCTGCAAAAGCAAGACAGGCAGCTAAAAAAGCCCGTGAAATGGTTCAGAGAAAATCTCCAATGGGAGGTTCAGGCCTTCCCGGAAAATTATCTGACTGTTCATCTAAAGACCCGGCAGAATCTGAACTTTTCCTTGTAGAGGGAGATTCCGCAGGTGGAACAGCTAAACAAGGACGTGACAGACATTTCCAGGCTATTCTTCCGTTAAGAGGTAAAATCCTGAACGTAGAAAAATCGATGCTTCACAAAGTATATGACAATGAAGAAATCAGAAATATCTATACTGCCCTTGGGGTTTCTGTAGGTACGGAAGAAGACAGCAAAGCATTGAATATGACTAAGCTTAGATATCATAAAGTGGTGATCATGACCGATGCTGATATTGACGGATCTCACATTTCTACCCTTATTCTTACTTTCTTCTTCAGATATATGAAGGAATTGATTGAAAATGGATATATCTATATTGCTCAACCACCTTTATATTTATTAAAGAAAGGAAACAAAAAAGTGTATGCTTATAACGAAAAAGAACGTGAAGAGTTTACCTTAGAAATGTCTCCGGACGGAAAAGGAGTAGAAGTACAACGTTACAAAGGTCTTGGAGAAATGAACCCTGAGCAGCTTTGGGAAACTACACTTAATCCGGAACACAGAATCTTAAAGCAGGTAACGATTGATAATGCTGTTGAAGCAGACAGTATTTTCTCAATGTTGATGGGAGATGAGGTTCCGCCAAGAAGAGAATTTATCGAGAAAAATGCAAAATATGCAAAAATTGATGCATAGACATTTTTAAAATATACAAAAAAAGCTTCTAATTATTTAGAAGCTTTTTTTATATTTGGACTAACCAAATAAAAACAAATAATATGTTAACTCTTTTACAAACAGACCCTTATGATGGGGTGGATGCAGCTACTGGTGCAGCGGCGGCAGGATTTGGAATCGGTACCATGATCATGAGCTTACTGATCTATATTTTTTATGGATATTGCATGTACAAGATCTTTCAAAAAGCTGGAAGACAGGATGCATGGGCAGCTTTTGTTCCGATTTACAGTGCGATTGTTCTTTTGGAAATCATTAAGAAACCTATCTGGTGGATTATCTTGTTCTTTATACCACTGGTAAATATCTATGCTATTTGGGTAGCTAACGATAGATTGGCCAAAGGCTTTGCCAAAGAAACACCTTTATATACAATCTTGTTATTCTTCCTTGGATTTATTTTTATTCCTGTACTGGGATTAGGAAGTGATACCTATGATAGTAAAAGAATTCCAAATGATTAAAAAATGCAGAAAAGACTTCAGAAATGGAGTCTTTCTTATTTATAGCTTCTTTTTTTTGGACAATTTTTTAACAGTTATTAAGATTTCATTATTTTTGCCTAATTTTAATAACTATGATGAAAATATTATTTCTAGGGGCTTTGTCTACGGCTTCACTCTACTTTGCACAAACCTATCCTGTTTCTACAATTCCGGAAAATTTAAAGAAAAATGCAAGTGCTGTTATTAGAAGAGATTTCACGACTGCATACATTAATAAAGTTGATGAAATAAAATATCAATACAATACTGTTACCACAGTTTTAAATAAAGATGGGAATGAAAAAGCAATGGTCTATATTCCTTATGATAAAACGAGGACTGTTTCAAATGTAAAGGTTACAGTTTATGATGAAACCGGAAAGAAACTAAAAAGCTTTTCCAAATCCGATTTTAGTGATTATGCCAATAACCCTCAGGGAGTATTTTATTCTGATAACAGAGTGTTGGTTTTCTCTTATACACCGGTTCAATACCCTTATACCATTGATTTTTCGTTTGAGAGTGAAGATAAAAATACCATTTTCATTCCTGATTTTGTACCTTTTACCTCTACCAATACTTCTCTGGAGGAGGGACAATTTAAAATCATTAATACGTCGGGAATCGATTTGCGTTCTAAGGTGTACCCTTCAAAATATAATTATGCCTCTGTTTCAGAACATATTAATGGAAACGAAAAAATATATTCCTACAAAGATATTCCGGCTATTGAAGATGCCGTATTGATTCCGCAACCTGTTAAAATCCTGCCTAAAGTAAGTTTTGCTTTGACAAAGTTTAACCTGGCGGGCAGACAAGGAACTTTAAATAGCTGGACAGATTTTGGAACCTGGTATTATAAAAATCTGATAGAGCCGGTTGCTGTTTCTACGCCGGCTATTAAGGCTGAAGTGGCTGCTTTAAACTTGCAGGGTAGTGTAGAAGAAAAGGTAAAGAAGATTTACCAATACATGCAGTCTAAAACCAGATACATCTATGTAGGACTGGGAATTGGAGGCTGGCTTCCCATGATGCCGGAAGAAGTATATAAAAAGGGGTATGGAGACTGTAAAGGATTGACCAATTACATGAAAACCCTGTTGGATGAAGCTGGGATTCCTTCTTATTACTGTGTAATCAATTCCGGTCTTTCCTCGGTTTCTTTTGATCCTGAATTTCCGAGAATGGGAGGAAATCATGCCATCTTAATGGTTCCTGCAGAAAACGGAAATATTTGGCTGGAAAACACCTCTCAACAGACTGCGTTTAATCATTTGGGAAATAGTACGACAGATAGAAACGTACTTTCTGTGAAGAAAAATGGAATAGAACTTATTGATACTCCCATATATAAAGCTGAACAAAACAGGGAAAAACAGATACTTACTATAAAAATTGGCGAAGACAACAGCATTACAGGAGAAGGACATTTTTCCTATACCGGGAGTCAGTATGACTATAACTTAAGTTTCACGAATCTCAATTCCAAAGAAAGAAATGAAGCCTTAAAAAAAACATTTGATGTGTTGAATTTTGAGAAAGTAGAAATGAAAAACTATGTGAATGATAGAGATAAGGCTGTTATTACTTTTGATGCAGATTTTAAAACCAATCATTTTGCTAAAAATGCCGGAAACAGTTTAATATTCAGAGCTGTTCCGATTTATTCTGATAATGTGTATAAAGCCGATGAAAACAGGAGTCTACCTTTTGAAATAAGACAGTCTTTCGAAGATGATTATGAAATAGGTTTTAGTATCCCCAAAGGCTATAAGATTGATGAAGTTCCTGATAATATCAACATCAATTCTGAATTTGGATATTATAAATTAAATGTTGTGAAAAATGGGGAGGAAATAAAAGTATTAAGAAAGATTCAGATCAATAAAGGAGCTTTTCCAAAAGAAAAATATAATGAATATGTAGGTTTCAGAAAAAAAATAATAAACATGGACAATTCAAAAATTTTAATTACAAAAATATAATGATGAGGAAAATATTACTGATCGTACTTTGTTCTGCGAATGTGGTCTTGATTAATGCTCAAAAATATGAGTTTCTAAGCCCTCCGAAATTTGATGAAACTGACCTTTCCAAAGTAAAGTCATTAATAGATGAAAGTGCATCGGCCGAAATTTTATATAAATCCGTACATTTTACGGTAGATAGCAACACAGGAGAATTGCATAAAAAATTCTTTTACAGGGTTAAAATTTATGATAAAGATAAAGCTGAAGATTGGTTGAATCTTGAAATTCCACTTTATAGTAATAAAACGGACCGGGAATCATTGGGTAAGTTTAAAGCTTTTACCTATAATCTTGAAAATGGAGTTGCAATTCCCACTAAAGTAGAAAAAAGCTCACAGTATAAAAGTAAGGAAAGTAAAAATGTATCTGTTACCAAATTTGCTTTTCCTAATGTGAAAAATGGCTCGGTATTAGAGTACCAGTACGAAATCGTATCTCCTTTTTTATTTGCCATTCCCGAAGTTTTAATAGAAACAGATACCCCGTCTCTTTATACGGAATATGCACTGGATTCACCTGCTAATATTTCTTATAATATAAATTACACAGGAAACCTATCTCCAAAATACAAAGAAGTTAAGGAGAAAAGTATGTTTGGTTATCAATATAGGGTCTATAGATTCGGGTATGATAATGTAAAAGGTTTTAAAACGGAGAAATTTGTACAAAATGACAGAAATCACCGGACAAAAATCAGTGCGGAGCTTCATTCTACCAATTTTAAAGATCTTAAGTTGTATTCCTCTTCATGGGACCAGATTAATAAAAGACTTACTGAAGATGAGGAATTTGGTGGTGAACTTAAAAAGACAAGGCTTGCCAGGGAGAATATGCCTGCTGGTGTTTTGGAAATGAAAACCGATCTTGAAAAAGCCAATGCGGTTTTCGCTTATGTTCAGAAAACGTTTATTTGGAATAAAGACAGAGGTATTTATACAGAGGATGGTATCAAAAAGCTACTGGAAACAAAGGTAGGCAATGCGGCAGAAATTAATCTATTTCTTGTTATGCTCCTTCGTGAGGCAGGGATTAAAGCTGATCCACTGCTTATTTCTACAGTGAGTAACGGGATGATTAATCTTGTGTCTCCTAATGTTTCCAATATGAATTTCGTATTAGCAGCGGTAGATTTGGACGATAAATTACATATGTATGATGCCACTTCAAAACAATCTTCTTTAGATGAACTTCCTCTCAGAGACTGGAATCAGTACGGAATTTTATTAACAAAAAATAAAGCTGTACAAATTCAGATGACCAATACACATCCAAGCAATACTTTCCTGACTGCAGAAGCAAAAATCAACGATGATGGTAGCATTTCCGGAACGTATTCGGACCGGGATACCGGAGCTTTTGCCATGTTTGTAAAAGATAACTATGATGAGAATCCTGAGAAATACAAAAAACGGTATAAAGAGAATTATTCAATAGACTTTACCGGAATTGATACTAAAGTTGTGGAAAATGGTGATTTCGAAAGTACAATGAAATTTTCTTCCAATAACCTGATTGATAAAATCGGTAAAAAAATTATCATCAATCCGATGTTATTTTTAAGTAAAACTGCTAATGAGTTTGATCAGACGGAAGAAAGAAAATACATGATCGATTTTGGAGCACCTACTACAAAAGTAAAAAAGGTAATTCTTGAAATTCCTGATGGGTATACTGTTGAAGAGATGCCTAAGAATAAAAAGATTGTCACAGAAGATAAGGAAATAGAGTATAGCTATGTTTCTGTACTTAAAGGGAATAAGCTTGAGGTGATTTCTACTACAAAAGTATCCAGTGCAGATTACCCTAAAGATTATTATCCTGCGTTCAGGCAAATCTGGGAGGTAGCCTCAAAAAGCGAAAATCAGGTTATTAGTTTGGTCAAAAAGCCTTAAAGGTCATAATTTCATAAATTTGTATCTTTATAGGAATATTTTTAAAACCATTCATTTTTTGAATGGTTTTTGTATTTACTATTTAAAATTATAATTATGAAAAATATTTTTGCTGTTTTAACTTTATCATCATTCTTCGTATTTACTTCCTGTAAGAAGGAAATACCACCTGTTACAAAGACAGAAAAAACGGAAAATAAAACATCTGAAGAGTTTGTAGTAGATTCAGTAAAAGTGAATGATTCTACAAAGGTCAACAACTTCCTGACACTTTCTTTTACTTCAAAAGTACTGGTGTTTCCTTCTTTAAAAAACAAAATACTATTGGATAGTATTTATTCTTACGATCCCAGAATCAAAGATTATTCTAAAGCAGGTCTTCAGGCTTTTCTTGAAAATCAGAAAAAAGACTATTTCAATTCCGTAAAAAATGATAATAAAGACTGGGTTTCTGATATTACAAGCGCACAAACCTGGTTTTCAAACTCGGATATGAATCTGAAATCGAATAGCAATGGTTATATGCATATTCAATATGGAACCAGTGCTTATATAGGCGGTGCACACGATGAGTATGGATATTCGGAGAAAGTTTTTGACCTTAAAAATAATAAGAAACTGGAGTTGAAAGATATTACGTCAATGCCTAAAAGTAAGATAGAGGCTTTATTGATGAAAAATATCAATAAAATAAATAGCGGAACAACAGATGAAAACGGAGAGGTAAAGAACTCTGAAATGCTGCTGGTTGATAAAATTCCTGCAATTGATAACTTCTATTTTGATGATAAAAATCTGTATTTCCATTACAGTCCCTATGAAATTGCAGCTTTTGCTGCCGGAGATATTACAGTTCCTGTTTCCTGGGAAGAGCTAAAAGGTACATTAAACACAGAATTTAAAGAAAGAATGAAAATTAAGTAAATAAATGCTTCCGGTTCAGGAAGCATTTTTTATTTTTGCGGTAATGAAAAAAGTAGCTTTTATCATCAATCCCTTTTCGGCCAAAAAAAATTATCAGCCGTTTTTGAATGAACTGAAAAAAAAGGTTGATAATCCGTCATATTATATCTCCGAATCTATTGCGGGAACAGACGAATTTATTCAGACTTATTTTGATAAAGTAGATATTTTTGTGGCGATTGGAGGAGATGGTACGATTTCTACAGTAGCTAAAAATCTGATTAATACTGAAAAAATACTCGCGATTTTTCCTGCTGGTTCCGGAAATGGATTTTCTAATGAGACCCGGTTTAATAAAAACCTGGATGAATTATTAGAAAAAATAAAAGCTAAAAAATCCAGAAAAATTGACACCTTTACTGTAAACGACAGGCTTTCGATCAATGTATCAGGAACCGGATTTGATGGTAAAGTGGTTAAGGAGTTTGAGAAAACCAGCCGCGGATTCAAAAACTATATTAAAGTTTCTCTAAAGACCTTTTTCAATTATAAACCGATCAAGGTGAAATTTTTTGATAAAGAATATCAGCAGTATAATGGTAAATACCTGATGCTGAATATTGCCAATACCCGTCAGTTTGGAAATAATGCCTATATCGCTCCCAAAGCAAGTAAAAGTGATGGTTTGGTCGACATGGTACTTGTGAAAAAGTTTCCAATTACTTATTCTGCTTTGTTTGCATTCAGAATGTTTACTAAAAGACTGAAAGATGATGAATATGTAACTTATCTTCCTGTGTCTGAAATAGCATTTAAAGTCAATACAAAAAATTGGCACCTTGATGGGGAGTTTAATAAGATAGAATCTCCTGTACACGTCAAAGTGCAGCCTGCAAGCCTTAATATTTTAGTTTAAATCCGGCCTATTTTAAAAATACGAAGGAAAACCCAGGGCACCTGTTTTGCATCACATATCCTTATTTCTTATTCTCAAAAAATTGCTGGTTGCTAAATTCCCAATAATGCAGTTTTAACAGATATGTCCTTATTTTGAATTATTGATATTTTACTTGTATTAAGTATTTTATTATTTATAATTTAAAATACAAACGTTGTTTTTATTGAAAATTTCTATTTATATTGTTTTTATTGCGAAATGGTTATATTTTTATTAATAAAACATTTCCTATGAAAAAACATTACTTTTTTTTAATGCTTTTTATTTGCTGTATTGCAATAAAAAGCCAGCTTATTACCGAGAATTTTGAATCTGCAACATTTCCTCCTGCAGGATGGACTGTTCAATCAACAAATCCTGCATTTACATGGTCCCCACTTACTACTTCCCCTGTTGCAGGTACAAGGTCAGCAAGTGTCGCTTATGACCCTGCTCTTGTAAGCCAGGATGAAAAATTAATTTCTCCGGCATTTAGTTTGGTAGGTGCTACCAGCCCTGTCTTAGCCTTTAAGTCTAATTTTAACCCTTATTGGGCTATAACTCCTAACAACAACTATGATACTGTTGTCAAGGTTTCAATAGATAATGGCACGACATGGACACAAATCTGGAGTGAGAATAGTATCACAGTACCCACACCGGCAGGATTTGCAACCTACAATATTACTGTTCCTCTAACTTCCTTAATAGGGCAGAGTAATGTAAAGCTTGCTTTTAATTATATTGGCACCGATGGAGCTCAGTGGAGTATTGATGATATTAGTGTTACAGCAGGTACTTTAAGTGTATCCGAAGCAAAGACTAGGGAAGACAATCTGCTTGTTTATCCAAACCCTGTAAGGGAATCATTTAAAATAGATCTTCCGATATCATACAGTAAAAACAATACAAGGGTTAGCGTTGTCGATATGTCTGGTAAACATATAAAAACTTTTGAAGCTGGTAAAGAATCCTATGATGTATCGGACCTGCCGAAAGGAGTATATTTTATTGTTATATCCGATAACAATAATAAAATAATGAAGAAAATAGAAAAAAGATAAGTTTCAATCTTCAAATTAAACTATTAAAAAATCCGGAGTTTATCATCTGATAAACTCCGGATTTTTTTTATGCTACATAAACTATAATTTATACTGCGTTTACACTTCCAGTTTTTTTTCAATTTCCTGTGGATGATTTAAACAATACAGAAACTGTTCCTTGTCAAGCTGTTTCTCCCAGTTGGCAACCACCACCGTAGCTACCGAATTACCTATAACATTCGTAAGCGCTCTGCATTCGCTCATAAATTTATCGATTCCTAGAATTAAGGTCATACCTGCTATAGGGATTTCAGGAACGACTGCCAGTGTTGCAGCTAAGGTGACAAATCCTGCACCTGTAACACCTGCAGCGCCTTTGGAACTTAACATAGCCACCAATAGTAACATCAGCTGCTTTTCAAGTGGAAGATGAATGTTTAAAGCCTGAGCGATAAATAATGAAGCCAATGTCATGTAAATATTGGTTCCATCAAGGTTAAAAGAGTATCCGGTAGGAACGACAAGACCTACTATCGCTCGTGAGCAACCTGCTTTTTCCATTTTCTCCATAATTCCTGGCAATGCTGACTCCGAAGAACTGGTTCCTAATACCAAAAGAAGTTCTTCCTTAAGATAGAATAATAATTTAAAAATATTAAAACCATTATACCACGCTACAGCTCCTAAAACGATAATAACAAAAAGTGTTGAGGTGATGTAGAAGGTGCCTACCAGAAATATCAGGTTCAATACAGAATGAAGCCCATATTTTCCTATAGTAAATGCCATTGCCCCAAAGGCACCTATAGGAGCAAGTTTCATAAGCATATGGACAATTTTAAACACCGGGGTGGACAGATCCTGAAGAAAATCAGTAACTCTCTGGCTTTTTTCCTTAGTTAGTACCAAGGCAATCCCCATTAAAATGGCAACAAGAAGGACCTGAAGTATATTTTCTCCTACCAATGGGCTAAATAACGTTTCAGGAATGATATTCATAATAAAACCTGTAAGTGTAGACTCATGAGCTTTCGCCTGATATTGTGATACATCACCCGAAAGACTGGCGGGATCAATGTTCAGACCATGACCGGGCTGCAGCACATTCCCTACCAATAAGCCGATGATGAGTGCTAATGTTGAAAATGTAAAAAAGTAAATCATTGCCTTTATAGCAATCCTTCCCACTTTTTTGAGATCAGTCATATGGGCGATTCCCAAAGTAAGGGTAATGAAAATAACCGGAGCAATGATCATTTTTACCAGTTTGATAAAACCATCTCCCAGGGGTTTCATCTTTTCTCCGAGTTCAGGATAAAATTCTCCCATAAGAATCCCTGCAACGATGGCTATTATTACCTGAAAATAAAGTTGCTGATATATTTTTTTCGCTTTCAATTGAAAATAATTTTAAATTTCTGAAAGTGCGAAAGTATGAATTTTTTATAAAAACATGACATCTGTCATGAAATTGTTTCGGCGGGGCTGAAAGACCCGCCGAAACAAAATGTTAGTGCGTATATTTTATTATTGATCATATTACTCAACCGCAACAGAATCATCTCCGCGACCATCTGCTACAGCATGGATATTACCATTGTCATCGATAACGATCATTTCTGTTTTTCCAATATATTTTACTTTTTCAATCACATAATTTTTGCTTTTCAGTTCAGAAATTGTGCTTTCCGGAAAGTTGTTTTCTACTGATATGGTTTCGGGAAGCCATTGATGGTGAAACTTAGGGGCGTTTACTGAAATGTTGGCATTGAGCTTAAAATCAACCACATTAACAATAGACTGGTAGACTGAAGTTGGAATTGTAGTTCCTCCCGGTGTTCCTACTACCATATATGGTTTTCCGTTTTTAAGCAGAATTGTAGGGGTCATCGATGAAAGCATCCTTTTGTTGGGTTGAATGGCATTGGCTTCTCCTCCTACTGCGCCAAACATATTCGGTACTCCGGGTTTGATAGAAAAATCATCCATTTCATTATTTAGAAAGAACCCGGCTCCGGAAACAAGAACCTTACTTCCGTAATATCCGTTAAGAGTAGTGGTAACAGAAGCTGCATTTCCATCTTTATCAAGTACAGAAATATGAGTGGTCTGCATAGATTCTTTAGGTTGAGGGATAATTTTACCTACTTCAGAACTTGGCGTTGCTTTATCAAAGCTGAAGCTTTTCCATCTTTTTTTTAGATACTCGTCAGAGATAAGATAAGGTGTTTTATCCTGAATGAAATCAGGATCACCCATATATTCAGCTCGGTCTGCAAAAGCTCTTCTTTCCGCTTCGGTCATGATTTGAACAGCTTTTGTAGAATTTTGCTGATATTTTTCAAGATTTTCAAAACTTGCCATTCTAAGCATCTGAGCAAGAAGAAGTCCGCCACTTGAAGGTAAAGGCATAGAAACAACATGACTTCCTTTATAATCAAATTCTAAGGCTTTTCTTTCTGCAACCTTATAGTTTTTAAGATCTTCCAGTGTGATAATTCCGTTTCCTCTCTTCATTTCAGCAACAAGAAGTTCTGCCGTTTTTCCTTCATAGAAGCCTTTGGCTCCTGATTTTTGTATCAGTTTTAATGTTTCTGCCAGATCTTTCTGAACCAAAATATCACCGGCCTTCCATGGGGTATCTTTTACAAAAATAATAGAAGATGTATTGTGCTTCTGGAATTTTTCTCTTTGGCTATTGAGCATATCAGCTTCCTTATCTGTGATGGCAAATCCTTGCTCTGCCAGATCAATAGCGGGCTGAATAATCTTCTCCATTGGTAATTTGCAATACTTCAAGGTTGCAAAAAAACCGGCAACACTTCCGGGGATTCCTACTGCCAATCTGCCATTTTGAGAAAGATCTGTGCTGGCTTTTCCACTTTTGTCCAGATACATATCTCTGGATGCTTTTTTAGGAGCTGTTTCTCTGTAATCCAATGTGAATTTTTCACCGTTATTTTTAACACCTACTAAAAATCCGCCACCGCCAATGTTTCCCGCTTGCGGATATACAACAGCCAGAGCGTACTGGGTAGCGGTAACGGCGTCATAAGCATTTCCTCCCATTCTTAGTACTTTAGCACCTGCTTCACTGGCTAGCGGGTGGGCGGATACCACTACGCCTTTATTTTTTATCTGTACTTCCTTTACAATATTGAAACCTGTAAACTGAGCTAAGCTTAGTTGGCTAAATAAAAGGATCGAAGCAATTAATATCTTCTTCATAGGATTGTTTTCTTTATAGCAAAATTATTGATTTTTATGTAAACCGTTGTTGGTGATTATTCTAATGAATATTTTTTTTGTTTTTTCTTCTATTTAAAATAGCAAAATATTTTCATGCCAGGCTTTTATCTACAATGGTAAATAGAGAGGGCTGTAAATTTTTTTTTATTTCATATAAATTGTATTAAAATTTAAGTTAAATTGATTTTAATTTAGAATATATTGCTTTTTGTTGATTTGTTGTTAATTTAAATTCTAATTTAATTAATAATATTTATATTTTTATGGTATTATTTGATATGTTTAAAAAATACAAAATGAAAAAGAAATACCAAAAAATTACTTCTTTAGGGGTGTTATTCTTTGTTTCAGCTCATGTATATGCTCAAACAGGTGATACAATAAAAGTGAAAACAGTAGATGAAGTTAAGATTACTGTGGGTTCAAGAAATAAAAACAGAGTAGCAACTGATACACCCGTCCCTGTTGATGTCATCAATATCGGGTCTCAATCTGTTCTTAGCCCACAAATGGATCTTAATCAGATTTTAAATTACGCCGCTCCTTCTTTTACTTCCAATTCTACAACTGTTGCGGATGGAACGGATCATGTGGATCCGGCGCAGTTGAGAGGGTTAGGGCCGGATCAGGTACTTGTATTGCTGAACGGAAAAAGAAGACACACTTCATCGCTGGTCAATATCAATGGTTCGCCAGGGAGAGGTTCAGTGGGAACAGACCTTAATGCGATTCCTGCTTTTGCTATTGAAAGATTGGAAGTATTGCGAGATGGTGCCTCTGCCCAATACGGATCTGATGCCATAGCTGGAGTGATCAATGTTATCATGAAGAAAAACACCAATAATCTTACAGCAGCAATTACTGCTGGCGGGTTCAATTCAAAAGGGGCTAATGATCACCGTGGTGGTTGGGACGGAGGAAAATATCAGGTGGATTTAAATTACGGTGCAAAATTAGGAGCAACGGGGTTTCTGAATTTTACAGCGAGTTTTCTGAACAGAGGAGCTACAGGAAGAGCAGGAACAGCTAGTGGAGATATTTTTAATGCTTATAACGCGATTGAACAACGAGCTCTTGAAAACGGGGTCGATATCAATTCTTTGTTTGGGAATATTAATAATACCTCCAATACTCAGCAGATCATTAACTACATTCATCAATATGCTCCCTATGTAAATTATTTCAGTCCTGCGATGTTAGCAAGTATACAAAATGCCGGCACAATCTCTCAATTACAGTCGATTTTAAAAGCGGATGTTACAGGTAATGAATTAGCTTACAGAGGGCTTGAAAGAAATGATTTTAATATGAGAGTGGGGCAGTCGAAGTTGGGGTCGGGGCAGTTTTTTATGAATTCTGAATTTGATATTTCGCCCTCTGTTCGTGGATATGCTTTTGGAGGCATTTCTTACAGACAGGGAAATGCTGCAGGATTTTACAGAAGGCCCAATCAGAGCCGGACACCTACTTCGCTTTATCCGAGTGGTTTTCTTCCGGAAATTGCGTCTGATGTCATTGATCTTTCATTAGCAGCCGGTTTTAAAGGGAAAATAGGAAGAATAGGGTATGATATTAGTAACACCTTTGGACAAAATACTTTCGATTATACGATAAAAAATACAGCCAATACTTCGATGCTGGGTTCAAAGAAAAGTGAATTCAGGGCAGGAGGTCTGGGATTCCTTCAAAATACAATCAATGCAGATTTTGATACCAGGTTTGATTGGCTGAAAGGTTTCAATCTGGCTTTTGGTGGAGAAGTGCGGATAGAAAGGTATAAAATAGAAAATGGGGAAGAAGCTTCATGGGCGACATATGATGTCAATGGAAACATACAAGCGCTAGATACTCCTGCTTCTTTGAAGCCTACTGATTTTATGGGAGCAACAAGGCCTGGAGGGGCGCAGGTGTTTCCGGGATTCAGGCCGGAGAATGCATTGAAAAAAGGAAGAAGCTCTGTAGCAGCTTATCTTGATACAGAATTAGATGTGACCGACCAGTGGTTAGTCAGTGCAGCATTGAGATATGAGAATTATTCAGATTTTGGTTCTACATTTAATTATAAAGTAGCAACCCGATATAAACTGACGAATAATATTAATATCAGGGCTGCTCATTCTACCGGATTCAGGGCTCCTTCTTTGCAGCAGATTTACTTTAATGCAACAGCCACTCAATTTGTTGGTGGAACAGCTTATGAGGTTGGGACCTTTTCTAATGATTCTAATGTAGCGCAGATTTTAGGAATTCCACAACTGAAACAAGAGGAGTCGAAGAGTTTTTCAGTAGGTTTTACGGCGAAAATTCCACAGGCTAACCTGACATTTACGGTAGATGGATATTATATTAAAATAAAAAACAGAGTGGTATTGACAGATCAGTTTTCAAGACCGGTAGGAGCTTTTCCGGCCGGAAGTCCTGAATATAATCTTCAGCAAGGCTTTGACCGGGCAAATGCTAATGCTGCTACGTTTTTTGCGAATGCTATTGATACTCAGACGAAAGGAATCGAAGGAGTGGTTTCTCACAGGTTTAAAGCTTCTGAAAAAGTATCTCTGAACTCTGATTTAGCAGTAACGGTATCTAAAACTAATAGAGTAGGAGATATTCATGGGTCGGATATTTTGATAAATGCCGGGCAGGTTAACCGTTATTATTCCGAGACCAGCCGTGTGTATCTTGAGGAAGCAGTGCCGCGATTTAAAGCTTCACTTAACAATTCTTTGGAGTTTAATAATTTCAGTATCCTGTTAAGGAATGTGTATTTTGGAAAGGTTACCGATCCCAATACAGCGGATGTAAATGGAGATGGAATCGTGAGTGGAAATATCATCAATGGACAAGCCGTCGCTACCGAGCATCCGGTTTGGGGTGCGAAGGTGATTACCGATCTTTCTGTTGGATATAAATTTACAAAAGAACTTCGGGTAACTATTGGAGCGAATAATTTATTTGATATTTATCCAGATAAGAATTTTGGGGCACAAAATGTAAAAACACCATCTTTAGATACTTCGGGAAATTTGGTTTATGTAAATTCTTCACAGGTAGATCTTTCTTATCAGGATCAGTTTATATATTCCAGGAATGTTTCTCAGTTTGGAATGAACGGAAGGTTTCTGTTTGTAAGATTGAACCTGAGTTTTTAGGTAGGTGAAGTGATGATATTGAATAATAGCAATTTATAATTAATTTTATAGATATTAGGGATATTGTCATTGGATTTAAATTGTAATGTAATAACTCTCATTTTAACTCAATTTTTAAAATAATTTCCTACAGGAAATCATTGGTGTATTTTTAAATACACCTTTTTTATTATGGTTAACATGTTTTTTTTACTTTTGTACAATTCTAAAAAAATCTGAAAAATGGAATCCTATACGGAAAGAATACTGATTACAGGCGCCTTGGGGCAAATCGGCACCGAACTTACAAATAGACTTGTTGAAATTCACGGAGCAGAAAATGTTGTGGCTTCAGGGCTGGACAGATGGCAGGAGGGTATTACCTCTGCCGGGCATTATGAAAGAATGGATGTTACCAATACCCAACTGGTAAGACAGGTGATTAAAGACTATGATATTACTACCGTGTATCACTTAGCCTCGCTTTTATCCGGAACATCTGAAAAGCAGCCAATTTTTGCATGGAAATTAAATCTCGAGCCTCTCCTTCATTTTTGTGAAATGGCAAAAGAAGGGCTTCTTAAAAAGATCTTCTGGCCAAGTTCTATCGCTGTATTTGGAAAAGGAATTCCAAAACATGAGGTTGGGCAGGATGTAGTTCTGAATCCTACCACCGTATATGGGATCTCAAAAATGGCAGGTGAAAAATGGTGCGAGTATTATTTCGATAAGCATGGAGTGGATGTAAGAAGTATCAGATATCCCGGATTAATCTCATGGAAGACTCCGGCAGGTGGTGGTACAACCGACTATGCTGTTGAGATTTTTTACAAAGCAATAGAGGAGGGAAAATATACAAGTTTCATTTCTGAAAACACGGGAATGCCGATGTTGTACATGGACGATGCTATCAATGCAACCTTGAAATTAATGGATGCTCCTAAAGAAAGTGTAACCGTTCGTTCGTCTTATAATTTAGGTGGAATGTCATTTACTCCGGCAGAACTTGCAGAAGAAATCAAGAAAGAAATTCCTGATTTTACTATTGATTATAACCCGGATTTCAGACAGGCAATTGCAGATTCGTGGCCGGCTTCCATTGACGATTCTGTAGCGAAAAAAGACTGGGGACTGTCTTATGATTTCGGAATTTCTGAAATGACAAAAGACATGATCAAAAATCTAAAGGTGAAATTAGCTAAGAATTAATAATGTAAAGTAAAACTTTAATTAAGTTTTATTTTAACTTCTGATTTTTAATATATTATAACTTTTATCTAAAATTAAATTTAAATGATTTTATTGACTTTCAACATAATAAATATAGACGCTGAAGTAAAACACAGCTCTAAAATTACGGATGAAGAAAGATTAAAAATCACAGAAGAGAATACAAAAGCGATTCTTAGAATTTTAGATGTTCATGATATAAAGGCAAGTTTTTTTGTTGAGGTTTCCCTTACCGAAAAACTGCAAAATCTTATAAAAGCAATTTCATCCAAAGGGCATGAAATTGCTTTTTATAATAAAGGTTCAAATCTTCAGGAAATCGAAAATGCCAAGAAGAATATTCAGGATTTTCTTGGGAAACAAATCAGGGGGATTCGTCAGAAAGATGTTAAAATTCCTCAGGAAAGCTTGAAGCTTCTGGAGTTTAATTATGTTTCCAATATTGATAATGCCAATATTCTTTTTCCCTTCAAACGATTGAAAAGAGATACTGAAATAACGGAGGAAGACGGTTTAAGTATTGTGCCGGAAAGTATTTCTCCTTACAGCCAATTGCCATACAATGATTTTACATTTCAGATTTTGCCCATGAAGTATTATCAGAATATGATGCTGGAAACATTGCAGAATGAAGAGTTCGTTCTGATTTATCTTAATACATGGCAGTTTACAGACTTTAAAAGATATCGTTTTGATATTCCTTTTTACAGAACCCTATTTTCAGGCAAAAAAATGGAGGACAAATTAGATGCCCTCCTTACTTTTATCAATGACAGGGAAATGGCTACTTCCCGCATGAAAGATTATATTTTTTAGGTGATAGGTGTTAGATATTAGATTGCAGGGATTAGGCAGAGAATTCAAGGTTTAATATTTAATGTTGTGTGTAACACGTAACTCGAAACCCAACAACTCGCAACTAGTAACTCGCACCCCGAACCTCGCACCCCGTATCCCGCTTAACTCAATTCAAAAAGCGTAATCTCCGGCAATACTCCAACTCTTCCCGGATATCCCAGAACTCCAAAGCCTCTGTTGACATAGAGCATTTTTCCCTCACTCTCATACAAATCAGCCCACTTTGGGTAGCGATACTGAACTGGCGACCATTTTATATTTTTAAGATCTAATCCGAACTGCATTCCGTGGGTATGCCCTGAAAGTGTCAAGTGGATGTTTCCCGGGTGTTTTTTTACCACATAATCAAAGTGAGTAGGGTCGTGGCTCATCAGGATCTTAGGTGCTGATTCAGGAACCCCTTTCAAAGCATCATCAATTTTACCAAACTGAGGGAAAGGTTTTAATCCCCAGTTTTCAACACCAAGAATATAGAGCTTTTCACCATTTTTCTCAATGACTCTGTGTTCGTTCATCAACATATCAAAACCAGCTTGTTTTTCATAATCGATAAGAGTATCAAGGTTTTGTTTTTTAGCATCAGGAGAAGCCCATGTTACATAGTCTCCGTAGTCATGGTTTCCTAAGACCGCAAACTTGCCATCCTTAGCTTTTATCTTTGAAAATAAAGGAATAAAAGGTTTGAATTCATCAGCAACGTTATTCACCATATCTCCGGTAAATAAAACCAGATCAGGCTGCTGCTCGTTGATCAGATCAATAGCATGCTGCAGCTTGCCCGGATCGGAAAAGCTTCCGCTATGCACATCAGAGATCTGTATGATTTTGTAGCCCTGGAAGCTCTTTGGAAGATTAGCCAGTTTTACTTTTATCCTTCTTACTTTGTGACGGTATTTTCCGAATGTTATTCCGTCAATAAATAAAACGGAAAGCACACCACCCATTCCCATTCCCATAAGACTCAGGAATTTTCTTCTCTCCGGAAAGAAATGGTCTGCGGAGTTCGTAAATCCAACGGCATAGCTTCCGATTCTGAAAATGTCGTCGATTAATAGAAAGAAGACCACAAAAACTTTAGGCAGTATAAATACCAGAAACAAAGAAATCATGATCTGGGCTCTCACCATACTGCGGTCTGATCTCTGATAATGGGTTACTTCATAGGCAAAAATTCCATAAATGATTAAAGATACCACACAATAGCCGATTCTCAGCCAAAAATTATCGGTCAGCGTTCTTACGGCCTGATAAATGTAAATCTCCAAAAACAGAAAGATTCCGGCAATGATTAAAAGATTCTTTTGCATAATCTGATGTAAAAAAAGCACAAAGAAGATTTCCCTTGTGCTTTTATATTTTTAATGGTTTAAATATTACTTTTTAGGAAATCTGTAAACGATAGCATTAATGTTCATTCCGGCACCTACCGAAGTCATCACAATGTTACCATTATCTTTAAACGATTGACCCTCCATTTTTCCTTTAATTATTAAATCATACATTGTAGGAATGGTTGCTACAGAGGTGTTTCCAAGATCCTGGATCGTCATAGGAGAGATAGCATGATCATATTCTTTCACATCATAAAGCCTGTGAAGTCTTTCAATCATCGCATAATCCATTTTAGCATTAGCCTGGTGAATTAAAATTTTGTCGATATCTTCAATAGAAAGCCCTGCGTCTGTAATGGTATCTTTAATGGCTACAGGAACATTTTTAAGCGCATACTCATAAATTTTTCTTCCGAGCATTCTTACATAAAGACGTTTTTGGTCAACTTCCTGATTGATAGAGGGAGCGTTTTCCAGATAGTTTAATTCCGGGCCATTATCACAGATCGTATTGTGTGCAATAACTCCTACGTTTTCTTCATCAGTTGCTTTCACCACTACAGCTCCTGCTCCGTCAGCAAAGATCATTCTGTTTCTGTCATGTGGATCTGTTACACGGCTTAAGGTCTCAGCTCCTATGATAAGAATGGTTTTAGCTACCTTAGCTTTAATCAGATTATCTGCTAAAATCATACCTTCCACCCATCCCGGACATCCGAAAATCATGTCATACGTTACACATTTTCTATTCTTGATGCCAAGCTTGTTCTTTACTCTGGCAGCCATTGTAGGCATGAAATCTGCATATCCATTCTCTGTAACTTCCCCGAAATTACTTGCGTAAATGATATAATCCAGCTCTTCGCCGTCTACTTTTGCGTCTTCAAGGGCAATTTTAGCGGCTTCATATCCGATTTGTGAATTGGAAAGATCATCCTCAATAAATCTCCTGTTCTCGATTTCTGTAATTTCTACAAACTTCGCAATGGTCTCTTCCACAGGCTTTTCAATCTTTACTCCGTCTTCTGTGTAAAACTCAGAATTCATGAAATAATCTCTACCAATAACTCTGTTCGGAATGTAAGATCCAGAGCCAATAATGATCGTATTCGGCATTCGTTTATATGATTTTTTTAAAGATGCAAAGTTAATAATTAATATTAATAACGGAGAATTAAAAATATTATTAAATTTGCAAAAATTGTACTTTACAATCTATGAAAAACAACTCATCCTTAAAAGGCTTACTTATTGCAGCTGTGGCGTTTATCGTTGCCTTTGGGATCTACTTCCTTTTTTTAGCCAAGAAGAATTATTATGTTGTAGATAATCCTACCCCGAATACGTATTATTTTAAAATCAATAATGGTTCCGAGGGAATCATTTCAGCGGGGCAGTATGTGCATGTGGATCTGAAGAAGGGGAAAAACTCTATTCAGGTTTTTGACCAAAATAAAAAAATGCTTTACGATTCAGCATTTGAAGTGAATAAACTTCGCGGTTTGCTCAACATTGCCCATCAGGATTACTATGTGAATGAACAGTACTACGGCTATAATCTTAAAAAAGACTCATTGTTGATGTCTTTAGATAAGACCGTTATTGATGGAAAAGATTATGTCGGAGGAGCAAAGCGTTTCAATAAGCTTTACACAGAAGATTTTTATTACAATGTGGATGAAGACTATGATAAAGTGATCAAGAATATCCAGAAAGTGGAATCGAGATCTAAAGTTTTCAGAAAGCAGGATTACCTAAATTATTACAAAGAATATTACAAGTTTTAAGTTTTGACAAAAGATATCACCAAAGTTACTCCCTACAATTCAGAGGCTACAAAAAAAAGCCAGGTAGAGGATATGTTCGACAATATTGCACCGAAGTATGACCTTTTGAACCATGTTTTATCCATGAAAATTGATGTTTTATGGAGAAATAAACTGGTGAGATGGATGAAAAATGATGACCCGCAGGAAGTGCTGGATGTGGCTACTGGAACGGGAGATCTGGCTATTACCATCGAAAAAGGAACCGGTTCAAAAGTAGTTGGTTTAGATTTATCACAACAAATGCTCAATGTTGGCGTTATTAAAATAAAAAAACTTAAATTAGACGGCAAAATTTCCATGCAAAAAGGAGATGCAGAAAATTTACCTTTCGAGGACAATAGATTTGATGCTGTTTCCGTTGCATTTGGAGTAAGGAATTTTGAAAACCTTACGAAAGGTTTGGCAGAGTTAAGAAGAGTAGTGAAAGATAACAAGAGTGTTTATATACTGGAGTTTTCAAAGGTTGAGGGGTTTATGGGACCATTTTATATGTTTTATTTCAAAAATATATTACCTGCCATAGGCAGGCTGGTTTCTAAAGATAATAGGGCATATACATACCTTCCGGATTCTGTAAATGCTTTTCCTTTTGGGGAGAAGATGAAGCAAATTCTTTTAGATACGGGATTTAAGAAAGTTGAATATAAAAAACTAAGTTTAGGGATAGCCACAATTTATAAAGCAACAAAGTAACCTATGAATAAATTTCTATTAAAAGCACTGGTTTTGACCTCAGTAAATGTTGCCGTTTTTGCAAACGCGCAATTTAGAACCCGAAACAGAATGGATAAGTTGGAAGATTTCGACGAACAGAAATTCAGTTGGGGGTTTTATTTGAACGGGAACAGACTAGACTACCGCATTGTACTGCATCCGAGGTATGGTATGAATGAAAACCAAAATCTTGTTACCTCTAAAGAAAGTTACAGTTTCGGTGCGGGACTTATCGCAAAATGGAGACTGAATGACTATCTGGATGTAAGATTAGAACCCGGTTTACAGTTTGCTCAAAGACAGTTGACTTTTAATACGCAATCAAATGACATCTATGCAGGTGGATCTTTAACTAATCCTCCCTTCATGCCGATCCCTTTACAGGAAAAAGATAAAGTAAGAGAAATTAAATCTACATTGGTAGATATTCCTGTAATGCTGGAACTTCATGGGCAAAGATGGTACAATTCAAGGCCTTATGTCGCAGCAGGGGTAAACTATATTGTGAATTTGCAGTCTAATGCATCTTCCAGCGATGATAATATGCAAAGTATTTTCAGATCTACAACACACAATTTTGCGTGGTCTGCGGAAATGGGCATTCAATTTTACTTTAATAAATTCAAACTGACTCCGGGAATCAGAGGAACATTCTTCATGAACAATGAGAAAGTGGCGGATAATGCTACTACACCTCCATATTGGGCTTCTGCAATCTCTACATTACAGACAAGAGCGATTATGTTTGTTCTGAAATTTGAATAAAAAATATCCTATTGAAAATATACAGGAGATGCTTTTGCATCTCCTTTTTTGTGGAGAGACCAAAATATAGTGGGTTTTATTTTTGTTAGTGTTATTATTTTTTTATTTTTGCTTCAAGTTAGAATATACAACCTGAAATGCTTCAAGATTTAGAAAACAATTTTTCAGAATTAGAGAGAAAGATTTTGGCTCTTCAAAAGAATTATAAAAATCTTACTGAAAGATTAACAGAATTAAGTGCTGAGCATGAAGACTTGAAGAAGAAGTATGATGAGGAGAGACGAAGAAATCAGGTATTAGCAGAAGAACAAAAAAATATAAAGCTTTATTCAGCAATATCAGGGAATCCTGAACACAATAGGTTAATGAAAAATCATATCAACAGATTGGTGAAGGAAATTGATTTCTGTATTGCTCAGCTTCAAAACAGTGGACTATAATGGAGGTAAGGAGAATAACCATAAACATTGCAGGAAGGGTATATCCGCTGAACGTACCGGCAGCAGAGGAAGAAACTTTGCGTAAAGTCGGGAAGCAGATCGAAAATATGATTAAAGATTTTGAACAAAACTTCGATGTTAGAGATAAACAGGATGCGTTAGCCATGTGTGCCCTGAAGTTGGGAACCAACGCTGAAGTGGTCTCTCTTAACTACGAAAAAAATATTAATTCTACCAACGAAAGATTAACACAAATTAATCAAACGTTGAATGAAATCGGGAAATAGATTTTTTTTCCCGGAAAAAGACTGCCTACAATAATTCTAACACATTAAAGGTAAACTCAACGCTAAACAATTGCCGAACGAATGTCCATTAAATGGCGTGCCGGATTTCCGGATTACAGATAATGGAAATCAGTTCAAATCGTGTTGATTAGGAGTTTACTCTCAATCTCTGAATTGTTGTGGGCTTTTTTATTTTAAAGGATATGAATACAATTAAAACTCAATATACATTATGATAGAAGTTATAGTCGGTGTTATTTGTTTAGTAATCGGAGCCGCAGTGGGAATGATTTTCTCCAAAAGCTCTTTGAATACTAAGGCAAAATTTATTATAGATGATGCAAAGAAAAACGCCGAAAACCTTATAGAAAAAGCTAACGTACAAGCTGAATCCATAAAGAAAGAAAAGAACCTTCAGGCAAAAGAAAAGTTTCTTGAACTAAAATCTCAGCACGATTCTGATATCCAGTCCCGCGAAAAGAAAATGCAGGAGGTAGAAAAAAGAACGAAGGATAAAGAACATAAGCTTAATGATGAGCTTAGTAAAGTAGGAAAGCTTGAAAAGGATTTAGATAAGCAGATTGCAGATTATTCTAAGAAGAATGAAATTCTGGAAAGAAAACAACAGGAATTAGATACAGCAACCGCTAAGAAAGTAGAAATACTTGAAAAAATTTCTAATTATACTGCAGATGAAGCTAAGGCAGAATTGGTAGAAACCATGAGAGCTGAAGCAAAAACAAGAGCTCAGGCACATGTTCAGAGTATCATGGAAGAAGCTCAGATGAATGCGAAAAATGAAGCCAGAAAAATCGTTATCCAAACGATCCAGAGAATCGGAACCGAGCAGGCTATCGAAAATTCAGTGTCTGTTTTCAACATCGAATCTGATGAGGTAAAAGGTAGAATTATTGGTAGAGAAGGTAGAAATATCCGTGCTTTAGAAGCGGTAACAGGAGTAGAGATTATCGTTGATGATACTCCGGAAGCTATTCTTCTTTCATGTTTCGATCCTGTAAGAAGAGAGATCGCAAGATTATCTTTACACAGATTGGTTACAGATGGTAGAATTCACCCGGCGAGAATTGAAGAAGTTGTTGAAAAAACAAGAAAACAAATCGAAGAGGAGATCATTGAAGTGGGGAAAAGAACCATTATTGATTTAGGAATCCACGGATTACACCCTGAATTGATTAAGATCGTAGGTAGAATGAAATACCGTTCTTCTTACGGACAAAACTTGTTACAGCACTCAAGAGAAGTCGCTAATATTGCTGCAACTATGGCTGCTGAATTGGGATTAAACGTAAAATTAGCCAAGAGAGCAGGTCTGTTACACGATATCGGTAAAGTTCCTGAACAGGAATCTGAATTACCTCACGCTTTATTAGGAATGCAATGGGCTGAGAAATATGGTGAAAATCCTGAAGTAGTAAATGCTATCGGAGCTCACCACGACGAAATTGAAATGAAGTCATTATTATCTCCGATCATTCAGGTTGCCGATGCCATCTCAGGAGCAAGACCGGGAGCAAGAAGACAAGTACTGGAATCTTACATCCAAAGACTGAAAGACCTTGAATCTGCTGCATTAAGCTTCGATGGAGTATCCAGTGCTTACGCAATCCAGGCGGGTAGAGAATTAAGAGTAATGGTAGAGAGCGGGAAAGTAAATGACGAAGTAGCGTCTCAGCTTTCTTATGACATCTCTGAAAAGATCCAGAATGAACTGACTTATCCGGGACAAGTGAAAGTAACAGTAATCAGAGAAACGAGAGCTGTGAATATTGCAAGATAATAATCAGACAAAGATATTTTATAAAAACCTTTCAAGAAATTGAAAGGTTTTTTATTTTTATCAAAACTTAAAAATGCAAGAACTGTCCATGTCTTCAAAACTGAAGTACATTTTCTCTATTCCCGTTATTATTTCTGCCTTAGGCTACTTTGTCGATATCTATGACCTTTTATTGTTTGGGATTGTAAGAATTCCAAGCTTAAAGGCCTTAGGTCTTAATCCGGATGCTGATGGAACCTTTATTCTGAATTGTCAGATGATTGGGCTCCTTATTGGAGGCGTTTTCTGGGGGATTTTTGGAGACAAGAAAGGCAGGCTATCCGTATTGTTCGGGTCGATTTTAGTGTATTCTTTAGCCAATATTGCGTGTGGATTCCTTCCTTATTTTCCCAAAGAGCATTTAGTATATCAATATGCCGCCCTAAGATTCATTGCCGGTATTGGACTAGCTGGTGAGCTCGGAGCGGGAATTACATTGGTTTCTGAAAGTCTGCCAAAGAGTTTAAGAGCCATTGGGACATCTGTAGTAGCTGGTTTTGGATTAATGGGGGCAGTAGTAGCACAACTTACTGTAGAATTGGCAGGAGGATGGAATATATCGTACATCATTGGAGGAGTAATGGGAATCTTACTCCTGTTGCTAAGAATAAGCGTCTCGGAATCCGGAATCTATAAAAACATTGTGCATAAAAATGTTTCTAAAGGGAATTTTCTATCCTTTTTCACGAATAAAGACAGGTTGATCAGATACTTAAAATGCATTGCGGTAGGATTGCCTACCTGGTATTGTATCGGTATTCTTGCTGTTTTGGCGAATCAGTTTGCCTCCGAGTTTGGAATAAAAGACCTTAATCCCGGAAAAGCTATAATGTGGGCTTATATAGGGATTTCTGTGGGTGATTTGATGAGTGGTTTTATTTCTCATGCTTTGAAATCCCGTAAAATGGCCATATTTTATATGTTAATATTCACTTTGGTGGGGGTAGCCATAATGCTCTTTGGCAATACAGACACAGAAACTAAATATTACTTATTTTGTGTATGGTTGGGTTTTGGAACCGGATATTGGGCCATGTTTGTTACCCTTGCAGCAGAACAGTTCGGAACTAATATCAGGAATACGGCGACAACGACCGTTCCAAATATGGTAAGAGGTCTGGTACCTGTTATGATTCTGGCTTTTGACTCTCTTAAAGGTAGTTTTTCTGTAGTGGAGAGTGCTGCCATTGTTGGAATAGTTGTATTTGGGTTGGCCTTTTATTCTGCCCTTACCATCTCAGAAACACATGATAGAGATCTTGAGTTTACCGAATAATTGTTTCTTTTTCATTTCTTTAAAAGTCAGAATTTTAGTTAATTAACTTTTTTTGTTATTTTAAAAAGGTATTATTTTGTTACTTTTGAAAAGAGACGAACTAAATTATTTTAACTAAAATCAAATCATTATGTCACAAAAAATTTTAAAAAATGCTAAGAAGCTCGAACGGGAGAACCTCAAAGATATTATCGGAGGGATAAGCGGTAACCCGGATTTATCTCTTTGTGGATGCAGTTGTACAGGTGCAGTAACAGGCCCGTCATACTGTGTGAAATATAAAAGATGCCTGCAGGTGATGACCTGCTAACGGAAAGTATAACTATTTAATAATACCTTTTGAGAAATCAAAAGGTATTATTTTTATTACTCATTAAGATGATGCCCGGGAAATAACGATGGCATTTTCAGTCACAGATAAGGTTTTCTGAAATCTGTAATAAAGCCATGAAATTCATTGAATAAATTACTTGTTTAATAAATAAATGAGGTTTCTCCGGATTTTGAACATATTAATAAGGTTTAAATCAATGTATTATTAAATTTTGTTGTAAAATATGTTGCGAATATTTAATATTTGTTTAACTTTGGGAAGTAACTAAAACTATATTGTTTAATTAAAACTAAATCACATGAATCGTATTAAAAATGCTAAAAAATTAAGAAAAGCAGATCTTAAGAACATCTCCGGAGGAGTGAGTGGAAATCCTGATTTATCACTTTGCGGATGCAGCTGTTCAGGCTCTGTAACAGGTCCATGGTATTGTGTGCAATATATTGGATGTCCTCAGGTTTATACTTGCGGAGAGATCTAAGAAACTATTTTACATGAAATAAACATTTCCACATTTAATAAGCGGGACCCTTTTGATTTCAAAAGGGTCCCGCTGCTTTTAGTGAATGATGTACACCAGGCTGCCAACACTTATAGTTACCCAAAGCAATACTGCCATAAGCAAAGGCTTTAATCCTATTGTTTTCAATGTTTGAATCGAAAGAGTAGAGCCGATGAAAAATAAGGTAAGATTTAAACCCGATTTTGCGATAGCAGTGATTGAAGTACTGAAACCGTCAAGAATGGGAAAATAGGTATTTAATACTATAGCCAGAATAAAATATCCTATAAACCATGGGATTTTTATTTTTGATTCTTTGTTTTTAAAGATAAACATCGTGATCAGTGAGACCGGAATAATCCATAAGGCGCGGGCCAATTTCACTGTGGTAGCAGTTTTTAATGCTTCATTTCCATATTTACTGGCTGCCCCTACTACAGAACTTGTATCATGAATTCCTACGGCACACCATAATCCAAATTGTTCCTGCGAAAGATTCAGAAGATGACCAATGGCAGGATAAACAAACAATGCAATAGAATTTAAGGTAAAAACAATGGCTAATGCCAGAGAAATCTGTTTTGTATTGGGTTTAATAATCGGAGCTACAGCAGCAATAGCGCTTCCCCCACAAATGGCAGTTCCTGCAGATAGAAGATACGATAAAGGTCTTTCCAGCTTAAATAATTTCCCTAAAAGAAATCCTAAAACCATTACCGTTACAATACTCACAACAGTTAATGTTAATCCGGTTTTTCCGGCATGTAAAGCTTCATCGAGCTTTAATCCGAAGCCTAATCCTACAATAGAAATTTGTAACAGCAGGTGAATGTATTGATGAAGATTTTTTTCAAAGGGATTTCCTATAAGAACGGCAAGTCCAAAACCTAAAACCAATGCTATCGGGGAAGATATAAGCGGAGTTAGACATAAAACAGCCAGTATCATAAAAACGACTTTTCGTACAGCTTCATTTCGAATGAGATCTTTCATATTGCGAACTTTAAATTATAAGTCAAAATTCGGCAATATAATATTACGAAATAAATTGTATTTTGTTATATTGAATAACTTTTAGTTATAATGGTGAGGGCTGAGTATACTGTTTTATATGGGCATGAAAGAATATATAATACAGGATTAATCAATGAATCGAAGAAAAAGTTCTATCAATTCAGATTGTTCCCCTTTCGGAAGAATGAAGTGAAAGTTTCTTTCAATACTAAAGTTTTTAATATCAATAACAGTCAGTACATTATTTTTAAGTTCGTTGAGGATTGTGCTGATCGAAAGAAAAGCCATACACTCTGAGTGGAGCAGGTAATTTTTAATACTTTCACTGCTTCCAAGCTGTATGACTGTTTTTAATTCATTGATGTTAACTTCCTTTTCCTTTAACCGGTTTTGTATATACTCCAGAGTTCCAGAGCCTTGTTCGCGGAATATCAGATCAATATCATACAGATCTTTTAGCTGTAAGGTCTTATGAGCAAGGGTATGGTCTGCTTTTGCGGTCAATACAATTTCATCTGGCTTAAAAGTTTTGTAATTGAAATAAGAAGATTGAGATTCCCCTTCAATGATTCCAAGATCAATTTTTTCTTCTTTTAAAAGAGCTGAAATAGCTTCAGTATTTCCGGTAAGAAGTTCAATTTTAATATCTTTATAGTAAGTATTGAATTTAGCTAATATTTCAGGAAGAATATATTGTGCTACCGTTGTACTGGCTCCAATAATCAGCTTTCCCTTATGTTGCTGATTGATCTGGCTGATTTCAAATTCAAGATCACGGTAGATGTTTCGTATTTTTTCTGCATATTCGTACAGAATCTTTCCACCCTGGGTTAGCTGAATAGAAGTTCCCTTACGGTCAAACAATTTAGTGCCCAGCTGATTTTCAATTTCTTTGATATGTTTTGTAACTGCCGGCTGGGAAATGTGGAGTTCTTCCGAAGCTTTTGTAAAACTTAACCTCGATGCTACCGTATGAAATACTTTTAATCTGTAATCGAACATGGGGTAAAATTACGAATTATAGTTGGAAATGGCGAAGAGTTGGTGAGATTCGAGATTCGGGTTTCGAGGTGCGAGGTGCGAGTTACTAGTTGCGAGTTGTTGGGTTTCGAGGGGCAACTAACAACAAAAAATAGCCAGAAACTAGTAACAAAGATAACCAGCAACAAAAAAACAAACCAACAACTTTCAACTCGTATATCGAACCCCGAATGCTCTATAAAAAATCAGAAATAGATTTGTTCTGCTGACTTTCATATCTTTGATTCTTGGCTTCACCAATCATTTGCTTGGTATAAATACTGTGGTGCCCGGAAAGGAGATAGGAAACAACACAGGCGATAGCTACATACACACCACATTCGGCTCCGAATAGTTCTATACCCATCAGCATACATGCCAAAGGAGTATTGGTAGCGCCTGCAAATACAGCTACAAAGCCCATTCCTGCCAATAATCCGAAAGGAAGAGGAATGAACAATGACAAGGCACTCCCCAAAGTAGCTCCAATAAAGAATAAAGGAGTAACTTCTCCTCCTTTAAATCCTGCGGAAAGCGTAACGATGGTAAAAATCATTTTTAAAGCAAAATCATGCAACGGAAGTTGTTTTTCAAAGGACTCTACGATGGACGGTACACCAAGACCGATATAACGGGTAGTGCCCATGATCAGAACTGCCAGAGCAATAATACTTCCGCCCACAACCGGACGTAAGGGAGGATACTTAATCTTTGATTTGAGAAAAGAGCCGGCCCAATGAATCGCTCTACTGAACGTTGCGGCACAGATCCCAAAAGCGATTCCTGCTAAGATGCTGTATAAGATTGGCAAAAATTCTGGTTTGGGGATGAAATCGATGTGATAATGGGTATGTTTCACCTTCCAGAGATTAGTAGTCCAATCTGCCAGAATAGCAGAGGCAAAGGCCGGAAAAATAGCATTATAACGTATTCTTCCGATCAGAAAGACTTCAAGCCCAAAAACAGCTCCTGCTAATGGAGTTCCAAAAACAGATCCAAAACCTGCGGCGATGGCAGCTATGATTAATACTTTTCTTTCATTTCTGTCAAGCTTAAAGGGATGGGTAAGTTGGTCTGCAATGGCACCTGCCATCTGAAGTGCTGTTCCTTCCCGACCTGCCGAGCCTCCGAAGAAATGGGTTACAATAGTTCCCAGGTATACAAAAGGAGCCATTTTAAAAGGAATGATATCTCTCGGATCATGAATGGTGTCAATCAGCAGATTGTTTCCTGCCTCAACATCTTTACCCCAGTAATAATATAAAAGTCCAATCAAAAAACCAGCAACAGGAAGTAGTGCAATCAGCCAAATGTGATGTTCTCTGAAATCGGTGGCCCATTCCAATGATCGCAAAAATCCGGCGGAAGCTGTTCCTACCAGAATACCAATAATAATACTGATCAGGAGCCATTTAAAAATATAAGGTAAAGCCGGAAATTTTCTGAAAAAAAAATGAGTGTGGAAAATTGCTTTTTTAACAAGCGTTCGTTGATGTTTTGACATAATAAACCTGATTAGTTATTGTTAATAATCTCTCAATCAGGCGTCATCAGCTTTTGTAAAGCGGTTGGGTAAGGAAGAACACCATTTCCTTTTTGATACTACAAATATATGAATTATGATCACAAGATAAAAGATAAAAGATAAAAGATAAAATGATTAAACTTCTGTTATCTATTGTTGTATTCAACATCAGTATGAATGATCTTTTGTTTATGATTATCTATTTGGGATAATGCAGTGCTTTATTAATTTCAAGTGGGTTATTGTATCTTCTGATCACTTCCTGCATGCTTTTTGTTTGTGTGTTCAGCTCATCAATATTGCGTATTTCTTTTCCATTAATGTTGATTTTTAAATCATTATTTGTTTTGCTGAAGGTATTTCTTTCGTAAGCGAAAGGATCATTATAAAACTCCATGCTCAGTTTATACTTTTGTTTTTCATTGATAGGAATGGCCTTATTTCCAAAATTTGATTCCACAAAAGATTCAGTTGAATAATTATCAGGTAACTTCTGGCTTTTGATAAGAGTATAGATGAAATTTCTCTTTGTGTCAGATAATTCAAAAATTAATCCAGGCAATCCCCGGAATTTAAATGGCCCTTCATTAAATGGAATGTCCTTACAAAACCATGCTGTCCAACTTCTTCCTCCGAATTTTGAAGTAGCTTTTTGTAAATGGTAATTTTCTGTTTTTTTCGTTTCATCAGAAATGGCCCAGTTTATTTTATCTGTCGTTTTGAAAGAGTAGTATCCTTGTTTGATATTAATGTAGTTTTCATGATCAAAAGAATTGATTTTTCTTTTGACAATCTGACCAGACATATCAGTATACTCAGAATTCATCCCGAATTTTTTGTTTAAAGAATCGGTAATCGCCAGGTTCTGCCCATAAAATTTCACTTCTTTTGGGCCGATGTCTAATACCATATTCAATTTTTCATTCATGGCATCTGTAGAGTCCATTTTGTATTGCAGCTCGTAGATAAACCTGTGAGTTTGTGCCTGGATAGAAGTGATCAGCAAAAAAAAGGATAGTATGAGAATTTTTTTCATAGTATAATTTGAATGGTGTTCGTTTTTTGAATTGGTGTAAAGAAGGCTTAAGGTGTTGGAACCTAGACGGTTATTTTATTGGGGGATTTGTGTTAAATTATATACTATAAAAAAGGTTTCATCTCATCTTCAATTTGTGTTCTCAGCTCCATCAGGCGTTTGGCATACATCTCCTGTTGTTTTTCTTCCTCTGTTGTAGGAACCCATTTCGGTACAGGAAGTTTTTTACCGTTTTCATCAACTGCAACAAATACAATAATGCAGTGTGTTTTTTTATCAAATGTAGGTTGCTTAAGGTTTCTTGAAAATACATTGATGGCAATATGCATACTTGATGTTCCGGTATAAATAACCTGAGCATCTACTTTTACTACTTCTCCGATTTTAATCGGTTCATAAAAGCGGATTCCTCCTACATACACCGTTACTGAATAATTTCCACTCCATGTTGTAGCACAGGCGTATCCTGCCTGATCAATCCATTTCATAACGCTTCCTCCATGTACATTTCCTCCGTAATTAACATCTGAAGGTTCTGAAATAAACTGAAAAGTAATAGGTTTGTTCTGCATCTTTATAAAATTTGAATAAAGTTATTTAATAATTTTCAAAGTTTTAGATTAAATCCTACTTTTGAAAGACGAAATCAGAATGAAGAGATTTTTAATACAAAATAGAAACTATAATGAAGAAAGTATTTCACCTTAATACATGTGATACCTGCAGAAAAATTTTAGCACAATTTGATCTTACCGGCTGGGAGCTTCGTGAGATTAAGAAAGAGCCGGTTACTAAAGAAGAACTGGCGGAAATGTACAAGAAAACAAAATCATATGAAGCATTGTTCAGTAAAAAATCCACTCAAATCAAATTGAGGGGGCTGGAGGTAAAGTCTTTAACTGAAAAGGATTTTAAAGAGCTGTTATTGGATCATTATACCTTTTTGAAGAGACCTGTCTTCCTTACGGATAAAGAGATTTTTGTAGGAAATGACAAGAATAATGTAGCGGCACTACAAGCGTTTTTCAACGGGAATTAAATATTGCCTCTTCTTTTATTGTAAAGAATATCCATTTTTATAAAATTGACAATTGATTATCAGAATTATATTCATTGTATTTTGTTTTTTGACTGCTCATTCTAATGCGCAGAAAAAGACTGTTGTAAAAACTTCAAAATTGATAAAGGATCGTAAAGGTATAGATACACTTGGGTATCTTAAATCTTTTGAAGCAAATAAAAAAGAATATATAGGGAAGAGTTTTTCTTATTTATTGTCAAAAATGGAGAAGATGCCACCACAAACCATTTGGAGTATTCCGAACTCAATGGATAGTACCATTGTTACCAAATCCTTATTTAGATTTTCTGACATCAATTATCCTGTCATGAATGAAACAAAAATGTTGATTACATGGGAAACGGAAATGCCTTATAAAACGGTGAGTTTTAATAACCAGAGAAATAAATTTTATTTTTCTGATTCTGAACGACGATTTTATGGAACCAGGATTATAAAAAATATTTTGGTGTATAGATAACGAAAAATTTAATAAACAAATACATTAACGCTACAGATATTCTGCAGCGTTTTTTATTTTCGTGAGTATGCTTTATTTTTATAAGTTATTGATTGATTTTGAATTATCTCTATATTTGTAATGACCAAACGTATAATATGAAAACAAATTTTTTAAAAATGAGAGCTCTGAACAGATCAGAGTTAAAACAGGTTGATGGCGGGATTAAAGCTCTGAATCCATGCAATGTCTTGTGTGGCCCCGGGGGTGGAGTGATTTCTACCAGACCAGGAATAGGGGATGCCTGTAATTCTGACAGATCCGTCTGCTGTATCTGTTATTAAGTGTAAAAAAGGTTGTAGAGAATACAACCTTTTTTGTTTGAGAAATAACGGTTGGTTCTTGTTTAGTGCGGTTAAAATAATTATTTATTTCTAGTCTTTTTGTTGTTTTTTATTTTATATTTTATTGTTTTGTGGGTATTTTTTTATGGATTGTATTTATTTTGTTTGTTTTTATTTTGTTTTTAATTGTTATTTGAATTTTTTATTGAGAATTTTGTAAATTAGCGAACGTGAGATATTGAAATTTATCCTCGCCTTAAAAAAACACATTTCATTCTTTTAAAATAAATATAATTAAAAACAATTATGATGGAAAAACAATTTAATCCTGTGATTAAAGCTGTACAAAGCTTAAGGAAACTTTCATTGGATATTAAGACAACAAATAAAGAAATTCAATCGAACGATACTGAAATAAGGCAGAAAATTGAAGACTGTGGAAAGCAAATTGCTGCTACAAATGATAGTATGGTCATTAATTTATGGATAAGAGAAAAAGCTAAACTTATAGAGAATTCTAATGCATTGCTTAAGATCTTGGAAAAAATTGAGGAAAAGTTTAAAGAAAAAGAAGCCTCAGGTTTAATAGGAATCTGGGAAACCCATGAAGAATATAAAAATTTGGTGTTAGATAATTTTGTTGTCATGGAAAGAATGGGAAGTACCATTTTTATTGATAACAATCTTGAAAAATGGAAAGGTCTCTGGAAAGATATCAGGATCTCATTAAACAAAATACTATCCATATCTGAAACCTATCATCTCAAACTAAAAATGATGGAGAGTCTGGAGCCCGATGAGATTGATAGTTTAACGGAAGATATTCTTAATCATATTCCGTGGAATTATTCTGATGAGGATGCTTTTAAATATGAACAAGATTATCTTGTTGCCTATAACGAGATAAAAGAATCCCAGTCTAAAAAGAAAAACCTTTGGGATAAAATTTTGAATGCATTAGCCGGAGGTATAGAAGAGACGCCGGCACATAGAGTGCAAATGAGAAGGTGGATGGAAGGTGACGGAGATAATATCTGATGTACTAACCTGAAAAATAATGAAAATAAAAAACCGCAGATCAATTCTGCGGTTTTTATATGTTTTATACAAAAGGAGCTTTCACTACTTTTGCAGGAATGTTTTTATTTCTTACCTGAATAAAAATCTCAGAACCCAATTTGAAATGAGGTTTATCTACATAAGCAAGACCTAATCCTACTTTTTTCATAGGAGATTGTGTCCCGGAAGTTACTTTTCCGATTACATTACCTTCAGCGTCTACAACAGGGTAGTCATGTCTTGGAACTCCTTTATCCTGTAATTCGAATCCAACTAATTTTCTTGTAACACCTTCTTCCTTCTGCTTGGCAAAAACATCTTTAGAAACAAAATCTTTATCGAATTTTGTGATCCATCCAAGACCTGCTTCAATAGGAGAAGTTGTATCATCAATATCATTACCGTAAAGACAGAACCCTTTTTCTAATCTTAAAGTATCTCTGGAAGCCAGACCACAAGGGATAATACCCTCTGTTTCACCGGCTTTCATGATTTCATCCCATAGTTTTTCAGCGCTTTCATTCTTGAAATAAATCTCGAAACCACCACTTCCTGTATATCCGGTATTGGAGATGATGATGTCACTTACTCCTGCAACACTTCCTACTGTAAAGTGGTAGTAAGGAATTTCTGAAAGATTCACTTCAGTAAGCTTTTGAAGAATTTCAGTAGCTTTAGGTCCCTGAATTGCCAATAAAGACATCTCATCAGAAGCATTGGTCATTGTAGCTCCGAAAGTATTATATTTTGAAATATGATTCCAGTCTTTTTCAATATTGGAAGCATTCACAACCACAAAATATTTATCATCTTCCATTTTGTAAACGATAAGATCATCTACAATTCCTCCGTTTTCATTAGGAAGACAAGAATACTGAGCTTTTCCATTTTCCAGGGCGTCTACATTATTGGTAGTAACCAATTGTAAAAGTTCTTTTGAACCAGGTCCTTCGATGAAAAACTGTCCCATGTGGGAAACATCAAACAATCCTGCTTTTTCTCTTACTGCAAAATGTTCTTCTGTAACTCCTGAATATTGTACAGGCATTTCAAAACCTGCGAAAGGTACGATCTTAGCTCCCAAAGAAACATGTTTGTCGTACAAGGCTGTTGTCTTCATATTTAATTTTTATTTCTTTATTTTAAAACTGTTAAAAGTCTCATTAAACAGGGTCATATAGTTTCCATTCCAGAACTTCTGGCCGCAATTAATGCTTACCAGATATAGGTCTTTATCTTTTTGAAAAGCCCTGGTGATCCAGAATAATTTTTCTTTTTCATCAAAATATTCGTAGAAATATTCTGTATATCCCTTCTTGCTTCGGTTTTCTTTTACCTTATTCTCGGGGTCTTCAGACTTATAAAGAGCCAGAATAAATTTTTTCATTTCTCCTTTAGGAAGTGCGAGATCATGATATTCGGAAATGGTAACAGCACCGATTTCACTGCCAGGGAAAATATTGACAATGTCACTGTCGTTGGTAGATCTCCATCCATCGGGAACATTGATTGAGTAATTCGGGCTGTCATATACCTTTACTTGTTGACCAAAGAAAAGGCATCCCGATAAAAAAGCGGGTAATAGAAATATTTTTTTCATCGTTAAAAATGGTGTTTGTATTCTTCGAGGATGATCTTAAACCATTCTGTAAAGTTGTGGGGAGCTTCAGCTACTTCTTTATCCAGTTCAGAAAGAGATATAAACCTTACTTCTTCCACTTCTTCTTTATTTAAACTGAATCCGGATTCATAATTTCCCACAAATACATGGTCGAGTTCATGCTCCCAAAGGCCTCCGCCTACATTGGCTTTATAAATGAAATGGAATTTTTCGGAAAGTTCAGTTTCAATACCCAGCTCTTCTTTCAGCCGGCGGGTTGCTCCTGCAAGGTATGTTTCTTCTTCCCGGGGATGAGAACATACGGCATTGGTCCATTGATTGGGAGAATGATACTTTCCTGAAGCTCTTTTCTGAAGAAGCATTTCTCCTTTGCTATTAAACAGAAATACAGAAAAAGCGCGGTGCAACAAGCCATTGATGTGCGCCTGCTGTTTTTCCATCAGACCCAAAATTTCATCTTCAGGATTTACTAAAACTACAAATTCTTCCATTCCTACAAATGTAAGTGTAATAAATGTATTTTGGAAATTTTTAGATAAACATCATGCTTTTGATAAGGAAAACAGCACTCTTATTCGTTTTTCAACTTTCCATTCATGCTCAGTTATCATAAGCCTAAGTCATACTTTTTGCTTTATTCATTAAATAAAACCTTAAAACGAAAAATTTTAACTAAAATCAGTGAAAAAGTGAATAATATGTTTATTTTATTCTCAGAATAACGTTTTTTATAGTAAAATTTTAATATAAACTAATATTAGTCGGTGTGATATATCTAAAAGCCTTAACTTTGTTACTTAATGTTTACGGATGGAATTAGAATACATAGAGCATTTAAGTCCTATTCTTAAGGACGGAATTAAAAATTACTTAATAGATATTGACGGAACCATTACAGATGATGTTCCCAATGAAGAACCGGAAAGAATGGTTACCTGTGAACCTTATCCCGATGCATTGGAAACCATTAATAAATGGTATGATGAAGGTCATCAAATCTGTTTTTTCACTTCAAGAACCGAGAATCTTAAGCAAATTACAATCGATTGGTTGGATAAACATGGTTTCAAATACCACAGTGTACTCTGCGGGAAACCAAGAGGTGGAAATTATCACTGGATAGATAACCACCTTGTAAGAGCTACAAGATATAAAGGTAGATTTACAGATCTGGTAGAAAAACAAGTGACTATTGAAGTTTTCAAAGAAGACGGAGAATAAAATATAACGGAGAGATTTAAAGATTAAATGTGGTATATACTTTAATTTTTAAATCTTTTTACTTTTTAATATACGAGTATTTATGAAAGTTTTAGCAAACGACGGCCTGGATCAATCTGGAATTGATGCATTAAAAGAAAAAGGCTTTGAAGTCATTACAACAAAAGTTCCACAAGAGTTTTTAGTGGATTTTATTAATGAGCACAAAATCCGTACTATATTGGTAAGGAGTGCTACACAGGTAAGAAAAGACATTATTGACGGATGTCCATCCATTGAAATCATTGGTAGAGGAGGAGTCGGAATGGATAATATCGATGTAGAGTATGCAAGAGAAAAAGGAATCCATGTGATCAATACCCCTTCTGCGTCTTCGGAATCGGTTGCTGAGCTTGTTTTTGCCCATTTATTTTCAGGAGCCAGATTTCTTCAGGACTCCAACAGAAAAATGCCTCAGGTAGGTGATACTGAATTTGCAGGACTTAAAAAAGCATATGCTGCAGGTATCGAATTGAGGGGGAAAACGATTGGGATTGTCGGTATGGGAAGGATCGGACAGGAGGTTGCCAGAATTGCTCTAGGTCTTGGAATGAGAGTAATTGCAGCTGACAATAATGTAGGAAAAGCCAGTATCAAAGTTAAGTTCTACAACAATCAATTTATCAATGTTGATATAGAAACAGAATCTTTACAGGATGTTTTGAAGCATTCTGATTTTATAACATTGCACGTTCCGGCTCAGAAAGACGGATATATGATTGGTAAAGCGGAATTTGATATGATGAAGGATGGTGTTGCAGTAGTCAACTGTTCGCGAGGAGGTGTAATTGATGAGGCTGCCCTTATCGAAGCATTAGACTCTGGTAAGGTGAAATTTGCAGGATTGGATGTATTTATCAATGAACCTACACCGTCGAAAGAAATCTTAAATCATTCTAAAATATCTCTAACCCCTCACACGGGTGCTTCTACACTTGAGGCTCAGGATAGAATTGGTCTTTCATTGGCAGAACAGATTTCAAGCATATTACAGATTCACAACTAACATAAAAAGCGGTCTCAATATTGAGACCGCTTTTTTTATTAATCTGTGACAACAGGTGAGTTGAGAGGAGTATTGCTCTTTGCTATTACAAATGTAGAAATGGCATAGAATGCATTTCCGTTTGACCCGTTGTTGGTCCAGTCCTGAAATTTGTATTCATAGCTGAATTTATTGGGGATGAGAGTGTTCTCTAAAGCGTCAATTCGGGTAGGTACAACCATTCCCGGACACCATCCTGCCCTGTCTGGCTTCCAGTTTCCCGGACTCTGATTATTGATTGGGTTATTCACACAGCCTAACGGTGCAAGCTGATGAGGAAATGTATTGACATTATTGATCGCAATATTATGAGTTCTAAAACACCATTCTGCACAAGGTCGCCCACCGGAATCGGCGGGTGTAGCATGACCCCATCCGGATATAATAGTTCTCAGATAAGCCTTTTGGGTATTTGGCGGTAATTTAATATTTTTCTTAAGATTCAAATTGTGTGCCTGACCATAAGGTACACCGTCAATAGAGGATTTATTGTATTGAATCACAGGAATCACTGCAGAATACTTATAATCCGGGGTACCATAAATAAAGTCAAAATCAACACTATATTCTCTTCCTTTGGCCAACCATGTTTCAGTATAAATTTTTAATTCAGTATTTCCTGTCAGTAATGGTTTGAAATCTGTAACATCAATTTCCAGCCCACGTGCCAGTTTTTCGGTTCCTACCCAATAAGGAGTAATAAAGCGGCCTATTTCATACCATTCTCCGGTACTTTTATTTTTAACATACACATTGGCATAACGATCCCATTCATCACATGTTTTATTGGGGCAATCGTTTTTAATAAACATTTTAATCGTTTTGACATTGACAATGTCAGTAGGTAGTGAGAAAGTTCCCTCAGCACTTTGAGAAAGTCCATCTCCAAATGCATTCATAACTTTATTGAATGTTTTTACATTGACTGTCCCCTCGGTAATGAGAAGCTCTTCTGTAACGGGGAAGGTATTGTCAACCCCTTTGCAGGATGTGATAGCTGCAAGCACATAGGCCGATAAGCTTACAATAAGTAGTTTTTTCATAATTTATCTTTTGATGATATGGTGAATTTAATGTTTTTATTTTTAATATATCAATAGTATGGGATTTAATTTTGGATTTATGTAAGGAATTCTTGTATCTGTGTAATTATATTTAAATAGGAGGGTGCGTGAGGTTAGAAAGTGAAAATTATTAAATCCTTTTGGGAACGAATAAAAAAAACCGGAGAAGTAAAAACTCTCCGGTAATCGTACTTTATGCAAAATGCCTTTTGAAAGGCATTATGTGTTATATATTCTTGCTTTTCAAAAGATCTCTTATTTCCATCAGTAATTTCTGATCTTCTGTAGGTCCAGCAGGAGCCGGAGCTTCTTTTTTGCTGATTTTGTTTGCTCCTTTGATAATCCAGAAAAGAACAACTGCAATACACAGGAAGCTTATTACGGCAGAAAGAAAGTTTCCATAGGCAACCCCATTCCATGTAAGTTTGGCAATATTTTCTGCTCCTGCAGCTTTTAATGCTGGATTTAAAAGTAGAGGAGTAATAACGTCTTCTACCAAAGAGGTAACAATTTTACCGAATGCTGCACCGATGATCACACCGACAGCCAGATCCATTACATTGCCTTTAAATGCAAACTCTTTAAATTCCTTAACAAATCCCATAATTTATATTTTTTAATTGTATTTACACAAAAATATAATTTAAAAATGTAAAAAACATTACTTTTTACTGTTTTTTATTCTCTAAATTTTGAATTTTGTTTTAAAAGAAGAATCCTTGTCATCAAGAGAACTTTCCTTTCATAGTGTTGCTTTATTTTGTTATTGGAGTCATATTTTTAATCAAAAATCTTTCGTAATTTGCTTAAAAGTTGAGATAAACGATGAAAATTTTTACAGCAGAGCAAATACGGAAATGGGATGAGTTTACGATGATTCACGAACCGGTATCTTCTATTCAGTTGATGGAAAGAGCTTCACTGATGGTTGCTGGCTGGATTTCTGAAAACTGCAAGAATCACAAAAAGATGGTCGTCTTTTGTGGGAAAGGCAATAATGGTGGAGATGGATTGGCGGTAGCGAGAATGCTTTACCAAAAAGGCTTTGATGTAGATGTTTTTATACAAGATCTTAAAGCTAAGTTTTCGGAAAGTGCATCGGTAAATCTTCGGAGGTTGCGTGATGTTTCAGGAGTTTCATTAAAGGAATTCAAAGATATAGATACTTATCATTTTGATGATAAAACAGTTATTGTTGATGCGCTTTTCGGTACCGGATTATCCAGATCTTTGGATAACAAGCATAAAGATCTGGTTGATGTGATTAACGCCAAAAACAATAGTAAAATATCTATAGACGTTCCTTCAGGCCTTTCAGTGGATACAATAAGCGAAAGTAATACCTCAGTTCTCAGAGCTGACTATACATTAAGTTTTCAATCGTGGAAACGCAGTTTTCTTCATCCGGAAGGTGGAAAATATACCGGAAAAGTGATTGTTCTGGATATACATTTAAGTAAAGAATATGTAGAGTCAACAGAAACTGAGTATTTTGTCATTGATGACTTGCTTGTTGAGTCCGTCTTTCAACCCAGAAGAGAATTTTCACATAAAGGAAGCTATGGCAAAGCGACGATTATTGCCGGAAGCTATGGAAAAACAGGGGCCGCGGTATTAGCAACACAAGCTGCCTTAAAAACGGGAGCAGGGCTTACTTTTACACTGGCTCCCCGATGTGGATATGAAATATTACAAACTTCTTGCCCTGAAGCAATGTTTATCAAAGGTGGGGAAGATTACATCGTGAGTTTTGAAGTTGCCAAAGATACGATTTGCGGAATAGGACCTGGACTAGGCACCCATCAGGACACTCAAAAAGAATTTCTGCAATTTTTAAAAAATTATAGCAAACCCCTGGTTTTGGATGCTGATGCACTGAATATGATTTCCAAAGATGAGAAAAATCTTAGACTAATTCCTGAAAAATCTATTATCACTCCCCATCCTAAAGAGTTTGTAAGACTTTTTGGAAAAACGGACAATTCCTTTGATCGCTTAGAATTAGCCAGAAAGAAGTCAGAAGAATTACAGATTTATATGGTGCTAAAAGATCATCATACACAGATCATTACTCCTCAGGGTAAGGTATTCTATAATATAACCGGAAATGCAGGACTGGCTAAGGGAGGAAGTGGAGATGTTCTTACAGGTATTCTCACTTCTCTTCTTGCTCAGGGATATTCTGAGGAGCATGCCTGTATTTTAGGGGTCTGGTTACATGGAAAAGCTGCAGACTGTGCTTCCGAAAAATATTCCAAAGAATCAATGCTTCCTACGGATGTTATTAATGAATTAGGAAGTGTTTTTATTGAAATGAACAGGAGGGTTGCCGTTAATTTATAAGTTTATTGGAAGATAAAAATTCCTGACAGAACTAAGCGTAAAAAAGGCAAATTTGCTGTTTTGCCAATTTGCCTTTTAGTATTCTAGAAATAAAAATTTTCTGATTATTCAGGTTTTTCGTTCTCCGCTTGTGTAATTTTAAATTTCTTGGAGACAACCATAATAACAACTCCTGCAATCATGAAAGGGATAGAAAGAACCTGCCCGGTATTTAAGCTTCCGATTTGAATAAATTCATCTCCCTGAGGCTCTTTAAGGAATTCTACAAAGAATCTGATTGCCCAAAGAATAATAAAGAAAAGCCCGAATAACCATCCTTGTTGATATTTTTTATCTGTCTTTCTATATAAAACCCATAATAAAATAAAAAGGGCAACATATCCCACAGCTTCAAATAACTGGCTTGGGTAGCGAGGTACAGTGACACCATACTCACTGCTTTGTTGAGGGAAAAGTAATGCGAAGGGAGAGTTTGGAGCTGCTGGCTTTCCTACAATTTCAGAATTGAAAAAATTACCCATTCTTACAAATGCTCCTCCTAATGCAACTACAATTCCTAATCTGTCATATACCCAGAAAGGATTTTTCTTGATGATTTTGAATGAATAGTATAAGGTGGTGAAAATCAATGCTATGGTAGCTCCATGGCTTGCTAATCCTGAAAAGCCGGTAAATTTTAATCCATTTTTGGTACTGATGGGTAAAAATACACTCCAGAAGTCTTCTTTAAATAATTCGGGTTGATAAAAAATAACATGACCTAATCTGGCACCAAGGATTGTCCCTATTAAGGTCCATGTGAAAAGTGGTTCCAGATATTTTTGGTTTACATTGTCAATTTTAAAGATTTTGGTCATTAAAACATATCCGAATCCAAAGGCGAACACAAACATTAAGCTGTAGAAATGCAGGGTAACAGGTCCAAGTTTAATGCCTTTTGAAGGATCCCATATTTTGAAAGGAGTGTCCAATTCTACTTTTTCGGAAGCGGTGATAGGCTTTGCTGATTTTACAGCATATTTGAAACTGGTAATATTTTTTGTAGTGGGAGCAGTATCAATCATTCTGAAATCTTTATCAAAAAACTGATATCCGGAATCTTTAAATCTTGCCAAAACAGATGCACCAGTATCATAATTGGCTGTTTCAAAATTTGATTCGTTCAGGATAACCAATACATTATTTTTAATTGCTCTCTCTGGAAAAGAACCGAGTTCAACTAATTCTGTTGTAGAATAAATTTTTACAGGAATGTTATTTCCATTTACCTGTAATGAACCATCAGATAATCCGTCCGGATATTGCTGAGCAAAAAGGCATTGGGTGATCAATGCGAACATAACAAGATAAATTCTGAAAAAGGTAGTACTCATTTTCTATTGATTTAATAGTTTGTTTTTAATGTTTATGTTTTGGAGGTACAGGATCATAACCGCTTCCACCCCAGGGATGACAACTTACAATTCTTTTGAATCCCATCCAGAATCCTTTAAATATCCCATGTACCTGAAGTGCTTCAATCATATAATGAGAACAGGTAGGTTCGTAACGGCAATTTTTGGGAAGTAAGGGCGAGATAAACCACTGGTAAAATTTTATCAAAATTACCAGGGGAAATGTGATGATTTTATTGAATGTAAGTTTCAAAACAATGCAAAAATAGGGTAAAAAAATGAAAATTAGTTTAATTTTGTTAGAAGTTTCAGTAGCTAAAAACTGGAGCATTTATCTTAAAAATAGAATTACTTTGAATCAAAATATTCCACTAGCTGAAAAATTAAGACCCAAAACTCTGGATGGGGTACTGGGACAGGAGCATCTGACCGGTGAAAAGGGAACGATCAGAAAAATGATTGAAAATAATACCCTTAATTCACTGATTCTTTGGGGGCCACCCGGAACAGGAAAAACAACCTTGGCAGAGATTATTTCTGAAAAATCCGGAAGGAAGTTCTATAAACTTTCTGCTGTTTCTTCAGGGGTAAAGGATGTCCGCGATGTAATCGATGATGCTAAAAAACAAAACCTGTTTTCAGGAAAATCACCTATTTTGTTTATTGATGAGATCCACCGTTTTAATAAATCTCAACAGGATTCCTTATTACATGCGGTAGAAAAAGGTTGGATTGTCCTGATCGGTGCCACTACAGAAAATCCAAGTTTTGAAGTTGTTTCCGCATTATTATCGAGAAGTCAAGTGTATATTTTAAAAGCATTAAGTTATGATAAACTCGAAGAACTGATTGATATTGCTTCTGAGAGATTTAATAAAGATGAAGGAACGGATTTTAAGATTTTAGAAAAAGAAGCTTTTATTCAATATTCAGGTGGAGATGGCAGGAAATTGATCAATTCCGTTGAATTGGTTTTAAATCAGTATAAAAATTCTGATATCCGGGAAATTGCCAATACGAATGTTCTTGAAGTCCTACAGGAAACCATGGCGCTGTATGATAAAAATGGAGAACAACATTATGATATCATCTCAGCTTTCATTAAATCAATGCGGGGAGGAGATCCTAATGGAGCTGTTTACTGGCTGGCAAGAATGATTGCAGGAGGAGAGGATATAAAGTTTATTGCAAGAAGGATGCTTATTCTGGCAGCTGAAGATATCGGATTGGCAAATCCCAACGCGTTGGTTATGGCGAATAACTGCTTTCAGGCTGTCAATGTGATTGGAAATCCAGAATCCCGGATCATATTAAGTGAAACGGCTGTCTATCTTGCGGTCTCACCTAAAAGTAATTCTACCTACATGGCAATTAACGAAGCTCTTGCTTTGGTCAAGCAAACAGGTAACCTTCCTGTACCGTTGCATTTAAGAAATGCACCTACAAAGCTGATGAAGGATCTGGACTATGGCAAAGAGTATAAATATGCTCATTCTTATGAAGGGAATTTTGTAGAACAGGATTTTTTGCCGGAGGAGATTAAAAATGCCAAACTTTATGAACCCGGAAAAAACTCTACAGAGAAGAAAATTCACGAGGAGCTTATGAAAAAATGGGGCAATAAATATTAAAAAAAGGATACTGAAAACAGTATCCTTTTATATTTTGGGTTATTTATCTCAGGGTTACAAATAAGGTTTTCTTGCCATTATGGTCCTTTACTTCTCCTTTATCAATGATTTCAGGATAGATCAGGATGCTGGTATCATTAAATTCATATTCTCCAATAAATACGGGAGTGTCTTTTGGAAGTCCATATTGTGTATTAATTTCTGCAAGAGACATTCTGTCTAATACATTTTCACCGTTTTTGAATTTGTATTCGGTAATTCCTTTTGTAAAAATAGAACTGTATTTTTTCAAACTGGCCGGAAGATTGGCTGCAGTATACGTTTTTGAAACCTGTAATACAGATTTTTTAGCATTGAATATATTTACCGTCCCAATAGCATTATCAGCAAAAGCGAGTTTTTGCTGACTCCATACAGTTGCAGATGAAAGTATTAAAAAAGAATAAAGTAATTTTTTCATAATCAGAATATATAGCTGTTAAAAACACGATAAATATAGTTATTTTTTATAAAATTCAAATTAAATCTTAAAATGTTTTACATTTTATTTATAAATAAATGGTTTTGTCATTATTGTAAGTTTGAGTTTTCTTCATTTTTATCTTTTTGATCAACCATATTTCTGATCAGATTCTTGAAGCGTTGAAAGGTGAATGAGCTTAATAATAATATGATACCTAATATAATAAATGCAGTAATCCGGGAGATATTGTCCATTTGCCATACATCATAGGTGTAAAGTTTTAAAACCATAAGAGCTATCAGCGCAAAACCAATTTTATTATATTCCAGAATATGCTTTTTTAAGCCAATATAAATTAATGTGCTGGCCAGAATTGTCCATATAATAGGTAGGTAGACAATATTGAAATGTTTCTGTACTTTAAAAGACTGTGCCAGGTCATGAGACGTAATAAGGACATATGAATGACGGAGTTCACAACTTACAGCAATAATAATTGCTAAACCCAAGATCCAATAAGATATTTTGTATCGGTGAAAACCTGAAGAAGGAATAACGTTAAAGCCTATATAAAGAAAAGGGATCCATTGTAAAAGGTGAAGTAAATAAAAGCTTGATTCAAGTTCCTTTGATAAAATAGATGTTACTACTGATAATGTGGAAACGGATATATTGATGATCAGTAAGAATAAAAAGAGGTAGATTAACAGACTTTTAAAATCACTGGCAAGATTGATTTTACTCCTGATAAGTAATAAAATGAAGATGTAATACATACTGAACAATAATCCAATATTTATAATGGCAGCCAACGGTATGTGATGGATATGATAAATGATTTCCAGCAGTAGAGCAGTGTAAATAAGTACGTAGCTGGCAACAGTAATGAGATCCTCAAAAAAAGTATTGGTTTCCGCCTGATTCTCTTTTCTTGCCTCTTTTAACAGGTATATATTAGCAACTGCTGAAATAGCAGTAACTAAACTTGTTAAGAATATTGGATTCAATATAATGTTGAGGTTTTTAGCATTAAAATATTCACCCCATGTAATCATCTGAGCGATAATGACAAGAGGAAAAAGAACATAAAAAAGTGTTTTGAAAATTGTATGTCCGGTTTTCTTCCAGATAAAAAGAAGTAGCGTTGCTTCAATGGCCCAGACGCTGGTAATAAGATGGGTTTTAAATTGAAGTGCGATGGCTATTGTAATCAGGCTGACGGTAATGCCTGCAAAAACTGAAAAAGGGATACCGAGATGTTTCTTTCCATATTCCCGGAATAAAAGGAGGGTATTAATAAAGGCAAAAGTAAGAGGGAAAATAATGACCGGTTCGTACTTTAATGCATTAAAAGTATAAACAAGACCTATAATACTTGTAAAATTAATTAAAGCCAGCATTAAAATATCCCATGTTGAAAGTATATTTTTCCTGATATAATCCTGAAGGGCAAAAATGTAGAAAATAATATAACTGATGAAGTAAAAAACAATGCTTAGAAGCTCTGGCTTTTCGGAAGTCCAGGACAGGAGATAAAGACTGGTTAAAGTGTATGCGGTCCATCCCACACTTTTCCAATGTTTTAGAAAAGTAGCGGAAAGCATTCCTGTATTAAGGAGACTCAGATAAATAAAGAGAAACAGATAATTACTTTGGTCTGTGCTGATCATTAAAGGGGCAGAAAAGCCACCTATTAATGAAAAAATAATCAATATTTCACTTTTATAATAATAGGAGAGGATGATAGAAATTGCGGTAATGAGAATGGTAATGATAAAAGAAGTATTCTGAGTAAAAAGATGATATTCCCGAAAGGCTATGGTGATTGTGAAATAAAGGACAGCAATTCCTCCCCCTGTAATGATTGAGGCGAAAGTGCTATAATTCTTTCTAAGAAAATGTCCGATCAGGATGATTACTGCTCCGGTAGAAAAACCGATTCCGGCTCTTGCAGTCTCGCCAATCCAGTTTTTATCGATGGCATATTTTACAAAATAACCTATTCCAAGAACAAGAGTGAAAATACCAATAATAGTAAGGGCATTTTGCCTTAGAAAGTCAAATATGGGACTAAGCCAGTCTTTTTGAATTGATGGAGGAAATTCTTTGATTTTGCTGTGCTGTGTATCTTCTTGATAAGAGCTCTCCGGTTGTTGTGGGGCTGCTTTTTCAGGGGCAGCTTCTGGTTGGGCTTCTGGCTGTACTAAAGGGCTCGTAATTTTAGAGCTAAGATCAGATATTTCTTTTTCAAGTTTTTTAATCTTATTATTCAGATTGTTGAAAATAATAATGATCACCACAATTAATATGACAGCAAGAAGTTCATTCATTATATAGTTTTTATCAAATATAAAGAATTTTGACATGTAGAAAAAATTAGCCCATCACAGCGACAGTGATGGGCTAAAGATATAGATAACTAACAATATGTTTTAATTGGATACTTTATAAATATAAAATGATGATGTACTAGATCCTAAAAGTCCCACATCTAATGCTGTAGATCCTACCAGTCCAAATGATATTTTATCTCCTGCCTGGAATGAATATAATGAGCTAACAGAAGTGTCAGAGATTGTTAAGCTTAATAATACAAGATTGGCTCCACTGAACGGACGACTGTCGATTACAGTGGCTACACCTGCTCTGGTTCTTACAATTCCTACTCCCGGGCTATTGGCTAGTATGGATGCCTGGAGTCCTGATCCGTATCGGAAAGAAAATCCAATCGCATATACACCAGTTGAGGGTATTGTGTAGGTATTATCTGTATCATTAAATAATGCAGCAGATCCGATAGTTCTTTCTGCTGCCAGGAAGTTCACAGCTCTAAATCCTGAAGGGAAGAGCCCAAGGCTTAAAAGACTGATTCCTGTTGTTTTTTTTGCTGCAAATATTGATGGATCTGTTTTGGAGGCGCCTATTACAAGTTGTGGATCCATGATGAAAACCTCGTCACTTCCAAGGTTACTTGCTAAAAGTTGAAAGCCTGGCAAAACTGTGGCTTGTGGAGTATCACGAACGATTAATGTTCCGTTGACGTCAAGAGTTGCCTGCGGAGTGGCGGTATTAATACCTACTTGGGAAAATAGAGGGATACTTGCGCAAGCTAAAATTAGGCTGTAGATTTTAGTTTTCATGATCAGATTTTTTTAATTAGTTTCTTAGGTATAAAGATAATAAAAAATATGTTTAATATTATTAATTTTTTAATTTTAACATTAATATGATATTAAATAACTAAACATATGTTTATATTCTATCTTAAGATGCTTCATAATTTAATTACTGTTTATTATTTATTAATTAAAGACGGTTCAAATATATAAAAAAAAGAAAGTATATCTCATTTTATTGAATTATTTTTTTTATTAAAATGAAATAATCTGATTAGGTGGGGTTTAAAATTATTTTAGTTTCTGATTTTGTTGGTTTCGAGACAAAAAAAACACTGTCGCTATGACAGTGCAGTTCCAAAAAATGATGGGATTCTATGAAGTTGTTATAATAATCTGTGAATGATAATCGGCTAATCAGATATTTTAAAAATATAAAATGACGAGGTGCTGGAGCCTAATAATCCTACATTCAGTAGGTTGGAGCCCACGAGCCCAAACGAAATTTTATCGTCTTTTTGCAGCTCGTATAATGAATTTATACTGCTGTCAGATATTGTTAGACTAAGCAGTATTGACAGATTGACACCGCTGAAGTCACGACTATCTATCAAGGTGGCAGTATTGGCTCTGGTTCTTACTATTCCAATACCCGGGGTGTTGGTAAGTAAGGAAGCCTGAAGGCCTGTTCCATAACGAAATGTATAGCCTATCATATATATACCATTGGCAGGTACAATGTATGTGTTGTCAGAATCAGAGAATAATGAAGAGTTGCCTACTGTTTTTTCAGCTGTTGTGAAGTTTATAGTTCTAAATCCCGATGGCAGAATCCCAATATTGAGGAGATTAATGCCGCTTTTCTTTTGAGCTGAATAGATCGATTGATTTTTTGAACCTCCAAAATTGATGTTATCCGGACTTATCTGGGATACTTCAGAATTATTTTGATTAAGAAGTAATAATTGGTATCCGGACAGAGTTGTTGTTTGTGGAACCTGTCTTATCATTGTGTTTCCATTGACATCCAAAATAGCCTGAGGATCTTTTGTAAGAATGCCTATCTGGGCATTGTTAAATGTTGTAATTAAGATCAGTGCGAATTTTAAAATTTTAATTTTCATTGTATTCATGTTTGTAATATGAATTGAAAATACAAAATTTATTCACCTTTATTAGAATTATTAAGTGCTTTTAATTTGTTTTGCAGACGGTAGATTTTATCTGGTTTTACAGTAATAGTTTAATTTTTTTATCAAATAAAAGTCTGAAGTTTTCTTAAAAAAAATAAAGAAAACTTCAGACGTAAAATATTAAGATATATAATAATTATATTTTTAATTACCCGTTATATAAAAGAGAGAAAATTAAGGAAATTATTATCGTTTTTTTTATTTTTTCACAATAATATTTTAGCTTTCTAAAAGAAACTCTTTGTAGTAACCGAGAAAATCTACCTCTGCATGAATAGATTCAAGTTCCTTTAATGCGTTGCCATGAAGAACTTCCTGCCATGGGCCCACCACATTAATAAAGAAGAAGTAATTACCTAAACCCGTTTTTAATGTCCTGGATTCAATTTTACTAAGATTCATTTTTCTCCAGGCAAAAACCGATAAAACCTGATGTAATCCTCCAGGATGGTCTTCGGGCATGGTAATAAGCATCCCTGATTTCTCTCCCAGGATCTCAAGCTGGATATTTTCATAAATGTCCTGTTCTTTGGATATGACGATAAACCTTGTATGGTTTTGTTCAAAATCCTGAATATTACGGTTAATGATTTTTAAGCCATATAAATTGGCTGCAAATTGATTGGCTACTGCTGCAATTTTAATATCAGGATTTTCGGAAACATATTTTGCTGCAGCTGCGGTAGATGAGAAATCCTGTTTTGGAATTCCTTTATAATGGGTATCCAAAAAATGGAAACTTTGTGCTAAAGCTTGAGGGTGTGAGTAAATTTTCTCGATATCTTCTACAGCGTTTTCGGGATGAATCATCAGGTGATGGGCAATAGGCATTACAGCTTCTGCCTGGATTTTAATAGACGGTGTTTTGTATAAATAATCCAGCGTCATAGAAACAGTTCCTTCTATAGAGTTTTCTAACGGAACAACAGCTTTTATTGCTTCTCCATTTTCTACTGCATTGAAACAGTCTAGAATACTGGCTTGTGGTAAAAGCTCATCTTCCGGGAAGAGTTGTGCTGCGGCAAGTTGAGTAAAACTGGCATGCGGCCCCAAAAATGCAATCTTCATAAAGTATAATATATAAGGTATTGTTGTAATAAAGAACAAAGGTGCGAATTAAAGTTCAAAGTTTACTTTTTAAATTAATAGATATCCTTACTTGATAATATAAAATTATGAGCTTATGGTTGTTGGGCTACGGTTTCAAATTTTATATCGATTGGTAATTACTTGCCGGCTTCATCTTTTTTCCAATTTGCCTCAATAAACTCCATCAGGAAATCAGGACACCTGATCACTTTGTTTGTATGAGCATCCAAAAAGAATAGAGTCGTAGATGCTTCCGTTATTTTAATATGCTCCTCATTATAAATTTCATATTCAAATTCAATTCTTACACCTGGAATTTTTTTGACATAGGTATGAATTTCTAATTTTTGATCATACAGCGCAGGGCGGATATATTTAATTTTATAGTCGGAAACGGGCAGCCAAATTCCTTGGTTTTCAATTTCATCGTATGAAATTCCTATGCTTCTGAAAAGTTCAACCCTTCCTACTTCAAAGTACTCAGCATAGTTTCCGTAGTATACATATTTCATAGGGTCTGTTTCTGCATAACGTACTCGTATTGAGTGTGTTGTGTGTATCATTTTAGGTATTAAATTATACATACAAATATATTTTTAAATAATCAATACCCGCAATATTTTTTTTTGAAAAGAAAAAATTAGACCTTTGTCTTCCTTCTAAAAACAGTACAAACAAAGAATAATCGGGGCATAAAAATGGATGACAATTTAATGATGATATGGCAGAAGTGCCTTCAGTTTATGCGTGATAACCTCAATGCAGCTGAAGATAATTCTGATCTAAAAAAACTTGAAAAATCTTTCGATATGTTATTCGATAAGGTACAGCCACTTTCGTTAGTTGCTAATAACCTTACGTTGATCGTACCGAGTGATTTTTACAAGGAATATATCGAGGACAATTACCTGTCCTTACTTTCTGCTGCCCTGAAGAAAAATGTTGGAAAAGGAGTTAAATTATGGTATTCTGTTATGGAAAACAGACCAAAAGGTGAAGAAAAACCGGTTACCATGAATATGAAGGGACAAAGCGTTCCCACTCCTAAAACACAGGAAACGATGCCACAAGGATTCTCAGCTAATATAGTAAACCCTTTTGTAGTTCCTGGAATAAGAAAAGTAAATATAGATTCGAACCTGAAGCCAGACTATTCGTTTGATAGTTATGTAGAAGGAGAAAGCAATAAATTTGCAGCTACTGTAGCAAGGTCAATTGCAAAAAGACCGGGTGCGACGGCATTTAATCCATTATTCCTTTATGGGGGATATGGAGTAGGGAAAACCCATTTAGGTCAGGCTGTTGGTCTTGAAGTGAAGAACCAATTTCCGGACAAAGTAGTTCTTTATCTGTCTTCGGAAAAGTTTATTCAGCAATTTATCTCTGCTGCAAAAGCCCATAAGCAAACCGAGTTTGCCAACTTCTATCAGATGGTAGATGTATTGATTATTGATGATATTCAGTTCTTATCTGGAAAATCTGCTACTCAGGACAGTTTTTTCCACATTTTCGATCATTTGCATCAAAATGGAAAACAGATCATCCTTACCTCAGATAAAGCTCCGGCGGATATAATGGATATTCAGGACAGAATTGTTTCCCGTTTCAAGTGGGGACTTTCTGCAGAAATAAAATCACCTGATTTATCTACCAGAAGACAAATTATTGAAGATAAATTAAGCAGAGATGGGATTGTCCTGCCTGGTGATATGTTGGATTTCCTTGCTGTAGAAACTAAAACCAACGTAAGAGAATTGATTGGGGTTATCAACTCTGTTATTGCATATTCTACCGTATATAAGAGAGATCTGAGTCTTGAATTATTAAAAGAAACCATCAATAGAATTGCTGCAAACCAGAAAAAAATAATTAATATTCCTTATATTCAGGAAGTGGTGTGTGACTATTTTGGAATCAAAAAAGAGCAGCTTCTATCCAAAACAAGAAAAAGAGAGATCGCATTACCAAGACAATTGGCTATGTATTTTTCAAAAGAGTTTACCAACTCTACTTTCACTAAAATTGGAGAAGAAATGGGAGGAAAAGACCACTCTACAGTAATGTATGCGTGTGATACTATTAAGGATGTATCAAAAATTGATAAAGAAATCAAGAAGTACGTTAAAGACCTTACAGAGAGAATCAAACAATAAGTAGTGTTGAGCTTTAAATAAATTAAAATGAAGGATAGTTTTATTCTTCATTTTTTATTTAGTTTTGTTGCGACAAAAGACTCTTTTTAAATAAACAACATATGAATATATTGATGGTCTGTCTCGGGAATATTTGCAGGAGTCCTTTGGCAGAAGGAATAATGAAAGCAAAACTATCGGGAAGTTTTATGGTAGATTCAGCCGGAACTATTTCAATGCATGAGGGTGAGCACCCTGATAAAAGAGCCATTAAAACTGCTGCTAACCATAATATTGATATATCCAGGCAAAAGTCAAGACCTATTACCAGAAAAGACTTTGAAACCTTTGATAAGATATACTGCATGGATATTGACGTATTAGAAGATGTTGTTTCTAAAACTAAAAATGAAGAGGAACGCCAGAAAGTCTCATTGTTTTTAGAAGCATTGGGAGATCACAAAAATGCTGAGGTTCCAGACCCGTATTGGGGTGATATGAAAGATTTTGAAATGGTTTTCCAGCTTTTGAATAAAGGATGTGATGCTATTATAAACCAAATATCAGAATAAGATTCATGAAAAAGCTGCTGTTACTCATTTTATTAAGCTTTAATTTCTCTTTTGCCCAAACTAAGGACGAAGCAGAAATCCGTAAAGTTATGGATGACTTCATGGGATGTATTAAATCCGGAGATGAAACCAAATATCTTTCTTTATTCCAGGAACCCGTATTGTGGACCGGAATCTACAAAGAAAGAACACAAGCTAAGCGTTTTGAGGAAAATCCTAAAGCGGAACATTACTTCTCCGATAATTATAAAACTTTTATCAAGGGTTTTAAGGATTACAAATCTGAAGAAAAATTTGACAATATTAAAATCGTGGAAGATGGAGCAGTAGCTTCTGCCAATTTCGATTACAGTTTTTGGTACGACGGAAAAATGGAAAACTGGGGTAAGGAGATCTGGACACTGATGAAGATCAACGGAGTCTGGAAGATTACTTCTGTTACCTTTTCCATGGATCTGACTAAATACTTCCCACAACCTTCACTGAACGAAAGAACTAAAAAATAATATAATGCTTTTTTTACTCCCTGCTTATTTATCAGAAAATACTTCTATTACTCACTTTTCACCTGTTATAAAGGAATATATCATGCAAACTGATTACTTCTTTGTAGAAAATGAAAAAACAGCGAGAAAGGTTGTTAAGTTTTTTGCTCCTGAAAAAAAACAGGCAGATCTGAAGCTGTTCTTATTGGATAAGTATACTGAAAATGCAGATATTAAGGAAGCTCAGGAACTGATGTTGAAAGGACAGGATTTTGGATTGCTTTCAGAGGCAGGATTGCCCTGTATTGCAGATCCCGGGAACTTAATTGTAAAATGGTGCCATGAAAAAAATATAAGGGTTATCCCTGTTTCCGGGCCATCATCTATTATTCTGGCATTGATATCCAGTGGGTTTAACGGACAGGAGTTTACTTTCCATGGCTATCTTCCTATTGATAAAGGAGAAAAAAAGAAACAAATCATGAATCTTGAAAGCCTTGTTCAGAAAACAGGATATTCACAGATTTTTATGGAAACACCATACAGGAATAATCAACTCTTTGAAGATTTGTGTAAGTTTTTATCACCCAATACAAGGCTTTGTATTGCAGCCAATATCAATGATCCGGAGCATGAATTTATCAAAACAAAGTCCATTAAAGACTGGCAGAAACAAAAAACCGAACTGCATAAAATACCAGCGGTATTCGTACTTGGAAAATAATAGAATTTATTCCTGTAGATTTAATCTACAGGAATTTTTTTGTTCTGAATGGAAGACCTGAGACAGAAATAAACCAACTTTTTCATTTTAGAATAATTGATTGTCATATAGATAATTATCTTCAGAAATTTTGAACCAACAGCATCCCCTCATTTTTTCCGTTTTTAATACTTCTTAATATGAATATAAACCAGCAGAAAATATTTCTATATTTTGTGATATATTGTATTTTTTTTCATATTTTTATATCGAAAAATATTCTATTGATATGTTTAAAATAAATGATTATGAATTATTATATTTAGTTTTATTATCTATAATACATGATTTTTTTATTATTTTATTTAACTTTTTTTGAGTATTTTTTAATTTGAAACTTAACACCAAAATATTTAAATATGATTAAATGTAAATTTTTTTTCCCGGTATTGCTGATGCTGGCCACACTGGTACCGTCGTTAGTTCATGTATCTGCACATGGATATGTTGTAAGCCCTGCCTCAAGAGGCTATCAGGGAAGTCTGGATAGAGCAGTACTTGGCTATTCTGCTGCATTGGGAATCTATGGCTCTGTAATTAATGAACCAGCCTCTCTGGAGGCACCAAAAGGATTTCCTACATATGGTCCTGCAGACGGAAAGATTGCTTCAGCTAATGGAAGTATAGGGGGAGACACTACATTGGATCTCCAAACGGCTGATCGTTGGAAGAAAACCAATATAACTACTGGAGTGAATGCCTTTATCTGGAAATATACGGCTTATCATGCGACGGCAAAATGGCATTATTATATAACAAAGCAAGGATGGGATCCTAATCAGCCGCTTACCCGTCAGAATCTGGAACTCATCGGTACGATCATGCATAATGGTACACCACCGCAGGATAATGTTTCTCATCAGATTACAGTGCCCGCCAACCGTACAGGGTACCATGTTATTTTAGCGGTCTGGGATGTGGCAGATACCACTAATGCATTTTATAATGTCATTGATGTTAATGTAACTTCCGGAACAGGCGTTTCTGCACCTGCCACACCTACAGGACTAGCACAGATAGGAATAACAAGTTCGTCTGTCAAAATAGGCTGGAACCCACAATCGGATGCTGTTTCCTATAACATTTTCCGCAATGGACAAAACATTCAGCAAGTAAGTGGAGTTACATTTCAGGATACCGGCTTAACTGCTAATACGGTTTATACGTACGAAATACAGGCGAAAGGCTCTTCTGGGCTAATTTCAGGAAAAAGCACGCCACTCAATGTGAAGACAAACAACGAAGGTACACTTGAAAAACCTACAGCACCATCCAACCTTCATTCAATGACAGTTACAGAAAACTCTGTTTCACTCATGTGGATGGCTTCTACTCACTCGCAGGGAATCAAAAATTACCAAATCTTTGAAAATGGAATCAAAGTAGGAGAGACCGTACAAACAAACTTTTTACGAACCGGATTAGCACAAGACACAGAGTATCATTATACGGTGAGATCTGTTGCGATGAATGATCAGATCTCTGATATGAGTAATGAGTTAAAAGTCAAAACCAGGATTACGTCAGGTAATGGACAAACGTACTGTGCATCTGAACGGTATAATATTGCGAATGCTTATCCTACAGCCGGAACGAAAGTCTTTTATGCCTGTAAAATATGGAAAAACAAATGGTATGCTAATCCGGGTGAAACTCCGGGAGCAAATATGGTCTGGGAAGAGGTAAGCGTATGCAGCGAAGGTCCTGATTGTACATCCGGCGGTCCTGTTACTTATTGTGGATCACAGGTGTATAATCCTGTAAAAACGTATTCTTCGGCCGGGACAAAAGTTTTTTATGCCTGCAAAATATGGGAAAATAAATGGTACGTTAATCCGGGAGAAATTCCGGGAAGTAATGCTGTCTGGAAAGCGGTAAGTAACTGTACGGAAGGTACAGGGTGTGCAGCTGGTCTGACAGGTAAAGAAACGGGCCTTTCAATAATTGTATCTGATTATGTGATCAGTTTTTCACCGGAAGACTACTATGAGAAAATGAGTAGAGTGGATATCATTAATCCTGGAGGACTTCAGATGCTTTCTGCTGTTAATCCAACAAAAAACAAAATTAATATCAGTCATCTTCAGTCTGGAATTTATTTTGTCAGAATTCATTATAAAGATGGAAGTAGGGTAACAAAAACAATCCGAAAATAATAAGCTGAAATTTATAATGAGAAAAAACCACCGTGGAAACAAGGTGGTTTTTTACGATATGAACATTTTATTTTTTTGTGTTGTTTTGGTACGTAAAAATATTTAACAGCCCTTAACAAGCTTGTAGCACTATTCTTGTTTTTTTATATAGTACCGGAAACAGTATACATTGTTGATAATGCATAAAAAATCCGGGCATCGGAGATGCCCGGATTTTTTATGATATTATTTATTCTTTCTCGTTCTCCATTTTCTCCATAGGAAAACAAGAACAGGAATGAGTAAAAAGAATGGCCATAAAGAGATAAGTCCCAACAGGAAACTTACAAAACTATTCCAGCCTTCTGTGAGAGAATCAATAAATCGACTCCCGAAGCCTATTCTGGAAGTGGTTGAACTTCTTACTTTTTCTTTGTATAGACTTAGATTTAGGGTACTGTAGTTGACACGGTCATCAATAAAATGAAGCCTGCCTTCAGCGACATCAATCTCATCTTCAAGTCCACGAATCTTTTCCTGAATTTCCAGCATATCTTTGGTGGTCGCGGCACTTTTAAGCATGTCACGATATTTTTCAAGATAGAGCTTCTTGTTGGCTAATTTGATGGAAATGTCTGTGTACTCTTCGGTAACATCATCCGATGAAATGTTTTTTGATAAAACAGATCCAATACCATCGGAAAATGAATTTACTAAAGCATCAAAACTTTTATGAGGAACACGAATCGTCAGGTTAAGATTTTCATCTACATCTGTATTTTGAAATTCCTCTTTTTGGATATAGGCATTGTTCCTTTTTAAAACCTCATTCACCTGGGCCTGAGCTTTTTTAATTTCTCCAACCTGAACTCTCATATTTCCGTTTTTAATAATTTTCCGGGATAAGGTATCTGCCTTACCCGCCGCAGGAGAAGATGGATCATCTGTTTTTGCATTGATAAGCAAAGATTTATTAACAGGAGCCTTGTCTTCCATTATTATTTCTTCAACGGAAGCATCTGCAGATTGTATTTCATTTTGAGATTTGCTGCAGTTGACTAAGATGATTAATAGTGGTAAAAATAGTTTTCTCATGAAAAATTAGCTTTTCATGAATGCTAGCAAAAACCATGCTTGGAAAGATAAATGCTTTGAAATTGTTTCAATGAGTACCCTAAACAAACTAATATCTGATTCCAGTTTTCTTAAGGATATACGTTAAAAGCCAGATAGGGCCAACCAGGAGGAATTGTAAATCTTTTATAAAAGAGGGCTTTTTTCCTTCTATTGTATGTCCTATCAGCTGGAAACCCCATGTAACAACAAACACAGATAGGTAAAGAATCCACGATTTCTTGCCCACGCTAATATTTGTCAGATAAATAAAGTGTTCCATCATTGTCATTATAGCGATCATGACAATCCCGATTAATAATGAAAGTCTCATATAAAATAAAGTAATAAGGCTGATGACAACCAGACTTACAATACTGATGCAACCAAAATATGAAATGCAGAAATGCGGAGCAGGAATAAGGGAAACAAAGCCGAGAATAGTCCAGAAAATCACAGGAACACAAATCCAATGAATACATTTGTTAATTGCATTTCTATGGCTCTTACTATATTCTGCAAAAAGTAAATCAACCTTTCTCATACTCGTAGGAATTTGATAAATGCTAAAATAATAAAATTTTGTAATCAGTGATAAGATTGCTTACATTTGTGATATGTCTGCCTTAGAAAAGTTCGGAGTTGAAATCTTTACACAACGCAATATTTTCGAGAGAATTGCGGTTGATAAGCCATTTCGGCCTGATAATCCGGCATTTATTTTTATTAAATCCGGAACCATAAAGCTTAGGCAGCATTTCAGTGATCTGGAGGTTTCTGCCAATATGTTTATGGTAACTGATCCCCAAACGATCTATGAAGTGGTCTCGGTAAGTGATGATTTTCAATCGAGGATGGTGTCATATAAAAGAGAATTTATTTCAGCTTTATCTTTAAAATTCAATCGCTTGATCACGTATCGTTATTTCAGACAACAAATGAACAAGGGAGTACCTTTCCCTGAGAATGAAATGGAAGTCGTATGGAAAAGTGTCAATTTTCTTAAATATATTCTCGACTCTGAAACTGAGATGTTGTATAAAAAGGAAATGGTAGAACATCTTTTTTCTGTTTTTTGTTATCAGATGGCCGGGATTATTTCCAAGGAAGACAATAATTCTATGAACCAGATGTCCAGACAGGAGGAGATTGTTTTTGTATTTCTTACGAATGTTGCAGAACATCATCTCACCGAGAGAACGGTGGAGTTTTATGCCGAGAAGCAATCTATTACAACCAGACATCTTTCAGCAGTTGTAAAATCCATTACAGGTAAGTCAGCAAGCCAGATTATTGCTTTAATTGTAATCAATGAGGCAAAAGTGCTTTTAAACTCGTCAACTAAACCTGTATCGGAGATTTCTTCTATCCTTGGATTTAGTGATCAATACTCATTTTCCCACTTCTTTAAAAAACATCTCGAGGTAAGTCCTTCACAATATAGAAATCAGTTCGAAAACTAAAATCTTACATTTGAACATCTTTTTCCAAAAATCAAACATTTGATTGATTTTGTTGTTGACCTAACTTTGCATCTGTAAAACAAGGTAAAATGACAAAGAATATAAAAACAGCACTATCTGTATTGATAGCAGCTTTTCCTGCGCTGTTTTTTTCGCAACAGGTGAAACAGCTGACTGCAGGTGAAATTGCCGAACTGGCAGTTCAGAATCATCAGCAGTTAAAAGTTTCTGCTCAGAATATTGATATTGCGAAACAGAACATTAATGTTGTAAAACTTCAGAAACTGCCCACCATTACGGCTTCTACAAGCCAGTTTTATTTGGGAGACGCAGTGGCAATTGACAAAGATTTTTCGAATTCCACAAAAATTCCGATGCCTCACTACGGAAGCTCATATGCTGTACAAGCAACACAATTGATCTTTAAAGGAGGATTAGTAAACAAGTCTGTTGAAATGGCAGGGCTTCGTGAGCAACTTTCCGAATTGGATCTGGAGAAAAATAAACAGGAGGTAAAGTTTTTAGTGATCTCAAACTATCTGGATATTTATAAAATAATAAATCAGGAGGAAGTTTTCCAAAACAACAAAAAGCTTGCTCAGGAGCGTCTTAAAAATGTTCAGAAATTTTATCAACAGGGTATGGTAACCAGAAATGAGGTCATTCGTGGTGAACTCGCTATCAAAAACCTGGATCAGGGAATTCTGACATTGACAAATAATAAGAAAATTCTTAACTATAATTTGAGTATTGCTCTGGGACTATCTTCGGATACAGAAATCATCCCTACAGAAAGTTTAGAAAATAAAGAATCCGGGATTGGGATGGATTATTACCTGAATATGGCTCATGAAAGTAATCCTGCGTTGAAATCAGCAAAGAAAAACATTGATATTGCAGATAAGAATATCGAAATTATCAAAACAGATAATATGCCTACCATAGCAGGATTTGGTGGATATACTTTACAAAGACCTATTACAACGAGAAATCCAGTTTTGGACATGTATTCAGGAGGGTGGCAGACCGGGGTTTCTTTGAGTTATAATATAGATACATTGTTTAAAACAAAAGAAAAAGTTAAACTCGGTGAGATACAAAAAAATCAGGCAAATGATGCAGTGACATTGGTGCAACAAAATGTAGATATGGGAGTGAATGCGGGCTATACAAAATATCAGGAAGCGATTCAACAAGCTGATATTCTTAATGATTCTAAAAGACTGGCAGAAGAAAATTATAAAATCACTGAAGCCAAATATCTGAATCAGCTGGCTGTGCAGGCAGAAATGATAGATGCGCAGAACCAGAAACTACAGGCAGAACTGGATTATGCCAATGCGGAAATCAATGTTTTGTATCAATATTATAATCTTCTGAAATCTACGGGAACACTTTAATTTTTTAAAACTGAAAATCAACACAATGGAAAACAAGGAACAAACCACTCAAAATACAACTCCAACCCCGGTAAGACCAAGTGGAGACAGCAAAAAAAAGCAGAACAAAAAAAACAAAATCAGAGCGATCATTTCTAATATTATCGTTTTTCTGGTGATTGGTTTCGGATTGTTCTGGTTAATTCGCGAGTATTTCCACATCGGAAATAAAACATATACAGAAGCAGCACAGGTAGAAGAGTTTATCAATCCAATCAACACCAGAGTTTCTGCCTATATTAAAGATATTAAATTCATTGAACACCAAAAAGTAAAAAAAGGTGATACGTTAGTTATCCTTGATAATCGTGAAATTCTTACGCAACTGGGACAGGCTGAAGCTGCCTATCAAAATGCAATGGCACAAAAGACTGCCACAAGTTCTTCAGTAAATACAGTTTCCAATAACATCAATGTTATGGAATCAAACATTGCAGGAGCAAAAGCCAGACTTTGGAATGCCGAACAAAACCTAAACCGATACAAAAACCTTCTTGCTGCAGAAGCCGTGACAAGACAGCAATATGATCAGGTAAAGACTGAGTACGACGCTCAAAAAGCAGCTTATGAAACGTTGGTCAATCAAAAGCAATCGGCGAATCTTTCCACTACTGAGGTGAAAAGTAAATTGGGAATCAACGATGCAGAGATTAAAAGGACAAAGTCTGCTTTGGATATGGCAAGAATCAATCTGTCGTATACCGTAATTACAGCTCCTTATGATGGAGTAATGGGAAGAAGAACAATTTCTGAAGGGCAGTTGATCCAGCCAGGACAACAAGTAGCAACAATCGTTCTTAACGGGCAAAAATGGGTGACTGCTAACTTTTTAGAAAGCCAGATGCCTAATATTAAAGTAGGAGAAAAAATAACGATGACAGCCGACGCTTTAGGCGGTCAAAAGTTTGAAGGAATAGTAACGGCAATTTCTGCAGCTACCGGATCTAGATATTCAAGTGTACCTACTGATAATTCTACCGGAAACTTTATAAAAGTTCAGCAAAGGATTCCTGTGAGAATCGAGTTTACTGAATCCAATAAAAAGGAAATCCTGGATAAATTAAGTGCAGGGATGAATATGAATGTGAATATTAATAAAGACTAAAAGATATCAGAGGTCAGATTTCAGACTTGATATGAGGAATAAAGATTGAAGGCTGAATTGGTAAAGTCTGTTATCTGATATCTGTAATCTACTATCTAAAATATGTACAACAAAGGATTATACAACGACTGGGTACCCAAGCCCATACAGCTTCTGCTGATTATATTATTGCTTGCAGTGGTAATGCCTATCGGTGGGGTATATACGGGAAATATCAGTCATCTGGTAAGTGGTACAGGAGCGTTGACAGAATATTTTATGTGGGCAAACTATGCAACCACCATTGGGATGGGAGCCTGTATGCCTGTTGTTCTCAGAATTAAGATGAGGTTCAAAGTTCGGGACAAGATGGTTTTATTGCTGGTATTACTAGGTGTATTAAGTTATATCAATGCTACAACTTTACAACCCATGATTTTCGTATCTACTTCACTGTTGATCGGATTTATGAAGATGATGGTAACGATAGAACTGTTCCTGCCATTGATGGTTATGATCGGAAATCGTGGGATGTTTTATGGATTGTTTTATACATTCGTTTTGGTGATGAACCAGGTGGCAGCTTACTATGCGGCAGAATTTGCACTGCTCTACAACTGGCAGCAATTCTATATTTTTACCGCAGTTTTATGTTTTACATTAGCATTGATCCACTGGATTTTTATGCACAATAAATACTTCGCCCTGAAAGTGCCGTTGCATTATATTGATTGGTTAAGTATCTTACTTTTCATATCCACCTTTATGTTTTCAGCTTATGTATATGCATTTGGACGACAGCAGGATTGGCTGAACTCTAAGAACATCATCAATGCAAGCATTGCTGCTTTTGTTAGCTTTGCATTACTTTCGATACGGCAACTAACCCTGAAAAGACCTTATCTTTCATTCAAAATTTTCTCGAGAAATAATGTACAGAATGGGTTATTTATGCTGTTTTGGCTGGGAATGTTTTTAGGAACAGCTTCTCTTCAGAATACTTTTGCAGTAGGAGTTTTGGGATATGATCAGGTAACGAATGCAAGATTAAGCTTATTGATGATCCCAGGGATTATTTTAGCGGGTGGTATTGCCGTGTTCTGGTTTAAAAAGGAGAAACCGCTGAAGATGTACATTTTTTCCGGTTTTGCCGCGATGGTAGGTTATGCAATCATTATGTATTTCTCAATGGTACTGGAATTTAATTATGAAAACTGGTATTTGCCGATGTTTTTAAAAGGCTATGGAATGTGTTCATTATTTATTTCAGTCTGGTTTTATACTCTGGATAAGCTCGAAATGGATGAAATGCTTGCTGCAATCGGACTTGTTTTAGTGTGGAGAACGTTCCTGGCCGTAGGTATATTTTCGACATTATATTCATGGTTGCAATACCGGTTTCAGATTAATGCAATAGGAGATCTGGCAGTTTATATGGACGGAATGACCATTACCCCTCAGAATGTTGCTGCCAATATGAAGGCCATTCAGCTGAATGCTATTATTATAGCCACAAAAAAAATATTTGGATATATAATTGTAACAGGATTCGGAGTGTTGCTTTATGTGATTACCCATCATTTTGGAGCAAAACGTTTCCAATATTTCAGATTTGTAAGAGTTTTAGGAGGTAAATCAGTGATTGCCCGAAGAAGACTTCGTGAGCGCAAAAAATTATTAGAAGAAATAAAAGACGCAGCAGGGCCTGCGATGTAAAAATACCTTGTTTTTCACTAGTAAAATCCTGGTCCTTTTTAGGGCTTGGATTTTACGCTTTTTAGGAAGATAAGTAATAAAGGTTAAAATGAGCAGTTAAGGATAAAACTATACATCATCATTATAACTTTTTAGTGGTTATAAGTTGTCAGGCCACTTCTTGCTCCATTTTCCCGGTTTCCATCTTGTTAAATAATGAAAAATTTCATAGTCTCTTATTTTTATTTAGAAATAATAAAAATTACCTTTGTGGGATTATAAAACTTTGAGTAGAAGAATGAAAAAGCAGTATGCGTTCATAGGTATGGTAGCATCGGGAATGATGTTTTCCCAAACAGTGAAGGATTCTATATCCTCTAAAGGTATTGACGATGTTGTGATCGTAGCCTCCAGAAAACCTACAAAAATTTCTGAAATTCCGGGTACGGTTTGGGTCGTACAGAAAGAAAAAATTCAGCAGCAGGCAAAAAGCGGTGTTCCTATTAAAGAAATGTTGTCTATTTTAATTCCAAGTATGGATATTGGTCCCCAGGGAAGAACCAACTATGGGCAGAATATGAGAGGACGCTCTGCATTGGTAATGATTGACGGAGTTTCTCTGAACAGTATTCGTGCAATCAGTCGCCAGCTTGATGCGATTGATCCTTTTAATATAGAAAGAATTGAAGTTCTTTCGGGAGCAAGCTCTATTTACGGAGGCAATGCGACGGGTGGGATCATCAATATTATAACCAAAACACCATCAAAAAAAGGAATTAGTGGAGAAACTGAATTGGGAGTACGTACCGGTTTTATGGGAAAAGATGATCACGATTTCCGGGCAGCACAATCTATTTCAGGAAAAGGAGAGAAATTCTTCGGCAGACTGGGAGTCGCATACCAACAAAATGGGGGAGCTTATGGAGCAGATGAAAAACAACTGTTTACAGATATTACTCAAACTGACCTTCAATACAATCAATCCATTGATATTCTTGCTACAGGAGGATATCAGTTTAATAATAAACATAAAATAACGGCTTCACTTCAATATTACAATTCAAAATTTAATGGAGACCGAAGTTTATTTTTAGGTGAAAACCTAAGCGCTTTTACCCAGAAAAAAGCATCACTACTGGAAATGAGAGATGGCTTTTCTTCTGATAAAAATGTTGGTACTGAACGTTATATGGGAACTGTAGCCTATACCGGAAACGGAATTTTGGGTGGCCAGGACATCTATGTACAATTTGCTACCCGTGGTGAAAAGCTGGGATTTTACCCTTTCCCCGGAAATGTAACCCTGCAGAGTAATCAAAAAGTAGCCTACATGTCCTCATCTCAACAGGATACTTATTACTCCGGAATTAAGGCTTTGCTATCCAAATCATGGCGCGGACTCAATGTCACGTACGGAGCAGACATCGATTTTGAGAAATTTGAAGGCAATCAGTCTGTATATAATATTGGTAAAACCATGTCAAGTGGCGGATTGATCAACGAGACCCAATACAGATTGGGAAGATATCCTACCAACCATTCACAAAGTTATGCCGGATATGTGCAGGCGAAATATAATATTCTTTCCAAATTACAGCTTAATGCAGGTGTTCGTTACCAGAACATCACTGTCAAAATGGATGATTTTGTAGGCTCTGAACAGCAGACACAGATCGCGATGGGATACGGACAATCGGCATCTGCAATTCCGGGAGGACAAAGTTCTTATAATGTAACCCTTGCCAATGCCGGGTTACTGTACAAATTTAATGAACACCACCAGGTTTGGGGAACTTTTTCCCAGGGAGCAAGCCTTGCTGATCCTGCAAAATATTATGGTATTGGAAAATATGAAATGCAGGGTACCAACTGGAATGTGATATCCAGTATCAATGTCAAAGATCAGCCTTTACAAGCTATTAAAACCAATCAGTTTGAGGTAGGATACCGTATTAATAAAGGAGGATTGAGAGCTCAGATTGCAGGGTTCCTGAGTAATTCAGATAAAAGTGTGGCCGTAGATAAAAAGACTTTCCAGATTCTGGTTAATGACCTGAAGTTAAGAAATATGGGAATCGAAGCTGAGATTTCCTATTCTATGAGCAATGGAGTTTATTTTGGAGCCAGCGGTCTTTTAATCAAATCTGAAGTAGATAATAACGGAGAATGGAAGAAGCAGGAGATTTATAATGCTTCCCCTTCAAAATTAGTAACCTATATCGGATATAATATCCAAAACTGGTCATTTAGATTCCAGTCTTTGCAAAACTTCAAACTCACGGATGAATTGAGTAATGTGATTGACGGATATAATACCTCTGATCTGATGGTAGGGTATCGTTTCCATTGGGGGAAATTTAACCTGGGAATCCAGAATATATTCAATACGGATTATCAGACCATATGGAGCAAACGTTCGCAGGTTCTGTATTCTTCTTACGGACTTCCGGAACTATTTAATTATAAAGGAAGAGGAAGAACATTTAACCTGTCTTATACATTTGATTTTTAAAAAACAGGATCAAGGTGTACCTGCCTTGGTCTGAATGATACTTTCTAACAAAATCCGGTTTCTGATCAAAGAACTGAAACCGGATATTAACTTAAAAAAATCAGTTATGGCCAAAGTTTCAACAGGGCAAATTGTTGCCGAAGTAACCAGAAAAGAATACATTACAGATCATTTTATCAGGGTATATCTGTATTCACCCGAAGTGCCTCAGTTTAAAGAAGCTACTGTGGGAGATAACAACAAAATTGCAGTTCCGCCGGCAGGATTGAATGAAATTCATTTCCCCACATTGGACGAAAATCATCAATGGGTGTATCCACCAAAAGAAGTAGCGCCTGTGATCAGAACCTATACCCACAGGGGAATTGACCTTGAGAAGAATGAACTGATCATTGATTTTGTAGACCATGGAGACACCGGCCCGGCATCAAAATGGGTGAGGGAAGCGAAAGCAGGCTCAAAACTGGGAGTCATGATGCGCCTGGGTGGAAAAGAGTTATATCCTGAAGCTGAATGGTATTTGCTGGTGGGAGATGCAACCGCCATTCCTGTACTAAGTGCTATTTTAGAAACATTACCGGCTACTGCAAAAGGAGTCTGTATCATTGAGGTTCATGGAAAGGAGGACGAGCAGATACTAGAAACTAAAGCCGATATTGATTTTATATGGGTACATAATTCGGAACCACAAAATGCAAGTGAAATTGCTGAGGTAGTCAAAAGCATTGTCATTCCTGAAACAAGTAAATTCGGATATGTAGCTTGTGAATTCTCAAGCGTTAAAGAAATCCGAAACTATCTCAGAAAAGAAAGAAACTGGACGTCGAAAGAGCTGTATGCCTATTCTTACTGGAAAGCAGGTGTGGCAGAAAATGAATCACAAGCTGACAGACATAAGGAGAAGGATTCGATGGAGTAGGAAGAGTGGAGAGATTAGGGTTTGAGTGCGGTAGGGTTAAGGTTTTGAGTTTAACGTTGAGGATAACCAAGAGCAATAATAACCTACACCTCGCATCTCGAATTCTCCCGTACCCCGCAACTCGCAGCCAAAAACTTTGAACATTGAACCCTGAACACTTATCTTTGCATCATGAAAGATTTAATGGGCAAAGCGATCTGGGACTATTACCACAATGAAAATTCTGAAGATTTGCAGACTGAAACTTCAATTTCTGAACTGGACGAACTTCCGGTCGAGTATCTATTCAGAGGTTTTGAAGACATGAATAAAATTGAACAGAAAGCATTGCAATTTTCCAAAGGAAAAACTTTAGATATTGGTACCGGTGCAGGATCTCATGCTTTATACCTCCAGAATGAAAGAAATTTGGATGTGCTAGCATTGGATATTTCCCCAAAATCTATTGAGGTCTGCAAACTAAGAGGAATTAAAAAAGCAGTAAGTGAAAATATTCTCAACTTTTCAGGCGAAACTTTTGATACCATTATCTTATTGATGAATGGAACAGGAATTTTTGAAAGCCTTTCTAAAATTGATACCTATCTTAAGAAGCTGCATACCTTATTAAATGATGAAGGACAAATATTAATTGACAGTACGGATATTCTCTATATGTTTGACCGTGATGAAGATGGAGGAGTGTATATTCCTGCAGGAGGATATTACGGAGAACTGGATTATATTGTGCATTATAAAGGAGAATCTGAAGAACCTATTACCTGGTTATATCTCGACTTTAATACGTTGAAAAATGCGGCAGTGAATAACGGTTTCAAAATAGAAAAAGTTTTGAAGGATGAAGATTCTTATCTGGCAAAACTGACTAAAAAATAATATAAACGTCAATAGAAACGGGCTTTAGCCCGTTTTCTTTTTTAATCCTTTCGATTGGCTTTAGCCAAAACTTATTTTTGGAATCACCTGCTAATCTGTGGGACAGTAGAATAGATCACAACTGTTGTTCTATAATCAAAAGAAAAGGCTGCTTCATTTTGAAACAGCCTTCAATTTTTATATCAAGGGACAATTATCCGATCTCAATACCGTTTTCAACATTGCTGTCGTCCGGTGTTACGAAAGATAATTTACCATCCGGTTTAGTAGTCAGTAACAACATTCCCTGAGATTCAATTCCTCTGATTTTTCTTGGTGCAAGATTTAATAAAATCATTACCTGCTTACCAATTACTTCTTCTGGAGTAAAGCTTTCAGCAATTCCTGAAACTACAGTTCTTACGTCTACTCCTGTATCAACAGTCAGTTTTAATAATTTATCTGCTTTTTCTACTTTTTCAGCTTCTGTAATAGTAGCTGTTCGTAAGTCTATTTTAGTAAAATCATCAAAGGTGATCTCTTCTTTCATAGGGTTGGCGTTAGGGTTTGTTTTTTTATTGTTTTGTTTGGTGTCTTCCAGCTTTTGAATCTGAGCTTCGATCACATTATCTTCAATTTTTGAGAAGAGAAGAGATGCTTCATTGATCTTATGGCCCGTTTCGATTAAAACAGGTTGAGTTTCGATATCATTCCATGCTTTCTTTTCAACGTTGAACATGTTCAGAAGTTTTTCAGAACTGAAAGGCATGAACGGTTCACATAATTGAGCTAATGCTACAGCGATCTGAGCTCCAACAAATAAAGATTGAGCAGCCTTTTCAGGATTATCCTTAATCGTTTTCCATGGCTCTTCCGTTTGAAGATACTGATTTCCAAAACGAGCAAGATTCATCAAGGCAGTCAAGGAATTTCTAAACTCATAGTTTTCCAGAAACCCGGAAATCTCTTTTGCTGATTTACTGATTTCTTGTAGCTCAGGACTATTAATATCTCCTTGTGGAACTACACCATCATAATATTTATGAATAAGAACCGCAACTCTATTGATAAAGTTTCCAAAGATACCCACCAACTCAGAATTATTCTTCGTCTGGAAATCTTTCCATGTAAAGTTATTATCCTTTGTTTCCGGAGCAGAGGAAAGAAGCGCATATCTTAATACATCCTGTTGTCCAGGGAAATCTTCTACATACTCATGTGCCCACACCGCCCAGTTTCTTGATGTTGAGATTTTATCATTCTCAAGATTCAGGAATTCAAATGCAGGAACATTTTTAGGCATAATATAATCTCCGTGTGCTTTCATCATCGCCGGGAAGATGATACAGTGGAATACAATATTATCTTTTCCGATAAAGTGTACCAGGTCACTGTCTTCACTTTGCCAGTAATCTTTCCAGTCTTTTCCGTTTTTCTCTGCCCATTCTTTTGTAAAAGAAATGTACCCGATTGGGGCATCAAACCATACGTAAAGAACTTTCCCTTCCGCATTCGGAAGAGGAACAGGAACTCCCCAGTTCAGATCTCTCGTCATGGCTCGCGGCTTTAGGCCATCATTTAACCATGATTTAACCTGTCCGTATACATTGGGTTTCCAGTCATCTTTATGACCTTCAATGATCCATTCATTTAAGAAATCTTCATATTCATTTAAAGGAAGGTACCAGTTTTTTGTTTCTTTTAAAATAGGAACATTTCCGCTAAGCATTGATTTCGGATTGATCAGTTCTGATGGAGAAAGGGTAGAACCACACTTCTCACACTGGTCTCCATAAGCGTTTTCGTTGCCACAGTTCGGGCACGTTCCTACAATATAACGATCAGCAAGGAATTCTCCTGCCTGCTCATCAAAATATTGTTCCGAAATTTCTTCTGTGAATTTCCCTTTTTCATACAGAACCTTAAAGAAGTCCTGGCTCGTTTCATAATGCTTCTTGGAAGTCGTTCTTGAATATTCATCAAAAGAAATTCCAAGATCTGAAAAGGATTTCTTAATGATCCCGTGGTATTTGTCAACGATATCCTGTGGGGTAACCCCTTCCTTTTTAGCTCTTATGGTAATAGGAATCCCATGCTCATCTGAACCACAGATAAACGCTACATCTTTTCCTAATCTTCTCTGAAATCTTGCGTAAACATCCGCAGGAATATAAACACCTGCCAAATGTCCTATATGAACCGGCCCGTTTGCATAAGGCAAAGCTGCCGTAATCATCTTTCTGTTTGACATTTATAGTAAAGTTTTAACTGCAAAGATAAGGATTATCTCTTGAATACCGCTATTTGTGGAGTTATTATGATCTGTAATGAATTTTTCGGAGTTTAATATGAAATAAAGTTAAACAAATGTTTAACTTATTGATTGCTGTAAAGAATATGTTATGCATTACATATGATCCAATAAATTATTGGATTGTAAAGAACTAACTTATTTTAGTTTCGTAATATACAGAATTTTAACTTAAATTATATTAAAATTATGATAATTCTGATTTTTTTTTAAATTGCACACAAGCTTTACGCTAAAAATGAACAAAAACGAAACTATATTAAAAATAAGATTGTGAAGAATTTTACAACGGTATTAAAAGTTGCGCCCGCTTTTTTATTGGCCAGTACAATAATGCATGCGCAGACCACAGACTCTGTCACGAAGGAGAAGAAGATTGAAGAAGTTGTATTGATCGGGTACGGGAAACAAAAGAAATCTGACCTTACAGGTTCCATCACTTCGGTTACAGCCAAAGACTTCAACGGCGGAGCTACTTCTGCCGGGCAGTTGATCCAGGGAAAAACACCGGGGGTACAGATTACCAATAATAGCGGTGCTCCGGGATCCGGAACTAAAATCCGTATCAGAGGAACCTCTTCTCTTGGAGGGGAGAACTCACCGTTGATTGTTATTGATGGAGTACCTCAGGATTTTGTGGGAGTAAATGGAGTGTCAGATCCCTTATCATTAATAAATCCTAATGATATTGAAACATTTGATATCTTAAAAGATGCTTCTGCAACCGCAATCTATGGAAACAGGGCATCTAACGGGGTTATTTTGATCACTACCAAAAAAGGAAGTGCCGGAAGATTCAAAGTGAACTTCTCAACGGTGACTTCACTTTCTACCAAAATGGGTAATGTAGATGTTTTAAATGCTGATGAGTTTAGAAAATTTGTGAATACCTATGCTCCCGACAATTATAAAACGAAGCTCGGAAACTCAAATACCAATTGGCAGGATGTCATCTATCAGACAGCCTGGGGAACAGATAATAATGTTGCTTTTTCCGGGGGAATTAAAAATTTACCGTATCGTTTATCAATCGGATATAATGAACAAAATGGTATTGTAAGATCAAACTCATTCAAAAGAACTTCAGTAGGGTTAAATCTGAATCCTAAATTCTTCGATAATCATTTATCAGTGAATGTAAACGCAAAAGGAACTTTTACCGACAATAGATTTGTTGATGCAGGGGTAATAAAAGCGGCTACTTATTTTGACCCTACACAACCCGTATATTCCGGGAACTCTAAGTATGGCGGATATTATGAATGGTTGGATGCCAATTCTCCCAATGGTTATAATGTAAATGCCAGTTCAAATCCACTGGGAATGATTGATGGTCTGCGTGACGTTTCTTCAGTGACCAGAGGGTTGGGAAATATTCAGTTGGATTACAAATTCCATTTTCTTCCGGATTTACATTTTAACGTAAACGCAGGTTATGATTATACCAAAAGTGAAGGGCACAAAGTAAAAGATGCAAGATACAGAATAGGATACGAAGACAAAGGAAGTGAGAACTTCTATTCTATGGAGAAGAAAAATAAGTTGTTGGAAACCTATTTGAGCTATACTAAAAATATCTCTGCAATTAATACTGGGGTAGATCTTACTGCCGGATATTCTTATCAGGATTTTAATATCCTTATCCCGGGGGCTATGACGTACAGAGGGATCGGAAATAATACAAAAGATGTGGATTTTGAAAGCCGAAATACACTGATCTCTTTCTATGGTAGAGCTATTTTCACCATTGCCAACAAATATATCATTTCCGGATCTATCCGTAGGGATGGTTCTTCAAGGTTCTATAACCTGACAAGAGATAATGTTTGGGGGGTATTTCCGGGGCTATCTTTAGCATGGAAATTAAACGAAGAAAATTTTATTAAAAATATTTCAGCGATCAGTACCTTAAAACTGAGAGCAGGATGGGGGAAAACAGGACAGCAGGAATTACCGGCATTGGGCGTAAATGGTAACAAACCGAATAATTATCCTGCATTGGGAGCTTATAATCCAAGTAATCCGGGAGCCTATTATCAGTTTGGCAACGAATATTATTATATGTTCCGTCCAGCCAATTTCAATCCTAATCTTACCTGGGAAACGACCGTTACCAAAAACATAGGATTGGATTTTGGTTTTGCTAAAAACAGAGTAACAGGATCCATTGATCTCTTCAGAAAAGACACCAAAGATTTATTGGTATTTGCAGACGAACCGGCAGGAGGTTTAAGTAATGCAAGCTGGCAGAATATCGGAGATATGAAAAATGAAGGGATTGAAGGAATTGTTACTGTAATTCCTGTTAAAAATGAAAATACCACCTGGGAAGTAAGCTTTAATGCAACGCACTACAAACCTATCATTACAAAATTGAAAGACAGAGGAGGAGAATCCTTTAATATGGAAGTTGGAGGAATTGAAGGAGGGTCAGGAAACAGAATTCAGGCTCATGCTGTAGGATATGCTCCTAATTCATTCTGGGTATACCAACAGGCATATGACGGAAGCGGAAACCCGATCAGTGGTGGGTATGTAGACAGAAACGGTGATGGGGTCATCAACACGAAAGATATGTATTATTACAAATCAACTACTCCTGATGCTATTTTAGGTTTTTCTACCAAATTGTCTCATAAAAAATGGGATTTTGCTTTAAGCGCAAGAGCTGTATTGGGTAACTATGTATATAATAATGCGGCATCCAATAGTTCCCTGAAGTCTGCTTCTACCAACGAGTACCTACAGAATGTATTTTCGTCCGCTGCTGACTATAAGTTCTCAGATTTCCAGTACAGATCTGATATTTATGTGGAAAATGCATCATTTTTCAGATTGGATAATCTTAATATCGGATATAATTTCGGAGAAATTTTCTCCAAAGGAAGTAATCTGAAAGTGTATGGTATGGCACAAAATGTTTTTGTGATCTCTAAATATTCAGGTCTGGATCCTGAAGTATATGGTGGGATAGACAACGGATATTATCAGATGCCTAGAATTTATTCATTAGGCTTTAACTTTCAATTTTAAATAAGAAGTATGATGAGACTTAATAAGATTAAACTTAAAAATATAATATTACCAATTTCTGCTGCATTTCTGTTAACAACAGCAGCGTCCTGTTTGAAAGACCTGGAAAGAGAACCGATAACAGATCAGATTGGAAATAATATCTATAAAGATTTCTCCAACTATAAAAATGTGTTGGCTAAGTTATATGGAGGCCTTGCCATGGGAGGACAGATCAGTGGTGACGGAGATCAGCCGGATAGTGATATTAACGGGATCAATGGTGGCTTTTCTCAATATACAAGATTGTTGTATACCCTTAATGTGGTGACTACAGATGAAGCTGTAATTGGCTGGAATGACGGAAATCTTCACACAATGCACAAAATGACGTGGGATGCCTCCAACGAATTTATTGCAGCAATGTATTACAGAGTATATACGGAAATTGCTTATTGTAATGAGTTTTTAAGAAATGTTACCGATGAAAGACTGAGCACAAACAATATTACCGGGGAAAATCTTACCCAGGCAAAATTAATGCGGGCAGAAGCTCGCTTCTTAAGAGCGCAATCTTATTTCCATGCTTTGGATATGTTTGGAAATGTTCCTTTTGTAGATGAAGCTTACACTCCGGGAACACCTAATCCGCCAGGAAGAATAGAAAGAAAAGACTTATTCAAATATATTGAGACTGAACTTTTAGCCATTGCTGATCAATTAAAAGATCCAAGAACAAACGAATATGGAAGAGCTGATAAAGCTGCAGTATGGGCTTTGCTGGCAAGATTGTATTTAAATGCTGAAGTCTATACGGGAACTCAAAGAAATACCGATTGTATCACGTATTGTAATAAAGTGATCGGAGCCGGGTATTCTTTAAAACCAAAATATGAAGACCTGTTTTTAGCAGATAACAACATCAGCAATTCCGAACAGATTTTAAGTGTAAACTTTGACGGAATCAACACCCAGACTAACGGTGGAACTACCTATATGGTACACGCAGCCGTAGGAGGTGATATGAAAGCTGTAGATTATGGAATCAATGGAGGTTGGTACGGTCTGAGAGCTACAAAATCATTTGTAGGCTTATTCCCGGCTAACGGAAATGATAAAAGAGGAAGATTCTTTACCCAGGGACAAAACCTTGAAATTAATGATCTGGCGTCTTTCAATGACGGATATGCCTTTATCAAATATAAAAACATTAAAAGTAACGGATCTGCCGGTGCTCACAATAACTGGGTAGAAGCTGATATTCCTTTGTACCGTTTGGCAGATATTTATCTGATGTATGCAGAAGCGGTGCTCAGAGGTGGAAGCGGAGGTAGTCAGGCTACTGCTATTGAATATGTCAATAAGCTGAGAGAGCGTGCTTATGGAGATACAAGCGGAAATGTTAGCGCTATTAACCTTGATTTTATCTTAGACGAAAGAGCAAGAGAATTGTCATGGGAAATGACCAGAAGATCAGATCTTATCAGATTCGGTAAATATACTACCGGAGCTTATCTGTGGCCATGGAAAGGAAATGTAAAAGATGGAAAAGCTGTTGACAGCTACAGAAACCTTTTCCCGATTCCTACAAGGGATCTTATTGCTAATCCAAACCTGGTACAAAATACAGGGTATTAATACAATTTACATTGATAAAGAGTAAAAACGCTGCTCTGTGCAGCGTTTTCTTTTACTAAAGTTTAATAAATAGTCATTATGAAGAAAATTACAGTTGGAGCCCTTTTGCTCTCGATGATGTTTGCAGGTGTGAAGGCACAATCTTTAAAATCACCGGACGGGAAGTTTGAAATGAATTTTCAGTTGAAAGACGGAGTTCCTTTTTACAACCTGAAATACAACGGTTCAGTGGTAGTTGAAGATTCTAAATTGGGGTTAAGATTATTTAAAGACAAAGCGATAAAATTCGCTTCTGAAATCGCGAAACCGGAAGATGCAAAATTCGATTTGAATAACGGTTTTGCTAAAGTAGATGAAAAAAGAGATTCTAAAAATGAAACATGGCAACCTGTTTTAGGAGAGAAGAAGAATTATATCAACAATTATAATGAATTGGCAGTCACGTTGAATCAGGCGTCTACAGACAGAAGTATTGTAGTGAAGTTCAGATTATTCAACGACGGATTGGGATTCAGATATGAATTCCCGCAACAGAAAAATCTGAACTATTTTGTCATCAGAGAGGAAGATTCTGAAATCGATTTTCCAACCGATATGAAGGCCTGGTGGATGGTGGCAGATTACGATTCTCAGGAATATCAGTATCAGGAAACAAAAGTCTCTGAAATTCCTGGAAAATGGGATAAGGCATTCGATGCCAATGCTTCTCAGACGTTGGTGAAAAATGCTGTTCAATCTCCATTGATGCTTAAAAAAGAAGGAAAAAATCCTTTATATATCAACGTTGCTGAAGCGGCTGTATTAGATTATCCGGCTTCACATCTGGAAGTTGATGCTGCGAATTTTAAATTCAAAACGCATTTAACTGCTGACAGACAAGGAGCAAAAGGATATATTCAGACTCCATCTGTGACACCCTGGAGAACGATCATCGTTGCTCCAAAAGCTGAAGAGGTAATGGATTCTAAAATGATCTTCAACCTTAATGAGCCTACAAAATATACCGATACTTCTTACATTCACCCTACAAAATATATGGGCGTCTGGTGGGAAATGATTATTGGTAAGTCACAATGGGCATATTCTACTGCTGAAAACGTACACTTAGGTAAAACAGATTTTGCAAAACTGACTCCTAACGGGAAACATGCTGCCAACAACACCAAAGTGAAAGAATATATTGATTTCGCAGCAGAAAACGGATTCCAGGGATTATTGATCGAAGGCTGGAATATCGGTTGGGAAGATTGGTTTGGAAATTCCAAAGAATATGTTTTTGATTTCATCACTCCTTACCCGGATTTTGATATCAAAATGTTGAATGAGTATGCGCACTCTAAAGGAATCAAGCTGATCATGCACCACGAAACTTCAGGTTCTGCAACCAACTATGAAAGATGGGCAGATAAAGCATTCCAGACCATGAATAAATATGGATATGATGCAGTTAAAACCGGATATGTGGGTGATATCATCCCAAGAGGCGAGCATCATTATTCTCAATGGACGATCAACCATTATTATAGAATTGCTGAAAAAGCAAATGATTATAAAATCATGGTAAATTCTCATGAATCTGTGCGTCCTACGGGAGAAAGCCGTACCTATCCGAATTATATTTCTGCAGAAGCAGCCCGTGGTACAGAATATGAAGCATTTGGAGGAAATAAGCCGGATCATCAGACGGTTCTTCCGTTCACAAGATGGATGGGTGGATCTATGGACTATACACCGGGAATTTTCCAGACAAAGTTGGATTATTATTTCCCTGGAGATAATCGTTTTGTAAAAACTACACTGGCTAAGCAGCTTGCATTGTATGTAACAATGTATATGCCTCTTCAGATGGCAGCAGACCTTCCTGAGAACTATAAAAAACATATGGATGCTTTCCAGTTTATTAAAGATGTAGCAGCAGACTGGGATGATACAAAAATATTATCTGCTGAGCCGGGAGATTATGTGATCACTGCAAGAAAAGCAAAAGGTACTGAAAACTGGTTTGTAGGAGGTATTACAGACGAAAATAAACGTGAATATACTGTTGACTTCTCATTCCTTGATAAAGGGAAAAAATATGAAGCAACCATCTATGAAGATGGAAAAGATGCAGATTATATTGATAATCCTCAAAGCTATAATATCTACAAAAAAGAGATTACAAGCAAATCAAAAATTAATTTCAAAATGGTAAGAAGCGGTGGTTTTGCTGTTTCTATCAAACCTGTAAAATAATTTAAAAACCGGGAAAAATAGGCTGAGAAATGTGTATTCTTCCTGGTTTTTTTTGGCTTTGCTTTCTTTGGATGTAGTGAAGTTTTTTTTAATTTTTAAAAAAAAGGAATAATTAAGTTAAAATAGTTTTGTTTTTTTAAATATTTATCTATATTTGGTGATGTAAGTAAAATTATTAATCAAAACTAATTAAACATGAAAAAGAAAGTACAGATTTCTAAAAATCTTGAACAAAAGGAAATTCTTAAAAAATCAATCCAAAACTCTGAAAAAAACGCAGACCTTTACAAATCTATCTTTGGGGGACGTGGTATCGACTCTTCAATCGGAACTTGTGGTGTAGTGGCTATTTCAGGAGCTTCTGCAGCATACGACAGAGCTCATGATACTTTTTTAAGAGCTTAAAAATTACTTTTTTATAAAAAATTTAAGTTCTTCGTTAGTCAAATAGCGAAGAACTTTATTATTGATAGAGATATGGTTACTTCTTTTGTTCTGAAGGTTGCAAGCAGATGCAACCTCAACTGTTCTTATTGTTATATGTACAATTTAGGCGATAAAACGTATTTGAAACAGCCTAAATTTATGTCCATACATACCATAAAAACATTCGCTGAAAAATTATCACGCTATAGCACTGAAAACGGATTAAAAGCTTTTCAGATTGTATTTCATGGTGGTGAGCCTTTACTTTTTCCTAAGGAATTTTATAAGGAAAGTGTCCGGATATTTACAGAAACGCTCAACGATTCATATTTTGATTTTGTAATTCAAACCAATGGTGTCGGGCTGGATGAAGACTGGTATGCTCTTTTTGATGAACTCAATATCCGTGTCGGAATCAGCATGGATGGGCCTAAAGAATATCACGATAAATACCGTGTTTTTCATAACGGGAAAGGGTCTTACGATGAGGTTCGGCATGCTATTCAGATTGGTTTGGATAAAGGGATGCATGGCGTTTTATCTGTCGTTAATCTTAACATTACTCCCAGGGAGCTGTATCAGGAATTCAAAAATCTTAATATACCGAGTTTTAACCTTCTTCTTCCGGATGGCCATTTTGATAAATTACCCGATGATATACTTCCGGAGAAGATCAATACTCATGGATATACTCCTTTTGCAGATTGGTTGATTGAGCTGTTTCAAATATGGAAGAACGATCCGGACAGACCTAATATGAGATTCTTCAAAACGCTTATCCAGCTTGTCGCAGGTGAAGAAGTAGGAGATCAGATGGTAGGATTGAAAAAAAATGGAGTAGCGGTGGTGGAAACCAACGGAAATCTGGAAGTTGCAGACTCTATCAGAGCTTGTTATGAAGGAATCACCAGAAATAATATTAACATTCATACTCATGAAATTGCAGCGATCCTGGAAGATCCTCTTTTTGATGTTTACATCAACTCTCATCAGATGGTGAATGCAAAATGTCTTCATTGTCCGATTTATGAAATTTGTGGAGGAGGTTTTCTGCTCAACAGATATTCCAATGAAAAAGGATTCGACAATCCTACAATTTATTGTCATGATATGATAAAGCTGGTGAGCTATATCCAGAATGATCTTATTGATAGCCTTCCGGAAGAGGTGTGTGAAGAAATGCAACTTACCAGAGTTTCATATGATGACATTGTACAGGAACTGGAAAATATAAATGAAGGTTTTCCTCAGCAAGAAATTAAAGAAAAATTATTAGCTTACAGTTTAGCATGAATTTAAAAGAAGGTATCAGAGTTTACAGTCGGCAGATTGAAAATATAAAAGATCAGATCAGTATAAACTCGGGAGTTTTACCGGTTCATAACACGAACCCTGAGATAGAATATTATCACAACGCCTATTTACCCAATCCAGAATGGAGGGCACTTACCGATTGGGAGTATAAGCAAATTTTCACAGCCAATGAGGATAGCAGGATGTTCAATACCCTGGGAATGGGTGAGATTCCGCGATCTTTAGAAAAGTTGTTTCAGAATCTTAAATTGAATGAATGTGAATCTCTTTTTGATGTTCCGAAGCAATTTGAAAAAAATGAAGAACTGATCAGGAAACTGAATGAAGAACTGAATACTTTTTTGGATCAGAAATCAGTAACCGGAAACTATAAATTTCATAGAATTGCAAGATCATTGCCTGATATGCAAAGTACAACTTTTCACCATACAGGTGATAATACGTTTAAATATACAGGATTACATATTGACAAAAGCATTTTTTTTACACCTCATACCGCTTACAAATCAGATAACAGAATTTCTATTAATGTAAGTGCTGAATCCCGGTTTCTTTATTTTATTAATCTTACCCTGAGGCAGATTTATACTAAAATTCAAAAAAAAAACTCAGAAAAAATTACCTCCGAGAATATTGTAGAAGAATTTTTTAAATTATACCCTCATTATCCTGTACTGAGGCTGGAAATAAAACCTTATCAGTATTATATTGCCCCTACAGATAACTTCATTCATGACGGGACGACATTGGGAAACAAATTTTTTGATATTACCATGGTTTATACAGGAGTATTTGATAAATACTAGATACAATCACCAATATTAAGATATTACATATGAAAAAACTAAAACCAGGGATTAAAATATATCTGAATGAGAAGGAAGGGAATGTTCAGATCAACTCAGGCACCATCCATCACGCAAAGCAGATTCCGAACGAAATTATTTTTAAAAATCAAAAGTTTGTACAAAAATATGAACCGGAGGCTCATCTTCCCAAAAGGGACTGGCGAACTCCTACTGAGGAAGAATCTAAAATATTTACAGGAGATCATAAAAATAAAAGAGATTATAATTCCGTTTTTACAGGAGAAATTCCTCATGATATAAAAGAACTTTTCATTAAACTTGACCTTCATAGTGCTACTACAGAGACGGAAGTATTTGATCGATTCAGGGAAAATGAAATGCTGGTCAGTCAGATGAATGACAAATTAAATGCATTTCTTGAGAGTATTTCTCTGGCCCCGTTTAAATTTATGAGCCTTGCAGCCAATTTTGCCAACAGCGAAATTGTTTCTTTGGATAAAAGAAAGCTACCTCCCGGCTACACCATCCATGATATCAGGTTTATCGGAGTGCATAAAGACAGTTCCAAAGATATGACTTTGCATACCGCCCATAAATTCGGAAACCGTATTGCCTTCAATCTGGGACAAGAATCGAGATATCTGCTCATTATCAATTTGTCTATGCTTCAGGTCTATGACATGATCAAAAAGAAAATTGATATCAAAGAAAACGAAGTAAACAATAAAAATATTACCTCTTATTTCCTAAAACTTTTTCCTGACTATCCTGTTTTAAGAATAGAGCATAAACCCTATCATTATTATATTGCACCTACAGACAATTGCTTCCATGACGGGTCTACAATGGGGACGGGTTCTCTTGATATTCTTATGACTTATCTGGGCAAGTTTTTATTGTAATGAATAACTTTATTATGAAATATACATTAACTTTTTTAGTATCAATTTTTTCGATTATTCAGATAATGGCTCAGAAAAAACTTCCTGTATTGAATGCCAATTCTTCAAAAGCAATTTTCATTGAAGAAGATAACGATCTCAAAACAGACTGGAATATCGATCCGTCCATAAAGCCCGATGTGTATACTGTTTCCAGAATGGTAAAGGGTTCGAAAACAATAAAGGTAAAAACAGATATCGATTCTATCAGAATAAAAATAAAAAAAGGCGAGAAAAAAGATTTTATCATCCTTCTTAAAGGTAAAGATTCATGTTTAACAAGGATTGAAAGTCTACCCTCTAAGAATTTTAGTACTGTCCATCCTGCTTTTCACGATACAATTCGTATGGGGATTAACGAACAGAATACCATGTTCGTAAAAGCAGCTTTAAACAAAACAGACTCTCTTACCCTGAATTTCGATACGGGAAGCAGTAATCTTTCTCTTACTCAGGAAACATTACAGAACAAAATTAAACAATCCTTAAAATCGGGAGTCAATGTACTTGCTATAGGAAACAAAAAGTATCAGGATTTCAGAATTTTCAAAGTAGAATTAACCGGACATGGAACCGATGGAAGATTTGGCTGGGATCTCTTTGACGGAATGGTTGTTGAGCTTAATTATGATCTTGGAAATATGATTGTTCATTCTCAACTTCCGGAAAAAGTGAAAAAAGATAAAGCCTATGAAAAATTAAATATCACGTTTTTCGATAAATTATTTTTTGTTGAAACAACAATACAGCAAGGTTCAGTAAAAAATAAAGACTGGTTTCTTTTTGACACCGGTTATCAGAGAACAGTGATGCTGGATGGCCCTCTGTTGAAAGAACAAAAATTTCCTACAGATCAAATGAAGCTGATAAAAAAGGTGATTATGAAAGGAGCTAAAGGAAATGAAATTCCGGTCGTTACTGCCAACCTTGAAACGCTGAGTCTGGGTAGATATAGCCTTAAAAATATTCCAGCTCAGTTGCTTTCCGCAAGCAGACCTGTAAATGATAAAAAAATGAATATTCTGGGGAATGAAATTCTAAAAAGATTTAATGTTTTCCTGGATTTTCAAAACAATGTGGTGTATATGAAACCTAATAAATTGTTTAATGAAGGCTATGTCGAAAAGCAATAATAATGGGGATAAATAATATTCCTTAACTTTATAATCCTTAAAGGTTTTTGCCTTTAAGGATTATTTTATGTGTGAATATTCTATTTTTAATGTTGATGGCTAAAATTTTCAATAAACAAAATGTTTTTCTTCTCCTTCTGATCGGGATGGTCTTCATGGGATATCTGATCCCTTTTCACGAATCTTACAATTCTTATTTTAACCTTTCAGCCTTTATAGATTGGGGAATTGCGGTCATTTTTTTATTGTATGGCCTCAAATTAAACCTCAAAGAAGTAATAAAAGATATTTCCAACTGGAAATTACATCTACTTATACAGTCAGGAACATTTATTCTTTTTCCTCTGTTGGTCCTTATTTTCTATCCTTTCGTAAAAGGGTCCGAATATCATGAAATCTGGCTTTCCCTATTTTTTCTGGCATGTCTTCCTTCTACGGTTTCATCTTCGGTAGTAATGGTGTCTATTGCCAAAGGAAATGTCACTTCTGCAATCTTCAATGCTTCAATTTCCGGATTGATAGGTATTGTGATGACACCCCTTCTCATGAGTTTTTTCTTAACTTCAGAATCCGGATCTGGAGATCATGGCGAGGTTTTGCAACAGCTTTTGATGAAAGTATTATTGCCTATTATTCTGGGAATTATATTGAATCCTGTTTTCAAAAAATGGGTAACAAAATATTCAGGCATCATCGCAGAGTTTGATAGATTAATTATTTTATTAATCGTTTACGAAAGCTTTTCAACAGCATTTATAGAAAATATTTTCAGTTCGGTTCCTCCGGTCACCTTTTTAATTCTGGCTTTCAGTGTGGTTTTCCTGTTTTTTACAGTGTATAATGTTCTTAAACTGATCGCACGAAAGATGGGATTTACTGCTCAGAACATCATTACAGTTGCTTTTTGTGGTTCAAAAAAATCACTTGTTCACGGAAGTCTTTTCCTTTTGGTTTTAGGTATCCCTGAAGAAAAGAAGGTGTTATTTTTACTTCCCGTAATGGTGTATCATAGTTTCCAGTTGTTCTATGTGAGCTGGCTAGCCGGCAGAATTGCTGAAAAATCTTTAAGAAAAAAAGAAATCAATTTTTAAAATTTCAAAAAATACCCCAAACTACAGTAATAGTTTAGGGTATTTTATCTTTTAATTTGAACTATACTCAGGTTCCTGGATTTCAGGTTGTTGAGACGTCTTAAGTTCTCCTTTCTTCTTTATCTTTTCTTTGTATTCTCTTTGATATTGTTTTACCGTTTTTCCGGTACCATCGTGTCGCCATCCCGGTGAATAAAAAAGATATTTTATCCGGGTCTTAAATGAGATGCCGGGTTGTCTGATATCTTTTCCTATTCTTCTCCATTCATAAAAAAGCATGGTAGCAGGATCTTTAGATTTTATTTTCGGATATACACCATATTTAACAGGAACTTCGGGATCCTCTTTCTCAAATGTTCCAAAAATCTTATCCCAGATAATCAGTCCCATTCCCATATTGCGATCCAGGTATTTGATGTTACAGGCATGATGTACACGGTGATGTGATGGAGTCACGAGAATATATTCCAGAAAGCCCATGCTTTTAATCGATTGAGTGTGAACAAAAGTACCGTAGATCTGTATAGCAGAATAAGCTACCAGAATATGCCATGGATGAAATCCCATGAATGCCAGTGGAGAGAAAAATAAATATCGGTACAACGGTTGAAATACCGGACTTCTGAAACCTGTACTGATATTGAAATAATCAGAATTATGATGGGTAATATGTACTGCCCAGAAAACCCGTGAATGATGGTCTACATAATGATGTACATAATAGGCAAAGTCCTGGGCAAGGAAAACCGCAATCCAATACCATATACCTTCCTGCCAGTCAAAAATGCGGTGATGATAAAAAAACATCATAACAAACAAAGAAAAGCCTTTCATGATAATGTCTAACCCATAGTTTAATAAGGCAAAAAGGACATTGGTTGCGACATCTTTTGTTTCATAAATTTTCTCTTTATTAAAATGGCTGTACGCCATTTCAATAAAAATAATAACAGCAAAAACAGGAATTGTCCACGTGTAAACAACATCAGGACCCTCTGTTTTGAACATATTACTGAAGTCAAACATCTTTTTTTCTGTAAATCTAAAGATAAAAAGGGTGGGACAGCCTATTTTTAGATTAAAATTTTATGAAAATTTTTACACTTTTTTAATAGAATTTAAGATAACGATAGTGAATTTTTAATTTTTGACCAGGGCAAGAAAGGAAAAGATGTATTCCGATAGGTTTTGAGTGTATATTTGAAAATTTAATGCTAAATTGACCACTAATATGAAGACAATATATGTAGCATTGGCCCTCTCTATCGCTTCTGCTGCTTTTTCCCAAAAAATATTGGAAAGAGTAGAACCTGCATTTTGGTGGAAGGGAATGAAAAACCCCGAACTACAGCTTTTAGTATATGGAAAAGATATCGCTAATCAGGAAATCACTCTTTCAGACGGTATACAGATCAGAGATATTCGGAAAGTTGAAAATCCAAACTATGTTTTTATTACCCTTAATACCGATGAAATAAAAACTTCTAAGTTTTCTGTTACGATCAAAAAAGGGAAAAAGAATCTCGCCTCTTATATCTATGAGTTGAAACAGAGAGAACCTAATTCTGCAAACCGGGAATCTTTTACCTCAAAAGATGTAATGTATCTCATTATGCCCGATCGTTTTGCCAATGGAGACGTAAAAAATGACTCCACTCCGGAATTGACAGAAAAAGCAGATCGCACTTTGCCCAATGGAAGACATGGAGGAGATCTTAAAGGGATCATCAATAATCTTGACTACATTCAAAATCTTGGCGCCACAGCAGTGTGGCTGACTCCGGTGAATGAAGACAATGAAAAAGTCTATTCTTATCATGGCTATGCCCAAACTGATTTATATAAAATTGATGCCCGATACGGAACCAATGATGAATACAGAACTCTTTCCCGCGAACTCAATAAAAGAAATATGAAGCTGGTGATGGACTATGTGACCAATCACTGGGGCGTTTCTCATTGGATGATCAAAGATCTTCCCACAAAAGACTGGATTCATTGGTTTAAGGATGGCGAGAATGGCTTTAAGCGATCAAACTATAAAACAACCACACAGTTTGACACCAACGCTTCTGAAATTGATAAAAAATATGCCCTGGATGGATGGTTTGATAAAACAATGCCGGACATCAACCAGAAAAATTCATTAGTATTAAAATATCTGACCCAGAATGCCATCTGGTGGATTGAATATGCTGAATTGGGAGGTTTTCGTGTTGATACTTATCCATACAACGACAAAGAAGCCATGGCAAAATGGGCTAAAGCCATTACCGATGAATATCCGAAATTCAATATTGTAGGAGAAACCTGGTTATATACAGCAGGACAGATTTCGGCATGGCAAAAAAATTCCAAAACTGGAGAAGCAGCAGGGTATAATTCGAATTTACCTTCAGTAATGGATTTTATGTTATTTGCGGATATGCCTAAAGCACTGAAAGAAAAAGAAAGCTGGAATACAGGAATGATAAAATTGTATGACTCTTTTACCAGCGATTTCCTGTATCCGGATATCAATAACCTTCTCGTCTTTTTCGAGAATCATGACACAGAAAGATGGAATGAAATCTTCAATTCCGATCCAAAAGCCTATAAAATAGCTCTTACTCTGATTTCAACAGTTCGCGGAATTCCCCAGATCTATTATGGATCAGAAATAGGGATGCGTGGAGATAAAAACAAAGGGGGTGATGCTGATATCAGGAGAGATTTTCCGGGAGGCTGGAAGTCAGATCAGCAAAATGCTTTTAACCTTTCTACCCAAAAAACAGAACAAAAAGAATTCTTTCAGTTTACTCAAAAATTATTGAACTGGCGAAAAGGAAAAGAAGTAATTCATACCGGGAAAACTAAAAATTATGTTCCTCAGGATGGAGTTTTTACCTATTTCAGATATAACGAAAAAGAAAGTGTAATGATTGCCATCAACAATAATGAGGAAAATCAGACGTTGGATGTAAAACGTTTTGAAGAATCATTACAAGGATTTTCTAAAGGAAAAGAAGTGATTTCAGAAAAAAAATGGAACCTTAAAGACAACATCACCATTCCCGGGAAATCTTCGTTGATTATTGAACTTGAAAAATAAATTACTAACTATATGAAAAAATCAATAAGCGTTTATGTACTGGTCCTCTTCTTATTGGGATCTGCATTTTTCTCGGCACAGTCAAAAAATGGATTTGAAAAAGAAAAATCAGAAATCAGTACCATGCTCGATGCCTTCAATGTGGCTGCTGCAAAAGCAGAGTATACCAACTACTTTAATTATTTTGCAGAGGAGTCTACATTTATCGGAACAGATGCTACTGAAGTTTGGGACAAAAAAGCTTTTATGATCTGGGCAAAACCTCATTTTGACAAAAAGAAAACCTGGAATTTTACAGCATTGAAAAGAAATATTTATTTCAGTAAAGATGGAAAAATGGCATGGTTTGATGAACTATTGGATACCCAGATGAAAATATGCAGAGGTTCCGGAGTCGTTGAAAAAATCAACGGAACATGGAAAATAAAACAGTATGTACTTTCCATGACCATTCCTAATGACGTAGTTGATAAAGTAGTTGCTGAGAAAACTGCTCTTGAAGATCCTTTAATCAAGGAATTAAAGAAATAAAAATGAATCTTTCGCAGAATACAGTTTCAAAGAGAATAAAGCCTAATCTTTCCATGCTTCAGATCATTAATATGAGCATGGGTTTCTTGGGAATTCAGATGGCTTTCGGGTTGCAGAATGGAAATGCAAGCCGTATTTTAGCCAACCTCGGAGCCGACGTTCATGAATTATCATGGTTTTGGTTGGTTGCCCCCATTACAGGGTTGATTGTTCAGCCGATTATCGGGCACATGGGAGATAATACCTGGAGTCCGTTAGGAAGAAGGAAACCCTATTTCCTGATAGGAGCTGTTTTATGTTCAATAGGACTTGTGTTACTACCAAATGCAGCATCAGTAACTCAGATGTTTGCAGCTAATGCTCTTCTTCTGGCTGTTATTTTCCTTGCCATGATGGATGCTTCAGTCAATATCGCGATGGAGCCTTTCCGGGCTTTAGTAGGAGATATGCTTCCAAAACATCAGGGAACAATAGGATTTTCTGTACAAACCATTCTGATCGGGATTGGGGCTGTACTGGGTTCATATTTACCAGACTGGTTGACGAATCTGGGAATTTCCAATGTAGCCCCCAAAGGTTTTGTGGCAGATAATGTCATCTATTCTTTTTATATAGGGGCAGCATTACTTCTCATAGCAATTTTATATACGATTTTTACAACCAGAGAATATTCCCCAAAAGAATTTGAAGAATTTGAAGATGCGAAAAAAATAGAAGAAGAGCCTTCAAGATTTTCAGATATTTTTAAAGATTTTGCGGCCATTCCAACACAAATGAAAAAGTTGGGAGCCGTACAATTCTTTTCATGGTTTGCCTTATTTACCATGTGGGTGTTTACAACAAGTGCATTAGCTACCCATCATTTTGGCCTTTCGCCGGAAGATACCCATTCTAAAGCATTTAATGATGCCGGAGATCTAACAGGTAAACTCTTCGGAATGTATAATCTGTGGGCAATACCTTTTGCTTTTCTATTGACCCCCATTGCAAAGTGGATCGGAAAGAAACAAACCCATGCTTTAGCCTTGTTGTGTGGAGGTGTAGGGCTGATTTCAATGTATTTTATTAAAGATGTCAACCATCTATGGATTTCAATGATCGGATTAGGGTTTGCGTGGGCAAGCATCCTTGCAATGCCTTATGCGATGCTGATTGAAGTGATTCCTCAAAAGAAAATGGGGGTATACATGGGAATATTCAATTTCTTTATTGTGATTCCACAGATCATCAACGGTTTGTTTGGTGGGCCTATTGTAAGTGGAATTTTTGGAAAACAGGCTATGGATTATGTAGTTGTTGGAGGTATCTGTATGTTGATAGGAGCGTTGGTTACTATGATTTTTGTGAAATCTGAAGATGAAACACCAAAGGAAATTGAAGAAGAAATCCAGCAGGTACACTTTTAAGAGTTGAAAATTGTGTGTGATTGTCGAAAAAAATATTTATCAAAATATCAATAGAAGCGGGCTAAAGCCCGCTTTTTTTATCCGTTTATTAATTGGCTTTAGCCGAAACCTATCTTTATCATAAGGATCGGAGAACTATAGTCTCCGACAGATTCCACAAATAACACAGATCTTGGGTATCCAACCTGCCCATCTTCATTATTCCCTCAACTCTTTTGTCATAAATTTCCTTTCTTATCCTATATCAACTTTTTCCCAGATAACATCCCGTACATTTGTATCATAAAATAATCACAGAAATGAAAACAGTATATCATAAAGCAGATTCAAGAGGCCATGCCAATCACGGATGGTTAAATTCTTATCATACATTCAGTTTTGCCAATTATCAAAACAGAGACAGAACAAACTTTGGCGTTTTACGAGTATTGAATGACGATACCGTTTCCCAGGGAATGGGTTTCGGAACACATCCGCACAGGGATATGGAAATTATCTCCATTCCTTTGGAAGGTGATCTGGAACATAAAGATTCAATAGGTACCACTGCGGTCATCAGAAAAGGTGAAATTCAGGTGATGAGCGCAGGGACCGGTGTACAACACAGTGAGTATAATAAAAATAAAGATGAAGAGGTTAAATTCTTACAAATCTGGGTTTTCCCAAGAGAGCTGAATGTTGAGCCAAGATATGATCAGAAAAGCATCAAAGAAGGAGAAAAAATAAACGGGTTCCAACAGATTTTATCTCCGAATAAAAATGATGACGGAGTATGGATTCATCAGGATGCCTGGTTTAATCTGGCTAACTTTAAAAAAGGAAACGGTAAAAATTATACACTTAATAAAAAAGGAAATGGAGTGTATGCATTTGTTTTAAAAGGAAGCGCAAAAGTAGGAGACCGTGTTTTGAATGAAAGAGACGGGTTGGGAATCTGGGATACCCAAAGTTTTAACATTGAAGCAGTAGAAGACACAGAAATATTATTGATGGAAGTACCAATGGAATTACCGGCTTATCTTAAATAAAAAACTAAATTTGTAATCTTAAAATCAGAAATAAGATCAACCCGTTATTCGTGAAATTTTACGAAATGACCATGACGGGTTGATATTAACTTAAAAAATAATTATCAAAGTATGAAAATTTTAGCAATAGCAGGAAGTAACTCAGAAGTTTCCATGAACAAGCAGTTGGTGGCATACGCATCAACATTATTTGAAAATGCAGAGGTAGAAGTAATCGACTTAAATCCTTTCGAAATGCCCATTTATAAGCATGAAAGAGAATTAGCAGGCGGCGTTCCTCAGGAAGCACATGATTTTGCCGGAAAAATTGATGGAGCAGACTTATTGTTGGTTTCTTTAGGAGAACATAACGGAACCTATTCTACAGCATTCAAAAATGTGTTCGACTGGGTGTCAAGAATCAAAGACAGAACAGTATGGAATGAAGTACCTATGTTATTGATGTCTACATCTCCCGGAGGAAGAGGTGGAGCAGGAGTTTTAGAAGCTGCATCAAAGCGTTTCCCTTTCCATGGTGGAAATGTGGTAGAAACTTTTTCACTTCCTTTCTTCAATGACAACTTCGATAAAGCAGGTCAGAAAATTTCTAATGAAGAGAAAAACAACGAATTAAAAGAAAAAATCAAGAAGATTGCAGCCATTGAATCTATCCTTGAAAAATAGAATTTGAATATTCATTTAAAATTACTATTTTTGCAAAAAGAAAAGAGATGAAAATTCAGACCTCCTATAAACAATGTTTTTCTCATAAAGGGAAAATTGTGGGCTCTGAAATTCTGAGATAAAATAACGGCCGATAATCTGAAAAGATTGTCGGCTTTTTTGTTTTCCAAATTTGAATATAAAAAGTAAAAATATAAAAGATAAGAAGACATCAGATACCAGACGCTAATCATCAGAAATCTGAAATCCAATATCTAAAAACCTAAGCAGACATGAGCAACACTTACAAATCAGCAGGAGTAGACAAAGAAGAAGGGTACAAAACGGTTGACAAGATCAAAAAAGCAGTCGGGGAAACCCACAATTCAAATGTATTGAATCATTTGGGTAGTTTTGGCGCTTTTTATGAAATCGGAGGATATAAAAATCCTGTTCTTGTTTCAGGAACAGATGGAGTAGGAACAAAGCTGAAAGTAGCTTTGGATACCAAAAAATATGACTCTATCGGTATCGACTGTTTCGCAATGTGTGCCAATGATATCCTTTGCCATGGTGCAAAACCTTTATTTTTCTTAGATTATTTAGCTTGTGGAAAGCTTGATTCTGAAATTGCAGCAGAAATCGTTTTAGGAATGGTAAGTGCTTGTAAGGATAACAACTGTGCGTTAATTGGTGGCGAAACTGCCGAAATGCCGGGAATGTACCAGCCGGGAGATTATGATGTTGCAGGATTTTGTGTAGGAATCGTAGAAAAAGATCAGATCATTGACGGATCTGCGATTAAAGCAGGTAATAAAATTATTGCATTACCGAGCTCAGGATTCCACTCAAACGGATTCTCTTTAGTAAGAAAGGTATTCCCAAACTTTGAAGAAGAGTTTGAAGGAAAACCATTATATGAAACTCTTCTAGTTCCTACAAGACTATACTATAAAGATATCCATAAAGTACTGGAAGAAGTAAAAGTAAGCGGAATTGCTCATATTACCGGAGGCGGGCTTTATGAAAACGTTCCGAGAATCATTCCTGAAGGACTTTGTGCTTCTATTGACGAATCAAAAATCAGAATCCCTAGTGTCATGCTTGAACTTGAAAAGAGAGGTGGAGTCACACGTCAAGAAATGCACGGAACATTCAATATGGGGGTAGGAATGGTAATCGTTGTAGATGCTGAACATGCTGAAAAAATATTGCACCTTTTAGATGATGCTTACGAAATTGGAGAAATCACTGAAGGAGCAGAAAAAATCGATTTGAAATTTTAAATGACATCAGACACCAGACATCAGACTTTAAGTCTGAAATCTGATATCTAACATCTGAATAATGAAGAACATCGTTGTACTTGTATCCGGTTCAGGAACTAATCTGCAGAGAATCATTGATACCATTGAAGCTGGGGAAATCCAGAATGCAAAAGTATCTTTGGTAGTAGCTGACAGAGAATGTTTCGGACTGGAAAGAGCAAAGAATCATAATATAGAAAACATACTCATTCCAAGAGGAAAGAATTTCAGCAGTGAACTGGCTAAACTAATCCCTGAAAATACTGATCTTATCGTATTGGCAGGATTTTTATCCATCTTAAAATCTGAATTCTGTGAAAACTGGAATGGTAAAATAATCAATATTCATCCCGCTTTGCTTCCGAAATTCGGAGGAAAAGGAATGTGGGGAATGAATGTTCATAATGCCGTTATTGAAGCTAAAGAAACAGAGAGTGGGGCAACGGTACACTTTGTGACTCCTGGGATTGATGAGGGAGAAGCTATTCTTCAAAAATCATTTGAAATAACAGCCGATGACACTCCAGAAACATTAGCCCAGAAGGTTCATCAGATTGAATATGAAATATTTCCAATAGCGATCAATAAGGTCCTGGGAAATAAATAATGTACTGATAAGCAATGTAACAGTTTACCTATGTTGAAGGTATTACTGAATGGCTAGATTGATGCATTATTACATTAATAAAAAAATCTAAGTAAAATAAAAGTAATCCGGAAGTGAAAGACCCGGATACAGTTTGAAATAACTGTGAAAAGTAAAAATTGAAAGTAATGAGTAAAAAGAGAGTTTTAATCAGTGTTTCTGACAAGAGTGGATTAATTGAATTCGCGCAGTTTTTGGAAGCTCAAAATTATGAGTTGATCTCTACAGGAGGAACGTTCAAACATTTGAAAGACGCTGGTTTAAATCCCATTCAGATTGATGAGGTAACCAATTTCCCTGAAATGCTGGACGGAAGAGTGAAAACTTTACACCCTAAAGTTCACGGTGGTCTTTTAGCTGTTCGTAATAACGAAGAGCATATGAAGACCGTTCAGGAACATGGAATTGGTTTGATAGACATGGTTATCGTAAACCTTTACCCTTTCTTCGAAAATGTAAACAAAGACATTTCTTTACATGAGAAAGTAGAATTTATCGATATCGGAGGTCCTTCTATGCTTCGTTCTGCAGCGAAAAATTTTGACTCCGTGACAGTAATTACGGATGTAGAAGACTATACTACAGTAAAGCTGGAGATGGAGCAGAATGGTGACACTTATATTGAAACTCGTAAAAAACTTGCAGGAAAGGTATTCAACCTTACCTCTGCTTATGATGCTGCTATCTCAAGAATGCTTTTAGATGAAGAGTATCCTACCTATCTGAATGCGTCTTACAAGAAAGTATCCGATTTAAGATATGGAGAAAACCCTCACCAGACAGCTGCTTACTACGTTTCTACTTTTGAAAACGGTGCCATGAAAGACTTTGAGCAACTGGGAGGTAAAGAACTTTCTTTCAATAATCTTCGTGATATGGATCTTTGCTGGAAAGTGGTAACAGAGTTCAAGGAGGAAATGGCCTGTTGTGCTGTAAAACACTCTACTCCTTGTGGGGTAGCTATCGGAACTTCTGCATTAGAAACCTATCAAAAAACTTTCGAATGTGATCCGGTTTCTATCTTTGGCGGAATTGTTGCTATGAATTATAAAATTGATGCAGCAACAGCTGAAGAATTAAACAAAACATTCCTGGAGATCGTAATGGCTCCGGACTTTGATGAAGAAGCTCTTGAAGTTTTAAGAAAAAAGAAAAACCTTAGAATCATTAAAATCGTAAACCCTGTTTCTGATAAGAAGACATGGGTGAAAGTTGATGGTGGTATTTTGGTTCAGGATAATGACCTGCATTTCTCTGACGATATTAAAGTAGTTACTGAAACTCAACCTACGGAAGAGCAGAAGAAAGCTTTACTTTTCTCTCAGAGAGTGGTAAAATATGTAAAGTCAAATGCTATTGTAGTGTCCAACGGAATCCAGGCTTTTGGAATCGGAGGCGGACAGGTCAACAGAATCTGGGCTACTCAGCAGGCGATTGAAAGAGCTAAAGAAAAATTCGCAGGAGATTTAGTATTGGCTTCTGACGCATTTTTCCCTTTCCGTGATGTCGTAGATTTCTGCGCTCAGGAAGGTATCAAGGCAATTATCCAACCTGGTGGAAGTGTAAAAGATCAGGACAGTATAGAAGCTGCTAATGAACACGGTATTCCTATGATGTTTACCGGTGTTAGACACTTTTTCCACTAATTAAAATAGAATTAAAAAATAATTTGTGATTGTATTTATAGCATTCAAAATTATATATTTGTAAATTAGACTAGATAATAAATAAAGTATGAGAATATTAATCATAGGTGAAGGCGGTAGAGAATCTGCTTTAGCAGCAAAGCTTCAGAATGACCCAAGGATTTCCAAAATGTTTTTTGCTAACGGGAATGCGACTACCGATGTAATAGGAAAAAATGTTCATTTATCAGAAATCAAAGAACTTAGAGATTTCGCTATTAAAGAAAAGATTGATCTTACGATTGTAGGCCCTGAAGCTCCATTGGTAGCTGGTATCAAGGATGAATTCAAAAAACACGATCTTAAAGTTTTCGGTCCGAATCAGAAAGTAGCCAGCCTTGAAGGAAGTAAAGCTTTCTCTAAGAAGTTTATGCAAACCTATGATATCAAAACAGCTAAAGCGGTCGTATTTGATTCATATAACGAAGCTAAAGAATATGTGCAAAAACAACCATATCCTTTAGTAATCAAAGCAAGTGGTTTAGCAGGTGGAAAAGGAGTTGTTATTTGTGATAACCTTGAAGAAGCTGAAGCGACCATCCATGATTTCATGATCAGAAGAATCTATGGAGATGCTGGTATTCGTTTAGTTATCGAGGAATATTTACAAGGTTTTGAAGCTTCAATCATAGCGTTCTCGAATGGGGAAAAGCTTTTCCCTTGTATTGCTGCCAAAGATTATAAAAAAGCAGGAAACGGTGATACAGGACCTAATACTGGAGGTATGGGGTCAGTGGCACCAAGTCCGGAATTCACTCAGGAGCATTACGCTGATTTTGAGAAAAATATCCTTGAACCAACATTGAAAGGTCTTAAGGCTGAAGGATTTGGATTTAAAGGAATCATTTTCTTTGGACTAATGGTCACCAAAAACGGTGCTTACCTTCTTGAATACAACATGAGATTCGGAGATCCTGAAACTCAGGTATTGATGGCTCTTATGGAAAACAATCTTTTAGATGTTATCCAGGATTGTATGGAAGGAAAAGAAATCGAGCTTAAGTTTAAAAATGAGAAAGCAGTTTGTCTTGTAATGTGCTCAGGAGGATATCCAAGAAACTTTGAAACAGGCTATGAAATTGTAGGCGAAGACAAATTAAAGCACAGCAAATTATTATATGCAGGAGCTGCCAGAAAAGCAGACAAAGTAGTTTCCAATGGAGGTCGGGTACTGAACATTGTGGCTACCGGAGCTACTTATGAGGAAGCCCGCAAGAATGTTTACGAAGATGCAGGACATGTACATTTCGATTACGGCTTCTACAGAGAAGACATCGGAAAGTTTTAATAAAAATCACGAAAAAAGATTTGGAAAAATTCCAAGTCTTTTTTTGTAAAACAGTTAATATTAGAAATAAGAGTTCAGATTCTAGATTTCGGACTTCAGACCTAAAATCTGAAATCTGATGTCTGAAATCTGATATCTTTCAAACAAATCAATTATCAAAAATGAACAACGGTATTATTATTTTAGATTTCGGATCCCAGTACAACCAGCTTATCGGAAGAAGAATCCGTGAGATGGGGGTATACTCTGAAATCTTACCTTACAATACACCTTTACAAGATATCTTAGCAAAACAACCGAAAGGAATCATTCTTTCCGGAGGACCAAGCTCTGTGAACGCAGAAAATGCCCACCTTGTAGAAAAAGAATTATACGAACAGGGAGTTCCTGTTTTGGGAATTTGCTACGGAATGCAGATGACAGCTCACCTTTTAGGTGGAAAAGTAAATAAGGGAGAAAAAGGAGAGTATGGTAAAGCCAATCTTGAAATCGTTAAAGAAAGCTCTTTATTAAAAGGAGTTACTCAAAATTCTGTGGTTTGGATGAGCCACTTCGACGAAGTAGGAGATTTACCGGCAGGCTTTGAATTAAATGCAAAATCAGGGGTAATTGCTTCTATCTCTAATGAAGATAAGAAAATATTCTGCGTTCAGTTTCACCCGGAAGTTTCTCATACAGAAGAAGGAGGGAAAATGCTTGAAAATTTCGTTTTCGGCATCTGTAATTCAGAGAAAAACTGGAAACTGACCAACTATATCGAAAAAACAGTTGAGGAGATCCGTGAGAAAGTGGGAGACAACAAAGTAATCCTTGGACTTTCAGGAGGTGTAGACTCTTCTGTAGCCGCTGTTTTGATCCACAAAGCCATAGGTGATCAGTTGACTTGTATTTTTGTAGATACGGGATTATTGAGAAAGGACGAAGGCAAGAAAGTAATGGATCAGTATGGAGAGCATTTCCACATGAACATTAAGATGGTGGATGCTCAGGAAAGATTCCTTACAAAATTAGCTGGAGTAGACGACCCTGAAGCGAAGAGAAAAATCATCGGAAATGAGTTTATCCATGTTTTTGACGAAGAATCTCACAAAATAGAAGGCGCTAAATTCTTGGCTCAGGGAACCATTTACCCTGACGTTATTGAAAGTCAGTCTGTCAACGGACCCTCTGCTGTGATCAAGTCTCACCACAACGTTGGCGGACTTCCTGAAGATATGGAATTCGAATTATTAGAGCCATTAAGAGAGCTTTTCAAGGACGAAGTAAGAAGAGTAGGAGAAGAACTAGGAATTCCTCACCACCTGGTATACAGACACCCCTTCCCAGGTCCTGGATTAGGAATCAGAGTATTGGGAGCGGTAGATGCTGAGAAAGTAAGAATCCTTCAGGAGGCTGATGATATCTTTATTGAAGAATTGTATAAAAATGATCTTTACGAAAAAGTATCTCAGGCTTTCGTAGTATTACTTCCTGTAAAATCTGTAGGAGTAATGGGAGACGAAAGAACGTACGAATACACAGCGGTAGTTCGTTCTGCTAATACGATCGACTTTATGACAGCAACATGGAGCAGACTTCCTTACGAGTTCTTAGATACTGTTTCCAGCAGAATTATCAACGAAGTAAGAGGAATCAACAGAGTAGCTTATGATATTTCAAGCAAACCACCAGCAACCATTGAGTGGGAATAATTTTTGACTTGAATTTTATAGATATAAATCCTGCCCGTTTTGGGTGGGATTTTTTTGTTAAAATTGATGATCCGAAAAAATTTTAGAATAATCTTCGCTAAAGAAGAACATTCTAGCTATTCCGTCATATCTTGCAATGACAAACTTAATGTTTTCATGACATTGTTGTTTTATCAGGCAGAAGTCATCATGAATTTTTTGTGTTAGTTTCTTTACATCTTCAGTTCTTGCTATCTCATTTCTAAATCTATACAAACTAATTAAATCATCTATTGATAAGGTATGATCAGTAAATGAAATTTTAAAATTTTCCATTTTTGAATCGTATTCCTGAATTTTTTGGTAAATCAACTCTTCCATAATTTATAATATAATCCTGTCCTTAGATATTTTCTATTAAAATTGTTTCAATGAAGAAATGACAATTATAATATTGATTATAATTAACAAACAATAAGTTAGCTTGAATAATATATGCTTATGGAAAATAAGATAGTTTATAAATATTATTCCAGCTAAATATAAATAAACAAGGGTTTTAACTTCCTGAACATTTAATTCAGATACTGAAAACAAGTTTAAATTGTGTGAAAGATTGATTATTGAGGCTGGATAAAAGATTCTTATAACAAATATAATGGTAATGCTTATAATTAAGGTTACTGCGTAAGGCTTCATGTAAAAAAAAATAGAAATAAACTGGTTGTTTTTAAACTGTATTTGTACAATTTTTCCCTAAATTTAAGTAAAATTACATCAAATGCAAATAGAAACAAGACCTCTGACTGTTCAGGATTATGATGAGTTGGCGGAAACAATGAAAAGGGCATATCCACAGATGTCAGAATCAATATGGTCAAAGAAAAGTATTGAAAAACTAACGAGAATCTTTCCTGATGGGCAGATTTGTATTACCGTAGACGGAAAACTAGCTGCGGTAGCACTCTCTATTATCGTGAATTATGACGAATTCGGGGATGATCATACCTATGTTGATATTACAGGAAATTATACATTCAATACCCATTCATCAAAAGGAAACGTTTTGTATGGAATAGAAGTTTTTGTAGATCCTGAATACCGCGAACTGCGCCTTGGAAGAAGGCTTTATGATGCCCGAAAAGAACTTTGCGAATTATTGAACCTGAAATCCATCATCCTTGGTGGTAGAATTCCAAATTATCATAAATACAGCCACGAACTTTCTGCAAGAAATTATATCCGGAAAGTAAGAGATAAAGAGATCTATGATCCGGTATTGTCGTTTCAGCTTTCCAATAATTTTCTTCCCATCAAAATCCTGAAGAAATATCTTCCTGAAGATGAAGCTTCAAGGGAAAACGCTGTTCTCCTGCAATGGAACAATATATATTACAGCAAAAGCCCGAATACCATGCAGGATAGCATTATCCGTTTAGGGCTTGTCCAGTGGCAGATGAGAACCTTTAAAGATATTGAAGCCTTTTATGAACAGGTAGAGTTTTTTGTGAATGTGATGGGAGATTATAAATCTGATTTTGTCCTCTTCCCTGAACTGTTTAATACTCCTTTGCTGGCACCTTTCAACAACCTTTCAGAAAGAGATAGTATGATAGAACTGGCCAAGCTTACCGATCAGATTAAAGCAAAAATTTCTGAATTGGCTATCAGCTATAATGTCAATATTATTTCCGGAAGTATGCCTGTTTTTGAAAATAATGAATTATACAATGTGAGTTATCTTCTCCATCGTGATGGGCGAATGGATGAGTACAGAAAAATCCACATTACTCCGAATGAAAAGAGGTATTATGGAATGAAAGGCGGGAATGAAATTAAAGTTTTTGATACCGACTGTGGTAAAATAGGGCTGGTGATCTGCTACGATGTAGAATTTCCGGAATTACCAAGAATTCTTGCCGATCAGGGCATGAAAATATTATTTGTTCCCTACCTTACAGACACTCAGAATGCCTATATGAGAGTACGTCACTGTGCTGCGGCAAGAGCTATAGAAAATGAGTGCTATGTCGCAATTGCAGGCTGTGTCGGAAACCTTCCGAAAGTAAATAATATGGACATTCAGTTTGGCCAGGCTGCCGTATTTACTCCGTCAGATTTTGCGTTTCCGTCTAATGCCGTAAAAGGAGAGGCCACTCCGAACACAGAAATGACATTGATTGTAGATGTGGATTTAAACCTGTTAAAAGATCTCCACCATAACGGTTCAGTGCAGGTGATGAAAGACAGAAGGAAAGACTTATATGAAACTTATCTTAAATAAGAACACAACAAACAAGATACAGATGGGTTCAGAATTATTTCTGAACCCATCTTTTTCAGGGAGAATAGACCTTCACAAAAAAACAAGGCTACCTGAGAAAGGCAGCCTCGTCAAGAAAGACTTAGTTTGGGGAATAAGTGTCATGATGAATGAAAAATATATTTATTTGGATTGCACCTTTTTATTGTGTCTTACCGCATCAATCAACAATTGTTCATTGTTTTTATATATGGATATCTGAGATGGGCTTAAAATCGCTTCAAAATCCTTATCTACATTTTTAAACTGGTTGGTAATGATACGACGAGCCTCTTGATCGCTTGTTTTTCTTTTGCTTTTGTTGCGTTTATCCAAATCATTCTGCATGGCCTGAACACTTTTAAGATTGATGTCATATACTTGAGGGACTTGTTTGTCAGTAAGATCCAACAAAGGAACCATGACCAAAGTTCTGAAGTTGGCAAGCGCTTTTACTCTGTTTTTCTCAAATTGACTTTCCTGCTCTGGAGTAAGGATCTCTCTAAGAGCTTTGTCACGCTGAACCATAATTTCTATGAGCTCGCTGGTAATCGCTTTATTATTTAAAATATTAGAATTGTCACCTACTTTTTTATCAAGTGCATCAAGTGAATTAGCGGCAGCTTGGTTAAAGTATAATACTTTATTTTTTTGATTATCAGTAAGACCTAAGTAATCCAAATTAGCGGTCATAGATTCTGCAACTGTGCTTACGGAAGCAACCTGTGCTCTTAAAGATGAACCGGTGATCATAGAAAATACTATAATGGAGCCGGCTGAAATAATTTTTCTTAGCATGATTTGTGATGTTTTATTATACTACTGTTTCTGTTTCAAAAGTAAGGTGCCTTGAAAAAATCTATATTATCTGAAAATCTTTTTTTATGGTCCTGTACTCTCCAAATAATGAGCATAAAAAAATCCGAAGAACAGTTCTTCGGATTAATATAGCCCTTTCAGGCAGAAATATAATTTCGATATTACATATACTGTGGGCACACAACGGCCGGACAAATAAGTCTGGGACATCTTGGCCTTCCATCAGTTGGGCAGCATTCATTCGAGCAACCGATAATGATACCGTTTCCTGAAATTCCTTTTAATTGCTCTCTTGATAGTTTGTTGTTACGTAAATTTTTCATGTTGTAATACTTTTATTGGTTTGTTTTAATGTTTGTACAGTGTAAATATAGAAAAATATATTATAGGTTAAGATAAGTGATGTTTTTTATTATTATGTTTATTTTAAATAGTGCTGAGAAGATGTTTTTTGTTATTATATTCTTAATTAAATAGGGTGTTGTTGGCATTTTTTTCTGATAAAATTAGGTTTAATGATCCTTTCATACAGAATAAAAATAGTATTGGGAATAGTTTTTGGAGTAAATTGCACTTACTATTGATACATTATGTTTGACAAGCAGCAAAGAAAACTGAAAAGATCTGCCAGATTGATTTCCGTACTAAGTAAATATGGGTTTAAAGATCTGTTGGCGAGAATGAACGGAGGAAATAAGCAAGAGGAAGTCCCCGGAAATTCTGATGAAGTCGTTTCGAAAGGTACAGTTTATGAAAGGATCAGACTGGTTCTTGAAGAATTGGGACCTACCTTCGTAAAACTGGGACAGTCATTCAGTAACAGGGAAGATCTGTTACCACCGGAATTGATTCAGGAATTGCAGAAACTTCAGGATAAAGTGGATGCAGTAGACATGGATGTTGAAGAAGCTCTGGAGAATGAGTTCAATATTTCCGTAAAAGACTATTTCCTGGAAATTCAAAAAGAACCTTTAGCTACAGCTTCCATTGCTCAAGTATATAAGGCTGTTTTGAATGATGGAAGTCCGGTGATTCTAAAATTGAGAAAACCAGATGTACAATCTGTCATTGAAGATGATTTACTTTTAATAAAGGATCTTGAAAAACTCATATCTGCTTATTCCGAGATAGGAGAGAAGTTGAATCTGAAGCAGGCTATTTCCACTTTTGAAAGATCATTATTGGAAGAAGTTTCATTGATCAACGAAAAAAATAATATCCAACAATTTCGTCTTAATTTTAAAAATAATAAAGAAACTTACGTTCCAAAAGTATATGAAGAGCTTTCCAACAACAATATTCTTTGTATGGAATTCATTGATGGGATCAAGGTTACAGATAAATCTGTTCTTTTGGCTAATGATATTGATCCTGTAAAAGTTTCTGAAGGAGGGCTAAGGCTGTTCGTGTCTCAAATTTTAGATTACGGTTTTTTTCATGCAGATCCACACGCAGGAAATATTCTGGTAAAAAGAGATGGAAAAGTAGTTTTTATTGATTTTGGAGCGGTAGGAAAGATTCAGCCCAATGATAAAGAAATTCTCGAAAGCCTTATTGTAAGCTTTGTTGCCAAAAATCCACATAAGATTGTACGTTATTTAAAGAAGATGGCTATAAGCTATGAAATTCCTGATGAAAGAAGATTTGAAAATGAGGTAGAGGATATTTTAAACTTTGTCCATAGCTCATCTTTGCAAGATATCAATGTTCAGGTCATTATCAATAAAATGAAGGATATTCTGAAGGAAAACAGGTTATATATGCCTGATTATTTCTATCTTTTATTCAAAGGAATAAGCCTGATAGAAGGGGTCGGTCGAAATATTAATCCTGATCTTGATATTGTCAAAAGTCTTCATCCATACACTAAAAAGATTTTCACCAGGAAAATCAGCCCTAAAAATCTTTTAAAGACAGGGATGGACAGGATGATGAATTTTACAGATAACGTAGATGAAATACCAAGAGAACTGCGTTCTGTTTTACAAAAATTAGATGAAAATAAGTTCACTGTTTCAAGTGAAATCAAAAATATAGAAAAGACCAACCAACTGATCAAGTCAAGCGTAATCAATTTGATTCTGGCTATGATTCTTGGAGCCAATATCATTGCGACATCCATTGTTTTTACATCCGAATCCGGACCAAGGATAGGAGAGTTGTCATTGGTTGCCGTTTTAGGGTTTGTTTTTTCAATCATTCTGGTTTTAATACTGTTGCTCAGAGTTACGAGAAAGTAAAGAAGTAACCAGTTGTTTTTTTTCAGGTCTTCAGATAGGTAATTTTAATTTTACATTTCGACCCCTGAATTTATATTGTAAATCAAAAAAACAAAATAACAATGAAAACACTTATTATCGCAGCGCTGATCTGCTGTAGTCCATTTGTAATTGCACAGGAAAAAAATGAAGGAAATATCTCAGGAGACTTTGATGGTAACGGAACAAAGGAATATGCCTATACTAAAGTCAGTGACTGTACAGATGAATGTGACGGAAAATGTGAAACCACCGTTTATTTTAGTGATAAAACGATAAAGCCATTTACTGTTTCTCCAGCTTATGACGGGAAGTTGTATAATCTGGGAGACCTTAACGGAGACGGAAAAGATGAAATTGGTATTTATCCGGGATGGTGCACAAGTTGCTGGCGTGGTTTCCTTGCTTACACATCAGGTAAAACAGGATGGAAACTATTGGTACCTTCTATTTCTACACACTGCAATCAGTGGGAAGAAGATCAGTTTCCCATCAAAAAAGATCCTAAAATAAAGGGAAATGTAATCATTACCTCAAGTGAATGGAAAGATGATGATATTAAAATTACAAGCAAGAGTGTTAAGGTAAACTAAAAATTGAAAAAGGAGAATTGAAAGTTGAAAATTTAGGGATGTATCTTTAAAGTGGGTATGCAGATACGAACCTCAGGTGCATAAAATCTTTGAAATCTGCCACCTTTTCACTTCCATTTTCCATTATACAGATTAATACCTATCTTTGCAAAATGGAAAAACTCACTTTTGCAGATTTTGACCTGCCGGTTAAAATTCTCGATGTTTTAGCGGATCTGGAATTATTTGAACCTACACCTATTCAGGAGAAAAGCTTAAAGCCTATTCTTTCCGGAAGAGATGTAATGGGGATTGCACAAACCGGAACCGGGAAAACATTAGCTTACCTTTTACCCGTTCTTAAAACATGGAAATACAGTAAAACTGGAAATCCAACTGTTTTAGTGCTTGTTCCTACAAGAGAATTGGTGGTGCAGGTAGCTGAAATCCTTGAGAAACTGACAGAAAACATTACTGCAAGAGTAATCGGAATATACGGAGGAAAAAATATCAATACTCAGAAATTGTTATTCAATGACGGTTGTGATATTTTAGTGGGAACACCTGGTAGAGTAATGGATCTTGCGATTGATAATGCAATTTCCCTGAAAGAAGTTCAGAAATTAATCATTGATGAATTTGATGAAATGCTTAATTTAGGTTTCAGACCACAACTAAGCCATATTTTTGAAATGATGAAGGAAAAGAGACAAAATATTTTGTTCTCTGCAACCATGACAGAAGCGGTAGATGAAATGCTGGACGTTTATTTTGCCAATCCGGTAGAAATTTCATTGGCGAAGTCAGGAACGCCACTCGCAAAGATTGAGCAGACAGGTTATAAAGTTGAAAACTTTAATACTAAAATCAACCTTCTTGAGCATTTGTTGAAGAATGATGCAGATATGTCTAAGGTTTTGATTTTTAATAATAATAAAAGACATGCTGACCTTCTTTTTACCAAAATTGATGAGCTTTTCCCTGGGCAGTTTGATGTGATTCACTCCAATAAATCTCAGAATTACAGACTTAAAGCGATGAAGAGTTTTGAAAATGAAGAGATCAGAGGATTGATTACTACTGACGTAATGGCGAGAGGTCTTGATATTTCAAACGTTACTCATGTCATCAACTTCGAGACACCGGATATTCCTGAGCAATATATTCACAGAATTGGGAGAACAGGTAGAGCTGATAAAGAAGGGAAAGCACTTACATTTGTTACCAAAAAAGAAGAGCCTTCCATTCTTGATATTGAATTGTTAATGGATAAAGAATTAAAATTCAATGATTTCCCTGAAGAGGTAAAAATAAATCCTAATAAAATCGCTTCTGAAAAAGATGAAGTGGTGATGAAAAACCCGGCACAGGTAAAACTGAATGAAGGTGGGGGAGCTTTCCATGAGAAAAAGGCCAAGAATACAAAAGAAAACTGGGGTGGTCCATCCAAAAGAAAGGCACCTAAGAAGTTTGGAGCCAACAGAGCTCAACAGAAAGCAATATCTAAATCCAAGAGAAAGAAATAGTCGTTAGTGGCTCTTAAAGCAGGAAATTATTTCTGCTTTTTTTGTTTTAGTGTACGTGTTTGAAAATAACAATTTATAGCTGATTGTGAGATGGGCAGATATTTTTTTATCATTTTTCTTATTGCATTCGGAAACAAAGTCTTTGGACAGAACGAAGCTTTAAAAGTGAATCATATTTATTTTGTACTGGATTCTGTTTCGTTTAACGAAATCAGGGGAAGTGAACAATTAGCAAAATGGAGCAGCCTGGATAAAGGACTTCCTGATTTTCTGCCGATAAACCAGCAAAGTACCACATTATATTTGCGTGGAAAATCAACATATATTGAAGTAATGGGACCTGATAACAGATTCGGGGAAAAAGTAGGTTCTGTAGGAATTGGCTTTTCCTGGGATACGTCGGGAACATTTTCTGATGATATTGGAAAAAAATTAAAAAACAATGACCTTGTATTCAGCAAAAATCATGCAATGTGGAATTTTGCGGGGAAAGAAGTACTATGGTATTCTGCTTACTCTACAGCTTTACAGGGAAGTATTGCCACATGGTATGCTTTCTATAACCAGGAATTTTTAACCCGGTTATACCATAAAAAATATCAGTTTTTTACAAGGGAAGCTTTTTTGGAAAGAATATTTGATCAGAAAAGAGAAATTACCGATCTCTCAGCCATCGTTCTTAACTGTAATACTGAAGATTACGATAAGCTGACGAAAGAACTGGATAGCTTTGGAATCAAACCCGCCACCAAACATAAAGATTCTGTTGTTTTTCAGATATATTCAGTCCGGATTACGATTATTCTGACCCCAAATAAAACATCTGGCATAAAAGAGCTGAGGCTAAAAACAAAAAATAAATTGAATAAAAGCTTCAAATTGGGAAAAGTAAACTTCAGGAATGATGGCAAAGAGTTGATAATGACATTCAATTGAGTTTATTCATCAAAAACCTTTTAAATAGCTTGTAAAAATAGAGCCCTCCAGGTGAGGGCTCTATAGGTTATTTCAAATAAGGGTAAATCACCTTAGTCCAGATTTTGTAGCCCTCCGGAGTTAAGTGGAGCATATCTTGAAGGAAAATATCTCTTCTTACATTTCCTTTGGAATCTTCCATTGCCTTGGTAATATCAATAAACTTTGAATTCGGCTGTTTTTTCATAAAAGCAGCAATCTTTTTATTAGCTTCTTTCATTTGAGGCCAAAGTACCTCTCTGCTCGGAGAAAATTTTATCGAAATGTAATCCACCTCAATGGTAGGGAATTTTTCACGCACTTTTTTATAGAAAGTTATATAACGCTGTACAACTTCGTTTGCCTTTAATTCATGATCATCAGCAAAATCATTGTCTCCACAGTAAATAATAATCTGCTTAGGTTGATAAGGCGTTAAAAGATCATCAGCAAAATCATTAAGATCAGTAAGCCGTGAACCTCCAAAACCTCTGTTGATAATAGTTTTATCCGGGAAATAACTGGCTACGTCCGTCCATTTGGTAAAAGATGAACTTCCAAGCAGTAGAATCGCATTTTTGGGTGGTGGATTTTGTTGGTCTTCTTTTTTGAAATTCTGGATGTCTTCCCAGAACATCGGCTTTTTCTCTTGTGAAAAGGCAATAGTAAAACACAGCACCAGAAATGCTGACAGAATCTTCTTCATTATTTTCAGATTTAAAATTGAAAGTAAAAGTAATAAAAAACTCCCGATTGACGGGAGTTTAGTATTTATCTTTTGTAAGTAATATAAGTTATATCAGGGATTTTATCACCATCCTGGTCATAGTTTCCAAATTGCTGTGCCAATCTCAGGTCACGACTGGTAAGGATATCAACTTTGAAGTTTCTGTTATCATCATTATTAAATTTAACACCCAGAATTTTGACATCCGGATCATAGGTGTACTTCCCCTCATTTTTTTCAGACATTTTGCAATCTGCCCCGGTTCCCGTGTACGCTGTATAGCTTACATAAAAATCAGTTCTGAAAAAAAGTGTATTTTTTGTTGAACATCCCGTTGGAGTAGAAGAAGAAAGCACTGTTTTATTATCTTTTCCGGAAATAACTTCTGTCTTAACCTCTTTCCAATCTCCTTTCATCATATCCATTTCGTAAGCCTGAAGATCGTCATCTTTACAAGAAGTAAGTGCTAAAGCAGAAAAGGTAAATAAAAGTAGCTGTTTTTTCATTTTCACAAATTTAAGAATATGCTAAAATATAAATAAATTTGAAATATCCGTAATGAAATACGTATTTTCTAAACGAATGTTTATAAATTAAATAATTTTGAAAGAGAAAAATGTTTTGAGCAAGGACGTTTAGGAAATTATTAAGATAAAAGGTTCATCTTATCTATCAAGAAAAGCGGGCTTTAGCCCGCTTTCCCATAAATTATCTTGAGTCAATATTTTAAGTCTCAAATTTTAAACACTCAGTTTCTTATTTCTAATAACTCATTTCCACAATCTTATAAGCATCCTGAGGAGTCAGTTTTTTATATTCCCCAAGACCAAGCCATTTTCTGTCTGTAAAAGCTTTTTCAACCCTTTCGGCAGTACCTGTATAATCTTCTGTATACTCAGAAAGTTTAGTTTTAATATGCAGACTGTGGAAGAATTCTTCCATCTTTTTAATTCCTGATTCTGCTTTTTCTTCTAGTGTTCCCTCTTTAATTCCCCAAACTCTTTCAGCATACTGAGCGAGTTTTCCTTTTTTATCTTCAAAATTGTAACGATAGTGAGAAGGAGCAATGATTGCCAATGTTCTGGCATGATCGATTCCAAAATAAGCTGTTAACTCATGTCCCATTGCGTGTACTGCCCAGTCCGTGATTACTCCCTTCTGGATAAGCCCGTTCAATGCCATGGTACAACACCACATAAAGTTTCCGGCAGCATCATAATCGAAATCATCAGCCAATACTTTTGGAGCCGTTTCCTGAAGACTGATCAGGATACTTTCCGCAATTCTTTCCTGAAGATCAGCAGAAGATGGAGCCGTCATATATTGTTCCAGAACATGGGTATACGCATCGGTAATACCATTTACAATTTGATTTTTAGGAATAGATCTGATGACTTCGGGATCCAGAACGGAAAACTGAGGGAATAGACCGGGACCTCCTGAAGAAAGCTTTTCATTCGTTTCTCTTCTTGAAATAACATATCCCGAGTTCATTTCCGAACCGGTAGCAGGAAGGGTCAGAATACTTCCGAATGGCATTCCTTGTCCTTCGAATGTTCGCACCTGGTTTCTCAGGATATCCCATGGTTCACCCTCATAGTTGGCAGCTGCAGAGATAAATTTTGTACCATCAATTACAGATCCACCACCTACAGCAAGAAGATAAGTGATATTTTTTTCCTTAATAAAGTCTAGTGCGTTGATTAGAACTTCATACTCAGGATTAGCCGGAACACCACCAAATTCATAGAGTTTATGATCTTTCAAAGCATCTTTTACCTGATCGTAAACACCATTGTTTTTGATGCTTCCACCACCGTAGATCATTAATATCGTTGCATCTTTGGGAATTTCTTTGGAAATTTTAGCGATCTCGCCTTTCCCAAAAAGTATTTTTGTAGGATTTTTAAACTCGAAATTAAGCATTGTACTTTTATTTATTTACTTCAAATGTACGGAATGAAAAAGAAAATCTGAGTTAATGAAATTTTAAAATTACTATAGCTTAATTTCATGAAAGCTATTGAATAATTTCTGCCGTACCAAGCCGGGTGTACATTGATATTTAACTTCCGGAAAGATAAGATTTTGCTCTTTTTATAAAATCATCTTTGTCCCTTTTGATATTTTCTACCAGTTCTTTCCTTTCATCAGGAATGGTCAGATATTTATCTCCCCACAAGTTAATTTCAACAATCAGAGGAATAAGATCAATCCCTTTTTCAGTAAGAAAATAAATTACCTTAAGTTTATTTTCCGGATGATTTTTTTTGTCAATAATGCCGTTTTCCAGAAGATGCTGAAGTCTTGCTGCCAGAATATTGGAGGCAATCTTTTCATCAGCTTTTTGAAGTTCTCCGTACGTACACTCTCTTTTGATCATCAGATCCCGTATAATTAATAATGACCATTTATCCCCCCAGATTTCCAGAGAGCAACTGATAGGACAGTCTGATCTTTTTTTACTCATGATGTTAATATTTTTAAAATACTTGCAAATCGAAAGTGTTTGTTTTAAATTTGCTTTTATTTTGCAAGTAAAATTAATCATAAAAAATTAATAAATCAAATGGAACATTATGATATAGCCGTAATTGGCTCTGGACCAGGAGGATATGTAGCTGCTATAAGAAGTGCACAGCTGGGTTATAAAACTGTAATTATAGAAAAGTATGATACACTGGGAGGAACATGTACCAATGTAGGATGTATTCCAACCAAAGCTCTACTGGACAGTACCCATCATTATGCAGAAGCAGAACATCAATTCAACGAGCATGGGATAAAGTTGGACAAGATTGAACTTGACTTCTCACAAATGTACAGGAGAAAAGCAGAGGTAGTCTCCAAAAATACCGGAGGTCTCAATTTTTTAATGAATAAAAATAATATTACCCGGCTGAAAGGAACAGCAGGTTTCGTTAATAATTCTACTTTGAAAATTGTAAACGAGTCTGAAACAAAACAACTTACAGCGAAGTATTATATCATCGCGACAGGATCAAAACCTTCAAGTATTCCAGGAGTGGAAATTGATAAGAAAAGAATCATTACTTCTACGGAAGCATTGTCTTTACAAGAAAAACCGGAATCAATGGTGATTATTGGTGGTGGAGTAATTGGTGTAGAAATGGCATCCATTTTCAACCGTATTGGAACAAAAGTGACCATTCTTGAATATGCTGATCATCTTATTGCCACAATGGACCATGAACTGGGAAAAAATCTTCAGAAAATCTTGAAAAAAGAAGGAATTGATATCCGTCTTAATCAAGCTGTTTATAGAACTGAGAATGTGGACTCTGGAGCTAAGGTGTTTTTTAAAGATAAAAACGGAGCAGAAGGAGAGTTAGATGCAGAGTATATTTTGGTAGCAGTAGGAAGAAGCCCTTATGTAAAAGGTCTCGGTCTTGAAAATACAGACGTACAGCTTGACGAGAGAGGATTTATTAAAGTGGATGAAAATAGACGGACATCAGCTTCCCATATCTATGCGATTGGCGATGTTATCGGTGGGGCAATGCTGGCTCATAAAGCTGAAGAAGAAGGTGTCTTTGTAGCAGAAACCATTAACGGGCAAAAACGGCACATTCATTACAACAGAATTCCTTCTGTAGTGTATACGTGGCCTGAAGTAGCTTCAGTAGGGTACACAGAAGAATATCTCAAGAAAAATAACATTACGTACAATATTGGGAAATTCCCGTTTTCTGCCAGCGCAAGGGCCCGGGCTTCAATGGATATGGAAGGTTTTGCAAAAGTCCTGGTAGATCCGAAATATGGAGAAGTGCTGGGGGTCCATATCATTGGTGCGAGAGCTGCTGACCTTATTGCACAAGGTGTGATTGCTCAGGAATATGAAGTGACTGCTGAAGATATGTTCCGGATCTCATACGCGCACCCAACTTACTCAGAAACATTGAAAGAAGCATATTTGATTGCCTCCGGCCAGGGAGCTATAAACATATAAACAAAGAAGAACCTGGAGATTTTTTTAATTGCCACGCATGCATGAATAATTTTATTAATGAATTCGTGGCAATTAAAAATATAATGATAAGGATAGGCAGGCTCTGTCTTAGATGGAAAATAAGTGTATTTCCAAAAACAAATGTTTTGTTAGCTTGCTATAAAGTAGAACAATCCTCATTTTTTGAGTATATTCCTTTGCTTTTGGCTTCGAGTTTTCCTGTTTTTCTATTGATAGTAATCAGAAAAGCTTCTTTGATTACAGGGCAGCCTTTAGATTGCAAAGCGTATAAATAGATATGGCGGTCATCAATTTTGTATGCTCCGGTAAATCTATTTTTTGTATCTATTGAATACCCATAAGTTTTCGCAATCAAAAGAGCTTCCGGAAGATTGTCCACGGTTCCGATAAAATTTCTTAACTGCTGCTCATCAGAAAAATAAACAGACCTCTCTTTTTTACAGGCAAGAATGTATGAAAAGCAATTATTACCGATACATTTCTGGAAAAACCCTTTTTCAGGAGTAGGTTCATTAATCGTCATGAAATCCGGTGCCTGACTTTCGTAGATCACAGCTTTTTCATAATCAGTATCATTGCTCAGTACCCGCCAGTACGAATAATCTTTATCCGGAACAATAAAGGGATACAAATAATCAACAGTATCCATAATATCCGGGATCTTTTTGTAATCATCGGGAACCTTGATCTGGGAAAAAAACAGATTAGAGATGACTAGAGAAAATGCAATGATGATTTTCATAAATTAATTTTCTTTTTTTCTTACTTCTCTTGTTTCTCTTTTCAAATGGTCAATTTGTTTATTAAGTTTTAATAAATTACTTTTTATACTTCTTTTAAAATTAGCTGTATTATTATATCCTTTTTTAACTCTTCTTGTATACCCTTCAACTGATGGAGTTTTTGCTAAAGCATAGTCCCCTTTTACAGTTACAACACCTGCCAAATTTCTCACACTATTTCCTACTTTTTGCAAAGCAGCAGACATAGGGGTCTTTATCACCATGGCAGGAACATTTATGTAGTTATTTTCTATTGCAACTATTTGTACAAAATCCTTGAGAACTGGCGTACTAATCTCAAGAGATTGAATACTATCAATATTGTTTAAATCTATTATTGATAAATCATTAAATTTTTTAATAATTTTTTTCGAACGTAATAGATCCCATTTAATTTGGTATTTTTTATTTAGAGAATCTATTTTTTGATTTAGATGAATTCTACTTCTGTTTTTTAAAAAAATGTCAATTAAATATATAGTATCATTAATAAGATAATCGTTAGGTTGTAACATGATTACTAATTCAATAACATTATTTTGCCCAATGGCTGTTTTGTTTATCCAGCTTGTAAAAATCGGTTCTTGAATAGTGGTAGGATTTTGAATAATTCGAATTGCCTTATGATTACCATATAAAGCTGAAAAAATAGGATTTCCATCTATTATTTCTTCATTGTTTCTATATTGATTAATTACATACTCTTTAAAGTCTGAATTAATGTTCCAAAGAACATCATTCCAAAAAGATTTAGCAAGATTATAATCTTCTTTAGATTTTAAAAAATTTTTATGCTCTGATAATTTCATATAAATGCTTCACCTTTAAAAACTTCTGTATCAACTCTTTCCTTTCCAAATACAATATAGCTTTTAGAAAATATTTTATCTCCATCAACTTTTATACCTCCATTAGAATTAGCTACTGTGATCATTTTTTTAGTTTTCTCAAATACTTTTTTTCTAATGTTTAATTCTCTCCGGGGGATCTTTGTCTTTAATTTTTCGATAAGTTTTAACGATTCATCAAGTTCTATCCCTTTTTCTTGAGCCCAAGACTCAGATTCTTCTAATTTCTTTCCTTGAGCTTGAAATCTTCCACGGTTATTCATAAGTTATTACTATGAAATCAAATATATAAAAAGATTTATCATCATTTATATAATAATCAAAGTTTCATAGGATACCGTGTCAAAATATTTCCATTGGTAATTTTTTTAAGTTTAGATTCCATCATTTTTTTGGTCAGAGGCTTAAGGTGGTCGGTGTACAAAATTCCCAACGTATGATCATATTCATGCTGGATGATTCTGGCGGTTAAACCGGTAAAGACTTTAGTATGCTTTATAAAATCGTGATCCTGATATTCAATGGTAATTTCCCAGGGTCTTTTTACTTTTTGAGAAAGTCCCGGAATACTAAGACAACCTTCATAATCTTCCCAGGTTTCTTCAGAGCTGTAGATTATTTTCGCATTAATAAAGGTTTCTCTAATCCCTTTATCATTCTTTTCAAAATATAAAATCTGATCTTCCGAATCCAGATGTTTATAAGTGATTTCACTATCAATAACAAAGAGTTGTAAGGATTTTCCGATCTGGGGAGCGGAGAGGCCGCAACCATTGGCGTTTTCCATGGTATCCCGCATATTGGTGATCAGTTTTTGGATTTCTGAAGTGTTTGCCCTGATCTTTGAGCATTTTTGTTTTAAAATCTGATTTCCGTAAGCAAGAATAGATAAATTCATTGTCGTATTTTTCTGCAAAGTTCAAGAGAAGAACAAAAATATACAATGAACCTATGTTAATTAATCTGTCGGCGGATTCTGCTTAAGGCTTGTGGTGTGATTCCAATATAAGAAGCAATGTATTTTAAAGGAACCAGCTTCAGCATTTCCGGTTGTTCGGTAAAAAGTTTTAAATACCGTTCTCTGGCGGTAAGCTTTAACAATGAAAGTTCTCTTTTATTTTTTGCCAGAAACAATTTTTCAGAGGCAAAGCGTCCCAGATGATTTCCTACACTGGTTTTGTTATACACCTGTTGCAGATCATTGTAGGAAATCTGCCAGACTACGGTCTCCGCCAGAGCCTGCATTGCATATTCAGATGGCGTTTGCGTAAGGAAAGAATCATAAGCACAGGTAAACTCTTTTTCAAATCCAAAATTGAAAGTATACCCGTAGTCATCATCCGGAATGTATGATCTTACCAACCCGGATTCCACAAAGGATAAGAAATTTTCTGTATTTCCCTGCCGGGTAATGATTTCATTTTTAGCATACACTCTTCTATGGAAATGTCCTGCAATAAATGCCCATTCCGATTCCTGAAGTTTGACAATTTGTTCGTAGTATGCTCTGATGTACCCCATAACAGTTTTTGAATATTTTTTAATATAACATCAATAATATTACTACTAATATTAACTATATTTAAAAATTAATTAGAGTTCAAAGTTACGAAATGTTTATCGGGAATTCGATAAATTTTACAGGAGCTCTTTTTGTCATTTGTCAATTCAGTTAATTCCAAAATCACTTACATTTGTTATTATGATACACGACCAACGCGCAGAAAAATTCAGGCAGATTGTGGAAAATAAGTTCCAGATCTACAATTCATTATTTATGAGCCTGCCTTATGATAAAATGACAAATATCGGGATGCTGCTCCCATTCCTTTACGAAGAAAGCAGAACCGGTTATGATGCAGGAAAAAACCCTGAAGAAATAGTCGAAGAATTTTTTAAAAACCATACCGATCTTCAAAATGAAGAGCAAAAGCTTGAATTGCTTTTTAAGATCATTCAGTATATAGAAAGACAAGTGGTCTTGTTTGACAGCATTGAAGATGCTGCGTTTCCGAATCTTCACTCCGAAAGTGATAACGGAACTGTAACCAACCTTTTTGAGCGTTCTTTTCAGGATCATAAGATTGAAAAAGTACGTGATAAATTAAAAGATTTCAGTGTTAAAGTGGTGTTCACCGCACACCCTACACAATTTTATCCAAGCTCGGTACAGAGAATCATTCAGGATTTAAGAGGGGCTATTACCAATGATTCTGTCACACAAATTGATATGCTTTTGCAACAATTGGGAAAGACGCCTTTTGTGAATAAAGAAAAACCTACCCCGATAGATGAGGCATTGAGTATCATTTCATACCTGAGATATGTGTATTATGATACCATTGGGGAGCTCTTTACCAAGATTAAAAAGACTTTTGGAAACGGGCATTTTCACCTGCACGAAGATATTATTCAATTAGGGTTCTGGCCTGGAGGAGACAGAGATGGAAATCCTTTTGTGACAGCCGATGTTACTAAAAGAGTTGCAGAAGAACTTCGTTCAGCTATTCTGAAATCGTATTACAGCCACCTGAAATTTATCAGAAGAAGATTGAGTTTCAGAGGAGTTTCTGAAGCGTTAACCCAACTCAGTGAAGAACTTTACGCGGCTATTTTTGATGGAAAAAGTATTACAGCCGAAGATATTTTACAGAAAGCGGAGGAAGCGGAGAAAATATTAATTAATGAACACAATTCTTTGTTTTTAGATCTTTTGGCCAATTTCAGGGATCGTGTGAAGATTTTCGGAACTCACTTTGCCACATTGGATGTTCGTCAGGACAGCAGAATCCATCAACAGGTCATTGATGAGGTCTATGCAAAATTATATGGAAATGAAAATACTGATGCTCAGGAGAAGTTTTCTCAATTGATTCAACATGCTGAAACAGTCAATGCCAATGATTTTGAAGATATTGTAAAAGATACATTATTAACAGTTTCTCAGGTATCGGAAATTCAGAATTTGAATGGACTGCGGGGAATGAACCGATATATTATTTCCAATTCTGATGCTGTAAAAGATGTAATGAATGTGTATGCATTCTTCAAAATCTGTGGATATAAGGATGAGGAGATCAATATGGACATTGTTCCGCTTTTTGAAACGATGGAAGGTCTTGCCAATGCAGAGAATGTGATGAATGAGCTCTATCAGAATCCTGTATACAAAAAACATCTTGAAAGAAGAGGAAATCAACAGACAATCATGCTTGGCTTCTCTGACGGAACGAAAGATGGAGGATATCTGAAAGCCAACTGGGAAATTTACAAGGCCAAAGAGCTTTTGACAAAGCTTTCTGAACAAAGTAATATTAAAGTTGTTTTCTTTGATGGCAGGGGAGGACCACCTGCAAGAGGTGGAGGGAAGACCCATGACTTCTATGCCTCTCAGGGAAAAACAATCGCTAATAATAAAATTGAACTGACCATTCAGGGGCAGACCATTACCAGTATTTTTGGGAATAAAGAACAGGCAAAATACAATTTTGAACAATTGCTGACGGCCGGAGTGGAAAATGACGTGTTCAAAAATGCGAAGAAAGATCTCACGGAAAAAGAACGAGAATTGATCATTGAACTGGCTGAAATCAGTTATAAAAAATATTCAGACCTTAAGGCCCATCCGATGTTTGTCCCATATTTACAGGAAATGAGTACGCTGGAATATTACGGAAAAACCAATATCGGAAGCCGCCCGTCCAAAAGAGGAAGTGGTAATGAACTGAAATTTGAAGATTTAAGAGCAATTCCGTTTGTGGGATCATGGTCGCAGCTCAAACAAAATGTTCCGGGATTCTTTGGTTTTGGATATGCCATGCAGCAATTGAAAGAACAAGGAAGGTTTGACGAAGTAAGAGAGCTTTACAAAGGTTCAGATTTCTTTAAAACATTGGTGTTGAACTCAATGATGAGTATGAATAAATCATATTTTCCTCTGACTTATTATATTAAAAACAATCCGAAATTCGGTGCCTTTTGGAATGTGTTGTTTAATGAATATGAACTTTCAAGAGAAATCATGCTGGAATTAACTGGTTTTGCCATGCTTCAGGAAGAAGATCCGTTATCAAGAAAATCTGTGAAAATCCGTGAAAAAATTGTATTGCCACTTTTGAGTATCCAGCAATATGCCCTGATGAAAATCCAGAAAGGAGAAGGAAATAAGGAAGCATACGAAAAATTGGTGACAAGATCGTTGTTTGGAAATATTAACGCGAGCAGAAATTCAGCGTAATATAAAATACGAATAGAAATATCAATAGAAACGGGCTAAAGCCCGTTTTTTATTATCAACCATTTCCATTGGCTTTAGCCAAAACATATTACGTTCTGTTTTTATAAAATCGGTGAAAAAACTGGCATCAATGGCACTTTGAAAAAGTTAACCCTTGATAAATTTCTCGTAATAAGACTGATTTTTAATCTGAATTTTCAAATAATAAGTTCCTTTTGTAAGATCCTCCACATGTAAAGTTTTCTGATGGCCACTTTTTCTGATCAACCTTCCCAGACTATCGTAGATTTCCAACCATTGTAAATCATGTTCTGAAGCTATATTTAAAATATTTTTAACAGGGTTGGGATAAATACTCATCTGTTCTTTTTTTGAGATTTCTGATGTATTTAAAGCAGCAGTATAAATACTGCCGAAATTAAGAATGCCATATCCTATCTGATCTGTGTGGTTGGGGAAAAGAGAGGCTGTTTGTCTTAATTTTAATCTGATCTGCTCTCTGTTCATATTCGGAAAAGCCTGGATGAAACACGCCACTCCTCCTGCAGCGATGGGTGCTGCTATTGATGTTCCGTTCACTGTTATTGTGGCATTGTCTAGTACTGTTGTTGTATTGGTCCCCTGGGCACTTCCATCAGGTTTTACAATTCCCAGAGAATTGGGACCAAAAGAAGAAAACAGAGAAGAAGTTCCTGCAGAATCAACTCCGCCAATAGAAAATACATTGACATTATCAGAAGGAGTCAAAAGGTAGTGCCATGGTTTATCTCCTGAATTGCCTGCTGCTGCCAGCACAAAAATTCCTTTTTCAGCTGCGATCCCGGCGGCTCTGGCAATAAAAGAAGTGCTTCCGTTCATATCTGTATAGGTATAATTATATTTCGGGTCATCAAAAACATTATAGCCCAATGATGAGGTGATGATCTCAACGCCTTTTCGGTCAGCCTCTTCAGCCGCCTCAATCCAATACAATTCTTCCTCAGGGATTTCTACAGAAGAGTTTTCCGTTCGGTAAAGATAAAAATCAGCATCCGGGGCGGCTCCTACAAACGTATTTTCAATATAGCCTCCGATAGCCCCTAAAACGGCACTTCCATGAGGGTTTAGAGAGGTATTATAGATGTCATTGGTTTTTGTTACAAAATCATAGCCCCCTTTTATCTGATTGTTATTCCATATTTTTGAAAACGCAGCTCCGGTATTTACTGTTGGAAACCCGGAATCTATAACAGCAATGGAAATTCCCGTTCCTGTAAAACCAGCCAGATGGAGAGGCCTGATATTAACCTGGTCAATCTGAGCTGAACCTGATCCATAATTGAAGTTTGTCAGTATTTTATTCGTACTTATCTGATCGTTTCCTTTCTTGGGAGGAGTCTGCTTTGTAGTGGTTGAGGTGTTTTTGGCAAAACTCTCTACGGATAAAACGAAGGGCTGAGCCTGTAATGCTATAATTTGAGCAGGAGTTGCATTTACTGCAGCTCCATTGAGCCATTTTGAATAATCTGTAACTATAAATCCTAAATTTTGCAGGTTTTGAAGATAAGCCTGTTCAATGGGAGCGTCCTGATCGTTTAATGGAATTCCCAGTGTTGATCGTCTGTTGAGTGATTTTTGTGTCAGTTCTGAAAGAGGATTGGCAAAGAAAGCTGCTTTGTTCGGCTTATCTGTGAAATAAACAAAAACCAGTTCCGTTTGAGCAAAAACACTCGAGTAACCTGTTAAAATACAAAAGAGTAAAAGTTTTTTCATAGTACTATTTTGTATAAAGATAAAAACAAAATCAATAAAATTTTTGATAGGATTTTAAATTCCTTATTTTTACAGAAATATTTATTATATGAAAAAGATTCAGATGGTTGACTTGCAAAGTCAGTATTACAAAATAAAGAATGATGTAGACAATGCAGTTTTAAATGTAATGGATTCAGCGGCTTTCATTAACGGCCCTGAAGTAAAGTCTTTCCAGAATGAATTGGAGTCTTATTTAGACGTGAAACACGTGATTCCATGTGCGAATGGAACAGACGCTTTACAGATTGCCCTGATGGCATTGGATCTGAAAGAAGGGGATGAAATCATTACGGCTGATTTTACTTTTGCAGCAACGGTAGAAGTAATTCACCTGCTTAAGTTGAAATCTGTTTTAGTGGATGTTGACTATGATACATTTACTATTTCAACAGAACAGATAAAAAAAGCAATCACTCCAAGAACAAAAGCGATTATCCCGGTACATATATTCGGACAATGTGCCAATATGGAAGAAATATTAAAGATTGCTGAAGAACATAATTTATATGTTATTGAAGACAATGCACAGGCGATTGGTTCTGAATATACGTTTTCTGACGGAACAGTAAAACAGGCCGGAACGATGTCTACAGTGGGAACAACTTCTTTCTTCCCTTCAAAAAACTTAGGATGCTACGGCGATGGAGGTGCTATTTTTACCAATAATGACGAATTAGCACACCGTTTGAGAGGAATTGTAAACCATGGAATGTATGAAAGATATTACCATGATGAGGTAGGGGTAAACTCTCGTTTAGATAGTATTCAGGCTGCAGTTTTAAGAAAAAAACTTCCTCACCTGGATTCTTATAATGAAGCAAGAAGAAGAGCCGCTGATTTTTATGATGAAGCGTTTGAAGGTAATCCTAATATCCTTACTCCAAAAAGATCTGAAAACTCTACCCACGTATTCCACCAGTATACGTTAAGAATTCTGAACGGAAAACGTAATGATCTTCAGAAATTCCTGACTGAGAAAGAAATTCCTGCAATGATTTATTATCCGGTAGCATTAAGAAAGCAAAAAGCTTATTTCCAGGAAAGTAATGATGCTGATTTTGTGAATACAGACAAGCTTTTAGATCAGGTAATTTCTTTACCAATGCATACGGAACTTGACGAAGAGCAGCTGAAGTATATTACGGATGCAGTGCTTGAGTTTATGGGATAATTGATGCTCCACGAAGAAAGAATATTAAAGCATAAGTTTGCATATTTTTTTGCAATTATTTTTGTCCTTTGCTGGATAATATTTTTTGCATATAACATGTTTAATATTTTTTTAAGAGGTTATGGATTAAAAGAAGAGTATAATACATTTAAAATTCTTATTTATGTATTATACTTTTTAATACTTCCGTTATTAACGGCTACATTTATTTGTATTTTTAAAGAATCAAGAAGAATGTTTTTGTATCTGAATATTTCTTTATTCTTAATGCTTATTTTTCATACAGTGATTTTTAATGGTAAATATCAAAAAATACAAAATCATACAACTAAATATTTATTTTCTTTTATATTATTAAATGTATTGTTTGTTGTTGGGCCGGTTGTAATAATAAATTTTTTTAAGCATAGCCCGATAGGAGACGGAATAGAAAATATAGGAAAACACGAAGATTAAAATAAAATGGCAATACTTGTTACCGGAGGACTTGGATATATTGGTTCCCACACCGTAGTAGAACTCCTTAATAGCGGCTTTGAAGTTGTGATTGTAGACGATTTGTCTCACACAGAAAGGTTTATTCTAAATAATATTGAGGAAATTACAGGAAAGAAACCTGTTTTTTATCCTTTTGATTTAAGAAGAAGGGAGCTCCTTACTCAGGTTTTTGAAGCCCATAAGATTGATGGATGCATTAATTTTGCTGCTTCCAAAGCAGTGGGCGAGAGCCAGATGATTCCGGTAGACTACTATGAAAATAATTTGTTCTCTCTGATCAATATTCTTCAGGAGTTTAAAGCAAGAGAAATTTCTAATTTCATTTTCAGTTCATCTTGTACAGTATATGGCCAGGCAGATACGATGCCAATTGATGAAAATACTCCTTTGAAAATGCCGGAAAGCGTTTACGGTAAAACCAAGCAGATGGGTGAGGAAATCTTAATCGATTTTGCAAAGGCATATCACCGTAAAATTTCATTATTAAGATATTTTAATCCGATAGGAGCACATCCATCAGGAAAAATTGGAGAATTACCGATTGGAGTTCCCGATAATTTAGTACCTTACGTGATGCAAACAGCTGCCGGAATTCGCGAGAAATTAAACATTTGGGGAGATGATTATCCAACTGAAGACGGAACAGCTGTTCGTGATTATATCTATGTGGTAGATCTGGCAAAAGCTCACGTAGCTGCTTTGAAAAAACTGATAGAGGATCAATCAGCTGAAACAGTAATTGATATCTATAATCTGGGAACAGGGAAGGGATCTTCTGTTTTGGAAGTAGTAAAAGCCTTTGAGAAGGCAAATCATGTAGAAGTGCCTTACCAGATTTGCCCGAGAAGAGAAGGAGATGTTATTATAGCCTACGCAAACCCTGCAAAAGCAGAAAATGAGCTTGGATGGAAGTCGGAAACGTCTCTTGAAGAGTCTTTAAGAACTGTTTGGGAATGGCAGAAGTACCTGAATTCTAGAAACTAAATACAATATTATGGCCTGGAGTCCTGAAGTATATGACCAGTTTAAAGAAGAGCGTTCCGCTCCATTCTTTGATTTACTGAAGCTTGTAGAATCAAAAACCGGGTTATCTGTTATTGATTTAGGATGTGGAACCGGAGAACTGACCTCTAGGCTTTTGGATTATCTTGAAGATTCTAAAGTGCTGGGAATCGACTCTTCTGAAGAAATGCTTCAGAAAGCAGCTCACTTTGTCACCAACAGATTGCATTTTGAAAAACGAAGTATTGAAGAACAACTTCATCTTGGAGATATGTATGACTTGATTATTTCTAACGCGGCAATTCAATGGTGTAATAACCATAAAGAACTTTTTCCAAGGATGATCAAAAAAATTAAGCCAGGTGGTCAATTGGCAGTACAAATTCCATCCAACCATGAATATATAGTACATCAGTTGCTAAGAAAAATTGCAGGAACTGAACCTTATAAAACGGCCTATCACTCCTGGGAAAGAGAGTATACAGTTTTAAATATAGAAGACTACGCCCGGATATTATTTGAAAATAAGGGAGAGGAGATCACCGTATATGAAAAGGTATTCCCTCATGTTCTTGAAAATGCTGAGGCTGTTTATACCTGGGCTTCGGGAACAGCGATGATACCTTATATCGAAAACCTTGGCGATGAGTTAAAAGAACAATTTAAAAACGATTATAAACAACAATTACAAAACACCTTTCCTGAATCACCGGTCTTTTATCCTTTTAAAAGAACATTTATTTCAGCGAAATTTTAATTTAATATTAATATGAAGACACAAAGAATAGGTATTACATTTTCCTCATTTGATTTATTACACGCCGGGCATATTAAAATGCTTGAAGAGGCTAAGACAGTTTGCGATTATCTGATCGTAGGACTTCAGATTGATCCTTCCCATGATCGTCCAAACAAAAATAAACCGAGCCAGACTATTGTTGAACGTTATATCCAGTTGAAAGCTGTGAATGCTGTAGACGAGATTATTCCTTACTACACAGAAGAAGACTTACTGGATATTTTAAAATCTTTTGTCATCGATATAAGAATCATCGGAGATGATTATATGGACAGAGACTTTACAGGAAAGCAGTACTGTGAAGAAAAAGGCATCGAAATCTTTTATAACAAAAGAGATCACCGGTTTTCTACCAGTGACCTGAGAAGAAGAATTTATGAAGCAGAAAAGGATAAATATATGAAAACAGAACCTGTGAAAGCAGAACCTGTAAAATAAAAAAATAAAAAAATCCCGAAAAATTACTTTTCGGGATTTTTATTGTTATTACATCGGGCCACCTTGCTGGTCGTCGCCGCTTTCATTAGAGTTAATGTCCTTTTTCTTTTTAGGCTGTTCTACTTTTTCGCCCTGTTTAAATCTATAGGTTAAAGAAATAGAAAATTGTCTGGGTTGCCATTGCATGTAATTTCTTCTTGTATAATCACTATTGAAACTAAATACTTCTCTGCTTCTTGTATTGAAGATATCCTGAATATTAAAAGAAAGGGTACCGTCACCTTTCCAGATTGTTTTTGACGCTCCGAAATTCAGAGCATACATATCCTGGGTATTCTGGTTTGCCGATTTTTGAGCTCCTCTGTAAAACCCTTGTAACTGTACACTTAAAGTTTTATCAAGCTTGAATGTCGTATTAAGACGTGCTCTTGTTGAGAAACCACTTCCGGTGAAGTCCATAGATCCTGTTTTATCAATACCATTTACATCTTTTGCATTATAATAGGCAATTCCGGTTGTTTTATATCCAAACATGTCTAAGCTACCCATTATTTTTAACCATGCGAAAGGGTCGTAAGTAAAGTTAAGGTCTAAACCATAACGATCATCATTTCCAAGGTTAATAGGTTTGGTATAAAATACGCTCATGCTTTCATCAGGTCTGTACACCAGCATTTTGGTATCGTCTGTTGCATGTCTGTAATACAAAGTAGGGTTGATGGTAAATTTCTTTCTTGTAATACTATATCCTACTTCATAAGAATCTACATATGACGGGTTCAGATCAATATTTCCTTCAAAGATATTCTGACTGTTGCTATAATTCGGGAAAGGAACCATGAAGAATGATCTTGGTCTGTCAATTCTACGTGAATAGTTAACTAAGATCTGGTTATTTTTAGAAACGTCATAGCTTAAAAATACACTTGGAAATAGATTGTTGTAATTTTTAGTTTTATCTATCACTGGTGTATTCGGGTTTTGATTGGCATAGTTAATCTTAACGTTGGAAAGTTCATCTCTTAACCCCAATTGATAACCAAAGTTCCCGATTTTACTTCTGAACTGAAGATAAAAAGCATTGAATATCTCTCTGTAATCCGTATTGTTGTTATAATCAGGAATATATTTATTGTTAGAAGTACTGCTTACGAAATTATCATAAGTATTATCATTAACGTCCAATCGGTATCCCGCTTCAAGCTTGGAGTTTTCTCCAATTGGTAATTCATAATCGGCTTTTCCAATAATAGTTTTGCTTACAGAATGTCTTCTGGTGATATCCTGAACATCCGGACGAAGATCATTGGTCTCAAGAATATTTGCATTGTTGTTGCTTCTGTTTCTCTGTAAACTTAATGAAACGGATAGATTCTGACCCTTATCATCAAACTTATGATCCAATCCAATATCTCCCTGAAATGCAAGATTATTGAACACGCTTTTAGAGTCTCGTAATCCGTGAGGATTTAAAAGATTCCATTTTCCTGCTGTAGTCTGAAGGTCTCCCGGATTATCTCTGTAAAATCTGTAAAAACTGTCATAAGTATCCAGAAGTTCATTTCCATCCCCTTCAAATGTTCTTACCAATCCTGTCAGATTGATGGATGTTTTTTCGGATAGATCATACACAAATCCTGCACTTACGTTATAGTTCTTGTTGTAAGTTTTATTTGTTGAATTTTGAAGCTGATGTACAGGGACGTCACTTGGTTGTTCTCCTTTTACAATATCAGGATAAGCAATATTGTGGTAAGTCGTTTCCGAATTATTTTTAGTTCTGTTTTCGGTGTAACCTCCACCTCCGTTGAGGAACCAGGTCCAGTTGTTTTTTCTCCAGCTTAAATTGGTATTGAGAGCGGTTCTTGGAAAATATCCCAACGTTCCCACTACACTACCATTAAAACCAATTTTTTTATTCTTTTTAAGGATAATATTCAAAATACCTGAAGTCCCGCTTGCCTCAAATTTTGAAGAAGGGTTGGTAATCACTTCAATTCTTTCAATCTGATCAGCCGGAATACTCTGTAATGCATTGGCCCCGTCATCAATCCCCAGCAAGGCAGAAGGTTTCCCGTTGATCAAAAACTTCACATTGGTACTCCCTCTCATCGAAACGGTTCCGTCAGTATCTACGGAAACAGAAGGTACATTGGTTAACACATCCTGAAGACTACCTCCCTTACTTACAATATCCTGTGAAGGGTCATATGTTTTTTTATCCAACTCTACCTTAAAAGGTTTACTGGCAGAAGCGGTAATAACGACCCCCTGCAATTCCTGAGTTTTGCCATCCATTGTCGTAGTGGCTTCTGGTTCTATAGATAGCGCTCCGATATTTCCGCTGGTCGCAATAGTTTTACTAACCACACTTTTTTTGTAATCAATAGCCTCTACAGTAATCTCATACTCTCCCGGAGCAAGTTGAAGTTTGTACTGTCCTTTTTCATCGGTGAGCACCGCGTCACTTAATGATTTGTTTGCTTTATGACTAAAGGTCACAGAAGCATAGGGTACAGGTTGGTTTTTCTTGTTGACAATACTGCCTGTAACGCCTGCTTTTTCCTGGGCAAAAGCCATTGCTGCGGCTGAAAGCACTAAAGTAAGTCCTAAAGTTTTTCTGGTGAAAACATTGACAATTTCTGTCTTATTCTTCATAGGTTATTTTTTTGTATAAAATCGTGAAGGGATGACCCTAATATTTTAGAAATCATTACTGCGTTGATTTTTAAAATATTATGATTTATTTATTTTTTAGCTGTATAAAATTTAAGTGGTTGCTGAGCTTATTTTATATTTTTTGAGTTGAGCCAGTCCTGATAAGCTTTTGCATTCACAGCATGTTCTTCTGCACTCGCTGTAAATTTGTGATATCCAAATCTTGCAGGATCAGCACACATAAATATATAATTATTACTTTCTGCATTTAAAACAGCATCTACCGAATTCTTATCCACTACACATATAGGCCCCGGGGGAATCCCTGCATTGGCGTAGGTGTTATATGGAGATGGGGTAGACAGATGCTTATATAATACCCTTTTAATAGGTTCTTTAAAATTAGTTGCTTTATTGATTGCATAGATTACGGTAGGATCAGATTGGAGCTTCATTCCTTTTCTGTATCGGTTTAAATATAATCCTGCAATGGTTCTCATTTCATCTTTTTTTCCTCCGGATTCCTTATAGACAATAGAAGCAAGCGCATAAATCTGCTCTCGGGTCAATCCGGATTGTTGCTCCTTACTTTTTCTTTCACTCGTCCAGAATTCATTATACTGATCGTCAAATTTTGCGAAAAATTCTCTTGGGCTTACCGTCCAGAAGAAATTATAGGTATCAATGAAAAAATATTTTTTTAAATCTTCAACATTTTTATAACCTTTCTCTTGTGCGATTCCATCAAGATCTTTTACAAAATGTAAAGAATCCAGTTCTGTTTTTTTGGTGACCTTACCAATCATTTGATACATGTCTCCAAAATCTCCGATTCTGAACGAATTTGGAGTTTGATTTCCAGCCTTGATCATATTTACAAGATCGGTATTTCCTTTGCCACTTTCGATATGATATCGACCTGCTTTAAAATGAGTATTAAGACCTTTATCTTTAGCCACCGCCTCAAAAGACTCTCTGTCCTTAATATAAGGAGCAATAGAATCTAAAATCTGATTGAACCCGGCTCTATGGGGAATCAGAACGTAGCCTTCTTTTTCTACGTTGTTCCCATAATATGTATTATAAAATCTCAAACCAAAAAATCCTGCGACGATAAAGACAAGCAGAATAACAATGAGAATAGCTTTTTTCATTCTTACAATGTTGATTAAAAGTTTTTGTTTTTAAAGAAGATCTACTTTACCTCTAAAAACTTGCTTCGCAGGGCCTTCCAGCCAAATGTTCCGGAAAGATTCCCCGTTTTTTTCTGCATAAACTTTAAGGTTCCCTCCCAAAGTTTTAACTTTTACAGAGGTTAGATTGTCTTTTTGTAGAAAAGTTAAAGCAGAAGCTGTAACTCCTGTGCCGCAGCTGTAAGTTTCATCCTCAACGCCTCGTTCATAGGTTCTTACAAAAATTTCATTTTCAGAAATTTTCTCTACAAAGTTGACATTAATGCCTTTTTCTTTATAATTTTCTGAATTTCTGATTCCGTATCCTTGATCATATACGTTATAATCAGCCAGCTCTTCTACATATTTTACATAATGTGGAGAACCGGTATTAAGTACAAAGTCATCTCCATCATGAGAAACGGTTTTCACATCAATCATTTTAAGCTTAATGATTCCGTTGTGGATCTCTGCCTCATGTTCTCCGTCTGTGGCAATGAACTTACATTTATCTTCAAAGATGTCCAGGAAAAAAGCAAATGCTACCAGACATCTTCCTCCATTTCCACACATGGTACTTTCACCACCATCAGAATTATAATACACCATCTTAAAGTCATAATTCTGATCGTTTTCTAATAGAATAAGTCCGTCTGCACCTATTCCAAAACGTCTGTCACACAATTTTTCAATGATTTTTTTGTCTTTAGGAAACTGGAGGTCACGGTTATCTACCATTACAAAATCATTCCCCGTTCCCTGATATTTATAAAATTCCATATTGTCTTTTGTCTTACATGAAGACGCAAAATTAATATATTTAAAATGAAAAACGAACAGTGTTAACTGTTCGTTTCCTTATTTATAATCGTTTTATCTAAAGCCGCCAGTGTTTCTGTCTGAACCACTTGAGTTACCTGAACCCGTTGAGCCGCTTGAGCCACTCCTGAACCCACTACCACTGGAAGATTCTGATCTGTAATTGCTGTTATTGTTGCTATTGCTATTACTTTCATTTCTGAATCCTCCGCTGTTTGAGTTGGTGCTTCTTTGATTGTTTTGAAAACCACTACCTTGTCTGAAACCTCCGTTATTTTGATTTCCCTGGTTGTTCTGATAACCGCTATTGCCATTGCTTTGGTTTCTGAAACCACCGCTGTTGTTACTGCTGTTATTGCTATTGTTTTTATTATAGAAGCCGCTTCCATTATTACTACCTCCATTGTTATAGAAGCCACTTCCACTATTGGTCTGACCTCTGAAACCATCAGGTCTTGAGTTTCCTGATCCTGACCTTCTTTCTACATATACCTTTCTTCTGGAGTTATTGTAATTATAGTAATAATAAGGAGCTCCGTTATCATAATAATAATTCATATTGTTTCTATAATAATAGCCGTCATTACCCCAGTATCCGCCACTTCCATAATATCCGGAAGGAGCGTAATAATATCCGTTGTTATAGTATGGATCACCATAACCTCCATTATATCCGTATCCGTCTGAATAGGCCAAACAAGATGTTAAACTACTAATAGCTAAAATACTGAACGCTATTTTTAATAAATTTTTCATGACTTTATTGTACTTTTTTTTCTTTAAAACTTTTTTTCCAATTTAGATATCCTAAGATAGCCATTATAGTGAATACCAAATATTGAACCGAAGTGATTCCAAGTCCCTTAAAAATCATCATAGGGATGCAAATTAAATCGCCAATGATCCAGAAAATCCAGTTCTCAATGCGTTGTTTGGCCATAAACCACATTCCCACTAAAAATATTGAAGTAGTGAAAATATCCAGCCAATTTGCCCAATCAAGATGATACAATCCAAGATAGGCGCCTTCCAAATTATCAATATAAGGTTTGCAATAATAAATAAAAGTTACCAATCCCAGACTAACAATGAAAAGAATACTTGCATATATCCATTCTTTTCTGGTGGCCCAGGTAACATCAACGTGCACATGATCTTTAGAATTTTTGGACCATAAGATCCAGCCATAGACACTCATTATTGTATAGTATACATTGATTAAGCAATCTCCCAGTAATCCAAAGTTGAAAAGGATATATACATAGATGAGGGTTGAAATAATACCGGTAGGATAGACCCATATATTTTTCTTAATGGAAAAATATACGCTCAAAGTTCCGAAAATAGCACCAGAAGCTTCAAGCATAATTTGGAAAAAATTGTAGCTTTCATAAGGCTTTACAAAAAGATCATATAAATTCATGCGATCAAAAATAAGTAAAAAATAGGACTTTTTAAAATGAATTTTATAATGAGTTGTTTGCGCTTTTGAAGGCTTTAATGTAAAATAAATGATGAAAGTTTAACGATAAACGTGGGAGTTCCTAAATTTTTTATATTTTCGTGAATCCTTAATAAATTAAAAAAACATGTCGAAAATTTGGGTTAAGAAGCCGCTAAGTGCCTATGAGGCAGATATGAAGAAAAGTGAGCTGAAAAAAGTCCTTGGAAAATGGAGTTTAACAGCAATTGGAGTAGGTGCTATCATTGGTGGTGGAATCTTTGTTCTTACGGGAACCGGAGCCTATTATCATGCCGGGCCGGCATTGGCAATCTCTTTTATTATAGCAGGTATTGCCTGTGTTTTTGCAGCATTGTGTTATGCGGAATTTGCTTCCATCATACCTGTTGAAGGCTCTGCATATGCTTATGCCTATGGTACGGTAGGAGAAATTTTTGCCTGGGCTATGGGATGGTGTCTCATTCTGGAGTATGCCATGGCGAGTATGGCTGTTTCGGTGAGTTGGTCCGGATATTTTAACAAGTTTTTGAAAATTTTTAATATTCATTTACCTGCGTATCTTACTTCAGATCCCGCAAGTTATACGGGAACAGGTTTTTCAATGAACCTTCCTGCATTTATTCTTGTTTTATTAATTACAGCGTTATTGGTAAAGGGAACGAAAGAAGCGGCTGGTGCTAATAACCTGATTGTTTTAATGAAAACTTCTGCGGTTATTTTTGTAATTATAGCAGGTGTTTATATTATATTCTCTAATACAGATCTTTATAATGCAGTTGACGGAGTTAAGAACTGGAAACCTTTTATTCCTGATCAGGTAAAAATTAAAAATTCTGAAGGAGATATGGTTTCTGCTTATGGTATTCAGGGAATTATTTCCGGTGCAGCAGCAATTTTCTTTGCTTATATTGGTTTTGATGCTGTTTCTACACAGGCTGGTGAGGCCATCAATCCTAAAAAGGATGTGCCTTTTGCGATCATTGCTTCGTTATTAATCTGTACCGCTTTATACATTTGTGTATCTCTTGTATTGACGGGGATGATGCATTATACAGACTTTAATCCGGAAGGAAAATATCCTGATGCGATTAAAGCTCCTGTAGCCTATGCTTTTGAAATTGCAGGTAAACATTGGGCAAGTAATGTGGTGACTATTGCAGCTACCGTAGGATTGATATCTGTGGTTATGGTAATGATGATGGGACAATCCAGAATTTTTATCGGCATGGCAAAAGATGGGTTAATTCCTAAATTTTTCGGAGAACTTCATCCGAAAACGAGAACTCCATATAAAGGAATCATTCTTTTAGGAATCGTTGTGGCTCTTATTGCAGCATTAACCCCAATCTCAACATTGGCAGATATGACGAGCTTTGGAACTTTGTTTGCGTTTACATTGGTTTGTATTGCCGTTTGGGTAATGAGAAAGAAAGAACCTACTTTGATCAGACCTTTTAAAGTGCCTGCCTATAAATTAGTAGTGGCATTGGGTGTGATTATCAATCTATACTTAATATATAACTTAAGTGATCATGCAAAAGAACTTTCAGGGGCATGGTTATTATTAGGCGGCGTAGTATATTTTGCTTACGGAAAAAGAAATAGTAAATTGAATAATCCTGAGAAATATCAGGATGAAAATTAATCATATAAACCGCTTCGGCGGTTTTTTTTATTTTAAAATCATATGAAAAAAATATTCTCTATTGTATTCCTGGCTGCAGGGATTTATGCATTTTCTCAACAGATAGAAAGTGTTGAAACTATTTTGAGTGATAAAATAAGCATCAGGGCATTGGAACTGTATGATCATAAAGTCTGGTATAGTGGTACTGATTCCAAATTTGGATTTATTGATTTAAAAGATTCGAAGGATCAAAAACAGATTAAATTGTCAGAAGAGAAACTTCAGTTCAGAACCTTAGGACAGGATAAAACCTCATTTTATGCCATCAATATTGAAAGCCCTGCTCGCTTTTTTAAAATTGATAAAAAAGATTTAAAATCAGAGATTGTTTTTACAGATACAGCAAAAACGGCATTTTATGACGCTTTGCATTTTGTGAATGGTCAGCTTGCGTATACGTTCAGTGATGCTGATAAAGATAATATATTGAAGTTGGCTACATACAAATGTGGAAAATGGGAAATGTTCAAAAACAATATAACCTTAAATCCCGGAGAAGCTGCTTTTGCTGCAAGTAATACGAATATTTCGTCAACTAAAAATTATATGTGGATTGCTACCGGAGGAAAAGCATCAAGGATTCTGAGGCTGAATTTCAAAAATAATGAATTTGAGGTTTTTACCACTCCATTTGTTCAGGGAGAATCTTCTCAGGGAATGTACTCTATAGATTTTTATAATGATCAGTTTGGGGTTGCTGTAGGAGGAGATTATACTAAGCAGGATGCCAATATTAATAATATTGCTACAACTCATGATGGTGGAAAAACCTGGCAGATTCAGGCTTCGGGACAAAATGCAGGATATAGCACCTGTGTGAAAATTAAGCCGGGGTCTAAAGGAAAAGAAATGATTGCAGTAGGAGACCGCCATATCAGCTATTCTTCGGATTTTGGGAAAACCTGGAAGAAGATTTCTGATGAAAAAGGACTTTTCGTTGCGCAATGGGTGAATGAAAACAGCATCGTCGCAGCAGGAAATAATAGAGTAGTGGTATTGAAATTAAAATTTTAAATATAAAGAATAGAATTTATCATTATTTGCTGAATGTGTTGATACTGCGTATTTAGATTCATTATAAAATAGAACCTAATATAATTCATAGACTGAAATTCATAACTAATGGTTAATTTTGCAGGACGAAATCGTATGATGTTACATTTCGTCAGTCGATAAAACTTTAATTTTTCAAATGAACTCTCTAATAGATAAATATAATATCCCAGGGCCACGTTACACCTCTTATCCTACCGTTCCATATTGGGATGAATCAACATTTTCTCCGGAAGGATGGAAGGAAAGTGTAATCAGGTCTTTTCATGAGACGAATGCAGCAGAGGGGATTTCTATTTATATCCATTTACCTTTTTGTGAGGCATTGTGTACGTTCTGTGCATGTCATAAACGTATTACAAAACAGCATAGCGTTGAAATTCCTTATCTGGAAAGTGTCTTGAAAGAATGGAAACTGTATCTGGAACTTTTCAATGAAAGACCGAAGCTAAAAGAACTTCACTTAGGAGGGGGAACTCCCACTTTCTTCTCTCCTGAGAATTTAAGAACATTGCTTGAAGGTATTTTCTCAACCGTAGATATTGCTGAGCACCCCGAGTTTTCTTTCGAGGGACATCCGAATAATACAACTAAAGAGCATCTTCAGACATTATATGATTTGGGTTTTAGGAGAGTAAGCTTTGGCGTTCAGGATTATGACCCTAAAGTACAGAAAGCGATCAACCGAATCCAGCCTTTTGAGAATGTGAAAAATGTGACGGAATGGGCTAAGGAAATAGGGTACAGAGGAATCAGTCATGATTTGGTTTTTGGTTTACCTCACCAGAATTGGGAGGCGATGGAACATACGATCAGAAAAACAATGGAATTGAAGCCGGATAGGCTTGCATTCTATTCTTATGCTCACGTTCCATGGGTGAAGGGTGTTGGGCAAAGAGGTTTTGATGAAAATGATTTGCCAAGTGGAGAAGAAAAACGTCGTTTATATGAAGATGGTAAAAAGCTTCTTCAGGATCTGGGATATATCGAAGTAGGAATGGATCACTTTTCTCTTGAACATGATGACCTGTATCAATCTTTAATGCATAAAAAGTTACATAGAAACTTCATGGGATATACCTCCAGTAATACACAGTTGATGGTAGGGCTGGGAATGTCTGCAATTTCAGACTCATGGTATGCTTTTGCCCAGAATGTGAAGACGGTGGAAGATTATCAGAAAATGGTTGAAGAAGGTGAAATTCCTGTGGTTAAAGGACATGTTTTAAATACTGAAGATCTTATTGTCAGAAGACATATTCTGAATCTGATGTGTCAACTTGAGACGACCTTTACCAGCAATACCTCTTTCCCTGAGCTTCAGAATGCTCTTGAGATGTTGGAAGAGATGGAAAATGACGGATTGGTAGAAATCAATGGTCATGAAATTAAAATTACAGAAGCAGGAAGAGCCTTTACAAGAAATGTAGCAATGGTTTTTGACCTGAGAATGATGAGAAATAAACCGGAAACGAGGATTTTCTCTATGACAATATAAAAATAAAAGCGGATCATCATTTGATCCGCTTTTATTTTAATCTAAAATTATCAGCTTCAAACAGATTATTTTATAATCAATTTTTGACTGTATGATTTGAGATCTCCCGATTTCAAATTAATGAAATAAACCCCGGCAGGAATCTGTGAAATATCAATACTTTTCATACTGCCTTTTGTTTCCATTACTTTACGACCCTCTGCGCTGATGATTTCAACAGTTGTATTTTTATCTTTTATTCCTTTAATAAAAATTTCTTTACTTGCAGGATTAGGATAAATGCTTATTTTTCCTAAAGTATTATTTTCCTGAGTGCTTAAAGTTCCTGTAGTAATTTTAAAAATCTTTCCGCTATTGACAGCTGCCACGTACAGCTCTTTTTGATAATCCTGCCCAAACGTTGAAAAATTGTTTCCACTATAAGGGGAAGTCCATGTGATGGCATTATTGGAATCTAATATTCCTATTTGAGTAGAGCAGTAGTCTGCAAAGAAATATTTTCCCTGAAGTGAAGGATACAGAGAGCCCCGATATACATACCCTCCTGTAATAGAGCATTTATTGCCGGAATGGTCATAAACAGCAACCGGAAATGTCATTGTAGCCTGTGCAGGGCATCCTGCAGTATTGTAAGCCGTGTTTCCTTCATAGCAGCGCCACCCATAGTTAAGGCCGGCCTGTGTGATAGGCATTTTATTAATTTCTTCAATAGCACCTTGTCCTACATCTGCAATCCATGCATTTCCGGTAGTAAGGTCAAATGAAAATTTCCATGCATTTCTCAGACCATAAGCCCAGATTTCGTCCAGTCCATCAACACCGGCTCCTGCAAAAGGATTATCAGAAGGAATGTTATAAGGGCCAGTAGCATCTACATCAATTCTCAGCATTTTACCGAGAAAAGCATTTTTGTTTTGAGCGTTATTATTGGGATCTCCACCACTGCCTCCGTCTCCGGTAATAATCCATAATTTTCCATCCGGAGCAAAATGAATGCTGCCTCCGTTGTGATTATCAAAGGGTTTGGGAATGTTCAAAAGAATCTTTTCAGAATTAGCATCCGCAACGTTTGAATCTGTAGAACTTACGGTATACCTTGCCACGATCACATTCCCTGCCGGGTTGTTATAATACACAAAAAAATACCCATTGGTTGAGTATTGAGGGTGGAATGCCAATCCTAAAAGACCTCTTTCACCTCCAAAAACGATCTTTGAGCTAATGTTAAGAAAATTTGTACTGTTGATGCTTCCATTAGGTTGTATAATTTTTATAATTCCATTCTGTTGTACGACAAATAATCGGCTGTCGTTGGCGTTCGTGATCTCAACGGGACTGGTTAATCCCGAGGCAAATTCTTCCAAATTAATGCTCTGTGCATTAACGATTAGGGAAGAAAAAATACTTAATGTAAAAAATAGATTTTTCATAATATTTTGATATTTAGTGCGTTGATATAAGAATGAAAATTTTATACCAATCAAAAATTGAAAAATTTATTAAGATACCATGAAAAAATTGTTAAATCTTAAATAGAGGTCAGGATGTCAATATCTCTGAAAATAAACCATTTCTGTTGTTAAAAATTCATAAAATACAAGAAAATCATTATATTTGCCGACTTAATTTAACGTAGTTATAACAAAATGCAAGGAAAAGGACTTATTACAATTGTTGCTATTGTCCTCGGGTTGATTTGCTTAAACGAGCTATTACCAACCTGGTACGCCAGCAAAATTGAATCGCAGATCGAAGCTGCGAAAGGAAACGAGAAAGAGATCAAACGGATCAAGGAAGATACTCTTAATCTTGGGTATACAAAGCTTTATTATTCAAAAGCTAAAGACAAGGAGATGAAATTGGGTCTTGACTTAAAAGGCGGGATCAACGTTCTTTTGGAAATCAACCAAAGAGACCTGGTAAATGATTTAACAAATTATTCTACCAATCCTATTCTTATTGAGGCTTTAAACAAAACTGATGAAGCTCAGAAAAACTCAACAAAATCTTATATCGACAACTTCTTTGAGCAGTTCGATGTAATAAACAAAGCAAAAGGAACAAACCTTAAGCTTGCAGATCCGGAACTTTTCGGGAACACCAATTTATCTGAAATCAAGTACAATACTACTGACGAACAAGTTAAAAGTATTGTTAAAAGAAGAATTGATCTTTCTGTGGGAACAGCTTTCGAGGTAATCAGAACGAGAATTGATAAGCTGGGAGCAATCCAGCCCAACGTTCAAAGAGTACCTGGTACAGCTAGAATCTCGGTAGAGATGCCTGGTATGAAAGATATTGATAAAGTAAAGAAGATGCTTCAGACTTCTGCAAAACTTCAATTCTGGGAAGTACAGCAGGTTCCTGAAGTTGGGCCTTATTTCCAGACTTTGACAACTATGGTTGCTGCAAAAGGAGACTCTATGGGGGTTACAAAGAATGTAAACTTCATGAACCTTTTACAACTTGACAAATTAAGAAGTAATGGTGTTGCTAATGTGAAATTATCCGACACAGCAGCGGTTAATAAAATTTTAAACAGCAAGGTAGGTCAGGCACTACGTCCGGCAAACATTAAATATACACAGTTCATGTGGGGGTACAAGCCAGAGGCTACAAGCCCTGATGCTTTGGTACTGTATGCAATTAGAAGTAACATCAATCAAAAAGCTCCGGTAGACGGTGCTGTAGAATCTGCAAACATTAGCTATGACGAACTTGGAAGAGTAGTAGTAGACATGCAAATGGATTCTAAAGGTGCTAAAGAATGGAAAACTTTAACTGAGAAAAATGTAGGGAAGCCGGTTGCGGTAACTCTTGACGGTAGAGTATATACTGCACCAAATGTTGTAAATGCTATTCCAAATGGGAGAACGCAAATTTCAGGTAACTTCTCTCAGGAAGAAGCTAAAGAATTGGTTGACGTTTTAGGTGCTGGTAAATTACCTGCAGGTGCAAAAGTGGTTCAGGCTACTCAGGTTGGGCCGTCATTAGGACAGGAGTCTATCAATGCTGGTATGATTTCATTTGCTATTGCTTTCCTGATTATCATTGTTTATATCATTTTCTATTACGGTGGTGCCGGTGTATACGCTGTAATTGCAATGATTATTAACTTATTCTATATTTTCGGAATTATGGATTCCGGAGACTTTACGCTTACACTTCCTGGTATTGCGGGTATCGTATTAACGATGGCAATGGCGGTAGATACGAACGTAATTATTTATGAAAGAACGAAAGAGGAATTATTTGCAGGTAAAAGTATCTTAGAAGCCTATAAAGACGGTTTCAAACATGCATTAAGTGCGATTATCGATGGTCACTCAACGACGTTATTGACTGCAGTAGTATTGTTCTTCTTCGGAACAGGACCTATCAAAGGATTTGCTCTAACATTGATGATTGGTATTATCATGACATTGTTTACGTCTGTATTGCTTTCAAGAGTAATGATTTTCAGCAGACTTAACAAAGGTAAGCACCTTTCTGTATGGACTCCACCTACGAAAAACTTATTCAGAAATACCTGGATCGACTTCATCGGGAAGAGAAAATATGCATACATTATTTCAGCTGTTTTAACAGTGATCTGTATCTTCTCTATGGTTACACACGGTTTCAAATATGGAATCGACTTTACAGGAGGTAGAAACTATGTTGTAAGATTTGATAAACCGGTAAATGCTAATGATGTTGAAGAAAAATTAGTAAAATTATTCAAAACTGAGGATGGTAAAAACTCTTCTGTAGAAGCTAAGACATTTGGAAATGCAAATCAGCTGAAAATTTCTACGGATTATCTTATTGAAGATGAGTCTTTAAAAGCTGACCAGACTATTGAACAAAAATTATATGAAGGATTAAAAGGAGATCTTCCGGCTAACATTACCTTAAATGATTTCAAATCTGCAGATAAGGATCACGCGGGAATTATCTCTTCTGAAAAAGTAGGTCCTACAGTTGCCGACGATATTCAGACACACGGTATTCTTGCTGTAGTTGCTGCTTTAGGAGGTATTTTCTTATACATCTTATTCAGATTTAGAAAATGGCAGTTCTCTTTAGGTGCTGTAGCAGCATTGTTCCATGATGCGGTTATTATTTTGGGAACGTATTCATTACTTCACAAGTATATGCCGTTCAATATGGAAATCAATCAGGATTTCATTGCAGCAATCCTGACTGTATTAGGATACTCTATTAATGATACGGTAATTATCTTTGACAGAATCAGAGAATACCTGAGAGAGAAAAAATCATTAACATTAGCTGGATTATTTGATGACTCTATTTCAAGCACGCTGGGTAGAACATTCAACACCTCATTTACCACAATCCTGGTGATCCTTGCGATTTTCATCTTTGGTGGTGATAACCTTAGAGGATTTATGTTTGCTATGTTAATTGGTATCGGATTCGGTACATACTCATCTATCTTTATTGCATCGGCAATTGCTTATGACTTTCTTAGAAAAGGAAAAGAAGAAGAGGTACACGGAAAGACTACTTCTAACAAAGAAGTAATTTCTTCAAAGTAAGACAAACTACAATAAATTAGTAAAGCCTTTCGAAAGAAAGGCTTTTTTGTTTTTAGGATTTTTTCTAAGCTTATTTCAATTCCTTCCAGATTGATTCTTTTTTCTTAATAAAATAAATGAAGAACTGTCATTTTGAACGTTTAGTAGCGATATTTAGGAGGAGCTAACTGACTATTTTTTATATATAGGAGGATTTTCCTTTAATAAGTCAATTGTAAGAGATTAAAAATTTCATGGAATTGTACTATAATAAAGCTTTTTCTTTAATTGTTTGTGAATGTCTGTTTTTGGTTAAAAAAAAACAAAAAAAACAGCAGTTATGTGATAAATTATTTTACATTTATAAAAAACAATACAAAAATGAAATTTAAAAAATTATTCGCTGCTGCGGCATTCTGTGTCGTTAGCTCTATGAGTGCGCAGATAGGGATTGCTACTCCTAATCCTGATAAAAGTTCTGCATTAGATGTAACCGGCACCAATAAAGGTGTATTGATTCCCAGAATTTCTGATCTGTCAACAATCCCTACTCCTGCAAATGGATTGCTGGTGTATGATCTTAAAAGACAGGCATTAACTCAGAATATAGGAACACCGGGCAGCCCCAATTGGATTCCGATCAGTGGAAACATTGTGAAGTTTTTCTATATGCCTTCTATCAGCATTGATACTTCAACTACGGGTACAGGAAGAACTCTTGATTTATATCAAATGTATAAGGCGCAATTTTCCGCTCCAAAAGTTTCAAGTACAGGCGCACCGAATGCTATTCCTTTTTTTGTAAATGCTTCTGATTTGTACTATTATGTAACAGATTTTGATGCAAATGTGTTGAGGAATATGAGTATTGATGCCAATGGGATACTTCGCTATGATGTGGTGGGAACGGCTACAGCATGTTCTTTTGTTAATATTGTATTTGTGATTAAATAATTTTAGGTGACATAACGCCATGACCATCATCCTTCTCTAAGGATGAATATTAGTTCATACATAATTAACTGCTTAAAATTATCAATGATGAAAACAAATGCAATATCAGGCTATATACTTATAGCATTGTGTCTTTTTATATCAAACAAGATGATATCTCAGGAAATGGTTTCTCTGCCAATGGGAGGATGTGGTAGATTGCTGGATACAAACACTTCATCACAGAATGCTACCGCTTTTGTACTATTTCCACCTTGCGCGAGGCTTGGTGTTACAGCATCCAATCCTCAGAATATGACTGATACAGATGTGAATTCATATGGATTGATGAGGCCAGGTACAGGAATTGGTTTTTGTGGTGCCACATACATCGGAGTAGGAACAACAGGGACTGATTTTCCCGCCAACAAACCGGTCTATTTTGATTTTGCTTCTGAAGGATTTAATTTCAATGCAAGCATTAACTCTACAAACTTTGTTTTTTATAATAATGGAGTACAGGTCTACACAACTCCTGTAGGAGGACATTTTTTCTTCGATTTCGGAACCAGTGAGCCTCGAAAAATCATAAAAGTGATTCCTACAGCAGCATGGGATGAAGTTCGTTTGAGCTATTCAGATATTGGAATAGGTTTTACGTTTAATGATTCAAGAATTTATAATATTCTTTCAGAGTATTATATTGATCCTATGACTTATTTGTCTCAACCATCTGACAGAACCGTTTCTGTAGGAGGAGCTACAACGATGACAGCTGTTATTAATAATACTCCTACGGATGAAACTCCGGAAAATATTACGTATCAGTGGCAGGTGCTGAATGGTAGTACATGGACAGATCTATCAAATAATGCTAATTATAGCAATGTAACCAGCTCAACACTCAATATCAACAACATTCCTGTAGGCTTTAATAATAACCAGTATAGAGTGGTCGCTAAATCCAGTTTCTATACATGTTCATTTCAGGCAACATCTACTATAGGGCGACTTTTTGTAAATTCCGTCAATAATCCCGGAACCATTGCTGCTGATCAAACTGTTTGTTTGGATATCAACAGTGATCCTGCAGCTTTTACAGAAACTGCTGCTGCCCAGGTGACGGGAGTGGCAGGCTATCAGTGGCAGAGCTCTGTTGATAATATAACATTTACAGATATTGCCAATGCGACTTCGTCTACTTATGATGCCCCATCAATAACACAAACAACTTATTATCGTCGTGGGGTGAGATCGACCCTTAATGGTAATATTACAGCTTATCAGTATAGTAATGGGGTGAAAGTTACATTGAAGAAGAGTTGTCTCATCAAATGTATCATAACCAACCGGATGATCACTACAAAACTTTACAGTAATTAGATGTATTTAAATTTTAATACTAAAAAAGACCTGCTTCATATTTGTTTGAAATCAGGTCTTTTTATTTTATGAGTAGGTAATCTTTAAATTTTCTTTTTTTTGAGTGTTTGAAATAATATAAAAACAGAGAATTTTTTAATATAATTCTTTTACTCATTGGTGTACTTCTTAAAAATAATGCAATTTAGAATCATTATTTTTTCCTATTTCATTATTTTTGCACCATCATGGAAAATTCAAAGAAAAAAGCAGCCATTGGCTTTATATTTATCACTTTACTGATTGATATTACGGGATGGGGAATCATCATTCCTGTTGTTCCTAAATTAATTGAAGAATTAATTCATGCTGATATCAGTGAAGCTGCCAAATATGGAGGCTGGCTTGGGTTTGCTTATGCATTTACACAATTTATATTTTCTCCTCTGGTAGGAAACCTGAGTGATAAGTACGGACGAAGACCTGTTATTTTGATTTCCCTTTTCGGGTTTGCAGTAGATTATATTTTCCTGGCGTTGGCACCTACGATCTGGTGGTTGTTTTTGGGGAGGATTATTGCTGGGATTACAGGAGCGAGTGTGACGACGGCCAGTGCCTATATTGCAGATATCTCCACGGATGAGGACAGGGCAAAAAACTTTGGATTGATAGGAGCTGCTTTTGGGCTTGGATTTATTATTGGTCCGGTACTTGGAGGAGTATTGGGGCATTATGGTGCCCGGGTTCCTTTCTATGCAGCAGCAGGACTATGCTTACTTAATTTTCTTTATGGGTATTTCATTCTTCCTGAAAGTTTGGATAAAGATAAAAGAAGAGAATTTGACTGGAAGCGCGCAAACCCTATCGGATCATTCAAGTTTTTAGGAAAGCATCCGGAGATTTCAGGATTAATTGTTTCACTCATTTTAATCTATATCGCAGGTCATGCCGTTCAGAGTAACTGGAGCTTCTTTACCATGTACAAATTCAACTGGACGGAAAGAATGGTAGGGATTTCACTGGGAGTAGTGGGCTTATTGGTAGGATTGGTACAAGGTGGCCTTATCAGATGGACGACTCCAAGATTAGGAGAGCAAAAAAGTATTTATTATGGATTGGCTTTTTATGCTGTTGGGATGTTGCTGTTTGCTTTTGCCTCCGAAGGATGGATGATGTTTGTCTTTTTAATTCCATACTGTTTAGGAGGAATTTGCGGACCGGCATTGCAGTCTGTAATTACGAAAAGTGTTCCTTCCAATGAACAGGGAGAGCTTCAGGGAGCATTAACGAGTTTAATGAGTGCAACTTCAATTATTGGTCCTCCGATGATGACGAATTTGTTTTACTTTTTCACGCACGACGAAGCACCGTTCAAGTTTTCGGGAGCGCCGTTCTTTCTGGCATTTATTTTAATGGCGGTGAGTGTAATTGTTACTTATTCTGCATTTAATAGAAAAAAAGATAATATCAAACAACTGTAGAAAACAGAAAAGAGAAATAGATAAGGTTAAGATAGGGAATATCTTAACCTTATTTTTTCTTGATACATGATGTTAGATATTTGTGTAAATTGCTGATAATATTTTCGCGAGATCCATTGCTATGAATCGTATTCCTCAATATAAACCGGATGAATTTAATCCAATTCTTAATCTGAACTGGGCAGGAAAAAGCATGGCAAAAAAAGGTTTAAATGATTTCTTTATAGAACCTCTTCAGATACTCAAAGATGCAAAGACCCCATCTCAACCCCATCGGAAAACCGTCAATGATTTCGTGTTTATAACAAAAGGATCTCTTGAAAAAATGGTATGTTCAGATGTATTTGCCGTAGAAAAGAATATGATTATTCTTCTGCCACCTTATAAAATCAGAACATTTCTTAATAATGAGCCTGATATTGAGGGGTTTTATTGCCATTTTTCCAATGATTTTATTGCTGAAGGCCCGGGTTTGAAATACCTTCAGGATATTTTGAATCATATGGAGATAAGGAATAATCCGACACTTTATCTTGACAATGGATCTCAGAAAAGGATCAACCTTGTCCTTAGCCAGATGGAGCACTTTTATGAGACAGATGGGAATCTGGAATTGCTCAGGCTTTACCTCTTTACTTTATTGGGCGAAATCCGGTATTTTATTGAAAAACTTCCTAAACAAAACCTATCAGTCAATGAAACCGTTACGCTTCGTTTTCGAAAACTGATAACTTCACACATTCAAAATACACATTCTGTAAAAGAATATGCAGATTTACTTCATATTTCACCTAACCACCTGAACAAATCAATCAAAAAAGTTACCGGAAAGACAGCTTCTGAAATTATAAATGAAGCTCTCCTGATGGAAGCTAAAGCATTACTTTCCTTACCTCATTATACCGTTTCAGAAGTTGCTTTTACCTTAGGAGTTGAGGATATGTCATATTTTTCCAGATTTTTCAAAAAGCATACAGGCATTAGTCCATCAGACTATCGAAAAGGGATTGATTTGTCCTAGTAATGGGTGTATAAGTTCTAACCTTTGCTTTGTTGTATTTCAGAATTTTGAAGATACATATCGAAGGTTAAAACTATGAAATCAATGCTGTTTTTTATATCTGGATTAGGGTCCATACTCTGCTTTTCTCAAAATAATATTGCTATAGATAATCCTCCTGTTATATTTGAAGCTTTAACGGGAAACCGTGGATTTGCCTCGCAGATGACGGTCAATAAAAGGTTTCAGGATAGTAAACGACTCGGGTTTTTCAGTGTTGCCAATATTTCTTCGAAATGGTCAGAAGATCAATCAAAAGATGCGATGATTCAGGCCAATTTAACTTTTGAATTGATTAAAAACATCCGTTTTGTTGGGGGAACGCACTATACTCCTACAACCGGATTGAGACCCACAGCCGGGTTTTTATATTCAATCAGTTATAAAGATCTTCTGTTGACCGTTAATCCAAGGTTTATAGGTTTTTCTAAAAACAGTATTGCTGAAGGTTTTATCTTATTGGAATATAAGCCCAGGATCAACGCAAACTGGCAGGGGTATTCCCGTGTCCAGATATTATATTCCGAGACCATAAAAGATGGGGGACATGCCCGAAGCTATCTGATGTTAAGAGTAGGGGCAAGCTATAAGCTAGTCACCTTTGGAATAGGAGCAAACTGGGATCGTTATGGCCCTCTTAAAGAAAGTAAAGAAAACTTTGGGGTATTTGTTGCTTGCAGGCTATTCCGTTAGGAACACATTAAAAAAAATAATCATTATGAAAAATTTTATTTTTAAAACAAATAACACATGGACAGGAACTCTGCTCCGATGGACTATGGGTATGGTTTTTATGCCACATGGACTGCAAAAAACTTTTGGTTGGTTTGGCGGAATGGGGTTGAACAAAACGATGGGGCTTTTCACGGAAAATCTGCATCTTCCATTTGTGATTGCCTTTACTGTAATTCTGGTAGAGTTTCTAGGCTCAATCTTTCTGCTGTTGGGTTGGGGAACCAGATTCTGGGCTTTAGCATTTATCGGATTGTTAACGGGAATTATGTTTACCTCTCACCTCGAAAACGGCTTTTTTATGAATTGGTTTGGAAATCAGAAAGGAGAAGGTTGTCAATTTGATATTCTTGCTATTGGGATTGTTATAACTTTGTGTATTGAAGGAGGAGGGAAGCTGTCGGTTGACCGATGGATGTCAGAAAGAAATAATATAAATAAAGATTAATACTATAAATTTACAATTATGAATCAGTCAAAACTGGAAAAATATTTGGAGAGAATTCATTACTCAGGAGAGGTAGGTAATGATCTGTCTGTATTAAAGAAAATTCATCAGTTACATCCTAAATATATCTCTTTTGAAAACATAGATTCTTATACCGGAGTAGTTCCGTCTCTGCATCCTGATGATATTTTTAGTAAATTAATTATAGCCTCCAGAGGGGGATATTGCTATGAACAAAATCTGCTTTTGAGTGAAGTCCTGAAATTCTTAGGATTTAAAGTAGAACTACAATTAGGGAGGGTCGTTTGGAAAAGGGAAGAAGACAGTATTGCTGCAAAAAGTCATCTATTGCTGATTTGTGATAAGGATGGACAGAAATATCTTGTAGACTGTGGTTTTGGAACAGTAACGTTGACCACTCCCTTAGTTTTAAATGACGAAGAACCCCAGCAAACACCCAATGGCTTGTTTAAGATTTCACATAAGAATGGAATATATGTATTATGGGCATGGAAAGAAAAATGGCTGCCGGTTTATCGGTTTGCTCTGGAGAAGGTAGAACCTGTTGATCTGGAGATTTCCAATTGGTATCTTTCTACCTATCCTGAATCTAATTTTAAAAAGAATCTTGTTCTCTCAAAAGTAGATGAGAAAGCACGTTACACCTTTACGGGTAATACATTAAATATACGATGGGGAACCGGAGAAAAAGAAACGGTTATGATAGAAAACAACGAGCAATTATACCAAATGTTGAGAGAGACTTTTGGACTGAAAGAAAATGCAGTTGAGCAATTAAAACAGAAAATAGAGAAATGATATTTCCAGGCATTTTTCAAAACAACAAAAACCAAAGGAAGCCTGCTGGCTTCCTTTGGTTTTTTAATAATTTGAATTCTATTGAAAATTATGGGTAAAGTGATTTTGTGCCATTCGCTACAATATTGCTTCCCAGCCCTGAAAATGATACTGAGAACTTACTTGCATTAAAGCTTAAAGAACCGGTCGGCGTACACAGTCCCAGTGCATATTGACACTGCCCGTAAGCTCCCGTTCTTCTAAGAATTTTACTTTCGCTTTTTGCTTTTCCTAAACTAATATTTCCCCAGTCATTCACGTCCGCATTGGAAACGCTTGAACCCGTATAATAAATGGTGATCTGATATCCGGCTTCCCCTCTTTTAGATCCCCAAAGCCAGTTGGCAGTCCACCATTCCTTGTACCATTTAGAAGTTACTTTAGCAGCGGCTTGTCCCATATCAGATGTTTCCGAGTTTCCTCGGGTATCCATCATTACTAGTCCGCCAAAAACATTATCCCAGATAATCCCTGAGTCATTATAAAAACATAATGTTGTGAATTTTCCAGCTTTGCCATTCCAGGTTACTTCCATGACATTGGTACCGGGTTTGATTTCTTCCATCACGGTTTCCTTCAATCCTTTTTGAGCAAGAATTAAATCATCTCCTGTGTATAAATCACTGATTTTACCAATTTTTACAGAAGATTGATCCATAATATTTCCCATCGCGATAAACTGATCTTTATCGGCTACAAGATTTTGAGAAATCTCAATACCTTTTAGCGTAGAAATTTTACCGATTACATTCACTCCGGCGATCTGTAAATCACTTTTCAAATACTTCTCAATATTTTTTTGTGATTCATTCAGCTGGGTCTGTACGGTTTCAGGAACAATAGGTGAAGCGGAAGTTGTTTCTTTCTTTAGGTCAGCAGTAGATACTTTAGCCTGAACAGTTTCCTGTTGGGCCGTTTCGTTATTTTCATCACGGCAACTGTTAAGCACCAATACTGAAAATATGGCTAAAACTTTGAAAGTAGTAACTAATTTTTTCATAGTAAATTTTGTTTTGTTGTGTGTAGTAAATATAATGAAATGTTATATTATTCTCAAAGTTTTGAATTAATTGTTTGTTAATAATTGATGATTGTTTCAAAATGATAAGTAGGAGACAATGAGAAAGATAAAACTTACACCATGAAATTTAGAGATAAGAAAAGTACAGGTGAAAATTGGAAACAATAAAAATCAGCAGCCAACACCTATTGTATATGTTGCTTTCATTTTAAACTTTCAGCTTTCCATTGAGTAAATCTTAAAATTTGTTTAAAATTTTTAGTTTACGTCAAATAAATGTATAATCTTTCGTAATTTTACAGCATGGAATTAAGCATTGGAGAAATGGCACTCATTGCCATTGCAATCGTTGTATTATTCGGACCGGATAAACTGCCTCAGATTGCGCGTGACCTAGGTGCAGGCGTTAGAAAAATGCGTGGAGCCGTAGAAGATATCAAAACGGAAATCATGAAAGAAACGGATAACCCTGTTTCAGAAATCAAACGTGAAATCGAAAAGGTAAAAGATGCAGCTAAAGATTTCAACCCGATCAATGATATCAAGAAAGATATATTAACAGAACCTACTGCATCCAACGAACCTCCAAAACCGAAACCTTCGGAAGATGAGACTTATGAAGGGCCTGTAAGCAGATAAGGTATGGAGGAAATTATTCTGGAAGATAAAAAGGTATTCTTATACCTTAATAATTTAGGAGATCCTGCCTTTGATCAACTATGGATGTTGATCTCCAGTACATGGATCTGGGTTCCTCTTTATATTATATTTCTGTACTTTTTATACAAAAATTTTAAACTAAGATCTTTAGTTTTTATCCTTATATTTTTAGCACTGGGTGCAACGGTTTCTGATCAGTTGGCCAATGTTTTCAAATATGGTGTGGCAAGATTAAGGCCATGCCATGATCCTTCTTTAGAACCTTTTATGAGAATCGTAAAATGTGGCGGACAGTACGGATTTTATTCTGCACATGCTTCCAATACTTTTTTTCTGGCAGCTTTTTTAGGGATTTTATTAAGAAAGAAGGTGAAATGGTTTCCATATGCTATTTTAATATGGGCTATAGTTGTTTCTTACAGCCGGATTTATTTAGGAGTGCATTTCCCTATTGATGTGTTGGTGGGAGCGTTTGCTGGTTCTTTAGTGGGAGTGATATTTGGTGCACTCGCGCAAAAAGTGATCAACAAACAAAACATAACACCATGAAAAGAACTTTTTTACTCTTAGCTTTTACAGGACTTTCATTTAACTTCTCTGCTCAGGATAAAAACCTGGCTGAAGACTGCTTTAAAAAGGCAGATTATAAATGTGCTGAAGAACAATATGTAAAGCTGGTAGAAAAAGAACAAATCCCAAGATTTCAATCAGAATATTATAATAATCTGGGAACAGCTCAAAGAAGGCTGGGAAAGGCTACGCTAGCTTTTAAATCTTACGAGTCGGCGTTAAAGGCTAATCCTCTTTCTGCTTCAGTATATGCCAATCTTGCCTCATTACACAGCCAGAAAGGCAATAAAGTAAAGGCTCTGGAGTATATTGACAAAGGGCTGCAGGTAGATGATAAAAACCCTGAATTCTACCTTACCCGTTCCAAAATCTATGACACCCAGGGGAAAAAAGATCTGGCGATCAAAGATCTTAATCAGATTCTGACTTTTGCTCCGGATAATATTTTTGCAAAAACAGGATTGGCTAATCTGAAAAAGAACAGCGGGGATCTTGAAGGCGCTTTGAAAGATTACAACCAGCTTATTGCTGAAAAACCGGAATCACTATTATACAATGGACGGGCAGATGTATATTTAAAAATGAAAAAATACAAAGAAGCCCTTACGGATGCTAATAAAGCCGTTTCTATTGACCCGAAGTTTGCACAATCTTATGTGACCAAAGCATTGATATTATTTGATACGGCTAAAACTAAAGAAGCTTGTGGAAACCTTGATAAAGCAGTGGCATTAGGCTATGAAAAGGCTATTTTGGCTGAATATTATGCTCAATGTGTCAAAAAATAGGATGAATCTGCTTGCTATCTATAAGTAAAGGATGGAAATCATTATCATTTATAATAGATAAAAAATCCTGTTTTATCAAACAGATCATGTGTTTATATAAACAATAAAGAGAATTGTACTGATGTTGAATATTGTTCTTGTAGAACCTGAAATACCCAATAATACGGGTAATATCGGAAGATTATGCGTAGGAACGGAAAGTAAGTTACACTTAATTCACCCTTTTGGATTTATCATTAATGATAAAAATCTTAAACGTTCCGGCTTGGATTATTGGGTGCACCTGGATGTTACCGAGTATGCCAATGTTGAAGAATGGATGAAGAATATCCCGGATTTATCAAGGGTTTTCTTAATGAGTTCTCATGCTGAAAAATCCTATCTGGAAAATGATTTTCAGGATGGTGATTGGTTGGTATTTGGGAAAGAAAGTGTAGGCCTGAGTCAGGATGTTTTAGGTCTTTTTGAAAACCATCTGACCATTCCCATGTCCAGATTAATCCGTAGCTTTAATATTGCCAATTCTGTTGCTTTTGTGGTAGGAGAAGCCAAGAGACAAATCCATGTAAAAGCCGGAGTTTAGAACATTACTTTATTAAAGAATAAAAAACAGTCTCTATTATTTTGAGACTGTTTTTTTTATTTTATAAGAAAGATTTCTAGTCATTATGATAAGGTTTTCCCTGCAAAATCTGGTCAGCTCTGTAAAGCTGTTCTACAATAAAAAGACGAATCATCTGATGGGTAAATGTCATTTTTGAAAGGGACATTTTTTCATTGGCTCTGCTGTACATCTCTTCTGAAAATCCATATGCACCTCCAATGAGAATATGTACTTTCTTAACAGAAGAATTCATCCAGGTATCAATTTTTTGAGAAAATTCACGGCTGGTAAACTGCTTTCCTTTCTCGTCAAGAATCACAACCAGATCATTCTTGTCAATGTGGTTTAAAAACAGTTTGGCTTCTTCTTTTTTCAGAAGGTCGGAAGAAAGATTTTTAGCATTTTTTACATCCGGAATTTCTGTAATCTCAAAATTCCAGTGTTTAGGAAGACGATTGAGATAATAGTTAATTAAAGAGGTAATTTCCTTATCGTCTGTTTTGCCGATACAAAGTAAACTGATTCGCATTATAAGAAGTTTCAGGCGGCAAAGATAGTGCTTTAAAGTGGAAACTGGAAAGGAACGAGTTTGTGACGTAGAGGTGTTGATAACTGCGACACATCTTTCGATACATGTTCCTTTGTTTTTTATTCAGCAAAATTGTTTCTGTATTTGTTTCTGTAGTCAACCGGTGTTAACCCTGTGATTCTTTTGAATAATGTTCTGAATGTTTTTAAATCATTATAACCAATACTATAAGTAACGTCAGCGATATTGGTTTCACCGGTTTCCAGTGCTTTTTTAGCAGCTTCTACTTTTATTCGTTGAATGTATTCAATCGGATTCAGGGTGGTTGCATTTTTAAATCTGCGGATAAAATTTCTTTTACTCATATTGACCTCACCAGCAACCTGTTCTACTGAAATATCATTTTTAAATTTTTCCTCAATATAGCTCTGTGCTTTGTGAATTTCATGATCATCATGAAGCCGTTGCCCGGAAAAAATACTAAAAATATTTTGTGAAGTCCGACCGTAATCTAATGCATAATATTTACTAAGCTCAACGGCAACTTCTTTACTTGAATTCTTTTCTATAAAATATAACAAAGCATTTAAAGAGGAAAAACCACCTCCACCGGTAATAATTGCTTTGGAATGGGTGACCACATGGTCTGGTTTGAAATCTATTTGAGGATATTTTTTTTGCAGATCATTTATCGCGCCCCAATGTGAAGTAGCAGGCATTCCGTCCAAAAGACCACATTCAGCCAGAAAGTAAGCACCGGTACAAAGACTGATTATTTCAGTTTTTTGATCGTATTTTTTCTTTATCCAATCCATCAGCTCTTTATTTTGAGCCAATAGGGTATTGACTGGTTGGGATTCTGTATTCATTGGAGGAATAATAACAACATCCGTATTAAAGTCATCGGAGATCATTCTGTTGCATTGAAATAATATAGGTAAGCCCGATTGTATTGATTTTTTTTGAACGCCGATTAAATCAATTTGAAAGGGAAGTTGCATCCCTTTTTTGATGGCCGTTTCATTGGCACTCATAAGCAGGGCTGTGGTGTTGGAAACTGCAGTGGATAATATTCCTTCATACAATATGATCGAAATATGTTTCATATGTAATTGATGTTTTGGTACCTAAATATAAATAAAATTTGGCACAAAATACACTCTCAGATGTCATTTTTACGTGGTGAAGCTTTTCAAGTAGTGAGATAATTTTACCAAAAGATTTATTATGAAAACAATATTTGACAAAGAGACAAGAGAAGAACTGATGAGAAGAATAAATGCTTTAAGCTTGAAAAGTACGGCACAATGGGGGAAAATGAACGTATATCAGATGATAAAACACTGCACTACATGGAATGATTGGGTGTTGGGAAATGGAAGACAACAATACAAACAGGACTTTCTGGGAAAGGTTTTTGGAAAAATGGTTTTAAAAAGCATTGTAAAGAATGAAAAGCCTTTGGGAAAGAATTCTCCTGCCGGTATTTTTACAATTAAGGAAATCAGTGGTGATGGAGAATTGCAAAAAAAAGTATGGCTTGAGCAGATTGCTGCGTACGGAAGTTTCTCAAACCCGGATTTTATCCATGATTTTTTTGGAAAGATGAAAACAGAAGAGATTGGTATTTTTGTGTATAAGCATATGGATCATCACTTGCGTCAGTTTAATGCCTAAAAATCGTGCTGATTCAGATATTATAAATGATTTGACGATTCAATTAAATCTGATCTGTCTATAAATAAGAAAAAGCCTGGAACTTACAACCCTTCTTGTCTGTAGTTCTTAATTATATATAATTTACTCTTGAGAAGAGGAGACGGAAATTGTTTATATTTGTAGACAGAGACATAAAAGTATCCTTAAAACTGGTGTGGCAGTTATCATTTTTGAAGATTTTTTAGCCTCTGTGTATTATCAAATTACAACAATAGATGAGTATAAAAGTTCCCAGATTTATCCTGAAGATACAGGAATTTTTTGATGACATACATATTCCTGTTTTAGGGATATCGCTTTGGCAAATGTTTCAGATTTATATTTCGGGAATTTTTAAGGGTAAAATAGGGCGGAAAGCAGCTGCTATTTCCTGGAGTTTTACCATAAGCTTATTTCCGTTTATTCTGTTCCTGCTTTCGGTCCTGCCTTATATGCCGCATTACGATAAACTGCAATTCTATATTTTTGAAGTATTGATGCATAATGTCTTTCCTTCCAATATGGAAAGTGACGTAAGAGACTATATAGAACGCAGTATTATCCCTAATATGAAAGGAATCAGTAATCTGACCATCGTGCTGGCCCTCATTTTTGCAACCAATGGTACTTTTTCTCTGATCAACGGTTTTAATGAAAATTCAGACGAAAAACTCAGTGATGTAAAAGAGTTTATCCTGTCTTTCTTTATTACAATAGGCTTTATTACCATCGTTTTTTTGGCCCTTTTCGGAGTGTATTATGTAGAAGTTGTTATGAAGCTTTTCGCACCGGCATACGATATACCATGGCTGGTAGATAACTTATCGAGCATTATCGGATTTGTTTCTTTCCCATTGTTTTATTTCATTCTTCTGACTTTATTTTATTGGCTTGGAACGGTAAAAATTGCCAGATTCAGACAGGCGATTCCAGGTTCTATCCTTACCACTATATTATTTGTTCTGACGACCTATATCTTTGCTATTTATGTAAAGGATATAGCTCGTTATAATGTTCTTTACGGTTCTATCGGAAGTATGATCCTGCTCATGGTATGGGTGAATGTGAATGTATATCTTCTTTTATTCGGAAACGAGCTGAATATGGCCATCAGAAAATTAAGGATAGAAAAACTATTGTCTGACGAAATTCAGAAAGAAGCAATTCAATATCGTGCAGGTATTACTGAACCCGATTTTGAAAGCAATTTGGAACATAGAAGAAAGCTGGAAAACCGGAAAAAGAATTAATCTTCTTCCAGCTCCGGATTTTCTTTTGAACTTATGCTTAAGATGGTAAATCCTAAAACAGCAGCTATAAAAGATGCAATTAAAATAGCAAATTTAGCTTCATCCTGGATTTCAATCTCTCCTTTAAAAGATAGAAGTGCGATAAAAATAGACATGGTAAATCCAATTCCTGCCAATAAACCAACTCCTATCATTTGGGTCCAGTTGCTGTTTTGAGGTAATGTGCTGAGTTTTAATTTAATGGCAATAATGGAGAATAGATTGATTCCTATCAGTTTGCCAAGCACTAATCCTCCAATGATCCCCATTCCTAATGTACTTGTAACACCGGAAACCATGTGAGTGGTAAATGTAATATTGGTATTGGTTAAAGCGAATATAGGCATGATCAGGAAACTTACAGGAATATGAAGTGTATGTTCAAGTTTTTCTAAAGGGGAAATTTCTACATTCGAAGCATTGGTAGGAATGGAGAAGGCCAGTAAAACTCCTGCAATTGTAGCATGGATCCCTGAATGATGAAGGAAATACCATAAAAATACCCCCGGAATAATATAAAATATAATACGGGTAACCTTTAAAAAGTTCAACAAAAATAATAAAGCAGTTACTCCAAAAGAAAGTAATAAGTAAGTCCAATGGATTTGCTCTGTATAAAAGATTGCGATCACAAGAATAGCCCCCAGATCATCTACAATAGCTAGAGCTGCAAGAAATATTTTAATCGAATTGGGAATTTTCTTTCCCAACATCGAAATAATAGCCAGTGAAAAAGCAATATCGGTAGCCATTGGTATTCCCCAACCATTGCTGTATTCTGTTCCGGAGTTGAAAATGCTGTAGATCACAGCCGGAACAAGCATTCCACCCACAGCCGCAAAAATCGGTAACGAAGCATTTTTAAATGAGGAAAGCTCTCCCTCTACAAGTTCTCTTTTAATTTCGAGACCTACCAAAAGAAAGAAAACGGCCATTAGTCCATCGTTGATCCAGATGCTCACGGGGTATTCCAGACCAAACAGATGAGTGCCCACCTCTTTATCCAGAAAATGTTGAAAAGCCTCTGCTGCAAAGGAATTGGCGATAAGTAATGAAACAAGCACACAAAAAATAAGAATAATTCCTGATGCCTGACTGTTGTTGAAAAAATTTTTAAAATAAAGAGATAAATTCATATTTATGATTGTAGTCGTCTCACTCTTGAAATACCATTAATGCTTTTTAGTTTTTTAAAGGTTTCTTCCAACTGACCTTTATTTTTAACCTCAAGCGTAATGTTTCCTGTGAAAACTCCGTTATTAGACTCAATGGACATGCTTTTCATGTCCATTCCCATGCTTCCACTGATCACCGTGGTTATATCATTGATCATTCCCATTCTGTCGAGCCCTTCAATTTCGATCTTAACTCTGTTTTTGAAACTTTCTGCATTCACCCATTTTGCAGGAATGACACGATAATCGTATTGTGCTCTTAAGTTGATGGCATTCGGGCAGTTGTCGCTATGCACCTTGATTCCGTCGGAAATGGTAATGAATCCGAAAATTTTATCGCCGGGAATTACAGTGCAACACTTGGCATAGGTGTAATTCAGCTTTTCTTCATCCTTTCCAAAAACAATCATGTCAAGGTTTTCCTCTTTCGGCTCCTCAAAATGTTGATTTTTTGCTGGAGATTTTCTGAATCTTGAAAGTAAGTTATTGAATACATTTTTACTTTCAATATACTTTCTTAAGCTGCTTACATCAAGTTCATTACTTTGGAATTTAAGGAATAGCTCCTGAGAAGATTTTAGATTAAAGAACTTTTGAAGCTTATTAATCTCTTCATCATTGAAATTTATTTTTGCATGGCGAAGTTTTCTCTGAAGAATTTCTTTTCCTTCTTCTACCAATTGATTTTTCTGTGAATTCAGATAACTTTTAATTTTTGACTTGGCTTTTGAAGTAACTACAAATTCCAGCCAGTCGGACTTTGGTTTCTGATTTTGAGAAGAAAGAATATCTACCTGATCTCCGTTCTGAAGAATATAAGAAATCGGAACCAGTTTTCCATTGATTTTTGCACCTAAACATTTCATTCCCAAATCGGAGTGAACCGAAAACGCAAAATCAAGAGCGGTTGCATTAGTCGGAAGGATTTTAATTTCTCCTTTCGGGGTAAATACAAAAACCTCTTTTGAATACAAATTAAGTTTGATATTATCCAAAAGCTCAGAAGTAGACAGATTCTGCTGTTGCTCCAGGACTTCTCGGATTTCTGTTACCCATTTTTCAAAATTACGGTCATCAGTGCTTTGTTTGTATCCTTCTTTGTATTTATAATGAGCAGCAACACCTTTTTCTGCAATTTCGTCCATTCGTTCTGAACGAATCTGGACTTCAATCCATTTTTTATCTGGCCCAAGAACAGTTAAGTGCAAACTTTCATATCCTGTGGAGCGGGGTTGTGTAATCCAATCCCTCATCCTGGAAGGATTACTGTGATAAACGTCGGTAACAATAGAATAGATTTTCCAGGCAAGGAACTTTTCGTTCTTAGCATCAGACTTATAAATAATTCTTATCGCATAGTTATCAAAAACTTCTTCAAAAGAAACTCCCTGCTTCAACATTTTTCTGTAAATAGAAGAGATAGCCTTTGCACGACCTTTGATTTTAAAATTTAATCCTTCATCGTGAAGACGTTCGGAAACTTCTTTTGTAAATTCCTGAATATATCTTTCACGGCTTTCTTTGGCCAATTCCAATTTTTCCGTGATTTCATTATAAACTTCAGGATTATTATATTTTAATGAAAGGTCTTCAAGTTCAGATTTGATGTTGTACAATCCCAGACGGTGCGCCATCGGAGCATAAATGTAAACGGTTTCTGAGGCAATCTTTTTTTGCTTATCAGGAGCCATGCTTTCCAGAGTTCTCATGTTATGAAGACGGTCGGCAATTTTAATCAGAATTACTCTGAAATCTTCCGATAGCGTCAACAGAAGTTTTCTGTAGTTTTCAGACTGTACCGAAATATTCTGATGGTTCATGATCGATATCTTCGTCAATCCATTGACAATAGCAGCAATCTTTTCCCCGAATATTTTTTTCAAATCTTCGTAGGTGTAATCGGAATCCTCAATGACATCATGCAAAAGTGCACATGCAATAGAGGTTGCTCCAAGACCGATTTCTGTCGCTACAATTTTGGCAACAGCAATAGGGTGGTAGATGTAAGGTTCTCCGGATTTTCTCCTTTGATCCTTGTGGGCATCCAATGCAATATCAAATGCCTTTCGGATAAGTTTATTATTTTCCTCATCCAAAGTTCTGTATGTGTTCGAAATCAGATCCTTATATCTTGCGAGGATCTCTTTGTTCTCTTGTTCTAAGTCGTAACTCATTTGTGCAACAGCCTATATTTAGACGAAAATACGAAAATTTTTGCTTCTTTCAAACATAAAAGATCCGTAGACGGGTCCACGGATCTTTTGCGGTTATTAGGTTTTTATATTGTTTAAAATTTTACTTCCGAGTTCATGCCGTCGCTTGACGTTTTTATTTTAATATCCGGGCTATTATGGATATCGGCCCTGTTCCTCGCATCAATGTATTTCTTGATCGTTTCATAATTCGTTTCTTCCATACTCATTCCCTCAAATAAATAGGTTTTTACAGCCGTATTCTGAGTGAAAATATTCCGGGCACTTTCAATCTGGCTACTATCTTTTACGGTAACACTTGCCAGATATTGGGAATTATCAGAATCTTTATTAAGATATACAATATAATCTGAATCTTCAAATCCTGAATTCTCCAGATCACTCTCAAGCTTCTTGTAATCGCTGTGGTGCGCAAATAGCCCCGCTAGTATATTTGACATAGTTAATTGGTTTAAAGTTATGATTAAAGTTAATGATTATTTTCTTAATTATTGCGTTTAAGCTAATAAAATTTATTAATTAACATTCTATTCATAAGATAAATGGGAATTATTTACAATAATATTAAACAAACGTTTGATTTATCACTGTTATGACATTCAGGTTTGTGGATTTTATTGGAGTATGGGTGATCTTACTTTGCTTTGCTTGTCTTTAATGTATTTTTCCAGGGCAAGCATGAAATCAATTTATAGTTTAATGAGAAGAGCTTTCTTTGTGGTGTGAGAATAAAAAAGCCCTGGAAATATAAATTCCAAGGCTTTATTTCTAATTTAAAAATGAATTAAATTCTTTCATTCTTGATTTCCTCTACGATTTCAGGATTTAAAAGAGTGGAAATATCTCCAAAATTACTGAAGTCACCCTCTGCAATTTTTCTCAGGATTCTACGCATGATCTTCCCTGATCGTGTTTTAGGAAGGCCGGAGACAAATTGTATTTTATCCAGCTTGGCAATAGGTCCGATTTGGTCAGCTATCAACTGGTTAATTTCTTTTTTAAGGTTTTCCTTATCACGACCTTCTCCTGTTTCTTTAAGGGTTACATAACCATATAAAGCATTTCCTTTAATGTCATGAGGATAGCCTACAATTGCAGATTCTGCTACGGCAGGGTGTTGGTTGATGCTGTCTTCGATTGGGGCAGTTCCTAAATTGTGTCCGGAAACAATAATGACGTCGTCAACACGTCCTGTAATTCTGTAATACCCCACTTCGTCTCTTAAAGCTCCGTCGCCGGTAAAATATTTTCCGGGGAAAGCGGTAAAATAAGTTTCTTTATATCGTTGATGATCACCCCATATCGTTCTTGCAATTCCGGGCCACGGAAAACGAATACAAAGGTTTCCTGTTACCTGATTACCCGTAATTTCATTTCGTTTGTCATCCATTAAGACAGGTTGAATTCCCGGTAAAGGCAGGGTAGCATAGGTTGGTTTTGTAGGGGTAACAAAAGGCAGCGGTGAAATCATGATTCCTCCTGTTTCTGTCTGCCACCATGTATCTACAATCGGGCATTTTTTCTTTCCGACATGGTCATTAAACCAGTGCCATGCTTCATCATTGATAGGTTCCCCTACAGATCCTATTACTTTTAATGTGCTTAAATCATGCTTGTCTACCCATTCCGTACTTTCTTTTGCTAATGAACGAATAGCAGTGGGAGCGGTATAGAATTGAGTGATCTTATGTTTCTCAATGACTTCCCAGAAACGATCCGGCTCCGGATAGGTAGGAACGCCTTCAAAAATAACGGTCGTAGCTCCATTTAATAGCGGTCCGTACAAAATGTACGAATGTCCTGTGATCCAGCCGATGTCCGCAGTACACCAGTAAATGTCATTTTCTTTATAGTTAAAGACGTTTTTGAATGTATAAGCAGTATATACCATATATCCGGCGCAAGTATGAAGCATTCCTTTGGGCTTTCCTGTAGAACCTGAAGTATACAGGATGAAAAGAGGGTCTTCAGAATCCATAATAACCGTGACGAAATCCGGTGAAGCTTTTTCATAAAGATCGGCCATCCAGTAATCTCTGCCTTCCTTCATTTTGATCTCATTGTGCGTTCTTTTAACGACCAATACCTTTTCAACGGTAGGAGTCTTTTCCAGTGCTTCGTCTACAATAGTTTTTAAATCCAGCACTTTATTTCCTCTGTAACTGCCGTCTGAGGTAATGACCATTTTAGCTTCGCAGTCATTTACTCGTGAAGCAACAGCGGCAGCTGAAAATCCTGCAAAAATAACAGAATGAACAGCACCCAATTTGGCACAAGCCAGCATTGTGATAGCTAGTTCGGGAATCATCGGAAGGTAGATGCAAACTCTGTCTCCCTTTTTAATTCCCATATCACTTAAAACATTAGCCGTTTTGTTGACACGGGTATATAATTCGTTGTAAGAAATGTGCTGTGCTTCCTCTTTTGGATCATTGGGTTCCCAAATGATAGCCGCTTTATCTCCTCTTACAGAAAGGTGTCTGTCTATACAGTTTTTTGTGATATTAAGCTTAGCATTTTTAAACCATGTAATTTTGGCTTCATTCATATCGTACTTAACAACCTTGCTCCATCTCTGATACCACACAAAGTTTTGGTCAGCTACCTTATCCCAGAATTTTTTAGGATTTTTGATAGACTTTTTATATTCTTCAAAATAATGTGGTAAGTCTTCTATTAAGTAATTTCTCATATCCCTTTCGTTTTTGAAATTTGAATTGTATTATATTTTAAATTTATGTTTAATTTCTGGTTTGACCCCTATAATCCCGGATTTTTTCCTGGATTTCTTCAATGATTTTTTCGTCGTCAATCGTCGATGGAATCTGGAAATCTTTTCCATCCAGTAAGGTTCTGATCAGCTTTCTTAAAATCTTTCCCGAGCGGGTTTTGGGTAAACGTTTGACAACCATAGCATTTTTTAAAAATGCAACAGCGCCAATCTTTTCACGAACCATCAGGATGATATTTTTTTCAACTTCCTCCTCAGAAATAGATGAACCGTTTTTGAGAACTACTGTAGCAAAAGGAATCTGACCTTTTAAATCATCATCAATCCCCACTACTGCACATTCTGCCACATCAGGGTGTGATGAAACAATCTCTTCCATTTCGGAAGTGGAGAGTCGGTGTCCTGCTACGTTGATCACATCATCCACTCTTCCTGTAATGAAAATATAGCCGTCTTCGTCCTGTATGGCACCGTCTCCTGAGAAATAATATCCTGCATACTGAGAAAGGTAGCTGCTTTGGAAACGCTCATAGTCTTTCCAGATTCCCAGCATGGCTCCTGGAGGAAGCGGAAGTTTGATGACAAGGTATCCCTCATGGTGAGGATCCAGCTCTAGTCCGTTTTCATCAAAAATTTTAATATCATATCCGGGAACAGGTTTTCCTGCAGAAGCTCTCTTAATATGATAATCTTCACCGGAAGTCAGTAAGCCCAGCATGGGCCAACCTGATTCGGTCTGCCACCAATGGTCAATGGCGGGAACTCCGAGATGTTCTGCAAACCAGTCTAAAGTAGCTACATCACATCTTTCGCCTGCAAGAAATTGCTTTCTGAAATAGGTTAAATCATATTTTTTAACCAGTTCTCCGTTCGGATCTTCTTTTTTAATGGCTCTGATAGCTGTAGGTGCAGTAAACATCACAGAAACTTTATATTCTGAAATAATTCTCCAGAAAGTTCCTGCGTCAGGAGTCATGATTGGTTTTCCTTCGAAAATAATCGTTGTATTTCTGTTAATTAATGGTCCGTAGACCGAAAAACTATGTCCCACCGCCCAGCCAAAATCAGATGCTGCCCAATATGTTTCTCCAGGTTCAACGCCGTAGACATATTTCATAGAAAATCTCAGGGCTGTGGCGTAGCCTCCGGTATCCCGAACAATTCCTTTAGGTTTCCCTGTTGTTCCTGAAGTGTAAAGTAAATATAAAGGATGGGTAGATTCAACCGAGACACAATCAACCTGTTCTGATTTTTGAACCAGCTCTTCATAATCAATCAGGCCATCAAACATTTCATCCTGGTTATCGACCAGTTTTCTGTTGTATACCACAATATGATCTACTTTGTCTTGTGCAAGTTCTATGGCTTTCTCTACCAGGGGAAGGTAGGGTATTCTTTTGGCAATCTCTATTCCTGCGGTAGCGGTAATCAGAACTTTGGGTTTGCAGTCATCAATTCTTACGACCAGTTCGTGGGGAGCAAAGCCTCCGAAAACGACATTGTGAATCACACCAATCCTTGCACAGGCCAGCATGGCAAAAAGGGTTTGCGGAATCATCGGCATGTAGATAACAGCAGTGTCTCCTTTTTGTAATCCCAGTGAAGAAAGACCTCCTGCAAGTTTTGAAATTTCTTCCTGAGCTTGTTTGAAGGAATATGTTTTCTTCTGATGGGTTACGGGTGAGTCGTAAACAATAGCTGTCTGGTCACCAAAGCCATCTTCAATATGTTTATCAATGCATAAATAGCACATATTAAGCTGCCCGTCAGTAAACCATTCAGGGTAATTGTTTTGATCTGTCGAAAGAATCTGTTGCGGAAACTGAAACCATTGTATTGCTTCAGCTTGTTCCTTCCAGAAAGCTTCCTTATCTTCTATACTTTGTTTAAATAAAATATCGGTATTCATATCAATTGTCGTGTGTTTGATGGTTTTTGTCATTGCAAGTTGCAAAGCAACGAAGCAATCTATCAGCCCACCATGTCAAGGTTTTAAACCTTGACATGGTGAGGGCCGGAGGAGCTAGAACATCTCCTCAATCTGCTGCATCAGCTTTTTAATCGAGTAGGGCTTCGTTACATAAGCGTCGGCTCCCATTTCTATTCCTTTTTCAATATCTCTCGGATTGTTTTTTGCGCTCAGGAAAATTACTTTTGTGTCTTTCAATCTTTCATCCTGCTTGATAATATCCAGAGTACTGTATCCATCAAGATTAGGCATCATGATATCAAGAAGAATAACATCCGGAACCATTGTTTTTAAAAAATCAAGGACTTCTGTTCCGTCCCGTGCAATATAAACGTCATAGCCATTTTTTTTAAAACTGTATTCGAGGGACATTAATATTTTGTGTTCATCATCGGCAATGATTATCTTTCTCATAAATGGGTTTTAATGGTGTTCAACTTCATCTTTTATCTCTTTTATTATTTTTCCCGGAATGCATATTGTGAAAGTAACACCTAAACCGCTGTTTTCAGCTTTGATGTTTCCTCCGTGAGCCTGTACAATTTTTTTAGAAATGGCAAGTCCCAGTCCGCTTCCTGTAGGTTTTAAAATATTTTGATTTTTGGATTGATAAAACTTGTCAAAAATCATTTCCAGATCTTCTTCAGGAATATGCTTCCCGGTATTGAAGAAGCTAATGATTAATTTTTCGTCTTTTTCAAATAATTTGGTTTGAATGGTCCCTTGTTCATCTGTAAATTTTAAGGCATTTCCCAAAATATTTTGAAACAACTGAATCATTCTGGCTTCATCATATTCAAATATAAACTGATTTAAAAGATTAACTTCACTTAAATGAATATTTTTCTGCTGTATCAGATGAAGAAGTGGATTTAATGCCTTTTTATACGTTTCAATAATATTGTCTTGTTGAATATGTAAAGAAATTTCTCCGTGTTGCAGCTTATCCAGATAAAGGATGTCATTGATGATTTCACTTAACCGGTCAGACTCTGTAATAATATTATTTAAAAACTCTTGTTTGATTTCAAAAGGGATATCGTCATCATCTGCTAAAATTTCTCCGGCAGAGCGAATGGCGGTGATCGGAGTTCTTAATTCATGAGCTACAGAATCCAGGAAGTCATCTTTCTGGCGGTCTTTAATGATAAGGCTTTCGTTGGCGGTTCGCAGATCGTCTGAAAGTTTTTGTAATTCCTCAGATTGTTCAGTGAGCTTTTTATTTAAGCTGATGTTTTCCTGAGATTCTTCAAGAATATTTAATACTTCTTTTAAAGATATTTTGTCTTCCTTAGTTACACCTTCAATTAATATTTTGGCTGATGCTGTACCGATGCGTCCTGCCAGAAGGTTTTCTGAAAACTTAATAAACCGGGAATCTGCAGTTTCAGTTTGGGAATCAATATTATATTTTAAATTGAAAATCCGGAGAGCTTGTTCTGTTTTATTTTTACCCAAAAATCGTTCAAGAATATTTTTAATATCCGAAACATAGGCGGTTCCACGCCAAATAAAAGCATTTTCATGATTTTGAATATATTTGTCAATGTCTACATAGAGTTCTGCAAAATTCCGTTCCCTGTAATTTCCTTTTGTGCTTACCGAAACAATGGTAAATAAACCTGTATTCACTAAAATAGACCAAAAGAAAATTTGAGGAATCCTTCCCAGAAAAGGAATGGCGAAAAACCCAAAACCATCGTACATCTCTCTTAAGATCCCCTTGAGTTCCTGGTTGTAAGAAAAGTAATATTGCGGAATAATCAATCCGAAATAACAAATGACCAATCCGGCAGCAAGTCCGGTGACAGCTCCTTTGTAGCTTCCTCTTCTCCAGAATAAAGCTCCGAAAAATGCAGGAGCCAGCTGTCCGATAATGACAAAAGAAATGAGGCCTACAGAATCCAATGATGTTTTTAAAATAAAATATTTATAGAAAACAAAAGCCATAATGATCAGGGCAAAAATGCTGAACTTCCGGATATTGGTAATGTTTCTTGTATTTTGTTCCTCACTTTCAGATTTAAACTTTCCAAGTAAACCATAAGGAATAATCAGGTTGTTGGAAAGCATAATAGATAAAGTGATGGCTGAAATAATAATCATCGAAATACAGGAGCTTAATCCTCCAAGGAAAACAAAAACGGTAATTAAAGTGTTGTCAAAATGTTGTGGAATTAAAATAGAGTAGAATTCCGGATTGACCTTTTGTCCGTCAAAAATTAATCTTCCGCCCCATGCAATTGGAAAAATAAATACGGTAAATATCAACAGATAAAGAGGGAAAAACCAGATGGCTGTTCTGATGTGTTTCTCCTGTCTGTTTTCAACGATTGCTGTGTGAAACTGTCTTGGAAGGATGCAGATTGCCGTTGCGGAAATCATGCATAAAACCATCCAGTTCATGGCACCTTCAATTCCGTTGAAAGTATTTTTTTCTTTAAAATCTTCAAACTGGCTGGCCTTTTGATAAATATCCGAAAACCCGTCGAATACGTAATAAATTACAAAAAAGCCAAGGATGATAATGAAGAAGAGCTTTAAAAAACTTTCCAGAGCAATTGCTGAAATAATTCCCAAACGTTTTTCCGAAGCATCTACATACCGTGTTCCGTAATAGGACGAAAATAAGGCAATCAACACCACTACAAATGTTGCATTGTCAGTAAGAATATCTTTAGACATAGCAGTTTCTGTCACCAGGTGAAATGTTTCCGAAATTGCTTTGATTTGCAGTCCGATATAGGGAACAATAGCCAGCAGGCAAACAATGGTAATGATGGCGCTGAGACTTCTGCTGTTGCCATACCGTAAAGAGATAAAATCTGCCAGACTGCTGATTTTATTGACCCTGGAAATTCTCACAATTCTTGTATTAATATAAATCCATGCCGGGATAATCATGATGGGGCCAATGTAAATAGGAAGGTAATTGAGTCCGCTTGTTGCGGCTACACCGATACTCCCGTAATATGTCCATGCGGTGCAGTACACAGCTAGTGATAGAGCATAGATGTACGGGTTATTAATCCAAAGCTTACTTCTTTTCTTCTCAGCCAGATGAGCCACTAAGAACAGAAGAGCCAGATAAAAAAGAACCACAAAAAATAATGCGAAACTATTCATCATGCTTTTTTACGATGGTAAATGAAATGAGAATAGAAATCATCCAGACGGCAAACAAATAGATTAAAATCATCGGATACCCGAAAACTTCCTTTTCGCTGTTGAAAAGAAGGGAAATGGGTATACTGAAAGCAATCATTAATCCGATGCTCAGGATAATCAGTTTTTGTTCGTGTCTCTTTTTCATACTTTGATGATGGATAAAAAGATAATTGATGAACTGAGGGTTGTGTCGTTCATCAATTATCATTCGCTTTTGTTAATTATATTTTGTCGTCAGAATATTCTCCGGTTAATGCATAATAACCAAAAACAGCCAGCCCGCCCGAGATAATCGGCATCAGTACAAACAGGATGATGATCCCGAAAACCAGGTCTTCCTGCTTTCCTGAAGAAATCTTCGGGATACCCAGTACTGTAATTCCGAAATACCCTACCACCACAGCGATAGCAATCCAGAGAATACCTAATATTTTTTTTAGTCCGTTCATTTTAGTAGTTTTAAAATTAATAAAAATTTGAATGATTCAGTGTTTAATCGTGAAGATTATTGTTCTTATTTTTAAGATAAAACAATCCGATGATCAAACACACCGTAGCAACTCCGATCGGATACCAGAGTCCCTCAAGATACCAGGTGGCATGGCCCGCGTCTTTTCCTGTGGTCACCAGATAAGTGGCTACTGCCGGGAGAAGTCCTCCAAACACCCCGTTTCCAATGTGATACGGTAAAGACATTGATGTGTAACGGATTCTCACCGGGAACATTTCTACAAGGAATGCTGCAATAGGTCCATATACCATGGTTACAAAAATCACCTGAATAAATACTAAAAAGATGAGATACCATTTGGTGTCGTCACTTAATTTTAAGCTTTGCGAAACCTTTGGCTCTTCAGCTTTTCCATCTTTCATAACCGGTCCGGTAGAAGACCAATGGGTGATGCTGTCTTTCTTGATCAGTGTTCCGTCGGTGTACAATGTTTCTTTATGGAAGGTAATCAGGCTGTCAGTCGCAATATCTTTATGAATTTTTGCTGTTCTTTTTTCGGTAATTCCGTTAGCAGCTATGGTTTTACTTTCAAGACTAACGCTTTTAAACATGCTGTCGTAAATAGGCCTGTAGGCCAGGATGGCGACCAGCATACCGGTCATCATCACTGCTTTTCTACCAATTTTATCAGAAAGCCAACCGAAAAATACGAAGAATGGTGTTCCTAAAAATAAGGCAGTGGCCATTAATGAGTCTACCTGTGCAGATTCTACATTCATTACTTTCTGAAGGAAGCTCATTGCATAGAACTGTCCTGTGTACCATATAACTCCTTGTCCCATCGCTGCTCCAAAGAGAGCCAGTAGAACGAATTTAAAGTTATATTTATTTCCAAAACTCTCTTTTAAAGGGTTTTTTGAAGTTTTTCCCTCACTTTTAGCTTTCGCAAAAAGAGGAGATTCTTTCATGTTTTTTCTGATGATGTAAGAAACGGCAACCATTAAAATGGAAATCCAGAATGGAACTCTCCATCCCCAGGTATCAAATTCTTCAGCAGAGAGGGTGGTTTTGGTAATTAAAATAACGATCAGCGAAATGAAAAGCCCTGCAGTTGCTGTGGTCTGAATCCATGACGTCCAGTATCCTCTTCGATGAGGTTGTGCATACTCAGCAACATAAGTGGCCGCACCTCCATATTCTCCTCCAAGTGCTAATCCTTGTAAAAGTCTTAAAATAAGAACTAAAACCGGAGCCATAAAGCCTATGGTTTCATAGCTGGGAATGCATCCGATCAGGAATGTAGAAAATCCCATAATTAATAAAGTAACCAGAAAGGTGTATTTTCTGCCGATAATATCTCCGAGTCTTCCAAAAAATAAAGCCCCGAATGGTCTTACCACGAATCCTGCGGCAAAAGTGGCTAATGTTGATAAAAATGCTGCTGTGGGATTATCTGCAGGGAAAAACTTGGTGGCCAGAACAACTGCCAGACTTCCAAAAATATAGAAGTCGTACCATTCAATAAGGGTGCCGAGTGATGAGGCGGTAATAACGCCCCAGATGGTGCGGTTTTTCTGCCGGTCGGTCATATTTTCGTAGCTTTCGTGGTGATTTTCGCTCATATGGATTGATTTTGATGTTAATAAAAAATGATATTTAATGCATGCGAAATTGTAAGAGGTTTGAAATTTATTTTAAACCATTAAGACTTTTTAAGGGATTAAGGATAATTAAGATGATCGCTTACGTTTTTTAAGCTGCATGCTTATTTTTCATCTTTGATGAAGCTGAACTTTTCTTAATGGTTCAAATTATTTTATAAATAGATTTGAAATTGTACAATAAATTCTCCTTTTGAAGAAGGGCTCTCTGTAGGGCTTGTGTAAACCGGCCTTGTTGAATATTGGGTCGTAATTTTTGCATGATGCCCATCAATAAACCAGTTGGCACCTACATCGAATTGGGAAGATGATTTGTCAAAAGCTTCGAAGCTCTTATGGGTATACGCTGCAAAGGGCTGTATTCTGATTTTTGGCTTTTCAGCCTGACTTGGCAATAGTAAACCGGCCTGTGCGTAGATAACATTTCCTGTTCCGATGGTAGGTTGCAGATTTCCCGGTCCTGCAATGGCTTTATTGCCGATAAAATTAGGATCTGAAGCTGCAATATTCATGGTTCCAAGATTTCTGACGTACTTTGGGCCGAAATTGTAGTTGTAATATCCGGCATATGCAGAAACGGCCATTTTATTTTTTGCTTCCCCCAGTGGAATGTCGGCAAAAGCATCTACAGCGAAAAGGGTGATGTCATGTTTTTCGATAGTTGAATTCACGGATGTTCTTGTACCGTCTGCCTGATGATAGAACCCGGCACCTACATTGAACACTTTTTTAGTTCCCAGATAAGAGCCAACTTTGAAGGGAAGGGTGTTGGATTCTTCGTCAAGAAATTGATATTCAACATATCCTGCCTTTGAAAAGCTTGGGTTTCCGTTGTTGTCTACCGCAACAGCTTTTGAAGGATCGGTGACATTCACAGGGGTAAGATCTGTAGCAAATGGCTTGTTTAAGCTAAAACGATATTCCAGTTTTCCGTATTTTCCTTTGGCAAACATTCCAAGCTGTCTGGCAAACTGGTCGGAATTATCGATAAGGGGCCATGAGAAAACAGGCGAGTCGATGGTAAGGAAGTTTAGTGTTGAAGCCATGGTCATACGGGAAAGTCCCATGTAATAATGAAGTCCTGCTCCTAAAGATAAACTGAATTTTCCGGCTTCTCCAGGTAAAATAACTGCATACTCATTCCAGGCATCATGAAAGAACAATTGGGTTTTCTTTCCGTTTCCGTATCCTCCGGTGCCTGTGGTTCCTGTTGCTCCGCCATTGATAAAGGTTTGGTTGTTGATTCCAAAATGAAGGAGAATCATATATCTTTTGGAGATCTGGGCGTAAGTCAGAGCGCGTAATCGTCTGTTTCCGATGCTCCAGGAGTTGTCTGTGGGTTCACCTCCAACCATACTTCCGGGATTCATAGAGGTGTTTCGTAACCAAAGCTGATCCCAGAGAATAAATCTGATAAATTTATCTCCGGCAGGATTAAGGTTAACTTTTAATCCGCTGCCATAATCAGGAGAACCCTGCGAATACAAGGATCCGCTGATTAGAGCTATTCCAATGAATGTAAGTAATTTCTTCATAAATTATCAATTTTTGGCGTTGTTTTTTGTGAATGCCAAATTGTAATTAATAATTTATTTACGAAAATTTAATATATATTAGTGGTAATGCTATAGTTATGATTTGTTTGATTATGAGTTTCGGGTTCCGGGATCCGGGTTTTGCGACCCAGGTTACGAGGTATAAGATTCAAAGCTTGGGATTCAAGGATTGTTGATATTTAGTGTATTACTCTGTGTTTTATATCCCGCAACGCGCACCCCGCATTCCGGAACTCATATCTATTTTTTAAACCTTTCCCATTTGATTAGCATATATTTATCTGCAAATTGAGTGATAATAATCCCTGAGTTTTTAATGTTTTCTTCCTGTGCAATATACTCAATAAGCTCATTTTGCTTGAGAATTTTATAGACAGGATGAAATTCAGAATGAGGGGGTCTTGTGATGTTGTATTTTTTGATCCACGAACTGATAGTGACATGAGAAACACCAATGATCCTTTCAATTTCACGGTAGCTTAAGCCTTCCAGGTAAAGCTGTAGGGCTTTAGTGACGTAGTAGTCATCAATCTGTTTTCCCAGTTTTTTTACCGTAAAATAATAGTTGCAATTCTTGCAGCGAAAGCGTTGTTTTTCATTAATGATCCCGCTTTTTACCACTTTGCTGCTGTTGCATTTCGGACATGTGTTTTCCATAACTATAGTATTTTAGCAAATATATAATAAATTAGCAAATATTTATTTTTGTGTAAAGATAATTTTACCTGCGTAATTTTTTAAAACAAAAAAAATATCTTTTTTATTTGCATTTAAAAGAAAATATATTTTAAATTTGCCAAAAAATTTAGATAAATAAATGGAAATAGAAATTTCCTCATGCGAACATCTAATGTATGTGAGTGAAATACAGCAGGAAATGTATGATTCTGCACAGCGTAGAGGAACGGGGATCGCAAAACGTTCTATCGAATATTTGAGTAAGAAGATTTCAGAGGGTAATGCTGTGGTGGCCACTGAAAACGGAGAGTGGGTAGGTTTCTGTTATATAGAGACCTGGTCACATGGAAAGTTTGTAGCCAATTCGGGACTCATTGTATCACCGAAATTCAGGAACGGGGGGGTAGCTACTCAGATCAAGCATAAAGTTTTCCAGTTATCTAGAGAAAAATACCCGGAAGCAAAAGTATTTGGGTTGACAACAGGTCTTGCGGTAATGAAAATCAACAGTGATTTAGGGTATAAGCCGGTTATTTATTCTGAGCTGACTCAGGATGAAGAGTTTTGGAACGGTTGTAAGAACTGTGTGAATTATGAAATTTTAATGATGAAGGAACGTAAAAACTGTCTTTGTACAGCAATGCTTTTCGTTCCTGACAATAATAAAGTAAACGGTGTTGCCTATAAGCAACCAGAAATTAAATATAACAATGAACAAGAAAGTCATCTTAGCGTTTAGCGGAGGTTTGGATACTTCCTATTGTGCTAAATATCTTAGTGAAACACTAGGGTATGATGTGTACGCAGTTACTGTAAATACCGGAGGTTTTTCGAAAGAAGAGGAAAAAGAATTGGAAAGAAAAGCTTTAAACCTTGGGGTAAAGGAGTACAGGTGCGTGGACGCTCAGGAGGATTATTATAATTCATGTGTGAAGTATTTAATTTTCGGAAATGTATTGAAAAATAATACCTATCCTCTTTCTGTAAGTGCTGAACGTACGATTCAGGCTCAGGAAATTGCAAAATATGCCATGGAGGTGAATGCGGATGCTATTGCCCACGGAAGTACAGGTGCCGGAAATGACCAGGTTCGTTTTGATCTGATTTTTCAGGTGATGTGTCCTGATGTAGAGATTATTACGCCAATCCGTGACATGGCTTTGTCCCGTGAAGAGGAGATTGAGTTTTTGAAAAGCCATGGCTATGAAATGGAATTCCATAAAGCTCAATATTCAGTAAATAAAGGTCTTTGGGGAACTTCTGTAGGAGGAAAGGAAACTTTAACCTCAAGAAATTATCTTCCGGAAGAAGCTTTTCCTTCTCAGATAAAAGAAACTCAGCCTTCAGAGCTTGAAGTTGAATTTAAAAACGGAGAAGTGATTGCTGTGAACGGTGAACGTTTTGAACACTCTGTATATGCTATTCAAAAAATTGAAGAGTTAGCTTCTGCTTACGGAATCGGGCGTGATATTCATGTGGGAGATACGATTGTGGGAATTAAAGGAAGAGTAGGGTTTGAAGCTGCTGCAGCTTCGGTCATTATCAAGGCGCATCATTTATTGGAAAAGCACACGCTTTCAAAATATCAGCAAATGATGAAATCCCAGTTGTCCGACTGGTATGGAAACTGGCTGCATGAAGCACTTTTCCTGGATCCTGTAATGAGAAATATTGAGTCTTTCTTAACGGATTCTCAGAAAACCGTAAGCGGAAAAGTATTTGTAACCCTTCATCCATATCGATTTATTTTAAATGGAATTGAGTCTGATCACGATTTGATGTCTGATCAATTCGGAAGCTATGGAGAAGCAAACAGAGCATGGACAGGAGAAGATGTAAAAGGATATACCAAGATTGTAAGTAATTCTTTAAATATATATCACCAGATTAACCAAAATATCAATTAGTTCCGAAGGAACGATTTAATACAAGATAGGATGCAGTCCTATCAGATTAAAATATGAAGAAAACAATAGGAATAGTTGGTGCTAACGGTTATACAGGAAGCGAGTTGATTCGTATACTGGCTTTCCATCCTTATGTGACATTGAGTTTTTTATATAGTCGTTCGAATTCGGGAACAAGAATATCAGATTTGTACCCGGATTTAACGACGGTTTGTGATCAGGTATTAACCAATCAGACAGAAGAGGTTGATATTCTTTTCCTATGTCTTCCCCATAAGGAAAGTCAAAACTGGTTAACTCAAAATCCCGTTAACGATGAAACTTTGGTTATTGACCTTGGAAATGATTTCCGTCTGGATGGAAATTTTGAAAACAGAAATTTTATCTATGGATTGCCGGAAATACATAGAAAACAACTGGTGGGGGCAAAAAGTATCGCCAATCCGGGATGTTTTGCGACGGCAATTCAAATGGCATTATTGCCATTAGCGGAAAAAGGGTTATTAAATGAGGTTTTTACCACAGGAATTACAGGCTCTACAGGTGCTGGCCAGTCTTTACAGGCTACGACCCATTTTACCTGGAGAAATGATAATATATCAGCGTATAAAACCTTAACCCACCAGCATGTGGATGAGATTTTACAACAGTTGATTTCATATAATAATAAAGAAGTAAACCTGAATTTTGTTCCATGGCGGGGAGATTTTGCAAGAGGGATTTTTACAAGTTCCACCATGAAGACGGATATGGAATTGGAGGAAATAGAACAATTGTATCAGGATTTTTATGCAGGGGAGCCTTTCGTGACGGTAAGTCAGAGGGCGGTTGATTTAAAGCAGGTTGTCAATACGAATCGCTGTGTGATTCAGATCGAAAAGAGTGGAAATGTTGCCGTTATTCATTCAGCGATTGACAATTTGTTAAAAGGTGCTTCAGGACAGGCGGTACAGAATATGAATATCGCAATGGGCTGGGAAGAAAATGCGGGATTAAATTTAAAACCAATAGCATTTTAAACCTGTTAATGTAAAAAGTATTAATAAAGTCGGAGGTTGCGGATCATAGATTACAGGTATTAAGAGAAATGATTATCTATTAATGATCAACTTTCAACTTTCAATTTTCAACTAAAAAGACATGAATTTATTCAACGTATATCCATTATTCAATATAAACCCGGTTAAAGCTCAGGGATCTTTCCTTTGGGATGATAAAGGAGAACAATATCTTGACTTTTACGGAGGTCATGCGGTAATCTCTATCGGACATAACCATCCGCATTATCAGACTAAGTTGAAGGAACAATTGGAAAAAATTTCTTTCTATTCCAATTCCGTTCAGAATGAATTGCAGACGGAACTGGCAGAAAAGCTTGGAAAACTATCAGGATATGAAGATTACAATCTTTTCTTGTGTAATTCAGGAGCTGAAGCTAATGAAAATGCACTAAAACTGGCCTCTTTCCATAACGGAAAGAATAAAGTCTTGTATTTCTCAGGTTCATTTCACGGAAGAACTTCTGCGGCGGTTTCGGTAACAGATAATCCAAAAATTGTTGCACCTGTCAACTTCTCTGAAAGATTTATCAAATCAGAATGGAATGATATTGAGCAGCTTGAAAAGACTTTCGAGCTTCATGGAAATGAAATTTCTTCCGTAATCATCGAAGGAATTCAGGGAGTAGGCGGAATTATGATTCCAACACCGGAGTTCTTATCGAAAATCAAAGACTTGTGTGAGAAATATAACACGGTATTGATTCTGGATGAGGTGCAATCGGGATACGGAAGAAGCGGATATTTCTTTGCACATCAGGAATTCGGAATTGAACCGGATATCATTACAACCGCAAAAGGAATGGGGAATGGGTTCCCTGTTGGTGGGGTTTTAATTCATCCGAAATTTGAGGCAAGCAATGGTTTGCTAGGTACTACATTCGGGGGAAATCACCTGGCATGTGTCGCTTCAATTGCGGTATTGGATGTGATGAAAGAAGAAAACCTCATTGAAAATGCTCAACAAATGGGCGAGTATATTGAAAACGAAATTAAAGATTTACCCCATATTAAATCGATCCGAAGGAAAGGATTAATGATCGGAATAGAGCTGGACAGTGACTGTTCAGAAGTAAGGAAAAGCTTACTGTTTGATCATCATATTTTCACCGGAAACTCAAATGATAAAAGTGTTTTAAGGATTCTTCCGGCATTGAATATCAAAAAAGAGCAGACGGATCTTTTTATCAACGCGTTGAGAGAGATATTAAAAAATAGGTAATGCGAAAGAGTAAAGTTGCAAAAGAGAAGAGGATATAATGAAAATGTTTGTTTGTCATTCTGAAAAAGCAAGCTGAAATGAAGGATATAAAAACTGTACAAAATAATATTCCCCCTTTCATCAGAATGACAACTCTTTCCAATTGCTAAGTAAAATCTCAACAAGAATTATGAACGCGGAAATCTTTAAAATCAATTCAAAATGAAAAAATTCACAGCTGTAAGTGATATAGAAAACTTACAGGAAATCATAAAAAAAGCTTTAGAAATCAAAGCAAATCCACTTTCTGAAACAGAAAAAGGAAAGGGAAAAACCATTGGACTTGTATTTTTAAATTCAAGTTTAAGAACCCGTTTAAGCAGTCAGATTGCGGCCCAAAACTTAGGATTAAATGTTTTGACGTTAAATGCAGCCCAGGAAGCCTGGAATCTTGAATTTGCTGACGGAGCAGTAATGAACGGGGATACCGTAGAACACATCAAAGATGCTATTGAAGTTTTGAATCAATATTGTGATATCATTGCTGTACGTTGTTTCGCGGGAATGAAGAGTAAAGAAGACGATGTCAATGAAAGCATTCTGAGCCAGTTTGAAAAACATGCAAAAGTGCCTGTTATTTCTTTGGAATCTGCAACACGTCACCCGCTTCAAAGTTTGGCAGATTGTATTACCATTACTGAAAACTGGAAAAAAGAGGATAAACCAAAAGTAGTTCTTACCTGGGCGCCGCACATCAAACCGATTGCTCATGCCGTAGGAAACTCTTTTGCAGAGTGGATGCAGGAAATGGATGTTGAGCTGGTGATTACCAATCCGGAAGGATATGATCTGGATCCGGCTTTTACAAAAGATACAAAAGTAATTCATGATCAGGATGAAGCCTTAAAAGATGCGGATTTTATTTATGTTAAAAACTGGTCATCCTTTGACGACTATGCCGCAATGCCTGAAGTTAAAGGAGACTGGATGCTGACTAAAGAAAAACTGGCCAATACAAACAACGCAAAAGTAATGCACTGCCTGCCGGTTCGTCGTAATGTTGAATTAAGCGATGAAGTAATGGATGGAGAAAATTCAATTATTTACCAACAGGCAAAGAATCGTATTTTCTCAGCGCAAGCCGTTTTCAGTGAAATTTTAGACAGTATATAAAGTCCCGAAGGGACGATTTAACCCCAAGATAGGAATCCATTCCTAATTAGTTCTAATGTAAAATAAAAATGAAACAGAAAATATACATCATAAAAATTGGCGGAGCGCTCATTGATGATGAACGATTACTGGATCAGTTTTTAGATCAGTTTTCCGATATCAAAGAAAAAAAGATCCTTGTGCACGGCGGAGGAAAGTTAGCGACGACTTTAGCTGATAAGCTGGGAATTGAGCAGAAGATGATCAATGGAAGGAGAATTACCGATAAGGAAACATTGGATATTGTAACAATGGTTTATGCCGGGGGAATCAATAAAAATATTGTAGAAAAGCTTCAACAGAAAAAATGCAATGCCATCGGCTTTTCTGGTGCAGACGGAAATCTGATCAAAGCGAAGAAAAGAGAACACCCGGAAATTGATTTCGGATTTGTTGGAGATATCAATAAGAAAAGTGTGAATAGAAAGCTGCTTTCAAAACTGATTAAACTGGATCTTATTCCTGTATTTTCAGCAATTACACACGATAAAAAGGGTAATCTTTTCAATACCAATGCAGATACTATTGCTTCTGTAATGGCACAGGCATTATCTGAAAAATATGAAGTTGAGCTATTGTATTGCTTTGATAAAGAAGGGGTGCTGGAAGATGTAAATGACCCCGAATCGTTAATCAAAACGGTTTCTGAAGAAGAATTTACCGTATTGAAGGAAGAAGGAAAGCTGCACAAAGGGATTTTACCCAAACTTGAAAACGCTCTTGGAGCGATAAAAAATAATGTAAATAAAGTGTTTCTGATTAAAGAAACAGAATTAAAAAACCATATAGAGAATCATCATGCAGGAACTGAAATCTGTTTATAATAAAGAAGAATTATTGAATAATGCGGTCGGATTGCTTAAAAATTTGATTGAGATTCCTTCATTCAGTAAAGATGAATTCAATACGTCGGTAGAAATTGAGAACTTTTTTAAAAAACATCAGATTCCGACCAAGCGTTTTAAAAATAATATCTGGGCAGTGAATAAAAACTTTGACGTATTCAAACCGTCTGTTTTATTAAACACCCATCATGATACGGTAAAACCTAATAAAGCGTACACACTTGATCCGTTTGTACCAGTAGAAAAGGATGGAAAGTTGTATGGGCTGGGGAGTAATGATGCAGGAGCTTCTCTGGTTTCTATGGCGCAGGTTTTTTTACATTTTTATCACAAAGAAGATTTACAATATAATTTAGTTATTGCTTTGACGGCAGAGGAGGAGATCTCAGGATTTGATGGCATCGAAGCTTTATTTCCGCAGCTACCCAATGTAGAACTTGCTATTGTAGGAGAACCCACGCAGATGAATCTGGCGATTGCAGAAAAAGGTCTTTTGGTGATTGATGGAGAAATGAAAGGTACTCCTTCTCATGCTGCTCATCCTAACGATGACAATTCAATTGTGAAATGTATGCAGGATTTGCAGAATATTTTAAACTTTAAATTTCCAAAAGTTTCGGAATATCTGGGTGAAGTTAAAATTACTTTATCAGGAATTCATGCAGGAGTCCAGCATAACGTTGTTCCCGAGTCATGTAATTTCACATTGGATGTAAGGGTAACGGATGAGTATTCCAATCAGGAAGCTTTTGAAATCATTCAGTCTCAAATGAAATCTACCCTTACGGCGAGGTCTTTCAGGTTGAATTCCTCAAAAATTGAAATGGATCACCCATTTGTAAAAGCAGGTCTTGAAATCGGAAGGACAACCTATGGTTCGCCAACATCCTCGGATCAGGCCATTATTCCATGTACATCGGTGAAAATAGGACCTGGAGACAGTAGGCGCTCTCACACGGCGGATGAATTCATCTATATCAATGAAATAGAGGAAGGGATAGAAATCTATATCCGGATTTTGGAAAAAGTTTTATAGAGATGTCAGAAACCAGATATCAGATGAAAATAAAGGTTCTGATGTCTGATATCTGAATTCTAGAATCAACAATATATGTTTTGACTACGCTCAGCAGGCAGAAAAGTTGACATTTTTAATAAAGATTTATGCAAAAATTACCATTAGAAATGAGACTTTGAATAAGGAAATGTTTTTTTATAGTTAATAATAAGGATGCCTTGCTGGGCATGTCAAAACCAATTAATAAATCATATGTTATGAAAAAAATATGGCAGAAGGATGACCTTGCCACCAATATATTAGTCAATAACTTTACCGTAGGAAAAGATCTTGACTTCGACGAACGTTTAGCCAAATATGATGTTAAAGGTTCAATGGCCCATTGTAAAATGTTGGCAGAAACAGGGATTATTTCTCAGGAAGAATCCGGGCAAATGTTATATGTCTTAAATACAATCCTTGATAAAATTGAAGATGGTAGTTTTGAAATTGATAAAGAAGCTGAGGATATCCATTCTCAGGTAGAAGCAATTCTCATTGAAGAATTGGGAGACACAGGAAAGAAGATTCACACGGCAAGATCAAGAAATGACCAGGTTTTATTGGATATTAAATTGTATCTTCTGGATGAAATCCGTGAAATAACAGCATTGACAGATGAGTTTTTCCAGATTTTAATCAAATTGGCAGATCAGCATAAAAATGTTCTGCTTCCCGGGTATACCCATCTGCAGATTGCCATGCCTTCGTCTTTCGGATTGTGGTTTGGAGCCTATGCAGAAGCTTTGTTAGACGATGTTGAAATGTTGTTTTCAACGAAGAATATCATCAACAAAAACCCATTAGGTTCGGCGGCAGGTTACGGTTCCTCTTTCCCGATCAATCGTGAAAGTACGACATATAACCTAGGTTTCCGGTCGATGAATTATAATTCGGTGTATGCTCAGATGACGCGTGGGAAATCGGAGAAACTCCTTTCGATGGCAATGGCGACTTTGGCAGGAACGCTGGGTAAATTTGCATATGATGTTTGTCTGTATTTAAGTCAGAATTTTAATTTCATCAGCTTTCCGAAAGAATTTACCACAGGAAGCAGCATCATGCCACATAAGAAGAATCCTGATATTTTTGAGTTGGTTCGTGCGCGATGCAACAGAATCCAGTCTTTACCGAATGAGCTTATTTTGTTGACAAATAATCTTCCTTCAGGATATCACAGAGACGTACAGTTAACGAAAGAAATCCTTTTCCCGGCAATCGACTCTTTAAAAGAATGCCTGGAAATTTTAAGCTATACTTTACCGAATATCCAGGTTAAAGATGGAATTCTTGAGGATGAAAAATATAAATATCTTTTCAGTGTAGAGAAAATCAATGAAGAGGTAAAGAGTGGAAGTTCCTTCCGTGATGCCTATGTGAAAGTAGGGCAGGAGATCGAAAACAATGAGTTTGAGTTTGAACCCGGAGATCTTGATCATACCCATCAGGGAAGTTTAGGAAACCTTTGCCTGGATAAAATAGAATATCAGTTTAATAAACTGAAAAATAAATTATTGGGTTAGAATCTGAACCATTGAGATTATAGAAATACTTAAGCCAAATCAGTAGAAACTAAAAAAATATCTTTTTTAGCCCGCTGCCTTTTCGTTGTGAAATAAATCTTAATCTTATACATCTTAACAGCTTAAGGTATCTTAATGGTTGGATTTTATTCCGCTCTTTGAATTCAATGGTTGATTTTTGAAAGCTACGCAGGCATAAATTTTATCGGAGAAAATCTTTGTATCTTATAACATAAAACATGTAAAATCTCTTGTGCCTTGGCGTTTATAGCAAAATAAAGATTATAAAATGTTGGGAAGCAAAAAGATGCAAGGAATAATTATCTGGATTATTTTTAAGGTGCAAGAAAATCAAAGATTTTCAGCAAGTCAAAAAAATACGTTATGTAAAGAAAGTGCTTTTTGTAACGTGCTTTCGAATTCTAAAAGATTATTCCAGGTCAATTTTGAATTTGGTCGATTTCTTTACTTCGTGAAGTACAATAGAGCTGTGGTATTGTCCAATATTAGGGAGGTTTGAAATAACACTCACTGCAAATTCATTATAGGAATTGATATCTTTTGCGATAATTTTCAGCATATAATCGTATTCGCCAGAGAGACTGATGATTTCCTGAACCTCATCATATTTGGAAATGTTTTTCTCAAAGGTTTCCAATACTTTCTTGGATTGTTCTTTTAGTCGCACATTACAGTAGACGACAATATTCAGACCCAGCTTTTCACGGTTTAAAAGACCCACATATTTCTGAATAATTCCCTGTTTCTCCAATTGTTTGATTCTTTCATACGTAGGAGTAAAGGTAAGACCAATCTTTTCGGAGATTTCCTTAACAGATAATGTAGAGTCTTCCTGAATAATGCTGAGAATCATTTTGTCTTTTAAATCCATAGAACTGATTTGAGTTGTAACAAAAATATTAATTTTAAATGAGAATAAGGAAGGACTCTGGTTTTTAAATTTATTTTAAACTTAATTTTTGTAGGTTCATAAAATTGTTATATCTTTGCACCTAATGAATAAAAAAGCATTTATATCATTAGATTTACCGGGCGAAAGCGCCCTTTACGATATTTATTGTTATTAAGCGAAGATTGTTGTCTTCGCTTTTTTTATGCCCAAAAATAAGAATTATGTTTACGATTACAGAACTAAGTACCGAGAGAATCAACAGTATACTAACAGAAGCGCTGGCTTTTGCAAACGGTAAAACTGCAAAAATTGAAGGAGAAGTTTTTTGCTCAAACCTTTTCTTCGAAGACAGTACACGAACGAAAACAAGTTTTGATGTTGCAGAAAGAAAACTGGGACTGCAGGTTGTTCCTTTTGATGCTTCTCACAGTTCGGTAAACAAAGGAGAGAGTCTTTACGACACGGTGAAGACGATTGAAAGCATAGGAGTCAACTTAGTCGTGATCCGTGATAAGAAAGACCGATATTTTGAAGAATTAAAAAATATCAATATTCCGGTAATTAATGGAGGAGACGGAACAGGAAATCATCCTTCACAATGTATGCTTGATTTGTTGACCATTTATCAGGAATTCGGAACATTTGAAGGATTAAAAGTTGGAATTGTAGGAGATGTAAAGCATAGTCGTGTAGCCAACTCAAATGCTGAAGCTTTAAGAAGGTTAGGTGCTAAAGTATACTTCTCAGGGCCGGAACAATGGTTTGACGAAGGAGCCTTAATCAACGGAACTTATATGTCAGTAGATGAGTTGATCGGTGAAGTAGATGTTCTGATGTTATTAAGAATTCAGCATGAAAGACATGATGCTGCCATGAGCTTTACTGCTTCAGATTATCATAAAAGATATGGCCTGACTAAAGAAAGGGAACAAGCGATGAAAAAAGATGCGATCATCATGCACCCTGCCCCCATCAACAGAGGAGTAGAAATTGATTCTGATCTTGTGGAATGCGAAAGATCAAGAGTCTTCAAACAAATGCAAAACGGTGTCTTCGCAAGAATGGCCATTTTAAAGGAAGCGTTAGAAAGCAAAGGATATACTTTTAAATAAGAGCAAAAGAAAAGACCAAAGAGCCTCGTAGAGGCGACCTGTTAATAGCCAGTGAGTCTTATTGATGAATTGGTAAAAACAAACAATTAGTGAGCTCCGTAGGAGCGACCTGTTAATAAAAAATAGAAAATCTAAATAGAAAAAATGAAGAAAAAATTAATACTGGAGTCCGGTGAAGTGTTTCATGGAGAAGGTTTCGGAGCAGAATTGGAAACTGCAGGAGAGGTAGTTTTCAATACCGGAATGACAGGGTATCAGGAATTGATTTCTGACCCGTCTTACTGTGGTCAGATAGTTTGTATGACCTATCCGCTGATCGGAAATTATGGTATTAACCGTGATGATTATGAAAGTATCGAGCCGGCAATCAAAGGGCTTATCGTAAAAGAACTTTGCGATCTTCCTTCCAATTTCCGTACTCAGATCACTTTAGATGAATTATTTAAAAAGAAAAACCTTTCAGGAATTTCAGGAATTGATACAAGAAGACTGACAAGAATTCTTCGTAATTCAGGAGTAGTAAAAGGGAAAATTGTGAATGCTGATGCTGATGAAAATGCTGTAGCAACAGAATTGAAAGAAACCAATTTCCCAACCAATCAGGTGGAAGAAGTTTCTACAAAAACACCATATGCTAATCCAAACAGAGGTTTCAAAGTGGTGCTGGTAGATTTCGGAGCAAAACTTGGAATTATCAGAGAGTTATCTCAAAGAAACTGTGATATTATTGTGGTTTCTCAGGATACTACAGCAGAAGAGATCTTATTGATGAACCCTGATGGAATCATGCTTTCAAACGGTCCTGGTGACCCGGAAGATGTACCGCACGCTTTAGAAATGATCAGAGGATTATTAGGAAAAGTTCCCATCTTTGGAATCTGTTTAGGGCACCAGTTAATCGGTCTTGCTTGTGGAGCAAAAACGTTTAAACTGAAATTCGGACACAGAGGAGGAAACCACCCTGTATTGGATTTAGAAAAAAATACAGTAGCCATCACTTCTCAGAACCATGGATATGCAGTAGATCAGGAAAGTTTAAAAGGAACAGACCTTATCGAAACGCACATCGCTTTGAACGACAGAACCAACGAAGGATTAAAACATAAAATCCATCCTTGTTTCTCTGTTCAGTATCATCCTGAAGCGAGTCCTGGTCCTGAAGATGCAAACTACTTATTTGATGAATTCATCGAAATGATGGAGGACTTTAAAAAGTAAGAAAGACTTCAGATAGTAGACATCAGATAACAGACTTTATCATGCATAATTTTGAAAAATTGGTTTTTTGGCAGAAATCTATAGAACTTGCAAAACAGGTTTATATCATTTGTGCGGAGTTACCTAAAGATGAAAAGTTTGGTTTGATTTCTCAAATTAAAAGGTCTGTAATCTCTATTCCTTCAAATATAGCCGAAGGAGCAGGAAGAAATAATGATAGAGAATTTTATCATTTTCTTGGAATAGCAAATGCATCCTCTTTTGAGTTACAGACACAATTAATTTTAACCAGAGAATTAAATTTACTTGAAGCAGAAAAAGTCAATGGCTTAATATCAAATCTGAATGAAATTCAAAGAATGATTTATACATTCAAATCTAATTTAAAAATGTAAAACATCCTGTTGGAAGTCTGAAATCTGACATCTAACATCTTGTATCTAAAAAAAGAAAAATGGCAAAACGTACAGATATAAAAACAATTTTAGTAATCGGTTCAGGACCTATCATCATCGGTCAGGCAGCTGAATTTGATTACGCAGGAACGCAGGCTTGTCTGTCTTTGAAAGAAGAAGGCTACAAGGTAATTTTGATCAACTCAAACCCTGCAACAATCATGACAGATGTGGAAATCGCTGATAAAGTATATATCGAGCCGATTTCATTACAATTTGTAAGCCACATCATCAGAAAGGAACGTCCGGATGCGTTACTACCAACGCTTGGAGGACAGACTGGTTTGAATATGGCGGTTGAATTGGAAAAATCAGGAATTCTTGAAGAATGTAAGGTAGAAGTATTAGGAACTAAGCTTTCTGCCATCAACAGAGCGGAAGATAGAGATCTTTTCCGTGAGTTGATGAGAGAACTGAACGAACCGGTTCCTGAATCTGACATCGTAAACACAGTAGAAGGAGCTCTTGCCTTTGCAGATAACATCGGATATCCTGTAATTGTTCGTCCTGCCTTTACAATGGGAGGTACAGGAGGAGGTATCGCCTCTACTGAAGCTGAATTGAAGGAGATTGCAGAATTGGGTCTTAAGCACAGCCCGGTGACCCAGTGTCTTATCGAAAAATCAATTGCAGGTTTCAAAGAAATTGAATACGAAGTAATGCGTGATGCAAACGACAACGCCATTGTAGTTTGTAACATGGAAAATATTGATCCCGTAGGAGTTCACACTGGGGACTCTATCGTGGTGGCACCTTCTCAGACCCTTTCAGACAGAGAGTACCAGTTATTGAGAAATGCTTCTTTAAAAATCATCAGAGCCCTAGGAATTGAAGGAGGATGTAACGTACAGTTAGCTTTAGATCCACATTCATTTGATTACTATATCATCGAGGTAAACCCAAGGGTATCCCGTTCATCAGCTCTGGCAAGTAAGGCAACAGGGTACCCGATTGCAAAAATTGCTGCAAAAATTGCGGTAGGATTAACGCTTGATGAAATCATGAACCCGGTAACAGGAAAAACATACGCATGTTTTGAGCCGGCTCTTGATTACGTAGTAACAAAATTCCCGAGATTCCCATTCGATAAATTCGAAACGGCAGACAGAAGACTTTCTACTCAGATGAAAGCGACAGGGGAAGTAATGGCGATCGGAAGAAACCTTGAAGAATCTTTACAAAAAGCAATCCGTTCATTAGAAACAGGAATTAAACATTTAGGATTAAAAACCAAACAGGCTGAAGCACTTACTGCTGAGGAAATTGAAAGAAGAATCAGAGTATGTGATGATGAAAGATTATTTATTATCGGAGATGCTTTAAGAAGAGGATACGACTGGGAACAAATTGTAGAATGGAGTAAAATAGATAAATTCTTCATCTGGAAGCTTAAAAAACTGGTTGATTTCGAAAAAGTTATCGCTGAAAATAAATTTGATAAAGAAACATTAATTGAAGCGAAGAGATTAGGTTTCGCAGACATCAATATCGCAGTTCTTTGGGATGTAAAAGAACGTGAGGTTTTCAACTTCAGAAAAGAAAACGGAGTGATGCCGGTTTATAAAATGGTAGACACTTGCGCTGCTGAATTTGAAAGTGAAACACCTTACTTCTACGGGACTTACGAAGAAGAGAACGAAAGTGTAGTTTCTGATAAAGAAAAGATCATTGTATTAGGTTCCGGTCCTATCAGAATCGGACAGGGGGTTGAGTTTGACTACGCTACTGTTCATTCAGTATGGGCGATCAAAGAAATGGGTTACGAAGCGATTATCATCAACAATAACCCTGAAACAGTTTCTACAGACTTCTCCATTTCAGATAAACTATACTTCGAGCCACTTACGGAAGAAGATGTAATGAACATCATTGAGCTTGAAAAACCAAAAGGAGTAGTCGTACAGTTTGGAGGACAGACTGCGATCAACCTTGCAGATAAATTAGCCTCTCACGGAGTACAGATCCTGGGAACTTCACTGGAAGATCTTGACAGAGCTGAAAACAGAGATAAATTTGAAAAAGCTCTTCAGGAGATGGGAATTCCTCAACCAAAAGGAAGAACATCGACTTCAAAAGAAGAAGCAATCAAAATTGCCAATGAAATTGGTTATCCGGTATTGGTACGTCCAAGCTACGTTCTTGGAGGTAGAGCAATGGAGATTGTATATGGAGAAGCTGAGTTGGCTTATTATATGGAGCATGCGGTAGAAGCAAGCCCTGAACACCCTGTTTTGGTTGACAAATACATGGTAGGAAAAGAGATCGAAGTAGATGCAATCTGCGACGGTGAGACAGTGGTGATTCCGGGAATTATGGAACATATTGAAAGAGCGGGAGTTCACTCCGGAGACTCCATCGCGGTATATCCTCCACAGAATATTTCTCAAAGCGAAATCGACACCTTAGTTGATTATACCCAAAGATTAGCAAAAGGATTGAATGTAATCGGATTGATGAATATCCAGTATGTTCTTTTCGAAGGAAATGTATATGTAATCGAGGTTAATCCACGTTCTTCAAGAACAGTTCCTTTCTTATCTAAAATCACTGAGGTTCCAATGGCTAACCTTGCTACAAAGGCAATCTTAGGACAAAAACTGAAAGATCTCGGATACAAGCACGGCTTGGTTCCAAACAAAGAAGGCGTATTTGTGAAAGTTCCTGTGTTCTCTTTCTCTAAACTAACGAAAGTTGACATCTCTTTAGGCCCTGAAATGAAGTCTACAGGAGAGGTTATGGGAAAAGATACCACGCTGGAAAAGGCTCTTTACAAAGGATTGGTTGCAGCCGGAAGAAAAGTTCCGATGCACGGATCGATCTTGTTCACCGTAGCAGACAAGCATAAAGAAGAAGCGGCTGATCTGGCAGCAAGATTCCATGAAGTAGGATTCAGAATCTGGGCAACAGAAGGTACCGCAAAGTTCTTCGAAGAAAAAGGTATTCCTTGCAAAATAGGATATAAAATCGGAGAAGAAAGTGTAAACCTTATCGACCTGATCCAGAAAGGAAAAGTTCAGTATGTTGTGAATACTACGACAAAAGGTAAACAAGCTGAAAGAGACGGATTCCAGATCCGAAGAATGAGTGTGGAAAATGGTGTTCCTTGTTTAACTTCAATGGATACGGTAGAAGCAATTCTAAAAGTAATCGAAAGCATGAGCTTCAAAATGGAGACCATGTAATTTTGGATTAAAATATTTAAAAAAACGCATCTTAGAAAAAAGGTGCGTTTTTTTTGGATAAATGGATAAGTTAAAAGTATTCTGTTTATTTTTACAAAAACCATCTAAACAATAATGAGCATAAAGGTAATGATCACGGGATTGTTAAGCTGCATTTGTATCCTTATATTTTCGGGGTGTTCCTGGATAACTGATTTTTATATTCAAAATCTTACGGGAACTAAAAAAGTAATAAAGATCAATTATAATTATCCGGTCTCAAAAGCAATTGACAGTGAATCCGGAAACTTTGGATTTAATTATGAGAATGGAATACTGTCACCCCGTTCTTTTTATAAAATCAAAAATCCAAAGTCTCTTGATAAAATAAAAGTGAGAGATTCTTCCATTGTTATTGAACTTTATCCGAATTCAACAACAAAAATTTACAAAAGCCATAATGGAAGCTGGAGATATAGGATTAAAAGTGTTGAGATTGATGGAACAATATTTTCTCCTGCAGAATTGAAAGATAGAACCAGATATATCCGTAATGATTATGTTTATAAAATTGAATAAATATTTTGTGAGATATAACTTCTTATTAATGGTTGAAAATAAACCTAACAGGTTTCAAAAACCTGTTAGGTTTGAATCCGGTATGAAAATAGTCCTTCAAATTTTTATATTACTATCCTTCCGTTTGTTGTGTAGAAGCTCCTCACAAGAAGGATACTTTAGTTTTATATGAAAATAAAACATCTAAAAGTCATTTTTACGGGAAAGGAACATATAAATTATACGATGGAATAAATCCGGAAATAGAGCTTCATTATAAAGACATTGATCAATTAGCAATTTACCATACTTATTTTTTAAATAAAATATTTCAAAACCCCAAGATTATGCTGAACGCTGATTCAAATCATTATTATGAAAAACTACAATAGTACTTGTGGAACAAGATTCATATTATTTACAATCCTTAACAAGCAATGAAGAATGGATAAAAGAGCAATACAAATTTTACTAGAAACCATAAAAAAAGCCCAGAAAGAAAGCTTGCGTGACTGGTTTGAATGGGATACCTATATGCAATACATCACGGAAGAAGATTTTGAGTATGCAAAAAAGTTTTCGGTAATGTTTGATCAGGAAAACATCAGTCACGACGAAATTTGCAGACGAATTAAAACAGCTGTTGCTAAAATTAAAAAACAAGACGTGATAAACGCCTTTCTTTACAGTTTAAGTACAAGACAGTTGGAGTACCGTTCGTTTTTATCGAGTTATTGTATAGGGAAATCTTTAATACAACATAACTTTACGCCAAGTCCTGAACCTAACGAGGGAATTTGCGAAATTTGTGAACTTCATACATATGAATTTGAAGACCCTGTTGAATTCAATACCATCAATTATTTTAAATATAATGATGGACCTTGCTTTGATAATTTAATTCAGGTCTTATTTGATGTAGAGCAATTCCCGAAACTCCCGGTTGTGAAACCGGCTGACAGTGATTATAAGATATTAGACGAGCTGAGAAAAATAATTGAAACTGCTGATCCCAATGACAGAATATCACAACTCAAAAAGAAAATTTCCAAAATACTTAAGTCCAATGATGGGGAGCGACAAGACGTATTGGAAATTTTAGGGGTAATTGGCATTTTACATGATGATATGCACTTTGGATACGATGAAAAATTCGTTACCTATCCCGAAAGAGAGCATAGGCCTATTAGAAATGATGATGTGGGTTATCCGGCCAGATGGTGGCAGGGAAAGTTTGGAATTGATCAGGAAAAATGGAAATATTGGTTTGGAAATACTTAATATAGTGAAGTGAAAATGAACATAAGCCAATGCCAATGTAAATTATTTAAATATACCATGCAAAAACAAGTTCTACAGTCAATTCTTATTTTAGTTTTTAGTGCAAATTTAATCTTTGCTCAAAGAAAAGAGTTCCGGGATGACAAAGTTGATACCCTGATGTTTGTCAGCAACCGGAAAATAGTAAATAGTCTTAATGCTGAGCCTTTTCGAAAAAAGATATTTTCAAAAGATAATTTACAAATCCCTTACAGGCTTTTAACTCCGAAAAATAATATCGGTACGAAAAAATATCCTTTGATTCTTACTTTTCATAATTCAACAAGAATCGGAACAGATAATGAAAGCCAACTGGAACCGTTGGCAAGAATCTGGTTGAGAGATGATGTTTACAGCAAATATCCATGCTATGTCATAGCACCACAATTCAGCAAACGTTCTTCCAATTATGAAAATATAGCAGGCGATATTCAAACGGCAAAACCGTCAGATGAAGCTATTGCTGTGCTTGAATTGATCAGAAATATTGAAAAAGAATACCCCAATATAGACAAGAACAGAATTTATCTGATGGGCTATTCTATGGGTGCTTCTACAGCACAGAATCTTTTAAATCTTCAACCTGATCTGTTTGCTGCTATGGTATCTATCGCTGCTGTTCCTGACTTTTCAAACTTATCAGAAATAAACAGGAAAAACATCTGGCTGATTCATGGGCAAAAAGACAACGAAAACCCGTATAGTGGAAGTGTTGAATTATTTAAGAAAATGGCTTCAAATCCGAACTTAACTTTCACTACCTTCACCCACCTCAATCATAATAATATTACGATTCCTTTTTTATTGACGGAAGAAATACCCAAATGGTTGTTTGGAAAAAGAAAATAGAGAAAAAGTACATCTTTTGTAGTATGAGCATCCCACACGAAATAGAAAACTATATCAAACTTCAGCCGGAATCCAAACGTAATGATATGCTGGAACTTCATGAACGCATATTACAAAATTTACCTTCATGTAAATTATGGTTTTTGGATGGTAAAAATGAACAGGGTAAATTGGTTTCCAACCCTAATATCGGTTACGGATCCTACCTTATGAAATATGCCGACGGTACAACCAAAGAATTCTATCGTATCGGCATCAGTGCCAATACAACCGGGATTTCAGTCTACATCATGGGAATCGACGATAAAAACCATCTCCCTCAAATGTATGGTAAAAGAATAGGCAAAGCAACGGTAACAGGATATTGCATTAAGTTCAAAGCTTTGAAAGATATTAATAGGGACGTTCTTGAACAAGCAATAAAGGACGGTGCTAAACCGAGGTTTTGATTTTTTTAAAGGTTAAACGATCTGGCTAATTTTCGGATGGTATATCGATCTTCTGATTCCTGGCATAAACACTGGGAGACATCCCCGTAATTTTTTTAAAATTCCGGTTAAAACTGGTTTTGGAATTAAACCCACATTCAAAAGCCAGTGACAACAGGGTATATTGCCGGCTTTCGGGCTGTAGAAGCAATTGTTTGAAAGCTTCTATCCTGAGAGTATTGATGTAATCATAAAAGTTTTTCCCTTCCCTTGAATTGATAACCTGGGAAAGAATGCCTGGTGTAATATTCAGTATTCCGGCAAGATCTCCTAAAGTAAGTTCCGGGTCTTTATAACATTCCTGTTCTTTCATTAAAACCAGCAATTCAGCCTGAATTTCAGATGCTTTGTTTTCGTCCACTTTTGTTTTTTCATACTTTATGCGGTCAGCCGTTTCTGTAATATGATCAGCTTTTTTTGGCTGAGCAGCCGTTTCAAGCACTGCCGGAAGAAGTACTTCATGCGGTAAGGATGTATTTGAAAAAATACCTGTCTGACGGATGCCAAAATACCCGATAAAAAAGATGAATAATGCAACAGCAATATACAGAGCTTGTGCCGACTGTATAAAAATCACAACAATCCAGATCACACCCATTCCCGAAATAAGGTATCGCATCCAGCTAAGGGTAATCTTATCTGTATTGGAGAATTGTCCTGCAATATTCCGCTGATGCCTGCTAAGGAGTATAAGTGATAGGATCACATACACTACACCTGAAATCATAATAGCGGTAACCATTCCATGAAATAGAGGTGTAAAAGCCGATAATGCATAAGTACTTGAGTGTACTTCCGGGAGAACAAATGCCAATATGATGGCCACCAATATAGCTGGAATAAAATGAAGTAAATACAGCCATTTGTGGTGGTGCTGGCAGCTCAGAAACAAAATATACAGGTATAAAAAAGGACCATGAAGGAATGGTAACGGTAATTCCCATCCCACAAGATCAGGAGTTTTATAGGCCAGTCCTGAAGCATACCATGCGATAAAGATCAAATGCACCAGAGCAAAAAATAACCAGATGCTCAAAATCTTGTCGGCACCGGTTTTTTGCCGCTTACTGATCAACATAATGAAAAGAAAAAGCGATATTGAAATCCCAGCTACGTAAATAAGTTGCCAGCCTGTTGCCATTATTATAACAAATCAAAAAGTAAAAATAGCAAATAAAAGGCTGTAATGATCTTTTTTTGATAAACGATTAATTGGATTTTCTCTCCGGGGATTGTCATTGATCTGTTCTTTATCGGTATAATTTAATGCCTATCCCCATTTCAAGATACACCAAGTTTGATAAAGTTCCCTGAGGGTAATATCGGATTGGGCTCAATGGACAATAAAGTCTTGTATCGAATGTATATCTTTTTTTTCCCATTGAAAACTCATACATCAGGCCATAATCTGCTATAGTACTGTGGGTACTCACTATTATTTTATCCAGATCAGGATTTTCCATCGTTTCTTTAAAGGCAATATGTCTGATACCTCCCAGAGCAAGTAAAGTATGTCTTGTTTTCCCTTTTTTTCCATAGAGAGAATACCCTATACCTAATTTTTGTGATAATGAGTAATTATAATTGGTTTTAATATAGTCTGGAGTATTTTTGAATAACAAAAAACTAAGCATGGAGTGTGACGCAATTGAAAATCTATGATCAAGCGAATGGAGAATCATTATCGATACGGTAGATTTTAACGGGGTACCCGTTGCCCCGATGGCAGGTTTTATTTCAAGAAGTGCTTTTGGTTTGATAGAATCCTGTGCCTGCGCATAGGAGATAATGCTCAAAAAAAGAATAAATGGCAAACGCATAAAAAGTATTAAAGTTGTTGAAAATAAAAAGAGATAGCCTTTTTGATATTAGGTTTTTTAGAACCCAGATGATCCAATCCCTTAGCCCTATTATATTCCTGGGCAAAGCCTTTATAATACTGGCCAAGGATTTGTCGGAGTGCTTCTATGGGAGGTTGCATTCCGCTTTCTTCAAGTTCACCTGCCGCTAAAAAGAATCTACCATTTCTGGTTTGGTTCGCAATTCTGTTTTTTTTTTCATTAGCGAGAACAATCTGATCTCCTATCCAAAGTGACGGGCTTAAGCAAAGATAGTTACCAAAAATATCAGGGTAATTGGTAAAACAATATACACCGAACAATCCTCCTGCAGAATGTCCCAGAATTACGCGGTCTTCTCTTGAATCAGCCGCATGAAATTCTTTTTCTAGTTTTGGGATCAATTCATCATTAATAACCTTTACGAATTCATTTGCACGACCGTTTCCACTTTTAAAGGGAACAGGAAGGTAATCATCCAAACGGTCATTTCCCCATCCGACTCCTACAACCAGAATATCATCATGGTGAAAATTCTGTGATTGCTTTTGTACTTCACTTGCCACAAGATCAAAATCCCATTTTGAATCCAAAACATAAATGGTTTTATATTCTGTAGCAGAAGGATAGTTTTTGGGTAATGCAACTTTTATATGATAATTACTTCCGTTAATCGCTGAGCTGAGCGTAAATTCTCTGACAAGTGCCTTATCAAATTCGTCTTCCCGACAAGCCGTTAATAAAAATAATAACAGACTGAAATAAACAATATAATATCTGTTCATGTGTTTTAGTTTTCAATTGTTTTGATGTGTTAATTCTTCAAGATTAATGAGACAAAAATACAGGGGATATTTGACCTTGTCGCTCCATCTTATAAGGTGGTCTCTATTTTAAATTATTGTAAATCAGATAGATGTGATTTTTGTTACTGAATTGGCTTATAGAAATGTCTGAACAACAATCTTTTCTTTTTTCTTCATTGAAATTTTGATAAAAGAGAATCAGAAAATGAACCGGGAGTCATCAGAAGTTTTCTGAATCTTATTGTATTTCTTTAAAACATGCGCGAAAAAACGGGTTTTAAATTTAGATTCCTTTTTTGCCAATTTATTTATAAATTAGAGCGTTAAAATTCAAGCTGTTAATGCGATTTAAAAACTAATAAAATTTCCACCAAACATACAATAAAACCATGGCAGAATATTTTGCAAAATCAAACAGTTCTTTATCTTTTGAAATCATAAAAGACAATCAATTGACAGGAAAACTCACTTACAAAAGTTGGTTTACATTTAATGCTGAAATTGAAACTGCAGATCATCAACACTACCAGATTGAGCCAAAAGGTTTTTGGGGAACTACAATTGAATTGAAAGACAATGAAAAAGTACTCTTAAAATTCAGGATGAACTGGAACGGAGAAATTGTGGTGCAGACCTATTTTAACGGAGTAAAACAAGGGTATCTTTTCAAACATCGGGGAATTTTTAAAGATTCATTTGTGCTTACCGATCAGGCAGGAATTGAATTGATGGTCATCAAGCCCCATCTCAAATGGAACCTGATGAATTATGAATATCATTTCACTACATCGGATGCCTTTGAAACTTTTCCGGATAAAGAAATTGTCTTAATTAACGCCTTGCATTGTGCCAACTATTATATGTCGATGATGGCATCTACAGGAATATAAAAAGCGAAAGAAAAATTTTTCGCTTTTACATTTTAATAGTACAAATAGCTTGAATTACCTGGATAAAGATCTTGAAACAGCCCAGCTATCTTCCAACAGTCTGTAACGTATAATTTTATGGTTATGGATACCCATCTGTATACAAAACAAAGATTCTACGATATTACCGGTTTCAAGCATCTTTGTCACAAATTCTCCTGTAATAACTGCGTTCTGTTCGTCAGTGAAAATGTTATCAATTTTTGCTGAAACTGGTTCTGTATTTTTCCATAATAATTCAAAAAATTCAGATACTTCCTGTTTGTTGTTTCTTACTCATAGCCATGGTGCTTTTTGCTCATCTCCGGGTATGTACCAATCTACGTTTTCAGAAAACAGATGGATTAATTCTGTCAGATTTCTTTCCGAAAGAGACTGAAGAAATTGTTGAATGATCACTTGAATGTTGTTATTCATGTTCTGTTATATTTTCTATACAATTTTACTGTGTTTAAACCATGTATAAGCTTTCTCATACCAGTCTGTTTTAAAAAGACTCATGTTCTCCGATAGTACTTAGAATCTATTATCAAACATACATAATACCCAAGATACATGAAAAAAATTAAATCTCTGATGATCTGAAGTGTTATTTATAATTAAGAAGGGCATCATTTTTTTGATTCTGATAAACCCTTTATTAATGGGGTTTGCAATGGGATTAATTTATGATTTGCATCATGTTTTTATTTAGAATTAATAAAAATAAGTACTTTTGTGCTACTAAGCTTAATTATAAAAATGAAAAAAACTATTATTTCTGCATCTTTATTAGCAGTTACCATGCTATGTGCACAGGAAAGTGACACTCTTAAAGTTTCTGAAATCCAGTCAGTATCCCTACAGGGAACGCACAACTACCGAACTAAAAAATCCGAATCAGTAGCCAGACTACCCTTAGAAAACCTTGAGAATCCCACCGTTTATAACCTTGTCCCAAAAGAAATCATCAGCGAAATGGGAGCAATAGATTTTAATACGGCGATGGCCTCTGCTCCGGGTGTTGTAGTAAACAATAGTGTGAATGATAGTGGAAATGATATTTTTTTGAGAGGTTTCAGCTCCAATGCAAGTTTTAGAAACGGCTTAACACAAAATCCAAGAGTACAATCAGAAATCGCCAATATTGAAAGGGTAGAAGTAATTAAAGGACCTTCCGGAACCTTATTTGGAGGAACTCTGGCAAATTACGGAGGCGTAGTGAATGTAATTACTAAAAAGCCGCAGGAAAACTTTGGTGGAATTATCAACTACACCACAGGAAGCTGGGGAATGAACAGAATTACAGCTGATGTGAATACTCCTCTGAACAAGGAAAAAACAGCACTTGCCAGATTTAATGTAGCTGCTTATTCCCAGGATTCTTTTCAGGATGCAGGATACAATAAAGGAGTCTTTTTCTCAGGAAGCATTTTATATAAAGTAAGTGATAAAACGACAGTAACGTTAGACACTGAATTTCATGCTCCGGAAAAGACACTGAATGCTTATGTAAGGCAATCTGAAAAATTAACCCTTCACTCAATGAAAGATCTTGCCGGAGCTCACGACAGGTCTTTTACCAGCAATGACATAGGGTCAAAAAGGACCAATTTTGTAACCATGGCTGAACTAACTCATAAATTCAATGATCAATGGACATCCAGAACTTCTTATCAAAGAGGGGAAGCAAATGAAAATGAATCTATCTTTTTAGTTTTGAACTATTTGAATAATAATTCTGTGAGCAGGAGCATCCGCCCTTTTGATAGTTATAAAATAACCACTGATAATATTCAACAGAACTTTATCGGAGATTTTAAAATTGGGAAACTGAGAAACCGTTTGGTTGTAGGAATAGATTATTTCCAGCAGACCAGTAAAAATCAGTATCCCATGTTTAAGGTGGGAAGCAATTCATCAGTTTTTGCCCCATATCCGTTAAACGGTGTATTTACCGACGACTATGGGACACCTAAAGGCAATGACATCGTTATGTTGGATGAAAGCGCTCCATGGAGTTCCATCTCAAGAGATGTTGTGAAAAGACTTCCAAGAAGCGGAACAATGTATGATATCAATAAAGTAACCACATTCAGTGTATATGCATCTGATGTCCTTAATATTACTGATAATCTATTGGTGATGGCAAGTTTGAGAATGGATAACTATAAAAATGATAATATTATTTCAAACGGGGTAGAAGGAAAGGGAAAGTATACACAGACTCAATTTGCCCCTAAGTTTGGATTAGTATATGAGATCATTAAAAACGAGATTTCATTCTTTGCCAATTATGTCAATGGATTTAAAAATGTGGCTCCAACAGTAGATCCAAGAGACACCAGTAGAAATACTTATATTGAATATAAACCGGAGCAGGGAAATCAGTTTGAAGCAGGTTTTAAATTAGACTTATTAGGTAAGAAGTTACTGACCACCATAAGTTATTACAATATGAAGATTAAAAATCGACTGATGGCGGATCCTTCAGGAATCACGGGGCTTTATATTCAGGATGGAAATATTAAAAACCAGGGATTTGAGGTAGACCTTGTCGCCAATCCGGTTAAAGGTTGGAATATCGTTGCCGGATACGGTTTCAATGATAATAAATTTGATGACAGAAGTAAAGATGCGGGAAAAAGAAGTGCGTGGTCTCCCAAACATGTTGCTAATTTCTGGACCAGTTATAAAATCATGGATGGAGCCTATGAAGGGTTAGGATTTGGAGCAGGATTTAATTTTGTTGACAAAACATATATTAATATCACTAATCATTTTCTTGCCCCTTCTTACACAACAGTAGGAGCTACTGTTTTCTATGATAAAAAGAAGTACAGAATTGGTCTGAAAATGAATAATGCTTTGAATCAGATGTACTGGAACTTCTATGGCCAGCCACAGAAACCAAGAGAGATCCTTGCCAATTTTGCCTTTAAATTTTAATTGAAAAACAAATGAGATTATAGCCCGTTGGAAGACTGCAAAGACGCTCTTTTTAAGACTGTGATAGAAGAACTTGATATGTTCTTGCTGAAAATATTTGATTTTCTCACACCTTAAAAACAAATATGCTGGAAAAACCTTTGCGTCTTTGTGTTTTCCAACCATTATAATATACTTGAGATATGGAGAACAAAAAAACTAACCCAAAGAAAAAACAAGGAAAGTCCCTGACCAAGAGGATTACAGGATGGCTGCATCTCTGGCTCGGGCTTGTTTCCGGAATTATTGTACTGACTGTTACCCTATCAGGAACAGTCTTTGTCTTTTGTGACGAAATTATAGATTGGTGTGGCGGAAGTGCCAAATACGTTCAGGCTCCCGTCAACACAAAGAAAATGAGTCCTGAAGAATTATTGATTCAGTTCCAGAAGCAGGTTCCGGATAGAAGAGCGTTTTATTTTGATACTTATAAAGAAGCTGACAGAAGTTTTAGGATCGCTTCTGCTACCAAACCTCCAAAAGATAAAAATAAAGAAAAAGAGGCTAAGCCAAAAGGGAAGGGGCGTGGTCCCAGAGGAACATTTGCCTATCATTACCTTGATCCTTATACAGGAAAAGTGATAGGTTCTACAAAAAGCTACGAATTTTTCTATGTAATAGCTCATATTCACGCTCAGCTCCTAGCCGGAAAATTTGGAAAAACTGTGGTAGGAGTAGCATCTATCATCTTTTTTATACAATTAATCGGGGGACTTATTCTGTGGTGGCCCAAAAAATGGAACAAAACAACGAGAACGACTGCCTTTAAAATAAAATCAGGTACAAAATGGAGGAGAAAGAACTATGATTTTCATAATGTTTTTGGATTTTATTCATTGTTGCCGGCAGTATTCATTACCATTACCGGATTGATTATGGCCTATAAGGTTTTAACCGATCTTACCCAACAGGCTTTTGGAGGAGTTGCTGATGCCCATACAATTGCTGAAAAATACGAACCTGAATTTGATCCTGATAAAAAAGCCTTGTCATTTACTGAGTTTATAGACAGAAATTTCAAAGAAATCCCCGACGCAAAACAGATTAGAATGAGTATTCCGAGAAATGATTCATCTACAGTTTATAATGTTGTTGCTGCTAAGTTTATCGGATTGAAAAGCATTACAAAAGGAAAAAGCAGGGAAGTAAATAAATATACCGGAGATGAAATCAAATACCCGAAAGAAGTCCTGATGCACGAAGTGATAGAACACATGAATTTTGACTTGCATGTAGGGTATTGGGGTGGAATGTTCGGAAAAATCTTCACCTTCGTCATTGGAGTTATCTGTACCAGTCTTCCGGTTACCGGTTTCCTGATCTGGTGGGGAAGAAGAAATAAATCACCCAAAAAGACAAAAGAAATTAAGAATATTCATCAACATAGAAAAGATACGCAACATGAACAAATGGCTTAAGTTTTTATATCTGCCTGTATTTCTGGTTTTTACATTGGGTAAAGCCCAGGAAAAGCTGACAATAGGAGAAAAGCAGAACCTATTCTCTAAAGTTTTAAATGAAAACAGAGAAGTCTGGGTTCATCTTCCGAAAACGTATCATGACGCCACCATTAATCCAGCAAATTATCCTGTTATCTATCTGCTTGACGGAGAAATCAATTTTGAATATTATACAGGACTGACTGATTTTATTGCCAGAACTCCCTATGCAGATATTCCTGAATGTATTGTTGTAGGCATAAAAAATACTGAGAGAACAAGAGATCTCACTCCTACAAAATCTCAAAAGAAAAGTCCCGTAAACCCTGCGGTTACTCTTTTTGCTGATAGTGGAGAAAGCGAAAACTTTGTGAAATTTCTTCAGGATGAATTGAAACCGTTTATCCGGAAAAATTACAGAACTCAGGAATATTCTGTTTTGGTAGGACATTCTTTTGGAGGCCTGTTTGCCGTAAATACCCTCCTTACACATCCCGATTATTTTAATGCTTATGTAGCCAATGACCCAAGTTTGTGGTGGGATCATAAAATCATGATTACTAAAACGAAAGATTATCTTGAAAAGAATAAAAAATTTCCTGCAGGGAAATCTCTTTACGTTTCTCAGGCAGATAATGAAGAACAGCAAAAAAACTGGAATTCCGATATGACACAGGCAATCGAAGAATTTAAAGAAATTGTTGAGAAAAATGGTTCATTAAACTATAAACACGGCTTTTTTAAAGGAGAAACTCACGGAACAGTTTCATATCCCGGAAATTATGAGGCGTTAAAGTTTATATTTAATGGCTTCAGAACCAATATTAAACAGTTTGCCAAAAATCCGGAATTGCTCGAAGAGGATTATAAAAGACTTTCAGAAAAAACAGGAGCAGAATTTACCCCTTCAGAAGCCTATCTGAATACCATCATTAAGTTTATGAAAAGTAATGATTTTAAAGAATCTGAAACCTATTTTATCAATCTTAAAAATAAATTATATCCTACAATGAAATAGATCAGACAACGTCAGAGTTTAAATGTAAATAATTAGATTTTAATCAAAACCATGAGCTATATACAGTTTGTGGTTTTGTTTTTTTGGAGATGCTTAGCAATAAGTTTTGGCTAAAGCCAGCAGATGATTGATAAAATAAAGAACGGGATTTAGCCCGTTCCAATTGATGTTATTGTATGACGAATATAGCTGGTCTATTTGCAAGACTTTTCCGCCATCTCATTCCTATTTACTTTTTTACACTAATGTCTGTTATCGCAATTAATGATGAAATCCTTCTCAGTCTTATCTATAAAACTAATAGAAGGACAACCGGCGTAGGGAGCAATAAACCCAAAAAACACAGGTGGTTTTCCTTTGAAAAGATAACCCGTCCATTGAATCGTATTGGCTGCATCAGTATCTATTCCGTTAAGCGGAGCCAATTCAGCATCCATACCCGCATTGCTAATTGTTTTTTCAAATATCTTTTCATTTTTTTCATTGATGACAACCAGTTTTCGCTCTGTTACAGCTTCATTCTCCACATAATCCTGCAGATAATAATTGAGATTTTCATATTGAGCCTGGAATGTATTCCCCGGTTTCAGTTTTGAATGAGTAAAGTATTTTTTTGAAATATCAGCACCTGTTTTTTTCCATTCAATAGCTTGCATTTTGCCTTCCACAAAAGGGTTTTTATTTCCAAAATAAGCGACAGCATTCTCATATTGGCTATTAATACCCTGAGGCTGATGAGCTTTAACCTGGAACCCTACCATGTATGAGCCAGGATCCGCTTCCTCGCTTTCCATAGAATAGAAGTCTAAATAAGCGACTGCTTTTAGTTTATTTAGCGGGATCTTCTGAAGTTTGTTAAATTGATAGTTGTAAACATACAGTGAATCACTCTCCGTGAGGTGGAGACCGTCCAGCATTTTTCTTCTGTGCTTGGAATCAAGTTCAATATACCGTACTTCATCAGGAGAAACATTTTTCTGGTTTTTAAAGACCTCTTCTTGTATAGGCATCGGATCCTTGTAGATATCTGAGACAGAAATAAAGACATCTGAAAAGATATCTTTCTGTCCTGAGGAAATTACAGTGACATTATAGATCGTAAAATCTTTATAATCTATTTTTTCTTCCGCTGCTTTTATTGTTTTTACAGAATCATTAGGAGTATTAATAACTGTTTCAATGGGCTTTTTTTCTTCTTTTTTACAGCTGATCACTGCCAGTTGGAAAAATATAAGGGATAAAGCGATTGTAATTTTCTTCTTCATAAATAATATCCTTTTTAATTGATTTTGTAATAAGGTTCTGAAAAATATTTGCTGGGCTTAATATAAGCGGTTTTTCTGTCTGCATCAAAGATCCAGACGAATCTTCGCAGCATATCAGTACCAAAATAACTTACATTTTGTGTCTTAAGTTCTCCGGAGAAGAATCCTACAGGTACATTTTTAAATACAAAACTTTCAAGTTTAAAAAACGGAAGGATACCTTGCTTGGTAACCAGGCTTTTTCCTGCAGAATTTTTTAATGTTTTTTCTCCGGTAATTTTGAGTTTTTTGTCCAGCTCTTTTTCTTCTGAAAAATCATTGCTGTACAATATCCCTCCCGAATATCCTGATTGTAATACAAAATAAGCTTCCTGTTGTTTTTTGCCGTCAATCACATTATCGGCTGCAATATAAAAAGCATCCTGATCATATAAAACAGTAACCGGTTGATATCCTTTTAAATCCGGTAGTTGATCATAAATCACAAATTGATTGTTGTCATAATCAATTTTAAAAGCTTTTTTTTCGAAAAGTACCGTTCCAATCTTTCCATCTGCTTCTCTTCCCGCCAACTGATTGTCTGTAAAGCGGATGTTTTGCAGAGATAAAGCTCCGGTTTCAACCGTATTGTCATCACTGGTTTCATCTTTATTGAAAACAATATGATCAGCTTTCCGCTTGCGTTCAGGAGAAATAGCAGCATCTTTCATGGCAATCTGAAACATCAGATCTAATGAATCTTTTTTGTTGACCCGTGTTTTCAGAATGATTGTATTGTCCTTTGTGATCCGGAAAGGGATCGTTTGCTGAGCTCTTACTGTAAGAAAGCCGAGAGAAAGCAAGAGTAAAAAACTTGTTTTTTTGAGCATTATGGGTGATTAGTGTTTTAAAACCTTAAAATTACCCATTATCTTTGAAACTCCAAATAATAAGGCAAAATGGTTGAAAAAATACTTCAAGGTGGAATTCACTGGGAAAAAAGAGAATTCAAAAGAAATGAATTTCTGAAAATTTCAGGAAGCACAGACCATCAGATTTATTATATCGAGAAGGGAAGTGTCATCATTTTTATGAACGATGAAAAGGAAGAGAGAATTATCCGTTTCGGATATAAGGGGAATATTGTTGTTTCACTGGATTCTTTCCTATCGGGAAAGCCTTCTGACCTTTTCATTCAGGCGATAAAAAAAACAACGGTGCAGATTGCTTCGAAAAACGATTTTTATGAATTTATCAGATCGGATCAGGAAAATATGAATTTTTGGATTAAAGTTCTTGAAGATCTGGTTTTACAGCAATTGGAAAGAGAGAAAGATTTACTGATCAATTCACCCCGGGAACGTTTCCAAAGGGTGTTGAAAAGGAGTCCGCAGCTGTTCCAGGAAATTCCGAATAAGTATATTGCCAATTATCTCAGGATGTCAGCCGAGACTTTATCCAGACTTAAAAAATCTTGAGCTCAATCAAGATTTAACAAGAAAGGGATATAGATATTTGCATAAAAAAGATAATGACAATTTCAACTTCACAATTATTAGATGAGCTCATCGAGATGACCCAACAGCACTTGCATTTTGCTGAAACATTATTGATAAGACCGGAGAAAGAATTAAACAATAGAATGTCTGCTGACAGCTGGAGTACTCTGGAATGCCTGGAGCACCTTAATCGATATGGTGATTTTTATATTCCAGAAATCAACCGCCATATCTCTGCAACTGGAAAAGATCCTCAACTTACTTTTAGACCCGGATTTCTTGGTAACTATTTTGTTAAGATGATACAGCCAAAAGAAAAGCTGAATAGCATGAAAACCATTAAAGAAATGAATCCTGTTCACACCCAATTGGATAAAAAGGTTATTGAGAAATTCGTGAAACAACAAGAAGAATTGCTTGAATTGTTATGGACAGCAAGGAATGTTGATCTCGAAAAGGTAAAAACAGGGGTAAGTATTTCCAGATGGATCAAACTGAAGTTAGGAGATACTTTCCGTTTTGTGATCTTTCATAATGCAAGACATATTGCACAAGCCAAAAGAGTTTTAAAAACAACTTAAAAATTAAGAATGATTTTCAGAAAATTATTACTTTTAAATGAATGGAAATCATACATCAAAAAATCATAAAAACTCCATTGGGAGATATGGTGGCGTGTGCTGTAGAACAGGGCATTTGTCTGCTTGAATTTACGGACAGAAAAAATATTGATAAGCAGTTTAAATCCTTGTCAAAATCCTTGAATGCTGAAATTGTAGAAAAAGATCATCCTCATTTTAAACTATTAGAACATGAACTGAGCGAGTATTTCGAGGGAAAGCGAACCCGCTTTGAGGTTCCCTTATATACTACCGGAACCGAATTTCAGGAAAAAGTATGGCAACTCCTCCGGGAGATTCCTATGGGAGAAATAAGAACCTATAAACAACAATCTGAGTTTTTAGGAAACCCCAAAGCAATCCGGGCTGTGGGAACAGCCAATGGTATTAATAAAATTGCTATTTTGATCCCATGTCATCGCGTGATAGGCTCCAATGGCGAATTGATCGGGTACGCCGGAGGGATATGGAGAAAACAAAAGCTACTGGAACTGGAAAAAGCAATTCTGTTTTAATATACAGATTCTGATAGTTTTCAAGATCAGCACAAGAATTCTGTTCATTTTCTATTTTTCATGGTTGACTTTCAATTAAAAAATGGTTGTTTATTTTTCGGTTGTATGTGACTTTGCAGTATCCCTACATTTGAATAAAAAAATAATGATCCCTTTTAAAAATTTACATCATAGTGAAGATCCCTTATTGTTAGGTAATGTATGGAATGTTCAAAGTGCAAAAGCTTATGAAAAGCTTGGATATAAAGCATTGGCTACTTCAAGTTCAGCAGTGGCTCTGAGTTTGGGATATGACGACGGAGAACAGATGGCTTTTGAAGAATACTTTTATATCATTAAAAGAATCAAAATGTCCGTTTCCATACCTCTTTCTGTTGATCTGGAATCCGGCTATGGCGATACGAATGAGAGGATTGTATCCAATATCATAGGACTTATGGACATAGGAGTGGTGGGAGTTAATCTGGAAGATTCCTACGTGAAAGAGGGAGTAAGAATGCTCTTGGATCAAGAGATTTTCTTTGAAAGACTAAAAGATATTCTCTCAAAACTGAAAGAAAGGAGGAGCGAAATTTTTATGAATATAAGAACAGATCCTTTTTTATTGAGAATGGAAAATGCACTGGAGGAAACCTTACAAAGAATCAGATTGTTTGAAGAACTTCAGGTTGACGGTATTTTTATTCCGGGAATAACTGCTGAAGATGATATCAAAACAGCAGTGAGCGCAACATCTCTTCCTGTCAATGTAATGGGGCTTCCTGATCTTCCGGATTTTAAAACCCTTCAGCGACTAGGTGTAAAAAGAATTACTTCCGGAGGCTTTCTAAACAGACATATTTACAGAGAGCTGGAAGACACAATTAAAAATATAACAGATAATCATAGCTTTGCTGTCCTATTTACTTAGTCATGGAACTTACAGAAAAAATAATGTATGAAGCCTCTTTTAATAAAGATTCTTCATTTGAAGGGATTTTCTGGATGGGAGTAAAAACCACAGGAATATTCTGTCGGCCGACGTGCACAGCCCGTAAACCCAAATTTCAGAATGTAGAGTTTTTTTCCAATACAAAAGATGCCTTACTGAAGGGGTATCGTCCCTGTAAAGTATGCAAACCTCTGGAAAATCCTGACATTACTCCCACATATATTAATGATTTACTGCAGGAAATTTCCAGAGATCCGTCATTGAAACTTAAAGATTATGATCTGGTAAAAAGAGGACTGGAACCTGCCACTATCCGGAGATGGTTTCTGAAGCATCACGGGATTACCTTTCATGCTTTTCAGAGGATGTTTAAACTGAATACAGCATTTAAAAAATTGCAACAGGGAGAAAAGGTAACAGAGGTAGCTTTTGATTTGGGATATGAAAGTCTCAGCGGTTTCAACGAAAGTTTTAAAAACATTTTCGGGGTATCACCAAAAAATAATACGATGGAAAAAATTATCGATCTTAAAAGAATAGAGACAACGCTTGGAACCATGATTGCCTGTGCTGATGAGAATGGTATTTGTCTGCTGGAATTTTCAGACAGAAAAGCACTTCCTACAGAATTAAAAGATATTTCAAAACAGTCTAATGCCAATATCATACAAGGAGAGAATCCCCATTTTATTACGTTGGAAACACAACTTTACGAATATTTTGAAGGAAAAAGAACTCAGTTTACAGTTCCTCTTTCTCCGGTGGGAACTGCGTTTCAGAAACAGGTCTGGGATAATTTAAAGGAAATACCTTATGGTACAACAAGAAGCTATCAGGAACAGTCTGATATTCTCGGAAACCCCAAAGCAGTAAGGGCAGTGGCTAATGCTAATGGATGTAATAAAATATCTATTTTGATACCGTGTCACCGCGTTATTGGAAGTGATGGACAGTTAACTGGTTACGGAGGCGGAATCTGGAGAAAGCAAAAATTACTGGAGCTGGAAAAGGCCATCTTGTTTTAAAACCCTTTCAGCAAGATTTTATGCCTGCTTTTGTCCTTCAATAAATTTACGCTGATTGATTAATAAACAAAAACTACTGGAATCTGATATACGCTCAATCTGAAAATGAAAAATTATTGAACCGGGAGAAAGCTATTTTATTTTGATTTTTGTAATTTTAAGCAAAAATTTACACGTGAAAAATTTATTAGCAGCAATTTGCATATCAGTTTCAGCATTCAGCTTTGCACAGGACTATTCAGTACCTGCAGCAAGTCCGCGTCAGAAGGTTGAACAGCAGTTTTCTATGTCTAAAATCTCTATCGACTATGGTAGACCTGGAGTGAAAGGACGTAAGATCTTTGGTGATCTTGTTCCTTACGGACAGGTTTGGAGAGCGGGAGCCAACTCTTCTACAAAAATTACATTTGGCCAGGCCGTTAATTTTGGAGGAAAGACAGTTCAGGCAGGAACGTATGGATTATTCATTGTTCCTACAGAAAAAGAATGGAAAGTTATCTTGAATAAAGATTTCCAACAGTGGGGAGCGTATACGTATGATCCTAAACAGGATGTCGTAGATGTTACTGTACCTGTAAGCAAATTAGCTGACAAGCAGGAATGGTTTGAAATTACACTGAACCCTACAGACGAAAATTCAGGAAACTTAGTGATTAAATGGGATATGGCACAAGCAGAGGTTCCGTTAAAGCCAAATAAACTGGATACAGTAATTAAGATTTCTGATAAATTGAAAGAAATCAAGAAAATAGAATCAGACTCTACGAAAAAAAGTTAAACAATGAATTTTTCTATTCAACCTATTTTAGAGAATGATCAATTTCAATTAATCCCCTTACAGCAAGGGGATTTTGAATCTTTATATGAAGTAGCATCAGATCCGAAAGTCTGGGAGCAGCATCCCAATAAAGACCGATATAAAAGAGAAGTCTTTGAGAACTTTTTTCAAGGAGCGATGGAAAGTAAGGGAGCTTTTAAAATTATTGATAAAGCTACCGGAGATGTGCTGGGAAGCAGCCGTTACTATAATTTTGATGAAAATGACAGTCATATTTTTGTAGGGTATACTTTTTATGGTACAAAGTCCTGGGGAAAAGGGATCAATCCACAAGTCAAAAAATTGATGCTGGATTACATTTTCCAATATGTAAATAAAGTTCATTTTCATATCGGAAAAGAAAATTTCCGCTCACAAACAGCATTAGAAAGACTAGGGGGTCAGAAAATCGCTGAAGAAGAGGTGGCTTATTTTGCAGAGCCTACAAGAACGAATTTTGTCTATGAAATCCAGAAAGAAGATTGGGCATGAAAAAATATAAAATTCAGAAATCTCCATTTGTAGTTCCCACCACAGATGGAAAGCTTATTGAGGAGCATTGGGGAAACTCTACAGGAAACTCCAATGTATCTATTGCTCATATGGTGGCCCCTCCGGATTGGAGCGAGCCCCATCAGACTCCCGAATTTGATGAGTTTACGTATATTATTTCAGGGAAAAAGCAGTTTGAAATAGAAGGAGAAATTGTGATACTGGAAAAAGGACAGAGTATATTAATTGAAAAAGGGGCCAGAATCCGTTACAGTAATCCGTTTTCTGAACCTTGTGAATATCTTGCCATTTGTCTTCCTGCATTTTCCATGGAACTGGTGAATAGAGAAGAGTAGATATAAATAAAAAAGGGCAATCTGCCCTTTTTTTATCTCTAAGCAACTTCCAGGACAATAACCTGATCAGGATCTTCGGGAGTGACTGCTTGTTCAGGAATTTCTATCGTTCCATTTTTCAAAACGGCTTTTACCGAAGCGTTATTCTTTAACAAATACGCTTTTTTTACTTTTTTATATGGGGCTTTTTCAAGTCGTATGTTACCAGCATCTTTTTGCAATACATGAACATATACCTTATTTCCGGATTCGGTAAGTGCACCCCATTTCTGAGGTTTCAGATAGCCTCCTTTTGTTCCATATACACTTTCTCCATATACCTTTAACCATTTTCCGATCCAGTTGAGCTGATTGATAAATTCAGGTTGTATTTCACCATTAGGCATAGGGCCGATGTTGAGTAGCAGGTTGCCACCATTACCGGCCGAGGCTACAAGAAGTTTTACCATTTGTGCAGGTGTTTTATATGCAGAATCCGTTAAATTAAATCCCCAGCTGTTGTTAAGCGTAGCACAGGTTTCCAAAGGCAGCTCTGATATTTTCTGAAAACTCAGACCCGAGGTATTTTCACCCGGAACATCCTGCTCAAACATTTGAAAATCCTCACCAGGCAGGGGAGCCATATGGTGATTGTTTCCTACCATGCATTGGGGTTGTAATTTATGAATCAGGTCATAGAGTTCACGGGTATGCCAGTCTATCCGTACCTCATTGTCCTTTCTGTCTTTATTTTCTTCATCCATTTGATCCCAATATCCATCGAACCAGATTCCGTCAATTTTTCCGTAGTTGGTAAGAAGTTCCGTCAGTTGGTTTTTCATAAACTGGATATAATCATTCCAGTTCCCCCGTTCAGTACGGCCTGTTCCTTGCCCGGTTCTTCCTGTCCAATATGAGTAATCATTTCTTCGCCAATCGAGTAATGAATAATACAAAAACAATTGAATTCCCTGTTTGTGGCATTCATCAGCGATCATTTTGACGATGTCCTTTTTGTAAGGCGTATTCATGATGTTAAAATCGGAATATTGAGTGTCCCATAGGCTAAACCCGTCGTGATGACGCGTGATTAGAGTAATGTACTTCATTCCGGAAGCCTTGGCAAGACTTACCCAATCGTGAGCATTAAAGTCAATGGGATTGAAGAACTTTTCCAGCCTTGAATAATTATTTACCGTGATATTTCTGTTATTCATTACCCATTCGCCACTTCCGGGAATGCTGAATATTCCCCAATGAATAAACATTCCAAACTTGGCATTGGTAAACCATTCACGCGTTTGCAAGTTTTGTGGACTTGGAGTATAATTGGCGGATTGTGCAAAAATAAAAGAAGAATATGCTAAAAATAGCAGCAGAAGACATAATGATTTTTTCATATTGGTTTTTATATTACAAACGATAAATAACAGATTATTAGTGTCTTGAAATTTTACGATAGTATTAAAGAAATACAAATATCCTCTGCTTCTCTTATGCAGAAGCAGGTACAGGTAGATATCTGTTGAAAAATTATTTAAGAATTTCTTTTAAGAACAATAAAGTATGATTCCAGGCTCTTTTTGCCATTACTTCGTTATAATCCGGAGATTTTGGGTCGGTAAAAGTATGTTTTGAATGGGCATACGTTATGATTTGCCAGTCGGCATTGCCCTCATTCATTTCTTTAATCAGGTTGTCATAATCCTGCTGTGAAACACCCTTGTCATCAGCCGGATTTTCTACTAAAATCTTAGCGGTCAGCTGTTCGTTTTTTCTCATCTGATCTTTAGCCAGACTTCCGTGTATGGAAACCACTCCTGCAACCGGAAGGCCTCCTCTGGCTGATTCCAATGCTCCTGTACCTCCAAAGCAATACCCGATAACAGCTGTCTTATCAGAAATAGCTCCGTTTTTCTTTAGCTGCTCCAATGCCAGGGAGATTCTTTTCTGATATTCCTGATAATTTTGCTTGTAATACCCTGAAATTTTAGCCGCAGTATCATTATCTGCCGGGATTTTTCCATCGCCATAAATATCAGCTATAAAGGCAATATATCCCTGTTTTTCAAGCTCAATAGCTGCCGTTTTCGCTTCTTCGTCAATCCCTTTCCAGGCTGGGAGAATTAAAACCCCGGGAAGTTTTTTTCCTGCGTTGGAGGTGATCAGACCATTAAGTTTTTGTGCACCGTCCTGATAAGAAACGGGTTTAAGTTTTTGACTGAATAGAGTTCCTGAAGCCATAAGAACGGTGGTTAATAAAATGGAGCGTATCATATTTTGTTATTTTGTGGTTGCAAAAATTGGACATAGGGATTTCACCTGGAAATATGAGGTATTTTCATTGTCATATTTTCTTAATGAGAAAGAAAAATCCTCAACTAAATTAATAAAAATTAACTGAATTGAGGATTTTAATATTTTGTAAAAGAATGATTTAAATTTTTACACCAAAACTTTCCAGTTTCTGTTTCAAATCCGTATCGGGCAAAACATGGATCGTGTTAAATCCTAATGACTGAGCCATTTCTATATTCTTTTGATTGTCATCAATGAAGATAGATTCTTCAGCCCTGATGTTGTATCTCTCTAAGAGCAGATGCCAGATTTTCGGATCAGGTTTAATAAGCTTTTCAGTCCCGGAAACCACAATTTTACCATCAAAAAGCTGGAAGAAATCATAGTTTTCCAATGCATAAGGAAAGGTCTCTGCAGACCAGTTGGTTAATCCAAATAAATGATAATCTGTATTTTTAAGCTTCCTGAGGACTTCAACATTTTGAGGAATATCACTTTTTAGCATGATCGTCCAGTTATCATAAAAGGCTCTTATTTCTTTTTCCCATTCCGGAAATTTCTTTACCTGAATTTCGGTCCCTTCTGCCAAAGGACGACCCTTGTCCTGCTCAATGTTCCATTCATCCTGAGCAATGTTTTCCAGGAAATATTCCATTTTTTCATCATCATTGAAGTAATCTTTGAAAAAATATCTCGGATTCCAGTCCATGAGTACGCCTCCGAAATCGAAAATTATATTTTTTATATTCATGTTCATATTATTGTTAATTGGTGTATTTTGATTTTTTACGTAGGTTTATAGAACACATACTGCTCATTTTCATAGTAAGCATTGATATGCTGCAGACCATTAGTAAGAATAATTTCCTTAGCTCCGATAATTGAGTTGTATCTGGCCGTTTGTTCAAATGTTTTTTCCGTTAATTTGATGTGAGGCGCCTTGCATTCAATCAGGATAACCGGTTCAGTTTTTTCTGTAATCAACAGATCAATTCTCTTTGTTAATCCGTTTAAAACGATCTTTTTTTCAGTGATCAGAGCCGATGTAGAATAGGATTTTACTGTGAGATAATAATGTACCCAGTGTTGTCTGACCCATTCCTCAGGAGTGAGCAGAAGATAAGTTTTACGAACCAAATCATAAATAAAAAACTTATCTTTGTCTTTCTTGAATTTAAAATCAAAAGTTTCCTGAAAATTCAGTTTTGGAAGTTCCATTAATAAGATGAAAGAATTAGATTTAATCCTCAAAAATATTAAAAATAAAGAAGTTTTACCTATTTATTTTTTTCACGGAGAAGAACCTTACTTTATTGATCTCGCTGTAAAAGCTCTTGAACATAACTTTTTGGAAGAAGATGAAAAAGCCTTCAACCAAACAGTTACCTATGGAAAAGACACTTCATACCAGGAAGTTCTTTCTCTGGCAAGACAGTTTCCAATGATGGGTGATAAGCAGGTAATTATTGTGAAAGAGGCTCAGGATCTTAGATTTAATGAGGAAGAAAACAGAATTCTGGAATCCTATGTGGAAAATCCGGTTCCTTCCACTGTACTGGTTTTTGCCCATAAACATAAGAAACTTGATAGCAGAAAAAAAGCAACCAAATCTCTGGATAAAGCCAATGCACTATTCCTGAGTGAATCGGTAAGGGATAATAACCTTCCGAAATGGATTGCAGATGAATGTGTAAAGCTTTCTATCAAAACGGCACCCAATATTTCTCATCTTTTGGCTGAGTATCTGGGAAACGACCTTTCAAGAATTGCCAACGAACTGAATAAATTAAAAATTATCCTGAAAGAAGGAGAGCTCCTTGACGAAACCATTGTTGAAAATCACATCGGGATCAGTAAAGAATACAATGTTTTTGAACTTCAAAAGGCATTGGGAACAAAAAACGCCAATGCAGCCTTTAAAATTGCACATTTCATGGGAAAAAATCCAAAGAATAATCCTTTTGTAATGATGTTGGCGAGTCTTTATAATTACTTTTCAAATGTCATTATTTATCAGACGATGGCAGGGCAGTCTCCACAGGCTATTGCTTCACAAATGGGAGTCAATCCTTATTTTGTTAAAGATTATGCGGAGAGCGCAAGATTGTATCCTTTAAAACATGCCACGAGAGTCATTTCTATTTTAAGAGAATTTGATATGAAAGGGAAAGGGCTTGGAGCAGTTAATATGGGAGAAGCAGAACTGATTAAAGAGCTGGTGTATAAAATTATCAACGTCGATAAGATTAAGATGAAGGTGTGATGCGAGAAACGTGTTGCGAAGTCCGGGATTCAGGTTTTTGAGATAGGAGGGTTAAAGGGAAAAAGTTTTAAATCTAATCTTCTTGCCAACCTAACCCCGAATCCCGGAACCCGAACCCTGAAACTCATCCCGCAACAAATGCCATTGAAATTCGACATATCAGATATTGACAAGTATCATTAAAATAACTTTAAAAAGAAATTAAAAATTACGAAATTAGCAGTCTTAATTTAATTACATCTTTTTTCGAACAAAGTAAATTATGGAGCAAAACATTTTAGATTGTGTGATCGTTGGATCGGGGCCTTCTGGTTTCACAGCTGCTATCTACGCAGCAAGAGCAGACTTAAAACCTGAATTGTATACAGGTTTGGAGCCGGGCGGACAATTAACGACAACTACTGAAGTTGATAATTTCCCAGGGTATCCGGCAGGGATTACAGGTCCTGAAATGATGATGGATCTGCAAAAACAGGCAGAAAGATTTGAAACCAAAGTTCATTACGAAATGATCACTAAAGCCGAATTTTCCAAAGAAACAGGCGGTGTTCACAAATTATATGCAGGGAATAAAGAAATTTTAGCAAAAACGGTTATCATTTCTACAGGAGCTACTGCTAAATATCTGGGTCTTGAAGACGAAAAAAAATATGCAGGAGGAGGGGTTTCCGCTTGTGCTACATGTGACGGATTTTTCTATAGAGGAAAGGATGTTGTTGTGGTAGGAGCAGGAGATACAGCAGCTGAAGAAGCAACTTATCTTGCAAAACTATGCAGAAAAGTGACATTATTGGTAAGAAAAGACGTTTTCAGAGCTTCCAAAGCGATGGTTCACAGAGTAGAAAGTACTCCGAATATTGAAGTGAAATTCCACCATGAACTGATTGCTATTGAAGGAGAAAACAGCTTGGTAGAAAGAGCCGTGGTGATCAACAACCAGACTCAGGAAACTTCTAAGATTGATGTGGAAGGAATCTTCATTGCTATTGGCCACAAGCCTAATACGGATATCTTCGCAGGTCAGATAGACCTTGATGAAAATGGATATATCTCAACCGAAAAAGGGTCTACAAGAACCAACCTTCCGGGAGTTTTTGCAGCAGGTGATGTGCAGGATCATATCTACAGACAGGCAATTACAGCTGCGGGAAGCGGATGTATGGCTGCGATGGATGCAGAAAAATACTTAGCTGAGCTACATTAATATCAACTCGGTAATACATACAAAGCGTACCCAATAGGGTGCGCTTTTTTTATTCTACATTTGTCAAAAATCATATTATTATCAAAGGTTTAATTAAAGTAAAATATTATAATGAAAACATGATATATTTGTGAAGTTTCAAAATGATTTAATATAAAACTTAGTAAAATAACAGGTATGAAAAAAGTAACTGCTATCGGCGGAATTTTCTTTAAATGTAAAGATCCGGAACAGGTAAACGACTGGTACAAAACGCATCTTGGGGTAGAAACCAGCCCTTACGGTGCCAAATTCGATTGGAAAGATGCCGATACCGATAAAAAAGGATATACATTGTGGAGTCCGTTTAAAGATTCTACCCAATATTTTGAACCTTCCGTAAAAGATTTTATGATCAATTATCATGTGGAAAATATTGAAAATTTGGTAGAGGAGTTAAAAAAAGAAGGAGTAACCCTATTGGATGAGATCACTACTTATGAATACGGAAAGTTTGTACATATCATGGATCCCGAAGGAAACAAGATTGAATTGTTTGAACCGGCAGGAGTGTAGTAACATCTGTCTTATAGAATAAAAACGGCTTCCATTGGAAACCGTTTTTTTATTTAATGGTTTTATATAGTTAGTCTAGAATATAGATTTTCTTTTCTTTAAGATTGAACCCGAGTTTTTTGCCCAACCAGTTGATGCTTGTTTTGCCTTCATAAATAAGTCCTTCTACAAAAGATACTTTGGGCTTTTCAACGGTTGCAAAAGATGTTGAAACAGAAGGAATATTCCCTACATAGAATTTAGTAATCAGGTCAGGGTTAAATTCACTCTTTTGCTCAAGCAGCTTTAAATTTTCTTTTTTCAAACCTAATGTGCTGATAAGCCGATCACTGAACCAGAATGAATCATTACCTGATCCGGAATCCAGCAGAACATTGATTTTATAAGTATTATTCAAAAGAATGTAAGTTGAGATATCAAGAGACTGATCAGCATTGGTTGATAACTGAATATCCATGACCTTATTGCTTTTTAGCTTTTCTTTCGGAAAGATAAGTTCTTTGGTCGTGTAATCGATGATGAATTCCGTATCATAAAGCATGGACAAAGAAATAAGTCCGTCAATTCCCTTAATCTCTGTATCATAAGTTGCATACCAGGTATCTTTAAACTTTTTACCGTTAAGGGTGATCTCTTTTGATTTAAATAAAGGAACCGTTATTTTCTCACCCGTAGCACGAAAAGCAGTCAGGTAGTTATACGTTTCTTTCTGGCCCAGGTTTTTGTAAAAGTTGCCCAGCAAAAGATTGATGCCGGCTCCCGTATCAAAAATAAAATTTCCTTTCTTTCCTTCTATCTCGGCTTCCACCAGCATATGTCCTGAAGGGAGTATTTGTAAGGGCGTTTTTTGAGCAAGAGCAACTGAAGAATATAGAAATACAGATGCCGTAACAAATGACTTTTTAATAAATGATTGAGTAAACATGTAAAAATAGTTATTGTTTTTAGTGATGTTCATAACCGGATGAACTTTGCAAATATAATGTATTCTCTTGGGACGGAATTACTGAGCATATCACATTGCCTATCTTACAATAAAAAAACCTGCTTCAGGATTGAACAGGCTTGCAAAGATTATTTCTTTTTTAATTTTTCATTTTCAGCTTTCAGAAGAGTGATTTGCTCTTTCAAAAGTTTGATATATTCTTGTTGGCTTTCCAGTAAATACTCAGGAATATTACAGTATTGGTTATAATTCCCAGATTGATTACTTGTGTTAGAACTACTATCATTAAAAGTAAGGTTCTGTACCACTGTTGCAGGTCTGTCTTCTTTAATATCTTCCACGGATACATCAAGAACTTTGGCTAATTTCTCCCATTCATCATCAAATATTTTCACTTCTCCATTTTCTTTTCTGTTGTAGTTGGAGACATCGGTTGCAATAATATCAGCAATCTGCTGCTGCGTATAACCTTTCTGCTTTCTTAGAGTTCTTAGTTTTTCCATTGTCATAGGGTGGTGTGTTTTTACAAATATAGAAAAAATAGCGGTAATAGGAGAAAACTATTTCTTGAGTCTTACCGCTATTTTTTAGTTGTGAGTACCCTTCAAACTGTGATACGTCCCAACCAGCCCTTCATCTAATGAAGATTGGAATTAGTTGTGAGTACCCTTCAAATTGTGATACGTCCCAACTTCCAATTTATCAGCCGTCTGTAATGTTACGTTGTGAGTATCCTTCAAATTGTGATACGTCCCAACGAAGCCGAATCCAGGACCTTCAACCCTGAGGTTGTGAGTACCCTTCAAATTGTGATACGTCCCAACAACCAATGCTTAACGATGTGCTGGAATGGTGTTGTGAGTATCCTTCAAATTGTGATACGTCCCAACCTATGACTTCTGCGTTGTGGTTTTGGAACCGTTGTGAGTACCCTTCAAATTGTGATACGTCCCAACTCCGGGAGATCCGGGAGAAGCTGCCGAGACGTTGTGAGTACCCTTCAAACTGTGATACGCCCCAACGTGGTAAGACTTGTATATTTACTCCATGGAGTTGTGAGTACCCTTCAAAATGTGATACATCCGAACCTGTTGAAATTACTTCAATACTTTACAGAGTTGTTAGTACTCTTCAAATGCATTATGTTTTTTTCTAGTTAAAATAAAAGAATATTTTTATAGTGTTATATGTTGATTTCAAAGATCTTTAAAATAATAAACTAGCTATTTTCTTTCAACTTTTGAACTGCTAATTTTACCAAGTCCAGATATAGCTCTGCTACAGTATTATTTTGTATTTCTGGATAGTTTTTCCTGATGAAATTATAAAATTGCACTGCCGGCAATTGGTTGTGAGCAAACTGGTTTCTAATCAGTATGACAAGAAAAAGAAGCCGTACCATTTCAGATTTTGTTTCAAGTATTTCAGAAGGAAGAGTTTTAAAGTCATTTTCCTTGAGGCTTTCAAGCCAAAAGTCTTCGTCTTCCTTATAGAAATTAGAATTTTTTCTTAAAATACCGTTTACTAAGTACATTTTGAAGTTAGGATGCCAGGCATTCTTTTGGTCTTCTATCTCAAATTCTCTGGGATGGTTTACTCCGTCCCAGGACCAGTTGGATAGGGTCTGCAACTCCAGATTCTGGATTTCTTTAAAAAGTCTTTCTCTTCGGATTACTTCATAGGAATTTTCACCTATAGAAAGTTCTCTTTCCAATTGTTCTTTGTTCCAGATCTTATTTGGGTCATAAGATAATAGCATTAAAACCTTATGATCAAGCAAAAAGCGATTAAATTTTCCTAAGTCCTTAAGTTTAATAGTAGGTTCGTAGATTTGTTTGCTTCTAAATGCTGTTGTTTTGCTCCAAATAAAATTGTCTTTTATAATGTTTGGGCTGTTGTCACCTTCTTCTCTCAGACTTTGTGCAAGAGCAATTCTTTCTTTTTTTGCTCTTTCTTCCTGTGTCATATAAAACTCATCAAGCGAAAGCGTTGTTGGATAGTGAAACACATTTTCAAATAGTTTTTCTGCAATCCTTTTCAGAAACAGATCTTGTATTTTTACTTTTTTTATTTTGAGATCCTGTTTTAGTTTGATAAGATCTAGCTGGCTTTCTCTGCTATAATGTATACTATTCTTTGCAAAGTTGTTATCTTTATACAGTTCACTATCCAAAAGCTCATTATAGTCTCTTTCCCAGCCATAGAAATGTTGGAAGCTATGTTCCGTTTTATACCCGTAGCTATACCATTCAGCAAAAAGCTCAGGGTTCTCAGTTACTTTTACCCCTTTTATAAATGTAGGGTTGCTGTCAAACAAACCTCTGGAGAAAACAAGAGGTTTAGATAAAACTTTATTTTTTTCTGTTTCTAAATCTTTTAATATATAATGCTTTTTCGGAAACAGATCTGCGGGCATTTGCTGTTTTATAAATTTGCGAAGAAACTTAGTGTTATGAGTATGTTGTTTTATATTTTCAGCCAGTTCTGAAAAATATATAGCTCTCTTTCTCAGATAGTTTTCATAAAACTTCTCAAAGTCTTTAGTCTCTGAGAAGCTATTAATAACCCAATTGTTCCAACAGGAGCTTCCATCTGAGGTATCCCATCCTTCTTTCAGAAGAAGAAATGCTTCTTGTGGTCTTTTTTCAAAATATGCAAGAGATTGTTGTAGCTGACTATGCTGGTAGCCTTTCCAGTTCTTTCTTTGCTCTGTAGGCATAAAACGCTTAATATCATCAGCCAGCCATGCGGCTATACGGCCAAGGTCACTATTAGAAAAAATAGACGTCTTAGGTGAATTTCTTCTCTGTTCCATTTTAGCTTTCAGTCGTTTTTCTTTAATAGAACTTAGCTTAGTCTCAGTGTCTTCAATCTCTCTTTCTATTAAAAGAGAAAGTTTTTCTGCATTTAAGGTTTCCTGCCCTTTTGCAGTAGTGTTGTTTCTTAGTCTTTTGCTTATTTGTGAGGCTGGAGCAGGAGTTTCAGGATCGTAATTTTTTATTTTTTCAAATCTTTCGGTCAGTTTGTTTTTTATAATTAGTTCTATATCTTTCGGTGTGGCGCCTTTCTCAAGTATTTGATAGAGTAGTGCAGGGATTTCGTTAAGAGATAGTAAGGCAACAGGCTCATCTATTCTCAGCCTATCTACACCTTTTGCCTCTTTAGAAATCATGCTTACAATATTATACTTGCTTAGTTTTCCTTTTCTTTTTTGCAATTCTTCCGGCTGCTCTTTTCGCCTTTTATCTTTGAAAAGGTCAATTCCTTTTTTGGTGGTTTCGTCTGCCAAGATATGCATTGGAATGTTGTTGTCTATAAATGCATAAGATGGATTAGGGAAGATTTCCCAGCCATTGCTATCATTAGGTAGTTCCAATTGTTCTTTTATGTAATCTGCTTTAAGATTACTTATTTTGGAAAGTCTACCAAAAACTTTTATTCTGTCTTTTACAATTCTTTCTGTTTGAAAGTTTGTCCCGTTAATATCCTTTATTCTTCTGTCATGAACATAATTTCCAACATGAACCTGAAATTTCAATGAAGTAGAACTCAAATACTCATCTAAAAATCTTATAGCAAAGTAATTAAACTTATTTTCGTAGCGTTTTCTGATGACAGGATGAATGACTTTAGAATCTTCAAGGCTAAGATCAGCATTTCCTTCTTTCATATACTCATTGATGTCCTCTACAAATCTTTCTTTTGTTTCTAAATCAAAAGCAGAGTAGACTTCATCCGGAACCTTACTTAGTTCATCAATGATTTGTATAAGCAAAGTTTCTTCATGAAATTCTGTTGAGAGCTTTTGCTGTATGCCTTTGAAGCATAGATAGGAGAAAACCCAGTGCGTAGCCATAAATTTCAAGCCACTTATTTGTTCTTCTCCTTGTTTTATAATTTTTGCTTTAAAACCTTTTACTCTACTTTTTAGATCTTCCATTTCTTTTCTTTCAAGAAACATACTGAGTAGGAATAGTATACTGCTTTGTGAAAAAGGAATTTTATTTTCCGCAGTTTCGGCTTCAGAATAAAAGGATTGATAGAAGCGTGAAGGCTTAATATTTTCCCCATCTCTATAAACCAAATGATTGAAAGCTGCGTTAAAAACTCCGTTTCTAATAGCCGTTTCATCATTAAGTTGTATTCTTTTGCCTTGGGCTTTAAGTTCTTTTAACCTTTGGATCTGCTGTTGGTATCGGATTTTGTATTCTTCTGAAAGGTTTTTATTAAGAAGTTGCTGTGTTTTATCATCCTTTTTTTTGAGTTTTTTGATTTCATTGGTGGTTTTTACAAAAATAGCATCAAGTATTTCAAAAAGTTCAGAAGAAAATTCTATTGGTTTATGATAATAGTGGGTGTAGAAGTTTCTTAGTTCGGAAATAGCTTTTAGAAGCAAAGAAAATTTTCTTTTGAAACCTATTTTATCATTGTCAGAGATTAAAAACCCTATTACAGGAAAATGCATTTTTAGAAACTTGTTTTTTTTCAAAAAATCAGAATCCGCATCATTGTCTTTAAAGCATATATCTAAAAACTGAGCTGTGTTTATGTTCTGATCTTTTCTTTCCGGAAAGAATTTTATTATAAATGCTTTAATAACATTGTCTATATTGTTTTGTGCTAGGTTGAAGAATCCCCCGAAAAAATATTTATCCTGAAGTTTTGTGTGGTCGTAGTAGATACCCGAGCTAATCAGAGTTTTTTCCATAGGTGTTTTTAGTTTATTGTTAAAATTCTTCCAATATAAGAATTAATAGGAAGATGAAAAAACGGGAAGCCGGAATAAGTGTTTATTGATCGGTTTTTTTGCATGGAAGGTAGATTAGAATTTTATATTTAAATTTGTTAAAGCAGGAGATGGAAAATAATTCCCTTGATTTCTAGTCTATTATTAAGTTTTGTTAAAATTTGTGTTGTAAAAGTTTTGCAGAAATTAAAAATCGTTCTATATTTGCACCACTGAAAACAACGATATAATCGGAGTTTAAGGAGAGTTGGCAGAGTGGTCGATTGCGGCAGTCTTGAAAACTGTTGACTGTAACAGGTCCGGGGGTTCGAATCCCTCACTCTCCGCTTAGGGAGACGTTAATTTTTTAACGTCTCCTTTTTTTATACTTGTAACATGTTGATTTCAGTTTGTCGTATTGTTTTTAAATAATGCAAAAATGTGTTCGAGTTTTGTGATATTTTCTTAAGCGAAAAAATATTCGACTTTAGAATATTCTATTATTCATTATTCTGTGTTCAATATTCCTCTAACCAATTAATCTTAAAGCTCAGGAACCTTATCTTTTTTGTGGAAATGTAATACAAAAAATGGTTTGTTTGGGCTAATAATGATAGCAGCTTAAAATAATAACAGTAAATAGAGTTTTTTTCCATGTAAAATTTTTATGATTTACCCTATGACAGGAGTTCGGAAGGCTTTAATTTCAAGTGAAATTTAGAATTTTGGCGAGAAAAATCTGTTATTTTCGGAAATTCTTACAACTAAATCAAGGAGATAAATTGTTGTTATTGGAGGTGTTGCAGGTGTATTCTCTTGCGTTTAATGTACATGGATTAAATGACAGATATTTCGATGAAAAAATGCCCTATTTTGGATTATATAAATTATCATGTTAAATTATATAAAAGAAAAAAGGCAGCTGGCTGCTGATGAGATTGAGTATGAAAAAAGTCTTTACTTTGATATTTATACTCTTGTACTTGTATTGATTCTTGGTTGCAATGTAGTCCTGAATGTTTTCTTTTTAAATCAGCCTGTGTATGGTGGAATATTCTTCGGAATGGTTCTTTTTATGTTGTGTACATTGCTTTGGCCGGATAGGATACGGTTTAACAGATATCTTTTAATGCTTCTTTTCTGGTTTCTGGGATTGGTGATTTTTTACTGTGATACCATAAGTGGAAATGGGGCTATGAATTATTTGTCATATATCTCTCTTACCATCGCTGTAGCATTTTTTTTTGACTATGATAAGGATAAGTATATCATTTTTATGCTTGTGTTTACCTATATAATATTTTTTTTAATCAACATTATCACAGACTATTCTATATTTTCATCTCTTCATCAAAATCTGTCTCCTGTAAAACTTTGGTATATAAGAGTTTATAAGGCATTGGAAATCTCCTTCTGTACTTTTGTTGGGATGTATATTATACATAGGAAAGAGAAAATGATCATAAAATATTATATAGAAAAAGAGAAACTTAATGACTTTATAAAGAAAACAGATAAGATAAGTTTGTCCAATGAATTGTATGAATTAGCAATGAGTAAAAACTCACTTTTTATTACCTATTTTAAATCTGAATTTCCTGAGTTTTTTGAAAAAATTTTAGAAGTCAACCCAAATCTCATTTCATCAGAACTAGAAATATGTGCTTTATTGAAACTAAACTTAACCACAAAGGAAATTTCAATTGCAACAAACACAACTATCCGTGCCGTAGAGAACAAAAAGCATAGGATTCGTAAGAAAATTAATCTCCCTACAGAAACGGACTTGAATTTATACATCATAAATAATTTTTGAATTAATTGATATTTAGTATGTTATGTGTTTTGAGTATAAGTAAGTAGGTTTAAAAGTAGATGTGAAAACTGACTTTTTAATATCAGGACACCTTTTTATCTAATATTGCACTGTCTAGAAAATCACACAGTTGTATTTCTGAAACAAAACACAAATGTCTTAATATATAGCTGGGAATATTATTTCCCAGCCTTCTCTCCGGGGGGAGCAGAATATTACTTCCCCCGATCAATTTAATATAAGGGATAAAGATATTGAATAGTAATTCATTGGGTTTACAATGATCCCTGGTCATAGAAATAATAAAAATTATTATATAATCCTTAAGTAAAAAACATTATGAAAAAATTTAGTTTCCTGGCAATTTTCTTTTTTATCAATGCCTATAGCCAAGTAGGAGTCAATACCGGAAATCCAACTGAAATATTGGATGTTAATGGTAATGAGAGAGTACGAATACTTCCCAAACATCAGACGGCAAATGCTATTTTTACAAAACCAGACGGTTCGAAATCAGATAATAAAGATCAGTCATTCATAGCAACTAAAACTGTGGTAGCAGATGCAAATGGAGTTTTGGGATATGTTGATGGATTACCCAAATCCAATGGTGGAGGTTTGGATATAGGAGATGCTATTACACGAATTTATTCTGTTCCTGCTGCCACTGCTCAGTCTGGTACATTTAACTTAAAAAATTATATAGTAGCCAATGGTTTGCAGCCTTTACCGTCAATAGATGGTTTGGAAATGAATTTACAGGGAGTTAATTCAGACTATTATGACCCACGTATATATAATATATCCAATGGGGCTTTACTTGTTAGTTATCAGTCGTTTGCTACAGTTGGTAATGAAAATGAAACTTCATTAAATAACAATCTGCAGGCAGGAAGCTATCTTCAGATTGATGCTAATAATATAGTATTTTGGCGTACAGACGCAGCAGAGGTTGAGACCACAAATCTTCAGGTGCAGATTGATAATAGTACTTACAGATGGTACGAATTTAAATGGTGGTGTATGGAAGTATCCGGACAAAAGAAGATTTTTATGTCGGTAGTTCGTAAAGCTTAAAACTGAGTGTTTTTAGTGTGGATAACACATTTGTAAACAATTGTAGTAATCTTTCCGGTTAGTAAAGGAAAAATTCCATTGATATTTAAACTCACTTAAAATACCTTTGATTCGGATTTAAAAAACATAAATATTGGAGAATTAATTAAAGAAACCGTAGCACAAAATGAGGTAGAAATATCCCGTATTTGTAGTTTTCTCAAATGTTTTGAAGAAGAGTTCATCAGCATGTATAACGAAGATAATCTGGATACTAATACACTACTGCGTTGGAGTAAATTACTTGAGTATGATTTTTTCCGAATCTATTCTCAGCATTTAATACTCTATAATCCAATTAAAAAAGGACAAAATAAAAATATAGAAACCCAATTATCCCAATTCCGTAAGAATATTCATATGAAGGAAATGAAAGATCATATCCATGAAAAGATCAATAAAGGTGAAATAACCCATAGGGCGGCTATAAAAGATTACGGAATTCCTAAAACAACACTATACGCATGGATGAAAAAAGACAACTATTAATGCCTGATTAAGCAGCAACACTCTTCTCTTAGATTGTTCAATGTTAAAATTAACTGCTGGTAGGGTAAGTAGAATTTCTGATACGGTTAGAAAGTATTATTTAAGGTTATGAACTTTTTAACAATATATTATTGGGCTAACTACCAATAATAATAAAGTGAAGGTATTATAATTTTGACAATGTAGAAACCCAATATAAGAATAATGGAAGTTCTGCTGAATATCGGATAAACAATGTAAAAATAATTAATAGTTATAATTTCAAAGACTTACATAAATATGAGAAATGATTTTTTCCAAGATTATTATGCTTGGACCAAAGGTGAAATAGAACAGGGAAAATGGATGGTAACCGCTGCGGTTCTTCTTGCTCCTGTCTTGCTCCTGCTCGTGAAAAATAGTAATGTAATTTTGCGTGGGATGACCCTGCCGCTTTTTCTGCTTTTTGCAGTTAATATCGGATATGGAGGCTATTTATTGATCAATAGAAATCAACAGGAGCAAAAAGTGGAAATACATACAAAATCACCCGCTGACAAAGCTCTTAAAAATGAATCACAAAAACTAAAGAAAGACCACAATGTCTTTTTAATATTGAAGAAAATCTGGGTTACATTAATTGTTGTTTCTTTAATATTATATCTGATGACGCCTGAAGGTTATTATAAAGGTTTAGCACTTGGTTTTGCCATAATGTTTGTCGGTCTTTTGACAGTTGATACTTTGCTTCACCATAGATTAATACAATATCTTGAGAGTGTTGATTTAAAAATAGAATCAATATCAAAATAAGCTGAAGGTAGTGATTGTATTATCAACAGCCGTGTTCTTATAATACTCAATTCAATTGCCTTAAATTGGATATATCTGGTTTATTTCCTATTCAGAAATTATAACGAATTAAAGCGATGGTTAATGGTTTTATCTATTTGTGAGATAGAGTGTTAATTGTAATTTGTTATGTGATGGATATAGCAAAAAAAATTAATCAAAATGCTTGAATTAATGTTTATTTTGCATATTGCAAACATCAACCATGAAAAATTTTATCTTCCTCATATCGTGTTTCTTTTTTAGCAGTATGTATTGCCAGGTTTTATCTGAAAAAGACCTGGACAAAGAGATTAATGAACTAAGGGAACTAAGCAGTACCAATCCTAAAAAAGCGATTCAACTTTCAATAGAAAGCTATAATTCAGCAAAAAAAATAGACTACAAGAAAGGCATGCTTGACAACCGTATGATCCAGATGGCAAAGTATTTTGATCTTGGAGATTTTAAAAAGGTAATTGAAATCAGCAAAGAAGCAGAACTTCTGTCAAACAACCTGGATATTGCGGAAGACTTATCAAATACCTTCAGACTCAGAGCTTCAGCCTATACTGAGCTGGGATTCAATGATGAAAGCTTAAAAGACTTTACCAAAGCTTTAGAAATATCTGAGAAGATCACATCTTCTGATTCCAAATTTTATTATAGATCTCTTATCTATACAGGAATTGGAAGCTATATGGCCCATATCAATGCTCCCGTAGATTCTGTAATGTCTTATGAAAAAAAAACATTGGCTGAAGCTTTGAAAATAAGTGCTGATAAAAATTTTATAAATAAAAAGTATTACCTGATTTCCAATGTTTATACGAATTTGGGAATGATTAATGTAGCGAAGGGGTACCCTAAAAAAGCAGAAGAGTATTTTATCAAAGCTTTAGAAATTTGCAGAAATAAAAATTACTCAATAAATATACAAACAGAGATACTCGTTTTAAACGAATTTGCGTGGCTTTATTTTGATCAGAAAAACTATGACAAAGCTATACAATATGCTAAAGAAGCTGCTGTTATGGAGAAACAATTCAGTTTTCCATACATCCGAAGAGATATATATGAAATTCTGTTTAAATCCCAAGTAGAGAAAGGAAATAAAGAAGAATCTTCCGAATACATGGCGAAATTTACCAAGTTGAATGATAGTATTGTAAATGCTGAAAAGAAAACGATTAATACTCCGATGAAACATATTTTGTCTGAAAAAGAGAGTGATAATCACGATAGAATGAATAGAATATTGATAACAGGGGCAGCTTTATTTGTTCTTTCAATATCAGGAGGGTGGATCTATTGGAGAAGAAGAAACAAAATCTTACATCAAAATTATGAGAAGATCATCGAAAACTTAAAAAAAGCAGAATCTGTATCTGCTGAAGAAAAAGATGTTCCTGCTGATGCTCTGGTCATAGAAGATGCTGGAAGTATCGTCTATCCTCATGAAAAAACATCAAATCTTATTATTAAAAATGATACTGTAAATAATATTTTGTCAAAACTGAAGAAAATTGAAAATTCACAGAAATTTATCAAAAAGGATTTTACACTCACATTTCTTGCCAGTGAGCTGAATACAAATCCCAGATATTTATCTGAAATTATAAAACAACATAAAGGAAAAAGTTACAATAATTATATTAATGGATTAAGAATTGGCTATATTACCAATAAACTCTATAAAAATCCTGTATACAGAGAGTATAAAATCAGTTATCTGGCAGAGGAATGTGGTTTTACATCCAGGGAAGTCTTTGCAGTTATTTTTAAAAAAGAAACGGGGATGACTCCTTCTTATTTTATCAGCCAGTTAAAGCAAGAAGACGTAATGTATTTACAATAGCTCTTACTAGTGAATCATAACACCTTACTTCGATGAGGAGCTTTTTAAATTTTTTCGCTTCATTTTTACTAAAATCCCAATACTATTACCCGAGTGGTTATGAGGTTTTAAAAATTCTAATTTTAAATTTGTTATAACGTTATTTATTCGGAAAATCTAACATGAATTCTTTTCATGTTGGCTAATAAATCCATAATCTTGCAGAAAAATAGATAATAAACATTGTTCCAACTGAATCAATTGATTTTATTTACACTTAAAATACAACTGATGAAAAAGAATATTATAATCAGAATTTTGATTCCCTCAATCACAAGTTCTGTTTCCATTCTTTATTGTTTGGCCCTTTCCAAAAGGGCCTGTTTTTAGTGATGAACAACTGAATGATTTCTATTCTGCTCATCATCATTCTTTATTTTAATATTAATAAAGAAATTACAGATTGGGGTATATCATTGAGGGAAATATGGTTATAACTGCTGTAATACTGATAGAATATAACCTTATAACCCCATCATCAGGCCTGTTTGTTGTAAAACTACGTCTGATAAATGTGGTTTTGAGAACAGAATCTTTTATTGTACAGTGTAGCAGGTCCTCAGTTGAATATCATAAAGCCGGACGCGGGAAAGATGTCTAGAAACCTTGATTGGTCAATTTTGAAAATAGTTTTACAGATTAATAAAACCTGAAATATATAAACCTATATATAAAATTTATGTCCCTATCTGTAGAATCTAATCATTTTAAGGTACAGTTTATTGATCCCAAGTAACATGTTAATAGATATAAAAATATAATATATACCATGAAGTTCATTAAATTTTAATGAAGAAAACACTCATATTTTGTGGGTGTTTTATTTTTGATAACAGCCCTAAAATATTAATTATGGAAATTGATACTTTAGAAAATCAACTCTCAGTGCTATTATGTAATGATTTTAATACATGGCATACTGTATTGAATCAAAGGTAATGAGTGTTAGATGTTTACGTTAATTGTATAGTTGTCTTTGTTTGTTAACCATACTCAAAAGGTATGGTAATACCGCTTTCTTAATATTCTATACGAGCATTGATACCTGAGCCAGACATTTTAAGGGCTGAGATTATGGACAATTTAGAAGTAGTGTTAAATAATCTGAAAAATGTAAAAAAACTCCATGTTTAACTATAAGTAATTACAAATCAACTATTTAATTTTATTTAAAAAAATAAAAGTGGTATTAAGAGTTCGACAGGGCTCCGTCACTTTCCGCAAAAAAGTCAAATGACGCCATTGAAAGACAATTGGCGTCATTTTTTTATGGCCTTCTAAAAATTTATCGTAAAACACTACCATTATATTAAGTTTTGTCTCAGGCAAAATTTTGAAATTATAAAGCAGTAAAAGATTTAGGAAACCCGATTCATGCCATGAGCCATACAGAAAATAATATTTGAGCTTTATAGAAAGTAATATTTCATTTTGTTTTAAGACATTTGTCTTAAATATTTTGAATATGGATCTTTTAAAGCTAAGTATCGAATGGGCCAAGGCCGAGATATTTTCCGCAAAAATAGTCTGGCTGTTTAGTATAGTTGCATTGTTGAGTGCTGGTGGTTTTGCTCTATGGGGCAGAACGGCAATGGCAAAGGCATTTGTCATTCCATTATTTGCCTCGGCTTTGTTCCTTATCGCCGTGGGAGCTGGTTTATACTATGCAAATAAACCTCGTATCGCGCAGTTTGAAAAAGAATATCAGTCAGATACTGAAAGCTTCGTGAAAAAAGAGATTGAGCGTACGGCAAAATCTGAGGGTGATTTTAAGCTGATCTTCAAAATCCTGCCCTTAATAATAATAGTGGCTGCCATATTATTTATGATATTATCGTCACCTAATTGGCGTGCCATAAGTATCACCCTAATTCTACTATCTGTATTTCTGATGGCTGTTGACAGTAATACCTCTGCCCGCAATGCCGCATATCACCAGCAACTTGTAAAAGAGTTATCGTAATGAAGGCTATAACACCACCATCTACCGATTCGTTTGTTTATTCATGTGCATCTGAAGATCAATGGGGATATGAACAGTTTATTCCTGAACATATATTGGCATTCCAGGTATCCGGTGAAACACATATATTCCATCAACAGGGAACTTTTGTTTTAAGGAAAAATCAAATCTTATTAGCTCACAGAAACCAATTTGCCAAAAGCTTAAAAATGCCCGGTGCTGATAAAGAATATAAAGTGGTTTCTATTATTTTAAAATCGGAAGATTTGAAAAATTTCGCTTCGCTTTATAATATTACATGCGACAAAAGGTATTCAGGCAAATACAATCTGATTTTTAAACCTGATGCCTTTTTCAAAAGTTATTTCCAATCTCTTATACCCTATTTGGAACAGCCTGATAAAAGCAATAAGAATATGGCTTTTGCCAAAGTGGCAGAGGCTGTACAGATTTTATTGAACTTGCGTCCTGAGTTTCGCGATTTTCTTTTTGATTTTAATGAACCTCATAAAATAAATCTTGAAGAGTTTATGCTAAAAAACTATCAATACAATGCCCCGATCGGGAGTTTTGCGAAACTTACAGGAAGGAGCCTTGCTGGTTTTAAAAGAGATTTTATAAAATTATTCCATACACCGCCTGCCAAATGGCTTAAAGAAAAGCGGCTCGAACAGGCATGGATCTTAATCCATCAGGAAAATAAAAAACCAGCAGATATTTACCTTGATATTGGATTTGAAAATTTATCCCACTTCTATACTGCCTTCAAAAGGAAATATGGGCTTACACCAACGGAAAGTTTAACAATCAAAAAATAATAAAATGAATATTGAACAAAGAGTCCAGGAAGCCGAGGATCGCTTGGCCATTCGCAAATTAGTTGATGATTATGCATATTGTGCTGATACAAGAAATGCGCAGGGCCAAATGGCATTGTTTACAGAAAATACTAATTTTGAGGTGTATTATGACCCTAAATCAGATACTCCTTCACAGGTAGTCAGTAGACGTGCAGATTTGTTTCCTATATTTGACAACCTGAATATTTACAATGCCACCATGCACTTTAATGGACAGCATTCGGTTACTTTCAATGGAGATAAGGCAACAGGCATTGCTTATTGTATGGCACATCATCTTACTATTGAAGAAGGCAGGCAAAAACTAATGGTGGCTGCCATTAGATACTATGACACCTTCGTAAAAGAAAGTAGCGGGTGGCTTTTTGCAGAACGAAAATTGATGGTAGACTGGATTGAGAATAGATAATCCACTTAACGATACCTTCGAATATCATTTAAACAGATAATAGACTTAATATTATATTTTCATTAGTATGTAATAGAAATTTCAATAGTATCTAAAAATGTTAAAAAAGGGATTAAGTGTTCAACAGTAATCCCTCTCAGCACGCAAAAAAGCCTTAGAATGAAAATTATAAGGTTTTTTTTTAAATGCTTCTTCCAGATTGCTTCTTCTATTTTTACTCCTTATTTGAAAAAATATATTCTGTAAAGTTATTCAATAATCCTTCCTATATTTGTTTAAAATTACACGATATGAAAAAAAAGGTGGTGCTCATTCAGGAGAATGAAGTGATTCTGGACATCATGGATGAAGTGCTTGAGGATGAGGGTTTTGAGGTGACACCCTCTTTGACCACGGAGCCTATTGAAAATATTGAAGAAATTGATCCCGATGTAGTTGTGGTAGATGATCATATCAAAGGCGAGAAAAAAGGATCGGAGGTTATTAAAGAGCTTAAATCTGATCCTGATACAGAAGATCTCTCTTCCGTTCTTACTTCCACTGCCCATAATATTGCACAGACTGCTGAAAATTGTCAGGCTGATGATTATATTCAAAAACCTTTCGATATAGATCACATGATTGATGTAGTCAGGAAAAATGCAGAATAAAAAGTGAATAAAGTTTCGGAAGTTTACGTTTTGTGTTAACCTTCGATAACAAAAGCTTCCAGCTCAGCCATTTTATGATCCTCAAATCGCCAGATATCACAATAAGAGTAATCAACCATTTTTCCTTCCGGACCTTTCATACTTATGGTACCGACAGCTATCACGAAATCTCCATCATTAATCATTTTTTTTACATTGAATATTGGAGGTTCCACATAAGTTTCAGCCATATATTGTCGTACCGCTTCCTTTCCCGTAAGAACCCGGTCTCCTACAAAAGTCCATTTTATATGATCAGTGCAAAAAGACAAAAAACCTTCGTAATCTCCCTTTGTAATAGCTGAATTTGCCTTTTCCAGAATTTCTTTATTTTGTGTACTCATGGTCTCTATCATTTAAGCTGAGAATTCTTTTCGTTGCAAAAAGATACAAAAAAGCCTTACAATCACATTATAAGGCTATTCATTTTTTTAACTCAATATATCACATGGTGCAATACAAAGCACCCAGGGACATCTTTTGATTCCCGGAGGTGGACAACATGCTTCGGAGCAACCTGGTGTGGCTCCACCATTAATCGTTTTTAACTGATCTCTGGAAATTTTCTTAGAATTTTTCATAATACAGTAATTAGGTTAAACGTAGATTAAGGTTGATTTCCACCGCCACATCCGTCGAATGGCATGCATTGCCATTTTCCACCGATTAAGCAGATTTGACCTCCAGGGCAGTTAATACCCCCTTTAATTGCTTTTAGCTCTTGTCTTTCGATTTTCTTTAAATTTTTCATAATATTTAGGTTTAGTTGTGCTCGAAATTAATCAATTTTTATCAATAGTAGTTCAGATTTTATGAAATATTTATTTTTAAATGTTTTTATTATTTGATATTTCTCTTGAAATGTATTGAAATAGAGTAGAATGTAATAATTGTAATAAAAAAGAATGATATTCTTTTAAATAAAAAAATATAGTGATTTTTTCTTTCCTGTAAATCTTGTCTTGTGACAAGTGCATTTTCATGATAACCTGGTAAATTTGGTTAAAAGTTTACTAACCTAAATCCACTTAATAGTATGAAAAATCTTCTGACAACAATAGTGATGATGCTCTTTGTTTTGATGGGATCACAGATATATGGGCAAAAAATAAAACCTTCAGAAAGCGGTTATGCTTCTGTGAACGGGGTCAAAACGTATTATGAAGTCTATGGAGAAGGCAGACCGGTTATTTTGCTCCATGGAGCCTTTATGACGATTGATATGAACTGGGGACAGATCATCCCTGAACTCTCTAAAAATAGAAAAGTAATTGCTCTTGAATTGCAGGGGCACGGACATACGCCATATTCAGACAGAAAACTGGTATATCCTACGTTAGCCAGTGATGTGGAAGGAGTAATGGATCAGCTGAAAATTGAGAGTGCTGATGTTGTTGGATACAGTTTTGGGGGTGCAATAGCCTATCAGTTTGCCATTCAAAGTCCCAAACGACTAAAAAACCTGGTGATTATCTCTGCAACCTATAAAAATACCGGATGGCTTCCTGAAGTGAATCGTACTTTTAAAACAATGCAGCCTGCCATGTTTGATAAAAGTCCACTGCATGACGGCTATAATGCCGTTGCGCCGGATAAGACGAAATGGACAAAGTTTTTGGAGCAGATGATGGTTTCGGTTAAAACACCATTTGATCTCGGGGATTCTAATATTGCTAAAATTTCTGCTCCTGTGTTAATTATAGCGGGGGATAATGACGGATTGGATAAAATGGAGCTGATAAAAACCTATAAATTGCTGGGAGGTGATGTATCCGCAGACCTTTCTCCTATGCCAAAATCTCAACTGGCTATTGTTCCGGGGCAGGGACATGTGAGTCTGATGATGCAGACCGCAACCATTCTAAGCCATCTGAATAATTTTTTAAAATAGCTTATTAACACAATCATACATCTTATCATAAAATTAATTACAATGAGAAAAATAACCGTTTTACCAATGATTTCAATAGATGGTGTCATGCAGGCACCCGGTGGCAGAGAGGAAGATCCTTCAGGAAATTTTAAATACGGAGGCTGGACAGTTTCCTACGGAGATGAACTTTTTGGCAAAATCATGCAGGAAGAAATGAAGCCTTCAGACTATCTGTTGGGAAGAAAAACATATGATATTTTTGCGTCTTACTGGCCGGATCATGGCGATTTTTGGCCGGCTATCAATGAAGGAACAAAATATGTATTATCCCAAACCATGGAAAAGTCAGATTGGGAAAATAGTATTTTCCTAAAGAATGTAGAAGATATCCAAAAGCTGAAACAATCGCAAGGACCCGATCTTCAGGTTTGGGGGAGTAGTGAGCTCATTCATTTATTGTTGCAGCATGATCTTGTAGATGAAATAAGGCTTAAGATTTACCCATTAATTCTGGGTGAAGGGAAAAAACTGTTTGATCAGAATGCTGTTCCCGGAGCTTTTGCTTTACAAGAGAGTCATATAACATCCAAAGGAGTAATCATAGCTCATTACAAACGGGCAGGGGAAATTGTGACCGGAGAAATTGAAATATAAGTTGGTATATTAAAGTGATCAGTCTAATGGCTTTTGCACCTTTCAAAATATAAAAATATGGATATAAAATTTGAAGCCGGAATTAATATCGCCATAAAAATTCCAAAAAATAAATACGAAAAAACAGTGGCTTTTTACCGCGATATTTTGAAGCTACCTATACAAGAAAAAAAAATTGATAACCCAACGGTTTCCAGAACACATGAAGTAAAATTCGGACATAATATCATCTGGCTGGATTGTGTAGATAACTATACGCATTCCGAAACATGGTTGCAATTGACAGTGCCCAACGTAGAGGAAGCAACAGACTATCTGCAGTCAAATGGTGTGGAGACCTGTGACGAGATTGAAGAGCTTCCGGAAAATATGCATTGGATTACCGATCCCGCAGGAACAGTATTCAATGTACAACAGAGCACATACTAGACATTAAAAAGCAGAAACCAATTGATTTCTGCTTTTTTTCGCGGATTGTATGGGTTATTGAGGTAGTCCCTTCATAAATTCGAGAATTTCTTCTCCGATTTCTCCAGCATGAGTTTCCAATGCAAAATGTCCGGTGTCGAAAAACTTTAATCTGGCATTGGGTAAGTCCTTTTTATAAGCTTCAGCTCCCTGAGGTAAAAAATAGGGATCCTTGTCTCCCCATACCAATAGTGTTTTCGGTTGGTTCGCTCTGAAATATTCATGGAATTTCGGATATAAAGCTACATTGGTTCTGTAATCTCTTACCAGATCAAGCTGTATTTCTATATTACCGGGTCTGTCAAGAAATTTTTGATCCAGTGTATACGCTTCCGGAGCAATTAAAGTCGGGTCAGAAACTCCATGATGATATTGGAAAAAAGTAGCCTCTTTAGACACAAAATCTTTTAATGAAGTCCGGTTAGTTTCTGATGGATCTTTCCAATATTTTTGAATAGGATTCCATTCCTTACTTAATCCTTCTTCGTAAGCATTTCCATTTTGTGAGATAATCCCGGTGATCTTTTCCGGATTGTTCATAGCCAGACGTAAGCCTACGGGAGCCCCATAATCAAAAATGTAAATAGCAAAGCGTTTCATTTTCATTTGGTCAACAAATCCCTGTACTGTTGCCGTCAGATTATCGAAAGTGTAGTTGAATTCCTGATGATCCGGAGCGTCAGAATATCCGAATCCCGGGAGATCAGGTGCGATCACATGATATTTTTTACTGAGTAGAGGAATCAGATCCCTGAACATATGAGATGACGTAGGATATCCATGGAGTAGAAGAATAGCAGGTGCATGGGAAGGGCCTGCTTCTCTGTAAAATATATTAAGTCCGTTGACATCCATGTTGCGATAGTGAATTGAATGGTTTTTCATGTTGTAATTATTTAAAGGTAACTTTTGAGTGGTTTGTGCCAGGGTTATGATGTTCATAGATAGTGCAAGTGACATCCCTGTGATTAATTGTTGGACTGTTATTTTCATTTATTTTTTTTTTACAATTCAAAATTAATGCGGATATTTGATTATTGAAAACGATTAGTTGTGATGTTTTGAATCACTTTTTATGATTGATTAAAATGAATATAAACGATTTGAAAATATTTGAAGCTGTTGCGGAGAGTGGAAGCTTTACAAAAGCCGCGGCAATGATGTTTACAGTACAATCAAATGTTACAGCCAGAATAAAAAACCTTGAAGACGAGTTTGATACCAGGCTTTTCGCCCGTACATCCCGGAAAGTAGAGCTTACCTCTGAAGGGAGGGTATTGATGCAATATTGTAAACAGATTCAGCATTTGGTAGAAGAAGCAAAAAGAAATGTCAAAAGCAGTGATCATGTGAGTGGCCATCTGAAAATAGGATGCATAGAAACAACGATGGCATTAAAAGTACCGGAGATACTGACTATTTTTGAATCAAAATATCCCGGTATTGAATTAGAATTCAAGTCAGATCCCAGAAATTCGCTCATTGCAGATGTTTTGAACTATAAATTGGATGCTGCTTTTGTCTCTGCCCCTCTCAATATCGACGGGCTGGAAAAGATGAATGTAAAAGAGGAGAAGCTTGTTATTTTAGCGTCTTCAGAAGGACCACAACTGCCCACATTAATCACAAAAGAACCATTAAAAATTGTAGTATTTGATGAGGGATGTATTTTCAGAGAACGATTAGAGTCCTGGTTAAGTCATAAAGGTATTCTGAATTATAAAAGTACTGTGGTGAATTCTATTGAGGGAATTATCAACTTCGTGGAAGCAGGATTAGGAATCAGTTTATTGCCCGAAGAGATACTTTTAAATTATTATCAGAATAGAAAAATCAAAACATATGGTCTCAACAAACAATTAGGAACCATGAATACCGTATTTGTATTTAGAAAAGACGGGCCTCAGTCAAGAGCCTTACAGTGTTTCATGGATTTGTATTCACAATTATAATAAGTGACCATATTGCCCTAAGTGAGGTAGTTTCAAAAACCAAATGCTGTGAATTTTGAAACTACCTTAGTTAAAATCAAATCCTGTAACTTGATTAAAAAGAGGCTTGGTTATTAATTTTTAGGAAAAAATCTTTTTTTCATGGTATCAATTACGGCTTCAATACCTTCTTCTCTTAACCATTTATATTCTGACGTAGCAAGATTACCTGCGGTATAGTGCAATTGTTTCTTATGGTCAGTAGCCGCTATATAAACAATATCAGCAATACTTTCCGGGGTATCACGTTGAGTCCCGGCATCTTCTTTCATAGTGGTGATATATTGATTGAAAACCTCCTGATAGTCCTGATGCGTAGTAAATTGAGCGTTGTTCCCAAAATGGGTCTGCATATAAGCCGGAACAATGGTTTTTATGCAGATCCCCAAGCTATTTAATTCATAACTCATTCCCTCTGTCCAGGTTTCCAATGCTGATTTTGTTGCAGCATAGACGGCTACAAACGGATAAGGAATATTGGCGGTAGAGGAAGTTGTTGTAATGATAGTTCCGGTTTTTCTTGTTCTGAAATAGGGCAGAAATGCCTTTGTGACAAGAATCGTTCCCAGAAAATTGGTGTTAATCAGCTGTGCTAATTGCTCATCAGTAGTTCCTTCAAAAGGTCCCATAAGGCCATATGCTGCGTTATTGAATAATACATCTATGGGACTTATCTTTTCTGCTTCAGCTGCTATCCGGGTGATTTCTTCAGGATTATTCAGGTCCAGTTTTAAAAGATAAACATTAGATAATTGGGTAAGTTCGGTCTCTTTTTCAGGGGCACGCATTGCGGCAATGACTGTCCAGCCTTTTGACGCAAATAATATAGCTGTTGCTTTTCCTAATCCTGATGAAGTACCTGTAATGAAAATTGTTTTACTCATTTTTTTATTTTTTTACAATTGATGATGTAAAAATGCGTAGTAAAAAAATGAATCTGTTTACCATTTGGTAAAAAGTAACCTACCGAATGGTTTTTCTTATCCTGCTGAGTGATTGTTGGGTAATGCCCAGATAAGAAGCGATGTATGATAGTGGAATGCGGTTGACAAGTGTGGGATATTTTTCCATAAATTCCAGATAGCGCGTCGTGGCATCCTGAGAAATTAAAGGACTTACTCTTTTCAGCTTTTGAACCAACGCAGCATTGGTGATCTTATGAATCATATTTTCCCATTCAGGAATCGTGTCGGAAATTTCTTTCCAGCCGGCGTTAGGAAATACAAGGAGTTTACAATCTGTAGCTGCCTGAATATATTCAGCAGAAGGTACATTTTTAAGATTAAAAAGTAAATGTTTTTCTTCGATAAAAATTTTAGTGATTTCTTCACCTTTGTCATTATAATACCAGATACGGAAAATGCCATCAAGAATAAACCCCACTTGTTGCAGAATCTTGCCTTCTTCTGCGAAATATTTACCTTTATAAAGTTCTGTTTCTTCTGCTTTACTTATAATCAGATCAATTTGTTTTGGGTTCAAATGAGCAAATTGCAATAGGTACTTTATAAATTCTTCCATGAGTACAAAATTAACAATAATTATTGGGGTGAATTATGATCTGACAGAAAGTAGATCTTATAAAAATAATGAAGAGTTTTTCAGCCAAATTAATGAATTAGCACAAGTCTTTAAAAGGTGTTAAATCTCATTAAAAGGAAATATTATTTAGATTAATCTTTATAAATAAGAATATACTTAAGTAAATGAGATTATTATTAATATTTTTTTTGTGAAATTTCACGATGATAAGAATTATTTTATTTAAATTTATCACGCACCAAAAAAATCACAATCATGGATTATACCTTTCTTATTATGGGCATTTTCTTATTGGTGACCGGTATTCCTTTACACTACCGGATCAACAGAAGAAGATTCAACAGACGTAATGCAGCAGGACTGGAAGGATTTACTACATATGAACAGGCTACTGCAACAAAATTGATAGAAGGCAGTGGCAGATTGATTTCCTATATATTGATCATCACAGGCCTTATATCTCTACTGATACACTGGCAGGATAAAAAAAGAAGGGAAAAGGAAACTCAAAATAAAGTTTCGATGTCCTTTCACTCATAGATGATAGAAAAGTAAACTGCTTTTCTGTTAAAATGATCATTTATGCCAGCTAAAGCGATCAGGATTCACTTTATTTTTCAGACCACAAGGGAAAAGTAAGTCTGGGATAGAAAAAGCTTTTTCTGTTCATCAGCTTTTTTGAATTCTTTTTTAGTAAGATTCCCATTTGAAGCCAATATTGTTGGGTTGGTTGTATGAAAAACGATATCCGCAAATAAAGATTTGAATTTTTTTTAAACTAATATCTACTAAATGAACACAATCCATTATTCCTTACATCCCGCACAGCGAGATATTTTTATTGATCAGGTAATGAACCCGGACAGCCTGCGCTACAGCCAGGGTTGTTATTTAATATTAAAAGACAATCTGAACAAAGATCTTTTTTTATCATCTGTGAATCAAATGTTATCTGCCCATGACGTTTTCCGGTTACAGTTTGATACCGATGAGGTAGATTCACCAGCTACCCTTATACCAGAGCTTCCGTCAACAATTTTTGTAGAAAAAGACTTTAGCAATAAGTCTGAAGAAGATGCATTGATGTGGATGCAGGAACAGCTCAATATACCCATATCTCTAATACCGGGAAATTTTCCTCATCAGCACTATATCATAAAGATCAATGATAATACCCATTGGTATTTTATGCATTATCATCATATCATATTGGATGGGTTGGGCTTATCCAATTGGTTTAAAGAAGTGGCAGAATGCTATCGGGAGCTTGCGGATGAAGTTTATTCGGATAAAGACATACCATCCTATGTGTCGGTCATGAAAACAGCGGATGACTACAATAAATCTTCTGCTTATGAAGAAACCAGACAATATTGGAAAGAAAAATTTCCGAAATTACTTCCGTCATTATTGGAAAAGAAATATCCGGTATTAGGAAAAGAAACCAGTGGAATATATACCTTAGAACCAAATGAAAAACAGATTGCCAGTTTAGATTCTTTAAAAAAATATACAGGAGTAGGGCTATCTGCACTTTCCCTTGCAGCATTAAATATCTATCTTGGACAGGTTACCGGGCAGCATCAGTTTGCTTTGGGAGTAACATTGCATAAACGTAAAAATGCTGTAGAACGTTCCTCTGTAGGAATGTTCTCTGGAGTTTTACCATTTTTAGGTCAATACAATCCTGAGAAATCATTCCATGAATTGATATCGGATATAGCAGCAGATCAAAAAGAAAGCTATCCGCATTATCAATATCTCGTTTCTGATTTTAAAGCACTATCTCCGGCTGATGAAGAGCGAACATCACCCTTTGAAATCATTGTAAATCACGGAAGACTTGATTTTAGTCTTGATTTTGGATATGATATGCCGTTAGATCTAAACCTGGTAAGAAATAACCACCAATCATTGCCATTAGAGATATTCTGGCAGGAATATGGTGAAAATAAGCCATTGCAGATTGAGTTTATTTATCACAAAAGCTATTTTTCTCCTGAAGAAATGCACCTTTTTGCCAATCGCTTTTTATACATTATTGAACAATGTGCTCTTAATCCTGATACACCATTGAAAAATATCGGAATCTTACCTCCGGAAGAGTTATCATTGCTTGAAAAATATTCCAATAGCAAAGAAATATATACCTCAGAAGATACAGTGATGTCAGTATTTGCAGAAAGAGTTCATTTAAATCCCGATGCTATTGCTTTAACTGATGGTGAAAAGAAAATGACGTACTCAGAACTGGCAATGCTTTCTGATGCACTGGCAGTTCAATTACAAGAAAGAGGAGTGAAGCCTGGTATGCCTGTACTGTTAAGTATGGAGCGTACTCCTGAGCTGATCATTGCTATTTTGGGAATTCTTAAGTCTGGAGCAGCCTATGTACCTGTTGAGCCGGATCTTCCTGCAGAGCGATTGAAGGTGCTGATGGAAGAAATTACGAGTGAAATAGTGGTGACAACCAGTCAACATGCCTCAAGGTTTGATGTTGATGTCTTAGAAATGATATGCCTGGATACTTTACAGCTATTGCCGGTACAATTTGAGCCTGTTTCTGTTACAAGTGGAGATACGGCTTATATCATGTTTACTTCAGGTTCTACAGGGAAGCCAAAAGGAGTAATAGTGACCCACTGTAATATTGTGAGCCTGATAAAAGCAAGAGATTATTTTCCGATTACATCCAGTGATTCTATTCTGGCAGGCGGTTCTTTTGCTTTTGATGCCAGTACTTTTGAATATTGGGGAGCGTTATTGAACGGAGGAACATTGGTCATGGCTACCAAAGCAGAATTGATGGATACGGCAAAGTTAAAATCTACAATCCGGACACATGGGGTTACTAAAATGTTTTTTACCACCGGATGGTTTAATCTCCTGGCAGATACGGATGTAACCATATTCGAAACCTTACAAGCGGTGATTGTGGGTGGAGAACGTTTTTCAGCCCAACATGGCCGGAAGGTAAGAGAACATTACCCTGGTTTACACATTGTAAATGGGTATGGACCTACCGAAAATACCACTTTCTCATTGGGATATTTAACGAATAATTCTGAGTCAGACGAAATTCCGATAGGTCGTCCGCTTAACTACCGCAGTGCTTATATTCTCAACAAAGATCAAAAGCAGGTTCCCATTGGGATTACAGGTGAATTGTATGTTGGAGGAGCGGGGCTGAGCGATGGATATTATAAACGACCGGAACTTACCAAAGCTTCCTTTATTTCTCACTTATTCAAAGAAGGTCATCATGAAAAACTGTATAGAACAGGTGATTTGGTTCGATGGTTACCTGATGGAAATGTTGCTTTTGTCGGCCGTACAGATGATCAGGTAAAGATAAGAGGATTTCGTATAGAACCGGCAGAAGTAGCCGCTGTATTGCTACAGTCAACGATGATAAAACAAGCAGTTGTTATTTCGAGACCTGATGCTACAGGGGTTCTTCAGCTGGTTGCTTATGTAGTTGATTCTGAGAACTCTTATGACAAGAATGCCCTGCTGCAATGGCTTGAAATAAAATTACCGGGTTATATGATTCCGGCTCATATTGTTTTGTTGGATGCACTTCCACTTAATGCTAACGGTAAAGTAGACAAAAATGTATTACCTGCTCCGGAAAACACGAGTGTTGGCGAGAATGAAAAGCCACGTAATGCAATAGAGCGCAGATTGGCGGAAGTATGGCAGGATTTGTTGCAGATACCGGAAGTAGGCATCGGGGATAACTTTTTCCATTTAGGAGGACATTCCTTAATGGCAATGCGTGTAAGTGCTTTTATTAAGAATGAATGGGGACTTCGGGTTGCTCCTACCGTACTTTTTACCTGCAAGACCATTGGCCGTCTGGCTATGCATATTCAACAGGTACAGGAAAAGAATGTGAAAGATCATGATATCAGATCTGCCGCATATTATACAGATAATCTGCCATTGTCATTCGGGCAGGAAAGGATGTGGTTTCTGGATCGTTTACATGGTTCGGTACAATATCATATTATCTGGGGGTTCAGACTGAAAGGAGACCTGCATATCCCGTCATTGGAAAATGCCTTAGGATATATTGTTGATCGCCATGAACCTTTACGTACGGTGATCAGAGAGGAAGACGGTGTTCCTTATCAGCATATGCTGGAAAAAAATACATGGAAAATAGATATTCGTCAAGGCGATTCTTTGGTTTTGGATGACCTGGGTATTCAATCTCTGACAGATGAATTGGTAGCCATACCTTTTGATTTGTCTGACGAACATATGCTTCGTGCTCATCTTATTCCTTTGAACTCTCACGAACATGTATTGGTTATTAATATTCATCATATTGCAGCTGATGGTTGGTCATTATCTGTTTTATCCGGAGAAATTGAGGTTGCATATAAGGCGTATCTTCATGGTAAGGAACCCATATTACCGGAATTAGTTGTACAATATAAAGATTATGCAATCTGGCAGCGTCAGCAGGAGGTAATGATTAATGACAAGCTTGATTACTGGAAACGTAAACTAAATGGGGTAGTTTCGTTGAATATGCCTACTGATTATGCTCGTTCTCCAAAACAAAGTATACATGGAGATTCAATGAAGTTCAGAGTGAATAAAGCCCTTACAGAACAATTGAAATCATTTTCCGTAAAAGAAGATGTAACATTATACATGACTTTGCTGACGGCATTTAAAGTCGTATTACATCGGTATTGTTCTCAGGATGATATTTGTGTAGGTGGGGCAATATCTGGTCGTTTGCAGCAGGAATTTGAGCCCCTGATCGGGTTCTTTGTCAATACATTGGCCTTACGTACGGATCTGGGTGGACAACCGGACTTTCGTGAAGCATTACGACGGGTGAAAGAGACCCTTCTGGAGGCATATGATCATCAGGAAGTGCCCTTTGAGAAAGTAGTAGGACAAGTACAGGAAGAACGGGATACAAGCCGGAATCCTCTTTTTCAGATTGTATTTGTATTGCAAAATACTCCCGATATGGGAATACAAAGACTCAATGAAGTAATGGCTGAACCTATTCAACATCGATACCGTACCAGCCAGTTTGATCTTCATTTTTCAATACATGAAACATCAGATGGGCTACATGCAGAAGTAGCTTATTGTACTGATCTTTTCAAGGCTTCTACGATCGAAAGATTATTGGGGCATTTTGAAAGATTGTTGCAATCAGTGATCTTAACGCCTGATGTACCCATTAATAAGATGATCATATTGAGCGCTGCTGAAACAGATCAGTTATTATATACATTCAGCGGTGTTCCTGCTACATACCCTACCGAACAAACGATTGTGGGGTTATTTAGAGAACAGGTACAGCGTACTCCGGACAATATTGCAGTAAGTTTTGAAGGTAAACATCTGAGCTATCGTGCCCTTGATGAGCATTCAACGAAGCTTGCTATGCATCTTAAGCTCGAAGGCGTTGACAAGGGGACATTGGTGCCCATATGTACAGGGCATTGTTTGGAAATGATGGTGGGTATTTTAGGGGTTTTAAAAGCCGGTGGTGTCTATATCCCTGTTGATCCGGAATACCCTGAAGACCGTATTCATTTCATATTGACCGATACAAATGCTCCTGTTGTACTGGTATTGGAGCAAACATTCTCTATTGTACGACAGATATATGAATCAAAATTAATCTGTCTTGATGGTGATTGGGGAATGGCGGGAGATGCGGCGGAGCTTCCGGCCTGTGATCCGGAACAGCCTGCTTATATAATCTACACTTCCGGTTCTACGGGCCGTCCCAAAGGAGTGATCATCCCACATCGTAATGTCGTTCGTCTGTTTATGACTTCCGATCCGTTGTTTGATTTTAACGAAAATGATGTGTGGACGATGTTCCATTCTTATTGTTTTGATTTTTCTGTTTGGGAAATGTACGGAGCTCTTTTCTACGGTGGCCGTGTAGTAATTATTCCACGTGCTATAGCAAGGGATACGATGGCTTTTACGACATTACTGATTAATGAAGGGGTAACCGTTTTAAACCAAACTCCTTCTGCATTTTATGTTTTACAGGAGTATATCTTATTAAATCCGGTTTCATTACAAGTACGTTATGTTATTTTTGGTGGTGAAGCGCTACATCCGATGCGTTTAAAAGGGTGGCATCATTTGTTTCCTTCCTGCCAATTGATCAATATGTACGGAATTACAGAAACAACAGTACATGTTACGTATCAGGAAATTACAGAAAAAGAAATGAATGGAAGTGGTAGTATCATTGGCAAACCTATCCCTACATTGCGTGCTTATATCCTGGATAAAGATTTGCAACCGGTACCTGTTGGGGTCCCGGGAGAATTGTGTGTTGCCGGGGAAGGTGTTGCTACCGGATATTTAAATAGAGAAGAACTGACTGCAGAACGATTTGTGAAAGATCCGTTTAGTAAAAATGAGGATGAAAAGTTATACCGGGCAGGTGATCTGGGTAAATGGCTGGAAGACGGAACCATTGAATACCTTGGCCGTATAGATCATCAGGTAAAAATACGGGGCTATCGTATTGAGCTTGGTGAAATTGAACATGCTGTAAATAAATTACCGGAGGTTGCAGAAAGTTGTGTGGTGGTGAAAAGCTTAAATGGAGATTCAGACAAAAAGCTGGTTTGCTATTATGTACCTGAATTAAAAGCGATAAAGGATCTTGAGAAAGCTTTTAATCCGGAAGAGATGAATGAAATAAAGCAGAACGGAAAAGGATTACTTCCTGAAATCATGATTAAGATGGAAAAAAAGATACGACAAGCACTGGCGAATACTATTCCTGAATATATGATTCCAACTGATATCAATGCTCTGGAACACATGCCTGTGACCTCAAACGGAAAAACAGATCGTGGCTTGCTTTCGAATATTGAAGACCAGGAAAAAAAGCGGAGTACCGGATATGAAGCACCTGTTTCTACAATGGAAATCACACTTGCTGAAATCTGGCAGGACTTATTGAATATAGATCGTGTAGGGGTTCTCGATAATTTTTTTGAAATTGGTGGTGATTCCATCCGTGTGGTAAAAGTTGCAGCCCGTATCAAAAATAAGATGGGAGTTGAAATTGGTGTTGCAGATATTTACGGTGCACGCACAGTGCGGGATTTAGCAGTATTATTAGAGAATAGTAATGATGATCGTAATAGTGAAGTCCTTGCAGAAATTACGAACGAACTGGTGGATCTGGAACAAAAATACTTGCCATTATTGGGTTCCGGAAAACAACTGGAGTCTGTTTATCCAATGACCAGTATTCAGAATGGGATGATTTATGCTTCATTGCGTGATCCGGACTCTGCTGTTTATCATGACCAATTCCTGTATCCTGTAAATCGGAAAATAAATAAGTCCCTTTTTGAGAAAGCTTTACAACTCATGGTGGATAAACATGAAACATTCAGAACCACATTCCATTTAGGCCTTTACGAAACAGGATTACAGGCTGTATCCCGTACTATGTTGGTGGAAGTAGAAGAACTGGACTTATCCGATCAGGATATCAACGGGGTAAAGCACTATCTGAAACCGTATCTGGAAAAGGAACGTGTCATTTCTTTTGATATTCAGGATGGACCTCTGTGGCGTGCTGCTCTTTTACACTGGCAGGAAGGTACCGTTTTCATTTTACAATTTCATCATGCCATATTGGATGGGTGGAGTGTAGCAGCTTTTAATACAGAATTATTTAATCTGTATTTGCAGTTGGAAAAGAACAGCGATCATCAACCACTTCTGAAATTGAATGGTCATTATCGTGATTTTGTAAAAGAAGAAATGAGCAGGAAAAGACAGGCATCAGATCACATGTTCTGGCAAACTGAAATGGAAGATCATCGCAGACTTGATATTTTTACCCATGAAGAAATCTATGAAAATACGGTAGTGGGATATGATATTGAAGTATTGCATCATTTGAAAGACTTGGCTAAAGGGTATGGATTGTCATTAAAAGGTGTATTCCTGGGGATCAGTCTGTATGTAACAAGTATGTTGAGCTACCGACGCAGGATTACGATCGGATTGGTTGCCAATAATCGTCCGATAGTGGAAGACGGGGACAAATTGCTTGGATGTTTTCTCAATACCATACCGTTTGTATTGGATATGCCGGAACCAGGTATGTCCTGGATCGCCTATTTTAGAAAGATAGATGATAAATTAAAACAACTGGAAATTCATGATCGTACTCCTCTTTCGGAAATTGCAAGGATCAATGGAGAATCTTCTCCTAAGGAAAATCCGTTCTTTGATGTTCTTTTTAATTTTATCAATTTCCACATTTATGATGAGCTGGAAAAAGATCTTGTTAATGTACAACTTGGAAAAGAGTCGCTTACCGATACGAGCTTTGGGGTGGCCAATACTTTTCTTAATTTTTCCATCAGCCTTACCGGAGATGATATGAAAGTGGTTTTCTCACTTTCTAGAATGCTTCAAAGTGGAAAAACAACTCAGGATCTGCAATATTACTTCGATTATGTGCTGAATTGTTTCCGCCATGATGCAGAACAAAAAATAGGCAAGCAATTGCTTTTACCACTTGCTGAACAAGAACTTTTGATACAGAAATTCAATGATACAAGAGCTGCTTTTCCAGAAGAAGCTACAATTTCCTCCTGTTTTGATGAAGTAGCAGTTATGTATCCTGATAAAATTGCATTAATAGCTTCAGAAAAAGAATATTCTTATTACACCTTACAAAGATGGGTAGACAGAATCGCAACTTTATTGGTTGATGCAGGTGTTAAGCCTGGTATGTATATTCCGCTGATGGCAGACCGTACAGCAAGTACCGTAGCAAGTATATTAGCGATCATGAAAGTGGGGGCAGCATATGTACCAATCGACCCTAAAATGCCTGAAAATAGAGTAGCCATGATATTAAATGATACCAAAGCTACTATTGTAGTGGGACATCGGTTACCAGAGTTTCTTTTTTCTCCTGAAATTGTGTTTGTGAATACGACTGAAGCTTCTCATGTTGTAGCAACTGGAGAAGTTTCTTTTTCACAACCTTCTTCCTATGCGTATGTGATTTATACTTCAGGATCTACAGGAGTACCTAAAGGAGTTCCGGTAAAACACAGGTCTGTTATCAACCTGATAGAAGGATGTAGTGAGCAACTTGGTTTTGCTAGGGATGAGCGGGCGTTACAGTTTACAAATTTCACATTTGATGCGTCCGTTGAAGTGATGTTTTTATCCCTGTTAAAAGGATCTACGTTGGTACTGCCGGAAGATGAGGTATTGCATGATCCGGATCTTTTCTGTCAGTTTGTAGAAGCAGAACAAATTACACATCTTGTTCTTACTCCCGGGTTCCTGCAAAGTCTCGGTCATATAAAATTATCTTCCGCCCTTAAACGGATAGTTGTTGGGGGAGAAGAATGTCCACCAGCACTGGCGGCTTATTGGTCTCAATATGTAGAATTTTATAATGAATACGGACCGACAGAGACAACAGTAACGGCTACCAGATACAAATATGCCACTGCATATTTAAAGAAAATACCTATAGGAAAGCCCATAAAGAACGCGTCCGTTTATGTATTGGATGAGCTACAACAATTGCTTCCAACAGGAGTTCCCGGTGAAATATGCATTAGTGGGGAAGGGGTTACTGATGGTTATCTTCATCGTCCGGACTTAACAGCACAAAGGTTTATACCGAACCTGTTTAATAGTATTTCAGGGACTGTTTTATACAGAACAGGGGATATAGGGAGATGGCTGCCGGATGGTAATCTTGAATATCAGCACAGGGCGGATAATCAGGTGAAGGTAAGAGGATACCGCATAGAACCGGGTGAAATAGAATCTGTATTGCTCAAGCATCCGGAGATCAAGCAGGCTGCTGTACTGGTACAGACTGATAGACATAATGATAATCGACTGATTGCTTATGTGTCTGTCAATGATGAGTTATCAGAAGAAGAAATTATTTCTTATCTCAGAGAAGAGCTTCCGTATTATATGATCCCGGCTTATGTTCAGGTATTGTCACAAATTCCGCTTACTATTTCAGGAAAGGTAGACCGCAATGCTTTGAGTATTGACTCCCCTAAAGAATCGAAAGTCCGTCAGCTTGTTCTTCCTGTAAATGCACTGGAAAAAATGCTTAAAGAGATATGGGCTGAGCTTTTAAATACCCATGATATTAGTACTGATGATGACTTTTTTGCTCTGGGTGGACACTCACTTACCACTTTACAGTTACTTAGCCGTATACGGGCTGAAGGACACGATGTTCAGTTAAGGGAAATACTTTCTCATACCACCATCACGGGGCAGGCAGCTTTGCTGATCAATGGTCAGAAAGACCTTCAGCCTGAAAAAGTAATACAGAATGAGCATATCAGATTGCTTAATAAGAGCCGTCTTTCTCAAAATATATTTTTATTGCCGGGATCTAATGGCAATTGTGATGGGTATGACGAACTGGCTGCTGCTCTTGCTCCTTTAGGAAAGGTATATGGCATTCAAATGATGGGAGTAATGGAAGGTGAAAAGCCATTGGAAGATATGCAGGAAATTGCTAAGCTTCAATTGAGCTGGATACAGGAAATTCAACCAACCGGACCTTATCAGTTTATTGCACATTCATTTGGAGGGCATATGTTGTTTGAAATGATTAAACAATTGGAGCAAGCAGGAGAAAAAGTGAAGATGGCTGCCATACTCGATGTTACAACGGTATTACCGGACCTGTTCTTTAAAACGGATTACGTCATGAAATTTGTAATGGATTCCTTGAATAAATATGGTCTATTAACGACTTCAGAACCGGAGTGGAAAGAAGATCTGCAAAGCGAACTGGCAACATTAATTTCTCAAAAGAAAATTCCCAATATCAGTGAGTTTCTGAAGGATAGAATGATCGTAAGTAATGAAAGTAAAGGCTTAATCCTGCGGATTATCGATTTGAATATTGCCAATATGATGCTGGGGTACAAGATTGAAGGTACCGTTGATTCTCCTTTTATGGTGATAAAAGCGATGGAAGATCCGACTTCTCATGAGCTTCCTGCACTTGGGTGGGAGAATCATACGACATCAGTGCAGGTGGAGGAGATTGATGGAGGACATTTTAGCATGTTATACAAGAATTTTGCTATAGAGATAGCCGGATTATTACAGCAGTTTATTACTGAACTTACTGAATAGTCATGAAATGCATTTTTTCTTAATGATGAGCCCTGCTGCTCTAGCTTAAAAAGGCATAAAGCCTGTAGTTTTTACTGCAGGCTTTATCTTTGATAGAAATAATCCGGCATCTGATAGTATTGGTAAAATTTGTAATTTGGCAGCAAAAAGCTTATCCCGAGGCAATCGGCAAAGTATTTCTGAACTTACGGATTACAATCTCATCGAGATTAAAAAGGGGAATTGCCGGTTTATATTCAAACTCATAAAATAAGGAGGTATGACAGTCATGGAGTTTATTGCACAAGAAATTGACCGATTAAACAGATTAATAGAACAAAATATAGACAAGGAATCAAATATCAGATTCAAACAAGAGCTTTCCCAAGCCTCGTATTTATTAGAAATTTTTGAAAACTATAAAATCAATAAAAATACAGTTGAAACGATTTTAGAATTACCCGATTCTGATACCGGCTATTCCGAATATAGAGTCATAAACGATTGTGAATCTGATAACCCTGATTGCTGGATTGAACTAAGGGTAAAAGAAGAGAAAATCAGATTAACAGAAGGAGACATTATTATTAAAAAGAAATAAGCACTTCAGTGTAAAAAATACTATGGAAAATATAAAAAAATGGCTCAGAGCAAACTGGTCTACTTCTCTTTTAGTTGTGGTGTTTATCATCCTTTTGGTGAATAAAGATGCCAAAGCCTGGTTAATGAGACAGGTAGCCTCTACCGGACTTCTCAATTCTGAGTTTTCTAAGACTAAAAATAGAGATACTGCTTCTCAAGAGGAAATCAATTTATCTTTGAAGAGAGATGATGGCTCTGTGGTACATACTGCAGACTTGAGAGGGAAGGTCGTTTTTATTAATTTCTGGGCATCCTGGTGCCCTCCATGCAGAGCAGAATTTCCTTCAATACAGGAATTTTATGAAAAATATAAATCCAATCCCGATATTGTTTTTATAACTGTAAATCTTGATGACGTTCCGGAATTGGGAAGAGCTTATATGAGGGATAAAAATTTTACACTTCCTTTTTTGGTTCCGGCTGGTAATATTCCGGCTTCCTACTTCAGTGGTTCGCTTCCCACCACCGTAGTACTCGATAAAAAAGGACAGATTCAACTTCATCATAAGGGACTGGCAGATTACAGTAAAGAATCATTTTATCGTGAAATTGATGCTCTGTTATCAGCAACCTATTAAGATCAAAAGGTATAGTACTCGTTTTCCTATCAACAATACCCTGTCAAATCTGACAGGGTATTGTTGTTTTGCATGATCTTATTTAGGTTGTTGCTGGGTTACACAATGTACCATTCCACCATTGGCAAATAGGTTTCGGCAATCAATTCCCACTACTTTTTTATCCGGATACAGATTTTGGATCATCTGATTGGCAACTGCATCATTTGGGTCATTATAATTAGGTACCAACACTCGGTTATTAGCAATATAATAATTGATATAGGATGCTCTCCCCACGTTTTTCCCATACGTGGTAATCACATCTTTTTGAGTCAAAGGGATTTTAACAAATTGATACGGAGAACCATTTTTTCTTGTTGCATTATATAACCGATCAATATCAGCATCAGGAACTTGCCAGTATGCAAGATGATCAGAATTCATCGTGATAATTGTAGTTGAATTTGCAAATCTCGCAAATCCATCGATATGCATATCTGTAATATCAAGACCTGCTTTTCCGTTAAGCCAGATAAATTTGGTAACACCTAAATTCTTGGTAAATATAGCCTCTGCCTGCTGCTGAGTCATTCCGGGATTCCTGTTGCTGTTAAGGACGGAGCTTTTACAAGCCATTAATACGCCATCTCCATCAATTTCAACACTTCCGCCCTCGTTAATCATTACAGAATTAAGGTCAATCTTTGGAACATTATTATCTGCAGCAATTTTAGAAGGAATTGCGTCACAGTTATTAAATGCGGCTTTATTTCCCCAACCGTTAAAGCCCCAATCCTGAATATAGAGTTTGCCACTCTGATCTTTTACATAGATCGGACCGTTGTCTCTTACCCAAAAATCATCAGTTTGATAAAGCTTAAAGTCTATATTATTAAGGGAAACTCCGGCGTTGTTTAATAAACCTGTAATACGTTCTTTTTCTGCACGATCATAGGCAATGATATGGACCTTTTCGCTTTGTACCAATTCTTTAGTCATCGCTACCCAGGTAGGATCCAGACGGTTACGATAAGTAACTCCATATTGATACTCGTGTGGCCATTGAAGCCAGGTCCCTTCATGTGGAGCCGATTCTTCGGGCATTTTATAAACTACAGCTCCGGGAGTAGGGTCCGGGTTACCTGATGGGTCTGATATCTCGCCTTGGCTACAAGAGAATAACACGATAGGTAACAATGATAATAAGATTTTCTTTTTTTGCATAATCAATCTATTTTTGATAAGGCAAAATTAGATTGATCTTTACGTTCAAAGTTGTCCGAAATTGACAACTTACTTCAGAGGTAATAAAATATAAGTCAGATGTTCTTCTTCACGGAGGGTATGATCTGCATGTCTTTCATATTTTTCTATGATAGGACTGTGGGAAAACTCAAGTCCGGAGTTGAAAATCCAGCGGGAGTAAATTTTTGTATAGGTTTCATCAATGGTTTCATAGCTGCCTGCATGGGTAAAACGGGCATATTTTCCTCCTAAAATAATTTTGGATGGAAGCTTTTTATTGGTGGCCTGTACATTGACACATGCATCATACCGGCATTCAATTTCAGTTTTAATCAATGGCTCATCTGCAATAACACCAAAAAAAGCCGGATTTGAAGCAGGAAATTTATTTAGCATAAATTTTTTCCATAATAACTCAATTTCCTCATTATTATAATGGGTTTGAATGCTTTGATAATAGATTTGTGCAGGCTGAAGGTATACAATTTCGGGTTCCAGTACTATATCGGATGTTACGGGAATAAGATCAGGGCTATAAAGAAGCTTTTCTTTACTGAGCTTTGCTTCTTTTGGAGAAATACCAAAATGTTGTTTGAAGGCTTTGGAGAAAGAAGCGATATTGGCAAATCCTACTTCAATACCAATGGAAGTGAGGTTTTCTTTGGTATACAGGATTCTTTTGTAGGCATTCTCTACTTTCAATCTTTGCTGAAAAGCACCGATGGTTTCCCCACAGCTGTATTTAAAAATACGCTGGATATTTCTGTAAGAATAATGAGATACTTCCTCCAGATCCTTGACGGAGATCTGTTGATCATAATTTTTTTCTATGAAATGAATGACTTTATAAATACAATTAAGATTGTCTTCCATAACAGTTTATCTTCAAAAGTAAATATTCGTATACTATTGCAAATTTAAACAAAAAGGTCAACCGAAAACGAGTAGACTTCTGTATTGCATTCATATTCTATAAAAGCTAATTTTTCTTAACATTAATTCCTTCCTTGTCCCATCGGGAGAAAAAGTAGGGTAGTGAATTTTGAAATCGGTTAAAATTTTTATTTTCTTTTTGGCTCCATCCAATTTCTGCATAAGCGGCAAGTCGGGGAAATATTTTTGGATACATATCAACTGCGGTAGGAATCCATTCTGACCACATCTGACACCCCGAACCTAGTATTCTGGAATGGAACTTCTTATCCAGTCCTTCAGGAATTGGATCAAAGCTGTAGGATTTTTCCAGAGAAGTATCGTAATCCAGATAGGTAAGTTCATGATAGGAATTGACAACATCATACCCGTTACTTGTCGCTTCCCTGATCATTTCCAAATTACCTTTCCAAAACTGAACAATAGCAGATTTTGAAAGGGTTCCGCTTGCAGGAGGGGTGTTGAGATTATAATCATGTAGTTTTGCTCCCATAATATCATTCCATCCCATCATCCGTTTGTTTTTTTTCTCCAGAAAATTGGACATTTTGTTGGTGAAAAATATTTGAAGATCAGCTGGAGAGGCTAAAGAATTCTTTTTCATAAATGTTTTTACAGCAGGAGATTGAGCCCATTGATCATATTTAACTTCATCACCACCAATATGAATGACATTGAAGGGAAATAGAGTCGTTATTTCACTCAATAGATCCTGAAGAAATTTCATAACCCTTGGATCTGTCACATCAAATATATCATACATCACACCAAATTTAGTGGATACTTTAACAGGTTGTTTGGTAACTCCCAGCCATGGATAAGAGGCAATGGCTGCAGTAGCATGTCCTGGCATTTCTATTTCCGGCACAATCGTGATGTGTCGTTCTGCAGCGTATTGTACAATTTCTTTTATATCTGCCTGATTGTAAAAACCCTGATGAGGCTGGTGATCATACTTTTTACTGTTCCACCCACCTGTTTGTGTTGAGTCACGTCTCCCTCCGGTTTTTGTGAGCTCAGGATACTTTTTGATTTCAATACGCCAGCCCTGGTCATCCGTGAGATGCCAATGAAAAGTATTCATTTTGAGTACTGCCATTTCATCCAATAATTTTTTGACAATAGTTTTACCTTTAAAATACCGGCTTTCATCCAACATAAAACTACGCCATGAAAAACGTGGCTGATCGATAATTTTTATACACCCTGCTTTTACAATACCATCTTCTTTTTTTAGTAATTGCCTCAATGTCTGTATACTGTAGAAAATACCTGCCGGGTTAGGTGCTTCCAGTAATATACCCGTTTCGGTCACCTGAAGCCGATAACCTTCATTTCCCAATTCAGAGCCGAGATTTTTATTGATCAATATACGGATACCTTTATCTTTTGGAGATCTGGTTTTTGATGGATTCAACAAAAATTCAGTTTTTAATAGATCATTGAGGTATTCTTTTTCGAAGCTTATCTTATCCCGGGTATCAATGCTAATGGCATTTTTGATAATATATTCTCCGGGTTTTTCTGAAACAAAAGTGGGTTGAGGCACGATATTCACCGCTTTTATTTGTAATGGGTAGATGAGTACTAATATCCCAATGAGTACCATTTTTTTTATCTTATTCATGGGGTTATGTTTTTGATTTTTAGATTGTTTCAAAGGTAATTGAAACAACTTTAATCAAATAAGAGAAAAAAAGGTAACATGTAAGAGCATAATCATTATTAAGAAAATATTTTTTTGTTATTTGGAGTTTTATTTCTGATATAAAAAAACCTTCAGATACTTCTAAAGGTTTTTTATATCAATGTTTACTAATAAACGACTGTTTAAAATATTTTTTTAATTTCTTAAAAACTGACCTATTCCTGTGGCATCAAAGGTAAAGGTAGATTGGTTTTCAGATTTGTCTATTTTGCTGCTTATGGTTAAGGCCCAGAGTACCAGTTCTTTGCAGAAGTTTTGATCTTCCGTACTTAATTCTGACGTATTTTCTTTTACCAGAGTTACCAAAGGTGGAATGCTGTTCAGCTTAGTATAGAATTCCTCATCCGTATCATTGTAGTTAAGTTGAAGGTGGTTTTTATTAAACCATCTGATCAGGTCGGTGTATGGGGTTTTAATATCCTCTTTTTCAAGTTTGGGAATACGTGGGAACAGGCTTTCAAACTGAATCATAACTGCTTTATCAATTAAAATTTTGGCCACATAATCTGCACCTTCCTGCTCACCTTCATATACCAGTTCAATTTTTCCTGTAATAGACGGAATAATAGACATAAAGTCAAGCAAACGAACTGTCGTTTTTTCTTTCCCGGATTCGATCAAGCGTAATTTTGCCGCTGCTACCAGATTTTCCATAGCACTGATGGTTAAGCGGGCGCTGACACCACTTTTGGTGTCCACATATTCGCTGTCACGGGCTACAAAAGCAACTTCCTCCAACAGATTTTTCGCCAGATCAGGAATTTGGATCTGAGATTTGTCTTCAGAAGAGATCATTGCTTCCTGTTCTGTAATCTGGCGTGCTAGTGCAATAGTTTTAGGATAGTGTGTGAAGATTTGTGAACCGATTCTGTCTTTCAACGGAGTTACAATACTTCCGCGGTTGGTATAATCCTCCGGATTGGCGGTAAATATAAATTGTATATCTAAAGGCATCCTCAGTTGGAATCCACGAATCTGAATATCTCCTTCCTGTAGAATATTAAACAATGAAACCTGAATTCTGGCCTGCAGATCGGGTAATTCATTAAGTACGAATATTGATCGGTTGGCACGAGGAATCATTCCGTAGTGTAAAACACGCTCGTCAGAATAAGGAAGCTTCAACGTTGCTGCTTTGATGGGATCTATATCACCAATAAGGTCGGCAACATTTACATCAGGAGTAGCCAGCTTTTCGAAGAAGCGACCGGAGCGGTGCACCCAGGAAATCGGCGTTTTATCTCCAAGCTCTTCAACAAGATCTCTGGCATATTTTGAAATAGGATGAAAAGGGCTGTCATTAATTTCAGAACCTTTTACAATTGGCATATACTCATCCAGCAGATCTACCATACTTCTTGCAATTCTGGTTTTTGCCTGTCCGCGCAAACCTAAAAGATTGATATGGTGGCCGGCAAGAATTGCTTTTTTCAACTGAGGAATAACAGTGTCTTCATATCCCCAAAGCCCTTCAAATACAGGCTCTTTGGCTTTTATTCTTGAAATTAAATTGGCCTGAATTTCCTCATTAATTGTTTTGTCAATATACCCTGAGTTTTTTAATTCTTTGAATGTAATATCGTTTTTCATTTCTTTTTAAATACTAATTATATAAGTGAGATTTTTTTCGGGACGCTTTTTATGGCCCCTGATTATATTCTCTTTATTCGGTTTTTTTCGTAATCTTCAAAAATCATTTGCCCTAATCCTGACAAACCTGTTAAAAAGGCTTTTCCTTTATTTTGTGCAGTAAATGCTTCCACAAATTGCCGCAGATAGGGATCCTGGGCAATCATAAATGTGGTGATAGGAATTTTAAGTTTTCGGGCTTGCGCTGCACGGTTGAGACATTGATTCACAATCATCTCATCCAGGCCGTAGCTGTTTGTATAAAATTCTCCGGTAGGCAGCTGGATACAACTGGGCTTTCCATCCGTAATCATGAAAATCTGTTTATTGGTATTTCTTTTTCTGCGAAGAATATCCATGGCCAGTTCCAACCCGGCTACGGTGTTGGTATGATACGGTCCGACTTTCAGGTAAGGAAGATCTTTGATTTTGATGGGCCATGCTTCATTTCCAAAAACAATAATATCAATGGAATCCTTAGGATATTTTCGTTTGATAAGTTCTACCAAAGCCATTGCTACTTTTTTTGCCGGTGTAATACGATCTTCCCCATACAAAATCATAGAGTGACTAATGTCGATCATTAAAACGGTACTCATCTGAGCCTTATGCTTTGTTTCTTCCACGATGAGATCATCTTCTGTAAGTCGAACGTCCGAGATTCCGTTGTTGATCTGGGCATTTTTTAAACTTTCGGTCATATTCACTGCAGATAAGTCATCTCCATACTGGAAAGAACGGTTTTCGCCCTCACGCTCATCGCCAATACCTGTTTTTGTAGTACGATGATTACCTACGCCGCTTTTTTTCAGTTTTCCAAAAATCTGTTCCAGAGCATATTCCCGCAATGCGGCTTCTAGTTTCGGGGTCAGTATATTTTTACCTTCTCCCGCTCCTGAATTACCTTCCTCGGGGTCTTCTTCTTTGATATATCCACGTTTTTTAAGATCTTCTTCAAAATCCTGAAGCGTATATTCATCATTGAAAATATCATATTCTTTATCAAGCATGTCAAGCCATTCGAAGGCCTCTTCAAGATCTCCGGAGGTATGGGTAAGCAGGTCTCTGAAAATATCGAAGACCCTGTCAAAATTTGATAATTCTTCCGGAATATGCTTACTGAATGTAAAGCCGTTCTGAGAATTAATATCTTTATTTTTCATAAGAAAATGAAGCTGTTTTGCTGTTATCTGTTTTTTGAATGCTTAAGATAGTGGTTGTCATTCAATATCTGTAAATGATATGCCGATGAAAACATTCAGAATTCTTTCTACCTTTTTTAAACGATACAAGTTAGGAAATTATCATATCAAGATTCCAAATGAAAAATAGAAAATACTAATGACGGTGATTCGAAATGAAAATATAATAAGCTCTGATCTTGAATGAAGTGTTTCGGGTATTAATTTTTAATTGTATTTGGAATAACATTGTATTTTCTCTTAAAAGCTGTTGAAAAATGCCTTGGGTTTTCCAGGATCTGCATATCCTCTCCGCTGAATTCCATCTTACCACCCATCTGATAAGCATAGATAATGTTGTGCTGATAGCTTTCAAAACTAATCGTTTTCCCGAAATTTGCAGAATGGGCCGAACTCTTGCCATTGATGGTAAAATGCATTTCTACACTCTTGAAATCACTTTCAAAATAGAGTATCAACCGGCGGCCTAAAAAAAGATTCCCAAAACCAATATGAACATTTTCAAAACATATCTTATGATACATACCATTTCCGAAAGGAGGGTAAATATTGTCCTGAAAGAAGGTTAAGTTGCTGAAAAGGGGATTCATGAGGAGCGGTTAAATAAAAACAAGATATACAGAAGGATGTGCGATATTCAACAAATGTCAAAAGGATGGAAAATAAGTTCATAATTTGTTTTTAAAACGCTTTAATTAGCTTGCTGTCAATTGTTTAATTATAATTGATTATGGTTGGTCACCTTAGCCCCGATAGAAATGATTACCCCGCAACATGGAGCAGCATACGGGATGGGTTTAGTGCCGGACAGCGTTGGCGTGAGGAGTATAAATGGATAGCGGGATAAAGCTTCTGATAAAAAAATAACAAAGATTGTCAAATATTTGATAAGCCTCAACTTTTGCCATCAATCTAAAAATATACCTATACACTATTGAATTTTAAAAATTTAATCAGATTTTAATGTAAAAAAGTATTGAAATTTCTACGTTTTATTTGATATTTACTTTTATGACAAGACAAAAATTACTTTAACTTTGTTATTTGAATGATATATTCATTGATTATTGAATTTTAATTAATAATATTATATTATTTAAAAATAATTATAAACGAACAAAGGTAATTAGAGAATTAATTTAGCAGATAAGTAAATATGGCATCCAAATTCTTAAATTTCAAATTGAGGAAGATTGTTCATTACTCATTGATCCTGTGTATTTTATTGATACAGGGGATTATTGCAATATTTTTTTACAACGAATTTGTCAACGAAAAGAAGTTGAAGTTTATTAAGACTCAGCTGGAAGAAAGCCGGGCATTGGGCGGCTTGACGGATCATTCGAGGAAAGATTTTATGGATGCTCAGGATCATCTTCAAAAATATATGGTCAACCAGGATAATAAAGAACTTGATTTGTATTTTCAATCTCTGAGAAAGCTTAAAAATAATTTTGATAAGATCGGAGAATATGAAAAGGCAAGCCCAAGGCTTAAAAATACTCTGGCGAAGCAGAAAATAGATACATTGAAAGTGACAAGGCTGAAGACCCTGATGGATTCTGTATACAAAACATCTCTGAACCCACCGGCGAAAATGGATGAAAAGCCTTATGAACCGGAAAAATACAAGAATAATTTTGAAAATCTGAACATTCAGACACGTACCTATGCTGATACGATAAAAAAGAAGGGCTTTATGGGGCGTTTAAAGGATGCAATTACAGGTAAAGTAAATGTTCAGAAAGAAAGTACGGTGGTCACGTTAACGAATAATAAAACGGTAGATCTTTCTAACCTTAAGACAGAAGTGAGTAATGCGATGAAGTCTATGGACAAACATTATGCTGCTGAAGTGAAGAAAGTGCAGTTGTATGCTGCCCGTAATCAAAAAAATAACATTCAATTTTACAGCAATTTCAGTAAATTACTGGTGTACAGTAACGGGCTGATTGATGTGTATGAAAATGCAATTAAGGATTTTAAATCGGAATTAGAAAAAGAATACAATAAACAGAGCTCAGATAATAATAAAATCAGAACCTATCTGGTATTGGGACTGATGGTTTTAATGTTTATCGTATCGATCCTGATTATGTATTTTACGAGAGTAGCTTTCATCTATGAGCGTAAGCTGAATGAAGCGAATGAAGAGATTAAAAACAATCTTAATTTTAAGAACAGAATATTGGGAATGCTGAGTCATGATCTCAGGTCTCCACTGAAAATTATCAATATTTTTATTGACAAGATCTACAGGACAACAGATGATGAAACCATAAAAGATTATCTGAAGTCGATTAAATTTACCAACAGTACCTTACTTCTGCAGTCTAATCAGATTCTTGAATACACAAAAAATCAGGATACTGAAAAGAAGCTGATCAATTCGGTCTTTAATCTTGAAGAGGAAATCGGTTCTATTGTAAAGGTTATTACTCCTTATATTGAAACGAGAAATAATAAGTTTGTTGTAACAGACAGGATTCCCGAAGGAACGATTGTAAATTCTGATGGGATCAGAATGAACCAGATTTTTATGAATATCCTCGGAAATGCCAATAAGTTTACAGAAAACGGTCAGATTGATCTTACCTTGATCACTGAGCCATTGGATGATCACAAAATTGTATTGACAACCACGGTGGCTGATACAGGAATAGGAATATCGGAATCTGATCTTAAGAAGATCTTTGAACCCTATTATCAGGGCACTGTATCAGATGAGGTTGATAACCTTGGTGCAGGGTTAGGGCTTAATTTATGCAAAGAAATTGTAGAACTTTTTGATGGGGATATATCAATTTCCAGTAAGTTGCATAAAGGAACGAAAATAACATTCAAGTTAATTTTAAATACTAATAATAATGGAGTTACCAAGTGAAAATAGAGAAATAGTTTTTCTTTTAGCAGATGATCATAGTATTGTAAGACAGGGAATGGAGATTGTAATCAGTGATATTGCTCCCAATGCAAAGGTGTACCATACTTCATCATTACAACAAATTGCAGAGCTGGTGGAATCAAAAGGAATAGAAATGGCGGTTATTGATGCTCATTTTCCGGATGGAAACAGCTTACATATCATCCCTGAAATAAAAAAAGCAAACCCTGATATAAAAATTCTGGTTTTTACCGGGCTTGAAGAAGATCTGCATGCGCTCAAATTTATTAAAGCGGGAGTTAATGGGTATCTCAGTAAATTAAGTGAAGAGGAGGAGGTGAGAGAAGGCATCTTGCAGTTTATACAAAAAGGAGAGTATTTTTCGGATGTTGTGCGAAAACTATTGGTGCAGTTTATTTATAACCCGGATTTGATAAGTCCGTTGAGTCCATTGACAAAGCGTGAATTGGAAATTGCAGAAATGTATGCAGAAGGATATGGGAATCTGGAAATTGCCAATAAATTGAATATCAAACAGAATACGGTAAGTACCATTAAGAAAAATATATTTGAAAAATTAAAACTCGAAAACCTCGTTGAGCTCATTGAGCTCATTAAAACCCACCATAAAATCTAACTTTCTTACGTCTTTTATCAGACTTTTTTTTTGGCTCAAATTTTTACATCGATAAATATCTATGAAGCATCCGACATGTATCGACGGGTATTATAATGGATGTTATTCTTTTATGTCGTTACTTTGTACTATAAAATTTACCAAATGAGGAAAATGCAAAATTAAGAGTATATTTTAATTATTTGTAATCAGGTAAATCATTATGATGATAAAAATAAGAAAGTATAGTAATATACGAATGCAAGTGATGAAAAAAAATAAGTAAAAGCGTATATGGCCTTATTGACTTCTTGAAAAAGCCAAAAAAACACAAAAACACATAAAAACACAAAAAGAAGTTAAAACAGGCCCTATAAGGCAAAGTTCCAGAAAAAGGAGGCGAGAGAGGCCTCCTTTTTTATTTTTATATATGCCCATTTCTCTGGTTTTGCTCATTTCTACTTAAAAAAATAATAAGTCATTTTTTGTGCGCAGGGACACAATTTGGGGAAAGAAAAGTACAATTTTGCTTTTGTTTTTTATCAAATGATAAACAGAAGCTGAAACCTATATTTTAGCTTTGTAACAAAAAGAGATGTCAGGAGAAAAAGATTTGTCAGTATTGCTTCAAAATATGAAACCTGTACTGAACCCGGGAGAATATGTTTTTTGTACCCTTGAAAAATTGGTTCAGATTCCTGATGTGGAAAAACTATTGTTTCTCTTTCGGGAAAATGAAGGGATAACGGTAGTCCTGGAAAAGTCGATGGCAGATCAATGGAAGCTGGAGTACAGCTATATTTCGTCCTGGATCACTCTTAATATTCATTCTTCACTGGAAGCTGTGGGACTGACAGCGGCATTCGCCAACGCTTTGAAGAAGGAGCAGATAAGTTGTAATGTGGTGGCAGCGTATTTCCATGACCATATATTTGTCGCGAAAGGTGATGCTGAAAAAGCGATGGAGGCTTTGCATGAGCTTAGTAAACCATAATGTTATTAAATTTGGCATAGAAAAGATAGGAATAACAAGTGCCAGAATTGTCGAAACTAACCCTATTATTTTCTTCACTATCATTTTCAGATTTCCTGATGTCTGGTTAAATCCCTGATATGTCTTGTTTAATCTATTTTTAAGTGCTTTGCCTGATTTTGAGATTTATGTTTGCTGTATTAATTTTAAAAATAAGCAACAATGAAAGCAATCAGAAAAATCTCCATCGCAAGCATGTTATGTTTAACTCTTTTCACGGTAGTCACCATGTCCTGCAGAGAGGAAAATGAGCCTCCCACGATTCAGGAGATACAAGGTGACAGCCATCAAACCGCCAAAACCAGATATGTAGAAGTAAAGGGAAATACTTTTGCGTATCGTATTTTAGGGAAAGATCAGGGAATTCCAATTGTTTTATTACCAGGGCTGGGTGGATCTATGGACGACTGGGATCCGGCAGTGACAGACGGATTGGCTCAGAAATGTAAAGTGATCTTATTTGATAACAAGGGAGTAGCTGCTTCAAAAGGAGTTACTCCCAACACGATACAGGGAATGGCTGATGATGCTATTGACTTTATTAAAGCTTTGAACCTGAGTAAAGTGAATATCATGGGGTTTTCGATGGGTGGTTTTGTCGCACAAAGAGTCGTTTTAACCGAACCCTCCCTGATTAATAAGGTGATTTTAACAGGAACAGGCCCCAAAGGCGCTATCGGACTCTCCAATTTACCCAATATTATTGCGGGAACAGCCGGATTAAGCGCTGAAGAATCATTCCTGAAATTCGGATTTACATCATCTGCTGAGAGTATTGCAGCAGGAAAAGCTGCTTATGCAAGAGTTCAACGTCGTACGACAGACAGGGACCTTCCTTTAAGTGATGCTACCTCCAATTCTCAGTTTACTGCTGTTTTAAGCTGGGCACAGCCTGATGCCAATGCTTTGAATGAAATAAAAAATATTCAACAACCTGTCCTGATTGCTCATGGTGAAAATGACCTTCCTGTGTCTGTTCAGAATGCTAAAAATATGCATCAGAATATAGAACACTCGGAACTTGTCATTTTTCCGGATTCAGGACATGCTTCTTTTTTTCAGAATCATGAGGTGTTTGTGACAGAGGTGAATGCATTTTTAAGTAAATAAATAATTAAAACAGTTTATCATAAGTAATGGAGTTACTATTTTAATCTGCTGTATTTTTTTTATATAAAATAGTTCGGGAGGATTTGTAACTTGGAAAAATGTCTTATTCAATGAATGGGTTTGAGCATAAGCTTAAAAGAAGAGTTAAAAATAGTCAAAGGAAAGAAAGGATATTATTTTTTTTAATTAAATTTGATTTAATTAAAATGCTAATCCATGAAAATCAAGTTGTTAATTCTGTTTTTGGTCATCGTTAATCATACCGCTTATTGTTGCAGTATGTTTAAAATGACCCATAAAGGGCGTACTATTGTTGGGAATAATGAAGATTGGGTAAGTCCTAATGCTGAAATTTGGTTTGAACCCAAAATAAAGGATAAATATGGAGTAGCTTATGTAGGTTTTATCAATCGTTTTCCACAAGGAGCTATGAACGAAACAGGATTGGTCTTTGATGGTTTTGCTACTCCTGAAATGCCTGTAGTTAAGCAAGAAGGTAAAATCGAAAAACCTGTAAGAGAAATCGTTCAGCATGTGATGAGTAATTTTAATAATGTACGTCAGGTTAAAGATTATCTGTATACAATAGATATGAGTTTTCTTACCTCAAGTGTCATGATGTTTGTAGACAAAACTGGAGAATATTTATTGGTAGAAGGAGGAGCGTTGTCCTTAGGTAAAAAAGAGTATTATATTCAGTCTAATTTTAATCCTACTAAAGATACAGTAGAAGAAGATAGAAAGAAGTTAGACTATTATATGAATGGGATAAATTTTCTAAAAGTTAACCAGCCCAATGGAACCTCCGCTTTTTGTTCTTCAGTTATGGATAAAATGCATGTGAAGGATACACAGTATACTAGTGTTTATGATCTTAATAAGGGAACAATACAATTATTTCTTCATCATGATTTTAACCATTCTGTAGAAATTAATTTGAAAGAAGAATTGAAAAAAGGAACCCATGCTTATACAATGGCAGAACTTTTTCCTGTTACCGCTGAAGGGGTGATTTTTTATAAAAAATATAATGATCCCAATGACCCTGCGGGATATCTTAAAAGTATCTGGACAAAAGAAACATTCGGAAAAACAAAAGAAGAAATTGAAAATTTCAAATCAACATCCGGACTGGCATGGCTAGGCAACTATATCGGATATGAGTGGATGCGGGATAAAAAAGATGTCAATGGAGCAATAAAGATTTTCACATTTGCAACAGAAATGTATCCTGATGATGCCAATCTGTTTGACAGTTTAGGAGAAGCGTACTGGATAGCCAAAGACTATAATGCTGCAATTGCCAATTATGGAAAATCTCTATTTCTGAATCCTAAAAACCTTAATGCGATTGAAATACTTAAGAAAATTAAGCAGGAAATAGAAAACAAAGTAGAAAAGGCTAATTGAAGAATTATTATACAAAATACTGCCTTATTGAAGCAGTATTTTGTATTTGAAAGAGGTCTTATGGTAGATGATTGTATTTTATTAAAATTACATCTTCGATCTATAATCATCAAAGTTTAGTTACTGAGGCCTAGTTAAATTCAATAAACAAATCCTCACAGGATCTTCTTACTTTCTTAAGATTCACCAGCCAGTCATTCTCTTCATCTCTGTATCCCAATGCCAAAAGAACAGTACTCTTTAATCCCTGTTCACGGAGATGGAGCAGCTCATCAAAAGCATCGTTCTCAAATCCTTCCAAAGGAGTTGCATCTACTTTAAGATGTGCTGCGGCAAGCATTCCAAATCCTAACGCGATATAAGTCTGTTGTGAGGCATTCACAAAATGGTCATCTTTGGTTTTCTGGTTCAGCCTTTCCAGAAGGTTTAACCGATAATCATCAGTGGCACTGGAAGGCAGATTACGTTCCTTATTGCTGAATTCAAAAAAAGAATTGATTCTCTCGGGAGTATACTCATCCCAGGCTGCAAAAACCAGAAGATGGGAAGCCTGAAGAATTTGTTGCTGCTCAAAAGCAACTGGATGTAATTTTTCTTTTAATTCCTGATTGGTAATGACCAAAACCTTAAAAGGCTGTAAACCCGAACTGGATGGCGTCATACGGATTGCTTCCAGAATCTGGTTGATCTTTTCGTTGTCTATTGTTTCTCCACTATAACTTTTTGTGGCAAATCTCCATTCTAATGCTTCTTGTAGTGACATAATGTTGACTGTTTTATTAAAATTCTATTGAGATCATATCTCGTTTTACGGGTACAAAGTTAGAGCGTTTTGGTTTCCATAATACACCTGTTACCTCTTGGTAACCAGTTACCAATAAGTAACCAGGTGGCTTTGTGTATAAGGAATTTCGTAATTTTGTCATAGAACCTCAGGGTATGAAAAAAGATAAAATTGAAATCGGAGAAAATTGCAAAAGCCACATCCGGGGCGTAAAGGATACAATGGACCTGCTGGATGGAAAATGGAAAACCTTAATTATAAGCCAATTATATTACGTTGGAAAATTGCGTTTTATGGATTTAAAAAGACAGGTAGAAGGGATCGCTTCCAAAACCCTTTCCAAAGAATTGAAAGACCTGGAAATGAATAACCTGGTCAAAAGAACCCAGAACAACACCATGCCGGTCTCGGTAGAATATGAGCTGACCTGTTTTGGAAAAAGCCTGCACACCATTATTGATACCATGGGGGAATGGGGGATAAGATATAGAAAGGATTTGTTACAGAAGGATACTGAAGTAGTTTCTGAGACTGTAAATTGATCTGGAAAATTCTAGTTTTTTGGATTTTTTATTTTTATGTCACTGACAATCAATATGATGCTTGTGATTGAGAAGAAGGTGGAATTATTTGATTATCTGTTTTTTTGAGTTGGCAAATCATAGTATAACATTTTGAAAATTTCATTTACAGATAAATTTTGAAAATCATCATAATACAGAGTACTAGCGCACCTTGTGGTTTTAGTTTCCTCATACAATCTTATTTTTCTTAAATTATAATCAAATTGATACCTATATTTTACCCCTTTCTCTTCCCCTTCTGCGTCGGTTATTTTAATAATTTGATATCCTACAAAGGGGATGATTTGATACCCTTTCTCTTCCAAAACAGATAACATTTTATTAGATATATTAAAGAAATTAATTTCGTCAACCAAATCAATTCTTCTATTTGTTAGCATGATATCAATCCTCTCTTTCAATTGATCTACATTTTCAAAGCTTTTAAGGCCACTTACCATAAATTTAGCAACTAAATTTACTTCTTTATCAACAACAATCTCTCTGAATTTATGCTTTATGTACCCCTGATCAGAATTAACAATAAAAAAACTTTCATTTACATTTCCCATGTCATGGCCAAGAATATTAGTATCTACAATTTCATATCCATTAGCGAGTAGCTCATCCCAATATTTTTGAATTAATTTGATGTCCTTATCTTTAAAAAATCCAATGTTAATATGTAATCCGTTCATGTATTTTTAGCTTTTTACCAAATATATTGAAATATTTATTAAGCAGTAATTGTTTTTAAACTCTATAATCATAAGTATATCTATTTTATTTATCTTCACAAAGTTGCAAACCTTCAGCTATAAAATCAGTATAATAAAGTTTTAATCCAGAATGTTCAGGGTCATCAAGCCATATTTCTTCGATTTTACTTATTGATGGATCATTTTGTGAAATACCTTTTGCTGTACCATTTAATGCGTAAGTTTTTCCATTGTTTGCTTTGCAATAAACTCCTTTGTATCCTGTACAATAAACTTCAATTTCATCGACGGAAAATGGCCAGCTACCTATATAATCCTGCTTTTTAAATATTAGTGTGTTTTTATTGCTGCTAGTACCACTACAGGATATCATTAAGATTAGAATTGATAAGATGTATAATATTTTCATGGGTTAATTTTATTGTAACAAATGTAATGTTCATCAGGGTATTTTTTTTACGGATTTCCGTAGGATTTAAGAAAAGAAAACTAAAGTATTACTTACGCTGAAATGAAGGTTTTTAAGACCTTCCGTGTTTCTACTCAATTCACCATTTGGTTATTTATACGCTACAATTTCTTTCTGTTTCTTCGTTACTTTGGATTGTTCAAGAATAGAAACTTAAAACCAAATACCATGAAAACAATCACCATCAGCTTGCCTTTATCTCTGGATTATCACAATGGATCTGCAGAGCTTCAGAAAATGGGTTATACCTTAAGTTTTGAATTGCAGAACGGAACCCATATCGTAGAAACGCCTCCAATAGTTGTTGGAACACTGGCATACCTTAACAACATCAACCTGATGGCGCAGCTTTCTTTTACCTATACGTACGAAGAAAAAAATAAAGTAATTACAATCGGCGGTCCCGACTATACCGCAGAAGATGGAGTATGTCTTACAACTTTTCCGGAGGGTACTGCTGAATACGCTTACCAAAGAGGATCAGAAATCAAAATCAGTACAGATAAAGCACTGTATAATCCCAACTGGAATTATAATACTCCTATGACGCCCCAATTGGATCAGCTTTTTGCAAATACAGTGAAGGATGCCAGCCAGGCTTTGATTGATGCTTTTGTGAAGGAAGATCTGACCGTTCAGGTGAAGACACAACCTCCCGCACTGACTTCCGGGGAGCATGAAGATCTTAAAGTGGTGTATCAAAACGGTTTATTTGCCGGATTTTACAACCCACAGGAGCACTACGGTGATGAGTTTGTTGTAAAATCAATTTATTCCGTGTGGGGTGGGGAAGTAACTTTTAGTAAAAACGAAAATTTTGCGAATGTCATCGGAAGTACTAATGACCCCAAGATTGCCGGTAAATCATGGCTTCAGTTGTGGTCAGATCAATATGGTTACCCTTCCTGCTGTACGTCATTAAATTATAGCCCTGTTATCTGTACCAGTAGTCTGGTGGGCGGCCATGTGATTCTTGGGAAGAAAGCACAGAAAGTAGCAACAGGCTCCAACAGCGTTTATATTATGCCGATTTGCAAAGCCCATAATAATAACGATAATGTATATATGGCGGCAATTATCTACCAGAAAGGAGTCTGGTTAAAGAATTATATGAATTAAACATTTAACTCAAAAACAACCAAAAAAAATCAAAATATGGTACATTTAACTTTGCAGTCCGTAGAACAATGTATTATGGCTGCGTACAACAAATTTCTGACAGGACAAGGTGGAAACATTACCTGTGCAACGACAGATAACGGAAATGTAGTGATTCAGACTGTCATCAGGGGCGATCAGTTTGATTGTGGTTTTGCCGGCTATGATATGAATAGAAACGATAAAGCCGGCCTTAAGAACTGGTGCTCTACTCACCCTGGAGGAGGCTGGGCTTTCGGATTCAGAGATACAGATCCTGCCCATCCGGATAATGTGAATGTTATTTTGAGAACTCCTGCTCTCTTTTTCAATTTTCACGTTTATTTGTATTAAAAAGAATTGTTTTTCTAAACAAAAGCCCCGGCAACATAGTTGCCGGGGTAATTATTGTGTAATTTTTTGATGTACATGAAGATCAAATCAGAAAAATAGATCTGTGATAACAACAGACAATATTGATCAGGAAAGTCTATTATCATTTCCATACAGAATTGCTGTCCCTGATTGTTTTAAAATAATCTGATTAATTGCTTTTTGAAAAGTATCAATTGCATTGGGTTCTGCTATTATTTCAAATTCGACTCTACATTGAGATTCAGCACGAAATAACATTTCAGCTGCTATAGTTATCCTAACACCAATATGGGAAAGTGAATCAATAGGATAAAACCTTATTGAAAACCCGGAATCTTTATCTCCAAGTTCAAAGAAAATAAACCTCTCATGTTTTGGAAAGTCAACCAGCCAGGTACTGAGCTGCCTGAGTAATTTAATATCTTCATAAAAAATAGTTGTTCCTGAAAAATAGGTGTTTGATCCTTTAATTTGAAATTGAAATAATTCATCTTCAGAATTATTTACTCTAAGTTCTAAATAGGACTGTAAGTTCATCGTTTAATAACTTGTTTTCTGTTAATGTAGATTTTACATATAAGTGTTTACAGAAAATGGTTTGTTAAAGAACCGTTCATACTGAGGTGTTCTGCAAGTTTATGTAAATTATTTTTGATGAAAAAACACTTTTAAAGGTAATAATAAATTAAAACTGTTCTTTTGTCGAAATTATATTTTTTTAAAAATTGAATAATAATCAATAATTGAGGCTATTGTCAGCTACTACCTGCGAAAATTTTAATTAAAGTTAATATTTTTAGTATACTTGTTAATGTTTTGTTAAAAGATAGTCTTTGTTTTTTATAGAATTTTGCCAAAATAAAAATGTCGCATGAACTTTCTCAAATCTTTCTTACTTATTTTTTTATCCTTTGCCAGCCTTGATGCTTTCGCTCAGAAACATGCAGCTAAAAGAAAAGTCGTTTTCATTATTGTTGACGGTATCGCTGAAGATATGCTGAATAAAGCTCAAATTCCCAATCTTAACAAGATTACAAAGGATGGAGCATTGCTGAAAGCCTATGTGGGTGGCGAAAAAGGAGGTTACAGTGAGACCCCGACCATTTCAGCAGTAGGGTATAACAGCTTGCTGACGGGAACGTGGGTTAATAAACATAACGTTTATGATAATGATATCAAAAATCCTAATTATAGCTATCCGACCATTTTCAGACTCTTTAAAGAGCAGTTTCCGGATAAAAAAACAGCCGTGTTTTCAACCTGGGAAGATAACCGTACCAAGTTGATTGGCGAAAATCTTGAAGCTACCGGAAAGGTAAAAATGGATTTTTCCTATGATGGAATGGAAAAAGATACCCTGAATTTTCCTCATGATAAACAAAGCGGATATATCCGTAAAATTGACAGCCTTGTAGCAGAAAAAGCCGCCGGTTATATTGCACAGAATGCACCGGATGTATCCTGGGTTTATTTAGAATTTACTGATGATATGGGACATCGTCATGGAGATGGTGATATTTTGTATAAAGCGATTTCTTTTGAAGACCGCCTTATCGGAAAGATATATGATGCGGTAAAGGAACGCCAAACAAAATTTGGAGAAGACTGGTTATTCGTCGTCACTACCGATCATGGAAGATCTGCAAGTAATGGTAAAGGCCATGGGGGACAAAGTGATAGAGAAAGAAATACTTGGATTGCCATTAACAAACCCAATATCAATTCATATGCAAAGAATAATCGTGTAGCAATCACAGATATACTACCGACTATGGCCAATTTTCTGGAACTGAAGGTTCCTGTAGAGATTCAACAGGAAATAGATGGTATTGATTTAATTAAAAACAGAATAGCTTATCAACTCAAAGCTCAATTATCAGATACACTGCTTAAAGTAACGTGGAAAACAACAAAACCTTCTGATGAGTGGGCAGAAGTTTACATGACAGAGACCAATAATTTCAAAAATAAAGGTAAAGATGTCTATCAACTACTGGGAAAAACAAAACTTGGTGGCGGGCAGTTTACCTATCAGCTGAAAACCCATCATTCCGATATCTATAAAATTGTTCTGAAAACCAAAGAGGGTTTCCTGAATACCTGGATCAATACACACACTAAATAAAGGAATATACTCATGAAATTACAGATTTTAATTGGGCTGGGCTTAGTCGTCAGCTGGGAAGCTTATGGCCAAAAAGTATCTCAAATCGGAGGTTCTGATACCCTGAAAACTCATGAAAAAAAGATTGATGAGGTTGTTATTACAGCTTTAGGAATCAAAAAAGAAAAGAAAGCCATAGGCTATGCTGTGCAGGAGGTAAAAGGAGATGTTCTTGAAAAAGCGAAGGAACCTAACTTTATCAACTCACTTTCAGGACGCGTTGCCGGCTTGAATATTAAAAACAGCACTGATCTTTTTCAGGATCCGGGTATTAATCTGAGAGGTGCCAAGCCCCTTATCGTTATTGACGGAGTACCAGACAGAACCGCCGATTTGTGGAGGGTAAATGCAGATGATATTGATAACATAAGTGTATTAAAGGGGCCTACTGCTTCAGCGTTATATGGATCTGTTGGTAAGGACGGGGCCATTATGATTACTACAAAGAAAGGAAAAAAAGGAAAGATGACTGTTTCCTTTAACAATTCTACCATGTTTCAGACTTCTTTTATCCGTATTCCAAAAGTTCAGACAGTCTATGGAGGCGGGAATAACGGGAAGTATGCTTATACGAATGGAGAAGGCTCCGGAAGTGAAGGAGGCGGATGGATCTGGGGTCCCAAGCTGGATCAAAAGGATCCCACTACTCCGAGCGGGTATTTTGAAACACCACAATATAACAGTCCGATTGATCCTGTGACAGGAAAACTGGTTCCATTACCATGGATTTCACGGGGAAAAGACAATATTAAAAACTTCTTTGAAACCGGATTGATTCAGTCAAATAATGTAAGCGTCGACTGGGGAAATGAAAAGGCTACTTTCAGGCTTTCCTTTTCTAATATTTATCAGAAAGGAATTGTACCCAATACGGATCTCAAAACAACATCTATCAGCCTGGCGGGGTCTGTAAATCCTGTTAAGGATCTCATGATTAATTCTACATTAACCTATAATAAAGAATATACTTCCAATTTCCCGGAAGTAGGCTATGGGCCAACCAATTATCTGTATAATCTCGTATTGTGGACAGGAGCTGATGTCGACGTCAGAGACCTGAGAAATTATTGGGTGCCTGGGAAACAAGGATATCAGCAGAGACATTATAATGTGTCTTACTATAACAACCCTTATTTTCAGGCTTATGAATACCTGAGGCCATACTATAAAGATAATGTACTGGGGAATGTCAATGTAGAATACCAGATCGTTCCGAATTTATCAGCGAAAGCTCGGGTAGGAGCTAATATCTACAGTTTGAATCGTGAATTCAGGGAGCCTAAGAGCTATATTGGATATGGTAATAAATCACTGGGAAATTACACTCAGGTTACCGGAAATTATTTTGATATGACTTCAGAACTAGGACTTAAATATCAGAACCATTATTCCGATAACTTTACGTTAAGTGGGGAAGCCTATATTTCTAATTTTTATAGAGAGCTTAAGAATAGTGAAATACGGACCGATGGTCTGGTTACTCCGGGATGGTATAATCTGTTCAATAGTATAGGTCCTCTGTTTGTCCCTACGGATGGAAACAGAAACAGAAAAGAATATGAACAAATCAATAGTGTATACGGCTATGTAGATATGGAGTTTTATAAAACATTCTTCCTGAATATGACCGCCCGATATGATAAAGTTTCAACCCTACCGAAGGGAAATAATGAATACTTTTATCCTTCTATTTCAGGATCATTACTATTAAACCAACTGCTTAGCCTTCCTTCATGGATTAATTTTGCCAAGTTACGGGGATCATTTGCCCAGGTTTCTACAGGAAAAATAGCAGATAATACCTACGGTTATATTTCAGCTTTTGAAAAAAGCAATGTCAATTGGAACGGGCAATCTTCATTTTATTTCGGAGATATTCTGATTGATGGGAATATAAAACCTGAAACGGTAGACTCATGGGAAGTGGGGACGAATATCGGATTGCTGAAGAACAGGATTAGTTTAGACGTAGCCTATTTTCAAACCCGCGATTACAACAACCTGGCCAAAATTCCTTTATCAGAGGGGGTAGGTTATAAATATTATCTCACTAACGGGAATGTATATCAGCGAAGAGGGGTAGAATTTACCCTGAATGCGGATATTATTAAACATTCAGATTTTAAATGGAGTTCTCAGCTTAATTTTAGCAGGTATCGGAAGTATTTAAAAGAAGCTTATGGTGGTAAAGATTATATTACGGTTTACAATCCTGCCAATGGTCGGGAAAATTTTGTCCGGGTAGGAGAAAGGATGGATAAGCTTACTGCTATGCCTTATGAAACTTCCCCGGACGGACAACTGGTATTGAAAAATGGATATCCGGTGAATTCTACGGCTCCGTTTGAAAGCAAAATGGGGTATTCTGATCCGGACTGGACGTATGGATTTTCCCATAATTTTAGCTATCGTAATTTTTCACTCTCTTTACTTTTTGATGGCAGAATTGGGGGAACGATGTATTCTACAACCAATCAAAAAATGTGGTGGGGAGGCATTGCACCAGGAACAGTCAACCAGTACAGGGATGATGCTAATGCAGGACATAACACGTATATCGCCCCGGGAGTAAGGGTTGTGAGCGGATCTGTTACCTATAATCAGAATGGGACCATAAAATCTGATACCCGCGTTTTTGTCCCTAACGATGTTCCGGTCAATTACAATGCCTACATGCAGAGTACAAGCAATGCATTTGAAAGTAATTATCATTACTATAAGCAAACCTTCATCAAACTAAGAGAGGTAACAGTGACCTATAATTTTAAAAAGTCTTTTGTAGAAAAACTGAATATGTCTTCAGCGAGCATTTCTCTGATCGGAAGAAACCTCTGGTTGGCTTCTGAAATTAAAAATGTAGATCCGGATTCCGGTATGGATCAGCTCCAGACTCCGGCAACAAGAAGTTTCGGGGTAAACCTCAATGTGAAATTCTAATCATAAATACTATTGAAATGAAATCAACCAGAATTTATATATTTTTATTGATTATCGGATTAAGCTTAATCAGCTGTAGCAGAGTTGAAGATTATCAGGATGATCCTAATCGTCCTAAAAGTGTGGATGCAGGCAATATCCTTCCGGGAATTGAAGTTAATGCTTTTAACACCATTAAAGCGGAAGCCGCCCTGGCATCGAGACAGCTAGCCTATATCAATGGTGTTAATGCCCAGCAATATTACAACTGGCAGAGAGGGTCCTTTGGAGCGTATGATTATATCAAACAGGTAGATAAGATGGTAGCAGAGGCCAATAAAAAAGGAGGAAAAGAATATATTGCACTAGCCCGTTTCTTTAAAGCATATTACTTTATTTCATTGTCTGAGACATTTGGTGATATTCCTTATAGTGAAGCTATAAAGACAGATAATTTCTATCCTAAATATGATGATCAGAAAAGTATCTATAAAAATGTACTTAATGAGTTGGCATTGGCAAATACAGAACTTTCTGATCTTAATACTCCTATAGCAGGAGATCTTATTTATAACGGAGCTATTGTAAAATGGAGAAAGCTCATTAATTCTTACCGATTGAGAATTCTGATGGATCTCTCCAAAAGAACAGATGATCCGGACTTGAATATAAAGCAGACTTTTGCAGATATTGTCAATAATCCTATTCAAAATCCTATTATGGAAACGGGTGAAGATAGTGGAGTTCTTCCTTTCTATAATCAGGTGAATAACCGTTATCCGTATTTTAATAGCAATGATCTCAAGACCGCTTATTATATGGAGCAGAGCTTTGTGGATAAGCTAAAAAATACTAAAGATCCGAGGTTATTTATAATGGCCGAAAAGAAAACCAGTACCGTGGGAACTGATCCTTCAGATCCGTTTAGTTACTATGACGGTTTATATGGAAGTGGTGATTTGGGAGAGAACTCTACAAAAGCTTCCAATGGATTGGCATCGAGAATTAATCCCAGATACTTTAATGATCCCATCAATGAACCGGGGGTACTAATGGGGTATACAGAATTACAGTTTGTTTTGGCAGAAGCCATTGTGCGTGGGTGGATCGGAGGAAATGCAAATGCATATTACTTAAAGGCAATTAATGCTTCTATGAATTTTTACAAAGTTAATACGACTGATATCAATACATATTTAGCCCAATCAACCATTAATCTTGAGCCGGGAAAAGAGATCGAGCAGATTATGGATCAAAAGCATATTGCATTATTTTTTAATACGGGATGGAGAGCGTTTTATGAGCAGAGGAGAACAGGATTTCCTAAATTTAACACGGATGGAAAAGGGAGCCTGAATAATGGCAAAATTCCTAAAAGATGGATGTATCCTTCATCTGAAATTAATAATAACAATAATAATCTCACTCAGGCAATCAATAAACAGTATCCCGGAGGAGACGATATCAACGAAACGATGTGGTTGATTAAATAAACTCTAACAAACACAAACTATTCAATAAAAAATACTGCCTCGATGGGGCAGTATTTTTTATTAAATGAAGAGGCTTAGTTAAATTTTTGAATCGCCTGCTCGCTCACAGGAGTAAAGAAATTAATTAAATTTCCATCCGGATCACGGAACAGAAGAGAGCGGTTACCCCAAGGCATGGTAGTAGGCTCCTGAACGACTTGACCGGTAAGACCTTTTATCTTTTGATATTCTACATCTACATCAGAAACCAGAAATTCTATAATGCTAGTTTGTGATCCTGTAGATTCTTCCAGATTGTCACCAAACATTTTCATCGTACGGGTACTTCCAATTGCTATGGTAATCGTTTCGGTAGAAAGTTCAGCGAAATCTTCTGTATACCATTGAGCAGTTAGACCGATTGCTTTCTCATAAAAATGAACAGACTGTTGAATGTCTTTGGTGATAATTCTTAACGATGTTAATTTCATTTTGTCTTGCTTTTAATAACTGGAACAAAGCTACGATAGGGTAGCGACAACAGTTTGTCAGTAGGTTATTTTCCATTATTTTTAAACATTAAAACTTTGTGTGAAATTACAATTGCAGATGATTGTGAGGAAATCTGCGCAATCTCCCTGATCTGCGAGATGATATAATGCTCTCGTTTATGAGTAGCAAATCTATTCCAAAAACCATAATTCAAAACTGCTTCCTTCGTCCAATCCCTTGTAATTAAGATAGCCACCATGAGCTTCCATGATACTTTTGGCCAGTGTCAGCCCGATACCTGAACCATTGGCTCTTGTTGTAAAAAAGGGAAGAAAAATTTTGTCCTTGATTTCGGAAGTGATTCCGGAACCATTGTCCGTAATACTTACAATAATACGGTTATTGTGTGATTTTACAGTAGTGGTAATGAGTTTATATTCTTTTTCAGAAACAGCATGAATGGCGTTAAGGTAAAGGTTGATCAGACTTCTTTCAATCATTTTTTCATCAACGGATACCATATAATTATCAATGTTCTGAATCATTTGAATCTGATATTTTTCAAATTCGGATTTCAGAAAAAGAAGAGCAGATTCAATGATTTTTTTCAGGGATACAGGGGCAAGAACAGGCTTGGGTAATTCGGCTACCTGACGGTAATGATCTACAAAATTCAAAAGTTGTTTTGATTTGGAATTAATGATCATCAGACTTTCTTTCATTTCCTGTTGATCCTCATGATCAATAGTCTCCTGGTTACTGATATATTCCAGATTTTGGATCAGGCTGTTTACCGGGGTCAGGGTATTAAGAAGTTCATGTGAAATTACTTTCATCAGATTATTCCATGCCAGTTTTTCTTTCTGCTCAATGATTTTCTGAACAGACTCCAGGGTAATAACATAAAAATGGTGTTGTATATTTTTTACCTCTTTGGTTCTGAGTGAAAATGACTGTTTGGAATTACTGTGAATGGAAATATCAAAAAACTCCTGCGAACTTTGGTAACCCGTTTGTTCAATAATTTCATAAAACACAGGTATTTTCGAAGCATAAAGTTCCCATCGATTGTATTTAGGAACCTGTAAAATAGTTAGGAAGGTAGAATTTACATAAAATACGTCCCAGCTTTTATCTTTTTCTGATAAGATGATCAATCCTGTTTCCATTTGATCCAGAATACTTTCATAGAGCAATTTGTAAGAGGATAATGAAGACTGCTCTTCTTTATTCTGATAATACAGACGGATACTGCTATCGAGAAGTTGATTTCCTTCTTCCTGGGGAAATAAAGAAAAGTCTTTCTTTCGGATAGAAGAGATGACTTTTTCTACTTTTGAAGCCTGAGCAGTTAAAGAAAAATAGATCAAAGTCACGGCAAGAAGCATGAATACTATAAAGAGTATAGCATTGAACCACTTTCCTTCAGAAAAAAAATGATAAGCGATAATCCCGCTGGTGATGGCAAAAAGGTTGTACAGCAACCATAATTTATTATTCTGATGCATTATTTTCCCTGTATTTTATTGGTTTAAATGGTAACTTTTTTGAAATCGTAATGTATAACTTTATAACCCGAACTTTTCCATTCTCCTGTATAGAGCGGCGCGTGAAAGCCCGAGATCTTCCGCGGCTAACGAAATATTTCCGGTATGCTTCCTTAAGGCTTTTTTGATAAGAAGTTCTTCCATTTCTTCAATATTGAGATTGATTATTGTACTTTCCTGCTCCTCCAACTGAGGAATTAACAACTGGAGTTTATTTTCGTTGGACAAAATAACGCTTCTTTCCAGACAATGGTCCAGTTCACGGATATTTCCCGGCCATGGAAAATGGGAAAGGCTAGCGAGTAAATCATCTGTGAGTTCCAGGTTAGGTTTATGATATTTCTTTTTATAGCGGTCAAGGAAGTACTTTGCCAGTAATCCAATATCTTCCTGCCTGTCTCTTAAAGCAGGAATCTGAATTTCCACCGTATTGATTCTATAGTATAAATCCTGACGAAATCTATTTTCGACGACTGCTTTTTTAAGATTTTCATTGGTCGCAAAAATGAATCGTACATCCAATATACGTTCTTTGGATTCTCCTAATCGGGACAGTTTTTTATTTTGAATCAGACTTAACAACTTAGTCTGAAGCTGAAGAGGCAGATTTCCAATTTCATCAAGAAACACGGTTCCATTCTGGGCGTTCTCAATTTTTCCTGCATAATCCTGATGAGCATCCGTAAATGCTCCTTTTTTATATCCAAATAATTCAGACTCAAAAAGGTTTTCCGAAATACTTCCAAGATCAATATGTACAAATGGTTGATTTTTCCTTTCCGATTGTTCGTGAATAGATTCTGCAAGCACATATTTACCGGTTCCGTTTTCTCCCAATAACAATACATTTGCATCAGTAGGAGCCACTTTTTTGATCTGCTCAAGTACTTCCTGCATTTTCAGAGAATCACTTCCCGGTTGGTATTGGTTGTTTTTCTGATTAACATTTTCCCATTGGCTGAGTTTTCTGTTTTTTCTTGAAATATCAACGGCCAGATTCACAGAAGAATATAACTTTTCATTATTCCAAGGTTTAAGGATAAAATCTGAAGCACCTTTTTTTAAGGCTTCTACAGCCAGTTCTACTTCACCATAGGCCGTCATCAGAATAATAGGAAGATGGGGCTCCAGTGTCTTGATTTCGTTCATCCAGTAGAGGCCGTCCTGTCCGCTTTCAAAACCTTTTCTGAAATTCATGTCCAAAACAACAGCATCAATCTGTTTTTCAGCCATGAATTTTAAAATTTCTGCCGGTTTACTGAGACAACTTACCTCTGAAAAAAATTTTTTCAACCAGACTCTTGCCGAAAACAGGATATCTTCGTCGTCATCTACAATCAGGATATGAGCTTCTTTTTTACGCATGGGATAGGATTAATTTTATTAAAAATTGATTCTTTTGCTTAAAACTGTTCATTTTCGTACAAAAAGTGTCCGATAATGAACAGTTTTTGAATGGTGTTAAAAATAGTATTACAGATTTTCAGGGACTTACAGGTTTATATTTTTCTGGCACTTCCCTTGTGTAATCCATTGTAATAAAATGAGTTATCTTTAATATGGATACGAAAATAGTAAAAAAGAAATCGAAATTAAAATTTGTTTTAGGCGGATTGGTTATATTGGTGATGGTCTTGCTTTCCGGGCTGTATTTTATTCAGCAGAAAAAAACATACAATGTCTCTGCAGAAGATATTCAAACCGAGCACGTTACCCGGGGAAAATTTGAAGATATGCTTATGGTAACCGCACAAGCCCAATCGCTCAATTCTTCACTGGTCAATGTTCTGGAAGGAGGAGTCGTGAAAGAAATTTTTATGGAAGATGGCCAGATGCTCACCAGGGGCCAGCCTATTGCGAGAGTTTATAATCCAAATACGGAATTCAGTTATATGAATCAGGAGACAGGGATTATGCAGCAGATCAGCCAGATGAGAAGTACACTCCTTGAACTGAAAAATCAGGAATTGGTACAGGATAAGGAATTGTTGCAGGCGCAAAATGATTATAATACATCCCTTCAGAATTTTAATTTACAGAAACGTCTCTATGACGCAGAGATTGGAAAGAAAACAGATTATGACATCAGTATCCAGAATCTGGCTTACCAGAAACAAAGAAAATCAATTATTGAGAAAGGATTTTCTACAGAAAAAAGTTCAAGAAGTGCTCAGATGTCAGCCATCAATACATCCATAGGACAAATGGACAAAAGTCTAAGTATTTTACGTTCCAATAAAAATAATTTCCTGATTATGGCTCCGGCTTCCGGGAGGCTTTCATCATTTGCCATTTCGTTGGGGGAAAACCTTACCAGCGGACGAAGTATTGGGAAGATTGACCTGATGGACGGATACAAACTGGTTGCTAAGGTTGATGAATATTACATCAATAAATTGCAAAATGGAATTAAAGGAATACTGGATAATAATGATCAACCCTACGAGGTAGCGATTACCAAAATTCTGCCTGAAGTAAAAGACGGTCAGTTTTTGGTAGAGCTGAATTTTACAGATAAGAAACCTGAAAATTTGAAAATAGGGATGACCTTCGGATTGAAACTAAAACTCTCAGCAGATACACAGAGTACAATGATTCCTAAAGGAACTTTTTTCAAAGATACCAATGGAAAGTGGATCTTTGTAATCAAAGGAAATAAAGCGGAAAAGAGAACGATTAGTCTTGGAAGGGAAAACCCACTTTATTATGAGGTGGTATCAGGACTGAAAGTTGGAGAGATCGTTATTACATCAGATTATTCTGATCTGAAAAAATATGAAATCCTTGACATTAAAAAGTAAAAAGATGAATATTTTTAACCTATCGCTCTCATCACTTATAACAAAATGTAATCAACAATAACAAAAAAACATAATTATCATGATCAATATACATAATCTTTCAAAAATATACAGAGCAGAAGACGTGCAGACCAATGCCCTGAATGAGGTGAATCTGAGCATTAAAGAAGGCGAATTCGTAGCTATCATGGGACCTTCAGGTTGCGGGAAATCTACTTTTTTAAATATTCTCGGGCTTCTGGATTCTGCCTCAATAGGTTCTTATCAGTTTGAAGGAGCAGAAATGATGGGTCTGAACGAAAGAAGAAAATCAGATGTCCGTAAAAAAAATATAGGATTTATTTTCCAGAATTTTAACCTGATTGATGAGTTAACAGTCTATGAAAATATTGAGCTGCCTTTGATTTACAACGGAATTTCCTCTTCTGAAAGAAAAAGAAGAGTAGAGGAAATTATGGAAAATATCAATATTGCTCATCGTGCTAAACATTATCCACAACAGCTTTCAGGAGGGCAACAGCAGAGGGCTGCTGTAGCAAGAGCTTTGGTCACAAAACCCAAACTGATTCTTGCTGATGAACCGACAGGAAATCTGGACAGCTCCAATGGAAACGAAGTGATGAACCTTCTGGCAGAACTTCACAGGGAAGGATCTACCATCGTCATGGTCACCCACTCTTCCTATGATGCGGGCTTTGCATCCCGAATTATCAATATGAAAGATGGAGAGATTTTCAATGAGGAACATGCTTCCCAAAGAACCGATGTCTTTGCAAAAGCAGATGCCGGAGCATTTAAATAAATCAGCAGCATTCCTATTTTTATTAACTTCAATACTACTATTATGCTTACCAATTGGCTCAAAATTGCCCTGATCAATTATAAAAAGAACGGATTGTCTACCTTTATCAATCTGTTTGGACTTACCATAGGACTCACCGGATTTATGCTGATCCTGATGCATTGGAATGATGAGGAGTCTTACGAAAAATGGAATCCAAAGAAAGATCAGATCTATGCTTTTCAGTCCCTCTATAAAAGAACAAATTATTATGGAGATAATATCTCTTACCCACTTGCCACTAATGCATTGAAGATAATTCCGGAAGTACAGGATTTTGTTATTTTCAACGGTTCGGACATAGGTGTCAAGATGACCACAAAATATACGACAACCTTTCAGCAGGGCGGCTTTACTTCATCAGAAAGTTTCCTTACCTTTTTTCCATTTAAAATTATTTCAGGACATGCAAAAGATGCACTAAAATCAGATGCCTCCATTATCATTTCCAGACAAGCTGCGATGAATTTATTCGGAACAATCAATGCTGTCGGTGAGTCGTTAAAATTTGATGATAAAAATTACATCGTTACCGCAGTCTATGAGCTCCCTGAAGGCAACAGTCAGATCAAACCTCAATTTGTTTTCAAACCTGTAGAAGGCTTCAAACATGATAAAGAACAATGGAATAACTTCAACTACGGGTGTTTTTTCATGCTGAAGAAAGGAGCTTCCCCTGCTACTTTTGAAAATAAATTTAAAGATATACTTACTTTAAGATCAAGTATAGATGCCAGAGGAACGGGAATGACTACGGAACAGTTTGCGGATCTTCACGGACCGAATAGTGTACAACTGATCCCATTGGATCAACTTAAGCTTCATGCAAAAGCATCATGGTTTGGGGCAGGAGATTTCAGAACGATTATGATTTTATTTTCCCTGTCTGTCCTGATTGTTATCCTGTCTGCCATTAATTTTATCAACCTGAAAACGGCTGAAGCTTCACAGAGAGCAAAAGAAGTTGGGGTAAGAAAAGCGATTGGAGGGACAAAACGATCTCTGATGCTTCAGTTTTTTCTGGAGACATTTATTGTGTGTTTGCTGTCCTATTTCCTTTCTCTGGCACTTACAGAGCTTTTACTTCCTTCTTTTAATAAATTTTTTAACAAAGAAATAGAGCTGAAAGACTGGCATATTTACGTGTATTCTTTAGCTATGGTTATTGTAGTTACTTTATTATCCGGGTTGATTCCTGCTTTCTATCTTTCGAATTTCAAAGCTATTGAGACGCTGAAAGGTAATTTCTCCCGAAGCAAACACGGAGTCTGGCTTAGAAATGGAATTCTTACACTACAGCTCATTATTTCCTCATTTTTTATCATTGGAGGTCTCATTGTACATAGTCAGGTAAAATATATGATGAACAAAGACCTTGGATTTAACGGAAATCAGATTATGATGATTAATTTCAATGAATCTACTCCAAAAGCCTGGTTGAAATATGAAAGACTTAAAAATGAAATTTCAAAAATCAATGGAGTAGAGGATATTTCTTTCGGAGAATCAGTTGCAGGAACAGGGCGTAGAAGCAGTTCAAATATGGATTATGAACAACAGAGCATCAATGCAGAAAATAGCGCTATGGATTATAATTACCTCCAGTTTCTGGATGTGAAATTACTGAAAGGACGCTGGCTAAATCCTCATTTAGCATCTGATACAATAAATACGGTTATTGTCAATGAGGCATTTGTTAAAAAGTTTGGATGGACCGATGAACAGATTTTTCAGCGTGAAATAAAGCCCGGATTTGATGAAGGAAAAAAATATAAGGTAGTGGGAATTGTTAAAGATTTTAATCTTAGAAGTCTTAAATACCAGGTAGAACCTATCATGTTTTTCCATTACAAACAATCTTCATGGAAGAGATTTAATGTATACAATATTCAGGTAAAAATAAAGTCTGATGACATTGAGGGAACGGTGGCAAGGCTGAAAAAATTCTGGCAAACTTCCGAAGAGCCGGGCTATCCTTTTGACTATTATTTTCTCAATCACAAGTTTGCAAAGACTTTTGAAATGTATCAAAAACAACAGACCTTATTTACCATTTTGAATGCTATGGTACTGATGGTCGCTTTATTGGGACTTTTCGCTCTTTCTTCTCTGATGATCGAACAAAAGCTGAAAGATGTTGCCATTCGAAAAACATTAGGCGCATCAGATCGTATTCTTGTTTTCGGATTGACCCGACAGTTTCTTTGGATTGCTGTAATCGCTGTTTTGATAAGTATTCCGATCTGTTATTTTCTGATGAATGAATGGCTGAAAGATTTTGCCTACCGAATTGATATGCCGGTTTGGCCATTTGTAGTCAGTTTCCTGGTACTACTGGGGCTTACCTTTGCCGTAGTAAGTATCAAAGCCTATAAAGCTACAAAAGTAGACCTTATAAAATATCTGAAGTATGAGTAACCGGGTTCATCGCTCATCTTATTTTTTAATTATGTAAATCAGAACATACTCATGAAAAATTTCATTTTCCTATTTTTTGTTGGCCTTTATCCGGCACAGCAAACATGGAACCTGCAACAATGTCTCGACTATGCATCTTCACATCATCCATTGATCAGACAAGCCACAGTGAATGTTGCAAAAAATGATCAACTGATTACAGGATCAAAAGGAATGTTATTACCCTCCGTTGAAGCAGGCGTGAAACATAATTATAGTTTTGGTTCTTCCATTAATCAGTCGAGCAATCAAAGGGAATCCCTTAATACGCAATATGACGAGTTTACCGCTCAGGCAAACTGGGACCTCTTCAACTGGAAAAATATACTGGATATTTCTTTATCTAAATTGAATAAAGAAACTGCTGCCTATAAGCTTAAACTGGCACAAAATAAAGTGAAACTTAATGTCGTTCAAATGTTTTTTGACTATCAGAACAGCAAAAGCTGGCTCGAGGTTTTGGAAACCCAGATATCCGGAATACAGGATCAGATAAAACGCACCGAAAAAGAAGTGGAGATCGGGAGCAGACCCAAAAGTGACGTTTATGATATCAAAGCAAATCTTGGAACTTTACAGGAACAATGGGTATCTGCTAAAAACCAAAGAGATCAGGCAAAAATCAATTTGCTGAATGCATTGTCTATGACTCAGGATTCTCTGGAATTTGTAATGAGTGAGAGTAACCTTTCTTCTGAGGCAGAATTCCATGATCCCGATTTTACAAAAAAACTATTGGAAAAAAATCCTGCTTACCAATCGGTGGTGGCCGAGATTAAGTCACAAGAAAAGAGAAAAGAGATTGCAAAAGCAGGGTATTTACCTACTTTAAATGCCAGTTATGGATGGTCTACTTTTTATAATAAAGTATTGGGAAAGAATAATTCTAATATCAGCTTTTCCGAACAGTTTTCCCAGAATAAAAATCAGTCCGCGAATTTTGGGCTCAATATTCCTATTTTTAATAAGTTACAAGTGAAAACCAATGTTGAAATAGCGAAACTGAATATCATCAATTCCAACTATGATAAGGAATTGATCATCAATGATCTGACCCAAAATATCAATTCTATTAAGGCTCAGTTTCTCAATGCAAGTGAGAAATATAATCTGTTGGATGCCAATTTTGAAAATCAGAAACGCTCATTTCAGAAGTCTGAAGAAAAATACAAAGAAGGGCTGATCGATGCATATGCATTTTTTGTTGTAAGAAACGGATGGCTTAAGGCCAATTATAATCTGATCAGTAGTAAAAATGATGTGATCCTTCAAACAGAACTCCTGAAAGTAATGGAATCAGGATTTTAATATCAATTTATTCGTACATTTCCATTGGCCGTCTTCGCTATTGCTGAAGGCGGTTTTTTCTTTTTGTTCTTTAAAGCCGAATTTTGCTTATACTCAATAAAAAAAGGTTATTTTGAAAATTCCAAAATAACCTTTTTTATAATATGTTTAATTTCTATTGAATCACAAAACTTTGTGTGCTCTGGGTATGAGCCGAAAAATATCCCAAAGCTCCATTACTGATATTACTTGGGGGATTAGATGGGGTAACACCACCACCGGGACCGGACATATCAAGAAGAGCACTGTAAAAAGTGAAAATATTATTATCAATGCTTTGCATTTCGACATGAATGGTATCTCCAACCTTCACCTCATGGTCTGCACCATCATTATCATCATTAGGAAGTATTAAAGGACGCTGGTTAAGCATGCCGTTATTAAGATTATCTGAAAAGACATTGATGTATTTTTTCGATAAATTATTAATGGTGTAAGAAAACAGATAGCGGTTTCCTAATACGGCAGGATCAGTGAAAATTGGTAAAAGAGTATAGCTGGTTTTGTCTCCGAACTGAAAAGAATCCTGCGCCAGCCCTTCGAAGTCTACTGGCTGTGGCATCGTGCTCTGAGCGGTATATTGTTGCCCTTCGGCTTGTATTTTCAGAGTATATGTTTTTCCAGGTGCTCCCACAAATAAGGAGGTTTGGTATCGGCCGTTCCCCATATATTGTAATGTTTCAGTCTGGCCTGTATTATCACTCAAAACAACCTGTGCACCGGTTACTGCAGGATATTGATTCTGCTGTGTAAATGCAACCGATTTTGTAATTCTCACAATATAAGGACCTGCCTGATCTGTTACGTTCCCTTCAATGACTATTTTTCCACTCTGATCATCAAGATCAAGGTCGATTTCTTTCTGACATGAGGTAACTAAAAACAGGGATAATATGATATAAAAAGTATTTTTCATGATTTAGAATTTGAAATTGTAAGTGATATTGGGAATCCAACGGAATAACGAAGTTTGCATAGCACGGGTAGTTCCCGGATTATTAGGATTATCTTCAAACGTAATCGTGTAGGCATTTTCACGGCCATAAAGATTATAAATCCCAAAAGTCCATGAACCACGGAAACGTTTATTGGAAGAAGGTTCATAAGTGGCACTTAGATCCATTCTGTGGAAAGCAGGCATCCTATCCGCATTTCTGCTGCTGTATTGGAAAACAGTTTGACCGTTCAGCTGATATTTTCCCGTTGGGAAACTCACTGCATTTCCTGTGCTGTACACGAATAATCCGGACATCGACCATTTTTCATTAAACTGATAGGTGGCAACAATGGAAAGATCGTGGGTTTTATCCATTCTGGCATTATACCATTGGTTGTCATTGATTCCGTTGATTTTTCTTTCAGTTTTGGATAAAGTATACGAAATCCATCCGGTTAGTTTACCACTTTTCTTTTTGGCAATAAGTTCCAATCCATACGCTCTTCCTTTCCCAAATAATAATTCACTTTCTACATCGGCTGCTGTATCAAAAGTAATCTGAGCACCGTTTTTGAAGTCAATCTGATTTTGCATGGATTTGTAGTAGACCTCAGCATTCAGTTCATAATTGTTATTATTAAAGTTTCTGCTGAATCCTAAGCTTATCTGGTCTGCAATTTCGGGCTTTACAGTTAAGCTGCTTCCAATCCACTGGTCAGTAGGGTTTCCACTACTGGAATTACTTAAAAGATGCAGGTTTTGAGTATTGCGGGAATAACCTCCTTTAATACTGCTTACTTCATTGATTCTGTAGTTTGCTGTAATTCTAGGCTCAATATTGACATAAGTTTTTCCAATTTTTCCTTTTTCAATATATTGACTGTCGGTAAGGTTTCCATTTTCATACGTATTAAAAGTATCTCCTCCTAAAACGCTAAATAGAGAAAGTCTTGCTCCATAATTGATGGTCAGCTTTTCTGTAGCCTTGAAATCATCATTAATGTATAAAGCATTTTCCCACGATTTCCTCGGGTTTCTTGGAAAACTGCTTACGCTGGTTCCCGATGCTGTACTGGGGGTAATGGTATGGTAAATAGACTGTAGTCCAAAACGAACTGAATGTTTATTTCCGGCAAACCACGTAAAATCCTGCTTAAGATTCCAGTCCTGTATTTTTGAATTTAAGCCGAAATTATTATCATTACTCTTTAAACTGACTTTATAATCGTAATTGCTGTAAATAAATGAAGTGTTGGAAAACAATTTACTGTTGATAATGCTGTTCCATCTCAATGTAGCAGTAGTATTCCCCCAGTCCGTTGAGAAAGTGTTTCCCAATCCTAATACATCCCTTCCGAAATATCCGGACAGGTAAAGGCGGTTATTTTCATTGATCTGATAATTAGCTTTCAGATTCAGATCGTAAAAGTATAATTTGTTGTCTTTGTAATCATTGGAGGTTTTCAGGAATAAATCTGCATAGGTTCTTCTTCCCGAAACAATGAAAGAAGACTTTTCCTTTTGGATAGGACCTTCCACACTCAGTCTGCTGCTGATCAGGCCAATACCTCCGTTGATGTTATAATCCTGGTTATTTCCATCTTTCATTTTTACATCCAGCACGGAAGAAAGACGCCCTCCATATTGAGCAGGGCTGTTCCCTTTAATGATGCTTGCGTCTTTTAAGGCATCACTGTTGAAGGTACTAAAGAAACCAAGCAGGTGAGAAGCATTATAAACCGGTGCTTCATCCAGTAGAATAAGGTTTTGGTCTGTAGCTCCACCTCTTACACTGAATCCGCTGCTTCCTTCACCATTGCTTTTAATGCCCGGCAAAAGTTGTATGGTTTTCATCACATCCTTTTCTCCAAACAGAACAGGAAGCTTTTCAATATTTTTAATGTTTAAGGTTTCTGTTCCCATTTGGGCAGACGTTAGATTCTTATCCTTTTTAATCCCTGTGATTACTACCTCATCAATGGTTTTGGAAACCTGCTCCTGTTGAATAAGCGGAAGATCCAGTTTTATATTCTGATCCACCTTGATTTGTTGTTCAAAATCCTTATATCCCGGATTAGAAATGATCAGGGTGTAATCCCCTTCAGGTAACGATAAAGAATAAAATCCATATTCGTTCGCAACAACATTAATAGAAGGATTTTCACTTACTTTTACAGCGACTCCTATGAGAAGTTCACCATTTTTTTTGTCTTTTACAGTTCCGCTTACAGAATAGGTTTGCTGAGCAAGCACGAATGTACTGAAACAGAGCGCAGCAGTGGCTGCGGTGATTTTTAAAAAAGATGTTTGCATTAGTTTTGTTTAAAGGAGTAGATCTCTTCTATATTAATTCTGGTTTTTGATATTGGATTAGTTGGAAGGATTGGTAATTAGTTACATTAAAAAGCTTTAATAATAAAATAAATCAACGTAATGCCTCTGATTAAGGAAAAAAAATCTTCAAACTTCAAGAGACAAAGATAGTAGAACTTATGTAAAACATACTATTTATTTAGAGTAATTGTTCTATTTCTTAACAAATACAACAAATCTAAAGAATAGTTCCTTATGGTATGGCTTTAAAGTTATATTTTTGATCCATTATATTTCAAAACCATGAAAGCTATAACTTATTTATATATTGGAATCACTTTAGGAATGACAGGAAATCTTGCATTTGCTCAATCTCAGGCTGAAGTAGCGAAAGAAATTTCGAGGGTGGAATCAGGATTAATGCCTGTTACCCGTTTTGAAGGGATGCCCCTTTGGACATTAGAATCCCGGATGAAACATTATAAAATTCCCGGACTAAGTATTGCTGTGATTAAAAATTCCAAAGTAATCTGGACCAAAACCTATGGATTTGCAGATGTAGAATCGAAAACCCCGGTAAATATAAAGACTTTGTTTCAGGCTGCTTCGATGAGTAAACCGGTGAGTGCCTATGCTGCACTGAAAGAAGTAGAGATCGGAAAAATAAATCCGGATGCTGATATAAACCTGTACCTGACCTCCTGGAAGATTCCTGAGAATACATTCACTAAGGAGAAAAAAATCGGACTTTACAATATACTCAGTCATACAGCTGGTTTTACCGTCCATGGATTTGGAGGATATGAAGTCGGGAAACCGCTCCCCACACTCATTCAGGTGCTAAAAGGAGAAAGTCCGGCTAATTCCTCTGCGGTAGTCGTTGATAAACTTCCCGGAATCTCATTGCGTTATTCCGGTGGTGGATATTCTGTCATGCAGCAAATGCTGATAGACATCGAAGGAAAAGACTTTCCAGCCATTATGCAGGAGAGAGTGCTTGGGCCACTGGATATGAAAAACAGTACTTTTGATCAACCCCTGAACCAAGTTCAGTCCCAGTCGGCAGCTACAGCGTATACTATGAGTGGAGAAAGAGTAAAGGGAAAGTATCATATTTATCCTGAAATGGCCGCCGCGGGTTTATGGACTACCGCTGAAGATCTTGCCAAATTTGTAATTGATATTCAAAATACTTTAAGCAATAAAAGTCATACCATCATCAGCCAGAAAACAGCAGAAAAATTTACAACCTCTTTTATCGATCCTGGTGTAGGGTTGGGTGTTTTCCTTGAAAAAAAAGGAGGACATGTTTATTTTAATCATGGTGGATGGAATGAAGGCTTTTCCAGTAGGTTTATTGGCAATACAACCAACGGAGACGGGATTGTTGTTTTGACCAATACCAATAAACCCGAATTCATTGAAGAACTGATCAGATCAGTAGCTGCTGTTTACCAATGGCCGGAATATGTAGACTCTGCCTATAAAATATTACCTTTCACGGAGCAGGATTTCAGCAATAGCGTAGGTCGTTATAAATTTGATCAATATGGACTTTACAGAGTGTATCGTAAAGACGGAAAACTGATGTTGAATATTAATGATTTAGAGGAACCCATGCAACTTTCAAAAGTCGGAAAAGATACGTATGCCGCGCAGAACTGGAGTTTTAAAACCCAATTTGTAAAGGATCCGAAATCAGGGAAGCTGGAAATGGTTAATATTTTACCTGACAAAACCATTCGTTCAAAGAGTCCACAAATGAATAAGGACGAAAAAACGCCTTTAGAGTTTGTTATGGATGGTGATTTTGACAAAGGGTTGAAAGCATTTCAAAAAGCTAAAACAGAAAATACAGGTCATTATTTTATTTCTGAAGATTATCTGAATAATGTGGGCTATGCATTACTGGGACAAAATAAATTGAACCAGTCGATTGATGTTTTTCGGGTAAACAGTATCTTGTATCCGGATAGCCAGAATGTATATGACAGTTTAGGAGAGGCCTATCTGAAAGCGGGGCAAAAGGATAAAGCCAGACAGAATTATCAAAAAGCACTCAGGATAAATCCTGCCAATGAAGGTGCAATAAGGGTTTTAAAAACATTATAGTATTTAAACTATAGTAATTTTTCATTATATAGGTTGAAAAAATAATTGAGAATGTTACTAAGAATATTTACTGTTGAGGAAATCGAAACTGAAATTTTTAAAGGAAAAAAAAGAAAACAAGATTTTCCGGAAGTCATTGAATTTCCTTTTTCGGAGCAGTACAAACATATCGTAACCCAAATTACAACTACCGAAATTTCTTCTGAAACAGTTTTATATCATTCTGTTGAGGCAATCAACGAAAATAAAGGCTTTGACTTGTTCGATTATTGGTGCTTTGGTGGTAATGGACAGGGAGATCGCTGGTTTTTGAATAAAAAGGACAGAGTTTTTTTCTATGATCATGATTATGATGAACGGCTGGAACCTATGTACATCAGTTTTGAACAATGGTTGAAAATGGCATTCGTTATTAAGCAACTGGATCAATCTTTTGATGAATTTGGACTTATCCCGGAATCAGTGAAGCAAAAATTCTATGAAACCTTGAATAGTATTCATCCCACACTGAGTGAAAACTATCCGTTCTCAGTATAGCTATAAGCCTTGCTAAAGGTTGTAAAGTCTGGTAAAATAGTTTATTTTTGAAAGGAGAGTATGTTTTTAAAACCAAAAACTATTTCACATCGTCTATGAAAAAAGAAGGAAACTTACTTTTGTATGGGACGTAATACATAATGAACATGGATATAGAACAACTGGAGCAGAAATATAATTTTAAATATCCCGACATCTACAAATGTTTGTGTGAGGATGGAATGCTAAACTGGGGTGAAAGTGGTTCAGACTGGTACCGGGCAACCTTCCCACAATTCAAGAAAAATCCTCCCTTACTCTTATTCGGGAACGATATTGAAATTTGGAATCATCAGCAGTTTGTAGAAGCCTCTATTGAAGAAATGTCTGAGGAAGATGATTATAGAAATATTCATGCAAACTATAAATTTGTTCCCTTCGCAAAAAATGGAGCGGGAGATTTATATGCTTTTCAGTTTGATCTGAAAAATAATGGGGAAGTACCCATTACTTTTATCCCTCATGATGATGAGGAAGCTGAGATATTAGCCAAAAACTTTCAGGATTTTATTTTTCGCCAACTTTTGGAAGCCCTTACAGAAATTGATGAAAATGCTATGTTTTATGAAGAGGGAGAAGAAGATCTGAAAAGGAATTTATTCAATCAGTTGAAAACACATGAACCTTATATGACCTCCAGACAGATAGAGATACTGCATTCAATCTATCAGCGTGATTTATTTGAATATACTTACAAAACCCCCAACGGTCATGTTTTTGAAGCAGAAGGTTTAGCCACTTATGATGAGGTCGAAGAAATTTTAAACCGTGAGATTGCTTTTGAGAACCTCCGTAAGACTTTTAATTATACAATATGTTGGATCAATTAAGAACTCATATCGGGAAAATTGTTCCTCTGAGTGATGATGAATTCAGGCTGATATCTTCATTTTTTACCCATAAAAAATATAAAAAACACCAGTTTCTGATACAGGAAGGAGAATTTGCTATCTATAATTATTTTGTCCTGAAAGGCCTTTTGAAACTTGTATACACTGATGATACAGGAAAAGAACATATTGTAGGATTCGCCATGGAAGATTGGTGGGAAACTGATTTCTCAGCGTTTTACCTGCAAACAAGATCAACAATGTCTTTGATAGCGGTAGAGGATGCTGATGTGTTGTGCATTTCTTTAGAAAACTACAGGAAATTATGTGCTGCTCTTCCCAAAATTGAACATTTCTTCTTGGAGAAGGCATATATGGGCTTCATTTCTGCACAACAACGTATCATTTCTACAATGACTACAGGAATTAAAGAAAGATACGAACAGTTGCTTCAAAAATATCCTTCTTTGATTCAACGGGTTCCGAAAACACTTCTTGCTGCTTATTTAGGAGTTTCCAGAGAAACATTGAGCAGACTGTCCCAATAAATTGTGACTTTTCTCACTTCATAATGGTGATCCGGATCACATGCGTTTGCTATACCTATTCTGCAACTTTGTAGTCTAACGTATAACAATTGAATATAATGGAAAAAAGAACCATCAATCCATGGACATGGCAAAATGAACGCAGCTATTCTCAGGCAGTTGAGGTAAAAAATGTAACAAGCACTCTTTATTGCTCAGGACAAGCAGCAATAGATCCTGATGGAACATCCAGTGATAAAGATATGAAGTCCCAGTTGCTACAGGCTATTGCTAATCTTGAAGAACTCATAACTACTGCAGGTTATGAATGCAAAGGAATGGTAAGGCTCAATATTTATACAACCTCCACTCAGGAGCTTTGGCCTCATTTCCCGATTCTTCAGGAATGGATAGAAAAACATCAGATAGAACAAGCGGTAACCATGTTGGAAGTAACCGGACTATTTGAAACCCTGACAGTAGAATTGGAAGCAACTGTGGTCAAATAGTCACTGAAAAAAAAACAAATAACCTCCGGATTTCTGGAGGTTATTTGTTTTTTTAATAGATATAATAAGTAATCTTTACACTTTATTTAATTTTTTATATATGTGTTATTGTTATTAAAAAATAATTATTAATGACTATATTTTATCTATATTTAATTATTTTTTTTGTTTTCACTTTTGTTTTGATTATAATTTTATTATTAATTTGCTATTTGTTGTGTATTAATAATAATTAATTTTTATTTCATGTAAAATATTTCTTTTATTAGTGAAAAATACTATATTTGTTTCAATGTAAAGTGAAATTTTAATGTAAAATGAAAAGTTCCCTTCATCCACTTTACATGTTTCAGAATTCTAACCAGAAAAATAATTTATTATGAAACGAACCCTTATTTATTTTTTGTTCCTTTTATCAGGTAATTGTTTTCTTTCTAATGCCCAAGTTGGTATTCAAACTTCTAACCCGCAAGGTGTTTTTAATATTGATGCAGCCAAAGATAATCCTGCTACAGGAGCTCCCTCAGTTGCGCAACAAGCAAATGATGTAGCCGTTACTGCTAATGGAAATATGGGAATTGGTATTACAGCACCTACCAATAAATTGCATGTCAATGCTACCGATCCCTTACGGTTGCAGGGAGTGGGTGCAGGAAACACAACCACAGATCCCCTTTTAGTGCTTGATGGTAGCGGAGTGGTAAAAAGTATTGGTACATTGGGTGCTCTTTCCATTCCAAATCCGGCGGTTTTCAGATTAGAAACGGCACAGGCTAATTTCCTTCAGGCACAAGGAGCTGGTGGATCGCAGGTGGTGCCCATGTCAATGATAAAAAACTCAATCCCGGGGATGACTTATAATGCAGGGACAAGCACTATTACTTTCCCGGCAGGGACTTATCAGATAACTTTTGTTTATGAAGCATCACACAACGCAACAGGGTGTACCATCAGTTCATACTTTGTTGATTTTCCCCTCAATGCTACGACTTCAAGAATTCATAATACAGGAGCACATTCAGAAGGAGCGCTTTCTAATCATGGGGGAACGATCACCTATGCGACAACCCTTCCTGCCAACAGAAACTGGACAATCTCCCTTGGAAGAGGGCAATCCGGAAACTGTTCAGGAGCAGGAATGAGCCTGGCAGCAACTTCCACACAGGTACTTGTCTTCAGAATTGGAGATTAATTTCATAAAGTACTCACATCAGGCATTACTACATCTCAACGAGAAATTCTAACAACACAAATATTTGTAAAACACCGGCAGCAGTTGGTGTTTTACTTTATATCAATGGTTACGATTGGATTATTCTTAGGACAAGTCTTTTTTAGAATTCATGCTTTTCTTACATTTATTGTAGCTAATTTGTATAAGTTCTCAACAATGAATATTCAACTTTTTTCAAAAAACGCTCTGGTAGGAGGTGCTACACAGGGAATAGGAGCAGGGATTGCCATAGAACTGGCAAAATGTGGAGCGAATGTAACGGTGATGTCCCGAAGTGAAGCAAAACTTCAAAACTTTACGGATTCATTGCCCATTGTACATCCGGATCAGAAACATGAATATCTGGTAGCAGATTTTTCAGATTTTGAAAGCTATAAAACACTGATAACCGAATATTTCAACAGCCATACTATTGATATCCTGGTAAATAATACCAATGGTCCGGAACCGGGGCTTGCCATGGAAAAGAATGTCGATGACTATCAGAAAGCATTTGATCTCCTTTTTAAAACGGTTTGCGAAACAACATTACGGGCTTTGCCTCATATGATTAAACAAAATAATGGAAGGATCATTAATGTTTCTTCTTTATCTGTGAAAGAACCTATCAATAATCTGGCATTATCAAACTCAGTTCGTTCAGCAGTAATGGCGTGGGCAAAGACATTATCTAATGAAGTTGCACAATACAATGTCACAGTAAATAATGTCTTAACCGGATATTTTGATACAGAACGAATTAAAAACCTGATCAGCCATGAAGCGCAACAAACCCATAGATCGGCAGATGAAATTAAAAAAGCAAGAGAAAATAAAATTCCTATGAAACGACTGGGAAGACCCGAAGAATATGGCCATCTGGTTGCTTTTCTGGCATCAGACTATTCTTCTTATCTTACCGGAGCCAATATTCCGCTGGATGGAGGGTTGAATAATACATATTAAATAAAAAAGTTTATTTAATTTAAAATTAGTCTAATCTATACTTAAAGTTTTTTTATTTGAAGTTTGAAAATTAAAATATTCCAGTTCCTCATGTAATATAATTTCTTCACCAATTGTCTTATTGATATTATTGGAAAATATTATATGAAAAACTGGTCTTTTGAAAAATGGAACACCGTTGTTGGATGGTTCCTTTTCGTTATTGCTTTAATTACTTATCTCTCTACCATAGAGCATTCATTGAGCTTTTGGGATTGTGGGGAATATATTTCTTCAGCAGTAAAGCTTGAGGTAACCCATGCTCCGGGTGCCGCTTTGTTTCAGATTATGGGAGCGGTAGCCAGCATTTTCGCATTGGGAAATGAGCAGAATTATTCAATTGTAATCAACGCGATGTCTGCATTATTCAGTGCTTTTACTATTCTGTTGCTGTTCTGGACGATTACCCATTTTATAAGAAGACTTTTACATAAAGATTTTAACGAAATTACGAAGCATCAGCAAATTTCAATTTTATTTTCCGGGGTCATTGGAGCCTTATGTTTTACCTTTTCGGATACATTTTGGTTTTCGGCTGTTGAAGGAGAAGTATATTCTATGGGCTCTATGTTTATTGCATTACTGGTCTGGCTCATTACCAAATGGGAAAATGAATATCAGGCACCAGACCATGAAAGATGGATTATTTTAATTTTCTTTATTATCGGCCTTTCCGTAGGAGTACACATGATGTGTATGCTGGCAATTCCAGCGGTATGTCTGGTCTATTATACCCGGAATTATCAATTTTCCTGGAAATCGTTTATCCTGGCCAATCTGATCACACTTGCTGTACTGGCATTCGTATTTAAAATGATCTTCCCATTCATCATGACGGTGTTTGGTCAACTGGAAATTTTCTTTGTGAACGGACTGGGACTTCCTTTTCATTCGGGAACGATTGTGGCTTTTGTACTGATGGCAGTTATTTCTTTCCTTTTGATCAAATATGCAAGAAAGGCTAAAAAAAATATTTACCAAACCATTGTTTTATCTGTCGTATATATGATTATTGGATTTTCATGCTGGTTAGTGATTCCGATTAGGGCAAATGCCAATCCTCCGATGAATCTTAATGATCCTGATACGGCAATAGGGATGAGAGATTATTACAACAGAGTTCAATATGGAGACTGGCCGACGATTTACGGACAAAATTATACCGCTTTTCTGGATGCCAGAGGAATTGAAAAAAATGAAGATGGAAGCTATAAAACAGAGAAAACAGATGATATTTACGAAAAAGATGAAAAGACAGGGACGTACAGAAAGACCGGCGATCGTTTCAATTATGTATTTAATAAATCTCAGATCAGCTTTATGCCCAGAATGTTCAATGAAGATAAGGATGTTATGGGGAACTATGTGGCTCTGTACGGAGCACCGGATTTCACTTTTAATAGTGATAATGAAGAGGTTGCTGATAATCCGCAGGCTCAGCAGATTTTTAATGAGTTAAGAGCAAAGTATGAAGATGATTCCATTACAGCAGCAGATTATCTCAAAGTAAAACCTTATGATCTGATCACTGTAAAGCGACCTTCTTTCGCTCAAAATATGGATTATTTTATCTCCTTTCAGAACGGATACTACTTTGTAAGATATCTGATGTGGAATTTTGTCGGAAGGCAAAATGACCTTCAGGGACATTTGGAAAATACTCAGGGGAATTGGATCTCCGGATTTTCGTTTATCGATAATGCACTCTGGGGAAATCAGGATACAATGCCGTCTAAATTCAAAAATGAAAGTACGGTGAAATTTTTCTTTTTGCCATTAATTTTAGGTTTGATCGGCTTCTTTTTTCAACTGAACAGAGATTTTGGAAGATTTTACGCCATTCTTTCATTATTTATTCTGACCAGTTTCGGAATTGTTTTCTATACAGGCGTAAAACCTTTTGAAGTGAGAGAAAGAGATTATGCAATGGTGGGCTCATTCTATGCATTTGCAATTTGGATAGGGTTGGGAGCCGGAAGTATTTTATGGTTTCTTCAGTCTAAAATAAAATCGGGCCCGGCACAGATCATTTTCGGACTTGTATTATTGGGCATTCCTTTTATGATGGGTTTCCAAAACTATACTTCACACGATAGAAGCCGGAAAACGGCGGCCCGTGATTACGCATATTCATTTTTGCGATCCCTGCCAAAAGATGATATTATTTTTATCTATGGTGATAATGATACTTTCCCCGTATGGGCGATTCAGGAAACAGAAGAGTTTCGCAGTGATGTGAAAACGGTCAATTTTACCTTGCTGGCTATGCCTTGGAGTATTGATCAGGTAAAAAGACGAACCTATAATGCGAAAGGGATTCCGGGACAGCTGACTCATGAAGACTACAGAGATGGAGTTAATGATCAGGTATACTTAATGAAAAAAGAAGATTGGGAAGGTCTTTTTGCCATGCTAAAGGACCAGGGAGCACCGGAAACAGCTTTTCAGGATTTCCGAAAATTTCTTACGCAGGATTCATTACCGTTAAAAGAGGCGATGGACTTTATTAAATTGAAATCTCCTGAAAAAGATGAGCTTCTGAAGATGTATTTCGGAGAAGAAAAATATGAGCGGTTCAATATCCTTCCGGTTCACAAATTTATCCTTCCTGTCGATAAAGAAAATGCCATACAATCTGGAATCATCAATCCTTCAGATCGTTCAAATGCTGTCAATGAAATTACAATTACATATCAGAAAAATACCTTATTCAAAAATAACCTGATGATGATGGATTTATTGGCCCATTTTGATTGGAAGAGACCCATTAGTTTTTCATCCGGTGGAATGTATGAAAGTGAAAATATTTTTTATCTTGATGAATACCTGCAGTTTGATGGTTTCAGCTACAGACTTGTTCCTATTCATACTCCTCAGGCATCGGACGGTGATAAGGGAAGGGTAGATGCCAGCTCTCTTTACCAGGTGGTAAAAAATTTCAGATGGGGAAATTTTAAAGATTTGGATATTTATTATGATGAAACAGCAACTTCTAATATTATAAGTTACAGAACATCAGTGAGCAGAGCTGTTTTGGCATTGGTAGCAAACGGACAAAAAACGAAAGCGGTTGAACTGCTGGATCTTGCGGCTCAAGAAATTCCTGCTGAAAAGTATAATGACCCACGTTCTCTAAGTGCTCTCGTTTCAGGATATATTGTGACCGGACAGGAGCAAAAAGGGCTTGAGTTGGCCAATCTCCTTAAAAAAGAGATTTTTAATGAATATGATTACTATATGGGGCTTTCACCTCAATTTCAAGGCGCTGCCCGTAAACAAATAAGAACTAAACCCATGGAATATGCTCTTGTTGTTTCTGCAGTTACAGATGCGTATAAGATTTTAGGAGAGAAAGATAAAGCATTTGCCTATCTGGTGAAGTCGATGGACCCTATTGATAAGAAATTCAATGTTTTTGTGCAGCAACTGCAGCAAATGGGAAAAGAAAAAGCCATGAAAGAATCCGAAAATGTACAGAAAATAACCCCGTTTTATCAGTATTTATTTGATATTATGGAGCCTTTTGATTCGACTTATTCAAAGAAGAAAGAAACGGAAATTACTACAGCAATTATAAAAGCAACCCAGTAATCTGATTTGTTTTTATTTAAAAAAAGTCTTCAAATACTCGTATTTGAAGACTTTTTTATCAATGAAAATTACTTCCAGAATTCATCAGCATAATCATCATGTTCTTCGATGTGGCTATAAATCAGTTTTTTTCCGATTTTATCTAAAGTGTCGCTGTTTAGTTTTTCTTCCAGATGAGGAAACCAATGGCGCTCTTCAAAACGAATATGCTGTTCGAGAAGATCAGCAAAATCTGAAAACAGATTGATACTTTCGGAATTTTCAATTTCAGAAGCGAACATTCTTAATTGATGGTGTTCTGAACATATTCGGGAAGTATATTCATCTTCAAGATAGGGAATTAAAATTTGCTCTTCTTCCCTGAAATGTTCTTTCAGGTGGTTTTCCCAAAAATAAACAATATATTTTTTGATTCTTTCAGTTTCAACTTCTTTTTTTAGCCCCTGTCGGATTTTCCAGCTGCAAAGCAATCCGAAATGATGATCTCGTGAAAGGAGAACTATATTTGGGTTACGTTTCATATTTTTTCTGATTTAAAAAGGAGTAAGGCTCATGGTAAATTACTAGACCTATGATTTTTAAAGCCTTATATTAACGTTTTTCTTTCAATGACCAGCCAAATTTTAATCCAATGATAAAAATAACTAGCAGCAATTCTCCTGCAGCGAGTAGAATATCTCCAGGGACCCGCATCCATCTGAGAAAATGCATAATGTCTGTTTGCATAAATTCTGCAGAACGGGCATACCAGTATCCTTCTTTAATAGAGGCCACAGACTGCATAATTCCTATGGGCAAAAGACTGATGGTCACCATCACTAATAATCCGATATTAATCATCCAGAAGGCCCATCCGATTAATTTATCATTCCATTGACGGTCAGGATACAGTCCCCTTAAGACAAACATCATCAAACCAATCCCTAAAATTCCATATACTCCGAATAGGGCTGCATGCCCGTGCACGGCAGTTGTATTTAATCCCTGAATATAGTACAGTGCAATAGGAGGGTTGATGGCAAATCCAAAAATACCGGCACCCAGAAAGTTCCAGAAACACATAGCAATGAAACAATAGATTGGCCATTTATAAGCCTGAATCCACCTGGTAGATTTACTGAGCTGATAGTTCTGGTACGCTTCATATCCGATCAGAACAAGAGGAACAATTTCCAATGCACTGAAAGTAGCTCCCAAAGCGAGTACTGCTGTAGGAGTCGCACTGAAGTATAAATGATGGAATGTTCCTAAAATCCCTCCACCCAAAAATATAATGGTTGAAAAAAGTACGGCGTTGGTAGCCGATTTTAACCTTAATAATCCTAATCTGGTAAACAGAAAAGCGGCGACTACGGTAGCAAAAACTTCAAAGAAGCCTTCTACCCAAAGATGAACGACCCACCATCGCCAATATTCTGCAATTGCCATATGCGTTTGTCTACCATACATCAAACCTGCTCCATAAAACATAGCAATAGCTACTGAAGAAAGTGTAAATAAAAGCAATAAGTGACGGTCTCCATCTTTACGTCGTAAGGCAGGAAGAAGGGCTCTTACCATTAAAATCAACCAAAGAATAAGTCCAACAAGCAATAAGATCTGCCATACTCTCCCCAGTTCCACATATTCATATCCCTGATGCCCCCACAGGAAATTGTCTACCAGTCCCAGCTTTTGCATAACACCCAGCCACTGACCGGTTAAGGATCCCAGTACAACGATCAATAAGGCTCCAAACAAAACATTCACACCCAGCTTCTGATATTTTGGTTCGTAGCCGGAAACTGCAGGAGCGATATAAAGTCCTGTGGCCAACCATGAAGTAGCAATCCAGAATATGGCCAGCTGCACATGCCAGCTTCTGGAAACCGATTGTGGAAGAAATTCATCCAAAGGAATACCATAAAATCCGCTTCCTTCCACTCCATAATGCGCTGTGACGACTCCAGCCATCATCTGAACCAGAATAAGTAATGCTACAACCCAGATATATTTCAACGTTGCTTTCATGGAGGGAGTAGGTTTCATATCTCGCAGTGGATCTTCAAGAGGAAGTTCTTCGCTGACTTCTTCTTCCTTATTCCTTGCATGATAAAATACCAGGAGACCTACACAAGCCAGTAACAAGAGGATACTAAATCCAGACCACAAATGCAATGATGGCGGCGGGACGTTGCCTACAGATTCATCATGTGGCCAGTTGTTGGTATAGGTAACATCATCTCCCGGTCGCTCTGTGACACATACCCAGGTACTCCAGGCAAAAAAAGCATTCATCTGAGCCATTCTCACTGTATCTTTAATAGTGTTTTTGGGAATTGCATATTGATCCCTGAGTTGAGCCATAGAAGGATCATTCATAAACAGTTTTGAATAATACTCAGACAATTGCCTCTGTACTTCAGCTCGTTCAGGGGAGAAGACAATTTCATTCTTGCTTTCACTAAAGGTATTGGTGCGAAGTTCTTTTTTGAGAAGTACCTGATATTTTGCTTGCTCCTCATCAGGAAGTTCTTTGAAGATCTTTCCATCCTTTTTAGCTAATTCGTCAAGCAAAAGAACAGATTCCCGATGGAGGTAATCAGCGGTCCAGTCAGGGGCAATATAAGCACCGTGACCCCAGATGCTTCCTACGGTTTGCCCACCGATAGACTGCCATACGTTTTGCCCGTCTTTGATATCCTGCTCTGTAGCAAGGACTTTACCATCAGAGGTTATTATTTTCTCAGGAATAGGAGGGATCTTCCTGTAAATTTCAGTTCCATAAAATATAAGAACGGCAAATGAGGCAATCATTACTGCTGCAAGCCATCGCCAAAGTTTTTTAGGTGTCATTCTCATCAGTTTTTAAGATTTAACGGCAAATTCTTTTTCCAGTCGGATCGCTTTCGGAAAAAGGATGTTATTTTCAAGGTGAATATGTTTGTGAAGGTCATTTTCAAAATCCTGAAGCATGGCAAAAGCTACTTTGTAGGTGTTGCATGCATCTGCGGGAGGTAGGTATTCATTGGTAATCTCTGCCATTTTTCTGAAGCGGTCTCCTTCCACGGTATGTTCGTGTTCCATCATATGAACAGGGTTTTCCACAGTATTGAAAACCGGATAAGGAAGAGGCTGTCCGGATATTTTTGCGGTAACCATCTTTTTGACAAATGGAAACAGGATAAGCTCCTCTTTTTTCATATGAGCAGAAAGATCATGAGCCGATTGATTAAACAGGGTATTGATTTCAAATAATTCAGGATGTCTGCCTCCGTGAACTTTACATAATTTATCTAAAAAAACCTTAATAACAGGAGCTTTTTCTTCCACATAACGATGGTGGGTTTTCTCGATATAATCCGTGAGCAGATCTAGCGGCCAGCTGTTGAAGTCTATGGAAGAACCTTCATTTTTTGGCAGTGCTTCCAGCTCTTCATAAATTTTTTCAGGGTCCAACTTTTTATTATTGCAGGCTTCTTCTATGGTTCTTCCGCCTTTACAGCAAAAATCAATACCGTGTCTTTTAAAAATTGCGGCAGTTCTGAAGTCTTCAGCGACCATATTTCCAATAAAATCTTTTTTTGTGTTCATAATATAATACTTTTTTGTCTTTTATTATTATAAATTTTTTTTGTCTTATTTTTTGAGGGAAAGGATATATTTTACCATCTGTTTAGCATCTTCTCGGCTTATTCCTTCATGAGGAGTCATCGGAATATCTCCCCAGTTTCCTTTTCCTCCGTCAATAATTTTTTGAGCCAGCTGATCAACATCTGTCTTGGTATATTTTGCGGCTACATCCTGATAAGAGGGGCCGATTAATTTGGTATCTATTTTATGGCAGGCAAGGCAATCGGCTCCTTCAATCAGTTTAAAGCCGGGATCATTGGATACATTTGTTGAAACAACAGGTTTGGGTACAGGAACAGGCTGTGCAGCCGGTTGTTCTGTGGAGGGAACAGGGATTGGAATGGGAGTTGTTCCCTTTTTGTCGGAACATGACAAAAGCATGATCAATACACTCAATATCACTGCGGTATTTGTAAGTTGTTTTTTCATAATAATGATGGTATTGAATTATATTTTCTGTGTAAGAATAGCTACTGCACAAAGGTTATCTTCATATTTCTTAAAGATTTTTCTCATGTGCATCACGCGGGAACGGATTTCTGGTTGGGTTAATATATTTCCTGCAATTTTCAGAAATCTTGCAAAACCTTCATCTTCGATGATTCGTCGTAGAGTCAATAGATGCATGGGTGATGTTTCCACTTGTACCACTTTGAGCCCTTCTTTTTCCAATACAGTTTTCCATTCGGAAATCGTCAATGGGCGGGCGTTTACTTTAATAGAAACGGCCAGTTCCTTCTGTATCTGTTGCTTTGCATTTTCATCCATACTATCGGGTATGAGTGCCAATTCATGGATGGCATAATACCCTTGTGGCTTTAAGATTCTGGAAGCTTCCTGAATGATTTCAGACTTTCTATGATTGGCATGCATGCTCAGCATAGCTTCACCATATACCTTATCAATGGATTGTTCCGATAGTGGGCTGTCTGATGCATTTCCAACGAGAAAATGTGCGGTGTTGTTATTGAAGTTTTTATTCAATTGATCTACTACCTTCTGCTCAACGTCAATTCCAATATAGGATTTTGGATTTTTACTTAAAGCCAGATCTGCTGTAAAACCCAGACCCGGAGCAAATTCTACGATATCATTGTCAGAATTAATATTCAACATATCGAGCATTTTGTAGGTAAGAGCCCGTCCGCCCGGGCGTAAGACTCTTTTACCGATTTTTGCCAGCAGCCAATGGCCGGACATTTTTTCAATATTTTCAGTATCCATTATTTTGTTTTTTAAATTGTGAAATGATAGCAGTTATAAGAAGAATAGCTTTTGCTGTTTCTGTGTAAATAAAGTAATCATGAATCAAAGTGGGGGGGATTGATTGGCCTGCTGATAGTAAATCAACCCGGTTATTCAGAACCGGAAGCATCCAAAACTGTTCTAGCGAAACGAGAGTAAGAAAAAAGATAATGATCAGGAAATCAAACCTTGTATAATTTTTACGGCTGAGCATCATGAAAACCAAAATTAAAAGCAGAAACAGATCTTGTATTCTCGTTGAAATTCCAAACATCAGTTTTCCCAGCCCCAATGCTGTTGGAAGTGTCATTCCTTGTACCTGAAATTTCAATGGCGTTTCTAAAAAACTAATCGTCATAAACATCCCGGCCATAAGACATAGCAGTATAAGAACAATAGGATTTTTAAGAGGTAATTTCATTTTCTTTTAATTTAATATATTAAGACCTTTTTATCTTTTATTAGGTCAAATTTTTTTACCTTTTCAGATAGGTCAGTTGTAAATCCAGGTTATCGACAAACATTTGAATTTTAGAATTTTCCAGCATTTGACGAAGATTATCTCTGATACTTTTAAATTGATCATGGAGAGGACACGGATGTGTTTCAGAACATTGTTCGAGACCCAGACCACAACCCGAAAATAATTTGTCTCCATCAACTTCTCTTACAATGTCAGCAATCGACATATTCAGGTTTTTCTGATCCATATAAAAACCGCCGTTCGGACCTTTAGCAGATTGTACAAATCCTTTTCTACTCAAATCCTGCAAGATTTTGGCAATGAAATATTCAGGAGAATTGATATTTTTTGAAATGTCTTTAATTCCAACTCTGCTGTCATTTTTAGACTGCTGGGCGATATAAATTAAGGCTCTTAAAGCGTATTCGCAAGTTTTGGAAAACATTTTCTATTGATTTTACAGGACAAATATATAAAGTTTTTTTTAATAAAAGACTAAAAACTCTTTTATTTTTTTAATCTTTGATAAACATCATACACCAGATTTTTTGTAGTAACTGAAGTGCTATTATACTGTTAATCGCAAAAAAATACAACGCTTTTCAGACATTGTATTGATATATTCACATCCCGGGGTTTCGAAAAGCCTTACTGTTTTTCCGCAGATCAGATGGTCTTGATTGGGTAAACTCACTAAAAGTATCGCTGAATGCACTGATAGAGCTATAGCCTACATTATCAGCAATTTCATTGATGGCTTTATCTGTATTGAGAAGCAGTTCAATTGCCTTTATGATCCTTAGTGTTTTTAAATATTGAAGAAAGGAGATATCCATATCAGTTTTAAACAAACGGGACATAGAACGCTCACTGAGTCCAAATCTGGCACTCACATTGGTTAAGGTGTGCTTTTCTCCGATGTTCCTTTCAAGGTAAGAAACGATTTTCATCATCTGTTTGTTGTGGGTGGCGGGGAGAATGATTGGTAAAGGCTGTTGATGAGTTTTAGGAAGAATTTTTTTTAAGGCAATTAAAAATTCAAAATTTTCATCTTCTGTGGTAACGTGCTTTTCATCCCATATTTCTGTGTATTTGATCATTTGAATCAGTAATTCCGATGCAGGATAGATCCCCAATCTGCTGTAAAAAGAATTTGAAATATCGTCGTGTGCATAGAAATAAAGTGAACGCAGTACGGTTGCAGAGTGGCCTATTTCCAAAATATGTTCCATTCCCTGAGGGATCCAGAAAAAGTGTCTTGCGGGCACTACATACGTACGATTGTCTATCGTAATATAGGCTATACCGCCTTCTACATAGCTTAATTGCCCCTTCGTATGTTTATGAAAAGGAATTAATTTTTCTGATTTTTCGTGCATGACAAATACACTTTTATCATGCTCATCGATGTGAGGAAGTGCCGCAATTAAACCCATAAAAAGATTAGAAATATTACCCGAATGCAAATATAATCATTTGGCCGGAATCATGTAAAACTTGACTATTTTAGGTAAAAATATTTTCTGGATTGACGATACATTTGCAGTGCAATAATTTGAAAAATTCAGATGAAAATTTATCTCACCGGACTGCTGATGCTGAGCACAACCTATATATTATCAGCTCAGACAGGCGGTCTCCGAAATGATACCATTCGACTCTCCCTAAAAGACGCATGGCAAAGAGCTGAAGAAAACAGCCGTCATATCAAAATCAAAACATTCAATGCAGACATTGCAGAAGTCGAAGTAAAAGATGCCAAACGGGAAAGACTACCAGAAATAGGTGTTAAAGGTTCCATAGAAAAAGCTTCCAATATCCCGATTTATGAAAATGGGATTTTTTCTAAACCTTCCCAGCATGAGGTGATTCACACGCTTTACAGAGCCGGAGCAGATTTTTATCTGAATATTTATGAAGGGAACAAATTAAATCTTAAAATTAAAGAGAATCAGACCCTTGAAAAAATTAAAAATATTCAGAAAGAGCAATCTGTCTCGGATATTCATTACCGAACGGCAGCATTGTATCTTGAACTGCAGAAAACTTTAATCTTCAGAGACCTCATTAAACAGGACATTGCGGATCAGAAAATACAATTAAAAGAAATACAGACTCTCTATAAAAATGGGGTGGTATTAAAAACTGATGTTCTGAGAGTAGAGCTTGAACTTTCCAAACGGAAAATGGCATTTATTACTATTGAAAATGATATTCTTATTGCCATGCAGAAGCTAAATATTATTTTAGGAATGCCTGATGATCAGGTTGTTATTCCCGAAGCTCCCTTTAACGAATGGAACGAAAATACTGCCTACAACGAATATCTGAAACTGGCTTTGGACCACTCTTTTGATTATCATGTTTCTGAGCAGCAGACTGAATTGAGCAAAATTAAACTAAGACAAGTTAAAGCGAATGTCAGCCCAAAGATTGGGTTGTACGGAGAGTTTTATTACGCTAATCCACAGATCTTCCTGTATCCATACAATCCTGATTGGTATTCATTGGGAATTGTGGGGCTGAAAGCCTCATTCTCAATATCCTCTCTTTATCATAATACTCAAAAAGTAAAAGCAGCAGCTCTGGAATTTGAGAAAGAAGAAGAAATTCATAAAGATACAGAAGATAAAGTGAGACAGCAGGTAAAGGAAGCCTATCTACGATATCAGGAAGCTCTGGAACAGATCCGGGTAGCGGAAACCAACGTAGCACAGGCAAAAGAAAATGCACGTATTACTAAAAATACCTACTTCAGCCAGACTGCTTTGATTACCGATCTGCTGGATGCTGACTTACAGCTTCTTCAGACTAAATTTGAACTGGCAGCAGCAAAAATTATGGCGCAAAACAACTATTATTTACTACAAAACATAACAGGTACTTTATAAAACAATGAAAAAAAAATATACTCCAACCGATCGTTTAATTACTAAAATTACGGGGTGGATTTCACTACTTATCGTGGCAGCGCTTGTTGTCTGGGGAGGATTTACCCTTAAAAATTATTCCCAATATGAACAAACCAATGATGCTCAGGTTCAGGAATATGTAAATCCTATTATTTCAAGAGCAGGCGGGTTCATTGTAGCAGTTAAATTCGAAGAGAACCAGGAGGTTAAAAAAGGAGATACTTTATTGGTGGTCGATAACCGTGAATATGTTCTTCAACAAAAACAAACTCAGGCCGCCCTTCAGAAAGCCCGTGCAGAATTAAAGGTGCTGGAAAGCACAACCAGTACAACAGAAAAACAGGCGGCTTCAGCCCAGGCTCAGGTAGCAGCAAGTAAAGCAAAAGTCTGGAAACAACAGCTTGATTATAATCGATATGAGAAACTTTACAATGAAGAATCAGCAACAAAACAAAGACTTGAAGATGTAAAAGCCACCCTGGATGTGAATGAAAGCGATTACAAATCTTCTCAGGATATGTATGCTGCTTCTGTTTCTAAGGTACATGATATTCAGACTGAGAAAACAGTTGTTGTGGCAGAAATTGCAAGATTGGAAGCCTTATTGGCCCGTCATAAACTGGATGTAAGTTATACGGCTGTCACGGCTGCATACAATGGAAGAATGGGAAGGAGAACCGTTGAAGTGGGACAAATGATTGATGCAGGGGAAACCCTGGCTTTTATTGTGAATAATGAAACGGATAAATGGGTGGTTGCCAATTATAAAGAAACGCAGATCAGGGATATGCATATTGGAGATCATGTGAAAATAGTAGCAGATTCTTACCCGGACAGGGAGTTTCAGGGGACTATTATTTCATTGTCACCGGCGACGGGATCAAGCTTTTCTTTACTCCCTCCGGATAATTCCACCGGGAACTACGTGAAAATTGTACAACGTATTCCGGTAAGAATCAAGGTAGATGGTAAAAGAAATGAGATCGATATTCTGAAAGTAGGAATGAATGTAAATGTCTATGCGACTAAAAAGCATTTCAATGGCTAGACAAATTCCGATCTTTAAGCGATGGGCTCCGGAATGGCTGATTAAGATTATCCTTTTTTCTATGACGCTACCAGGGATTATTATCTTTTTTCTGCCGCTGTCCAATATTAATGCTGCTGCGGGTTATTATGGAAGTGAACCTGCTGATATTCAGTTTGCAGTGGCTCTGTTCTATGCCGGATATGTAGGATTTTATAGTCTTGAGAGAAGATTTTTTAGCTTTCTGGCAGCTAAGGAGTATTTCCTGATTTTTACAACGCTTCAGATTCTGGCTTGTCTGGTTTGTTATTATACCCGTGATATTTATATCCTTTTTCCGGTACGTTTTCTACAGGGAATGCTGTTTGCAGGGAATGTAAACCTTTCTCTCACTCTCATGTTTACCAGGGTGAGCAGTGAAAGAGGAAGAGAAATCAGTTTTTCAGTATTTTTCGGGATCCTGATTTGTGCTTTGCCTTTTAACAATCTGATTACAGCAGATCTTATAGATTCTTATAATTTTAATATTGTATACAAGACGGCTATCTTTTCATATTTGCCGGGACTTATTTTCCTGACACTTACGATGAGCAATTACAGACCTCACGCAAGATTTCCTCTGTATAAACTGGATTGGCAAAGTTTTGTGCTCTACAGTATAATGCTGGTATTGATAGGGTATATCGCGATTTTTGGTCAGGAGTATTATTGGCTGGAAGATATCAGAATTCTTGGAAGTGTTATAGGAATTATAGGCCTGGGGTTACTCTCAATCTTCCGCCAGAATTCGAATAAAAGACCTTATATTGATTTACGTGTTTTCAGATACCGGAATTTTAAAGTGGGATTAGTGATTCTTTTTATCATGTACATCTGCCGTTTTGCTTCGGGGATTACCAATAATTATTTAGCAATGGAACTGCATCTGGATCCTTTCCATATTTCATACATCAATATTTTTAATCTTTCCGGACTTGTTTTGGGGGTCATTGTCGCTTGTTGTATGGTATTACAGAAGAAAAAAATACAATATATCTGGGTGCCCGGTTTTCTGATGCTGCTTGCATTTCATGCCCTGATGTATTATACTTTTGATGTTCAGGCTGATGAATTTAATTATTATATCCCACTATTTATCCAGGGATTGGGTGTTGGATTAATAATGGTTCCCACTATTATTTTTATTATTTCATCAGTTCCGGTATCTATTGGTCCTTCAGCGGCTGCGACAGCGTTGGCTATACGGTACTTTGGTTTTTGTATCAGCATAGCTTTGATTAATTTTTATGAACTTTTTGAAAAAAGCCGTCATTATAATGCCTTTCAGGATCACCTTACAGCAGTAGATCCGGCTGTGAAAAGTTTTCTTCACCAGCAAACAATAAAGCTGATGGCTAAAGGAATGTCTGAAGGTCATGCTGTAAAAGCAGCTCATCGACTTTTGGTAGCGAGAATGAATGTACAGGATCATGTACGTTTTGCGATGGATTACTATGAAATGATGGTTTGGCTTCTTTCAGGATCTCTTCTGTTGATCATTCTTTTTCCATACCTGAACCGTACAGTTCTTTATTTAAGATCCCGCAAATTATCTCCTGCATAAATGGCTTTTGAAAGAGCATTATTATCATATCCTGAATGAATAAATTGTATAGCTGATTCAGCTTGTTTTTATAGTAGAGTGGTTCGAGACTGCCTTTTTAAGACAGTCTCCTTTTTTTATCATTTTTTCTAATGTATTCCCAGTTTTTGAATCGGTGGCCGAAATAGTCTCTTTTTTGTCATTGCAGACAAATTGCTTTCTCAGTACATTTGTACCTATACAGATCGAGTTATGAAGACCATTGAAAAGAATGTAGGGAAGAAAAATATTGTACTTCTGGTACTGCCTCAGGTACAATTACTGGATATAGCCGGGCCATGCGATGTATTTACTTCGGCTACCCGTTTTCTCGCCAATGATCAGGCCGGATATAATGTTTTTATTGTATCAGGAACCTCAGATAAAATACTGTATTCAAGTTCAGGGATGTCCTTACCATGCAGTCATACTATTTATGATATTGATTTTCCTATCGATACTTTGCTGGTAGGGGGAACGGAACCAGGTGTACTGCATGAAATAAATTCTGATCTGTATACTTATCTCCGGCATATTGTGAAAGAAACAAGACGTATCGGATCTGTATGTATCGGAGCTTTTGCACTGGCCAAAGCTGGTCTTCTGAAAGGGAAGCAGGTTACTACCCATTGGAAGTATGCAGATCTTCTGCAGAAATCTTACCCTGAACTGGAAGTCAATATCAACCCGTTTTTTATTAAGGATCAAAAAATATATACTTCAGGAGGGGTTTCTTCCGGAATAGATCTGGCGCTGGCCCTGGTAGAAGAGGATTTTGGAACGTTTCTGGCCTCAGAAATTGCCCGTCATCTGGTTTTACATTTGAAGAGACCCGGATTGCAGTCCCAGTACGGAAATGCACTTCCGGATTATGATATGATGAGTTCCTTTACAAAAGAAATCAGAGATCTGCTTAAAGATAAACTAGGGCAGGCAATCAGTGTTGAATATATGGCAGACTCGATGCATATGAGTGTTCGCAACTTCTCCAGAGTGTTTGTCAGAGAATCAGGAATGACGCCCGGAAAATTTCTTGAAAAAATGCGTTTGGATCAGGCGAAAAACCTTCTCGAATATACTGATATGGGAATTGAGATGATCGCAGGTAAATGCGGTTTGGGAAGTGTCGTTTCTCTTCGTCGTTTATTTTTGAAACATCTTTCTGTTTCCCCGGCACAATATCGAAAAACCTTTAAGAGAGCAGATTAGTATTTTCTTCTTTTAAATAACACCATTGTGTTGATAATCACTCATTATCAATGGGGGAAAGTCTGTCCTTTTATCAAACAATAATTTTAAATAATAATACAATTTACATTATGAAACACCTGGAAAATGGAAAACCAATGAATGTCGCTTTTTTAGTATATAATCAGGTAGAAGTCCTTGACCTGAACGGTCCCCTTGATGTCTTTGTAAAGGCAAATGTACTGTATCCGGGTAGTTATAACTGCTACACCGTAGGAATAACCCTGGATCCTGTCTGCACAGAAGCCAATACTATGGCGATCGTTCCTACTTATGACATAGAATCATCTCCAAGACCGGATATGATTGTTATTCCGGGTGCCAACCCTGACCAGGTGATGCACTATCTGCACGACGATGATTTTCAGAATACTGTATTAAAGTGGGTGAAAGACCATGCTAACAATGGAACGGTTATTTTCACGGTATGCACAGGGAGCATGCTGCTTTCGGAAACAGGAATTCTTGACAATTACGATATTACAACTCACAGCATGCTATTAGATGCTCTTGAGAAGAATAATCCTAAAAGTAAGATTCAAAGGGAGGTAAGGTATGTTGATCAGGAAAAATTGATTACTACAGCGGGAATTACTGCCGGAATAGATGCTGCGCTTTATTTAATTGGCAAGTATCAGGGGCAGCAAGCAGTAGATAGAATCGTGGAGCTTTTTGAGTATCAGCAGAAGTAGAAGAGTATAAAGATGAAGATTTGCTGATTTATAGAAGAGGTTTCGGCGGCTGAAAGCCGCCGAAACTAACTTTTTATCAAGCTACACCACTTTCAAGAATAGAAAACGTTTGATCTATACAATTGATTTCGGCTAATCTACCGTAAGGCAATGTAAAAGTTGGGCAGGTATGGCCAAAATCCATGCGGGTTACAACAGGCAGATCATATAAGCCTTCTTCATCCAGAACTTTCAGAATTTCAGTTTCATATTCTTCTGTGAATAGATTGTCGTATGGTCTGCCAAAAATGATCCCTTTAGCATTTTCGAGAATTCCCATCGCTGCATAATTTCTTAACCACCATCTTACATATTCAGGTTTGGGTTTATCTTCTGAAGTTTCAAAAAACAAAATGCTGTCTTTCCAGATTTCAGAAGCAGGCCAGTAATCGGTTCCTTTAAGCATTTCCAAAACTTCCATACAACCACCAATCAATGGTCCCTGAACAATAGAATTTCCTCTGATAAATTGCCATTCTGAAGGCGGGGTTAATTTTCTTTTCACATCCTGTAAAGAAACATCAAACCAATCTAGAAACTCTGTTGTCCACCCTTCTTTATGAGGATATACTGGTCCTACTACCGATGATGAAAATAAAGTTCTTTTAATGTCAGATACCTGATAATCATGCATAGCAGCATTTTCTGCAAAGCCCACCAATAGGGATGTCCCATAAAAAGAGCTTAATCCGGCTTTTAAACAGATGAAATGAGTAATTGTACTGTCTGAAAATCCAAGAAATATTTTAGGGTTGTTTTTAATGATATTAAGGTCAATATATTTTAGTATACGGATGCTGTCATCACCTCCAATATTTGAAATTATAGCTTTAACGGATGGATCGGCAAATGCTTCCATAAGATCGTTGGCTCTGGCCTCAGGGTTGTTATAAATCCATTGAGCGGATTTCAAAGCATGTCTGGTTTCTGTAACTTCCAGGTTGAAAATTTCCTTCAGTCTTTGTTTGCCTTTTAAATACCTGTGTGGCAAATCACCGGCACCGCCCCATGACATGGATATCGTAGCAACTTTATCACCCGCTGATAAACCTTTTGGAGTAATTAATTTCATAAATATTTAAATGTTTAAAACTGGAAACAATTATTTGTAATGATCTAACCATTGAAAATTAAACCTGTAGTTAGCTTTTCCGCCATTTCCTTCCAAAAGTAGGGCAACTTTAATAAAAATGCAAGAGAATGAGGAGAAGTTTCAAATGATTAGTTTTTTATAAGCGAGAATTGAATATTTTAATACAAAGAGGAATAAAGCCCATTGAAATTGCAATATAGATTGCTACCCGGATATAATTAAGGTTTCTCCAAAGTGATATTCTGGCTGCTATTTCTTGTGAAATGGAAGATGTTGCGGCTAAATTCTGGAACTGTATAATGTTAGGGGCAAAAAATGTCAACGTCCAGACTCTGACAGCTGCATGAAGGAGAAATAAACCCAATAACCAGTTTCTTACCGGATCAATTTTCCAGCAGAAAATAATCGCGAGGATAAAAGCTATCTCATGCAATGAATGAAGAATAATCCAAAAAAACTTAAGACTCGCCCCTTTTCCATCCTGAAGAAGTTTAAATGTATCGGGTGGGGAAGAAGTCCATTTGGGCACGAATATCAGAGTCTCAAAGATCTGCGCACCATTCATAAGAAAATACAGCAGTGTTGTAATACAAAGCCATATTTCTGCACGGGTTATATAAGTGGCTGTTAAACTTTCCATGGTTTTCTATTGGTTTATCGGTTGTTTAAATGATCTGCAGTTTCTTTCATAAGGAGAGTAGCTTCCCTGAAATAGCGTTCAATGGTTTCTATTTCTTTTTTAGAAAAAGTAGAGATGAGAGCCATTGTTTTTTGCTGTAATTCATCAAAGAGGGGACTCAGCAATTGCATACTGTTTTCAATGTTTGGGAGGATGATTACTTTTCTTCGGTCTTCCTGAATAAACTGTCTTTTAAGAAGACCTTTCTTCTCCAAACGGTCTATCAATCCAGTTACAGCACCGGTAGTAAGGCCTGTCAATTTGGAGATCTCACCTGCTGTTATAGACTCATGCTGCAGAATAAGTCCCAGATATTTATGATCAGCGCTCGAAAGTCCTGCTTTTCTGGCAATAGCTTCATGCATGAAAATTGAAGCGTCAGAATAGGCTCTGCTGGCTTCACGAAAATGGTGTACTGTATCTTTTGGCATTATTTTATTTATTAACTAATTATCTTAGTTGCTAAGATATATATTATTTCTGACTTGGCAAATTAATTTTTTAGGCTAAAAAGGTATTTAATTCTACAGTTCCCATTGTTTCTATGTTTTTTATTAAAAAAAATAAAAAGTGTAATTGATTTATAAACAAGTGTTTGACTTTTTTGATGTAAATTTTATGATAAAAAAGCCCTGGAAAATTTGGATTTAATGAGTGTTTTACTATCTTTGCAGTCCCTTAAACAAAGGGATTTACTTAAAAAAGTAAAGGGCCGACTCGGTAGCTCAGCTGGTAGAGCAATACACTTTTAATGTATGGGTCCTGGGTTCGAATCCCAGCCGGGTCACAAGTAAAAAAGAATTACCTTTCAGTAGTTCTTTTTTTTTGTTTTTACCCATAAGGGTCTTTACTTTTAATTTTACCGGTTTCACGTTGATGGATCTTTAATATTAAAAGCCTTTCCAGAACTAAAATTAGCCGCAGTCCTTTATCTTTGTATTCAGTATGAAAATTGAATTTACAGATGAAATGTGTTCACCAGATCGATTCTTCGAAATTTATTTTATGTAATCTTCAGGACTGCCCGAACCTCTATTTTCAAAACCCTCAAAGAGCCGGATTTTTTGAGATTATTTGGTTTAAGCATAGTAAAGAGGAGGATGATCATGGGAATCAATACATGTATTTGGTACCATTGTATCGCGTAGAAACATTTGATATACAGGATAAAAAAGGATGTATAATTGCCTTTAAAAGAGAATATCTCGAAGAGGATGATAAAGAATTTGCACTGGATGTTTTTAATCTCTTCAATATGCAGGGCCAATATACCAGTTTTCGTTTGGAGCCTGAGGTGCTGGAAACCCTTCAATATGTAAAAGTATTAATGGAAAGGGAGTATAAGCATCCCAATGGAACTTATCTTGTTCTAAAAGCTTTACTGAAAGTCTTCCTTTTAAATCTGATCAGAATGAATCAAAGTTACTTCCTGCATCAGGATGTCGACCAGAAAAGGGTTTACCAGTTTATTATGCTGATGGATAAGCATTACAAAGTACATCGGAAGACCCATTTCTATTCTTCAGAAATGGGGATTAGTGAAAAACGGATCAATCAGATTCTCAAAGAAAAAATGAATAAAACCATCACCCAATTATTACATGACAGGGTTATTTTGGAGGCTGACCGGATATTGACTTCCGGTGATATGACTATAAAAGAAATCGCATTTTATTTAAATTTTGATGATCCTGCCTATTTTTCCCGTTTTTATAAAAAACAGACAGGACAAACGCCTGAAGATTTTAAAAAGCAAATTGTCAATTAATTTCTTTAATAAAGAGCTTAGCCAATAAATACTTTCCATAATCAATTTAATATCCGTTTCCAAATTATCCAATTGGATTAGGAGATAATGCAAGTAGAATGGGATAGATCCTATTTAAATTTGTTTCAGGATTTATGGGCTGATAAGATGAATTGTAGAGGGTGAAATTCACGATCAATATTTTTCAAACTTAATAAGGCTCCAAAATCCAACATATATAAATAAAATGGATTTATCATGGAATTGACAAAAGAAATTGAAAAACTGGTGTTTAAGGATATAGATACCCTTCTATCTCCTAAACCAATGTCTCTTGAGGCAGGTATCAGAAGATTAGAAAATGGTATGTTGCATATTGCGATGCGAAATATACTGCATGGTTGCAATGGAAAAATGCTGGATTGGTGGTTTACTTATTTTGAAACAACTGCAGACCTGAAACTCTGGCACCCTCATGATCATATAAAGCATGGAGGATGGGATAGTCAATGGATTAAGAATAAAAATTATATTGGAGCAACCATACACGCTACAGAATCATTGGGGGATATTCCTCCCGTACCGGCAACTATAAAATTCCATAATCCCACAGAGATTTTTGATTCAGTTCTTTTAAAACAGGCATATGCTAATGGAAGTGTAAGTGCTGTAGTGTACGCAAGAATAGGTTTTGGTGAAAATACTCCCATAGATATCAATGGGGATCCTTTGGATGGTTATATGTTTCATATTATGAGAGATACGGCTCAAGGCGGGATGTTGAGGAGTCATTTTTTTCTGGGAGCCTTAACTGCAGATACCGATCATCAACTTCCTGATGAGATAGGATTCGGGTTGATGGAACATTGTTACAGTGAGTTTACCTACCTCTCAAAAGTTCTTCCCTCACTTTATTATGCAGAGAATGAAAATGGAGACAAAGCTCCGCTTCTTTGGTAATTTCTCCGGAAAGAATTTTAAATGTAGGCTTAAAAACATTTCAAGGATTTTGTATGTCTTTTTTGAGAAAATGATTTCATAAACAGATACTTAAAAATAATAAGATATTTGGATGACAGCAGAAATGTATTATTGCCTTTTCTTTTCCCTGAAGAAAATGTGAAAAAAATGAATAAAATTGTAGAAAAAACTTGGAATTAAAAGAATAATTTCTATCTTTGCAGTCCCTTAAACAAAGGGATTTACTTAAAAAAGTAAGGGGCCGACTCGGTAGCTCAGCTGGTAGAGCAATACACTTTTAATGTATGGGTCCTGGGTTCGAATCCCAGCCGGGTCACAACAAAAAAAGAACTGCTATTTGGCAGTTCTTTTTTTGTTTGTTATAAATTTAAAAACAGTGCTTGAAGAAGTCGTTGGTGTATTCCTATTGTTTCTGTTGAGCCTCTTGGGAATACTGCATGACAATTTCAGTTTTCCGTTTTATAACTTCTTTAAAGTTTGTCTTTTTATAAAAATGATAAGCTCTTTTATTGTCAGGAGCTACCTCCAGGAAAATTTCAATATCCTTAAATCGTTTTCTTGCTTCGTTGATCGTGGAATGAATCAACTCATATGCTATATTTTTCCCCTGGAATTCTTTTTTGACATACATTTGATACAGGCTTCCTGTATAATCTTCATTCTTAACAAATGTACAGATGCCAATAAGCTGCTGATCTGAAAATGCTCCAAAAACAAACCTTCCCAATACCTGATCTTCTATATCATTTTCCATTCCGAATTTTTCTATTTTCAAAGCTTCTTCATGAGTGGCACTAAAAGCTTCAGGAAATGCTTTCAGACTCTCGAGGCGAATTTTTCGATATATTTTACTTTCTGTAGGGGAGAGACTGCGATATTGAATAGTTGACATAATGACGATTATAATGTTTTGCCGGATAAAAATGCAAACATTTTTTGATTGACGAAGGCTAATTTAGAAAAAAATTATATTTAAAGATAATATTGTAAAATTAATTTCGTTAATGATGAAATAATTTATCTCAAAGCAAGGATATATTATTGTTGTTAAAAATATTGTTATTCCTTTTGTAGGATGAATTTGAGAATTATGTATATTTATAATATAAATTGCTTGAAAACGGAATTTTATTTAAGATTGTTTGATCGTTAGATTTTGATAAAGAATGTTCAGTTGAGATGGAACAGCACAATGTGATCCTTATTGAAAGTAAATATATTTATTCAGAAATCATGAAGAAAATTACAATCTATACACTTTGTATAGGTTTGTTATTCTTTGTGATCTCATGCAATCAAAAATCCCGGGATAAGGAAAGGGAAGTTTTTGATGTCTCCCTCATGAATCAGAGTGCAAATTTGCAGCTATCCGGCAAATATGAAGAATTTATTCGTCTTAATACAGAATATCTGAAGAAAGCTGCAAAAATGAAATATCAGGGCGGAAAGGCCCTCTGTTATCTCAATATAGCCGGAGTAAATGTGTCCGCGGGAAACTATGAAAAAGCATTGTTTTTTTTTAATAAGACAGAGAATGACCTGATAAATTCTGAAAATGGCTATCATAAATCTATATTTTATAACGATTATAGTCTATATTTTTCCCATCTTAAATCATATGATAAAGCTATAAAATACAATGATAAAGCATTTTATTATCTGAAAAATGCTAAAGAAACAGATCTTGTAAAGAAGCTTCTTCCAAGACTTTATGTAAACCGGGGAATCTATTTTGCCTGGAAAGGATGGAAAGGAACCTCTCTGAAGAGTTTCCTCAAAGCTAATGCATTGGAAAATTCAGCGTATACCAATTGCATGGTTGCTCAATATTATCTGTTTATGCACCAGCCGGAACGTGCAGGCCTCTATATCACCCAGGCGGACAAAAAAATGCTTAGTCAGAAAACGACTGATGTAGAATCTCTCTGGGTGTATTATACAATGGGGTATTATTATAATGAAGTTAATAACCTTGATGAAGCAGAAAAAGCACTTACAAAAGCATTAGAAATTAATATAAAAACGAAAAGTACATACTCCTCGCATATCAGTGAAGTGTATAAAGCTTTATCTGATTTGTATAAAAAGAAGAATGATGAGAATAAAGCCTATTACTATCTTGAGAAATATATGAAAGAAGAGGGCAGGCTTGATAGTGAACGATTTGCGACAATGAACAAAAGTACTGATGATTTTATTTCAGAGATGAAAAAAGAGTCAGATTGGCATAAAAATGATTTACCTTTACTGATAGCCTTATCTATTGCTGCCATTACTATTTCCGGTATATATGTTCAGAAAATAATAAAGAATCTGAGAGCAAAAAAAAGAAGCCTAAAGCAGGAAACAGATGAGCTTAAAAACTATGTGTTCAACAAAAAAATGAAGGAAATTACTGAGCTTGCCCGGAAAAATGATTCATCATTTTTAAAGAAGTTTAAAGAAATAAATCCCGATTTTATCAATGCTCTTTTAGCTATTAATCCGGATCTTGAAAATTCAGAGCTTACTTTTTGTGCAATGCTAAAATTAGGTTTTTCATCCAAAGAAATAGCGGATTATACTTTTGTACAGCACAAATCTGTTCAACAAAAAAAATATAGAATCAGAAAAAGATTAAATATACAGGGTGATGAGGATATTTATGATTTTTTTGCTCATTTAAAAAAACAAAATGATTAATGATTTAACGAGAGAATAGACAAAAGTAATGTTTTTAAATGGTAACTTATACCGATAATTTTATAGTTTAAATATAGAAAGCACTATGATGCGTATTTTTCTTTCTATTGTTGTCATTATTTTAGTTTCTTGTAATCAGGGGCATACGGAGCATGAAAATGCATTTGATGTTCCTTTGTTGACTCAGAACGAGAAGCTTCGTCTTTCTGGCGAATATGATTCTCTTATTAATCTTAACAGAAAATATTATGAACTGGCCGATCGGATAGACTATCAGGATGGCAAGGCGCTCTGTTATATTAATTTGGCAGAGTTGAATATTTCATTAGAGAACTATCAGAAATCACAGATTCTTTTTGACAAAGCAAAACGAATTTTGGCCGATTCGAAAAATAATCTACATAAAGCCAGATTTTATAATGTATACGGTCGTTTTAATTTTGAACTCAGGAAGGTTGATAAGGCATTTGAATACAATCATGAAGCATTGAATTGTATAAAAGAAACCAGCCCGTCCCAAATTCAAAAAAACCTGCTTTTCAATATTTACCTCAGGCAGGCTCTTTACTTCATAGAAAGAAAAAGAGATGCAGATGCATTGGATAATTTTCAAAAGGCAAGAAAACTTGATAATACAGGATACTCAGAGTGTGCTATCAGTGATTATATTTATATGCATAAAAATATGGATTCTGCCTATGTGTATATATCCATGGCATATCACAAACTTGAAAAACAGAAAAGAGATGATGGAATTGCCTTATATATCAATACAATTCTTGGTGAATACTATTTGGCTGATGGGCAGTATAAAGAGGCCGAAGCTGCATTTAAAAGATCTTTAGAAATAGACAAAAAAACCAGACGTATTTTTGCGTATTATACAAAATATATATATAATGACCTCCGATCACTCTATGAGAAGACCAGACAAAAAGAGAAAGCCTATTTTTATTTGAAAGCCTATACTGAAGCAAAAAATAAGACAAATAAAGCATTACTGAATACAATCAACCAGGATATGGAATCTTTTACTGCCGAAACAAAAGAAGGCGCTGAGAAACACAAGAATAAGATACAATGGGTGATTTTTTTATCCCTTGCTACCTTTTCACTGTTAGGAATATATTCATGGAGAATTGTTGGTCAATTGCGAAACAGAAGAAAAGCTCTTAAAATAGAATCTGAAGAGTTGAAAAGCAGTATGAATGATAATACTCAGAATACACTCGTGGAATTGGCAAGAAAAAATGATCCTGAATTCCTGACCTATTTTAAAGAAGGATATCCGGATTTTGTAAAAAAACTTTTAGAAATTAACCCGGATCTTGAAAATTCTGAATTGACATTTTGTGCGATGCTCAAATTGCATTTTACTTCAAAGGAAATTGCAAGTTATACTTTGGTTCAACATCGAACTGTTCAACAAAAAAAATACAGGGTTAGAAAAAAATTAAATATTCCAACCGAAACAGATATTTATAAATTTTTAGATCATCTTGATTAAAATAAAAAACTGTCTGATTCATCACGTCAGACAGTATTCGAAATATTCTCTTTTCGCCACTTGTTTTTTTTCGTGGTCTTTGATTCAAATTTGTAAAAAAATAATTAAAATAGAAAAAAAGATTATACTACACACGTACTACAGCAATTATTTTTATTTTCAATTAATTAATAATCAGGCGTTTGTGTTTTTGGTGTCATACAATCTACTTTTTGATTACTCGTATTGAATTATTATGATTTCTTTCTTTTTGGGGTCATCAGTGACCATAATTATTATTAACGAGAACATTTATTGACAATTTGCTCACGTATGATTTTCAGGATATTCCCTGGTATAATTGTCTTTTTAATATTTGATATTTTAAATATAATGATCGCTTGAAATTGAATTGTATGTATTTAAATTTTTGAAAATCAGTTTATTTTTCTGCCGCTGTATTCGTGTAGTAGGTCTGTTTTGCTTTTTTTTAAATGTAATATATAACTTTGTGCTTATAGTATGATATAGAGTAATTTTTTTCTATAAAATTAAATAAAAATGAAATTTTGTATTAATTATTGCTTGAGCACTATTGTGAGAATAGCGTGTCCAGTGACAGTGATTTTATGGGAATGGTTTCTCGATTTAAATAGAATTATAATAAAAGGTAATCAAAGATAAAACACAAATGATTCTCCAAAACAGGATCTAACGGAGAAAAGAAAATTAGAGGGAGTGGCTGTCTCAGAATTGAGGCAGCCTTTTTTAAATCAGGATCATGATGCATGTCCGTTAAAAAATTCAAGTATCGTTACCAGCGCTTTTTCAGAATGCATCCGTTCCCCGTTTTCAACCGATTCGTGAATTGCTTTACTGGCCTGCTGGCGCATGCTTGCTTCGTAAGCTGCAATCGCTTCTCTCAATGTACTATATCTGGAGTCTGTCAGATATTCACTTAATTTCAAAGCATCAAGCATCGCTATATTGGCCCCTTCGCCGGCAAAAGGAGGCATTACATGCGCTGCATCACCTATCAAAGTAAGGTTAGATCGAGTTTCCCAAACCTTATCTAAAGGCATATAATAAATGGGACGAGGAATAAAAGGAGTATAAGCATTCTCAAACAATTCATCCCAAATGTCACTCCATTCTGAATATTTTTCTTTAAACCATCGCAGCATTTGGATATTATCCGAAAAATCAAGATCACTTGTTTCCGGCCAGTTTTCATCCGCTTTAAAACTGGCATAAAATCCCAGGTCGCCATTACCTTTTTGTCCGATAAGTATATTTTGAGAATTTCCAAAAGCCATTATTTTACCATTATTGATTAATGCATTGATTCTTGGAGCAGCTGCTTTTGAAACGTTTCCTTCAAGCATCAGTACTCCGGAATAAAGAGGTTTGATATCAGTAAGATAAGGGCGTATTTTTGAATGGGCTCCATCTGAAGCAATAACGAGGTCAGCATATACTGATGTCCCGTTTTTGAAATGAAGTAACCAGCCTTCATTCTGGGGCTCCATCGAAATAAAGTGGCTATCCCATACTACAGTGTCAGGTTGTAAAGACTCCAGTAACATTGTTCTTAAAGGACCACGATCTATTTCAGGACGAAAATGTTCGTGACCAAAATTTTCTTCGGGTTTTGTTTCATGGTCACTGTACAGGATTTCTGCTTGTGGATTGATAATGAGCATTTTGTCGGCTCCCGGACGAAATATTTTTTTAAACTCTTCCAACAGATTTGCCTTTCGTAAAGCAGCTAATCCTGAATCTTCATGCAAGTCAAGTGGAGAACCCTGAACACGGGCATATTGATTGATATCTCTTTCATATACTTTTACATTGGCGTTTTTCAATTGTAAAAGTCTGGCCAGGGTAAGTCCCGCAGGACCACCACCGACAATAGCTATTGATTTGTTGTCTATCAGCATTTTAATTTAAATTTTACAAGGCAAATTTATTTTCCTTTCAACACTGATAATAGTACAAATCGGTCGTTTTTATTTTTTGATAATTCTTTGGGAGCCACTCCCGAAAACTTTTTTACTTCCTTAATGAAATGATTTTGATCGGTATAATTAAGTTCTGGAAAGAGCTTGCCTTGGGCAATATGTTCCAATGATGCTCTGAAACGTAAAATGGTACAGTACGCTTTCAAAGACAATCCAAGCTGTTTGGAAAAATAACGGTTGATCTGGCGGGTGCTCCAGCCCACCTGTTCTGAGAGTTCCTGAACGCTCATTTCACCTTTTGATAAATACATCAACTCAAAAAGCCTGAGCTTTCTTTCATCAGTTTTCACCGGCAATAATTCTTTAATTTTTTCTGTTGCTTTTTTAGAACAAAGTTCAAAATTATGAATATCATTTGCTGTAAAGTCCCAGAAATTGTGAGAAAGTTCCTTTCCGGTGTTTAATAAATCAGCAATGGAAGTTTGCAAAATATATTCAACGGCGATAGGTTTAAAACTAATGATAAAAGCTGTCGTTTTTGGGGGAATTTGTCTTTGTTCAGGATAGGTTTCCAATCCTAAAAGTGTAATATGAAAAGGTTCATTGGGAGATTGAGACAAAAACAAATCAATTCTTCCATCGGGGATTACAACGACTTCTTTGGGTTCATTTGAAGCATTATGAAAAGTGCCCAGATTTTCTACAAAATCAGCAATAGTATGGTCAGGTTTGATAAAGTTGTATTGAAAGTCATTATCCATAACTAGCAAATTGTAGGAATTATTTCAGTTAATGAAGATACGAAAAAAGAAAAGGTATAGAGTAAAGCAATATTTTAGTACAGAAAATTTCGCACACATGAGCAGATTTCCTTGTCAGGATCTGTGTAATTTGCAATATTTTTGTAAAGTTAAATAATATGAGTATTTCCGCCGTATGCATCAGGAATTCGTGTATTCTTGGTCATAATAACCTCGTTCAAATTCCATTTATTCAGATTTGCACAATCTGTAAAATTTGCGAGGAGAATGAACTGGAATGCGATTAGTTTCCAGCCTTTTTCACGAAAACAGGTAGCCATTCCGTTATTGATCCGCAGCAAAGTCTCTATATTTGAATATTATAAAACGTTATAGGTGTTTTATAATGTTAATGAAAAAGAATACTATGCAAGAACAAAAAATTGATTTTCTACATCACAATGAATCTGCCTGGAACCAACAGGCTCTGGAACAAAACGAATGGTCTCAACCGGTAAGCACAGAACTTATCAACGAGGCAAAAGAAGGGAAGTGGGACGTACACCTTACTCCTGAACCTTTGAATAAAGAATGGCTGGGAGATGTGAAAGGAAAGAAAATACTTTGCCTGGCTTCAGCTGGCGGACAGCAAGCTCCGGTATTGGCGGCAGCAGGAGCTTCTGTAGTTGTTTATGATATTTCAGAAGAACAGTTGAAGCAGGATCAAAGAGTTGCAGAACGTGACAGCCTTGCTTTAGAGACTATACAAGGGGATATGAGAGATTTGAGTGTCTTTGAAGATGAATCTTTTGACATCGTTTTTCACCCGATTTCCAACCATTATGTAGAAGATGTGAATCCTGTATGGAAGGAAGCCTACAGAGTTTTAAAGAAAGGAGGAACGTTATTAGCCAGCTTCTTCAATCCGGTTGTTTTTGTAGCAGACCGTAATCCACAGGATATCGCAGATGGGATTATCAGACCCAAATATACTTTGCCTTATGCAGATATCAGAGACCTGAATAAGGAACAGATTGCGAGAAAAATGGAGAATCAGGAAGCGCTGGTTTTTGGACATACGCTCTCTGATCTGATTGGCGGTCAAATGAAAGCGGGTTTTGTGATTGCAGATTTTACAGAAGAAATGCAGCCTCATCCAAGGTTTTTAATTGATAAATACCTCCCGACTTTTCTGGCAACCAAAGCCGTAAAATTGAAATAAAGGCTTTTAATAATCTCCAATTTACCTACATATTACAACCATAGGAAGCGTAATTCTCCTCCTCCGGAAGGGGGGCAAATCTTTTATTTGACGGGGGTATTCCCGCAAAAATAACTTTTATAACCTAATCCCCATGCTTAAAGTATTATTTTTATCTTTGGCCACAGAGACCTAGTATTAAGGCTTTATTTACATGGATAAATCATCAATCAACAATTATTTTCACTCTTTATTTACCATTAAAGATGAGGTGGTGGAAAAGATTACAAAAACGTTCACTTCTTTTGAGTTGAAAGCAAATGATGTTTTACTGGATCAAAATGTCATCAGTACAAAGACCTATTTTCTGGAGAAGGGATATGTTCGTTCCTATATTTTGAATGAAGATAATGAGGAAATTACCACCAATATTTATTCAGCACCCTGTTTTGTGAATGATTTTCTGTCATTTTTCAGACAGCAGCCAACGAAGGAAATATATCAGACCGTAACGGATTGTGTGTTTTGGGAAACAGGTTTGGAAAATGTACAGGATAATTTTCATAATATCCCTGAATTCAGAGAGTTCAGCAGGCTTTTGTTTGTTTTGAATTATTACAATATTCATGACAGGCTCATTGAAATGGCGAGTCAAAAAGCCTCGACGAGGTATTTTAACCTCATGAAAAAAGATCCCGATATCTTTCAGCACGTCCCGTTAAAAGTGATTGCATCTTATCTCGGAATAAAAGACAGCTCATTGAGCCGTATCAGAAGGGATGTTCGTAAAGCATGATATGTTAGGAAGCTGGAAGAGGAGAGCTGGAAGTTACTATTAAACAAAGGATTCATAGATGTTTTTTATGGAATAGTAAGATAATTAGTAAAAGCTGCTTTCAGGTTGTTTTTTAAACCATAAGAACTTGCAGCCTCCAGCCTCGAGCTTCCAACTTAAAAAATAACATTTCTTTTCATTTGTCAAGTGATAGATTCGATTTTGTCACTGATCTTTGCTAAAAAATAATTTCATGAATAAAAAACATATTGTAGTTGTTGGACTGGGAGGAGTAGGTGGCTATTTTGGTTTTAAAATCAATCAAACCAATGAAACTTCGGAGAAATATAAAGTCTCTTTTGTGGCAAGGGGAGAAACATATGATAAAGTGAAAGAGAACGGGCTGGTTTTGCTATCGCCCGAACATTCCAATATCCGGACATATCCTGATGCTATTGAAGGAAAGGTCAGTGGAATCAAAAATCCTGATCTGGTTTTGATCGCAGTTAAAGAGTATGATCTTGAAAATGTTTGCAGAGAACTATTGCCTGTGATTCATCAGAATACCCTATTGCTTCCAATGATGAACGGAGCTGATATTTATGAAAGAATAAAAAAGATTATACCTGATCATATTGTATTGCCAACCTGCATTTATGTCGCTTCCCATATTAAAGAAAGAGGTACGGTAGAACATAAAGGAAAAGCTGGAAAAATGATTGTCGGAAGAGATCCTGAATATTTTTCATCTGATATACAGTGGATTACGGATTTACTGGAAGAAAGTAAGATCGATTTTGATTTTAAAGACAATGCACTAACGGACATCTGGACCAAATTTTTCTTTATTGCCAGTTTTGGATTGGTAACAGCGAAGCATAACTCATCAATAGGTATTGTTTGTAGCGATGCTGAACAGAAAAATGAAGCCACCGAAATTATGAAGGAAATGAAACAGATTACGGATCAGAAAGGCATCGGACTTCCGGAAGATATTATCGAAAAAACATTTAAAAAAGCTTCTACATTTCCTTTTGAAACTCCAACTTCTTTACAGCTGGATGTTCATTCCGGGAAAAAAGAGAATGAGTTGGAATTGTTTGCCGGAGCAATCCTCCAATATGGAAAAGAATTAAATATTGAAACTCCTTTTACTCAAAAAATTTACCATGAGATTAAAGGAAAATAAGTGTTGGCTCAAACCAGATGGATTAACATATGAAAAGGCGGGTTTAACCCGCCTCTATTGATTTGATGTAAGAAATTTAAATATAAAATAAAGCATTCACTTTTTTAGAATTGTTATTTTTAATTGTTTTATGCATGCAGAAACTTTTGCCTGCTCAATAATACCTCTTCACTTTCACGATGATCCGGATCATCAATACAACAATCTACAGGGCAGACTGCCTTGCACTGAGGTTCTTCATGAAACCCCTTACATTCTGTACATTTTCCGGATACAATATAATAAACTTCATCCGAATAAGCTTCCTGATAAGCTCCTGCATCGGCTTCTGTTCCATCCGGAAAAGTTACTTTTCCTGAAAGTTTTGTTTTATCCTGCCAACGCCAGTCGATAGCACCTTCGTAAATGGCTGAATTGGGACATTCCGGTTCACAGGCCCCACAGTTGATGCAATCATCAGTTATTTTAATGGCCATATTGTTTTGGTTTTTTAAGGGTTTGAAAAAGGGATTTCCTCAACATGGTTTCGGAAATCCCTGCTAAACTTAATTAAAGCAGTTCAACAATTTATACATCATAAACTGTGCAAACTTTATTTTGAATCTGTTAATCGGTTGCAATTTCTACGGCAAGCCCGTCCATTTGTTCTGTCAGATGGATCTGACAAGCCAACCTGCTGGTTGGTTGTGTGTTAAAAAGTTCCGAGAGAAGAGCATCTTCTACATCACTTTTTTCCGGTAAAGCAATGGCTTTACTTAGGATAAAACAATGACAGGTTGCACACATGGCCATTCCTCCGCACATCGCTTCCATTGGGAGCTCATAGGCCTTACAGATATCTTTAAGACTGAGACCCATACCGAGCGGACAGATCAAAGTGTGAGTAATTCCTCTTTGATCTGTTACCCTAATCGTAATTTCTTCTTTCATACATTAGTCAATCGTTGCTACTACCTGTTTTTCTGCCTGCTTTTTAGTGCCGTCAAAACCTTCTATACCACTTACTGTTGTATATTTTAACACAAACTTCTTATTAGGATTAAGCCGTTGATAAATACTTTGACAGGCAATAGCCGCTTCATGAAATCCACATAAGATCAACTTCATTTTGTAAGGATAAGTGTTGATATCTCCCACGGCATAGACTCCCGGAATATTGGTTTGGAAATCGGTACTGTTATCAACTTTTATGGCATTTTTTTCCATTTCCAGCCCCCATTCGGCAAGAGGCCCGAGTTTAGGAACCAGCCCGAATAAAGGAATAAAATAATCGGTTTCCAGAGTTTGAAGAGTTCCCTCTTTTTCCACTACAATTGTATTCAAATGGTCGTTACCTTCAACAGCAATAACTTCGGCAGGAGTAATCAGATTGATTTTTCCTTCCTGCTTTAACTTTTTTACCTTTTCCACAGAGTCCAGTGCCCCTCTGAATTCATTTCTTCGGTGAATCAAAGTAAGAGAAGACGCAATTTCCGAAAGATGTATTGTCCAATCCAGGGCAGAATCTCCACCACCGGCTATGACAATATGTTTTCCGGCATAATCTTCAGGACGTTTAACGAAATAATTAACTCCACGATCCTCAAAATGAGTAATATTTTCAATAGGTGGTTTTTTCGGTTCAAAACTTCCGAGACCTCCGGCAATAATCACGGCTTTAGCTCTGTGTCTGGTTCCTTTATCTGTAATAACTTCAAAGAGATTTTCTTCCAGTTTAAGAAGATGTACAGCCGTTTCATTAAAGGTAAAACCTGGCTCAAACTGCTTGATCTGTTCGTAAAGATTATCAATAAGTTCTCCGGCAAGAACACTCGGAAATCCGGGAATGTCAAAAATGGGCTTCTTCGGATATAATTCTGATAACTGGCCTCCCATCTGTGGTAATGCGTCGATAATATGACAATGCATTTTAAGAAGGCCGGCTTCAAATACCGTAAACAACCCTGCCGGGCCGGCACCAATGATCAGTATATCTGTTTCTATCATGTTATGATTGATTTATTATAGTTTTTCAATTTTTTTCGTCGTTGCTATGCTGATCAGTTTGTCAAACTTGCCAGAATAGAGTTCTGAAATTTGTGTGGGATTACCGTTGTCAAACAATGAGGATCTGACAATAGGTACACTAAAGGGAAGTGGCCATGCGCGCAATGATTTGGCAATGGCGTCCATCGCATTGATTCCCTGCATGGCCTGCAACCCATCAGCCCAGCATACTAATCCCACCGTTTTGTCTGTAAGATAAGGTTCATATCTGTTTGCTGTGACTTCAAGCCAGTCCAGGCAGTTTTTCATTACCCCCGGAATACTTCCGTGATAGAGCGGAGCCAGCCAGATATGCAGATCAGCTTCTGTAAACATCTGGGCCATACGCTCTACGGCTAAAGGTGTTTTGGTAAGACTCACGTCAAATAAGGGAATGCCTGAGTCAGCAAGATTAAAAATATCCGTGTAAATACCTGACGCTGTAAGACGATCTGCAAAATAGCGGGAAATAAATCCGGAAGTTGACTCAGCTCTTCTTTCCAGTGATCCGTTGAATAGGATTGCTTTCATTTTGTTATTGTTTGAAAATTACTTTTGGCAGGCCTATTTCGCCATACATCAGACTTTTAACCAAAGGTTTCAGCAGCCCTGCCGCTAACAGATATAATGAAGGGTCGTGGCTTGCCTGGGCCCTTACCACTACTTTCTGGTCTTTATAGGCTTTCAGATCAGCATAGGTAAGACGGCGTTTCCAAAGGTCAAGCAGAACAGTTTCAGCATTGTTTAAGTCAACATGAATAGCATAAGGTGATAGTTTTTCCATGAGTAACATATAAGCCCATGGCGGAATAATAGCATCGGTTGAGCAAATAATTCCTACGGCTTTATCTTTGTACACGGAAAAATCCACCGCAGCAATAGATTCTTTAAATTCCTTCTCCTTGACAATCATTCCCATAAAGAGATGTTCCTTGATATCCAGTTCTACAATTTCTGTGGTAGGTTTATAATCCAGAAGATCAAGTGCGATAATGCCCGAAGCTTTTGCCTTATTAATGAAAGTTCCCTGATTCATAACGGTTTTTTATAGTAAAAGGATTTATCTGATTTTTGAAAGGGCTTCTTCATATTTTCTTTCCACTGCAGACCAGTCAAGAACAGACCAGAACGAGTCTAAGTAATCAGCTCTCTTATTCTGGTAGGCGAGATAGTAAGCATGTTCCCATACATCGATTCCAAGTATAGGAAAACCTCTGTTCATCGTAAGAACATCCATCATCGGATTATCCTGATTAGGAGTAGAACTTACGGCAAGAGAGCCGTTGAATTTGACAAACAGCCAAACCCATCCTGAGCCAAACTGCCCCAATCCTGCTTTTTTCATTTCCGCTTTAAGATTTTCAAGGCTGCCAAAAGTAGTGTTGATCGCTTCATTCAGCTGACCTTCCGGGTTCAGTTTAGGTTGTGGTGATAAAATTTCCCAAAATAATGAATGGTTGTAGTGGCCACCTCCGTTATTTCTTACCGCTGGACTGTATTCACTGATCCTTTGCAATAAGGAATCCAGATCGGGGTTAGTTTCATTGGTTTGCTCCAAAGCTGCATTTAAATTATCAACATACGCCTGATGATGACGTTGATGGTGAATGGTCATGGTATTTTGATCTATAAATGGTTCCAATGCATCATAGGCATACGCTAATTGAGGTAATGTAAATGGTTTCATTCTATTTATTTTTTTGATTAATGTGTGACAAAGGTAACAATATAATTGAATAAAACAACTTTTTGGTTGTTTTATGTGTTTTGTTAAATAGATTTTTAAATAATTGTAAATGAATGTTTTGTAAGTGTATTTTGAAGATTATAGAAAATGACTATATTTGTTGTTGGAAAATAAAACAACTAAATTATTGTCAAATGAAGAAGCCGGCAGCAGATCGTATTCTGATGTTTATCAAGATGAGGGGAGAGGTTACCTCTCTGGTCATCTCTGAAGAATTATCCATCACAAAAGAGGGTGCGAGAAAGCATTTGCTGAATCTGGCTCAGGAAGGCCTTATTGAATCTTCTGTAAAAAGTGAAGGAGTAGGGCGGCCTTCCACTTATTATACGCTTACTGACAAAGGACTTTCTCAATTTCCCGATACTCATGCGGAAGTAACTGTTCAGCTATTACAATCTGTAAAAAATCTTTTAGGTGAAAACGCACTGGATTTGTTAATTACGGACAGAGAAAAAAGTACCTATGATCGTTATGAACAGGCTCTTTCCAAAGCAAAATCTTTAGAACAGCGTTTGGAAGCTTTGGCTCAGATACGAAGCAAAGAAGGGTATATGGCAGAATGGAAAAAAGAAGGCGAAAACTATTTTCTGATCGAAAATCATTGTCCTATCTGTGCCGCCGCAACCGAATGCCAGGGATTCTGTCGTGCCGAGTTATCCAATTTTCAGACGTTAATGGGAAAGGATTACCGTGTTGAAAGGGTAGACCATATCATTTCAGGGGGCCAACGCTGTGTGTATAAAATCAGTCAGTAATAATTATTCAAAGCTTCATTCAAATCCGGACCCTTCATCAGAATAGAATTCTTATTCATTTGTTAGTCGCACTGATGATCAATAATCATTAATTTTTACTTTGGGGTAAATTGTTTTTTTGGGTTATAAAATAGTCAAACTTTATTTTAATCACGTTTTTTTAAAAAACAATTCATAAAATACGACAACTTCTGTCGTACCACAAAAATATATTTGCAATCATCGATTTAACCCTATTACAGGCTGTTGTGGCTGTGATAAAATTCATGTTAATTCACTTTAACATGAGCTTGTAATGATGTTAAAAAGTGTTAAATTTGCAAAAAATAACAGATGTATGAAGAAACTTTATCTCGGCGCACTTGTAGTATGTGGAGCTTTAAGATTGTCTGGTCAGGAAGTAATTTGGCAAAAAGACATCAAATCCTCTACTCAGGATTTTCTGAGCCAGGTCACTACAACGATTGATCAGCAGTACCTTATCACAGGAAGCAGTATCCAGGCTAAAAGCCAGTCACCAGCAGCCAGTAGCCAAAATTCCAACAACGGCTATGATTTTCATCTGGTAAAACTGAACCAACAAGGTGAACAGGCCTGGGAGAAATATTTCTCGGGAAACAACCATGACTATTTATCAGCTACCGTGACCACTCAGGATGGTGGATTTCTGCTGGCAGGAACCTCTTATTCCGGAAAGGGATTAGATAAAAAAGATGATTCCAAAGGCGGAGCTGATATCTGGCTGATCAGAATCAACGAATTTGGGGATGAATTATGGCAAAAAACATTGGGAAGTACGTCCGATGAAGAAGCCAGAGCAGTGATTCAAACCACAGATTTAGGATTTTTTGTGGCCGGAAATATTCAAAACTCATCCAAAGGCTATGGTTCAAAAGACGTCTGGATCACCAGACTCGACAAAGACGGAAAAGAGCTTTCTCAACTGATTTTAGGAGGAAAAGGTCTGGACGAAGTTGAAAAGATGATTCCGACCAGAGATGGAGGAGCGTTATTGGGAATGTATTCGAGGAGTTCTGAGGTTCGTGATGCGGGTGCCGGGGTGCGTGATTCGGGTTCCGGGGTTCGTGATGCGAAGTCTGTTACTTCAGGCCTGAATATCAAAACCCCGAATTCCGAATCCCATTACTCAAAATCCAGCAGCAATTTCGGGGAAGGTGACTATTGGATTATAAAGCTTGACAAAAACGGAAAAGTAGAGTGGGAAAAGAACTTTGGAGGGAAAGGGGATGACCATATCAGGACATTGGCTCTAACTTCTACAGGATTTGTCATTGGTGGTGAATCCAGATCGGAAAGATCAGGAAACAAATCCGTAGGCATCGAAGAAGGAACTGATCTATGGTTGATTGCCCTAAACG
>NZ_PPED02000030.1 GCF_002899825.2 Chryseobacterium phosphatilyticum
GGTCCGGCGAGGTGCGGATCAGGCGGATCACCTCGTCGATATTGGCGACCGCGATGGCCAGACCGCACAAGACGTGGGCCCGCTCGCGCGCCTTGTTGAGCAGGAACTTGGTGCGCCGGGAGACGACCTCCTCGCGGAAGTCGTTGAAGGCCAGCAGCAGGTCCTTCAGGTTCATCAGCTCGGGGCGGCCGCCGTTCAGCGCCACCATGTTGCAGCCGAACGAGGATTGCAGCGGCGTGTAGCGGTAGAGTTGGTTCAGCACGACCTCGGCCATGGCGTCGCGCTTGATCTCGACGACGATGCGCATGCCGTCGCGGTCGGATTCGTCGCGCAGGTCCGAGATGCCCTCGACGCGCTTCTCCTTGACCAGCTCGGCGATCTTCTCGACCAGCGTCGCCTTGTTCACCTGATACGGGATCTCGGTGAAGATCAGCGCCTCGCGCTCCTTGCGCAGCTCCTCGATATGGGACTTCGCCCGCATGATGATCGAGCCGCGGCCCGTGGCGTAGGCCTGCCGGGTGCCAGCGCGGCCGAGAATCAGGCCGCCGGTCGGGAAGTCGGGACCGGGCACGATCTCGTTGAGCGCCTCGATGGTCAGGCTCGGATCGTCGATGAGGGCGATGCAAGCGTCGATCAGCTCGCCGAGATTGTGCGGCGGGATGTTGG
>NZ_PPED02000031.1 GCF_002899825.2 Chryseobacterium phosphatilyticum
GAGCTGGTGCTGCCGCAGGAGGCGGGGGATCCCCGATGGTCCGCGGCGGCCGAGCGTCTGACCCACAGCATCGCCGGCGCGGACGGTGACCGGCCCCGGCGGATCATTCTCGCCCGCTGCGCGCTCAAGGGCCGCGACCCGCGGGACGGGACGCTGCAGACGGCCCGCGACGTCGATCTCACGATCTCCTGGCCGGCCTGGAGCGACAGCCTCGCGGTGAATGGGGGATTGCGCTGGAGCGATGGCAGCGCCCGGATCACGCTGACGGATCTGCGGCCCTACGCGCTCTTTTCCGGGGGTGAGAGCCCCTTCACCGCCGCCCTGACATGGCCAACGGGCTCCCTGAGCGCCCAGGGCAATGGCAGCCTGCGCGACGGCCTCAAGGCCTCGGGCACCGGCAGCCTCCAGACCCGATCCCTGCACAAGACGCTCGCCCTGACCGGCGGGGGACTCGCCCTGTCGCCCTTCGTCGAGGATTTTGCCGTGGAGGGCAGCTTCGAGGCGGCCGCCGGTCAGATCCAGTTTCCGAGCGTCACCGTGCGCAGCGACGGGAACGTGCTCGAGGGGGCAGGCTCGGCCACCTTCGGCCCGAAACGCAACGCGGTCCAGGCCACGCTCGCCGCCGAAA
>NZ_PPED02000032.1 GCF_002899825.2 Chryseobacterium phosphatilyticum
CCTCATCACCCATTCGACCTAGTCCTTCCGGTCCGATCCAGCACAGGATGCCTCCCATGGTCACAGCGAGCGGTTCTACCCGCCCCGCCACCACCTTCGACATCAGCCTGACGATCAACGGCGAGACACGGGAGATCGCCGTCGCACCCTGGACGACTCTGCTGGATCTGCTGCGCGAGCGTCTCGACCTCACCGGCACGAAGAAGGGCTGCGACCACGGCCAGTGCGGCGCCTGCACCATGATCGTCGATGGCCGGCGCATCAATTCCTGCCTGACCCTGGCCGTGATGCACCAGGGCGCCGAGATCACCACCATCGAGGGCCTCGGCCAGCCTGACAACTTGCATCCGATGCAGGCCGCCTTCGTGAAGCACGACGGCTACCAATGCGGGTACTGCACGCCGGGCCAGATCTGCTCGGCCGTGGCGGTGCTGGCCGAGATCAAGGCCGGCATTCCGAGCCACGTCACCGCCGACCTCAACGCCCCGATGCAGGTCACGGAGGCCGAAATCCGCGAGCGCATGAGCGGCAATATCTGCCGCTGCGGCGCCTATTCCAACATCGTCGAGGCGATGACCGAGGTCACCGGGAGGCCCGCATGAAGTCGTTCACCTACGAG
>NZ_PPED02000033.1 GCF_002899825.2 Chryseobacterium phosphatilyticum
GGCGAGCCAGTTCCACGAGGTCGGCTGTCAGCGCGGCCTCATCCTCTCTTCCCCGCGGCACCTTGCGCTGCGTCGAGCGATGCTGCCCGAGCGCCCGACAGGCGCGGCGCTCGGAGACGTCTAGGACGTTCATGACATGCGCGATGCAGGCGCGTCGGCGCGCGGGGCTGGTCAGTTTCCCCGAGCGGCCTCCTGCAGGATCAGCTTGTCGAGGGTGAGATCCGCAATCGCCTTGCGCAGCCGCTGGTTCTCAACCTCCAAGTCCTTCATCCGTCGAACCTGATCGCTCTTCAGGCCGCCGTACTCCTTGCGCCAGCGGTAGTAGGTCACTTCCGTCACGCCGATGGCCCGGATCGCCTCCGCCACGCTCTGGCCCTGCGAGACCAGAACATCCACCTGCCGCAGCTTGGCGACCACGTCTTCCGGCTTGTGCCGCTTCGTTCCCATCTGTCCGTCCTCATCTGGCTCAAAAGCCATACCTCAGGGCGGACCACTTCAGTGGCTCTTCGTCGGGTTTGGTGGATCACGCTGCGAGGAGGAAGCGGCGACGCAGGAGGTCGAGCTTGGCGCGGCCATACATCGAACGCTTCAACAGCTTGAGGCGGTTGACCTGC
>NZ_PPED02000034.1 GCF_002899825.2 Chryseobacterium phosphatilyticum
CCCTGGTACTCCGGCGCGGCGACACCGTCATCTTGGACAACCTCGGGGCGCACAAGGTGGCGGGCGTGCGCGAGGCGATCGAGGCGGCGGGGGCGCAAGTCCTCTACCTCCCGCCCTACAGCCCGGACTTCAACCCGTGTATGGATGGCTCCTGCGGGTCAAGGATCTCGGATCGGTTTGGGTGAACTGGTCGGCTGCGGCCATGTATACGGCGTCTCATGTGCAGCGGGATCGCTGCGCGCCCTGATGAAGTCCGCTTGGAGAACAGGTCCCACTCAATCGAGCGCGCTCAAAGCGCTTCGGATTGATCGGGGTGTCCTGGTTCGTCCTCTCCGTTTGTTCGCCATCACCTCACGTCGCCCTGACCGTTCGTTTAGCCGTTTAGGCAGCAGTTGCCTGCGGCTGGTAGCGTGATCCGTCCCTGAGGACAGCAAAGATCGTTCTTGCCATGCGATGCGCCAACGCGATGGCGGCGACTTTCGTCTTCTTTCGGGCCAGCATGTCGGACAGCCAGTCCTGTCTCAGGCCGCACCTGCGTCTCACCATGATCTGCGCCATGGCGCCCAGATACAGCAGCCGCCGAATATACCGATTGCCCATCTTCGAG
>NZ_PPED02000035.1 GCF_002899825.2 Chryseobacterium phosphatilyticum
GGGCATCACCACGGAGAGCGTCCATGCTGACGACCCGCCAGAAGCTGTGGCGCCACTACTGGTACGCAACCTTGCGCCTGTCCGACCTTGCCGACGGCCCCAAGCCCTTCACCCTGATGGGCGAGCGGATCGTGCTGTTTCTCGACGGCGAGGGCGAGCCCGCCGCGATGATGGACCGCTGCTGCCACCGCACCGCCCGGCTCTCGAAGGGCTGGTGCGAGGACGGCCTGATCGTATGCGGCTATCACGGCTGGGCCTATGACCGGCACGGCGCGCTCGCCCGCATCCCGCAATTCAGCCCGGAGCAGGTCGTGCCGCGGCTCGCGGTGAAGAGCTACCACTGCACCGCGAAGTACGGCTACGCCTGGGTCTGCCTGGAGGAGCCCTACGCGGCGATCCCCGAGATCCCCGAGGACACGATGCCCGGCTACCGGCGCATCCAGCAATTCCACGACGTGTGGAAGACCTCGCCCCTGCGCCTGATGGAGAACTCGTTCGACAACGCGCACTTCGCCTTCGTGCACCAGAACACGTTCGGGCAGATCAGCCAGCCGATCCCGGAAAAGTACGAGATCACCGAGACCGAGTACGGCTTCGAGG
>NZ_PPED02000036.1 GCF_002899825.2 Chryseobacterium phosphatilyticum
CGACAGAACCGAGCAAAATTGTCAATTTGCTTGATGAAAACAGTCATTTTGACGTGATTATTGTCGATACTGCCGGTTTTGCCGATCAGCTTACCTTCGCTCTTTCAAGCATTACGGACCTTTTGGTTATTCCGTGCAAGATAAGCAGCTTCGACGGAGATCAGGTTATTGCTTTTGTTAATCAACTTCGAGAGCTGACGGCAAAAGATAAAAAAGAAATGCCAAAGTATAAAGTTGTTTTGAACGAATACGATCCAATTACAAAGAACTCGAAGAGTCTTGAGAATGTATATAAATCATTCCTTGAGCATAATATCTCGGTGTCTGATGTTTTGATGCAGAAAAGAGAACGTGTGAAAACGATCACTGAAGGAACGGGATCCCTGTATCTCTTAAAAGGAAAGGATGACGCCACGGTCAATGCTCAAACAAATTCACGCAATCTCGCATACGATCTGCTCAATAACTAACGGAGGGAAGCGATATGTCGGACGACATTGCCAAGAGCAACGATCAAACAGCTCCCTCGCAAGTGGGCGGAACGCCTGCAATCGAACAGGCGGCCAAGCCTGCACTTACTTTATCTAAGCT
>NZ_PPED02000037.1 GCF_002899825.2 Chryseobacterium phosphatilyticum
AAACAGATAGGCTTCTAATAGCTAGCAGCGTTTCTTCAAATCCGGACCTGTAGTGACTTATATGATTTAGTGTATAAATAAATTTCGGCGTTCTATCGGGGTGTCTTTTGCGAGTATGGTATTCGGCTGATATAGAGGGCATAGCGTGGATGGTACGCTAAACAACGCTAAGGGCGAACAATCAGCGAACGCTTAGGCGGCGCGGCTATCCGGCGGCAGATTGAGGGCCTTGCGGCCAGCGGAAGCGGCTGCTCGATCCCAGAGGAAATCGCCCGAGAAAGCAATATGCTCCCAACCTACTGGGGACGTATGGGCGAGTAGATCATCAGGCACCGCGACCGATGTTGATCGTAGATGCTGGGCGGCGGCATCCATGTAGATCGTGTTCCAATAGACGATCGCGGCGACGAGCAGATTGAGGCCGGACGCCCGATATTGCTGCGCCTCGTGGCTGCGGTCGATGATGCGGCCCTGGCGGAATGTGTAGATCGCCTGCGTCAGGGCATGGCGCTGCTCGCCGTTGTTGAGACCGGCATGGCATCGCCGGCGCCGATCGGGAGTTTCTAGCCAGTCCAGCATGAACAG
>NZ_PPED02000038.1 GCF_002899825.2 Chryseobacterium phosphatilyticum
GCGATCTTGTCCCAGTTGACCAGGGTCTGGGTTGCACCGTGTTCGCGCACCGTCACCGGAGCAACGTCGCGCAGCAGATCGCGCAAGGTCATCGACTGACCAGGCACGACTTCGCTGACCTCATAGAGCGACATGACCGTATCGCGTAACGCGCGCATATAGGCCTTGTTCGGCGCCTTTTCGTTCCAGCCCCGGCGCTTGAGATAGTCATCGACCAGATTGCGACCGTCGGGTTCCAGTTCCTGCGTAAGCAGATCTTCAAAGGCGCAGCCCCATAGCGGCCCTTGCCAGTGATCGCCAATTATCTCGAATATGGCGTCAGGCTCGAGTCCGGTCGCTTCGCTCGCCGGATCGAGATGCGCGGACAGCATTTCGGCCAATGCCTCATCCCATGGCGCGCGATCCGCATATTTCATCAGGCCGGAAAGAGCGTGAGCCGATTTCGATCTGGACATTCAGATGGGCCTTTCCACGCCGAGGCGGCGCATTTCTCGATAGATGGTCGATCGGCCGATGCCGAGTTGTCGTGCTGCTTCTGTCGGCGAGATGCTCGCTTCGACCAGTTTGATGGCGGCATGTACCT
>NZ_PPED02000039.1 GCF_002899825.2 Chryseobacterium phosphatilyticum
AACCAGACCGCCACAGCCGGCACCAGGAAGGCGAGCCACTCGGCGGCGACGTTGCCGAGCATGCAGCCGCTGCCGCAGTGAAGCACGCCCTTGCCCACCATCACGGGGAACGGTGTACCGGTCATGTTCGGCGGCTTCTCGCCTCGCTCCTTGGCGTGGCGGTGCGCATCCCTCGTCGCGAGCCGGCCGTAGCGGAGCACGACTGGGGTCGCCAGCGCGAACTGTATCCAGTTGGAGGTCTGCTGGCCGAGGCGCTCCGTCAGACCGAACAGGTGGCCGCCCATCTCCAGCACGAACACGGGCAGGGTTCAGGACGAGCCCGACCCAGAACCGGCGGGTCATGTCGACCAACTCGTCACTGGGGCCGGTGTCGGCGCCGATTATCGCCGGCTCTAGCGCCATGCCGCAGATTGGGCAGGCGCCCGGGCCGACCTGGCGCACCTCGGGGTGCATCGGACAGGTGTAGATCGTGCCCTCCGGCACGGGCTTGGGCTTCGCCGCCGCACTGGCCGGGTCGAGGTAGCGGGACGGGTCGGCCTCGAACTTGGTGCGGCAGCCGTTCGAGCAGAAAT
>NZ_PPED02000004.1:0-588380 GCF_002899825.2 Chryseobacterium phosphatilyticum
AACGAAGCAATCTCTCTGTCAGTGTCGCTCCGTATTTGCGAGTGCAAAAGTAAAACTTTATTTTGTAATGACCAAATGTTTTTGAAGAAAATTTTAAAGTTTATTTGTTAACCCTAAACTCCCTCTACAACCTCAATCATCCCTACTCCTGCGCTCCCTTAATTGGGACTGCAAAGATACAAACTTTATTTTAACTCACAACTTTTATCTGATAAAAATTAAAAGTTTTTTACGCTTGACTCTTTTTGAAGTACTTAATGTTTTTGCTTATCTAAAAGCTCTCCTGCGCTACTGATCTACTCTCGTTTTCAGTGGGGCAAAGATAGAAACTTCTCTATTACCCCGCAACTTTATTTAACATAAATTTCTTTACAGCAAACCAATTGTGGGTAAGTAATCATTTTAACGTATTGATATGTATAGACTTAAATAATTATTAACACTTATCCACAATAGTGGAGTTGTTTTTTTAAAATGTCTTAAAAGCACTGTGGAAGCTGTATAATGAGGATTTTATTGTTTACTTATATTATAATACGGATCGATTGCTGATAAAACTGTTCTCGGTTTGTCTTCTTCATCACTATTCTAACACAGTACTCTCTTTTGTCATCCTGAAGGGATCTCGACAGCGGAAAAGGTGTATGCATATATATAGGATAAATATGGAATAACGGAGTAGAGATCTCTACGGGATGATAAGCTTAGTGATAGGCGTGCGGAAGGACTTTTGAGTTTCGCTAAAGCCAGATGAGAGGTAATTATTTATTGAGCGGGCTAAAGCCCGCTCCTAGTGAAGTAGATTTCCCCAATGATTGCACAGATTTGCACACATGATAATGGATAGTGCATATATATTATAAGAGAGGGTAAGAATTGCTACGCGGGATGGATCCCTACGGGATGATAAGCTTAGTGATAGGCGTGCGGACGGACTTTTAAGTTTCGGCTAAAGCCTAATGAGGAGTGGTTATTTATTGAGCGGGCTAAAGCCCGCTCTTATTGAAGTAGATTTTTCCCACTGATTGCGCAGATTTGCACAGATGATAATGGAGCGTGTATATATATTATATAAGAGCAGGTAAGAATAGATACGTGGAATGGATCCGTACGGGATGATAAGCTACATGATGGGTGTGGAAGGATTTTTAAGTTTTGGCTAAAGCCGGATGAAGAGCAATTCATTTATTGAGCGCGCTAAAGCCCGCTCCTATTGAAGTAGATTTCCCCAATGATTGCATCGATTTGTACACATGATAATGGATAGCATATATATATTATAAGAGAGGGTAAGAATGGATACGTGGGATGGATCCCTACGGGTGACAAGCTACATGATAGGTGTGGAAGGGTTTTTAAGTTTCGGCTAAAGCCTGATGAGGGGTAATTATTTATTGAGCGGGCTAAAGCCCGCTCCTAGTGAAGTAGATTTTTCCCAATGATTGCATGGATTGACATAGAGGAGTACATTATTTTCTGTTGAGTGCCAAGTCATTTTCAACTTTCCATTTTCAACTTTCAACTTTCAATTCTCCTAGCCCCGATAGTAACGGATACCCCGCAGCAGGGATTGGAGAGCCGGAGGGTTTTGGCTATGGAGCGCGCTGGCGCGAGGAGTAGGAGTGGATAGCGGGAAATAGCTCCTGAAAAAAAATCGTACTATATTATAATGTATATCTCAGATGGCCCCAAAAAAACATTCCGTAAGAGTCCTGTATATTGGATTCCTACGGAATGGTTATAAAACAAAGTTATATTCTTAGTTCAGAACGTATGAGGTTCCGTCTCTTCCATCTTTTAATTCGATCCCTTCTGCAAGGAGTTTATCTCTGATCTGGTCAGAAAGGTCAAAGTTTTTGGATTTTCTTGCCTGATTTCTCAATTCGATCAATACTTTCAGGGTCTGATCAAGCTTTTCATTATTATTTTCTTCTACAGTCTGTAATCCTAAAACGTCAAAGATAAAAGCATTTAGTGTTGACTTTAAATCTTCAAGATCTTCTGTTGAGATTGTTTCTTTACTGTCATTCAAAGCAAAGATGTATTTTACTGCTTCAAAAAGGTGGGCAATCAGAATTGGTGAATTGAAGTCGTCTGTTAAAGCTTCATATGCCTTATCTTTCCATACTTTCAGGTTGAAACCGGATTGTTTTGTATCGTCAGGGGTAATTGTATTCAATACTTTTACAGCTTCCATCAATCTGATAAATCCTTTTTCACTGGCAATCATGGCATCATTGGAAATGTCTAACACACTTCTGTAATGTGCCTGCAAAAAGCAGAAACGTACAATTGAAGGATGGAAAGGTTTTTCAAAGAAGTCATTATCACCTGTTACCAACTGCATCGGAAGAATATAGTTTCCGGTGGATTTACTCATCCGTTGGGAATTCATCGTAAGCATATTGGCATGCATCCAGTAATGTACCGGTGCAGCACCATTGCACGCTTTTCCCTGAGCAATTTCACATTCGTGGTGAGGGAATTTCAAATCCATTCCTCCTCCGTGGATATCAAATGTTTCACCTAGATACTTAGTGCTCATTGCTGTACATTCAAGGTGCCATCCCGGGAAGCCTTCTCCCCAAGGCGAATTCCATCTCATGATGTGAGCGGGAGATGCTTTTTTCCAAAGAGCAAAATCCTGTGGATTTTTCTTTTCTCCTTGTCCGTCAAGATCACGGGTATTGGCAAAAAGCTCTTCTATATTACGTTTTGAAAGTTCACCGTAATTAAGACCTCTTTTATTGTATTCCAATACATCGAAATACACGGAACCGTTGCTTTCGTATGCGAAGCCTGTATCAATTAATTTTTGAGTAAGCTCAATCTGTTCTACAATGTGACCGGTTGCTGTAGGCTCGATATTGGGAGGAAGCAGGTTGAACATGTCAAGAACTTTATGGAAATCTACTGTGTATTTTTGCACAATTTCCATTGGTTCTAACTTTTCAAGACGAGTTTGCTTAACGAATCTGTCGTTATTTACATCTCCGTCATCAGTAAGGTGACCTGCATCGGTAATATTTCTTACATATCTTACTTTGTAGCCCAAATGCATCAGGGTACGGTAAATAAAGTCAAAAGAAAGGAAAGTTCTCACATTCCCCAAGTGTACATTGCTATACACTGTTGGACCGCAGACGTACATTCCTACGTTTCCTTCTAAAATAGGTTTGAATATTTCTTTTTCTGATGTAAGCGAGTTATATATTTTTAATTGCATTTTTTTAAGTTAAAAGATTCTATAGTTTAAGATTTAAAAATTAGTCAAAATAATTCTACTACAACAAATTATTGTTGCTAAAAAAATCTTATTCGAAACTTTTCTAAATTTTATCATTTTGCAAATTTAACAGTAAATTTCAGATCTGCCCAATATATAATTCATGTATTTGAAATACCTAAATAGGTTTATCAAAACTAGTGAAAAAAAATCTTAGTATGTATAATAATAATTTGAATCATTAGTTATATAGCCATCTGCGTCATACTCATATTTTTTTGAATATTCTTCAGTAAAGAATTTCCCCCATATTACATTATTCTCATTAATATGTTCATCATTGTTTACCAACCGGAATCCTACAGGATAATTTAAGAGAAGGTTTCTCTTATTATCATATAAATACTTTTCATTTAAAAAATCTCCATAATCTTTACTTGAATAGATAACACTAGTAACGTTATCGTCAGCCCGATTGTAAATATAATGATAACTCTCAGACTCTGACATTTTAATTGGTTTTCCCTTATGATCAAGAATATATTCTTTACGACTTATTGTATGGTTTCCCGGATAAAATCTTTTAATATTAACTATAACCTTGTTCGGTTGATATTCCAATCTAAATTCGTCTGTCTTAATATTCGGCTCAGAACTATAGTAAGTAACTGCTTTTACTAATTCTCCATCATTATTATATTCATAGGATGAAGTAGTATCGTTAGATCTCACAATTTTAATGACATGGTTTTTATTATCATAGGTCCATTTCTCGGAATAATCTAATTTATTGTAAACCGTTTTTATATATTTTAAAGGAGTTTTTTCGTTCCCTGCTTCTTCATCAGAACTACAGCTGACATATAAAGCCAAACATGTAACAACCCAAAAGTATTTAAAAATTCTTTCCATATTTATTAGTTTCCTATTCATAAGCAAACAGCATCAAAATGATGCTGCCTCCTGTATTTTATTTGTTTAAGTTTAAATTGATTCTAAATGGTGTTGCAAATGATCTACATAATCATTGATAATAAATTCCAACGTGAACTTCTGAGGTTCTGTTTTGGTTGTATCGCAGATTCTTTTTAGCGCTTCATCAGGAATATTTTCTACAATATGAACAACCTGATAATTCAAAGCTTTCCAAAGATTGATTAAATCAGTAGTTGGAATATTTTGATAGTTCTGAGCTTTTACCCAGGCGTTCTGATCATATACGATATTTTCATTCTCTTTGTATTGTGTAACTACAAATCTGCGGATATTGGTAAAAGCACTATCACAAAGATGTCCTAAAATTTCTTTTTTAGACCATTTTTCAGGAGTTGCTTTATAACTCCACTCCTCTTCAGAAATCTTTTGAAATCTCTGAAGTTCTTCATCAATAATATTTTTAAGAATCTGGTAGTTCATTATCAGTCAAGTTTTGCATGGCTTCCTACATAATGTAAGAACTCTTGTCTTGTGATTGGGTTTGTTCTGAAGATTCCACTTAATTCAGCTGTAATCGTAGAACTTGCTGTATCTTTAATTCCTCTGCAGTTGACACAAAGGTGCTTTGCATCGATGATACACGCTACATTTTTTGTTCCTAAAGCTTCTTTCAGAGCTTCTACAATCTGCATTGTCAGTCTTTCCTGCACCTGTGGTCTTTTTGCATAATAATCCACAATTCTGTTAATTTTTGAAAGACCGATTACTTCTCCGTTTGAAATATATGCCACGTGTGCTCTTCCGATAATTGGCAAAAAGTGATGTTCACAGAAAGAATAGACTGTGATATCTTTTTCCACCAACATCTGACGGTATTTATATTTATTGGAAAAAGTTGAGATTCCCGGTTTGTTTTCCGGAAGAAGTCCTCCAAAAATTTCATTCACGTACATTTTGGCAACACGTTTCGGAGAATCCTTTAAAGAATCATCTGTCATATCCAGTCCCAATGTTTCCATGATTTCTCCAAACAGCTCAGTGATTTTCTCTATCTTTTCCTGTGGCGATTTATCAAAAGCATCATCTCTTATTGGCGTATGTTCTTTTCCTGTGAAAATATCATCGTCGTTATCGGTAAAATCAACCATTTTTATTTAATTTGCAGCAAAAATACGGATAATATTTAATCATCTATTTTAAAATTAAATGAAAAATATTATCTTTTATAACCCAGTCTGATTAAACAACCTATGATTATTGTCGAAGAAGTACAAAACGAAAAACAAAAAGAGGAATTTCTGGAATTTCCGGTACAGCTGTATCAAAACGACAAAAATTATATACGCCCTTTAAATAAACATATTGAAGAAATTTTTGATCCTCAAAAAAACCGTTTTTTTAAGGATGGTGAGTGTGCAAGATTTTTATTTAAAAGGAATCATAAAACGGTAGGTAAAGTTGCTGTTTTTGTCAATAGTCATTATAAGCAGAACCAACCCACCGGAGGAATTGGTTTTTTTGACTGTATTCATGATCAGGAAACGGCTAATTTTATTTTTGATCATTGTAAAAGCTGGCTTCTGGAAAGGAACATGGAAGCAATGGATGGGCCTATCAATTTTGGGGAGCGTGATAAGTTTTGGGGACTTTTGATTGAAGGTTTCATTGAACCTTTATTTGGAATGAACTATAATCTTCCTTATTATAAAGAGCTTTTTGAAAATTATGGGTTTCAGATTTATTTTGAGCAGCTTTGTTTTACCAGACCTGTTTTTGCAGAAGTGTCACGTATTTTCAGGATTGCCCATGAAAAAAACAGGAGAAATCCCGCCATTTCTGCTCAACCATTGAAAAAGAACAATCTGAAAAAGTTTGCAAAAGATTTTACCGAGGTTTATAATAAGGCCTGGGCATCTCATGGGGAAGGAAAACAACTGGATGAAACCAAAGTTCTGAAAATGTTTCATACGATGAAACCTATCATCAATGAACATATTTCCTGGTTTGTCTATGAAAATGAAAAACCTATTGCGATGTGGATCAATCTTCCGGATCTGAACCAATGGTTTAAATATTTGGATGGAAAATTTGGTCTTTTTGAAAAACTCAAATTCTTAGTATTAAAAAGATTTAAGAAGAATGAAAAAATGGTAGGGCTTGTTTTTGGAGTGGTTCCGGAATGGCAAAAGAAAGGGATTGACGGATATATGATCTGGGAGGGTACACAGCATTTGAGAAAACATACGGATTTTACTACTACAGAGCTTCAATGGATTGGTGATTTTAATCCAAAAATGATTAAGATCGCAGAAGCTCTTGACACAACCGTAACAAGGAAACTTGCTACTTACCGATATCTTTTTGATAGAAAGAAAGAATTTTTGAGACATCCTTCTTTATAAAACTTAATTTTCATTAAAATTATAGCACAAAATCAACTTATTACGTTAGTATTATTTGTAAATTGCCCTAAAATTCTAATAATATGAAAAAAACGTTTTTCTTAGCTATACTGATGTTTTCAGCTGCAAGCTACGCTCAAATTCTTCGTATGGATGAGATTCCTAATAGTGACAATATATTGTCCAACAGGCTGATGGATCCATTTTCACCTGTTAATGGAGGTGTCTTGAATCAAAGAGGTGAAATGTACATGAACCAACCTAGCGCTCCCGGAGCAAGAACTATAGCATATAGCGACATTCAGGGTGATCCTTATTATAAAAAAGACTTTACGCCTACAAGATTTCAGGGGGTTACAGAACCCGCTCCGGCAAGATATAACACGTATCTTGATGAAATAGAATTTAAGAAAAAAGATGATAAAGTATATGTACTTCCTAAAAGCGATACATTTCCTAAAATCACTTTCTTAGATAGTAAAGATACTTTAGTAAGACTGGATACAGGTGATGATCTTTCCGGATATTTTTTTGAAATTGTAACCGGAGAGTACGGATTATATAAAAAGATCAAAACGACCTTTATGAATGGTGAGAAAGCAGATAATGCTTATTCTACCAGTACTCCACCTTCTTTCAAAAATCTAAGTCCGATATACTATATCAAAACTCCGGACGGATTTATCAAAAACCCTAAAAGTTCAAAAGAAGTTATCGATGGGCTTTCCGGAAAAAAGGATCAACTGGAAGGTTATTTTAAATCAAATAGGGTTAAATTTAACAAACAGGATGACCTTACAAAGCTGGTTAATTTCCTAAATGGTAAATCATAAATACAGAGTTTAGACTCTTATTTAATATAACAATAAAACCCTGCTACGTTGTAGCAGGGTTTCCTTCATTTTTGGTACTTATATTAGAATAGCTCGCCGGCTACTTTTTTAATATTATCACTTTTCCCCATGGAGTAGAAATGCAATACGGGAACTCCGAAATCCAAAAGCTCTTTGCATTGAGCGATGGCCCATTCTATTCCGATTTGTTTCACTGCTTCATTATTTTTTGCATTTTCTACCTCAACGATCAATTCTTCCGGCAGATCAATCTTAAATACTTGTGGCAGCAGTTTTAAATGTCTTTTTGTTGCGATGGGCTTAATTCCCGGAATAATGGGAACGGTGATCCCCATTTCTCTGGCCTTTTGTACAAATTCAATATATTTTTTGTTATCAAAAAACATCTGCGTAACGATATAGTCTGCCCCGGCATCTACTTTCTGTTTTAGCCATTTCAAATCATAATTCATGGAAGGAGCTTCCATGTGTTTCTCGGGATAACCTGCAACGCCTATGCAAAATTTATTTAACTCATCACACGCCTGATCTTCATTGTGCAGGTATTTTCCTCTTCCTAAATCATTGATTTGATTTACAAGATCCATGGCACTGGCATGACCGCCCTGTGTAGGTTCAAAATACTGGTGGCCTTTCATCGCATCGCCTCTGAGTGCCATTATGTTTTCTATCCCAAGATACATACAGTCTACTAAAAGATATTCTGTTTCTTCTTTTGTAAAACCACCACAAAGCAAGTGGGGGACAGTGTCTACATTATATTTATGTTGAATAGCGGCACAAATTCCCAATGTGCCCGGGCGCATTCTTGTGATTCTACGCTCCATCAGTCCATTTCCTTTATCCAGATAGATATATTCTTCTCTAGAAGTGGTAACATCAATGAACGGAGGTTTAAACTCCATTAAAGGATCTATATTGGTATAAAGATCCTCAATACCTATTCCCTTTTGTGGCGGAACCACTTCTAAGGAAAATAAGGTTTTTCCATTTGCATTTTTAATGTGTTCAGTTATCTTCATGTCTAATTTTAATCTGCTAAGTTGGGTGACAACCATTTTCTAGCTTCCTGAATGCTACAACTTCTTCTGTCGGCATAGTCTTTAAGCTGGTCATCCGTAATTTTTCCTAAGCCAAAATATTTGGCATGTGGGCTTCCGAAATAATATCCGGAAACAGAAGCTGTCGGGAACATGGCCAGACTCTCCGTAAGGAAAACACCTGTATTCTCTTCTACTTTTAAAAGATCCCAGATGGTTTTCTTTTCTAAATGATCAGGACAAGCCGGATATCCTGGTGCCGGACGTATTCCCTTATATTTTTCGGCAATCAATTCTTCATTGCTTAAGTTTTCCTGGTTGGCATACCCCCAGTATTCGGTTCTTACTTTTTTATGTAAAAATTCAGCATAGGCTTCGGCAAAACGATCTGCCAGAGCTTTTACCATGATAGAGTTATAATCATCATTGGCTTTTTCATACTCTGCCGACAGCTCATCTGTTCCGAAACCTGTTGATACACAAAATGCTCCCATGTAATCGGTTTTTCCTGAGCTTTGAGGTGCAATAAAATCGCTTAATGCCAGATATTCTTTTCCTTTTGATCGTTGAGCCTGCTGCCTTAGGGTTAAAAATTTAGCTTGTTCGTTATTATTTTCATCAAGAATCAAAATATCATCGGTTTCATTGGAATTGGCTCTGAAGATTCCAAAGATGGCTTTTGCTGTTAACAATTTTTCATCCAGAATTTTATTTAATATTACCTGAGCATCTTTGAATAGTTCTTTAGCTTGAGTACCCACCACCTCATCTTCCAAGATATTCGGGTATTTGCCATGAAGGTCCCAACTTCTGAAAAACGGGGACCAGTCTATGAAAGGAAGTAGCTCGCGCAGATCCTGATTTTCAATAACAGTTATTCCCAGATTATTCGGGGTAAAAATTTCTTCATTCTCCCAATCAATAGTAAAATGATTTTCCCTTGCCTCTTCGATGGAAACATAATCTTTGTCTACCTGTCTGTTCAGGAACTTTTCTCTGAAATCGGAATAGTCGTTCTTCAGATCCGAAACATATTCTTTGTTTCGGTCTCCCAATAATGAGCTTACGACGTTAACGGCTCTGGAAGCATCATTAACGTGAACGACTGCATTTTTATATTTTAAATCTATTTTTACTGCGGTATGTGCCTTTGAAGTTGTGGCACCACCAATCAATAAAGGAAAGTCCAGGTTTTGTCTTTCTAATTCTGATGCGATGTATACCATTTCATCCAGACTTGGAGTAATCAAACCACTTAATCCTATGACATCAACTTTTTCTTCAATAGCAGTCTGGATAATCTTTTCTGCCGGAACCATCACTCCAAGATCGACAATTTCATAATTATTACAGCCAAGCACAACACTCACAATATTTTTGCCGATATCGTGAACATCACCTTTGACAGTAGCCATTAAGATTTTTCCGTTCGCTGGTCTTGATCCGTCTTTTTCTGCTTCAATAAATGGTTGCAAATAAGCTACGGCTTTTTTCATTACCCTTGCTGATTTCACAACCTGAGGCAGGAACATTTTTCCGCTTCCGAATAGGTCTCCTACGACTCCCATTCCTGTCATCAGATTCACTTCAATGACATGCAGTGGTCTTTCAGCCAATTGTCTTGCTTCTTCTACATCTTCTTCAATGAACCGGTCAATACCTTTTACCAAAGCATAGGTAATTCTTTCCTGTAATGGATTATTTCTCCATTCTAAGTCTTCGGTCTTTTCTTTTTTGACCGATTTATGTTTTTCTGAATAGTCAAGAAGCCTTTCTGTAGCATCTTCTCTTTTATCCAGGATTACATCTTCTACCAGTTCCAGAAGTTCCTTATTGATTTCATCATAAACTTCCAGCATCGCCGGGTTTACAATTCCAATATTCATCCCGGCCTGAATAGCATGGTAAAGGAATACCGAATGCATAGCCTCTCTTACTGTATCATTTCCTCGGAAAGAGAAGGAAACATTACTCACTCCCCCACTCACGGAAGCATAAGGGAGATTTTGTCTTACCCAGCGTGTGGCTTCAATAAAATCGATGGCATTTCTTCTGTGCTCATCCATTCCCGTAGCTACCGGGAAAATATTCAAGTCGAAAATGATATCTTCTGCCGGAAAACCCAGTTGGTTGACAAGAATGTCATAAGATCTTTTTGAAATTTCAATTCTTCGTTCAAAACTATCTGCCTGTCCTACCTCATCAAATGCCATGACAATAACTGCGGCTCCATATCTTTTAATCGCTTTTGCATGGTTGATAAATTCTTGTTCACCTTCTTTTAAGCTGATAGAATTGACCACACACTTACCTTGTGCTACCTGTAAGCCAGCTTCTAAAATTTCCCATTTGGAAGAATCCACCATGATTGGAATTCTTGCAATATCCGGTTCGGAAGCAATTAGGTTCAGGAATTTGATCATCGATGCTTTCCCATCGATCAGTCCATCATCAAAGTTAACATCCAGAATCTGAGCTCCTCCTTCTACCTGATGACGGGCAATATCTAATGCTTCAGAGAATTTCTCTTCTTTGATCAGTCTTAAAAATTTTTTGGAACCGGCAACATTCGTCCTTTCACCAACATTGATGAAATTACTCTCCGGCGTTATGATAAGAGGCTCAAGGCCCGATAATCTTAAATATTTCATTAACCTTATTCTTCTAAAATATAATAGGCATTATTTGCATTTTGCCTTAATAAATCTCTATGCTTACTTAAAGCTGTAATCAGGGGAAATCTTTTATAACCTAAATCATGCTCTCTGGCAAAATCTTCTATTTCCTCTGTGATCTCATTGTAATACATATAACTGTAGTTCGGAAAGAGGTGATGAGCCACATGAAAATTAAAATTCCCCAACACATTTCTTACCAGCCAGTTATTTTCTTTTAAATCATTGGTCACTTCAAACTGGTGACGAAGCCAGCTAAATGGCAGACCGTTATCTTTATTTAATTTGGGAAAAGCATTATCAGGAAGTGGATGCAAAGGCAGCAAAACAAACAATGCAAAAATACTTGCTGAAATCACCTGTAAAAACCATGCTCCTAAAGCCCAACCTACCGATACTTTAAAGAACACAACAGGAAGCACTATCTGATAAAAGAAGTAGAACAGTTTATAACTCACCATTTTTACTTTTTCAATAACAGGTATTTTTCCCTGCGTTTTTAAAATCACCCTTTCTTTATCAAAAAAGTCTCTAAAGTCTCTTATAAACATCCAGTTGAACAAATACAATGGATAAACTAAAAAGAAAAACTTATCCTGATATTTCTGCACTCCTTTAGCTTTGATCCACGGAACAATTAAAAGTAACCCACTTTGTTCGATATCCGTATCCCATCCGTCTACATTAGGGTAAGCATGATGGCTTGCAATATGTCTTTTTTTCCAGATATAGGAATTGGCTCCTATAAAATCAAAAATATGGAGGACTGCAGTATTCAGACTTTTATTTTTATAGATATTATTATGGGCTGCTTCATGAATTAAGTTTAAATAAATTAAAACCAAAGAAATCCCCATCAATACAAAACTCAATAAATATATCCAATGTTTCTCGGCATGAAAGAGTGCAAAAAGATATAAACCCACGTAGATCAATGGCAGCAGAACTGCCTTGATCTTAATATAAATATCCCTATTCTCAGGAATGGTTTCTATTCGCCGGTTCACTTTCTTTCTTAATTCATTAAACAGTTTGGCATCGTCTGAATCTTTAAGGTAACTAGGCTTTTCCATTACATTAAATTTTGTGGTTTACTTAAAGTTAAGATTTATAGACCAGCCCTCATTCTTGATTTTAATTAAAAAAATCTATCAAATCATACAAATTCCCTCAATTTTCTTGGCTGATACTTTTCTACCAGATCAGCAATTGCTTTAATATGTTCCGGTGTTGTTCCGCAACATCCTCCGATAATGTTGATCAATCCTTTTTCTACATATTCTTTGATCTGTCTTGCCATATCATCAGGAGTCTCATCATATTTCCCGAAAGCGTTAGGCAAACCTGCATTCGGATAAGCTGAAACGTAGAACTCTGAATTATGAGCCAATGTTTCAAGATACGGAGTTAGCTGATCTGCTCCCAATGCACAGTTGAATCCAACGCTCAATAAATTCAGGTGAGAAACTGAGATCAGGAAAGCTTCCGCTGTTTGACCACTCAATGTTCTTCCGGATGCATCGGTGATTGTTCCCGAAACCATGATCGGAATTTTAATTCCTCTTTCATCCTGCAATTCATCAATAGCAAATAAAGCTGCTTTGGCATTTAATGTATCAAAGATGGTTTCCACCAAAAGGATATCTGAGCCTCCATCCAACAAAGCCTCACACTGTTGCTTGTAGGCCACTCTTAGCTCTTCAAAAGTAATGGCTCTGTATCCGGGATCATTCACATCAGGACTTAAACTTGCGGTTCTATTGGTAGGTCCGATAGATCCTGCTACAAATCTTGGTTTATCCGGATTTTTGGCAGTATATTCATCACAGGCTTTTCTGGCAATCTTTGCAGATTCATAGTTCAGCTCATAAACCAAATCTTCCATATGGTAATCTGCCATCGCAATGGTAGTTCCGGAGAATGTATTGGTTTCAATAATATCAGCTCCTGCTTCCAGATATTTTTTGTGGACTTCCTCTATTGCCTGAGGTTGTGTAAGGGAAAGCAAATCATTGTTTCCTTTTACCGGGTATTCCCAGTCTTTGAATCGTTCTCCACGATAATCTTCTTCTTCAAACTTGTAGCGCTGAAGCATGGTTCCCATCGCTCCGTCCAGGACGAGGATGCGTTCTTTGAGTGCTTTGTTTAGTGATTCTATATTTGTCATAGCTCTTATGCGGGTAAGTGACAGGACTACATCCTATCTTAGGTTAAATCGCTCCTTTAGGGCTTGATGGATTAATCTAATGCTTGTTTCAGATCTGCAATGATATCGTCTACATCTTCCAGCCCTACTGAACAACGAACCAATCCTGCTGTAATACCTACTTCATTTCTTTCTTCATCCGACAGTTTTGAATGGGTCGTTGATGCGGGATGGGTTACGATCGTTCTTGTATCACCTAAGTTGGCAGAAAGCGAGCACATTTGTATCTTATCTAAAAAGCTTCTTCCGCCTTCGATGCCCCCTTTAATTTCAAAAGCAACGATATTCCCTCCCAACTTCATCTGTTTTTTAGCGACTTCATAACTTGGATGGGATTTCAGGAATGGATATTTTACCAATTCCACGTTAGGATGATTTTCCAGAAACTCAGCTACTTTCAATGCATTCTCACAATGTTTTTCAACACGGATGGCTAAAGTTTCCAGACTTTTTGACAACACCCACGCATTGAAAGGAGATAATGCAGGTCCAGTATTTCTTGCGAAAAGATAGATTTCTCTGATCAGGTCTTCTTTTCCTACTGCAATTCCTCCTAATACTCTTCCCTGTCCGTCAATCAGCTTCGTTGCAGAATGTACAACAACATCTGCACCATATTTGATAGGCTGCTGCAGATAAGGCGTTGCGAAACAGTTATCTACAATAAAAATAAGGTTATGTTTTTTAGCAATCTTTCCAAAAAACTCAAGATCCAGGATTTCAATCGCTGGATTGGTGGGAGTTTCAAGATACAAGATCTTTGTATGTGGTTTTATATATTGTTCTACATTCTCAGCATCTTCAGCTTTGAAGTAAGTGGTTTCAATATTCCATTTCGGGAAATACTTGGTAAACAAAGTATGGGTAGAACCAAAAACTGACTGGCAGCTTACGATATGATCTCCAGCATTTAATAATGCTGCAAATGTTGAGTAGATCGCAGCCATTCCTGTTGCAAATGCATATCCAGCTTCTGCGCCTTCCATTTTTGCGATTTTCTCAGTAAATTCAGTTACGTTAGGGTTTGAGAATCGGCTGTACAGGTTTTTAGGCTTCTCCTCGGCAAAGCTTGCTCTCATATCCTCAGCATCCTGAAAAATAAAACTGGACGTAAGGTATAATGGTGTAGAGTGCTCGTCAAACTGAGATCTTTCAGTCTGGGTTCTTATTGCTGATGTTTCGAAATTTTCCATATAGTTTTAATTTGATAGAATTGCATTCTATCTTTGGTTAAATCATCCCTTCGGGATTGTTTCTACAATTATTTTGTTTCACTTACTCTTAAAATGTCACCGAATACTCCTCTTGCAGTTACCTGAGCTCCGGCCCCGGCTCCCATGATGACAATCGGGTTTTCGCCGTAGCTTTCTGTATAGATTTCAAAGATTGAGTCTGAACCTTTTAGTTGACCTAATGCGGAAGTGGCAGGAACAGAGATCAGTTTTACATCCAATTCTCCTTTGTCTTTCTGCAGATCTCCATGTAAATCTCCAACATATCTCAACACATGGCCTGGTTCCTGACTTTCTTTGATTTTTTGGTATTCTCCGTCTAATTCTTCAAGTCTGGAAAGGAATTCTGGTTTTGAAACAGATGATAGGCTTTCCGGAACCAGATTCTGAATTTTTATATCATCGAATTCATTGATCAGGTCCAGTTCTCTTGCCAGAATCAATAATTTTCTCGCTACGTCATTACCAGAAAGGTCTTCTCTCGGATCAGGTTCTGTATATCCTTTTTCAAGAGCTTCGTTGATGATGGTTGAGAATTTATCGTTTCTTAAAGAAAAATTGTTGAATACATAGCTTAATGTTCCGGAGAACACTCCTTTGATTCTTGTGATATTTTCTCCTGAAAGGTGTAATAATTTGATTGTATCAATTAGTGGCAACCCTGCTCCTACATTGGTTTCATATAGATAACGTCTGTTATTTTTACTCAACGTATATCTTAGTTTACGGTATTCTTCAATAGGCAACGTATTGAAAATTTTGTTCGAAGAAACCAGATCGAATCCGTTTTCTGCCAAAGCATGGTAATTTTTTACAAAGTCTTTGCTTGCCGTGTTATCCACAACAATCAGGTTTTCTAATTGATTTTCATTTGAAAAGTTAATCAGTTCCTGAACATTTGACGGATGTTCTGCGGTTAAAACCTCATCCCCCCAATTGGCATCAAATCCTTTTTTGTTGAATGCTATCTTCTTTGAATTGGCTACAGCAACAACTTTAAGATCTATTTTTTTTCGTCTTTTAATTTCTTCTGATGATTCAAGTACCTGCTGTATTAATGTTTTCCCAACATTTCCATGGCCAATGATTGCCAGATGAACGGTCTTTGGTTTTTTGAAAATTTCGGATTCAATGATATTTTTTGTTTTTTCATCCTGTGAAGAAGTCACGACGATATTTACTCTGTTCTCTCCTGCCACCTGATTTAAAAGCAATGGGAAAACGTTATTTCTTGCCAGTTCGGCAAATACTTTATTGAAATCTTCTGCTACAAATCCAATAACAGAAACATTGTTGATACTATATATCTGAGATACTTTTCCTGATTTTCTTTCTTCTTCAAATTCATCAATAAGACAAGCTACAGCTTTTTCTGCATCATTTTCCTGGACCAATATAGAGATTCCGTTTTCTATAGCTTGCTGAGAGATTACTCCTACACTGATACGCGCTAAAGTAAGCGCTTTAAAAATTCTTCCGTCAATTCCGATTTCTCCTAAAAAATCTTCTCCTTCAAATTTGACGATTGATCTGTTCTTCAAAAATTTTATTTCGTTAGCATTTTTCATTACTTTATAAAATGTTTTTTATGATATTATTTAATTGTTGATATTCCATTAGGAAGGCATCATGCCCGTGTATAGATTGGATCTCGTGATAAGAAACATTATCCTTTTTTTTCTGCAGGTTTTCAAAGCACATTCGGATTTCAGAAGCCGGAAAGAATAAATCTGTATCAACGGAGATCATGTGCATTCGTGCCTGTATTTTCTCCATAGCAGATTCTTCGGTGTTAATGTTCATCAACAGATGATTCATCATTTTATATGCTTTTAAACTAAATCTATCGTTTAATGCATTTCCATGATAAACCAACCAGTCTTCTGATGCCAGGCGTTGTTTTTCCTGATTGTATATATTTTGAAATCTGTCATTGAGTGACTGCGGAGTTCTATAACACAGCATAGCATGAATTCGTGCTTTTTGTAATGGTTTGTCTTCAGAATTCAATAGAAATTTCTGAACCAGACATTGTGCATGAAGCCAGTCATGGGTTCTGTGATCACAGGCTATGGGAATAAATATTTCTGCCAGTGCAGGTTTCTTGGCCAGCATTTCCCAGGCAATTCCTCCTCCGAGTGAGCCTCCGATAATGGCATGTACATTTTTGATGTGTAAAGCTTCAAGTCCTTTCAGAAACAGGGTGGCAATATCTGAGGGAGTAAAGTCTTCATAGTCTTCAACTAAAAAATTATCGTAACCGTTTCCGGGAATATTGAAACACAGAACAGTGTACTTTTTCGTATCGATGACCTGATTTTCCCCAATCAGCTGTTTCCACCATCCTTTTTCTCCTGAAACGTCTGAGTTTCCGGTTAAGGCATGATTGATCACAATAATGGGTGCGGTAAACAGCTCTTTCCCGAACAGCTGATAGCTCAACGGGATATGATATTCCTTCTTGGAATTGGTTTGATACGAAAGATTAATATAGTTTAGTTCTGTTTTCAATTCTATTATTTTAATACAATTGAAAATGCCACAGGAAATGGCTGAAAAGAACTTCAGTGAGTTATCTGTCCAAAATAATTTTGGTAGAACGTAGCACCTTCTTTGCTTGCGCAAAGGGTTGCTAAGGTTTCATAGGGTCTAATCCCTCAACCTTTCTTGATAACATTTTCAATATTTGAATGAACGAATGATGCAAAGGTAGTTCTTTTCTTTTAATTTCAAAAAAAAATTAATTTAATATTTGAAATCTGGCTTAAACACAAGGGTTTCAGGGGTATATTAATAAATATTCAGATGAAAAAAATTGGAATTACTTTACAAAAAAACTAACTTCGTATGGAAAAATGATGAGATATGACCGCCGAAAAAGAAAGATTACAAGATACCAAATGGAAAAACTGGGGACCTTATGTAAGCAACCGGCAATGGGGAAATGTACGTGAAGACTATAGCCCGAACGGAAATGCCTGGAACTATACCAATCATAATAATGCGGAGAGCTATGCTTATCGCTGGGGTGAAGAAGGTATTGCAGGTATTTCAGACGTAAAACAGCTTTTCTGTTTTGCTTTTTCATTTTGGAATAAGAAAGATAAAATTGTTAAGGAGCGGTTCTTCGGATTAAGCAATCCTCAGGGAAATCATGGTGAAGATATCAAGGAAATTTTTTATTATCTCGATAATACACCTACACACAGCTATATGAAAATGGTGTATAAATACCCCATCAATGCGTTTCCTTATGATGATCTTGTTGATGAAAACGGAAGGCGGAGCAAACAGGAACCAGAGTATGAGATTTTTGATACCGGGATTTTTGATAATGATGAGTATTTCGATATTTTCATTGAGTATTGTAAGGTTGATCATAACGATATTCTGGCCAGAGTAACAGTCTGCAACAGGAGTCAGTATGATGCTCCTATTGTTGTCATTCCTACTGCCTGGTTCAGAAACAACTGGAAATGGGGCTACAATACTTATAAAGGCCAGCTGCATGCCTCTCATAACGGATGTATTGACATTATGCATGATAGTATCTCTATCAAGAAGTTTTATTCAAAAAATACGAATGTACAAAGTGTATTCTGCGATAACGAGACAAATACATCTAAACTTTACGGGATTCCGCCCACTGAAAATAATTATTTTAAGGATGGAATCAATGATTTTATTATCCATCATGGTAGTGACTCCATTAATCCTGAAAAAAGAGGTTCCAAAGCTTCGTTTCTTATTGATGAGATGATTGGGGCAGGGCAATGCAAGGTTTTTGAGTTCAGGTTATGTCCTAACGAAACTGAGGATCCTTTTGATCATTTTGACGATATATTCAATACGAGAATTGCAGAGGCAGAAGAATTTTATAAGGACGTTCAAAACGATCCTATCAATGAGGATGAAAAGAATGTTCAGAGACAAGCTTTTGCCGGACTACTCTGGAACAAGCAGTTTTATCACTATAATATTGGAAAATGGCTGAAGGGTGATCCCAATTTTGAGGCTCCAAGAAATTTTAACGAATATGTTCGGAATACTGAGTGGAATCACCTTCATAATAAAGATATTATTTCGATGCCCGATAAATGGGAATATCCATGGTATGCCACCTGGGATCTTGCATTCCATTGTGTGCCTCTTTCTATTATTGATGCAGAATTTGCTAAAGGCCAACTTTTATTGCTGACCAAGGAATGGTATATGCATCCAAACGGCCAACTTCCCGCGTATGAATGGAATATGAGTGACGTAAACCCACCGGTACATGCATGGTCCTGCTTCCGGGTTTTTAAAATTGATGAAAAGAATAATGGCAAACCCGATCTTCTGTTCCTTGAAAAAGTCTTCCAGAAACTTCTGCTGAATTTCACCTGGTGGGTCAACCGAAAAGATAAAAATGGCAAAAATATTTTCGGAGGAGGATTCCTTGGATTGGATAATATCGGAGCTTTTGACCGAAATATGGTTTTAAAAAATGGCGAGCATCTGGAACAAGCCGATGGTACCAGCTGGATGGCCATGTATGCTCTGAACATGATGCGAATCGCTATGGAACTGGCTCAATATTATCAGGTATATGAAGATATGGCAATCAAATTTTTTGAACATTATCTTTACATTGCTGAAGCCATGGAAAATCTTGGTGAAGGGACCAAAGGTTTATGGAATGAGGAAGATGGATTCTTCTATGACGTACTACAGCTGGAAAACGGAGACAGTGTTTCTTTAAGATTAAGAAGTATTGTCGGACTGATTCCTTTGTTTGCAGTGGAAATTGTTGATCACCGATTACTGGAAAAGATGCCCAATTTCAGAAGCAGAATGGAATGGATTTTAAAAAATAAGCCTGAACTTACCAAATTGGTTTCTCATTGGGATGAAGAAGGACAAGGCAGAAAGCACCTGATGAGTATTCTTCGTAAAAACAGATTGACGAAGGTTTTATCAAGAATGCTTGATGAAAAAGAATTTTTAAGTTCTTATGGAATCCGGGCAATGTCTAAAGTTTACGAAGAAAATCCATTTGTTTTCTCTGCTCACGGAAAGGAAAATATGGTGTATTACACCCCTGCCGAAAGTGATAGCCGGATGTTTGGCGGAAACAGCAACTGGCGGGGGCCTATTTGGTTCCCGATCAACTTTCTTATTGTAGAAAGCTTACAACGTTTTCATTATTATTATGGGAATAGTCTCAAAGTAGAGCTTCCCACGGGAAGTGGTGATAAAAGGAACCTTGATGAAGTTGCCCAAAATATCAGTAAAAGGCTTTGTTCAATATTTTTAAAGGATGAAAATGGACAACGGGCTTTTAACGGAGGAAATCCAAAGTTTAATTATGATGAACACTTTAAAGACTATATCACTTTCTTTGAATATTTTCATGGAGATAACGGTCGAGGTGTGGGAGCTTCTCATCAAACGGGATGGACTGCCACAGTGGCGAAACTGATAAAACCAAGACTTACCTTCTAATGAGCAATGAATAGTCGGTAATTAATCATAAAAACCGGATGCTTCATCCGGTTTTCTTTTTTTGTACATAATGATTATTTAAAAAAACATGCATTCGTAGCAAAAAAAAATGAGGCTTGAAAGCCTCACTATAATTTTAAATTTTTTCTCCATTCACAAATACTTCATACCCGATTTCTACATTAGGTTCTAAAGTTTTGGATACTGAACAATATTTTTCAAAAGATAATTGAGCAGCCTTCTGAGCTTTTTTAGGATCAATTTCTCCTTCTAAAAGGAATTTCACATTAATAGATTTAAAAGGCTTTGCATCATCTACAGGAATCCTCTCTCCTTCTACCTCTGCCTGGAAACTTGTAATTTCCTGACGCTGCTTTTTTAAAATTGAAACGACATCGATTCCGCTGCATCCTGCTACTGCCATTAAAACACTTTCCATTGGAGAAACACCTTTTGCTCCTGGCTGGGAAGTATTATCTAAAAGAATAGAATTTCCCTGAGAATTGGTGCATTCAAATAAAAAGTCGTCGTTTATCCTGTTAAGTGTTATTTTCATTGTTGCTTATTTCTTAATTACAAAATTATAAAATTCCTCTCGCTTTGATCTCTAAATATTTATTGATAACATCAATATTCAAATTCTCGGGAAGGGTGTACACGGTATAAATTCCATATTTACGAAGTTCCTGAATGATCAGTTTCTTTTCAAACTCAAATTTTTCGGCCACAATCTCGTCATAGATCTCCTGCATATTTTCAGGATTCTTATTCACAAGCGTCTGCAATTCTGAATTTTTAAAAAATACAACTACCAGTAAATGGTTTTTAGCAATTCCCCGAAGATATTTCAATTGGCGATTAAGGCCATCAAGTGTCTCAAAGTTGGTAAAAAGTAAAATTAAACTTCTCTGGTTAATAGAGTATTTCACATCCTGATAAAGGCGGTTAAAATCACTCTCAAAGAAATCAGTTTTAACATTGTAAAGGGCCTCGGATATCTTCTTCAATTGTCCTGATTTATTGTCTGCTGCAATTTTATTTTCAGCTTTCTTGGAGAAGGTCATCATTCCTGCACGGTCTCCTTTTCTTAAAATAATATGAGACAATGCCATTGTTGCATTAATAGAATAGTCAAGTAAGCTTAATCCGTTGAAGGGCATTTTCATCGTTCTTCCCTTGTCAATCAACATAAAAATACGTTGTGATTTTTCATCCTGGAATTGATTGACCATCAAACGATTCGTTTTGGAAGTCGCTTTCCAGTTGATGGTTCTGATATCATCACCAGGTACATAGTCTTTGATCTGCTCAAATTCCATGGTGTGTCCCAATTTTCTGATTTTTTTAATTCCACCCAGCAAAAACTCACTCTGAAGAGCCATCAATTCATATTTTCTAAGGTGAATAAAAGATGGATAAGAAGGCAACATTACATCTTTTTGAAAATTGAATCTTTTTGAAACAAAGCCTAGTGGTGAAGATGCATAAATATTCAAGCTTCCAAAGTGATACTCACCTCTTTCTTTCGGGTCTAAGGTGTATTGAAAAAAAGTATTGGACCCGCTATTAATATTCTTTTCAATTAAAAAATCTCTTTTCTGAAATTGAAACGGGATTTCATCAATAATTTTAGTCCTTATTTTAAAGCTATAATTGTTTTTGATGTCAATTTTTACAAAATTTTCGTCTCCGTTTGAAAGTTTTTCCGGTAATATTCTCTGAGCCTGTAATGCATTTTTTTGGTTAAAAATTAGCAGATAATCCACCATTGCAGCAAAAAAGCACAGCAGCAGCGTGAAGTGTGCTGCCCACATAATAACCGGGAAGAAAAATGCAAGAACATACAGAATCCCCACTCCGATGAGCATAAAGAAAAAGCGAGTATTGATGTATAAATTTTTCATTGATTAGGTTACTGGTTGTATACTTTGATTAAATTGGGGTTTTCCATTACCTCTACCTCCCACCTATTATCTACTACCTATCTCGGAATCTCTATCCCCTCTAAAATCTGACGGATAATTTCATCAGCAGTAAGGCCTTCCATCTCTCTTTCGGGAGAAACAATGACTCTGTGTCTTAAAACAGCATAGCTCGCTTCTTTAATATCTTCCGGAGTAACAAAGTCTCTGCCTCTTAATGCGGCAAACGCTTTTGAAGCTGTGAGGAGTGCTAGAGAAGCCCTTGGTGAAGCTCCCAGGTATAAGAACTGATTCTCTCTGGTATTGATGATAATTTTAGCAATATATTCCATCAGCTGAGCTTCCACAATGATATCTTTTACCAAATGCTGGTAATTTTTCAATTGTTGTGCTGTGATTACATGATGTACACCATCTGTCTTATCTTCATTTTTGCTTTCGTGCTGATTTTTAATGATTGTAATTTCCTGCTCAAGATTAGGATAGCCCACGTTAATTTTAAACAGGAAACGGTCTAGCTGAGCTTCCGGAAGTCTGTATGTACCCTCATGTTCTATTGGATTCTGAGTTGCTACAACCAGAAATGGTTCTTCCATAATGTATCGGATGCCATCCATCGTAATCTGCCTTTCTTCCATCACTTCAAATAATGCGGCCTGAGTTTTTGCCGGCGATCTGTTGATCTCATCAATAAGTATAAAGTTGGAGAAGATAGGTCCCTTTTTAAATTCAAATTCAGAATTTTTCATACTGAATATAGAGGTTCCCAGAATATCCGAAGGCATAAGATCCGGGGTAAACTGAATTCTGCTAAAGCCTACATCAATTGTTTTTGCCAACAATTTTGCTGTAATCGTTTTTGCAACACCAGGTACACCTTCGATCAGGACATGTCCGTTTGAAAGCAATGCCGCCAGAAGATGTTCAATCATACTTTCTTGCCCAACGATTACTTTTGCTATTTCCGATTTTACCTTATCTAAACTGGCACGAAGTTCAATCATATCAATTCGTGACTCAAACTGCTCTTCTTGTTTATTAAGGTTGATAGCGCTTTGGTTTTCTATATTTGGGTTATCAGTGTTTTCCATAATTTCTATTTTTTTGTTGATAGAAATTTCTTCTATCTTGGGTTAAATCGTCCTGTTGGGACTCTTTTATTTTAATATGTCGTCAAGAAGTTTATTTATTCTCGCTAAATCTTCTTTCATTACTTGAGCATAGGGATCTTGTGCTCTTTTAATAAGGCTTATAGCTTCGTTAATAATTTCCATAGGTTTTCCTGTCTTAAGTTGTAGCTTCTTGGCAAAGTCTGTATCTAAATCTTGTGTATCAATCAGCAGATCTATTCTCACTTTATTCAGAAAATACTGAGCTTTCTTTGCCATCATATCATGAAAATCACCTTCCTGAAGATACAGATTTCCAATGCTTTTTACAAAATCTACGGAAGTATTTCGCAATGGTTCTATAACGGGAACTATTCTCTGTTTTCTTTTTGCATTAAAGAAAATAAATAAAACCAATCCTCCTAAAAAGATCCACCAGGCATATTTCAGTGCCGGATTGCTCAAAATAAATCTCATAAAGAACCGGGAGGTCTTTGAGTTATTCTCAACAAACCATAATGTCTCTCTGTCCGGGAGATATGAGAAAACATCTTGCGCATATTTTACATTCCCGGGTTTCAGCAAATAATAATTCGTAAGAAAAAGAGGTTCACTGTGAGCATAGATATTCCCTTTTCCAAATTTGATCTTAATAAAATTGGCCTGATCAGCATTTTTCTTTTCAACAGTTTTTCCTAATACAACAACTCCTGGCTTTATAAATGAGAATCCTCTTCCAGAAGGGAATTTATCGAGTTTAATAAAATCATTCTGATACTTTTTGTCAGTAAGCTTCAGAACGTTTTCTTCTTCAAAAGAAATTTCGGAGTCATAATATCCAATGGTATCCGAAATCTGCTTAGGCATTCTACTTGCCATCAGCATTGCATCTGAGCCTTTTGCTACCTGATCAAGAATTTTCTTCCAGGATTCTTTATCTATATTATTCTCAATAAGGACAATATTGTGAGGCTCTTTTTTGTATTGGTTATAATATTCATAAGGAGCCTGTTCTACTTTTTTCAGATTCCCTTTAAAAAGATCTTTGGCCTCATTACTAAAAACAAACAGACCAAAGGGTGATTTTTCATTACGATCAAAAGTCTTACGCCAATCTGTAGTTTCCTTTTTATTAACTTCAAGCAACGCCAGAATAACCATCACAATGATGAAAATTACAGCATATATTTTGAAAGTTTTATTCATGGTTAGTTCGATTATGGTTTAAATGTCTGAAACTGATTTTTAAATTTTTGATAGCTCTGTTCTTCAATATTGAACTCTCCATACCATACATACTCAAAAATATAGGACAGATCAGAAAATTCATTTTTAAGATGAGCAGCCTTTAGTTCTGCAACATAGTCTTTGTTGGTTTTCTCAGGATTCCAGTTGATCAGTTTCTTATCACTCAATTTTTTAAGAATAAAAAGAAACTGATAGCGTACTGCAGAACGATAATCTTTCTCATGTTCGAATTTCACAATACTTTCAGGAAAGTTAATCTCGTGGATATTCTCATGTAGTTCCTCTACATTCAGATCTAATTTTCTATTCTTTTTACCAAAAATAAAATTTCCATCTTTTCCAAGAACATATCTGATGACAAAATACAACAGAAAACCAATAAGAATAATCGCAAACAGACGCACAAGTGTTGTCGTAAGCTTTGCAGATTTGGTAAAGACAGTTTCTCCGAAAATACCTCTTAAAGCACTTTTTATTTTCCTTAATAACTTCGCCCAGAATGATTCTCTGGGTTTGGACTCTGAATAATCAAATTCATTTCCCTTATACCTTGAAGGCACATTGTCTTTAAAGGTTTTAGGATACACAATACTTTCTGAAACCGGATTTGTCTTTAGCACAGAATCTGCCGGCAGCATATTTCTATAATGCCCGGTAGTATACAGAGAATCTGTTAAATAATCATCCACAGGAGTTTCGTCCTGAGCTTGCAGAGCTCCCAGAGAAAAGAGAAATATTATAAAAAAAATAATTTTATTCATTGATACCAATCGTGTCTATTTCTGCAAGTTCCACTTTCTGATGAAGGTCTGTTCTGCTATCATAATACATAAGACCAGCATTAATATACATTAGATTTGATAAGAAAAAGGAGAGAATCATTGATATTCCGTAGAAAATAAACATCGCAATTCCCATGGTACCGGTAAAAGGGTTTTCTTCAAAACTACCATCCGGCGTAGAAGTCAGAATTGAGCCATAAAAGAATAACATGGGAACCAATGTAAAAACCGATGTGGCAATGTACATGATAATAAACATTACAAAAGAAGATGCCCAGTATTTCCAATAGGGAGATTTTTCGCTTCCATTCACATAAGAAAACTGCGAACGAATCGAATAACTTAAACTTTCCAGAAAGCCTCTGGATGAGTTAAAATAATCATACATTAAAAATGTAGTACAATTGAATATTGTTGGATATAGAAGCAATATCAGGAAAAAACCGATAATGATCAGCACCAGGACATAGGAAAATCCTACTACGAACAGGACCAGTGGTGCTACAATGAAAACCATTCCGAGACATAGTTTTCCTATTCTGCCTGCATTCTTTTTAAAATCATCCAGAATCTCATCTGTTTTTATTTTTTCTGCACCCTGAGCAATTCTTTTTAAATAAAAAACAGGATACAAATAATTAATTACAGCGATAAGCATTAAAAGGATAAACATCAAAACAGCAACCACTACAAGCATTCCCGCATTATCTGAAAAATATTTTTCAAAATAATAGGTTTCACCACTCATATTAGGTCCTAAAAGCTGTCCGAAAATCTCTCTGAATCCGAAAATGACAACAACAGCAGCTAAAATCAAAAGCAGCCCATTGATCAGAATATAATTCTTAAAATAATTCTTCCCGTATAATTTGAAAAAGTTGAAACTATCGCTGATAAATGTTCCAAACTCTCTTTTCTTATAAAATTGTATCATTGATGTGTTTATTAGTTTTTTTATTGACCATATAAGGGTATACAAAATAATAAAATCCTATGATGGCAAGTGAGGTGATGATAATTACTACGTTCAATATTAAAGGCATTTTCAAAGCATGTCTGGTAACATAGCCTTCAATAATACCGGCACAAATTGTGAAAGGAACAGTACTTAAAAATATTTTAAATGAATCCTGAAAACCTTTTTTAAAAGAATTAAATCTTGACAATGTTTTTGGGAAAAGAATAGATGCTCCCAGGATCAATCCACACATCGCCTCGACCACCATCGCAAAAATTTCAAAAACCCCGTGAAGCCATATTCCCCTGGCACTGTCCTTTAAAGCTCCATAATCATAGAAAAAATACTGAAAAGATCCCAACATTACACTATTTGACAAAAGGGCAAATAAAGTTCCCACTCCGCCGGTAATACCATAAATATATAATTTAGCACCTACCTGAATATTATTAAATATAATCCCAATGGTGCTTCCCCAGGTACTCCCGCTTTGGTAAATCCCTACTGCATTATTGTTTTTAATATTTTCAATCGTTTGATTTACATAATCCTCTCCAAGAATAATATTGGCAAATTCTTTATCATAAATAGCAGATATAACTCCTATTGATGTAAATAAAATGAAAAAAAGAAAAGCATACATCAGATACCTACGATATTGATACACCAATAAAGGAATCTCAGTTTTGAAAAAATAGATCATCCTGTTCTCTTCTACCCTCTTTGTTTTATAAATCTTCTGAAAAATCTGAGAAGACAAATGGTTCAGATAAATTGTTGTATTACTTTTAGGATAGTAAGTCTGTGCAAAAGAAAGATCATTGATCAGGTTAATATATAACGAAGACAGGTCATCAGGATTTTTTTTAATTTTCCCATCAATAACCTGTTCTATTCCCAACCATTTTTCTTTATTTTGTTTAATGAAATAAACCTCTCTCATAATTGTAAAAGCTAAAATAATAAAAAATATGTCTCAAATTGCGATAAATACTTCACAAAATGTAAATATTAGCTTTAATATTGCCGGTGTTGGAGAAAGAATGCTTGCATTTATCATTGATCTCCTGATCAGAGTTGCTTATGTGATTATAGTCCTGTATGTCTTTTTTAATATTTTTGATCTGGGTTATATACTGAATGGTCTCGACCAATGGTCTGTGATGGCCATTTATATTGTTCTTACCTTTCCGATATATATCTACCCTCTTGTTCTTGAAAGTTTAATGGAAGGGCAAACACCTGGTAAAAAACTTATGAAAATAAGAGTGGTAAAGATTGACGGGTATCAGGCAAGTTTTGGGGACTACATGATCCGGTGGGTATTCAGAATTGTTGATATTTCATTTGCAGGTTTAGTAGGACTTATCTCCATGATTGTATCCAAAAACAATCAGCGTCTGGGGGATATTGCGTCAGGAACAGCAGTCATTTCATTAAAGAACAACATCAATATTTCTCATACTATTTTGGAAAATATTCAGGAAAACTATATTCCTTCTTTTCCTCAGGTTATTGCTTTAAGTGATAATGATATGAGAATTATTAAAGATAATTACACCAAAGCTCTGAAAGTAGATGATCGTCAGATTATCAGCAGACTTTCTGATAAAATCAAAGGAATTCTAAAACTGGAGATAGACCCTACCAAAATGACGGAAAGGCAGTTTATCAATGTCATTATTAAAGATTATAATTATTACACAGGGAAAGACAATTAATAAGCGTCATCAACCGGTCGGTGTAATTTTTGTATCTTTATTAACAGTAAAAGTCTAAATCATGAAATTTGAAAATAATAAATCCGGAAACGGCGGAGTTCTTACACTCAATAATGACATTAAAGAAGTAGGAAGACTTACGTATACTATTTTTCCCGAAGATCATAAGTTGATTATCTCATTTGTTCTTGTTCATCCAGAATTTGAAGGAAGAGGAATGGGAAAATTTTTAGTGGAAGAGGCCATCAGATTTGCGAGAGAGAATAACTGGAAGGTATATCCTCATTGTTCTTATGCAAGATCTGTAATGATGAGAATGAATGATGTGGATGATATTTTATTAAAGAATTAAAACTTCATTCAGAAGTATATCCTCAATATCATTTGGGTAATCAACTTTGAGATGATGATCTGAAGCTACCCACTCCATAATCTCCTGCAACTTTAATACTTTAGAATTTGGTATTCCCATTTTATCTAAGGCACATGCATTGCATTCCTGCTCATATTGATTGTGGATAGGAATTACATATAGTTTTTTATCCATAAAAAGTGCTTCTGCAGGTGTTTCAAAACCGGCATTACACAATATACCGTCACAACCTTCAAAATACTTCAGATATTGAGTTTCGTCAATCGGAAAAACTTCAACATTTTTCACTTTCACCCTTACCTTGCTGTATTTTGAAAACACCTTCCACTGCACCGGGATCTTTCTTAAAACTTTGATGATATTTTCATCTGCAAAACTTGGTAAGTAAACAAGATAATAGCCCTGTTTATAAGGATTAAGCTCCCTGATCTTTTTTCTGATCACCGGCTTTTTTATTTGAGGATGATAATTTTCAAAATGAAATCCGATCTTTCTCTCACTTGGAACATAGTATTTTAGAATCAGCTCTCCCAGAAAATCTTTGCTTTCCGGCTTTGGCGTCTCGGGGAAACTCATCGAAGCCTGATGGCTGAGTTCAATCATCGGTAGATTTTTTATTTTTGAGGCCCATCCTGTTAAAGGTTCATAATCGTTGATGATTAAATCATATTGTGAAAGCTCTAAATTTCTTATTGTTTTCACCGCATCCACAAATTTGTTTTCGGTGAAGGTTTTGCGATAGGATAAACCTCCTGTTTTATTATAAAGCAGGGAAATACCTTTATACTGAAAATTAATATCAAAATCAGCCTTTAATTGTGACTGATGTCCACTGATCAATGTATCTACCGAAGCATATTTTTTGAGAATAGGAATTATTTCCTGAGCTCTAGCCATATGTCCGTTTCCGGTACCCTGAAATGCATATAAGATTTTCATTTAGGTAAAGTTCGTTACGATTTTTAAAAGATCAGAATTATCCATTTCCTGGATATCTTCTGTTTCATCATCTATCAACAGATCTTTATGATCATCATAATAAAAAATATTCCATTGTTTGTCATTATATTCCAGAGCAGAAAGGTTTTCTATCCAGTCGCCGGAATTCAAATAAGTACAGGAACCTTTTTTATTGACCACTTCCCGGATTTGTGGTTGATGAATATGCCCGCATACTACATAATCATATTGATTGTCAATAGCAAGTTCTGAAGCTGTAAGCTCAAAGTCACCGATATATTTCACTGCTTTTTTCACATTGTTTTTGATTTTCTTTGAGAAAGAATATTTTTCTTTCCCCATTTTATCCAAAAACCAGTTAACAACATTATTAATAATGATTAGAAGATCATATCCCTTACCTCCTAATTTAGCAATCCATTTAGAATGTTGGACGGAGGCATCAAAAACATCACCGTGAAAAATCCAGGTTTTCTTCTGATCAATAGTCAGACAAATTTTATTACAAACCTTAAGTTTTCCAAGCTCAAAGTCTGTAAACTTACGGAACATTTCATCATGGTTTCCGGTAATGTAATAAACATCGGTATTTTTAGTAGCAAATGAAAGTATTTTCCTGATTACTTTCAAATGAGGTTTAGGGAAGTAAGACTTTTTGAACTGCCAGATATCAATAATATCCCCATTCAAAACTAATGTTTTGGGCTGAATGGAATTGAGATATCTTAACAATTCTTTAGCCTTACATCCATAAGTTCCTAAATGAACATCCGATATGACAACTAATTCAACGTTTCTTTTCATAGTTTTATACAAAGAAACTAATTGAAAGTTAACTGTATATGAATGCTATATTATTTTTTACAATGAGTTCATTAGTTCTTCTGTAATCTCCATATTATGATAAACGTTCTGAACGTCATCATCCTCTTCGAAACGCTCAAGCATTTTCATGTTGGCTTTAAATTGTTCTTCCGTTACTTCTTTGGTGTTATTTGGAATCCTTTGAAGTTCTGCACTCTTTGCTTCAATTCCAAGGTCATCCAATTTATGAGATAAAGATCCAAAATCTTCAAAAGCCGTTGTAATCATGACTTCGTCCTCATCTTTTTCCACATCTTCTGCTCCCCCATCAATCATTTCCATTTCAAAGTCATCCCAATCCATTTTGATTTGAGCCAAATCAATTGTAAAAATTCCTTTCCTGTCAAAGATAAATGCAAGCTCTCCGTTCTTACCAAGGTTTCCGTCAAATTTATTGAAAACGGCTCTTACGTTGGCAACGGTTCTCGTGGTATTATTTGTAGTACACTCTACAAAGAAAGCAACTCCTCCTTGTCCGTATCCCTCATAAGTAACTTCCTCATAGTTTTCCGCGTCTGCACCGCTTGCCTTTTTAATTGCTCTTTCTACATTATCTTTAGGCATATTGGCACCTTTTGCATTCTGGATGCATCTTCTCAATGCCGGATTAGATTCCGGATCTGTTCCTCCGGCTTTTACTGCTAATGCAATGTCTTTACCTATTTTAGAGAATGTTTTGGCCATTTTATCCCATCTGGCCATTTTAGAAGCTTTTCTATATTCAAATGCTCTACCCATTTTATTTTTTTAATTTTCAACAAAATTAACTAAAAGTCAACAAAAAAAAAATACCTCCAAAAAAATTGGAGGTATTCATTATTTAGAAAAATTAATTATTTTCTTTTTTTAGCTGGAGCTTTTTTCTTAGCTGGAGCTTTTCCTTTCTTCACTACAGTCTTCTTCACTACTACTTCTAGATCAGATTTCTTAAGTGCATCCCAAGCAGCACCGTTTACAGCTTCAACAACTACTTTTCTGTCAACCATTCTTTCAGCGTCAGTTGCTTTAGCAGGAACTTTAGCATCTCTTGATCCAACACCAGTAGATTTCAATTGGTTACCGTTAACTCCTCTAGATTCAAGAGCAGCAACTACAGAAGCAGCTCTTTCTCTTGAAAGTTTCAAGTTGTAAGCAGCAGCACCTTTAGCATCTGTGTGACCAGTTACTAAGAATGTACCATTTGAAGATTGCTTAATAATCTTAGCAGCATCATCTAATTTACCATTAGATTCTGGTCTGATTGTAGCTTTGTTGAAGTTGAACAAGATACCTTTAAGAGCACCTGTAGCTTCTTCAGAGATTACTTTCTCTGGTTTAGGACATCCGTTGTATTCTGGAAGACCTGGAACAGTAGGACAAGCATCATCTTTATCTAAGATACCGTCACCGTCTGTATCTGGCCAAGGACAACCGTTGTTTTCAGCAGGACCTGCTACTGTAGGACAAGCATCATCTTTGTCGATAACACCATCACCATCTGTATCTGGCCAAGGACAACCGTTGTTTTCAACTGGACCAGCTACATCTGGACATTGATCGTCTTTATCTGGAACACCATCTCCGTCTGTATCAGGACATCCCTGGAATTCTGGTAAACCTGGAGTATCTGGACAAAGGTCATCTTTATCTAGGATACCATCCTTATCTCTATCTCTGTTTCCAAATCTGAATAAGATAGATGCAGAAGCTTGCCAGTGGTTAGCAACTGAAGATTTATCACCTGGAGTTGATACATAATCACCCTGAACACCAAGACCGAAGTTTTTAGTTACCCAGAAGTTAGCACCAGCACCTGTAGATACAGCAAAGAAGTTAGCTTTACCGTTTTCGTTACCATCTTTACCGTTTTGAACAGTTTCGATTGGGTTACCATTAGCATCTACACTTGTTCTTGGGAAAGAAAGTGCAGTATAGTCATGTCTTAAGTAGTTAGCACCAACTCTTAAATATGGATCAAACCAAGATTCTTCGTTCCATAAAAGACCTGCAGCTTTAACCTGAAGACCAAGACCTGTCATTAGGTAGAACTCTTTCCCCATGTTGAATCTTTTGTTTTCAACATTTCCTACTGAAGTTTGCCAGTCAATAACGAAACCTTTTGCAATGTTTCTAGCAACTGTTAACTTAGATAGTGGAGGTGTAATAGAGAAGTTGTTCATATTGAACATACTCTTCGTTAAATTTTTAGCAGAGAACGTATTACCGAAGCTACTTCTTGCAGCTACATGGTTTTCTGCATGAGCACCAACTCCGATTAACCACGGATTGTTGGTCGTCTGCGCGAAAACAGTAGAAGCGACAGTAAGCGCCAATGCTGAAATTCCTAATTTTAGATTTTTCATAGAATTAAATGATTAAATAATTGATAATGCAAAATAAATATAATTTTTCTTTATATACAAAGTTTTTCAAATGATTTTTAACTTTTCTTTAATATTCTGTCCAGGTTCCGTTTATTTTCTCTATCTTTTATCGCCTCTCTTTTATCGTAAAGTTTTTTCCCTCTACCAAGCGCTATCAGCACCTTTGCTTTACCTCGATCAGTGATATATAATTTTAAAGGTATAATTGTGTTCCCGGCATCCTTTAACTTTTTTTCAAGTTTTTGTAATTCTTTTTTGTGCAACAGCAATTTCCGTTCCCTTTTTGTTTTGTGATTGTAAAAAGTACCCAATTTGTACTCATCAATCATCATATTAATGATGTATAATTCCCCATCAATAAACTGACAGAACGATTCTGTGATAGATGCTTTAGAAGAACGCAAAGATTTTATTTCGGTACCCGTCAAAACCATTCCTGCTTCATATTCTTCAAGAATTTCGTATTCAAAGCGGGCTCTTTTGTTTAATATGCTAACTGTTTTTTCAATCTTCATCATTTTAAAATTTCGTTATTGAAATATATAGAAAATACGATACATTTAAAAACTTGACTATTATAATATTACAAAATACCCAAATTCTTTTCGTATTTTTGCGCCAAATTTACAAAACTATATGTTAACAGTATCTAACTTATCTTTACAATTCGGGAAAAGAGTTCTTTTTGACGAGGTAAATATTATGTTTACCAAAGGAAACTGCTACGGAATCATCGGAGCAAACGGTGCGGGAAAGTCTACATTCCTTAAAATATTAACTGGAAAGCAGGATCCGACGACAGGAAATGTATCTCTTGAACCTGGAAAAAGAATGTCGGTTTTGGAGCAGGATCACTTTGCCTATGATCAGTTTACTGTTCTTGAAGCGGTTTTGAGAGGAAACAAAAAATTATTTGAAATAAAAGAGGAAATGGATGCGTTATACGCAAAAGAAGATTTCTCTGACGAAGACGGAATTAAAGCTGGTGAACTAGGTGTAATCTATGACGAAATGGGTGGATGGACTGCAGAATCTGATGCACAGACTATGCTTTCTAATGTAGGTATTTCTGATGATATGCACTGGCAATTGATGAGTGAACTTGAGAACAAGGACAAAGTAAAAGTTCTTTTGGCTCAGGCACTTTTCGGTAATCCTGATGTATTGATTCTGGATGAACCTACCAATGACCTTGATATTGAAACAATTTCTTGGTTAGAAGATTTCCTTGCTGATTATGAAAATACTGTAATCGTAGTATCTCACGACCGTCACTTCTTAGATACAGTTTGTACCCATATTGGTGACCTGGACTATTCTAAACTTAACCTTTATACCGGTAACTACTCTTTCTGGTATCAGGCATCTCAGTTAGCAACAAGACAAAGAGCTCAGGCCAATAAAAAAGCTGAAGAAAAGAAAAAAGAACTCCAGGACTTTATTGCACGTTTCAGTTCTAACGTAGCAAAGGCTAAACAGGCTACTGCCAGAAAGAAAATGATCGATAAATTAAATATTGATGATATTAAACCATCTTCAAGAAGATATCCGGCAATTATTTTCGAAATGGAAAGAGAGGCAGGTGATCAGATTTTAGATGTAAAAGGTCTGGAAAAAACGAAAGATGGAGAACTTCTATTCTCTAACATCGACTTAAATCTTAAAAAAGGAGATAAAGTAGCTGTACTTTCTAAAAACTCTTTAGCCATTACAGAATTTTTCGAAATCTTAGCAGGAAATGTTCAGGCTGATAAAGGAACCGTAGCTTGGGGAGTGACCACCAACCAATCTCACATGCCTTTGGACAATACCAACTTCTTCCAGGAAGATTTAAGTTTGGTTGATTGGCTAAGACAATTTACTAAAAACGATGAAGAGCGTCACGAAGAATTTGTAAGAGGATTCTTAGGGAGAATGCTTTTCTCCGGTGATGAAGCTTTAAAATCTTGTAAAGTACTTTCAGGAGGAGAAAAAATGAGATGTATGTTCAGCAGAATGATGCTTCAGAAAGCCAATGTTCTTTTATTAGATGAACCAACGAACCACTTAGATCTTGAAAGTATTACAACGTTGAACAACTCGTTATCCAACTTCAAAGGAAACCTTTTATTGGCTTCTCATGACCACGAAATGCTTTCAACAGTCTGTAACAGGATCATCGAATTGACTCCTAGCGGAATCATCGACAGAGAAATGACTTATGACGAGTACCTTGCGGATAAAAAGGTAAAAGAATTAAGAGAAAAAATGTATTCTTAATCAGATATTATTAAAATCTATATAAAAATACCTCAAAGCAATGCTTTGAGGTATTTTCGTTTAAACAATAAATAAAATAATTATTTTGTCAATTTTGAAGTAGGAAGACTCACCGTTCCAGGGTCTTTCCATAATCCGTCTTTCTCTGCTTTCTTCTTAATAGCCAAAGCTCTCTTTTCACTATCCGGATGAGAGTTAAACATCTTTTCAAAATTTGTCTGTGTACTTCCTTCCGAAAGTAACGCCAACTTTTTGAATGCTGTGTACGCTCCAACGACATCATACTTATTATTTTTCATAAAGTCATACGAATAAGTATCTGCTTCGGATTCTTGTTTTTTACTGTGAGACGCATCTACAAATGCATTTGCCATTTTTCCGATTTGGCTGTCATTAAGCGTAGCTACGACACCGGAAGCTGATGATGCAGCATCTAAGGCCGCTGCTTTCAGGTATGCAGATTTCATCGCGTCTTTTGTATCCTGATTTTTAACGTGTCCAATTTCGTGTCCAATTACAGCCAGTAATTCATTATCCGTCATGATGTCCATCAAAGAAGAAAAGACTCTCACACTACCGTCTGCACAAGCAAAAGCATTGATATCTTTTACTTTATAAACCTTATAATTAAGATTCAGACCATCCTGAGATTTGTGCTTTCCAAAGAGTTTATTGAGTCTTACGGTATATGGATCCTTTGCTCCGGCTACAGGATTATTTTTATCCATCCAATCTACTGATTCTTTGGATAATTTAATGGCATCTTCATTGGTAAATGATAAAGCTTTTGCTCCGTTAGTAACTATTCCGGCTGCTTTTCCGAGATTAATTTTCTGAGCATTGACCGAATGCATGGCGCCTAGAAATAGTAGGCATAGAGTAATTTTTTTCATAGTCATTTAAATTTGGAGCACGAAGATAACTATTTTTTAACAATTATAAAGCCTAAACTTCATTCGTGATCTTTTCAGAATGCTATTTATTTTCCTTATTTTTGTGAAATGAGTCAAAAATGGATTTATAAGCCTGAACCCGATGAGGAAATTGTGGATGGACTAAGTTCGTCACTTGGTTTTGGAACTTTTGAATCTAAACTTCTCGTTCTAAGAGGAATTGACAATTATCAAAAGGCGAGAGAATTTTTCAAACCAAACCTTAACGATATACATAATCCATTTTTAATGGCAGACATGCAAAAAGCGGTTGAGCGAGTTGCCAATGCGATTGAAAATGGAGAAAAAATATTGGTATACGGCGATTATGATGTAGATGGAACTACAGCAGTTGCTCTGATGTATCTTTATCTCAGCAAAATTGTTGAGAAAAAATACTTAGATTATTATATTCCTGACAGGAATTCTGAAGGATATGGAATTTCCACTGAAGGCATTGATTTTGCTAAGGAAAATGATTTTTCATTAATCATCGCATTAGATTGTGGAATCAAGGCACTGGATATGGTAAGCTATGCCACTAACCTTGGGATAGATTTCATTATTTGTGATCACCACCTACCTGGAGACGCAATTCCGGAAGCTGCAGCAGTTCTGGATCCTAAAAGAACTGACTGCCGATATCCTTTCAAAGAACTTTCCGGATGCGGTGTTGGTTTTAAACTTTGTCAGGGATTAAATACCATTTATAAAATTCCAGATGCTGAATTATTTGAATTAACCGATTTACTGGCCATTTCAATTGCAGCCGATATTGTTTCAATGACAGGAGAAAACCGGGTTCTTGCTAAAATGGGGTTGAAAACTCTTAGAAAAACAAGAAATCTAGGTCTGAGATTATTGATTCCTGAAGACAAGTTATCTCATTTTGAAATTTCAAATATTGTTTTTGAAATCGCTCCAAAAATTAATGCTGCAGGGAGAATATCGCATGGTAGAGCTGCTGTGGAATTAATGGTTTCCGATAATCTGAAACATGCTCATCAGATTGTCAGTGACATTATGGATCTCAACGATGAAAGACGTGAACTGGATATGAATTCTACCCTTTCTGCTCTGAATCAAATTATAGAATCTCAGCAGGAAACAAAGTATAGCACCATTGTCTATCATCCTGAATGGAATAAAGGTGTTATTGGTATTGTCGCTTCAAGACTTATTGAAACTTACTATAAACCGACTTTGGTTTTCACTGATGGCAATAATGGAGAAATGGTTGCTTCTGCAAGGTCTGTTTCTGATTTTGATGTTCATGAAGCCCTTGATATGTGCTCTGAATATTTTCTGAAATTCGGTGGACATCATGCAGCTGCAGGACTTTCTATGGAAAAAGAAAAATTTGCGGCATTTAAGGAAAAATTTGAAAAAATTGTTTCTGAGAAAATTCAGGAACACCAGAAAGAACCTTCTATCTCGATTGATACTGAAATTAAGGTTGAAGACATCAACAGAGAGTTCATCAATTTTCATAGAAAACTGGCTCCGTTCGGACCTCATAATATGAAACCTATTTTTACCTTGACAGATCAGAAATTGGCTGGCTATGTAAAAACAATGGGAAAAGATAATAATCACCTGAAATTTTATATTAAACAAGAATCTACAGGACGAAATATTGAATGTGTTGGTTTTAAGTTGGGACAGTTTGTTGATGATTTTAAAACTAAAAATTTTGACCTTGCTTTCACTTTGGAAGAAAACCATTGGAAAGGTAATGTGACTCATTATCTTAACATTAAAGATGTGAAATTTAGAGATTAATTGCTGTTTCCTATTACTGACCTCAATACATGAAAAAAATCGGCTTATTTTTCGGATCTTTTAATCCTATTCACATCGGACATCTTATTCTGGCTAATTATATCCTGGAAAACTCTGATATGGATGAGCTTTGGTTCGTCGTGAGCCCTCAGAATCCGTTTAAAGACAAAAAATCTTTGTTGAATGATCACAACAGGCTTGATATGGTTCAGCTAGCTGTAAAAAATTATCCGAATATGAGAGCCTCCAATGTAGAGTTTTCTCTTCCGAAGCCCAGCTATACTATTGATACGCTTACCTATCTTCATGAAAAACATCCTGACTATTCTTTCAGTCTGATCATGGGAGAAGATAACCTGAACAGCCTTCATAAGTGGAAAAATTCTGATCTACTTATTAAAAACCATCACATTATTGTGTATCCAAGAGTCTTTGATGGTGAAAAGAAAGATCCGGAATATCTGCAACACGAAAATATTTCTTTGATAAAGGCCCCGGTTATTGAGCTTTCTGCCACAGAGATCCGTAATATGATTAAAGACAGTAAGAATGTGAGACCTATGCTACCACCTGAAGTTTTTGAATATTTGGATGGAAGCAGTTTTTATAAGTAATTTTGCAATTCAGGAAATAAGTTTAGGAATCAGAGCACAGACTTTCATCCATTACTTATCATTCATCACTCATATTTTAAGACATGGAATTTCTCGAAAAAATTTTCTCTAAATATTCTCAGGAAAAAGTAATCAGATGGTTTAAACAGATCTGTCTGGCTGAAGCTATTTCATGGTTTTTTTTGTTCACAGCCATGACCTGGATACGTATTGATCCCGAAGGCTTATTCCCAATTGTGTACATCAGTACTATTGGTAGTATTCACGGATTTTTCTTTACACTGTACCTGATATTTTTACCTTCCATAAGAAAAATATATGCGTGGGATGATGAAGACAGCGTCTTCGCATTAATTGCCGCATTTTTTCCCTTTGCTACGATTTGGATAGACAAAAAACTAGCCAGGTTCGATAGAGAATAATTTCTTTTTTATTAAAATTTTGAGTTTTGCTGTAACAAATTTATTGTTACAGTTGTCTTATTGTACAGAAAGGTCAGGCAGCACTATTTTTTATTGAAATTTTTATTAACTGAAAATCAATAAGTTAAATCTAAGTAAAATTATTTTTCAGTACTTTGTATTGCATGATACTAAATTTATTATATATCTTTGTAATGTTAAATAACTAATCATACAAGCTATTAACAATTAAAAAATAATGATCATGAAAACTCAAATTCTCATAGCAGCACTATTCTTCAGCGGATTTATCACTGCACAGCAAAAAAAAGACAGTCTGAAAATACATGCAATTGATGCAGTGAATATCAAGAAGCAGGTTTTCAAAAAACAAGGTGACCGTTTAGTGTATGATGTAGCTTCCTCTCCTATTGCTAAAGGGACCAATACCTTTAATCTTTTAAAACAAACTCCAATGATTTCCAGCATTGATGGAAAAACATTGAAGATTCTGGGAAAGTCTGATGCCATCATCTATATCAATAATAAAAAAACGAACATGGATGCAGAGGCATTGATAGAAATGCTAAAAGCTACACCCTCAGAAGACATTCAGAAAATTGAGGTCATCACGGTTCCCGGAAGTGAATTTCAGGTGGAATCGACTGAAGGCGTGATCAACATTGTGATGAAGAAGAGTAAAAATAACGGTTACAACGGAACGCTTAAAATGCAGAATGAACAGGGATATTATAACAATCCAAATGCAGGAGCCTCTTTCAATTTCAGACAGGGGAAGTGGTCAGGAAACTCCAACTTCAGAACGGGAAGCTGGACCGAAAGACAGAAATATTCTTTATCAAATGGTGATTCTACATTTAGAAATGAATCCTACGGATTCAATAATGATCCAAACAACAACTACAGCGGAGGGTTTAATGTTGATTATGAAATCAATAAAAAGCAAAGCCTTGGATTCTCATATAACATGAGATATAATAAAAGTTTTAATTCTATTCTTGATATTACAAACTGGCAGGACGGTGTTTTGACAAACAGGACTGTAAACCATGAAGATGCCCAGACAAGGAATCATTCTTTTAATCTAAATTATGAAATCAAAACCGACTCATTGGGGAGCAAGCTTACTTCTAATATTTCTTATTTATGGTTTAACAGAGACAAAGTAAGTTTCAATGAAAGTTTTCCCTTAAATTCTAATCCTAATAATAAATATTCTGCGTTGCATCAATCTGTTCCACAAATTATCAACAACTATGCAGCTAATATTGATTATCTGAAAAAGACAGCAAAAGGGGCAACATGGTTGATGGGGATCAGCTACAACCACACCAATACAGACAATGACACCAAACAGGATAAGTTACAAAACGGTGAATTCGTTCCGGATTCAAAACAAACCAATCATTTTATATATAAGGAAAATATCTTAGGAATTTACCTCAACTATGAAAGAAAATTAACGGAGAAAATATCCGGAAAAATCGGTGCCCGTTATGAAATGACCAGAAGTACCGGAGATATTGTCGACAAAACCGGTTTTGAAAGAAATTATAATAACCTGTTGCCTTATTTGAACCTCAACTATGCGATTAATTCTGACCATAATCTAAGCTATACCTTCTCCAGCAGAATCAGAAGACCAAGATTCTGGGAGCTGAATCCTTCAAGAACTTACTTTACTCCTACCAATTATACCCAGAATAATCCTTTCATTGTAGCTTCTAAATTTTATAATCAGGAACTTAATTATATGTACAAAAATGCATATTATGCCAATCTTAGTTTTACGATGGTAGAAGATGCCTCTGCTTCTGACATGCTTCCGTTACAAGGAAAATCAACCGGTCCGAAATTGGATGAAAATGGTAATATCATGTATGATGCCGATGGTAATATGATCATGGAAACCACAAAATTCCTGAGATATATAAGAACCAATTATGGTAAAAACAGGGAGCTTAACCTAACTCTGGGGATGAATAAATCCTGGTTCAAAGATATCTGGACTACAAATTATTCTGTTAATTTAAAATACTCTATTTACAAAGGTGCTGTATTGGAAGACCCCACTTCCAGACCTGGCCCGTTTGAAACGGAGGAACTGGAGCCTTATATTATTGATGTTAAAAATTATAGTATGTCTCTTACCTTAAACAATGTTGTACGCCTTTCTTCTAAAAAGGATTGGTATTTAGGAGTAAATTACTTTTTTGCCAGTAGAGAAGCAATGGAAGGAGGGGTTGTAGGAGTAAGACAAAGCCTGGATATCAATTTGAAAAAAATAATCGGTGACTGGACTATTGTAGCGGAAGTAAACGACTTGTTTAATCAAGGCTTTTACAGAGTTGAAGGAATACAACCTAATGGAAGATATAATAACATCACCAACTTCAACTACCCAAGACTGATAAGCATCGGTGTTACTTACAATTTTGGAAATCAGAAACTGAAAAAAGCAAGGGAAATGAAATCAGCAAATGATGCTGTAAAATCAAGAACTTAATTTATAAAGAACTATATCACTCAACCACTCTAAAAAAAACAAACATGAAACGTATACTTTTGTCAATAGCAGTCATATTCGGGACCTGCATTTTTGCTCAGGAAAAGAAAGCTGACACGGCAAAGACTAAAAATATAGAAGGAATTACCATTACCAAACAGGTTTTCAAAAAGCAAAGTGACCGTTTTGTATATGATGTAGCGGCATCTCCTGTTGCGAAAGGAAATACCACTTTTGACCTTCTTAAGCAGACCCCTTTATTGTCGTCAACAGATGACAAAACCTTAAAGATTGCAGGAAAAAATAATGCTCTGATCTATATTAACGGAAGAAAAACAAATATGGATGCTGAATCTCTGGTTCAGTTCCTGAAAAATACACCTGCTGAAAACATTCAGAAAATTGAGGTTATCACCGTTCCCGGAAGTGAATATCAGGTAGAATCGTCAGATGGGATCATCAATATTGTCTTAAAGAAAAAAATGAGTGACGGTCTTAATGGTAATATGAGATTTTCTAATACCCAAAGTAAATATAATGCAAGTCAGGCTAGCTTCTCAGCAAATTACAGAAAGGATAAACTTGGGATCAGTGCTAACCTTAACGGGGGCGAAAATATTCAGCCTCAAAGATATGTTCTGAGAAACGGAACTGCCGACACATCCAACGAATCTGTAGGAGATATCAATGATCCAAACAAAAATATTGGTGGCTATCTGAATATTGATTACCAATTAAATGACAACAGTAACCTGGCATTATCCTGGAACACCTGGGCTAATAAGAGTTACAATTCTACAGTAAGCCTGTTTAACACCATTAAAAATGGAAATAACACGAATTACTCCTGGTCAAAGAATAAGGAAGATGCAAGAACTTACAACAACTCTTTAAACTTAAACTATGAATTAAAAACGGATTCTTTAGGGAGTAAATTAAATGTAAATGCAGCTTATCTGAATTATAAAAGATTTCAGTTTACCGATAACAGGACTTACGCCTCGAATGTAAATGGAGATATTAAAGACATGACCACGCAAGTATTCCAGGATCTTCCTCAGGTTATCAATAATTTCTCGGGAATGGTAGATTATATACAAAAATTTAAAAATGATCTGACCATTTCAGTAGGAGGAAATTTTAACAAAACCAAAACAGACAATGATTCTAAAAACGATACTTTCTTTTTGGATCCTGCCAAACCTCCAAAATCAGCGCCTAATCACTTTATCTATGATGAAAATATTTATGGATTTTATGTAACGGTAGAAAAGAAGTTCTCAGACAAGTTTTCAGGAAAAATCGGAACGAGATATGAGATCACCAATAGCTTAGGAACGTCTGATAATGCTCCAACTGATGAGCTTAAAAGAATAGAAAGAAACTACAACAATTTACTTCCTTATCTAAGTGTAAACTATGCCATTAATGACAAAAACAATATTTCATATTCCTTTTCGAGCAGAATGCGAAGACCAAGTTTCTGGGAAATTAATCCGGTAAAAAATATTCTGACCGACTACAATTACACGCAGAACAATCCTTTTGTAAAAGCATCATCTACGTATAATCAGGAACTTACCTATATGTATAAAAATTCTTACTTCCTGATTTTAAGTCATTCCTATTTTAAAGATGCTATTACTCAGGTTCCATTACAGGGATATCCTGTTGCTCCGGACGGCACCGTAGGATCTAATCCTGTATTGAGATATATCAGAACAAACTTTGGGGATAAGCAGGAGATGTCTGCGATGGTAGGAATTCAGAAGTCATTCTTCAAACAATACTGGACTACAAACTTCAATATTGGGTTCCAGCATAACATCAATAACGGAAGTCTGGACACTGATCCTACAACAGGAGACCGGTTCAAAAACAAAGATGGTGAGTTTATTGTATACACCAACAATATAAAATCTACCAGCTTATTAATCCAGACAAACAACACCATCCGTCTTGATAAAAAGAAAACATGGTTCTTTGGGGTTAATTATTTCTTTGTCGACAAGCAACAAATTGAACTGGGTTCATTGAAAAGCCTGATGAGTCTTGATCTTAGCATAAAGAAAATTTGGAATGAATGGACTTTTGCCGTGAATCTGAATGATATTCTAAGAACAAACATTGTCAAGATTGAAGACTATCAGGCAAACGGAAACTACAATTATGTACATCAAAATCAATATCCGAGAAATATAATGGTAAGCCTTACGTACAACTTTGGAAACCAGAAAGTGAAAAAGGTAAGAGACATTGAAGGAGCATCTGACTCTATTAAAAGCAGAACGAAATAAAACTATCATTCTTCATATTCAATCAAATTATTTTGTACACAAACCTGTTGATTTTTCAGCAGGTTTTTTATCTTTAATGATATGAAAGCAAGGTTGATCAACATCCTTTTAGGTATCACCTTATTTCTTCTTTTGACAGACTGCAAAGACAAAAAGATCAGCTTTAATAATCAGGTCAGTTTCAATAAAGAAGAAAACGTTCCTTATGGTAATCATTCCAGACAGGTTATGGATCTTTATTTCCCAGATAAGAATCTGGCTAAAGAGAGGGAAGTTTTTATTATTATCCATGGTGGAGGGTGGCGTGCCGGGGATAAATCGCAACTCACCTTTTTTACTCTTTCTCTGATGAAAAAATTTCCGGATCACATTTTCGCCAATATCAATTACAGGCTCGCCTCAGAAACAGATTTTGCCTTACCCAATCAGATTGAAGATATCAGCAATGTGATGAAATTTTTAGAGAAGAGGTTTCATTATACTCCTCAACTTATTTTATTAGGCAATAGTGCCGGAGGGCATTTGTCGATGTTATACGCTTATCAGTCGGATTCTTTAAAAAAAGTGAAGGCTGTCATCAATATCGTGGGTCCTGCAGATCTTTCAGATTCGGGTTTCAAAAATTATCAGGAATATTCTTTTGTAGAGAGAAGGCTTGTCAACCCGGACTTGTCTAAACGGGGAATTTCCCTTATCCATCTTGCAAGCCCTGTCTACTGGATCAGAAAATCTTCTCCTCCCACTCTATCCTACTATGGAAGTGGAGACCGTATTATTCCTTCAACACAAGAAAAAATATTAGATTCTATGTTAACTAAAAACAACGTTATCCATGATTCGTATCAATTCAGTGGTGGTCATCTGGATTGGGATAAAGCACCCAATGATGTTTTTCTTATTGATAAAATAAAATCTTTTTCTTGAAAAGATTGATAAAAAATAACACACCCTGACTCCTCAAAGTGTGTTACAAAAAATATCTTTGTTTTATTTATTCTGATTTAACGACCTCTGTTCTTTCTGACATTCCGTTGGCATTGAAGGCCTCAATCTGGAAATAATAAGCATCTGTTCTGTCGGCTCCGGTAAAGAAATATTCATTCTTTCCATACACCATGATACTTCCATACAATTTATCCGGTGATTTTCCCCAATAGATAACGTATCCGTCTGCCTCAGGGTTTTGCTGCCATTTCATCCAGATACTTCTCCTTTCTCCATATTTTTTAGGATCAGCTCTTAGCGGAACGAAACCTTCTACTTTCTTAGGCTTTTCACCTGCTCCTTTTCCAAATACTCTGAAACCACTTAATGCAAATTTTCCCGTGGGCATTTTCAGATTTTCCATCTTAAGAAATCTTGCATAGGCAGGCTTTTCCAACTCGATATAATCATGAGGAACATCTCTGGTATTTTTACTTTTATCTACAATAACTTTCCACTTTTTGCCGTCATCAGATCCAAAAATTTTGTACTGATGCATTTTTCCTAAGGTTTTCCCCATAAACTCCACATCCTGATCAGCATAGTTGATTTGAATGGCATTGATCGCAGAAACTTCTCCAAGATCCGTCTGGAACCACTCTCCTGCATTTCCTGTTTTTGCACTCCAGTAGGTTTTAATATCTTCATCTACAGCAAAATTGGGCTGGTAGCTCCCGAATGTTGAAGAAACCTGAACGGGCTTATTATAGTTTAACAACATCCATCCTGCAAAAAGCCCTTTGGAAAAATCTTTTCCTTGTGCATAGTGTGGAAGATAAGTCGGATAATCTCCATAGGCTGTATTACAATACATGACATCATCTTTATCAAACCCTGCCGGCCAGATTCCGAGTCTTCTTTCAAAATTATTTTTGGTAGAGATAAAGATTGTTGAAACGTGCCACCAGTTTTTATAATTATCTTCAAAAGTAGCTCCGTGTCCTGCTCCTCTTGCAAAACCTCCGGGTTTATAAGAAAACGGATTGTGTTGCTGATATTCAAATCCTTCCAAAGGGCTTTTACTCACATAGACCCCGTCTGAATATCCGCTGAATTCGGTAGCGGGTGCTCCGTATTGCATATAATATTTCCCGTTATGTTTTGTCATCCATGCTCCTTCAACAAAAGGCTGTAAAAAGACATTATCATTATACTCACCAAATCTTTCCCAGCCATGGTCTTCCGGTTTCAACCTGAGAATAGGCTTTACAAATCCTTCGGACTGAAGAGTTTTCACTTTCACTTCTGTTCCCAGTAGTGGCCATTCGTTGCTCGACCCCCAATACAGATAGAGTTTATTTTTATCTTCATCGTAATGAAATGCAGGATCCCATGCCCCGACTTTTAAAGTATCTACAGCAATTTTCCAGTCATCTTTAACAGGATTTGTGCTTTTCCATATAGGAAAGTCCTGTTCCCAGGTAGAACCGAAAACATACAATGTATCTTTCATAGCCCAAACAGCAGGTGCATTGAGATCGTGAATATATTTATTATCACGGAGGAATTTTCTTTTCACAAATTTCCAGTCCAGCATGTCATCGCTGTACCAGTATCCTTCCTGATTGGTAGAAAAAAGAAAAAGTTTATTTTTAAAATTGACAATCACCGGATCAGCTGTAGCACGGTGTTTTCCTTGTTTAGAAAAAACTTCAAAAGGAGTATAACCATAATCAATATTGATAGGATTACAGAATGTTTTCTGCTGAGCTCCTACTATGATAACAAGAAAAAAGGCTAGTGACAGAAAGTATTGTCTCATTTTTAGATTTTAAAGATTGAGACAAAGTTAGCTAACTTTTTTCGGTTTCCTCCAGATAAAACCATCCAGAAGATAGTGGGTGAGCTGTGGAACTGCCAGCAGCGGAATCAAAAATGGCAACAAACCTTCCGAAATAGTAAGATTCATTGAAAAGTGTTCGTTCCAAACTAACGTTTCCCACAGGAATTCTTCAAGAAAGGCAAATACGAGAATAATCCCGATGAATATGAATATCCCTGAAGCAGATGTGAGTACAGCCAGCCAGCCCGATGAGTGTTTTTCTTTTTGTTTAATCTCGCGAATATAAATCAAGGTGATATAAGGAATTCCATGAGAAATGACATTCAAAAAGGTAAAAAGGAGATCATTATTAAAGTAGACAATTCCGAAGTACCATGATAGATAGGTTCCGGCGATAAGAGTAATTTTGGGAATATTAAACTGTCCCGTTTTAATGCTTACTGCAATTGTATTAATGATCCAAATAGCCAGGATCAAGATGTATAATATTGTAATGAAACCCATATAATCCGGTAGATTTCTGAGCCAGTCAAATTCATTGTTTACAAACCAGGTAAAGGCGCGTGGCGTTTTAAACCAATATAACATGGGATAAATAGTAGCAGCATATACCGCCACTTCATCCATCTTTTTGCTCCGGTTATTGGGTTCAAATCTTGCATAAACCCTTACAAACCCATATTGCTGGCGAATGAAATGAAATACAGCAATTAAGGCAAGGGCAGACCAGAATACCAAATCTCCGAACTGGAATAAAAAAATCCCCAGTCCGAGGCTTACAACAGGAATTCCGTAATACAGCAGTTTTCTTTTTTGTACCTCAGTTTTTACGAAATAAGTTTTAAACAACGTGGAATAAACATGAGCAACATCCACAAAAACAATTAATAGCAGCCATGTATAAAAAGAATAGCTGTTTTCAAGTTCCTGAATTTGTTTCTGAAAAAGGAAAATAATCAACAAAACAAGAAAAGGCGGAGATAAAATAAACCACCAATCTGTTTTTGCGTTATGTATCCAGGGTTGCTTCATATCGTTGTTTATACAGGTAGTTTTATAGCATTTGCTCTGCAGCTCTTATTCCCTGATAAAAGGCTTCCTCAAAAATAGAGATTCCCGAGAGATCTGAGTGAGCAAAGAATATTTTTTCGTCTACAGGCTCTTTAGCCACTTTAGCTTTTTCTCCAAAAATCTGATTAGGAACAGGAGCAATCATAGCATGTCCAATTTTATGAAACTGCATTTCAAGGATAAAATCTTCAATCAACGGATGAGCCTTCTTAAGATCTTCTAAAACTAAAGCCTTCATTTTATCCTCTTTCATGGCGTACAGTTCTTTACGTGCTTTCCTGCAATGATCAGTAGAGAAACTTTTGTAATAGGTGATTACTTTTTCACCGGTAATCTGGTTAATATTCTGGTGCTGGTCATAGATATAGCCTAATCCTGACGAACCATAAATAACATTATCCCATGCCAGTTCTTCGTCTCCACCGAATTCATTTTTCAGAGTAATGGTTGTCAAAAGCCATGGGACATAGTTGAAAGATTCAGCTTTTTTATGTTTGAAAATCCTTTCGTTGACAAACTGCGGAACTGCAAACAGTACTTTTTCAGCAATGATTTTTTTGGTTCTCTTCTGAATATTGTCAAAACACAGGACCTCAGCTTTATCATTGATTGTAACATCAAAAACCAGATGTCCGGAAAGACTTTTCTCTTTAGTATATTTTGAAAAATGATTGACCAGTCTTGCATTTCCTTCCGGCCATGTACATACCTGGTCTTTGTAAGTCCTGCTCCAGTTGTTTTTTCTTCCGGCAAAATAATGAATCCCGGCCCAGGCAGAAACATAGTCTATTCCTAATCCATAATCGTCTCTACAGGAATAATCCAGCAGCCACAGAAGTTCTTCCGATTCGTACTTATTTTCCTTCAGCCAATCTTTAAAAAGAATCTTTTCCAACCTGACAACCTCATCATCTTTACTGGAATCATGAACAGGAATAGCAAACCAATATTTTTCCTGGTTATCTTTTTTCTTTTTGAAATCCTCCATGGCTGTAAAGAAACGATTCAGTTCGTTTTGAGTGGTAGAAGAAATTCCTTTTTGGGGAACAATATCATTTTGCCAGGAATTTTTGAAAAACAGTCTTTCCTGTTGTGGAAAAGTCATTTGATATTCATCCAAAACCGGTTCTCCGTTTTTGTCATCTCCCAGATATATTTTGCATTCTTTTAAAAAATCAATAACTTCTACATTTTCCTTGTTGGGTAGTGGCAGATAATGGGCACCCAAGGGAAATTTTGAAAACTTATTCTGTCCATTTGAAGAATTTCCTCCCAAATGATTTTCCATTTCCAACAACAAATAATCCCCCTCATTGTGCTGACTGAAATATCTGCATGCTGAAAGTCCGGAAATCCCTCCACCCACAATAAGATATTTTTTGTGGATAACTTCTGAAACTTGTGGAAAATCTTTTGCCCATAACCGATGCCCAAGAATATGATTGGTCCCTGTAATGAAAAGCAGCATAGACTTAACCTTTTTTCCACAATAGTGCAGAAAGGGAAGCATCAGGCTGCCTAATGCGATTGTTTTAAGAAAGTCTTTTCTACTGAATTTTTCCCCACTCTTCATCGAAATATCGTACTAGTATCTGATTATCCAAACGGTTAACTTCTACCTCATCGGCTTTCATATCCTTGTTAAAATAGGATACCTGAGAAAAATTATAGTCATAATATTTCAGGTTGGGAAGTCTACGGTATATTTTATTGTTGACAGGTTCAAAGGAAGCCATCGAGAACCCCCACTCTCCAAATGAGGGTACATACGTGTGATATGCAGAAGTAAAAGGATAAATCTGATTCATTGTTTTTTCTATACACCAGAAAGACTTTGGAGCAAAATAAGGTGAGGTTGTCTGAACTACAATTTTAGTTTGCGGAGTCGTCAGCCTTTCCAGCTCTTTGTAAAACTGCAGGGAATAGAGTTTTCCTAAACTGTAATTGGATGGATCAGGAAAATCGATGATAATGACATCAAATTTCTTTTTGTTCTCTTTTACCCAAATATAGGCATCCTTGTTAATCACCTCAATTTTAGAATCAGACAAAGAATGATGATTCAACTGCCTCATGGTCTCATTGTTCTTGAAAAACTGTGTCATATCACCATCCAGATCAACAAGAGTAATCTTTTTGACATCTTTATATTTCAGGATTTCACGAACAGCAAAACCATCTCCTCCGCCCAATACCAAAACCTCGTCTATATTTTTAGCCATAGACATCACGGGATGCACTAAAGCTTCATGGTAGCGATATTCATCGGTAGAGGAAAACTGCAGATTATTATTTAAATAAAGCCTGAATTCCCGATGATTTCTGGTCAAAACTATTCTCTGGTAAGGTGAGCTTTTGGTAAACACAACATTTTCTCCATATAGTTTCTCTTCTGAATAGGACAAAATTTTATCCGAAAAGATAAAAAGTGCCAGAAGAAAAACAAAAGCTCCGATAGCTTTTACTTTTAAAGAGATGGGCTTTGAAAGATCTGTTTTAAGGTAGAAACATAGAAATATAGCAATGGAAATGTTGATTAACCCAAAGAATAGCGGGGTTTTTACAATCCCAAGATTGGGAATCAAAACCAACGGAAATAATATGGATGCCAAAAGAGCTCCAATATAATCAAATGCAAAAACATTCGATACTAAGTCTTTAAACCCTACTCTATCTTTCAGAATATTCATCAGCAATGGAATTTCCACCCCGACCAAACATCCGGTAAAGAAAACAAAAAGATAGAGAACAGCCTCAAAGTGGGCCATTGTATTGAATAATATAAACAAGACTACTGAGCTTATCCCTCCAACAATTCCTACCAGAATTTCGATCTCTACGAATTTATCAATAAGATTCCCTTTGATAAATTTAGCAAGATAGGAACCTACTCCCATTGAGAACAGGTATACTCCGATAATGAACGAAAACTGTTTAACAGAGTCTCCCAGAAGATAACTGGCCAGCGCTCCCGCCACCAGCTCATAAATCAGCCCACATGTAGCTATAACAAATACCGAGAACAATAAAAGCAGTTCAAGAGATAGCCTCTTTTTATCCATGAATTGCAGCACTTATGATCATTGAAATTCCAATAATAAAAGCGCCGAAAACAATAGCAAGGGCAATATTTTTGTTTTGAGCAATTTCATGCCATGTTTTTTCCGGGGTTAATCTTTCAATAATAAAGTAACATACCAGTAAAATGGCGATTCCCAAAAAGGAATAAAGAATCGAATTTAATATAGGTAATAGATTAATGTTGTCCATAATTTTATATTTTTTATTTGTGATAAAATCTGTAATATCCTGCTCTGGAATGGCTTTTTGTGGTACCATCACGGTAACTTTCTGTTTTGGCACAATCGCAGAACTGATTGCCTGAAAAAGTAAGATAAACAAACCACCCCAGAAAAATGCCTCCGATGGTAAACAGTTTCCAATTGTTTTTAATGTAATTGATTATTATTTCCATGTCTTAACTAGTGGGATAAGGAGAGTTGGAGCTATTTTTCCATTTGCTGGTCTCGAAAATACGTCGTGCGATATAGCTTAAAATCGTAAACACGATTAAACATACCAATACGATTCCGAAGTTCCAGAATGATACTGGTAACCAGGTAGCTTTGATAGTTACTGATGCATGCTCTTCATATTTGCCCGGATAGCCATAATCCGGAACCATATGAATCAGAATAGAATCCAGTTTTTTAGTATCCTGTAAATTATTCTGGAGGCCGGTTTTTGTCAATATTTCTTTTTCTAAAGCTTCTTTATCAGGATAGCTAACGACGGTTTTATCTTTATCATTCTGCATGAAGTAAGCACCTGTTTCATTCTGAATAACAGAGAAGCCCCCATTTTGCGGACGATATCCAGCTTTGAACGGATCTACAATTCCACCTTCTTTTTCTGCAGAGACCAGAAAATGGTAGTTGCCCGGAGGCACACCACAGATATTGAACTCTGTACTCTGGCTTCCTTCCGTCCAACTTTCTCCATCTTCAAAACCTGAATATTTTTCAATATCCTTAGAAGCGTACGTAACTTCATTCGTTTTTTCATTGACAAGGCTTATTCCCACGCTAGCCCATGAGTTATCTACAGCTGAAAAAGCATGCACTTTTAAAGGAGCAGAGCCTCCCGAAAGGGTAAAGCTTTGACTCACCATTTCTTTATCATTGACATCAGCAAAATTAATGGTCTGCTCAAAAATAGTCTGATTACTTCTGGAGGTCACTACATACAGTTGGAGTAAACATATGAGAATTGCTGTAATGCCCATAATATTGGTACATTGTCTTATATTGTAAGGAAATGGCTGAACAAGTCCTATCCCGAAGCTGGGTGGCAGGTTTTTTAGCCCAAAAGCTTTTTTGATTTCAGATCTAGAAATATGAATTCCTTTGAAGTATTGAGAAGAATTTCCATATTGTTCTCTGGAAATCATTTCTGTACCGTTTACATATTCCTTGTAGCTGGCCAGGGAAAAATTGGCCTCCTCTTCAAAAAAACCTGTTGCTGCATAGGTACTGCATGGAGTAGTTTCATACCACCGGTATTTTCTTCCGTCAAATTCTGCATAGAACTTGGATTCTTTGAAAGCAGTCTTCAGTTCATGAAGAAAAACCCAATGCCCATCACTTTCGCTGAGGAAAACATTATTTCCGGCCTTATCTTTCAAAGCATATTCCCGCCAGAAGGTATCTGAACCGTATTTCTTAACAACAATGTTAATAACCCAGTATTCAGTACCATAGAGCATCGCTTTTTGTCCAACATCCAGAACAACATTTTCCACGGGCTTTTTAACGAGTTTTTTCGGTGTAGCTTTTCCTGGTTCAATAAGGTTATCACAGTGGCTGCAGATAAATTCCTTAACCTCAAATTCTATGGCCAGATCATTATTGTTTGTCTGGCAAACAGGGCAAATATGATCCATTTTTTAGCGGTTAATTTTATGTTCCTGAATGATAACAGCATTGAAATACTTTACAACCTCATTGGCGATCTGCTCAACCTTTGAAGTATTATCCTGGGTATAATTACACAGAAAAACATCAAAAGTAAGTTGTTTGTACTCCGGCCAGGTGTGAATGCAGAGGTGGGATTCTTTAAGGCATACGGCAGCAGTGAAACTGGAATTGTCGAAAATATGATTGGTAACTCCTACAATCTCCACCTCTTTAGTTTTCAGAATTTCCTCTGTAAATTTCAGAAATCCGTTGCTGTCTAATAACAAATCTTCTGACTCTGTTTCCAAAGTCAGAAGAATATGTAAACCTTTACTTGATAATGGTTTCAATTATTTTTTTTGGTAAATATATTATTTTTTTGGAAGAAAAACTTCTGCAAGCATACATCTTGCACTTCCTCCCCCATTGACTTCAATAGTATTAAGATCTGAATAAATAATTTCACAGTATTTTTCAATAGCAGCTACCTGTTCTGGTGTTAAAGACTGATACGCCGTCTGGCTCATTACCAGGAACTTTTCTCCGTCGTTATTCTGAACCTGAAGCATATTTCCTGCAAATTGTTGCATTTGTTCTTCTGTAATCTCTATGATTTCTTTTCCTGAGCCTTTAATTGTTTCTATCACTTTTTCTCTTTCGAGTTCATCATCAATGCAATCAAGACATATGACAACAAACTTATCGGCTACACACATCATAACGTTAGTGTGATAAATTGGAAGCCTTTCTGTACCTACTGTTTGAAAAGAGTGGAAAACTACAGGAGTAAAGCCATATTTTGCACAAAATTCTCTGAATAATGCCTCATCCAATCTCAAAGAAACTGATCCATAAGCAATTTTATTGTCATGATCGAAAATCATACTCCCTGTCCCTTCCAGGAAATGCCCCTGGGTTTCGGAGAAAGACCAATCATCGATTTCAGAAATTTCAAATCCCTGATTCTGGATACTTTCAATAATATCTTCTCTTCTTTCTACTCTTCTGTTGGACGCAAACATCGGGTATAAAACCACTTTGCCGTCCTTATGGAAACTCACCCAGTTATTAGGAAAAATAGAATCCGGAGTGTGGGGATCTATCGTATCTTTAATACTGATTACATTAATCCCTTTACTTCTGAGTTTTCCGACAAAAGTATTGAATTCTGCCAAAGCTTTTGACTGAATATCTGAACCTGTTTGTTCAACCTGAAAATAATTATTTTCCGCAGTTTCTGCGTTGTAGCCGAATGCAATCGGCTCTATCATTAATACGGTATCTGTTGTTTGCATCTTTTTTAGTTTGAGAGTGTTAGTGTATGAGAGTCTTAGAGTTTGATCAGTTGATTATCAATTCTACTCCTCATTTTGAATTGAAGTAAATGAACACCATTTTTCTGATTGATTCATCATATTTACTAACATTCCTATTATTTGATTATACTGATTAAGTAAATTGTTATATTGCTCTTTATTAATGTAGCAGCAAGCATGAGCAAATTGAAGCCATGTTTGGGTTTCTCTTGCTTCTCCCTCCGAATCTGTAAGCTTAGCGATGAAGGATTTTTCATATTTTCTTTTACCCCAAGCCTCACTAATATTTGCCGTTACAGATCTTGATGACCTTCTTATCTGGTCTGTAAGAGAATAAAGTTCTTCTTTTGAAAAAGATTTTGAGAGTTCAAAAATCAGCTGTGTTGTTTCAAATGATTTTTGAAAAACTTTTAAGTCCTGATGAAATTTAATCGTTGACATACACTACTATTTATTTAAAATTAAAAAAATATTGAAATACACACCAACACTCTAACTCTCAGATCCTAAAACTTCTCCACTCTCAAACACTAAAACCCTTCTGATTACTCTCGTACAAGTGGCATTGTAGAACATCTCAGCAATCCTCCCATTTTAGAAATTTCTCTGTAAGGAATTTCTTCCACCGTAATTCCCCATTCGTTTCTTAAATGGTTGTTCATTCTTGTGAATGCTTTGTCGGAAACAACCACTTCAGGAGAAATAGAGAAGATATTCGGGAACATTTCAAACATTTCTTCGTCATTGATGTGAAAACAGTTTTCTTCTCCGAAGATATCAATGATTAACCGGTAATCACTTTCATCAACAAATCCATTCTTATAGATAATGCATTTGTCTTCTCCTATCGGATTAAAAGTACAATCAAGGTGAAGAATTCCTTCGAATGGAACCTTATCATTTTTCTTCAGCTCAAGGTCAATGATTCTTTTCTTCGGAAAATATTCCTTTAAAATTTCGATAGCATATTCGTTGGTTCTTGCTGTTTTATAATTTCTGTAATCTTCGCTGAAGCATGTTCCTATAAAAAGGAAATCATTCCATACGATGACATCTCCTCCTTCGATATGAGCTGTTTCCGGAAGGTTGATAATCTTTCTCCAGGCTACTTTTTCAAAAACGCTTTTATATGCTTCCTGCTCATCGGCTCTGTCCACAATCACGTTGGAGATGATCATTTTATCATCAATAACAAAAGCCACATCTCTTGAAAAGACTTGATTATAATCCTGGATAATGCTTGGACGAAGTACTTCAACGTCATATTTTTTTAAAACTGCTTCGAAAGCGTTCATCTCATTGATGATATCCACTTCCTTAGGATAAATGTTGTGTTCGATTGAGTAATATGACTTGGCGTCATAGCTTTCCTCCAATGTGGGAACCGGCCCCAGTGAATTAGGCTGACCTAGAACTACTGACTTCAGCCTTCCCGTTTCGTTTTTAATGTTTAGTCTCATAAAGATTTATGCAATACTACAAATATAAGTAAAGGTCTCTATCTATAAAACTTTTGGATTATTTTATGCATTAAATTTGCCGATCTTAAGGTATATCCATTACTATTTTTTAACAAAAACCCGCATTGGAGTTTTACCACGGTCTACAACTTACTGTATTTCATCTACATAAGAATGTCAGTTTTTTTTAAAAAACAAATACAACTTCATACTTTAGTGATATAATTTTCAAGAGATTATACATTTTAAAAACTTTAGTATTAACATCAAAAAGCAACGCTATGAACAAGAAAATTTCTGTGTTGAAAAATGCACAAAAACTCGGAAGGAACCAACAAAAATCAATTACCGGAGGAGGCTTTATGCCGGGAAACAAAAAATGCTGTGAGTGGGATGATTCCACCAACAGTTGCTTCCTCTGGGTATGTAACACATGTCACTGTCCTTAATTAGGATATAATTTTCAAGGGATTATACGTTTTAAAATTTACTATTAACATCAGAAAACAATGTTATGAACAAGAAAATTTCTGTGCTAAAAAATGCACAAAAACTGGGAAGGGATCAACAAAAATCAATTACCGGAGGAGGAGAATTCATACCGGGGGGTAAAAAATGTTGCGAGTGGGATGGAGTCACCGGAACCTGCTTCCTTTGGATATGCAGCAGATGTAACTGCCCATAAAAGCAAAAGTCGTTTTACGAGATGTGAAACGACTTTTTTTATTATTTAGTTTCTCCTTTCATCCGTAATATTATATACAACTCACTCAAATTCATCCATATAATCGTAAATTTTTTATTAAAAATACAAAAACAAATTCCTATATTAGGGATATAATTTTGCAAGATTATAAAAATTAAAACTTAACTATTAACATCAAAACAACAAAATCATGAACAAAAACAATTCTGTGCTAAAAAATGCACAAAAATTAGGAAGAGATCAACAAAAATCAATTATCGGAGGAGCTCCCATCTTTACTGGCAGAAGATGCTGCGAGTGGGATAACAATGGAAAATGCTATATATGGACATGTGACAGATGCCAATGTCCATAATAAACTACCCTATTTTCGACTTAAAAGTGGGAAATTTTCCCCGGAAGGAAACATTAAAACTTAACATCAAAAAATCAAAATCATGAACAAGAACAAATCTGTGCTTAAAAATGCACAAAAATTAGGAAGAGATCAACAAAAATCAATTATCGGAGGAATCGGTATCAATAGACCTAGATACTGCTGTGAATGGAATGAGGATGGCAGCTGCAGAATCTGGACATGTGGTAACTGCGTTTGCCCATAAAAATACTCAACCTGCTTTTACAAGCAGGTTTTCTTTTATCTTGTTCTGTTTTCTTCCTCTGTTTTTTGAATTTCTTTTGTCTGGTATTTTGAGCTTCCAAAGTTATAGCTCAACGAAAAAAATAACCGGCTACTGTCCCACCAGTGTGTAAAACGATTATCCATGATCTGTTTATGTCTGAATTCCAGGCTTTGATCATTTGAATCAAATAGATTATTATATCCAAGCTTTGTATTCAGTTTATTATCTAACCATGATTTCTGAATGGAGAGATCTATACTATAACGGGGTTTAATAATATAGAGGCTGTTTCCGGTTTTAGATTCATAGTTAGTGAACAGATTAATTGTGTACCCCTGGGGTAAAGTAAAGACCTGGTTTACCCTTATTTCATAATTGTAAATATCCAATGCAAAGACATCCTCCAAGTATGGTCTGAATTCATAATTGTAATATCCCGTAATCTGGGTAGTAATGTTCCACCATTTTGTAATCTTAACGGGGAAGCTTGTTTCCAAAGCAGCAAAATTCCTGTAAGGTAAATTAGCTCCCAGATATTCCAACACATTTGTTTCCGGGTTGTAAATGGGATAACGGATCATCACCTCTTTTTCTTTACCTATACTAAGGCTGGTAATCCAGTTTTTATAGCGATAAGTTGCCCTGATCTGGCTGGTGAAAGAAGGTTGTAAATAGGGATTCCCTATCCAATAGTTCAAAGGGCTAAAATAAAACCGGAACGGATTAAGCTGTGAAAAAATCGGTCTGGTCATTTTTCTGCTGTAAGAAAGGGAAAATTCATTAGATTTATTGAAGGTATAACTTGCACTAAAGGAAGGTAGCCATTCCAAATAGTTTCGGACAACGATAGAATCTGCGGTAATCGCATTGGAAATACTATTTGTATTCTCCAACCTCAGCCCGGTATTAATCTGAAGTTTCCAAAATTTTTGTCTGTATGCTAAATAACCGGCACCTATTTTCTCTTTGTAAGAGAATACATTGCTTCTGCCAGGATCAAATACAAACTGTGCACCTGTTGATAAGGTATCGTATCTGATATTGTTGCTGGTATCCGAATAACTATATTTAATCCCCATTTCTATATCTGCATTTCCTATTTTTTGAGAGGCATCAATCTGGGCCGTATAGATATCAATTCTATTAACGAGGTCAGACTTCCAATATGATAAAAGATCAGATGTAGGTTGATCTCTGTTAATAAAGTCATCTTTCTGTTTGTTTTTAACTGCAAGATAGTTTCCGAGAAAACTAATTGTTAATCCCTTGTTTTGAAAAGAATAATCGGTTGTAATACCATAATTATTTTGTACATAGTCTGAAGGGTTTTCGCTTGTGGTATGAAAAATCAATTGAGTTTCACTTTTGTCAGTAGTGTATAAAGATCCTGAACGAAGACGATCATTATCCCGAAAATTGCCTCTTACATTGATCCCCAATCTATTTTTATCATTCAATCTGAAATCGGCACCTATCAAAACATTATACACACCGACATTTTCTTTTTGTTTTGTATTTGTCCGCATAACATTGGTATTTGCCAATCGTTGTAAAGCCTTATAACGGTAGTTAGAAATACCTTCATTATAGCCGGCCTGCATCGTAAAAACAGCCTTTGGGATATTATAGGAAAGGGTTAAGGCATTTTCTCTGTAATTGAATTTATTGATATATACATTTCCATTATAATTTCCTTTCCATCCGAGATTGGTATTCTTTTTTAATTTAATATCAATAATCCCTTTAAATTCTGCATCATATTTTGAAGAAGGATTAGCGTTGACTTCTAATGATTCTACCATTTCGGGTGATAAAGACCGCAAATAGGCTTGTAACTCCTGAACACTCATTACAATGGGTTTTCCATCAATAAAAATCGCCGGACTGATCCTTCCTCCGATAAAAATACCATCTTCCTGGTCTACAGTCACTCCCGGTGTTTTCCTCAGAACTTCTAAAAGGTTTGATGAAGTTTTAAAATCTCTGTTACCAGAAACCGCCATCACCGTATTTCCATCATTTAACTTTATACTTCGGGGAGCAGATTGAATAATTACCTCTGAAATATTTGTTGTCGGGGACCTTTGTTCACTAAGAGAATCCGGAACTTTTCTTTTTGTAATGTCTTGTGCTTTTCCAAAAATTAACAGAAAAAACAGTAATAGCAGGTACCATAATTTGATCATCATAAATTTTAATTTTTACGAGATCAAAAGTAAAGACCAGAAATAAAAATGAGGTTTTGAAGTTTAAATTCCGCAGTACGAAATTATAAATTAGAACTTTGCAACCCAGGCTCAGTAAGGGTTTGCGATTGTTTATATAAAAGAGGTGTTGTATTTTTAATTTTTTTGAATGTTGAAAAAAAAGTAGACTTGGAATTAAAACCAACTTCGTATCCGATCTCTTCAATTTTCAAATAGGAACCATTTTCTATTTTTTCACAGGCTTCATCAATTCTGTATTCATTGATATAGGTAGAAAAACTTTTTCCCAGATTATCATTCAACAATTGTGAAAGCTGATGCGCTGACATATTCATCGCGGATGCCAGATCATTTAATTTTAGATTTGGATTTTTATACAGTTCCTGAGAGCTCATTAATCTTTCCAGCTTAGAAACAAAATTATCAGCTTGCTGCCCCGAAATTTTTCTATTAGAATATTTACCTGGTTCTTTTGTTGATATCTGTTGATACTTTTTGTTGAACAAGATAAGGAAGTTAGCATACAATACAAAAGAAAAGACTAAGCTGCCACCCGCACAGTAGACCTGTACCCAGCCCGTAGAAATGAGTTGATAAGTTAAAAAGATAATTACATTACTCATCAATACAGGAAGAACAAATTTATTAGGATTTTTACTGTTTTGTCTTGAATATTGATAATACTGATATATAGCAAGAAATATAAATACAGACCAAACTGCGTAAATAAAGGTTCCGAAATAATTATCCCAGATAACCGGAAAAAATAGATAAAGTAATCCGACTGCTCCTAAAATAAGGGTCAATATTCCAAACATTCTGCGACAATTTATCTGATCAAATTCTTCCTGCTGAAAAGAAGACCTAATGTAATAATATAGGGCCGGTCCTGTAAAAAATAATGAAGATAATCCAAGGTGTGGAATAATTCTCGGTAAATCAGGATAGAAATAAATCCCAACTGAAATCCCAACTCTTATACTTAACGTTAATAAAAGAAGACCAAGAAAAAAATCAGGCAGGTATTTCAGTTTTTTGACAAATAACAGATACATTCCCAGCAAAAGCCCGTTGAATGCTCCTACTGCACTGAAAAAAAATAACATCTGTTGTCCGAAAGTCATGGTATATTTATTTTTCTACTCTAAGTTGCTGTATTTATAGAAAAGGACTTTAGCCCGTTTAATCCATAAATAGTATTCATTCGGCTTTAGCCGAAACTTATTTTATGCAAGAGTAAATTTAATAAATTATTAAATTGAATGTCAGATAGATGAAATATTTTTTTAGGTTTTGGCTGAAGCCAATGGAATTATTTTTGTTTTCAAAACGGGCTAAAGCCCGTTTCTATTGAATCATAAGCGTTGTGGCTAACGTTATTTGGATCCGTATGGGGTAACAAAATACGACATAATCATTAGGAGCGGGAATCGTTATGTTTATTACTGATTACTAATATTCTTAGCCCCGATAGGAACGGTTACCCCGCAGCATACGTCGGAAATGCAGAGGCGTGAGGAGTATGAGTGGATAGCGGGAAACAGCTTCTAACGATTAAAAACAAAAAATCCCAAAGCAAGCCTTGGGATTTTGATATGGTAAAAGCAGATATTATCTGCTTGCGATATCGATATAATTTCTTTCCTGAGCACCTTGATATACCTGTCTTGGTCTTCCGATAGGGTCTCCTTTCAATCTCATTTCTTTCCATTGAGAGATCCAGCCCGGTAGTCTTCCTAATGCAAACATTACGGTAAACATTTCTGTAGGAATTCCTAATGCTCTGTAGATGATACCTGAGTAGAAATCTACGTTTGGATATAGCTTTCTTTCTACGAAGTATTCGTCTTCAAGAGCTACTCTTTCTAATTGCATTGCAATATCAAGAGCTTTGTCCTGGATTCCTAATGCTGTAAGAATATCATCAGCAGCTTTCTTGATAATTTTTGCTCTCGGGTCGAAGTTTTTGTACACTCTGTGTCCGAATCCCATTAAACGGAAGTTATCAGACTTATCTTTTGCTTTAGCAACATATTTAGATACGTCACCGCCATCTTTTTCGATAAGCTCAAGCATTTCGATTACAGCCTGGTTAGCACCACCGTGTAGTGGCCCCCAAAGTGCAGATACCCCAGCAGAGATAGATGCGAAAAGACCTGTATGAGCAGAACCTACCATTCTTACTGTAGAAGTAGAACAGTTTTGCTCGTGGTCAGCGTGAAGGATTAATAATTTATCTAATGCATTAACGACTACCGGATCGATTTCGAAATCAGCGTTTGGTAATCTGAATGCCATTTTGTAGAAGTTTTCTACATAGTTCAGGTTGTTGTCTCCGTGGTTTAATGGTAAACCTTGAGTTTTTCTATAAGTCCAGGCACAAAGGTGAGAGAACTTAGCGATCATAAGCTCAGCAGCGTGATCCATTTCTTCTTTAGAGTTTACGTTAACGGCTTTCGGGTTGAAGGCTGTTAATGCAGAAGTCATAGAAGAAAGTACTCCCATAGGGTGAGCAGAACGAGGAAAAACATCAATGATCTTTTTCATCTCATCTGCGATGAAGTTATATTTTTTAATATTGTTGTCGAAAGAAGTAAACTGGTCTTGAGTAGGTAGTTCTCCATGTAATAAAAGGTACATTACTTCAGTGAAGTTAGATTTTTCAGCAATCTGTTCGATTGGATAACCTCTGTAGAATAATTCTCCTTTATCTCCGTCTAAGTAAGTGATGTCGCTAATGGTAGCTCCTGTATTTTTGTAACCTAAATCCAGAGTGATTAAACCTGTCTGGTCTCTTAATTTTGAAATATCAATCCCTCTGTCTCCGATAGTACTATCCACGATAGGATATTCATATGAATTACCGTCGTAATTCAATATTACTTTGTTGTCTGACATTATTTATTTTTTTTTAAATATACTACTTTCCATAAAATACGGCAAACAAAAATTATCGCTTGCCGTTATTTATAAATTCGATTATCTTTTAATTTTAAATGCTTCTAAACCTGGGAAAATTGCAGTTTCACCTAGTGCTTCTTCGATTCTCAAAAGCTGGTTGTATTTTGCCATTCTGTCTGATCTTGAAGCTGAACCTGTTTTGATTTGTCCACAGTTCATTGCTACTGCTAAATCAGCAATGGTAGCATCTTCAGTTTCTCCTGATCTGTGAGACATTACTGAAGTGAATTTATTATTCTGCGCCATTTGTACGGCAGCCATTGTTTCGGAAAGAGAACCAATCTGGTTTACTTTTACAAGGATTGAATTAGCAATACCTTCTTTCACACCTCTTGACAATCTGTCTACATTAGTTACGAATAAGTCATCTCCTACCAATTGTACTCTGTCACCGATTTTATCTGTCAACATTTTCCAACCTTCCCAGTCATCTTCCTGCATACCATCTTCGATAGAAATGATAGGGTATTTAGCAGCCAGCTCTGCAAGGTAAGAAACCTGCTCTTCTCTTGATCTGTGAGCACCTTTATCTCCTTCGAATTTTCTATAGTCGTAAGTTCCGTCTTTATAGAATTCTGAAGCAGCACAGTCTAATGCCAGCATGATATCGTCACCAGGTTTATATCCTGCTTTTTCAATTGCCTGAAGTAAAGTATCCAAAGCGTCTTCAGTTCCGTTGAAGGTAGGAGCAAAACCACCTTCATCTCCTACAGCTGTAGAAAGACCTCTTCCTTTAAGGATAGATTTCAGGTTGTGGAAAATTTCCGTTCCTTTTCTCAAAGCGTGAGAGAAAGAATCTGCTTTTACCGGCATGATCATAAATTCCTGGAATGCAATTGGAGCATCAGAGTGAGATCCCCCATTGATTACATTCATCATTGGAACGGGAAGTGTGTTTGCGTTTACTCCTCCTACATATTTATATAAAGGCATTCCCAATTCTGCTGCTGCAGCTTTTGCCACTGCCAGAGAAACACCAAGAATTGCATTAGCACCAAGATTTCCTTTGTTTGGCGTACCATCAAGATCAATCATAATCTGATCGATATAGTTTTGTTCAAAAACCGGTTGCCCAACTAAATTCTCTGCAATTACTTCTTTTACATTTTCAACAGCTTTCAGGACTCCTTTACCCTGATATTCTGATCTACCGTCACGTAATTCCACCGCTTCGTGTTCTCCTGTAGATGCTCCTGAAGGTACAGCAGCACGGCCCATTGCTCCGCTTTCTGTAAATACGTCTACTTCAATGGTAGGATTACCTCGGGAATCCAAAATCTGTCTTGCTTCTATGTAAGAAATTGCACTCATTTTTTATTTTTTTTAGTTTATACAAATTTAGCTAAAATTAAACTTTTCAAGGGTATTTCATGAATATCTTTTTGCAACAATTGCAAGTTAAAATTTAGTTAATAAGCAGGCTAACATCTTATTTGGTTCATAGTAAATTTTGAAAAATCATTTCTTGACAAGTTGATCCAATATCGGATGATCAATGGAATGAATTGTATTTTGATTTTCATAAAGCTGCTCGAAAATCTGAATTATATTTTTTCCCTTTTTCAACCATACACCGGGAACATACAAAGTGAGTTGCGGCCCCACTTTGCTCCAATATCTTCCGATATTCTTTCCGTTAATAAAGACAATTCCCTTTCCAAATTTTCTCATATCAAGAAAGGTATCCCCTGTTTCTCCAAGCTCAAATTCAGCTTCCTGAATGACAGGTGAAAGATTGTTTATTTTTCCTGAAGAATAATCATGTTTAGGAAACTCATCAAAAGGTAAAGGAAACATCTGCCAATCCCCCGAAATCTCAGTTCCATTTATTTTTACCGGACTTATAATTCCTTTTAAATTATGAACAATTTCAGCCCCATAATTAATTCTTCCCATATTTTCAACAAGAATATCTAACCGATCTCCTGCTTTAAGATCTATTTCAAGATCATATTTCTTATCAATCCTGTTTAATTCTCCTTTCCAGATTCCATTCACATAGAGATTAGCATAATCTCTGAGCCCTTTTATTTCAAGTTGCCCTTTCTGAGCTTTAGCAAAGTTTTTTCTGTAAAGCATGTAACCACTTCCGAAATTCAGGTCTTCAAAGGTCTGTGGTTGATCTTTTACAATGGGTTTCCTGGAGACAATCCAATCAAACAGATTGTTTATTCTGGAAAACTTAATTTCTGGAATCGTGATGACTTTTGCAGCCTTAGGAACTTCAGGAAGTTTATTCTGATTGATTCTCAGGAAAAGGTCCCTTAAAGCATTATATTTTGGTGTCGCCCATCCTGCCTCGCTAATGGGAGCATCATAATCATAGCTCGTGATATCCGGCTGAATATCATGGTTTTTATCATAATTGGCACCACTGGTAAATCCGAAATTGGTTCCACCGTGGATCATATAGTAATTAAAAGAAACTCCATTTTCAATATAAGTGTTTGTTTGTTTTACAACATCCTCCGTTGAAACTTTCACAAAGGGTTCTGCCCAATGATCCAGCCATCCCGGATAATATTCTGCCACCATATAAGGGCCTTTACCACCATTATATTCATTGACAGTTTTCTTCAGGGTTTCAATATTACTTTCACCATTGGCTGTAGGTAAAACTCCTTCAATAGCCCCTCCTTTGAAGAGACTGCTCCCGTCCGAGGTAAAAAAAGGCACTGAAATTCCAGACTTTACCAAAAGATTCCTGATTTTAGTACTGTATTTTTTATGTTGCTCCAGAGGGATATCCGGGCGCTGGCTTACATAGGATCCAAATTCATTCTCCGCCTGAACCATAATAACAGGGCCTCCATTATTAATTTGCAACGGTACAATTTGTTTAGCCAGTTGATTAATATAGCTTTCACACTGCTTAAGAAAAGCTTCATTATCTGCTCTTATCACTAAATTCTTATCTTTTTGTAACCACCACGGATATCCTCCGAATTCCCATTCTGCACAAACGTAAGGACCTGGACGGATGATAACATACAATCCAACTTCCTGAGCAGTCTTTATAAACTTCTTTAAATCTTTTTCACCGGTAAAATTCCATTTTCCTAGCGACTCTTCATGATAATTCCAGAAAACATAGGTGGTGACTGTATTCAATCCCATAGCTTTCATCATCTGTAACCTATGCTTCCAATATTCAGACGGGATTCTTGGATAATGCATTTCTCCGGAATAAATCGTGAAAGGTTTCTCATTTAATAAAAAATGTCCATCTTTGATTTTAAAGCTTCCCTTTTGTGAAAACATCGAATTACATGACGAAATAAAAAGGATTACCAATAAATATTTACAAATTTTTCTCATATTGCAGGGCATGATTTTTGTAAATGTAAAGAATAAAAATCAAGCTTACTATCAAACTTAAACAATCATGAAAAAAAGTCTTATAGCACTAAATGTTGTTATCCTATTAACGGCAATAGGATGTAAAAAATCAACTGAAAGCGGAAATACTGGAGTCATAAAAACAGACAGTTCTACAACGATCGTCACGAATAACAACGGGAAAATTGATTCGGCAACCGAGAGTTCATCCATAGTAGATGTCAATGGTAAAAGGTATGAAAAAACTGATTTTGTTTACAAAGCCACGGATGGCACTCTGGTGAAGGTTATTTTCAAAAATGATCCTAAAGAAAGTACTGTTGCAATTACCAGCAACAAAAAGACATTTACTTTACCTAAAACAGAAACCAATGGTGATGAAACCATTTATAAGAAAGATGATATGACTGCCAGAGTAAAAGGAGATAGTCTTCATCTTGAGCAAGGGAACAATATTATAGAATTGAAAAGAACTAAGATTTAGTACTGATATAATCAGAAAAATTATATGATAAAAAAACCGTTCAGTCTATTCTGAACGGTTTTTTTTTATTTTTTAATTACTTTTTCCAAATATGTTTTGCTATGAGTAGTAATTTTTACAAAGTAGTTTCCTTTTGCAAGGTCAGAAATATCTATAGAGGTTTCTTTAGGAGAATCTATATTCTTGAAAACTCTTCCTGCCATATCAACTACAACGATATTCTTTATTTGTTCTTTACTACTATCAAAAAACAAAACGGAAGAAGTAGGATTGGGATAAATTCTCATTTTATGATTGGTTTCGATTCTTGCATCATGGGTCGACAAAGTTCCGTTTACCAAATCCAATGCATAAAATCCATACGATGCCGTTCCTATTATATAGTCTTTATAAATGGCGAACTTCCCCATATTCGCTCCAGTTAAATATAATAATTTGGTTTCCAAAATTTTTTGCCAGGATACTCCATAATTTGTTGTTTTCCAAACATCCCCTTTATAGACTCCATACCCCATGCCATCATCGAAAATTTCAAAATCTGTAAACGATGATGTCCAGTTATTATTTATAAACCATGTGTTTCCAAGATCAACAGAACAGTATTGTCCTACATATATCCTTGATGAATTTCCAAAAACAATATCTCTGGGTTGATTAAACACTCCCGGAAAGTTAATGACAGTCCAAGTTATACCACCATCAATTGTTTTCATCATTTTTTCACTAGTAAGAAGAAATCCTACATTGTTATCCACAAACTTCATTACTCTCACATGTCGTCCTACTTCAAAAGGAGTTGACCATCCTGTAGTTGCATTGTAAGTAGTAACATATCCTTTATAAGAATTTGCATTGTCTCCTCTCGTTGCTATTGCGAAATCACCATTAGGTTTCATTGCAACTGCACCTGTTAAAGGATACGGAATATTTTGGGCAGTCCATGTTAAACCGCTATTTTGTGTCCTCCAAAATTCATAGGAATTATTACGAATTCCAATTCCTTTACCGTTAGAAAGTATACTTAAAGAACCGGTGGGTACATTAGGAGGCATATACTTCCAGGTCATTCCTTTATCTACAGAGACGTAACCTCCCACTGTTGCCAAATGTTTAGATGCATAAGCATTATTATACATTAAGCCTCCTCGAAGAATCCATTTGACATTTGTAGGAATCCAATGAACAAGATCTGTACTTTTAAAAATAGAATGGTTTATTTCATCACTGGTTTCATTATCTGTACCCAAAAGGAATTTCCCTCCTCCTACTGCGAGAGAAGTAAAGATATAGTATGAAGAAGGATAGATAAGAGTTGAATCCCATACTTCCCCTGTAAGAGTTCTATATAATTTGTTTGGAATACCAAGTCCAACTGCGACGAATTCATTATTATATATCTTGATATCCCTCAGGCTATTATTGATATTAGCATCAATCCAAGTATTTCCGCCATCTAGTGTATACCTTGTAGTTCCTCCGGTGAGAGTTGCAATCCCATTGAGTGGATTTTTAAAAATAATTTTATCGAATTTTTCAGAGGTCTCACTTACCTTAGTCCAGGTTGCAGCTCCATCGGTTGATTTAAAAATAAAACTCTTACCTAATGTAGCATCAGTTACACAATATCCGGTATTGGCATCGGTAAAAAAGACACTGGTAATCTTGTCTGCATAAACTGTAGGCACAGTATAGACATTCCATGTTACCCCACCGTCCATAGATTTCATTATCCTGCTATTTGTTGTACTAATAAATATCGTGTTATCATTCAGAACAAATAAAGATTGGGGAAAGTATGAGCTGGGTAATGGATGGGAAGTACCGGGAGTAGAGAATTTAGGATCGGTAATTATCAGATTATATCCTATTACAGCATATCCTTTGTTATTATGAATTGCAAAATCTGCTACTGAACTCATTTCATTGATTTGTCGCCATGTTTTACCGTCATTTTCAGTAATCAATAAGTCATCATATTCATTTTTCTTCTTTACTAAATAGCTTCCATCTGGTAAAATTTCCATTTTCACCACACGTTCTGCTTTTAAAAATGGGGTAGTAAGCTGCCAATCCGCATCTAATGACTGGCTGGAAAATAAAATACAGCATAGTATTGCTGTCAAAAGTAATATTTTTTTCATAGTTATAGTTTTTAAACAAAACGAGCCTGTGGTAATCCACAAGCTCGTTTAAGGTATTTTGAAGTGTAAACTTATTATTCTTCAGTTTTTTCTTCAGTAGTGTCAGCTTTAGCTTCTTCTACTTTTTCTTCTACTGCAGGAGCTTCAGCAACTACCGCTTCAGCTTTTTTAGGTGCAGCAGTTGATCTTCTGCTTCTTCTTGTAGCTTTTTTCTCTTCAGCATTAGGGTTGTAAAGCTCGTTGAAATCTACCAATTCGATAAGAGCCATATCAGCAGCATCACCTGGTCTGAAACCTGTCTTAATGATTCTTGTATAACCACCGTTTCTTTCAGCGATTTTAGGAGCTACAGTTCTGAATAATTCAGCAACCGCAAATTTATTTTGAAGGTAAGAGAATACTACTCTTCTGTTGTGTGTAGTATCTTCTTTTGCTTTTGTTAATAGAGGCTCAACATATACTCTTAAAGCTTTAGCTTTAGCTACAGTAGTGTTGATTCTTTTATGCTCAATTAGAGAACAAGCCATATTAGAAAGTAAAGCACTTCTGTGAGAAGCTGTTCTTCCTAAGTGATTGAATTTTTTACCGTGTCTCATTATTAATTATTTATCAGCGTCTAACTTATATTTTGCAACGTCGAAACCGAAGTTAAGACCTTTTGAATGCACTAATTCTTCTAGTTCTGTCAAAGATTTTTTACCAAAATTTCTGAATTTCATCAAATCAGACTTACTGTAAGAAACCAATTCTCCAAGAGTTTCTACTTCAGCTGCTTTCAGACAGTTTAGGGCTCTTACAGAAAGATCCATATCTGCTAATTTAGACTTAAGAAGTTGTCTTGTGTGAAGTGTTTCTTCGTCATATTGGATAGATGCTTTTACAGCTTCAGTTTCAAGAGTGATTCTCTCATCAGAGAATAACATGAAGTGATAAATTAATATCTTAGAAGCTTCAGTTAAAGCATTCTGAGGGCTGATAGACCCATCAGTTTCTATATCTAATACAAGTTTTTCGTAGTCTGTTTTTTGCTCTACACGATAATTTTCAATGCTGTATTGTACTTTCTTGATCGGCGTGAAAATAGAGTCAATAGCAATAGTACCAACAGGTGCATTGTTTGACTTATTTTGTTCTGAAGGAACATATCCTCTACCTTTTTCAATATTGAAAGTAATTTCGAAAGTTACATCACTGTTTAGGTTACAAATCACTAAATCCGGGTTCAGCACCTCGAATCCGTTGATCGACTTTCCTAAATCACCAGCAGTAATAATCGTTTGACCTGAAACTTTAGCAACAACCTGCTCGTTAGCCTGGCCTTCTGCTGCAGCTTTTAATCTTACCTGCTTTAGGTTAAGAATAATTTCGGTAACGTCTTCGATTACTCCTGGAATGGTTGAAAATTCGTGCTCTACACCTTCTATTTTGATAGATGAAATAGCATATCCTTCCAGAGAAGAAAGCAACACTCTTCTCAAAGCATTACCGATTGTAAGCCCGAAACCTGGTTCTAAAGGTCTAAATTCGAATTGACCTTTAAATTCATCAGAGTTAAGTAAAATTACTTTATCGGGTTTTATGAATTGTAAAATTGCCATATTATTGGGTTGAGCAAAAATTTGATTAAAAAATTATTTAGAGTAAAGTTCGACGATAAGGTTCTCCTTAATGTCCTCCGGAATTTGGATTCTTTCAGGAGCAGAAATGAAGGTACCTTCTTTCTTCTCATCGTTGAATTGTAACCACTCATAGTTTGACTTAGAAGCCAATGCATTGGTAACAACTTCAAGAGACTTAGACTTTTCTCTTACGGCGATTACATCACCAGCTTTTACCAAGTAAGAAGGGATATTAAGAATTTCTCCGTTTACAGTAATGTGTCTGTGAGAAACTAATTGTCTAGCTCCAGATCTGGTTTTAGCAAAACCTAATCTATATACTACGTTATCCAATCTTGATTCACAAAGTTGTAATAGAACTTCACCTGTTACTCCTTTGCTTCTGTGTGCTTTTTCAAATAAGTTAGCAAACTGTCTTTCCAAAATACCGTAAGTATATTTAGCTTTTTGTTTTTCAGCTAACTGAACTGCATATTCTGATTTTTTAGCACCTCTTCTTTTGTTAGGACCGTGTTGTCCTGGCGGTTGGTTTTTTCTCTTTTCGAAGTTTTTATCATCTCCGTAGATTGCAGCACCAAACTTTCTAGCAATCTTAGTTTTAGGTCCAATATATCTTGCCATAATGGGTAAATTCTAAAAATTAAACTCTTCTTCTTTTTGGTGGTCTACATCCGTTGTGTGGCATTGGAGTCACATCAACGATCTCGCTAACTTCAATTCCTGAATTATGAATAGATCTGATCGCAGATTCTCTACCTGCACCTGGACCTTTCACAAACACCTTTACTCTTCTTAAACCAGCTTCGTGAGCTACAGCAGAGCAATTTTCAGCTGCCATCTGAGCAGCAAATGGAGTATTCTTTTTAGAACCTCTGAATCCCATTTTACCGGCAGAAGCCCAAGAGATAACCTCTCCGTTTTTATTTGTTAAAGAAATGATGATGTTATTGAAAGAAGCCTGAATATGCGCTTCACCAATAGCTTCAACTTTTACTTTTCTCTTCTTAACTACTTTAGTTTGTTTTGCCATAATTCCTAACGATTATTTACTAGCTTTTTTCTTGTTAGCAACAGTTTTTCTCTTTCCTTTTCGGGTTCTAGAGTTGTTTTTCGTTCTCTGGCCTCTTAAAGGTAATCCAAGTCTGTGACGTATTCCTCGTTGGCATCCTATGTCCATTAATCTCTTAATGTTCAATTGCACTTCAGATCTTAATTCTCCTTCTACTTTTACGTTTTCTGAGATATAAGTTCTGATTGCAGCCAATTCATCGTCATTCCATTCGTTGACTTTTTTGTCTTCGCTGATACCGGCAGCTTTAAGGATTTCAGAAGAAGTATTTCTTCCAACTCCGTAGATGTAAGTTAAACCGATAACTCCTCTTTTGTTTTTTGGTAAATCAATACCTGCAATTCTCGCCATAATTTAATTAACCTTGTCTTTGTTTAAATTTTGGGTTCTTCTTGTTGATTACGAATAGTACACCTTTTCTGCGTACGATTTTGCAATCAGCGCTTCTTTTTTTAATTGATGCTCTTACTTTCATTTTGATAGTATTTATTTTTTACAAATGCCAAATGGAATGATCATTCCATTTGGCTAATTGTTTTAATATCTAAATGTGATCCTCCCTTTCGTTAAATCATAGGGAGACATTTCTAGTTTTACCTTATCACCAGGTAAAAGTTTAATATAGTGCATTCGCATTTTACCAGAAATATGAGCAATAAGAATATGCCCATTTTCAAGTTCTACACGGAACTGAGCGTTCGAAAGTGCTTCCGTTATAACGCCGTCTTGTTCAATATGTTTTTGTTTTGCCATAAATTAATATCCAGTCGTTCTAGACAGTTTAGACTGCATTAAGCCATCATAATGATGATTCAGCAGATATGTATTAATCTGTTGAACAGTATCTAAAATTACACCTACCATAATTAATAGTGACGTTCCCCCGAAAAATAGGGCAAACGCATCTGTCTGAACAAAGCTTCCATGCACAATTGCTGGAAGGACTGCAAAGATAGATAAAAAAATTGCACCTGGCAAGGTAATTTTTGATAAAATATCATCTAAATAATCTGCTGTCTCTTTTCCGGGTCTTACTTTCGGTACTAAACCACCATTTCTCTTCAAATCATCAGCCATTTGGTTTACCGGAATTGTAATTGCAGTATAGAAAAACGAGAAGATAATAATTAATAGCGCAAACAATACGTTGTACTGCCAGCTAAAAACATTCTTGAAACCTGCAAGAAAAGTATTGGACTCGTCGAATTTTGTTAATAATCCTGGTACGAACATCAATGCCTGAGCAAAGATAATCGGCATTACACCAGCAGCATTTACTTTCAATGGAATCCATTGTCTTGCGCCCTGCATAAGATTCTTGTTTACACCTCCTCTTGCTTGAGCTCTGCTTACATACTGAATAGGAATTTTCCTTACAGCGACTGATAAAATCACTGCTAAAAGAACTACCAACATCCAGAATAATACTTCGATAAGGATCATGATAGATCCCATTCCTCCTTTTCCGTTCTGCACGGCCATCTCCTGTACGAATGCCTCAGGTAATCTTGAAAGGATCCCCACCATAATAAGGATAGAGATACCATTTCCGATTCCCTTATCGGTAATCTTTTCACCTAACCACATTGCAAATACTGAACCACCTACCAAGATAACAATACTTGGTAACCAGAACATAATTGAATTTGGTTCTACAAAATATGCAGATTGGAACTGAGCATACGGTAAGAATAATTGAGTAATAGAAGTTAAGTAAGAAGGTGCCTGTACCAGACAAACCCCGATCGTTAACCATCTTGTAATTTGGTTCAATGTATTTCTACCTGACTCTCCATCTTTCTGAAGCTTCTGAAGATAAGGAATAGCCATCCCCATCAACTGAACAATAATAGAAGCAGAAATATAAGGCATGATACCCAACGCCATTACGGAAGCGTGGCTGAAAGCTCCCCCCGTAAACGACGAAAGCAAGCCAAGGAGACCTGCTCCTTGCTTGTTACCGCCTTGATTTTTATAATGCTCTAAGAGATCTCCCACCTCTGCAAGGTTAATTGCAGGAAGTGAGATATAAGATGCGAATCTATACACAAGGATAATACCTAAAGTGAAGAGAATTTTGTCTCTCAATTCTTTAAGACTCCAAATATTTTTAAGTGTTTGTATAAATTCTTTCATTAGTAAGTATTATAAGGTAATTGCTTTTCCACCTGCTTTAGCAATAAGCTCTTCAGCAGATTTCGTGAATTTATCAGCAGAGATTGAAACCGCAGATTTCAATTCTCCTCTACCCATAATTTTCACTAATTCGTTTTTAGAAACGATCCCGTTTGCTACTAAAACTTCTTTCGTGATATCTCCAGTGATGGATTTGTTCTCGATTAAAGTTTGGATAGTATCAAGGTTAACACCTCTAAACTCTTTTCTGTTTACGTTTTTGAATCCGAATTTAGGTAATCTTCTTTGTAAAGGCATCTGTCCACCTTCGAAACCGATTTTCTGAGAATAACCAGCTCTAGCTTTCTGACCTTTGTGTCCTTTTGTTGAAGTACCTCCTTTTCCTGTACCCTGACCTCTACCAATTCTTTTTGAGTTGAAAGTAGATCCAGCAGCAGGTTGTATATTGTTTAAATTCATTTTAATTTCTCTTTTATAAAATTATTTTTGAACTTCAAGTAAGTGACCTACAGCAGCGATCATTCCTAAGATAGAAGGAGTCGCTTCGTGCTCTACAACTTGGTGAAGTTTTTTTAATCCTAATGCTTCAAGCGTTCTCTTTTGGGTTTTTGTTCTACCAATAGCGCTTCTTACTTGCTTTACTTTAATTGTTGCCATTGTTTTATTTATTAACCGTTAAACACTTTACTTAGAGAAACTCCTCTCATTCTAGCGATCTCTTCAGGTCTTCTGATATCCAATAACGCCTTGAAAGTAGCTTTCACCACGTTGTGAGGGTTAGAAGATCCTTTAGATTTTGAAAGGATATCGTGAATACCAGCTGATTCCAATACTGCTCTTACCGCACCACCGGCGATAAGCCCTGTACCGTGAGAAGCAGGTCTTAAGAAGATATCTGCACCTCCATATCTAGCAGAAGTCTGGTGAGGAATAGTGTGGTTCATTACAGGAACCTTAACAAGGTTTTTCTTAGCATCTTCAACTGCTTTAGCGATTGCAGAAGCTACCTCTTTAGATTTTCCTAAACCGAAACCGATAGTTCCTTCTTCATTTCCTACTACAACAATAGCAGAAAATCCGAAAGCTCTACCTCCTTTAGTTACTTTTGTTACTCTGTTAACAGCTACGAGACGATCTTTTAATTCTAATCCTCCCGGTTTTACTCTTTCTATATTATCTAGTCCTAACATATTTTCCGAAATTTAATGATTAGAATTTAAGTCCACCTTCTCTCGCACCATCAGCTAGAGCTTTTACTCTACCGTGATATACGAAACCGTTTCTGTCAAATACAATACTTTCGATTCCTGCAGCAATAGCTTTAGCAGCGATAGCTTTACCAACAGCAGCAGAAACTTCAGTTTTAGTACCTTTAGCGTCTACACCTTTTTCTCTAGAAGAAGCTGATGCTAAAGTTTTACCATTTTTATCGTCGATTAACTGAGCGTAAATTTCCTTATTACTTTTGTATACAGATAATCTTGGCAATTCAGAAGATCCAGAGATTTTCCCTCTTACTCTTCTTTTGATTCTTATTCTTTTTTCTAATTTACTTAATGCCATAATACTTATAATTTATTAAGCAGATTTACCAGCTTTACGTCTAACAATTTCTCCTACGAATTTCACACCTTTTCCTTTGTATGGCTCAGGCTTTCTGAAAGAACGGATCTTTGCAGTAACCATTCCTAGAAGTTGCTTGTCGTGAGACGTTAAAGTAATAATTGGGTTTTTACCTTTTTCAGTCAATGTATCAACTTTTACTTCACCTGGAAGTTCTAATACGATACCGTGAGAGAATCCTAAAGCTAACTCAAGTTTTTGACCTGTGTGAGATGCTCTATATCCTACCCCTACTAGTTCTAGTTTCTTTTCGAAACCTTCTGATACACCAACGATCATGTTAGCGATCAACGCTCTGTATAAACCGTGAAGCGCTTTGTGTTGTTTAGAATCAGATGGTCTGTTTACATTCAGCTCACCATCTTTTTGTTCTAAAGTAATTCCTGCTGTAAGCTCTTGAGAAAGTTCTCCTTTAGCTCCTTTTACAGTTACTACACCGTTATTTTCAGTGATTGTAACTCCAGCTGGAATTGTTATAATTGCTTTACCAATTCTTGACATTTTCCTCTGATTAAAAATTAATAAACATAGCAGATTACTTCACCGCCTACTTTCTCTTCTCTAGCTTTCTTATCAGTCATTACTCCTTTAGAAGTAGAGATGATAGAAATACCCAAACCGTTTAGTACTCTTGGAAGCTCAGCTGAACCTTTGTACTGTCTCAAACCTGGTCTAGAAGCTCTTTGAATAGACTTGATAGCCGGTTTGTTGGTTTGTTTGTCATACTTTAAAGCGATTTTGATCACTCCTTGAACAGCGTTATCTTCAAACTTGAAGTTTAAGATATACCCTTGATCAAATAGGATCTTAGTAATCTCCTTTTTGATTTTCGATGCAGGAATTTCCACCACTTTGTGGCCTGCGCTTTGTGCGTTCCTTACTCTTGTTAGGAAATCTGAAATTGGATCTGTTACCATTTTTCTTTTATAAATTATTGGTTAAAGAACAATCAGTATTGAAAAGACTTGAAGATTAAAATATCAGACGTCAGAAATCTTCGGTCTGATATTTTTATTCTCTAGTATCTTGACAACTTAATTGTCCCGATTTTTAATTAGTAATTATTACCAACTAGCTTTTCTTACACCTGGGATAAGACCGTTGTTTGCCATTTCTCTGAAAGTTACTCTGGAAATACCAAACGTTCTCATGTATCCTCTTGGTCTACCTGTCAGTTTACATCTGTTGTGTAATCTTACAGGAGAAGCATTTTTAGGTAATTTTTGAAGTCCTTCGTAATCACCAGCTTCTTTAAGAGCTTGTCTTTTAGCAGCGTATTTAGCAACTAGTGCTTCTCTTTTGCGCTCACGCGCTTTCATTGATTCTTTAGCCATTTCTTAGTTCTTTTTAAATGGTAAACCGAAGTGAGTTAGTAATGCTTTAGCTTCTTTATCTGTCTTCGCAGTAGTAACGAAAGTGATGTCCATCCCCTGGATTTTTTTCACTTTGTCGATTACGATTTCAGGGAAGATAATCTGCTCAGTAATACCTAAGTTGTAATTACCTCTACCATCGAAACCATCTGCTTTGATCCCAGAGAAATCTCTGATACGTGGTAAAGCAGAAGCAGTAAGTCTGTCTAAGAACTCATACATTCTGTGAGCTCTCAACGTTACTTTTGCACCTACAGGCATTCCTTTTCTTAGTTTGAATGCAGCTTCATCTTTCTTAGAGATCGTACCAACTGCTTTCTGACCTGTGATGTTTGTCAATTCTTCTACAGCATAATCAATGATTTTCTTATCTGCAGTAGCATCTCCTAAACCTTGTGATACAACGATTTTCTCTAATCTAGGTACTTGCATGATTGACTTATACCCGAATTCTTCCATCATTGCAGGAACAATTGTCTCTTTATATGCTTTTTTGGGTCTTGCTATAAATTCCATGTTAATTCAAATTATAAAGTTTCACCCGTTTTTTTGTTAATTCTTACTTTCGTATCTCCTTCGATTTTGTAACCGATTTTGATAGCTTTTCCGTCTTTACCAACTAAAGCTACGTTTGAGATATGAATAGAAGCTTCCTTTTCAGTAATTCCTCCTTGAGGATTAGAAGCTGAAGGCTTAACGTGTTTTTTAACGATGTTAAGTCCTGCAACGATTACTCTTGGGTCTCTACCTTCTTTCTTGATCACTTCAATAACTTCACCAGTTTTACCTTTGATATCTTTCTTACCAGTAGTAATGATTACGTTATCTCCTCTTTTTATTTTTAACTTTGACATTTCTTTAAAAAATTTTAAAAATTAAAGTACTTCAGGAGCTAATGAAATGATTTTCATATATTCTTTGTCTCTCAACTCACGAGCAACCGGTCCGAAAACACGTGTTCCTCTCATTTCTCCCGCTGCGTTTAGTAATACACAAGCATTGTCGTCGAATTTGATGTATGAACCATCTTTTCTTCTTACTGCTTTTTTAGTTCTTACTACTACAGCTTTAGATACCTGACCTTTTTTAGCGTTTCCTGATGGTGTAGAATCCTTGATAGTAACAACGATTTTATCACCAACTGAAGCATATCTTCTTCTGGTTCCTCCCAGAACTCTGATAACTAGTACTTCTTTTGCACCTGTGTTATCAGCAACTTTTAATCTTGATTCTGTTTGTAACATTATTACTTAGCTTTTTCAATGATTCTTACTAATCTCCATCTCTTGCTCTTGCTCAAAGGTCTAGTTTCTTGGATCAAAACTGTATCACCTTCTGTGCATTCGTTGTTCTCGTCGTGTGCAGTATATTTTTTCGTTTTCAAAACGAATTTACCGTACATCGGGTGCTTTACTCTTGTAGTTTCACTAACAACAATAGTTTTTTCCATTTTATTGCTGGAAACCACTCCGATTCTTTCTTTTCTTAAATTTCTATCCATTGTAAAATGAAATTATTGTTTGTTAGTTAACTCAGTGTTTAGTCTTGCGATTGTTCTTCTCAAATCTTTGATTTGAATCGGGTTTTCAATTGGGCTGATCGCATGAGCTAATTTCAATTTAGAATATTGAGCTTTTGCTTCAGTTAATTGAGCTTGAATATCACCCGCGCTTAAATTTTTAATATCAGCATTTTTCATTGTATTCAAAGATTATAGAGGTTTAACAAAATCGTTAGCAACGATGAATTTAGTAACTACTGGTAATTTTTGTGCCGCAAGTCTAAGAGCTTCCTTAGCGATCTCGTAAGGAACACCTCCTACTTCGAACATAATTTTACCTGGCTTTACTACAGCTACCCAGTATTCAACAGCACCTTTACCTTTACCCATACGTACTTCCGCTGGTTTTTTAGTAATTGGCTTATCCGGGAAGATTTTGATCCATAGTTGACCTTCTCTCTTCATATATCTTGTCGCAGCAATACGAGCTGCTTCAATCTGTCTTGCAGTGATCCAAGCTCCTTCCGTTGCTTTGATCCCAAAAGTTCCGTATGCAAGTTGACTACCTCTTTGGGCATTCCCCTTCATCTTCATCTTGTGAACTCTACGGAATTTGGTTCTTTTTGGTTGTAACATAATTTCTAAATTTTAGATTTTAGATTTTAGATTTTAGATTTTTTTTAATTTTAAAAAAGTAACGGTAATTTAAAATTCAAAATTTCTAATCTAAAATTTTAATTATTATTGTTATTGTTGTTGTTTTTTCTAGGTCTTCTGTTGTCTCTGTCTCCACCTCTGTTTCCTCTGTCTGACTGACCTCCTTTTTTCTGTTGTCCCACTAGTGGAGAAAGTTCTCTTTTACCATAAACTTCACCTTTCATGATCCAAACTTTCACTCCTAATCTACCGTAAGTAGTGTGAGCTTCTGCCCAGTGGTAATCAATATCAGCTCTGAAAGTTGACAATGGAATTCTTCCTTCTTTGAAAGATTCTGATCTTGCCATTTCAGCTCCGTTCAATCTACCAGAGATTTGAACTTTGATACCTTCAGCACCCATTCTCATAGTACTTGCCATTGCCATTTTAACAGCTCTTCTGTAAGAAATTCTGTTTTCAATTTGCTTAGAAATACTATCAGCAACTAGTACAGCATCTAATTCAGGTCTTTTGATTTCGAAGATGTTGATTTGAATATCCTTACCTGTAAGTTTCTTCAATTCTTCTTTCAATTTATCAACTTCCTGACCTCCTTTACCGATGATAAGTCCCGGTCTAGCAGTAGTAATTGTAACTGTTACTAATTTTAGTGTTCTTTCAATATAGATTTTTGAAATACCACCTTTAGATAATCTAGCCTCAAGGTATCTTCTGATTTTGTAGTCTTCAGCGATTCTGTCTCCATAATCGTTTCCACCAAACCAGTTAGAATCCCATCCTCTGATGATACCTAATCTATTACCAATTGGATTTGTCTTCTGTCCCATACCTTGATTAATTTTCTTTATTACCTAAGATTAATGTAACGTGGTTAGATCTTTTTCTGATTCTATACCCTCTACCTTGTGGAGCTGGTCTTAGTCTCTTCAATTGTCTTGCACTATCCACGAAGATTTCTTTAACGATAAGGTTAGCTTCTTCAATATCCGCACCTTCGTTTTTAGTCTGCCAGTTTGCCATAGCAGAAAGAAGTAATTTTTCTAACTTATTAGAAGCATCCTTCTTAGAATATTTTAGGATATAAAGAGCTTTATCTACCTGCTCTCCTCTAATGATATCAGCAACTAATCTCATTTTTCTTGGAGAAGACGGGCAATTATTTAATGAAGCTTTTACAACGTCTTTGTTAGCTTCTTTTCTTGCGATTGAACTATCTTGTTTTCTTGATCCCATGATTATCTGCTTCCTTTGTTTTTGTTACCACCATGACCTCTGAAAGATCTTGTTGGAGAAAATTCGCCTAACTTGTGACCAACCATGTTTTCTGTAACATATACAGGGATAAAAGATTTCCCGTTATGTACTGCAATAGTTTGTCCTACGAAGTCCGGAGAGATCATCGATGCTCTAGACCAAGTTTTGATAACTGTCTTCTTACCAGACTCTATATTTGCCTGAACCTTCTTATCTAAAGTATGATGAATGAACGGTCCTTTCTTAAGTGATCTTGCCATAATTATTTTCTTTTAGATACGATGTAACGGTTAGACACTTTGTTTTTCTTTCTAGTTTTGTAACCTTTAGATGGTTTACCGTTTCTAGATCTTGGGTGACCTCCTGAAGAACGTCCTTCACCACCACCCATTGGGTGATCTACTGGGTTCATTACAACCGCTCTTGTTCTTGGTCTTCTACCTAACCATCTGCTTCTACCAGCCTTACCTGATACTGTTAATTGGTGGTCAGAGTTAGAAACTGATCCAATCATTGCATAACATTCAGTAAGGATCATTCTTGATTCTCCTGAAGGCAATTTGATGATTGCATATTTTCCGTCTCTTGAAGTCAATTGAGCTGAAGAACCAGCACTTCTTGCTAAAATTGCACCTTGACCAGGCTTCATTTCAACACAAGAAATCACAGTACCTAATGGAATGTTTTTCAACTTCATTGCGTTCCCTACATTTGGTTCTACGCTTTCACCAGAAATTACTTTCTGATCAACTTTGATACCGTTTGGAGCGATGATATATCTCTTCTCTCCATCTGCGTACTCTAATAAAGCGATAAATGCAGTTCTGTTTGGATCGTATTCTACAGATTTTACAGTGGCTTCAACGTTTGCTTTGTTTCTTTTGAAGTCAATAATTCTGTATTTCTTTTTGTGTCCACCTCCGGTGTAACGCATGGTCATTTTACCTGTTTGGTTACGTCCACCTGACTTTTTAATACCAACTGTTAGAGATTTCTCTGGTTTGTTGGTAGTAATTTCCTCAAAATTGTTTACAATTCTGAATCTCTGTCCCGGGGTGATAGGTTTTAATTTTCTAACAGACATTACTATTATTTATAATTAATAATTAATTTACAGCAAAAATATCGATAACCTCACCTTCAGCAAGTTTGATTACCGCTTTTTTCAATTTATTTGTCTTTCCTACTTGAAGACCTTTTTTAGTGTATTTTGAAGAAACCTTCGGAGCATAAATCATTGTGTTAACGTCTGCTACTTTTACACCGTAAGCTGCTTCAACAGCTTTTTTAATCTGGATTTTATTCGCCTTAGGATCAACTAAGAAAGAATAAGAACCTCTTAAATCTGTAAGGTAATTAGCCTTTTCTGAAATAACTGGTTTAATAATAATAGACATGACTTATTTCTTTAAATTTTCCTGGAATTTTTCAACTGCACCTTCGAAGAAAATGATCTCACCAGCGTTTACTAAATCGTAAGAACTGATTTCGTTGAAGTTCATTACTTTAGTTTTAGGTAAGTTTCTTGAAGATAAATACACATTCTTGTTAGCTTCAGGAAGAACGAATAAAGATTTTTTACCGTTAAGTTCCAATGCACTTAATACATTGATAAAATCTTTAGTCTTAGGAGCACCAAAGCTCAAATCTTCTAAAACTTTAATGCTGTTATCTCTCATTTTCTGAGATAAAACAGATTTCTTAGCTAATCTCTTAAGAGCTTTGTTCAATTTGAATCTGTAGTCTCTTGGTTTTGGTCCGAATACTCTACCTCCACCTCTGAAAGTTGGAGATTTGATATCACCATATCTAGCAGATCCTGATCCTTTTTGCTTCTTAAGCTTTTTAGTAGAAGCAGTAATTTCGCTTCTTTCTTTTGCTTTATGAGTTCCTTGTCTTTGTGCAGCAAGGTACTGTTTAACTTCTAAGTAAACCGCGTGCTGATTTGGCTCAATTCCGAATACTGTTTCGTCTAGAGTTACTTTTCTTCCGGTCTCTTTTCCTGATGTATTTAATACTACTAGTTCCATTTTCTGATAATTACATAAGAATTTTTAGCTCCCGGAACAGCACCTTTTACTACTAAAAGATTTTGTTCTTGATCAACTTTTAACACTTGAAGGTTTTGAACTGTTACCTGCTCACCTCCCATTCTTCCAGCCATTCTCATCCCTTTGAATACTCTTGAAGGGTCTGAACCAGCACCGATAGAACCTGGAGCTCTAAGTCTGTTGTGCTGACCATGAGTTGCCTGCATTACACCTCCAAATCCGTGTCTTTTAACAACACCCTGGAAGCCTTTACCTTTTGAAGTTCCTGTTACGTCAACATACTCACCTTCAGTGAATAAATCAACTTTTACTTCTTCTCCTACTTTCACCTCATCAACGAACTCTCTGTAGAATTCTACTAATTTAGCTTTAGGAGCAGAACCAGCCTTTTTAAAATGGCCAGCTAACGCTTTACCAACGTTCTTCTCACTCTTGTCATCGAAACCTAATTGAACAGCTTTATAACCGTCTTTTTCTAAGGTTCTGACCTGTAAAACCGAGCATGGACCAGCCTGGATAACTGTACAAGGAATGTTTTTTCCTTCTTCGTTAAACAAAGACGTCATACCGATTTTTTTACCAATAATACCTGACATTGTTTATATTATAATAAAATTTATCTTTCTGTTTATCACCATTTTTAGGAGGTCTAAAGTAATTTCTACTTCTGATATAGGCATACTACGCCCCTAAAATGAGTGTGCAAATTTATGAATAATTTTGTAACTGACAAATATTTAGATTAAAATATTTTGATTTTTAATCATTTAGATCATTTTTGAAAAAACAGAAGACGTGAAGAAAAGGAATTGTTTACTAAAAAACATTCATTCTATCCACCAACTCATTTCAAAGACTTTGCAGCGAACAGCTATACACAAAATAAATGCCATAACTACTAGATAATGAAACATTTCCTGTTTTTAACAGAAAAATATTTCATTTCTTCAATTTTATCGGACAAAAAAAGCAACACCGGACACAACTGTCATGATGACATTTCATTGTAGTGACAAAAAAACCTTATGAAATCATAAGGTTGTATTATTTATAGTATGTATAGAATATTTCAGAAGTTTCAGACTGTATTATTTGATAACATTTACTCCGATTTCTTCCAGCTTCACCTGATTTTCACTCGAAATCCCATGATCCGTAATGAGATAATCGATCTGATCCAAAGAGCCTATTTTACCAAAACCTTTTTTATTCAGCTTGGAAGAATCTGCAAGAATCACTGTCTGATCAGCACACTCAATCATAACCTGATTAAGATGAGCTTCCGCCGCGTTGGAGGTACTTATTCCAAATTCAAGATCAATCCCATCCACACCCAGAAAAAGTTTATTACAGGAAAACTGCTTAAGAATTCCTTCGGAAATGGATCCCACTATAGAAGTAGAACTCTTTCTCACCTCTCCACCTAACTGGATAATATTAATATTAGGATTATTACAAAGCTCAATCGCCACTCTCAAAGAGGATGTCAATACCGTAAGCGGACCAAAATTCACCAGCATCCGTGCAAGATAATGCATTGTGGTTCCTGAAGCCAGAATAATACAATCATTTTCCTGAATCAACGACACAGCAGCTTTTGCGATTGCCTGCTTTGCTTCCACATTAATATTCTCTTTCTCTCCTACATTTTTCTCGTAAGCATATCTTACTTGCTTACTCGCTCCACCATGATTTCTGAACAGCAATCCCAGACTTTCGAGATAATTCAGATCCTTTCGGATCGTAACCGAAGAAACATTTAACTTTTCACAAAGATCCTGAACAAGAACGTGTCCCTTTTCGTCAAGTTCTTTTAATATTTCATCATGCCTTGGTATTAGCTTCTCCATTTATTTCGTTTATTCAAAAGTACCGTTTTTTTTTCATATATGCGTTTTTATTGTTTTTTAACGAGTGCATACAATTAATTCGTTTTCAATAATAAAAGCCTTTTTCCATTAATAATCATTCGAGTTGTTGAAATTTCATTTATTTTTCTTTTAGTTTCATTTTTAATTTATATATTTGAAAACGAAACATAAACGAAACATTTATGAAACGAAACGAAGAACTCAGTAAGTTAACCAATGTAAAACAATGGGACTTTATAGTCATAGGAGGAGGAGCCAGTGGTTTAGGTTCAGCATTAGACGCAGTAAGCAGAGGATTCAAAACATTATTGCTTGAATCTCATGATTTTGCGAAAGCAACATCCAGCAGAAGTACCAAATTGGTGCATGGTGGAGTAAGATATCTCGCACAAGGAGATATCGGTTTAGTAAAAGAAGCTTTAAAAGAAAGAGGTTTGCTTGCTAAAAATGCAGCACATATTGTAAAAAACCAGTCTTTTATTATTCCTAATTATACATGGTGGGGTGGAATCTATTATAAAATAGGATTATCTGTTTACGATTTCCTTGCAGGGAAATTGAGTCTGGGTAAGACGAGATACATCAGCAAATCAAAAACCATCGAAAAACTACCGACTATTGAACAAAACCATTTGATGAGTGGAGTTGTCTACCAGGACGGACAGTTTGACGATGCCAGATTGGCGATCAATTTAACTCAGACTATTATTGAAAAAGGGGGAAGTGCTATCAATTACATGAAGGTCGTTGGTCTTCTGAAAAATGATTCCGGTAAAGTCATTGGAGTTACTGCTGAAGACCAGTTTACCCAACAGCAATATCAGATTCATGCCAATGTTGTCATCAATGCAACAGGAGTATTCACCAACGAAATTCTCAATATGAATAATCCAAAGCATGGTAAATTTGTTGTACCAAGCCAGGGAATACACCTGGTACTGGATAAGTCTTTCCTTAAAAGTGACGATGCCATCATGATTCCAAAAACGTCCGATGGCAGAGTTTTGTTTGTCGTGCCATGGCATGACAGAGCATTGGTAGGAACTACAGATACCCTTCTTAAAGATGAAAGTTTTGAACCTCGTGCACTGGAAGAAGAGATCAGCTTTGTTTTAAATACTGCAAGACAATATTTAGCTAAAAAACCTACCCGTGAGGATGTGAAATCTGTTTTTGCCGGACTTCGTCCGCTTGCCGCTCCTAAAGACGGAGCCAAAAGCACTAAAGAAGTTTCCCGAAGCCATAAAGTAATTACCTCAGACACAGGATTAGTTTCCATCATTGGTGGAAAATGGACTACCTATCGTAAAATGGCAGAGGATACCGTAGACGAAGCTATGAAAGTTCACAAACTTGGAAATACGCCTTCAAAAACAGAACATCTTTCCATCCATGGGAATATGAAACCAGAACTGGTAGACAGAACAAATCATTTATATGTTTACGGATCTGATATCCCGGCTGTAAAAGCTCTACAGGAAAGCAACCCCCGTTATGCGCAAAAAATTCACCCGGACCACCCTTTTACGGTGGCAGAAGTAGTTTGGGCTGTAAGAAACGAAATGGCTGTGATCATCGAAGATATTTTAGCAAGAAGAGTTCGTTTACTATTCTTAGATGCAAGAGCTGCAATAGACTGTGCTCACAATGTAGCCCGAATCATTGCTGAAGAGAATGGGTATTCTGAAGAATGGGCTCAAAAACAGGAAGACGAATTCATTGCACTGGCAAAAGGATATTTACTGACTCCTTATTCACCGAAAGTTATAAACCTAAATTAACACCATATATGAATGAAAAACTAATTCTCGCTCTTGACCAGGGAACAACATCCTCCAGAGCGATTCTTTTCAACCACAGTGGAGAAATCAAATATGTATCTCAGAAAGACTTCAGACAAATATTTCCGACTCCGGGTTGGGTAGAACATGATCCGAATGAAATCTGGTCATCGCAAATCTCCGTAGCAGCTGAAGTGATAGCAAAAGCAGGAATCTCCGGACTGGAAGTTGCCGCCATTGGAATTACCAACCAACGTGAAACAACGGTTGTTTGGGATAAGGAAACAGGTGAACCTATCTACAATGCCATCGTATGGCAGGACCGCAGAACAGCGAAGTACTGCGATGAATTGAAAGAGCAAGGACACGCCGAAGCTATTAAAGAAAAAACAGGACTTGTACTTGATGCCTACTTTTCGGCAACCAAATTAAAATGGATTCTTGATAATGTTGATGGGGCAAGAGAAAAAGCCGAAGCCGGAAAATTATGTTTCGGAACTGTTGATACATGGCTTGTATGGAAACTTACCCGTGGTAAAATGTTTATCACCGATGTATCCAATGCCAGCAGAACTATGCTTCTTAACATCCATTCTCTCGAGTGGGATAATGATTTACTGGAGCTATTTAATATTCCTAAAGCCATTCTTCCTGAAGTAAAACAAAGCAGTGAAGTATACGGAGAAACTGCCACTACTCTATTTTCTACGAAGATTCCGATTGCAGGGATAGCGGGAGATCAGCAGGCAGCCTTATTCGGCCAGATGTGTACTTCTCCGGGAATGGTAAAAAATACATACGGAACCGGGTGTTTCTTATTAATGAATACGGGAAAAGAAGCGGTATCGTCTAAGAACAACCTTCTTACTACAGTAGCATGGAAAATCAATGGAGAAGTAAATTACGCTTTAGAAGGAAGTGTATTCGTTGGAGGTGCAGCCATTCAATGGTTGAGAGATGGACTTAAACTGATTGATTCTTCAGAACAGATCAATACATTGGCATCATCTGTTAAAGACAATGGTGGTGTCTATTTCGTACCTGCTCTTACAGGATTAGGAGCTCCTTATTGGGACCAATACGCCCGTGGAACTATTGTTGGCATCACCCGTGGTACTACTGACGGACATGTTGCAAGAGCTACTTTGGAAGGAATTGCATTTCAGGTATATGACATCGTAAAAGCAATGGAGGCAGATTCCGGAAGAGCAAGTCTTGAGCTAAGAGTAGATGGGGGCGCATCCGCAAGCGATCTTCTGATGCAAATACAATCTGATCTTTTTGGTTTTAAGATCACGAGACCAAAAACGTTGGAAACAACAGCTTTAGGAGCTGCCTATCTCGCAGGTCTTGCTGTAGGATACTGGAAAAGCATTGACGAAATCCAATCTCAATGGATTGTGGACAAAGATTTTCATCCTCAACTGGAAAAGGAAAAGGTGGATAAAATGATCCACTTGTGGAAAAAAGCTGTGACCCGTGCTCAGAGCTGGATAGAAGATTAATCTTGATACTTTAAAAATACACATATGACTCCATTTATTGCAGAAGTAATCGGGACGATGCTTCTTATATTATTAGGCAACGGTGTTGTAGCCAATGTTGTCTTAAAAGGTACCAAAGGAAATAATTCCGGATGGATTGTGATTACCACCGCATGGGCACTAGCCGTTTTTGTCGGTGTTACTGTAGCCGGCCCTGTAAGTGGAGCCCATTTAAACCCCGCTGTAACAATTGGTCTGGCTACTGCCGGAAAATTTTCATGGGATCTGGTTCCGTCATATATCGCCGCTCAAATGATTGGTGGCATGTTGGGAGCATTTTTGGTGTGGCTATTTCATAAAGATCATTTTGCCATTACTGAGGATGAAGGGGCAAAGCTGGCTTGTTTCAGTACAAGTCCTGCTATTAGAAAAACCTCTTCTAATCTGATCAGTGAAATTATTGGGACTTTTGTACTTGTTTTTTCAATTTTTTACTTTTCAGATCCCAGTATTTCTCTACACGCGGACCCATCAGCAAAAGTTGGTCTAGGTTCTGTGGGAGCCATCCCTGTGACATTTGTTGTATGGGTCATAGGATTATCCCTGGGAGGAACAACAGGATACGCCATTAATCCTGCCAGAGATCTAGCCCCTAGAATTATGCATTCTATTCTTCCTGTAAAAGGAAACAGTGACTGGAGCTATTCCTGGATTCCTGTAGTAGGCCCGGTAACAGGAGCTATTATCGCCGCTGTTTTATATGGATTTTTAAAATAAAACAAATGATGAGAAAAATCTTAAAAGGAATCTTCCTTCTTGCTCTAGGTACAGGAAGATTGTTTTCTCAGGAAAACACAGAATCCAAAGAAGGCAGGCTGGATTTTACAGCCAATATCCAAAACAATCATTTATGGAGAGGGCTTATTATTACAGATAAACCTGTTGTAATGGGAAATCTCTCCTATGCTTTGGATGCAGAAAAGAAATGGAAGGTCGGAATCTGGGGCGCCTCCGCTTTAGCTGATGACAAAGACAATACCCATTACAAAGAGATTAATTATTACATTCAGTACTCCAATGGGCGTTTTTATATTGGATTATGGGATCTTTATAATTCCAGGAATATCAATACGGCTGTCGCAGCTGATGATATTTTCAGTTACTCACAAAGAAGAACTGCCCATATTATTGATCTGAGAACGAATTATACCTTCGGGCCTTCATTCCCTATCAATATCGAAGCAGACATTATGTTGTATGGAGGAGCTAATGCCGGAGAAGTAATTCTTGAACCGGATGGAAGTTATAAAAAGAACAGATATTCCACTTATATTCAGGCAAGCTATCCTGTAATCAGCGGACAGAAAGTTAATCTGGATGCTTTTGTAGGAGCTGGTTTTGCTCTCAATGACAAAACATTTCTTTATGGGAATGGAAAAAACAGTTTTGACATTGTCAATGTAGGTGTTAAGGCAGGAAAGGTTGTTAAAATAACTGACCATTATAGTCTTCCTGTGAATATGATGGTGATGTGGAATCCTTCCAATAAGTATGCAAGGATTCAGTTGGCAGCAACTGTTTTTTAAATCAGTTTCAATAAAAATGATATAGGGCCACTCTTTTTCGGAGTGGTTTTTTGTTTATTATATGGAGACACCCTTACAAATTATCTTGTATAGATTTAAAATTGATATGATGAATCCCTATTCATTCACCGGGATTTTACGGTTGAAGATTTAAACAATTATTTTTACTTTTGAAAAAAAGAAACTATGAAAAAGATTTTAAGCTTAGTCGTTGTATGTCTTTGTACTTTTGCTTTAGCACAACAGGGCAAGGTACCCTTTACAGGGAAAAGAAGTTTTGACATTATGAAAGGCTACAGCGGTACCGGTACTCCTCATTATTATCTGGATGTAAAGAAGACCGGTGATGTTTACTTTGGATACATTCAGGTGAATCAGGCGAACGGAAAAGAAATGACTGAAGAAGTAAACGCCGGGAAGTATGCTCCTAATAAAGTAATGAAAGTGCATTTCAAAAAATACAACGAGACTTTCTTTGTAAAGTTTGATAAAGACAAAATCTTTATGACAGACGAAAAAGGGAAAGTTCAAAATCTTGAAGGGTGCTGTTCATCCCGCGAAAGTGTAGATAAAGATACATGCAATTGTGAAAGTGAGTTATATTAACAACCAGATACAGCCACTCCTTTTGGAGTGGTTTTTTATTTTTTGTATGAAGGCCCCACTTGTTCTATTTATTCAATGCATATAATGCAATGTCTGTTTATCATGATATAAGAGATAAAAACGCCCTATTACCGTTAATCACCGGGAATTTACGGTTGAAGATTCAGATAAATATTTCTACTTTTGAAAAAAAATAATATGAAAAAGATTTTCAGTGTACTGATCTTATGCCTGAGTATTTTATCTTTTGCACAGTCTCAGACTCCGTTTACAGGGAAAAGAGATTTTAATATTGAAACCGGAGAGCAAGGTTCAGGAGCACCATCTTATTATCTGGATGTAAAGAGCAACGGAGATGTTCACTTTGGCTCTGTACAGGTAGACCCTGAAAGTGGAAAAGAAAAAAAGGAAGTCATCAATGCCGGAAAGTATAATCCAGAAGTCATGAAAGTTCATTTCAAAACATACAATGAAATTTTTTATGTAAAATTTGACAAAAAAGATATTTATCTTACGGATGCCAACGGAAATATTAAAAAGTCTGATGACTGTTGCCCGGAAATGGGTGAGAAAAACTGCAATTGCAAGAGTATTCTATATCAATGAAATCATTAAAACTTTTATTCTTCTTCCTTCTTATTGTTTCTTGTGATAAAAAGAAAGATCACTCTTATACATTTTATTACTGGAAAACCAATCTGAAGCTGGATCAGGAAGAAAAAAAGGTGCTGAACAAAGCTTCGGTACCTTTTCTCTATACAAGATTTTTCGATGTTGATAAAGTGAACGGGAAGTTTCAGCCGGTTGCCGTTATTACCAAGGAATCAAGTTTTAAAACGGACAAAAAGATTGTACCCACGGTATTTATCACCAATCCTACTCTGTTAGGAATTAGTCAGGAGGAAATTAAGTTTCTGGCAGAAAGTATTCATCATCTGATTCAAAAGAAATCGGAAGAATATCATTTGACAACAAACAATGAAATTCAAATTGACTGTGACTGGACCGCCGGCACACGGGATGATTATTTTAGATTTTTAAAAGAACTGAAAAGAGTTTCGGGAAAAGCGATTACCTGCACTCTTCGTCTTCATCAGGTAAAGGATAAAAAATTGACAGGAATTCCTCCTGTTGATAAGGTATATTTAATGTGTTATTCTACTTCATCCCCTTTAGAGAAATCTGATAAAAATTCAATTCTGGATGTCAATATTCTCAAAAGTTATCTTTCACATCTGGAAGAATATCCCATCAGGAATATTAAAGTGGCTTTGCCTATTTATTCCTGGGGCATAGTAACCAATCATCTGGGCAAGCATAAACTTATTAATGCTCTATCTAAAAAAGATCTTGAAAATCCCAATTTTAAGAAGATCTCTGAATATGAAGCAGAAATCACAAAAGACGGTTTCTACTTTGGGAGTTATTTAAATAAAGGATTCACTATAAAAGTGGAAGAAATATCTGAAGAACAACTTGAAAATGTTGTGCAGTTCTTAGAAAAAAAAATACCAGCTTTTAATGTCATTTATTATCAATTAGATAGTAAATTTGTGTTAGATCGAAAATTTTAAATCTCAAAAGATAGAGGCATTACATTTGCCGGAACCATAAACATCAATTACAAAAAACTAAAAACACGACAAACCCTATGAAAAAGTATATTCTTTCACTTGCGGTTGTATCACTTTTCTATACTCAATCTGACGCCTGTGCATGGTCAGATCCTGATTATGATTACTTCAACCTTTTCACCCAAAGCATTATCAAAGATAAATCATATCTTCCTTTTCTACGGACGTATTCCAATAGGTTCTATGGAGAATATAGCCCTTCTCTGATTCCTGATGACAATATTGAAACATGGAGAAAATTCTTTAATAACCAACTTACTTATCCCGAGACACAAAATCTTGTGTACAAAATGAGTATGAGTGATCTGAATGCTCTTAAAAATGGCAATCCGACTAATCCATTGCTTCTGAAATTAGGTAACGGGGCATATCAGAAATATAAAGAAGGTATTGACTATTTAATTGAAGCTAAATATCTGGAACCTTACATGAGCATCAATTATATCGAAAGTGAAAATTCATTTTATTATGACAGGGATGCCAACCGAAAAAATGCCACTGCTCTTGATTATGATAAAACGATCTCAGCATTAACATCGCTGTATAATGCGGCCAGGAATCCTGAGATCAAACAACGATACGGCTATCAGCTGGTCCGTCTTAATCATTATACCAGAAACTATGATTCTGCAGTAAAAGCCTTCAATACCTATGTAAGTCCCATCAAATTAAAAGGTACTGTTTACTTTATGGCTTTGGATCAGCTGGCGGGAGCTCAGAGAGGGCTCGAAATGACCGGTGACGCTAACTGGAACTTCTTCCAGGTATTTATGAACAGTAAAGATCGTAAAGAATCTGCATTTGTGTCTATGAAACTTTCGGATACCGCTTCTTTCAATAATATTATGAAAAGAGCCGGCACCAACGAGGAAAAAAATATGGCTTATTTTCTTTTAGGATATGAGGAGTACACTAATCCTATTCCTACTATGGAAAAGATGTATGACATCAATCCTGATTCGGAAATCTTAAAGGTGATGGCTGCAAGAGCTATTAATGAGCTGGAAAGAAATTACCTTCCTACTTATTATTATTCTGAATCAGCTTCAGAAAAAAGTTCTGTTCAGAAAGGAAATGCGGAAACCAAAGAATCAAAAGATAAAGTAGCACCTGTAGTCAAGGAAGAAAAGATCTCTTTCTGGCAAAAGATAGTAAGATTTTTCAAAAACCTTTTCGGAAGTTCTTCATCTGACGAAAATGGTAATGGTAACAAATCAGACCTGAGTGATGATGCGTTATTCAGTAATCCGGACAGGATCCCTTTTTATACCCGTGCTAATTACTATTACGATACGAAAAATCAGGACTTCCTGGATGACCTTGAAAAGTTCACAGAAAAAACAAAAGAAAAATCCGGTGATGAATACTGGCAGATTGCGGACGCTTACCTTAAGTTCCTGAAGAAAGACTATAAAGCCAGTTCTGAAATTCTGAATGATATTAAAACAACCAATCCTGAATATCTGGAAGAAATCAAAAGAATGAAAGTTCTGAATGACATTGTATCCCAACCTAAAATTGATGCAGCCTACGAAGATCATTTAATGAAAGATTACCCTCAGTATTTTGTAGAAAAAGAGGTTAAAAAAGATACTGCTACTACCGATAAATCCGATTATTACGGAAGTACACCTTCAACGGCACGCTTCCTTAAAGATGTATTGGCCAACCGTTATTTTCTTCAGGGAGAAGACGGAAAATCATTCCTGATGAACAATAAACTTTCAGATTTGCAGTATAATCCGAATTCCAGTTTGGTAAAGAGTGTTGAAGATTTTTACAGAAAGTCAAATAAAAGTCAGTTTGAGCAACAGGTCATTGCTAAAAATATGGATAGTGTAGGAAATATTGATGCCTTCTTCAATATGATTTATGGTGACAGAGCTATGAGACTTGCAGATTTTGAAAAAGCAAAATCATATTATGAAAAAGCCCGGAACTTTACCGGAATACCAAGACAAAACTACGACTGGACGGAGAAAGATGGTCAAAAGATCACTCAAAAACAGTATGCTACTACTGAATACAACGGTTTTAATAATATATCAGATCTTGTTTTCGGACATAATGTATGGGAAAGTTTTGAGAGTGGGGATACGGAATCAATGAAAGCTGAGAATTACTCTGATTTTCCGTTTATTAAAAATAATATGAACAAGCTGGATCTGGCTACTAATCTTATTCAGCTGAAAAAGATTGGAACTGGTAATGATGAAAAGGCTGCAAAAGCTAACCAGCTTATCGGAAATCTTCTATACAATACCTCAGTACTGGGATATTACAGACAATTATTTGTGATGGATATTGATAACAGCAATGGAGGAAAATATCATTTCTGGACTACAGACAGAGCTAATCCATACCAATATTATTATAAGGATTTTCTTAATACTACTTACATTGAACCTGATAATTTTGATCTCGCGATCAATTATTATCAAAAGGCTCTTAAACTTTCGAACAATAAAGAAGAAAAAGCAAGAATTCTCTTCCAGATGGCAAGTGCTGAACAAGGGAAATATTACCAATATGAAGCGAAAAATCAAAGAGAGTATGACTATTCTGATCCGAAATGGTCAGAGAAAGAGACTGCCTTTCAGAAAGAGATGGACAATCTTAAAAATCAGAAATTCAGAACCTATTTTGCACAATTGAAAACACAGTATGGAGATACTGAAGTTACAAAAAGCCTGATGGGAAGTTGCAGTTATTTCAGTTATTTTATGAGATAATCAAGAATAAATCCGGGACTGAAAATAGAAAGTTGTCGATGTCTTCAAACGGCCAAACTTTTTTTGATCAGAAAGTCTTATTAATAAAAAAGGAATCAGTCTGATTCCTTTTTTTGTTGTTCTTGTTTTTGCATCCACTCTTCGTGCTTGCGCTTGAAAAATTCATATTTATAATCGTTATTTCTCTGCGCAGCATCAATGGAGTGAGAAGTGTGTATATCCAAATCCTTTTTAGCCAACTGGGCAAGTTGTTCATAATAATGATGAAGCTGATCCAACTCAGCTTCGGTAAGATCTTCAATATCGACAATTCTGTTGCTTGCTTTTTCATGAGCGGCAAGAAGTTCATTCAACTTTATTTGTATTGCCTTTGAATCTTTATTCTGGGCTTTCTGAATGAGAAATACCATAAGAAAAGTAATAATCGTAGTCCCTGTATTGATAACCAGCTGCCAGGTTTCAGAGTAATCAAAGAAAGGACCGGAGACTGCCCATACCACAACTATAAGAAAAGCCCCGATAAAAGCGTATGCACTGCCCGTAAATTTTACGGCCCAGTTTGAAAATTTTTCAAAGAAACGATTATTCTGATGACTCATACCATTTATTTTTCTTCTAATAAATTTAGAAAATTAACCGGAATCAAAAAGAATAAAATAGAAAATGAGGTATATAAAGATGAAAAGAAAAGTCAGAATTACTCTCCAATTCTCCTATTAAAGAGTTCTCACGTTATTTATTCGATATCTTCCTGTACCTGTGCCACCAGATCAAAAAACCTGTAATTGGTAAGGAACATCCGATAAGTGATACTATAAAATACAGAATAATACTTGGCAAACCCATAATTTCCCCCGTATGTAAAGGTTTTGCCAAAGCAGTGAATTGCTTATTCAAAGGTCTGTCTGAAAATAATTCTTTTGTTTTGAGCACTCCGGTTTTATCAAAAGTTATTTGGTCCGGCAGCATTACTCCGAGTAGATTCCGGGTGTTGGTTTTAATCACAACATACCGTGGATTATCTTTATTGGGAAGCTCTATACGGGTCACCGCGGTATACGGTAAATATTGATCAGCCAGGTTTAAAATTTTATCTATAGAAGCTGAGGCCGAATTTTTTAGGGTCTTCTTTTCATCTTGTTTTTGAAGCATATCTTCGAGAAGTCCACCAAAAGCATCATCTCCCCTATCTTGATCATTTGAAATGTTATCTATGGATGAACCTCCCAAGCTGATAATAAGAGCGTTCTTTACCCAGGGATAAGTAATATACAAACCGGTAACTGCGATGAAGAAAAGCATCAGAAAAGTGTAAAACCCAAGTGTATTATGCAGATCATGATTCACCCTTTGAAATTTAGCGTTCCACATTACGGTCAGCCCCTGTCTCAGAAACTTCACCTTTTTAGGCAACCATAGTATAAAACCTGAGATCAGTAAAACACAAAACATCAATACAGATGCTCCTACAATCTGCCGCCCAATATTCCCCATCATCAGATTCCGGTGAAGGTCCAAAACTACTTCAAAAAAATGGTTTGACCCAACATCTGCCTGTCCCAGAAGTTCACCTGTATATTGATTATAATAAGCACTCTTATCCAGTTGATTCTCCTTGTAGCCAAGGACGTAACTTCTCGCTTTATCGTCCGGAATCAGCAAAGATGTTAATTGCTTATTTTCTTTCAAAAGCTCAGCCTGGATCTGATCTGCATTTCTCCTTTTTTCATAACTGGCACTAATATAGACTTTATCCCTGTTACTTAAATCGGTAATCTGGTTTTTAAACGCATACAAACACCCGGTAACACACATCACAAAAACAATGATACTTGACAAAAGTCCCAACCACAGGTGTATGAGCCACATCAGGTATTTAGCAACGGATTCATTTTTTCTTCTTTTTCGGTAAAGGCTTTTTAATAGTAACTTCATTGAGGTCATTATAGCAAAAACATTAAGACGAATGACCGTCTTAATGTTTTCCAAAATTAAAATTGATATGAATAAATTAAAAAAAGTTAATACGAATACAAGTTGGAATCTGAGCAAAGAAGTTATTAATAGCTAAAACACCTCTTTTTCCCACATTCAAAACTTAAAACATATTATTTTCTTCCTTTGAACTGAACATCTTTTACAATATCAGCGAATTTTGTATAATGTTCAGGAGTAAGTGCTTTTTGAATTGCTGCTTTTCTTTGTGCATCAAATTTCTCCCAGTATTCTTTTGCCAGATCATTATTCCCGTGATACACATCGTGGGCATCATTAAATGCTTTTTCAAATGCATCATTGGCAGCGTTTACTACTTTGAACTCATCTTCTGAAAGCTGAGCTTCAGCCTTGATTCTTTCTAACAAAGCATTGTCATATCTAGGTCTTTTTCTGGAGTTTTCATCTACAAATTTGTTGAATTGCTCCATTTGAGGAGCATCCAGAACTTTAGCCATTTCAATAGATTGTTGCGCTCGTACTTCCTCATTTTTGATTCCCAGCGCTACACGATCCATATTACCTCCTTGCGCTTTGGCAGCCTGGAAGTTTTGCTCCTGAATATCCTGATATTTTTTAGTGATTTCGTCGAAACTTTTTACCTGATCCGGAGTAAGCTGTACCAGAGTTTTAAACTCGTTATAGTCGATTCCCTTCTTCTTATCTCCTGAGCATGAAACAATCAATAAAGTTGCAAATGCTACTGCAATAGTTTTAATATAAGTACTTTTCATCGATATTTTATTTTAATGTTTACTGTATTTTAGAAGAAGTAATTCGCTCCAAACTGATATCTTATTCCATCTATTCTGAAACCAAAATTGTTAGCAGGGTCTGTTGTATCATTACGGATATCTTTATCCAGCAGATTGTATACTCCAAATGTGAAACGAACATGTTTATTGAGTCTGTACACTGTCCCTAAATCTAATAAGAAGTAAGATGGGATTGGGTATTCCTGGGCTTTACCTCTGCTTACGCCTGGTTGGCTTTCGCTTCTGTAGTTTCCTCTTGACCAGAACTCGAAGCTGTCATTTGCTTTCCAGGATAGATTTACGTTGGCCATGTGCTTAGGAATTCTTGCATACGGCTTATTGTACAATGCAGGAATTTCTTCAGATTTAATCTTTGTATCTGTATATGTATAGTTTGCTTTTAATATAATATCTTTTGATACATTGACTCCAAGGTTTGCTTCAAGTCCCATACTGTTTGCCTTACCAAGATTTTCTCTTGTTGAGATAAAGTCATAGATATGATTGTAAAGCGCTTCAAATTCTTTACATTCTTCGGTGTTGTTACATTTTCTAACTTCAACCAGTTTGTTTTTAAAGTCTGTGTTAAATCCTGTTACACTTAGATTAATCACTTTCTTATTATCCTCAAACATTACCGTTAACTCCTGGTTAAAACTTTTTTCCGGTTTAAGGTCTTTGTTTCCAATGATAACCCCATCCTGAGTTCCACCTCCTGTTACTTGTCCCCATCCTGGATTAACTGCTCTTAAACCTGGCGCTTTATACCCCCATGAAGCACCTCCTTTAAAAGTAAAGTTGTTTGTAGCACTCCATACTAAATATCCCCTTGGTGTAAAGTTGGCACCATAGTTCTCATCGTTATCCAAGCGTGCCCCTGTAACAAGGTGTAATTTGTTGACTAACTTCCAGTTTCCTTCAGCAAATGCAGACCAGTTCCAACGTGTAAGTTTGGTTACCACTTCTCCATTTTCAGACTTCATCTTATTTCCTAAGTCATTCAGTCTTTCATATCTGTATTCTGCACCAAAGCTGATCACATGATCTTTAATATTGAAATTATTAAGGCTGTACGCTGATAGAGTTTCGTATCTCATATCCCTGTTTGGATTGTTGGTATTGTCGTACTGGATATAAGAGTTCGTATGGAAGTTTGAGTAATCACCTTTATGGCTTAATGCCAATACATTTCTCTCGTAGTTGTTACGTGAGCTCTTTGCTTTAGGTCCCAATGAATACCCCGGATTCTGGTTTCTTTCCTGACGGTTATAATCGTAGCTTAGCTTAAAGGTATTTTTTGTATTGGGAGTAAGGCTGAATTCTGTACCAAAAGCTTTGATTATTCTTTCGGTAAATCCACCTACAAATTTATCTTCATTTCTGTCTGAATAGCTTCCTGTAACTTTCATCTGAAGGAGATTTTTCACTAAAGAACCGGCAGCATATCCATCAATCTGGTAAGTATTCCCTGATTCTTTATGTACCTGCTGGATTAAACTTGTTCCAACAGATCCTCTCCAACCGTCACTCAGTTTCTTAGTGATAATATTAATTACTCCTCCCATGGCGTCTGAACCGTATAGTGAAGACATGGGCCCTTTTACTACTTCAATTCTTTCAATGGTTTCCAATGGTGGCATCCATCCCTGTTCAATACCGGGACCGTCAGAGTTGGGTCTGGTCTCCCTTGTATTGATTCTTTTACCGTCAATTAAAACTAATGTCTGCCCAGATTCAGCTCCTCTTATTGAAAAATCACTTGTACTTCCTCCTCCTGTCACGAACACACCCGGAACATCCTGTAATGCATCTGTAATATCTCTATACGCTCTTTTTTTAAGGTCTGCCTGAGAAATTACAGAAATAGTTGCAGGGGTATCTTTGATCTTCTGAGCATACCCGGAACCCGTTATTACTACTTCATTAATATGGTTACTTTTTAACGTGTCCTTAGTTTTCTGACCGCTCACAAAAGCTGATCCTAAAACCAGTAAGGAAAAAGATACTGTTCTAAACATCAATAATTTTTTTGCAAAATTATTATTTTTAATAATTCTAAATAAATAAACTAAGGTGAGATATGTCACCCAAAGAAGACTAATCAATATCAGATTATCAACTCTAATTTAGAATAGTTAAAAATAAGTTAAAGCATCTACAAAATGTATAATCATATCCCTTCAAAGCTACTTTATGATTAAGGATAGCAAAATCAAAAAAAGAGCAAATTTATTTTCAAACCCTGTTTTATTCTTCATTTACTACACAAAAAAATCCGTCCCTAAAAGGAACGGATTCTATAATCATTGCAAAGTATGCAGTTATCACACTTTAATTTCAACGTCAACTCCTGAAGGAAGTTCTAATTTCATTAGAGCATCAACAGTTTTAGAAGAAGAAGAGTAGATATCCATCAGTCTCTTGTGAGCTGATAATTGGAACTGCTCTCTTGCTTTCTTGTTTACGTGCGGAGATCTCAACACTGTGAAGATTCTCTTATTCGTTGGTAATGGAATAGGACCGTTTACAACAGCACCAGTAGCCTTTACCGTTTTTACGATTTTCTCAGCAGACTTGTCTACCAAGTTGTAATCGTAAGATTTTAGTTTTATTCTGATTCTTTGTGACATTTCTTTAATTTAAAAATTAACCTTTTGCTTTAGCTATGATTTCTTCAGCAACGTTTTGTGGAGTAGCCTGGTACTTCTCTAATTCCATAGAAGAAGTAGCTCTTCCTGATGAAAGTGTTCTTAGAGTAGTTACGTATCCAAACATTTCAGAAAGTGGAACAGAACCTTTGATTACAACAGCACCGTTTTTCTCTTCCTGACCACTGATTGTACCTCTTCTTTTGTTAAGGTCACCAATGATGTTACCCATATATTCTTCCGGAGTTACAACTTCCAGTTTCATAATAGGCTCCATAATTACTGGCTTAGCAGCACGTCCCGCTTCTTTAAATCCTAATTTAGCAGCCATTTCAAATGAAAGAGCATCAGAATCCACCGCGTGGAAAGATCCATCTTTAAGAGTAACTTTAATACCTTCAACTTCGAAACCAGCCAATGGACCGTTCTTCATTGCAGCTTTAAATCCTTTTTCAATTGCAGGAACAAATTCTCTAGGAACGTTACCACCTTTGATCTCATTGATGAATTCTAAACCAACTTTACCTTCGTCTGCAGGTCCTAGTTCAAATACAATGTCAGCAAATTTACCTTTACCACCAGATTGTTTTTTGTAAACTTCTCTGTGGTTGGCAACTTTTGTTAAGTTTTCTTTGTACTCTACCTGAGGTTGTCCTTGGTTTACTTCAACCTTGAATTCTCTCTTCATACGGTCTACAATGATATCTAAGTGAAGTTCACCCATACCAGAGATGATCGTTTGTCCAGAAGCTTCGTCAGTTCTAACCGTAAACGTAGGATCTTCTTCAGCCAATTTAGCTAGAGCGTTACCCATTTTATCCTGGTCAGCTTTAGTTTTAGGCTCAACAGCGATACCGATTACCGGATCAGGGAAAACCATCGATTCAAGAACGATTGGATTTTTCTCGTCACACATTGTATCACCCGTTTTGATAGATTTGAAACCTACTGCAGCACCAATATCACCAGCTTCAATATATTCTACCGGATTTTGCTTGTTAGCGTGCATCTGATAGATTCTAGAGATTCTTTCTTTATCTCCTGAACGAGTGTTCAAGATATAAGAACCAGCATCTAATCTTCCAGAGTATGCTCTGAAGAATGCTAATCTTCCCACGAACGGGTCAGTAGCAATCTTAAATGCCAAAGCAGCGAAAGGCTCATCTACAGATGGTTTTCTTGTAATTTCTGCGTCAGTTCTTGGGTCAGTACCTTTGATATCATCTTTATCCAATGGAGAAGGCAAGTATTTACATACTGCATCCAACATAAACTGTACTCCTTTATTCTTGAATGAAGAACCACAAGTCATTGGGATAATAGATAAATCGATAGTAGCAGCTCTCAATGCAGCATTGATTTCTTCTTCTGTAATTGAATCCGGATCTTCAAAGAATTTCTCCATCAAAGTTTCGTCATACTCAGAAACAGCTTCTACTAATTTCTCTCTATATTCAAGAACTTCATCTTTCATGTCTTCAGGAATTGGAACTACCTCGAAAGTAGCACCTTGTCCAGCCTCATCCCAGATGATCGCTCTGTTTTTAATTAAGTCTACAACTCCTTTGAAATCTTCTTCAGCACCGATTGGTAAAACGATTGGAACTGCATTAGATCCTAGCATCTCTTTAACCTGGTTTACCACGTTAAGGAAGTCAGCACCTTGTCTGTCCATTTTGTTTACGAATCCCATTCTAGCAACTTTGTAGTTGTCAGCAAGTCTCCAGTTTGTTTCAGACTGAGGCTCTACTCCATCTACTGCAGAGAATAAGAATACCAATCCATCCAATACTCTTAAAGATCTGTTTACTTCTACAGTGAAGTCAACGTGTCCCGGTGTATCAATGATGTTGAAGTGGTAAGGTTTAGTATCTGCAACAGGTTTTCCTTGATCAGTTGGAAAGTTCCAAGAACAAGTAGTTGCAGCAGAAGTAATAGTAATACCTCTTTCTGCTTCCTGCTCCATCCAGTCCATTGTAGAAGCACCATCGTGAACTTCACCAATTTTGTGGTTTACCCCTGTATAGAATAAAATTCTTTCTGTAGTGGTAGTCTTACCTGCATCAATGTGAGCAGCAATACCAATATTTCTTGTAAATTTAAGATCTCTACCCATTTCAGATTAGAATTTAAAGTGTGAGAAAGCTTTGTTAGCTTCCGCCATTTTGTGAGTATCAGATTTCTTTTTGAAAGCAGCACCTTCTTCTCTTGAAGCAGCTACTACTTCATTAGCTAATTTCAAAGCCATAGACTTATCATTTCTCTTTTTAGAGTAGCTAATTAACCATTTCATTGCCATAGAAATTTTTCTATCAGCTCTGATTGGCATAGGAATCTGGAAGTTAGCTCCACCTACTCTTCTAGAACGTACTTCTACGTGAGGCATAACGTTTGTTAATGCATCTTTCCAGATTTCAAGGGCTGTTTTCTCAGTTTCTCCTTTTTTAGTTTCTACGATATCCAATGCATCATAGAAAATTTTGAATGCAATTGACTTCTTACCGTCAAGCATTAAGTTGTTTACGAATCTCGTTACCAATTGATCATTAAACTTCGGATCTGGTAACAACGGTCTTTTTTTCGCTTTTGTCTTTCTCATTGCTTCTGTACCTTATTTAATGATTATTTTTTCTTTCCTTTTGCAGGAGCAGCAGCTGCTTGTCCTGGTTTAGGTCTCTTAGCTCCGTACTTAGATCTTCTCTGAGTTCTTCCATTTACACCAGCGGTGTCTAATGCACCTCTTACGATGTGGTAACGTACTCCCGGTAGGTCTTTCACCCTTCCGCCTCTAACCAATACTATCGAGTGCTCTTGAAGATTATGTCCTTCGCCCGGGATATAGGCGTTAACTTCTTTACCGTTAGAAAGTCTTACCCTTGCTACTTTTCTAAGTGCAGAGTTAGGTTTCTTCGGTGTAGTTGTATATACTCTCGTACATACACCACGTCTTTGTGGACAAGAATCAAGGGCAGCCGATTTGCTCTTCTTGGCAAGCGTGGCTCTTCCTTTTCTTACTAATTGTTGAATAGTAGGCATTTAATTGCTTTTTATTTTAGGCTGCAAAAATACTAATATTTTTTTAATTGACAAGTAGTTATGTATTTTTATTTCTTTTAAAAATATATTTTTTGCTTTTGATCGCTATTAAAAACCTCTTTGATTTTATGGCATTCAAATCAAAGAGGTTCATATCAAAAATTATTTTTTATTTAAATGCATCCTTTATAACTTTTCCTTTTGCATACTGTACGGGAAATCTTAAGAGTTCAGCAATTGTACTTGCAATATCAATCTGCTCATAGTTTCCTGTGCTGATGATGATGTTCTTTTTAAAATCAGGACCCATGGCAAAAAATTCGATATGCCTGCATCCTGCACAATCATCGCCATGCTCTGCAAAACCTCCGTTGGCATCTATATGTCTGCCATGATCATTAGAGACAATAAGAGTTGTTTTATCTTTATAAGCAGGAAGCGACTGTATATAATCCCATATTTCTTTAATAGAGACGTCTGTAGTTTTAATCGCTTTAATATATCCGTCCCAGTTGTTAGCATGTCCATTGGAGTCTACATCTTTAAGGTTGATTACCATAAGATTCGGGCTATATTTTTTCATGACCTCTTTTGTATTGGTCATCGTCACAGCATCCTCACGATATCCTGATCCATTACCGCTAACACCGCAGTCAACACTCGGCTGAAACTTTCCTTTCCAGTCTGCCAGCTTACAGTCATTGAGCACTTCCAGTTTATCTTTGGAAGCAATCACCCATGCTTTCGTCTTATCTGCTCCTGTAAACTTTAACCACTGCTGCATCACAGAAGGATATCCCGGTAATTCGGTACCATTGTTTTTAATATTTTCATATATCCCTGAACACATCGCACTGTGCCCCGGATTGGTATTGGTTGTTCCGTTATTTTTAAAATTGCTGATAAATACCCCCTGACTTAAAAGATTAACCCTGTTTGGAATATTTTCTTTATTGGCAGCCTCCCAGGTTTCAGAAATACGCGGCCCGTCTACAACAAGCAGAACTACATTTTTTGTCTGGTATTTATCTTCGGTTTTTGCTTGTGCGTCAGTATCATTATTACTGCATGACAGAGCAAAGAATGATAGTATTGAATACAAGAAGATTTTTTTCATAACCTTATATATATTATTTGTGGATTTCGGTTGCAAAGCTAGAGAAACAGAATCCGCGGTATATTAACTAATCATTATCTAATTCTTAAGAATTCAACAACAAGGGAATAATATATATATTTCTGGAATGCCCTCTTACCTGATCAGGGCTACATTTTTTCATTTTTAGGAGTAATCAAACATATTATATAACCTTTAATTTGGTAGATATACATCCTTAATTAGGCCACTATAGGCTAACCTGAATATTCTAATAAATCCAAACTATTTTAAAAAACTTTCTTATAGTTATCATCTATTAATAATCAATAGAGTTCGGCATGATATTTCGTAAATTTGATATATCAATTGATAAACGCATCAACAGCTATCACCGAAAATTAATAGTCCGACTTGTGATAGCGAATTGCACACAACCTTAAAAATAAATATATACATATGAAAAATGCTAGTATTATTGGCCTTAAAGAAGCCGACTGCAAAAAGATCTCAGAAAAATTAAATGTCCTTTTAGCCAATTATTCCGTATTCTATCAAAATACTAGAGGCTCTCACTGGAATATTAAAGGAGACCAGTTCTTTACCCTTCACCCAAAGTTTGAAGAACTTTACAATAGTCTGGTTTTAAAAATTGATGAAATTGCAGAGAGAATCCTGACATTGGGAGCAATTCCGGCACATAACTATTCAGACTACCTGAAAGTAGCCACGATCAAAGAAAGCAAAGAAGTGAGTGATGGTACTAAAAGTGTTGAACAAATTTTAAGTTCATTTAAAGTAGTGCTTGATCTTCAAAGGGAGCTATTAGATATTACGGATGCAGCAGGAGATGAAGGAACCAACTCTCAAATGAGCGATTATATTACCGAACAGGAAAAAGAAGTTTGGATGTATAATTCTTATCTGGGAAAATAGATCGAAAAACATGATCAAAATAATTCAAAAAAATCGCCTTACATTTAGGCGATTTTATTTTTATTTTCTATATTTGCGTTAAAATTACACATATTATGAACGATGTAAGACTGAACTCTATTCTAGATAATGATTTTTATAAAATAACCATGCAAAATGCAGTGGTAAAATTATTTCCAAATTCTATCGTTAAGTATGAATTTATCAACAGAGGTAAACATCATTTTCCTGAAGGTTTTGATGCTGCATTAAAAGAAGCAGTTAACAAAATGGCAGAACTTAAGCTGACCAAGGACGAGAAAAAATTTATGGCCAGAACCTGTCCTTATATTGATCTTCCTTATCTGGATTTCTTAGAAGGTTATCATTTTGACCCTTCTGAAGTAAAAATCCATCAGGAAGGGGGTGACTTATCTGTGGTGGTTGAAGGACTTTGGTACAGAACGATCCTTTGGGAAGTTCCATTACTGGCGTTGATCAGTGAGTTGCATTATGAAATGAACCATATGGAAAGGGATTCTAACGAAGTGGTGATGAAAAGAACAGTTGAAAAAGCAGATTCTCTGGCCAGACTTGGGGTAACCTTCGCAGAGTTTGGAACCAGAAGACGACATTCTTATAAGGTACAGAATCTGGTAATGGAAGCATTAATGCACAAGAAAGATTCTACATTCATAGGAAGTTCAAATGTTCATTTTGCGATGAAGTACGGCGTAAAACCAATAGGAACCCACGCTCACGAATGGTTTATGTTTCATGCAGCAGAATATGGTTTCAAAATGGCCAATGAACTGGCATTGGAACATTGGGTAGACGTGTACAGAGGAGATCTCGGAGTGGCTCTGTCCGACACCTACACTACAGATGTCTTCTTTCAGCAGTTTGATAAAAAATTCGCCAAGCTATTTGACGGGGTCCGCCATGACAGTGGTGATCCATTAGAATTTGCAGATAAAACAATTGCCCACTATCAGAAAAATGGCATTAACCCTATGTTTAAATACATTATTTTTTCAGATGCTCTTAATCTGGAAAAAGTAGAAGAAATTACTAATTATTGCAGAGGAAAAATAGGGATCTCTTTTGGAATCGGAACCAACCTTACCAATGATGTCGGATTGAAACCTATGAATATTGTCATGAAACTTATCGGTGTACAGGCTCCTAATAAAGAGTGGATCCCTACCGTAAAACTTTCTGATGAGCATGGAAAATATACCGGCGATCCTAAAATGATTGAATTGGCAAAAGAGTTTTTAAGAATAAAAGACTAGAATTAGTTTCGAGGTATTATATTTCAGATATTCATATCATCTTAAAAATCATATCATGAAAGTAAAATTTTATTTAGTTCTTAGTATTCTGATAACCACTTTCTCTTTTGCTCAGGAAAAGAAAAAAGAAAAAGCAAAATTCAATCAGGAACTGGCAACGTCACTGGGAGCTGACCAATATGGAATGAAAGCTTATACGATTGTGATGCTCACCACCGGCAATACGAAAATTGACGATAAAACTAAAATGAGCGAAGTCATGAAAGGACATATGGCTAATATCGGAAGATTGGCTGATGAGGAAAAGATTATTGTAGCAGGGCCTTTCCTTGAAAAGAATAAGGAAAATTACAGGGGCATGTTTATTTTCAATACCAAGTCCAAAGAAGAAGCCGAACAATGGGTAAAAACAGATCCGGCAGTTCAGGCAGGTGTTTTCAGTTATGAAATATTCCCCTGGTACGGATCAGCAGCTTTACCTTTATACCTTAAGCATCATGATGAAATTTCAAAGGAAAATCCGTAATAGCTTTTAAACCCTAGCTAATCAATCCTCCAAAAACAGAGTCACAACATAAGGTAAAAATCAATTTAAATATGATAGTAAAAAAAGAAAATCTATGAAAGATCAATAGATAAATTCTAAATTTTACAATTATTTGGTTGTTTTTCAGAATATTATTATATTCGGTGAAATAAAACTTTACCATATGAAGAAAATACTATTCTTGAGTTCAATGGTACTTGCCTCGATGAGCAGTGCCCAAATTTTAGTTAATGAGAGCTTTGAAAACGGAACCTATCCCGGCTTTGTTATCAGCGGCGGTTACACCGATACCAGCGGTGGTACGGCAGGTACTTATTTAGGAAGCACCTGTGATGGAAATATACAGATAGGTGCTGAAGCCTACGGGTCAAGTGTAGCCAACAGAACAATTAATCTCGTGTATACGAAACCTGCAAGTGTGACGGCCAACGGGAAAAAAATTGATATTTCTTTTCAATACACGACCACTCCATATGATGCAACGAGCAGTATCGGAGGGGTTATCAATGTTGAATATTCAACGGATAACGGAACTACCTATCTTCCGGTTGGAAGCCCAATTACATTAACCAGTACAGCTCAGACCTGTGCTCCGTTTACAGGTACTATTCCAGAAAGCGCCAATGTCAATGGTAATTTCAGATTAAGAATCCAGACAGTAGGTAGTTCAGGAACTACGTTTGATTTTTACAGCTTTATAGATAAGGTCAGCATCAAACAGGAAGTAACAGCACCTCCTGCTTGTACAACAATAAGTGCTCCTGTTACAGGTGCAACTGGCACGTCTGTACGCCAACAAATTACATGGGCCGCCACTGCAGGATCTGAAGGTTATAAAGTGAAAATAGGAACAACTCCGGGAAGTTCAAATATTTATACAGGAACAACTACTAATACGTTCCATACCCCGGCATCAACCGAGACATTCCCGCAAAACACAACTCTTTATGCAACTGTTACTCCAACGAATTCTTTAGGTGATGCAACAGGGTGTACTGAAATTTCTTTCACAACAGGTAGCAACCCGTTTGCTCCATATTGTAGCCCACTTTTGGCAAGATCCAGCGTATACCCAATCTCTAACGTCGTCCTGAGTGATATGACTAATGCTTCAAGCACTACAGCCAATACAGGAAGTGGTCATGAAAACTTCATTTCCAAAATAGCTACTGTTGCAAGAGGGTCCTCTTATCCATTAACTCTTACCGCTACAGGACTTGGTAACAACCGATTTGGGTTTACCGTATTTATAGACTGGAATCAGAATGGAAGCTTCAGTGATCCTGGAGAATCTTATTTCGTAACTTCTGATTTTGCAGGAGGTACCGGTAATACTGTAACGGTCAACAAAAACATTGCAGTACCTGCTACAGCAGCTTTAGGAAATACAAGAATGAGAGTTAAGTATCAGTTCAACAGCTCCACAACGTCAGTAAGAACAGAATTATCTAATCCATGTTCTGATGTAAACGAGGGACAAGTTGAAGACTACACGATAAAAGTAGATGCGGTACTGGGAACTTCTGAAACAATGGCTAATAAAAAAGCCGATATCTCAGTTTATCCTAATCCGTTTAAGGATATTCTGAACATTTCAGATATCAAGGATGTAAAAACGATTATCGTAAGTGATGTATCCGGAAGACAATTGAAAACTGTCGCCGCCACGCATCAGCTTAACCTTTCTGATTTGAATGCAGGATTATATCTGATCAGCCTTCAGATGAAAGATGGAAGCTCTAAAACAATTAAAGCAGTAAAAAAATAATTAACAGTAACATCATTATCATATAAATAGCAGCAGTAATCAACTGCTGCTATTTTATTTTTCATACTCTCTTTCATTTCATATCGTTTTGCGATATAAAAAATTCCGGATGGCGGATCTTTACCAGTCACTGCAAATAGGGTGTGGTTTTATGATACGAAAACAACAATAAGGATCACAGGATGCATAGCCTGGTTTACAAACTCCATCTATAGGAGGTTCACATGCCCTTTCCAATCCACCTAAAATGGTTTTCAATTCTCTTCTGTTTAAACTTTTTACATTTTTCATAGGTATTGTTTTACTATAAGTTCCTACTCTTTAAGATTTTTGGATACCTCTGTCTCTTTATTTCCTTTTTTAGAGATTTAAATATATAAAATATTTTACAAAACACTACATTTCAATATATTATAAATAAAATATTGAATATTTTTTCCTATAAAACCATCAAAAATCAATCAATTTTTATTATTTTAGCGATATAGTAATCAACTTATACCATACATTATAAGAACTTACCAACCAAACTATTAATAAAAAATTAATTCCATGAAAAAAATGAATCTCTCAAAACTTTCGAGAACAGAACTGAAAGATGTATTCGGCGGGTATTTATATCCTGCACCATGTCCCGGCGGATGCCCTGGTGAGGCTATGATCAGATGTCCCGATGGCTCCACTACAATGACTAATTTTATATGTATGGGCGACAGATGTGAACCGGCAGCAATGTGTAAACCATTGGTTCTTGAACCTTTTCCAGATCCGATTATAATTACTCCTTAACGCAATAAACAACAAAGTGAGCTTTCTGCTCACTTTGTTGTTTATAAAGATATCATCCTAATTAATTTTCAAGGCAATATATACTTTTTATTATATTTAAATAAATAAAACGCCATGAAAACTATTGAAGAAGTTTTGAAAAAACTGGATACTATTATTATCTGGTGTAAAGAAAATCAAAGCCCTGCCGGATATTTTGCTTGCACCTACCGGATTATGACGGCACAAGTCCTCAAAGGAATTCAACAAAAGAAATTTGACGATAATCCAAGAATGACACAACTTGATATTGCATTTGCCCAAAGATATCTCCAGGCATGGGAAAATTATCATCAAGGAATACGATGTTCCAATTCATGGTTTATTGCCTTTGAAGCATCCAAAAATAAAGACCTCCTCATTCTGCAACATATTTTTCTAGGCATGAATGCTCATATCAATCTTGATCTTGGCATTTCAGCCGCTTCCATAATGCCTTACCGAAAGGTAAATCCACTCAGAAAAGATTTTGAAAATATCAACAATGTGATTGCTTCTATCAACCAAAATGTTCAGGATTCCTTGAATACAATTTGCTACCCGATTAATCTCATTGATCAGCTTTCTAACGGCAGTGACAATGCTGTGCTTGATTTTGCGATTTCCAAAGCCAGAGAAACATCATGGACAACAGCTGTAGTTTCTTCAAATACACCCAATTTTCTGAAGGAATCCGTCATCGGTATTGTTGATTATGCCGCTGCTAAAGTTGCTACACAGATTATCAATCCTAAACTTATTACTTCCAAACTGATCAAAGAACTTAAAAAATGTGAAAGCAATGATATTGTAAAGAATATTGAAACTCTGGAATCCACTAAAGTTTCATAAGTATCTTACACAATATATAACCTGATCATAAAAAAGGCCGGGATCTTCCTCACGGATCCCGGCCTAAATAATGAACAAATAAAAAGAAACTACGTGGTTTCCCTGTACTTTTTACGATAGGCATAGTAAAAGACAATCGGTAGTATGGTAAAAGATAGCAACATACAGATGATCAACCCTCCTACGATCATAATCGCCAAAGGTTTTTGAATCTCAGATCCCATTCCATTAGACATTGCAGCCGGGAAAAGCCCCATTGAACCCATCAGAGCTATCATCACAACGGGACGGATTCTGCTTCGAACGCCTTCTGAAATAGCTTGTTTAAGAGACATTTTATTTTGAAGATTTTCTTTCATCACTCCAATCAGAACAATACCATCAATAGTGGCTACCCCGAAAAGGATGATAAAACCAATTCCTGCCGAAATTCCAAAGATAGTTCCCGTGAACCACAGGGACAGAAAGCCACCAATGAATGCAAAAGCCAGTGTAATGGATGAAATCAGGGTATCTTTCACGTTTCCGAAATTGAAATACAACAACATTAAGATCAGCACCAGTGAAATGGGAACAACCATTGCCAGCTGCTTTGCAGCTCGTTCCTTGCTTTCAAATTCTCCTGCCCAGGTCATTTTATGATTTTTAGGAAGTTTCACCTCTTTTGCCACTTTGGCTTTGGCTTCTTCGATGGTACTTCCCAAATCTCTCCCCTCAATATTGAATCCCACTCCGATATATCTGCTGTTTCCTTCACGGTAAATAAAAGACGGGCCTGTATGATAATCAATCGTTGCTATTTCCTTCAGAGGAACTTTTTTATTATCCTGAGTAGGGATCAGAATATTTCCCATTTTTTCCGGAGTATCACGATATTGTTTTTCGAATCTAAGCATCACGTCAAACATTCTTTCCTCTTCATAAAATTTAGTGGCGGCCTGTCCTCCGATTGTCATTTCAATAACCGCCTGTGCATCTGCAGTAGAAACCCCATATTTGGCCATCTTGGAATCATGAAGTTGTATTCTAAGCTCAGGTAAACCGATATTCTTAAACACATTCACATCCGATATTCCCGGAACAGTTCTGATAGAATTCGCAACCTGATTGGCATAATTCTCGAGTTCAAATAAATTGTTTCCGAAAATTTTAATCACCAACGGAGCCTTAACACCGGCTACATATTCTTCAACATTATCCTGTATCGGCTGGCTGAATCCGAAGTTAATTCCGGGATATTTTTCAAGGGAAACTCTCATTTCTTCTAAAAGCTCTTCCTTAGATATTTTTTTCTTCCATTCATTTTCAGGCTTTAGCTGGATATTAAATTCAATATTAAAGAAACCGGTAGGGTCAGTTCCGTCATTCGGACGGCCTGTCTGAGTCATGACAAATTTTACTTCATCATATTTCATTAAGATCTCCTTCATTTCTTTGGTCAGTCTTACCGACTCATCCAGATTTACACTATTGGGTAATGTGGCACGAACATAAATAGCTCCTTCATTCAGTTTAGGTAAAAACTCAGAACCGTAGTTGGAAAACCTCCAGCCACAAATTGCAAGCAATGTGAGAAAGCCAATGATAAATCCTTTTTTATATCGGTCACTGAACTCATAAATCCTGTAGATATTAACTCTGAAGAACCTTGAAATAAAGTTTTCCTTTTCCTCTATATTTTTAGTTAATAACAATTTACACATCGCAGGAACGTATGTCAAACTCAGAATCAATGATCCTAATAATGCATATCCTAATGTAAATGCCAACGGAGAGAACATCTTCCCTTCCACTTTCTGGAATGAGAAGATCGGCATCAAAGCAACAATCAGAATCAAGAGTGCGAAGAAAATATAACTCGCCACACTTCCTGCACTTTTCTTTATAATCCCCAATTTTGAAATTTTATTGAATCTCTGCAACCCGATCTTTTTCGCTTTATGTTCGAGAGCCACAAAGACATTTTCGACGATGACCAGCGTACCTTCCAGGAGGAGGCCAAAATCCAGTGCACCCATAGAAATCAGGTTGGCAGGTAAACCTTGAATCCTAAGCATAATTATTGCAAAAAGAAATGCCAGAGGAATCACTGATGCCACAATAAAGGTTGTTCTCCAGTTGTACAGGAATATAAATACGATAATGGAAACAAGAATCACCCCTTCAACAAGATTTTTAGATACGGTATGAACAGTTGTATTCACCAGTTCGGTGCGATCAATAATGGGTTCAATCTTAACATCACCGGGTAACTCTCCCCCATTCAATTCTTCGATCCTGTCTTTTAATCTGGCAATCACTTCACTCGGGTTTTCACCACGCAGCATGATGACGATACCTTCTACAACATCATTTTCTTTATTATATCCTACTTGTCCCAACCTTGGCTTTGCGGACACTTTTACTTCAGCAACATGCTTTACTAAAATAGGTGTGGAACCTTTTACTTCAATCTGAATATTTTCAATATCATCCTTACTTTCCAAAAGACCTATCCCCCTCACTACATAAGCCTGATCACCTTTTGCTACAACATCTCCCCCAACATTAATATTACTCTTCGAAACTGCTTCATATACATCCAGAGGGGATAAGTCATAATTGTGCAATTCGGTTGGATTAATTTTTATCTCATATGTTTTTTCCTCACCTCCAAAGCTTACCACATCTGCTACTCCGGGAACGGCAAGTAATTCACGTTCAACCACCCAATCCTGGATCGCAGTCACTTCTTTAATGGGCAGCTTACTTTTAATGATATACCTGTAAATTTCACCGGTGGCTCCGGATGGTGGCTCAATACTATATTCTGCTCCATTTGGCAGCTGTACATTTCCGAGCTTGTTGGATGCATATTGCTGAGCATAAAAATCATTCACATGATCGTCAAAAATCACAGTCACCACAGATAATCCAAATAATGAAATAGACCTCACCGAAGTTTTGTTTGGAATAGCATTCATTTCCTTCGAAATAGGCAGAGTAACGAATTTCTCGATTTCTTCAGCACTTCTCCCCGGCCATTGGGTAATAACTCTAACCCTCGTGTTGGTAACATCCGGAAATGCCTCAATAGGAGTATGTATATAGGAATAGATCCCTCCGGCTAACAGAAGAAATGTCCCTAAAAGAACAATCAAAGAATTTTTTAGGGAGAAGGAAACTATATTCTGTACAAATTTTCGCATTACTTCGTAGAATTATTTAATTGGTTTTTCAGGTTTTCATAGATCAGCAGCCCATTGGAAGCAATGATATTTTCACCGGATTTTAAATTTCCTTCAACATAAATATATTGGCTGTTGGATGCTATTTCTGTCACCGGCCGTATTTCCAGCTCACAATCTTTTTTGTATACCACCACATAACTTTGATTGTTATCAAAGATCAGTGCTTTTGCAGGAATAGCCAATGCACTTTTATTTTGTGAATTAATAGGTAGAATAACATCTGCAGACATTCCCGGTCTCAGCTTCATACCATTATTGTCCATAATAATTTTGGCTTTCAGTACTCTTTCATTTTCATTAAATACCTGAGAGATATTATTAATTTTTCCGGCAAAACTCTCATCCGGATACGCTAACGTTTTTACTACGACAGGCTGATCGACATACACATTCCTCATGTTGGTAGCATACACATTAGCCATTACCCATACTTTATCAAGATTTGAAATGGTAAATAGCTGATCACCCCCTGCAGTAACCGGCATTCCTTTAGAAACATTCTTCGATATCACATACCCATCAGCCGGAGCTTTAATCTGAATTGTATTTCCACCCGCAGAATACAACTGCATATTTTTCTGAGTTTTAGAAATATTGGATTGCAGTATAGCTACTTCGGATCTTGCTTCCTGAAGATCTTTTTGAGAAGCAATATCATCTTTGTACATCGCTTCTATCGAAGACAGCTTTCTTTTGGCAACAGCAAGTTGTGCCTGCAAGGTTTGTGTATCATCCTGCATTTCGTTGACCGCTGTACTTTTTACAGTAGCCAACACCTGTCCTTTTTTCACATAGTCTCCCAACGAGAAGTAGGTATCTGTAACTACTCCGTCTACAAGACTGACAAAAGGAACTGTTTTGTCAGAATTACTCTCTACCTCACCGGTAAGGGTGATGCTTTCTTCGATAGGACGTACTTCCGCTTTAATGAGCTTAATGTCTTTTTTAAGTTCTTTACTGATACAATAGCCTTTTTCTGCTGCTTTATCCTGCTTTTTATCTTTACAACCTGTAAGGGCGACCAAAGCAGAGAGATAAAGAACTGCAATATATCTGGTAGTATTCATTTTCATATGTAGATGTTCATTTTTTTATACAATCATAGAAGTTGTATGCATAACACTTCCGGGTTTTACAAATCCTGTCCTACAACATACTGCAGGTTCTCGTAGTATTGATTAAGTTCTTTTTTGGTGTCAAGGATGATCATTTTATTCCCGATATAAGTATCCAGGAAATCCATATACTCCAGCATGCTGATGTTTCTTAATCTGAAGTTTTTTTCATGACTGACCAACAAACCGTCCAGGGTAGCTTCATACGAATCGTCTATTTCTTCTGAAACCTGCTGTGTCCTTATATAGTTTCTAAAGACAGAAACAATTTCATTTTCAGATTTCAAAATATTCTTTTGGGTTTCGTATTTGCTTTTCTCAATTTCCAGTCTGGCTTCCTGAATATTACCTTTGTTCCGATCGAAAATCGGAAGGTCCAGTGAAAGTCCCAGTCCGATAAAATCTTTCATAATATTCCCACCTCTGTCATATCCTATGGAAACTGCTACATCAGGAGTTTTCATTGCATTTTGAATTTCAAGATTCTTTGCCGCATGTTTCTCTTTATTTTTTGAGATTAAAATATCCGGTCTGTTTTCTTTGGCCTTTTCCAGCCATTGTCCCAGTTCCAATTCCGAAAGTTGTTTCTCTGGTAAGGTAAAAGAATCCGATATCACCAGATAGGAAGTAGATGGAATCATCAGTAAAGCTTTCAATTCCACTTGTTGGTCTTCAATTTCCTGTTTCAATGAAATAAGCTTTTTCTTGAATTCAATTTCCTGCGCTTTTAAGCGAACATACTCCGCTTTACTGATATTTCCGAGGTTTAATTGGTTTTGATAAGATTTTGTTAATTTTTCTATGGAAGCAATCTGCCCCTCATAAATCTTCTGTTGCTCCTGATTGTACAGGATCTCAGTAACAGTATTTCGAAGAGTTTTCTTAAGCTCGCGGAGGACTTCCTGCAATTCATATTTTTCTCCTTCCACTTCAATTTTCTGAAGCTCGATGTTTTTTCTTCTTTTCCCGGCAGTCTGAATCACCTGTTCTATTTCTGCAGAAATCTGAGTGTTCTTTCCCCAGTTACCTATCAGAGCAGGTTGTTCCTCAATATCATAAGTTCTCCATAGATTAACTTCACTGATACTTAATTTCGGGTTGGGCCAGTATTTAGCCTGAAGAGCTCGTGCCTCAGCCTGGGAGATCTCTAATTTCTGAGCGATAAGATCTAAATTCTTAGCAAGAAAAACTGCTTCAGCCTCCTTCCTGCTTACTTTCACGGTATCTGCAATCTGGGCTGAAAAAAAACTGAAGCAATGAATATAAAATAAGGTAAATATAATTTTCTTCAAGGTCTGATATTTAAGACCACAAAGCTATTTGTCTCATATTAAACCCAATTTTGAATAGAATTAAAATTCAATTAGCCCAACATTAGAGTTTGATTAGAATGTTTTTTAATTTTGAAAATTGTTCTTGAATAATTATGTTTAGGATAAATAAAACGAGTTTGCAAACGAGTTAAAATCTGCTTCCATTGAATACTTTAAATTTTGCAGAGATTTGGTGAACAACACAACTCTTTTTAATATGAAATTCAAGAATCCGTTCAATCTGCATAGTCAGGAATAAACCGGAAATTCAAGAAGAACACTTGTTCCGATATTGACAGTAGAATCAATTTTCATTACAATATGATGATGATCAAAGATACTTTTAGAAAGAGACAGACCAATTCCACTACCCTTGACTGAATCTACATTTTTTCCTCTGTAAAAAGTTTCTGTTATTTTCATCAGATCATCCGGCGGGATTCCCCTCCCTTCATCTCTTATTTCAATATACAAATGATTACTTTTCTCTGATAATATAAGCGTTACTGGCTTATCACAGGAATATTTGATAGAATTTTCAACAATATTGTATACCGCTAAATATAGCAGTGTTTCATTTCCCGGAAACTCCAATAAAGAAGGCTTCGTAACTTCCAGTTGTATTTTGATGGAAGAATTATTCTCTTTTGCTTTAAGTTGTAATTTTTCATAGATCTTCCAGATCAGTTCATCTACCCTGACTTGCTGATGGGAAGCTTCAAGTTTAGTCATCCCGGACATCAGCAAAAGGTTATTGAGAATATTTTCAATTTCAAATACATTTTCAAGTGATTCTTTTGCAACCTGATGATATTCCTCAGGGGTACGGTCTCTTTGAGCAAATACTTCGAGGTTTCCGGAAATAGCCGCCAGCGGCGTTTTAAATTCATGAGAGACATAATTGATAAAATTCTGCTGTAAGAGTACATTTTCGGAAATCCTCCCGATCAATTTATTATAAGATTTAATAAGATCCTCAATCTCATCATTGGTATTGGTAGAAGTGATCGCAGTAGAAATATTATTATAATCAACCTTATTGATTCGCTCTACTACATTGGAAATGGGCTTGTACACAATCTTGGAAAGATACCGGCTTAAAAAAAAGATGACCAGCAACCCCAGCACCAGAACAGAAATCATAATAATGGAAAGCCTCCATATCTGGGATTGAAATGAATCATTGGGTGATTTTACAAAAACCACGAAATCGCCCTGGTTATCCGGGTAAAAAATCCCGTAATAAAACTGATTGTCAGACATAAACTGCACCACCTTATTCGTCCTTACAGCCTGTAAATGGGAAGGTTTGATATTTCTGTCATTCAGATTATGCCCAAATGTAACCTCATTATTTCCGTTATATACTGCTACCCGGTTATTTTGAATAAGGTGATTGTACTCTTTCTTGATCTGAGCATGCCTGTTTTTGGGAAGTTCATCTTTTTCAAGGTAATAGATTGCAGAAATAAGAGCCGTATTTCTTAGCTTTTCAAAATAGAAAATCTTTGTACTATCATAGTAGGCAAAAAATATCACCGCGGATGTGATGATAGAAACTATGCCGAATGAAAGGCTTGAAATAAGGGTAAACCGACTCCTAAGTGTCATTTCAGTCTTTGATTAAATATCCTGTTCCTTTTATTGTGTGAATAATTTTCTGATCCGTTTCATCAATCTTATTACGGACATAAGATATATAAACATCAACCAGATTGGTTGTATTATCAAAGTCAATTCCCCAGACTTTGTGAAGAATCTGAGTCCTGCTGAGAACCTTGTTCTTATTCTCCATCAGAAAAGTAAAAAGCTTATATTCTGTAGGAGAAAACTCGATTTCCTTATTGTCTTGTGTTACCTTATGCAGATCTGTATCGATCACAATATTACTGCAGGACAGAAACTGATCTTCCTTCTGATAGCTTAGTTTATTCCTTCTCGTCAAAGCTTTAATCCTGGAGATCAGCTCTTCAAAATGGAAAGGTTTGGATAAATAATCATCGGCTCCCAGATCAAGCATTTTAATTTTATCATCAGGACTATTCAGGGCACTCAACACTAAAATCGGAGTATAGTTTCCTTTAAATCGTATGACCTGAGTAAGCTGCATACCATCCAGCCCGGGAAGCATAATGTCCATCAATATTATATCAAAGTCATAAGTATTGATGATCTCACGTGCTTTCTCTCCCGAATCAGCGAGAGTCATATTATACCCTGCTTCGGAAAGGCCCTTTATCAGGAAGTTGCTAATTCTCTGGTCATCCTCTACCAATAAAATGTTCATATGCTTCTGAAATTTCCCATAAATATAGGTAATCTTTGGGAAAGCGAGCTGAAAGCAACAAGTCACACATTTTCACAGGCATAAATAATGAATGCCTTAAATATCCGTATTTCTATCTTTTCTACAACTTATAACCTTTTTTCATAATTTTGAAAAATGGAGATGACTTATTTAATTATTGGATGTATTGCGGGCGGAATATTAGGGGCTCTCATTTTATACTTTGCCTTGAAATCATCAATGGTTGCAAGAAGTAGTTATGATGAACTGAACAGCCAACATATCAGAAATAATTCTGAATTGGAAAATACCCGCCTGAAAGTTAAAGAGCTTACTCAAAATATAAACGAAGAAAAAGAAATAAACCTTCAACAACAAGATCTTCTGAATGATCTTAAAAGTGAGTTTGCCAAAATTTCAGCAGAATATACCTCTTTGAATTCTCAGTTTCAGGAGCAAAAGCAGCTGAACATTAAACAAACTTCCCAGATTGAGTCATTGACGATTGAGAAACAAAATATCTTTGCTAAGAATTCTGAACTTTTTGCTAAAAATGAAAGTCTTCAACAGTCTCTTACAACTCAAAAAGAAGAAATCACGAAAATTCAGGAGGAAGCAAAACTACAGTTTGAGAATCTGGCTAACAAAATTTTAGAAGAGAAAACAGAAAAATTCACCACCTTAAACCAGAATAATTTAAAAAATATCCTTGAACCCTTTCAGGAAAAAATTACAGATTTAAAAAATAAGGTAAACGAAGCCTACGAAAAGGAAAACAAAGAACGCTTCTCTCTCGCTGAAAAAGTAAAGGAACTGGCTGACCTGAATCAGCAAATTTCTGAAGACGCAAAAAAATTAACCCGAGCCTTAAAAGGAGAAAGCAAAACCCAGGGTAACTGGGGAGAAATGATTCTGGAAAGTATTCTTGAAAAATCCGGACTGGTAAAAGGAAGAGAATATTTTCTTGAGCATGAATTGCGGGATGAAGATAATAAAGCTTTGTTCTCGGAGTTCTCAGGCAAAAAAATGCGCCCCGACGCCGTAGTCAAATACCCGGATGAAAGAAATGTAATCATAGATTCCAAGGTTTCACTCACTGCTTTCACTGAATTGGTAGACGAAACAGATCAGGATGTCTATGTGATAAAGCTGAATCAACATCTTGGTTCCATAAAAAATCACATTACCCAACTCAGTCAGAAAGCGTATGACGACTATGGGAAATCTCTCGATTTTGTCATGATGTTCATTCCAAGTGAGCCTGCCTATATTGCAGCCATGCAGGCAGATCAAAACCTTTGGAACTATGCTTATGAAAGAAGAATCCTGCTATTAAATCCAAGTAACCTCATTACTTCTCTTAAGCTTATTGCAGATCTCTGGAAGCGTGAATATCAAAACAGAAATTCTGTAGAAATAGCAGAAAGAGGAGCCAAATTATATGATAAATTTGTAAATTTCGTGGATAATCTGGAAAAAGTAGGAAGAAATATTGATCAGGCTAAAAACATATATAATGAAGCTTACAAACAATTGTATACTGGAAATGATAATCTGATTATCCAAACTCAGAAACTAAAATCTTTAGGCATTAAAAACAAAAAAGACTTACCACAAAGTCTTATCGATAATAATGATATCATAGAATAAAAACAATACCATGAAAAAATCAAATCTCATTCTTATTATAAGTCTTTTTCTTTTTATAATCTCCCTTCCTTTTACTGCTGTATTCGCACAAAACCATGAAATGAGTGGACTGGCTTGTTTTCTTTTGGGATGGGCTGAAATGCAAGGTGGCGGAATCGCCTGGATGGCCAATCCCCTCATGTTTATTGCAGCTTTTTTCTTTTTACTTAAAAAACCAAAAATTTCTGCTGTTATCAGTTTTATTGCTGTATGCCTTACATTTTGCTTTTTGTCTGTAAGCGAAATTACGGTAAACGAAGCCGGTCATAAATTTCCTATAACAGGTTATGGCCCCGCTTATTTTCTTTGGATAGCCAGTTGCGCCATTCTGTTTCTCGGAAGTATTATTTCCATTGTTTCACCAGATAAAGTAAAAATTAATAATCCGGCATAAGATAAAGATCTAAGTTTTATACAATTGTCAGGATGTTTTCTTTTACCTCATATCCTTATCCAAAATCAGAATCTCTCAAAGAAATTCTGGGTTCTTCGTTGGTAGCCGGGATTTTAATTTATCTGTTTCTCATTATTTTTCAGCCTTTCGGAACAGAAAACTTTCATCACCCCTATAAACTCCTATTACTTTTTCCGTACTGCATTATTTTTGGGGGAGCTTTTTTTTTGACCAACCTTTTTACATCAAAATTCAACAATTGGAATATTGGGTCTGAGCTTCTAAAAGTCATAATTATATTAATAATAGGATCTGTTCTGTCTTATTTTTATAACTCATTATTTCTGAGCCATGTTCCGCTTAGTATTGGCAATTATTTTTACATGCTTCTCTATTCTCTGGCAATAGGAATTCCTATATCTGCCATTTATGTTCTCTCCAGATATATTTATTTGAAGAATATCCATGAAAATATTGCTATGAAAGTCTCTGAACAATTAGCGGATGCCAAGCCTGTACAACAAAATCATCTTTTGAAAGTTTCATCAGCCAATACAGAATTGCTGATTGATGAAAGTAATTTTCTTTGTGTTCAGTCAATGGAAAATTATTGTACATTTTATTATTTGGAAGATAACCAGTTGAAAAAGCATATCATCCGAATCAGCTTAGCCAATGTTTTAAATCAAATTGAAACAAAGTCTGTTCAAAAATGTCATCGTTCCTACATTGTCAACCTTGGAAAAGTAAAAAGCCTGAAAGGAAATGCACAGGGATATAAATTACATTTATCCGGTTTCGAAGTTGAAATCCCCGTTTCCAGAAGTTTTATTGCGACAATCATTCCCAAACTACAACAGCAAAAGAAGTAAAGTTTGTCATTGGTCACTATTGCTTGCCATTCATCACTTGCATTTGAAAACTGTTCTGTAAAGCTTCATTTTTGCTCAAAAAATTAACATGAGTAAAAATATTCGCTTTTTTCTGGTCTTCATCTTTGGATTTTCTGTGTATTATTTCTTTGATTTGTTCTGTTTTAAAAACATCCAGACCGCTTCAAAAGCTTTTTTTCATAGCAAAGCTCTCGCACATGTCATTGCCTATTCAATAACCCTGCTACCGATAATCCTTACTGTAAAAATTTTACTTCCCAGAAAGCGTATTTTTGATTTACTCTCCCTTAATGCACCTCTCAAAAAAGGATTTGTTTTAGCATTTCTGGGAACACTACCGATGGTTGCAGGATACCTGGTTCATTTTAATCTGATTTCAAAAATAGATGTGGAATCCCTGTTTATCAACACTGTGTCATCAGCATTCTTCGAAGAAATCATTTTCCGATCTTTTCTGATTGGAATATTATACAGATTTACTTCATTGGGGTTTTTGTCTTCGGTATTCTTCGGCTCTTTACTTTTTGCACAGGTTCATTTATATCAAAGCCAGGACACTACAGAGCTTTTTGAAATCTTTTCGATTACATTTATTGGATCCGTTTTCTTTGCGTGGGTGTACATTGAGACAGAATACAATCTTTGGACGGCGATATTCGTTCATTTCTTTATGAATTTATACTGGGAAATCTTTAATGTTTCACAAAATGTTTCCGGAAATCTGTATGGAAATATATATAAAGTCCTGTCCCTTCTTGTCATTATTATCCTGGTTATTTACTATAAAAAAAGAAATAAGAGCCCCTTTCAAATTATCTACAAAAACCTTTTTATAAAAAGCAGAGAAGACTAATCATAATTTTTTGCATAATTTTGCAGTATGCTGATAGAAAGTTTTCAAAACGAAAAGATAAAAAATGTCACTAAACTTCTTAGTGACAATAGATTCCGTAAAAAATCCAAAGTTTTTGTAGTCGAAGGACAACAAGAAAACCAAAGAGCTATTCAATATAATTTTGAAGCACTGGAGTTTTTTGTTTGTGAAAATATATTTAAGGGGAAACTTCCCAATGGAAAAATTCACTATGTGAGTGAAAAGGTATATGAAAAAATAGCTTACAGAGGAAGTTCAGAAGGTATCATTGGTATATATCAAATCAAAGAAACTCCTCTTTCGGCATTTGTTCCGAAAGACAATTCTACCATAATTATTGTGGAGGGAGTAGAAAAGCCCGGTAACCTTGGAGCTATTTTAAGAAGCTGTGAAGCATTCGGTATTGATGCCCTAATTGTTGCAGATGGAAAAACTGACTTTTATAACCCCAACGTAATCAGATCCAGTGTTGGCTGTCTTTTTGGAATGGAAGTATATCAGGCAGAAAATGAAGAAACCCTGGAATTTCTTGAAAAAAATGCTTTTAACATCTATACCACGCTGATGGATGACTCCGCGGAAGATCTTTATAAAAGAAATTTCAACCAACGTTCTGCGGTATTATTCGGTACTGAACATTCCGGATTAAGTGATTTCTGGATTGGAAAAGGAAAAAACACCCTGATTCCTATGGCGGGCAGTATTGACTCGTTAAATTTAAGTAACGCTGTGGCTATTACTTGTTACGAGTCTTTAAAGCAGAAGAAAGGATAAACACTGATTGGTTACCCGGTATTTAAATTAACTTTATTAGGTTGCTTTGCCCTTGGCTCACAATCACCGGACATAAAAAACCGCTTCACTGGGTGAAACGGTTCTTTTATTTTTAAGCTTATGCTAGAATTATTTCTTAGCAGCGTCTTTTGCAGCATCTTTAGCAGCGTCAGCAGCTCCTTTAGCAGCATCAGCAGCACCTTTAGCAGCGTCAGCAGCACCTTTAGCAGCATCTTTAGCAACTTCAGCACCAGCAGCAGTTGTAGCAGCAGCAGCATCTTTAGTAGCACCTACAGCAGTAGTAGCAGCAGAATCGATAACTTTAGCAGCAGAATCAGAAACTACAGCAGCAGAATCAGCTACGTTAGCAGCAGCAGAATCAGTTGTACCTTCAGTAGCAGTAGCTTCAGTTTTTTTACAAGCAACTAGAGAGATTGCAGCGATAGCAGCTACGAATAATGACTTTTTCATAATAAATTAAATTTAATTTTGTTAATATTGTTTTATAAAATTTTCTTCTGTTCTGTTATTTGAACAAGACAAAGGTATAGCAGTTAGAAAATTTGTTTATGAAAAATAATTGTAATACCTTTGTAAAATTGTTTTACAAAAGAACATAACTGATAATCAACAATTTAATTATTTTAAAAAAAATTGACAGATTTAGATCTATTACACTTTGAACAACTAAAAAAGGACGTTCAGAGTCAATATTTAAAAGAATATACCCCTTCTCAGGATGACATATCCAAATGGAAGGGTATAGATATCATATATTTTCAGGAAGACCTGCGCAAAAAAGCGAAAGGGAACATTAGTGAAAAATCATTTTATACCTATTTCAAAACTTCACCTGTGACCAAATTACCAAGGATAGATATGCTCAATTTATTGAGTAACTATGCAGGTTACGACTCATGGTACGAATTCAAAAAACAGCATCTTTTTGCCGGAGAATTGTTACAGGAAAATGAAAACATGGATGAGGAAGACATCAATGAACTTGAGAAAACAGTTTCTGAAACGCCTGAACTTCCAAAAACTGAACTTCAACCTCAAAAAATTGAGATCCAGCCCTCTCAAAATGCTGATTTACAAAAAACAACTACTGAAAATCAACTAATTACAACAAATCCCACAAATTCAGAAAACACCACAAATTCTTCTGAACTTCCTAAGAAAAATTTCTTCAAAAAGAACGCCTGGGCCATTATTACTTCTGTATTAATTACCATAACAGGTTTATTAGGATTCAAGGACGCACTTTTTTCTAAAACATATAAATACTGTTTCATCGACAAAGACAGAGGGGTCAACGTGATTAATACATTGGACATCATGGTCATGAAAGAAAATGAGTCTCCAATTATGTATAAAATAAAACCGGGAGAATGTTTTTTCTATTCAACAAAAGATAAAAACCTTAAAATGCGCATTAGTGCACCCTTCTATGAGACCTTGGATGTTAACAGAAATCTTGAAAATGCGCCCGAAGAGGAGAAAATAGAGCTAAAGCCTGATGACTATAAAATGGCAGCTTATTATTTTTCGATTAAAGATGTGAAAGGAGGAAATCCTGAAGAACAGGTTGCTCTTATTAAGCAAAAAAGAAATCAACTTGAAAACCTGATCAGCAACAGCGCTGTGATCTATCAGGTTTATGACAATGACACTTATGGTATTGAAAGACTAGACAAACAAAAGTATATCACTCTGGTAACCACACCTACCACCTCATTGAAAAATCTGAATGTTATAGAAATGAAAAAGGATACTAATGGTAAAATTGTATCCATAAAATTTAAAATCACCTCCACAGATGAAAAAAATAAATAATTTTTTAATTCTAACCGTACTTCTCGTCTTTTTCGCTGCATGTACTAAAAAAAGCACAGAGGTAAGTGACCTTGATAAACTAAGAAACAGCAATAATGCAAAGAGTTATCCTGCTGTACAGATGGATAGTATGCAGGCGATCAATTCTATTACCAAGCAAAAAGTTCAGGAACTTCTTGACCTTTCAACCCTATATTTATCCGGCAACAGAAATACTGAAATAGATACTGTTATTTATTCACAAATGGAAAGTTATTTCCATAAGCCTGATTCTTTAACCTTCAAAAGGCTTTTTAAAGAATTAGACAGTATGAAAGTAAGAGCGGTAAAGGTAAATAATCTGAATGTCTACAAAGAGTTCTATAAAAAAGACACTTTAGATTACGCCAAATTTAATGTCGAATATTTTGATGACAAGAATAAGTCTTTGGGGAGCTTTGAAAAGAATGCGCAGTACATTTTACTATCCAAGCCAAAGCTTAAGAAAGAATTCAAATTCTATTTTTTAGATTTTTATTCTAAACCTTTAAAGAAAGACAGTACCTTAGTAGGAGTAACCAAATAGTCAAGAGAAATATCATTCTCCCAGACATCATCAACAGATACATCGGGGTCAAAGTAATTGACTCCGATTTTTTTTGTCTCCGGCGAAATACGTTGGAATAATCCGTCGTAAAAACCTTTTCCATATCCTACTCTATTTCCATTTTTATCACAATATAACAAAGGTGTAATGACATAATGAAAATAATCCTCTCCTGAATCTTCATTAGAAACAGGCTCAGGAATTCCCCATTTACTCATCTCAAAAATAGAATCTGCAAAGATTTCAATATTTACCAATTGATCTGCAGCCACCTTTGGAACAAAAACACGAATTTTATGCTCCAAAAAATAATGAATAAAGATTTTGGTGTCAATTTCATTTCTTGCCGGAATGGGGAGGAAAATATGCACCTTCTCCCTTTCTTTCGGGTTAAAATGCCTCATGAAATTGTTGAAAATCTTCTCAGATAACAAGAAAGCCTCATCAGATGACAAGGCTTTTCTTTTTTGTATATATTCTTTTCTAAGTTCAGCTTTTAACATAACGATTATGCATTTTCAGGGTGCTGAATTTTATATAATTTATCCGATAAACGAACTCTGAACGGAAGTTCAAATGTGATTTGATCACCTTGTTTCGCCGTTTCGTTTGGCGCTCCATTGACATAAATTTCTGTAATGGTCATTTCCCATTCTCCCGTTGTTGGACCAGAAATCAATACCTTGTCACCCACTGAAAGCTCTTTACTTTCAATAAGAAACTGAGCAATTTTTGACTTTGAATAATAATGCTCTGCTCGTCCGATCAAAGTCTTTTTAACCCTAATTTTCTGACGAATATCTTTTGATTCAGTTTTTGTAGCTTTTGCTAAAGCCTGAGTCGACAGATCTCCGGAGTTTTTAAACTTCAACGCTTCAGATTTTCCTTTTCTGAATACTTTATTACCTACCTGAAGCCCCTTTCTAAGCTTCACCTGCTCTTCCCAAGGTAAATGTATGGTTTCCAAACACTCCGTGGAGCAACAGTTCTCCATCGCTGCTTTACATTCATCGCATTGAATAAACAATAGGTGGCAGGCATCATTAGAGCAATTTGTATGGTTATCACAAGGTTTTCCACACTGATGACACTGCGAAATAATATCATCTGTAATTCTCTCTCCCAAACGGTGGTCAAATACAAAGTTTTTCCCAATGAATTTACTCTTGATGTTTTCTTCTTTGATTTGACGGGTATATTCGATGATTCCGCCTTCTAACTGGAAAACATTTTTAAAACCCTGATGCTTGAAATAGGCACTCGCTTTTTCACAACGAATTCCCCCGGTACAATACATCAACAGATTTTTATCTTCTTTAAAATCCTGTAGTTGTTCATTGATAATCGGTAAGCTCTCTCTGAAATTTTCCACATCAGGAGTAATTGCTCCTTCAAAATGCCCCACTTCACTTTCATAATGATTTCTGAAATCTACTACAATCGTATTAGGGTCATCAAGCATATTGTTGAATTCCTGAGCTTTCAAGTGAACGCCTTTATTGGTAACATCAAAAGTCTCATCATTCAATCCATCGGCAACGATCTTATGTCTGACTTTTATGGTTAATTTTAAAAACGAGTGATTGTCCTGCTCAACAGCTACATTCAGACGAATACCTTTCATAAAGTCATATTCTTCCAGCGTATCCCGAAAAGCTTCAAATTGATCGGCAGGAATACTCATCTGAGCATTTATTCCTTCATGAGCAACATAAATACGACCAAGAGCATCGAGTGCATTCCAGGCTATAAATAAATCGTCGCGAAATTTTTTGGGATCTTCAATTTTGGCATACGCATAGAAAGACAAAGTAAGACGTTCCTTACCAGCTTCATCAATAAGTTGAGCTCTTTCTTCTGCGCTTAAAGTGTTATACAGTTGCATGCTATAAACGTTATAAGTGAGAAAAATATTTTTGCAAAGATAGTCATTTTAAAATAAGTATATTTATAGTCCTCAATGATAATTGGCGGATAACAGCAGCAGATCATGATTATATTGTACCTGATCAGGTAACATTATGTCTTATTTTCTTTAATTTTTTTTTAAGTTTTGTTAACTACAGGCTTAACAATTATGACATAATGTATAAAATGATATAATAGCCGTTAAATTTTAGTTAAAATTGAAACATAGCATACTAATTGATTACTTATTTAACATTAAATTTGTTTACTCAAAAACATACAATAAAAATTAATTAATAAACAAGAAAGATATACAATGAAGAGTACTTTAAAAAAACTATTACCATTTGCAGTAGTTGGGGTTGTTTCAGGTGCTACAACCGTTGGAGCAATACAATATTTTGGACACACATCCAATAACGGAGATCAATCTTATTTCACAACAGCAGCACCTAATACATCGTTTGCAGGCATGAATACCGCAGCTACGGGTGATGATTTTGTAAAAGCAGCTAAAACAACAGTTCCGGCAGTAGTTACTATTAAAAACTATCAGAGCAGAACATCGAGCAGAGCTTCAGAACAGGACTTGTTTGACTTCTTCTTCGGAGATCCTTTCGGAGGCAGAGGACAACAAAGACAAAAACAACAGCAGGCTCCGGACAATATGCCATCAGGAATGGGTTCCGGTGTCATCATCTCTCCGGATGGTTACATTATCTCCAATAACCACGTAGTGGCAGGTGCCAATAAACTAGAAGTTGTATTAAGCAACAAAAAATCATACATCGCAACATTGGTAGGAACAGATCCGAATACGGATATTTCATTACTAAAAATTGAAGAAAAAGGACTTCCTTATCTCAACTTTGCAAACTCAGACAACATTGATGTAGGACAATGGGTACTTGCCGTAGGAAACCCACTTGGATTAAACTCAACGGTAACTGCAGGTATTGTATCGGCAAAAGGAAGAGGCATTGGAATCCTTGGCAGCCAGGGAAAAGCAGCTAATCCGATTGAGAGCTTTATTCAAACTGATGCCGCTATTAATCCGGGCAATTCCGGAGGAGCATTGGTAAATACAAATGGAGAGCTTATAGGAATTAACTCAGCTATTCAATCAACCACCGGATATTATCAGGGATATGGATTTGCAGTTCCGGCTAACTTAGCTAGAAAAATTGTTGAGGATATCAAGAAATTTGGAATTGTACAGAGAGGATTCCTTGGAGTGCAGTCGCTAGACTTATCCAATGATCAATTGGTTCAGGCTTATAACGCACAAAATAAAACAAATCTGAAGGTAGGCTCAGGAGTTTACGTAACAGGATTTGGAGACAACAGTGGTGCTGAAGATGCAGGATTGAAGAAAGGAGATATTATCACTAAAGTAGACACCTACGATATTACTGATTTTGCTGACCTGTCGATGTCCATCGGAAGCAAGCGCCCTGGTGATAAAGTTCAGGTTACCTATTTAAGAAACGGTAAAGAATCTACTACGACTGTAACGCTTAAGGATCAAAAAGGAGGTACTTCTACAAGAACCAGAGCAGATCTTAGTGTCACTGAAAAGCTGGGTGCTGATTTCCAGAGTCTGGATGACAGAACTAAGGCATACTATGGTCTAAACAGTGGGATTGTAGCTAAAAATGTAGTTGAAGGAAGTGAAATAGCTAAGGCAGGTATTGTAGACGGTTATATTATCACGGAAATTAATGGTAAGCCGGTAAATTCTCAGAAAGATGTAGAAAGCTTATTAAATAAATTCTCTGGAACAGGTCAGATAAAATATATGGATGACTATGGAAGAAATTATCAAAGAGGATTCAAAATGCCTTAATTAACACAAGATAGATATTTTCATATCAAAAAAACGCTGCAAATTCTTGCAGCGTTTTTTATTATTTATTTGGATTTATTCATTTTTTCAGCAATCCTTTTCTTTTTATTTCTTTCATAAATTACTTCTACAATTTTACCCCCAATCCAGGAAAACGGAAAGAAAGTAAGGAAAATAGAAATCTTATAAAAGGTAGGATGATAGGGAAATATAATAACATCCAGCATCGCTATAAAAAGCATAATAAAACCGATAAGGATGGCGTAAGCTACTTTAGCATATTTAACAATGATTGCAGTAGCAACTCCGCCAATTGTAGTACCCAACCCGGAAATAAATAATAAGAAGCCAAAAAAGGTCTTATCATCTTTCATGCTAAATAAAAATCTTTGCCAATGCTCAAACGGAGCAAAAGCTTCAAAAGTAACCCATTGCGGAAAAGCTCTTATTCCAAGAGTAATGATAAGCCCCGTTATTCCAAGACCTACTAAAATCGCAATTGTATTTCTTATAAAATTCATTAATCCTGATGTGCAATCATAGAAATTTCGATATCCACATTTTTAGGCAGACAAGAAACCTGTACTGTTTCACGTGCTGGATAGCTATCTGCATCTAAATAAGAAGCATAAATATCATTCATTACCGCAAAATCATCCATACTTTTAAGAAATATGGTAGCCTTTACCACATTTTTGAAAGTCATCCCAGCTTCTGTAAGAATCGCTTCAAGGTTTTTCATAACCTGATGTGTTTCTTTTTCAATTCCCTCCACCAATTTACCTGTTGCAGGATCTACCGGAATCTGTCCGGAAATATACAAAACTCCGTTTGCCATATTCGCTTGCGAATAAGGACCGATAGCTGCAGGTGCATGAGTTGTATTGATTATTTGTTTCATATGCGGATATTTATTTTTTCTAAAGTTATGTACAATCACTGTCTATCGGATTTCTAAGAAAAATTTTCTCCCAGTGATTTATTCTGGTTGCAAATATAAAATTTATATTGTCAAATGCCAATCTGATATTAGAAAGGTGCATTTGGCTGGGTAAAGCTTCGGTCTTTATATTTCAGTGCATCACTTAAGATATTGGCTTTGATACCGATAAAGAAATCATACACTTTGTATTGTCCGAAAGGCACCCAGTTAAAATTAATTGTAAAGCTTCGCTGATCTCTTGAGAAGCCAATCCTTGTATAAGCGAGCTGTTTGGTCACCAAGTCATAATGGGTACTTCCATTAATATTCCAATAAGGAGTAAGTTTAATACTTCCATCCAAACCTAAAGAGGCAATTTTATTTCCAAATCGGCTAAGCCCTTTTGAGTAGGCATAGTTTGCATTGATATTCAAAGTCCAGGCCTGATCAAAATGAGCATAATTATCGTCATCAAAATAATAATTTTCATTTCTCACTTCTCCTTTTGAAGCATACTTTTTGGCATAGTCAGTTTTTTCGCCAAAGATTTCACTGCTCAAAGGATAAGATAACTGAACGTTGAAGCCTTGTACACTGAAAGCTCCGAATTTCTCAGTTCTTATCCCTGTATCCTGTCCCGGAAGAAATTCAATCTTGTACGGATCAAGAGAAAGGCTTGTATTAACGGTAAGTTTACTATTGAAGAATGATGATTGTCCATTGATGGTAAAGATAGACCAGGGATGATCTTTCGCGGCAAAGTTGTAACTTCCTGAAAGGTTTAAAGATTCAAAGATTTTGATCTTCTTCACTCCAGTAGAATCACTCTTCGACTTTACCTTCATTTCGATATTATTTCCGATATTAAAACCTAAAGACCCCACCATTCCACCTTGCGGATTTCCTATAATTCCTTTATCAAAAATAGAATAAGGAGTCAATGCTCCTGCTGCATTATAATAATTTCTGTAATATCCGAAGCCAGGACTTGAGAAATCCGGTGAATAGGTAAATCCGATACTTGGGGTCATCATGTGTCGTATTGCTTCTACCGCTGACCCTTTTTTAAATTTCAGCATTCCATACAGCGTTGTCTGAAGACTGGCCGTAGTAGAAAAAGTCGAATATCCCGCAACATTTTTTTCAATCTGATCCACTACAACATTTTTTAAAGGATCGTAATATCTGTTCAGCGTTTTTGTCGTCAGGGCATTGTCAATATTAGCACTTAAGCTGAAGGTAAAGTATTTTGCTAATGTAGTATTGGTAGCCAGGGTAATATTATTTTTAAGTCCTGTCTGCATTTTATCCCACATTTCTTTTTTGAACAATTCGTTTTCCTGGGTATTTACAAAGTTTGTAAGATTAAACCCGGTATTTACAGTAATATTTTCAATAAGCCCTTGTCTTACCCCTGTTCTTGATTTGAAAAGGTAGAACTGGTTCACGGCCACATTCATCTGCGGAAGACGCAGATCTGCTAGTCCGGTAGCAAAGTTTTGAGAATATGATGCCGTTCCTGTAATGGTTATTGGCAGTTTCAGAAATCTTTTAGTAAGCGTTACTGTTGAGTTCTGCTGCGTATTCAATACATTCTGGTTAAAAATATAATTGTTGTTAAGCGGGTTATTATAAAATTTTGTACTTACAATGTCCACAGAAGCACTGAATGTCAGGAAAGGATTAGCTTTAGCATCCTGGGAGTGTGTCCAGTTGATTCTATAGGTACTATTTCTGGTGTAATCATCCAGCCCCTTAATTCCTCTTACCATGGTTCCGATATCCGCATTAAAGTTTCCTGAATACCTGTATTTTTTCTGATAATTTACCTGAGGACGTACATTCCAACTTCCTTTTGTATAAATATCCGCAAGCACTTTGAGATCAAAATGTTCTCCGATTGGCTGGTAATATCCTATTCCATTCAAAAAGAATCCTACATCTTCTCTTTCTCCAAAACTTGGAATTAAAATACCAGCTGCTCTTTTATCTGAAAATGGAAGAATCGCAAATGGCAAATAAAGAGGGGTAGGTACCTTTTCTATAAACATCTGAATAGGCCCTGTAACAATCTGAGATTTAGTTTTGGTTTTAATCAACTTAATATTATAAGCTCTCATAAAATAATCCGCTACTGTATCTTTTTTCTTGATAAAATAATCGTCAGTGGTATAATCTGCTTTTCTCATCGCATACACTGAGTCATTATATTTTTTGGTTTTCTGAGCTATAATCACCCCTTCACTTTCTTCTGTCCTTGCGTTAAAAGCAATGGCTTGTTTGGTCTTTGTATTATAGCTGAATTCATTGGTTTCATACTTCTTACCACCTTGTAAAGTAATCACAGGCTCAATAATTTTCCCCAACGAATCCTGTTTACCACGGGCATAGATCAGACTTTTATTATCATCAATTGAGATATAATCTGCATCAATCTGCATATCCTGGTACTTTACCTGTGCATTCTTATTAAGGAAAGTCATTTTCTTAGGAATGTCTCTTCTCTGATCATCTGCTTTTGTACGCAAAATATCATCCAAAGACTCCTTTTTTACAACAATGGTATCCTTTTTGGAAATAGTATCATTAACCGCATTTTTAGGCAATTTTTCAGGATTTTTTTGTGCTAAAAAATTGTTAAAAATTAGGATAATTAAAATTTGTAATATATTTTTGAAGACGGTTTTGGCCAATTTTGTTCTATATAATTAAGGCTCAAAATTAATATAATTTTTATAACTGTAAGATGCACAAACAAAATTTTAAAATAATTTTATCATTTCTCCTTATCCTTGTCAGCAACTTTTTTTTCTCCCAGAAGAAGTTTACCATCGTTCTGGATGCAGGACACGGAGGAAGTGATCATGGGGCCAACAGGACTTATTCAGACATCGGAAGAGTTGCTGAAAAAGACATTACCCTTGCTATTACTTTAAAGGTAGGAGCAATGCTTGAGAAAAACAGAGATTTCAAAGTAATTTACACCCGTAAAATTGATGAGTACCCTTCTCTGTCGGACAGAACCAATTTAGCCAACAGAAGCAAAGCAGATCTGTTTGTATCCATTCACTGTAATTCCGCACAAAGATCAACAGCATATGGTACAGAAACTTATGTACAGGGACCCAACCAGAATAATGAAAATCTTGAAGTTGCTAAAAGGGAAAACGACGTGATCTTCCTTGATGAAAAAGACAGGCAAACCTTCGGTTCTTATAACCCCGATTCTCCGGAATCATTAATTGCGTTAAAACTTCAACAGAGTAAATATCTTGAATCAAGTCTTCTTTTGGGAGGGCTGGTCGAAGATAACTTTGTGAATAAAGATAAAAGGTTTTCAAGAGGTGTTTTTCAGAAAAACCTTCACGTTCTTCGTATGAATGCGATGCCGTCAGTTCTGATAGAAACAGGATTTATCAATCATGCTGAAGAAAGCCATTATATAGCTTCTGAAAAAGGACAGAATGAGATTGCGGAAAGTATTTATAATGCAATTATCGATTATAAGAAAGCCGTTGATAGAAAATCTGGTGGATCTTTTACCACTAAAAAACCGGAACCTGAAAAACCAGCAGAAGTTGCACTGAAAAATGATTTCAGGATTTTACTGATGAGCTCTCCAAACAAGTATAACGAAAACGATCCTGCCTTAAAAGGGTTAAATTACGTTCTTACCATTAAAGAAAACGGGCAATACAAGTATTACTATGCAGTTACCAATATGGCTTCTGTGAGAGATATTAATCTTAAAACGGCTAAGGATGCAGGATTCAGAAATGCTTTTGCCGTAGGATTCATGCCTAATCAGAAAATAAGCATGGGGTACTATACAATTGAAGTTTATTCAGGAGACAAACTGAATGGCAATTCCTATATCATCCAGAACCTTAAAGATGTTGAAAGAAATAAAGATAACGGAGTATTTTACTATACCTACGGAAAGGTGTATACGCTGGAAGATGCTGCAAAACTTCAAAAAGAACTTGAAGCTAAAGGAGTGAAAAATACGGTAATACAAAAAGTCTATAAATAGAATGTAGAAATAATTTTGAAGTTTAAAAGTTAATGATTACTTTTGCAACCTCAAAATTTGGCCTATTCGTCTAGTGGTCAGGACTCAAGATTTTCATTCTTGCAACAGGGGTTCGATTCCCCTATAGGCTACTTCTCGCAGACCTCTAACCATCCTCCGGGAGTTAGAGGTTTTTTTATACTTTCCCGATTTTAATTTCCATTTAAATCTTATGCCCCCAAGGAACCATAAACTTTATAAACATCAAAAGTCTGTTTTTTTTTGGAATTGTAGTATATTGATATACTGGCTCTTATTTTAAAAGACATTTCTTTTCGGTCTAAAAAAACATTCGATTTACATTATATATCACAAAAGCCTTATATTTGCAAAAATTTAAAATAAATTTAGCCATAATTGCTCACCCAAATATGGTGACACTGATGAAAAATATTATTGATAAATCAATGTTTGTAGTAATTTACAAGCTATCAAATTTTATATCATGCCGGATTTAAAAATACAAGAAGCAAAATTGCTTTTTAAGAAAATCCACTCTAACCCAAAAAGTTATGATTTACAAATCAATGAAGACGGGATTACAGGCAGAGATGATAAAATCAGTTTCAGACTTTACAGGACTGGAGAAAGGGTTGCTTTTGAAGTAACAATTGATGGACTCACTTTCACCAATACCACTGGAGAATGGAATAATGCATTGATCATGTTAGGAAATACGATCAAAAAAATAGAGAAAGAACAAGAAAATTTAAAAATAGAACAAGCAATAGATAAGCTTAGAAAGTACCTTTCAGAAGAAAATTAAAAAATCTCAAAATAAATTTGGTACTTTAAAAAAAAGTTTATAGTTTTGCACTCACATTTAAACGATATGGCAAATCATAAATCAGCACTGAAGAGAATCAGACAAAACGAAACTAGAAGACTTCGTAACAGATATTACCACAAGACTGCTAGAACAGCTTTAAAGACTTTAAGAAATGAAGAGAACAAAGCTGCTGCTACAGAACAATTGCCAAAAGTTATCGCTTTATTGGATAAATTAGCTAAGAAAAACATTATCCACAAAAATAAAGCAGCTAACTTAAAAAGCAAATTAACAAAGCACGTTAATAAATTAGCGTAAAAATATAGCTGGCCCGTTCGTCTATCGGTTAGGACCTCAGATTTTCATTCTGGTAAGAGGGGTTCGATTCCCCTACGGGCTACTTAAATCTTAAAAAACCACTGTATAACATCAGTGGTTTTTTAAAGACAAAGTAGAAAAGCTTTTTTTTACAACAACATCTAACCGGCCCGTTCGTCTATCGGTTAGGACCTCAGATTTTCATTCTGGTAAGAGGGGTTCGATTCCCCTACGGGCTACAAGATTAAGAGTTGATACTTATAAAAACAAAAACTAACACATTACTTCGGTAATGGAAGATAGAGGGCCCGTTCGTCTATCGGTTAGGACCTCAGATTTTCATTCTGGTAAGAGGGGTTCGATTCCCCTACGGGCTACAAAGAGAAGACTTTTCAGTAAGTCTTCTCTTTTTTTTGCAATATATTTTCAGATCTCTCCCCCTTACCTAGTGCATACCTCACACAAGCTAATCATAGATATCTTACTAAAACAGGAAGTATTCGTTCAAAATATAATCCGGAATATTAGCTTTACTTTCAACTTTACCGGAAGGAGTTTATCTTCTTTCTCCCCAGATCAGGGAAACAAAACATGTACTCAAAAAAATGATCTGCACCCGTAAAAATATAATTTATGATTAAGACAGGATTTTCCATGCCATTCCTTTTTCATTTTATTCATTTAGGAACTACCCTCAGCGAAATGGAAAATCAGAATCATAACTCATTCTTAAAAATCACCAAAAAAGGAAATATTATTTCTTACTTTTCTCATTAATCCTTAAATTTGAAAAAACTATTCATCAAAAAATATCAACAACATGAAATTTAATTTACTATTGAAAGAGAAACTCTCTTTACAAACTGCTCTTATTGCTTTCATTTTACTTTCATCACAAACTCTATCTTTTGCTCAAAACCGTATTTATGCTCATGCACAAAGTTCAGGAGTTTTCGGAGTGGCATGTTTAGGCTGCCGTGTAGACAATCCAGAGAATGCTGTGGGGGATAATGAAGACAACTATTCTACTATGGTGTTGGGCACTGTTTTACTGGGAGGTATTCAGCAAACCCTCATTTTCCCGGATCTTAGATCTGATACCAGACTTGTTGTTGGTATCGGAACAGATAACATTCCTTTATCTGTTCAGTTACTAAGCGGAGTCACCCTGGAAACAATGAACGGAGGATCTTCTAATAATGACCGAAGAACTATAGACGTAAGCCTGCTTAAGCTAGGAGCAACTCCTAACAGAGGTACCATAGAATTTAAACCAGCAAAACCATACGATGGAATCAGAATAGGTCTTTCGGGAGGCGTACTTAGCCTTGGCGGTGGATTCAGAATTTATTATGCTTATCAAGATCCCCTGAATTCATTAATGGCTCACAGTCAGTACGGGCAAATTACCCTTGATGGGAATATTCCTGTAGATGGAGCCGAAGTAACGTTGATAAATACATCCGGAAAAGAAGTATTCCGCAGTATTCTCAGATCAAATACATTTGATTCAAAGCAATCTGAAGGAGTTTATATCATGACTCTTAAAACAAAAGAAGGAAAAATGTACTCCCGTAAAATTATGATTAAATAAATAATTGTTTTTCAACTTCCATACGGCAGGCTTAAGCCTGCCTATTTATTTTAGTGCTTTTAGAAAAGATAAAATAGCTTTATAGCATTAATTAAAACAAAATCATAACCTCACAAAAATAACAAATCATTAACAAATCACTTAAATTTGAAATAAATTACACAACATAATCATTTTATGTGTAAATTAGTAGAAACTAAAAAACTCAAAATTTTTTATATATGAAAACTCATTTATTACTTAGCCAACGCACAATTAAAGCTGCATTTTTGGCTTCATTCCTGTTTTTAACAAGCACAATGTCTTTCGCTCAAATTACCAAAGTCTACGCAAGTAGCCAAACCAATCAGGTAGTTGGTATCTGCCTTGGATGTGGTGTATTGAACCCACAAAATGCATTGGGAAGCAATGAAAGCGATTATTCTACCCTTCAGGTTTCTGTAGGATTACTCGCAAGAACGGAGCAAACCTTGATTTTCCCGGCAACCAATATCGCCTTGGGAACCAATAAACTGGTATTAGGTTTTGGTACGGATCAGGTGATGTTATCCGCTCAATTAATCAGTGGTATTTCCATCGAAACGTTTAATGGAGATGTATCCAATAATGATTATCAAAATCTTAATAATGATGCGATTAAGCTGGGAGGCACAGATCCAAGTAAAGGAGAGCTTGAACTTACCATGAACAAACCGTTTGATAGAATTAAAGTAAATCTAAACGGTGGATTACTAAGTGTAAACGGTGCCCTTCGCCTGTATTATTCTTATCAATACAAAGATCCGTTTATCAGTTTTATGGCACATAGTGAAGACGGGCAGATCACTCTTGACAAAAAGCTTCCGTTGGAAGAGGCTGAAGTTACTTTAACCAACACCTCAGGAAAAGAAGTTTATCGTTCTAAATTAACGTCTAATACATTTGAGACAAAGCAGGCTCAAGGAATGTATATTATGACTATTAAGACGAAAGAAGGAAAAACATATTCCAATAAAATTATGATTAAGTAATAACAAATCTTATCAATTCACACGGCAGGCCTAAAAGCCTGCCGTTTTGATTTTATAGGGTATAATTTTCCATAAACAGACAAAAGATAAGAAAGCCTTATTCTTGTAAAATGATACTGAACACGTAAGTTTGATCGTAGCAATAATACCAACTGCGTTGTTTATGTCCATCCCTTCATAAAATAAGGTCGGGGAAAACCGACCTTATTATACTGATATTTGTTTTTTCAAATCTATCAGTCTCTGTTTTAAGTGCAAATATCAAGATACTATGAAGAATGTTATTGACAATTTATTGTATCATCCATGCTATCGCGTTAGCATATAAAATACTATTATAAACACTACTTCCTGCTGCTACCCCTGTTCCAAAATTGATCTTTGGAATTGGCTTACCTGATGCATCTACACCAGCGGGATAAGACCCAGTTGAAGTATTATTAACAGCTCCCAAAGGAAATCCTCCATCTCCCCAGAAGAATAGTTTATAGGTCTTATGGACAAAACCAACCATCAACCCATTATTAGCAGACAAAATATCAACATTTGAATTATTCATATTAGAATTTGTATAAGAGCTTGCATCATTGTTATCATCCCCAACCAGCTTTCCTCTTGCATCACCAAATGGTCCATTAAGAATAGGATGGTTAACATTTGTAATAGTTTTTACGTAATTCGTACCTGTAGCTGCGGTAACAACAGTAGATCCTCCAAATACCTGATTCAGAATCTGAGTTGGCTGTGCCTGCTGAAGGAAAACCATAGCTCTACCTCCGTTATCCAAATAACTCTTAAGAGCAATAGCATCTGCTGCATTACATGTATAATCCCATGTCATAATAATTATATACGGATTATAAGTGGCAATATTGGCTGCAAGATTTCCCTGACCTGTTCCCATTGCTTTAATATCAAAGCCTTGTGACGGGACAGTTCCTGTAGGGCCAAAGTTCGCTGCAGACTGCAGTATTGTTGTTGGTGCGGTCGTATTACCAGAATTTGGAGTATACATACCTGCTCCTAATGATAATATCGTTCTTTTAGGAATAACACCTGAATTTACATTCACGGAGAAGCTACAAGATTGGCCTGCAATATTTATCGTAAAAGAAGCCGTTCCTGAAGCAGAAGGAGTGCCTGAAATTGTGAGCGAGATATTTCCACTTCCGTTTGCTAATGTTCCGGCCGGTGCACTGGCTGTTAATCCCGATACTCCTGATGAAGCAACTGAAATAGCACCATATGGTTGTCCCGTTGCATTAGTATAATTGATTGTTTTTGTTCCGTTGCTCATCGTTCCAGCTGCATATGTTCCGGTAAGTGCCCCACCTGAACAATCTAATGTAAAACCAGGTGTGGGACCAGGACCACACTGATCACATAAACAGTTTGACCATCCTGAAGATTTATACACTCTTACGCAACTCAACGTAGAATCATACATTATTGTTCCTATGGCTACATTACCTCCCATTGGATTGATCAGATTTCTAGGATCACTATTAGTAGGCAGTACCAACCCCATGTTATTGGTAGTCTCTTTATTGATGTCCAAAGCACCTCTGGGGTTGGCCGTACCTATACCTACCTGAGAGAATAAGATATTCATGAAGAATATCATCAGTAATAAATGATTTTTTCTATTTTTCATTGTGTTTTTGTTTGCTGCAAAAGTATCCTTTACTAACCGCTTCTTCCAAAAATCAACATACATCACGCATACATCATTAGTAGTATTCATGGTACTTCAAGACCTACTACATGCATTCTACAATATCAATACAAAGGTGGAAAAAACCTTGTTTTTAAAATATTTTGAAAAAATATAACATAAGATAGAAAACATAAAATTTTCTTTTACCTGGTGATATGACTAAATAAAATACTCAAAATTTGCCACAAAAAAACCAACATATTTCATATAATATTTGATGTAAAACATCTTTACAAAGAAATATCAATAGAAAACATCCAAGTTCTGATATCTTTACTCAACACTTTATTCAAAAAAATAAGGTCGGATAAAACCGACCTTATTATACTGACATCTATTTTTCAAAATCTGTCAGTCCTTGTTTTAAGTGCAAATATCAAGATACTATGAAGAATGTTATCGAGAATCTATTTTATTGTTTATCCTTTTCATTCACTACAAGAGCACATAAGATCTGTTGTAAACCTTGATATGAATATCTTACAAATTATTTTGCCCACCATTGCATCACATATCCCTCTGTACCATTTATACCTGGGTGTCTGCCTATATTTGCATTATTCGGCAGACAAGCATCTGTAAATGTTTTTACTGGATAGCCTCCCCCTTGTGGTGCTAGAGGCGTATAGCTCGTTAAACCATTTATGCAACGCCCGAAAGGCATTTCACTTGTCCACTCACCTACTACCCATAGAGGCCAATTGGAGATTATAGCCCCATTTCCACCATTAATTGTTGGAGAATATCTATAGTCTGTAATATCCCAGTGAGTATTGTAATCTCCATTATAGAAATAAATATTATTTTTGATCATAACATTATCAATAGTCAAAGTACCTCTGTCATCTCCTGCATTTTTGGTCAAACTCGTAACTCCTCCAAGATATTTCCCTGTCACAGTTCCGGATCCAACCAAACGAAAATTAAGCCCCCCATTAACAATATCCGATTTGGGATAATTAAGATACGTGTTGAGATCCTTATTTGAATTGGTAGGCTCATCTGTAAATGTCTGCCTTGTTACCTTACCTGTCCATCTTGCCTTTTCAGTTGTTTCAATTCTGAAATTATTATAGTTCATCGTTCCATTTTGTACTTTCACAACATTTCTGTTATCCAAAGTAGTTGCTCCCCAACTTACTGTTCCGTTAGTCCCCCAAGCATTATCTTTGGTAGCTGTACCTTCAGAATAAGACCATAATAAAGTATACCCTCCCACCTCTTTATCCAAGGCAGCGGCTTCCGCAGCATCTACCATATCACATCTTGTCTTATATTTGTTGGTAGCCGTTCCAATCCAGTATTCCCCATCATTGGCAACAAGGATTCCAGATGAATTATACTTATCAAATATACTTTGACAGCTTACGGAAGGATTATCAAAAGTTCCTTCACCATTTACATTTATTGTAAAAGAACAAGATTCCCCTGCTACACTCACCACAAAGCTGGCTATACCTGATCCCGAAGGTGTACCACTCACTGTAAGTGATATGTTTCCACTTCCGTTAGCCAATGTACCGGCTGGCGCCGTTGCCGTTAATCCTGTCACTCCTGTTGAAGTGACCGAAATAGCATTATACGGCTGCCCGGAAGCATTGGTATAGTTAATGGTTTTTGTCCCAGTACTCGGCACTCCTGCTATGAATGTCCCGCTAAGAGCTCCCGTGGAACAATCTAAAGTAAATCCTGGGGTTGGACCACATTGATCACATAAACATTTTGACCACCCGGAAGATTTGTATACTCTTACGCAACTCAACGTGGAATCATACATGATAGTTCCTATGGCTACATTTCCTCCCATTGGATTGATCAGATTTCCAGGATCACTATTGGTAGGCAGTACCAACCCCATGTTATTGGTAGTCTCTTTATTGATGTCCAAAGCACCTCTGGGGTTGGCCGTACCTATACCTACCTGAGAGAATAAGATATTCATAAAGAATATCATCAGTAATAAATAATTTTTCCTGTTTTTCATTTGTGTTGTTTACTGCAAAAATAGACTTTACACTATAGCTTTTCCAAAAATCCCCATACGTCACACATACATCAATATCAATATCCATAAGGTTTACAATCTATTGCTTTAATACTACACTTATTCTACAAAATCAATAACCATGAAGAATAAAGTGCTATATTTTCAAATGTTTTACATCAATAAATCTCTCGGTTTTGATGTAAAAATTTCAGATATTGATCAATAATAACAGGCAAAACCTATAGAGTCTTTCCAAAAGATGACAATCAAATTCTAGTTTTGACTTATATTTTTTAAAATATTAATGTTAGATGTAGTATTTTTTAAACAGACTAACTTCAGGTCCACGTGGACAGGACATACTTTACTGATTTTTTACTATTATTTGATGGTGGTTTATATTTGTCTGGTATCAATTAATAATTCAGAGCCATAAAAAAGCCGACCAATATATTGGCCGGCAAAATGAAACAAAATTAGCTATTCTAAAAATTATTTCTTAATCAGTTTTTGTTGGTATACTGCCTTATCAGTTATTGCCTTCAGGATATACATTCCTTTTGGTAACATGCTAACATTTATTTGTCCGTTATTGAACTGCATATTTACTAGTTTCCCGGAAGCATCATAAATAGATATGTTTCCTACTTTTTCCTGAGTTTTAATATAAAGAATATCTGTAACCGGATTTGGATAAATTCCAAATTCAAGTTTCTTCACTTCTACAGTTGCTAGCGTAGAACCCAGGCTATTGATGTCAAGTGTTCTTTCAACAACTTTACCATTTGAATTGAAGCTGATTACAATTTCAGCAAATCCAGTTGCCAGTGGTGTTATCACCAATTCTTCATTAGCATTAATCTCTGCAGAAACTACTGAAGGATTATTATTTGACTTTACAGTTTTTACAATTGAGGCTCCAAAACTGTCTCCATCAGAAACCATTGTTTTCAGATCAATTGTTGTAACATTTGCCGCTGTAACCTGAGAAGGGAAGGTATTGCTCACAATCGGAGCTGTATTATCCGGAAATACAGCCAAGGCCGGGAACCAGTAATAATCATTCAATGTTTGGGTATTGGTAAGATTTCCATTCACATCATAGGTATGGATCCAGTTTTTTTGATAATGGGCTCCAAAACCGCTTTCTGTTGTATTCAGGATAAGGTTTCCTGTGGAAGGGTTCACACGTAATGCAGCTCCGTAAGGAATTTGTTTATATGTTCCTGTCTGCCCGGGAAGGGTAATAAAACTTTCATTGAATGTTTTAGCAGTTACATCAAATTTAACAATTTGATTTCCGGGATTAAATCCTGTTCCAGCCTTGATCCAATATAATGTATTTTCTGTATTACTCGCCGTGAAACTTCCGGCGTTCCATGCTCCCCAAGTATCTGCATATTTCGTAGTTGGAATATTAAAATACTGTACTGCGAAAGTTGCTGGATCAATCAAAGCCAGTTTTTGGTTTTGAATAGCCCAGATACTTCCATCTTTTGCATGGACAATAGAGCTGAAAGGTCCTGCAATAGTATTGACTACTGTATCGGTAGCTGGATCAATCACCAAAACACCCGCAGCCTGTTTCACAGCAAAAACATATTTCGAAGTACGGATCATATTACCAATTTGTCCTGAATACTGGCTTCCACCTCCCGTTCCGGAAACTAAACTTCCCACCTGCATATTATCAATATCAAATAAATAGATCCCATTGGATGCTCCGATATATCCCTTATGTTCATTGACACCAAGGAAAGATCTTCCATCTCCTCCACCTATATTATTGAACGTAGCGATTTTTTGCATCGTTTGAGCATTGGCAACAACTAATCTGCCACCTGGCGTATACTGAGAATCTCCTCCATCAGCTGCCTGTTTCGATACAAAATAGAACTTATCCCCATAGATGGTTCCGTATTGGGTAGTTGCTCCGAAAGCATGGTTGTTGTTGGCATTACTATACACTCTATAATTGATTTGTCCGTTATTACCAATAAAGTTAACAGACCCATTGGTGTGCCCGAACCATTCTTCATTGACCATGAAGAATCCGTTTGTAAAATTAGTAGAAGTTACATAAGGTGAAACCGGCGTCAATGTTGAAGAAATCGGGAATGATCCTGACATAGGGCTGTAGTTCCATACATCCCAGGAACCGTTTTGTAATATTCTTGAGGTGGCACCTACTCCTGAAAATCCGAAATCTGCATCAGTAGGGTTTTTAACATAATACGACCAGAAACCGTTGTACCATCCGGAAACCCAATGATCACTGGTATCCTGTGCTGTATAATCATCAAAATCATAAGCCGTTGTGTTGACAATACCATCTACAGGATATAACGGGTAGGTCGCATTTCCACTTTTAATCAATGCATTGGAGTTCTGACCGTTTAAATCAAATCCAAGACCTCCTATTGCAGTTCCAAACTGTGTTCCCTGATATAACAAAGTAAAAAAACGGTGGTCCGCCTTTGCAATGGCTTTCAGCATATCTTCTCCCGTAGCATTTCCATCCCATCTGAATCCCCATACCAGTGCGTCAGGATTCTTACTGTCATTCCACTGTACAACAAATGCTGCCTGATTGGAACCTGTTCCTACCCAATACTGAATATCAGAAAAACTGATATTAGCAGCAGTATTGGCTATATTGAGTTGAGTAGCATTCCCGGAAAGGTCATTTCGGGGTACTCCCTGCACTTTTATCTGTGCATTGGTAAAAAATGCAAACAGAAAAAGCATGGTAAAAAGATAAAACTTTTTCATTCTTTATTAATTTAAAAATATTTTGTTTGTTTTTATTTAAGACGCAGATCATAGGCACCGGCTACCTCTGTAGACACTTCCCCGAGCCATCCTGCCTCCTGATTGATCCCTGTATATACTTTCACAAAATCAATTCCCGGAAGTTTTATGTATTTCCCGTTTCTGTCCACCGCCCAGGATATATCAATATTAGAAGCTTCATCATTATTCGGAGCATTATCTGCATATCCGAATTCGTAAGACTTTCCTACCCAATAGGATCCGTTTCCACTCTGGTCATAGAAATTATCTTTAAGCCTTGTTCCTGTAAATCCATAGGAAGCATCAGTAAACCATAATGGATAATAGCTTTGTGAGTGGAAAACATTTCGGGTTTTAAATCCTGTATTTCCGAGATTATCTGTCCATTTTATATATTCTATATCAGCCTGCCAATCTTCACTTCCCGCCACCGGAGTTTTGTTTTCATTAGGCTTCATATAGGTAATACTGTAATCTTTTACCGTAGTATTTTTAAAATACTCACTTCCTGCGATCTCATACCATTCGTTATCATCAGGTTTTCCGTTTTTATTTTTGTCGTAGGCTACCATGATAATTCCAGGTTCACAGTTTCCTGAGCGAGGATCATTGGCTGCATTTCCAAAAAAGGCATTTCCAAGAATTTTAAAATCTCTTCCGTCAAGATTAGGAATCGTATGGTCAAAACCAAACACCACATACCCTCCGAAACCACCAAGGCTGATCATGGTAGAATTGGAACCCACAAGAGACGCATTGGCTTTTTGAAGCATGTTCACGGCAGTATTTCCCTGATTATATTCTGGGATTTCGTTCATGAATTGCCCTACAGCAGGCCTAAAATCAAATACTTTAGAAATGTATTTACTTAAAACACCAGCTTCTTTGGTTACTCTAATTTTTGAATGATAAACTTTTGCATCTGCGTTGTTTCCAATCTTTAAAGTCAAAGGGTAAGTGGTAGCCTTAGGGCTAATGAATTCTAATTCTGAATTTTGAGAAATAAGAGAATCATTAATACTCCACGTAAGATTTTCTGAAAGCTGGGTAGGAATACTTAATACTCTGAAGCGTTCAATGGTATACACGGAGTCTAATCCTTTAAATGGCTCTACTACAGGATCTGTAGGAGTCAAAACCTCATCGTCATCATGTTTACAAGAAGCAATCATCCCTGCAAAAAACAAAGATAAAAGCCCGATTGTCAAATAATTAATAGTTTTTTTATTCATGTCTGTCAGTTTCATTATTTATATAAAAAAGCGAAGTGGGCAGGGATATTTCCGCCTTCTGTTTTCCATTTGAAGTGTCCGTTTTTATCAAAACAGTATACAAAACCCATCGACACATAATTTCGGGCATCGGTGATATAGATATCTTCTGTGATTGGATTTACTGCAATTCCGTATGGCGTTTTAATAATTTTTTCATATTCCTGATCAACAATTTTATTGGAAATAATCTGCTCCGTTTTCACGTCAATAATTCCAAATGTTTTCTGTGAAGTATGGGTGTTATAATTAAACTCATTTCCGTAGTAATAGAGCTTATCATTAACGATGGTCATCTCACTTACGGCAATGTGGAAATTCTTTTTTATTGTTCCTGTAGCTGCATCAATCAGGTATAAATTGGAAGGAACCGTATAGTAATCCCCTCTAGAGCTTACGTATAAATCCCCGTAATTGTCCTTTTTAAGGCGATGAAGATTGATCGCCACATCTATCTTTTTTGTTTCTGTAAATGTGTTGAGATCTATTACCGAAACTGTTTTGTCATAATTTGGAACCATATAACCTCCGGAATTAGCAACAAAAAGCTGATTACCTACAATTTCCAACTCTTCGGGTTGGTACCCTACTGTTACTTCACGCTTTATCGCAAGAGAGGCTGTATCAATCTCCACTACTTTTCCTTTCGGAGCATTTGGATTGATATCTACCGGACCTACATAACTGCTGGCAAAGGCCTTCCCATCCTTGAAGGTTAGGTATCGACAGTTCTGCAAGGGGATCGATTTTATACGTCTGGCTGTTTTAGCATCAAGGACTTCAATTTTATTGGAAACATTGACGACAATGTAAAGCTTACTTCCATAGATTTTAATGTCATTTCCAACATCTCCCAATTCTTTTACAACTTCAGGATTAATCTCTGCATAAATGTTTCTGTAATAGTTTCCTTTTGTATAATCGAAAAAGTCCAGCGTACACTTATTGCTTCCCATATTTCCCTCGTTCAACACATAGAATCCTTTGATTGCAGTATTTTCAATGGGAGCAAGCCCGTCTACGACTTCCATAGGAATCACTATTTCATCGGTACGACAGGATATCAGAGAAAGCAATGCAAAAAACACAAAACAAATATTCAGTTTTCTCATAAGGTGAAATTTAAAGTGAGCCTAAAGTTTCTTCCAGGCATGGGGTAATTTTTCACAACATCATAATATTGATTAAGAATGTTGTTCATTTCAAGATTGATTTTAAAAGGATGTCCTGCCAGGTCAAGCTTCTTTTGAATTGAAAGGTCATGAGTGTACCATGGCTGAATAAAATTGTATTGAATATTATCCTGCTGCCCATCGTAACGTTTTCCTACATAAATGAAGCTGTAATTGAAGCTCCAGTCTTTATAGTCTGCCATCATGGTAAAAGAGCCACTATTCCACGGAGTATAAGGGATCTGATTATTATAAAAAGTGTCTGCAGGATCAAGTCCTTCGCCATTGAAGGTTTTATCTTTCGCACTTTGATAGGTATAAGATAACAAAGGTTTAAGCTTTACTTTTCCTAATTCAAGTTCTGCCCGGGCGTTAATATCAGCACCAATAATTTCAACTTTTCCAAGATTCAGCATCATCCACCGGAACATATTGGTGGTAGGTACCGCAATAATTTTATCTTTTACTTTGTTATAATATCCATCTGCTTTTATATAAAATCCTTTAAATACCGGATGATCATATTTTTTCTGGTAGGTAAATCCTATATCATGTTGAAAGGTAAATTCAGGCTGCAGGAATGTGCTTCCTACATTGGTATAATACAAATCGTTAAAGGTGGGCAACCTGAAGATCTTTTTATAAAAAGCTCTCAATGTAAGTTCAGGAATTGCAACAGGCTGATAGCTCATGAATACAGCCGGTGTCCATTCTCTTCTGTCATCGGGTCTTTTATTTTTCCTCACCTCCTCAAAAGTAAATGTTCCTAAAAGACTTCCCAGAAATTTAAACCTTTTCCATTGATAGGTAGTAGCTAATGCTACAAGAGTTGTATAACGGGTAGGATAAGAAAAATTTGTCAGATCTGCATCCAATTTATTATACTGAAAGTCTCCGCTTACACTGACATCCCAATTGGAATTCACAGTATAGATATTGGACGAAGAGAGATAGACTTCCTTCTGGATATATGTATTTTGTGAAGGATAGGCTGCCTGCGACAATACTGTATCATTAAAATAGGTATAATCGTAAGCAAATTTTGCTTTAAGTTGGGTTTCAAACTTGGGAAATAGTTTTTTTCTGAGGTTGGCCTGTATAAAATAATTTTCATCAACCATTCTCGCTCCCCTTGCCTTAAAACGGCTATTCACAATAGGTGCCGGAATACCCCGGTCTGAAAGATAACCATATCCCCGGATATTCCAGTTACCATTATTTAAAATACCATTGATGGAGGTTTCAAAACGTTTTGACTTGATATCTGAATCGTATCTTTTGGCAATGGTATCATTGGCTGTTGTACCGTTAGGATATTTTCTGGTATAACGATATTTATAAAGACCATCACTTTGCAGAAATTCAGCGCTAAAGCTGGTAGAAATTCGTTGTGAAATTTTCTGTTCTAAACGGAAAGATGGATTAAACAAACTGATAGAAGCACTTTTTGCTCTTATCACAAGGTTTGTTTTTCGATTTCCTGTAAATACAGGTGTTTTCGGCTGTAAGTAGATAGATCCCGATGCGCCAAAATCTTTTGCAGGCTGGAATATTTCACTTTTCTGCCCGTTGTACAAGGATATTTCTTCGAGATCATCCAAAGAGTACCTCCCAAGATCCACTACGCCATTCTGAGCATTTCCCAGTTGAATTCCATCATAGAAAACTCCTACATGCTGGCTTCCCATACTTCGGATATCAACAGTCTTCAGACCTCCCATTCCTCCGTAATCTTTGATCTGGATTCCGGAGAAATACCGCAACGCATCCGCTACAGAATGACTATTGAGTCTTTCCAGTTCTTCTCCCTGTAAGATTTGTGCCGGAAGAATCTCTCTAAAATTCTTTTTGTAAATAGTAACCGCCTTAATGGCTTTTTCTTTAATGCTGTCTTTTTTCCCGGTTTGGGAAAACAGGAATTGTGAGGTTAACACACATAATGTGAAAACAACTTTATGGAGTTGAGATGTATTTAGTTTTGCCACCATTAGCTCATTGGGATAATGATGACGCTAATGGATGTAAGAAAGCAACGACAAAGCACAGCTATCACCGCATAGTATCATTGTAGTCCTAAGCTTTATTCCACGAAAGCGTCAAACGTTTACTATTCTGGCAGGTCTTCTGACTTACTCCATTTTTGAAATCCTTCCCATTAAAAAACAGTGGATAAAATCTTCAAAAACTTTGGTGCGGAGCTTACAGCAGCGGGTCTGTTCCGGATTTCCACCGGATTCCCTTTTAAGAGCTTATTAGGGCTCACCAAATTTCGGCAAAGATAGAAAATTATTAACCAGATACAATATCATACAGAACAAAATGATTTTCAAGACATAAACAAAAGAAAATCCCGCTACAATGTAGCAGGATCTCTGAATGGTTCGTGATTGGTCAGGCCCGGTTATTTCTGTACAAATTCCCGGTCGCTCAATGTTTTCATAAACAAAATAAGATTCTTCTTCTCCTGTTCAGTCAATGGAATTCTGTTTCCATTTTGTTTAAAAACAGGATCAAGATTGTCTGCATTTAAAACACCGTTATCAAAATAATCCAGAACGGCCATTAATGTAGGAAATTGTCCAAAGCTTCCATAAGGAGCTGTATATTCTACATTTCGTAATGAAGGAACTCTAAAACTCATATAGTCCGCAGCAATACCTGTGACTCTTGCCCGTCCTGCTTCATTGGTATCAGGATTCAAAGGGAAACCGATATTTCTGAAACTCTGATCGGTAAATAATTCTGTACTGTGGCAGCTTGCACATTTTTGTTGAAACGTCTGATACCCCTGTGCTTCTTCCGCTGTAAATTTTTCACCTTCATTTCGTTTTACCTTATCATATTTACTGTTGGCAGAAATCAAGGTATACTCATATTGGGCAATACTTTTATAAATTCTTTCAGGTGTTATATTTCCGTCTCCGAATGTTTTTGTGAATAAATCTTTGTACGTCAGATCATCTTTTATTTTCCCTATGACTTCCAGAATAGAAGAACCCATTTCCTCATGAGTGATAATCGGAACCAGAGGCTGTTTCTCCAACTGCAGAATATTACCGTCCCAATTATAAAACTTCATGAACATCATATTCTGGACCGCAGGAGCATTTCTGAGCCCTACCCTATTTTCAATTCCGATGGACTGTGCATTATGATCTGCAAAGGCATTGGACTGCATGTGGCAACTGGAACATGAAATTGTATTGTCTGCACTCAGTCTTTTGTCATGAAATAGTTTTTCACCCAGTTCCACACCATACATCGTAGGTTTATTAGCATTCACCGAACTATTTACTTCAGGAAAACCAAAAGGAATCTTGAGTGACACTTCCGGATTATCATAAGAAACAGGTTCATAATAATCATTGTTACATGACATTAAAAGTATAAGTATCACTAAAAAACCAGGTCCGTTTTTCATTGTTATTACCATAGGTTAAAAAAGAAAAGCCTAGTTTTCAACACTGGTTACAGAAAACATTCCTGAAACGTCACTGGAACCGTTTCCGCCCAAATTATCAACAAATTTCACCATTTGATTGGCAGTATGAATGTTTGGAGTCGCATTACCATCCATTCCTGTTCCTGTGGTCAAAAGAATGGTATTGGTCTTTCCGGTTAATAGTTTATCAAAATCTGCTTTAATTGTGATTTTAGGAGCCTTAGTATCTACGACTGCAATCTTGGGAAGATCCAAGGTTACTTCTCTGTAAGCATCTACCCCTTGTGTGTAATTCCCTTCTGTTCCCTTGATCGTACTTCCTGTGTGAATAGACAATTGTTTATGATCTGTGCCATAAAATCCCTCAATTTTTGTGAAACGATATCCGGCTCCCCATTCCCACATCATTTGAGTATTGTTGGAACCGGCCATCGCATAGAACTTGGGAAATTTCACTTGATCCAGCACATTCATTTCTTTTTTCACGCCAAGACCAAATTTGATCTTTTTATATTCTCCGGCAGGTATATTGCCCAACAAGTAACGAAGTGTTTCAGGTTTTGACTGATCAATTACGGTAGCTCCCTGATCAAGGTCATTAATATGATAAGGAATTTCGTCACCATTGGCTTTGATAAGACGAATATTACTGATAACATATTTCAGTTCTGAGAACTGATGTGCTTGTCCTTCCGCTGAAGTGTTTACGGTCGCTTGACCCGAAGTGGCATCTCCCAGAACGATCGTTTGACTCTTGAATGTATTATTGAATTCAAGGGTAACATTATTCGCGACAGTATTATCATCGCTGTTCTGGCATGAAGTCAATCCTAAGGTAAAAGCTGATAATAAAAGGTATTTTTTTAAATGTTGCATTGTTGTTTTTTTAATATTGTTATAAATTAATAGGATACGATCCCTGTTTTATCAGCTTAAAAGCTGAATTTTAAAGACGTAAAAATATTACGACCCATTCTGGGAATATTTCCCCAATCCGCATAGGTACTGTAATAATTGTTTAAAAGATTTTCGGCTCCAATCTGGAGAATAGTTTTAAATTGTCTGATTCTGAAAGTGTAGTCCCCAGAAACATTCCAGACGGTATACGCCGGGGTCTGATCTTCTCCATATTCCGGGCTGTAATTCATCTGGAGAAAATCTCCGTTTACAGAAGTCTGAAATCCGAAATTACGATGCATAAAATGGAGAGATGTCATATAGCTCAGAGGCCGGATGAATGGTAAATTTTTTCCGTTATTATCTTTTCCTCTTGCATACATTAACGTACCTTTCCAATGTAAATCTGGTGTAATATTATATCCCGTATTCAAAGACATATTAAAAAGGGTCGCATGATCCAGAGAAGTGTAGGCTTTCACACCTACCGACTGATAGTTCATCGGGCTTCCCAGACTTAAAATCTTTCCGATGATATAATTCTGGATATAGAAATAGTTCACCTTAGCTTCAATACTCAGTTTATTGTTTTTAAAACCGGCACTGGCATTGGTTTCATAGGAAACTTCATTTTTTAAGTCAGGATTTCCGATATAATCATAACGGTCAAAACTGTTATAGATGTAATATCCGTACCCCTCCGAAACTGAAGGTGCTCTATGACCATACCCCGTTCCGACAGAGAAATTAAACTGATCGACAGTCAACTCATATCCCGCATGCAAAGCCGGCAGAATTCTCGTTTTCTGCTGTGGTGTTCCCGGATGAAAAATCCAGTTGAATTCTGCATACTTCGATTGATTATAATTCATTCCCAGGGAGCCACCTAAATTTAATCGGCTATGGTCAGAAATATCCCATACATTATTCATGGAAAGTCCTATAAATCTCGTTGTCACCCAAGGCCAGCTGTAAGCAAACATTGTTCTCTTGCTTCGGTCTTGCGGATACATCCTCATTTCGGCAATTGAAACATTATTATAAGCATTGAGCTGAAGCTCGGAAGCATATTGATCTTTCTTTACATTCAATGTTGAAACAAGTCCATAGGTTGTACTCCAGCCGGGCATATCCATGTGAACCAGATTTTCGGGACGGTTCGTATCATCCATATAATGTTCTATGGTATTGAAATAAATTTTAGTGTCCCAGGATTTGATCAGTCCTTCTTTAAACAACTGTTTATAAGATGCTGAGGTAATCATGGCGCGGGAAAGCCATAAATCCATAGGTAATGCAGGAAATCCTACATTTTTTGCCATATCAAAAATAGCATCTACCCGTATGGAAGATAATGGACTTGTTTTATAGGCGACTCCTAATCCGGTATTGAATTTGGTAAATTGCGAATGTTTTACTTCATCACCATTTCCATCGTCATAATTCCCTGCTTTTCGGTAAGAAATACTTCCATCCACCACAAGTCTATTCCCTGAATATGACACAGAGCCCAGATTAAAAGCCTGTTCATTATTAAACTCAAAACCAGTCTGGTAGGTACCACCCCATTTTTTTTCAAGACCGAAAGGAGTACTTTTCCTTTTCAGATCAATACTTCCCGCAATAGTTGCTCCATGCATGCTTCCTTCCTGTCCTGATTTTATATCAATAGAAGAAAGATTATTGCTCTCGAGATATGAGGTAACCGGATCCATTTTATCCGTACATGCTCCGAAAATGTGCATTCCGTCAATCGTAACCGTAGAACGCTCTGTACTCATGTTATTGAGTAAGGGCTCCCAGGCATAGGCTCCTCGTTTGATAAAACTTATTTTATCTGAAGATGCCAGAAATTCGTCCACTGAAACAGCCATTTTCATTTTTGTTTCAATTTTCTTTTGCTCCCCTTTTACTTTTACTTCATCCAAAAGGGCAATACTGTCTTTAGTTACCGGTCTGTGCTGTGCATTGATCAACACCCCCAAAAAGACAAAAATAAGTCCTGATTGCTTCATGAAATTAGAATAAAGTATCAATAAAAAGTTCACTTTTTGCGCCTTCAACACCGGGTGTAAAATCGGTAGAAACCTTGGTTCCTTTGATGATTTTGCCGTTTTGGTTTAGCATAATGAAGTTTAAAGTCCAGTTTCCGGTCATCGTATAATTGACCACTCCATGGTACAAGCCGTCATTTCCCTGAATCAAATCTTTATTATTCGGTGATGAGTGATTTCCCATAGAAGGCTCCGGCATTCTTGGATCAAGCAGCAATGTGTAGCCACTTACTTCACTGTATGAAAATTGCGATGGATCGGGAAAACTTCCTCCTGTAGCTGTAGGTTGATTGTATTTATAAATACCTGCAACCAGTTTGTTTTCTGCAACCTGTGGTTTTTGAGGGGATACAAGCGCAATAAAATACTGTTCACCATCATTCCCTGCAAACGAAGTCATATTAAGATTTTTATTAAGTTGCTCCTTCACGATCACCTCCTTATCGACTGTATAAATCTTTTGATTCACGGTAAAACTCATGTATAGCTTCCAGATTCTTCCGGCACTGCTTGTATTGGTGAACACAGAGTATCCGGAAAAATACGAGTCTGTGGATTGACTGTTCAGAGAATACCGATGAGGACATGAGGTCTTGTTTCCGTCACCACCAGTCATCACAGGTAAAAATGTGATGTTTGATGCACTGATACTTTCTTTGGTTTGGGCATTGAGAATCTTCACACGGATTTCATTATATCCCTGATAGAATGTTCCGTTCAATGCTTCAATGCTTATCGTGTAGTCACTTTTGGTAATAGTAGCAGCTTCCTTAAATTCATAATGTTCAGGAACGGCTGTGTTGATTTCATCTTCATAATTTGTTTTGTCGAGGGTACAGGAAACGACCGTCAACAGTAAACCCATTATGAAAAGTTGATACATTTTCATTGTTGATTTTTAAATTAAATGGATTTCAATTTTTTACCACAAAAAGGCACAAAAAATTTATAACATACAAATTATTGTAAAGCCTATCAATAAACGGTTGAAAGGCACACAAGAGTTTTGAAAATCAGATATTTTCAAGCTTTGTGAACACTTTACCCACGACATTATAATTTACTTACAGTTTCCTAAGTAAACTTTTTGTGATTTCTGCAGTTTAATTTTTATAAGTGAATCGTTGAAATTTAAAAAACGGGGGGTCTGAAAATATGGTTCAGAAACAGAAAAGAATAGTCTGTTTTGTATATGAAGGCACTTACGAAAAATAGTATTTTTTCAGTAATGGTAACCTTTGTAATATCAGGAAGAAGATAGATATCCAGGATTTTCTGTCCTGAATTTTTTATTTTGTTAAATGGTGTAGATTCTGAATCACTGTTTGCTTTTGCCAGCTCTTTACCAAGGTAACATTTTCCGTTACAATGCAGCTCAGGCTTGCTTTTATTAACACAGAGACTGTTGACAATATAATTATAATTTACAGCATACTCAGCCAATGGTATCAGAGGTCTGAACACCATATAGCAGGTAAAGAGTATGCTGTAAAATAATTTCATGAAGTTTATTTCTTACTTAAAGCGTCTTCATATCTTTTGCTTACTTCTTTCCAGTTCAGCACATTCCAGATCGCAGAAAGGTAATCTGCTCTTTTATTCTGGTATTTCAGATAATAGGCATGTTCCCAAACATCAATTCCTAAAACAGGAGTTCCTTTTTCTTCAACGATATCCATCAATGGGTTATCCTGGTTAGGGGTTGATGAAACGAATAGTTTTCCGTTTTTATCTACAGAAAGCCATGCCCATCCTGAACCAAAACGGTCTGCCCCTGCCTTGCTCATTTTTTCTTTAAAAGCATCAAGACTTCCAAAAGTTTCATTAATAGCCTTAGCTAATTTTGCAGAAGGCTGCGTATTTTTTTCAGGAGTTAAGATCGTCCAGAAAAGTTCATGATTGTAGTGTCCTCCGGCATTATTTCTAATGGCAGGGGTTAACTTTGACGTTTCAGAAAGAATCTGAAGCAATGTTTGTTTCTCCTGGGGTGTTCCTGCAATCGCCTTATTCAAATTGGCAGCATAAGCAGCTCCGTGTTTTGAATAGTGAATCTCCATCGTCTGTGCATCGATAGAACCTTCCAACGCATTATAAGCGTATGGCAAAGGAGTTTGTTTAAATTGGGCAAAGGTAAACTGAGCCGCTAAAACTGCACCTAAAGCAGCTATTTTCAAAATCTTCATAACGTTTTGTTGTATGGTTAAACAATATTTCTTTAGAAAGGAAGTAAGGAGTCTGGAAGCTATGTTAGTTAATCATTTGTACTCTTTTTATTCTATACACAAAGAGTACTTCCATCTTCGTGCTTCTATCTTTCATCCTAGTTTAATAACTTCTTAATATCCTCAATCAGAATTTCTCTGTCAGGGTGGTATTTCCCGTTTAATTTAGGTGTCTTTCCTTCCGGATCATCATAATTCAGTCCTGAGTAGTACAAGATAGGCATATTATCTTTATTATATCTGCAACGAATATTTCCTTCCTGATCTACCAGAGCAATCATACCACTGTGGTTAAGGCTCTCTCCTTCATCTTCCTGATCTCCGACGTAGATATTAAATTTATCGGCAATATTTCCGATATACGTTCTGTCTCCTGTCAGAAAATGCCAATTAGGAGAAGTAGCTCCGATTCTTTTAGCATGTTCTTTTAAAGCTTCCGGTGTATCATTTTCCGGATCAATACTAATGGAGATAATCCCAAAATCCGGATCATTGATCTGATTTTGGATAGCCTTCATATTGGTATTCATCACAGGACATATTGTAGGACATTTGCTAAAGAAAAACTCTACCAGATATACTTTTCCCAGCATATCTTTGTTGGTGATTTTTTTATTATTCTGATCTGTCAGTTCAAAATCAGGAACTTTCATCACTGTGTAAAGGTTTTTCTTAAAATAGCTCATCCCTACTCCGATCCCCAGGAAAAGTAAGGCAATAACCGCAATAGGGATAATGACTTTGCTCTTATTATTATTCTGCTTATTTTTGGGCATAGCTCTCAGGATTTTTTTTGAATTCGTCTTTACAGTAAGAACTGCAGAAACCGTAGGTTTTATTTTTGTAAACAGCCGTATCTTTAAGAAACTCTGCTGTTTTCATATGGCAGATTGGATCTTCTTCATTTACCACTTGTACATTCTTCATATTTTCTTTGGAAGAAGTCATATGGGATTTATGCTTTACCTGAGGGGTTTCTTTCGCACAGGAAAACAGGAATATTGACAGCAGAGCCGTCAGAATAATGAGTGATTTCATTTTGAAATTACAATTGAAATTAATGATATTGTTAGGTAAAAAATATACTGTATTTAAACCAAGCTGGGTTCCTGAGCAGAATAAGATCAGAAACATTACTGTTAAGTAGCTTCGGACAAAGCTCAAAAAAACTAAAGACTTAGTTTAAGAAGATATTCTAAGCTAACGGAGGGTGGAATATCTGAGAAAAGTATTCAGTAGTATGGGCGTCAATATAATTCGAGTCTGAAATTTTCATCAGAGACTCAATCTCATTTTTATCTGCAAAGGAAAATATATCATGAGAAAGAAAAACATCCAACCCTGCAATCTTTACATTTTGAGAGCTTGTGGATTGCTTTTCTGTTTTTGCCAGTTCTTTTTCCACATAACATTTCCCTTTACAGGTAGATTGTGGAATGCTTCTGTTCTCACAAAGATTTTTCACAATATAATCATAGTTGACGGCGTAATTTACCAATGGCAACACGGGACGTATTGCAACGGTAAAAATGATAAATATGGAAATCAATAACCTCAACGATAGATTCTGTGTTACAAATATACTATTTCAAAATCGTTTTCTGCTTCATTTATGATGAATGTCATTGATGTTTTTTTATATGTTCTTTTATTACCGGACTTCATTGAGGATATTTAAAAAGAGTAACAATTAAATATATTCAGTCCAGACTCTAGTTTTTTTATTTCTCGTTGATCGTTCAGATCACGCAATTTTTTTAGTCAAAATTCATTCAACCGAACAGTCTATATTTGTTAATCTCTGATTCAAAACAAAACTGTTACCTATGAAAATAGTAAAACTGTACCTGTCACCAGAAGTAAATTATTCCGAACTTTGAGTACAAGTCCTTACCATGATCAAAATAAGAACAGCAACTCCGGAAGATGCATCCTATATTGCACTGTTAGGAAGAATAACCTTTACAGAAACATTTTCAGAATATTTCCGTGACCCTCAGGATTTGTTCGATTATTTTGAAAAGACTTTCAATGTGGCAAAGATCAGAAACAGCCTCCAAAACGAAAATAACCGATTTTGGATAGCCAGTTGGAATGACCTTCCTGTTGGATATGCAAAGCTTAAAATACATTCTCCAACAGAATTTATTGCTGTTTCGACAGTTTCACAATTGCAGAAGATCTATGTCCTGAAAGAATTTTTGGACAAAAAAGCAGGAAAAGCTTTAATGGATGAACTGATGTCTTCATTTACGGCTTCAACTCAGAGTCATATCTGGCTTTCCGTTTTACATTCCAATGAGCGGGCTTTGAATTTTTATTATAAAAATGGTTTTATAAAAATCGGTGAACATCAATTCATCATAGGTAAAGAGCTATTTGATTTTTTTGCCTTATCAAAACAAAAAATTTAGTTTCTTTTATACAATTTAATCTTGTTAATAAAAGCTCTGTTGAACAGCATCAGCAGAGCTTTTTCTTTATCCTCCCTTTAGGTAAGCAAATACGTTAGGACAGCAAAACACAGTATAGATAAAATGCAATGCTGATTATTATTGCCACGAACACACCAATTATTTTCATTCGTACATTCCCCGCATAAAAAAGCTCCACCGAATAGTATCCGGCAGAGCTTTTTCAATATAATTTAGTTGAATGTATCTTATGTAAAGCAATTAATTTGCCATCTTCATTCTCTGCCTTTTTGGCTGTTAAAACTTCATTCTCTGAATTCTTACCGCATTTAAAATAGCCAATAATGCAACTCCTACATCCGCAAACACCGCTTCCCACATGGTGGCAAGACCTCCGGCTCCAAGTATTAAGACTACTGCTTTTACTGCAAAAGCTAAAATAATATTCTGCCAGACAATTTTTTTCGTTTGCTTACCTATATTAATAGCCATTGGTATTTTGCTTGGTTTATCATCCTGAATCACTACATCCGCAGTTTCAATAGTTGCATCACTTCCGAGTCCTCCCATAGCTATTCCGACATCACTTAAAGCCACTACCGGTGCGTCATTCACTCCATCTCCAACGAAAGCCACAGTTTGGTTTTTTGCTTTAATTTCTTTTACTTTATTAACCTTATCTTCCGGCAAAAGATCTCCGAAGGCATTATCTATACCCAACTGATCTGCCACATATTTTACAACGGTACTCTTATCACCGCTCAGCATGGTAGCTTTTACATTCATTTTATGCAGATTATCCACCGTTATTTTTGCATCTTCTTTGATACTGTCTGCAATGGTAATATATCCTGCGAATTTTTTATCGTATGCCACAGCAATAACCGTATATACAATATTGGCATGATTAATATCATAGCTGATATTGAATTTGTCCATTAATTTAAAGTTCCCAACCAAGAGTTCTTTTCCATTAACGGTAGCTTTCAGTCCATGGCCTGCAATTTCCTCTACATTTTCCAACGGGATGGAATAGTTGATATCTCCTACATAATTGTGTATTGCTGTTGCTACCGGGTGAGTACTTTTACTTTCAAGAACATTCACCATTTGAAGGATTTCATCTTTATTAAATTCGGACACAATGGTTACTTCCTGAACTTTGAAGACTCCTTCCGTCATAGTTCCGGTCTTATCCATTACAACATTCTGAATTTCGGCGATAGCATCCAGGAAGTTACTTCCTTTAAACAGAATTCCATTTCTACTGGCAGCACCAATTCCTCCAAAGTATCCCAACGGAATAGAAATTACTAATGCGCATGGGCAAGAAATTACCAGAAAGATCAATGCTCTGTATAGCCAATCTCTGAATTGGTAGTCATTGACAAAGAAATATGGTAATAAACAGATCGCAATCGCAAGCAGTACAACAATAGGGGTATACACCTTTGCAAATTTCCTGATGAATAACTCCGTGGGGGCTTTTTGAGCGGTTGCATTCTGAACCAGCTCTAATATTTTACTTAGCTTACTGTCTTCATAGGCAGTGGTAATTTTCACAAGGGCAATACTGTTCATATTGATCATCCCTGCCAGTACTATTTCATCTTTATTTTTGGTATCCGGTTTACTTTCGCCTGTTAATGCAGCCGTGTTGAATGAAGCTGAATCTGAAAGCAATTCTCCGTCCAACGCAAGCTTTTCACCGGGCTTCAACTGGATGGTATCACCTATTTTGGCTTCTTTTGCTTTAATTGTTTTAGGCTGATTGTTTTCGATAATCGTTACCTCATCAGGGCGCTGGTCTAGCAAAGCCTTGATATTTCCTTTTGCTCTGGACACTGCCATAGTCTGAAATACTTCTCCTACTGCATAGAAAAGCATTACCGCTACTCCTTCAGGATATTCTCCAATGATAAAAGCACCAATGGTGGCAATACTCATCAAAAAGAATTCTGAAAAAACATCGCCTTTGATGATACTTTTATAAGCGTCTTTCAAAACAGGAAGCCCTACAGGAATGTAAGCGGCCAAGAACCATACTAAACGTACCCATCCTGTAAACCATGAAGGTTTTATATAATTATCAAAACCAATCCCTATCAACAGGAGTACAAATGAAATAATCGCCGGGAGAAACATCTGAAAAACAGTCTGATCTCCGGAATCATGAGAGTGATTGTGACCATCATGGTCATGTCCGTCTCCTTCTGAATGATTATGTTGGTGTCCTTTTGTATCTGGTTTTTCGGGGGTTGTACTACAGCATTTTTCCATAACTGATATTTTTATACAAATTTAAGGGTGAGACTGATGCAATGCTATTGCAAACTTTCAAGACAATTTTCACAAATTCCTTTGGCAAAAAGCCTTATTTCATCGATTCTGAAGTTGGTCTGTATATTTTCGGGAAACGAAATATCCTCTTTACAGGTTGTTTGTTTGCATATTTTACAATAGAAATGCAGATGCCAGTCTTTGTGCGTTTTTTCATCACAATCGTCCTCACATAATTTGTATTTCGTTGTGGTGTTCTCCTGAATACTATGGACAATACCTTTTTCTTCAAATGTTTTTAAGGTTCTGTAAATTGTAATTCTGTCTGCATTATCAAAGTGGTTTTCTATTTCAGACAGAGATAATGCAGCTTCCTGCCCATTCAAAAAATCATACACCAAAATCCTCATGCTTGTAGGTTTGGTATTTTTATCAATGAGTTTGTTTTCTATATCTTTTTTCATTGGTACCATTTAATTGTTATAGATGAACTTCATTTTCTTCGTATCCTTCTTCCTCAATCTGAAAAGTGGTGTGACTGATTTTGAAATTCTGAATTGTTTGATCAGTTAATGTTTTCAACAATTGATTCTGACCATATGCCTCTTCTTTCACAATGTGAGCACTCATGGCATTTACACTTGAAGTAAGGGACCATACATGGAGATCATGAACATCTTTTACCCCCTGGGTCTGCTCCAGCGACATACGAAGTTCCTGAATATTTACATCCTTTGGCGTCCCTTCCAGCAAAACATTCACTGCTTCCATCAGCAATTTCCATGTTCTGGGAAAAATTAATAATCCAATAGCGGCAGAAATCAAAGGATCAGCATAATACCAACCTGTAGTCAGCATAATAACTCCGGCTATCATTACTCCAACGGAAGTAAGCATATCTGAAAGGACTTCAAAATAGGCTCCTTTCATATTCAGACTGGCCTCGGAATCTTTTCTTAAAATCATTAAACCAACAACGTTAACCAATAAACCGATTCCGGCCACTATCAACATGGAGGTACTTTGTACTTCCGGTGGATCCTGAAAACGTTTGTAGGCTTCAACTAAAACATATATTGATATTCCCAATAAAACAACAGCATTGATCACCGCTGCCAATATTTCGGTACGGTAATATCCGTATGTTTTAGAGGAATCTGCTTTTCTTTCTCCAATTTTTATGGCAATAAAGGCCAAAAGCAATCCTACTACGTCCGTCAGCATATGTGCTGCATCTGCTAATAAAGCAAGGCTATTGGTAACAATTCCTCCGATTACTTCAGCAATAAGGTAAGTACCACTTAAGGCAAGTACGATCAGTAGATTTTTTTTATGTTTACTGGCTGCAGAGGCTGTCTGTATTTGTGTTTTTGTTTCTTCCATAATGGTAAGTATGGTTTTTAACTACATTTCATAGTATAATGTATTTTCTTTTTTTAAAGGAACATTTTGTTCACCTGTCATTTGCCTGATATTGATCTCAATGGTTTGAGCCAAAGAAGTCATTGGAGTATCCACTGGTGTATTTTCAAATGGATCCTGCATAATGATTGAGGTCTTTTCAATGCTAATGAATACGATCGGAATCAGAAAAGTAATCCCTATTTCTACTGCCAGCTGTGAGTCATCCAATCCAAAAGGAAGTAGTATAGCAAATACATAGATTAAAATATGTACCAGAACACTGTAAGATCTTGGAAAGACTGTATTTTTCAGTCTTTCACATTTCCCCATGCTATCGCACAGTCGGGTAATCATATCGTTCAGCTGCATCTGTTGAAAATCTGTTAATCCTTTTGCCACTGCGACATCTTTTAATTGTCTGGAATGAGCATCCAAAAGGGCATTTGGAATATTTATTCCATTAATATGATGTTCCTTAAGGTACTGCTGTACTTTTTCAGAAAAAGGGAGTTTTCTTAACGACTCTCCCAGGGCATAAGTCCAGATAATCTGTCTTTCCGCAAAATCTTTAATAATTTTATCTTCTCCTTCAGGCATAAATTGTATCACCAGCCTTACAAAAGAGCGGGAATCATTAACAATAGCTCCCCAAACAGTTCTGGCCTCCCACCACCTTTCATACGATTGAGAAGTCCGGAAAGCAAGCAGCAGTGATACCGCAGTTCCTAACAACGCAGGAATGTTTAATGGAAGGGAAATTTTTCTGAACCATGGAAGCATATCCAGAAGTCCTATAGTCACGGCAAATATACCGATAAACAGAACCTGAGTTTGTATTCCGCGAAGGAAATATCCGATTGATATTCTTTTGTTTAATAGCATAGTAGAATCATTTATTAAAATACTGTAAGATGATCTTTACTTCCTACCAGCTTGTTTATACTTCAATCAACTATTTCGTAAACAGTTCTAATTTAAGCATAAAAATTGATATTCAGCTGATTCCAATCGTATTCATTACGACTTATTCATGTTCTCCTGAATTCACAAGTTTAGCATTCACAAAGAAGGCACCTTTGACTACAATTTTTGCATCAGCTGGAATCTGCCCAATAGGAGTAATTGCTGTATACCCCATATCTGAAGTTCCTTTCACCACTTCTATTTTTTCAAAATTGGTGGTTTTAGGATGAGGTTTTCCTTTTTCTTCATGTTCTTCTTCCGGTTTTTTATCGGTTTGAACGAAAACATAATATTTGCTGTCTGCTTCTACAATCGCTGAGGTAGGAACAGCTGGTGTTGTACTTTTATCGAGACTTACAATTCCGGTAATATTCATCCCGTCAATTAGCCCTGCTTTATTTCCGATCACCTCGCAATGCATTGAAATAGTTTTACTCTCATTTTCAAATGAAGATCCTATACTATATACTCTTGCATCATATTCTGTTTCGGGGTTGTTGGTCAGATTAAAATGCACAATTTGTCCTACCCTCATTTTCGGAAGGTCTTTTTCAAAAATCTGAAGATCCAGGTGAATAGAACCGTTATCAATCACGGTAGCCACCGGAGAAGAAATGTCTACATAACTTCCGATCTGTGCAGTAATTCCACTGATGGTTCCACTGATAGGAGCCGTGATCACCAGACCTGATCTCATATTTCCGTTATTGACACTTCCCGGGTTTATTCCCATCATCTGAAGTTGTTTTAAAAGAGAAGATCTTTTGGTTCTCAATGTTTTCAGTTCAGCATCTGCACTTTGCAGATTTTTCTTTGCCCCGGCATCATTATCAAAAAGCTCTCTTTGTCTTCTGAATTCCTGCTCTGCATAAGTAATTCTACTATTAGTCGTCAGATAATCTTCCTGTAGCTGGATATATTCCGGGTTGGCAATGGTGGCAATTACCTGCCCTTTTTTCACAACACTTCCCACCTGGATATTCAAGGTTTTAATGATCCCTCCATACAAAGAAGTAATGGTAGCTTTATTGCTGTTGGGAACACTTAACAAGCCATTGGCTTTAATGGTGGAAGTAAGTTCTTTCATTTCTACAGTTCCAATGGCAACCCCAACTGATTTCATCTGCTCATCAGTTAATGCCGCAATTGTTGCGGGAGCTTCTTCTTTTGCTTTTTCCTTTTGTTCTGTTTTTTCAGGAGCTTTTTCAGTGGTATTTTCTGCTGAAGCTTCTTTCTTTCCACAGCTTACAATGAACAGTGAAACAAGAACAAGGGATATGATATTATATTTGAGTTTCATATGCAAATATTTATTTTTGATACGGTCATATGTAATCACCACTTTCATTTGTGTTTGTTTACCTGAAAACGTTGTGAATAATGATTTCATATTATTTATTGATAATTGAATTAATAGTTACTACAGATTGATTGACTTGCTGGATAGATTCCAGATATTTTAACTGAATATTGGTTGCCGTTTGTAAAGCAAAAAGATATTCTACGTAAGATATTTCTCCCGTTTTATATCCTAACTGAGCGGATTTAACAATTTTTTCAGCATTAGGAATCGCCTGGTTGGTATAATAATCATACTGCTGAATATCCTGCTGATACTGACTGAATGCGTTGTCCAACTGTGTGGTCAGCTGTTTCTGCTGCATTTTTGCATTGGTTTCAGCTACCTGTTTTTCATATTCCAGTGACTGGATTCTTGCCTTGGTTGCTCCAAACGTCAACGGAATAGAAACTCCCACTGTTGCAGCACTGAACCGATTTCCGGATCCATAATATCTTTCCTGCCCGTTTACATTCTGAAAGCCTATCAATGACTGGTTTGTATATCCCAAGCTAAAGTCAGGCAATCCCATAGATTTCTCAACCTTTTTATTCTTCTCGGCAATTTCCATTTCCTGGTAGAGGGCCCTCACAGAGGGATTATTGGCAACAACTGTACTATCCAATACATTTTCCACCTTTAAAGGTTCATAATTCTGATTGAAAGGAACTTCAAAGTCTTCAGAAGAATTTAAAACCGTTTTTAAATTCTTATAGGCATTATTTAAAAATACTTCATTCTGTCTTAATAGCAGATCAATTTCTCCTTTTTGTGTTTCTGCTGTATTTATTTCAATTTTTTTAATATCACCAGCCTTAAATCTTACAGTTGCAATTCTGATAAAATCATCATACACCTTATCGAGGCTTGTAAGCTGTGCTTTATTATATTGTAAATACTCAATCTGATAATAGTAAGTACGAACCTGTCTTATTAATTCATTGGCCGTTACTTCTTTATCAATTTGTCTGCTTTTGATATTTTCATTGATTAATTCCTTTTTTGCTTTAAACAATGTTGGAAAAGGAATACTTTGGGAAATAGCAAACGACTGATCAAAATTCCGGCTGTTGTACTGTCCCAACTGAGCTTCAAAACTTAATTTGGGAAGTTCTTTGGATGTAGGCCTCAATGCTTCAGCCGATTTTATACTTAAATCTTTTGATTTTAAAATTAAATTATTATCAACCGCCATCTGTACTGCCTGTTCTACGGACATTTGTTTAGATTGGGCTTTAAAGGTTTGCCCTATCACCATCAATCCCAACACAAGAACTATGGTAAAGGATCCCGTATTATTGCTTTTTCTTTTCAAAATCTTCGTGTTAAAAATAATATACAGCATCGGCAAAACGAATAAAGTAAGAAAAGTTGCTGATACCAACCCACCGATAACTACCGTTGCCAAAGGTTTTTGAACTTCCGCTCCTGCTCCTGTGGAAATAGCCATTGGCAAAAATCCTAATGAGGCTACTGTTGCAGTCATTAAAACAGGTCTTAATCTGCTTTTTGTTCCTTCATATACTCTTTTTAAAAGATCGGTTTCCCCTTCTTTTTCAAGCTGATTGAAAGTTCCTATCAGTACAATCCCGTTTAGAACAGCTACCCCAAAGAGGGCAATAAATCCGATCCCGGCACTGATACTAAATGGCATATCCCTGAGAAGCAGCGCAAATACTCCTCCAATAGCACTCATCGGAATGGCTGTAAAAATCAATCCGGCCTGTTTGAATGATCGGAACGTAAAATAAAGCAGCATAAAAATAAGGAGTAAAGATACCGGAACAGCAATCATCAAACGCTTGCTTGCTTCCTGTAAATTTTCAAATTGTCCGCCATACGTAAAGTAATATCCGGAAGGAAGTTTGATATCTTTGTCCAGTTTTGCCTGAATATCTTTCACGACACTTTCCACATCACGGCCTTTTACATTAAATCCGATAACAATTCTACGTTTTCCTTGTTCACGGCTGATCTGTGCAGGACCTAGCTTATAACTTACATTGGCTACCTGTGATAATGGAATTTGTGCTCCTGTAGCGGTAGTAATCATTAAATTATTAACATCAGAAATATCTGATCTATGAAGGCTGTCTAAACGAACTACCAGATCAAAACGTCTCTCGTTTTCAAAAACCTGCCCGGCAGCTTTTCCTGCAAATGCAGTACTTACTGCATTATTAACGTCTTCAATATTTAATCCGTAATTGGCAATTCTTGTTCTGTCATATTGTACATTGATTTGTGGTAAACCACTCACTCTTTCAATCTGAGGGGCAGTAGCACCATCAACTGTCTGAATCACTTTTCCTACTTTATCTGCATATACTGCTAAAGAATCAAGGTTTTCTCCAAAAATCTTCACAGCCACATCCTGTCTGATCCCGGTCATCAATTCATTGAAACGCATCTGGATTGGTTGGTTTTTCTCAAAAAACACTCCAGGAATGGCTTCCAGTTTTTCACTGATTTCATCAGCCAGTTCGTTATAGGATTTTTTACTTTTCCATTCACTTTGCGGTTTCAATACCACAATCATATCGGTAGCTTCAGGTGGCATAGGGTCTGTAGGAACTTCAGCGGAACCTGTTTTTCCTACCACCATTTTTACCTCATCAAATTGCTTGATAATTCTGGAAGCCTGCATGGATGTTTCTATACTCTGGCTCAGAGAACTTCCCTGAGGAAGAATACAGTGAAAGGCAAAATCACCTTCCTGTAATTGTGGAATAAATTCTCCCCCCATGCCTTTAAAGATAAAGGCAGCAATGACAAAAATAGCAACTGTTGCTGAAACGATAATATATTTTATTTTGATTGCCTTCTGTAGCAATGGCTGGTACACCTTCTGGATTGCATTCATCATTTTATCTGAAAGTGTCTCTTTGTGGGAGATCTTTTTAGATAAGAATAATGCACTCATCATCGGAATATACGTAATCGATAATATGGTTGCTCCAATGATAGCAAACCCTACCGTTTTAGCCATTGGGGTGAACATTTTCCCTTCTACACCTGCCAGTGTAAGGATCGGAACATATACAATCAGGATGATAATCTGCCCGAATATGGCACTGTTCATCATTTTGGAGGCTGCATTTCCCACTTCCTGATCCATTTGAACCTGAGTGAGCACTCCTTTATTTTTATTATGTAATAAATGGAGTGTGGCTTCAACGATAATTACCGCCCCATCCACAATAAGTCCAAAGTCTATCGCTCCTAAGCTCATCAGATTGGCACTTACCCCGAAAACATTCATCATTCCCAATGCAAATAACAAAGAAAGCGGAATGGCAGAAGCCACGATAAGTCCGGCCCTTAGGTTTCCAAGAAAAACCACAAGAACGAATATAACGATTAAAGCTCCTTCCATCAGGTTTTTTTCTACCGTACTGATCGCTCTGCTCACCAAATCGGTTCTGTCCAGGAAAGGTTCAATCACCACATCATCCGGAAGAGATTTCTGAATGGTAGGAATTTTTGCTTTAACATTTTCTACCACCTCATTACTGTTGGCTCCTTTCAGCATCATGACGACTCCCCCAACAGCATCTACTTTCCCGTTATACGTTAAAGCTCCGTATCGAACAGCGCTTCCCAGACGTACATCTGCAACGTCTTTTATAAAAATAGGAACACTTCCTGTTTCATTTTTTACGGCTATATTTTTTATATCCTCCAGAGACGATACCAACCCGATACCCCGGATAAAGTAAGCATTAGGCTTTTTATCAATATAAGCCCCTCCGGTATTCTGATTATTTTTTTCAAGTGCGGTGAATAAGTCGCTGATGCTAATTCCCATCGCTTTCAGGCGGTTAGGATCTATGGCAACTTCATATTGCTTTAACTCTCCCCCAAAACTGTTGATCTCAGCAACTCCCGGTGTTCCGTTGAGCTGTCTTCTGACGATCCAATCCTGCATTGTTCTGAGTTCTTTAGCATTGTATTTTTTCTCACTTCCTTTTTTAGGATGGAGAATATACTGATATACTTCTCCCAATCCTGTACTCACAGGAGCAAGTTCAGGCGTTCCTACCCCTTTGGGAATTTCTTCTACTGCGCTTTTCAATTGTTCACTGATCAGCTGTCTTGCAAAGTACACATCAACTTCTTCTTTGAATACCACCGTAATGACAGAAAGCCCGAATCTTGAAATACTTCTTGTCTCCTGAATTCCCGGTACATTGGCAATACTCTGCTCAATCGGGAAGGTTACCAATTGCTCTACTTCCTGTCCTGCCAATGTAGGACATACGGTAATGATCTGCACCTGGTTATTGGTAATATCCGGCACAGCGTCTATGGGTAGTTTGGTAGCACTCCACACTCCCCAGATGATCCACACTAAGGTCATAAGACCAATGACCACCTTGTTTTTGATACTAAATTTTATGATTTTATCTAACACGATCTCTATTTAATTTGTATTGAAAATAAATGCATACAGTAAGAATACTGCAGCAAAAATATCCTGAAAAGCTCTGCAATGGTATTGCAAAGTTTCATTATGTTCAGAAAGCGTAACTTTCTAACGGTCAATAAAAATTAAATTTTGGGAGGCTGCCAGATAGGATCATATACCTGGTAGGCAAAGTCGTTTTTACGAAATAGTATTTTCTTTGAAAAATAAGCTTGAATCGGTTCAGGGATCTCCAGGAGAGGATCCATTTTAAATGCAAAGACCGCCATCTGGCAGCAACTGCATGCACAAAGAGGAGAACAGATATCTCCTTTTTCAGTAGAATGTACTCCATGAATAGTTAGAGAAACTTTCTTATTTCCCGAATCCAGAGGATGGGACGCATCTTCACATGGCATTAATGATAACGCCATGAAATAAATTGCCAGTATCCATCTTAATAGATTCATTGCTACAAAGGTAAAGTTTTTTTCTAAAATGAGTAAATTCAATTGAAACTTAGTGGAAATGTAAAATAAACTTTATCATTTTCATGACATCTTTTTATTTAAAACTATTTTGGATTATGATTTAGAGTCTGATTTATCATATTGGATATACTTTATCAATCGAACAAATATTATTTCTAATGAAAGCTATGAGTCCCGATTTTATTCAAATAAATAGCAATATCTACTTGCTTTCGAATTTTAATGGTTATGGCGAAGAAGAAAATAGATTTGATAACACTCAGCAGGAAAGGAAAAATATATAAATAATATTTCAATCTCTGATGTCTTTTATTTCTCAGAGGACGTTAAATCTCATGAACCTGAAGCTCAAAAAAAATAGGATTATATATTCTGTAATTTTGGAAGATGGGACTTTATTATCTATTTCCGGATAAAGAATTTGATTTTACTTTATCAGAAAATGGACTCTTTGACGAGAATGGCATTTGTATTACTTTTTCTCAACGTATATAACTTTCTATTTGTTTGCAGCTGAGGCAATAGTGCTCTATCAAAAACATCAGATTTTATCCAAAGTATATACGATGGAATTGGTTAGGATTATAAATTGTTATTATGAAAAAAGTTCAAATAAATTATTCTCAGTTATTGTTTTTATATGCTTATCTAAGGCTAGTTGATCTATCACTCGACAGGAGCAGGTGGACTACATGGGAGGAACTTCAGGATTATTTTAACAATATTATAACTCCTTCTCAAGTAATCCAATACCTAGACAGTTGTTTTCATTTGCCTAAAACAGATTTTAAGAATTTTAATTTTATTCCTGAAAAAAAGTCCATATTTAATAGACTAAAACCTATTATATTTAAGGCTTTCTCATTAGAGCAAGATCAAATCTTATATTGTTGCAAACTTTTATCTGATTTTAACGAAGCACTTCAATCAGACGTCCAAACATATCATATAGGAATTGAAAAAATAAGAATCGATATTGCTATATTCTATTCTGATATTTTGGGGAAAATGATCCTTTGGAAGGATTTAGATAAACTTATGAAAGTTGAACACTTCTTGCAAAATGAAATGATTGAAACCTATCGATTGGAAGAATTTATCCCTAAAGATTTTGTGATAAAATAGATATTGATTTTTTAAAATACTAATTAAATGCCTGCCTCAAAAATGAGGCAGGCATTTTTATTAAAAATACTATTCACAAAAAAGCCACCGCAAACACGATGGCTAAAAAATCAATCTAATTATAAACTATGGACTTTATCTTATAGATTCGGGTTGTTCTCCCCTTCTCTCTGTGGAATACTGAATAAATAATAATTGCTGTTCGGAACAAAAGCAGATTTATCAGGGAAAGCAAAAATAGAATGTCCTCTTCCGTCCACCGTTTTTACGGTTCCGTCCGGAGCTGTGATCTGAACTTTCACAGGTTTTCCATCAGCATCAACAAACGGTTTTCTTACTACCGTTCCTTGTGTTCTGATAATATCTGAAAGGGCAAACCCTTCTCCGAAGAGTTCTTTTCTTCTTTCAATCAGAATTTCTTTCACTACCTCATTTTGGCCCGAAGGACCGGTGTACACATTAGCTTTTCTCGCTGCTTTTAATTGATTTAAAACCGTTACAGCTTGTGAGGTATTCCCTATTCTTGCTTCAGCCTCAGCTTCGATCAGGTACATTTCAGCAGCTCTCATATATACAAGATCTCCGATTAGAGTGGGTTTAAATTTAAACTTAGCATATCTAAGTAAACCTTCCCTTCCTTTAAGGCCATCCCATGAGAATAGCTGAGATCTGATATCATTGGAATCAAATAAATCTTTAAAGTACGGATCAGCCATAAAGCTGTAGTAGAAGCTTCCTGATGAAGACACATCCAAATAATGGAAGGCATAACTCGCATCCGACTGCTCCTGAGTTTGGCCGTGTCCCCAGATCCATTCTACATTATTGATGTCATTGAATCCGTCTTTATATTTTTCGGACGGCATCAATGGGAAACCCTCTCTTGCAATTTTCGCAGAGGCAGACGCTTTGCTCCAGTCTCCGGTATTTAAATAAGTTCTTGCCAGAAGCCCGTTCACTACTGCACGGTTGATTTTATCCTTATTATTTCTGTCATAATCCTTCAATAAGATATCCGCATCTGTCAGATCACTTTTAATCAAAGTATAAATGTCTTCCAGACTTGATCTCTTCTTTGCCGGAGTATTGATCGTTGAAGGTTCTGTATAAATAGGAGCTGTCAAAGCTGTTTTATCCTTAAAATAACTGAACTGATAAAAGCTTGCAATATTGAGGTAGCAGAATGCACGCAATGCTTTCGCCTGTCCTTTCACCTGATTTTTCTTTTCCTGGCTTCCTTCTGTTCCATCAATTTTTGTAATAACATTATTCATATTATTAATCGTGGAATACAACATAGACCAGATAAACAATGGCCGGCTGGCGGTGTTGTTAGCCATTTCTGTAAACTGATAGGTAGACGCAAATCCATATTTATTCGTTAAAACAGCTACGTCACTTCCCATGGCATCACTGGCTCTCAAAACCGTTGAATACCCAATATTGGCATAGGTCGTTCCATCATCATTAAATTTAGCCCAGGCTCCGTTGATTACGGTTTCTGCACTTTCCGCTGTTTTGAAAACCTCGACCTGATTCGCCTGATTTGTGGGAGCAGTCTCCAGTTCATTTTCACAACTTGTAAGCGACCACAACCCGATTAAACTAAGCGATAAATATTTTAAATTTTTCATTGTTTCAATTTTAAAGTTAAAGCGTTGCCTGAAGACCAAAAGTAATGGTTCTCATTGCCGGGTACCTGTAATATGTGGTACCGTCCAGGGCCTGTTCAGGATCCATTCCTTTATGTTTGTAGAAAGTCAGAAGGTTTTCTGCCTGAATATAAATTCTGAATTTTTTCAATCCAATTTTTTCAAAATAATCCGAAGGAAGGGTATATCCCAAACTTATATTTTTAAGTCTTGCATACGTTCCGGAGTATAAAAACCTTGTAGAATTACCCGTCCAGTTCGTTGTTATTGTACTCAATGCAGGAACATCTGTATAACGGTTTTCCGGGGTCCACCTGTTCATCATCTCTGCACTCCATGCACGACCACCCAGATTTCCGCTATGCATGATTGAAGTATAATCTGTGTCCAATACTTTACCTCCAATCTTGAAGGTCAGCAATGCTGAAAAATCAAAGTTTTTATACGCGATATTGGTACTTACCCCTCCGGTAAGTTTAGGCAATGCAGATTCCTGAATCGTTCTCGTAGCTTTTGCAAACTCAGAAGTTGTTCCTTCCACTGTATTTCCTTTAGCATCTGTGGTAAAAGTTTTCCATAACGGGCTTCCGTTATTCGGATCAACACCTGCCCATTCAGCCAGATAAAAATCATATACTGAACCTCCTTCACGCAACAACTTGGTTCCGCTTACAATAGATCCTTTAGGAAGCTTGGTGATGGTATTGTTTAAAGTACTTAAGTTAACATCTACATTCCATTGGAAATCTTCTGTCTTGACAGGGGTCGTAAACAATGAAAACTCAAAACCTGTATTTTTTATGGTTCCGATATTGGCAGGGAAATCACTGATTCCTAATGACGGAGCAACAGGCATGTTAAACAAAAGATCCTGACTTTTTCGCTGGAAATATTCTACATTACCCTTAATTCTGTTGTTAAGAATTGCAAACTCCAATCCCACATTCAGATTAAGGTTGGTCTCCCATTTCAAATTCTCTGTCAAGGCTTTTTCAAGAACAGTTCCCGGCTCACCAAGGTTGTTATAGAACCTGTATAATTCCTGATAAGCATAATATAACGGAGATTTATTAGGTTGCAATAATTTGTCATTCCCTTGTCCACCATAACTTGCACGAAGAGTCAATTGGTTAAAGAAGTTCAGGTTTTTAATAAATTCTTCATTCGAGATTTTCCATGAGCCCCCTACAGACCAGAATTTACCCCATCTGTTTCCCGGAGAGAATCTTGAAGAACCATCTGCTCTTCCAGACGCAGATAAGAAATAGGTATTGTTAAAATCATACTCTACCTTACCCAGAAAACTTAAAAGGCTTACTTTATCACTGTTTCCGCTAAAGCTACCTAACAAAGCCGCAGCATCTGGTTCATAATAGTAAGGTAATGAAAACTGAGTTCTTGTTCCTGAGATGGTTTGATAATCATATTTGTAAAATTCCTGACCTCCCAGAATATTGAAGTGGTGCTTCCCGAATTTCTTGTCAAAGGTCAGAATATTACTTGTGGTATAGGATAATGTTCTGCTGTTTGATCTTGTTACAGAACCATTAGTTTCACTTCCCTGTCCAATCAGCGGATTTGAATAAAAATGTCCGTTATAATTCACTAAATCAACCGAGAAGCTTGATCTGAATTTCAATTCAGGTAAGAAGGTAAAATCTAGAAATCCTTTCCCTGAAAAGTTATCTTCTTTGTTTTCATTTTTATCCAGGGGTAAGGTTGCTGCGGCATTTTCATTCTGCAAAGCACTTGTCGGTCTGTATTTCCCAAAATCATAAATTCTGTTTCCATTGGCATCCAGCACATACGATCCGTCGGCGTATCTTTCATAATAAGGATAGAAAGAAGGAACAGTCCTTGCCGCCTGGATGATATTGCTCGATTTAGAATCGGATGAAGGAGGAGCCTGCTGAATACTATTGGTATAACTTAAATTCACTCCAACATTCAACCAGCTTTTTACCTCAGAATTGATTTTTAATCGGGTGTTGTATCTTTTGAATCCTGACTCAATAGCCATTCCTTTATCATCAAGATATCCTAATGAAAAGAAATAGTTGCTTTTTTCACTTCCACCACTGATATCCAGATCTACCTGATTTCTGGAAGCTACCCTCTGTAAAATATCTTTCCAGTTGTCATTCCATAAAGCACTTGCACCCGGTAACAACTTTCCGTCTGTACCTACAGGCTTTGGATATCCGGCACCGTAGGGGTTAATTGATAAACCTACCCCTGAAGTAAGATTATCAGTAGCCATTTGTGCTGCCTGCTGAGCATTGATTTGCCCGGACTGATATCCGTTTCTCAATGCTTCCCAGTACAATTGAAAATATTGATCGGTACTTACCTGTTCATAATCTTTTACCGCTCTTCCGGAAAATCCCTGGCTGATATTTAAATTAACTCTAGCTTCACCTTTTCTGCCCGATTTTGTGGTAATGATAATAATCCCATTGGCCCCTCTTGATCCATACAACGCACTGGCTGTAGCATCTTTGAGAACACTGATAGTTTCTATGTCGTTGGGGCTGATAGCGTTGATATTACCATCAAAAGGAATTCCATCTACAACATATAAAGGATTACTATCAGCACTGATAGATCCAATCCCTCTGATTCGGATGGTAGCCGTAGAACCCGGCTGGCCGGATGCACTTGTCGTCTGAATCCCCGGAACCTGTCCTTCTAAAGCCTTTGTTATATTTGTTACGGGTCTGTTATTGATTTTATCACTCGAAATAGTGGATACAGAACCTGTATAACTGTTCCTTTTTGCCTTTCCATAGGCCACCACTACTACTTCATCAATTTCTTTTTCTTTGAGTGTATCTTTTTTGGGTCTGATACTTTGCCCGCTTACACTGGTAATCCCTAAGAAAAATGCAGCGACAGGCGGAATCCAAACCTTATAATTAATTAAACTTCTACCAATCATAATCAGTTTTATTTATCATATATTAAAATTTTACCCTTTGCAGAATAGACAGCAAAGGGTATCGATAAATACGATAAACCAAATGCTTATTTTTCCTTTAAAGGCTGAATGTAACACCTTGCATCATACAGGTTGTCAAGATTTCGCAGGGTCAGTTCCCTCCATCTTTCTTTATAAGCCGATCGAAATATGGTTGCAAAGCTAGAAATATTTAGTCTACAAAACAAGTAGACTTTAAATTTTATTATCATAATTTTAAAAAAATTAACATTCATTTTTATTAAAAACCATTAAAATAAAGCATTACAGCAATTATCATTTCATCAAACATGATAAATATCATTACAAATTATTCAAAATAATAATTTTGTCTAAAACAAAAAAAATGACACTGTGGTGTCATTTTTTTTGTTTTAGACTGTAGGAATATTTAATTTTTAGAAAGAAACATTTTTTTCCATTTCGCTAAGGAGTTTCTGCTTATTTTAAACTGAAGTCCCATCTCAGAATTATTGTAACCATTCTCCTTCTGGAATTCCAGAATTTTTAGAATTGTGGACTGGTCATAGGATTTATGTCTTTGATTAAACTGATTTGTATGTCTGGTAATGTTACCAAAAATAATCTGATCTAATTTAATAACATCCAATGCTGAGAATTTCTCCTTCTGTAAAAGAAATTTACATGCTTCAAATTTCTCAGGATATTTCATCATAATAATATCAGTATAAATCTTCTTATAATGGGGCTGTGTGTATTTCATTATCTTCTCATTTTCAAATTAATCTACCTGATATTTTTCAACCCATTTATAAAGTGTTGTTTTTGGAATTGCATATTCTTTTATTATCTGGAGCTTTGTTTTCTTACCGGTTTTTATTAATTCTAAGATAAAATAGATCAGCTCCTTAGTATATATATTTTTCCGGAATTGAGGTAACGAAGAGTTCACTCTCTTTGATGCAACATTATATTGTCTCCCATCCTGAGGTGCAAACATAATAAGATGCTGAGTATATATTCTAAAGAAGTCATACTCCAAAAGTTTACTCCACCTGAGAAGGCTTTCTGTATCTAAACTATCCTGTTTATACATTTTTTCAACTTCCAACTCTGTAGAGTTTAAAAATTTGCAAATACGCTCTATAGAAATACCTTTCTCCTTAACCCTTTCTTTAATACAATAGCCAATGCTAATGCTTTTAAGATCTACTTTCATTATTATGCAATATTATATTTCACCATTTGTTAGTAAGACTATGCTTTTCTTGTAAGGGATATAAAAATCTTTTTTGCTCCCGAAACTTCCATACACCACCACTTAATTTCATACCATCGGTAGGTATTGGTATTTACCTGTACCTGAAGATTGGTTGTTTCCACTTCTGCAGCCGAGGTTGTCCAGTAAACAATCCCGTCGCTGTCTGTATTTTCAAAATCACCTGAAGCTAATGTTACGTTAAGGTTTGTTTTATTCTGATTCACCTGAGTAGCAAAAGACTGATAGCTGATCAACTGAGACGTACTTGCTCTGTTATAAATTCTCGGATAATAATAGGCACTGCTATTTCCTTGTAAGGAAACCTCAATTCCGTCAATAGTTGGAAGAGGTTGCAACCCGTTGGCTGCAACATAAGAACTAAGATTAAAGGCTGTATTCGCCGCCGTAGCGTTAGGTACAGAATAAATAGCCGTAACAGTTTCTCCAATATTAAGAACATCTGCCCCTACTGTTGCAGTACATGAAGAGGCTCCAAACATTGGTGGAATCACAAATGAAGCCGTATTAGGCGAAGAAGCTGAAGGAGTTCCACTTACAAAATAGGTAAGAAAACCACCACCATTAGATAATGTTCCACCTTGCAGGGTTGCAGTCAATCCTGTTACTCCTGTTGACACAATAGAGCTTCCTGCGGGATATGAACCTCCATTTCCTCCACTGTAGGGAACCGTCATTGTTCCGTTATACACTTGCCCTGCAGTATATGTAGGGGGATTCAATTTAGCACCCGAACAATTTAGTGATGAGATTTTAGGAGCTATGGAAGTTGTATTGGTAATGCTTCTCCATTCAGAACCATTCCAATATACATATCCTGCATTTAGTAAACTACCGGTACCTGTATTATAGACCATCAGTCCGGTAGCCGGATTAGGGATTGTAATGACATCTGTATTTGAATTAAGTGGTACACGTGGAAATAAAACCCCTTTTTTATTGTTAGCTGCCAAACCATCCGTATTGATATCCAACAAAGCCGAAGAATGAGGCACAACAGTACCCACACCAACACTCCCGGTTGAAGTTATTGTAAAATCGTTGGCTTGCTGCAAAATTGTAGGAACACCTGTTACAGCATTATCTTTCGAACCGTCTACGTGGAAAATTCCTTGTGGATTTGAAGTGTTTATCCCAATCTGGGAAGCTGCCGTTACAGAAACAACGGCACTAAGTAATAATAATGTTTTTTTCATCCTGAAATAATTTTAACTAGTATTTATATCTTAAAAAATAAAGTCTGTCTCTAAAAGCATTTGTGTTGATCATTGGTTCAAAATAAATTCGAAAAAATTCCTAAAAAGAATGACTGGCATCAAGAAAAATATCACTTGGATATTCCATAATTTCTCAATAATTTTATTAAATTTCAATCCAAAAAAGGAAATATTAAACATTAAAACTTAATTAATAGGCTAAATAAAGAATATTAGAAATGTATTTTTTACAATATATTGTATGTTTAAAAATCCTGTTCAGCAAATTTATTTGTATTAAACATGCGAATGGAAAGATTGATCAATGAAAATCCGGAAAATAACTTAAAAGCCGTATTTCCCTGAAATACAAATCAATAAAATAATGATTTATTAAAAATCATTAGTGAATTTGAAATAATAACAATTTTAAATAGCTACTTTGAATATAAAAACAGATAAAATAGAAAAATTAAAACTCGAACTGATGGATCGATACATCATTCTTATGATTTCTATCCTGACCGTTTACTTTTCCATTTATTACTTTTATATTCATTATAAAATGATGTCATGGTATCTATTTTTGGGAATTATTTCGCTTGCGTTTACCTATCCTTTTTTGCGAAAAAAATGTTCAGCAAATACACTTGTACGATCCTATCTGATTCTTGCACCTATCTATAATTTTTATATTTTGCTTGCTTATTGGAACAATTCAGTAGCAGGATTTTGCTGGTTATTACCTATTCCCTTAGGCGCCTATATCTTTTTTCCTAAAAAAGAAGTAGTATGGTTTACTGTCTATACTTTAGTAACCATTATTGCCGCGATCATAGCAGGCAATACCATTGACTTTAACTTTCCTCATCATTCTCATAAGGAAGTAATGATTACAGATATCATATTATTTATTTCAAATATTGCGGTCATTGCGTTGCTTATTTATTACAAAGACAAATTGAAAAGACAAGAATTCTTGCATCAGCTCAATAACAGAATAATAGAAATTAAGACTCCTTCAGAAACAATTATAGATACAGAAGGAATGGAAAAATTATTTGAAAGAATCGAAGTTTCAATGAGTAGGGACATGCTTTTTAAGGATATTAAATTCAATCTTTCAAAATTAAGTGTCGTTATTGATGTTAACAGTTCATATATTTCCAAAGCAATCCGATATAAGGGATATCCTAACTTTAATACCTATCTTAATATTTACAGAATCGAATATGTAAAAAAACTGTTCACAGAAATTGACTTTCAGAAAACCACGCTTATGTATGTTTATACAGAAGCTGGTTTTTCTAACCAATCTACATTCAACAGAGTTTTTAAACAAATAGAAGGAATTACCCCATCAGAGTACATTCATCAAAACCTAAAGATCGGAGACGCTCAGGATCTATAGAAAATATTTATCTTTGAGTAAATTTTTTATATGAAAGTTTTGATTATTAATGGCCCTAATTTAAATCTTTTAGGCACAAGAGAACCTGAAATCTACGGCACTATCTCTATGGAAACCTATTTGGAAAATCTGAAATCGGAGTTCCACACTCATGAATTAAATTACTATCAGTCTAATATTGAAGGGGAACTTATCAACAGGCTTCAGAAAGATGATTTTGATGCAGTTGTGATCAACCCCGGGGCTTTTACCCATTACTCCTATGCTATTGCAGATTGTTTAAAAAACATACAGAAGCCAAAAGTGGAGGTTCATATCAGTAATATTTATAAGAGAGAGGAATTCAGACAGAAATCTGTAACGGCAGCCAATACAGATGCAGTTTTGTCTGGTTTTGGAATGGATGGCTACAGATTAGCGTTACTGAGCTTACAGTAAAATCAAATAGGCAGATTTTAAAGTTAAAAAGTTTCCTTTCAGAAGAACATCTTTAAATGCCTTAGCTCATGAGAAATATAATAAAAAAGCCTCATCAATGATGAGGCTTTCTATATTTAGTAATCGTATTAGATTGTTTGTTCCTGTAATTGAGGTCCGGAAGGGATTAATCTCTTACCTTCCTCAGTATCACAATACTGTTCGAAGTTTTTGATATATCTTGAAGCAAGATCTTTTGCTTTTTCTTCCCATTCCGAAACATTTTCATAAGTATCTCTAGGATCCAGAATACCAGCAGAAACGTTTGGAAGCTCAGTAGGAATCTCAAGATTCATGATAGGAACCTGAGTTTTAGGAGCGTTATCAATAGAACCATCAATGATTGCATCGATAATTGCTCTTGTATCTTTCAAAGAAATTCTCTTTCCAGTACCGTTCCAACCTGTATTTACCAAATAAGCTTTAGCTCCGTGCTCTTTCATTTTACCGATCAATGTTTTGGAGTACATTGTTGGGTGTAACGTAAGGAATGCTTCACCAAATGCAGGCGAGAAAGATGGCTGAGGCTCAGTAATTCCTCTTTCAGTTCCTGCTAATTTAGAGGTATACCCACAAAGGAAGTGATATTGTGCCTGATCTTCATTTAAGATAGAAACAGGAGGCAATACCCCGAATGCATCAGCAGAAAGATAAACGATTTTTTTCGCATGTCCCGCTTTAGATGGCAGTACAATCTTATTGATATGGTAGATTGGATAAGAAACCCTTGTATTTTCAGTAATAGATCCGTCTTTGTAATCAGCTACCCCGTTATTCACAACAACGTTTTCAAGAAGTGCATCTCTTTTGATTGCTCTGAAAATGTCCGGTTCTTTTTCTTCTGATAAGTCAATTACTTTTGCATAGCATCCTCCTTCATAGTTGAATACTCCGTTGTTATCCCAACCGTGCTCATCATCACCGATAAGGTATCTTTTAGGATCAGCAGATAAAGTTGTTTTACCTGTTCCTGAAAGACCAAAGAATAAAGCAACATCTCCTTTTTCTCCAACGTTTGCAGAGCAATGCATTGAAGCCATTCCTTTTAATGGAAGATAGTAGTTCATCATGGCAAACATTCCTTTTTTCATTTCACCTCCGTACCAGGTACCTCCGATGATCTGTAATTTTTCTGTAAGGTTGAACATGATGAAGTTTTCAGAGTTCAGACCTTGAGCTTCCCAGTTTGGATTTGTTGTTTTAGATCCGTTGATTACGGTGAAATCAGGCTCTCCGAAGTTTTCAAGCTCATAGTGAGAAGGACGGATGAACATATTAGTAACGAAATGCGCCTGCCATGCTACTTCAACGATAAATCTTACTTTAAGTCTTGTATCTGCATTGGTTCCGCAGAAAGCATCAACTACATAAATTTTCTTAGCTTCAGCAAGCTGGTTCAGCACTAATTCTTTACAAGACCCGAAAGTTTCTGCTGTAGTTGGTAAATTTACTTTACCATCCCAGAAAATTGTATCTCTTGTAACATCATCCTGAACAATATATCTGTCTTTAGGTGAACGACCTGTGAAAATTCCTGTTTTTACCGATACCGCGCCAGACTCTGTAAGCTCAGCTTCCTCAAATCCTTGATTTTCAGGAGAAACTTCAGCCTGATATAATTCTTCATAAGAAGGATTATACACTACTTCATAGTTTCCTTTAATCCCTAATTTTTCTAAATCCTGGATGATTTTAGTGTTTTTCATTTTACTTATATTTTCTATTTCTTTATTGAGTTCAACAAAAATAATATTAATTATTTGTTAAAGACGGTTTAAATATACTGATATAAGTCAGAATGGCAAATAAAAAAACGGGATCGTAAAATATTGATTATAAATCAATTATATCAGACCATTCAAAAACGGTGGAAAATCCTTTCTCCCAAAAATAGTCTTTAAAGCCCCCAAATTTGGCACTTATCACGAAATCCCCCCCCCATGCCCCTAAACTTTTGACAAAAGAAGGGCAATCTGAGAATAATTTTTCTTTAACTGTAGGTATTTCAAGAAAATTAGCAATTTTTTGCTCATGAATCATCAGTAAGGCAGAAAATTTTTCCAATTCATTGCATAATAAAATTTTCTTTGTAATATCTGAAAATTCATTAATTAATTTCTGGGATTTCTTTTTTGACTTGTAAAGGTTAATTCCTTCCCGACTGTCTTGCTTTTGATTTAAATGAATAAAAATCAGCTCATTTTTAAAAGAAGGGTTAAAATCTACCTTTTCATATTTGATTTCAGGCTTGCTTTGAAAAAGAACAGCAGACTTCTCTTTTGCTACTGCAATATCATATCCGCTTCCTCCCAGACTGATTGAATTCAAATGGAAAGGATCAATCTCAGCCCATTCACCAAGATTATTCATTAAGGTAGAGCTACTTCCAAAACCAAAGTCCGCCGGAAACTGAAGATTTGTTTTTAAATAATAAGTAAGATTATCTTTGAACCTTGTAGTAGAAAGTTGCTGAACGTTTTGTAAAGTTTTTAAAATAAATTCAGCACCTGAAGGGAGATTGGTTTCTAGAATCTGCCAGTTTTTATAATCTATGACAGCTGTTAACCATAATTTGTTCTGATGATAAGCTTCCCAAAGAATCAGTGATTTTCCATCTTCTTTTTCTTCAAAAAAAAACTCTTGTCCCAGCTTGGTTGGTACCGCTAAGACAAGAGCTCCATCAATCGCGAAATATTCTGAAGTAAGCATAAGCTTTCCCGGTGAAAAAATCGCGTTCATATTTTTTTATATTGCAGAGGCAGATTCTACAGATCCGTCAATTTTTTTAATCAATCCCTGAAGGGTCTTTCCTGGCCCAACTTCTACGAAATTAGATGCACCGTCTTTAATCATATTCTGAACAGACTGCGTCCATTTTACAGGTCCTGTAAGTTGGTCAATCAAATTTTGTTTGATTTCTTCAGGATTAGTAACTGCAGTAGTTGTAATATTCTGATATACAGGAATAGTCGCTTTTCTGAATTTTGTTTTTTCGATCGCTGCGGCTAATCTTTCTTGTGCCGGTTGCATCAATGGTGAATGGAACGCTCCGTTTACAGGTAATAGCAATGCTCTTTTTGCACCTGCTTCTTTTAGTTTTGCACAAGCTTCTTCTACAGCAGGTGTTTCTCCTGAAATAACCAATTGTCCGGGACAGTTGTAATTTGCAGGAACAACAATTCCACTGATCTGAGCACAGATCTCTTCAACTTTAGCATCTTCCAATCCTAAAATTGCAGCCATAGAACTTGGATTTGCATCACAAGCAGCCTGCATTGCCTTAGCTCTTTCTGATACCAGTTTCAAACCGTCATCAAAAGATAAAACGCCATTGGCAACTAACGCAGAGAATTCTCCTAAGGAGTGTCCTGCTACCATTTCAGCTCCAAGACCGTTTACTGCTTTTAATGCTGCTACTGAATGAATAAAAATTGAAGGCTGGGTAACCTCTGTTTTCTTCAGATCCTCATCTGCTCCGTTAAACATAATGGAAAGAATATCGAATCCTAAAATTTCATTGGCAGATTCCATCAGATCTTTAATATCTTTTCTAGAATCATACAACTCCTTTCCCATTCCTACGAACTGAGAACCCTGCCCAGGAAATACAAGTGCTTTCATGTACTTAATTAAATATTATGCAAATATACTTATAATGTTAATAATATCCTTTTAAACAGATATAAATCATCTAAGGTACCAACCTGATTACTCTGTAACCGGTATTTACATAAGCACCATTTGCTTTTGATTTTACAAATTCAAACTTGGTAGCAAGCTGAGTCTGTACTTTATTCATCTGTTTGAATATTTCCCCCTTTTTATTCTCTCTTGTCAACATATCATTCACCACATCAAAACCTACGATTGCATATTTTGGAGGTGTTTTGCAATATTTGTTTTTATAAGCCGCAAGGATTTCCTTTTCAAAGTTACCATCTGTATTGATCTTTCTATCCATCAGGTATACCAGACTTGCCTGGCTCAAATCATCCACTCTCTTCTCAAATACCGGAGAGTAAAACATACTGAATGCTTTTACTCCCTGAGCTTCTTTGGAAAGAGCAACGATTTTGTTTGCAAAAGCTTCTCCCATATCGTCATTAGCTAAAATAGCAACAACCGGAGCAGCTTGTCCTGTCATCATATTCTGATCCAGCTGGATATCAGCAGGGGAATTAACAATTACAACATTAGGGTTTTTCACTGCTTTTTCGAGACCTGCTTTGATGTAGTTGGCATTTTCTTTTTTCGAATCTGCTACCACATATATTTTCTGATCTGAATAGACCGCTTTTACTTCTTCCACAATTTTATCAGCATAGGTTTGATTATTGGTTTCAACAATGATCAGGTTGCTGTAGTTATAAAGTTCCGGAGTGTTGGCAAATGGGGCTACAACAGGAATTTTTTGATTTTTTGTAAAATCCAGAACATCAATTACATTCGATTTGAAGAATGGTCCAATAATAAGGTCTGTATTTTCAGGATTGATTTGAGTCAAAGAATTCTTGAATGAGGCTTCATTCCCTGAATCCACGACTTTAATATCAAGTTTCTGACCTCCTTTTGCATTTCTTTCGATTGCCAGCTTAGCACCCGTCAAAAAGTCTAGGGCCATCCCTCTGTACTGGGTTTCATTGGTACTGTATCCGAATGGAAGCATTAATACCACACTTAGAGCATCCCCATTTTTCTTGATGTAAACAGGATCCTGTTTTTTGATTTTTAAAACCATACCTGTCTTTAGCCCATGAGAAAGATCCGGGTTAAGAGCAATCAGGTCATCAATTGAAACTCCGAATCTGTTGACAATAGAAAATACAGTATCTCCTTGCTGAACAGTGTAGGTTACATAGTCATCTCCTGCCACAACAGTATTGGATGCTGATGGTTTTTCGTTCCCGGAATCCATTTTTTCTTTTGGATGTACAGGTTCTGTTACTACAGAGTCCGCAGCAGTTGATTTTTTTATTTTAATAGTTTCACCCGGCTTTAATCCTTTTTCCTCCAAACCCGGGTTTAAAGCAAACAAATCTTGCTGACTGATTCCAAACTGTTTTGTAATTCTGTAATAATTATCTTTTGCCTGAATTACATAGGCTTCACCTTCTGTCGCTGCAGCAGGGGTAGAAGGGGTTACATTCTTTTCAACGGGAATTTCCACCGGTTTTTCGGCAGCAATAACCTGCTGGCTGTCACCATATTTTTTGATACTGGCCAGTGGTAAAGTAATTTCATCCCCTATTTTCATGTGAGAATCCAATTCAGGATTCAGTTTTCTTAAATCGGTTTCAGAAATTCTATATTGTTTTGTAATCCCATAAATGGTTTGTTTAGGCTGTAAAACAATTTTTCCCAGAGCACCATTGGCAACCGGAGTTGTTTTTACCTTTTCTGCAACAACCGTTTTTGTTACAACCGGAGAGGTTGTTTTATCAGATTTGATCGTTAAAATATCTCCGATAGCCAGTTTGCCATCTTTATGCTTAGGGTTTAGCTTCAGCAATTCATCTACAGTTATTCCATACTTCTTTGCAATATTGTAAGGATTATCACCTTGTACAACGGTATGCGACTTCTGGGCTGAAACTCCCAAAACCATACATAAACTGGATAGAATAAAAAACCTCTTTATCATATTCGATCTTTATAATTTACAAAAATACTCCTTTAAAATTAAATGGCAACAATTATTAATTTGGATTCTTGAACCACCATTTCTTCCAAACAATTTTCAAGCCATGAATACCCATAGTCTGAAAAGAACACACTAAAGTTATAGACTCTTTCCTGCCAGGTTCCTGAAGGATGTACATTTAAAAATAGATTTTCAAGTCTTTCCAATAATTCTCCCTGCTTTATTTTTTCAGCATGAAGCAAACGTTTTTTCATTCTCTTAAATGATTTCAGCTGTCTCACTTCTTCTGCTTTGACCATATTTCCAAATGACTTTTCAGTGCTTTCTGCAGAAGTTCTGAGCTCTGAAAAATTATTGATCAGAAGGTTTTCTTTTTCATCCAATAATTTTAAAATGCTGTTATCTTTTAAAATTTTCTGATTGGTAATTGCGGTAAAATTTTGAAAGAAATCATCAATTCTGAGATCCAGTTTTTCAATTTTCCCCAATGTCTTTTCTTTAACGAAAAGCATAGAGTTTCTTGGAATAAGTACAGGGAAAGGAATTTTGATTTTTGTAAAATAATCTTTCAGTTCCAGCCAGTACATGATTTCGGCATTTCCTCCGATATAAGCCAGATTAGGCAATACTTTTTCCTGATATACTGGGCGCATTAAGGCATTTGGACTAAATCTTTCCGGATGATTCTCCAGCTCAGTCAGTATTTCTTCCTCTGTAAACTGAATATTTTTGTCAACAATAATATATTTCTGTCCGTTAAACTCAATTCTGTCTCTTGTTTCTGAAAGATAGAATAGATTAATTTCACGGGGATTCACCTGAACTTTACCGTACTTTTCAGTGAGGAAATTTACTTTCGATTCAGATTCTTTGTGTAAGCTGAAGTGAAGAAGCTCATCTTTAAAGATTTCTTTCATTTCGTTTTTAAGCTTTTCGGAATCACCATCCAGGATCAAAAGTCCAAATTCAGAGAAAAGACGATTAACAAGAATTTGAATGGCTTGTGTTAATGTATTTCCTGTTTTGTAGGCTTCTTTCAACATTAAAATCAATTCCGTCCCGAAAACAGTGTCATTGAATTCTTTTTCAAACTCAGAAATAAAATAGGTATCACTGATTTGAATTCTACCTACCGGACCTCCTGATTTTTCATTGATTTCATAGAAGTTATTTTCGGTTTTAAAGTGATTAATCTCAGCAAAATCGTGATCCTCAGATGCCATCCAGTAGACCGGCACAAAATTGAAATCCGGAAAATGTTCTTTCAGATAAGTACATGTTTTAATCGTCTGTAAAATTTTATAGACAAAGAAAACCGGTCCTGAAAATAAATTCAGCTGATGTCCTGTGGTGATGGTAAATGTATTAGGGAGTTTAAGGCTCTCCAAATTTTCTTTTTGCCTTGAAGACAGTTTCACATGCGAAAGTTGCTCTTCAAACACTCCGGACAATATATTCCTCTGTTCTACCGATAAAGAAGAATCTGCTTTAAGGTGGATCTGTTGGCGAAAGTTCTCAACAGAAAATATTTTATTTTCAAACCCTTCAATCTTTTGACTCAAAAAGTCTTTTACCAATTGAGGGATGTTTTCTATATCATTAAATGATATTTTATTAATTGTTTTCAACCTGTATCGTTTTTAGTTGAACAAATACCACACGATGCCAATATTCAATCTGAAGTCATATACCGGATAATGTGGAAATGCATAGGCTTTGTTGTTGGAAATAACGGTTCCTATTTGCTGACCTTCTATGAAAAAGAACATTTTTTTCACTTTCATATTGATATAAAGGTCAACCATCGGCTGTCCTCCAATGGAAAAAGAATCGGAACCGGGTAACATATATTCATTTAGGACAGGGAAATATTCTCTTGAAGCAAATTTAGAGAAGTAGTATACCTTAAGCCCCGCCTGAATTTCTGCAGCTTTTTTAAAGGCCTGAGTTTGATAAAAGAAATTGGCTCTTCCGATAAAACTCGGCATTGGAAGCAAGTTTTTATTGGTTAATGCATTTTGAAAATGCAATCTTGTATTCAAATGAAATTTGCCAAAGCTGAATGTTGCATCTCCTCCAATTTGGGAAATATTGAGCGAGCTGTCGCTTTGCTGTGGGCTCCCTTCATTATCAATATACGTATAGTTGTCGATTCTGAAATAATTGGCAAAAATTTCTGTTTTAAACCACTTTAAGTTAACACTTCCTCCAATTTCCATTACCGACTGATTTTTGGCATTTTCCAGATAATAATTAAAATTGTTATAAACAGAAGTATTCAACAGGTAATTAAATGAAGGATAAGCACTTTGGAAGTTTACTTTTGCATTGACAAAATAGTCTTTTACAGGCTCGAACTTCAAATTATTGGCAGTCCTCAGATAGCTTTTAAACTGACTTCCGTTTGAAAATTCCAAGAATGAATTGAGCTGAACTTTATCCCAAAGCTTCACCTGTAGATTTCCTACTGCCCCTATCCTGTTTTCTTTAAGCTCACCCGGAAAAGGAACCCCTCCTACTGTCGCAATATCTCTTATTCCGAATTTAATCATCTGATAACGTACTCCAGCATCAAGCTTGAATTTTTCATTATTAAAAACCAAACTTACTGTATTGCTGAAATTATCCGAGTACTTCTTTGTTGTTAAAGGAAATCCGTTGACCAGTTCTGTGGGCACTTCGTACCAATACCTTTCCAACGATCCCTGATTATAATAGTATTTATTTCCCTGATGTGACATTGTATGTCTTATACTAAAAGGAAACTTCTCTGCATTAAAAGGCGTAAACTGATGGCTGAGATAATACCTCCTATATGAAAACTGAGAGCTTGTAGAAGCCAGGTTTACCTGAGCATTCTGTCTGTTTTTATAGTTACTGTCCCCATTCTGAAACAGATTATCTTCGGTGATCCCTCCACTCTCCTGATTATTTATGTTTTGATGGATATAATGGGCAAAAAGCTCATAATTTCCACTTTTGGAAATATAGTGTCCGGAGAATATGGTATTATTATTCGCAGCCAGTGAGTTTCTGTATAATCCCTGAGACCTAAGACCCATATATTCAAGAGCAAAATTGAACCTTTTACCAATGTTTTGAGTATAAGTAGATCGTAATGCTGCTCCGTTTCTCATTGCATTGTGATAGATGAATGAAGCGGTAGGAGTTTTTACATCATAATACTTCACTTCATTTGCTCCTAAAATCATATAAGATTTATTAGATGGCAGCAAAGACAGGTTCTGCTCCGGATTTACTTCAAATACAAGCGGATTAAATCCTGAACCAATATTGGCAGGCTGTACTCTTCCGAAGTTATCGCGATTATTATACTGAGAGAAAATATGTGTTTTATCAAAAGTCATCACCGTATCAAAGACTTTCTTTTCAGAAAACTGAGTCTGAAACAAATAATCGTTGATGGTGGGTTTGAAAATTTTTAAAGAATCTTTTTTTCCGGAGTCGATGACCAGAGTATCTTCCGGGTTTCGTTGAAGCTTTTGAGTTTTTGTTGAATCAACAATCTGCGCCTGGGCAGCTAAACTGAAGAAGGTGATTATGAAAAGGATGTACTTCATTATTCATTATTGTTCAGCAAATTTAATAAAAAAAAGGCTGTCTCATTTTTGAGACAACCTTTTTAGTTAAATAAAAAGAAAATTTTCTTTTTTTATACCTTTTTTCTATAATTAGAAATGAGGGTTATTTACGATTTCTTCCTGAGGAATTGTTAAAGATACTCTAGCATCATTATAAGGGAACGCAGTACCTACGAAGAACAAGTGGTTAGAACCTCTTGTAACGGTAGCTTTGTTTCTCTTAAATGCAAGATAAGATTTACCTTCACCCCAGAATTCAAGTCTTGTCTGGTTATAGATCTCAGCTTGAAGACCTGTTCCTGTTAATGGATCAAGGAAACTGTCAACATATGCAGCAGCAGTTACTGGTTCTGTAGTACTACCAGGAGCATCTGAGTATCTATTATAAAGCACTTGTTTTAAAATAGCTTTAGCTTCTGCATCCTGACCAGTTTTAGCAAGAGATTCAGCAGCAAGGAAATAGAATTCATCCACTCTCATGAAGATATAGTCAGCGGTAACTTGTCTTTGTCCCTGAGCAATTCTGTTCAGGTCAAAGAATTTATTACCCGGGAAGTTTCTTGCAGGAGTCGTAGCAATAGGAGTCCCCTCACTATCATTGATCGTACTCATTACAAACTGGTTTTTCCTGATATCTCTACCTTTCATAGTACCATACAGACCTAAATCTATTCCTTTTCTGGTTCCTACAGAGGCATAGCTATACGTGAACATATCTACCTGGCCCCACCAGCTTACTAGATCTAATCCGTTCACAACCGCAATATCAAATCCCCACATCCAGCTTGGTGTTTTCAAATCGTTAAATCCACCTCCACTTACAACAGTAGATCCTGCAGAATGAGCCATTCTCACCGTCTCTGTTTTTGAAGTTGATGTATATCCGTAATCATTAATGATCTCTTTAGATAATGCCGCAGCTTGTGCCGGCTGATCCATAGCTGCATACGTGTATGCTAAAAGTCCTTTGGCAACCGACTGATCGATCATCCCTTTGTTTGTTCTTGCGAAACCTTCCAGATAGTTAACTGATTTCGTAAGGTCATCTACAATTAGAGCATATACCTGAGCCTGAGTAGATTTAGGCTGAGCAGGCATACCCGCTTTAGTATATACAGGAATCGCTGCTTCACTAGCACTATATCCTTTCGTATAGAATTGCATTAGATAAAAGTAAGCATAAGCACGTAAAGCTTTCGCCTGTCCCATAGCATATTTATCTGCATCGGTAGTAGGAACCGCAGTTGTTCCTCCAAGAGCGTCGATAATCTGATTAGCACCTGCAATCATTCTGTAATAATACCTCCATGGCTTGTAGTTCATGGTATTGGTAAAGTCAGTCTGAGCCGTCATATTCGCCATAGCCACATACCATCCGTAAGAGGTAGCTTCAAGCGCCATATCCTGAGAAAGCATGTCACTGTAAATATCGTATCCTTTCTGACCGAAATCATCGTGATCTAAACTTGTCCCCCCCGTTCCTGTATTAATCATCATCACATACAAACCGTTCAGTTTTGTTTGTGCAGGAGCATCAGCGATTGTTTCTGTCGGTGCAGATTCAAGAAATTCTTCACGACATGAAACAGTCAATGCTGATAATGCTATACTTAATAATAATATCTTTTTCATTGTAAATTAATTGTTAGAAGTTAATTTTTGCTCCAAAAGTTATAGTTGATAGCGGTGCATATGAATAAGTGCTGCTCGCTCCTGTTTCTGAAACACTTGGATTAAATCCTTTTCTCTTAGTTGCAATCCATAAGTTATCTCCACTTACGAATAAGTTAAATCCTGTAAGACCAATTGCCTTTACAAAGTCTTGTGGAAGGTTATATCCTAAACGGATATTGTTAAGTGCAAGATAATCAGACTTCACTAAGAATCTGCTTGATCTCGCATTCTGGTTAGCATCAATGGCAGCGTTAGAAGACATTCTTGGAACATCTGTAACATCACCAGGGTTTTGCCATCTTTGTCTGATATCAGTATGCCAGTTGTTGCTACCTACAACACCATTACCCATTAATCCGGCATATAATCCGTCATATGAATATCCACCAAGGCTATATAGGAATTGTACTCCTAAAGTAAATTGCTTATATCCAAAATCAAGGTTAAATGCACCTCTGATTGCAGGTATAGCAGATTTATCTAAGAATTTCTGAGTTGCCTGAGAGTATACTTCAGTTACTCCTGTTCTGATATCCGCATTAGGATTCAGCTTCTGGAATTCATAAAGTGAATTAATTTGCTCACCAGCATCAAATTTTCCGTTTCCGTTGGTATCAACATAATTAACTGTCCATTGAGCAGCACCGGTAGCAGAATTTACTCCCGCATACTCTCTCATGTAAAAGTCATATAAAGATCTTCCTTCTGCTCTACCAAATCCTGCTTCAGATAAGTCGATAATCTTAGCATTTCCTGTAGATTGATCCAATGGCATCTGAGTAAGCTTATTACGTAAGATCTCCCCATTGATACCAAAATCAAGGTACATATTATCTTTATTAATGATATGTGTTTTCAAAGTAAATTCTAAACCTTGGTTAACAAGCTTACCGTCATTTACTTTTAAAATTCCATTACCTGTAGAAGGAGCTAATCTGTTATCAAAAATCAAATCGTTTGTTGTTCTGTGGTAGTAATCCACCTCAAGTTCAACAGCTCTGTTTTTGAATAATCCGATTTCAGCACCTACCTGGAATATATTTGATTTCTCCCAAGTCAATCTAGGATAACCATCCTGTACATATGTTGCTCCAGGAAGTCCCATGAAGTTCCCTGGATTGTAAACGTTATATCCTGGATAATACCCCATGTTTTGAGCAGAAGCAGCTGTACTTCCAACAATAGCCTGGTCACCAACAGTACCATAACTTGCTTTCAGTTTTAAGTGCTTAACGATCTTATTGTCATTAAGGAAATCTTCCTTAGTAACTAACCATCCAAGACCAGCTGACCAGAATGTATCCCATTTATTTTGTAAGAATCTTGAAGTTCCGTCTCTTCTGATTGTACCATTGAAGAAATACTTTCCTTTGAAATCATAAGTTAACTGACCAAAGTAAGATTCTAATGTATAATTATAAGTATAAGATTCTGATAACGATTCTCCTACCCCTTGATTCAATTCAGGAATCATGTCAATAATCGTTGGTCTTCCGGCAGATAAATATTTCTGCTCCCAGCTGTTACTTTCGTGAGCCGCAAAAGCCATTACATTATGGTCACCAAATCTCTTTTGGTATCTTAATAACTGTAACCAGTTATAAGCCATTAATTCTGTCTTAGACTTAGAAATATAACCATTCTGACTTGCAGCGTTTCCATAGTAAGGGTTATCTACCTGATCATTACTGTTGTTATAGTACTGACCACCAACTCTTGTTTCAAAGCTTAAATTTTTAGTAATATCAGCTTTTAAGAACATGTTGGCATTGATTTCATGCTTGTAGAAATTATTGATATTATTCGTAGCATCGCCAATTGCATTGGTTAGACCTCCGAAACCTCTACCATAATCTCCCAAACCATAATCAAATTGATTTCCTCCAAAATACGGATCCGGGATTTTATTTCCTGCCGCATCACGAGTAAACAAAGGATAGATAGAAGGAATATTGTCTACAAACCAGAAAATACTTCCAGAGTCACTCGTTTGTCCGTTTCTTTTTGCTTTTGAATATGCATAACCTAAATTAAATTCTCCTTTCAACCAAGGTCTTGCCTGGTGCGTTAAATTTAATCTACCGTTATATCTTTCAAAGTTTGAGTTGATGGAATATCCTTTATCACTTAGGTAACCAATGTTTGTATAATATGTAGTTTTACCGCTACCACCACTGATGGATAAGTTATTTTCTGTTCTCGCAGATGTTTGGAAAGCATAATCTTCCCAGTTTTCCGGATCATAGATTCTACCAATTCCAGGACGTACCATACCTGTAGCAGGATCAATCAGGTTTGCAGCCGCCGTACCCCAGATGTTATAATCCGGGCTGATCCCTGCAGTACTGAATAGTCTTGTATTAGCATACGCTGTCGGGTTAGCATTTCCTGCAAGTCTACCCTGGTTTCTTAAAGCCTGCCAGCTTAGTCCTGCATATTCTTCAGGAGAACTGATTGTTGAATATCTTGGAAGTAATGACATGTTGAAACCTACTTTAGACTCCAACTGAATTACAGATTTGTTAGATCTACCTTTCTTGGTATTAATAACAACAACCCCGTTAGCACCTCTAGCACCATAGATAGAAGTAGCAGTAGCATCTTTAAGGATCACCATGTTTTCGATGTCCTCAGGGTTAATTGAACTAACGTTTCCTGTAAAAGGCATACCATCAAGTACGTACAATGGGCTTCTGTTTCCACTCATTGAACCAAAACCTCTGATACGGATGGTCGCATCTGTACCCGGTTGTCCAGAAGTATTGATTACTCTTACCCCTGCTGCTTCCCCTGCAAGCGCCTGGCTCACAGTTGATACGTTTTTCGAATCAATTGACTTAGCATCAACTTTAGACGCTGTTCCAACATAACTTTCTTTTGGAACCTGGCTATACCCTATTACAACAACTTCTTCAATCGCTGTTTCTCCAGCTGTTGTATCTTTAGGCTTTTGCTGTGCGTAAGCTGCCTGTCCCAAAAAGAACAATGCTCCCGCACTTAGTACACGTAGTTTAACATTCATATTAACAAATTTTAATATATTTTAGCGACAAATATGTTAATAAATATTAACACTAGCAAATTTTTAACCCACATCTATATGTATATTTTTAACAACAAACATGAATTACAGTTTAAATTATGAATTTATCGCAATTTTAAATGAATAAAAAAGGGTTAAATTCAAACAAAAGCTCAAAATAACCACTTTTTATAATTAATTTATAAATGAATATTTTTTTATTTATAATCATTCTAAACTTAATTATTGAATAAATTTAACTTTTCAACCTGTATTACCACGTTAAAAAAAGCCAAATTCAGATATTTAAGTCACAAATTCAACATCTTACCATAGAACAGATCAAATTAAAACGATCAATAAAAAGTCATAAAAACACTCAATCATATTTGTTGAATAAATAGCGACAAGGAATATTTCCAGTACAAACACTGTTTATTTAAAAAAAAACTTCTTTATATAATAACTTAAAAAAAAGCGCGTACATGAAAAAAATAAACTCTAATAGAAAATAAAATTAATAACATACATAAAAGCAGCAACACTATAGGATCAGACATAAAAAAAGTGCCATCTCAAGAGATGGCACTTTATATGATTATATTAAGATATTATTTAAGTTTTTTCTTAACAGCTACTTCTTCGTACACTTCAAGAATATCACCTATTTCGATATCATTATATCCTTTAAGGTTCAGACCACATTCGTAACCTTTTGTTACTTCCTTCACATCATCTTTGAAACGCTTCAAGCTTTCAAGCTCCCCGTCAAATTTAACAATACCGTCTCTCAATAAACGTACTTTAGACTGTCTTGTCACTTTTCCGGTAAGAACCATACAACCAGCAATAGATCCGACTTTAGAAATCTTGAATACCTCACGGATCTCAACATTACCTATCACCTGCTCCTGAATCTCCGGAGAAAGCATTCCTTCCATTGCTTCTTTAACCTCATCGATAGCTTTGTAGATTACCGAATAAGTTCTGATTTCAATTTCCTCACGATCTGCAAGTTCTTTTGCATTAGCACCAGCTCTTACGTTGAATCCAATGATAATAGCATCTGATGCTGCCGCTAAGTTGATATCAGATTCTGTGATCTGTCCTACACCTGAGTGAAGAATTTTCACACTGATCTCCTCCGTTGAAAGTCTTTGTAACTGATCAGATAACGCTTCTACAGAACCATCAACGTCACCTTTAAGAATAATATTCAATTCTTTGAATTCTCCTAAAGCAATACGTCTACCCAACTCTTCAAGAGTTGTATGTTTTTTCGTTCTGATGGAAAGTTCTCTTTGAAGTTGTTCTCTCTTATTTGCAATAGCTTTACCTTCACTCTCATCAGCATATACACGGAATTTATCACCAGCTGTCGGTGCTCCGTCTAATCCCAAGATCGTTGCAGGAATTGAAGGACCCGCTTCCGCAAGATTTTTCCCTCTTTCATCAAGCAAAGCTTTTACTTTACCGTGGTTTTTACCTGCTACTACATAATCTCCCACTCTTAAGGTTCCGGTTTGTACCAACATGGTAGCAACATATCCTCTACCTTTATCAAGAGATGCTTCAATAACAACACCATTGGCAGAACGATCAGGATTCGCTTTTAATTCAAGCATTTCAGCTTGCAATAAAACCTTCTCCAATAATACGTCTACATTATTACCAAACTTAGCAGAAATCTCCTGCGCCTGAACATTTCCACCCCACTCTTCTACTAAAACCGGAGGGTTCAAGCCTGAAAGCTGCTGGCGAATGTTATCAGGATTTGCATTAGGTTTATCAACTTTATTGATTGCAATGATCATTGGTACCTGTGCAGCTTGTGCGTGAGCAATTGCTTCTTTTGTTTGTGGCATCACATCATCATCGGCAGCAATCACGATAATTGCAATATCGGTAATCTGCGCACCCCTTGCTCTCATTGCCGTAAAGGCTTCGTGACCCGGAGTATCTAAGAATGTAATTCTCTGACCATTTTCCAGTTTCACATTATATGCACCGATGTGCTGGGTAATCCCTCCAGATTCACCTGCGATTACATTCGTTTTTCTAACATAATCCAATAATGAAGTTTTCCCATGGTCAACGTGACCCATTACGGTAACTACAGGTGCTCTTGACAATAAGCTTTCTTCAGCATCGATTTCATCTTCTGTATCTGTATCTTCAAGATCAGCATCCGAGAATTCAATTTTATAACCGAATTCATCTGCTACTAATAATAAGGTATCAGCCTCCAGTCTCTGGTTCATGGTCACCATTACCCCAAGTGAGAAACAAGCAGAGATTACTTCAGTTGGTGAAACGTTCATTAGACTCGCTAATTCACCTACTGTAATAAACTCAGTTACTTTCAGAGTTCTGTCTTGTGCTTCAAGCTCCTGCTGACGCTCATCCTGCTCTCTACGGAAAGTTCTTTTGTCTTTTCTATGTTTTGCAGATTTAGATTTACCTCCTTTGTTTGTAAGCTTTTCTAAGGTTTCTTTAATCTGGTTTTTAACTTGCTCATCAGTTAATTCAACCGGCATCACTCTCTGACCAGGTCTGTTGTTCTGGCCTCCTTTCTTGAAGCCGCCACCACCTTGACCTTGAGGACGGTTTCCTCCCTGGTTGTTTCCGAAACGGTTTCCACCACCTTGACCTCCCTGACCTTGAGGACGGTTCCCCTGACCTCCTTGTCCCTGACGGTTTCCACCTTGTCCACCATTATTGTTTTGACGGTTTCCCTGGCCTTGACCACCCTGGTTATTGTTGTTGTTATTTCCTGAGTTTTGATTATTCCCCTGACCTTGTTGGTTATTTTGCCCAGGTTTTTCAATTCTCTTTCTTTTCTTTTTAGCTCCAGAACCAGGTTTTGGTGCAAATTGAGTCAAATCAATTTTTTCTCCGACAATCTTAGGACCATCAAGCTTCTGATAAACTGTCTCAATTTTTTGTGGTTCCTGAGATTCCGGTTCAGCTTCCACTTTTGGAGCTTCTACTTTTTTCTCCTCTGCAACTACCGGCTTAGGAGTTTCTTTTACTGGTTCCACAGGTTTTATTTCTTCTTTTTTCTCCTCTACTTTCGGTTTGTCTTTTTTCACAGGTCTATTTCTAGATTCTATCTGAGACAAATCAATTTTATCCAAAACTTTAAACTCCTGCTTTTCAGGTACTGCTTTTACTTCCGGTTCTTCTTTCACGATTTCTTCTTTCTTTTCTTCAACCGGTGTCGCTACAGGAGCAGCAGGGGTTTCTTCAATTTCAGGTTTTCCAGGTTCTAAATCTATTTTACCTAAAATCTTAGTTTCTGGTTTATTTGCTTTAGCTCTTATCACTTCAGGGGTTTTCTTCTCTTCAATTTCCAGCTTTTCTTCCGGAACTTTAGTAATCACCACCTCATGGGAAGCCTTTCGTTGTTCGCCATCCTTAGCAAACTCAGCCTCCAATGCAGAATATGCCGCTTCTTCCAATTGAGCGTTAGGATTGCTTTCAACCTCAAATCCCCTAGATTGTAAAAATTCTACTAATCTGGACATCGAAATGTTGAATTCCTTAACCGCTTTATTTAATCTAATTTTTGGCATCTATATTATTTACTGTTTTTTAATTCTTAAAATTAAAGTATTTCTTTTTACTGTTTATTAAAATTTATTTAAAATCTTAATCTTCAAATTCTTCTCTCAGAATACGTTTCACCTCTTCAATAGTTTCTTCTTCAAGGTCAACCATATTTAAAAGACTTTCCGTCTCTTTGTCTAATACAGATTTTGCAGTAGTTAATCCTACTTTCTTAAATTCATCCAAAATCCACTGATCAATGTCATCGTTGAATTCTCTTAATTCAACATCATCATCCTCACTGGATTCTCTATATACATCAATTTCATATCCTGACAACCAAGAAGCCAGTCTAATATTCTGTCCTTGTTTTCCAATTACTTTAGAAATTTCTTCAACCGGAGTATATACTAGTGCATAGTTTTGCTCCTCATTAATGTCAATTTTATTAACTGTAACATTTCCTAAAGCTCTCTTCACCAAAATCTCAGGGTTTTTAGACCACTGAATAACATCGATGTTCTCATTTCTCAACTCTCTTACAACGCCATGAATTCTGGATCCCTTAACACCCACACAAGCTCCTACCGGATCAATTCTGTCATCGTAAGCATCTACTGCAATCTTCGCCTTCTCACCAGGAATTCTCACTACTTTTTTCAGCATGATTGTTCCATCCTGGATCTCAGGAATTTCCAGTTCTAATAATTTCTCAAGGAATTTAGGTGCAGTTCTGGAAATAATAATCTGTGGTTTAGAACCTTTAAAGTCTACTGTTTCAACAATAGCTCTGATATTCTCCCCCTTTTTAAAGAAATCGGACGGGATCTGGTTTTCTTTTGGTAAGATAAATTCGTTTCCTTCATCATCCAGCAAAATCACATGCTTATGGCGGATATGGTGGATTTCACCTACTACAATTTCTCCGATTTTATCTCTGAATTGCTCATACAACATTGCATTATTATGCTCCTGAAGTTTTGTAGCCAGGATTTGCTTCAGGGTAAGAATATTTCTTCTTCCCAACTGAGCAACAGGAATTTCCATTGTAAAGTCTTCACCTACTTCAAACGTAGGGTCAATTTTCTTCGCTTCAGAAATTTCAATTTCCAAATCATCATCTTCAGACATTTCGTCCTCAACAATTGTTTTATTTAAAAATATCTGAAAATCTCCTTTATCCGGGTTTACAATTACATCAAAATGATCATCTGAATCGAATCTTTTTCTCAAAAGTGTTTTCAGTGAATCTTCAATAATTGCCATAAGATCAATCTTACTGATCCCTTTTTCGTCTTTAAAATCACCAAAGGATTCAATCAACGCTATATTATCCATCTATTCTTTTTTCTTTTTTAAAATTTAATTACTACTAATGCCTTTTTGATCTCAGAGTAAGAAATCTCTTTCTCCTCTTCCACATCTACCTTTCCTTTTCCGATATCTTTCGGCTTCCGGTAACGTAAAACAAGTGTGATCTTCTCATCGTCTACTTTTGACAATTCCCCTTCAATCTTGGAAGAATCCCCCAGCATCACTTCAATCTCTCTTCCTATATTTTTATTGAACTGTCTTGGTGTCGCTAATGGCTCGCTTAATCCTGCGGACATCACCTGAAGGCTAAAGTCATGCTCTTCACGATCCATATTGAATTCTATGGCGCGGCTTGCATCAAGGCAATCCTGCAAAGAAACCCCGTCATCACCATCTAAAATCACTGTAATATCATCCCCTGCAGAAATCTTAAGATCAATAAGAAACAGATCTTTTCTGGTCTCAAGGAATTCATTTAATAATTCTTCAATTCTTTTTTTAAACTCCATACATTCTTTTATCTTGATTTACAGTACGAAAAAAGGCTTTCTTTCGAAGCCTTCCCATTTTTCCTGTAAATCCAATGCAAATATACGCTTTTTTTCCAAAAATGCAAAATTATCTTATTATCAAGTAAATAGAGAGAAATTCTTTTACAATAATTTAAAGAAGCAGATGAAAGTATTTTTATTATTTTTGTTTCTGAATTTTAAAAACAAACATTTTGAATATAACGATTGTAGGAACAGGTTATGTAGGATTAGTGACAGGAACTACCCTTGCAGAGCTTGGCAATTCAGTATACTGTGTTGATATTGATGAAAAGAAAGTAGAAGGTATGAAAAACGGCATTGTTCCCATATATGAGCCGAACCTTGAAGAGATGTTTCTGAGAAACATTCAGTCTGAAAGATTATTTTTCACTACAAATTTAAAAGAATCCCTAGACAAAAGCGAAGTTATTTATCTCGCATTACCTACACCTCCCGGAGAAGATGGGTCTGCTGACCTGTCTTATGTATTGAAGGTGGCCAGTGATATTGGTGAAATGATGACCGAATACAAAGTTATTGTGAATAAAAGCACAGTTCCTGTAGGTACCGCTGATAGGGTAAGAGAAGTAATTTCTTCTAAAACAGATATTCCTTTTGATGTTGTTTCTAATCCTGAATTTTTACGGGAAGGTTTTGCCGTTGAAGATTCGATGAACCCTTCAAGAGTTGTGGTAGGAGCCAGTTCCGAAAAGGCGAAAGACATTATGTCTAAAATATACCAGCCTTTTACCAATACCGGAATTCCAATTATTTTCATGGATGAAAAATCATCGGAACTGACAAAGTATGCAGCCAACTCATTCTTAGCCGTAAAAATCACCTTTATGAATGAGATTGCCAATTATTGCGAAAAAGTAGGTGCGGATGTAGACAAAGTAAGACTGGGAATGGGAAGTGACGATAGAATCGGGCACAGATTCTTGTTTCCAGGTATCGGATATGGAGGAAGTTGTTTTCCTAAAGATGTGAAAGCCCTTATCAAATCTGGAAAACAGGAGGACTTCAATTTCCAGATTCTGGAAGCGACTGAAAATGTAAACACCGCCCAGAAAGTAATTCTTATTTCAGAAATTGAAAAATATTTCGGAGGAAGCATTGCCGGCAAGAAAATTGCGATGTGGGGACTAGCCTTCAAAGCGAACACCGATGACATCAGAGAAGCTTCTTCTTTAGATAATATCGCCCTTTTATTGGAAAAAGGCGCAGAAGTTGTAGCATATGATGCTGTTGCAGAAGGCAATGTTAAAAAACTTCTTGGTGAAAAAATACAATATGCCAAAGGGATGTATGATGCATTGGAAGATGCAGACGCCCTATTCATCTCGACAGAGTGGCCGGAATTCAAAAATCCAAATTTTGAACTCATTGCCAAAAAAATGAAAAATAAGGCTATTTTTGACGGAAGGAATATGTATCCGCTTGAAATCCCGGAGCAAAACGGATTTTATTATAAAAGTATAGGAAGAAAGACCATTTCAAAATAATTAAATGAAAAATATTATCATTACTGGAGGAGCAGGATTCATTGGCTCTCATGTTGTAAGAGAGTTCGTAAAAGAGAACCCGAATACCACCATCATTAACCTTGATGCTCTTACATATGCCGGAAATCTGGAAAACTTAAAGGACATCGAAAATGAACCTAATTATATTTTCGAAAAAGCAGATATTACCAAACCGGAAGAACTAAGGAAAGTATTTGAAAAATACAATCCGGATGCAGTAGTACATCTGGCTGCAGAAAGCCATGTGGATAGAAGCATCACAGATCCAATGGCTTTTATTGACACCAATGTTAACGGAACAGCTAATCTTCTGAACCTGTGTAAGGAATTCTGGACATTAAATGCTGATCACACTCATGGCAGATTTCCTGATGAGAAAAGAACTAATTTATTCTATCATGTTTCTACCGATGAAGTATATGGAAGTTTAGGAGAAACAGGATTCTTTTTAGAAACAACCTCTTATGACCCCCAATCTCCATATTCTGCTTCAAAAGCAGCATCTGACCATCTGGTAAGAGCTTATGGAAATACGTATGGGCTGCCATTTATTGTATCTAACTGTTCCAACAATTATGGCCCGAACCATTTCCCTGAAAAATTAATTCCATTGTGTATTTCAAATATCATCAACGAAAGACCTTTACCAATTTATGGGGATGGAAAATATACCAGAGACTGGTTATTTGTTATTGATCACGCAAAAGGTATCCACCAGATTTTTAATGAAGCAAAAACAGGAGAAACTTACAATATCGGAGGTTTTAATGAATGGCAAAATATCGATCTGGTCAAAGAATTAATTAAGCAAATGGATGCTAAACTGGGTAGACCTGAAGGTTATTCTGAAAAGCTGATTACTTTCGTTAAGGACAGACCAGGACATGACAAGCGCTATGCTATTGATGCGACTAAACTAAACAAAGATCTTGGATGGAAACCATCAGTTACCTTTGAAGAAGGATTAGGAAAAACCATAGATTGGTACCTTGAAAACAAAGAATGGCTTGAAAACGTAACCAGTGGAGATTACCAGAAGTATTACGAAAATCAATACAATTAATATTAAAACACAGATTTAAAAGATGAAAGGTATCATTTTAGCCGGAGGATCCGGTACAAGACTTTACCCTCTAACTATCGCTGTCAGCAAACAACTGATGCCTGTTTATGACAAACCCATGATCTATTATCCGCTTTCTACCCTTCTTTTAGCCGGGATTAAGGATATTCTGATCATTACTACTCCACATGACCAGCCCGGTTTCATCAAACTTTTAGGTGATGGCTCCCAATTGGGTTGCAATATAGAATATGTAGTACAACCAAGCCCGGATGGACTGGCACAAGCGTTCATTCTGGGAGAACAATTTATTGGAAATGATCCCGCAGCTCTTGTATTAGGAGATAATATTTTCTATGGTTCCGAAATGGGAACTTTACTAAAAAACAAGACCAACCCTGACGGAGGAGTCGTTTTTGCTTACCATGTAGCAGATCCTGAAAGATATGGTGTGGTTGAATTTAATCATAACTTCAAAGCAGTTTCTATTGAAGAGAAACCTTTACAACCCAAATCAAATTACGCCGTTCCCGGATTATATTTCTATGACAATAACGTTGTGGAAATTGCTAAAAATATCAAACCTTCCCACAGAGGAGAACTTGAAATCACAGACGTAAATAACGTTTATCTTCAAAATGGTAAACTTGAAGTCGGAGTATTAGATAGAGGAACCGCATGGTTGGATACCGGTACATTTGATTCCCTTCACGATGCTTCTGAATTTGTAAGTGTTATTGAAAAAAGACAAGGGTTCAAAATCGGTTGTATTGAAGAAATTGCCTTTAGAAATAAATTCATCAATGAAGAAAAACTGCTTGAAACGGCAGTTAAATATGGGAAAAGCGGATACGGTGAATACCTTAAGCAATTGGTAATAAAATAATAAATTTATATGTAAAAATCAAAAACTATTGACGCAAATGTTAATAGTTTTTGATTATAATACAACTATTAATATATTAGTTGTAATTTTCTTGTTATATGTAAATAATATTTCCTAATACATAAAATAAGGAATAAGATTAATTATTATAAATTTGAAAAAAAATCTACTTTGAAAACCGTAGTATACACATCTGATAAAAAAACACATTTTTTCCAAGAACTCAAATCTATTTTTCGAGATATTAAATCATCCAATTTTTTGGCCTACCAAATGACTAAGAGAGATATACAATCTCAACATAGACAGTCTTTATTAGGGTTCTTTTGGATACTGGCTCCTGTAATTATAAATTCTTTAATTTGGTTATTTTTGAATGGTTCGGGAGTGGTAAATGTAAATATACCAGGAGGAATACCTTATCCTGTTTTTGTTATTTTAGGCACCACTATCTGGAATATTTTTGCTGAAGCTGTACAGAGCCCAATAAATTCGGTAAATTCAGGAAAAGCGATCATTTCTAAAATCAATTTTCCAAAAGAAGCGCTATTAATGAAAGGATTGTACACTACCTTTTTTAATTTAATGATAAAAATGATCCCTGCTGTTGCTATTTTGATAATTTATCAGGTTACACCATCAGAGAGTCTGCTGCTTTTTCCTTTTTATATGGTAGCTTTAATCATCTTTGCTTTTGCTATAGGATTAATTATCACCCCCTTAGGGTTAATTTACACGGATATAAGTAAGGTTCTCATTACAGGAATTCCTTTATTAATGTATCTGACACCCGTTGTCTATGCCGTGCCAAGATCAGGAATTTTTAAATTTTTATTCAATTTAAATCCTTTAACGTATATAATCAATGATACCAGAAATACATTGGTAGGAGTAGAAACTCAGTCATTCATGTTTACAATGATATTAACGGCTGTTAGCTTTATTGTTTTATTAATAGGCTTGGTTATTTTCCGAAAATCAATGCCAATAGTTATTGAAAAAATCGCAGGATAATGAAAAAAGACAAAGAGGTTTTAGTATCCGTACAAAATGTATCTAAAAAATTCAGTAAAAATCTGAAAAGCTCTCTTAAATATGGAGCTTCAGATATTATCCGCAGTACATTAGGTTTAGCAATAAATAAAGAATTACGTCCTCAGGAATTTTGGGCTGTGCATGACGTAAGTTTTGAGCTCAGAAGAGGAGAATGTATTGGCTTGATCGGTCATAATGGCGCCGGGAAGTCTACTCTTTTAAAAGTCCTCAATGGCTTATATACTCCTGATAAAGGACAAATTGTAATGAAAGGAAAAATAGGTGCCTTGATAGAATTAGGGGCTGGTTTTAATCCCATTCTTACAGGCAGGGAGAATATTTATAATAATGCTTCCATTTTAGGATTTACTAAAAAAGAAGTTGAAGAGAAATTACAATCTATAATAGATTTTTCGGAGATTAGAGAATTTATAGATACTCCAGTACAAAACTATTCTTCAGGTATGAAAGTGCGTTTGGGATTTGCTGTTGCAGCCCATCTTGAACCGGATGTCTTAATTATTGATGAAGTGTTGGCCGTGGGAGATCTGGGATTTATATTAAAGTGCTTTAGTAAAATTGACGAATTGCTTCCTCATACTGCTGTTATCTTTGTTTCTCACAGTATGCCAATGGTATCTCGAATATGCAATGAGATAGTTTTAATGGATCATGGCAAAGTTGAGTATCAGGGAAGAGAAATCGGAAAAGGGATACAGCTTTATTACAATAAGTTTTCAAACAACAGCCAAAACAAGGTATATGATAATGAAACTTTTGCATTAAGCTCTGTAAAAACAGATCTTTTGAATAACGAAATACACCGTCATCAGGATTTTAATCTCGTTTTTGAATTCAAAATGAATAAACCCGTTGAGGAGTTACCTGTGCTGTATTTAGAATTCAAGGATAAAGAACAGAAACCAATTGCAGGAATTTCTATTAAAGAACACAAAGAAAGTATAGGACAAAGCACAACAATCACTTATAAGATCACTGTTAAAAATCCACTTTTCACATTAGGAAAATACATTTTAGATGTCAGCTTATATGATGCTTCTACAGAATCACCCTATCTTCGAATTAACAATATCATTGAGTTTACGGTAAGTGGGGAAAAAGAACAATGGATACCATTTGAACTTGACAGTGAAAATATGATAACTTTACATTAAAAAATTTATTATGATTCCAGTAACACAACCTTTTCTTCCTCCACAGGAAGAATTTCAAAAATATTTAGACGGTATCTGGAAAAGAAACTGGCTTACTAATATGGGGCCTTTAGCGAGCCAGCTGGAAATGGAGCTTAAAGATCACTTAAAACTTAATCACCTACTGTTTGTAACGAATGGTACTATTGCGATTCAAATGGCCATAAAAGCATTGGAAATTTCAGGTGAAGTCATTACTACTCCATTTTCTTTTATTGCTACCACCAGCACTATTGTTTGGGAAGGATGCACACCCGTTTTTGTAGATATAGACCCCAATAGTTTATGCATTGATGCTAAAAAGATAGAAGAAGCAATTACAGAAAAAACTAGTGCAATTCTTGCTACTCATGTATATGGAAACCCTTGCGATGTTGTTACAATAGAGGCTATTGCCAAAAAGCACAATCTTAAAGTTATTTATGACGCAGCCCACGCATTTGGTGTAGAAGTAAATGGCAGATCAATTTTTGAATACGGTGATATTTCTACCTGCTCCCTTCATGCTACTAAGCTTTATCATACCGTTGAAGGCGGTTTAGTAATAACAAAAGATCCCGATTTGTTAAAAAAACTAGCCTTTATCAGAAACTTTGGAATTTCCGGGTTTGATTCTTTTTCAGAATTAGGTCTTAATGGTAAAAACTCTGAGTTTCATGCTGCAATGGGGCTTGTAAATTTGAAATACATTTCTAAAATACATGATAAAAGAAAGGCTTTGGCTGAACTTTATGATAAAAAGCTTAAAGGATTAAAACATTTTAAACCTGCATGGCACATTCAGGCTAATGATAATCATGCATATTATCCTATTATATTAGAAAGTGAAGAATTACTTTTAAAATTAAAAACAGAAATGGATAAACAGGAAATCTTTACCAGAAGATATTTCTATCCGAGTCTGGCTTCAGCATTACCTTACTTACCAAAACTGGAACTTCCTATAACTGAAGACATTGCTAAAAGAGCTCTATGCCTTCCTTTTTATTATGATCTAACATTTGAAGAAATAGAATTAATTGCCAGATTAATGCTGAGAATACAAAACAACGATTAGTATGAGAATCGCTGTCATGCAACCATATTTCATGCCTTATATTGGATATTTTCAACTCATCAATGCTGTTGATAAATTTATTATCTATGATGATGTAAATTATATAAAACAAGGCTGGATCAATAGAAATAACATTCTTCTTAACGGAAAAAGTCATTTATTTTCTATCCCGTTGAAAGACGCAAGTTCATTTAAAAAAATCAATGAAATAGAAATTAATAAGGTTCTTTTTATTAAATGGAAAGATAAATTTTTCAAAACACTTGAGTTGGCTTATAAAAAAGCTCCAAACTATGATATTGTCATTTCAATTTTAAAAAAATCTTTTGATGATTATGACAAAATAAGTGATTTAATTTATCTGAGTCTTGTAGAAACCTGCAATTATCTTGGTATTACTACAAAAATTGAAAAGACATCTGAAATCTATCATAATGTAGAATTGTCCAGAGAAGAAAGACTTATTGATATTTGTAAAAAAGAAAATGCGGTCACTTATATCAATCCCATTGGAGGACAAGAATTGTATACTAAAGAATATTTTAACAAACATGATATCAATTTACTTTTTTTAAAGACTCAAAAAGTGGATTATCTACAATTTAATCATGATTTTGTACCTTGGTTATCTATTATTGATATTTTAATGTTCAATTCTATAGAAGAAATAAAAGATATGTTAAACCAGCTTGAATTAATATAAATGGATACAAAAGCAATAGGTGGTTATTTTGAGCTTGAACTTCCAAATAACAAAACATGTTATTTTGGAGAAGACGCTATAGAATTAAATTCAGCGAGAAATTGTTTGGAATATATTCTTAGAGTAAAAGCTTACACAAAAATTTATATTCCATACTATACATGTGATGTACTTTTACAACCAATTAAGAAATTAAATATTTCATATGAGTTCTATGATATAGATTTTAATTTAGAACCACTTTTTGATTATTCTTCCATAAAAGATTCGGAAGCTTTTTTATACACGAACTACTTTGGAATCAAAGAAAAGTTTATTGAAAAATTAGCAGAAAAAATAACCAAAAATTTGATTTTAGATAATGCCCAAGCTTTTTTTTCGCCTGTAATACAAGGTATTGATACATTTTATTCTCCAAGAAAGTTTTTTGGAGTCGCAGATGGAGGCTATTTATATACCGACAAACAGCTCGATTTAGTTCTTGAAAAAGATGTAAGCTACGATAGAATGAGCCATCTCTTAAAAAGGATAGACCTCTCTGCCGAGGAAGGGTATAATGATTTCACGGAAAATGATAATTCTATAGAAAATCAGTCTATAAAAGCAATATCAACGCTTACTAAAAAAATTCTATCCGGGATAGATTTTGAATATATCAGGAAAAAAAGGAAAGAAAATTTTCTGTTCTTACATGAAATACTAAAAGAAAAGAATCTTTTGCCAATTGACCTCGACGAAAAATGCGTCCCTATGGTATATCCCTTTAGAACGCTTGATACAAAACTCAGACAAAAGCTTATCAGTAATCGTATCTATTGTGCTACTTACTGGCCCAATGTTCTGGAGTGGAGCCGCGAAGAGCATAACTCTTACGCTTTAACAAAGGAGATTATTGCAATACCCGTAGACCAAAGATATTCCGTTAATGATATGAAAAAAATTTTAGAATATGTATAATGTTTTAATAAGACCTCTTGTAAAAGAAGATGCTCTTACTTCATATCATTGGAGAAACGATCCTGAAGTTTGGAAATTTACAGGTTCCCGTCCCGATAGAGAAATTACTCAGGAAATAGAATCAGAGTGGATTGATCGGATTCTAAAGGACGAAAAAAGTAAAAGATTTGCCATTTTATGCGATAACCAATATGTAGGAAATGTACAGCTTACAAATATTGAAAATACTACTGCTGAATTTCATATTTTCATAGGTAATAAAAACTTTTGGGGGAAAGGAATTTCTCAATTAGCAACATATCAAATACTTTATTATGCCAAGGAAGTATTGAAACTTTCTGAAATAAATCTACATGTAAAGCCAGAAAATATTGCCGCCGTAAAATCTTATAAAAGAAATAATTTTGTAGTTATTGAGGAGAACTCTGATGATATTAAAATGTCGTTACAGCTTTGTGAACTTAAAAATCCTACTGTAAGTATATTTGTAATGGTATATAATCACGCACAATTTTTAAAAGATTGTCTTGATAGTTTATTAGAGCAAAAAACAAATTTCAATTATGATATTGTTGTAGGCGAAGACTGCTCAAAAGATAATTCCCGAGAAATATTACTTGGCTATCAAAATCTATATCCTGGAAAATTTAAACTTTTACTTCACCCTAATAATATTGGAGCCATAGATAATCAAAATACGATTTATGAAAACTGTTCCGGAAAATATATTGCAATTTGTGAAGGTGACGATTATTGGATCAATCCTCTAAAACTTCAAAAACAAGTTGACTTTCTAGAAAGAAATCCTGAATATAGTCTTAGTTTTCATAAGATTAAAGAGCTAACCACGAAAGAAGAAAAATTCACATACTCTAATCCAAACGAAGAAAAAACATACACATTAGAAGATTTATCAAAAGAAAATTTCATTATTACTGTTTCCGTTTTATTTAGAAAAAATTTTGAGAAACTTCCTGAATGGATGAAATATTCTCCGATCGGAGATTATCCTTTGCATTTATTGAATGCATCTTATGGTCTTATAAAATATTTCCCTGAAGAAATGGCTGTATACAGAGTCGGAAGCGGTATATGGAGTACACAAAACACAGTAGATCAGATTATAAACACAATGTTTTCTCTAAAATTTTTATTGCACCATTTTAAAAGTGCTAAAGAAGTTTCTGATAATCTGAAAGTACAATATACTAATTTTCAAAAAGCACTTTTAAGACCTTTCGACGAAAAAAGATCTTTAGAGATAAAAGTTAAAGATTATAACTATCTCGAAAGTATAACATCTTTTAGTTATCTTTTAAAAATGTTAAATATCAAGCTTTTAAAAAAAATGAGGCTAAAGAAATAAATCGATTTCAATGTTCCAAAAAATAAAAAATTACATCAATAAAAAAATAACTTCTCTTATATTTGATCTTCAGAAACAAGAGAAACAGAAGATGTGGTGGCGTTTTACAGCATTACCTAATATTAATATTCATCATACTTTCGCACCTCAGGATGTACATATTTTTAAAGGAAATGAAGGTGAATTTGGAAATATTACGATTGGTGAAACCTTTTTTGTAAGGGACTATTGTCGTATTTCAGTTCTTCCGGGGGCAAATCTCATTATTGGAAACGGAGTTTTCTTTAACAATTACTCGTCTATAAACTGTATTGATACAATTACTATTGGAGACAACACAATATTTGGAGAAGGAGTAAAATTATACGATCATAATCACAAATATGGATTTAATCCTGATTTTTTTGTTGATAAGACAGCATTTAAAACAGGGGCAATAAAAATTGGAAAAAACTGCTGGGTTGGAAGCAATGCTGTTATATTAAAAGGTGTTGAGATCGGCGACAATTGTATCATTGGTGCAGGATGTGTAATACACAAGTCTATTCCATCAAATACTATTATGAAAAACAGTCAAAATTTAATATCAGAATCTTTGCAAAATGAGTGAAACAAAAAAAATATTATTAATATCCCATGAAGCATCCTTATCAGGAGCTCCAATTCTTGTTTTAAGTGTCTTGAAAAAACTTAGACAAGAAAGAAAAAACTACAAAATTGATGTCTTATTATTAAGGCCAGGTCAGCTGTATGAAGACTTTGCCAAACTTTCTGATAGTAAGATTATGGTTGCCAACTATTACAACCAGTCTTTACCTTTTGTAAACCGAAACTTCAAAAAAATCCAAAATGCTTTTTTTCCAAAAACAGAAAGCAGAGAAGAACAAATTGAAAAAATAACAGGGAGACTTCTTCAAAATAACTACGATCTTGTTTATGCAAACACTGCTGAAACATTAATCTGGACGATACCTTTTTATAAAAAGAACATTCCTACCGTTGTAGCAATCCATGAGCTTACTTTTGGGATTGAAAGTGCCTATTCACCGGATTTTATTGTAGAAAACATATCAAACGTTTCGATGATTATTGCAGGGTCTAATGCTGTAGCAAATAATCTTATCAATAGATACAAAGCAGATCCTAAAAAAGTAAAGGCTATCCATTCGTTTGTTGATGAAAAAATTGAGATTCAAAAAAATCAGATTCAAATAAAAAAAGAACTCAACATCCCGGAATCTGACATTATTATGGGAATAGCAAGTTCTCAGGAATTAAGAAAGGGAACAGATTTAGTTCCGCTTCTTGTCAAAAAAATTGCAGATAAAACAGATATTAATTTTAAGTTTATTAATCTTGGAGGTTCTTCAAGCATCGGTCCGGTAAAATGTTCAAAATTAGATGCTGAGAAGTTGGGGGTTTTGGATAAAATCATTTATGTGGATCACAACAAGTTTCCCAATGATTATATAAATATATTTGATATTTTTCTACTCTTATCCAGAGAGGATCCATTTCCATTGGTGATGCTTACTGCCGCTAAGTTGAAGAAACCAATCGTTGCATTTGAAAATAGTGGGGGCGCTGTAGAATTTCTTGAAAACGGTTTCGGCGTTTTAGCGCCTTATCTTGACCTTGATATAATGGCTTCAGAAATAGTAAAACTTTTACAAAACAACGAATTAAGAGAAAATTATGGGTTGAAAATTCAGAACAGGCTGGAAAACGAATATTCTGAAGGCAAGCTTACATCCGAGATTTTCCAAATTATTGATGGTCTTATAAATTAATTAAATGATTTCGATTATTATTTCATCATACCTTCCCCATTACTTTTCTGCACTCGAGAAAAATATTGAAGAAACTATTGGTGTGCCTTATGAAATTATAAAAATTGACAATCCGGGATTAATGGGAATCTGTGAAGCTTATAACAAAGGTGCAGGAAAAGCTAATTTTGATTATTTGCTTTTTATCCATGAAGACATTTTATTCAAAAATGAAGATTGGGGAAATAAGCTCATCAATCATTTAAGTCAGAAAAACACTGGGATTATAGGACTAGCAGGATCATCTTATGTCCCTTCTGCGCCATCAAGCTGGACTGTTGCAGAGAAGTATAATTTTGTAAATATTTTACAGGGAAATAAAGAGGACACACAATATTTCCCAATTCAAACAACTAAGGAAAACAGAAATAAAGTTTTTGCCGTTGACGGAGTTTTTTTAGGAATTAAAAAAGAAAATTTTAATCAATTTAAATTCAACGAGGAACTATTGAAAGGCTTTCACGGCTACGATCTTGATTTTAGTTTAAGAGTTTCTAAAAAACATCAGAATTATGTAGTTGATGATATCCTGATTCAACATTTCTCTGGTGGAAAGCTGGATAAAAACTGGCTGGATGCCAATATCAAAGTAAGGGAAAGTATAGGATCTGATTTTCAAAAAGAAATAGATCCAGAAACTGAAAAGAAAATATTTTTAGGCTTTTTGTATAATTTTTTTGAATATTATCCTGTTAGTCAAAAAAACATATTTCTAACATTAAAATTTTATCCCAAAAAACTTAATTTTAATGATCATCGGGAAATCATAAAAAAATATTATAACTATATAAGGTACGCAAGAAGTATCAATAAAAAACAGAACACAAAGAATTAAAATTTATCTAAAATCGTTTAATAAAATATGATTATAGGAAACGGACTTATTGCGAACTCATTAACAGGAATTGATTCAAAGGATTATGTATTCTTTGCTTCGGGTGTTTCAAACTCTCTGGAAACCAAAGATTCCGAATTCGAAAGAGAGTTTTCTCTTCTAAAAACTACATATGAGCAACATAGAGAAAAAAAAATCATCTATTTTTCTACATTAAGTATTCATGACCAATCCAAACAAAATAGTCCTTATGTTATTTACAAGAAGAATATAGAGGAGTATATAAAGAATAATATTGATCATTATTTAATTTTAAGAATTGGAAATATTGTAGGAAACGGAGGAAATCCTAATACTTTATTCAATTTTCTTAAAAATCAGATTGCGCATTCAAACCAGTTTACTGTGCATACCAAAGCCCGAAGGTTATTGTTGGATATAGAGGATATTTCTAAATTTTTAGAATCTTATTGCCTGCATCTTCCTAATAAAGTGATCAATTTTTCTTTTCCTTATAATTTTGATTTAAAAGAAATTATCGGCGCTATTGAAAATGAAACCCATCAAAAAGCCTGTTATTCAGAGGTAAATGAAGGTGACTTCTACAAAGTCGATTTTGAAAAAGAAATTCACGCCTTTTTCTCAGGGATGAGTCCTGAAAAATATCTGGAAACGTTAACCCGAAAGTATATTTAAGATGACGACTATTCATGTGATTATTGTTACCTATAATGCCATGAAATGGGCAGAAAGATGTTTTTCAAGTTTAAGAACCTCTTCTGTTCCCGTACAATGTATAGTAGTAGATAACGGATCAACAGATGGCACTCAGGAATATATCAAAAAACACTTTCCCGAAGTCGATTTTATTCAATCCCCACAAAATCTGGGTTTTGGAAAAGCGAACAATGCCGGGATAGAAAAAGCTTATAAAGAAGGAGCAGATTTCTTCTACCTGATGAATCAGGACGCATGGATTTACCCGGACAGTTTCCGGAAACTATTGGATGTCTACGACGCATACCCCGATAAAAGCGAGCTTGGAATTTTAAGCCCAATACACATGGACGGTAGCGAGAAAAAGCTCGATATCTTTTTCGAACGGTATCTGGCAAGAAACACCCAGACCAACAGAATATTTTCAGACAGCTTTAATGGTACCCTGAAAGATTATTATGATATAGACTTTGTGAATGCCGCCCACTGGCTGCTTCCCAAAGCGACGATTGAAGAAATCGGGGGCTTTAATCCTTATTTTTTTCATTATTCTGAAGATTATGAATATGTACAGCGTATTTCATTTTTCAGGAAGAAAATCATTGTATGTCCGGCAAGCAAAGTGGTACATGACGGCAAACAGGATTTCCAGAAAACCAGTCATATTAATGCCCTGAGAGTACAAAGGGAACAACGATATCTGGATCCGGCACTTCCTTTCGACTCGAAAGTACTCAACAGAGATTTTATCCCTAAAATGATAAAGCAAGCTCTCAAACTGCAATTTTCTGCTGCTTCTGATACTTTGAAAGAATACCAGTATCAAAAGGCCAGATTTAATGAAATCATAAACTCCAGGTCCATCATTAAAAATAAAGGAACTGCTTTTCTCAATATATCGCAATAATTTCAATGATGAAATAGTAATCCAAATTTACACAAATGAACAAACTCCGTCTTATTAACAGTATAATACAAAAGGGTAATCTTAAAAGGTATCTTGAGATTGGCACCAACAGTGTTTGTGGTGTATACACTAAAAAACATCTACAAAATCCGGGTGTCTTTGTTTGTGACACAGATAATGGCCTCGGAATTGTTCAAAAAAAGTATAACTTACCCATAAATGTGGAGCTGGACACCTGTTTTTTCAGAAAGTTTATTCCTTATACCTATCAGGATCTTAAAAATAATCCTCAGGAATTAATAAATTTGAAACCTCAGGATATCGTTCCCTCTATTAACAGATTTCATTACTAACCAATGAAGCCAGAAATATCAGTCATCATGCTCACTTATAATCACGCGCCTTATCTCAAGGAGGCGATTGAAGGTGTGCTTTCCCAAAAAACAAACTTTCCGTTTGAACTGATCATTTGCAATGACAACTCGCCAGATGAATCTGATCGTGTTATTGCCGAATATGCTGCTCAGTATCCCGACATTATCCGATATTTTAATCATAAGACCAACATCGGATTTGTTGAAAACCAAAGATTTGCATTTGCACAGGCAAAAGGAAAATATGTAGCCTACTGTGAAGGTGATGACTACTGGACTGATCATGAAAAATTACAGTTTCAATATGATTTTCTTGAAAAAAACCGGGAATATGTTATGGTGACTGCCAGAAATTTACTGTTTCATCAGGATGAAAATACATTGACAGAGGACGGAAAAGATCATATGTTTCAAGGAAAGGAGTATATTGATTATACACAGGACAGCTTTTTTGTACAGCGTCCTACCCAAACCTTTACTTATCTGATCAGAAAAGACTGTATTGATAGTAAATGGATAGATGTTTATCCCAATTACAGAGACCTGTATTATTTTTATCATGCCCTGGAATTTGGAAAAGGAAGAAGCTTTAATAAAATTGTAGGCGTCTACAGGCTTCACAGTGGAGGTGTTTTCAGCTCATTAGAGACTGAAAAGCAATACCGTACTTCTATTGATCTTTTTAAGAATATCAAACGAATCAATAGTGATAAAAGGGCAGATCAGCAAATTTTAAGTACACTGGATCAGCTTATCAACAAGTATTATTATGAAAAGGAGTTTGTTTCTCCCCTATTCAACGGAAAGCTCTACGCGACAATTTTTGAACGCCTTAGTATTTCCGGAAATACAGGTACAGCGATCAAACAACTGTTAAAAACGATAAAATATACTTTTACAAGATAATTTAACCCTATACAATTAAACTTTTTACAATGCCTGACGTTCATATTATTATTGTTACTTACAATGCCATGAAATGGGCTGAAAGATGCTTTACCAGCTTAAGAAAATCTTCAGTTCCGGTACAATGCATTGTGATTGATAATGGTTCTACTGACGGGACACAGGAATATATCAAAAATGAATTTCCTGAAGTGAGTTTTATCCAGTCTGAAAGCAATTTAGGATTCGGGAAAGCCAATAATATAGGAATTGAAAAAGCATATAAAAATGGCGCGGAATTCTTCTACCTGATGAATCAGGATGCCTGGCTCTACGAAGACAGCCTGGAAAAAATGCTTGATATCTATGCCCAGCATCCCGAAAAAGATGAAATTGGAATCATCAGCCCTTTTCATATAGATGGTTCAGAAAAATTTCTGGATATTTTTTTAGACCAGTATATTGCCAAAAACTATGAAAAGACAAGACTGATTTCGGACCTGTATTTTCAGACACTGAAACCTTATTATGAAATTCATTTCGTTAATGCTGCCCATTGGTTGCTTCCCAGAAAAACAATAGAAACCGTGGGTGGGTTTAATCCTTATTTTTTCCATTACGGAGAAGATGATGAGTATGTAAACCGTATTCATTTTCACCAAAAGAAAGTACTGCTTGTTCCGGGCAGTAAAGTCGTACATGATGGAGTACAATCTTTACACAAAATAGATTTTACAAAATTTGAAAATGTGCGGGTAGAAGTGAATGCCATGAACCCCAATTTACCCAATGGATTGAACCTGGAAAAGAAAGCACTTAAACAAAGCATGCTCAAAAATTTTCTGACGGGCAATTTCAGTCAATATAAACAGCTATCTAAAAAATACAAAAAAATTTCCCACGAAGGAGGAAGGTTGACCGATTTACGCAATCAACTGATTCAAACAGGCCCTACTTTCCTTAATCTATCGTAAATTAGCCTATACAAAATGAGAAAATTAATGATGAAAAATAAAAGCATATGTGCGGAATAGCAGGAATTATAAGTAACAACGCAAGAAATTATCAGGCGGAAATCAAAAAAATGACAGATTCCCTGATCCATCGTGGCCCTGATTCTTCAGACTTTGAATTCTATGACAATGCTGCATTAGGCCATCGCAGGCTTTCCATTATAGACCTTTCTGAAAATGGGAAACAGCCTATGTTCTCTAATACAAAAAATGAATGTATTGTCCTTAATGGAGAAATCTACGGATACCAGGACCTCAAAAGACAATATGCGGAATATCCTTATCACGGAGATTCAGATACGGAGGTTATTCTTGCCATGTATCAGAGAAAACAGGAAAACCTCATCCATGACCTTCCGGGAATGTTTGCTTTTGCCCTCTGGGATGATCGTAAACAGCAATTATTCTGCGCAAGAGATCGTTTTGGGGAAAAACCATTCTATTATGCCATAGGAAATAATAATGAGTTTATTTTTGCTTCAGAAATCAAAGCTATTCTGGCTTCCGGGTTAATCCGGCCGGCAGTAAACCCTGAAGCGATATCCAACTACCTTCAATATGGATATGTAAGTACTTATCAGAGTATTTACAGCAATATACATACTTTACCACCCGCCCACCAATTGATCTGGAAAGAAGGTAAAGTAAATGTCTCACGCTACTACAGTTTACCGGCAAAAGACAGGGTAATCAGTCTTTCCGATGCCAAAGAAGAATTTATGTATCTTCTGAAAAATGCCGTTAAAAAGCAACTTATTGCAGATGTGCAGGTAGGAAGCTTTCTCAGTGGCGGTTTAGATTCATCATCTGTGGTTGCTTTGGTGGATGAATTCTTACCTCATCAGACCACGATCAGTTTTGGCTATGACCACAAAGACAGTGAGCTCAAATATGCTAAAGAGATTGCCGATAAATACAAAACAAATCATATAGAAGTCCACGAGCAGAAAAAGGATCTGGCTGAATCATTATTACATGTTTCTCCTTTCTTTGACGAACCTTTTGCAGATACCTCTTACCTTCCTCATTATGAAATCTGTAAAAATGCAAGGAAAAATCTTACCGTAGCCCTTTCCGGAGATGTTGGAGATGAGCTATTCGGCGGATATCATTTTTATACCGTGGAAAATATGATGAAAAATCATTTCAGTTATAAAAATATTATTGCAAGGTTCGGGCTTAATCTTTATAAAAGAGCAAAAACGGTTTCTTTCGTTACCCAACAAAATTTAAAATATGATTCCATCCTTGATTTCCATTTGAATTCAGTGAGAAATGATTTCAATAAGGATGAACGTATGATGTTGGGATGTTCAACAAATTATCAGCAAGGTTACAGTTTTACCCCTGATCCCGATTCGTTAAACGACATTATGAGGGTTGATCTGGAGAATTATGTTCCCGGAAATATGATGGTAAAATCAGACAGAATGGCCATGGCCAACTCGTTAGAAGTAAGAACTCCTTTTCTGGATATTGATTTTGCAGAATTTTGCATTCAACTTCCGGATCAGCTTAAACTTACAAATGAAAACGATAAAATCATTCTTCGCGAATCTATGGGATCTTATTGGACAGATACAATCAGAGGCCGTCGAAAACAAGGTTTTGGAATCAGTGTTAAAAGCTGGTTTGAAGAAGACAATCTTATAAGACTTTCCAACGATCTGCTTAAAGATCCGAATCAAAAAGTTTTCGGTTATATTGATTTTGATGCTACGCAGAAATTTCTAAACAAAGATCATAAACACTGGAATTTGCTGCAACTTGCTCTTTGGGCTCATAATAATAAATCTGTACTATAATGCTTGATATTTCTGTCATCATCCCGGTATATAACGCTGCTGAGTTTTTAGAAAAATCAGTACAATCAGCTTTACAATTTGAAGAAGTTAAAGAAATTATTTTAGTTGAAGATAAATCCATTGATCAGTCACTGGAAATTTGCAAAAAATTAGCTGATGAAAACTCAAGGGTTCTTCTTTTTCAGCATCCGGATAAAGAAAATCATGGGGCAGCAGCTTCAAGAAATCTGGGGATTGAAAAGGCTACCGGGAATTTCATTACTTTTTTGGACGCAGATGATTACTACCTTCCCAATAGATTTGATGCCGAAAAAACACTATTAAACGATCCTAAAATAGATGGAGTATTTAGCGCTATAGGCATTGAGTATCTTACCGAAAAAGGGAAACTGGAATTCCAGTCTAAATTTAGTGACAGTACATTAACTACTGTACAATATCCAGCAGAAGGGAAAGAAGTATTCAGAGGACTTCTGGGGCTTACACCGAAAACTTTCGGTTCATTTTTTCACCTGAATGCATTAACGGTAAGAAAGTCTGCTCTTGAACAATCCAATTTGAGGTTTAATAATATTTTACGTGTACATCAGGATTCAGATTTTATTATTAAACTCTCCTATCATTGTCATTTAAAATCCGGTATCATAGATCAGGCAGTTGCGATGAGAGGAATACATGATGACAACAGGATAACAAAGATTGCAAGATACTCACCACAATACAACCAAAGACAACACCTTTTCTGGACTTCTTTATATGAATGGTCAAAACCTTTACCTTTGGAAAAAGATGTTTCCCGGCATATCTATTTACAGAAAAAGGCCTTTGAACTTTCAGAAAAAAAAGGAATTTCAAAGATGGTAGGCATATTGGTAGCCGCTCTTAAAAATTCTGATATCCTAAGGACCAAATACCGCTTTACGTATTCTCACTCATGAAGCTCAATAACCTTCAAATACTAAGAGGAATATCAGCATTATTGGTATGCTGCTTTCACTTCGCGGATTATATTAATTTCCAGAATCTTCGCCTTGGTGATATTTTATTCAGTAAAGGCAGTATTGGGGTTAATATTTTTTTTGTAATCAGTGGATTCATCATGGCTTTTACTACCCAAAAAAAAGACTTCAGTGTCAATACATTAAAAGAAATTATTTTATTCTTCAAAAGGAGGATTATAAGAATAATACCGTTATATTTTTTACTGACCTTTGCATGGATCATTCTTGGAAGATCTCTTATGAGTTACATGCACGGGGATGGATTAAACCGACTCATTCACTCTATTCTCTTCCTTCCACAAAAAAATACTTTTCCGGTATTATATCTTGGCTGGTCACTCAATTATGAAATGTTCTTCTATCTGATATTCGGAATTTCATTATTGTTCTACGCAAGAAGATATATATTCATTGTCGCCTTTTTTATTATCTCTTACATTGCGGGAGTCCTTAATCCGCCTGATAGCGCATACTTTCAAATGGTTACAAGCCCGTTAAATCTATATTTTGTAGTAGGAATATTATTTGCATTGCTACTGAGCAAGGTAACAATCCATAAGAAATGGGCTATTCTCATTTCTGCAACAGGAATTATCTCTTTCCTGCTGTTGTTATTCAATAGTATCCCTTCAGGTACTTTTATCAGTCTATTGATTGTCTCATTATTTGTATTTTCATTTTTGCTTTTTGATTATACTTTCCACTTCAAGGGAAATCGTTTTTTGGTCTTTTTAGGGGATATCTCCTACTCCTTATACCTTTCCCACCCTTTCGTTGAAATCCTTTTCAGAAGGTTTAAAGTTGACGGATACCTCAACATTCCCTATTTTATCCTAAAAATAATTGTTGTCATTGCACTGGCCGCATTCCTTTACCATTTTGTAGAAAAAAAGATAACGAAGTATTTAAAACTAAAAATGAAGGCATAAAATATATTAATGAATATTTCACAATAAAAGGAAATTTATAATTGTGAAACTAAAATTAAAAGCTTAAATTTCGTTTTTCAAAAGGTACTTAGTAAAACACAAAATAATTCTAATTTATTGACAAAGGAGAAATGGAAATGAGGATATCAGTAATTATTCCCGTGTATAATGCAGAGAAATTTATTTATCAGGCAGTTGAATCTGTTCTTCAATTCGATGAAGTAATTGAAATCATTCTGATTGAAGATAAATCACCGGATAACGCATTACAAATATGTCAGCAACTAGCTGAAAAGCATGATAGAGTAAAACTTTATCAACACCCGGATAAAGAAAATCACGGTGCTAGCTCAAGCAGAAACCTGGGAATAGAAAAAGCAACCGGAGATTTTGTAGCCTTTCTTGATGCAGACGATTATTTCCTGCCCAATCGATTTGATGCAGAAAGGGAATTGTTCAAAAATCCAAAGGTTGAAGGAGTGTACGGAGCTCTTGGTGTTCATTATTATTCTGAAAAAGCTAAACAACAATACTATCCGCTATATGGAGATCGCCTGACCACCGTTTATAAAAAGTATAAGGCAAAAGATGTTTTTCCTGGCCAGCTTCATATGCTGGGGAGTTTCGGTCTTTTCAGTATTGATACACTAACAATACGCAGAGAATCCTTAATGAAAAAAATGAAAACTTTGTTCAAAAGCCATTTGCGGCTTCATGAGGACACCGAATTTCTTTTCCGCCTGTCCTATTATCTTGATCTTTATCCCGGAAGCATAGACAAAGCCGTTGCCATGAGAGGGGTACATGAAAATAACAGGATCACTAAAGTAGATATGCGTGTAATTGACCCTGCCTTCTCAAGGGCACTGCTTTGGAAGGAAGTTGATCAGTGGTCACAAACTGAAAATGCAATTCCCAGGGAAACAAAAATACATATCAAAAGAATGCGCAGAAGTTTTGAAATTGCCAAAGCTCCCACATTAAAGAAATGGGGGATGATTGCCAAATATCTGGTTACAGATTATAAAAGCATCAGATCTGGTCTTTATAATATTAACTTCAGAGGCTCTTTAATATGATTATTACTTTATATTTAAAACAAAATTGATTCTTAAGCCACAAGTCTTTATATTTGATTATCTTGCGCTAAATTCACAAATGATCAAAAAGGACAATTAGTAAAAATGAAAATTTCAGTAATAATCCCTGTTTATAATGCCGAAAAATTCGTAACTCAAGCAGTAGAGTCTGCTCTTCAATTTGATGAAGTGCATGAAGTGATCCTGATTGAAGACCAATCTCCTGACAATGCTTTACAGATATGTGAGCAGCTTGTTGAAAAATACAACAGAGTAAAATTGTATCAGCATCCCGACAAAGGAAATCATGGAGCCGGCCCTACCCGAAATCTGGGAATAGAAAAATCTACAGGAGATTTCATTGCTTTTTTGGATGCAGATGATTACTATCTTCCCAACAGGTTTGATGCAGAAAAAGAATTATTTAAAAAATCTGAGGTAGAAGGAGTTTACGGCGCTCTGGGGGTTCATTATTATTCAGAGAAAGCAAGAGAACAATATTATCCCGTATTTGGAGATAAACTGACTACCGTTTACAAAAAACACAATCCAAAAGAGGTTTTTCCAGGTCAAATTTTTATGTTGGGAGCTTTTGGATTATTTAGTATTGATGCTTTAACAATAAGGAAAGATGCGCTGATTCAAAAAATGAATCCATTATTTAAATCCAGCTTAAGGCTTCATCAGGATACGGAATTTTTATTTCGCCTCTCCTTTTATCTTGATCTGCATCCGGGAATACTGGATAAGGCTGTGGCGATGAGAGGGGTACATGAAAACAACAGAATCACTATGGTAGATGCTAAAAAAATAAATCCTGCAACGACCAGAATTCTCTTATGGAAAGAAGTAGATGATTGGGCTAAAAATGAAAAAACAATTCCAGATCATATAAAACTTCATATCAACAGAATCTACAGAAGTTTCCAGATTGCCAATGCTCCGGCACCTAAAAAGTGGGGCATGATTCTAAAAAACCTTATATCAGACTATCAGAGTATACGTTCCGGAGTTTACAATATCAATTTTAGAAACAGTTTATTTTAGGGTCTTCCCTGCCCGAATAGAGTCTGCAAGTCTGGAAGTAAAAATCTTACCTGATTCTTTATACATATGGTTCCCGTCAGTATATCTGTAATCATCAGTATTATTGGAAAAATCAAAAAATTTCACATTCTGTTTGTGAGAAATATCCTGTAATAATTTATTAAAATGTGGATATTTTTTATTTTCAATAGCCATAATATTTCTGGAGGTAGGAATCCGGACAAGATAAACCGTTCCTTTGGTCCTCAGGTAATTAATGATCTCGTCAAAAGCTCTCAGACGGTCATTTGATAATTCAACCTGATTTGCAATTTTCTCATAAAATATAACCTTCTGCCTGGTTCTGGCCTGAACAGAATCCTGATTCATATCCACATTAATTTCCATCCACCCGTCTTCATGAAGGAATGAATTTGATTTCCCAACTGCAGCTTCCCTTTCGGTATAGATTTTAAACCAGCTTCTCGTATAATGCTTTAAAAGGTATTCATAATTCGGAGCCCGATCGTATGTGTATACGTCATTTAAAGGCGAATGATATTCCGGATATTCCTTGAAGTTCCTCACGTTTTTATCCAATGATAAACTCCATGGATTGACAGTCAAAATGAAAACTCCATCTTTAGTTTCAGGATCTAACTTCCTTTTTAACGCCGAAAAATACACCTGCCCGTATGGCGACTGAACAATATTCAAAGAAAAGTTATCAAATTCCCTGGAAAACTTATTTTTCAAAACTCCCGGCACCACACTCTGTGATCCTCTGGAATCCCCTAAAATAATATTCTGCGGTTTTTTGACCGCAAAATGCATATAATTGTCATCTGTATTTCCGTCAGCAAAGCTTCCCAATACAGCAAATATAATCGCTACTGCAATACAATAAGGTAGTATTTTTATTAAAAACTTTTTCATCCTAAAACTGAAAATAAATGAATTCATTATTCCCGAAGTTAGCGTAGCGGAGAATAATATAAATGATTACCACATAAAACGAACGTCTTATCCACGGGCTGAACCTCTTTATTTCCAGTCCGTGAAACTTCTCCCTATTGATCCATTCTACCAGAAGCATACATCCCACCAATGCTATTATTTTTACAGGCAATGGATGGGGTATAGTGAACAGATCCTTACTACAAATTCTTTTTATATATTCAAATGCCTGACTAACGGTGGCTGCCCTGAAAAAAACCCAGGCAATACAGGTCGCCATAAAAGTAATAAACATCTGAAGACTTTCCTTAAAAGATGGTAATAGTTTACCCTGTGCTGCAACTTCAAGATTCTGACGATTTTTATTGGTAAGCAAAAGTGGCATAAAATACAGAGCATTCAGCCCGCCCCAAATAATAAATGTCCAATTAGCACCATGCCAGAATCCGGAAACGAGGAAAATAATAAATGTATTCCTGATTTTCATGGGAAGCCCTCCTTTACTTCCCCCTAATGGAATGTAAAGATAATCTCTGAACCATGATGAAAGTGAAATATGCCATCTTCTCCAGAATTCTGCAATATCTCTTGAGAAGTACGGAAATGCAAAATTTTTAAGAAGCTCAATACCAAACAATCTGGAAACCCCTAAAGCAATATCCGAATACCCGGAAAAATCACCATAGATCTGAAAAGCAAACAATACGGCTCCAATCGCAAGAGTTCCCGGGCTTTCCGTCTGGTAATTAGTAAAGATTTCATTGACCAAAGGTGCACAGTTATCCGCAATCACCATTTTCTTGAAAAATCCCCAAAGAATCTGGCGCATCCCATCAGCAGCCTGCTCATAATTGAATACTCTCTTTTTTTGGATCTGAGGCAATAAGTGGGTTGCTCGTTCTATAGGACCAGCCACAAGCAAAGGAAAATAACTGACAAAAACAGCATAGTCTGTAAAATCCCGTTCTGCCTTAATTCTTTTTTTGTATACATCTATGACATAAGAAAGCCCATGAAATGTATAAAAGGAAATCCCCACCGGCAGAATAACTTTAAGAAGCCAGACATTCGCTTTGAATCCGAACCCGTTAAGAAGTTCTGCAAAACTTCCTACAAAGAAGTTGTAATATTTAAAAAATCCAAGAAAACCCAGATTGATCACAATACTTAAAGTAAGCCAGAATTTAGCTTCATTTTTATTTTTACTGTTCTCAATCTTAATCCCTGAAAAGTAATCCAGCCCAATTGAAAACATGAGTAAGAAAAGGAATCTCCAGTCCCAACAAGCATAGAAATAAAAACTTGCCAAAAGCAACAATCTATTCTGTTGTTGAAACTTTTTATTGAAAACAAACCAATAAAGACAGAATACGATCGGTAAAAAAATAAGAAATCCTATAGAATTAAATAACATATTGCCTTGTTAGAAGTTATTAATATGTAAACACTTCCCATAAGCAATGAAACTTTCTTTTCGATGCTATTTCTTTGGGAACAACGTTTATTTTCGATCATTTTGAGTGTTTTAAATTACACAAAAATAAATATTCTCAGCTAATTTTTATTTTTTTAAGATAATCTCTTGACGGCTTTTCAATAAACTGATAAAACAGCACTGAAGTCATGATAAGAATTACCATATAAATTGCAAACATGCTGTCAATATCAAGTTGATATTTTCTTAAAACCTCTCTCAAAATATATAAAACAGGAATATGGGTAATATACACTGCATAGCTTGCCTCTCCAAGGTATTCTAACGGTTTTAATGAAAATATTTTTGTCAGCACTCCGTTATTTCTTGATATTAAAACAATAAGCGGAATAAACAGCAGCGCCATTAATCCATTGTGATAGAAAAGAGGAAGAAAGACCAAAGACAACAGCACCAACCCGAAAATAATGATCACAGGGAGGTCATAGTTTTTTCGTTTATGATTTTTCATAAAAAACAATCCTGCCAGATTTCCAACTAAAAATTCATTAATATGCATCAGCGGAAAATAGTACAACAACTCATGGCTTTGTGTATGAGGCCCCTGATAATACGATGAATCTGCATACAGACTACAAAATACCTGCGTTACAATCCAGATAAGAATGGTAATGATCCAAATGCTTTTATTCCCCTTAGAATAAAAATAATTATACAGCCATGGAAAGATCAGGTAGAACAAAAACTCCACTGAAATAGACCAGCCAGGAAAATTAAGAACCATTGCTTCTCCCGGAACCCAGCTTTGCAATCCAAACAAATACAAAAATCCTTTATAAAAACTAAAGTTAGAATATTTCGTGACCAGATAAAGCAGAAGCCCCAGTACATAAAGAGGGTAGATCCTTGCAAATCTGTTTTTATAGTAATCCAGATACCCTATTTTTTCCTTCCTGTGATAGGCTATAATCATAATAAATCCGGAAAGAATAAAAAAGTAGCTTACACCAACATTAGCTTTCAGAAAGATATTTGAGATGTAGTCTATTTTGTATAGAAACATGTCTTTGTTGAAATGGGAAATGACAATTGCCATAGCCGCAAGAAACCGGGTAAATGTAATCTGTGGGATCTTCATAAAAACTGCTTAAACAGCGCTGTATTGTAAGTTTTATACAAACTTTTCTGCATCCGGAAACGTCTCACGATTTTTCAACAATTAACTGTAGCTATTCTAAAGACTATTTGATAAAAACACCAATATATTTTCCCTCATACTCTACTACAGTCGTATCAACCCTGTTCTTTTCACAAAAATCCTGATAAGCAGAATTATCACCAATATCATCACTGATGAAAACGCCTCCTTTCTTCAGGTGTTTATACAACTCATCATAAGCCCAGATTCTTCCATTATAACTTTTGTCTGAGTCATAATGCAAAACATCAAAAACAGCGTTTTCAGCAAATATTTTAGGCAATGATTCTTTATCTGCAAACCGGAAAAGTTTCCAATTGGTTCTTAATTGTTCAGGAACTACATAGCCTACATATTGATCACCATCTTGTGCCAGGTAAGGCATATCCGAACTGTATAATGTACCTTGTCTCTTCGTTAGAGACAAAAGAGAGGCAAGGGAAGACCATCCGTATGCTACTCCTGTTTCCACTACGTTTTGAGCATTGGTAAACTCACAGGCATAATACAATAATTCTAATGCTCCCGGACCTCCCATTTTTACAGGACAATCCTTTTCTTTCTGTGCAGCGTTAGCTAAAACTTCCTGATAATCTTTTCGAAAAGCATCCATTTCAAGCCCAAAAAGTTTTGAAATGGCTTCTTTCTGCGTTATTGCCCTTTCGGCAGCCCAGAAATGTGTTTTTTCTTTTCCTTTAAAAGCGTTACCTCTGTTGATCGTATTTTTAATAATTTTCCGGCCTAGCTCCGGATAAAGATCGGGTCTTTTTATATACCCTATAAATGTTTTGAGAACTCTTGCTATTTCACTCACTGTGTTGGCTTTAATAAGGCAAAAGTAAAGATTTTTTTTTTCATTTATCTAAAACAGATTATATTTGTCTAACTCAAATGAAAAAAAAGTTAGCCTATGCTTTACAGTTTTCTCGAAAAGATTCAAAGAAAAAAGCAGCTCTCTCTGCTCAAAAAACATCCTAATATTACTTCTCAAAATATAAGATTGGGAGTAGGAACTCATTTTATCTTTCATCAAAACCTGAAAAAAGTAAGTATAGGGACATCAGCCGACTTTAGGAACTATGTTTCGATCGTAGTTTTAGAAAATGCATCATTAGAAATAGGAACTGATTTTTTTATGAATAATTTCTGTTCAATTAATTGCCTGGACCATATATCAATCGGTAACAATACATTGTTTGGTGAAAATGTAAAGCTTTATGATCACAACCATGTATATGAAACCTCCCCTGAATTTAAAGTATACCCTTCAAAATTTACGAAGGCTCCCATCAAAATAGGAAATAACTGCTGGCTGGGAAGCAACGTAACGGTACTGAAAGGGGTAACAATCGGCGATAATTGTATTATTGGTGCTGGATGCACCATTTATCAGGATGTTCTCCCTAACACACAGGTAATTAACAAACAAGAATTAATACTCAATACACTTTAAACCCAGGCATGAAATTTTCCGTACTCATTGCTCATTATAACAATTCTGCGCTATTCAGGGATTGTTATGATTCCCTACTTCTACAAACCTATAAAAACTGGGAAGCTGTTATTCTGGATGACGCCTCTTCAAAAGAGGAAAAAGAACAAATAAAAGCGATTATCGCAGGAGACAATAGGTTTAAATTTTTTGAGAATGAAAAAAATTCTGGCGTAGGGGTTACCAAAAGTAAACTTATTGAGCTGGCTACAGGGGAAATATGCGGTTTTGTAGATCCGGATGATGCTATTCTTCCAACAGCTATTGAATCTGCAATGAATGTTTTTCAACAGAAGAAAAATGTAGTCCTTTCCTATTCACGGTTTATGGCTTGTGATAAAAATCTTAAACCGCTGGCTCCTTTTAAATCTGCGATGCAGGTAAGAAACAACGATCCCTATTTTTTCAATTATCCGATACAGATCAGCCATTTCGTAAATTTCAGAAAAGAGGTGTATGAGCAAACTGCAAAAATGAACACTTCACTTAAAATTTCAGAAGATCAGGATCTCTATTTAAAATTGTATGAAAAAGGGGATGTCTATTTTATTGATGAAACCAATTATCTGTACAGAACACATGCCGGAGGAATTTCCCAAAATGATAACAAAGGAAAATCTTATGAATATTTTGCTCAGGTAGTGTTTAATACCATGAAGAGAAGAAACCTGAAAAGCATCAACGGTAAAAAAGTTCCGGAAACCTACACCGATCAAAAGGAAATTTTTGCACTTCTTGAATATCAAAACAAACCTTTACATAGGATAAAGAAAAAAATCTTCATTACTTTACAAAAACTTTTCAGATAATGTCAGAAAATAAGAAAATAAAGGTTCTGTTCAGACACCGCTCTATGGAAATGGGAGGTGTTGAGAAAGTGATATTAAGTATGCTCAACAATCTGAATCCTGAAAAATTTGACATTACAGTATACCTCAATCTCAATCAGGGGGAACTTAGGAATGAATTTCCAAAACATGTACAAAAAATATACATGACTGAAGGGAAAGAAGGCTTTTCTAAAAATCCACTTATTCATAAGCTCCAGCTTATCCGCAGAAGAATAAAACTCTCCCGCGCGATGAAAGATCAAAAATTTTCTGATCGCATATTGGGAAATAAAAAATTTGATATAGAGATAGCTCCTACTTATACCACATTTTCATCAGTTATTAATTCCAGTAATAAGGCATCAAAAAAGATAGGATGGTTTCACTCAGAAATCAATATCCCGGCAATGAAGCCTTTAGTTCCGGACATTTTGCATAACTTTCCTCAATTCGACCATATGATCTATTGCTCTCAAAAAATAAAGGATCTTATGCACCAATGCTATCCGGATTTACAATATCCGTCGGAAAGTGTTGTGATCAATGCTATTCCCATTGAGGAAATAAAGAAAAAAGCAGAAGAAAAAATAGAACCCCTTCCTCAAGGTCCTGTTTTTGTCTCTGTAGGTCGTCTTCACAGCAGAAAGGGCTACCATAAACTGATAGATGCTCATAAAAAGCTTATTGACGAGGGATTTAAGCATAGCATTATGGTCATTGGGAGTGGCGAAGAAATGAAAAATCTTACCGACCAGATTCAAACCAATAATGTTCAGGATAGCTTTATTTTAACAGGTAACAGGATGAACCCCTATCCTTACATCAAAAATGCGGATTATTTTATACTTCCTTCCGAGTCTGAAGCATGGCCTTTGGTGATTGCTGAAGCTCTCATCCTGCAAAAACCAATTATCGCTACAGATACCGGTGACGTAGGCATTATGATCAAAGACAGAGAAACAGGTTACCTCATCAAGTATGACACGAATGAGATGTATGAAGCAATGAAAACATTCCTGACCGATACTGAACTCACTTCCAGGATCAAAAAGAACCTTGAAACGATCGAAAGTCAGTTTGACAATCAGAAAATTTTCAATGCCGTAGAAGGTATTATTGAGGATCTTTATCAGGGATAATTACTGAGCAGAATATCCTCCATCTACTACGAGATTGGAGCCGGTGATCCAACCTGCAGCATCAGAAAGAAGAAAGATACAGGCATTTGCTACATCCTCGGGTTTTCCGATTCCCATAGGGTGTTTTTTAAGGATTTCTTCAGCAGCTTCTTCTCCAATACTTTCAAACATTTTCTCTAAGATCGGAGTATCAACCATTGCCGGGCTGATACTGTTGACCCGTACATTACTTCTTGAAAGCTCCATAGCCATAGAACGAGCACCGGAAATAAGGGCTCCTTTACTCGATGAATATGCTGTTTTTCCTATTTCCCCTACCATTCCTGCTACAGAAGAGACAAACACAAAACTAGAAGTTTCGGTTTTATATTTTTTAAGGGATATGATCTTTGCAATCTCAAATCCTGCGATGACATTCACGGCAAAAATATCCTGATATAGTTGTACGGTATGTTTTTTTAAGGGAAGCGTTTTTTCAACTCCGGCGCAGTGGATGAATCCTGAAATTTTTCCCATTACAGAAACCTTGTCCGCAATCAATTCTTCAAGATTATGGCATCCTGTAATATCTGCAATAATAGTTTCAACTCTAACATCCGGGACAAGCATGGATATCGTTTTTGCCATTTCTTTTTCATTCCTGCCCATCAAAATCAGGTTGGCTCCAGCCTTACTGCATTCTACAGAACAGCTTCTCCCGATCCCGGAAGAAGCCCCTGTAATAAGAATAGTTTTATCTTTTAGTGAAAACTGATTCATTAATCTTCAAAGTTTTCATTACCGATCACTTTCATAAGATCTGAAACGGTTTCTACATCTTTAAAATCTTTTGTATCCACTGTTTTCTCAAAGTTTTCATCAACAAATGCAATGATTGAAAGCAAACTGATAGAATCATAACTTTCTAATTCTTTCAGATTGGTATCCACCGTAAGCGCTTGTTCTTCTTCTAATTCTTCTTGCAATTTTTCTAAAAAAACGGATGTCTTCATATATTTTTTATTTATGATATTCTTTAAATCTCCAATATGGTTGCGCCCCAGGAATACCCCACTCCAAAGCCCGCCAATAAAACCTTGTCTCCTTCCTTCAGCATTCCTTTATCTATCATATTTTTTAAGGCTATAGGAATCGTTGCTGAAACGGTGTTTCCGGTTTTTTCCATATCAATATAGAACTTTTCTGCCGGTATTTTTATTTTTTTTCTCAAATAGTTCAGCATAAAGGAATTCGCCTGATGAAAAACAAAATGATCTATATTTTCCATTGTCAGTTCATTTGTTTCCAGCGTTTCCTTTACCAGCCCCGGAATATTTTCGATGGTAAAATTAAAAATTTCAGGTCCGTTCATATAAAGATCATCTGCATTAAATTCATGATCAGAATTCAATTGAAAGTCAGTTCTGAAAGCTCCTTTTTTAACAATAAGATTTTCAGCTCCACTTCCATCCGTTCCCAAACAGAATTTATAATCTCTTTTATTATCCGCTTTTTCAACGATGACAGATGCAGATGCATCCCCGAATATACTACGATTTCCTTTATCCTTAGGATTAAGGTGCTTGGTATATGTTTCTGAAGTAACCAATAAAATACTTTGGGCAATTCCTGCAGCTATTAAACCTTTTGCAAATGCCAGGCCGTACACAAATCCGGAACAGCCCAGATTAAAATCCATGGCCCCTATATTCTTTCTTAAACCCAATTTATCCTGTAGAATACAAGCCGTAGTTGGCAGGAAATAATCAGGACTTTGTGTACAAAAAAGAATGAAATCAATTTTATTTTTATCATAACCTTCAAAAAGCTTTTCTGAAGATCGTATCGCCAGATCCAGAACCGTTTCATTTTCAGCAGAAACATGACGTTGAGTAATCCCTACCTTTTCTTTAATTCTGTTAGAACTCCATTCAGGAAATTCTTTTTCCAGATCCTCATTAGTAAGAACTGACTGAGGCAAATAATATGCTATTTTAGAAATTTTTATCATAGAAATTCTTTTCTTTGTAGGAAAAACAAATTTAGAATAATGATATTGCTATACCGTATCATATTGAAAATTCATACGACCTATCAATATTTCATCCAGCAAATTTACCTTAAAATTTGTATTGCAAAAGGATTAAAAGTAGGAAAAAATGTTCGTTTTGTAGAAGTTCCCGAATTTGGAACCGAACCTTTTTTGATTGAAATTGGGGATGAAACTACATTTTCAAATAATGTAAGACTCATCAACCATGATGGAGGATATAATGCCTTACATTTTTTTGAAAAATATAAGGATGTAAGAGCATTCGGTAGAATAAAAATTGGAAAACAATGTTTAATTGGTGCAGACTGTATCATTATGCTGGGTGTACAAATGGGAGACAACTGTGTTCTGGGAGCCGGCTCAATTTTAACTTCGTCCATGCCCAATGGAACGGTATATGCCGGGGTTCCCGCAAAATACATATGTACCATTGAAGAATATGGTGATAAAGCGTTAAAAAACAACAGCATATACCCCAGAGAATTGGAACTTGACCGGGCAAAACTGGAAGATTATATTAAAAAGAATCTTCCATATACCTATAAACCCATTAAAAAATAAATGACTGAAAAAAAGAAAATCCTTATCAGAATCGGTTCCCTACGACATGGAGGTGCAGAAAAAGTTTTAATTAATTTTCTGAAAAACCTGCCGGAAGACAAATACGAAGTTGATTTGCTTATTAACCTTTATACCGGCATGTACATTCAGGAAGTACCATCATGGGTCAATTTATATTACCTGATCAAAGGTGAAATGATCACCACCAACAAGCCTCATGAAATTCCCGTAAAGGCTTTCAGAGTTCTTTATCAGAAAATGTTTCTGAAGTTCCCTTCACTTCTTTACCGATTTGTACTAAAGAATAAAAAATACGATGTAGAAATTGCAGCAATCCATGGGATGTACAGAGAGCTCTTATCCAGTCCGCAGAAAGAGTCAAAAAAGATTATCTGGATTCAGAATGATATTTTTAATCTAAAAGAATATACTCCGGATATCATCAGGAAGTTTTTCAAATTTGACAGGATTCTTGTTATTTCCAACAAACTTAAAGAAGAGATGCAAAAGCTGGCAATAAATGACAAAGAAAAACAATCAGTTGTCAAAATCTTCAATCCTATCGATAAAGAAGATACCTTGCAAAAAGCCAATGCAGACATCAATGATTATCCTTTCTCTAAAGACCTTCCTACATTTATCACTATAGGTACTGTATATCCTCAAAAAGGATACGACAGACTTCTGGACGTTCATAAAAAACTGATTGATGAAGGGCTGAAACACCAGATCATCATCATCGGTGACGGCTTTGATTTTGACACCATTCAATCCAAACTGAATCAGCTTGGGCTACAGAGTACCGTTAAGATGTTAGGTTTCAGAAGCAATCCTTATCCTTATCTGAAAAAATCAGATTTTTATGTCATGTCTTCCAGGCATGAAGGTTTCCCAACGATTATTGCAGAAGCACTTATTCTGAATAAACCTATTGTTTCTACTGATGTTTCCGGAATCAAAGATCTCCTTCAGGATGGGAAACTGGGGATAATCACTCCCAATTCCGAAGACGGAATCTATGAAGGGATGAAAAAATTACTCACTGAAAAGGAGTTATCCAAACATTATGAAAAAGAAATAGCCCATACAGATCTTCCATTTGTCTTACAAAAATCAGTAACCTATCTTCAGGAAATTATTGACGAAGTATAAATATATTTTGTTATGTCAGATTACACAGCAATACAAAAAGATTTTTATAGAGAAAGCGGCAAGTGGCTTTCTACATTTGGGATTTGGGCAAAGTGCATCAACCCCAACCTTCATTATATTTATGTTCTGAGAAAAGCACAGACCTACAAAAAAAAATCGATTCCAGGTATATTTTGGAGAATTGCATTAAGACACTATCAGATCAAATATGGTTTTCAGATTTATCCTGAGACAGAGATCGGGGAAGGTTTCTATCTTGGACACTGGGGTGCATTGGTCATTAATCCGAAAGCAAAAATCGGAAAAAACTGTAATATTGCACAAGGTGTTACCATAGGGCAACAAAACCGTGGAAAAAATGAAGGGTTTCCGGTCATTGGTGATGAAGTATGGATTGGTCCCAATGCTGTTATTGTAGGAAATATCCACATCGGGGACAATGTTCTTATTGCTCCCAATTCTTATGTCAATTTCGATGTGCCAGCTGATTCGGTAGTGATGGGAAATCCTGGAAAGATTACCCCGGCAATCAATGCAACAAAGGGTTATATCAATAATAAAATATAATATTTCAAAAAAACCGGCCGGTTCCTTAAAGGAGTTTTTTATTTAAAAATTAAGAATATTTTAATTTTCAAATGGCAAAGTTTAATTTTTACTTTGTAATTTTATCTTAGTTTTTAAACGTTGGGATTATTGAATGGATAATCATCATGCTAAAAACAAAGTATATCACAATATTACATATGATTTTAAGCATATTTTAATATTAAACTTTGTTAAAGGTGATTGATTCTTCAGCAAAAAGTATATTTTTGCATGATTATTGATTTGATCTATTGATTTTAAAAATAATTTAAACGAAACAAATAATTATAAACCTTTTAAAAATTTAAAATTATGTCACAATCGTACGAAGTTATTTTTGAAAACAATAGAAAATGGGTAGAATCCAAAATATCAGAAGATCCGAATTTCTTCCACGAGCTGGCAAAAACTCAACATCCTGATTATCTGTATATCGGATGCTCAGACAGCAGAGCAACAGCGGAAGAATTGATGGGGGCAAAACCCGGAGAGGTTTTTGTTCACAGAAACATTGCTAATGTTGTCAATACTTTAGATATGAGCTCCACAGCAGTAATCCAATATGCTGTAGAACATCTTAAAGTAAAACACATTGTAGTATGTGGGCATTATAACTGCGGGGGTGTAAAAGCAGCGATGACCCCTCAGGATCTTGGATTATTAAATCCATGGTTGAGAAATATTCGTGATGTTTACAGACTGCATCAGATCGAGCTTGATTCTATTGAAGATGAAAGCAAGCGTTATGACAGACTTGTGGAACTTAATGTTCAGGAACAGTGTATTAACGTTATCAAAATGGCATGTGTACAGGAAAGATATATTTTAGAAGAACAACCTATTGTACACGGCTGGGTATTTGACCTTAGAACGGGTAAGATCATCGATTTGGAGATTGATTTTGAGAAAATCTTGAAAGACATTCAGAAAATCTACAATCTTACAGGTTCTGATTGGGTCATGAACAAAAAGACTAAATAGTCTTGTAAAAAGAATGTAAAATGAAATTCTGGAGTATTATTGTATTAACGTTTTTTCTGAATTTTACAGCGCTGCCAAGCATTGCTGCGGTAGCAGGCTGGGATATTCTGAGAACGAATATAATAGTCAATGAAGAAGAGCCACATTCTCATCCATCCTCATTAATTGTGTATGAAAAGACGCTTCCAAAACCTTTGGATGTCTTTGATTATCTGAAGTTTTCAGAACCTGACCCTCAGGGTGTGTCTTTTGTACCGCTGGATGATTCTTTTCATCTGGCTCCCTTACTTACTATATTTTCTCCGCCTCCGGAAGCTTAATTTTAAAGTATAATTAGATTTTTTTATAGTTATTCCTGTCTTTTTTAGGCAGTGGATATCATGTGCGTGCTTTAAAATTAAATTTCCAATCTTTTATAATTGATGATTTAGAGATAAATCGATCGGTTATAATATTCTCAAAAATATCATGAAAAAAACATCATTTTTAGGAGGAATCAAGGAGAATTTCCCTTCTGGACTCGTTGTATTCTTAGTAGCACTCCCTCTGTGTTTAGGGATTGCTCTGGCATCCGGCGCACCACCGTTATCCGGGGTTATAGCAGGGATTGTAGGAGGACTTGTTGTTGGATTTCTTAGTAATTCCAACATCTCCGTTTCAGGGCCCGCTGCAGGCCTTACGGCGATTGTTCTTACCGCAATCACTGATCTTGGAGCATTTGAACTGTTCCTTTGCGCTGGTATCATTGCAGGGCTCATTCAATTGGTTTTAGGATTCATAAGAGCAGGAAGTATTTCAAATTATTTTCCCAATAACGTTATTGAGGGAATGCTTGCCGCTATCGGTATTATTATTATTTTAAAACAAATTCCTCATGCGCTTGGATATGACAAAGATCACGAAGGCCATGAAAGTCTTTTCGATAATGGGATCAATTTCAATTACTTCAATGAACTGATTAACGATATTCACGCAGGAGCAATCATCATAACGCTGGTATCTGTTGCCATTCTTATTGCATGGGATAAAGTATCGGTTTTAAAAAGAATGAAAATGCTTCCGGGGGCTTTAGTGGCAGTTGTTGCCGGAATATTAATCAATGAACTGTTCAAAATGTCCGGAAGTTCTTTGGCTATTGCGAAGGAACATTTGGTACTATTACCTGTTCCAAAAACACTGGATGACTTTAAGAATCTGATCACTATGCCTGATTTCGCAGGATTTACGAATCCTAAAGTATGGATCGTAGGAGCAACTATTGCCATTGTAGCTTCTATTGAAACTTTACTTTGTATTGAAGCATCGGATAGATTAGACAAACAAAGAAGGATCACAGACACTAACCTTGAACTGAAAGCACAAGGAATAGGAAACCTGATAAGCTCTTTCATCGGAGGGCTTCCAATGACTTCTGTGGTGGTAAGAAGTTCTGCTAATGCCAATGCCGGAGCTACATCTAAATCATCAGCAATGATCCATGGTGTATTATTACTGGTATGTGTACTTACCATACCTTTCATCCTCAATCTCATTCCACTTGCCACTCTTGCTGCCGTATTAATTTTAGTAGGGTATAAACTGGCAAAGCCGGCTACTTTCAAGCACTTCTGGCATCTTGGAAAATTCCAGTTTGTTCCATTCGTTGCAACGGTTGTAGCCGTGGTAGCAACAGATTTGCTAAAAGGAGTGGGAATTGGTCTTGCCATCTCTATTTTCTATATCCTTCAGGGAAATATGAAAAGAGCGTATTATTTAAGCAGAGAAAAACTGGATGATGCAGATGGAATCAAGATCAAACTGGCTGAGGAAGTTTCATTTTTAAATAAAGCCGCTATTAAAAAAACGCTTAAAAATATCAAACCTAATTCTACTGTAACTATTGATGCGAGAGATACCTCATACATTGCTACAGATGTTCTGGAGATGATTCAGGATTTTGCCAATATACGGGCAAAAGAAGAAGATATCAATGTAGAGCTTTTAGGCTTCAAAACTTCATACAGAGATTATGAAAGAAGCGAAGACTCTCACATATTAATTACTCACAAAAGAGCTATGTAAGCTCATTTATTATCAATTATTTTTTAACTTTAAATTCAAACAATACAATTATATGAAAGCACATACATACGAAACTCAATCAACAATTACTCCTGAAAAAGCATTAGAATTTTTAAAGGAAGGTAACCAAAGGTTTGTCAACAATCTTAAAGCAAACAGAGATCTTCTGGAGCAGGTAAATGCTACCCGTGAAGGACAGTGGCCTTTTGCTGTAGTTTTAAGTTGCATAGACAGCCGTACTTCTGCAGAGCTAATTTTTGATCAGGGGCTGGGAGATGTGTTCAGTATCAGAATTGCCGGTAATTTTGTTAATCAGGACATTCTTGGTTCAATGGAATTCGGTTGTAATGTTGCAGGTTCTAAACTGATCGTAGTTCTGGGCCATACGAAATGCGGAGCATTAAAAGGAGGTCTTGATGCAGCACAGATTGAAGGAATGGGAATGGATAACCTAAACCACCTGATCAATCATTTTAGCCCAATCATCGATGAAGTGATTGAAGAAAATGAAGAGCGCTCGTCAAAAAACAGTGCACTATTGGAAAGACTTAATCAGCAGAACGTAAAAAATGCAATTGAGGATATCCGTAAACAAAGCTCTACTCTTAAAAATCTTGAAGCAGAGGGTAAAATTAAAATTGTTGGAGCCAATTATGATGTTGAAACCGGTGCCGTAACCTGGTTATAAGATTATTAAATTATCCATATTTCAGCTAGCTAGTACAAAAAATAATATAAAACAGAGCTTTGCTCTGGTCAAATTGATTGGAAATCAAATTTTAAAGCACAACAACAAGGCCATCGGAAATCCGATGGCCTTTATTTTTATCGCAATTGGGTTTTGTAATAGTATTCCTACTTTCCGTTAAATGCTGACATGGTATTATTGATACCAGCAAAAACAAAAGAAAGACTCGCTTTGGAAAAGGTTTCAATTCTTTCAGAGAGTGTTTTTGCTTCTTCTTCACTCCAGGTTCCTAATACGTAATCAACCTGACGGCCGGCTGCAAAATCAGCAGATATCCCGAAACGAAGCCTCGCATAATTTTGAGTCTGCAATACTTCATTAATATTTTTTAGCCCGTTATGACCTGCATCGGAACCTTTCCCCTTCATTCTTAATGTTCCAAAAGGAAGTGCAAGATCATCCGTCACAATCAGTACATTTTCTAAAGGGATATTTTCTTTCTGCATCCAGTATCTTACAGCATTTCCTGAAAGATTCATATAGGTATCCGGTTTAAGGACGAAAACTTTTCTGCCCTTGTGTTTACCTTCTGCCATCCAGCCAAAGTTTGCGGTATTGAATGATACATCCATGGATTCCGCAATTTTCTCTGCTACTTTAAAACCTATATTGTGTCGGGTATTTTCGTATTCTGCGCCTTTGTTTCCCAGGCCAACTATTAAATATTTCATCAGAAATTTTTTGCAAAATTAAGAGATAAAAAATAAAAAACTCAATCTTCGGAAGATTGAGTTTAAATATTCTTAAAAAAGGATTTTACTGAGGTTTATAAATATAATTAACACCATATCCTTTTGTCATGTAGGTTTGAGGATCATAAACATAGTTTGTACTCTTTACAATCGGAGTTGGAATAGGTGGCGAAAGATCTGTCACCGACCATCTCTTAGGGTTGTTTGGAGAAAGAATAAGACTTTCTTTATCATTAATTACCGTAGACAATAATCTTGAAAGCTTGTAAGCATGAGGCAATAACGTGAATGGACTTATCTGATCATCATAAGCATAATACTCATAGCTATATTTTGTGGTTGGCGCACCAAACACATCTCCGGCTCCTAAAGGTCCATAATGTCTTACTACTTTAGAGACATTATCCCCTACGTAGGTATATCGTGTTTTTGAATATGCTGTAAAAGCAAAAGTTGTTCCTGCTGCATCAGGACCATTTCTCATAATGATAGAATCTAATTTTGCTGTACTGTTATTATAGTACACATTATATAAAGTCTTTTCTTTTCTTAGCAAAGTCTGTGGTCCCGGTGTTGTTGCCGGTGGAACAGGTGGTGGTCTTCTAAAAATAGAACGATTTTCAGAAATCTTATCTATTTTATTATTAGGTCCGTACGTGAACAATTGAGTATATGATACACTGTCCTTATCTAGTTTTCCGTTTCCATCAAGATCCAGGAAACCATTGAAGTTAATTTGGCTGATTTTATCACCACTGTACATAATGTCTGTAACCGATGCACTATCTGTAATTACTTTATTAACCAGAAGCCCACTATAAAAGTATTCGGCTATGGTATCTTTATCTGTAATTTCTCTATATAATGCTCTGGGACCAGATAAACCTCCTGTGTTATTCAGATCCAGCAAAGGATTTCCTTCCTCATCTAATAAGCTTTTGCAGGAGTGTATTGAGGAAAAGCCTGCTATTAATAAAATAAAATAGAAAATTTGTTTCATTTCCTGATAATTGATTATTTTTTGACAAATATAATTTTTTTATATTAAAATTATATGATTATTTATATTCTAAGTAATATCGTGGCTACAGTCTTCCTAAAAATTTTTGTAGGTATACGCCACTTTCTGATTTTTCTCAACCGTTGGGTATCCCTGATTGTCATAACTATAACTTTGGGCAGTATTAACCGAAGGTTTTAATGGAATTTCAATATACATTGAAGTTGGATTATTCGGAGATGCCTTATAGAAATGAGCCGGATCTATTAAACTTCGGACGATGGAATACGTTTTGGGAAGAGTAGAAAACGGGCTTTTGTGATTATCATAGTTTTGAAAGCTATATTTGGACTGAGTTGCTGTACCCATATTCGGATTTCCATTGATATCCAGTATTCCTTTTGAACAGATCGTCTGGAAAATATTTTCTCCGTTATAGGTAAAGGCATATTCAATAAATTTATTGTATGCACTGATTCCTCCTTCTTTTCTTTTCTCCAGAATTTTAGATAATTTGCCTGAAGTGACATCATAAGTAAAAGTATAATCACTTAAATATGAGAGTCCGGCATTCGGATTTGTAGCAATACAGGTTGCATTGTAAATTTGCCCTTTGCTATCCGGAGTGATATCAAAAACATATTTAAAACTTGTAGATGAGGAACTTACAAAGCTTATCGTCTTAATGTCTTTCTTTTTATTATCAGCTCCTATGGTATAGGTTAAAGTTGCGGTATAGCTGGCACCGGAAGCAGATGTTTCATCTTTAAAAATTGCCTGATCCAATATTCCTGCGGTGCTTACATATTCTTCCTGGGAAACATTGTTTACAGAAACCTTTTCTAAAATTTTTGGAGGGGGAACCCCCGGATCCGGATTAGGAATTGATTCCGTAGGATCTGCAGTAGTATTACATGAAGCCAGCATACCAAAAATAGCAATACCGGCAAATAGTTTAAGAAAATAGTTTTTCGCCATAGAAAATTAGTTTTAACATCTTCAAATATAATTCAATTTTCGATAAAACCGATTAATTTTTGCAGACAAATTCACAATAAATAAAGATAATAAACAAAAAAAATCTAAAAACATAACGTTTTTAGATTCTTAATTATTGTTTATTATGAAAATTAAAAATTAATAAGGTTGTAATACAGAAGTTGTCAAAACGGATTGAGACATGTCATTACTAAGGAATGTACCATCAACCGCTCTTCCTATTCCCAATATATTATTACTGATCGTTCTTTTTATACAGGCAACTTTTACAACATACTTGTTTTTAGGAGTAAGATTAGCAAGGGTAGCATTAAGATTAAAAATTTTATACGCTCCTTTTTCACCCAGCAAAACATCTGTTCTTACTGCTTTCAGTGCATCATCCACAAAAACCCCGCACGCAAAACTTGACGCATCTGTTTCCGTTTTCTGAACAGTAGTCTGAAAAGAAAATGTCACCTTATTGTTGCTGTTTGTCACAGAAAAAGTATCTGAATTCCCGGGTAGTACACTCCAACCATTAATAGAATCCCCATCATTGTAAGGAACGGGGCTACCATTTCCTGTAAATGAAACTCCGGTCTGATCTGCTGTCGTATTGATTGAAAACAAAGACATACTCCCTTGTCCGTCTGCAATTTTAATACTTTTCCAATCGTTGGCCTGCATTTCTGAGTTGTTATGAAAAATTTCTCCTGCATTTCCCGCCGATCCTTTCAATAAATCTGTTCCTCCAGTTCTTATCTCTTTTCTTACATTTAAATCACCGTTTACGTCTAGTGTATTGACAGGATTTGCCGTATTAATTCCGATTTGAGCGTTTACCCATCCGATCATCAGTAAGAATGGAGTAAAAAATATTTTTTTCATAATTGTTTTTTAGTTTATTATCGGATTAAATACTTGCGGAACTTCATAAACATCCACTTTTAAAGAGGATTGTGCAATAAAGTTGTTAATATTGGTACTCGTATTTTTTCCAATAGCCAGCTTTTTAGAAGTATCGCCATATGATGCAAGTCTCGAACATGCTACACTTACTGTATGGTCTCCTTTGGAAAGGTTGGCTACAATTCCGATTTGGTTGTGAGTAAGGAAAGGATACTGAGAATTAATTGCCTTTAAATTCCTTTGTCTCATATTAATCAGCTTATTATCGACAAAAATACCACAGGTATAGTCTATAGAAGTATCTGGGGAACCATTACCCGCAAAATTTGCCTGTACAACAGTTTCAAACTGAAAATAAGCCTTACTCTCAGTACTAAACACACTGATTGTTTGAGAAAGACCATCAATTTTTTTAAATCCTTTCAATGTACTGATATCTGCCCCTTTGGTAAAGGTAGCTCCTTTAGAAGTGGTCATAACAGGTTCTTCAGAAGTTAAAAACTCAATCCCGTTTTTATCTGAGAAGGAGTTATTGAATATCAGATAAAACTTGTTTGGTTCATATTCGGGAATACGAAGTGTTTTCCAAATAGGGGCATAGCCTTCACCCTGAGAAACAAGAAGTTGATCATTTTTCCCTTCTGAAAGTGTATTATCCGTGGTATTCGATACCATTATTTTCTTTCTTAAATTCGCATCACCATTTACATCAAGTTTTGCTTTTGGAGAATCTGTATTAATGCCTATCTGAGCAGACAACATCAATCCTGAAAAAAGGAATAAAGTTGATATTATATTTTTCATCACTTGATTAATTGGATTTATAGGTTACGTATTCAATAACGTCTATCTTCATCGTAGATTCCAGCGTAAATGCATTAGAAGCACCATTGGAACCTGCAACATCACGACCTATTGCAAACTGAGAGTTTAAATTTGAAGTCGTAATTTTTCTACATGCAAACTCAAGTTTCTGTATTCCAACCGGAACATTAAGTTCTGTGTAATTAAGGGTAAAAATATAATCCTGAAGACCTCCTTTTTCAGAGTTATTATTTGAAGCTATTCTGTCAGGTCGCACTGCCACCAGTTTCCCATTTCGGAAAACACCGCAGGCAAACCGTATGTTTTCAGATGTTGTCGCTGTAGGAGCTTTCATTTCAACGCCCGTCTGAAACTGATACGTTAATCTGTTTTTTCCGTTTTTTATGGTAAAAGTAGTTTCAAGCCCAGTAATTTTCGCCCATTTTCCCTTTGTTATATCGGTAATATCATCTTCCACATTATTCTTGTTTACATTATCACCTGCTACACCATTTGAAAGGCTTGCAATACCAATCTGATCTGATGACAAATACGAATTGATCAGCTTATACTGCCCTTCTTCTATAAAAGGAACATTCAATGATTTCCAGACAGGAGCTTTACCTTCTCCCTGAGAAACCAGAACCTGACCGTTCAGACCCGCACTTCCGGCCTGAGTTGAGGTTCCTCCTACTCTAAGTTCTTTTCTTAAGGTGGTTTTTCCATTGATATCGAGTGTAGACTTTGGCTTAGCAGTCCCGATTCCCACCTGTGCGTTGGCGTAGAATGATAAAAATCCAGCCATGCAAAATATAATTTTTTTCATAATAAGGACTGCAAATGTACAAATTAGAAATCGAAAAAATTCCAGTTATACATCATAAACCCATAGAAATAAACACATTACGGCATAGAATTAATCACACGAAAAAGTAGAATTATTACTACATGACTCAAATTTTGAAATTAATCTGGAATGAAAAACAACTTCAAACCCTTTCTGTACAGTCAATTGCCAGCTATTTTTAATCATTAAAAGGTGATTTTCACACTGTTAAAACAGCATTAACTCTCTTAGTATTGAATATTTTAAAAAGAAAAACTGATATTAATCACAAAAAAACATATAAAAACTTAAGTTTTTATATGTTTTTTGAATGTATTGAAAATATCTACCTGATACTACATTTATAACCTAATTATGTTCAATTATTGTTTTTAACAATATGTTGACTTCGTCTACATTTTTTACCCTTTCCTTTCTCATCATAAGTTGGTTTCCTTCCTTACCGGATTTCTCTTTAAGCTGCGCTTCTGCAGGATTTTTTGTCAAATAGCTGATGATATGTCTGAATCGGTCTGTTTGATAAAATTTATCTTGTGGGTTGCCCGGGAAATATCCCAGAAACACCCCATTTTTCATCACAATTTTTTCAAAACCAATATCTGCTGCCAGCCATTTTAAAGAAACACTTTTTAAGAGATTCACAGCTTCTTTTGGCAAGGCACCAAAACGGTCAATCAACTCAAGCTCAAACTGATGAAGATCATTTTCATTGTCAATTTCAGCAATTTTCTGATACAATAACAGCCTTTCTTCGGTATTGGAAATATAGAAATCCGGCAACATTAACTCTAAGTCGGTGTCTATATTGACATCCTTTACTGACTTGAATAATTTTTGTCTGTCTTCTTCATTTTCAAATAAGCTTTCAAAATCAGCATCATCTTTCAGCTCTTCCAAAGCTTCCTGCATTAGTTTCTGATAGGTCTCAAAACCCATTTCATTGATAAATCCACTTTGTTCTGCCCCCAGCAAATCACCGGCACCACGAATCTCAAGATCTTTCATCGCAATCTGGAAACCACTACCTAAATCTGAAAACTGCTCAATAGCCTCCAGACGCTTCCTGGCATCGGAGGTCATCATATCATAAGGAGGTGTAATCAGGTAACAAAATGCTTTTCTGTTGCTTCGTCCCACCCTTCCTCTCATCTGGTGAAGATCGGCCATTCCGAATCTCTGGGCATCATTAATAAAGATGGTATTCGCATTAGGTACATCTACCCCACTTTCAACAATGGTTGTAGACACGAGAACATCATACTTACCCTCCATAAAGTCAAGGACATTCTTTTCCAATTGTTTACCTTCCATCTGACCATGACCGGTAATAACTCTGGCGTCCGGCACTAATCTCTGGATAAGTCCGGCAATATCTTTAAGGTTTTCAATTCTGTTATTGATAAAATAGACCTGCCCGTCTCTCTGAAGTTCATACGACACAGCATCACGAAGTACTTCTTCATTAAAATCAATTAATTGGGTATCTACAGGTTGCCTGTTGGGCGGGGGAGTTTTTATTACAGATAAATCTCTCGCTGCCATTAGTGAAAATTGTAATGTTCTCGGGATTGGTGTTGCTGTAAGGGTAAGCGTATCGACATTACTTTTAAGAGTCTTCAATTTATCTTTCACTGATACTCCAAATTTGTGTTCCTCATCAATAATTAATAAACCAAGATCCTTAAATTTCACAGAACTACTGGCCAACTGATGGGTTCCTATAATAATATCTACTTTACCATTTTTAAGAGCTTCTAATGTTTCAGATTTCTGCTTTGCTGTTCTGAATCGGTTTACATAGGCGACATTTACCGGAAAGTCTTTTAGCCTTTCTTTAAAACTTCTGTAATGCTGAAATGCCAGGATAGTTGTCGGAACCAATATAGCAACCTGTTTACCATCTGTTGCTGCCTTAAAAGCTGCACGAATAGCAACTTCGGTCTTCCCAAAACCTACATCACCACACACCAGTCGATCCATCACTGTATCAGCCTCCATGTCTTTTTTTACGTCGACTGTAGCTTTTTCCTGATCCGGAGTATCTTCATAGATAAAGCTTGCTTCCAGCTCATTTTGCAGGTAAGAATCCGGGGTGTAGGCAAATCCTTTTGCAGTCTTTCTTTGAGCATATAATTTAATAAGGTCAAAAGCAATCTGTTTTACTTTTGCTTTTGTTTTTTGTTTTAGAGATTTCCAGGTAGGAGATCCAAGTTTACTCAATACAATTTCTCTGCCGTCAGGACCATTGTATTTTGAAATCTTATGTAATGAATGAATACTCACATATAATAAATCACCATTCTTATAAGTCAACTTAAAACATTCCTGAATTTTACCGTCGTTGTTCACTTTTACCAGCCCCATAAACTTTCCGATCCCATGATCAATATGTGCAATATAATCTCCGATTTTCAAAGACATCAGGTCTTTCAATGTCAGTTGTTCTGATTTGGCAAAAGTATTTTTCGCTTTATACCTTTGATATCGATCGAAGATCTGGTGATCAGTATACACCAACAGCCTATGTCCATTGTCTACAAATCCTTCATGCAACTCCGATTTGAAACTTTTAAAAGGAAGCTCATGTTCCAGTTCTTCAAAGATAGATTCAAGTCTTTCTTTTTGTTTTTCTGTTGAAAAAGAAATCCATGTATCGAATCCTTTATTTTGCTTTTCTTCAATATCTTCAATCAGAAGCTCAAAGTTTTTATGGAAAGAAGGTTGTGGAAGCTGTTCCATTTTAACCTCGGTGAATTCCTTTAATCCCTCAATAACAGTATTACCAAAATCAACGGTCTTAAACTTTTTATAATCAAATAAGAACTCCTGATCTGAAATGAAAAGTTCCTGAGGAGTTCTGTGCGCAATATCTTTACTTAATGTATCATATTTTTCCAGGGACTTCTCATAGAATGTCCTGATCTTCTGCATGCCAATCATTCCATTCTTCGAAACGACGTAGCTTTCTTTAGGTAGTAACTGAAGTAATGAGACCCGGCTTCCTGTTACTGAAAAATTCATATTTGAAACCAGCTGAAAATCCTTTACTTTATCTACAGAAAGTTGTGTTTCTATATCAAATGTTTTGATACTCTCAACCTCATTCCCAAAAAAAGTAATTCTATAAGGCTTTTCATAAGAATAAGAGAATACATCTACAATTCCTCCCCTCACAGAAAATTCTCCAGGCTCTGAAACGAAATCGGATTGTTGAAAATGATAATGGTTCAACAGCTCATCCACAAAATCGAAATCCAACTGATCACCTACCTTAATATGATGGGAAATAGCCTTAAAGTCTTCCTTTTTTAATACTTTTTCAGATAAAGCTCCCGCATAGGCCACAATCACTTTTGGAGATCTTCCGGAATTGATTTTATTCAAAACCTCAGTTCTTAAAACCAAATTGGCATTCTGGGTTTTTTCAACCTGATAAGGCTCAAGATGAGTCGCCGGAAAATACTGTACTTTTTCTTTTCCAAGCAAATCTTCCATTTCAGTATTGGCATACAAGGCATCCTCCTTATCGTCTACCAGATAAAGAATATTTTTCTTTTGAACTAAAAAAAGTTCAGCTACAAAAACAGAAATTGAAGATCCCGCACTTCCTTTTACAGTAATATGCTGATCATTTTCTAACTGGGTAAAAATTTCTTTCCCGAATTCCTTTTGCATCAGATCCGGAAGAAACTTTTCGTTGATGGATTTTAACTGCATAAATAGTAATTGTAAAAACGACAAAAGCGATTTCGGGAGTTTTCCGAAACCGTTATAATATCATAACAAAGGTAAGGATATTTTTCTCTTTGAATGAGTGACAGAATGTTTCAAATGTAAAAATAAAGAACTTAGTCCGCTAAAATCTTAATTTTTTGCTAAATTATTTAATAACTCGTTAAAAAATCACTAATATTTCCACATGGCATGGTGTTTGGGACTTTATTCCTACCAAACAATTAAAGTATAGTATTATGAAAAAAGCAATTAGAATCTTAGGACTGTTTATGCTGATTGTTGCAGCTGTATCATTCTCATCGTGCAGTAAGGATGATGATCCTACAAACAACGACTTTTTTGCAGGAACCTACAAAGGAAAAGTTTCTTACAATGATGGTGGATCTACGAATATCAGTACCGATAATGGAAGTGTATTTGTAACCAAGATTGCGAGCGGAACCAAGTATAACTTTTCATTTTCAAACAGCATTCCCGATCTCAACGGAATTGAGTTTGAGAACAAAGGAGACAACACTCTTGTCATGGTAGGATCTACGGCAACCTCTTATATCAGAATTGACAACAATGAATTAAAAATCCTTTATCTGAAAGATGGCAAAACATGGACTGCCAATTGTACTCGTTAAGATTTAATTAAAATTATATAACAAAGCCTGTTTTCTTTAAAACAGGCTTCTTTATTATCAAAAATTGCTTTAATTTTTTTTTAAGCTCTGATAAACTTTAGTTAAGTTCAAAAATACCAGTTTTCTAGCCTGCTTTTTGTATATCTTTATTCAACAAAAACAAACAGTATTTCCTATGAAAAAATTATTATCTGCAATGTCATTAATCTTAGGACTAGGACTTGCCACTGCTCAGCAGACTGCTCCCGCTACAAGTACTACAACTCATCAAACTGTAAAAACTGTAAAAGCAACAAAACCTACTGAGGTAAAAGCCGCAAAACCGGCAGAAGTAAAAACAGCGAAGCCAGCTCCAACGGCAAAACCCGCTCAGCCTGTAGCAAAAATGAAAAAGGACGGTACTCCGGACAAAAGATATAAAGAAAACAAGCACTTAAAAAAAGACGGTACTCCTGATAAAAGATACAAGGAGAACAAATAAGCATAACTTAACATATAGTTGTTATTTTCATAATCAAATTTCGATAAACCGATGGATTCATTCATCGGTTTTTTTTATGCTCTACAAGGTCACTGATCCTGTTTAGCTTTACTATTGGATTGTTTTTGTAAAACCATCATAACATTCCTCTTTCTTTTTAATCTTTTTTAAACCGTGATAAAATTCCGATGATAAAACAATCAATGCCGCAAAAAAAAAGCAACATTGACAGAAAACAAAGCGCCAGTACAATAGGAATACTTAAAATTTTTGTTGCTTTCACAACCAAAATCTCTGCAACCCATGAAATTTTCATCGGTTTTTTTATGTCTGGCTATGTAAAAATGATTACAAATTCTTTACTTATTTATAAATTTGGAGCATGTTAAACTTCTTCAAGAAAAATGCAGCACTTATCTGGGCAAAAAAACATGTTCGGAAAACGGAGGTATTCAAGAAAAACGCAGAGAAAAATCAGGAGGAATTGTTAATCTCTCTTGTACATACTGCTCAAAAAACACTTTTTGGACGCGAGCATGATTTTGCAAATATTCATTCTGTTAAAGAGTTCCAGGAAAGGGTTCCTGTTGCAGACTATGAAGACCTTAAACCTTATATTGAAAGAGTAAAAAAAGGACAGGCCAATATTCTCTGGACAGAGACTCCGGAGTACTTTGCCAAAACCTCAGGTACTACTTCAGGGTCTAAATACATCCCGATTTCCAAACAAGCAATGCCTTTTCAGATTGCCGGCGCACAAAGTGCTCTTTTTCATTATATCAGCAAAAAAAACAGTGCTGACTTTGTCAACGGAAAGATGATTTTTCTGCAAGGAAGCCCTGAACTGGAGGAAGTTTTCGGAATAAAAACCGGCAGATTATCCGGCATTGTAGCTCATCATATTCCAGGTTATCTTCAAAAAAACCGCTTGCCAAGCTGGGAAACCAATATTATGGAAGACTGGGAAGATAAGGTAGATAAGATTATTGAAGAAACCGAACATGAAAACATGACCCTTATCTCAGGGATCCCGCCATGGTTAATCATGTATTTTGAAAAACTGGTTGAAAAACATGGAAAAAAGATCAAGCAATTGTTTCCTAATCTACAACTTATTGTCACCGGAGGGGTAAATTACGAACCTTACCGGGATAAAATGGAGGATCTTCTGGGAGGTACAGTAGATATTATTCAGACCTTTCCGGCTTCCGAAGGATTTTTTGCCTTCCAGGATGACTATACAAAAGAAGGATTGTTACTGCTTACCAATCATGGAATTTTCTACGAATTCACTCCTTTGGAAGAATATGGGAAACCTAATGCCAGAAGGTTGACCTTAAAAGACATTGAACTGAATAAAGATTACGCTTTAATCCTTACCACCAATTCAGGTTTATGGGCTTATTCTATAGGAGATGTGGTTCGATTTATCGACAAGGCTCCATATCGGGTTTTAGTGAGTGGCAGAACAAAACATTACACTTCCGCATTTGGAGAGCATGTTATTGCTTTTGAAGTTGAAGAAGCGCTGAAAGCAACTCTTGAAAAACATGCAGCTCAAATTACAGAGTTCCACCTCGCCCCACAAGTAAACCCAAAAGAAGGACTCCCTTATCATGAGTGGTTGATCGAATTTGAAAAAGAACCGGAGGATATAGAACGATTCAGAAGTGAACTGGATCTGCAACTCAGATCCCGCAATACTTATTATGAAGATCTGATTTCAGGAAATATTCTGCAAAAACTGAAAATCACGAAACTCAAAAAGAATGCCTTTCATGAATATGCCAAATCTCAGGGAAAATTGGGTGGCCAAAATAAGACTCCAAGATTAGCAAACGATAGAAATGTTGCAAATTTGTTAGAAATTTACAAACTTTAAAGATATTTTTTGAATTCCAAAAACATATTTTCAAAAAAAATTATAAATTTGAAAAACTAAAAGAAAATAATGAAAGCATCTGTACTGTTAAAATCGTCTTTATTAACATCTTTATTTGTCATTACCTCTTGTGCCACTACAAAATATAGTGAAGACATTTCAAAAAATAACTATTCTAACCTTGAAGCAGGGAAAATCTATAAGGTTACTATGAGAGACGGCTCTCCTAAGCAAAAAATTCTTTTTAGAAATGTTGTAGGAGATAATCTTGTAGGTACAGCAGGTAAAAAAGACAGTACAGAAGTAATTATTCCTAAAGCTAATGTAGCAGCAGTAAAAGACAGCAGAAAAGCAAGAATTGCTACAGGTGCAACGATAATTGGTGCTGCAGGTGTTGCTGCCATCATCATCAGTGCATCAAGAGCCGACTAAAATAGATTTTATCTTTTGAAATATATTTAATATATCTTTCAAAAATTGTCATATGAATAGCCTTAAATAAATTTTTAGGGCTATTTTTGTTCATGATTTCCTTTACCCCGTTAAAAACATTACAAAATGTTGAATTCAGGAACCTTCTAACCGGAAGATTTTTTATTGTTTTAGCTTTCAGAATGCTTGCCACCTTGTTGGGATGGTGGGTATATCAATTGACAAAAGATCCTTTTTCTATCGGACTTATTGGTCTTTCGGAGGTAATTCCGGCAGTAAGCTGTGCTTTGTATGCCGGTCATGTTATTGACATGAATGAAAAAAAACGGTTACTGCTTATTTGTAACTACGCTTACATCTTTCTAATCGGGCTTCTGCTGATTCCTGCATTCCTCAATGTGGAAATGCATTTTACAGGCCATCAGGTTACCTATTTTATTTATGGAGTAATCTTTTTCACCGGAATTGCGCGTGCTTTTATTGGTCCCATTGTACCTTCGATGATTCCGAAAATTGTAAAAAAAGAAAATCTACCCAATGCTGTAACACTGAATCAGGCGACTTTTCTTATATCTTCAGTATGTGGCCATGCCATTGGAGGGCTTTTGATTGGATATTTTGGGGTAAAATGGACACTTGTTGTTATTTTATCTTTAATATTCGTTGCTTCACTTTATTTCTGGCAACTGAATAAACAATATTCAGAATACAAAAAGGAATCGGTAAATGTTGTTGATAGTATGCGTGAAGGGATTTCTTATATTTTTAAAACCAAAGAAATTTTAGGGGCCTTGTGTCTGGATATGTTTGCTGTACTTTTTGGAGGTGCAGTAGCTTTAATCCCCGTATTTGCAACGGATATACTTAACTCCGGTGCTGAAGGTTTTGGGTTGTTAAATGCAGCTTCAGATATTGGTTCCATGTGTATTATCACCCTATTATCAATTGTTCCTTTGCGTAAAAACCAAGGCAGAATACTCCTTACAGTAGTTACCGGCTTTGGACTGTGTATTATTGGATTTGGTCTCTCCAAATTGTATTGGCTGTCTTTTATGTTTTTGGTTATGAGCGGAATGCTTGATGGCATTTCTGTTGTAATCAGAGGAACTATTGTACAGTTGAAAACACCGGATCACATCAGAGGCCGCGTACTCAGTGTTAACTCAATATTCATTATGTCCAGTAATGAAATGGGACAATTTGAGAGCGGGCTCATGGCCAAGTTATTAGGGGTCGTTCGATCTGTTGTATTTGGCGGAACAATGACTGTTTTAGTTGCTCTAATTGTGGGCAGTACCAATCCTAAACTGAGAAAAATGCAATACTAGCTTCCCTAAAGATTTAGAATCACTTTTAACATATTTTAAAGAACATCTCCATTGAAGCATCAATGGAGATGTTCTTTCTTTAGAATTTTTTCACTTGTTTTTATAAAAAATCAATATCAATTTCATAAATAATATTAAATACTTAAATAAAATACAAATTAATCAATCTATTGCTGATTATATTGTATTTTATTTATATTTGAGTATAAAAATTATTTCACTATGGACGTCATTTTAGTCTTTAATTGTCCTAATTATTTTAAGGCATTCTTTCAACGTGCAGAACCAAGGTTATCTACGCAATTCGAAAAGTTTTTAAAATCTGAGCCCTCAAGTACCCAGTGCTAACAAATGAAAATTTTCACAGCATTCAAATAAATGACCAGATAGGGATTGATATTTAAAACAAATAATAACTATTTTTCTATAAAAAACTAAATATGAAAAAAACATTACTTCTTTTTTTAATTGTATTTCTGTGTCAGCATTCATTTGCCCAGCAAGATTGCATTACCGCAATGGCAGTATGTGGTAACTCCGATATTTCATACATTCCAGATGGACCTGGCGTCCAGGAGCTTCCCGACGGAAACTGCAGTCTTTTTACAGAAAAATATTCTGTATGGTATAAGTTTACGATTGCCACTGCCGGAACATTAACATTCACAATTACTCCCCTTCAAAGTACTGCAACGGATTATGATTTTTACGTATGGGGCCCCAATGTTACCTGCAATAATAAAGGCAATACAATCAGGTGTAACACCACATACACTTCCGGAGCTACAGGACTCAATATGACGACTACTTTTCCTTATGCCGGTACCGGAACAGCAAATTTGGGGGCATGGTGTAAGTATATGGATGTTTTACCAGGGCAAACCTATTATCTTCTGGTCAATAATTATAGTGCCAATGCTAATGGGTTTTCTCTGACATGGGGAGGTACAGCAACATTAGCATCTCCCTTTAACAACCCCACATTTTCTCCCAACCCATTTATACCACCCGGTATACCAGCTGGTAATCCTGCAGATCCCAATGAAGTAATTGTATGTACAAATCCCACTATTTTTGATTTTAGTTCCTTATCAGCAGGAATTATCAATGGTAATTCTAATTTTGCAGTTACATACCATACCAACCAGAACGACGCACTGGCAGGAAACAATCCGATTGTAACACCACAGACCATAAATACAAACACCACATACTATTATAGCATCCATTATCAAGATCCTACTGATCCGTACAATCCTATTAACTCATGCAAACAAATTGGTAAATTTAAATTCAAAGAAGGAAATATTATCGCTAATGATGCAACTTTAACAATGTGCAATAACAACAATATCGGTACTGCAATTTTTGATTTAACAACGGCGAATGTATACGGAGGAACCGCAACAAAGAAATACTACCCTACCATGGGTGACCTCAACACAGGATCCAACCAAATTACAAATCCAAATGCTTATTTATCATCAACCAATACCATTTATGTACTGATAACGTCCCCATATGGATGTACAGCCACAGCAAAGATCAATCTAACTTTCTATCCTCTCGTAATTGTAAAAGATGCAGAAATGAAATCCTGCTATATAGAATCTAACCCCTCAACCGCTTCATTCAATTTGGCCAATGCATCTGTAACTACCCAATCTACCATCACTAAAAAATACTTTCCTTCTTTTACCGATGCCATTAATGGAACAAACGAAATAAATAACTCAACAGCATATATAGCTCCTTCCGGAGTAGTATATGTAAAAGTTACAGACAGTCGCGGATGCTTTTCAATAGCCAAGATTATCTTAGCTGTCCTGCCTCCTATAAAATCAGACATCTTAAAAGACAAAATAATTTGTATGGAAGGCAAAACAACATTGGATGCCGGGCCAGGTTTTACAGGGTATGAATGGAGTACAGGAGCGACAACTCAATTCATAAATAACGTAGGGGTAGGATCTTATTGGGTAAGACTAAAGACAGGAGAATGCTTTACCACTCAAAAAGTAAAAGTTTACCCATCTGAGCAACCAGTGATAGCCAACATTGAAATTTCTAATAATACAATAATCATCAATACTACAGGAGGAACTCCACCGTACAGCTATTCTATAGATAATATCACATGGCAGAGTTCTAATATATTCACGAACATTTCAAGAGGAAACCACAATGTTTATGTAAAAGATTCTTACAATTGTGTCCCTATTAAGATATCCGTTGCCATTCTAAATCTGGTGAACATTATAACACCCAACAATGACGGCATTAATGATGCAATAGACTATTCAGCATTAGGAGATAAACAAAATCTCATTATGAATGTTTTTGACCGATATGGCAATAAAATTCACCAAAGCGATCAGCAATCCGGTTATAAATGGGATGGTACCATTGGGGGCAAAAAGGTTCCAACAGGAACCTATTGGTATACAATAACATGGACTGAGAATAATAAAAAAAATACATCTTTCAAATATTCAGGTTGGATTTTGGTAAAAAACAGAGAATAAAATATTCAAATAGTGAACGGTCACCACCTTTACAACTCAGAGTAGAAAACATTCTATTCTGAGTTTTATTTTTTTAATTCCAAAGTAATAAAAGTAACCTTTTCAGAAATTAAGATTTGATGAATATCAGCGCGGGTATACCAAATTATAAAAATCCTCGTTTATAAAATAAATTTAATCGAAATAGTGAAATACATTATTACAAACCAATACTCCACTTTCCTTAAATATATCTCAAAATCTTTAATTTAACGTTAATAATTTTTTATATTTGCTATATAAAATATCCCCTTATGAATAAACCTTTACTAATTTTATCCCTACTTATAACATGTTTTTGGGTAAAGGCACAGACTTTTACCGATAAAACCCTATCACAGGCTGTTTTACAGTTCAATACCGCTAAAACAGCAAACGAATATGACAATCTTTTTAACAACTTTTCAACTGCAAAAACATCTGAAAAGTGGCAGGCAGACTACTACTCAGCCGTTGCTTTATACCTTAAGAATGAAGCCCTTCTAAAGAAAGCTTCCGGAGCTAGCCTTATGGACGACAATGCTTTAGCTAGAAAAATAGCAACAGGAGTATGGACAATACAAAAAGACAATGCCGAGATTAACATATTATTAGGTTTACTGTATGTTCAGAAAATGCAGCTTGATGGCTCTCAAAGCGGTCAACCAGACCTAAATGTCATTTCTCAAAGTATAGCAAAAGCTGAAGCTAACTCCGTCAATAATCCGAGACTGACTATCCTTCAAGCAAAAATCAAAGAAAAATCAGGAGATAAATCCAATGCTGACATTTTATACCATAAAGCTTTAGGTGAATTTTCCATTCCAAAATCTTCAGACAACCAATCTTCCTCATGGGGAAAGCAATTGGTGCCCTCTGTACAATAATCTGGAAATAACAAATTAAAATGATCAACATGAAAAAACATCTACTCGTTTTTCTATTTTTCTTAGCTCAGATGGCTTTTGCACAGCAAGATTGTACTTCTGCCATACCGATATGCAGCGATGCCGCTATTTCCCTGACACCTAACGGATGGGGATCTGTTAAAGAAGGCCAGGTAGGTTGTCTGGGACCTAACGGAGAGAGTAATTCCATATGGCTTACCTTTAGCATAGAGACCGCAGGGACACTGACTTTTGTAGTGACTCCCACAGGCCCTACTGCAGTAGGGATTGACTATGATTTTGCACTGTATGGCCCCAATCATAACTGCGCCAATACAGGTGCCACCCCATTAAGATGTTCTTATGCTGGTGTTAATTCAACCATCATAAACCCTACCGGGCTTGATATGACCTCTACCGATACCACGGAAGGAGGAGGAGGAGATGGCTATGTAAAATATATTGATGTCCTTCCCGGACAGGTATACCATCTTCTTTTGAATAATTATTCTCCACTCATTGCTCCATTTACCTTAACTTTTGGAGGAACAGCTAAATTATTGACTCCTTTTGATCATAATTCCACACAGACTTATCAGCCAAAACCGTTTGTACAGCCGGGACCTACTCAAAATGGTGAAATTCCGGTTTGTGGAAAAATTGTAAATTATGATTTCTCTACTTTTTCGGCACAGATATTAAATACCAATCCTAATTTTATTGTAAAATATTACGCCAGCAGTGCAGATTCTTCAAATGATGCCAATGCTATCACTGCACCAACCAATATCGACGTAACAAATACCTATTATTATGCTATTAGTTATGTAGACCCTAACAGCCCAAGCAATTTCTTAAATCAATGTAGAGAATTTGGTCAGATAAAGTTTTTGGACAAATCATTTACCCTGAATCCGGCAACACTTACCTCGTGTAGCAATAACAATTCAGGAACGGCACTATATGATCTGACAACAGCAACAATAGGTGCAGACCCCATTCATGTATTAAAGTATTATCCATCCATGTATGATCTTAATAATGGCACCAACGAGATCACAAACCCTTATCAATATGTTTCAGCAGAAGGATCTGCTTTTGTAAAAGCAACAAACCAGTTTGGTTGTACTGCTACTACGGAAATCACTTTAAAGTTTTTCCCTCTGGTAACAGCACGTGATGCAGAATTAACAACATGTTTCTTAGAAACCAACCCATCAACAGGTTTATTCAATCTGAACAATGCTGTAGTGACAGATCTGGGAAATACGTCAAGTAAAAAGTTCTTCCCATCCTTAATAGATGCAGTAGACTCAACCAACGAAATACTTAATTTCGCCAACTATATCGCTCCTAATGGAGTGGTATATGTACGGGTATTTGATAACAGAGGATGCTATACCGTAGTAAAAATCACTTTAAAAGTAACTCCTCCCGTAAGATCTGAGGTACTGAAAGATAAAATCATTTGTATAGAGGACAAAACATCGTTGGATGCAGGACCTGGATTCAAAAGTTATGAATGGAGTACCGGAGCAACAACACAGGTAATCAATAATGTAGGAGTAGGAACCTACTGGGTAAAACTAAAAACAGGAGAATGTGTTACAACACAAACTGTTAAAGTATATCCTTCAGAACAACCTGTTATCAGCAATGTTGATATTTCAAACAATACATTAACGGTAAATGTAATCGGAGGAACTCCGGATTATCAGTATTCAATGGACAATATCACATGGCAAACCACCAATGTATTTTCAAATATAGCAAGAGGTAGTTACAAACTATATGTAAAAGATGCATATGATTGTGAGCCCATTGTAATCACTGTATTGGTTCCCAACCTTATTAACGTAATTACTCCTAACGGAGATGGGGTAAATGATACAATAGATTACTCTGCCATTGCAGATAAACAAAATCTGATATTGACTGTTTTTGACAGATTCGGTGCTAAAATCCACCAGGCTGACAAATCGAACGGATACAAGTGGGATGGAACAATTGCCGGTAAAAAAATACCAACAGGTACCTACTGGTATTCCCTAACCTGGAATGAAAATGACAAAAAGAACACAGCGTTTAAATTCTCGGGATGGGTTCTTGTAAAAAACAGAGAGTAATTATATAATAATTAAAAGCCGCTAAAGGCGGCTTTTACTCTTTTAAAAATGATAAAAATTATTTTGCACAATTTTGTTTCACAAAAAATCATTTTAACAATGAAAAAAATACTACTCTTTTTAATTTTATTTATAACTCAAGCAGTCTATTCACAATCAGACTGTATTTCTGCAATACCCATTTGTGGTAACTCTGATATTTCATATAACCCTTCCGGTCATGGTAATATCGTAGAAATCCTTAAACAAAATGGAGGATGTCTAAATTCCAATGAAAACTTATCGGTATGGTATACTTTTACTGCAGCAACATCAGGAACTCTGGCATTTACCATCAAACCCAATCAGCAAACTGATGATTATGACTTTGCTGTTTACGGACCTTCTACAACCGGATGCCCAGGCGTAATTCAAGATCCGGCACAAAATATTTTTAAACAACCGATCAGGTGTAATTTCTCAGGTGCATCAGGAGATACAGGACTGGATATCAACATGGTACCACCTGCAGTATTTCCTACTTTCCCTCCCAACTCTACAGCAGATATGAACAACGGTACTAAGTGGAGCCCTTATATGAACGTTTTGGCAGGTGAAACTTATTTTCTGATTATCGACAACTACCGTAGTACAGCCAAAGGATTCTCTATGGTATGGTCCGGTACTGCAAGTTTAAGCTCAGCCTTTAACGATCCGGTTCTTGCGCCTTATCCATTTATAACACCGGGAATTCCTGCCGCAAACCCTGCTGATCCAAGCCAGGTTATGGTTTGTGGATTACCTACACAGTTTGATTTCTCAACTCTGACCGGTGCTATTATCAACGGAAACAGCAGTAACTTCCATGTGAGCTACCACCGCAACACCAATGATGTACTTACAGGGGAGAATCCACTTGGAATAGAAACTGTAAATGCAACTACAACCTACTATTACAGAGTCGTATATCAAGATCCTACAAATCCGAACAACCCGATAAACGGATGTTTTATTACCGGAAAATTCAATTTTGTTGATGCAAGCATCACTGCAAATACTGCCACTCTATATTCATGTAACAATAACGGAGAGGGTAAAGCAAAATTCGATCTGACACAGGCTAATGTTTTCGGAGGGCCGGGAGCTACTATTAAGTACTATCCTACTCAGGCTGATATGAACGCTGAAACCAATGAAATTACAGATCCTGTAAACTATCTTTCCCCAGAAGCAACCGTTTACGTAAGGGTAATTTCTAATTTTGGATGTAAGGCTACAACAACCATCAGGTTATTGTTTTTCCCAACGGTTAATCTGACAGATACTACAATCGAAAACTGTTATATTGACAATGATATTACACGTTCAACCTTTGATCTTACCAAAGCTTCAATCGGTCTTCCCAACCCGATTCCTGCCAATACCATTATTAAGTATTACAAAACATTGGGTGATGCTAAGAACCAAACAAACCCTATTCTAAATCCTTCAGCATATATTTCGGAAAACACAATAATATATGTAAGGGTTGAAAATGATAAGCACTGTTACTCTATTGGTAAAATCACTCTGAAAGTATTACCTCCAGTAACATCAAGTGTCCTAAAAGACAAAATTATCTGTGCGGAAAACAAAACCACACTGGATGCAGGACCTGGATTTGTTAGCTATGAATGGAGCACCGGAGCAACAACTCAATCTATCAGCAATGTTGGCATAGGAGCCTATTGGGTAAAACTTCAGACTGGAAAATGTTTCACCGTACAGGAAGTACATGTACGCGCAAGCCAGCAGCCAGTGATTACCGCTATAGAAATCACCAATAATAACATCACTGTTACCGCTACAGGTGGAGTTCCTCCGTACAAATATTCTGTGGATGGTGTTACATGGCAGGATTCCAACTCATTTACAGGGCTTCCTAGAGGAGAGAATACCATCTATGTAAAAGACACCTATAATTGTACTCCAATTCAGATAACCGTTACAGTTCCAAACCTGATTAATGCAATTACTCCAAACGGAGATAATATCAATGATTACATTGACTATTCAGCCTTAGCTTATAAGAAAAATCTTGTATTCACGGTATACGACAGATACGGAAACAAACTTTATGAAGCCAACAAGTCAAGAAATTTCACATGGGATGGAACAGCTTTTGGCAAGAGAATACTTACAGGAACTTATTGGTATACAATTTCATGGAACGAAAATGATAAGAATAGTACCGAAACAAAATATTCAGGATGGATATTGGTAAAAAATAAAGAATAAGTTCTTATCTTAAGATATTAAAAAAATCACCTCAGACTGAGGTGATTTTTTTATCAACACATGCAATCGCCTGTTGACAGTATTTCCAGAAAGACTGCTAATAATTTGTTGAATACTATTTTTTTATTATTTTTTAAATAAACTATCTTTGCACCATGGCGCAGAAAGAAACATTATCATCCCTTACACACGGAAACTTTGCAAAAGAATTGTCTATTGCGGATGGAAAAATGCCTCCTAATGCAGTGGATTTTGAAAGACTTGTTATCGGAACCTTTTTGATTGATAAAAAAGGTCTTGACCATTCCATTGACCTCCTTACCCCGGAAGTATTTTATGATCCCAGACATCAGATCATTTTTTCTACAATTTTAAAGCTTTATGAAGGCAATCACCCGGTAGATTTAATGACGATTATTCAGGATTTAAAAAAAAGTGATAAATTAAGCCAGGCTGGAGGTGATCATTATATCATTGATCTGACAATGGGAGTAAGCTCCTCTGCCCATATTGAATATCATGTACGTGTTATTCTTGAAAAATATATTTTAAGAAGTCTTATTAATGTTTCAGCCAATGTAATCGATTCTTCTTACAAAGAATCTACAGATGTTTTTGAACTTCTGGACAAAGCAGAACAATCATTCTTTGAAATCACCAACGGAACGATTAAGAAGGGATTCGACACCGCAAATTCTTTAGTAAAACAAGCTATTGATACCATCAAGGCTTTAAAAGACAAGGAAGGTATTTCAGGAGTTCCTTCAGGTTTCAGAGATGTAGATAAAGAAACCGGAGGCTGGCAGAATTCCGACCTTATCATTATTGCAGCTCGTCCCGCAATGGGAAAAACCGCTTTCCTTCTTTCCATGGCAAGAAACATTGCAGTAGGTTACAAAATACCAATGGCCCTTTTCTCTCTCGAGATGGCATCTGTACAGCTTATCACAAGGATGATTGCTTCCGAAACCAGAATTTCTTCTGAAAAACTAAGAAAAGGAACTCTTGATGACGAAGAATGGCAAAGACTATTTTCTAACGTTTCTGAATTGGAAAATGCTCCCTTATATATTGATGAAACCCCATCCCTTTCCATATTCGATTTCCGAGCAAAGTGCCGAAGACTGGTTATGCAACATGGAGTAAGACTGATTATGGTCGACTACCTTCAGCTGATGACGGCAGGTGGTGGTGGAAAAGGTGTTGGAAACCGTGAACAGGAAATCTCCATGATTTCAAGATCATTAAAAGCAATTGCAAAAGAACTTAATGTACCGGTAATTGCCCTTTCTCAGCTCTCCCGTAGTGTGGAAACCCGTCCCGGAAAAAGACCTCAGCTCTCAGATCTAAGGGAATCCGGAGCGATTGAGCAGGATGCGGATATCGTATCATTCATCTTCAGACCTGAATATTATAAAATCACTGTATGGGATAATGATGAAGAAGGACAGGAAACTTCTACAGAAAATCAGGCCGAATTAATTATTGCAAAACACAGGAATGGTGCTACTGCTGACGTAAGGTTATCTTTCTTAAAGCATTTCGCAAAATTTGGTGATATTGAAGCAGCCCTCGATGGTGGTGCCGGAGGAGGTTACCCATCCAATTTTGGTGAACCTAGTGGATTTGATAAAATCAAAACCACCATTCAACCTGGAGCAGCCTTTGATTTGCCGGATAGCTCAAAACTTTCAGGGTCATCCATGAATGACTTTGACGACGATGATGATTTTCCGTTTTAGCCCTTATATTTATAAGAAGATTCAATAACTCATTTTTATACAGCAGATTTGAAAATCGAAATCTATACCGATGGAGCTTGCAGTGGAAACCCCGGAAAAGGAGGATATGGAATCCTTATGCGTGTTCCTGAAAAAAACTATCAAAAGACATTTTCCAAAGGGTTCAGAAAAACCACTAATAACAGAATGGAACTGCTTGCAGTGATTTCAGCACTGGAAAAACTAAAATCTACAGAAAATGAAATCCATGTTTATACGGATAGCAAATATGTAGCTGATGCCGTCAATCAGAAATGGATTTCAGGATGGATTAAAAGGGGGTGGAAAAATGTAAAAAACCCTGATCTCTGGAAAAAATTCATTGAGCTTTATAATAAACATACTCCACATATGCATTGGATTAAAGGCCATGCAGGTCACTTCGAAAACGAGCTATGTGACAAATTAGCCGTTGCTGCTGCCAACTCTCCGGATTTAGAAATTGATTCTTATTTTGAAGGATTAGATAACAATTCTCTTTTTTAATTCAATTAAGACAATTCCATATTTACATCTATAACTTTACTTATTTTATCATAAGAGATAATATTTATTAAATAATATTTTATTTTTTTAACAAAATTAACATTAAATACACATTTATTTATCAGGATTTAATATCTTTACTTATTAATCTAAATCCCTTTTAAATGAATAAAATTCTATCGTTTTGTTTTGTTCTTATTATATTTTGCTTTTCGGGAAATGATATACTGGCACAAACCTACCAACTTGCCGGAAATCCAGTCAATACAACAGGCTGGACTGTAGTTCCCACAGCAACAGTAAATACTGACTTCATACAACTCACCCCGGACACCAACAACCAGTCAGGATCTATCAGACTCAATGATCCTATAAACCTAAAATACTGTGACAAGTGGAGAGTAGAATTTGACTTCAGAATGGATTCAAACCAAAGCTCTAACGGAGACGGAATTGCCTTCTGGTATCTGGCAAACCCTCCTATTGCAAGCGTCCTGGGCTCTGGTCTGGGAGTTTCACAAAATGCAGTCGGCTTTATTGTAGGATTTGACACTTACAACAATACTACTACTGCCACAATGAGTAAGGTACATGTTGCTTATGGACAAGTTGCCAATACAACAGATAACAATAACGTGGAATTCTTTAATGTTCCCGGAAGCTCTTTTCATTCGCCCGATCTCAATACAACCCAACCTTTTCAGGGAACCACTTATAAGCATGTAGAAGTAACCGCCCAGGTAGATCCGGCTGCACCCGCTAACTGGATTATAAAAATAACAATTGATGGAAATGTAATTTGCAACCAGTCTTTTGCGCCTTCAGGTACAGCTGCTGCAATGACTGTAGGATATTTCGGGTTTTCAGCTTCTACAGGAGGTGCCAGATCCCGACATTCTATTAAAAATGTAAAAATTTATACTGACAAGGTTCCTATTCTGTTAAATTCAATAAGTCAGTCTTTTTGTCCAAATCCCACTACCGGTTATGGAAGTGTAAACCTTACGAGTTACAATGCTCAATTTGTAAGCAATCCATCTAACTATACCTTCACCTATTATCCTCTGGGAAGCTCCACTCCCATTGCGAACCCTACCAATTATCAATTCAATGCCAATACCACGGTTACTGTGGTTATAAAAGATAATGCAGGAATACTCTGTGATAACCCGGACGGAAAAATTCAGTTAAGTATAGCTCCTTTTAAAGCAGATGATAAAACAATTCTTGCCTGTAACAACAACAAGATTGGTACTGCCACTTTTAACCTGAATACCGCAGATGTAACAGGAGTTCCGGGAGCTGTCAAAAAATATTACAAAACCCTGAACGACCTGAATGCAGATACAAATGAAATCTTATATCCGGACAGCTATTTATCTGCTCCGGGAGTTGTTTACGTAAAAGTAACCACACCACAAGGCTGTACCGGCAGTGCGAAAATTACTTTAGCATTTTACCCGGAAACACCGGTAAAAGAAGCAACTCTCAGATCCTGTTTTATTGAAAATAATATTTCAAGCGCCTTATTTAATCTCAATTCTGCCGATGTAACCTCCTTAACAAGCGGAGCAACAAAAAAATACTACACATCCTTAGCCAATGCTTTAAGCGGTACTAATGAAATTGTAAATTTTCTCCAATATATATCAACCAGCACTGTTGTATATGCAAAAGTAACAGATACTAACGGCTGTTTTGCGATTGCCAGAATCAATCTTATTGTTCTTCCCCCTGTAAAATCAGCAATATTGAAAGACAAAACAGTTTGTATTGGTGAAAAAACAGATCTCGATGCAGGACCAGGGTTTAACGGATACGAATGGAGCACAGGAGAAACCACTCCTTCAATAAAAGATATTGGTGTAGGACAATATTGGGTAAAGCTTACAACAGGAAATTGTATTACCACTCAGGTTGTTAAAGTACTGGCAGCTCCCAATCCTGTCATTTCAAGCATTGACATCAATCATAATAACATAACAGTTAATGTAGCAGGAGGAACACCACCCTATCAATACTCAATAGACGGTGCCACCTGGCAGACCTCTAATATTTTCACCGGTCTGGCAAGAGGAGAAGTAAAAGTCTACGTAAAAGATTTCTACAATTGTCCGCCGGTTGAAGTTCAAATCACAGTTCCAAATCTTGTAAATGCCATAACACCTAATGGAGACAACATCAACGACTTCATTGATTACTCTGCCTTGGCATACAAGAAAAACCTAGTATTCATAGTATATGACCGTTACGGGAATAAACTTTACGAGGCCGGGAAAATGAGAAATTTCACATGGGATGGGATGGCATCAGGCAAAAGAGTACCTACCGGCACTTACTGGTATACCATTTCCTGGAACGAAAACAATAAAAACAATACCGAAACCAAATACTCAGGTTGGGTTTTGGTAAAAAATAGAGAATAACTTTGTTATGGGCTGCTTTCTATGGCATAGCAGCCCTTAATAAATATGTAATCATTCAAACAGCACACCTCAGAATAAAAACCCACACTCAATACATACAAAGACAACTAACAATCCAATTATTATGAGAAAAAATATACTTATTTATTTATTAATCATTCTATTAGGGCTACCATCAAAATTACTCTCACAAACGTATCAGCTTACCGGAAATCCAGTCAATACCACCGGATGGAATCTTGTCTCAGATGCCGTTGTAAGTACAGACTTTATAAGACTTACTACAGACCAGACCAGCAGATTCGGAGCTATCACCCTTGCCGATCCTATCACACTAAGCTACTGTGACAAATGGAAAGTAGAGTTTGACTTCAGAATTGACGGTAATGGAACCACTCAATTTGGAAGAGGCGACGGCTTTACCTTTTGGTATCTGGCCAATCCTCCTACAGGATTTGTTTCGGGAGGAGGATTAGGAATACCTGCTAATGCTTCCGGATTAATGGTTGGTTTTGATATTTTCAACAACACCACCGAAGGACAGATGAGTAAAGTACATCTCTTATATGGCACTAATAATACCGCAGGGAATAATATTGAATTCAACAACACTCCCGGAAGTACCTTCCACTCACCAGACCTGATTGCCACCCAACCATTTGTGGGAAACACTTATAAACATGTTGAAGTAAACGGAGAAACAGATCTTTCAAATCCTACCAACTGGATTATCAAAATAAGAATTGACGGGGTACTCATCGTTGACCAATCTTTTGCTCCTTCCGGTGGTGCTGCGGGAATGTCACAAGGATATTTCGGGTTCTCCGCCGCCACAGGAGGAGCAAGCGCAAGACATTCTATTAAGGATGCAAAAGTATTTGTAGATAAAGTTCCCATTTTAAATAATACAATTACTCCTTTTGTATGTACTAATCCTGCAACCGGAAATGGTGTGGTTGATCTGACATCCTACAATTCACAGTTCGTTACTAACCCGGCAAATTATATTTTCACTTATTATACTTTAGGAAATGCTACTCCTATTGCCAATCCTGCAAGTTTTCAGTATTCAGGAAATACAACTATTAAAGTGGTTATTAAAGATCCAACTTCCACACTGTGCGACAATGGAGATGGAGTTATACAACTTAACCCGACCCCTTTTGCCGCCACTGACGCCACCCTTACGGGATGTAATAATAACAATGCAGGGACAGCAACTTTCGACCTCACTACCGCCAACGTAACCACTTTAACTGGTACCACCAAAGAGTTCTATCCTACTTTATTTGACATGAATGCGGGCACTAATCAAATTGCCAATCCTACCGCTTATGCTGCTGGGGCAGGAACGGTATATGTAAGAGTAACTACAGCACAAGGATGTGTAAGCACCGCTAAAATTACACTGAACCATCACCCCGTTATCGTAGTGAATGATACTGAACTAAAGTCCTGTTTTATTGAAACCAATCCGTCCACGGCGCTTTTCAATATTTCTTCTGCTGTGGTTTCACAAGGCGGGCTAACAAAGGAATACTATCCTTCTTTGGCAGATGCTATTAACGGAACCAACCCTATCCCCAATGCCGGAGCATACATTGCACCTAACGGAGTTGCTTACGTCAAGGTATTTGGGGCAAACGGATGTTATTCCATTGCTAAAGTTACCCTTACGGTAGTTCCACCTGTTGTATCAAGTATTTTGAAAGATAAAACCATTTGTATAGAAAGCAAAACAACTTTAGATGCTGGCCCGGGATTCAAAAACTACGAATGGAGCACAGGAGCAACAACACAAGCGATCAGCAATGTTGGGGTTGGAACCTATTGGGTAAAACTAAAGACAGGAGAATGTACTGCATTGCAAACAGTAAAAGTATATGCCGCTGAAAATCCGGTTATAACAAGTATTGATATTTCAGGAAATACGGTTACAGTATTTGTAAACGGTGGAAAACCACCTTATCAGTATTCAATGGACAATGTTAGCTGGCAGGACTCTAATGTTTTTCCTAATGTTGCCCGGGGCGAAGCAAAAATATATGTAAAGGACAGTTATAATTGTGTCCCGATACAAGTTACTATCACTGTTCCAAATCTTATCAATGTAATTACACCTAATGACGATGGGATCAATGATATCATAGATTATTCAGCATTATCCCGAAAACAAAATCTGGAAGTTAATATTTATGACCGATATGGTGTACAACTTTTCAGAGCAGATAAATCCAACAGATATACCTGGAACGGAACAGCCAACGGAAGAAGAGTTCCAACAGGAAGTTACTGGTACTCCATCTCATGGGATGAAAGCAATAAAAATAACACTTCCAATACTCCAATCAAGTTCTCAGGTTGGATTCTTGTAAAAAACAGAGAATAATCACCAATTTCATCTATTATAAAGAGAATCACTCCGCTGGTCGGGGTGATTTTTTGTATGATTAACAGGATATATTTCGTTTTAAAGACTTTTTATTCATATTCAATCCTTAAATTTGCTTCATGAATTATTTGGAAGCTTTAAGCAGAAGATATTCTGTGAAAAAATTTAATAATCAACTCATTCCTCAGGAAACTTTGAATAATATTCTTGAGTCAGGAAAACTGTCTGCAAGTTCGCTGGGACTTCAGCCTTATAAAATCGTCATTGTTGGAAGTGAGGAAATGAAACAAAAGTTGATTCCTGCTTTTTATAATCCATCGCAAATCTCCACATGCTCTCACCTTATTGTCATTATATCCAAAAAAACAATTGAAGAGCACTATATCCGTGGTTATTTCAATCATATATCTGAGGTAAGAGACACTCCTCTAGAGGAGCTTGATCCGTTCAAAAAAAGTATAAGCCAGCACATTACCCAAAAAACACCGGAGGAAATTTTCAACTGGGCAGAAAAACAGTCTTATATCGTATTGGCCAATCTCATGTATGCCGCTGCCATTGAAAATATAGACTCATGCCCCATGGAAGGCTTCCGTCAAGACGTAATCGAAGAGATCCTCAATATAAATTCCGAAACAGAAAAAGTAACCGTCACCCTCGCTTTAGGCTACCGTTCTGAAGAAGATAACTTCCAGCACATGAAAAAAGTAAGAAAACCAAACGAAAAATTGTTTAAATTTATTTAATATTTAAACGATTGTACCTAAAGCAAGCATATGATAAAAGCGGATGTATTAGTAATCGGTTCCGGCATTTCCGGACTTTCCTATGCCATTAAAGTTTCTGAACAGTTTCCTGATGCTAAAATCATCATTGTAACAAAATCTGATGAAGATGAAAGCAATACCAAATACGCACAAGGCGGACTGGCTGTAGTAACTGATTTTCAAAATGATAATTTTCAAAAACATATTGACGACACTATGCGCGCCGGTGATGGCGAAAATAAGCGTGATGTTGTTGAAATGGTTGTAAAAGAAGCTCCTGCAAGATTCAATGAAATTGTAGAATGGGGAGCTCAGTTTGATATGAAAAACGGCAAATTTGCCTTAGGAAGAGAAGGAGGTCATACGGAGAATAGAATTGTTCACCATAAAGATATCACAGGTTTTGAAATCGAGAGAGCTTTGTTGGAAACAGCAAATAACAGCCCTAACATTGAAATTTTAGACCACCATTATGTCATTGATATCATCACCCAGCATCATGTTCCGGGAAAAGAACTTAACGAAGGAGATATTCATTGCTATGGAGCTTATATTCTGGATGAAAAGTCTAAAACCATCAAGAAAATAACATCAAAGATAACTCTGGCAGCTACCGGAGGCGCTGGCCATGTTTATAAAAATACAACCAATCCTACCATTGCAACAGGAGACGGAATTGCTTTCGTAGCCCGTGCCAAAGGAAAGGTTTCCAATATGCAATATTACCAGTTTCATCCTACAGCTTTATATAATAAGATTGACGGAATGCTATTCCTTATCTCAGAAGCTGTAAGAGGAGATGGAGCAAAACTGAGAACCAAAAGAGGTGAAAAATTTATGCAAAAGTATGATGAGCGTGAAGAATTAGCCTCAAGAGATATTGTAGCCAGAGCAATCGACAACGAAATGAAAATTTCCGGAGACGAATATGTAGGTCTTGATTGCCGTGAAATGAATACGGAAAAATTTCTCGAGCACTTCCCTAATATTTATAAAAAGTGTAAAGATGAAGGAATCGACCCGTTTACGCAATTAATCCCTGTCGTACCAGCTTGCCATTATTTAATGGGAGGTATAGAAGTAGACCGGGACGGGCAATCTTCTATCAGAAATCTATTTGCTGTAGGAGAATGCACCAACTCCGGATTACATGGTGCAAACAGACTCGCTTCAAACTCCCTTCTTGAAGGATTAGTCTTTGGACATAACGCTGCTATGAAAACAGTCGAGTTGTTAAAAGAAAATAGTTTTAACTTTGATGATCTGAAAGCCGTTCCTGAATGGAATGAGGATGGAATGAAAATCATGGATGAGATGGTAATCGTCAGTTACCTCAGAAAACAACTTCAGGAAATGATGAGTGATCTGGTAGGTATTGTAAGAAGCAACAGACGTCTTAATATGGCCCTGCAGAAACATCAGGAAATCGCTGCCGCTGTTGACGAAATCTATCACTACTCTATTTTGTCTCCCCAATTATCAGAATTAAGAAACCTAACCACCGTTGCTCATCTTATCATCAGCCAGTCTATGGAGATGAAAGAAAACAAAGGAGCATTCTATAATAAAGATTTAGCTTAAAAGCATACCATCATGAAAAGACCCAGCTACGTTACCGATAAAGCACTGAAAACTTTTATACATAACGCTTTAGAAGAAGATATACAGGACGGAGATCACTCCACACTTTCTACCATCCCAAATGATCTCGTGCAAAGCGCAAAGCTTTTAGTAAAACAAGATTGCATTCTGGCAGGTGTGGAATTAGCAGAAATTATTTTCAAAACTTTTGATAAAAATTTAAAAGTTGAAACTTTTCTTAAAGATGGTGACACAGCAAAAGTGGGTGATGTTGTTTTAATGGTAACGGGAAGTGCCAGATCTATTCTCTCAACAGAAAGACTCCTTCTGAACTGCATGCAAAGAATGAGTGGAATTGCAACCCTTACCCATGAATGGGATTCAAGATTGGTAGGAACAAAAACGAAATTACTGGATACCAGAAAAACCACTCCTAATTTCAGAATCTGTGAAAAGTGGGCAGTAGCCATTGGTGGTGGAACCAATCACAGATATGGTCTTTACGACATGATTATGCTGAAGGATAACCATATTGATTATAACGGAAGCATTACGAATGCTGTTAATATGGCAAAAGACTATGTTAAAAAGAACAAAAAAAAGTTAAAGATAGAAGTGGAAACAAGAAACCTTGAAGAGGTACGGGAAGCAATCAAAGCAAAAGTCGACAGAATTATGCTTGATAATATGGATGTAAACACAATGAAGCAAGCAGTAGAGATGATCAATGGCTCTTGTGAATCTGAAGCTTCAGGTGGAATCACTCGTGATATGCTTAAGGAAATTGCCTCTACAGGTGTCACCTATATCTCTGCAGGCGCCCTTACACACTCGGCTGAAAATATAGATTTGAGTCTCAAAGCAGTGAAATAGCTTTGTATTTTCAACAAAAACACCACCACTTTATTAAAAATTCAACAACATGACTTTTTTCATACAAAAATTCAATTTTTATTTATAATATTGAAAATCAATTACTTAATATTATTAAGACTGATTAAAAATTAACATTGAGTTAATAATAGTTAAATTTAATTTTGCGAATTTTGCAGAAAATTAAATCTAATTATTACTAACGATTATGAAATTAATCAACAAATCAATACTAACTGCGGTAATTACATTATCCACAGCTAGTGTTTATTACGCTCAACAAACTCAGGACACCGTACAAGGTAAGTCTAAAGATATTGAAGAGGTAATCCTAAAAGGTGTAACGGATATCGCTAAAGATAGAAAGACACCAGTAGCAGTTTCTACTATTAAAGCTGCACAAATTCTTGAAAGACAAGGAAATCAGGAACTTGTTGAAATTTTAAACACAACACCTTCTGTATATGCAACTAAAGGTGGTGGTGGTTTCGGAGACTCACAAATTGTAATCAGAGGATTCGAATCAAGAAACATTGCCGTAATGGTAAATGGTATGCCTGTAAACGACATGGAAGGAGGTACCGTATACATGTCAAACTGGACAGGTTTATCAGATGTAACAAGTACTATGCAGGTACAAAGAGGACTTGGTTCTTCTAAATTAGCCATTGCTTCTGTAGGAGGTACGATGAACTTCCTTACAAGATCTGCAGACATGAAAAGAGGGGGTATCGTTAGATTAGGAGTTGGTAACAATGACTTTTTAAAAACATCTTTTGCCTACAATACCGGTAAATCAGACAAAGGTTGGTCTACTTCATTCCTAATGAGCAGACAAGCAGGAGGTACCTATATCCAAAATACAGATTATGAATCTTATGCTTACTATTTTGCTTTAGGTTGGGAGCCAAACAAAAAACACAATTTCCAGTTCACCATTACAGGATCTCCTCAATGGCACGACCAAAGAACGTATTCTCCTTTCATTAAAGATTATATAACTTATAACCCGGATAAAGACAATACTCCTGACAGAACTTATAACTCTGACTGGGGATATTACACCAATGCAGAAGGAAGATCAGTTTCTATTGCCAACAGAGCAAACTATTACTCAAAACCAGTAATAATGTTAAACTGGGACTGGACGATGAATGAAAAGTCTAAACTAAGTACAGTTCTATATATGTCTAATGGTAGAGGTGGTGGAACAGGAGACCTTGGTAGCTTCTGGAATGGGAAATTCAACAGTAACGGAACTCCTACAACAAACAACATCAACTCGTACAGAAGAACAGATGGAACTTACGACTATGATAAAATTTTCGCATTAAACAACGGTTTAATGGCTGGTACTCCGTACTCAGTGACTAACCCTGCTAATGGAAAACAATATCAGGTAAGAGATGGTCTTATCAGAAGAGCGAGTATTAACTCTCACAACTGGTATGGTATCTTAGCGAACTTTCAGCACAAACTTAATGATAACTGGAATTTCTCAATCGGTACAGATGACAGATATTACTATGGTTACCACTATCAGGTAGTTTCAGATCTATACGGAGCAAAAGGGTATCAGGAAATTCTTAATAATAATGTAGCCCCTTATAATGTTACAAGAACATACGACTATAAACAACTTGCATGGAACCCGTTCGGAGGGAAAACAGCTCCTCTAAATGAACAGATCGGATACAGCAATGATGGTGAAGTTATATGGTACAGTGCATTTGGTCAGGTTGAATATACTAAAGATAAATTATCTGCATTCATTCAGGGATCAGTTTCCAACCAGGGATACCAAAGAATCGACAACTTCGTTAAAGATGGAGTAACAAAGCAACAAGGACAAGTTGTGAATACAAAAACAGGATTCAAAAATCTTTTTGGATATAATGTTAAAGGGGGAGCCAACTACAACATTGACGATCACCACAATGTATTCGCAAATATTGGTTATTACAGCAAACAGCCGTTTATGAACTCTGTTTATCCAAGTAACTTCCAGGTTGTAAATCCTAATTTAACCAATGAGAAAATTTTCTCAGCTGAAGTAGGATATGGTTTCAGATCTCCAAAATTCAGTGCAAATGTTAACTTATACAGAACTGAATGGAGAGACAGATGGTTGAGAAGAACAAACCAGACCTTTACATTAGCTGACAACACGACCACTACAGGTTATGCGGAAATCAGTGGTATTACTGAAATCCACCAGGGAGTTGAATTTGACGCGGTTTACAAACCAACAAACTTCTTAGAATTCCAGGGAATGTTCTCTTGGGGTGACTATTTCTACCAGGGGAATGCAACAGGTTCTGCATTTGATGACAACAACAACCCTCTTACATTAGCAGGAACATCTACTTCATCAGCAGCAACACTTTACCTTGATAAAGTAAAAGTAGGAGGAACAAGTAATAACAGTATTCCTCAAATGACAGCTTCATTAGGAGCTACCATTAAGCCGGTAAAAGATTTAAGCATTTTCGGAACATGGAGATATGTAGGAAAAGTTTATTCTTCTATTGATATTGCTACATTCTCTAATCAGGCAGCACAGGACAAAGGAGTATTACAATTACCTGATTTCAACCTGTTTGACTTAGGTATTTCTTACAAAATCAAGTTAAAAGATGCTTCTCAGTATTTCACAATCGGAGCAAACGTTTACAACTTGTTTGATACATTCTACATTTCTGATGCATCAACGAATGTAATGGCAAATGATGCTCCTTCAAAATTAGCGGATGGTTCAAACAATACAGCTAAGAAAACTTACGAAGAATTAGGGTATATGTACAAAGGAGTTGCAACAGACAACCGTGTTTTATTCGGTTTCGGAAGAACTTGGGCAGCAACATTATCATTCAACTTCTAATAATATCACAACATTAGATTTTATAAATATCAATCCCGGCTTTGAGCCGGGATTTTTGTTATCTTTGTGTACAAAAAAAATAGATTATGGATTTTTACAAGATTTTGCTTAATGCCCACAAAGGATTCGGGTATCTTGAACTGCTGCTAGTAGCATTATTTATCATTGCACTTTTGGCTACCATGTTCGGATTCAGTGGAAAAGTGAACAAGTTTTTAAAGAAAACGACTTTATTCACAATGATCTTTTTTCACGTTCAGTTTTTGCTGGGAATAATCATGTTATTGGTATCGCCAGGTGTTAAGGCTGCTATGTCAGCAGGAACACTAATGAGCGATTCTTATTCAAGATTCCAATATGTTGAGCATCCATTTTCTATGCTTATTGCTGCTGTTTTGATGACGATTGTCAACAAAAAAGTAAAATCTAATGATACCATCTCTTTAGGAGTAGTGATTATGGGATTAATTGCAGTAGGTTTATTTGCATTCGCGTTCCCTTGGACAAGAGTCTTCGGGGCATAAAATAGACAAAGAAATTATACAAAATGCGTTATAATTTATAAATAGTTTAATCTTAAATTTTTAATTAAATCAATGAAAGTAGCTGTAGTAGGTTCAACAGGAATGGTTGGACAAGTTATGCTTAAAGTTTTGGAGGAGAGAAACTTCCCTGTAACAGAATTAATTCCGGTAGCATCCGAAAAATCTGTAGGTAAAAAGGTGAAGTATAAACAGAAGGAATTTACGATTGTAAGCATGAAGGACGCTATAGCTGCCAAACCGGATATTGCTATCTTCTCTGCCGGAGGATCTACTTCTCTTGAATTTGCTCCTTTATTTGCAGAAGCCGGAGTAACGGTTATCGATAATTCTTCTGCATGGAGAATGGATCCTGATAAAAAATTAGTGGTTCCTGAGATCAATGCTGATGTTTTAACGAAAGAAGATAAAATCATTGCAAATCCGAATTGTTCTACCATTCAGTTGGTTATGGTTTTAGGACCATTGAACAAAAAATATGATTTAAAAAGAGTAATCGTTTCCACTTATCAGTCTGTAACTGGGACAGGTAAAGCTGCTGTGGATCAACTGAACGGAGAAATCAGTGGAAATGATACTGCAAAAGTATATCCGTATCAGATCTTCAAAAATGCATTACCTCATTGTGATGTATTTGCTGATGATGATTACACCAAGGAGGAAATTAAACTGATGAAAGAACCTAAGAAAATTTTGGGAGACGACACATTCAATTTAACGGCAACAGCAGTAAGAGTTCCTGTTCAGGGAGGTCACTCAGAAAGTGTAAACATCGAATTTGAAAATGAATTTGAATTGGATGAAGTAAGAAAAATCTTATCTGAAACTCCTGGAGTGGTAGTAATGGATGATGTGAAAAACAATCACTATCCAATGCCTTTATACTCGGAAGGAAAGGACGAAGTTTTCGTAGGAAGAATAAGAAGAGATCTGTCACAGCCCAAGACGCTTAACCTCTGGATCGTAGCAGACAATCTGAGAAAAGGGGCAGCAACGAACGCTGTACAAATTGCTGAATACCTTGTAGCAAACAACTTAGTATAAACTAACAAAATAAAAAGAGTCTCAAAATTGAGATTCTTTTTTTTATCAAACTGAATATGAAAAATACCTCGAAGAATACCCATAAAGATAAAATAGGATTCCAGAAGCTTATTGCAGTATTTGGGGTGATCCTTTTTATAGGAAAAATCATTGCCTGGAAATTGACCAATTCAGACGCTGTATTCTCTGATGCTATGGAAAGTATTGTGAATGTGATCAGCGCATTCATGGGGCTTTATTCTCTACATCTCGCGGCTAAACCTAAAGATGAAGACCATCCCTATGGCCATGGAAAAGTAGAATTTGTCACTTCCGGAATCGAAGGGGCGTTGATTGCCATTGCAGGATTGATGATTATTTATGAAGGGATCCATAGTCTCATTGTTGGAAAAACACTAAGCAAAATTGATCTTGGGATATGGATTATTACAGCCACCGCCGTTATCAATTATCTGTTGGGATATATTTCTATTAAAAAAGGAGAAAGAGAAAACTCCCTGGTCCTTATTTCTTCAGGAAAGCACCTTCAGTCGGATACCATTACAACTCTGGGTGTAGTAGGTAGTTTGGTCATTGTATATTTTACAAAAATCTACTGGCTTGATTCTGCGGTAGCATTAATATTCGGGCTTTACATAATATTTGTCGGGTATAAAATCGTTCGAAAATCCTTAAGTGGGATTATGGATGAGCAAGATCCTGAAATATTACACCAGGTTATTAAAATCCTTGAAGAAAACAGACAAACAGAATGGATTGATGTACATAATATGAAAATCCAGCAATTCGGATCTTCACTCCATATTGATGCCCACATTACCCTTCCCTGGTATTATGATCTTCGTGATGCCCATAACGAAATGGAGAAAGTTATTATCCTTCTTGCCAAAAACATTAAACGGACCATTGAATTTAATTTCCACATGGATGACTGCAAACCGGTATCATGCACTGTTTGCCAGATTAAAGAATGCCCTGTTCGTCAAAAAGATTTTATCAAACGGGTAGAATGGACTGCAGAGAATATCACAAGTGTTGATAAACATTGTGCAGAATAACTGAATTAATAAATCAGGTTGCGAAAGTAAATAACATGTATCTATTCTGTTTTTCAGCTTTCTTTCTCCTCTTTCACCATCATCTGCTTTCTATAATAAAACATCGGAACAATCAAAAGAATAATCAAGGGTTGAATCACAAATCTTCTCATATAAAAAGAAAAGAGATAACCTATTTCAAATTGGTCATAGATACAATAGAGATAAATAGGAAAGGCAATCGCAAATATGATAACCATCATGACAGATCCTTGTAAAGTCCATTGTTTACTTTTAAATAAACCATAGATAATCAGGCAGGAAAACAGCAAGTTCAGAATAAATCTGAAAAGATGTCCCATAATCAACGTCCCCCATTCGAAAGTTGGGAATTCAATATTTTTATTAGCCTCATGAAAATAGTCCAGAAAAGGATCATAGAAGAGCTGCCCTTCAAGAATTCTTATGCTCACAAGCCCACAAACTCCTGCGATGACTAACAACCAATTAAGAATTTTCATGTTTTAAAGCGAAGAATTTAATCCAGATTAACCAAAGCACAACTACAGTTCCATAGATAATAGCAGGAAATATAAAATCATGGAACATTTTCCCATATTCCTTATAATCCGCCATTACAATATTCAACCCTGCAATCCTTAAAAGATTCATAATATAAAGTAAAATCAACCCTATTCCTACAAATAAGAATGTTTTCCCTCCTTTATAAAAAGCAAAAACAAAAGAAACAAATAAGATCATCACAGAAATAGCATTACAGCCTTCCACCATTCTTGTTACATAATGATTCTTTACATAGAACCATAGCTGTTCATTCTTTACATCATCATACAATTCAGTGGGATATCCTACTCCGTTCTGTAAAAAGGTTACCTGATTGGCAATGAGCCTTGAAAAAGGATCCAGTCCGCCCTCTTTACTACTGTTCAGATAAAACTGGTAAGCAAAAAGCAACACCAGATAGATGGTGATGAAACGCAGTAAAATTCCTAAAACCGGCTTAAAGTCCTTTAACATGTTACAAATATAAAAATTAGACTGCAAACACAACTGATTTTGAATGAAGAAAGCCAAATTTTATATCACAAACCCGGGAAAGCTGAATTTTATAAAACGGGAACATGTCAACATTTTTCCGTTAAATACTTACAAACAATTGTTATTTCGAAAATTCATAACCTCCCTATCCGACCTGCATTTTAACATCTGGAAACATTGTCTCCTAACTCATGTTAAATTACTATATTTGTTTCCATATATGACTTCTGAAAACACAAAACGATTTTTTGAAAACCATCTGGGAAAAAAATCTTCCGAATTCGTGACATTGGCTCAAAGCGGCTCAGCGAGAGTGAATTTTCTGGCGACTGCCGGTACAGAAAAATACATTATCACCTACAATGAAAATATCCCGGAGAATGAAAGTTTCCTTTATTATTCTGCCCTTTTTTCTGAATTAAAACTTAATACTCCAACCATTTTGGCTGTCTCTCTTGACCGGACAACTTATGTACAGGAGTTTTTAGGGGCTCATACTCTTTCGGAAATAATTACGAAGGAGCATCTTTCACCTCATGTAAAGTCTCTGGTGCGACAAACCCTGGAAAAGCTTTTTCAAATGCAGATTAAAACTCAGGGGAAAATAGACTTCTCCAGAACGTTTGAATATGAAAGCTACGACGAGCTTCCTGTAATACATGATCTTTACTATTTTAAAAATTTTGTAGCCGATGTTCTGGAGTTAGAATATAATAAATCAAAACTCCTCAAAGAATTTAAACACATTGCAGCTCTTATTGAAAGCCTTGAGCCCAAAGGAATCATGATCCGTGATTTTCAGGCAAGAAATATTATGGTGAATGAAAATAATGAAGTCTCATTTATAGATTATCAGTCTGCAATGAAAGGTCCGTTGATGTATGACGTGATCTCCTTTCTTTTTCAGGCTAAAGCCGATTTTCCTGAAGATTTTAAAAATGAAATGCTTGATTTCTATATTCAGCAGTTTGAAAATCAGGAAACTCAACTTCAACTATATCATTCGGTAAAGCCAATTCAAATGATGAGATTTCTACAGGTGTTGGGAGCTTATGGATTCAGGGGGTTAATTCAGAGAAAACAACATTTCATCGCCAGTCTGGAAAAAGGAATTCAGAATATCACCCAGTTTGCAGCTTCATGGGATCAAATGAAAAATTATCCTGAGCTTGATAAGCTGATCGGGCAACTGACCCTGGAACAAACAAAGTTAAAGATTGATACCCTATTAAATAAATAACCTTCGATTCCCCTCAGGATGACCATGATAAAATCTTAACTTACCTTAAAAACTTAAAGAACCTAAATGGTTTGAAATAAAAAATAAAAAGAAGAAAATGCTACACATCGACATCCACAGTTTTTCGTACAAAAAAGGAGGAATTCCCAAAGATCAGTCCGGAAACGGGGGCGGATTTGCCTTTGACTGCAGAGGAATTTTGAATCCTGGAAGAATTGAAGAATATAAAAGCCAAACCGGCAACGATATCGGAGTTCAGGAATATCTTGAAACCCAAACAGAGATGCCCAGATTTTTAGAGCTCGTAAAATCAATTATTTCTATCAACATTGAGGATTATCTTGCAAGGGGATTTGAAAATCTGCAGGTGAATTTCGGATGTACCGGTGGACAGCACAGATCGGTATACTCCGCAATAAAAATTGCAGAATTCATCAAAGAAAAATATCCTGAAGGAACTGAAGTAACCCTCCATCACGATGAACAACCACAACTGAATATCAGTAATCAGTAATGGGCAGTAAGTAATTTCATATACTTGTTATAGTACTCATTATTAATCACTCATTACGTATACTACTATGAAGGCTCTTATTTTCGCAGCAGGAAAAGGCACTAGACTTAAACCTTTTACAGATCATCACCCTAAAGCTTTGGCAAAAGTAAATGGCATTCCTCTTTTAGAAAGGAATATCAATTATCTGAAAAGCTTTGGAATCACAGATTTTGTGATCAATATTCATCATTTTGGCGATCAGATTGTTGATTTTTTACATAAAAACAATAATTTTAATTGTAAGATTGAAATCTCTGATGAAACCAACGAATTGCTTGAAACAGGGGGCGGCTTGATTTTTGCAAGAAGATTTCTTGATCACGGAGAAGATTTTCTGATCATGAACGCTGATATTTTAACCAATATAAACATCAATACGTTGATAGAATATCATAAAAAGATAAAAGATTTTGCTACTTTAGCAGTTTCGGACCGTGAAAGTTCGAGAAAACTTCTTTTCAACGATGATATGGTTTTAAAAGGTTGGCTGAATGTACAGACAGGAGAACAAAGGCTTGCTGAATTTAATAAAGGATTCAAAGCTCTTGCCTTCAGTGGCGTTCACTGCATCAATCCCGTCATCTTTGAAAAAATAAAAAGAACAGGCAAATTTTCTGTTATGGAAGAATATCTGGATCTTATGCAGACCGAGCATATTCATGGTTTTGTACACGACAGTATTTTAATCGATGTCGGAAGACCAGAATCTGTAATAGAAGCCGAAAAATATTTTAAATAATTGTGCAATGGAACTTGATGGAACTAGGGATGAAAGTTTAGTAAATCCGGAACTTGACATTAATGAAACAAAATTACATAACAGCTTAAGACAAAAAACCTGGGATGAAACCATTACCAAGGACAGTTGGATGGTATTCAAGGTCATGGCAGAGTTTGTAGATGGCTATGAAAAACTGGCTAAGATCGGACCCTGTGTTTCTATCTTTGGTTCTGCACGCCTGAAACCCGAGAATAAATACTACGAAATGGCTGTGGAAATAGCTGAAAAGATTACCAAATTAGGTTTCGGTATCATTACTGGTGGGGGCCCGGGAATCATGGAAGCTGGAAATAAAGGTGCATTCAATGCCAAGGGAAGATCCATCGGATTGAATATTGACCTTCCTTTTGAACAGCATTTTAATCCTTATATCAACAAGTCCTATTCAATGAACTTCGATTACTTTTTCGTGAGAAAGGTAATGTTTGTAAAATATTCGCAAGGCTTTGTAGTAATGCCAGGAGGTTTTGGAACACTGGATGAACTTACCGAAGCATTGACTTTGATTCAAACCAACAAAATTGGCAAATTTCCCATCGTATTGGTAGGAACCGAATTTTGGGGAGGATTATTGGATTGGTTCAAGACCACTCTCCTTAGAGACGGTATGATTGCAGAAGATGATCTCGATCTTTACCGTGTGGTAGACACTGCAGATGAGGCAGTAGCACATATTAAAGCATTTTATGACAAATATTCCGTAAATGTTAATTTCTAATTGGCATATTATTTGTGAACTATAACTAGCAAGTATGATTGTAAATCTATTAATTAAGATGAAAAAACTTTTATATATATCAGGAATTTTAACATTTTTTGTGTTAATGAGTTTTATGTATGTAGACTTTTTCTCTTCAATGACCAAGGTGGATTATATTGATGGAAGCAAAACATTGAAGTTTACCACAAAAATGAATACAAGCCATATCTCTGATGCAATTAAAATCAATCCGAATACAGCAGGATTCGAAGCAGAAGTGAAAAAATATGTGAACAATAATTTTGATGTATTTGTCAATGGTGCTGCTAAAACAATTACTTTCACCGGAAGTCAGGTCAGCGGAGAAACTGTATGGGTATATTTCGAGACGGGAGGTGTTTCGGATATCAATACCTTAAAGATTAAAAATACGATCCTTCTGAGCGCTTTTCCTAAGCAGATCAATCTGGTTAATATTGCCTATAAAGGCAGCCAGAAAACAATGAACTTCCAAAGAGGAAAAGAAGTGAATGAAGTATCTTTTTAAACAAAATTAGATTTAACCATTATAAATGGGTACCCTGAAAAGCTAGACTTTTCGGGGTATTTTTTTGAACACAAGCAAAACAAATCACCGACAAGAGATTAATTAAGTATAAATACCTAGCTTTAAATTTCAGCATTTATACTCTTGGGCAGGTATGGGTGGCATTATAAATTTGTGATGTAATTACAACTCAACAGTGAAGCCGTATCACCAATAATCACGGGGCGACATCTGAAAAGCCATATGAGTAGGAAAAAACCAAACGAAAATAATAATAACATGGACACATCACAATTATCATCAAGTCAGGTCATTGACATTATGGTCGTTATCGACACAGACTATGTGAAAGACTACATGAAAAAAAGAAACCTTGCTCCCAGTACAAAAAGTGACAGCCCGGTACCTATTGACCACATTGCCAAATATATGATCGTTCCAAGTGGAAACGCTCTTTTGGGCCAGGCAACAGGAGATTTAAATCTGAAAGCAAGAAACGGAGACAGAGTATCCTTCAGAGGTAGCTCAATTTATCAGAATTCGGATGACGCTGTCATTATCTATGGTTTTCAAAAATATTCGGGAGACGAAATATTTAACGGTAACCCGATGTTTTATGATGTTGTAGACCGAAAACTGGCTGTTGTCCCGGATCATACAAAAAAAGACGGGCTTCCCGCTATACCTGCCAATGTTAACTTTTACAGCTATGACGCTACGATAGGACGCACAGGAATAGGAAATTATACTCTTAACTTTGCTCTATATACTTTAGACCCTAATAACAGTGACAGGCAGATACTTTACAGCTATTGCTGCTGGGATCCGACGATTACGGTTGAATAAACAGATAGTATTAAACCACTGCGGATGCGCGGTGGTTTTTTGATAGGGAGTTAAAAATAACATATTAAAACAAAAGCCGGCTTTTTAAAGACGGCCTGTATATTAAATAATAGTTCAATTATTGAACCTGAATATTATCTAATTTCTTAAGTATAAGAATAAAGAATAAATCTTTTAATAGTTATTTTAATTTTCATCACATTTCCATTTATGAACTATAACTGTGTCCTTTTTATGAATATTAAATGTCAACTCTCCTCTCTTTTTTACAATAGTATCTCCAACCTCTATCTCATTAGCATATAAACTCCACCATCTATTTGGTTCAGAGATTTTAAGATCATGAGTAATCGGATCATGTCCTTTGACTTTAAACAAACTCGCTCCAGTTGGCACTACTATATCAACAATAATGTTACACTCTTGTTGTAAAAGCATATTAGTATACCGAGAACAATTAAAACAAGAATGTAATAGAAAACATCCAAATAAATAAATTACTACTATTTTAATTAACTGTTTCATAAACTAATCAAATTGAGGTGTAAATCCATAATACATTTTGCTTAAATTATATGTAGTAGTATTAGCTACGGCTGCTCCATATCCTAGTTTTAGATTGATACTTGTGGTAGCTGTTCCAAAGTTAGATATTTCTCCGTCTTGAGAACTCTTAGCATGTTCAAAGCCTAATAGATAGGACCCGGAATAGGATTTACTTTCTCCAACCATACCACCAAAAACATCTTTAAACTTTTGACCATTTACAGTACCATAGGCATTCATAAAATTAATCTGTACCATTGTTCCCGCACTAGGAAGATTAAGTGTTCCATATGTACCAAAAAAATTTAATTTTCCAGATCCTAGATTATATGCCATAGTCAAACTACCTGTATAATAGCCCAAACTTCCTCCAGCCGTAAGACCAATCGCATAACGCCCCCAAAAATCGTTTTCGGCTTCTCCTAAACGAGTACGTGCAGCATCTAAATTTCTTTCAGCAATAACACTTTTAGGAGTTATTTTAACCTCTCCAACATCCTTAACTCTCCCATCAGCAATAGCTCTTCCACCACCACCTTCAGTATCATCATACATCCATCCATCTGCTGCATAATAAATTCCTCCTTCACGGAATGTTTCACCTACATATTTTCCATTTACTCCTTTATCATCTAAATCTTCCTGACTTTTTATATCATCTCTAAATTCCAACTGAACCAATGAATTTCTAAACCAGTCTGTTTCTGATCTTCCATCAGGATCAATAAACCGTATTGGATTATTGGTAGCGTAATTGTATGTTGACAGCCCTCTTGGCTTATCTAAACTAATATAAAATATTAGTTTAGACAGCGAAATTAGAAATTAAATTTGTTTCCATAAAAAATCTTTTAATCTTTTAATTTCGCTGGACAATAATTTTGCTGCCAAAAACGATAAAAAAAGCCGTCTTTTTCAAGACGGCCTGTATATTAAATAGTAGCTCAATTATTGAACCTGAATATTATCTAATTGAATTGAAGTTGTTACACCGGATGATGATCCAGAGTATTCAAACAAGATAAATCCATTTCCTGTCACTGAAGCAGGAATATTATAAGTTCCCGCAGGGGTAAGCGTTCCATAATTCACCGCAGGAGCTTGAGGAATTGTAAATTCTGAAGTAATATCTACCTTAGTTGCTGCAGTAATATCTCCAAGAGGAGTATAATTAGTTGTATAGTAAACTTTCAGAGCATTACCATTCCAGAATCCAACATTTACATCAAATTTTAATGTACTAGCATCGGTAAAGTTTACTGGTACAGCAAAATAGGTCAGGTAACTTCCCGAACCTGAGTTCGCTCCCAACTGGATATATTTATTACCGCTGAAAGTTTTTAACTGCCAGTATCTGTTTCCTAACACCGCATCGTTTACATATTTAGGATAAATCTCAAGGTTCGTAGGACTTGTAGAATAACTTTCAAAATTTTCTAAGAAAGAACCTAAATAAGCAATATCAGTACCTCCTTTAGGCGGTGTTGCATCTACTCTGCTTCCTTTAAAATTAATATCTTTAGTATTTCTGATAAGCATTTGCCAAGTGGTATTATAACGGCTTACTACAAAAGTAATATCTCCGTTACCTGTTGGTAATAAAGTAGCTCCCTCAGAGAAGAATCCTGAATTTCTCAGGGTAACAGAACCTCCTGCACCATCTTCCAATCCTCTGTCTGTATCTACACCAGCACCTCCAACATAATCAATATATGTTTTGTTAACAGGGTAAATATCTCCGATTGCAAACTGAGAATTAGGAACCTTAACTAAAGTATTGATATATTGATCGCTCTTAGCTGCATTAAGATTTGGTAATTCAACAGGTTTAATAGCAACGATTTCAAGACCATTCCCATTACAAACCCCAGATACATATCTGCTTAACAAAGAGGCAGGAATTCTTCCAATTGAAAAAGTGGGGTCCACAGAACCTATTTTAACAGTTCCTCTGTCAAGACCTAATCTTAACCCTTTTGCGTTAATTCTGATATGAGCACCTACAGGGAAGTCTGCATAGTTACTTGACTTATCAACTTCAATCTGAAGACCGGCTGTAGGGTTTTCAGCTTTATCCTGGAAAGAGATGGTTTTGTAGAAGTTTCCGTTTTCGTCTGAAGAAATTACATACCCATCAAAGATCTGATCTGTAGTAATCAGTTTATATCCTGTAGCAGGAGCCTGAGCTTTAAAATCAGCAAGAGAAATGTTGGGTGCAGCAAATTTATTCTCACATTTAATGGGAGGAGTCTCCCACTCGTCTTTTTGTACACAAGAAGCAAGAGCAATTACAGCGAATGCAATTCCTGTTACCGGACTTAAGTATTTCTTTATGTTCATTTTGATATTTTTTAATTAAAGTAGTTAATAAACTGATGATTAAAATCTAAATTGTAAGTTCACGAAATATGATCTTCCCTGAGTATACCAGTATTTTGGAGCAAATAAAGTAAATTCTCTGTCAAGATCCTGAGCAAAACTAGGATACTTGGCATTTCTTGTTTGCTCAAACCCTCCTGTAATGTATCTTTTGTTATCTAACACATTATTTACGGTTGCAGAAAGCAATACGTAATACTTGCCGATCACCCATGATTTACCTGCATTTACATTCAGGAAGAAAGATGAAGGGAGTTTGTTAGGTTGCAACACTCTTCTTAAATCCCCTTCTGTTAAACCTGAATAAGGTGTACCGGTATTGTCATTCTGTACAAATGATTCTGTTCTTACCAATGAAGCAGGATCCAGATAATTATCATCAAAATAATTCCAGTTTCCACCTACCCACCAGTATTTAGGGTTATTATAACGGAACCCTAAAGAGAACGCCTGTTGAGGGGTTCCTCCCTGACGGTAGTTTTTAAGGTAAGATTTACCCATACTTGTATAAGGAAGTCCGTTACCGAAAACTCCTACAGCATCTGACGCAAAATACGTCATTGGGTCATTCTGATAAGTATACTGTCCGATACTTGCCAAACCTTGCAATGATAATGTAGGTAATACCTTCACATCTAAGCCCAGTTCCAAGCCCATATTTCTTTTCTTCACATCAGTCATGATCTGTGAAACAAATGCACTCTGAACGTTCGTTTGGTTACCGTCTGCATCAACACTCTTCAATGGAATTCCATCTGCAAAGAATCTCTGAACAGTAGTTTCATTGCTTGTATCAATCAAATATCCTGTCAATCTCATTTTCAGGAAAGGAGTAGAAATCACATAGCTAAGATCATTAGCATTGACTACCATACTTTTTATCCCCGGAGCTACAGATCCGTTGACTCTTGGATTTACAAACAAATCTTCCAGATAAGGAGCCTGATTATAATAAGCACCATTATAAACAAGGAAGTTTCTTCCGTTTAGTTTATAAATGATCTGGCCTTTAAGGCCAAAATTCCAGTAATTATAGTCTGTTCCTTTTCCGTAAGAATCATTATATAAATAATGTTTGAATAAGCCTTCTCTGTTGGAAGATGAATATCCTGCCATTGCAGAAACAAATACATCAAATTTTCCTGTTGAGAATTTTAATCCCGGGTTTACTTTCACTTCCTGTCTTCTGAAAATGTAGTCATACCCCATTTTATCTCCTACCCTCTTCGTTACATTGCCTTCACCATCATTGAACAAACCTGATTTCCCAGGCTGATTGGTTGCTGCAAACGGATCTCTGTTCAGTACAAAGTCTGCCCCCAAAAGATCATTTACCTCTCTGTATTGCTCAGAATAATAGTTTTGATAAGATACATTGAGTAAAAATTTAGTTGTATCCGTGAAATTGTGTACAAAATGGGTTGCTGCATTCCAGATTCTATCATCGCTTACATCATTTACCAGATAATATAGAGCTCTTTTACCTGTCTGCCCATAATAAGATCCTACTGGCTGGGACATGTTTCTTCTGTATAATCTATCCCAATCCAGTTGAGTAACTTTTGGATCTCCTGATTGCCATGCTGCCAATGCTGTTCTGTAGGCATCCTGTGAAGTGGTCATTGAACCATCAGCATTGATAACTGAAGCATTAGGATCTAAAGAGTCATAATAACTTGGTAAATTTCTGTAATACGTAGGAGATGGATTCTGAACATTCTGCCAGTCTAAACGGGAACCTTTGTCTTTCCCAAACTGATACGAAAGCGATGTCCAAAGACTTGATTTCTTATTAATCTTCCAGAAGTCCTGAATTTGAAAAATAGGTTGAAAACCTTTTCTTACCCTTTCACTTCTTTGTTCTCCATCCTGATATCCCCAATAAGAATTATAATGTACTCCTCTGTAATCATATACTTCCTGTGTACTCGGGCTTGCAGTAGATCTTCTGTAAGGAGCACCAATAAAGTTGAATGTTACCGTGTGATTGTCACTTAATTTTTTCTCAATTCCTAAATACGCTCCATAAGCATCATAGAATGTACCTTCCTGGATTCCCTCTTCAGCCCATCTTCTTGCACCCATTACAGTGAAAGCCCATCCTTTTTTACTCATTCCTGAAGAATAACGCAGGGAAGTTCTGTTTCTGTAATTTCTGTTGGTTAAAGATTGGGTAAACTGGAACCCTTTTCTATACTCACTGGCCTTTGTATTTTTGTAAACAACCGAGCTGTTTCCTCCAAATGTATATTCCGAAGGGGAATGGTTGGCAGAAACTTCAGGATACCTTGTAATTTCATTCAGTCCACCCCAGTTATTGAAGTCCACATTACCATTATCAGATTTCAACATAGAAACCCCGTTGAGCATATTTTCGCCTGTTCTTCCATCAATTCCTCTTGGGCGGAACCAGTAAAATCCAAGATCAAACGCGGCAATTCTGCTAAAAATGTCTTGAGAAGACTGAAGCAAACCTACAGTTGAAGCTTGTCCACTGCTATTGCTATCATCATCATCATTGTCAATAATCGCTAAACCTTGATCAGCGCTTGTAAGAGCAGAATAAAGAGTAATAACTCCTAAATCCTTTCTTTTCTCATCCGCTACGTCAAACTCCATCAACTTGGTTTCGAAGTTGGGTTTCGTAATCACAATTTGGTAATGGCCCGGCTGCAGATCTACAAACTGGAAATATCCAATTTTGTCAGCCGTTACATCATTTTCGCTCCCTTTTAAATCTACTTGTGCCTTTTCAATAGGCTTTCCTTCTGCATCCTTAAGATACGCAGACACAGTGGTCTGTGCAAAATAATATGAAGCAGGAAGTAAAGTAAATAAAGAGACTAATGATAGTTTTTTAATCATGAGTATATTATTTTTTTTAATACTTTTCTTCTTAATTCTCAACAGTTTAAAAGTTGGGGGCACAAATTTAGTCAAAATTTGCAATTAACAACTTTTTTAACATTATTTTTCCTTAACATTGCAAGCTTTTATGAATGATTAAGTAAAAGGCTTATATTTATTCCCTTTTAAATTTACAAATATTTAAAATTGAATGAATTAAAAAGAAGTAAATTTGTCGTTTAAATAATTTTTAATACTCTAGAGGATGAAGAGATTTATGAGTTTTATGGCCATCATTTTTTCAGTAATGGCTTTTGCACAACAGGGAAAACTTAGAAAAGTGGCTACTGTTGGCTTTTTGAATGTAGAAAACCTTTGGGATACAATACGCTCAGCAGATTATATTGACGGAACTAAAGATATCAAAAATCCGGCATTCCATAGAAGCATCCCCATCGATTCTGTAAACTTTTTAGATGTTGAAAAGTATGACGGACCTTGGAGTGATGGGGCTTTAAAAGGAAAAAAAGTAGTCAGATACCAAAGTGGCTCAGAAGAATTCACCCCAAAAAGTGCTAAGAATTACGGCTCTAAAATATACAAAGCCAAATTAGCCAACGAGGCAAAAGTAATTTCTGAAATGGGAGCACAGTATACCAAAACAGCTCCTGCAGTAGTAGGTCTGATCGAAGTTGAAAACAGACAGGTTATTGAAGATCTTATTAATGAACCCGCTTTGAAAAAATACGATTATGGAATTATTCACTACAACTCGTATGACTACAGAGGTATTGATGTTGCTTTAATCTATCAGAAAAGACGATTCACCCCGAGCAATTCATTAAAAAAGGAATTGAAAATTTTTGGCAGTGACGGAAGAAGAGAATACACCAGAGACATTTTGGTGGTAACAGGATTTTTAGATAATGAAAAGGTGGCATTCTTTATGAATCACTGGCCTTCAAGAAGAGGAGGAGAAGCAGTTTCTTTACCTAAAAGAAATGCCGCCGCCGCTTTACTAAAGCAACAGATGGACAGTATAAGAGCCGTAGACCCTTCAACAAAGCTTTTCGCTATGGGTGACTTTAATGATGATCCTGTAAGCTCCAGCTTGAAAAATTATCTGAAAGCACAGGCGAGCCCAAAAGATTTAAGTGATGAAACTCCTTATCTCAATTTAATGTATCCTCTATACAAAAAAGGGGTTGCTTCTTTGGCGTACCAGGATGCTCCTAACTTATTCGACCAGATTATTGTTTCTAAAAACCTGGTTTCTGATCAGGTAACAAAAGAATATTCTGTATATAAAGCAGAAATTTTTGCTCCGGCTTATCTTGTGAATAAAGAAGGAAATTATAAAGGCTACCCTTTCAGATCCTGGAATGGAGATCAGTTTACAGGCGGCTACAGTGACCACTTCCCGGCATTTGTAGTTCTCCAGAAAGAACCATAAAAATTCAAGCACTCTCAATGAGTGCTTTTTTTGTGTAACTTTATGAGTATGAAAAATATCATTTTAATACTATTCATTGTCTTAATCCCTTTTAGTTGTTTCTCACAGGACAATTCAAAGAAAGACAAAGAGCATAATGAGATGAAACCGTCTAAAAATGATGACGGAGAATGGGATCTCACGGTGATAGATACTCAGTTTGATTATTTTTTAAATGCCGTTGCCAGACCTATCAGCCAATATTCAGAATCGTATCTGAAAACAAAGAATACCTTTCTTGTCAATGAATGGAACGGTTATTATAATTCAGGAAAATATAGAAACATTATAGAGTCGGGAATTGATTATGATCCCCGTGAAAACTACGGAATCAAATTCGAATATAAGTTGTATCAGGTATTTGCCTATGTAAAATGGAAATACGGACTTAAAATGAATGGGTTATCAGGCAGTGACGCTGTAAGGTAGTATTTATTATCAAACAGTAACTTTCTTGCCTCAATACATAAATAATGTATACATCTCTTCCAAGTTTTATTTATATTTGTAACTCACTGGATATTGAATTCCAGAAAACAAAAAACTAATAGTAAGCCATGAAAAAATTTTTTCCAGCACGATCTGTGCTCACGATCTGCGTATCCCACCAATTTTACATTCCGCTGGCATCACCCTCATTCTGCAGTGAAACGATCAATATAAATAGCAATTTAACTGACATTCTACCTGCTCAAAGGTTTATTGATTACTCTTCCATTACAGGCCGGTAAAAAATGAACCCGATATTTATTCTGGCAAAAACAAACATTCTTAAAAACTAAATAACAAACCAATAACCATATGAAAAACAAAATCTCTCTTTTACTCATGGCGCTATGTCTTGGTGCAAACTCTTTATATGCCCAACATGAAAATGACCATTGGGTATTTGGCAATAATAAGTGGAAATTTGATGCTACGCATTATTTGGGCTACATACATACTATAAATTCTCCTTACTTAAGATATGCCAGTTCGGTAATTAGTGATAAGAATACGGGAAATCTTTTATTCTATAGTGACGGCTATAAAATTTATGATAAAAACGGAGCCGTTATGAACAATGGAGACAATTTATTTGGCGTTAATAACACCGCCTTCAATACATTTGGGAATCCATCCGACCAATCCTCCATTATCGTTCCATTACCTAATTCCAATTCTATCTATTACGTATTTTACATCAATGGTGATAAGAAAGTAGATGATCAGGAAAATTTATCCGATACAACCTCTTATAACTATGGATTACGATATGCCATTGTAGATATGTCTTTAAATGGAGGTTTGGGAGCTGTTACCTCAAAGAATAATATTTTATTTTCGAATTCACCTACCAATGCATTAACGTCGACAGTGGGAAGCAATGGAAATTCTTATTGGATTGTAACGGCTAATAATGGTAATTTTTTATCTTATAAACTTACACCTGGAGGACTAAACACAAACCCTGTGTCCAGCCCTGCGCCCAACTATGGAAACTTTTTTAAGATATCTCCCAATAGCAAGAAACTGGCAACAAGGATTAATAAGGGAAATAATAAAGGAATTTATCTTTCTGATTTTGACAACGCTACAGGAATTTTCAGCAATCAGACTAATATTGTCCCTCCAAGCAGCGGAGGTCAGTTTTTAGAACCTTCTGATTTCACGAACAGTGCAGAGTTTTCGGGGAATAGTGATTTCCTCTATTTCACAAACTCAGACAAATGCCTATGTGATTATCCGGCAGCAACATCAACCGTTTATTCATATCAGATTTCAAACAGTACATTCAATTATGTATATGGTCACCAGGGAGGGCATAACCTGTCTATGCAACGAGCTGCTAACGGAAAAATTTATATGATTCAAAATTATCAAACAGCTTATAATGCTTCAGGTATCAGAGATGTTGTTTTAGGCTGGACATCCGGAAATAGCTATCATTCATACTCCTGGGTAATTATGGACAATCCCAATATTGTTAATTCATCTTTTAACAATATTGGCAGCCAAATTCCAAATGCAAAAAATGGATATGCTTTTCCCCAATTGGTTCCTCATTTAGATAATACCAATAAATGTCCTAATATTGAGGTTATTGATTATCCAATTGCAAATTCAATGAATTTTCAGGCAGCTCAGTCAATCATTGCATCTTCAGTTATTAATAATGGGTTAGTTGTTAATTATAAGGCTGGTCAAAATGTACTATTACTTCCAGGCTTTAGTTCAATAGCTACCGCAGGCAGCTTATTTAAGGCGTATATTGCCCCGTGTGACGGCATTGAAGCTTTTGCAAAAAACAACGATACTTCATCTGCAAACTACTCTAATGAGAAAACATTGACAGTACCATCTCAACTAAAAGTATATCCAAACCCTGCTTCAGACTATATTAATATCAGTAGTGGGAATGAGAAACTGATTTCCTGGGAATTATACGATATGTCAGGAAAATTAATCCTAAAAGGAAATGAAAAACAGATCGACGTACGAAGTATAGTAAAAGGAAATTATCTGCTAAAAATCAATTCAGAAAGAAATCAAACCTCAAAAATGGTTATCATCAAATAATCACAGAATATCAATAAATAAAAAGGTTCAGAAAATTCTGAACCTTTTTATTTTTATAATAGCCTAAAATTATTTGTTGAATAATTCCTCTACTTTATCCCAGTTTACTACGTCAAAGAATGCAGAAACATAGTCAGGTCTTCTGTTTTGATAGTTTAAATAATAAGCATGCTCCCAAACGTCTAATCCAAGAACCGGAGTTCCTTTAACGTCCGCAACAGGCATTAATGGGTTATCCTGGTTTGGAGTAGAAGAAACAGATACGGATCCGTCAGCATTTTTCACCAACCAAGCCCATCCTGAACCAAATCTTGTTTTAGCAGCATCTGAAAAATCAGTTTTGAATTTTTCAAGACCACCATAGTTATCTATAGCAGCTTTTACATTTCCTACAGGCTCTTTGCTTCCTCCCGGAGTCAAAATTTCCCAGAATAAAGAGTGATTGAAGTGTCCTCCTCCATTATTTCTTACAGCAGGCTTATCAGTTCCTGTCTGGCAGATTTCTTCAATAGATTTTCCAGCTAAGTCAGTCCCTTCAATTGCTTTATTTAAATTGTCAATATACGCCTGGTGATGTTTTGTATAGTGGATTTCCATAGTTTTTGCATCGATAGTAGGCTCTAATGCATCATATGCATATCCTAATTTTGGTAATTCAAATGACATAATCTTTATTTTTAATGTTATAACCCAAAATTAGCCAATATTTAAGCTATTATCAAAGATTGGGGATTACTTTAATAAATCTTTAACATTGACATATTGATTTAGAATGAATTAAATTTTAAAAATATTTTTTTTCACTCTGATTAAAAATGATTGCCATCACTACATATGGTGAATACTATTGAAAACATACTTTATTTTCAATTTTGTAACTTACACAAAACGAGCACTATTCCATAAAAAAATATTGTTCTCACTGAATGTTTAACTTAAAAGACTTTTATTATGAAAATTGGACTTTTTGGATTTGGAAAGGCAGGAAAGGCCGTTGCTTCAGTAATCCTTCAAAGCAAAGATCATTCTTTACAGTGGATTTACAGGAAAACGAACCGGCTAACTACCAGAGATGCCGCTGATTTCTTAGGGATAGAAAGTGATGATCCCGGGTATTTTTATTCAGATAAAAAAATGAGTGTGGAAGCATTATTGAAAGAACATCCTGTAGATGCCATTATAGATTTCTCCTCTAAAGAGGGTATTTATATGTATGGGGAATCTGCAGCTGAAAATGAAATAAAAATCATTTCAGCAATTTCCCACTACTCTGACAAAGAAGTTGGATTTCTTCATAAACTGGCTCAAAAAGCAACTGTATTTTGGTCTCCAAATATTACTTTGGGAATTAATTACCTCTTATATGCTGCCCAATTTTTAAAAAAGATTGCCCCATCAGTAGATATAGAGATTATTGAAGAGCACTTTAAAGACAAACAAGGAATTTCAGGGACTGCCATCCGGATTGCGGATGTCTTGGATGTAAAAGACGAAAAAATCAATACTATAAGAGCGGGAGGAATTGTCGGAAAACATGAGGTTATTTTTGGTTTTCCCTTCCAGACGGTACGACTCATTCATGAATCAATTTCGCGAGATGCTTTTGGCAATGGAGCCTTGTTTGCCGCCGAACATCTTATCAATAAAAAACCGGGCTTCTATAAATTTGAGGATTTATTACATCCTTATTTCAAAGTATAGAAGCCCGGCTTAAGAAAATTTAATTTATTATCTATTCATAGACATCAGGAACTCTTCATTATTCAGGGTTCCTTTGATGTTTTTATCAACAAACTCCATCGCTTCTACAGGATTCATTTCAGAAAGATATTTTCTTAAAATCCACATTCTCTTCGATGTAACTTCATCAAGAAGAAGATCATCTCTACGCGTACTTGATGACACAAGATCAATGGCAGGATAAATTCTTCTGTTAGCTATTTTTCTATCCAATTGAAGCTCCATATTACCAGTACCTTTAAATTCTTCAAAGATAACTTCATCCATTTTAGAACCTGTATCAATCAATGCAGTTGCTATAATGGTTAAAGACCCTCCTCCTTCTATTTTTCTGGCTGCACCGAAGAATCTTTTTGGCTTGTGAAGAGCATTGGCATCAACCCCACCGGAAAGAACTTTACCTGAAGCAGGAGTAACGGTGTTATACGCTCTTGCTAATCTTGTAATAGAATCCAGCAGGATCACCACATCATGTCCGCACTCTACCATTCTCTGAGCTTTCGCAAGAACCAGGTTTGCTACTTTCACATGTTTTTCGGCTGCTTCATCAAATGTAGAAGCAATAACTTCTGCATTTACGCTTCTTTCCATATCAGTAACTTCTTCCGGACGTTCATCGATAAGAAGAACCATCATATATACTTCCGGATGATTCGCTGCAATAGAATTAGCAATATCTTTTAGCAACATTGTTTTACCTGTTTTAGGCTGGGCAACAATCATTGCTCTCTGCCCTTTTCCAATGGGTGCAAATAAATCTACGATTCTTGTAGAAACAGTAGATCCGCTTCCTGCAAGATTGAATTTTTCTTCCGGGAAAAGTGGAGTCAGATATTCAAAAGCAACTCTATCTTTAATAAAGGCAAGATCACGTCCGTTAACCTCTGTAGGCTTTAATAATGAAAAATATTTTTCACCCTCTTTTGGTAATCTTACAATTCCTTTAACTGTATCTCCGGTTTTCAGACCAAAATTTCTGATCTGGGCGGTAGATACATACACATCATCAGGGGAAGAAATATAACTGAAGTCTGAAGAACGTAAGAATCCATAGTTATCCGGTAATATTTCTAACACTCCTTCAATACTCACCATTCCATCGAAACTGAATTCTTTCTTATGATCATGCTGCTCCTCTGCCTTTTCAGAATGTCTGTTCTGATTCTGGTTTTGGTGCTGATGTTGATGTTGGTTTGGGTTTTTATGTTGGTTTCCGCTGTTTTGCGGGTGGTTGTGTCCTTTTTGAGGTCTGTTAGCCTGTTGCTGTTGTTGAGGGGGATTGTTCGGCTTATCTTCTGCCGGAACAGGCTCTTGGGATTCTGTGTTTTTAGGAGCTTCTTGTCTTTCCTGGGATACTTCTGTATTACCCGTGTTGGTAGAAACTCTTTTTCTCTTCTTTTTAGCATTTGCTGTCGTGGCAGATACTTCTTCAGTTGCCGTTACAGCTTCAGCTTTGGGCTCTTCTGGCTTTATTTCCTCAGAAACCGGTATTTGTTCTATTACTTTTTCCTCTACTTTAGGTTCTACCGGTGCTTTAGCATTAGCTCTGGGCTTGGCTGGGGCTTTCTTAGGGACAGCAGCTTTTCTTGCCGGGGCTTTAGCAGGTTTTTCTGCCTGATCCTCTTCAGTATTTATACTGGTTGTCTCTGTGGCGTTGAAATAATCTTTTGAGACTTTGGGGTTGGAAGCCTGAAAGTCAAGAATAGCAAAGATCTTGTCATTTTCATTGCTGTTTCTTGCAACTTTAACGCCCAAATCTTTTAAGATTTTAGTCAGTTCCGTTACGGATTTTGACCTTAACGTTTCTATGTTAAACATACTTAATGTAAAAATGTAATTAATTGTGAGTAAGAAAAGTAAGTCCGGTGACTTTTGTTTTCAAGTACATTGTATAATGCAAATCTACACTTATTTTTGAATTGTGCAAAATTTATGTTATTTTTGCCAAGAATTTAATATTCAATGCTACAGAGAATACAAACTATTTGGACATTATTAGCAGTTTTAGCTGCTGTTTTTCTTTTCATTACAGGACAGGATGTTGTCGTATCCGGCAATATTCCGGCACTTAATATTGGTTGTATCCTACTGGTTTTAACCGGAGCATTAAGTATTTTCAGTTTTAAAAACAGAAAAAGACAAATTCTGCTGAATACCATCAGCATTATTATAAACGCTTTGTTGATTGGTGTATTGGCGTACTGGTTACTAAACTTATCCGGAGGAATTCAATTTCCTGAGAAGGGTATTGAGCCGATTTTCCCATTGATCGCGATGATCTGTCTGCTTATTGCAAACATTTTTATCCGCAGAGATGAGAGGCTCGTAAAATCTGTAGACAGACTTCGATAGCCTTACAACGATTTTTTGAGTGAGAACAGTTCCCTTATAAGGAGCTGTTTTTTATTTTGTGTATTTCGCCTTCATCCTGCCGTCTTTACCTCAATTTATTTATGTACCTTCCTGCAACTTTTCAGTAAAAGTCACGACACATTAAATAACCATTAATTAAAGACAATGAAAAAGCTAACCTATCTTACATTATCGCTATTCTCCATATTTACCTTTGCACAGGAAGTTTCAAAAGAAAGAGTAAAAACCATTCTATCAACATTGGCCTCTGATGAAATGAAAGGACGGGAAATCGGGACTCCTGAAAACGAAAATGCGACCCAATATATTGCTACACTTTTTAAAGAAAACAATCTCGACTATTGTACCGGAAATTCTTATTTGATTCCTTTCGATTACAAAGGTAAAAAAGTCTATAATGTATGTGGTGTAAAAAAAGGAAAGACGGATAAGTATTTAGGTTTCTCAGGGCATTTTGACCATATCGGCACCAGTAATAGCAGCGGAGATAATATCTACAATGGCGCAGATGATGATGCTAGTGGAATTACTACTTTGGTAGGTATTGCAGATTATTTTAAAAATAAAAAACCAGATTTCTCTATGGTTTTCATGGCATTCAATGGAGAAGAAAAAGGAATGCTAGGATCAACAGCAATATCTCAGGATAAAAACCTTGATATGATCTATCATCATATGACTGCTCTTTTCAATTTTGAAATGGTTGCTACAGAATCTCAATGGGGCAAAAATGCACTGTACATGACGGGAGACGGATTTTCAGATCTGGATGAATTATTTAACAAAAATGCAGTAAACGGATTAAAAATAAACGCTGATCCTTATGCAAGAGAACAATTATTCTATCGATCAGACAATGTAAGCTTTGTAAAAAAGAAAATCATTGCCCACTCCTTTTCAACGGTTGATATGAGTAAGGCCACCCATTATCATCACGAAAATGATGATATTTCTATTGTTGATTTTGACAATATGACTCAAATCATCAACAATTTTGGGAAAACTCTGGAAAAATTAAATCGTCAAAATTTCTCCCCGAAATACAATGATCAGGTAAAATATAATTAGTTTTATCATCATATAAACCGTCGATAAGGCGGTTTATTTTTTTCGCCAATACTGTCCTGATACCTGATCATATTCTCTATCCCGCAAAAATCATAAAGAGATCACCTTCAGTTGTAACAAAAACATCTTCTTTAAAACATATTAATTAAAGTAAAATAGGATTAAGAACGTCTTATCTTTTAATTTTACGTAATTTTGCTATCCAATTTTTTCATTGAATGAACGAATATAAAAAAATCTTAAAGTTCGCGAGACCGCATCAAAAATATATCTACGGAAGTTTATTTTTCAATATTCTGTATTCCGTATTTCAGATTGCTTCCTTAGGTACTATTTTACCGGTATTGGGAATGCTTTTTGGAACGATTAAGCCTGAGAAATATGAGACAGCCCCCGTTTATTCAGGAGAGTTCCTCGATTTCTTCTCGTATGTGAAAGATTACTCTAACTACTATATTCAAAATCTTGTTGGTGAATATGGCGCCCTTAAGGTACTTGCATGGCTGTGTATCATCACTGCATTCATGTTCTTATTGAGAAATATGTTTAGATATTTTGGCGCTTTCCTGTTGATCAATTATCGTGTAGGAGTTACCAAAGACCTTCGTGGAGCCATGTACAGAAAAGTACTTTCTTTACCTGTTTCATTTTTTACAGAAAGCAGAAAAGGAGATTTAATGTCTCGTATGTCTAATGATGTAGGCGAAGTTGAAGGGAATATATTAGGAAGTCTGGTTGAACTGATCAATGCTCCGTTTATGTTGATCAGTACACTAGTGAGCTTATTTTTCTTAAGTGCTGAAATGACCCTTTTTTCATTGCTGGTATTACCTGTAATGGGAACCATGATTGCCCTGGTAGGAAAAAGCCTTAAGAAAGATTCACATGAGGCACAAAATGAAATGGGAACGATCTTTTCAATCGTAGATGAAACCCTGAAATCTTCAAAAGTCATTAAAATTTTTAATGCAGAAAAGATCATGGACAACCGTTTTATGAAGTCTATGAATAAATGGATCTCCAGCTCTATCAGTTTGGGAAGAAAGAAAGAATTAGCATCTCCGATGAGCGAATTTTTAGGCTCTATCACCTTCTTAATCATTGCATGGTACGGAGGAAAACAAATCATTGTTGAGCAAAGCATTTCTCCTGCCGACTTCCTTGTTTTCCTTGGATTATTCTTTCAGATTCTTCCCCCTGCAAAAAGTTTATCAACTTCCATTTCCAATGTGCAGAAAGGAGAAGCTTCTCTGAAAAGAGTATTGGAAATTCTGGATGCAGATGTAAAAATTGAAGAAGTTGCAGAACCGGTTTCTATTTCAACTTTGCAGAATAATATAGAGTTTAAAAACATTGGATTCTACTATGATAAATCTAATTTAATTCTTAAAAATTTCAATCTGACCATTCAGAAAGGAAAAACCGTTGCGTTAGTGGGACAAAGTGGAAGTGGCAAAACAACCATTGCCAACCTTTTAGCCAGATTCTATGATGTTTCGGAAGGAGAAATTCTGATTGACGGAACCGATATTAAACATCTGAAATTACAGGAATATCGTAAGCTTTTGGGAATGGTAACCCAGGAGTCTGTGTTATTCAATGATTCGGTGTATAATAATATTTTAATGGGTAAACCTGACGCTACGAGAGAAGAGGTCATCGCCGCTGCTAAAATTGCCAATGCCGATGACTTTATTACCAATCTTTCGGAAGGATATGATACCAATATCGGGGACGACGGGAATAAGTTGTCTGGAGGGCAGAAACAGAGGGTTTCTATTGCAAGAGCCGTATTGAAAAATCCACCCATTATGATCCTTGATGAAGCAACATCTGCCCTGGATACGGAATCAGAAAGATTTGTACAGGATGCTTTAGAGAAAATGATGGAAAACAGAACGTCTTTAGTCATTGCCCACCGACTTTCAACCATCCAGAAAGCAGATTGGATTGTGGTCATGGAAAAAGGCGATATTGTAGAGCAAGGTACCCACCATGATCTTATTGCTAAAAAAGGAATGTATAACAAACTGGTTGAACTCCAGAATTTCGACTAACCATTTTAAGCCAAATATGAATCCTATACAAGAGTATTTCTACAGAATCGAAGAGCCTGAAAGAAGTACTCTTCTTTTTTTACGTGAGAAGATCCTGGCGTCTGATCCAGAAAACATTACAGAAACTTTCAGTTTCGGACTTCCTTTTATCAAGTACAAAAAGAAAATGCTGTGTTATTTCTACTACAGCAAAAAATACAAGAAACATTATATCAGCTTTTATCATGGTGACAAACTGGATTATCCTGAATTGACCCAGGATGGCAGAAAGAAGTTTAAAATCCTCTTAATTGATGTTGAAGAAGATATACCTGCAGAGTTTATTATGAGCTTGCTGGATGAGATAAAACAGTATATAAAGGCTTAAGCCTAGTTTTGGGGTCTTTGTATCTACTATACAATTAAAACCGGATATAGTTCCGGTTTTTAAAAACTATTACATTGCTATTCACTTGTATCAAAATAAAAAGACCATCCTTATCAGAATGGTCTTTTTTTATAATGTTTGATAACCCTTAGTTTTTCAATTTGGCAATAACATCCAGGCCACCTTTTGTGATATCTCCGATCTTACAGATAATCTCAGTATCCAAAGGCAGGAACACATCCATTCTTGATCCGAATTTAATAAATCCGAACTCATGCCCGGCTTTTGCTTTATCGCCTTCATTACAGTAGAAAACAATCCTTCTTGCCACATATCCTGCAATCTGTCTGAACACCACTTTGTGATTCGTTAAAGTTTCTACCGCTACAGTTGTTCTTTCATTTTCTGTAGAAGACTTTTCATGCCATGCTACCAGGTATTTTCCAGGGTGATACTTTTTGTAGATCACTTTTCCGGTAACCGGATATCTACAAATATGCACATTCAATGGAGACATAAAAATAGAAACCTGAATTGCCTTCCCCTGAAGAAACTCATTTTCATCTACCTCCTTGATCATTACGACTTTTCCGTCAACTGGTGCTATTACGTTTTCTTTGTGATCAAGAATACTACGATCAGGCACCCTGAAAAACCAGAATACAAGACAGTAAATAACCAACAAAGGCATGATGATCACTAGTGACCATATTTTAAGGAAGTAAATAGCTAAAGCTCCCAATATTAAAAAAAGGATCGTTGCTACGGTAATTGTTCCTTTTGATTCTCTATGCAATTTCATGAGACTATATAAATTTTTCTAAAATAAAGTACAAATATACGACAGGAACACAGATTATGAAACTATCCAGCCTATCTAAAATGCCACCATGCCCCGGAATGATGTTTCCACTGTCTTTTACCCCAAAATTTCTCTTCAGCTGGCTCTCCACCAGATCCCCTAACGGGGCAAAGGCAGCCACTAAAAACCCTACTACCATCCAGTTTCCTCTGAGCTCGGGTTGGTAATGTTCAATAAAATAAGATAAAACCAATGTCAACACTACACCTCCTGCATATCCCTCCCATGTTTTCTTAGGAGAAATTTTGGGTGCCATTTTATGTTTTCCAAAGAATTTTCCTACCAGATAAGCAAACGTATCGCTACTCCAGATCAGAATAAAAAGGAAAAGAACTTCCAGAGAGAAGGTATCATTATAACTTGAGAACCTTGGCAGCCCTAAAGCAAAGCTGAACGGTAGAGCTACATAAATAACCGTAAAAATAAGTTTCCCGCTGTCGAAATATAATTCGTTAGGATATTTAAATAAAGTAACTACAGCAATCCCAATTAACGCCAAAGCGAGAATTTCACTCAATCGGAAATCAAAAAAGAAATCGTGATGAAAATATCTTTTGGAAAAAATATAGAAGATAAAAATAACCAATGGAAAAACAACCCATTTTTCATATCCTTTTCCAAACTTCATGATTTTGATACATTCCCAGGTTCCTACGACCAGCAACAAGCTCATTAATCCATGATATAGATATTGCTGTTGGATAAGGCCAGGGAAAATAGTATTGATCAACTGTGCTCCCAATGGAGTAGTACAAAGAATGATAACGGCTACATATACCAGACCTGAAATGGTTCTTTGAATAAGGTTTTTGTCCAAAATTTAAAATTTAGAAGTGGTGCTTAATCTTCAAGCAGTAATAAAAACAATTTGGTATTGGAATTTGAAGAACTGTCCATCTTTGATTGGCTTCCACTGATGGAAGTAAGGTTCTTGATATTTCCGTTCCTTTTTATTTTCCCCATGGCATCATTCAGGTTGTTTACAATCTGTGAAACATTGGCGATGATAATAATTCTATCGGGTAGCCTTGAAGAATGATAATGAAGAATATTATTATGAGAAAGCATAATCCTTCCATCATATGCGATCAGGTATTCACAGGTAATGAATGCCGCATCATTAGACGGTTGCAATTCTGAGGTATAGGGAGACTTCACAACATTTAAAAAGTTCTGAAGTTCTTTATCCCAACAGAAAAGATCTCTTATACCTTCTATTTTGATAATTTGATTTAAAGTTTGTAGAGCCTCCGCTTCATCTGCACAATAATTAAAAAATCCCCCCGAATGCGTAAATAATTGCGCAAACTTATAGTCGAGATCCGCATTTTTGAGCGAATCCCCAAGCTTCTCCAGGCTCTGTTTGTCCTCTTCCTCAGGCTGGTTGGTAAGTTTGCTTACAATCCTCTTGAATAAATTCAACTTAATCTATTTTTAGTCAACTTTATACAAAAATAGAAAATAAATTACAATAGATTCCAAAAATGTCTCTTTAAATATGAAAAAACCTGACAATTTTAAAGTTGTCAGGTTTAATTTATCCTATTTCAGAGGTTTTTTAAAGTTGTGTGGGGCTTTCAGGAGCCTGTATTTCGCTTTCCTCTGCTTTTTCTTTAATTTGAGGTGTTTCCAATATCTCCTGTTGTTCTTTCTCAGGAATGGTGTTGGTAACCGGTTTCTCTGTCAATTCAGGATCCCATGCTCTTTTACCAAAGATTTCTTCTAAGTCTTCACGGAAGATCACTTCTTTTTCTAAAAGCTTATTGGCCAAAGCATCAAGCTTCCCTTTATTTTCTTCAAGAATTCTAACTGCTCTCTCGTATTGATTTTCAATGATTGATTTAATCTCTACATCAATTTTAGTAGCCGTTTCTTCAGAATAAGGTTTTCCAAAAGAATATTCAGATTGACCTGAACTATCATAGTAAGAAATATTTCCAATATTCGGGCTCAATCCGTAAATCGTAACCATCGCCTGAGCTCTCTTCGTTACCGTTTCCAAATCAGAAAGGGCTCCTGTTGAGATATTATTGAAAATAACCTGCTCTGCTGCTCTTCCTCCTAAAGTTGCACACATTTCATCCAACATTTGCTCAGTAGTGGTAAGTTGTCTTTCCTCAGGAAGATACCACGCTGCCCCTAATGAACGTCCTCTTGGAACAATTGTTACTTTTAAAAGTGGAGAGGCATGTTCTACCAGCCAGGAAATCGTAGCGTGTCCTGCCTCATGGTAAGCCACTCTTTTTTTCTCAGATGGCTTAATGGCCATATTTTTCTTTTCAAGTCCTCCGATGATTCTGTCAACAGCATCAAGGAAATCCTGTTTTGTAACAGAAGTATGATTATATCTTGCGGCGATCAATGCTGCTTCATTACAAACGTTAGCAATATCTGCCCCACTGAATCCGGGAGTTTGTTTTGCCAAGAAATCTCTATCAACATTGTCATCCAGTTTGATTTTCTTCAAATGAACATCAAAGATCTGTCTTCTTTCATGCAATTCCGGAAGGTCTACATAGATCGAACGGTCAAAACGTCCGGCTCTCATCAATGCTTTATCAAGGATATCTGCCCTGTTGGTTGCAGCCATCACAATGACATTAACATCAGTTCCAAAACCATCCATTTCAGTAAGAAGTTGGTTAAGGGTATTTTCTCTTTCGTCGTTACCCCCTGAGAAATTATTTTTTCCCCTGGCACGTCCGATAGCATCAATCTCATCAATAAAAATAATTGCCGGAGATTTTGCTTTTGCCTGTGCAAAAAGGTCTCTTACTCTGGAAGCACCTACTCCCACGAACATTTCTACGAAATCAGAACCTGAAAGTGAAAAGAACGGAACTTTAGCTTCCCCAGCAACCGCTTTGGCCAATAAGGTTTTACCAGTTCCCGGAGGACCTACCAGAAGGACACCTTTCGGAATTTTACCTCCTAATTTGGTATATTTTTCAGAATTTTTCAAGAAATCAACAACTTCCTGTACTTCTTCTTTAGCACCCTCCAAACCTGCAACATCTTTGAATGTTACCTGAATTCTCTCTTTTTCATCAAAAAGCTTTGCTTTAGATTTCCCGATGGAGAAGATTTGTCCGCCAGGACCTCCTCCTCCCCCCATCTTTCTGAAAAGAAGGAAGTAGAATAATCCCAGAATAGCAATCCAGATTAATGCAGACACCAGAATATCCATGAACGGGTTTTTACCTGCTCCGTAGTCTTTTGTCGTTGTAATCGCCGGATTGGTTCCCTTGATTTGTTCAAATTTTTGAAGGAAAAGCTGCAGGTCTCCATATTTTACAGAAAAATCTGCTTTAGGAGCCATTTCGAATGCAGAAAGAGGATTATTTTGATTGGCAGATTTATTTACCATCGCCGTCTTTGCTGCCTTTGTAAGGAAAACATCAGCTTTCTCAGTGTCTTTATATATAATTATATTCTGGACTTTCCCCGCCTGCATTTCTCTAAAGAAACCATCTTCATCAATAGATTTTGCACTATCACCTCCTAAGAAATTGGAGCCAAAAAATAGCAAAAGAGCTATGATTGCAATAGGAAAGAACCAGTTGAATCCTTTGTTATTCATTTATACTTTTTAAAATTTATAATTAATTTTCAATTTTGGTAATGACTGCGTCACCCCAAAGCTCTTCTATATCGTAGTACTCACGTACCTCTTTCTGGAAAATATGAACTACCACTGAAACGTAATCTACCAGTACCCACATTGAGTTTTCTGTACCTTCTACGTGCCAAGGTCTGTCTTTAAGATCATTTCTTACTTTTTTTTCTACACTTCCTGCGAGTGCAGATACTTGTGTATTTGAGTTTCCGCTACATATTACGAACGTCTCTGCTACTGAATTTTCAATCTTTGAAAGATCGAAGATCATAATATCTTCACCTTTTACATCTTGAAGTGCTTCAACGATTTTATCTATTAGTGCTTGTTTTTCTGCTGTTTTATTCATTAAAAAAATACTATAATCTGCAAATTTATTGTTTTTTCTTTACTTTAACCTTACTTTTACCCTCTTAATGTCTTAAAGTTTTCTTAAATGAGCCAACTGTTCTACCTAAAAGAGTGTTCTTCTACTAATGACGAAATATCAAAGTTTTTACTTTATGAAAATTCAGATTTTATAGGATTGCATACTTTTAATCAGACAAAAGGTCGTGGTCAATATGGAAATGTGTGGACTCAGACTGCCGAAAAAAATCTGGCGTATACGCTGGCAGTGAATACTCAAAACATCCTGTGCTCCGACTTTATATTCAATTATTATACCGCAATTATTATCAGAGATTTCCTTGCCAATTTGGCTGATTATGATGTAAAAATTAAATGGCCGAATGATATCATCCTTAAAGGTAAAAAAATCGTTGGAATTTTAATAGAAAAGAAAAAAATTAATCAAAATAATTATTTCATTATAGGAGCAGGCATCAATATCCTTCAGGACAAATTTGACACCATATCGAGTGCAGGCTCACTCCTGACCCAGACAGGAAAAGAATTTGACCTTAAAGAGCTTACCTTTCAGCTTCATGAATTTTTGTGTGAAAAATTAAAAAACATTCCATCCGAAGAAGAAATTGTGGACAGCTTCAATAAGAATTTATTCCGTAAGGATGAGATTTCTGTATTTGAAATTGAAAAAGCACGACAAAATGGCATTATCCGAAATGCAGATAAAAACGGTGAGATCTGGATTGAACTGGAAAATGACGGGATACGCTCTTTTTATCACAAAGAAGTAAAGCTCCTTTACTGATCTTACTGATTGGCTCTTTTAAGATAAAGATAAAGAGTAAGCGGCAGGAATACCAGGTTAGGGAGCCACATGGCTAAAGCAGGTGGCAAACTTTTATTTTCTGAAACTACTTTTAAGGCTTCAAATGAGAACACGAAAAGAAAGGCTAATGAAATTCCTATTGCAAGGTTAATCCCCAATCCTCCTCTTTTCTTCTGAGAAGATAAGGAAAGCGCCAGAAAGGTAAGAATGATAATAGAGACAGGCATCGATGTTCTTTGATGGAGCTCGTTCAGATAAGAATTCAGGTTACTGTTTCCCCTGGCCTTTTCTCTTTCGATAAATTTTAAAAGTTCCGGAGTTGTTTTATTTTGTCCCAGAAGTTCATTAGGGAAAAGCTCTTCCGGAGAATGGCTATAATTTTTTCTCAACTCAACACCATTACCCAACTTCTCAGAGTTGTCCTTATTGATGGTCTTTTCGTAGTAATTATTTAAAACAAACTGTTTTTTGGCACTATCCCAATATACTTCACTTGCTTTTAGTTCGTATACCATTCTACGGTCTTTATCAAACTTCTGATACACAAAGCTTGATCCCCTTCTTTCTCTTTTATTCCACGAATCGACAAAAATATACTCCGTCTTACTGAGCTGTGAAGAAGCCGGTGCTGTACCTAAAATCCTTTCTTTATTGGCTGCATTATAGGTATAAGCTTCCAGTTCATTTTTTTTAATATTAGCCCACGGAAGAATCATGTGATACACCAAAAGAGCCATACAAGCAATCAAAATTGAAGTATAGAGATAAGGTTTTGCAAACCGGTGAAAGCTTGCACCACTACTGATAATGGCAACAATTTCTGTATTGTTGGCCATTCTGGAGGTGAAATAAATTACGGTAATAAACACCAAAATAGACAAGAATGTTACCACCAGGTTTACGATCCAGAAAGGATAAAAATGAATAAGGAAGTACGTCAGGTCAAGTTTCGGATCAATCGCCTTGGCATTCTCTATCCTTGGAATCTTCTGCTGAACATCAATTACAAGTACTACTATAGACAATAGCACCAGCATGAAACTAAAGGTTCCAAGGTATTTTTTGATGATATACTTGTCTACAATTTTGATCATAAGTTTTTTATAGTCTTTGTCTAAGAACCGGAACTACAGAATTTTTCCATTCATAAAAATCTCCCGCTATGATATGCTCTCTCGCTACTTTCACCAAATCAAGGTAGAATGCAAGATTATGGATAGAAGCTATTTGCTTTGCCAGATATTCTTTAGACACAAACAAGTGACGAAGATACGCTTTTGAATATTCCTGATCTACAAAGCTGGCACCAAATTCGTCTAAAGGAGAGAAATCTTGTTTCCATTTCTCATTTTTAAGGTTCATTACCCCCTTCCATGTGAAAAGCATAGCATTTCTCGCGTTTCTTGTCGGCATAACGCAATCCATCATATCAATTCCAAGGCCGATGGATTCCAGAATATTCCATGGTGTCCCAACACCCATTAGATATCTTGGTTTTTCTTTTGGAAGAATATCTGTTACTTCATCCGTGATTCTGTACATTTCCTCTTCCGGCTCTCCTACAGAAAGCCCTCCGATTGCATTTCCTTCAGCTCCCGCTTCAGAAATTACTTCAGCAGAAATTTTTCTTAAATCTGAGTAGGTTGATCCCTGAACAATCGGGAAAAGTCTTTGCTTATGACCGTATAGTTCAGGATTATCATTGGTCCATTCAATACATCTTTTTAACCAACGGTGTGTAAGCTCCATAGATGATTTTGCCTGGTTATATTCACAAGGATAAGGCGTACATTCGTCAAAAGCCATGAAAATATCAGCTCCGATCTGTCTTTGGATTTCCATGGATCTTTCCGGAGAAAACATATGATAGCTTCCGTCAATATGAGACTTGAACCTTGCTCCTTCTTCTGTCATTTTTCTGTTACTCGCCAACGAGAACACCTGAAAGCCTCCGGAATCTGTAAGAATAGGAAGATCCCAGTTCATAAATTTATGTAACCCACCTGCAGCCTGCATAGTCTCCATACCGGGACGAAGATAAAGATGGTAAGTATTACCCAGGATAATCTGAGCTTTTATGTCTTCTTTTAATTCTCTCTGATGGACTGTTTTCACACTTGCCACAGTTCCCACAGGCATAAAAATAGGCGTTTGAATTTTTCCGTGATCTGTGGTAATTTCCCCTGCTCTTGCTTTCCCTTCAGAGGTTTTTTCTATATTAAAAAATTTCATTCTAAGTACTTTTTTGTTCTCCGCTTCCGTGGTTAACTTTTTTATCCGGGAATCATCATTACCTTACTAAAGGCTGCATGCTTCCGTTCTGATTCATTTTATCCTTTATATATTGTTCGGCTTTCGGATCTTTTTTCATCAGAATTTCCTGTGCATCACTGGTGATCCCCTCCATTTTTTCTTTAATAGTATAGTATTTAAAGCTTTCAACAAAATCTTCCGATTTTACATGATGAGATTTCAGAATGAATCTTGTCCCTGCTTCCAGATTTTTATTCTGATACATGAAAGTAGCCTGTTCATTGAGCATAAGATCTGCAATCACTTCAGCCATAACTTTCTCATCGATCAGATTTTTAGGCTTATCGATAAAATCTTTGCATGAAAACAGACTCAGCAAAACAAAAATAAAGGTCAGCTTTTTCATCAGTTTACTTTTATATTTTTTAATGATCACTTGAAGCTTGGCTCCATCGTTTCAGGCTTTGTATTTTATAGTTTGTTGATGATTGATTTCCATTTTAAGTTTAAAACACCAAAAACAGCTTCGTGGATAATTCCTCCATTCATCTTACTTTCCCCCAGAATCCTGTTGGTAAATATAATAGGAACTTCTACAATTTTGAAATTCTTTTTATATGCCCTGAACTTCATTTCTATCTGAAATCCATATCCTTTCAATTTTACAGTATCCAGCCCTATTTCTTCCAGAACTCTTCTGGAGAAGCAAACAAATCCTGCCGTTGTATCGTAGATAGGAAGTCCCAGAACAAACCGTACATATTTTGAAGCAAAATAAGAAAGCAAAACTCTTCCCATTGGCCAATTGACCACATTCACTCCTTTAGAATACCTTGAGCCAATCGCCATGTCTGCATTCAGGCAAGCTTCGAAAAGCTTAGGCAAATCATTTGGGTTGTGTGAAAAATCAGCATCCATTTCAAAAATGTAATCATATTTATTTTCGATCGCCCACTTAAAACCATGGATATATGCCTTCCCCAAACCATCTTTCACATGTCTTATCGACAAATGCAGATAATGTGGATACTTCTTTTGTAATTCCTTTACAATCTCTGCTGTTCCATCCGGAGAAGAGTCATCCACTACCAGAATATGAAAGTCATCTTCCAATGCGAAAACCGCGGAAATAATATTTTTAATATTTTCCTTTTCGTTGTAAGTCGGGATGATGACGAGTTTTTTCATTTCAGTTTGCAAAGATAGTTTATTTAACCTTTTTATTTTATACAAAATAATCTATAATTTTGCAAAAATCTTTTTCAAAGATCATGCGATTGAAACATAGACTTTTATTAATAAATCTGAGTTCCGTCCAAAATCTGAAAGGGAATAGGTTTTAGCATTAATTTTCATGGATCAAGCAATAAAGAAATCTATGCCAAATTTGTGTTATTTAATGTTAAATAAGAAACAATAAAAAATTAAATTTTGCCATCGTCACAAAACTTCGTTAATCATATAAGAATACCTGAAAATAATGATTGGGTCATTTTTATACTTGTAGGCTGTATATTTTTATATGTTTTCATGATGAATATTGTAGAAAGAGATGCCAGTCTTAAAGATTTTTTGCTTCAAAAATATTTTGACGCAAGTAACAACCTGCCCAGCTGGATCATCACTTCCTGTGTGACGACACTTACTTTATCCGTTTTAATTTCGCAGTATATTCCTATTGTTCCGAAATATATTGCAGATCTTCAACTTTTTGGACACCAATTGAATAAATTTGGATATACTTTACTCGCTATCCTATTTTTTTATATCATAAAATCAGCTTTAGGTTTTTTATTTTATCAAAGTATTGGAGATGGAAAAAAATGGTCGATATTTTATTTCACCTGTACTAAATTCTATTTTATCCTGTCATTTTTGTTAATAATTTTGTGTGTATCCCATTATTACTTCCCTATTGACAGAAATAAAATGTTTTTATATTACGTCTTCTTCTTTTCTTTTGTATTCGTTTTCAAAGTATTTTTCTATTTATTTCACAAGAACAAGATTCTTCCGGAGAAATGGTATTATAAATTTTTGTATATTTGCACCCTCCAAATCGCACCATTATTACTGCTTTGGAAGTTGTTATTTTTTTAATAAAAGTCAATGATGAGAATAAAGTCCATATTGGTTTCTCAACCAGCGCCTAGTGAGTCTTCTCCATATTTGGATATAGCGAAGAAGGAAAAAATAAAGATTGATTTCCGTCCATTTATCCACGTTGAAGGAGTTGACAATAAAGAACTTAGAACACAAAAAATAGATCTAACGCAATATACAGGTATTATCTTTACCAGTAAAAATGCGATTGACCATTATTTCAGGCTTGCAGAAGAACTGCGCTTTGCTGTTCCGGATACGATGCGATACATCTGTCAGTCGGAAGCAATTGCCAACTATCTTCAGAAGCACATTGTGTACAGAAAAAGAAAAATCAGCTTCGGAGAGAAAAATTTCTCTGACCTGTTACCTCTTTTCAAAAAATTCCCGACTGAAAAGTATTTGTTGCCATCTTCTGATGTTTTAAGCCCGGATATTGTAAAAACTTTAGATTCTGCTAATGTAGAGTGGACAAGAGCCATCATGTACCGTACGGTATGTAGTGACCTTACAGACATCAACATTAAAGATTATGATATGTTGATCTTCTTCAGCCCTCAAGGAATCAAATCTTTACAACAAAACTTCCCGGATTTCAAACAGGATGAAACAAAAATCGGAGTTTTTGGAAATACGACTTTAGCTGCTGCAGAGGAAGCCGGATTAAAGGTAGATTTAATGGCTCCAACTAAGGAGACTCCTTCCATGACAATGGCTCTGGAAAAGTATATTAAAGCGCTTCACAAATAGGCATTCAATACAAATACATACAACCATCTTTTTTTAGGAAAAGATGGTTTTTTTATATAAAAAAGTTTAAACTATTCTTTAAATAGTAAAAATCAACACATTATAATATTATTTTTTCACATTTAGTAGATTTTTATTACATTTAGTAAAACTTTCAATATGAAAAAATTACTATTCTCTTTATTCTTATTCACAATTGTATTTGTACATGCACAAAATGACGATTGTACAGGAGCCATCTCCCTAACTGTTGGAACTGATTTCACATCGGGAGCAATCACAGCAAACAATACCGGAGCGACCACCGACGGCTCTGCGCCTTCATGTAATTCAGACGCAGTAGAAAATGTATGGTTTAAAGTTGTGGTACCCCAAAGTGGAAATCTGAAGATTGAAACCAATGAAGCTTCAGGTTCTACCTTTGACGACACGGTACTTAATGTTTATAGCGGAACATGTGGAGCTTTAAATGAAATCGACTGTGATGATGATGGAGGCTCGGGGTATTTCTCATCAATTTCTTTAACCGGACAAACTCCGGGATCTACTTTGTATATTAATGTATGGAAATACAGTGACACTACAGATAGCGGAGAGTTTCAGATTTCAGCTTATGACCCTATCCCGCCAGCCAATGACAATTGCTCTGGAGCAATACCTTTAACTCCTGGAACTGATTTCGCATCAGGAGCAACTACTGTCACTAATGTGGGAGCAACTACAGACGGCTCTTTACCTCCATGTAATTCAGATGCCGTAGAAAATGTGTGGTTTACAGTAACAGTGCCACAAAGCGGAAATCTAAAGATAGAAACCCAGCAGGTTTCAGGTTCTGATTTTGACGACAGTGTATTGAGCGTTTATAGTGGTACATGTGGATCCTTAACAGAAGTTGGTTGTGATGAGGATAGTGGTGACGGATATTTCTCAATACTTACTTTAACCGGGCAAACTCCGGGATCTACTTTATATATCAATGTTTGGAAATACAGTTCTTCCACAGATAACGGAGAGTTCCAGATTTCAGCCTATGATGATACTCTGCTATCCACTCAGGAAGTCGCTGACAACAAAAAGAAAATCACTGCATCTCCGAACCCTTTTAGTGATCAGCTTACCATCTCTGACATATCCGGTGTACAATCAATTTCGATTACAGATACTTCAGGAAAATTGGTGAAAACGATTGAAAAACCAACCTCTTCTTTATACCTGAAAGATTTAAAAGAAGGTTTATATTTCGTTACTTTAAAAATGAAAGACGGCAGTATCAAAACAATTAAAACAATAAAAAAATAACCTTATTATCCAATATTAGTGAAAAGGCTATCAAAAGTTTGATAGCCTTTCTTATATTTGAACAAGAATTAACATTGAAACAAAACGTCTGCATACAGCACTTCATAAATGTCAGACGCAACATATTAAAATATTCGGATGAAAGCTCCACAGGCAAAAAAAATAGAAAAAATACTAGAAACTCACGGCGACAGAAGAACAGATAATTACTTCTGGCTTAATGAAAGGGAAAACCCCGAGGTCATCAAATATCTTGAAGAAGAGAATGCTTATGAAGAATTCGTCATGAAAGATACAGAACAACTTCAGGAAGAGCTTTTTGAAGAAATGAAAGCCCGTTATAAAAAAGATGACGAGTCCCTTCCTTATTTCTTCAACGAATACTGGTATATTGTACGGTACGAAGAAGGTAAGGAATATCCTATTTTCTGCAGAAAATTTAGCAGCCTGGATAATCAGGAAGAAATAGTGCTTGATGTTAATATTTTAGCAGAAGGTGAAAACTATTTTGAAGTAGGGAGCGTAGCGGTAAGTCCTAGTAATGAGCTGGCTTCTTTCTCTGCCGATAATGTAGGAAGAAGAATTTATACTTTAAATTTTAAAAACTTAAAAACCGGAGAAATTCTTCCCGATGTTATCCCCAACACAACAGGAAAAGCCGTTTGGGCTAATGATAACAAGCATGTTTTTTATATCAGAAAAGATAAAAGTCTTCGGGCATTTCAGGTGTACCGACATAAACTGGGAACAGACGCTTCAGAAGATGTTCTTATCTTTCATGAAGAGGATGAAACTTTTGATGTCAATGTTTTTAAAACAAAATCATTGCAATATATATTCATTGCAAGTTCCAGTACAATTTCTGATGAACATCGTTTTATTCCTTCTGATAATGTTTTTGCAGAATGGACTGTCATTCAGCCAAGAATTGATGACCTTGAATATTCTGTAGAGCATTATGAAGATGAATTCTACATTATTACCAATGCTGACGACGCCATTAATTTTAAAATTGTAAAAACAAAGATCAACAACTGCGGTATGGCAAATTGGGTGGATGTTATCCCCCACCGTGCTGAAGTTTTATTAGAAGGTTTTGAGATTTTTAAAGATTATCTTGTGCTGGAGGAAAGAGAAAGAGGTTTACTACAGATCAAAATAATTGATGAGAAAACTCAGGAGTCTTATTATTTACCTTTCTCAGATCCTACTTACACAGCTTATATTGGGATCAACCTTGAGTTTGACACTGAAGTCCTGCGTTACGGATACACTTCATTAACTCAACCCAGCTCTACATATGAATATAATATGAAAGAAAAAACCACAATACTTCTAAAGCAACAGGAAGTTTTGGGCGGAAAATTCTTTCCGGAAAATTATATTTCTGAGAGAATCTGGGCAGATTCAAGAGACGGAAAAACCAAAGTCCCGATTTCTCTTGTTTACCATAAAGACACGAAGAAATCTGCAGACACACCTCTTCTTCTCTATGGATATGGAAGTTACGGGCACACCGTAGATGCCAGTTTCTCCAATGTAAGACTATCAATCCTGGATCGTGGCTTTATTTACGCAATTGCCCACATCCGTGGTGGAGAATATCTGGGAAGAGAGTGGTACGAGGATGGGAAGATGTTATTCAAGAAAAATACGTTCTTTGATTTTATTGATGCCGGGAAGTATTTGATAAAGGAGAATTACACTTCATCAAAACATCTATATGCAATGGGTGGAAGCGCAGGAGGCCTTCTGGTGGGTGCTGTTGTTAATTATGAACCACAGCTCTTCAACGGAATTGTCGCACAGGTTCCTTTTGTAGATGTGGTAAGCACTATGCTTGATGATACCATCCCCTTAACAACAGGAGAATATGATGAATGGGGAAATCCTAATGATAAAGAGTATTACTATTATATGAAAGATTACTCTCCTTATGATAATGTAGAAGCCAAAGATTATCCTCATATGTTGATTACAACGGGACTTCATGATTCGCAGGTACAATATTGGGAGCCGGCAAAATGGACAGCCAAACTAAGAGAATTAAAGACAGATAATAATATTTTAATTTTCAAAACAGACATGAGCTCTGGGCACGGCGGTGCAAGCGGAAGATTTGAATCGCTGAAAGAAGATGCATTAGAATATGCATTTTTGTTGAAAATAAATGATAATGGATAAAAGATTAAATGATGATCAACGAAGCTGAATACTGGAAAAAAATAGAACAATTCTTCGAAGACAATTTTCAAACAGAGAAGAATCCGCCTATTGAAACACTATTGTTTCTGATAGGACTACAGGAACTGGGTAGCGGGCAACAGAAATATACAAAAGAGGATAAAGTAAACCTTATTCATATTGCGGTATGTAGATTACTTGAACCCTTTGGATATTATAAATTTACCCATTATGAGGATGGGTGGCCACAGTTTGAGACTCTGGAAGAGCTCCCGGAATTAAAACCTAATGAGCAGACCCTGCTTATGAAAAAGGCGATTATTCAATATTTTCAGGAAGAGGAATTATTATAAAAATAAAAGCTTGGAAAAATATCCAAGCTTTTTTATATTTTCACATATAAAGGCAATTTTAGAATTTGTTTTTCTTTATTTCAGAATCTCTTCAAGCTGGTTCAGACCTATTGTAAACCCTTCTTCAAAGCCCATATCAAACATTTTTTTCATGACCTCCTGAGAAGGGTAATGAATATTGATTGTTATTTTCGTTCCTTCTTCTACTCCCGTGAATCCAATCAACCATTGTGATTGTGGTGCGTCATCGCTCACATTTCCGTGTTCATCACAAAAAGCACTTGCCCATTCTATACTTCTGTGTTCCATAATTTCTCCATATCTGGATCGGGAATATCCTGCTTTTTCTCCATTTGGCCCTATCATGGTATACAACCAAACTCCCTCTTTTTCAAAATTCTGTTGTATCGTCTCACATCTCCATGGTTTTGGTCCCCACCACTGGTCCAACAATTCGGATTGGGTAAAATAATTCCACACTTTTGAAACATCGGCATTGTAAATTTTCATTACATAAGCGCTGCCCGAATCAAAATCTTTATTGAAAATGATATTAGTTTCCATAAATAATTATTTTTAATAAAGGTAATGCTTTATTTGCTGACGGGACTTTTCATATGACAACTTCCCAATAATTCATAAATAATTGTTAAAAAACACTCTTTTAAGAAAAAAAATACAATTTTTTGGCTCGTTTTTTGTTTACGTAGTCTTAAAACAATTAATTTTAACATTCATTTTTCCAATATATATATAATTACATAATGAATAATAAATTCATCCCAATAATTTCGGTGTTTATGACGATCTCGCTGATTGTCTTTGTTACGCTCCAATTTTATTGGCTGAAAGGCTATTACGGTGCTTTGGATCAGGATTTTCAGAATAAGGTTTATTCTGTATTAGAAAGCACTTCAAAAAGTATTGAAGAAATCGAAGCCGACAAATATTTAAATCAGGATTACAAAGACTTCAGAAAAAATATTATTGCCAATAGCAAAGAACCTTCTCTTACAACAATTCAGCAAGTAGAGGATTCAGGAACTCAAAGACAAATAATCTACTCTAAAAATATTATATCAAAAACACAGCTTCCCATTTCTCAGAAGGGAGATTCTGTAAAATTAACCACTTTATACACTGACGAAGCTGCTTATAAAATAAAAAGAGACACTACCAACCGTGAACTTCTTACGGCAGATATCAATCAGGATATTGATAACGGAGTCTACTCCATGAAGGAATTTGTCAAGGTATACGGAAACAATCTTCCCATCACTAAGAGAGTAGATCCTGCAATCCTTGATTCTGTGATTACCAAAGAGTTGAAAATAAGAGGAATCACTGCAAAATTCGGATACGGAGTTCTTGACAAAAACAGTAAACTGACGAGCATTGTCAATAAGACATATAAAGAGAAAAAAGACAACAATACCTACATCTACCCTCTTTTTACAGACAAAAAGAACACTTTATACAGCCTCGCCTTAGTCTTTCCCAAGAAAGAATATTCTCTCGCAATGAATAACTGGCCGATGCTTTTGGGAACCTTCCTTTCTCTACTTACCATACTTGGGATTTATATCATTTCCATCAATTATATGATGAAGCAAAAAAAGCTTGCAGAAGTAAAAACAGACTTTATCAACAATATGTCTCATGAATTCAAGACCCCCTTAGCTACCATTTCCGTGGCAACGGATTCTTTAGCCAACGATAAAATTGCAACAAATCCCGATAAAGTAAAATATTATTCAGAACTCATCAAACAGGAGAATTTAAGGATGAAAAAACAAGTGGAAAATGTCCTTAATATGTCTAAACTTGAAAGAAATGAGGTGGAATTATTTTTAAAGGAAACCAACGTAAGAGAACTCATTAAAAGAACTACAGAATCTTTCAACCTGATTGTACAACAGAGAAATGGTTCACTAACCCAACAATTTAATGCGACTCATTATAACTTTAAAATAGACGAATTTCATATCTCCAATATGCTGGTTAATCTTCTGGACAATGCCAATAAGTATTCACCGGAAGCTCCTGAAATTCATGTAGAAACCAGAAATGAGGGACATTGGTATGTGATTGAGATTTCTGATAAAGGGATGGGGATGGAGACCCAGAATAAAACTAAAATTTTCGAGAAATTCTTTAGGGAAGAGACCGGAAATATTCATAATGTAAAAGGACAAGGTTTAGGCCTTTCTTATGTTAAAAAAATTGTAGAACTGCATAAAGGACAGATTATCGTAGACTCCCATAAAGGGAACGGAAGTACATTTACAATAAAACTGCCAATGAGCTGAAAATATAAATGATAAGTAATATTTGATATAAAAACTGGACATCAATTATCAAGTATTATTCATCAATTATAAAATAAGAACCCAATAACAAAATATAGGAAGATAGAGTGAAGAAGTTCATTCTTAATTATTAATTTAATTATTAAAATTATGAGCAACAGAATATTATTAGTAGAGGACGATCAGAGCTTCGGGGCGGTGCTTAAAGATTATTTAACGATCAATAATTTTGAAGTTACCCTTGCTACAGACGGAGAACAAGGACTTAAAGAATTTACAGAAAATGAATTCGACATCTGTATATTCGATGTGATGATGCCTAAAAAAGACGGATTTTCATTAGCTGAGGATGTGAAAAAGATTGATAAAAATACGCCTATCATTTTCCTTACTGCCAGAAATATGAGAGAGGATATCTTAAAAGGATATCAATTGGGAGCTGATGATTATATTACAAAACCTTTTGACACTGAACTTCTTTTGTATAAAATCAAAGCTATTCTGCAAAGAAGCTCTACATTGGAAAATGAAGAACAGGAACAATTCAAAATCAGTAATATTTTCTTCGACTCTATGCTGAGACAGCTTAAAGTAGGTGATAAAGAATACAAACTTTCTCCGAAAGAGAACGAATTATTGAAACTTCTGTGTATTCACAGAAATGATTTCATGCCAAGAGATCTGGCTTTAAGAAAGATCTGGAAAAAAGAAAATTATTTTACGGCAAGAAGTATGGACGTTTATATTGCCAAGCTTCGTAAATTATTAAAAGACGACGAAGGATTGGAAATCATCAACGTTCATGGCGAAGGATTCAGGCTTTTGGTGAAAAATTAAACCCAAAACAGAATTATAAATATAAAATTAGCAAAACAATTGAAATGTTTTGCTAATTTTGTTTTATACCCATGAATATGAAGAATACACTTTTAGGTTTGGTCGCCATATCATTATTGGTGACCTCTTGTAAAAAAGATGAAAAGGCGACTTATATAAAAGAAGAAGCAGGCGTTCAGCAGCCCAATGTAGCCATGAATACAACCTCTAAAACAGCATTGATGGATCAGGCGGGAATTCAGTCTAATCCCAATCCGACTCCTGTAGCAGCAGCTCCTGGTATGAACCCTCCGCATGGGCAACCAGGTCATCGATGTGATATCCCTGTAGGACAACCTCTAAGTAACCAACCTGCCGCTGCGCAAAACATTACGGTGGGAGGAGGTAATAATGTCATTCAGATTGATCCCAATATAACATCACCCGGTCAATTAGCCGTCGATAACAATAGGAAGCAAGGCAAAACTGCTGCTGGAATGAATCCTCCACACGGACAACCCGGACATCGATGTGATATTCCGGTAGGACAGCCCCTAAACAGCAAACCCGCTCCGGCACCACAACCAGCTCAAAATACAGTACAGGTAACCCCTACACCAGCTCCTGCAGAAACAAACCTTGCAATGGGAGAAAAACCAAAAATAAATCCGGCTCACGGAGAGCCATGGCATAGTTGCTCCATAAAAGTTGGTGATCCTTTACCATAAATTTTGTACTTTTGCAGATATGAAGCTGTTTCACATACTGACGATAGTTTTTTGTTTAGGAATTTTCTTAGTTCCTAAAGACAGCTTCTATGCACAATCTATGCAGAAAACCTGCTGTAAAGAAGAGTCCAAAAAAAGTGATTGTTGCAAAAACCATTCTTCAAAAGATCATCAGGAAGATCAAAAGAAATCATCCTGCAATGATGACTGCTGCTCATCATGTATTGCTTGTTTTACTTTTATAGAAACTCCATTCTCAAAGAATCTACGTCTGGAACTGTCTTATTACAAAGCGAATAAAAATCCGCAGTTTCAATATTCAGATCCTTATTTATCAGACCGTTTAAAAGAAATATGGCAGCCGCCAAAGATAGGTTAATTAAACACCTCTGTTCATTAATTATTTAATGAACCATTTTTTAATTAATCTAAATTTTTAAACATAATGAAATTATATATTTCCAGGTTGATACTTGGTACATTATTCTTATTTACCCAATTTATATTTGCTCAAAGCCTTTCAAAAAATCAGTTCAAAGTAAAAGGAAACTGCGAAATGTGCAAAACAAGAATTGAAAGTGCAGCTAAAAAAGCAGGAGCAAAAAAGGCAGAATATTCTGTTGATCTTCAAACTTTAACCCTAGAAACCGATAAAGTTCCGGCTGAAGATATTCTAAAAAAAGTAGCCGAAGCAGGACACGATAACGAGAAGTTTAAAGCTCCGAATGATACATACAATGGGCTTCCGGGATGTTGCCATTATGAGAGAGATCTGCAACCCGTGACTTCCCAAACAGAAACTCATAAGCACCATGCGAAAAAAGACAATGAGTTTTTCGTAAAAGGAAACTGCGCATCATGTAAAGCCAGAATTGAAAAAGCAGCAAAAGAAGCAGGATCAGATACGGCGGAATGGAATGCAGAAAAACAAACTGTGGTTCTTAATTTTGACTCGTCAAAAACTTCTTCAGATAAAATTTTAAAAGCGATTGCTGATGCCGGTCATGACAATGAAAAATACAAAACATCAGATTCCACTTACAAAAGCCTTCCGGGATGTTGTTTATACGACAGGGATATTCCTTTTGGAGAAGCTAATCCGAATGTTCATCATGAAGAAGAAAAGAGAAGTGAAGGCCAAAAAGAGCATCAGACAACTTCTGTTGACGAATCTCACGACAAACATGAAAGGAATATTGAAGGAGTTGTAGTAACAGGTTCGAAAGCTGCTACTTCTTTAAGCAAGAAAGAAACCGGACTTGTATTTAATATTGATAAAAAAGAGTTGTTAAAGGCAGCTTGTTGTAACTTATCTGAAAGTTTCGAAACCAATGCAACCGTGGATGTTTCTTTCAGCAATGCGGTTACAGGAACAAAGCAACTGAAAATGCTAGGGCTGGATCAGAAATACACAAGCCTGACGAAAGAACAATTACCCGAAATCAGAGGATTAGCATCCGCATATGGGTTGAATTTCATCCCGGGAAGATGGATTGAAAGCATCCAGCTGACCAAAGGGGGAAGTACTGTAACCAATGGCTACGAAAGTATTACAGGGCAAATCAATACGGAGCTTTTGAAAAATGCCAAGACTCCTGAAACCTCTCTGAATCTTTTTTCTGATTTTAATGGAAGAGCTGAAGCCAATATAACGAGTGTATCTCCCATCAATGATAAGTGGTCACAAACATTCTTGCTTCATGGAAACGGGACATTCGGAAATACCGATATGAATGGTGACGGTTTTCTTGACAGACCCAAAGGAACACAGATTAATGCTGCTTATCTTCTTAATTATAATGATCTGGAAAAATCCGGATTTGGATCTCACTTCGGAATTAATTTTATCAGGGATGAAAGAACGGCAGGGCAAGTTGATTTTGACAAAAAAATATCTCAGGATAAACAATCCGCTTATGGAGTAGGAATTGATATTTCAAGATTTCAGGTTTGGAACAAAACCGGGTATGTTTTTAAGGGAAAACCTTATCAAAGCATTGGATGGATGAACCAATATGTGTACCACCAGCAGGACAGTTTTTTCGGATTAAGAAATTATGCAGGGCAACAACATACGTATTATTCCAACTTGATTTTTGAGAGTATTATCGGGAACACCAATCATAAGTATAAAGCAGGTGCAAGCTTTTTATACGACGGTTATAAAGAGACTTATTTCACGAATGACCTTCGAAGAAACGAAATTGTTCCGGGAATCTTTGCAGAATATACCTTAACCGGATTAAAATATACTTTAGTAGCAGGTACAAGAGTGGATTTCCACAACTTAGCCGGAACTCAGTTTACTCCACGACTTAATTTTAAATATGATTTTACGCCACAAACCATCTTAAGACTTTCTGCGGGAAGAGGATTCAGAACAGCCAATATCTTTGCTGAAAGTCAACAATATTTCGCCTCTAACAGAGCTATTACGATTTTACCTAACGGAGGAAATATCTATGGTTTAAAACCTGAAATCGCGTGGAATTATGGTGCCAGTTTACAACAGGAGTTCAAGCTTTTCGGAAGAAAATCAAGTATTATCGCTGATTTTTTCAGAACAGACTTCCAGGATCAGGTTTTGGTAGATCTGGATCGTTCTCCTCAGCAGCTGACTTTTTATAATCTGGAAGGAAAATCATTTGCTAACTCTTTTCAAACTCAGTGGGATCTTACCCCGTTCAAAAATTTTGATGTAAGACTTGCATACAAATATTATGATGTACAGGCTGATTATATCGGAGGAAGAAGAGAAGTTCCTTTTATGGCGAAACACAGAGGTTTTGTGAACCTGGCCTATGCTACCAATAAAAATGACAAAGGAGGGTTCTGGAGTTTCGATACTACTTTAAACTGGGTAGGAAAACAAAGACTTCCGGACACTTCAAGTAATCCGACGGAGTTCCAGTTACCGGCTTATTCTAATTCGTATGCAATACTGAATGCTCAGATTTCAAAGAATTTCAACAAAAAAATCAGGGCGTATGTAGGAGGAGAAAACCTTACTTCCTATTATCAGAAAAATGCAATTGTTGATTTCAAAAATCCTTTCGGAAATTATTTTGATGGCGGAATGGTATATGCTCCGATTATGAAAGCCAATTTCTATGTCGGACTTGATGTGACATTCTAAAGATACCTAGTAAAAAACAGCGTCGAATCGACGCTGTTTTTTTATTTATAAAAGCAAATACAGAACGATCATGCTACCGGCATGGAAAAAACTTCGTCTTGGATACTAAATTTTATAGCCTATTTAGCAATCCTGTCGACAGCATTCTATTTTAAAACAAAAAACAGCATCAAATTGATGCTGTTCTATTTACACACTCACATTTAACATTAATAATCATGGAAAATCCTAAGTTTATTAATACAATTCTTTCTCTATCGGCAGGCAAAATATATTTCCTTTCTTCATAATTGTGAAGTCATCAAAATAAAAGCCTGTCTGTAAACCTTTGACTTCATGAATAATCATTTTGTTCTCACGTGAACAACTGAGGTCAAAAAGGCCATTTTCTATTTTTTGCAATTCCCAGTTTTGAACTTCGCAATCTAATCCGGGATAGTCTTGTTGATTTAAAATCAGATCCAGTAGCCAGAAACAATTTTCATACACTGCTATATTGTTTATACCTTCTGTCATTTTATGACCCTCCTTATACTCATATAACTTGTCTGGAAATGTATAAATATCATAAAGATCATTTGCAGAGTTTTTAATCTTGGTATGTTTATTACTAATCATGGGGTTATAGATTTTTATAGTTCTGGTTTAAATATTAATTTTGATATCTAACACTTATTTAACATTGTTATGTTAATAATGTTTTCTATCTTTGACAAATATAGTCAAAATTTAGACTAGTTTAATAAAAATATGGACAAAATTCAAACCATTAAAGAAAGAATTTTCTTTTTCCTTGAAAAAAGAGGGGTTAAGAAGGAAACTTTTTATAGAGAAGCAGGTATGTCAGCCTCTAATTTTAAAGGGGCCGGCCTAAAAAGTGACCTGGGTGTTGATAAACTCACCAAGATTTTAAATGTTTATCCTGAATTAAAAGAAAATGAGAATTTAATTTGGTTAATCACCGGGAATGGTAAATTGAATCTGGACACAGACCAGGGAAAACATCTGCAAGAACTTCATCTTCAGCATGAAGAATCTAATGAGAAAATAGGGGATTTACTTGCCAATTTGTTTGCGCAGTATAATGCTCAGGACAAGGGTATCCTGTTTATTCAAAGTCAAATTTCAAGGATTGAAAAGAAATATGATGATGCTATTTTGAAACAAAATAAATATTTAGAGGAAATTTTATCTCTGACCAAAACAGTTGTCAAATAATTAATATTAATTCCTATTAATTATTATTGTTTCTGAGCCTCCTAAAAGAGTTTTTGTTGGAGTTGTTAAAATAAGATATCCGAGATCTTTTGTAAAAAGATCCAAATCTTCCATGGTGTTAATAAATCCTTTATTGATCTCCTTTTTTACTAAATAAATTTTTTTCAGATATTCTGCTTCAGAAATAATTGTTTCAGAATAATCTTCCCATAACTTATCAGAAAGGGCAACAAGAATTTTTAATCTTTCTCTATGACTATTCATTTTCTTCAATTTCATTACGTTTAAAGAGAATCGTAGAGAACCTGTCCAGCGTACTATTATTAAATTGATCCAGTAAATGTAATTTTCTATAATAGTTATCCAATTTAAATACCAGAAAAATAATCAATATCAAAACCAATACAATGGCTATATCAGCAATTGCTGTTATTTCGTTCTCGTTAAAAAAGATGAATTTTATATAGGTTACCAAATGAAAATAACCTGCTACTAAAGCTACATAAAATGTATATCTGTTTGCCCTGAATAAACCACCTAATGCCAGAAATATGACACATGATGATATCGATAAAAAATAAATAGTTGAATCAAGATCCAGTCTTCTTTCACCAACATTGTTCTCCAGCTGAACATTAACATCAACAAAATATCCTACTATATTATTTAAAAATGGTAATATAGCAGAAATTAAAACAAACGCTGAAGCTATTATTTCAATAGTCAGTTTATTTAGGCCGATCCGATTTTGTTGGATCGATTGTGTCAGCGGCTTCTGAGTAGCCTTCTGTATCTTCTTGCTTGCTGGCTCCATCTAAAATAGTGTTTTTCTTCAGTGAATCACTTACAATTTGGGCTCCTTCTGATCTATCCGCTCCAACTTCTACTCTTTTTTGATCAGCTGGCCTGGCAACTTCAACTTCTTCATTTCTATCTGAACACGCCGTCAGGACAGATAATAGTAAGATTCCTGATAATAATAATCTTGCTTTCATAGGTAGTACATTTTTGACGACTTAAAGATAAGAGTTTACCTTTTATATTTTACTTATAAATATACAATAATAATTCTCGTCTGTTAAATAATTTTTACAAACAGGAATTTTATATTACTATCTAAACAAACTCAAATGTAATAAATATTATACGTTTAATTGCAATTAATTATAAAAAACTGAATCAATTAAATAAAAAAAGGTCTAAAATGCAGATATTATCGCAAATACAGCAAAATAAAAAAACAACACAAAACGACATATATGCCAATAATTCACCATGAAATATTGCTGAATAATGATATAATTTCACCAAAAAATGAGTCCAAACTCCGATTATGCTCAATAATGATATTTTTTTCCCGACCAAGAGATGTACAAAATTATATCTGTTTTAACTATTCAAGATGTTTAAATAATTAATTTTTCAGAAATACAGATGAGTCAAATTTTATCAGAAAAAAACATTTCGTTTTAAAAATTTACTATCTTCGTACTTTATTATATGTATGAACATACTATCTCAGGATTTTATTATTGATCACAACAGCAAACTCCCTTTACATGTACAGGTAGAAGAACTTTTCCGTAAACTCATCAAAATAGAAGCTTACAAAAAAGGCGCTTTATTGCCTAAAGAAGTTGATCTTGCCAATCTTTGGGGGGTATCCCGAAACACCATCCGCCAGGCTACCAATAAGCTGGAGCATGAAGGGTTGATCATTCGTAAAAAAGGGATTGGGACACGGGTTGCAGAAAAGAAAAGCCTGGTTACGGGATTAGATCATTGGTACAGCTTTACCAGAGAAATGCAGGAAAAAGGAGTTAAGGTAGTCAATCAGCTACTGAAAACAAGCATGGAACAGCCCAATGAAGAAATTTGCCATTTCTTTCATTCTCCGCCGGATAAAAAAATATTTAAGTTATCGAAATTAAAAGGAGAAAGTTCAGGTGATCCCATTGTTTATTTTGAGAGCTTCTTCCATCCAAGAATCGGTATCAATAAAAACGATGATTTTAATCTGCCTCTGTATAGTATGTTGCAGGATAATTATGGCATTATTGTGCATCGATCCCGGGAAAATATAAGTGCCTGCCAGGCTGGTACTGTCATTGGAAAAAAATTAAAAGTCTCCGCATCTTTTCCCGTATTGAAGCGTGAACGTTTTGTGTATGATATTAACGGAAAGCCCGTTGAATATAACGTAGGATATTATCGTTCAGATAAATTCACCTATACGATAGATATCAATAAATCCCCGGAAATCTGATTTCCTTTTTTTTAGCATTTAATATGTTCAAACATTCTAACATATAATCATAAAAAACAAAGCTCATGTATAACAGGTATTTTCTTTTGCTGGTGTCCTTCCTGATGACAGGCAATTTTGTATATGGTCAGAAAAAAGTCCCGTATTTCGGAAACATACAGGCAATTAATGGATATGAACGCGAAATAAGCGGTGAAAACATTGATTATTTCTCAGCCTTTCCGGATCATGCTAACCGGGCGCTCCTTACCAGAACCACAGACGGAAAAAAAACAATCGAGTGGGAAACTGCTTCTGTCCCTTTGAAAGATAATGGTCAATACATTTATTTCAACTGGCTGGTTTCCCATTCTTCAGGAACAAGTGGAGGACCCAGAAATTTTGACTTATATATCAATGACCAAAAAGCATTAACTCTTACTACCTACCCTGCCAACCAGCATCCCGACTGGATTTCCAAAGCAGTGGATAGTACCGCCTTTGTATTTCATCAGACCAAAACTGACGGATTAAAAGATTCTTACGGAATTGCCTATCTGAGAGTTCCGGTCAAAAAAGTAACACCGGGAAAACCACTTCGCTTAAAAATAGTAGGCCAGGCTCAGAACAGCAGGGACTGGATGATGACCTATAAATTTACTTTTCAGGAAAAAATAGATGCTCAATCGACACCTTTTCTTTTAAAAAATGGAAAACGTCTTCTGACACTTACCACCTTACATTTCGGACCGGAGCAAAAAATAACAGCAAAAATAGATAACAAAGACACGTTCTCTTTTACCATGCCGGATGGGATTAAAACATTTGACATTCCGGTTTCTCTCTCTTCTGAAGGAGGTAAACTGGAACTTGTAGTGACCTCCGGAAAGAAAAAACTACTCCAAAAAACAATTCAGGCTCAGGCCATAATACCACGAACTTTATATTTTATTCATCACTCTCATACCGATGTCGGATATTCCCATTTACAAGCGGAGGTAGAAAAGATTCATACAAAAAACATTTATGATGCTCTTGCGATGATCGAAAAGACAAAGAATCTTCCTGAAGAAGCACGTTTTAAATATAATGTGGAAGCTCTGTGGGATGTAGAAAACTTCATGAAAAACGCGACTGCTGAAGATAAAAAATCTTTTGTAAAAGCGGTACATGGAGGTGGCATCGGCCTTTCTGCCATGTATGGCAATATTTTAACAGGACTTAGCCAGCCGGAAGAATTATTCCACTACACAGAATATGCCCAAAAACTGGAAAAAGAATTTGGTTTAACAATCAACAGCGCCATGATGTCTGATGTACCGGGATTTGCCTGGTCATTAGTCCCTGCTCTTACCTCATCGGGAGTAAAATACTTCTCAAGCGGGCCTAATTATCTTGGAAAGACTAATCCTTATTTGGGAGACCGTGTCGGAAACTTTGTAAAAAACTGGGGTGATAAGCCGGTGTGGTGGCAATCTCCGTCAGGAAAAGAAAAAATATTATTCTGGACAGCAGGAAGGGGATATTCTTCATGGCATGGTGTACATCCCGGAGATGTATTTGACAATGGTCAAAAAAAAATTGCAGAATACCTGGAAGACCTTACCAACACCAATTATCCTTATGACATGGTACAATGGCGCTACAATATTGTTGCGGACAACGGCCCTATAGATCCTACCGTCTCCCAATTTGTAGATGAATGGAATAAAAAATACATCTCACCCAAAATTGTACTGAGTACCAACGAAAAAATGTTCGAAGTATTTGAGAAGAAATACGGAGATAAAATCCCTGTTGTAAAAGGAGATATCAGTCCTTATTGGGAGGATGGAGCCATGTCCACTGCCAAAGAAGAAGGAATCAACAGAAACAGCAGCTTAAAACTGCAACAACTGACAACACTTTATTCTATGCTAAATCCCCGACTATATAACAGCCAGCATTTTTATGAAGCATGGAGAAACATTATTTTATTCCATGAGCATACATGGGGAGCTTTCAACAGTATTACGGCACCAGATCTTCCTTTCGTGGCAGATCAGTGGAAAGTAAAAAAACAATTCTCAACAGAGGGCAGCTCTCAAACCGGAAAGCTAGAAAAAGAACTACTTCATCCTCTGACAGATCCTGCGTCCAAAACAATAGCTGTATTCAATACCTCATCATGGACAAGAGAAGGCATGGTCATTATCCCTGAAAATATGCAGGCTAACGCAGTACAGGATGCTACCGGCCAAAAAACTCCTTTGCAAAAATTACAAGACGGGAAAATGACATTTTTAGCCAAAAATGTTCCGGCTCTGGGATCGGCAACATATACGTTGATTAAAAATAAAGTAACGTCTCCATCTCCGTTCACTATTACTGACACCAGTATTTCGAATGGAAAAATTACAGTGACCTGGGATCAAAAAACGGGAAGCATCACTCATCTCACCGATGCAACAATGACCAATTACGCAGGAAGTTTTAATAATCAGGGATTGAACTCTTACTGGTATGTTCCGGGATCTGATCCTAAAGAAGCCTTATCAAATACTGATGTACAGGTAAAAATACTGGAAAACGGACCTGTCATGGCAAAGATTTCATTAGTATCTGAAGCTCCGGGTGCTCATAAACTGGAAAGAATTATTACCATCATTGCCGGCAGTGACGAAATAGCGCTGGAAAATATTGTGGATAAAAAACCTGTTCGTACCAAAGAAGCCGTTCATTTTGGATTTCCTTTTAACCGTGACTTTAAAAATATCACTGTCGATGCCGGTTATGGCAATATGAAGTACCTTACCGATCAGCTTCCGGGTTCTAATATGGATTATTGGTACAGCCGTCGTTGGGTAGATGCTTCTTCAGAGCAAAAAGGAATGCAGTGGATGGTGCTGGAAACTCCATTGATTGAAGCCGCAGCAATGATTGACGAAAGAATGGTCATCGACAATAGCCACAAAAAGTGGAAAGATAGTGGTACTCCGGGAACGACAAATTGGTTCAGTTATGCCATGAACAACTACTGGCACACCAATTATAAAGCGGATCAGGAAGGACCGGTACATTACCATTACGTGCTACGTCCTCATGATGGTTTTAATTCTGTCGAAAATGAAAAATCAGCAGCTGCATTTACACAGCCTCTTCTTGCAATTCCTGTCAGGGGAAAATCTGTTAACAGTGGAAGTCTTTTCCATATGAACAATGGCAAAGTGGTTGTTACAAGTATTACTCCACAGGAAGATCAGAGCTTTATGATCAGATTATATAACCCGGATGAAAAAGAACAAATAACCTCATTCCAATGGGAAAAACTCAAGCCAGTAAAGCTTATTAACCTTAAAACAGGGGAAGAATTGCCCATTACCGATAAATTTAGTTTAGAAGGAATGGATGTGCTTGAGATTAAACTAATTCTCTAAGGGACAGCATTCTAAAATGAGTACTTTCCATCTAAACCTTATAGGTTTTCGAAACCTATAAGGTTTGAATACCAACTATAAATATTTGTCAACATTTAAAATAAATCAGACAATGTCAAAACCAGTAATTGCCATAGACATGGGCGGAACAAAGATTAAAATCGGTCTTGTACAGGAAGGAGCCGTTTTATCTTATATTTCCGTTGATGCAGACTCCGGGAAAGGCCTTACTCCAAAGCTTCCTGTCATAAAAGGGGCCGTAGAAAACATATTAAGTCAACACAACCTTACTATCGATGATATTTCAGGGTTTGGCATTGCTTCTCCGGGAATTGTCGATAGCATTGAGAAAAGGATTATTTCCATCGATAAAAAGTTTGGTGACGCACCGGAAATTAATCTTGAAGAATGGTGTTTACAGACTTTTAACCTCCCTTTTTTTATTGAAAATGATGCCCGATCTGCATTAATAGGAGAATGGAAATACGGCAAGGCTAACACGTACGACAATATTGTTCTGATGACCTTAGGAACCGGTATTGGAAGCGCTGTGGTTATGGAAGGCCAATTACTGAGGGGAAAACATTTTACCGCCGGCGTCCTTGGTGGTCATTCTGTCATTAATTATCAGGGAAATATTTGTAACTGCGGGAATAGAGGCTGTGTAGAAACAGAAGCCTCCACATGGAATCTTCCGGTTATCGCAGCAGCACAAAAAAACTTCACGGATAATCAACTTGCATTACATCAGATTATTGATTATGAACTTATCTTCAGACTTGCGGAAGAAGGCGATAGTGCCGCTGCAGCTATTCGTGACCGGAGCCTGCAGGTCTGGTCTGCATGTGCTATCAACCTCATCCATGCCTACGATCCGGAAGTTCTGGTGCTGACAGGAGGCATTATGGCCAGCAACTTTTATATTCTTCCTTTTATCAGACAGCATGTTGAAGCTCACGCATGGACACCATGGGGAAAAGTACGAATTGAGGAAGGAAGTTTCCCCCGTACCGCAGCATTGCTTGGAATCGCTCACCTTATCAACCATTAATCAAAAAGAATGAAATCAAATTTTAATAAATTTCCAATTATTTCCATAAAAGATCATACCTGTATTACGGGTTGGAAAGATATTTTAAAAGAACTCACGGTGAATACGCAGGAAACGATTGCTATTGAATGCTATCCCGGAGTATTTATCAGCGAAATGATTGCTGCAGTAAAGGAATTTTTACAGCCTGAACTGATCATCAATACTACCGAAGCGATGAAAACGGAGAACGAAATTTCCGCGATGGTACAAAAGTATGTGACTGAGGATCCTGTATTCGGTTACATCAGTCCATTGGAATTGGAAATGTATTTTGTCCCTTCCAAAATAACAGATCTTCATAAAAAGCTGAATGAAGTAAAAGGATGTAAAGTAATTATTGGCCCGGGAGCAACTATAGTGAGTGAAAAACCTGATACCATCCTGTATGCAGATATGCCCCGATGGGAAATACAGAAGCGCTTCCGGCAAAACACAGCCTCTAATCTTGGAAGAACCAATAACACGGACTCTTTTGCTTATCAATATAAACATGCTTATTTTGTCGACTGGCGAGTTTGTGACCGTTATAAAAAAAGAATTCTCAACAAGTGCCATTTTGTAGTGGATACAACCATTCCGTATCAGCCCAAAATGATAACAAAAGCGGCTTTATTTAAAGCTCTTCAGCAAACGGTACACCAGCCGTTCAGGGTCGTTCCTTTTTTTGATCCGGGGCCGTGGGGTGGACAATGGCTGAAAGAAGTCTGTGATCTGGACAGAAGCCAGCCTAATTATGCCTGGGGGTTTGATTGTGTACCGGAAGAAAACAGTTTATTATTAGGATTCGGAGATCAGGTAGTGGAAATTCCATCTCTTAATCTTGTGTTTTTCCAACCGGAAGCTTTGCTTGGTAAGCAGGTATATGAAGGATTCGGAGATGAATTCCCTATCCGCTTTGACTTTCTGGATACGATGAAAGGTGGCAACTTAAGCCTGCAGGTACATCCACTGAAAGAGTACATTAAAGAAAAATTCGGGATGACCTATACTCAGGATGAAAGTTATTACATGCTGGATGTAAAAGAGGGTGCTTTTGTCTATCTTGGTCTGAAAGAAAATATCGATCATGAATGTATGATGAAAGATCTCACAGCTGCACAAAAAGACTCTATCCCTTTTGATGCAGATCAGTATGTACAAAAATGGCCCATGCAAAAGCACGATCATGTTTCCATACCGGCAGGAACGGTACATTGCTCAGGGGCTGATTCCGTAGTATTGGAAATTAGTGCCACTCCCTATATTTTTACGTTTAAACTCTGGGATTGGGGAAGAATGGGGCTGGATGGAAAGCCGCGACCGATATCTCTGGAACATGGAAAAAATGTGATTCAATGGGATCGCACCACTTCATGGACAAAGGAACATATTCTCAATCTTACGGAGTCCGTCAATGAAGGGGATGGCTGGCGTGAAGAACGTACGGGATTAGATTCGATGTCATTCATTGAGACCCGAAGACACTGGTTTACCAAAAAAGTGATTCATCATACAGAAGGAGTGGTTAACGTACTGAATCTGGTCGAGGGTCGTGAAGTAATTATAGAAAGCCCTGATCATAGTTTTGAGCCTTATATCATCCATTATGCAGAAACGTTTATTGTTCCTGCTCATGTGAGAACCTACACCATCACTCCTCACGGGGAAAGTGCCGGAAAAGAATGCGCAACGATTAAAGCCAGCATTCGAACTGAGATGATTTCCCATAAAGTTTTAAAATAAACGCTATGTCACCAACTTCACATTCAACACTTATTTATAAATCAACTCTGGTAGCTTCAGTAGGTGGATTATTATTCGGTTACGATACAGCTGTAATTTCCGGAGCCATCGGCTTTATGAAAATCTACTATCAGCTTTCGGATGTAATGACGGGCTGGGTGGCTTCGTGTGCGCTGCTCGGATGTATTGTGGGAGCAATGTATTCTGGTAAACTCAGTGATCTTATCGGGCGGAAAAAAGTATTAATGCTTTCCGCTATATTGTTTGTCATCTCCTCAATAGGAACGGCTGTAGCACCTGATCTTTGGATCTTCGTGATATTCCGGATTATTGGAGGAATGGGAATAGGAATTGCGTCTATGCTCTCACCGATGTATATCTCAGAAATGGCGCCGGCAGCTATAAGAGGGCGTTTAATTTCAATCTTCCAGCTGGGTATTGTTACAGGGATCCTTGTTATTTATTTTGTCAACGCTTATATCGCCGGAATTCATAATGAAACATGGAACATTTCCATGGGATGGCGATGGATGTTTGGCTCAGGGGTTATTCCTTCTTTCATCTTTATTCTTTTATTGTTAACGGTTCCTGAAAGCCCACGTTGGCTGGCATCACAAAAAAGAAATACCGAAGCACTGGATATTCTTACCCAAATCAATGGCGCTGAAATCGCTCAACAGGAACTGAAATCCATTGATGAGTCTTTACGGGATGAAACTCCATTTTCTTTTTCTGATATAAAAACACCTCAACTCAAACGGGCATTGAGTATCGGTATTGTACTGGCTGTTCTTTCCCAAGTCTCGGGAATTAATGCTATTATGTATTATGCTCCTGAAATCTTTAAATCTACGGGGGTAGGCTCAGACTCTGCATTTATACAAACTATTCTAGTGGGAATCATCAATGTCGTTTTCACTTTAGTAGCCATAAAATATGTAGATCATTGGGGACGAAAAAAACTTTTGTTAATTGGTGTTACAGGGATGACTGTTTGCCTTTTTGTTACCGGACTTGTTTTTTACAATCAGCAACAAGGCTATCTGCTTCTGATCGCTATACTTGGATATATTGCCTGTTTTGCGATGTCACTAGGACCGCTGACATTCGTTGTTATCGCTGAAATATTCCCGACAAAAGCACGGGCTACAGCCATGTCGGTAGCAACTTTTTTTCTGTGGCTGGCTGTATTTCTGGTCTCACAGACTTTTCCGGTTCTCATAGGATCTGTTGGAAGTGCCCTAACCTTTTGGATGTATATGATAATTTCGGTATTTACCTTCTTTTTTATCTGGAAAATGATTCCTGAAACTAAGGGAAAAACGCTGGAAGAGATAGAAAAAGAATGGAGGGATTAAAGGTGAAGGGACTGATGTATTTAGCCACGAATGCACAAATAAAAGGATTCGTGCATTCGTGGCTAAAAATTGAAAATAAATAGGTTTTGGCTAAAGCCGGATTCCACAGAATATAATAACAAAGCGGACTAAAGTCCGCTCCTATTGATGTTTCTTATATTCCTTTTGGTTTACAACAAAATTAAGATTGCAAGGCAGGTCTAATGCATTAGAAATTTACTGACTATTTGAAAAGGTCATATTTCCGGTACCTATTCCTTTTACCGTCACCTTTTTCCAATTCGGAGGCAATGCATTTTTAGTTGATTTTAAGGTACCTTTTTCATCCATATCCACTCCTGCAAATCCCATCATTACAGCCTGCAATGCTCCTCCTGCACCCGTAAGAAAATAAGGGTTATCTCCCTCTTCCGTTTCAGCAAGAACTCTGAATGGGGGTAAAAGATTAGGTTCATAAGATTCTTTAAACCATTTATACGACTCTTTACCCTCTCCTAATCTGCTGTACAATAAAGCAAAAATAGACTTGGTCATCGCCGGAGTTTTCTTATTGGGAACCTTTTCCTGGTAATATTTCAAATCTTTTCTGATCTGTTCTTTATCCTGAATGGTATTGAGCGGATACGCCAGTAAATTGACGTCCGCCTGCTTTATTGATGCTCCGTTATAAGTATCGTGTTCTTTTGTCACTCCGTTTTCAAGTCGCGTAAACACCAGGTTTTCTGCAATGTCATCCCAGGTTTTATTGAAAGGTATATTAAGTAACTTGGCAGCAGCATTGGCAAACCTGAAATTTTGTTTTGCAATGGCATTCGTGTACGCATTATTATCTACATTCTCTGCCCATTCATCGGCAGCAACCACATTTTTAATGTAATACCTGTTTCCTTCCTTTTCTACCCGCGATTGCCAGAACCTTGCTGTTTCGTTTAGAAGAGGCCAGCCTTTTTCTTTTAACCATTGCAGGTCTTTAGTCATTAGATAATAATTCCAGGCTGCAAAAGCAACATCTCCGGTAATATGATGCTCATAGGTTCCGGACAATGCCCAAACCGGGGTTTCTTCTTCTCCTGAAACTGCACTTTCCCAGGGGAACATTGCACCTTTATATCCATACATCATAGCATTTGTCTTAGCAGCCTTCAGCCTGTTAAAACGATACTCTACAAGTCCTTGTGCAATTTCAGGATGGAAAAACAACAAAGGTTTGAACATAAACATTTCTGTATCCCAGAAAACATGCCCGTTATAACCTGTTCCGCTCAATCCGACCGGAGATAAGGAGTAATCTGATCCTTCTTTTGAAAAGGAATACAGATGGTACAGCATATTATGAACATCCTGTTGTGCCTGCGCATCCCCTTCTATTTCAATATCGCCTTTCCACAAGTTCTTCCATTCTTCTTCATGTATTTTATACAGTTGAACCGGATTTTGCAAATTGGCATAAATACTTAATCTTTCAACAGCATTATATGGATCCTGAACCTGAGAGGATGATACAAGAGAACCTATCAAAGAAAAAGTATAGGGTTCTGATTTTTTTAATTTTTTCACGAATTTCATCAAATGAGCATCGCTGTCACGCATTTCATGTGAAACTTTTGGCTGCTTATATTGTTCTTCCGGAAATACAAATGTGGTGCTTGCTGCCATCGTAAGCGCTCCGGTAGGACTTTTTGCTACCGAGGTTAAGAGAGGTATCGTGGCATGCGGAGGGTTTACTTCGTTATAACTCTGTTGAAGGGGCAGAAATCCCTGAGGGGTTTTAAGATTGCTTTCCGCAACAAATGAAAGCTCCTTTTTGGGATGTATGGTCACGGTAAGAATTACATTGTTGGGAAGATGCCTCAACGCTGCATATTGATATTCTACAGAGGCTATATCTCCATAATCGAATGAACCGGAAAAAGTGGCTGTTTTAAAATTGATATGTTGGGTATAATTCGAAATATTTTTACGATTAACTTCTTTCCAGTCGATGACAAGATTAAAATCAAGCACATTAAAGTTGGAAAGAAAATTACTTGTTCTTCCTCTTCCATACTGATCATACACTCCGGCCAGAATAACATTTCCCGCTTTCAAAGCTTCCGGTGAGGAAATCACTCCTATCATTCCGTTGGAAACCGTAATACCGGTGTAATGATCCGGATTAATATTCTCTGCTTTAATTCCCCACGGATCCTGTGCGGAACAGAGTCCGAAAATACAAGTGAATACTATACTTAAAACCGCTAGTCCTTTTTTCATCATGATATTGGTTTTATGCTGATGGCAAATCCTCCACCCGGAGCTACTTTTATTTTAAGTTTCTCGCTTGATTTTATCTTTTGTTTTGAAATTTCATAGCTTTTCGGATTGTGGTTCCAGCTGGCATCTTTTCCATCTTTATAGATAATGGCTTCAAACTTCTGACCTATAGGAAGGAATGATAAATCGACTGTAGCTTCTCTTGGATTTTCATCGGTGATACTTCCGACAAACCACTGGTCTTTATTTTTTGCTTTTCTTGCGATCGTCACATAATCTCCCGGCTCTGCCTCAAGAATATAAGATGAATCCCAATCTACTGCAACATCTTTGATAAACTGGAAAGCGTCAGGATATTTTTTATAATTTTCAATAAGGTCTGCAGCCATTTGAAGTGGACTGTACATTGTAATATAAAGAGCAAGCTGTTTTGTCAAAGTTGTGCTTAATTTCGCTTTATTTTTTCCATACACAGAAAGATCACCTTCAAATATACCCGGAGTATAATCCATAGGACCTCCGATCAATCGGGTAAAAGGTAGAATTGTGGTATGATCCGGTTTGTTTCCGTTGAAGGATTCAAATTCGGTTCCTCTCGCTGACTCCTGGGCAATCCAGTTGGGATATGTTCTGTGCAATCCGGTAGGTCGCACTGCTTCATGGGAATTGACCATGATCTGGTACTGGGCTGCGGTTTCAGCAACATATCTGTAATGGTTAACCATCCATTGCCCATCATGATATTCACTTCTTGGAATAATTGGTCCTACATATCCTGTTTTTACGGCATCATATCCATTATCCTTCATAAATTTGAAAGCATCTTTTAATTGTCTTTCATAATCCACCACTGAAGAAGTGCTTTCGTGATGCATGATGATTTTTACATTTTTGCTTTTTGCATAAGCCTGGAGTTCTTTCACATCAAAATCCGGATAAGCTTTGGTAAAGCTGTAAATATGTTCTTTTCTGTACGCCTGGTTATCTTCCCAGCCTTCATTCCAGCCTTCTACCAGAACAGCATCAAATCCGTTCGCTGCGGCAAAGTCAATATATTCTTTCACATGTTTTGTGTTGGCACCATGCCTGCCGTTCGGCTTCAATGTTTTATAATCTGTTTCTCCAATTCTGATGTCCTGATTATCAGAGTAGGCCCACGTAGAACCACCGCCAGTAAAATATTCCCACCATACACCTACATATTTCGTAGGTTTTATCCAGGAAGTATCCTTTATTTTGCTGGGCTCATTAAGGTTAACAATCAGGTTGGAAGACAATATTTCTCTTGCATCATCACTGATGATCATGGTACGCCACGGACTTACTGAACCGGTTTGAATAAATCCTCTGTCGCCGTTTTTATCGGGTGTAAGATTGGAAGAAAGAATAAAGTTTTTATCATCAAGGTTAAGAGTCATCGCCGGGAAATTAACCAGTGCAGCTTCATGGATGTTGATATAAATTCCATCCTGAGATTTCAGCATCAACGGCGTTTGTACAGCTAAACCTGAACTGGGAGCTTTGGCTGCCAACGGTTCTTTTCTTACCTCATCAATTAAACCTGAAATCTGAGATAATGTTGAAGTCGTTACCGGAAATTCATTGGTATCATAATCTGCGGGAATCCAGAATGCTTTATAATCTTTGGACAGATTGAAAGAGGTAAGCTCGTTGTTGATCGTAAAATGTCTCAACTCAGGCTGAACGGGAAACTCATATCTGAAGCCCAATCCATCATCAAAAAGTCTGAATCTGATATCCAGTTTCCAACCCGTTTTATTTTGCACGAGATGAACCAGCATTTCTTTATAATGATCTTTTACTTCTTTGTTGGGTCCCCAAACGGTCCTCCAGGTATTACTTTCAGAAGTATAGCTGATATTTTCCACTTTAAATCCTGAAAAATAAGAGGTGGAAGGTTTTAGAATAAATCCCAGTTTACTATCCTTCACAATGGTTTTCCCTTTGTATTGAAGCGCATAATACGGGCTTCCTTCTTCTTTGATAGTAAAGTTCAATTTCAGTTGACCATTGGGAGATTCGAATGATTGGGCATGTATAATGATTCCGCATATAACAGATATACAGAGTGACAGCATATTTTTTATCATGATCTTCAGCTATTTTAATTATTAAAAAAGAAATTCATTCCGCCATATAAAAATGATGAGCGCAAATGATAAGTTCAGAATCAGGGTGCAACTGTGGATAGAAAGGTTGCTTAAGAAATACTGAATCCAAAAAAAGGAGGCAAGTAACATTACATTCTTCTCTTCAGAATTGCTGAAGAGAAGAAATGAATGTTTTTATGGTTAATTATCTTCCGAAATCATCCTGTACACGAACGATATCGTCTTCATCGGAAGGATGAGAAGCATCGGTATGCTGCCAGATTTCGGCAACAATTCCCCAGCCATCAAGACCAATTAAACGGTGTCTCTCTCCCTGCTGAAGTTTTACCTGATCTTTTGGATTGTATTCTGCTACTTCACCCTCGTCATCGGTATTGCTTCTTTTGATTCCTACGGTACCTTCCACAACCTGCCAGATCTCAGCTCTTCTGTGGTGATACTGCCAGCTTAATCTCGCCTGTGGAGCAACAATAAGAATTTTAGGACTTAGCTTCCCTCCTATTCTTAAGTTTTCCACATCAATCCCGTCAAAATACTGGTTGGCAAAATCCTGAGCCTGATTTTCATCAATCACAAAAAATCCTCCCCAAGGTCTTGTATCATCTTTTGCTGCAATACTAAACCCTTGTGCTCCCAGCATCTCTTCTACTCTCTCGAATATTTCTTTCTTTTCTGTACTCATACAGTTTATTTCTAAGTGTTAAATTATTTTATTTTGATTGTTCTTTTGACATTGAATAAGGAAAATCTTTTTCCTGTGAGCCTCTTTCTTTGTTCGGTTTGTTATCCATTGTAAAATCAAGAACAGCTCCTTTCATCAGCTCCTGGTGGCTTAACCAGTTTTTGGAATAAGGCTGTTGGTTTAGGTTCAAAGATTTCACATACAGATTATCTGCATTGTTTTCCGGTGCTTTTATTTCAATTTTCTTTCCGTTTTCAAGATGAATGGTTGCCTCCTTGAATAATGGTGCACCCAGTACATACTGATCTGTAGCCGGCGTCACCGGATAGAATCCCAGGGCCGAGAAAACGTACCACGCAGAAGTCTGCCCGTTATCTTCATCTCCACAGTATCCGTCTGGTGTAGCCATATACAGCTTATTCATCACCTGCCTTGTCCAATATTGTGTTTTGTACGGAGCTCCGGCATAGTTATAGAGATAAATCATATGCTGTATTGGCTGGTTTCCGTGAGCATACTGCCCCATATTCATGATCTGCATTTCTCTGATCTCATGGATTACTCCACCGTAATAGCTGTCATCAAAAACAGGAGGAAGTGAAAATACCTCATCCAGTTTGGCTTCAAACTTCTTTTTACCTCCCATCAATTCTGCCAGCCCGTCAATATCCTGGAATACAGACCACGTATAATGCCAGCTATTTCCTTCTGTGAAGGCATCACCCCATTTAAAGGGATTGAAAGGTTTCTGAAAATTCCCGTCTTTATTCTTACCGCGCATTAAACCTGTTTCTTTGTCAAACACATTTTTGTAATTATACGCTCTTTTTTTGTAAATATCAATTTCTGAAGCAGGTTTTCCTAAAGCTTTCCCCAATTGGTAAATAGAAAAATCATCATAGGCATATTCCAGTGTTCTGGCAGCATTTTCATTGATTTTCACATCATACGGAACGTAACCCAATGTATTGTAATATTGCACTCCTGCACGCCCTACTGCTTCAATAGGACCTTCATTATTGGCACCATGTTTTACCGCCTGCCATAACGTTTCTACATCATATCCCCGAAGTCCTTTGATATAAGCGTCTGCCACCACGGAAGCCGAATTATTTCCAATCATAATATCAGAATATCCGGGGCTGCTCCATTCCGGCAAGAAACCGCCTTCTCTGTACGCATTTGCCAAACCTTCCTGCATTTCCACGTTAATACCTGGATACACCAGATTTAAGAACGGATATAAAGCACGGAAAGTGTCCCAGAAACCTGTCCCGGCAAACATTCTTCCGTCAGCGATTTTACCGTTGTACGGGCTCCAGTGTTTTATTTTATTTTGAGCGTCAATTTCATATAATTTTTGTGGAAAGAAGAGGGTTCTGTATAACGAAGAATAGAAAGTTCTCATCTGCTGATCTGTTCCTCCTTTTACTTCTAATTTCCCAAGGGTTTTATTCCAGATATTTTTTGCATCAGTCTTTACCTGTTCGAAATTTCTGTTACCGATTTCTCTTGTAAGGTTCAGCTCTGCCTGTTCAAAACTAATGAATGAAGAAGCTACTTTAGCGTAAACCGCGTCTTTATTTTTAAGTTTAAAACCTACAACTGCACCGGTATGGTCGCTGGTTACCTCCAACTGGCCGTTGATCAGCTGATTGTCTTTCCATGTTCTTGTCAGCTCAAAATCTTTATCAAACTGAATGACAAAATAGTTTTTAAAATTTTCATATTTCCCGGTTGAATATCGGGTTGTATAGCCCAGGATTTTTCTTTCTTTAGGTAAAATCTTAATGTAAGATCCTTTGTTTAAGGCATCAATGACAACATAGGCGCTATCTGTTTTAGGAAAATCAAATTTAAAAAAAGAGGCTCTCTCTGTTGGGGTAAACTCAGTGGTTACATTGATATCCGCCAGATATACACTGTAAAAATAGGGTGTTGATACCTCAGCTTTGTGGCTGAACCAGCTTGCACGTTCATCTTCTTTAAATTTTAGTTTACCGACTCCCGGCATCATGGCAAAAGCGCCGTAATCGTTCATCCAGGGAGAAGGCTGATGGGTTTGTTTAAATCCTTTAATTTTATCTGCATCATAGGTATACGCCCATCCGTCACCCATTTTACCGGTTTGGGGAGTCCAGATATTCATTCCCCATGGAAGTCCCACTGCGGGATAGGTATTTCCGTTGGATAAAGAGGGTTTGGACTGGGTTCCCATCAAGGGATTCACATAGTCTACGGGAGACATGCTCTGACTGAAAGCCCAGATCTGTAATACAAGAAAAAAAGTAGAAAATAGAGACTTCATTGTATCGTTTCGTTTTTAATTTATTTTGCTTTTTTCAAGGCATAACTGGCCGCTCCCAAAATGGCTGCATCTTCAAATATTGCAGAGATTTTCACGGGCAGGTTAATATGATTTGCGGAGAGATTCTCCTTAAATTTTGCTTCAAAATGAGGATATGCTTTGGCAATATTACCTCCTATAACTAAAACTTCCGGTTGGTACTTGCTGACATGCTGCACAATAAACTCCGAAAAGGTATCTGCATACTCATCAAACATGGTATTCTGTATGTCCTGAGGTTTTTCCAGTAGTTCTTTGGTTCCTGAAATTTTTCCACCGGTCAATTCTTCGTAACGGTTTACAAACCAGCGAGTCGCCATAAAGTCTTCAAAAATAGAGTCTCTGAACGGAGCATCCCAAAGGTCTTCATCGGTAGCTATTTCTCCATTATAAAAGGTGGTTCCAAATCCTGTTCCCAGTGTTACTCCAAAAATTCGTGTATAATCCTGCACACAGCCTCCAAAAACCTCCCCTTCCATAAAAGCAGCTGCATCATTAACAAAATAAATCTGATCGAGGGAGATTGACAGACGTTTTGCCAGCTCTTCTTTGATGTTTACGTTATAGATGTCAAGAAATTTTCCATGCAGCATCTGAGCAATTCCGTTTTCATAGTCAAAAGGTCCCGGCATTGCAATTCCTATGAGAAGATCCTCTCTTTTCAAATCATGGGAAGCTTTCTCTATCGCAGAAACCCACGCAGAAAAAATCGTTTCCCTTTTTTCATAAGAATCAACATGTTCCCTTACATAGGTTGAAGAAATGATTTCACGTTTTTCAGGATCTACCTGAGCCAATGTAATGTGGGAGCCTCCAATATCTATCCCCAGTATATTTTGCATTATTTTTAATTTATTTACTCACTATTCTCAGACTGAAAACAGACAGACAAGAAAAAACCTGCCTGTCGGTCTCAGATCTCAAAATTAATTCTACTTATATATTCTGGCAAACCACAGGTTTACTCCACAATAATCTTCCCTGATGACAGTATATGACTGTCTGCTGAAATAATTTTATAAATATAGGTACCACGAGGTAAATCCTGGGTATTCACAATGTTATTATTTTTATTAATTTGCTGTTTTTTCAACAATTTTCCGGAAATATCATACAAAGATATTTCACTTGCTGAATTATTTTCAATTTTAAAGTGAATATCACTTCCCTTTTTAACAGGGTTAGGATAAACACGGCTTTCTTTCCCGCTGGCAAGTCCTTTCAAATCTTCTACAGATAAAGAAGAATTACAGGCTACATCTGTGCTCCAGTTGGAGTCTGACATATTCGTCAATGTTGCAAAATGAGTGTTGGCCGTTGCATCAAGAGCACCGTTTCCACTTCCTTCATCCATTTTCCAGTTGGCTTCCAATGCTGTGGAGGTAGGTGCAACGTTACATTTATTATCTATAATCTCCTGTGCTGTTAATGCTCTTTTCCAAACTCTGAATTCATCCAGGTTTCCGTTCAGTGTACGGGAATTATCATAGTTTCTTCCCAGATACAAAATACCGTTTGCAGTAAAGTTTCCGGTTGTGGCCACACTGGCATCAAGATTACCATTGATATACATTTTCATTGAAGTCCCGTCATAAGTAGCTGCCACATGATACCATGTATTGGTATTAAATGTTGAGTTACTGTTCAGTTTCACCTGTGAAGATCCGAAACTCAATATAAACTGCAGCTTATTATTGGCAAGATTTCCATCTCCAAATCTAAGTATTGCAGAATTATTATCCCCTACTTCAATTCCCATTACGGAAGTGATATAAGGAAATCCTGTTTTGAATGCATTAACCTTCACCCAACCTTCAAATGTCATTGCATTTCCACTTAAATTAAATTGCCCGGCATTAAGGTAATTGGTGCTTCCATTAAAGGAAAGCGATCTTGAGCCAGGACTGGTTACCGGTGCAAAACCGCTGTTGAATGTGCTTTCTCCGGAATACGTACTTACCGCTCCTCCATTGCATACCGATTGTACCCTCCATTGATAGGTAGTATTTGGCGAAAGATTCTGAAGGGTATAGGTATTGGTTGAAACAGCAGGAACATCAGTCCAGGTTGTCGCAGCTGTTGTCTTATACTGTAAATTATAGGAAGAAGCTCCTGTAGCATCCCATGATAATTGAGTGGTTGTTCCCAGATTGCTCGCGGATACCAGACCTGCAGGTGTTGCACATCCGTTCCCGGAATTGAACCTCGGCGCAAAAAGATAAGTACTTGTTAATGTCGAAGAACAATTTGACTGAATTCTCCAGTCATAGTCTGTGTTCAAATTAAGGTTACTGATCACAATATTACTTCCGGAATAATTGGTTCCTGCATTCACCCATGTTGTAGAATTGGCAGGTTTATAATCGATATTGTACGTTTGAGAACCGTTAGAAGCCCAGTTTAATCTGGCAGAAGTTCCCATTACATTTGTTACCTCGAGTCCTAGTGGCGGATCACAAGCTACTCCCTGAGTCCATGAGTATAGCTGACCTGTAAGTTGTGTATTTTCATTATAAAGAATATTGGATCCTGTACTCAGATAACTGGCAACATTGGTTCCTCCAAGATCATACCACATAAATACTCCATACCCGTCATTTTTGGTGTTGGTAGCCAATGTGGTAAGTGTAGCCGTAGAAGTAGACTGAGGGTTTGTGTTCTGGATCCAGGTTGCTGCTGCAGAAAGTTTAGATTTAGTAAGTGGTGGTACATTAGGAGCACTGTAAGTTCCGTAATATGGATTCCAGCTGTAGTCTATATAATTTCCTGCCGCATCTCCGTTATAGCTTTGTCTGCTTGTTGCAGGTCCCAGATAATAGAAGGTGATGAGTTTATCAGGCATAGCGGCCTTCAATTCCTGTAAAAGCATGACAAAAGAACTGCTGTTTGGCTGTCCTGTTCCGTTATTTCCATATCCTGCATATTCATCATCAAGATCTACTCCATCCAAACCATAGGTATACACCGTATTGGCAATTTGTAAAGCAAAATCTTTAGCGGCTTCCCTGTTAGGAAAATTGGAAATACCGGCTCCCTGATGATTCCCCAAAATATCCAGTAACACTTTGATTCCTTTCTGTTGTAAAGGCTTTACGTAGGTATTTACATCGTTTAATACTTTGGTGACATTGTTGTTGCTTGAGAGGTAAGCTCTGCTTTTGGAAACATCATAATTGATATTCGCTGCAAAGATAATGGCAACGTCAAAAAGCTGCTTGTTGCTGTTTTGCAAAGTATAAGACCCGGCATTAAGCATGTTATTGTTATTAACCTCCACATAACATATACCTACAGGATTATTAAGCTGCTGTGCCTTAAGCACGGAAGCTGTCTGAATCCCCAGCAATGCCAGGGTGGCAAGAATAAATGTTTTTTTCATAGTATACTATTTTTAGTTTTGATAAAATCATTGGGCCGAAGCCCAATGATGGAGTTTTTTTATTTAATGATTAATTTTTCAGTCTGTTTCAAACTTCCGTTTTGCGATTCAAACTGAAGGATATAATTTCCTGCGGGAAGTTTTTGCAGATTATACTCATGATCTCCGCCCTTTAATACTTGTGTATCCATAAGGCCACCACTATAGTTATATACTTTCAGCTGTCCTCTGTTGTACTCTTCAGGACTAGAAATACTAAGCTGAGAAGATCTGCTTAAAGGATTCGGGTACAGTTTTAATTGTTTTTTCAATCCTGTCTGCTCAGGGTTAATTACCTTTTGAGTTGTTGTATTTTTTGACGTTCTTGCTGTTGAAGTTGTACATGGTACGTCTGTTCCCCAGATAGAAGCATCAGCTCCTGATAATGTCAGTGTCACTCCGTTTCCGGAATTGTCCTGTGCGGATGAACCACTTCCTTCATTAAATTTCCAATAGGCAGCAAGAGAAGTAGCAGGTAAAATTACATTACACATATTCTGACTGATTTCCGTCTGGCTTAATGCACGTTTCCAAACACGAACCTCATCTATTTTTCCATTGAAATTTCTTGACGTTTCATATAAATATCCAACATTGAACGCTCCGTTTGAACTCACACTTCCCGTTTGAGCTTTGCTGGCGTCAAGAGTTCCGTTGATATACAGTTTCATGGTTGTTCCATCATAAGTTGCCGCAACATGATACCATGTATTGGCGTTTAATGCTGTATTGGAAGCTAGTTTTTGTTGCACGTTATTGATGCTGAGTACAAACTGAAGTTTGTTGTTGGCAAGGTTGGCATCTCCTAAACGTATAAATGCAGAGTTGGCATCTCCGGCCTCCGTTCCCATGATGGCTGAAATATATGGAAATCCTGATTTGAAAGAAGCTGGTTTTATCCATCCTTCAAAAGATAGTGCAGAACCGCTTAGATTGATATTTCCAGCCGAACCTGATTTGCTGGTGCCATTAAGGCTGATAGCATATGAACCTGTGGGATTGGTTGTTCCACCTCCGCTATTAAATCTTGGAGCAAACATATAGGTACTTTTTACACTACAGTTCGTTCTTATTCTCCAGTCATATTCTGTATTTGCTGTTAATCCTGAAACCGTCACAGAAGTTCCTGTCACAGCTGTAGCTACACTCGTCCAGGTTGTAGATGAAGCTGCTTTATAATCGATATCATATGTATTTGTTCCAACGGCAGTCCAGTTTAATTTTGCACTTGTCCCGGTAAGATTGCTTGTGGATAAGCCGATAGGAGCGTCACAGTTGGTTCCTGCCGTCCATGATTGTAAAGTACCACTCAATACAGTTTGCTCTCCATATAAAGTTTGAGTTCCTGCAGAAAGTTGAGAAGCCTGGTTAGTTCCTTTCAGATCATACCAAAGATATAAACCATATCCTCCGGTTTTGGTTTGGCTGGCAAGACTTGTTGTCGTTGAATTAGAAGTATTTCCCAACCAAACCGCTGCGGGAGAAATCTGAGCTTTGGTAAGCGGAGGAACGTTGGGTGCGGAAAATGTACCATACATGGCATTCCAGCTGTAGTTGACATTGTCTCCTACTCTGCTTCCGTTCCAGGAAAGTCTTGAAGCAGCGGGGCCATAATAATAAAAAGTAATAAGTTTGTTAGGCAAGAGCGCTCTTAATTCCTGGACGAGCATTACAAAAGAGCTGTCATTTGGCTGCCCGGTTCCGTTATTTCCATATTCCGAGTATTCATCATCGAAATCAATTCCATCCAATCCGTAGGTATTAACGGTATTGGCTAATTGTAATGCAAAATCTTTGGCAGCCTCACGGGTTGGGAAGTTACAAATTCCCGCTCCCTGGTGGTTTCCCAAGATTGTTAATACGACTTTCATTCCCTTTTGCTGGAGGGGTTTGATGTAGGTATCTGCATTGGTCAGTACTTTGGTGACATTGTTATTGCTATACAAATACGCTCTGCCACGGCTTGTGTCATAATTAATGTTTGCCGCAAAAATGTTGACGACATTAAACAGGTAGTTGTTTGAGGTTTGTAACTTGTACGCCCCTGCGTTCAGAAGATTGTTGTTATTTACTTCCACATAGCAGATTCCCATAGGATTAAGCTGCTGTGCATAGAGCACAGATTCCACGTGGATGATCAATAGGATCAATGCAATAAAGGCTTTTTTCATAATGTTTTTTTTAAGTTATTTGATTTGTTATATCTAGTCGTTTCTCCTTATGAAAAAGGGGAAAAACGGATTAGGTATGCAATGAGAGTCCTACAAGGCCTCTCTGAACAAAAAGCCTTGTAACACAATTCAACTAAAAAACGGGAATAAAGGGATGCTGTTACCTACTGCAAATATCCAACCTAAGCCAGTAAATCCGGGTTCTCGTTAAAGGTTTTCCATAAGAGTTCACCAAATAATGTATTTGACCAGGCAAACCATTCTCTGGTGAATTTCTTGTCATTGTCTTTGTGGAAGGATTCATGCATAAATCCTGTTCCTCCATGAGTTTTCTGTAAGGTGTTTATACACCATCTGATCTCACTTTTATCTTTTGAAGTGAGTGCTTTCATAATAATACTCATCGGCCAGATCATGTCTAGTCCGATGTGTGGCCCTCCGATTCCTTCCGCCAGTTTACCTTTGAAAAAGAACGGGTTATTTTCTGACCATACAAATTTTCGGGTATTCGCATAGATAGGGTCGTCAGATTTCACGGCGCCCAGATAAGGCAATCCCAGCAAACTTGGGCAATTTGCATCATCCATCAGGTTATAACTTCCAAAGCCATTGACTTCAAAAGCATATATTTTTCCGTATTCGGGGTGGTTGTAAACTCCGTATTTCTTAACGGCTGCATCTACCTCATCCGCAAGGCTGTTCAGTTGTTGAGCTAAAGCTTTTTCATTTTTAATCTGAGAAACCATTTCCGCTGCCTGACGTAAGCTTACTACTGCAAATAAATTAGACGGAATTAAAAATCCATAAATCGTAGCATCATCACTTGGACGGAACATAGAACTGATTAACCCAACAGGTTTCGTCGGATATCCGTAACCTCCCATAGGAACACCGTCTGTAGCCCATGATGTGGTACGTTCAAATTTGTAAGGACCTAAATCTTTTTTTCTTTGCTGTTCTGTAAATGTTTGCAAGGTCAGCTTGATCCCCTGCAGCCAGTTGGCATCAAAAGGTTTTGTATCTCCTGTTTCTTTCCAGAAATGGTATGCTAAACGGATAGGATAGCACAATGAATCGATTTCCCATTTTCGTTCATGGATCCCCGGCTTCATATCGGTGTGATCATATTCTTTCCATTTGCTGATCTTCTGATCATCATTGTAAAACGCATTAGCATAAGGATCCTTAAGAATGAAAGTGGTCTGTTTATGAATAACTCCGCAAATCAGTTTGTGAAGGTTTTCATCTTTCTTTGAGAACTGAAGGTAAGGAAATACCTGTGCAGAACTGTCACGAAGCCACATAGCATCAATATCTCCTGTAATCACATAGGTATCAGGATTTCCATTGGCTTCACTATAAAAAACAGTAGTATCTAAAGTATTCGGAAAGCAGTTTTCAAACAGCCATGATAATTCTTTATTTTTAACTTTCTTTTTGAAAGCGGCAATCGCACTTTCTACAGATTCACTGGTAAAATGTCTTTTATCTTTCGGAACACGGACAACAGGAAAATCGTCTATGATCAGATTCTTTGCAAAAACATTTTGGGTAAACAGCAATCCGGCCCCTGCCAATGCACTTGTTTTAATAAAATTTCTCCTTTCCATTGATACTAGTATTTCGTTTTATTTTTATTCTTTTATTTTACAGGCTTACTTCCCATTACAAATCTCAGTTCACCGCCATTCATAATATCGCTGTGGTTCAGTTCCCAGCTTTTGTATTCTTTTCCGTTCAGGAACATTTTCTGAACATAGATATTCTTATCAGAAATTTTATCAGCAATCACGGTAAATATTTTTCCGTTTTCCAGCTTCAGGGATGCTTTAGGGAACTGAGGAGCCCCAATGGCATACACAGGTTTACCAGGTGTTACAGGATAGAATCCTAATGAAGAGAAAATATACCATGCTGACATTTGCCCGCAATCTTCGTTGTTTACAATCCCATCAGGTTTTGCGGCGTACATATTATCACGGATGTACTTCACCATTTTCTGGGTTTTGTAAGGACTTCCTGCATAGTTGTACAGATACGGAACATGATGTCCCGGCTCATCTCCAAATCCAAGCGATCCAATGAATCCCGAGATATCAACATGCTGCTCGCCTTCCATATTCAGTTTTTCTGTGAAGGTTTTATCCAGTTTTTCTTCAAATCCTTTTTTACCGCCATAGAGATTCATCATTTCATCAATCTGATGCGGAACAAAAAAGTCATAGGCCCAGATATTCCCGGAAACCCAGTGTGGCTGTAATTTTTTCCAGTCATTCAATGTAAAATCAGGGATGAATTTCCCGTCTTTTTGTCTTGGCCAGAAATGATTATTTTCTTTATTGAACGTATTCAGGAAGTTCATAGAACGTTTTCTGTATACATCCGCTTCATCTTTTTTACCCAGTTTTTCAGCCAGTTGCAGGATACACCAGTCGTCATATGCATATTCTAATGTTGCAGAAACAGAAGCTCCGTTTTCAGAAGGGGTATACCCTAATTTGATATAATCATTAAGACCTCCGCCTCCATCGCTGCTGCTCATTTTGTCAGTTAAAGAAGCATCCTTCATCGCAGCAAATGCTTTTTCAGCATCAATGCCTGGTACCCCTTTTGAAATGGCATCCCAGATTACCGATACACTATGATATCCCAGCATACAGAAGTTATCGTAGCCACAAAGCTCCCAGATAGGCATATGGTCTTTACGATCTGTATATCTGCTGATTAAGGAGTTGGCAAATTCCTTGGTATGCTTCTGATCCATGATGGTCAACAGCGGGTGTGTTGCTCTGAACCCATCCCAGTAAGAGTAGGTACTGTAATTGGTAAACCATTTGGTGTTCATATTTTCCTGAGCAGCCACGTAGTCTCCGTTGGCATCCATATATAAATTAGGAGCAATGAACGTATGGTAAACTCCCGTGTAGAAAATCTTTCTCTGACTGTCTGTACCTCCTGTCACCTGAAATCTTCCGATAAGGTCTCTCCAGGTACTCTGTGCAGTCTCTTTAGCCTGAGCGAAATTGATGTTCTTAGCTTCGGTATCAAAGTTTTCCTGAGCATTTTCCGTACTTACCGGAGATAATGACACTTTTACTTCGATGCTTTCATTGTCCTCAGTAGCAAATCTTACAAAAGCTTTGGCATCTTTGGCAAGAGCAATCTTTTCATTGTTTTTTATTTTTCCTTCAGCATAAACTCCGTAAGATTTGAACGGTTTAGAAAATTCCATTACAAAATAGGCAAATCGTTTTCCGCCCCATCCGTTGCTGTAGCAATATCCTTTAATCTTATTATTCCCTTCTACACTTACCAGGGTATGGTAAATATTTCCAAAGATCTTATTGGTGGGGTCAATGATAATATTGGCTTCCTCAGTTTTTGGAAATGTATATTTATGAAAACCTACTCTTGGAGAGGCAGTAAGTTCTGCTTTAATTCCATAGCTATCAAGCATAACGGAATAATATCCCGGAGAAGCTGTTTCTTTATCATGACTGAATGTTGAACGGTATCCCGTTTCAGGATTTGCTTCTGTACCTGGAGTCATTTTCACCGGACCTACCGTAGGCATTACCAGAATATCTCCGAGATCTGCCCAGCCGGTACCACTAAGATGGTTATGACTGAACCCCATAATCGTCTTGCTGCTGTAATGATACCCGGAACACCAGTCCCAGTCACCACTTTTGGTATTCTGATCCGGACTCAGCTGAATCATTCCAAAAGGCGTGGTAGCCCCCGGAAATGTGTGTCCATGCCCGCCAGTTCCAATAAACGGATCTACCCACGATAACACATCATTTTTATTCTGTTGAGCGTTGGCAATAGAAATCAGCGTGGTAAAAAAACAGATTAGCAATTCTTTCTTCATGATAATAGGCATCAGGATTTTCTTAATTTAAAAGTTGGTTTAAAAATAGGAAAACCATTACAAAAATCCCAATAATAAAGGGAATTAAGCTGATGTTCATATTTAAAAACTTCATATTCTTTAGATTGAATTCTTTTTCATGAAATCAATAATTTCTGAAATATATCCGAAAGCAATGGCAACTACGGTATCGGCAGCCCCATAATATACCGTTACTTTATCTCCTTCCGTTAATGCTGCACAAGGAAAAACTACATTCGGAACATCTCCCGTAAGTTCATACAATTCTGCCGGAGCCAATAAATACGGTTTTGTTCTGTACAATACTTTCGTAGGGTCCTCAAGATCAAGCAATGCTGCTCCCATTGAATATCTGAACCCTCTGCATGTATTGATTACACCATGGTAAAACAACAGCCATCCTTCTTCTGTTCTAATAGGAACCGGCCCGCCACCAATTTTTGTACACTGCCATGCACTGTCTTCAAATGGGGTCACTTTCATGACACAACGATGTTCCCCCCAGTACTTCATATCAGGGCTATAGCTGATATAGATATCTCCGAAAGGCGTATGCCCATTGTCACTCGGGCGGCTTAACATCGCATATTTACCGTTAATTTTTTCAGGGAAAAGCACTCCGTTTCTGTTGAAAGGCAAAAAAGCATTTTCGCACTGGAAAAATTCTTTAAAGTCAAAAGTATATCCAATTCCAATTGTAGGACCGTTGTATCCGTTACACCATGTAATCCAGTAACGGTCTTCGATAAAGGTCACACGTGGGTCATATTTATAATCAGATTCGATCATTTCTGTATTTCCGGCCTTCATTTCAATAGGATCATGATTGATGTCCCAATTGATTCCATCTTTACTAAATCCTGCAAAAATATTCATTTGTACCGCTTTGTTGTCACAGCGGAACACTCCTGCAAATCCATCCTCAAAAGGAATCACCGCACTGTTGAATATACTGTTGGAAGTGGGTATCGCATATCTGTTAATGATCGGGTTTTCGGAGAACCTCCACATGATATCATTGCTACCTTCCGGGCGATCCTGCCATGGGATCATTACTGATTGAGCTGTCATAAAGTATTTTTTACTTTTTTATTTTAATTTAATATTGAGTAAGAGTTATTTTAAACCTAACAGGTTTTAGAAACCTGTTAGGTTGAGTGTCTTTTAACTATGAACTTCTTTATTTTCTGTATAAGGGAATGGCACAAACAGAGTGACAAGGAATGCAGGAATCGTTGCGATCAACACCCAGATAAAGAAAATTTTATATCCTACCCAGTCACTGATCATTCCGCTGAACATTCCCGGAATCATCACTCCGAGATTCATAATACCGGTTGCAAATGCATAGTGAGCTGTTTTATGTTTTCCGGGTGCTATCTGCTGCATCATATACAGCATCAGACCTACGAAACCAAATCCGTAACCGAAATATTCTACTACAACTGCCACTGCTACAGGCATAAGATCTGTCGGTTGATAATGAGCCAATAAAGCATACACCACAAATGGAATATTGAAAGCACAACATAACCATATCAAAGATTTCTTCAGTCCACGGGCAGAAATAAAATATCCGGCTAAAACAGATCCCAGAATAAACGCTGCTGAACCATACGTTCCATAAATCAGTCCGATATCTGATGTAGATAATCCTAATCCACCTGAAGACCTTGGTGCTTTAAAAAACAACGGGGCAATTTTAATGGCAAAGCCTTCTGCAAAACGGTATAATATGATGAACAAGATGCACCACAAAATTTTTGGTTTTGTAAAAAATGAAGTGATAACCTCCATGAGATCCTGTCGGATATTTCCGGCTGTTTTCTTCACTTTTTGCTTTTCCGTATTTTCTTTAGGCAATACCCATGAGTGATACATCGCCAAAGCAAAAAATACCATCGCATAAATTCCCATAATAATCATCCAGGCATGGGTAACTCCTTTTGTTTTTTCAAGTACTCCGGCAAAATAAACCAGTGCTCCACTGCTGATAATCTTCGCGAGGTTATAAAAAGCTCCCTGCCAGCCGATATATTTTGCTTGCTCCTTATTGGTAAGAAAACTGATATAGGTACCATCGGCAACAATATCATGAGTCGCTCCACAAAAAGCAATGATGGCAAAAAGAGCAATACTATACTTAAAAAATCCTGGTAGAGGGAGGCTCAAGGCAACCAGAGCGAATAAAATCCCTATAGCAAACTGAGTAGAAACAACGAAAAATTTCTTGGTTTTATAAATCTCCAGGAAAGGGCTCCAGAGCGGCTTCAATGTCCATGAGAACATAATAAGTGCTGTCCAGAACGTAATCTGAGCATCTGAAATTCCCATATCCTTGTACATAATTCCGGAAACGGCATTGATGGTTACAAAGGGCATTCCCATTGCAAAATACAACGTCGATATCCAAAGGATAGGGTTTACCAGACGGTTTCCTGAGTTGTTTTTTCCCATATTAAAAAAATAAATGCTAAAAAAGAGAACATCTCAAAAATGAATTACGACATAAAACGAAACTATAAATTTTGGAGCCTTTCCCTCTCCCGTCGCCATTCATCAGATATTTGAGATGCCTCTGTATTAAGTGTTTTTGCCTGTTTATAATTTTTTATCCCACCAAAGTTTGGTTCCCCCATTATCCGGTCCATTTAACATTTGAGACGCTTGCTGATAATTGTATAATGAAGTTTTGGTATCATTGGTAAAAGGAATTCTTCGGATCATTGCATCAGTACTGATCAGTCCACCGCTATCATTTTGTCTTATTTTAAACAGGATAGGATAGCCGGTTCTTCTTTGTTCAGCCCATGCCTCAGGTCCGTTCGGATACAATGATAACCATTTTTGAGTAATGATTCTTTCGAGTTTTCTTTCTGTTGAGTCAGCATCATTCCATGCAATGGTAATGGTACTTAATTGGGCATCTCCGGCATTAATATTATTGGCAGCATTCTTAGGATCAATATAAGGTGCTTCAGTAGCAGTTGTATTGGCAAGATAAGTTGCTACATCTGCCGTTTTACCCCATTCTCCGAAAGACTGTTTTACTCCGTTTTCATAATTGGTTTTAGCATCTCCTGCACCTGCATATCCTCTTAACGCTGCTTCTGCTTTCAGGAACCAGCCTTCTGCCGCTGTAAACAATTTCATTTTTCCGTTAGTTCCGGAAAAATAATCCCCAGTAGCCGATTTTGCCTGTGGCTGAGAGAAACCTCCGTAGGTTGTTTTTCCATTTAATAAATCTATTCCCTGACGAATACCAATATAACTCCCCAGAACCTGACTATCTGTTGCAGGAATTGCATAAGCAGGCAGTCTCGGATCATTATATCCATTCATATAAGCCATCAAAGGTGCTCCAATTAAACAATCTCCCCATGAATAGATGATAAAACTTAATTCTGATTGCCCCACGCTGATCAATGCATTATCAGCATTATCAGTAATCAGCCCTGCAGATGATGCGAGAGCTTCTTCTGCATACTGTTTTGATTTTGCAGGATCCGCATAGCTCATTCTCATGGCTAATCTCAGTTTAAGTGAATTGGCAAATTTCGCCCATTGTCCGATATTACCCCCAAACACCAAATCCGCTTTCGTTAATGCAGATTTATCACCTTCATTTCCTGTAACAGGCATATTCTGTACCTTTTGCAGGTTGACAATAGCTGCATCAAGATCCTTGATGAAAAAATTGTAAGCATCCTGTTGAGAGTCAAAATCAGTTGTTCCATTAGGGTTTGGAGTTTCATATTTGCTGTACACTACCGGACCATGACTATCCGATACTCTTGATGCAGTAAATATTTTTATAATCTTTTTAACAGCGAATGTAGCGGTAAAGTCTGTATCGGGATAGATCGTTTTTGCGGCATCATCAATGATGATGGAATAATTAAAAATATCCTGTTGTCTCGCAATAATCCTGTTGTTCCATCCGTCCATCATAAAATATGACATATTGTTCTTGCCACCATTAAACGGAGTAGCTGTACTGAACATTCCACTGAACATATCCGCACTTAAATTAGGATACAACTGGTAATCAGACTGCAATCCTCTTTGCATAGATTTCATAGGATTTACTACCGCTGCATAATCTGAATAAAAGTTTTCAGGATTACCTAATTTTTCTTTGTTAATATCTTCAAGATCTCCGCATCCTGAAGCAGAAAGCAATGCTACTGCCCCGAATACTAATATTTTAATATGATTGAATTTCATTTTCTTTAAATTAGAAGTTAGTCTTTAATGATAGTCCTATAGATCGGGTAATTGGAAGCCCGAATGAATCAACACCCACTCCTCCCGGTGTATTTCCGGATACCTGTTCCGGATCAAACGGTGCTTTTTTATAGAAGAAGAACAGGTTTGTTCCTACCAGACTTACCGTAGCATTCTTCATATATTTTGCATTAATCTCAAAGGTATATGAGATGGATGCCTGACGAAGGCGAACGGTTGTTGCACTATACATATAGGCTTCATCAATCCCTGTCCCGATACCTCCGGCACCACCTGTTCTTTTGTAATAGGTTTTTGCATCAGTTAGTCCTGTGTACGCTTGTCCTGCCAAAGGAGTTCCCGGAGCATATACTGCATTAGGTATTGATACTCCACCGGCGTTTCTTGCATCAGCAGTTCTTTGGCTTACCCCATACAAATCATTGGCTTTTTCAGTGAGAGATAATACCTGCCCTCCAAATTTACCATCAACAAGGAAAGAGATACCCAGTTTACCAATATTGAACGAGTTTCCAAAGCCCAGGATAAATTTAGGGTTAGGATTACCCAAATACCCGGGAACACCCGTTGTTCCTAATGGAGCGCCATTTTGATCTACTAAAATACGTCCCTGATCATCTCTTTGGAATTTCACTCCGTAAAGGTCTCCAAAAGATCCTCCCAGTCTCATTTTTGTAAATTCACCACCTCCCGTTAAAGAGAAAAGCTGATCTTGCGGAATACTTAGTCTTGTTGGGAATAATTCTACAATTGTATTTTTATTCGCTGAAGCATTTACTGTAGCGGTCCAGCCAAATTTTTCGTTGTCAAAAACTTTGTATGATAAAGAAGATTCAAACCCTGTATTACGTATTTTACCGGCATTAATGAAGTATGAACCTGTTGGAAGTCCTCCCAGGTTAGAAGAAATGGTTGTTTCTAACAACTGATTGGTTGCATTGGAATTATAATAGGTAAAATCAAAACTTAATTTGTTTTTGAACATTCTTAATTCAGTACCAACTTCAAAGGTTTTATTAAGCTCAGGTTTTGGAAATAACTCCTTATAATTAGGATCCGTAACAAATGAACTCTTTGGATAAATAATAGTTCCTGCATCTACTCCATATGAATAGGCCTTATAATATTCAACCATGGCATTGGAGGTATTTGCAGAAAGTCCTAGTCCAACACTTGCGTAAGACCCTCTTACTTTCCAGAAATTAATAGCTTCAGGAAGTTTGAATACTGAAGATAATATAGCATTTACCCCTACCGATTCATAATCAAAGCCACTTCTTCCTGTTAAAGACAAAGTAGAATCCCAGTCATTTCTGAAGGTCATATCTACGTAGAACATATTTTTATATCCAACAGATGCACTGGCAAAAACTGAACGAACCTGTTTTTTGACGTTCCAATATTGATTATGATAGCCATCTCCGGGACTTCTGTCTACATTCCATTGCAGGTTGTTTAAGGTAAACAAATTAGGATAAGCTAAATAAGCATTGTCTATTTCCGTTACTTTGTTGTTGGTGGAGTTTACACTTCCTCCCACTGTAAAATCCAAAGAAATTGATTCACTTAACTTCGGGCTACCGATTAACAAAACATCTCCGTAAGTAGAGGAATTTTCATATATATTTTTAAGAATTCTTCCATTTTCACCTCCAGCCAATAAACTTGGTGCGGAAAATGCAGAAATATCACGCTGACTATCGGAAGAACTCCAGCTATAGTTCCCTCTTACTCTTGCGGTTAACCATGGATTAATCTCATAAGATAAGGTAATTGCACTGTATGCATTTTTATTTTTAACCGTAACGGCATTTCTGTTCAATATCCAGTACGGATTCTGGGTTTCCGGATTTCCTTTGAACGTTCCGTCCGGTTTTATTTCCCACCAGCTTTGAGCAGGCAACAATCTCTTTTTATTGATAAAAGAATACTGATCACCACTATATTGATCAAAATCAACTCCTCTCGGCAACCAATACAAACTTGCCAATGGAGAGAAAGAAGCTCCCGGAGTTTGTCTGTTTTTACTATCCTGTATAGAACCTATAAAGTTTGCATCTAATGTTAACTTATCATCCAGAAATTTACTTGAATTTCTAAAAGATATATTGTATTGGTCAAAATAAGACATGGGTACCACCCCTTTGTTCGTTGTATTTCCAATAGAAAAATAGTTGGTTGATTTTTCATTTCCAGACTGGAAAGAAAGGCTGTTTACCCAAGTCGTTCCCGTTTGTAAAAAATCTTTAAGATAATCCTTGGAAGAACCTTTGGCACCCCAGCTTTCAATATTATCTCCAGGATTCTGGTTGGGTACTGAAGGATCATAAGACAAATAGCTATGCTGCAGTTTTGGAAGACTGTACGCACGATCCACAGTTAAACTGGTGCTATAAGAAATAGAGCTCTTCCCTATTTTTCCCTTTCTTGTAGTAATCAATATTGCACCATTTCCCCCTGCAGAACCATATAATGCAGATGCAGACGCTCCTTTAAGGAAATTGATGCTCTCAATATCATCCGGGTTGATGGAGCTTAATACATCTCCGGGATCCGGCATATTCGCATACTGGCTTATGTTCGCAGATTTTCCTGTTTGATTGATAATAGGAATCCCATCGATTACATACAATGGCTGGCTGTTGGAAACGGATTTGTTCCCCCTCATAATCACCCTTACAGAACTTCCTACACCGTTCGTTCTATTGATTTGCACGTTGGAAACTTTCCCGTTGATAGAATTTAAAAGATTGGGAGTTTTTACCTCAGTAAGTTCATCTCCACCAATCTGCTGACTGGAGTAAGTCAGGGATCTGGCCTGTCTTTTTATCCCCAAAGAAGTGACAACGACCTCCTGAATATCGGTTGTCTTTGTGGTGTCGGCCGCTTTTCTTTCCTGAGCATTCGAATAAAAGGAAAGAACTAATAGAACCGGTATAACTGCTTTTCTCATAAGGTTTAGATTAGTTAGATTTAATTGAGAATCAATGACATTACTTTAGGATTTAATACAGATAAATTATTATTCTTTTGGCAAAATTTTGCCGTTTATGTATTAAATTATTTAAAGTTTTGTTAAGATTTAATTCACATTAACAAATCTAAATTTTGTTGCCAGTCCGATATAATACTATTTTGTCATAAAACGATATTATTCTTTCATATAATTGAAAAACACACTCACAAATCAGTGATTTACAACAACATACAGCCATCAAAAACACCCCTGTTAAAGAGGAATTATTTTACTTTTTCTCATAAAAAAGATCCGATATTGGAAACCGGATCTTTGTATGATATTATTTTATTAACCTGAATTTTTATTCGATCTTCTTCACCCCCTTAAACTGTTCTCTGAATTCCGTAGGCGTTGTTTTTTTAATGGATTTAAATACTTTATTAAAATTGGCAATATTGTTGAAGCCTGCCTCAAAAGCAATTTCGAAAACCGTTAGATTTTTTTCCATCAGCCATCGGGCCGCATAACTGATTCTAACCTCATTGAGATAATTGACAAATGTTTTACCAATCCTTTTCTTGATAAATCTATTAAACGTTACATTACTCATATTCACCAAAGAAGCAACATCATCAAGTGTTATTTTATTCTCAAAGTTTTTATGAACAAAATCGTGGACAATCTTCATTTTATCATGGTCACCAAACGTTTCAAGCTCGATGCTGTAAGATGATAAAAGCGTTTTATCTTCTGCTACCGCAAGCTCATTAAGAATCTTCATAATTTCGATGAATGACTCAAAACTGTTCATTTTCGAAAGATTGAGAAAAGAATCTTTTAGTTTTTCTGCAGTTTCCGTTGAAAATAATATTCCGCGAATGGACTCTTTCATGAGATTGTTGATCGGTTTCAGAATGTTTTTTTGCATCAGAGACTGGCTGAAAAAATCCTGATTGAATTGCACTGTAATCTCGTGGGTTTTCCTGTTTTTACACTTGTAATTTGCCCAGCAGTGCGGAAGATTGGGGCCAACCAGTACCAGTTCTATATTCCCGATTTCTCCGGTATGATCTCCTACCATTCTGCGATACCCTTTTCCTTTATAAATAAAATTAATCTCAATTTCGGGATGATAATGATAAGGGAAATCAAATGAGGCTTTGATCCTGTCAAATACAAGAAAACTGTCTTCAGGAGAAAGTGGAGTTATTTCTCTTAAAATATTTTCTAATTCACTCATGCAGAAGTTTTGGAAATCATTATATTAAAACGGGTAACTTACAAATCTTTGTAAAATTGATAAAATAATATCAATCCAAAGATATCTTTTTCTATTTTTTTCAAAGGAATCTTACCTTTTATCTTTTCAGGAGAACAGGTTTTTATAATTTAATATCCCTAAAATTAAGCTTTTTTGTATCTTTAAAATCCGGAATATAAAATTGACATTTCTTTCCGGACATATTGTATTATCAAAGTCGATATTAACCAAAACAAATATTATGAGACGTAACGCAACAGCCGTTTGGAACGGTACTATCAAAGAAGGTAAAGGTCATTTAACAACTCAAAGTACCACTTTAAACCAAACTCAGTATTCTTTCAACAGTCGTTTTGCAGATGGTGTGGGAACCAATCCTGAAGAATTACTGGCAGCGGCTCACGCAGGATGTTTTACTATGAAACTTGATGCGGAGCTTTCTCAGGCAGGTTACAACCCTGAAGAATTAAAAACCACTTCCGTGATTACCCTTGATCCTAATATTGGAAAAATCACAAAATCAGAACTGACTTTAACGGCAAAAGTTCCAGGAATTTCTGAAGAAGAATTTCAGAAATTTGCGAAAATTGCTGAGGAAGGATGTCCTGTAAGTGCAGCTTTCAATTTTGAGATTACCTTGAATGCGACTTTAGAACAATAAAAATTCATAAACTCCTAAATCTGGGTCCTTTATGGGATTCAGATTTAATTTCAATACAAAATATACCGTTTGGTATATTTTGTTGTATATTTGTATCAGAATTGAATACTTAAATGTCTAAGGCAGAAAAAACAAAACAACTCATCATTGAGAAAACAGCAACCCTTTTTAATACAAAGGGGTATATCTCTACCTCTCTTTCAGATATCACGCAGGCAACCGGATTGACAAAAGGAAGTATATACGGAAATTTCGAAAACAAAGATGAAGTTGCTATTGAGGTTTACAAATACAATGCAGAACTGCTGAGTAGGACCATCAACCGATCCTTTGGAAATGAATTTCCTACTTCCGGAGAAAAGCTTCATGCTTTTGTGGATTTCTACAGAAAAAACTGGCCGGTTGTTTTTTCAAACGGAGGCTGCCCTTTAATGAATGCTGCCACAGAGGCAGATGATTCTTTTCCGGCTTTAAAAAAACAGGTTAAGAATTCATTTGATATATGGATGACAAAAATATCATCTGTCATTGTGGAAGGCCAAAAAAAAAGAGAAATGAATGAAAAAGCAAATGCAGAAGAATATGCCTCTCTTTTCGTCATGCTTATTGAGGGCGGAATTCTGCTTTCAAAAACGACGGGGCATCAAAATTACCTGAATCAGGCTTTAGACAAAATTGCCGACATGATTGATCACGAACTAACGATTCTTCCATCATAAATTTCACGATATGGAAACAAAAAAAGTGGCTATTGTAGGGTACAACAGAATCCCGTTTGCCAGAATGAATACAGCCTATACCGACCAGGGAAATCAGGATCTTCTCCTTGCTGCCCTTAATGGACTAATAGATCGTTACCGACTTAAAGGTAAACTTCTTGGTGAAGTTGCGGGTGGTGCCGTCATCAAACATATTTCAGAAAGCAACCTCATCAGAGAATCTGTCATGAATACGTCTCTGGACCCTGCGACTCCGGCTTGTGATCTTCAACAGGCCTGTGATACGGGTATTGAGGCAGCCATTTATATTGGAAATAAAATAGCTTTGGGTCAGATAGAGAGCGGTATCGCCTGTGGTGTAGAAGCCATGAGCAATATCCCTTTTGAATCTTCACCAAAACTAAGAAAAGCTCTATTAAAAGCCAATAAAGAAAAATCAGTATTCGGAAAATTAAAACAATTGCTAAGTCCGAAACTTAAAGAGTGGATCCCTGTTCCTTATAAAGGGCAAGAGCCCAAAACAGGTTTGGTAATGGGTGAACATACTGAAATCACAGCAAAATACTATCAGATTTCCAGAGAAGAGCAGGATGATTTGGCATTCAAAAGTCATCAAAATATGGCCAGAGCATATGACGAAGGTTTTTTTGATGATATGATTAGTCCTGCTTTTGGCTTGGATAAAGATAATAATCTGCGCCGCGATACCAGTTTAGAAAAGCTCTCCCAGTTGAAACCTGCATTCGACAAACAAAATGGAACATTAACAGCAGGAAACTCTACTCCTTTTACTGATGGCGCTTCAGCAGTTTTACTTGCTAGTGAAGAGTGGGCAAAAGCCAATGATCTGCCGGTTTTGGCTTATATTACTTTTTCGGAAATTGCAGGAATAGAATATGTTGAAAATAAGCAGAATCTACTGTTAGCTCCTGTTTTTGCGGCAGACAGAATGCTTAGAAAATCGGGCATTAATCTTGAAGATTTTGATTATTATGAAATTCATGAAGCCTTTGCCGCACAAACACTGGCTACGATGAAAATCTGGGAAAATGATGAACTGGCTAAAAAATTCGGATTAGAAAAAGCATTGGGAAAAATTGACAGGAATAAACTGAATGTAAAGGGCGGAAGTCTTGCCGCAGCCCATCCGTTTGCAGCAACCGGAGGAAGGATCATTGCAACATTGGCAAAACTACTTCATGAAAAAGGAAGCGGGAAAGGATTTATTTCGATCTGCGCAGCCCGTGGACAGGGAGTTACGATGATTTTAGAAAAATAAATATTATATCCATAAAAGTCTTTCCTGCAGCCCATTTTTTTGCTATGCTACAAATAATACTGTTAATTATTTGTTTGCAACGATAGAAAAATGATAATATTGCAGTCGAAAAGCAAAAATAGAGCATGGGGTACTACTTGTTTAGCCCATAAAGATTAATCTATTTAACATTAATAACTAAGTATGAAAAGAGTTGTCATTACAGGATTAGGTGCGTTGACGCCTATGGGAAATAATGTCGAAGATTTTTGGCAAAACAGCATAAACGGAGTCAGCGGAGCAGGATTAATTACCCATTTTGATTCAGAAAAATTTAAAGTTAATTTCGCCTGCGAGGTAAAAGGCTTCGATCCAAAAGTTCACCTTACTCATAACGAAATAAAAAGAAGTGATCTTTTTTCACAATATGCCATGTATGCTTCAGCAGAAGCTATAAAAGATTCCGGTCTGGATCTCGAAAATATGGATCCTTTCGACACCGGAGTAATCTGGGGTACAGGACAGGGAGGAATGTGGACTTTCGAAAAAGAAGTGATGGATTTTGCACAGGGAGACGGAACACCGCGTTTCAATCCGTTTTTCGTTCCAAAATTCATTGCCAATATGGCTTCCGGTATGATTTCTATGAAATATGGACTGCAGGGAATCAATTATACCACGATTTCTGCTTGTGCTACAGGAAATACGGCTTTAATGGATGCCTTCAATTATATTCGTTTAGGAAAAGCAAAAGTAATCATCAGCGGTGGTTCTGAGGCGGCTATTACACCGGCTTCTATTGGAGGATTCTCTATTATGAAAGCAATGTCTACCAGAAATGATGATTTCAAAACGGCCAGCCGTCCTTATGACGCAGACAGAGACGGTTTCGTGATGGGTGAAGGAGCGGGAGCTTTGGTTCTTGAAGAATATGAGCACGCTATTGCAAGAGGAGCCACAATCTATGCTGAATTAGCAGGAGCTGCAATGACTGCCGATGCTCATCATATGACAGCACCTCATCCGGAAGGAGTTGGAGCGATTAAAGCAATGCAGCTGGCAGTAAAAGAAGCAGGCGCCAATATGGAAGATATCGATTATATCAATCCACATGCGACTTCTACGCCGCTTGGAGATTTAGTTGAGCTGAAGGCCATTAATAAAGCGTTTAAAGGAAGCAAGAACTTAGACATCAGTGCTACAAAGTCTATGACCGGGCATTTGCTGGGAGCTGCAGGAGCAATCGAAGCGATCCTTTCCATAAAAGCTATTCAGCAGGGCATTATTCCTCCGACCATCAATCTTCACAAGATTGATGAGAATATTCCTCAGGAGATTAATATTGTCTTTGGCGAGGCAAAGGAAAAAGAAATCAATTTTGCATTAAGTAATGCTTTTGGCTTTGGAGGGCATAACGCCACTATAGTTTTCAAAAAGTTCAGCTAATCTGAGATAAAAAAATAATTGTAATCCCTGTATTGCCATGCAGGGATTTTTTTATTACTCTCACTGATCGAGCAAATAATGCAGATTTTATTCTGTATCTGATGACACAATCATCTGCAAAACGTCTGTAATTTACGAAAGATGTAACATAAAAATAAATAACCTAAAACATGCCGTCATCGGGAATGAAAAGATCCTCAGCATTATCTACCATTGGAATGTAGAGTCTAACCCACTCTGTACCATTTACTATATCCCAGCTGTGTCCTTCTCCTTTAGTATCTTCTGCTAAAAGAATAATGCCCGGTTCTATCACAAACGTTGAACCACCAGTAACTTTGAATCTGACAGTTCCTTGAATTGTAATTACATATTGTTTTCTTGGAGCAACATGTATATTCTTCTCCCATTCTTCCGTTTGATTACTCACCCAGAATACATTTACCCCAATGTGAGCTAAAGTGGGTATTTTTCCTTTTTCGAAGGTACAAGACCCATCAAGATTACTCATTAATCTTATAGCTGGAACAAACCCAGTCGCTATCTTTTGTGTTGCATCTGCATACTGATCATTCTTATATTCTGTATTCATACCTCCAGGGATAATTGCTGTTAAGTTTTGATGATATTTCGAATAATAAATGTATTCAAAAATAAAAAAGCAGTCAAATCTGACTGCTTATATCTTATGCTTTTAACCATTCCGATGAGGAAAGATAGTTCTGATCAGGATAATAAATGAAAAGACAGTTTCTTCCTTTGATGGTATTAATAATGGGTTGTGTCAGTTCTTTTGGTACTGCAGGACATCCCCAACTTCTTCCGATTCTTTTGTGCATGCTTGCAAAATCGTCGCTTACATAATTAGCTCCATGTAGTACAATAGCTCTTCTGTAGGCAGCATCATTAAATCCTTTATCCATTCCCAATAGTCTTAACGAATATCCGTTATCTCCCTGATACGTTGCATCGGTGATATAAAATCCAAGGCTGCTCTGCAGCGAACTTTCCCTGTTAGAAAAATTCGTCGCAAATTCTTCACCTGTATTTTTTCCGTGGGCAACTAACGAGTTGAATAAAACTTTCTTATCATCAAGATCTATAATCCAAAGTCTTTTTGTATTGGAAGACATAGAAAAATCACAAATCGTTAATAAATGCGAATCCTGAGTAAGTAATCCCGCTTTTTTTAAATTTTCAAATCCTGTTAATGCTTTTGAGAAAACCTCATAATTTAATTCATGTTCAGGGTCAAATGCAATTGATTGGTACAGTGCTTCTGATGAAGATACAGCATTACTTGTATGCTTCTCAGATGTCATTTCAATAACTCTTTCTGTTTTTGTTGTATTGACATTTTCATTCTTTACTGCCATTTTTGGGGAAATGTAGAATGATGTCGTAACCATGTACACCAGGCCTATTACGCCGTAAAATCCTTTCATTCAATAATATGTTAATTCAAAATTAGTGGGGCAAAATTATAAAAACATATATACCAGGACGTTATAACTCCAAAAAGTTTAACGCTATTTAAGAAACTTTAACGTCCTGATTCTGTGAATTAAAGGCTATTATTTTTGTGAGTCCGCAACAAATTCCAGGCTTATGGAATTCATACAATATCGCAGTCCTGTAGGTTTTGGGCCGTCATCAAAAACATGTCCCAAATGGGAATCACATCTTTTGCAAAGGACCTCTACTCTTTCCATACCGTAGGATACATCTCTTTTATAATAAGTACCTTCTTTGTCTGCTTCAAAGAAGCTAGGCCATCCACAGCTGCTTGAAAATTTCGAAGTAGAACGGAACAAATGATTTCCACAAACGGCACAATAGTACTCTCCTACCTCATCAAATTCATTGTATTTCCCGGTAAAAGCTCTTTCTGTTGCAGCTTCTCTGGATATAGCATAGAGATCCGGAGCCAGTATTTTTTTCCATTCTTCATTGGAAACGTTCAGTTTGGTCGTGTCGGTTCTAGAATAATATGGATTGTTTTTTGCTTCTGTATTTTCCATAAGAGGGGTTTTAACGGGTTGATATTTCTGCGTACATGATTGCAGAACAATTAATATGGTGATTGAAATTAAAAATTTCATGATAGATTTTAATTTCTTGTATCTTAACTATAAAGTAACAGAACTTTTATGGTTTAAATAGTAAATGGTTTGACAGCCAAATTTAGTAAATTTGAGAATATGAATGACGAAGCAAAAAGAAAACAGCTCAGAAAATACAAAGCATTTGCCACAGGATTGTTTGTCTTAATGGCTGTTATTTTCATTATTACCACTATTTTACAGAAGTCTAATAATTCTCATTGGATTGGCTACGTACGCGCTTTTGCAGAGGCAGCTATGGTGGGAGCACTGGCCGATTGGTTTGCAGTAACAGCTTTATTCCGTCATCCTTTAGGACTTCCCATTCCTCATACCAATTTGATCGAAAACAGCAAACAAAAGCTTGGAGATAATCTGGGAAGCTTTGTAGTCAGCAACTTTCTGTCACCACAAAATATTCGTCCATACATTCAGAAAATTAAGGTCTCCAATTTTGTCGGAGAATGGTTGAGTAAGGGAAAAAATCAGGAGATTCTGATCAGAAACCTTTCAGATATTGTGCTGGATATTCTCAATAAGCTGGACGATTCTACAGTGAGCCAATTCATCAGTAATAAGGTCACAGAAATGACTGACAATATTAAACTCAACCAAATCGTGGGCAATGGCATCCATTATATTCTTGAGAAAAAAGATCACCAGCGAATGATTACCAATCTGTCCAAACAGATTAAAGAGTATATCATTGACAATGATGAGATGATCAAAGATCGTGTAAAAAAAGGAAGCTATACTTTCATTCCATCGTTTGTAGATAATAAAATTGCAGATAAAATTGCAGATGGGCTTTCGGAATTTTTTAAAGAAATTGAAGAAGATCCTCAACACGAAGTGAGAACATTGATTACTCAAAAAATTCACGAATTTTCTATTGATCTTAAGGAGGATCCCAAATGGGACGATGAATTTAAAACGATTAAAAACGGGCTTCTGAAAAACGATAAGCTGGATGAATATTCCAATGACATCTGGGTTTCCATCAAAAAAACGTTGATGAAAGAACTTCAGGAAGAACATTCTGCCTTGAAAGGATATCTTTCTAAAAACCTGAACGAGTTTTCACAAAATTTAAAAACAGACGAAAATCTTCAAAACAAAATTGATCACTGGGTTCGGGTAACCGCTTACAAATATATACTCAAAAACACCCATCAGTTTGGAAACCTCATCAGTACTACCGTTGGAAACTGGCAAGGAAAAGAATTGAGTGAAAAACTCGAGTTAGAAGTTGGAAAAGATCTTCAGTTTATCCGTGTAAACGGAACACTGGTGGGAGGTTTGGTCGGATTACTGATCTATACCGTTTCCCACTTCTTTATTTAAAACTAATCATTAACCATGAAAAAAATATGTAGCCTCTTCTTCCTTGGATTTTTTGTCTTTTATTCGGGTCAAAAAGTTGAACTCAAATCAGTGACAGATTTTTCCCAGACCTTCAAAGGAGAAATTGCAGGAGCTCCCATTACCATTCAGCTTAATTATACAGGAATCGTTGATTGTGATCAGTATCAGCATTATGTAGACGGATGGTACTGCTACGATAAGTATCAGAAAAAAATACCCTTGACCGGAATCTATGATTTTTATGGTAACCTTTCATTATACAACTTCGGGACTAAGCATAAACAAAACTCTAAGACACTTAAAGATCAGATCACTTCACGACAGAAAGTAGAAAACACCAATGAAATAGCGCAAAAACTCATTCCTCAGGAATCAATTATATTTGACCGTCCCAACATTAAAGAAAATATAATTTCAGGTCATTTCTATCTGAACAAAAAGACTTCAGCTGCAAAACTTTTTACCGGTAATGATATGATTTACCGTTACAACAATTATATCACATTACCTGACAGTAAAAAGATCAACACCTATGATTTCATTAATAAAGCAGGAGGCAATATATTAGTGTCCTACTCATCCGGAGAAAAGGGAAACAGAATTCTGCTCTATTTTGAAGAAGTTTCCAATTTTAATTTCTGCGGGATGTGCGGTGCCAGTGACGGAGAAAAAGGATATCGGGTATTATATTTTACCAAAGACTGGAACTATAAACACTATGAGCAATTTCTTACGGAAAGTTGCCGGGAGGGTATATTTGAAACCCAAAAGGTAAAAACCAAAGATCCTGACATACTTCAGTTTAAAATTCCAAAGTCAGCCTCTTCTCCTGGTTATACATTGAATGTAGATATAAAAAACTCATCTATTACCAGATCAAAGTAAGAGAAATATAAAAACAAAAAAGAGAGTTTTAACAGCTCTCTTTTGTATATTTTATCTCGGCAATCTGCTTGCTCTTTTCAGAATCTCCTGATTGATTTCATTGATCAGTTCCGGGCCTTCGTAAATAAATCCGGTGTACAATTGAACCAGACTTGCTCCCGCATCCAGCTTTTCCATTGCATCTTTTGCGGAATGAATTCCTCCAACTCCAATGATAGGAAATGCTCTGTTACTTCTTTCAGAAAGGTATTTGATCATTTTTGTACTTCTCTCACGAATAGGTTTTCCGCTTAATCCACCGTTTCCTATTTGTTCCAGTATTTCAGGAGAAGTTTTCAATCCTTCTCTGTTTACTGAGGTATTGGAAACAATTACTCCGTCTATTTTTGTCTCCGCAATCAGCTCAACAATTTCATCCAATTGGCTGTTATTAAGATCCGGGGCAATTTTTAGTAATATTGGTTTTTGTACAGATTTTGACTGATTAATTTTCTTTACTTCCGTGATCAGCTCACGAAGATAGTCGACATCTTCAAGTTTAGCGTGGCTCCCAACATTCGGACAACTTACGTTCAGTACAAAATAATCGACATGAGGATGAAGACCTTCAAAACAGTCCAGATAATCCTGGGTATAGTTTTCAGGACTTGTATCAGTATTTTTTCCGATGTTGCCTCCAATGATTATTTTTCCTTTGTTGTCTTTCAGCTTTTCAATGGCCGCTTCAAGGCCGTCGTTGTTGAATCCCATTCTGTTGATAATCCCTCCGTCTTCGATCAATCGGAATAACCTTTTCCGGGGATTCCCTTTCTGAGCTCTTGGGGTTACCGTTCCGATTTCTACAAATCCGAAACCTAGATCTCCCAATTCGTTAAACAAAACTGCATTTTTATCAAAGCCGGCTGCCAGTCCCACTGGGTTTTTGAATTTTAATCCAAAAACTTCTCTTTCCAGACGCTTGTCTTCAATGGGTTTCGGGAAAAATAATTTAGTGAGAAATCCAAAGTTCTTTAGCATCGAAAATGTAAAGTGATGAACATCTTCGGGGTCGAATTTAAAAAGAATAGGACGAATGAGCGATTTGTACATTGAAAAAAAGTTTTACAAAAATACTCATTTTAAAATTAATCGTTGATTAATGTATGATTTTTTATCAAAATGTTTTATATATAGTATCTATACAAGAGATAACATTTTGCATAATTGTTAAAACCAGATAAATACTTTTTAACGCTATGTTCGCAAAGGATGATGATATTACCTGAAAACATTTTTGTTTGCAAAGGCATTTCATTTAGCAAAGAATACGTCTCATTGCTGAACGAAGTGCCGCTGCGATCGAAAAACAACAGTCATTTATTTAAAGTACTTTGCGTTCATACCGTTAAAAAAATTATATATACAGTTAAGAATAGGCACTCAAATCAAAATTCAAAAGATCTCCTACTCTTTTAAACTCTTCATCTACAGTGCCATTTACCGTAATTCTTTCGTTAGAAACAGGATGATTAAAAATCAATTGATGGGCGTGAAGTGTCATTTTGTTAATGCCAAATGTCTGGAGCCACAATTTATTCTGCTTATTGCAGCCATGTTTGCGGCAACCTAAAATAGGATGCAGGATATGTTTAAAATGCTTTCTCAACTGATGAAACCGTCCCGTTTCAGGAATAGCTTCCACTAAACAATATCTTGAAGTCTGATGTTTTAAAAAAGGTAAATCAATTTCTGATTTTTGTAAAAGTCGATAATAGGTAATGGCATTTTGCTTAACTTCATTTTCATTAACCAGATCATAATCAATGGTTTCTTCTTCTTTCGCCCAACCGCGCAGAATGGCAATATACTTTTTTTCCACTTCCCGGGTAGCAAAACGGTCGCTCATTATTCTAAGCGTATCTTTATCTAAGGTAAACAACAAGACCCCCGATGTTTTGCGGTCTAAACGATGCACAGGATACACTTTTTGCCCGATTTGTTTTCTCAGTTCCTGAATAGCATAGGTATCGGCTTCTCCGGCATAAAAAGATTTATGCACCAATAGTCCGCTGGGTTTGTTAATCGCAATAATATGTTCATCGCGATAAAGAATTTCTAACATGGGACAAAAATAGAGATTTTTCTACTGATTTTTATTTCAGTAAGAAAACCTTCAAGATTTCATAAACCGGATTTATTCTGAATCTAAAATATTTTTGAAATCTGTTGGGTCTTGTGGATATCAATAGCCCTGATTGAGCGGCATGTCTGAGCTCTTTTCTGGATTCTGGCGGCGGCTCTGCCGCCGCCAGAATCCAGAAAAAGCGAGTAGCGAAAGCAGGTTCCCGGCTCCTTATATGAACATCACACTTCAAATAAAATTTTTATCTTAGAAGAAGGTATTTTCTTAATTAAAAAATATGGTAGACTACTTTGGTTTTTTTGTGAAATTGACTGTGATTTCTGTCATTATAATGATTGTCAATATTATTTTTGTTCCCTTAAAAACCTATAGAACAGGAAAGATATTGCTGTTTATAATTGCGGGTATTTTATTTATTATTGGTGCAGGAGGATGCTTTCTCATGAGCATATCTAACGTAGGATCTTACCGATATTAATATTTTCCCAATAAAAAACATTATTTTTGCACATCAGACATAAAAAAATTATGGCAAAGCAAGAAGATGTTTTCAAGAAAGTGATTTCTCACGCTAAAGAATATGGTTTTATTTTCCCTTCAAGTGAGATCTATGATGGTTTATCCGCTGTTTATGATTATGGACAGAACGGGGCTGAACTTAAAAACAATATCAAACAATACTGGTGGAAAGCTATGGTACAGCTTAACGAAAATATTGTAGGTATTGATTCGGCGATCCTTATGCACCCAACGACATGGAAGGCATCGGGCCACGTAGACGCTTTCAATGATCCGTTAATTGATAATAAAGATTCTAAGAAACGTTTCAGAGCAGACGTTTTGGTGGAAGATTATTGTGCCAAGATTGAAGATAAAGAAAATAAAGAAATTGAAAAAGCCGCCAAAAGATTTGGCGAATCTTTCGATAAGGCTCAATTTGAAGCTACAAATCCAAAAGTTTTGGAATACAGAGCAAAAAGAGAGGCTATTCTTACAAGACTGGCAAAATCATTGGAAAATGAAGATCTTGCTGATGTAAAGGCTTTGATTGAAGAACTTGAAATTGCTGATCCTGATACCGGTTCTAAAAACTGGACTGAGGTAAGACAATTCAACTTAATGTTTGGAACTAAGCTTGGAGCTTCTGCAGATAGTGCCATGGATCTTTATTTAAGACCGGAGACTGCACAGGGTATCTTCGTTAACTTTTTAAATGTACAAAAAACTTCTCGCCACAGACTTCCTTTCGGTATTGCACAGATTGGAAAAGCATTCAGGAATGAGATTGTTGCAAGACAGTTTATCTTCAGAATGCGTGAATTCGAACAGATGGAAATGCAGTTTTTCGTAGCTCCGGGTACGGAACTTGAATTTTACGAGCAGTGGAAACAAAAACGTCTGAACTGGCACATGGCCTTAGGATTAGGTAATGAAAATTACAGGTTCCATGATCATGAGAAACTGGCTCACTACGCCAATGCTGCTGCTGATATTGAGTTTAACTTCCCATTTGGATTCAAGGAACTGGAAGGTATTCATTCAAGAACAGATTTCGATTTGAAAGCTCACGAAAAATTCTCAGGAAGAAAACTTCAGTTCTTCGATCCTGAAAGAAATGAAAACTATGTTCCTTATGTCGTGGAAACTTCTGTAGGGCTAGACAGATTATTCCTTTCTATCTTCTCTCACTGCTTAAAAGACGAAGTATTGGAAGATGGTTCAGAAAGAACTGTTTTATCCTTACCTCCGGCGTTAGCGCCAATTAAGGCAGCCATTCTTCCGTTAATGAAGAGAGATGGTTTAGCAGAGTATGCAGAGAAAATCTTCAATGACCTGAAATATGATTTCAACTTATTCTACGAGGAAAAAGATGCGATCGGAAAACGTTACAGAAGACAGGATGCGATCGGTACTCCTTATTGTATCACGGTAGATCACGATTCATTAACGGATCATACGGTGACCATCAGAGACAGAGATACGATGCAACAGGAAAGAGTCCCGGTTTCAGAATTGAGAAGAATCATTGATGAGAAGACCAACTTCAGAAATTTACTTTCAAAAATATAATAGAAAAGCCCTGATTGTTCAGGGCTTTTTTAATTTTCATAAACTTTTGACAAATATATTGGAGAAATTATTATTTTTGAACGATTTTAAACTAAAAATAATAACCATGAAGAAATTAATTATTTCATCACTCGCCATGGCAGTGATCGCAAGCTGTAGCTCATCCAATGATGACTCCTCAGACAACAATAACGATAATAATAGTAATAATACTCCTTATCTGCTAAAGAAACTTACAGAAACTACACAGGACGGACAAACTTATACTTTAGAATTCAAATATAACGGCGATAAGATCGTTGAATCTTACAGCAGTACAGACAATGAAAAGACGGTGTATACTTACAATGGTGACGATATTATAAAAACCGAGGAGTATAAGGGAGCCACCATGAGACAAATGAGAGAGTTCACTTACACCAACGGAAAGGTTTCTGCTGAAAAAGTAACCCGAAAAGATAATGGTACGCTGGTTTATACCAAAAACTATCAGTATCTGAGTAATACTCACGTTAAGTTTAATGAGTATAAAGGGTCTACCTATAGTCCGTCAACAGGAACTCATTCAAATATTCAATTTGCTGATGTAGATGCATATCTTACCAATAGTGGAAATATCGCTTCCACAAGCTACACTTATAATGGAACAACTTATAATGCAGCCAATACCTACGACAATTCTAACCATCCAATGAAAAATGTAAAAGGTTATATCAAAATTGATTTGTTTTATCTGGGCGATGGCGAATTGGCATATAATAATTTAATAAGCCGAAGTGAAAATTATTCAGGAACGGTTAGCGGAAATAACAAATCGAATGCTGATCACACATTTAATAATTCTGCTTATCCTACAAAGACTGTGATGAAGTATACAAGTTCTTCATTCGGAATCAATACTCATACCTATATTTACGAATACAACAAGTAATCCTATCATTTGAAATACTAAGCCTTGAACTATTTGTTCAGGGCTTTTTTTATTTACTGAGCTTATACCTTATTTTACTATTTTTAAATTCAAATTATTTACATTTGTCAGAGACCGATTCACAAAATATGAGACTATTAAAATATATGATAGGCGGTGCTGTAGCCGGAGCAACAGCAGCTTATTTTCTGGGATATGACTACCTTTTCAGTGGTATTTCCAAAACTTATCTTAAAGGAAAATCAGGAGCTTACATTGACGACGGGGGGCTTTTTCCCAGTAATCCCATTGCTACAGAGGAACCCATACTATGGATAGAGGACCCTGAATACAATAAAAAGGAACTACCGGAACATTTAGTTGAAAACTTGAAACTTTCCAGAACAGCTGCCTTTGTGGTCATCAGAAATGGAAAAATCCTTCACGAGCAATATTGGGATGGCTATAATCAATTATCACAGACCAATTCTTTTTCTATGGCAAAAGCAATAACCGTAATGCTCCTTGGAAAAGCTCTGGAGGAAGGAATCATTAAAAATATTGAGGATAAGCTTTCCACCTTTTATTCCGAGTTTAATGAGAAGGTCTTTGGAAATAATGTAAGTCTTAAAAATCTTGCACAAATGGAATCCGGACTTGACTGGGATGAAAATTATAATAATCCTTTTCTTCCCAATGCCAAAGCTTATTATGGTAAAAGTCTTGTAAAAGCAGTATTTTCAAGAAAATTTAAGGAAGAGCCGGGAACGAGATTTGAATACCAAAGCGGTTCTACCCAGCTTCTTGGTTTTGCCCTAAAAAAAGCACTCCATAAACCATTAGCAAGCTATCTGTCAGAAAAATTCTGGATTCCTCTGGGAATGGAGCAAAATGCTAAATGGAGTACCGACGATTACGGAATGGAAAAAACCTATTGCTGTATTCATTCCAATGCCAGAGATTTTGCAAAATTAGGACAGTTGTTCCTTGACAATGGCAAAGTAGGTGATAAACAACTCCTTAATTCTGATTTTATTGAACAAATGAGAACTCCCACAGAGAAATCTGAAAACATCTACGGAATGGGCCTTTGGATTAATAATGATAACCCGATCAAACATTACTACTTCCTAGGATTACAAGGACAATATATCATTATGGTTCCGGAATACAATATGGTTATTGTAAGAACGGGAAGCTATGCCAACAGTCCTAAAAATGACAGAGGAAGGCCGGATCAGGTAAAGTTCCTCGTTAATGAAACAGCAGCCTTATTTCAATAAAAATTATGGAAAAATACAGTTCAAAAATAGATCACTATATCGAAAAATCTCAGGATTTTGCCAAGCCTGTCTTACATTATCTTCGTGAAACCGTTCATGAATTCTGTCCTGATGCCGAAGAAACCATGAAATGGAGCTTTCCGCATTTTATCTATAAAGGGAAGAATCTTTGTGCTATGGCCTCTTTCAAGCAACATTGCACATTTGGGTTCTGGCTGGAAAAGGAGATGACAACAATGAAGGAAATCACTCAAGATATTGAAAAGAATTCGATGTTCAGTCTCGGTAAAATAACAGGAATTGAGGATCTTCCATCAAAACCTCAGCTCAAAAAAGCGATTAAAGAAGCTATGGAACTTACCGATATGGGGGTTATCATGAAAAAAGCAGCCCCTTCCAAAACGGAGATGGAGATCCCTGAATATTTTCAAACGGCTTTAGAGGCCAATCAAAAAGCTTTAGATGTTTTTAAAAAGGCATCACCCTCCTTTAGAAAAGAATACATCACCTGGATTATGGAAGCCAAAACAGAAGCTACAAGGAATAAAAGAATGGATCAGGCTATAGAATGGATTGCAGAAGGAAAAGGAAGAAACTGGAAATATGAGAGAAAATAGATTTACATGATGTTATTCTTCCTAAGACCTTTTAATCTTCTATACTCAAGATAAAGGATCGAAGGCTAAAAATAAATATGATTAATGAAACCTGAAATTGGCTTCAGGTAGTGTATTATTTTTTAAAAAGGCCTCGTATTCCGGAGATAATTGCGCGCGACCAAAGGTATTTTCGCCGCTCATACTTCCCAGACGAACTTTATCTTTTCCGAATTTCCGGTTCATGGCATCCATTGCTTTCATGACAGGAAGATGTTGGTTTTGGCTATCTTCTTCAAAAAGGCCAATCTGTCTTTGATCTTCAGGAACGAAATCATTTACCATTACACCAGCTCTTTTATAATAAAAACCCTCTTTATAAATCGCTTCAAAAAGCTCATTCACTACCCTTCCAATCAAAATGGAAGAATTTGTAGGATTAGAAAGAACCCGGGTCATTGCATTTCTATATTCAGGAAGATCTTTTCTGAAACGGTTGGTTTGTACAAAAACAGTGATCATTTTACAACAGGTATTTTGTTTTCTCAATCGTTCCGAGCAATACATTCCAAAAGTTTCAACCCGCTCACGAACCTCCTCTTTCTTCGTTAGCATCTCCATAAAACTTCTCGTAACCGCTATAGATTTTTTAGGAGAAGGCTCATCCAATTCCAGCTGGCGCATTCCCTTTAACTCATTAATCATTCTGACTCCGTGAATTCCCATAACTTTCCGAACCCACATTTCAGGTTTCTGAAGAAGATCCCAGGCTTTATAAACTCCACTGTCGTTCATTTTTGCAGCCAGCTTCCTTCCTATTCCCCATACATCACCTATATTAAGCCATTTCAGGGCTTTTTCAATTTTCTCAGAGGTATCCAAGATGTAAACACCATCAAACTTTTCCGGAAAATCTTTTACAATCCTATTGGCGACCTTACATAAAGTCTTCGTCGGAGCAATACCTATGCTCACGGGAATATTTTCCCTTTCCTTAATCTCGTCTTTGATTTTAACGCAATACTCCTGAATATCAATATACTTAAATCCTGTCAGGTCCAAAAAGAGCTCATCAATACTATAAATTTCATAATCAATCACATACGATTTTGAGATATTGATGACCTGCTGACTTTTGTAATTATACAATTCAAATTTTGCAGAAAAGCTTTTCACATCATGTTTTTGAAAAAGCTCTTTATATTTGAATGCCGGTGCAGCCATAGGAATCCCTAAATCTTTTGCTTCCTTACTTCTGGACACAACACAACCATCGTTGTTCGAAAGAACGACAACAGGTTTCCCCTCAAGATCAGGATCTAAAGTCCTCTCACAGGAAACAAAAAAGTTATTGCAGTCTACCAAAGCATACATAGTGAGAAAGAAATGTTTATACAAAATTATGGTTTTCAAAGAATAAAAACAGTCTTAACATTAAAATTAACACAAGCTTTAACAAATTAATGATCAGCCTATTAAACATTTTTAACACGTCAGATTTTGTCGCATTAGAGAGTTAATTTTACCTACAAAAACATTTATTTTAAATCATCTTCAAACGTTCTTCTTCCAGATCAAGTTGATAAAGCTGATGACGGATAATCTCTTCATTGATGGAGACATCTTTATTCAGCTCTGAAAGAAATTGTCTCTGACTTTCCAGCATTTCAAGAAAAATAACTTTGTTTTTTGTACTCATCCATTCTGTGTCGTTCGCTTTATTTTTTTCTTCCCAATGCTTTAACATACGCTCCAGACCAGCATGACTTTGAAGTTCATTTTCATGTTTATTTTTAAGAAAATGATACACATGCTGCTTGAGTTTCTGCTTTATTTCCTGACGGGCCTTTTCTTCTTTTTCATCATCAATAAAATCATCAAATACATGTCCGAACCTTATAATGTATGGCAAGGTCAATCCTTGAACAAGAAGAGTAAGCAATATCACGACAAAAGTGATGAACAAAATGAGATTTCTGTTGGGAAAAGGAGCCCCGTGAAGGCTAATAGGAATGGCAAGTGCTGCAGCCAGCGACACCACTCCCCTCATCCCGGTCCAGCCAAGTATAAGTGGCATCATAAATCGCCTCCTGTTGGAAGATGCTCTGGGAGCTACAGTAGGTCTAAAGATAATAGTAGCCAGCATTGCGGCATACGAACTAATAATTCTGGCTGCAATAAGAATACCTGTTACAAGCACCCCGTAATTAATGGCTGTCATCAAAGGAATTCCTTCTGAGCGTAAGCCTCCTACAATTTCGGGAAGCTCCAAACCTATGATCAAAAATACAATCCCGTTCAGAATAAATACAAAGCTCTCCCAGACACTGTATCCTCTTATCCGGCTTGTACTGCTTAAAAAGATCAATCGTTTACTAGACATATACAAACCTCCGCACACCACAGCTAATACGCCGGAACTGTGAAATTGCTCTGCCAGCCAATACATGAGATAGGGCTCGATAAGGGTCAAAGCAATATCTGAGGATGCATCCGTGGGCAATCGTTTATGAATTTGCACAAAAATCCAGGCTAATAGCAATCCGAGACCTGCCCCACCAATAATCATCCACAAAAAGGTAAGAGAGGCTTCCTGCCATACAAATTGTCCTGTACCAATAGCAATAAGTGCAAAACGGAAAATAATCAAAGAAGAAGCATCATTTAATAAACTCTCACCTTCCAGAATAGCCGAGGTTGTTTTAGGGATTTTCACGAATTTCATAATAGCTCCGGTGCTTACCGCATCAGGTGGAGAGACAATCCCTCCAAGCAAAAATCCCAGAGCGATACTAAATCCGGGAATAAAATAATTAGAAACAACAGCCACGGACAATGCCGTAAAGAATACGACAAGAAAAGCAAAGCTGCCGATAATCCGCCACCATCTCCTCATTTCTTTAAAGGAAATAGACCAGGATGCCTCAAATAATAAAGGAGGTAAGAAAATAAAAAAAATGAGATCGGGATTAATTTTTACAGTAGGAAGACCGGGCACAAAGCTTACAAGCAATCCAAACACGACCAATAAAATAGGATAGGCTATTTTGAGTTTTGTAGCCCACATATTTAAGAGGACAATAGCGGCTATCATTGCCAGAAAAAAAGGTAAAACGGTATGCATTATGTTGTGTTTTTTAATTCAGACTCTTCTCATTTATCTCTTCAAATTAATGAAAGGAATTTATTGTACAAATATACAGTCAATTCAAATTTGACGAATCATTTTTATGATCTTATCCAAACTTAATTACCAAGCACACAAAACAGTAAATAACTAATTCTTTACAACAAATTCACGTAAAATTTTTATAATACGTCGAGTTTCGTCGCTTACATCCTATATTTTTGACTAACAATAGAATAACACCATGGACAAAGTAACATCAGAGCGCATTCAGAAACTTCACCCGCTCATCAGAGAAGAAGTAAAACAAATCATTAAAGAGTGTGATAAAGCTCTTACGGGCAGAGCAAAAGTAAGAATCACTCAGGGACTACGGTCTTTCGAGGAGCAGGAAAAGCTGTATGCTATCGGAAGAATTACTTCAGGAAAAAAGGTAACCAATGCCAAAGCCGGACAAAGCATCCACAATTATGGCCTTGCTGTAGATATCTGCCTGATCATTGATGGGAAAACCGCAAGCTGGGATACCGCAAAAGATTGGGACAATGATCAGGTAGCTGACTGGTATGAATGTGTGAAAATTTTTGCCCAACATGGATGGGATTGGGGAGGAAACTGGAAAACATTTAAGGACCTTCCGCATTTCGAGAAAAAGAAGATTCCAGCTCCCAAAGGCTCTATAAAAACCAGCTGGAGAATATTAATCAAACTACCTAAAGATCAGGAAAATTACGTTATATTTTAATTCTCTTTTTTTGGAAATTAATTAATATACGACACGTTCTGTCGCTTCCCCGTCCTACCTTTGCTTTACAAGAAAACAACAAAAAAGCAATAAATCTAAAAGACAAAACCACTATTTTCTACGATCTGTTAAATAGCTCTATAGATTTAAAATTGCATGTGTTCTTTTAAAAAAATAATTAAAAATATCACATGAAAAAGACAACCATTCTTTCTTTGGACGGGGGTGGAATAAGGGGGATTATCACCTGCATTATTCTACGCTACATAGAAGAACAGCTCCAGTATTATGATAAGCCGAGTGCCAAACTGGGAGATTATTTTGATCTGGTGGCAGGCAGCAGCACGGGAGGTCTGATTGCTTCTATTATTTTATGCCCCGATGAGACCCGAAAAGCAAAGTATTCTATCCAGAAAGGATTAGAATTATATGCTGAAAAGGGCGGCGACATCTTCCAGGTTTCTTTTTGGGAAAAACTGGTCAATCCGTTTGGATTATTGAATGAAAGAATTTCTCAGGACTCATTACAAAAAAACCTGAACGACTTTTTTGGAAATCTGGAACTGAAAGAATTAATAAAACCATGTTTGATAACAAGTTATGATATAGAGAACAGAAGGGCAAAACTTTTCAACTCATGGAAAGCCCATCTCAGCACAGATAATTTTTATGTAAAAGATATCTGTAGAGCGACGTCCGCTGCCCCTACCTATTTTTGTCCTGTTCAGATCAAATCAATGTACGGACAAATCTTTAGCCTGATCGATGGGGGGATGTTTGCCAATAATCCTGCACTTTGTGCGTATGCGGAAGCTCGGAAAATTCCTTTTGCAGAGATTTTAAAAAATCATCAGAAAGCGAATCATCCTGGAGTAAATGATATGATCATTGTATCCATCGGAACAGGGATTGAGGCCAGACCTTATTCTTTCAAAAGATTGGAAAAGGCAGGAAAAATAGGCTGGGTAAATCCGATAATTGATATTTTAATGTCTGCTAATGCAGAAACAGTAGATTATCAGCTTGCACAGATGTTTCAGACTTTAGGCTTAAGAAATCAGAAGAACTATTACCGTTTGAACCCATCGTTAAAAAATGCCTCTCCGTCAATGGATAATGTAAGACGCTCCAATATTGAAAATCTGATACAGGCCGGATTAAGCTATATTGATGACAACAGAGAAGTTTTGAATCAAATCGTTCAAAAACTGATTAGAAATAAATTATAAGCTAAAAAGCTTATAATGAATGTAAATAAGCTTTTTAGCTTATAAAAGGTCAAAAAAAGTTTTATATGCGTCAAGTTTTGTCGTTCTCCGCTACTACTTTTGAATTATCAAAAAACAAAAAAAAATCAAAAAAAGATTTATAACACGACGAGTTTTGACGCTACGCAAAACGATCTTTGAATAAAGAAAATAACCAGGAAAACTATAGCTAAACAAGCTTCTTTTTCTAACCCAATATCCTTTTAATTGTCAACAATTATTCTTCAGCAATCTGCTGCTGAACAGGATATCTATTACTTAACAATGAATATTAGTCTGCTAGCACTACTATATATTATTAACCAATTAATAACCTTAAAAATTTTAGAATTATGGCAAATTTAGTCCAGGAATTAAACAGTTTAGATTTCAGTGTATACATCGGAGGGCCTATGCAGGCTGCTATTAAGGCGCAGCATGACGCTTCTATGTCACAGGTAAGCTTCATTAAAGAAGTTGGTTTTGAAGGAACCGGAGCCACTTCAAAGCTTAGATATGTAGATTTTGTGTACAAAAAAACAGTACCGAATCCTGTTCAGGGTAATGAAACCCCTGTACAATCTCAGGTTACTCTAAGTGTTCCGTTACTTTCTATGCTAACGATTCCGGCTTTAAGAATTGATGAAATGACCATTGACTTTAATGCAAAACTAAACTCTGTAGAAACTCAGAATGTCTCCAGCGAGTTTCAGGGAAGTGCTTCTTTAAGTGCCAAGTTTTGGAAAGTTAAGTTCAATGCTTCAGCATCTTATAAGAAAACCAATTCAAGCACTTCTACCACAGAAAAAACATACACTCTGGGAGTACATGTAAAAGCTGTAAATGATGAATTGCCTGCCGGTCTTGCAAGAATCATGGACATGCTGGAGGATGCTATTGTTGCGAATTCAACACCGGTAACTCCTTAACAATATCTTATTCTGGATGGCTGCTCAGGCAGCCATCCATTTTAACCCATTTTTTACTCACTAAAAAAAACGTATTATGCCAAAATTACGAGAATATCTGGGAGGCATTGTCTCTGAGATTGCTGAAGCCAGAAAAATGACTGATTTACAAACAGTACAAATGGCAAAAGAATATGCCCAGGATAACTTACTGAAACATTTTTCAATTCCCAGAATGAAAGTAGGTACTGTTGATCTTACTATTCCTTTTGCTACAGCAGGAAAATCACCAAAAATGATTTTCAGAGACTTTATCTATGACGAAATCATTCAAGCTGCTAAAACAGACTATGATCCTTCAGATATAAAAAGTGATCAGAGTTTAAAGGATTTTCTCATTAAACAGGAACCTGCTTACCTTGATCTCCTTATCAAGATTAAGGAAGAAAATACACCGACACTCACTCTTGATCAGATCGAATACCTTGCACCAATTCCTAAAATCATTGTAGAGTTTTGCAAGTCATTATCCAATTTTAGCTGGAAATATACAAATCCTGATATTTTCCATAAAAGTATTTCCAACAGGGTTATTCTGGAAACAAAAAAGGTAGTTGAAAAAATTGAAGATCAGGAAATCATTGTGGAAGCCAGCAAATTAATGGAACTGGATGTCAAATGCCTGATTTTTGCTAAAATGAGCGTGAGTGAAGCCGGAATGGAATGGTCAAGATATGAAGACATCAATGGAAATATTGTAGAAACTTTAATCCCGGAATAAAACATGAAAAAATCACAATTTATTCTGGTTTCCCAATTAAAGGAACAACTTCAGGACTTCCCGAAAATAGTTTCTTCTTTGGAAAAAAAGGACCCTCTATTTGTTGAAAAGACATTAAACTGGTTAAAAACTGTAGAAGATATTCTTTCTACAAATACCATCAGTGAAGTTTCAGAAATCGCAGGCTTCAGGAGTAAAATTCTGGCAGGAAAGATAAGTGATGAACGAGGAGTTAATGTTAAAAAAAAACAGCTGAAAATTACAGCCAATCTTCTCTATGATTCACAGAACTGCGTCCTTAATGTTCTCTTGCCCCACGAAAGAAAAATGAACGAATGCAGGGACATCACGAAGCAGCTACTCGCACTGACCGCTCAGACAAAGGCTTTAATGTATACAAATGAAGTACAATTTGAAGATTTTATTCAAAGAATCTGGTGGTATATTTTGTCTGACCATGATCTGAAAATCGGCGGGGTAAAACTCAAATCAATGCTTTCAGAAATGGATATCATTATGCTGATGGCTGATGAGATAGAAATCAAAGATTTTTCTTAAAAAAATCAAATTCTCTGTAAATTAATTTTTATACGTCAAGTTTTGACGCTTTACGACACTATTTTTGAAACAGAAACAAACCCAAAAAACAAACTTCTTAACCTCTGATAATATGGAAATAGCTCAGCACAACACAAATGTCATCTTTAATGAAATCCCTTACACCATAGAATGGAGAGACATTGAAAATGTAGAGATAGACTATGAAAACTATCTCGACGATATTGAAAATTTCTTCAGAGAAGATTTTACAGAAGCTACTCCTGAAGAGGAGAATTTATAAATTACAACACATCGGTTCTGCGCTGTCTATTATCACCTTTAGAACACCATAAAAACTAATAACCATTTCAATCTTCATATCCCTTTGAATTCACCATTCACAAAATCCGGGACAGCAGAACCTGTGTTTAAAAACCATTTCTTTGAGATGGTTTTTGTTTTTTGGATCTCTTTTAAAGAGAATTTCTAAAGTAAATATCCAAAAAATACTTCGACAAAATAATAAAACACGACACGTTTTGTCGCATTAAGCCCATATATTTGCCTTACAAAATTACATCATGAAAAAAGATTTTTATCTGACCAGATATGCCTTAATTATAAAAAGATTGGAAAGTTCTCCGGCTACCTATTCTCAGCTGGAACACTATCTTTTAAACTCTTTTGAATTTCAGGATGCAGAGATTAAGAGCTACTCGATCCGCACCCTGCAAAGGGATATCCGTGAGATTTCTGATCTTTTCAATCTTTCTATTCACAATAAGAAAAAAGGAGATAACCGGTATTATATTGAAAGCCGCCCCATCATGGAAGTGGATGAATACAACCAGAAATTACTGGAATCCTTTCAGGTAAGCAACGCCCTGAATCTTCATCCTGATTTTTCTAATTTTATTTTCTTTGAAAGTCGTAAGCCAACCGGAGTGGAGCATTTCTATGATCTGTTTTTCGCCATCCGTAATAAAAGGGTGGTTACTTTTGAACATTACAATTACAAGAACAAACTGATGACCTCCCGGAAAGTTCATCCACTGGCCTTAAAAGAGTCAAAAGACAGATGGTATCTGATTGCTGTTGATACCAAAGATAAAGCATTAAAATCTTTTGGATTGGACAGAATCAATTATCTGGATGTAGACAAAAGCAAATTCAGAGAAAAATATAATTACAATTTTAGAGAACATTTCAAAAATGCTTTCGGGGTGATGAATCTTACAGAACACAAACCTGAAAAAATTACTTTAAAATGCAGCCGCCATCAGGGCGAATACATCAGAAGCTTTCCTCTCCATCAATCACAGAAAGAAACGAAGGAAACGACTGAAGAAATCTATTTTGAATTTTTTCTTCATCCTACCTATGACTTTATGCAGGAGGTTTTATCCTATGGAAAAGAAGTCATTGTTTTAGAACCGAAATGTTTAGTTGACGACATCCGTTCCCATCTTCAGGAATCATTAAATCATTATCTTGAAAGCTAATCAACAATAGACTGATCTCATATTTTTTAAGTATATTTACATAAATATGCCTCTATTGAAAGCTTTATTAATTTGTATATGTTGCATCATTTCTTCCTTTTGTTTATCTCAGCAAAAAGAGGAATTCAGGCTTGTAAAGAGCTATTACAACCAGCATAGAAATATGCTGAATAATGAGTTTAAAAAGAAATTTGATGCAGAATCCAACACGTTCAAAAAAGCCGGCATAAGGGGAGACTTTATCTACTTTATGAAGAAGATGGACAGTATTGAAAATACTGCTTTGATCGGTGCCTTATTAAAGGTAAGAAATCTGGAGGATCTTCAGTCTATAAAAAGAGAACCCTACACCGGACCTTCTGTGGTAGAATCAGCTCCGAATTATCCGGGAGGAATTAATACTTTGAGACAGGAGGTTGCTGATCTTCTGTACATAAATGGGGTTAATTCTGACGTAAAAACGGTAAAGACAAGCGTTGCTTTTATTGTGGAAAAAGACGGAAGTGTAAGCAATGTACATGCTAACGGCGATAATTTTACTTTTAACAGGCAGGCGGAAATTGCCTTATATTCTATTTCTGAAAAATTCACCCCTGCCCTCACCAAAGGGGATCCTGCAAGATTTCAATATAATCTTCCTTTAACTTTAACAATGGCAGACTAAATGTTTACCGACGAATACTATATGAAAATGGCTCTGCAGGAAGCAGAAGCCGCACTGGAAAAAGATGAGGTTCCTATCGGATGTGTTGTGGTTTCCAACAACCGTATTATCGCAAGAGCCCATAACCTTACTGAAACATTGAACGATGTAACGGCTCATGCAGAAATGCAGGCCATCACTTCTGCTGCCAATTTTCTTGGAGGAAAATATTTAAAAGACTGTACGCTCTATGTTACCATGGAACCTTGTGTCATGTGTTCCGGAGCTCTTTCCTGGTCACAGATATCAAAAGTAGTGATTGGGGCGAGAGATGAGCAAAGAGGGTTTATCAATAAACATCTTTCTTTACATCCGAAAACAGAAGTAGTGACCGGCATCATGGAAACAGAATGCTCTTCTATCGTTAAAGACTTTTTTAAAAGTAAGAGATAATTTTAATCCCTATCCGGAATAATTTAAAAATAAAAAAATCAGAGAACATCAAGTATTCTCTGATTTTTACTTTTATAAGGTTGAAATTGTATTAAAACCTGATATTAATTTCTGTTGTTAAAAATAGAATACATGACCAGATCAAAATATTCTCCACCTTTCTTTACATCTTGCTTTAAAACAGCTTCTTTCTCCATCCCTATCTTCTCCATGATTTTTCCGGATGCAGGATTATGTGGAAGATGCGTTGCAAAAATTTTATTGAATCCCAGTTCTTTAAATCCAAAATCTACGATCGCTCTGGCTGCTTCAGTAATATATCCTTTATTCCAGTGAGGAATTCCTATCCAGTATCCTAACTCAGCTTTATCGTCTTCCCGGTCATGGAGGCCAATCGCTCCAATGAGTTCCTCTTCCTTATTTCGGACCGCAAAAGTATATCCTGAATTATCTTCAAAAGCTTCCTGAGACAATTTCACCCATAGCTTAGCATCATTCTCCGTGTAAGGATAAGGAATATTGGACGTAAAATCCGAATAAATTCTATGCTGAAGATAGTCAACAATGAAAGGAATATCTTTTTCTTCCAGCTGTGATAATATCAGTCTTTCTGTTTTTAGTATAGGAAAATTTCCCATTTTGTTACAAGATTTAAAATTGAGGTTACCATAGAAACTTCATGTAAACAGGACTTACTCCCGTCCCAGTCTCTAAATTTACAGATCTTTTCCCAGAAAATAGAGTCCTTTAAGAGTATGAAGCCTGTCCATTACATGAATTTTATCCGTCAGAGGTTTATAAACGTGTGAAACACCACCGGTCGCAATCACAAAGCAATCATCATTAACCTCATCATTGATGCGGTTGACAAAACCTTCTACCATTCCCAGAAAACCATATACCATACCACTTTGCATACAGGTTACTGTATCTAATCCCAGGACAGATTTAGGTTTTTTAAGTTCAATATCCGGAAGTTGAGCTGTCTGGTGGATCAAAGAATTTAAAGAAGTCACAATCCCCGGAGCGATAATAACGCCCAATGTTTCCCCCGTTTCTGCTACACAGCTTGCTGTAAGAGCAGTTCCGAAGTCAATAACAATTTTTTTCCTATCCGGATACAGGTTATGTGCGGCCACAAGATTGGCATAAATATCTGTCCCCATCTGTTTGGATTTCGCCTGTACTGCTGAAGGTGTAGCCCTGTCAACAATTACCGGAGTAACGCCGTGAATCTTCTTGATTCCTGAACTCATTACTTTGGTTAACTGAGGAACCACTGAACCAATGATTACTTTGTCAATTTCTTTAGGCTCTACTTTATAGGTCTGATAAAGCATCAGCATCTGTACATACAGTTCATCTGCTGTTCTGTAAGGTTTGGTATTGATCACCCACGAAACATCACAGTTATCTCCATTAAAAAGGCCAAATCTGATATTACTGTTCCCTACGTTTATTACAATTGAATTCATTTATTTTAACAGGCTATGATTTAAAAAAAATTTCCGTCCAAATTTATAAAAAAATAAAAGGAGTACTTTCAAATACTCCTTTTATCTATATGTTTATCGTTTTATTTTACTTCTACAAAATTATCCGCCATATTCACATCTGCAATTCTCTGGCTGAAATCTATTCCTAACACAGACAATTGAGATTTTGTATAAGGAATGGTTACAGTATATTCCTTCTGTGTCCAGGGCCAGTATGGCATTGTTTTAAAGTCGCCATAGATATCTTTTTCTTTCCATGTATGAGTCATATTCAATGGGATTTGATAGGTAATAACTTTTTTATCTGTTGTCATTACACTGAAATCTATTGGCATAGGAACCTGCCCCTTGTTTACCAAAGTAATGGTAGTGGATTTTGCATCATATTTTACATCTTTAATTCCGTAGTCAATTGTTTTGGTGGTATTGATCCAGTAATTATGGAACCATTTTAAATCCATTCCGGAAACTTTTTGAGCAATATGCAGGAAGTCTCTGTCTGAAGGATGTTTCATACTCCACTGATCATAATATTGCTTTAATGTTTCAGCAAGGTTCTGCTCTCCCATAATATATCCTAGTTGTACCAGATACAATTCTCCTTTCACATAAGAGGCATAAGTATACGCTGTTCCGTTATCATGGTGATCTCCTAACCACACTGCCGGCTCTTCAATTCCTTTTTTAACAAAGTTTCTGTAGGCATCTAATCTTTCAACAAAAGGGTTGGGTAATTGTTCCGGGAATAGCTGATGCATAGTATAGCCTTCTGCATAGCTGGTAAAGCCTTCATCCATCCACGGACGTACCGATTCGTTGGTTGCCAGCATCTGCTGATACCATGAGTGAGATCCTTCGTGAGCCATTAAGCCCATCAAATCCTTGATATTTTTAGCCTCTCCTAAGATCATGGTACACATTCCATACTCCATGCCACCGTCACCACCCTGGATAAATGCATAGGTAGGATATACATATTTCCCGAAGTGAGAATTCATAATCTGGAAATACTTTGTAATATAAGGCTGAGCCTCCCCCCAGGCTTTCGTTTTATCATTTTTCTGATATACCAGATATACCTTAGGTCCCTGAGGAACATTGAAGCTTTCTACAGAGTAATCTCTGTCTGCACTCCAGGCAAAATCCAGAATATTTTTTGCTGTCCATTTCCAGATTACCTTTTTATCTTTTTCTGGTTTGATTTTGGCATTGGTATCATAGCCTTTCACTTCCGTTGGGTTTTCAAGAATTCCTCCTGCCCCTACTACATAATCTTTATTGATTTTAATATTGACATCAAAATCTGAAAATGGGGCATGAAATTCTCTTCCCAGGTAATCAAAAGTTGCCCAGCCGTCATAATCGTACTCTGCAATTTTCGGGTACCATTGGGTCATAGTCATATCAACCCCTTCCCTGTTGTTTCTTCCACTTCTTCTGATCTGCTCAGGGATTACGGCATCCCAATCCATTGTAAAGGTAGTGGTAGAATTCGGCTTAATGGGCTCTGTCAGATAAACTTTCATGATGGTTTCCTGAACTTCAAACTTCAGATCTTTACCATTTTGCTTAATCCAGTGAATATTTTGAGCTCCTTCCTGATCTTTAGGAATGGAAGCCAATCTCGAAATTCCGTCTTTTTGCAATCTTCCATCTCCATTTTTCCCTTGGGAAGCGACCCTTTGGTCCATCATTGAGTTGGGTTTAAAAGCATTCCAATACAAGTGAAAATAAACCACATTCAACTCATCGGGTGAGTTATTGGTGTATTCTAATGTTTGTTTTCCCTGGTATGTAAATTTTTCAGCATTAACATCAATATCCATCTTGTACTTCGCAGCCTGCTGATAATAAGCTCCTTGTTGAGCCTGAAATTGTGAAATGATAAACGCAAAAATGATTGCAGCCGATTTTCTCATTTAAAATTTTATTTTTTTTAAAGGTAGGTAATTTAAATAAGACCTTCAAATTAGAGTTATTTGAAGGTTTTATTCTGTTTAATATGGTTTTAGATGTATTTTAATCTGAATTGTTAAAAGAGATTTTTGAAGATAATTTAAAAGAAATATTACTTTATCTTTTCAACAGTTTTTTAATCAGGGTAATCTGTCCCAGATGATAATAAGCATGTTCAATCATACCATCAATATTTCTTTGATAGGTTCCATACTTTTCGTCTACAAATACCTCATCCATTTTAGAATCGGGCATTTGCTCCAATAAGGCTGCAAACTTTTCAGAGTCTGTCCACAATTTATTCAACAATGTTTCCCAGTGTTCATGAGACGTAACAGGAGGAAGATCAAAGCTAAATTGATCTCTTATTTCGAGAGGCCCACCTTCCAATACATTTATAATTCCTGCAATATAATAATCGATATGAAAAGTAAGCATTGCAATGGTATTTAAAGAGCCTACCCTCTCTACAGCTTGTTTCCATGTGACATCAGAAAGCTGATCTTTAAAATTGGTATTGGCAATCCAAAGACCGTCAAGCAAAACCTCTCTGAATCTTTTGGCTAATTGTGATACTGATCCCATAGCTATATTATGTTTTTCTAAAGATAATCAATTAAAGGATTGATTTTAAACTTTTGCTGATTTTGCAGATGACGCAGATCTCCATGAGCCTTGTCAAGGTTTTTTTAAAACAAAAACCTCAACTGTTTTTTACAGCTGAGGTTTATATTATGATAGGAAATTAAGATTATTTCTTAGCAGAAACTTCCTTCTTACTGCTTTTTAAGATCTTTTCAAGAATTCTTAAAGTGATCAGGTAAGTTGGTTTTACTCCTGTAAGACCAAGACCTCCTGAAGACAATGTACTTCCTGTTTCCAAAGGATTATCAGAAGCATAATAAGCATACATCACAAATAAATCCGGTGAAATATGGTGCCTGATTTTAGAAGCGACCTGAATGGCTTTCTGATAATGTGCTCCTTCCATTTCAAGACCGATTGCCTTCCATGAAGTATTCATAAAATAAGATAGAATATCTCTGTTTTGTAGCGACGTTCCCAAAACAGTAATCATTGGCCCTTCAAAGGCTTTCAATTCATCGTCTTTGAAATCATCCAGCTTTAGTGCATTCTCAAAAGGATAGTTATCGGCTGTTCCTTCAAAAATATGAGAAGTAGGAATCATGATATCTCCTTTTTCTCCGGTAAGAATTCCAGCTTTCCCCATGATAGATACAGATTTCACTTTCATCATATAGATCTCTCCTTTATGTTCAAAAGGTCTCAAAAGCTCATCCATTACCTCAAAAGCCTGTTCACCGAAAGCATAATCAAATACCATGATCACATCGTCTCCTGAGAACTTGCTGTCAGTGAATGGAGTATTTTTCAAATCCGTTTTGCTGAGGTCTATGATCTGAACATCGATATTACTTCCACTTTTATCAGCAATATGAATCATCCCTTCATCCAAGGCATATTTCAATACTTTATCACGAAGCTCTTTTTTGTTGGAAATCTCCTCGTATAGCTTATAATCGATCTCGTGATGATGTTTCTTTTTAAGAGCCTCATTGGCATACAGCATATTTTTCACAGAGTGCATATTGGCAGAAATAATATGCAAAGGTCTCATATGAAGGTTGTTTTCAAATAAAACCTCTTTCACTTTATTCGCCCATTTCTCACCAAAATAGTGATGTCCTACCCTTTCTCTTAATATAGCACTGAAATGAACTTCTCTTTCTCTTGATCCTTTAGCGTCTTCAAGACTTACTTTTCCTAAGTTGTAGATAATTTTGAATAAACGGTCAGGATTCTGATCATCACCAAAAGTATTATAAGCTCTTAACGTTTCATCAAAAGATCTTCCGATTAAAGAAGAAAGGTGAATAAGCGCAACTTCTTTTTCTCTTCTGCTGAATTTTTTCTCACCCTTCACAACTTCTTCAATAATTTTGAAGGCACGTGTCGGCTTCCAGTTTTCATCCTGAATGAAAGCCAGGTTACGTATTTTATCAGCTTCTATAAATAAGAAGGTAAGGTGAGTAAGAATGTCATATATCTCAGAACGTCCCAAAAGAACTTCAATATTCATCTGGTGTTCATCTATTCTATAACAGTTTCTTCTTCTTTTCTTAGGAACGATAGGTTCGAAACTTCCTTTATCAAACCCTTCATCTGATGTAAGATGAATAAAAGCACATTCCTCAATCCCTTCCGGAAGTCTGTCCAAAACATACATCAAGCCGTCAAGCTCCAATTTGTTCGGAATATTCATGGTTCCATAAATTTCCGGATTGATGGTTTTTAACAAACTTCTGATACTTTCTCCTGAAACACCTCCCGGCTTGAAAAACCCTCTATAAAATAAATGTCTCATAGAAATGTATAGTCTTTCAATAGCCTCTGTTGTTTCTCTTGCTCTAGAATTTGTCATAAAATAAATTTCACACAAATATACAAAATCTTTGCCCATTTTATTTTAACTATCTTTTAATAAGTCGCTTAATCGCAGTGATTTTATGACGTATATGTATATTGTACAATCTATCTTATACTCCTGATTAAGTACAATCAGTATTGATGTAATGTATATTGAAACTCTCTTCTCCCCCTCCAAACAAGCGTTGGTTGGCAAATTTTAAATAATATATCACAAACACCCCCGGCAAAAAAACACCAAACAAATGTTTAAATAATATAAATTTTCAAAATACCCCTGTTTTTTTTAGGGTCAAAATGATTTCAATTCATTTTTTTTGTAAATTTGCCCTATCAAAATAAACCCAAATATGTCAACCTTAAGATTCAAAGCATTAGAAACACTCCCATTTAAGGATTTCAGAAAAGACAACTCTGTTGAGATCCCTGCTAAATTATCAGAATTATTCTGCAAAAATGTTTTCTCAGAAGAAACCATGAGAGAATATTTAACGAAAGAAGCCTTCAGCTCTATTATGGATGCTATTAAGAAAGGAACTAAAATTCAGAGACACATTGCAGACCAGGTAGCAGTAGCCATGAAAGACTGGGCAATGAGCAAAGGGGTAACCCATTATACGCACTGGTTTCAGCCTTTGACAGGAACGACAGCAGAAAAGCACGACTCTTTTTTCACGCCAATTGAAGGAGGAAGAGCGATTGAAAGATTCAGTGGAAACATGTTGATACAGCAGGAACCTGATGCATCTTCTTTCCCGAACGGAGGAATCAGAAATACTTTCGAAGCAAGAGGATATACTGCATGGGATCCTACATCTCCTGCTTTCATCATGGGAACAACATTATGTATTCCATCAATCTTTATCTCTTACACAGGAGAAACACTTGACTACAAAGCACCTTTATTAAGAGCTTTGAGCGCGGTAGATGAAGCTGCAACCAATGTAATGCAGTATTTTGATAAAAATGTAACAAAAGTAACTCCTACTTTGGGTTGGGAGCAAGAATATTTCCTGGTTGATTCAGCATTGTATCAATCCCGTCCGGACCTTGTATTAACAGGTAAAACATTATTAGGACACTCTCCGGCTAAAGGACAACAGCTGGATGACCACTACTTCGGATCAATTCCTACAAGAGTAATGAACTTTATGAAAGAATTGGAGATCGAATGTATGAAACTGGGAATTCCTGCTACAACAAGACATAATGAGGTTGCCCCTAACCAGTTTGAGCTGGCACCAATGTTTGAAGAAGTAAACGTTGCTGTAGACCACAACTCTTTATTAATGGATATCATGGCAAGAGTCGCTCACAAGCACCACTTCCATATCTTATTCCACGAAAAACCTTTTGCTGGTGTGAACGGTAGCGGAAAGCACAACAACTGGTCTTTGGCAACTGATACAGGGGAAAATTTATTAAGCCCCGGAAAGAACCCTAAGAAAAATCTACAGTTCTTAACATTCTTTGTAAACACTATTAAAGCAGTCCATGAATATGCTGATTTATTAAGAGCGAGCATTGCTTCGGCAAGTAATGACCACAGATTAGGAGCTAACGAAGCACCACCGGCAATCATCTCTGTATTTATCGGAAGTCAGTTGTTCAGTGTTTTGGAAGAACTTGAAAAAGTAACCAATGGGAAATTATCTCCGGAGGAAAAAACTGAATTAAAATTAAACGTTGTTGGAAAAATTCCTGAAATTTTATTAGACAATACAGATAGAAACAGAACATCTCCATTTGCGTTTACAGGAAATAAATTTGAGATCAGAGCAGTAGGATCTTCTGCAAACTGCGCAGAGTCTATGACTGTAATGAACACTATTGCCGCTAAGCAGTTAAATGATTTCAAAAAAGAAGTAGATACTCTTATTGAAGGAGGATTGAAAAAAGATGAAGCCATTTTCAATGTATTAAGAGAATATATCAAGCAATCCAAGAGTATTATGTTTGAAGGTGACGGATACTCTGATGACTGGGCAAAAGAAGCTAAGAAAAGAGGATTAAACAACCTTAAAACAACTCCGGAAGCTCTTAAACAGGAAATGGACAAAAAATTCCTTGATCTGTACGAAGAGATGGGAATTTTCAACCATAGAGAAGTTGAAGCAAGAAACGAAATTAAACTGGAGAAATATTCTACTGTTATCGATATTGAAGCGAGAGTATTAAGTGATATCGCAAGAAACCATATCATTCCTTCCGCTTTAAATTATCAGAACAGATTAATTGAAAACGTTAAGGGGCTTAAAGATATCTTTGGAGATAAAGATTTCAAACCTTTGGCAAAAGAACAAATGAGTTTGATTACTGACATTTCAGAGAATGTTTCTAAAATTAAATTAGGTGTTGAAGGGCTTATCAAAGCAAGAGAAGCTGCAAAAAGCGTATCGAACAGCCAAAAGCAGGCAGAAGACTATTGTAACAAAGTAAAACCATTATTCGATGGAATCAGAGAGGCTTCTGATGCATTAGAAATGATGGTAGATGATGAACTTTGGCCAATGACAAAATACAGAGAAATGTTGTTTACAAAATAACATCTGTAAAGTTCCATATTAGTTTAAATTCCTCGGTTTTGCCGGGGAATTTTTTTTAATAGTAGACCCATTACACTGAATAACCGTTGTTAAAATTTAAGCTACTCATCTTCCGGCAAATTTATCAGATCTCATTTTTATATCAGAAATAGACATATCATTATAAATAGAAAACAGAACAGCCGCTAAACACCCTTAAACACTACATTTAACGAAGATTTATTTTATTTTTTTAACAACCATGAAAATTAGAGTTTTAGATTTCAAAACCTTATTTATAGAAGAAAATCGATAGATTTTGTTAAAGAATCTTAATAAAAAAAACCGCATGCTTGCCAAAAAAGGGCAATTGCGGTTTATTTTTCTTTAACATACGTAAATAATATGTTAAAATGTGTTAAAGTAAGATCCTGACAATTATCATATCAGGGGTCTTTTACTCGGAATCTCTACTTTTGTAATGCTTTTGAAAATAAATATTCCTTTTAACACGGATAATCAAATATATATGAAGAAAAGAGTTTTGTTTTATTTAGTTGCTATAGTTACTACAGTATCAATGCAATCGTGTGCTACTAATTATGTGGTTTCAAAACCAGCAACTTACGCTAAAGAATACAAAACAGATGCCAAACTAGCTTCTATAGACAACAAAAAAATGGAGCAGGATAAGCAAAGACTTATCGACTCTTTCCTTGCTGAAAAAGCTGCGTCTATAGCAAATGCTAAGAAAGCAATTAAGAATTCTGAGATTGCCAAAGCAATCAAACATAATAAAACGATTGACGGTATCCTTACTGAAGCTGAAACATACCTGGGAACTCCTTACAGATACGGAGGAACAACTAGAAACGGTATAGATTGTTCAGCTTTTGTTCTTTCTGTATTCGGAGCTGCAGCAGGGCTAAGCTTACCAAGAGTAGCTGCTTCTCAGGCTCAGGAAGGGGAAAAAATTGAAAAAGGAAGCCTACAGAAAGGAGATCTGATCTTCTTTTCTCATGGAAGAAGAATCTCTCACGTAGGTATTGTAGAAAGTGTTACTGAAGAAGGTGAGGTAAAATTTATCCACGCAGCAACATCAAAAGGAGTAATGATCTCTTCACTGAATGACTCTTACTGGGGACCAAAGTTCAGATTTGCTAAAAGAGTTATCACCGAAGACGGAGAAGCTTATAACAACTTAGCAGCAGTCACTCCAGCTACACCCGCAAATTTTTAATTTTATAAATAATTGATTTAAATAATGAAGCCATCTTTTTTGATGGCTTTTTTATTTGTTCTCTCTTTTAAATGTCGGCTAAACCCAATAGAATATTCATACAAAAGATGGACTTAAAAAGCCGCTTCTATTGAATGAGTACCTGAAATTTTAGTATTTCTCCTTTAGACCAATTACAACTTCAGCTTCTGACCTCTGGCATTAGCTATTTCTGTCAATCTCTATATCCAGTTTATACAACAGACCATGAACTTCAGAGAGTGAAAATTTAGCCTTTTTTAGCCTATTTAAAGCAGGATCTATAGAATAATTGAATGAAGTCCTCAAATCTGTTTTTTCAAGGCTTGTATTATCAAAAACAGCCCCTGATAAATCACAACCGCTCATAACAGCATTGGATAAATCAGATTCGGTAAAATCTACCTCAATCAGCCTGGAGTTTTTGAAAACCGTTTTCTTTATGGATGCCTGATAGAATACAGAGTTATTAAGTAAACATTCTTCAAATCTGAATAACAATCCAAAGCGGTTACAATCATGAAACTGAAGTCCAAACATTTTACATTCTTTGAAAGATACCTCCCGGAAAGCAGTATTCATCAATTTCACCATGCTGAGGTTGCATCCAATAAATTCACAGTCTGTAAAATTGAATCCGGACAGGTTAATATATTCAAAATTACAGTGTCTGAAAGTACAATTTTCATACTCTCCTTTCTCCAAACCGCGTTGCGAAAAATCTGTATTCTCAAAGTTTGAATCTACAATATAAACCTCTTTCATAGAATATAGTTAATGATGGAAATAACATTATTTCCATAGGTTTTGTAAAAATTAGTAAAATAGCTTTAGCTCAGAAAACTACACCAAACTATTTTTATCTGAATAATTAAGTTTAAAGAAAATAAAGGTCATCATAGAAAATGCCAATAAAGAGCTTCCCCCATAACTGAAGTATGGTAAGGGAATCCCTACTGTTGGGAAAAGCCCCATAACCATGCCCAAATTGATGGAAAAGTGCATTAGAAGGATAGAAGCAAAGCAATAGCCAAACACACGATTAAATGTTGATTTCTGTTTTTCAGCGAGGTAATAAATTCTCCCAATATACACCATATAGGCCAATACTAAAAGCGCACTTCCTGCAAATCCCCATTCCTCTCCTACAGCACAGAAAATATAATCTGTTTGTTGCTCAGGCACAAATTTACCCTGGGTAACAGATCCTTCACGGTAACCTTTTCCCCAAAGACCACCTGATCCGATAGCTGTTTTAGAATATAACAAGTTGTACCCTGAAGTATCTCTAAACGCTTTTTCACCTTTGTAAAGCACTTCAATTCTTTCTCTCTGGTGCTTGGGAAGTTTCTCTAAAATATAAGGCGAAGCAAATGCAAGTCCACATAACAAAAGGATAGATCCGGAAATTCCGGAAATGGTAATCACATCCCAGGACATTCTATGATAATTCATGGCAATCAAAATTCCTGCAATCAGTACAACCGCGCCGGCAACATAAATTGGAGGTATTGCCAGAGAAATAAGAAATACACCAGCAAAAATAAATCCTATCCCAAACAAAAATCCACTCAGCCCTTCTCTGTACAAAGCAATAAAAAAGGCAATAAACACAAGCATAGATCCTACGTCGGGAATAGCAAGCACCACTACTGCAGGTACGCCAATAATAGCAAGTGCTGTCAGTAATGATTTTCTGTTTTTCAGGTTAAAATCCGGTCCGGATACATAGTTGGCAAGCATTAATGCCGTTCCAATTTTTGCAAATTCCACAGGTTGCATTGTAAAGCTTCCGAACTTATACCAGTTCTTCTGCCCGAGAATTTCCTTTCCAAAAGGAAAAAGTCCTATCAATAGCAAAACACCACCTATATAAATAATTCCTGCCATATTCTCAAAGAACTTACTTCTTCCCAAAAAAATTACCAATCCTACAACAAGAGAAATACAGAAGAACATAAATTGTTTTTCTCCCAACTTCTGGTCAACACTGTAGATATTTGCAATCGCAAAGATGCAAAGCAGGAAATACAGCCCAAGACCCAGTTTATCTATCCCTTCTGTCCATTTCATTGCTTAACAGGTTTTTTAGCGGCGTTATTATTTTTAGTTTCCTCTTCTATTTTCTTTTGGAGTTTAGCCTTTTGTTGTTTAACAAGGTCCAGACTATCTTTTATTCTTTTTTGTTTAATTGAATCAGGTTTTGGGTCAACATACAGTCCTTTACGTTTTAAATCTACAACCCATTGCCTTTTATATTCCGGCATAAAACTCGAAGTGATCATTTTTTTATACAGATTTTCTCTTTTCAGATCACCTGTAATATATTTTTCAGCAATCACTGTACAAGCCGGGCCTGCCCATGTAGCTCCAAATCCTGCGTGCTCCATTACGGCAACCACAACAATTTTTGGCTTATCAGCAGGAGCAATCAATACAAAGATAGAATTATCTTTTCCTTGCGGAACCTGTGCTGTTCCCGTTTTAGCCAATTGTGTAAAGTCATTGGATTTTAACCCTCTTGCTGTTCCTCTCAAAACTACAGCTTCCATTCCTTTTAAAACAGGCTCAAAGTGTTTTGGATCAACCAGGGTTTTATGTTTAACTTTAAATCTAGGATCCGGATTTGGTTTTCCGTCAATTCCTTTTACAATATGAGGGGTATAATACCATCCTTTGTTCGCAATAGCAGCCACATAATTTGCCAGCTGAATAGGGGTTACCAAAACATCTCCCTGCCCCATTCCGTTATAGATAGCACCGGTTGACATTTCATCCCAATCTTTAAAATCAGTTCTCTTTGAACCACTTGCTTTCATGATGGCTTTAAACCTTTTCTCGTAAAAATCTCCTGAAGGTATTCTCCCTCTTGCGCCCACTGCAAAATCGTTATTCAAAAATTCCCCAACTCCAAAGCTGCTCATGATCTTTTTCCATTCATCAACCCCTTTGGAAGGATTACCCGGATATTTTTTGATTATTGCAATAAATGCATAGGTAAAAAAGCAGTTACTGGAAACCTGAATGGAAGGAATGAGCGGATCAGCACCACCATGCCCTTTAATTCTCTTACCTTTATAGAAAAATCCACCTCCACAAGGAAAAACGGTCTTTTCATCCATCACCCCCATTTGCATAGCAGCTAAAGCAGTCAGCAATTTGAAAGTTGATCCCGGAGGATATCCTGCCTGCAAAGAACGATCAAAAGTTGGTTTATTCTCATAAAGCGTATCCTTTGAGAGGGCATACAAATTTTTAGATTTATAAGGTCCGGTAAAGAGGTTCGGATCAATATCCGGCCCGGTTGCTGCCACTAATACTTCCCCATTATTTGGGTCTATGGCTACAATTGCACCGTGTTTGTTGACCAGCATTTCTTCAGCCGTTCTCTGAAGGTCGTAATCAATAGTTAAAGTAATATCCTTACCAGTAATAACATCCTTATCTAAAGATCCATTTTTATAAGAACCAATGTTTCGAAGCTTGATATCCTTTTGGATGTATTTCATCCCCTTTACTCCACGAAGTTCTTTTTCGTAAGATTTTTCTACCCCTGTTTTTCCGATAAAATCTCCAGGCAGATAATAAATAGAATCTTTTTTAATTTCTCTTTCATTGACTTCACTGGTATACCCTAAAAGGTTTCCTGAAGTAGACACTTCATACTGACGCTGAGGTCTCTGAACAATACTGAATGCAGGATATTTAAAAATGATTTCCTGTACTCTCGCAATATCTTCCCTGCTAAGATCTTTCAGGAAAGTCATTGGCGTCAGTTTAGAGTAATATTTTTCTTTTTTAATAACATTAATCTTATTGATAAAATCCCTTTTATTGATCTTCATCAGGTTACAAAAACCTAATGTATCGAAATCCGGCTTCATCAAAGCCTGGGTAAAAGAAATTTCATAAGCAGGCTGATTCCCTACCATGATTTTACCGTTTCTGTCAAAAATAACTCCACGTTGTGGAATTACATATTCAATTTTAATGGAAGTATTCGCCGCATTCAATGCATAGCGATCCGTAAACAATTGTAAATAAGAAAGCCTCGCCACAAAAATAAGGGCGATCACTACAAGGACGGAAAAGATTTTTAAATAACGTGTGTTCAAACTTTTTGTTTGATTTTAAATATTAATGCGTAAATGACAATAAATATAAATGAAATTACACTAGTCACCAACACATTAAATAATATTTCAAAAAATCTGCTCAACTTAAAGAATTCGATATACTGTACTAAAAGCTGGTGCAGAAAAATACTTGAAAATAAAAACAGCAAAAACTGCGCCCATTGAAGGGACTGAAAGGAAAAAAAATCTGTGGAAGTATCCGTTGAAGTCCTGAATATCAGGGTCCTGAAATAAGCAATCAATGTGGTTGCAAAAGCATTAATTCCCCATGAATAAAGAAATCCATCAATAGACAGCCCGATTAAGAAGCTTAAAGCCAGAAACTGGAATTTATTTCTGAAAAAAGGATAAAACATAACGAACACAGGATACAACACGGGGGTATATTTTCCAAAAAGAGTAATCCTGTTCAATACAAATATTTGTAATGCAACAAGAAATATCATTATCAATATATCGGTAAATAAAGTCCTGCTAATCATTTTCTTTCTTTATTACAGTCTGTAGAGTATCCTGAATCTTTTGCACTTCTGCTTTTTTCAGATTCTTCACTACATATACTTTATTCAATGCTCCCATTTTCTCACTCAGCTCCACTGAGATATCCCAAAAACCGGTTTTATTATCAACAGAATAACCCGCGATAGTACCAATCATAATACCTTTAGGGAAAATTGCGGACTTTCCGTCTGTCACAACACTATCCCCTACTTTCAAGGCAACATATTTTGGAATATCAGCAAGGTGCATGACACGGGAATTATCTCCATTCCATGTTAATGTTCCAAAATATCCGGAGTTTTTGAGTGCCGCATTAATCCTTATTTTATTTACACTTAATACGGACTGCACCAATGCATAGCTGTCTGTAGAATTGATCACAATCCCGGCAATACCTCTTGGTGCCATCACCCCCATTTGTGGAAGTACACCATCTCTACGGCCACGATTAATGGTAAAGTAGTTGTTTCTTCTATTGATACTGTTGAAAACAATTTCACCGTCAACAAAAGTATAAATTTGACCACCTCCTATGGTATCATGAACTTTTCTAAAAAGAGGGTTCTTTGCTCCTTCTTTTCCGTAAAGCTGAGTCATAAGGGCTTTATTCTGAACGACAAGATCCTCATTGATCTGTTTCAGTTTCAGATAGGAAACTCCTTCATCAATGTAGCCGGAAATCCATGAGTTCACGGCAGCAGTCTGCCCTGCTATCCAGGATCTTTGCATCGCATTTCTAGAGAATATCAGAACCAAAGCAATAATTTGCAGGAATATAAAGAAGACGAAAAGAGTGTTCTTCGAAAATAATCTCAGCAAAAATCCCATTCAGATATATAGTCGTAAAAAGTTAAAATTATTTAATTAAGAAATTGAATTTATCCATATTCTTAAGCGCAATACCAGTTCCACGAACAACAGCTCTCAACGGGTCTTCAGCAACAAATACAGGAAGTCCTGTTTTCTTGTGAATTCTATCCGCAAGGCCTCTTAATAATGCACCTCCTCCTGCAAGATAAATACCTGTTTTGTAAATATCAGCTGCCAATTCCGGTGGAGTAAGTGAAAGAGTTTCCATTACAGCATCTTCAATTCTGATAATCGATTTGTCTAATGCACGGGCAATTTCCTTATATCCAACCATAATTTCTTTTGGTTTACCTGTAATAAGGTCTCTTCCTTGCACAGGAATATCTTCAATATCCACATCAAGATCTTCAACCGCAGAACCTACTTCAATTTTAATCCTTTCAGCTGTTCTTTCTCCGATATAAAGGTTATGGTGAGTTCTCAGATAATAGGCAATGTCATTTGTAAATACATCTCCTGCAATTTTCACCGACTTATCACATACAATACCTCCTAAAGCAACTACTGCAATTTCTGTAGTACCACCACCTATATCAATGATCATGTTCCCTTCAGGTTTTTGTACGTCAATCCCAACTCCAATTGCAGCAGCCATTGGTTCGTAGATCAATCTTACTTCTTTTGCGTTTACTTTCTGAGCAGAATCTCTTACCGCTCTTTTTTCAACTTCAGTAATACCAGAAGGAATACAGATTACAATTCGTAATGCAGGCTGTATAAATTTACCTTTGATTCCCGGAATCTTTTTGATGAATTCCTTAATCATGTGTTCAGAAGCATGGAAATCAGCAATAACCCCGTCTTTCAAAGGACGGATCGTTTTGATATCCTCGTGAGTTTTGCCTTGCATATGCTTAGCCTGTTCACCTACAGCAATGGGCTTACCCGACGAACGTTCAATTGCAACAATTGAAGGTTGATCAATAACAATTTTATTATTATGGATGATAAGGGTATTAGCTGTTCCCAGGTCTATCGCAATTTCTTGCGTAAACATATCAAATAAACTCATATTTTTCTTCTGATTTTAAGTTTACAAAGATATAAATTTAACACTACTAAAGAAATTTCCCACCAACTTAATTTGGTTAAAATTTTATTAAAATTTATAATTCTTTATTAACTTTTAGTTTAGACGTTTACAGAGTTTGAGTTCAACTAAAATTAATGGGACATCAAAAGGTTAAAAAGCAAGAAAAGCAGATAATACAGATCGAAAATTTGCCTAATCGACTTTCTTCAGCTTTTTCAGCTTGACCTTATAGTTTTTTACGATAATTATCATATACACTTTCAGAGCATCATTAATTAAAAAAAGCGTAAATTTGCAGCGCTTATGTTACAGTACTCCAACATCCATCAAACATCGAATTTTGCTGTGCTTTCCATCAGCTACGAGAAAGCCGATGTAGAAACGAGAGGAAAGTTTGCATTTTTTGACGAAAACATTAAAAATTTTGTTTCCCGGGTCCATCAAGAAGATCTTGGGGACGCATTTGTAGTTTCCACATGTAACAGGACTGAGATTTACACCACCTCTCCCAATTATCTCCTGGTTGCAGAAGAATACTGTAAAACCATTGGGGTACACCTCACAGATTTCCTTCAGTTTGCCAATATTCTTACTAAAGAAGAAGCCTTAATTCATCTTTTTAGAGTGGCAGCAGGCCTTGAAAGTCAGATTATCGGGGATTTTGAAATCATCGGTCAGATTAAAAAAGCATACAGCCGTTTTAAGAAAGAGAGACAAAACTCTAATCCCTATCTGGAAAGAGCCATCAATGCAGCTATTCAGATTTCAAAAAGGATTAAGAATGAAACCGGAATTTCCAACGGAGCAGCTTCAGTATCGTATGCTGCGGTTCATTACATCTTAAACAGTCAGAAAAGGATTGCTGAAAAAAACATTCTTCTTTTGGGAGTAGGTGAAATTGGTCAAAATACAGTAGAGAATCTGGTAAAGCATGTTTATCAGCCTAAAATTAAAATTGCCAACAGAACCCAGGAGAAAGCTGAAAAGATTTCCCAGAAATATAATATTCCTCATGTTGACTATTCTGATTTTGACAGGGAACTAAAAAATACGGATATTCTTATTGTAGCAACAGGAGCAAAACATCCTATTGTTAACCAATCTCATTTTCCGAACGGAAAAGAGACTTTAGTGATTGATCTCTCAATCCCTCATAACGTTGAAAAAAATGTTACCGAAAATGAAAATGTAACATTGATTGATGTGGATGAGCTTTCAAAACAGATCCAGGAAACAATCCAGCAGCGGGAAAAAGAAATTCCAAAAGCTGAAAAGATTATCAAGGAGCTGATGAAAGACTTCATCGAATGGGAAAAAAAGAGAAAACTAGCTCCTAATATCCATCATTTCAAAGCCGTTTTAAAGAATATGGAACGCAATGAAATGCATAATTTTTATAAAAAGAATAAATATATAAACATCACGGACATGGAACTTTCCGACAAAATGATCCAAAAGATTACCAACCGTTTTGCAAAATATATCATTGATAATCCTTTAAAAGCCGAAGAAATTAGTAAATTAATGCACGAAATATTAGTTGAACAACCAAACAACGAATTCAATGAAAAGCATTAGGATTGGAACCAGAAATTCCGCACTTGCACTTTGGCAGGCTAGAGAGGTTGCAAGGCACCTTCAGAACAACAATTATTTAACGGAGATTGTTCCTATCGTTTCTTCCGGCGATAAAAATCTCAATCAACCTTTGTATTCCCTGGGAATCACAGGCGTTTTTACAAGGGATCTTGATATTGCATTATTAAATGATGAGATTGATATTGCGGTACACTCATTAAAGGATGTCCCTACCCAGTTGCCTCAAAATATTGAGATGATCGCTTATCTGGAAAGAGATTATCCTCAGGATATCCTGATCAGAAAAGAATCGGCAAGAAACAAGGAGTTTCATGAACTTAAACTGGCTACCAGCAGTTTAAGAAGAAGAGCATTTTGGCTGAGAAATTATCCTGCTACTGAGTTTTCAGATATTCGTGGAAATATTCAAACCAGACTTCAAAAACTGGAAGAAGGAAACTTTGATGCTACTATTTTATCATTGGCCGGCATCAAAAGAATGAAGATGGAAATTGATTATGAAATGCTTCCATTAATGATTCCTGCCCCCTCACAAGGTGTTATTGCAGTTGCCGGACATACTGACAAACCAGAGATCAATGAAATAGTAAATCAGATCAACCATAAACCAACGCAAACCTGCGTAGAGATTGAAAGAAATTTTCTGAGCACGTTGGAAGGCGGTTGTACTGCTCCTATCGGAGCTTTTGCAGAAATTATCGGAGACCAGATCCGGTTTAAAGCGGCACTCTGCTCTTTAGATGGTAAAAACTGCATTGCAGTTGATGAAAACTTTGACCACAATTCTACAGAGAATTTCGGAGAAAAATATGCAAAAGTTGTTCTTGAAAACGGAGGAAAGGAATTAATGGCTGAAATCAAAAGCCAGATCTAATTTCAGATTCAGTTTCTCTTGATCCCCCTTTCATCTTCTTAATTGTAAAGACATGAAAATCTTATTTACCAAAAATATAGACCGGACAATACTATCCAAAGAATTAGGAGAGGATGCTTTGGCGGACTGTGTTGAGGTAATTAAGACCGAACCCATTATGATCAGCCCTTTTGATCTGAAAAATTACTCATTGATTTTTACAAGTGTAAATGGAGTCATTTCATTTTTTAAAAATAAATTTAAGCCCAATGAGGATTTTACGTCCAAGAATTACAACAAGATCTATTGTGTTGGCGAAAAAACGAAGAGAGAATTAAGGAAACATGGCTTCGGAACATTCAAGGTTTTGAAAAATGCAGATACTCTTTCCAGATTCATTATCGGAAAATGTCAGCATGAGCAGTTTCTTCATTTCTGCGGTAACCTTGCCATCAATGTTTTAGATAAAGAACTTCCTTTACAAAACATTAAGTACAAAAAAGTTACGATATACAATACTGAGGAAACTCATCCATTAATAAATGAAAAATATCATGCTGCAGTATTTTTTAGTCCGAGCGGAGTTCGTAGTTTTGCAAGGCGAAATTCTCTGGAAGGCATGAAACTTTTTTCGATTGGCGAAACCACTTCCGGTGAGTTGAGAAATTATACGCAGGAAGAAATTTTTACTTCTGAAGAAAATACGCTGACTTCGATATTTGAACTGATACGAAGGGAAATCAGAAGTAAAATTTAGAATATTTGTTACCGGAGCATTACCGGTACTATTAGTTTAAATAGATTATGATAAAAAACGACCTATATTTAAAAGCACTTCGCGGAGAAACCGTTGAAAGACCTCCTGTCTGGATGATGAGGCAGGCTGGAAGATATCTGCCGGAATTCATTGCATTGAGAGACCAGTATGACTTCTTTACAAGATGTCAGACTCCTGAACTTGCTGCTGAAATTACATTACAGCCTATCCGCAGATTTCCTTTGGATGCCGCGATTCTGTTTTCTGATATCCTGGTAGTTCCACAGGCCATGGGAATTGATTTCAAAATGAAAGAATCTGTTGGGCCATGGTTGGATACTCCTATCAGAACAATGGAGCAGGTTCAGAATATTGAAACTCCGGATGTGAATGATACTTTAGGCTACGTTTTTGATGCTATTGAATTGACTCTTCAGAAACTTGACAATGAAATTCCATTGATTGGTTTTGCAGGTTCTCCATGGACGATTCTTTGTTATTGTGTTGAAGGAAAAGGGAGCAAGGCATTTGATATTGCAAAATCCTTCTGTTTTCAACAACCTGAGGCTGCTCATTTATTATTACAAAAAATCACTGATACTACAATTGCTTATTTAAAGAGAAAAGTAGAAAAAGGTGTTTCTGCAGTACAGGTTTTCGATTCATGGGGAGGAATGCTTTCTCCTACAGATTATCAGGAATTCTCATGGCAGTATATCAACCAGATTGTTGAAGCATTAAGCCCACTTACTCATGTAGTGGTATTTGGAAAGGGGTGTTGGTTTGCATTGGAAGATATGACTATGTCTAAAGCTTCTGCTCTTGGTGTTGACTGGACAATCAAGCCTGAATTTGCCAGAACTTTAACAAACCATACAATGACCCTGCAAGGAAATTTTGATCCTGCAAGACTTCACTCGACTCCTGAAACCATCAAGAAAATGGTAAACGAGATGATTAACCGTTTTGGAAAAGACAGATACATTGCCAACTTAGGACACGGAATTTTACCTAATGTTCCGGTTGAAAATGCTGAAGCATTCATCAGAGCAGTTGTAGACTGGAAACCCAACCTATAAGGATTACAAACCCATAAGCTTAAAATATAAAAGCCTTGTCATCATCTGGCAAGGCTTTTTAATTCATATTCAATTTACACTGTAAAATATTTTTTTCTAATCACTTTTTAAGTATTTTATCTTTATATTTGATTATTAACACTTTAAATCATTTATTATGAAAAAACTAAACAAAGAAAAAATGAAAACAATCATGGGTGCAAGAGAAATCTGCCTGGAATGTGCTGATGGATATCATCAGGTAATTATCAACGGAAGATGCAAATGTGTTGAAGATTAAAAAAAGGCAGCTGAAGTTCAGCTGCCTTTTTATTTTTTTATCCAAGCATTCTTTGCGCTTTCTTAACTCCTTCTACAAGAAGATCAATTTCTTCAAAAGTATTATAGATTGCAAAACTTGCTCTTACGGTTCCTGCAATATTAAAAAAGTTCATAATAGGCTGTGTACAGTGATGTCCTGTTCTTACCGCAATTCCCATTTTATCCAGGATCATTCCCACGTCAGAAGAAATCCCCACACCTTCAAGATTAAAGGAAACAACACCAGTCCTATGGGCTTTTTCTCCATATACTTTAAGGCCCTCAATTTCCAAAAGTTGTCTCTGGGCATATTCCAGAAGAGCATTTTCGTGACTCTGAATGGCCTGGTGCCCGACCTTGTTCATAAAATCAACCGCAGCACCCAATGCGATATTTCCTCCAACATTTGGTGTTCCGGCCTCATACTTGAAAGGAAGGCCAGCATATGTAGTTTCCTCAAATGAACAGGTAGCAATCATTTCTCCCCCTCCATGGAATGGAGGTAAAACCTCAAGAATCTCTCTTTTTCCATATAATATACCCGTTCCCATTGGAGCGTACATTTTGTGTCCTGAAAAGACAAAAAAATCGCAATCCATTTTCTGAACATCAATGTGGAAGTGAGGGGCAGATTGCGCACCATCAATTACAATATAGGCATCCGTATTTTTTCTTGTCTTTGCAATAATCTCTTCAATAGGATTCACAATTCCCAAAGCATTGGAAACCTGATTTACAGAAACTACTTTTGTTTTTTCACTTAAAAACTGATCAAAGTAATCCATTTGAAGAATACCATTTTCATCAATAGGAATTACACGAAGTTTTGCTCCGGTTCTCTCACAAAGCAACTGCCAGGGAACAATATTAGAATGATGCTCAAGATATGAAATAATAATCTCATCATCCTTTTGCACCTTTTGTGTTAAGATGTAGGCAATAAGGTTAAGACCTTCTGTTGTTCCTTTGGTAAAAATAACTTCAAAATCATGTTTAGCATTAATGAACTTCTGGATTTTTCTTCTCGAAAGCTCCATTTCTTCTGTTGCTAACTGACTTAATGTATGAATCCCTCTGTGAACATTTGCATTAAGTTCTGTATAGTATGCATGACAGACTTCCAACACCGAATTTGGCTTTTGAGACGTAGCTGCATTATCTAGATAAACCAGGGGTTTACCATTCACTTCTCTGTCCAATATAGAAAACTGGCTTCTTATTTCCTGAATGTCAAACATTTATTTATTTTTTAAATTAAAACGCTCTTATTTAGAACACTTCAAATTTACGGCTTTTTTTCTGAAAGAAAGCATGAAGTTGAGGGGTGATACTTGTCAGCTGATAGAAATATTCAATAAAGAAAGGTGACCAAAGCTGATGATACGAACCCTATGAATGAATTGAAAAGGTAAAATTTGCGAAATGAGGTATTCTCTATTCCTCCCCTAAAATCTCTCTTTTTGCTAATAAAAAAACCTGCCAATACATTGACAGGTTTTATATTGTTTACATAAGCAATTCTTATTCTGCTGCTGCTTCAGGAGCTGCAGCTTCTTCAGTTGCAACTTCTTCTTCCTCTTCATCATCCATTGCAGCTGCACCACCTTTCATTGCATTTCTAGACATCTTAACAGCTGCTACAACTGCATTGTCCGGGTGCATGAAAGAATATCCTTCAGTCTTGATTCCTCCAACATAAAGTTTGTTACCAATTTTTAATGGAGTAACATCAACAACTACTTCGTCTGGCAAGTTAGCAGGGATAGCTTTTACTTTCAATTTTCTGAAAGACTGACGTAAAACACCACCAGCTACAACACCTTTAGCACGTCCAGTAATTCTTACAGGAACCTCCATGATAACCGGCTTATCGTCAGCTAGTTGATAGAAGTCTGCATGAAGAATCTTGTCAGTAATTGGGTGGAACTGAATATCCTGAAGAACAGCCGGAATCGTTTTTCCGTCAACTTCAATAGATACCGTGTGTGCTTCAGGAGTGTATACTAACCCTTTGAAAGCTTTCTCTTCTGCAGAGAAGTTTAAAGGTGCTTCACCTCCATAAACAACACAAGGAACTAATTCAGCATCACGTAAAGCTTTTGTAGACTTTTTGCCCACGCTTTCTCTTTTTGTACCTTGAATTGTAATAGATTTCATTTATAAAAAATTTAAAAAATTGTTCTTAATTTAATTCGCAAATCACTTAAAATCAATTAAATAACAAACTTACTGCTAATTGATTTGTGCTCATGAACCATTGTCATAACATCTGCAAATAATGGGGCGCAAGATAGCACTTTTATTTTAGATGACAAATTATTTTTAACAGGAATTGAGTCAGTTACAATAACTTCAAGAATTTTCGAGTTCTCAATATTATCATAAGCCTTTCCTGAAAGCACTCCGTGAGTAGCCATTGCTCGTACTGTTTTTGCTCCTTTTTCAATCAGGATATCTGCAGCTTTACAAAGTGTTCCTGCAGTATCAATCATATCATCAATAAGAATAACGTTTCTACCTGTTACATCACCGATAAGGAACATTTCTTCCACAACATTTGCTTTTTTTCTTTCTTTATAAGCAATTACTACTTCTGCCCCTAAGTGACCTGCGTAGTTCTTTGCTCTTTTTGCACCTCCCATATCAGGAGAAGCAATGGTAAGATCTTCCAGATTTAAAGACCTGATATAATCTACGAAAATAGTAGAAGCATACAGGTGATCTACAGGAATTTCAAAGAATCCCTGAATCTGATCTGCGTGAAGATCCATTGTCATTATTCTTGTTGCTCCTGCTGCGGTAAGAAGGTTAGCAACTAGCTTAGCCCCGATTGGTGCTCTTGGCTTGTCTTTTCTGTCTTGTCTTGCAAGTCCGAAATAAGGAATTACCACAGTAATGCTTTTTGCAGAAGCTCTTTTCGCTGCATCAATCATTAAAAGAAGTTCCAAAAGATTGTCTGCAGGAGGGAACGTAGATCCGATTAGGAAAACTCTTCCTCCTCTTACTGATTCGTCCAAAACAGGCTCAAATTCCCCGTCGCTGAACTCCTGAAAGTTGATTTTCCCTAATTCTTTCCCATAATGCTGGGCAATTTTTTCCGCCAAGTCCCTGCTGGTTCTTGTACAAAATAGATAACTTAACTGATCGGCCATTTTTACTTTTTAAAAGATTTTGCAAATTTAAAAAAAAACCACAAGAATTACTCTTGTGGTTTCTAAGTTTTTATTTTATCAATTATTATGGGAATGTAACCCCTGAATATTTGTTAGGATCTACCTGTGGAAGTGTCGATCTATATTTCGCGTTGATCGTCTTGATAAACTCGTTTGCAACAATTCCATATCCACGGCCGGTAAGGTGCACTCCATCCAGGGAGAAAGCTCCTCCTGTAACGAATGTAGCAGAGTATTTCACACCATCCCAAACAATCCCAGCTTTAGAATCCAGTTCTTTCATTTTAGTATTCATATCTACGAAAGCAAGATCCTTAGCTGTTGCTGCAGCTTTAATAGCAGCATTGAAAGATACAGTTGCAGCCAATACTTCTTCAACCTCTCCATTTACATTATTAAACTTTCCTCTTAGTACATGTTTATCTTCAAGTGGATAGGTTGTACCATATTTATCAAAAGGAGCTACTGCAAAAGGAGAAGCAGGCGTCGTTCCTAATACTGTACTTGTGGTCAATGGAATCAAATCCTGAGATGTGCTGTGTCTAGCCTGTCCAAATAACTGTCCCATTAGACCAGCTTGTGGAGCAGGTACACCAGCACCCACTAATGCAGCGGTAATCTGAACTCCAAGGTTCGCTAAAGATTCATCTTTTAATAGAACAGGGTTACCAGCAGTTTTAGAAAGAAGCTGTAATCTATTTCCTTGTCCAAGCGCTGTTAAAACCTGCTTTAGAGGTCCAAATACCTGCGCATTAAGAGCATCTATATTAGCATTTTGATTGGATGCACTTCCAGCTGGAGCTGTATTAAATTTCTCTGGTGGAATTGGGTTATACGGAACTCTGGTAAAGAAAGGAATAGAAGTTACATCCGGGATATTAGCAACAATTCCTTTTCTTGTTGTTCCACTCGGAAATAACGATCCTACCAATGCATTGTACGTTGAGGTAAATCCGACTCCTATCGGGCCGTCAACCGGTGTTATAGGATTTGTTCCATCCCCTCCTGTTGTAGCGTATCCCAGAACATCATTGTTTCCTATCCAAAGTGAAACAAATGTAGGATTTTGAGCCAAAGCGTCAGCAACTACAGAAGTTGTTTTAGAACTTGCAAATCTAACAAAGTAAGGGTTAGCTGTAGGAGCCGCAGGATTCAACCCTGCAGGATCTCCGTAATTAGGAGCAAGAAGATGAGCTACTTTAGCTCCGGGAACTCCCATATTTTGATAAGGGCCAGCATTATAGATATTTGCCAGGGTTGTTGTTCCCACACCTGGGGCATCAACCGGAGCCAACGCTCCTCCTGCTACCACAAGAACTTTTTTGTTTGAGATATTTGCAGATGGAATTCCTCCAAGGTTGTCATTCATTAGAGGTTGCTTAAAGTCTCCTCCACCGGCTAATCTCATCTGAGCAGCAATCATACTTGGATAAGACTCATTCTGCCCATCAATATATAAAGCGTTATCTCTGAAACCTGAGGTCAATGAATTTCCTAAAGAAACATATCTTGAAAAATCAGCATCTCCTTTTGTTACCGGAATATCTTTTACATCATTATCAAAATCTGTCTTACAGCTTGTTACAGTAAAAAAAAGTGATGAAACAGCTATTGTTGAAATTATAATTTTTTTCATAGTCTTCAATTAAAAAGGATTATAAGATAAACCTAGACCAAAATAGAATGCACTTGCTTTTGCCTGTCCATAGAATCCAAGGTTAGCATTATTTACGTCTCTGGATTTAGGCATTGCGTACCCTCCGGCAATATCAATTCCGAATTGTTTCAACTTAAATCCTACCCCGCCTGTCAGAACAAATGTATCAAATGAAGGAGTTTCAGGAATAAAATTTTCATTGGTATAAGGAGATTCATCATAATAACCTCCCAAACGTCCATAAATCATATTGGTAAACGCATATTGAGTACCCAATCTGAATGTCTTGGAATTTCTGAAATTTTTAGGATTAACAAGAATAGTAGGATCTGCCTGGTTTCCAATAGGAGCATTAGCAAAATCCAAAGTTAGCTTGCTGTATCTTTCCCAGCCATGGTAGTTAAAATCAGCAGAAACCAACCATTTCGGAGTGATCTTGTAGGTTAAACCAATGGTATATTCTTCAACCAAAGGAAGAGTCGCTGAAAAAGCATCTTGTCCGGCTGCATTCAGACCTAACAAAGTGTATGGAGATTGGCTTGGGAATTTGAAAGTAGCCGTTCCGTTCTTAGCCTTCATATCGATAGCTGATCGGTAAGCAACACTTACATCCAACTTCGGATCCGGTCTGAAGTAGAACCCGAATCCATATCCATGTCCTGAAGCTTTCTCATCATTAATATTAACTTGTCCACTAAACTGTGTTACCGCTTTATCCCAATCAACTTTTCCTCTGGCATAAATATAGCTTGCACCAAAAGATAACCAAGGGGCTAGTTTCACAGAAACCATTGGCTGGAAATAGTAACTCTTGAGTTCCATTTTCTGTACCATTTCTTTTCCTTCCCAGTTTTCCGGCCATTTGATCGTACTCCCAAAAGGTGTTGAAAAACTGAAACCTACAGACAGATTTTCTATTGGTCTATAAGTAATCGCTGCATAGATTGGCGTACCCAAAGGGTTATCCGTTTCTGTACTTTGTAAAGTATTTAAGTTTTGAAAAGTAACTTTATTACTTGCACCAAACCCTCCTGCCACTACACTCAGCTTAGAAGGGATAAATGACATACCCGCAGGGTTAAAGAATGTCACACTCGCATCTTCGGCATGAGCACTAGTATGCGCCATGGCCAATTGTTTTACCCCTTGCAAAGAAACTCTGAAGCCTCCTGCATAAGATAAAACGCCCGCCAATAAAGCAGTTGATACCAATATTTTTTTCATAGACTGTTATTATATAACCCAAATATAAAATTATTTTGAATACATCTGTTAATATTTCCCAATATTTTAAACAATACTCCAAAAGAAAATTATGTTTAAAATAACACTTTAAGAAAAATAAAATACAAAACGATAGTTATTAGTTATTTAAATATATTAAAAACCACAACATTTCACCATGTTTAATATTAAACACTGGTTTAATTTAATAAAGTAGTACCCTTACAAACCTTAAAAAAACAGATACTACTTATTTGAAATGTTAATTTTTACTTATCATGCTGATCTTAATAATTCCAAAGTCAATAATAAGAAAAGCATTAATTATTTTTTTTCCGATAACACATTTTTTAAGGTTCTAGCCCCGTTTCATTATGAAATGGATTAACTGTTTTAGCTGGAATTTATCTTATTTGAGTATTTTAGAATTGCATAAAGATAAAAATACATAAATTTGCAAGATTATAAATAATAGTAATATGAGTTGTGGATGTAAAACATCCGGCGATTCTGCACATTCTTGCGGCCCTAAGAAAACCGCAAATGGCTGTGAAAATGTAAATACCTGCGGGAATAGTTATAAATTAAGTGTTTTTGACTGGCTTTCTAACATCAACAATCCGGCACCAAACAGGTGTGATTTTGTAGAAGTTAGATTTAAAAATGACAGAAAATCGTTTTATAAGAATGTAAATAATATTCCTTTACATATAGGTAGCGTAGTTACAGTAGAATCTAGTCCGGGACACGATGTAGGCGTAGTAAGCCTTACGGGAGAATTGGTAAAAATTCAGATGAAAAAGAAAAAGTTTTCTGAAGAATCTGCCCTTAAAATATATAGACAGGCCAACCAAAAAGATCTTGAGGTGTGGCAGGAAGCAAGAAAAAAAGAAGACGGCATAAAGCTTGAGGCAAGAAAAATTGCTCAAAGACTAGGTCTTGAAATGAAAGTCACCGATGTAGAATACCAGGGAGATTCTTCCAAGGTCACCTTCTACTACACGGCTGATAATCGAATAGATTTCAGACAGTTAATCAAAGATTACGCCGGAGCTTTCAGAACTAAAATCGATATGAAACAGATCGGTTTCAGACAAGAAGCAGCCAAAGTAGGGGGAATCGGATCTTGTGGCAGAGAACTTTGCTGCTCAACATGGCTTACAGATTTCAGATCTGTAAATACAAACGTAGCACGATACCAACAGCTTAGTATCAACCCACAAAAACTTGCGGGACAATGCGGTAAGCTTAAATGTTGTCTTAATTATGAACTTGACAGCTACCTGGATGCATTAAGTAATTTTCCTTCTTCTTCAACAACTTTAGAAACAGAAAAAGGAAAAGCATTCTGCATCAAAATAGATGTTTTCAAAAAGAAAATGTGGTTTGCCTATGTAGACAGCTCTATTGCATGGTATGATTTTGATATCGATCTTGTCAAAAAACTGATTTCAAAAAATAAAAGAGGTGAAAAAACACTTCCGTTAGAAGATTTGAAACAGCCAGACTCTCCATCGCAAAGCATTGACCTGATCCAGGAAAATAATGTCGATCGTTTTGAGAAGAAAAACAGAGGAAACAACAGAAACAGAAATACCCAGAATAAGCAAAACAACACCCACGGACAGCATCAGGGACAAAAGAAAAACAGACCGGAAAGACCGGAACGTTCTGAAAAACCTGAAAATGCTGAACATCCAAATGCTCATTCAGGAAATCAGCAAAAGCAGCAAAAACCGCAGAACCAACAAAAAGGAGCGGTAGTGAAAGCAGAAGCTAATAATGCTGATGGTGAAAAAAAACCTCAAAACAACAACCCGAACAAGAAACACTTTAAAAAGAAATATCCTCCTAAAAAAGATAAAAATGCGTAAAATCTTAGGATTATTTTCCCTTATCCTTTTCTTTAGCTGCAACACTTCTTCCCCGGAAGAAACTGTCATTATGAATTCCGTTGATAATAAATGGAATAAGAAAAGTGAACAAAAATTTAATCTTGAAATTACAGATCCGCAGAATCCTAAAAATATTATATTTGTCGTAAGAAACAACAACAATTATCCTTATAGCAATATAAGGTTTATTGTAAATTTTACCAATCTTCAGAACAAAAAGAAGGAGACAGACACCCTGAATTATGTTCTGGCAAAACCAAACGGAGAGTGGCTTGGTACAGGCTTTGGTGACACAAAAGAAACGTTGTTTCAGTATAGGGTAAAATATAGATTTCCGGCAAAAGGGAAATATGAAATCGGCCTGATACAGGCGATGAGGAATGACAACCTTCCGGGAATTGAGGATATTGGGATAAAAATAGAAACGGCTAAACCGTAACCATAAATGGAAGAAAACAAAAAAAATACAGGAAATAAGGGGAAAACATTTCCTCTGCCTCCCAAAAAAAAGAAAAGTACCTCTTGGAAAAAATGGGTTTCATTTATTTGGATTGGGCTCATTGCGGTAGTTTTAGGAATTTCAGGTCTTTTCTTTGCAGTTTCTCAGGGTTTCCTTGGGGAAATGCCGGATGTAAAAGAATTGGAAAATCCAGACATCTTTGTCGCTTCTGAGATTATTTCTTCAGACGGGGTCACTTTAGGTAAGTTTGAAAAAGAAAAAACACAACCTATTGTTTATAAGGATCTTCCTCCTTATCTTATTTATGCCCTTCAGGCTAAAGAAGATGAACGTTTCAAAGAACACTCCGGAATCGACTTATATTCTATTGCCAGAGCAGTTGCCTATGGAGGTAAACGAGGGGGTGGTTCTACCATCACTCAACAACTTGCAAAACTTCTTTTTACAGGAAATGCTTCTCAAAACAAATTTGAAAGAGGGTTCCAGAAGTTGAAAGAATGGGTTGTGGCAGTAAGCCTTGAGAAACGATATACTAAAGAAGAGATTATCACTCTTTATTTCAATAAATTTGACTTCCTTTTCAACGCTAATGGTATTGAAATGGCTTCCAGGGTTTATTTTAACAAAAAAACCTCTGAACTCACATTACCTGAAGCTGCAACATTTGTAGCGATGCTTGAAAATCCAAGAAAAAACAATCCGTACAGATACCCAGAAAAGGCAAAAGAAAGAAGAAATGTAGTATTGGATCAGATGCAAAAAACAGGATACATTGACGAAGCAACCTATCAAAAAGCGATCAATACTCCTGTAGAAGTAGACTTCCACCCTATTAAAAGCATTACTGACGGGTATTCTGCATACTATAAGTTCTATCTGAGAAAAGAGATTGACAAATATCTTGAAACTCATGAAAAAGAAACGGGTAAGAAACTTAACCTTTATAAAGATGGGTTAAAAATATATGTAACTCTTGATTCTAAAATGCAAAAATATGCAGAAGAGGCTATCAAGGAACACTTAACTGATCTTCAGAAAAGATTTGATGCAGAACAGAGAGGAAGAAAAAACAGACCTTTCTATTATCTTAATGACAAACAAATCAAAGATGTCATGGTTCAGGCAATGAAGAGAACCGGCCGTTATAAGCTTCTTAAAGCAGACGGTATGCCTGAAGACTCCATCATGATGGAATTTAAAAAACCTATCAAAACTTCCCGATTCACATGGAATGGCGAAGAAGAGGTTGAAATGTCACCTTGGGACTCCATCAGATATCACAAACAAATTGCACAGGCCGGCTTAATGTCTATGGTTCCGGGAACCGGAGAAATCAAAGCCTGGGTTGGTGGTATTGATTGGCAACACTTCCAATATGATCATATCAAACAAGGAAAAAGACAGGTAGGATCTACCTTCAAGCCTTTTGTATATGCTACTGCCATTATGAAACTGGGAATGACACCTTGTTCTGCTGTTTCTAACGGAACATATGATCATAATGGATGGCACGTTCCGGGAAGAGGAGGGATGCTAACTTTAAAAGATGCACTGGCACACTCCCAGAACCCTGTAGCAGCAAGACTTATTGAAATGACAGGGGTAGACGCTGTTATCCAGACCGCAAGAGACCTTGGCGTAACGGAAGACATCCCTAGAAATAATACAATCGCTTTAGGTTCATCAGATATTACTATTTACGAGATGCTAGGTGCTTACAGTACTTTTGCCAATTACGGGAACTATAATAAACCGGAAATGATCTGGAGAATTGAAGATGCCAACGGAAGAGTCATCAAGGAAGTAAATGTAGAACCAAAAGAAGTAATGAACCCAATGTACGCCTACACCATGATCGAATTAATGAAAGGGGTAGCACAATACGGTACTGCATCTGGAGAATTGGGAAGAAGAGGAATCTCAAAAGCAGTGGAAATTGCTGCTAAAACAGGAACCACTCAGAACAACTCCGATGGTTGGTTTATGGGAATCACTCCAAAGCTGGCAACAGGAGCATGGGTTGGATGGGAAGACAGAGCAACTCACTTCTTTGGAACCGGTGAAGGTCAGGGTGCAAGAATGGCACTCCCAATTTGGGCGATCTTCATGAAGAAAGTTTGGGCAGATAAAACATTAGGGGTAACTCCTGATGATAAATTCACCAAGCCTTCAGACTGGAAAGACGGGTGCTCTAACCTTAAAGGATTAAGTGGCGGATATGGAGATGATGGAAGTCTTCAAACTATTGATGAAATCAAAAACCCAAGACCTGCTGATCCTACTCCAAAGAAACCTACAGAGAAGAAAGAAGAAAATATTAATGAAAACCTTCATTCTAATGATGAGGTAGATTTCAATAAATAAATTCTCTTTTACAAATACACAAGACCTTTCAATAATTTGGAAGGTCTTTTCTTTTATAATTAATACCTTTGAGGAATGAATATCGAGCACATCAGACAACCTTTTATCAAGAAATTTCCGGGAGATTTTTCCAACAATCTTATGCAAAGAAATACTCCAAAAGTTTTATTTGCAACCACTCAACCTGCCGGATTCGATCAACCTCAATTGATCGTTTTCAATACAACTCTTTCAGAAGAAATCGGTCTTGGGAAATATGAAGAAGGAGATCTGAATTTTCTGGTGGGAACTCACCTTCCTGAAAATGTTCAAACGTATGCAACAGCCTATGCAGGACATCAGTTTGGTAACTGGGCAGGACAGCTTGGAGACGGAAGAGCTATTCTGGCTGGAGAAATCATCAATGAAACAGGTAAGAAAACAGAAATCCAGTGGAAAGGGGCCGGCGCTACTCCTTATTCCAGACATGCAGACGGAAGGGCCGTATTGAGATCCTCAGTACGTGAATATCTGATGAGTGAGGCAATGTATCACCTAGGAATCCCTACGACAAGAGCATTAAGTCTGGCATTCACAGGAGAGGATGTGGTGCGCGATATCATGTATAACGGAAATCCACAATACGAAAAAGGGGCTGTCATCATAAGAACTGCCGAAAGTTTTCTTCGTTTCGGGCATTTTGAACTCATGTCTGCCCAGGGAGAGTACAAAACATTACAAGATCTGGTTGATTTTACTATTGAAAATTACTTTCCGGAAATCATATCTTCCGGCGATCAGAGATATAAAGATTTTTTTGAAAATATCAGTATTCGTACAGCCGATTTAATAGTTGAATGGTTCAGAGTTGGCTTTGTGCATGGAGTGATGAATACGGATAATATGTCAATCTTAGGTTTAACCATTGATTATGGACCTTATTCCATGATGGATGAATATGATTTAAATTTTACCCCCAACACAACAGATCTTCCGGGAAGAAGATATGCCTTTGGAAAACAGGGACAAATTGCACAATGGAACCTCTGGCAGCTCGCCAATGCTCTTCATCCATTAATAAAAGATGAAAAGTTCCTGGAAAATACCTTAAACAACTTTGGAACTTATTTCTGGAAGACTCATGACAATATGCTTTGCAGAAAGTTCGGGTTTGATGAACTTTTAAAAGAAGATGAAGAATTTTTCACTAACTGGCAAGGTTTAATGCAGGAATTACAGTTAGACTATACCTTATTTTTTAATATTCTTGAAAAAACAACCCCTGAGGCAGACATACAGGAACTTTTTAAGAATGTATCTTACATTACCCTAAATGAAGAAAAACTAAAAAAAATTCAGGATTTCATTAAAACTTATGAATCGAGATTGAAATTAAATGCTATTTCAAAAGAAGATTCTTTGGCAATAATGAAAAAAACAAATCCAAAGTTCATTCTCAGAAATTATTTACTTTATGAATGCATAGAGGAAATTACTCATGGTAAAACAACTATGCTGGAAAAGCTGACTCAAGCTCTGGAGAATCCATATCAGGAACTATTCTCTGAGTTTTCCTCTAAGCGCCCCTCCGGTTATGATGATATTGCCGGATGCTCCACCCTATCCTGCAGCTCTTGACAAATGTTAAAATTTAATATAAACATCTGATTTACAAGCAACATATCGAATATTTCACTACATTTAGTAAAATATTCGATATGAAAAAAATTATACTTTCTTTAAGTTTAGTCTTGGGAATAGCAGCGCATTCTCAAACAGTTTTGCTCGACGAGGGCTTCGAATCTTATACCAATTTTACTATTAATAGTTTTGGTAGTTGGTCTACACTAGATCTGGATAATTTGAACACTTACACGGGCGGAGGGCCTGTAATTGGCGGTACAGCATCTCCATCCTGGTCCGCAAACTGGACAAATGCCGGGCAGAAGATGGCTTTCCAGATCTTCAACCCGTCCGCAAGTAATGCTACCAATAATGATACTTCTACCGCAGCCGACGACGAAGTTCGAAATTTCAACCCTCATGGTGGTCAGAAATATGCAGCTTCATGGGCCGGAATTCCTGCTGGTGTTGTTACTGCTAATAATGACTGGTTAATAACTCCGGCAGTCACTTTAGGAACAAGCTCCAATGTTTTAACTTTCTGGGTAAAGGCATTATCTCCAAATTTTGCAGAAAGCTATAAAGTAGGTGTTTATACAGGAACCGGAAATCCTACCACTGCAGCCAACTTTACTATCGTTTCTTCACCGGCAACTTCCACTGCACCTTATGCAGCCTGGCAGCAGGTTACAATTAACCTGGATACCTATGCAGGACAAACTGTAAAAGTAGGATTCCAATATATGTCTGCAGACAAATATATGTTCATGTTAGATGATGTAAAAATTACAACTCAGGGAACTCTTGCTACGAATGAAACTTCTAAAGCAAAATCAAGTACAGCCTTTTATCCTAATCCTACAAAAGGAGAGATCAACATTAAAACTGATAAAAAAATCAAAACAACATCAGTAGTGGATATGTCTGGAAAAATACTTAAAACAAATTCCGGAAATGTTGACATTTCTACACTTCCAAAAGGAAACTATCTGGTAAAAGTAGATTTCTCTGACGGAACTTCTACTACAGAAAAAATAATCAAACAATAATATCATCGTTATACAATCTTTCTAAAACCACCAGATTTGGTGGTTTTTATTTTACTTTTGCAAAAAATATGACCTGTGTATTTTATCAAAACAAAATTCATTAATTTTTTAAAGCTGGTTTTCCCATCTTCCTTTACAGAGCTGGCTGTTTTCTTATTTTTCATTACCTGCTATGGAGTTCTGGGATCCTACATTGCTATCCATTATAGAATCATTTTTGATAATAGAATTCCATGGGATGCTTATTTCAGTTTTGACAACAAATCTATTTTAATGACCGGAGGAAGTTTCGAACGACATCCTTTATCCTATTATTTCTTTAATTGGGTAAGAGAATTTGCTTTATTTATTTCTGGTGGAAAAATGGACGCCGGCTTCAGACTGACATTAGCCTGGCTAAGTAATATCATTATTAGTCTCAACATCCTACAGGTTTTTAAATATCTTAAGAATATCATTAATCTCCCTCTCCCACTGAGTCTATTGCTTGTCCTTTTTTTCGGCATGTTTTCAACCAATATTATATTGTCTTTTACTCCTGAAAACTTCACATATACTCTATTCTTGTTATCATTGTACAATCACTATGCAGCAATACAACTAAAAAAAGAAGAAAAAACATCGGCCCTAGCATTGTCACTGGCAGGGATTACCATTGGAGGACTTACCATAACCAACTTTGTCAAAGTTTTCATACCACTGCTTTTTGAAAAAAATCTTTTTAAAAACTGGAAAAAAATCGGAAGCGCTGCTGTAAGGGTAATAATTGCTGTCATCTGCTATGTATTACTTTATTTAAACAGAATTGATTTTAAATATCAAGCCATCTTTTCCAAAACCAATCAACAGTATGAAAAGTTTTCCAATGTAGAATCTATGCCAACCTGGGACATGATCCTTTCTTTCTTTTTTGGGGGTAATATTTTATTTCCAAGCTTTATCATCTCAGACAAACACAATATGAAAGGATTTAATTTCAAGGCCTTATATATGGACCTGTACACATCTATATTTCCTTATATATTTGTCGGTACCATTTTAATCCTGATAAGTTGGAGTTATATTAAAAATTTCAAAAATAAATGGGTACAGATTGTTATGCTTTCTTTTTTCATTGACATCATTATCCATTGTGTTATGAGATTCGGATTACACACCTCTTACATTTATGGGGGGCATTTTGTTTTCGTGTATCCATTACTTATAGGATGGCTATTATATGCTTATGGATCATCACCTAAAATCTTATCCTTTTTAACAGTGACAATAAGTGTACTATTCATCTATCTCCTCGCCAACAACTGGTTCAGAATGTCAGAATTCTTCTGGTTTCTGGAAAATTATTATAAATAAAAAGAGCTGAGAAAATTCTCAGCTCTTTTTTATATTCATTAGATCAGTTAATCTTATTTTGCTTCTGCGCAAAAAATTCTGTATTGCACGGCAACTGAAGATTTAAAGTATTCTCTGATTTTCGAAAGATCAGCGGCAGCACTTTGTTTTGTGAAATAACTTCCCGCTAAAATTTTATAATTAGGTCTTAAAGATGCATCCGTTTCTACCTTAAGATTCGGGAATCTTTTTCTGAAATATGATTTCACTTCATTGGCTTCTTCATTACTTTTTACCGTTGTAATCTGAATTTTATATCCTAAAATTCTCGGATTTTTCTTACAAATTTCGGCATTGGTAAGTTCCCTATTCGGCACATAGATTTTGGGAGGTTTTACAATCCCTCCTGTAGAAATTCCACTATCATTATTTCCATAATCCCGAGATGGATTATTGTTGACTACTTTAGAACATTTCCCTTCGACACCTTCCAAAGCTGCACTTATTTTGGAATCCATCGTAATGACAAGCTCCGTTCCCGAAAGGGTATCTTTTTTAACAACCTGCTGTGCTTCAATACTATAAAAACCAAATAATGATAATATCGAAAATATTTTGATCAAATTTCTCATTTAAACTTGTTTCCGCAAATTTATACAAATTAAAAAACTATACCAAACCAGTTATTTAGAATCAATACAAATTAAACGTAAATGATATTTTCCCCTTTCCCTTTGCCGTTAAATTTCTGTTAAAAATATTATTTTTGCGGGATTGATATGTTCAATATTTTACTAACATAAGATAATTTAAATGATTAGTTGGAGAAAGCATTATAAAAAAACGTTGATCGCAATAGGCTTATTGCTATCAACCAGTGCTTCATTTTACGGGCAAGACGGCGATCCTAAAAACGGAGAGAAACTTTTCAAAGCGAATTGTACTGCATGTCACGCGCTGGACAAACAGGTGATTGGACCACCATTAAAGGGGGTCGTAGAACGTGTAAAGACAGAAGGTGGTGTAGACAAAGATTGGCTTCACAAGTGGATCAAAGACAATAAAGCTTTAAGAGCTTCTGGGGATAAATACGCCAATGAAATTTTTGAAAAGTATAATAAAACTGAAATGTTGCAGTTTCCTAATCTTACAGAGAAGGATATTGATGACATTTTAGCTTTCACTACTAATCCTCCGGCTCCGGAAGAGAAAAAAACGGAAGCCAAAACTGCAACTGACGCTACTGCGGCAGCACCAGCAGACAAAACTACTACAAACATTGTCATCATTTCTCTTTTAGCGATCGCAGGTTTATTAGTTTGGATCTTACTTAAATTAAGACAACTGGTAAAACTAGGTCAGTCTGAAGAATTAGCAGGTCTTAATGAAACAAGAGTTCGCTCATTCAAGGAAATGTATGAGAAGTTCCATTATGTAGGTAAAGCGGTAATAGCTATTCTTGCTATTTTAGCTGCTTACGGAGTATGGAACTGGTTAATGTGGATCGGGGTTTACAAAGGGTACAAACCTGAACAACCTATCTACTTCTCACACAAAATCCACGCCGGAGAACAAAAAATTGATTGTCAATTATGTCACTCTAGTGCTAAATACGGAAAAGTATCTGAGATCCCTTCTATGAACGTTTGTATGAACTGTCACAGAACAATCTCTGAATACAACGCAGATCACTACATGGAACCAGGAAAAGACAAGGCTTTCTATGATGGAGAAATCCAGAAGATCTACGCTGCAACAGGTTGGGATCCTGCAAAACAACAGTACACAGGAAAAACACAACCGGTTGAATGGACAAGAATCCACAACATGCCGGATTTCGTTTACTTCAATCACTCTCAACACGTAGTTGCTGGTGAACAAGCAATCATCAATTCTTTCAACAAAAAGAATCCAAACAACAAAATTGATGTTGTATGTAAAGCTTGTCACGGAAAAATTGATACAATGAATGTTGTTCAAATGGCTAACGACTTTACCATGGGATGGTGTATCGAATGTCACAGAACTACTGAGGTTGATATGAACAACGGTTATAATAAAGAGTACTTCAAAAATCTACATGACAAGTTGAAAAAACAATATCCTCAGGATGGAGGTAAGATCACTGTAGCTGCAATTGGAGGTCTTGAGTGTGGTAAATGTCATTATTAATAACTAAAAAATTAGAAGTATAAATGGCTTCAAACAAAATACAATTCAGAAGTATTCATGAACTTAAAGATCCGGCTTTAAATAATAAGCTGGCTCAAAAAGAGTTTCAGGAAGAAATTCCGGTAGAAGATTTCCTTGGAGATGCTGAGCAAAACGGATCAAGTACTTCAAGAAGAGATTTCCTGAAATTACTAGGATTCTCAACAGCAGCAGTAACATTAGCTGCCTGCGAAGCTCCCGTAATCAAGACAATTCCTTATGTGGTAAAACCACATGATATTATCCCGGGGGTTCCTAATTATTACGCTTCAACTTATTTTGATGGTTTTGATTTCGCTAGCGTTTTAGTAAAAACCCGTGAAGGAAGACCTATCAAAATTGATCCGAACCCAGTTGCTGGTGATTTAGGTAAAACTAACGCAAGAGCTCAGGCAAGTGTACTTTCTCTTTATGATAATGATAAAGTGAAGCAGCCTAAGCTGGATGGTAAGGATGAAACTTTCGATAAAGTAGACAGTTTTGTTCTTAAAGGTTTAGACGAAGCTAAAGCGTCAGGTAAAAAGATTGTGCTTTTGTCACACTCTTTTGCTTCACCAACTTTCAAAAAGTTATTTGCTGAATTTAAAGCTAAATATCCTACAGCAGAATTAGTAACTTATGATGCTTTCCCTTATTCAGCAGCGCTAGATGCAGCTCAGGAAGTATTCGGACAAAGAGCATTACCAATCTATGACCTTAAAGGTTCTGAATTGGTGGTTTCTTTCCAGGCTGATTTCTTAGGAGATTATAATGCTTCAAGCTTAGAAACATCTTATGCAGCAGCGAGAAAGCCAGGTCCAAACATGTTGAGACACATTCAGGTGGAGTCTAACATGTCATTGACTGGAGCTAACGCTGACTCAAGATACAGATTAAAACCAAGTGCAGTAAACAAAACATTAGTTGAAGTTTATAACGCAATCGTAGGTGGTGGTACTTCTGATAAGACAGCTACTGAAATTGCTAACGAATTGAAAGCAAAAGGCAGCAAAGCTGTTGTTTTAGCTGACGGTTCCAAAGGAGCACAGGTTTTAGCTCACTTAATCAATCAAAAATTAGCATCCGTTGCTTTCACAGGTAAAGCAAACTTCTTAAAAGAGTTTAACGGTGCAAGATATCAGGAATTCTTAGGATGGGTAAACGGTGGACAAGTTGGTGTATTAATTACTAACAATGTAGACCCTATCTACTCTCACCCTAAAGGAGAAGATTTCAAAAAATCTTTATCTAAAGTTCCTTATGTAGTTGCTGTAGCTGATAAGAAAAATGAAATGTACAAAGCAGCGAAAGCTGTAATTCCTGTTGCCAACTGGCTGGAGTCTTGGGGAGATATCGAACCACAGACTGGAGTATATTCATTGATGCAGCCTACGATCCAGAAGATCTACAAGTCAAGACAGATTGAAGAGTCTCTATTGGTATGGAAGAATGGAAAGAATAATGCTGCTAATAATTACTACGATTATTTAAAAGCTAATTCAGCTTCTATTTTAGGAGGTACATCTTTCAACAAAGCATTATATAATGGTATCAATGCATCTACCAATTCAACAACATTATCTTATGCAGGTGGAAATGCTGCACAGGCCGTTGCTGAATTAGGAAACTTCAAACCTTCAGAATTAGAATTAGTGCTATATACTAAGACTTCGATGGGAGATGGTACACAGGCAAACAATCCTTGGTTGCAGGAATTACCAGATCCATTGACAAGAATGTCTTGGGATAACTACTTAACAATTTCTCCTAAAGATGCAGAGAAATTTGCAATAGACAACGATCTTAACGCAAGAATGCAATTAGATGGTTCTATTGTAAACCTTACTGTAAACGGAGTAACAATAAAAGATGTTCCTGTATTTATTCAACCTGGTCAGGCAGAAGGATCTGTAGGTCTTGCTCTTGGTTATGGTAAAAAGAACTCAGGAGCTACTGCTGATACAGGAGTAAATGCTTATCCTTTATTTGATGGTTCTAACCTTGTTCTTTCAGGTGTTAAAATCGAGAAAACAGGAGAAGACCACGAATTTGCAGGTATCCAGCTTCAGAATACTTTAATGGGTCGTTACGAAATTGCGAAGGAAGTTCCTTTAGCAGAATTTATCAACGTACCTTTCGATGACGAACACAAAGGATGGAACAAGCCTTTGGAGTACCACACAATCAGTGGAGCACTTCCAGCGAGAAAAATCGATTTATGGGATGCTTTTGATGATACAGATGGTCCTCACTTCAACTTATCTATTGACCTGAACTCTTGTACAGGTTGTGGAGCTTGTGTAATTGCTTGTCAGGCTGAAAACAACGTTCCTGTAGTAGGTAAAGAAGAGGTAAGAATGTCCAGAGATATGTATTGGTTAAGAATTGACCGTTACTATTCTTCAAGACAGAAAGTAGAAGTATACGAAGGATTGAAAGAAGGAATGGCTGTACCTGAATTGTATGGTACTGCTTTCGGAGACGGAGGTGCATTAAACCACCCTGCGGACAACCCGGATGTAATCTTCCAACCAGTAATGTGTCAGCACTGTAACCACGCTCCTTGTGAAACTGTATGTCCTGTAGCGGCTACTTCACATGGTAAGCAAGGTCAAAACCATATGGCTTACAACAGATGTATCGGTACAAGATATTGTGCAAACAACTGTCCGTACAAAGTAAGACGTTTCAACTGGTTTACGTATAACCTAAACGATAAGTTCGACTTCAACATGAACAACGATTTAGGAAGAATGGTACTTAACCCTGATGTAGTTGTAAGAACTAGAGGGGTAATGGAGAAATGTTCAATGTGTATCCAAGAAACTCAGGCTACTATTTTGGCAGCGAAGAGAGACAACAGAAAAGTAACAGATGCTGAGTTCAAAAACTCTTGTGCTTGTGCTGCTGCTTGTTCTACTGGAGCAATGACTTTCGGGGACATGAATGATAAAGAGTCTGAAGTTAGAGAATTGTATTCTAGCAACAGAAGATATTATTTACTAGAGGAGATCGGAACAAAACCAAACGTGTTCTATCACACTAAAGTAAGAAACAGAGTAGAAAAATAAAGTTTAAATAATAAATAGGTAAAAAATGTCAGGACATTACGAAGCTCCGATAAGGGAACCTCTAATTATTGGTCACAAAACTTATCACGATATCACAGAAGATATTGCACGACCTATCGAAGAAAGAGCAGGTAAATTATGGTGGATCTCATTATATGCTGCACTAGTTCTATTCCTCTATGGATTCGGCTGTATCGCTTACACTATCGGGACAGGTATTGGAGCATGGGGGCTTAACAGAACTATTAACTGGGGTTGGGATATTACCAACTTCGTATGGTGGGTAGGTATCGGTCACGCCGGGACCCTAATCTCAGCAGTATTATTATTATTTAGACAGAGATGGAGAATGTCTGTAAACAGATCAGCAGAGGCGATGACGATCTTTGCGGTTGTACAGGCGGCAATCTTCCCTGTAATTCACATGGGTAGAGTTTGGGTTGGATACTGGGTATTCCCTTTACCAAACCAATTCGGTTCTCTTTGGGGGAACTTCAACTCTCCTCTACTTTGGGACGTATTTGCAATCTCTACGTATTTCTCAGTATCAACTGTATTCTGGTTTATGGGACTAATCCCTGACTTTGCAATGATCAGAGATAGAGCTAAAACTCCTTGGACGAAGAAAATTTATACATTCTTAGCATTCGGTTGGGGTGGTAAAGCAAAACACTGGCAAAGATTCGAAGAACTTTCTTTGGTTCTTGCAGGTTTAGCAACTCCGCTTGTATTCTCAGTACACACTACCGTATCTTTTGACTTCGCAACTTCAGTAATTAAAGGATGGCACTCTACGATCTATCCTCCTTACTTCGTTGCAGGAGCAATCTTCTCAGGATTTGCAATGGTACAAACACTATTGTTAATCGCTAGAAAAGTATGTCACTTAGAAGAATACATCACAATGTATCATATCGAAATTATGAACATCGTAATCGTTCTTACAGGTGGTATGGTAACTGTAGCTTATGCAACTGAATATTTCATCGGATGGTACTCAGGATCCAGATTTGAAGATTTCACATATCTTTCTCCGGGTGCTGCTGTAGGACCTTACTGGTGGGCATTCTGGTCATTGATCATCTGTAACCTTGTGGTTCCTGCTTCATTCTGGTTCAAAAGAGCAAGAACGAACATTATCTGGACATTTATTGTTGCATTGATTATCAACATCGGTATGTGGTTTGAGCGTTTTGATATCATCGTTATCAACCTTTCAAGAGACTACTTACCAGGATCATGGACCATGTTTAAGCCAACGATCATTGATGTGGGTGTATACTTAGGAACTATCGGATTCTTCTCTGTATTATTCTTATTATATGCAAGAACATTCCCTGTAATTGCACAGGCTGAATTAAAATCGATTTTGAAAATCTCAGGTGAAACTTATAAAGCAAAAGAAGGAGATGAGCACCACTAAAATTGTATACGGACTTTATGCTGACGACGACGATTTAATGAACGGCGTTAAAGCATTCAACGATAAAGGAATCGCAATAAACGAGGTTTATACTCCGTTTCCGGTTCACGGACTAGACAAAGCTTTAGGGTTAAAGAAAACAAGAATTTCTGATGCCGCATTCTTATATGCTCTTTATGGTGTTACTATTGGTGCTACGGTTACCTGGTATGTAATGAACCATGACTGGCCACAGAATATTGGTGGTAAACCAGCTTTTGACTGGGCACACAATATGCCGGCATTCGTAGTTCCAATGTTCGAATTAATGGTATTCTGTGCAGCTCACATGATGTCTTTAACTTTCTTGGTTAGAAACAAAATGTATCCAGGAGCTCCAGCTCAGAACCCGGATCCGAGAACTACTGATGATAAATTCATGATGGAATTTGTAACTGAAGATGTAGAATCTGTAAAACAGTTGCTTATTGAAACTGGAGTTGAAGAAATAACTGTTAAAGATGCTTAAAATGAAAAAGAATGTATTAAAAATTACAGCAGTTTTAGGTTTAACAACAGTTTTACTTAACTCTTGCGGACCAAAGGAGAATACTCCGTTGGTATATTTCCCGGATATGTATTTTCCGGTAGCTTATGATCCATTGATGAAAGCTCAGGACGCTTATTCAGATCATGAAAATGAAATTCCTGCTTTTGTTAAAAATAATGGTGCAACAGGTCTTTCTCCAGTAGAAGGATCGGTTCCTCAGAATAAAGACGGTGTTTTTGAAGAAAGTTTATTACCTAAGAATGTTGACGAGTACAACGCTGGGTATGATGCTTCTAAAAAACTTACAGTATCTCCTCTAAACCCAGCTAATGCAGCTAAGGATCTTGAAAGAGGTAAAGTATTGTTTGATCACACTTGTGCTGCATGTCACGGAACAGGAGGTGATGGACAGGGACCTATCGTACAAAGTGGAGCATTCTCCGGAGTGCCAAACTATGCTGATAGAGAAATTACTGTAGGATCTGTTCATTATGTATTAACAAACGGTAGAAATGCGATGGGATCTTATGCAGGGCAACTAAACGCTGGAGACAGATGGAGAGTTGCAATGTATGTAATGAGTGCTTTCAAAAAAGGAGCAGCAGCACCAGCGGCGGCGGCTACAACTGAAGCAAAACCTGAAACTACTACTGAAACTAAAAAATAAGAAAAGAAATGTATAGTTTTTCACCAAAATTAAAATCAACTTCTTTAATACTTCTTGTTGCAGGTTTAGTGCTATTTGGTATTGGTTTCTTTATGAACAAAGGAATTTCTACTGAGAAGATTGAACAAATGATGGAAGCTGTTCATGCTTCCGGTCATAATGCACCTACGCACTCAAGTGAAATGATAGGACCTCAAGATCATGCTGCTCACCTTGAGCACGCTACTCTGCAGATCCACAATCAGCCTTTAGCGGCAATACATTTTGTAGCTGTATTTTTCTTCGGAGTAAGTTGCGCTGTTTTATTCTTCTATTGTATTCAACACGCTGCACATGCAGGTTGGCCAATTATTATTACAAGAGTAATGGAAGCTATTGCTTCTTATATTCCATACGGAGGAGCTATTTTGATCATCTTAATGCTTTTAAATATCTTCCACCAAGGACACCTTTTCCACTGGATGGATCCGGATTTGACAGATCCTAACTCTGCTCATTTTGACGTGATCTTATTCGAAAAGAAAAGATTCCTGAATATTCCTTTCTATGCAATCAGAACGTTCATCTATGTATTGGGTGCTTCTTTCTTCGCTTGGAAACTGAAAGCTCAGTCTAAAAAAGTAGACGAGACAAAATCAAAAGTAGAATATCAATTCCTTTACAGATGGGCAGTAGGATATATCGCATTCTTCGGATTTGCTTCTGCAGCTTGGGCTTGGGATTGGTTGATGTCTATTGACCCTCACTGGTACTCTACAATGTATATCTGGTATTCAATGGTTAGCTGCCTTTCAAGTGGTATTGCTGTCATCATTTTACTAAGTGTATATCTTAAGAAAAACGGATTCCTTCCTCAGTTCAATGATAATCACTTACACGATTTAGGAGTTTTCCTTTTCGCTACAAGTATGCTTTGGACATATACATGGTTCGCTCAGTTCATGCTTTATTGGTATGCAAACGTTCCGGAAGAGGTTAACTACTTCTTTGGAAGATTCCAACACTATGGGACTACATTCTTACCAATGTTGATCGTCAACTTCTTATTACCTTTATTGGTATTAGTAAGTAGCAGCATCAAGAGAAACTACAAAGTTGTTACAACAATGGCAGTAGTGGTTATCTTAGGACACATTTTGGATTATTTCAATATGGTAATGCCGGGAACGGTAGGACCTTACTGGAACACTCCGGAAGTATTCATCCTGATCTTGGGAGCTTTATTATTCGTAATCGGATTATTTATGTTTACTGTACTTTCCGCTTTATCTAAACTGAAGTTGATTCCTACAGGAAACCCATTCTTACACGAATCTGAAATTTATGAGTATCCTTTCTAAGGACTTGTAACAAAATAAAATGATAAAAGACTGATTGTTAAAACGATCAGTCTTTTTTTATGCGTATCAGTCAGTCAGCAGGCAACTATTCTGTGTTTTATGCGGCTCTATAATGAGGGCACTCACAAAAACAAATTCTAATTATGAAAACAAAATTTGTCCTTTACTCATTATTTATATTTTTATTCAGCTGTATTCAGGCTCAAACCATCACGTTTGTTTCCGAAAAAACCAATCAGCCTCTTCCAAGAGTTTCAGTATTTGGAAAAGATGGTAATATACTGGCCTATTCTGATATTGATGGAAAGATTGACAAACAGGCAATATCTCCGGTACAGGAAAATTTCCAGCTGGTGTATAATAATTTTCCGGTTGCCACATTATCATATTCCGACTTTGATCAACCAGTCATTAAGCTCAATGATCAAGTGAAGGAAATTGAAACCATAATCATCAAAAATAGCAAACCCGCGAAGTATATTTTTATTAAAGGAAATTTCAATGCTTACGTCACCGTAAACAATAAAGTGAATAGTTACGCTGACGGAATTGTCACCTATATTTTTGATAATAAAACCAAAAGACTGAAAAGCACCAATGTCGAACAATACAGAGTTTTTAGAATTGCAGAACCTAAAAATGAGAAAAAAGAGACTTCATCTTGGGATTATGGCAACTCCCTCCAAATACCAAAGCTTAAAAATGTGGGAAATCCGGAAGAATATAAAACGAAAAGAAATCTTATTAAAGAATTAAAAGGAGACCGAAAAGATCAGATCGAAGTCACGGACGGTATCCTTAAGGAAAAAGAATTTTCATTCTTTGGATATCGATTTTATGATATAAAAAACATACTAAACATGTCCTTTGAAAAAGGATCAGAAAAAACATTGAAGGATTTTCTGGAATATAATGAGCTTATTTTTGTAAAACTTAAGCATAAAAGCGAATCCAATTATAATCAGATAACGGTGTATACTAATTTTTACCCTACAGAATTTAGTTTCAATAATGACAATGATACTGAAAAGGTAAAGTTTGATAAAGATACTAGTAACTACAAAACACCTTATTGGAAAGAACCTTCATTCCCTAATATGCAGACCATCTTTAGCAGTTTCTTCAAGGGCAATTTGCAGGAAAAACAAAACAAAAAATAAAAATCTACTATTAATAAAGGTTTTAGTAAATTTGCAACAAACCAAATAAAAATGAAAAAGTTTTCTTTTCTACTTGTTTTCACTCTTCTGCTTTTCACAGCATGTAAGAAGGATCATGTAGATGCTACGAATACTAAAACGCTGCAGTCAAGTATCAACGATATGACTTCCAGCCTGTCAACCATTAAGCAGATTAAGTTTAATGAGGCTCTTTACATCCTTAAAACATTTGGCGTAGAAGCTGATGGTGATATAAACGAGCTAAAAGCCCTTGGAAAGCTGATCAATGGGAAAAAAGTTCCTGAGATCCTTAGCCTGGCTGACGAAGTTGCTCAGAAAAATGGAATTGAATGGGCCAGTACCGCTCCCCCATCACTTGGAGAAATGAATATCTTCGGGGATGATAAAGCTAAAGAAAGTGATCCTAATGATGTAAAAGCGGGATCAATAAGCATTATTACACAACCTACGGGAGATGATGGAAGTGGTGCACCGACGGCCATTCAGATTATTCCAAGACTTGTAGATGCCGCAGGAAATCCGGTATCATTTACAGGAGCAGGCCTTGAAGCGACCTTAGAAGTTTTCAGCAATGGCGTAAGACTTTCTACGGCTAAAAACCTGATGCAAGACAACAACTTCAAAGGATTCAACCTGAAATTTTCGTCAATTCCTGCTTCAAAAGTGGTCGATAATAAAATTGACATTACAGTTTCTGTAAAGACAACAGCTAAAACTTTCAAAATGTCAAAAATCGGTCTTGATGTAAATGCTGCAGCTCTTAAAGTTCCTGTAATTCCAAAAACGGATAGTACAGCTGTATCACAACAGCCAAGTGCAGTGGTAGATCCAAACAATCCATCTGTTACAACACCTGCCACCACTACAGAGCCGGGAGCAACGACAACACCTTCAACACCTGCTGCACCAAAACAGCCGGCTACTGACCCAAAAAATACAGTAAGTAAGTTTTTGAATAGCGTAAGCTCTCAAAATCTAAAGGCGGCTTATGAAACATCCAACAATCCTAACTGGGGAAGCTATGAGTCTTTCTCGAACCCTAACTCTGGTTTTGGAGCTGTAAAAAATGTAAGTGTAAAGAACATTACAACAAGCGCCAGCAATGCAAATGGAGCCAGCGTAAATGCAACCTATGATGTGACAGACAAGACAGGAAAGACAACTTCTTTGAAAGTGACTTTTGGACTTAAAAATGTAAACGGAGACTGGAAAATTTCCAGCTATAAAATAAACCCATAAATGGCTTCAGCAGAACTGATCAAAAAACTGGAAGAAACAATTGAGAACATCCCTGATTTTCCGATTCCCGGAATACAATTTAAGGATATTTCACCTATTTTTTTAGACCCTAAGCTTTACGAAGACGTAATAGCAGACCTTGCTGCCAACAGCAAAGGTAAAGTAGATGCAGTCTGTGGAATAGAAAGCCGTGGATATCTTTTTGGAATTGCTATTGCAGTTGCTTTAGAAGTTCCTTTCATCCTGATCAGAAAAGCAGGAAAGCTTCCTCCTCCTATCATTTCGGAAAGCTATGATCTGGAATATGGAAGCGCTATCATTGAGACCCGTGAAGGGCAGATTAAAAAAGGACAAAGAATTTTGATTCATGATGATCTTCTGGCAACCGGAGGAACTACGGAAGCAGCAGCCAAACTTGTAGAAAAACAAGGTGCTGTCGTTTCTCAATTTAGTTTCTTAATTGGCCTGAAAGGATTGCATGGAGAGGAAAGACTGAAAAAATTCGGTGCGGAAGTTTACCATATCTTAGAATATTAGTCTGTACAAATAAAAAATAATGCCTCGGGAACTGTGTTTTCGAGGCATTTTTCATATTTATATTTAATAAATCATAAGATTTACAGAACAATGCTCTAAAAGTATTTTGTAAATCATTCAGAAACAATTAAATTTGCAATTCAATTTTTAAAAACTTATGGCAAAATTGGGAAAGAACGCTCAAAACGAGCAAGAAGGTAAAGAAACGGTTGAGTTTTTTAAAGACCTTGACAGAGAGGCTTTAAATACTGAAAGATTTCTTGAAAAATATTCAAAGCCTTTAGGTATTGCATTTGGAGTTTTAGTGTTAGGAGTTTTAGGATTCTTCGGATATAAGCAATTTGTAGTTGCTCCTAAAAATGCCGAAGCTGTAAAAAGTTTCCTTGCTGCTCAGAAAAACCTTGGACAAGGAAAAGATAAAGAAGCTTTAGGAGGTAAATCTGCTGCAAACCCTGGTTTTGTTGGTACATATAACGATTATTCAGCAACAAGTGTTGGTCAGCTTTCAGCTTATAACGCTGGTTTATTGAAGTTTAAAGAAGGAAAATTCCAGGAAGCTTATGACCTTTTAGATAAGTTTTCTTCTGATAACAAAACGTTGGTAGCGATGAAATACGGAGCTATGGCAGATGCTAAATCAGGACTTAATAAAAATGATGAGGCTTTGACTTTACTGGATAAAGCTACAAATGCTTCTGATGACCCTTATACTAAATACTTTTTCACAAGAAAAGCAGGTATTGTAGCATTAGGATTAAAGAAGAATGCAGAGGCTAAAAAATACTTTGCAACAATTGACGAGAAATATCAGGACTACGACAACGGAATGTCTGACTCTTATATTGAAATGACTAAATATTATTAAAAAATGGCAACAGTTAATCTTTCCGATTACAAGCCACTTCATATAACCAATGCCGAAGATTTTTCTATCGGCATTGTTTTTTCTGAGTGGAATGATTTTGTAACATACAATCTTCGTGATGCAGCTCTGGAAATTCTTGAAAAAGAAGGAGTAAAATCTGAAAATATTAAACTTTTTCCGGTTCCGGGAGCTTTTGAATTAAGCTATGCAAGTATGCAGCTTTGCAAAGAAAGAAAATTTGATGCGGTAATTTCTATCGGGTGTGTCATCCGTGGGGAAACACCTCATTTTGACTATGTATGCTCAGCAGTAGCACAAGGAATCAAAGATTGTAATATCATGACCGATACCCCTACGATCTTCTGCGTATTGACGGATGACACTAAAGAACAATCTATTGCAAGAAGCGGCGGAGATCTTGGAAACAAAGGTGTAGAAGCGGCTGTAACAGCTTTAAGAATGATTGATTTTAAAAAAAAATTATCTGACAAAAAAGGGAACATCGGTTTCGGCCATTCTTAATTTTTGATCAGATTTTAACAATACACCGGGGCTGTCTCTACGATGAGGCAGTCTTTTATTTTTTTATAGCCATTCAAAATCACAATATCAAAACGAACTGCTCAACTTTTACAATCCAAAAATTTATAATTTCTTACTAATAAACAGGATGTTTTGCTTTTTATATGTTAAAATTTGTACACAAAAACTATCTTTGTGTAAACTAATATAGACAGTTCATACATGTTTCTAAAAAAAATAAAACCTTTCCTGTATCTGGGAATCTTTTATCTTCTTATTTCATTGATAATAAGAACAGTATTCTTTTTTCACCCCATTACCACCGCTAGCTTCGAATTTTTCGAAGTCATAAAAGTATTACTGGTAGGCCTTGTTAATGACATTTTCGTTTTTGTACTGGCCAGTACCATCCTTGCCCTTTATTTTTTGTTTCTTTCCAATTCGAAATATAAAAAACCTTATGGTTATATTATATTCGGGGCTTTGGTGTTATTCTTCCTGTATATATGGCTGATTCCTAATAATATCTTCAAACAATACGGAGGTTCAGTTACAGAAATAGCGCTTGCATTTGTAGGAATTAAAACTTTTTTCTTTGGATTAATGCTCTTTTTACCTACGCAAAGAATAAAAATCCGTAATGTTTTATATTTTATCACACTACTCTTATATGTTCTTGTCATCATCTTTAATGGAGTCAGCGAATATTTTTTCTACAATGAATTTGGAGTACGTTATAACTTTATTGCCGTAGATTATCTGATCTACACCAACGAGGTCATAGGAAATATAATGGAAAGCTATCCTGTTGTTCCTCTATTCTCAGGAATAATGATTGTTACCCTGGCCATCACGTGGTTTATCTATAAAAAGACAAAAGATGAGCTACTGGAGTTACCTGATTTTAAGCAAAAGATGGTTTTACTAGGTACCTTTATAGTTCTTTGCGCTTTAAGCTCACTAGCCATCCCGTCGCTAATGCAGCTTAAATCCGACAATGTTTTTGCCGACGAAATTGAAGCCAACGGACTTCCTAAGTTCTACTGGGCTTTCACTCATAATGAACTTGATTATTTCCAGTTTTACTCACAGATCAATCAACAGCAGGCTGAAAAGAATTTCCTGAGCCAATACCCACAACAGACATTGTCCAGAAATATTGTGGCCGAACAACCTGAAGTAAAGAAAAACGTTGTTTTAATTTCTATTGAAAGTCTTTCGGCTGATTTTATGGAACATTATGGAAATACTCAAAAAATCACTCCGTTCCTGGATAGTCTGGCTAATAAATCTTTGATGCTCACTAACCTGTATGCTACAGGAAACAGAACGGTACGCGGTTTAGAAGCTTTAACCCTTTGTATCCCTCCTACTGCCGGAGAAAGTATTATAAAAAGAAACGACAACAAAAATAAATTCACCACGGGAAGTGTTTTTAAATCTAAAGGCTACGATGTTAAATTTCTATATGGTGGATACAGCTATTTTGACAATATGCAGGACTTCTTTGGAGGAAATGGCTATGGAATTGTTGACAGAAATAACTTTAAGCCTGAAGAAATTACTTTTGCCAATGTTTGGGGAGTTGCTGACGAAGATATGGCCAGAAAAGCAATTCAGGTAATGAATGCGGAAGCAAAATCAGGAAAGCCATTCTTTAATCACTGGATGACCGTTTCTAACCATAGACCATTTACTTATCCTGATGGAAGAATTGATATCCCCGGAACATCAAAATCCCGTGAAGGAGGGGTAAAGTATACAGACTATTCCCTGAAGCTCTTCTTTGATATGGCTAAAAAGCAGGAGTGGTATAAAAATACCGTTTTTGTTATTATTGCAGACCATTGTGCCTCCAGTGCAGGAAAAACAGAGCTTCCTATGGATAAATACAGAATTCCTGCGATGATTTTTTCTGAAGGATTTATTCAGCCTCAAAAGTTTGATAAACTGATGTCTCAGATTGATGTCATGCCAACCCTTTTCGGATTGCTTAATTTCAGTTATCAGTCAAAATTCTTAGGGCAGGACGTCTTTACAAAAGAATTTCAGCCCAAAGCTTATATCGCTACTTATCAGGATCTTGGATTTGTAAAAGACGATCGTTTAACCATTATTTCCCCTGTAAAGAAGGCAAAACAATATTCTTTAGAACTTGAGAAAAGTGATTTAGCACCTGAATTTAAATTATATTACAACGAAAAGTTATTAAAAAGTACAGATCAAAAGCTGGTAGATGATGCCATTTCAGCGTATCAGTCAACCTCATACTGGCTGAAAACAAAACAACTGAACAGGTAGTTCAAAATGTATAAATTTAAATAAGAGGATTCCAATATCCTCTTATTTTTTTACCCGTGGTCACTCAAAACTTATCAGAGTTGATAAAAATTATAATTGAAAAGTTGAATAACCGATCAACAGAAATTCAGAAATTTAATCAATTGTTATACACTTTAATTTTATAAATTTACGTCACAAAAAAACATTGATATGAGATGGACAGACGACAGAGGCGGAAACGTTGACGACCGCCGTGGTTCCGGAGGAGGAGGTGGTATGATTGTAGGAGGAGGACTTGGAACTTTAATTATAGCTGCAATTGTATTCTTTCTGGGAGGTGACCCTTCCGGCATTCTGAATTCCGGTAGTATGCAATCCACTGTAGATACAGGAGAAAGAAGAGAACTCTCTGTACAGGACAAGAAGATTGGTGAAATGGTGAAAATGATGGCTGCCTGGAATACTCAAACATGGAGTCAGATCTTTAAGGAAAACGGGATGAATTACTCAGACCCCGAGATTGTCCTTTTTGAAAGCACTACAAATTCAGGATGTGGTACTGCTCAGGCTGCTATGGGACCATTCTACTGCCCTGCTGATCAAAAGATCTATATGGATATGAGCTTCTTTAATGAACTTCAGCAAAGATTCGGTGCACAGGTAACAGAATTTACTGTTGCTTATGTTCTTGCTCATGAGATGGGGCATCACATACAAACCCTTCTAGGCACCACTCAAAAAGTAGATGCCTTAAGAAGAAGTGGAAGATATTCTGAAGCTGAAATGAACCGGGTATCTGTTGCAACAGAGCTTCAGGCTGATTTTTATGCCGGAGTTTGGGCTAAAAGAACAGATGATTCTAAGAAAATTATTGAACCGGGAGACATTCAATCGGCTATAGATGCAGCACAGGCGGTGGGAGATGATAATATTCAGAAGAGATCTCAGGGATATGTCAATCAGGAAAGCTTTACGCATGGATCATCTGCACAGCGTAAAGAGTGGTTTATGAAGGGATATAATACCGGAGATATCAGACAAGGTGATACTTTCAACCAACTCTTGAAATAATCTCTGACATATTTTTAAAACATTCACTAAAAGCCTAACAGGTTTAGATAGTCAACCTTATATAAAATGCGACCTCGTTTTGAGGTCGCATTTTTTGTTTATTGCAATTCGATTGGGTTAGAATTTTTCTTAGCTTCTTCCTTTACTCTTTCTTCCATTCTTTTTTTCATATCGGCCGGATTTTGATTTCCACCACCGGGGCCTCTTCCACCACCCATTATTCTGGTTGTAGAAAATCCTCCTTGTCCGCCACCTTGATTCATAAATGACATAGGATCAGTCTTAAACTTTTGTTGTTGTTTCATAAAATCTGCTCTTTTTACTTTCAAAGTATTTCCAAACTGGTTTAATACAGGGAGTTCAGCAATTTTATAGTTTTTCATCAAATCAAAAGAATAATCTCCTTTATCATCTTCTACTTTTACAATCAAACCCGGAAGTCCCCCAAATTTATAAGGTCCGTCCTGATACGGAAGGTCTGTCGTAAACCAGGCCGTCCATTTTCTGCCTCCAAAATCTGTTTCTGCCTTCTGTACCTTATACTCTCCTATCTTTCTTGTTTCGGAAGAAATTTTCCAGTTCAAAGGTCTGTCTTCTTCATAAGAATAGATATCACGTCCGATTCTGTCTTTAAAATATGTTTTCTGGTTGGTCTTATCTTTTTCTACAGAATAATTGATATTGGATCTTAATCCTTCCATCTGGTCTCTGTTGATACTTGCTCTTCCTCCACCTCCCTGAAAAGCTTTCTGCATAATAGAATCTCTTTTGATTCTGTTTTCAGAGTAAAAAACAGACTTTTCCGAAGAAATATCCAGATATGCATTTTCTGTTTTTACATCCCCTTTATTTTCGGCATCCGGCTTCATCGTCACCTGATACACAAACCGGTTAGCTTGTGCATAGAAGGCCTGTATGAAAAGCGTCAGAGCTATAATTCCTAATTTTTTCATTTATTTTTTTCTTTTATTTTAATTCGATTGGGTTTTCATTTGTTGTAGACCACAGTAAAAAACTTCCTGCAGAGTTATTCGGAGAAGAAAATCCCTTTCTTTCCATTCCATGATGCATGACATTCCCTGAATGACCATCTCCTCTCATTCCTCCTCCATGTCTTCCACCTCTTTCAAAATTCATATTTTCAACTTCCCCACTTTCTGCCATTGTTTTTCTTCTCTTATTAAACTCCAGGTCAAGAGCTGCTTTGTCCCCATGGAAATTAATTCTTGTACTTTGCTTCGCATCAGTACTTATAGGCTCTTCAAACGCATTATAGAGAACCATTTTTGTAACAAGATCAAACTTATAGTCTCCTTTATCATCTTCCAGTTTCACAATTAAACCCGGTAATCCTGAAAATTTATACGGCCCATCATTGACTGGAATATCCTTTGTAAACCAGGCTGTCCAAGTCCTTCCCCCAAAATAAACAACCGCTTTCTGGGTAGAATATCCGTTCTGCTTTTCATACGTATTACTAATTTCCCATTTTAAAGGTCTGTCTTCCAGATAATAAATTTGTTTACCGGCAATACGTTCATAATAATACATTTTCTTTTCAGAAATATTTTTTGTGATAAAATAGTTAAAAAAAGTAGGCTCTACATTCTTCTTTGCTGTCAGCCCGGCCAAATCTTTTTCTTCTTTCCTATGAGTGACTTTAAATTCCGGCTTAGCGGAAGCAAAAAGAGAGTCCTTTATCAATTGATGTTCACTGATAAACAGTGATCTGTCTCCTTTAATATCAAGGAAAGTTCTTTCTGTTTTCATCCCTACTAGGCTAACAGAATCCGGATTTACGGAAGTTTCATAAATATATCTGTTGGTTTGCCCATGGTAAAAGGTTACAAAAAGCAACACAAAAAAGCTGAGTAGGTTTTGACTCATTGCTAATTTTCTTTATAGATCAAAAAGCCGTTTCAAGGTTAAATCAAAAACACTTCCACCCCATGAATGAAGGAAAAAATTATATAAACATTAACATTTGTATGTTAAAAAAATAGTCTATTAAGATCAGAATCATTAAAATAGATATCTTCGATTTGAGATTGCGGAAATTAGTTCGTATTTTTGCATCATTAAATCATTCTAAATAAATACAATGATAAAAGTATCAGACTATGCAAAGGAAAAAGCCATTCAGTTGATGACTGAAGACGGCTTTAACCCTGCTGAAGATTATATAAGAGTGGGGGTAAAAAGCGGAGGATGCTCTGGTTTAGAGTATGTTTTAAAGTTTGACAACCAAAAAACAGACACAGATCAGATTTTTGAAGATAATAACATCAAAATTATTATAGATAAAAAATCCATCCTTTACTTAGCAGGAACAACTCTTGAGTATTCAGGAGGATTGAACGGAAAAGGGTTTGTTTTCAACAACCCGAACGCATCCAGAACATGTGGATGTGGAGAATCATTTAGTCTTTAGAGAAAAGACATAAGATACTAGATATCAGACAAAACTCTGTTCTGACATCTACAATCTGAAATCTAAAAAATTATAATGAGTAAATACACTGAGGACGATTTAAGAGTCGATCTAGAAAATAAAAAATATGAATTCGGTTGGGAAACGAAGATTGATTACGAAGACTTCCCAATTGGATTAAATGAGGATATCATCCGTGCAATCTCTGCCAAAAAGGAAGAGCCTGAATGGATGACTGAATGGCGTCTGGAATCTTTCAAAATCTGGCTAAAAATGGTAGAGCCTACCTGGGCTAATATCAAATATGAAAAACCAGATTTTCAAGCAATCCGTTATTACGCAGCTCCAAAGGCAAAACCTGAACTGGAAAGCCTTGATCAGGTAGACCCGGAATTATTAAAAACTTTTGAAAAGCTAGGGATTAATATCGAGGAGCAAAAAAGACTTTCAGGAGTTGCTGTAGATATCGTAATAGACTCAGTTTCTGTGAAAACCACTTTCCAGGATACTTTGGCAGAAAAAGGAATTATTTTCTGTTCTATTTCCGAGGCTATTAAAAATCACCCTGATTTGGTAAGAAAATATCTTGGAAAAGTAGTTCCAAGAGGAGATAATTTTTATTCAGCATTAAATTCCGCAGTATTTTCTGACGGAAGTTTCTGTTATATTCCTAAAGGGGTAAAATGTCCAATGGAGCTTTCTACTTATTTCCGTATCAACCAGGCAGGAACAGGTCAGTTTGAAAGAACTCTTGTGATTGCCGATGAAGGAAGTTATGTTTCTTACCTTGAAGGATGTACAGCACCATCAAGAGATGAGAACCAACTTCACGCTGCAGTAGTAGAATTGATCGCATTAGACAATGCTGAAATTAAATATTCAACAGTACAGAACTGGTATCCTGGTAATGAAGAAGGTAAAGGAGGAGTATTCAACTTTGTAACGAAAAGAGGGCTTTGCGAAAGAAATGCAAAAATCTCATGGACGCAGGTGGAAACAGGTTCCGCAGTAACATGGAAATATCCGTCTTGTATTTTGAAAGGTGACGGTTCAATAGGAGAGTTCTACTCTATCGCGGTAACCAACAATCACCAATATGCAGATACAGGAACAAAAATGATTCACATTGGAAAAAACACCAGGTCAACAATCATTTCCAAAGGTATCTCTGCAGGAAAGTCTCAAAACTCATACAGAGGTCAGGTAAAAGTAATGCCTTCAGCAAAAGGAGCCAGAAACTTTTCACAATGTGATTCTTTATTGATGGGTAACGAATGTGGAGCTCATACCTTCCCTTATATTGAAATCAAAGACCCTACGGCTCAGTTGGAACACGAGGCAACGACTTCAAAAATCGGAGAAGATCAGATTTTCTACTGTAATCAGAGAGGTATTGATACAGAAAGAGCAATTGCTCTGATCGTGAATGGTTTCAGCAAAGAAGTTTTAAATAAGCTTCCGATGGAATTTGCGATCGAAGCACAAAAACTACTGGAAATTTCATTAGAAGGATCAGTAGGATAAAAGATATGATAGCTACAGAAAGATTAATTTTAAGAAAACCGGAGAATAAGGATTTTGATAGGTTCTTTGAAATTAATCATGATCCCCAAACCAATATTCATAATCCAGGTGGACCGATGAGTTTTGAAAAAGCAGAAAGCACATTTGCCAGAATGCTTGATCATTGGGAAACATATAATTTTGGAAGCTGGGTAATTGTTGAAAAAGACAACCCGGAAAATATAATAGGTTTTGGAGGACTGAGCTATAAACTCTACGGAGAAAAAGAAAAATTGAATTTGGGCTATCGTTTTGCTTCCCAGGCATGGGGGAAAGGATATGCCACAGAATTCACAAAGAAAGCTATAGATTTTGGGTTTAATGAAGACAACAAAGAAGAGATATTCGCCGTTGTCCGCCCCAGCAATATAGCTTCTGTAAAAGTTTTGGAAAAGGCAGGTATGATACAATTCGGTACACTTAATGATGTCCCTGATCAACCTGAAAGTTTAGTATATAGAATTCAAAAATAATTTGTTTAAGCAAATAAAATGTTAGAAATTAAAAACCTTCACGCCAAAATTGAAGATGGCGCAGAAATATTAAAAGGTATTAATCTTGAAATAAAGCCTGGTGAAGTTCACGCTATCATGGGGCCAAACGGAGCTGGTAAATCTACTCTTTCTTCTGTAATTGCAGGAAAAGAAGATTACGAAGTGACTGGCGGAGAGATTCTTTTCGAAGGAGAAGACATCATCGAAGACGCACCTGAAGACAGAGCTCACAAAGGAATTTTCCTTTCTTTCCAGTATCCGGTGGAAATCCCGGGAGTTTCTGTAACCAACTTTATTAAAGCTGCTTTAAACGAAACAAGAAAAGCAAACGGATTGGGAGAAATGCCTGCAAAAGAAATGCTTGCATTAATTCGTGAAAAATCTGAAAAACTGGGAATTAAAAAAGATTTCCTTTCAAGATCATTAAACGAAGGATTCTCCGGAGGTGAAAAGAAAAGAAATGAGATCTTCCAGATGATGATGCTTAATCCCAAATTAGCTATTCTTGATGAAACAGATTCAGGATTGGATATTGATGCATTAAGAATCGTTGCGGATGGGGTAAATCATTTTAAAAATGAAGGAAATGCAGTTCTTCTGATCACCCACTATCAGAGATTGCTTAACTATATTCAGCCTGACTTCGTTCATGTTTTAGCTGATGGAAAAATCATCAAAACCGGTGATAAATCTTTGGCATTGGAACTTGAAGAAAAAGGATACGACTGGCTTCTTAACTAAGAAGAAAATCAATTATTTCAGGGCTTAAAAAATTTTCGCTGTCATTCTGAATGAAGTAGCAAAATGAAGAATCTTTAATTATAAAAATTGGATTCCCTGTTCCTCGGAATGACAATATTTTAGTTCAAATAAAAAGAAAAAATGGTGCAAACCACAGACATACCAGTAATGGCATTAAAAGAACAAATTATAGAAAACCACAATGAATTTTTGGAGGCTCTTCGTCACAGATTTCTGGATGATGAAAGAAAAGCAGCCCTTCAAAGATTTGAAAACATTGGTTTTCCGACAAAGAAAGACGAAGAATATAAATATACCAATCTGAAGGAGATCACGGAAAAGAGCTATAACTTTTTGCCGAAAGAAAACCACAACATCACCAGAGAACAGTTTGACGAGCTGCATTTAGGAGAAGAAAATTTTGATTGGATCGTTTTTGTTAACGGTAAACTTCACAAAGAGCTTTCAAAAGTTTCTATTGAAAATGTAGAATTCCTTTCATTTAACTATGCGTTGAATGATGAGAAACATAAAGAAGTATTTGAAAAATACTTCAATACAATTGCTTCTAAAGATTTAGCTTTCACCAACCTTAACCTTGCATACTGCAAATATGGGTTCTTCCTGAAAGTTCCTAAAAATGTAGTGATTGAAAAGCCAATCCATGTTTTCTACATCTCACAGAACCAGGAAGAAAATACATTCTACAATACAAGAAATTTATTAATCGTAGAAGAAGGAGCAAAAGTAGAGGTTATTGAGAGTCATCATAATTTTGACAGCACGTATGTATTGACAAACTCTGTGACGGAGATTTTCACTTACCCGAATGCAAAAGCAGACTGGCATAAACTTCAGAACGACAACAATACTTCTTACCTTGTTGATCATACCTTTGCGAAACAGGAAAAAGACAGCTTAACAACTGTAAATACTTTTTCTTTCGGAGGTAAACTGGTAAGAAACAACCTCGATTTTATTCATAATGGATCAAACATCAATTCATTTATGAACGGAATCACTATTATCGGGAAAGATCAGCTGGTAGACCACCATACGGCAGTTCACCACAACTTCCCTAACTGTGAAAGTTACCAAAACTACAAAGGTATTTTTGACGGTAATGCACACGGTGTTTTCAACGGAAAAGTTTTTGTTGATAAAATCGCTCAGAAAACGAATGCTTACCAGCAGAACAATAACGTTTTATTAAGTGAAGGAGCCAGTATTGACACCAAACCTCAGTTAGAGATCTTTGCAGATGATGTGAAGTGTTCTCACGGTTGTACCGTAGGACAGCTAAACGAAGATGCTCTGTTCTACCTGAGAGCGAGGGGTATTTCTAAAAAAGAAGCTCAGGCACTACTTTTATATGCTTTTGCCAATGATGCCATGCAGAATATTGACATTGAGCCATTAAAACAAAAAATTTCAAAGCTGCTGGCTGAGAAATTAGAAGTCGATATAGAATTTTAAGACTTATATATTTGATAATAAAAAAGCACTTCCGTTTGTGAAGTGCTTTTTTTATAATGATTTATTTTTTTAACCAACCCTGGTTATCTTTATTATCCGAACGTTTCTTTCCGTTGTCAATATTATAGGCAAATCCAACCCCTAATGTCTGTTTCAACTGGGTTTTCCAGATTTGATTATGATCATATAAAAGATCAAGGGTGATATTGGATGAGATATACTTATTGATTTTCATATTGAGAATTGCTCCATACGCAAGGACCAGCCTGTCCGGGTGATCAAGGTAATTTGAAAATACGGAAGCGGTGTTGGTCAGATTAATATTCTCCATAATTTTAATCTTATACATTGCCGTTCCCAGAAAACCGAACTGAAATAATGAAGAATCACCATCATTCTTAAGACCATAGGTTCCTGCTTTTTGCAAATCTTTATCCAAAACAAATGTCCATCTTGCATTGGCCGGACGTAAAGTTACCGTTAGATTATCATTCGGTCTGTAAGTAACCCCCGCACCAAGATTCAGATATCCGGGAGCCATAAAATTGGAGATTTTTTTGGCATCAGGATTATTTCCATCTTCGTATCCGGGAGCAAATTGAGACTGTAATCCGGCACCAGCTGATAAATACCAATGCTTGGCAAATTCTCTACCATAGTTGGTGGAAAGATTGATGACATCCTGAGTTTTTCTTACTCCTGTTCCTTGAGTATTATTCTGCCCATAACCGAGTATAATAATATTCTCCCAAAGATCCTTCCCTTTTTCATACGTAAGATTATAATTTACACCGGCAAGCCATCCTACGTTATTGGCTCCCCCACCTACCCAATTGGAAAAGGCAGCCTGATTAAGCATTAAAGTATTTTGTCCCTGAATAGACCAAGCTTTAACAGTATCAGTTTTAGCTTCCTGAGCTGTTGCCATAGCCCCAATAGAAATGGAGGCGATCAATAAAAGTTTTTTCATAATTTAACGATTTCCTGCAAATGTATAAATAATAATTCACGCCCTGGATAAAATTCACTTTAAAATGAATTTAACACTTCGAAATTCACCCACTTAATTCAATGGAATTAAAGCTTTTAAGTGTAGCTCACCCCTTTTTCAAACTTAAAACAACTTAAAAATATAGATTTTAAACACAAAAAAGCACTCCGGATTCGAAGTGCTATTCTTTATTCAAGTTGTTTTGTCAGTCTATTTCTTAATCCACCATTGGCTGTCTTTTCGTTCGGAACGTTTCACTCCGTTATCCAATGTGTAAGCAAACCCTATCCCCAATGTTTGTTTAAGCTGGGTTTTTGCGATTTGATTGTGATCATACAGTAAATCCAGGGTCACATTGGATGAAATATATTTGTTTACTTTTAAATTCAGGAGAGCACCATAGGCCAGTACCAGTCTATCGGGACGGTCAAGATAATTGGAGAATACCGAAGCTGTATTGGTCAGATAGATATCTTCCATAATTTTAAGCTTATACATTGCTGTGCCCAAAAAACCGAATTGTAATAAAGAAGTATCTCCATCACTTTTCAAACCGTAATTTCCTGCCAATTGAAGGTCTTTGTCCAGTACAAAAGTCCATCTGGCGTTGGTAGGACGTAAGGTAACGGTTAAGTTATCATCTGGTCTATACGTGATACCCATACCGACATTCACGTATCCGGGAGCCATAAAGTTGGAAATCTTCTTTGCCTCAGGATTGTTTCCGTCTTCATATCCCGCAGCAAACTGAGACTGTAACCCTGCACCTAATGAGAAATACCAGCTTTTGGAGAATTTTCGTCCATAATTGGTAGAAACATTGATGACATCCTGTGTTTTACGGATCCCTAATCCTTTGGTATCATTCTGGCCATATCCTAGAATGATGATATTTTCCCATAGATCTTTATCTTTTTCATAAGTAATATTGTAATTAATCCCGGCTAGCCATCCTACATTGTTGGCTCCGCCTCCTACCCAGTTTGAAAAGGCAGCCTGATTAATCATTAAGGTATTTTTTCCTAAAACCGACCAGTACTTGATGGTATCTACCACTACGGAATCTTTTTTTAATTCTTCTTGAGCACTAGCATAAATCCCAATAAAAAAGGAAAGAATCAATAAAAACTTCTTCATTACTCTAAATAATTTTCAATGCAAAAATAGTCAATATAATTTTTTTCAAAAATAATTAAACCCAATAAAAATGTATGTATTAGAATTTTAATTTCATTTATCATAATTATATCTGTAAAATTAATGCCAAAATAATACAGCCTACCCTTAAAATTAATACCTTTTGTCTTAAAATCAGATGGGTAGAGAATGCTTCTTCGACAAATTTTCCGAAATTTATTGTTGGCTTTTGATTTGACGTAGAATCTGTATGTTTAAAAATGTAATTTCCAAAAGAGCGATTATATACCCTTTGCTGATGCTATCCGCAATGTGGTTTGGGTATTTTTTACAAACACAGGGCTTTTTTGGAAGTTGCTTTGGTGCTATTATTCCTTTATTGCCTGAAGGCTTGTTAGGAGTCATTACCTCCCCCCTTTTACACGGAAATATAGATCATATTATAGGAAATTCAATTCCTATTGCAGCGCTCATGTTTTTATTATATCAGTTTTACCCGCTGGTTGCCAATAAAGTTTTCATCCTTGGATGGATGGCAACCGGGCTTTTGGTCTGGCTTCTCCCTCCTATTGACATTTTCACGGGAGATTATACATACACCTGTACCATCGGAGCCAGTGGTGTGGTCTATGTGCTGGCTTTTTTTCTTTTCTTCAGTGGAGTATTCAAATGGAATACAAAACTTCTCACCATCTCAATGCTGGTCGTGTTATACTATGGAAGTCTGGTCTGGGGAATGCTTCCTGAAGAGTTGTTTTACAATATGCAGGAACCAAGTAAAATTTCATGGCAAGCCCACCTTTCAGGAGCTATCGTAGGCAGTATTCTGGCTTTTGGTTTCAAGAATGTTGGCGAAAAAAAGAAAAAATTCATTTGGGAATTTCCTAATTACTATAGTGAAAAAGATGATAAACTATGGCAGGAATATAAAGAGAACCATCCTGAAGACTTTTTAGAACTTCCGTATAAAAAAAGAGATGATATTTGGGATCATTTGGACCAGCTAAGGAAGAAATAAATGTATTTTTTCATTACATTTGAAAAAAACACACATGATTTCTGAAGAATATCTTTTTGCCATCGCCCTCCGCGAATGCAGCCAGATTGGCGACATCAATTTTCATAAACTCATCAGAACCTTTGGAAGTGCCCGGGAGGCATGGAGAAGCGCAAAGAAAGAGTATAAAAAGATGGAAGGAATTGGTTACAAAACTGTCTTTGATATCGGAAATGAAGAGCATTTGAAATTTGCAGAAAAGGAACTTAAATTTTGCGAAAAAAATAATATACAAATCAGGCTTAAATATCTCAATGAAATTCCTTCTCTTCTCAACGAATGTATAGATGCTCCAGCAATTTTATATCAAAAAGGAAAACTTAATGATTCATTACAAAAAGTAAGTATTGTAGGTACCCGCAACATGACCTTATATGGTAAGCAGTTTATTGAAGATTTTTTTGAAGCTACTCAAACGTCAAAATATGCTACAGTCAGTGGCCTTGCATTAGGGGTCGACAAAGAGGTTCATGAGCAGTCGATGAAGTATAGAAAACCTACCATAGCAGTTCTTGCTCATGGTTTTCAATTTTTATATCCGGCAAAAAACAGAAGACTTTCAGAAAAAATTATTCAGGAAGGAGGAATTCTTGTTACGGAATTTTGCTCTTCGCGAAAACCTGATCGGGAAAATTTCATTCAAAGAAACAGAATCGTTGCCGGAATTTCACCTGCAACCATAGTTGTTGAAACAGGTTATGGAGGCGGATCTGTAAGTACGGCTTCTTTTGCCAACGATTATAACAGGGAAGTATTTGCACTCCCGGGAAAAATCACAGATACATATAGCCAGGGATGTAATCAGTTGATTTTCTATAATAAAGCAACTGCAATTTCCAGCATAAAAGACCTTGTGAATATACTAGCTTTTAATAATCCGAAAGAAAAAATGGAAGAGCTTTTTTCGTATAGCGAATCTACGATACAATTATCTGAAAATCAAAACAAAACATATCAATATATCAAAGACCATCCACAGATATCTCTGGACGATCTGGCACAGGCTATTTCACTACCAACCCATAAAATCTTACCGATAATTTTAGAATTAGAGCTTTTAGGGAAAGTAAAATCGTTTTCCGGGAGACAATTTATAGCAATTTAAGAATTAACGATTTCTTAATATTGCATTATTTCATACATAACATTTCATTTTTAACAAAATTTGAACATAAATTATTAATTTAATAATATTACGAAACATTATTATTTAATTTTTAGCAATCTTAAAATAGAGTGTTGTGAATCTTGAAAAAAAAATTAAATTTGTTGACAATAATATTCAACCTTAATATAATGGAACAATATAATATTGACCAGAAAATCCAAGAGTTTATTGCAAAAATTGAAGCAAAAAATCCTAATGAACCGGAATTCTTACAGGCTGTAAAAGAAGTTGCCGTAACTGTAATCCCATTCATTGCTACCAAGAAAGAATATACAGGAATGAAGCTGCTTGAAAGAATGGCTGAAGCTGAAAGAATTATTATCTTCAGAGTTCCATGGGTTGACGACAAAGGAGAAATTCAGGTTAACAGAGGTTTCAGAATTCAGATGAACTCTGCAATTGGTCCATACAAAGGAGGAATCCGTTTCCATCCTACTGTAAACTTATCAGTTCTTAAATTCCTAGCATTCGAACAAGTATTCAAAAACTCTTTAACAACATTACCAATGGGTGGTGGTAAAGGAGGTTCAGATTTTGATCCGCAAGGTAAATCTGATATGGAAGTAATGCGTTTTTGCCAGGCTTTCATGACTGAATTATGTAAGCACATCGGTCCTGAAACAGATGTACCTGCAGGAGATATCGGTGTAGGTGCTAGAGAAATCGGTTATCTGTTTGGACAATATAAGAAAATCAGAAACGAATTTACAGGAGTACTTACAGGAAAAGGGCTTGCTTACGGGGGATCATTAATCCGTCCTGAAGCTACAGGATATGGAGTGGTATACTTCGCAGAGCAAATGCTTAAGACTATCGGGCAAAATTTCCAGGGAAAAATAGTATCAGTATCAGGCTTCGGAAACGTAGCTTGGGGAGTTATCAAAAAAGCAACCGAACTTGGCGCAAAGGTAGTAACTATCTCTGGTCCTGACGGATATATTTATGATAAAGATGGTATTAGCGGAGACAAAATTGATTATTTATTAGAGCTTAGATCTTCAGGAAACAACAGAGCTGAGGACTATGCTAAAAAATATCCATCTGCTGAATTCCACGCTGGAAAACGTCCTTGGAACGTGAAGTGTGATGTAGCATTCCCTTCTGCAACTCAAAATGAACTTGATTTAGAAGATGCAAGAATATTGGTTGAAAACGGATGTCTTTGTGTAACTGAAGCAGCTAACATGCCTTCAACATTAGACGCCATCAACTATTTCTTAGACAATAAAGTATTATTCTCTCCTGGTAAAGCTTCCAATGCCGGAGGTGTTGCAACATCAGGATTAGAAATGACGCAAAACTCTATCCGTCTGAACTGGACTTCCGAAGAAGTTGACGCAAGATTAAAGGAAATCATGATTGGAATCCACAAGGCTTGTAGAGACTATGGAAAAGACGAAGACGGTTATGTAAACTATGTGAAAGGTGCAAATATTGCTGGCTTCGTGAAAGTAGCAGAAGCAATGTTGGCTCAAGGAGTTGTGTAACTAAAAAATACAAAGGTTGGGAAAAATTCCCGACCTTTTTTGATACAGCCTGTTCCCGGGAAAATGGGAAAAAAGTAAAAAGTGAAAGGAGAAAGCGTTGCTACATGCAGCGCTTTTTTTATTTTTATATAATGAAAAGCATATGTAAAAATATTGATGAATATATTCTTTTGTTTCCGGCAGATGTTCAGGAAAAACTGTCTGACCTGAGAAAACATATTCACGAACAAGTTTCAGATTTAGAAGAATATATCGGATATCAGATGCCCGCTTTTAAATATCAGGGAAAGCCTCTGGTTTATTTTGCAGGCTATAAAAAACATATTGGCTTCTATCCCGGAGCAGAAGGGATAAAAAATTTCGAAAAAGATTTCAAAGAAAGGCATTATAAGTTTTCAAAAGGAGCTGTACAATTTCCTATCAATGAAGAAATCCCATTGGCTTTAATCCGTAAGATTGTACTCTTCAGAATGCAGGATATTGATCAAAAAAAATCCTGAAATAGAAAATTTCAGGATATCGACTAGTGTTTGCTAAAGTATGATCACTTTTTCTTTTTAGATTTCTTTTCTTCTTTTGTTGCTTCCGCTGGTTTTGTAGCCTCCGTAGGAGTTGCCGGTGTCGCTTCGGTAGCAGGAACTGCAACTTCAGTTGTTGTTGTTTGTTTAGGGTCACTTGTTTTGGTTGTCGTGTTCCATTCCGTGGTCGTCTGGGCTTTCTGCGGTTGCGTCTGAGTCGTTGTTTGAGTCGTCGTTTTGTTTTCAGCCGGCTTTTGAGGCGTTGTCTGGGCTGATATTGCGATTACTCCGACTAATGTAAACGCTGCCGTGAAAAATAACTTTTTCATAATGTAATATTTTAAATGATTGTTTAAAGTAAACGAGACATCATTTAAAAAAATTATACGCAAATATCTTATTTAACGTACTTTATAATTATTTAAGAGGAATTATAATAATATTGAGCTGGAAGATAGAAGCGTGAGGCCGGAAGTTTTTAAGACATTCATACCAATTCAATACAATGATTTTACTTGAGTTTAAAAAGTTAAAGAAACTATACCCCTTAAGCCTTTCCTCTCTCATCTTCCTTCTTCCCTACTTCGTTACATTCTTCATCATCTTTTCCACAAACTCAAATGCTGCAGGGCAAATCACCGTATTTTTAAGCATTAAATGATTAATCTGGTAGATCTTTTTACGATCGGTATGTGGATATTCACGACAGGCTTTTGGTCTTACCTCATATATAGAGCACGTATTATCGTTATTTAGAAAAAAACAGGGAAGATTTTGTAATACCTTATCATTATCTTCATCTACTCTTAAAAACTTAGCTTCAAAATCAGATTGTTTCATCCGGAGATACTTTGCGATACGTTCAATATCCTTCTCCGTGTAGAGAGGTCCGGTTGTTTTACAGCAGTTCGCACATTGCAGACAATCTACTTCATCAAAAACTTCTTCATGGGTTTCCTGCACAATATAATCAAGGTTTTTGGGCGGTTTCTTTTTCAATCCGTCCAAAAATTTCTTATGCTCTTTTTGCTTTTGCAACGCTTGCTTTTTATAAAAATCTAAATCCATTTATTCTTTATTTCCGACTGAATCCGGAAGATTTTCTTTTTGGTACTCATTAATTTTATCCAAATCAAGAATTGTACTCTGGTTTTCTTTATCCGGATAATACATAGGAACAAATCTTGCCCCATACACAATCTCTCCTGTCACATACGATGACCTTTGAACCACTGTATTAGAGAAAACTTCATCAAAAGCTCGTACCTGAACAATCAACTCAATGTCAGTGTTTTTAAAATCTTCGGCAGAAAAACCATAAAACGGAGAATTCTCATCAATCTTGTGAACAACAGTCCAATTAAGGGCCAGCGTATTAATCTTGCTTAACTGAGTTTCTAACCGGTAAAAATTACTCTTAGGAACACCATCTTCAATGACTTCAATCGCTACTGAAACAATAACATCCGCGTCAGTAAGTGCATTGTTCTTATAAGGAGCCAATCTAAACATCAATGCTGTGGACTCCTTAAAAGGAGCAATAACCGCAATATCAGAAAACCTTAAATAAGCTCTCGGTCTTGAAAACCTTCCATAAAAAAGTCCTGTTGCAATGGCAAAGGTAAGCAATCCTAAAAAAGCCTCAAAAGTAGCAACCAAGCTCGCCAAAAATCCAACAGGTGCAATTCTTCCATATCCCACAGTTGTAAACGTTTGTGAACTGAAGAAAAATACATCAATAAATTCATTGACTGGGTTGCTTTTATCAATCCCGGTAAGATGCTGTACCCCGATAAGATAATAGATCAGCGCAAAAACAAGATTGACCACAATGTAGGAAATCACCAGATAAGAAAGAAAGCGGAAAGTTGATAAATTAAGCATTGTATGATACCAGCTTAACCTGTTAAAAACATTCACTCCCGTTCGCTGAACATTCGGAAGGCCATCTTTATTGATAAATCTTCCTGAAGCATTACTTCCAAAACCACTGTTCTCCGTATTTTTTTGACGGATTTTCTTTCTGAAACCTCTTGTCATATGAATAGAGTATTTATCATGTGAATTTTCATGTTTACATTTTCAGTACAAAGATAAAATATTGTTTTCATGAAATTTATCAATCCAATCATTCAACTTATGATTTCATTTTGCTGTACATTTGAAATATGAAAAAGCTGGAATCAAGAGAAGATATTGAGCACCTTGTCAATTCATTTTATACTAAAGTCGTTAAAGACGAAACCATTGGATTCTTTTTTACTGATATTGCAAAGGTAGATTGGGACAAACACCTCCCTAAAATGTATTCTTTCTGGGAGTCAATCCTTTTTGGGCAGATGACTTACAAAGGAAATCCTATGGGGGTACATTTTCCTGTGAATGAAATACAAGCCATGGAGCAGAAACACTTTGATCAGTGGCTTACGCTTTGGAGAACGACTATCGAAGAAAATTTCGTGGGCGAAAATGCGGATATGGCGATCTATAAGTCTGAAAACATAGCAAAACTGATGGCGTTTAAAATGGATTTGGCGAGAAGGTTGTGATGGAAGCCTGGGTTTCGGGTTTTGAGATGCGGGGTTTGGGTTCTGTACTGCTGCGCATGGAATCCGGGATTTATTTCAAGTAAATTATTCTTTTAAGGTACGATTACGGTAAAAATGTAAGCTGCCAGATTCACCAAAAGAACCGTTCCGTATAGGATATTGGTTTTTCCCCGGCTTAATGAAAGCATTACAATAAATACTGATAAAGAGAGCAAAATAATATCTTTTTTATCTAGTCCCAGAACTAATGGGATATCGTACAGGATACATACCACAGAAACCGCAGGAATCGTCAGTCCAATACTTGCCAATGCTGAGCCTAAGGCCAGATTTAAACTGGATTGAATCTGATTGGCTCTCGCTGCACGAATAGCTGCAACCCCCTCGGGAAGTAGTACTACCGCAGCAATAATTACCCCGACTAAAGATTTGGGAGCCCCTACACTCTGGACCATTCCTTCAATGGTATCAGAAAGTCCTTTTGCCATTAAAACAACAATAACCAAACAAACGACCAGAAAGCCAAAACTTATCAGGGTCTTGGTTAATGTGGGAATATAGTGTTCTTCAGGATGTTCATCAGGAACAATAAAATAACTTCTGTGTCTCACGGTCTGTACCATCAGGAATACTCCGTAGATAACCAGACAAGCAATAGATACAAAAATAAGCTGTGCCTGATTATAGAAAGGTCCGTTAACACTTGAGGTAAAATTAGGAAGAACAAGGGTAAGAATCAGAATAGAAACAGTGCTTACCAGATATGTTGTAGCGGAAGTTCTTGCGAAGAATTGTTCATGATATTTAACACCACCTACGAGTATACAAATTCCTAAAATACCATTAAGAATAAGCATTACAGCGGCAAAAACAGTATCTCTGGCCAGTGTGATCGCCTGATCTCCACCGGCAACCATCAGTGAGATAATGAGTGCTACTTCAATAATGGTAATACAAAGTGCCAGAATAATAGTTCCAAAAGGTTCTCCTACTTTATGAGCAACCATTTCAGCATGGTGTACTGCCGATAAAACACTCCCTATTAATAAAATTCCGGCTATAATATCATAAATAACCCCATTTCCCATCAATCCCGAGAAGTAGTAAACAACTGCAAGGACAGGAAAAATATAGGTATAGTGTAAAAATTCTTTTAATTTCATAAAGTGACTACAAAATACAAAAAATCTATGAATTTTGAAATATCAAAAGAAAATATTAATAATATTTTAATGACACCAGAAACTAAAATCCTGATAATCCGTCAACATATGGAAAAGAAGTCCGATGGCAATAATTCTGATATTTCCCTTAAAAAAGAGCATCAAAAAATACACCGCAATTGCATAATACGAATGCAATAGATGAAATCCTATGCTATTTCTTGTGGGATCGAATATAGGATTAGCAAACAAATGATCAAGATCAACAAGCATTGTTGTCAGTAGAATCAGATACACCATTTTCCAGTTTTTGGGATAGAAAATCAATGCAATAAACACAGGAAAAACAAGATGCAAAAAATAGTGTACACCTGTTTTCCAAAACAGGCAATCCATCATATTCTCCCTTTTAAATAATCCTGACGTACATTCTCGTCAAGTTTCTCAATAGAATATCTCAAACAGGTTCTGGGCATATCCAGGTAATATTCGTTCAGATAGTTGATTAATTCTCCTTCATTCTTATTCCCCATTTCCCGTAAAAGCCATCCATTTGCTTTATGCATAAGATCATGTGGGTGTTTCAGGTTTCTTGTTACAAACTCTCTCGTCAAATCAAATAATCCTTTTTTGATATAATACATTGTCCCAACAACAGCAATCCGCTTATGCCACATCTCATCAGATTCCGAAAGCTCTCTCAGAAGATGTTCTTTATCATTCTCAAAAGCGTATCTCCCCAGAATTTTATAACAGCTCGAATCCACAAGATCCCAATTATTAATATGGGGTAAATGGTTAAGATAAAAAGTTACTATGTCGTCTTTTACATGCTGGTCTTTCGTCTTTTCAAATTTCGAGATCAATATAAAAAGAGCCGTTAACCGATGTTCATGATATGCTGAAGAAAGAAGTATACTCAGGTTTTTTAAATCTATTTTTGAATAGTATTCTTTGGCTACAGATCTCTGATCCGGAACTGTTACCCCCAAAAACAAATCTCCTTCCCCATATTCTCCTTTCCCGGTTTTAAAAAATCTCGGAAAAAAATCAGCTTTTTCAGGAATGGACAATACTGCCAATGACTCCCGAATTTCTTTAACAATATTACTCATTGGGACGATTATTAATTATTCATCAGGCTTTTTCTTCTGAAATATCACTTTCCTGAGCCTCTTCTTCTTTCACAATCTGTTTGGGGTTTGCCACTTTAGCTATGGTAAGTCCCTGAACAATAATAGAGAATACGACTACACAATAGGTGATACTTAAAATAATCTCACTATATTCACTTTTAGGAATAGACATTGCCAACGCAATGGAAACTCCACCACGAATTCCTCCCCAAACTAACACTTTTACAGTTTGCGGACTAAAGCTCTTTCTCAGAGAACTAAACTTGGTAGGTCCCCAAATCGAAATAAACCTTGCAAACAACACGACAAGAATTGCCAATAATCCTGGAATCATAAAGTGCTTAAGGTCTTTAATCATCAAAAGTTCAAATCCGATAAAGAGGAATAATACAGCATTCAAAATTTCATCGATAAGCTCCCAGAATTTAATCAGATAATCCTGAGTAACAGACTTCATTTTGAAGTTCATATTAAAATTACCCATAAATAATCCTGCTGCGACCATCGTTAATGGTCCTGAAATATGCATTTGTCTTGCGATCAGATATCCTCCCATTACAACTGAAAGTGTTACCAATACAGAAATAATATAATCATCTACTTCACGCATCAATCTTGACGTAACCCATCCTAGCAAGACTCCTAATAAAAGACCTCCTCCGGCTTCATGAAGTAACAGCAAGCCAATATTTTCAACACTGAGATCTACTTCTTTACCTACAGCGAGCTGTAAAACTACTGTAAAAACTACAACTGCCATCCCATCATTAAAGAGAGATTCTCCGGCTACTTTTGTTTCCAGAGATTTTGAAACTTTAGCCTGCTTCAAAACACTGAGTACTGCCACCGGATCAGTAGGTGAAATCAATGCACCAAAAACAAGACAATAAATAAAAGGAAGCTTTATTCCCAAATAGGGTAACAGATAAAACATTCCGAATCCCACGACAAAAGTGGAAATAACGACTCCTGCTGTAGAAAATATAACTACGGGCCTCAATTGCTCCTTTAAATCATTAATGTTAATATGAATTCCTCCTGCAAAAAGAAGAAAATTAAGCATGGCACCCATCAGAACTTCTGTGAAATCAATACCACTCATCAGATTATGAAGGTGCCCGAATGTTCTTGGAAGTATCGTTTCACCAAACAAAACAAGAAAAATAGATACCACAATGGCGATAACCATAATCCCGATTGTACTGGGAAGTTTTAAAAATCTGTAATTGAGATAGGCGAATATGGATGCTAAAACGATTAATGCTGAAAATGAATAATATAATTCCACTAAGTGTTTGTTAAGATTAATTGGTTAGTTCTAAATAAAGTATTTTGATATAGATCTGTCGACCGTCTTTTTCCCATATATCAAACATACCATCTTTGGAAGGTTTTGAACTCCTTGTGTATTCTTTGCCTACATTCAGCATATTGAGGAGAATATATTCGTCTCCCACAGAATTAACAAGATAAGCTGTTTTCTCAGTCTTTCCGTCTCCGGAACTTTTTATCCCGTCCGTTAACGAGCGAAGCTGATTCAGATGATGTACAAAATTAGTCCCATCTTTTAAAGAATCATATGCTCTCAGAAGAATAAGCAGGATGTCCAGATTGGTAGGATCTTGTTCATACAAAGTCTTTCCTTGCTTGACACATTCTGTAAAGTCGTTTTGTTTAAAAGCTTCCGTAAGACTTTTAAAACGATCCTCTGAAATGGTTATTTTATCATTCCTAAAATTTCTTCCGTAGTAAAGATACTGTGATTCTATACTGTCCAGAGACTTTGGGTATCCTTTATATTTAAAGATAAGCTTATCATAATTATAAGGCGAATCAGAGTTTTTGAGACTTTTCTCAATCGCTTTTAAATCAACCTTCGATTTCTGGCCGAAACCAAAAACCGAAAACAGACTGAATACAAGGAAAAAGTAATATTTCATTAATTGTTGCTTTCTTCCTCATCGTTATCGAAATATTCGAAAAGGAAATCATTATACGGGAATCTTGAAATGTGAATTTTCATTACCTCGTCATAGATCATCTTTTTCATTTCCGGGAAATTTTCTTTTGTCAAAGCAGAAATGAAAACTGTTGGATATTTGGATTTTGCCATCCATGTTTTTTTCCACTCTTCTAAAGACACATTTTTACGGGTTGACGGCGTAAGGTCATCCTCATCTTTTTTCTCATAACTGAAATCATCAATTTTATTGAAGACCATGATCATTGGTTTTTGATGAGCATTAATCTCCATCAAAATATGATTGACCGATTCTATATGATCTTCGAAACTTTCGTGAGAAATATCAACAACATGGATTAACAAATCAGCTTCTCTTACCTCGTCCAAAGTAGACTTAAATGATTCTACAAGCTGTGTCGGTAATTTTCTGATAAATCCTACCGTATCAGTAAGAAGAAATGGTAAATTGCCAATCACAACCTTCCTTACAGTCGTATCAAGAGTTGCAAATAATTTATTTTCTGCAAAAACTTCAGACTTCGAAATGGAATTCATCAAAGTAGATTTTCCAACATTGGTATACCCTACCAAAGCAGCACGAACGACCTTTCCACGGTTATTTCGTTGGGTCGCCATCTGTTTGTCGATTGTCTTTAGTTTTTCTTTCAATAATGTGATCCTGTCACGAATAATACGACGGTCAGTCTCAATTTCTGTTTCCCCGGGACCTCTCATTCCAATTCCCCCTTTCTGACGCTCCAGGTGGGTCCACATTCTTGTCAACCTTGGTAAAAGGTACTGGTATTGTGCCAACTCGACTTGCGTTCTTGCATAAGATGTTTGAGCTCTTTGGGCAAAAATATCAAGGATAAGATTGGTACGATCCAAAATTTTAACCTCCATTTCTCTTTCCAGGTTTTTAAGCTGTGAAGGAGAAAGCTCGTCATCGAAAATCACCGTTCCGATCTCATTTTCTTTTACATATTCTTTAATTTCAATAGCCTTACCACTTCCGATAAAGGTTTTGGAATCAGGTTGAGTTAGTTTTTGGGTGAAGCGTTTTTGCACAGTTGCTCCGGCAGTGAAAGCTAAAAACTCCAGTTCATCTAAATACTCCGTCAGTTTTTCTTCATCTTGATTTTGAGTAATCACTCCTACCAAGACTGCTTTCTCATAGTTATGTTCTTTCTTTTCTAACATTAAGTTCTATCTATGTTTATGATTTTTACAAGTTAATATTTTTAATAAAAAAAACAAAATCAATTTTTATTTAATAACACTTTTTAATATAAATTTAAGTTAGCCTATATATACTATTATAAAAAATCAATAACTTTATATAATAATTTTCTGTCTTTTAAGTATTTAAACTAAAAAACATCCGGAAAATCATGATTACCCATATCAGATGTATGATTATTGATGATGATGAACTGGACAGGCTGGTTCTTCAGCATTATATCAGACCTTACAAAAAAATAGAAATTGTTGCCAGCTTCGACTCGGCAGAAAAAGCAGTTCCATATCTTGACCTTCCTATTGACCTTCTGATTACAGAAACCAATCTAAAAGGAATGAGCGGGATGGAATTCAGGAAGCTTGCTCATAAAATCCCGGCCTGTATTTTCGTAAGTTCTCACCCGGAATTAGCTGCATCTGTATTTGAAATCAATGCCCTTGACTTTATGACCAAACCTTTGAAGGCAGAACGCTTTCATTATTCCATACAAAAGCTTTTTGATTTTTTTGAAGTCAGGGAGAAATGCGAGTGCTATGATGCAATACTGGGGGAAAATTGTCTTACCATAAAAGAAGGTGGAAATATTTCTCAGATCAAAATGAAAGATATCCTGTATCTTGAAGCACTAAAAGATTATACCCGGATTATTACTCTTGAGAAAAATCACTGCATTTTAGATTCACTGGGAAATCTCCTTCAGAAAAGTTTTTTTGAATCATTTATCAGAATACATCGAAGCTACGCCGTACCCCGACATCTCATTCGCTCTAAAAACTGTCACGAAATAGAATTAACCCATCATATTAAACTTCCCATCGGCAGAACATACAAGAATAACCTTTCATTCTTTGAACCCTAAAAGCATTCTGATTTCAACAATAATTCACAAAATGGCATTGGTCGATTATTTCTGTCGTTTATCTATTTTTCTTACATCAGATTTTGATAGGTGGTAATTTAGTATTCCCAAATTTCCCTCTAATTAAAAACTGTTACCAATGAAAAAAAAATTTATTTATTCCCTGCCATGGTTTATCTTTTCCTGTACGATAGCCCAGGCTCAGTCGGCAATTCTTGCCACCGGAACCAATGCCTCAAGTGCCAGCGGATCAACTTCCTACAGTATAGGCCAGGTCACCTATCTGCATAAGGTTTCAGGACCTCAGGTACTCGAAGGAGTACAACAACCTTATGAGATCACAGCCCTTTCAACGTATGAAAATTCTTCAAATAAGGAAGGTGTTTTACTCTATCCCAATCCTTTCAAAGATTATTTGTACTTAGATTTTACTACCAATAATTATAAAAACTCAACGTATCAGTTATTCGATGCACAGGGTAAACTCATTAAAAAGGATGCAATTACACAACCTAAATCCGAACTCAATTTCTCCTCTTTACCTTCAGCAATGTATATCATCAGAATCAACCAAAACGGAGAGAACATTAAAACATTTAAAATCATTAAAAACTAAATTACCATGAAAAAAATATTATTATTGTTCTGGATCCTGACCGGTCTCTTTATGGGGTGGTCTCAGGTTCCGGAAAAAATGAGTTATCAGGCAATCATCCGAAATGGTTCAGGACAACTACTAAGTAATCAAGGGATTGCTATAAAAGTAAGCATATTGCAAGGTTCCCCGGCTGGGGCAGAAGTATACTCTGAAAGACTCACCGGAAATACAAATGCAAATGGCCTCATAAGCCTTGAAATAGGAACGGGAACTGTTCTTTCAGGGACATTTGCCACCATTAACTGGCCTTCAGGAAACTATTATTTAAAAACAGAAACGGATCCTGCCGGAGGAAATAATTACACCATCGCAGGAACCAGCCAACTGTTAAGTGTTCCATATGCTATGTACGCCAAATCTGCAGGCGGAGGTGGCGGAAGCTTTGCGATTCCATATACCACGACTGTCAATAATGCTTCTACTTTATTTTCATTAACGAATGATGGAGATGGAACATCGATAGAAGGCAATAACAATACAACAACCTCCAATATTGCAGCAGTAAGAGGGGTTGTTACCAATACAGCTCCCGGAGGATTTTCTTCAGCAGTTCGTGGTATTAATAACGGAACCGGCGGACTTGGAGTTGGGGTGTACGGAAGCCAGGCCGGAAGCGGATGGGGAGTTTATGGTACCACACCAAACGGTTTAGGAGTGTACGGAAATTCCAGTGGAAATGGGTATGGAGTATATGCAAACAGTAATACAGGAACTGGTCTTAATGCGACCAGTAATAGCGGAATCCCTGCGAATATTGCAATCTTCAATAACGCGAATAATAATGTTGCTCTTAGTGCATCCAGCGTGGGAAATGGTACGGTTGTAAATGTTACAACCTCAGGAAACGGAGCCGGAGTAAGAAGTTCTACTGCGGCAGGATTTGGACTCCATGGAATTACTTCTGCACAAACTTCCGCAGGTGTTGTAGGTGATAACAACGGCGGTGGCGAAGCGGTAGTAGGCAGAACAACCAGTGATATTGCTGGAGCTGTAGTAGGCCGTAATGACGGAGGAGGATATGGAGTAAGAGGATTTATTTCCACCAGTACAACGGGAACCGGTATCGGAGTATACGGGCAGGTTGGACTTAATAACAGTACCGGACGCGCCGGAAGATTTGAAAATTTTAATCAAACCAATACGATTGCCAACACTTTTGAGGTACAGACTAATGGAAATGGAAGTATTCCTGACAATACCCAGGGAAATGCGGCATCTTTTGTTGTTGACAATACCAATAGCGTAGGGGCAGCAGTGCGAGGAGAAGTAAACACCATCTTTGGTAATTTTGGTGCTGCCGCTGTTTTTGGAGTATCATCGGGAACAGGAGGACGCGCCGGCTTATTTTATGCATCAAATCCATCAGGAAACGGAGCATCGCTAATTGCCTTAACTGACGGAAACGGAAACGCAATCACCGCTAATGCCGGTAAAGATGGAAATGGCGTGGAAACCAATATAGATGGAGCCGGAAATGCTCTTTATGCCTGGGTTCCTACTTTTTCTACCGGGAGAGCAGGTAGGTTTGAGATTTTCAATGATGCTAACACCAGTGATGTCATAACTGTAAAAACAATAGGAAATGGTATTGCTGGAAATTTCAAAGTTGACAGGACCACCGGGACTTCTCCGGCATTAAAAGGTGAAGTAAACTCACAATTTGCCAATTTCGGAACAGCAGGTGTATATGGTTTATCTTCCGGAACAGGAGGATATGCGGGCTTATTTTATGCAAGTAATGCTTCAGGAAATGGCCCCTCTATACTAGCCTTAACTGATGGAAACGGAAACGGAATTACAGCTAATGCCGGTGGTACCGGCGATGGTGTTGAAGCGTCATGCGACGGAGCAGGCAATGCTATTTCAGGCTTTATTCCCAATTTTGGAACTGGCAAAGCAGGTAGATTTGCTAACTTTAATAATGCTAATGGCCAACCGGTAGTACATGTAACCACTACGGGTACAGGTTCCGGTTTGTTGGTGAACCATCAGGGACCATCAGGTAACATCGCTATATACCAGAGCGCTTCAGTAAATGTTGCCCGTATCAATAAAGCAGGAGTCGGTTATTTTAACGGAGGTACACAAAACAGTGGTGCCGATGTTGCGGAAGCATTTGATGTGGAAGGAACCATTTCGGAATACGAAACCGGTGATATACTTGTAATCTCGACCCGTTCTGACAGAACAGTAGAAAAGTCGTCTACACCCTACTCAACACTTGTAGCAGGTGTATATGCAACTAAACCAGGAGTCCTTCTAACTGAAGAGCATATTGATACTGATATTTCAGGTAAAGTTCCTATGGGCGTTATCGGGGTTATTCCTACCAAAGTATGTCTTGAGAATGGAAAAATAAAAAGAGGAGACCTTTTGGTAACTTCATCTAAAGCAGGTGTTGCGATGAAAGCGGACATCAAAAAGGTAAGAATAGGACAGGTAATCGGAAAAGCACTACAGGATTATGACCAAAAAGAGATCGGAAAAATTCAAGTATTAGTCAACATAAAATAAACCGTTATGAAAATAGCATATATTATCCCGTTATTATTTTTAAGCACTATTATTTATGCTCAGGAAAATAAGCAGGCTGTTCCGGTGGAAGATCAGGCGCTTGTTGTAAAACAGGCAAAAGAACAACAGGCAATCCAAATGCAGGAAGCCAAGGAAAGAGACGAAAAGGCAACTGTGAATACAGGATTACCTTCTGATCATAGTCTTGCCGTTAAAAAACAGGAATCTAAACCCAAGGCTGCAACTGACAATTCGGGAAAATTACTTCCCAACACAGCAAGTCTTGAAGAAATAAAAAAAACAATCCCCAACAGACAGGCACATCAAAATACTATACATTCTAGGAACACAAAGACGGCTATTCCCGGACTACCCAATACGGCAACTCTGGAGGAAATAAAGAAAACAATTCCCAAAAACTAATAACTCCAAAAAACTGATAACCAATCTAGATTTTTCAAACAAAAGAAGTCCGCTACACAGCGGACTTTTGTTATTATTGTTAATTGATTTTTATTTAATCCCAATCGGCAGCTACAAATTTCATTGAATTTCCATTGTCATCAGATAGGGTAAGAAAGTGCCCTTCTAAAGAATACTTTGTCATCGTATCAAACTTTTTCTGAAAAGCAGTTTCCAAAGTCATGTCCTGACATGCTTTCATTGTACTAACACCTTGTGAAATTTTCACCTTTCCATTTTTCTTAAATTCAGTGATAAAAGACATTTGATTGCATCCCATATAGGCACTGCCTTGAATTTTACCATCTTCCATTTTGGCGGTCAGATTAACTTCTGCTTTCTGGGCAATCAATTGGTCTTTGGTAAAATTGTCGAAAGAAACCAACATCCATTGTCTCTGGAGATAAGGATTTTTATCTGGTATTGCTGAGCAGTTAAAGACAACTCCTAAACAAAAAACTGTAAAAAGTGCTAATAGTATTCTTTTCATACGCTTTATCCTCCCATTTTCATACCAATCCGGGATAGAATCTCGTAAAAATTAGTAAATTAGCGTCACAAAAATTATTTTATAAAATGAAAAGACTATTTCTACTATTCACTTTCTTATTGGGCTTTGCTCAGATGAGGGCGGATGAGGGGATGTGGCTGCTAATGCTCATCAAAAGACTTAACGGTGTTGATATGCAAAAGGAGGGCCTACATCTAACGCCTGAAGAAATTTATTCAGTAAACAACTCAAGCTTAAAAGATGCTATTGTAAGCTTCGGAGGTTTCTGTACTGGTGAAATTGTTTCTGACAAAGGACTTATATTCACCAACCATCACTGTGGTTATGGCGCTGTTGCGGCTGCTTCTACTCCGGAAAAAGACTATTTAAAGAATGGTTTCTGGGCAATGAAGCAAAAAGACGAATTCAATGCTAAGGATCTTTATGTAAGATTTTTAGTGAGAATGGATGATGCTACACAGAGAATCAATTCTAAATTGAACAACAGCATGACCGGTGCTGAGAGAAAAGCTGTTATTGATGCTGAAACAAAAGCAATCCAGACAGAAAACTCTGAAAACGGTAAATACACTGTAGTTGTAAGAGATTTCTTCAACGGAAATGAATTTTATTATTTTGTATACCAGGATTATAAAGACATCAGATTAGTAGGGGCTCCTCCTTCTTCATTGGGTAAATTTGGTGGTGATACAGACAACTGGGAGTGGCCAAGACATACTGCAGATTTCACAGTCTTCAGAGTATATGCTGATGCTGCCGGAAACCCTGCAGAATATTCTCCAAGCAATACACCCTTGAAGCCTAAGCACTACCTTCCCGTTTCTCTTAAAGGAATTAAGCCTGGTGACTTCTCAATGATTCTGGGATACCCTGGAAGAACCAACCGTTATCTGACTTCTTACGGAATTCAACAAATGGTAAATAAAGATTATCCGGCATGGGTTGAAGCTTCTAAAGTAGCGATGGATGTCATGAAAAAATACATGAATAAAGATAAAGCTACTCAGCTTAACTATGCTTCTCAATATGCATCAGTAGCCAACTACTGGAAAAACAGACAAGGAACGATTGATGCAGTAGATAAGAACGGAACAATTTCTGACAAACAAAAAATCGAAGAGACATTTAAAAAGTGGGCTGTAATGCCAGGAAATGATGCATACGATGGCGTTTTGGAAGACATTGGTGCTTATTACACACAAGTTTCTGACAGAAATGTTGAAAGAAATTATTCTTCTCAGTTCTCAAGGAATGCAAAATACATTACCCTTGCTTTACAGGTAGGATCTGCTCTTAAAGCTTATGCTGCACAGGATATGCAAGGAAGATTAGCGATGAAAGCTAAAACAGAAGCAGCTATTAAGGGAGCTTATGAAAACTTTAATCCTGCTTTAGAAGGAGAAATGCTTGCCGCTATGGCTGGCCTTTACCAAATGAGAGTAAAAAATAAAGATGTTGCTTCTGCTACTATCTTAGGCTTAGATGCTAAAACTGTTTCTAACCTGGCTTACTCTTCAATTTTTGCAAATAAAACTTCTGCAACCAACTTTTTATTAAATCCGGATGCATTAAAACTTGATGCTGACCCGCTTTGGAAAGTAGCAAATGGAATTGTTGCTGATCAAAAAATGAGTGCTGAAAGATTTGTGAAAGTAGATGACAATTTTGCTAAAAACAACCGTCTTTTCTTAGCTGGCCTTATGAAAGCAATGCCTGAGAAGAAATTCTATCCGGACGCTAACTCTACAATGAGATTAACTTACGGAACTGTAGATAAACTTCCTATCAGAACAGACAGAAACTACTTTGGTATTACTGACAATTACTACACAGATATGACTGGTCTTGTTGGAAAATACAAGAAAGGAGACGAAGAGTTTGATCTTCCTCAAAGAGTGATTGACCTTTACAATCTTAAAGATTTCGGACAATATGCTGATGCTGCAGGATATATGCCTGTAAACTTCCTTTCTAACAACGACATTACCGGTGGTAATTCAGGTTCTCCTGTAATCGACGGAGACGGAAATCTTATCGGTATTGCATTCGATGGAAACAGCGAAGCATTAAGCGGTGATATCGTATTTGAACAGGAATGGCAAAAAACAATCAATGTAGACGTTCGTTTTGTACTTTGGACTATTGACAAATATGCAGGTGCAAGAAGGCTAATTGACGAGTTAAAGCTTGTAAGAGGAGAAAATACTCCGGCTGATACAAAAACTAAAAACTCAGGCACTACAACAATGCCTAAGAAAACAAAGAAAAAATAATCTACTCTGATATATTTTTAAAACCGTGGAATTACTTTCACGGTTTTTTTATTTTTGAATAGTAAAACCCTTTTCACAATGAATAACCCAATCATAGAGTTTACAGCAATTATCACACAAAATGGAGCAATGAATGCTGCCTATGTTGAATTTCCTTTTTCCACTGAAGAATTATTCAACAAAAAAGGGCAGGTAAAAATTAAAGCAACATTTGACACTAAAGTAGAATATCGCGGAAGCCTTACCAAAATGAAATCTGATTGTCATATTCTGGGCCTGACACAGGAGGTGAGAAAACAACTTGGAAAAACTTTTGGAGATGAAGTTTTTGTTTCTCTTATTGAGGACAAAGAAGAAAGAGTGATTGAAATTGCAAAGGATATTGCTTTGGTATTTCATGAAAATCCTGACGCAAAATCCTTATTTGACGCAATGAGCTATACCCACAAAAAGGAATACATCCGTTGGATTGAGGAGGCAAAAAAACCGGAAACAAGAGAAAACCGGAAAATAAAAATGATTCAAATGATTCTGGAAGGAAAAAAGGGGATATAAAAAGAGCTCAGGAAAACCTGAACTCTTTAGGTTATTGTAAATTAATTAGCTAAATAAAGATGTGTTTTACTATGCAAACGGAGGCTTCATACTATTGACAATATTGATTGGCAGCCCTGAAATGCTAGCATGTTTGATATTATTAACCAAAGACACACTGTCGGCAGAAGGAAATACATAATTTCCGGTAAAGACACAGTTTTGAAAAAGTGCATGTGATAAATTATCAATATTTCCTCCCTTCATTTCTACATTTTTAAACTGGATATTACAGGTACTAAAGTCTGAATATGAATGATCAATATTAAAATTATGGATATCACCTCCATCCATAATAAAGGTTTCGAGATTAGCCCCGCTAAACACAACCCTTCCATATCCAAAACAATCACTTAAGTATATTTTGGCACGTCTTATCTTATCGGCTACATCCATGGAATATAAATATACTGTAGTAGTTGTAGTAAGTACATTTGTTGTCAACCTGCCGCTGATTTCTATATTGGTACTATGATCCATTTGTATAGCACTATCTTTTATAATTTGCACTGCGGTATAAGTCGTTGTAGACTTTGCATTGAGAATCGTATCAGTAATTTTCAGATTTTTAATGTTTACATACTTTCTATTCAAAACACCTAAATAGAATCCACTGACTTCATCAGCATCCGTATTAATAATCGGGTTGATTATATTAAGGCTTTCAGGAAGTTTTGGGTCAAGGTATTTTGTATAATTTTCCAACAAAAGAGGAGTTCCAATGTTTCCATTTGGGCTAGTATATGAGAACAGATATATATCTTTTTTTCCTATTAGACCATCCACTTCTTTAGCGGTGAATATAGGATTATTAATATTAACAATCCCGCCTAAACTTGGGGTATCCATCCTTATTCCAAAAAATATTCTTGCACTTCCACTTACTATAGGAAAATTTAACGTAATATCATTGCCCGCAAATTGAAACGCAGCTAAACTTTTCCCCGTTTTTACAATAGTATTATTTGCTGTAAATCTATCTGTCCAATGATCATCTATCCCTTCTTCCCAAACGCCTCTGTTAATGGTGACGTCTACACTGTTTCTGCCAGTGTATCCATGTCGGCAATCTACTATGTTTCCGTCATTAATAACAACACCTATAGAGCTATAATTTGCAATACCATAACCAACTCCATCTTTCCTAAAGCCTTTTATAAAAGGATTATTTATTATGATGTCCGCACAAGTATTTACTTCCAGACCCACAGCTCCTGAGTTATTAATTTTATTCAGAATTCGCAGATTATTAAGGGTGACATTATCTCTGCTAACTAATAGATAGGCAATATCGTTTAGAATACCTGTGGTTTCAATATTCAGATTATCTATGGAAATATGCTCTTCAAAGATATATTTCTTAACTGTTAATACACCAGGATTATGAGTACTATCTTGCATGTAAGAACAAACTAATGGTGTAGTTAATTTACCATCACTACTTCTAATAAACTCATTCTTTTTATAATTTTTTTCAGAAGCAGTACCATCACGATCAATTAAAATTTCCGTAGAATCAAAATACATGTTTGCGACTCCTAAATTATTAAAACCCACATCTAAACTTCCCCTCTTCATGTTATTCCGTGACCATGCAGCGATATCTACTACTTCACCATTAAATCTTCGGGCAATTGTAATGCTTACATCACTACTCTCTCTGAGAAGGATAAACTTACCATCACATCTTCCACTGGTTTTCATTTCAAAAGATTGCTTTACTACAACTTTACATTTTCCCGGAATCACCCAGTACAAGTTATTTGTATTTACATACTTAAAATAAGATAAAATAAACGGAGTATCATTATAGCTCCCGTTCCCTTTCACCCCAAAATATCTTACATCCAGATCATGCGCAAAATTATGTTCCAGCTTAATCCCTCCCGTTTCAATAATACTTCCTGCATCATCAACATCTGTTGTTGAAGACAAATGATAAATGATGGGATCTGGAGTATCTCTTTTTTCGTAATAACCTAGTAGACAAACTCCCTTATAAACTCCGTTCTGGAGATCAGTGATTTCTGAAGCCGACAGATTTTTCATTTCAGCCATCGTGTTCTTTACAATACATGGAAAACTCATAGAAATATTTTTATTGGTTAATTTTAAAACGAAGGAGTATAAACACCTATTCCTCCAATTTTCTGCAGCAAATATCCTCCTCCGTAGCGTCAAAAATTGACGTATAAAAAAATAAAAACAAAAAATCTTTCTTTTTTTGTCAGGATTTAAAAAAGGCTTCGACTATAGTTACAATTAACAATTATAACTATCAAAATTACTTTTATGAAAAAAATCTTTTTTAAAATCATGGCATCCGCAGCAATGAGCATGGCTGCATTTATGCTTTTATCATGTGATAATTCTGACAACAACATGACAGACATGCCCGTTCAGAGAACGATTACCTTTGAAAATGTCGTTAGTCCAAAAGACTTTGTGCAGAGCGGGAGTTTTCAAGGCACAGGAACTCCTCCTATCATTATGCCCGGACAATCAACATCTATTAAGTTCAGTGCAGGAAAAACACAGGCGTTGATGTTTGCCACTATGTACGGAGCTTCCAAAGACTGGTTTTTCGCGTCACAACAACCAGGGATTAAGCTTTTTGATGGAAATGGAAATGCTATAACGGGTGATGTTTCTTCAAGCGTCCTTTTATGGGATAATGGAACGAAAGACAACGTGACCGGTCAACCAGAAAGTAAGTCTATTGCACAAGTACCTAATGTAAATGCCTCACAATTGATGAAGCTGAATCTGGCATACGATGATGTAACTTCTGAGTTTACCTTAACCATTACCAATACTTCCGGAGGAACTGCCAACCAGACTCCTTTTTCTCCCGGTGTATGGGCTGTTTCAAATTATAATGGCACTCAGCTATTGAACAGTGCTCCATTTTTCACCCCTAACGCTTTATCCAATCCTGAGATTACAGATATTGCTCAAATGGGAGACATTAGTAAGATGATGACAAAACTTAATGCCAATACAGGAATTATGACTGGCCTCTCCCCTGCCCTCGTGGTCATCTACCGTGGTGATAAAAATCCAATTTATGAATTAGGAAAAGCAGACAGCGGAATGGGATTGAAAAACATTGCACAATTCGGAAATGTAACTCAGCTTCAGGCCAGTTTAAAATCTTTACCTAACGTGAAGGGTGTATATGTTGCCGGAAATGCTCCTGTTCCTCCGGGAAATAAGATTTCAACAAATTTCTCAGCAGATTCGGGAGATAAAATTGCCTATGCCACCATGTTTGGCTTTTCCAATGATTGGTTCTATGCTAACGAACAAAGCATCGAAGCCGGTACGAAAGGAGACCTTACCTCAAAAACCATGTTGTTTGATTCCGGAACAGGGATTGATCAGTATCCGGGAGCAGGAAATCATCAGGCTCTATTTGGAGGAACTCCGCAAAGTGAAAACAAGGTCATTTCAAAAGTAGGAACAGTATATCCTGTACCGGTAGTACAAAATGTTATTAAAGTAACGGTAAACTAATCATATCCTCATCCTTACATAAAAAAGACCAGACAGTTTTCTGTCTGGTCTTTTAATTCAATAGATAAAGTTAAGAGGTCGGAAGTCCGAGATATTGTAAATACGAATCAAGCAAATTTTTATCAAATACAGGCTCCTTAATACCTGAACCTTCTAAAAACTGAATAACATTAGAACAATCCCATACATAGGTATTCTGGTATAACTCAACAGTAGACAATCCTTCATGCATATTATCTTTGAAAAGGCTTGTCAATGGATACAAGCGGTTTTTACTGTCATCTTCCCATTGTTTTCTCCATTCTTTATACGGAAGGCTATGTAGCGTAAATGGATAGTACTTTTTGATTAATCCAAAGAAGTCCTCCAGCGTGAGATTGGTTTCAGGGCTGGCTATCAAATTAAACTTCTTCCCTATAGCATCTTTATTTTTGGTGATATGAGCCATCGCTTGCGTCATATAATCTACGGTAATAAGACCTTCTCTCAGCTCTGTCAATGCAGGATAAGATTTAAATTCCACACAGTTTTTCACTAATCCTGACCACCACTGATAAGGAGCATTCGCACCCGTTTTGCTATGACACATTGCATATCCCAGGCGATATGTAATTAATGGCAGACCTTCTTTCGCCGCTAAATCCGCTACAGCTTCCATCACCCATTTGCTTCTTACATATCCAATATCTTTACTTACTGACATTAGATTCTGAGCAATATCATCAGACTCCAGCATCACTGTCTTCCCGGTAAATATATGCCCCCAGCTATATACCGATATCGTAGATAACAAGGCCAGGCATTTGGTTCTTTCAGCTCCTGCCAGTTTGATGATTTCCCTTAACCCTTCTACATTTGGCGCTTTCATATAAGAATAGGGCTCAATGAAATTTACTGAACTCCCAGAATGATAGATTACATCAGTTTTTTCTGCCAGCATTTTGAATGTTTTTTCTGAAAGCCCTAATGAAGGTAATGCCAGATCACCGATTACAGGGATAATTCTTGCTTTCTGTTCTGTTTTTGGAGGAATATGGTACTGCTTGAAGCAACGATCAATTTTTTCCATTGCATGAAATTCATCCTGGGCTCTTATCAGGCAATAAATATCTGCCACGGTACTATCCAGCAACTCCTGAAGAAGATGAATTCCGACAAAGCCTGTAGCTCCTGTTAAAAATATGGCCGTTGGGTTCTCTATTTGTTTTGGATCAAAACCACCCGCAAATACCGTCCCCGGCGCAAGGTAAACATCCTGTTGTAAAGCTACATACGGCTCCATATCCTCCACAGCTCTCGCTTCTCTTATCTCCTTAGAACGTGCAATTAATACTTCTGAAAGTTTTTGTAATACAGGATACTGATAGATATCCCTCAGATAGACTTTCACATTCAACCTTCTTTCTAACGCAACTGCTACTACAGCTACCAGGAGAGAATTTCCTCCGATATCAAAAAAGTTATCTGTTATATTAATGACAGGCCGTTCTAATTCTGAAGACCAAAGATCAGCTATTATTCTCTCCGTCTCATTGGTTGGAGGTTCAAACGAAACCAGTTCTTTTGCTTCTTTATCAGCCAGTTCTTTTAGATATTGGCTATCTGTCTTTCCATTTGGGGTTAAAGGTATTTTATCTATAAAAATAATCTGAGCCGGGATCATATATCCAGGCAACTCTTCCTTCAGAAGATTTCTGACTGATACAATATCCTTTTGTGCACCGGATTTTAATACTACAAAAGCAACCAGATATTTGTTACTTCCTGCAGTCTCTTTTGTAATAACTACCGCTTCCCGCACCTCACTCTGTTGAACAAGTACCCGCTCTATTTCTCCCAGCTCCACCCTAAATCCACGGATTTTCACCTGATTATCCATTCTTCCCAGAAATTCAATATCACCATCCGGTAACCATTTGGCCAGGTCTCCGGTACGATAGAGTCTTTGAGCTTCATTGAATGGGTTGACAATAAATTTTGTATCTGTAAGTTCCTGATTATTAAGATAACCTCTAGCTAAAATATTCCCACCAATATAAAGCTCTCCTATTGCACCTACCGGAAGCAATTCCAGCTGTTCTCCCAAAATATAAGCCTGGGTATTAGCTATAGGTTTACCAATTGAAGAAACGTACTTTCCATCTACATCTTTCACCTTTTTGAAAGTTGCAAATACTGTACATTCAGTAGGTCCGTAATAATCTACCAGTTCAAATTGCAGCTCAGTAGTTAGAACAGGTTTAAGTTTTTCACCACCTGTAAAAAGATACTTCAAAGTTAAATCATCATAATTTTTGGAATGATTCACTACTGTTGGAGCCAGCACCGTCGGGGCAAAGCCATGGGTGATACGATGTTTACGGTAATAATCTATTAAAGCCAAAGCATCTGTCCGTTCTTCTTCATCAGCTATAAAAAGTGTTGCTCCTGCGGTTAATGCAGACCAGACTTCCCATACAGAAATATCGAATGCCAGACCCGCCACCAGAGATAATCTTGAAGTATGATCTACATGAAAATGATGATTATGCCATGTGACAAGATGTTGAATAGCTTGATGCCCTACCATTACTCCTTTGGGTTTTCCGGTGGACCCGGAAGTATAGATGGTATACGCAAGAGAATTTGTGTTTGTAGCATCAATAAACTGATCAACCGGCCGCCCATCAAGATTTGTCATCTTGTCCAGATCCATTATTTTAGACTGTTCCCTATCGGATAAAAGAGCTCCTAAACGAATATTGGTAATGATTATTTCTGAAGAAGTATCTGAAAGAATATACTCTACTCTTTTCACCGGGTAAGCAGGATCAATTGGAACATAAGCAGCTCCCGTCTTGATAATCCCAAGAACAGCTACGATCCACTCTAAGGATCTGTCCATCCATACAGGAACATACTTGCCTTCTTTTATGCCCTTCGCTATCAGAACATTGGCAACCTGGTTACTTCTTAGATCCAGTTCCCGATATGTTATTTTCTGATCACGATATACAACGGCCGTATTTTCAGGATGAAAGTTTACTATTTTCCGGAAAAGAGAGTTCAATGTTTCTTGTTGCTGATAATCCCAACCGGTTTTGTTAAATTCATTCAATAATTTCTCTCTGTCTTCAGAGGACAATAATACAGCCTCTCCTAAAGACTGTGATTCTACTTTTTTTGTTGTGTCTGACATTTTTAAGTGATTTGGTTAAGTATTTTATTATGGTTCTGATTTTCAATAAAAGACAATTTCTCTCCCGCTCCTATAAAAAACATAGAAGCATTGTGGAACATAGGCAACACAATTAATGAGCTAAATGTGGTTTCCTGCCTTTGTATGTAATTCGTTGATATAAATAATAGAGACCAATGAGAAACTCATTTAACCTCAACAGAAAATATTATGTATTTTTTTAAGTTTTGGCACTTAAATGCAAACTATTTTTTAATAAATTAATTTTCATAATTAAATATTTATATTGATTCAATAATCAAACTTAACATAATATTTTGAATAAATCGTTACATAATTATCATACAGTGCCTATTTTGAGAATAACTTTTTTAAAAACCCCGAAAAACTGAGAGATAATAGGCTGAATGACAAAACAAAAGCCCGCTTTTAATCAAGGAAATAATAGAAAAAATAAAATAATCCAATATTTAATCATAATATTAGGAATTTAATAATACAGGAATAAGAAGGAGTTTATCCCGAAAATGCATAGAATTTGCGAATCAGCCATTCCAGAACTCTCTATCTAAACTTCGATACTGAATGGCTTCAGAAATATGAGAGGAAAGAATGTTTTCAGATCCCTCAAGGTCAGCGATTGTTCGGGCAACCTTCAAAATTCTATCATAAGCACGGGCTGAAAGATTTAACTTTTCCATAGCTAATTTGATAAGATTAAAAGAGGTTTCGTCCAGTTCACAAAATGCCTCGAGTTCTTTTGGGCCTATTTGGGCATTGCTGCTTATATTCAAATTTTTATATCGTTCATTCTGAATATCTCTGGCCTTTAAAACTCTTTCTCTTATATCTTTGCTCTTTTCACCTTTCCTTTTTTCTGAAAGCTGTTCAAATTCGACCTTCTGAACTTCAATATGAATATCGATTCTATCCAGAAGCGGTCCGGAAAGTTTATTCATATATCGTTGCATTTCGTATACTGAAGACGTATTATTAGGATCATCCGGAAAGAAACCGCTCGGACTTGGATTCATAGAAGCAACAAGCATAAAACTTGCAGGATAATTTACGGTAAACCTTGCTCTGGAAATGGTAACCTCCCGGTCTTCCAGAGGTTGTCTCATTACTTCGAGTACAGTTCGCTTAAACTCCGGCATTTCATCCAAAAATAAAACGCCATTATGAGCCAGTGAAATTTCTCCCGGTTGCGGATAACTTCCACCACCAACAAGAGCAACATCGGAAATGGTGTGATGAGGTGATCTAAAGGGACGAACAGTCATTAAAGCAGCCTCAGTTCCTACTTTTCCCGCTACCGAATGGATTTTTGTAGTTTCTAATGCTTCCTTTAGGGTCAGTGGAGGTAAAATACTGGGTACTCTTTTGGCCAGCATTGTTTTCCCACTTCCCGGGGGACCAATCAAAATAATATTATGCCCACCGGCAGCTGCCACTTCCATAGCTCTCTTAGCGGTTTCCTGCCCTTTCACCTCTGAAAAATCAAAAGGAAAATCGTTAATCTTTTCCTGGAATTCTTTTTGGGTATCCAGTATCATCTTTTCAAGAGGTTTTCCTTCATTAAAAAAATCGATAACCTGTTTAATATTTTCTACTCCGTAGACATTCAGATTACTGACAATAGCAGCCTCTCTTGCATTTTGAATGGGAAGTATAATTCCTGTAAAACCTTCTTCTTTGGCTTGTATTGCAATAGGAAGTACTCCCTTTATAGGTTGTAAACTCCCATCCAGAGAAAGCTCTCCCATGATGATATAATTCTGAATTTCCTCTGCTAAAATCTGATCTGAAGCGGCGAGAATCCCGATAGCAATACTTAAATCATATGCTGAACCTTCTTTTCTTAGATCTGCAGGAGCCATATTAATCGTAATTTTCTTTCCCGGAATCTTATACCCCACATTTTTCAGTGCAGCAGAAATCCTGTAACTACTTTCTTTGATTGCATTATCTGGTAAACCTACCAAATGGTATCCTACTCCTCCCGTATCGACATTGACCTCGATCGTTATCGTTTGTGCAGCCACTCCATGAATGGCACTTCCGTAAATTTTAATCAGCATGGGTGTGTTTTTGAAGTAAAAATAACTAATATGCTATTTTACAAAGATGTGATTTCGATGGATGGAATTCTTTGAAAATGGATTAATGACAAATGGCATCAATAAAATCATGATTCATCCATTCACTCAAATTTGATTCTTTAAAAGTTTAGTTTAAGTCAAAAATCCGTCTTCCTCAATCTACAATTTTACTCCAGTATAAAGAGCTGATAGTATACATAAAATCGGCACAAATAAATTTGTGCCGATCTAACCACTATTGAAAACTAACGAAAAGATTATTTAATCCTATTTTTTTATGAATTTATTTTTGTACACATTTTTTCCATCTGTGCTTTTTGAAACAATAATATAATTTCCCGGTACCAGATGACTTACATCAATGGCCTGATGATGCTGGTGATCTTTTTTCTGCAGAACTAACTTTCCTGTCATATCAATGATTGAAACTTCTTTATATGATTTGTCAGCCTCTTTTCCGATATAAAGAAACTGAGCGGTAGGGTTTGGATATATTCTTAAACTATTATCTTTAGACCTTGTCTCACCTGTTCCCATATTTTCACAAAATTCCCAATTTCCAAAATTGAGTTTCACAAACGAGTTGGTTCCTAGAAACTTACATTGGTCAGGGCAATACTCCGTACAGGCATAAAATCCATACTGCCCTGATTCTGTAGCAGAGTAAGAATCACCTGTTACTCCACTGACTATACAAGGATCACCTGCTACAGGTGGGATATTACTGGGGAAGCATTTGTACCAGGTATGTACACCATATACAATAGGGAAAACATTATCAAATTTTACCGATGCTCCTTCACATACATTGATTTCTCCGGCACCAAGATCTTCATAGGTTCCCGGAGTAAGAGTAGTCATCATCGCGGGTAATCCATACACAAATCCATCGGCCATAATCGCCGGGCTCTCTGCGGTGCAGTCTCCCTGGCTCACTACTACTTTAAAATAATACAACTGATCGTTCCCACTGATCGTTAATTGTTGTGAATTGGCTCCCGGAATGGCTACCCAGGGGTTGTTATTAGGAGTTTGCCAGGTCCATTCCTGTTTGTACCATTGATAGTTGTCAAATACCTGAGTAGAAAGTACTTCATCTTCTGTTTCACAGAACAAAATCCTGTCCGGAAACTGTACGCCAAGCCTTGGGCTCGTAATAGTTGGATTGCATTGTGCTTTCATATTCAGCATGCTGAATACCAGAAAAGCAAAAAAAATTAATTTTGTTTTCATGTTTAAATATTTATGGTTGATGTTAATTTTTATATTCAATCAAGCAACAGCCTGAGTCCGAATTTCACATTAAACTGTAAGGGCTTTTCCTTGTAAATGGTATTTGGCGCGGTCTCATCCTTAAAATGATATCCTATTCCCGGCTCTGCGTAGACGCCTAGTTTATCAATAATCTTCAGTTGAAGTCCTACAGCTGTACTAACAGAAAACTGTAAAGGCTTGTTCTCCAATCGCTCCTTCGAAGTCTCTTTGATCTCATCGTCAACAACATAAGTCGTTGTAATTGTTCCTGCTATTGGTTTTTCAACCAAAGCACCTCCGGTTACATATCCGGTAAACCGCCCTTTCTGGATCACATTATAATTAACCTGAACCGGAATACCCAGATAATGAACAGACTGATCTCCTTTTATATAGTTGGTATCGGTTCCTGAATGAAGTTCCGAAGACAGTTTTGTATAATTCAATCCCGTGCCTATCCCCCATTTTTTTCCAAGATTATAATAAAGAGACAGCCCGAAGGTAACAGGTACTTTGTGTCTGATCCTCGCTTCTACAGGCTGGCTTTGATTAGCCAGCAATATCGCTGTCAATGGATTATCATCATATACGGAAGTACTCCAGGCCTGTTCGATATTCATTGGCTTTCCACTCATGGAAGCATATCCCGGGAATTGTTGTTCAGCGCCACTGGTTGAAGCATTTCCTGTAAGCATACTCAACATCCAGGATTTATCTTTTTGAGATTTGACAGTTTTATTTTTGGAGAGGTCAGCATATTTTTCAACTGGTTTTTCTTCTTTAAATACAACCTCACCAACTTTCTGATTCTTAGCAGGCTCACTTACGCTTTCCTTAGAGGACGGTAAAGTTTGAGCAACCTTACTTTCGTCATGTGATCCCTCTTCTTTATCTGCAACTATATTTATTTCAGATCGACTGGTCATATCACCTTTATTTTCTTCCAGATAGTTTCCTGGTTTTTTTTGTTTTAACACGCTTTCAGGGATAAAGGTCTTCAATATATTCTGAGCTAAAGAAATATCTTCTCTGTGCTTTTCTTCTTCTTCCGAATCACTTTTATTTTCTATATTTTCAAAGGCAGAAAGATTGTTGGGTTCCTTTTTAATATCTGTCTTTTTCTGAGAAAGCTTTTGGGCATCCTCACTACCTGAAAAACTGATTTTTAACATCAAAAAAAGCAACGCAATCGCTGCAGCAATACCTCCGATACGATAGAATAAGGATCTGCTCTTCTTATTTTTCCCAACGTCTCCTTTTGGCTCAACAGCATTAGCCTCAGGAGCGAACCCGGCAACGGTAGTATTCTCTTCTTTTTCAGAGAATAATTCATTGCTGACTTCATCCCACAACCCGTCAGGAACATCTTCTTCATGGTCTTCCATTCTGCTTCGCAGGCTATTTAACCATTCATTACTCATATTGTGCTTTTTTTGACGTTTTAAAATCTTTTATTTTCTGAACAAGCAGTCCTTTGGCCCGGTGAAACTGTGATGCAGAAGAATTTTCGGCAATTCCCAAAAGCAAGGCAATTTCTTTATGGCTTTTTTTCTCAAATACATACAGGTTAAAAACGGTACGATATCCATCCGGGAGCCTTCTGATCATTTCCATAATATCTTCCCGTGGAATTTCATCAAAGTCAGGTTCTTCGTCATTTGGGATATCAGGAAGGTCGTTTATCTCAATATTTGAAGTGAAATTTCCTTTCTGTTTTATATGCTTTAATGCTTCATTTACCGTAATCCTTGTCATCCATGCTTTTAAAGATCCGTTCCCCCTGTATTCAAAGGATCCTATGGAGCGGAACATCTTGATAAAACTATTTTGAAGGATATCATGAGCATCCTCTTTCTCAGCTACATAACGGGAACACACATAGGACAGATTTCCGGAATAGGCTCCAAAAAGCTCTTTCCAGGCAGCCTCCTTCTTCTGAAGAAGGTGTTGCACCAAAATCTGTTCTTTACTTTCTTCCATATATATCAGCCCGCCGTATCTTATTAAATATCTACTGAAATTTTAAGCAAAAATAGATTGCATCTTATAAAACGCAACCCATTTTTGGCAATATCTATAATTAATTTTTTATACAGAATGGAAAATTATAATTAATCACCTCATACGGTGTGATGTCTGTTCCATCTACATTAATTTTCTCTGCAACGATAGCATATCTCAATGATTGATCCATTCCTACAAAAAAGCCTTTTTGTTTAGCAACCAGTGTTACTTTCGTATTCTTTGTTGCTCCATCTACAGGAATCTTAAGTTCCAGTACTTTTGGAGTAAATACCAGTTCTAAAACATTACTGGCTGTATTTATGGTTGCCGTATAATTAAGATCATATTTCACTTTTCCCATTGCTTTCAGTGTAGTTTCTGCCTTTATCGGATCTTTAACCACATTTTTTACAATTTCAGCTATCGGAAATTCTGTAAAGTTGATGGTATCTTTTTTCACACTAAAGGCCTGTATTTTTTCTGTTTTGACACTTCCTTGTATGGTCACCAGCTTTCCTTTATAATTTCCTTTAACATCATCCAGCTTTACCGGTGGAATATCTGGTCCGTTATCATTATTACATGCTGATAAAGTAAAACCTGTTAGTAAGATTAAAAACACAATTAAAAATTGGGGTACTGTAAATTTCTTCATTACATTATTTTTTTCATTAAACATTAAAATATTTTCGAGTACTCATTTATATAAATCCAGTTTTCCGGAAATCTTGCACGTTTTTTAAAAAAAAACAAAATTTAATACGCAACCAATTGATTTAAAGCGTATAAAAATTCAAAATATTTTCTCTCTTGCAAATAGTTTTTACTTTTCTACCCAATTACAGGTATAAAAAAAGCACTATTTCCATGTATTGTCCTGACTATCCTTCTTGCGGTAGATTTGCAAATAATACAACTCAAAATATTATTTTGTTATGAAAATGCAAGGAGCAAAAAAAATTATTTCGGCTTTTTTTATACTGGCAATTATAGGAACAACGATCACTGCCTGCAGTAAAGATGGAGATGATCCGGGGGATGCAAAGGCAAGTATGAAATTTACGATTACCGTAAACGGAGCGGATTCTAACGATCAGGTTGATTTTGTTGTGGGAGCCGGAAATCACGATGCCAGTCAGTATGGAAATCCTGTATGGAAAATGAATGGAGCTATTCAAGGAAACGAAGATCATATTCAACTGGCAGTCGGAAACTTTACAGGCAACACTAAAACGTATGTGTTTGAATCTGTGAAACAGTTTAATTTTTCCAGCTTGAATGTTAGTGTGTCCAATTTAGATGGCGCTCCGGTTTCTATCAGCTATAAGGCAGAAGTCAACGGAAAAGTTGAAACCAATGAAACCAAATCAATAGCAGCTGATCAAATCTTTATTAAAGATTACTCATATCAGGCAAAATAGGGTAATCATATCAGATATTTTAATTCGTGGTAAGGCTGTCTCAAATCTGAGATAGCTTTTTTATTTGGACAGCCTATGCCCAAATAAAAAATTGTATTTTTAAAACGATTGGATTTTTTACTATCAGTTTAAAATAGCTCACTAAAAACCACAATATGAAAAATAACATTCAAATCATCAGCAATGACCAGGGTGAAACACTAGGTATAGCAGGAGGGAATTATCGGATCGTTGTTTCCGGAGATCAAAACAATAATGCATATGCCGTTATAGAAATGCTTGTTCCTCCGGGTGGTGGACCTCTTCCACATTCTCATCCTGAGATTCAGGAAATGTTCTACCTTGTTGAGGGGGAACTGGAGTTTAAAACTGAACAGGGCAAAAGCATTGTTAAAAAAGGAGGCTTTGTAAATATTCCTTTTAAAGGTGGGATACATTGTTTTAAAAATATTTCAGATCAATATGCCCGTATGCTTTGCACGGTAGTTCCTGCTGGTCTGGAACAGGTGTTCAGAGAAGCGGGAACCGCCGTAAGGCCAGGTGAGTTTTTACCTGTTGCTCCTCCGACTCCGGAAAGAATCGCTTTTTTAAAAGAGATTGATAAAAGATACGGCATGACCACCTACCCACCTGATTACCTGGAATAAGACAGAATTTAACGGCACCTGAAAATGAAAAAGGAAGCTATATCCAGCTTCCTTTTTTCTATTGACCATGTATCTACTTATTGTACACCACCTCCAAGCGCCCTGTACAAATCAACCTCAGCATTTAATCTTTCAAGGGTAACATTGATAGATTCAAGATCATTCTGTAGTTTGTTATTCTGTGCTGTAATCACCTCCAAATAAGTGGCCATACCGCTTTTATAAAGTTTTAGTGCATCATTTATTCCTTTATCCAGAATAGCCGTTCTTTGATCCAAAAGCTTTAATCTCTCAGAAGAACCTGTAGATTTTGCCATGGCATCAGAAACTTCACCAACAGCTGTCATAACTGACTGCTTAAAATTGATCGCAGCTTTCTCCTGTTCTATTAATGCCGTTTCATATCCTGTCTTCAGCTGTTTCTTCTGAAAAATAGGGGCTGCCAGATTGGCGGCTATGGCTTTGGTAATAGAACCCGGGATATCAAACCAGCTATTGAACTTATTGGAATTGACTCCAATTTGCGGGCTCAGGCTGATACTTGGATACATTGCAGCTTTTGCCAAACCTGTTTTTGCATTCAGACTGATCACATTGAATTCCGCTACTTTCAGATCAGGTCTTCGGCTCAGCAACTGTGCAGGAAGACCTTCTGATAATTTATTTTCAGGAATCATATTTTTCAAATTACCTTCTCTTTCAATCTTTGTTGGATATTCTCCACAAAGGATACTCAATGCATTTTCCTGAATGGAAATATTTTGTTTTGCCAACGGAATCAATAACTGAGCTGTCTTTTTCTGAGCCTCTGATTGCTGAACAGCCAATGAATTGATTTGTCCTGCGGTAAACTGAAGGTTCATCATTTTAAGTGTATTATCACTCAATTCAATGTTTTGTTCAGCTATTTTCATTTGCTCATCCAGACTGATCAGGTTATAATAAGCCTGTGCTACCTGAACTATAATACGGCTTTTGATTGCATTTAAGTTTTCTTTCTGGGCAAAATATTCTGCAGCAGCTGATTCTTTCTGCATTTTAGCTTTTCCCCAGATATCAACTTCCCAGGATAGTCTTAGAGTTGCGTTGAAATCATCAATATATTTCGTTCCTAAAAACTGTTCATTAAGAGATCCGTTAAGACTGTTCTTAGACGCCCAGCTTCTGTTTGCTCCTGCACTGAAATCCAAAGTCGGCATAAGAGACAACTTGGCCTGTTTATAAATCAGATCCAGTTGTTCTATATTCTTCAGGGCAATATTCACCTCGTTATTTCTGGTGAGGGCTTTATCTATTAACATGACCAGTTTAGGGTCTTTGAAGAATGTTTTCCATGGGAGCACTACCGTATCTCCTGTTACCTGTACAGATTCTTTGTATGTTTCAGGAATCTGAAGGTCAGTTCTTGTATATTTTTTTCCTACAGCGCAAGACATCAGTAATGATGCCATTGCGCCTGAAATAAGGAAATTCTTTATATTAAATAGTCTCATTTGTCAATTGATTTTGGATTACAGGATACTTCTTTTTGGATGAAAATTTCTCATCCAGATACTGGAAGAACATGTATAATACAGGGATTACAAATACTCCCAGAATAACTCCACTCAACATACCGATCGCAGCACTTACACTGATCGATTTATTTCCTGAAGCCATTCCTCCTGTTGAGATCATCAAGGGGATCATCCCTACAATGAATGCCAGTGAGGTCATGATAATCGGACGTAATCTGGCTTTTGCTCCTTCCAGTGCAGAGTCAAGAATTGAGAGCCCTGCTTTCCTACGTTGTACAGCAAATTCCACAATAAGAATGGCATTTTTCGCCAGCAATCCGATCAACATAATCAATCCTACCTGTACATAAATATTATTATCAAATCCGATCGCTTTTATTCCTAAGAATGCTCCTAATACTCCTGTAGGAATGGAAAGCATTACTGCCAAAGGAAGAATATAACTTTCATACTGTGCCGACAGAAGCAGGTAAACGAAAAGCAAACATAATCCAAGGATTACAACAGTCTGATTTCCTGCTGACTTTTCCTCTAAACTTAATCCTGTCCATTCATAGCTGTAATCGGAGGGTAATTTACTTAAGGTCTGCTCCATTTTATCCATCAAGGCTCCGTTACTTACTCCCGGCTTTGGCACCACATTAATGTTAAGCGAGTTATACAGATTATATCGTTGAACGGATTCCGGACCGTATACTTTTTTCAACGTGATCAAAGTATTTACTGGAACCATTTCTCCCTTGTCATTTTTGACAAAAATATCATTGAAGGCTTGTTCATCCATTCTGAAAACACCATCAGCTTTAATATTCACTCTGTAGAACTTTCCGAATCTGGAAAAGTTCTGAGACTGATCACCTGAGAAATAAGTCTGTACTGTTCCTAAGAGTTGGGCAACACTTACTCCAAGCTGTTTCGCTTTGTCTTCATTTACTTCAAGTTCCAGCTGAGGATAATCTGCTCTAAACATCGTGTAAGCATATGCTACTTCAGGAACCTGCATCAATTGTCCGATCAGGTCATCAGCCTTTGCTTTCAAAGACTGTGGATCTCTACTCATACGATCCTGTAATACGATCTCTGAGCCACTGGTCACTCCATATCCTTCCACGGGAGGCATTCTGAAGCTTATCACGCTTCCCTCTTTAATTTCAGCCAGTTTTCCATTCACAATATTCATGATCTCATCAATATCCTGAACTGCACCTCTTTCTTTTTTAGGTTTTAATTTCACAAATCCCATTGCATAGGCAGGTCCGGCACTATTACTTAACAGGTTAAATCCTGTAATGGATGTATTTTCCTGAATAGCCTCTACCCCTTTTAAAATCGTATTGATTTTATTGGATACCTCTGTCGTTTTTGTCAATCCTGTTCCAGGTGGCATGCTCAATGAATAAATAAAGAATCCATCATCTTCCATTGGGACAAAACTCTTAGGGGTACTCATCATTAACCAGGCGGATAGTCCGATGATTCCAGCTATTAATCCTCCTGCAATCCATTTACGTCCAATCAGGAACCTCACTCCTTTTGCATAGCGGTTCGTCATATTGTTAAACCCTGCATTAAACGCTATTGCAAATCGTTGCCCGAAACCTTTTGGTTTTTCTCCTTCTGCATGATGGTTTTTCAAAAATACTGCACACAAAGCTGGCGTCAGTGTCAATGCGTTTACTGCTGAGATGATAATAGCAATTGCTAGTGTATAGGCAAACTGCTTATAGAAAAGTCCAGCAGATCCTGACATAAATCCGATTGGAATAAATACGGCAGACATGACTAGCGTAATAGAGATTACGGCCCCGGTAATTTCCCCCATCGCTTTGTGAGTGGCATCTCTTCCCGAAAGGGTTGTTCCTTCCATATTACTGTGCACCGCTTCCACAACGACGATCGCGTCATCGACGACAATACCGATGGCCAATACAAGGGCAAAAAGTGTCAATACATTGATGGTAAATCCTAATACCAGCAGGAAAAAGAATGTACCGATAATCGCCACAGGAACTGCAATTGCAGGAATAATAGTAGACCTGAAATCCTGTAAGAAAATGAATACGACAATGAATACAAGAATAAACGCTTCTATCAAAGTAGATTTCACCTGGCCTGTCGCTTCATCCAATCTTTCTTTAGTACTCATTACCTTGGTATACTTTATACCGGGAGGAAATGATTTTGCCAGTTGATCGATCGCTTTATTAACTCCTATTTCAATTTCATTCGCGTTGGATCCTGTGGTCTGCATAATTGCGACAGTAACAGCATTCTTCCCGTTGGAAAGGTTATCTCCACTATTATTGATGGATCCAAACTCTACACGGGCTACATCTTTCAGCCTGATCACATTGGTTCCATCATTTTTGACGATCATATTTTCATACTGTTCCGGTGTGTTCTTTTTTCCTTTATAGCGGATTACATATTCCAGAGCTGCATCAGATTCTTCGCCCAGTTTACCGGGAGCCGATTCCAAACTGTGATCTGCAATTGCATTGGAAACATCAGCCGGAACAAGACCATATAATGACATTTTCTGTGGATTCAACCAGATTCTCATGGAATAATCTTTAATCCCGAAAATCTGTGCCTGTCCTACTCCTTTTACCCTTTTGATTTGTGGGATAAGGTTGATACTGGCATAGTTCTGAAGGAATTTTTCATCATATTGTTTATTATCCTCTGTATAGATATTGAAGATCAATACCATACTGTTCTGCTGTTTAGAGGTCGTTAACCCCATTCTTATTACTTCCTGAGGAAGTATGGGAGTGGCCTGCTGTACTCTGTTTTGTACATTTACTGCTGCCTGGTCAGCATTTACGCCTTGTTTGAATATGACAGAAATGGTAAAGGTTCCGTCATTACTGGCGGTGGATTTCATGTAGCTCATGTCTTCCACCCCGTTGATCTGTTCTTCCAGCGGCGTTACTACCGATCGTATCACCGTTTCACTGTTACCTCCGGGATAAGATCCTGAAACGGTAATCGTAGGTGGTGAAATATCCGGAAATCGGGTCACTGCAAGCTGGTTAAGTCCTATGATCCCTAAAATCACAATGATAAGGGATATTACTGTTGCCAGTACAGGACGGTCTATTATCTTTTTTAACATTTTCGAATGATCTAAGAATGATTATTAAAATTATTTTGAAGGAGCCACTTTAGCAACGACCTGGGCCCCATCTGTAAGAGCATCAATTCTGTTGATGGCAATTTTATCTCCTGCATTCACCCCTTCCTTGATAAAGTAATCCTGGGAAGTACTTCCTGAAACTTTAATCTGGGTCATTTTCACTTTATCCTTCCCTTCCAGTTTATAGACAAAATATTTATCCTGGATATCTTTCACTGAAGTTTTTGGCAGCTTTACAACTCCGTCCAGGTTATTGTGAATCATCACTCTTCCTGTCCCTCCCGATCTCAGGAGTTTATCCGGATTCTGGAAAACAGCTTTCATCTGGATACTTCCGGTAGTTCTGTCGAAGTTTCCACTGGCGCTTTCCAGTTTTCCTTTCAATGAATACATGGAACCATCCGCCAGAATAAGGTCTACATCTCCTGTGGTATTTCCTGATGCTGTGGCTCTGCTATGAGCAATAAAATCAGCTTCATTCATAGAAAAATAAACATTTACCGTATTGATGTTTGAAAGTGTCGTCAATGGAGTTGTATCAGAAGGACTAATCAGGTTACCAATTCTGTTCGGAATTCTTCCGATATATCCGCTTACCGGAGCTTTGATATAAGCAAAATTAGCATTGATCTTTGAAGAACCTAATGATGATTGTGCCTGTGCTACCTGTGCTGAAGCTGCTTTAAAATTGGCCTGTGCTGTTTTCAGCTGCATATCTGAAACTACTTTTCCTTCTACAAGCGGTTTTAATTTTTCAACTTCCAGTCTTGCTGTTTCCTGAGCAGCCACAGCGGCTTTTAAGGCCGCCTGATTAGTATTAACCTGTTCATTGTACACAGATGGGTTAATTCTAAACAATGTCTGCCCTTTGTTAACATATTGTCCTTCTTTAATATAAACGGCTTCAAGATATCCTGTAATCTGAGCTTTTATTTCTACATTATCCTGTCCTTCTATGCTTCCCGGGTAACCGGTGGAAACGTCTTCATCTCCTGACTTCACCTGAATAAAATCTGTCGGCAATGCCGGTACCTGTTGGGAATTTTCCTGAGCATTTCCTGAACCGCAGGAATACAATATTGCTGCTGCGATAAGGGGAAGGGCCAGATATCCTTTTCTGTAATTCATAACATTTGATTTTAAATTTTACAGGAGCAAAATAAGTTCATATAATAAGGATATTGATTTAGAAATCGGGTGAAACGTAGTTAATGGCAGATGAAGCGTATGATACCAAAAATGAAAAGAAAAGCGGTCAGTCAGGCGGTTTGAACAAGTAAAACAGAGCCTTTTTCATTTTAAGATTTCAAAAAGACGGTTGGCATTTCAATTTCTACGGTTCGCTTTTAAAACCCTTCCCCCCAAAAAATTCCCGGCCTAATTTCGCAGTATTAATCAATCAAAAAATAAGTCAATAATTTAAATTTTTATCCAATGAAAAAGTTTTTAGCAATCACAGCAGTAGTATTAGGATTGGGAGTACAGGCTCAGCAAACTAAGGAGAAGACAAAAGATTCAGGTATAGAACTGATTCCTAAAGCAGGAATCAACATTGCCACACAATCTGTTAAAAATCTGGATGGCGAGAAATCCAAAACATCTTTTCAGGCTGGATTAGGTGTTAATATCCAGACCGGATTGAGCAATTTTTCTATCCAGCCTGAGGTTAACTTTATCAGCAAAGGAGCAAAGATTAAAAACAATTTCGGAAACCAGACTTATAACTTCAATTACATAGAAATTCCGGTATTGGCAAAATACAGCTTTGGCCCTTTATATGTAAATGCAGGACCCTCCATTGGCTTTCTTATGGGGAAAAATGACAAAATAAAAGCAGCATATGGAAAAACAAAAACTGTAGATTTCGGATTGCAGATGGGGGCCGGAGTAGCCATTCCTGCAGGTCCCGGCAAGGTGATTGTAGATGGAAGATATAATCTGGGACTGACCAATATCTCTGATGAAAAAGGAGTGAATGTAAAAAACAGGGGTTTTGCGATTTCTTTAGGGTATGCGATCCCTTTGTAAATCTTTTTTAATTGAACCACAAAAGACCCCTCAAGCTATTTTTAAGTGACAAACTTTACACAATAAGGACCAATAAGTTTTAAAAAAGCTCCGATTTTCTCTTAAGTAAACTAAGATGTCCAAAGTAAGGCACAGCTGCTTCTTTATACCCCAATCCCTTTATGAGTATTTCGTGAAGGGATTTTTATTATTAATTCAAGAAGAGTACCCACAAAAAAGATTGCCTTACGCTAAAGCAATCCTGTTCCATTTTATATTATTTATTTATTAATAATCCATCCATGATTTGAAGACAGATGCTTTTTCGCGGCTTACAATTACTTCCATATCAGGTTGTTTTCTAAGCTCGAGCTTAAGTTTCCCGTTAAAGTGGTTAAAAACCTGTTTTACGGAATCAATGTGAATGATGAATTGCCTGTTGGCGCGAAAAAAAATTTTTGGATCAAGTTGCTTTTCCAGCTCTTCCAGAGTTTGAGGGATATTTTCAATAATTCCACTGTTCAGCATGGCTTTACTCATTCCCAATTCCGTATAAAAATAGAGAATATCTTCAGATAAAACGGTTTTATATCCGTCTCTGTGAGGGATCAGAAATCGTTTCCTGTAATCTTTAGGTTGAAGGTAGTTGAGTAATCCTTCAATGGCAGATCCTACCACCGGAACAGATTCCATAAAAGTTTCATAGCGTTTAAGAGCGGCGTCAAGTTCTTCCTCTTCTATTGGTTTTAATAAGTAATCGATGCTATTGTATTTAAAAGCCTGCACTGCATATTCATCATAAGCAGTAGTAAAAATCACAGCACTTTTGATTTCGTGTTTATTAAATATTTCGAAGCTCAATCCGTCCGCCAGCCGAACATCCATCATAATGATATCAGGTACCACATTGTTCTCCAGCCAATGTACAGTTGAGGTGATTGAGTCTTCTACAGATAATATTTCGAGATGAGGTCTTAGTTTCAATAAAAGCCTCTTAAGCCTGTCTGCATTGGGTTTTTCATCTTCGACTATTAAAATTTTATTTATCTTCATATCAACGGAAGTTTTACAATAAATTTATTTTCAGTTTTTTCTATAATTGGTTTTGTATACCCCAGAATCTCATATCTTGCAATAATATTGGTCAACCCCACTCCTGAGGAATCCGGTTTATTAATCAACGGCAAAAAAGTATTGGAAACCACCAGTTCTTTATCCGAAGTCGTATAAACTTCTATTTCCAAAGGATTTGATTTTGAGGTTTGATTGTGTTTAATGGCATTTTCAACCAGCAATTGCAGAGAGAGCGGAAGGGTATACATACTTCGGCACTCTTCCGTGATATTAATTTTAAATACAACTCCTTCTCCAATTCTTTTTTCAATCAGAAAAATATAGGATTCTAAAAATTTAAGTTCTTCTTCAACAGCAATAATATCTTTTTTGGAGTTGACCAGCAGATAGCGATACACTCTCGCAAACTTTTCCGAATACTCATAGCCAAGTTGCTGATCTTCCAGGATAAGCTCCGAAAGAACGCTTAAATTATTAAAGATAAAATGAGGGTCTATCTGCAGCTTTAATGCCTGTAATTCTGCCGCCATAGCTGCTTGTTTATGCTTAGAGGCCCTCAGTTTATGTTGTGCTGCCTCAACAGCTGTTTTTTTCCAGTTTTCCAACAGATAGTCGATGGTATTGAATGCGCTTATGGTTAATGATACTACAATGTTGGTAGCGATCCACTGTCCCATTAACGTGTATTCCTTACGTGAATCCATTTCGGGAAGGCTGTCTGAAGTACATTCTACAATAAAATTAATGATCATTACCATCAGTACACTTCCTATAATCTGAAGAATTCCCTGAAGAAACAATCGCTGCACAGTTCTGTCTTTCCAGGGGAGCAGCTTATTAAGCGTTTTGTCGATAAGGACACTTACCTCTGAAATAATCGCTGAAAAAAAGAAGACCCACAGAGCATCTTCAAGAATCATTTTAAGAGGAGTTTCCAGATAATTTTGCCAGACAGGATCAAAGGGATTAATAAGATAAGAAAAGATGCAGAAAGTAATAATGGCAACTGCCCAGATCGCCAATCTGCGTTTCATTGCTGAAAAAATCTTTTTATATCGTACTATATTTTTCCTGATGGTAGAAATTCTGTTCATTTACGGAATTTTGTGAATGTAAATATAGAAATAGATTTTATAAGACTTCCTTCAATTTTATACGAGACGGCCAAAACAGGACATGAAACGTTAAATAACAGAGCTCAACTGAATACTAACGTTTCATCAGCTGAAAAATACATTTCATCATCATTTTACGCGATATCACCATCTTTTTATTAAGATATAAAAACCTCTCATTCTATTTTTGTCCTATCAATTTCAGTGCGATGAAAACAATAATTGTATGTACCGATTTTTCCCATGAGGCAGAAAATGCAACCCATTATGCTGCATCAATGGCTAAAAATAACCAATATAAATTAGTGCTTTTTAATTTGCAGAGTGTCTCTATTCATGCCTTAAATGCTCAGGCCTCTGCAGATTTTTTTTATGCACAAACTCTCAGGAATCAGAAAAAGCTTTCGGATAAAGCTTCTGAACTCAGTACATTATATGATATCAATACCGATCATCATCTGGCATCCGGAAATTTTATTGAAGAGCTTAGTCATTGTATTCAAAATACAAATGGTGATTTTATTGTCATGGGTATGGCAGAAAAAACACTTGAAGAGAAGCTTCTTGGTAATACCGTAACGATAGCAATTCATAAAATCAAAAAACCGATTTTGATTGTTCCTGACCATATAGAATATACCGGCATCCGAAAAATTCTTTTTGCGTATGATACCCATAAAAGTATGACGTGGTCTGCCATGAATGATATTTATAATTTCATCAATGAATTCAGTTCGGAAATTGAAGTATTTAATGTAAGTGAGAGGTTGGATGATTTTACAGAAGTCATTCATGATATTGATCTGAATTCCGGATATGACCTTGATGACATCAAGTACAGCTTTAAAATGATTCAATCTGCGGAAGTGATCAAAGCGATTGAAGAGGAAGTGAAATTGACTAATTCTGATCTGCTCACCATGGTTCCCCATAAATACAATCTTCTGGAATCACTGTTTCACCGAAGTAAAACAGTTATAATGGCGTATAAAAATAAAGTTCCCTTACTATCAATCCCCTTAAACATAGATTAAGAATCAATAAAAATCTGTTAACATTTGAATTATCCTTTTCTGCCTTAAAAGGCTAAATTTTACACTTAATCTTGTTTGACAGGACCGGAAAAAATCCGGTCCTGTTTTTATTCTGGTAGCTGAACAGATATTATGAAATCAAAGCGATTAAAGCCTGGTAGTAATTTTCCAATACACGTTGATCTCCATTAAGAAACAGATAAGGTTCTATCAACTCAAGTTCCATTAATTGAAAGGAATCATTGATCAAAATACCATCTACTCTGGCATACAATGTCGCCTGTGGCAAGCTTGTTAAATATGCACCCGCCTGCTCTATGTGCAATGGGTCAGGAGTTAGATAACTGATGCTTCCACCATGATAGTGTTGCACTCTGAAATCTCCCTGTTTAGGAGTTTTTAATACGCAATGGCTGTAGTTACCATTAAAGAATAAGAAAGACCATTCTCCATTTTTAATTTCTTCAACGAATGGCTGTACGATGAAATCCTGTTCTTTCAAAAGGTTGTTGACTTCCTCAAGTCGTTCAGTAACATTACTTTTGGAAATTGTCATTGTATTTTGTGCTCCTGCACTGACACACGGTTTTATGACCAGTTTATCTGTATTGAAATGATCAAAAAAAACAGTATCAAAACGACCTCCTTTTTCAATATATCCGGAAGGAATGACAGGAAGTCCTTTTTGAGCAATATCTTTAAGATAATGTTTATCACTGTTCCATTTGATAATTTCTGCAGGATTCAAAACCTTAACACCCAGTTTTTCAAGCCTATCCAGCCAACTCCAAAACTCAGTCAGATGGTTATGATAATCCCAGGGAGACTTGATAACCGCAACATCAAAACTACCCCAGTCTACCGTTTCATCATTCCAGATTGTGGGAACAACAGGTAAGTCTTTGTTGCGTAAAAAGTGAATCAGTTCTGTATCTTCATCGTTGGCAACACCCTGTGAAAGCCTCCCTTCTTTTTTGTAGCCTACTACTGTGATTTTCATGTTCTGTTTTTTTGAATAATTTCTCAGATAAATTTCGGAAGAATGTACGAATAAGCACAGACACAGTTTTTTTTATTGGGAAGGGTACACTTGCATTACTTCAGATTCTTACGTCAACGAATATTATAGGTTATTTATAATCAAATCGTTCGTCGTCGGGATACCAATAACGGGTTAAGCATGTCATCAGGGTATTATTTTCATAGTCTTTCAAATGATATTCCAGACTCCCTGAAGTCCCGAATGTAACTACTCTGCCTGTTTCTTTTTCCACTAAAAAGGGGCCATTACCTATTAGTGAATAATTAAAATCACCCGTCAAAATATATTTTTTTGAATTATAATGATACACATTCCCGTAAGGTTTTTTCATGATATCATCTGAATATATCATGGGCTCGATATGAGCCTTTACTGAGAATCTTGTAAAACGTTCGGCTATTTGCAGCATTTCTTCGTCTGTCAACATGGTCTATTTTTATGGATTAAAAATCAGATATTTTTTTTAAAACTCCGGGACAATGGGATTTCAATTTTGCCTTCTAAAATAGCAAAATTAGCATTACTGGAAATAATCAAGTTTTTATTAACAATATAGGAACGATGTACCTGAACAAAGTTTGGAGGCAGTTCTTTGATGATTTCGGAGATTTTCCCCCTTACAAATTCCTTCTTTTTGGAAGTGACGAGTTGCAGATAATGATCCTCGGCTTTTATATAAAGAAGCTCATTAATATAAACCTTAGCTTTATTCTTTAGAACAATATGATCTTCTACGATGAGTTGTTTCACTTTTTCCAATTCTAAGATGGTTTGAGAATGTTCCACTTGTAAAGACTCTTTTTCCTGAGCTAATTTTTGTTTTTTCATATCCACCTTTTTCCAACGGATCAAAGAATATAGTGCCAGCAAAAGAGCCATAACGGCAAGAATGAAATATAAAAACCTGTATTTCCTATTGGTCTTTAAAGATTCTTTTTGATAGGAAATGGTTTGATTTTTCTGCTGAACCTGGTATTTGGTATCTATTTCATGGATGGCAAGGGCATTCTCCTCTCTCTTCAGAGTATCTTCAAATGCTGTTCTCCTATTGAAATAATACAATGCACTATCGCTATTCTTAATTTTGGAATAGGTCTTATATAAAGCATCTGAGATAAGGATATTACTTTTTATATCTTTTTTAAAATAGGATGATTGCTCTGATCTTTTAAAAATTGCTGCGGCCTTCTCCGGTTCCTGGGTATCAAGGTAATAAAAGCCTTCATTAAACTCTATCCTATGAAGAGCAAGTTGAGAATAAAAATCAGGTGATTTTTTATACTCAGATTTGGCATTGGCCATACATTTTTTTGATTCAGAATAATTCCTGATAACATTGTAGTAGATTCCCATCAATTGATACGCTCTTCCTTTCAGAAATGGTTTTTGCTTTCCATAAACCAGTAATGAATCATAGCTTTTTATGGTAAAGCCCCTTTTTCTTTTGAATTCAGTTTCTTCATAGTACCTTTTAAAAGCTGAATAATATTTTGCCCAAAAGCTGTTGATAAAATCATTTTCTAATTGTAAATATTTATCCGAATATTCTGAAAATTGAATAAAATTCATTTCATTCACCTGAAACTGATGCAAGATTCTTCTTATCCCCTCCTGTTGTAAGCTTATATCATGATGCTGAACACCTAATTGATACGTCTTCAGGTACAGTTGATACGATTTTTCATTGAAACTTTTAGAAACCCTTGAATAGTAATCTCCCAAATATGCATAATAAATTCCTTTCAGATAATAGTTAAAGCCTGAGTTATCCAAAGACAGAATTTGATTTGAAATCAAGCCTGCCTTCAGATAATCGACCTCATGTTGAAATAGGTTTCTGGCTTCATCATTCGTTAAGTTTCTTATTTTTCCTGTTGCTTTTTGGAACTCATAATTATTGATATCCTTTACTATTAAAGAATAATGTCTGTCATCAGAATGTTGTCCATACAAATCAATTGACAGCATCAGCAAAAAAAAGACTATATACTTCATCTTCCGCCGCCACCTTTTATTCTTAAGTACTCTTCATAAGTAACCCATTGCCTTCCTACAGGGGTGTCTACCAGGCACATTTGCCCTTTGGAGGTTCCTTTTTGAAGCTCAATATCCTCTCCTTCCAGAACAAAGTGCAACTTTTCCCTTATACTGGTTCGTATTTTCACGGGACGAGAATAGTAATAAACCGGAATGGCTTCGTCCTCCGGAATTTTATCTACCTTCTTTATTCTCACCTTGAAGTTGATGATAGGGCCATGATGTTCTTCATCTTTTTTTGAATAGAACTGACTTACAGGAGGATTATTGAAGACATCTCCCGTATCCAAAGCTATCCATTGCTCGGATGCCTTTAAGTAGCCATGTATTACAATAATTTCAAACCCATTAAGCGTGATTGTCCCGTCAGGGTCATATTTCGAATCTAAAATCCTGATCAGAACAACAAAGTTCATGTCTTCTCCAAGTTTAGTATGACAGACCTGAAACTTATCGTACTCATCATAAACGAGTGTAAATGGAGCCATGTTATCTACATCATCAATGTTGTGGGGGTAGTTTAATGTTGACATATCAATTTGTTTTAAATGGTTACTATTGTTTATTTCATTGAATAATTCTCTTTCTTTCAGAAAAAATTTTGTTTTAAATTTTGCATCTGCAAAAAGTTCAATTCCGGTTAGTCCTTTACCAAGATCCTTTTCTATTGCCTTTATTTCACTTGATGTAAATCTTATAATAGGATTTACAGGTGATTTGAAAACAATATTTTTCAATATTTCATAGTTTGTAAAGGCGAGTTGTGGATTCTGAGGGTATTTTTTAAATTTTAACCTGCCACGAGCCAGATCAAAAATATCATTATAGTTTTTGTTGGGGTATTCGATCAACGTTTCCAGCAGAAAAGTGGAATAAACAGCTTGCTTTGAGTGATTATAATCTTCCATATAAGCCGTTTCCAGTTGGGAAGCAGAAGAAAATGCAATCTCATTGTTTTCGGAAAACTGGGTCAGTGCTTCGAAATTTTTCTCAACTACTCCATTATAGCAAGCATCTATTACAATAAAAACAGGAGCTTTTTGTTTGTTAAGTTCAAGCAATTCCCTTATATCATCATCCTTGACTGACTTTCCGTTACAAATCAAAGTTTCATCAAGATCATCAGATTCGTCTCCCGTAGCAGCATAGTTCTTACCTTCAGTCTTTATTTGTTTTCCATGACCAACGTATATGAATGCCGCAAAATCATCTTTTTTAAGGTTGGAAAACAGATTGGTCAATGCAGGTAGTATATTTTCGCGACCGGCCTCCTTACCCGATAAAAAAGCCCCTTGCTCAAAGCCTAGCCCATCCAGGAATGCCTTCCAGTCCAAAGCACTCTTAAGAGCTCCCGGGATTTCCTCGTATTCTCCGTAGAGGTCAACATTGGCCCCTACGATCACGTATTTTTTTTTCATATTGAGTGTGTTATTAGTTTCCTTATTCTTTGTTTTGAATAGCTGGAATCCAAATGCTTACCGGATTCAATACAAGCTAATCGAAATCTTTTTCGTTCAACAAAGTATAGGTAAACTGATTACCAAAAGCATTTCTTGCATTTTTACACTTCAACATAAACTCCTGAAATTGTCTGGCATCAGCAAAAACCTGACACCCTGCTGAAAATTGAATGTTATCAGAGTTCCAATTTCCATTCAATGGTCCTTTGTGGATATTGATCCCGAACATACCGGTCTCTATTCCGGCAGGATTGACATCAAGATTTCCATCCTTATCGCCATCCCTGTAAACTCGCACATTTCCCAATCTTTGACATAAAGCATCATATTGGCCCCTATGCTTATCTATACAATGAGTTCCCATATATTGCCCTTCCACCAGGATTGCAGTTCCTTTGGCATTGATCGGATTCCTCAAATAATGCAGACTTGGATCCGTGGTGATGGGATAATAGCTTATATGCCAGTTCCCCATAAAGTTATGAAAAACAACCAATGTATCATCAAATTTTTCAGGTTGTAATGATTTGTTTCTTATCCCGATAATGTTGAGATTCCAATCAACTGTTGGGGTATCATAAATCCTATAGTTTTTGGAATTCATAACGGACAGAATCTTGTTAATAGATGGTGTTATCATGGTATTATTTGGTTTTTGGATTGTTGACGATTCCCCAGCTTATTCCTAAAAAAGTCATCAGGTTGGTATTGGATATTTCAAAATTCTTCCCAAACCCTCCGCTGAAGCTGAGTTCATCATTTACTTTATACTGGATTTGTCCCACGGAACGGTAATCTCCGCCATCTCCATTTCTCTTCACATATTCATAAGCTACGGAAATATTCTTACTCAAGACACCCTGAAGCTTCACTCCATAATCAGTAAACTCACTCCTTTTCATTATATCTTCTTCTATATAACTGTCTTTTAAATATCTAAGAAATAAGTATACTTTAAAGAAGCGGGTATATTCCTTATTCAAATTGAGTGAAAAGGCAAATGTTGACCAAACTCCATATCTGTCAGTCCTGAAATCAGAGATTCTGTTACCGGGAGCTATTGTACTATAAGCACCTGATACATCCAGAGTAATCATGGGATTCTTTAATTGGTTTATAAAATCCGACAATCTTACGTCAATCTTCATTTCATCTTTTATTTTGTCCTTTTCCTTCTCGAGTAATACTATATATTCTTCATACTTACTGTCCGTTACAGATGGTTCCTTTATACCATTTTTCAAAAGATTTGACTTAGCCATTGCTGTTATTTCATCATCATTAGCCACCGCTGTTATTTGCTCATGTAATTTCTGAGGAGAATGATTATATAATGTCAGGATATTTGTTCTTGCTCCAATAGAAATGGTTGTTGCAGAATCCTTTGGCATTGCATTCAATGAAAGGGTTACTTTACTCAGATTATGAAAACCTCCACTGGTATACTTAAAGCTGTTGAGGGTATCTTTTAATCCAAAGAATTCATATCCTTTATAGGCATGATTGGCATAATAAAAAGGGGTAACTTCCACAGAAACATTTGATAAATTGCTTGTATTCAGACTTATTTTTTTCGGTAAAGAATTGGCAAAAACAATGCTCGGGCTGTTATCCAGCAATGCCATACTGACAGATTGGGTATTATCAATATCCTTTATTGCTTTCAGGTCTGTTTCTGATTGCGATTTAATAAGTACAAAGCAAAATATAAAAATCGCATTTACTATTGTTTTCATATCAGATCTATTATTTTTAATACAATTACTTTATTCCCTCGATCACTCTTAATAATTATTTTTTTATCATAAGAAGTATAGGTAACATTTCCCTGGGCTCCGCCTTCAATTTTATATTTAAATCGAAGCAATTCCAAAAGGTCATTCAAATCATCATCTCTATCATATCCTATATGGGACTCAATGACAATCGTACCCTTTTTATGATACGGCTCCGTTCCTATTAAAGTTTTAGGAATATCGATTGTTGTATCCTTGGATGATGTAATTGTTGTTTTACGCAAGTCCTGATCGTCTAACAATTTATACTCCAGGTGGACAAATGTTCTTAGTGGGAATAGGTTAATTACATTAGATAAATTGAAACTAATGTAGATTTTATTCTCTGCATTCCCTGTTTCATACGTTGAAATTTGTGTTGCCATAGCTTTATGAGTTTTTAGTGATTATTCCAGAATTTGTTTTGCGCCTTCAGTCAGTGCAACTGCTTTTTCTCCTTCTCCGGATATGACCTCCTTTACCAGGTTATTTTCTTTCAGTATTTCAATCTTTTTATCGATTTCCTTATTATCCATATTTACTTCATTCTTTACGGCATCGAGGGGTTTGAACCTGTTTTCATCATTATGAATGGAACTTATGATCTCTATATAACCCGGGTCTTTAAACTTCTCCATATCCCGGTTTTCTACTGAAGGTTTATCATTACTTATAGGGGTAATGGCCGTAATATTACTATCCAGTCTTTTGTTGGTTTCCCTGATAGATTCGTTATCAGATTTCAGTTCTTTGATTTCCTCTTTCAGACTTTGTAATACCCTGCCGGAAATGGTATTCAGAAAGTTAAGTGACGAAAAAGCAGCAATAATGCAAAATCCTGAAAATATAAGATAATTGATGGCATGTTTATTCTCATCTTCGTAGATATTCTTTAAAATATCACTCGATACAAGATTCAGAAAAAGAGGAATCGTTGTCGCTGCAATGATTCCCAATAAAACATTCTTTACGAGGAGTATCCAGTTACAATATCTCTCCTTGAATGTATTTCCGATACCTCCGATAAGGCCACAAATAAAAATGATGATAATGATCCTTATGCTTTGGTCGCACAAAATATAAAGTGTTGTTTTCATGGTTATTGGTTTTTAAAATTCTTATACAAATTTTACTATAAATCAGGACCTTAGCAAAAAAATGTCGTGAATGACATGAAAAACAACGTGGATTACAATTGGGTACAGTCCTTAGGATCTCAATAGTATGATCGGCAATTCTTCCTTCTAATGTATTTCACATCACAAAGCCAACAGAGACTGTATGATGTAGAAATCTAAGGGTCAAAATGAAGTGATCAGAACACATCTAACCCTGTCATCATTAAATTGTCTCTGTAATTCTCAATATTTTAATACATTTGTTATAAAACATATTCCAAATGAATTTCGAGCAGGTTAATCTACATCTTGAAGCCTATAAAGAACACAACCAGATTCTGGATGCAGCCAAATACCTGATTCATTCTTTTAACCTGGAACATGAGAACTTTGCCGGGTTTGGATTCAGACAGGAGCTGTCACCTACCTCAATGCTTCTCACTGCTGAAGGAGAATTGGGAGGGCCACAAACGGTCATGATTCCAAAGAATTTATTTGATTTTGATCTGAATCTTGTATTGAATATGATCGCCCACGAAATGCTTCATGTACAACAAAAAGCACCCGGTCAGGTCATAGAAGATAAAAATGAAAGGGAATTTCAGGCTTATTATGAAATGCTTTTTCATAAAGTCTTCCCACAAATTCCGGAGGTATCAGATTTTCATAAAAAATTCTTCGGCGGTAAAGCCCTGGAATATTATAAAAGAATGGGCGAAGGCTCAGAGTTACAAAAGAAATATGCAGAACAGAAAACAGAAGTTGAACATTTAATTAATCCATTACCATGACGACAAAACCAGACATTACCTGGACAGATTTTGAGAAAATAGACATCCGATGCGGAACCATCCTTTCCGTTAATGACTTTGAAAAAGCAAGAAATCCATCTTATCAGTTAGAAATAGACTTTGGGGATCTGGGCATCAGAAAATCATCCGCACAGGTTACCTCATTATATAAGAAGGAAGAATTAGTAGGAAAGCAGATTTTAGCCGTAGTTAATTTTCCTAAAAAACAGATTGCCAATTTTTTTAGTGAATGCCTTGTGTTGGGTTTATATGGAGAAGACAAAAAAGATGTCACGCTTTTAACCCCTTCATTACCCACCAAAAACGGAATGCAGGTAGGATAGAGAACATAAAAAACACTCATGATACAGAACATACCATTAGAAAGAGTCTTATTCATTGATATTGAGACGGTTCCACAATCCGGATCCTGGAAGGACTTATCTGAAACCGATCAATATCTTTGGGACAAAAAAACAAGATTCCAGAGAAAAGAAGATATCTCAGCAGAAGAATTTTACGAAAAAGCCGGTATTATGGCGGAATTCGGGAAAATCATCTGCATCACCATCGGAATGGTTGAAAAAAATGATACATTGAAAATAAAAAGCTTTTCCGGGCATGACGAAAAGAAAATGCTTCAGGAATTTGGAGAGATTTTTAACAGCCCAAGGCTTTACAATGTGATTCTTTGTGCTCACAATGGAAAAGAATTTGATTTCCCATGGATTGCCAGACGCTATCTGATCAATGGAATGCAACCTCCGGCCCCATTTCAGATGTTTGGGAAAAAACCCTGGGAAATTCCCCATATAGACACCATGGAACTATGGAAATTCGGAGATTATAAAAGTTTTGTATCTTTAGAATTGCTTGCTCATGTCTTTGGTATCCCTACTCCAAAGGATGATATTGACGGCTCAATGGTTTCATCAATTTACTACATAGAAAAAGACTTGCAACGAATTGTTGACTATTGTGAAAAAGATGTCTTAACTTTGGCAAATATTTTCCGACGGATGCGTCAGGAAGATTTGTTGAAAAGGAATATCAATCTAGACTAAAAAATGAAATTTACAGACGATCAAATTGCTGACATTGGTGAGGAAATCATCAGCGTGCTAAAAACCGTATATGACCCCGAAATTCCGGTAGATATCTATGAACTAGGGCTGATTTATGATGTACAGATCTCCGATGATGCCGATGTAAAAATTATAATGACACTTACGACCCCAAACTGTCCTGTTGCTGAAACTCTTCCCCAAGAGGTAAAAGATAAGGTTGCAGAAGTGGATCATGTAAAAAGTGTTGATTTGGAGCTTACTTTCGAACCAAGCTGGAACAAGGATATGATGAGTGAAGAAGCCAAGTTTGAATTGGGAATGCTTTAATATACATTCTAAAATATAAAAACCTCAGAAATCTCTGAGGTTTATTTTTTATATATCTTTTCCAATTTCTTTTCCTTCTCTTCTGCTCCACTCGCTCCATGAGCCTACATAAAGATCCGGAATTCGGAATCCGGCATGAGCTAATGCTAAAATGGTATGACAAGCTGTTACTCCCGAGCCACAGTGAATAATCAAATGTTCCGGTTTACCTTGCAATAAATTCTCATATTTTACTTTTAAAACATCCGGGCTATGGAACATTCCGTTTTCATCAAGATTTTCAGAAAAAGGGATATTGATTGCTCCGGGAATATGTCCTGCCACCAAATCGATGGGTTCAGACTCTCCTCTATATCGGTAAGCATCCCTCACATCAATCACTGTAGAAGAATTGTTTTTTAATTCATTTTCAACAACTTCTAAGCTTGAAAGTGGAAGAGACCACTCTTCTTTTTTAATCAAAGAAGCTTTTTCAAACACTTCTTCTCCTGATGAGAAAACCACCCCTTCTTTTTCTGCAGCTTGCATTCCTCCATCCAAAACCTGTACATTTTCAAGTCCAAAAGACTTTAGCATCCACCAGGCTCTTGCTCCGGCGTTTGATCCATTTTTATCATCATAGATCACAATATGAGCGTCTTCAGAAATACCAAGCTCTGCAAGTGTTTTGGCAAATTTTGCTACCCCTGGAAGCGGGTGCCTGCCTCCAAAAGCAGCATCTTCTCCTATTTCAGCCAGATCTTTATCCAAATCGATGAACCTTGCACCCTTGATATGCTTTTCAAAATAGTTTTGGTGAATATCTTTCCCAGTTCTTGCATCAAGAATGATCAGGTTTTCTGTGGGAAGTGTTTTTAATTCGGAGGCTGAAATGATTGGAGACATTGTATTTGTTTTTTGGTTGAATTGATTATGTTACCCGCTGATTAACAAACTTCACAGATAGAAATCTGCTCAACTAGTAAAATCTTTGGGAGACACTTTAATTTCTTTTAAAAATGGAAAATATCCTTCGCTTTATTGTAAGAACTTTCAAAGTTCAACAGGTTTAGTTTATGATCTGCTTTTTCAACACTCATAAAATTGATCACCTGCTCTGTAGGCATATTTCCCACAAGATCATCCTTGGCCATAGGACATCCACCTATTCCTTTAATAGCACTATCAAATCTTCTGCAACCCTGATCATAAGCCGCTTTCAATTTTGAATAAGAATCTTCATAACGATTATGAAAATGTCCTCCAAAGTTGATTTCAGGGTATTTTGAAGGAATTTTTTCAAATAAAAGGGCAATCGTTTCAGGAGTAGCCACTCCTGTGGTATCAGAAAGTAGAATATCTTTCACTCCTATTTCTGAAAATCTTTGAGCCCATTGATCCACATCTTCCCATTTCCACATTTCACCATAAGGATTCCCGAAAGCCATTGAAAAATAGATATTCAGTTGTTTTCCTTCGCTTTTTACCAGCTCCAGCATCTTTATAATTTCATCAAAGGCCTCTTCCTGGCTTTTGTTGGTATTTCTATGCTGAAAAGTCTCAGAAATAGAGAAAGGAAACCCAATGATATCCACGGTTTTGTGCTTCAACGCTTTCTCAGCCCCTCTGTAATTTCCTATAATGGCAGAAACTTTTGTATTAGAGCGGGATTTATCAATATTTTCAGCCACTTCAGCAGAATCAGCCATCTGAGGAATTGCTTTTGGAGAAACAAAACTCAGACAATCCAACACATCAAATCCCACATCCATTAAGGAGTTGATGTAATCAATTTTTTTATCTGTAGGGATAAACTCTCCCCACCCCTGCATGGCGTCTCTGGGACATTCGGTAAGAAACATTGGTACTTTCATTTTCTCAAATATAATAAAACTAAACAATTTTAAACATGAGGTCTGTAAATGTATCACTATTTTGATTTTCAAAGTTTTATATCTGATTTATAATTTCAATATCTGATATTCAGTCGCGAATAATGTATTCTGAGCGTCAAATTTGCTAACTTTGTTAAAATTTATGATAAATCTGATGAGTACAATAGAATTTAACCCAATGTGGAAAGACAAATTACTGAACCGTTTTCTCAGTTATGTAAGAATATATTCAACAAGTGATGCTGAAAGTGAGGCAACACCTTCTACACCACGTCAGTGGGACATCGCAAATTATATTACGGAAGAACTGAAAAATATCGGTTTGGAGAATGTTTCGATTGATGGAAACGGCTATATTATGGGATATATTCCTTCCAACATTGAAAATGATGACAGGCCCACTATCGGATTTATTTCCCACTATGATACGTCACCTGATTTCAGCGGAGAAAACGTAAAACCTCAGGTTTGGGAAAACTACGACGGAAATGATCTTCTTTTAAATCAGGCAACGGGATTCACATTATCTCCTTCAAGGTTTGAAAGTTTGAAAAAATATATCGGACAAACATTAATTACAACGGATGGAACTACTCTTCTTGGTGCTGACGATAAAGCAGGATGTGCAGAAATCGTAACAGCAGCAGAATATCTGATTGCTCATCCTGAAATTAAACACGGAAGAATTGCTGTAGGGTTTACTCCTGATGAAGAAATCGGAAGAGGAGCGCATAAATTTGATGTTGCTAAATTTGGTGCTGAATGGGCTTATACGATGGATGGCGGAGAAGTAGGTGAACTTGAATATGAAAACTTCAATGCTGCAGGAGCTGTAGTAAAAATTCACGGTTTAAGTGTACACCCTGGCTATGCCTACGGAAAAATGATCAACGCAGCTCTTTTAGCTTCGGAATTTGCACAAATGCTTCCTGCTAATGAGACCCCCGCTACAACGAAAGGGTTTGATGGTTTCTATCATTTAATGGACATTACGGCTGACATCTCTGAAGCAAAACTTCAATATATTATCCGTGACCACGATGCTGAAAAATTTGAAGCAAGAAAGAAAATCATGGAAGAAAAAGTAGCAGAGTTCAACCAAAAACACGGTTCAGGAACTGCTGAAGTGGAGATCAAGGAACAATACAGAAACATGAAGCAGCAGTTTGAAGGAAAAATGCATATTGTAGATCTTGCAGCAAAAGCAATGACTGAAGCAGGGATTGAGCCTAAGATCAAAGCAATCAGGGGAGGTACTGACGGGGCCCAGCTATCTTATATGGGACTTCCCTGCCCGAATATTTTTGCCGGAGGAATCAATTTCCACGGACCTTATGAGTATGTAGCCCTGGAAAGTATGGAGAAAGCTACAGAGGTAATTATTAATATCGTAAAAGCTTAATTAGTCATGAAAAAGTTCTTAGCATTAGCTTGTATTCTCACTTTTGTTTTCGGCAGCGCCCAGATTTCTGAATTTCAACGGGCAGACTCACGCTATGAAAGAAAGAAAACGGCTTTATATAATAAATATCCGAAGCCTAATGATTTAAGAACTAAGAAGGAATGGCTTCTTACTGAAGATAAAATAAATTCCTATAAAACTGCTCTGGATAAGGTTTCATCAGAAGACAAGAAAATGATTGCAGTAGATCCTCCGACTAAAGGTAAAATTTCCAAGGAGGCCGAATATGATAAAGGCAAAGCTTCTTTTCAGAAACTGTTATCCGAAGCCGTTGATCTTGCTTTCTTAAACTTTTCTTCTGATTCTTATAAAGCAACCCTAAGTTTTGTGGTAGATTCTAAAGGAAATCCTCTGGATGCTCATGTAAAAGGAATTAATGAAGATGTAAACACATTCATCGAGGCTGCTTTTTATCGAATTAAAGAAAAAGGCAATTGGAAACCGGCAGAAGCCAACGGAAAACCGGTATCCTCTACAGTTTCCATCCCATTAGCATTAACTTTTAAAAAATAATACAAAAAACCCGCTGTGACAGCGGGTTTTTCTTTTCAGGATTTCACGAATAGTATAGACAGTTAAAAAACAAAATACAAACCTTGCTGATAATCATTATGTTATTGACATTAATTTAATCTGATTCTTTTGTAGGCTTTAAATAATTCACCTAACTTAGATAGAAACTTAAAATCACTGTTTATGAAAATGAAATCTAACCCCTTCAAAATCAGCAGAAAATTTTATTTCTCTATTTTTTTTGCAATTTTCTGTGTATTTCTTTTAATGTCTTGTTCTCAGGATGATCCGGCGGATGCTCCTGTTGAAAAACCGGTAGAGTCTGTTCCTATGAAAACCCTGGGAAACCTGACTTTACAAAAAAATGTTATAATTCTGAACGACGAATCAGTGGATGCAATATCTGCCCATAATGAAGGAGCCATTACGTTCAGCCGTACCACTCCTCAAACGGACAGTATCTCAACCGGAACTGTTATTGTAGGAACAAAGGTAGAAGGTGACCAGATAAGTACCATCTTATCAAAAGTTACATCTGTTTCTAAGGTTAATAATGGATTTACAGTACAGACTTCCAGTGCGAAACTTGAAGAATTTATTTATAGTGGAACATTAAGCGGAGTGTATGATCCCTCAGATAAAGCCCCTGTTAGTATTAATGGGAAGATGGTCAATTATGTTCCTGTGGAAGGAATGGTTTCACGAGAAATTAATAGTAAAATCTATTCTATTGAAGCCAAAAATCTTCAAAATCAAAAACTGATTGCTTTTAACCGTTTTGATTTTGATAAAACATTTTCTTTTCCTTTATCCTCAGCAGGAACATCCAGTGTGAATGTAAAAGGTGGCTTTACTCCAAAAATTGATTATAATATCACTTTTTCCTGGGGACATTTATCTGATTTTTATGTTAACCTTATCATGGATGATATTCAACTTCAGAGTTCAGCAACCATTGTAGGAAGTCTGGGATATACTGCAAGCACTACAGATTACCTGTCTATACCTATCGTCCCAATTGTTTTGGGTCCTACCGGACTTATTTTAAGCCCGACTCTTTCTGCGGGTCCTTTTTTGGGTGTAGAAGCTACAGGAAAAGTCCAGGGACAGCTTTTGGATCTTGAAGGAAATGCCAACTTCATGGTAAGTAAAACTCCGGCACTGAATATCAATCTGAAAAAGAAATCAGATCCTGCCATTACCGGATTAGGAGGCAATCTGTCTGCAGAAGCCGGCCTGGAAGCTAAAGGAGCTGTGGGACTGATGTTTATTTCTATTCCTATTGCGAATTCAGGATTAAGAGGAAGAGCCTCTGCTCTTTCATCTTTAGGCTTAACACTTATTCCTGAAAGAAAAGGAATATTTTCTGTAAAAGGCAAAATTCAGGCTGATATGTTTTATGGTTTTGGAATAAGCCCTTTCCGATATGAAGGCACCATCCCTTTGTTCAAAAAAGAATACCTATTGTATCAAAAGGATTTTAGTTTTTAAAACAAAATCTCTTAGAATTATAAAGAAGTCACTCCAGCAGTGGCTTCTTTTTGTATGGCAAGCAACCTTACATATAATTCATTTACAATTCATTAAGACTATTTTATTATATTTACAAAGAGGTACAATCCTAAACGATAACATTTAATACCAGATTAAACTATGAAAACTATGAAAAAACTTTTGAGAAAGGATCTTTCAACAATTCTTGGTAACGGAATAGATACCTGCCACATGGGCGGAGATCACTATAATTGCCAAAGTGACTGCCAGTGTGCCTGGGGAAAAGCTTGTGAAATGTATGAAGACGGAAGTCCGGGGCAATGTATTGCCGTTGGAGGTGGAGGAAATCCTGGTGGAGGTACCGGAGGGTGTACCCCTCCAACTATTTGTGTGGAAGAACCTTATTAATAAAAACAATCAATCGGAAGTAGCATAACTTCCGATTTTTTTTTCATCTCTAAACAGAGCTTTGTCAAAAGATCTCTGCCATTCATCAAATAAAATTTCAACTCCCCCTTCTGATCCGTTGTTTTGCATAAAATTTTTAATACTTATCAATTTATGAAACAACATTTTTTGGCATTCACGGCTTTGTTACTATGCATTACGTGCTCCGTAGAGCTTCAGGCTCAGCAAACACCTTCTTTTCACATCGGGGTAAAGGGAGGAACCAGTTTTACCAAAACCTCAACGGAGTCTTCTTTATTGGAAGGGAAATACGGTTTAGGTTATCAGGCCGGCGTCATGACCAGAATGGATATTGGAAAACTCTATGTACAAGGAGAAGCCTTGTTCAACAAAAGAAAAACATCTTACGATATCAAGGACGGAAGCAACGCGAAACTCACATGGAATGCTATTGATATTCCTGTAGTGGTAGGATACAAAATTGTAAAGACGGATGATTTTAATTTCAGAGTATTTGCCGGAGGAGTTTACAGCTATGCCTTTAATAATAAAATTTCAACCTCTCATGCAATTCAGGAAGGTTTTATCAAATTTGACAAATCCAATATCGGAATTACAGGAGGTGTAGGTGTAGATTATAAGAACTTCACGGTTGACCTTAAGTATGAAACCGGTTTATCAAGTATCAGCAAAGATTTTAAATCAAAACCTCATAGCTTTAGCTTAGGGATTGGCTATTTCTTATTCTAAAAAACTTAAATTACCTTTACCATTAGAAACTGTGACCGTGCAGTTTCTATTTTTTTATGAATTTACTCCTGTTTCAACCATGACAAAACCCTTTGTTTTAAAAGAACATATTTTTACTTTTCTGTTCTGGCTTGTTTTTACCTTTGTATTGTGGTGCAACTTTCAGACTTCTACAGAAAAATACCTGGCGATGCTCCAGGCTATTATTATTGGTATCGGTTCTTTTACTTTTACTCACTTTTTAACCAATAAACTGCTCCCAAAAGCATTGAGGGCTAAAAAGATGAAGCGATTCCTCATTCAGACCATTATGGTTATTTTCTTACTGAGTCTGATATTTTCTTTCATTTTTACCTATCTTGAGGAATTTCCTAAAAATCACCTTCCTGAAAGATTTGTAGATCATTTACCCATTTTATGGCAAGGATTTTATATGTCTCTGCCAGCCTCATTTCTTATCAATGGCTCTGCTTGCGGAATTAAGTTCTACAAAGAACACGGAAGAATAGAGCGTGATCATATCCTTCTTCAGCAGGCCCATCTGGAGAATCAACTTAAATTATTGCAGGATCAGATAAATCCTCATCTGGTTTTCAATATTATGAATCACATCCACATTCTGATGAAAACAGATACCCAACTTGCCGATTTTCTTCTGATGAAATTTTCGGATATTCTAAGATATCAACTCTATCACTGCAATCAGCCACTCGTTCCTTTAGACAAAGAGGTTGAATATCTTCAGAATCTGGTAGAAGTGGAAAAATTACGTTGGGGAAATGAACTTGATGTAAAAGCCAGCTGGGATATCAGGAATAAAAAAGCGGATATCGCCCCTCTTCTGTTGGTTCCTTTTATTGAGAATGCTTTTAAATATGTATGCCGACTTCCCGGGCACAAAGGGTATGTAAAAATTTCCTGTACCGAAGAAAATGAGAAGCTCTTCTTTTATGTTGAAAATTCATACACCGATATGACGTTATACAAAAAGAAAGACGGCGCCGGAGGAATTGGTCTTCAAAATGTAAAAAAACGTTTAAAACTGCAATATCCTGACTCCTATGATCTTAAAATTGAGTCCAATGAACAGGTTTACACCGTAACTTTAACCTTAGAATTATCCAAAGAAAATGAGCAGTAATATGATTCCTAAAATGAAATGCCTGATTATAGATGATGAACCGCTGGCAAGATTCCATCTTAAAGAATTAGCGGATCAGATTGATTTTCTTTCTGTGGAAGGGACCTGCGCCACAGCCCTGGAAGCCGATGCCAAAGTAAAGGAAAGTGAAATAGACCTTCTTTTTCTGGATATCAATATGCCATATCTGACCGGTCTCGAATTTCTTGAGCAGCTGGAAAATCCACCTTTATGTATTTTAACTACCGCGTATTCTGAATATGCGTTGGAAGGATTTCGTCTGCAAGTGGTCGATTACCTTTTAAAACCGATTGCTTTTAATCGCTTTTATCAGGCGGTAAATAAAGCCCAGCAGCAATTTATCATCAATGAAAAATTGAAAAAGAACACCCTTTTAGATGATCCTTTTCTCTATGTAAGACAATCCGATACGTTTATTAAAGTTTCGTGGGTAGATATTTTATACATTGAAAGTATGCAGAACTATACAAAGCTTCATTTTAAAGATAAATCTCTTGTAATCCATCAGACGATGAAAGCTATAGAAGAATCTTTACCGTCGGAACATTTTTTCAGAATCCATAAATCGTTTTTAATCAATATCACCCATATCGATATGATCTCCGGAGGCCGTTTATTCATCAATAAAACAGAACTTCCGATTTCCCGTACCCGAAAAGAAGAACTGCTGAATCAGGTAGTGTATAAAAAACTAATCAGCAAATAAAAAACAGAGGTCGGAAATGAGAAGCTGTATCATTTCCGACCTATTTTCTTTTATTAAGGTAAATTCCAGCGTAAGGCTACCGCGACATAAAATGTACTGGCAAAGCGTGGATCCGCTACTTTCTTGTCTTTAAAAATACTGGAAATCTTCCGGTCGCTTTCGCTGAAGCTTCGGATTAAAGTCGTTCCTCCGGTAAGACGAAGAGCCAACTTATCATTCAGCTGTATCTCAGGTCTTAATCCTGCGGTTATTTGCTGGTAGCCCAGAAGGGTAGATTTTCCGTCTTTGTTTCTTTCTACAGACATTCCACTGAGATTGACAACAGCTTTTAAAGCAAATTTATCCGTGAACTGGTAGCCGGCTTCCATTCCTTCCGGGAAGTTGATATTAAACTTGATCTTTCCATTGGTTTTCCAATCAAAATAAATCCATGGCAAAACCATAGGAGCACCAAATGCAGTTGTAAGAACGGGACCTCCTCCTAATGCCAGATTGGGGTTAAAATGTCTTATAAACAAAATACCTCCCTGTCCCAGTACGTCATTAAAGTCAATTTTTTCAAGATCGGTATACACCCCTACCGTAGCCGTCATCATCATGCTCCACTTCTTTCCCAAAGGTCGAATATGCTGTATTCCCACCTGTGCATTCAGCATTTGAGCAGGAAACAACTGATTTTCATAGTTTTTGTGTGACATTTTTGCGTACGACCCGCCAAGCAGCATAGACCATGCCCGGATTTTCCCGTTGGTGTCTTTTTTTACCGATAAAGGAATGCTCAGGTTCAGATCAACTCTTTTAAAATCGCTTTTAGAATTTGTTTTTACACTGTCCTCCGGACGGATATAACTTGAAAAAGGAATATATTCCGTTTTAAGCTCCGCAGATATTCCTGTCTGGGCACTGATCCAGTATCCCACAGGAAGAAGACAGCAAAAAGCTGTCAAAAGACTTCTCTTCATAATTTAAATTTTATGCAAAGAGAGCCTATTGCCTGTTTGTTACAAAAAATACTTGATTAAGTGTCTGAATGATTTGACCAAGAGAGAAAATGGCGGGACAAAATTAATTTTAAAGACAACTTTGGGTAATACGATGAATTTTTGTTTTAAAAAATATATCTGAAAATAGAACCGTCAAGCAATAAAAATTCTAATTAATATGATCAGCCACAAAAGAGGAATGACTGAATTAAGTTTAACAGAATCTAAAAATTGCTATGAAATCGTTAATCAATTCAGATAAAATATCTCTATTTGGAGATTTATATTATTTTTATATTTATTTTTGTAAAAAAACCGACATGAAAAAAAATATCTTACTAAGTATTTTAATTACATTGTTTTGTTTTGCTTTTATCCCGGCCAAGCAATTTATCTTTTCCTCTTTTAAGCAAGATAATGAGGTTCCTTTAGCGGGAAATTCCTTCATTACCTATGCACCTGCGGGAGCTCCTGAAGTCATTACCGGAAATGGACTTGGAAACTGGATAAATGCCAATACCATTACAAGTACCTACTTTAAAGTGGGAAATTCCGGAATGTTGACTTTAAGTTTAAAAGCTAAAGTTCCTTCGGGAAGCAGCACCATAAAGGTTACTGTAAACGGAACATCGAAAAACATCACCATTACCGGCTCTTCTTATGCTGTACATCCTGTGGGAAACTTTAATGTCTCTTCCGGATATGTGAAAGTAGATTTACAGGGAATAAATAAAACCGGAAACTATTTTGCAGATGTTTCACATGTGGTCTTTTCCGGATCTTCATCAACTTCTGCAAATGTTTATTCTAATGATCCCAATTATTACTATTGGGCAAGAAGAGGGCCATCATGCCATCTGAATTATAAGATTCCTACCAATTCCAACGTATCTTACTATTATAATGAAGTAACCATTCCGGTGGGACAAGACAAGATAGGCTCATACTTTATGGCCAACGGATTTAAAGAAGGCTATTTTGGAATTCAGGTAAACTCTCCTACAGAAAGAAGAATTTTATTTTCGGTATGGAGTCCCTTTTCTACCGATGACCCTAATAATATTCCTGAGGATCATAAAATAAAACTCAATTGTAAAGGTGATGGTGTCATTACAGGAGAGTTTGGTAACGAAGGATCCGGGGGGCAAAGCTATCTGCAATACAATTGGCAAGCAGGAATCACCTACAAATTTCTTTTAAAAGGAGAACCTGACGGGACAGGAAAAACTGACTATACAGCATGGTTCTATGCACCTGAACTAGGGGTATGGAAATTAATAGCAAGTTGGAAAAGACCATATACCACTACTTACCTGAAATCGTTCTATAGTTTTGTAGAAAACTTTAATCCGGACAACGGATATATGGGAAGGAGAGCCGAATATAGCAATCAATGGGTAAAAACACAGCAAGGACAATGGCTTCCTATCTCTCAGGCGACGTTCACTGCTGATGCTACATACACGGCTAATCAAAGAGTCGACGCCTATGGAGGAACGATCAATAATAAATTCTATCTGAAAAACGGGGGCTTTTTTAATGAATCAATCCCATTAAACTCACTATTTTCAGTAACAGCCCCAGGTCAAAGTCCTGATATTGATGTAAACAATCTTCCTTTTTGTAATCAATCCCTGTCAGCAACTAAATCAGATATTTCAAACAATTTTAAAATCTATCCCAATCCTGCGCTCAATTCTCTTTATATAAAGGATTTACAAAGTAAAGATCTAAACTATAAAATTTTTAACAGTGACGGTAAAGAGATCATGTCCGGAAAAACAGCAAAAAATGAAATAAAAATTTCACATTTACAAAAAGGCTGCTATTTCCTTACTGTACAGAACCAAAACACGTATAAGTTTATAAAAAACTAAATTGGCGGCATCGTTTGCTGATTTCATTTCGTAGTACGATTCCCCCCAACACTGTTTTACTTAACATCAATATTCAACTCAGGATTTTGTACTCCTATTCTTTTACTGCTAACTATACGATAAGCAAACCATACAGCAACCAGCGCAATCCCTGCCCGCGCAACCACCATTGGAATGATGGAATCTGCCTCTAGAAGTCCAAGTAATCCGGACATGATAAAAGTAACCATCAACTGCATAAATCCTAATAATGCAGCCGCTGTGCCTCTCCCTTCTTTAAATGGAGACAAGGCATGTGCGGATGTTATCGGAAACAAAATTCCTATTGCCAGCAATGATAAATACAGCATCATAATTTCCAGGATCACAGAAAAATTTCCCGCAGCAATAAGGATATGCAGCACACCTACGATCAATAGTATTGCTGTAGCGGCAAATAAAAGATTTGAATTGCTGATTCTCTTAATCAGTCTTGGAGTAATATAAGCTGCGGTAATCAGTGCTAATGAATTAAATGCGAATATAAAGCTGAACTCTCCGCTGGAAAATCCGTGAATTTCCATAAACAGGAACGGCGCATTTGAAATATAAATGATTAAAGAAGCAAACGCAATACTTCCGATCATCGTGCTGTTGATAAAGTCTTTATTGGAAATGATCATTTTCAGTTGATCTTTTAATCCTTTTTCATCCATAGCTTCATCAGGAAGATTGATTCTGGCGTTGGTTTCAGGAACATATTTATACACCATAAAGAATGTGATCAGTCCCATCATGCATAAAAAAGCAAACGAGCTGTTCCAACCCCAATATTTAAGAAATACACTACCTATCAATGGAGCAACAATGGGAGCAATACCACTGATCTGAGATTGTTGTGAAAAAATAGTGACCGATTTTTGTTTATCATAAAGGTCAATAATAATAGCTCTGCCGATAACAATCCCCGCACTTCCTCCGAATGCCTGCAGAAAACGCATTGCCCATAAAACATAGATATCTGAGGTAAAATAAATGGCAGTAGCGCCTATGATAAATAATAAAAGCCCACAATACAACATTGGTTTACGACCTTTTTTATCCGATAATGGTCCCCACAATAACTGCCCGAATGCAAACCCGGCAAAGAACACCGAAATAGAAATCTGGATATGCCCGATGTCGGTATTAAAAATTTTGGCCATGCTCGGAAAAGCAGGAAGATAAAGATCGATACTTAATGACTCCAACGTGTTGAGTAGTGCTAAGATAAACACTACAATATTTAACTTCTTCATAATAATTGTAAGCCTTTACAGCCTATTTTCAGTCTGCAAAATTCACTAAAAAACTAAAAGCTTACAATAAAATAAATGAAGGAAGACTAGCACAAACTGAGGATTAATTCATCTATTCATAGTAAATTCATCCACCTCACATCAAAATCAACGGAACATTCTGAGGATTAGTTATTTCCAGATTTAAAGCCGTCCGGATTCTGCCCCGCATGTTTTTTAAAGAAACGGGAAAAGTAAGAGGCATCTCTGAATCCCAGCTTAAAAGCAATTTCTTTCACTGTTAAGGCTCCAAAACTAAGTTCCCTTTTGGATTCAAGAACAAGGCGCTGACTAATCAATTTCTTTACCGTTGTCCCTCTCAAAAGACGTACTATATCATTAAGGTGATGGGGACTTATTTTTAATTTTTCAGCATAAAAAGCTGTTTCCCGATGCTGTATATAATGTTTCTCAATAAGCCCTATCAGCTCCTGAATACGTTGACGGTCATTCAATAAAGGTTCTTGTGGATTAATTTGCTCTCCGATGATAATACAAAAAGCTTTCAGATAGGTCTTCAAAAGTTCGGTTCTTGCAGCTCCTTTATATTCCTGCTGGATCAACAGCATGATGGTATGGCAGGTTTGTTCATTTTTCGGATCCAGAGGAAAAGGAAGCGTGCCTCCTGTAAGTACTGATTCTATATCGCATGCTTCGTTGAAAATTTCCTTACTTATTGCCATGGCATATCCCTCCTCTCCTTCTATTTTCATGTTGAATACCTGCCCCGGTGCAATAATGCATATTTGATTGTTCTCAACGGTATAGCTTTCAAAGTCCAATTCTAAGCGACTGTTTTCATAGACTTCTCTGAACCAGATAATTTCAAAAAAATTATGACGGTGAACATCATGAAAATTTTCAGGGCCTGCTGCACTCAGTGTACTCATTTGAAACTGCTCAGAGGTCAGATGGTGAACTGGTATTTCTTTTTCTGGTATCATCACTGTATCTTAAAATCGTTAGGCAATAAACAAAAACCACAGCAAAAAAAATGCTGCGGCTTTCTACAATATTTAAAATTAAATGTAATTTTATTCACTTTGGTTACCTAAAAAGGCATCCCATCCCTGAGCAGTAAGGGCCACCAATTGGTTGGATCCTCTTGCTACCATAAAGTTTCCTTCTTCTTTTTCTACCGCATGTCCTATAATGGTAAAATCAGGATGGTTTTTAATTTTATCAAAATCATTCGGAGAAATGGTGAATAATAATTCATAGTCTTCACCACCGCTCAATGCTGTCATGACAGGATTTAAATTCATTTCATCCGCCGTAGAAATCGTAAGATTATCCAGTGGTATTTTTTCTTCATACAATCTGAATCCTACTTTCGACTGATCGGAAAGATGAAGAATTTCAGAAGCCAGACCATCGGAAATATCAATCATAGAAGTTGGTCTGATATCCAATTCTTCTAAAATATTTTTAACATCGGTTCTTGCTTCAGGTTTCAACTGTCTTTCCAGAATATAGTCATAGCCTTCCATTTCCGGTTGCATATTCGGGTCAGCAAGGAACACAGCATGTTCTCTTTCTAATATCTGTAATCCCATATAAGCCCCTCCCAAATCTCCTGTTACCACAAGAAGGTCATTCGGTTGAGCACCACTTCTTTTTACAATATTTTCATCATTCTCAATTCCTACTGCAGTAATACTCATTACTAATCCTGAATTGGAACTTGTCGTATCCCCTCCGATCAAATCTACTTTATATCTTGCACATGCCGCCTGGATTCCGGAATAAATTTCTTCCAACGCTTCCACCGGAAAACGGTTTGACACTGCCAAAGACACGAGAATCTGAGTAGGAACAGCATTCATTGCTGCAATGTCACTAAGGTTAACAACAACAGCTTTATACCCTAAATGCTTCAACGGAACATAGCCCAGATTAAAGTGTACCCCTTCTGCCAGCACATCTGTCGTAAGAACTACTTTTTTATTTCCAGGATTAATAACGGCCGCATCATCTCCCACTCCCAGTTCAGAAGATTCGTTGGATAATGGAAAATACTCTGTCAAGTGCTTGATCAGACCAAATTCTCCTAGTTTTGAAATGGGCGTAAGCTCCTGTGATTTATCTTCAAACATACACTTTTATTTATAGGCTTATTTCTGCCGGATCAATATTATTTGGGTGGAAAGGGAATTTTTTGAAATCTTCTCTTGACAGCACCACCGTTTCCGGGCTTTTATATTTATTCATTGCTTCCACTACATCATCCGGTGGAGTGGTCATTTTTCTTAGCATCATATCGATCCATACTCCTGTCGCTTCTGCTGTTGCACAATGTTGCCCATCAGGAGTATAAAACTTATGAACAAAACGGTAGATAGAAGAATCTTCTGCGCATCCATCTATTTCTACACTTACAATCACAATCTGATCCGCATAGATTTCCTTGAAAAAAGAGTATCTCTCATGCAGAATTACCGGGCCAATTCCCCATCTGCTGAGCTGTGTAACCCCCATTTTCTCTTTGGTCATAAAAGCCATTCTGGCTTGAGCACAGTATTGTACATAGGATGAATTGGCCAAATGCTTATTGGCATCAAGATCACTCCATCTCACTTCAAATTTATGGTAGAAAATCATATGAAAATCGTTTTTAGTATAATTAAAATTATAATCTTCAAAAATACTCAAATAAGATGGTTTATAAAAATTGTACTTTTGAAAAAATAATCTTCAGCATAGGATTACATATACATGAAACAGATCATCATTATCGGAGGCGGGGCTGCAGGCTTTTTCTGTGCTTCCAACCTCGACGAAAAGAAATATAATATCACGATTCTGGAACAGAACTCTGATGTCCTTCAGAAAGTTAAAATTTCAGGCGGCGGTCGTTGTAATGTCACCCACGCATGCTTTGACCCAAGGGAGCTTGTACAGTTTTACCCAAGAGGAAATAAAGAACTACTGAGTGTTTTTACCAAATTTCAGCCGGGAGACACCATGGAATGGTTTGATAACCGTAATGTTCCGTTAAAAATTGAAAATGACAACAGAACTTTCCCTGAAAGTAATTCTTCGCAAACCATCATCAATACATTCCTGAACGAGACTCAGAATAAAAATGTGGTGGTCAAAACAAAATGCTCGGTAAAAGAAATTGAAAAACAGAATGAAAAATACCTTATAAAGACCAATTCAGGGGATTTTGAAGCAGATTATGTGGTTTACACTACCGGAAGTTCTCCAAAATCTTTAAAAATTGTCGAAAATCTTGGTCATAAGATCATTGATCTGGTTCCTTCTTTGTTTACCTTCAATATTAAAGATGACCTGTTGAAAGACCTTCCGGGAACAAGCTTTGAGAATGCAGGAATTTCAATTCCGAAACTGAAAACAGATGAGAGCGGACCGCTTCTCATTACACATTGGGGGCTCTCCGGACCTGCTGTTTTGAAAATTTCTGCCTGGGAAGCCATCAGTTTGGCGAAACTTAAATATAGTTTTGAAATTGAGGTTAATTTCATTTCAATACCCATGGATGAAGCAGAAGAGATTTTTCAGGATTTTAAACAAAATAATCCTAAAAAGAGCATCGGACAGTCAAAGGTATTTGATATCACCAACAGATTCTGGCAAAAAATACTTGAAATTTCAAAGGTCGATCTCAATAAACAGGTGGCCAATATTTCCGGGAAAGAAATGCAGAAAATTCTCGAAAACCTTTGCAAAAAGAAGTTCCAGGTTACCGGAAAATCTACTTTTAAAGATGAGTTTGTAACAGCAGGAGGGATTGATTTAAAGGAAATTAACTTTAAAAACATGTCCTCAAAACTGCTTTCTAATTTTTATATTGCAGGAGAAGTTTTAAATATAGATGCCGTAACCGGAGGTTTCAACTTCCAGGCATGCTGGAGTGAAGGATGGCTGATTGCACAGGATCTCAACAACTTATAAAATTATCATTCAAAGAACAATAACCCCATGAAAAAAACACTATTTCTACTGTTCTCACTGGGATCTGCATTATGTTTTTCACAGACAAAGGAAACTGAAGCACCACTCACACAAGATCATTCCAGAGACCGTTATATTCCGCAAGAACATAAAGCTGCAGAATATCCCGGCGGTATTAATGTCTTTATGATGGAGGTCGCCAGAAAAATAAGAACCAATAAAATTAAAGGAGCAAAAGGAAAGGTAAAATCCAACGCTAGATTTTCTGTTAATGCCACAGGAAATATTGAAAAAGTCTATGTAACAGGTGATAACGAAGATTTCAATAAAGAAGTCGAAAAAGCCATTACCTCTATGCATAAGAAATGGAAACCAGAAGAATACAAAGGAACTCCTGTACTAAGCTGGTATAACCTTCCATTTTCAATTAATTTTGATTAACTAAATGCTTACAGTCAAAAAAAATATCTCTTTATTCTTTAGAGTCCTTTTGATCCTAGGATTTGGATATTTTTTTTGGCTGATGCTCAAAATCACACTGGAGTATATTCCTCTTGATCCTAATGTCAGTTTTTTAATGATCAAGCAAACAGAAGTTGGACAAAGACCGGAATACCTCAGCTTTTTTTACACTCATGTCTATACCAGTATTTTTGTACTCTTTACGGGTTTTTTGGCTATCCTCAGGAAAGATTTCGGATGGAAAAGCTTCCATAGGAATATGGGGAAAATTTATATTTTTCTCATTCTGATTCTGGCGGCTCCTTCAGGAATTTATATGGGGTTCTTTGCCAATGGCGGAATACTATCCAAAATTTCTTTTGTCATTCTTGGGATTTTATGGTGGTTTTCAACCTTTAGAGCCTATCAGCTGGCAAGGCAAAAAAAGTTTACTCAGCACAAACAATGGATGTGGCGGAGTTTTGCTTTTACTTTCTCAGCCATCACCTTAAGAATGTGGAAAGTTATTATCGTATATTTATTCCATCCCAATCCTATGGATGTATATCAGATCATTGCGTGGCTGGGCTGGATTCCCAATATCCTTTTAATTGAATACTTAATCACAAAAAAACATCTATGAAAACTTTACATTACACCCTTATTTCCATGCTGGCACTCTCTTTACTGAGCTGCAAAAAAGATGGGAAAATCAATGAATCAGGAAAGGATTCCTTAACCGCAAAAAAAGACTCTGTGGTCATTCCTGAAATTCATAAGGAATATTACGGGATCTATACCGGTGATTTTGCCGGAATGGAAAAGATGATTGACGATTCTGATGGATCCGAATTTGAAGCAAATATGTATAAAAAAATCTCTCTAAAGATCAACAGGATTACAAATGACAGTGTATACGGCCAAAGCATCGTTAACGGGAATCAGCGTCCTTTCAGAGGGGTTTTCAATGAAACCTCAAAATCTTTTGTACTGGATGAACCGGGAAATGATAAAACAGATGGGAGATTTGAAGTAAAACTCAATGGGGACAGTTTAACCGGAAAATGGAATGCCTTCAATAAAACAGCGGTAAAAGCACCGGTAAAAACCCTTAAATTAACGAAAAAAGAGTTTGTCTATAATCCGAATTTCATGTTGGATAAAGACTCTAACCTCGTAGACTGGTCTAATCCTAAAGACTTTGTAGAAAAATATACGGACTCCGATACAGGAAAAACAGAAAGCTACACAACCTCCAAAAACCGTGTTGCCTCTGACGCAGTCTTCAGATTAAATGCATCTAAGCAAAAACTCGCGGAAAAAGATCTTAAAAATTTAAGAAAACTGGATCTTGAAATCATTAAAAACTCTGTGTTTGCAAGACATGGCTATTCTTTCAAGAAGGAGACATACAGAAACTTTTTTGAGCAAACAGATTGGTATATTCCCGTTTCAAATAATGTAGATAATGAGCTTTCTCCTTTAGAAAAGGAAAACGTTGCTCTCCTGAACCGCTTTACGAAATATGCGGAAGATAAATATGATAGTTTTGGAAGATAGATGAGAAGAAGAATGAAAAAATTTATGATAGTAAGTACCCTGTTATGGGCCGCATTTTTTGTAAAAGCCCAGCAGAATTCCGGAATTCCTCCTCACACTGAAGAGAAACCTAGCTCTCAGATTGAAGATAAGGGACCTGAATTTCCGGGGGGAATGATTGCCTTTCGAAATGAATTTGTAAGCCAGTTCCGATCTCAGGTTCTGTTGGCCGCAGGGGTTAATGAAGCATCAGCTGTTGCAACATTTGTCATTGAAAAAGACGGCAGTATGTCTAATATTACCATGGAATCCAATAGCAATCGGGCGATTAAAGATGAATTCATAAAAGCACTGAAAGAAATAAAAACAAAATGGATTCCAGGAGAAAAAAATGGAGAAAATGTACGGGTAAGGGTTAGACAGCCTTTAGTATTTAAAACCTCTAAATAGAACCCATATAGATCTATAAAGCCTTCAATTCTTTTGAAGGCTTCATTTTTACGCCTATATAAAGTAACAGACAACCTGCAACATAACACAGAATATCAATCCATGAAAAAGCATTACCAATTACGATATACATTATACTTCCTGGACGGAAGCCTAATTTCTCAGCAATATGAAAATATTGGGCAAATTCTACAATGCACGAAAAGATTAATATTCCGAGAATAAGTTTCTGGTCGTCCACTTTAATGCAACTTTTAACCAGGGTATACAGAAGAATAACAACAATGACATCTCCCAGATAGGCTCTTACGAAAAAAATATCTTTCAGTTTTGTCGCAATCAAAACTTCTATCAGAAAAATACATAGGGACAAAATGAAATATGTAAGACTAAATTTAAATTTCATTGTTATTGAGTTCAGCTTCGTTTTTCTTGTAATATGAGGAAAAATAATCATAAAAAATCGGTATTCAGAGAACACCGATTTTTTATAATCCACAAATATATTTATTTCTTTGCTTTTATGGTGCATCCAATGGCAACCGTTTTTGTCATTTTCACCGGCTCTCCCTTGATAAGAGCGTTTACCGCATCCTGAGCATAATATTCTGATACATCACCCGGGTTATCATAATTGTTGTCTATTGCTCCAATGTATTTAACTATATTTTTGCCATTCTCTTTTTGCAGTACAAATACATGTGGGGTTTTTGTAGCGCCGTATTGAGGATATACTTTTTGCCCCTCATCTACTAAATACGGGAAAGTAAAGCCTTTCTGCTTTGCCCGTTCAATCATTTGCTGATAACCGTCTTCAGGTTGTACATTAGGATCATTAGGATTAATGGCAATCACAGGATATCCCTGAGATTTATATTTTTTATCAAGTTCAATAATTCTGTCTTCGTATTTCTTTGCATAGGGACAGTGGTTACAGGTAAATATTACAATGAAGCCTTTAGCGCTTTTAAAATCACTTAAAGAAACCATTTTTCCATCGATATTTTTAAGCTTAAAATCTGTAGCCTCATCCCCTACTTCATAGCCTTTTTTAGCAGATACGGTTTCCTTTACAGGTATATTGTTATCACCATTTTCGGTGGTAAAACTTAAAAGCCCCAATCCCATTAGGAATGCACTTAATACTATTTTCATATTTTTCATAATAGATCGTTTATTGTAAATTTTCTGTAATTGTTTTTTTAAGTTCTTCTTTACTCATTTCGCCATCATTGAACTTTATTTTCTCTCCGTTTTTATAAAACAGGGTAACCGGAATATTGCCATCCCACTCTTTTTCAAACTTAGGGATCCAGGTATTCATTCTTTTGATGTCATCAAGAAGAATAACCTCAGCTGTAATGTTTTTATTTTTGATAAATTTTAATACCCTTTCTTTGTCTGCCAGCCTGTCTAAGGATACCAGAAACATTTTAAATTTAGCATTTCCGGAATATTCATTATTAATTTCCATAAAATGAGGGAGCTCCTTTACACAGGGGGCGCAAGTGGTTGCCCAAAAATTTACCACAACAAGGTGTTCTTTTTCCCGCTGAATCCTTTTCTCCAGGTCTTCATATTTCATAACGGGAACTTCAGTTTGCTGGGCTTTGCAAATTATACAAAACAAAAATACCGCAGATATCTTTATCAAAGTTTTCATACTCAAAATTAACAAACGCTTCCTTTCTTAATGAGTATCAATCTGTTAAACTTTGTTAATAATTTCAATAATTATATTAATTTCCTTCACTAACTGTTGAGTTATTTGAAATAAAATGTATATTAGCTTACCATCAAATTAAAAATACCATGAAAAAATTAAACATTCTAAAAAGAAAACTTACAAAATCTGAATTAAAAGAAATCAATGGAGGCACATCTCCCGCTTGCTTTAGGGGATTCTGTATGGTACCGGGATCGGATGACCTGTTCAGAGGTTTTGTAGGACAAGACGGATTCTGTTGTTAACCAAAATATTAAATTAAAACTACTATGAAAAAATCAAACATTCAAACAAAAAAACTCACTAAAAAAGAGATGAAAGAAATCAGCGGCGCAAGACCTTTTTGCCCATTGGTTGTAAGCTGTTTTGATCCTAATACGGGTCAGGAAATGTTTAGCGTTCATGGGATCCAGGATGGACCTTGTTGTTAAGAATTAAAATCTACCCAATCCCAATTAATTATGAAAACGATAAACATTCAAAAAAGAAAACTTAACAAAAAAGAGTTGAAAGAAATTAAAGGAGCTGGTCCGGAATGCCCTGTTGTATTCAGTTGCTTTGACCGCAATACAGGCGAGGAGCAAATAGGAGTACCTGGTATTCAGGATGGACCTTGCTGCTAAGTATGATTAATACCACAAAAATGGCCGGAAATTTCTCCGGTCATTTTTAGCATAAATCTTATCTCATCCATCAAATTAAAATTATTATGAAAAAGTCAAACATTCAAACAAGAAAACTGAGTAAAAAAGAATTGAAAGAAATCAAGGGCGCAGGTCCTGTCTGTCCTATTGTCATTAGCTGTACAGATAGAAGAACTGGCAAGGAACGTTCCGGCGTACCGGGAGTCCAGGATGAATTTTGCTGTTAATCAGCTTTTTTAAACACTCAACAATTTAAATAAAGCCATTATGAAAAAATCAAACACCGAAAAAAGAAAACTTTCAAAAAAGGACTTAAAAGAGATCAACGGAGGAGCTGGTACTTGCGCAGAAGGACTTTGTAAGCTCAGAGGAGTCCCTAGTCACTTTATGATTATTGGTCCTGTTGGTAAAAACGGATACTGTTGCTAAACAGTATAATTAAAAAAAATGATTGGATTATCCTCCAATCATTTTTTTTATCGCATTCAGCTTCATTAAAGCTTCAATGGGCGTCAATGTATTGATATCAATCTTGGTAAGTTCTTCACGAATGTTCTCCAGAACGGGATCATCCAGCTGGAAGAAAGAAAGCTGCATATTTTCTTCCGTTACTCTTTTAATATTTTCTGAAGCTCTGTCACCTTGAGTTCTGCTTGCTTCGAGTGTTTTAAGAATTTCATTGGCTCTGTTGACCACTTTGGCAGGCATTCCTGCCAGTTTAGCTACGTGAATACCAAAACTGTGTTCACTGCCTCCCGGAATCAGTTTTCTCAGGAAAATAATATTTCCCTTATTCTCCTGAATAGATACGTGGAAGTTTTTCACTCTTTCAAAATTCACTGTCATTTCATTCAGTTCATGATAGTGGGTTGCAAATAGTGTTTTAGCCTGAGTAGGATGCTGATGAAGATATTCAGCGATAGCCCATGCGATGGAAACCCCATCATAAGTAGAAGTTCCACGTCCTATTTCATCGAGTAAAATAAGACTGCGTTCCGAAATATTGTTCAAAATATTGGCTGCTTCATTCATCTCAACCATGAAAGTAGATTCTCCCGCTGAAATATTATCGGTAGCTCCTACTCTTGTAAAGATCTTATCCAGCAATCCGATCTCAGCATGCTTTGCAGGCACAAAACTTCCAATCTGAGCCAAAAGACAAACAATGGCAGTCTGGCGTAAAATGGCAGACTTACCGGCCATATTCGGCCCTGTCACCATAATGATCTGCTGTGAATCTTTATCCAGAAAGATGTCATTAGGAATATACTTTTCCCCCAAAGGAAGTGCATTTTCTATAATCGGATGCCTTGCTTCTTTTAAATCAATAGCATATCCGTCATTGAGAATAGGTTTTGTATAGCTTTCAGATACAGCAAGTTCAGATAATCCTCCTGCAACATCAAGTTGGGCAATAATATTAGAATTCCCTTGAATCTGATCAATATAAACCATAGCTTCAGAGCACACATTTCTGTAGAGTCCATTTTCTAGCACGCCTATTTTTTCTTCGGCCCCAAGAATCTGGCTTTCATATTCTTTTAATTCTTCGGTAATATATCGTTCCGCATTGACGAGTGTTTGCTTTCTTACCCAATCAGCAGGAACCTTATCTTTATGAGTGTTCCTCACTTCAATATAATATCCGAAAACATTATTAAAATCAATTTTAAGGCTGGAAATTCCTGTTCTTTCAATTTCTCTCTGGCACATTTCATCCAGAAAACCACGCCCCTTACTCTGAAGATTTCTCAATCTGTCCAGTTCTTCAGAAACACCTTCTTTAATGATATTTCCCTTAGCTACAGCTACCGGAAGTTCTTCATTAAGATTATTTTGCAAAAATTGAATCAGTTCATTAAGATCAAATAAAGGATCCAGCCATGCCAACACATCCGCATACGGATGCAACAACGCCTTGATTTTATGTATGTTAATTAAACTCTGACGAAGGTACCCTAATTCTTTAGGCGAAATTTTTTCAGCAGCCAGTTTTCCCATGAGTCTGTCCAGATCGGAGATGGACTTTAACAACTGCCCAATCTCATATTTGAGGCTGTCATTTTCATTTAAGAAATCAATCAGAGATAATCTTCTTGCAATTTCATCTACTGATTTTAAAGGGAGAATAATCCTCCTTCTCAACAACCTACCCCCCATGGGAGTTGATGTTTTATCAATAATATCTAAAAGAGACTTCCCTTGTGGATTGCTTGGATAAACAATTTCAAGGTTTCTTAAGGTAAAATTATCCATCATCAGGTAATCTTCCTGAGGAATAATCTGCAGTTTTGTAATATGTGCCAGCAGATTATGATGGGTATCTTCCACGAGATACGCAAAAATAGCTCCTGCTGCGGTAATCGCTAAAGGCTGATTTTCCACCCCAAATCCTTTTAAAGAATTGGTTTTAAAATGGTTGGTTAATTTTTCGTAGGCGAAATTATACTGAAAAGCCCAGTCTTCAAGCTTAAAGGCATTTTTATTTTTAATCTGTTCCGGAATCTGTGTACTTCTCTGGTAAATAATCTCGCTGGGATCAAAGGTATTGACGATGTGTAACAATTTTTCCAGATTGCCTTCACTTACTAAAAACTCGCCGGTAGAAATATCAACCAGAGCAAGTCCATAGCGCTCTTTTTCTTTATGCAGGGACAACAAAAAGTTGTTCTTCTTCGAATTCAATACCTGATCATTGAATGTTACTCCTGGAGTTACCAGTTCTGTCACCCCTCTTTTTACAATTCCTTTGACCATTTTAGGGTCCTCCAACTGATCACAAATGGCAACTCTCATCCCTGCTCTTACCAGTTTCGGAAGATAGGAATCTATAGAATGGTGCGGAAAACCCGCCAGCTCCACACTTCCTTCTCCATTATTCCTTTTGGTAAGAACAATACCCAGAATCTGAGATGTTCTCACAGCATCCTGCCCAAAAGTTTCATAAAAATCTCCCACTCTGAAAAGTAAAAGCGCATCAGGGTATTTTGCCTTGATGGTATTATACTGAGTCATTAATGGAGTTTCCTTCTTCGATTTTGCCATAGTAAAAAATGAGCCCCAAATTTAGAAAAATAAATTCAGGGTTAAGGAATTGTTTCGGGGTTTACTTTGCTCCTACTTTTTCCTGTCAGGAATTAATCGTATTTTCACCATAAAATAAAACCCATGCAATTTCCTGTTTTAGAGACTGAAAGACTTATTTTACGACAGCTTACCCTTAATGATTCTGAAGATCTATTTGAGTATTTTTCGCAGGATCATGTGATGGAATACTATGATCTTGAAGCATTCAAATCGTTGGATGATGCCCGGAATATTATTGAACACTTCAACAGTGAATTTGATAAAGGAAAAGGGTTCCGCTGGGCATTGGAATTAAAATCTGAAAATAAAGTTATCGGTACATGTGGTTATCACAATTGGTATCGTGAGCATTTCAGAGCAGAGATCGGCTATGAACTTAATCCTCTGTTCTGGAGACAATCGTTGATGAAAGAGGCTATTCTTCCTATTCTAACATTTGGATTTGAAAGCATGCAGTTACACCGTGTAGATGCATTTATTGATCCTTCCAATAGTTCCTCTGAGAAACTTTTAACTTCTTTAAGTTTTCAGGATGAAGGAACTATGAAAGACTATTTCTTTGAAAAAGGAAAATTTGTAGATGCAAAACTTTTTGGATTGATTAATAAATAAAGTACTATTTTAAAGCTGGAAGCCAGAAGATCGAAGCTGGAAGTTACTGTTCGTCTGTAAATTTCTGAATATCACTTATAAAAAATTATTAAAGGATTTAAAATTTGTTTTATCGACTCCGACAACGTCCAGCTTCCAACTTCCACCCCTACAATTTTCCCAAATGTTGGTCTAATGCTTCTGCACTTTTCTTATGTGCCCATTTCTGCTTGTAATCTACCCATTTAGCTTTAAAAAGTTTACGCATGAGTTTATCGGTATACCTCATGATGAAAACATGATACAGCATATTGGCAAAAACATTCGGTTTATTGGGTAAAGCTCTTAATGATAAGGAAAACCCGGGTTCCAGATATCTGTTGAAGTGCCAGAATGCTCCCGGTATAAAAAGAGCATCTCCATGTTCCATAAAAATTTCATACCCTTTCGCATATTGCAATGCTGGAAATTTTTCATAATCAGGGTTCTCATAATCCACTTCATAAACAGTGTGAACCGACAATGGAACTTTATATAAGAATGCTGATTGTTTCTGGTCGAATAATAAGATTCTTTTCCTGCCTTCAAAATGGATGTGCATAAAATCACCGAGATCTACATCATAATGCATCAGAACATGTGCTTCACTTCCTCCGAAAAATAAAGTCGGTAATCTTTTAAAAAACTTTATTCCCAGGTCCGGATATGTGAAATTTTTCAATAATTCAGGGAGTCTGTCTGTAATAATATAGAAGAAAATACGAAGATCAGAAGGAGCAGACTTTATGGTATCTATATAGTCTTTCATTTTCATATGTGTTACCGGTGCATCTGAGCTTTTAGCAGCATCAGCAGGTTTATTGTCATATAAAGGGACTTCCTGATCACCGGCTTTTTCTTTGATATAGGCCAGATTCCATTTGTCAAAAGCTTCCCATCGACTGGCGAAATTCTTAATCAAAAGGGGCTTCTGCTTCTTAAAATAGTTTTTCTGAAAATCTTCTTTACTGATATCATTAACAACATCTACGTTTTCGAGGATCATGTACTTTGTATTTAATGCGAAATAAAAATAGGTTTTTTTTTGAAATCAGTGAAAATTTTAAAAGGTGAAATCAGGACATACAAGACCGATAAGCGACAGACAAACAGAGAAGACCACATAGGTATTTACATTGACATCAAAATGTGACCTCCCGGAAAAGCCATATGGGTTCCTGTAATCAGACACTAACTGAAAAAAAATTATATTTGTCGTACTAAGTAAATTTATGAGAGTCTACAATACCAAACATTTCATTAAAATCCTTTTCAGTCTGCACAAAAGCGATACTTTAAAAATCTTATTTCCAAGTATGATTTTGGTAGGGCTTTATTCATGGGGCATTCAGTATCTGGAAGTAGAATATCTGCACCTTACCACAAAATCCGGAGTTAGCAACGTGGGAATGATTCATTCTTTATTGGGATTTGTACTTTCTTTACTTCTGGTATTCAGAACGAATACAGCCTATGACAGGTGGTGGGAAGGTAGAAAGCTTTGGGGTAAACTGGTCAATGACACCAGAAATTTTGCGATTAAAATCAACACTATTTTGGGAGATAATCGTCAGGATGCTGAGCAGATTTCAAGATATTTAAAGTTTTTCCCTCACTTTTTAGCCAAGCACCTGTCAAAAGAATCGACAAGGCTGGCTTTGGATGGAGACTATTCTGAGATTGAAAAATCACTTCAAAACCACGGCCCAAGTGAAATCATTATTCTTTTATCTCACAAACTGAACCAATTAAAAAAAGAAGGTAAAATTTCTGAAGTAGAAATGCTGTATTTAGATACACAGCTTTCGGGGTTTCTGGATGTATGCGGTGGTTGTGAGAGAATAAAAAACACTCCGATTCCCTATTCCTACTCTTCTTTCATTAAAAAGTTTATTATTCTTTATGTTTTTGCCCTGCCAATTGCCTACGTAATTACAATCGGATTATTCATGATTCCTCTTACTGTTTTTGTGTATTATGTATTGATGAGCCTTGAACTGATTGCTGAAGAGATTGAAGATCCTTTTAATAATGATGAAAATGACATTCCGATGGAAACACTAGCGCAAAATATCGAAAAGAATGTACATCAGATTATGATCAGAAAATAAAAAATCAAGCTTTTAAAGCTTGATTTCTTTTAATTCGCCATCCTGTTTTATTTCTACAAATTTGCTTTCCCTGTTGGCGGCAGAATAGCCGTAGAAAAATGTATTATAAATAGGGGTAGAGTATAAATAACCTCCCATACCATTGTAGGTGTCTGTTGTTCCTGTTTGTTTCTGATAACTTGCTGTTGCCGTGAAATTGATAATCGTTTCAAGATAATATTTTCCTGGTTTCAGTTTTTCAAACTTAAATCTGCCCCGGTCATCCGTTAATGCTTCTACTCTGTATTTAAAAGCTTCTTCAGACATGTATACCGTTGTCTTTTTGTTTTCGTACTTTCTCCTCATATCATAAAACTCCTGAAAATAAGGGGTTACCGGAAAAAGCATGATTACTGTTCCTTGCCTCGCATAATGCTTTTCTCCAAGTAAGGGTTTGATTCCCCAGTTGTTTTTTTGTTTTGTGGAGGCCACTCCTTCAATCGACGAATTTCCGAATCCCAGCATGTCTCGGGCTAATTTTTTATCAAAAAACGCTTGAGGATAATAAGTGTTCTGAGCATAGGTGCAGGTGAAACTCAACATCAATATGAATAAGATAATGAATTTTTTCATAGTATATTTTTGAGCCAAATATAAGTATTTTAGTATTTTTGAAATAAAAATAGCTATGAAATACGTTTTTCTATTATTTTTCTCTGCTTCTGCAATGATATATGCACAGAAACCATGCGGATTTAAAGACGGCCTGCAGGAAGGATCCTGCAAAGAGTTTTTTGACAACGGGCAGGTAAAGAACATTGTTGAATGGAAAAAAGGAAAGATAGATGGTGAAGCCGTTTATTACCATGAAAATGGAAAAGTAAAAGCTAAGGGAGAAAATAAAAAAGGATATAAATATAAAAACTGGGAGTACTACGACAACAGTGGCGTTCTTCTCTCCAAAGAATATTACAGAAACGGTGAAAAAAACATCTATGATGACAGTTCTACCGCCACATTTTATTCTCCCAATGGGAAAATAAATGAGGTTTCCAATTATAAATTCGGAAAACTGGAAGGTGAAAGCACTGCTTATCATGAAGATGGAAAAACGGTAAAACAACAAGGCAACTATAGCAACGGACTCGCTACCGGACTCTGGAAAGTATATTATCCATCCGGAAAACTTGAGCGTGAAACAGAACTTGCCAATGACAAACGCAATGGTAAAAGAGTTTTTTACCGTGAAAACGGAAGCATTGAAAAAACAGAAGTCTATAAAGACGGAAAATTAATCTCAACAAAATAAAACAATTGGTACATAAATTAAAACTGGAAGAACTGAACAGAATCGATGTAGAAACATTCAAGAAGGTTGATAAGATTCCATTGGTTATCATTTTAGATAACATCAGAAGTATGCATAATGTAGGAGCCGCTTTCAGAACAGCAGATGCCTTTTTGATTGAAAAAATAATCCTGTGTGGAATCACTCCTCAGCCCCCGCATCGTGAAATCCATAAAGCAGCATTAGGCGCTACAGAAAGTGTAGACTGGTCACATGAAACAGATACCAATGCAGCAATATCTGACCTTAGAAGTAAAGACTATGAAATTATTGGAATAGAACAAACAACAGGCAGTAAACTGATCACAGACTTTACAATCGATACATCAAAAAAGTATGCGCTGGTTCTAGGAAATGAAGTAGAAGGAATCAGTGATGAAGTATTGCCAAATATTGATGTATTCCTGGAAATTCCGCAATTGGGAACCAAGCATTCTCTGAATGTAAGTGTATGCGGTGGAATTGTAATGTGGGAATTTGCAAAAGCTTTAAAATAAAAAAACTGCATATGTCATTAACAGACAGTGCAGTTTGAAATAAATCTAATAAAAAGTAAAAATGAAAGGCGACAAAGGTACCTTTTTTTTCTTTACAAACAAATTTTAGAATCATTTTTTTGATTTGAGTCTAAAAAAAGTGAGGTTTTCAGAAAAAGATTCATTTAATTTTTTATAAATTAGCACAATGTTTATTAAGGACTATATCTCAAAAGACTTCCCGTGTTTTAGCCTGTCTGATTCAATAGAGTCGGCCCGAAATATGTTAGAAGATTTTGGATATTCCCATATTTTCATCAAAAAATCCCATCACTTTTACGGAGCCCTCGCCAAAGACTTTCTTTATGAAGAAGACGGTGGAACTTTAAAAGATCTGGAACATCAGATCGAGCGTTTTGCCATCCAGGAAGATAATAATATAATGGACAGTATCCGTCTGTTTTATACGTTCAGCTCCAATGTGATCCCGGTAATCAACAAAAATGAAAAGTATCTGGGGTATATCACCTGTGATGACATTTTTCAGGATTTATCCCGTTACCCTTTGTTTTCAGAATCCGGAGCTATTCTTACCATAGAAACTCCTTCCAGAAAATATTCAATGACGGAGATTGCCAATATTGTGGAAAGCAATAATTCAAAGTTTTATGGAGGATTTATAAGCTTTATGTCTGACGAGGTGATCCACGTAACTATAAAGATCAGTAATGAAAATCTGGCTTCAATAGACTCTACTTTTGACCGGTATGACTACAGAATTGTTGAAAAATACTATTCTGATGAGAAAACCGATCTTTTTAAGGATCGATTCGGTTTTTTCCAAAAATTTATAGAAATATAACAATGAAGGCAGCTATTTATTCTCAGAAAAAAGATCTTGATACTTTTTTATATCTAAGCAAGTTTATCTCTGAGCTCGAAAGCAGAGGGGTAAAATCTGTTTTATATGATGAAATGGCAGAAGCTCTTCAGTTCTCAAAAATTTTCGAAACATTCAATAATAAACAGGATCTTTTGGATAAAGAAGTGGACCTGTTCTTTACTTTCGGTGGAGACGGAACCATTGTAAACTCTTTAACTTTTATTGAGGATCTTGAAATACCTGTTGTAGGAGTAAACACCGGAAGGTTGGGATTCTTAGCCTTTTTCACCAAAGAAGAAGCTTTCAAAGAGCTTGACTCTATCTTAAAGGGTAATGTAAAAACCAGTCGTCGCTCAGTCATAGAAGTTGTCTCTCCAAAACTGGAAGGAGCTTTTCCTTATGCATTGAATGATGTGACAGTTTCAAGGAAAGAAACAACATCAATGATTACGGTAGACTCTTATATCAACGATGAATTTTTAAATGTTTTCTGGGGGGATGGTGTTATCATTTCAACTCCAACAGGTTCCACTGCCTATTCACTAAGTTGTGGAGGGCCGATTATCTCTCCCAACAACGAAAATTTCGTCATCACCCCTATTGCCCCTCATAATCTGAACGTGAGACCTTTAGTTGTGAATGACAAAGTAGAAATAAAATTCAGAGTAGAAAGCCGGGTACCACAATACTCCCTTTCTTTAGACTCAAGATTAATACATATTGAAACAGATAAGGAAATCATCATCAAAAAAGCTTCTTTTCAACTTCTTTTAGTGCAGCCCAATAACCTTAGTTTCTACGAAACCATTCGTCAGAAGCTGCTTTGGGGAAGGGACAAAAGAAATTAGCAATTTCCTAAAAATGATTACCTTTACACGAAATTAAAACACCTAATAAATTTATAATAAAAAGTAAAACATGAGTAGAATTTTTCCGGCAGGAGTTGCCACAGGTCAATTAGTTACTGATATTTTTCAGTATGCTAAAGAAAACAAATTTGCGCTACCTGCAGTAAACGTAATTGGATCAAGCAATGTAAATGCTACTATGGAAACTGCAGCGAAATTAAATTCTCCTGTAATCATCCAGTTTTCAAATGGTGGAGCTGCTTTCAATGCAGGAAAAGGATTAAGCAATGACGGACAAAAAGCTGCTGTTCTTGGAGCAATCGCAGGAGCTAAACATATTCATACTCTTGCTGAAGCTTACGGAGCAACAGTAATTCTACACACAGACCACTGTGCAAAGAAATTACTTCCATGGATCGACGGATTAATGGATGCTAACGAAGAGTTCTTCAAGCAGACAGGAAAATCCCTTTACTCTTCTCACATGCTAGACCTTTCTGAAGAACCTTTAGAGGAAAACATTGATATTTCTGCTAAATATTTTGAAAGAATGGCTAAACTTCAAATGACTCTTGAAGTAGAAATCGGAGTTACAGGAGGTGAAGAGGATGGTGTTGACAATTCAGATGTTGACAACTCAAAATTATATACTCAACCGGAAGATGTAGCATATACTTATGAAAAATTAAGAGCTATTTCTGACAACTTTACGATCGCTGCCGCTTTTGGTAACGTACACGGAGTGTATAAGCCAGGAAACGTAGTGCTTACTCCAAAAATCCTTGACAATTCTCAGAAATATGTTCAGGAGAAATTCGGAACTGCTGCCAAACCTGTAAACTTTGTTTTCCATGGAGGATCAGGATCTACTTTAGAAGAGATCAGAGAGGCAATCGATTATGGAGTAATCAAAATGAATATCGACACTGACCTTCAGTTTGCTTATACAGAAGGAGTGAGAGATTACATGGTAAATAATATCGACTATTTAAGAGCTCAGATCGGAAACCCTGAGGGAGAAGAAAAACCGAATAAGAAATTCTATGACCCAAGAGTTTGGGTAAGAAAAGGTGAGGATACTTTCTCTTCAAGATTGGTGAAAGCATTTGAAGATTTAAATAACGTAAATACTTTAAAATAAGAACTGTACATTTGTACCAATGTAAAAAATATTCATCATGAATACATTTACATTGGTACATTTTACATTTATACATTAATACAAGCAAAAATGGCATTCGACTGGTTTAAAAGAAAAGCAAAAAACATTACCACCTCTACTGATGAAAAAAAGGACGTTCCCAAAGGCCTATGGCATCAGACTCCATCAGGGAAAGTTGTGGAACATGATGAATTAAAGAGAAATAACTATGTTTCTCCTGAAGACGGATTTCATGTAAGAATAGGAAGTGCGGAATTTTTTGACATCCTTTTTGACGGCGGTAAATTCACCGAATTGGATGCCAATGTTGAAAGTATTGATATCTTAAACTTCAAAGATACAAAGCCTTATAAAGACCGTTTAAAAGAAGTAAAAGCTAAAACGAAACTTACAGATTCCATCAGAAATGCTGTAGGAACTGTAAAAGGAACCGAAATGGTGGTTTCTTGTATGGATTTCGCTTTTATCGGAGGATCTTTAGGTTCCGTAATGGGTGAAAAAATCAGAAGAGCAGTAGATTACTGTATCAAGCACAAACTTCCGTACATGATCATCTGTCAGTCCGGAGGAGCAAGAATGCAGGAAGCAACTTACTCTTTGATGCAGTTGGCTAAAGTACAGGCGAAACTTGCTCAACTTTCTGAAGCGGGGCTTCTGTATATCGCTTACCTTTGTGACCCTACTTTTGGAGGAATCACGGCTTCTTTCGCGATGACCGCTGATATTATCATGGCTGAACCGGGAGCATTGATCGGCTTCGCAGGACCAAGAGTAATCCGTGAAACAATCGGCAGAGATTTACCGGAAGGATTCCAGACATCAGAATTCTTACAGGAAAAAGGATTTGTTGATTTCATTGTAAAAAGAACAGAAATTCAGGACACTGTTGCTAAAACGGTTAATTTATTAACTGTAAAAGCATAATCCCTGTAACAAAAACAATACAATCTCTCTCTAATTAGGGAGAGATTTTTATTTATGAGGACTTTTAAGATATTTTTCAATACCATCCGAAGCATGAGTTTTAAAAAGATTATCCGTCTTTTATCACTTGTCCTTCCCCATCCTCTTTTTGCCTTATTAAGTTTCCATGCAACGGTAAAAGCATTTACTATAGCACAGAAAAAATTCCCTGAAACAGCCTCCAATAACGGAATTGGAAATGCTTTCAGACACGCTCTGTGGTGCTGTTTTATTATGATGTATTGCTGCAAAATTTCTTCTCCTAAAAAAGCACTTGATTTTTGCAAAAGAATAACAGACATGCATGAAGAACTGTTCCCAAATGAACCTCTGGAAACCAAAATGGATCTTCATAACAACAAAATCGGAATGGATTATTTCATGGAAATTCTCCCGGGAATTCATCGCCAGTTTTTTGAAAAAAGCTTCTTTGTAGAAGCGTTGGTCAAAAAAATGGATGACGCCAAAGTCTTAAAGAGTCTAGATGATGACTTTGAGGGGTATCTGGTTTACCTAGAAGAGTAAGCATAATTTTATTTTAAACGCCAGGAATACGCAAAGGAATTATAAAACTTTATGCATATTTTTTTGAGCGCAAAGGCATTTCATTCAGCAAGGGACTCTTGTTAATGTACTCTGCTGAGTGCTAACGCCACTGCGAAAGAATAATCTACATCTTTCAGCAAAAATCTTTGAGAGCACTGCGTTAAAATAATTGACTTTCAAAAGCTTGAGCCTATTATCAACAGAATTCTTCTCACTTCTCAAAAACTTAGTTGTTTAATTCTTTTGTAACTTTTGTGGTTTAAAGTATTTTTGATAAGTTTAAACAATTAAATCAATCGGATGGTTCTCAGCAGAATTTGGTCGGCTTTTATTATTATTGCCATTGCCATTGCCAGTATAAAATACATTTCATCAAGCAACTACAAAACCATTTTCAATGATATGGTAGTAGGAAAAGGTGGTGATACGGTGCAGATTGCATCACAACCCATAGCAACGCTCTCTCCTGTCGTTAAAAATGGTTTGAAGGAAAAAACAGATTTTGCCGAAAGCAGAATCCATTATAAAACAACAGATTCTTTACAACAGAATGTAAAAGTATATCGTATTCAGGAAGCAGATGGCGTAATAGGAACCTCCGAAACTGCGGTAAAAATCTGCCTTGGGCTGATTGGAATCATGACTTTATTTATGGGATTCATGAGTATTGCCGAAAAGGCAGGAGGAATCAATCTCTTAAGCCGGTTTATTCAACCTTTTTTCTCAAAACTTTTCCCGGATATTCCTAAAAATCACCCGGCCTTCGGGCACATGCTGATGAATTTCAGTGCCAACCTTCTGGGCCTGGACAATGCCGCTACTCCATTTGGTTTAAAGGCTATGGAAAGCCTCCAGACCTTAAATCCAAATAAAGATACAGCCAGCAACTCACAGATCATGTTTCTCTGTCTTCACGCCGGAGGAATGACCCTCATCCCTGTGTCTATTATCGCCATAAGAGCTTCAATGGGATCCAAAACCCCTACCGATATTTTCCTTCCCTGTATGATAGCCACTTTCGCAGCGACATTGGCCGCGATGATTATTGTTTCTGCATATCAAAAAATCAATCTTCTTCGTCCTGTAGTCATTGCCTATGTAGGAGGTATTTCAGCCATTATCGGCCTATTGGTAGTATATCTGGTGCAATTGAGTAAAGATGAACTGGATGATTTCAGTAAGGTATTAAGTAACGGGCTTATTCTGTTTATTTTTCTGGCTATTGTACTTGGAGCCCTTTATAAAAAAATCAACGTTTTTGATGCATTTATTGAAGGGGCTAAAGAAGGCTTTACCACTTGTGTAAAAATCATTCCTTATTTGGTTGGGATGTTAATTGCTATTTCATTGTTGAGAACCTCAGGTGTTTTTGATGTTATTATTGACGGAATGAAATGGGTTGCCAATATGACTCAACTTGATTCCCGCTTCGTCGACGGACTTCCAACAGCCCTGATTAAGCCTTTATCAGGATCCGGAGCAAGAGGAATGATGGTAGATACTATGAGTACTTTTGGGCCAGACAGTTTCCAGGGACATCTTGCAGCAGTTCTGCAGGGAAGTTCAGATACAACATTTTATGTGATTGCTGTATATTTTGGTGCCGTAGCCGTTAAGAATACAAGATACACAGTAATTGCCATGCTTCTGGCCGATCTAGTGGGTATTATTACCTCAATTGCGTTGGCATATCTTTTTTTTGCTTAGATAAGGTTGCAAGTTAGCAGCTGCTGGTATTTTCCTCGTTAAAAAAATATACGAATGAGCTACGAAAAACTTGATATTTACAATATTGCTTTTGAGTTGTTTATCGAAACACATCAACTTTCACTTCTACTACCTAATCATGAGTTATATGAATTAGGAAGTCAATTAAGAAGGTCTGCAGACTCCGTTGTAACCAATATAGCAGAAGGATATGGACGCAATAATTACAAGGGTGATTTTATCAGATTTCTAACCTATTCTCAAGCGAGTTGTGATGAAACAGTATGCCATTTGTCAAAAATCAACAGGCTATATCCGGAATTAAGCTTAAGCTTCAAAGACAAAACAGAACAATACAAACTCTTAGGAGGAAAAATAAATAATTTTATAAAATACGTTCAGTTAAACTGGCGTACATAACCAACCTCTAGCAACTAGCAACTAGCAACTAGCAACTAGCAACTAGCAACAAAATTACCCATTATGATAACAGATAAAGAATTTACTCTTAGACTCATCCGTCAGCTGACACAGGCATTGGAAAAACTTATTTTAGACAAACCTGAAGAAAGTTTAATGCAAAAAGAACTTGATTTTGATACGTTGATGAGAGATATTTTCAAGATGAACTTTACCCAGGTATCCTCGATGACTAAAGAAGAAATGATTGCTCTTGTTAATGAAAGACAGGAAAGAGACCGCAAAGACTATTACGAAATGCTTGGGAATCTTTTCTATTTTAAAAGCAGACAGGACCACAACAAAGATTTTCAGGACAAAGCAAAAACCTTCTATGAACTCTATCTACAGACAAGCGGAATCTTTGCCTTACCCATCATCAACAGAATAAATGAATTAAAAAAAAGCACTTGAATAAAGTGCTTTTGTATTTTTAGAAAGTAATTTTATAAGTTCCTGTGGATGATGTATTAGCTTTTTCTGCTTTTACATATTTCTTTACCCAGGCCACAGAGGTAGATGATACACAAGGATCAGAAACACCCCCCACTCTTCTTGCAGAAACCACATTTCCGGCTTTATCCACAGTATAAGCTATAGTAATTGATCCACTCGCTGTACAACTGTGAGAAGGTTGCGCTCCTCCCCGTCCCATTGTTCCCGGAATATATCCTACCAGCTTTCTGTCAATTCCTACTTTACTGTCTCCGTTTCCATCTCCGCCTAAAGGATCTCCGGCATTTCCAATTCCATCCCCGGTTCCCTGGCTTCCAGCTTTTGTGCCTCGTCCTCTGATCAGATTTCCAATGGCAGCATTCCCTTTTCCATCTCCGTTTCCTGTTTTAGCATTTGCAGTGGCAGCGCCTGATTTTTTAGTGTTTTTAGAAGTATTTGTACTGGTTGCTTCTTTTTTTTCAGCCTTTTTAGATTCCTCTTTCTTAGGAACTGTATTTTTCGAACTTTTGCCGGTGATAATCTTCTCCTTTGCTTCTACTTTTTTGGGTTCAGGAGCCGGTTCAGGTTTTACCACCGTCTTCGTTTCAGGTACAGGTGTTTCAGCAGGTTCCGGGGTTACTTCTTCGGTTGCTGCAGCTAAACTTCCGGGTTGTTCTGCCGGTTCTTCAACACCATTCCCGTTTCGGTTATCTCCAAAATTAACCAGCATGGTGGTTACCACTTCAGGGTCTTTATCCAGTTCAGGTTTTAATTTATATAAAAAAACAAAAAGCAAAATGGCAGCCCAGATCAGAATAGAAAGCAGAGCACTTTTTATTCTATCTTTATTTTCGTCATTCCTATTTGCTGTATAGCTTCTCATCTTTACTATTGATTCTTTCCTTATTTATCTTTAACTGTTGCTATGGCAATGTTAAATTTATTTTTTTCAGCGATCTCCATCACAAAAACCACATCTTTATGAAGCGTGTTTTCATCTGCTCTGATGGTAAATGATTTATTAGGCTGGCTTGCCAGTTTAGCCACTATAATCTGCTCAAGCTCCCCTTTATTTACAGGATTATCATCCACAAAAAATGAGCCATCGGGCTTAATACTTACCGTCAATGGATTTGGAATATTATCTTCTGTGGCTCCTGCCTTAGGGAGATTCACATCAATAGCACTCTGATTTGCAGCAGAAGATGTTATCATAAAGAAGATCAGCATCAACAGGATAACGTCAGTCATCGCTGCTAAACTGAATTCCGGATTCGCTTTATTTCTTCTCTGAATTTTCATCTGTTTATTCTTATATTTTTAATGATCAGATGGAATCGCTCAAATTACTATTCCCTAAAGAACTTTCTTTATCTGCGATTTCATAAGAAAGATTTATAAAGGTTTATTGATAAGATCTAAAAATTCTCCAGACATATTCTGAGCCTTCAAAACAAACTTATCGATTCTGGTTAAAAGAATATTATAACAGAAGTTTGCTGGAATAGCAACTGCAAGACCTACCGCTGTTTGTCCTAAAGCAGTATAGATACCCTCAGAAAGTGTTTTTGGTGAGAATGATCCCGTAGCATGAGATAAGTTAAAGAACGCGATAATCATCCCGATAACCGTTCCCAAAAGTCCCAGCATAGGGGCAATACTCGGAACCACTGCCAAAAGATTCAGGTTTTTCTCCATATTGGCTACTTCTACCTGTGCCTGCGCTTCCATAGCACTAACAATATCAGAAACAGGTCGCCCTAATCTGGAAATTCCCTTTTCAAGGATTCTTCCTTCCGGTGAATTCTGTGTTTTACAATAATCACTGGCAGCTTCAATCTTGCCTGCTTTGATAAAATCTTCAATATTGTTCATGAAATTGGAATCCGTCTTTGAGGTTAGCCTTTTAATAAAGAAAAATCTTTCAAAAAACAGATACAAAGAGAATACGCCCAGCAGTAATACGGTCACCATCACTATTTTAGCGAAAGCTCCTCCATGGAACATGATCTTCCAAAATGAAAATTCTAAATTATCTGTGGCAACTGCGGGTGTAGCGATTTGTGCAAATACAATCTGTGAAAGTTCCGTTAACAGCATTAATGTGTATTTTATTAAAGTTTCAACGACAAATGTAGTGGAATATTATGAATTGAACTCTTAAAAATTGCTTAAAAACAACTTAAATTTTGTTATGATTTACAAATAGCAAATTTCTTTCCAAAAGAAATTTTGAAAAGAAATTGGTTATCGAAAAAGATAAAGATATCGGTTAATCTTCGTCTACCACGATATCATCCTGCTTAAATTCACATTTTAATCTAAAAGGAATCGGCGTATCTGATCCTGTGTAGAAATCATCGATGGTTCCTTTCCAGATCACTTCAAGCTCTCCTTCTTCGTTTCTTTCAAAAAGAAGCTCATTGTCATAAATATAGGCCTCTTCATCATCGAAAAGATCTACTTCTGTATAAGTTTCCTCGTCAGAATCGTTGATTTTGATAGTTTTCCCTTCAATTTCCGTCGATTCGATAGGAAAATCGAAGACTTCAAGTGAAAGTTGTGGAAAGTTGTACTGTAATGAATCATCATCTACGTGATCCAAACTGTCATCCGTTATTATTTCAACCTCTAAAAAGTGTTGCTGGTTGCTGTAGATTGCTTTACAATAAGTATTTCTGATATTGTATTTTAGCGTTTCCTCCGGATGGTAAATTTTTAAAATCCCTTTCATTTTTCCTTAAAAAAGAACTGTAATAATATGATTGTTAAACGTTTTAGACAAAGATAAAAAATTGATTTAAAGTTAAAAGGATTTTGAAAATTATTTTTTTAAAATCAGGTAACATGTTGATTCGTGATCCCCTAATAATACTTACTTTTGCTTCATAAAGATTCTGAAAATGAAAAAAATTTTGTCAAAAAGTATTTTAGGACTGGGATTAATGGTTGCTCTTGCTTCGTGTAAGAAGTCTGATTCCCCTCTTACCAAAGTGACTCCTTCTAATCTGGACTCTATTGCATCCAATTACTACGAGCAGTATCTTAAGCTATATCCTTTAGATGCTACTTCTCAGGGAGATTCCAGATACAACGATCAGTTGCCTATCAACATTGATAAAGATTTCATTTCAGGAGAAGTTGCCTTTTACCATTCAGTACAAAAACAACTGGAACATGTAGACTATAAAACACTTTCTGATGAAGATAAAGTAGTATACGATGTACTGGATTATACATTGAAAGATAAAATTGAAGCGTACGCGTATCACCCGGAATATATTCCGTTTACCCAATTTGGAGGCCTTCCTTTAACTTTTCCTCTCTATGGAAGCGGACAGGGAAGCCAGCCTTTCAAAACAGAAAAGGATTACAACGACTGGCTAAAAAGAATGGAAAAATTCCCGGATTGGATGAATGCTGCTACGGACAACTTCCGTGAAGGAATCAATAATAAAGTAGTTTTACCTAAAAAGCTGGTGGTCAAAATGATTCCTCAAATGAAAGCTGAGGAAATCATCACTCCAGATATGGAGAAAAACATTTTCTACGGCCCGGTTAGAAATTTCCCCAAGAGTTTTACACAGGCTCAAAAGGATAAGTTTTCAGGACTTTACAAGGAAGCCATTACGAACAAAATTATTCCTGCCTATACCAAAATGGCAGCATTCCTGGAAAAAGACTATTTACCAAAAGGCAGAGATACAGATGGCTACAACAGTCTTCCTAATGGAAATGAAATCTATAGCTATTATGTAAAAAGCTGGACGACAACAAAGAAATCACCGGAAGAAATTAATAAAATCGGACAGCAGCAGGTTGCCATGCTTCGGTCTGAAATGGAAAAAGTAAAGCAACAGGTAGGCTTCACAGGATCACTTGAAGAGTTTATTACTTTTGTAAAAACTGATCCTAAAGCAATGCCTTATAAAACATCTAAAGATGTTTTGAATGGCTTCAACGGTATCCTGACAAAGATTACTCCCAAACTGAAAACGATGTTTAATGTGACACCAAAAACAAAGTTTGAGATCAGACAAACGGAGAAATTCAGAGAAGCCAGTGCCAGTGCAGAGTATATTCCGGGAACTCCGGATGGGAAAAGGCCGGGCATATTCTATGTTCCGCTTCCTGACCCCACCAAATTTAATGTGACTTCAGGTATGGAATCTCTTTTTCTGCATGAAGCCATTCCGGGACATCACTATCAGGTTTCTTTACAACAGGAGAATGAAAAACTTCCTAAATTTATGAGGTTTGGATGGTTTGGAGCTTATGGTGAAGGATGGGCACATTATTGTGAAACATTAGGCCCTGAATTTGGTTTATATACTGATCCATACCAAAAAATGGGATATTTAAGCGATCAGATGCTGAGAGCTGTACGATTGGTAGTAGATACCGGACTTCACACCGGAAAAATGTCAAGAGAAGAAGCGATCAAATATTTCTTAAGCAATATTTCTTACGATGAAGGGGCTGCTGTAGCAGAGGTAGAAAGATATATGGCCATGCCGGGGCAGGCTTTAGGATATAAGATCGGGTCCTTAAGAATCCGTGAATTAAGAGAAAAATACCAGAAAGAACTTGGAAAACAATTTAATCTTGCAAGCTTTCATGATGAAATATTAAGTCAGGGATGTCTTCCGCTGGATGTTCTGAACAGAAAGATGGAGCTTTGGGCTAAAAAGCAGAAATAGGTAATAACAAAAGGCGCTGGGTTAAAATCAGTGCCTTTTGTTATTACAATATATTCTAAGAAATTGAAAAAGTTAAAACAAAAAATGATATGATCACAGAAAGTCTAAGATCTCTTTTCAACAGAGATTTAAATAAATTAAAAACAGAGATAGAAGCCTATCAGAAGGAAGAAAACCTTTGGAAAATTGATAAAAGCATTGCCAATTCTGCAGGCAACCTTAGCCTTCACCTGGTTGGAAACATTAATCATTTTATAGGAGCTCAGCTCGGAAATACGGGTTATGTTAGAAACCGTGACCTTGAATTTTCCTTAAAAGATATTCCAAGAACAGAACTTATTGAAAAAATTGAAGCCACAGTGGCCATGATAGATTCCGTTCTACCTCAATTATCTGAAGAAAATCTTAAAAAAGAATATCCATTGGTGGTGTTTGAAAACAAAATGACCACAGATTACTTCCTGATCCATCTGGTGGCTCATCTGGATTATCATTTAGGGCAGATCAATTATCACAGAAGGTTATTGGATTATTAATTACCTTTTATCCATGTCAAGCGTCAAACCTTAACATGGATAAAAATTTCAACTAAGCTCAGCCAAAAATCACAAAAGTTTATCTTAGTGAGAACATTATTTCTCAAACATCATTTTTGTAATAAAATCCTTCTCTCCTTTTCCTCTTGCCGGAGAATACTCTCTTCCATAGAAAATAATCTGAAGATGAAGTTTATTCCATACTTCTTCCGGAAATAAATTTTTAGCATCACGCTCAGTTTCCACTACATTTTTACCTGATGTCAGTTTCCATTGGGTCATCAGACGATGGATATGAGTATCTACCGGGAAAGCAGGAAATCCAAACCCCTGGCTCATGACTACTGAAGCGGTTTTATGCCCAACTCCCGGAAGTGCTTCTAATTCTTCATAAGTCTGAGGGACTATTCCATCATGCCTTTCCAGAAGAAGTTCTGCCATCCTTTTCAGATTTTTAGCTTTGGTATTGGAAAGTCCTATTTCTTTAATTAACTCTTTAATTTCGAATTCTTCCAACTTTGCCATCCTTTGTGGCGTTCCCGCTACCGCAAACAGATCAGGTGTTACCTGATTCACCTTTTTATCTGTTGTCTGTGCAGAAAGTGCTACAGCAACCATTAAAGTATAAGGGTCGGTGTGATCCAAGGGAATGGGCGTAGTAGGATATAATTTATCCAGTTCTATCTGAACGAGCTCAGCTCTTTGTTTTTTTGTCATGTAAGCCTTAAATTTGAACAAAATTAAATCATTATGCTGAAAGTTGGAGATAAATTACCTGAATTTGAAGGATTCAATCAAGACGGAGAAACAGTAACCACATCAAAATTAATTGGAAAAAAGCTGGTGGTCTTCTTTTACCCACAAGCCAATACCCCGACTTGTACAGTGGAAGCCTGCAACCTGAGTGATAATTATACTAAGCTAAAAAAGGCCGGATTTCAATTATTGGGAGTAAGTGGCGATTCTGTAAAGAAACAGAAGAATTTCCACAACAAGTTTGCTTTCCCTTATGATCTCATTGCAGATGAAAACCATGATCTTATTGAAAAGTTCGGGGTTTGGCAAGAGAAAAAAACGTTTGGAAAAACCTACATGGGAATTGTAAGAACCACATTTATTTTTGATGAAAATGGCGTTTGTACAAGAGTAATTGAAAAAGTAACTTCAAAGGCTGCAGCGGAGCAGATTCTGGAAGGATAATTTTTTGAACAACAGATATAAAAAAAGCTTTCACAGCTATTTGTGAAAGCTTTTTTTATTTATTTTATTCTGTTTCGTAGTAATTCAGTTCTTCAGTTTCTCCAGGAAGAATGACATGTTTTTTAAACTTTAAACCCAATTTTTCGATCAATTTTTGGGAAGAAACATTCTCTTTTGAAATGATGGCTGATATTTTTGTTAATCCAAATTCATCCATTCCAATAGATTTAACCTTCTGAGCAGCTTCGAAAGCATACCCTTTCCCTTCAAATTCTTCCAGTAAAGAATAGCCTATATCCACAATATCAAGCCCTTCTCTCTCGAAGATTCCCACTGCTCCTACTTTTTCATGTCCTTCTTTTGTTACTAAAAGGTAGTTTCCAAATCCAAGTCTTTCAATCTGTGGGACAAATCTGTTTAGGATATAGTTTTCAGCATCTTCAATACTATTAACATTGCGATTGCCAATATGCTGAATAAATTTTGGTCTGTTATAAAGTTCAAAGACAAAATCACGATCGTCATGGGACATTGGGCGGAGTATTAATCGTTCCGTCTCATAGGTATTATTTGCGCTTGGGTGTTTTTTGGGGCTCATCTTTCTTTGGTTCTTCTTTTTTTTCGACCTTTAAAAGTCGTGGGTTATTAGCACATTTTTTATTATAAAGCTCAATATATGTCCCATTGTCTTTAACATTCATTACAACCCCTGTAGCCTTATTTACAGTTAAAGTATAATGTGTTTTCTGATAAGGACATTCTTTTGAAGTTAGTTTTCCTAAATCAAGGTAATAATTAGACTTATCTTCATGGTAATTACCTGCCAGATCTTTAAATTCTTCATCCACAACATAGCCATCTGAGGCCAGAACAATTGATGCTTCCTGAGCATTATCAATCTTCCCGACGAATTTTTTAAGAGCCTCCGTATCAACAACATAGTTAATCTTCCCTCCTTGAGAATAAGCAATATAATAAAAACTATCCTCACTTGGAAACAAATTGAAGCCCGTAAACTGAGGGGTATAACTTATCGTCCCTCCGGAAGTTTTAATCTCCTTCCCTTTACCGTAGCTATTGTATACCAATACCCAGGAATCTACGTTATCATCAGGATCTATCTGTTGTAAAATATTCGGAATGCTCGAAAATTTTTTCTTCTCCTGAGCGAATCCTAAAATTCCTAAAAATAAGAATATAATAATGGTAAGTTGGGTTGTAGTTCTCTTCATAGCTTGATAATCAGCAGAAAATATACCAAAAATTTACATAAACTTCTCGCCCTTTTTGAAGTTTTTGAGATCAAGCACATAATCTTTAATCAATTGATCATTATTACGCGGACAAATAAGAAGTGCTTTATCCGTATCAACGATAATAAAATCCTCAAGACCATCGATGATCACCGCCTTATTGTTGTTTTTTAATCGAATAATATTTCCTTTTGAATTATAGGCAAGTAAATGCTTCAGTTTTACAGCATTACCATTCTTATCTTTATCAGTATTCTCGTACACTGATGTCCAGGTTCCCAGATCACTCCATCCTAAGTCAGCTGGAATGACATACACATTTTTTGCTTTCTCTAAAATTCCGTTGTCGATAGAGATTTTCTGAACTTTCGGATAAATGGTTTCAATACAACTATCCTCTTTTTCTGAGTTGTATTCACAAGCCATGAAATGTTGCATCATTTCAGGAAGATAGAGTTCAAAAGCATGGTGAATACTTTTTACATTCCAGACGAAAATTCCTGCATTCCAAAGAAAATCACCACTTTCTAAAAAGCTTTGGGCGATCTCCAGAATGGGTTTTTCGGTAAATGTTTTAACTTTAAAATACTCTGAACCCTTTTTTTCTACAAACTGGATGTACCCATATCCTGTATCAGGTCTGGTTGGGGTAATTCCCAGAGTCACAAGATAATCGTGTTTTGACGCAGCATCAAAAGCAAGCTCTACTTTTTCCAAGAATACATCTTCCTTAAGGATTAGATGGTCTGCCGGCAACACAATCATTGTCGCGTTAGGATCAATTTCAGCAATTTTATTAGCCATATACAGGTTACAAGCCGCTGTATTTTTCATCAAAGGCTCACCAACGATATTTTCTTCAGGAATTTCCGGAAGTTGCTGATGAGATAATGCTACATATTCTTTATTTGTGATGACAAATATCTGCTCTTTAGGAATTACCTTACTGATTCTATCATAGGTTTGCTGAATCATAGTGCGGCCTGTTCCTAAAATATCCTGAAACTGTTTGGGAAACTTCTGCGTACTCATTGGCCAGAATCGACTTCCGATTCCTCCCGCCATTATTACACAGTATCTATCTGATTTTAACATTCTTAGCTACATTTTTCTACCCTTGCTAGTGGCTTGAAAGAATACTTCCTTCCAGTAGCCAGGTTCTTACAAAGATAGTTTTTTTTAATCAGACCTTCCAATAAATACTTTTCGTTGCGATATATAAAAAATTCTCCCTTTTCAAGTTCTTCGATAAAACGGAGGTTATCATCTTGTTTTTCAGTATGAAAATATCTTACAAGATCAGGGCTGGCCATAAAATTTGCTTTTGGAGATTTTGAAAACCGGACGATGATTGGTTTTAAATCTTCGTCATAAATTTCCAGGCTTTCTATCAGCATCGTTCTGAAAGTCTCCTTCCATTCATTTCCATGCGGAGAGATTCTTCGCCCATATTTTTCAAAAGCAATTAAATGTGCCAACTCATGAGTAAGCACAAAGAAAAAGAGTTGTGGAGTCAATGTAGAATTGACTGTAATTTCATGCGAATTGTCCGGAAGTTTTCGATAATCTCCCAGTTTAGAATTTCTGTTTCGTGTAACCTTAATGTGAATATAGTATTCTGAAAACCAAATTCTTAAATATTTTAATGTATTTTGAGGTAAATATTTTTCTAACGATTGGATAGACATTTTACAAACTTAATGGAATTCCTGCATAGAAACTCAATAGTTTAAGACTGAAAAGATAATTATATTTCGCCTGCGCTACTGATCCCTGTGCATTTGCATAATTATTTCTGGCAACATTCACATCATAAATGGTTGTTCTTCCTGCAGCATAACTTTTATCAGCAAATTCAAGGGCTAATTTTGTGCTCTTTTCTGATTCTATTGCGGCAAGGTACGTTTCATAGTTTGCATCAGCATCAAACTGAGCTTTCTGCACATTTTGTCTTATGGTCTGCTTCTGTTGTTCTAAGGTTACTTTAGCTAGACTTTCATTGATTTTAGATTGCTCTACCTGTAATTTCGTAATTCCTTTATTGAAAATAGGTACATTTAAAGAAAGACCTACACTCTGTCCAAAGTTATCCTTATACTGTTGAAAAAAGCCAGGCTGTGTACTGGTGGCAACCCCGCCATTCAGGATGTTGTTATAAAAGGAAGAAATTCCGGCACTTGCCGTAAGAGTAGGCCAAAATGCAGTTTTACTTATTTCTGTTTGTGTTTCCGCTGATCTTATTCTACTTTCAGCTGCCTTTATCTGAGGTTGGATTTCATAAGCCGTAGCCAGCACTTCATCAGCAGATTGCAACTGAGGATCTAAACCCTCCGGCACGATCACATCCTCCACATCAAATCCCTTATAATCAGGAAGCTGCAGAAGCTGAGCAATAGCAAATAATGCTCTTCCTACATCTACTTCTGCTGTTTTAAGATTCTGTTTCTCTCTTGCTAAAGCCGCCTCGGCTTCTGCTAAAACAGTTTGGGCAGTAGTTCCCACCTGCGTTGTTATCTTCGCTCTGTCAAATTGTTTCTGAGCATTTTCTACTGCACTTTGAGAAATCTTAACGATCTCTTTGTTCAAAAGTGCCGTAAGATATTGCTGGGCAATCTGAAGAGAAATATCGTTTTTAATGGTTTCGATATCGTACTGGCTCGCCTCCACATCAAACTGAGCTTTTCGGACATTTTTTTCCAGTCTTCCATTATTGTACACTAAAACATCAGCTCCCAGATTGGCACTATTACTAAATCTGTCATTTCTGATACTCCCTGTTCCCAGCGAAAGCTGCCCGAAACTTACCGAATTATTCATCCCCGCTGAAACAGAGGGTAGATATCCTTTTCTGGCAATTTTAAGGTTAGCATCCTGTGACTGTTTGTTATATTGATTTTGGATAACCTGTAGATTATGCTCCACTGCATAGCTTACGCATTCTTTTAAGGACCATTTCTTCTGGGCGTTCAATCCCAAACAAGCTAGTCCAAAAACGATAATCCAAACTTTTTTCATATGTATATGTTTATTTGTTTTTTAATGGTCATATGGAATCGAATCATCTTCGTCAGTATTTGTACCTGCAAATCATGGCGATTTCATATTAAGATTTTTCCATATTAGACGTGCTAAATATAAAAAAGTTACAGTTAAAAAAAATTATTGTTTCATTTTTATAAAACTTTTGAGAATTTTGTATCATGATGACACACCAACAATATCAGGAAGCTATAGACTGGCTTTTTGTACAAATGCCCAATTATCAGATAGACGGGCAGAAAGCCTATAAACCCGGACTTGATAATATTACCAGACTTTGTGCCTTCTTTGGAAATCCACAAGATAAAATAAAATGCATCCACATTGGTGGAACCAACGGAAAAGGATCTTCAAGCAATATGCTGGCCTCAGTACTTCAGGAAGCAGGCTATAAGGTAGGAATATACAATTCTCCACACCTGATCGATTTCACTGAACGCATTAAGGTCAATGGCAAGAACTGCAATAAAGAATTTGTATTTGACTTTATACAAAGGCTTAAAAATATTCCTGAAGATATCCGGCCTTCGTTTTTTGAATTTACTACCATTATGGCTTTTGAATATTTTTATCAGCAACAGGTAGATTTTGCCATTATTGAAGTAGGACTAGGAGGACGATTAGATTCTACCAATATCATCACACCGTTAGTTTCGGCCATTACCAATGTTCAGCTTGATCATCAAAATATTCTAGGAGATACTATCGAGGAAATTGCCTATGAAAAAGCGGGTATTATTAAAAGAAATATTCCGATTATTTCCGGAGATGAAAATGAAGTGGTAAAAAATATTATTAAAGAAAAGGCAGAGCATGAAAGCGCTCCCTTTATAGATGCTACCTCGATAAATGCTCAGTTTGCTTCTGACCTCAAAGGCAATTATCAACAAAAGAATATTCGGGTCGTACTGGGAATCATTGATGAATTGAAAAAGCTAAAAATTGACATTGACGACAAAAATATAGAAAAAGGACTCTTAAATGTTCATCAAAATACAGGATTCATCGGTCGTTGGTTTGAATTTTCAAAGGACCCTCTTACCATTTGCGATACGGGACACAATCAGGCTGGTTTGGAATATGTTTTTTCACAATTAAATTCTATTAACAAGCACAAGCATGTTATTTTGGGGTTTGTCAACGACAAAAAAATAGATGAAGTGATGGAATTGCTACCTGAAAATTCTGAGTTTTATTTTGCGAAACCATCCATCAATAGGGGAAGACATCCTGAAGAGTATGAAAATCTGCTCCGGGAAGCAAAAATTTTTTATAAAATTTTCAATTCTGTAGAGGAGGCCTATCTTTCTGCAAAAGAGCGATGTACAAACGAAGAGATGATTTTTATTGGCGGAAGTAACTTTGTTGTGGGAGAATTTTTAGAAAAAAATTTGGAGATTAAGGAATAAGTCGTATATTTGCACCACTCTAAACAAGAGAACAAGTCTAGAGGGTTCTTAGCTCAGTTGGTTCAGAGCATCTGGTTTACACCCAGAGGGTCGGGGGTTCGAATCCCTCAGGACCCACAAAAAAAGGATACTGAAGCCTTTTAAAAAATTTCAGGGCTCTTAGCTCAGTTGGTTCAGAGCATCTGGTTTACACCCAGAGGGTCGGGGGTTCGAATCCCTCAGGGCCCACAAAAAAACTCTCAGATTTCTGAGAGTTTTTTTTATATATATAATGTAATTGTCTGACTTTATAAAAAAATTACTGTTTCATTTTTCGTATAAGCAACCCCAGCTTATAAAAGTCCAGATACCGAAGGTTAACATTTCCCTTTAAAAGCTTTTTCTTAACATACCCCTCTCCTATCATGAATAAGCCTGAAAAAAATGTTTTAAAAGGCATTTTACCAAGCTTGTAATATATTTTAACCAGCTTTACCTCAGATAACTTTGATCTAAGGTTTTTATCTCTAATCATGGCAGAGAGGCTTTCCACAGACTCCTCCACTTTATGAAGGTAGATTTCATTTTTTTCCAGGTCATTATTGAGAATAGGATTATCAATGTGGTCAATCTTAATGCTATCAGATTTCAGATCCATTGCAAAAAGCAGGTCTTCATACCCATACTGTCTGAAATCAGGATTAAAGAGTACTTTTTGCAGTATTTCCTTTTTGATGACAAAATTATTCGTCTGAAAACTCAGATAAGGTTTTTTCCTGCGCTGTTCCAAAGGCAGATTTTCTCTTTCAACAGCAAATTTCCATCTTAAATAATACTCTTTCCCCGGAACATCTTCCAGCACCTTTCTTCCTCCATAAATAACCTGGGTTTCAGGATTTTGCTGTATACATTGAATATACTGATGTAAAAAATTTTCATGAGTGATCTTTCCGTCGCAATCGAGAAACAACAGATATTCCCCTGTAGAATAATCTAAGAAAAGGTTACGAATCCGTGATCTTCCAATATTTTCTTCCAAAAAAATGAAATGGGAAACATCCTCTGTAAGTACCTGATTAACGCGTTTAAATTCTTCTTTTGAAGCATCATCAATCAAAATAATCTCTGACTCAATAGTATGACTTTCAATTTCTTTTTTTAAATCAAAAACCAATTCGCGAACATCAAAATTATAGACAGGAATACAGATTGAAAGCTTCATTTTCATGTGATTTTCTCAATGACTTTTTGAATGTCAAATTCTTCAAGGCATGCCCAATCTCCTCTGTAACATTCTTTATCACCGAATACAGAACATGGCCTGCATGTCAGATCTTTTACCTGAACCACATCAGCCTCACTCTGCCCGAATCCTAAAAATCCTGCATAAGGATGTGTCGCGGCCCATATGGAAACGCATCGGGTACCTACCAGACTTGCCAGGTGCATGTTGGCCGAATCCATTGAAATCATAACTTCCAATTCAGCAATTTTACTTAATTCTTCTGTAAGGCTCAATTTGCCGGACAGACTTTTTGTATTGGGAATCTGACTCTCCCATTTTTCGAGAATTTCGGTTTCTTTTTTACCACCACCAAAAAAATATACGGTATGTTTTTTTGCCAGAATCCGGACCAATTCAAAGGACTTCTCCAATGGAAGCATTTTTCCCTTGTGCTGGGCAAAAGGAGCAAAACCAATCCCCGATTTATATTCTGAGGAGGGCCTCAATTTTTGAGAAAGTTCTACTTTGAACCCCATTTCTCTGAAAACATCCGCATAGCGTTCAACCGTCCTTTTTAACTGAACTTTATTGAGGTTCCAAACATCTGTAAGATGATCTTTTTCTTCTTTTCCTTTGTTTATTTTAAATACTTTCAGGCCTTTTCTTACATAAAACTTATCGATGATCTTTGTCCGGATAACATCGTGAAGGTTGGCAATAAGATCAGGATTAAATTCTTTGATCAATTCATTGCTTAGTCTTCTTAGTCCAAAAATACCTTTATAATCATCTACATCTATTCCTTTAAAAATAAGGTTGGGAACTCCTTCAAATAAGGCTTTAAAGTTTTTTCTGGAAACCATGACAATTTCCACATCGGGATTCTGTTCCAGAAATTCTCTGAAGACAGGCACTGTCATCGCAACATCTCCAAATGCTGAAAAACGATATGCTAAAATTCTGGTCACAACTATGATTTCAATTGATAGGCAACAGCGTAAAATTTAATTTGTTTGGTCATCGCCATGAGTCCATTGGCTCTGGATGGCGAAAGAAATTCCTGCAATCCTATTTCTGCAATAAATTCAAAATCAGAATCCAGAATTTCCTGAGTAGAATGCCCACTATAAATACTTACGAGAAGAGAGACAATTCCTTTAGGTAAAATTCCGTCAGAATCTACATTAAAGAAGAGCTTTCCTTCTTTAAATTCCGCATCGATCCAAACCTTACTTTGACAACCTTTTATCAGATTTTCTTCAGTTTTCTTGTCCTCCGGCAGCCCTTTCAGTTCTTTTCCAAGATCAATAATATATTCGTACTTCTGTTCCCAATCGTCCAAAAATGCAAATTCGTCAATTATTTCCTGTTGTTTTTCTTTAATGGTCATCTTTAATCAAATTTCTTTATGCAAAGATAACCAATTTTGTAAAGATTACTTGTGGGATGCTTTTTCAAAAAGTTGAAGAATTTTCATTTCCTCTTTCTCCCAGCAAAAAACATCTGCCGCTTTATCCAGTTCGGACTTATAATGTATCCGGCCTTTTTCAAGCATTTTGCGAATTGCTTTTCCGATAGTTTCAGGGTGATGATCTGTAATCATTTCTCCCACATCAAATTGTCTTTTGATGCGTTCCATTTCAGGAAAATTAATCATAACCAAAGGTACCCTGGATTGGATATAATCACAAACTTTATTGGGAAGAGAATAATAGTAGCTCACGCCGTTGTTTTCCTCCAGACTAAATCCTAAATCTGCAGTTTTCGTTACTTCTCTAAGGACTTCCGGCTTCAGTTTACCCAGAAAAATGACTTTATCCTGAAGGTTTTCCTGAACAACAAGATCTTCATACGTTTTTTTCTTTGGCCCGTCACCTGCTATTTTCAACACTGCTCCTTCAATATCATGCATAGCAATAATGACCTTTTCAATTCCTCTGGATTGATTAATCGCTCCCTGATATAGAATTATTTTAGGATTATTTTGCGGAATATGATGTATAGAAGGAATTTTCCTGGGGATATTTCTAACGACAACTGAGCTGACATTATATTTTTCATGAAACCATTCTGCATAACTTTCGCTTTCGGTCATCATAAATTTAATCTTCGGAAGAATACTTCTTTCTATCACCCGCCAGAATTTTTGGGAAAACCGGTTTTGTATGGCAGGCATTTCTGTAAAAATTTCATGACTGTCAAAGACCAACGGAATATCCAATTTTTTGGCAATGAGATAATTTGGCAGAATCGCGTCAATATCATTGGCATGAAGTATTGTGTTTTTGTCAGCTTTTTTCTTCAGCTCATGATAAAGCTTCCAATTGAATTCGAAATACGCTGTCTTTAAACTTGCAGAGCTAAGATGTATTCTTGAAAAAGGATACGGACGTTCCATTTTTTCACACCCTCCCCAGTCATTTCCAATCAATTCTATAGGATATCCGTTATCAAAAAGTGTTTTGCACACCTTTTCTATTCGTTGATCGGTATACAGATTACTAAATGCCGAAATGATTATTTTTTTCTTCATGAATCTTTCTTACCTAGTATTAAATGGTAGATCTGGATAAAGCAGATCATTCCGTTTGGAATAATAACCGGCCATAAAGGCCCGCTAAAGAAACCATAAATGACAAAACAAATACAGCCAATCATGTTGACAATTCTGATTTTTCTTACATCTTTCAGTATGAAACTCAATACGATGAAAACTGAAGCAGAATATCCGATGTAAGTAGTAATTTCAGGGCTCATGAAGAATTTTTAATGATAACAAACTTAAACATTTTCAAGAAGATAATAAAATTTTTTACTGCCATAAAGTCATTAATTGATTTTTGGTAAAATATTTGTAATTTAGATAATGAATAAATGGCAACGTTGCCATTATTCTAATGAGATATATTATGGATTATAAGTTTTCACAAGGTTTGAGCCAGGTGTTCAAACAAAGCAAAAGCGAAGCTAAAAGGCTGAAAAGTGAATTTCTTAATACAGAACATCTACTTTTAGGTATTATAAAAACGGAAAACTCTGCAAAAGAAATCCTTCAAAACCTTAATGCGGATTTAACACAAATCAGAAGAAAAATTGAAACTCTAAATACAGCAAGTCTTAATCCTATTTCTGAAGAGGTTACCAATATTTCTTTCACCAAGATGGCAGATCATGCCATTAAACGTGCGGAGCTAGAATGCCGACAATATAAAAGCAATGAAATTAATACCGTTCACCTGCTTTTGGGTATTCTTTATAAGTATGAGGACCCTACTTCAAATATTCTGGGAGCTTATGACATCGACTATGAAGGAGTTTCAAGAGAGTACCAGACAATGCTTAAAAATTCCGGGCAGTCACCACAGATGAGTGCTTATGATGATGATGATGAAAGAGAGGAATTTGAGCAGATGAGAAAGCCTGCAGGAAATCTGGGCTCAGCAAAAAGTAAAACCCCAACGTTGGACAACTTTGGTAGAGATTTAACTTCTTTAGCAAGGGATGGAAAACTGGATCCGGTAATTGGCCGTGAAAAAGAAATTGAGAGAGTTTCTCAGATCTTATCCCGTAGAAAGAAAAACAATCCGCTTCTTATCGGGGAGCCGGGAGTTGGTAAATCTGCGATCGCGGAAGGGTTGGCTTTAAGAATTCAACAGAAAAAGGTATCAAGAGTTCTTTATGGCAAGCGTGTGATCACTTTGGATCTGGCAAGTTTAGTAGCCGGAACTAAATACCGTGGTCAGTTTGAAGAAAGAATGAAGGCGATCATGACCGAACTGGAGAAAAACAGAGATGTCATCTTATTCATTGATGAGCTTCACACTATTGTAGGTGCCGGAAGTTCTACAGGAAGTCTGGATGCCTCCAATATGTTCAAACCAGCCTTGGCAAGAGGAGAAATTCAATGCATCGGGGCTACTACTCTGGATGAATATCGTCAGTATATTGAAAAAGACGGAGCTTTAGAAAGAAGATTCCAGAAAGTGATGGTGGAGCCTACTTCTATTGATGAAACCATTCAGATCCTGAACCAGATTAAGGATAAGTATGAAGAGCACCACAATGTAATTTATACCCCTGAGGCGATTAATGCGTGTGTCAATTTGACATCAAGATATATTACAGACCGTTTCCTACCGGACAAAGCTATTGATGCTATGGACGAAGCAGGTTCCAGAGTTTATATTAAAAACATGAAAGTTCCTACTGAGATCATTGATTTCGAAAAGAAAATTGAGGATATTAAGGAACTGAAACAGAAAGCGGTTAAAGCTCAGGATTATCTTGAAGCAAGAAAGCTGAAAGATGAGGAAGAACGTCTTCAGATGGAACTGAATGCTGCTCAGGAGAAATGGGATAAAGATGTTAAGGAGAAAAAAGAAACCGTGAGTGAAGAGAGTGTAGCAGAAGTGGTTTCTATGATGAGTGGTGTTCCGGTAACGAAAGTTGGTAAAAATGAGCTTGATAAGTTGGCTCAGATGGACGAGAAACTGAATGGAAAAGTGATCGGTCAAGAAGATGCTGTGAAAAAGGTAGTGAAAGCTATCCAGAGAAACAGAGCAGGACTTAAAGATCCTAACCGTCCGATTGGTACTTTCATCTTCCTTGGTACAACCGGGGTTGGTAAAACAGAGCTTGCAAAAGTAATGGCCAGAGAGCTTTTCGAATCAGACGAGTCTCTTATCAGAATTGACATGAGTGAATACATGGAAAAATTCGCTGTTTCGAGATTAGTTGGAGCGCCTCCGGGGTACGTAGGGTATGAAGAAGGTGGTCAGCTGACTGAGGCGGTAAGAAGAAAACCTTATGCTGTTGTTCTTTTGGATGAGATAGAAAAAGCTCATCCTGATGTATTCAATATCCTGTTACAAATTCTTGATGAAGGACACGTTACCGATAGTTTAGGTAGAAAAATTGATTTTAGAAATACGATTATTATTCTTACTTCAAACATCGGAACAAGAGATATAAAAGACTTTGGGGACGGTGTAGGTTTTGGAACTTCAGCCAAAAAAACATCTTCAGATACAAGAGCAAGAAGTACTATTGAAAGTGCTCTTAAAAAAGCTTTTGCCCCTGAATTCTTAAACAGAATTGATGATATTGTAATCTTCAACTCTCTTGTACAGGACGATATCAAGAAAATTATTGACATTGAACTGAACAAATTGTATGGCAGACTTGAAAAATTAGGTTATAAAGTAGAATTGACTGAAGAAGCCAAAGACTTTATTTCTGAAAAAGGATGGGATAAAGATTTCGGAGCGAGACCATTGAAGAGAGCAATCCAGAAGTATATTGAAGATTTATTGGCAGAAATGCTAGTCAATAAACAATTAAATGAAGGAGAAACAGTCGTTCTTGATCTTAATGAAGCAAAAGATGCATTGGTAGGAAAAACACAGAAAGCAAAAAAATCTGCTGCTGAAAAGTCTTCTCAATCATAAACAAATAATTTATACCATAGAAAAGCACCGGAGATTTCCGGTGCTTTTTGTTTTAACAGGTCTTGGCTAAAGCCAGTTGATTTTACCATTGTAAGGAATGAGCCCAACCTTATTGTTGTTGTGTACTTACTCTACGCTTGAAAAGCAGACTGGGTAAATCCTAAAGCCCTACTACAAAACCTATATTGGGAATCAAGCCGCTTGAAAATGCACTTGTTCTTTCTTTATAAAGCACATTATACATTAATCCTAATTGCATAAAGGAATTATTTCCTATCCTTTGCATATATCCACCACCAAGATACAATGCATTTTCTTCTCTGTCATATTTATAATCATAGTATTTATCTCTATAATTAATAAAATAATGTTGAAAATTGGCGCCCAGATAAAACGATCTTCCGATATAGTAATTGGCAAATGGTCCTACTCCAAACATCGTTGATCTGAAATAGTCTGAGGTTTGCCAAGAAACACTTCCGACCACTCCTGCCTCCAGATCATTGGTAAGCCTGTAACCTACCCTTGGAGAAGCTTGCAGATAAAATGAGCTGTTACTACCAAAGCCCAGCCCAATTCCCCCTCCGAAGGTCCATTTATTGTTTTCCTGCGTTGGTGTACCGACTGAAATTTGTGAAAATAAAGTCCCTGAGAACATCAGTATCAACGGAATAATACTCTTTTTCATATGTTTATTTTTATTTTGTAATGGTCTTATTCACCAATGCATTAGTTATTTGGTGTAAATATTGGCGATATCAATTAATATCGTTTTTATCAATGCTTAAAATTATGGTTTTTTTACGAATTTTTTTAGTTGTATTTTTGCCGCATCAAACTAAGAACTCCCGTTAAGAGTTTCGTAAAATTGAAATACAATGAAAATAGTAGTAGGCCTCTCAGGAGGTGTAGATTCTAGTGTTACAGCATATTTGCTACAACAACAAGGCCATGAAGTTGTGGCTTTATTTATGAGAAACTGGAATGATGCTTCCGTAACGTTAGAAGATGAGTGTCCCTGGATTGAGGACAGCAATGATGCCCTAATGGTGGCACAAAAACTGGGAATCCCTTTTCAGGTCATTGATATGAGTGATCTTTACAAGGAACGTATTGTTGATTATATGTTCGCCGAATATGAGAAAGGAAGAACTCCCAATCCCGATGTTTTGTGTAACAGAGAGGTAAAATTTGATGTTTTTATGAAAACAGCGATGTCCCTTGGAGCCGATAAGGTGGCAACAGGACATTATGCCAGAGTCGACTCTACTTTTGATGAAAACGGAAAGGAGATTTTTCACCTTCTTGCCGGAAAGGATAATAATAAAGACCAATCGTATTTTCTTTGCCAGCTCAGCCAGGATCAGTTGTCTAAAGCATTATTTCCTATCGGAGAGCTTACGAAGCCTCAGGTAAGGGAAATTGCAAAAGAAATCGGGCTTGTTACTGCTGACAAAAAGGATTCTCAGGGATTATGCTTTATCGGAAAGGTAAGTCTTCCTCAATTTTTACAACAACAATTGAAACCGAATGAGGGTGAAATCGTAGAAATTTTCAAAGATTCACCTCTTTTTTCCCAAGAAATACCAACATTCTCTTCTAAAGAGGAGGAACTGAATTTTTTATCCAGAAAAATCGATTATAAAAAAGCTGACGGAAAAGTAATCGGAAAGCATCAGGGAGCTCAATTCTTTACCATTGGACAAAGTAGAGGACTTGGAATAGGAGGACATAAAGAAAGTTGCTTTATCGTTTCAAGAGATATGGAAAACAATATCATTTTTGTGGGAGAGGGAAGCCATTTTCCAGGACTTCACAAAAAAGCTTTGAAAATTGATAATTCTGAGCTGCACTGGGTACGTGAGGACATGAAGCTTCAAAATGGAGAATCTATGGAAGTACTGGCCAGATTCAGATACAGGCAGGCTTTGCAGAAAGCAACTATATATCAGTTTGAAAATGCTTTTTATATTGAATTTGACGAGCTTCAGTCTGCTATTGCTGAAGGGCAATTTGCCTCATGGTATATTGATGAAGAGCTTATCGGAAGTGGGGTGATTTCATAGAAGATTTGGGTTATTGGGATGCGTGTTTCGAGATACGTGATGCTGATGGCAGAATTTAGAAGTGGTTGTTCACTAAACCAGAAGTCAGACAAAAATTAAGAATCATACTTAATGATATTATAAAGCCCGAAGCATTTTGTTTCGGGTTGTTTTTTTATTGCTTACGTTGATCATTAGATGTCCAGCCCATTAGCAAAAATGCAATAATTAACTCTGCAATTAATATCATGGTTAAAAAACCAACCGGTTTTCCCAGCATGATTCCCCAGATCAATTTGATGATTCCCAAAGCGCCAATACCCATTAGAAAATAAAAAGTTGTCTGTGTAAATTTTTCTCCCAGCAATTTTACAATAAAAACGGAGAGATAAAACCCAAGCACCAAAATCATATAGAATTTTAAGAAATCTGGTCCTTTTAATGTTATCGGATTGAATGTCTGGCATTCCGTAATGAGCCATATAAAACTTATGACGACAGGTATAAAATGGACAAATAATTTTTTCATGATTCAATATTATTTTTAGGTATTCATTTCTATCCACCACAGCCTCCACAACCTCCGCAGCCTCCGCAACCTCCGCCACAGCCACCACCTCCGCTACAGCTACTTCCACCGCCACTACATCCTCCTCCCGAACCATCATCATCTCTATTTTGGCCATTATCTCCCTGAAATAGAGAGACTATTATCGCAAATAAAAAGATTCCAAGTAGAGAAAAAAGAATTCCAAATAAGGTAGTTAGCACTTCTCCAAGGCAGGAAGTCAGTGTCATCAGTATTGCAAATAATGGAACAAGGCTCAGTTTTTTCCACCATCTGATTTTTGTTTCAGACTTCACCTGTTGTGTCCAAATTTCTTCAGGGGCCTCAGACTGAAAAACCATCATATAATTTTTCAGAGTGTCTGAAAACCAGTCGGTATGTTTCATTTTTTCTGATTGCCCTCCCTTGGAAGGATGATGATGAAGAGGTCTTTTTAAAATATTGGGGCAAAAATCCTCCCAATAATTTTGAGTGTAGATCAGATGCATATGCCATACTTTATCTACAATTTTGCTGGGTGAAGCTCCATTCGGGAGAATACAACAGAGGTATATAAATTTTTTATATTCATCAATCGCCTTTCGGGTAAAGTCAGCACTCCAGTTTTCTTCTTTAGCCAATTTTTTCGAAAAAGGAAAATCGGCGTCAGGAGCGTCTAAAGAAAATCCGAGGATCCTGATCCATAGAGACTCGTCTTTTAATAAGATATTCGTTTCCATTGTTTTTATTTTAATTTTTCTACTCAAATATCTTTTGAATTAAAAATATAAAAGTCTTCCTTAAGTATTTTTTGGTTTGATAAAAATCTTAAATTCGTCTTACAAAACAGAGCAATGAAAAAAGAAGATATTCTACATCTGGAGAAATTGATGAACTTCCTCAGCAGGCAATTTTTAAAAAAAAATCATTGGGAAGATGTTACCAAAACCGAGTGGTCTTACATTGGTTCAGAGCTTAATGACCTCATTACCAACGACCATGTGGAAAAAGAGATCAAAAAAAAGCCTGACCTTCTGGGAACAAATTATCTGTATGAGCATTTGATTATCAATAAACTAAAGAAATTCAAACACCATGAAAATGCTCAATTAAGTAAACCTAATCTTGCCAAACTCAGCCTGATTGTTAAAGTACTCGGATATTCAAATTATCTTGATTTTATTAATTCCAATACGGAGTCTTTCAACTTTAATGACCTTAGAATTGATATGAATAATGTAAATTTAAATACCGTTCTTTTAGATCGTTTGGTTGGCTGCTGGTACTCTTATAACCGAAATCTACCGGAAAACCCTTCCCTGGCGAAAGAAGACAGGATCTGGCGTTCTGCCATGGAAATTTATAAATCTGAAACTACCGGAGAATATTTTATCGAAAGAAGTGGCGGTGACCATCATAAATATTTTGGAAAAGTAACGGCTTATTCTGACTATGTATTTATTATCATGAACAGTAATACTTTTATCCGGCAACGGCACTTTATTTCAAGAATTAAAGATATTAAGGAGAAGCTAAAAAACCCTGAATATAAACTTCATGAGCTTCATTTTATAAGTACTTGTATCAGCTTCAATCAGGAACCTATCGCCTTGTTTGAGATTTTTCAAAAAGCAGACCGAAAAAGCTTTATCTCAGATTCCATCAGCTTCCCGATCGATAGTGATGAGATTCCGGCGTCTATTTTAAAACAACTTGAAGATACTGAATCTAACAGGATTGATTACAGGTAGTTATAGGAGTTGAAAATAGAGAATTAATATACGAAATCCAAAACCGGGATATATCCGAAAGGTTTTTCTATGCTGAGAATATATTTAAATATTTAAAATCAGCGTATTACAGCAATAATTCATTAATTTAATTGTTCTAATTATAATCCCCAAACAATCTTAAGATGGAGTATTATGAGCTGTATGATGTATTGAAAAGTCATTTTGATTCCGGAAAAGGAAATGTGGAGATCAGGGATTTAAATGTAAAAATTGAATCTGTTCCTTTTGTTTCTAAAGCTTCCGGGCTTCTTCATGGTTCGGGAAGTCAGGACTGTGAAGAGCATCAGTTGCCGCTTGAAATAAATGAAAAAGCCTACCTTCACTATAACCAGCCCTCCGTAGATAGTAAAGATTTTGATATAGAATGTAATAAACGTTTTGACTATTATATTCTGAAAAGAGCAGATATCGAAACCGCCAGGGGTTGCATCATTTTTTTCCACGGATTGAATGAAAAGAAATGGGATAAATATCTGCCATGGGCTTATGAATTGGCCCAGAAAACACATAAAGCGATCATTTTGTTTCCCATTGCTTTTCATATGAATCGAGCAGAACTTATCTGGAGTGATCGTCACCAGATGACACAAATTGTTAATTTCAGGAAAAAAAGATATCCTGAAAACACGAACTTCTCTTATGTAAATGCTGCCATAAGTTCCAGACTTGAGGCTCATCCGCAAAGGGTTTTTTGGTCAGGATTGCAAACCTACTCTGATATCATTGAAGTGGTAAGGGAAATTAAAATGAATAAGATAAAAGGAATTTCCCAGGATGCGAGTCTGGATTTTTTCGGATATTCTATCGGATCATTTCTTTCTTTGATCATTAAAATGGCTGATCCTGAGCAACTTTTCACCCAATCTAAAGTGTTTTGTTTTTGCGGAGGAATGACTATTGACCGGATGTTTCCTATTTCAAAATATATTATGGACGCCCAGGCAACCATTAAAATGCTGGCGGTATTTACTGAACTATTAAGTTCCGATTTCAAATTTGATGATCGGTTAAAACATTACCAGAATGAGAATCTGCACCCTGAAGAAAGTTGGTTCAAAAAGATGTTGCGCTACAATTATTTCCAGTATGAAAGAGAAGAAAGAATTCGTGAAATTCAGTCACAAATCAAGGCTTATGTACTGGAAAAAGATAGCGTAGCACCTCCCATAGAAGCATTAAACACCTTACAGGGCGGTTATCGGAATATTAATGTAGCCGTTGAAATAAAAGATTTCCCTTATGAATATTCTCATATGGTTCCTTTTCCGCTGACCTATAAACATCAGAAGGAAGTTACCAAAGCTTTTCATGAATTTACAACATCTGCAAGCAATTTCTATAATCAGTAAAACCTTTTTCGGGTTAAAACATGGAAAGAAAAAGTTTAAAGATTAAAAGTATGAGATCCATGGTGTTATTGTTTTTAAGGTTAAATGTGTAGTAAAGTTAGGATGATCAATCTGAATCTTATCTACTTAGCTTACCAGCCATTCTTTAAAGTCCTTCACCCGATCGCGGCTTATGGTAATCTCTTCCTGAGGCTGAAATTCGAGATCTACTTTGTAATAAGGTGAAGTATGAATATTTTTAATATAATCCGAATTGATAATGAATTGTCTGTTCACACGGAAAAATTTTTTGCCATCCAGAACGTCTTCCAACTCATCCAGAGTAAAATCTGAAGGATAAGTACGTTCTTCTGTTTGAAGGTACACTATTTTATTCTCGCTGAAAAAACAGCTTATTTCCTCTGTTTGTACAATTTTCAGGTTATATCCGATCTTTACCAGCACTCTGGAAAGAGTTGATTTTTCTTTTTTGATCAGTTGTTTGATATCCTGTGAACCCACTGTATTCTCAGCAGGAATAAATGATTTGAATTTCTCTATAGCCCCGGAAAGATCATCTTCCATAATAGGTTTCAAGAGATAATCAATGCTGTTTAATTTAAATGCTTTCAGTGTATACTGGTCAAAAGCTGTGGTATAGATGATGAACCCTTTGGTAGGAACTTTCTCAAATATATCAAAAGAAAGCCCGTCTCCGAGAACGATATCAGAAAAAATAAGTTGTGGATGCTCATTTTCGGTAAACCATTCCACACCTTCTTCTACAGATTCTATTTTAGCAACAAGTTCAATTTCAGAAAAGTTATTTAACATTCTCTCTAATTTCCTTGAAGCGGGTTTTTCATCTTCAATAATGACAGTTTTGATCATTGAGTTCCTGATTTTAGTTTAAAATTCTGAAATAAAATTAGTCAAAAAAATGCTTTCTTAAAACTTAAGTGGTTCTTTTGATTTTCTCATCTCCTTTTCTATCACCTCTTTTTCCCATTCAGCATCAAAAAGAAATAGTTTAACTGCTTTTACAGTCAGAATGATTCCCCAGATCACCAGAATTACTGAACCGTCCCAAAGTGAAAAATTGAAGATCCCCTTTTCAAAAATATCATCAAAGAAAATAATGAATGCAACAATTCCGAACCATAAAACATGTTTGTAAAATTTCTTCAGGTCGTGTACTCTTTGTTGTGCTTGATTGTAGTCCATTGTATTAAGTTTTTAAAAGTATTGTTAAATTTTAAAGTGTTTTGATGTTTTTCCTGTCTTCATCCATTAACTGTTTTATTTTTCTTTCTTCCCACTGTTTTCCTAATCCAAAAACACTGACGGCATGAAATGTAACCCCTATTCCCCATCCTAACATTGGCCATAAAAACCATAAATACCCGGGAGCTGTCATAACATTTAATATGGCCAGAAAAGGAATAATAACACAATAAGAAGTAAGGTTTCCGTAAAACCCCTTTAATTCTTTTACTCTTCTTGTTGCTTTTCTGTAAGCTAATTCGTCTTTGTTGGTGAAAGTTTCCATTTTTTAATTTTTTAAAATGAGTTGTTTGTTTTTGTTGAGACAAATGTATGGCAGTAAACCACCTCAAATCAATTTTATCTTACCGAATGGTAGAATATGAATACTGAACTGTAAAAATGTTAATTCAGCGGATGTTCTTGCTTTCTTTACATGGAATTTTTGGTATCCCCTTTAAACTTCCAGGCCAATATTCAACTTCAAAAGAGCGTTCTATCTCAATAAATAAAGGGAATCAGTTTCTTTGTTTTTTTTCTGTATTCCAGATACTCTTCCCCAAACTGTTCTATCAAAGCTTGCTCTTCTACTTTTATTCTATAAGCAAATGCTAAAAACGGAGGAACAAAAGCCAATGCTAATGACAGCCAGTTATTTAAATATAATCCAAGCCCAAGGGATGTAAGCAGGGAAAAAGTATAAGAGGGATGTCTGAGATATTTGTAAAATCCTTGTTTCTTGATTTTATGATCTTGTCTTATGGTCACATCAACAGTGAAATACTTTCCCAGAGACCTTATCATTATAAATCTGAAAATTATTCCGATCAGAATCAACCCTTCCCCTAGGTAAGAGATCCAGGATCCTGAGGCAATGGGAAATGTAGAATTATAAGAACTAATAACTGCTGCCATAATAGAAAATGGAATAGCAAGCCATAAGATATTAAGGGTAGATTTGTCTTTATCCTTTCTATCTCCTCTATCTGATTTTAACATATTTTTGTAAAGGAATTCACTGAGAAACCATGCCACCATGGAAATGGTGAAAAGAATTGATAGGGTATTCATTTCATAAAATTTTATTAAAAATAAATGATTGAAAGGGTGGTAAAAAGAATTTGTAATATGGCAGAATTGCGTTCATTACTTATGTTTTCTCTTTTTTACTTAGATTCCTTCTGCTTGCCCATCATCTCTTTGATTTTTCTATCCTCCCATTTCTTTACATAATTGGATTTGGGTAGAAATACAGTTATACCGTGTGCTACAAGTCCAATTCCCCACAACGTTGCGGTAAAGAAATTTTTAAATTGGAAATACGATTCTCCAGGTTCAAGCTCTGAGTAATTGTAAAAGACAATAAGAATATTTACAACCAGATAGGCAAATAGATGCGTATAAAAAGCTCTTAAACTCTCTACCTGTTTTTTGGCTTGCTGATATTGAATATCATTTTCGTCAAATGTTTCCATTGTTTCGATTTTTTTGTTGATCCATTATTTCTCTTATTTTTTTGTCCTGCCATGAGTCTCCGAGTCCAAAAATCCGGAGTGCCCGGAATGCCAGTGCAATTCCCCATCCAATGGCCGGATACCAGAACCAGTGATTTCTGGTTCCCGTCATCAGGTTGATAAAAACAAGAAAAGGAATAATAATGCAGTAAGAAATAAGGTTGCTATAAAATCCCTTTATTTCTTTCACTCTCTTTTGTGCCTTTTTGTAAGCTTTATATTCATCTTCAGGTTCTTTATTGATAGCGTTAGGTTTATCTGATAACATCGGAAGTTTTACTTTAAAATAATTTTCGGATTTTTCAATGAAAACATTCCTTTTGGTCAGTAAGGAATATCGTTGAACAATATTACTCAGTCCTATTCCTGAGCTCTCTTTAATTTGTTCTCTTACCTGCAGGTTATTCTCAATACAAAGCGTATCACCATCGGAAAATATTCTTATCATCAATGGTTTTGACGAAGTGGCAAAATTATGTTTGATACAGTTTTCCAATAACAGCTGTAATGAAAGTGGAACTACGTAGTTACGGTAATTTTCTTTTTCTACTTCAAAAGCGAAATCTACACTATCTTCAAATCTTGTTTTCAAAAGATCACAATATATCTTTGCAAATTCTATCTCATCTTCTACTGTTACCAGCTCTTTATCTTTTTGTTCAAGTACATAGCGGTAAATCTTTGACATTGAAGCTGTAAACTTTTGGGCCTGCTGAGGATTTTCATCAATTAACGAACTTAAAACATTCAAAGAGTTAAAAAGAAAATGAGGATCGAGCTGGTTTTTTAAACTCTCAAACTGTGCGTTGGCAGACTTGGCAATAAGCTTTTGTTCTACCACCTCTTTTTTGGAAGTCTTTCTGAGCTCTTCCATGAATCCTTTAGCATGAAGAAAGGTGGTAATCAACAGGGCAATATTGATCATAAACCAATTGGTAAGCCCATATTTGCTTGAGAAAAAATCTTCGATCGTTGCGGTTTTCTGAATCACTACATAATTCATAAAGTTGCAAAAATAGACCAGAATAAAGTTTCCGATAACAATGGAAATAATACTCAGGACAGCTCTTGTTCTGGTTGCTTCAGACCACGGAAATTTTTTATTGAGATATTCATTAATAAACCCGTTTCCAAACCCCAATACAAAAGAATACATTGTTGATAGCAACAAAGTGATCATAAAAGTATGAAGATCTTTGCGATCATTAAAGAACAAAAAGAAGAACAATGTTGTTCCTAATGAGGTCCAGAGAAGTATTATACCATATTTACGCTTCATGATTCGTTTTCTTAACTCAAAATTAGTTTTTATTAAAGGTATCAAAAATTATTTCTTACCGAAGGGTGCTTTTTCATTCCTGAACGGGACAAAAAAGCCTTCACTGAATGAAGGCTTTTATTAAGATTATTTTGTTGCTTCTACCGGCAGACTTATAAAATATTCTGCTTCGGCTTTCCCCCAGTTCGGATCTAAAGATGTTTTCGGTTTGTAGGCATTAAATTTTGCCAATGCAGCTTTAAATTGCTCCACTCCTTTGGTTTTACTTCCTCCATATTGTTCCGGGGTAAAATAGGTATCTTCTGCTTTAATCAAAGCTATTCTCGGATTGCCCGGATCCAGTTTCTCAGCAATATTAAGTTCTTCTCCAGCTCTTGCTCCATCCGTCATGTAGCGTTGCTGAGGATTTACCATCATTCGCATAGAATAAGCCATTTTTCTTAATAAATGAATTTCAGCATTATCAGCTCCTGCAAGATTCTGCGCCATCCCCAGGTATTTTTCGGCCTGCGCAGCAACCCCATCGAGATCCTGCATCTGTCCTCCGCGCATCATAATTCTTCCTTTCTGAATTGAGGCAAAAGCAGCATAGTATTGCGGAAGCCATTGAGAACTTTCTTTACTTCCTATCCTTTGAAAATCATTGGCCAGGGTCTGAAAGTCTTCTGCTGTTTTGCAGGTTTCAATTTTTGCAATTTTCTCAGTCATTATTTTTTCATAATCTGTCTGAGCAAAAGCACTTAAGCTCATAAAAGCTAAAGCAAAGCTTAAAAGGTATTTTTTCATACTGTTCATTTTAAAAGTTAGTAATAAGGTTCTTCGAAGTTAGTTTTTTTATAGATTATTATTGATAGCGTCTTGTGTTTTATCTGCTCCGAAGCTTATAAAGGCTCCCACAAATATAAACGTGTTGACCGGAGGAACTACTGCCGAGCTTCTTGTTCCATCTACTGAAAAATTATAGCCATACACATTTTTCGACCCCAGGACATTGGTAATACTCAGTACGAACACCGTAAATGCCCGCGCATCCTTTTTTCCAAGATTGGGAAGATAATTGATACTGAAATTAAGTGCGTTATAATCCTTCAGTCTTCCTTCATTTCTGGTATAATTGACTGCTTTTCCATTATCATAGGTAGAAGCAATATCATAGTAAGGTCGCCCTTTGGCATAAGTGTATGACAGGTTTGCTCCAAGTTTCCATTCAGGAATAAATCTTTTTACTACAGCTGAAAGGGTGTGCTCTGCTGCAAAACCTGGTTTGAGACTCACCGGATAATTAAGAAAATCTCTTTTTGAATCCAGGAATGAATAGGTAATCCAGTAATCGATATTCTTAAATGTTTTTTTATTATCTCTCCAGAACAATTCAAGTCCTTTGGCATAGCCATAACCATCATTATTCATGGCTGTTTGTACCTGTTGGTTTTGTTCTTTGTCTGGTGTGACATTAAATGTTTTAATCAACTGATCATATTTTTTATAAAAAGCCTCGAAACGTAAGGTTCTTCCTTCGGAAGCTCTCTGAATCTGAAAAATATAATGTTGTGATTTTTGAAAATCCAGATTCGCCGATCCGTTAATATACTTACTTTCGGGATTCTGATAAAAAAGACCGTATGCAAAAGAGGTTGTCCAGTCTTTGGCAAACCGATAGGCCAATGCGAAACGAGGCGCAATATTCGTTTTATTCAAATAGGATGAATACTCTGCTCTCACTCCTATCTTAGCAGATAATGCATTGCTGAAGCCCAGATCTGTCTCTGCAAAAGCTGAAGAAATCAAATCTTTATACCGTTTGTTCACCTGCTCAAAGTCTAGTTTTTCATTCGTGTTGTTGAACTCCAAACCACCCCTTACAGCACTGATCCTGTTTATTTTTCTTTCCAGAACAGCTTTGAAATTGAGATAGTTTCCATCTGTTAATAATCTGGTTTTACCTGATTCTACTTCGTTGGTTTCGGTAGAGAAGTTAAGATCTGATTTGTTATATGAGTATGATCCCCCCACATTGAAAAGGTATTTTCCGAATTTCTGTCTGAAGGAGAGATTGTGATAGGTGTTTGCTCCGTTCAATCTTACCAGGGCAAAATCATATCCGGGTTCAAGACTCTCTGTTTTCACACCCATTTTGTTGGAATTATACATTCCATAGTATTTTAAAAATCCTCCTGATTTTGTTTTAATTCTAAAGTTGAAATCACTGTTCAGTCCTTTGGGAGCTTCAATAAAATTAGTATTAAAGTTAAAAACCTTTTGCATCAGATTCAGCATTGAATATCCCAGCGTCGCTCCGTAGGAATGGCTTTTATCTTCACTAAGACTCTGAAAACCAGCACTTAAAAAGATTGGCGAGATTCCAAAATCATAGGAACTCTGATCCGGAAGGTCAACACTCTCCAGTAATAAAGCCCCGGAAAGAGCCTGTCCGTATAAAGCAGAATATCCGCCGCTAGAGAATATATTTCCTTTAAACAGAGAGGTATTGAACTGATCCCTTCCTGCAATTCCCGGAATAGAATTGGAGAAGTAGTTGTTGATAAGGCTGCCGTCCATAAAAATTTTGGTTTCCGTTCCTGTTCCTCCTCTGATGAACAGCCCTTCAGTACCTCCTACTTTCTGTACTCCCGGAAGATACGTTAAAGCTGAAGAAATTTGTCCGTCAGCACCGGCTGTAGTATAGATATCAATCGGAGAAAGCAGTGCCGTAGCTCTTTTTTTATCACTGGCCTCGATAGAGCCCGCAGAAACGACTACGGCATCGATTTCACTGATTTGTTCTTTAAGCTGTACATTCAACATTACCTCCTGGTTGTCAATAACAATACTTCTTTCCACTTCTTCATACTTGGGATGAGTAAATGTTAATATGTGATTCCCTTTTTCAGTCGTTTCAAAAGAAAAATTTCCCTGAGCATCGGTGGTTGCACCATCATATGAATCTTTTAAAGTGACATTTACTTCTCCTATTCCTTTGTTTCTATAGGTTACTTTTCCTGAAACTTTCATCTGAGAATATCCCAGTATAAAAGCAAAAGAGGCAATAAGAAACAGGATTTTTTGTCCTTGAGTTTTCATAGTTTTTAATATCTGGATCAAAAATAATATGAAAAATGCCTTCCTGTAAAAAAATAATTACTGAAAGGCATTCTTTTGTGTCCGAATGGTAAAAAGGGCTGGAAGTTACTCTTAGTTATAGATACAGATATTCACTAGCCAATCAATTGGTTTTAAATGAAAGATCTTATTCTTTATAACCTTCACGACTTCCTTCTTCTATCTCCCCGCTTCAGGCTTCCTGCCTGAATTTAATTACTGAATCGGAATACAAAAATCCACAATCATTTTTCCTTCGGGATGTTCCTTAAAGTTGGAATGATAGATTTCAAAAGGAAATGCTTTTCTCATTGAATAGTTGTGCTCATTCATCCATAAAAATAAGGATACCCAGCACTGTTCAAAATCGTTGAGTGTCACTTCACCGTTTCCGACTATAAATCTTCCCGCGTCAATGGTTTCGGAAAAGACTTCTCCTTTGGAATCTTCAAGCTTTTGATCCAGGAGCAAGCATGCATGAATCCTGACTTTATCCGGAGGTGTTACTTTGAAACTGTCATGATAAACAGAAAGCATTTTGATATTTTCCCGGGGAAACAAGTTTTTCATTTTTGCCCAATCTATCAATACATTGAATGAAGGCTCTACATTCGCAATTCCTAAGCTCATTACTGCGGCCAGATTCATTTCCGGCAATTCTTTCACTTCGATTTTTAAGTTCATTGTTGTCCAATTTAACAGGTTTTCTATATTGCAAATGTATTGGCTGAAAACCGTATCGACTTGTCCGTTCTTGCGGTCTGTTTGTAAAATCTTGTGGAATGTTTCAGGAGCTTTTTTCCGAAATTCTGAAGGAGGTAGCCCATAATATTTTTTAAATGTTTTGCTGAAAACCGAGTGATTTGAAAAGCCAAGATCAAAATAAATATCTTTGATTTCCATTTCTTTCTTTACTGCCAGAAAAAAAGCACTTCTCTCTGTTTTTTTTCTGATGATATAATTCTGAAGGGTTTCTCCTGTAATGAGTTTAAATATTCTGTGAAAATGAAAAGGCGAGTAAGCACTAACCTCGGCAATCCTTTCAAGAGAGAGGTCTGCATCCAGATTTGCATCAATATACTGGATGGTTCTGACAATTCTTTTTTTATATTCTTTCAATTCAAAGCTGTTAATTGACAAAGGTATCAATCCGAATCATACCCGGCTTGTCTTTTGTTGCTCTTTTTAAGTCTTCTCATTTTTTATGGCAGAATACACAAATAAACTCCCTACCATCGCTAAAACAGAAGCCAACACAAAAGGAGCCCCACTGAATATAAAAGGAGCATACCCAGATGTAAAATAAGCAAACACGTTGGTCATCAACAAGGGTCCAAAAACAGCCGTAATACTCCCGATACTGGATAATCCTCCCTGCAACAATCCCTGTTTGTTATCCTGCACTTTAGAGGAGATCAGGCTTTGAAGGATAGGGGTTGCCATTCCTCCCAATGCATAAGGAATCATCACTACAAAGGCCATCCATGATTTATTAATGAGTCCAAACAAAAACAAACTGATACAATAAATCAACAGACACATGATGATTGACTTCTTTTGTCCCAATTTATTAATGAATAAGCCAATGAACAATCCTTGGGTGATCACCATTAAAACTCCAAAAAACCCTAATGAATATCCTATCATATCAGCTTTCCACTGAAATTTTTCCATCCCGTATACATTCCATGTACTTTGCATAGCATGACCAGACAATGCAATAAACACAAAAGCAATGATGAGAGAAGGTGCTAATATTTCTTTTTTAATACTTTTTATAGCACCTATAGGATTGGCTGTTTTCCAGGAGAATGGACTTCGATTGCTCTCTTTAAGTGATTCAGGAAGGATAAAAAGGCCATAAATAAAATTGACAAGGCTCAATGCTGCAGCGGCATAAAAAGGAATTCGCTCTCCATACTGTCCTAGTGCGCCTCCAATCACAGGGCCTATTATTAAACCAAGGCCGGCAACAGCGCTTATCATTCCAAAATTCTGACTCTTCTTTTCGGGCGTACTGATATCTGAAACATATGCTGTAGCTGTCGTCATACTGGACCCCATAATTCCCGCGACTATTCTTCCTACAAATAACCAGGTAAGATTGGGAGCCATTGCAAGGATCATATAATCTATGCCCAGTCCTAATAATGACCACAGCAATAAGGGCCGCCTCCCATACCGGTCGCTAAGACTCCCCAGAACAGGGGCAAAAATAAACTGCATGAAAGCATATATCGATATGAACCATCCAATATATTGGGTGGTCTTACTTAAGTTCCCATTTGATAATTTTAAAATAAGAGTCGGCAATACAGGAGCAACAATTCCTATCCCAATAATATCAATCAGAATGGTAATGTAGATAAAAACAAGCGCGTACTTTTTTTTCGTAGCCATCATAAATTTTATTCTTTTAATAATGGAAATATATTATTTGGCCATTGCAGCATTCATCACATTTTTAATTACCTGAGCGAGGTAATTGAAATTCTGATTGATAAAGAAATGATTTCCATTAACAATCTGACATTCACAGTTGGCAGTGGTGTAGTTTTTCCAATTTCTGATGTTGAGTGCATATTGCTCATTTTTCCCCATTACGGCATAGACAGGTGTCTGTATTTTTCCACTAAACGGTACATTTTCTTTGTTTTCCAGCAATCCGAAATCTGCTCTGAGTACCGGCTCAAAAAAATCTAATAATTCTCCTATTTCCATTACCTCATCAGATAAGCCTCCCAGTTTTCTGACCTCCTCAAAGAACTCTGCTCTTGGTAGACCGGCAATAGGTGGATTATTTTTTATATTGGGCCCGGGATATCCTGTAGCCACAAAATATTCCGGAGCGTCTGCATTATTTTCCATGGTATGGCAGATTTCAAGCCCCAGAATGGCTCCCATACTATGACCATAAATCATATAGGGAACTTCTTTTTTCCGCTTCATTTTTATTTGGTTCAGCAGATTTTCAACTGCAGCGTGTTTATTTTTCAGAAATGGTTCTGACATACGCCCTCCTCTTCCCGGAAGTTCCGGGGTCTCTATTTGAAAAAGATTTTGCAAATTTTCAACTAAAGGGCGGAAAGAGTTTCTGTCTCCGCCTGCATAATGCAATAAAAATATCTGTGGTTTTGATGATATGGTTGTGTTCATAAGGTTTCTCTATGTTTTTGATGATAAGGCATGAAGGTTTTGTATTTCATCATGCCTTATTATATTAATGTTTAACGGTTGTTTTATTAATAATATCCAGGATCTGTTCTTCTTTCTCCAACATCATCTGATGAGAAGCTTCGATTGGATAAACAGATAGTAAGTCCGGATTTTCTATGATTGAATCCACATTATTGTACATTGAATTTTTAATATTGTTATTAAATGATTCGTTAAATGTGTCCCCATTCAGCATTGCTTTTAATAAAACAACTTTCGTCAAGTTGAGATTATTGGAAACAGACTCTTTAGCAATAGTAAACTCTGCTGACATAAACTTCTTGGTTGCAATAAAGTGAGTATCACCAATTGGAACATTCAGCCTTTCACTTAACTCTTCATCGGTAGGGAATGCAAGAAAATCTATCAACGTCTGATCGTTAGCATAAAGAATTGTATCCAACAGATAGACCGTAATCTTTCTATGTCCTCTTTTCTCCAGCTCAGAAGCAATCTCTAATGCAATATTTCCTCCTAAAGACCAACCCAGCAAAATGTATTCATCCTGTTTTGTCTGCTCCTGTATCAGATTAATGTGATCCAGATAATAGCGTGCAAGCTTGTTCAGATTATCAATTTTTTCTTCATGATACAGGTTGTAGGAATCTACCCCGTAGCAGTCATAATCTGATTTCAGCTGTTCTGCAAGTGACTGATATACCTCACTTCCTCCATTTCCGGGATGAATAAGGAAAATATTCGGGTTGTTATTGATCCCTCCCAATGTTGATATTGTTTTATATTCTTTACCTGTATTGGCCAGAATCAGAGACAATTTACTGATGGTTCTTTCTTTGAAAATATCCAGGATTTTGATTTGAATATCCAATAAGGCTCTTATTCTGCTTATCAGCTTGATCACCATAATACTGTTTCCTCCTAATTTGAAGAAATCATCATGAATACTTATGCTTTGAGGATCAAGCCCCAAAACATCACCATAGATCTCTGCCAATTGTTTCTGCAGTTCATTGGCAGGCGCTGCATATTCGGAAATGCCTGTAAATTCGGGCTCAGGAAGCTGTTTCCTATCAAGTTTCCCATTGATCGTTAATGGTAAACGCTCAAGATGAACAAAAATATTCGGGATCATATAGTCCGGAAGAGATTCTATCAGGAACTCTGAGAGCAACCTCGGATCGATCACTGCGTCGGATACATAATACCCGGCAAGGTATTTTACTCCTCCTTTATTCTCTTTTGCCAACACAGCTACCTGACGAATACCTTTATAACGAAGTAATGTATTTTCGATCTCTCCCAATTCAATTCTGTAGCCACGTATTTTCACCTGGAAGTCATTTCTACCCATATATTCCAGTTCACCATTTGGTAACCAACGAACTAAATCACCTGTTCTGTAAAGACGTCCGTTCACTCCTTTTTCTTTTTGTTCAGATGTCTGGAACGGGTTTTCTACAAAACGTTCTTTTGTAAGATCTTCTCTGTTCAGATATCCACGGGCAATACCTGCCCCTCCTATATAAAGTTCACCTATTGCACCAACTGGTATAGCACGCTGATGATGATCGAGTACATACAATGTGGTGTTGGCAATAGAAGACCCAATATTTAATGGGTTATTATCTTCTTTAAAGTAATGAAGGGTAGCACATACTGTTCCTTCGGTAGGACCATATTCATTAACCAAAATAACGTCATCAATATTTTTATCTAAGGCAGGGAAATTTTCCCCTCCGGCGTATATCAGTTTCAAACGTGTTCCATAATCGATTACCTCTCTCAGTAAAACAGGAGGAATAAAAGAAACTTCTATTTTATTTTCATTGATATACTCGTTAAGGTCTGCTACGGAGGTTCTTAATTCATTATTGTAAAGCCATAAGGTATTTCCGTTACATAAAGCAGGGAAAGCTTCATAAACAAAGGCGTCAAATACATAGTTTGAAAAACAACCTACTTCTTTATATTCTTCAAGCTTGTGAGCTTTTATCATGGATCCAATGAGGTTGATTACTCCGCTATGTTCAATCATTACACCTTTTGGAAGTCCGGTTGTTCCACTCGTATAGATTACATAAGACAGGTTTTTCGAATGTACCTTTGTAACGGGATTATCAGAACTGGATTCCTCAAGTATTTTGGTCATTTTATTCAGTGATAATACCTCTGCTCCTTCTATTTTTTCATCTGAATTTGCCCTTGTCAGTACTATTTTCGCTTTAGTATCTTCTAAAATATGCTTTATCCTGTCAGCAGGATAGGCTGGATCCATTGGTACATATGCGCCCCCTGTCTTTAACACAGCCAAAATAGAAATAAGTACATCTTCTGAACGTTCAAAATACAATGGTATAAGATCATCCGGTTGAATGTCATACATTTCAATAAGGTAGTTTGCGAGACGGTTTGCTTTCTGATTCAATTCTTTATATGAAAGTTTTCGATCCTCAAATACCAAAGCGATCTCATCAGGAGTTTTTAAAACCTGTGTTTCAAATAAACCATGAATCGTCATTTGTGAAGGATAATCTGCCTGCGAAGCATTCCACATCTCTGTAATCTGTTTTGTCTCTTCTAATGATAAAAGAGGAAGCTCTTCGATTCTGATATGCTTCTGTTCAGATACTTCTGACTTTATCATTTGATTCAGAAGGAACTGATAAGAATCCGCCATTCGGATTATTGTTTCTTTTCTGAATAATGATTTAGCATAATTGAACGTCATCTGCATTGCCTCAGGATTATCGTTGATCATTGTTGTAAGATCAAATTTAGCTACCTGATAATCTACTTCGCCATCAAAAGAATGGAACAGCGTTTTTTCTTCCTGAGCAGAAGATTCTTTACTTCCTGAGCTCTGAATTCCAAACATAATCTGGAAAACAGGATGTCTTGAAGTGTCCTGCTCTACTCCTAGTTCTTCTACCAATTTTTCAAATGGAAGATCCTGATAAGATTGGGCTTCCGTCACAGAACCGGCTACCTGCAGAATAAAATCTGTTATACTTTGTTTTGAATCTATTTTTTCTCTTAAAGCCAACGTATTGACAAAAAATCCTATAATATCTTCAAGACCCGCATGATGACGATTCGCTATTGGACTTCCTACTACAATATCATCCTGTCCTGAATATGCTGAAAGCATCAGATAATATCCACTTAGCATCACACTGTAAAGACTTACTCCAAGCTTTTTAGAAATTGCTTTCAACCCTCCACTCATTTCTTCAGGAATACTAAAGGTAAGGGTTTCTCCTTCGTAAGAAATCTCAGCAGGCCTGTGGAAATCAGTAGGCAAATTGAGGCTCTGATACTCATCAAATTTTGTTTTCCAATATTCAATCTGATGATCCAAACGTTCTCCTGTGAGATAATTACGCTGCCACAGTGCGTAGTCTTTATATTGAATCCTCAATTCCGGCAGTTTAGGAATATTCCCGTTGACCAATGCAAAATAGATAGTCCCGATTTCCTTCATCAAAAGGTCGGTAGACCATCCGTCGAAAGCGATATGATGGATGACAACTGACAGATAATATAATCCTTCCAGACGGAATATATTAATACTAACCGGGGTCTCTTCGCTCAAACGGAACACTTTATTGGCACATTTGTTTATAGCCTCATCAAGTTGGCTTCTGGTCTTTAAATCTGTTATTTCAAACTCAGGAATAGAATCTGTAACTACCTGATACCCCATTCCATCTTCTGTGGTACGAATCATGGTACGAAGTACTTCATGGCGCATTATAATCGCTTCAAAAGCTGTAAATAAAAGCGAAATGTCTGTACTTTCATCCAGCAAAACAGTCATTGGAATATTGTAGGCACCACTTCCCCCTTCATAAGATTCTATAAACCAAAGTCTTTCCTGTGCAAATGATAAACGTTGTTTTTCGGGAGCATCAACTTTTACAGGGGTTATAAGAACTTGTTCGGTATTAGTCTCATCCTCCAAGGCTTTCGCCAAAGAAGCTATTGTTTTATGATTGAAGATCATAGATACATTGACAGGGACATCCAACTCTTGCTTTATTTTACTAATTAGTTTGATGGCCATGATACTGTTTCCTCCCAATCTAAAAAAGTCATCATGGATACTAATGGTTTCCGGTACAATTCCCAAAACTTCCCCATACAGATGAGATAGCTTTTCCTGTAATTCATTTTCTAGGGCAACATATTCTCTATCTCCGGTAAATACGGGCTCCGGTAAAGCTCTTCTATCCAGTTTTCCATTAATTGTGAGGGGCAGTTCTGTTAAATGAACAAAGGCTCCCGGGATCATATATTCCGGTAATGTTTCTGCCAGGAATTCTGTAAGATCATCAGGGTTCAGATCTTTATCTGAGACATAATAACCTACAAGAAATTTTAGTCCTGCTTTGTTTTCTTTGGCCAGCACTACCGATTGCTTCACTTCAGGATATTGAGAAAGTCTGTTCTCAATTTCGCCCAATTCTATTCTGTAACCACGGATTTTTACCTGGAAGTCAGAACGTCCGATGTATTCGATATTTCCATCCGGAAGATATCTTGCCAAATCTCCTGTTTTATACAATCTGCCATTTTCTTTTCTTTTTTTCTGTTCTAAAGTCTGGAAAGGGTTATTAATAAATCGTTCTTTCGTTAGTTCGGGTTGGTTCAGATAGCCTCTGGCTATTCCTGCCCCTCCAAGATAAAGTTCTCCAATGGCACCGACAGGTAAAAGGCGGTAAGAGTCATCCAAAATATAGGCTGATGAATTACCTACAGGTCGCCCGATCAAATGTACATCACCATGCTCAACCTGTTTGTAGATGGCGTAGATTGTAGCTTCTGTAGGGCCGTACAGATTGTATAATTTTTTGGTTTCTGACCAGTATTTCCCTGTCTCATAGTCACACGGTTCACCTGCATACAGTATCCCTTTCAGTAATGGATAATCTACCCGTGGCAATACTGAAAGCATTACCGGAGGCAAATAAGCGTATGCAATCTCATTGGATAGTAAATACTGACTGATCAGATCGGCATCTTTCTTCGTATTCTCATCCAGTAGATGAAGTTCGTTTCCATACAATAAGGCATTGAAAAATTCTGATACAGATACATCAAATACATAAGAAGTATATGCTGTCATCTTTTCTCCTTCACTGAATCCATAGGCCTCTCTAATCTGACCCACTACATTTACAACATTTCTATGCTCTACCATTACCCCTTTTGGCGTTCCTGTCGTTCCGCTTGTATAGATAATATATGCCAGGTTTTCAGCTGTAACTATCGTTTCCGGTATATTTGGAGACATGGTTTCAATAAGATTTCTTACCGTTTTATGGTCTAAAGAAATCATATCTGTACCCAAATCGTATAGTTTTTCTGCGGTACTCTCCTGCCCGATTACGATTTTCGCTCCTGTATCTTTAAGAATATATTCCATTCTGTCTGATGGATACAATGGATCAATTGGTACGTATGCTGCTCCTGCTTTTAATACAGCAAGAATAGCAATAATCATAAGCTCAGACCGTTCCAGACACATAGGTACAAGGGAATTAGGCTGAATACCATATGTTTCCATAAGATAATGAGCGAGGCGATTTGATCTCTCATTAAGTTCACGATATGAAAGTCTGATATCCTTGAATACCAATGCTGTTGCATCAGGTGTTTTCACCACCTGTTCTTCAAATAACTCATGAAGGGTTTCAGATTTTAGTGTACTCCAATTTCCAACCCATTTTAATTGATTTATTGAGACATATGATATTTCTTTGGAGCTAATTTCCCAGTTTTGTAAGATCTGATCCAACACAACTGTCATTCCTTCCATCAATTGTTCGATCATCCCGGAGTCAAAAAGAGCGCCTTCATAATTCAACTTAAACGTCACCTTATCTCCTTGTTCTGAGGCCATTATTCCTAATGGATAATCAAGTTTCTCTACAGAGTCTTTGAATACAAAACCAAGTTCGTTATTGTCTCCTCCTTTTGGCACAGGATAGTTTTCATATACAAACAGACTACTAAAAATTCTACGCCCGTCGTGATGAAGCTCTGCAAGATTGATATCACTATGGGTATTTAAATCACTGATTCTTTCCTGTATTTCTGCAATCTGATCCACTACTTTACCTTCTCCGTGGGAAACAATCAACGGTAAGGTATTGATATACAACCCTGCTGAGGATTCAATACCGTCCACAGGTAAGTTTCTTCCGGATACTGTAGTTCCTACTACCGTACTTCCGGATCCACTGTAAATACTCAACTGTTTATGCCATAAATATTGAAGTACAGCATTGATTGTAAATCCTCTTGCTTTGGTAAAGTTTTTCAACAAATGATACTGATCTCCACTTATAGAAATACTCAAAAAGCGATGATCTTTAATATGGCGATAGGTTCCTAAGTCTGTATTTTTTTGATCTTCTTTGACCAGACTGCTTAAGTTCTCCTGATCTTCCAATAAAGTCATATATCTTTTCCAGAAGCTACGACTACTCTCCTTTTGACCCTGAAGATACTTTTGAGTTGCCTGGTAGGCATCATCTTTCATCAGAACCGGAGCCTGATTTTTAATCAGATTAAGATAAGCATCATGAACAGCATTTAAAACAACAGGCATACTCCACCCATCTAGTATTGCATGGTGATTACTGAATAAACAGCTGTAGTGTTTTTCATTCCGTTTGAATACATAGACCCTGAACAAGCCTCCTTTTGATAAATCATAAATTTCAAAACGATCATCATAAGTTATTTTGTTGATAAGAGTTTCCTGAGCCTGTCCATTGATGGTACTGATATCTCTGTATCGGAAATCAGGATTCCCGGATTTATCTATAACCTGTACAATTTCTCCGTTCCAGTCGAATCTTAAACGTAAGGAAGGATAATGCTCCTGTGTAAGCTTCCATGATTTCTGAAGCTTGTCAATATCCATTTCCGTATGATAATCCCACATTAATTGTACTCTGTAGGCATCATCTTTCTCCCCCTGGTTTAAGGCATGATAGACAAAACCTTCCTGTAAGCTGTTTGCCAGGTATACTCCTTCTATTTCGGCAGACTCCTGAATATGCAACAGCTGATTATAGTTGACCACCTGATCTACGTCTGAAGGAGTAAGATAACTTCTTTTTTCTTCCGATAGAAGTTCAATAATTTCGGCAATATACTTCCTGAAGCCTTCTGATAAAGCAAGAATCTCCGATTCAGACAAGTATCCGGATATTCCGAACCTCAGCTGACCATCTACCACCGCTCCATTAATGCTGATCAAATGACTGTCACGGTTATCGCTTCCCATACCTGAACCAGCGTCTTCGGGAGCTATAAACCAGGATTTTTCTCCCCCGCTTTCTTCCTGATCCAGTTGTCCCAAATAGTTGAAACTAATCTTAGGGAGGTCTCTTCCGGTATACCCGATAAGGCTGCCATATCCCATTCCGTTGTTTGGAATATTTCTCAGTGATTCTTTGGTAAGGACGATTGTATCTTTCAGGTTTTCCCCCGTCTCTAACAGCAATGGATACATTGTGGTAAACCATCCAACTGTCTCGGTGATGTCTAAGTTATCAAATACTTCTTCACGTCCATGACCTTCCAGTAAAACGGCATGATGGGAGCTTCCGCTCATCTCCGATAAAGCAGATGAAAGTGCAGAAAGCAACAAATCATTGATCTGAGTATGGTATACATGATGTGTATTTCTGATCAGTTTTCCAGTCATTTCCTTATCCAGCATAAGATGACCATGATGAGATTCTGTACCTGCCAATCTGCTCAAAACAGTATTGTTTTCATCTACAATATCGGTAATTGAATTCCAATAGGTTATTTCTTTATCTCTTGATTCCGGATCTTCAGACAGATAGCTGCTTATTGCATTTACCCATTGACGGTAGCTGCTTCCTTTGGTGTGAGAACGAATACGTTCTTCATCTCCTTTTTCAACAGATTGATAGATATTCTTCAGATCTTCTGTAATTATTCTCCAGCTTACAGCATCAATAATCAGGTGATGAAGAGCAAAGAAAATTCTTGCACTTCCATCCTGGTATCCATTGATATAACCAATCCGGAATAACGGTCCTTTTTCAATATCAAAATCAGACTGCCAATCAGTCAGTTTTTGGGAAAGGGCTTCCGGGGTTAATTTTGATGCATCCAGATAGCTAATTTCCGGACAAAAAGAGTTATCCCTGTATATCTGACCATATTTGCCCTCTGTTTTAGGATAATGAAGTCTGAAAGCATCATGCCTTTCCCATACATATTGTATAGAAGTTTCAAGATAATCACGGTTCAATTCCGGAACATGGATCAGGAATGCCTGGTTCCAGTGGTTGAAATCTTTCAGACAGCCCCTCTCTTTCTGGCTGAAGAACCACTCCTGAACAGGAAGGAAAGATACTTCCCCATTCAATAATCCCTGTTCTGTAAGGAGCTGTTTTTCTGAACTGTACTTCTTATCATCAATAAGCTGGGATAATGATGCTGTTGTTCTGGCACTAAAGACTTCTTTAACTGTTAGTTTTACATTCAGCTGCTGTCTGATTCTTCCTACCAGCTGAATACTGATAATACTATCTCCTCCTAATCTGAAGAAATCATCATGAATACTGATCGTTTCTGCCTCCAATCCTAATACTTCACCATAAATCTGACAAATCAGCTTCTGAAGGGTTGTCTCCGGAGCCGTATATTCTTTACTCCCTGTAAAATCAGGTTCAGGCAATGCTTTTCTGTCTAATTTTCCGTTGAGAGTCACCGGGAACGCTGTTAAATGAACAAAAGCTCCGGGAACCATATACTCAGGAAGGGATTCTGATACGTATTCTGAAAGCAATTCTGAATCTATGGCTAAGCCAGAAACATAATAAGCTGCCAGATATTTTATTCCGGATTTATTTTCTTTGGTCAATACAGCTACCTGGCGAATACCTGAATACCTTAACAAGGTATTTTCAATCTCTCCTAATTCAATACGATGTCCACGGATTTTCACCTGGAAGTCATTTCTACCCACATATTCCAACTCACCGTTTGGTAGCCAGCGCACTAAATCTCCGGTTTTATATAAACGAGCATTTTCGCCTTGTTCTTTCTGAGCTATTGTTTGGAATGGATTTAACATGAAACGTTCTTCTGTCAGCTCAGGGCGATTCAGATAGCCTCGTGCAATACCCGCCCCACCAATATACAACTCGCCCACTGCACCTACAGGAACAGGTCGGAAATAAGCATCTAATACATAGGCAGTCATATTAGGAATCGGGCCTCCGATATTCAATGGATTTCTATCTTCTTTGTACTCATGAAGCGTAGAACATACCGTCCCTTCTGTAGGGCCATATTCATTGATGAGAATAATATTTTCTATATTTTTATCTAAGGTCGGGAAACTTTCTCCACCTGCAAATATTAGTTTCAGGTTCGTTCCCTGATGTACAACTTCTCTCAACAAAACAGGTGGAATAAAGGAAACCTGAATATTGTTTTCTTTAATATATTCGTTAAGTTCCACTACAGATGTTCTGAGGTCATTGTTATACAACCACATGGTATTTCCATTACACAAAACAGAAAATGCTTCATACACAAAGGCATCAAATACATAATTTGAATAACAACCTACTTCATTATATTCTTGAAGTCTATGAGCATTGATCATTGATTCTATGAGATTTATGACACTTTTATGCTCAATCATTACCCCTTTCGGTAGCCCTGTTGTTCCACTCGTGTAGATTACATAGGCGAGATGTCCCGAATTAACCTGAGTAACAGTATTTTCACATGATACTATTTCAAGTTTTGCTTTAACAGTAACATCATCAAGACAGATCAATTCTACATTACCTGCATCTTTTATCTTATCAACAGAGCTTTTCTGGGTAAGAATCACTTTTGCGGAAGTATCCTCCAAAATATGCTGTATTCTGTCTGAAGGATATGACGGATCTATCGGAACATATGCAGCTCCGGCTTTTAATACGGCAAGAATAGCAACCAGTATACTTTCAGAACGGTCTAAGCATATCGGAACTAAATCATCAGGCTGAAGGGCATAGTTTTCGATCAGATAATGAGCCAGGCGATTCGCTTTTTCATTCAATTCTTTATATGATAACTTCACATCCTGATATACTAAAGCAGTATGATCAGGTGTTTCCACTACCTTCTTCTCAAAAAGCTGATGAATCGTCAGATTCTTTGGATGTTCCTTCTGTGTATTATTCCAATTCTCTACTATTTGTGTTGTTTCTTCTTTAGAAAGTAATGGGAGATCCCCAATTTGAGCCGTGATGTCAGCCTGTGCAATCTCCTCTAAAAGAAGCTGATAGGAACCTGCCATACGAATGATAGTTTCTTTTCTGAAAAGAGATTTTGCATAATTAAACATGATGCGAATTCCTTCTCCGTCATCGTCTACCATGGTTGTCAAATCAAATTTGGCTGCCTGATAGTCGATCTCTCCATCAAAAGGATAGAACAAAATCTCTTCGTTGTTGTTTGTTGTTTCTGCTTCAATATTCTGAAGACCAAACATTACCTGAAATACAGGGTGTCTTGAAGTATCTTGTTCTACACCCAGTTCATCTACCAGTTTTTCAAATGGAAGATCCTGATGAGACTGAGCGTCCGTAACTGATTTTGAAACCTGAAGAATAAAATCTCTGATATTCTGTTTTGGGTTAATCTGTTCACGCAAAGCCAATGTATTGACAAAGAAACCGATAATATCTTCAAGACCTGCATGATGGCGGTTAGCTATTGGGCTACCTACAACAATATCATGTTGCCCTGAATATACTGAAAGCATCAGGTAATATCCGCTTAGCAGTAAAGAATACATACTTACTCCAAGATTTTTGGAGAGTTCTCTTAGTTTTTCGGCTTGTTCTGTCGTAAGATGGAAGTACAGATTTTCTCCTTCATATGAAATCTCCAGTGGTCTTTGGAAATCTGTAGACAGGTCGAGATTCTGGAAGTCCTCAAATTTATTTTTCCAATAGTTGATCTGTTGATCAAGGCGTTCTCCTGAAAGATAATTGCGCTGCCACAATGCAAAGTCCTTATATTGGATTTTTAATTCCGGAAGCTCAGGACTGTCTTTTCCGATCAATCCGTTATAAATGATTGCGACCTCTTTAAGGAATACATCTGTAGACCATCCGTCAAACGCAATATGATGAATGACAATTGAAAGGTAATAGCGATTTTCAAATTTGAAAATAGTAATCTTAACCGGAGTTTCTTCATCCAAACGGAAAATGGTATTAACACTTCTGTTGATTGCATTTTCCAATTCTTCTCTTGAACCGATAGTAACGATCTCACAATCAGGAATTATATCTGTAACGATCTGATATCCCATTCCCTTTTCATTCGTTCTGATCACAGAGCGAAGAATATCATGACGCATGATCACTTTGATCAATGATTGACGAAACTGTTCAAGTTGAATATTTTCATTCAGTATTGTCGTAATTGGAATGTTATAGGCACTGCTTCCTCCTTCATAAGATTCAATGAACCAAAGTCTTTCCTGTGCAAAGGATAATCTTTGCTCTTCTTCAGAATCGATCTGTGCAGGAAGAATATTGATTTGCTCTTCCAATTGGTTTTCATCAGCGAGAATCATTGCTAATGACGCTACTGTTTTATGGGTAAATACCGTAGTTACACTAACCTGCGTGTTCAATTCCTGTTTGATCTTACTGATCAGCTTGATCGCCATGATACTATTTCCTCCCAGCCTGAAGAAGTCATCATAAATACTTATCGTTGTTCCATCAAGTTTCAGAACTTCACCATAGATACGACATAGTTCAGCTTCAAGATTATTTTGAGGAGCAGTAAAATCTTTACTTCCTGTAAAATCAGGTTCAGGTAATGCCCTTCTGTCCAGTTTTCCATTGATTGTTAATGGTAAAGCTTCCATATGAACAAAAGCTTCAGGAATCATATATTCCGGAAGGAAATCAGCTAAGTAGTCCGAGAGCAGTATTGAATCAATATTCTTTTCAGATACATAATAACCTGCCAGATATTTTAATCCGGATTTATTTTCTTTTGCCAATACAGCAACCTGACGGATATCCGGATAGGATTGTAAAGTATTTTCTATTTCGCCTAACTCAATTCTATACCCGCGGATCTTCACCTGGAAGTCATTACGTCCAATGTATTCCAGCTCTCCATCAGGAAGCATACGAACTAAGTCACCTGTTTTGTACAAACGTCCGTTTTCTTCTTTTTCCCTCTGCGCCAATGTTTGGAATGGATTGGAAATAAAACGTTCTTCTGTCAAATCCGGTCTGTTCAGATAACCTCTTGCAATACCTGCTCCACCAACATACAATTCTCCCACGGCACCTACCGGAACAGGACGTTGGTACTGATCCAAAACATAGATGGTCATATTACCAATCGGGCCACCTATGTTTACCGGGTTTTCATCCTCATTATAGTGATGCAGCGTTGCACATACAGTCGTTTCTGTAGGGCCGTATGCATTGATAAGATCTACTCCATTAGCTTTATAAAGAGACATGATCTGTGGATTGGTTACGTCACCAGCCACCACAAGCTTTTCTAAAGGAAGTATAAATTCACTTGTTAAGAGCACTGGTGGTATTGTTGCTATACTGATGGTATTTTCTTTAATATATTGCTGCAATGCAGAAAGGTCAATCCGTTTTTCAGCATCCAGTAAATAAATACGATGACCATGAGTAATCGCCGGATATAGCTCCCAAATATGGGCATCAAATACATAATTGGCATACCACAGACAGTTCTTTTGTCTTAAAGGCAAGTCAGAATCATGGATTAAGCCAAACTCTTTTGCCTCTTGCTGAATAAGATTCATTACATTTCTGTGTTCAATCATGACCCCTTTAGGCATACCGGTAGTACCACTGGTAAAGATTACATAAGCCAGATTTGATGAATCAACATGAGTAACAGGATTTTCTGGAGACATTCTTCTGATAATTACCTGGAATACTGCATTATCTAAAGAAAGAACCGAAGTCTCCAGACTTTGCAGTTTTTCTATTGTACTTTCCTGTCCGATTACCACCTGTGCTCCGGTATCCTGAAGAATATGTTCTATTCTTTCCACGGGATAAGAGGGATCCATTGGTACATAAGCTGCTCCGGCCTTCAGCACAGCCAGAATAGCAATAATCATATGCTCAGATCGTTCCAGGAATAACGGCACCAGGCTATCTGGTTGAAGATCGTATGTTTTGAGCAGGTAATTAGCCAAACGATTTGATCTTTCGTTCAGTTCTCTGTAGCTTAATACAACATCCTGATACACCAAAGCAGGAGCGTCCGGAGCTTTAACAACCTGTTCTTCAAACAACTGATGAATGGTTTGATGAGAAGGATAATAAGATTCTACAGCATTCCATCCTTCCATTAGCTTAAACTGATTATCAGAAACATGTGAAAATTTATTAGAACTAATTGTCCAGTTTTCAAGAATTTGGGCAAGAACCGTTTTCATTCCATCAATCAGCTGTTCCATGGTATGCTGTTCAAAAAGAACGCCTTCATAATTGATTTTCAGGGTTACACTTTCTCCCTGCTCAAATGCCATAATTCCTAGTGGATAATCCAGTTTTTCAACTGAATCTTTGAAAACAAATCCTAATTCATTGTTATCATCTCCGCCTTGTGGTACCGGATAGTTTTCATAGACAAATAAGCTGCTGAAAATACGTCTTGCATCCTGGTGAAGTTCTGCAAGGTTGACATCACTATGGGTATTCAGTTCACTGATTCTCTGTTGAATATCAGAAATGATATCCACCACTTTACTTTCAGTATGCTGTACAATTAACGGAAGTGTATTGATAAAGAGACCCGCTGAAGATTCTATATCATCTACTGGAAGACTTCGTCCGGATACGGTTGTTCCTACAACGGTAGTTTCAACACCACCATATACACTTAACTGATTATGCCATAGATATTGCAGTACCGCATTAATCGTAAGACCGTTTTCAGTAGTAAATTTTTTCAGTTGCTGATATTCCTCTTCAATGATCGTCATTTTTACAGCCTGATGATCTTTAATCTGACGATACGTTCCCAAATCAATATGTTTGTGGGATTCTTTAAGCAGGCTGCTAAGGTCTTCACGGTCTTCGAGAAGGTTCATATAAGCATTCCAGAAGCTTCGGCTGCCCTCTTTGTGCTGCTGAAGATATTCCTGGGTTTTGATATAAGCATGATCTGTAACAATATTCAGATCCTGTTTTTTGGTTAATTTCAGATAGGTATCATGAATACTGGTCAGTATGATAGGCATACTCCACCCATCCAATACCGCATGGTGATTGCTGAAAAGACAGGTATAATGTTTCTCAGAACGTTTAAACAGATATACTCTGAATAATCCTCCTTTTGATAAATCATATACTTCAAATCTATCTTTTTGAGTCGCTTCTCTGATCCATTTCTCCTTCTCTTCTTCATTCATGGTACTCAGATCCTGATAACGCCAGTCTAAGGTTCCTTTTTTATCAATGATCTGGATGATTTCTCCGTTCCAGTCAAATCTAAGTCTCAGGGCCGGAAATTGTTGCTGAGTATAAGCCCATGCTTCTTTAAGAGCCTCCACTTTCATATCGGAAAGATAATCCCATAGCAGCTGTACGCGATACGCATCATCCGTATCACCCTGATTCAATGCATGATATACAAATCCTTCCTGAAGACTGTTCGCCAGATATATTTTCTCAACCTCTGCTGATTCCTGAACTGATAAGAGTTGCTTATCTTCTATGATATAATCAATATCCGAACGGGTAAGGAAGCTGCGGATATTTTGAGAAAGCTCTTCCACCACATGAATAATCTGCTCTTTAAAAGATTGAGCAAGCTGTTCTACCTGTTGTTGAGTGAGATATCCTGAAAGACTGAAACGAAGCTGTCCTTTTAATACTCCACCATTAATACTGATAATATGGCTGTCTCTGTTCTTTTTTCCTATTGAAAGACCAGTATCTTCTGCTGCAATAGACCATGTTTTTTCACCTGAATGATCTTCCTGATCTAGCTGTCCAAGATAATTGAATCCAATCTTCGGAAGTTCATGGTTAGTATAGCCTACAAGACCTCCATAGCCGATACCGTGGTCCGGAATTTCTCTTAAGGCTTCTTTGGCCAATATTACTGTATCGCTCGCATTTGCTCCAGTTGTTAGTAATAGCGGATACATTGAAGTAAACCAGCCTACCGTTTCCGTAATATCCAGATTAGTGAATACATCTTCACGGCCATGTCCTTCTAATACAATAGCATGTCGGGATGCTCCCGTGAAATCTGTGAGTACTGATGACAATGCTGCCAATAACAGATCATTGATTTCAGTATGATACACGTGATGGCTTCCTCTAATCAGTTTTTCAGTAGTACTCTGATCCAGAAGAAGGATATCATGATGGTATTCAGTACCGGAAATTTCTTCAAGGGTCTGATTACTTTGGTCTACCTGAGAAGTTATTCTATTCCAATAAGCCAGTTCTTTATCTCTGGATTCAGCATCTTCAGATTTATAATTTTTAATAGCCTGTACCCATTGGCGGTAGCTGCTGCCTTTCTTAATCTGATAATCTTCTCCTTTTTCAAGCGTCTGATAGATGCTTCTGAGATCTTCAAGAATAATCCTCCAGCTCACAGTATCAATGATAAGGTGGTGGAAAGCAAAGAAAATTCTTGCGGTTTTATCCTGATATCCTGTGATGTAGCCGATATTGTAAAGTGGTCCTTTTTCAATTTCAAACTGCTCCTGCCATGTAGTAAATATTTCAGAAAGTTCTTTCTGACTTACTTTGGAAGCGTCAAGATCATTGATTTTTACTCCGGTTTTTTGGTCACCATAATATTGGCTATAATTTCCATTTTCAAGAGGATAATATAACCTGAAAGCATCATGTTTTTCAATCAGTAGCTCAATACTTTTTTCTAAAAGACTACGATCCAGTTCCGGAACATTAATCAAGAAAGCCTGATTCCAATGGTTTGAATCCGCCAGGTACCCTTTTTCTTTCTCGCTAAAGAACCACTCCTGAACAGGTAAAAGAGGAACTTTGCCGGTAAGAATTCCCTGTTCTGTAAGGATCTCAACTTCTGTTCCTGACTTTTTCTCTTCCATCAAAATCGCCAATGCTGCTGTAGTTCTTGAGGAGAATATTTCTTTCACACTTAGGCGTACCTCCAGGCGCTGCTTTATTTTTCCTACCAGCTGAATACTGATGATACTATCCCCTCCTAATCTGAAGAAATCATCATGAATACTGATACTTTCGGCATTGATTCCCAGTACTTCTCCATAAATTTCAACAAGGCTCTTCTGAAGTGCAGTTTCTGGTGCAGAGTATTCTTTATTACCTGTAAAATCAGGTTCCGGTAAAGCTCTCTTATCCAGTTTTCCATTAATGGTTAATGGTAAAGCGGTTAAATGAACAAAAGCTCCGGGAATCATATACTCTGGAAGCGTTTCAAACAGATATTCTGAAAGAAGTACAGAATCAATCACCTGATCAGCAACATAATATCCCGCCAGGTATTTAACCCCAGATTTATTTTCTTTGGCTATTACAGCAACCTGATGGATACCAGGATAGCTTAGTAAGGTATTTTCAATCTCTCCTAATTCGATACGATAGCCACGGATTTTCACCTGGAAGTCATTTCTTCCGATATACTCCAATTCTCCGTTTGGTAACCAGCGTACTAGGTCTCCGGTTTTATACAACTTTCCATTCTCTCCTTTTACGTGTTGTTCAGAAGTTTGGAAAGGATTGGAAATAAAACGTTCTTCTGTCAGTTCAGGGCGGTTCAGATAGCCTCTGGCAATACCTGCTCCGCCGATATAAAGCTCTCCGGCTGCACCTACAGGTACAGGACGTTGATAATCATCCAGAACATACACCGTCATATTACCAATAGCACCTCCGATATTCAACGGATTTCCATCTTCATTATAATGGTGTAAAGTGGCACAGACTGTACTTTCTGTAGGTCCATAGGCGTTGATCAGATCAACCCCATGTTCTTTGTACAGCTTCATGACCTGAGGATTGGTAACATCTCCTGCCACCACCATTTTTTCTAAAGGAAGAATGTGATCTTTGGTAAGAAGTACCGGTGGTATGGTTGCTATGCTGATTTTATTTTCATCTATATACTGCTGTAAGGCAACAAGATCCGTTTGTTTATCTTTATCCAGGATGTAAATGCTGTGTCCATGGGTAATGGACGGATATAATTCCCAAACGTGCGCATCGAATACATAGTTAGCGTACCACAGGCAGTTTTTATGAACAGAGTCTGATTTCAGACCAAATTCTTTGGCTTCCTGCTCTATTAAGTTGGCTACACTTTTATGTTCAATCATTACTCCTTTTGGAAGTCCTGTTGTACCGCTGGTATAAATTACATAAGCAAGATTCTCAGGTTTCACTTCCGTTACAGGATTTTCTGCAGATCCCATTTCAAGAATAGCACGGACAGCGATTGTATCCAGGGAAATAACTTCTACTGATGTATTTTTTACTTTTTCTGCTGTATTTTCTTCTGCCAAAATAATTTTTGCTACTGTATCCTGAAGAATATGTTCTATTCTGTCTGCTGGATAGGAAGGATCCATCGGCACATAAGCTGCTCCGGATTTTAATACCGCTAAGATGGCAATAAGCATTTGCTCAGAACGATTCAGGCATAGCGGGACAATATCATCCGGCTGAAGACCATACGTTTCAATAAGATGATTCGCCAAGCGGTTAGCACGTTCATTAAGCTCACGGTAAGACAGTCTTACGTCCTGATATACTACTGCAATCTGATTCGGAGTTTTTGCAACCTGTTTTTCAAATAACTTGTGAATGGTTATATCAGAAGGATAAAATACTTCTGTTGCATTCCATTCTTCCATCATTTTTTTACCGGTATCTTCTGTTATTAAACGAAGGTCAGATAGTTTGGTTGTTTCCAGATTCACATCATTACCAAAAGCCTGTTCAAGCAGATACAGATAAGAATCTATCATATTCTTAACCGTTTCTCTTGCGAAAATTGCCTTGGCATAATTGAACATTCCCTGGATAGTTTCTTCGCCATCATCAATCATGGTGCTCAGATCAAATTTTGCCACCTGATAATCTGTGTCTCCTTCATAAGGATGGAACAGCACTTCTGCATCATCAGTATTTCTACCAAAGCTTTGAAGGCCAAACATTACCTGGAATACAGGATGTCGGGACATATCTTGCTCTACCCCCAATTCTTCAACCAATTTTTCGAAAGGCAAATCCTGATGAGACTGTGCTTCGATTACAGACTGAGCGATCTGAAGAATAAAGTCTTCAATATTTTGCTCTGCATCAATGGTTTCTCTTAAGGCCAATGTGTTCACAAAGAACCCAATCATATCCTCAAGACCTGCATGGTGCCTGTTGGCAATAGGGCTTCCTACTACAATATCATCCTGACCGGAATAAGCAGACAGCATCAGATAATACCCCCCAAGCATCAAACTGTATAAACTTACACCCAAGTCTTTAGATGTTTTTCTCAGACCCTGGGCTAGTTTCGGAGACAGTACAAAATGGATGGTTTCTCCATCATAAGAAACCTGGTTGGGTCTCTTATAATCTACAGGCAGGTTCAGGGTCTGGAAATCATCCAGTTTTGTTTTCCAATAGTCTACCTGACGATCAAGTCTTTCTCCGGAAAGGTAATCTCTCTGCCATAATGCAAAGTCTTTATATTGTACCTTAACTTCAGGAAGTTGAGGTTCTTCTCCCTTGATAAGGGCATTGTAAATTGTTTGTATTTCTTTTAAGAAAATATCCGTTGACCAACCATCAAATGCAATGTGATGAATCACAACTGACAAATGATGGTGGTCTCCTAACCTAAAAATGCTAATTTCTATAGGAAGTTCTTCATCCAGACGGAATATTTTATTGGAAACTCTGTTGATTTCTCTGTCCAGCTCCTCTTTTGTATTTACCTCGTGTAAATGAATAGCCGGAATCTGGTCAAGAATCAACTGATATCCTTTTCCTTCGTCGGTTGAACGGATAATGGTTCGTAATACTTCATGTCGTATTACAATGGTTTCGAGCGCCTTTCCTATTACTGAAAGATCTGTTTTTTCATTCAAACGGACAGTCATAGGAATGTTATAGGCACTGCTTCCTCCTTCATAAGTTTCAATAAACCAAAGTCTTTCCTGGGCAAAAGATAATTTTTGCTCTTCAGGGGTATTTACTTTTACTGGTGCAATTGTAACCTGTTCATCAATATTATTTTGATCATTTAATGCTTCTGAAAGTGAGGCTACTGTTTTATGGCCAAATATTACGGCTACCCCAACCTGCGTATCCAGAGTTCGTTTGATGGAGCTTATTAATTTGATGGCCATAATACTATTTCCTCCAAGACTGAAGAAATCATCATGAATACCAATACCAGAAGCGTCTAATCCAAGAACTTCTCCATAGATCTGACATAACTTCTCCTGTAATTCAGTCTCAGGGGCTGTGTATTCTCTGCCTCCTGTAAATTCAGGTTCTGGTAAGGCTCTTCTGTCTAATTTTCCATTGATGGTTAATGGTAATGAGGTTAAGTGAACAAACGCTGCAGGAACCATATATTCTGGTAACACCTCTGATAAGAATGTGGTAAGATCGTTTACTTCATTTGCTTTTTCTGAGATATAGTATCCAACAAGGTATTTCAATCCGGCTTTATTTTCTTTGGCCAGAACCACAGCTTGTTTTACTTCCGGGTATTCCTGAAGTCTGTTTTCTATTTCACCTAATTCAATTCTATAGCCCCGGATCTTCACCTGGAAGTCATTTCTTCCAATATATTCCAGTTCGCCATCAGCAAGATAGCGGACTAAATCTCCGGTTTTGTATAGGACTCCATTCGTTCCCTGCTCTTTCTCTTCCAAGGTCTGGAAAGGATTGCTGATGAAACGTTCGGCGGTAAGTTCTTCACGATTCAGATAGCCTCTTGCTATTCCGGCTCCGCCTACATACAATTCTCCTACTGCTCCTACCGGAACGGCTCGAAGGTGTTTATCTAGGATATACATGCCCTGATCCGGAATATTCTCCCCAATTAATGAGGCTTTATCCAAGTCGTCTGCGCTCAATTTCTTGTAGGTTACATGGACGGTGGTCTCAGTAATTCCATACATATTGATGAGTGTTGGTGCAGAATGATAACGCTCATACCAAGGTTTTAAAGAGGCAAGATTTAAGGCTTCTCCTCCGAAGATCACATAGCGAAGACTGCTTAACTGTTCTTCTCTCTGAAGTGCGGTATCAATAAACTGGTAGAAGGCAGTTGGAGTTTGGTTTAATACCGTTAAGCCTTCTTCTAAACATAAGCTGAAGAATAAATTGGTGTCTTTGGTCTGTTCAGAGGATGGAACTAATAATTTTCCACCATAGAATAAGGCTCCCCAGATTTCCCATACACTGAAGTCAAAGACATAGGAATGGAATAAGCTCCAAACGTCTTTGTCATTAAACTGATACCAGTGATCGGTAGCACTGAACAAACGGGCTACATTACGGTGTTCCTGTAGTACTCCTTTTGGCATTCCTGTGGTTCCACTGGTGTAGATTACATAGGCCAGATGTGAGGATTCTACGGAAGTAACAGGGTTTTCAATGCTACTGTTTTCAAGAACAGTTTCCAGCTCCGGATCTTTCAAAATAAGCATGGAAGTGGTCTCTCCGCAAGCTTCAAGAACATTAAGCTCAGAGCCTAGCTGTGTAATGACAATTTTTGCACCTGTATCTGTCAGAATGTGTTTAATTCTATCAGAAGGATATGATGGATCCATTGGTACATAAGCTCCACCGGATTTTAACACAGCCAGAATAGCCACAAGCATTTCTTCGGAACGCTCCAGACATAAAGGAATAAGATCATCCGGCTGAATATCATACGTTTTGATAAGATAATTTGCCAAACGATTGGAACGTTCATTTAACTCACGATAAGATAATCTAATGTCCTGGTAAACAATGGCTGTATGATCTGGTGTTCTTTCAACCTGGGTTTCAAACAATTGATGAATAGTTGTATCACTCGGATAATGAACTCCCGAAGACCATAATTTGGAAACCGTTTTATATTCTTCCTGAGTAAGATAAGATAACTGCTCAGATGAAATTTCTGAATTTTCAAGGATTTGATCCAAAACAGTGTTCATCCCACTGATTAATTGCTGAATCATGGCTTCCTCAAACAGATAGCCTTCATAGCTGATATTCAGCCATATCTCATCACCAGCTTCATAAGCTACTATTCCCAACGGATAATCCAGACGCTCTACCGAACCTTTGAAGACAAATGATAACTCATTATCCTCATCTCCTTTTGGAGCCGGGTAATTTTCATACACAAATAAGCTGCTGAAAATTCTACGCCCGTCATGCTGAAGACTTGCCAGGTTTACACTACTATGGGTATTAAGCTCACTGATTCTGTTCTGAATTTCTGAAATAATATCAGCTACTTTACCTTCTGTATGGCTTACAATCAGTGGTAAGGTATTGATATACAAACCAACTGAAGATTCAATGCCATCTACCGGTATACTTCTTCCGGAAACCGTAGTTCCAACCACCGTAGACTGTGTTCCGCTGTAAATCGCCAATTGTTTATGCCACAGATATTGAAGTACGGCATTGATGGTAAATCCGTTCTTTGCTGTAAACTTCTTCAATTGCTCATATTGTTCACCCACAATCGACATTTTGATCGAGCGGTGATCTACAATCTGTTTGTATTCTGAAAGGTCAATCTGTTTCTTAGATTCTTTAATCCAGCCACTGATATCTTCACGGTCTTCGAGAAGTCCCATATAGTCTTTCCAGAAGTCCGCATTAGCATCTTTATGGTTCTGAAGATACTTTTGGGCTTCTGCGTACGCTTCATCCGGTGCCGGAGAAAGCTCCTGATTTTTAATCAGTTTTAAATAAGCTTCATGAATAAGGGTCAGGAATATAGGCATACTCCATCCATCAAGAATGGCGTGATGATTACTGAAAAGACAGGTGTAATGCTGCTCTGAACGTTTGAACAGGTTTATTCTGAAAAGACTTCCTTTTGCAAGATCATATACTTCAAAACGGTCTTTATGAGTCAGTTCAGAAATCAATTCTTCCTGCTGATCTTTGTTCATCTTGCTCAGATCGTGATAACGCCAGTCAAGACTTCCTTTTTGATCGATGATCTGAACAATTTCTTCACTCCAGTCAAATCTTAGTCTTAATGTAGGAAGCTGATTTTGAGTATATACCCATGCTTCTTTCAATCTATCAAGATTCATTTCAGAAAGATAATCCCATACCAGTTGTACACGGTAGGCATCATCAGTATCTCCCTGATTCAATGCATGATATACAAATCCTTCCTGTAAACTGTTGGCAAGATATACACCTTCCACAGCTCCGGATTCCTGAATATACATCAACTGATCTTTACCAACGATATTCTCTGTATCTGATGGTGTCAACCAGGTTTTTTGTTCTGCTGTTAATTCATCAACAATTTGTTTTATATACTCTTCAAATTTTTGAGTAAGCAGATCTATCTGATCCTGTGAAAGATACCCTGAGATTCCAAAGCGAAGCTGACCGTCAGCAATGGCTCCGTTGACGCTAATGATATAGCTGTCACGGTTTTTATCACCCATGGAGTTTCCGCTGTTTTCGCCTGAAATATACCAGGTTTTCTCTCCTGTACTTTCTTCCTGGTCAAGCTGCCCAAGATAGTTGAAGCTGATTTTTGGAAGTGCCTGTTCGGTATATCCAACAAGACTGCCATATCCAACTCCATTGTTTGGAATGCTTCTCAGCGATTCTTTGGTTACAACAACAGTATCTTTTACGTCTTTTCCGGTCTGCAACAGCAATGGATACATAGAAGTAAACCATCCCACTGTTTCTGTAATATCCAGGTTATTGAATACTTCTTCACGGCCATGACCTTCCAGGAGAACGGCATGTCCTGATGTTCCGGTAAGGTCTGAAAGCGCAGAAGCAAGGGCAGATAATAAGATATCATTAATCTGTGTATGATATACATGATGAATCTCTCTGATCAGCTTCTCTGTATAGCTTTCTTCAAGACTAAGATTCGCAAAATGATACTCCTCAGAAGATACTTCCGTTAAAATATCATTGTTTTTTGCAACATTTCCGGCAGTATAAGTCCAGTAAGCAAGTTCTTTAGTTCTGGCTTCAGGGTTATCAAGAAGATATCCTTTTACAGCTTCAGTCCATTGGCGGTAGCTGCTTCCTTTTACGTAGGCTTCAGGTTCGTTTCCTTTTTCCAGATTCTGATATATATTTTTCAGGTCTTCTGTAATAATTCTCCAGCTTACGGCATCAATAATCAAATGGTGCAATGCAAAAAAGATTCTTGCACTTCCGTCTTCGTATCCGTGAGCATATCCAATCTGGAATAAAGGTCTGTTTACAATATCAAAATGAGACTGCCATTCTGTGAATACTTTGGAAATTTCTTCTGATGACATTCCTGAAACATCAAGATCTTTAATTTCCGGTATATATTCTATTCCGTACTGTTGAGTGTATGTATTATTTTCTTTTGGATAATAGATTCTGAAGGCATCATGCTTTTCAATCAACAGCTTTATACTTTGTTTCAGTACTTCTGTATTAAGCTCAGGAACAGTAATCAGGAAAGATTGGTTCCAGTAATTAAGATCTCCTACATATCCTTCCTCAACCAAATTGAAGAACCATTCCTGAATAGGTAGAAATGACAAACTTCCGGTAAGCTGGCCTTGTTCCGTCAGAATCTGAGTTTGCTCTTCTTTGGCTTTGCTTTCCATTAATTCGGAAAGTTTTAAGACTGAACGGGTTGTAAAAATATCTTTAACACTTACTCTGATATCAAGTCTTTGTCTGATTCTGCTTACCAACTGAATACTGATAATACTGTCACCTCCTAATCTGAAGAAATCATCATGAATACCAATACCAGAAGCGTCTAATCCAAGAACTTCTCCATAGATCTGACATAACTTCTCCTGTAATTCAGTCTCAGGGGCTGTGTATTCTCTGCCTCCTGTAAATTCAGGTTCTGGTAAGGCTCTTCTGTCTAATTTTCCATTGATGGTTAATGGTAATGAGGTTAAGTGAACAAACGCTGCAGGAACCATATATTCTGGTAACACCTCTGATAAGAATGTGGTAAGATCGTTTACTTCATTTGCTTTTTCTGAGATATAGTATCCAACAAGGTATTTCAATCCGGCTTTATTTTCTTTGGCCAGAACCACAGCTTGTTTTACTTCCGGGTATTCCTGAAGTCTGTTTTCTATTTCACCTAATTCAATTCTATAGCCCCGGATCTTCACCTGGAAGTCATTTCTTCCAATATATTCCAGTTCGCCATCAGCAAGATAGCGGACTAAATCTCCGGTTTTGTATAGGACTCCATTCGTTCCCTGCTCTTTCTCTTCCAAGGTCTGGAAAGGATTGCTGATGAAACGTTCGGCGGTAAGTTCTTCACGATTCAGATAGCCTCTTGCTATTCCGGCTCCGCCTACATACAATTCTCCTACTGCTCCTACCGGAACGGCTCGAAGGTGTTTATCTAGGATATACATGCCCTGATCCGGAATATTCTCCCCAATTAATGAGGCTTTATCCAAGTCGTCTGCGCTCAATTTCTTGTAGGTTACATGGACGGTGGTCTCAGTAATTCCATACATATTGATGAGTGTTGGTGCAGAATGATAACGCTCATACCAAGGTTTTAAAGAGGCAAGATTTAAGGCTTCTCCTCCGAAGATCACATAGCGAAGACTGCTTAACTGTTCTTCTCTCTGAAGTGCGGTATCAATAAACTGGTAGAAGGCAGTTGGAGTTTGGTTTAATACCGTTAAGCCTTCTTCTAAACATAAGCTGAAGAATAAATTGGTGTCTTTGGTCTGTTCAGAGGATGGAACTAATAATTTTCCACCATAGAATAAGGCTCCCCAGATTTCCCATACACTGAAGTCAAAGACATAGGAATGGAATAAGCTCCAAACGTCTTTGTCATTAAACTGATACCAGTGATCGGTAGCACTGAACAAACGGGCTACATTACGGTGTTCCTGTAGTACTCCTTTTGGCATTCCTGTGGTTCCACTGGTGTAGATTACATAGGCCAGATGTGAGGATTCTACGGAAGTAACAGGGTTTTCAATGCTACTGTTTTCAAGAACAGTTTCCAGCTCCGGATCTTTCAAAATAAGCATGGAAGTGGTCTCTCCGCAAGCTTCAAGAACATTAAGCTCAGAGCCTAGCTGTGTAATGACAATTTTTGCACCTGTATCTGTCAGAATGTGTTTAATTCTATCAGAAGGATATGATGGATCCATTGGTACATAAGCTCCACCGGATTTTAACACAGCCAGAATAGCCACAAGCATTTCTTCGGAACGCTCCAGACATAAAGGAATAAGATCATCCGGCTGAATATCATACGTTTTGATAAGATAATTTGCCAAACGATTGGAACGTTCATTTAACTCACGATAAGATAATCTAATGTCCTGGTAAACAATGGCTGTATGATCTGGTGTTCTTTCAACCTGGGTTTCAAACAATTGATGAATAGTTGTATCACTCGGATAATGAACTCCCGAAGACCATAATTTGGAAAC
>NZ_PPED02000004.1:588480-699883 GCF_002899825.2 Chryseobacterium phosphatilyticum
AAGATAATCTAATGTCCTGGTAAACAATGGCTGTATGATCTGGTGTTCTTTCAACCTGGGTTTCAAACAATTGATGAATAGTTGTATCACTCGGATAATGAACTCCCGAAGACCATAATTTGGAAACTGCTGTATTCTGTTCTTCAGAAATTAAATCCAGTTCGGATATAGCAAGGCTTTCTATATCATTGATTTCTGCGATCTGACCAAGCAGGAACAGATACGTATTCAGCATATTCTGAACGGATTCTTTTGAGAAAACAGATTTCGCATAGTTGAACATTCCCTGTAAACTATGGCCGATATCGTTAATCATCGTCGTCAGATCAAACTTAGCTACCTGATAATCAATATTTCCATTGAAAGGATGGAGCAATGTGGTTTCATTTTCCGGTTGAGAAACGTCTTCTCCAAAACTCTGAAGCCCAAACATCACCTGGAATACAGGGTGCCTTGAAGTATCTTTCTCAACACCAAGTTCTTCCACTAATTTTTCAAAAGGAAGGTCCTGATAAGACTGTGCTTCCGTTACTGACTGAGCAACCTGTAAAATAAAGTCTTTTATCTGCTGATTCGGATCAATAGTTTCTCTGAGTGCCAGTGTATTGACAAAGAACCCGATCATATCTTCAAGCCCTGCATGGTGACGGTTTGCAATAGGACTTCCTACAATAATATCATCCTGCCCGGAATAAGCTGAAAGTGTTAAGTAATATCCACCTAACAAAATACTATACAAGCTTACTCCAAGATCTTTTGACAGATTTTTTAGCTTTTTGGTTTGCTCTGCATCAAGACTAAAATAGATATTTTCTCCTTCGTAAGATATTTGAGCCGGTCTCTTGAAATCTGTAGCCAGGTCAAGATTCTGGAATCCGCTGAGTTTATCTTTCCAGTAACCGATTTGTTGATCAAGTTTTTCTCCGGTAAGATAATTACGCTGCCATAATGCAAAATCCTTGTATTGGATCTTTAATGCAGGTAATTCATGTGGTTTACCTTCTTTAATGGTATTGTAAATACTGATTAATTCTTTTAAGAAGATATCTGTGGACCATCCGTCAAATGCAATATGGTGAATCACTACTGATAAATAGTAATTTTCTTCAAGTTTGAAGATATTAATATCTATAGGCAGTTCTTCTTCCAAATTGAAAATTTTATTGGCTACACGGCTCACTTTTTCTTCAAGTTCCTGCATTGTTTTCACCTCATATTGATGAATAGCAGGAATATCATTCATAACCAATTGCCAGCCTTTTCCTTCGTCCGTCATACGAATGACTGAACGAAGTACTTCATGACGCATTACAATAACATCCAGAGCTTTACAAAGGCTTTCAATATCTGTTTTTTGATCCAGAAGGAAGGCCATTGGAATATTATAGGCGCTGGTTCCGCCTTCGTAATTTTCAATAAACCACAATCTTTCCTGGGCAAAGGATAAGCTCTGTTCTTCAGAAGTGTTAACGTTTACAGGGGTAATCGTAACCTGTTCATTGCTATGGTTTTCATCCGATAAAACAGTTGATAATAGAGCAATGGTTTTATGATTGAATATCTTAGAAACCTCTACCTGTATCTGTAGTGCCTGTTTAATCTTACTGATTAACTTGATGGCCATGATACTGTTTCCACCCAGTCTGAAGAAATCATCGTGAATACTGATGGTGTCTACATCCAATCCTAATACTTCTCCATAAACCTTACAAAGCTGTTTCTGAAGGGTTGTTTCCGGAGCCGTGTATTCTTTACTGCCTGTAAAATCCGGTTCAGGCAATGCTTTTCTGTCTAATTTCCCGTTGATGGTTACCGGTAAAGCAGTTAAATGAACAAAAGCATTAGGAACCATATAGTCAGGAAGGGATGTTGACAAATATTCTGAAAGCAATTCTGAATCTATAGGTGAATCCGAAACATAATACGCTGCCAGATATTTCAATCCGGACTTGTTTTCTTTGGCTAATATAGCGACCTGGCGAATTTCAGAATACCCTAACAGTGTATTTTCAATCTCCCCTAATTCGATACGATAGCCACGGATTTTCACCTGGAAGTCATTTCTACCTACATATTCCAGTTCTCCATTGGGTAACCAGCGTACTAAATCTCCGGTTCTGTATAAACGGCTGTTCTCTCCTCTTTCTTTCTGAATAATTGTTTGGAAAGGATTTGAAACAAAACGTTCTTCTGTTAATTCAGGGCGGTTCAGATAGCCTCTTGCGATCCCAGCTCCTCCAATATACAATTCACCTACAGTACCTACAGGAGCCAGGCGATTTTGCTCATCAAGAACATATACAAAGGTATTTTGAATTGGGCCACCGATGTTCAATGGATTTCTATCTTCTTTATAATAATGAAGTGTCGCACAGACAGTTCCTTCTGTAGGACCGTATTCATTTACAAGGATAATATCGCCAATATTTTTATCTAAAGCAGGGAAGCTCTCTCCCCCGGCAAATATGAGTTTCAGATTAGTTCCATGCTCTACAACTTCTCTTAGCAGAACAGGCGGAATAAATGAAACTTCGATATTATTTTTTTTGATATAGTCATTAAGTTCACCAACAGATGTTCTGAGATCATTGCTATATAACCACAAAGTATTTCCATTACATAATACAGGAAATGCTTCATATACAAAGGCATCAAATACGTAGTTTGAGTAGCATCCTACCTCCTGGTATTCTTGAAGTAGATGAACCTTTATCATTGATTCAATGAGGTTTATCACCCCTGAATGTTCAATCATTACTCCTTTCGGTAAGCCTGTGGTTCCACTGGTGTAGATCACATAAGCAAGATTATCTGCACCTACTTGTGTAACAGGGTTTTCAGTTGATGCTATTTCAAGTTTTGCTTTAAGGTTGATATTGTCTAAAGCAAGAACCTCAACATACGTATTTTCCAGTTTTTCTGCTGTACTTTCCTGTCCGATCACCAGTTTTGCCTCGGTATCATTCAAAATATGCTGTATTCTGTCTGAAGGATAAGAAGGGTCCATCGGAACATAGGCTGCTCCGGATTTTAAGATGGCAAGTATAGCGATCAATATATTTTCAGACCGTTCTAAACAAATAGGAACCAGATCATCAGGTTGAAGCCCGTAATTTTCAATAAGATAATGAGCCAGCTGATTGGCTTTCTGATTTAATTCCTGATAAGAGAATCTGGTATTATGATAGACCAGTGCTGTCTGATCAGGAATATTTTTTACCTGATTTTCAAAAAGCTGATGAATTGTTATTTCTGATGGATATTCTTTATAGGTTGCATTCCAATCTTCTGTTAATTTTTTATACTGATCTTGAGTGACGAGGTTTATATCAGCAAGGGTAATTTCTCCCGGATCTTCAATTTCTGTCATTTGTTCCAGTAAAAACTCATAGGAACGGATCATATTGCTTACCGTTTCTTTTGAGAAAATGGCTTTAGCATAGTTGAACATTCCTTTAATCTCAACTCCGCCATCATCAATCATCGTCGTCAGGTCAAATTTAGCCACCTGATAATCTATTTCCCCATCAAAAGGATAAAACAGGCTATTCTGGCTATTTTGAGAAGAGGAATTACCTCCAAAATTCTGAAGCCCAAACATCACCTGGAAAACAGGGTGTCTTGAGGTATCCTGTTCTATTCCAAGTTCTTCTACTAATTTTTCAAATGGCAGATCCTGATGAGACTGAGCATCGGTCACTGATTTTGAAACCTGCAGGAGGAAATCTTTAAGGTTTTGCTTAGAGTCCAGTTTTTCTCTCAACGCCAATGTATTGACAAAGAATCCTATAATGTCTTCCAGACCTGCATGATGACGGTTGGCAATAGGACCTCCTACCACAATATCATCCTGCCCTGAATAAGCGGAAAGCATCAGATAATACCCTCCCAGCATAAGAGAATACAGGCTTATTTCAAGATTTTTGGATAAAGCTCTCAGCTTTTCACTCTGTTCTTCATCCAAGCTGAAATATAGATTTTCTCCTTCGTAAGAAATTTGAGAAGGTCTTCTGAAGTCTGTCGGAAGATCCAGATTCTGGAAATCTTCAAGCTGATCTTTCCAGTAATTTATCTGCTGCTCCAGACGTTGCCCTGAAAGATATTCACGCTGCCATAAAGCAAAGTCTTTGTACTGAACCTTTACGTCAGAAAGATCCTCCGCTTTTTCGTTATTGAGAAGTGCTTTATAGATCGTCTGGATTTCTGTAAGGAATATATCGGTAGACCATCCGTCAAATGCAATATGATGAATGACTGCTGACAGATAATGTCTGCTTTCAAACCTGAAAATGTTAACCTGAATAGGAATTTCTATCTCTAGTTGGAAGATTTTATTTGCACATCTGTTGATGGCTTCCTCTAAATCTTCTCTTGTGCTTACTTCCGTCATGTTCCATTCAGGCAGTTGATCAGTAACCACCTGATAGCCTACCCCATCTTGTGTAGTTTTAATCACTGAACGAAGGATTTCATGACGTTTAACCACTTCATCAAAGGCATTCTGCAATACTGAAATATCTGTTTTTTCATCCAGAATTGCCGTCATTGGGATATTGTAGGCACTGCTTCCGCCTTCATAAGTTTCAATGAACCAAAGCCTTTCCTGTGCAAATGATAATCTTTGTTCTTCAGGAGCACTTACTTTTACAGGGATGATTGTAACCTGCTCTTTAAGTTGAGTTCCATCAACTAGCACTTCAGATAAAGAAGCTATTGTTTTATGACTGAAAATGGCAGCTACTTCTACCCTGATATCAAGCACTTGCTTCATCTTGCTGATAAGCTTAATTGCCATGATACTGTTTCCTCCTAATCTGAAGAAATCATCATGAATACCAATATTGGCTGCATCGAGACCGAGAACCTGAGCATAGATCTGACATAATTGTTTTTGCAACTCATTTTCAGGAGCTGTATAATCCGATCCTGTTGTAAATTCAGGTTCAGGCAGACCTCTGCGGTCCAGTTTTCCATTGATGGTTAACGGTAGTAAATTCAGATGTACAAATGTCGCAGGCACCATATACTCCGGCAACGTCTGGGATAAAAACGAAGTAAGCTCCCCAGAATCTATTGAAGAGTCTGAAACATAATAGGCGACAAGATATGTAAGACCTGCTTTATTTTCTTTAGTCAATACAACAGTTTGTCTCACTTCCGGATATTCCTGAAGTCTGTTTTCAATCTCTCCCAGCTCTATTCTATACCCACGAATCTTCACCTGGAAGTCATTTCTTCCCATATATTCAAGCTCTCCGGAAGGCAGATAGCGTACCAAATCACCTGTTTTATAAATACGTCCGTTTTCCCCTCTTTCTTTCTGTTCTTCAGTCTGAAAAGGATTTTCCAGAAAACGTTCTAAAGTGAGTTCGGAACGGTTCAGATACCCTCTGGCTACCCCTTCTCCACCAATATAAAGTTCTCCTACAGCTCCTACAGGTACCGGACGATGATAATCATCAAGCACATAAATACTGGTATTGCTGATAGCGCGTCCAATATTATTTACTTTGGTATTGGTATTAACAAGCGAAGTAACGGTAGTCTCAGTAGGACCATAAGAATTGACAAATCTGAATGATCTGTCTTTTAATCTGTTGTGTAAATCTGTAGGCAAAGCCTCTCCTCCGGAGTTTAGGATACGTAAGCTCTTCACCTTAGTGATATCAATACTTTGCAATACTGACGGAGTAAGGTGGATATAAGAAACGTTATGATCTGTCAACGTTTTTACAAATACCTCTTCATTAAGTAACAGCTTCTGGCTTTCTATAAAGACCAACGTATTTCCATTTAATATAGCCAGTAACATCTGCTCTATAGAGGCATCAAACACATAGTTGGCAAACTGCAAAATAACATCGGAACTGTTTAATCCGTAACGAGGATAGAGATCATGAATTAAATTAACAGCACCTTTATGCTCTATCATTACCCCTTTAGGCATACCTGTTGTTCCACTGGTATAGATCACATACGCAAGGTTTTTCTCACCAACCACAGTAATTGGGTTATTGGCGTTCATCCTTGCAAGCGTAGTACTGAAAGACAAACTATCAAGAGACAGGACATCTATTTGTTCTTCTGAATTTTGAAATATAATCTCTCTTGTACTTTCCTGAGCAAGAACAAGCAAAGGGTTTGTGTCTTTCAGGATATGATGGATCCTTTCCGCAGGATATGACGGATCTATCGGTACATAGGCTGCGCCTGCTTTCATTACAGCAAGAATTGCAATAAGCATGTACTCGGAACGATCCAGGCAAAGTGGTATCAGGTCATCTGGCTTAATATTATAATTTCCTGTAAGATAATTAGCTAAACGATTAGCCTGCTCATTCAACTCTTTGTAAGAGAGCTGTGTTTCTTTAAATATCAGCGCAGTATGATCCGGAGTTTTTAAAACCTGATCTTCAAATAACTGATGAATGGTCTTTTGTGTGGAAATAAAATTCCAGGTATCATTCCAGTCCTCTGTAAGGTTTTTATATTTTTTTTCCGTTAAAAGAGAAAGTTGACCTGAAGTTATACCCTGATTGACCATAATCTGATTCAGGATTATTTCCATTCCTTCAATCAATTGATCCATCGTATCTTTTTCGAACAGGTAACCTTCGTAGTTTAAGGTAAATGAAATTTCATTTCCTCTTTCAAATGCCACAACTCCCAATGGATAATCCAGTTTCTCCACGGCGTCTCTAAATACAAAGCCAAGTTCATTATGATCTTCTCCCTCTGGTACTGGATAATTTTCAAATACAAATAAACTGCTGAAAATTCTGCGTCCATCATGGTGAAGTTCTGCCAGATTGATATCACTATGGGTATTAATATCACTGATCCTGTTCTGAAGTTCTTTGATATGATCAATTACTCGTCCTTCCTCATGGGTAACGATTAACGGTAATGTGTTGATGTATAGTCCTGCAGACCATTCTATTCCGTCTACCGGTAAGCTTCGTCCCGATACTGTTGTTCCTACAATTGTTGTACTCAACCCGCCATAGATTCTCAGCTGTTGATGCCACAGGTATTGTAATATAGCATTTACGGTTAATCCATGAGTTTTTGTAAAGGCTTTAAGCAAGTCATACTGATTCCCTGTTATCCTCATTTTTATGTGTTGAGGATCTTGAATATGACGATATGTTCCTAAATCGACAGGTCTCTGAGATGCCTTAATTAATCCGCTTAAATCCTCATGATCTTCCAAAGACTTCATATAAGTATTCCAGAACTTTCTGCCTGTTTCTTTATGATCCCGAAGATATTTCTGGGTATCTGTATAAGCGCGGTCCTTTATAACAGTAATCTCCTGGCCTTTAGTAAGATTCAGGTAATTCGTATGAATACTGTTCAAAATAACAGGTATGCTCCATCCATCCAGGATCGCATGATGGTTACTGAACAGACAGGTATATTGGTTTTGTGAACGTTTAAAAAGATACACTCTGAAAAGATCTCCTTTGGAAAGATCATATCCTTCAAAACGGTCTTTTGCGGTAATTTCTTTAATCAATGCTTCCTGAGCAGAATCAGTTATCTCACTGATATCCTGAAAGCGCCAGTCTACATTTCCGTTTTTATTAATAACCTGAACAATCTCTCCATTCCAGTCGAACCTCATCCTCAATGAAGGATAAGCCGTTTGGGTAAGCAGCCAGGCTTTCTTAAGGTTTTCAATATCAAGAACCGCATTATAATCCCATAATAGCTGTACTCTGTAAGCATCGTCTTTTTCTCCCTGATTCAAAGCATGATACACGAACCCTTCCTGCAAACTGTTGGCAAGATAAATTCCTTCTATTTCTTCATGCTTTTGAATTTCTGTCAGTTGATCAAAGCCTACTACATCATCAACATCTGAAGGGGTAAGATAACTTTGTGTTTCCTGAGAAAGGGTTTCAACAATCGCTTCAATACTTGTTTTAAAATCTTCTGTAAACTGATTAATCAGCTCCTCCGTCAGGTAGCCTGCAATTTCGAAACGTAATTGTCCATCCACAACAGCACCATTCATGCTAATGTAATGGCTGTCCCTATTATTTTTCCCGATCCCCGATCCTGCATCTTCAGTGGAAATAAACCAGCTTTTATCTCCTGCTTCCTGATCTAACTGTCCTAAATAATTGAAACTAATCTTTGGCAGATCGCGTTCCGTATATCCTATAAGACTACCATAGCCAATTCCGTTATGAGGAACTTTTCTTAAAGATTCTTTGGTCATAACGATGGTATCTGTCAATCCTTTTCCGTTTTTCAGAAGTAAAGGGAACATTGTAGTGAACCATCCTACCGTTTCTGTTATATCAAGATGCTGAAATACGTCTTCACGACCATGACTTTCTAAAACAACAGCATGAGACTCCTCTCCCGTTAATTTTGAAAGAGAAATTGACAAAGCAGACAGTAACAGATCATTAATCTGAGTCTGATAAACATGATGAGTATTTCGGATTAAAGCTTCAGTTATTTCTTTATTTAAAATCAGACTACTGCGGTAAGAATCTTTTATGATGAATCTATCTAAAGCTTTATTCAGAACTTCTGTAGTATCTGCACATGTATTCCAGTACAATAATTCCTGGGCTCTGGATTCAGTATCCTCAGAGCGATAATTTTTTACAGCATCTACCCATTGACGATAACTACTTCCTTTCTTGTGAGATAAAACTTTTTCTCTATCTCCTTTTTCAAGAGATTGATAAATATTCTTTATATCTTCTGTAATAATCCTCCAGCTTACGGCATCAATAATCAAATGATGAAACGCAAAATAAAGTCTGGCACTTCCATCCTCGTATCCACTGATGTATCCTATCTGGTACAGCGGGCCTTGTTCAATATCAAACCCCGATTGCCATTCTGTAAGGATTTTTGCCAGGTCTTTTGTATTCTGGTTGGAAACATTCAAATATTTGATAGAAGAGAGAATCTGAGTATTTCCGTAGGATTGAATATAGCTATTATTGTTCCTTTCAAACTTTAATCTGAATGCATCATGTCTTTCGATCAAATATCGAACAGATTCTTCCAGTACTTTCTGATCAAGTTGAGGAACATTGACAAGGAAAGCCTGATTCCAATGATTGAAATCACCCAGATATCCATGTTCTTTCTGGCTAAAGAACCATTCCTGAACAGGAAGTAGGGATACTTCTCCTATAAGAAGCCCCTGTTCTGCTGAAATCTGAGTCTGTTCACTCTGTCTCTTCTCTTCAATAAGCAAAGACAGTGCTGCTGCTGTTCTGGATGTGAATACCTCTTTTACACTTACCTTTACTTCAAGCTGCTGTCTGATTCTTCCTACCAACTGAATACTGATAATGCTGTCTCCTCCCAATCTGAAGAAATCATCATAAATACCAATAGTTTCAGCATCAATACCCAATACATTGCCGTAAATGTGGCACAATCTGTTCTGAAGTTCGGTTTGTGGAGCTATATAATCTTTATTGCCTGTGAAATTAGGTTCCGGAAGCTGCTTTTTGTCTAATTTTCCGTTAATCGTAAGCGGTAAAGTCTCTAAATGAACAAAAACTCCGGGAACCATATACTCCGGTAAAGATTCCGATACGTATTCAGTCAGCAGGTGAGTATCTATTTTAGAATCAGAAACATAATACGCGGCCAGATATTTCAATCCGACTTTATTTTCTTTAGCTAATACTGCAACCTGACGAATGCCTGAATATCCCAATAAAGTATTTTCTATCTCTCCTAATTCGATTCTATAGCCACGGATTTTTACCTGAAAATCATTTCTTCCCATGTATTCCAGCTCTCCATTTGAAAGTTGGCGTACTAAATCTCCGGTTTTATATAATCTATTGTTTTGCCTTTTTGCTTTTTCTTCTGAAGTTTGGAAAGGATTTATAATAAAACGTTCTGCCGTAAGATCAGGACGATTCAGATATCCTCTGGTTATTCCGACCCCACCGATATAAAGTTCTCCTACTGCTCCAACAGGAACCGGACGCAAATGTTCATCCAGTACATAAGAAGTCATATTTCCAATTGGTCCCCCAATATTCAACGGATTGTTGTCTTGTTTGTACTCATGTAGCGTAGCGCATACCGTTCCCTCGGTAGGTCCGTAGGCGTTAATAACATCCACTCCTTCAGACTGATAAAGGGCCATCAACTGAGGATTGGTCACGTCTCCGGCTACCATTAATTTTTGTAATGGTAAAATATAATCTCTGGTAAGAAGTACCGGAGGAATGGTTGCAAGGTAAATATCATTTTCACTGATATAATGCTGCAATGCAACAATATCAGTTTGTTTTTCTTTATCCAGCAGATAGATACTATGACCATGGGTAATAACAGGGAAAAGTTCTGCTACATGCGCATCAAAAACATAATTGGCATACCAAAGACAGTTTTTGCGGTCAGATTCATTAGAAATCAACCCAAGGCTTTCAGCAAATTGAGTTACAAGATTGGCTACCCCCAGATGTTCTACCATTACTCCTTTCGGAAGTCCCGTTGTTCCACTTGTATAAATTACATACGCCAGGTTTCCGGGCTTTGTGTCAGTTGTCGGGTTCTTTGAATCTGCTATTTCCAGTTGATCTTTACATTGAACCTCATCTAAAGAAACAAATTCAACGTTTTGATCCTTTAATTTATCAAATGTACTCTCTTGTCCTATTACAAGTCTGGCTTGGGTATCGCCAAGAATATGTCTGATCCTGTCTGACGGATAAGATGGATCAATTGGTACATATGCCCCTCCTGATTTCAAAACTCCTAAAATAGCAATCAACATATTTTCAGATCGTTCCAGGCATAACGGGATAATTTCATCCGGTTGAATATTATATTTTTCAATCAGATAATTGGCTAAACGATTTGACCTTTCGTTTAATTCTTTATAGGAAAGTTGAATATCCTGATATACCAAAGCAGTGTGATCCGGAGTTTTTCTTACCTGATCTTCAAAAAGCTCATGAATGGTTTTATCAGATGGATATTCAGAAGCGGTATTATTCCAGTCTTGTATTATTTTTTTATACTCCGTATTCTTAAGGAAATGGAAGTCATTGATTTTGATATTTTCAGCATTTTCAGTTCTTATTGCTGCAATCTGTTCCAACAAAAGAACATAGGTATCTTTCATCTTCAGAATGGTCTCTTCACTGAAAAGAGATACAGCATAATTAAACATCCCTTTTATATTCTCTTCACCATCGTCAATCATGGTCGTCAGGTCAAACTTTGCTGCCTGATAATCTATCTCGCCCTCAAAGAGTGAGAATACAGCATCTTTTCCAGTTCCTCTTCCAAAGCTTTGAACCCCAAACATTACCTGAAATACCGGGTGACGGGACATGTCCTGCTCCACCCCCAGTTCTTCAACCAATTTTTCAAACGGAAGGTCCTGGTGAGACTGTGCCTCAGCTATGGACGTAGAGATCTGAAGAATAAAGTTTTTAAAATTCTGACCGGAATTGACATTCCCTCTCAGGGCGAGTGTATTGACAAAGAAACCGATAATATCTTCAAGACCTGCATGATGACGGTTGGAGATCGGGCTTCCCACTATAATATCTTCCTGCCCCGAATATGCGGAAAGCATCAGATAATATCCGCCCAGCATCACAGAATATAAACTTACTCCAAGATCCTTGGATATTTTTCTCAATCCCGAGGCTACCTCCGGAGAGAGGTCAAAATAAATGGCAGCACCTTCATAAGAAATCTGAGCCGGACGTTTGAAATCTAACGGTAAATTTAGCGACTCAAAACCTTCTAATATATTCTTCCAATAATTAATTTGTTTGTCCAGGACTTCTCCCTTCAGGTAATTTCTTTGCCAGAGTGCAAAGTCTTTATACTGAACGGCAGGGTTAGGAAGCTGATGAGGGATTTTATTAATCAGAGCTTCATACACAGCCTGAATTTCTTTGAAAAGAATATCTACAGACCAGCCATCAAATGCGATGTGATGTACTACCAGAGATAAATAATACCGATCTTTGAATATGAACAGGGTTAAATCTAAAGGAATTTCTTCTTCCAGACGGAAAACCTTATTGGCTGTAGCATTAATAGCCTTTTCCAGCTCTTGTTCACTATTTACTTTTACTATTTTGAATTCCGGCTTAGAGTCTGTAACGACCTGATATCCCATCCCTTCTTCTGTTGTTTTAATGACAGAGCGAAGGACTTCGTGACGTCTAATGACTATGTCTAAAGATTTTTGAAGTTCTTCCAACTGTATATCCTGGCTCAAAGTGAGCACCATAGGAATGTTGTAGGCACTGCTTCCCCCTTCATACGCTTCAATAAACCAAAGTCTTTCCTGTGCAAATGATAAACGCTGTTCTTCAGGTGAGAAAACCGTCACCGCCTCTATGTGTATATTTTCTTCCTTAGATTCCGTTTCCAGAAATAAGGCAAGGGAAGCTATCGTCTTATGATTAAATACAGAGGCCACCTGAATACGCCTATCAAGGGAATTCTTGATTTTACTGATCAGTTTTATAGCCATGATGCTATTTCCTCCCAAACGGAAGAAATCATCATGAATACTGATAGTTTCAGAATCAAGATCTAATATTTCGCCATAAATCCTGCAAAGTTTTTCATGAAGCTCTGTTTCCGGAGCCATATATTCTTTGTTTCCTGTAAATTCAGGTTCCGGTAGGGCTCTTCGGTCTAGTTTTCCGTTAATCGTTAAAGGAAGGGCTTCAAGAGGCACATACACAGAAGGAATCATATATTCCGGCAATGTTTCCGATAAAAACTCTGAAAGTTTATATTCATCCACGACATCATCAGATACATAATATCCGACAAGGAACTTTATTCCTGCTTTATTTTCTTTGGCAAGAACCACAGCTTGTTTAATACCAACCTGTTCTTGCATCTTAGTTTCAATCTCGCCTAATTCTATACGATAACCACGAATCTTTACCTGAAAATCATTTCTACCAATATATTCAATATTGCCATCCCCGAGAAGACGTACCAGATCTCCGGTTTTATAGATTGTTATATTTTTTTTCCTGATTTTCTGTATAGAAGTCTGGAAAGGATTTGAAATGAAACGTTCTTCTGTAAGCTCAGGACGGTTCAGATATCCTCTTGCGATGCCATTTCCTCCAAGGTACAGCTCACCAATTGCTCCTACAGGAACGGGACGATAACATCCATCCAGGATATAAGCTGAGGTATTACCAACAGGACGTCCGATAAGATGTACATCTCCATGTTCTACCTGTTTGTAAGTTGCATAAATGGTTGCTTCGGTTGGCCCATAAAGGTTATAAAGATTTGTATATTCTGACCAGTATTTACCGGTTTCATAATCACATGGCTCTCCTGCATATAATATTCCTTTCAAAGAGGGGTACTGTAGTCTTGGCAATACAGAAAGCATTACAGGTGGCAGATAGGTATAGGCAATATCATGATCTAAAAGATATTGGCTTATTGAATCTGCGTCTTTTTTAAGTGCTTCATCAAGGAGGTGCAATTCATTTCCGTACAGCAAGGCATTAAAAAATTCAGATACTGAAACATCAAAAACATAAGAAGTATAGGCTGTTATTTTTTCTCCTTCACTGAATCCATAGGCATCCCTGATCTGTGAAACAACATTAATGACATTCTGATGCTCTATCATTACTCCTTTAGGCATACCGGTAGTCCCACTGGTATAAATTACATAAACGAGATTTTCTGAAGTAGTTTTTGTCAGAGGGTTATCGGACTCTTTCGTTTCAAGTATTGCTTTGAATAAGATATCATCCAGAGATATAACAGTTGTATATTCTGTCTCTATCTTACTTTTCGAACTCTCTTCTGCAAATACTATTTTTGCTTGGGTATCATTAAGAATATGTTGTATTCTGTCCGCGGGGTAATGCGGATCCATTGGAACATATGCCGCACCTGCTTTTAAAACTCCTAAAATTGCAACAATCATATTCTCCGACCGCTCCAGACACATAGGAATCAGATCATCAGGCTGTATATTGTAGGTATCAATGAGAACATGGGCGATCCGGTTGGCTCTTTCATTCAATTCCTGATAAGACAGTCTTATATCCTGATACACCAATGCAGTCGCATTGGGTGTCTTTACCACCTGAGCTTCAAATAATTTTTGAATGGTAAGCTCTTCAGGATTAGAGTTTTCAACCCCATTTCTATCCAGTATAATCTTCTGATAATCTCCATCCGTTAAAAGATGAAGATTCTTAACCTTAACATCTTTCGGGAATGCATTTCCAATTTCAACCAACTGTTCCAGAATAAGCATATAGGTCTCTTTCATCCGGCTGATAGTCTCTCCTTTGAAAAGAGACAAGGCATAGTTAAAGATTCCCCGAATGGTATCTCCCTGAACATCAATCATCATGGTCAGATCAAACTTAGCAGATTTGTAATCTATATTTCCATCGAAAGGAAGAAGTATTGTTTCTTCATTTTTCCGAAAAACCTCCCCTTCAAAGCTTTGAATTCCAAACATCACCTGGAATATTGGGTTTCTTGAATTATCCTGTTCTACACCCATTTCCTCTACCAGCTTTTCAAAAGGAAGATCCTGGTGCGATTGAGCATCTGCTATGGATTGTGAAACTTGTAAAATAAAATCTTTTAAGGGTTGATCAGAATTTATTTTTTCCCTTAAAGCAAAGGTATTAACAAAGAAACCAATGATATTTTCAAGACCGGCATGATGACGGTTTGCAACAGGGCTTCCCACAATAATATCATCCTGACCCGAATAAGCAGATAGCATGAGATAATAACCACTCAGCATGACACTGTATAAACTTACTTCAAGGTCTTTTGAAAGACGATGTAAATCAGAAGCCAGTTTCACCGGAAGATCAAAGTATGTAGTTGCTCCCTTATACGAAACATGGGCAGGCCTTTTAAAATCTAAAGGAAGATCCAGCGTCTGGAACCCTTCCAGCTTATTTTTCCAATAAGACATCTGATGATCAAGAACTTCACCAGAAAGATAGTTTCTCTGCCATAAAGCAAAGTCTTTGTATTGAATTTTTAATTCCGGAAGCTCAGGATTATTCCCGTCAATAAGAGCATGATAAATAGTATTAAATTCATTGATAAAAACTTCCGTAGACCATCCGTCAAAAGCAATATGATGAATGACCACTGACAAATAATAATCCTCTTTCATGCTGAAAAGAGACACATATATGGGAAGCTCTTCATGCAGATGGAAAACTTTATTGGCGGTGAAATCTATGGTCCGATCAAGTTCTGCTCTGGTATCTGCATAGGCAGTATGGATCTGAACCCTATAGTCGGTAACCATCTGATATCCTACTCCATCTTCTGTAGTAAGAATAAGACTTCGCAATACCTCATGACGTTGCAGCAATATATCAAAAGTATTTTGCAGAAGTTCCTGAGAAACATTTTTTCTTAATTTAAAAATCATTGGAACATTATAAACGCTGCTGTCTCCTTCATAAGATTCTATAAACCAAAGCCTCTCCTGAGCAAAAGACAGACGTTGTTCTTCCGGTTGGGAAACGGATACAGGATTTATAATTATTTGTTCCGAAACATTGTTTTGGCTATCAAGTAAATGAGACAATGAAGCCACTGTTTTATGACCAAATACCATTGCGGCATTTACTGATATCGCAAGTTCCTGTTGAATCTTGCTGATGAGTTTAATTGCCATAATACTATTCCCCCCAAGTCGGAAAAAGTCATCATGAATACCGATATTTGCTGGTTTAAGTCCTAAAATTTGTCCATAAATCCCACATAGTTTTTCCTGTAGTTCATTCTCAGGGCCAGTATATTCTCTGTTCCCGCTAAATTCTGGTTCTGGAAGCTGCTTTCTGTCCAGTTTACCATTAATCGTTAAAGGTAAAGCTGTTAAATGAACAAAAACATTGGGTACCATATATTCCGGCAAAGCGGATGAAAGATACTCCGTCAATTTTTCATTATCGAGCTCCTCTCCGGATACATAGTACCCTGCAAGGAATTTCATTCCTGTATTGCTTTCTTTAGCCAAAACCACAGATTGTTTTACCTTAGGATGCTGGGATAGTTTTTCCTCAATCTCTCCCAGTTCTATCCTATATCCTCTGATCTTAACCTGAAAATCATTTCTGCCAATATATTCTATGTTTCCGTCCGGAAGCCAGCGAACCAGATCTCCGGTTTTATACAGTCTTCTGTTTTCACCCCTTTCTTTTTGTTCTTCTGTTTGGAAAGGATTATTTACAAAACGTTCTTCGGTAAGCTCAGGACGATTCAAATACCCTCTGGCGATCCCGGCTCCTCCAAGGTAAAGTTCTCCTATGGCTCCTACGGGAGTCAGTTTATGGGAAGAATCCAGTACATACACTGAATTGTTCTCCACCGGACGCCCGATCAGATGCACATCTCCATGCTCTATTTGTTTGTAGGTTGCATAAATGGTTGCTTCGGTTGGCCCGTAAAGGTTATAAAGTACTTTTTCTTCTGACCAGTATTTACCGGTTTCATAGTCACAGGGTTCTCCTGCATAAAGAAGTCCTTTAAGTGCGCTATAATCCACACGGGGTAAAACAGATAACATTACGGGTGGCAGGTAAGCATAAGCAATCTCATTGTTTAGCAAATAACGACTGATTAAGTCTGCATCTTTCCTGGTTGCCTCGTCCAACAAATGAAGCTCATTCCCGTATAGCAGGGCATTAAAAAATTCTGATACAGATACATCAAAAACATAAGAAGTATAGGCTGTTATCCTTACTCCATTTGAAAAACCATATGCTTCTCTTACCTTATCCAGTACGTTAACTACACTTTTGTGTTCTACCATTACTCCTTTCGGAAGCCCGGTCGTTCCACTTGTATAGATTACATAAGCCAAATTTTTTGCAGAAACTTTAGTTACAGGATTGGTTGATTCCTGTGATTCTATTATCGTCTTGAAATTAATATCATTTAAAGAAACAGACGTTACCGGGAAATGATTTATTTTTCCTGTTGTATTTTCTTCTGTAAGGATAACTCTGGCTGCTGTATCCTGGAGAATATGCTCTATCCGATCTGTAGGATATGAAGCGTCTATAGGAACATAGGCTGCTCCCGACTTCAATACAGCTAAAATAGCAACTAAGATATTTTCTGATCTTTCCAGACACAAGGGAACCAGGTCATCAGGCTGAAGGCCAAAAGTCATCAGTAAATAATTTGCCAAACGATTTGAGCGTTCATTAAGCTCTTTGTATGTTAAGGTAACATCTTGAAAAACCAGAGCAATCTCATCAGGTGTTCTTGAAACCTGTTCTTCAAATAACTGATGAATTGTTTTTTCCGGTTGATTATCTATTCCTATTTTATTCCATGCTTCTACTGCAGTCTGATAAGAATCTTTACTTAAAAGCTCATATTCTGAAATCAGCTTATCTGTACTCCCTTTTAATAAATCTTCCAGTATTTCAATAAACAATCTCTTGTAAATATCCACGAAATTGTATATCAATTCACGATCAAGTTTCTGATTGGCATATCTAACTTTGTAGTTAATCTGCCCGTCTCTTACTTCTTGCTCAAATGACAGTTTCCCTACTAAATCTACATTCAAATCGTTGTTAATAACAACATTACTTGCCCCTTCATAATAAATAACTACGTCCTTCAAACTTGTCTGAACGAATCCGAACTCCAATATATTTGATGTTGGAGCATAGCTGATAAGTTCTTCAATAGGCAGATATCTGGCTTTTGTTGTTTTTAATTGGTTTGTATATTCTATGTTCTGATCGATAAGATTCTGAAGCGAAGATTCCAAATCGAATCTATATCCTTTTAAAATTGTGTTAATGTGGGCTCCATATATAAAGTCCTGCCCTTCTGTAATCCCGACAGGGTAATTGATCACGAGATTATTCACTCCTGAAATTTTATGAAGTAAAACAGCAAAAACCAACTGTCCATAGGTATATGGGGTAAGTTTATATTTTGATGTCAGTTGCCTTACTTTAAGAAATACCGGTTCCGAGAAGTTAAACCTTAGTTCACTTACCGGATTAGCCAAAGTATGTTCTTCTTTCGAATCAAGGAGAAAAGAGTCTGAATTTTGTAAAAATTTAAATCCAATATTTTCGACTTCTTTCAAGCCTGTTTTCCAAAAATCGGACATTTCTGTTTTCCCTGTAGTTAATATGCCTTCAAGCTGATTTCTCAGTTTATTGTATCGTATTTCCTGCTCTGTAAGGCTAATGGGGTTTACATAACTTAGATCATTATAAAAAGTACTAAGCTCTGCATAAATACTGTTTGCACTTAGACCATCCACAAGAATATGAGAAAAAATGTGAATAATCCTATAACCGCCATTATTCAGCTTAATAGCATAAAATCTTGCCAATTGTTCTTTTTCCAGATCAAATGGTTGTAAAGCCAGCTTTAAGATTTCATCAGGGTTGGGTTCTTGTGTAATAAATGTTAAGATTTGTGCATCTTCTGAAAGCAAAGGCCTGCTTTTCCAGATTAAATCTTCAGACTCATTTACAACATTACTGTTTAACAGCAGGTTGTTATTAACAAATCTGACTAAGCTTGAGTTCAGTCTCTGGATATCTACATATCCGGACATAGACTGATCAAAAATAATATTATAGTCACTTCTGAATGGATTCAATATCCATTCATTATAAAAGGTCGATTGATAAGGTGTCAGCTTCATAGCAAATGTATCCCGAAGGATAGTAGGTTAGGTTAGGTATAGGTATGTTTTTATTCACTTTTTGCTTTACCTGTAATTTTAGCAGGATCAGTAAATCGTACTATTCTAAAGGGTTTTTGATATCATAAAAAGTGAATAATTTTAGGCCTTGTTTAGGAGAAGCTTTCACATATAAGAACAATGTTATATCGAATTGAACCGGGTTGTGTTTTGACATTATGATTCAGTTTAACAGAAACCCATGGCGCATTTTATACCTGTGGTTTTGATATTAAACTTTAGATTTGGCAAATTCCGGACTCTTAAAAAGAGATAATTATTATCTATCAGGTGTTTTTTCAAAAATAACATTTCAGTATGCAATCTTTCTCACAATAACAATGTCATATTTTGTTGTAAATAATCATTCAATAGCTGCCAACAATGTTGGCAGCTATTAAACGATTAAGTTTCATATTTTGTGTCATATTTTTATTCCTTAATACAACGAACGGAACTACCCTGCGATTTGGAAGATCCACTGGTTGTATTGGCTGTTCCAAAGGTTGGAATCTGTAATACATAAGCTGCAGGATTGGCTACAGCATCAGTTGTACTGCTCCAGTAGAATCCTTGTTGTCCAGTATATACAGAGGATAATGTTCCCTGGCCTGCGTCTCGTATTCCAGGGACAGTTAATCCCAGTTTACTCGCTGATGCTCCTGAAGCACCATTGATGACATTAGAGTTCAGATAATTCGATAATTGTGCACGTGTTGGAACTTTAAATCCAACCGGGCAAGGATTATTTGTTGAAGTTGAATTATCCCATAGATTTGAATTCGGATTTACTCTCCAATCTCCTCCTACTGCAATAAACAATGGGTTAGCAGGTACATCACTCTTCGTATTTGTATTCCCGTTCACCGGAGTTCCATTATTCGGTCCTGTCCACGTAATCAGTTCATGAGCATCCGGCCGTCTTCCCCACTGGAATAATGATCCATAAGCACGATAATCTGATGAAGAGGTTGCTTTCTGACCAAGGTTAAAGTTGGGTCCGTTTACATTCGTATAATCTGCTCCTAAATTATGATTTAGCCATACATTATTATCTTCAGCCTGTATAGGAAGATACAGGAAGTTATGATTAAAGTTTCCTTGAACATCCGGTTCATTAAACATTCTGTCCGGAATGGCCGCAATGATCCGAACTTCATATCCTTTCTGAGCTCCTGAATTAGGGAGTAAGAATTTTCCTAGTAATACCCCAAGATAATCATTTCCAATCCCGGCGTTCACATCAAGTTTACGGGCGTTTAAAGTTCCTACTTCAGATTTTAGAGTTGCGGTAATTGATTTAGTAGAAGCATTGTATGACTGTGAGTTCCATGACAGGGTAATATTTCTCGAAATACCATCTTCTGTAAGATTAGCAGGAATGTTAATCGTTTGGCTCCATGCTCCGATAGTACCACTTCCTGTCGCTGTCGCCGGAATATAAACCGTAAGTCCTGAAGTAGGAATGATCCCCTGAAGGTCTACTAATGTTTCATTGATACCGTCGGCAGCAACAGGTCTTGCTGTAGTAGCAGGTCCGGTAGGAATAGTAAACGGAGAATAATCCTGATCATAGACAGAAGCGATAAAATATCGTCCTTCGATTGTTATATTGGTTGGAATAATAGGGGTTCCAGGATTTACAGGGAGTGTGATTGTAGAACATGTGCTTCCGTTCACTGTAATATTAAATACTGCACTTCCTGAGCTGATGGGAAATCCTGTTACAGATAACTGCAATGTTCCGTTTCCTACGGCAAAAGTTCCCGGTGCCAGTGTAGCAGTCAAACCATTAGCCTGAAAAGTCTGTCCAGGATATGCACTTCCGTCTCCTCCCGTGTAAGGGATTGTCAGAGTTCCGGTATATGATTGTCCTTGTGTTGCAGAAGTGGGAGTAAATGAAGCAGAACTACACACTAAAGTGAACGAAGGGTTATCTTTCCAGAAACATTTTGACCAGGCACCGCCTTGAAATGCCTTTACACATTGCTCTGATACATCATAGATCAGCATTCCGTTAATCGGAGCATTAATCGCTCCGGTGTTAGGAACCCTATTTAGTAATAAGCTCTTGTTTGTAGATCCTAGTTCAAGATCGGCACTTGGGTAGGGATTAGCTTTATTAATCCCTACCTGAGCAACAGCAAACGAGCTAATACTAAAATAGATAGATAGAAATAATTTTTTTTTCATGTTGATGTTGTTGTGGTTTATTAAGGTTTATTTATAAAAATTTTTTCTCATTAAGGTTCAATGAAAATGAAAGGGCAGAAAATCCTACGAGCAGGTTTAAAATATGCTAACAGCATGTATACCAAAAAAACAGATATGGATCACCCTCAATCTGGACTACGATAACAGTAATAATTACAAAGATTATGGGCAAAAGTAATACAAAGCCTGCATTTCAAAGGCCACATGAAATTTAGAGATCATACTTTGTTTTTATGATAAAAGCTGGTCACAGGAAATATCTATCACCTTATTTTAACGTCACTGAACACGTGTTTCCGGAGACATTGATATTAAATGTGATATTTCCGGTCTGGTCAGGAGTACCGGTAACCGAATATTCTAAACTTCCATTTCCCAGAGCAAATGTTCCTGCCGGTAAGACAGCATTCAATCCACTGCTCCGGACTGACTGCGCTTCGTAAGTACTTCCATTTCCTCCCGTATAAGGGATCGATAAAGTACCTCTGTAGGTTTTTCCGGAAGTTGGAACAGGAGAAATAGTGGCGGAATTACATGAAAAAGAAACAGGACTTACAGCAGTACGGCTATTAAGACCTTTTCCAAGACATTTAGACCATTTATTGGCTTGATAGGCTTTTACACATTCTTCCGAGATGTCATAAATCATCATCCCATCAATCGCATTGGCAACGGCACTAGTGTTAGGAACTCTGTTTAAAATTAAAGTTTTGTTGGTTGAACCTAGTTCAAGATCAGCACTAGGATAAGGGTTATCTGTCTTAATTCCAACCTGCGCAAAGGAAAATGCACTGATACCGATGGTAAGCAGTAGAAATACTTTTTTTATCATTTGTTAAAATCTTAGTGTTGTGTTCTAAAATAATTTTTTTCTCCGAGTAAAGATATATGTTAATTTTGAATTTGCAAAAAAAAAAAGAAAAAAAATCCAAGTTTACTCACCAAAAAAGGACTTTTAAATAAATTTTAAATAACTGAAATTCATCTACATAAGAGACTAGTAAACGTTAAAATAAAATTAACTCAAACTTTTACAGGAACGAAAAAAGGTACCACATTTTTAATATTTTTATCATCAGAAGCTATGCAACATTGATAATTTTCATCCAAAAAAAGGTCTTTTATGAAAAAATTCTTCTCCATAATCGTACACTCATCATTCAAAATTTCAAAAGTATCTAATGGAATCATCATTCCGTCACCATGAGCTTTTATTACCGCTTCCTTTCTTGTCCAGTAGTTGAAAAAGCTTTTTATCTTATCTTCAGCGTGCTCAATCTGTTCAAATTCCCCCTTTGTCATTTGAAATTGAAAGTCATAGTAATTAATTGTGCGATCTAAAAATTCGATATCTATTCCTATAGGAAATTCTGCAATAGCACATACAACCCGATCCCGGGAATGCGAGATGTTAAAATAAACCGGATTTCCTCGCAAATAAGGTTTTTTATTGGGCGATACGCGAATATCAGGCTCTGATATGTGAAAATATGTTTTGAGTCCATGTTGCAAAAGAATTCTTCCTGACAGCGACAGTTGTGCATCCTGCCATCTTCTGTAGTTAAGAATATGGGATCTAAAGTCTTCAGAAAATGTATCCAGATATTGATCTAAAATCGCCTGATGTCTTTCTTCGTTAATAAGGGTATGCAAAACTATCATATCCGATGATGCTATTTTTGATTAAAGTAAGGTATAATTTTTTGTTTAGCATTACGTTTAAAAATACATTTTTTTTACCATCCACTATGCTATTTGTATGCATTTTAGGTCCATTCAAAAATAGAGGTACCAAACAAAGTGATTTTCAGTTCTTACCTCTGGTTGGTTCAGAAAAAAGATTGAAATCATAAAGCTCTTTGAAAAATCTTTTTTAAATTTATCATAAAATCACTTTAAATCATTTAAAAAATGAAAGTACAAACATTAGCATTACTGGCGGGATGTGCATTTTTAGCCGCATCATGTGGAACCACAAAAACGTACGCCGTAAACGCCAAGAGCGGAACAGAAACAGGGGGAACAGCAAAGTTTACTCAGCAGGGAAACAATGTAATTATGAAACTTGATGTGACGCACCTTACTCCTGGGATCCATGCAGTACATATTCATGAAAAAGGAGACTGTTCTGCTGCAGACGGAACCTCTACAGGCGGTCACTGGAATCCGGGCAAAGATGATCATGGAAAATGGGGTGCGGAACACTTCCATATGGGAGATATAGGAAATTTAGTGGCAGACCAAAGCGGTAATGCAACCCTTATCTTCAAAACAGAGAAATGGTGTCTTGGCTGTACTGATGAATCCAAAAACATTATAGGAAAAGGTCTTATTGTACACGCAGCAGCAGACGATTTCCATACTCAGCCTACCGGAAATGCCGGAGGAAGAGTGGGATGTATAGAAATTAAGTAATCATTTTTTACACAATAAAAAAACCGCTAATTCTTCTTTAGCGGTTTTTTATGTTTATGATTTTGTTCCCATTTCCGAAACAATATTCATTGCTTCCTGCAGATAAAGGTCTTTCTTCAGATTCTTGATCCACATTTCAGATTTTTTCTTGAAAGCTTCATCTTTTTTCTCTCTTTCAACCTCAGCCGGATACATAATAAATTGAAGTCCATTCTCAAATTTAGTTAAGGCTTTGAACTTTTCAATCTGAGATTTCCGGTGTTTCATCAGATCATTGAATTTATTAATATTCAATGTAATATTTTCTTCTTTATCCAATTTCTCTCTCCATTGAGCAGATTCTAATAATAACTGGTAATTGTTATTTTTTGCCATTCTGTCTGCACTTGCTTTTTCAAGAGCCTGAGTATTAAAATAGTTCAGTTTCTGGAATTTTGTTGGGGGTATTTTATCCCAAGCCAATGCATAGTCGTCATATCGCTCTCCCACTTCTGCATAGGTAAAGAAATCTTTCATCTGAATATCAGAAACAATTCCTTTTCTCTGTGTAGATTCTCCGGTAATTCTATAAAATTTTTGAATCGTCAGTTTTAAAGATCCAAAGTCATCTTCCGTATTTAAAAATCTATTTAAGTCTACGAATGTCTGAACTGTTCCCTTTCCGAAAGACTGTGGTGATCCGATAATCATTGCTCTTCCGTTATCTTGCATTACGCCGGCTAAAATTTCAGAAGCTGATGCAGAAAGCTCGTTTTGCATAATCACCAATGGCCCTGTCCAAATAGGAGTTTCATTTTTATTCTTTAAAGTCTGAATTTTCCCGTTTCCGTCTTTTACCTGAACATAAGGACCTGCCTCCATGAAAAGCCCCATAATATCCCCTACTTCTGTTAAAGATCCGCCTCCATTATTTCTAAGGTCCAGAACAATTCCTTCGATGTTCTGAGATTTAAGCTTTATGATTTCATTTTTAATATCATCGGAAGCATTTCTACCTTTAGAATTTTCAAAATCGGCATTAAAGCTTGGAAGATTAATAAAGCCATACTTCTTTCCGTTAGGAGCATTTACCACGATACTTCTTGCAAATGTATCTTCAATAGCTACCTCCTCACGAATCATGGTTACATCTTTAATAGACCCGTCTTTCTTCTGAACAGTTAAGGTAACCGGAGTTCCTTTTTCTCCTCTGATTAATCGTACAGCCTCATCAGAAAGCATTCCTACAACGTTTACGGCGTCATCTTTCGGTTTGGATTTTACTTTTAAGATCTTATCTCCTTCCGAAAGCTGCTTAGATTTCCATGCCGGAGCTCCAATAGTAAGAGCACCTAAATACAGATTCCCTTTTTTCTCCTGAATAATAGCTCCTATACCAATTACTTTTCCGGTAAACTGGGTATCAAAATCCTCTTTATCTTTTGGAGAATAGTAGTTGGTATGTGGGTCGAATACTTCCGTATATGCATTCATATACACCGTAAACCAATCCATTTTCTTTCTCTTTTTGAATCTTGTGAAAGTATCCTTTACAAGGTCTTTTACCTCATCGGTAGCCTTTTTGATCTTCTCGTCCTGAGTAAGAGCTTTAAACTTGATGGTATCCTTTAATTTATATTTCTGAACAGAGTCTTTCTTTACTTTCTGTGCTTCTTCCTTGCTGTTCATCGATTCAATCTCCTGAAGGATATTGTATTTGATAAATTTCTTCCACTCGTTATACTGTTCCTGTTTGTTGGCAGGTACCTTTTTAAGTTTCGGTTCTAACGTAAGAGTTTCATCTTCCTGAAGGTTAATTGGCTTACTGAAAATATCCTGAGTGATTTTATCGATTTCATCTACCCTTTGGTAAAGTCTGTCAATCGTAAGTTTATAAAAAGTAAGATCTCCAAGATTGATATAATCATCCAGTTTGGTTTCATGCTTGCTGAATTCATCCATATCGGATTGCAGGAAGTATCTTTTGGCCGGATCTACCAATTCAAAATAATGCTTGTAAACATCTTTTGAGTAAGCATCATTGATAGGTTTTGGGCTATAATGAAGATAAGAAAGTGTATTTTTTACGCTCACCATTATTGTTTGCATCTTTTCATCGTCATTCTTTGGCGAGTTGAAACAAAACATTAGACTGGTTAATGGAATTAGGAGTAAAAATTTATTCAGTTTGAAATTTTTCCACATAAACTGCCTTTATTTATTAATTTTTTAAAAAAGTAGTATTGTAATAAGTAGCAAGAACTACCAGACTGTTACAAACGATCAAATTTAATACCTTATTTACAAATATCGAATAGTTTTGAACATTTTTATTAAAAGAGACTCATAAATACTAAAACAGAATTCTGATATTCCCCGATTGTCAATGCTTTTATTGAAATATTATGGAAATCATCTGTATTTTTTCTGCATTTGTTAAAATGTCAAATTTTCTTTAACATCTAAAAAACAGATACCACATCAAGCAATTATCTTACAAAAAGGCATAAAATATGCTAATATTTAATCAAATCACTTTAAAATATATTATTATGAGAAGTTTATTATGGTTAGTCGCAGTCATCTGCATCGTCGTATGGCTTTTAGGTATGTTAGGAATTATTCCGGGGATCAGTACTGGCTATTTGGTTCATGTTTTACTGGTTATTGCTATTATTGTTGTTCTTTATAATATTATTACAGGAAGAAAACCCTTAGATTAAGTTTGCACAAAATTGTAGTGATCCGGTACAAAAAATTGCTACTTCAATTTGACTCTATCTGAAAGAGGAAACATATTTTTTTTCGCTCTCCGGTCTGTTTTGTGGGTTAAAGTGCAGCGATCTTCACATCAATTAATAATAAATCTATTGTTTTATAACATGTTATTTTTAACTACATTTGATGTGTTGAAAATTCTTTTTGTTCCATTTTTTGAATGGACAAACTGCACTGTACTTTATTAAAAAATTAAATTAATTTATGGAAAGACCACTTATTCTGGTGACGAATGATGACGGAATCACAGCTCCTGGTATCAGAAATCTTATCAGTTTTATGAATGAAATCGGAGAAGTTATTGTGGTAGCACCAGACTCTCCGCAAAGCGGAAAAGGCCACGCTATTACTATTAACTCTACCCTAAGCTATGAAGAAGTAAATCTGGAAGGTCCTCAAATTGATTTTTCATGTAGCGGAACTCCTGTAGATTGTGTGAAAATTGCTCTTGACAAAATTCTCAAAAGAAGACCGGATATTGTTGTTTCCGGAATTAATCACGGGGCAAACTCTTCCATCAATGTCATCTATTCGGGGACGATGTCTGCTGCTGTGGAAGCAGGTGTGGAAGGAATTCCTGCTATCGGTTTCTCTTTACTGGATTTCAGCTGGGAAGCAGATTTTACTCAAGCCAAAGAATATATTCAGAATATTGTTAGAAGAACTCTTGAAAATCCAATGCCAAAAGGAATTGTTCTGAATGTTAACATTCCAAAACTTCCGGCAGAAGAAATAAAAGGGGTTAAGGTTTGTAAACAAGCTCATGCCAAATGGGAAGAAAGCTTTGACGAAAGAGTAAACCCGCATGGTAAAAAATATTATTGGCTGACAGGATACTTCAACAATATGGATGATTCTGATGATGCTGATGAAACGGCTTTGGCCAACGGATATATTTCTATTGTCCCTGTTAAGTTTGACCTTACGGCTTACGAATACATGAAAACATTAGAAGAAACAATGGCTTTTGATACTGTAAAAGAGACTAAATAAAATTCTGTTGAAGAATAAAAAAGTGTGAAATTACCTTTCACACTTTTTTTATTGTTTACCTCTCACAGACTGAGCAGACTTATCTATATCTGCTCATTTGTATGATAAAAAACAACTCATTATTTTCGCAAATTAAGATGACCGAGCCTTAAGAATACTTCTTTAAAATAGTACCTTATCTTCTTTTCTCAGTTCTTCCAGATAAGTTTTCTTATCATCTCTATAGAATAGATTCATTGTTTCAAAAGGAATTAACTTCAGATCTTTATTGACAATATGAACACAGGATTTTTTTACTGCTCTTACATCAAAATCATGAGCATCCATAAAATTCATAATAATAATTCTAAACAAATTATCATAATCAAGATCAGGAGCACAAACTTCCGGTAAACAGCAAAGTAACTGGTTTACTTTAGGTTTTACTTTATCAACGGAGATTCCTGTACTGAATATATCCAGCAATTGCATATGAAGTCCTTTATCCTGTTCATATACGATGGTATTTCTTGATTCATTATTCAGCAGGTCAGCAGGATTGATGTATCGGGTTAAGGGAATTATTTCTCCCTGAAGCTTTAATATATATCCCATAGCCAAAGCATCCGGATTACACGGAACAGGGATCATATCATCAGAATTCAATAAAGGAAACTGATTGATAATTTCTTGTCTTACCTCAGTCAATGTAATCTTTTCGTGAGCTGAATCTTCCCTGTTTCTTCCTGCAATTTCTACAGGTTGGAACGTGATCCCCCTTACGCATTTCTGCTTCAGGGCAAATTCTATGATTTTCCCAATTTCATCAATATTTTTACCTTTTTGAAGGACAATAACCAGCGTTGTAGAGAGATTAAGTTCGTTGAGCTTTTCCAAAGCTTTCATTCGGACCGCTGTGAGATCTTTTCCCCTGAAATCTTCCAGTACTTCCGGTTTAAAAGAATCAAACTGAAGGTATATTTCAAATTCAGGAGCATAGGTTGCGAGCTGCTCTGCAAATCCCGGATCATTGGCAATTCTGACCCCGTTGGTATTCAGCATCAGATGCTTAATCGGTTTAGACTTTGCAATATCCATAATTTTGAAAAACTCAGGATGAATAGTAGGCTCTCCTCCACTGATCTGAACGACATCCGGTTCGCCTTCATTTTTCACAATGACATCAAACATTGCTTCAATCTCTTCCAGGCTTCTATGACTTCCATAATGTGGAGAAGACATGGCATAACATGTGGGGCAAGTAAGATTACAACGATCTGTTACTTCCACAATAGAAAGACAACTATGCTGCTCATGATCTACACAAAGTCCACAATCATAAGGACAGCCATATTCAACATCAGTTCCGAAATGCAGAGGCATTTCCGAAGCTTTATTATAGTTTCTTATGTTTTTATAGTAGTGAACATCGGAAGCTATTTTTGTTTTAAAAAAGCCATGATCAGGACATCTTTTGGTCATAAAAACAGCTTCATCTTCAATGATTATCTTGGCACCAACTCTTTTAAGACATTCGGGGCAAAGGCTAATGGTATAATCGTAGTAGGTATAATTTCTTACTGGCATGGCAAAGTTTTAAAATCCTCCTCCACAAATATAACCGCTGATCAATCCACAGATCAAAAGGCATATAAGCATCGTTTGGATAAATTGTTTTTTACTGAATTTTCTGTCTCCTTTCCATTCGTAGATGATTTTGGCTACAAAGGCGACAATCAGGGAAATAAAGAGGGCTCCCAGGATAATCATCCCAACGATCATAACGACCACACCTGCCAGGTTGCCTACTTCTAAAATGGTTAAAGTTTTCATTTTGAATATTTTACTATAAATATTTGTTTTTTTTAATACTATAAATGTAGTAAATAATTATACATATACAGACAAGTTGGATGGTTCCAAGATTCCCTGCAATTTCTACCCTTGGTTTAATAAAATCTAAAGAGAATCTGAAGGTAAAATAGCTCAGCATAAATAGTTGAAAAAGAAAACCTGACGGATAGTTTCTTTTATGTTGAATATATTTTAAACCCAACCAAAGGACAATTAAGAAGCCAATCTCATACAAGGCAACCGGATGCCTGAGATACTCATCTCCAAGGTACATTCCAAAGATAGAATCAGTAGGAACGCCGTAGGTCTCCTCATAGATTCCTGTAAGAAAACATCCTATTCTCCCAATAATAATGGCAAACATCAATGGAAAAACAATAAGATCCCCTGTGCTTTCTTTATGATGTACTATTTTTTTTGCCAATTCAACTCCCAGTAAACCAAAGGCAAGCCCGCCGACAATGGTATTGTTTGACCAGAATGTTTTAATATTAAAATTCTCAAATAATGTGTAGGGATTTTCCAGATTCCCAATCAGTTTGGAACCTATCAGCGCACCCGCAGTAGCTCCTATTAACACTGCAGCAGAAGTGTTGAAAGAGAGTTTTTCTCTGGATTTACGTTTCAGATAAAAATAATATCTCATCCCCAAAAACATTCCAACAGCCTCAAAAAGAGGATGTGCGAGGATTGTTTTGCCGAAAATATCAAAAGTTACAGGAAAATCCATTATTTCAAAAATACTCTATTTCATATTATTTACTACCTTTATTCTGACAAATAATTACAAAATGCGTATAGAAAATGACATAAAGCTGGGCTTTAAGGATGTAATGTTCCGCCCGAAACGTTCCACATTAAAATCTCGTTCCGAGGTAGATCTTGACAGAGAATTTACTTTCAAGCATACCAAAAAGAAATGGAATGGCGTTCCGGTTATTGCAGCTAATATGGATACGGTTGGTACTTTTGAAATGGCTGTAGAACTGGCAAAAGATAAAATCATAACCGCGGTCCACAAACACTACACCGTTGAAGAATGGAGCCGGTTTCTTGAGAGTCAACCTGAAAGTATCTATCAATATATTGCTTTAAGTACCGGAACCGGAAAAGCGGATGAAGAAAAGATCAGACAGATCGTTGAAAAGCATCCAAAAATCGAGTTTCTTTGTATTGACGTAGCCAATGGCTATTCTGAGCACTTTGTTGAATTTGTGAAGAATGCAAGGGCTAATTTTCCTGATAAAATTATCATTGCCGGAAATGTGGTAACGGGAGAAATGGTAGAAGAACTTCTTTTGGTAGGTGCAGATATTATCAAAGTCGGTATTGGCCCGGGTTCAGTTTGCACTACCAGAGTAAAAACAGGAGTTGGCTACCCTCAGTTATCTGCTATTATTGAATGCTCTGATGCCGCTCACGGATTAGGAGGACATATTATTGCAGATGGGGGTTGTAAAGTTCCGGGAGATGTTGCCAAAGCTTTCGGTGGTGGAGCAGATTTTGTCATGCTGGGCGGAATGTTTGCCGGCCATGATGAAAGTGGTGGCGAAATGATCGAGGAAAATGGTAAAAAATACCGCCTATTCTATGGAATGAGCTCAAAAACTGCCATGGATAAACATTCCGGAGGGGTTGCAGAATATCGTGCCTCTGAAGGTAAAACAGTAAAGGTAGCTTATAAGGGACCTGTTTCCGACACAGTAAAAGATATTTTGGGAGGTGTGCGTTCCACATGTACCTATGTAGGTGCTTCAAAGCTTAAAGAATTATCCAAGAGAACCACCTTTATCAGGGTTCAGGAACAGGAAAATCAGATTTTTAAAGATTAAAAATAAGAAAGCCTTTGGATAGAATATCTAAAGGCTTTTTTATCATTCTACTCTTTTGTTCTGATATATTTTTTATTGAAATATTTTTGAAGCTGGTCATTCACATAGGTTTCATCTTCGTTCACAGAAGCCATTTCATCAAAATATAAAACACCGGGAACTGCTTTTATTCTGTCAACCACCACAGAGTCCCCGGGAGTCTTCTCAATCAGTTTTATTCTATTATTCACTTGATTTTCGTACCCCTTCAGATCTGTTTCAGTAATCTCTTTTGCAATATTTGTCAGATTATAATCAACATCGAAATTCGAATATTTCTTAGGAAAAACTTTGAATTCAGGAAGAAAAATAACCATCACAGAAACCCACCAGAACTTTTTAATTTCTTCAAACTTAAATACAAAGATCAATGAAAAAGTAATAAAAAAGTAAAAAAGAACACTTTCAAATTGCCTGGCAATGGTATTGGCAATATAACCTGTAAACAACAATGGAAGTAAGGAGACCGCCCAGATTACCACAGCTTTTCTGAATGTTATTTTTTCTCTGATCTCATGAAGCTCTTTCTCAAAAACTTTTATAAATAATGGAATTACTAAAAGTGTTTTAAAAACTATATACATTGTATTTGCTCCAAAAATACCAGCTCTTTTTATCCATTTTACAATTCCTTCTTCTGTTTCTCCCATTCTGCTGAAATTTCCGGGAGCCAGAAAACTTGCAAGTAAGAAAAGACTTCCTACCCCTAGAAAAATCAGATTCTGTTTATTTCGTTTCTGATCATATAGTATCATCAGTAAACCTTGAAGAATCAACGCTAAAATTTCATTAGATCCCATCAAAACTATAATGAGTAATACCGAAAGGTAAAACCATATTTTGCGTCCGGTTTCTTCATTTTTCTTAAAGAAATAAAGCAAAAAACCGGCTAGGATAACGGGAATGAAATATATATTGGAACCTGTAATCCAAAAATAATGTTCAGGAATACTGATCAAAAGAATGGTATAAAAGAAAAAAAAGATAAAAGCTTTTTTTAAAGATTCTCCTAATGAATATTTGAAGTATTCTTTACAATTAAGGGTGGTAACTCCGATAAAGGAAAGGATTAAAAAAACAGGATAAATTTTCGGAAAAATTCCATTTTTATCATAAAAAACAGGATTAAACATATTGATGGAGTATCCGAAATACCTCCCTCCCCAATGCATATATGTTTCTTTAAAACTTCCGAGAAGTCCCAGTTTTCGGGTTGAGTACGACCATATATAATCATCGGTCTGGTATACATTAAACAAATTAATGTAAACCAGACCGATGCATAATATAATCGACAAGAATAATAGTATATTCTGTACTGTCTTCATTTTTTAAGTAAGCATTCCTCCGTCAACGTTTAAGGTCTGCCCTGTAACATATGCAGACATATCACTCCCAAAGAATACACATGCATTGGCAATATCTGCAGGCTGTCCTCCTCTCTTCATAGGAATTTCTTCTCTCCATCCCTGAACGGTTTTTTCGTCTAAAACAGCAGTCATTTCTGTTTCAATGAATCCCGGAGCAATAGCATTACATCTGATATTTCTGGAACCTAATTCCAATGCTACAGATTTTGTAAATCCAATCACACCAGCCTTAGAGGCAGCATAATTTGCCTGTCCAGCATTTCCTTTTACTCCAACTACAGAAGTCATATTGATGATAGATCCTGATCTTGCCTTCATCATTGGCTTAATTACCGCTTTTGTAAGGTTGAAAACTGAATCTAAATTCACTTTGATTACTTTATCCCAGTCATCTTTGGACATTCTCAATAACAGGTTATCTTTTGTAATCCCTGCATTGTTTACCAAAATATCAATCTGCCCGAATTCCGTCATTACTTCTTCTACCAACTTCTGAGCAGCATCATAGTCTGATGCGTCGGACTGATATCCTTTAATTTGGGTTACAGAACTTAAAGCTGCTTCTAATTCTTTAGCTTTTTCTACAGAGCCTGCGTAGGTAAATGCCACTTTTGCTCCTTGTTGAGCAAACATTTCAGCAATACCTTTCCCAATTCCTCTTGTAGCGCCGGTAATTAGTGCTACTTTTCCTTCTAATAATTTCATATGTCTTAACAATTATTTTCTTTATAACTTGTTCAGCTCATGACAGCTGACTGATCCGGTATATATAATTCGTTACCGGAATTAAACGGTGTGCAAAGATATTATAAATTGTTATTCAATACATTTAAATGAATAAAATACCTTCCTTTTTTAAGACTTTTTTATGATTTTTTTTAAATTTATTATAAATTATTTCGAAATCTGGTGAAATAAATGAGATCCCATTTTTTATTTTTCTCCAATCTTAATACTTCTTTCTCCCAAAAAAAGCTATCATAAACAACTTCCTTCAAAGGCTCGTTTTGAAAGTTGATGACCCCATATTTTCCTTCTTTTTTTACGACGATTTCATTTTCTGCATTATCAAATGCTATTATATCATCATATTCGAAGGGAACAATTTCAAAGCCCCTCCCATCCAGAACTCCATAAAGATTAGTCTTATTTTTACAAACAAGAGGTTTTGAATACCTGTTTAAAGGATTAAAATAATCTGTGGTGTGGGCTTTAATATGGCTTACCTGTTTCAATTCGGTCATTGACCTGTTCAATACAGAAAACACATAGTACTGTTCCTGCTTTCTGATAATAAGGTTTTGAGGATAGATCCCCAACACCTGGACACCATCTTCTATTAGATTTTTAAAATCCTTATCCAATAATTTTTCCTCATTCCCATTTTTAAGATAAATAACTTCGCTTCCGGAAACCGTAAAACTCTTTATAAAATCATATTCCTGAGGGACTATGATATTTCCCTTTAAATCGACAATACCCGATTTTTGTGATTTATCGCTATAAACGGTAAAAAGATTATTAAATAAGGCATCGAGATATTTAAAATTAACAGAATAAAGCTGTTGGTCTTTTTTATTGAAAACTGTTGTTTTACTGCCTTTTCTAAGATAAATAAATTCTTTTTTTCCAAAATATTCCGGGGTGATCTCAGTGAAAATTTCTTCAGCAATGGTGTTTCCTGCTGAATCTATCAACCCATATTTTCCGGAAATTTTATTTCTGGTAATCAAATAAGGATACGCATTAATATCTGAAATCTGCTGTGAAAAATTATGAAGAGTTTTTCCGTTTTGATCAATGATCTCACTTTGATTATCCTGATTAAAAATAAGTGCTCTGCCATCTTCAAAACTATAATCATCTTTAAATTCTCTATCACTGATTTGCTTTCCGTTCAGGTCATACAAAAACCACTTTTTATCTTTTAAAACAAAAAATCTGTTTTTTCCGGAAAATCGGATTCTGTCTGAATACGCGATAATTTCCTTTCCACTATAATCGTACACAGCCTCCTTTCCTCCTTTGGAAGAAATAATACGTTCTTTATGCCACCATGGGGTATTAAAATCCTGATGATCCAAAGGAATAAGCTCATTTCCTTTTTCATCAATAATCGCAGATTTTCTATTGCTTCCCACATCATCTGAATAGAGAACAAATCTGTTTTTAAAAACATGAAAAATATTGCCTTTATAAGGAGATTCAAAGGTAACAACACCCAATGAGTCTACAATTCCCTGTTTTTTTGAATTGACATCGTAAGTAGTTCCATACCCATCTGCATAGGAAATAACCTCCTTCCCTGTTTTATCAGACAAAAGAATCTTCATATATTGGTTAGTCTGTGCTGTACAAACCGTAGAGCACATAACCAGAATTAATCTTTTCAATGAAAATTAAATAGCATTATTGACAATAAGAACAATCTCTCCCTTTAAAGTCTTGGTTTTGGAAAATTCAATCAGTTCATTGATTGTTCCGCGTTTCGTTTCTTCAAATTTTTTAGAAATTTCACGGCTTAAACTCGCTTTGGTTTCTTCCCCGAAAAATTCTTTGATTTGCTCTAATGTTGTATTGATTTTATGCGGGCTTTCATAAAGAACAATTGTTTTCTTTTCTTCAGCAAGCTGTTTCAGTTTGGTTTGTCTTCCCTTTTTCTGAGGCAAGAACCCGGCAAATAAAAATTCATTATTCGGAAGTCCTGAAACCACCAAAGCGGGAATCAGCGCTGTTGCTCCGGGAAGACAAATCATTTCAATAGAATGATCTGCACCCGCTTTTGCCAAAAGGTAACCAGGATCTGAAATCCCCGGGGTTCCCGCATCCGTAATAATGGCAATGTTCTGGCCACTTTTAAGGTCTGTAATAACTTTTTCAGTAGCCTGATGCTCATTATGTAAATGATAGGATTTTAAAGGCTTGGAAATCTCGAAATGCTTCAACAGTATTCCGGAAGTTCTCGTGTCTTCACATAAAATATAATCAACTTCTTTAAGGACATTGACTGCCCTGAAAGTCATATCTTCCAGGTTCCCAACCGGTGTAGGAACAAAATATAAGATTCCGCTCAAAATTATAAAAATTTATTTTCCACCAATATCCAAAGTCTCTGTGCATATTCATCCACCTTACTCCATTTTCTATCGTAATAAAGATCACTCAGATATTCTTTTGCTTCTTCCAGCGTTTTAAATTGATTTAGCTGAGCTACTGTATCATTGAGATCAGTCTGGCTTCCCTCAAACAACATTTTTGAGAATGCAATCCTGTCATTAAGATCCAGTTTAAATTCCGGTTTCTGCTTCTCAGCTTCCATCAGATTTGTTGGAATATTTGATTTAAGAATCGTCCCGGAATCTTCCTTTACTATCGGTTTCTGATTTTCCGTTGGTATTTCTCTTTCCAAAGGATCATCATCAAAAAGTGACTGAACTGCTTTCAATCCTTTGATATTGGATAATTTTATTTTTCTCTCCTGATGATATTCGTCTACATTTTCAAAACTTTCATCAGAAGGATGTTTTTCTGTTTCTTCGGGAACCGGCTTGTCAATTTCTACGATTTTTCTTCTGTCATATACTTCTGCCAGGATACTTTCTTCCTTTTTATTTTCTTCAGAATGATCATTTTTAATCTCATTCAAAACATTTTCTACATTGGAAGTATCCGTAGCCAGTTCACCCTGTTCTATTGAGGAAACTGAAGCAACAAATTTCGCTTCATCTTCTTCAATCAGGATTTCATCTTCCAGCATTTCCGTATCAAAAATACTTGGAATAGTCTCTGTAACCCCGTTCTCTTTTACATTGTTTACTGCTGCATAATCAGCTGTATCTTTTTCCTGCTCGGAAATGTTATCTTCATGGTCTATTTCATTCAGTTGGTTATTGAATATCGCTTCTTCTTCTGTCACATCATCATTAAACATATCTTCGTTGATATCTTCATCTGAATCAGGTTGGGCATCAGCAAGAATTTTCTCTTCTTCTACAAAACTGAAAACAATCTCATGGGTTTCAAGAGGCTCATTTTCAATTTCATCCAACTGACTATTAAAAACATCTTCATCTTCTGTTCTTTCGTGAGAAGATGGGTTTTGGTTATTTTCAGGGGTTTTATCTTCCTGATTTTCTTCCACAAAACTCATGACATTTTCGTGGAATTCATTTTCAACAATTTCATTGAGCTGGTTATTGAATATCGCTTCTTCATCGGCTTCATTAATAAAATGATCATTTTCATGCTCATCAATCTCGTTCAGCTCATTATTAAAAATAGCTTCTTCTTCTGTCACTTCATGATGATGTTCATGATGATGATCTGCCTCTCCGGCAACAAAAGAAACAGGAGTATTTTCATGATGTACCTGATGTTCATCTGTGACGAAATATTCAATATTTTTTTCCAGGAGTTTTAAAAAAGAAATCCTGTTAGCAAGCTCATCTACAAGATCTTGCTTGGAAAGTAATTCGTCTACGTTATTTATTTTGTCCAGATTATCAATGATATTCATGGATTCAAAAAAAATCTTTTCCTTTAAATCTTGGATATTCTGCATAATAAGATTCTTATTAAAATTGCTTACTTTTGATGTTAAAAATATACGGCTAATTTAACAAATGTTTTTAGAAAATACAATTAATCATTCCAAACAAAGCGGTTGGATGGAAGTGATCTGCGGCTCTATGTTTTCCGGTAAAACCGAAGAGCTGATCCGAAGATTACGAAGAGCAGAAATGGCGGGACAGAATGTAGAAATTTTTAAACCGAAACTGGATATCCGGTATTCTGAAGAGGATGTTGTTTCTCATAATCAGAATAAAATACGCAGTACAGCAGTAGAAAATCCCAACGAAATTCTTCTGTTAGCCTCCAATTGTGATGTAGTTGCTATTGATGAAGCTCAATTTTTTGACGATAGTATTATTGATGTTGCCAACCAGCTTGCCAATAGTGGAGTAAGAGTGGTTATTGCCGGATTGGATATGGACTTTCTGGGCCGTCCGTTCGGACCAATGCCAAATCTGATGGCCACCGCAGAATATGTAACAAAAGTGCATGCTATTTGTAAGAGAACAGGTAATCTGGCCAATTATTCTATGAGAACTTCGCAGGGAGATAATCTTGTAGAGCTGGGAGAAACAGAAAGTTATGAGGCAGTAAGCCGCCGTGTTTTTATTGACGAGGTCCTTTCGAAAAGGAAGTAGAGCGTTATATGGCAAAAAGCCGGATTAAGACTATAGAATATATACTCAATATTAATGAAAAACGAAAAAGCAATATTGTAGAATTTCAAAAAGGAGACCTCATTTCATTTGATCGGTTCCAATCTCTTTGTGATTTTACCTTTTTGCAATTTCACCAAAAAAAATAAAGCAGAAAGGGCACCAATGAACTATACAGTACAACAAATTGCAGAAATCACCCATAGCCAGATTATTGGTGATAAAAATGTATTGATCAAAAATATTGCTTATGATAGCAGGATTATTTACTCGATAAAAAATACTGCTTTTATCGCCATCAATACACATAAAAATTCCGGTGAAAAATTTATTGAAGCTGCAATCGATAGGGGAATCAATGTGATTATTTCGGAACATCAATATCCTCAGTTTGAAAATATTACCTGGATTATCGTTGAAAATTCGATAGCTTTTCTTCAAAAATTAGCAAAGTATCATTTCGAGAATTCTCATTTACAATCGATAGGAATTACCGGAAGTAATGGAAAGACTATTTTAAAAGAATGGTTGTACCAATGTTTATGGAACGAATTTCCGACGGTAAAAAGCCCTAAGAGTTTTAATTCTCAGATTGGTCTTCCCCTTTCTTTACTTCAAATTAATAATTCTCATCAGCTGGGAATTTTTGAAGTAGGAATTTCTCATCCGAAAGAAATGGAAAAACTTGAACATATTTTCCATCCCGAGATCGGATTGCTGACTCACATCGGAACGGCACATGCCGCCAACTTTTCTTCCGAAGAAGAGTTGATTGATGAAAAAATTAAACTTTTTAAAGATTCCAAAGTCATCATCTATAATGGGGACCATCCGATAGTAGACCAAAAAATAAAAAAATTATATGCCGGGAGAAAATTAATTTCTTACGGCTTACAAAAAGAGAACAACGTATTCATCAAAAACAATATTTCCAAAGATGAAAATATTATTGTTGAATATTTTGGGGAAGAAATCAGTTTTCCGGCTCATCAGAGAGACGAAGCCACGTTAACCAATGCTCTGGCGCTTATTACCATCCTTAAGGTATTGAACATCGAAAATAAAAAGATCGTCGAAAAAATCAACCTTTTAAAAGCCGTTGAAATGAGGCTTGAATCCATCGAAGGAATTAAAGGCAATATTATCATCAACGATTCTTTCAATTTAGATCTTGACTCTTTAAAGACTGCCCTTCAGTTTTTGAACGAGTACAACAAATCTAAAAAATCTTTGGTACTGACAGATATTGTAGGAGTGAATGCCAACTCACAAGAATTGTACGAAGAAGTTTCTGAGCTGGTAAATGAACAGCATTTTGATTCGGTGTTTCTCATTGGTGATGAGATTTCAAAGTTTAGTGAATTATTTAAATCTGAAACATATACTTTTATTGATACCAGAGAACTCATCGAAAGTAAACATCTTACTGAATTAGAAAATCAGATTATCCTTCTGAAAGGAGCCCGTAAATTTGAAATCGAAAAGCTTAAAGATATTCTTGAGCTCAGAAAACATGATACCGTGTTGGAAGTTAACCTTAATGCAATTCTTCATAATATTAACTATCATAAATCATTATTGCAACCCAACACCAAAATGATGGCGATGGTAAAAGCCAATGCTTACGGATTGGGCAGTTATGAAATTTCAGAATTCTTACAACACCATCATATAGATTATCTGGGGGTGGCTTATGTTGACGAAGGAGTTGAACTTCGTAAAAAGGGAATCACAACTCCAATCATTGTAATGAATCCTGAGCAACACAGCTATCAAACTATTATTGAATACAATCTGGAACCTGAAATTTATAGCTTCAGAGTGTTGGAATTATTCTACGAAGCTGTACAAAAATCCGGATATGATAAAAAATACCCTATTCATATTAAACTGGAGACAGGAATGCACCGTCTTGGTTTTAAAGATTTTGAATTGGATCAGCTCAGCGAAACTTTAAGTGACAAAAACCTTAAAGTACAGAGCCTGTTTACTCATTTATCTTCATCAGACATGCCTGAAGAAAAAGATTTTACTTTGAAACAGTTTGAGGTCTTTGAAAAAAATTCAAGCGACTTAATAGAAAAGTTGGGGTACACTCCTATCCGTCATATTTTGAACTCTTCAGGAATTACCAGCTATACTGATCATCAATATGACATGGTAAGAATCGGAATCGGAATGTTGGGAGAATCTTCAAATCCTGAAATTCAGAAACAATTACAATCTGTGGTAAGCTTTAAAACCGTAATTTCACAGATATCAATGGTTGAAAGTGGAGAATCCGTGGGTTACAGCAGAAGATATAAAGCAGATCATCTGACAAAAATTGCCACTGTTCCTGTAGGCTATGCAGATGGTATTCCAAGATTGATCGGAAACCAGATTGGACATCTGGGAGTCAATAAAACATTGGCACCTATCGTAGGAAATATCTGTATGGATATGATGATGATTAATGTAGAAAATGTTCCCAACATAAAGGAAGGTGATACGGTAACTGTTTTCAACTCAAAACCAAGTTTAAAAGAATTTGCAGATTATTGCAAAACAATAACCTATGAAGTTTTAACTTCCATTTCGCCCCGGGTGAAAAGGATCTATATAAAAGATTAACTATGAGAAAACTCCTGATTCTACTTTTTGTATTCCAGCTGCTTTTGATCCATTCTCAGGTAAAAAAGAATTTAGTAATACCGAAAAATCCAAAAATAGGACTGTCGCTTGCCGGTGGTGGTGCCAAGGGTTTCTCGCATGTAGGAGTACTTAAGGTATTGGATTCTTTAGGAGTAAAAGTAGATTATATTGCAGGAACCAGTATGGGAGCCATTGTTGGCGGACTCTATGCATCGGGATATTCAGGAAAAGAAATTGAAAAAATTGTGATGGATACCGATTTCTATTCATTAATTATGGATCCCAAATCCCGACAGGAAGCAAGTTTTTTCAATAAATCTGTAGATAAATATCTTTTATCCATTCCCCTTAAAAATGGAAAGATATCACTGCCCTCTTCCATCAGCACAGGACAAAGAAACGTATATTTATTAAAGGAGCTTTTTAAAAATGTTGCCAATATTGACGACTTTTCTAAAATGCCTATTCCTTTCTTATGCGTTGCTACTAACCTTGAAAGTGGAAATATGCAGATTTTTGAGAAAGGAGATCTGGTACAGTCCATTATGGCCAGTTCCGCTTTTCCATCTTTAATGGATCCTGTTAAAATTGGTGACAGTATTTATATTGATGGTGCAATGACGGTAAATTATCCATCAAAACCTTTAAAAGACAAAGGCATTGATATTGTCATCGGTGTTGATCTGAATCAGGATCTTTCAAAAAGAGAAGATTTAAATAATATTATATCTATTCTGAACCAGGTTATCGATTTTGGAATAAAAAAAGATACCAGAAAACAGTATAAATATACAGATATCAACATCAAACCTAACCTGAAGGGCATGTCTGCCACCAGCTATGATGATAAGAAAAAGATCCTCGATAGCGGCTATGCGGAAGGCTTAAAATACACCAAAATACTGGATGAGCTCCCAAAACGTCCTTTTGACCGCCTGAGACAGCGTGTAAACCCTATTTATTCCAATGTTTATAAAATAGACAGTATTTCTATTGAAGGAAGCAAAATATACGGAAAAAACTATGTTTTAGGGAAAATGGGGCTCCGTCTCCCCTCTCTTCAGACCTATGGTAATGTCAATAAAATGGTAGATAAGCTGGTTGCTACCAACAACTACAAATTCATCAACTATGATATCGTTCAGGAAAATGATGCCAATTATTTAAAGCTCTATGTCACCGAAGACGATGACCGACACTTTTTAAAATTCGGGTTACATTATGATGAAGTTTTCAAAACAGGACTTCTTCTGAATTATTCAGCCAAGAGACTTTTGTTTAAAAATTCGAATTTATCCGTGGATGTTATTGTAGGAGACCGACTCAGATATTACCTGAATTACTTTATTGATAACGGATATATTCCGGGATTTGGGATTTATTCTTCCGGAATGAGCTTTGATCTTAAAAATGTAGACAATAATGTTTCCGATAAATGGTCATGGACCAGAAATGAGGCCTATATACAGTCAATCTGGAAGGACAAATTCGCTATTGGAGGTGGAATAAGCCACGATTACTTTACAGCGGAAATTAATGGCGATAATAAGCGTAACGGACGCTTTCTAAACCCCTACATATTCTTAAAGAGCGATACCCAGGACGATAAAGAATTCCCTACAAAAGGGGTTTATTTTTCAGCTGAAGGAAAAGTAATTGATCTTTTAAAATCGGAAGTAGATAAAAGGATCATTCAAATAAAAGCAGATCTTAGAATAAATATTCCGCTTTGGAAACAATTTACCTATCGTCTTAATTTATTCGGAGGAATAACTATTGGTGAAAATCTTCCTCAATTCTACCAATATAGACTGGGAGGGATCTTTGAGCAAAATATTATTAATTTTAAAAGCTTTGGTGGGTTTTATTTTGCCCAGCTTCATACTAATAATGTGATTATTGCCTCAAATGATATCCAGTTCAGGTTTAATAAAAACTATTTTATCAGCGGAAACTTTAGCTTTGCCAATCTTTCCAACGACATCAAATTTGAGGATGCAGTTAAAGTAAATTATAGCTCATTAGGAATTACTGCAGGGTACAAATCTCCTTTCGGGCAGATTAAGGTAAACTTTAGCCACTCACTTAAAAACAATCAAAAAGGTATATTCAGTGTTATATTAGGGCACTGGTTTTAAAAAAATGATACAATTCTTTTACGAAAATTTACCAGAGTCGGTAAATACAGATTACAAAAAATGGTTGGAAGATCTCATTCTTTCAGAAGGAAAAAAACTAGGTGAAATCAATTATATTTTCTGCGATGATGAATATCTTCTAAAGATCAATCAGGATTATTTACAGCATGATTATTATACCGACATCATCACTTTTGATTATGTAAAAGGTAAAACAATAAGCGCCGAGATTTTTGTATCTTTGCAGCGCATTTCTGATAACGCCTCTACCCTTTCAAGAGATTATGAAGAAGAACTAAGAAGAGTCTTAGCCCATGGAATTTTACACCTAGCAGGCTATAAAGACAAGACAGAAGAAGAGGAAAAAGAGATGCGAAGAATGGAGGATTTGTACTTAACCAAATATCGGAATTCAGCGATTTAAAATTGAACAATCACTTAAAGTCCCTGATGTAAAGTACTCAAATATAGCAACAATATAAGTTTACTTACAGTGCATTCTCCAAAAATGTTTCACGTGAAACATTGGTTTAAAAAAGATAAAGTTTAAAGCTTAACAAGCGAGATAAAAATGATTTCAGAAATATATGATGTCATTGTAGTAGGTGCCGGACATGCCGGTTGTGAAGCAGCAGCAGCTGCCGCCAATCTGGGTTCAAAAACACTCTTAATTACAATGAATATGCAGACCATCGGACAGATGAGTTGCAACCCCGCAATGGGTGGAATCGCAAAAGGACAAATCGTAAGAGAGATAGATGCAATGGGAGGATATTCCGGAATTGTAGCAGACAAATCTGCCATCCAATTCAAAATGCTGAATCTTTCAAAAGGTCCTGCAATGTGGTCACCAAGAACCCAAAATGACAGAATGCTTTTTGCCGAAGAATGGCGTTTAGCATTAGAGAATACTCCCAATCTTGATTTCTTTCAGGATATGGTAAAACAGTTAATTGTTGAAAATAATAAAGTAACCGGAGTTGTTACTTCTTTAGGAATTGAGATCAAAGCAAAATCTGTTGTACTCACCAACGGAACTTTCCTTAATGGATTAATTCATGTTGGAGATAAGCAACTAGGTGGAGGAAGAATGGGTGAACCGAGAGCTTTTGGAATAACTGAACAATTAGTTTCTTTAGGATTTGAAGCCGGAAGAATGAAAACAGGTACTCCCCCAAGAGTAGATGGAAGAAGTTTAGATTACTCCAAAATGGAAGAACAAAAAGGAGATGAAAATCCTCAAAAGTTCAGTTATCTTGATACTCCTAAATTAACTAAACAATTAAGTTGTCATATCGTTTATACGAATGAAACAGTACATGATATTTTAAGAGAAGGTTTCGACAGGAGTCCAATGTTCAACGGAACAATTCAAAGTTTAGGGCCAAGATATTGCCCAAGTATCGAAGATAAAATTAACCGTTTTGCAGAAAGAAACAGACACCAGCTTTTCGTAGAACCTGAAGGATGGAAAACAGTTGAAATTTATGTAAACGGATTCAGCTCTTCCCTTCCTGAAGATGTACAGATCAAAGCAATGAAACATATTCCAGGATTTGAAAACGTGAAAGTTTTCAGACCAGGTTATGCTATCGAGTATGACTACTTCCCTCCTACCCAATTGAAACATACCTTAGAAACAAAATTAATCGATAATTTGTATTTCGCGGGCCAAATCAATGGAACAACCGGATATGAGGAAGCTGCAGGTCAAGGATTAATCGCTGGTATCAATGCTCATAATAAAGTTCATGAAAAAGGTGATTTTATTCTGAACAGAGACGAAGCCTATATTGGAGTATTAATTGATGATCTTATTACAAAAGGAACAGAAGAGCCCTATAGAATGTTTACTTCACGTGCCGAGTACAGACTTCTTTTAAGACAAGACAATGCAGACATCAGATTAACGGAGAAAGCATACCAGTTAGGACTCGCAAAAGAAGATAGATTACGCAAAGTAGAATCTAAAATATCTGAAAGTCAACTACTTGAAGAATTTTTACGTGAAACTTCTTTAAAACCAGGAGTCATTAATCCTATATTAGAATCTATAGAAAGCAGACCCGTAGACCAGGCATATAGAGCCTCCCAGATTCTTACCAGACCTAATATGACTTTAGAAAAACTCGATGAAATTGACTTTATTAAAGAAGCTTCATCAAAATACAACGATGAAGTAAGGGAGCAAACTGAAATTAATATCAAATACAGAGGCTATATCGAGAAGGAAAAAGAAAATGTTGCCAAACTAAACCGACTGGAAAACATTAAAATTCCGGATGACTTTGATTATACGAAGCTATCCAGCCTTTCTGCAGAAGCAAAACAGAAAATGACAAACGTACGTCCAAAGACTATTGCACAAGCAGGAAGAATAAGCGGAGTTTCACCAGCCGATATAAACGTTTTACTAGTGTATTTAGGACGTTAAAAAAGAAATGTTTCACGTGAAACATTTTATAATTTAAAACAAAAATTAAGGTATTTACAAGCGTTAAAATTGCTTTTGAATATCTTAATTTTTTAATATAAAAGATAACGAGTTCTAATGAAAATAAAAGATCATTTTCTTTCACAGGAAATATTTGAAATCAAAGAAACAGAAACGAAAGGTGTATTCAAAACCTCCCCTATTCCATCCAATATTTCCAGGTACTATGAAAGTGAAGATTATATTTCTCACCATCAAGATTCAGGAAGCCTAAAAGAAAAATTATATAAATTTCTTCAGTCTTTTAATCTTCAGTATAAAAAAAATATACTGGTAGATAGAATAAAAAAGGGATCCAAAGTTCTCGATTATGGATGTGGTGCGGGAGAATTTGTAAAATACATAGAAACAGATTTTGAAACATTCGGTTTCGAACCCAATACAAATGCAAGAAAAGCCGCGGAGAGTAAGATAACCAAAGCTCAAATTCTGGATAATATTCAAAAAATCGAAGATCATAGCCTGGATGCTATCACCTTATGGCATGTATTTGAACATATCGAAAATCAAGATGAGATGCTCGATATTTTTCACAGAAAGTTAAAAGAAAAAGGATTACTCATTATAGCAGTTCCTAACCCAACTTCATATGATGCTATACATTATAAAGAATATTGGGCAGCATATGATGTACCCAGACATATCTATCATTTCTCAAAAAATGGAATGGAAAATTTAATTTCCAAAAATTCACACTGGAAAATGAGAAAAATCAAACCATTGATTCTGGACTCGTATTATATCTCTATGTTGAGCGAAAAATATAAAAAATCACCTCTTTTTTGGCTTAAGGCGACGATCTACGGAACGATTTCGAACATAAAAGCTCTTTTTTCAAACGAATTTTCAAGTTTGATATATATTATTGAAAAAAGATAGAAAGTTGATTTTTGAGCCATTTCTGATGGTCAATTTTCGGCATTTTCTTCAAAAAAAACAAAAACTCAGGAATTTGTCCTGAGTTTTTTATTTTATGCATATAATGTATTTTCTCAAAAAATATAACCATGAACAAAAAATAATTTTAAATCAAGGAGTTAAATATTTTTTCTCCTCCTACTCTACCTAAGAAAAATAAAAAAACAAAATGAATAAGACACAACGATCAAAACATGACCAGAAAAATATCTGAAGACTATTGCTTGATTTATGATTTTAGAAAAACATCTCAGAGTAAAAATTAAGCAAATAAATTATGCTACAAAATCCAGTATAATTAATTCAAGCAAATCAAACACGTCAAAATATAAGAAAATAGAAATTCCAAAAGAAAATATCTTCGCAAACCATTTTTTTAGTAACATAAAAATATTAAGATAGAAAAACAATGCACTCCCCTACTCTTTTTTAAAATTAATATCAGATACCAAATAACTTTTAAAAAATAATCTCATTTCCTGTCAAAAAAAATCTTATCAAAAAGTCATTATTAAAAAAAAATAAAAAACTTCATAAAATTCTCTGGTTGCCAATTTCAAAAATACTTCACAAACTTTTTTATCTTGAATGAAAAATTTCCCCAAGAAAAATCCTTGTAACAAACATTCCGACTTAAAAAAAACGTGAAAAAATACTTTTAAATTCTGCAGAGAAACAAATAAAACTGATATAAAAAAAATTTCATCTTCGCAAAAAAATTAAATTTTACAAGAAAAATCCAGGCGAATAAGACGTTCTTACTAAAAATCTAACTTACAAATGTTATAACTTTTAATTATAACTATACGTTATGACCTGTCAATGCTACTAGCAGATGAGCCGGAAAAATAAAGGGAAATCAAATAGCATATCTCTAAAATAACAGTAAAAAAGAAATCCTTATCACCAAAATATTTTACGAAATTCTCTACCAGCACATGGAATTAGTATCAATTAGTATCTTTAAAAAATGATTTAATCATTATACAAATGACAAATAATAATACCAAATACAATTAATATAATAATAATTACCTGATTCTAAACAACAGGATAACTGGCCAAAATTGATGAAAAAATGAAATATTCTAAAGATAATATGGTGGAAAATCCACTGTAAACGATCGTAAATGAATCCTAAAAATAAGATGGAAAATAAAAAAAACCTGCTAATTTAATTAGCAGGTTTTATCTATAGAAATTCTTTTATTAATTGTTGATTGCGGCTACCCCGGGAAGCTCGAGTCCTTCCAGACTTTCAAGCATTGCTCCACCACCAGTAGAAACATAACTCACCTGATCGGCATATCCAAATTGCTTAACGAAAGCAACACTGTCACCCCCTCCTACTAAAGAAAAAGCTCCTAATCTTGTTGCTTCTGCAATGCTTTCACCTAATGCAATGGTTCCTCCGGCAAAGTTTGACATTTCAAAAACACCGATTGGTCCGTTCCAAAGTATTGTTCTTGAGTTCAATAGCACATCATTGAACTGGTCTCTGGATTTGTGACCAGCATCCAATCCCATCCAACCTTCGGGTATCGCATAAATATCAACTTCTTTTCTTTCCACATCATTACTGAAACTTTCGGCAATAATTGCATCAGAAGGAAGATATACTTTTACTTTATTTTCTTTAGCCTTTCCTAAAATCTCTAAAGCTAACGGAAGCTTATCTTCTTCAACTAAAGAGTTTCCTATTTTACCACCAAGAGCTTTAATAAAAGTAAATGCCATACCACCTCCAATGATCAAATTGTCTATTGCAGGAAGAATATTTTCTATAATGGTAATTTTAGTTGAAACTTTAGATCCACCCAGAATAGCTGTAATAGGTCTTTCACCACTTTTAAGGACTTTATCTATTGCTTTCAATTCTTTCTCCATTAATAAACCGAAAAACTTAGTTGAATTAAAGAACTTAGCTATAACCGCTGTAGAAGCATGAGCCCTGTGAGCAGTACCAAAGGCATCATTTACATAAGCGTCTCCCAGTTTAGAAAGTTGCTCAGCAAACCCTTCATCTCCTTTTTCTTCTTCATTGTGGAAACGCATATTTTCTAACAATAAAATTTCCCCGGTTTTCAATTCAGAAGCGGCTTTCTCAGCTTTTTCTCCTACACATTCATCAACAAATTTAACTTCCTGACCCAGAACTGCAGAAACTTCACCTACAATATGTTTAAGAGAAAACTCATCTTTAGCTTCACCTTTTGGTCTCCCCAGGTGAGTCATTAAGATAACGGAACCGCCATCTTTAAGAATTTTCTCAACCGTAGGTTTCACTGCTACGATTCTTGTGTTATCGGTTACTTTGAATTGATCATCCTGCGGAACATTAAAGTCCACTCTTACCAGAGCTTTCTTGTCTCTAAAATTAAAATCATTGATTGTTTTCATACTGTAGATTTATTTTTCTCAAAGATCATATATCATCGCTGCCATCCAACTTGTTTCCTTTTGCAGGATTTTTCTCCATCGCGATTTCATACATTTCATTGAATTTTCGTTTCACAAATGTAAGGTTTTAAACTTTTTCAACAGATTGATTAAATTAAAAGTTTTCAAAAACTTTCCCCGAAGTCAGTCATTCACTAATCAACATTTTTTATCTCTTTAAAAAAAGAATAATGCTGTTGTTGTTATGTATTGTTAGTATCGGGGATAAGTTTTAGGCTTAAAGTTTACCATACTCAACTCGTACTCAATTCATATTTAATTCACAACATAAATCCTTGTAAACCTGCATTTTCAGGCACTTATTAACAATTGTGGATAACTTAAGATAAATGATAATATTAGTTATTTTATTATGGAAAAGCCTGGGGATAGCTGAAGAAAACATCCGGAAAGTTGTGGTTAAAAATTCCGGAAAAGATTTCTATTACGAAATAAATTGAAGTTTAAAAATAGAAAGTTGGTAAAAGTTTTCCACACTTACTAACATCGCTTTTCACAATTAATCCCCGGTTTACTAACACGAATTGTTATTATTCTTACCTTTGTAAGGAAATAAAATCTAAAAAGGCTTAATACAAGTATTATGAAAAGAAAAATTGCTATTGCAGCGGACCATGCAGGCTATGAATATAAGGAGATTGTTAAAAACTACCTTTCAGAAAAGTTTGAAGTTCAGGATTTTGGAACGTTTTCCACAAACAGTGTGGATTATCCGGACTTTGTACACCCTGCGGCAACTTCTGTTGAAAACGGAGAAAATGAATTGGGAATTTTGATCTGCGGAAGCGGAAACGGTGTTCAGATCACTGCGAACAAACATCAAAAGATCAGATGTGCTCTTTGCTGGATGCCGGAGATTGCAACACTGGCAAGACAACATAATGATGCCAATATGATTTCAATGCCGGCAAGGTTTATATCAAAGGAACTGGCTATTGAAATTGTAGATAAATTTCTGTCAACGGATTTCGAAGGTGGAAGACACCAGAACAGGGTTGACAAAATTGCAGTTTGCTAAATATACTAAGGCTTGTAAATCGATTTACAGGCCTTATTTATTTTTTATTTGTACATTTGCAGTGTCCAATAGAAATTACAGTCTATTATTCTACAGAACCCTTCTTCAATTTAAAGGATATTTAATAGAAGGTTTTTCTCTTTACTTCTCCATATTTGTAGTAAATTTATACAAAACTAAAGCTCCCGTTATAAATAAATAGCAAGGAAATTGCTAATGAATTACGATAGCAAATCAAATAATAAAAATTGAATTACCTTTATATTATTATAGAGAGAAAAAATTCAGACTGGGTTCAATTTTGAAAAGGACCTAAAACAATTTAAAAAATTTAGAATGCCAAAAAAAAGAAAATATATAAGTCATAAAAATGATTTAAAGATGATGGAGATCGGGAGACTGATTCTCCGTTTTATGAATGCAAATTCATCCAAGATTTATAATTATAAACAGATCGCAGATGGGATAGATTACAAGAACCCAAGACAGCGGGAACTTGTCATCCAGGCACTGCATAAACTTCAGGGTTCCGAAAAAATTAAGGAAGTCGAAAAAGGAAAATATATTGTGAATTTGAAAATCGCCGGAACCCTTACCGGAATTATCGATTTCAATCAAAGTGGCAATGCCTACGTTAAGGTGGAAGGACTGGAAGACGATGTCTTCATTCATGCGAAAAATGTAAAGGATGCTTTACAAGGAGATAAGGTTCTTATTATAACTTATCATTATAAAGGAAAGAAACTGGAAGGTTCCGTTTTAGAAGTTTTGGAGAGAACCAGAACTGAATTTGTAGGAACTTTTCAAAAGGTTGCCCACAAAGATTTTGGCTTTGTTGTTTGTGATAAAAAATCAATCAATACCGACATTTTTATTCCCAAAACAAAGTTTAATAATGCCGAAGATGGTGACAAGGTTATCGTAAAAATGACCGAATGGAGACCGGGAGATAAAAACCCTGAAGGAGAAATTATCCAGGTATTGGGGGCTCCGGGAGAACATGAAACAGAGATCCACTCTATCCTCGCTGAATATGGACTTCCTTACGAATTTCCACAGGAGGTGGAGCTGGATGCAGATAAGATCGACAGAAGTATCACGGATGAGGAAGTCGCAAAACGTTGGGATATGCGTGACATCTGTACTTTTACCATAGACCCGAAAGATGCGAAAGACTTTGATGATGCCCTGTCTATGAGAAAACTGGAAAACGGAAACTGGGAAATCGGTGTCCATATTGCCGATGTTTCTCATTATGTAGTTCCGGGAACAATTCTGGATGATGAAGCATATCAGAGAGCTACATCGGTATATTTGGTAGACCGAGTGGTACCTATGTTGCCGGAGGTGCTGAGTAATGATGTATGTTCACTTCGTCCCAATGAGGATAAATACACTTTCTCTGCGGTTTTTGAACTGAATGATAAGGCGGAGATTCAGAAACAATGGTTTGGAAGAACAGTCATTCATTCTGACAGAAGGTTTACTTATGAGGAAGCACAGGAGCGCATTGAGACAGGGCAAGGAGATCTGGCTGAGGAGATTAACACTCTTGACGGACTTGCGAAGATCATGCGTAACGAGCGGATCAGAAAAGGGGCAATCACATTCGACAGAAGTGAAGTACGATTCAATCTGGATGAAAATAATCAACCGATCGGGGTATATTTTAAAGTAAGTAAAGACTCTAACCACCTGATTGAAGAATTCATGCTTCTAGCCAATAAAAAAGTATCTGAATTTGTTTCTTTGACCAGAAAAGGTGAGATTACCAATAATACATTTATCTATAGAGTTCATGATGATCCGGATCCTGCAAAATTAGAAGCGTTAAGAGACTTTGTTTCTACCTTCGGATATAAAATGGACCTTGCCAATACCAAAAAAGTAGCAGAGTCCCTGAATAAATTACTTCATGACGTAAAAGGTAAAGGTGAGGAAAATATGATTGAAACACTGGCGATGAGAAGTATGAGTAAGGCGGTGTATTCCACAGAACCTATCGGACATTATGGTCTTGGATTCGAGTATTATAGCCACTTCACCTCTCCTATCCGCCGTTATCCCGATTTACTTGCCCATCGTCTTCTTCAGCATTATCTGGATGGAGGAAAATCTCCGGCAAAACAGGAGCTTGAAGAAAAGGCAAAACACTGCAGTGCTATGGAAAGACTTGCGGCAGATGCAGAAAGAGATTCTATTAAGTATATGCAGGTAAAATTCATGGAAAAACACCTTGGTGAAACATTTAAGGGTGTTATTTCCGGGGTTGCTGAATTTGGTTTCTGGGTAGAAATCCCTGAAAATGGTGCTGAAGGTCTGATCAAGTTGAGAGACCTGGTAGATGATTCATATATGTATGATGCAAAAACTCATGCTGTATACGGAATAAGACATGGAAATAAATACCAGTTGGGAGATGAAGTACAGATTAAAGTGGTGAAAGCCAATTTAATTCAAAAGCAATTGGACTTTAAGATTGTTGATTAAATTAACAATCAAGTTTAACTATACAAGAGGTTGTTCCAAAACAGGAATGACCTCTTTGTTATTAATGAGCTTTAGACTGATTAGATATCTTATCTCTGTTTCATTTTCTATAACTCCTTCCCTTTCCGGGATTCCGCCTTCCTTCCAAAAAATCTTTTCCTGATCCCGGGTCAAAATAAAGTTGATATATCACATCTTTATTGAATAATTAAATCATAAAGTATAACTTTGTATGAAACGAAATGAATTTTTTTTCATTTTAAAATTTATTAAATGCTTGAACTTGTACTATCTGCCATTATATTAGGATTCATGCTGAGTCTGGTTTTTATAGGACCTATTTTTTTCCTTTTAATTGAAACCAGCTTTTCCCGAGGCCCAAAACATGCCTTATCACTGGATCTTGGAGTTATCACTGCAGATTTACTATGTATTGTAGCAGCCTATTATGCCAGTGCTGATATTGTTACTTTAATTGATAAACATCCGGGGTTTTACAGGATTACTTCTATCCTTATTTTCGTATACGGAATTGTAATGCTGGTCACTAAAACCAAGATGCACATGCCCGGTGAAGATAAGATCATAAGCCAAAATTATATTAAAACTTTTTTCAATGGTTTTTTCTTTAATCTTTTAAATGTTGGAGTCATTCTTTTCTGGCTGGTAACGGTTATTTCTGTAAGGAATCAATATCCGGACACCAGTAGTTTTATTTTATATATAGGCATTGTGATCGGAACCTATCTTTGTATTGATCTTGCTAAAATATTTCTTGCAAAACAATTTCACGATAAACTTACCCAGAAACTGGCCAACCGGATCAGAAGAATTGTTGGTGTGATTCTTATTATTTTCAGTTTCTTTATCTTTTTACAGAGTTTCAAAAAGTTCAATCAATTTGATAGAAGACTTGAAGAAGCCGAGAAAAAAGAAGTAAAATATCAAAAAACAAAATGAAAAAAATAATCTTTCCAAAACCCCTGAAAAAAGGGGCCAAAATTGCCGTAATTTCTCCCGCGGGAGCAGTAGAACCTTCTCAGCTGGAAAAGGGAATAAAAATGATTAAAAACAAGGGATTCGAACCCGTTTTGGGAGAACATCTTTACACCAGATTTTCAAACGGCTACAATTATGCAGGTACAGAAAAGGAAAGAATAAAGGATATCAACTGGGCTTTAAATGATAAAGAAATCAGTGCAGTCTGGGCCTCAAGAGGAGGCTATGGTTGCCAGCACCTGATTCAGCATCTGAAGCTGAAAAATTTTATTGAAAACCCAAAATGGTATATCGGATATTCTGACAATACCGTTATACAAAGTTACCTGTTGAAAAAAGGCGTTGCTTCCATTCACGGACAAACCATAAAAACATCAAGCTTTGGAGTGACTGACGAAAGTTACAATCTCATCTTTGATATCCTGAAAGGGAAAACGCTAAAATACAGCTTACCATCTCATGCACTTAATAAAAAAGGAAATATTGAGGGAGAACTTATCGGAGGAAATTTAGCCCTTATCTATGCCCTTTTAGGAACCTCCTACTCTTTTGAGTTTAAGGATAAGATTTTATTCATTGAAGATATTGGAGAAAATTATTATGCATTAGACCGAATGATCATGAGCCTTGAGCTCGCTGGGGTTTTTAAAAAAATTAAGGGACTTATTGTTGGTGGGATGACCAATATGGGGGATGAAAAAGACAATAAAGACTTTGAATCTAGCTTTGATAAATTTGCCTATAAACTAATATCAGAAAGACTTTCCAGATATAAATTCCCTGTTGTTTTTGGTTTCCCTAATGGGCATATTAAAGATAACAGGCCTCTTGTTATTGGTAGCAAAACGAAGTTGAATATCGCTTCAAAAGTAAAAATCGAATGGTAGCTCACTCCTGCTTTCAAACTCAATAACTCTCCCACTTCAGCTATGGCAGATCATAATGATTTTGGAAAAATTGCAGAAGATATGGCTGCGGAGTATCTTCAAAAAAATGGCTATAGAATTCTGGCCAGAAATTTTCGTTTTCAAAAAGCAGAAATCGATATTATTGCTGAAAAAGATAATCTGATTATTGTTATAGAAGTGAAAGCCAGATCTACAGATGTATTTATGCTACCGCATGAAGCGGTTACCAAAACCAAAATAAGATCAATTGTTTTGGCTGCTAACCATTATATGGAAGAATTTAAAAAAGATAATGAAGTGAGGTTTGATATTATTTCCGTTCTGCCGGATGAAAATAAAAATTTAAGTATTGATCATATTGCCGATGCTTTTCAGGCATTCGACGCAAATTGACCTTAAAAAATATAGTAAATAATGTATCAGTTTAGCAATCTATAAGTGTTACAATAATGATCACACATTATTACATCAAATAATTAATTCGTTTTATGAAGACAATATTAATCACCGGAGCGACTTCCGGAATAGGAAAATCCACCGCAGAATTATTAGCTAAACAGGGAAACAGAATCATCCTTTGTGGAAGAAGAATTGAAGTGTTGGAATCATTGAAAGCAGAGTTATCTCAATATACCGAAATATTTAGTTTAGTGTTTGACGTTAGAAATCTGGAAGAAGTTGAAGCTGCCATTAACTCCCTTCCTGAGAACTGGAAAGATATTGATGTTCTGATCAATAATGCAGGTAATGCACATGGTTTAGATCCTCTTTCTGCGGGAAAGACGGATGACTGGGATTCTATGATCGATGGAAATGTTAAAGGACTTTTGTATGTTTCCAAAATGATCATCCCACTCATGAAAACTAAGAATTTAGGTCATGTCGTTAACATCAGTTCTGTGGCAGCAAGACAAACTTATGCAAACGGTGTGGTGTATTGTGCTTCTAAAAAAGCAGTAGATGTAATTTCGGAAGGAATGAGACTTGAGCTTACCGAGTTTGGAATCAAAGTAACCAATATTCAGCCAGGAGCTGTGGAAACAGACTTTTCGATGATCAGGTTCAAGGGAGACAGCGAAAAAGCAGCCCATGTATATGCAGGATATGAACCTCTGAAGGCAGAAGATATTGCTGATGCTATTGCCTATTGCATCAATGCCCCAAAACACGTTACCATTGCTGATATGACAATCTATCCAAGCGCACAGGCTGAGCCCAGAACAATCTACCGAAAGTAGTATCAAAATAAAGGATTAAATTTGCAAAAATTAGAAAGTGATTTTGTCTATACCAATTTCACGATTTAGCTTAAAACAAAAAAATGAAAATTCTATATCTTGAAACCTCTTCAAAAAACTGTTCAGTAGCAGTATCAGATAATGAAAGACTACTGTGCCTCTGTGAGGAAGTTTCTGAAAATTATAAACAGTCTGAAAGCCTGCACACCTATGTGGAATGGGCACTGGAAGGAGCAGGAATTTCACTTAAAGAAATTGAGGCTGTTTCTTTGGGAAAAGGGCCAGGTTCCTACACCGGATTAAGAATCGGTGCCTCTTCTGCAAAAGGTTTCTGCTATGGACTGAAAGTTCCTCTGATTGCGGTAAATTCTCTGGAAAGCATGATAGAGCCTTTTTTAGGACAAAACTATGATTTGATAGTGCCATTAGTCGACGCGAGGAGAATGGAGGTGTATACGGCCACGTATGACGGTCAGACAGGAAAAGAAATTTCTGAGACCGAAGCCAAAATTCTGGACGAAACTTCTTTTGAAGAACTCAAAGATAAAAAAGTGGTATTCTTGGGAGATGGTGCCAGGAAGGCTAAAGAAATTCTGAACCTCCCGGATGCAGATTTTAAAGAGGATGTTTATCCTTCTGCCCAATATCTCATCAAAAGAACTCTTGAAAAAATTGAGAATAAGGAAGTGGAGGATATGGCCTATTTTGAGCCATTTTATTTAAAAGACTTCCATGGGGTAAAAAAGAAATCATAAAGTAGGGTAGAGGTATTGTCTATAAAAATAAAAAGCGAAGATTTTTTCTTCGCTTTTTATTTTATTGTGGTTTAGCAGGAGCATTCGAATTATTAGGTTTTTTTGGTGCCTGCTGTTGATTATTATTTGGTTTTTGTCCCTGTTGATAACTTGGATCCAAAATCTGCGAATTGTTTGCTTCTCCCGGTTTTTGAGGAGAATTATTCATCATCTGGGAATTATTATTGAGCTGCTGATTCTGATTCGGCTGATTTGGCATTCCGGGTTGTTGAGGTATAGTATTTCCCTTATTATCGGTTGCCTGGAAGCTAAGATCACTTTTCAGATAGTTGAGCATTTCCTTAGCCCTTATGCCTTCAGGTGTCTTTGAATAATTGAGGGCAATTTGCTCAAGCTGTAATATCATGACTTCTTTGCCACTGGATTTACCCGCATTGAAAGCATTCAATAAATTAAGTTTAGGAACCAGTGCATCTTTCGGATACTTTTGAAGAACCTGATCTATTACCTGTATGCTTTCCCCGAATTTTTCCGATTCATATAATGCATATGCTTTTTTATACTCATTTTCTACCTCTTCTGTTGATTTTACGAAAGAGTTATTCTTAGGATTTCTTGCAAACTCTGCATATGAAGTATAAGGATAATCGGTTAAAAGAATTTGTTTGGCCCGCTCGGAAATTTGCGGGTTTTTCTCGTAGTTCATGGCAAAAATCTCATATAAAGCCTGAAGCATTACCTTTTCTTCCGGTTTTACATCTACAAGATCATATAACGTTTTTGTCGCCAGGGGAGTATTGGTAAAATAATTCTGATACATAATACCAAGCCCCAGAGAAGCCGTATCTCTATCCTTTTTTAACTGGCTCAGTTTTCCCTGATCTGTAGGAATCTGCTCAATATAAAAAGCCGGCTCAAAACGTCTTGGATTAGGAGCAGAAGTTACTCCCAAAGCTTCATTTTTCAGATCTTCAATAGACGCCATTTTTTTAGAATATCGCCAGTTATCCGAAAGCCCTCTTTCTCCCCAGATTTGTTTAAACGAAGAAGTTCCTTTGCTTACCGTTCCGATATTACTGAAATAAAAACCTTTAGTGGTCACCCCAAAATCTTCGAATGAATTACCGCTTTTAGCAAAAAGGGAATTGGCATTGTAGTCTCCGGTATCAAAACCTTTGCTTCGTTCTGCACGTTTTCTTTCCAATTCTTCTTTTTCTTCTTTGGCTTTAAGTTTCGTAATGTATTTGGCAAAGAAATCAGTTCTTTGGCTATCATTCATCTTAGCCAGAGAAAGAATACTATCATTCTTTTTGATCAGATAATAATTTTTTGATATTTTCTTGATGTATTCGGACTGATCTTTCAATAGAATCTTAGACGGCTCATAGGTCATCACAACAAGTGCAGAATCATAGTAAGCACCGGCACCGATATAATCATTTTTCTCAAGGTAGCTTTTCCCGATTTCATAATAAGCCAATCCACGTATTTGCGGATCTGAAACCTTTTCAAATAAGGATTTTCTGAAGAAATCCTGTGCCTCGTCCTTTTTTCCTGCTTTATTGGCCATCAGTCCCAGAGCATAGTAAAACTCGTTTTTTCGGGAAGCATAAGTTCCTTTTTTGCTGATTCCCTCCAGATAACTTTTTGCCCCATTATAATCCCCTTTTCCATTGAAAGTTTTCGCAATGGCAATTTGAGATTTTACTTCAAATTCAAAATCATTCGCATATTTGTAGGCAGCAGTATAGCTTTCTCTTGCTTTATCATTTTGTCCCAGGTTTTCTGCTACCTGGCCCCTCAGATACGCAATTCTACTTTTGAGTTTTCTATCAGAGTTCAGGTCAAAAGCCACATCAAGCTCTTTGGCTGCCTCTTCTTTTTTCCCTGCATCCAACAAGGATTCTGAATAGTAGATACTCAGTAGTTTTGCATAGCTTTTATTGATATTTTCCCCTTTCAGTTTAGCAAAAGTTTCATGGGCTCTGTGATAATCTTTGATTTTATCAAAAGCAACTCCCTGGTATATTCTGGCCAATGGAACTCTCTTATCATCTTTCATATGAGTGAAAACATAATTGAGGGCATCCAGTGCCTGAAGCGGCTTATTTTGATAAATTCTTGACTGCGCAAGGATGATATAAGCATCAAAGATTTGTTTATTCTTCTCTTCACCGTTTCTGGTAACTGAGTACTTATTAATTGCTTTCAGTGCCTTTGCTTCCGCAATTTCCAGAGTGGTGGCTCCTTTTGTTGGTCCCTGATCACCATTCTGACCTCCCGGGGCATTGTTGTTTTGGTTTTGGCCTGGCATCCCGGGAATATTAGGTATTCCAGAATTGCCTCTTCCTGACGGTTTGTTGGCAACTTCAGCCATCTTCATCGAATTCTCGGCAAAAGCTGTAGATTGTCCAAGATCACTTCCTAACGGTTGCTCTTCAAAGGTAAGAATAGAGATATAGGGAGCATAAAAATTATCTTTATGTCCTTTATCCCGGTTCGTAAACTCACTGTTTAACGCATCTTTAGCGTTAAAAAGAGTGTTGTAATATGTGGAAAATCCTTTCAGTAATTTGGATCGCTGCTCCGGCTTCTTTGTTTTCGTAGCACAAGAAGCAACAAGACATATGACCAGAAGGAACAAAATATTCTTTTTCATTATTCAATATAACTGGCTAATCTGCTTTTTATTATCAGCAGTTTGATGATTTTGTAAAAATAATAAAATTTTATAATGAATAATATTTATATTTCTTCCGGAAATATTTATAAATTTTCATAATGTTCATGAACAGCCTCCATGATGTTTAAACCGCAGAAATTTCCTTCAGAATTTTGTAGACAATATGAGTGGGAAGACCCATGATAGTATAAAAACTCCCGGACATTTGGGTGATTTTAGCCATTCCCAACCATTCCTGAATGCCATAGCTTCCTGCTTTATCAAAAGGCTTATAGTTTTCAATATAAAAAGCTATTTCATCGTCGGTTATTTCATCAAATGTTACCTCTGCAACATCTGTTTCTGTATAGGTTGTATACTGGGTTTTTATAGTAATTCCGGTATAGACCTGATGCGTTCTTCCGGAAAGACTGCGGAGCATATTTTGGGCATCAACCTGATCTTCGGGTTTTCCAAGTATTTGGTTATCAATAGCTACAACGGTATCTGCAGTTAATAAAACCTCGTCCTCCGTCAAAACTCTGAAAGTATCTGCCTTTAATTCTGATAAATAAGCCGCGGCTGATTCGATTTTGATATGTGCCGGGAGAAGCTCTTCGCAGTCAATTTTTACTACTTCAAAATCAAAACCAAGTCCTGAAAGAAGTTCCTTTCTCCTTGGTGATTGCGATGCTAAAAGTAATTTCATAATTATACAGATTGAGTATTATCATCGTGCCAGTTTCCCTGAACTTTCATTACCTGCTCAATGACGTCACGTACAGCGCCGGTTCCCCCTTTTTTAGGAGAAATATAATGAGAAATTCCTTTTACTTCAGGGACCGCGTTTTCCGGGCATGCCGCAATCGCAGAGTTTTCCATAATGTGGATATCCGGAAGATCATCTCCCATTGTCAGAATCTCCTCGTTTTTAAGATTGTATTTCTTCTTAAAATCTTCAAAATCTTTAAGCTTATTATGAGATTTCGGATAGTAATCCTGGATTCCGAGGTAATTGATTCTGTGCTTTACCATTTCATCATTTCCACCGGTAATAACGCCTATTAAATAATTGTTTTTTAATGCTTTAACTACTGCATAGCCATCCAGTACATTCATAACTCTACACATGTTTCCTCCGGGCATCAGATAAACACTGCCGTCTGTGAAAACTCCGTCCACATCAAATACAAATGCTTTGATATCTTTTAATTTCTCTTTATAGCTCATACATTTTTTGAATAGAATGATTCATTGTTTTATAAATATCAAGACTTTCGTCTTTTAATAGCTGCTCGTGTAATTGTAAAACTCTTATGTCATTTCTTACTGCAGGTCCGGTTTGTGCCAGCTTAGGCTCAATTTCATGAATTTTCCCGACCGTTTCATCAATCAGGGGTAAAAAATAATGGAAAGGAATGTTCTGGGAATCAGAAATTTCTTTGGCTCTTGAAAAAAGATGATTTACAAAATTGCAGGCAAAAACGGCAGTCAGATGAATATATTTTCTTTTTTCATGATTGCTTTTCATTACATTTTCTGAAATTTGAGAGGCAAGATCAAATAATATTTTTTGATCCTCCTCATTTTCAGTTTCAATGAAAAACGGAATTTTTTCATATTCCAGTTCTTTTGATTTTGAAAATGTCTGTAATGGATAAAAACTTGATTTTCTGTATTCTCCCGCTAAAGCTTCTTTGGGAAGGGAGCCTGAAGTATGGGCAACCAGACAGTCTTTTTTTGTAATGATTTTAGAAACTTCCTCTACAGAATTATCACTTACGCAGATAATATACAGATCTGCATCTTTCAGGGTTTCTGTGGAATAAGGAATGTTTATTTCTTTAGAAATAGTGCTCAATTCTTTTTCGTTCCTGCCAAAAATCTGGGCTAAAGGAATACCTTTCATTGTAAAAGCTTTAGCCATATGATAGGCTACATTTCCGGAACCGATAATTACAGTTTGCATCTAACAAATATAAGATTTTAAGTCGAGTTTTAAAAAGGAAGCCCAGAGAAACGACCCGGGCTTTTACATAGGCACGTTTATTGCGTAAGTGTCTGATATTATTTTGATATTTAAACTAAAAAATGATTAAATAATTTAACTTTCAATTACTTTTGTAATCTAAAACAGTGACAGGCACCTATGAAGATTAAGGACACGGAAATAATTTCGTTGATGCAGAATCCACGGACCCAGGATAAAGGTGTCCGTGCCTTGATGGATGCCTATCAAAGTAGATTGTACTGGCACATAAGAAGAATTATCGTAGACGGAGATCTTGCTCAGGATACCCTGCAGGAGACTTTTATAAAAGCTTATCAGAATTTTCATCAGTTTAAAAATGATAGTCAGTTGTATACCTGGCTGTATAGAATCGCTACCAATGAAGCTTTACAGCAGGTCAACAAAATGAATAAAATGAAAAAGACGGATGAAGATGCAGAGTATCATATGCAAAATCTTGTAGCCGATAATACAGAAGGAAACGCCGAGGAAATACAGGTTTTGTTGCAAAATGCAATACAAAGCCTGCCGGAAAAGCAAAAACTTGTATTTATGATGAGGTATTATGATGATTTACCCTACGAAGAGATATCTAAAATTGTAGATATGTCTGTAGGCACACTAAAAACTAATTATCATTATGCCAAACAGAAAATTGAAGAGTATATTAAAGAAAATTACGAAAGATAATTTTTGACAAAACAAAGATGAAAGAGTTCAACATAGAAAAACTAGAGCGTAAGAACATTTACACAGTTCCTGATAATTTGTTTGATAATATTCAGGATAAGGTTATGAACGATATAAAGACAAGTAAAAAAGCACCTGTCTTTAAGCTAAACTGGATGTATGCCGCAGCGGCATCACTGGCGTTGATCTTTGGTGCAACTTATGTTTTCAATTCCGATAATAACAGCCCGGTGGAAGAGAATCTGAACTCTAAAACTACCTATGCCGTTAATAAAGGCGAACCTAGAAACGAAAGCGAAATAGCCTATGAAACTTTAAAATCTGATTTAACTTCTGTTGAAAATAGCAATCAAACAATTGAAAATCAGAAAAATAATTCTACATATGCCGTTAAAGACGGAAATGGAGATGAAAAAACAACAGGATCGTCCACATCGGTGAAAACTGTTACAAAAAAAGAAGAAACCCAAATGAATGATTATCTGGATTCATTTTCAAATTCTGAAATTTCAGAATTGGCAAGCAACTCGACTCAGGATGTTTATTTGGATTTATATAATTAATAAAGAAAGATGAAAAAGATAATATTGACGTTTTTTATTATTTATGGTTTTGGGCTGAATGCTCAGAGATCTGACTATGACTGGAAAAAGATGGATCCCAAACAAAGAAAAGAGGTCATCAATAACCTTTCTCCGGAAGAAAGAAAAGATCTTCTTAAGAAGTTCAGAAATAATATGATCATGGATAATCTGAACATTGATCAGAGCGATAAAGCAGAATTTACACAGCTTTATAACGAATATCTGGAAAGTCAGAAGCAGATAAAAAGTCAGTTTGACCTGAAATCTGATCCTGAAAAATTATCAGATGAAGAAGCTAAAGAGAAATTGCAACAAAGTTTTGATTTAGGGCAGAAATTATTAGATAACAGGAAGAGATATGCAGATAAAATGCAACAGGTAATACCCTGTCAAAAAGTTCTGAAATTGTTTCAATCTGAAGGGATGATGAGAGATAAAATGAATGAAAGAAAACCTCACGGAAGTTACAATACTCAGGGGCCTAGACAAAGCCCATAATAGTTTATTTTTTTAATGTTGGACGGCTCTCACAGAATTTTCTGTGAGAGCCGTTTAATTTTTACAACAAAAAAATTACTTTTACAGGAAAGTTTACATATGAAAAAAACTCTTTTCTTTTTATTGTTTTCGGTAGTATTATTGGGTCAGAAAATAGAAACTATTGATCTTTCGAAATCTATTAAAGACGGTAAAAACTCTATCAAAAGCTTCACGGTGATCGATCAAAGAGCAGAGCAGGAGGTTGGAATGGTCATGTCTCATCAGGATGAGGTAAAAATCAGGTTTGAAAATGAGGCCGGCAAAGACATAAAAGATTGGTTTTATAAATACAATACAGTAAGAGGGAATAATGATATGGTTCTTTTGCTGGAAAAATTAAATATTTCAGAAGATAAAAAAGAAAAATACTCTATCGGCAGGTTGGAATTAAAGGCAAGTACTTTCATTAAGAAAGAAGATGGCTATCATTTTATGGATAGAAAAGATACAATAGTTACGGTTTCATCACGTACAACACCTTATATAGGACAAAATTTAGCAAGAAAGACGACTTTGATTCTTACGGATCTGTTTAAAGAATCCTATAAAGCAACACCCTGGGAAATTAGTATTGCAGAAATCGATCTGCCGAACTATACTGCTGTATTAAAAGAAAAACTTAGTATTTTAAAAGCAGACGAATTAAAAGACGGGGTTTACAAAGACTATTATAGCTTTTTTACCCACAATCCTGAGCCCGGGTTTATTTTGCAGACGAATGATAAAGGCATTGTTACGAAAGCGGTAAAAGGAGAGGAAAAAAAGGCAATCAGAAATTTTTATGCTTTCGTCCACAACGGGATGGCCTTTAAAAATATCCCGGTAGGCTATACAGAGATTTTCAAAAATGAAAACGGTGTTTTTATTGAAGTAACAAAATCTGATTTGTTCCCTGAAGCTTCTGCAAGTGGAGTCACGATCGGTGCAGCGGCAGGAGGTTTGGTTGGAGGCATTATTGGTGCAGTTATAGACGTAAGTTTATCAAATAAAAAGAAGAGTACCTTAGGACCCAAAGTGTATCTCGATCCTTTTACCGGCAATTATATCTTACCTGAAGACTTTGATAAAACAAAATAAGATGATTTCAGGATAAGTTCTTCCGACATAAGCAGTTTAGAAGCCGGGAGTTGAAAAAAGGGATTGTGAAGATCAAAGAACAACTATTTATCTGTATCAAGATAAAATTAATTGTATCACCGATGTCAGTAATGATAGCTGAAAATAACTTCCAGCCTCTTTCTTCCAGCTTCCAACCTTTTATACTCAACTTTCTTAACCCGGGTTCAGGTTAAATAATATCTTTAAAAAAGAGAAAAATTTTGTTTCTTTTCTTATTGTTATCTGTGTTTCAGTTAAAAGAAAAAATTAAGAATGAAAAATTCTCTTGCATTTTCTTATCTTTGCAAATTACAAGATTCTTAAATGAAAAACATACGAAATTTTTGCATAATCGCTCATATCGACCATGGTAAAAGTACCCTGGCAGACCGTCTTTTGGAGTATACGAATACCGTGACCCAAAGAGAATTACAGTCTCAGACGTTAGATGATATGGATTTGGAGAAAGAACGTGGGATTACCATTAAATCTCACGCGATCCAGATGGATTATGAGTATAAAGGCGAAAAATATATTTTAAACCTTATTGATACCCCGGGACACGTAGACTTTTCTTATGAAGTTTCCCGTTCTATTGCTGCTTGTGAAGGAGCCCTTCTTATTGTAGATGCTGCCCAAAGTATTCAGGCGCAAACCATAAGTAACCTTTATTTAGCATTAGAGAATGATTTGACGATTATTCCGATCTTGAATAAAATTGACCTTCCTTCTGCAAATCCTGAAGAAGTAACCGATGAAATTATGAATTTGATTGGTTGTGAATACGAAGATGTATTAAGAGTTTCAGGAAAAACGGGAGAGGGAGTACACAATTTATTAGAACAGATTGTTGAGAGAATCCCGGCTCCGGTTGGAAATCCCGAAGGACCTCTTCAGGCATTGATTTTCGATTCTGTATATAACCCATTCAGAGGAATTGAGGCGTATTTCAAAGTAGTAAATGGAAGTATTTCCAAAAACGAAAAGATTAAATTCTTCGCCACAGGAAAAGAATATGGAGCAGATGAAGTGGGAACATTGAAATTGAAGCAGGTTCCTAAGAAAACAATCCAGTGCGGAGATGTTGGATACCTGGTTTCCGGGATTAAAGATGCCCGTGAAGTAAAAGTAGGAGATACCATTACTTCTTTTGAAAAACCAGCTGAAGGACCAATTGACGGATTTGAAGAAGTAAAACCAATGGTATTTGCCGGTATTTACCCAATTGACTCCGAAGATTTTGAAGAATTGAGATTCTCACTGGAGAAATTAAGATTGAATGACGCTTCTTTGGTTTTCGAACCAGAGAGCTCTGCAGCGCTTGGTTTCGGATTCCGTTGCGGATTCCTGGGAATGCTTCACATGGAAATCGTTCAGGAGCGTCTGGATAGAGAATTCAATATGAACGTTATTACTACGGTACCCAACGTTTCTTATTTCGGATATACTAAAAAAGAACCTGAAGTTCCGATTTTGATTAATAACCCTTCTGAAATGATGGATCCTTCTACCATGGATAGAGTAGAAGAACCTTTCATCAAGGCTTCCATCATTACAAAGTCTGACTTCGTGGGAGCTGTAATGACTCTATGTATTGAGAAGAGAGGAGAGATCGTTAATCAAAGTTATTTAACATCAGAAAGAGTAGAATTGATTTTCAATATGCCTTTGGCAGAAGTTGTATTTGACTTCTATGACAGGTTAAAATCAATCTCTAAAGGATATGCATCATTCGATTACCATCCAATAGGATTCAGGGCTTCCAAGCTTGTTAAAATGGATATCCTGATCAATGGAGATATGGTAGATGCCCTTTCATCTTTGATCCACGATAGTAATGCTTACTACATCGGTAAGAGAATGTGTGAGAAACTACGTGAACTGATCCCAAGACAGCAATTTGATATCGCTGTTCAGGCAGCACTAGGAACCAAGGTTATCGCAAGAGAAACGATCAAAGCCTTAAGAAAAGATGTTACTGCAAAATGTTACGGTGGAGATATTTCCAGAAAACGTAAACTATTGGAAAAACAGAAAGAAGGTAAGAAGAAAATGAAACAGATCGGAAGAGTAGAAGTACCTCAATCTGCGTTCATGGCTGTATTAAAGCTTAATGATTAAAAATCAGATATTTATATATGAAAGACCGGTTTGAGACTGGTCTTTTTTTTTAATGTGGGCTGAGATGGTGAGTCTATCATTAATTTTTTAAAAGATAACCTTCTTTATTTTATATTTGTTTAAAATTAATTTCCATGAAAAAACTTTATGTTCTGGCAGGTTTTCTTGTATCTGCCACCTTCTATTCCCAAAGTCTCATGGGAGGGGTAAACTCCGGAGGAGTGTCCAATAATAATCTTATGTATACAGTGGGTGAGATTTATGTGATCCCTGATGATCCGGATCAGCAGAATTCAGGCACGCTGGGACTTCTTTATCAAACTGTTTTAGATGTTTTAGGAGTGAGTGAGGTCGTGGTAAGCCGTGATAAGGTAAGCGTTTATCCCAATCCTACCGCAGATTATGTTACCCTTAAAATTTCTTCAAAGGAAAAGCCGAAGGAAGCTTCTGTGTATGATCTGTCCGGAAAACTGGTTTTGCATTGCAAAATTAGCAATGACCGTATTGACCTCTCTTCTCTGCTGAAAGGAGTATACCTGCTTACTTTTAAAAATTCAGAATTAAAGCCTATTAAAATCATTAAAAAATAAACGTTCAACATGAAAAAACTATACACTTTTTTATTAGCATTGACGACAGCTGTAGTCTTTGCACAGATTCCTCAGGGATTTACCTATCAGGCCATTGCTTTTAATGCTGCGGGAAGCCCTGTAGCTAACGGAAATGTATCTGTAAGAATCAGTATTTTAAATAATGCGGTTTCAGGAACTAACCTTTATACAGAAACACATTCCAAGACTACGAATTCAAAAGGATTGATTAATTTGAACATAGGGCAGGGAACACCGGTTTCAGGAACATTTTCCGGAATCAACTGGGCGGTAAATTCTAAATTTATTAAAGTGGAAATAGATCCGGCAGGCGGAACCAACTATACCAGCGTAGGAACCAATCAGCTCATGAGTGTCCCTTATGCAATGACAGCATCTAAAATTGATGTTTCTTCCACCGGTTCTTCTATTGGAGAAGATATTACTGAAAGTAAAAGTTCAAATTATTTTTTTACAGACAAATATGATGGTAAAGTATATGTATTGAATTCTAAAACAGGATTATGGTCTCCACAGGCATATAATGTAACGTACACGAATAATAATACAACTCCTGAAGTGATTTCTAAGAGTGGAAATGTTTATTTTACAGACAGATATGATGGAAAAGTCTACATTTACAGTGCAAGAACAGGAGCGTGGACTTCACAAGCGTTCAGTGATGGATATATTAATAACAATAATACAAGTCCTTCATTAACTACTATAACTAATGGAAGCTCTTTGTTTATTGATAAATACGACCATAAAGTATATGTTTTTAATTATACTACTGGTACCTGGTCATCACAGGATTTTAATATAGGGTATACTAATAACAATATAACCCCGACAGTTAATGCTTCAGGAAGTAATTTTGTATTTGTAGATAAATATGAACATAAAGTAAATGTATATAATACCAAAACGATGGAATGGAAATCACAGGAGTTTAATATTACGTATTATAACAATAATTTAAGTGCTCCTGACGTAAGCTCTTCTAACGGAAATTTTTCATTTGCAGATAGATATGACCGAAAGGTATATGTCTTTAATTCCAAAACGGGAAACTGGACCTCACAGCAATATAATGTAGGATACTACAATAACAACTACAGTACTCCCGGTATTCTGTGGTCAGAGACAAACTAACAAAAAAACGCTTCTTATGAAGCGTTTTTCTTTTATTTACGGGTAAATTTTACCTCCATTGTTCTTATGATTTTGCCTGTTTTTGGATCCGGACCGTATATTTCAATAATGTGATGATTATCATCTACAAGAGTATATGTCTCCCTTGCTTCCCACTCTTTTCCAGGTTGCGTAGGATCTGGTATTTTGCCTTTGAAGTTGATTGACTTTGTACTTGGATCCCATTCTCCTTCTGTTAACATAAATCCTGTTCCCATATTGTCGATCAGGCTGCTCACAAATTTTTTCTTTGCCTTATCATAGCCCATCGTCTTTATCGCGTCAAAAGGCATTCCCATAACACTTCCTTTGTAATCGGTAACCAGATAACGGCCCCCTAAAATCATGGTATTGGAACATTCAGATTTACTGATGACCGGCTGTCCTTTGTCTTCTACCCATGTGCTGACATCTGCAGCCCAGTTGCCTTCGATCTTCTCCAATACCTTATGCATGTCCCCCGGACTTCTGAATTCCATCCAGGTCTTAGCTGCTGTAGCAGAATCCAGAGCGTTCCATACGGGCTCTAAAGCTGGATTTTCATGATTGTTTGCCTTTTTTGCTGTTGTTTTTTCACACGCTGTGAAAATAAAAACCAGAGAAAGAGTGGCAAGTAGATTTTTCATAATTGTGTAATTTTATGCGGGTTGTAATACCAGCGCGAAAATATAAATTTTTTATTATTTACAAATTATTTTTTATTGTTATCATAAGTTGTAATTTTGTGTACTCGTAACGCAAATTAGTATATGGAATCTCCAAAGAAATTACAGGATATAAAAGTGGCTGTAGATGCCGTTATTTTCGGATATTTTGATAAAAAAGATCTTCAGATTCTTTTAATTAAAAGAAATATAGAACCATTTAAAGGGGGGTGGGCTCTTCCCGGAGGGCTTGTATTAGATGATGAAAACCTGGATGACGCAGTTAAAAGAGAATTGTATGAAGAAGCGGGGATAAGGCCTGATTTTTTAGAACAACTTTATACATTTGGAAATGTTGGTCGTGATCCACGCAATAGAGTAGTTTCTATAGCTTATTTGGGGTTGGTGAACCCTTCCTATTATGAACTCTTTGCGGACTCTGATGCAGATGATGCCCAATGGTTCAGTATTAATACACTTCCTTCAGTTGCGTTTGATCATAAAAATATCATTGATATTGCCTTAAAGAGACTTCGAACAAAAATACAATATCAACCTATCGGGTTTAATCTTCTTAACGAAGAATTTCCCTTTTCAGATCTGGAAAATCTTTATAAAACAATTGTTGGACAGGAGATTGATCGCAGAAATTTCCGGAAAAAAATTATGAGTTACGGATTGCTTAATGAGACCAACAATGTTAAAAAAGAAGGGAGTGGAAGACCAGGCAAGTTGTTTACCTTCAATCAGGAAAAATATAAAGAACTGGAAGAGCAGGGATTTTATTTTGAAATCAAATAAGTCTTTAACCAGAAATTATACGTCTTACACGAATAATCAAAGATGTGTTTGCTAAGACATTAAGAAATACCGGGAAGCAACTTAGAATAGAAAATAATCAAACTATATCTTCAATAAAAACGGTTTTTAGTCCGTTTTTTTATGCGAAAACATTTCTAAAGGATTGGCCAAATTTAATCCCTATATTAGTTTTAGCTCAAAAATATACTTTGGTTCTTGTATTAAATTTCAATATTGATAATCAGTCATTTACATTTTTTAGTGTAAAATTAACACAAATAAATTTGGTTAGTAAAATGATATTCTTTTAAATTTGTGTAAAAATAACACAATAATGAAATACACCCTACAAAATATTACAGAGAGGTTTCAGAAGAAGGAAAAAATAAAATTTCTCTTTTTCTGGGGGCATCGTGTAAAAGATGAGATTACCAAATCATGCTTCAGTCAGTGGTTTCCAATAAGGTTTGAAGAAGACGGAGTGATATACAAAACCGCTGAACATTATATGATGGCCGGAAAAGCAAAACTATTTAATGATCAGGAGATATTTGAAAAAATATTGGAATCAGCTACTCCGAACCAGGCAAAAAATTTAGGAAGAAAAGTCAAAAATTTTGATCCTAAAATCTGGGATGAACATAAGTATGAGTTGGTAAAAAAAGGAAATCTTTTAAAATTTTCTCAGAGTGCAAAATGTAAAGAATTTCTTTTGTCAACCTGTGATAAAATCCTTGTAGAAGCCAGCCCGTATGATAGAATCTGGGGAATCGGAATGCTCGAAACTGATACCAGGGCAGAAAATCCTTTACTATGGAATGGAGAAAACCTTTTAGGATTTGCTTTAATGGAAGTAAGGGACGAGTTGAGAAGGTAAAAACACAAGAAGTAACACAAAATAGAAATTATGGAAAAGATAGAACTACATCCACAAATATTCCTGATCGAAGATTTTCTGACAGAGAATGAATGTGATCAATACATCAGTCTTTCCATGGGAAAAGGTTTTGAAGAAGCAAAAGTCAGTGTTCATGGGCAACAACTAATGAATAAAGGGGTCAGGAATAACGACCGCCTGATGATTTTTGATAATAATCTCGCAGAGGGGCTTTTTAAAAGAGCAACAGAGTTTCTTCCTCCCAAACATGAAGGTCTTTCATTGTTGAATTTTAATGAAATGTTCAGGGTGTATAAGTATTCGGAAGGGCAACGATTTAAAATGCACAGAGATGGAAGTTTTATCCGAAACGAAAAAGAAAAAAGTTTCTATACATTCCTGATCTATCTCAACGATGACTTCGAAGGAGGTGAGACCGAGTTTGAAAACTTATTTACGATTGTCCCTAAAAAAGGAACTGCCCTTGTTTTTTATCATCCGTTAAGACATGAAGGAAAAGCTTTAATCAGTGGACTGAAATATGTTTTAAGAACAGATGTAATGTATTCTCTTTAAAATAAAGTGAAGAGAATAATGCATAAACATGTCATTTTTAATTAGCGTAATAATAACGCAAATACATTCGCCAAAGTATGGAAAATGAAATAAAACCCAGATTTATCGAATCATTGCAAAGAAACAATGATCAGATCAGAGAAGACCGTGCCCGCATCATCGGAGAAGATTCAGAATTGATCTACATGCGCAGGGTGGAAGACATTGCATTAATGATTAAAAGAATTGAGCGTGAACAGGAAGGGCTTATAGACATCAGCCCTTTGGACAGAAACAGTTTGACATTCACGGATTTCAACTCCGAAACATTTGTTCAGAAGGATATGGAACTATCATTAACCCTAAGGAATCTGAACATACAATTAGAAGTGACCAGAAAAAGATTTGAATATTTATTTGGAAAAAAATTATAGGTATGGGAAGTACAAGATACGATATAGACGCTCGTTATGACAGAGCGAGAAAAGCAGGTTACGGAACAAAATCTGCAGGAGAAATTTTCACCCAGAATGCCAAAAGAATGGCTCATGAATCAATGAATCCTCAGGGAATTTCTTTTAGAGAATCCAGAGATTCAGAAATGCATCCGAACTCTATTCCCATTATTCTGGGATTGGATGTCACCGGAAGTATGGGGCATATTCCTTATGAATTGATCAGAGAAGGGTTACCTAAATTGATGGGAGGAATCATCCAGGGAGGAGTTCCGGATCCGGCATTGTTATTCCTGGGAATCGGAGACCATGAATGTGATGGCTATCCGCTTCAGGTGGGACAGTTTGAGTCAGGAGATGCAGAACTGGATATGTGGCTTACCCGCACTTATATTGAATCCGGAGGAGGAGGCAACGCAGGGGAAAGCTATCTTTTAGCCTGGTATTTTGCCGCCTTTCACACCAGAACAGATGCCTTTGAAAAAAGAAATCAAAAAGGACTCCTTTTCACAGTTGGTGATGAGCCGTGTTTAAAAGTACTGCCGGCTTCAGCGATCAGAGAAATTATGGGCACCGGACAACAAACCTATACCCATTTCGAATTGCTTGAAGAAGCTAAGAAGAAATATGAAGTATATCACATCAGTGTTTTACATTCAGATCAGGCAATCAGAGCAGACAGAGGTTGGAAGGAGCTGTTAGGACAAAATTGTATATCAATAGAGGATCATAGAGAAATCCCGGATGTTATTAAAGGTATTATCTGCGATAAGTTCAAAAATAAAACTTTTAAAACAACCAATCCGGAGGATTTAGGCCCGGCTCAAATGCTTTAATTTATCAAATCATAAATAGGCTGGGCGTTGGAAATTGGATTAAAAATTAAATAGCTGTAAAAATGAAAAAGGCACAAATAGTTATAGGATTAGGTTTTGGTGATGAAGGAAAAGGAATCACTACAGATTTTCTGGCTTCTCAAAATCCGGAGGCGATGGTAATCCGGTTTTTAGGAGGCCAGCAAGCCGCCCATACAGTGATGATTGATGATAAAAAGCATATACATTCAAGCTATGCAAGCGGGGCACTTCGTGGATTACCTTCTTATTTTACAGAACATTGCACTGTTCATCCGGTTTTTCTTCTGAATGAAAGAAAGGAGTTAATGACAAAACGAGGTAATACTGAACTGCATATTCACCCACTAGCGAAGGTTACCACTCCTTTCGATGTATGGCAGAACAGAACCAATGCAAGAAATCTGGAACACGGAACCTGTGGAAAAGGTATAGGAGCAACCATGAAAAGACATGAAAGTCCTTATAAACTATTTGCCATAGACCTTATTGCACCTAGAGAAATGCTGATGGAAAAGCTGAAAGGAATTGCCTATTACTATGGCTTTGCAGATGAAAAAGAAGTTGATGAACTATTACTCCCTTTTTTAGAAGCTATTGACAGCATTGATTGGAAAATAAATGATTATACCTGGCTTGCTTCATTCAATCACCTTATTTTTGAAGGCAGCCAGGGTATTTTACTCGATATGGATCATGGTGTTTTTCCCAATGTGACCTATGCTCATACCACTTCAAAAAATGCCTACGAAATCTGTAAGCTTTTAAAAATTGAAGACATTGAAATGTATTATGTCACAAGAAGCTATGCTACCCGTCATGGAAACGGCTGGATGAGTAATGAAAAGGAGATCGTTTTAAAAAATAATGATGAAGAAACCTGTATCTTTAATGAATATCAGAAAGAACTGAGGTTTGGAAATTTAGATTACCAATTGCTGAATTATGCTTTAAAACTGGATGCTGCTTATGGATGCTCAACAAAAAAGAATCTGGTAGTAACCTGCATGGATCAGATTGATGAAAAATTTGAAGTAGAAAATCTTGATGTGGAATTTGATGCGGTATACGGATCTTATTCTCCTTATTCAAAAGATTTCCGAAAGCTTTAGGAAAAGCGTCAATACTTAAATAAAGGATAAATGATGATTTTGATAATGATTAAAAATTAAAATAACCATGAAAACAACAAAACTATATAGGCCCGTAGGAGAAAAAGAAATGATCCTGATTATCAACGACGGATACAAAACATTTCCTCCCAGATTAGAATGGCAACCTATTTTTTATCCTGTTCTCGATGTAAATTACGCTTCGGAAATTGCTGAAAAATGGAATACCAGAGATGAATTTGGCAACTTTCTGGGATTTGTAACTGAATTTGAAGTAATAAAAGAAGTTGCAGACCAATATCCGGCACAGAATGTAGGAGCAAGAAATCACAATGAATTGTGGGTGCCCTCTAAAGAGCTGGAAAGCTTTAACAAGGCGATTGTAGGAAAAATAAAAGTGATAAAACTATTTGTAGGAAATGATTTTAAAGGATCTTCCAATCATGAAATAGAAAGTCTGGTAAAGACTTTAAAAACAACCGCTGCAGATTCATAGAAATGATTCATGTATTTGTGGCTCAAAAGAACGAATTATGACAAACAAAGGAATGGCAAAAGATACTTTAGATATCCTTGCTAAAAAATATTATATTAACGATCATAACGAGAAAATAAATATAGAAAACGAGCTGGAAATCAGTAAAAAAGAAACCGCTCTTTTTACTCCGGAACAGCTTTCAGAAATGGTAGAATTTCCACTTCCGGAAACTACTTTTGAAACACAGTTTGAAACAAGGAACTGCAGTTCTTTAAAAGCAATCTTAGAATTAACTGAAGAAGAAAATCAGGAAAAAATCATGTGTCTGAACTTCGCTTCAGCAAAAAATCCCGGAGGTGGCTTTATCAACGGTGCGGAAGCACAGGAGGAAAGCCTGGCTAGAACTTCTGGATTGTATGAAAGTCTGCTTCAGGCCTGGGATTATTACACGATTCACCGCGCAATGGAATCCTGTTTTTATACAGACACGATGATTTACAGCCCTAAAGTTCCGGTTTTCAGGAAGGATAAAGGGGAATTGCTTGACAAACCTGTTCTGTGCAATTTCATCACTTCTCCGGCAGTCAATGCAGGTGTGGTACAACGTCAGGAACCGGAAAAATTTAATGAGGTACTGAACACGATGGATATCAGAATGGATAAAATGCTTTCGCTTGCTTTACATCAGGGAAATGAAGTCCTGATTTTAGGAGCCTGGGGATGTGGCGTTTTCAAAAATAATCCGGAAGATATTGCAGAACTATTTAAGAAATATCTTCATGGTAAGTATAAAAATAAATTTAAAAAAGTTGTTTTTGCAGTTCTTACGAAAAAAGAGGAAATGATAAAGCCATTTGAAAAAATACAATGAAAATTGAGTTAAAAAAATATAATGAACAACTACTGGAATGGCCGGAAGAGGGCTATCACATTATGGCCCAGTATGATGATGAAAAAATAATTGTTTATCAGTCATATAAAAAAAGCATAGGAGAATTTGCTGTTAAAAATCAATATTTTGGTGTTGGGTTCAATATGGAAAGAATGACCTGGATCAAACCCAATTTTCTTTGGATGATGTACCGGAATGGTTGGGGCAGAAAAGAAGATCAGGAATATGTTCTGGCTATTCACCTAAAAAAGAAAGCTTTTAGAAAATATCTGGAAAATGCTGTATACTCTTCCTATAGTAAAAGCTTAGGGATTTCGAAAGATGAGTGGCAGAACCAAATTAAAAAATCTTCAGTGAGATTACAATGGGACCCGGATCATGATCCTTTTGGAAATAAAGTAAGTCGAAAGGCAATACAAATTGGGTTGCGAAATGAATTTAGCCATTCTTTTACGAAAGATGATATTATTTTAATTGAAAATATTTCAGATTTTGTTCAGGAACAGCATAAGTTTGTCATCAATGATGACTTGGAAAACTTACTCATCCCAAAAGAATATCCGCTGTTATTTGATAACGAAGATCTAAATAGAAAATTAAGATTAATATAAAATGGGATTCTTTCATTAAAAAAACCAATACAAGCATTATGAAAATTGAATTAATAAAAGGTGACATTACCAAAATTGAAGCCGACGCTATTGTCAATGCTGCTAATTCTTCCTTATTAGGAGGTGGAGGGGTAGACGTAGCCATTCATCGTGCCGGAGGAGTAGAGATATTGGAAGAATGCAAAGAAATAAGAAACCGACAGGGTAAATGCAAAACAGGAGAAGCTGTAGTAACTACTGGTGGAAATCTCCCTTCAAAATATGTCATTCACACCGTTGGTCCGGTTTGGAACGATGATGAAGAAAGGTGTTGCGGGTTGTTGTCAAATTGCTATATTAATTCATTAAAGCTTGCGGAAAGCCTGGGTATAAAAACAATTGCTTTTCCCAATATCAGTACCGGGATTTATAGATTTCCAAAAGAACTGGCAGCACAAATTGCTGTTAACGCAGTGAAAAATTTTCAGCCAGAGACTATTGAGAAAGCTATTTTTGTATGTTTTGATGATGAAAATGAAATGATTTACAGAAAATTAATAGACTAGAAGCAATGAAAAAACTAACCATATTAAGCGGCGCAGGAATCAGTGCCGAAAGCGGAATACAAACCTTCAGAGATGGTGACGGTCTCTGGGAAAATCATAATGTAACAGATGTAGCCAGCCCGGAAGGATGGAGAAAAGACAGAGCATTGGTCTTGGAATTTTACAACCAGAGAAGACGCCAGCTGCATGAAGTACAACCCAACGAAGCTCATCACTTATTGGCAGAACTGGAAAAACATTTCAAGGTACAGATTATTACCCAGAATATTGATGACCTTCACGAAAGAGCAGGATCTACCAATATTCTACACATTCATGGAGAACTGTTCAAATCATGTTCATGCAACAATAAACACCTGATCTATGAACAAAAGGATGATATTAATATCGGAGATAAAGCAGAAGATGGAGCTCAGTTGAGGCCTTTTATTGTCTGGTTTGGAGAAGATGTTCCTTTATATCAGACTGCAAGGGAAATCGTAAAAGAAGCAGATATTTTACTGGTAATCGGAACTTCTTTACAGGTGTATCCTGCTGCCGGATTAATTCATGATATTAAAGATGATTGTCTTTTAATTGTCATTAACCCTAATGAAACAGGATTTGGATACGGGCAGAGAGCTGTTGTCATGAAAGAAACTGCAACTCAGGGTATGAAGCTGTTGTTTGATAAACTGGTCAATCTTGCCTGATGGAAAATAAAGTGAAAGCAGGAATATTTGGAGTTTGTATTGGAGATGCTCTCGGTGTTCCGGTAGAGTTTAAAAGCAGGGATTATTTGAAACGTTTTCCTGTTATAAACATGCAGGAATTTGGATCACATCAGCAACCCAAAGGAACCTGGAGTGATGATAGTTCATTAACCTTCTGCCTTGCGGAAGAATTGACTAAAGGTTACGATTTGGAAAAGATCGGCCAAAGTTTTGTGAAATGGGTCAAATACGGTCATTGGACAGCACACGGAAGACTTTTTGATATTGGGGGTACTACAAGAGAAACCATTGGAAGACTGATCAAAGGGGAAAGTGCCCGGTTTTCCGGAAACATTTTTGAAGAAGATAATGGAAATGGTTCTCTGATGAGAATCCTTCCGCTGGCTTTTTATCTTAAAGATGAAGAAAATCCTGAAAAGCTATATCAAACTGTTAAAGAAGTCTCAACCATCACCCATGGGCATTTCCGATCCGTTTTTGCCTGTCTTATCTATGTGATTTTTGCGATTCAACTGATAAAAAATAAAAATAAAACAGAAGCCTATACGTCTATGCAGGAAATAGTTTTGGAATATGCAGAAAAACAATGGTTTAGCTTAAGTGAGATTGAGCTTTTCCAAAGAATATTAAAAAATGATATTTCAAATTATTCCGAAGATAAAATTGCAAGCGGAGGATATGTCTTACACAGTCTGGAAGCCTCTTTATGGTGTTTTTTAAACTCAGATTGCTATTCTGAAGCAGTATTAAAAGCAGTTAATTTAGGCGAAGACACCGATACCACAGCTGCCATTACGGGAGGATTAGCAGGAATCTATTATGGATTTGAAAATATTCCTAAGGAATGGATTGATGTGTTGGTGAGAAAAGATGATATTGAAGTATTGTGTGATAAATTAAACGATAAATTATTAAAATAAAACACTAACCATGAACGAAATAGAAAAGAAAAAAATAAGTAAATTTTTAAGCCTTATTTTGAGGCACCAACCGGAAAGTATCGGATTAATATTGGATGAAAATGGCTGGGCAGATGTAGAGGAGCTGAGAACAAAATCAGCGAAAAAGAGAGTGCATTTTTCCTTAGAGGAATTAGATGAGGTCGTAGAAACGAATAACAAAAAACGTTTTGCTTTTAATGATGACAAAACAAAAATCAGGGCAAGCCAGGGGCATTCAATCGAAATTGACCTTGCTTTAGTGGCACAGCAACCTCCTGATTTTTTATATCATGGAACCGCAGAGAGTAATATTTCTTCAATTTTAGATAAAGGCATCGAAAAAAGAACCCGACAACATGTACACTTAAGTGCTGATAAAGAGACTGCTACAAAGGTAGGAATGAGGCACGGGAAACCGGTAATACTCACAATCAGAACCGGAAAGATGCATAATGACGGATTATCTTTCTATCTTTCTGCCAACGGAGTCTGGCTGACTGATTTTGTTGATGCACAATATATTTCAAAATAAAAATGAACAGAACATTAGTTATAGGTGACATTCACGGAGGGTGTAAAGCATTACAGCAAGCGATCGAACGCGCTGAAGTAACCTCCGGAGACCGGTTGATTTTTCTGGGAGATTATGTGGACGGATGGAGTGAATCTTCTGAAGTGATCCGGTATTTAATCGAAATATCAAAGACACAGGACTGTATTTTCATCAAAGGAAATCATGATGCGTGGTGTGAAGACTGGTTATCGGCTGAACAAGCGCCTGATATGTGGCTTTTAAGCGGAGGAAAAAGGACCGTGGAAAGCTATGCAGGATATTCATCGGAAGAAATGAATGTCCATCTTGAGTTTTTTCAAAGGATGAAAAACTATTACGTTGACGATCAGAACAAGTTGTTTATTCATGCCGGATTTGCGTCTATGCACGGACCACAGAAAGAAGTATATTCCAGCAATTATCGCTGGGACAGAACGCTTTGGGAAACAGCTGTTGCGATGGATAAAAAATTGACGAAAAATTCGGAGCTATATCCTAAGAGGTTTCTTTTGTATAATGAAATATATATCGGGCATACTCCTACAATCGAAATCGGAATAACAACTCCCGCTCATAAGGCCAATATCTGGAATATGGATACGGGCGCCGCTTATACCGGAGCCTTGTCTATCATGGACATTGATACCAAAGAATTCTGGCAAAGTGATCCCCTACCATCCTTATATCCCAATGAAAATGGAAGAAATTAATCAGGTATAAAGCAAATAACATTAGTAGTACATTGGCTTTTTACTTTTTTACTTTTGTACCAGAGCGAGATTAATTAATTTTAAAGTCTGAAAAATATGACTTCCATGAAATTGAAATGTGTCTTACTCTCGTTATGTTCAAGCTTGATTTTTGCCCAAAAACCGTATCAAACCCCTTTTGAAAAAGGAAATGGAAATCAAACGGTTACCTATGATGAAATGAATGCCTATTATCAGGATCTTGCAAAGAACTTCAATACCATTCAATATAGTAAGAAAGGGGAAGACGATAACGGAAAACCAATTTATGTAGTCGTTTATAATCCTTTTCCTGAAAAAAACCTTGACAAACTGAGAAAAAATAAGGCGATTCTCTTTGTTAATAATGGGATCCATCCGGGAGAACCGGACGGAATTGATGCGACCATGATGTTGATGAGAGATCTGGCCACCAAAAAGATTCAAACGCCACAGAATTTTATTATTGCAGCTATCTCAGCTTATAATATCAGCGGGATGCTCAACAGAGGTTCCCATTCAAGAGCCAATCAGAATGGTCCCGAACAGTATGGATTCAGAGGAAATGCAAGAAACTATGATCTGAACCGTGATTTTATAAAGGCAGATTCTAAAAATGCCAGGAGCTTTCAGGAAATCTATCAGTGGCTGAAACCGGATGTGTTTATAGATAATCATGTAAGCAATGGCGCTGATTATCAATATACATTTACCTATATCTCAACCTTTAAAGAACGTTTGGGAAATACACTGGGAGCTTATTTCTATGATGATTACCAGGCAAAAAATCTTGACGATATGAAGAAGCTTGGATATGAAAGCACCCCGTATGTAAATATTCACGGAGATGTTCCTGAAATTGGTTTTGCTGCCTTTGAAGACTCACCGAGATATTCTACAGGCTATACTTCCCTTTTCAACTCTTTGGGAACAGTTCCGGAAACGCATATGCTGAAACCCTATGATAAAAGAGTAGATGCTACTTACAAGTATATGCTGGTTAATCTTAAGAATCTTGATAAGGACTATCTCAAAATCAAGCAGCTTCGTGTGGATAACCTTAAGCAGTATCAGGCCGGAAAGCAATATGGAATCCGTTGGAAAATTGATTCAACCAAGTTCTCTACAATGGATTTTAAAGGATATGAAGGACAATATAAACCCAGCGAAATTTCAGGAAAGCCAAGACTGTATTATGATAGAAATAAACCTTTTACGAAAAGCATAAAACTATTTACCACAGCTGTTCCTACAGGCTATATCAATATCCCGAAATACTATATGATTCCGCAGTCTCAGTATAAGGTGATTGAAGAATTCAAAAGAAATCAGATTCAGATGAAGCCATTGCAAAGAGACAGCACTATTACGATCGAATCATACAAGATCAAAGATTTTAAAACAGTAAAAAACCCTTATGAAGGACACTATCTGCATTATGAAACAACGGTCGACAGCTCACATAAGAATATGAATTTCCAGGCGGGAGACTATATCGTTTCTACCAATCAGCCCGGAGTAAAATATATCATCGAAACCCTTGAACCTGAGGCATTAGACTCATTTTTTAACTGGAACTTCTTTGATGGGATTCTCGCGCAGAAAGAATATTATTCAGCTTATATTTTCGAAGATACTGCCGCTGAGCTGCTTAAAAAAGATAAAGGATTAAAAGAGGCTTTTGAAGCAGCAAAAGCATCAGATAAAAAGATGGCTGAGGACGCACAAGCACAATTGGATTGGATATATAAACATTCTCCGTATTTTGAAGAAAAAACATTCAGACAGTATCCTGTTTACAGAGTTTTGTAATATGTTGACATTCTGTTTATAAACTAAAAAAAGCGTTTCATTTGAAACGCTTTTTTTAATTATCTTGGCAGGCCTCTTTTCAGAGCGATTTCTGCTCTTTTTATTGCCATTTTTTCTTTCCATTCCATGTAGCTCGCTTTAAAATTGGATTTCATAATGTCATCAAATTTACGCTGTACGGTAAGGTTCCATAAAGAATGAGCCTTTACTGCCCATGACTTGTCCCATGCTCTTAAAGAAATAGAGAAGCTTCCATCCAGATATTTCATCCAGTGCCACCATCCTGTTGGCATAAACAAAGTATCCCCGTGTTCCAGAAAGCATTCGATACCCTCTACACCATCCAAAGCCGGAAATTGGGTAAAGTCAGGATTTTCAATATCATAATCTTCTAAAGCATAGGTAGCATACGGGATTTGATACAACCTCTCTCTCCATTTATAGTCAAAAAGGAGTATATGCTTTCTTCCATTGAAGTGAGTGTGGAAAATATGAGCCATATCAATATCAAAGTGAAGAAATGTTACCGATCCTTTTCCTCCAAAAAACATATTGGGATATTTATCTAAAAAGCCTCCCATTAATTCTTTGGGAGAAATATAATCTTCCAAAAGTTTCGGAGCATATTTTATAGGGTCGAAGAGAAAAATTCTCAGGTCTGTAGGTTCTTTTTGAATGAGATCAATATAATCTCCAAATTTCATTTTTGCGGCAGAAGCATTGATAGGTGCTGAGGGATCTGCTTTTGAGCTGTCATATAAAGGGACCTCTACATCTCCTACTACCTCTTTCATATATTCCATCGTCCATTTTTGGTAAGCGGGCCATTTTTTTGCCATGTTCTTAATGACAACGGGCCTTCTTGGCTTTAGATATTTTTCGTAGAATTCTTCTTTGGTAATATCATCTACAACATCTATAGGCTTTAAATTTATTCCCATATTTGTAAATTTTATGTTACAAAATTATTAAATATATATTTATAAACCAGCGTTTAATTTTTTTTTAATCTATGATTCAAATCAGATTTAACTATGCTGAATAAAGAGATGTACTATTTTTTTGAGGGCGAGAGGGCTCCTGTTTTTATTCAAAAATACCCTGTAATAAAATTACAGGGCAAAAACACAAAATAGATGAATAAAAATCCATTCTGGTGCTAATATATTATTTTTATTTAATTACCAAACTCCAGATAATGTTGATAAAATAAACATAATTAGATAGATATATTGTTTTAATTCAATATATTGGGATATATTTTTGATTATAATATTAAAAAAAGAAAACCTGTTGAATTTTATTAATTTTCATAAAATAATATTTTCTCTATTTCTGTTTTAATGATTCAAAAAGTTTTTTTTATAGCTGTTTTTATTTCATTATTTTGTGATTTTTATTTAATAACAGAACCTTTATTGAAGGTTTTTACTTTTTGAAATCATGAATTCTAGTGGCCTATTTCAGTATGATTGAAAATGTAAAAATATAAAGGTGTTTAGAATAATGAAAATTTAACTTTTGATCATAAAAAAGATCTTTAGAGATGTAACGAAAAACAATAACGATTAACTAATTCAGTAAAAACAAGTATGAAAAAAAATATTTCTTTATTTCTGGTCCTTTTCTTTGGTATACTGACCTTTGCACAGAAAACCGTCTCAGGAAAAATTACTGACGATGACGGGGTAGCGATACCAAGTGCTAGTGTTACCATTGAAGAACCGGGTAAAGATGCGATTTTGGCTTACGGTATTACTAATTCTAAAGGAGAATATAAAGTAACCTTTACTTCCGGGGAAACGAATGTCGACCTGAAGGTAAAAGCATTTAATCAAAAGTCCGTTATCAAACAGATCAGTAACAGTGATCAGACCTTGAATTTTAAAATGCAGTCTGAAGCTACAGAGATAAAGGAAGTACAGCTGAAAACAAAAATGATTACGGCAAGGGGGGATACCATCTCCTATGATTTAAAAGCATTCAACAGTAAAAATGACAGAACCCTGGCAGACGTAATGAGAAAAATTCCAGGGATTGAAGTGAATAAAGACGGAACTATTCTCTATCAGGGAAATGCAATTAATAAATTTTATGTCAACGGCAAGGACTTGATGGAGGGAGGCTATGGTACGATCAACAATTCCCTTCCAAAAGATGCCGTACAAAAAGTAGAGGTTCTTGAAAACCATCAACCGGTAAAAATTCTTCAGGATAAAGTCCCCTCAGATCAGGCTGCCATCAATATCAAACTTAAAAACTCTGTAACCATGACAGGGAGAGGAGAAGTGGGTACTGGCTTTGGTGATCCGTGGCTTTGGAATGTAAAACTAACCCCAATGTTTTTTGGACAAAAAAGCCAATGGGTGGTCAATTACAAAACCAATAATATGGGTGAGCAGGTAGAAAATGAAGGGAATATTCTGGCTTTTGGAAGCAGCTGGGAAGGAAGAAGATCAAATATTTCACAAAATAATTGGTTAAGTGTAGAAAATGCAAGTACACCAGATTTGCCGGTAAAAAGATATTTGATGAATAGTGTGCACTATTTATCTGCCAACTACCTTACCAATATTGACAAAAAGAAAGAGTGGGAGTTGAAAGCCAATGCCAACTATACCAATAATGCGGTAGAAAGGGAATCGAACAGCATGACCACAGATATTCAACAAGGAACTCAGTATAAAACAAGGTTTTTAAACAATTTTTATACAGATAAACTAAAAGGAGAATTAATATTTACCAAAAATGCTAAAAAAGGGTTTTTTAAAAATACCACAACATTCTCTCAATTCTGGAATGCGGACCGGGCTTTTGCAGAAAGGAATGACAAAACGGGTTACAGATACGGCAATGAAGCGCTGGAGTCACCTACTTCCTCTTTTCAGAACTCACTAAGTACTATTATTCCGTGGAAAGAAAAAATGGTGAATTTAAAATCATATATCAGTTATCAGAATGATAAACAAGTATTGGAAATTTCACCTGCTAACTATCTACAGTTTCCTTATAAAGCATCCGGAAGTACAGATTTTAGTATAATTAATTTTGCCCCTGGTAGTTCGGCATTACAAAGTTTCAGAATCAGAAGCCTGGATACATCACATTCTGCAAATATTAGTTTTTCCACAAAAGGCTGGACGTTTACACCACAAGTAGGAATTGATTTTTCAACAGATAAACTGACAACGAATTTTGATGGAAGTACAATTAATAACACGCCGGATTTTAGCAGTTTAGCCTATGAGAATGATTTGAAATTTACCAGAGTTAATCCATCTGCTTCTGTGGGAATTAATTATAAATCTGAAGCATGGAGTTTATACTCTAATTTTCCGGTAAACTTTAATAACATTAAGGCAGAAGATCAATTCAGAAATGTATCAAAATCCTTAAATAAAGTTACATTCACTCCTAATATTTTTGCCCAATATTCCTTTGCGTCTTTTTTTAAAGCAAGTATGAACGGAAGTATTAGTAATAATTTCGGTGATATTCAAACGGCTTATGCTGGCTATATTTTAACAAGTCCTGGCGGATTTAATGTAATGGATCCTAAAAATCCAATACCTCAGGCTACTACTAAAAACGGAGGCTTGAGACTTGAATATAGAAACCCATTGAATAATCTCTTTTTCAATGCGGGCTATAGGTTAAGTGATGTCAAAAACAATTTATTGGCTTCCAGTGCAGTGAATGAGCTTGGATTTAGTGTCATCGAATATATTGAGCGCGAGAACAAAAGAACAAGCAATACCTATTATGCAGAAATTGGGAAGTATTTTCCAAAATTTAAAACCAATGCTTCCTTAACATTTAATACGACCAATTCAAAATCAGAATCCAGAAGAAATGATCAGGATATCAACACAAAAAATAATGCAAATACTTTAGGGTTTAAGTTCAACAATACTTATTTCTCCTGGATGAGTGTTGATTTTAACATGACAAAATCATGGAACAAACAATCTAATGGTATTATCCAGAATAATCTTGGAAAAACTGAAGGATATACACACAATCTGAATGTATTCTTTTACCCGTTGGAAAATCATACTATTGGTTTTTATTGGGATCAGATCAATTCAAAATTGGGCGATACAAAACTAAATAACGGTTTTTTTGACGTATCATATCAGTTCAGCTGGACTAAGAAAAAGGTCGATTTTGAGCTAAAATGGATGAATATTGCAGATAGAAAAGTATTTGAGAGAATCAATGTGGGGGATGCAACCATTACACAAACAACTATGCAACTTCGCCCCAGCCAGGTCATGTTTACCGTTAAGTTCAACTTCAAATAAAATAAAACCAATCCATAGGGATTGGTTTTTTGTTGTGATATAGTATTTAAAAACTTTGCTGATCCGCAGAAGGGCCATAGCTTCCCGGTAATGGGATATTATTTAATCTGTAATACACGCCCATCTGTGCTCTGTGGTGAGTAATCTGATTCAATGCATGACGAATAGCACCGTATTTACTCCAGCTGGCAAGCTCATGACCATCATTTTTAATCGTCCAGCTTGGGTCCAGATTATCTTCAGTAGCCTTTTCTAAGGCTGCCTTACCAGATTGATAGCTGTCATTAAGTTTCTTCAGAAGGTCTTCTTTTGATGAAAGATGGCTAGGTTGATAATCTCCTTTGCCGAAATCAAGTTCTGAAGTATTTAAAATGGTGTTGGGCCATTCAAAAATTTCTACCAGGTGGGTGGCCAATGGCATCAGCTTCATGCTTTTTTCATGAGGAGCATAATCATTTTTTCCTTCAGGAAACAGGTCGATGAATTTTTTAGTGGTTTGGAATTCTCCTTCCAGTTCGGATTTTAATTGAGATAAGGTATCCATAATATTTTGTTTTTTAGGAACATAAAGTTAGAATTTTTAAAACTGAAAATGTTGTAACAGAATCATAATTTTTTAAAAACCAGTCATATGGAATGATCTGTAAAATAATTTTTCAATAAAGATGTAACAAAATGTTACTTACGAGTACTAATTAAGAAAACTTGATGCAATGAGAAAGTTATTCTCAATATTTCTTATCACTCTTTTTGCCTTTGCCAGCGCACAGGAAACAAAAGAAACGGCCAATCGCTTCTTCTATGAGCTTACTTTTAAGCCCAAGAAAGATTCTGTGAAACTGGATAAGCTGATTACTATTTTGGATATTACTCCAAAAAAATCAATTTATCAGGATTACACAATCCCAGCTCAAGACTCAATTATCAAAGTTGCAGTTGAGGAAATGGAAAAAACAAAGGCTTGGAAGGATATATCGAAAATGATTAGAATGCCAAAATTTTCTTACAAGGTAGTTAAGACCTATCCAAGTATGAAAGAGCAATATATCGATAGAGTTAGCATGAATTTGTTTGGATATGATGATGATGTTAAGTTTAATTGGAACATCTTGCCAGAAAAAGAAAAATTGGGGGAGTATAATACTCAAAAGGCAACAACTGAATTTGGGGGAAGAAAATGGACCGCTTGGTTCAGTTCTGATATTCCATTTCAGGATGGACCATATAAGTTCTATGGATTACCAGGGCTGATTGTAAAAGTAGAAGATACAGAGAAAAATTACTCTTGGAAATTAAGTGGAAATAAAAAGATAGAAAATTACGATGAACTTTCTTATTCAGACAAGGTTAACGCAAAATTTGGACTATCAAATTCAGTTACCCCTACTACAAAAGAGAAATTTGATAAGGCTTACGCCAGCTTTAAACAAGACCCTTTAGCTGAAATTCGTCAAAGAATAACTCCGGAAATGATGAATTCAAAAATGCCGGGATCAGATACTACGATCGGTGAAGCATTAAAAAAACAGGAAAAGATGTCTAAAGATTTCTTTAATGCCAATGATAATCCTATCGAAAGATTGCAGACTCCAGACAAAAAGAAAAAATAACACATTCATATCAACTAAATTATATTTCAAGTCACCCCAGATACAGCAATGTATTCGGGGTGATTTCTTTTATGTCTTCACGTTATTTAGATTAAATTTAAATAACGTATATTTGCAGGACTAAAAATCAGGCTTTGAAAGAGAAAGGATTACATAAATTGAGTGGATTTCCTAAAAATAAAATAGGAAAGATATTGGGATATGATAATGACCATCTGAAAATGCCCAATAAAATTATTGAGATGGGCCTCCTCCCGGAGACCGTTTTCAGGATTTTGTATCAGGCTCCGTTCAATGGGCCGATGTATGTGGAGTTTGGAGCAGAAAGAAGCCGTATTGCTCTTCGCGAAGAAGAGGGAGATTATATCATTGTTGAAGAATTGAATTAATGCAGGCAAATAAGAAAAAACAGATCCTTCTGGTGGGGAATCCCAATGTAGGAAAGTCGACGGTTTTCAATACCCTTTGTAATAAGAAACAAAAAACCGGAAACTATGCCGGAGTTACCGTGGCAAGTCATTCAGGTAATTATGTATATAAAAATGAAGAAGTTGAGGTCATTGACCTTCCGGGTTCTTACAGTGTGTATCCAAGCTCTGAAGACGAAGCAATTTTTTCAAAATACCTCGTAGATGAGCAGGAAAACTATGCAGGAGTTGTTTATATTCTTGAAGCATTAAGTCTAAAACGAGGACTTCTTTTATTTCAGCAAATTCAGGATCTGGGAATTCCCGTTATCTTAATTGTCAATCAGATTGATCAGGCGGAAAGAAGAGGAATTACCATCGACATTCAGAAATTCTCAGAAGCATTAGGAATTAAAATTATCCAAACCAATGCAAAAGAACACATCGGAATTGATGAAGTAAGAGAAAGTATTTTTAACAATGAATTTGTAAAAACAGATAAGATCTCTTTCGAAACGCCAAACGAACACAGAGATTTTATTCAGAAATTGGCTTCTCATAAAGGGTTTACTAATGAATACAGAGCCTGGATGAGCCTTTCCCTGGGAACAGACCTTGGAAGGATAGAATCTGTAATGGAACAGCTTCATAATCCTGAAACTAAAAGTTTGGTTCCTAAAAGACTGCAGGTGCAGGAGACCGTAAGAAGGTATCAGAATGTCGATAAAATTCTGGAGAATGTAATTTCAAAACAACCTCAATTCAAAGAACTGCTGACAGAAAAACTGGATAAGGTTTTGGTACACAAATTCTGGGGATATGTTGTCTTTTTGGGTATTTTGTTAGTTATTTTCCAGAGCGTATTCTTTCTTGCCGAATATCCGATGAACTGGATTGAAAGTTTCTTTTCATGGTTGTCTGCATTTACCGCTGAACATCTTCCGGAAGGACCCATTAACTCTCTGATTTCAAACGGAATTGTTCCGGGGGTAGGAGGAATTGTTGTATTTGCCCCGCAAATCGGAATTCTTTTATATTTCCTCTACTTGTTGGAAGACTCAGGGTATATGGCCAGAGTCGTGTTTCTGATGGACAGAATTCTTCGTCCGTTCGGGCTCAACGGAAAAAGTATTGTTCCCCTTGTGTCGGGAACGGCCTGTGCTATTCCGGCTGTTATTTCAACCCGAAATATTGAAAACGTTAAAGAAAGGCTATTAACAATATTGGTCACTCCATTTATGACGTGTTCCGCCAGACTTCCTGTTTATAGTATTATCATTGGACTGATTATTTCTGAAGGAACTTTTCTGGGAATAAAATACAAAGCCCTGGTTCTGATGGGAATGTATCTGCTGGGCTTCCTGGTAGCACTATTTTCAGCATCAATTCTTCAAAAGTTTATTAAAAATAAAGGTAAAACATATCTGGTAATGGATCTTCCTGCCTATAAAAAACCACTTTTCGGATACGATTTAAAAATGGTGTTAGGCAAGGTCTGGGACTTTATTACCGGAGCCGGAAAAATTATTTTCATTGTCAGTATCATCATCTGGGTTCTGAGTTATTTCGGACCAAGGCAAAAACCTGATGAGGTAGTTGCAAGCAATGTTGAGCTCGATCATTCCTACCTGGCAAAAATGGGCAAGGGAATAGAGCCGGTAATTGCTCCCCTGGGCTATGACTGGAAAATGGGAGTAGGTATCCTTACAAGCTTTGTAGCAAGAGAAGTGTTTGTAGGAACAATGTCAACGCTATACAGCCTTGAAGATGATGCCCCGGAAGTGAAAGTAATCGATAAAATGAGAAGAGATGTGAAGCCTAACGGTGAAAAAGTTTTCAGCTTTGCCACAGGGATTTCCGTGCTTCTTTTTTATGCATTTGCAATGCAGTGTGCTTCTACACTGGCAGTAGTCTATAGAGAAACGAAAAGCTGGAAATGGACCGGCTTCCAGTTGGCTATGATGACAGGTTTGGCATATTTTGTGTCGATGATAGTATATCAAATTTTAAAGTAATGAACGCTTCACTTATTTTTCAATATGTACTGGTTTTTTTGATTGTGGCATTTGCTTGTTATTCTTTATTTAAAGTACTTAGAAAGAATTTTGCCCCAAAGAAATTCAGCTCAAAAAGAAGCAGTTGTGATAAAGATTGCGGCTGTTCTTAACATTCTCCTCTCCGAAAAATTGAAAAAAATGTAGTAATTTCATTTTTTTAATTTAAAATATTCGGTTTGAGTCCTCAAAAAGCTGGAGTTGCCTTGTTGCTATTATTTGCCATATCTGGCAAAGCACAATCTGATACCGCCAATATAAAATCTTATGCGGATCAGGTGATGATTCGTGCCAATCTGGACACTAATATTGAAAGCTATGTTTTCTCAGAAGGAGAAAACAGAGATGAAAACAAGCGGATATTTTCTATCAATAATAAAACGAAAATCTCCTTTTCCATTGATTATAAGATCATCAGTGCAACGCTTGCGTTTGCACCCCGTTTTTTTCCTGATAACAAGGATAATGAACTGAAAGGAAACAGTTCCTATACCGATTTCAGCTTCAGGTTTTTTCCTAAGAGATTTATTCAGACTCTTTACTATAAAAATGTAAAAGGATTTTATCTTGAAAATATGCAGGATGTTGTTCCCGGATGGAAAGAAGGAATTGATCCTCATATTCAGTTTCCAGACCTTAGAGTACAAAGTTTTGGAGGATCAACGGCTTATGTTCTTAATAAGAATTTTTCAGCAAGAAGTATCTATACCCAGGGAGAATGGCAAAAGAACAGTGGTGGAAGTTGGGTTCCTTTTTTAGATTATGATCTCACTGTATTTTCTAATATCGTAGATGAACAAAAAAACAAGGAATATCAATATAAAATAGGTGCCAATATGGGCTATTTTTATAATTGGGTAATTGGGAAGAAAGTAAATATAGCTCCTTATCTGGCATTGGGCTTTGGAGGAAAATTCTCAAGTTTTAGAGACAGCGCAGCGGGTGGATCAAAAGTAAATGCTCAATATTTCACAATGCGGATGGAAGGAGGTCTGCACGTAGGATATAATACAGACCGTTTTTTATTTGGCGGGAAAATGAATTTTGGAGCATCAGCCTACGAGCAGCGGAAAAACGAGACAATAGAAAACAATAATCTATATGGTTTACTATATATAGGCTATCGGTTTGCTCCACCAAAGGTGGTGAAAAAAACCTACGACAACATTCAAAAAAAAATTCCCATTCTGTAAGTTGAAGTCTTTTTAAGTATCTTTGTTTCGGACAATTTATTATACTAACAACAAAGAAATATAAAAACATAATGTCGTTAATAAAATCTATTTCAGGAATCCGTGGAACTATCGGAGGAAAAGTAAATGACAATTTAACTCCACTTGATGTGGTAAAATTTGCTTCCGCATTTGGAACCTGGCTTCAGAATAATAAAAATAAAAAAGACCTTACCCTTGTTATCGGTAGAGATGCAAGAATTTCAGGACAAATGGTCTCTTCTCTGGTAACAGCAACATTGCAGGGGCTTGGGATCAATGTAGTGGATCTGGGACTTTCAACAACACCTACTGTGGAAATAATGGTGCCGGAACTGAAAGCAGACGGAGGAATTATCCTTACCGCTTCTCATAATCCAAAACAATGGAATGCCCTTAAATTATTAAACGAAAAAGGAGAATTTATCACCGGAGAAAACGGAGCTGATGTTTTGGCTTTGGCGGAAAGTGAAGACTTCAATTATGCAGAAGTTGATGATCTTGGAAAATATGAAACAAGAGAAGATGCTTTTGATATTCATATTCAACAGATTCTTGACCTTCCAATGGTAGATGTTGAGGCAATCAGGGCTAAAAAGTTCAAAGTAGTGCTGGATGCCGTAAACTCAACAGGAGGGATTGCTATTCCAATGTTGTTGGATAAACTTGGTTGTGAAACGGTTAAACTATATTGTGAGCCAACAGGACATTTTCCACACAATCCGGAGCCTTTAAAAGAGCATTTGGGAGATATTTGCGAATTGGTTAAAAAAGAAAATGCCGATTTGGGAATCGTGGTAGACCCTGATGTGGACAGATTAGCTTTAATTGATGAAAAAGGTGAAATGTTCGGAGAAGAATATACTTTAGTAGCCGTAGCTGATTATTTATTAAAACATAAAAAAGGGGCTGCTATTTCAAATCTTTCTTCAAGCCGTGCGTTGAGAGATGTAGCACAGACTCACGATTCAGAATACTTTGCAAGTGCCGTGGGAGAAGTTAATGTAGTGACATTGATGAAAGAGAAAAATGCAGTAATTGGAGGAGAAGGGAATGGAGGTATTATCTATCCTGATTTACATTACGGAAGAGATTCTTTAGTAGGAGTCGCTCTATTCCTGACTCATCTGGCAAAAGAAAATAAAACCGTTTCAGAATTAAGAGCAGGATACCCGGGCTATTTCATGGGTAAAAAGAAAATAGAACTGACTCCGGAGATTGATGTAGATGCTATTTTAAGCAAAATGGAACAGGAGTATCAGAACGAAGAGGTTTCTACTGTTGATGGTGTTAAAATCGATTTCGAAAACAACTGGGTTCACCTTAGAAAGTCAAATACAGAACCGATTATCAGAATCTATACCGAAGCTCATTCTCAGGAAGAAGCGGATCAGTTGGGAGATGATATGATTGCTAAAATTAAAAGTTTAATTTAAAAATAAAACAAAAGAACGGACCTTAATCCGTTCTTTTGTTTATACCGGAATGTTTGAGCATATTAAAAACAAGTTTCCTTTTCCCAAAGAAAAATGGCGAAAACTTCTTAACAGTTTTGAAAGGATGGAAGTACCGCCTAAAACCCTGCTGTTAAAAGAAGGAGAAATTTCCTATAATGCCTTTTATATCGAAAAGGGAATGGTGAGAGCCTGGTATAACAACGACGGAAAAGACGTTACTTTTCAGTTTTTTCTGGAAAACACTATGTTTTCTTCCCTGGAGAGTTTCAAAAAAGGATTACCAAGCATGGTTTCTTTTGAAACCATAGAACCTTGTGTCCTATATAAAATCAAAAAACAGGACGTAGAAGTATTTCTCGAAGAGGTCTACGAAAATCCGGAACTTAGAAAAGTATTTATGGATGCCCTTTTTGAAAGGGTTTTTGATTATATGAAACATTTCTTTTCATTCATTAAAGATACCCCTCAACAACGGTATATTAATTTCGCTAAGGAAAAACCGGAAATTATCAAAAGGATTCCACAACATTATATAGCTTCTTACCTGGGAATTACCACCGTCCATCTGAGCAGGATAAAAAGTAAAATATTAAAAGAAAAACTTCTTTAAGTTGGAAGATGGAGAAGGAAACCTGAAGTTTCTTGCAGACAATATAGAACTGAAGGGTATTTATTTTTTAGCACAACGTCCACAAAGAGTTTTTAAACTAATAAATAAACTTCCATCTCCCGCCTTTCTTGCAAAACTGATAACAAATGTTATTGCTCCCCAGCCTGTTCTGGAGATAATTTTGCATAAAAATGTTAAGCAATGAAAGCAGCAGTAGTATTTGAAAAAGGAAGTATTCCTCAATATGCAGATTTTCCGGAACCAGAAGCAATACAGGAAAATGAAGTTATAATATCAGTAAAAGCGGCATCAATTAAAAATCTGGATAAAGCAAGGGCCAGTGGGAAACATTATTCCACCAAAAATGAAATTTTCCAGCCTACGATAATCGGTTCAGATGGAGTAGGGTATCTGGAGGATGGTACAAAGGTCTATTTTTTTAGTAAAAAAGGTAGCGTAGCTGAAAAAGTGATCGTGGATCGCCAATTTGTGATTCCGGTTCCTGAAAATCTTGACTTTTCTATGGCGGCAGCTCTTCCGAACGCCGTAATGGGCTCTGCAATGGGCTTGAAATTTAAAGCCGGAATCAGGTCAGGGGATGTTGTTTTAATTAACGGAGCTACCGGGATTACGGGAAGAATAGCTGTTCAGATTGCCAGATTATATGGCGCTAAAAAGATTATTGTAACCGGAAGAAATGAAGATTCATTGAAATCCTTACTTGACTTAGGTGCAGATGATAGGGTCTCTTTGCAGCTCAGTGATGATGATTTTAAGCAAAGAATTAAAGAAATTCACAATGAGACTCCCATTGATATTGTGCTTGATTATATCTGGGGACATTCCGTAGAAATGATTTTATCTGCTTTTAAAGGAGACGGAACATTTTCTCATAAAACAAAACTGGTTTCTGTAGGAGGAATGAGTGGCGATATCATTCAATTGTCTTCCCAGATTCTCCGGGGTACAGATATTCAGATTTCAGGGTCAGGATTAGGAAGCTGGACTAAGGAAGAGTCCATGCTTTTATTTTCAGAGATCATTCCTGAAATGTTTCTAGCTGCAGCAGAAGGAAAAATCAAAATAGAAACAGAAGACATTGACCTTAAGAATATTGAGAAGGTCTGGAATGCCGAGATGCCCGCCGGAAAGAGGCTGGTGATCAAAATTTAACCACAATTTCAGTTTTTTATCCACAATTCTTTTATCTGTTTTCTTTTTTTACTATTTTTATAATAGAAATTTATGAAATGGAAAATTCAAAAAAAAGTTGCAACTTTGCATAAATATTTGAATATCAGTTTCAGATACATTATTAATTAATAGTTTGTCGAGGTTTGTAAGTAATTTCAAACATCAGGCTGACAAAGAGGACACTATTGGAAGAGTATTTTGGAAATGAACTTGTAAAAAAGTTCGAAGAAATGATGGAGAACAATGATGAATTCTACTTCGATACAGAGGAGTTGGAAGATATTATTGTTTATTATTTGGAGCTTGGCGACTATAACTACGCTGATATGGCGGTAAGTTATGGGTTAAAGCTTCATCCCAATTCTTTAGATATCAAGATTAAAAAACTTGAAATTCTTTTGGAGTGGGAAGAATATAATACGGCGAAAGGGCTTATCAACGAGCTCAAAGGTTCCTCTATGGAAAATACAGACTTTATGGTTTGCTACGCCAAGTATTATTCGAACCTGGGAAATCCTAAAAGATCCATTGAAATTTGTAAACAAGCTTTGACATTAGGGGAAGAAGAAAACTTCCTTCACAACTTTATTGCAGATGAATATGTGAATCTGGGAGATCCTTTTAACGCTCTTAAACACTACAGAAAAGCACTGAAAGAAGATCCTACAGATGAGTATGCTCTGGAAAACTGTATGGTATGCTTTAGTGACCTGAATAAGAGTGAGGAGGCCATTGCCTTTTTGAATGAATATTTAGATGAGTTTTCTTATTCTGAAACCGCATGGTTTGAGTACGGACAATTTTATTTCAATAGAAAGAATTTTGAAGAAGCAATAAGAGGGTATGACTATTTATTGGCAATCAATTCTAACTCTGTAGGAGTATATGCTAATAAGGCAGCTTGTTATGAGGCTTTAGGGCAGTACCAGAAAGCCATTGAAACTTATGAGGAAATGTTGGAGTTAGAATATACAAAAGCATTTACTTTCTATAAAATAGGGCTGTGTAATAAAGCTTTAAAACAACCTATTATTGCCTTAAATGCTTTCCAGAAATCGCTGAGAGAAGATCCTCAGTTTTATCTTGCGATGATGGAACAATCGTATCTGTACGAAGAAATGGGGGGAATGAGTGAAGCGTTGCATTTTGCAAAAGAAGCCACTCAATTGAATGAAAACAATCTCGACTATCAGAAAAGATTAGCGTTTTTATTTATTGACTCAGGAAAATTTGAAGAAAGTATTGCCTGTCTTAAAAAATTGGTTGATGCTGAACCTTCAAGATTTTACAACTGGTATGCCTATTCTGAGGTATTAATGCTTTTGGGTGAATATGAAGAAGCGGTAACAGTTTTGGACAATGCCCTTAAAAAACATTACAGAGCAGAGTTATTCTATCAGTTGAGCAATTGTTTCTTTAACCTGAAAAATCAGGACAAAGGAACAGAATCACTTCAGAAAGCTCTGGAGCTGGATCCTTCTTTAGCTAAAGATATGCAGAAAAAATATCCGTTTATCAAAGAAGAGGTGAAAAAGGTGAAAGCCAGAGTGAAAAAGAAAAATTAAAAACATTGAATTAAAATAAGAAATCCTGCAAATGCAGGATTTTTTTAATGATTGTATTCGTAAATAAACTTATCCGGTGGAGTTGTAGTAGGGTTCCCGTTTGGATCAGTTGATTGCCTGCTTTCTGTAGCAGGGTATCCGCCTGAAGTAAACATAGTGGTATACTGATATCCTATATGAGAACTTCCGGTACCCCCTGGAGAAGTAGAAGACAGTATACCGTTGTAAGTACTTAAGCTATTTTGAATATTCGAAAATAGTACAGTCACGGCATCATTTTCATCCCCATTAAAAATAATTCTGTCAAATCCTTTTACATTTTTAAAAGCATAATTTTTGTTTGTGTGAGTATAAGATCCGTCTTGTGTATAGGTAACTGTTACCCCGTTAGTAGTTCCTGTGCCTGAACCTGTTACCTTTACCATGTTTCCATTGCTGTACGTATAGATACTGTTGATGATATAATTGTAATGAGTTCCCAGGTCAGCTTGTTTCTTTACATTGATTTGTGTTGTACTTGTCTGGGTATAAGTATAGGAAACAGTGGTCTCCAAAGTACCTGTTGTTGAATATTTTTTATGAACGGAAGAACTCATAAAATTCCCTGTATATCCATATTCTACAGCATTTCTGAGAAGATTGTCTTCGTAGCTTTTGATAGCGGTAATAAAATCATCTGTATAGGTGAATTCCGTTCTGTATCCGGGGCTGGCAGTGCTAATCAGATTAATAATCTTAGTACCATTATAGTTGATTTTCATGGCTACACCCCCTGCAGTAATCTTCACCGGAAGAATAACACTTTGATTGGAAGGATCACTGTTATCAAATGGAGTTTCATCATCTGAACTTCCACAGGAAAAGAAAAATAAGGCCATAGAGCCAATGAATAGAGTTTTTTTCATAATTATAAATTGAATTACCTCAAATATAATTTAATTTATAATGAAAATCTATTTTTTATGATTTGTTCGTAAAAATATAAGTCCTGCAATGATAATTCCCGCGCCGGCAAACTGCATGTAAGTAAGCTTTTCACCATCCAGAGCTCCCCAGATAATAGCTACAATGGGCATGATCAGAGTAACAGTTGATGCGAAAAGTGGAGAAGAAACTTTTAATAAACGATAGTTCATTGTCATTGCCAATCCGGTTCCGAAAACAGACAAAAGACTGACAAACAGTAATCCCATCATAAGATCTTTTGACAACGTAAATTCCGAAAAGAACCCTGTACTGATTAAGGCAATAAGAGAAGGAAGAAATAAAACGAACGAGAAAATGAAAGAAGATAAAACAACAGATGAAACGTCCATCAGTTTTGACTTTACCGTTGTTGTACTCATAGCATAGCACAAAGTAGCCAGTAATAACAGCAGAATTGGAATCATTTTAAGTTCATTGCTGTCTCCACCACCAAAGGCAAGAATACAAACCCCCGTAAAGCTTATCAATGTTCCTATGATCTGTTTTTTAGTGGTTTCAAATTTCCAGACCAATCCTCCTACAATAATCACAAAAATAGGCATCATAGAATTGATAATTCCAGCAATACTACTACTCACTTCAGTTTCAGCAATAGGGAATAAGAACATCGGAATGAAATTTCCGGTAAAAGCAGCCAAAATCAGCCACTTTAGATGTTTTTTAGGAAAAAGCTTGCGATTTGAAATAGCAATAGGAAGTAAAATAATTCCTGCAATAAGAACCCTGAGAGCTCCTACCTGAAACGGATTAAAATGTTCAAGAGACTTTTTGATCAGAATAAAAGATGACCCCCAAATAATACTTAAGGTAATCAGAAGAATCCATTTTTCTTTATCTGCGTTCATTGTTTTCGTGTAAAATTTTTAAAAACTCTTTTTTAGGAATCATTGTAGCACCAAGGCTTTCCAGATGCTCGGTATGAGATTGACAATCAATCAATTCTATGGTGTCTTTATAGGTTTCTGCAAAATGAATAAATCCCGCTTTAGAGGCGTTGCTCACCTTAGCAAACATACTTTCTCCACAAAAGACATTCCCGATCTGTAACCCATAAAAACCCCCAACGAGAATTCCTTCCTTCCAGACTTCGATACTTTTAGCCAGGCCATATTCATGAAGCTTAATAAAAGACTCCATTAATTCATCAGAAAGCCAGGTTCCGGTTTGACCATTTCTGCTGGCTTGCTGGCAATTTTTGATGACTTCCCTGAAGTTTTGATTCTCAGAAAAAGAAAAAACATTTCTGTTCAGAATCTTTCTCATCGATTTAGAAACTTTTATTTCCTTCGGAAATAAAACAAATCTCGGATCAGGACTCCACCATAGAATTTCCTCCCCCGGATTAAACCATGGAAAAATCCCGAGCTGGTAGGCAAACCAAAGACGCTCTACAGACAGATCGCCTCCAAAGGCAATCAATCCGTCGTGACCGTCATACAGTTCAGGGTCGGGAAATGAAATCTCGTTTTCGTCTAATCGAACCATTTTATCAAAAAAATCCCACTCGGAAAGCAGGATTTATATTAGATCTTTATTCTTTACTTAAAAAGGTAAATCGTCGTCGTCGTCTCCGGCAAACGGATTCTCGTTAGAAACTGGAGATGCAGATTGCTGTGGCATTGCCTGAGTAGGTTCTGATGCAATATCAGATACTTTTTCTACTCTCCAACCTGTAATAGAGTTGAAGTATTTAGTTTCACCCTGTGGAGAAACCCATTCTCTACCTCTGATGTTGATTCCTACCTTTACGTTATCTCCTTCTTTAAGACTATCTAATAAACTAATTTTATCAGATAAAAATTCTATGTTTATCGGCTGTGGATACTGTTCCTGGGTCAAAATAACCATTTCTCTCTTTTGAAACCCGCTCGCAAATGTTTGAGCATCAAAAAGTTTCTTTACCGTTCCTTGTAATTCCATATCGTAAATATTAACGGTGTAAAAGTAAGAAAATCAATTGTAATAATAGGTGCCGTGGAAAAAAAAACTGGAAATTTTAATTTTTTTCTCGGAAAAGTTTGGAGGTAAAGGAAATTGTCCTATATTTGCACTCACAAAAACGAAGCAAGCTCTTTAAAACTTACAATATAAAAAAACCAGCGGATGTGGTGTAATTGGTAGCCACGCCAGACTTAGGATCTGGTGCCGTGAGGCGTGGGGGTTCGAGTCCCTTCATCCGCACTATGCGAAAATAGCTCAGCTGGTAGAGCACAACCTTGCCAAGGTTGGGGTCGCGGGTTCGAATCCCGTTTTTCGCTCCACACCAGCCCTGGTGGTGGAACTGGTAGACACGCAGGACTTAAAATCCTGTGCCTCTTTTGGCGTGCGGGTTCAAGTCCCGCCCGGGGTACAAAGCCCTCTGTATATTTCGTTACGGAGGGTTTTTTGTTTTTATAGAGAGCGTTCTTTAAATAGTTTTTTTTATATTTGTAAGAGAATTTATTTGATTCTGTGGAAACAGATGAATATAACCAGCGGATGTGGTGTAATTGGTAGCCACGCCAGACTTAGGATCTGGTGCCGTGAGGCGTGGGGGTTCGAGTCCCTTCATCCGCACAAGCATAAAGTAGGATTTGCGTTCATTTCCTATTTTTTTTGCTAAAACACCAGCCCTGGTGGTGGAACTGGTAGACACGCAGGACTTAAAATCCTGTGTTCGTAAGAACGTGCGGGTTCAAGTCCCGCCCGGGGTACTAAACCCTCTGTAATTTGATTACGGAGGGTTTTTTGTTATATTTTCAATAACAATTATCAAAATAAGATGACTAATGTCTATTGTTCATTTAACTTTTCTTTGAGTTTGCTATTGATATCTCTGATGTCATCCTTGAAATATTTGTTCAAAGTCATAAAGTATTCTGAAACTTCTTGTACGGGTCTATTTTCTCCATGTACCAATTCAAAAAGCTTGTGTTTTCTAATGATAGCAGAAAGCTCATCAATTTTATAGTTTAACTCTCTTTCTGCGCCAGCTCTTTCTTATTTTTCCCTTTTTCAGAATAATATTTATGGTTGTGAGCTTCAGAGTTTAATTGATCTAAGTCTCTTATTAATTTTTCAATTTCAGGTTTTTTCCATATTAAATTGGTTAATTTCTTGAGTGACATGTGTGTTTATTGTATTTCTAGTAGTTTTTATTGGTACTGTTTTCCAGCCTTTCCAGCCTTTTAAAAATTCCTGCAAAAATATTTTTTTCAGCGGTAGAAACATAACCTACCACCTTATAAAGATCCTTTTCATTCTTACTATCAGAAGAGTATTGTAAATAACCATCAGAATAAACAAAAAGAGTATGAGCAGGGTCTTGTTTCAGGTTGGCTTTATTGAGAAAGAGAATATCTCCTTTTTGGTATTGAGGTAAAATAGACAACTCTTGAGTGAATTCATACACCAAATCCACGGAGGCTAATATTTTTTGCAATATTTTTCCGTTTGGAGTATTATTGTCTGGTAAGACCTGTTCATCTTTACTTTTTTGAATGGCCAATTCCGGGAAAAGCATCGGTTGATGAATGTCTGAAACGCTCACCAATTGGTTTACCTGCAGAGTTTCCGTTAGTAATTTATCAAGATTAAGGTTAAAATGGTGGGCTACTTTAAGGATGGTTTCAATTTTCGGCTCCGCACGGCCTTCTTCATAAGAGCTTATTACCCCTCTGTTTAAATCAAATAAGTCGGCCAAAGCCTTTTGACTCAGTCCTTTAACCTGTCTTATTTTCTTAATATTAGTTCCAAAGAAGCTCATTTTCCCTTTCATCTTTTTCGCAAAGATAGAGGTTTTGAAAAGAGTGATAAAAGTAATGATAATCGGTATTTTTTTATGTTCTTTATAAAGAAGGGGGTAAGATTGTCTGTACCCGTAATATTCTATACTTCTGTATCTGTATCCAGACAAGAATACTCCATAATTTTGTTAAGCTAAAAAAGAAATAATATGGAAAAAATTGCACAGCATCAGGAACAGCTTCAATATGCTGAAGTATATATTTCAGACATGTTGGCGTTGAAAAACATATTTTTACAGACACAGAATGTTTCAAAGGCAGCTTCAGATTTTGGAATTCCATTTCTTTTGGCCAAGAAAAAAAATGAAATTGTTCTGTTTGCTACTCTTATCATTAATGAGAAAGGAGCAATAGCCTTTGCAGTTTATGATAAAAAAGGAATAAGTGAAGTGGAAAAAAAGACCTTTTCTATAAGAGCAGAAAACTACTTTAAAAAGAACCGTACCCCCAATTTTAGAAATCCCGAACAATTAAAAAGCAGTATCAAAAGTATGATGAGCTGGCTTGAACTTTAGTAAGACATGGATAAAATTGTACATTTACTTAAAACTTTAATTCAATGTTGAAAGATGTTCTGTACCTTAAAATAGCAAATTCTGTTACTGAGCAGATCAAAAGTGAAACGCTACAGTTTGGAGACAGATTGCCCTCGTTGAGAAGTGCCCAAAAGCTCTATAATGTCAGTCTAAATACCGTAAAGCAAGCTTACATGGAGTTGGAAAGCCGTTCTTTGGTTGAATCCCGTCCCAAATACGGTTATTATGTAAGCCAGACTTCACAGCGAAAGCTGGCATTGCCTTCCGTTACCCCAATGAAATTGTCGGAAGGGAAAAATACACCGCAGGATCTTATTGATAAAGTTTTTGGGACTATTGGAGGAACAGATGTAACTCAGTTTGCGCTGGGAATTCCGGGAAAAAGTCTTCTTCCGGTAGCCAAGATGAAAAAATGTATGATTGATGTGATCAAGAGGAAAGGGGACAGCGGAACGAACTATGAACCTGTACAGGGAAGTGAATTGCTTCGTCGGGAGATTGCCAAATGGTCTATCGTAATGGAAGGGAGAATTACAGAAGATGATCTTGTGATTACCTCCGGCGCCATGAATGCTGTGTATAATTGTTTAATGGCAGTAACACAGCCGGGAGATTCGGTAGCGGTGGAAAGTCCAGTCTATTTCGGAATCCTTCAGGCTATTCAGCTGTTAGGATTAAAAGCAGTGGAAATTCCTACTCATCCCATTACAGGAGTAGATCTGGACGCCTTAAAAAAAGTGCTTCCCAATCTTTCAGCCTGTTGCTTTGTGGTGAATTATAATAATCCGCTGGGATTTCAAATGCCGGACGAAAACAAAAAAGAGCTGGTAAAGATGCTTACCGAGTATGATGTTCCTCTGGTTGAAGATGATGTCTACGGAAATATTTATTTCGGAGCAGGAAGACCTAAACCTTGTAAGTTTTATGACGAAGCGGGAATAGTAATGTGGACCGGATCGGTCTCTAAAACACTGGCTCCTGGCTTCAGGGTAGGATGGGTAGCTCCCGGAAAGTTTAAAGAAAAGATAATCCGGCAGAAACTGGTTCAAACAGTAAGCGGACCTTCCTTATTTTCGGATGTGATTGCTGATTTCCTTGCCCATGGAAGGTATGATCACCATTTAAGGATGTTCAGAAAGAAGTTGTATGCCAACTATCTACAGATTCAGAAATCTGTGACCCAATATTTTCCGGATAATACCAAAATTTCTGAACCCAAGGGCGGTTTTATGCTATGGCTGGAACTGGATAAAAGAATTTGTACAGAAGATCTCTATGATGAAGCCGTTAGCCAGAAGGTGAATTTTGCACCCGGAAGAATGTTTTCACAATACAATCAGTACCAAAATTGTATGAGGCTCAACTATGCTTTAGAATGGACTGATCGTGTGGAAAGTGATTTGGAGAAACTAGGAAAAATGATTAAAAACAGAATATAATAGACCTAAGCGATGAATGATATTAATAATGAAGTAAAAATTATAAGCTATGAACCTCAATACAAGGAGGCTTTTAAGACTTTAAACGAAGAATGGATTAAAACATTCTTTGTTATGGAATCAAGTGATTATAAATTACTTGATAACCCTGAAGAACATATTATCAACAAAGGCGGATATATTGTTTTTGCATTACTGGATGGCGAAATCGTAGGCACCTGTGCCCTGATAAGAGCTCAGGAAGATCCTCTTGCTTTTGAACTGTCAAAAATGGCGGTAAGCCCCAAAGCACAGGGCAAGAAAATCGGTTATCTTCTGGGTAATGCCCTTGTGGAAAAAGCCAGATCATTAGACGCTGAGAAAGTATTTCTGGAAACAAACTCTATATTAGTTCCTGCCATAAAGCTATACGAAAAACTAGGGTTTAAGCATACTGAAATTACTAATCCTGGCTATGATCGGGTAGATGTACAGATGGAGCTGAACTTTACATCGTAGATCAAAAAAATATTGGAACGCGGATGATCATATCCTTGTTCCAATATCAAAATTTAAATCTAATTGCTTTACTGTTTTTATTTCTTAATAAAAGTTTTGGTTACGGACCTTTTACTTCCACTTATGGTCATAAAATAGATTCCTGCCGGGAGATTTTCAATATTTATTTTCTCATCATAAAACCCTCTTGTCGATTGTAAATTAATTGTAGAGATTAAGGATCCTTTGCTGTCAATGATTTTAGCTTTAATTTCTTTATCTTCAGATTGATAGCGAATGTTGATGTCTGTTGAAGCAGGATTGGGGTATAACATAAAAGAATCTGTGGACCCCTTTATTTCTTTTGTCGCCAAGGATTCATTGGAACAAACCGGAATTCTGTTGACTCCATCAATTCCCCACGCAGATTGTACAGGAATACACAACCAGTTCAATACTGTTGGCAGATGGTCTGTTTCTCTGGTTGTGGAGGTATAATCATAAATTTTAAAAGTATTAACGGTATTGGCAGCATAAGCCGGAGAGCCTGTAACGGTCATGTGATTGGCATTTGGGCTTGAATCGGCAAGGGTACTTCCTGAAGTTTCATCACATTTCCAGTTGCCCAGAAGTTGAGAATAATAAGGATGCGACGAGGTAATATCCTGATTGGCCCAGTTAACAATTACATCATTGGGAAGAGCTGTTTTCCAGATCCTTACATCTTTATAGGAAGCTGCAAGATTTTGCCCGTACACATTGGTTCCATCCTGATTTAAGGTAAAAGGAAGCCCGGAATCAATATTTCCGATAGTATTCATTTTGGCAAAAGTAACAGGTACTCCGTCTTCATAAAGCGTTACAAGACCGTCTCTGTCAAAACTGGCTGCAATATGTTTCCATTTATTGGTTTCTACTTTTCCTCCTGTAAGGTCGATTCTGTTGGTTCCGTCTCCGATATTCATTTTAAAGGTTTGTCCGGAGTATCCTGAGATTACAAAACCTTTATTTTTTCCATTAGCCCAGTTTTTATTACTGATCATCACCGGATCACTTGAATAACTTGCATTAGGTTTCACCCAAAATTCAATTGTAAAATCCTGATTTGCCCCAAAATTGAAAGGAAGCTGGTTGGTTGGTTTAGAATACGTTCCTGCAGGAAAACTAAGTTGATTAAACGTCTTATTAGCTTCCAGAACAGTTTTGCTGATCTGCTGCGGAACAAATCCAGGGTTGGAATAAATGGTAAAAATATTTCTCTCAGAAAGATTTCCTCCACCATGAGAACTTTCTACTGCACCATGGTCAGTTGTAAGTACCACCAGCCAATCCTCGCTGTTGTAGGTAGATCTGTTTTTCATTGCATTCACAATTTCCCCGATATACGTATCAGTAGTCTGGATAGAAGAAATGTATTGAGGCACGTTAGAAGAAAAACCATAAGAATGCCCGGCGTGGTCTACATCATCAAAATCAACAAATAAAATATCAGGATTGTCATTTTGTAGGGCATTTACAGCTGCATTTTTCACAGCAAGGTCACTTCCCAGATTGCTTTTTACATCCGCTGTTTTAATAATCTTGTCATTGATGGGTGCCCAGTTGACAAGGGACATTGTTCTTAAACTAGGATTATAGGTTTCGGCTCTTGTGAGAAAGTCAGGATAATTTACATAGTTGGGACTCGTAAAATTATTATCCTGTACGTTGTGTTTGGTATGCCATACCCCTGTAAGCATCGTGCTCCAGCCATTTCCGCTCCACGTGGTGGCAGCGCATAATCCGTCAATAGAATAAATAGACTGACTAACAAGATTTTGGATGTTGGGAATGCTGGTTGACATCATAACATCGGCACGGCATCCGTCAATACCAATAAAAAGGACCTTTTTGGTTTGAGCTCCAAGAAAGCAGCTCATTACGACTGCCATTGAGAATAGTTTTGTTTTCATGGGGAAAGAGATTTTAAAATAGAAAGTTTACAAATAGTAATTTATTTTTATATATTGTAAAATTAGTTTACTATTTGTAAACGTCTGTGAACTGAAAATTAATTAATTGATAATTAAATAGTTTCGTGAAAAATTGGATTGATCCACAAAAAAGTTACAGAAGCTCTGATATTTAAGTGATATAATCAGCATTTAGATATATAAGTAAGGGAATGAAATTTTTGTCTATTCATGAATAGTAAATTAAAAGTGTCATTCGCCTCCTCCAAAGGGCATTAAATCAGAGATTGGGACGGGTGGTGAAAAACGGTACAAATGCATTCAACAGATAACATTTGTACCATTAGTATTGAAAAAGAAGTTTTCTAAAGAAGATTTTCAACTTCAGAAATAGTATTCAGAATATAATCAGGCCCTGCTTTTTCGAGCTCTGTTCTGTTTTGTGCTCCGGAAAGAACAGCTACGGTAAGACCACATCCTGCATTTTTACCTTCTTCGATATCAATCACAGAATCGCCGGCTTTCAGAACCTTTTGCGGTTCTGTAATATTGAATTTCTTCATTGCCAGGTTAATCATTTCCGGATTTGGTCTGCTTTCAGAAACATCATCAGCGGTAATTAAAGCATCAAAATGGATGTTTTCCTTCCAGTGTAATTTGTCTAAAAGCTGCTGAGCGATTGCATACGTATATCCTGTATTCAGGACTATTTTTTTATCCTGCTGTTTCATTTTAAGCAAGAAGTTTTCTGTACCATTAATAGGCTTTATCTCAAGATTCTGGTAAGCGAGTCTTAACTTTTCGGAAAAGTTTTCAAAAATAGGCTGCGCATCCGCTTCTTTTCCATTGATTTCATTCAGTAAGCTGGTAATTGCCTCCAGTTTTTCCATTCCGGCACAGCTGATAAGAACTTTTTCCAGCGTCACCGAATAGCCATATTCATTTACGGCATCCGTTAATGTTTTATATACTACATTATCTTCGTCAATCGTTGTTCCGGCCATATCCAGAACCAGTAATTCTATATTTTTCATTGAAATTTATGCGTAAATTTTTTCTATATTAAACTTTGAAAAGCCTCCGCTTCCCGTCATTCCCTTTCCTCCGATTCCGGTGACAATATGAACATTCGGAGACGGGCTGTGCTCAAAAATATCTTTTGTTTTACACTGGGAATATATCCCGAACCATCTTCTCTGAATTTCATAGGTCGGAAGATCAATGATTTTCTTAGCTTCATGAATCATGAATTCGTCAATTTCCATATTCAGATCATAACCAAGATCATCAGCGTCTCTGGCATCAGCATATTCGTGAGAATCTCCTACAATAACAGATCCGTCAAGCGCTTGTTTAAATAAAATATGAATTCCATATTTCTTTTCGAAAGAATTCTGGTCTTCTAAGGCCTTGATTTGTTCAAACGAAGGACACTCACTGAACGATTCGTATCTTCTGATAGAAAGCCCTGTAAGAATATTGCCCTGAAGCGAATAAATTCCCTGAGGTTTCGTCTGAAGCATCTGTAGCTTGCTTACTTCCAGATCACTTTCATTGAATACTTTTGGGTATAATGTTTTAAACTCATGACCACCGCAAATCAATATTTTGGAAGCTGTAAACTCATTTCCCTCCGCCGTTACTGCCATACATTTCTGATCATCCTCATTCGTCTCTACTACCGTAGCATTGTAGAAAATCTGAAGTCCCATTTTTTCCTGTAAAAGCTTCTGTAGTTTTACAATCATATCTGCAGAATCTACCGAAAGTTCCTGTGGAAAGAATAATCCGCCTTTACAGTAGTCTGAGCGGAGACCATCGTATTTTTTAATACAGTCACTTTTAGACAAAAGAACTGATTCGTAATCGTTATTTCTATTGATTTCGTACAGTTCTTCAATGAGCTGAAGCTCTTCATCATTGGAAGCGATATATACGGAACCGTTTTGCCTGATGGTAAGATCTGCCTGAGCATGAAGTTCATTATATATTGAGAGACTTTCTCTACCGAAATTTTGCCACTTAAGATCCATTCCCGAAGGAACAACCTGCCCGAAGTTTCTTACCGTTGCTCCCTGAGGTACGGAGTTTCTTTCCAGTAAGGCAACTTTAAGATTTTTCTTCAAAGCATGGTACGCATGGAATGTTCCTAAAATTCCACCACCCACTACGAGTAAATCAAATTTTGTTGTCATTTTAGTATAATTTATAAGATTTTCGAAGCATCAAAATTGATGTATCGATTAGAGTTTGATTTGGGTTTTGACTTTTTTTTGAAAGCCAGAAAAGCAATAATTGAAAGAATTAAGACTGTGATCGTGATAATATAATTCAGACTGATGTAAAAGTTGAGCCATGAAGTCTGCGAAGAACCGAAATTCTTGTACAACAGAATCAAAACACTTCCCAGATATCCGAAAGAATCGACAATATAAATCAGGAAACCTACATTTCCTTTAATATCAAAAGCAGCGATCATCCGGTCAAAATAAATTCCGTTGAAAGGAATATAGCAGATGTACATCCCAAAACCTGAAATGGTCATCCATAAAAAAGGAGACAATGATCCTTGCTGAAACATGTAGGTTGAAAATCCCACCACAAGAATTCCGCCAAAAAGAATATAATGATAATAAGCAAAAGCCCTTTTATTGTTTTTGACCTTTACCATAAAACTTAAAATCACAAGAACCATAATGGCAATAGGGATTTCGGTAAGGGTGAAAATAGAGCTGTCAAAATGAAAATGAAGTCCGTCCCAGATCTCACGGTTGAAATTGTCCCTGAAGTCCCTTAATACAGTAAGACTGATATACAGAAAAATAATACAGACAATGGGTACAAAAAACTGCTGTACAAGTGCTTTTCTTTCCGATCCGTTCAAGGGTTGTCTTTTACTTTTAAGCAAAATATCTTCCTCAGTTGGTTTGGGAATTCGCTCCAGAAGGATTCCGAATACAAGTAATGGAATAATAAAGATAAGTCCCGCTGAAAAAGGCATCCAGAATTCAGAAATTGAAAAAGTATCCATCAGAAATTTCCCCACTGATTTTGTAAAACCTGAAGAGACCACGAAACTCGAACACAAAAAAAGCCCTATAATCTCGGTGGTTTTACGACCTTCGATATAAGAAAAAACAATTCCCCAGATCATTCCCAGAGGAATTCCGTTCAAAAACATAAAAAGAATGTTGTACGGTGCCGGCACAACGGCAAATCCCAACAGAGAAAGCTCTGCAATGGCAATAAACGAAAATAAATACGATAGTCTTTTTGACGGTTTTAATTCTGAAATAAATTTGATTCCGATAAATTTGGAAATAAAGTATCCTACAGCCTGAGCGATAATAATCAGGATTTTATAATCGACACCGAAATAGGATAATCCTTCAAATGATGCTACAGTAAAAGGTTTTCTGAAGCCATACATGCAGAAGTAGACACCGAAAGCAGCAAAAGCAGCTTTCAGTGTTACCCGTGTTTTTTTATTGATTGTTCCAGCCATTATAGTGGTTTAGAAATTCAGTTTTATTGCTAGATTGCATCGTACTCCATAATATTCTACCTGCTCAGGGCGGTCTTCACTCTTACCAAAATGGTAAATGAGCGGTTTGTTCAGGATATTGTTAATATCGGCATACACTCCAATATGCTTCGTAATTTGATAAGAACCTCCAAAATCAAGACTGCTGTACTTTCCATAATAGGTATCATTGATGTCCTCTTCAGCATATTCTACAGCATATTTTCCTTTATAGTTGTAGGCCAACCTTGCATTAAACCCTTTCTTTTCAAAGAAAAGCTGCACATTATAAAGATCATTAGCCTGATAAGGAAGTTTTACCTTTCTTCCACCTGGCTTCTCCATTTCTGAAGTCATAAAAGTGGCATTCACCTGTGCTCCGAAATATTGAAGGAACCCCGGAAGAAAATCGAATCTTTTATTGATACCCAGCTCAATACCTCCAAGCCATGCTGCTTTTCCGTTGTTGGGAGCTGAAAACTGAACTCCGTTCATTCCATTATAGCTTCCGATAAAAGAATCCTGAAAGATCGGATCGGTAATTGATTTGTAGAAAATTCCACCGCTCAGAATCCCGACATTAGAGAAATAATATTCTCCCATCAGATCAAAATTCAATGAATAAGTAGGATTAAGGTCCGGATTTCCTCCTTTAAATTCGTTATCAGCTTCAATATAAGTTCCTCCGGGCGTCAGGTCTCCGAAATTGGGTCTTGAAAATGTTCTTGTGGCGGCAAAACGCAGGTTGGTTTTATCATTCAATGCATATTTTATATGAAGCATCGGAAGAACTGCCAGGTAATTTTTAGTATGCTCAACCGGAATCAAGACATCATCAACAACATTATATCCTTTTACCTTCGTATGAGTATTGGAAAACCTGATTCCTCCTAAGATGGTGATCTTGTCATTCAATTTGTAGGTTCCCATTCCATAGGCATCAGCATGTTTTTCAAAAACATCAAAGTTTCTTCCCAGCGCCTTATTGTACTCCAATGCTTCAGAATCAGTTGTATTGATCTTTAGATTCCCTTGATTATCATACCAGAACTGATTCATTCCTGCAGTGGAAAGTACAGGTCCGAAAGTATTTCCGATAGGGGCATTCATTTCGCTTAAATACCTGGTCCCATTCGGCTGAGTAGTGATATACTGAGAGTAATCTGAAAGTAATGGGGCCGTTCCGTTGCTCCAGTTATAAAAGATGTCTGAGAATCTTGCGTTACGTTCCTTATCTCTGTACTTTAAACCATATTTTAAGGTCAGCTGATCAGAAATATTGATTTCATGGTTAAACGTAGCTACAATCTTATCTTTTTCCTCCACAAAAACTTTGTAGAACTCAAGATCAGTAAATCTCATCTGAGAAGCATCCATTTTGAAATTCTGATCACGATAGAAACCAAATAAAGCGTCCGGGTTTTTATAATCCAGTTTTCCTCCATCGGCTTTCCAGTAAGCTCTTGGCCCGTTTCCGTGATCTGCAATATAATCAGGATTGATCCCTACACCTGATTGGGTATATTTGATAACATAATAAGAGTTGTTTTGCTTGTCCGGGATATTTCCATATTTAAATTGATTATCATAATAGGAGAGATCCCAGTCAATTTTTCCCTTATCCAGGTTATGAGCTCCGCCCAAAGAGACTGAAGTAAGCTGGGTGATCAGTAAATTATGAATGTTCTGAAGCTCTACTCTTGCCGTATTATTCGCGCTGCTGAATTTATCAAACCTCACTCTGTGTTTATAATGAGTCTCATCATCAGAAAGAGTTCCGTACATTCCTTTAAGGTAAAGCGTATTCTTCGGAGAAAGCACATATTCAAAAGCGGTATTAATACCTGTCGTCTTCCTGACCCCGTTATAATCACGAAGCTCCATCCTGAAAACCCCTTCATCACCACTGCGTCTTGCTTCAAAATTATCCGTAGACCAGTTTCTGATGAAGTGAGCAAAATTAAAGAGGTATCCGAATTTTTTATCCTTTGTTCTTCCTCCGTACAGCAAACCAATATTATAGACTCCTTTATCTGCTTTTGCATTATAACCGCTTCCTAAGGTCGCTTTGAACTCTGTTTTCATCGGTGGAGTTTTTGTAATAAAATTAACGCCGCCGCCAATTCCGTCTGCTTCCATATCCGGAGTGAAAGATTTGTTGACATGGACATATGAAATCAATTCCGTAGGGAAAAAGTCAAATGCAGTTGCTCTGGAAGTGGTTTCTTCTTCAGCAGTGGGAAGCCTGTTCCCATTAATCGTTGTAGAGGCCCAGAAAGGAGGCAAACCTCTCAGAGAAACGAATCTTCCTTCACCCTGATCTCTTTCAATAGAAACACCCTGCACACGTTGCACCGTCTCTGCTGCATTTCTGTCCGGAAGTTTTCCAATACCGTCAGATGCAATCACGTTGCTGATATTGATCGCGTTTTTCTGAATATTTAATGCTCTTGCTTCCGTATTCTTTAAAGTACCGGTGACCACAACTTCATCAATATTTTTTCGGGGTTGAGAAAGTTTGATAATCCCCAGGTCTGCGGTTTGTTCAGGTTTCAGATCAACAGTTACATCTTTAGATTCATAACCTATATAACTGATTTGTACTGTATATTGACCTTCTCTAATGTCGTTGATGGCAAATTTACCGTCAATATCTGTAGTAATATTTCTTGATAAACCTTTTATTTTGATGGTGGCGCCGGGAAGCGGCTGACTGTCATCCAGGACAGTTCCTATAATTAACTGTTTTTGCGCTGAAACAAAAATGATGAAACAGGTAAAAACAAGGGTAAGTAATTTCTCTAAGTTTGTTTTCATTTTTACATATATTAAATTTTTTATGCAAATCACGCTAATAATTTTAATATATATAAATATTTTGTATTAAGTATTGATTAACAAATAAGGGGTGTTTTTTACCTTTATCTTGTTTGAAAAATTTTTTAAAATCAAATGTGTCGTGAGATTTATTTCTTATAAAATCCTTTATTACAGTACTTTTTCTATAGATATCAAAAAATGGTATACTTTCGATATTGTTGAATAAGGTATTATTTCTCTGTTAACATAACGTTCATTTATGGGGAAAGCGAAAATGCAAAAGTTTACAAATAGTAAACTTTTTATTTGTAAAGATGAATAAACCGGGTAAAAAAATCGGATTTTCTAATTTCTTTGCACTTTCCAATCCTTCAATTCTCTCATTCTCCAACTCTCAAGCATATTCAGGAGCTATTTCCCGCTATCCACTCCTACTCCTCGCGCCAGCGCGCTCCACAGCCAAAACCCTCCGGCTCTCCAATCTCTGCTGTGGGGTATCCGTTACTATCGGGGCTAGGATAACTGAAAGTTGAAAGTTGAAAATGGAAAGTTGAAAATGGGTTGGTGCTCAACAGAAAATAATGTACTCCTCTATGTCAATCCATGCAATCATTGGGAAAAATCTACTTCAATAGGAGAGGGCTTTAGCCCGCTCAATAAATAACCACCCCTCATCAGGCTTTAGCCGAAACTTAAAAATCCTTCCACGCCTATCATGTAACTTGTCCTCTCGTACGGATCCATCCCATGGATCTATTCTTACCTTCTCTTATATAATATATATACACTATCCATTATCATCCGTGCAAATCTGCGCAGTCAGTGGGAGAAATCTATTTCACTAGGAGCGGGCTTTAGCCCGCTCAATAAATAACCACCCCTCATCAGGCTTTAGCCCAAACTTAAAAGTCCGTCCGCACGCCTATCACGAAGCTTGTCGTCCCGTAGAGATCTCTACTCCGTTATTCCATATTTATCCTAATATATATATGCATACACCTTTTCCGCTGTCGAGATCCCTTTGGGATAGCACAATGAATTATTGAAAAACTGATGCAAATAACCAATCAAAAACCCTTTCAGAATGCCCTCCACCCATTAATCCCTATTTATAATATATCATACACTAATGGATGATCCCCCTATGTACTCTGTTTTATCTGTGGGAAGCCTTTCCAACATGCACTCATTTTCCACTTTCAATTTTCCATTTTCCATTCCTGCATATCAACCTTTGCTATGGTGAGATCCTTTCAGGATGCCACATTGAATAAGATAGTAGAAAAACTGATGCAAATAACCAATCAAAACCCCTTTCAGAATGCCCTCCACCCATTAACCCCCATTTATAATATATCATACACTAATAGAATAGATGATCCCCTTATAACAATTTGTTTGATCCGCGGGAGACCTTTCCAACATGCATTCATTTTCCACTTTCAATTTTCAATTTTTCCCTTTCCCAGGTCCATTTTCTCTCGCCTTCCCGGGGGCTCCCCACTTTGAAACTCCTTCCCCAAACATTTGTTTAAAATTTTTCTTTCTGCTTACCAGTGTTTTAAGATTAAATATGAAGTAAAGATGAAATTTATGTTAAATAAAGTTGCGGGGTAATAGAGAAGTTTCTATCTTTGCCCCACTGAAAACGAGAGTAGATCAGTAGCGCAGGAGAGCTTTTAGATAAGCAAAAACATTAAATACTTCAAAAAGAGTCAAGCGTAAAAAACTTTTAATTTTTATCAGATAAAAGTTGTGAGTTAAAATAAAGTTTGTATCTTTGCAGTCCCAATTAAGGGAGCGCAGGAGTAGGGATGATTGAGGTTGTAGAGGGAGTTTAGGGTTAACAAATAAACTTTAAAATTTTCTTCAAAAACATTTGGTCATTACAAAATAAAGTTTTACTTTTGCACTCGCAAATACGGAGCGACACTGACAGAGAGATTGCTTCGTT
>NZ_PPED02000040.1 GCF_002899825.2 Chryseobacterium phosphatilyticum
ACGAGAATGAGAGCGGGATCTGAAGGCCGCAGCAAAGCTGCGCTGAGCTTCGCAGATGCCGACATGGACCGACTGGGGACCGTAGGGAATTCGACGAGGTGATCTGTCATGTCCAAGACGCAGATGAAGACCTACCGCAGTGAGATTTCTGCGGCCATGCACGGCATGGTCGAGGGCTTCCACCGCAGATCCTGCATCGCGCTCAGGAACGCGTCCGCCTCCATCTCAACAGCTTGGGCGAGCAGGCGGCGGGCCCCGGCGCGCAGCACCTCGGTCAGGGGATCGTCGAGGTCTTCGGGCTGACGAAGCCGGACGATGTTGGTAGGTGTCTCCATGGCGTATCGCTCTCGCTGAGAGGTTCTGGCAGGCTTCGACACCCGCCTCGATACGCCGCCTTCAACACACCGTCGTCACCCAATCTCCCGCATAGCTCCCGATACCGTAGCCCCCCTCATACGCGCCGAAGCCCTTGTCGGTCACGCCGCCGAAGCTGTGGTGGGCGACACCGACGCCGGCACCGACGAACGGCGTCACGCCGTACCAGGTGCCGAGATCGACATAGCCG
>NZ_PPED02000041.1 GCF_002899825.2 Chryseobacterium phosphatilyticum
AATATCAAGGGCGTGATTGCCGTCTTGAAGAGAGCTTATGACAAGTGTGGTTACAATTACCCATGCTTATCTGCGAATTATAATGGATCTCCTCGGCCGGGTGAACAGGCAGGTTGGGCGCGTGGCGTTGATGCAGCAACTAATAAGTTCAAGAATAATCCAAAGTTGCTTGCTTCTGCTTGCAACGAGTCGACGACTGCAAACTGCAACCCAAACGACGCGGGAAATCCGAACCTGCCGGGATCCGGAACGGCGGTAGCACAGAACCCAACCAAAGGCGGTGACGCGGCAAGTGCCGGATCTGGCGCTCAAGCATCAGCCTCGCCAGCGGACCTCAGTTCCCCGGCCGAGCATCCCCCGACCCGCGACATGGCATCGATCATCCTCCCCGTGGGAGCGGCTGCGCTTGAGCCCCGCGAGATCCCCGAGGGGATCGCCCTGCCCCAGAACACGCTCTGACCAAGGACAGGACTTCGCGATGACGACCCGCCTCCCCCTCGTTGCCATGCTGTGCGCCCTCGGCGGCTGCAACTCAGCCGGGCCGCCGATCGTCTAC
>NZ_PPED02000042.1 GCF_002899825.2 Chryseobacterium phosphatilyticum
GCCCAAGCCGGCCGCAAGCTTGATATTGCACGGCGTGCAATCTACCCCGGACGAGGCGTGCGAACCGGCACGGGAACGGGCGGCGGGCAGGCACGGAGACGGATTTGGCAAAAGAGGCGGCAAGAGACTCGGCAAGAACTTCCGCAAGAGACTCGGCACCCAAGGCACGGGGCAGCGGGCCGCGGGGCGAGCATGACCGCGAGGGCTTCATCGCTCTGGTCGCGGGCGCGGCGGAGAGCCTCGTGCGCAACGAGGGCTATCGTGCGCTCGGCATGCGACGGCTGGCGGCAGCCATCGGCTACGCACCGAACTCGATCTACAACGCGGTGGGCGACCTCGATCAGGTGGTCCTGCGGGTCAACGCCCGCACCCTGGCCAGGCGGCACACGGCGCTGAGCGCCGTGATCGATCCGGAGCGGGCGGCGCGGGACAACGCCCTGGCACTGGCCGACGCCTATCTCGTCTGCGTCGCCGCCGACCCACGGGTCTGGAGCCTGCTGTTCGAGCATCTCGTCGCGCCGGACCAGCCGTTTCCGGACTGGTACGCCGCGGCC
>NZ_PPED02000043.1 GCF_002899825.2 Chryseobacterium phosphatilyticum
TCGTCCGAGATGTCGATCGCGCCAATGCCGGATTTGATCGCGAGATTCCCGAGCCGTTCGGCCTCGGCCTTGTCATGGGCCCTCAGCTTGGCCTGAAGCGCCGTGATCTCGTTGACGATCGTCTCGCGCGACTTCGATCGAGCCATGGATAGTGTATTCCAGTTCCGGTTGCGTCAGGCGAAATTTACCATCGGCTTGACGCAGGGCAACCATGACGTTGGGCGAGGATGATCGGCCTCCCGTTTCTGTGGTCGTTCGACCACAGCGGCGAGGACGACCGGGCAAGCGAGGCCCGTACCCTGATCCCGGAAAGCACGGTCCTTCTCCCGGCCTAGCGCGCGTCCGTCGAGGGACCAGCGCTTCCGAAATGGCCAAGCTTGCCCGACACAGAAGCCTGGCTGATGGCAGCCTCGGGCCTCCAAGGTAGAGCGTCATCCCTGTGCCACGAGCGTGCGAAAGCCCCTCACAATGACCGGCTCCGCCGGGCGGATGGACGGCCCCGGTAGGGAAATCTATCAAACGGAGCTACGGCGCGCAGCGCCTCCGCAAAGT
>NZ_PPED02000044.1 GCF_002899825.2 Chryseobacterium phosphatilyticum
GCGCACAAAGTGACCTGCCACTGAACTTTCATCCAGCGGCGATTAGGGTCGTGTCCCTTGGGGTGGTGTAGGAGCGCCGGTCCTCGGCAGGGTCCGAGGTTTGGTCAGGCGGACACGGCGGACAGCCTGAGGACAGGATCATCGCTCAAGGAGGCGAGCGACTCCAGGCTCATGTAGCGGCGGGAGACCGCCCACTCGTCGTTCTGCTCCAGCATCAGCGCCCCCACGAGCCGCACGACAGCCCGGTCATTGGGGAAGATGCCGATCACGTCGGCTCTGCGCTTGATCTCGCCGTTCAGCCGCTCCAGCGGGTTGGTCGAGGCGATCTGCGCCCAGTGCTCACGCGGGAAGGTCATGTAGGCCAGTACGTCCTCCCGTGCCCCGTCCATCAACTCGGCGAGCTTCTGGAAGCGCTCCCGCAAGGCATCGGCCACCTGCCGCCACTGGGCGTGAGCCGCCTCAGCACTGTCCTGGGCAAAGATGGTCTTGAGCATCGCGACCGCTGCGGGCCGCTGCTTGGGAGGAACATGGGCGAGCGCGTTCCTCATCC
>NZ_PPED02000045.1 GCF_002899825.2 Chryseobacterium phosphatilyticum
GACGAGGCCGAGGCACAGGCTCGCCACCGCCGCCGCGGCGAAGGCGCCGAGCCCGAGCGTGAGGGCCGGGGAGGGGGTGGCGTCGCCCTGCCGCCGGCATAGGACGGCAAGACCGCAGAATCCGGCGGCCAGCCCCCCTGCGGCGGCGGCGAAGTCCGGCGCCACCGCGCCGCCCGCAATTCGCAGATAGGCCAGGGCGAGTGCCGCGAGGGGCGCCACCGCCGCGCCCGCCGCGAAGGCCAGCGCGGTGGCATAGGGTAGGCGGCTGCCGCCCAGGAGCCGCAGCGTGCCGAGACCCGCGACCGCGAGCGATCCGGCCGCCGCCAGCGCCAGCAGCAGACCGGGATGGTCCGTGCCGTACCAGAGCAAGAAGAAGGGGGCGCTCGCGGGCTCGGCCGCCTCCGGCCAGAGCACGAGGGCGCCGGCGAGCATCAGGGCCGCGACGGCGCCACCCGTGGCGGCGGGCGCGGCGACGAAACCCGCGATCGCGGGTAGGAGGATCGCCGCCAGGGCAGCGGCAGCCCAAGCCAGGCCGCTGCCAGCATGGG
>NZ_PPED02000046.1 GCF_002899825.2 Chryseobacterium phosphatilyticum
GCTCCAGGGCTTCCGGCTTGTGGGCGTAATCGACGAGGCACAAGCCCCCGTTCGCTTCGCCGATCCGCTCCATGCGGCCCGGCACGCCGGTGAGCCCTTCGAGCGCGGCGAAGACGCCGGCCGGATCGACCTGACCCGCGGGCGTTGCCAGGGCGAGACCCGCCGCGACCAGGGCGTTCTCGACCTGAAAGCCACCGACCAGCGGCAGGCGCACGTGATAGTCCTTGCCTGCATGGGCGAGCGTCAGGCTCTGCGCGAACCCCTCCGTCCCGGCCTCGACGAGGCGGATGAAGTCGCCGCCGCGCCCCGTGGTGCGGATGACGTGGCCGGCGGCGTCGGCCACGCCGATGACGCGCTCGGCATAGGCGCCGTCCGCGTTGACGATGGCCGGACAGCCCTTCGGCAGCAGCGTCGTGAACAGGCGGAGCTTGGCGTCGAGATAGTCCTCGATGGTGGGGTGATAATCGAGGTGGTCGCGGCCGAGATTGGTGAAGGCGGCGGCCGTCAGCTCTACCCCGTCGAGGCGGCGTTGCTCGATGCCGTGCGA
>NZ_PPED02000047.1 GCF_002899825.2 Chryseobacterium phosphatilyticum
GCTTAGACCTTGGCCGGTGCGGTCCAGCCGATCCGGGCAAGCGTGCCGAGAAGGGTCGAACGCGGCACCTTGAAGGTCCGGCAGACGGACGCCTTGCTGGCCCCGCCATCCAGCGCGGCGGTGATCCGCTCGAGCGTTTCGGCGTCGATCATCGGCGGGCGGCCACCTTGGCGTCCCCGGCGTTTGGCAGCAGCCAGTCCCGCCATCACCCGTTCGCGCGTGAGCGCACGCTCATATTGTGCCAATGCACCGAACAGCGAGAACAGCAATTCGCCGTGCGGCGTGGTCGTATCCATCTGCTCGGTCAGCGACCGGAACGCGATGCCGCGCGCCTTCAGATCGGTGACGATCGTCAGCAGGTGCGGCAGCGAGCGTCCGAGCCGGTCGAGCTTCCACACGATCAGTGTGTCGCCCGCGTTCAGATAGTCGAGGCAGGCTTTCAGGCCTGGTCGGTCGTCGCGCGCGCCGGATGCCTTGTCGGTATGGAGATGCCGATGATCGACCCCGGTTGCGACGAGCGCGTCCCGCCGGAGATCGACCGTTT
>NZ_PPED02000048.1 GCF_002899825.2 Chryseobacterium phosphatilyticum
CTTGAGGAGGGCACCCATCGCGCCAGCGCGTTGGGATCCCACCGAAACCCAAATCCGCCATCCCGAAGGGATCAACCGGATTTGGGATGAGCGGGCAGTCCGGACTCACCCTCGCGGGAAAGCGCGAATCCGGATTTCTTTGCACAGGAAGCATCGGTGGATAGCTGCGTTGCCCACCGCTGATGCCGGGGCGACGCTTTGAAGCCCGCGGGGGGCGCGGGCTATAAACGATCCGAAGTTGATTCGCCCCGGCGGAAAGGTGGAACCAAACCCCGGGGCGGCGAAATCTGGATTGAACCCCTCCGCAGGACGGAGATCGACGTGGGTTGCCTCGACTCCCGTCACGGCCCTGCTTTGCCCGCCGACCCGATCGAGCCTCTCGACCGGGCCGACAACTTGGATCGCCATGACCCAGCTTAGCCTCATCGAAGACAGCGACCGGCCGGAGCACCCGCTCGATGTCGTCGAGCGCCTCGCCTCGCTGCGCGACTGGATCTTCGATCGCATCGAGACCGACGAGATGTCGGTCTCCGTCTCGGGC
>NZ_PPED02000049.1 GCF_002899825.2 Chryseobacterium phosphatilyticum
GCCTTGTCCCGGTCGGGCGGATCGCCCCAGATGCCGGGCCCGGTGATGCGCATGGCGCCGAACCCGAGTCGGTGAACGGTGAGATCCCCGCCGATCGCGAAGGTGCCCGATGCTTCGACGCTCGCCATGCCTGTGTTCCTCTCGCAGCCTTCCCGCTGACGGGAGAACCCGAAAGGCCGCTGCCGGGTCCGTTGCCGGCGCGGGGCGCTTCAGAACTCGCGGATCAGCCGCAGAGCCGCGACGAGCCCGGCGTTACGGTTCGTGCGGAACTCGACACCGAGGCCGGCCTGGAGGCTCGTCAGTTCCGAGAGCCGGCGGTGGATCTGGGGAATGACGAGGGCGCGGGTGCGGTCGTCCCCGGCGATGTCCTGCCTCAGGTTGACTTCGAGCCCCAGCACCGTCTCCGGATCGAGATCGTAGAAGATGGAATGGTTGAGGAGCAGCGCGGTCGGTCCGAGCCGGCGCAGGCCGACCTGCCGCAGCCCGGCCATGCTCAGCATGCTCCAACGCGCGTCGAAGCGGTATCCGGAGATGTAGAG
>NZ_PPED02000005.1 GCF_002899825.2 Chryseobacterium phosphatilyticum
TTCCGAACACAGAAGTTAAGCCCACCAGCGCCGATGGTACTGCTAACGCGGGAGAGTAGGCCGCCGCCAGTTTTTATTTTATTTTTAAAAAGTCCTTTATCGAATGATAAAGGACTTTTTTTGTTTTATCCCTACCCCTAAGAAATGAATAATGAATAATGAATCACCCGGCATTATCCATTATCCATTTTCAACTCTCAACTTTCAATTCTCAATTATTCTTATCACCGGTATTCCTGATATAACTTTGCTTTGTCCTCCTGAAAGGATCTAAGCCATTGAAGAACTTTGCACCTGAAGTTGATTATTCCTCCAGAGAATACGCTGTTTAGATCTCTACGGGATGACACGTTTGAATACATTTATATTTTGTATATTTTGGCCAAAGCCAATGGAAGGGATTATTATTCGTTAGGAAAGGCGTTTGTAGCCTTAAAGTAAATAGACGGTTAATAAATTATCGTAAAAGATATTCTAAGCCGAAATAGGATACTTAATTTAATTGAGAGACTCTCATTATATTTACATATTTATTGGTGTACCAAGTATTATTAAAAGGCTATCTATAGATAATTTCAGATTATCTGGAAATTATCCCTATTAAGAACCCTCTTTTATAAAGTTTCTCATCAGAAACTTTTACAATCATGAATTATATAAATTCATTTATGCTTTGCAGCTAAAAAATATTATTGGAGGTTTATGCAGTATAAAAATAAAGAACCAACATGACACAGCTTTCATTGCTGATGCTTACGGGAACATGGGGGAATTTACCGTTGAAGTATAGTGAATCTCCTTCTTTCAGAAGGATCTCCTCATTATCAATGATATATTTAACCTCTCCTTTGAGAATATATTTAAACTCCCAGGCATCAGTAATTACCTTTTCTCTCCTTGAATTGGGTTCAAGAGTTAATAAAACAGCTTCAAAGCCTAAAGAATGCAAACTTTTACTAAAAATGTGCATATACTTAAAGCCTTCGGCCTCTACTTCTTTTTCAATAACCTGCTGACTTTCTTTAGGAACATAAATGAATTTTGCATTGGACTTTTTTTCTACTCCCTCGAAGAAGTAGCTTGCATCTATTTCCAGAGACTGTATAAGATCAAGGAGAACAGGAAGTGAAGGAATTGTTCTTCCATTTTCGATACGGGAAACCAAACCATTGCTTACATTCGCTCTGAATGCCAATTCATTAATGGTTAGATTGTTCTTTTTTCTAATATCTTTTAACCTCTTACCGATACCTATTAAAAAATCATTCATGCTGTATTCCGTTTAACCTAAATTACTTTTCGTCATTAGATGAAAGACAAAGGTAATACTATTCTATAGAGTTTTGATAGTAGCAGGAATCAATTCATTTAAATTTATTAATCCTATTTGATGATTTTGCTCGTCCCAAAATTTCCTTATTTTTGTAAAACTCCTTATTTCATTTATGAAAAAAATTATTCTTATCGAAGACGAGACCAGCGTGGTATCTTTTATTAAAAAAGGACTACAGGAAAATGGATATGAGATTTCTGTAGCTTTTGATGGGCGTACGGGCGTTCAGCTTGTGCAGGCGAACGATTTCGATTTGGTCATTTTAGACATTATGCTTCCGGAAATGAACGGGCTGGATGTTTGTAAGGAAATAAGGAAAACCAATCTTAATGTTCCTATTTTATTTTTGACTGCCTTGGGAACTTCTGAAAATATAGTCCTTGGGCTGGAGAGCGGAGGGGATGATTATTTAGTTAAACCCTTCAAATTTATTGAGCTGGTTGCCCGTGTGAAGTCTTTGCTGAGGAGAAGCGGCGCTACCGGCTCTCAGGAAACTATTGAGCCTGAACCGGATAATGACGATGTATTTCAGTTTTCTGATTTGATAGTGAATGATTATACTAAAAAAGTAACGCGTGGTGGTGACGAAATTACACTCACTTCTACAGAATATAAACTCTTGCTCTATTTCCTCAATAATCCTGAAAAAGTAATTTCCAGAGCAGAAATATTGGATGCAGTCTGGGGAGTAAATTATGAGCTGGGTACCAATGTTGTAGATGTGTATGTAAACTATTTAAGAAAAAAACTGGATAACCAGGATGAAAATAAATTGATTCACACCGTGATAGGAATGGGATATGTTTTGAAAAAACCTTAATGAATGTTTAATAGAGTGATTACAAATCAGACCAAAACGATGGTGCTTTTAATGTTGGTTTTTACTGCCATTATTTTGTTGTTCAGTGGTTTGGTTTATTTTTCAATCGTTAATTTTTCACATCAAAGGTTTTATGAACTTCTAAAAATCCGTACCGCTACTATTATTCAGATTGAAAAAAGCAAGGATCATCTTGATATCCCTGAAAATTATGTTCTCAATAACCGGAATGATGAAGAGCTTCCAATGGAAAGAGATTATGTTTTTGCAGTTCCTTCAGATTCTAATTTTAAGAAAATTTCCCAGGAAGTCCATATCCCGGACTACTTCTTTAAGAATATTGTACGGAAAGGAGAATCTAATTATAATGACAAAGAGTTTTATTATATCGGTCAGAGTTTTCGGTATGATGACAAGGACTATATTGCTATAGCTTCTGCAAAGAACCATTATGTGGTATATTATCTCGGATTTCTAAAAAGAACACTGCTTACCTGTATCGTTCTTTCGTTGTTCTTCAGTATGATTTTTTCTTTTTATTTGTCAAAAACTCTTTTCAGACCTATTTTAAAAATCACAGGAAAGGTAAAAGAGATCAGTTCTGAAAATCTGCATTTAAGACTCGAATCTCAACCGGATAATAAAGAATTGAACGAACTGGTAGATACTTTTAATGGAATGCTTAATCGTATTGAAACCTCCTTCGAAACTCAAAATCATTTAATTGGTAATGTTTCCCATGAGCTGAGAACCCCATTAACTTCCATTATGGGTGAAGCTGATGTGGCACTTTCAATCAGCAGGACGCCCGAAGAATATAAAGAAACCCTGGAAATTATCCTGAATGAAGCTGAAAAGCTTGATAAAAAGATCAAAGCATTACTGATGATAGCCCAAACCGGATTCGATGGAAAAATCCAGAAAATGGACAAGGTAAGAATTGACCAGCTCCTTTGGGATGTCATTGAAACATTAAGAAGAATAGACTCCCGAAATAATATCTATCTGGATATCAGTATGCTTCCGGATAATCCTAAAAAACTTAAAGTACAAGGGAATGAACAATTATTACATCTTGCTGTTGCCAATATCATCAGCAACGGATGTAAGTATTCTAATTTTCAACAGGTGAAAGTCTCATTGGGGGCTACAGATACAGATGTTTATATCATTGTAAAAGATACAGGAATCGGTATCCCTGAAGTAGAAATGAACAAAATATATGATCCTTTTTTCAGAGCTTCCAATACCCAAAACTATGAAGGGTATGGGATTGGGTTGCCACTGGCAAGGAATATTGTAAGAATGCATCAAGGGGAGCTTGTAGTGAGTTCCCACGAAAATCAGGGCACAACAGTGCAGATGCGTTTCCCTAATTTTTATAGTGTACAGCAAGAGGTATAAGTACAAAAAGACCGAGAAAGCTTAGACAACGAAAATGTATGTTGAGATTTTCGTTATTTTTTTACTTTACATCCTTCCCTTTTTCAACTTTTCCCCATATTAATTCCCTTTAACAATTTTCTAATCTCATTTTAATCTCTTTAATGACATTTTAATTTGGTTCCAAAGATCCTCTAATCTCGTCGTTCTAGTTTTGTATTATCAAAAAAGATCAACACAAAACAAAATAATAGAACATGGCTACAACAATTTTAATCGCAACGGATTACTCTCTAGAGTCGTTAAATATATTGAAGAAAGTATTAAAAGAGAAAGAGGCAGCGGAAGACCAGAACCAATATAATATTCTTTTGACTTCCGGATACGACTCAGGAGACTCCATCAGAGATCTTCTATTTAATACCAAAACTTCGATTTTCAACAAAATCAGACCGGCAGAGTTTTGCGATGCCTATGGAATTATTAAGAATAAATATCCTCACCTGATTAATAAGATCATCTGCGATGTCTTTACAGGAAGTTTTCAAAGAACATTCAACCAATATGTAAAGGCCGAAAATATTGAAGAAGCCTATTATTCCTCGTCAATCAAAAGCAAAGGAAAAGGCAAATTTGATATTGTCCCTTACATTAAAAAATGCAAAGACCTACAAGCCAGAGAAATTACTGTTGAAGTCAAAGAACAAGTTCCTGAGAGAGGAAGGCTGGCAGAGATTTTTGTAGAAGTCTAAAAAATACATCATAACAAATTAAAAAGTAAAAAAATGTTAAGAAATTATAGTAACAGCAGGACACTGGGGGATAATATCAGATTGGGGACGCTGACTGCTTTCACAGCAGGTACTATAAATATTGCATCCCTATTAATATTTCTCTCTTTTACATCGAACGTAACGGGACATTACGCTATTTTGGCAGCAGAAATCAGTAAAGCAAACTGGACTCAGGTTGCCGTAGTAGGAGCATGGATATTTCTATTTTTCTTCGGAAGCTTTTTATCCAACTTTATTGTCATTAATTTCAATAAGAAAAGTAAGTATTTTGCCCACGCTATGCCGATTGTACTGGAAATAATATGTCTCCTTTTTGTAGGAGTATATGGACAGTTATATTACCAGAAAACATTGGAAGAAACAGAATGTCTGGTGGCACTGATGCTTTTTGCAACTGGTCTTCAGAATGGTTTGACGGCAAGTATTTCCAACTTTTCCGTAAAAACTACCCACCTCACAGGAACAACAACAGACCTTGGGATTCTGGTATCCATGTTTACCCAGAAGAAATATAGAAAAAACGGTGAATTGATTGGCAGAGCAAAATTACTATCAAGCATCATGTTAGCCTATATTTTGGGAGCAGTATTCTCAGGGTTGACTTATTATTATCTGGAATTCAGAGTGTTTTATGTGATCAGTGTATGTCTTTTGATTGTTATCGGGTATGACGCATACAAAATTCATATACGACATTTTAATACAAAATACAGGTATAACAGGATCTATAAAAAGCCTAATTTACTGGCTTACCTTTATGAAAAGATCCACGGAATTCCTAAAAATGAAAAGAAAAGAAAACTTGTCTTTGAAGACTAAATAGAGATATCATCACTATTAATTTTTTGTATAAACTAGCTGTACGTCCTTATTTTTATTATGAAATAAGGACGTTTTTTTTAATCAATGTCTGAATATTGGGTTAGCCTTTGGTTTTGCTCCTTTCAATCTAATAAAATGGTGACTTATCAAAAGGAGCTAAGGCCCTTCATTACAAAGATTATAAAAAAAAGATGGGGATAACTAGGTCAAAAATGTTGATAATTAAATATTAAATCACGATTTTAGTATTTTAATTCCCGTTTTCATTGACTATTTTTGTAAGTTGATTTACGTTTTTATGTCAGATATTATTCAGCTTTTACCGGATCATGTAGCCAACCAAATTGCGGCAGGGGAAGTGGTGCAGAGACCTGCGTCCATTGTGAAGGAACTTTTGGAGAATGCTATTGATGCAGATGCAACAAAAATTGAATTGATCATCAGGGATGCAGGGAAAAACCTTATACAGGTAGTGGATGACGGTAAAGGAATGTCTGAGACAGATGCCCGAATGGCTTTTGAAAGACATGCAACCTCCAAAATAAAAGGAACAGAAGATATCTTTAAAATTGCTACTAAAGGATTCAGGGGAGAAGCGTTAGCTTCCATTGCTGCTGTTTCCCAGGTTGAACTGAGAACAAAACAAAAAGATACCTCAATAGGAACCAATATCTATATTGAAGGTGGCGTTTTTCAGTTTCAGGACCCCGTTCAAACTGCAGAAGGATCCAACTTTTTGGTGAAAAATCTTTTTTATAATGTCCCTGCAAGGAGGAAGTTTCTGAAGAATAATAATGTTGAATTCAGACACGTTATTGATGAATTTCAGCGTGTTGCCTTGGCTCATGAGAATTTGGAGTTTTCCTTGTTCCATGATGATGAAGCTGTTTTCAGATTAAGAAAAGGAAGTCAGATGCAGCGTATTGTAGATGTTTTTGGAAGAAAACTTCAACCGCTTCTGATTCCTATTAAAGAAGATATTATCTGGTGTAAGCTACATGGGTTTGTGGCTAAACCTGAAGGTGCTAAAAAAGCCAGAGGAGAACAATTTCTTTTCGTTAACGGAAGATACTTTAAAAGCCCATATTTCAATAAAGCGGTTCAGGAAGCTTTTGAAGGATTGCTTCAACCGGGGTACGTTCCTTCCTTTTTCCTTTTTCTGGAGCTTGACCCGGAAAAAATAGATGTGAATATTCATCCTCAGAAAACGGAGGTTAAATTCGAAGATGAACATCTTATTTTTGCTTTACTTCGATCAACAATTAAAAGATCTCTGGGAATTTATAATGTTTCTCCAAGTCTTGATTTTGACAGAGACCCGGTATTGGATGATTTGATGAATAAACCCATTCCAAGCAAAGGAAATGGAGGGGGAAGCGGGGTTATAAAAATGCCTGAAATTATTGTAGATAAAGATTATAATCCGTTTCTGGAAGAAAAGATTGTTGTACATCCGGAAGAAATTCAGAACCTTACGGAAATGTACCACCAGAATATTACGGCGGAACCTTCGAAAATTAATTTATTTGAAGATGAAGATTTTGATGAAGATTTGATGAGACTTCCGAATGGATATTGGCTCTTCAATAAAGGAGATGTGACATTGATGCTGGATCTGGGAAGAATGCACAGGTTATTGGTTTCGGAAACTAATAAATCGACCAGAAAATCAAATACAAACAGTCATGCTCTTCTGTTCTCACTCGAATATCATATGAATGAGATTGAGAAAAATAAATACAATTCAATCAAAAAATATCTTCCGGAACTTGGGTTTGACATGAAAATTGCTCATGAAAGCGTACTGAGAATAGATTCTCTTCCTGAAGGATTGAAAGAAACACAGGCGATGAAATTCCTGGAAAACCTTTTTGAGATCCTGGACTATAAAACAGAAGTGGAATTTATGCAGTATTATCATAATCAATGGAATAAAATGCAATCGAAATCCAGGTTCGATTTTATTTATAAAAAAGATGCGGAACAAGTCATTAAAGATTTTACAGCATTAGGATTTCCTGAATTTTTACCGGACGGGAAAAGATGTTTTTACGAAGTTCCGTTTAATGATTTTAAAAACAAATTTTAAAAAATATGTTTAATAATATACCACCAATTACAAGAAATATTATCATTATCAATGTAATCGTTTTTATTGTTACCTCCTTAATGGGCAATCAGGTAATTGGTTATCTTGCAGGATTTTATCCGTTTTCTCCTTTTTTCCATTCATGGCAGATCATTACTCATATGTTTATGCATGGAAGCATTATGCATATTTTGTTTAATATGCTGACACTCTTTAGTTTTGGTCCTATTCTGGAACAGACACTGGGAGATAAAAAATATTTAATACTTTATTTTGCAAGTGGTTTAGGTGCTTTCTTCCTTTTTAATTTATGGAATTTTGTAGAAGTTCAGCAAATTTCCGGTGAATTACAAAAACTAGGATTTAATGTAAATGCTTATTTATCTGGTGCCAGTGTAGAATTTTCAGGAAATACAGACTCGATTCTTAAACAAAAAGAATTGTTGGGAAGCTTGAAAGGTATCGTAGCAACGCCTATGGTAGGAGCTTCAGGAGCTATTTTCGGAGTTGTTGCTGCGTTTGCAACATTGTATCCGGATTCTAAAATTGGAATTATGTTTATTCCGGTTCCTATAAAGGTAAAATATTTGTTACCTATTGTTATTGTTGTTTCTGTATACCTTGGTGTTTCCGGAAATGGAGGAGGAATTGCTCATCTTGCTCACGTAGGAGGTGCTTTGGTAGGATGGTTATTGGCACGAAATTGGAAAAAGCATTTGTACAGATTCAATTAAATCAATTTTGTGAAAATTTTTCGACTCATACTATTCATTCTACATCTTGGAATTTTATTTTTGCTGCTGGCTACTTTATTGAATGCCTATGTTCCACCGAAGATATTCCCATGGTTTAATTTGCTTTCGTTAGGCTTTCCGATACTTATTATTTCCTATATTATTTTGACTCTATTCTGGCTTTTCAGTTGGAAGAAGAGGGCTTTTGTTTTTATGTTTATAGCGTTGGTATTTCTGAATCCAATAAAAAGATGGGTAAATTATTCTTCCGGAAAAAAAGGCAGTCCTGAGCTGAAAGTACTTTCTTTCAATACCAAGGCAGGGCATATGGGAAGAGATAAAATACAGACTTATCTGAAATCTCAAAATGCAGATGTCATTCTTTTACAGGAGGAAGGGAAAGGATACGAAATCGAGGGATACCAAAAGGTCAATCCATTTGGTGGTTTTACCGTCTTGACCCGACATAAAATTATCAGCCAAAAGATAATAAGACCTCAAGGTGAGGATTTAAGAATACCGGGAGTACAAATTGATATAGAAGTGAAAGGAAGAGTGTATAGATTTATTGATGTCTATCTTCATCCTTTTCGCTTTGAAAAGGAAATGGTAAAACTTAACGGAGACTCCGATGCTAATGAACAGAAGGTAAAAGATGTTATCAAAAAGCTTATTCCCACTTTTAAAAAGCATCAGGAACAAGTTGGACTTTTAAGGGAGTCCATCGAAAATTCACCTTATCCTGTAATTGTGGGTGGTGATTTTAATTCTGTTCCTAATTCTTACGAGTATTACCACGTATCAGAAGGGCTTGAAGATGCTTTTCTAAGTTCGGGAAAGGGAAGTGGAACCAGTTTTCATGATTATAAATTCCCAATCAGGATTGATTATATTTTTTCTTCTAAATCTGTACATCCTGTTTCTTATCTGGTGGACCGTTCTATCAGTATTTCAGATCATTATCCTGTCATAGCAGAGTTTGCTATAGATTCGAAATAATCATAAAAATAGTTAAAATTTATGCGCTTGGTAGGATTTTTGCTTAAAAAAATGCGTACCAAGACCGTTTTTTCATGAAGTCGAATCAGATATTACTATTTATACATATCGTCGTTGCTGTTTTATTGCTGTGCACACTAGGGAATGCATGGATTCCACCTAATCTTTTAGGTAATCTTAATCTGCTTTCTTTAGGTTTTCCGTATCTGATAGTAGCTCATATTATTCTTACGTTGGTATGGATATTTAAGAAGAAAAAAGTAGCAATCGCTTTTGCGCTAGGTACACTTATTTTTTATAATCCGATAAGAAGATGGGTTAATTTCTCCCCCAAAACTGAAAGCCTGAAAACAATCCGTGACATTAAGGTATTAACCTTTAACGTGAAATATGGTGAATATGGATGGGATAAGATAAAAGGCTATATTAAGGAACAGGATCCTGATATTATTTTGGTTCAGGAAAAAGATACTAACCGCGCTATAAAACACGACTTGGTAAAATACCCTTCCGTAATTCTTAAAACCAAGCATAAAATTATAAGACAGGCTGAGATTATTGAAGATAATGCAAGAGGGAATTCTTTCTTTGCCGATGTAGATATCAATGGAAAAATCATAAGAATTGTCAATGTATATCTGGAGCCTTTCCGACTTCATAAAACCATGTTTACAAAACTTGATGCTTTTGGAATAGGAAATGTTTCTACGCTTCTTTCTCACATGATTCCTACCTTCCAGGCTCATGAAGATCAGGTGAAGAAGATCAGGAAAATCATTGATATGTCTCCCTATCCTGTAATTCTGGCAGGAGATTTTAATTCTGTTCCAAATTCATATGAGTATTATAATTTAGGGAAAAACCTGCAGGATGCTTTTCTGGTAGCCGGAAAGGGGAGTGCAAGCAGTTTCCATGATTATAAAGTACCCTTGAGGATAGATTATATTTTTACTTCAAAATCTATTATTCCTTTGAGTTATAAAGTAGATCAATCTGTAGAATTATCAGATCATTATCCTGTAATTGCAGAATTTCTGTTAAATTAGTTCCATGAAAAATTTACTGTTCTCGGTTTTTATTTTTAGCGTTCTGTTTATGGCCTGCTCCAGGAAAGAATCTCAGGGATTTGCTGCAGAACAGGAAGTTAAAATCCAGTATGATACGACTGCTATTGACTCCTTTTCAAATGGGGCTGTTTCCGTAGATATCGCCCGAAAGATAAGAATGTCTTCACCTCAATACCTGGACTCTGTAAAACAAGCCAAAAAAGCTGCGGAAGAAGAGAAAAAACTGAAGGACGAGCTTGATAAAGAAAATAAAAAGAAACTTGAAGAGGAAAAGAAAAAATCAGAATCTGAAAAGAAACAGAAGTCTTCGGAAACCTCAGTAGCTCCAGAAACCAAGACGAAATAAGCCAAAAAACATTTTAAAATATACAATATGAAAAAACAAATCTTAGCAGCTGTAGCGATCTCTGTATTCGCTGTAGCATGTACAAAATCAACCACGAAATCAGAGCAGGTAGAAAACGCTGACGGGACAGTTACGACAACCACTACAACAGTGACAGAAACCTCTCCTCATGTCGTTGACTCTGCAAAATTGAATGAAGCCAAAGAAAATGTCAACGCAAAATTAGACCAGGCAGGAGATAAAATTGATAATGCTGCTCAAAAAGCAAAGGATAAAATTGATGCTACTGCAGATAAGACAAAACAAGATCTTAATAAGGCGGGACAGGACATCAAAAATGAAGCTAACAAAGTAGGGAAAGACATTAAAAGTGGAGCTCAGGAAGCAGGAAAAGATGCTAAAGATGCTGCCAGAAAAGGTGCTGCAAAAGTAGAAGACGCCGCTAAAAAATTAAAAGATGACTTAAGCAAATAAAAAAGAAACCGCAGAATAAACTGCGGTTTCTTTTTTATTTATTAAGCTCCAGTAAAGGATCTATATATTCTCGGTCATTGCTTAATCGGGGTACCTTGTTTTGTCCTCCAAGTTTTCCTCTGGACTCCAGCCAATGATAAAACAGGTTGTCTTTAGCAATATGAACAATGGGCCTTCTGAGTGTTATATTATTGTATCTTTTCGCTTCATAATCTGAATTTATTTTCTTTAAATGTTGATCGAAAGCATCAATAAAGCTGTCCAGATTATCAGGATACTCGCTGAATTCAAAGATCCATTCATGGGCACCCCCCTCATTTTCTTTCATAAAGACCGGTGCTCCGGTAAAGTCTGTAATCTGTGCTCCGGTGACTTCACAGGCTTTAGAAAGGGCAGACTCAACGTTGGTGATCATAAGCTCTTCTCCGAAGGCATTAATGTAATGCTTTGTTCTTCCCGTTATTTTTATCCTGAATGGATTAATGGAAGTAAATACGATAGTATCTCCAATCAGATATCTCCACAGCCCTCCATTGGTTGTAATAACCATGGCGTAATTCTTCCCGATTTCCACATCTTCAAGACTCACTACTTTTGGATTTGAAAAATGAAACTGATCCATTGGGATAAACTCATAGAATATACCATAATCAAGCATCAGAAGCATTTCGTCACTATTGGATCTGTCCTGTATTCCAAAGAAGCCTTCGGAAGCATTGTAGATTTCGTAGTAATTGATGTTTTTTCCGATGATCTGCTTGTATTGCTCCCTGTAGGGCTTGAAACTGATTCCGCCGTGGAAAAACACCTCTAAATTCGGCCAGAGTTCTGAAATACTCCCTACATTGGTTTCCTGTAATACTCTTTGCAAAAGAACCATCATCCAGCTTGGTACCCCAAGAATGCTTCCTACATCCTCATTTTTCACTTCAGAAGTAATCGCTCTCAGTTTGCTTTCCCATTCCCCCATCAAAGAAACTTTTTTGCTCGGAGTTGTGGTGATTTCTACCCAAAATGGAAGGTTGTCAATTAAAATTGCTGATAGGTCACCAAACTTTGTATTGAAATCTGCATATAATTCAGAGCTTCCACCCAATCGTAAATTTTTATAATTAAAAAGCTGGTTTTCCGGATGGTTATTGGCATAAATAGAAACCATATCTTTTCCCGCTTTCATATGACAATATTCGAGGCTTTCTGCAGAAATAGGGATAAATTTGCTTTTAGCATTGGTTGTTCCGGAAGACTTTGCAAAATGTTTAATATAACCGGGCCAGCTTACATCTTTTTGTCCCTGCCTTGCCTTTTCAATATAAGGTTCAAAATCCTCATAAGTTACTATCGGGACCTTATTTTTGAAATCCTGATAGCTTGAGATCGAGTTGAAGCCGTATAGTTTACCATATTCCGTATCCTCAGCATGAAATAGCTGAGAAAATAGTATCCCCTTCTGTGTTTCAATAGGATGATTCATGAAATTCTGTATCTGATCAATCCTTTGACGGATAAACCAATTAACGACGGTATTGAAAAGTGCTTTGGTTGCCATTTCAACAAATATAATAATATTTGGATTTTCAGAGAATTTTTTATGGGGTTAAATAAAAAAACCGTTACAAAATTTGTAACGGTTTAGTTTTAAACGTATTGTTTCTAGCAATATTCATCGTATGCAGCCTGAAGGTTTGCTGCAATAGCTCCTGCAGGATTTCCTTCAATATGATGTCTTTCCAGCATGTGAACCAATTCTCCATCTTTAAATAGAGCTACGCACGGTGAGCTTGGAGGGAATGGAGCAAGGTGTTTTCTTGCTTCTACGACAGCTTCTGTATCGAATCCCGCAAAAACAGTTGTTAAATGATCAGGCTTTTTATCTCCTGTCAAAGAGTATACTACTCCCGGTCTTGCTGCTCCTGCAGCACATCCGCATACAGAGTTGATGACCAATAATGTAGTTCCTGTCTGCTTTAAAGCATCCTCTACCTGAGTAGGAGTTGTTAAATCCTGGAAACCTTTATCTGTAAGTTCAGCCTTCATAGGCATTACTAAATCTGTTGGATACATATATTTTGTTTTTTATCGATACAAAGTTAAGGAATTCTTTACGTTTGTTCAATATATAATAACTATCAATGGTTTAGCTATATAAAATTAACCAAATATTAATATTGTAAAAATATTCAAAAAGTTGTGAATTTAAATTAGGAATAATCAAATATTATTATTAAATTTGAAATGATTCTGAAAAACAGATGACCATGAAAAAAACATTTACGGCTTTCCCTCAAGCAATCACATCATTTAATTCTGCATGAATATGACAGTAAATCAACTCTTTTTACAGTTTTAGATAAAACTGAACCACGAAATTAAATATTTAAAAAATGAAGCCCGGAACTGAAAAGTCCCGGGCTTCTTTAATCAAATCGATATGCAAAGGTTGAATATCCTTATAAAATAGTTGATTGTTGACAGATGTACTGCCATTTTCAACGTAGCAAACTGTCAATTAAGACAGAAGCTTTTTAGCCATCTCGGAGATACTTTTCCCGTCTGATTTTCCGGCTAATGCTTTTGAAGCTGCTCCCATTACCTTTCCTAGATCTTTAATAGATTCGGCTCCGGTTTCAGAGATAATATTTTTGATTTCTGCTTCAAGTTCTTCCACAGAAAGCTGTTTCGGCAGGAATTGCTCAATAACTTTCATTTGTGCTTCTTCTACTTCTGCCAAATCCTGTCGGCCCTGAGCGGTAAACTGTTCGAAAGAATCTTTACGTTGCTTGATCATTCTCTGCAGGATCGCAATTTCCTGTTCAGCAGAAACCTCAGCTCCTCTCGCCTCCGTTTGCAAAAGAAGAATTTGAGATTTTACCGCACGAAGAGAGTCCAGAGCAACTCTGTCTTTTGCTCTCATCGCTGTTTTTATTGCTTCGCTTATTATATTTTCTAAACTCATCGTTTCAAATTTAACAATGTATCAATGTAACAGTTTACCAATGATTGATCAGTATATATTGTTACATTGGTACATTTCTACATTGTTATATTAATTAGTCTACGTCTTTATTCAAAAATCTGTTTTCTCTGATCTGCATAGATCCATTGTTGTCAGACAGATACGTGTTAATATTCTGGTCTGAAGCATTGGTTCCGTCGATAGAGATATTTTTTCTTTTGAAAGCAGGAATAGATTCGAATTCACTCGTGCTGTCAAAGCTTTGATAACGTGAGTTAAACTCTTTTAATTTATTTCTTCTTTCTACCACTCTGTCCTGATCAACCGTTTTATTCACAAAAGTGAATTCTGATTCATCTGTTTTAGGAGTTTCAATTTCTTTTTTATTTTCAAAAGCTGGTTTTGTCTCTGCTTTTGGTTCTTCCTGTTTTTGATAGAACGTTTCAATCTTCTGAGCAGGTTCTGCTACAGCACTTGCAGGAGCATTAAATTCTGCTTTAGGTTGTCCGAAATCTGATGTAGGTTCGTTTCTTGTCGGTTCATTGACAAAGAAACTGAACTCAACAGGTTTTTCCTCTGAAAAAGAGTTATTAAAAGATGTTCCGGATTGAGGTTCTTCTTTTTTATTTTCAAAATCAAACGAGAATGACTGAATCTCCAAATCATTAGGGTCTTCATTTTCTTCATCAATTGAGAATAAACTATATTCCTGATTTTCCTCTTCCTCATTTCTCCAGGCCTGTTCCGGAGCATTTAATGTATCATCTTCGTTATCAAAGAATTTTATTTCTGTTTTGATCTGCTCTTCTTCAATAATCATTTTTTTTTCAGTAGACGACATATTGAAAGGTGTATCATGATCTTCATCATCTAATCTGAACATGTTTTTTCCTCCAAAATCATGTGTTGCTTCTGGAGTAGTTTCTCCTCTTTCCTCTCTTGTTTTGAAAGGAGAAGATTTTTGAGCTTCAAAACTATCGTTTAGACTGATTCTGATCTTCTCGGTAGGTCCGGAGAACTTTTTATTTTCATTGGAGAATCCGGTAGCAATGACAAGAACGCTTACAGCATCTCCTAATTCCTCATCAGCACCCACCCCGAAGATAATATCTGCCGTATTTCCTGCTTCCTTCTGGATGTGATCCATGATGATACCGATTTCATCCATCGTTACTTCTTCCGCACCACTTCTGATCAACAATAATACATTTTTAGCACCTGTAATCTTGTTATCATTTAATAACGGAGAATCAAGGGCTTTTCTTACGGCCTCTTCTGCTTTATTTTCACCTGAAGCTGTACCCGTAGACATCAACGCTGTCCCGGAATTTTGAAGCACAGATTTAGCATCTCTAAAGTCAATGTTTACATCGAAATAACCAGTAATAACTTCTGCCATACCTTTAGCTGCGTTGGCTAAAACTTCATCGGCCTTTGAGAAACCTTGTTTGAAACCAAGATTTCCAAACTGCTGTCTCAATTTATCATTGTTGATAACAATTAAGGAGTCAACATTATTTTTTAATTTGTCAAGACCATTTTCGGCCTGATCCAATCTTCTTTTTCCTTCAAAGCTAAAAGGAACAGTAACAATACCTACCGTTAAGATGCCCATGTCTTTTGCTACTTTAGCAATAACAGGAGCTGCTCCGGTTCCGGTACCACCGCCCATTCCGGCAGTGATGAACACCATTTTAGTGTTCTGCCCCATAGCTGCCTTGATGTCTTCAATACTCTCAATAGCTGATTTTTCTCCCACTTCAGGATCTGCACCAGCACCAAGACCCTCGGTAATTGTTGTTCCCAATTGAACTTTATTGGCAACGGGGTTATTATCTAAAGTCTGAGCATCTGTATTACAAATCACGAAGTCTACTCCGTGAATACCTTTTTCGTACATGTGCTTCAGGGCGTTGTTTCCACCGCCTCCTACACCGATTACTTTTATAATGGATGAATTCCCTTTTGGTAAATCAAATGAAAATCCTTGTGTACCTATATTTTCCATAACTATACTTTTAATAATTATAATTGATAATTGACTGATGATAATTGATAAGGAAAAGATCGGTTATCGCTTATCATTCATCATTTATAATTTACTCTACTTCTTCAAAGAATTTTTTTACTTTTTCCATAAGAGACTGACCAAAGGTCAATTTTGCTCTTCTGTTCTCTTGTTGTTGGTTCATCACAGGTTGCTCCTGTACAGGAGGCGTCTGTTGTGCCGGTTGAACGTTTTCCGTCTGTGTAACAGTTACTTCGGGCTTAGTCTGTTCAACGACCATTTCCATTATTTCATCAGCATTTTGCTTTTTGTCCCTGATTTTTAAACTTTCCATCAGCAATCCGATAGATGTAGCAAATTCAGGACCTTTCAGATACTGGTTTTTATCGTTGGCGATATATTCGTTCGCAAAACCGATTCTGCTGTCAAAACCTGTTGTATAATTAGCAAGTTGACGAAGGTGCTTTAAATTTGAACCTCCACCAGTGAGTACAATCCCGGCAATCAGCTTTTTCTTCTGTTCAAAAGCGCCGTAAGCTTTCAGCTCTGTGTTGACCATTTCCAAAACTTCTTCCACTCTTGCATTGATAATCTGGGCAAGCGTTTTTAAAGAAATTTCTTTATCCGGTCTCCCATGAAGCCCCGGAATGGTTACAAAAGTACTGTCTTTTTCCAATTCAGGAACAGCCGAACCGAATTTTACTTTCAGTTGCTCTGCATGTTTTTCAATAATTGAACAGCCTTCTTTGATGTCTTCCGTTATAATTCCACCTCCGTAAGGAATTACGCAGGTATGACGGATGATATTATCTTTGAAAATGGCAATATCGGTAGTACCCCCACCAATATCCACAATAGCTACTCCGGCTTCTTTTTCTTCTTTTGTAAGAACAGCCTCTGAAGATGCCAAAGGTTCTAAAGTAAGTGCTTCCATTTCTAATCCGGCTTCACGAACGCATCTTGCAATATTTCTGATGCTTCCCATTTGCCCGACTACAACGTGGAAGTTGGCCTCTAAGCGCTTTCCGTGCATCCCGACAGGTTCCTGAATTTCACCTTCGGAATCCACTTTATACTCTTGAGGAAGTACATGGATAATTTCTTCTCCGGGAAGCATTACCAGTTTTTTCACCTGATCTTTTAATGCTTCAATGTCGTCATCTGTAATAAATTTATCCGGATGTTCACGCATAATATAATCGGAGTGCTGCAGAGAACGGATGTGTTTTCCTGCAATACCTACCGTAACCTTGCGGATAGGAACTCCCGCACTGGATTGTGCTTCGGAAACTGCAGCCTTGATTGAATTAATAGTTTGTGAAATATTATTCACAATACCTTTATGAACACCAAGACTTTTAGCTTTGCCTACACCGAGAACTTCTATTTTCCCGTGGGCATTCCTTCTTCCGACAATCGCGACTATCTTCGTTGTCCCGATGTCCAGACCTACTGAATACTCTTGATTTTCCATTTTTATATCGATTTGATTTTTTCTACTTTTTCAATGATAGGATCTGATCCTATTTTGTGTTAACTTTTGAGCCCTTCAGGACTTTTTTATTCTATTTTCACCTTTGCTTTTGGCTTTGGCTTGGACTGTGCCGATGCCGGGGATTTTTTTTCTGTTTTTTTCGTCTCTTTTGCTTGTGTTTTAGGTTTTATACTCTCTTTCGGTTTGACCGTTGCTGAGCTTGTCTTTTTTACTTCATTTGTTTTAGGCTTTGTTTCCGTTTTTTTTGCAATGGTGGCCGGAACTTTAGCCAATTCCATTTTACCTGCTTTCAAAAGACTGTCGTTTTCCTTGAAATAAGGGTTCAGGGTGGTGACAATCTGGTTCTGATATTTTACGGAAACCATGCTGTATTTTTGTGGATCCTGATACACCAGATATTTTTCCACAAACGTTTTAAATCCTTTTACTTTAAAATCAATATTATCGAGATCTCCGATTTCTACTCTGTAATTTCCTTCACTTGTGAGGAGATTATAGCTGTCTTTGGTTTTTGATATCCCGATAAAGAATTTCTTGCTGAAATCATCTTTATCAATTTTACCTACTAATTCTGCCAGCTTCTCATATTCATCCGGTTGCACATTCCCTGTTACGAGCATACATGGATGAGAATAGGTTCTTGAAATGGGAAATTCCACTCCTTTTTCATCGACGTAGAAATCTTTCCCATCTTTATTCAGTCTGAAAACCGGAACCCTTTGTTTGATGTCCAGATTAAGCTTTCCGTTTAAGTTCAGATAGACATTGGCACTGTCTACAGCCGGAAGATTATTGATCCTTTTTTCGAGAGCAGGAATATTAAGATCTCCTACTTTTCCTGAAGGATTTTCTTTTTTTACAATTTCCCTGATATCTTTTTCATCAACGAAGTAAACCGGAGTCTTTTCGTTCATTTTTACAGAAATTTTATTGTCAGTAATCTTCTGGCCACTGAATCTCTTCAATGAGAAACTCAGTAACAATCCCAGGATGATTACAGTGACAGCAATTTTTAATATTCTGTATTTATTTTTCATATTTTTTCTTTAAACGCTATGAGCGCAAAGGACTTATCAATATTTTCTTTCTTCCGCAAAAATTGCGTTTGTATTAAATTTTTGCAATCCACTCACATATCGGGTCGTATAGGGTGTCTATATTTCCTGCGCCTACGGTAAGAAGGATGTCAAAATCTTTTTCTTTTATTTTTTCAAAAGCATCGGCTAAAGCTGATACTTCTTTTTTCTCTAATTTTACTTTTTCTGCCAGCCACTTTGAAGTAATTCCTTCAAAATTTTCCTGAAGTTCTCTTGCCGGGTAAATGTCCAGTAAGATTAAATCATCAGCATTGCTTAAGCTTTCAGCAAATCCGTCAGCAAAATCTCTTGTTCTGCTGAAAAGGTGTGGCTGGAAAACCACCAATAATTTTTTATCGGGATAAAATGTTCTGATAGAACCAACTACAGCATTTATTTCTGTAGGGTGGTGGGCATAGTCATCAATATAGATTTTACCATTTTGATAAATATGCTTGGTATATCTTCTTTTAATTCCTTTAAAATTAGCTATTGCTTTTTTCAGCGTATCAAAATCTGCGCCTAAATTGTGAAGAATTGCCAGTGCTACCGTAGCATTTTCCACATTATGGATTCCCGGGATTTCCCAAACGAAATCTTTTATGGTTTCAGTTGGGGTATGGAAGTCAAAATAAATTTTATCGTGATCCATACGCAGGTTGTCGGAATAGTAGTCTGCAGGCTCATTGACTGCATAGGTTTGGTGCCCTCTGCCGATTTCAACTCCTTTTCTGACAAACAATTTTTTGTCTTCAGGAACCAGTGCTGCAAACTGTCTGAATCCTTCTTCAATATGGTTTTTATCTCCATAAATATCCAGATGATCTGCATCCGTTGACGTTACGACTGCCCAATCCGGAGAAAGGTTCAGGAAGCTTCTGTCATACTCATCTGCCTCTACGACTGAATAGGTTGATCCGTTATACAGGAAATTGGATTTAAAGTTTTCAGAAATACCTCCCAAAAAGCATGAGAAAGGTAAGTCTGCTTCTTTGCATAAGTGAGAAACAAGAGTGGAAGTTGTGGTTTTCCCGTGAGTTCCTGCTATTGCAATACAGTCTGTGTTTTCTGTGATCAGTCCTAGAACTTTTGCCCGTTTTAAAACTTCAAACTGATTCTGGTTAAAATAATCCAGTATTCCAAGTGTTTTGATTGCCGGAGTATAAATGACCAGAGTATTCTCTTTCTGAAGGGAGGTAATCCTTTCATCAATAAGATCTTCGAAAACGATATCAATTCCTTCATTCATCAGGTTTTGTGTCAATTTTGTATTGGTTTTATCATACCCCAATACTTTTTTTCCAGATGCATTGAAATAGCGTGCCAAAGCACTCATTCCGATCCCTCCGATACCCACGAAGTAAAAAGTTTGATATGTTTCTAAATTGTTCATTATCCTTATCTTATTATCTTTTTAAATATCTCGTCTACAATCTCCTTTGCAGCATCAGGCTTGGCAAAATACTTCAGATTGTCAGACATTTCTTTTCTTACATTTTCATTTTCGCAGATTTCTGATAATGTATCCCAGAATTTTTCCTGCATTTCAGAGTCTTTTACCATTCTTGCTGCATTTTTTTCCACCAGATTCATGGCATTTTTGGTCTGATGGTCTTCCGCTGCAAAAGGGAAAGGTACCAGAAGCACCGGTTTTTGTGCTACCGCCAACTCTGAAATGGCAATAGCTCCGGCTCTTGAAACAATAACATCTGCTGCGGAATAAGCCAGTTCCATGTCTTTGATGAATTCAAGGATCTGGATGTTTCTGGTATCAACATCTTTTGTTTCTTCAACAATATCTTTGTAATCAAGCTTTCCTGTTTGCCAGATCAGCTGATAATCATTGTTTATAATTTCATTGAAATGAGATTTCCAGGCATTATTTAATGTTCTGGATCCTAATGAACCTCCTACCGATAAAATGGTAAGTTTGTCTTTATTTAATCCCATTTTTTCTTTAGCCGCTATAGTTTCCTGCATTCCTGAAATAATCGTAGAACGAATTGGATTCCCCAGGAACTTTATTTTTTCTGCCGGAAAACCATCTACTTTTGGGTAGGCTGTAAATACTGCCTGGGCTTTCTTACTCAAAATTTTGTTGGTCACACCTGCATGGGCATTCTGTTCCTGAATGAAAATTGGAATTCCCAATTTGCTGGCTTCATACAAAGCGGGTCCGCTGGCAAAACCACCTGTTCCTACGGCAAAATCAGGAGCAAAGCTTTTAATGATCTTTTTGGATCTGGATAAGCTTTTGAGGATTTTAAAAGGAAGTCCCAGATTGGATAAAAGATTTCCTCTGTCGATTCCTGCAATATCAATTCCTTCAATTTTATAGCCGGCTTGCGGAACTTTTTCCATTTCCATTTTTCCGTTGGCTCCAATGAACAAAAATTCTGCATCCGGAAATCTTTTTTTGATTTCGTCAGCGATAGCGATGGCCGGGAAGATGTGACCTCCTGTTCCTCCGCCTGATAGTAATATTTTTAGCTTTTTGTTCATTATCTAATATAATAGGACTTCGTCCGATTTTTTGTTAAATGGTCCCTTCGGGACTCTTTTGGTTTATGCTATATCGTTTATTTCTGCTATGCTTTGTTTTTTACCCATTCCTTCTTCATCATAAATCTGGATTCTTGAGCTTATATTTAGGATAATTCCGAGCTGTAAGTAGGTGACCAACATGGAAGTACCTCCATAACTTATGAGTGGCAGGGGTTGTCCTGTTACCGGAATGAGATTGATGGCCACAGCGATATTCACCGAAAGTTGTATAAAAATCATTACTCCGAGACTGAGCACCAGCAAGGATCCGAAGAATGCCGGCATCTTACTGGCAATCATAACAATCCTGATCATCATAATGAGATAGAGGCTGATCAGAAAAGCGGCTCCGATTACTCCATATTCTTCTACAATTACAGCAAAAATAAAGTCGGAAGCGGATTGTGGAAGCATTTGTTTCAATGCACTCTTTCCGGGACCCATTCCGGTAATTCCACCGTGTACAATGGCTGCTTTGGCCTGCATTACCTGATAATTCTTTGCTTTTATGCTTTCATCATCGCTATCGGCAGATTTAGCTTTGCTTGAGGTAAAGGTTTCTACACGGCTCATCCATGTATGAACACGGTTTCCTCCGATCATGTTGGTATTCAAAGCAATCAACAGAAAGAAGACAATGGCCACGAATGAGGCTGAAATAAATCCTGCAATATACTTCCAGTGGAGCTGGCCAATGACGAGCACAACTACGGATACCATTAGGATCATTAGTGCAGTTGATCCGTTATCTTTTGCTACCAATACAAAAACAAGAAGAATAGGGCCGAAGATATACATGATGTTTTCTATCGGAAGCCTCTCTCTTGTTATCTTTTTGGTTAAATACCTGCACAAATAGATAATTAGCATCAGGAATGCAAATGAGGAGGGCTGGAAGGAGATCGGGGTTCCCGGGATTTTCAACCATCTGGAAGCACTGGCTCCGTCAATAGTCTGCCCGGTAAACATGGTTACTACCAATAAAATAATCATCAGGCCGAGCAATATGCTACTCAGCTTTCCGATATATTCATACTTTATAGTTCCCACCAGTCTCATAATTGCCAATCCTAAGACTACAAAGAACATATGTTTGATAACGTGACCTGTGGTGGTCCCGTTATTTACAATGTATTCGAGATTTGAACTTGCAGAGTAAACAGGGAAAATAGAGAAAATGGAGATCACAAGAATGACCATCCAAAGTACTTTATCGCCCTTTAGAAATTCAAATCTGCTTTCTGTGTTCTGTTCGTCCATATGTAATGCTATTGGCTTTTGGCTAATGGCCATTGGCTTTTAATACCTGCTCTTTAAACTGTTTTCCTCTGTCTTCATAGCTTTTGAATAAATCAAAGCTTGCGCAACATGGGGATAACAGAACAGTGTCTCCGTTTTTAGCCAGTGATTTTGATATTTTCACGGCTTCTTCCATGCTTGAAGTATCATAAATGAATTCTTTTTTGTCTTTAAAGAAATCAATGATCTTCTTATTATCTACTCCTAAACAAACAATTGCCTTTACTTTTCTTTTGACTAAATCTTCAATTTCAGTGTAGTCATTTCCTTTATCTAATCCGCCAACTATCCAAACAGTTGGATTTTTCATGCTTTCCAGGGCATAGTAGGTAGCATTTACATTGGTTGCTTTACTGTCATTGATGTACTTAACGCCTTCAATTTCAGTTACAAACTCAAGTCTGTGTTCTACAGCCTGGAAGGTCATCAATGAATGTCTTATACTTTCATTGTTGATTGCCAATATTTTACCTGCAATGGATGCTGCAAGGCTATTAGCCACATTGTGGTTTCCAAGGAGTGACAATTCTTCAAGTTTCATTGAAAATTGATCTTTCATTTTTACCACGATGTTATCATCATCTATGTACCCCCCTTCAGACAATTTCTCTTTTGTTGAGAAAGGAATCATTTTAGCTTTAATCTCCAGCTTTTCAAGAAGGTTTTTGCTCATTTCGTCATCTTTATTGTAGATGAAGAAATTGTCATTTTCCTGATTTTCAGTTATTCTGAATTTTGCCAACGCATATTCTTCATAATTGTAATTGTACTGATCCAGGTGGTCCTGTGATAAATTCAACAATAAAGAGATATATGGTCTGAAGTTCTGAATATCATCCAATTGGAAAGAACTTACTTCCAGCACATAATATTCATGGTTTTCATCAGCTACCTGTTTTGCAAAACTGTATCCTATATTTCCTCCCAGCCCTACATTTAATCCGTCATTTTTCAGGATATAATAGATCAGGGAAGTGGTGGTTGTTTTTCCGTTACTTCCAGTAATGGCAATGATTTTTGCATCTGTAAATTCAGAGGCAAACTCAATTTCAGAGGAAAGTCTTATTCCTTTCTCATGAATTTTGTTGATAATCTCTGCCTTTTTCGGAATTCCCGGGCTTTTTACAATCCAATCTGCATTTAAAATTCTTTCTTCGTCGTGGTTTCCTTCTTCAAATTCAATTTCATTTTCGGCAAGAAACAGCTTGTAGTTATCTTTAATGGCTCCTTTGTCTGAAAGAAATACTTCCATTCCTTTCTTTTTCGCCAAATAAGCAGCTCCGCATCCGCTTTCTCCACCTCCTAAAACAACTATTTTCATATTCTTTCTTTTATAAAATGTAACGGGTAAAAAGTACTTGTGTAATTTGGTTTTTGAATCAATACTTTTTACATAATATTACATTTACCTCATTTTTAATGTGATTAAACATATAATAGCCAACACAACACCGATGATAATCATTCTGTTCACGATTTTACTTTCGTGGAATCCTACCTTCTGGTAGTGGTGATGTACTGGTGACATTTTAAACAATCTATTGTTTTGGGCATATTCTAACCCATATTTTCTTTTTCTGTATTTGAAAACGATCACCTGAAGCATTACGGAGAGGTTTTCAATTAAGAAGATTCCACATAATACCGGAATCAATAATTCTTTTCTTAAGATAATGGCCAAAACGGCAATGACACCTCCCAGCATCAAACTTCCTGTGTCTCCCATGAAAACCTGAGCAGGATAAGTATTGTACCAGAAGAACCCGATCACAGCACCTACCATTGCGACGGCAAAAATTGTGGTTTCTCCCATATTTGGAAGGAACATAATATTGAGATAGTCTGCAAAGATGATGTTACCGGAAAGATAGGCGAAGAGGGCCAGTGTAAGCAATATGATAGCACTTGTTCCTGCTGCGAGACCGTCTATTCCGTCGGTGATGTTTGCTCCGTTTGAAACTGCGGTTACAATGAAAATAACAATAGGGATAAAGACGATCCATGCCCATTCGTGGGCATCTTTATCATTCATCCAAAATAAAATTCCGCTGTAATCGAACTCATTGTTTTTGGCAAAGGGAACGGTGGAAACGGTAATTTTTTCAGTAGGCATAAAGTTCTGCTCTACATTGTTTCTGTTCACCACTTTTGCGTCTGCATATTTTCTTTTAACGGTGATGTCAGGGTGGAAATACATTGTAACTCCGACAATTAACCCTAATCCAACCTGGCCTACTACTTTAAATTTGCCACTCAGACCATCTTTATTTTTTTTGATTTTCTTTAAATAATCATCTACAAAACCAATAGCACCCATCCACAACATTGAAACCAACAACAGGACAATATAGACATTGGTAATTCTTGTGAACAATAAAACGGGAATAAGAGTAGCCAAAATAATGATAAGTCCTCCCATGGTAGGAGTTCCTTCTTTCTGTTTTTGTCCGTCAAGGCCAAGGTCACGTACCAGTTCCCCCATTTGTTTTGCTCTCAGATAGTTGATCACTCTTTTTCCGTAGACAAGAGCGATGATCAGAGAAAGCAATACTGATATTCCTGCCCGGAAGGAAATGTATTTCAACATTCCTAATCCCGGAACATGAATTCCATGGTTGGTTAGATATTCGTATAGATAGTATAGCATGTTTCTTTTTTTTATTATTTAAAAATTTAATTTATTTAAAGATCTAAAGATTGGGCTTCTCCAAATTTTCACTTAAATACTTTATGAAGTTTGAAATGTTTGAAGAAATTTCTCTGGAAAGAGTTATTATTTCTTCGGTTTTATTTTCGTCACCTAATTTTAATCTTTTACTTACAATCAGCATACTTGTTACTTCAGCACAACTGCCTTTTGCAATTTTTAAATATCTAATAAATTGTCTGTTATTATTATATTCTGAGCCTTCCGCAATATTGTTGCTAATTGAAAAACTCGCTCTTTTTATTTGGTTATTAAATTCAAATTCTTTTTCAAAACTTTGACTTTGAAGAAATTGATAAACTTTTTCAATTAGATCTAAACTTTTGGTATACACAGAAAAATTTTCAAAATTCTTTGTCATTATCAAATTTTTAAATCTTTAAATGAGTTTAATCTTTCAATTTATTTGGACATTAATTTCCAAAGCTCATTGATTACTTCTTTGTCATCAAAATGATGTTTTACACCATTTATCTCCTGATAGTTTTCGTGGCCTTTTCCGGCTACCAAAACAATATCTTTAGGTTCTGCAAACTTTATCGCCATTTTGATGGCTTCTTTTCTGTCTGGGATTGAAGTGTATTTGCTGAAATTCTGAGGTTCAACGCCTGCTTCAATTTCCTTGATGATCTGTGAGGGGTCCTCTGTTCTCGGGTTGTCTGAAGTGATGATTGCCAGTGTTGATTTTTTGGTGGCAATATTTCCCATTTCAGGCCTTTTTGAGTGATCTCTGTCGCCTCCGCAACCGAAAACAGTGATTAATCTTTCATTTTTTGTTCTGATATCATTGATGCTATCCAGAATATTTTCCAGGGCATCCGGAGTGTGGGCATAATCTACAATAAAGAATATTCCTCCATCAGATTTGAAGGTTTCGAATCTTCCGGAAACTCTTTTTAATTTGCTGATGGCCTGAAGAATTTCATCTTGTTCAAAACCAAGTTCTTCTGCAATTCCGAAGACAAGCAATAAGTTATAGACATTGAATTTACCGGTCAAAGTCGTCCAGAATTCTTTTCCGTTGAAGTTCAACAGCATTCCGTTGAAATCAACTTCCAATAGTTTTCCGTGGTAGTCTGCCATTGTTTTCAGAGCGTAAGTCTTCTTTTTAGCCTTTGTGTTCTGAAGCATTACATTTCCGTTTTTGTCATCAATATTGGTGATGGCAATGGCGGTATCCTCAAGCCCGTCGAAGAATCTTTTCTTTGTTATCAGATATTCTTCAAACGTTTTATGATAATCTAAATGATCGTGGGTAAGGTTGGTAAACCCTGCCACTTTGAAGTGTAGTCCTTCAATTCTATTTTGAGCAATTCCGTGAGAACTTACTTCCATGAAGGCATATTCACATCCTTTTTCAACAGCTTCTGCTAAAATTCTGTTGATGGTAATTACATCCGGAGTGGTATGTGTTGCAGGAATTACTTCTTCACCAATTCTGATTTCAACAGTAGATAGTAATGCTGCATCATATCCTAAATTTCTGAATACATCAAAAAGAAGGGTAGAAACTGATGTTTTACCGTTGGTTCCGGTAACGCCTATTAGTTTTAGCTTGTGAGAAGGGTTTCCAAAGAAGTTGGAAGCAAGGTGTCCTAAAGCTTTCGAAGAATCCTTCACCAGTATGTATGTGATATTTTCATCCAGTACTTTTGGAAGTTCTTCGCAAACGATCGCTGTTGCTCCTTTTTCAATAGCGGAAGCAATGAACGAATGTCCGTCCACTACTGTTCCTCTCATTGCAATATAAAGAGAGTTCGCTGTAACCTTTCTGCTGTCGATCACCAGCTCAGCTACCTCACGATTGTTATCACCGTGGATCTCTACTACTGGGATTCTGTTTACTAATTCTGTTACTATCATTTTATCAACAGGACAATGTCCTATTTTGGTTTAAATCGTCCCTTCGGAACTTTGTTTTCTAATTTTGCAGAGATAAATAAATTCTCTGGTTCTTACTAATTGCGGTGCCTTCTAACGGGAATTGTTCTTTGATTCTTCCCACTCCTTTGTAGTCGACACGATATCCTAAGTTTTCTAATTGTGGGATTACATTTTTACCGATTAATCCTACTACGTTAGGCATTTGCTTATCATTTACTGCTACTTTGACATTGGGTTCAACCATTTTGCTTAGGTTCACCTTTTTATCTACGAGCATTTCTTTTTCAATATTCTGAGGTGTTTTCAGGAATGTTTTTCCTGCTATTTCTTTAAACACCGGAGCGGCAACAGGACCTCCGTAGAACCCTATTGCTGTATTGGGCTCACTTACCATCACATAACATGTATATTTTGGTGCATCGGCCGGATAAAATCCTGCAAATGATGCTCGGTATTTCATGGGACCCGGAAGCCAGTATTCAAATCTTGCGGTTCCCGTTTTTCCGGCCATTTTAAGGTTTGGAGTGAAAATACTTCGCCCGGTTCCTTTTTCAACAGCTTTTGTAAGAGCGTTTGTCATCATTTTAATGGCCTTATCTGAAGCCATTTTATTAACCATTACTTCCGGCTTTGCGCTATACATTACTTTTCCATCTTTCATGATTTTGTCGATGAAGATAGGTTTAAGCATTTTACCACCATTGGCAACTCCATTATAAAAAGTGGTCAGCTGGAGCAGGTTAACATTGGATGAGTATCCGAATGAAATAGAAGCCAGTGTAGCGGCATTCCATCTTTTATTTTGTGGCGTTAAGATCTTCGGTTTTGTGATCCCCGGTAGTTCGATATCCATTTTATCAAAAAGCTTCCAGCGCTTCAGGTGGTCAAGAAATATCTGAGGCTTCTCAGCATAGTATTTTGTGATCAGCTTGGCTGTTCCCACGTTACTCGATTTAGCCAAAACATCACTGATATCGTAAGTTCCTCCACCGTGACCGTCTGAGATTCTTTGCTTGGCATATGTCCATACGCCATTTCCAACATTTACGGTGGTATTTTCATCGATGAATCCATCATCCATTGCTGCCAAGAGCGAAATGGTTTTAAAGGTAGATCCAGGTTCGATATTATCTTTCAGTGCATAGTTGTACGAGTCTTCGTAATCTCCTGAATCCGTTCTTCTTAAGTTGACAAGTGCACGGACTTTTCCTGTTTCGACCTCCATAACGATTACGGTGCCGTGTTTTGCCTCATAGTGGGTCAGCTGCTTCTCTAATGCAGAGTGTGCAATATCCTGAATCCTAAGGTCCAGGGTAGTATAAACATCCTCTCCGTCAATAGGCTCCTGAACTTTCCAGAAATCGATCGGCTTCCATTGTGAAGAATTGATTCTCTGTTCTAATCTTTTACCGTCTGTTCCTGTTAAATATTTCGAAAAAGCTCCTTCAAGTCCTGATCTAAGCTCTCCGTTGTCAATACCAATGGTTCCGGCTCCGATTTCTGAAGTGGCTAATTCTCTTTTGTAATTTCTGTCAACGATAAAACCTCCTTTATTTTTTCCTCTTTTGAATATGGGGAATTGTCTGATTCTGTCATACTGGTCAAAATCAAGTCCTTTGACCAAGGTATAGTATTGGTTTTTCTTTTTCTTCTGTTCGTCAAACTTTTGTCTGAATTCTCCCCGGGATTTTCCAAACATTTTGCTTAAAGAGTCTGTCAATGCTCCGATATTATTGCTGTAGATTGTATCTTTCATCGTTTTGAAGTCAAGATAAATATCATAGCGCATAACAGTAGTTGCCAGAATAGATCCGTCGGAAGCGAATAGATTACCACGGGCAGCCTTCAGAGTGGCTTCACGGTAGTTTTTATTAATGTAATCGTCTTTAATTTCCTGAACATTAGTATTTTGAAGGATTACAATTCTTGCCAAGAACATTACAAACACGCACAAAGCTACCACTGCGAAGAGGTAGCCCCATCTTAACGTTTTCTTACGTTTATTGTCGTATTCATTTTGCTTTTGCATCTGTACTGTCCAGTTTTATTAGCAATTTATGAGGATGGTTTTCAAGGGTCATTAATGAGTCCCGTGCCACTTCTTTCCCCAGCTCTGATTCCATTTTTACTTTGATCAGCTTACTTTGGGCGTAAGCATTTCTCGATTTGTATTCTTCTGTTTCTTCTTTTAAAGCATTGACAATTTTAATTTTCTTGTTGACGAGATGGTTGCTGTAAATCATTGCCATCATCAACACAAACAACAGGAGAAAATACTTATAATGTATTTTGATCTCATCGCGGTTGAGGAAATTTCCTTTTATAATATCTATAAAAGTGAGTTTCTTCTGTGGGCGATTTGTTGTTCTCTTTGCCAATGTTTTTTATTTAAACCACCCCGACCAAAAATCTTATTTTTTGCCATCCCCCGAAAGGAAGTTTTAAGGGTGAAATTTTTTATACTTTTATTCCTGTTCTCATTTTTGCACTTCTTGCTCTTGAGTTTTCTTCGATTTCCTGATGATCAGGAATGATCGCTTTGCTCTTTAGCATTTCGAATGCTTTTTTATAGTTTCCATAGATATCTCTTTCCGGCTCTCCTTCGAACATTCCGTTTTTCAGGAACCTTTTTACCAGGCGGTCTTCTAAGGAATGGTAAGAAATCACTACTAATCTTCCTTCGGGTTTTAGAATATTGTAAGCCTGAACCAGCATTTCTTTTAATACTTCAAGTTCCTGGTTAACTTCTATTCTTATAGCCTGAAAAAGTTGCGCATAGAATTTATTAACCTTGTGAGGAGGAATATAGCTGAATAGCTTTTTCAAATCCTCTGTGGTTTCTATGCTTTTTGTTTTTCTCTGATGAACGATTTCTCTTGCCAGCTTTCTTGCTTCTCTCAGTTCACCATAGTAATAAAAAATATCTGCAAGCTGCTCTTCATCGTAATCATTGATTACTCTTTTCGCGTCCAGCCCCTGCATTACGTTCATCCTCATATCCAGCGGAGCATTGCTTCTTGTTGAAAAGCCTCTGTCTGCTTCATCAAACTGATGGGAAGACACTCCTAAGTCTGCTAAAATACCATCCACCTGAGGTACTCCGTACATTAACAAAGAATTTTCAAGAAATCTGAAATTCTGATTAATTAATGTAAATCTTGGGTCATCAATTGTATTTTTAAGCGCATCAAGATCCTGGTCAAAACTGAACAATTTTCCTTTTTCGGAAAGCCTGCTCAATATTTCTCTTGAGTGACCACCGCCACCAAAGGTGCAATCCACGTATATTCCGTCAGGATTCGTCACCAAATCATCAACACTCTGTTTCAACAAAACGGGGTTATGGTACATGCTTAGTTGTGTTTTTTATTAAAATATATCTTTAATAACCTTACAGTTATTCTTCATCGAAAGAGCCCATCACATCTTCGGCCAGACTTGCAAAGTCAGTTTCATTGGTGGCAATTACCTTTTCGTAGGCTTCTTTATCCCAAATTTCAAAGAGTTCTCCTGCACTTGTGATCACAATATCTTTCTGTAGATTTGCAAAAAGTGTCAGGTCTTTGGAAATCTGCAATCTTCCTGCGTTATCCAATTCTACTGTTTTTACTCCTGCCGTAAACATTCGTATGAAATCAGCATTCTTTTTTATGAACCTGTTCAGTTTATTAATTTTACCCATCAGTTTGTCCCATGCATTCATAGGATAAACTTCCAGACAAGGTTGGAACACAGATCTTTTGACTACAAACGCCTTGTCTTCGAAGTTTTCCATCTGTTTAATTAAAGATGAAGGAACTTTTAAGCGGCCTTTGTCGTCAATTTTACACTCATATGTTCCAATGAAATTTTTCATTTGGGACAAATTTATATAATAATTTCCAAAATTTCCCACTTTTTCCCACTTTTTGACTTAATGTTAATAAGTTTTATTAAAGATTTAATTTGAAGAATGTAAAATGCTGATATGTTGGCAGTTGTTAAAAGTGTTATTTAAGCCATAATAAACGGGGTTTTAAAAAAAAAGTTAAAAAGGAGAATATTGTATTATTTTTATCTTAAATTAGGATAATCAAAATGTTTTTGAGGTTTAATTTGTATTTTTGCAGGGCTTTATTAAGGCGACTTATGATATTTAGTACAAAAAAAGAAAAGAAATATTCCTATGTAGAAGCGGGGGAAGGACATCCATTGGTGCTGTTGCACGGGTTAATGGGTGGTTTGAGTAATTTCGATAAAATGGTAGATTTTTTTTCAGAAAGAGGATATAAGGTATATGTTCCTCAGCTGCCAATTTACGATCTGCCGGTACTCAATACGAATCTTACCACTTTAGCAAAATATATTATCAAGTTTATAGAAAGTCATATTTCCGGACCAGTATCTATTGTAGGAAACTCAATGGGAGGACATGTAGGACTTATCTTAACTTTGGCAAGACCGGATTTGGTGAAAAATCTTGTTTTAACGGGAAGTTCAGGATTATATGAAAGAACTTTCGGAGATAGTTTTCCGAGAAAGAACGACAGATCTTATATCAGAAAGAAAACAGAAGAGGTTTTTTACGATCCGAAAGTTGCTACGGAAGATCTTGTGGATGAAGTTTTCGGGGTGGTAAATGACAGAATGAAAGGAATAAAAACAGTAATGCTGGCAAGAAGTGCCATCAAACACAATATGTTGAATGATCTTCCTAAGATTACGACTCCCACTTGTTTAATCTGGGGGAAACAGGACAATGTAACTCCTCCGGAGGTTGCGGAAGATATGCATAAATTTATTCCGAATTCAGATCTGTTCTGGATTGATCATTGCGGGCATGCGGCGATGATGGAAAAACCGGATGAGTTTAATGAAATCCTTTTCAACTGGATAAAAGATAAAGTTTAAAATAAATATTAAATAACCATTAAGAGCTTTTCTTAGTGGTTTATTTTTCTAAAATATATTCAAAAATGGTTATTAAGAAGGCAGAGTTTGTAAAGAGTAGTGGAAAATGGCAGGAATGTCCTGAACCGAATATTCCTGAATATGCTTTTATCGGAAGATCTAATGTAGGAAAATCATCATTGATCAATGCCATGATGAATCATAAAGATTTGGCTAAAACTTCCGGAACTCCCGGGAAAACTCAGCTGATCAATCATTTTCTGGTGAATGAGAGCTGGTATCTTACCGATTTGCCGGGATATGGATATGCAAAAGTTTCAAAAGTTCAGCGAAAAGATTTTGAAAAGCTGATTACCAATTATATTCTTAACAGAAGAAATCTTGTCAATCTTTTTGTTCTGGTAGATTCACGGCACAACCCTCAAAAAATTGATCTCGAATTTATCCAGTGGTGTGGTGAAAGCGGAGTTCCGTTTTCCATCGTCTTTACAAAAGCGGATAAGTTGAAGCCGAATGTGGTCATCAAAAATGTTGAAGACTATAAAGCAGAACTTCATAAAACATGGGAAGATCTTCCTGAATTATATGTTACTTCTGCTGAAAAGAAAGAAGGAGGAGAAGAAATTTTGAAATTTATAGAAAAAACAAATGATTTTTTGAAAAATAATAGTGTAAGTTTCGATGAGTAATATTGTCTGGAAAATTAAAACCTTCGAAGAGTTTACTGTTCCTGAGCTGTACGCTGTGCTGAAAGCACGTATAGATGTTTTCGTTATTGAACAGAATTGTCCTTATCCTGATCTGGATAACTATGATCAGAAAGGGGTTCACATCTGGGCAGAGAAAGACGGGCAGGTTCTTGCTTATTGCCGTGTTTTTGATAAGGGAATAAAATATGATGAAACTTCATTCGGACGAGTTTTGACTACAGAACAGGCAAGAGGAAAAAGCCTTGGAAAACAATTGATACAATATGCAGTGGAAACTATAGAAAATAGGTTTCATACTTCTGAAATAAAAATATCAGCACAGGATTATCTTTTAAGATTTTACAGTGGATTCGGATTTGTAGATACAGGGAATAAATATCTGGAAGATGATATTCCGCATACGGAAATGATCAGAAAATAAAAGAAAAGGTATCCCGGCAGGATACCTTTTTCAATGGTTATATATTGAGTGTTTTTAGTTTTAAGTTAATTGCAGCCTGAACAATAAGATCTGTCTACATATTGTTTACTGCTTCCCGAATAATAGTAACATCCGCCTCTTGAACCTACATATAATTGATTTCCATTATAAGTACATCCGCCACTGCTTTTTGAGTAGGATCTCGATGATCTTGAGCTTGTAGATTTACTTTTTTTGCTGCCTTTGCTCTTTTTTGGTTTTTTCCCGGTTAATTCTTTGATAAAAGAAACGGTGCTTGTGGTGGCTGAAAAGTTAGCCGGTAATAATAGTCCCAGGCCTAAAAGGCCGGTAAAAAGTAGTTTTTTCATAGTAATAGGTTTTTTTATTAATTTTTATAGAATGGTTTCATGGTTATTTTAGTGGTTATATTTAAATCAAATTTATCTTGTGAGGTAAAAATGAATACAAAGAAATCAAGGTTATGTTTTTTGAACATTCTTTCATTCTGTCAAGAGAAAAATCTACAGACAAAGAATGGCAATACAGCCATTGTTTAATAGTTTTCTAGTGTTCTGTGAAGTTCTTCTCTAAATGTATAGATCTCATCCAGGCTATTGAGTAATACTTTTTGCCCTGAATCTTTACCATTGTGAAATGTTTCAATATATTTATTTGCAGTATTGAAATGGAGTCTGCACAGTGGCTTTCTGTTGTTGTCGTCGAGGAGAATTCCAAAATAAGAAAGGGTATCTCTATATGCAATTCGGGTTGCAGGAATTTTTTCACGCATGATGGCTTTTACAATCTGGAATCCTTCAAGCTCTTCTTCTGTTGTAATAATTTTAGTTTCATTATTTTCATCTATTGGCTGAGCAGATTTTATCTCATCATCTTGTTTTTCAATTTGCTCATTGATATTTAATGCAGATTTAAGCCTGAAACTAATAGATTCGTTGATAGAAGTTGTTAATGCCTTTTTAGTATACTCTTTAAAAGAAATCATTCTGTTTGCGGTAATAGGTTTTTCAAAGAATCTGCTGACCAGAAGCTTTACAATCTCATCAGATGGAGCTTCTATTTCTTTTTCAAATTCTTTTCTTATGGCCCTAATGTATTTTAGCGCTTCAGCAGAATCTAAAATACTTTCTAAATTGTAATCTTTTTTTGTAAAACTTTCCAATATTTTGATTGAGCTATCTTTTAAATCTTCGATATTGATGGTGAAAAAAGGTTTTTCATCCATAATATTGGGCTTTTCAAGGTCTGTATAAAAGTTATATATGATCCCATTTGTGAGGACCCCAAATCTTGTTTTGGAGACATGGTAATATCTATGAAGTTGAGAATTATGAGCATCGGCACTTTCTTTCCAATGTTTACACTCTATGATAAAAATTGGCTCATCATTATTTTTGATTACATAGTCTACTTTTTCTCCTTTCTTTGTTCCGATATCACAAACGTGTTCGGGAATTACTTCTGTAGGATTAAAGATATCATAACCCAGAATTTGTATAAAGGGCATTACAAAAGCATTTTTCGTTGCTTCTTCGGTACCAATCTGATCTTTTAATCCTGATACTTTTTGCTGTAATTGCTCAAGTTTGATTTTAAGGTCCATTGTTTTGTTTTTATTTATATTCCAAAAGTATAACCCTTTAAAGGGCGATCCTTACGGGTTTCCGTAAAAGCAAAAAACCTTTCGAAAAAAACGAAAGGTTTTCTATTATCATTGTACAATAAACTTATATAATTCCCCAGTCTTTACATAAGGCAATGAGCTGCTCGTTATTGAGAACTCCTAAAGATTCTTTAAGGTTGTTCAGAGCTTTTTCAACACTGCTGAGGCTTGAAGGTTTAATATTATTTTCTTTTAAATAATCAGGGATATTTTTTTGAATCATTCCCTCGGAAAGAAGTTTGACAAGAATCTTATCAAATTTTGTAAAGTCATAGGAGTTTTTATTCTTGATAGAATCTTTTACATTGGAAGAAATATATTTTTCATTATTATATACTGCTTTTATAGCACGTTTTAATTCTTTAATGTCTTCCCGCCCTTTAGAGACAAAACCGTTGATGTGATGATCTGCGAAAAGTTTTTCAACAATTTCCGGCCTGTTTTCAATTGAAAAAACAATAATTTTAATCGTGGGGGCATCTTCTTTAATAGCATCCACAAGTTCTTTACCATTTTTTAAATTTTGCTCTCTATGGTCTGTATCGAATGACAAATCAGTAATTAATAAATCATAAGGACTTTTCTCCCGAATACTTTTTTTTACCTTCATCCATGCATCATCACAATAATGTACATTATCTGAAGTTTCAATTTTTAATTCCTCAACTGCTTTTTGGACAGATATATTAAAACTTTCAAAATCTTCGGCTATTAGTGCTTTTTTAAACATAATTTTATTTTTTGACTGGAAATGAAAGGTTTATCTTTAACCCTTTTTCTGTTTGTGTCTCAAAATTAATTGTTCCGTTTATAGAATTTATACGGGATTCCGTATTTTTCAATCCATTTTTGGGAATGTGCTTATGAATTCCCACTCCGTTGTCTGAATATAAAATGGTAACAAGGTTATTTTCTCTTTCAAAATCAATCATCACACGATCTGCTTTACTATGTTTTTTCATATTGGTCATGAATTCCTGAAGAATGTAGAAAACTTCAATTTTAGCGATTTCTGATACTCCGTTCCAAAGTTCTTCTTCATTTCCGATAATAGGAACCTTAATTATTTCTGAGGAGTAAGATTTTAGCATTTTTGAGAGTTGTTTTGAAAAATCTTTTTCTAAGGCAAGATCTTTGTCTTCATAGGAAATATCACGGGAAATATGATAAATGCTTTCAAGCTTATCCAGCAGTTCGTTTTTGTCAATAACAGTAATATTTTCTACTTCGGACATCACGTGATATACTTTGTTGGCCACCTTGTCATGAACTTTTTTAGAATATTTGAGTTCTGTATTTTTTACTTCCAGTTGTAATTTGCTTTGTTTTCTTTTATATATGATGAAACCGGCAATCAAACAAATTCCTAAAGCAGCTATACCGATATTTTGTTTTAAAATCTGATTTTCTTTCTGTACATTTTCAGTTTTTAACTTTTCTGCTCCGAATCTTATAAGTGCAAATTGGTTTTTAGCTTTATTCCTCGCGGTTTGCAGGCTGTCATTAAGGTGTTGATAATCATTGAAATAAACCAGTCTGTTGACGGGGTCTAAATTAATCATCTTTTGTAAAGCTTCTGTCTGGTCATCAGGGTTGTTGACTTTTTTTGCGATATCCAACATTTTTTTAGCATATTCTAAAGCTTCATTAGGATTTTGCTTTTCATAATAATCACATAAATATAAATAATTTACAATCAATCCTTCCCTGTCATTCGCCTTAACACGGATTTCCATTGCTTTCAATAATTCAGGCTCAGGATTGTATGAAGGGTTTTGAAGCCATTTTACTCTTGCAAGATTGGCCATAACTCTTGCAAGCTCTTTTGAAGACCCCTTTTGAATTTGGGTATATATATTTTCATAAATCGTTATGGCTTCATTATATTTTTTTAATTGTTTTAAAACATTGGCTTTGTTATTTAAATAAATATTTTTTTCAGGTGTTTCATCTGAAAACTTTATGGCAAGGTCATAGAATTTCAATGCCTCCTGATACTGTTTCAAATTGTAGCTTGAAATTCCAAGATTATTATAATTAGACTTTATATATGCATAATCTTGTTTATTATTATCATTAAAGTATTTTGTTGCTTCAAGAGATGTTTCCTGTCCCCCTAAATTATCTCCTTTTTGTGTTGAAATGATGGCCAGATTTATTAAACTTTTTCCTACCCCGATACTATCGTTTTTTTGAGAAAACAGATATTTTGCCTTATAAAAATAAGCATAGGCACTATCTTCATTTCCTGCATCTTTAAAATCAAATGCTTTGTCATAGTAAAAATTGTTAGATACATTTCTTTCTTTTGAACATGATAGTATGGACAAAACGATAATAATAATGCTAAAAGATATTGTTCTCAAAGGAAATTAGATTTGACCCTAATTTAAAAAAAATAAGCGAAATTTTAATTTTCGCTTATCTTGTTGTTATTTTCTCGGTGGAGTTTGACCATTTTCTCCGCTTGTATCTCCTGGATCTGTTGGAATTGTCGGACTTGTCACTGTTACCAAAGGAGGATTATTATCATTTTCTGTTGTATTCGCGTTATTATTTGGGAATGCTAAACCTAATAGCATTAATATAAACTGGATCATTTCCTTAAAATTTAAAATTTGAGCATTTCTGTAGTTGCCAGTGAAACCGATCACAGGTAGAGCTACACGATTAAAAAATTTGAAGCGCTTCTAAATTTTTGGGAAGTGAACCTTCAAAAACGGAGGAGAAACATCTGCTTCCCAACCCGGAGTTTTCCTCCGTTTTATCAGGTGATTTTAAAATCAGTTTTGTACTTTTGTTTTTGTAATGTTTTGTTTATCACTGATTTTCTTATGACAAAGATGCGACAAGATGTGACGCATTAGTTAGACAAAGAATAGACATCGATAGACAGAAAATGGACAAGGATTATATTACGGTAATCCGTAATGTGGTATGAGTGGGAATCATCTATTTTGTAAAGACTCAAAAAACGATATATGTCCAAGAAAAAACTACTAATTCATGAGGTGTTTGATAAGGCACGGGAAGACTTTCCAAACAAAAATTCGAAGAGCGGACTATCTTCGGAGCTATCAGATCTTTTTGAGAGTGAAATGAACTTTATTATTCATGAAAAAACATTTATCCGCTACTATGATGCTTATATAGGTACTGGTAAAGAGATGGATATTAAGGATATTGTAATTCTTGATAAGCTTAGCCAATATGTTGGCTTTAAGACTTTTGTAGATTTTTCAAAGAATTTTATTAGAAAAGAAGAGCCGGGGAAGTCAACGACATTAAAAATAGATGTAGATGATGAAGAGCTGTTATCTGAAAAGATAGGTAATCATATAAGAATTACAATCAACCAACATTTTAAAATGCCTGAATTTGTCAAGCAAAATGGTTTGGGTATTGCCGGAGTACTGTTGGTTGGGAGTTTATTCATTGGGAATTATTACTATTCATCAAAGAACAAATCACCGTTGGGAATTTTCGGACCAATCAATGAAATGAACTGCATGTATTGGGACAAGAACGAATATAAGTTAGCAAGTTGTGAAGATAAAGATCCTACTCATAATCTTATGCCTAAAGACACCATTCAGCTTAGATATTTTAAAAGGATTACAAGAAAAGATACGCTTACCGTAGACAATGCCCTGGGAAGAACGTGGTATTCCAAGTATAGTGGAAATGTAGAGTTTTTTACGATGGATGGGGTAGACCCTGATAACGGACGTGAGTTGAGGTCTTCAACTCCTTATATTATTGATAAATATGCCGGAATTTCGGTTGCTGTAGAGGAATAAAAAAAAGCGAAGATTTCTCTCCGCCCTGTATTATTCTGCATTCAGCATTCCCAGTTCTCCGTAATGCTTTTTGAATTTCTGAATTTTAGGTCCTACAACTGCGCTACAGTAAGGCTGTGTTGGATTTTCATTATAATATCCCTGATGATATTGTTCTGCCGGCCAGAACTTTTCGAATTGAGTTAATTCAGTTACATAGGTTCCTGCCCATCTTCCTGATTCCTGAGAGACTTTAATCGCTTCTTCTGCTTTTACTTTCTCTGCATTATCTTTATAATAAATAACGGAACGGTATTGAGTTCCGATGTCATTGCCTTGTCTGTTCAATTGAGTAGGATCATGAAGGAAGAAAAATACATCCATCAATTGTTCATAAGAAATGATGGCAGGATCGTAAGTGATCTGTACTACTTCTGCATGGCCGGTTTCACCAGTACATACTTCCTGATAAGTAGGATTGTCTTTATGTCCGCCAGAATAGCCTGAAATTGCAGACTCTACTCCTTTCAGCATATTGAAACAGCTTTCCACACACCAGAAACATCCGCCCCCGAAGGTAATCTGTTCGAAATTATTGTTATCCATTTTGGTAATTATTTTATTTAATTGCTTTTCTTATGACTTTCGGAAAAGCGTATCAAAAGTAGGAAAAAGTTTTTCATTTGCGTAAAAATCAGAGGCTCTAAACTCAAATTATTGTAATAGATATGACAAATGATTTTCAACGCAAATAATCACAAACTATAAGAATGAATATTGGTTATAGGAGTATTGGAACGATGGTGAAGCATTTAAAAAGAGACGATCATCTGCGAAGCCCGGGGGAAATAAAAAAGCACCCTAAAAGGATGCTCCATATTATTCACTGTCATATTCAATTACTTTTCCCAAACCAAAGCACTTGCACCAAGGATGGCAGCATCTGCTTCGTTAAGTTCACTGAATACCAGTTTCACTTTATTTCTGAAAATAGGAAGAAGATTTCTTTCCATATGAAGTTTAGCTGGCTTTAGGATAAAATCTCCTGCCTTGATAACTCCTCCGAATAAAAGAATTGCTTCCGGTGAAGAAAACATCACAAAGTTGGCCAATGCTTCACCAAGCTTTTGTCCTGTATACCTGAAAACTTCAAGAGCAATAGGGTCATCTTTCATAGCACATTCATAGACCGTTTTAGAATTAATTTCATCTTCAGGATATTGATTCAGCATGGATTCCGGAAATTCTGCTCGCATTTTCTTGGCAGTGATGGTAATTCCCGTTGCTGAAGCGTAGGCTTCAAGGCTTCCTTCAGAACCTGTACTCCAGTGTTTTCTTCCTCCAGGTTTTACGATCGTATGACCTAGTTCGCCTGCAAAACCGTCGTGTCCATAGATCAAGTTTCCGTTGGCAATAATTCCACTTCCTACTCCTGTTCCAAGGGTAATCATGATAAAATCTTTCATTCCTCTAGCTGCTCCGAACAGCATCTCACCCAATGCTGCTGCATTAGCATCATTGGTAACCGTACAAGGTAAGTTGAATTTAGCTTTCATCAGTTCTGCAAAAGGGATAACCCCTTTCCAGGGTAGATTAGGAGCCAGTTCAATCGTTCCTTTGTAATAGTTTGCATTCGGTGCCCCTACTCCGATTCCGTCAAAGTGTTTTTCTGTACCGTGCTTTTCCATTAAAGGATAAACGTTTTCATATAAAGCATCGATGAAATCTTCAACTTTGTCATATGCATCGGTTTTCAGGTTTCCTTTGTCCAGAACCTCGCCACGGTGATTTACGATTCCGAACTTGGTATTGGTTCCACCGATATCAACTCCCAGGGCAACTTGTTTTGATAAATCTATTAATGACATTTCTATGATTAAATTCTAGGGTCTAAAATTATAAAAAAGATTGTATTAATAGATTATTAACCGAATATTATTTAAAGTTTTACGCTGTTTTTACCGGTTTTTTCTTTTTTCTGCCCCACCAGATCATAAATCCGGTTACCGGAAGAGAAGCACATATTAAACTTACAACAAAGGCAATGATCTTTGTTGGGAGTCCTAAGATTGCTCCAACGTGAATGTCATAATTGGCTCCCACTACTTTTTCACCAAAGTTTTTGTCTTTAGGGTCATGGGTGTGAAGAAGCTCACCGGAGTTTTCATCAAAGATAAGACTGCTGCTTTTGTGGTAAGAATATGATAAATGCTTTACATATACTTCAAAATTCGGATGTTCGTGATCATCCATATGCTCGTGTCCCAGATCAATAGCAAAACCATAGGAATCCGGATATTTTTCTTTGACCGTATTAATAATTTTATCCAGCGTGCCTTCGGTTCTCAATTCGATAGGTGCTTTGGTTTTAATATTCGAAAAATCCGGGTATTTTGTATTTCCTCCGGAAAATACCACGTATACCATGGCCTGTACCACAAAGAAAGCATAGAAAAGACCGGTAATGGAGAATATCAGGGCAAAGATAGAGGCATAAAACCCCAATACATTGTGAAGGTCATAATTCTTTCTCTTCCAGCTTTTAATATTTTTCCATTTGAAGGCAAAACGTTGTTTTCTTGCTGCTTTATTTTTAGGCCACCAAAGGATAATTCCACTGATCAGCATGATGATAAATATGATTACAGGAATTCCTACAACATAAGTTCCCCAGTCCTGTTTTAAAAGGAAACTCCAGTGGATCATTTTAACAATATTGAAAAATCCGTTTTTCTCATCATACACTCTAAGCACTTTTCCTGTATAAGGATTTACATAGGCCTGTTTGTAGACCGGATATTCGTCAAAATAATTCCATGCTTTTGTATTGTGCTCATACCAGAAGAACATGTACGACATTTTCTTATCGATTGGAATATTGACCCAGTGAATAGGATACTTTTCCTTTACCTGCTCAGCAACGGTTTTTTCCATGGCACGAATAGGAAGGACCTGTTTTTGTTCAATATTCTGTTCGTTATGGTAAATGACATCTTTGCGGATCAGATTCTCTACCTCATCTTTGAATACATACAAAGCTCCGGTAATGGAAATGATAAAGATTAAAAATCCTATTCCCAGACCGAACCACAAGTGGAGTTTTGCAGACCATTTTTTAAAAAATCCCGGCTTGTTTTTATGATGATGCTTTTTCCTCATATCAATTTTAAAGTACCGCAAAGATAAACTTTACTTTTTATTTAGATTAATTAAAATTTGTATTCAATGACGAAGGTTCCTCTCATACCCAATGCATTGACGAATTCACTGTCCCTTGCTGTCCACCAGGCGATAGCGGGTTGGTATTTTTTATTGAAAAGATTTTCGATACCTAAAGATAGTTTCCAGTTACGGTTAACTTCATAGCTTGATTTGAAATTGAAAACCGTATACTCCGGTACATACCCTTCACCATAAGAATATAATCCGGTTTTAATATTTGGACTAAATCTGTTTTGAGTGAATGAATGAAGCATATCCAGCCCTACAGACAATGCAGGAACAGGTCGTGCCTGAATGTAGGCGAGCACTTTAGGTGCTGAGATTCTACTGTTGTTGATCTTCGTAGAATAATCTCCATCATCTTTTACGGATGTGATTCCTTCCATCCAGCTGTAGCTTCCACCAAACTGGAGCCATTTTGCAGGGGTAAAGTGTAAAAATCCTTCCACTCCATATACTATTTCCGGGGATCTCTGGATCATCAGGGCTCTGTCAGGACTCTGTACGAATGAGGCTCCCAGTTTTGAAGTACTTACATAAGAAGTCAACTCATAATTCAGCCAGTTGGAAAGTTGCCCTGTTGCTCCCAGTTCATAATTATTGACAATAATGGGTTTTGTTTCAAGACTTTTAATGGTTTCTGATGTTGAGGTTCTTAAGATTCTTCCCAATTCATTGATAGAGTAGGCCTGTGAAAAACTTGCGAAAAGATTGATATAAGGCTCAACATTGTATCGGACTCCAATATTTCCCACTAAAGCATTGTAGTTAAGTTTTCCTCCTTCTACGGGAATGCTCTTGGTAAATGTTCCGTCACTTTTAATTACGGAAAGGGTATTAAAGTCATCCACATTCACTTTGATGTTTTCATAACGTAGTCCCGCCTTAATGGTCAATTTTTTGAACAGGTCAACTTTCGCCAATAAGAAAGGGGCAATATTGGTCATGCTCATATGTGGAGTCCAGAATCTGCCATCTTCAAGCTTCTGTACTGTTTTATCGTTCAGGATATCTACTCCATAGATGATTTCTCCCTGAGAGTTGGCAGTATTCCAAAGTTGGGTATCAAAATTAAATCGGGCACCTGCTTTTTTAGAAAGTACATTGGATTGACCACCGTTAAAGAAGGTATCACTATACCCATAAACGGTTTTAAAATCCTGATAATAAAGATTGATGTTTAGAGAAGTTCCGGCAAAAAGGTTTTTATTGTCATAACTGAGTCTGATATTGTGGTTTTTTGGTGTTCCCTGAGGAGTTGTTTCCAATCCTTTTCCCAACCCTTCACCAATGGTAGGTTTCGTACCATACTTTCCTGTACTTAGACCCAGATTAAGATCTGATCTTGAGGAATAACCGATATAAGATGCTTCAATTCTTTGATTATCGTTAATAGTATAGCCTAATTTCAACAACCCGTTGTAGTTGTCCATTTTAGCGGTACTGTAAGTCGGGCTTAGGAAAACACCGTCTGCATCTTTCATATATCCCGTTCTTTCATACGCTAATGAAAGGGTGTAATCAAATTTGTTGACTTTACCGGATAAAAGCTGGCTGGCTCTGAGTCCTAATGTACCTCCATAAGGTTGACCGGTAAAACCAATCTGTGATATTCCGGAAATCTTCTGATCTGTTTTATTTCTTTTTGTGATATAATTGATGATTCCTCCGTCGGCACCATTTCCGTAAATAGAAGAAGCGCCTTTAATCACCTCAATTCTTTCAATGGCTGAAGGGTCTATGGATCTCAGGTCTCTTGCTCCGTTTCGAAGTGGGGTAGACTGTGGGATTCCGTCAATTAATACCAATACCTGACGACCTCTTAGTGTCTGTCCGGTGTTGGAAGTCTGTCCCGAATTGGTTCCTAAACTGGGAACCGTATACTGCAGAATGCTCGTAATATCAGAATTGACCGTCAACTGAGACTGAATCTGCTTTTCTCCAACTATTGTGATGGAACTGGGAACCTCTTTAATGTTCTCCTTTTTTCGGGAAGCCGTCATCACCACCTCATCCACATTCTGGGTTTGTAAACTATCTTTTACCTGACCAAAAACCATTGTAGTTCCAAGGCTGGCAGCTGATAAAATTGCTTTTTTCATTATATTTTCTTTCCTTGTTTCTTTCTTTTTCCCCACCAAACCAGAAATCCGGTAACAGGGAGTGAGGTGCAGATAAGGCCTGCGATAAACCATATGATTTTTCCGAATAATCCGAAATAAGATCCGGTGTGGACATCATAATTGGCATTCGCATATTTTTCTGCGGCTTTTAGTTTGTGATGAGGTTTATGGGCTAGTAGTTTTCCTGAATATTTGTCGAAAGTAAGAAGGTTTCTTTCACTGAATCTTCCATCCTGGCCATACACGGTGACCGGAAGGTTTTTAAGCTCCTTTCCTTTTTTATTTTTTCCATTTAAAGTAATCCTGAAACTGGATGATCCTGCATATAGTTTTTCTGTCTGAAGTGCTGCGTTATCAAAAACGGCATCTGTCTTTACCATAAGAGAATCCGGGGATTTGATTTCCTTTTCTTTAGGAAGTTCCCAATAACCGGATATGGCAAGATTAAAAGTATTCTTCACATACGGATAAGCAAAATAGATTCCGGTAACACTCATCACCAGAGCAATAAATGAGGCATAAAACCCCAATACATTATGAAGGTCGTAGTTTTTGCGCTTCCAGTTTTTTACATTTTCCCAATTGAACCAGAACCTTCCTTTTCTGGAATTTTTATTTTTCGGCCACCACAGAATAATTCCTGTGATCAGCATGATGATAAATAATACAGTGGGAATTCCTGTCACATAAGGTCCCCACTCAGAATTGAGTAAAAGTCCCCAGTGGATATATTTCAGGATATTAAATACATCATACTTTTCATTATAAACAGCGATGATCTCTCCTGTATACTGATTGACATACACCTGCTTGTTGATGAGAACCTGTTGAAAATAATTCCATCCTTTTTTGCTCTTTTCGTAGTAAAGGAAACGATAAGATTTACTTTTATCCAAAGGAATTTCAACCGAGCTTACAGGATATTTCTCGTTAAGCTCCAAACTTATCTTCTCACGAAGAAGGTTGATGGATAATGGTTTTGAATTGATATCATTTTGCTTTACATAAATGGCTTCTTTACGAAGACTATTTTGTACTTCATCCTTAAAAATATACAAAGTCCCCGAAAGAGAGATGATGAAAATGATGATGCCAACAGATAAACCAAACCATAAATGCAGTTTGGCAGACCATTTCTTTGTAGGAGAAATTTTCTTTTTATGATGTTGCTTTTTTCTCATAGCAAAAAGTTAACCCCAGGTGGGGTTAACCTTTATATAGTATTAAAATTTGTATCCGATTGATAGTCTCCAGTTGCGTGGCGCGTTGTAAATCCAGGCATATTCACCTGAGTCACCTCTATAACCGCTGTAAAGCTTTTTGTTAAGGACATTATTCAACATTAGATTGACATCAAATTTCTTAGCAACATAAGAAACTCCGAAGTTGGTATCAAAATAATCCGGAAGGCTCTGATCTTTTGTAGCACCTACTCCGAACCAGGATTGTCTTCCGCCCTGATACTGGTAACCTGCTGATATTCCGAAACCTTTCATAAGGCCATTTTCAAACCTATAGTTTACCCATGTATTTTGTACATTTTTAGCATTCCCCGGAGACTGAATTCCAATTCTTGTAGGGTCTGTGTCTTTGATGGTTTTTGCATCTGTATACGCATAGTTGATGATAATGTTCAACCCTTTGATGATTTCTCCTTTGATATCGGTTTCAAAACCTCTTGCTCTCTGCTCTCCTGAAGCCATCTGAAAAGGAACACCTCCATTTTGTTCTTTAGGCCCTGCTACAAGAATATTTTGTCTTCTGATCTCATATATGGCAAAAGTAGAGTTCCATTTTCCTCCAAACCAGTCTTTCTTTAGTCCAAATTCAATATTCTGCCCTTTGAATGGATCTGTAATAGAAGTAGAGTTGATTCCTGTTCCGGATTGTGGTACAAAGGTTTTATCATAAATACCATAAGCAGAAAAGTTTTCATTAATTGAATAACTGATTCCTACTCTAGGAGTAAATTCTCCTGCTTTATTTCTGGGAACAACATTTCCAGGGGAATAATAAGGATAGCCGGCATATGTGGTACCGCTTGTATATCTTCCTGCCAATGTTAATCTTAGCTTATTGTTGAACATTTCAATCTGATCCTGAGCGTAATATGATGTATATTTTACACCCTCATCATCATAAAATGGAGCTGAAGAGTTTAAAGTATAAAAATCAGCAGAAGGAAGCTTAGAAGGATCTACACCATATTGTACATTATAAATGTCAATAGGGAATGGTCCTCCTGCAAAAGATGAAAAGTCGGCATTGTACTTTCTATCTCCGTAATCGAATCCTGCAATAATTTTGTGTACAATATTTCCTGTATTAAGGGTACCTCTTACATAGGTCTGGAAAATATGGTTTTTCCCTTTCGCCTGCCAGTTGCTTACTGTTCTGTTTAAAACATTTTTATTATTGGGGTCAAATGTTCCCCACCATGAACCTCCGTCATAATTCAGGTCCATATAAGCATATTGCGTACTCCAAACCCAGTCTTTGAATAACTTCTGATCTAAAGTTAAAAATAAGCTTTGATCTTTTACTTCTGTTTTCTTGAAATTAGGATCATTAAAGTTGGTATGTACATTCAGTGAAGCATATCCGTCGTTAGACATCAGGTAAGCGCCCGGCTGATTGAATTTTAAATACTGATAGTTGTATTGAGCTGTAAAAGTAGTGGTCTTTGTTGGTCTGAAAGTAATAGACGGAGCAACAATAATTTTGCTTGTTTTATCATTTTCAACCCATGATTTATTAGAGCTTCCCATTAAATTGATACGGTAGTCTAAAACACCGTCTTTTACAAGAACTCCATCCAGATCTGCCTCGCCTCTGAAAAGGTTATAGCTTCCCGTTGTGAAACGTACACTGTTAGCAAATTTCCCGGTAGGCTTTTTTGTTACCACATTATAAAATCCGGCAGGATCTCCCATAGAACCCATAAATCCGGCAGGACCTTTTACAAACTCTATTCTATCTATGATAGATGCATCAGGATTAATAGGACCCCATGTAGAGGAAACATTCATCCCGTTCATAAAAGTAGCAATACTTGCGCCTCTCATGAAGACATTGGAATAGACATTATCCCAGTGTTCTACTTTTCTTGCTCCACTTACGTTACGAACAATTCCTTCAGACATATTCAGTGTTATCTGATCAGCCAGAACCTGAGAACTTACAGACTGCACATTCTGAGGAAGCTCAAGAATAGGTGTTTGAATTCTTAATGAACCTGAAACCTCATTCAGCTTGTACTTCTGATAATATCTTCCGTTGACAACAACTTCTTCGATATTATTGGATTTGATGGTGTCTTTTTTTTCCTGTGCAAAACTTAACATGGAAGTTAATAATGCAGCTCCTATTATTCTTCTTTTCATTGTTTATAAGGAGAGTAATTTTACTCTAACAGTTTAAAATTTATAAGTGAAAGTTCCTACAGCGTTAATTAACCTTTGTGGATTGGCTGTGGTATAACCGATCCAGTAATGTTGATTGGTAAAGTTGTCTACCTTTACTCCAATTCTGAATTTTTTAGCATCATAATAAGCGCTGGCATTGAGGACAACGTAAGAAGGTAAAGTAAATACCTCGTTTGTTTTGTCTGCTGTATTGAAGTTATTGACAATTTTATTTTCACTGGCATAGTTTCCTCCAATTCCGAATCCTAAACCTTTCAGTTTTCCGTCTAAGAATTGATAGCTGGCATATAGATTTGCCAGATAAGGCGAGCCTGCCGTATTAGGTCTTCTATTGAGTACTGATTCATCAGATTGAGTGTATTTTGAATCGTTGTAGCTGAATCCGGCAATTGCTGTGAAACCTTTTAGTAAGTAAGCATTGATTTCCAACTCGACGCCACGACTTATAATAGTTCCGTCCTGCACTTGTGCGCGTGGGTCTGCAGCGCCAATTGCATTTCTCAAAACATCTTTTACTTTGATGTTGTAATAACTGAATGTAGAAGATACTTTGCCATTAAATAAATTGGTTTTGATTCCTCCTTCCATTTGGTTGGCCTGTTCAGGAACAGGAGTTACAGTTGCTCCGGAAGCGTTCACATAATAATTAAGGTTTTTAAAACTGTTTTGATAATTTCCAAAAACAGAAACCTTGTCTTTTATAAGCTCATACACAACTCCTAATTTCGGAGAGAAAAATGTCTGGTCTAGTTTTTTATTTTCTCCTGAATTATCAGGCTTGTTAGTGAAATTGTCTACTCTTAATGCCATGAGCACATTAAGATTATCGGTAATGTTTAAAACGTTTGATAAATATACTGCGTAGTTCTCTTGTATTCCTTTTATAAGGTAAGGCTTTTCATTTCCTGCTAAGGCATTGTACTGAGCTTGAAGAGCAGAGCCGTTAAAGTTCGTGTAATCAAATCCTGATTGATGTAAAGGAACGGGTATTGATGTGCCTTGTGAATCTTTATCAAATCCGTTGACGTCATAGAAATTCTGATCATTGTTTACTCTCAAATAATCAAAACCTAAAACCACTCTGTTTCTCAGATTCCCGATTTTAAAATCACCATTAAAATTCTGTTGAAAATTAAGGGATTTTTTTCTACTGTCTCGGGTAGATTGGTCACTTCTATACATGCTATCAGCGTTATCCCCCATAAAATATAAATAAGGCATAAATCCGTTAGAATAGCTGGATGAGGTACTGAAATTGGTATTTGAAGTTATTGAGTTTGAGATTTTATAATTAACCTGTCCGAAAAAATTAATACTTCTTCCCGTATTGGTAAGGTCTTTTCCGAGATATGAATTTTTATAATCGAGATTAAGATCTTTGATATTGTTTACTTTTTGGAGATATTTACCAGAATAGAAGAAAAAGGTCTGATCAGTCATATTCTTCATCTGAAATAACTCCATATCAAGATTAATACTTAATCTGTCATTGGGTTTATAGCTTAAGCTCGGAGCAATAGCCAGATTTCTTCTAAATCCTTCTGTTTGGAAAGTCCCTTCGTTGGTATAAGCTGAGTTTAAACGGAATAAAAGTTTTTTATCCTGGGTAAGGGGAGTATTGATATCCACTGCAGCTCTGTAAGTATCGTAGCTTCCACCAGCTACACTGATATTTCCACCAAATGCTTCATAGGGCTTTTTGGTTACACGGTTGATTACACCACCGTAACTTGACAATAAGCTTCCGAAAAGAGTTCCTGAGGGTCCTTTCAGAACCTCTATTTTTTCCAGGTTTATGGCATCTATTGTTCCGGTTACTGCTCCAAGTACTCCGTTTCTTAAAGAATTGGAAGATACAAAACCTCTCAAACTTACATAGGCACCACCGTCACCTGCTCTTCCATTTGAAGTCCACATCGGTTGTAATCCCGGGATGTTTTTTAAAGCATCGTCTACGGTATAAAGTCCTTGATTTTCTAAAATGACTTTATTAATACTTGAATATACTTGTGGATTTTCAATAGCCTTAAGGGGCATTTTATTTGAATATTCACTATCTTTCTTGATATAAGTGTTGATAAGTACTACTTCATCAATGCTTTTTGTGTTAACAGTATCTTTTTTTTGAGCATAGGTCACCAAAGATCCCAGAAGGGAAGCACAGATTAGTACATTTTTCATGAAAGTCAAATTTTCTGCAAATATATTATTTTTAACTGTTCTAAATAAATAATAATATTGATATTTATCATAAAATTATTATACAATAGATAATAAAAAACCGTTCCGGCTAATGCCAGAACGGTTTTTTATAAAATATTATTAATTATTTCTTATGCAGGAATTTCCCCTTTGTATAAGAACGAAATAATTTCTTTGTTCAATTTATCGATCATTTCACTGAATAAGTGGAAAGATTCCTGTTTGTAAATCACAAGTGGATCTTTCTGCTCGTAAACCGCACCTTGAGATGATCTTCTTAGGTCATCCATTTCACGTAGGTGAAGTTTCCAGTTTTCATCGATGATAGATAGTGTGATATTCTTTTCAAAGTCATTCACTAAGCTTTCACACTGGGTTTCATAAGCTTCTTTAAGGTCTGCAACGATGGTCATTGTTTTGTGTCCATCTGTGAAAGGAACCTGAATCATTTTGAACATTGAACCCTGATTCTGATATACATTCTCAATGATTGGGAATGATTTCTCCTTCAATAAGTTCAGTTTCATTGCGTAATCTTCCTGAGCAGCCTTGAATAAGATATTGGTCAGATCCTGAATGTTTTTATTACTAAAATCATTTTGAGAAACCGGCGATTCCATCGTAAATGTTTTAATGATTTCGTATTCAAAATCTTTATAATTTCCTGTAGCTTTTCCTTTCGCGACGATAGAATTAGCCACATCAAATATCATATTTGTGATATCATATTTCAAGTGATCTCCGAAAAGAGCATTCTTTCTTCTCTTGTAGATAACGTCACGTTGTTTGTTCATTACGTCATCGTATTCAAGAAGTCTCTTTCTCGTTCCGAAGTTATTCTCTTCTACTTTTTTCTGAGCTCTTTCGATAGATTTACTGATCATAGAATGCTGAATTACTTCACCTTCTTTATGACCCATTCTGTCCATCATTTTAGCGATTCTTTCAGAACCGAATAAACGCATCAGGTTATCTTCAAGAGACACATAGAACTGAGAACTTCCCGGATCTCCCTGACGTCCCGCTCTACCTCTTAGCTGTCTGTCAACACGTCTTGAATCATGTCTTTCAGTACCGATGATGGCTAAACCTCCTGCTTCTTTTACTTCTTTTGAAAGCTTAATGTCGGTACCACGACCCGCCATATTGGTAGCGATGGTTACAACTCCCGGTTGTCCGGCTCCTGCAACGATCTCAGCTTCCTTCTTGTGAAGTTTTGCATTCAATACCTGGTGTTGAATTTTTCTTAATTGAAGCGCCTTTGAAAGTAATTGAGAAATCTCAACAGATGTAGTTCCTACAAGTACAGGTCTTTTTTCTGCGGTTAATCTTTCAATCTCCTCAATTACAGCATTATATTTTTCTCTATTGGTTTTGAAAACCAAATCTTGTCTGTCATGTCTTAAAATAGGGCGGTTGGTTGGAATTACCACAACGTCTAATTTGTAGATTTCCCAAAGTTCTCCAGCCTCTGTTTCCGCTGTTCCTGTCATTCCCGCAAGTTTGTTGTACATACGGAAATAGTTCTGCAGGGTAACCGTAGCAAAAGTTTGAGTAGCGGCTTCAATTTTTACATTTTCTTTCGCCTCGATCGCCTGGTGAAGACCGTCTGAATAACGACGTCCCTCCATGATACGACCTGTCTGCTCGTCAACAATTTTTACTTCCCCATCGATTACTACGTATTCATCATCTTTTTCAAATAATGTATATGCTTTCAATAGCTGGCTCATTGTATGAACGCGCTCTGATTTTTCAGCAAAATCACCGAAAAGTCTTTCTTTAGCCTCAAATTCTTCTTCTTTAGATAGATTTTTAGCTTCTACTTCAGCGATTTCTGTTCCGATATCCGGAAGAACGAAGAAGTTCGGGTCAGAGTTCCCCTGAGACATATACTCAACTCCTTTATCTGTAAGATCAACCTGATTGTTTTTCTCTTCGATAACGAAGTAAAGGTCTTTATCTACAATCGGCATATCACGGTTGTTATCCTGCATATATTGAGCCTCAACTTTCTGAAGCAATGCTCTGTTTCCGCTTTCTGATAAGAATTTAATTAATTGTCTGTTTTTAGGAAGCCCTCTGTAAGCCTGAAGCAGCTTGAATCCTCCTTCTTTAGTATTTCCTGCTGCGATTAATTTTTTCGCTTCATTGAAAATAGCAGAAACAGTCTTTTTCTGAACTTCAACGATTCTGTCGATAGAAGGCTTAAGAACATCGAATTCCTGTCTGTCTCCCTGAGGAACTGGACCTGAAATAATCAATGGTGTTCTTGCATCATCTACCAATACGGAGTCTACCTCATCCACGATCGCAAAGTTCAATTCTCTTTGTACCAGTTCTGAAGGTGAAGTCACCATGTTATCTCTCAGATAATCGAAACCAAATTCGTTGTTGGTTCCATAAGTAATATCTGAATTGTATGCTTTTCTTCTTCCGTCTGAGTTCGGTTGGTGATTATCAATACAGTCGATTGACATCCCATGGAACTGATACAATGGTCCCATCCAAGCGGAGTCTCTTTTTGCAAGGTAGTCGTTCACGGTTACAACGTGAACCCCTCTTTCCGGAAGTGAATTTAAGTAAATAGGTAATGTCCCTACCAAAGTTTTACCTTCACCGGTTGCCATTTCAGCAATTTTACCACTGTGAAGAATAATACCTCCGATAAACTGAACATCATAGTGGACCATATCCCAAACTACTGGAGTTCCGGCAGCATCCCATGAGTTTTTCCAAACAGCTTGGTCTCCCTGAATTTCAACGAAATCTTTCCCTGCAGCAGCCAGTTCTCTATCCCAGTCACTTGCTGTTACACGGATTTCCCCATTCTGCGCCCATCTTCTTGCTGTTTCTTTGATCAATGCAAAGGCTTCCGGAAGGACCTGAAGGAGAACTTTTTCTTCAATTTCGTATGATTCTTTCTTTAAAGACTCAATTTTTGAGAAAAGAGCTTCTTTCTCATCAACGTTTGTTGAATTTTTTATCTGCTCTTTAATTTGTTCTATTTGAGCTGTGATTTTGCTGGTTGCAGATTTTATATTCTCTTTAAATTCAGCAGTTTTTTGTCTCAAACCATCATCCGACAATTGTTGAATGTTGGGTTCTACAGCTTTGATTTTTGTTACAACTTTTTTTACTTCTTTTAGGTCCTGCGCTTTTTTGTCTCCCAAAAACCCTTTAAGAACTTTGTTTAAAAAACTCATAAATTTTTTGCTTTATGCTTAATGCAAGATGCTTTAAGCGTTTTAAATGACACGCTTATCGTGTAAGTTAATATATAAAAAGGGCAAAAAAGCTCTAAGCGTATGGCCTAAAGCTTATCGCTTTATTAATATTCGTCCTCGTTCCAAAGGAAGTCTTCATCTGTTGGGTAGTCACTCCAAACCTCCTCAATAGATTCATAAATTTCGCCTTCATCTTCAATAGCCTGAAGGTTTTCCACTACTTCCATAGGTGCACCAGTTCTGATTGCGTAGTCAATAAGCTCTGCTTTTGTCATTGGCCAAGGTGCGTCACTTAGATAGGATGCTAATTCTAATGTCCAGTACATAATTTTCTAATTTTTTGCAAAAGTATAAAAATAGGTTGTATAATAAACTTTTTTATACTTGATTTTCAATTCTTTTTATAATTTTTTCTTGTAAATGTCTGTCACCAACTGCATGGCAGTGATGTCAGTAATTTACTTAATGTCGTTTTCTCAAAAACCATTCCACAAATTTTTTTATGCCATTTTGGAAGTTTGTGTCTGGTTTATACCCTATCAAGGCCTTTGCTTTTGTGATATCCGCATTGGTTTTTGTGACATCACCCGGTTGCATTGGCAGAATTTTTTTTGTGGCAGTTATTTTTAAGGCATCTTCTATAGTGGTAACCATTTCGCAAAGAGTAACTACCTCATTTTCTCCTAAATTAAGGATTTCATAGATTCCGGAATGATTTTCCAGATAAACAATAGACTTGGTAATTCCATCAATAATGTCATCAATATAGGTATAATCTCTGGCTGTGTTCCCATCGCCATAGAAAGGAATTTCCTGTCCCTCTGAAATCAGTTTTGTAAATTTATGTATGGCGAGATCGGGACGCTGTCTTGGTCCATATACTGTAAAAAATCTAAGCTGTATCATATCAATGTGGTACAGTTGGTGGTAAACATGCCCTAAAATTTCTCCGCACTTTTTGGTTGCTGCATAGGGTGAAATTGGGTTGTCTACATTATCTGTTTCTGAAAAAGGGGTTTTTTCATTATTCCCATAAACACTTGATGAAGAAGCGCAAATAAATTTTTTAATGGTAAAGTCTTTACATAATTCCCAAAGGTTCATGGTACCCCGAACATTCACTTCTTCATATTCCAAAGGTCTCTCAATAGACGGGCGCACGCCGGCCAGAGCGGCCAGATGGATCACCATGTCAATAGAATGACTTTTAAAGATATTTTCAAGACCCTTTTTATCCCGGATATCCTGATAATAAAGGGAATATTTATCAGATTGAGTGAGGGAAATTAAACGTTGGATGTCAGCTTCTTTATCAGAGAACTCAAAATCCGAAATTGTATCAATTGACTCTAAAGTGTTTTTAATTTTTATCTGATACCCATAGAAATCATCAAAATTGTCAATGTTTATGACAGAATGTCCATTTCTTAATAATCGTTCAATTAAATGAGAGCCAATGAAACCGCTACCGCCTGTTACAAGATAAATCATCTGTGGTTTTTTATGAATACAAAAATATAAATTTTACCATTTGAAAAATATAATCATTAAATTTACTTAAAAAAGTAATATAAATATAATATGCAGTTTCAAGGGCAAATTTTAAAAATGACAAGCTACGATGCAAAACCAATCCAGTATTATCTTAATCTTTCAGGGGATCTGATCCATATGAATGAGCTGTTGGGAAAGGAGCTAAGCATTAAGCATGTAGGGTTTCAATGTGTAAACTGTGGTGAAAATAAACCTATTTATAGGATGGGCTTCTGTAAAAACTGTTTTTTTGAAAGCCCTTATGCCAGTGATACAATCATTCGTCCTGAGCTTTCTACTGCTCATTTAGGTGTAGCAGAACGCGACCTGGAGGTGGAAAAACAAATTCAGCTTCAGCCACATACTGTTTATCTTGCTTATACCGGAGATGTAAAGGTAGGAGTAACAAGAAATACCCAGATTCCTACACGATGGATTGATCAGGGAGCTACTTTTGCATTACCGATTGCAAGAACTGAAAACCGATATGAAGCGGGAATGATAGAGGTTGCCTTAAAAGAACACCTTGCCGATAAAACAAACTGGAGGAAGATGCTTCAGGATGACTTTGAAGGAGAGGTAGATCTTGCAGACTTCAGACATAAGATCAAAGAATATTTTCCTGAGGATTTCCAGAAATTCTATAGGGAAGGAGAAGAATTATGGATGTTTGACTATCCTTTTGAAAAGCCAGAGAAAGTTTCTTCATTTACCTTGGATAAAAAACCTGATTTCACAGGAAAACTTACTGGAATTAAAGGACAGTATCTTGGATTTGAAGGCGGAAACTTTATCAATATAAGGGGACATGAAGGGTATGTTATTGAGTTGGGAATAAAGAACTAATCCTACATAAGCGTAGATAAATCAAATCACAAAATATGAATAAATGGGTAAAAAGACTATTAATAAGTTTCGGGATCCTGGCAGGACTTGTTCTTGCTGCAAATTTCGGGCTGAATTTCTGGCTTAAAACCCAACTTCCTGACTATATCAAAAACAAAACGAACTATAAGGTTTCTTATAAAACCCTGGATGTGGATCTGGGTACAGGAAATATTCTTGCCACGGGTATTTCGGTCAATAATAAGGATCCGGAGAATACCAATATTATTGGACTTCAGGGAACTATTGACACCTTAAGAATAAGTCGGCTCGGTATTTATGATGCCCTATTTAATAAGACGATAAGTTCTACTGATCTCCTTTTGTCAAAACCTAGTCTGAATATAATTCTTGCCAAACCTGTAGATCAGAAAACAGGTAAGAAAAGAAATCCCGTTTTATTTGAAAACATAAGAATCAATAACGGAACGATATCAATTTTCAAACATACCAAACAAAAGTTTTTGTCGGTACAAAAGTTAAATTTATTTGTAGAAAATCTGCAAATGACAGAAGAGTCTGTGGAAAACAAGTTGCCGGTGGTTTTTGACCGATATAGTATTGAAGGGCAAAACTTCTTTTTCAGACCAGATAATGTATACGCAATTACTATTAATTCAATCAATACAGCGGATGGGCAAATGTCTGTTGACCAGTTCAGGCTGACTCCTCTTTTGTCTTTTGGACAGTTTAAAAAATTCTATCCAAAGAAGCCGCAATTATTTGAATTTACCATTCCCAAAATGGATTTTAAGGATCTTGTTTTAGATAAAAATAAAGTGTCTCTTGCCAATGCAGATTTTCAAAACCCTGTTCTTACCATATATAATACCGGAATCAAGGCAAAAAAGTCAGAGAAAAAGTCAGACTTTGAGGTTAATCTGGAGAATATAAAACTTAACAATGCGGTTGTTCAGATTAATAAACCAGATGGAAACAAATGGTTGTCTGCCGGAAATTTGAATTTGAATATCAGTAAGTTATTGTTTAATAAAGAAACTTCAGAGCAGATTATTCCGATTGGATATAAAGACTTTACGTTTTCAGGAAAAGACATTGCCTTTTCTGATCATCAGAATGTTAATATAGGCAGCATTGCTTTAAAGCCAACCAGTGGAGAAATCAATACTATCTCACTGAGTCCGGGAGCTACTCCTGCTGGAAAAACAATCATGGATCTTACATCCGATCATATTGCTTTCAACATCAATACACTGGACTTTATAAATAAAAAACTGGTGTTGGATTTTAAGGATATTCTTGTTGAAAATGTAAATGGTACAATCAAAGCAGGAGAAACCAAGCCCATTAAAAATCCTGAATCAGGATTTATTCAATCAGTTATTATCAGGAAAGTTTCTTTAAAAAATTCAAATATTACGTATGATAAAGGAAAGCAGCCCTTATCCTTCCATGACCTGAATGCTACTGTGAATGATATTAAACTTGCTCCTAATCCCAATAATCAAGGATTATCTTTTGACCTGAAAGATTACTTTGTGACAACTAGGAATTTTGCCTATAAAACTCAATTCTATAATCTGAGTCTTGGTCTCTTAAAGCTGAATAAAAATAAAATTCAGGCTGATAATTTTGCCATGAAGCCTCTCGTTTCGAGAGCCCAATTTATCAAAATGATACCGGTTGAAAGAGACTTGTTTGATTTGAAAGCAGGAAATATAACGGCAGAAGGAAGCTGGGATCTGTTTTCCAAAAATAAATCCATTAATGCATCTCAGGTAACCATACAATCTGCTGATGCTAATATTTTCAGGAGTAAAATTCCCAAAGATGATCCGAAAATAAAAGCTCTGTATTCAAAGATGCTTCGCTCTATTAAGATGCCGATGAATATTGAGAATCTGGATCTGAAGAATTCTGTACTGGTATACGAAGAAGATACACCGGAAAGTATGGGGCCCGGCAAGTTGACTTTCAATAACTTTAATATGAAGGTTAAAAACCTGAACTCTGCAAAAGTAAAGGGAAAACCAACAAAAGTTGACATTAAAATCAATTGCTCATTCATGAATCTTGCTCCTCTGTCTGTCCACTGGAATTTTGATGTTGCTGATCAGCATGATGCTTTTACTATTTCCGGAAGAACGGATAATCTTCCTGCCAGTGGAATTAACCCTTTTATCAGACCTTATCTGCATGTTACTGCTACAGCCGGAACGATTCAGGAGATGCTTTTTAATTTTAAAGGCGATCCTGCAGGACTACATGGTACGTTTAATCTGAAGCATAAAGATCTGAAAATTGCAGTTTTAAATAAAGAAAACCACGAGAAGAAGGGGTTCTTAACTGCCGTCGCCAATATTTTTCTAAAATCTGACTCAGGACGATTCCCCGAATCAGTTACAGTAGAAAATGTTGAACGTGACCCTACGAAATCATTCTTTAATCTCTTTTGGAAAGGAATAGAACAAGGGTTGAAGAAAACATTGATCGGTAAAAATGTAGAGAAAACGGAGCAAAAAGTGAAAAATGCTGTTTCTTCTGTGAAAGACATGAAACAATCTGTAAAGGAGATAAAACAAGAGATTAAAAATAAAAAACAGCCCAAATCAGAAGAGCCCCAAAAAGAGAAAAAAGGATTTTTGAAGGGTGTTTTCAAAAAGAAGGAAAGTACTGAAATAGAGTAACCTTTTAAACCATCAAGATGCAATTGCTAATGATAAGTCTTGTTAATTCGCATAAGGCAAAATTTAATTTTAATCGAAACAGCCTTAATGGTTTAAAAAATTAACATCCGACGGAATGGGATTAAAAATTGAATTCGTCGCTCTCTACAATAGGAATTTTTCTTAAAAACTCATCAAACTCCTGACCGGGATAGTTGCTGTCTGCTCCATAAGAATCAATAATCATCCCACGGTTTCCTGCCCCATCCTTTACCACATATAACACAGCGTTGTCATCTGGATTACTGTCTCCTTCAAAACGATAGGTTTTTAGAATGGTTAACTCCGCAGGTTGGTAAATTTTTTCGGAATTTTCAAACTTCATTTCACAGTGTTCATTCATCCTGAATTCCCTTTGTATTCCTCTTTCAGAAAGTATTTTCATCACTTCGCTTAAGGTGGTCATTCTGTCTATATTTTCTTGATTTTCCATAATACTATTTTTCGTTATAAATACAATAATTAAACCATTACTTTTCTAAATGTAAGAAAAATAACGAATTGTAATTTCCTTAAAAATAAAGTTTAATGTTAACAAAATTTATAATTCGGAAAATTCAAATAGGTATACTTTTTGCAATGGTATCAGTATAAATCAAAGAAAATATGAAAAAAGAAGTTGGAGTTTTACTGGCAGGAGGAGTTGGTCTTTTGGCAGTATTAAGTTTAATAAGCATCAAAAAAATATTGACAAAAAAAGACAAAAAATATAGTGATAGTTATGCAGACTATCACAGACACTTTGATGAAAAAGGCCACGATGAAGAATATCACGGAGTGGAACTATACGCAGTGAAGTAGTAAAAAAATATATTTAATTATGTTTAAATCCAACGCTTTTGAAAGTGTTGGATTTTTTTTGTGGAAAACTTTAGTGTTAAAAATCATTACTTTATGAAAAAAGCATTATAATTTTACATCATAATGTCAAACGGAAATTTCATAAAAGGTCAGGGTGCTCAGCGAAACGTTATCAACCGTTTCGACAGATATACCTATGAACCTGATGATGAAGATTTCGAAACAATGAAAACCTCATTCACTGAAGTTTTTCCCAAGACAATTGTTAACCAGGTGAAGAGTGAAGACCTTCCGATGGAATATTCCATGAATCCTTATCAGGGATGTGAGCATGGATGCTCTTATTGTTTTGCCAGACCTACCCATGAATATTGGGGATATAGCGCGGGAATTGATTTTGAAAGGAAAATTATGGTGAAAAAGAATGCTCCGGAGCTCCTTGAAAAATTTTTCCGGAAAAGAGGATATCAGGCAGCTCCCATTTTACTTTCCGGAAATACCGATTGCTATCAACCAGCAGAAAGACAATTTGAAATCACCCGAAAATTATTGCAATTGTGTCTTGATTACAGGCATCCTGTTAATATTCTGACAAAGAATGCGCTTGTGCTGAGGGATCTTGATATTCTAAAACCAATGGCAGAAAAGAACCTCGTTTCTGTTTCGCTAAGTATTCCGACCATTAATGAAGAGCTGAGAAGAAAAATGGAACCCAGAACAAGCTCAGCTATCAATAAATTAAAGGCCATAGAAGTTCTTTCCGAAAACAATATTCCGGTACATGTCATGGTGGCTCCCATTATTCCCGGATTGAATAGCGATGAGCCCCTTACTATCTTAAAGGCTATTTCCGATGCAGGTGCGCTGGGATTTGGATATACTTTGGTGAGATTAAATGATACGGTAGAACCTGTCTTTGTCAACTGGATTGAAACCCATTTTCCTGATAGGGCTCAGAAGGTATTGAATCTAATACGCTCTATGCGTGGTGGAAAGCTTGGTGATAAAAGATATTTTGAAAGACAAAGAGGAGAAGGGAATATTGCTGAAATGATCCATACCACTTTTAAGGTTGGCAGAAAAAAATTTTTTGAAGGAAAAGAATTTCCCAAACTTACAACGGCAAATTTCACAGGAACACTTGATCAGCAGTTGCGATTATTTGATTGAATAGAACTTCCCTTATCAATATAAAAACCGCTCTCTCAGGAACGGTTTTGTTTTAGACTTCATGTTATTTTTAATAAATAATGGGCTGCTCTCCATCAGGACAAATAAATTCAACCCTGCATAATTCCCGGTATTGAATACCATCACTACACACATAAAAGCATTCGCCGGGGTATGGATAGCTTATTCCTCCCAGGATGTCTTTCAGTTTGTCTTTTCTTAGTTTTTTTAGATTTTTCATATTTTTTTAATTTGAGATTCAATAAATATAATAAAAATAAACTTAAGTGATTGTATTTTAGGTTTTTATTTGATTTTAATAGAAGGGTGATTTGCCGGGAACTCTGAATAGATAAAAATAAAAAACCGTTTCAGAAGAAACGGTTCTATTACATTTTGACGATCAATCTTACATATCGCTGTTGGTATCAGGGCATTTAAAATCATCACTACAACCGGCACAGATTACAGTTCCGTTGCAATAATACATACAGAATTCAGGTATAGGCAGATTAGTTCCTCCCGAGATTTCTTTCAATTGCTCTTTTCTTAGTTTTTTTAAATTTTTCATACTGTTTTAATTAAAAATTTGATAGTAAAACAAATTTAATTAAAATATTTTTAATTAAATAGAATGATATGTGTTAAAAATGAACTTTGATAGAAATGTCGTCTAAAGCAGGTTTTCACTTTTAATTTGCAATGTAAATGTTTGATTTTCAAATTAATAAATGTTGTTGTTATACAAACGTTCCCCGAAGTCTTAATAGAGTAGGAAAAACTAAGACCCCGAAAACTATAAAAAATTTCAAAAGACTTTCCGGAGAAGAACAAAAGAAAATGATTGCGGATGATATAGGCCCTGCTTATTATCTTGAAGACGAGAGCTGGGACTGAAGGAGGTAAATGTATACCTTATATGGGTGAGGAATACTTATACTTGTATTTGCCCGTGGGGAACAATGATACAATCTATCCCATGCCCGGAGTTTTAATGTAAAGAAGGATAAGAAAAATAATCGTCAGTAATTTAATTACTGACGATTATTAATTATGATTATTTTTTAATCAATCCTAGTTCTATAAGTCTTTCATGTAAGAACTCTCCTGCTGTTGTATCTTCATACAATTTTGGGTTGTTTTCGTCTACACAGTTGTCAAGAGCATTTAAAGACATAGCACTGATAGGGTGCATAAAGAAAGGAATTGAATACCTTGAAGTACTCCACATCTCTCTTGGCGGGTTTACCACTCTGTGGATGGTAGATTTCAATTTGTTGTTGGTATGTCTGGATAACATATCTCCAACATTGATCATCAATTCATCCGGTTCAGCAATAGCGTCAATCCATTCTCCGTTATGGTTCTGAACCTGAAGACCTTTACCCTGAGCTCCCATAAGAAGAGTAATAAGGTTAATGTCTCCGTGAGCGGCTGCTCTTACCGCATCATCCGGTTCTTCAGTGATTGGTGGGTAATGAATAGGTCTTAAAATAGAATTTCCTTCTGCGATCTTATCGTCAAAATAAAACTCATTTAATCCAAGGTGAAGGGCTAGAGCTCTTAAAACATATTGTCCTGTTTTTTCAAGCATTTGGAAAGCTTCTTTACCTACCTCGTTGAATTTCGGAAGTTCATCAACGATTACATTGTCAGGATACTCTGTCTTGTACTTTGAATCATCAGACACATATTGCCCAAAATGCCAAAATTCTTTTAAGTCTCCTTTTTTGAAACCTTTTGCAGTTTCTTTACCAAATCCTACATAGCCTCTCTGACCACCAATTCCTGGAATCTCATACTTTTGTTTTGTTTCCACTGGCTGGTCAAAAAAGTTTTTTACCTCTCCATACAAATCATCTACAAGGTTGTCATCAAGAAAGTGGCCTTTTAAAGCAACAAAACCAATTTCTTCATAAGCTTTTCCGATTTCATTTACAAATTTCTGTTTGCGTTCCGGGTTGTCCGAAAGGAAATCACGCAGGTCTACACTAGGTATTTTATCCATTTTTAGAAATTTACGAACAGCAAAATTACATTTTTTTTAATTTAAATGATTTTAAAATCATTATTTATAAGTTAAATTTGCTGTATGAAAAAATATTCTTCTAAGAGGAGTATCCAAATACTCGCACATCTTCTTCAGCAGTACGGAATTGAAGACATTGTCATTTCACCGGGATCAAGGAATGCCCCTTTGGCGATTCATTTTTCAGAGGTTGATCGTTTCAACTGTTTTAGTATTGTAGATGAAAGAAGTGCTGCTTTCGTAGCGATGGGAATGGCAAAAAGTGAGAAAAAACCTGTTGCAATTACTTGTACAAGCGGATCAGCTGTGGTTAATTATTATCCGGCAGTTACGGAAGCGTTTTATCAGAATATTCCTCTTTTGATCCTGACAGCAGATAGACCTACAGACTTTGTTGATATTTTTGACGGGCAGACGATCAGGCAGAAGGAAGTTTTTCATCAACACTCTTATGGAGATTTCCAACTGCTGGAAGACAGCAAAGAGCACGCAGAAGAAATTAATTTTGAAACGATAAAGAAAGCGATCGAGCTTTGTTTTGAAAAGCAAGGACCGGTACATATCAATATCCCTCTGGAAGAGCCATTGTATGAATTGGTTTCCGAGCTTCCTACTTTCCCGACCGTTGAAAAAACAATCAGGCATAAAGAATATGAAATTCCTTCCAATCTGATTGCTGACTGGCATACATCTCAAAGGATTATGATATTAGTGGGAACAAGAGAATACAGTCCGGAGTTGGAAAATCAGCTGACACAGCTGGTTAAAAATCATTCTGTTATTGTTCTTAGTGAAGCTAATTCTAATCTGTATCACGAGAAGTTTTTCAGACATATAGACCGATATATTTTCAATTTTACAGAAGAAGATTATAAAACCTACGCTCCTGATCTGTTGATTACAGTGGGACAGAATGTGGTTTCCAAAAAAGTAAAACAATTTTTGAGAAATGCCCGTCCTAAACAACACTGGCATTTGGATGAGATCTGGCAACCGGATACCTATTATTCTTTAACAGAAAAGATTGAGGTGAGGCCGGAAGTTTTCTTCTCTAAATTATTGAAATATATTAATTTAGAGCCAAGACCTTACTACAACCTTTGGGATGTTTTAAGAGACAAAAAGGATGCGAAACATCAGCAATTTCTAAACACTGTTGAGTTTTCGGATTTCTATTTTTTCAATAAAGCGTCACAAACTGTTCCTGATAATTATAATATTCATTTTGCTAATTCTTCAGCCATCAGATATGCGCAGTTGTTTGATTTTGGTAAAAAGAGAATGTATTGCAATAGGGGGACAAGTGGAATTGACGGGTCAACATCCACCGCTATGGGGTTTGCGATCAAGAATGAAAACCCAACGTTGTTGATTACAGGAGATTTAAGCTTCTTTTATGATATCAATGGTCTTTGGAACCAATATATTCCCCCGTTTGTAAGGATTATGATTTTTAATAACGGAGAAGGAAATATATTTAAAATTATTCCGGGGCCAGGAAATGCCAACCCAAATACATTGGATGAGTTTATAGCAACAAAACATCGCAAAAATGCAGAACATCTGGCTAAGCATTTTGGGTTCTCCTATATTAAAGTGGAAGATGAGCTTACTTTAGACAGGGTATTGGAGAACTTCTTCAAACCGGATGCACAACCGAAAATCCTGGAAGTAAATACGTACGGAAAAAATAGCGCAGATGTTCAGAAGGCTTACTTTAACTTTATGAAAGAAAATTAAAGATCCAGATATTCTTCATTCCCCGGCAGATTGATAATTCTGTCAATCGGATAGATAAACATATCATCAAAATCGTTTAAGGCGTTGATGAGTTGAAAGTGGCTGAATTGCTTTATATTTTGTAGCGTAATTTCAGCCTCTTTTATTTTTTTGTTCTTTAAAAGATGCTGCCTTTGTACTCCATTCAGCAGATAAGTGGTGGGAGTGAACCAATCCTTACCTTTTAAAAATAGAAGATTGGAAAAAGAGGTATCTGTAATATGATTATTTCTGACAATGATAATTTCCTCTGCTTTAGATTTCATTTTCATTTTATCAAGTTCTTTCCGGTCCTCAAACTTGAAAGAATAGTCATAGCTGTTATTTTCTACCAGCTGGAAGTCTTGTATTTCAGGAATAGCATAAGGAATCATTTGAGTCCGGATTTTTTTGTCCAGATCATAAGCGATTCTTAATTTGAAAAGCCCGTCTTCATCATGTTGCAGGTTTTTATAGATTTTGGCCAGATCAATAGAGTCTTCTTTCCCGAAGTGAGAGAATGTTTGATTGACACGTTTCTGATGTAGTTCCAATAGATAAATCTTCTGATCTTCTACTTTAATGCTTTCAATGAATTGGGACATAGATTTTGTTTTTCATTTCCTGATATTCGTCTTCTAATTTACTCATGTGGGTAATACCACCTCCGCTTTTGAAATAGAGCTTATTTCCTTCCTTTTCAATAAATCGTATCATCACACAGCTGTCAACATTTTGGCCGTCGAACCAGCCGCATACTCCTGTGTAGTATCCTCTTTCGTAGCCTTCTGCTTCCAGAATTATTTCCAGAGTTTTAGGCTTCGGAGCTCCTAAAATTGAGCCCGCAGGGAGCAGTTTCTTCATAATGCTTCCTATTTTTCCGTCAAATTCCGGCTTTACTATCCCTGAAATTTCAGAACTCATGGCATAAAGATCCTTTTGTTGAGTTTTGATCAGATCAATATGCTGGAACTGATCAACTTTTACTCCATCAGCAACCATACTCAGATCATTCCGAAGAAGATCTACGACAGTGTAATGCTCTGCTTTTTCTTTTTTATCGTTCTTCAAAATTTCCGCTGCATTTTCCAGAGAAGCATCAATTGTACCTTTCATAGGATAAGTGAAAATTTTACCATCAATAATCTTAATAAAAGTTTCAGGAGAAAAAAATACAAAAAAATCTTTATAAAAAACCTTGTATTTCGCATCTGAGTGATAAAAAATTTCTTTCAGACTTAAATTCGTCTCGATTTCAGTTTTCCTTGTATAATTTATCAGATAAGAATTTCCAAGGCGAATATTTTTTTGAACTTTATCAAAGCCGTTTTTAAAGCTTTCTATGCTTTCAGGATATGATTTCCATTCTATTTTTTTATCTAATTTGTATCTTTTTTTTGGGGTTGTAATGTCTTGAAAATCAATCATTAGTCCTGATTTTTCAATTTCATTTTCCTGATAAATTTCAACAGCTTCCGAAAGGAAGTCGATGACAAAGAAATAGGGAACTTTCTGAAGAGAAAGCTCATCCATCTGCATAAATTTTTGATGATTCACTGAAAACATTCGGCAAAAATACTTATTGATGTTTACTTTTGCATAAAATTTTTATGATGCAGAGTAAATATCCTCAGAAACCGGGACTTGATTTTATCTTGAAGCAGGCTTTTTTTTACTGGAATAAAACGTTGGTTTATCAGTTGATATTTTCAATGGTGTTTTTTGGAATTTTTCTTACTTCATTGTTTTTCTTTGGAGAAAGATTTGGAATTCTTGAGCAAAATCAGGCATTGGCAGACGCTCTTAAAGAGGGCGCCAAAGCCTATATGGAAAAAGTAGCCGAATTAAGTGCTACAGAAAATTACCAGATGTTTACTTTTGCCATTTGGGGAACCATGGCATTTCTATATCCTTTGAATCTCGGAATGTTCCAGATTTTCAGAAAGCTTGATCTTAAAGAAAAAATTGAGTTAGGAGATTTATTTGTAGGGTACAATGGACTCAACTTTTTTAAATATCTGGGATATTACATTTTCTGGTTCTTAATTTACAGATTTACCATTCCAACCCTATTTTTAGCCATAATATGGGTTTCAATGACTGTATTTGTAGCGCCACTGATGTTTTTTACAAACAAAAGAATTTTTGAGGCTATTTCCTTAAATCTGAAGGCATTAAGAATGTATTATGTTGAAATCTTCGTTTGTGTGATCGTTGCAGTCTTATTCAAATACCTTGGGTTTACATTATTTCTTGTGGGAGGATTGTTTACATTCCCTTTCTGGAATGCTATGATTTATTCATTATATAAAACTGTTTTTTCAGAGAAAGGTTAAATTTCACTCATGTTTAATATGTTTTTTTACTAAAAAAGCCTATTTTTGGTAAAATCATTAAATATTAAACTATGTCTGAATTTAACGAATTTGACCAGCAAGGTTCTGTTCCCAATAAAGATACAGGATCCATTATTTCGCATGCCTTTGAAATGTATAAAGGGGTTTTCGGCTATGGAATCGTGGCCATGATCATTTATTTGATAGGAGGAGTAATCATCCAGACGGTTACAGGTTTTAATTCCGCTTCAATGTTGGAAGAAATGAAATCTTCCGGTGGAGATTTCAATTACTGGAATGCGCCGGGGTTTTCTTTGTATATGGGAGCTTCCAGCCTTTTTGGCCTTTTACTGGCACCTTTGTATGTAGGATTGATTTACATGGTCAATAAATACAACACCAAAAACCCGATTGAGTTTTCTGATCTTTTTATCGGATATCGTCAGAATTTTGTCAATATTCTGATTTACAGCTTCCTTTCCGGTCTTATTTCTACAGTTGCAGCAGCATTGTGTTTTTTCCCGGTTATTTTTGTGTATCCTTTCTTGTTAATAGGATATCCTATTTTATTGTTTGAAAACGCTTCGGCTACAGAAGCTTTAAGCAAATCATTCAACATAGCAAAAGAGAACTATGGGGTGTTCTTATTAACCGGTTTCCTTGGAGCCTTAATCTCCTTAGCAGGTGTTATTCTTTGCGGAATAGGAATTATTTTAACAGCACCATTTATGATGGTTGTAATGTATTCTACCTACTGTGCTTTCTTGGGAAAACCAAGACAAATCGCATACAACAAACAATAAAAAGTAAATAATGGACAAGGAAAAACAGATCAGTAGCGTAGCCATTAAACAGATATCATTGCTGGCCATTATTTTGGTGCTGGCAGGATTGATCTGTTTTAACCTTGCATTGTTTATTCCCTCGGTTTTAGGGGCAATAACGATTTATGTCGTTTGCAGGAAATATAATTTTTATCTGCAGGAGGAGAGAAAATGGAAACCCTCGCTGGCTGCATTTGCATTAATGTTTGCGAGTCTTATTGTTCTTATTCTACCCATTTATTTTATTGCTGATCTGCTCATTGATAAGCTTGGGAATGCACAGGCCTATATGACAAAATTCAATGTGTTTCTGGATAAAATTCATTCTTACATTTACACAAAGATCGGGTTTGATATTTTGAGTCAGGAAAATATGAATAAATTGAAGAATTCGGTAGGGAAAATTTCAACTTCAGCACTTAGTGGTACATTTAATACCCTTACTGTAGTTATGTCGATGTATTTCATTTTATATTTCATGCTTGAAAAACCAAGATTATTTGAAAAAATTCTTACGTCTTCTGCGCCTTTAAAAAGAGCGAATGTCTCTTTAATCGGAGAGAAAATGAGAAAGCTGATCATGGCCAATGCTATAGGAATTCCTGTAGTGGCGATAGGGCAGGGTATTGTATCTCTGATAGGGTATCTTATTTTCGGGGCTCCGGGGCCTGTATTGCTTTTTGCGCTTACAGCAGCATCTTCTGTTATTCCCGTGGTAGGAACGGCAATCGTATATGTTCCCGTATGTATTTTTATGATAGCGGAAGGAAATACCGCACAGGGATTAGGTCTGGCAATTTATTGTGTCGTAGTTGTTGGGCTTACCGATAATTTGCTTCGCTTTACTTTGTTAAAAAAACTTGAAAATATACACCCGCTGAATACCGTATTTGGGATTATCATGGGAATGAACCTATTTGGTTTTATGGGGCTTATATTTGGGCCTATCCTGATCTCACTTACCTTACTTCTTATTCAGGTGTACCGAAATGAATTTTCGGACGAGAAAGCACCTCCGGATCTGGAATTACCGAATCGGAACGATCTAGAAAATAAACTGACTTAATTACATAAAAAAGTGGAAGGACTCAACCCTGAAATACTCAAAGAAATTTGTATTCTTAAGATGCCTTTTGGCAAATATGAAGGTACCGTGCTTGCCGATTTACCTGTAAGCTACCTGGAATGGTTCAATCGAAATGGTATGCCCAAAGGAAAGCTCGGAATGCAGCTTGCTACGATCTACGAAATAAAAATAAACGGCCTGATGGAGCTTTTGATTCCTATCAGAGCATCTCTTAGATAATTCAACAGGGAAAATCTATAAAAACAGGTGGTTTGATTTTAACCGATTGATAAAATTATACCCATTTCCATCTTAAAAAGTTTCGGCGGCATCTCTGATGCCGCCGAAACTTTTAATCACTAGTGATTAATCTTTTAAGGCTGCAATCTCATCTCTAAGCTTAGCCGCTTTTATAAAGTCAAGATTTTTGGCTGCGGCCTCCATTTCTTTTTGTTTCTGTTCAATTATTTTTTCGACATCTTCACTGGCATATGAAGCCTTAACTTCGGCAACCTTTTGAAGAATTTCTTTCTGAGTGTATCTTTCATCAGGGAAGTCTTTACTTCTTCCTACGAGATTTTCAGATATCTTTTTGTTGAGTGCTGTGGGTACCATGTTATTATCTTCATTGTACTTCATCTGTTTTGCACGGCGGTATTCCGTTTCATCCAGTGTGGCCTGCATGGATTTGGTGATCTTGTCTGCGTACATGATCGCTTTTCCGTTGATGTTTCTTGCAGCACGTCCTACAGTCTGAATCATGGATCTCCTGCTTCTCAGCATTCCTTCTTTATCAGCATCCAGAATAGCAACCAACGAAACTTCAGGTAAATCCAACCCTTCTCTCAATAAGTTAACCCCAATCAAAACATCAAAGAGCCCCAAACGTAAATCCTGCATGATTTGTATACGTTCTAGAGTTTCAACATCTGAGTGAATATATCTTGTTCTGATTCCGAATTTTGTAAAATATTTTGTCAATTCCTCAGCCATTTTTTTTGTCAGAGTTGTGACCAAAACTCTTTCGTCGGCATCAGATCTTTTTTGGATCTCTTCCATTAAATCATCAATCTGATTCAAGCTTGGTCTTACCTCAATAACCGGGTCAAGCAGTCCTGTTGGACGGATAATCTGCTCTATATAAGCTCCTCCTGTTTTTTCCAGCTCATAATCTGCAGGCGTTGCGGAAACATAGATAACCTGATTTTGCACCCCCTCAAACTCTTCAAATTTCAAAGGTCTGTTGTCCATGGCTGCAGGAAGTCTGAAACCATATTCCACTAATGCTTCTTTTCTGCTTCGGTCACCACCGTACATTGCATGAACCTGAGGTACTGTCACGTGGCTTTCATCAATAACCATTAAAAAATCTTTCGGGAAATAATCAATCAGGCAGAAAGGTCTTGTCCCCGGAAGCCTGCCATCAAGATATCTTGAATAGTTCTCAATCCCTGAGCAATATCCCAATTCCTTGATCATCTCAAGATCCAGCTCTGTTCTCTCCTGCAGTCTTTTAGCTTCCAAAGGTTTTCCGATGGAACTGAAAAAATCAACTTGCTTCACCATATCATCCTGGATATTCTTAATAGCCCCGTTTAATGTTTCTTTTGAAGTAACGAAAAGGTTGGCAGGATAAATCTGGATTTGGTCAAAATTGGAATCTACATTTCCGGTAACAGGATCAAAGCTTTGGATCTTCTCGATCTCATCCCCAAAAAACTGAATCCTGATTGCATTATCTGCATAAGCGGGGAAAACATCAATGACATCTCCTTTTACACGGAATGTTCCTCTCTGAAATTCATTTAAAGTTCTTGCATATAATGCATTAACTAGAGAATGGAGCAAAGCTGTTCTTGTTACTTTTTCACCAATAGCAATAGATATTAATGACTTGTGAAACTCTACTGGATTCCCAATACCATAGATGCAAGACACAGAGGCTACAATTAAAACATCCCTTCTTCCCGAAAGAAGACTGGCCGTTGCGGAAAGACGTAGCTTTTCAACTTCTTCATTGATGCTCAGGTCTTTTTCAATATAGGTTCCGGTTGTTGCAATATATGCTTCCGGTTGGTAATAATCATAGTAGCTGACAAAGTATTCTACAGCGTTTTCAGGGAAGAATTCTTTAAACTCCATAAAAAGCTGTGCCGCTAAAGTTTTGTTGTGGGCTAAAACCAAAGTTGGTCGCTGTACATTTTGTACAACATTAGCCACAGTAAATGTTTTTCCGGAACCTGTGACCCCAAGAAGGGTCTGATACTTTTCACCAATCTCTATACCCTCGGTTAGTTTTTCGATAGCTAGAGGTTGGTCTCCGGTAGGTTTATATTCTGATTGAAGCTTAAAATTCATAGAAAGGAATGTATACAACAAAAATACGAAAGATATTATTAGGCTTGATAAAGTTTTGAAGCTGAATCTTTTGATAATAAAATTTTAACTGTTTTTTTGAATGATCTATTCCTTTTTTAATAGGATTAAGAAGTGAAATTTGATGATTCTAAAAAATAAAAAAAGCGCTAAATCAGCGCTTTTTCTTCTCCTATTGACCAAAGGACATTGTTGCAGGCAGCTTTAATACGGCGGCAATGGCTTTGCCGTTTTCTGTTGCAGGCTTCCATGTTGTCTCCTCGCTTATTGCGGTAACTGTTTTAAGAAATTCTTTGTTAAAAGCTTCATTATCTCCTGATATTTTGATATCAGTTGTTTTTCCTGTTGCATCAATATGAATATAAGCCACAGATTTTAAGGTTCCTTTTTGCGGAGTAAGAACAGTGGTATCCATATTTTTCCCGATTTTTTCTCTTAAAACCCTTGTCCCACCGGGGAATTCCGGTTGCGTACGATTTTGATTAACCTCTGAATTTGTAGAAACATTTGTGTTGTTACCTTCGTTGTTTTCTTTTTGTGCCTTTGGAGCGATTGTATCTTGAGTGGTTTTTAGTTTTTCCTTTTTAAATTCAGGTAAGGTAGCAGGGACCTCTTTTGATGCCTCTGGTTGAACTGTATTTGTGATAGGGCTTGCCGGAGATATTTCCTGTTGTATGGTTGAAACCTCCGGAAGCTTACTGTCTGCATGGCCTGTGACCGTTCTGATCGTCTCATTAGCATACGATTTTTCGGAAAATAAGGCAACGGATGTAATCATAGCAGTTATTCCAACTGTCTTTTTTAATAGGTCGAATTTTGTTTTTTTGGTGTTCATCATAATAAAACGTTTTTTGGTGTTGATAAAATTAAAAGAATGGGTTAAGGGTAGATTTTGTCTGTTGATGATTTCATCAAGTATTAAATTCTGATATTCCTTGATATTGAATTTGCCGTTTAAAACTGCTTCATCTGCTAAAAACTCATGGTTTGTAATAACTGCTTTTTTAAAGAAAAATAAAGCAGGATTAATCCAGGTAAAGATTTTTAAAAGGTCAATGAGCATAATGTCTATACTGTGTTTCTGGTCAATATGGTTTTTCTCATGGAGAAAAATCCTGGGATCAATGAAGTTATTTTTAATATATTTTTTCCCCATATACACTGTATTCCAGAAACTAAAAGGAGGTAAATCTTCTTTTGTCAATATGACATTACAATTTTGATATGTAATTTTTTCCCCCTGAATTTTTTTTATGGCAAAAATTGCCAGCGTACTTTTAATCAGAAGAAAAATACTGATACTACCGTAGATGGCCCAAAGAACATTCATCCAATTAAATTCTGCCGGTCCGGTCTGGATTGAGGCAATCTGCTGTGTTGTCGCTTCGATGATCAATTGTGGCTTTGTCGCTTTTTCCTGAGAAGGTAATGTGATCGTAATAAATGGTATCACATAGGACAAAATCAATGAGCCTAGCAAATAGAACCGATTGAATTTGTACATTTTCTCTTTTTCAAGAAAAAGATAGTATACTGCAATGAAAATTGAAGAACATAAAATTATTTTTAAAATAATAAATAGCATGTTATTCTTTTATTTGTTCATCAATCATATCACGGAGTTCTTTCAACTGTTTCTGGCTGAGTTTTGCATTCGAAGTAAAAAATGAGGCAAACTGAGTGACGGAACTGTTAAAAAAACGATCAATCATGGAAGTCATTTCTTCCTTGAAATATTCCCCTTTCTCTACTTTCGGAAAATATTCGCGGGAATTTCCATATAGTTTATAACCTACCAGTTCTTTATTCTGCATTCTTTTGAGTAAAGTTGCTATTGTTGTAACGGCAGGTTTGGGCTCAGGGTAAGCATCCAGTATATCCTTCATGAAAATATTTTTCTTTTCCCAGAGGATATCCATTAATACTTTTTCGGAATCTGTTAGTTTAATCTCTTTCATTCTACAATGCTGTAATTTGTTCTACAAATGTAGAATAAAAAATTAAATTCACAAATTTTATGGCATTATTTTTCCATTCATTTTTAGCCATCAAATCATAATGCTATGAAAATCAATAAATTTTATGTCCCAATCCTGAGCGTTTTTCTCATATTATCTTCCTGTGAAAAGAATCATGTAAGTGCTCAACAGACCGGAAATGACGGAAGTGTTGAAACGGAAAGACCCAACTCCGAATACCAACCTGCTTTCAAAGGGCAGACAAGAATTAAAGCAGTACATACAACCACTGCCTATAGCGTAGATATTTTAAATAAAGACCTGGGAAGGCCCTGGGGAATCATCAACTTACCGGACGGAAGATTTCTCATCACGGATAAAAGAGGTTGGATGAATGTGGTTTCAAAAGACGGAAAACAAATTTCAAAAATAGAAGGGTTTCCTAAAGTAGATTCTAAAGGACAGGGAGGAATGCTGGATGTAGCACTTGATCCTGATTTTAAAAACAATACTATTGTCTATTTCAGCTTTTCAGAACCCTTTGGAAAAGGAAATCTGACTTCAGTGGCAAAAGGTCAACTCTCTACAGATTTAAAAAGTATATCTGATGTAAAAGTTATTTTTCGTGCAGAACCTTCCTATGATGGAGATAAACATTACGGAAGCCGGTTGGCTTTTGACAAAGACGGGAATTTATTTGTCAGCACAGGAGAGCGTTCTGATAAAGTGACCAGAGTCTACGCCCAAAAAACAGACAATTATCTGGGAAAGATCTTAAAAATTACAAAAGACGGATTACCTGCTCCCGGTAACCCGTTTATAGGAAAACCGGGTTACAAACCTGAAATCTATGCCTTTGGTATAAGAAATCCTCAAGGTCTGGCTATAGACCCGAATGGAAAACTTTGGGACGTAGAAATGGGACCGCGTGGGGGAGATGAAATTAACCTGATTGAGCCCGGAAAAAATTACGGTTGGGGAGATGTTACCTATGGGATTGAGTATTCCGGAGATAAAGTAGGACAAGGAATTACGCAAAGAGAAGGTACGGTACAACCTGTCTACTATTGGGATCCGGTGATTTCACCCAGCGGAATTACCTTCTATACAGGAAATATTGATGAATGGAAAGGAAACCTGATCATTGGATGCTTAAGTGGTGAACATATAGACAGAATCGTGATGAAAGATAACAAAGTAGTAGGTGAAGAGCGTCTCCTTACAGATCAGAAAGAGCGTTTCAGAGATGTGTTGAATGGTGCAGACGGTAATCTCTATGCAGTCACGGACAGCGGTAAATTATATAAAATTTCAAAAAAATAATAAACAAAATCCTCCCAGGAACTCTTAGGAGGATTTTTATACAGTTTGTTTTCGTTCTGTTAAAACTTAAAATTAAGTCGGGCAAAAACCTGTCTTCCGGCAAATCCCATTTGCACAGGATCAAAAATTCCTCCGGCTTCAGTATTTCCGCTTGTTACATGAGCAGATTGTAATGTAGGATATCTGTTAAATACATTTTTGCTTCCTAAAGTCAGATTGATGCTGTGAGAGAATTCATAACCGAACGATAAATCAGTGGTTACTTTAGGGTTGTATACCTGTTCCGAATCATCATAGCCGATTAGGGTTACCTTATCAAATCTTACCATCTGAAGATTAACATTGAATTTGCTGATTTTATAGTTGAGGTTTAAATTAACTTTTGTTTTCGGTGCAGAAGCAAGAATGAAAGCTCTTTCTCTGGGACTTAAATAAGTATCTTCTTTGCCTTTCAGTTGTTCAGAAGTATTCACCTGGGTAATCTCCATATCATTATAATTTCCGGCTAAAGTAGCTGTCAGCTTTCCTGGCCCCAGATTTTCACTGTAGCTTAATATGACATCAATACCTTTAGTTCTGGTATCTATAGCATTAGAAAAGAATTGAACCTGGTCTATAAAAGGATATTGTTGTTGAAGTTCTGTCGGAAGTTCTGCTCTGGGAAAATAACCGGTCAAAACGATTCTGTTTTTTACACTGATATAGTATCCATCCACGGTTGCCGTAAATTTTCCGGTATTGAATGTAAATCCTGCGCTTCCATTTACAGAAGTTTCCTGCTTAAGTTGATCAATTCCCAGTTTATTGGCCAGATCACTATCATTGGAAGCCAGTTGTATGGTGACCAACTGTCCACCCTGAAAGTTGGTAAACTGTTGGCTGTAGTATTTCTGTGCTAAAGAAGGAGCTCTAAAGCCTGTAGAAACGGATCCACGAAAAGCAAATTGTGGGGTGATGGCATAACGAGTGGCAAACTTACCATTTAATGTACTTCCAAAATCACTGTAATTCTCAAATCTTCCTGCTACACTGATCATCCATTTATCCGTTACATCAAGCTCGGTATCAAGATAGGCAGCAAAATTATTTCTGTTTTTACCTAAATCAATAGAATAGCCGGGAAATCCTTGTGAACCTCCTGGCCGGTAACGTACAGGACTGGAGCCAGGAACTGTTACCCATAAATTTTGAGGGGTATCTGCTGTAACTACATTTCCGTTGATATCATACATTGCGTAGGAAGCCTCTTCACCTTTTATAATGTCAAATTTTTCATATCTGAATTCAGATCCGAACGCTATATTAAGTCCCTTCAGAACTTTAAATTGTCTAACGGCGTTAAAACCTGTTGTGTTTTGTAAAAGAGAGTGTCCTCCTGCATTAAAGCTAGTGGGAGATTTTGCACCTAGAGTTGCATTAAGAGTTTGATCGATTTGATAAGTAAATCTGTTATTCCCAAATGCATTATAAAAGTCTATGTCCCAATTTGCGACATTGAATTTCAATCCATTATCAAACGTGAAATCCGTGATGCTTGTATCTTCAATAGGATTGAATCCATTTGGATAAATGGCAGGGATATTTTTGTCATCGTCCGCCGTTCTTGTCCATGCATAGGCTTTTGTATTTCTATGAGAAAACCCTTGACGGGAATAGAACTTCAAACCATCAGATAATGGCAATTCGATATTTCCAAAAAAGTATATATTTTGAGCTTTCGCATCTCCGAAGCGTTGTCTTGGAGCAGGCTGAGGGTCGTTATAAATGTCCGGATTTGCATTTCTTATGGCATAATCTTTATTGATAAATTCTGCAGTGAAATTTCCGAAACCACCTTTTGAGCCTATTTTTGTTCCTAAGTTTCCATTAAAATTGAAGGTGGTCCCATCAATTTTATGGTCTGAGACTACATCATTATTTCCCGGGCTCTTAAAGAGGTTCATTCCGTAAAAAGCATTCCCTTCAAAACCTTTATCGCGATCATTAAGAATGACATTGATAACCCCTGCTATAGCATCAGAACCATACTGTGCAGAAGCTCCGTCACGCAGAACTTCCACTCTTTTAATAGCCCCGATCGGAATGGTGTTCATATCATATCCTGTATTTCCTCTTCCTTTGGTCCCGAAAAGATTAATTAAAGAAGATTGATGATATCGTTTTCCATTGAGCAACAGCAATGTCTGATCCGGCCCAAGCCCCCTTAAAGTAGCAGGATCTACTGCATCAGCACCATCAGAGCCGGATTGCTTATTGGAATTAAAAGAAGGGGCAGAGAACTGCAATAATTGATTGACTTCTACCTGGCCTGTGGATTGGCTTACCTGTTTGATGTCGATAATATCAATGGGGACAGGAGTGTTGATGACAGTTCTTTTTTTATTCCGGCTTCCGGTAATGGCTACTTCATCGATCTTTGATTCTTTTGTAATCGTATCCTTTACCTGCTGGGCATAAGATAGTGAAGAAGCACCAAGAAAAATAATGCTGATGTATTTTAATTTCATATTGACGGTTTTGAATAGTGGTTAATTCAAAAATATCAATATTTATTTAAAATATCGTTATTGAAATTGTTTATTTGTTATGGAAATGTGATATTTTACTGGTATCATAGAAATAGAGGATAAAAATAACTTTTTATTGCTTTTTGATGAAAATTTTTAATGTTAAAAACTTGAGGTAATCCGATGAAGTCCTTCCTCGAGAATTTCCTGAGAAGTTGAAAAACAGATTCTAACGTGTCCTTCTGCTCCTTTTCCAAACCATCTTTCCGAGCCCGGCACAATCGCAACTTTTCCTTGTTGTAAGACATGTTTTGTAAACTCTTCACTGGACATTCCATTTTTAATTTTTGGAAATAAGACAAAAGTTGCCTCAGGGAGAGTAGCGGAAAGGACCTCAGAACAGTTTATGATGTTGAATGCAAGATCTCTGTTGTGCTGCAAGTGAGCGAGAAATTCTTTATACCAGGGTTTAGCCTTTTCAAGCGCTACACTTCCGGCAATCTGCGATAATGTGGAAACTCCTTCTATGGTTGAATTGAAATTCGATTTCTCGATAAAATCTTCCAGAATATCCGGATCATTGCACAATACGGATCCTATTCTCAATCCTGCGATACCAAATGATTTTGAAAAGCCATATACGGTAAAACTTTTTTTCTTTGCCTCCTCAGAAACGGATGAATAAGTATAGAATTCTTTCTGGTCATATATAATATCACTCCAGATTTCATCACTCATTACCCAAGTGTCGTGAGCTGAAGCAATTTCAGAGATCTTTTTCAAGGTTTCCTTAGAATATATTTTTCCCAGCGGGTTATGTGGATTGCATATACTGATCAGCTTGGTTTTTGGAGTGATCAGTGAAACCAGTTTTTCAAAGTCAATATCTCCGGTTTCTATATCAACGGGACATAGCCTTACTTTTCCACCGGCAGTTTCTACCGACCTCTTAAACAAAAAATCAACAGGGTCTAAAATAATGGCTTCATCTCCCGGATTTAGAACATAAGTGGCAATCAGATACATTCCCTGTGCAGCACTATTGACTGCCAGCACGTTTTCGGGAGAAAAAGTTCCATGTTTTTCTTTGTTGAAATGATCTGCAACACTTTTCTTAAACTCGGGAAGACCGGAGAAAGGACCGTAGCTGAGGTAGCCATCCTTAATGTACTCAATAATCCCTTGTTCAATTTCCGGTGCTGTTCTGAAGTCAGGATCAGCGGCTGTCAAAGGAATGATTCCTTCTTCCAGAGTTGCCCATCTTCCGTTATAGGCTTTTCTCTTTAGGGCTTCAAAGTTGATATCGTTATTACTAAACATATTTTATTTATAAGATATGGGTAAAATATTTTCTATTTGTTGACTGATAGGAAGTAGAAACTGAGTTAGTAGTGTCCTTCCATTTTGAATATGGGTCTCAATTTCTGGCTTTCTTTCCATTTCATATTTCCTGAAAGCTTCTTGTAGATTATCTTCTTCAACTAGGTATTTAGTTAATACAAAAGAATCTTTGAGGGCTGAGGTTACCCCCTGGCTGGTAAAAGGGATGAGGGGGTGAGCGGCATCTCCTATAAATACTAGATTTTGCTTATAAAAAGGATTAAGGTGCTCCAACTCATAGACCGACCATAAATGTACGTTTTCATAATTTGATTTTTTGATGATGGATGAAACCAACGGGTGCCAGTCACTGAAGACTTCCAACATATATTTTTTTAAATTGTCAGTAGAATATTCATTGATCCGATATTTTTTATTGTCAAATTGTGAATACCAAAGGATTGTTTCATGAGAAAGTTTTAGGATGCCAAAAGTAAGCCCCCCGTCTTCATGATGGAATTTCATGAAGTCGTTTTCAATACGGTCTGCTATCTCTTTGCTTGTAATAATATTAACCACTTCACTTTCCCTCACTGTTCTCATTTTTTCCTTTTGAAAAATTTCCTTTCTGATACGACTTCTGGAACCGTCAGCGATGATGGCAAGGTCGGCATCAATGTGCACTCCATTTTGTGAGATTAATTTTCCTTTAGTATCAAGGCTTAGTGTTTCTCCGTATGTTATTTTTTCAGTTGATATGTTTTGAGATAAAAGTTTGATAAGTGAAAGTCTGCAAATAGCGAAAACATGGTCCAAATCCTTTTCTCCAAGTATCTTTCCCTTATGAGAATACTGGATGTATTTTTTTAAAAAACTTCCATGTTTAAAAAGGAGTGAAGGATCAATGATCTGCGACAGATATTCAATTCCTTCGCGGGGGATAAGAAAACCATGCCCGGCCAAATCATCTTTCTGTCTTCTTTCGTAAATGTGATAGTCTAGGTTGTACTTTTCTAAGTAATTCGCCATGCTTAAGCCGGAAATACCGGCGCCTATGACAGCAATTTTGTTCATTTTCGGAATAAAAGGATTTTTTCAGGTTAGTGTTTGAAATATTTTTGAGTCTATGGGGTAAGCTTGTACAAAAATAAATTAAAAACATTCATTATTTTTAAAAAATAATTTATTTTCATTTTGAATTTAAAAAAAATGATATAGATTTTTATAATGATTTGTAATTCACATGGATTTCAGATTCTATAGTACTGCTTTTGATTAGAAAGACTATATAAAAGTCGATTGACTGTATTGAAATAAGACCGTTGCCGAAAAATATTATCTTATAGCAATAGGACTTAGATCCGGAATGGGTAAAGTAGTCTTACAAACGAAAAGTAATTGGTTGATTGTATGGAATGGACGATAAACTAAAATATATTGGTAGTGTCTTCAGCCGAATTAAATCCGGCTACTCCACCGCTCACAGCAAACTTCATTGCAGAAGCCGCGGTCATACCCACTACAGGTTTGATGTTTTTTTCTTCAGTAACAATTACCCATCCTGAAATTGCATAGGAGTGGGGGAGATATACTGCAACGTAATTATGTTTGTCAACGTCTGACATTTCCTTCTGCGTTAAAAAACCAATTCTCCATATTTCCGGATTTTCATTGGTTTTTACCCACACAGGATCGTTGAATTTTTTTTTATCTCCCACAAACGAAGACATAACGTCTTTGGTTGGGGTGTAAATATGTTTAACTCCGGGAGTTTTTTCCAATAGGCTGTCCATAGTGTCAAAGAAGAATCTTCCAACGACAAATTTATTTCCTAAATACCCTAGAATAGCTGTAAATAATATAATTGAAACAAAAACAAGCCCTGGAATCTGGTGAGCGAGAGCAGGGATAAGATTGTCAATAGCACTGACAATATACCAAATTACAAAAATTGTAAGCCCAATAGGTCCAATAATAAGCAAGCCCTGAAAAAAGTTTTTCAGAAACAGGTTGGCTATATTTTCAAAGCTTGATTTTTTCAATGGATATAATTTACCGTTTATATTTTAACCATGAATGGTTTCTTTATTTCCGTAGGATTTGATGATGTCCGCCTCATATTCCAGCCATTCTTCCCAACGTTTGTTGACCTTCTCCGGATCGTCTCCCAATTGTCTGGCAAACCCAATAAAAGTTGTGTAGTGATTAGCTTCCGAAATCATCAATTCCCTGTAAAATACTTTAAGCTCTTCGTCTTTAATGTTTTCAGTAAGAACTTTAAATCGTTCACAACTTCTGGCTTCAATCATCGCTGCAAAAAGCATCTTATCAACAATCAGATCCTCTCTGCTTCCCTGAATGATGAATTTTGACAATTGGTTTACATAATCATCCTTTCTTGCTCTTCCAAAAGTATATCCTCTTTTCTTTATAATTTCGTGTACCTGATTAAAATGGTCAAGTTCTTCCTGTGCTATAGCAAGGAGCTCTGTTACAATTTCCGGATACTCAGGAAGCATTGTGATCAATGAAATAGCATTGGTGGCAGCTTTTTGCTCACACCAGGCATGATCCGTTAAAATTTCTCCAATGTTTCCTTCTGCAATATTTGCCCACCTTGGATCGGTAGGGAGTTTCAACTTAAACATGTTGTAAAATTTTTGTAAATTTAAAACAAATTAGACATATTTTGTACTTCTTAACAAGAGAGAATTTATTTTCTGTTGGGTTTATGCAATCAGAATTGACTTTTTATATTGTATTAAGAAAAAAGGGCTACTATTTGCTCAGGACTTTAACTAAAAAGTCGCATGGTAAACAAAGAATTTTATAAATGACCATTCTAGTTATTACTTTTTGCTGTTTTTTTTCTTAATTGTTCTAAAATATTCCATCCTGCTGAATCTACTTTTTTGAGACCTGCTGAAATAATAAACGCCAGGATGATATTAAAGATATAGATTAAAATCATCAGTACCCACCACGGCATCTGTTCTTTTAGTGGAACGACAAGAAAATAAATTAGAGAGGAGCTAATACCTTGTGCAAAGTAAAAGAAAATAGCATTTTTACCAATGTAGGTGATAAAGTTTTCTTTGGTGACTTTTAATCTGTTATAAAGAACAAATAGAGTGACAAGAGAAAACAAAGTCCAGATGATATAAGGAATTTGAGGTGGGAATTTATTTTTATTGATTTTATAAAAGATATCACTTCCGTAGTATCCGAACATCCATAGTAAAGCTCCGGCAACAACAGCATAAAGAACAGGGATAACTTTGGTTGGGATTTTTTTTCCACGCATCCTGTTTCCCACGAGAAAAACAGCAAGATAAAATGCCACATACCCCACCTGTCCCGTTGGGTAATATTCCGGGTAAATGTTGAATAATAAGGTTAGTGCAACACAAACTCCGATAAACCAATTGATGTGCTTGGGAAAAAATTTTAGAATTAATACTCCAAATACAGCGAGGATAAAATAGACTTTCAGGTACCAAAAGCTACCCATGACGACTGGGAAAGTGTCAGCATTCGTATATTGATGCAGATACCAGTTTCCCAGATTCTGCCATTGAGGAGAGCTTGAGATGCTGGTGGTTGCATATTTTGAACCAAAAGTTGAATAAAAACCTTGGAGCCATTCCAGAGAAAAAAATGTAAGTCCACAAACTTTAAAAAAATAATCAAGGAAGAACAAAAAGGTTACAAAAATCATATATGTGATTTGTAATTTTAAAAGCCTGTAAAAAGTTTTCTCAATATTGCTTCCTGATGTAATCCCACTTAAAGCATAAAAAAGGGCCACATCAAACACAAGGGAGAATACTCTTATTTCTGTAGGAATATAAAATTGTCCTGACCAGAAAGCCGTGTGGATGAATATGATAGACAGTGTTGCCAGCCCTTTGGCAAAATCAATATAGAGGTCTCTGTTCATGATAGTAGGTATAGTTCAAAAATAAATAAACTTCTGCTATTTTTCCAAGTCAAAAAAAGAGACAAAACTGAATTCTGTCTCCTTTGTTAAATATGCTAAAAATGAATGTGTGTCTATTTGGTTTTTTCTTGTACTTAAAAATAAGTTTTATAAGCTAATATAGGATTTTATTTTGATAATCTCTCAAGCTATTTTACTCCATTTTCATTTTGTACAGCTGCATTTTCATTTAGCCCTTGCAGATTGAGTGCTTTGAATCAAATGCTTACGGTTTTTATTCTAATGTTTTTTTTCTAAAACGAATATAAGAAAAAATCAAACAAGTGTGAATTTTTTTTGATAAAATATTTCATATTATATAAATTGTGCCATCAAAACATGATGACAAGGCTCAAAAAAAGAGGCAAAATATGTTTTGCCTCCTTTGTTAAATATGCTAAAAATGAATGTGTGTTTATTTTAAGTTTTTAAATTCTTCTGCCGATATTTCTCCGGACTGAATCTTTTTCAACTCATCAATATATTGGCTCATATAAGCATCAATCTCTGGATTGGCGCTGTTTTTACCCATTTTATATGTACCGTTCAGTACTCCCTGATAATAATAGAAGAAATTATAATCAAAGTTTGAGGCGTTGAGATCATATTGCCCAAGAAGGAACCCTAAACGAACTGCTGATCTTCTCTGTGCAGGTGTTCCGTGGTGTCCCGGGCTATTAGTCTGATAATCTCCGATGCTTTGCGCAAACTCATAAGCTGCTGCAATTTCAGAGAAATTTGTTTTGTTGTAACCGTTGGGTCTTCTTAAGTAATATCCGGCAAACCCGTCTGCTTCAAGCTCGTTTGGTCTTGCAGTGTTTTCATTTACAGAAGGAAGTCCAAAGATGTATTGTAGCTGATGTCCGTACTCGTGAGCAAGGATCATGGCATTTACAATATCTCCGCCTTTTGCTTTAGCATCATAATAGATGGCATACCCGTAGTAAATCTTTCCATTAGAATAAGAGATCGCATTATACGTTGAGTTGTAATTGGAAGGATCATTTACAAATCTCAAAGTGGGATTACTTCTTCCCCACATACTGGCAATTTTAGTCATCTGGGAGTTCATAAAGTTGGTGTCTGCAGAATTTTGCAGCCCGGTCATCAAAACTGCAGTAGAGTTCCAATTGTTGTCTACATAGTAGCAAACTTTTTCCAGATCTGTGGGTTGATCGATTTTCGCACTAAGGCTTTCTTGTTGTGGTAGGACTGCTTCATCCATTTTTTCATCGCTACAAGCTGTCAGGAATGTTGCAGCAACGGCACCTGCTAATAAGCAGAGGTTAAATTTTTTCATATTAAATTCAATTTTGGTGAAACGAAGTTAATAAATAATCTAACATGTGTGAATATAATAATGTTAAAATTAATCAAAACAAAGTGAAATAGAAAATATTTAAAAAACATTGCTTTGATTGTAAGCTAATTATAAAATAATTCATATATTTGCACCTCGAAATAACTAAAAATTTATAAACAATGTTTGCAATTGTAGAAATAGCAGGGCTTCAATACAAAGTTGAGCAAGACCAAAAGTTGTTTGTGAACCGTTTAAAAGGAGATAAAGGAGGAAAAGTTTCTTTCGATAAAGTTCTTCTTACTGTAAACGGAGCAATCACTGTAGGCGCCCCAGCTGTAAGCGGAATCACTGTAGAAGCAGAGATTCTTGACCACGTAAAAGCTGATAAAGTAATCGTTTTCAAAAAGAAAAGAAGAAAAGGTTACAAAGTGAAAAACGGTCACAGACAATCTTTAACTCAAATCGTAATCACTGGTATTACAGGATTTGAAGGTGGAGCTAAAAAAGCTACTAAAAAAGAAACTGTGAAAGCAGAAGTTCTTTCTGACAACGCAACTGTTAACTTTAGCGAAGATCACGAGTTGAACTATCACTTAAAGAAGAACAATTTGTCTCAGTCTAAGGAGAACAGAGAAACTTTAATTACTTTAGGTAAAGCAGTTAAAGTTGAATTAGAAAAGAATATTCTTACTCATGAAGAAGTAGATGCTGCTATCATTAAGAATATCGATCAATTTAAAGCACTTAATAAATAATCCAGTAATAAAATGGCACACAAGAAAGGAGTCGGTAGTTCCAAGAACGGTAGAGAGTCTCACTCTAAAAGATTAGGTGTGAAGATTTTCGGAGGACAAGCAGCTATTGCCGGAAATATTATTGTTAGACAAAGAGGTACTCAGCACCACCCAGGTGATAACGTGGGAATCGGTAAAGATCACACTTTGTTTGCATTAGTAGATGGTAAGGTAGTTTTCAGAAAGAAAGCAAACAACAGATCTTTTGTATCTGTAGAGCCAAACGCATAATTAAATTAGCGTTTTATAAAATTAAAGCCTCAGCATTTGCTGAGGCTTTTTTTGTTTTCTATCCCAATAGTTAAATATATCATAAATACTTTTTCCGTTATGAAATATCTTTATATTTGTTCAATATCAAATAAAAAATTAATTGCGGAAGCCCAAAAGCATAGAGAGTAGGCAACACATTAAAACTAATACCTATGAAAAATTTAAAAAAATTAACCAAGAAAAACCTTAAAACGATTCATGGAGGAGCAGAAACTTGTCCTCCGATAACGAGTTCCTGTACCGTATGGTGCAGATGGTCACCATGGCAGAAAATACATTGCCTAAACGCTACTTATGAAGATCCTTGTGCGTGCTAATTCGTGGAGTTTTTTTATCATTTCAATCAATTAATATGAGAAATTTAAGAAAGCTTTCGAAGAAGAGTTTAAAAACAATTAAAGGAGGTGCCGGAATATGTCCTTCGCCTACGGATACATGCGAAGATTGGTGCGGGTGGACGCCATGGCAAAAATCTCATTGCTTATTAGGGGAGCCATGCATGCCATGCTAAGTTCATCTTATATGGTGCGGAACGACTCCGGAACAAAAAATGCGTTGTTGCTTGATGTGGAAGAACCTTGCGAATGCTAGAATCAACGAAAGAAATAATGACGGGCGGCTTCAAAGAAGCCGCCCGTCTGTTTTATATTGATATCTCTATTTAAAATCCTACCTGGAATCCTGCTTTAACGCCGAATTTTGAAATATCCGGTCTGTCAAGATAGTTTCCTCTCCAGTTGAAATCGACTCTGAAAATTCTAAGATTTCCTATTCCTATATTTTCAATACCAAATCCGTATTCATAATATATATGTTCATTGGGCGCAGAATACTTAAAGCCTTCCACGTTAATGGCTTTTGAGGCATCACTTAAGCTTCCATAAGCTGCTCTGATAAATGCTATTTCTCTAAATTTTAGTTTTTTGATCAAAGGAATATAGGAAAGTATTTTACCATTAAAATGATGTTCCAGATGAAGAGTGGTATAGGCGTCCGCAACGAATTCGTAATAATTAAGCTGTGAGAATGTATTAGGTGCAAGACCATATGAAAGATTCGCAGGGATGATATTCTGTAGCGCTAAAGGTACGGTATTGAAGTTTTTCCCTGCTTCAAAATTAACAATGGTTTTCCCTAATGTTCCCAACAAAAAAGGTTTGTAAAGCATAAACTGTAACTTGTCGTAGTTAAAGTCGGCGTTAAACAATCCTTCTATACCTCTGGTGTATCTTAAAACAATTGTTGGTGCAAGATTCCTTGCCTGATATCTGTCTATTCCTGTTTGTGAAAATTTTGCCCCCGGCTTGGCTATAATACTGAATGTAATATGTGAATCGTTTACGGTTTGTCTTAATTGTCCGTTTTGATAATACATGAGATTGAATTTTTCCGGAATGGCAGATTTAATACTCTGCATTACCCCATCAACCCTGAACTGAATATTTTTCCACGGTTCAATAGCAGCAAAAACACTAGTCTGGTTGACTGAACTTAGGGAAATGTTTTCTCCCCTTGCAAAAAACGTACTGGAAGATAAAGAACGGGAAGCGACACCATCTCCTGAGGTAAGCTGTCCTCCAAGTTGTACAATGTCTCTGCTGGTTCCGGCTCCAATCATAAAGCGGTTGAGTCTGTTGAACATATATCGTGCTTCAACACCATATTTTACTTGTTGATCCTTAAATCCATAAGCTGTATAGAACTGGACTCTCCAAGGGTCATTTAATCCAAAATAAGTTCTGGCTCCAAGTCTTATCCTGTCTCCCTCTACCTCGTTTCTTCCATAGATTGAAAAGATAGGGCCGATATCTATTCCTTTAAAGGCGTTATAGTAACGTGAACCAAGAGTCTCGACTAGCTTTACCATCCGATTGAATTTCGGGGTTTGCTGTAGCTGATCAAGCATTTTATAGACCCCTTGTTCAGCCTTAGATAGGGTGTCGGGTCTTGCTTTTACCCAGTATGAGTCATCTTTCTCAACGAATTTATCATCAAATTCCTCTTCTTTTCGTTTGAATACATTCGGGTCAAGAGGTTTATTGAACTGATAATCCGAATAATCCACTGATCTTTTGGCTATAATACTTTTGGAACCTTTCTTCTTTGAAAAAGGACTCATCTCAAATTCTGTTACAAGCTTTTTAGGAAGAAATGTGGCGTCGTCAGGATTGTCATATTCCAACTGGGTATATACACTATTGACGAAGTTCACATTGATTTTCTGTGTTGATTTCAAGGTTGCTCCTAAAACGGCATAAGTATCAGTATCTATATAAAGGTTTCCCTGGAATGCCAGGATATCTTTTCTTTTAGGTTGATACCGTATTTGAAAAGCCTTCTCTCCACGAATAGAAATGGTATCTGTAAGCGTATAATCATAGGTACTGAAACCATCTGTTCCTACAGGACTCTGAAAACCTATATCAAAGTAGTTTAACGTGTTGTCATAAATATTGATATCCCGGTATAGGTTTTTAGCAGATACTGTAATCACCTGATTATCCTGAAATCCTGAAGTCTTTTGGGCAACTAATGTTCTTTTAGAGTCTTTATCAGGTCTGTTTTTTCCGTAATTTTCGTAAACGGCTTCATTAAGGAAGATAGGGAGGCCAAGTCTTCCACTGGCAGTAGAGTCTGCATAATCGAAAATAAAATCCAGCTTTTTGAAGATTTTTTTCTTCATAAACGCACTGTCGAGATTATTCAGATCAAATTGAGTCTTTTCATATTCTTTGTATGAATAGGTGTCAAATTTCTCCAGACCGTTATTTCTTTTGTGCCCCCAAACTTTCTGCATGATGGCATAGGCAGGGTTTTCTTTTTTGTTTTTGTACTTAGACTTTCCGCTGGTAATGACAATCTCTTGAATATCACTTACTTTAGCTTGTGAAAGTTGAACAAAAATATTCTCTGCATTTTCCGGTGTAATCTCTAAGGTTTCTGCAGCGTAATTTTTTCTGGAAAACTTTAGTTTATGGATGATGCTGTCTGACTGAATAGCAAAACTGCCGCTTGTTGTTGTAAGGGTGGGGTTTGTATCGTTGTTGATAAAAATATCAACTTTACTGATTTCCTTTTTGTTTTTGGCATCTACAATCTTTCCGCTGGCTTTGTTTTGAGCACATACGAAGCCGGTAAAAAACAGGAAAAAAAATAAAATATTGTGTTTAAGGTTATTATTTAACATCATTCGGTTCTTCAAGCAATTAGCACAAACAAAAAGTATGCAGTTTATTAAAAAAAGTATAAAAAATTTAAAAAAAATTAATGTCTAACGTAAGACCGCAAATTTAACGAAAATTATACTAGATTTATTATAATCAAAGAGGGAATTTTATGACTTAAAATAAAAAGAATCAGGGGATTAATGCAAGATTAAAAATAAGATTCGTTTTATGGTTTGTAGATTCTGAATAAGCATAAAAAAAGACCTACATTTCTGTAAGTCTTTTTGCTCCTCCTGCTGGGCTCGAACCAGCGACCCTCTGATTAACAGTCAGATGCTCTAACCAACTGAGCTAAGGAGGAATGTTCCTTTGTTTAAGGTGGTGCAAATATAATATGAATATCCGTACGAAGCAAGTTTTCTTCCCTATTCTAAGCAATTTTTAACTAAAAGTATTGAAATTCAATTAGAAATATTTTGTTTTTTTAGGTCGTTCTAAAGACGCTCAATTATAATAATGCATATTTAAATAAAAAATGGAAACTCTATGCGGAGATTAATCAGATAATTTCTGATTTAATAAGCTGTAAGGGGTAACTTTGTTGTCATCAAAAAAATTCTTCTTGTAGTTAATTTTTAATTTGTCAAGTAATCGTAACATGTTAAAACCTGTGGAATAAAAATAACGGATGGAGTTACTTTGATACATCCATGGCTTGTCTTCTAATGAGAATGTTTTAAATGCAGACACATCATAATGCTTATCATTTTTACTTAGTTCCTTGTCAGTAGGAATATCTTTAAATGAAAGATACAACTGATATTCAATATATCTTGCGCTTCCCTCCATTTTTTCTAAAAACTCTTCCTGATGAGATAGTTCAAATTTTTCATTTTGATAGAATGTTAATAATCTCCGGTTTCGTTTTGTTTTATATTTTTTAAATAAGATTTTGACTTGTGATAAATTTTCGCTGTTTAAGCAGTCAAGCAAAAGTTGATTTTCCTCATCTATACTTTCTTTGAACCAGGGATAGGTATCATAGTATGATTGTAATTTTGTTATACTGACCGTTATTGAATCATTGGCATACCTGATAAATTCGGGATGACGAAATTGGAAACCGTGAAAATATTCATGCAGAATGACTGTTGCCCAGCTTTGGGTATTGGGTAAATCCTCTATGTATTTGCCTGTCGTATCATAATCACTACAAAGGACCACAGGATACTTATACCATAATTTACTGCGATCCTGATTTTCATAAGCCGTAAACATGTGGAATGCCAGAGTATCCAGACGTTCTGTTTTTTCAATAGCAATATTTCCTTTCTTATAAGTTTGTAAGGGTTGTTTTTTTAATGTTCTTGATATTGGGCGACCTATGATATAGGTATTTGTAGGAGTAAAATAAGCAATGTCTGCTGCATATTGAGGCGAATTGAATTCCGGCCAGACTTTATTGAGCTCTTTCTTTAAGTTGTAAAGATATTGTATGCGCTGAATGTCAAGCGTGTTGTCTTGAGCCTGAAGGGTAAATGTAAAAATAAATAGACAGCAAAAGACTGGTATTCCGGATAATATTCTTTTCATGCTGATTTTTGAATCTAATATAAAGATATCTGATGAGAGATTGTGCTTTAAATATACCTTTAGATAAAATACATAAAAAAAGACCTACATTTCTGTAAGTCTTTTTTGCTCCTCCTGCTGGGCTCGAACCAGCGACCCTCTGATTAACAGTCAGATGCTCTAACCAACTGAGCTAAGGAGGAATGTCCTTTGTTTTAAGTGGTGCAAATATAGGACGAATATTTATACCCTACAAATATTTTTTGGAAAAATTTTCAAAAAATTATAATTTCCCTGTGAATATCTTGAAAATATCGCTTCCGAAAATCACTAACATCAAGCCTAACAGGAAGATAACTCCGATCATTTGTGCATTTTCCAATACTTTCTGAGGCACTGGTTTTCCTACAATAATCTCATATAATGTAAATAAAACGTGGCCACCATCAAGTCCCGGAATAGGAATCAGGTTTAAGAAAGCTAACCATACTGAGAACATTGCTGTAAAGCTCCAGAAAGCGGCCCAATTAATGGTAAAGCTTCCATCAGCAGCCTTATCAATAGGCATGTTTTTAACAATGGCAATAGGGCCTCCTACGCTTTTGTATCCCTGAATCTTGGAGTTAAACATGATTTTAAATTGTTTAACCTGGGTAGTTAAGGCATCAATAGATCTTGTGAAACCTCTGGGAATGGCTTCACCAAAAGAATATTTTTTATTCGTTACAATTGATTTTGCTATCCCCTTAGTATCGATTGCTACACCCAACTTTCCGTTTTTATCAACAGAAACTGAAGGTAACGTCTGTAAAGCACCGTTTCTTTCAACGTCTACTGAAATAGTTTTTCCTTTATTTTCGCCTAAAAGAGTACTTACTTCATCAAAGAATGCAGCTTTTTTTCCATTGATCCCAACAATTTTGTCTCCTTTTGCTAATCCTGATGCCTGAGAAGAAGGTGTGGCCAATGAATCAATGACCATCGGTACTCGTGGAGAGATGTATAGTTTTGCTTCTTTCTGCTTAAGAACATCTGCAACACCGTCTGCATTAACAGGAAAAGTTACTTCCTGTCCGTTTCTCTGTACGGTTACATTATTTCCTAAAAGAATATTAATTGAAGTATTTTCCAGTCTTTCTGCAGGTTTTCCGTCTACATTGATAATTTTATCACCTGTTTGGAATCCCATTTTCTTTCCTGCTTCTGTCGCTTCAATTCCATTTTCAAATTTTGTAATATCTGTATAGGTTTCTCCATTAAAGAATGAAAGACCACTATAAATTAGCCAGGCCAGAAAAAAGTTGACTGTAACCCCTCCTAACATGATAATTAATCTTTGCCAGGCCGGTTTAGATCTGAATTCCCATGGCTCTGCCGGCTTTTTCATCTGGGCAGTGTCCATGCTTTCATCTACCATTCCGGCAATTTTCACGTAACCACCAAAAGGAAGCCATCCGATTCCGTATTTGGTTTGTTCAGGGTGTTTTCTCCAGTCATTATCCGGAAGTTTTGATATATCGATAGGAACTTCTTCTTTCTTCCCGTTAACCTCTATCACTTCAGAGTCCGGCAGATTCTTTGATAAAAATTTATATTGCCATTTTCCGTTGATTTTCTTCATCGAGAAAATAGAAAAATAAGGATCAAAGAACAGGAAAAATTTCTCTGCTCTGGTTTTAAACCAGATGGCAGGTAAAAAGTGCCCAAGCTCATGAAGAAGTACAAGTATAGAGATACTCAGAATGAACTGAAAGAGTTTGATTGCTATTTCCATTAATAAATTTTAGATTTTAATTTGCAAAGGTAACAATTATCAAAACTATGCCAAATAAAAAAGCTCCCCTAAACGAGAAGCTTTGTCATATTTAAGGACGTTTTGTTTATAAATTGAAAGAAACTCCAAGGCTTCCGTTGTTACCAACCTCTGCAAAAACCCCGATTTTTTCTGTGAAGAAATAACGAGCTCCGATATGTGCCCCTATTCCAAAGTCTTTTCCGAGAACCCCCACATCAACCCCCGGATAAATATCCCATTTGGCAGGGAGGTCAAGTGCTTCGTTTAAATGAAAATTTACCCGCCCAAAGACAAACACACGATTGTCTTTATCGTTGTCTTTGTAATTGCTGAAATAAGCATTAAGCCCTCCTCCTACAGAGATAAGCTTGTTGAGCCCGTAATCATAAGTTCCTGTTACTCCGGTTCCATATCCCCAGGCACTCAGGCCCAGTTGAATTTTTTGATCTCCTTTTCCTGTATAGGCCTGGGCATTTGCCATCGCACCACAAAAGAATATCATCACCATAAAAACCAATTTCTTCATAAATTTTTTAATTTTTAATGATTTTAAAAAAATATTTGCATCAAAAATAAAACCGAAAGACATACAAGACCATAAAATTGAAAGACTTTAATAAATTATTAAGAAATTCATCCTGTGTCTGTGGAGCTATCTTTTTAGTCATCCGACGTTTGATTCTCCTGGCTAAATTTTCTTTTTGTAAACAGAAAAGCCGTATTTTTATAAATCGCATTATTTACTAATTTAAAATAATAAAAGATGAAAGTTGTAGGACTTAATTTAGATATCGTCTGGAAAAATAAAACTGAAAATTTTAAAATTATTGAAAACGAGCTGCAAAATATAGACGCAGATCTGTTTCTGCTTCCTGAAATGTTTTCAACAGGTTTTTGCATGGATGCTTCGGAGGTTTCAGACAGAAATGAGGAGTCTCTGGAATTTTTAAAAAAAATCTCAAAAGAAAAAAATGCAGCTTTCTGTGGAAGTGCTCCTGTAGAGCAGTATGGTAAGTTTTATAACAGGATGTATTTTGTGCAACCGGATAATGAAACGACTTTTTATAATAAACGACATTTATTTTCTTTTTCAGGAGAAGATAAGGTATATACGCCGGGAAAGAACAGGGTTATTGTTGAGTATAAAGGAATACGGTTTCTGCTTCAGGTTTGCTACGATCTTCGTTTTCCTGTTTTTGCACGAAATAATGATGACTATGATGCTATTTTGTACGTTGCCAACTGGCCCGATAAGAGGGTAGGAGCCTGGGAACATCTTTTAAAAGCCAGAGCAATTGAAAATCTTTCATTTGTTTTTGGCTTAAACAGAATAGGAACAGACGGAAATAATCTGGTATATCAGGAAAGTTCCCATTGCTTTTTTGCAGATGGGAAAGAACTCTCTCATAAAAATGACAATATTGTATCTGCAGAGCTGAATATGGATGAATTGACAGACTTTAGAGAGCACTTCCAGTTTTTAAACGATAGAGATACTTTTACGGTTCAGTTATAGTTTTCATTTAATTCTTAACAACATTAGTAATGATATAATAAGCTCCATGTAAATATTTACACGGAGCTTATTATTATTTGTAAGACCTATCTGAATTACTCTCTTGAATAACAAAGGTCTTTTACTAAATTTTCCGGTAATTTAGGCAGCATATTTTTTGGTAATAGAAAAGAGTTTAATTCTGCAATCTCTTTAAAAATAACATGTTGATCGGCAGCAGACTTTAAATAATCTCCTCCGGTAGAACCTCCTGTACCGATACGTTTTCCGATTGTTCTTTGTACCATATGTATGTGTCTGTATCTCCACAATGATAATTGCTCATCTATTTCTAGTAATAAGCTCAGTAGCTCGTATGGTAAATGTAATAACGGGTAGTCACGGTATAACATAATGAATAACGCGTTTTTGCTGGCTTCAATGCTTAATCTACGGTCTGTAGGATAATTTCCTTCATTCATAAAAAGCATATCAAAAACTTCTAAATTTGCCATTTCAGCAGGTTGTAATGACGATAAATATTGTTCTCTGTAAATATTGAAGAAGGATTGCTTTTCGTGGGTTTCACTATTTTCAGAAATCTGCCAGTACTTTTCAAATTGTGTGAAAGGCATTCTTTCCAGCCAGTTGTTTAGTAATTTGATTAAAGAAACTTCCGCTTCAGCGTCAATTACTTTTTGACGATCTGTTTCGTTTAGCTGTTGAAGATAATACTCCTGACCAAAACGGTTTTTGTATTCCAATCCTAATAATGCTTCTATAATCTTAAATTGAATACTTTGAAAACCTGAAGCCGGACGTAAAAGATCTCTGAAATCTAAGAAATCTAATGGAGTCATTGTTTCTAAAATACTCATTTGCTGTACCAGGACTTCTATGATTTCACAAACACGTTTTAATCTGGAAACAGCATTATATATATCCGGAGAATTGTCGGAAACGTTAGGTTGTTTAAAAATGTTTCTTACAATAGTGATCTCATGCAGGATTTGTTTGAACCAAAGTTCATAAGTTTGATGAATAACGATAAATAGCATTTCATCATCTGCTTTGATGCCTTCTTTCTCACTTTCAGGCAGTTGAGCGTCCAGTATTTTATGAAGTTGTAAATATTCGCTATAGTAAACAGGGGGTCTTAAATTTGTCTTTTCCATAAACGACTAAAATACAAAAATTAGATAGAGTGTTGTAAATATATTATCTAAATTTTTGTGATTTCATCAATATATGATGCATAAAAGAAATAATAATTGTTTTTGTATTGTTCAAACGAACAAAAGAAATGTAAAAACAGTGATGCTGTTTTAAAGCTTAGACATCTGTTTAAAAAGAATTCACACACGGTAAAATCTACTAGAGTCAATACAGTGTGTGAATGATAGGTTAAATATATTGTTGCAGAAGATGGGTCAATGTATTCACATCATGTACTCCGCTTTCTTTCCATAGAAGTTCTCCGTTTTTGAAGATGGCAAGTGTCGGTACACCACGAACGCCATATTGTGCAGCGATCGCAGGATACTGGTCCACATCTACTTTGATAATTCTGGCTCCTTCACCAATATTTTCTTTTACTGTATTTAAAACCGAAGACTGTACCTTACAAGGTTGGCACCAAGTAGCGAAAAAATCAATAAGTACTGGTCTGTCGGAATTAATGATTTCCTGAAATTTTTGTGACATAGTCTGGTCTTTATTCGGTTATTTTTTTTCAGTTTCGTTCTGAATGGCTTTTACATTTTTCCAGCTGGTTCCATCATAAGCTTCTACACCATTTTTCTTTAAAATCTCCATAGCCTGATCTGCCTGTATCCCTTTATTGCAGAAAACCACTACCTTTTTACCTTTAAGGGTTCCGATATTGTTTTGAAGTTCAGCCAAAGGAATGTTGATAGCGCCCTTCGCCGTTCCTGCAGTATACTGTTCCGGAATTCTCACATCTACCAATGTTACATCAGGACTGGTTACCACCTGTTTAATATTTATTTTAGAAATATCAGCAGTTTGGGTTGTTTTGCAAGCACTCAATATAGTGGCTGTCGCTACCAGTAGTCCAAAAAACTTAATTTTCATATTAAGATGTTTTGGATTGGCAAACAAAATCCGTTGTAGGAAACTTTTCTGTTTTTTTGATTCCGTTGAAACCTCCTTCTATTTCAGTGAAATTCCTGATGCCGTGAGAGTTAAGAATACTAGCTGCGATCATGCTTCTGTAACCTCCTGCACAATGAAGAAAGAAATGCTCAGAATCATCAATAGTACGAGCCCAATCACTGATGGCATCTAATGGCTTATTATAAGCATTATCGATATGTTCTGCAGAATATTCAGTCAGTTTTCTGACATCAATTACCGTTGATTTATCCGAAAATTGTTCTGCAAATTCTATTGGTGTGATTCTTTTAATTTCATCAATTTCTTTACCTGTATTTTTCCATGCTTCAAAACCTCCCTGTAAATAACCTACGACATTGTCAAAACCTACTCTGCTAAGTCTGGTGATAACTTCCTCTTCAGTTCCTTCATCGGTGATCAGTAACAATGGGTGTTTTACATCAATAATCAAAGTTCCAACCCATGGTGCAAAGTCACCCTTGAGTCCTATATTGATCGAGTTGGGAACAAAGCCTTTGTGGAATTCCGCAGCTCCTCTGGTGTCCAAGATCAAAGCACCGGTTTCTTCTGCCAACGCTTCAAAATTTTCAGGAGCAACAGGTTGTAATCCCTTGTCCATTACGATATCCAAACTTTCATATCCCCCTTTATTCAGGGCTACATTCATTCCGAAATATTTTGGAGGAGCGGTTAAACCGTCAAGTACTTCTTTGATGAAAGATGCTTTATCTGGTTGATTAAGTGCGTAGTTGGTCTTTTTTTGATTTCCCAGAATATCTACTGTTTCTTTTTGCATGTTTTTTCCACAAGCAGAACCAGCTCCATGGGCAGGATAAACAGTAATACTGTCATCCAGGGGCATAATCTTGTTTTGAAGACTATCATATAATATTCCCGCAAGGTCTTCCTGAGTAAGGCTGGTCGCTTTTTGGGCAAGATCAGGCCTTCCTACGTCACCTAAAAATAAGGTATCTCCTGTGAAAATAGCTGTTTCAGTACCATTTTCGTCAATTAACAAGTAAGTACTGCTTTCCATAGTATGTCCGGGAGTATGCAATACCTTTATTTTTACTTTTCCAATCTCAAAGATCTGATTGTCTTCGGCAATGATAGTCTCAAATTCAGGAGCTGCAGTAGGTCCATAAACAATGGGTGCACCTGTTTTTTTGCTCAAATCCAAATGTCCTGAGACAAAATCTGCATGGAAGTGAGTTTCAAAAATATATTTTAAAGTGACGTTGTCTTTGTTCAGACGGTCCAGATAAGGAGTGACTTCTCTAAGCGGATCAATAATTGCCGCTTCGTTTTCTGATACAATATAATAAGCTCCCTGAGCCAGACAGCCCGTATATATTTGTTCAACTTTCATTGGGTCTTTTTTTAATAGTTAAAGATACAAAGTATTAGATAAATTCTAAATGAAATGTTAAATCCCATTGATAGTTTCTTTCAATACTTTGTTAAACGAATGTTTAATGTTGTCTGTTTTTAAGCAAAAAGAATGCCTTACATAATGTTAATTTGCAAATGCTGTTTTTTATCATGTTCACCCTTGGCAGAGGCTTGTTTAATGGTTTTAATTCTGGTTTGGGAATGATGGTTTGGATTTTGCTTATATGATGCAAAATGTTTCTCAACTATTGATAGGACTTCAACGGGAAACATCATTAAATATTTTACAAAAAACTTTTATATTTATAGGTTAAAAAAGTATCAGATGGCAGACAAAACACAATTTATTGAAGAACTAAATGCTAGATATACTCCAAAAGGAGATCATATTATATTGGGAAAGGGGATGTTGGATGGAGAGGTCGTTCCTGAAGTGAACGTTACTATTCCTTTGAAAACAATCAACCGTCATGGTCTTATTGCTGGCGCAACCGGAACAGGAAAGACAAAAACATTACAGGTATTTGCAGAGCAACTTTCACATCAGGGAATTCCTTCTATGGTACTGGATATCAAAGGGGATTTTTCAGGAATTGCGGAGGCGGGTCAGATGAATTCTATCATTGAAGAAAGGTATGCAAAGACCCAGCTTCCTTATACTCCTCAAGGGTTTCCCGTAGAGCTCATGACTATTTCCGGAGAAAAAGGAGTGAAGCTCAGAGCTACTGTTACAGAATTCGGACCTGTTTTGCTGAGTAAAATTTTGGAGCTCAATGACACCCAGCAAAGTATTATGTCTATCGTCTTTAAATATTGTGATGATAAAGGCCTTCCATTGATTGATCTGAAAGATTTAAAGAAAGTTTTACAATATGTCACCGATAATGCTCAGGGTAAAGCAGAACTTGCAGCCAACTACGGATCTATAGCATCGGCTTCATTAGGAACTATTTTAAGATCAATCGTTGCATTGGAACAGCAGGGAGCAGCAGACTTTTTTGGAGAATTAAGTTTTGACGTACAGGATCTGCTGGAAACAAGAGATGGGAAAGGTGTGGTTAATATTTTAAGAGTATCCGATATTCAGAATAAACCACAGTTGTTTTCTACCTTTATGCTTTCACTTTTTGCGGAAATTTATATGACCTTTCCTGAAGAAGGTGATAGTGGAAAGCCGAAACTGGTACTGTTTATTGATGAAGCTCACCTGATTTTTGATGAAGCATCAAAAGCTCTTCTGTCGCAGATTGAAACCATGGTAAAGCTGATTCGTTCCAAAGGAGTTGGGATCTATTTTATTACACAGATTCCGGGTGATGTTCCTGAAAATGTATTGTCACAATTAGGGTTAAAGATTCAACATGCCTTGAGAGGCTTTACGGCTAAAGATAAAAAAGAAATTTCCAAAGCAGTTGAAAATTATCCCACAACAGAATATTATAATGCTTCAACACTGATTCAGAGCTTAGGAATTGGAGAAGCTTTTGTTACTGCTTTAGATGAAAAAGGAATTCCTACTCCATTGGTGCATACTTACCTGATCTCTCCGGAGTCAAGAATGGATGTGTTAAACGAAACAGAAATTTCTGACTTAACGAGCACATCAGCTTTGGTAGCAAAATATGAAGAAGCCATTGATAGAGAGTCTGCATATGAAATGTTGACCAACAGAATGGAGCAAGCTGCCCAAAACCCAACGCCTAATCAAAAAACAAAACCTGTAAAAGAAGAACCGGGAATGTTTGAGCAGGTTTTGCAGAGCCAGGCGGGAAGAACTTTTACCAATACTCTAATGAGAGAAGGGGCTAAAGCTATTCTTGGAATGTTTGGCTTAGGAGGCAGAAGAAGATAAACCACAAGATATAAGTTTTATAACCTGTTATATTTGATATATTTTTTGTTACTTTAGCAGGTTATACCATTACTAATGGAGGGAAAATTGCCGGATTTTGGTATTCAATAGTAGGGTAGAAATTAATAAATATAAACAGCAGTTAACGGGAAATCAATGTATTCGATTATAGATATAGAAAGTAATGGTGCAGGTTATAGAAATGAGTGCATTATCGATGTTGCCATCTACAGGTATGATGGTCAGAAGATTACTGACCAGTTTATCTCTTTGGTAAACCCTGAAAGTGATATTACTCCTTTTGTACAAAAACTGACCAGTATTACTCCCAAAATGGTAAAAACTGCGCCTAAATTTCATGAATTAGCCAAAAGAATTATTGAGATAACGCAGAATACAACATTGGTCGGACATAATATTGATTTTGACTACCGAATGCTTCGCCAGTCGTTTAAAAGATTAGGGTATGATTTTAAAATCAATACTTTAGATACAATTCCTTTGGCAAAAAAGCTGATTCCGGATGAGGTAAGTTATTCATTGGGAAAACTGGTGAAATCATTGGGTATTCCATTGACGAATCATCACAGAGCTGAAGGAGACGCCAGAGCAACCCTGGAACTGTTCAAACTTTTAATATCAAAAGATACTGAAAACGAGATTATTCAGAAACAGCATGAGGAAACCAATGCTAAATCATATATTAATAAGGTTAAAGTATTGACCCAGGATCTCCCGAATGACAAAGGGTTTGTTTATTTTCAGGATGAAGCTGGGAAAATCATTTTCTCTGATTATGTTCAGGATATTAATAAATTTTCGAAAAAAGTATTCAATTCAAAATCAAAAAAATGGGAACAAATCCAGAACAGGGTAGAACAAATTAATTTTGAACTTACCGGGACGGATATTATTGCCAAATTGATTCTTAACTCTAAGAATATCAAAAAGAAAGAAGTGTTTCCTTTCGGGTTGTATTTCAGGAACCATAAATATGTTGTTGAGAAAAATAACCTGAATAAAACGGAAAAACCTGTTCTGAAATTCAGATCTTTTACTCAGGGAATGAAAGCGGTTCAATTTATTGGCTCTCAGGAAGAATTCAATGATTTTGCTGTATTAAAACAAAGAATAGAATTCAAAAAAAGAAACGAATTATGGCTGGGTACAGGAAGAAAATTAGGAGAGAAATTATTTTTAATTATTGAAAACGGAAAGGTTTTGTCGTTTGGATTCTATGAACTGTTTACGCAGATTCAAACGTTGAGTAAGCTGGCTAAACTTAAAATTGACCTCCCAATGTCTTCTGTTGATTTGAATAATGAACTGCAGTTAGCGCTACTTCGTGGTGATTTCGAGACTTTACCGTTGCCGAAATGATAGAGAATTAAAACGGTACAGGTTTTTTCAGGAGGGAGATGCTTTGTTAATCAATTTCTTGAAATAAAAAATAAATAGTATTTTTGCAAAAAATAAATAGAGCAATGCAAAATTTTAAACAAATTAAAACTGGAAAAAAGGGAGCTGTAAGGTTCTCTAAGGTTTGGAATATTTAAAAGAGTTGTCTTGCATAAAAAATAATCAATGTGGCAGACTCTTTTTTGTAAGAATCTGCCTTTTTTTATGTTAAAATGAAATTATGAATTCAAAAGAATTATTAAAGATTGCCAATGAGTTTGGCACGCCGGTGTACGTTTATGATGCGGAATCCATCAAAATTCAATACGAAAAACTTACATCTTCTTTTTTAAAACACACAAAGTTCTTCTATGCAGCGAAGGCATTGACAAACATCAATATCCTTAAGTACGTCAAGAATCTGGGTGCTTCTTTGGATTGTGTATCTATTAATGAGGTCAAACTTGGATTAAAGGCAGGATTTCCGAAAGAGAAAATATTGTTCACTCCAAATTGTGTTGACCTGGCTGAAATAGAAGAGGCAATGACTTTTGGAGTTCATATTAACATTGATAACATTTCTATTCTTGAGCAGTTCGGGAATAAATATGGAAATTCTTATCCTATTTTTGTAAGAATCAACCCGCATATTTTTGCCGGAGGTAACTATAAAATTTCAACAGGACATATCGACAGTAAGTTCGGAATCTCTATTCACCAGCTTCGTCACATTGAAAGAGTGATGAAGAGTACAAATGTAAATGTGGAAGGGCTTCACATGCACACGGGAAGTGAGATTAAAGATCCGGATGTATTTCTGCAGGCTCTGGACATTATGTTGGAGCTCTCTGAACATTTTCCAAATCTGAAATATCTGGATATGGGAAGTGGGTTCAAAATTCCGTACCAGGATACAGAAGAAGAAACAGACGTTAAAACTTTAGGTAAAAAAGTAGAGAAAGTTTTAGGTGATTTCTCAAAATCAACAGGAAGAAAATTCGAACTTTGGTTCGAGCCTGGGAAATTTTTGGTTGGAAAAAGCGGATACCTTTTGGTAAAAGCTAATGTAATTAAACAAACGACTGCCACTGTTTTCGTAGGAGTAAATTCCGGATTTAATCATTTGATCCGTCCCATGTTCTACGATTCTTACCACCTGATTGAAAACTTATCAAATCCAAAAGGAGCAGAAAGAATTTATACAGTAGTAGGAAATATTTGTGAAACAGATACGTTTGCATGGGACCGGAAACTGAACGAAGTAAGAGAAGGAGATATTCTTGCCTTCCATAATGCTGGAGCCTATGGTTTTGAAATGAGCTCAAACTTCAACTCAAGATTGAAACCTGCTGAGGTTTTATTCCTTGACGGAAAAGCTCACCTGATCCGTAAGAGAGATGAATTTGATGATTTATTGAGAAATCAGATCGAAGTTATCTAAGTAAAAAAAATAAAATGAACGGCTGTCCTTTTGGGCGGCCGTTTTTGTTTTCAATATTAAAAACATTACCAATTTTTAACATGGGAATTCTATGGAAGGTTCAATTTAATTAGCTAAATTTGATAGGAGGACAGCTTTTTAATGTCGTTATTTTACTCAAAACAAACATCAAATCAATTAATTATGGCCCAAAATATAGCAGAGCAGATTGTTGAAATGCTCGAGAATGCCAATGTGAAAAGAATTTATGCAGTAACAGGAGATAGTCTCAATCATCTCAATATTGCAGTTAAAAAAAGCAGCATCCAATGGATTCATGTACGACATGAAGAAGTGGGGGCCTACGCTGCTGCTGCGGAGGCGGAATTGGATGGTCTTGCGGTATGTGCCGGAAGTTGTGGCCCCGGGCATGTTCATTTAATCAATGGAGTATATGAAGCGCATCGCTCACACGTTCCTATGCTGGTGATTGCATCTACTATTCCCAGTGACGAAATGGGAATGGACTATTTCCAGGAAACCAATACAATCAAGTTATTTGATGATTGCAGTTATTACAATCAGATGATTACACGACCTGAACAGGTACAAAGGACCATTCAAACAGCCATCCAGCACGCGATTTCTAAAAAAGGAGTAGCGGTAATCGGCCTTCCCGGAGATGTGTCAGAACTGGATGCGGAAGCGGCTGCTACATCTGCACAGGTTTTTAAAACAAATCCTGTCATCAGACCTTCAGATGAAGAATTAAAACAGCTTGCAGCTTTGATCAACGAAAATAAGAAAGTTACACTTTACTGTGGAATAGGTGCAGCAGAGGCAAGTGCAGAAGTCATTCAGTTATCCGGGTTATTAAAATCTCCTGTAGGCTATTCGTTTCGTGGGAAGATGGCTATCCAGCCTAATAATCCTAATGAAATAGGTCTTACTGGTCTGCTGGGTTTCCCCTCAGCATATCACGCAATGCATGAAGCAGATGTGGTCATTCTTCTCGGAACCGATTTCCCTTATCAGAAATTCATGCCCGTAAAAAATAAGATTGTACAGATTGATGAAAGTCCGGAGAGATTGGGGCGAAGAGCTAAATTGGAGATGGGGCTAACGGGAGACGTTAAAGAAACTATTAAAGCGTTACTTCCTCTATTGAATGAAAAAACAGATGCTCATTTCCTCAATGAACAACTGGAGTTTTATGGAAAGGTAAAAGAAAATCAACTTGAATATGTCAAAGATTTTGGAAAAGAAAATGCTATCCAACCGGAATATGTAGCTCACACTTTGGATCGGCTGGCTAAAAAAGATGCTATTTTTACAGTAGATACTGGAATGTGCTGTGTCTGGGGGGCCAGATTTATTACAGGAACAGGAGAAAGGAAAATGCTTGGATCATTCAATCACGGGTCAATGGCCAATGCGATGCCGATGGCTATAGGAGCTTCCCTGGCACATCCGGATAGGCAGGTAATTGCGATGTGCGGAGACGGAGGCCTTTCTATGCTATTGGGAGATATGGCGACTATTTTTCAGTACAAACTTCCGGTGAAATTAATTGTTTTCAATAACAGGACACTTGGAATGGTGAAATTGGAAATGGAAGTAGGAGGTATGCCGGACAATGAAACTGATATGATTAATCCGGACTTTGCTATGGTAGCACAGGCAATGGGGTATCCCGGAAAAAATGTACATCATCCTGAAGAAGTGGAAAATGCAATCAAAGAATGTCTGGATTATAATGGCCCTTACCTTCTGAACATATTTACTAATCCTAATGCATTAGCACTTCCTCCAAAAATTGAATTTGAGCAGGTGCTGGGAATGACAAAATCTATGGCACAGCTCATGCTTGGTGGAAAAATGAATGAAGTATTTGAAACCGTGAAAAGTAACTATAAGCACGTTAAAGGCTTGCTATAGCAAATATAAAAGGGATCGAAACTTGAATTTTCAATCATAAATTTATAAACTTCACACACGGTGTGAAGTTTTCTTTTTAATAAGCCCGGTAAATATTTACCTTTGCTTAATAATTAACGGTCAAAACTAAGTTATGAAAACTATATTCTTATTTCTTGCTCTTTGTGTTGCAAATTTTTGCTTTGCCCAGGATGTTGAAGAAAGAGATGATTCTTTTAATGTAGAAAGCAATAAGAATCTTTTTAAAATAGATATCAGGGAACCTTTCTTACAGGTTGCCGTTAAATGTAATGATTTTAAACCAGTAGCTTTTGAAGGAGGCGTTGCTGCCTATAAAGATCTTTTAAGTAAATATATGTATACGTATCTCAATGCGGATTTCTATACCTTGACTGGAGATTTTACATTTACATTGACCATTGATGAAACAGGTAAAGTGATTGATATTACTGGAAACCCTAAAGTCTTAAACAGTAAGGTGTTCTTTGATGATATGCAATATGTGATCAGAAGAATTAAGAAAAACTGGGCACCCGCAACTTGTAACGGGGAGCCTGTGAAATCTGACCTGAAAGTTAAAATGAACTTTACTTCCGTTTCTATAGACATGTAAAGTATTGATATTGTATTCTTGTTGTATTCTTGCTATTTTTTAAGAACATACTCGGGACACTCTAATTAACAAATATTTCTTTATTGAAAAGTTAGCTCAATATACCAGAAAATAGCCCTGACATTCTGTCACAATATTTTGTATCTTTGCAAACTTATCTGTTCGTATTTTAAAATTCATTATACATTATATCTTGAGTTTTAAATTCCGGACCTTAAATTGATTATCGTGCAGGAAAAATATATAGACGAAACAAAACAGGGAGAAGCTTTTGCTATTGCTGAAAGACCTGAAAACTCTAAGAAACTGTTTTTAGAAAGCTACGGTTGTCAGATGAATTTCTCTGACTCTGAGATTGTTGCATCTATCCTTAATGAACAAGGGTATAATACGACAATGAAGGTTGAGGAAGCAGACCTTATTTTGTTAAATACATGTTCTATTCGTGAAAAGGCGGAACAAACAGTAAGAATGCGTCTTTCGCAGTTCAAAAATCTTAAGAAAGAAAGACCCAATATGACGGTTGGTGTTCTGGGATGTATGGCGGAACGATTAAAAACCAAATTCCTTGAAGAAGAACAACTTGTTGATCTTGTAGTAGGTCCCGATGCCTATAGAGATCTGCCGAATCTTTTAAAAGAAACAGACGATGGAAGGGATGCAATCAACGTGATCCTTTCAAAAGAAGAGACGTACGCAGATATCAATCCTGTTCGTTTAGGAGGAAACGGAGTTACCGCTTTTGTAACCATTACGAGAGGTTGTGATAATATGTGCACCTTCTGTGTGGTTCCGTTTACAAGAGGAAGAGAAAGAAGCCGTGATCCTCATTCTATTATAGAAGAATGTAAAGATCTTGCAAATAACGGATATAAAGAAATTACTCTTTTAGGACAAAATGTAGACTCTTACCTATGGTATGGAGGAGGTCCTAAAAAAGATTTTGCCAAAGCTTCTGAAATGCAGAAAGCTACAGCAGTGAATTTTGCACAACTTCTTGATCTGGTAGCTAAGGCAGTTCCGGAAATGAGAATCAGATTCTCGACTTCCAATCCTCAGGATATGAGTCTTGATGTGTTCAAAATGATGGCAAAACATGATAATATCTGTAAATATGTACACCTTCCTGTTCAGAGTGGAAGCAATAATATGCTTGAAGCAATGAACAGACAGCATACCCGTGAAGAATATCTTGAGCTGATCAGAAAAGCAAAGGAAATTGTTCCGGAAGTAGCCTTTTCCCAAGACATGATTGTTGGTTTCTGTAACGAAACAGAAGAAGATCACCAGGATACATTGAGTCTGATGAGAGAAGTAGAATATGACTACGGTTATATGTTTGCTTACTCAGAAAGACCGGGAACCCCTGCTCATAAAAAGATGGAAGATAATATTCCTGCTGACGTGAAGCAAAGACGTCTGGCTGAGGTTATTGCATTACAAGGTGAGCTCTCCAGAAAAAGAATGGAGTCTTATGTGGGAAGAGTACATCAGATTTTAATTGAAGGAACCTCCAAAAAGAATGCAGACCAGTGGAAAGGCAGAAACTCTCAAAATGCCGTTTGCGTCTTTGATAAACTTGAAGGACAGGAAATAGGTGACATTGTGGACGTTTTTGTCTACGACAATACCCAGGGCACGCTTTTAGGGAGACTGGAAGCATAATTTTAAAATATATTGTTTCTCTTTTTATAAAAAAGTTTAATTGAAAAACAACTTAGAACATTAAAAATAAACGGAAATAAAGATACTAAAGGATATATTACCATCATATTTTTAGTAAATTGTGAGTGAAAATCAGGGCTATTCAGAGTTCAGCAAATGAATGAGAAATATAAAGAACAGGATAGAGGTAAAGGTTGGCAACGCGTTTGTTAATACAAAATCCCTGAAAGGCTGGAAAGTTAAACAAATGGAAAGTAAAAAAATAGATTATTATCAATACCTGACCTATAAAATAGAAAATGGAAAAATCGTTGAAGTTTTGCCTTAGTTTTTTAGGTTTACTGATATACAGTACTTCTTTGGCGCAGGTCAATTGTAATATTTTTACAACGGACCAGTGTAAAGAATCCTGTGAGAAATCTAATTTTGCCGAGAAAATTGAATGGACACAATATGCGCAGGAGTTATTTGACGAAGCGATAAAATTGTGCCCCACCAATGATTTTGCTTTTAAAGAAAAAACAGTTCCCTATTTAAGATCAGAGGATTTTGTAAACTGGAAAAAGCTTATTGATAAAGCGGTAAAGCTTGATCCTAAAAAGAATCTGGGCCACAGAGGCTGGGGCAAATTCCAGTTTCTTCATGATTACAGTGGTGCCATAAGGGATCTTGATGAATTAAAAAAATACTCTCCTGAAGATCTTGGAAGATCTCGGAATGGAGATTCTGATCTGGACATAGTGAAGGCTATGTCTTACAGTGGCTTCGGTCAAAAGGAGAAAGCTGCAGGAATTATCGAAAGATTGCTGACCGCAAGAGGCTATGTGAAAGGGGTGTTTGACCATTACCAACTGGGGGTAACTTATTTTCAGTTGGGAAAATATGATAAAGCCCTTGAAAATTTTGAACAACAGAGCAAAGAATATGACTTTGCAGAGAATATATACTTTAAAAGTAAAGTTTCTAAAATAAGAAACAAGGATTATTTGGATTTAAAAATGTTAGCATTGCAGACGTACGATGCAGGAAAGGTCATGAAAGATGGCAACACTCAACATTTTAACAAAGTCTACAGAAAGCAGATTGAAGAGCTGTAGATTAACATTAAATCAATAATCAAAAATTTACTTATGAGCAACGAGTTACAAAGCATAAAAAATCGTTTCGGAATTATCGGAAATTTTCCGGTGCTCAACCGGGCTTTAGAAAAATCCATTCAGGTAGCACCTACGGATATTTCTGTTCTTGTAATAGGAGAGAGTGGAGTGGGGAAAGAATTTATTCCCAAAATTATCCATTCGGAATCCAGAAGAAAACATCAACCCTATATTGTCGTAAACTGTGGAGCTATTCCTGAGGGAACAATAGATTCTGAATTATTCGGGCATGAGAAAGGAGCCTTTACCGGAGCTACGGCTACAAGAAAGGGATACTTTGAAGTGGCTGACGGAGGAACGATCTTTCTGGATGAGGTAGGAGAACTTCCTTTACAGACGCAGGTTCGCCTTTTAAGAGTATTAGAAAGCGGAGAATTTATGAAGGTAGGTTCATCACAGGTACAGAAGACCAATGTAAGAATTGTGGCGGCTACCAATGTTAACATGATGAAGGCTATTCATGATGGAAGGTTCCGTGAAGATTTATACTATCGTTTGAATACCGTTCAAATTGACATGCCTCCTTTAAGAGAAAGAAAAGGGGATATTCATTTGCTATTCAGGAAGTTTGCAATAGATTTTGCTGAAAAATACAGAATGCCTGAATTAGAGCTGGAGCCTAGTGCTGTTCATTATATTGAAAATTATTCTTTCCCGGGGAATATCCGCCAATTGCGAAACCTTGTAGAGCAAATGACTGTAGTGGAAAGAAACAGAAATATCACTGCCGAGAAGCTTGCAGAGTATATTCCTATGGAGACACATCTTCCAATGGTGGTCAATACACAAAGTACACCCAAGCAAAATGATTTCGGAAGCGAAAGAGAAATTATGTATAAAATTCTCTTCGATATGCGAAATGATATTAATGACTTAAAATCCTTAACTTCGGAATTAATAAAGAACAGAGGGGCAGGAGATCTTAGCAATCATGAGAAAAGTCTGATCAACAGGATTTATACCCCTGAAAGCCAGCCACAGGTAAGCTCAGGTTCTTTACTTTATTTTGAAAACGGTGAGGAGCCGAAAGTTCAGACTCCAACAATTATTTCAAATCCGGATGACAGCTACGAAGACATAGAAGATATTGAAGTAGAAGAAAACAGACCGGAATCTCTTTCTCTTCAAAACAATGAAAAGGATTTGATTATCAAAGCTTTGGAAAAGCACAAAGGACGTAGAAACAGAGCTGCAGATGAGCTGGGGATTTCTCAGAGAACTTTATATAGAAAAATAAAACAATATAACCTGGAAGACTAAAAAGAACACTAAGTAATGAAAGTAAATTTAACACCTAAACCGATCAATTTTAAACTCGGAGAATACATTAACAAGGGATTTGATCTTTTAAAGAAAGATTTCGGAAATATTTTTGTGGCATTTTTGGTATGCTTTATCATGTCTATTATTCCTTTTTGTGCAGCATTAGCGATGGGTAATTTATATAAGTATCTTCAAAAGCTCCACAGAAACCAGCCAGCAAGTCCTGGAGAAATTTTTGATTTTAAAGATTTCATGCCGTATTTTATTTTACAGCTTATTATTTTTGGAGGGGTGCTATTGCTTTATATTCCGTTGGTTGTAGTATTGGCTTTAACAGGGGCAATGTCACAGACTAATGAGCCTAATCCTATGGTTATGATTTTTGCATTTCCTTATATGTTTTTAATAATTGCCGCTATTTATTATTTTGTGCTAAAAGGGTTCTATATCATTCCATTAATCAGTTTAAAAGGAATTACTGATATCAAAACAGCCTGGAATATTTCAAAAGTGATGACCACAGGAAATTTATTATCAATTTTTCTTTTTGCAATGGTTGTTAGTCTTTTATCTCAGATTGGGATTATTGCCTGTGGGATAGGAATTCTCCTTACAATGCCATTTATGTATACGGCTAATTATTTTGCTTATGAAGATGCAATCCAACAAATTGAGCATGATGAAATTACTGAAATCGGAATTAAAAATGAATACTAGAATTAAAAATATAAATCTGAAACAACCACTACTGATGGTGATGCTATTTGCTTTGCTGGGGGTTTTGAATTCATGCTACAGTTTTACCGGATCATCCCTTACAGATGAAAAAACCGTTCAGATTAATGAGTTTCCCAATAATGCATCTCTTGTAAACCCAACGTTATCACAACAGTTCTCAACTGATATTCAGAACAGATTTTTACAGAGAACCACATTGAAGGGTACAAAAGAAAATCCTGATATTCTGATAGAAGGAGAAATTACAGATTATACTATTGGCGCTACTACAATCAGCTCCAATACAACGACTAACCCTTCCGGAGGGGTGGTTCAGCAGGCTCAGAATAAGCTTACAATCACTGTAAAGGTGCATTACGAAAATAAAGTACATCCGGATTCCAGTTTTGACAGAACCTATAGTGATGAAGCTGCTTTTAACAGTAGCTTATCACAAAGTGAGATCGAAGCTTCTCAAGTGAAGATTGTTACAGAAAGAATTATTAATAAGATATTTAACGATATTGTAGCGAATTGGTAAGATGAATCCCAGAGTTTTAGAGTTAATAAAAAATCCGAAAAATATTCAGTCAGAAGATCTTGGTCTTTTGAAGGAAGAGATTCATGCTTTTCCTTATATTCAAAATATCAGAGCACTACATCTGTATGGAGTACATTTGTATGAAAAAGAAAATTATCAGAAAGAACTCTCTACAACAGCAGCTTATACCACGGATAAAAAGATTCTTTATCAGCTGATCAACGGAAAGATCAGACAGGAACCAAAACCTGAATCTACAGAGGAAAAACAACCCTCCAAATCTGCTGACAAAACAGCCAGGTACCCTTATTATAAGGGATTCCCTATTAAAAGACAAGAAACAAATTCTGTTGAGGAAGCAGAAGGTGAGGCTTGTACATTACAAACTCCACAGGACGTTAAGCATATTTACGTAAATGGGGAGAGAAACAGGATTTTATTTGAAGGAGAAGAAAATTTCCTTGACGATAACAATACGGAAACTATAGATATCGAATCTACCCTGGAGTCAGGAACATTGGTTACTCAGAAATCTGAACCTGTAAAGGATGTAGATATTCAAGAGGAGATTGAGGAAAATACCGGAGAAAACTTTAGTCCGGAGACGATCATCAACGAAGATCAGATTTCTACAGCAGAAGAAGAGAAAAAGATTGATGATGAAGAGAATGTAAGTTTCCTTGAAACAGAATCCCTCTTACCGGAAGTTAATATTGAACAAGACAGGGTTGAAGAGTCTGTAGAAACAGATGCAGCGACTGAGAATATAAAAGTTATAAGTTCTGATGAAGAACAGCTTGATAAAGAACCTGATGCGGAATTGAGCTTCCACCGTACCGAAGAGTTTTTACCTGAAGTAAAAATGCAGGTAAATAGTGAAGAAGTTACTGAAACAGCTGACGTTTCTCAACCCAATACCAATAAACATGAAGATGAAATGAGGCGTCTGATTGAAGAAGTTGAGAAAAAGATGAAAGAAACTAAATCTGCTCCTCAGGTAGAACAGGAAGAGCCGGAATTAGTAGAAGATCATGAAATCAGTTTTGCAGACACTCAAAGCTTTCATTTCTGGTCAACTGAGAAAGAAGAATCTCCGAAGCCGGAGGTTGAAGAAATAAAATCAGAACCATCAGAAGAAATAAATATTGCGCTTCAGGAGCCTTCTGATGAACCTGTATTATCAATTGTTGAAAAACAGGAAGATGTACCTCAGGTTGAAGTGCAATCTGCCTGGAAGCCGATGAGTGTTGAGGCTAATGTACCTGATTCTTTAATCAATAAATCTGCAGAAGTTTTAGCTCCTGCAGCAACGATTTCTGCTGAAGAAAAAGATCCTGAAGTACTGTCAAATACTAAGGAGGAGACCCCTCAGACTGAAGAACCTGTTGCTAGTGAAGACCACTCTGCTGAAGAAAATCTTGTTCCTGTATCCGAAGAAAACCCGGAGACAGAAGAAGAAACTGCAGAAAATACTGAAGAAGTACAAGTGGTTTCTGATAAGCAAACTTCAAAAGAGGAAGCTCCTGTAATGAATGTTTCATTCTTTAGTACAGATATTTCGACTTTAAACGTTGAAGGAAAAAAGACAGAGAACAAAGAAGAACCTGTAGAAAACGAAAAGGTGCAGGAAGTAGCCATGAAAAATACTCAATCTCTGGCGGACAGTAATGTTCCCGGCTTTATCAATACATGGCAAAGCTGGCTGAAGATTGACAGAACAGACGAAATTGAAAAAGAAAAAGAGGTTATCAAAGAAAAAGCGATTGAAACTTTTATCGAAAATAATCCTAAGATCAGTCAATTAAAAGAAGAGAGTTCCTATGTCATTAAAGAGAAAAATGATGATATTTCCCACCTGATGACTGAAACATTAGCCAATCTCTATTTTGAACAGAAATTATATACCAAAGCGATCAAAGCATTTGAAATATTAATCAAGAAAAATCCTGACAAAAAGGAACACTTTACATCCAAAATTCAGGAAATAAAAGATTTCAGAAGCAAAAACTAGGAAAAAGGTGTAGTAATCAGACTACACCTTTTTTTATTTATGAATGATCAGCAATTTTTTTATTACCTTTTAATTTCCTCCAGGCTTTCCGCCCATATATAACAACAAGAATTAATAATATAACTGCAAAAATAGCTGCAATAACCGGCATCGCCATTGCTAAAATAGACATAATTCCAGCTCCTGCAGTTTCAGTAGTGCCTACTACAGAATTTCCCAGCCCTCCTGTTGTAGCGGTAGAAGCGGCACGTATTCCTGCAAATCCGGAGCTGATAGTGGCAGCGGTTCCCCCGCCTGCAATTAAGGCCAATGCCCACTGTGGAAAAGTTCCCAGCTCTGCAAATTGACTTGCGAACAACAAAGATCCCGCTACAGTAGCCAAAGGAATGGAAACGGTATCTAATAGGTGATCTATGAAAGGAATATAATACGCCAGAATTTCAGCCACTGTTGCAATTCCTGTTGTGATCAGAGTTGGTAAACCTGAAAGCCACTCAAATTCGGCGTTCATGGGAATCCAGTGAAAGTAAGAGGCCAGGCTTACAAAGAACATGGGGAGAAAGACCCTGAAACCTGTGGCTGCCGCCAAGCCAATACCAATAAATGCACTGATGATATACGAAAAGTAGGGAACGTTGTCTAACATAATTAATTTTCAGATTTATTGTTTCCCTTAAAAGTACAAAAAGTATGTGAAATGATAAACAACCCATGAGATTTGGATTGCCAGTTGTTTTATTGGTAAATTGTTAACTATTATATTAAAGAATAATTATTTCTTTTGTGATTCACAAAGTTTGATAAACTGAGCTTCCACATCCTGAAACTTTTGAGGCAGTTCCGGAGAAACCCAGAATAACATGCCAAGAGTTTTTTCACCAAAAGCTTCTCTGTAAAGATCTTTGTGCAGGCGATAGCATTCCCTAAGAAGTCTCTTTACACGGTTTCTGTGAACTGCTTTCTTAAAGTATCTTTTAGAGACAGAAACACCAAATTTACCTTCTTCTATAGGGAGTGTCGGTTTATCTTTTAGAACAATTATTCTCAGATTTCCGGATGTTCTCCATTTACCTTTTTCAAAAAGTAAACTGATCTCAATCTTTTTTTTGAGTTTTTCAGGGCTGGAATATTTGAAATTTTGCATTAATCTTTGTTCACTAAATGATTGATCACTTCAGCAGCGGCATATAGCCCAAAAATTGCAGGCATATAGCTAATCGTTCCATAAAAGGATCTTTTGTAATTTGTTCCGTCTGTCATTTTCAGGCTTTCCTCATCCTGAATATCATTAGCAAAAACACAACGTACCCCTTTGTCTATTTTTACTTTTCTCAGCCTTTTTCTTATCTGCCTTGCAAGATGGCAATGTTCGGTTTTGCTGATGTCTCTTACCATCACCTTACTTGGGTCAGTCTTTCCACCTGCTCCCATGGAGCTTATCACCTTTATTTTTTTTCTTTTAGCCGAAATAATTAAGCTCAATTTTGGAGTTACACTGTCTATACAATCCAAGACATAATCAAACGGTGCCGAATCTAGTACTTCATCCATTCTTTCAGGATTCAGAAACTCATTGATTTTCGTTAATGTAAGATCAGGATTAATGTCTAAAAGTCTTTCCGCAACAACCTCTACTTTATGTTTTCCAACAGTTGACCGTAAAGCAGGAAGTTGTCTGTTTACATTCGTAATATCTACCGTATCACCGTCTACTATGGTCATACTTCCTACGCCGGCTCTAGCTAAAAACTCAGCAGCAAAGGAACCCACACCTCCTAATCCTACAACAAGAACAGTTGCTTTATTCAATTTTTCCAAACCTTCTTCTTTAATGAGGAGTTCCGTTCTTTCCAGCCAGTATTTATCCATTTTTTATTGTGTGTAAATTTTCTACAATTTGTTCATTGAGTCGTTCCAAAGAAATTCCTTTCAATTCTGAAACCTTTAGATACAATTCTTCGATGTTAAAATCTTCATTGTCAGTCTCTAAAAATATCCTGTTCGTTGGAGTATTTTTTAAAATATCCTGCAAAGATAGATTATACAAAACAGCTTTTCCAAAACTCAGGTAAAAATTATGAGCGAGAAGATCATCCGCAATTTGTTTTTTTTTATTAAAACCATGTATAATCATGGCTTGCTCAGCTTTCTTTTTAAAAGAAATAACTTCATAAAATTTTCTGACACAATGTATGATCATAGGTTTTTTAACTTCATTGGAAATCCTGATTTGCTCTAAAAAAACTTTTTCCTGAATTTTCTGGTCAACCGGGACCAATGAATCTAAGCCGCATTCACCAATGGCAAAACAGTTTTCACTCATTGTATCTCTCATCCAGTTTAGCTGCTTTTCAATCGTATAAAGATCAATGTCATGAGGATGAATGCCAATAGAATAAGAGATATCTGGCGGAACTTCTGAAATGTTTAAATTGTAAATTCCGTTTATGACATCTATTTTATGATGGTGAAAATCAAAAAACTCCATAATCAAAAGTAATATTATTTCTAATTAATAGAAAATTATTAAACAAACGTTTATAAATGTGTTAAAAATTTCTTAACTTTACTCAAACTACACTTTATGAAAAAAAAATTTACAGAAAAACAGATTCACATACTCGACATTGCGGAAGAGCTGATCGCAAAAAAAGGGTATGAAGGAACTTCTGTAAGAGATATCTGCTCGAAGGCAAATATCAATGTCGCAATGATTTCCTATTACTTTGGTTCAAAAGAAAAAATGATGTCTTACCTTTATCAGTATCGGGTACTGAAAACCAGAGAAAATTTCTCCGAATTTGCCGATACAATCAAAGATGGGAAGCCTGAAATGCAGATGCGTGAAATGATTAAATATATCGTTTCCCAATTATTTAAATACAATTATTTCCATGGGTTTGTCACTCAGGAATTACGCCATACCGAGAATTTAAAAGATGAACTTTTAGATTTCTATCAGTTATTTGTGAAAAAACTGGATGAAGTGATTAAAAAAGGAGTAGCTTCCGGTGTCTTCACCTTTACCCCAAAGCCAGAAGATATTCTTACGATGATTATCGGATCTACCTTATTTGTGATCAGAAATAAAAATTTTTATGAGCTTTACGTTCCAAGTAAAAACGAAGAAACGTACACAAAAGAAGCCGAGAAAAAAGTAAGAATGAATCTTTTATTGAGTGTTTTTGCAATTTTGGGATACGCTGCAGACTAAAATTACGTTAAATATTCATAAAAAAAAATCTATTGACAAAAAAGTTATATTTTTGCAAATTAGTAAATCGGCTGTATAATCCGAAAACTGTTGAATTTTTTATATGAAAAAATATATTTTAGGTCTTTTTGCTGTAGCAGTGGTCGCTTCATGTGTTAGTCGCCAGGAAAAAGCAATGAAGAGTGCTGATAAAGATTTTATCTTAAAGGCAGCGAATGATAACTTTGCTAAAAAAAATTGGAAAAATGCATTGGCTCTTTATGACAGGCTTGCCAATCTTGTAGCAGGAACGGATGATTTCCCTAATGTAGGATTCAATACCGCTTATGCCAACTACTATGATAAGAGTTATAAGCTGGCAGGGCACCAATTTAAAAATTTTGCAGTAAACTTTCCGAAAGATCCGAGAGCAGAAGAAGCGGCGTATATGTCGGCACTTTGTTATTATGAAGGATCTATGGATTATAATCTTGATCAAACCAGTACAGAATTGGCTATTAATGAGCTTCAGGACTTCCTGACGAATTATCCTAATTCTGAAAGATCTAAAAATATTACCCAGCTTATTGATGAATTGTCTTACAAATTAGAATTTAAGGCTTATGAGAATGGAAGACAATATTTCAAGATGGGAGAGTTTAAAGCTGCCAGTGTAGCCTTAGAAAATGTCTTGGAAGATTTTCCAAGTACAAAACTTCGTCCGAAAATTTATGATTATATCATGAAGTCCCGTTACGAACTGGCTGCAAAATCTGTATACAGTCTTAAAGACGAGCGTATTGAAAGTGCTCTTACTTATACAAAACTGGTAGAGAAGGAACTTCCGAATACAGAATATGCCAAGACGGCTTCAGATCTGAGAGCAAAGCTTGAAAAGGAAAAGAAAGACTTTGTTGTCGTTAAAAAGCAAACAGAAGCAAGAATAGCTGCTTTGACGGAAAGACAAAAAAGAGAGGCTGCTAAAGTAGCTGATAAGACAAAAACAGATCAGCAAATCAAAGATCAGATCAGTAACGAAAAGCAGGCAAAGCAGATGCAGAGGGATAGTGCAGCACTTAAGACCCCTCCACCTGCAGCGACTTTCAAAATTCAAAGATAATTCGTAAATTTGCCATCTTAAAATAAAAATAATTTTCTCAAAATGAGTGTAAAAGATACAAAAGCAGAAGTAAATACGATTACTTACGACAAGGATAAGATTGAAGATAAAGTAGGTTCTATCTATGAGGCTATTGTTATCATGGGAAAGAGAGCAGAGCAAATCAATGCGGAGATCCGTACGGAACTTCACAACAAATTGGATGAATTTGCTGTTCACAATTCTACATTAGAAGAAGTTTTCGAAAACAGAGAGCAAATTGAAATCTCTAAACATTACGAAAAACTTCCGAAACCTACTTCTATTGCCATTGAAGAATGGTTGAATGAAGATATCTATTTCAGAAAAACAGAAGACAGAAAGTAATTTTTTTGTTTTTTAATAAATTAAGGTCATAAAAGAATAGGTTCTTTTATGACCTTTGCTGTTTTAAAGCCTGATTATGGGAAAAAATAAGTATTTTAGTATTTCAAAAATTAAAACTAAATGAGTGTTTCCGGTAAAAAAATACTGATCGCCGTTTCAGGAGGCATTGCGGCATATAAAATTCATTTCCTGATAAGGGATTTCGTAAAAGGAGGAGCCGAAGTGCAAGTCATTATGACCCCTGATGCTGAACAATTTGTAACAAAGCTAAGCTTGTCTACATTATCCAGAAAGCCGGTGTATTCAGATTTTTATGGTGATAACGGAACCTGGAACAGCCACGTTGAGTTGGCCTTATGGGCTGATGTCATGATTGTTGCTCCCTGTACTGCCAATACTTTGTCTAAAATGATTCACGGGATGTGTGATAACCTGGTCATTGCAACCTATATGTCAGCAAAATGCCCGGTATTTATTGCTCCGGCGATGGATCTGGATATGTATGTACATCCTTCCACAAAGAGAAATCTTGAGGGCGCAGAAAGTTTTGGACACACCATCATTCCTGCGGAAAGTGGAGAATTGGCCAGTGGACTTATCGGACAGGGAAGAATGGCAGAACCTGCTACCATTTTTAGTACCATTGAACATTATTTCACCGAAAATACTCACTCGGGAACTCTTGAAGGAAAAACGGTTTTAATTACTGCAGGACCTACTTATGAAGCCATTGATCCCGTAAGGTTTATCGGGAATCATTCTTCAGGGAAAATGGGGTTTTCCTTAGCTGAAGAGGCAGCCAGAAGAGGGGCCAGAGTTATTTTGATTTCAGGACCAAGCTCGCAAACGCTTCACAATCAAAATATAGAATTGCACAAAGTAACTTCTGCAAAAGAAATGCTCGCAAAAGTATTTGAGTTTTATGACCGAATTGATATCGGAATTGCCAGTGCAGCAGTAGCAGACTATGCACCAAAAGAAGTAGCAAAGGAAAAGATCAAAAAAAATGATGACAACCTTACCATTGAACTGGTTAAAACCCCGGACATCCTTAAAACAATGGGCGAAAAGAAAACCCATCAATTTTTGGTAGGTTTTGCTCTGGAAACCCAGAATGAAGAAGAAAATGCCAAAGGAAAGCTGGAAAAGAAAAACCTGGATATGATTGTTTTAAATTCTTTACGTGATGAAGGAGCCGGTTTTAAGAATGATACGAATAAAATCAAAATATTTACGAAGACCGAAAAGAAGGAATTTGATCTTAAATCAAAAGATAGTGTAGCAAAAGATATTCTCAATTTTGTAGAATCTCAACTTTTAAAATAATTTTAATAAATTTCCGTTCTCAATTATTAATAAGACAATGAAAAAAATTATAAGTTTATTTTTTCTGTTTTTCATATATACTTCGGGATTTTCTCAGGAGCTTCTGGCGACAGTGCAGGTAAATTCCCAACAGTTGGGGGGAAGTAATCAGCAAGCCTATAAATCTTTGGAAAAGAGTCTTCGCGACTTTATAAATAATACCAGCTGGACAGGTAAAAAACTCCAGAATTTTGAAAAGATTAAATGTGGTTTTGCCCTTGTTATCTCAGGAAAAGACGGTAACAGGTATCAGGGGTCAATTGTGATTCAGGCTGTGCGTCCTGTTTTCAATACAACTTATGAATCTCCCTTACTCAATTTACAGGATCAAAGGATGTCTTTTGAATATGTTGAAAATGAGAATCTTATTTTTAATGAAAGACAGTTTTCCGGTAAGAACCTTACCGATATTATCAGCTTTTATGTATATATGATTTTGGGATATGACGCAGATAGTTTTCAGGCTATGGGAGGTTCCCAGTGGTTTTCAAAAGCCCAGCAGATCGCCCAGAATTCTCAGAACAGAAACTATGACGGATGGAATACGATTAATGAACCACGAAGTCGTTCGATACTGATAAATGAAATCATGAATCCTAACTGGAGTCAGCTTCGTTCAACAATCTATACTTACCACAGAGCCGGGATGGATAATCTTTTCAATCAGGACCAGACTGCCGCTAAAAAAGTAATTTTCGATGCGCTGATGCAGCTGAAAATGTATGAAAATTCTTTCCAGCAGAGTTACTTTTTCAACCTGTTTATGGATGGTAAAAGTGATGAGATTTTTAATATTTTCAACTCAGGAAATAACGGAGGGATTATTCTTAATGATTTAAAACAAACCATGATCATTCTTTCCCCAAAAAATATTGATAATAAGTGGAATAAATGGAAAGTGTAGAGACTCTGTTTTTCTACTCTTGAATCCTCACTCTTAAAGTTCTATATTTGCATTTAAAGTAACCAGTCATTGATCAATGCTTTCGAGAATTTACATTAAAAACTTTGCCTTAATTGATACTCTAGAGGTATCACTGAAAAACGGTTTACAGGTAATAACCGGGGAAACAGGAGCAGGTAAATCTATTATTTTAGGAGCTCTCAGACTTATTTTAGGAGAAAGGGCTGATGTGAAATCAATATCTAAAGCAGAGGAGAAAAGTATTGTTGAAACTGAATTTAACCTTAATAATCAGTTTAAAAAATTCTTTATCGAAAATGACCTGGATTATGAATTACAAACGATTATAAGACGGGAAATTCTTCCTTCAGGGAAATCCAGAGCATTCATCAATGATGTTCCGGTAACATTGGATGTCCTTAAAGAGCTCTCATCTCAATTAATTGATATTCATTCTCAATTTGAAACGTCTAATCTTTTCACCTCAGAATATCAGTTTAAAATTATTGACGGACTTTCAGAGAATAAAAAACGCATTGAAAACTACCAACAGGAGTTTTCAGATTTCCAGACGTTGAAAGTCTTACTTAAAAAATTAAAGACGCAACTTTCAGAGACTACCAAAGAAAGTGACTATAAAGAGTTTTTGCTCAATGAGTTGGAAGAATTAAAACTGGATGATGTAGATTTTGAAGAGGTTCAGAATCAACTATCCATTCAGGAAAATGCGGGCATGATTTCTGAAAATGTTGGCCAGATCCTAGCAAGATTCCATCAGGAGGAAATCGGAATTCTTTCCTTTTTTAATGAAGCCAAAGCTAAGCTTTCTAAAATCGCTGAAGTTTCTACCGGTTTTGCAGAGCTGAATGAAAGACTGGAAACTTCTTTTGTTGAGCTGAAGGATATTATTTCTGAGTTGGAAACAGAAGCTGAAAAGGTGGAGATCAACCCGGAAAATCTGATTTACCTTACTGAGTTAAATAATAAAATCAATTCATTATTTCTCAAACACAATGTTTCCGATCTTGACGAATTGATCGCCGTTAGAAATGAACTTGCCGGTGACCAGAGAGGAGCTTCAGAACTGGAGGCACAGATCATAGAAACCGAAGAAAACATCGCTGAAAAGGAGAAAACTCTTCAGGCTCTTGCTGATACACTTTCAATAAATAGAAAAAAAAGTATTCCTGTTTTTATTAAAAAGGCAGAATCCCTTCTGAAAAAACTGGGCCTCGAAAAAGCTAAAGTTGATATAGAGCTTCAGGAGGCATCCGAATTTAATTCGTTCGGGAAAGAAAATATACAGCTTTTGTTTCAGGCGAACTCAGGATTTCCCTTGAAACCTATTCAGACCGCTATCTCAGGAGGTGAAAGATCAAGAGTAATGCTTGCTGTAAAGAAAATTATTGCAGAAAGTGACGAGCTACCAACTCTTATCCTGGACGAAATCGACACCGGAGTTTCAGGGAAAGTAGCTGAAGAGATCGGAAATCTCATGCGGCAAATGTCTCAGGATATGCAATTAATCGTGATCTCCCACCTTGCACAGGTTGCTGCAAAAGGAAATGACAACTATAAGGTAGTGAAACAGGATATTGCAGGGAAAACCCAATCCACGATCATTCCTTTAAGTGAGACAGAAAAACTGAACGAAATTGCCCAACTGCTTTCAGGAAGCAAAATTACGGAAGCAGCCTTAGCACAGGCAAAAGAATTAATTGGGTAAAAGATTGTAACATATTTTGCATTGTATTGACTAATGTAAAAAACTAACTTATGTTTCTAAAGTTCCTTAGGCTTGAAATAAAAAGCTTCTTCCGTGGTACTTCTTTAGGGATCAATCTCACCATGAAAATCCTTCGGTTTATCGGGATTCTCTATTTTATGGGGTGTCTTGCAGGAGGAGCCTTTCTTATCTATTTCTTTGCAGAAGAGAAAATGCATCAGGATCCGTTAAAAGTTGTTTCTAAATTTTTAATTGTCGCCTGGATCATCGACCTTGCCCTAAAATATCTCTGGCAGGAGATACCCACCCAGAATATAAAACCATTTCTCACCTTAAACATCAGGAAGAATACATTGGTCAATTATATGCTGGTAAAAACTTTCTTATCCGCATTTAGCTGGTTGAATTCCCTCTTCTTTTTTACTTTTTCATGTATTCTTCTGTTTAAAGGGTATAGTCTCCCCGGAGTTCTTGTATGGTTTGCAGGCATTTCCTGCTTGTTTTATCTGAACAGCTTTTTGAATATTTTCTTTAATGATAGAGAAACTATAGCAGTTGTTGCGGGAATAACCTGTGTAATACTGGGGGCTTTGGGATACTATAATATTATTCCTATTCTGTCTTATTCGGAACTGTTTTTTTACGGCTTTTATGATTCCTATTACTTTGCATTGATCCCTCTGGTTTTATTTGCCGGTTTGTGGATGCTTTGTTTTAGATATATCCGGAAAGAATTTTATCTGGATCAGGGACTTGAAGCTAAGAAAACAATCGGAAAGACAGAAAATATTGCATTTTTAAATAAATATGGAGCAATCGGTACATTTATCAATAATGATATTAAAATGTTGAGACGAAACAAAGTAACCAAAGGAATACTTTTTGGGAGTTTCATGTTCCTGTTCTATGGATTGCTGATGTTTTCTTCATCTCTATATAAAACTCCGGCTATGATGATGTTCATGGGGCTTTTTGTAACCGGTGGATTTCAATTTTTATTCGGACAGCGGGTTCCGGCTTTCGATAGCTCCTATTATCCTTTGATGATGACATTGAATGTTCCGTATAAAGAATATTTAAAAGCTAAATGGTGGCTCATGAACATTATGACAGCCGTTTCTATTATTGTAGCATTGTTTTATACCTATTTCGGATGGGAGGTCTATATTACTTTCTTTGCTGCAGGGTTGTATAATATTGGCGTCAATTCCCAATTTACCCTTTGGTCCGGAGCATTTAATAAAAGCCAGATCGATCTCAACTCAAAGGAGAAAAGATTAGGACAGAAAAACAGTTTTAATATGGTTTCTATGCTTTTGCTAATTCCCAAAATGTTACTTCCAATGGCTGTATTTGCGGTTGCGAAATATTTCTTTGGAATGGCTGCCGGAGTGGTAAGTATTGCCGTATTAGGATTTGCCGGTTTTCTATTGAGGGAGAAGATTTTCGAAATCATCGTAAAACATTATAAAAGAGAAAAATACAGCACCCTTGAGGCGTTTAAAAATAAAGCTTAAATCATGATCAATATCAATAATTTATCCAAAACATACGGAACAGCAACCGTTCTTACTATTGAGCATCTTGAAATTCCCAATGGAGAAACATTTGGTCTGGTAGGGAACAATGGAGCAGGGAAGACAACCCTTTTCAGCTTAATGCTTGATCTTATCCAGGCAACCACAGGCTCAGTGAGCATTGACGGAATTAAAGTGAACGAGTCTGAAGTCTGGAAAAATAAAGTTTCAGCTTTTGTGGATGATTCCTTTTTGATAGGGTATCTTACCCCTGAAGAATACTTTTATTTCATTGGAGAGCTGAGAGGGCAGAATAAAGCTTCTGTAGATGAATTTTTAAAACCGTTTCATGATTTTTTCAATGGTGAAATTCTTGCATCAGGAAAATATATCCGTGATCTTTCAAAAGGAAATCAGAAAAAAGTAGGGATAGTGGGTGCCATTATTGGACATCCGGAAATTATCATTCTTGATGAACCCTTTGCCAATCTTGATCCGTCTACTCAAATCAAGCTTAAGAATTTAATCAAGGAATTGTCAAAGCAGGATGGCGTGACCTTCCTTATTTCCAGCCACGATCTATCACATACCACAGAAGTATGCAACAGAATTGTAGTGGTAAACAAAGGGAGGTTGGTAAAAGATATTCAGACCAACCCTGAAACTTTGAAAGATCTCGAATATTACTTTGCAGAGCAGGTTTCATCTGCTCCTGAAATAGAAGAGCCGAACGTAACCCTGTAATAATAAAAAGGTCAGAAATTATATGTTCTGACCTTTTCAATTTTTTACTCACACATTCCTATGGGAAGCAGGCACATGACCGTCGTTGAGCAAGGGTTTTGCACTTCTTCTTTACAGCAGGCATAATACCCGTTAAAAGCAACAAGATATTGTAGCCTTCCGGAGCATGTAAATGCAGAGTTCCCTCCAAGAACCTGTTTTAAATGATTTCGGTTTACTTTTTTCAAATTTTTCATGGTTTTGGATTTTAATTTTTAGATCTCTAATGTATGAAAAAAATGCAAACTAAGCTGTTAAAAATTTGATTTTTAGACTTTTAAATATACTGAGTGATGTGCGGGATTTTTTTAAAAAAACCATTTCAAGCATATAATTCAAAAAAAATATTTTTTTGTGTAACCTTTTTTACTATTCATTGTCTTTAATAATAGAAACAATATAAGAATGAAGCTTTTGTTCAGAAATAAAAAAGATGATTTGTTGAGCCGTCTGAAAAAACAAGATCCGGTGGCACAAAAACTTTTCTATGAACAAAATGTAAAAAGATTTCTAAGTGTAAGCAAAAGCTATGTAAATGATCTGTATCAGGCTGAAGATTGTCTTATCAAGGCATTTTGTAAAATCTTTAAACATATTGAAAGCTTCAGGGGAGAAGCTAATCTTGAAAGTTGGGCAAGACGAATTGTTGTCAATGAATGCCTGAATTTTATCAAAAGCCATAAAACGGTTTTTTACCTCGATGAAGTCAATCTGTCTTTTTATGATGATAGTGATAACCCTGAAATTGATTTTGATTTTAATGCACAGGAACTTCTGAGCCAGCTCCCGGATGCCTATAGAATGGTTTTTAATCTTTATGTTCTTGAAGAGTATTCACATCAGGAAATTGCCGATGCTTTGCAAATTTCTGTTGCAGTAAGTAAAACTCAGCTGTTCAGAGCCAAAGAGAAATTAAGAAAGATTTACTTTCAACAACAAAAAAAATTGAAAAATGAACATGTCTAAAGATAATCTTGAGTTGCAGATCAAAAAACAGATGGAAAAGAGAGAAATTGAACCCTCAAGGGATCTGTGGTCAGAAATACAGCAACAAGGAGGCAAAAATCGGTCATCATCAAAAACGGGCTGGTTTTTAGGGGCTGCCTGCCTTATCATGGTTTTGGGATTAAGTAGTATTTTGTTTTTTTCCGGAGAAACCTCAGTAGATAATTCTTCAAAAATTGCGAAAGAAGAAAATAAACCTTCTGCTCCGCAACAGTCCGTCATACCTGATCATAAAGATAGCCCGTTGGCTGTGGAAGAAAATAAGAATGAAATTATAAAAAATAAGGGACCAGAGGAAACAAAAGAAAATATCATTTCTCCTGTTCCTGCGATTGATCAAAAGCTTGTTTCTAAAGAACCGGTTTTAGATAAAAAAACCATCAATATACCCTATCCTCAAACAAAAATTATAGCGCAGGCGGATACTGTAAAAGCTCCGGTGAAGAAGAAAAAATATGTAGACCCTGAAACCCTGCTTTTTTCTGTAGAACACAAGGATGTGATTGAGAAAACCAAAGAAAGTAAGGTCGCCACTATCGATCTGAACGGGAGATAATAAATTTTTATAAAGAACAAAAAACAATACTATGATTAATAAAATTATCATGCTGGGGTTCGTATGCCTTATATCCGGATCTGTATATGCACAAAGAAAACCTTTCAAATTTAATCTTCCTTCAAAAGAAGATACGGAGGTAAGTCCTATTGTAAAGGAAAAAGTTGATGAATATGCAAGAAAAATAGATGCCATCATTAAAGAAGAAAAGAAGTTGATGGAAGAAGAGCTCTTGATTGCTCAGGGACAAAACCTTGATAAAGCTGAGTTTAATAAACAAAAGGCCGAGATCGCTTCCCGTTATTCACTGAAAATAGATCAGAGAATTGAAAGTCTTGGTTTTGACATGGATGATGTTATTCAAAAACAGGTAAGATATTCTCTTCTGAATAATGATGTTACTTCCAAAGAAGAACTGAGAGAAAAACTTTTGAAAAAGTTTCGTCCTACCAAAAACATTACAGGCTATATCTCTTATGGAATTATGAATCTTACCAACTCAAAGACAGATAATAGTCTTGATAAAAACCTGGGCTATGCAGGAAATCTGGAATTTGGACTCAAATTGAACTGTCAGTTTAGCAGAACCAGTCCCTGGGGATTAATTTCCGGAATTGGATTTTCCTGGAGAACTTTAAATGTTGAAAATAATATGTTCTTTACAAAAGATGCCAACGCTGATGTTTATCTCGAGAAATTTGATAAAAATCTTAGTAAAAGTAAACTGAGAACAGGATATATTATGGTACCGGTAGGTGTACAATATAATTTTTCGAAATTAAAAAATGCTGGATTGGACATTCAATACAGAGAATATGATAAAGGATTTAAGGTAGGAGCTAATGTGTATGGGGGAGTCAGAATGTCAACGAATAATATCATAAAAGGAGAAGGAATCAGCCAGAGAGAACGGGAAAATTATCAGGTAAATCCTTTTATTTATGGCGGTCAGCTTACAGTATCTTATGGTGATTTCAGTGTTTTCGTTAAAAAAGATTTTGGAAATTTCTTTAAAGATGGACGCTTTGAAAGTGATAAAGCGTTGATTTTTGGACTTGCATTGGGATGGTAAAAATGGTGCAATATATTATAAAAACCCGTCATACAGTAGTAAGACGGGTCTTTAATTTTAAGTGGAAAACATCAGAAACAAAAAGGGGGGTGATTTACCTTGTCAAAAAAACTTTACGGGTAAATATTTTTTTATCTTTCGTCTGAAGGGTAAGGATATAAACTCCGCCTGGTAACCTTTGAGGAAGCTCCAGAATTTTTGATTTTACTTTGGTACGGAATACCTCTGTTCCGAAGGTGTCACTCACAAAAATTTCAGCACCCTCTAAAGAAATATTTCCACTGAAGGTAATGTTTCCGGTAGTTGGGTTAGGAGATAAGGTGAGAATGTCTTTCTCCGGAAGGGTAATCGGTTGTGTTTTGTTTGATAATGATGTTGATATGATAGATGCATTATTTTGACTGATATTATAAGAATGGTAAAGCAGGCGTATTTCACTTTCATTGAGGGCTTTATTGTAAATAATCAGCTCATCAATATCTGCCCGGTCAAGAGCAATTTTGATTTTTTTGTGATTAATTCGCTTTTCCTGTGTCCATAGGGTGCACGCTCCGTTTTCATCAATAGAGTCACCACCCAATTGCCCGTTTACATAGATGCATGCGTTATCTATATCTCCATTTGCTTTCAGGACTAAAACATAGTGGGCATATCCGCCAGGCTGGCTAATTTGTCCGCCATCAAATTCTTCACCAATCATAAGGTGTTTGGAATCCATGTGAAACTTCTCACCAAAAGCCTCTAATTTGAGATAAGGTTGTGGCTTTGTAGGGGGAAGATATTCGCCCGGATCATTAGGATCTGGAATAAGTGGGTCGCCAGGTCTTATATTAGCCCAGAATGCAACAGTAATGTCTCCGGTGTAAAGAGATTGCGGAATGTCCGGACTCTCGAGGGCATAAGGTGACGTTGTTGAGGTGAGACCTTGCTGACATGCTATATTATTTTTAAATTCAGGAAAAAGGATTGATGGATGAAGATTGAATCCGAATTTCGTACTATTGGTATTTCCATTAAAAGAAAAATAGTAAAACGGATCATAAGGAACGTTTTTACATGCATCAAGACTAAGTTCTTCCTGATATGCATAGTAGATTTTTAAGTCATCAACATAATATCCAGTGTTAGATTCGTTGATGCCATGCAGCCAGAATCTGACTCCTTTATAAGGCAATGACGTAATACATTCTATGATACCCCGATTAGGATTTTGTGGATCTACTTTAAGTTGATCGACAATTGGTTCTGCTGTTCCATCATCTTCCGTTATTGTTCGGATAAAAGTTCTGTCTTTTATAATTTGGCTGATAGGCTTATTGTCACTTCCAACACCGATCACAAGTTTAGTGAAAGTTCTGGTTGTAGGAAAAAAAAGAGTCTGCTGAATATTTCTTACGTTTCCATAAGTACTAATCGTTAATGTAGAATGGTCATTTTCATTGGGCCCAACTGCATTTTGGGGATTTTGAACACTACAGTTGTTGCAGCTTTCAGAGTAGGCAATATGTGTTTCACTGCTTGCATACACTCTGTTATCCAGCTGATAGGCATAATAGAGATTAAGTCCTCCGTTCAGATTTAATAGTCCTGCATTTAAACTTATTCTGACACGATCATAAGGTTTTGTAGTAATAAACTCTATAGTTCCTTTACTTGAATTGATGCCTGTAAGCCCGATTTTAAGCATTTCATTATTAACGATTCTATAATCGTTGTTTGAGGTATTCCCGTTAAAAGTTTCTATGGAAACACCTGCCAATAATTGAACCGATAAACCAGAAATATTGGTTCCTATACCAATTGCAACTTTCGTATGCGTTTTTACAGACGGGAAAATAAGGGTTTGTTCAATCCTTGCCCCAAGTCCCAGAGGAATTATCATGGAGGTGTAATTGCTTTCATCAGGTCCCACAATATTCTGAGGATTATCAACGGAGCAGCCGCCACATGGCCCATAAATTTGGTTGTTTTGGCTGCTTACATATACTTTTTGTGCATACAATAAGGTGTTCATTGTACACATAAAGAGAAGTAGGAGATGGGTTTTTCTTAAGATAAACCATTTTGATAAACGAATTTTCATATATTCTTGTTTTAGTTTTTATTTTTAATTTAAATTTAGCAATAATTATATTATGATGAATATTTGATTGTATTTTTTATAAATTTTTATAGTTATTGCTGCTTGAAAATAAAAAAAAGAGACTATTTCTGGAATAATCTCTTTTTCTGTAATTGTAATACAGGCAGTACGTTAGTGTTATTTGAGGCTTCCCACCATATCTTCCGGTTTTACCCATTCATCAAACTGCTCAGAAGTTAGCAGCCCAAGATTAATGGCTTCTTCTTTCAGAGTAGTTCCGTTCTTATGAGCTGTTTTTGCAATTTTTGCTGCGTTCTCATATCCGATATGTGTATTTAAAGCAGTGACAAGCATTAGAGATTTGTCAACGAGTTCTTTAATTCTTTCATAGTTTGGTTCGATACCAACCGCACAATGATCGTTGAACGAAATACAAGCATCAGCAATCAATTGAGCAGACTGAAGGAAATTATACGCCATTACCGGTTTGAAAACATTCAGTTCGTAGTTTCCTTGTGTTCCTGCAAATGAGATCGTGGTGTCATTGCCTAAAACCTGAGCACAAACCATAGTCAGAGCTTCATTTTGAGTAGGATTTACTTTTCCCGGCATGATCGAAGATCCCGGTTCATTCTCAGGAATATGAATTTCTCCGATCCCGGAACGTGGTCCTGATGCCAATAATCTGATATCCTGAGCGATTTTGAATAAGGATACAGCAAGTTGCTTCAATGCTCCATGGCTCTCTACGATTGCATCATGAGCAGCAAGTGCTTCAAACTTATTTTCAGCTGTAACCAAAGGAAGATTGGTAAACTTCGCAATGTATTCTGCTACTTTTACATCATAGCCGTTGGGTGTATTAAGTCCCGTTCCAACAGCTGTTCCTCCTAAGGCCAGCTCAGAAAGATGAGGTAATGTGTTTTTTAAAGCTCTTAAGCCAAATTCCAATTGTGCCACATACCCCGAAAACTCTTGTCCAAGAGTCAATGGAGTAGCATCCATCAGGTGTGTTCTCCCTATTTTTACAACATCTTTGAAAGCTTTTGATTTTTCAGCAAGCGTATGTTTTAGCTTCTCAACAGCAGGAATCGTTACTTCAACTACTTTTTTATAGGCGGCAATGTGCATAGCCGTAGGATAAGTATCGTTGGATGACTGAGACTTATTGACATCATCATTAGGGTGAATTTCTGATTTTTCACCTAATGTGCCGCCGTTGTTGACATGAGCTCTGTTTGAAATAACTTCATTGACATTCATGTTCGATTGAGTTCCGGAACCCGTTTGCCAGATTACCAAAGGAAACTGATCATTCAATTTTCCTTCCAGAATCTCATCACAAACTTTAGAAATCATGTCTCGTTTCTCAGCAGGAAGTACACCAAGATCTGTGTTGGTATGAGCCGCAGCTTTCTTAAGATAGGCAAATGCCTCTATAATCTCATGAGGCATAGAACCTTCGGGACCGATTTTAAAATTATTTCTGGAACGTTCCGTTTGTGCGCCCCAAAGTTTATCAGCAGGTACCTGCACCTCTCCCATGGTGTCTTTTTCTATTCTGTAATTCATTGTGATTGAAATTTTTATAAAGTTACTCATAACCGGAGAAATCCACAATTTATAATCATTATAAATATCAATGGAAATCACTGATTTTACTCATGTTTTTTACGGAAGCCGTATTTTTGCACAAACAAAAATTGAATGGACTTTAGATATCAGGATCCGTATCCGATTCAGAAAGATGATACGGTGTATAAAAAGCTTACATCAGACTATGTAAAGGTTGAAAAATTAGGTGACAGAGAAATCTTAACGGTTGATCCAAAAGGATTGGAGTTATTAGCTGAAGAAGCTATGGCGGATGTTTCTTTCATGTTGCGTTCATCTCACTTAGAGAGCCTTAAAAGAATCATTGATGATCCTGAAGCTACAGATAATGACAGATTTGTTGCGTACAACTTATTACAAAATGCTGCAGTGGCTGCAGAAGGAGCCCTTCCTTCTTGTCAGGATACTGGAACGGCAATCGTAATGGGAAAAAAAGGAGAAAATGTATATACAGGAGTAGATGATGGTGAATTCTTAAGCCGTGGAATCTACAATACCTATCAGAAAAGGAACTTAAGATATTCTCAGGTTGTTCCCTTAACGATGTTTGACGAGAAAAATTCAGGGTCAAACCTTCCTGCACAGATTGATATCTATGCTAAAAAGGGAGATTATTATGAATTTTTGTTCTTAACAAAAGGAGGAGGTTCTGCGAATAAAACATTTTTATATCAAAAGACAAAATCTTTATTGAACGAAAAATCTCTTGAAGAATTTGTCAAAGAAAGAATTTCAGATCTTGGAACAGCTGCCTGCCCACCCTATCATCTGGCGTTGGTCATCGGAGGTACTTCAGCAGAGGCAAATCTTGCAGCGGTAAAAAAAGCATCAGCAAAATATTATGATCATCTTCCGACAGAAGGTAACGAAGCCGGTCAGGCATTCAGAGATCTTGAGTGGGAAGCTAAGGTTCAGAAAATTTGCCAGGAAAGTGCTATTGGAGCACAATTTGGAGGGAAATATCTTACCCACGACGTGAGAGTGATCAGGCTCCCTCGTCATGCAGCTTCTTGCCCGGTAGGAATGGGAGTCTCTTGTTCTGCAGATAGAAATATCAAAGGGAAAATTACAAAAGAAGGTATTTTCCTTGAGCAGTTGGAACAAGATCCTAAAAGATTCTTACCAGCTACACCACCACATCTGGAAGAAGCCGTAGAAGTTGATTTGAATAAGCCAATGCCTGAGATTTTGGCTGAACTTTCGAAATACCCGATCAAAACAAGATTAAAGCTAAACGGGACACTGATTGTAGCAAGAGATATTGCTCACGCTAAGATCAAAGAAATTATCGACAGTGGAAAACCAATGCCGGAATATTTCAAAAATCACCCTATCTATTATGCAGGACCTGCAAAAACACCGGAAGGAATGGCTTCAGGAAGTTTCGGGCCTACTACAGCCGGAAGAATGGATGTATATGTTGACGAATTCCAAAGCCATGGGGGAAGCATGATTATGCTGGCAAAAGGAAACAGAAGCAAAGATGTTACCAATGCATGTAATAAATACGGAGGGTTCTACCTTGGATCTATCGGAGGGCCTGCAGCAATTCTTGCAAAAGATAATATTGTGTCTGTAGATGTTGTCGACTTTCCAGAGCTGGGAATGGAGGCCGTAAGAAAAATTGAAGTAAAAGATTTCCCAGCATTCATTATTACTGATGATAAAGGAAATGACTTCTTTGCAAATCTTGCCCATTAATCAGAATAAGAGACTGTAAGAATACGAGGTCGTAGATGACTATATTATCTTATATTTCGTGTCCCACTGCCTTAAAATCTATGTAGAATTAAAATAAATAATAAAATAGAGTGCTTATCTTTTGTGTAAAAAAGAAAAAAGCTTTATTTTTGCCTAAAATCTTTTAGAGAATGATAACGATTTTATCAGCATTTTGGCCGTTCTACCAGTTCCTTTGGACTGTATTTTTCATTACTATGTTTTTAGTAGGATTCTGGTGTATTTTTATGTTCTTCGGATTAGTTATCCCAATGTGGTTAACTGAAGGTCTGAAAGAATATTTCGGAAAAGTAAAGCCTTTCGATCCTGAAGATATCAGAAGAAAGAAAATGTATGAGCAGGAAGGAGTAGAGGTTATTTTTAACGAACCTAAAGGGAACGGACCTTTCATTCACAACGATCACGGACATCATCATTAATTGATTGTCATTGCTTTTTCACCTGAATTCTGAAAAAGTAATATCAAAGCAAAACAACATATATAAACCGCTTAAAAAATTTAAGCGGTTTTTCTATGTATTATTTCTAAGATTTTCCGGAGATACCCCAAATTTCTTTTTAAATGCGCGCGTGAAATTCTGAATATACTCATATCCGCACTCGATGGCTATCTCTTTAATCATAATGTCTTTATTGGTAATCAGCTTTCTGGCCTTCAACATTCTTAATTCTAAAATATAATGGGCAATTGTAGTATGATACTGTGCCTTAAATTCTTTTCTGATACTATTCTGATTGATTCCAATCAGTCTTCCGATTTCTTCAGCTCTGATATTTCTGTGATAATTCTCATCAATAAATCTCTTTACGGTTTCAGGTATTTTAGGGGATGATCCCACCACGCTTTTTTCATTGAATTGCTCAAAAATAAGAATGAGGAGCTTGATGACTTTGGCTTGCATAAACAATTTTCGCAGGATTCCCTCCTTAGAATAACTGATCATTTCTTTGATAATCATATGCATTTCAACAGTCATTGTAGGAGGAGTTTCTTCATGGAAAAAAATAAAGTTATTTTGAATCATATTTTCCAGTATTTGTACACCTTCTTTATTATATTCCGGGTTGATGAGGTTAAAAATATATTTGTATCTGAGTTTTATATGCAAATACTTCAATGTTTCATCATTTGTTGACCACCATTCGGTTTTGTTTTCTTCTGAGGTGTAATGAAGCAGGTATTGATTTTTTTGCAGTACAATTTTTGGACGGAGCTTATCAGGTTTCATACTGATATTTGAACTCAATAAAAAAAGCAGATTAAAACTTGATTTATTTTCAAATAGATAAGATCCTACACCCATTTCAGGTGGTACTTCCTCCTTCATGATGATTTCAATATCTGAAGATCTGAAGAATATTCCGTTTTTTTGTTGGTTCCTCATACAACACATGTTTACAGCAACGGCACAACGTACAATCAATAAAGTATCGTATAGGATAACTAAAAGTTGGGAAATGATAACCCCAGGTTAATTATGTACGGTACTTTTGCGCAAAATTAAATTAAATTTAGAATAAATAAAAATAATATTATTATATGCTTGAAAATTTATATGTTACCATACGAAAAACATGCATCACTGCAATAATTGTATTGACCGCAAATTCTGTATCTGCCCAGATAACACCACAAAACTGCAGCAATACAGATCCGGGAGGAAGCGCAGGAGATTTAGGATGCGTCAACTTTACGTATCAGGGACAACCGGTTGCGTATGCCACAGTAAGAGGTGCAGATGGAAAAATATGGCTTCAACAGAATCTTGGAAGCTCAAAGGTGGCGTCAGCAGTGGCAGATCAGGATTCATATGGTGATCTTTTTCAGTGGGGCAGATGGGATGATGGGCACCAATTGAGAAACTCTTCAGTGAGTCCTGCCCCGAGTCCCAACAACCCGGTAGGGATTACAACAGCATCATATATTGCAGGCGCTCCGGCCTGGTGGGCTGGTTTTGAGTCAACAGATACATGGACGGCCAAAGCTCCTGAAGATGCTAAAGATTATATCGGTGTAGACCCTTGCAAAGCGATTGGTTCTGATTGGAAAATGCCTTCACAGGCAGACTGGGCATCATTAATAAGTGCCGAAAATATTGTAAATCCAGCTACTGCATATAGTAGTCATCTGAAATTACCTGCAGGGGGATACAGAGGTTCAGGCAGTGGAGACTTTACATTTGTAGGACAAAGAGGATATTTCTGGAGCTCCGATACTTCCGGACTTGGAGGGAAATACCTGTATATAGGAAATATCCTGGCCAATCCTTCTGCAGGAGCATCCAGAGGACAAGGTTCTTCTGTGAGATGTATTAAAACAGAAACTGCATTAAGTACTTCAGATATTAAACTAAAAAACTTTAATCTGAGAATCTCACCAAATCCTACAAAAGGAATTCTGACCATAAAAGCAGATACCGCTATTGAAAGTGTAAGTATTATCAATACAATAGGACAGAAAATGGATGTCAAAGTATCAGATAATCGTATTGATATGACAACATTTTCTAATGGACTGTACATTGTAGAGTTAAAATTGAAAAATGGTCAGTCAGTATTTACAAAAGTTATAAAAGACTGATGTTTTTCATGATCATAATTAGTATATCTTCCGATTTTTCGGTTAAAATATAGTTCATTACAATTACTTTTATTAGAAGGCTCATGAGATTTTCATGGGTCTTTTTTATGGATATAGGGATTAAAAGTCAAGCAGGAAAATCAGAAATAAAAATAAAATAAACGAATAGTCATGACAACCCATTTTCAAGTAAGTGGCTCTGCTTTTTTTGCATATTGAAAAAAATAGTCTACTTTTGCAGTAGATTTATCAAGAAAGGTGGAGGGATTTGGCCCAATGAAACCTTAGCAACCTGCACAATTCCAGAAGTGCAAAGGTGCTAATTCCAACCCGATGGGGGAGATAAGTGAAGTCAATATTCTTATATGAATTCCATTTCTTGAAGTCTTATGTATCTGCGGAAGGTTCCGTCAGAACGTTTGTATTTAATCGGCAAGAACAAAAGATGAAAAAATTAAGCATCACTATATTACTGCTTGGAACAATTGGAGTCGCTGCTCAGGAGCAAGAGGAAAAAGGAAAACAAATCGAAGATATTATCATCGTTGGAAACCGTAATGTTAAAAGAACAAAACTGGAAACACTGGTTCCTGTCGATGTGATCAACATTGAAAAAATACAGAAAGCTTCCCCGCAAATTACCGTCCAGGATCTATTGAATTATGTGATTCCGTCATTTAATTCTGTAAGACAATCTGCTTCAGATGGTACTGAGCACATTGACCCGGTAACTTTGAGAGGAATGGGACCTGATCAGGTGCTGGTATTGGTGAATGGAAAAAGAAGACATACTACTTCTTTAGTCAATTACCAGAACACGGTTGGAAACGGATCGGTGGGAACAGATTTAAGTACCATTCCCGTTATTGCCATTGATAGAATAGAAGTACTAAGAGATGGAGCTGCAGCACAATATGGATCTGATGCTATTGCAGGAGTTATCAATATTATTCTTAAAAAAAATGCAGGCGCTTCAGCCAGCCTTACCTATGGTTTAAGTGGAAGAAATGATGGTGATACCTATCAGGCAGGTGCAAATTACGGAACTTCTTTAGGAAAAAAAGACGGCTATATCAATCTTTCTTTGCAGTTAAGTCATAGAGGAAAGACAACAAGAACTCAAAATCATGATTTAGATATCTTTGGAGATAATTTCGCCTATGCATTTGCTAAGGATCCTGAAGCGGCAAGGGCTGCAGATGATGCAAAAATTAAAGAGAGAGGATTATCCCGTGATGATTTCAATTTTCAGATCGGAGATGCTCAGATAAGACAAGGGCAATTATTTTTTAATGCTGAGTATCCTTTTAATGATCGCTTTAAAATGTATTCTTTCGGAGGATTTAGTATTAAGGAAGGAAAAGGGTATGGTTTCAGAAGGCTTCCAAGCGAAACCTCTAATGTCGTTCCTTCAATGTACCCCAATGGATTTCAGGCTGTCATAGGATCGCAGGTGTATGATGTATCCTACGCCGTGGGAGCAAAGTATGATGTGAATAATTGGTTAATTGATCTGAGCAATACTTTCGGAAGCAATACCTTCAATTACAATATAAGCAATACCAATAATGCTTCGCTGGGAGCTAAATCTCCCACAAGTTTTTATGCCGGAGCACACGAATTTCTTCAGAATACCCTCAATCTTGACGTTTCCAAAAGCATCAGTAAGTTTAATGTAGCATTCGGTGGAGAGTTCAGATTCGAGCAATATCAGATCAGACCGGGAGATGAAGCTTCTTATACCCAGTATGATATCAATGGAAATGTTGCAACTTCAGGTTCAACGGTAAGTGGTGCAGGCGGATCCCAGTCATTTATTGGTTTTTCACCTAAAAATGCGTTGAAAAAAGACAGACATTCCACAGCGGTATATGCAGATGTATCTTATGATCTTGATAAAAAGCTGAATGTTGATGCTGCCGTCCGATTTGAAAACTATTCCGATTTTGGAAATTCTTTGAATGGTAAACTTGCTTTACGCTACGAAATAGTGAAAAATTACGCCATACGAGCAGCGATAGGAACAGGTTTCAGGGCCCCCTCTCTTCAGCAGCAGTATTTCAATAATTCGTATGCCGATATTTCAACCTCCGGCTCAGGAATTGTAACTAAAGGAATTTTTAATAACGACAGTAAAGCTGCACAGGTTCTTGGATTCGATAAATTAAAACAGGAAACATCAGTGAACGGAAGCGTAGGATTTACTTTAAAACCGGCTAAAGGATTATTTATTACGTTGGATGGATATCTTATCAAGGTGAAAGATAGAATTGTGATCACAAGCAATATTACTGACCCAAGATTGTCGGATCCTGATATTGTCGGCGCGGGGAATGAAGTGGAAAGCGGAAGATTTTTTGCCAATGCCGTAGATACAGAAACGAAAGGTGTAGATCTGGTTGTATCCTATGACTGGAAACTGGACCGCGGAAATCTAAATATCAATCTTGCCGGAAATTATACAGAAACAAAAATTACAGATTTCCATTTCCCGGAAAACCTGGGAACCCCTCAAAAAGAATTTTTTGGTCCTGATCAGATCAATATTATTGAATCATTATCCCCTAAAACAAAAGCATCATTAGGATTGAACTATGGCATTGGAAAATTCAATTTTCTCGTGAGAAATACCTATTTTGGTAAAGTCATAAGAGATGGCTATCCGTTTGGAGGCATTCAGAAATTTTCATCCAAAATTGTTACAGATCTTAGTGTAGGATATGATATTACAAAAAACATCAATTTTACCGTAGGGGCCAATAATATTTTTGATGTCTTTCCTGATCTTCAGATTTATGAAAATTCATATTATGGGGTATTCAAATATGCTCCTGTTCAGATGGGAACATTAGGGAGCTATTTCTTTGGAAGACTTAACTTTAACTTTTAATCATTACATGAGTACTGCTTCACATCAGATCGGTTGGAAAACAGCAGCAGCAATTGTTGTTTCCAATATGATCGGAACAGGTATTTTTACTACATTGGGGTTTCAATTATCGGACATTACCAATACCTACAGTATTTTTCTATTGTGGATTATCGGAGGAATTCTGGCTTTGTTCGGAGCATTTTGCTATGCCGAATTAGGCTCCCATTTCAAAGGCAACGGTGGCGATTTTATTTATCTTAAAGAAACCTATCATCCACTATTTGGATACCTGATCAGCTGGATTTCCTTAATCATTGGATTTTCATCCCCTGTTGCCCTGGCAGCTTTAGCGATGTCCAAATACCTTTCCGTATTTAATTATTCCTTTGGAAATGGCTTTGCCATAGCCGCTATTTTTCTGGTAGCCGCTACCTTATCCTTTAGTTTAAAAACTTCCAGCAGGTTCCATAACTTTTTTACCTTTATCAAAATAGCTTTTATTATTGTATTGGTCATTGTAGGAGTTGGGCTTTCAGAATCACCACAAATTGGAAATAGTCTGAATTTTAGTGAGAGTTGGAAAAATGAGATCATGCTTCCGGCTTTTGCCACCTCTCTGGTTTTTGTGACCTATTCTTACACCGGTTGGAATTCAGCATCTTATATTGCCGGAGAAATAAAAGATGTGCAGAAAAGCCTCCCGAAGTCTCTGATTATAGGAACTGTTTTTGTAACTGTCAGCTATCTCCTAGTCAATTATATCATGCTGAAACATGCTCCGGTAAGTCAATTGGCCGGAAAAGAAGATGTGATGGGTGAGGCGGCTGTGAATATGCTGGGAACCAGTTTCGGAAAGATTGTTAATGTCTTTATTGCATTACAGCTTATCGCCACCATTAGTGGTTATCTGTGGGTAGGCTCAAGATTGACACAGGCGTTTGCAAAAAGTACGTACCTATGGAAACCTCTTTCAACAGGTAATAAAAAAGGAATTCCGGTGAGAGCTATTTTTGCCCATGCGGTGATTGCTACGATTATTATCCTTACGGGAAGCTTTAAAGAAATTTTTGTATACACAGCTTTTATTCTGCAATTGTTTGCCAGTCTTGCTATTTCAACGGTGTTTTTCCTGAAAAAAAAGGACAGAAGAATATTTAAATCCAATACATTTTATATTTTTCCGACAGTTTTCCTGCTCTTCAGCTTTTATATTCTCTATTTTACATTTATCCATAATCCTAAAGAAAGTGTAATAGGATTGGGAATTATTGCTGTAGGAATTATTTTGTATCTCGTAGACAGAAGACTTACTAAAGGAGTTTAGAAAAAAGCATTCATCCTGTAAAAAGATGAATTTGTAAATCCCCATATTCACCTTTTTACTATTTTACCCCTAATGCTCAAAAATTTATGCTTTACTTTTGAATTAATAATGCTTATCTTTGCACCCACAAAATTTCCACAATGTCTAAATCATTAATTCCAAAATTAGAAGCTATAAAACAAAGATATAATGAGGTTGCAGACCTTATTATACAGCCTGATGTCATTTCAGACCAAAAAAAATATTCTTCTTTGAACAAAGAATACAGTGACTTGGGGAAAATTGTTAAAGTGTATGACCAGTACAAAGGAGCATTAGATGCCATTGAGGAATCTGATGAGATTATTGCAGATGGGTCAGACAGAGATCTTGTAGATCTTGCTAAAGAAGAAAAACTGGAGGCTCAGGCTAAAATACCGGGATTGGAAGAAGAGCTGAAAGTATTGCTGATTCCTAAAGATCCTGCGGATGATAAAAATATAATTGTAGAATTACGTGCCGGAACCGGAGGTGATGAAGCTGCGATTTTCGTAGAAGATATCTACAGAATGTACACCATGTATTTCAAAACAAAAGGATGGAGACATGAAGTAACCGATTCTAATGAAGCTGCAAAAGGCTACAAAGAATTGATCATGAAAGTAGAAGGTGAAGGGGTGTACGGAATCATGAAATTCGAATCTGGAGTTCACCGTGTACAACGTGTGCCTGAAACAGAATCTCAGGGAAGAGTCCACACCTCTGCTATTACAATTGCCGTTCTGCCAGAAGCTGAAGAAGTAGATGTAGAAATCAACCCTGCAGATATTGAAATGCAGACTTCCCGTTCAGGAGGGGCCGGTGGTCAGAACGTAAACAAAGTTGAAACGAAAGTTCAGCTTACTCACAAACCTTCAGGGCTTGTGGTGGTTTGTCAACAGGCACGTTCTCAGCTGGCTAACCGTGAATTGGCAATGGAGATGCTTCGTGCTAAACTTTATGATATCAAATTGCAGGAAGTTCAGGGAGATATTGCAGCACAAAGAAAAACAATGGTTTCTACCGGAGACCGTTCTGCAAAAATCAAAACGTACAACTATCCTCAGGGAAGAGTAACGGATCACAGAATCAACAAGTCAATGTATAATCTGGATGCGTACATGAACGGAGACATTGCTGAAATGATCGATGCGGTAATCATGGCAGAGAATGCAGAGAAAATGAAGGGAGAAGAAGAAAACTACTAAAGTTTAAAAAAATATATAAGAAAGCCTCTGATTTTTCGGGGGCTTTCTTTTTCAAATCATTTAATAATATAAACTATGAAAAACTACAAAATTATTTTATTGGTATTTCTTACCATGATGGGACAGTATGTGTCGGCTCAGACAGAAGTAAAGAAACCTAAGGAGGCATTTGAACTCTTCTTTGGAACTTTTGTAAATAATGATGAAACTTCCTTAAACAAGCTGAATGATTATTTAAGACCTACCGTAGAAGGGCAGAATGCTTATCAGGTCAATTTTAAAGAAAGTTCAGAAGAGATGATGAACTCAAGTGTGGAGAATTTTCTTGGCGCTTTCCCTAAGGCAACTGCTGCGGCTTGCAAAAAAGAAGCTGAAGAATATTTCAAAGGGATGCTGGGTAATTTTAAAACCGGAAAACTTACCGTAAAAAATGTAAAAGTTGTTCCCAATGAATATGTGGAAGATCAGAAAATTGCTGAAATCACCTATTCTGTGAGCTTTCAGGTTCCTTCAAAATTAACACCTTCCCCAGCAGGAGATCTTAAGAAAGTAAAAGCTGAGGATCTTAAAAAATATTTGGTTGGAGCTGCCCAGGATTTTAAGAATGCAGACAAAACGGTGACTACAGACCAGGAGTTTACCCTTTATGAGCTTAAAGAAGGAGATAAAATATACTATTGGAACGGAAGTCCGGATCAGATTGTCACGGATCTTACCGATTTTTATTTTGATAGCTTTGGAGCGAAAGAATAATTCTAAAATGAAATATATTAAAGTCCCGGTTTTCGGGACTTTTTTTATGTCACAGACTTTACGTATTTTTGAGAAAAACCGTTCACTATGAATTTTAAACCTATGTTATTAACCGCTGGAGTTCTGTTTTCAGCGTCTTTTTATTCTCAAACAATGAATTATCCTAAAGCATTAAAAGGAAGCCAGAATGATACGTATTTCGGAAGCACGGTGGCTGATCCTTTCAGAGATCTTGAAAACGACTCTGAAGCCACTAAGCAATGGGTAGATGAAGAGGTGGCGTACAGCCAGAATTACCTTGCAAAAATTCCATTCAGAGATAAAATAAAAAATCAATTGAAGGAAATCTGGAATTATGAAAAAATTTCAGCACCTTTCAAAGAAGGGGATTATACCTATTACTCTAAAAATGATGGTCTACAGGCACAGTCTGTTTTATACAGAACCAACAATAAGACCAAGGCTACAGAAGTATTTTTAGATCCTAATAAATTCTCTGAAAAAGGGACAACTTCACTGTCTAATCTTTCTTTCAATAAAAAAGGAAACCTTGCAGCCTATTCCATTTCAGAAGGCGGAAGCGACTGGAATAAAATTATCATCATCGATGCAGTTTCCAAAAAACAGATTGATGATACACTACTGGATGTAAAATTCAGCGGCATTTCATGGCAGGGAGATGAAGGGTTCTATTACTCAAGCTATGATAAACCGAAAGAAGGGACGGTGCTTTCCGGAATGACAGATAAACATAAAGTATACTTTCATAAACTGGGAACCAAACAGTCTGAAGACAAATTGATCTTCGGTGGTGAAAAAACACCAAGAAGATATCTGAGTGCAAGTGTTTCTGAAGATCAGAGATACCTGATTATTTCAGCTGCAAATGCTACCAATGGAAATGAATTGTATATAAAAGATTTAAAGAAAGGGGGGGATTTTGTACAAATCGTAAAAGGATTTGATATCAATGCTGATATTGTAGATACAGAAGGAGATAACCTTTTCATTTCTACTGACAAAGAGGCTCCGAATATGCGTCTTGTAAAAACGACCATCGCTAATCCGGCTCCTGAGACATGGAAGGATGTGATTCCGCAGACAGAAAATGTATTGGGAATTTCTTCCGGTGGTGGATATTTCTTTGCTACCTACATGGTGGATGCTATTGATCAGGTGAAACAATTTGATAAAACAGGAAAGCTGATCAGAGAAATTGCGCTTCCGGGCAAAGGAAATATTTCAGGTTTCGGAGGAAAAGAAAAAGAAAAGGATGTGTATTATTCTTTCAGTAACTATATTACTCCGGGAACAACATTTAAATTTAATGTAGATTCAGGTAAATCCGAAGTATATCAGAAGCCGAAAGTGAAGTTTAATCCTGAGGATTATGTATCAGAACAGGTATTCTATACTTCAAAAGACGGAACAAAAGTTCCGATGATGATCAATTATAAAAAAGGAACCAAGCTTGATGGTAAAAACCCTACAATCCTTTATTCTTACGGAGGTTTCAACATCAGCTTACAGCCTTCTTTTTCCGTAGTGAATGCGATCTGGATGGAAAATGGGGGTATCTATGCTGTTCCAAATATCCGTGGTGGAGGTGAATATGGTAAAAAATGGCACGATGCCGGTACAAAACAGCAGAAGAAAAATGTTTTTGAAGACTTTATTGCAGCAGGAGAATACTTACAAAGCAAAGGCTATACATCAAAAGAATATATGGCTCTTTCAGGAAGATCAAACGGAGGATTGTTGGTAGGTGCAACAATGACCATGCGTCCGGATCTTGCAAAAGTAGCTTTCCCTGGAGTAGGGGTTCTGGATATGTTAAGATATAATAAATTTACGGCCGGAGCGGGCTGGTCATATGATTACGGAACAGCAGAAGATAGCAAAGAAATGTTTGAATATCTTAAATCTTATTCTCCGGTACATAATGTAAAAGCAGGAACCTGCTATCCATCAACAATGATTATTACCAGTGATCATGATGACAGAGTAGTGCCGGCCCATTCATTCAAATTTGGTGCAGAGCTGCAAGAAAAACAGGCATGTAAGAATCCTGTTTTATTAAGAATCGAGAAGAATGCAGGACACGGTGCCGGTAGATCAACAGATCAGGTAATCGGTGAAAATGCAGACTTGCTTTCTTTTGCGCTTTATGAAATGGGAGTTAAGCTTTAATTTTACCATATAAAATCAGGTTTATAAAAAATAAACAGATTAAATAAATGACATGAAGGCCGGACATTTGTTCGGCCTTTTTATATATTAAAATGCAGACAATGTAATCGTTAACGGAAGTTTCGTGTTTCGTTCAAAAAAATTAACTTTACGGAGACAAAAATTATTGGAATGCGAAAGACAATTTCTGTGAAAACACCGGATTTTAATATATTACCTCAGGAAAGAGAGATATACAACTTTGAAAAAGACGGACTGGAGCTTAAATCATCTTATGAAAAACAAGATGTGAAAAATGAATCATTAACCCAGACTTCTCCAGGAATTGAACCTTACCTGAGAGGGCCGTATTCCACCATGTATGTTCAAAAACCCTGGACGATCAGACAGTACGCAGGGTTTTCGACAGCAGAAGAATCTAATGCTTTTTACAGAAGAAACCTTGCTGCAGGGCAAAAAGGTCTTTCAGTAGCTTTTGACCTTGCTACACACAGAGGATATGATTCAGATCACTCAAGAGTAGTAGGTGACGTTGGAAAAGCAGGAGTAGCCATTGATTCCGTTGAAGATATGAAGATCCTTTTCAACGAAATTCCATTGGATCAGATTTCTGTTTCCATGACGATGAATGGAGCGGTACTTCCGATTCTGTCTTTCTACATTGTGGCTGCCGAAGAACAGGGAGTAAAACAGGAATTGCTTTCCGGAACCATCCAGAATGATATTCTTAAGGAGTTCATGGTAAGAAATACCTACATCTATCCGCCGGCACCTTCCATGAAGATTATTGCAGATATTTTTGAATATACTTCTCAGAACATTCCGAAATTCAACTCCATTTCCATTTCAGGATACCATATGCAGGAAGCAGGAGCCACTCCCGTATTGGAAATGGCATACACACTGGCAGATGGTCTTGAATACGTAAGAACAGGAATTAAAGCAGGCATGAATGTAGATGATTTCGCTCCCCGACTTTCATTCTTCTGGGCGATTGGAATGAATCATTTCATGGAAATTGCTAAAATGCGGGCTGCAAGATATATCTGGGCGACTCTTTTAAAACAGTTTAATCCTCAGAATCCTAAATCGTTAGCATTAAGAACCCATTCACAGACTTCCGGTTGGTCACTCACAGAACAGGAACCTTTCAATAATATTACAAGAACAGCCATTGAAGCCTTATCTTCAGCATTAGGCGGAACACAGTCCCTGCATACCAACGCATTGGATGAAGCGATCGCCCTGCCTACAGACTACTCCGCAAAAATTGCCAGAAATACCCAGATTATCCTACAACAGGAAAGCGGGATATGTGATGTGGTAGATCCAATGGGAGGAAGCAATCTGGTGGAAAGCCTTACCCAGCAAATGATTGAAGAAGCCATGAAATATATCGATGAGGTAGAACAGGAAGGAGGAATGACCAAAGCCATTGAAGCGGGAATCCCTAAAATGAGAATCGAAGAAGCGGCTGCTAAAAAACAAGCGAAGATTGACAGTGGAGAAGAATTTATCATCGGAGTCAATTCATTCAGGTCATCATTAAAGCAAGATGCCATTGAAATTCTGGACATCGATAACACAGAAGTTCGCAGAAAACAGATTGAAAGACTGGAATCCATCAAAGCCGAAAGAAATCCTGAAGCTGTTGCACAAATCTTAAATGATATCCGTGAAAGTGCTAAAACAGGAAAAGGAAACCTGTTGGCATTATGTATAGAAGCCGCAAGAAGAAGAGTTACCCTTGGCGAAATGAGTGATGCCATGGAAGAAACCTTCGGAAGATATAAAGCCAATATTAAAACAATTTCTGGAGTATATGCTATGAACGCAGGTAAAAACGAATACTTTGAAAAAGCCCTTAATCTGACTCAGAAATTTGAAGAAGAAGAAGGGCGCCGCCCAAGGATTATGGTCGCTAAAATGGGCCAGGATGGGCACGACAGAGGAGCTAAAGTGGTAGCTACCGCATTTGCCGATATGGGATTCGACGTAGACGTTGCTCCATTGTTCCAGACTCCTGAAGAAGTAGCAAAGCAGGCGGTAGAAAATGATATTCACATTCTGGGAGTATCTTCACTGGCTGCAGGACACAAAACACTGGTTCCTCAGGTAGTAGGAGAACTTAAGAAACTGGGAGCTGATGATGTTGCCATTGTTGTAGGAGGGGTTATTCCTCAACAGGACTACGAATTCCTGTTTGCAAATGGTGCCGACTTTATCTTCGGTCCGGGAACCAACCTTCCGAAATGCGCGGTTGAAATTTTAGAGAGATTATTAGCCCAGTCTTCCGATCAGTAGGACTGGCAATACCATAAAAAAGCTGCTTCAATTACGAAGCAGCTTTTTTTATTTCTTGATTTCTATTATTTTGCCGTCATCCGAAATCTGGTAATACGCTTTCGTGATGCTTTGGCTTTCCCCATCTAAGGTATGATCCGTAGTGACAGTCACCTTACCGCTTTTACTGATTTCATAACTGCTGAATTCTTCCTTCTTATCATCCTTTCCGGGATCAAACCAAATACCTTCTACATAAGCTTCACCAATGATGCTGTTTTTCACTACAGTAAGCAGATAGTACCGGTAATCAAAATCACCACAATCCATCGGAACGAGAATAAGCTCCATCCCTTTATATTGCGTTAACGGAAAATATCTGAACTTGGGCTCTCCACAGGTATATTGTTCTGAACCTTCCGGTAAGAAATCAGTTTCCATAAATTTGACATCTACCCTGGGAAGGCTTTCAAGAGGAAAACTGTATTTCCCCTTTTTTAAGCCGGATTCTTCCTGTGAAGGCTCGTTCGTTGCTTTTCTCCATTTTTCGATAGATATATAATCTCCCGAAACAGATTCCATAATTTCCAGCTGATCACATTCATTGGCGGAAGCACGAAAGATGTGATAGGTTTCAAAACGATCCGGTCCGTTATATCCTGCAGAAATAGAGTAGTTCCAGATACCATTAACCTTTGTACTGTCTACTAAAAAAGCAATGCCACTTTTCCCGTTAGTCAGAGAATCCAGAAATTTAGCCTGCTCCTTCATTTCATCAAGATCAAGGATTTTTTTAGTGAAATCGGTGGAATAACAAGCCTTGTCCAACACCTTTACCTCTTCTTTTTTTACAGGTTCTTCTTTCTTACATCCGATCAACAATAACGGAAGTAAGCCTAACAAAAGTTTATGCATGAAATTAATTTTTTCACAAAAATAAGATTTAAAAAATTGAACATTTAAAAATTAATTATATATTTGCACCTGAAAATCAAGTTTAACCATTTAAAAACAACGAAGCAATGTTCAGAAATAAACAGAATTCTACAGTTGGATTGCCACTTTTCGTGGTGAGGCTTCGTGGTTTGGTACACTCTTAGAATAATAGTACAAAGAAATATCACAACCCGAAGTCGTAGAGATTTCGGGTTTTTTATTGCGCAATATTTCAAACTTAAGTTTCCCCGAAATCTTTTAGTGTCGTTAAAGGACAAAAATAGAATGAGATTCCAATCTCAAAACTATACATGTCCATCAGTGTCAATATATCAACTAATGTTTTAGTTGAATAAAGGAAAAGATACAAAACAGATCCTTAATTACGGATCTTGTATCTGATATCCTGTGTCTTAACATGGAAAATGATCACCTTCTGTCCTATCGCTTAAGAAGTTTGAGAAGCAGAAAAAGAACAAAAAGAAAAGATGTAGAAAAACAGATCAGAAAAAAGTATAATCGTAGTAAAGAACTTTGGAAAATAAAAAGAAATACTCCACTGATTCCTTTAGATAATCCTTATCAGAGGGGATTTGTAAGATTCTTTGTCGTCAGGGATGACGTCATGAGATCAAAAGATGGAGAATTTTTTGAAGAAATTCTAAAGAAAATCAATACCTGGATGTATTCCGAAAGCCGTCAGTTTCTCAAAAAGAAAAGGAAATTCGGGAGGAGAATATATGTCGAAAAAGAACAAAAGCTCAAGACGATCTCTTCCTGGTCCTGGAATGATCCGAAATTCGGACTTACAGCAAGGGAAAGACAATATTTCCTGAAATATGAAGAATACTGCCCTTATCGGAAATGCAACGAAGCATACTACGAATTTACTGAACCATGGAGGTTTACCTTAAGGATAAGACCCAATATGATTACCCATTACAAGCCAATAGATTTCGAACTGGAAAAAGAACTTGCAGAGCTGGAGTCTTGTTTAGAGCAGCATAAAACAGTAGGGGTTATCAACAAAAAAATCTATGGTAAATCATACAAATGGAGATCAAAAAAAGAAGATATACATCTTGTCAAAAGCGGGAAATATTATACCTGCGCCCTCTCTGCAAAAGAAATTGCAGAAAACTTTCAGGACCTGTAAGTCCAACTATTATTTAAAACCAAAACAATGGGAAATTTAAAACTAAAAGGAAAAGATATATTAAAACTGGGCTATCCAAACAATCAAAGTGTAAACGTTGCTTTGGAAGTCATGAAAAGAAATTTTGCAACCAAAAATATCCATCACGTAAAATCTATTTTAAAAGAAATCCTGATTCATCCGGAGAATTTTGAAAAAGATTTGACCTTCGGACAGATCGCAGAAACATTGCTTTCTTCAAAAAAGACAGAAAAAAGAATGCTGAATTCGCAGCGCGCCTCTTTTCAGATCTTTGGAAACAATATTTCAGAAGAAGCAAAAAACCAACTGTACACCGCACTGAAACTGCCGATTTCTACGCAAGGAGCTTTAATGCCTGATGCTCACAGCGGGTATGGGCTTCCTATCGGAGGAGTACTTGCCGTAGAAAATGCAGTAATCCCTTATGGAGTGGGGATGGACATCGGTTGCAGAATGAGCCTCAGTATTTTGGATACACCGGTTTCATATCTCAACGGAGCAAGGGATAAATATGAAAAAGCCCTTGCAGAACATACAAAATTCGGAATGTATGAGACCCATAAGTCTCACATAGACCATGAGATCTTCGACAGAGATACCTTTGATCACATTCCAGTTTTAAGAAGATTAAAAGGCAAAGCCATTAAGCAAATGGGATCTTCCGGTGGTGGAAATCACTTCGTAGAATTCGGGGAAGTAGAAATCACCGAAGAAGATGAGCAGATCGGTCTGCCCATAGGAAAATATCTGGGAATACTTTCTCACAGCGGTTCCAGAGGGCTGGGAGCTGAGATTGCCCAGTATTACTCAAGGGTAGCGGCAGACCAATGTCCTCTCCCCAAGGAAGCACAACAGTTTGCCTGGCTTGACCTGAGTACACATCTCGGGTTGGAATACTGGACTGCTATGAACCTTGCCGGAGATTATGCTTCCGCTTGTCATGACGATATACACAGGAGATTGGTGAAAGCCGTCGGTGGTAGGGTGAAAGCCAGAATTGAGAACCATCACAATTTTGCATGGAAGGAAATTCACAACGGAAAAGAAGTCATTGTTCACAGAAAAGGAGCCACTCCGGCCAATCAAAATGAATTGGGGATGATTCCCGGATCCATGACCGAAAAAGGATTTATTGTCCGCGGAAAAGGAAACCCTGATTCTTTGAATTCTGCTTCACACGGTGCAGGAAGAGCTCATTCAAGAGGAGAATGCAGAAGCCTTTTTACCCAAAACGATATCAAAAAAGAGTTAAAGCTCAAGAACGTTACCTTAATGGGAGGAAATGCAGAAGAAGCACCAATGGCCTATAAAAACATCCATGAAGTGATGAACGCACAAAGCGAACTGGTAGACATTCTGGGAACATTTCAACCGAGAATTGTAAGAATGGACCGATAGCTTGTTGTGTATACAGGAGCTTAATCCCGCTTTCCGCACTCGCTATTTTTCGTTTTGCAAAAAGAAAAATGAGCTCAGACAATCGCTGCAATCGGGGCTAACCTAACAGGTTTCTGAAACCTGTTAGGTTTTAATAACAATAGAAAAGAAAGGTAATATCAGTAATCAATCTTTATCACCTTAAAAAACAAAACAATGGGAGCACCACATAACATAAAAAGATATGGAGAGCTTTGGCCGGAATTCAGAATCCGCCTGGGTCTTGACATATTAAATATACTCAAAAATAAAGTCATTATATCAGGAGGATGGGCCTGGCATTTTATGTCAGAACCCGGGCACACAGAATACAAACATGCCCATGATCACAAGGATATTGATGTTTTTGTAAAAAAGGAAAACGTAGCTGAGGTCGTAATGATCCTGCAAAACGAAGGGTTTCAGAAAGTATGGACCCGGTATGATCATTTACCAAGTCAGGAAAACTTCCGCAGGTATGAGAAAACAGTAGAACTGGAAAACGAAAAATTTTATAGGATTACTATCGATTTCTTTGAAAGAGATGATCTGAAAACGGTAAAATCCAATGGATTCACTGTCGTTGAGCCGGAGCTGCTGCTCTCCTTTTATAGAAATATCCATTCCAGTGACAAATGCTGGGCAGTAATGGCTGCAAAAGATTTATTACAAAAGCGAATTGATCCTTTGGGACATCCAAAATTAAGTGAAATACCTAAATAAAATGGAAAAATTAATACAGATAACTTCCGGAAGAGGACCTTTAGAATGCCAATGGGTAGTTGCTAAAGTATTGAAAACGTTTCTTGAAGAAGCAACACAAAATAATATAAAGTATGAAATCATCCATCGTGAAAACGGTGATGAAAACCTGACATTGAAATCGGTCACTGTTCTTTTAAAAGGAAAAGAGCTGCCGGTGTTTTTAAAAAACTGGCTGGGAAGTATTTGCTGGGTTGGGAAAAGTACTTTCAGAAAACTACACAAAAGAAGCAACTGGTTTATCGGTGTCTTTGAATTAGAGAACCCGGAAAAAGTAGACTTCAGGGAAAGAGACATTAAGTTCCAGACGACAAGAAGCCAGGGAAGCGGAGGCCAGAATGTAAATAAAGTCAATACAGCTGTCCGGGCTACCCATATCCCAAGTAAAGAGTCTGTATTTGTGCAGGACTCAAGATCACAATTGGAGAATAAAAAGCTGTCTGTCATTCGGTTGAAAGAAAAAGTAATGGCAATGTATATTCAACAACTGGAAAAGAAAATGAAAGAAACCTGGACACTTCAGATACAAGTGCAACGTGGAAATCCGATACGGATATTTTCCGGAACAGATTTTAAAAAAAATTATGAAGACAAATCCTTTAAAAAGAAAAGGAGCACTCTAAAAAATGAATTAAAAAAGTACAGCAATGACCTTAACTAAAAATAAATACTACTTTGAGGCCTTAGATTATTTTCCTCATAACCTTTCAGAATGTATGGATGCTTTAAACTATGCGTTATCCTATGAACCTGAGGATGCAGACAGTCTTTGTCTCATGGGCAGAGTCTACACAGAAATTGTCAGGGATTATGAGGCTGCAAAAAACTATTTTGAAGCGGCCATGCAGTCGAATATTGCCAATATAAATACTCCAAGATATTATATTGAATGCCTTATGAATAACGAAGATTACCATGAAGCAGAAAAACTAATTGCTTTCGCCTTGAAAATGAAAGGGATCGATAAAGCAGATATTCTTTATTGTAATGCCCTTTTATATGAAAGAAAAGAAGAATACAATAAAGCGATCGAACACCTGAAAACAGCGAAAAGATTCAGTTATTGCAGAAGTATGACAGATACGCTCAATGATCGGGAAAAATTTATCAGAGAGAAAATGCCTGAAAGAAGAAAAAAAGTGGAGACTGTATAAGTCTTCATTTTTTATAAAATTCATTTAATTGTTTGTTTTATTGTAAATAATCCATAGATTTATCCAATAAAAAGCGATTATATGAATAAAAAATTATTTTTACTACCGGTTTCTGTTGCAGTGTTTTTTGCATTTGGCCGGTTGAATGCACAAAATTCTACGAAACTCATTCAGGATTATTATCAAAAAAGCGGAAAATTAACTCAAAAAAACGGTGCCAATGATAAAGTTGGAGTGATCATTTTGAATGAAGACCCTTCTAAAACACTTGGAGCTAATATTGTCAATGTGCAGCAAACCTACAATGGACTTAGATTGTACAATGCCTTGGGAAAAGTAATCATTAAAGGTGAACAGATTGTCTCCGAAAAAAATGATTTTAGCAGAAATGTGGTGGTGGCTACTCCTTCTAAAAAAGAACAGAAATTCTCAGACGACTTCCTTAAACAAAAACTTGGGTTGACGAAAATTACACATGCAGACTATTCGTCCGATGTCTATTTCGAAAAGAATGGAGTATTTGTCCTTTCAAAGGAAATATTTGTTTCAGACGGTAATTCTTCCGATGTATGGCATATCATTGCAGATGCCGGTAGTGGAGAAATTCTTAGTAAAGATAATATGACTCTTAGCTGCCAGTTTGATCACAACTTAGATTCAGATGAAAAATCTGAAGAGATTCAGGAATCTCAAAATAGGGTAGATCAACCTATTTATTTTAAAGAAACGATTCAGAATACAACAAATAATCTGCTTGTACCTTCTAATGCTTCCTATAATATTTTTCCACTGCCGGTAGAAGCTCCTACCTTTGGAAGTCGTACGGTTATTAATAATCCCTGGGACTTGGCGGCCTCTCCGGAAGGATGGCATTCTGATGGAACCAATAGCTACACCATTACAAGAGGAAACAATGTATATGCCTATTCGGATCAGGATAACACCAATTTACCAGGATACTCACCCGATGGAGGCATTACCAGAAACTTTAATTTCCCATTTGCCGACGACAGATATGCTGATCCGTTCACATACAGAGATGCGGCGGTTACCAACCTGTTTTATATGAACAACAAAATGCATGATGTGTTTTATAAGTTTGGGTTTACGGAAAGTTCACGAAATTTTCAAACTAATAATTTTGCTAACGGAGGATTGGGAGGTGATGCAGTACGGGCGGAAGCTTTTGACGGAAGTGGACTTAATAATGCCAATTTCAGCTCAGGCTATGAAAGAATTGTTTCAGGACAACCTCAGGTTTTAGCGCCAAGAATGCAAATGTATCTGTATGACAGAACACAAACCGCAGACGACCCTATTGTAAGGTACCAGTATAATTCTCCGGCAACGATTGTTAACAGACCCAAAGCATCGACAGGAGGAGCTTCATTCGGGCCCATCTTCGGTCCGGCAGTTACAGGAGATCTTGCCGTTTCGGTTCCTGCGGACGCTTGTACAGCACCTGCTGCGGGAAGCCTTACCAATAAAATCGCTATTGTGACCAGTACGAGTTGTGAATATGGTCTTAAAGTTTTGAACGCGCAAAATGCCGGTGCTGTCGGAGTAATCGTATACAGACCATCAAGTGATACCCCTGTAAGTATGGGGGCCGGAAACTCAGGAGCGCAGGTAACCATTCCATCCATTAATATTGGAAAAACGGAAGGTGAATTTATGGTCGCTCAACTGAATGGGGGAACAACAGTCAATGCCACTTTAAACTTTGATTACAGTGGATTTAAACATTCAAGTTTCGATAATGGGATTATCGCTCATGAATACGGACACGGAATTTCAAATCGATTGACAGGTCAGGGATATAGCTGTCTTTCTGCTACCAATACCACAGAACAGATGGGAGAAGGATGGTCAGACTATTTTGCCCTGATGCTCACCACAAGACCGGGAGATACTTCAGCTCTTGCAAGAGGTGTAGGAACATATCCGAAAGGACAACCTGTCACAGGAGTAGGAATAAGACCAGCTAAATATTCTCCGGATTTTAATGAAAATAATTACACGTACGTAAACACAAATACTGCAGTGATCCCACATGGGGTAGGATTTATCTGGGCAACCATGTTGTGGGACCTTACCTGGAAATATATTGAAAAGTATGGATATAACAGTGATGTTTTAGCGAGCCCTACGTCAGGAAATGCCAAAGCGCTTCAGATTGTGATGAATGGACTTAAATTACAAGCATGTAGCCCCACATTTATTGATGGAAGAGATGCCATTCTTCAGGCAGATGCAGTGGGGAATGCAGGCGCTGATAAGTGTATGATCTGGGCGGCTTTTGCAAAAAGAGGCTTAGGAGTAAATGCTTCAGCCGGAGTTAAAACAGTGGCCAATGACCAGGTGGAGGATTTTACTGTTCCGCAAGAATGTAACACGACACTGGCCACCCAGGATATAAAAAATGCAGATACTAAATTCATCGTATTCCCTAATCCTACTTATGATGAGTTCTTTGTTGGAAATATTGATAAATCTTCCAGAGAAGTTAAAATCAGAATGTTTGATATGTCCGGAAAACTGGTATTCACAGATTCCAGAGAATCTGCGTCCAAGAAAGCTATTTCAACACGAGGATTCCAGAAAGGAGTGTATATGGTACACATTCAGCAGGGAGATAAAACCCAAGTGGAAAAACTGATTGTAAGATAAACTATAGCTTAATATAAAGAGCCCAAAAGTAAGTTTTCTACTAGAAAGCTTACTTTTTATTTATAGAAATCAACCCCATACAATTGAGTGAAAAGAAATTAATACAATGAAAGTTTTGAAAAACTGAATAAAAATAATTAAAAAACAATAATTTTAATAAAATGCGTGTTTTTCTATTTTTTTAACATTTTTACATGTGTTTTCTTATGAATAATATGTAAGTTCGATTGTTTAAAAACATATTTTATGGATAGAAAACTATTTTTAATGCCAATTTCTATGGCTGTTTTTTTTGCATTTGGCAAAATAAATGCACAAAACACTTCAAAATTTATTCAGGATTATTATCAAAATAGCGACTATTTAGCTCAAAAAAATAATGGAGGGAATAAAGTTGGAGTTACTATTCTTAATGAAGATCTTTCAAAAAGTTTGGGGCTAACGATTGTAAATGTACAACAAACTTATGATGGGCTTAGGATTTTTAATGCCTTGGGGAAAGTACTTGTGAAAGATGATCGTATCATCTCTGAAAAAAATGATTTCAGGAGAAATATTGTAGTTGCCACTCAGAAGAAAGCTCAGGAAAAGTTTCCAGAGGATCTTCTTAAGCAAAAACTTGCATTAAACGAAATTGCAAAGGTTGATTATTTTCCGAATGTATACTTTGAGAAAAATGGAGTGTATATTCTGGCGAAAGAACTCTTTGTATCAGACAAAAACTCCTCGGATATCTGGCATGTGATTGCGGACGCAGACAGTGGGGAAATATTGACTAAAGATAATATGACCCTCAGTTGTAATTTTGGGAATAATTCAGATGTACATGAAGAAATTAAAGAAATACAATCAATGGGTAAGGAAGAAATTTCTCGGGATAATCTGGCAAATGTACTCGTACCCACTAATGCTTCATATAATGTTTTTGCCCTGCCGGTAGAAGCTCCCACATTTGGATCCAGATCACTTGTCAATAATCCATGGAATTTGACATTGTCTCCAGAAGGGTGGCACTCAGATGGAACAAATAACTATACCAATACCAGAGGAAATAATGTGTATGCATATTCAGATCAGAACAATACTGATACAGCCGGATATTCTCCGGATGGAGGAAGTACTCTCAATTTTGACTTTCCTTTTGCCGATGGTAGATATGAAAATCCTTTTACATACAGAGATGCAGCTATTACCAATCTGTTTTATATGAATAATAAGATGCATGATATATTCTATAAATTTGGATTTACAGAGACCGCTAGAAATTATCAAACCAACAATTTTGGTAAAGGAGGATTGCAGGGAGACGCTGTAAATGCCGAAGCCTTTGATGGAAGCGGGCTTAATAATGCCAATTTTTATCCTGGGCTGGAAGCTGTAGTTGGAGGGCAGACTTATATTTATGTTCCAAGAATGCAAATGTATCTTTGGACTAGAAATGAAACCGCAAATGATCTCATTACTCGATATCAATATAATGCTCCGGATTTAATTGTAAACCGCCCTAAAGTGGCAACAGGAGGAGCTGGATTTGGGTCACTTTTATTTGGTGGACAGACAGTAACGGGGGACCTCGGTATTTCTACACCTACTAATGCCTGTTCTGCATTAACTGCAGGAAGCCTGACAGGAAAAATAGGCGTTGCACAAAGAGGAGTCTGCAGCTTTAAAACTAAAGTGAAAAATATGCAGACAGCAGGAGCTATAGGAGCTATTATTTATGATCCGGTTAACGCTGATCCATTTACAATGGGCGATGATGGTAACGTTTCTGGAGTTACCATCCCTTCTATTATGATGGGTAAGTCAGAAGGGGAATATCTTGTTGATCAGGTTAACGGGGGAACGACAGTGAATCTTACCTTAAATTTTAATTATGATGGCTTTAAGCATTCAAGTTTTGATAATGGAATTATCGCTCATGAATACGGACATGGTATTTCAAATAGGTTAACGGGGCAAGGGTATAGTTGCCTTAATTCTGTCGAACAGATGGGAGAAGGATGGTCAGATTATTTTGCATTAATGTTAACTACTAAACCTGGAGATACATCTTCTTTAGCGAAAGGAATGGGAACATATGTTAAGAATCAATCAACAAATGGAGGAGGAATCAGGCTTGCTAAATATTCGCCGGACTTTAGTGTAAACGATTATACGTATGCCAGAACGAATACGGTTTCAGGATCCCACGCCATAGGGTTTATCTGGGCAACCATGTTGTGGGATCTTACCTGGAAATACATTGAAAAATATGGGTACAACAGTGATGTGATGGCCAGTACAACCTCCGGGAATGCAAGGGTGTTGCAGTTGGTTATGGATGGACTTAAACTTCAGGCTTGTAACCCTTCATTTATTGATGGGAGAAACGCAATTCTCCAGGCTGATGCAGTTGGTAATGCAGGAGCAGACAAATGTATGATCTGGAATGCATTTGCAAAAAGAGGATTGGGAACGAATGCTTCTGCAGGAAGTAGCACTGTTGCTAACGATCAGGTAGAAGATTTTACGGTTCCGTCAGAATGTAACACACTGTCAACTCAGGATATTAAGACAGCTGATAATAAGTTTGTTATTTTCCCTAACCCTACTTATGATGAATTCTTTGTTGGAAATATTGATAAATCTTCCAAAGAAGTCAAGATCAAAATGTTTGATATGTCAGGAAAACTGGTATTTACAGATTCCAGGGAATCTGTATCAAAGAAAGCTATTTCAACACGTGGATTTCAGAAAGGAGTATATATGGTACATATTCAGCAGGGAGATAAAATGCAGGTGGAGAAGTTGATTGTAAGGTAAATACAATCATGAATACAAAAAAATAAGCTTTCTAATGAAAGCTTATTTTTTATTTACAGAAATCAGATAATCATAAACCATTTGATGTTGATCATCATTAAGTTTAGCTTTTGGAGCCATTCTGCTTAAAGTTTTTATCCAGCCTTGGTTGTCGTGCTTTGTAGGCTCCGGAAGTTGGTGGCATTTTGCACACGAATTTTCAAAAATAGTTTTTCCCTGGGCCAATTTTTCAGATGAGGAATACTTGGGGCCGGTTACGGCTGTACTTTTGGGTCCGCAGGATAACAAAAATGCTGAAGCTGCAATACCACTTAAAATTAACTTTTTCATACCTCTATTTTGTTTTGTTGTTGGTTATTTTTTTACAGAAACGATATAATCGTAAACCCACTGATGTTGTTCGTCCGTAAGCTTTGCCTTCGGAGCCATAGAATTCATAATTCCTACCCATTGTACAGGATTATGTGAAGCCGGATCCGGAAGTTTATGACATTTTCCGCAAGAGTTTTCAAAAATAGTTTTTCCCTGAGCAATCTGCTCTGCTGTTGATGTTGAAGATCCGGATGCGACAACAGATGTTGAAGCTTTAGGCGTACAAGAAACAAGTAGAACGGCAGTAACTGATGCGACAGCGATAAGTTTTTTCATGTTTATTTTTTTGATAGATAACAAATGTAATAAATTCCTCAGGCCGTTGACACAGAGGCTTGTAGTTTTAATTTAGAAGAAATAAAAATTAAAATGGAACTGAACTATTATCAGTTGGGATCAGGATTTCTGGTGTAAGCAGATTTAAAGCTGGGAAATGGACGATCTGCCTGTTTCTTCCGGTTTCTCCTCTTTTATACTTACTTTTCTCATTCCTGACCCGAACTCAGCTTACATTAATAATGCAGAAAAGCAGTTGAGAAATTTTCTTTTTATATATCATTAAACACGGGTATTGACCATTCCCTTTTTAATTGTTATTTTTGAATCAATGAAATTTTCTACAGAAGAATTAATGGAAGGAATACAATCAGGAAATAAACGTCTGATTGCAAAAGCTATTACATTAGTTGAAAGTAAAAAAGCAGACCATAGGGTGCAGGCAGAAGATCTTTTAAAAAGAATAATGCCACTTACAGGAAACTCCATCAGAGTTGGGGTGACAGGGGTGCCAGGTGCAGGAAAATCTACTTTCATTGAAAGTTTCGGGAGATTGGCTATCGCAGAAGGGAAAAAAGTAGCTGTTCTGGCTATTGATCCGAGCTCTTCGATCAATAAAGGGAGTATTTTAGGAGATAAAACCAGAATGGAAGAGCTTGCCAAAGAAGAGAATGCTTTTATACGTCCTTCCCCAAGCTCAGGTTTTTTAGGAGGAGTTGCCAATACAACCTTTGAAACCATGATGATCTGTGAAGCTGCAGGCTACGACTACATTTTGATTGAAACCGTTGGAGTGGGACAGTCTGAAGTTCTTGTAGCAGATATTACCGATGTTTTTTTATTTCTTAAAATAATCGGAGGTGGAGATGAGCTTCAGGGAATAAAACGGGGTATCATGGAAATGGTTGACCTTATTTTTATCAATAAAGTAGATCAGGATAATCTTCAGAAAGCAAAGAATACAAGGCTTGAGCTGAAAAGGGCTCTTGATTTTATTCCACCAAAAGAAAAAGGATGGAAAATCCCGGTATTATTAGGATCTGCTCTACATCATGAAGGGTTGAACGAGATCTATGATAAGATTGCCGAATTTATTGATATCAAAAAGAAGGCAGGACGTTTTGAAGAGGTTCGTACTCAGCAAGCAGAAAAACGTTTCGAATACTGGGTTCAGGAATATATTTTATCACTTATGAAAAAAAGTAATACGGTAGAAGAAGCTTATCTTATGCATAAGAAAAATGCTTCAGAAATGGTTTCTAATCCAAGTACTGAAGCAAAATTATTTGTAGAAAAATTTTTATCCGACAAAAACTAGGATTAAGGTGTTGGTTTTTCCTGTTTTATTACATTTTTAGAAACGTAGCCACTATAAGTAATAGGTTGTCTGTCATTACTTCTCATTGAAACTGATGCCCTTCCGTTCGCATAAATTTCCATATTAATCTCGTCAACATTTCTCACATCATTAGGCTTAATTTTTAAAACCCATGTTCCCTTTTTATTTTGAGACTTGTTGATTGTGTAGTCCTTTGATGTAAATCTGTAACTATTACTGCTGGTATCTCCATAAGTAGGGTTGAATACCCTTCCAAAATAAGGAAGCACCACATCCAGATTATTTTTACTTATTAGAATCGTATACTCTCCATTTAAATCCAGCATTCTGGATGCTGTAGAATTTGGGAGAGAATTCATCACGTTGATGACATCATAATTCATGGGGTTAGCTCTCTGTGCATTGAATGTAAATTCCTGAGAATTTACTAAAGCATCTACGGTTTTCGAATCTAATGAACCTTGAGAGGCACAACTCTGAAAAAAGAACAGAGCCCCAAAGATCATCAGAAGAGAAATATATTTTTTCATAATTGAATAATTATTACATTTAAATAGCAAAATGTATGCAAATTTATGCTTTCCAAAATATTTTGGAATAAAAATTGTTAAGGTTGAATTATTAACACTCAAAATATGAAATTTACACATCTATTTGGAATTGGAGCGATTGCTCTGTCGGTCACTGCCTGTACTACGAATCCGATTACCGGAAGATCGTCTCTACAGCTGGCTAACAATTCAGAAATTTTAACAATGTCTGCTCAGGAATACAAAACGACATTGTCTAAAGGTAAAGTGATTACCGGAACAGCAGATGCAAAGAGAGTGGTGAATGTTGGAAACAGAATTAAAAACGCGGCAGAAAGATATTATCAGAGTATAGGAAGGTCAGCAGATCTGGCTAGCTACAATTGGGAGTTTAATCTTTTGCAAAGCAGCGAACTCAATGCATGGTGTATGCCCGGAGGTAAAGTGGCGGTTTATACCGGAATTCTACCCGTGACTAAAGATGACAACGGACTTGCTGTTGTAATGGGACATGAGGTTTCCCACGCTTTAGCAGGACATGGAAATGAAAGAATCTCTCAGGCTATGATGGCTCAGTATGGAGGGGCAATTCTTGGAGGAGCAATCTCAAATGCGCAATGGGCTAGTGTGTTCCAGAAGGTTTATCCTGTTGGTTCTCAGGTAGCTTTATTGAAGTATGGAAGAAGTCAGGAATCAGAGGCTGATAAAATGGGACTTTATCTGATGTCTATGGCAGGATATGACCCGAGAGCAGCTATTCCTTTCTGGAATAGAATGGAAGGGGCCTCTTCAGGAGCAAGACAACCGGAGTTCTTGTCTACTCACCCCAATCCTGAAACAAGAATCTCGGATATTAATAAAGATTTACCAAAAGCTTTGGAATATTATAAGGCTGCGGGAGGAAAAATATAATTAGAATTTTAATCTTGAGTGAAGCCTTATTAAATTTTTAGTAAATTTGGTAAGGCTTTTTTATGTAACCACCTAAACACAATATTATGAAGAGTTTATCAATTACCGGACTTATACTTTTAGCTGTATCTGCTTTACTTTTTTACCTTACCACAGATTTTGCTGTTGAGCAAATTAAAATCTCTCATATCATGGGAATGATGGCGGGAGTTGGGGTAGGGCTTATCATTGGCGGAATGGTTGGCTACCTTAGCAAAGGAAGTGCAATGAAGGCAGAACAAAAGAAGAAAGAATTCAAGCAATTGCAAAAAGAAAAAGAAGAACTGGAAAAGCAGGCTGCTGATATTGCGAAGCGCCAGGCGGAACTGGATAATCAAAATAAAAACCCTCAAGTCTAGACTTGAGGGTTTTTTACAGTTGTTATTTCGATAGTTGATTAAAATTTGTATCCTAAACCTACCATAAACAGGTTCGGCCTGTTGTCATATCTGATCTCAGAACCTGAAACTCTGTTGATGAAGTTTCTTTCGTCCTTGCTGAAAGCACCTTCATACCTTGCATTCACAATCAGTTTTTTGATTTCAAGCTGAGCACCAAACTGGTATCCTACGGTAAAATTATTTTTAGCATTTTCTTTAAAATCATTGTAAGTATTGTCTTTGCTCAAATTAAAGCTTCCGACAGGTCCTACAAAAACCCCTAACATATTACCCAAAAGATTATACCCTAAAAGAACCGGAACATCTATACGATTGCTTTTAACATCAAAAGTAGTATTTTCTGTGGTAAACTCATTCTTGAAATGCGTATAATAAATTTCAGGCATCACAAACAATGAAGTCGGAAGTGCCACCTTTAATGAAAGTCCCACATTGAATCCTACATTGTTTTTACCTGTTCCCTGAACAGCATCGTTCACGGTTCCTTTAATATTTTCCCATGAAGGTGAGCCCGTAGGAAATATTAAATTTGCTTTACCTGCCAGTGAAATCTGTGCAGAAGCCCACATTGAAAACCCTATTAACGCTACACTAAGTACCTTTTTCATTATCATCTATTTTTGTAATTGTATTTTCAATCGTTTTGTTATTTTCAAGTAAATATTCTCTCAGCTCCTTAAACAGTTCTGAAGAATAAACGAAATCAATCAGATTTTTATTGCCTGCAGTAATCAGAATGTCTTTGTTCCCTTCCCATTCTTTGATTCCTAATCTCAGATAGACAATCTTTTCACCAATGGTCATCACGGAATTCATGTCGTGTGTATTGATGATGGTTGTTGTATTATATTCTTTGGTGATCTCATACAGGAGATCATCAATAATCTTTGATGTATAAGGATCCAGCCCGGAGTTGGGTTCGTCACAGAACAAATATTTAGGGTTGTTAACAATTGCTCTGGCTATGGCAACCCTTTTTTGCATTCCTCCGGAAATTTCTGATGGATATTTTTTATCAGCTTTATCAAGGTGAACTCTACCAATTACCTCAAAAACTCTTTTCTTTTTTTCTCTGTAGGTCAGATTGGTAAACATATCAAGAGGAAACATGATATTTTCTTCCACCGTTAAGGAATCAAATAAAGCACTTCCCTGGAATACAGTACCAATTTCAGAACGAAGATGCTGTTTCTCATCCCGGGTCATCGTATTGATATCATTTCCGTCAAAGAGGATTTCTCCTGATGAAGGCATATAAACGTTCAATAAACTTTTAAGAAAAACTGTTTTTCCTGAACCACTCTGTCCTATGATCAAATTGACCTTTCCCTTATCAAATGAAGTTGAAATTCCCTTAAGCACTTCAACATCTCCAAAACTTTTCTTAAGATCTTTTACCTCAATCATTAGCTTAATATTAATTGGGTTAAAATTAATTCAGAAATAATAATGAACACCATGGTCCATACTACTGCTTGTGTACTTGCTCTACCTACTTCCAATGATCCGCCTTTCACATTGTATCCAAAATAAGAAGGTACTGTTGCAATAATAAATGCAAAGACTATGGTTTTGGTGAAGGCATAGTAGATAAATAAATTGGGCATATACATTTGAATCCCCACAATATAATCATTCTCTGTCCAGTTTCCAGTTAGAATCCCGGCAATATATCCACCGCCAATACCAAAAACTATACTGATAGCAATAAGGAGCGGATTAAAAAGTATACATGCAATAATTTTTGGGAAAATCAAAAAGTTAGGTGAGTTTACTCCCATAATATCCAGTGCGTCAATTTGCTCGGAAACCCGCATTGTACCAATACTGGAAGCGATATATGAACCTACCTTTCCGGCTAAAATTAAACTGATGATGGTAGGGGCAAACTCCAAAACAAGCACAGCCTTCGTTGCATATCCTACAAACGAAGGAGGGATAGGAAATGATGAAGCATCAAAGTTGTTGAACATTTGAATAGCAACTACAGCCCCCACGAAGATTGATGTGAAGACTACAAGTCCGAAAGAATTTACTCCCAAATCATTAATTTCTCTCATGAACAGCTTCCAAAAAACCCTCATTTTTTGGGGTTTCTGCAGGGATTTTCCCAGAAGGATTATATATTCCCCTACTGCTGTGAAAAACTTTTTTAACATGCCGCTAAATTAAACTTTTTTATTTAATTAGGCTAGAGTCAAGACTAAAGACTGATGGTCATTTAATGTTAAAATTATACCAGCCTTACCGGGAGTCTGAACTTATTTTGCATTTTTATCTCCACCGATAACTAATAATGCGGTTTTCAGAATAATGACCACATCCAGAGCAAAACTCCAGTTTCTTACATAAAATGAATCAGCCAGGACCCTTTTCTTCATATCGACTTCTACATCTCCGTAATCACCACGCAATCCACTGACCTGTGCCAGACCCGTGATACCTGGACTTACCATGCTTCGTAAGCTGTATCTTCCAATTTTGGGTTTATAATAATTGTCTACCGACAACATATGAGGGCGCGGCCCTACAACGGACATTTCTCCTTTCAATACATTGATAAACTGTGGCAATTCATCAAGGCTGGTTTTTCTTAATAATTTACCTATTTTGGTAATTCGGGAATCATTGGCAACTGTTGTTTTAGTCGCAGATTCATCATTGATTACCATGGTTCTGAATTTAATACAATTAAAAACTTCTTCATGGAAACCATATCTTTTTTGAAGAAAGAAAACGGGACCCTTAGAAGTTGTTTTGATTAAAATAGCAATGATCGGAAATGCCCATGAACAGATGAAAAGCAATACGAGAGCTGAAAAAAACAGATCAAATGTTCTTTTCATCAGAAAATTAGAATAATAATCTAATGGATATCTTGCCTGATTAAGAACAGGTTGTGTTTGTATATATCCGAGATCATACAGGAAAAAATCACTTTGTGTAATACTCGGGATTAAGGAAATATGGATTTTATTATCTTCTGCCAATTTAAAAATCTGGGTTTCCAGTTCCTCAGTATATGAGTTTTCTGTAGATAAGAATAAGGTGTGAATTCCATTTCTTTTCCAAAAGCTCACTAATTCATTGATATTAGTTTCTGAGCCTTCGTATTTAAAGATCCGGTATCCATAATCTTTACGATTTTTAAAAATATTCTTTAGAATTTCAGTTGAACTATTATCTCCTAAAAACATGACATTCCTGTGGTTGATCCCCAGTGAACGAAAGTATTTTATCGCAAAATAAATTAATGATTTTGTCAGGAAAATAAGAACTAATAAGTAAAAGGACAGCCAGTAGATATCTGTATTGAAAAATACGTTTTTACTCACCTTTCCGATAAGCAGAACACCCAGGATAAAAAAGAGGAAATGGGTAAAAAGCCTTTCCAGAAACAAAGTATAGGTCAGGTTCCTTGGGATATTGTATATTTTTGTCCTACCGCTTAGCAGCACCCAGAACAAAAATAACAATACCAGAGAAAAAGCATTCTGATACCAGGTTTCCTTACTGTATTTTAAACTTTCGTTTCTGCTTATAAAAAAGAATATAAAAATAGATGCAATAACCATCAGGTCAAGCAAAATAATGATTGATTTCAGGTATCTAGAGTATCGAATTCTCTGCATCTATCGGGGGTTATCAGGATACGGCAAGCTAATGTACGTATTTTTACGGGATATTCAGATATTTATGTGTCTGAACTGAAGCCTGCCATTCCGGATGTTCCAGAATAAAATCAGTGATTTTAGGATACATATCATTTCTTTTGCTCCATTCGCTTTGAAGATAAAGCTTACAGTTCTCAGAAACTTTTGCTGCCTGCTCTTCGGCAAATGTAAAATCATGATGATTAAAAACAATGACTTTAAGCTCATTAGCCTTCAGATAAATCTCTTCTTTCGGAAGTCCTGTTTTCTTTGGAGACAGAGTGATCCAATCCAGTTGTCCGCTCATAGGATAGGCTCCTGAGGTCTCAATGTGGATAGTGCATCCCAGTTCTTTTAACTTTGACGTCAGGGTTTCTAAGTTCCACATCAGAGGCTCTCCACCTGTCAGAACTATTGTTTTACAATGTTTTGCTGCTGTCTCTGCTATTTCCGTAGCATTCATCAAAGGATGAAGATCCGGATCCCAGCTTTCCTTCACATCACACCAGTGGCATCCCACATCACAGCCTCCTAATCGTATAAAATAAGCGGCTTTTCCGGTGTGTGCTCCTTCTCCTTGTAAAGTGTAAAAATGCTCCATTACAGGGAGCATTTTACCTTCTTTTAATAAAATATCTTGATCTTTATTCATTTTAAAATTAGTCGTTATAGACCGAAGTTTTGTATGCAATGATGGTGTTTTTCATCAACATTGCTCTGGTCATTGGCCCTACTCCTCCGGGTACAGGGGTGATCCAGCTTGCTTTAGCAGCACAGCTATCAAAATCTACGTCACCGGCAAGATGGTATCCTTTTGGAGAATCGTCATCTACTCTTGTGATACCTACGTCCACGATTACCGCTCCGTCTTTTATCATATCTCCTTTCAGGAAGTGAGGATCGCCTAAAGCAGTAATGACAATGTCAGCCTTTTTAGTGTACTCTTCGATGTCTTTTGTATAGGAGTGGGTAAGAGTCACCGTAGAGTTTCCTGGGAAATCTTTTCTTCCCATCAAAATACTCATTGGTCTTCCTACAATCTTGCTTCTTCCGATAATTACACAGTCTTTTCCTTTGGTTTCGATATTATATCTTTCCAATAATGTTAAAATTCCGAAAGGAGTAGCCGGCAGGAATGTATCCATTTCAAGAGCCATTTTTCCAAAATTTTCAGGATGGAAACCATCAACATCTTTCCTTGGATCAATAGCATTAATGATTTTTTCCTGATCAACCTGATCCGGTAAAGGCAGCTGAACAATAAAACCGTCTACTGCTTTAGACTTATTCAGCTCATCGATTTTTTCCAATAGCTCAGATTCTGAAACCGTACTTGGAAATTTAATTAAGCTTGATTGAAATCCAACTTCTTCACAATCTTTTACTTTAGCATTTACATACGCCTTACTTGCTCCGTTGTTACCAACAAGAATAGCTACCAAATGGGGTGCTCTTCTTTTGCTTTCAAGGATTTTATCCACTTCAACCTTGATTTCTGCTTTTATTTCTTTGGATACTTTAAGTCCGTCAAGAATTTCTGCCATTTTTACTTTTATTACTTTATTAGATTTATTTACTTTTTGAATTCCTTGTAGTAATTGATCAGACCGTTGGTAGAACTGTCATGAGAACTTACATTCTCATTATTTTCAAGTTCAGGAAGGATTTTTGTAGCCAAAACTTTTCCTAATTCTACTCCAAACTGATCAAAACTGAAAATATTCCAGATGACACCCTGTACAAAAATTTTATGCTCATACATTGCAATTAATTGTCCTAATGAAAAAGGAGTTAATTCTTTGAATAATATGGAGTTAGTAGGCGTGTTACCATGGAAGACTTTATAATTTAATAATCGATCAATTTCTTCATCCGACTTCCCGGAAGTTCTAAGTTCTTCCTCAGCTTCTTCTTCAGTCTTTCCAAAGGCAAGAGCCTCCGTTTGAGCAAAGAAATTAGCTAAAAGCTTTTCCTGATGATCAGAAACATCATTAGCACTTTTTATATAAGCGATAAAATCGGCTGGAATCAATTCTGTACCCTGGTGGATCAACTGATAAAATGCATGCTGACCATTGGTTCCTGGTTCTCCCCAGATGATGGGTCCTGTTTCATATTCAACAAACTCACCGTTTCTGTCAACGCATTTTCCGTTACTTTCCATATCTCCCTGTTGAAGATAAGCCGAAAATCTGTCTAAATATTGAGAATACGGTAGAATAGCATAGGTAGTTGCCGCATAGAAATTACGGTACCAGATTCCTAAAAGCCCCATTAAAACCGGAACGTTTTCAGAGAAGTCTGCAGTCTGGAAATGTTGATCCGTATCAAAAGCACCTTTTAAAAGCTGTTCAAAGTTTTCATATCCAACGGCAAGCACAATGCTGAGTCCGATGGCACTCCACAGTGAATATCTTCCGCCTACCCAATCCCAGAACTCAAAAATATTTTCTTCTGCAATTCCGAATTTTTTAACTTCCTCAATATTCGTTGATAAGGCTACGAAATGTTTGGCAACATCTTCTTGTTTTCCAGCTTTCAGAAACCAGTCTTTCGCCGAATTAGCGTTAGTCATTGTTTCCTGAGTGGTAAACGTCTTAGAGGCAATGATGAAAAGTGTTGTTTCAGGATTTAAGTTTTTAACAACTTCTGCAATATGATTTCCGTCTACGTTGGAAACAAAATGCACATCTAATCTTGTTTTGAAATGCTTTAAAGCCGAGCACACCATCACTGGCCCCAAATCTGAACCTCCGATTCCGATATTTACTACATCAGTAATTTCTTTTCCATTAAAGCCTTTATGTTCTCCCGAAATAATCTTTTCAGAAAAAGCTTTCATATGATCAAGAACGCTCTTGATTTGTGGCTTAATGTTTTCACCATCTACAAGAATTTCTTTATCAGAAAAATCCCTTAAAGCAGTATGTAAAACGGCTCTTCCTTCGGTCTCATTGATTTTGTCACCAGAGAACATCTTGGAAATAGCATCTTTTACCTGACATTCTTCGGCCAGATTCAATAAAAGTTCTTTAGTTCTTGAATCGATTAAATTTTTAGAGTAATCAAAAAGGTAATTGTCCTTTTGTAAAGAAAATTCTGCAAAACGATTAGGGTTGTAGTGGAAAAGGGTTCTTAAGTCAAAGTCATTTCCTCCGAAATGTTCATCAAGGGCTTTCCAGCTATTGGTTTGTATAGGATTTATTTTTGATAGCATATGTAGGGAATTAATTAGTTCAGAAAAGAAATTAACAGATTAAAAATATTTAAATCTATAATGCTTTATTTCTGATTTGCAAATTTAAGGAAAAATAAAACCTCACATAAATTTGGGACGTATAAATAACAATTTTTTAAAAAACAAAACCTCAGAAATGTTCTGAGGTTTTGTGGGAGAAGCTTGTAAATAGAAATGGTGAAGTATTATTCATCCATTTCATTCAGAATATTTTCGAGTTGTTGAGCTTGATTTCCGTAGAAATATTTTGTCCATAAAACAATAGCTGCTACATACACTATGGTTGTGATTAACACAATCAGGACTATAGATTGCTGATAAGTATTGGTAAGGTCAAATAAGGATTTTCCCTTTTTCTCCAGAGCATTGCAGATTTCTAAACCGATTGTGATCAAAAGATGGGGTAAAAGTAAAAATCCGAAGGATTGATATCTTTCCATATTTAAGCGAAGCTCATGATAGATTTTCCACAGGCTGTTTTTAGTGTTTCCTGTATAGAGCTCAGTCTGTTTATAGAATTTATAAAACCCCAGTAAATAATAAGAGGAGACCACAACCAGTATTGCATAAGAAGTATAATAGATGGTATACAACGATGCACTGAATTTAAATATAAAAGGAAAGAATGCAATAAGAATCACCGCCAGAATCTGCATTGGAAATTCTTTTTTCATGGTTTTCTGGATTTTTTCGACAGGGTGTTTACTTTCCTTTAATTGCTTTATGTTATCAGGGATATTGAGATTACTATCTTCATTATTCCATTGTTCTTTTAATTGATCAAAATTCATAATTTGATTTTTTTATGATGTGTTGTATTTTTTCTTTTGTTCTGTTAAGTTTTACGCGGGCATTGCCTTCGCTGAGCCCCAGATTGTTTCCAATTTCTTTATGTGACATCCCTTCCATGAAATAAAATATGACGGCTTTTTCTAAGGAATTCAGCTCTTGAACGGCAGTGTAGAAAACTTCCAACTGTCTGTCCTTTACAGGATTATAATCTTCCTGCTGTACTTCAAAATGATTGGGAGCATCTGTATGGTTATTGGATCTTCGTTTTTCCTTTTTTAAATAAGTAATTGCAGTATTGATGGCGACCCGGTACATCCAGGTAGAAAACTCACTGTTTCCTTTGAAGTTCTGATAAGATTTCCATAGCTGGATAAGGATTTCCTGCTGAAGGTCCTCCCGGTCTTCTACAGAATCTGCATAAATCCTTGAGGCTTTATATATAATGCCCTTGTGTTGGTTGATCAATATTAAAAAGGAAGATTCGGTAGGATTGTTCACAGTAGTTTCATGGTTTGTTGATGATTATAAACTTGATACTGGCTTTACAGTATACCCTTTTGACTGTAATAAAGGAATAATCCCATTTTCTCCCATAAGATGCGATCCGCCCACTGCAAAGAACGAGCTTTCTTTTTTCATCATTTCCGGCATTATTTTTACCCAGTTTTGATTTCTGTTGGTAAGCATAGCTTTCTCCTGTTTAGCATTCATGAATCTTTCATCCTTAAAAAGAGTATAAAGTGATTGTACATTTTCATTTTTAAATGCTTCGATCATCTGTCTGAATAATACTTCATATTCCTTACCCATTTTAAGTTGCGCAATAGTACTCTTCAGATCATAAGCTTCATTGATGGTTTTCATTTGATCATTTACTTTTTCAAGCCCTTTGATGCTTTTTTTATCTTTTATTGCTTTCTGTAAAAGTTCCATTTCGTAAAACTTTACTTCGGTCTGAGGACATGGAATAGCCTTGGTAGAAAGCAATGCGTACAATGATTGAGAACTTGAAGAATCTATACTTTTCAGATCAGTTCCGTAATTAGCGAGTATGGTATTCAGTTCTTTAGCTTCTTTGGGAGAAAGTTGATCAGAAATTTTTTTGTCTGTCGTAAGCATTTTTTGCATTGATATTATTTCACCAGGATCTGTATAATTAATTTCCATAACAAAATTGTCAGATTTCTCAAGTGCTTGCAATACTTTAGGTTTGATTTCGAAATCTTTACTGCATAAGATATGAAAAGTTCCCGTTATATAAGAAGGTTTTGAAAGGCCGTTTCCTGATACTTCCCAAAGCAGACTGTTGTTGCTCTTGTTGATGTTTAGAGATTGTGCTGTTGCAGATATCGGACAGATTGATAATAAAGTTATAAGTCCAAGTTTAATTACATTTTTCATATGATTATTTTTTTTGATTTTCTATTCTTTAAACAGTAGGTAAAAGCAAGGTTGCAATCGTTACAGTTTTTTTTCAAAAAAAATAAAACCTCCTGGAAAAGGAGGTTGTAAAATCTAAAATTATAGTGATAACCTTTAGGTTAGGATAGCTATTATTCCTGTGTTTTAGATGAGACTGGTTTTGTGATTTTTCTCTTTCTTAAAAAATAGATGATTCCGCCTGCGATTAATAACAGAGGCCAGATATTAATAAGTGCAACGATGATTCTCTGGATCAGGTAGAAACCATACACAAAACCATCTTTAGCATCATAGATAAAGTTGTATCGGTATTTATTATCGATGCTGTTGGCATTGGTAATGGCAATTTCAGCAATTCTAACCTTAGGTTCTTTAATGTATATGTCTACAGTGCTATATTTCAGGTTGTCTGTCATATTCATAGTAGCCAGTTTTTGAAGATTCCCTTCAGACATATTTTTATCGTCAAGATTTACTTTATCCTTATTAGTCTTAAGCTGGCCTATATTTTCGGATGTTTTCTGATTTCTTTTGCCTTCCCATTCTGAATATCTGATATTGGATGTAACATCTTCAGCATTGATAGTTCTTGAGTTAAGGAATAGCTTATTACTGTTGATGAATGTTAAAAACTCACCCAGCTTTTCGGTAGGTATCCGAACCTGCATTCTGTTTTCCGTCTGGTATTTCTTGATCAACATGGCTTCTTCGTCGGAAGTATTATAAGTGTCCTGCGAAATAACATTGCTTTGCAAATTGCTGTTGACAACAAAACCTCCAAACTCCTGAACTGACTTCTCAATAGAAATAGTTGTATTGTAGACATCTTTTACTTCCATATTGACATCTGCTGTTTTTATAAACTTCTTGTCTTGTACTTTCATACTTGCAGCAGACGAAACACTGTCTGATACTATAGCGCTCGCAGAATCGGTGGCAGCATAAGTCTCGAGTTCAGCAGCAGAAGCTTCTCCTTTTTTACATGAATAAATTCCTAAAAGGATGATAGCGGATAATGATAATCTGATGTAAGTCGTTTTCATAGTGTAGATTTTTATATTTTGCTTGAGTCAAAGTTCAGTAAGGATTCTTTGTAATCATTGAAAATCAGAAGTAAAAAGATTGTAAAGAAAATATTATCTTTTAATTAATTGAAAATTAGCGTTTTGTAAAATAGATTCAACGGTTGCGGCTTTTTTTCGGAGCAAAATTTGCTTATCTTTTACAAACCAAAATCACAATATACCATTATGTCAAATACCTTTTCTAAAATCAGAAACGCAATCGGATTATTCACATCCATAGATTTTGATCAATTAAGTGCCATTTCTCAAAAAGTGGATTTACCTAAATTGATGAATAACTTTTCAAAACTGGACGATAAACAACTTTCAGGATTGGTGAAAATGCTCGATCCCAATAAAAAAAAGAAAGAGCTTCCACCTATTGATGGAGATTTTTATGATATCTATCACACGTTGTCACCTGAGCAAAGGGAAATTCAGCTTAAAGTAAGAGCGTTTATGGAAAAAGAAGTGAAACCTTTAGTAAACCACTATTGGCTAAGAGATGAATTTCCTTTTGAGCTGATTCCGAAATTTCAAAAATTAAATATCTGCGGCGTTACCTATGAAGGATACGGCTGTCCGGGTATGCCTTTTCTGATGGAAGGTGTCATTGCCATGGAAATGGCCAGAATTGATGCTTCCATTGCTACCTTTTTCGGAGTGCAATCCGGATTGGCAATGGGATCCATTTATATTTGTGGTTCAGAAGAACAGAAACAGAAATGGCTTCCACAAATGCAGAAATTTGAAAAAATCGGAGCATTTGGCCTTACAGAACCTGAAGTGGGATCAGGCGCAGCCGGAGGTCTTACTGTTACCTGCAAAAAAACAGCCGAAGGTTGGGTTCTTAATGGTCAGAAAAAATGGATTGGAAATGCAACCTTTGCAGATCTTGTGATCATCTGGGCTAGAGATCTGGATGATGGAGAGGTAAAAGGTTTTATTGTAGAAAAAGACAACCCCGGATATTCGGTAGAGAAAATCAAAGGAAAAATGGCTCTCAGAATTGTTCAGAACGGATTGATCACTTTAAAAGATTGTGTGGTGACCGAAGAAAACCGTTTACAAAATGCCAACTCTTTTAAAGATACCGGAAAAGTTTTGCGGATGACACGCGCGGGAGTAGCCTGGATGGCAACGGGTTGTGCAAGAGGAGCTTATGAAAGTGCATTGGACTATACCCGAAAAAGAGAACAGTTTGGAAGACCTATCGCTTCTTTTCAAATGATTCAGGGACATTTGGTGGAAATGTTATCTAATCTTACCGCCATGCAGACTATGGTTTTCAGATTATCCGAAATGCAGGATGAAGGTATTTTAAAAGATGAACACGCATCTCTCGCCAAGGTATTTTGTACCCTTAGAACACGAGATATTGTTTCCAGAGCCCGGGAAGTGCTGGGAGGAAATGGTATTCTGCTGGAATATGATGTTGCAAGATTTGTAGCAGATGCAGAAGCAATTTATTCTTATGAAGGAACAAAAGAAATTAATTCACTGATTGTAGGGCGATCCATTACAGGATTCAGTGCTTTTGTATAGCTTGGACCAGGTAGCAGGTTATCAATAAGTGTAATCTGCTACCTGATATCAGTAGTTTATTAACTCACCAGTTTTTTATATTTTTCACGATTATCAATAATCATCCAGATATTGATAAGGAATAACACTGAAGAAATGGCAATACCTGTTGATGAAGGATCTCTGTAAAGGTTATGAATCAAAATCCCAACCATGACCGGTAATATAATGATTGCTCCTAGTGCTCTTGTCTTTGGAAAGATAAATAATAGTCCACCAATGACTTCTACAGCACCTACCAAAGGGAGCAACCATCCAATCTCTCCAAAAGCAGCATACAGTTTCATTTGAGTATCCGTCAGTTTGGGTACAGGATTATAATGAAGAAACTTGTCTAATCCTGCGTTGATAAACATAAGTCCGAAAAGCAGGCAGATAATGAATTTTACTATTTTCATAATTAAATATTTTATATCAAATGTAATGCAAAAATGAGATATATTTATTTAATTGGCTTAAAAAATAAACAATTATTGTTGTTGACCGGTGGATAGGTGTTTTGGGTACAATTTGATATTGGTCCTATAGGTTGCCCATTTAAAATTTCAGCGGGAGGTCCTTGTTGGGATAAGGAGGTATCCTGCCACCACCTGATGATGAATATTGTCGCTATACCCAATCTAATATTTTGTGTACAGAAGTCTGTGCGAATAGCATGAACCCCTATTGTGCACTTCCATAATAAAAATACAAAAAGACTGCTCTGGAGAAGGCAGTCTTTTATTTATACTTTACTTTAAAGATTAGAATAATATCATTTATTATTCATTACTCATTGCTGATGATCAGTCCATTTCCTTCAGGGTAATATTCTTTGAAATCTTATAGCTTTTCTTTTTCTTATTGGGTTTTATTTCCTCTCCGAGTAATCTTCCCCAGGGTTTTAAGTCCTCAACTCTTTCGCAGATAATTTTAATGATAGCAATTGCCGGAATACATAGGAACATTCCTGCGATACCCCATAGGTGCTCCCCTAAAAGAATTCCAATAAACGAGAATAAAGCATTGATTTTTACCCTTGAACCTACGACAAACGGGAGTATGATATTGCCATCAACGGCATGAATACCAATGTATCCAATAGCCACATAAATACAAGTGGAAGGACTGGCTGTTGCAAATGCTATAAAACAGGAAATAACAAGAGAAATAAAAATACCTAAATATGGGATTACATTTAATAAACCTGTCAAGACACCCAGTAAAATAGCATATTTTACCCCTAAAATGGTAAGAACGGTAGCCGTAAGAATAGATACGATAACTACTTGAATACAAAGACCGAAGATATATTTCTTGGTCATGATTCTTATTTCATTGACGGCCTCCTGCACGCTTGACTTATGTCTTTCATTAAAAACAGTCACAATGAAATTGTTTAACAATCTTCTGTAATTTAAAATAAAGATAAAAAACAGGGTGAAAAACAAGATAAAGCCGAATCCCGTCGAAAATATACCAAATGTAAACCCCAAAATAGCCCCTGAAGAAGAAAGAAGTTTATTCAGTCCCTGATTAATATAGTCTACCTGTTCATCTACTTTTACATTAAAAGTTTTTGATACCCAATGCTGAAGATTATTAAAAACTGTTGTAAACTGCTCTCTCAGGTGGGGAAGATCTTTGCTGAAATCAGACAGCTGATTCGTAAAGAAATAAATAATCCCGCTTAAAATGATTAACATGATGAAAACAGAGGTCATTGTGGATACGGATCTCGGAAATCTCAGTTTTCTTTCCATAAAAGTTGCTGCCGGCAAAAAGAGCATTGCCATCAGGAATGCAAAGAAGAACGGAGCTATAATAGTCTGCTCCAGGACTAAAAGATAGCCTATCCCAATGATGGAAATAACCACCAATGTGAGCTTAACTAGGAAAGGAAGTCTAAGGAAATTCATAATCTGGATGTACTGTATGGAATAAAAATAAGAAAACCCTTCTGAAATGAAAAATTTTTTACTCAAATAGGGTATTTTTTTTCCGTATTGCATCAAATTTTATTCCATGTGGAAATGATGATGGTGATTTTCTCCAAAAACAGAAACACGCCCCGGTTAGCAGGACGTGTTTCTTTATTGAGAAGTTAATATGTTATCAATTGTTTTATTTTTCAATGGCAATGTCGATGACTTCTTCCATTCTGTTGACATAGTGAACCTTCAGATTTTTTAAATAATCTTTTTTGATTTCCTCTACATCTTTTCTGTTGGCTTCACAAAGAATAACATCCTTGATGCCTGCTCTTGTTGCGGCAAGCAGTTTTTCTTTAATTCCCCCTACAGGAAGGACTTTACCCCTTAAAGTGATCTCTCCTGTCATGGCAAGATGGGGTTTGATTTTCTTGTTTTTAAATGAAGAAACCATTGAAGTCAACATCGCAATACCTGCAGATGGACCGTCTTTTGGAGTTGCTCCTTCAGGAACGTGTACGTGAATATTTTTCTTATCCATATCTTCCTGTGTAATTCCCAATTCATCGTGCTTCGCTTTAATATATTCTAAAGCAATCGTTGCAGATTCTTTCATTACCGTCCCAAGGTTACCTGTCATCGTTAATGCTCCTTTTCCATTGCTTAAAATACTTTCAATGTAAAGGATGTCTCCGCCAACGCTGGTCCAGGCTAAGCCTGTTACGACTCCCGGAACTCCTGTGATTTCAGATAAACTTTTTGGCCTCGGAACTCCAAGAATTTCGTCTACTTTTTCAAGAGAAATTTTTGGATCATATTCTTTTACCAAGGCTGTCTGTAATGCTACCCATCTTCCTATGGCAGCAATTCTTTTCTCTAAAGTTCTTACTCCGCTTTCGGAAGTATGGGCTTCTATAATATGCTTAAGCTCGGCATTTCCAAGTTTAAATGATTTGGTGTCCAAACCATTTTCTTCCTGTTGTTTTTTGATTAAATGCCTTTTTGCGATTTCAATTTTTTCCTCCATTGTATACCCTGCAATCTGAATAATTTCAGTTCTGTCCAGAAGAGGTGTTTGTATAGTGGAAAGTGAATTTGCCGTTGCAATAAACATTACTTTCGACAGGTCATACCCCATCTCAAGGAAGTTGTCATAGAATGACTTATTTTGCTCCGGATCAAGTACTTCCAGGAGTGCTGAGCTAGGATCCCCATGAAGACCTTGCCCGATTTTATCGATCTCATCAAGAACAATAACCGGGTTAGATGTTCCGGACTTTTTGATAGACTGCAAAATTCTTCCGGCCATAGCACCGATGTAAGTCTTTCTGTGTCCCCGGATTTCACTCTCATCATGAAGACCACCCAAAGATAATCTTACATATTTTCTGCCTAATGCATCAGCGATAGACTTCCCTAAAGAGGTTTTCCCCACTCCCGGAGGTCCTACCAATAATAGAATAGGAGATTTCATGTTGTTTTTTAATTTTAAAACAGCCATGTGCTCCAATATTCTTTTTTTGATATCCTCTAATCCAAAATGAGCTTTATCCAGAACTTTCTCTGCCTTTGCAATATCAAAAATATCTTTAGTATAGGTCTCCCATGGAAGATCTGTAAAGAAATCCAGATAGTTTCTCTGGACATTATAATCCGGAGAATTGGGGTTCTGGCGTTGTAGCCTGTTGATTTCTTTCTGGAAATGTTCTTCTACTTCCTGGCTCCATTTCTTAGTCTTTGCTTTCGTGATAAGATCTTCAACATCGCTTTCAGGACCACCACCCAATTCATCCTGAATTGTTCTGATTTGTTGATTCAGAAAATACTCTCTCTGCTGTTTATCAAGATCTTTTGACGTTTTCTGATGAATCTGGTTTCTTAATTCCAGTTTTCTGAAATCTTCATGCATCATTTCATAGCACTTGTTCGCTCTTTCCATCAGGCTCTTCTCTTCAAGGAGCTTTTGTTTTTCCAAAGAAGGGAAGTTGGCATTTGTACAGATGAAATTCAAAAGGTCATCATTATTATTGATGTTCTTGATGGCAAAATTAGCGGCATTCGGAATATTCGGATCCAGTTCGATAATTTTTAAAGCCAGTTCCTTCACATTTTCAAGCAATGCTTCATATTCTTCCTGGTCCTTTGGTCTGGTATCTTTTAATTTTGAAATTTCAGCTTTAAAATAAGGTTGGCTCTCAAGAACCTTTTTAATCTTAAATCTATGAAATCCTTTAGTGATCGCAGTGATATTACCTTCCGGAAGCTTTATAATTTTGATAATCTTTGCCAGTGTACCGGTGGTATAAATATCTTTTTCAGTTGGCTGTTCCAGATCTGAATTTTTCTGGCTCACGATTCCTATAAAATCTCCGTTTTTCTGAGCTTCTTCAAGAAGTTGTATCGATGTTTTTCTTCCTGCTGTAATAGGAATCACCACATTGGGGAACATGACCATATTTCTTACAGGAAGTATTGGGAATATTTTCTGTTCGGAATTTTTATCAGTTTCCGCAAAGTCAGAAAGATTGATTTCTTCAGTTACGATATCAAATCCGTCACTGATCATTTCCTCTAAACTAATATCTTCAAATTCTGTCATAATTAATCGAATGACAAATTGTCATTTTCGTTTTTAATCGTTAAAGTGATTTTTTATAATAACCTCTGAAAACGTGTGGTATATTATAATATCTTACAATGCACAATACTTATGCCATTTGTTTTTTACTGAAAAATATGGTCAAAATTTCCTTTTTTTCATAATCTTTGAGATTAAAATACAAAATAAAGAACTTCTGCTTCTGTAATTTCTTAAAAATGTGTATTTTCGCAAACTGATAAAAAACTATAATTTATAAAATGGCAATTTTAGGACAGATTAGGAGTAAGCCTTGGCTTTTAATGGGAGTAATAGCCTTAGCGCTTTTAGCGTTTTTGGTGAACCCGGATAGTATCGACAAGGTTTTTGGAAAAAATCCTGACGTTTTAGGAAAAGTAAATGGTGAGAAAGTTACCCGCGAAGAGTTTAATGATCAACTTTTCGTGCTGCAGCAACAGGCTGAGCAACAAGGTCGTCCAAAAAACGGTCTTGAAGAGCAGGCATGGCAGTTACTTGTACAATCTAAACTTATCAAGCAACAGTTTGAGAAACTGGGCTTCGAAATGACGGATGATTATTTCTGGAGTCAGATCCAGTATGATCAAATGTTTGCTCAGAATCAACAGTTCTTTGATGAGAAAGGTAATTTTAAAACTCAAGAGCTTAAAAAAGAAATTGAAACATTAAAAAATACCAATCCTCAAGGATACACTCAATGGTTGAAAACAAAAAAGACTATTGAATACAGACTGATGGCCAGACAGGTATTTACTAATATTTCAGCAGGTATTACCACAGGTAAAAAAGAAGCTGAAGAGATGATGAAGGAGAGAGATCAGCTTGCTGACATCGACTTTGTAAAGGTTGACTATGCTGCATACCTTCAAAAAACTAAAATTAACGTTAGTACTGAAGATCTTGCAAATTATATCAAGCAACACCCTGTAATGTTCAAAGCTGAGCCAAGCAGAAATATCGGAATTGTATATTTCCCTTCTAAGCCAAGCGCAACGGATGATGCTGCGGCAATGAAAGAAATTACAAAACTATATTCAGGAGGGACTGATGCGAGCGGAGGAGCTGAGAATTTCCAGAACACGAAAAATGATTCGATGTTTGTCATGGCAAATTCTGATATGCCTTTCAATCCTCAGTATGTAAAACCTACTCAATTGCCGTCAACAATACAAGGTCAAATCACAACAGCCGCGATCGGACAAACTTTTGGTCCTTATAAAGAACAAAACTTCTACGTAGTTTCTAAACTTGTAGGTAAGAAAACTTCAGATTCTACATTGTCAAGACATATCCTTATTGCTTTCAAAGGAAGTCCTGCCGGAGAAGGAGTTTCAAGATCTAAAGAGCAGGCGAAGAAATTGGCAGACTCTATCGGAGCTATCGTAAAAGCAACTCCGGCTAAATTTACAGAGTTTCTTAAGCTTTCTAATGATCCTAACTCAGCAGCTCAGGGAGGTAGCTTAGGTTGGACAACTCCTGAAACACCTTTTGTTCCTGAGTTTTTAACATACCTTGCTAATAACCCTAAAGGAGCTACGGGAGTAGTAGAAACTCAGTTTGGTTACCACATTATCAATATCGAAGATAAAAAATCGGGTTCAATGGGGTATAAGGTGGCTAATCTTATCAAAGAAATCAAGCCGTCTGATGCTACAGAAGCTGATACAGATAAAAAAGCAAGAAAATTCATTCAGCAGGTTCAAGGAAAATCATTCAACGATTTTGTGAATATTGCTAAGAAAGATAATTACCAGTTCTCTAATCCAAAGAATGCGAAACGATTTGACGGGCAGCTTCAGGGGTTAGGTACCGATAAAGATGGAGAAATCCTGGCTTGGGCTTTTGATAAGAAAAGATCAAAAGGAGATACAGAATTCTTTACAGTAGATGGTACAGGAGATAAGATTATCGTTTACCTAAACGGAAAACAGGAAGCAGGTCTTGCAGACCCTGAATCTGTAAGAGATCAGATTGAAGTTCTTGTTAAAAATAAATTGGCAGCTAAACAAATTTCTGATAAAATTGCAGGTGCTAAAGCTTCAAACTTAGATCAGATTGCTAAATTATTTGCCACTACAAAACAAACAGCTCAGGTTAATTTATTAAACCCTTCAGTAGCTGGTGCTATGGAACCTAAAGTTGCAGGAGCAGCATTTGGTGTTGCAAAAGGTAAGCTTTCCAACCCGGTTGAAGGCGGAACAGGAGTGTATGTTCTGATCAAGAAATCAGAAACTGTAAACAAACAACCTGGTGATCTTAAGCAGTTTACTGAATCAATTACTCAGAGAAACGCAGGGATGTTCGGACAGGCATGGATGAAGAGTCTTCAGGACAATGCAGATATCCAGGATTACAGAATTGAGATCTGGAATAAGCTGGGAAATCAGCAACAATAAGAAATTCATTTCAATGATATAAAAGCGACAAAATTTTTTGTCGCTTTTTTTTGTATTTAACGCAGAGCAATATGGGAAAAGATTTATTTAAAATGTATTATATTTGCTTATTAGAAAAAAATTAGCAAGTGAAGTTCAGTAAAGAATTAAAAGCTGGTGTGATCGCACTTCTAGCTGTTGTAGGCTTTGTCGTGTTGTTTCAATTTATGAAAGGGAAAAGCCTTTTTACTACCGATAATATATTTTACGCAAAATATGACAATGTGGAAGGTCTGGCACAGTCCTCAGCCGTTTCTATCAACGGATTGAAGGTCGGGCAGGTCGATAAGATCATTCCTCAAACTGCGAAGGATGGTAAAATTAGTTTTGTTGTAAAAATTACAGTAGACAATAAATTTGAATTTTCAAAAAACTCTACCCTTGAAATTTTTGAACCGGGATTAATGTCCGGGAAAGAAATGAGAGTAAACCTTACCTATGGCGGGGTTACTGCAAAAGATGGTGATACCTTGAAAGGAGCTTTCAAACTGGGAACACTGGGAAGCCTTTCTTCTCAGGTAGGACCCGTAAAAGATCAGCTACAGGTGGTACTGCATAGAGTAGATTCTTTGATGGCAAATGCTAATCTGCTTGTAGATGCACAGAATAGAGCTGAAGTTAAAGCTTTATTATCAAATCTTAATAAAACAGTTGGTGCATTGCAAACGACTGCCGGAAACGTAAATAATCTGGTGGGGCATAATGATCCTAAGCTTCAGAAAGTATTGGATGATGCAAGCCTTACGATGCAAAGCGGAAAGGTAACACTGGATAAATACGGAAATCTTGCACAGAGTATTGATACCAAACAATTGAATGCAACTATCGCCAATTTAGATGCTACAGTGGGAAAACTGAATCAGGTAATTGGAGGAATAGATAAAGGTGAGGGAAGTTTAGGTAAACTGATGAAGGATGAACAACTGTATAATAATCTGAATTCTGCATCTTCTAATCTGAATTCATTGATTGAAGATATGAAAGCCAACCCTAAGAGATATATCAATTTCTCTGTTTTCGGTAAAAACAATAAAGACTAATACGCCTTATGCAGTACATCGATAACATTATTTTCCTGATTTTATTAGTGGCCGGATTCGGGCTGTTTGGCAAGAGCCTTTTGAAAATCTATAGAAATATCAGATTGGGTCACGAAATCAATAGAAGCGACAGGAAATCTGAACGCTGGAGTACCATGGCAAGAGTTGCTATGGGACAAAGCAAAATGGTAAAACGGCCTATAGCAGGTATTTTACACGTTTTCGTGTACGTAGGTTTTATCATTATTAATATTGAGCTTGTAGAAATCGTTGTGGACGGAATTTTCGGAACCCATCGTTTTCTTGCTTCAGTTTTCGGAGAAAGTTTTTATAGTTTCTTTACGGCAACATTAGAAATACTGGCTCTTCTTGTTGTTATCGGAGTCGTTGTATTTTTCATCAGAAGAAACTTTTATGGGGTTAAAAGATTAACCATGAAAGAACTTTTCGGATGGCCAAAACATGATGCCAATTGGATTCTTGTTATTGAGTTTGCGCTAATGATGGCTTTCTTTAAAATGAATGCCGCAGATTGGGTATTGCAACAAAGAGGTCTTCTTCACGAGTTGGGAAGTTTTCCGATCAGTTCTACAATTTTAGGTCCGATTTTCAGCAATTTTAGTGACGGATTTTTATTCTTCACAGAAAAAGGAGCATGGTGGTTCCACTTTGTAGGAATTCTGTTCTTTATGAACTATCTTTATTATTCAAAGCACTTACATATTATCCTTGCTTTCCCAAGTACATGGTATGCTAACCTCGATAAAAAAGGAAAATTCAACAATCTTGATTCTGTTACGAAAGAGATCAAGTTGATGATGGATCCTAATGCTGATCCTTATGCAGCTCCGGCTGAAGGAGAAGCAGAGGCAGCTCCTTCCAAATTTGGGGCAGAAGATATTTTTGACCTGAATCAGGTGCAATTGCTAAATGCGTATTCATGTACGGAATGTGGACGTTGTACTTCCGTTTGTCCGGCTAATGTTACCGGTAAAAAGCTTTCTCCAAGATTAATCCTGATGAAAACAAGAGACAGATTGGAAGAAGTCGGAAGAAATATCGATAAAAACGGAAAATTTGTCGATGACGGTAAAAAACTGTTGAACGATTATATTACAAAAGAAGAGCTTTGGGCTTGTACTACCTGCAACGCATGTACAGAAGCTTGTCCTGTATTGCTGGATCCGCTTTCTATTATTTTTGAAATGAGAAGATTCCTTGTAATGGAACAGTCTGCTGCCCCGCAGGAACTAAATCTGATGATGACAAACGTAGAAAACAACGCGGCGCCTTGGCAGTATAATCAGGCTGACCGTTTGAATTGGGCAACAGAAAATTAATGTAACAAAGTAAATAATGTAACGATGTAACAATCATGGATAAGCTGTTACATTGATATATTGATAAATTTGATTTAGAATGGATTTCAATATAAAAACAATGGCAGAATATGCTGCCGAAGGAAAAGCCCCGGAAGTTTTATTTTGGGTGGGTTGTGCCGGAAGTTTTGATGACCGTGCCAAAAAAATTACAAAAGCGTTTTGCAAGATATTAAATAAAATAGGCGTCGAATTTGCTGTTCTTGGACAGGAAGAAAGCTGTACTGGAGATCCTGCCAAAAGAGCCGGTAACGAATTTGTTTTCCAGATGATGGCACTGACGAATATTGAAGTTCTGAATGCTTATGAGGTTAAGAAAATTGTTACCGCATGTCCGCATTGTTTCAATACCCTTAAAAATGAATATCCTAGTTTAGGAGGTCACTTTGAAGTGGTACACCACACTCAGTTCCTTAAAACATTGATGGAAGAAGGAAGATTAAAGATTGAAGGTGGTGCATTCAAAGGAAAGAAAATTACTTTCCACGATCCTTGTTATCTGGGACGTGCCAATGATGAATATGAGGCACCAAGATTATTGCTTGAAAAACTGGATGCAGAACTGGTAGAAATGAAGCGTTGCAAAACAAATGGTCTTTGTTGCGGAGCAGGAGGAGCACAGATGTTTAAAGAACCAGAGAAGGGTAATAAAGATATCAATATCGAAAGAACAGAAGAAGCTTTATCTTTTGAACCCAAAGTAATTGCAACAGGATGTCCTTTCTGTAATACCATGATGACGGACGGAGTGAAACACTTTAACAAGAATACTGAAGTTGCTGTGAAAGACATCGTAGAGCTTCTTGCAGAAGCTGATGACTTGTAAAGAATAGCAAGGTAAAAATATAAACAAAAACTCAGGCTTTGGTCTGGGTTTTTATGTATTATAAACTCAGGAATATTTCTTAATTTTATACTTTAATTTAACTGGATATAGAATCGCCATCAACGGAATGTTCTGACCGATAAAAGAGGAGAATGGCGGTTTGTAATAATAAATAAATGTTTTGATATGAAAATCGAAGAATCTAATATTGTAGAAACCAACGACTACAGAGTCATTATATACCCGGCTTCAAGGCCTTTTGAAACGAAAGAGGCAAAGGCCATTACTGAAAAATTATTTGATTTCCTGGCTACATGGGCTGCTCATGGGAAACCACTTTCTTCTTCTTTTAAAATTGAAAAGAATCAGTTTATCATAGTATGCGTAGACGAAGAAAAAGAAATGGCTTCGGGCTGTAGTATTGATGCTCTGGGAAAGATCATGAGAGAAATTGATGAAGAGTATCAGCTTGGACTTTTCGACAGAATGAAAGCCAGTTTTGTTGAAAATGGAGAAGTGAAAACATTAAAACTTCTGGATTTTAAAAGTAAACTGAGAAACGGAGAGTTGTCACATGATATTCAGGTTTTTGATTTTTCTAAAAATACTTATCTGGATTTTTTAAGTCACTTCCTTTTACCTTTTGAAAAGAGCTGGGCAGCTTCTATAAAATAAAGTATTAAGCTTATATTGCTTATAAATCATAAAGTGGAAACGTGTTTTCCACTTTTTTGTTTTAATGTATATTTGCATAGACTCCAGTGAAACTAATGCTTAAAGTACTTTTTTTGACGACTTCTCATAGCCATAATGATGATAGGATTTTTTATCATCAGGCGAGAGAACTTGAAAAGAAAGGTTATCACGTTAAGATTTGTAGTTTGTGTTCAGATTATCAGGGTATTATTGATGGAGTTGAGATAGAAGCTTATTCTGTTTTGGGAGAAAGTATTGAGAAAAAAAAAGAAGTTTTTCAGAATGTTTGTTTTTCTTTTCAACCAGAGGCTATTATCTGCTCCGAACCTCTGGCTGTCATCGCGGCTAAAAAGTTTGTAAAGGAGCATAAGATCAGCTGTATCTATGATGTGACTGAATGGTATCCTGCCATGTCAATGCTGCGGATATATCGTTTTCCAACCCACATCATTCATGCTTTAAAATATTTCCTTATTAATCTCTATGCCGGATTTTTAAGTACTCATTTTATTTTTGGAGAGTACACTAAAAAATTTCCTTTGGCGTGGCTTTTTTGGTTTAAAAAACAAATTGTACTTCCTTATTATCCTGATCCGGTTTATATCAAAGAAAGTAGTAAAAAACTAAACCCGGAAGTAATTACTCTTTGCTATACCGGAGCCATTTCAAAAGATAAAGGAATTGGAAATTTTTTTAAAGCAATTGATCAGGTTCGGTACAGAAATCCTTCACTGAAGATTCATATTTTAATTATTGGAGAAGCAAAGCTGGAAATTGATAAAATATATTTTTCCTCATTATTGAAGAAGTACGCTTTTGATGATCTGGAGATAAGAAAAATGACTTCCTTTGAACATTTTACAGAAGCATTTTCCGATGCAGATATCTGTTTTGATCTGCGGGATTTTAATTTTGAAAATCACCATTCCCTGCCTATAAAGTTATTCTATTTTATGGGAGCAGGAAAACCGGTTATTTATTCAAATCTTAAAGGAATCCGTAAGCACATGGGAAAACTTTCCTTTGGCTATCTGGTAGATCCGCAAAATGAAAAAATAATTGCAGATATTATCTTAAATTATGTTAAAAATCCTGATCTTTACCAAACACATGCATTGAATGCAAAAAAGGATTTTAGAGAAAAATATAACTGGAGAATAATCAGTGATTCTTTTCTTGATTTTGTGAAAAGAGCCACGGATAAATAATTATCATGCAGCTTACCATCATTAAAACCTTCATTTCACGGTTTCTGATCTTATTTTTAAGTTTCGGACTGGTTATTTTTACCACGAATATGTGGGGAAGTGAAGGGAAAGGTACCATTTCTATTGTAATAGCAAATGCAGCTGCGGTAAGTTTTTTCAGCAGCATTTTCTCAGGAAGCAGCACTTCTTACTTTGCATCCCGATTTAAAATTGAACAGATTCTGCTGTATGCCTATCTCTGGTCTTTTTTTATTGGTCTTTTTGTCCCTTTTTTATTTAGCTTTACCTCAATTCAGAATGAATATCTTCCTTACCTTATTGGTATTTCTGTATTTTCTTCTTTGCTATCCACAAATATAGGGTTGTTTATAGGAACACAGAACATTAGGAGGTTCAATATATATACTATTTTACAACAGTTAGTACATGTTGTTTTTATTATGTTGATGGTATATGGTTTTGGAAAAAAAGAGGTATCTGTGTATTTTCAGGCTCAAATAGGGTGTCTTGTCCTATTGTCGGTAACCAGCTTTTTTCAGATTATCAAAAGATGCAAAGTCTCCGAAATCTCGTTTTCAAGGATTGTGGCCAAAAATATGTTCGAATACGGCTGGAAAACCCAGTTAAGTGCTTTTGTTCAGTTTCTTAATTACAGGCTATCATTTTATTTTCTGGAATATTTTGAGGGAATTGCCAGTGTAGGTGTTTTTTCTATAGGAGTGACCTTTTCGGAAGCGATCTGGACCATTACAAGAAGTATTGCTGTGGTTCTCTATTCGGATGTGGTCAACAGTAAAAGCAGCGAAGAATCTGTAGCAAAAACCAAGGATTCTCTTAAGCTGACATTTGCTTTGATGATTGTTTTTGTTGCAGGTATTATTATGGTTCCTTCAGAAGTATATCAGATGATCTTTGGGAAGGAATTCAGGGATACTAAAGAGATTATTTTCTTTTTATCTCCGGGAATTTGTGCTATTGCTGTAAGTGATATGATCGGACATTACTTTTCTGGAACCAGAGCGTTGAAAATTCTGAATATAAAATCAATCGTTGGTTTGGTGGTGACGGTTGTTCTTTCGTTTATAGCCATTCCTAGATGGGGAATTTTGGGGGCCTGTTTTGCGACCACAACTTCTTATCTGGTTTCATCATTTGTTTTGTTCAGAAAATTTTATAGTTCTACACCCTTCCAATGGAGTGATTATATGATTTCAAAAGAAGAGATAAGGCTTTTGAAATATAAACTTTTAAAGAAATAATTCTTCTGAAGGCCTATACATAAAGACAAATTCCTATTTTTACAGACCTTTTAAAGTTTTTTACTATGTGTGGAATTTGCGGCTATTATTCATTTCATCAACATATTTCCTCTAAAAATATTCTGGAGATGAATCACGCGATTCAACACCGCGGACCCGATGATGAAGGATTCTGGATGTATGAAAATGGCAAAGGGAAATCTTTTTCCGGAAAAGCTTCAACACCTGAAATTAAAGAACAATTTCCGCTTCTTGGTGAGGAAATGTCCGATATTGCTTTGGGATTTCGCAGATTATCCATTGTTGATCTTTCAGAAAGAGGACATCAACCTATGCTTTCTGAAAATGAGCAGATCCTTATCACTTTTAACGGAGAGATTTATAATTTCAGAAAACTTAGAGAGGAACTCCAGATTCTGGGGTATTCATTTAAAAGCTCCTCTGATACTGAAGTTATCATGAAAGCCTATCAGGAATGGGGAAGTGCAATGTTGGTAAAACTGGATGGAATGTTTGCCCTTTGCATTATTGATCTCAATCTTCAAAAGTTGATTCTGGCAAGAGACAGGGTGGGAATGAAACCTCTTTTTTATCATCAGAATAAACAAGGATTAGTTTGGGCTTCAGAAATAAAGGCTGTTTTACAACATGAATTTGTGCAACCTGCAATCAATTGGAACGGAGTATATACGAATTTCCTTTTTCAAACGACTTTAGCCCCGGAAACCTGTTTTCAAAATATATTTTCCCTGGAACCAGCCTCTTCGATGACTGTTGACTTAAAAGATAATAGCATTACGAAGGAAAAGTTCTGGACCTTGCCTCTGAATACAGATGAAAATATAACTGAGATGGAAGCGGTAAAAAAAGTGGATGCTTTATTATCTGAAAGTATCTCGGAGCAGCTGTATGCAGATGTTCCGGTAACTGTTATGATGAGTGGAGGAATAGATTCTACGTTAATTGCTTCAAAATCAAAATCTTTCAATAAAGATATCTATACATACACGGTTTCTTATAAGTTTTCTGAGGAAGAAGTAAAGAATGCATTAGTGGCGGCAAAGCATTTTGGGGTTGCTCATGATGTGAAAAAAGTGACCGATGAAGAAATTCTGGAACAGCTTAAAGAGAATATTCAACATTTTGAAGAACCTTACAGTAGTCTCGAAGTACTGATTAACGCGGCGAAATATGCCCATGATAAAGGTTTAAAAGTGGTTTTGAGTGGAAATGGGGCAGATGAACTTTTTGGAGGTTATTCACATACTTTGAAACTCAACAAATGGCTTCTGATGAGAAATTTTAATTTTATTACCCCTTTTATTGTGACAAAAGGGGCATTTTCAGATAAAGTTAAAAATTATTTTTCCCAGAATTTTATGTTTGATTTTTTCCGGCAAAGTCAAACGGGAATGAGGCCCGTTGAAGCCCAGGAAATTATTCGGCCTGAAATTTATAAAAATATATCCACGAATCTTTCTGGTTATCATTTATCAGAATCAAAAGACTATTCAGGGTATTTTGAATATGATATGAAATATTCTTTATCCTCTCATCATGTTTTCCGGGATGATCTGAGTGCGATGAAGTATGGAATAGAATTTCGCTATCCGTATCTCAGCAACAGTTTGATCGATTATGTTGCTTTATTGCCCGAAAACATAAGATTTACGGGGAAACTGAACAAACCCTTATTAAGAAAGACGGCAGAAAAATACCTTCCGGAAGAAATATTAAAGATGCCCAAAAGAGGTTTTTCCTTTCCACTAAATTATTATCTTAAAAATGAGCAGAAGATGAGAGATTTTGTCATTGAAAATCTCGAAAGTCTTAAGAAGAGAAATTTTTTTAAGGCTGAAGTTATTGATGAATGGTGGAATGGGCTTGGGAAAGACTATGATTTTGTAAAAATCTGGCAACTGGTAACTTTTGAACTTTGGTATCAGAAATATTTTAAGGAATAAAGAAGGAGCCTAAAGATTAATATTTTATCTTTGCTGTTGATGAGAAACATTGTTTTTGGAATACTGATTGTTTTGGGTGCACTTTTAAGCTGTAAAAGTGACGATGAGTCTTTGCAGAGAATAGATCAGGTATTGAATATTTACATGAAAAGCAATACGAATCCTGATTTGCTGAACAGTAAAAAGACAGGTTCTTTCACCAGCTATTTTGCGAATGACAGCTTAGGAGACAGAAATGTTTCTCCGGTTACTATTCCTTTAAGAATGAGACCGGATTCAACATTTTATATGGAATATATTGCAGGAGCAAAAAGGAAAAGACGGGATTCTACAGGCCCGGATAATCCTGGTACAGGAAATTCCTATTATTCTGTGATGGCTTTGGGATTAATTAAAAGAGTAAATGATAAGCCGGATACGATTATCGACAGATTAAGAATCGAATACCGTAAAACACCTACCGTATTTCAGGTCTCGAAAGTATATTATAATGATGTACTTCAATTTTCAAAAGAAGCTGATCAACCAAATTCGATAAATGTGGTAACTATCACAAAATAATTTTAAATTTGTACAACTGTTGGCTTATTTTAAGCTCAACATCTAATATTTAACATCTCAATAAAATGTTACAAGTCAATTTTTTGCGCGACAATAAAGAGCGCGTTTTAGAAGGTCTTCAAAAAAGACAATTCAAGAATCTTGAGTTGGTAGACGAGGCTATCGCTGCTGACGACGAAAGAAAAAGAATCCAGTTTGAATTAGATTCCCAGCTTGCCGAGATCAACAAAATCTCCAAAGAAATCGGACTTTTGATGAAAGAAGGAAAGAAAGAAGAAGCGGAATCAGCAAAATCTAAAACAGCACAATACAAAGAGTCGAGCTCAGAATTGAAATCTCAGTTAGAAGTAAAAGAAACTGCTTTGCTTGATATTTTATATCAGCTTCCTAATATTCCTAACGAATTGGTAAAAAGCGGAGCTTCTGCAGATGACAATGAAACTATTTTCCAGTCTCATACAGTAGAAGGTCTGGGGGAAGGAGCAATTCCTCATTGGGAACTTGCGAAAAAATATAATCTGATTGATTTTGAATTAGGAGTAAAAATTGCCGGAGCTGGTTTTCCTGTTTACTTAGGAAAAGGAGCAAGGTTACAAAGAGCTTTGGTTCAGTATTTCTTAGATAAAAATGTAGAGAAAGGGTATACAGAAGTAAACCCGCCTCACGTTGTGAATGAAGCTTCAGGTTTTGGAACAGGTCAGTTGCCGGATAAAGAAGGTCAGATGTATTATATCAACGAAGATAAATTATACCTAATCCCAACGGCGGAAGTTCCTGTAACGAATCTTTATCGTGATGTTTTGCTGGATGAAAAAGATCTTCCTATTAAAAATACAGCCTTCTCTCAATGCTACAGAAGAGAGGCGGGAAGTTACGGAGCTCATGTAAGAGGATTAAACCGTCTTCATCAGTTTGAAAAGGTAGAAATTGTAAGAATCGAAAAACCTGAAAATTCTTATGCTGTTTTGGAAGAAATGGTAGAGCATATCAAAGAAATTCTTACAGATCTTGAACTTCCTTTCAGAGTATTGAGACTTTGTGGTGGAGATACAGGTTTTGCATCTGCAATGACTTACGACTTTGAAGTATGGAGCGCTGCTCAGGAAATGTGGCTGGAAGTAAGTTCTGTTTCCAATTTTGAAACTTTCCAGGCCAACAGGCTGAAGTGTCGTTACAAAGCTGACGGGAAATCTCAGCTGGTTCATACATTAAACGGTTCTGCTATGGCATTACCGAGAATTATGGCGGCATTGCTTGAAAACAATCAGACTGAGGAAGGAATTAAGCTTCCAAAGAAAATTGCAGAATATGCTAGATTTGACGTGATCAACTAAACAGAATCAATGATTTAAAATAATTAAAAACCTCTTATCTTCTGATAGGAGGTTTTATTGTATTCCGTAACGATGATCATTTAAAGTGTATCCCGCGGTATTAGAATAATAAGGCAATGGTTTAGTGGCAGTTTGTAGAGGTATGATCGTGGCCTTCAATGTGGCAGTTGGCTCCATTATGATCCTTGGAGATGGTCATCGCTTCAGCTCTTGGAGATACATAAGGAATACCTAATTCCATTCCCCTGAGAATAAATAATCCACCTAAGATGATCATGATTACAGGGACTGCTTTCAGAACTTTAATTCTAAAAGCCTGATTCATGAGATTTCCGGCCAAAACAACCGCAAACATGAAAGGAAGGGTTCCCAAACCAAATAAAGCCATATATAAAGCTCCCTGCCATATTCCTCCGCCTGCAAGACTCGCCGTAAGAGCCATGTAAACCATTCCGCATGGAAGAAAGCCATTCAGAATACCCGTCGTAAACCTTGATCGGTAATCCGCTTTTTGTAACAGTCTGCCTAAATTAGATTTTACAGAATATAGGAATTTAGAGAGAAAAGGAATTTTTGAAGCAAAATCTTTTCCTCCGAATGAAAATACAGCCATAATAATGAGCAGAACTCCGGCGGTAATGGTCAGATACTTTTGAAAACCTGCCATTTCAAAACCTTGTCCTATAATACCAAGAAGTGCACCTAGCAATGAATAGGTGAAAATTCTTCCAAATTGATACGTAAGATTCTGAAGGTAAAAATTGGCGGCCTGTTTTTTTGTTAATCCCATCGATAAAGCAATAGGACCACACATTCCGATGCAGTGAAAGCCGGAAGCAAAGCCTAAAGCAATAGCCGATATAACAAGTCCTATTTCCATATTACGTCATAATCCATTCTGTAGTCTGTCTTATCTTTTGTCCAGCTCAGTCTTAAAGTGTAATTCCCCATTTTCAATACCTGTGAAGGGATTACAAAAGACTGTGTAGCATCAAGCTGTACAGATTTTTTGATATCTAAATTCTGGTCGTCGGTTCTGTTTAAAACAAATTTTACCGTAGCATTAGAGTTATTATATTCTTTTGGAAAAGTGATTTTAATTCCATTCGTATCCTGGCTGTATACAGGTCTTTCTTGCAGTTCGTCAGCTCTTTTCTTGGCATCAATTACATCCTGATACTTCAGCTCTTCTTCATAATAATTGTCTGTTACCATTTCGGAGTTTTTTTGCCCGTTTGGGAAAAGAAACATCATTGAAAGTATAAAAACTATAAATGCAAATAATGCAAGTACAACACCGTGTCCCCAACTAAAGTTCTTCATCTTTTTTAATTAAAATTGTAGTTTGAATGGTCCTTCAAAATAAGTTTGATAAGAATCGACAAGTTTACCTTTCATATCGTAAACCCCGATTGTAATGTTCTGTTTAGAAAGCTTCATCTCACCTTCCGGGAAGCTGATATTAATCGTTCCTTTAGAAATTTTATCCCGATCTACCTGGATTTTGCTTGAGGCACTATAGGTAATTTCTCCATGTGCCGGCTCGATTATCTTTATCGTCACAAGTTTTTTCTCATTGGTCTTATTCAGGAAGGTATAATTGTAAGTATTGATAATTTTTCCTTCTTTGACAAAGAATGTACTTCCTGCTGGCTTAATAAATTTGGCCTCCATTTCTCCACGGCTGTAGAGTAGATATCCCAGGAATCCTACTAAAAACAGTAAGAATACTGCGAAACCTTTCATTCTTCCGGTAAATTTAAACTGGGTTTGTTTCTCAATTTCATTTTCAGAAGCATATCTGATCAATCCTTTTGGAAGACCCACTTTATCCATAACTTCATCACAGGCATCAATACAAGCGGTACAGTTGATACATTCCAACTGTTGTCCATCTCTGATATCAATTCCCGTAGGACATACCACCACACACTGGTGACAATCGATACAGTCTCCTTTACCTGCAGCTTTTCTGTCTTCCCCTTTTCTCCATTTTGATCTGTTTTCTCCTCTTTTAAAATCGTAGAAAACATTGATGGTATCCTTGTCAATCAGTACACCCTGAAGTCTGCCGTAAGGACAAACCAAGGTACAAACCTGTTCTCTGAACCATGCAAATACAAAGTAAAATGCAGCGGTAAGAAGAATCATCACAATAAAATTGGTAGGGTGGGCAAATGGCCCTGCTGATACAATTTTAAATACCTGCTCATATCCCACAATATACATAAACATAAAGTGAGTGATAATCAGTGAAATGACAACATAAACAGACCATTTTAGAGTTCTTTTCCAGATTTTTTCACTGTTCCACTCTTGTCTGTCCAGTTTCATCTGCTTATTTCGGTCACCTTCAATCAGATATTCAATTTTACGAAAAATAGATTCCATAAAAATTGTCTGAGGACATATCCACCCGCAGAAAATTCTTCCGAATGCAATCGTAAAAACGATAATAAAGATTAAAGATGCGATCGCACCTAAAGTGAGGATAAAAAAGTCTTGTGGATAGAAAGGCTGTCCAAAGATGTAAAATTCTCTGTCTATTACATTGAATAGCAATAAAGGATTACCATTGATCTTGATGAACGGTAATGAAAAATAGATAATTAATAATGCATAGCTTACAAGGTTTCTATAGTTGGTATATTTTCCTTTTGGTTTTCTTGGAAATACCCATCTTCTCTTACCGGATTGCTCCATTGTCCCTATAGAATCTCTGTAAGTCTCAGGGTCCAGAACCTGTCCCTGTCCGCCTCGTACTTCTATTTCTTCTATGTCTGACATATTGTAATGTGTTTAAAAAAGAAAAAACATAATTCGTTACTATTTTTAAGGTAATAACAAATTATGTTTTTTTCATATGTTTCTAATTTTCTAAATTATTCTTTTTCCCAATGCGCTTCAGTTCCTTGAGGAGCAGCTCCTCCCTGAGCCTGAGTTACTGGTGGAAGTTCCTGGTTGATGTGATATACATACGCTGCAATCTTTTCAATTTCAGCACCGGAAACTTCTCCGTTTTTACCAAATGCTCTCATCGCAGGGTTAGTAGGAGAACCATTCCAGTCCATATGGAATACGTTTTTAAATAACGTTTTCTCAGGCTGGTTGATCCAGTAGTTATCAGTAAGGTTTGGTCCGATACCTCCACTACCGTCTTCCTTGTGACAAGATGCACAGTTTGTTTTGAATAATTCTTTACCCTCTGCGATATTATCAGCTGAATACTTAGCTGTTTCAATCGTTACAGGAGGTTGAGTTTTTTGATATTCTTCAATGCTTGCCAGTTGCTCTTTATATTCTTTTTCATATTCGCTTAACGGGTGAGCGAAATCTGTGAAAGAGTAAGCAGCAATATATACAATACAAAAAGCAGTCCCAAAATAGAATAAACCTACCCACCATTTTGGTAATTGGTTATCCAACTCCATGATTCCGTCGAAACCGTGGTCGATAAGGATATCTTTTTCCTCTGTTTCAGATTGCTTTTTGAATGCAGCAGCATACATTCTTTTATAGAAAGGAATTTTCTTTTCAGCTAAATAAGCAGCTTTTTCTTCCGGAGATAATTTTTTGAACTTATTATTTTCAATCAAATCTCCAATTGAACTGTGAATGTAAGCCAGGATTCCGGCAATTACAACAGTTCCCCAGAAGTAAGGCGAGCCCAAAAATGCGTAGCTCTGCACAAACAGATAATAAAAAACTATTAAAAGTCCGATTATTATTAAGATGTTTATAACAACAGGTGTTCTTTGTTTCATAAAAAATAGTTTAATTTTTTAAATTAAAATCATCATCCTCATCATCCCCAAGTGGTGCTTCTTCTTCTTCTTTATAATATTTCTTAGGCTTGCTAAAAACATATATGATCAAAGCGACGAAGAACAGCATAAAGAAAATCAAAGCCAGTGTCTGGTAAAAACCAGCATTCTCTGTATTGGATAGTATATCTTTAAAGTTCTGAGGAATCATATGATGAACCTTTTAATGTTTTAGTTATTACTTGCTGTTTTAATTTCAGTGGTCTTGATATCTGTTCCTAATCTTTGAAGGTAAGAAATAAGAGCTACAATTTCTTTTTTCTCTAATTCACCCTGAGGTCTCTTTGCATAAGCCTCTTTCAGGTCATTAGCTTCAGAGAAGATATCTTTAACAATTTTTGCTGATTGGTTGTTGGCCCACTTGTCTGCAGAATCGATTTCAGCTTTTGTATAAGGTACATCGAATGTATTCTTCATCAGCTTCATCTTATCTACCATTTTAGATCTGTCTAAATCTGTAGCAATTAACCAAGGGTAACGAGGCATGATAGAACCTGCAGAGGTAGATCTTGGGTTATACATGTGCTTGTAATGCCAAGAACTTGGGTTTTTACCTCCTTCTCTATGTAAATCCGGTCCTGTTCTCTTAGATCCCCATAAGAATGGTCTGTCATAGACAAATTCTCCAGCTTTAGAGTATTGCCCGTTTTTACCGTTAAATCTTGTAATTTCATCTCTGAATGGTCGGATCATCTGAGAGTGACAAGCATTACATCCTTCACGGATATAGATATCTCTACCTTCAAGTTCAAGCGGTGAATAAGGTTTTACTGCAGAAATAGTAGGGACACTTTTCTTAAGAGTAAGGGTAGGGATAATCTCTACCATACTTCCTATTGAAATTGTAAATAATGATAATACTGTTAAAAGTAATGGCATTCTTTCCAACCAAAGGTGGAACCCTTCTCCTTCTTTACGTTTGTTACCAATATTGGCTAATGCAGGAGCTTCAGCAGGAACTTCCTTCTGGAATGATCCTTTTCTTACTGTAGCAACTACGTTTACAATCATTAAGATGGCTCCTGAAATGTAGAATAAACCTCCTACGAATCTCATTTTGAAATAAGGAATAATAGCCGTTACAGTATCCAACCAGTTTTTCCATAATAATGTTCCGTCCGGGTTGAATTGCTTCCACATTAATCCTTGTGTGAATCCTGAAATATACATTGGTACTGCATAGAAAATAATTCCTAATGTACCTAACCAGAAATGCCAGTTAGCTAATTTTACAGACCAAATTTTAGTTCGCCACATAATTGGTACCAGATAATAGATAACCCCGAATGCCATGAAACCATTCCATCCAAGAGCTCCCAAGTGTACGTGACCGATTACCCAGTCTGTAAAGTGACCAATTTTGTTGATATTTTTAGTTGCCAATAAAGGTCCTTCAAACGTTGCCATACCATAACAAGTAACGGCTACTACGAAGAACTTAAGGATAGGATTTTCTCTTACTTTATCCCAAGCTCCTCTTAACGTCAGAAGACCATTTAACATACCTCCCCAAGATGGTGCAATAAGCATGATAGAGAAACCTGTTCCTACTGCCTGTGCCCATGCCGGAAGTGCTGTATACTGTAGGTGGTGAGGACCAGCCCAGATATATACGAAGATCAGTGACCAAAAGTGGATAATAGACAGTTTATATGAGAAAACTGGTCTGTCTGCTGCTTTTGGCAAGAAATAATACATTAAACCTAAAACCGGAGTAGTCAATACGAATGCTACTGCATTGTGACCATACCACCATTGTACGATAGCATCTTTTGCTCCTGCATATGCAGAATAAGATTTCCAGCCTGAGAATGATAATGGAACCTCAAGGTTGTTGAAGATGTGAAGCATTGCTACTGCAACCCAGGTACCTAAATAGAACCAGATGGCTACATAGAGGTGTCTTACTCTTCTCTTCGAAATAGTGAGAATCATATTGGCACCAAAGATGATCCACGAGAATGCAATTAAGATATCAATTGGCCATTCATGCTCAGCATATTCTTTCGAAGTATTTATACCCATAAAGAAAGTAATGAACGTCGCAACGATCATAAACTGCCAAGTCCAGAAATGAATCCAGGATAATGTATCACTATACATTCTTGTTTTTAATAACCTCTGCGTAGAGTAATATACCCCAACGTAAACAATGTTACATACGAACGCGAAGATTACGGTATTGGTGTGCAACATTCTGATTCTACCAAAACCAAATGCACCATGAGTGTTTATTAAACCTTGAATATTACCGGATGCCAAACTCTTGATGGTTGTATCATCTGTCCCGAAAAAGAACTCTGGTAATTCAGGGTAGAAAAGCATTAATGCCGCCGTAAGCCCGAACGTAAATCCTATGAAACCAAAGATAATGGTCGCATAGAGGAACGCACGGACAATACTATTGTCATAACTAAACTTTTGTGTTTCCATATCAACTATTCACTATTTTTCTCAATTTTTATTATTTTCTCCTATTTCTTTTTCGTCTTTATCCTTGTTGCCAGTTTCATCTTGATCTTTGATTTCATCATCGAAAAGAATCCTGACAGCCGGAGATTCATCATCTTCAAACTGCCCTTTTCTGGCATACACTATAAATACGACCAGGAAGATCGCAGCTAAAGAAACACTGCAGACGATCATTAAATATAGAATATCCATTGGACAACAAAATTAACCTATTTTCGGGGTTCAAATTTAGTGAAAAATAATGACATTCATCACGAAATGCCGATTTCAGCTAATTTAAAATCAGTCTAAATAAGGGCGTTTACGCCTGTTTTTTGAAGTATTTGCGGCCTAATACCCAGGTCGAAACTGTGGTAAATGTCACCACGGTGATAGAACTGATTGGCATGATGATTGCCGCGAAAAGCGGATGCATATGTCCTGTGACTGCGTAACTTAAACCAACGATATTGTAAAGAAAACTGATTATAAATGTCATTTTTACAATCGTTATTGAGCCTTTACAAACGTTCAGATAGTTGTCTAAAGTCACTACCTTTTCACCGTTCATGATGACGTCTGAGGATGGTGTGAAGCTGTTTGTATCATCAGCAATAGCAATCCCTACGTTACTTTGTTTTAAAGCTCCTGCATCATTCAATCCGTCACCTAACATGGCTACTTTCATGTGCTGATCCTGAAGGTTTTTGATGTAATTCAGTTTGTCCTCGGGGCTTTGATTAAAAGCCATTCCTTCGTAGCCCGGTATAAGCTCTTTCAGCTGATTTTCTTCTGATGAATTATCACCACTCAGGATAAATATTTTGTAAAGGGTAAGTTTTGTGAATAAATTTTTCAATTGCGGGCGGTACTCATTCTTGAAGATGAATTTTCCAACAAACTGATCATTTTTACTGATATAAACTGCTGTTTCCAGATTTTTAGGTTCCTGGTTATTATAGCGGGCAGACCCTATCTTGTACATATTTCCTCTCACGTTTGCTTCGTATCCTTTTCCGGAAATCTCTACAAAATTCTCTACCGGGAAATAATCGTCATTCACCTCGATAAATTCATATAATGACTTTGAAAGAGGGTGGTTTGAGTTCTTCAATAATGTTTTGATGTTCAATTGATCAAATTCATTGATTTCTGAACCTTCATATTTGATATTTGACTTCTTTCTGTGCGTAATCGTTCCTGTTTTATCAAAAACAATAGTGTCAAGCTTTGCAATTTTTTCAATAGTTAAAGTATCTTTTACATAGAACTTGTTTCTCCCCAAGATTCTCATGATGTGCCCGAAGGTGAACGGTGCAGAAAGAGCAAGTGCGCAAGGACAGGCGATGATCAGAATGGCTGAAACAACCTGGAACATCTTCTCAAGATCGATAAATGACCAATAGATTGCTGAAATCAGAGCGATGCCTAAAATAATGAAAGTGAAATATTTACTAACACTATTGGTGAGGGTGTCCAGTCCGGTTTCATGTTTCTTGAAGGCTTCTTTATTCCAAAGTTGAGTAAGATAACTTTGGTCAACATTCTTTATAACTTCCAGTTCCAGAGACGATCCGATTTGCTTTCCTCCAGCAAAAATTTTATCTCCGGGCTGCTTGCTGATGCTTTCGCTTTCCCCAGTAATGAAACTGTTGTCTATATTTCCTTCTCCGTTAATCAATATGGCGTCTACCGGTATGATTTCCTGGTTTCTAACTAAAATTCTGTCGCCAACTTTTACTTCAGAAAGAAGGATGTTTTCCTGTTTCCCTTCAAAGTCTACTTTGGTGACCGCAATTGGATAGAAAGATTTATAATCTCTGTCGTAGGAGAGTGCACTGTATGTTCTTTTCTGGAAAAGCTTACCCATCAGCATGAAGAATAAAAGACCACAAAGCGTATCAAAATAGCCGGGGCCATAGCCTGTCGCTACTTCGTAGATGCTTCTACCAAAAAGAACGAATATTCCCAGTACGATCGGAACATCAATATTGACGATTTTATTTTTCAGGCCATACCATGCAGATTTGTAATAATCTGAAGCGGAGTAAAAAACAACAGGACAGGCCAACAGGAACATCAGTACTCTGAAGAGGCCTTTATAGTGCTCCATCCAGTAATCTTCTCCTCCTACATATTCCGGGAATGCCAGAAACATTCCGTTTCCAAATGCAAAGCCGGCGATGGCAAATTTTACAAGAAGAGATTTATCCAGATGATCTACATTTTTCTCAGCGGTTTCAAGACTGATCACAGGCTTGTATCCTAAATTTGTTAAAAAATTAGCTAATTCACTTAATTTTAAATCATTATGATTGAATGAGATCTGTAAGGTCTTTCTGGTGAAGTTAACCTGAGAATACTTTATATATTTATTTAAGGTATGCAGGCTTTCCAATAGCCAGATGCAAGAAGAACAATGTATTACAGGGATTTTGAATGTGACAAGACTTGTATTCCCTTCAGAAAAATCGGTTATTTTTTCGAAAATTTCGGGAGTATCCAGGTAGTCAAACTGAGTGGAATTTTCATCATTAGGACGAATTCCTGCCCCTTTATTCAGTTCATAGAAATTACTTAAATTATTTGTATTCAGAATTTCATAAACAGACTTACAGCCGTTACAACAGAAAGTCTTTTCATCAAACAAAATTCTCTCTTTTTCTATCCCTTGACCACAATGAAAACAGTTCTCGCTCACCACCCTAATATATTGAACTACAAAATTATAACAATTTTTTTTGTTTATCGAGTTAAAAAGTTCTATTTTTGTGATAAATATCATATAAAATGCCGCAGGAACAACAGATAGCAATTGAAGAGAGGTTCGCCAAAGTTTTTAATGATAAGTCATTTAAGGAAAGACTTTCTAGCGCAGATTTTGAAAAATATATTAACGGTAAAAAAAGATTGAGTTTTCAGAAACACGATACTATTTTTGAGGATGGAGAAACTCCAAAAGGAGTGTACGTTCTTGAAAAAGGAGCCGCTAAATTATCCAAATCAGGAGCATTCGGGAAAGATCAGATTTTAAGATTTATCAAAGAAGGGGACATAATCGGCTATCGTTCTTTGCTTTGCGGGGAAAATTTCCAGGCCAAAGCAGAAGCAATGACGGATATCGAGTGTGTTTTTTTACCCGCAGATATTTTCATGTATCTATTAGAGGTGGATCCACAATTGTCCTTCGTAATGCTTCAAAAAATTTCTTACGAATTAGGAGAATCTTCCAATACCATTACATTCCTTGCACAAAAGACAGTGAGGGAAAGACTTGCTGAAATCTTGCTGCTGTTGGAGCAGAAATTGGGAGTAGATCCCGAAGGATTTATCAAGATCTCATTAACAAGGGAGGAAATTGCCAATATTATTGGTACAGCTACAGAAAGTGCCATCCGTCTGATTTCCGAATTCAAACAGGATAGCCTGATTGAAGTGGATGGAAGAAATATCAAAATTCTCAATCACGACAAACTCATGAAACTCGGTCACGTAGTTTTATAAAAACATAACAACTTAAGTCGGCCCAGAGCCGACTTTTTAACTTTTAAAATAGATAAATTATGTCTGTTCACTCTGAAATTAAAAAAGTTACCACTGAAACCTTGCGTAAAATGAAATTCGACAAGGAAAAAATAACAATGCTTACTGCCTATGATTTTACCACAGCAAAGATGGTGGATGCTGGTGGAGTAGATGCTATTTTGATTGGAGATTCTGCAGCAAATGTAATGGCAGGTTTTGAAACTACACTGCCTATTACGCTGGATCAAATGATTTATCATGCTCAAAGTGTGGTAAGGGGAACCGACAGAGCACTGGTGATTGCAGATTTACCTTTCGGGACTTATCAGAGTAACCCTGAAAAAGCATTAGAGTCTGCCGTAAGAATGATGAAAGAGGGAGGAGCTCATGCTGTAAAAATTGAAGGGGGAAAGGAGATTTCAAAATCAATCAAAAAAATTGTCAATGCCGGAATTCCGGTGATGGGACATTTAGGATTGACCCCACAGTCTATTTATAAGTTCGGAACCTATAAAGTAAGAGCAAAAGATGAAGCTGAAGCTGAAAAATTAATTGCTGATGCCCAGCTTTTGGAAGAACTGGGATGCTTCTCAGTTGTTTTAGAAAAAATACCTGCTGAGTTAGCTAAAAAAGTTACTGAAAGTATTACCATCCCTACCATCGGAATTGGGGCAGGAGCTGATTGTGACGGACAAGTTTTGGTGTATCATGACATGGTGGGAATGAATAAAGGGTTTAGTCCCAAATTTTTAAGAAGATATCTTGACCTTTACACAGAAATAACAGGAGCAGTAGCTCAATATGTAAAAGATGTAAAAAGTGTTGAGTTTCCAAACGAAAACGAAAGTTATTAATTCATGCAAAATCAACAACAATCTATCCAGGGAATATTATCTATTGCAGCATTGATTTGTCTTGCTGTAGGATGGTTTAATTTATTTTCTCCGGAAATCAATCACTTACTTTCCAGAAAAGTTTTTTATGTTCTGATAGGAGCGAGCTTCTTTATTCAGGCACCCCTGCTTACCAATAGAAACTTTATGTACGCCATGTATGCAGCAGCCGGAGTATGTGTGCTAGGGGCCTTTATTCCGGAAAGTTCAAATCTTTCAGCCATTAAAACTATTGGCCTGTTGGGAGGAATTATTCTTTCATTATCAAACAGAAGGAGATAGAATCTATCATGAAGGAGCAGATCATATATGAGGATAACCATCTTCTGGTGGTGAATAAAAAAGTCGGACAGCTTGTACAAGGTGATAAAACCGGCGATGAGTCACTATTGGAATCTATCAAGAATTTTATAAAAATAAGAGATGCTAAGCCGGGAAATGTTTTTCTCGGCTTGGTTCATCGTATAGACCGTCCTACTTCAGGGTTAGTCATCTATGCTAAAACTTCCAAAGCACTTTCCCGCCTTACCCAGATGGTAAAGAATCGTGAGGTTAAAAAGACCTATTGGGCAGTAGTGGGAAAAGAAATGATTCCCCAAAGTCAGAGACTCATTCATTACTTAAAGAAAAACGAAAAGAACAATAAGGCTATTGTTTTTCCTAAAGCTACAGAAGGAGCTAAAGAAGCTATTCTGACCTATCATGTTATCAAAACATTAGATAATTACCTGCTTCTGGAGATTGATCTTGAAACCGGGAGACATCATCAGATCAGAGCTCAGTTATCTAAAACAGGTGTTCCAATTAAAGGTGATTTAAAATATGGATCTCCACGTTCCAATCCGGACGGAGGAATTAACCTTCATGCCAGAAAACTGGAGTTCATTCATCCTGTTACTAAAGAAAAAATTGAAATTATTGCTCCGGTTCCACAAAATGATGCCGTTTGGAGAGCTTGTGAAGAACAGTAAAACCATAAGAGGAAAAATATAAAACCCATCTCAATTTTGAGATGGATTTTTTTTAAAAGATATTTAGGATTTTGCCCATTCTGAAAAAATAACTAACTTCGTCCCACACTTTAGGGGTGTCTGTTATCAACAGACTGAGATTTTACCCTTTGAACCTGATCTGGATCATACCAGCGTAGGGAAAAGTAGATGACTTTTGCTGTACATTCTATTGTACAATAATAGCCATTCCTAAAGCGTATTTTAAATTATTTAGGAATGGAACTTATAATCAACCACACCCGAAAAACATTTGCTGTACTTCCTGAGAACCTGGAAGCACTTTTAGCTATGGAATTACCCGGAAAGAAAAAGGGAATCGCCGTAGCGGTAAACAATCGAATTATTCCACTGTCCGCCTGGGCAGAAACATTTCTTAAAGATCAGGATTCAGTTTTAATCATTACTGCCACTCAGGGCGGTTAACTTTCATATTAATACCAAAAAATTATGGCTCACTCCATTACATGTTCACCATTTCCGAACTCAAAAAAGATTTATGTTGAAGGAAAAATACATCCTATCAATGTTGCAATGCGTGAAATTCAGCTTAGTCCTACCAAACTTACCAATGGAGGCTATGAAGAGAATGCTCCTGTCACCATTTATGATACTTCAGGTCCTTACACCGATGAAAAGTCAACCATTGATATTCAGAAAGGGCTTCCAAGAATCAGAGAACAATGGATCCTGAACAGAGAAGATGTGACGGTTCTTGAAGGAATTACTTCAGAATATGGGAAAGCCCGTTTAGCGGATCCACGCCTTGATGAATTGCGTTTTGCCTATGATCATCAACCCAAAGTCGCGCAAGAAGGAAAAGAATTGACTCAACTTTACTATGCAAAACAAGGAATCATAACTCCTGAAATGGAATATGTCGCGATCAGGGAAAATCAAAGGATAGAACAGCTTGATTCCGTTTCAAAAGAAATGGCTTTTCAACATGCCGGACATAGTTTCGGAGCCAATACTCCTAAAAGTAAGATTACCCCAGAGTTTGTAAGAGACGAAATTGCTGCTGGAAGAGCGATCATTCCTAACAATATCAACCATCCTGAAAGTGAACCGATGATTATCGGGAGAAACTTTTTAGTAAAAATCAATGCCAATATCGGAAACAGTGCTGTATCGTCGAGTATCGAAGAGGAGGTAGAAAAGGCGGTATGGGCATGCAGATGGGGTGCAGACACTATTATGGATCTTTCCACGGGGAAAAATATTCATGAAACAAGAGAATGGATCATCAGAAACAGCCCGGTTCCTATCGGTACAGTTCCTATTTATCAGGCATTGGAAAAAGTAAAAGGAGTACCGGAAGACCTTACATGGGAGATTTTCAGGGATACTTTGATTGAGCAAGCCGAACAAGGGGTTTCTTATTTTACGATTCATGCGGGAGTTTTATTAAGATATATTCACTTAACAGCCAACAGAGTAACCGGGATTGTATCCAGAGGTGGATCTATCATGGCAAAATGGTGCCTGTTTCACCATAAAGAAAGCTTTCTATATACACATTTCGAAGAGATTTGTGAGATTATGAAGAAATATGATGTTGCTTTTTCTTTGGGAGACGGTCTTCGTCCGGGGTCTATTGCAGATGCCAATGATGCCGCGCAGTTTGCAGAACTGGAAACTTTAGGGGAACTGACGAAAATTGCCTGGAAACATAATGTGCAGGTAATGATTGAAGGCCCCGGTCACGTTCCGATGCACATGATCAAAGAAAATATGGACAAGCAACTTAAAGAATGTCATGAAGCACCTTTTTATACGCTTGGGCCTTTGACTACAGATATTGCTCCGGGGTATGATCATATTACTTCCGGAATCGGAGCTGCCATGATCGGATGGTTTGGCTGTGCAATGCTTTGCTATGTAACCCCAAAGGAGCATTTAGGGCTTCCGAATAAAGACGACGTAAAAGTGGGAGTTATTACCTACAAGCTGGCAGCACATGCCGCAGATTTAGCGAAAGGACATCCGGGAGCACAGTATAGAGATAATGCATTGAGTAAAGCCAGATTTGAATTCAGATGGGAAGACCAGTTCAACCTCTCGTTGGATCCTGAAACTGCCAGAGCATATCATGATGAAACACTTCCGGCTGATGGAGCTAAAATTGCTCATTTCTGTTCGATGTGCGGACCCAAATTCTGCTCTATGAAGATTACTCAGGAAATTCGTGAATCTGCAGAAAAAGGAATGCTGGATAAATCTCAGGAATTTATAGAAAAAGGAAAAGAAATCTATATATGATCCTTGTTATCACTCCTGAACTGTCTGTCGTAAACGAAACCGGAATTATTAACGAATTGTTTAGAGAAGGCCTTGATCTTCTGCATATCAGAAAACCTGGAATCAGGAGAAATGAAATGATTGAATATATTAAAGAAATCGACGAATCTTTTTATCCGAAACTGGTTGTACACCAACATTATGATTTGGGAGAAGATTTCCGGATTTCCAGATTTCATTTCAGAGAAGCAGACCGACAGGAGAATATACACCGATCTTTTATAAATGAAAATCGTATTTCAACTTCAGTACATAACATCACCACTTTTAATAATCTGGGAGAAGAATGGGAATATGTTTTCATAAGTCCCTTCTTTCCCAGTATATCTAAAAAAGGATATGGAGAAGATTCAACGGTGATAGAAGAAATGAAGAGGAGAGATAACCCCAACGTGAAAATTATTGCTTTAGGTGGAATTCATCAGCAAAATATGCAAAAAGCTCTTGATACGGGAGTGGATGGAGTTGCTTTATTAGGCTCTGTTTGGGAGGCGGATCAACCTATAGAAGTATTTAAAAGGTGCAGAAGGATCATCTCTCAATAATATCAAATTTTACCTATGGAAAAATTACAATACATATCACAAGGAAATACTGCACTGGAACAGGAATTCAACATTCGGAAGGCTCTGGATAACGGGATACAATGGATTCAGATTCGCTGGAAAAATGGCAATGAAAAAGAATTACTATCACTTTGTGAAACATCAAAACACCTTTGCTCTGAATATCAATCGGTCCTGATTATCAACGATAATATCCATTTGGCGAAAGAAACTGACGCTGACGGGGTCCACTTAGGCCTTATGGACGGATCTGTTGAAGAAGCAAGATTGCTGCTGGGAAAACATAAAATTATTGGAGGTACGGCCAATACCATCTCAGATGTTATTCAAAGGATGGATGAGTCTTGTGATTACATCGGCCTAGGACCATTGAGATTTACTTCTACCAAAGAAAAATTAAGCCCCATTCTTGGTTTTGAAGGCTACAGACAAATTGTTGAAAACGTGAAGCAAAGATCGGTAGCGGTTCCAAAGATCTTTGCTATTGGTGGGGTTACCCTTGAAGATTTTTTACCACTGCAGGAGATCGGAATCTATGGAGTTTCTGTTTCAGGGCTGATTACAAGAGAACCGGGGCTTATCAATGAATTTAAAAAAGTAATGATATGAACAATCAAAAATTAATAATAGCAGACAGAACTTTTGAATCCAGGTTGTTTCTGGGAACCGGAAAATTCGGAAGACTCAAAGATATGGCAGCCTCTGTAACGGCTTCAGAAACCAATATGGTGACGATGGCATTAAAGAGAATCGATGCACAATCGGCTGAAGATGATTTATTAGACTCATTAAGAGAAACAAACGTACATCTTCTTCCTAATACTTCAGGAGCAAGAACCGCAAAAGAAGCAGTATTGGCAGCACAATTAGCAAGAGAAGCGTTGGAAACGAACTGGGTAAAGCTTGAAATCCACCCGGATCCGAAATACTTGCTGCCGGACCCGATTGAAACATTATATGCAACCGAAGAACTCGCCAAATTAGGATTTATCGTAATGCCTTATATTCATGCCGATCCTGTTTTGTGCAAACGGCTTGAAGATGCAGGAACGGCTGTGGTGATGCCTTTGGGAGCACCGATTGGCACTAATAAAGGATTACGAACATTAGATTTTCTGGAAATTATTATCAGCCAAAGTAATGTTCCCGTTGTGGTAGACGCCGGAATCGGGGCCCCTTCTGATGCGGCAAAAGCAATGGAAATGGGTGCTGATGCAGTTCTTGTCAATACCGCGATTGCTGTGGCAGGAAATCCGGTTAATATGGCAGTTGCTTTTAAAGAAGGTGTTATTGCCGGACGAAGAGCGTTTGAAGCAGGATTGGGGGCTATTGCCAATCACGCAGAAGCTTCGAGCCCTTTAACCTCGTTTTTATTTGATTAAAAATTAAAATCATGAACAGCTTTAAAGATATTTTTGAACAGTATCAATGGGGTGAGGTAAAAGCTAAGCTCGAAAAGGTAAACCTGTCTGATGTTAGAAACAGTCTTCAGAAAAAACATAAAACCGTTGAAGATTTTCTGATTCTGCTTTCCCCTGTGGCTTCGCAGGAGCTCGAACTGATGGCAAAAATGACCCGTTCCCTTACCCAGAAGCGTTTCGGAAAAACCATTCAGCTCTATGCCCCCTTGTATTTAAGCAATGAATGCCAGAATATCTGTACTTACTGTGGTTTTAGCTTAGATAATCATTTAAAACGTAAAACCTTGTCTGATACAGAGTTGATGATAGAGGCTTCAGTACTCAAGTCCATGGGAGTAAACCATGTGCTGCTGGTAAGCGGTGAAGCCAATAAGATAGTCGGAGTTCCCTATTTTCAAAATGCTGTCCAATTATTAAAGCCTCATTTTTCTAATATTTCCATTGAAGTTCAGCCTTTGATGGAGGATGAATACCAGCTTCTTCAGGAGGAAGGGGTACATTCGGTATTGGTATATCAGGAAACATATCACGAGGAGGTTTATAAAGAATATCATCCTAAGGGTAAGAAATCAAATTTTCATTTTCGTCTGGATACACCGGATAGGATTGGGAGAGCAGGGATCCATAAAATAGGATTGGGCGTTCTGCTTGGGTTGGAAGATTGGCGTATTGACAGCTTCTTCAATGCCCTTCATATTGATTATCTTCAAAAGCAGTATTGGAAGACTAAGTTTTCTGTTTCATTTCCGAGATTGCGACCGGCGGAAGGAATTATTGAACCCAATTTTATCATGGAAGATAAAGACCTCCTTCAATTGATCTGTGCCTACAGAATCTGGAACGAAGATCTTGAAATATCAATATCTACCAGAGAAAATGAAACATTCAGAAATCACATTGTATCATTGGGTGCTACGGCAATGAGTGCGGGATCGAAAACCAATCCCGGCGGATATGCAGTGGACAAAGAATCTCTGGAACAATTTGAAACCAGTGATGAACGGGGTATGGATGAGATCAGGAAGATGATTAAAAAAGCAGGGTATGATCCCGTCATGAAAGACTGGGACTCTGTGTATAGTGGGGTTTAAGCTGAAGTACATGAATCAGAATGAAAAGTGAAGATATTTTTAAAAGATACAGCCGGCAAATCTTTATTGAAGAAATAGGACTGGAAGGGCAAAGGAAAATCATGGCCTCAAAAGTGCTTGTCATTGGAGCGGGTGGCCTGGGGAGTCCGGTTATTCAATATCTGGCAGCAGCCGGAGTAGGAACTTTAGCTGTGGCCGATTTTGACCATGTTGAACTTCATAATCTCAACAGGCAAATCATTCACAATGAAAATAGGGTTGGAGAGGCGAAAGTAATAAGTGCAGAAGCCTTTGTTACAAATTTTAATCATTACATAAAATTCATTGCCATTAATCAGAAAATTAATGAAGAAAATGCTGAAGAAATAATTTCCCAATACGATGTGATTGTGGATGGATCTGATAATTTTTCAACACGATATCTTGTGAATGATAGTTGTGTACAACTGGGTAAAACATTAGTGTATGGAAGTATTTTAGGTTTTACCGGACAGGTTGCTGTTTTTAATCATCAGGGAAGCAAAAACCTGAGAGATATATTTCCTGAACCGCCTTTTGATGAAAATATTCCTGATTGTGACAGCCTTGGAGTTTTAGGAGCGTTACCAGGAATAATCGGGAGTATGATGGCCCTCCAGGCTTTGAAAATTATTACAGATCTACCATTGAATAGCAATCAGCTAACGCTGGTGGATACAATGAGCTGGAGGTTTCAGACCTTGGATTTTTAATGAAAAATGTAAAACATCAATAGAAACGGGCTGAAACCCGTTTAATTATTAAATAGATAATTCCATCGGCTTTAGCCAAAACCTGGTAAACATTCCACATAAAAAAGACCGTAAAAATAATTACGGTCTTTTCAAAATGGTCAATCGGTTGGATTATTGCCCTTGTTGCATTACTCCTCCGTTATCCTCTTTTTTGGTTTGATTTAATATATTGGCATCCTCTTTTGCCAGCTTATTTTTAGTAGGAATTTTATAGTTGATGGAAATTCCGAAGTTTCTAGAATCGTATTTCGTTCTCAGCATGACACTTTCTCCTGAAGGTGGATTGGAACGTACCTGCATTACCTGGCCATTGAAGATATCATTTGCAAAAACAGAGACCGTAAGACGATTATTCATAAACTTCTTTGTCAGAGTAATGTCTAAGTTATTGTTAAATGGTTTTTCTGCGGTAAAGTAAAAATACCCTGCTTTTGGAGTCAGGAAGCTGTAATTCGCTGTCAGCTTGATGTCTTTCGGAAGAATCAGTTGAGTCATCAGGTTAAGAATCCAGAATCCTTTATTGTTGAGGTTCTCAATGTCATGCTTCTGATATCCTGCATAAATGTACATAAAATTCATTTTGTCAGGATTGAAGTTCGACTTCATAATCTCACCAAGGGACTTCGTGAAAATCTGGAACGGAACAGGAAGTCCAATATTGAAATTATGAATTTTCATATTAGAGATATTAATCTGCTCATTGTAGAGATTTTTACCATCCTTTCTGATAATTTGTGCCACCTGATTGCTCGCTGAACTTACACTATATCCGATGAAGGCATAATCAAAAGCTGAAATTTTCAATTCATAGTTATCAAAAATAGTTGGCTGAAGATTCGGATTACCATTGATCTGAGTATTTGGCCCGGAGAATGTAGTGTTATTCGGGTTAAGGGCAGAAATACTTGGCAGATTGATTTTTCTGTTATAATTAGCGGCAATATACACCTGATTCATCAGATTATACTGAATACTTGCATTGGGAAATAGTTTGAATTTCTTAAATGGCGTCAGATCCTTTTGAACAACTGTTCCTAAACTATCCTTTCGGGTAATTCCGTAAATGTCATAATTTTCGGCCCTTGCTCCTAAAGTGAAATCAAACTTTTTCAATTTAGCCTGAAACTCAAGATAGGTAGAAGCCGTTTGTCTGTGATACTGCAAATTTTTAAGGCCTTTACTTTCCGTATCATAATCCTGTCTTTCATACAAACCTCCGGCACTTACTTTTCCTCCGTCCAGCAATTTGATAGGTTGGGCATAGTCTACTTTAAAATTCGCCACCCTCATATCGGATTTGTTGTTAAGGATATCATTCATACCGGGATTTATAAATGCCTGACCATCATCTGTAAAATTCCCTTGTCGGTAGAAATTATCCTGAGAAAACTTGCTGTCTGCTTTGGTAAACCCAAATTGGAAGTCCAGTTTTTGAGATTTGTCTGCAAAGCGTTTTTGATACGTTACTACCGCCTCCTGTCTCAGGGTATTGCTACGCGCGGCATCAGAAGATTCAAATTGTGCTTCCCTGAATGCATCTGTAGGTTTATAAAAAATATCTGCAAGCCCGTTACTTAAAGTATAATTATCATTATTATTGTGATAAATATCGTAGTTCAGTAATAATTTATCTTGTCCCAGATCAAACGTTAATCCTGACTTTGCAAAATACCCTCGGGCATATCGGTCTGTATTACTGCCTAATAAAACATCCTGTTGGCTGTTCATCATACTTTCACGATAATTTTGCCCCACATTAAGCTGCCATCCGAAATATTTATTTCTGGCATTTAAATTTACGGAATTTGTGGTTCTGCTTCTGTATTTATCGTAATTTGTGAAAGTATAATTTCCGGAATAGGTTGCACTCAAATATTTATTAGCATTTTTATTGGTAATAATATTCATAATGGCCCCTCCTGATGTTGCCGGAAATTCTGCTCCCGGTTGTGTTACAACCTCAATTCTCTCTACAGAATTGGCAGGCATGCTTTCAAGAAATGAATTCAATTCATTGGAGGTAATGTTTAAAGGTCTTCCGTTGAGGTAAACTTCCAGCATTTTACCCTGATACATCATCCCTGCAATATCAGTGGCTACCAGACCCGGGAGCTTTTTAATTCCTTCCAGAACATTTCCGTTATTAAGCTGAGGTTGTTCAGAAAAATCGAAAATAGTACGATCTGCTTTTTGTTCAACGGCTTTTTTAGTTTTGGTGATGACTACACCTTCAATTTGTTTTTCCTGAGGTTTATTAGTTTTTTCCTGTGAAAAAATAAAAACAGAGCTTAATAAGGATAAAGCGAAAATCGTTTTTTTCATAATGTTTTACTGATATCCTGTTAGACGCTGAAAAACATAATTTGTTACGCTAACATGTTGAAAATCGAAAATTAAGGCTAAATATTTTTTTATTTCCGAAATAATTATATCTTTGCCAGGTAATTATCAAGAATCTCTAGATGGGATAGCAACCTGCAAAAACAAGCAAGGTGCTACAATCGATAAGCCGGATCTTCCGGAAAAAATGTTTATCATTCTATCATTATCCCCATCTTGAGTTTTTGTTTTAAAGTTAAAGCCAAATGTTTAAAGACAAGGGAAATCACATTCCATCAGTAATTTTTTATTCTTCGGATCATGAAGTGAATCTTCATTATTCCAATATGTTTTCATGCCATTTCTACATGCGCATGTGTTGTTGCTTCTAGCTATTTCTATTTCTAAAAAATAATACAAACATTTTCGAAGACCGGTGGTAACCTTAAAATTAAGGTTACAGGATTTGTATTGCTCAAAAATAATTTTAACAACAAAAAGAACACAACAATACTATGCACAATTTTAAAAAAAGAATCTTTGTTCCTTCTATCGCGCTCATTTCTACATTTTATTACGCACAGACGGACACTTTACAATCTAAGAAAATAGAAGATGTGGTCATCCTTGGATCAAGAGGTTCCGGAAGATCATTGACGGAGACACCCGTTCCCGTAGATATCATTAACATATCAAAAATTTTAAAACAAAGCCCGACTAACAATATCAGCCAGGCTTTAAACTATATTGTACCTTCATTTTCATCTACCTCACACACGGTAAACGATGGAACTGACTTTGTAGATCCTGCTCTTTTAAGAGGACTGGGTCCGGATCAGGTTTTAGTTTTACTCAATGGAAAAAGAAGATACCAGTCTTCATTGATTAATGTTACACTTACACCGGGAAGAGGTTCTGTGGGAACTGATCTTAACGCCATTCCAGCTTTTGCTTTAGAAAAAATCGAAGTTTTAAGAGATGGTGCTTCTGCCCAATATGGTTCCGATGCTATTGCCGGTGTCGTTAACCTGGGATTGAAAAAAAGACTGGGCCTTTCCGGACAGATATTTTTAGGTGGATATGCTTCACCTGTTGCCAATAATTTCTCCGGAGGAGTGGATGGACAAACCATTTCTGTGGATCTTAATTATGGAGCTAAAATAGGAAAGTCTGGTTTTTTTAACGTTACTGGTTCTGCCCAATATCGTGATCCGTATTCCAGAGCAGGAGTGAGGGAAGGAGATATCTTTAATGCTTATAATGCAATTAATTACAGAGCATTACAGGATGGAGTAAATATTGATGGATTATATAAAAATATTACCAATACTCCCAATACTCAGCAGATTATCAACACGATTAAACAGTATGCAGCCCAAGTAGATTATTTTGGGAATGATTTTCAGTCTCAGATCTCAGGGGCAAACAGTATTTCTGAACTTCAAAAAATATTGGGTAGAGATTTTACCTCCCAGGAGCTTACTTACAGAGGGTTGGAGAGAAAAGATTTCAGTCTGAGAGCCGGACAATCTAAACTACAGTCCGGACAGCTCTTTTTCAACTCTGAAATTCCTGTTAATGATGAATGGAAGATTTATTCATTTGGAGGTTACAGCTATCGTCTTGGAAATGCAGGAGGCTTTTACCGTCTTCCAAATAATGAAAGAAACATCAATGCCGTTACTCCCAATGGATATCTTCCTCAGATTGAAGCAGCGGTAAATGATTATTCTCTTGCTGCCGGAATTAAAGGAAAATGGAATGGCTGGAATGTGGATTTCAGTAATACATTCGGGAAAAATGTTTTTGGTTTTGGCGTTGTCAATACTTTTAATGCTTCGCTTACAGACGGTTCACCAAGAACATTTGATGCCGGAGGATCTGAGTTCTCACAAAATACCGTCAATCTGGATTTCTCAAAAAAATACGATGTGCTGAAAGGTTTGAACATAGCATTCGGAGGTGAATACCGACATGAAAATTATAAAGTCAATGCAGGAAAGGAAAATTCTTATGCCTCTTACGACATTTATGGACGTGTGGTAACCGCTAACACTCCTGAAAATGAAAAAGTAACCGATTTCTTTGAAAAAGTAAGACCAGCTGGAGCTCAGGTTTTTCCAGGCTTCAGTCCGGAAAATGCTGTTTCAGGAAACAGAAACAGTGTTGCTGCTTATGCTGATGCAGAACTGGAGGTTACTGACGGATGGCTGTTGGAAGGAGCCTTACGATATGAGAACTATTCAGACTTCGGATCTACATTTAATTATAAGGTGGCAACAAATGTAAAACTGACTCCCAATCTGAACTGGAGAGGAGCCGTTTCTACAGGATTCAGAGCGCCTTCATTGGCTCAGATCTATTACAGTTCCACTTCCACGTTGATTCAGCAGGGGAAAACAACACAGGTAGGTACTTTCAGAAATAATTCTGAGGCTGCACAGGCATTGGGCATTCCCAAATTAAAACAGGAGACTTCACAATCTTACAGCACAGGAATTACCTGGAAGGTTCCGGCATTAAGCCTGACCTTCACAGCAGATGCTTATTTAATAAAGATTAAAGATAGAGTAGTGCTTACAGATCTTTTCTATCGTCCTGATGGTAGTTTTACTCCAGGTTCTGATCAGGCTGTTCTGCAGAGTGCTTTTGATCTGGCGAGAGCAAGTGCCGCTAACTTTTTTGCCAATGCTGTAGATTCTCAGACGAAAGGTTTGGATATTACCATTTCTCAGAACTCAAAAATCTCATCGGGAGTTTCTTTGGAGAATAATTTAGGAGTCAATTTTAATCAAACCAAAAGAATCGGGGATATCCATGCATCTCCTAAATTGGTAAGCCAGATCGATAATTATTTCTCAGAGCCCAACAGAGTATATTTTGAAGAAGCTGTTCCACGTGTAAAAGCTACCTTGTCCAATACTTTAAGATTTTCCGCCTTTACTTTCGTACTCCGTAACTCTTTCTTTGGTAAAGTGACAGATGCAGATGTTGTGGATGCTAATTTTGATGGGGTAACAGGAAGCACAGAGCATTTCATTCTGAATAGCCGTCTGGTGACAGATTTATCTGTAGGATATGATTTTAATAAAAATATTTCTGCCACCATCGGAAGTAATAATATCTTAAATATACTGCCTTCCAAAAGTCCAAATATAAGCTCTTTAACGGCTGATAATCAGTTTGTCTATTCCAGACAGGTTTCCCAATATGGTATAGGAGGAAGATTCTTATTTGCAAGAATTGAATTCAGATTCTAATCAATAAAGCTTAGAAGTTTAATAAAAAACAGAGAATACATCTCTGTTTTTTTATATCCTGTTACTCAATAAAAAATGAATTTTTTGTTATCACTATTGTTGTAATTTTATTTATTTCAATGAAGAAAATTCGATAAATTCATATTCTGCTGAAGATGTGAAAAGCTGTCTTAATACTGCCGCATGGCCATTTCCTGCAATCACAAGAATTCTGTCTTCACTGTTGTGCGGTATGTTTTGAATATTGCGGAACATTCTTAGATTTCTGCTGTACCAATAAAGGGCAAGCATATCGGCACCATCATGTTCTCTTAATTTAAAATCTCCGCTTAAATAAGCACCATATCCGTATTGATGACTTTCTTTTGAATTCATATAAATAAAAGTGTCTAAGAGTGATTTGAAATTCTTAGGTTCAGAACTCTTGAAGAAACGGTTAAACTGTTGGGAAATCGCATCATCACTATTAAAATCATAATCTTTGCTGAGGTTGTTGAAAAATGTAGAATCGGTTTTTCCAAAATGCTTTTGAAGATCATCCCAAACAGATTCCGCATCAATGCTGAAAAGTTCATTGATTTTAAGTTCATTGGCGATTCTCATAGCAAGCTGATACCGCTCGTCTCTTTTGTCCCGGTGCTTGCCCTCACTGTATTCTTTAAGCTTTTGATTAGCATTCCAGTTTGGCCAGGCTTCAATAGCAATCTTTGTGGGCTTAAATTTTTTGATATAATCCACCAGTTCCGTGACTTCTTTTGAAGTTTTAGGATTCAGTACATCCACCTGGTCTTCTTTATTGGTTTTATTGGCATCCAGATTAGGGTAATCAAAATGAAAAGAACCCACCACCAGCACTTTAGTCTTTGGATTTTTAAAATAATCTGAAGGTTTTGTCTGAGCAAAAGCAGATGTAGACAGACATAATAGGATAATATAAATAATGGTTTTCATAGGATTATTATTTTTTGTTTGTATTAAATTATTGAGCACGGTTTTTCTCTTCAAAATTCACCGCTCTGTTGTTTGATTTTACTTTCTGATTTCCAAAATTGTATGTGATGCTGAGTGTCATTCTTCTGGCATCCCAATAGTTGTTGAATGACTGCGTATTATCAGTAAAATACATATCGGCCTTAAATTCGGACTGCTTGAAAATATCACTCACCGAAAGGTTGACCTGAAGCGCTTTTTCCGCAAAACTCATCTTTACTCCGGCATCCAGACTTGCTCTGTTCTTTACAGAAAGATATCCGTCACGGGAAGGCAGATTATTCCAGTAGTTGACAAACAGCATAAATGTTTTAGCCTTATTCAGCTGGAATGTATTGTTGAGAGAATAATAAAATGACTGTCCGTTTTTAGGAACCAGATTAAACCTCGTAATCTGAGTCTCATTATAACTGAACGAAGTGGAAATATTACTTTCCCAGATTTTGAAGAATGTATCGGTATAATTCAAATTGATCCCGTAAATATTCTGATTGTAGTAATTTTCAAAAGTGCTGGTAAGATCAATTCCGTTCAGGAAGGAGATCTGATCAAAATTATTCGTTGTTCTCTGATAATAGAGATTGGCAGAAAATTTATTTTTAAAAATATAATTGAATTCAATATTGTGATTGAAAGAGGGCAGCAGGCTGGGATTTCCTGAATAATAGGTATTTGGATTAGAATACCATCGGAACGGGTCTAAAGCCCGGAAATAGGGACGGTTAATTCTTCGGGAATAATTAATGCTGAACTGATTATCCTGATTGGCTTTATAAGATACATAAGCTGTCGGGAAAAATTTTCCGTAATTATTTTCAGATTTTGACTGTGTAGTGGGGGAGAAACCGCTGGTTTGTGAATATTCATAACGGAGACCTGCTTTCACAGACCATTTTTCACCCAGATCTTTACTGGCGCTGATATACGTCGCGTAATTCTTTTCATTATAATCAAAAAGATTGCTTTTTGCAGGATCAATGATATGATTTCCATTGGTAACATTAAAATATCCAATCTCTGAATTATTAGAAAACTGGCTGAATTTCGCACCCGTTTCTAACTGAATTTTTTTGAAGTTTAAAGTCAAATCTGCCTGTCCGGAATAGATTTTATAATCTACTGACGAAAGATTCTTGACAACCTGTGTTGAATTGCTGGCAATGTTTTTTGTGGTAAAGTTAACTTCAGTATCGGGAAGATTCCCATAGTAATTGGCTCCCAGACTTAGTTTATGTTCCCCGAATTTCTGATCAAAATATAAATTCAGCATTTGTGAAGTAAAAGAAGAGCGATGTTTTGAATCCGTATTTGTCTGCAATGTGGAATTGCTTCCGGTGAAGTAGTTCTGTTTTGAATTAATATCCATATCAGAATGTCCTTTCGAAATATCATATACCCATCCGATATTGGAATTTTTAGTGAGGGAATAATCAAAATTGGCATTCAGGCCAAATCCATCATTCATATCTCTCCTTTCATCTCTGCTGATAGAGGATTTTTCGCCTATTATTTTATAGTTTTCTACTGATCTTTTGGCTCCGTCATATCCCTGGATTTTTATCGAGGCTTTCATCTTTTCATTCTGATAGTTTATTCCTGCTACCGTGCTGAATGCAGCGTATGTTTTTTGAGTATAATTCGTAGTCAGATAACCGTTCCATCCGAGATTCTGATTCTTTTTAAGAACAATATTAATAATCCCGCTGTTTCCCTGAGCTTCATATTTGGCAGGCGGTGTGGTGATCACTTCAATTTTAAGGATGTTTTCAGAACGAAGGTTTCTCAGATAATTGATCAGTTCAGATCCGGAAAGATTGAGCATGCGGTCATTTACCATCACAGAAACTCCATTTTTTCCTGCAATAGAAAGAAGGCCTTTGTTTTCATCTACCTGTAATAAAGGTGTTCCTGCCAAAACCTCAGTTCCGGAGCTTCCCTGTGAAAGCATAGAATTCTGAACATTATAAACAAGACGATCCACTTTTCGCTCTACCAGAACTTTTTTACCATTTACCGTTACTGCTTCAATTTTGTTGACGTTAGCAGTATCTTTTGCCTGTGCGGTTACCAAAGAACATACAAGGGTAGTTATAAATAAAAACTGTTTTTTCATAAGATGTAAATAACAGGTTAAATGATGTTTAGTTTAAATTTCTCTGACAAAAGTATAAGAAGGCCATTTGAAAGGAAATAGCATTTAGATGAGGGCGATGATTTTGGATGTCAAAATAGTTTCGTCGGAAAAAAACAGGTTTTTGTCGAAAAGGGTTAATGAATTGTCCCTGCAGAGATTTATATTTGATTATGAATAAAAAGCAAATTGTCTGGCTTCAAATTATTTACTGGGGGTTCAATTTTTTTGGAACCGTCATTACACCTAATTTTTTTGTTCCGGAGACCAATCGTCCTGAATTGCATATTCTGAGAATTACCTTTTTTATTGTAAAAATTAGCACCTTTTACATTTCCTATCTGTTTATATTTCCAAAGGTTTTTAAACTTGAGAAACTGTATTCAGCGGTCTTTGTTTTTATTTTGACACTTTTATGTTTTGCCGGTATGAGATATACTTTAGAAGAAATGATTCTGCCTTCTACTCTCGGCTTCCGGAATTATGATGAAGGAACCGGACTTCTCTACTATTTTTTTGATAATATATACAACAGTTCTCTCACTACTTTTATAGCGGGTATTCTTTGGATTCTGGAGAAATATGGAGTCGCGGAAAATGATAAAAAACAGCTTCTGATTGAAAAGAAACAGGCAGAACTTCAGGCACTGAAAACTCAGATAAATCCTCATTTTATTTTTAACTCATTAAATAATATCTACTCTCTCGTATATCAAAAATCAGATAAAGCATTGCCTGCTATTGAAGAACTTGGACAATTGCTGAGGTATAGTACAAAAGACCTAGAAAAAGATACTATTTCTCTGGATAAGGAGCTCGGATATATTGACAGTCTTATTGCTTTGGAGAAACTTAGAATCAGGAATCCTGAGTTATTGACTATAGAAAAAAATATTCAGTATCGTCATCTGAAGATTTCACCGATGCTGTTGGTTCCATTTGTTGAGAATGCCTTCAAACATGGTGATTTTCGTGATAAAGGCTTTGAAATGAAAATCTCGGATCAAAATAAGATTCTGCATTTTTATCTTTTGAATTTTAAAACACAGAAAATGAAAGATACTGTTTCCGGAATAGGAATTCAGAATGTGAAAAAAAGGCTGGAAATATTATATCCCAAACATCAGCTTGAGATCCGGAATTCAGAAACAGAATTTATTGTAGATTTAAAAATTGAATTACGGGATGAATAAGATCAAATGCATTATTGTTGATGACGAGCCATTAGCAATCTCTCTTCTGGAGCATTATGTGGAGAAAATACCCTTTCTTGAACTGGTCTTTTCCACAGAAAACCCGATTCTTGCTTTAGAATATTTACAGAAAAACGATTCCGACCTCATCTTTCTGGATATTCAGATGCCGGAGCTTACGGGAATCAATTTTATGAAGATTGTTGGCCCTGATCAAAAGTATATTCTGACAACAGCTTATTCAGAATATGCTCTGGAAGGATATGAGCATAATGTTATAGATTATCTATTGAAGCCTATTTCCTTTGAAAGATTTCAAAAAAGTGTATTAAAGGTTCAGGAACGGTTTTCTTTTCCACAGGAGGAAAACACCCATTTTTTTGTGAAATCCTCCGGGCAAAGGCATCGTATTGGCTTTCATGAGATCCTGTATGTAGAAAGTATCAAAGACTATGTCAATATCCGAACTATAAATGAAGAGTTTATCGTTCTGGATACCCTTAAATCAATGGAAAGTCAGCTTTCTGAAAGGTTTGTTCGGATTCATAAATCTTTTATTGTCAACCTGGATAAAGTCAAAAGTATTGGAGCTAAAAAAGTGATTCTTCCTGAATATGAGATTCCTATAGGAGAAAGTTATAGAGCAGGTCTTCTTGATAGATTAAAGTGATGGAATATCATGATATTAATTTGAGAGTTAAACCTGTAAGGTTTGGAACATTTACCAAAGTTCAGCAAAGAAAATTTTAATACGGTTAAAATAAAAAAGACGACTTCAATTGAAGCCGCCTTTATATTAATTAATCTAACAATTAATCTTATTTTTCCTGTTGTTTGATCAGGTTCAGTGCAGAACCAGCCTTAAACCATTCAATTTGCTGGTCGTTGTAGGTATGGTTTGCCATAATAATGTCTTTAGTTCCGTCTTTGTGAACGAATTCTAAAGTCAGTTGTTTTCCTGGAGCAAACTGATCAAGATCTAAGAAGTTAACGGTATCATCTTCCTGAATTTTGTCGTAATCTGCTTCATTCGCGAAAGTGATTCCCAACATTCCTTGTTTTTTAAGGTTTGTTTCGTGAATTCTTGCGAATGATTTTACCAATACAGCTTTTACGCCAAGGTGTCTAGGTTCCATAGCAGCGTGCTCTCTTGAAGAACCCTCGCCGTAGTTTTGATCCCCAACAACGATAGTTGGAATACCTGCAGCTTTATAAGCTCTTTGTACAGCCGGAACTTCACCGTATTCACCGGTTAATTCATTTTTAACCTTATTCGTTTCCATGTTGTAAGCATTGACAGCTCCGATCAACATGTTGTTTGAAATATTATCAAGGTGACCTCTGTATTTCAACCATGGTCCCGCCATAGAAATGTGGTCAGTAGTACATTTTCCGAAAGCTTTGATCAATACCTTAGCTCCGGTAATATTTTTACCGTCCCAAGCCGGAAATTCTTCTAACAATTGAAGTCTGTCTGATGTAGGGCTAACATTAACAACAACACTTGCTCCATCTGCAGATGGTGCCTGATAACCGTTGTCATCTACGGCAAATCCTTTTGCAGGAAGTTCAAATCCTTTAGGCTCATCAAGCTTTATTTGTTCACCGGCTTCGTTGGTTAAAGTATCCGTAATCGGGTTGAAGTCTAATCTTCCGGAGATTGCCACCGCAGCAACCATTTCCGGAGAAGCTACAAAAGCGTGAGTGTTCGGGTTACCGTCAGCTCTTTTTGCAAAGTTTCTGTTGAATGAGTGGATAATAGAATTTTTCTCTCCTTTTTCAGCACCTTCTCTGTCCCATTGTCCGATACATGGCCCACAGGCATTGGTAAAGATTCTTGCATTTTCAAATTTTCTGAATGAATTCAGGAAACCGTCTCTTTCCGCAGTAAATTTCACCTGCTCGGAACCAGGGTTGATTCCTAAGATCGCTTTAGGTTTTACTCCTTTAGATACTGCATCTTCTACAATAGAAGCAGCTCTTGATAAATCTTCATAAGAAGAGTTGGTACAAGAACCGATTAGAGCCCATTCCACTTCAAGCGGCCATCCGTTGGCTTCAGCTTTAGCTCTGAATTCAGAAACGGGAGTTGCCAAATCCGGAGTGAAAGGTCCGTTTAAATGTGGAGCCAGTTCAGAAAGGTTGATTTCAATTAATTGGTCAAAATATTGTTCCGGGTTTGCATATACTTCTGCATCACCTGTTAAGTGCTCCGCAATTTTATCAGCTGCATCTACAACGTCTTGTCTTCCCGTTGCAGATAAATATCTTCTCATTGAATCATCGTATCCGAAAGTCGAAGTCGTAGCTCCGATTTCAGCACCCATGTTACAGATGGTACCTTTACCGGTTGCAGAAAGAGATTCTGCACCTTCACCAAAGTATTCCACAATACATCCTGTACCTCCTTTTACGGTAAGAATTCCTGCTACCTTTAAGATCACATCTTTCGCAGAAGTCCATCCGCTCATTTTACCGGTTAATTTAACCCCGATGAGTTTAGGCATTTTAAGTTCCCATGCCATTCCGGCCATTACATCCACTGCATCAGCACCACCTACACCGATGGCGACCATTCCCAGTCCTCCGGCGTTTACTGTATGCGAGTCAGTACCGATCATCATCCCTCCCGGAAAAGCATAGTTTTCCAATACCACCTGGTGAATGATACCGGCTCCCGGCTTCCAGAATCCGATTCCGTATTTATCACATACAGAACTTAAGAAGTTGAATACCTCGGAGTTTTTGTTGATACCTTCCTGTAAATCTTTATCAGCACCTACTTTTGCCTGAATCAGGTGGTCAGCATGAGCTGTAGAAGGAACAGCTACTTTAGCTTTTCCTGCCTGCATAAACTGCAAAAGAGCCATCTGTGCTGTTGCATCCTGCATAGCTACTCTATCTGGCGCAAAATCTACATAAGAGTTTCCTCTTTCATGTGCTTGTGTAGCATTTCCTTCCCAAAGATGGGTGTAAAGGATTTTTTCTGAAAGGGTAAGAGGTTTACCCACAATTTGTCTTGCCGCAGCAATTCTTTCAGGGTAACGCTCGTACACTTTTTTGATCATATCAATATCAAAAGTCATATCTAATTGTAATTTTTATTTCTATTTCACTAGGTTTCTTTCCCTGCTGAAGGCAGAAACCTTTTTTATTTACATCAAAAAACGTTCCTATAATCCTTAAACAGGGATAATTTTGATCTTAAAACCAAGAGATTTTATCACTTTCAATTTAAGAAAAAATAGAATTTATTTTCTTGATTTATCGTAAAAAAAATAGTATTGACCTTAAAATAGAAACATTCTAAACAAAAAAATGAAAGATTTTAATCCTTTAGGATTTAAAATCTTTCATTTATATCATGTTCAAAAGTCTTGCGACCTATGTGTCAATTCTGCTAGTGGCTAGTGGGCATGTGTACTTGTCAGTTCTTTGATAGAAGGAACAAAAGTAGTAAGGTCGATCCCCTCTACAGCTGCTTTGTACTCATCAATACTTGGAATTCTACCAATGATTGCAGATAAAACAACAACCGGAGTAGATGCCAGTAAAGACTCTCCTTTTTTACGTTCAGAATCTTCAACTACTCTTCCCTGGAATAAACGGGTAGAAGTTGCCAATACTGTGTCTCCTTTAGCAGCCTTTTCCTGATTACCCATACAAAGGTTACATCCAGGACGCTCAAGGTACATTACATTTTGGTATTCTGTACGAGCTTCTCCTTTCGGAGCATTATCGTTGAATTCAAAACCTGAGTATTTTTCTAGTAATTCCCAGTCACCTTCAGCTTTTAATTCATCAATGATATTATAAGTAGGTGCTGCTACTACAAGAGGAGCATTGAATTCTACTTTTCCTTTTTGCTTTTCAAGGTTTCTCAACATCTGAGAAACAATCTTAAGGTCTCCTTTGTGAACCATACATGATCCTACAAAACCAAGATCTACTTTTTTCTCGCCTCCATAATAAGAAAGATCTCTGATGGTGTCGTGAGTATATCTCTTAGAAACATCATCATTGTTTACATCCGGGTCAGCAATCATCGGTTCAACGATTACATCAAGATCAACAACCACTTCTGCATAATATTTAGCGTTAGAATCAGGAGTAAGAGCCGGCTTTTTGCCGGATCTGATTTCTTCAATTCTCTTGTTTGCTTTATCGATTAATCCCTGGAGAACCTTATTGTGGTTATCCATTCCTTTATCGATCATGATCTGAATTCTTCCTTTTGCGATTTCCAGTGATTCGATCAATGTATTATCTTCGGAAATATTGATAGAAGCTTTAGCTTTCATTTCAGCAGTCCAGTCTGTAAATGTAAATGCCTGATCAGCAGGAAGTGTCCCGATGTGAACCTCAATGATTCTTCCCTGGAATACGTTTTCTCCTCCGAATTGTTTTAGCATCTGAGCTTGCGTAGCATGAACAACATCACGGAAATCCATGTGAGGCTTCATTTCACCTTTGAACGTTACTTTTACAGATTCAGGAATTGGCATGGATGCTTCCCCGGTAGCCAATGCAAGAGCAACGGTTCCTGAGTCTGCTCCGAAAGCTACCCCTTTAGACATTCTTGTGTGAGAGTCACCTCCAATAATGATAGCCCACTCATCTACAGTAATATCGTTAAGAACTTTGTGGATTACGTCAGTCATGGCGTGGTATTCACCTTTCGGGTCACGGGCCGTGATCAAACCGAAATCGTTCATGAATTTCATCAACTTAGGAATGTTAGCCTGGGCCTTTTTATCCCATACTGAAGCAGTATGACAGCCAGACTGGTAGGCACCATCAACGATTGGAGAAATTACTGTAGCAGCCATTGATTCAAGCTCCTGAGAAGTCATAAGACCGGTTGTATCCTGAGAACCTACAATGTTCACTTTTACACGAACGTCTGATCCTGCATGTAATACTTTGCCTGGTGTAGAACCAACAGCATTTCTGTTAAATATTTTTTCTACCGCTGTGAGTCCTTGTCCATCAATGGAGATTTCTTTTGATGCAGCAAAAACCTGAGGCGCTTCTACTCCTAAAAGCTCAGCAGCAAATGTTTGAAGTTTTTTACCAAATACAATAGCATATGATCCCCCAGCTTTAATAAACTCCATCTTTTGTGGGGTGAATGATCGGGAAATGTCAATTAATTCCTGATCACCATTGTATAATTTTTTTGTTTTTGTATTGATCGTAAGAACAGTTCCTGTAGCTACAGAATAGGCTTGTTCAAGAACGACTTCACCATTTTCATTGCGAACTACGTTTCCGTTTTCATCCAGTTTTTTAACCCAGTTTTTAAGGTCGATTCCAATACCTCCGGTAACGTCTACTGTTGTAAGGAAAATTGGAGAAATGCCATTAGTCCCTCCAACAATTGGAGCAAAGTTAACGAACGGTACATATGGGCTGGCTTGTTTTCCTGTCCAAAGAGCAACGTTATTCACTCCCGACATTCTTGAAGAACCTACTCCCATTGTTCCTTTTTCTGCAATAAGCATCACACTTGCATCAGGATGTTGTGCCTGTAAAGCTTTGATTTCTTCCTGTGCCTGAGGCGTGATCATACACTTACCATGAAGTTCACGGTCTGATCTTGAGTGAGCCTGATTTCCGGGAGAAAGCAAATCTGTTGAAATGTCACCCTCACCGGCGATATAAGTAACTACTTTGATTTCTTCAGCCACTTCAGGAAGTTTTGTGAAGAATTCTGCTTTTGCGTAGCTTTCGATAATTTCCTGAGCGATTTCATTCCCGCTGTTGAATGCTTCCTTCAGACGGTTGGTATCCGCTTCATAAAGGAAAACCTGTGTTTTAAGGACTTTCGCCGCTTCTTTGGCAATTGCCGGATCATTTCCTAAAGCAAGATCCAACAATACTTCAATAGAAGGACCTCCTTTCATGTGAGATAATAATTCAAAAGCAAAAGCCGGAGATATTTCTTCTACTACGGATTCACCCAGAATGATTTCTTTTAAAAATTGAGCTTTAACTCCTGCAGCGCTTGTTGTTCCCGGCAGGGTGTTGTAGATGAAAAATTTAAGAGAGTCCGATCGATCTGCATTACCTGAATCTTTAATCTGTGCGATAATTTCGCTTAGCAATTCAGCACCATCAATTGGCTTTGGATGAAGCCCTAGGTCTTTTCTTTCTTCAATCTCTTTGATGTAATCCTTATAATTCATAATAGAAGTCTTTCACTTTTAAGGCAGATGTATAAAACAGGTATCACTCTTTCATTGCTGATTTACGGGTCTGTATAAAAGTACAATTTATAACATTTTGAGTTCCTGTACTTTGATACGTAAACTGATCCGGAGTGAATTCAGTATAATCTACGTTTTTTTCTAAAAGTTTTAAAATTATTAAACAATTCAAAATGTTCCCAAAAATACGAATTTTTACTGTTTTATAAAGATGAAATTATTTAGATTCTTTATAAATATGAATTTGATAATTTCTATTTTTGGCCGTAATTTTGCAAGCAAATGATGAATATGAAAAATATCCTGAATGTTTTGTGTGTTTTTATTTCGGTTTTCGTTTTTTCACAGGCCAAATCTGTGAAGAAGATGAGTGTTAAAAATATTGTCAAAACCCCGGTGAAAAAGGGGAATTCGCAAATGAAACCGAATCGTGATCTGGTCGTTATCCATAATGATCTTCCGGTTTTGATTCCAAAGCAGAAAGATGGAAAGTTTGGATATGTCAATCAAAACGGGAAATTCATTATTCAACCTGAATATCATATTGCCGTATTTTTTTATGAAGATTGCAATCTTTTAAATTCTCCTAATGAGAAGGTTCGGAAATTTGGAACAAGTAATTATGCAACAGTAGAAAAAGATATGATTTCCTATCGTATTGATCAGACAGGCAAAAGAGTATATCAATTTAAAGATTCGGATTTTGGAAAATGTAAGTTTGAAGAGTATAAGCAGCAGTTGTTTCAGGCTTACGTTCTCAATGGTTTTTATGGAATTATTGAAAAGTCAAAGTTTGTTAATGAAGCAGATTACAGACAATATCAGATCTATCCTCAATACCAGTATCTGTATATCATGGAAGGAGATGATGTGGCAGACCCGATGGTTGTTGCCTCCAATAATGATAAATTTGGAGTGATTGATGTGAATAACAAAATCATTATTCCCTTTGAGTATTCCAACATTAAAAGAAATTTCAGCTGGAAGCTGGGTAAAATGTTTGAAGTAACCAAAGACGGGAAAAATTATTATTATATCGATGCACGTAACAAGACCTACTAAGATTACAAATGATGAATGAATAATGATGGTGAATGGCTTTCATATTATTTTGATTTTCAGGTAACAATCCTCTTTTTCAAAACATTTTGATTATCAATCTGTATTCCTGTCTTCCGAATCCTGTCCCTTTCAATTCCGCATCTCATTCATCTCATATATTTTTTGTAATTTTGCAGCTGAAATAAAGGGGTGCTTTAACAGGCTGAGATTATACCCAATGAACCTGGAACAGATAATGCTGTTTAGGGACACATCGACGGTCATGAGTCGAATTGTATAATATCTTATCGATCCCCTTTTATTCATTAAATGTCAAAGATTTATAGAATGAAAGGTTTATTTTTTTTAGGGCTTAGTGTAGGCTCTGTTGCCTTTATCCAGGCTCAAAACAAGGATTCTCTGAAAATCAGGGAAATTGAAGCGGTCAACTTTACCAAAAGACTTCCTGTTGCTAAGGAAATCATCAATGTTCAGAAAGATTTAGATGGTAAAAATATGGGACAGGATCTTCCTATCCTTTTGAAAAATCAAACGTCAGTTATTTCTACCTCAGACGCCGGAAACGGGGTTGGCTATACAGGAATCAGGATTCGTGGGGTAGCCGGAAGAGGAATTAATGTGATGATGAACGGGGTGCCGTTTAATGATGCAGAAAGCCAGGGTGCTTTTTTTGTGAATGTTCCTGATTTAACAAGCTCTGCATCTCAGATCGTGATACAAAGAGGGGTGGGGACTTCTAATAATGGTGCGTCATCTTTTGGAGCCAGTATTAATGTTATTTCCAAAGATCCTGAGGATAAATTCTATTTTAAAACAGATGATAGTTACGGATCATTCAATACATACAAATATTCTGCGGAAATAGGAACCGGGAAATTCTGGAAAAACAGACTTTCTGTGATGGGTAGATATTCTCATATTCACTCCGACGGATACATCGACAGAGCCTCCACCAATCTGCATTCCTACAATTTTACCGCTTTATTTGAAGAAGGTAAAACCAGATTACGTCTGATGGCATTTGGAGGAAAAGAAAGGACGTACCAGGCCTGGAACGGAATCAGCAGAAAAACCTGGGAGACTGATCCGAAATATAATTCTGCAGGAGAATATGTAGATCTCTTTACCGGGGAAACGAAATATTATGATGGCGAAACCGACAATTATCGCCAGAACCACTATCAGTTTCTTTGGGAACAAAAATTCAATGATACATGGAATTTAGAAACCACTTTACATTATACCAGGGGAAAAGGATATTATGAAAATTATACCAGAGTAGATGAAACAGATGTGGATGCCATCCATTACTCTAACTATAATCTGACTGCACCGATTGTCAATGGTACTCCTGTTGAGAAAACAGACTTCATCAGAAAAAAATGGCTGGATAATCATTTCTATGGACTGGTTTCTACCCTTTATGGAAGGTTTGAAAATATGGATCTTAATTTCGGGATAGTGGCCAATCAATACTATGGTAAGCATTTTGGAAATGTTACCGGTGTATATTTTCCTCAAATTGATGAGTACGAATATTATAGAGGACGTTCTGTAAAAAGTGAAGCAGCAGGTTTCGCAAAAGCTTTGGTAAGAGTGAGTGATTTTGAATTTTTCGGAGATTTACAGCTCAGAGCAATTAATTATGATACGAAGATCCTGTTGGATGGTGATGGTGAAGGAGGAAATATCAAGAAGGACTGGTTGTTTTTTAATCCTAAAGCAGGAGTGAACTATAAAATAGGAAACGGAAAGATATTTTTATCCTATGCCCATGCACATCGTGAACCCAACAGGGATGATTTAACAGCAGATAACAGTGTAAAAGCAGAAAAGCTTCATGATTTTGAGGCGGGATTGGAGAAACAATTCGGATTCTTATCTGTAACGGCAAACTTATACTACATGTACTATGTGAATCAGCTGGTACTTAATGGACAATTGAATAATGTGGGGGCTTTTATCAGAACAAACTCAGGGAAAAGTTATAGACGAGGAATTGAGATTGGTCTGTTGGCAAAATTATCTAAACAATGGGAGGTTTCCGGAAATGTGAGTTTGAGCCAGAACAGAAATATCGACTTCAATATGAAGAACAAGAAAGAGGTTAAAAATCTGGGAAATACACAGATTTCATTTTCTCCGGATGTTGTTGCCAATTTAGGAATAACCTTTAAACCTTCTCATAATTTCCAGTTTGCTTTAATGAATCAGTATGTCGGCAAGCAGTACCTGGATAATACGGAAGATAAAAATGTACAACTTAAAGATTATATCCTGACAGACTTTAATGCGCAATATCAATTTAAAATTGCAAAAAATGAAGTGGCATTGAAGTTATTGGTGAATAATCTCTTTAATAAAAAATATGTAAATAACGGAGCCGTATATAGCGGTGAACCGTACTACTTTTCACAGGCGGGAACCAACTTTATGTTCGGGATCAGCTGGAAGATTCAGTAGTTGGTTAAAAAAGTAAATAAGGGAATTGTCAAATTTGCCCTCAAAGAGATTGAGTATAATGAATGAGAAGCCCATTTTAATAAAGAATAATCAAAAGACTGCTTCGGTGGTCTTTTTTTATATCAGATTAAATGTCTTCAAAAGTCGTGAAAAAGTTATAAATTTGTCGCCAAATGAATATTTCAGCATATATTTTAGAATATTTGAAACAATATGGAATCGCCACGGTTCCAGGCTTTGGGGTGTTTTCTCTGAAGAATTCTAAGGCAATTATCAATTCTGAAAACGGAAGTATACTCCCTCCGGCGAGTGAGATCAAATTTGCAATTGATTATGAAGTACAGACCGATGAACTGGCTGCTTTTATTGCAACGCAAAAACAGATGTCTTTGGAAGCTTCTAAAAGTGATCTTAAAATCCAGACTGATTTTTGGAAGAAAAAGCTTCAGGCGGAACAGATTCTTGAAATTCAAAGCCTTGGCACAATCTTTATAGAGGAAGGACATACTCATTTCAAAGGAAATAGAGTTGAAGCAGGTCATCCTGATTTTTATGGATTGGAGGAGATTCGCTTTTCGGATATCAATAATGGGGAAAAAGTAAAGACTTTAGAAAAAAGGGAGAAAGATTATAAATTCAATAAATCGATTCTTTGGATTTTCTTGTTAATCATTCCGGTTCTTGGTATTATATACTTTGCTTTTACTCAACAGGAGCTTCTTTTTGGAAAAAAATCCTTTAATAAGGTTTCTGTTCAGACTTCTACCCATAGAATTGTAAAAGATACCATCAAAGTGATGGTTCATACACCGAAAACTCCTGTTTCAGATTCACTAAAAAAAGATTCATTGGTAAAACCTGCTGTACAAGGAACAAAAACTGTTCCGGCTACCCGAAACAACACTAAGAATAAATGGCAAAAATAAAAAAAGCGTCAGAATCTCTGACCATTATGACTAATATTGTTCTTCCGAACGAAACCAACTCTCTGCGAAACCTTTTTGGTGGTGAGCTTTTAGCAAAAATGGATCGATGTGCATCTATTTCGGCAGCAAGACACTGTGAAAGAAGAGTGGTAACGGCTTCTGTGAATCATGTTTCTTTTAATCATCCGATTCCTGAAGGAGGAGTGGTGGTTTTAGAATCTAAAGTTTCCAGAGCATTCTCTACTTCTATGGAGGTGTATGTAGATGTTTGGTCTGACGATCCCATTAATCAGAAAAAGATTCATACCAATTCTGGGATCTATACCTTCGTTGCTGTAGATGAGTTCAATCGTCCTATTCCTATTCCTGATATGATTCCGGAAACCGAAGAAGAAAAAGAAAGATATGCTGCAGCATTCCGCAGAAAAGAGCTGTCATTGATCCTTTCCGGAAGAATGAAACCATTGGAATCTGTAGAGCTTAAAAAATTATTCCAGGAGCCACAGGAACCGAAGAAAGATAAAAAATAATTTTTTTAAAACGCGAATTACACAAATGTCCGGCACAAATTTTCACAAATGATTTGTGCTGGGAAAAATGACAAAATGGATATTTCAGAGAATGACATATCAAAAATTGTTTACGAGGCAGGTTATCTTGTTCATAAAACTTTAGGTCCGGGACTTTTGGAAAGTGCCTATGAAGAATGTATGTTTTACGAATTGAGTAAACAAGGTCTTTTTATAGAAAAACAAAAGCCTATGCCATTGATTTATAATGAAGTAAAATTAAATGCAGGCTATAGACTGGATTTTCTGATTGAGAAAAAATTTGTACTTGAAATAAAATCTACTGAGTCATTAAATGATATCCATTTGGCTCAAATACTTACCTATCTTCGTTTGAGCAATTGTAAACTTGGAATGCTGGTTAATTTTAATACAATTCAATTCAAAAACGGAGTAAAAAGAGTTATCAACGGAACATTATAATTCGTGTTATTTGTGAAATAATTTGTGTCATTTGTGTTTAAAATTATGAAAATACTTCTTTTAGATAAAAACCATCCCCTTATTACCGAACAGCTTTTAGCACAAAACTTTATATTGGAAGAAGATTTTACTTCATCCTATGATGAGGTTTGTGATAAAATCGGGAATTATGACGGGATCATTATAAGAAGCCGGATTCCTTTAAATGAAAAATTTCTGGAGAAAGGTAAAAATCTGAAGTTTATTGCCAGAGTAGGAGCCGGAATGGAGAATATTGATATTCCTGTTGCAGAAAAACTGGGAATCCAGCTTATCAACTCTCCGGAAGGAAACAGAGATTCTGTAGCGGAACACGTTGTGGGAATGTTGCTGGTCATCATGAACAGGCTTTTTATTGCTTCTCAGGAAGTGAAAAACGGGATCTGGAAGCGTGAAGAGAACAGAGGAGATGAATTGCTTGGTAAAACAGTTGGGCTGATCGGATACGGAAATATGGGGAAGGCTACAGCGAAAAGACTTTCAGGTTTCGGATGTAAGGTTATCTTCCATGATATTCTTCCGGGGCTTGCCGATGAATATGCCACTCAAGTGAGTTTGGATGAATTAAAGCGATCTGCAGAAGTATTAAGTTTGCATATTCCACTTACTCCGGAAACCAACTATATGATTGATGAGATATTTATTTCAGAAATGAAAAATAACTTTTATTTTATCAATACAGCAAGAGGAAAGAATGTAAAAACGAAAAGTCTGGTTGAAGCTTTGAAATCAGGAAAAGTAAAAGGAGCTTGTCTGGATGTTTTGGAATATGAAAAATCATCCTTTGAGAATATTGACACAGAGAATGAAGATCTGCATTATCTCCTGAATTCAGAAAAAGCTATTGTTACCCCGCATATTGCCGGTTGGACTCACCAGAGTAAGGAGAAGCTGGCACAATTCATTGTTGATAAAATTGTAACGTCATTTTGCTAGAATAATAAGCGGATAAAATTCAAAATTGAAACAAAATAAAATCAGAAAAGTTTAAATCTACTATTTCTGATTTTTTTGTCTTGTCCATTTCTCCTTTGCAATTTAACCTTTCCGACCATCTATGTTAAATAATTCATAATATCCCTTCCATATTTACAATTTATTTTTGAGTTTTATTAAATTGCCGCTCATTTTTGAATCTCATGAAGACGCGTAATTTAGTATTCCTTGTAACAGTTTTATTATCCTTTTTTTCCTGCAAAAACAAATCTGAAGCTAAAGAAGCTGCAGTTGAAAATGCAACCAACCTCCCTAACTACGGAAATGTTGACCTGGGCCACGTTTTCACCAAAGGTGATGGTTTGCTTTCAAACAAACAGTTTTTGGTAAGCTATATTGATCAGTATTATAAAAAAGTATGGGAAGGAAGTGATCTTAGCGGTGGAATACTGGTTGCAAAAGGTGATGAAATTTTATACGAAAATTACAGAGGCTTTGGAAGAGAGGGGAATCAAATGCCAATTGATAAAAATACCCCGTTACATGTTGCTTCCGTATCTAAAACATTGACCGCAATGGCAATGATGAAACTGGTGGAAGCAGGAAAAATAAAGCTTTCAGATCCCCTTACTCAATACTTTCCCGGATTTCCTTATCCTAATGTAACTGTTCAGACCTTATTGGATCAAAGAAGTGGCCTCCCGAAATACGAGTACTTTATTACTAAAATACAACCTGCCCCGGCAGAACTGTCAAAACAATTTGTTACCAATCAGGATATTTTGAATATGATCATCAAATATAAACCTGATCTGGCAAGAGATACTGACACAGGATTTATGTACTGTAACACCAACTTTGCTTTGCTGGCATTGCTGATCGAAAAAGTTACAAAAACCCCTTTTCCACAAGCTATGAAAGAAATGGTATTTACACCATTAAAAATGGATAATACCTATATCTTCCAGGAAAAAGATATTCCTACTGCTTCACAATCTTTTTATTACGGTGGCAACAAATTGTATCCGCTGGATAGATTGGATTTGATTTATGGTGATAAAAATGTGTATACAACGCCGAGAGATTTATACAACTTCTCAAAAGCAATGTTTTCAAAAGATTTCCTGAAACCTGATTTGATGCAAATGGTATTCACTCCTTACAGCAACGAAAAAGCAGGAATGAATAATTATGGGCTTGGTTTCAGAATGAAAATATTTGATAACGGTGAAAAACTTACTTACCACAACGGATGGTGGCATGGTACAAACTCTGTATTTGCTCACTTGCTGAAATCAAAAGTTACCATTGTAGCCATTGGAAATAAATATTCAAATAAAGTATATACAGCATTGGCATTGTCCGGATTATTTGAGGATTTCCCTGTGCAGAAAGATAAACTTCATAGTGTCATGAGTGACGGAAAAGATACTTTGAATTCCGGACACGAGGTTTTTGGAGAATAATGTTTACTTTTGCTCAAACATTTTCATGAAAAGGTTTCTTTTATTATTCGTCATCTGTTTTCTTGTGCATTCGTGTGCAAGGGTAGGGTCTCCTGTAGGAGGGCCTAAAGATACTCTGGCTCCCAGATTTTTAAGTTCAAATATTGATACAACAAGAATCAATGTCAAAAGAGATATTCACGAACTTCGACTGGATTTTGATGAATATGTTACTTTGAAAGATATCAATAAAAACCTGATTATCTCTCCTCCCATTAAAAATATTAAAAGAATACTTCCATCAAATATCGCTAATAAATTTGTCCTTATTCAATGGGCAGATACCCTTCAGGCGAACACCACCTATAATTTCAATTTTGGAAATTCCATTGTAGATAATAATGAATCTAACATTTTACGCTATTTCAACTTTGCATTCTCTACCGGGGACAAACTGGATGACCTCTATGTAAGCGGAGAGATCAAAGATGCAATGGAAATAAAGAAAAAAACCGGAACTAATGAAAATAAACTGGTTGTAGGATTGTATCAGGTAAAAGATACTATGAACTACAAGCAGAAGCCTTATTATATTACCAAAGTGGACGAGGACGGATATTATGAACTGAATTATCTGTCGCCGGGAAAATATAAGATCATTGCTTTTGATGATGAGAACGGTAATTCTATCTATGATCCGGGAAAAGAAAAGATCGGATTTCAAAAAGAGGCGATTGATATTGAAAAATCAATTTCCGGACTTAACTTAAAAGTTTATCCATCCAAAAAGCCTGTGAAATATTCGGAAATGAAAGAAATTTCAGGGGGTGTTCTGATGACATTTGAAGGACATCCGGATGACGTAAAAGTAGAATCAGCGACCGATAAGCTTAAAGATATAAAAGTAACTCATCGTCCTAAGTCAGATTCCGTCAGAATTTGGTTTGACGCTGTGAAAGACAATATAGGGCAGGAGGCTGCTGAAAAGCTTATGTTTACCCATAATTTAGGTCCCAAAAAAGACAGCATATACACGGTTTCATTATTTTATAAATACAATAAGAAAAATGGAATGGATATCAACAGTGACAACGGCGGTGGTTCTTTGGCGCCCAAGTCAGACTTTAGAATTCTATCCAATTACATTGTTGATAAGATTGATCCTTCAAAATGGGTACTGAAAAGTGATAGTTTAACCACTCAGGAATTTACGGCTAAAATTTCCGATACAAACCCTTATCTGATTGTGGTACAGTCAGACTTTGTCAATGGGAAAAAATACCAGCTTACTGTTCCTAAAGAAACGGTATCATCCTTCTATGCCAGAAATGGGCAATCTAAACGTTTTGACTTTGATGTTGAAAAGATAGACCAGTTTGGAAGTCTTGAATTTTCATTAACTAACGCGCCGGCTTCAAGCTATTGGATTCAGTTATTGGATTCTTCGGAGAAAGTTGCTTATCAAAAGTATACAAAAGGAGATAAAGTGAAGTTTGATATCCTGAAACCTGGCGAATATTTTATAAGGATATTGGTTGATAATAATGAAAACAAATATTGGGACGAAGCAGATTTTGCCAATGAAACATTTGCTGAAGATGCTTATGTTTTCTACAAAAAGGCTGTGGTTAGAGGATTATGGGAAACGCGTGAAGACTGGGATCTGAAAGATACCAGAACATTGGATAATCCTAAGGGAGCTGCTCCTCCTCCGGCACCGGAGACGCCTGCGCCTCCTACTTCGGCCACGGAAGAAAAAGAAACAGTGAAACAAGAAGCAAAAAAAGAATTGAAATCCGGTAATGCGATTTTAACTCCTGTAAAATAAATATGAAGACGGCTAAAAAAATATTCTTCTGGACTTTAGTGACTTTTGCTCTGATTCAGTTTGTTCCAATCGACAGAGTGAATCAACCTGTGGACTCCAAAGTAAATTTTGTTGAAGCAAAGGCTGCTCCAGAAAAAGTAAGAACATTGCTTAAAAATGCATGTTATGATTGTCATTCGAATGAAACAGTTTATCCTAAATATGCTTATATCGCACCTATTTCGTGGTCTGTAAAAAGTCATGTGAATGATGGACGTCAACGGCTTAATTTTTCTATTTGGGGTACATACAATAAGGAATTAAAAGAGAATATGCTTGATAGATCTATTGAAGCACTCAAACATAAGACAATGCCACTGCCTGGTTATATAGTTTATCATCAGGAAGCTAACCTTTCACAGGCAGAAAGAACGTTACTTATTCAGTATTTTGATGAAATGCTGAAATCTAAAACTTATTAACTCCAGAAATTTCTAAAGTTATTTTTAGTCAAAAAAAAATCTCTTGCAGATTTTGCACATTAAGCAGATTATAAAATCATAATCTTCTGCCGGATCTGCAAAATCTGCAAGAGAATATATAGAAAAATTATTTCTTTAGGTACCCTTCAAAAAACTTTTTCTGAGAATCAAAAGCAATATCTTCAAGATTGAGTTCCTGTAAAGGAATCCATACTGCTTCTGAGATCTCTGAAAGTTCAAGGTTTACCTCAAACTTTTCCGAAACATTGTATTCATAAAAAAGATCAATGGTATTGTAATCAATCTCTTTGTATTGATAAATGTTGGGAAGACTTGTAAGGTAGGTCAGGTTTGAAATATCAATATCCAGCTGAAGTTCTTCAAAAAGCTCTCTTTTACACGTTTCTTCGGCACTTTCTTTTGGGTCTACAAATCCTCCTGCCAGATCCAGTTTTCCCTTTTTAGGATCCCTGTTTCTTCGGGTAAGATAGATTTCTTCACCACACCTGATGACTACGGCCACCGCTCCTGCTACATTATTATAAAGTGTAAAACCACATTCGGGACAGCTCCATTTCTTTTCCCCATCCCAATGCAGAGATTCTTTGCCACAGCTTGGGCAATATTTCAATAATTTCATTTGTTATTGAGTAACATTAATATTTCTCGGGTGATAACTCAAAATAACATCTCTTAATTCTTCAGTTTTCAGGTGAGTATAGATTTCCGTAGTGGTAATACTGGAGTGTCCCAGCATTTCCTGAATATAACGAAGATCTGCACCGTTTTGCAACAAATGCGTCGCAAAGGAATGTCTGAATGTGTGTGGAGATATTTTCTTGTTGACCCCTGCTTTGTCAGTAAGTTCTTTAATAATAAGAAATACAATTACTCTTGACATGGAAGTACCACGGCTGTTTAAGAATAAAGTGTCTTCATATTTTTTATTGATTTTACCTTTAGATCTTACCTCTTTGATATAACTCTCCAACATTTCTGCCGTATAATCAGCCAAAGGAACGAAACGGGTTTTGTTTCCTTTTCCGTGGATTTTAATATACTGTTCTTTGAAGTTGATGTTTGATATTTTCAAATCAATCAGCTCAGAAACGCGGAGTCCGCAACCATACAATACTTCAATGATGCAATGGTTTCTTTTACCAAGATCAGTATTGATTTCAATGGCGGCAATAATTCTGTTGATATCAGGTAAACTTAAGGTATCAGGTAGATACAACCCTAGTTTAGGGCCTTCAAGTAACGCTGCGGGATTATCCTCACGAAATTCATCCTCAAGAAGAAATTTGAAAAAGGCTTTTATGGAAGATATCCACCTTGCCTGAGACCTTTCACTGAATTTCTGTTTTGAAAGATTGAAAATGTATTCCTGCAGGTTTTCATAACCGATAGAGTCTGGGCCGACGTTTGCCAGATCTTCTTCTGCGTAATCTTTTAGTTTTTTAATATCCCGAACATAAGCGTCGAGAGTATTGTCTGAAAAATTTCTTTCGAAACGAAGAAATATTTCAAAATCTTTGATCTTTTCATCCCAAGTCATTTGTGCTTATTTTTTTAGTTCACAGTCCGATATTTGTTCTATTTCAATATTATGGTTTCTCAGGAACGATATCCCATCATCGTCCGAATACTCATTGATATACACCAGTCTTGTAATTCCCGCCTGCAAAATGAGCTTACTACACTCTTTGCATGGTGACAGCGTTAGATATAACGTTGCTCCTTTTGCAGATTGAGTAGAAGCAGCCAGCTTTAAAATAGCATTAGCTTCCGCATGCAATACGTACCAGTGCGTTTTTCCCTCTTCATCTTCACAGCAGTTTTCGAATCCCGAAGGAGTCCCGTTGTAGCCATCTGAAATAATCATCCTATCTTTTACGATAAGAGCTCCTACCTGTTTTCTCTTACAGTAGGAGAGTTTTGCCCATTCCTGGGCCATTTTTAGATAAGCCTTGTCAAACTTATTCATACCGCAGCATCAGTTTTTGTCGAAATAATTTGGATTAAAAGTTTTGAAAGTTTAGAAGTTAGGCTTTCTTTTCTCAAGGAAAGCTGTTACTCCTTCTTTCTTATCGTCCATTTCAAAAAGTTCTCCGAAATACTTGATTTCAGTTTCAAAACCTTTATCCGTGTCCGATAGATTCACGGCGTTTATCGCCTTGGATATTGCCATTGGTGAATTGTGGGCAATCGTGTTCGCTAATTCTTTCGTTTTGGTTAATAATTCTTGAATAGGGTATACTTCATTCACCAATCCGATCTCTTTTGCTTTTTGAGCAACGATCATTTTGGCTGAGAAGATCATTTCGTTGGCAATACCTTTTCCTACAAGCTTCGGAAGCCTTTGAGTTCCTCCGTACCCCGGGATAAGTCCCAAAGTTACTTCCGGAAGCCCTAATCTGGCGTTCTCCGATGCATATCTGATATGGCATGCCATGGCAAGTTCTAATCCTCCACCCAGAGCAAAACCGTTTACGGCTGCAATAACGGGTTTAGGCATATTTTCTATTTTGTTGAACAAACTATTTTGTCCGTTTCTCGCTAATTCCTCAGCTCTTTCCTGTCCGAAATCACTGAATTCTTTGATGTCAGCACCAGCTACAAAAGACTTTTCTCCGCTTCCTGTAAGAATGATTACTCTGCAGGAATTGTCTGAAGAAAGCTCATCCAGGGCAGTACTGATCTCCTGAATTGTTTTTGCATTTAATGCATTTAAACTCTCAGGTCTATTTATAGTAATGATAGATAATTTATCTTCCTTTTTTAATAATATATTTTCGTAACTCATTTTTCCACTTTAAAATATCATCCCTTGCAAATTATGAATTTTTTACAAAAAAAAGGAAAAAATATTATTTTTTTTTCCTTTTTTTTATTTTATTGTTCAATCTGATTATTTAGAGTGATTCATCATATTTGCATCAATATTGACATTTAGTTGAGAAGCTACTTTCATGCCAAGTTCTATATTGGCGCGGAAAAAGTGACATAATTGTCTGTTGATAATCTCATCTTTCTTAGGACCGCTGATGCCTTTCATGCTTCCGACAATATTTTTGATCAGATGATCCCGCTCTTCAGCATTCATTGCTTTTGAATACAATAATCCTGGTTGAGTATAATGATCACTGTCATTCTCATTTCTGTTGTAGTTGGCGACATGAGCACTGTCTAGCTCATATTCAAAATTTTTGTACGATGCATCTGCCTGGGTGTCATCAAAGCTATTCGGGAAATAATTGGGCTTATCCTGATATTGGCTTGAATCTGCCATATAGCCATCTCTCTGGTAATTATTGACAGCGAAAGGACATCTGTTTACTTCCAGGTGGTGGGCATTGACTCCCACTCTGTATCGGTGGGCATCCGGATATGAAAATAATCTTCCCTGAAGCATTTTGTCAGGTGAAAAACTGATTCCGTTGATGAGGTTGCTTGGTGAAAAGGTAGATTGCTCAACATGAGCAAAGTAATTCACAGGAATCTCATTCAGCTCCATTTCTCCTACCTCAATCAAAGGAAAATCATCATGGAACCATACTTTAGTGACATCAAAAGGGTTCCATCTGAAGTCTTTTGCCTCCTCTTCCGTCATTACCTGGATGTACAATGTCCATTTTGGAAAATCTCCATTTTCAATAGCATTGCAAAGATCTTCCTGGGCAAAGTCAGGATTTTCTCCTGACATCTTTACAGCCTCTTCATCAGTGAAATTTTTTACTCCCTGTTTCGTTTTGAAATGAAACTTGACCCATATTCTTTCATTCTTATCATTAATCATAGAGAAAGTATGAGATCCGAAGCCATGCATATGTCTGTAACCGTAAGGAGTTCCTCTGTCTGACATTAAAATAAGTACCTGGTGAAGAGATTCTGGATTTAAGCTCCAGAAATCCCACATCATGGTGGCACTTTTTAAATTGGTTTTTGGAACTCTTTTTTGGGTATGGATAAAGTCCGGGAATTTTTTGGCATCTTTAATAAAGAATACCGGAGTATTATTTCCTACAAGATCCCAGTTTCCATCTTCTGTATAAAATTTTAATGCAAAACCTCTTGGGTCTCTTGCGGTATCTGCACTTCCTTTTTCTCCTCCAACCGTAGAGAATCTCGCAAACATTCTGCATGAGTTTCCTACTTTTGAAAATAATTTTGCTTTAGTATACTGGCTGATATCATGCGTTACGGTGAATGTTCCGTAAGCTCCACTTCCTTTGGCGTGTACAATTCTTTCAGGAATTCTTTCCCTAACGAAATGGGCTAGGTTTTCCTGTAGAACAAAATCCTGCAGCAATACCGGGCCTCTTGGTCCTACCGTCTGGGAATCCTGATGCTCAAAATAAGGCGCGCCGTTACTTAACGTTAATTTTTTAGAATCCATATTGATGATTTGAATAATTGTTTTCTATTTCTAAATACCACTGTAAAGGTAAGGATTATCAAATTTACCTGAATTTTTAATTGCTTATAACAAAAACATCATATCTTTGTAATAGATAATATTAATCAAATGAACATTCAGCAACTGGAATATCTTATCGCTGTCGATAAGTATAAACATTTTGGCAAAGCAGCTCAGGCATGCTTCATTACTCAGCCTACGTTAAGTGCTATGATACAGAAATTTGAGGACGAACTGGATGTGAAAGTTTTTGATAGAACAACACACCCGATTCGTACTACAGATGTGGGACTTCAGATCATTGATCAGGCAAAGGTGATCATAGAATCTGTCAATGAGTTGAAAAACAAAGCCAATCTTTTGAATAATATTTTAGGGGGTACGCTGAACCTGGGAATCATCCCTACAGTTTCTTCTTTTATCCTGCCTACAGAGATCTTTAAGTTCCTTGAAGAGAATCCGAAGATTCAGATGAATGTAAAAGAAATGACAACGGATAATATCATTAAGGCTTTAAAAGCCGGAGAACTGGATGCCGGGATTATCTCAACACCTTATGATACTGCCAATGAATTTTATCAGGACTTCTTATTCAATGAAGAATTAATGATTTACAGCTCTAACACTGAGGCCAATAAAAAGAATTCTTATATTATTCCGGAAGAGCTTAATGTAGAAAAAGTGTGGTTGCTTGAAGAAGGAAACTGTTTGAGAAATCAGTTCGAAAATATTTGCCACCTTAAAGAGAATACTTTAAAACCTAAAAATCTTGACTTCCTGGCTTCTAATATCCAGACTTTGGTGCACATGGTAGACAAAGTAGGAGGAATAAGTATTCTGCCTGAGCTGGCGTTAAGCCAACTTTCAGAAGAACAGAAAAAGAATGTCTTCAGATTCAAAAAACCTTTCCCATACAGAGAGATCAGTATTATTTATTATAAGCCGACTTTTAAGCAGAAAATCATTGATGAATTATCCCATTCAATCAAAAATTCTTTACAACTTAAATTGAATTATCACGAAAGTCCGAAAGAATTTGTAAGCATAAAGCCACAATAAAAGAAAGGCTTTAAAGTGAGATAAATCATTAATTTAAAGAAAATTATAATTAATAAACAAAATTTTTGAGTATTAAGAAAATAGTGCTTAAATTTGCTGACGTTTATTAACGAGGAAAAATTTGACCTGATTGCAACCTCTATAAAAATATGCTAAAACAGTATTCTTTTTTCGGGCCATATTATTCATGTTTTTCTTCGACAATATATTTTTTAATCTAAAAAACAAAGAATAATATGTCTTATTTATTTACGTCTGAGTCAGTTTCAGAAGGACACCCGGATAAAATTGCAGATCAGATTTCGGATGCATTAATTGACAACTTTCTAGCATATGATAAAAATTCAAAAGTAGCATGTGAAACTCTTGTGACTACCGGACAGGTAGTGTTGGCAGGAGAAGTAAAATCTGATGCTTACCTTGATGTACAAACAATCGCCAGAGAAGTAATTAACGGAATCGGATATACAAAAGGAGAATATATGTTTAACGGAGATTCATGCGGTGTGATCTCTGCAATCCATGAGCAGTCTCCTGATATCAATCAGGGAGTTGACAGAGCTGTTATTGATGAATCTTTCGAGGCGAGAGCAAATGCACAGGGAGCAGGTGACCAGGGAATGATGTTTGGTTACGCTACAAATGAGACGGCAAACTATATGCCTCTTGCTTTAGATTTGGCACATACCATTCTTAAAGAACTTTCTGCTATCAGAAGAGAAAATAAAGAGATTACTTATCTTCGCCCTGATGCAAAGAGTCAGGTGACTATTGAATATTCTGATGATCACAAGCCCATCAGAATTGACTCTATCGTAGTTTCTACACAGCACGATGATTTTGGAGCTGAAGAAGAAATGTTGAACAAAATCCGTGAGGATATTAAAAATATTCTGGTTCCCAGAGTTGTTGCACAACAGACTGAAGAAATCAAAGCCTTATTCAATGATCAGATCAAATATCACATCAATCCAACAGGTAAATTCGTAATCGGAGGACCTCATGGTGATACTGGTCTTACAGGCAGAAAAATCATTGTTGATACTTACGGAGGAAAAGGAGCTCACGGTGGTGGTGCTTTCTCAGGAAAAGATCCTTCAAAAGTAGATAGAAGTGCTGCTTACGCAACAAGACATATTGCAAAGAATCTGGTAGCGGCAGGAGTTGCTGACGAAGTTTTAGTACAGGTTTCTTATGCAATCGGAGTTGCTGAGCCATGTGGTTTGTATATTAATACCTATGGAACAGCAAAAGTAGATCTTCATGATGGTGATATTGCTAAAAAAGTATCTGCTATTTTTGATTTAAGACCTTATGCTATTGAGCAAAATCTGAAACTAAGAAACCCTATCTACCAGGAAACAGCTTCTTATGGTCACATGGGTAAAGAACATTATGTTGCAGATAAGACATTCAATAAAGGCCATAAAAATGAGCTTACATTGAAAGATCTGGAATTCTTTACTTGGGAAAAATTAGACAAAGTAGAAGAAATTAAAGCCGCATTCGGAATTTAATTTTTTCTTTACAGAATAAATGAGCTGCTTTATCTTCTGATAAGGCAGTTTTTTTTAATTTTACACTTTAATTAATTAAGAGATGATGAATTTTCGAACAGCAGTTGCAATACTTTCCCTTTTTTTTCTGGGCACACTTGTAAAGGCTCAATATACCATGCATAAAATGATTAGCGTGGGATATACTTACCAAAATCAGAGTTTTGGAGAATTAGGAGGTAAATTGCTTTTCCTGAAAAACGATGATGTAATTTACAGATTGGGAGGTTCTGCTCTGATGGGGGCTGCAGATTCCAGATTTGCTATTATGCCTAAACTTCAGGCTGATGTACTTCTTAATTTTGAGAAAAATGTAGATTTTTATCACTCTTACTACTTTCTGGTAGGGGCTGAAGGAACCAATAAATATATCGCTCCCAAAATAGGAGTAACCTTGTTTGGAATGCTGGACCTTACAGGAGGGTATGCCTTTCCTATTGGAGATACCCGTTTAAACGGTAAAGAAATGAAGGGACTGAATATTAATTTTACATTAAATATCCCTACAGTCTTCATTCATGACATGTTTAAGTGATTTTTTTTAAATTTTTATTGTGAAAATTTAATAATAGGTTAACAGTTATTAAAAAATTATTATATTTACATCATAATATAATTTGTACCAGCCTATCGAAGAGACTCTACTCTAAAACTGTTTTGTATTTACAGATAGAACCAGATGACATATCTGGAAGGATACCTGTCTACAAATGTTATATTGAGAAGAGTTATGAAATCAAAATCGGATAGTTTACTAATTTCGCTTTACCAGAAAGGTGATGAAGAAGCGTTATCAACCCTTATTCATCGCCATCAGAGAGAACTTTTTACATTCATTTTTTACAAAATTAATGATGAAGATTTAGCCAACGATATTTTTCAGGATACTTTCATGAAGATTATTGTAATGCTGAAAGAAGGACGCTATAACGAAGAAGGCAAATTTATTCTTTGGGCAAAAAGAATTTCTCACAATTTAATCATTGATCATTTCCGGTCAAAAGCCAAAAATATCAAAGTTTCTGAAACGACTTTTGAAACTGATGAATATTCTATTTTTGATCTGATCAGGGAGCCTTCGGAAAACATTGAGGACCAGTTGGTGACCAATCAGATTCAGGAAGATTTGCTAAAAATGCTGCAATTTCTTCCGTTGAATCAGCAGGAGGTAATTAAATTAAGGTTTTTTGACGGACTAAGTTTCAAAGAAATTGCTGATCATACGGATATGAGTATTAATACCACATTAGGAAGAGTACGATATGCGCTGATCAACCTGAGAAAAATCATGGACGAAAATAACATAATATTAACCAGGTAAATAATATTTCGTAAAATTTCACGTTTTAAGGAAAACATACTTCGCTTATGAAAAAAAATGACTCCTTAAAAGTGAAAACTTTGAAACCTAAAAAGCAAACCATCGATTTTTTGCTCAATTTTTCTAAAAGTATTGAAATTGTGAAAAGCAAGAGCAAGAATTATCCTATTTCAAAAAATTAAAATTATTAACTTTGTGCTGTATGAAAATGCAGCATGTTTTTTTTGACCTGGACAACACGCTCTGGGATCATCGCAGAAATGCCTATCTCACCATCAAAGATCTTTTCGAGAAACAGGAGATTAGTTCGAAGTATCATATTGACTTTGAAGAATTTCACAATGTTTACCATGATATCAACGAAGAATTATGGGAAAAGATAAGAGATGGAATCATAGGCAAAGAGTATTTGAGAGAACACCGTTTTTATGATTCATTCAAACATTTCGGTGTAGAAAATAAAGAGCTTTCTCTTTATTTTGAAGAACATTTTCTGGACAATATTGTAAGTTATAATGAATTAGTGGAAGGAGCGGAAGATATTCTTGACTATTTAAAGGCTAAGAATTATACTTTACATATCATTTCCAATGGTTTTCAGGAGGTAACAGAAAGGAAATGTACATTATCAGGAATTGCCCATTATTTTAAAACCATTACCAGTGCAGATGCCATAGGAGTAAGGAAGCCTAATCCTAAGATTTTTGAATATTCTTTAGGGCTTTCGGAAGCCAGAAAGGAGGAGAGTATTCTTATTGGGGACGACTGGATTGCCGATGCAATGGGAGCTACAGATTTCGGAATGGATGCCATCTTTTTTGATGTCTATAAAGAAGACAAGCAGAAAGAAGGGCTAAAGGCCATTACTCATCTTCAGCAGATTAAAGAGTACTTATAAAATATAAGACTGCAAAGTCTGATTAATAAAGTATATATAAGCCATTAAGATCATCTTAGTGGTTTTTTTGTTTTAATGCGTTTAGAAAAGGAAATTCTGAGATTATTCACCTATACCTTAGGTAAAATCAGGTTTTAAGCCATTTATTATGTACGGGATTATTTTTCCCAATTCTTTCCCAAATTGATTCTGATCTTTGCTTCATAATAATAACAGAAAAACGTAATATTATGAAAAATGTAAAGAAAATCACGGGAGCATTCATGCTCATATTTTTATTAATAGGAGGGGTTTTATCGGCACAGGATAGAGCAATATCAGCAAATCAGCTGCCTAAGACAGCAAAAACCTTTTTGTATACCCATTTTAAAGGAATTCCTGTAAGTTCTGCTATTGAAGACAGAGAAATCTATGGTGTAGATGAATATAAGGTGTATCTGAACAATGGAATGAAAATGGAATTTGATAGTAAAGGAAGTTGGAAAGAAGTAGACGGGAAGCATCAGAAAATACCCTACGGTTTTATCCCTGCATCCATTAAAAATTATTCAACTAAAAACTTCCCCAATACATTTATTATTAAGATTGAAAAAAAGAGATGGTCGTACAAGACAGAACTTTCCAACGGATTAGAGCTGGAATTTGACAGAAACGGGAATTTTAAAAAAATTGATGACTAATCAAAATAACAATTAATACAAAAAATATAAACATCATGGTTAATTGGAGCTTAATAAGAAATAACGGAAGAAAAACATCTTCCCATAAGATCAGAAAGAATATTGTGTCTTTTATGACAATGCATTATCCATGCAGCGTGGTTCAATCCATTGAAAAGAAATATAATGCCTATAAAATTGAATTGATGAGTGGTATAAGTCTGGTTTTCGATGCCAATGGAAGTTTTATAAAAACACATTAATCATTCATGAAAGAAAGCTTGAAGGTGGAATCCGGTGATTATTTACGGATCCTTGATTTTTTATGGGTGCTTTATCATATTACACTTATTCTGATAATGCTTTCGTAGTGGGATCAGGCCTTCCCCATAATTTTATATATTTGGCATAAGTTTAATCCTGTCGCAGTGGCTCAAATCACGCATATGAAGATTTTAATAGTAGAAGACGAACCAGAATTGAAGAATACGGTGCAGAAATTTCTGGAAGCAGAGCACTTTATTGTAGAATATGCCGATACCTATCATTCCGGGCTGGAAAAAATTATTTCCTATGAATATGATTGTATTCTTTTGGATATTATGCTTCCGGACGGGAACGGTATTGACCTGCTGAAAGAAATTAAAAAAATGCACAAAAAAGATCCTGTGATTATCCTTTCTGCCAAAGATTCAGTAGATGATAAAGTAACAGGACTAGAAGTTGGAGCAGATGACTACCTCGCCAAACCTTTTCACCTTGCAGAACTGATGGCAAGAATCAAATCTGTGATCAGACGAAATCATCAGGATGGCGAAAATATTATTAAATATAAAAATATTAGTATCGATCCGGAAAGCAGAAAGGTGATGGTAGGAGAAGATGAACTTATACTGAATCGTAAAGAGTATGATCTTTTATATTACTTTGTCATTCATCCGGAAAAGACATTACAGAAAACGACTCTTGCTGAAGCAATATGGGGAGATTATATCGATCAGGCAGATAGTCTTGATTTTATTTACTCACAGATTAAAAATCTTCGTAAAAAATTAAAAACATTCAATGCTGAAGCTGATTTTCAAGCCGTATATGGAATAGGATATAAATTTGTCTGATGAAAGTTTCGTTAAAATATTACACAATAAAATATCTTATCATGATCCTTCTGCTGATTATTGCAGTATGGGCAGGATTGTTTTATGCCTATATCCTGGACGAAGTACATGATAATGTCGATGACGGCCTAAGAGACCGAAAGATACAGATCATTAAAGCAGTGTATCTTAATCCTCAGCTTCTGAAAAATAATGAGTTTGGATTTAATGAATTTAAAATCAATCCCATTGCTGCAGGCGATTATAAAAATAAAAGCAGGCTCTATAATAAAATGTATTATATGGAGTACGACGATAAAGATCAGCCTTATCGGGTACTCGAAGCAGATTTCATCGATCAGTATAAAAACCACCAGAGACTTGTTATCAGGACTTCTACAGTTGAAGAAGATGAATTGATCTATGACCTGACTACAGCATTGATTGTGCTGTATCTTCTTTTAGTGATAAGTATTGTGGTGGTAAACGGATATCTCCTTAATAAGGCAATGCAACCGTTTTATCTTATTTTGGATAAATTAAAAAAATATCAGTTCGGGGTCCATTCTTCCCGGGAACCTCAAAGTTATTCAATTACAGAATTTGAAGAATTGAATGTAGAAATTGATGAAATGATTGAACGAAACGAGCTTGTATTTTATCAGCAGAAACAATTCATTGAAAATGCTTCTCATGAGCTTCAGACTCCTCTGGCCATCGTTATCAATAAAATAGATCTGCAAATTCAAAACGAAGACCTTGATGAAAAGAACATGAACCTGCTTTCTGAAGTGAAAAATGACCTCAGAAGAATGGTAGGGCTGAATAAATCACTACTTATGCTTTCCAAAATTGAAAACAGCCAGTTTAATAAAACTTCAGGAGTGGATTTTAATGGAAAGATTACTAAGCTTGTTGAGAACTATGAAGATTTTATTGCATTCAAAAATGTAGAAGTCAGTATTATGGAAAAAGGAATTTTTGTAGCAGATTTTAATCAGGATCTGGCAGATATTCTCCTCTCCAATCTTCTTAAAAATGCAATTAAGTATAATAATGAAGATGGAATTTTGAATATTATGATTGAAAATGACAGAATAACATTCCAAAATAGCGGATCAAATGTAGCTTTAGACTCATCTAAAATTTTTAATCGCTTCTATAAACAGGGTACTGACCATGGGTCTACCGGTTTGGGATTGTCTATCATTAAAACGATTATCAAACAATATCCGGGATGGGACATCAGCTACGAATTTGAAGGTGCAATGCACTATTTCATCCTTACGAAGAATAGAATATTATACTCTGATTATAAAGAGTAACAAAAAAATAACGGCTATCTCACTTGAGACAGCCGTTTTCTTATCTATAAAAACTCAGTATTAAAATCCTAAGCTTGTTCTTACTCTTTTAAGAGTTTCCATTGCAATGGGTCTTGTTTTCTCTGCTCCTTGCTGTAGTTTTGCTTCCAGCTCATCAAGGTTGTTCATATAATAAGAGAAAGTTTCTCTTTCTTTGGCAAAACGAACAAGAATCAAATCTAAAAGCTCCTTTTTAGCGTGTCCGTATCCAAAGTTCCCGGCAAGATATTTTGCTCTCAATTCTTCTGTCTGCTCTGAAGTTGCAATCAATTCATAGATCTGGAAGGTTTTATCCGTTTCAGGATCTTTAGGTTCTTCTAAAGATTTAGAATCTGATTCAATGCTCATGACCTGTTTTTTCAATTCTTTTTCAGGTAAGAAAATATTGATAATATTTCCCATAGATTTAGACATCTTACGGCCATCGGTTCCCGGAACATATTTAGTGTCCTGCTGAAGTTCAGCTTGTGGTAATACCAAAACTTCGCCCATCTGGTTATTAAATCTTGATGCTACATCCCTTGCAATTTCCAAATGCTGAAGCTGGTCTTTTCCTACAGGAACAATCTCCGCATCATATAATAAAATATCTGCAGCCATCAAAATAGGATAGGTAAACAGCCCCGCATTCACATCCTGAAGGCGATCCGCTTTATCCTTAAATGAATGAGCCAATGTTAATCTTTGATAAGGAAAAAAACATGATAAATGCCAAGATAGTTCACAGGTTTCAGCGATATCACTTTGTCTGTAGAAGAATGTTTTTTCAGTATCTAACCCACAAGCAAGCCAAGCCGCAGCAATCTCGTAGGTGTTTTGTCTTAAAGTCTGCGCATCTTTTATCTGGGTAAGTGTATGAAGATTCGCAATAAATAAAAATGATTCATTTCCTTCCTGCTTAGAAAGTTCGATTGCAGGAATGATTGCCCCAAGCAAATTTCCAAGATGGGGGGTTCCGGTGGCTTGAATGCCGGTAAGAATTCTTGACATTTGTTTAAAATTTATATTTAAAAATTAATGAATTGCAAATTTACAAGGTTTGCGTGGAATAAAGAATTAAAAAGATTAAAAGATTAAAAGATTAAAAGATTAAAAGATTAAAAGATTAAAAGATTAAAAGATTAAAAGATTAAAAGATTAAAAGATATTGTTGCCAAATTTCAATATGTACTCAGCTACATCAGTAGAGGTGGGCTTTAGCCCGCCTTACAATTTCATATAATCTCGCAGATTCGCTAGGCTTATCCCTAATAATCCATGGAAATCCTCGAAAATCTGTGGTAAAAAAAATTAAGGAATCACAATCTTCTCTCCTCCGAATTTCGGTTCTACTCCGAAAAGAAGATCCCAATACACTTTGGCTTTAGCAAAATATTCTCTCAAGTTCGTTTTTAATCCCGCGTATTTATTTACATCCGCTGCATTATACCCGAAGGCTTCCATTCCATTTTTTCTGGCCAGAAAAACGGCTCTTTCATTGTGGAATTTCTGAGAAATAATCACCAGTTTGGTTTGTCCAAAAATATCTTTGGCTCTCACCACAGAATCCAATGTCCTGAATCCCGCATGATCCAAAATAATATGATCCTGGGGAACTCCTTGTTGAACCAAAGCAAGCTGCATATCTTCCGGCTCATTATAATCTTTTGTACTGTTATCTCCGCTTACAATGATGTATTGGATTTTTCCGCTTTTAAAAAGATCGGTGGCGGCTTTAATTCTATTATAAAAATAGGCATTTGGCATCCCATTGCTTAATACTTTTCCGGTTCCCAGCAAGAGGGCGGTTTTAGTTTCAGGAACATCAGCTATATTATAAGACACAAATGCTTCGCTGTCTTTTTTGATACTGTAATTTGCCAAGGCAATAAAAATAATTCCTGCCACAAATAGAAGCAGGAAAAATTTAAGAATATTTTTGATTGTTTTTCTCATTCGAAAAATAAGTCATTTAAAATTCAAGACCATTCGGGAAAGCTTTTTTTCTGAAGATTAGAAGGAAAGCAGCTCCTACAGTAATGGCAGAATCGGCTACATTGAAAATATATTTGAAAAACTCAATATGTTTTCCGCCGATTACCGGCCAGCTTTCAGGAACATACCAGTCTACCAACGGGAAGTGAAGCATATCAACTACACAGCCCTTCATAAAAGTAGAATAACCATGCCCGAAAGAGGTAATCTTAGAAATTCCTCCATAACCAATCCAGCGGTCAATACTTGGGTCATAAACCGTTCCGCTGTCAAAGATCATTCCGTAGAACATCCCGTCAATAAGGTTTCCGATAGCTCCTGCAAAAATAATGGACATTGGAATAAGAAGATAGTTGGATGCTCCTTCTTTTAACCATTTTTTGAACATATAAATCATTCCTCCGATTAAGAAGACCCTTAAAATGACCAGGAAATATTTTCCGATAATTCCACCAAAATGAAACCCATAAGCCATCCCGGGATTCTCAACAAAAGTCAGTTTAAAACCAGGAAAAACAGAAACACTGTCATCCAGGTTGAAATGAGTTTTAATATAAAATTTTGAAGCCTGGTCAATTAACAATACCAAAAATGTGATAGCTAAAATCTTTTTCATTACTGCCCTTTAGGTTTTGACGGTTTTGAAGCCGGCTTTACATTTTTATTATCACTTGCTTTTTTAATCACCTTTTGTCCATTGAATGAACTTTTAACATGAGCTTTTTCAAACTTAATGTTCATTTCTTTCAAAACGCTTTTAAGAGCACTAAGCTCCATCGAATTTTTTGGATGTACTATGATCGATTCCATTTCTTATATTTAATTGTTACATTTTGGACAATTCGTCAAGTCTTTTTCTGTCTTTTTCTGAAAGATCATTGATTCCGTTTTTGCCCATCTTACTCAAAAGCCTGTCAATTTCTTTTTCCCGTTCACGCTTATCGGAATTAAATTGGTCATCAATCGTATAATTTTTTTGTTTATCCGGAAAAAATCGGTTTTTAATCCATTCTCTGTTGAAAAACAATAAAATTCCGGCGATGATCATTAATAAAATTACTGCTTCGCTCATGGGTATACATTAAAAATTAGGTTTATAAAGTATCCTTTGAATACAATATAAACCCAATATTATTTTACAAACCTTCCGGCTATTTCTGCATATTTTTCGCTTCGATGCTTAACGTCGCGTGAGGAACAGCTAAAAGCCTTTCCTTAGGAATTAATTTCCCAGTTACTCTGCAAACACCGTACGTTTTATTTTCGATTCTGATTAACGCATTCTTAAGATCACGCACGAATTTTTCCTGTCTTCCTGCTAAAATAGAATTCTGCTCTTTGCTTAATGTTTCAGCACCTTCTTCAAAAGCTTTGAAGGTAGGCGAAGTATCATCAGTTCCGTTATTCTGGTCATTGATAAAACTTTCTCTGATCAGCTGAAGATCTTTTTCTGCTTTTTCTATTTTTTCTTTAATGATCGCTTTAAATTCCTGTAAATCAGCATCGCTGTATCTAACTCTTTCGTCTGACATATTCTTTTCTCTTTTTTAATAAAATTATGAAATGGAATTTGAAATACAATAACTACATGTTAATTTTTTTCGATATTTATCTTAAAATTAACCTCATCTATTTCGATTTCGTTAAAATTTGAAAGTGAAGATACAATTTCTATTTTACTTGACAAGACCTCTGAAGAAATATATTCTTCATTTTTCTTAATATCCGTAAGGAATGGAGAAGCTTCCTCAATAGATATATTAATTCTGTCTGTCAGGTCAAAGTCTTTATCTTTTCGCAGGTTCTGAATTCTGTTGATAAATTCCCTTGCGATACCTTCAGATTTTAATTCATCTGTTAATGTCAAATCTAATGCCACAGTTGTTTTTCCGTCTGAAGTTACGGTCCATCCCGGGATATCTTTAGTCGAGATTTCCACATCTTCAAGTGTGATCTCGTAACCCTGGATATCAAGTTTACCTTCTTTTTCAAGACCGGCAATTTGCTCCGTGGTAAGATTGCTGATTTCGACACCTACTACCTTCATGTCTTTTCCTAATTTAGGACCAAGAGCCTTGAAGTTTGGCTTTATCTGTTTTACAATTAAATGAGATGCTTCTTCAGCATTGATTAACTGTAGTTCTTTAACGTTAACTTCCTGTTTGATCAGATCTGCAACAGCAAGGATTTGCTCTTCTGTTTTAGAATCCAATACAGGAATCAGTACTTTCTGTAACGGCTGACGTACTTTTACGTTTTCTTTCTTTCTCAGAGAGAAAACCATACTGGTAATGTTTTGAGCCAAATGAGTTTTTTCAACCAGATCCTGATCGATTAAACTTTCATCTGCTACCGGGAAGTCTGTTAAGTGTACAGATTCACAGTTTTCCTTTCCGGTTACTTTATTTAAGTCCTGATACAGTTGATCCATAAAGAACGGAGCAATGGGAGCAGATAATTTAGCTACTACTTCAAGACAAGTATATAAAGTCTGGTAAGCAGAGATTTTATCATCTGAATATTCTCCTTTCCAGAAACGTCTTCTGCATAATCTTACATACCAGTTGCTCAGGTTATCATTCACAAATGTGCTGATGGCCCTGGCTACTCTTGTTGGTTCGTAATCTTCATAAAATGCTTTTACTTCTTTGATCAGAAGGTTGAGCTCAGAAAGAATCCATCTGTCGATTTCCGGGCGATTTTCCACTTCTTTCTCAGAATAATTGAATCCATCAACGTTTGCATACAATGCGAAGAATGAATACGTATTATAAAGAGTTCCAAAGAATTTTCTTCTTACCTCATCAATTCCTTCAATATCAAACTTCAGGTTTTCCCAAGGATTTGCATTGGAGATCATGTACCAACGTGTAGCATCCGGTCCGTATACAGAAAGTGTTTCAAACGGATCTACAGCATTTCCTAAACGTTTTGACATCTTCTGTCCGTTTTTATCCAAAACAAGACCGTTACTCATAACGTTTTTATAAGCTACCGAATCAAAAACTGCTGTTCCGATAGCATGCAGTGTATAGAACCATCCACGGGTCTGGTCAACGCCTTCAGCGATGAAGTCAGCCGGGAATGCTTTATGATTGTCGATTAATTCTTTATTTTCAAACGGATAGTGCAGCTGAGCATAAGGCATTGATCCTGAATCGAACCATACGTCGATCAGGTCGCTTTCACGTTTCATTGCTCTTCCTGAATCAGAAACCAATACTACTTTGTCTACTACATTTTTGTGAAGATCAACCAATTCGTAGTTGGATTCAGACATATTTCCGATCTCAAAACCTTTGAAAGGGTTTTGAGTCATCAATCCTGCTGCAATAGATTTTTCAATCTCGTTGTAAAGTTCTTCTACAGAACCAATGATCTTTTCTTCTTTCAGGTCATCAGTTCTCCAGATTGGTAAGGGAATCCCCCAATATCTTGAACGGGATAAATTCCAGTCGTTCACATTTTCCAACCAGTTGGCGAAACGTCCCTCTCCTGTAGCTTTTGGTTTCCAGTTGATCTCTTTGTTTAAGTTAACCAGTCTTTCCTTTACAGCTGTCATCTTTACAAACCATGAATCCAGCGGATAATATAATACTGGTTTATCTGTTCTCCAGCAGTGCGGATATGAGTGAACATATTTCTCTACTTTGAAGGCCTTATTTTCTGTTTTCAATAAGATCGCAAGCTCTACATCCCATGATTTCTCAGGAGCTGTACCTTCGTCGTAATATTCATTCTTGATATATTTTCCGGAAAATACCTCAGGTACATTTTTTCCCTGAATGAATTTCCCCTGCAAGTCTACCAACGGAACCAGATTATCATTTTCATCTTTTACCAACATTGGCGGAATCTCAGGTTGGGCCATTTTAGCAACTCTGGCATCATCAGCACCGAAAGTAGGAGCCGTATGAACGATACCTGTACCATCTTCTGTAGTAACGAAATCACCAAGGATTACTCTGAAAGCATTTTCAGCATTATCATTAGGTGTAAACCAAGGAACCAATTGCTCATATCTGGTATCAACAAGTTTTTCTCCAGTAAATTCTTTTAAAATTTTAAAAGGAATTACTTTAGTTTCCGGTGTATAATTGGCAAAATCTTCATCTGTACCTTCTGTATATTTCTTACCGAAGACTTTAGGTAAAAGAACGCTTGATAAAACGACAGTTACGGGTTCAAATGTATACTGATTGAAAGTTTTAACCAAAACATATTCAATGTCTCTTCCTACGGTAAGAGCCGTATTGGATGGCAACGTCCATGGAGTCGTCGTCCAGGCCAGGATATGGACATCCCCGTCAACATCGCTGAATAAGGCAGAAGAATCTTTTTTTACTTTGAATTGAGCCACAACAGTCGTATCCGAAACATCACGGTACGTTCCCGGCTGGTTCAATTCGTGTGAAGAAAGTCCTGTTCCTGCTTTTGGAGAATAAGGCTGGATTGTGTATCCTTTGTACAATAAGCTTTTATCATACAATTGTTTTAACAACCACCAGACAGTTTCCATATATTTTGACTTGTAGGTGATATACGGATCGTTAAGGTCTACCCAATATCCGATTTTTTCGGTAAGGTTATTCCATACGTCGGTATAGCGCATTACTGCCTCGCGACAAGCTCTGTTGTAATCTTCAATCGAGATTTTTTTACCAATATCTTCTTTAGTAATTCCTAATTCTTTTTCTACACCCAGCTCCACAGGAAGACCATGCGTATCCCAACCCGCTTTACGGAAAACCTGTTTCCCGTTCTGCGTTTGGTAACGGCAGAAAATATCTTTCAATGCTCTTGCCATTACGTGGTGAATTCCAGGCATACCGTTTGCTGAAGGCGGACCTTCGTAAAATACAAACTCGGGATTACCCTCGCGAATCTCAACACTCTTGCTGAAAGTTTTATTCAGTTTCCAAAATTCCGCTACATTTTCGGCTATGTCAATAAGGTTGAGGTTTTTATATTCTTTAAATTGGCTCATTGTAAATATCTCAATATTTCGTTGATTAATTAAGTCTGCAAATTTAGTGATTTTTGTCGGTTTATAATATATGTTTTATTTTGATATCATCTATTAAAAAGTTCAATTTCAGAAATATAAATATTGGAAGCGCACAAGAGCGAATCTGACATCATTGGTAATCGGAATTTTTTCAAAATTTTGAACGGACTTTTTCCATGATTTTATAATCGTATATTCTACGAAAATGCTGTTAAAAAATTGATATAAAAAAATTCGGTAAGAGTAAAATAGCACGATCATTGCTTGAAATTTTGTATATTCAAATGAACCTAATTCCAAATGATGTTATGAAAATATTTTATAAACTGATGCTTATTGTATGTTTAATCAGTGGTATCATATCCCAGGCACAAAACTATCCTCAGAACTATTTCCGGAACCCGTTGAATATTCCCATGCAATTGGCTGCTAATTTTGGGGCTATCCGTTCCAATCATTTTCATATGGGGCTGGACTTAAGAACCAACAGCCAGGAAAATCTCTCGGTTCTCGCTTCAGCGGACGGGTATGTAAGCAGAATAAAAGTAGAACGATATGGTTTTGGAAATGCCGTATATATTACCCATCCGAATGGCTACACCACGGTATATGCTCACCTGAATACGTATTTTGATGCCCTTGATGCTTATGTAAAAGAAAGACAATACAAAGACGAAAAATGGGAACAGGATATCACCTTCCAACCCGGACAATTTCCTGTAACAAAGGGACAATTGATAGCCTTAAGCGGAAATACCGGTGGCTCTGCGGGACCTCATCTGCATTTTGAGATACGGGACACCAAAACAGAAGAATGCCTGAATCCACTTCTTTTCGGATTCGCCATTCCTGATTCTGTATCTCCAATCATCAGTGGCTTATATTGGTATGACAGGCGCTTTAGCACTTATGAACCCGGTGCAAACGGAGTAATAGTTAAAAAAACGGGAAATTCATATACCGCAGATGTTGTCAAAGTAAGCTCACCAATGATAAGTTTTGGTATTAAAGCTGTAGATAAGGCCAATCGGGGATTTAATCTGGGTATTTATCAGGCGGTATTACTAATGGATGGTCAACGAATTTATAGCTTCTCTATTGATAAAGTAAGTTATGATGATACCCGTTATGAGAATGGTTGTATAGATTACACTAAATTTGCACGAGATAAGATGAGCGTTCAGCATCTTTCTGTTTTACCGGGAATGAAGTTGCAGAATTACAGTATTCCGGGTCTGTCAGGAATCATCAATCTGCAGGATAATGAAGTTCACAATATTGAAATTATTTTAAAAGATGTCAGAGGAAACACCAGTAGATTGGTAACGAAAGTTCAGCTTATTGGTACTGAAAGCTCAGTTAATCCAACCGGAAATATTGTAAAACCGAATGAAGGAAAAACCATCAGTACCCAGAATGCAGACATCAGCTTTAGTAAAAATGCAGTGTATGATGCTGTTAATTTTAATGTAAATGAAAAACCGGATGCAGACTCCGATGTAATTTCCAATATCATTAGTATACACAATCATTATGTTCCGGTTCACGATAATTATACCGTAAAAATAAGACCCAACAGAAAATTTGATCAGAATGAAAAAGATCAGGTGATTCTTTTGTTTGACTATGGAAGTGATAAAGATGCAGTGAAAGGAAAATGGAATGGCGATAAGGTTGAAGGACAGTTTAACAGATTGGGAACAGTAAAGCTTGTCTTAGATAAGAGTTTACCATCGGTCTCCCCGGGATGGAAAGAAGGAGGACTTATCAATAGCAGTTCTTTACGATTGAAAGGAAGTACAAAAGTGGGGGATATTGTCTCTTTCCGCGCTGAGATGGATGGGAAATGGCTCAGATTTGCCCGGGTGAAAAACGACTTTGTGTATGTTTTTGATGAAAAATGTCCTAAAGGTTCAGGGGCCCATACCTTAAAAATAACAACAAGCAATACTGCAGGAAATACCAATACCCAAACTTTTACATTCCAAAGATAGAAGGCATGTTTAAATGCTTTAATCCTTCGATCTTTTAATTTAATTAAATACATTTGCTCAAAATTAGAATCATTGGAATTTCATCCGTCAATAGAAAAATCTAGCATTCAGGAGATCAAAAAGTTTCAGGAAGAGAAGCTCAGGGAACTTTTGACTTATCTTGAAAATCACTCACCCTTTTACCAGAAGTTGTTCAGGGAAAATAATATTATTATTGAGAACATCCGTACTTTGGAAGATCTGCAAAAAATTCCTACTACGACAAAGAATGATCTGCAGCAGAATAATCATGATTTTTTCTGTATTTCTCCTGATAAAATTGTAGACTATAGTACCACTTCAGGAACATTAGGGGATCCTGTGACTTTTGGTTTATCAGATAATGATCTTGAAAGACTGGCTTACAATGAAGCCATATCTTTTGCGTGCGCAGGTATTCAGAAAGGGGATGTAGTACAAATGATTACCACCATTGATAAAAGGTTTATGGCCGGGCTTGCCTATTTTTTAGGATTAAGAAAAATGGGAGCCAGTGTGGTGAGAATGGGGCCTGGGATTCCTGAGCTTCAATGGGATTCTATTTTCAGATACCAACCTAAATATTTGATTACCGTACCATCATTTTTACTGAAAATGATTGATTATGCTGAAAAAAATGGGCTGGATTATAAAAACTCCAGCGTTTACGGGGCTGTATGTATTGGAGAAAGTATCAAAAATCAGGATTTTAGCGATAACATCCTGTCCCGCAAAATTAAAGAAAAATGGAATATCAAGCTTTTTTCAACCTATGCTTCTACGGAAATGAGTACTGCTTTTACCGAATGCGAGTATCAGATCGGAGGGCACCATCATCCGGAACTGATTGTTACAGAAATTCTAGATGATCTGGGAGCTCCTGTGAAAGAAGGTGAAAGCGGAGAACTTACGATTACCACTTTGGGGGTTGAGGCAATTCCGTTGTTGAGGTTTAAAACGGGTGACATTGTAAAGGCGCATTATGAGCCTTGTCAGTGTGGAAGAAATACCATGAGATTAGGCCCGGTAATTGGGAGGATGCAGCAAATGATCAAGTATAAAGGGACAACATTATATCCACCTGCTCTGAATGATATTTTGAATGATTTCAGTAATATTCTGTGTCATCAGATTGTGATCCAGGCTGATGAAATTGGTCTTGATGAAATAATTATTAAAATCAGCACTGAAGTAGAAAATGAACATTTCGTTAGTGACATCAGAGATCATTTCCGGGCAAAGTTAAGAGTAAGTCCTAAAATCGAAATAGTGGATTTTGATACTTTGTCAAAAATCGTATTCAACCCGAATAGCAGAAAGCCAATTACATTTATAGATTTAAGATAATAAACGAATAAAATTAAACCATGAAAAAACTCTTGTTACTATTATTGATAACAGTTGTAAATCTTTCCTTTGCCCAAAGTAAATTGAATTATGAATTTGGAAATTTTGATTTTCTTAAAGATCAAACTGAAGTAAATGTTCAATACAAATTTGAAAACCCTGCTTTTCAGGTTGAAAATTATACCGAAGCGCAGTATCTCGAGAGGAGAAAAGCAGAAACGTTAGTCAAAAGAGACGAAGCAGCCTGGCAAAAATGGATTGGAGAGTGGAATCAGCATAAAGAATCGGTTTATATGAATAGATTTATTAATGGATTAAATGCTAAGTCAAAGAAAATCAGATTTGGAAAAGATTTAAAAACAAAATATACATTAGTCGTTGAAACAAAATGGATTTATGCGGGTTGGGCCGGTGGTATGCTCTTGCAGCCTGCCAAATTATCTACTCTGATAACTTTTGTTGACAATGAAAATCCATCTCAGATAGTCACCAAAATTCAAACCGATAAAATTGAAGGAATAGGAGTTAAAGGAGATTATGTAATGGAATATGGGAGAATATCGGCAGCTTATGAAAAAACAGGCAAGGAATTGGCAAAAGATATTACTAAAAGCATAAAATAAAAGCATAAAATAAAAGCAAAAACGGTCTGTATTTCAGACCGTTTTTTTATGATTGATGATTATGCTGCTTTTCTAATTTGATGAGGTTTGCCAGATTCTTGATAACCGTATCATGTTTTTTCACAAAAGGATTGTCTTTATTCCAGACATAGCCTGCCAATACAGCACAAATCTTTTTCTTGACATCCGGATTTTCAGGCTGATGGAAGAACAACTCCTGAAGATTTCCCGTGTACCATTCTTTTACGTAAGTAGTGAAAACATCTACCCCATACAAAATATAGTCTGAATATTCCGTTTGCCAGTTTATGGTCTCCCCGTTTAATTGCCTTAAAGCCAATTTTGCGGCCAGCATTCCTGATTCTGTGGCGAAAGCCATTCCTGAAGAGAAAACAGGGTCAAGGAACTCAGAAGCATTACCCGTTAAAGCAAATCCATCTCCGAAAAGACTTTTTACCGAACATGAATAATCTTTTAAATGTCTTGGTTCAAAAAGGAAATCAAGTTCACCAAATCGTTTTACATAATATTCTGAAAGAGAAATGGCTTTTCTTAAAGCTTCGGTTGGGTCTCCGTTTTCAGATAATTTTTCAATATAATCTGTAGGACCTACTATTCCTACACTTGTGTTTCCGTTGGAAAAAGGAATTACCCAAAGCCATACTTCCGTTTCAATAATGTCAAAAGAGATCAGGGTTCCTTCTTCTCCCTCTTCTCTGTGAGTATCTTGTACATGAGAGAAGATAGCAGAGTGAGGAGAAAGTTTTGACGGTTTTTCCAGATCTAATAATCTTGGCAAAACTCTTCCATATCCGCTCGAATCGATCACAAACTTAGCATGGATTTCCTTTGTTTCTCCATCCTTGTTCTTTACAGTAGTTATAGAATCTGTTCCGTTAAACTTAATATCAATAACTTCTGTTTCAAATTCAAGATCAATTCCTTTATTGATAACTTCCTGGGCAAGGGTATTATCAAAATCTGCTCTCGGAACCTGCCAGGTCCAGTCCCAGCCTTCGCCGAATTTATTACTGAAATCAAAAATGCAGACTTCATCCCCACGGAGAAATCTCGCACCCAGCTTTTTTTCAAAGCCCATTTTGTCTAATGCAGGGAAAAGTCCTGCTTCATCAAAGTGGTCCATTACTCTTGGGATTAAGCTTTCACCGACTACCAGTCTTGGGAATTTTGTTTTTTCAACAACTTTTACGTTGACACCGTTCTTCTTTAAGTACGAAGAAGACACGCATCCGGAAGGCCCAGCTCCGATTACAAGAACGTCAACAGATTCTTTGCTCATCTTTGATTTTTTATTTTAATAATAACTTTTATCTTTGCCGCAAAATTAGTGACAATTAATTAATATTTTACAAAATTATCAACTATTACTTTTAATTGATGAAAATAAATAACTTTTTAGGACTGAAAGATTTTCAAAAAATAATCATTGAAAATGAGAAAATTGAACTGGATGAATCGCTTTTATCAAGAGTAGATAGAAGCTATCAGTTTTTGAAAGAATTTTCAAAAAATAAAGTAATATATGGTGTAAATACAGGATTCGGGCCGATGGCTCAATTTAAAATCAGTGATGAAGATACTCATCAGCTTCAATATAACCTGATCAGAAGCCATTCTTCAGGAATCGGCAACCCTTTACCGGCAGAAGAAGTTAAAGCCTGTATGCTGGCAAGAATGAACACGTTATCACTAGGAAACTCCGGAGTACATCAATCTGTTATTTATCTTCTTCAGGAATTAATCAACAGAGACATCACTCCGCTGATTTTTGAACACGGGGGAGTAGGAGCGAGTGGTGACCTTGTACAGCTGGCTCATCTGGCGTTGGTGCTCATCGGAGAAGGAGAAGTTTTCTACAAAGGAGAGAGAAAATTTACTAAAGAAGTTTTTGAAATTGAAAGATTAGAACCGATACGGGTAGAAATCCGTGAAGGACTTGCTTTGATGAACGGAACTTCTGTGATGTCAGGAATCGGCATTGTGAATGCTTATAAAGCCAATCAGCTAACAGATATTTCCATTAAGCTTTCCTGTGCAATCAATGAAATTGTTCAGGCCTATGATGACCATTTGTCAGAAGCGTTAAACGGAACCAAAAGGCATTATGGACAGCAGAAAGTGGCAGAAAGGATGCGTGCTCATCTGGCAGACAGCCAACTGATCAGGAAAAGAGCTGACCACCTGTATACTCATTTCGAGGAACAGGAAAAAATATTTAAAGAAAAAGTACAGGAATATTATTCATTACGATGTGTTCCACAGATTTTGGGCCCGGTATTGGATACTCTGGAGTATACAGAGAAGGTATTGGAAAATGAAATTAATTCTGCCAATGATAATCCGATTATTAATGTTGAAGATCAGCATGTATACCATGGAGGGAACTTCCACGGAGATTATATCTCTTTGGAAATGGATAAACTTAAAATCGTAGTCACTAAGCTGACGATGCTGGCAGAAAGACAGCTGAACTACCTGTTGAATGCTAAAATCAATGAAATCTTGCCTCCTTTTGTAAATTTAGGTAAATTAGGTTTCAATTTCGGAATGCAGGGCGTACAGTTTACGGCCACTTCCACTACGGCAGAAAGCCAGATGTTGTCGAACCCGATGTACGTTCACAGTATTCCGAATAATAATGATAATCAGGATATTGTGAGTATGGGAACCAATGCAGCTGTTATTTGCAGAAAGGTCATTGAAAATGCTTTTGAAGTACTGGCTATTGAAGCAATTACCATTATTCAGGCCATTGAATATCTTGGTTTCCAGGATAAAGTATCATCTTCCACCAAAGGATTGTATGATGATATCAGAAAGATTATTCCGGCATTCTCTGACGATATGGTAATGTACCCGTATCTGGAAGAAGTGAAGAAATATTTAAAGACAATGTAACTATTGGCTATAGTGAATTGTCTCTAAAGAATAAGGAAAACAAGCTAACTTAAAAAAACTAAAAACGAAATAAACACTAACGCATGAAATGTGCAATTGTAACAGGAGGCTCCCGGGGTATTGGGAGAGCAATCTGTATAAAACTGGCTGAAGAGAAAAACTATCATATACTGATCAACTACACTTCCAATGAAGCTGCAGCAAAAGAAACACTGACTAAAGTTCAGGAATTGGGTGCTACAGGAGAAATTCTTAAATTTGATGTAGGAAATACAGAAGAAACACAACAGGTTTTGACGGACTGGCAGGAGAAAAACCCGGATTCAGTGGTGGAAGTGATCGTAAATAATGCCGGAATTACAAGAGACGGCTTGTTTATGTGGATGCAAAAAGAAGACTGGAATAGTGTCATCAACACAAGTTTAGATGGTTTTTTCAATGTGACTAACTTCTTTATCCAGAAACTACTTCGTAACAAATACGGAAGGATCATCAATATGGTTTCAGTTTCAGGAGTAAAAGGAACAGCCGGGCAAACAAATTATTCTGCAGCAAAAGGAGCTTTAGTGGGAGCAACGAAAGCTCTTGCACAGGAAGTTGCCAAAAGAAATATTACAGTAAATGCGGTGGCTCCGGGATTCATTAAAACAGATATGACTCAGGAGTTTAATGAAGATGAGCTGAAGGCAATGATTCCTGCCAACAGGTTTGGAGAAGCCGAAGAAGTTGCTGATCTTGTAGCATTTTTAGCATCCAGGAAAGCTTCATACATTACAGGGGAAGTAATTAATATTAACGGAGGAATTTATTCATAAAATGGAAAATAGGGTTGTAATTACCGGAATGGGAATTTATTCCTGCATCGGGACGTCTTTAGAAGAGGTCAGGGAATCCCTATATCAAGGAAAATCAGGTATTGTTTTAGATCGGGACAGGAAAGAATTCGGTTTCAGATCAGGGCTCACAGGAGTGGTCCCAAAACCTGACCTTAAAAACCTTCTGAACAGACGCCAGCGTGTAAGCATGGGTGAAGAGAGCGAATATGCTTATCTTGCTACCGTAGATGCATTACAACAGGCAAACCTTGATGAATCTTTTTTAGATTCCCACGAAGTAGGTATTTTATATGGAAATGACAGCGTTTCTAAGGCTGTTGTGGAATCTATCGATATCGCAAGAGAAAAGAAAGATACAACATTGATGGGATCGGGAGCCATTTTTAAATCAATGAACTCAACCGTAACCATGAACCTTTCTACTATTTTTAAACTGAAAGGAATCAATCTTACGATCAGTGCTGCTTGTGCGAGTGGTTCTCACTCTTTAGGATTGGCATATATGATGATCAGGAATGGTTTTCAGGATATGATCATTTGTGGTGGTGCTCAGGAAACCAATAAGTATTCCATGGCAAGTTTTGACGGACTTGGAGTTTTCTCAGCAAGAGAAGATGAACCTGCCAAAGCATCCAGACCTTTTGATTCCGGAAGAGATGGTTTAATTCCAAGTGGGGGAGCAGCGACTTTGATTGTGGAAAGTTTGGAATCAGCTCAAAAAAGAGGCGTTCCTATCATTGCTGAAATAATAGGATACGGGTTTTCTTCAAACGGAGGTCATATTTCAACGCCTAATGTTGATGGTCCGGCTCTGGCAATGGAGAGAGCTTTAAAAGAGTCCGGATTGAATGCTTCTGATATTGATTATATTAATGCTCATGCCACCTCTACTCCCATTGGAGATGCCAATGAAGCAAAAGCCATCTATGAAATCTTTGGAAACAAGGTTCCCGTAAGCTCTACCAAATCTATGACAGGGCATGAATGCTGGATGGCAGGCGCAAGTGAAGTTATCTACTCTATTCTGATGATGCAGAACGATTTTGTAGCCCCTAATATTAATCTGGAAAACCCTGATAATGAAGCACAAAAGATAAATTTGGTCTCAAAAACAAAAAATCAAAAAATTGATGTATTTTTGTCGAATTCTTTTGGGTTTGGGGGAACCAATTCTGCATTAATAGTTAAAAAATTTGATTAAAAACATGGAAAGGGGAAAAATTGTTGCTATCGTTAATGATTTTTTAGTGAACGAATTCGAGGTAGACGGAGACGAAATCAGCAACGAGGCAAATCTTAAAAATACATTAGGCTTAGACAGCTTAGATTATATTGACATGGTCGTGGTGATTGAATCTAATTTCGGAGTGAAATTAGGAGAAGCAGATTTTAAGAAGATGATCACATTCGATGACTTTTATACAACGATTGAAAATAAGATTGCGGAAAAAAACGCTTAGTTAATAAGCCAATCTTTGATTAAAAATATACCAATGTAATGATAGAAAGGTGTGCGGGACATACTTAGTCATATTGTTACATTGGTATAATCTTATATAAATTGTACTTTATGAACAAATGGAAAGGTAAATCTAAAGGGACAGTAACAGGATACAGAATATTTGTCTGGTGTATAAGAAATATCGGAATCAGAAGTTCATATGTTGTACTGTACTTTGTAGCAGCTTATTATTTCCTGTTTCAGAAAAAAAGTAACCGTTACATTCTTTATTATTTCCAAAAAAGATTGAACTATAGCTATTCGAAGGCCAGACGCTCTATTTTTAAAAGTTATTTCACCTTTGGAAAAGTTCTTATCGATAAAACTGCTATTTCTGCAGGGTTAAGAGAGAAATACACCTACGAATTTGACGGTATTGAAAATCTTAGAAGCCTTTTAGCCGCCAAAAAGGGCGGCGTTCTGATCAGTGCCCATATCGGAAACTTTGAGATTGCAGAACATTTCTTTGCGGATATTGATTTTGATTGTCAGATCAATCTGGTAACAACTGATCAGGAAGTAACGGTAATCAAGGAATATCTGGAGACCGTTTCGGTGAAAAAAAGCAATATTAAATTTATCTATGTCAAAGAAGATATGTCGCATATCTTTGAGATCAATCAGGCTTTATCCAATAATGAACTGATTTGTTTTACAGGAGATCGTTATTTCGAAGGATCAAAATATCTTGAAGCAGATTTGTTGGGGAAAAGTGCAAAATTTCCTGCCGGCCCTTTCCTGATTGCTTCCCGTTTGGGGGTACCTGTAGTATATGTCTATGTGATGAAAGAAAAAAAATTGCATTATCATCTGTACGCAAGGGTAGCACAAAATATTAAAAACCGCGATTCTCAGGGACTTTTGCATTCTTACGTTCAAAATCTGGAAACAATGATCAAAAAATATCCCCTTCAATGGTTTAATTATTTCGATTTTTGGGATGATGTTGATTAATTTTTCTATTTTTACCCCTGAAAACTAACGGAAAAACTAAAAACCAATAAGATTTATTGTGATTTTGAGATTATTAAAACTAGGTCTTGTTTGTATCGACCACAAAAAATCTAAAAATCTTTTTATTTCTTAATTGTAAAAACACATTGCCTCTTTGAAGAAAGAATACGACATACTTGTAATCGGCAGCGGATTAGGAGGTCTGGTTTCGGCCCTTATTTTGGCGAAAGAAGGACTGAGTGTTTGTGTGCTGGAGAAAAATAATCAGTATGGAGGTAATCTTCAAACCTTTTCACGCGATAAACTCATTTTTGATACGGGAGTTCACTACTTGGGAGGTCTTTCAAAAGGACAGAATCTCCACAGGTTTTTTTCCTATCTTGAAATTATGGATGACCTGAAGCTTCAAAAGATGGAGGAAGACGGTTATGATAGAATTTCATTTGATGGTGATGCAATAGAATATCCTCATGCACAGGGGTACCAGAATTTTGTTGAGCAACTGGTGAAATACTTCCCTGAAGAAAAAGAAAACCTTGAAAACTATTGTGAAGAAATTCAGTATGTCTGCAGTCAGTTTCCCCGATACCATGTGGTAGGAAAAGACAGCTATAATGAGGAAATCCTGCATTTAAATACCAAAAGGTTTATAGAATCTGTTACCCAGAACAAAAAACTGCAATCGGTTTTATTGGGATCCAATTTCCTGTATGGCGGAGATTCTGAAAATATCCCTTTCCATGTGCATGCTTTAACCGTCAATTCTTATATTCAAAGCGCTTATAAATGTGTAAAGGGGGGGAGCCAGATTTCTAAATTATTGATCAGAAAACTGCGCCAATATGGAGCAGAAATTCATAAACATGCTGAAGTTTCCGAGTTTGTTTTTAATGCAAACAATACGCTTACTTCAGCCAAAACAATAGCAGGGAAAGAATATATGGCAAAGCGGTTTATTTCAAATATTGAAATACGCTCTACCATTAAACTGATTGGTGAAAACAGATTAAAGAAATCTTTTTTAAACAGGGTTTTAAGCTGGAAACCCGTTTCGTCATGCTTTAGTGTATATCTTGTTTTAAAACCACGTAGTCTTCCGAATTTTAACTATAATGTGTACCACTATTCATCAGAAGAACTTGTCTGGAATGCATTCCGTTATCGTAAAGAAGCATGGCCGGAAACTTATATGCTATCTTCAACCCCCTCAAAGCATCACTCAGAATTTGCGGAAAGTCTTACGGCTATTTCCTATATGAATTTTGATGAGGTTAAAGAATGGGAAAGTACATTCAATACGGTGGCAGATGAACATGAAAGAGGTGAGGCCTATGAAAGATTTAAACTGGAAAAGACAGAAAAAATGCTTGATGCCCTGGAAAAGAGAATCCCCAATCTTCGACGTGCCATTCAAAGTATTTATACATCCACCCCTTTGTCTTATCGTGATTATATCGGAGGTTTTGAAGGAAATATGTACGGTTATATGAAAAACTCAGATAATCCTCTTAAAACAATGGTTTCTCCACGGACCAAGATTGATAATCTGTTCCTTACGGGTCAGTCTGTCAATATGCATGGTATTTTGGGGGTAACCATCGGAGCTTTTAATACCTGCGCTGAAATTGTGGGAAAGGAAACGATTGATCAAAAGCTTGTGCAGGGAACCTAATAAAAACTAACAGTGAAAAAAACTCATATCCATCATTTATTCTTTCAAAAGCTGCTGTATTACCCTGTTTTTGCTGTTATCCTGATGTCATGCGGGATCTCAAAATCTGTTCACCATATACCCGATGTTACACAATATTCATTGGAAATTCCGAAGGTTATACAAATCAACGACACTACGTTTAGTTATAATCAAAATTTCCTGGTTAAAAATAAACAACAGGTATGGGAGCTTTATATCCATGGAAACCCTTTGCAGCTAGGGTATAATAATGGAGCGCTTACCCAGGAACTGATGCAGAAGCAGGAAGGAATTTTCTTTTCAAAAGTGGAAGGGTTTGTACCATCGAAATTCAGACAAAAATTATTGAGAGGTTTCTTAAAATGGTACAACAGAAAGATGTATCTTAATGTAAGAGAAGATTACCAGGCAGAATTGTATGGATTATCTCAATACTCATCCGACCAATATAATTTTATTGCTCCAAAATACTTAAGAAATCTCTATCTCCATGGAGCTCATGATATAGGTCATGCATTGCAGGATCTGGCTATGGTGGGCTGTACATCACTGGCAGTGTGGAACGAAAATACGGAAGATGGAGATCTTCTGATTGGAAGAAACTTTGATTTTTATGTCGGAGATGATTTTGCCAGAAATAAACTGGTAGAATTTGTACAGCCTGATACAGGAATTCCTTATATGTCTGTAAGCTGGCCCGGAATGATTGGTGTGGTGTCTGGGATGAATAAAAAGGGGATTACAGTAACCATTAATGCCGGAAAATCTAAAATTCCTCTGACGGCAAAAACGCCAATTTCCCTGGTGACAAGAGAGATTTTGCAATATGCCGGAAATATAGAGGAAGCCATTGCCATAGCCAAAAAGAGAAAAGTTTTTGTGTCAGAGTCGATTCTGGTAGGCAGTGCTACGGATAGAAATGCAGTAATCATTGAAGTTTCTCCTAAAAATTTCGGAGTATATAAAGTACAGAATACAAGTCAGGTGCTTTGTACCAATCACTTTCAGTCTAATGCTTATAAAGACGACGTAAAAAACCAAAAGCATATTGAAGAAAGCCATTCGGCCTACCGATATGAAAAACTACAGGAGCTTTTGCAGGAAGAAAAAAAACTTAATCCTGAAAAGCTGGCTGCCATCCTAAGAAACAGGTCCGGTTTAAAGGGTGAAAAAATAGGATATGGCAATGAAAAAGCACTCAACCAGCTACTGGCACATCATGCCGTTATTTTTTCTCCTGAAAAAAAACTGGCTTGGGTCTCGTCCAATCCTTATCAGCTGGGAGAATTTGTCTGCTATGATTTGAATGAAATCTTTTCAGATCAGGGACTTCAGAAAAATGATTTTGCAAAAGCAAATTTAAATATAGGCAGAGATCCGTTTGCAGATACACGTGAATTCAAAAATTATGAAGAATACAGGCAATTGGGAGTCAAAATAAATGATGCTATTCACAGGCATGAAAAACTTACAGATCACTTTCTTGCTGATTATCTGGCTCTAAACCCTGATTTTTGGAAAGGATATTTTCTGGCAGGAAAGTACTATTTTTACCAAAAAGAATATTCGAAGGCAAAGACGGAGTTTGAAATTGCTCTTACCAAAGAGATAACAACGGTTCCGGATCAGAAAAATGTCGGGAAATATTTGAATGAGACGGTAAAGAAATTAAAATGACTCCCAGGTATATAAAAGTACTTTTTGTTGTTCCCTTTGCTATTACAATCTGCTATTTTGTGTACTTATGTACTGTTTATAGTTCGGTTCCTGAAGTTATACCAATTCATAGTTTTGGAAACAACAAAGACAGCTATGGGAACAAAATCTTTCTTTTTCTTCCCATCATTCTCAATATTATTGCTCTTATGTTGATCTGGAGGATTATCAGGAGGCCGGATAAAATCAAATTTACTTTTGAAATTAAAGAGTCAGAACAGGAAAAAATTTATCATACCACGCAACTGGCTCTGGTGATTTTTGCCATTTTTATTAGTGTTATGATGGGACCTTTATCATTTGCTGATGTCATTTTTAAATAGTTAGACCAAATAAGTTTCCGGTTTAATTATTCTCAGGATTCAATTTATTCAGAAAAAGAAAAGTTGTGACTCCGGCAATAGCAGATAGTGAAGTGCTCAAAATAAAACTTCCAATGATATACTGAAGAAGATTATTTTTAATAAGATCAAAATTTAAATCCTGGCTGAGGATATCGCTGTCTCCATGTACAAAAGGAGCCCCCAGAAACAAGGATGCTGCTATAATAAAAGGGATAAAAGGAGGTAAACTTACATTGGATGCCACAAAAGCGAGAACTTTATTCAACTTAAAAAGAACAGATAAGCTGATCACCAGCAAGGTTTGAAATCCCCAGAACGGAGAAAGTCCGATGAATACTCCAAGGGCAATGGAGAAAGCTTTTGTACGGTTGCTTCCGTCACTTTCCAGTACATCTTCTTTGATGAACCTTTTAAAGCTTTTTTTTTTGAAATTATTCACAAAGTTCCTCGGAATAATATAAAAAAGAGTAATAGTTACCAGAATAGTATTCAGAATACTGATTCTTGTAAAATCCTTGAACGGTCTGAAGTGGGAGACTCTTTCAATAGGATCATAGAGTACTTTTATCGGGACATTTTTTACGGGAACATGCCTCCAGGCAGTTCTTACAATGATCTCAATTTCAAATTCAAATTTGGGAGTAAAGTACTTCCTGGGTATTTTATGTAAAGGATAGAGTCTGTAGCCGGATTGTGTATCTTCCAGTTTAATACCGGTTTCAAACCAAAACCAGAAATTAGAAAAACGGTTTCCAAAACTACTTTTCCTGGGAATGCCGTCCTGGGACATATTTCTGTTTCCAATCAGGAGAACTTCTTCTTTTTCCTGAAGCAGGGCGTTTACAAACACAGGGATATCATCCGGATAGTGTTGTCCGTCAGAATCAATTGTGATGGCATAGTCAAAGCCAAGTTGCTTTGCCCTTCTGAAACCTGTTTTAAGCCCATTTCCTTTCCCTTTATTCTCTGGTAGGTTGATTACCGTAATCTGTGGATATTGACTAAGGATTTGCGGAGTAGAATCGGTGGAACCATCATTAACCACAAGAATACTCGCAGTGTAATCCAGAACACCGTCGATCACTCTTTTCAGAGTTTTTTCGTTATTATAGGTAGGTATTAAAACACAAATCTTTTTTTCAGAGATTGCATTTTGTACTTCAGCAAGTGACATGTTTTTATTTTAAAGTGGCTCTTTCAGCCTCTGTAATAGTTTTAGACTGCATTGCAAACCTTTTGATATAGTTTTTTAATGCTGAATTCTGTTTGCTATAATTGTTCAGCAGAAAAGCTTTATCATCTTTAAGACTGCCACGATATCCTACTATTTTTGGGATGTTTTCCTGAACACTTAATCGGATCAGGCGCAGTTCAGCCGTATTGGGGTTATTTTTAATGATACCCTCCAGACTTGTTGCTCCGGTTTTTACCAGCGCTTTTCTGTTTCCTTTAGCAATCTTAGCTTCCATAATCTTAGCTGCTGCTTTATATCCCAATGTTACAGGATCGGATCCGGATTGCTTGTCTGCAGTTTCAATAAATTTTTCAGTATTGGTATTGGATTCATTGGCTTTTGCATAACTGTTCCTCAAGGTTTCGAGGTCAGATTGAAAGAAAAAAATAAAAGCTGCTACGAAGGATAAAATAAGTTTCATGATGATATTTTTTTATAGCTTACCGACAATTTCAATGCAATAGTCTCGCCAAAAGAAGTGGTGTTTTTTACTTTAACATCTTCTTCATTTTCGTTAATGTCCAGTTGAAGAACCAAATCAGGGGTCTCAAAAGGATTGATAATAGCCATAAACTTCACATTGGAAGCGGTTTTTAAAAATAATTTTGAACCAACAAATTCTTCACTAAGTTCTTTAATAATTTGCATCATACAAACTCCTGGAGTTACGGGATTTCCGGGAAAATGTCCTTTGAAAATTTCGTGGTCTTTATTTAAGCTGATATGAGCAGTATACCCTCCGTTTTCTGCTTTTTCGTATGATTGTAAAGTATAAAAGTCTTTGAGAATCGTTTGCATAAACTGTTTTTTCAGGTTAAAATTATTCGGTTTCAGTTATTTGAAATAGTTTGATATTGATCTTAAAATCCTTGTGTTGAAGGTTTAAACTGTCTGCGAAGATATGTTTTTTTGCATCAAAACCGAAATCGATCTTTTCCTTATTGTTTTTCGTATAAATGATCTGTTTTAGCAACTTATTGTCTTTGTTAAAAAACAGATAATAGCTTTTATGCTCTGTTTTTGAGAGATAGATATTCATATTTTCATTCTCAAAACTTTCACTTACAGGATATTGCCTTTTTAAAAGTTGCCGGAAATCATTCTTTAAAAAGTTAATGACAATTTTTTTATCCAGATCAGGCAGCACATAATTGAGCTTGAAATCATGATCCGAAATTTCAAAATCAATAAGTTTATTACCAAAATCGGAAGTTAAAACTACTCTGTGAGTGGTTTCATTCAACTTTTTAATGATCAGAATACCACTTACATGGTTGCTGTAAATATCCATCTGACATTTATATACATAGTCTTCCATGGAAGAAAAGTATAGATTTTCAACTACTTTTTCACTGGTTGTTACCGGCTTTACATCCGTAAGCTGATAGCTCTTGCATGAGACAACCAGGATTAAAACCAGGCTATAAACTAAACTCTGACGCAGGAATTGAAGCATTGACCTTGGTATTTTTGAAAACAATATTTGTAGTATCTCCTGAAGCCTCCGTCATATTCACCTGGGAAACCGTTGACTGGTTTTTTGGAAAATACAATTCAATCTGTTTGATGTACTTTAACAGTTGAGAGGTCTTAGGAACGAATCTGGCCATATTGTAATTTCCATTTTTGAAGTAGGTTACACTAAACTCCGGATCAGTAAACATTGTTCCGTTTGAGCTTCCGACAATTAATTTGTTGATTTTTTCAAAAGTTTTACTTTTGGCGTCTACAGAAGACTTTTTGCCCTGATCATTGATGTATATTTTATTGCTTTTAAAAACAATACTGTATTGATAAGGTTTTGTGTATTTCCAGCTCAGCATATTCGGAGTCTGTAATGACATCTTTCCGTAGGTAACAATGCTTTTATCCAGAAAGTCCATTTTCTTGGTCTGGGTGAAATCACTTTGCAACGTCTTGATCTCTTTTGTTTCCGAAGAAACTTTTGATACAAATGCTTTCGCTTCCGATCCTGACATTGCTGTATTTTGGGCAAAAAAGAACCCGGAAATCAGTAAAAAAGCTCCAAAAGCAATATTTTTAATCATTTTTCTTTGAATTTGTAATTGAATCAACGGTGAATGTTGAGTAGTTTTTATTTTCCAAAAATACTAATAAATCTGCCAGTACACGACAGGTTTTGTCTGATGTATCGTGAAGGAGGATAATGCTGCCTTTTCGTAACCCCTTGGTTACTCTTTGGTAAATTTTTTTCTCGTCATCAGTAATGGTATCCAGTGAACGAACATTCCATCCGATGCTGTTTTTATATGTTTTTTTAATAGCTTTGGCAATATTAGGGTTGGTAACTCCAAAGGGAGGTCTGTACAGATCCGTTTTTATATTTCCGACCTCGTGTATCACTTTATCACAGTTCTCAATCTCTGCAATCATTTTTGAAGCAGATAAAAAGCCTGTTGAGTTGGAATGTGAGAACGTATGGTTCCCTATTGTATGTCCCTCAGCAATGATTCGCTGAAAAGTCTCAGGATATTTTTCGATCTGTTTTCCGATACAGAAAAAGGTGGCTTTTACCTGATGTTCTTTAAGCAGGTCTAAAAACTTCGGAGTGAATTCAGTAGGACCATCATCAAAAGTCAGAGCAACCTCTTTAATTTTTGTTCGCTTATGGGTAAGGCTATTGACAAAATACCCTAATTCAATATCAAAAGATCCCCACACAACAACGGCAAAAAAGCCCAGAAAATACACCAGATATACCCAAAAGCTTCCCTGAAACGCATAAATAAAAACGTTACAGAAGAGATAGAATAGAATGAATGGGTAATGTTTCATTGCCGATGCTTTTTATGTTGAGCGTGTAATTAAAAGAATTTAAACGATACTTTTAATCTAACTTTTGCCGTTTCTCAGAAGTCTGCACTATTTTATTTAAGCTTTCTCCAATAATACCAAACTATGATCATCACCTGCCAGATGATTGTAAAGAAGGATATTCCTCACACTTTCTTTTCTCTCTGAGTTGATCATCATGATTTCCGGAATCTGTTGCTCTTTCAGGATGTGACATGCAATAAAAGTAGAAAATCCACTGGCTGTATTAAACTCTCCACTCAGATGTTTGTAATATAACAAAGCTGAATCCGGGAATGCTTCCATTGCTTTTGTATAATAAACATCAGATTTAGCATCTCCACTGAAACCGAGAATGACGGCATCAATATCTTGTGCTGAAAGATTGTTTTTCATCAGGAAATCACCAATAAAGGTAAGAACTTCGTCCAAATCAAGTTTATTGATGATTGTAATATTTTGAAGTTTTGCGTAAGAAGTATCTGTTTTGTCTTTTCCTACTACAAAAAAACTAGCTCCTTCTCCCCAGATAACACCATTTGTTGCAGAGTTCAGATAATCTGAAGGAAGATCTGTTTCTCTCTTAATAATGTTATGAAGACAATAAAGCTCCATGGTTCTATCTGTCTGTTCATCCGTGGAGCCCACGAGAATATTTTCTGCCTCACCGTCATTAATCTGAAGCTGAGCGTCTAATAATGAAAATTCCAGCGATGAAGATGTATTGACATAAGTGAAGTTGTAGGCATGACATTGCAATCCTAATGCAATCTGTCCCGCTACGGTATTGTGTGTAGATTGAATGAAAAAGGTAGGTGTTAAAAACTCTTCATGATCGTCAATCACATTTTTCAGAAATTTTTCAGAGTCCTGAGAGCATCCCATTCCCGTTCCTGCAATAATCGCATCAGGGTATGATATTCCTGCTTCCTGCAAAGCATGGTGAGAGGCTACAGAGCTCATTTTTACTGTTTTAGACATCCTTCTGCTCATAGCAGGAGGAATAAATTCTTTATAATTGGGTTCTATAGCTTTTATAATCTGAACCGAATATTCGGGCTTAAGATTCTGAAGAATATTTTCGTTTAACGTGTCCTGAACAGAGATGCAGGATGCACTGTTGATGTATACTGCCCTCATGATTTTGAGAAAATTAAGGTTGAACAATTGCCCCCAAATCCAAATGAATTGGAAAGAACATGGTGGATATTTTTTTCTTTTAATTCAGTTACAGGTGTCAGATCAAACTCCTGCATTTTTGTTTTAAAGTTCAGGTTAGGAAAAATGACTCCATGCTGCATGGCTAAAATTGAAAATACGGCTTCAATTCCTGCCGCAGCCGCCAGAGTATGTCCTGTAAACGCTTTTGTAGAGCTGAACTCAGGAACATGTTCTTCTCCAAATATCCTGATCATTGCAATTCCTTCTGATAGATCATTATTGGGAGTTGCAGTACCATGAACGTTAATATAATCAATGTTTTCTTTTGCCAATCCTGAAATTTTCAAAGCCTGCTGCATCGCAAGAAATGCACCCTGACCATTTTCCGAAGAAGCGGTCTGGTGATGCGCATCGTTTGCATTCCCGTATCCCGAAAGATAAGCTAAAACCGGTTTATTTTCTTTTTTGACAACCTTTTCGGATTCCAGCACCAGAAAAGCGGCAGCTTCTCCCAGATTCAACCCTTTACGGTCATTATCAAACGGAGTATTGTAAGAATCTGTAAGAATCATCAAAGTATTAAAACCATTGAGAGTAAATTTTGAAAGGGAGTCTGTTCCCCCAACAATTACACGGTCTAAAACTCCGTTTTTAATCAGTTTTGCTCCCATCATAATCGCATTGGCTGCAGATGAGCAGGCTGTGCTGATGGTAGAAACCATACCTTTTAATCTTAAATAATCGGCAATGGCTAATGAAGAATTTCCGGCATCGTGAGCGTCAATATATTTTTGCTTTTCAGGAAAGTCTTCATAAGAATAGAAGTACTTTTCAGTGATATCCATTCCCCCGACACTGGTAGAAGAAATCAATCCGGTTTTATAACCGTTGATATCTGAAATCTGAGCACTTTCTATAGCTTCTTTCGCAGCGATCATACCCAACAGAGAAGTTCTTGTGACATTGTTATCTTCATTGAGTTGAAGTTTTTGTATAAGTTCTTCGTTGGATAATTTTATCTCCCCTGTTTTAATCGTTCCGGAATGTCGGGTTTCAAACATTTGAATGTCCGAAATCCCATGTTTCCCGGATTGCAGGGAAATAAAATTTTCCTCCACGTTGTTTCCGATAGAGGAAATAATGCCCATTCCTGTTATAGCAATTTTTTGACTCATGGTATTACATCATATAACAATCTAACAGTGTAATAATTATCAATGATTGTTATATTGTTACACTGTTAGATTGATACATTAACTTTATTTTGTTCTGTTCTCTTCGATGAATTTAGCCATCACCTCAATAGATTGGAAAATTTCCTTTCCTTTTTTAGGATCGGCTAATTTTATTCCGTAATCTTTATCAAGAAGAACGATCAGCTCAAGAGCGTCAATAGAATCAAGCCCCAATCCTCCTCCGAACAATGGATCTGTATCTTTGATTTCTTCTACAGCGACATCTTCAAGGTTCAATACTTCAATAATTTTGTGCTTTAATTCAGTTTTTAAGTTTTCCATAATTTTATTTTAATGTAACAATATATCAATGTACCAGTTTACCAATAATTTTTACTGCTCTTAGCATTGGTACATTATTAGATTGGTACATTGTTAAATTATAATGTGAGCAAATATACAAAAGCTTTATAATTTTCCTGATACAATTCTACCCAGCCACATACCACCTTATCAGCTTTTCCGGAATGAAGTATTTGCTCAGCATAATCATTTAAAAAATTTTCATCAAATTCATCTAAAACAAAAAAAGCATTCTCTGTTTGCATTTTATGTTTAATGCTGATTTCCCCAACACAAATATTGGGTAAGGTATATACAAAAACCGCAGGACTGGGAAAATAAGCTTCTTTTGAATTGATGCTTTCCTGATATTTAAAATCGGTATCCAGACTAGACGATTTGTTTGCAAATACTAAAGCCGTATTGCTATGATCATCTTCTTTCAATATCATTTCAGCAGCAAGGAAGGCCAGCTTACTTAAATTATCCATTTTATGAAACTTCGGATAACTAAATTCCATCGTTTTATAAGCTTCTTTTGCAAACTCCTGAAAAGTCAGAGTTTCCGTTTCAAAAATAAGATTTCCATCAACCATTATTTTTGAGTGTTCTATAGTACAGATATTCGTTCTCGTCATTCTCTTTATTTTAACATTTTTCCAGTACTACAGCTGCATTACATCCGCCAAAACCTGAGGCTGTTTTCAATATATAGGTGATTTCTGCAGATTGGTTTTCGATTATAATATTCATGGGCTGAGAAACACCCATTTCCTCAAAATTCTTAGAAGGAAGCAACGTGCCTTGAAGGGCGCTTTCCATTGAAATAATACTTTCCAGCAGTCCGGAAGCACCAAGGCAGTGTCCGTAGAAGCCTTTCATACTGTTTAAAGGAACATTTTGCAATTCCATTCTGTTGAAGGCGATGGCTTCCATTTCATCGTTGTATAGCGTTGCCGTTCCGTGAGCAGAAATAAAATCAATTTGCCCGGAAGATATTTGTGCTTCTCTCATAGCATTTTTGATGCTGGCATATAACCCGTCTCCTGTTCTTGATGGACCTGAAATATGATTGGCATCATTGATGGCGGAATCTCCCGATACTTTAAATTTGAGTTTTTCATTTTCAGAAGGTTCTGAAGTGATGTAAACAGCCGCTGCTGCTTCTCCGATATTGATTCCGTTTCTGTTTTTATCATAGGGTTGGCAAGGTCCTGCTGCAATCGCCTGAAATGAATTGAATCCTGAAATGACAAACTCAGAGAGCTCATCTCCTGCAATTACAAAGGCATCTTTATATTTTCCTGCCTGAATCATATTTTTGGCAACAGCAATAGCCATAACCCCGGAAACACAGGCATTGGAGACTACGATCGGTTTTGTTTTAAATCCGAAAAAATCTGCAATTTTTTGTGCCAATGCCGGGAGGTAAACCCCATCCGGTAATTCGGTTGTATTTTTTAGGAGACTGATGTTCCCTTTAGTTGTGGAAAGGATAAAAGCTGTATCTTCTGTAACATCATGTTTTTCAATCAAAGGTTTCAGACTCAAAAGCAACATTTTTTCCAGCCTTGTAAATGGTAGCTTGTCATTCTGATCAGGGATAAAGAATTTGGTAAACTCTTTTTCTAAGATTTGAGAATCAATCATTGAGGTATAAAAAGATTCCTGATTATCTGCAATCTGATGTAATGCAACCCCTGATTTTCCTCCTAAAAGAGCTTTCCAGTTAGAATCCACATCAAATCCCAAAGGTGTTACGCACTGGTAATCTGTGATATAAATTTCCTTCATCATGATAATCCCATTTTATCTTTCCAGTTTTGAAAAAATTCCGGATTGTAAAGGCATAAATTGCCGTCACCGTCCAGAAATACCTGAATAGTTTCTCCACTACAAACCAGTTTCCCCTCCTGATTAAAGAGTTCATAGGTATAGATTAACTTTGCAGACATGGTATTGACAAAAGTAGTGACAATATTGAATGTCTCTCCATACTTTAAAGGAAGAAAATGCTCACAGGTGCTTTTCACAATAGGGGTTACAAATCCGGCGTTCTGAATATCGAGATAGGTAAGGCCGTGCTGGCGTCCAAAAGCTTCTCTTCCGTCTTCAAAATAAACAATATAATGTCCGTGCCAGACAATTCCCAGTGGATCTGTCTCGTTGAAGCGTACTCTTACTTCTTCAGTACAGCTTAATATATTTTCGTTAGACTGCATTTTGTTTCTTTTCGTAAAAAATGGAAATGAATACGGTGGCAAGGTAGAACAAAAACAGGAATATCAATTCTTTAGCGATACCTCCAATTCCACTGTTTCTTAAAATAATATCATAATAGGCGTTCAATCCCCAGTTCATAGGAGAGAATTTTGCTATGGTCTGCATGAATTCAGGCATTAAAAATACCGGAACCCAGATTCCACCGATCGCTGCCAATACAACAACAGATGTCGCACCAAAGGGAGCAGATTGCTCCTGAGTATCGGCAATAGTTCCTAATAAAACGCCGAATCCTATGGCTGCTAATCCTGCAAATAAAGTGACAACAATAAGCTGGAACATCTTTCCGGAAACATCAAATGCCGGAAGATCCATATATGGGAAAAGATAAATACCCACGGCTACCATCAATAAAAACTGAATGATACAAATGATGAGGTAAGTACATGTTTTTCCTAAAATATGCACAAAGTACGGGGTAGGACTTATTCTGGCCCTGACACTTGTACCTTGGCTTTTTTCTTTTACCAAGTTGATGGATAAAGGAACTACGATAAAAAAGATGGCAAAAAGAGTCCACGCGGGAACGTTGTGCTGAACAGAATTCGGCATAACATCCATTTCTCCTTTTTTAGGAGTGATTTCTTTGAAGCTGATGAGATTTTTATTTTCATCAAGGTTTTCTGTCGTTCCCAATTGATCCTGAAATGCTTTGTAGATCTTTTTGTTTTCGATCTCAAATACCATTTTGTTGACAGAATTCATCACTGAGTTTTTGAATCCTGCATTGGTGGCAGGATCAAAGTATAAATGAATCTCTTTTGCCTTAGGAGCTACCTTTGTGACTTTTGCAGAATCATTTTCAAGCCCGAAAGAGCTTACAATCGTCTGAACTTTTGACTCAATATTGGAATTTAAATCTTTCGTTAAATTTTCAGGAATAACAATAGCCATCTGATAATCTCCTGAAAATACAGCTTCCTGAGCAGATTTTTCATTGAAATTTGTCAGAAGCTGAAAGGTTTTACTATTTTCCAGTTCGCCTTTTATATTTTTTGAAACCTCAGATTTGTCGTTATCAATAAAAATAATGGGAATTTTTGATCCTTCAAGGTTTTTAAAGGTAGAATCCTGAATCAGGGTAATGGTTACAATCAGAAGTAACGGCATTACGAATATAATGACAATTCCTCCGATATCTCTTTTCAGCAGAAGAATTTCTTTGATAAAGCTTCTCCACAGTTTATACAACAACATCTCTTAATTCTTTTCCGGTTAATGAAATGAAAACATCTTCAAGGTTTTCTGCATTGGCAATCTGCGAAACCAGTTCTTCAGGGGTCCCTACGGCATGAATTTTTCCATGATCGATGATGGCAATTTTTGTACAAAATTCTTCTGCTTCTGAAAGATGGTGAGAAGTATAAATAATACAGGTTCCTTGCTTATTTAAATCCAGAAGGTAATCAATAATTGCTTTTTTAGATTGAACATCAACGCCCACGGTTGGCTCGTCAAGAAACAAAATTTTTGGATTATGAAGAGTCCCGGCGATAAGGTTGCAACGGCGTTTCATCCCTCCTGAGAACTGACCTACCTGCTTATCTGCAAACTTTGAAAGTCCCATGATTTCAAGAGATTCATCAATCGTTTTTTTAAGCTGTTTATGCTTTAAACCATATAAACTTCCAAAGAACATCAGGTTTTCTCTGGCGGTAAGGGTAGGATAAAGGGCATATTCCTGAGGAACGATGCCGATGATTTGTCGTATTTTGAACCCATCTTTCTGAGGAGATAAACCATTAATGGAAAATTGTCCTGAAGTTGGTTTTATCAATCCTGAAAGCATAGAAATCAATGTGGTTTTTCCAGCTCCGTTGGGACCCAGAATTCCATAGATTTCTTGCTTATTAATATTCAGGGAAATATCATTTACAGAAAACTCGTCGGAATTTTTGTACTTTTTATAAAGATTTTTAATCTCAATCATATTCTCCGCCATATCAGATCGCTTTTCTTAATTTTTTATAAAAAGCTTCTTCCAGATCTGCAATGTGCAGCATTGTTTTTGAAAGTTCGTTATAAATATTGCTTTTTGAGTTTCTGTTTTTGTAAACACGGGCAATATCTACTGCAAAATCTCTCCAAAGATCACCAATAGATGTAATTTCTTTTGATAGTTCTTTCAGTTCATCATTTTTAAGGATGACAGAAGCTTCCTGAAGAAATGCTCCATAGATAAATCTGAACCCGCCGCCGCCGGTTCCAATTTCTTCCTGCATTCTGATGAGTTGTCCCAGATAATGATTGGTGACTTTTGTTCCTTTCTTTTCTGCCCATTTCGGGATGCTTTTTGCAACCCATCTCATCGCTCTTACTCCAATAAGAGGTACCGGAGCCAACATATTTTTACAGGTGTCCTTAATCCCTTTTTTAATGGCCTCCTCCAGATTGATGTTTTCCGGAACATAAACAGGATAGTACATATGTCCTTTTGGAGGAAGCGCCCCTTTGGCATATCTTACTTTTTCCAGTTCTGCTTCAGAAAGAGAGGTCACGTAATCCATAACAGGGTCGCTGATCAGGAATTTTCCTTCCTCTTTACCATATACTACAAGGTTATGAGCATTGAAATGAAATTTATATTCTTCAGGAAAATAGGTGAGATTAAAAACACCTACCTGTAGCCCTGTGGGTATATTTTGTTCTAAATTTCTTTCCAGAGCTGCCTGAGCATCTTTGGGGTTTGAAAATTTTTCTCTTTTGATTTTAATTCCTAATCTCTTGGCTGCTTTGCTGAATATAGCACCCGGCATCGGACGATAGCTGAAGCCCGGAGCAAAATTAACCTTTAAAAAAGGCAGATACACAAAGAATAACCCTGAGCCGATCCCGAAGATCATAGGTTCGCTCAGTTTAAGTCCCTTGTTGAGAAGTAGATTAGAAGCAACACCGTTTTCGCAATGCGCAGTCTGATGGTGTTCAAAGTTTAATTTCATTTGCAGCTTATATCTTTTTCATCGGTGTAATGAAATGGACTATTATAAATAGGCCATCTCATTTATTTCCCGTCGAAGTTTTTTAATTCGTTGACTGAAATTCCGAATGCATCGGCATATTTTTTCAGTGCAGTTTCGCTTAGTGTTTTAAAATTTTTGGGTTTAAAATGTCTTTTTACCCTCCATTGCCACATTCCTACATAAGAGGAAAGTACTCCCAGGTCCATTTTATTCAGCTCCATAAAGTAAACGATCGGGCTTACAATATTATTGGCAACATCTTGTCTGGCTTTCTCAATTCTTTCATAAATGAGTTCCATAGATTCATCCAAAGCAGCCTTCTTTGCATCCCAGCCTGTGCTGTTTGCGGTAGTGTAGTTGTCATTTTCATCCGTTACATACAGTACTTCAGTCATGTTGGCGGATTTCAGATTACTTTCGTCCTGAGGTAGATCTTGTTTTTTCATCTAAAGAATGTTTAATTTTTTTAGATTCCAGATGAAATGGGGTTCACCTGTTCTGATTCTCTTAATCAGGTGGCTAAAATAGTGAAAATACATTATATGCAAATCATATGAGGTATGAGGTAGCTATTGCCGTGAAAAAGAGGTAAATCAATGATATTACAATTATTGTTTCAACAAAATCAAACTTTCTTTTTTGCATTAAAAAAATAAAAAGGTATAAAAAAATCCGGTGAGTTAATTTTTATGCTTGAAAAATTAATGATAACTATGGATGATGAGTTTAACTAATCAGGTAGAAACGGATCTTAGAAGCATATTGCCAAAGTTTATCACATGGACTTGTAATAAACAGTCTGTAACAAGTGTCGTATTATAGCAGACTAATGGTCTTAGAATTTGGATTATAATAACTAACAAATAACAACTATGAAGAAGTTTTTTATTTCTGTTTCGCTTTTCTGTATGATAAGTGCTATGGCTCAGAAATTTGACACTCAAAAATTAACCGATGCTCAGGGATATACTTATGAAACGGTGAAGAACGACCAGGCTGGTGTAAGAGTGTATACTTTGAAGAACGGGCTTAAAGTGTATCTGGCCAAAAATGAAGATGCCCCAAGAATTCAGACTTATATTCCTGTAAGAACGGGATCAAATAACGATCCAGGTGATAATACGGGATTAGCTCATTATCTTGAGCATATGGTTTTCAAGGGAACTTCACATTTGGGAACTCAGGATTGGGCTAAAGAAAAAGCCCTGTTGCAGCAGATTTCTGATCTTTACGAGCAGCATAAAGCGGAAAAGGATCCCGCAAAGAAAAAAGAACTTTATAAAAAGATTGATGAAGTTTCTTTGGAGGCATCCAAGTATGCAATTGCCAATGAATATGACAAAGCGATCTCTTCTTTGGGAGCTACGGGTACGAATGCTCATACATGGCTGGATGAAACAGTGTACAAAAACAATATTCCTTCCAATGAACTGGAAAAATGGTTAAGAGTTGAAAAGGAACGTTTTTCAGAATTGGTATTACGTCTTTTCCATACGGAATTGGAAGCAGTGTATGAGGAATACAACAGAGCACAGGACAATGATGGACGTTTGGTAAACTACGCTCTGATGGAAGCTCTTTTCCCGAAACACCCGAATGGACAGCAAACGACAATCGGTACTTCTGAGCACCTGAAAAGTCCTTCAATGGTTGCTATTCATAAGTATTTTGATACATACTATGTTCCTAATAATATGGCAGTAGTATTGGTAGGAGATATTGATTTTGATAAAACTATAAAATTAGTTGACCAGTATTTTGGTTCTTTTAAATATAAAGAACTTCCTATGAAAAAAATGGTTACTGAGGAACCGATGACGCAAATTGTTTCCAAAACAGTAAAAAGTCCGTCTACTCCTAGAATGACTATGGCATGGAGAACGGATTCTTACGGAAGCCAGGAAGCAAGATTAGCAGATGTTGTAGCAGAAATCTTAAGCAACAGGGGAGATGCAGGGCTGATTGACCTTAATATTAACCAAAAGCAGAAGACGCTTGGAGCGGGTGCTTACGAATCACCATTCAAAATGTATGGTTATTTCGGGCTTACTGTAACTCCGAAAGATGGACAAAGCTTTGATGAGGCTAAGAAATTATTGCTGGACCAACTGACTCTTGTGAAAAATGGACAATTTCCGGACTGGATGCTGAAAGCCATTGTCAATGATAAAAAGGTTCAGCGTATGAAAGGATGGGAAACGGCTGACGGATTAGCTACTGAGCTTTACGATTCTTATATCAAGGGAAGAACATGGGAGCAGGAACTGGATGAGATAAACCAGTACGAAAAGATTACCAAAGCAGATATTGTAAAGTTTGCAAACGATTTCTTTAAGGATAATTATGTTGTGGTTTATAAAGAAAAAGGAGTCAATGACAAACTGGTCCGTGTACAAAACCCAGGAATTACTCCGATTAAACTGAACAGAGAAGCACAGTCTCCTTTCTTGAAGGATATTTTAAATACAAAGGTGCCGGAAATCAAACCTGAGTTTATTGACTACAAAACGGCTATTCAAACTTCACAGGTAAAAGACAAAACAGTAAGTTTTGTAAAGAATAAATACAACGAGATTGCTCAGGTGAGCTATGTTTTCCCTTTCGGAACGGATAATGATAAAGAACTTTCTATTGCGGGAACTCTTTTTGAATATCTGGGTACTGATAAATACAGTCCGGAGCAACTGAAAGAAGAATTCTACAAACTAGGAATCAGCTACAGTATCAGAACTTCCAATGATCAGATGATTGTTACTCTAAGTGGCCTTGAAAGCAATATGAAAAAAGGAGTTGAGCTGATGAATCACTGGATGACGAATGTAAAAGCGGATAAAGCGATTTATGCTCAAACGGTAAAGACTATTCTGGAAGCAAGAGCTGCAGCTAAGAAAGATAAGGTGAGAATCATGGGTGCTCTTTCCAATTATGCAAAATATGGTAAAGATTCCAGAATGGCTGATGTGATTTCTAAAGAACGTCTTGAAAGTATTGATGCTACGGAACTCATGAAAAAAGTGAAGACATTAAACCAATATCCTTATCAGGTTTTCCTTTACGGACAAGATCAGTCAGGATTGGAAAAAGCCGTTAAACCTTTTATCATCAATACAAGTCTTCAGCCGGCAAAAGCTAAAGAATATGCAGAACCTGCCACTACCGGAAAGGTATATTTCACCAACTATGATATGGTGCAGATGGAAATGGGGAAAGTAGCCAAAGGAAATCCGGTAAATCTTAACAACTTCGGAAAGGCTAACGTATTTAATGAATATTTTGGAAGAGGATTATCGTCTATCGTTTTCCAGGAAATCAGAGAAAGTAAGTCGCTGGCTTATACTGCATATGTTTCGTATGCTAATGCTTCGGAAAAAGGACACGCCAACTATATTACCAACTACATTGGAACACAATCCAATAAACTTCCTCTGGCTGTTAATGCTATGAATGAACTGATGGTAGAGTTACCTCAGATTCCTGCACAGTTTGAAAACTCAAAAGGATCTGCATTGAAACAAATTGCATCCAACAGAATCAACAGAACAAATATCTTCTTCAGTCAGTTAGCATTGAAGAAACTGGGTGTTGATTACGATATCAGAAAAGATGTATATTCTGAAATCCAGAGTCTGAATTTACCAACCCTAACAGGATTCTACAATACAGAGGTGAAACCTGTACAATACAATACTGCCATCATCGGTAAGAAGGAAAACCTGAATATGGAGTCTGTTAATAAAATGGGAGAATTCCAGGAAGTATCTCTTGAAGAGATCTTTGGATACTAATATTTTATTTTTAACTATAGAAAAGTGGGGCAGAACGCTCCACTTTTTTGTTTAAACAAAGGATTTGGCTGATAGCTTATGTTCCACGGATTTGTATAATGTTTCACGTGAAATATGTTGTTGTTTAAAGATGAAAACCGCAAATATTTCCACGAATATCCACCATCATTTGTACTTTCTTTAATGGCTGGTTTGCCAAGGCTGGGAGTATATCAATAGGAGTGGGCTTTAGCCCACCTGAATAAAGAATAGAATTCATCATCCGGCTTTAGCCAAAACCTAATGATCTTGTACATATTTATATTTTGTTCAGTAAGAAGTATTAACCATTGAAAAACAAAAAGCCGCACAACAGTGCGGCTTCCATTATATTTTCTTTTCACTTTTATGATTCTATCTCCTGAATGAACAGATTGATTTCTGCTCTGATCAATAATTGGCCATTATTAAATGTTTCACAGAAGATATGACAGATGTTTTCAAACTGAGAAATGAGCGAGGCTTTGGAAATGATAGTATCATTCACTTTTGGAAGGGCAAAAATTTCAATTTTTTTGATATTGGTGATAAAGCCTATCACCTTGGTATCTGCCTCCGGATTTTCGAAAAAGCTTTGTCCGAGAATGGAGGAGCACGTTTGTGCAAGATTTTCAATTAATCCGGCTTCCACAAACTCATTGTTGTGAACAAATATATTATCTTCTTTAATTTCAAAGGAAGTCATCACTTTTTCTTTGGTCAGTTCCAGAATATAGTCTGCCATTAACATCGGATCGCGATGTGGTAAAAAGTTGTGTATATTGATGATGTTGTCTTCCTTTATTTCCATTTTCTGTTATTTTACAGCGGTTTTCATTTGAGACTTTGCGATTACATTTCCATTCAGTTTTGTAACGATATCTACCAGGGTTACTCCCATTACTTCATTGAGGATGGTTACCTCTGATATCAGTTGATCTCCTATTTCTGGTAGTATCTCAGCTTCAAAAGATTTGATAGCACCAATGTATCCGGTTGGGGCATCTTTTCCTAGCAGGTAGTATTTGTATCCTGTATGTAAAGCTACGCTCTGTGCCTGATGCTCGATCAGCCCGGAAGCCTGAAACTGTCCGTCCTGAATAAACAGGTTATCTTCTTGTATTTCAAATCCCGAAATAATATGATTCTCCGAATATTCGGATAACTCTTGTACCATGACAAAAGGAAATCGCTGTGGAATAAGGCTTTCAACAAAATTTTTATCGGATGTTGGCAATCTGTTTTCCATTAGCAAACGGTTAATAATGAACAAGAATACGCAAATCTTCCACTTTCAGGGACACAAAGAAGTACTTTTTCTCCTTTTTTCAATGTTCCTGAGTTCATTAATTCTTCCAATGCGATGAAGATTGATCCGGCACCGATATTTCCGACATCAGAAAGATTGTAGAACCATTTTTCCCAAGGGAAGTCCATTCCTTTTTTTGCAAACTCTTCTTTTAAGCCTTCTTTGAAATAGCCGGAAGAGATATGTGCCAAAACGTGATCTATTTTTTCAGGATCCAGATTGTGTTTATCGAAAGAAGATCTCAAACTTTCTGCTCCTTTTACCAAAATATATTTGTCCAGAATTTTAGTGTCCTGCTTGATGGCAAAAATAGATTGTCTCAACCATTCGTCAGAAGGGTAGTCTGCCCATGATTTTAGGCTTCCGTCCTCCTGCTTTTCACACCCGGCATACATACATGCTTCAATCTCGTGGGCATAAGAATAGAAATCAATAAATTCAATTTTTAAAGAGATTCCGTTTTCTCTTGGTTTATTTTCTAATAAAAAAGATCCCGCTCCGTCAGAAAGCATCCATCTCAGGAATTCTCTTTTGAAGGCAATGATGGGTCTTTCTTCTAATAATTTTAAATTTTCAGCTTCGTGGTTGAATTTATCTGCAGTCATCCATGAAGACATTCTTTCGGAGCCTGCACAAACTGCATTCTCCTGTACACCGGCTTTTACGGAAAGGAATCCATAGTTTAAGGCATTCATTCCTGAATTGCAAAGTCCTGTTGAGGTATTAATTTCAATAGATTTTCCGATATTCAGTTCACCATGTACCATAGAAGCATGTGAAGGCTGAATCTGATCCGGGGAAGTTGTTCCTACTGATAATAATTTCATGTCCGCCTTTTTGAAATTTTCGTCAAAAAGTCCTTCTATTGCTTTTGCTGTAAGTTGCGCATTAGTATGCGTAGGATTTCCCTCCTTATCTAAAGCGTAATATCTTGTGGTAATTTTGTTGTTTCTTAAAATAAGCGATCTTGCTTTAGAGGGCGCATCATTGATAAGCCCAAGATAAGTCTCCATTTCATCATTCGCTACCGGCTCATTGGGTAAGTATTTTGATGCTTTTGTTATAAATACGTCGTACATTCTATTTTAAATTAATTCCTTGTAAATATTTTTTCTGCTTTTGTCTTTTAAACCAAAATATAGGGGTTGTGAGAAGGTGTAAGACTAGCACGACAGGTGAGATGATCCATATCGCTGCCATCAAATATACCTTAAAGAATTTTATCAGCAATGGGCGTTTCTCTTTTTTCTTTATAATCAGATTAGACCAAACGGTGAAAATTTTATTCCCTACCTTTTCTACACGTACCAAAAATGCTCTGATTTCAATGGCTCCATTTTTAACAAGTTCCGGCTGCAAGCTGTTCAGATCATTGTTTTTGATGTGTCTTTCTATAATCTCACCATATTTTACAGAGCCTGTAATTTCAGCATGTGAGATTCCTGCTGCAGGAAGTATTCCTGATTTTTCTTTCTGACCAGTTGTCAGCCAGCGAAGAATGGTCAGTACGCTGGTGTAGTTATCGTGCCTGTCTACCAGTGCTATATTTCCGACCAGTTGTGCTTGTAAGTCTCTTAAATATACTTTGAGCTTTTCCTGGGATAACATCCACATATTTCGGGTTCCGGAAATGGTTACTACCGGAGTATCCTTAAGAATACGCTCAGCATAACCACTCTTCAGAAATGAAATAATGGGAATAGATGGTGTGAGATACCATACCTGATACCCAAACAGGATGAGGTCATATTTTTTATTTAAAATTTCTTCCGAAGGAGGATATATTTCTTTAGGAATCTGTAAATAAGACTCTGGGAAAGTATTGAAAAAAACATCACCTGGCCATGGAAAAGGAAAATCTTCTTTTAATTTGATATTATAAAAGGTAATATCATATTCCTCTTTTTTTGCTTCAAAAGGCTTGGCTATATTCTTCACAATATCCTCCAATTGGCCGGTTTGAGAATAATATATTACAAGTATGTTCTTTTTCATGTGATTTCTTTAGTGTTTACAAAAATATGTTTTTCATATTTATTATTTAGCTTTAAATACTTTTAGTGAGTCAGAGCTATATTCAAGTATATAATCTTCATTTTCAAATGAGAGATTCCTTGTGTTGACAAAAATAATAGTTTGAGGAAAAGTCTGAAGACTATCCATCTTAAAATGATCATCTGAAATCAGGAGTACATCAATATTTTTATTCACTTCGGACCTCTCTTTTATATAATGTATTTTTCTTTTTTTTACCAGGTAACTTTGAGCTGCTATTTCTCTTTTATTATCATCTCTGATCCATGAGAAAATTTTCCGGCTTGCCTGATATAAAGTTAATAAAGCATCTTTCTGGCCAAAGTCATCTCCAATATGCAAAATATTGACATCATTGGGAATGTGTTTGTTGAGTTCAAAATAAACAGACTTATTGATTTTAAAGTCATTTTTAACTTCCTGAACGACTTCGGTGTCTTTATATAAATAGCTCAGGAACAGTTTCTTTTTGAAATAATTTTCATCTTCAATTTCAGATCTCAGTTCTGCAAACTTTTCTCTGAAGTAAGCATTGATCTTTTTGGTTCTTTCCGAATAATTTTTTCCAAAACTAAGGTCTTCCTTACTGATTCGGTCACCCACTTTTACAGTAATACTTCCGTCATAGATAATAAAATCACCTTTGGGGAGTACTTCGGAATTTCCATGGATATAAATGGGAAGGATATCCAGACCAAACTGTTCGGCCAAATAAAATGCTCCTTTATGAAAGCGTTTTACATCATTAGTGTAGGAACGCTCTGCTTCAGGAAAAACGACAAGGGAGTATCCTTGTTCAATTTTTTCTTTGAGTTTTTCCATTCCATTTTCTATGCCTTGAGAAACGGGGAAAAAGCCCAATGCACGAACCAGTTTTCCAAAAACAGGCGACTGGTATACCCAATCGTTGACCAGGTAGATGATTTTGTGAGTGGCCATTGCGATGGCTAATGTATCCAGAAAAGAGGTGTGATTGGCAATAATCACTGCGGGTTTGCTGAAATCTTCAGAGGGGTTATTAATAACTCTCTTCTTTACAAATGGATTGGAGTATAATACAGAGGTTAAAAAATGAGCCATGAGCAGTTTAATCACGTCTAATGTTTTTCCCTTAGAATTTTTGACAAAGAAACTTCCGAGTACTGAAAATATAAAACCTCCGAGTCCGTAGTAAAAAAATGAAATGATAGAATTTAAAAACAATCTGAAAGTAATAGGGGAAAGCCCCTTTTTTGCTCTGTTGGTAATCAGTAACCTGAACCAGAAAGGATATAAGGTAGAGGTAATGATAATTACAGAAAACATTCCGATCAAAGCAACCAGTGCCAAAGAATGTAAAGCCGGATGTTTGGCAAAAATCAACGAGCCAATGGAAAGGATTGTTGTGAAGACTGCAAGAATGATTGAGGTTCTGTACGTAGGCAATTCATTTTTCCCTTTGGTATGTTCCTTTTGCATAGCCTGAGTGAGGAAAATACTGAAGTCATCTCCCACACCAAAAACCAGAGTACATACAACAGTGCTGAAAATATTTAATTCCAATCCCAGAAAATAAAGAATTCCGGCAGTGACCACTCCGGTCAAAACAATGGGAAACATGGTGAGAACCGTTAACTCAAAATTTCTGAAAAATATGATAATGGTTAAGATAATGGCCAATAGCGAATAATTGATCAGGGTGCTGAAATCTCTTTTTAACAAGCCTAAGAAATTTTCATTCATTTGCTGACGGTCAATAGCAATGGCATCGTGTTTTTTTTCAACATCCTTTATGAAAGAATCTCTTTTGTTTTCACTAACCTTCACAACATTGGAAACGGTATAAAATCCCTTTTCATTATTCAGAAATTCAGAAATCTGTAATGCTTTTACTTTTTGATACTCTTTGAGCTGTAGTGTAGAATAGTTTTTGTTTAGTGTCTCATTGAAGTTATCAAATGCAGAGCTATTAAACCCAAATCGGGTTCCATTACTGACCAACTCTGATAGGGTTTGACTCTTTTTATTTTGACTCCAAAAAGCTTTCCATTCTTTAATTTTATTTTGTTGATCCTTTTCAGAAAGAACAACGTTTCCTATGGAATTATAACTTAGTATTTTACCTTCTTTCTTTTCTTTTTCAAGGAAGCTACTCAGTTGTGAATTTCTGGCCAGGGCTTCCTCCTCAGAATTTCCATAAGAGATGGTATAAATAGATTTTGAGGTAATGTCTGAAAGTTTTTGAAGCTTGGCTTCACTGATTTTCAGCTCTTTTGGGATATAATTCAATTCGCCAATATCTTCATTGAAACCGACATGTCTGAATCCAAACAGGCAGGCAATGATAATGACAGAACATCCAATAATTAAAGGTTTATTTTTTTCATAGGGATATGAACCAATTCTATCTATAAAATTTGTATGGTGCTTTTCCGTTGTTTTTTTAGGCCTATAAAGCTGAGGAACAATGATCAATGCACTGATGGAAGATAAGATAACGGTGATGGCTGCGAAAAGTCCCAGATCTTTTAGCGCTTCAGAACGAACAAATACCAGACAAAGAAATGAAACGGCGGTTGTTGCACTGCTTAGAATGATAGGTTGGGTAATTTCTTTGTAAAGCTCCTCAATATTATTGTTGTGTTTATAATGAGTAAGAATATGCAGGGCATAGTCTATGGTGATTCCAATGAGAATAGCTCCTACACTTAAGGAGATCGCTGAAATCTTATCTTTAATAAAATATAAAACCAATAAAGCCAGTAATACTGAAAAAACAGTTGGGAGAAAAACAATAACCGGAGTAAGGAAATTCCTGAAATAATAAATCAAAAGAACCAGTAATACTGTCATAGAAATCATTACTGTATTCTGAATATCCTTTTTAATTTGCTTTGCATTGGCAACTGCAATTACAGGAGAGCCAAAATAGCTGATTTCTGTTTTACCCTTAAACTGTGTATTGATATGATCTTTTATCATATTCAGCTGATCAATAAATACTTCGTTTGCCTTGGTATCATTGCTTTTATTTTTCGGATCAATGAAAAGCAACAGATTTTTCCCATCTTTGGTAACAATATAGCTGTCTTCGAGTTTGAAGTCTTTGCTGATATTGAGTGCATTTAATTTTTTAATTCCTAAAAACGTAAGCCCTAAAGGATCTTTTTTGATAAATTCTTTTGTGACCAGACTGGTAGGAGAAACCAATGACCGGTAATTGTTCTCTACCTGTAGGGCAATACTGTCCTTTTGAAGTTTCTGATCAATCTCTTTATAATCGTTTTCATTGAGAAAAAGAGGTAAATTTTGATTGACAAAATCAAACGTTTCTGAAATTTCATTATCATTTACCTTTCCCTGAACTGAACCTATATATTTTTGCAAGGGCTCAATCTTTTGTAAAAAAGTATCTGCTGTCTCAGAAAGCTGAAAGCTGTCTTCCCGGGATTTATTTTCTATGATAACGATGATTTTGTCTGAAAAGTTAAGCTGTCGAAGAACTTTGGCCGTAAGATCAGATTTTTCATTCTTAGGAATAATCTGATTAATATCTTCTTCAAAGTTGATTTTTGAAGCGAAGAAAATACACAAAACAGCAATCCCAACTGCGGTAAGCACAGAGATTATTTTGTTTTTGGAAATCAGATAATATAAAAATATAAAAAAGCGATGCATTGCATGTAAATCAAGTCTGCAAATTTAATTTTTTAAGAGTAAGTTCAAAATACTTAAACAATAAGTTTTGGCTGAAAATCAATAAAATATTCTAGGCAGAATGAAAAATTATTCTATTTTTGCAAATGTTCCCTTTTGACGAAATGTATTTTAAACCACAATTATTATTAAAAAAATAAGAATCTGTTTTTGATATGTTGACAAAAAATGATGAAAAAATAAACGGATTCCTATTTGTAATAATACTCCCGTTTTTGCTGTTTGCGATGTCTTACTATGGGTTTGAATCTTCTTATGTAAGATTGAAAACCATGGAGAAGGCTCCTGACTTTATGTTCTCTTCAGTATATGCTTACAGGGTGATTCCTAATTATCTGAGTGTACATGTTACGGAAGTCGTAACCTTCATTGTAAATAATTACCTTTCATTTCTTAAAAATTTTCTTCTAAAACAAGGAACATTATTTTACCACAGTATTTTTCTGATCAACAGTTTCTTTTTTGTACTGTCTTCAATTATTTTACATTTTATTTTTAAATTAAAATCGGCAGACATCCTTTTAAATGCAAATATTAGAAAGATGATCCACCTTCTAGCCATATTTTTTATCGTTATTGTACAGTATGTTCCTACCAATTGTGATTCTATTGCAATTTTCTTTTATCTTTCGGGAGCATTACTCACATTGAAATACCTGCAGGATCGGAAATTTACCCATTTTATCCTTTTGTGTATAATTGTATTCATTTCTACACTGGTAAGAGAAACCTCATGCCTGAACATTTCTTTTTTTGCAGCGGTTTGTATTGATTTTAAAAAATTGAAGAACAGAGATTTTACTTTCATTAAGGAACTTATATTTCTTGTAATCGTCTTTATCGTTCCCTATGCAGGACTTAGGATGATGATCCATCAGGAGGTGTCTTTTGTTGAAGGAGTTTATTTTCGTGATAATTTCAGCAGCCCTTTTAACCTGAGTGGTCTTTTATTTGGGACGATAAGTTTATATTTCAGTTATCTGTTGTGTAATGAGGAGGGAAGAATGTTGATAAGAAAATACCTGTTTTTTTCCACCCCTTATCTGGTAATGATTGCTATGGTAGGGCTTTTCTGGGAGGTCAGATTATTTATTCCTTTAATTCTTACAGGATTTATATTTACTTCCTATCAATTTAAAAATACCCTACCCATCCAATGAGTTTATTGCATCCTTATTTTATAATTGCGATTATCTATATGATGATCTTTAGTTTTCAGGAAGTTTATTCCGGGAAGACAAATAAAAGGGCGCTTTATATTTTGGCGGTATATCTTGTCATTCTTGCGGGTTTTCGGGATAATGTAGGGCCGGATTATGGTAGTTATGTAGGTATTTATGTGTATTCTGATACGAAGGATTATATAAGTATTTTTCTTGCAGCACTTTCAATAAAAGGTCCACAAATTGTGGAGCTGGAATGGCTTTATGTTTTGATTAATAAGATTATAATCAATGTTTTTGATGCTCCCTTTTATATCCTGACCTTTGTAGTTGCAGCACTTGTAACGTTTTTCAAAACAAAATTTGTTGAAGAAAATACGCACTATCCTTTTACCTTTTTACTCTTTATTTTTATCCCCGGATTTTTTATTGGGGAGAGTGGACAAATCAGACAGAATTTAGGATGTTTCATAGCCTATTATGCAATACGATATATAAAAGAAAGGAAGCTATGGATGTATCTTTTGTGGATTTATCTCGCGGCGGGAATCCATAATGTTTGTTATTTAATGCTTCCGATGTACTGGATAGTCCGGGTTCCATTGAATAAAATATGGATGCTTCTTTTGATTTTAGTCTCAATTTTCTTATCTCCGTTTGAGGTGTATAGGTATTTCGGAAGCTTATTAGGAAGTATGATGTCAGGAAGTACTTTAGTGGAAGGTTTCAACGGTTATGTTGATGAAACCGTGGAGAGATTAAACGGAGGGTTTGGGATTCCGGAAGCCATGTTGGCAATTTCTACCTTTTTCCTTTTTGCATTTGATACCAAAATGAAGGAAAAATACCCTTATTATGAATATCACCGAAATTATACCGTGATAGGAATCTGTTTCTATTTTATTTTTAGAAATAATCCGATTTTTTCGTCCAGATTAACAGGGACCTTCCTTGCATTTGCCTATATTTTAATTCCAAATACAATGTTTGTGGTTTCAGAAGGGATGAGAAGAGCCATACATGCGTTTATTATGGCTCTGGTGATTTTCAATTTTGTAGTATTCTCTAGTTTCAGAAATATAAAAGCAGGTAGATTTACCATAGATCTTTATAAGAATCATATTCTTCCGTAGGGTATTTTCATATTTTATTATTTATGTCTGATCAGAAAAATAGAATTTTAGTTTTAGATGGTTTAAGAGGACTAGCTATTTTGTTGGTTTTCCTTTTTCATGGATATTATATCTGGAGTAAAAACTATCCTTTCGGAGATTCATTTAAAGATAATATCCTTGTGAAATATGGAGATTTAGGTGTTCAACTTTTTTTTCTGATATCAGGATTTGTCATTTTGATGTCGATGGAAAAAACATCCGGTTTTATTCAATTTATTAAAAACAGATGGGTAAGGCTTTTTCCAAGTATGCTTATTTGTTCCCTAATTATCTACAGTACTGCAGTTTTTTTTTATGAAAGACCTTTAGGGATTCCTGGCTTGAAATCTCTGATCCCCGGCATTTTATTTGTTGATGAGGGGTTGTTGGAACGTATTTTTAAAACAGATTTTCCGGTTCTGGAATCATCATTCTGGTCTTTATATATTGAAGTGAAATTTTACCTGATTTTCGGCGCTCTTTATTATCTGTTTAAAAGGAATCTTGCGCTGTTAGGTATTTTTATTATTTATTTGGTGGCGGTGTCGTTTCAGATTTTAGAGTTCCATCATTTACTTCCTATGGGATTATTAAAATTTAAGGCCTACATCGGAAACTTTGTCTATTTCGGATGGTTTGTTTCCGGTGCATTGATTTATATTTACTATAAGGAGAGAGACAGGAGGTATCTGTATGCTTTTGTTATTGCAACAATATGTGCAATGTTCTACATGTATAAACTTCAGGATATGATTAGAAATCTATATCTTATCATCCTGATTCTTATTTTTGTAGGAGCTTTATTCTGGAAAAGAATGGAACGTTTTTTTTCAATGAGACTATTTACTTTTGTTGGTTTTGTAAGTTACCCTATATATCTATTGCACGAAAATATGATGATTTCATGGATGGTGAAAATTGATAAGCATATTCAGGTTCCTTACTGGCTTTTACCCATTATTTCTTTTTCGCTTGTAATTCCTGTGGCATATATTGTTGCTGAATATCTTGAGCCTCCGATTCAGAAAAAATTAAAATCAATTCTTAAAAATGTAAAATAGAAAAGGGGAGTATTTCCATTTTTTATTCTTTTTTGCCTGATTCTAAAAGGTATTTTTTTTTGTTTGAAACTACCTGTATCTTTTTGCCCTGTTGTTTGAAAGATAGGTGGCTTTGTATGTCTTTTTTTCTAAAATCTCCCCAATATGTAGGATTTATAACCTTAAAATTGTTGTGTTTTAAATCATAATGTGTTGTTTATTAGAATTTTATTGAAAATAGTAACTTGAATCTGTTTTTTTATATATTTGCAAAAACTCATTCCCTAACTAAACAGGGATTAAAATATAAACACAACTAAACCATGATGACCAAAAAAATTAGTGAAATCATTCACCCCTATCTTTCTTATGATACCCGATATTCTTTTTTCGGGAGAAAATAATCAAGTTTAAACACATTTATTCAAACAACTATGAAAGCAAAAATTATTTCCAGGATTTTGGCAACAACATTCTGTATGGTGTCAAGTCATGCTTTTTCACGGGGATTTTCTCCTCCGGAACTTTATGAAAAAGCAGGAGTTTCAGTGCTCCATTCTTCTCTCGCTCCATTTACTTATGATCTGGATCCTCTCATTGTTATTAATCAGAATATCAATGAAAAAGGATTGGTCGTGATGAGCGGAAAGCTTACAAAACCATTTACAAATGATCATGTAAAACTCTCGATCAAGTATCAGGATGTGCAGGGTAACTGGATAAGCGTATGGTGTAAGGTTTTATATTCGTATAACCAATATAATGAAATTCTTACCGCCCGCTTTGAGTTACCTGCTTCCGTTCAGAGCTCCTATAACGTAAAAGTAGAGCTAAGCTCAGATACAAATCTCAGTAATTTCAACAGTGTTGTCTGGGACAAAAGCATTCATCATTATAAGCTTAATGATTATATAGCGACAAGCTGTGATCTGGATGAAAATGAATATACCATGCTTTTAACTCCTAAAAAAGAAGGATCTCTGGTGACCAACAGCAATGGGAAGGTGATTGGAGTAAAAGACAGGGTAACATCTGCACATTTCTGGAATAAATTAAGCAATGTATTGATGGATAATAAAAAGGACAATGTTGTATTCTCTCCAACTCGTCCATCAGACCTGATAACAGAGGCAAATGGTGTTCAATCTGTCAAATTAGTTAATACAGGAATTATCAGTGATACATTAGGTTCTACTCCTGAATTTATTTATAATGCAGCAGCCGGGCATCCGATTCCTTACCTGTACAGCTATGATGATCCCATATACATGTTTGCAGGTAAATTTTCTGCAAATGGATTCTTTATAAAATTTAGCCAATGGCCGGAAGAACCTAATGGCCCCGGATATTTTAACTGGAAAAACCCGGCGTTTATAGAAAGCAGATATTTTAATCTGTATAACAAAACATGGAAAAATTTATCAGAGTTTATACCGGATCAACAGCCCGTTGTTATTGTTTCAAGTGTATCAACGGGATTAAGGATTTATAAAAGCGATGGTACGTACATAGACCTTACCCCAAACAGTACTAGTAATTATGGAGCTCCTTTATTTGGATATGGTAATTATGAAGCGAGAAGAGGCCCTGGATCGGAAAATCTTATTATTTCCAATACTTCAGAGATGACTTTATATGGTGTGGGTGCGTTAAGAAATGATGTCACGACCTCTTATCAGACTAAAAGATCGATGCAGGATATTGAGAAGGAGATCTTCAAATTTATCAAATACACCGGAGTCTTTGGTTCCACAAATGCTTATAATGACACTTCAGAGTGTTCAAACGGCTGTTTTACAGTAAATCAGGGTGCGATTTCTGATTATAGTGTTGCAGATTGGACCAAGGCTCCCAACAGCTATATCTTTACAGGGAAAGACAAGAACGAAAATACGGTAGATGGCCTTTATATACCGATTAAAAAAGCTTTTGCGATGTGGCAAAAGGATAAATATATTGGTGGGTCTAATATTCCGGCAGGAACAATAACTGCAGATGTATTATGGGAAGATATGCATGGTCTGATTAAATCCGGAACTAATTATAGTCTGGAACTGATAGGTTCCGGGGAAGATACAAAGATTAAAGTTCCCGTTAACAGATCCAAAAAAGGAAATGCGGTGATTGCATTGAAAGTAAATGGTGAGATTTATTGGTCCTGGCATGTCTGGGTTACGGATGATCCCACCAAAGGTTCTGCTTATAAAAGTTTTGCGGGGCTAAAAAGACAAACGAAAGACGGAACCGTTGAACTGATCCCGGATTCGGATTGGGGTTGGATGGATAGAAATCTTGGAGCAATGAGTAGCTCTTTAACTTCAGGTAACTGGAATAAAAATGGGGGATTGCTTTATCAGTGGGGAAGAAAAGATCCCATTCCTCCATTGACGGCTAAAGGAAATGATTCTTACGAAGTCTCAGGCTCTATAGGGCGGGTCCGACACAGAAATGCACAGTATACTGCAAACTCAGTTAAAATTGATGCCCTTAGAAAATTTGTTCCATTGGCCAGTGCTAATGTAAAAAACAACCTTTCTCTTGCTGTTAAAAATCCTTTAAGCCTTATCTATGTTGGTAATAACAGTGCAGATATTGCTTATTATGACACCGCAAAGACATTGATGTTAAACTGGTTTGGGAAATCACCTGATCTTACAAGCAATCGTCTTTCTGAGCTTAATTTATGGTCTGATAATTCAGAAGGAAAATATAAAGATAACTATCTGAATGATAACGATGCGCAGCCTTACAGAAATAAATCCTCATATGATCCTTGTCCTAATGGCTGGAGAGTTCCTTCTGTATTAGTGGCTAATGGAGGATCAAAGACGTATATTGATGATATTCGAATTGATTTCTCTCCTTTGGGGGTAAAAACCAATATGGGTAAAAATGCTTTTGAAGCCAATACCTATCAGATAATCAAACCTACAGATGCTGGGGCACCTGATTTTATGAAAGGTTTTAGACTTTACACGAATGTAGGATATGATCTTTCTAATGTTGGAGGATTTAATATGGGAAAATTTCCGGGTACCGGACAATTGCTCATCAACAGACATGAAGGACAATATACAGATCAACATCATACAGCCTTATGGACAGCAACTATGACCAGACATTTTGATGCCTCTCCATCAATAGTAGCAAGAGCGCTATTTATGGTTCCTGATAAAGAACAACCTGACATTCCGGATCCAAACTATCCGAATATTAACGGAAGATACTTCTACCAGCCATTATCTATGGGAGAGACTTCAGGTGCTAATGGTTGCAGATGTATCAAAGATCCTCTCTATGTGGTGAATGATTACAACTTCCCTACAGATTTCTTTACAGAAGGACAGTATACGGAAGGTTTAGACAATCCAAATACGTATACCATCGTAAAATCTACTGCAGAATCTACTATTGAAATTCCAATTAGTAAAGCTTTTTCAGCTCAAAGTCAATTGCTGAACAATCCGGATATTTTAAATGCTTCAAATTTTGATAATTTAAAAACCAATGTTCTATGGACAACGGATACAGGTTTGATTAAGCAGGTTTCGGTAGATCAACCGGGAGCTTTATCTGCAATCAGTAATTCAAAGATAAAAGTGGTCATTAACCCAAATAAAAGTGGAAATGCTGTCGTTACATTACATAACGGAAGCATTACAAATCCGGTCTATTGGAGCTGGCACATTTGGGTGACCAATACTGCTATCGGATCAAATCGTCATATAACAGACCAGCCGGATGCTAATGCAACAAACTATGTGAATTTTGCAAAAAGAAGTGAAGTTCTTGACACTGAAATCATGGATAGAAATTTAGGAGCGGTAGAAGTTTTTCCTACTATTTACGGAGATAACTTAAACCCTGAAACAGCATTGCCTGGCTCTCCGGAACAGATTATGCTTTCCGGTGGGCTCCATTATCAATGGGGAAGAAAAGATCCTATCCCAACATATAGAACGGCTTCGGATATTGATTATGGACAGTATCGTTATAAAACTGATGCTGTAAAATACTGGACAGGGACTACGGCTCCAAACGGGACCATTACCTACACCCCTTTAATTGAATCGAGTTACAATACCAATTATATTAAACCCTATGCTACCTATAGCAATGCTTCCAACGCTAATGTATTAGCAACAGATAAACCTTCGGAAAAAGTATCAAAAGTATTATCGTATTCTGTTAAAAACCCGTTGGCTTTTATGGTGCCAAGCACCCTGGATGCTACAGGAAAAGGTTCAGACTGGTTGGCGGCAGAGCCGAATCTAGCCGCAGACCGCTGGGGAAGAGGGGATAAGAAATCTCCTTTTGATCCTTGTCCTCAAGGTTGGAGAATCCCCGATTTGACTACTGTCTCAGTAATTATCGTTCCGTCAAATCCTGTTGCACAGGAAGATTTTGGCCTTAGTCCCTGGTATAGAAAAGGATACAGGGCTGCAAGTGCCTATAGAATTATAACAGATAATTTTGGAATCCAGGTGAGAGTTGGAAAAAGAAGAATTGCAGGATTCATGTTCCCGAATAATGGGTATACCATTGGTAATTATGCCATTTTTACCGGTATGAGAGGATACAGAAGTGTTACAACGAATACGGTTCCTAATTTTGCTTCCTCTGAAGGTGATGCTAATGGTAGCTTGTATACTGGTTTCTGGACAGCTGGACTTAGTTCAAATTTTAATGGCAGACCCATTAACCTCCTCCTCAAAAAGTATGACAGTGGTGTGCCTCAAAATTTTATTCAGGCATTTCATGATAATAACGATCCTTACTTTGGAGCAAGCTGTCGTTGTGTGAAAATAAAAACTGACGGAGCAGACGAAGCGGGCCCGATACCTAGATTACAGGTGACAGCAGCTTCAACTGCCAAAGCAACTGATGTTTTGGCGAAAGCAGTCGTAGAAGAAAAGATTGTTCAGACTAAATTTGAAGTATTTCCGAATCCGATAAAGAGTATATTGCATATCAAAGGAAATGATAAGGTAAAAGAATATTATTATCAGATTTATAATATGTCAGGACAATTGGTGAAATCAGGAAAATTTGAAAATGAACAAACAGACCTTTCTGCTTTAACTACGGGTGCTTACCTGATAAGAATTAATAATTCTGAAAATATAGTTAAGATCATTAAGGAATAATTAAACCATTTCATAAACTATAACCGGGAGATATTTTCTTCCGGTTTTTTTGTTGTGAACTATAGTCTACGGTATAAATGCAAATTCATTAGACGGTTTCATTCTCAATGAGCTGAATAATAAGAATCATATTTCTTGATCCTTTTGGTGTATTTTTTGAATTGGTTTATTGTGTAATTCTTATTTGTAAAGTAATTATGATGAATTTTGTGTTTGTAATTTAATTTATGTGATTGTAATTTGTTTTAAATGTAGCTTTTTTATATCAAAAATATAGGGGTGTATTTTAGTTTATATAAAAATCAGCAACATGGAAAAAACAGTATTGAAAAAGTTAGTGGCACTCATTTGCCTGGTATTGATATGGATCAGCTCTGTCAATGGTATGGAGTTAAAAAAGAAACCAACTTTTACCAGGAAATTTTCAAAGAATAACGGGGATACAATCGCTGTAACTTCGGAAAAAGTGAAGGCAGTAAAAGGAAGGTCCCAGGAGATAAGCAAAAGTCAGAATGATGATGACGGGAAAGACTGGACAAAAGCACCGAACAGTTATCTTTTTGATCCAAGCCAGAATAATGAAGGTTTGTATGTTCCTGTAAGAAAGGCTTATGCCATGTGGCAGCGGGATAAAATTCTTGGTTCTTCCGGAATTCCTGCGGGGCAGGTCACGGCAGATGTTCTTTGGGAAGATACCCCGGGCTTAATAAAATCAGGCGTTGGATATGCATTACAAATTACAGATTCCGGAGAAAATGCTAAAATAAAGATTCCCATTAATAAATCAAAAGAAGGAAATGCTGTCGTTGCCCTAAGGATTAATGGTGAAATTTTTTGGTCATGGCATATTTGGGTAACCGATACCCCTGAAAATGGGTCAGCCTATAAAAGTTTTAGTAGAGTGTCGAGGCAAAGGAATAATGGAGCAGTAGAGCTGATTCCCGATTCTGATTGGAGGTGGATGGATCGTAACCTGGGAGCAGTCGGAAATACCATCACAGGAACAGAATGGAATAAAAATGGAGGGCTGTTGTATCAGTGGGGGAGAAAAGATCCTATTCCTCCTTTGGTTTTAAAAGGAGATGATTTTTATGAAGTTTCAGGATCCATCGGAAGAGTCAGACACAGAGGAGCTAAAAACCTGGTCGGATCGGTGAAAATTGATGATCTTAGAAAATTTGTTCCGCTGGCCAGTGCTGAGGTAAGTAATAATATTAAGGTTTCAGTCAGGAATCCGTTAAGCCTTATTTATGTTAATAAAGATGATAACTCGGGGCCTGCTTACTATAATAACAATGCCACTTTAATGGTCAACTGGTTTGGAAAATCCTCATCCATTCCCGATTCTCAACTTTCCGAGTTAAATCTGTGGTCTGATAATTCACAAGGAAAAATAAATGCAAATTATAATGAGGACAGCAATGCAAAACCCTACAGAGATAAATCTTCCTATGATCCATGTCCTAACGGGTGGAGAATTCCTTCCATGTTGGTGGCAAATCTGGCATCTCAATCCTATATAGATGATGTGAGGATAGACTTTTCTCCATTTGGAGTAAGAACGACTATGGGTAAAAATACCTTCGAGGCTAATAAATATCATGTGATAAAACCCACGGATTCCAATACCCCCGATTATATGAAAGGCTTTAAGCTATATGCCAATACAGGATTTGATCTATCCAATGTAAATGGTTTTAATATGGGGATTTTTCCGGGAACGGGACAAATAGGACTCGTAGTTCACCAGGGACAATATACAGATCAGCATCATATCGGTTTGTGGACGGCTACTATGGCAAAACAGTTTGATAATACACCCGTTGTTGGAGCCCGCGCATTATTTATGGTCCCCGATAAGGATCAGCCGGATATTCCTGATGCTGCTTTTCCCGGTGTAAAAGGGCGATATTGGTATATGCCATTAGCGGCAGGTGAGACTTCAGGCGCCAATGCATGCAGGTGTATAAAAGATCCTTTGTATATGGTTAATAACTACGATTTCCCCACAGAGTATTTGCCGGCAATTATGGAATATAGAGAAGGAATTAATAACCCCAATACCTATCAGATTGTAAAAAGCACTTCAGGAGTTACCCTTGAAATACCGGTAAGTAAAGCATTTTCTGTTCAGAGTGAGATTTTGAATAATAGAGATATCTTGTCCTCATCCAATTTTAATAATTTAAAAGCTAACGTTCTCTGGAGTACCAATACAGGCTTGATCAATAAAGTGAGAATGTCTAATGAGTCACCGGGCTCATTAACGGAAATTTCAAATACTAAAATTATAATTACCGTTAGTCCTAACCAAAGTGGAAACGCTGTAGTTACTTTACATAATGGTAATATTGCTAATCCTGTATACTGGAGCTGGCATATATGGGTTACGGATACCCCTGTCACTTCCAATTCTTACACAACAGAATTACCAAATACAGCAGTTACCAATTATGTAAATTACATAGACAAAGGTTCGGCTCCATTGCAGACAGAATTTATGGATAGGAATTTGGGGGCAACAGATGCTTTTCCGACAGTTGTAAACCCATTAACACCTACTGCAGCTGAGTTGGCAAAGATCAGGGCTTCCACGGGGCTTCACTATCAATGGGGGAGGAAGGACCCTATTCCTACTTTTCAGTATGCAGATAACAGAGGGGCTTTTACTATATTTTTAGGAACAACAGGGACAGGTGGTACTGTAGCATATACCACTTTAACCTCTGCCACATACAATAACATGGCAGGAAGCTATATTGTACCATTCAATACGTATACAAATGCTGGGAATGCCAATGTTTTGGCGACGGATAAAATAGCAGATAAAATATCAAAAGTCTTAACTTATTCAGTAAGAAATCCACTCATTTATATGATTCCGAGTACCTTTGCGACGTATAGCAGCGCATCGCCCAATTACACCAATGGAACAGATTGGCTGGCGGATGAACCTAATCTGGCACCCGACAGATGGGGAAGAGCAACAAAAAAATCTCCTTTTGATCCTTGTCCGGAAGGATGGCGAATTCCGGATCTTACGGGAACTTCCATTACGGCGAATCAGGATTTCGGTATCTCACCATGGTATAAAAAAGATAAAAATGTAGCAACAATATTTAGTGTGACTAACGATTATTTGGGAGCGAGAGCAAGAAACCCCAGCACAACTTCTACCATTGGGTATACTTTTAACGACCCATCATACAAAGTGGGAAATTATCCCAACTCAGGCTCAAGAGGGTTCAGAAGCGTGATTACAAATCAAAATGCTGCAGGAACTTATAATACAATTAATTTTCAGTATCCGGGAATCTGGACCGGGGCTTTGCTTTCCAATTATATAGGAAGACCTGTTAATATTCTTTGGGATGCTGCTTCTTCAGCTAATCGACTGATTGCTTTTCATGATAACAATGATCCTTATTTCGGAATGAATTGCAGGTGTGTAAAAGTGAAGCTTGACGCAAGCGGAAACGAATCTGGTCCCATTCCCAAAGATCAGATCACGACTTTATCTTCAACAACACAAACAATTTCAAGAGAATTGATTACAATAATTGAAGAACCTGCTGTGGAAAAAAAGTAAAATAAATTTTATAAGCAAGCCGGTTCACGCCAGAACCGGTTTTTTTTCAATTCCTGATTCAAAAACAGGATATTACCTTCAGAGAATAGAATAATCTTGTTAAAAAATGAAATATATATTTGCCAATAGCTGTAAATTCATAATTTTAGCACTTGTAAAAATTGTGGAATAAGTTTTCTGTTTATTCCTTTTTTGCAAATTTTAAAAATACACTATGAGGCTAGAAAAATTTGTACAACATTTTAATATTAAGATCTTTATTTATTTTCTTACAGCTGTTACAGCCATTTATACTCTCGCATTTACTCTGGCATTTAACCTTAAAGATGACGGGTATATTCTTGCCGACTGGCTCATTAACTATGAAGACGGGGGTTTTAAAAGAAGAGGACTGTCAGGAAGTTTCTTTTTTATTCTTCAGGACTTCACGGGATTCAGTCTTAACTATATTGTTTACTTTTTTCAGTTCCTTATTATTTCCCTGTTTTTTTGGTATTACACAAAGCTGATCAGGTATAAAGTGACGGATTTGCTTTATTTGTCCCTTTTGCTCTCATCAATCGGTTTTGTAGGTCTTCTGAATACAGTAACCTACGTAGGAAAGAAAGAATTTATTGTATTTCTGCTGTTTACTTACTTTGTGTACCTTTTAGATCACGATAAGCTTTCAAAGTATAAAGAATATGTACTTTGTGTCCTACTTTTTGTAAGTACACTCCTGCATGAGGTTACCTTATTCTATGTTCCTTATTTTGCGATTGCCCTATATGTAAAAAACGGAAAACTTGAGATTAAAAGATATATCAAGTTCTTTCTGGCGGTAGCCATTCCCGCTGCTGCTGTTATTTTATTTGGTAAAAATGTAAACGAAGGGATGTCGCTGGAAATCCTGAGCAGACGAGGGGTTCATCCTACATATGGAATCTTCTATTGGAATATTGATGAGAGACAGTATATCAAAGAACATCTTAACGAGTATTTACTGTATTTTATAAGTTTAGGGATCAGTGTTTTTCATATCGGCTATTATTTAAAATATCTAAATGACCGAAAGATTTTATGTATTTTATTGATTGGAGCCTTTATCTTCTCTCTACCCTTGTTTTATCTGGCAATAGATTGGGGGAGGTGGATGTACATCCACATGATGTTGATTATTGTGCTTTTCGCAATGATGCTCAAAAACGGCAACTCAATATATGTCTATGAACCAATAGTAATCGACAGGAGATTCTTTATAATAATGGCTATTATACTCCTATCCCTACTGTATAGAGTGGAAATGTCCGGCAAGGGTTTTACCTTCGAAGGAATACTCTACAGACTATTTGTTGCTCCTCTGGAATTGTTAAATAAAATGTGATTTCAAAAAGTATATAATAAAAAAGCTTTACTTTTGCAAAAAATTTTTTTTAGAATGTCGAAAAATTTAGTAATCGTAGAGTCCCCGGCAAAGGCAAAAACTATTCAGAAATATTTAGGTAAGGATTTTGAAGTGAAATCCAGTTTCGGTCATATCCGGGATCTACCTAAAAAAGGGATGGGAATAGATCTTGCCACCTTTAGTCCTGATTACGAAGTTTCAGCGGACAAGAAGAAATTGGTGACAGAATTAAAGGCCGCAGTTAAAAAAGCTGATATGGTTTGGCTTGCTTCCGATGAGGACCGGGAGGGGGAAGCTATTGCATGGCACTTAGCTGATGAATTGAAGCTGAAGCCTGAAAACAGGAAGAGAATTGTTTTCCATGAAATTACTAAAAATGCCATTCTAAAAGCTATTGATAATCCGAGAGATATTGATCAGAATTTAGTAAATGCCCAGCAGGCAAGAAGAGTTCTGGATAGAATTGTAGGATTCGAAATGTCTCCGGTACTATGGAAAAAAGTAAAACCGGGACTATCTGCCGGAAGAGTACAGTCTGTAGCAGTACGATTAATCGTTGAAAGAGAAAAAGAGATCCGTGAGTTTGCTCCAAAGGCGAGCTTTAAATTGGATGGAATCTTTTTAAATAAGACTGAGCAGGAAATTGCTGCTAAACTAAAAAAAGACTTCGAAAAAGAAGAAGACGCAGAAAAATTCCTTGAGCAGGCAAAAACAACAGAGTTTAAGGTTCTGAATGTTGAAACAAGACCTGGTACTCGTTCTGCATCTGCACCTTTTACCACTTCTACATTGCAACAGGAAGCTTCATCAAGATTAGGATATAATGTGACCAATACGATGCGTCTGGCACAAAGACTTTACGAGGAAGGGTTTATTACCTATATGAGAACAGACTCAGTAAACCTTTCTCAGGAAGCTATTGAAGGAGCTAAAAAACAAATTATATCAGAATACGGAGCAGAATATTCTTCTCCAAGAAACTATACAACAAAATCTGCTTCTGCACAGGAAGCCCACGAGGCGATTCGTCCTACAGACTTTGGAGTGAAAAGTATCGGTGATGCTCAGTTGAATAAGTTATATCAACTGATATACAGGAGAACTCTTGCTTCACAGATGGCTAACGCTAAAATTGAAAAAACGGTGATAGAAATTGGAAATGTTTCATTGCCTCATCATTTTGAAGCTCAGGGTGAAGTCATTATTTTTGATGGTTTCCTGAAAGCGTATGGTATTGTTAAAACAGAAGAAGAGGATGATGAAAACAATGAGAAATTGTTGCCAAAAGTAGCTGTAGGAGAAATATTAAATTATAAAACCATCACTGCAACTGAAAAGTTTACAAGACCCAGTGCAAGATATACCGAAGCTGGTTTGGTAAAAAAACTGGAAGAGTTAGGAATTGGTAGACCCTCTACCTACGCTCCGACAATTCAGACCATCCAAAACAGAGAGTATGTGGATAAACGTGAGATCGAACCACAAACCCGTGAAGTGATCAAAATGTCTTTAGTAAAAGATAAAATCAAAAAAGTAGTTCTTGATGAGAAATTTGGAGGAGATAAAAATAAATTCGTTCCTACAGATATTGGTGAAGTAGTTAATGATTTCCTGACTGATAACTTTAGGGAGGTTCTGGATTATGGTTTTACTGCAAGAGTAGAAGAAAGTTTCGATGAGATTGCCAATGGTGATCAGAAATGGAAAGAAATGATGACTGATTTCTACTCCAAATTCCATCCAAGAATTGAAGATGTTGAAGAAAATGCTGACCGTGCAACAGGAGACCGATTGTTGGGGGTTGATCCTAAAACCGGTAAAAACGTTCACGCCAGAATCGGAAGATTTGGAGCAATGATCCAGATTGGTGAGACTGATGATGAGGAAAAACCGATTTTTGCTTCTTTGATGAGTGGCCAGAATATTGCGACTATTACTTTTGAAGAGGCTATGGAATTATTCAAATTGCCTTTTGATCTTAATGAATTTGAAGGACAGACAGTTTCTGTCGGAGTTGGACGATTCGGACCTTATGTGAAGTGGGGGGATGCATTCATCAGTATTCCGAAAGGTGAAGATCCGCTTTCTGTTGATCAGAAGCGTGCTGAGGAGATTATTCATGAAAAGAAAAAAGCAGATGCTCCGATTGCTACATATAAAGGTGAACCTGTAACTAAAGGCTCAGGGAGGTTTGGCCCGTTCATTAAATACAAAAGTATTTTCGTGAATGTCCCGAAAAAATATAATTTCGATAACCTTTCTCAAAGCGATATCAATGAACTGATTGATGCTAAGCTTGAAAAAGAGGCAAACAGATATATCCAGCAATGGGAAAAAGAAAAAATCTCTATTGAAAACGGGAGATGGGGGCCATTCGTTAAATTTGGAAAAGCAATGTTTAAAATTCCAAAGAAGCAGGATGATACCAAGTACGATGCAGATGAGTTGAAAGAAATTTCTTTGGATGAAGTAAAAAAGTGGATTATTGATCAGGATAAAAATGCTTTTGCAGAGAAGAAAAAACCTGCAGCAAAAAAAACAGCAACCACCAAAAAGACCACCACAGCCAAGAAACCTGCTGCCAAAAAAAAATAATATTAAAATAATAATACAAAGCCGTTAACAAATAGTGTTGGCGGCTTTTTTTATGAATAAAAATCAACTACATCTGCAAAGTTGCTACGGTTTTTTGTATGTTTGTTACAGTAAGAAAATAATAAATTAGCACATTTAAGTAAAATATGGATTTTGAAGACTTTATCATTTCACCAAGAAATTTCAAAGCGGAAAGCTGGCAGATTGGAAGTCGGATTACGAAAGATATAAAAGAGGATAGCATCGTTCTTTTGTTTGTATCGGACTACAGAGGGGCAAACGGAGAGGCTGAAGTGCAGGATTTTACTGCTGTCAGAAAAGAATTTTATAAGCTCTCACAACTTGATTTCGAAATTCCTGTAGTGGATCTTGGAGATCTGGTTTCCGGGAAAACCGTACAGGATACTCATTATATTTTACAGGAAGTTTTATCAGCATGTCATTACAAAAGAGCTCTTCCGGTTATCATCGGAGGATCCAATGATTTTGCTTTTTCTTTATTTTCGACCCTGAATTTCCATCAAAAGAATATCAATTATACCCAGATCAGTAACATTATTTCCCTTAAACAAGGTGAGCAAATTAATGAATATACCTTTTTAAGCAAAATTTTTGGTGCTAAGAATTTTTCCATTAAAAATTATCATCATTTGGGATATCAGAAACATTTGAATGAAATGGATTCCGTAAGGCTGATTAAAGAAGTGGAATTTGATATTATCCGCCTCGCTGAAATGATGAATTCCACTGAAAAAACGGAACCCTTCTTCAGAAAAGCAGACTTGGTTACTGTCAATTGTGATGCTATTGAAAGTTTTAGCGAGCCTTTTTCAATGAATCCGCAGGTCAATGGCCTGAATAGAAGAGAGGTTTGTGCATATATGAAAGAAATAGGTTTGAGTGAAAACCTTAAAACAGTGGGTATTTTTAATTATAATATTTACTCGGAAAATCAACTGAATCATCAGCTACTGGCACAAATGCTATGGTATCTGATTGAAGGTATTAATATCCAAAGGTCACATCCGAAAGAAAGACATTTTGAGTTATTTTATGTATTGATTGATGACAGACAATATGCCTTTAAACGAGATACTTTTAGTAATTTGTGGTATTTTGGAGATGATGAAAATATAGAAAACTGCATTCCTTGTTCAAGAAGAGATTTTGATGATGCTAAAAAAGGGTGGTTAAGTGCAAGGTTGACGAAAATTTAATGTATGACAAGAGCTCCCTCAAAAGTTTCCATTATCGTTCCCGTTTATAATGTCGAAAATTATTTGGCAAAATGTCTTGACTCCCTTGTTAATCAAACTCTCCAGGATATTGAAATTTTGGTAATTAATGATGGTAGTAAAGACCGCTCTCAAGATATTATTGAATATTATGAACAGAAATATCCAGCAAAAATAAAAGCTTTCACAAAAGAAAACGGAGGCTTGAGTGATGCAAGGAATTTTGGTATTGACCGGGCAACAGGTGATTATATTGGCTTCGTTGATAGTGATGATTATGTTACAGAAAAGATGTTTGAAGAAATGTTTCTTCTGGCAGAAAAATATCAGACGAAAATGGTTATCGCTAATATTCAGAAAGTGGATGAACATGGGAAGGTCACTCAAAAACTTACCCAGATTCCTGATATGCCTGAAATAATAGAACTGAATGATCATTTTTCGGTTTTTTCTGACCTAAGCTATTTTGCTTGTAATAAATTATTCAAAAGAGAGCTTTTTAAGCAGAAAAGATTTAAGAAAGGAGTCCATTTTGAAGACATTCAGCTTATTCCCCAGCTTTTATTAAAATGTGAAAGAATTGCTCAGACTCAGAATTTCCACTATCAGTATTTTGAACGGAGTGACTCAATCTCAAAAACACATACTGAAAAAGGTCTTGACATTCTGAAAGCAGTTGCTGATGTAGAAAAGGTATTTGGTGAATCCAGGTATGCTCATAAGGTAAAAGAGCTGAAGAACTTTCAGATTTTTGAGGGTATTTATTCATTTTTAGCCTATATGGCATTCGTAAAAAATGAAACAATTTTTTTTAAAATGGCTGATCAGTTGAGCATTTTTATGAGGGACAGACAAATAAAAATTCAAGATATATTGACTTATAGTCGTTTTGGTAAAAATTATCTTTTATATTTGCCACTGAAAAAAAAAATTTTTTATCTATTGTTTTTTGCTGGGCAGAAAAAACTGATAAGAAAATTGATGTAAACACAAATGTAAGTACTATTGTTTCGACCAACAAGCATACTCATGTTCTACAGGATTGTATTGCAGGTTTTTATGAAACATACAGGTGTACTGGATAAGAAAAAGAATGAAAAATTTAGAATTGTTCTTAAGCGAATCGGGAATTTCTATTTTCTATGTGAAAATAGGGTTTGGCTTCCTGTTCTCCTTTTTAATCACTTTTTTCTCCATTCCTACCATCGTAAAGATTTCAAGAAGAAAGAATCTTATGGATGAGCCGGGAATAAGAAGTTCTCATCTCAGGAAAATTCCCAATCTTGGGGGGATCGCCATATTTTATTCTATAGGAATATGCGCTTCGATTTTTGCATATGAGCTGTTTGATCTCTATAAGTTTTTATTTGCTTCATTAATTATTCTCCTGTATGTAGGAGTGATGGATGATATTGTGGTAATGAGAGCCTATAAGAAGCTTGTTGCACAGATTGTTGTGTCTTCCCTGGTCGTTATTGGCTCAGATATCAGAATCAGAAGTTTATTCGGGATATTCGGGGTATATGAGCTGGGGTATTTTGTGAGTATACTGTTTAGCATCATTACCTTTATTATTTTGATCAATGCATTCAACCTTATTGATGGTATTGATGGCCTGGCTGGTGGGTATTCTATTATTTGCAGCACCTTATTTGGAATCAGCTATTACAGACTAGGAGAATATAATTATCCGCTTGTTGTGCTTTCAGTAGTCATTATTGGAACTGTATTGGCTTTTTTATACTATAATTTGTCTCATTACCGAACCAATAAAATATTTATGGGGGACACAGGCTCTATGTTGTTGGGTTTTTTACTGGCTTTCACCTCTATTTGTTTTATTGATATTTTTATTGATAAAAAAATAGCGGGGATTCCAAGATATCACCTGCAGTCTGCACCTGTTATCGCAGTAGCTATTTTGATTTTACCAATTGTAGATACCCTGAATGTCATTTTTGTAAGACTTTATAACAAAAAATCGCCATTTGATGCAGACAAGAATCATATCCATCACAAACTTTTAAAACTTGATCTTACCCACAGAAGATCCTCATTTTATATTATTCTTTATTATTTAATGATTGTTGGGGTTGCTTATTATTTAAGACATATCAATGTTAACCTTCTGTTGCTGGTTATTATTTTATTAGGCTTTTTCGGAGCTTACTTACCAGATTTACTGTACCGATTAAGAAATGACAAAAATTAACAATTAAATATTACTTTTGTAAACAATACTATTCAAATATGATGAAGAACTTTAAGTATTTATTTTTAATATTACCTTTTTTAGTTATCTCATGCATTACTACAAAGGATGTAAGATATTTGCAGCCAAATGAAAGTCTTGTAATTAATGAAGAAGGTCTTGTTCCCTACAACATTCCCATTTACAGGATTACCAAAAATGATATCCTTAACCTTAATATTGTAACAACCCCAAAGGGTGATGCGGCACAATTTTATTCTTCCTATAACACCTCCGGAGGGGTAGGTGGAGGCTCTACGAGTGCGGCAGTGGCAGGAGGAAGATTAGGAGGTGGTACAGGATCAAATTTTGGAGGAAATGTTAATTTCTATTTTAACGGATTAAAAGTTGATTCCAATGGGGATATTAATGTATTTGGAATAGGCTATGTAAAGGCCGAAGGAAGAACATTGGATGACATTACAAAAGAGATTCAGAATAAAGTAAATGAAAATTTCCAGGAAGGGAAGACTGAAGTAAGATTAAATACGGATGGAATTACCTATTATATCCTGGGAGACGTCGAAACTACCGGTTTATCAGGAGAAAAAGTAGCACATAAAAATACTCTTACGATTACTGAAGCATTGGCTATTAATGGAGGTTTAAACAGAACCATTGACAGAAAGGAAGTGGTGATCCATAGAAAATTGCCGGAAGGAATCAAGATCGCTAAAATAGATCTTACCCGTGAAGATCTCATGAACTCACCTTATTACTATTTACAGAATGGAGATGAGATTTATCTTAATACCAGGAAAAAAAGCTTGAACGGATTCGGAAAAGATCCGATTCAGACATTGCTTACCAGTGTAACAGCGATTACAACAGCGTTAACTTTATATACAATCCTACAAAGACTTTAATCCCTATGATTCCAGGAAAAGATACACAAGTAGGAAAAAACGAAACCCAGAAAGAAAAGTATGGGGTATTCGCATTGTTTGATATTGAACATTTTTTAAGAAGAATCCTTAAAAACTGGTATTGGTTTGTTTTGATGTTATTTATTGGGTATACCATTTCTTGGATGTACAGTAAATACTATGCACAAAATGTATATGCTTCGGATTTATCTTTAAGTACATCCAGTAAAGCTTCTGAATTTTTACCAACTCAGTCTAACCAGTCTATTAACTTCATTTGGGGAGATACTGGAAATCAGGACGGGCTTTATCTGAAGAAAATGCTTTTGTCCAGATCACACAATGAATTTTTGGTGAAAGAATTGGATCTTTTTGTAAACTATTCTACCAAAGGACTTATAAAATCAACATATCTTGATAAAGATGATTCACCTGTCTTTCTTCAGATTGATAAAAAACATCTGCAGCAGATTAATTATCCTATTACGCTGAACCCAAAAGGAGAGGGGGCTTATGAAGTGGTTTTACCTGAAGAAGGAGAGTCTACAAACTTATACAACTATGAAATAGAAGGATTTCAGAGCATCAACCCATACAATAGACCAGCGAATAAAATTATTAGAATTAATGAATGGTATAATTCTCCTAACCTGAGGTTCAGATTGCTTAAGAATCCGGTTACTTCTAAAATTAAACTGGATAATATCATCATTAGCCTGAATTCGATCAACCAGAGTGTGGATGAAATCGTTTCTACAACAGGAGTAGACTTTGATAAAGAAATAAAGTCTATTATGATCATTAGTAAAAAAGGATATAACCTTAACAGTACCGTGAATTTTCTTAATAAATCTGTTGCAGAGCTGCAGAAAAAGAGACTCGCGGATAAAAATGTTGTTAATAAGAATACAGATGTATTTTTAAAAGATAATCTGAATAAGATCCGTAGAAAACTTGATTCAAGTGCAACGGTACTGAACTACTTAAAAACCTCAGAAAAACTTTATAATATTAAAGACAGAGATGAAAAATCTCTGGATAAAATAAAAGAACTTGAAGCTAAAAAAGCTGATTTTATAAGCAAAATCAATTCTCTCAACAACATCAAAAATACGCTTCAGTCTCAGAATTTTGATAAAATGATTGGAACAAATGCTGCTGGTTTTGAAGACGGCACTTTTACAGCAACAGTTTCTGAACTTAAAGCTTTATATGCCAAAAGATCAGAAATGGCAACCATCTATAAGCCTTCATCAGAACCTATGAGAGAGATCAATAGGCTTATTGATGAAGCAAAAATGGGCTCATCCAATAGTTTGAGAGGATATTATAACAGGTATTATGAAGAGATTAATAAAATAGACCGTGAAATTGCCGGTGCCAATTCCGACTTAACTTCTTATCCTGAAAAAGAAAGAAGATATATGGATGCTGAAAGAGGGTATAATATGATTGAGGCTACTTATAACAGCCTTTTAGGAAGACAGAACGATACCCAAATGAGAATGGCAACCAATCAATCTGATATTACAGTCATTGACCCGGCTAAGAATTTAGGACAAAGACCAATAGGACCTAATGTGAAGTTGGCAAAAATCGGGATTATTTCAGGAATGCTGTTGCTTCCATTATTATTTATCCTGATTGGTGAACTCCTTGATAATAAGATCAGGAATATTAAAGAATTACTGGGAGCTACCAAAATTCCGCTTCTTGGTGTTATTGGAAACAACAATAATGAAAATATGCTTACTGTTTTGGAGCAGCCTAAGTCTTCAGTTTCGGAGGCCTTTAGAGGAATAAGGGCTAGCGTAAGGTTCTTAATGAATAACGACGATGAAAAAGGTAAAGTAATATTGATAACATCTTCTATTGGTGGGGAAGGAAAAACCTATATTTCCATCAATTTAGCATCGGTTTTAGGATTAAGTGATAAGAAAACCATCCTGTTAGGAATGGACCTTAGAAAACCTAAGATTTTTGGTGATTTTAAGATTGATAATAAATATGGCATCTCAAACTACCTGACAGGAGAAGTAGGAATTGACGAGATTATTAATAAAACAAAAATTCCTAATCTTGACGTAGCAACTTCAGGCCCGATTCCTCCGAATCCTTCTGAACTTTTGATGAGTCAGAGAAATATTAAATTTATAGAAGAATTGAAGGAAAAATATGATTTTATCATTATTGATTCTCCGCCGGTTGGTCTGGTTGCAGATTCTTATGAATTAATGAAATATTCTGATGCCAATATTTATGTGGTTCGTCATGAATATACTGAAAAGTATATGCTTAAAATGATTACTGAAAAGTATCATAATAATGAAATTGAACACCTTGGCCTTATTTATAATGACTATAATGTAAAACAAGGGTATGGATATGGGTACGGTTATGGGTATGGCTACGGTTATGGCTATTTTGATGAAGATAAAAATTACAAAGAGCCGTTATTGATCAGGATCAGGAATAAGGTACAGACAATATTTAATAAAAAATAGAGCTTTAAACCCTCATCTGATGGGGGTTTTTTCATACTTTGTGTATTTTCAATCTATGGAAAAAAGAATATTTTTGCCACTTTGCCGTTTACTTTATAACAAATTATGTTTTTTTGTTTATTTTTAACTAAACATTAAGATTATCATTAATATAAAAATGTTTTATATTTGCAAAAATTAAATTTTAAAATAACCATAAATCCATATTCTTTTATGAATAAAAAATTATTGTTTAGCTTCCTTGCCTTCCTCGGAGTGGTAAGTGTTAAAGCACAAAGAAACGAATTGGGAGTTCGTCTGGGTATGAGTAACCTAGTGGGAGATGTAGGAAGGACAAATTATATTTTACAAAAGCCGTTGGATTTAAACAGAGTGTCAGATTGGGGCATCCCATTTTATGGAGGGTTGTTATACAGATTTAATTTTAACCCGCATCAAACCGTTAGATTGGATTTAGGATATAATCAGATTCAGTTTAGCGATAAAGCTGCGAAAGAAGAATATAGAAGAAATAGAAACTCATACGGGAAAAACAATGTATATGAAGCAAGTTTAATGTTTGAATATAACTTTTTCCCCATAAATAATGAGCAGATAAGTATGGTAAGTCCATATATTTTTGGTGGAATCGGTGCCCTCATGTTTGACGCACCTAAGGCCAATCTTGTGAATGACTTCCGAAGAGATGCTGACGGGGTAGCACAAGCTCCAATCAATGAAATGGATTTTAAAACTACAACAGAATATTCATTAGGTAAGAAAGTTACAATGCATATTCCTTTTGGTGTAGGTTTAAAATACAAATTTAACCATACTTGGGCTATATTTGCAGAAGCTACCTTTAGATATACATTGACTGATCAGTTGGATCATAGTCAAATCTTATCTAGCGATGTAAAATCTTCGTTTAATGCAGATATTTTAGATCCGGCTACCGGTGGCTCATTGTTGCAATCAGGTAATTATTATGCGGTTGCTAAAGAAAGAGAAAATGAGTTTGTAAACAAGAGAAATATCGGAGATACTAAGTCTAAAGATTGGATGAATACCTTTAGCTTAGGGTTAACCTACTCGTTTGGAAGACCTCCGTGTTATTGTGATTAATGAATATGTCGTTGATTAAAGATAAAATAGATTCTGAGAATTTACCAAAACACGTAGCTATCATTATGGATGGCAATGGAAGATGGGCAAAATCTCGTGGCGAAGAAAGAACTTTCGGTCACAAAAATGCCATTAATGCAGTAAGAAATGCCATTAATGCTTGTAATGAGGTCAATATCCCTTATTTAACATTATATACATTCTCTTCAGAAAATTGGAGTCGTCCAACTGAAGAAGTCAACACGCTGATGAATTTGCTTGTAGAAACATTACTTCTGGAAGCAGAAGAGATTTTTAGCAAAGGATTGAGGATGCATGTAATAGGAAATTTGGAAAAATTACCTCCTTTAGTAAAAGATCAGTTACAGCGTGTGGTAGACCTTACAAAAGAAAACACAAAAGGTAACCTTGTATTAGCAATTAGCTATGGTTCACAAAACGAAATATTAAATGCTGTAAAAAATATAAGTTCTGATGTCAAAGAAGGAAAAGTAGATGTTGAGAATATTGACGAAAAATTATTCGAAAATTATCTCTATACCAAAGATTTTCCTGCTGTAGATTTATTAATCAGAACGAGCGGTGAAATAAGAATAAGCAATTTCCTCCTTTGGCAGATTGCTTACGCCGAATTACAGTTTTTAAATGTCTTGTGGCCAGATTTCACCAAAGAGATCTTCTTCCAATGTATTGTTGATTATCAAAATAAAGAAAGAAGATACGGATTAACCGGAGAGCAGGTACAAGACCAATAATTTTTAAGAAAAGAAAGACTCGATAAAATGAAGTTTAGACTATTACCCATCATTATGTTTGCTGCTTCTGCACATTTTTATGGACAAGTAACTCCACAGGACAGCACAAAAGTAAGTAATGCTGTACACACAGAAAATGAGGTAGGCACTTATACACTTAAAGACATCGTTGTAGATGGGGTAAAAAAGTACACACCAGCTCAAATCTTACGATTTACAGGCCTGGCTAAAGGCGAAAGCGTAGATATTCCGGGACAGAAAATCAGTAATGCTGTTAAAAAGCTTTGGGATACCCAATCCTTTTCTGAAGTGGAAGTTTATGTTCAAAGTATTGATGGCCAGACTGTCATCCTGAGATTTTATCTGCAGGATTTGAAAGAACTTGGGGAAGTTAAATTCTCTGGAAAAGGGATTGGTAAGTCTAAAAGCGAAAAGCTTGCTAAAGACAATAACCTTAAGCCGGGAACAAAGATTACTCAAAATTTAGTTTCAAGTCTTAAAACAAATGTACCGAAAGATTACATTAAAAAAGGTTTTGCAGATGCTAAAATTACCATCCAGGATAAAGTAAATGCAGGAGATCCTGCTTTAGTAGACTGGACAATTAATGTGGAAAAGGGTAAAAGAATTAAAATTGACCATATTGAGTTTGAAGGTAATCAGAGTGTTTCGGACAGTAAACTTAGAAAAAAAGCCTTTAAAGAAACAAAACAAAGACGTTTCGGAATCGGTGGAATTCTAAAATCGTCTAAATTCATTGAGGAAAAATACCAGGAGGACAAGCAAAGTCTTATCAGCTACTATAACTCTTTAGGATACAGAGATGCTAAGATTGTTTCAGATTCTGTATGGAGAAATAAAAAGAATAACTATGAGATCAATGTAAAATTGAACGAAGGGAAAAAGTATTATATCGGTGATGTAACATTCACTGGGAATACGGTATATCCTACTGAATATTTACAAAGATTATTAGGATATAAGAAAGGAGATATTTACGATGCAGTAGGGTTCAACAAAAAGGTAGGTGAAGACGGTGGTAAAGAAGATGATTCTGATATCAAATCAGTCTATATGAACAACGGTTACCTTTTCTCTAATGTAACACCTGTTGAAAAATCAGTCAATGGGGATGCAGTAAACCTTGAAGTGAGAATTAATGAAGGAGAACAAGCTACTTGGAACAAAGTAACATGGCAAGGGAATACCACTACCCATGACCACGTTATCTTAAGAGCGTTAAGAACAAAACCGGGAGAGCTTTTCAAGAAAACAGAAATTAAAAGAACCTATTTTGATTTAGCGGGGATGCAGTTCTTTGATCCACAACAAGTTGGTCAGGATATCCAACCAAATCAACAAGATAATACGGTAGATATTAATTGGAAATTAGTTGAGAAAGGATCTTCTCAGGTTCAGCTACAGGCAGGTTACGGAGGTAACAGCTTTATCGGAACCTTGGGATTAACTTTTAATAACTTCTCACTAAAAAACTTTCTTAAATTTAAAGACTTTAAACCTGTACCACAAGGAGATGGACAAGTCTTCTCAATTCAGGTTCAGGCGGGTCAGTACTTCCAGAATTATGGGGTTTCATTCACGGAGCCTTGGTTGTTCGGGACTAGACCAACTGCGCTTTCTGTAAGTTTGAACAACTCAAGAGTAAAATATAGAGATCAGTATGGAAGTGCTCAGAAACTTAATATTTTCTCGGCATCAGTAGGTCTGAACAGACTATTAAACTGGCCGGATGATTATTTTTCACTCTATACAGGTCTGCAATTCCAGAAGTATGATTTCAATAATTATCCATTCCAATTCGGTGATACAACAGAATATAACGGAACAGCTAATAACTTCAGTGTTAATGTTGGTTTAAGCAGAAACTCTGCGGGTATCGACCCGATATTCCCAACAACAGGCTCAAATATTGAGCTTTCTGCAAAATTAACTCCGCCATACTCCTTGTTTAGCAACAAAGACTACTCTACCATGTCACAAATTGACAAATACAAATGGATGGAATTTTATAAAATCAAGTTTAAGGCTGATGTATATAATGAAATCGTTGGAAAATTGGTGTTGAGATCTTCTGCTGAAATGGGCTTCATGGATGGATACAACAAAAACCTTGGAGCACCACCGTTTGAAAGATTTTATGTAGGAGGTACCGGTTTATTCGGAGGTAGATATGACGGTAGAGAATTGATCCCTTTAAGAGGGTATGATAATGCCAGTACATATGGTGGAGAAGGAAATGATATTACTCAGAGAGGAGGTGGAACAATCTATAACAGATTTACTTTAGAACTTAGATATCCGATATCAATGAACCAGACAGCTAAAATTTATGCTTTGACTTTTGCTGAAGGAGGTAACGTATGGAACTCTTGGGGGAATTATAACCCATTCCAGTTAAAGAGATCTGTAGGGGTCGGAGTTAGAGTGTATATGGGTGCGTTTGGATTGATCGGATTTGACTTTGCATATGGATTTGATAAGACACTTTCAGGAAATCCATCCGGATGGCAAAACCACTTCTTGATGAACCAATCACTATAATTATAAATATGAAGAACTTTAGAATAACTTTCACATTCATATTGCTCCTGGTTTTCGGATTCAATAATGCTCAGAAAATCGGAGTAGTAGATACTAATGAGATTTTAAATAAATTACCTCAGTATAAAGAAGCCGAAGCGAGACTAAATTCTCAAATCGATACCTGGCAGTCTGAACTTCAGAATCTACAGTCAGAATACGAAAGAAAAAAAGCAGCTTTTGAAAGTGAAAAAGTGTTATTGATAGGTGATCAGCTAAAACTCAGAGAAAAAGAAGTAATGGATCTCGATAAGAATGTTAAGACCACTACCAGCTTACGTTTTGGAGCCAATGGTGAGATTACTAAATTGAGATCAAATCTTGTACTTCCCTTTCAGGATCAGATCTGGGAAGCCATCAAAACAATGTCTGAAAAAAATGGATTGGGCATAGTTCTTGATAAAAGCAATAACATTAGTGTTATTTTTCTTCAGGGAAAATATGATTATACGGAGAAAGTATTGACTATTTTACTCAAAGGAACAGATAAGAAAGAAAAAACTAATAATAAAAGCAAAAAATAATTTTAAATTAACTTTTGCTAAAATTTAAAATCTAAAAACAAATTAAATTATTTATTTACCAATTATGAAAAAATTAAGTGTATTATTTGCAGCAGTGATGATGGTAGTGTCTGTAGGTATGGCAAAAGCTCAAAAAATTGCTACTTTAGATGTAATGGGAGTTCTTAATGCAATGCCGGAAAAGAAAAAAGCAGATGCTGATCTTAAAGCTTTCTTAGATACAAAACAAGCTGAGATCAAGAAAAAAGCTGACGCTGGACAAGCTAAATTAAAGCAATACAGCGAAGAAGCTCCTAAGAAAACTGCTGAGGAAAACAAAGCAAGAGAAGGAGAATTGCAAAAAATTCAGGAAGAAATTGCTCAAATGCAAGACAAAGCGCAAAAAGACATGCAGGCTAAGCAAGATGTAGCTTTCGGACCTATTGAGAAAAAGCTAAATGATGCCGTTGAGAAAGTGTCTAAAGCTAACGGATATGAGTACGTAATGGATGCTAATTCACCAGCATTCCTTTATAAAGCAGGTGCTGATGCTACTGCAGCTGTAAAGAAAGAATTAGGAATTCAATAATTTCAGCAAATTAACAAAGATTTATAAAACTAACCACCTCTTTTAGAGGTGGTTTTTTTATTTTTGCGGAATGGAAAAAGAAGTATCAACTACGGTAAAAGTTAGGTTTAGTGATTGCGATCCGATCGGACATTTGAATAATGTAAAATATCTTGATTATATGTTCAATGCCAGAGAAGACCATGTTGAAACATTTTATGGTTTTACTTATGAAGAATATACTAAACAAACCGGTTGTACCTGGATTGCGATTCAAAACGAAATCGCTTATTTAAAAGAAGTAAGATATAACACTCAGGTGGTGATCAGTAGTAAAACCATCGATATACAGGATAGAACTGCAAAAGTAGAAATCTTAATGAAAAGTTTGGATGAAAAAACTATTCACGCTGTACTTTGGGTTACCGTAATTTATTTCAATGTGAAAACAAGAAAATCTGAAATTCATCCGGAAGATATTAAAGATACATTTTATAAATTTTACGTCGACTTGATACAAAAAGACTTCCAGTCAAGGGTGAAGTTTTTAAGATCTCAAAATGCAAAGAATTCATAAGAATAAATTTTATACATTTAAACTAATAAAATTAAATGAAAAAAATATTAGTAACAGGGAGTAACGGCCAGTTAGGAAATTGCATCAGAAAGATAGCTTCTAACTTCGAAAATCAGTACGAGTTTTTATTTACAGACTCAACAACTTTAGATATTACAAACGAAGAACAGGTCAACGATTTTTTTTATGATAATAAACCGGATTATTGCATCAACGCTTCCGCATATACCGCTGTAGATCTTGCTGAGAAGGAAGAAGAAAAAGCATTTTCCGTAAATGCATATGGAGTGGCACATCTTGCGCAAGCCTGTGCAGACTCCAAAAGTATTCTTATCCACGTGTCAACAGACTATGTTTTTGATGGTGAAACCAACCTTTCATATTCAGAAGACGATTTTACAAATCCCGTAGGAGTGTATGGAGCTTCAAAAAGAAAAGGAGAAGAACTGGCATCGGAGATCAATCCTAACACTATTATTCTTAGAACATCATGGCTGTATTCAGAGTTTAATAAGAACTTTGTAAAAACAATGTTGAATTTATTTACTCAGAAAGAGGAATTAGGAATTGTTGCTGATCAGTTTGGGCAACCAACCAATGCCAATGATCTTGCCGAAGCAATTATGGATATCATTGAAGCCCCTCATAAAACTTTCGGAATCTTTCATTTCTCAAACTATCCCGAAACTACATGGTTTGAATTTGCAAAAAAAATTGCTGAATTTTCAGAATCATCTATAAAACTAAATGCACTCACTACAGAACAATACCCGACACCGGCAAAGAGACCTATGAGAAGTACCATGTCTCTGGATAAAATAGAAGAGGCTTATAAAATAGAACCCAAACATTGGGAAAATAGCCTTGAAGAATGTGTAGATCTGCTTTCACAACAATAATCGACATGAAAAATCTAGCAATTATCTTCTCTGTGATGAGTGCCCAGTTGCTGAGTGCACAAAATGTTTATCTCAGTAAAGTAGAAAAAACAAATGATAACCAGGATAAATTCTTCTATAAAAAAGACGAATCAATAAATGATGCTATTTATTTGGGGGTAATCGAAGTTCAGGGATTCTCAAAAGATGATGCGTCTATATTTTCACAGGTATATAAGAAAGCAAAAGAAATTGGGGCTAATACTTTTACGTTAATGCCCTTTGAAAATGTTGATGGGACACCTCAGGTATTTAATCCGGCAAACTATAAAATAGCTTTGTATTATATTCCTAAAGAAAAATTGACTGCCCGGAAAGGAGATATGTACATATTTGCCTCTTCAGAAAAAGATCAGAAAATAAATATTAACAGACAAGACTATATCCTGGCTCCAAGATCATTTTTAAAACTAAAAATAGTTCCCGGAGAAATCTATACAATTTCCACCAAAAAGCTTTTAGGCTCCACTATCAAAGTTCAGCCTAAAACCGGAGATGATAATTTATATTTCCAGGTTTCATCCTTAAAAGTGAAGCCTGATAACTCAGGTGTAGGTGGTTTAAACCTTAAATCAGGTGATATTATAGGACTGGAAAAGTCTTATGCCGAGTTTTTAAGTGCAATCTATAAAGAAGATAAAAAGTAAGACGTAAAAAATAATTTTATATAAATAATTAATACCCGGTTGTAATGATACCGGGTATTTTTGATACACTTTGGTAATGTTATAAAGGGAATCTAGTCTAACATTTAAATTCTTTCGCTCTCATTCTCCAACTCTCAAGCATATTCAGGAGCTATTTCCCGCTATCCACTCCTACTCCTCGCGCCAGTGCGCTCCACAGCCAAAACCCTCCGGCTCTCCAATCCCTGCTGCGGGGTATCCGTTACTATCGGGGCTAGGAGAATTGAAAGTTGAAAATGGAAAGTTGAAAATTGAAAGTTGAAAATGGGTTGGCGCTCAACAGAAAATAATGTACTGTTCTATGTTAATCCATGCAATCATTGGGAAAAATCTACTTCAATAGGAGCGGGCTTTAGCCCGCTCAATAAATAATTACCCCTCATCCGGCTTTAGCCGAAACTTAAAAATCCTTCCACACGCCTATCACGTAGCTTATCATCCCGTAGAGATCTCTACTCAGTTATTCCATATTTATCCTAATATATATGCATACACCTTTTCCGCTGTCGAGATCCCTTTGGGGATGCCATATTAAATGATATTAGAAAAACTGATGAAAATAACCAATCAAAAACCCTTTCAGAATGCCCTCCACCCATTAATCCCCATTTATAATATATCATACACTAATAGAATAGATGATCCCCTTATAACAATTTGTTTGATCCGCGGGAGACCTTTTCAACATGCATTCATTTTCCACTTTCAATTTTCAATTTTTCCCTTTCCCAGGTCCATTTTCTCTCGCCTTCCCGGGGGCTCCCCACTTTGAAACTCCTTCCCCAAACATTTGTTTAAAATTTTTTCCTCTGCTTACCAGTGTTTTAAGATTAAATATAAAGCAAAGATGAAATTTATGTTAAATAAAGTTGCGGGGTAATAGAGAAGTTTCTATCTTTGCCCCACTGAAAACGAGAGTAGATCAGTAGCGCAGGAGAGCTTTTAGATAAGCAAAAACATTAAATACTTC
>NZ_PPED02000050.1 GCF_002899825.2 Chryseobacterium phosphatilyticum
CTACGAGATCGGCGACAGCACCCCGAAGGTCTTCGCGCGCGAGTAGCGCGAAGGCAGGACTATCTCGAAACGCACATTCGACAGGAGAAGTCTATGTCCAAGATCTCGCAACTCGCACCCGCCGCTCTCGGCCTTGCTCTGTTTGCCGGCATCGCCGCTGCCTCGGCCGAACCAGCCACGAACCCTGCACCCTCCGACAAGGGGACGATGGGCGGCATGATGCAGGGTGACGGCATGATGCCGATGATGCAGGAAATGTCGAAGATGATGGGGAACTGCAACAAGATGATGCAGACCATGATGGACCGGCAGAACCAGGGCGGGTCTGGCCAGCAGAATCCGGACAGGCGCGGCTGAGCCAGGGACGCGCGCTGGCCCTTTGCCCATGAGGGCCACGCACGCGGACCGGACCGGGCCTACCGCGCCCGTGACTGGATTGTCGGCCGGCGAGTTCCGCCCACAGCTGAGCTTTATGCTCCACCTTGTGGGGTCCACTCCGGGCAACCGTCCTGGCCCCCTTGCCCCGGCCTGCATCATCT
>NZ_PPED02000051.1 GCF_002899825.2 Chryseobacterium phosphatilyticum
GCTACGACGCGTCGATGGAACGCTACGAGAAGGCCTCCACGCAGACCTACGTCTCGCTCGCCGTGCTCAATGCCGGCCAGGCCGTGATCTTCACCGTCGGCATGACGGCGGTGATGCTCCTGGCCGCCCGCGACATCATGGCTGGTAACACCACCATCGGCGGCTTCGTGCTCGTCAACACGATGCTGATTCAGCTCTCGATGCCCCTGAACTTCATGGGCATGATCTACCGGGAGATCAAACAGGCGCTGATCGACATCGACGACATGTTCCTGATCCTCCACCGCAACCCGGAGATCGCCGACCGCGCGGGCGCGCCCCCGCTCAAGGTCGAGGCTGGAACGGTGCGCTTCGAGGATGTGCGCTTCGCCTACATCCCGGAACGGCCGATCCTGCGCGGGGTCTCGTTCGAGGTGCCGGCCGGGAAGACCGTGGCCATCGTCGGCCCCTCGGGGGCGGGCAAATCCACGCTGTCGCGCCTCCTCTTCCGCTTCTACGAGCCGGGGGCCGGCCGCATCACCATCGACGGCCAGGACAT
>NZ_PPED02000052.1 GCF_002899825.2 Chryseobacterium phosphatilyticum
GAGCTGGCGCACACGATGAGCGAACTGCCGGAAGCCCGGGCCGAGGCGCAGATAGCCGGCAATCACGAGCCGGACATGCGGATACCGCTCCATGATGGCGAGAAGCGCGGGCGCGGCGAAGTCGTTGAAATCCTTGTTATGCGCCCGCGTGCCCGATCCGTAGAAGACCGTCAGCGCCGTGGCCGAAACGGGTGCGTGGGGGCGCCTCAGGAAAGGAAGGTTTCGCGTGTCGAGGCCGTTGCGCAGGACATCACAGACCCCTGAACGGACAAGCGGGCGCATCCGCTCGGCCAGCGCCGGCGTGGAGGCGAGGCCGATGTCGCAGGCCTGCATGGCGTAGCGGAACAGCGGCACGCCGTATTGCAGATCGACATATTGCTTGGGCGTGATCTGCCCCTCGAAGCTCTCCAAAGGATCGGGGTACAGCGCCGCATCGAAGACGATGTCGTCGATCTCATAAATCGTCGGCAAGCCAAGGGCGCGCGCGTAGAGGATCGCGTGCAGGACACCGGGAAAGGCTGCCACGCGGTAGAAG
>NZ_PPED02000053.1 GCF_002899825.2 Chryseobacterium phosphatilyticum
CTCGGGCGTCGCCCCGATCAGCACGAGCATGCACTCGGCCTGGTCCTCCATCCGGGCCTGCAGGTAGACGCAGTCGGCCCAGACATAGCCCTCGCGGCGTGCGGAGAGATCGCGGCCCTGCCAGCGGGCATACTCGTCCGCCCAGGCCGCGGTCAGCCGGGCAATGACGGCCGGCGAGAGGTTCGGAGCATCCCGACCCAGAAGGCCAGAACGAACGAAACGCCCATCCTGATACGCATAAGCGGACAAAGCTGGAACAGGGTGGCGTGACGCGGAGGAGAGGCTGCTGTCGGGTGGTCTCCAGCTCGCGGCGGGGCGATTTTGCCAGCGTCGGCAAACAGGTGATAGGCGACGCTCCGGACCTGCGCTTTTGCCGAACCATACCCGCCTCAGCCCATAACGATCGACAAACCCTGTCGCTTTGATAGGGTGTTCGAAAACATGCTTTCGAGGGTTTGTCGTACATGCTGGTCGGATATATGCGGGTGTCAACGACCGATGACCGCCAAACGGTCGATCTCCAGCGGGA
>NZ_PPED02000054.1 GCF_002899825.2 Chryseobacterium phosphatilyticum
GTCCTGGAGGAACTCTCCCTCCAGGACATGCAGGCGATCGAGCCGGGCATCACGGACGCCGTCTTCGCGGTCCTCGGCGTCGAGAATTCGGTGGCGAGCCGCACCAGCTACGGCGGCACCGCACCGGACAACGTGCGCCGGCAGGCGGAAGCCTGGCTGGAAAAGCTCGGCCCTGTGGAGAAGTAAAAGCAGCCCTGCGGGAACGGGCACGGAAAATGCGGCGTTCAGGTTTCAGCTAACTGAGCTTGGCTATCCGACTGTCCGAACCTGCGGAGTGCCGTCATGAACGTTGAGAGTTGGATCACCGTCGAGGAGACGCCTGCCCTGGCGGCGGAGGCCATGGCGGTCATCGACGCTCGCCTCGCACGGCTCACCGATGCGGAGCGGGACGCCTTCTGGGCCTCGATCCGCAAGGCCTACAACACCCCCTACAACGATCCGGAGAAGCCGGCGCAGCCCAAGCCGGTCGAGCCGGCTTGGGCTGCGCCGGCTTCTCCGGATCGTTGTAGGGGGTGTTGTAGGC
>NZ_PPED02000055.1 GCF_002899825.2 Chryseobacterium phosphatilyticum
CATGAAGTTGGCTACGCCCCGCATGACGTCCTTCAACCTCAGCAGGTCGAGCCGTTCGTGGCCGGAGAGTTCAATCGGCTCGCCAGCATGGGTGATCGGATAGCGAAACGACATCGAGGAAGGATCGATGCGCGAGAACTCCGCAATGACCTTGCCAACCGTGGTGTTAGCCTTGTCTTCGTCCTGGATGTCCCAATGGTGCATGATCTTCTTGAATTCCGACCAGAGAAAGGTCAGGTCATGCGACTTCCAGTTCGCCTCGACGCCCGCGTCGCGCCCGAACTCTGCGATTGAGCCCTTGAGGACGAGCTCCAGGTACTGCCGGTAGAGGAAAACGATTGGCCAGACGAGAGTGTCTCTTTCGTAAGACCATGTCGTTGCCTTCTCGACGAGGGCGTCCGCAGCGCGAAGGTATCCTTCCTCCATCATGTGCATGGAGGTCCCGAACGTCGGCCGCAGGATCGCGTCGTCCGGACCGCCTGACGTGAAGAGCTTGTCGCCCGGCGTGGGCCAGCGGATCGG
>NZ_PPED02000056.1 GCF_002899825.2 Chryseobacterium phosphatilyticum
GGCCTGTCGCAAACCCGCAGCGTTTACCCCGCGTTGACCATGCAGCCCGCATGGTGCCTCCAGTCCCGGAGGCCACCCCATGATCCTGTCCGCCATCGCCGCGAAGCTGAAGCAGCGTGCCAAGGCTGACTTCAAGGGCCGGCACTATGAGGCTGCCCTGATCGTCCAGGCCGTCTCCTGGTACCTGCGCTACCCGCTGAGCTACCGCGACATCGAGGAGCTGTTCCTGGAACGCGGCATGGATGTGGACCACTCCACCCTGAACCGCTGGGTCTTGGCCTACGCGCCGCTGATCGAAAAGCGGTTGCGGCAGTTCCGCAAACCGCACTGCGGCTCGGTACGCATCGACGAAACGTACATCAAGGTGCGGGGGGAGTGGCGCTATCTCTACCGGGCCGTCGACAAGCACGGCAATCCAGTCGATTTCCTGCTCACCGCCAATCGGGATCTCGATGCCGCCAAGCGCTTCTTCCGCAAGATGCTGCAGGATCAGCCGTTGCTCGCCCCGGATCGCATCGGCAC
>NZ_PPED02000057.1 GCF_002899825.2 Chryseobacterium phosphatilyticum
GCCAGCAAACCGCCGCTACGTGCGGGCTCCGCCGAAGCCGTCACAGACGCGGTCGGCGCCGGAGCGACCTTGCCCGACGCAACGACCGTCTGGACGAGGCCGAGCGCGGCTGTGTCCGTGGTCTCGCGGTCGATGAGGATCAGGCTGCCGGTGTCGCGGTTTTCGGCATAGGGATCGACCGCGATCTGCCGGTCGAGGGTCAGCGTTACGTCGCCGATGTCGTTGACCGCGAGCTTGTCGGCCGGGCCGGCCTGTCCCGTCTCCGGATCGATCCGGCGGTGCACCGCCTTCACCACCGCGTTGACGGTCTGCGTGCCGACCTTCGCCCACAGGTTGGCGCCGGGAACGAGATCGGATTCGGCGGCCCAGAACAGGCGCACGTCGAGGCTGTCGGTCAACGTCAGCGGCGCGTCCGAGGTCGCGATCACCGCGCCGCGCGAGGCGTCGATTTCGTCGGCCAGCACCAGCGTGACCGACTGGCCCTCGCTCGCCCGTTCCAGATCGCCGTCGGCGGTGAAGATG
>NZ_PPED02000058.1 GCF_002899825.2 Chryseobacterium phosphatilyticum
GATGTAATCGCCGGTGAGGTTGATATGCTCCCAGCCCAGCGGTGAGAGATGGGCGAGCAGGTGAGCCGGCACGAACTCGTCGCCGCGCAGCCTGGCCAGCGCGCGCTCCAGGTATCGGGTGTTCCACAGGACGATGGCCGTGACCACCAGGTTGAGGCCCGAGGCGCGGTGCTGCTGGTTCTCGTAGGTGCGATCGCGGATCTCGCCGAGGCGATGAAGGAAGACGGCCCGGGCCAAGCTGTTGCGCGTCTCCCCCTTGTTCAGCTCGTGCCCGGTCGAGCGGCGCAGCTCGGGGTCTTCGATCCAGTCGAGCATGAACAGCGTACGCTCCATCCGCCCGATCTCGCGCAGCGCGGTCGCAATCCCATTCTGCCGCGGATGGGCCGCGAGCTGGCGCATGATCACCGAGGCCGTGACGGTTCCCGCCCGCAGCGACGCGACGATGCGAAGGATATCGGGCCAATGGGCGCGGATGAGGGCCCCGTTGATCCGGCCGCCGATCAGGGGGGCCAGGG
>NZ_PPED02000059.1 GCF_002899825.2 Chryseobacterium phosphatilyticum
CGCCTGGGTGCCGTTCCTCGGCCTCCACATCCAGTGGCGCTGGTTCTCCTGGCCGAACGTGCTGTTCGTGGCGCCCGTGCCGCTGCTGACGGCCTTCGTCTGCTGGCGCATCTGGAAGGCGATCGAGGACGGGCGCGATGTCGCGCCGTTCCTTCTCTCGATCGCCCTGTTCCTGCTCGGCTTCCTCGGGCTCGCGATCAGCCTGTTTCCCTACATCGTGCCGCCCAAGCTCACGATCTGGCAGGCGGCCAACGCGACCTCGGCGCTGCAATTCGCCCTCGTCGGCTACGCGGTGGTGATGCCGCTGACGCTCGCCTACACGGCCTATGCCTACTGGGTCTTCCGAGGGAAGATCGAGGAGAACCCGAACGCGGCGAGCTACCATTGAGCGCCCGCCGCATCCTCTGGTTCGCGGCCCTCTACGGCCTGAGCCTCCTCGCTTTCACGGCGCTCGTCTACTTTATCCGCGCCATCGCGCGGTGAGACGGGCGCCGGCTCAGAAGCAGAGGGG
>NZ_PPED02000006.1 GCF_002899825.2 Chryseobacterium phosphatilyticum
CGTTTAGGGCAATCAACCATAGATCAGTTCCTTCTTCGATGCCTACGGATTTGTTTCCTGATCTTTCCGATCTGGATTCACCACCAATGACAAATCCTGTAGAAGTTAGAGCCAATGTCCTGATATGATCATCGCCTTTCCCTCCAAAGTTCTTTTCCCATTCTACTTTTCCGTTTTTGTCAAGCTTTATAATCCAGTAATCACCTTCCCCGAAATTGCTGCTGGATTTTGAGTAACGGGATTCGGGATTCGGGGTTTTGATATTCAGGTCTGAAGTAACAGACTTCGCATCACGCACCCCGGAACCCGAATCACGAACCTCTGAACTCCTCGAATACATTCCCAATAACGCTCCTCCATCTCTGGTTGGAATCATCTTTTCAACTTCGTCCAGACCTTTCCCGCCTAAAATCAATTGAGAAAGTTCTTTTCCGTCTTTGTCGAGTCTGGTGATCCAGACGTCTTTTGAACCATAGCCTTTGGATGAGTTTTGGATATTTCCGGCCACAAAGAATCCTAAATCTGTGGTTTGAATCACTGCTCTGGCTTCTTCATCGGACGTACTTCCCAATGTTTTTTGCCATAATTCATCCCCAAATTCGTTGATTCTGATCAGCCAGATATCAGCTCCGCCTTTGGAATCATCTTTTTTGTCTAATCCCTTTCCGGAATAAGAGGTTCCCGCTAGTAAAAAACCACCATCCTGAGTGGTCACGGTAGCTGATAAATAGTCATGGTTGGTTCCCGAGAAATATTTCTCCCAGGCCTGTTCACCTTGTTGGTTCAGTTTTACCAGATGAAAATCATAGCCGTTGTTGGACGGTCTTCCAGCCTCCAGCTTCCCGCTTCCGGCCTGAATAGAACTCCCTGTAATAAGATACTGTTGATCAATGGTAGTGGTCACCTGGCTTAGAAAATCCTGGGTAGAGGATTTGATGTCTTTTTGCCAGAGGACTTCCTGTGCCGACATCTTTACAACTGCACATACTATAGATGCACCGAGATAAATTTTTTTCATATGTTTTGTTTTTTGAAAAAATAGGATTAATTACGATTTTAAACAATAATCTACTGTGTATTTTTATTGTAATTTTTATATGCAATAGTATACAATAACCGGATTTTGCTTTCAGAAAGTCCGGAAACCTCGTTGAGTATACAAGTTTACACCGTTGTTTTTATACTAAGTAAGCTGGAAAAATACATCCCAAAGGGATATCTTAAAGTGTTTTTTCATTCGTCTGTTATTTTTGAGAGGCATTCAATTATTAATTTTCCGCAAATTTACTCATTTTTGTGGTACAAAACATACTGACAAATCTCACAATCAATAGCTTAGTACTCATCATCATATTCTTAATCAAAAATACTCCCCGAAGACGACAAAACGTGACGCAATAAAAAAAAGAGGGCAACTCCAAAGAATTACCCCCTCAAAACATTAACTGTTTATTGACTGAATTATGATGTTTTATTTCCAGCCACCTCCCAAGCCTTTGTAGATATCCACTACCGTACTCAGTTGCTTTTGTTTGGCTTCTATCAGATCCATTTTAGCATCCAGCGCATCCCTTTGGTTCAACAGAACTTCAAGGTAATCTGCTCTGGAGTTTCGGAACAATTGGTTCGCAATATCAATAGACTGATCCAGGGCTTTTGTTTCCTGAGATTTCAATTGATAATACTGATCAATATTTTTAATTTTCGACATTAAGTTGGCTACATCCAGATAAGCATTCAAAATCGTCTTGTCATATTCATACAATGCCTGAACCTGTTTTGCATCTGCCGTTTGAAAATTGGCTTTGATCGCACTTTTGTTAATCAGTGGCCCGGCCAGTTCTCCAACAAGGTTATAGGCAATAGACTCAGGCATTTTAACCAAATAAGAAGGTTTAAATGCTTCAAGTCCTAATGTCGCAGAAATTTCCAGAGAAGGATAAAATTCTTTTCTTGCTGCTTCCACATCCAGCTTCGAGGCTTTTAATTCCAGTTCTGCCTGCTTAATATCCGGACGGTTTGCCAGAAGTTGAGACGGAATTCCGGTATAAATAGTTTGTGGAATGGTCGACATAAAGCTTTCCTTTGTTCTGACAATCGGTTGCGGATACCTTCCCAGCAATGCGTTGATCTCATTCTCTTTCTCTGTAATCTGCTGACGGATGGTATATTCTGCTGCTTTTGACTTGGCAAGCTCGGCTTCAAATTTCTTTACGGCTAACTCCGTGGCTGCAGCTGCTTCTTTCTGAATTCTGGAAATTTCCAACGCTTTTTGCTGAAGCTTGATATACTGCTGTATAATGTCCAGCTGATTATCCAGAGCCAGTAATTCATAGTAATCATCAGCAACCTCTTCAATAAGATTAGACAGTACAAAGTTTTTTCCTTCTACAGTAGAAAGATAATGAGCTACGGCCGATTCTTTTTCATTTCTGAGTTTTTTCCAGATATCTATTTCCCAGTTGGCCATTAAGCCTCCTCCGAAGTTCCCCAGCGGATCCGGCATTTCTCTTCCCGGTTCAATTTCTGTAGTCGCATCACCGGCTCCTTCACTGGTATAACGACCTGCTTTCTTCAATCCCGCACCTACAGAAGCCGAAACCGTAGGGCTCAGTTTCCCTTTTTTAGCTAAAACACCACTCTTGGCAATTTCAATTTCCTGAAGGGTAATCAACAAGTCCTGATTATTCTTTAAAGCCGTTTCGATAAGACTTACGAGATTAGGATCGGTAAAAAACTGTCTCCAGGGTGTTGTTCCGCTGTTTTGGCTGGCATCCTGCTGTTCTTCCTGATTGAAGTTTTGAGGTATTGTTTCTTTTACCTCGTCTTTTATGACTGTCGCCATGGGGGCTTTACAACTTGCCAGAACAAGAGATAAAGCAATGGTGGTGATTATATTTTTAGTCTTCGAATTTTCCATCATGTTCATAAGGTTCAGTTTGTTCTGTTAAAGGATTTTCTTCCTCATATCTTGCCAGTCTCGATTTGTCTGCAATGGTTCCGAAAATATAATACAATCCCGGAATAACCATAAGCCCGAAAATAGTTCCGATCAGCATTCCTCCCGCTGCAGCGGTCCCAATCGTCCTGTTCCCGACAGCTCCCGGTCCTGTAGCAACCACCAAAGGAATAAGCCCGGCAATGAATGCAAAAGAGGTCATCAGAATCGGACGGAAACGGATGGCAGCTCCTTCAATAGCAGCTTGTGCTACAGGGATACCTTCTTCTGCCTTCTTCTGTACGGCAAATTCTACAATCAATACGGCATTTTTCCCTAAAAGCCCGATCAGCATAACCATTGCCACCTGCGCATAGATATTGTTTTCCAGTCCTAAAAGTTTCAAGCATAAAAAGGCTCCGAAAATACCTACCGGAAGTGATAAAATAACCGGAAGCGGAAGAATAAAACTTTCATATTGTGCGGAAAGAATCAAATACACGAAGCCCAGACATACAAGGAAAATAAAAACGGCTTCATTTCCACGGCTTACTTCATCTTTTGAAATCCCTGCCCAGTCTATTCCAAAGCCTCTCGGAAGGGTTTTATCAGCAACCTCCTGAATGGCTTTAATCGCCTGACCACTGCTATACCCCAATGCCGGAGTACCACTCACTTCAGCAGAGTTATACATATTATGTCTCGTGATTTCCGATAATCCATATACTTTTTCAAGCCTCATAAAATCTGAATAAGGAACCATCTGATCTTTATCATTTTTCACATACAACTTCAATAAATCTGTTGGCAAGGCACGATACTGAGGTCCCGCCTGTACAATCACCTTATAAGGTCTGTCAAACCGAATAAAACTCGTCTCATAGTTTGAACCGATAAGGGTAGATAGATTATCCATAGCTTTCGCAATCGTTACCCCTTTTTGTTCTGCGAGATCATTATCTACTTTAAGCATATATTGTGGAAAACTTGCAGAATAGAATGTAAATGCTGATCCCAGCTCAGGACGTTTTTTCAACTCTTTTACAAAATCATTACTCACCTGTTCCATCTTGTGGTAGTCTCCACTTCCCGCTTTATCCAGTAAACGAAGCTCAAAACCTCCGGCAGCTCCATATCCCGGAACTGATGGCGGTTGAAAAAATTCAATATTGGCTCCCGGAATATTCTTCGCTTTCTTTTCCAGCTGTTCGATGATCTCTGCTGCAGATTCCTTGCGATCTTCCCAACTTTTAAGGTTAATCAGACAGGTTCCTGAATTCGATCCGGTTCCTTCTGTTAAAATTTCATATCCTGCCAGTGAAGAAACAGATTGAACCCCGTCAATGTCCTCAGATTCTTTCAAAAGTTCCCTGGCAATCTGATTTGTTCTTTCCAGAGTAGATCCCGGAGGCGTTTGAATAATGGCATAAATCATCCCCTGGTCTTCTGCAGGAATAAATCCTGAAGGAAGGGAGTTGCTCAGGAAGAAGGTACAGGCACAAAATGCCAGTAACAAAGGAAGCGTGATGGTTTTCTTCGTCACTGTTTTATTCAGTATCTTCTCATATTTCCCTGCTCCTTTTGTGAAAATAGTATTGAATTTATCAAGGAAAATGGTCACCGGAGTTTTCTTCTTGGCTTTTCCGTGATTATTTTTTAAGATTAAAGCACATAAAGCCGGAGTCAGCGTTAAAGCTACAACTCCCGATAAAATAATCGCAGAGGCCATAGTAATAGAGAACTGACGGTAAAATACTCCCACAGGCCCGGACATAAATGCAATCGGAATGAATACGGAGGCCATCACCAATGTAATGGCAATAATAGCCCCGCTGATCTCATGCATGGCTTCTTCCGTCGCTTTCAAAGGAGAGAGATGTTTCTCTTCCATCTTGGCATGCACAGCCTCAATTACTACAATAGCATCATCCACAACCACCCCGATCGCCATTACCAGAGCAAAGAGCGAGATCATATTCAAGGTAATTCCAAATGCGGACATGACGGCAAAAGTTCCTACCAGTGAAACCGGAACCGCCAGTGCAGGAATCAAGGTTGAGCGCCAGTCTCCCAGGAATAGGAATACGACAATCGCCACCAATATAAAGGCCTCAAATAAAGTATGTATTACCTTCTCCATGGAAGCATCCAGGAATCTGGAAACATCATAACTGATATCATAATGCATCCCTTTCGGAAAATTATTCTTTTCAAGATCTGCCATCAGGGCTTTCACATTCTTAATAACATCACTTGCATTGGATCCATAAGATTGTTTTACTGTAATCGCAGCAGATGGTTTACCATTCAATGTGGAATAAATATCATACATTGAACTTCCAAATTCAATATCTGCAACATCTTTCAGTCGTACAGACTCACCATCAGGTTTTGCTTTTAAAATAATATTTCCATAATCCTTTTCATTGTTGAAACGCCCCGGATATTTTAAAACATATTCAAAAGACTGGGACCGTTTTCCGGAGCTTTCTCCTGTTTTTCCCGGAGAAGCTTCCAAACTCTGCTCATTCAATGACTCCATCACTTCATCAGCTGAAATATTGTAGGCGGTAAGTCTGTCCGGCTTAAGCCAGATACGCATTGCATATTCTCTGGTTCCGAGGATATCGGCAAATCCGACACCACTTACCCTTCTCAACTCAGACATTACGTTGATATCCGCATAGTTGAAAAGGAATTTCTGATCTGCTTTAGGATCATCACTGTACAGGTTAATGTACATCAACATATTAGGCTCTTCACGGGTAATTTTCACTCCTTCACGTACGACCAGTGGTGGTAGTTTGTTCACTACTGAAGAGACACGGTTTTGTACGTTTACTGCCGCTACATTGGGATCCGTCCCTAAATCAAATACCATCTGAATGGAAGCTTCTCCATCGTTTCCGGCGTCCGAAGTCATATACTTCATACCCGGTACGCCATTCAGCCCTCTTTCCAGGGGAATCACCACAGATTTAATCAAGAGTTCATTGTTGGCCCCCGGATATTCGGCAGTAATATTTACTTTAGGAGGAGAAATAGACGGGAACTGAGTCACGGGTAGTTTTACTAATGACAAAATCCCTAAAAATACGATAATCAATGAGATTACGATAGACAGAACAGGTCTGCGAATGAATTTTTTAAACATACTTCTTCATTTTAGAGTCTACTACTCTGCTTTTAATTTCAATGATTGAAGAACCTTTTTGGGATCCTGGAATTTTGTTTTTACTTTTTGGTCATCTTTCACTTTCTGTACCCCTTCCAACAAAATCTGATCTCCTTTTGAAAGTCCTGCCCCTACTACATACAGATCCGGAAGTTCATATGCTACTTTGATGTTTCTGGATTTTGCCGTTCCATTTTTATCAATTATAAATACATATTTCTGATCCTGAATTTCATACGTTGCTTTTTGCGGGATAATCAAAGCATTATGAACAGGCATGGTCATCTGTACTTTTCCTGTTTCACCATTTCTTAAAAGGTTATTGGGATTGGGAAACTTTGCTCTGAAAGCAATATTTCCTGTTTCATTATCAAATTCACCTTCTATGGTTTGAATTAATCCTTTTTCAGGATAGATTTCACCATTGGCAGTGATCAATGATACCTGATCCGTACCTCTGTCAGCTACATGCGTCTGATAGCTTAAATATTCAGGTTCTGAAACATTAAAATAAGTATAGATATTGGTATTGTCAGACAATGAAGTCAACAAATCTCCCTCATCCACCAGGCTTCCCAATTTCAGAGGAAGTCGATTGATAATCCCGGAGAACGGAGCTTTAATATCCGTAAATGATAAGTGAATCTGAGCCAGCTTCATCTCTGCATTGGCAGCATCCAGTTTTGCTTTAGCCATTGCTTTTTCATTTTTGGAAACAATATTATTTCCGGCCAATGTAGTGGCGTTTTTCAATTCTATGGAAGCCTGTTCTACCTCTGCTTTTGCCTTCAATAATTCTGCCTGATACAGTTTAGGCATAATTCTGAATAATGTTTGTCCTGCATGTACATACTGTCCTTCATCGACAAATATTTTTTCAAGGAATCCTTTTTCCTGAGCCCGTACTTCAATATTCTTTACCGACTGGATCTGGGCTACATATTCCTTATGGATTACGGTATCCATCACTACAGGAGCAGTCACGGGATATACCGAAGCTTCTTCTTTTTCTTCTTTTTTCTTGTTGCAGCTAACCACCAATAGGAGAATACTTAGTGCAATGCCTGAGGCAACTCTTTTCATCATAATTCTAGAGTTTGTATAAATCGTTAATGTTTTGAATAGAAATAAAAAATGGTAATAAAAGAGAGGGACGAAGTGATGATTACCTGCATACACAACGCAAAATATTTCCACCTTGCAACAGGTAGAAAATCAATAGAAAAATTGAAAATTTAAATTCTTATAGAGCGGATCAGAATAAACCTTTTGGTTGTAAAACCAAAAACGAAACCATGAATATCCTGTCTAAAGCGCTTATAGCTTTTTAAACCAAAAATGTAAATAAGGTTAAAAACACCTGCAAATACAGCGATTGTTTGTAATATATCAGATAACTGAAAATCATTTTCAACAAGCTCCAGCGAAGAATTATCTACATTATCTGCTACCTGCTGAATGGAAAGCTTTTCAAAGGTCTGGTTAAGGCGGTTGGCCCTTTTGGGTAAATGATGAGAAACCTGACCGGAATAATCATTACGAAGTGTTTTAACATTAAGCCTGCTTTCTACTACAAAGAGCAGAAAAAGACCTGTTAAAAAATATACGATGTAGTTTCTCATTTTGAAGTTGCAAATGTACATTTACATTATCATATAATCATAATAGATTAACAAAATTTAACGAATATTTAAATAACCTGAACCAGATAATTTAATAAAAATCAAACATTGCTTATATATATTTTAAAACAAAAAATGAAAACAGATCCGGAAAACAAAGCCCCTATTTTTATCTTCGTCATTGTATCGATCAACAATAATTAAGTAATTTATTTTGTCGTTTTAAAAGAATTTTATTCCAAACTAATCACTTATTAAAGAACGACATAACGACTAGAAACTAACTTTTATCATGATTTCAATTTATTAACATACAGCTATTGTTATTCTCTTATTTTTGAATTATTTTTGCCGCAAGTACAACAACAAATGAACAATGAAAAAACAACTACTTATGCGATTGAAAAATAACTTCCCTCATACATACTCCTAACTGTTTCAATCCCGAATTCTTAACAATTATTATTATTTTTTCGATTTCATGAAAAGCGTTTTATGATGGGCATTACACAGCCATACAATAAAAGCACTTTGTTAGTTTATCTAAAATTAACATATTTTTATTAAAAATATTCGTATTTTTATATAGCATTAACACTGTAATTCATGAAACACTTTAAAATCACTTATCACTATGAAAAATTTATTAACCCCTATCCTTATCGGATTGGCAGTCTTTTCCTCAACAGCGTGTAAACATCCGAGCAAGGAAGCGGAAAGTATAACAGCATCTGCTCCTGAAAATACGGATAACATTTCCAAAAACGTATATGTCGACAGCTATGGTGAAAAAATAGAAGTCACCATCAACCAAACCAAAAATACAGCGACAATACACTTAAACGGCAAAACTTATGATCTTAAAAAAAGTGATGCTTTACCTGAGTATACTGCTTCCAATGAAGAGTACCAATACTCTGAAATTAAAGGCAATATCACTTTTTTAAAGAAAAATGTCGACATGGTTCTGTTTCATCTTAAACAGGCAAAAAAAGAATCGGGCCCCGCTAAAATGGCATCATATTAGCATATATTAAACAAATGTTTAAAATTAAAATTATGAAAAGCTTGTATTATTATTTATCAGCTCTTTTCCTTGCTGTATTCCTTGTTTCTTGTAACACACAGACTGCGCAGAAACCCACTACAGATATTACAGGAAAGACCTGGAAGCTTACAGAGCTTAACGGGAAACCTATTGAATTGAAAAATCCAAAAAACAATCCTCATTTCAAACTTGATTTGAACGGAATGAGATATGAAGGTCATGCCGGTTGTAATGGATTAGGAGGTACTTTTGAGATCAAACAGGATGTGATGAGAATTAAATTCAATCAGGGGATGTCTACGATGATGGCTTGTGAGGATCTGGATATTGAAAATCAATTCACAAAAGCTTTACTTTCAGCAGATAATTACTCTGTCAATGGAAATACACTCACTTTAAATAAAGCAAGAATGGCTCCTTTAGCTAAATTTGTTCTTCAATAATCGTATTTCAATTAAATAAAAAAAAGACGCTTCAATTCTGAGGCGTCTTTTTTTGTGTTAAACTTTAGTTCTTTTTATTGTAAATAAAATAGCAGATCAGTAGGCTGATATTGACCAGAACAGCAAATCCATTGGATAAAATAATAGGCATTTCGTCTTTTTTTATCCCGTACCAGACCCACAGCGAAAGTCCTGAAATAAGAACCAGAAGCATGACCAGAGAAATATCTTCCACATTCTTCTCTTTGATAACCTTCACAAGCTGCGGAATCATCGAAACCGAAGTAAGAAAACCGGCAATGATACCTAATACATTTACGTCCATAAGTTTTATGGTTTTGAATCTCTAACTAAGATATGCTATTGAAACCTTTTTGATGACACTTCTTCATGCAAAGGGATATCGTTTTCAATGAAACGGAATAAATCGCGTGAGAAATAGCATCCATTCAGGATACCACGGGCCCCCATTCCATTAAAGACATACAAATTATTTAATGTTGCATGTCTTCCAATAATTGGCCTTCTGTCTTTTACAGTAGGGCGGAAGCCAAAATGCACTTCTTCCACTTCAAAATCATAGGGATAGAACTCAGAAAGTCCGTTGACCAGTTGATTGACCGCTGAATCATCGATATGGTGATGAAGCTGATCTCTGTCGTAGGTTCCACCATAAAAATAAAGTCCGTTTCCGGTGGGAAATAAGAAGTGCTTCTTTTTAATAGTGATGTTTTCCGGAATCGGCTGGGAAAGCTTCGCTTTTATATGATGCCCTTTATTGGGAACCACAGCAATTTCTGAAAAGTAGGGATTATCTTTCACTCCCATTCCTTCGCAAAAAATAATATTTTTAAAATTCAAATCTTTATATGATGATCCGGTGGGATCCAACTGAGTATAATCAAACTTTTCTTTGATTAAAAAATTGTTATTTTCCAAATACTCAAATAAACCCTTGAAAAATCCATTTACATCAAGCCTGGCAGACTGAGTAACCTTTCCCGCCTGAAAATCGTTTTTTACGATATCTAAATGCTCGAAATTTTCATCAAGAAAACCTGACAATTCTTCGGTACCTGATTTTTTCAGCCATAGTTTCTGTTCATTTTCATCATGGAAAATTCTATGAATGGAAGCCTCAATAAGATAATTCTTCCTTGTATATGCTTCTATTTCTTTGAGACTGTCTTTAAGGAAATCGATCTGTTCCTGTGCTTTCCAGAATGTGGTAAATTTCTTAAGAACAACAGGGTTAATAATTCCTGCTGAAACCTGAGAAGCACTTTTTCTTCCTTCAGAAAAGATCACAAATGATTTCTTATTCTTAATGAGCTGATGGGCAAAAAAAAGCCCCGCATAGCCATCTCCTACAATAATATAATCTACATTCTTCATATGAGAAATTTCATTTATTTAAAGGTCATACGCTATCGCCTATGTCATTGATTACTGATGGGTAATAAACAAAAAACGATTTCATAAAAAAAACCTGAGTAAAAATACTCAGGTTTTGTATAAATATCAAGTGAAATCTAGTAATTCCACATATCATTTTCCATTTCAAGAATCTGCTTTTTGATTCTGTCACTCTCATCGATCTGATCATCAGCATCTTTAGGGATATAATCCTTAATAGTACCGTCTCCTAAACCGCTTGAAGATTTATAGATTACCGAAGAGAATCTTCTAGCATTGATGATATCATCGAAAGACAAATCTGCAGAAGAGTTCTTTCTGTTGAACACATAATTGTTTGCTAAGATATCTCTTGCATTAGGGTAGAAAATCCAGAATAAGTCAATAAGTTCGTCATTTCCGGCGATAGGCTTTCCATCAGGTCCGATAACTCCCTGTACTGCAGGATCTGGTCCCATAGCTGCAATCCCAAGAGGTCTGTATTTCATCTGCCCATCTCTCTTATCAACAAACCACATTCCCATAATTTTAAGAACTTTTACTTTATCAGTAGTCGTCTTAAATACGTCTGTATATTGTTTTTTCTCCTGTTCGGTTAATTGTCTTCCTGAGTTCAGGATATCAATAGCCGCATCATTGATGATTACTTTTTCCAATCTTTTCTGAATTCCTTCAGGAGAAAGTTTGATGGTAAAATTCTCATCATCATACACCTGCTCTATTTTACCAGTTAATGCTGCATCCAGCAATAACTGATATAAAGATCTTGTAGGAGTAGAAAGAAGACCGTCCGGATTGTCATAATAGAATGGTTGATTGATTTTGTCATTCATATCTATGATTTCCCAAACAAACATGCTTTTAAGGATATCTTTATCTTCAACAAATCCATATTCAAGAGGCTTTACTGTTTTATCTATAATAGTATCACCAACTTTTTGTTTGTTCTCCTCTCTCATCTTTCTAAACTCTTCTGGAGAAGAAGCGTTCAGAATAGTCTGGGAAAAAGCAAATCCCGAAACTAATACTAAAAGGGTACTAATATATTTTTTCATAATAAATTACAATTTTAGTCCTATTGAACATTAATTAATATAGGAGTAATATTTTTAATCTGTTGTCCTTCTAAACCTTGAGCTGTTGCTTTAATATCAAAGATTGAAACCACATCTCCGGTTCTCAGATTCTTCACTAATCCTGCTGCATCATTTAATGAGTTACCGTGGATTAATAATGCTGCCCTACCTGGTACTCTTACCATAAATTGCGTTACAGTAAATGAAACAGGGAAATCAAAGTCAGGAATAGCTGCCTGTACAGACTGATTCGGGATAGAAGTTGCCGGCATCGACAATACATTCTGACCTCTCATCTGCCCCTGAGGTGGCGGTACATTCTTAATTCTGTATTCAAATACCTGAGATACTGATTTTCCATAAGGATCGATTCCTGATAATGTTAACTTAACAGTTGTACCTGTTGTAGGTTTTACAATCCATTTACCTGGTCCGGTATTTCTTACAGAAGCTCCCGGAGCTGATAATGAAAGTTTAGAATTGTCTGCACCCAAGATTGATCCTGAAACAGGGTTCTCAAGTCCTCTATACATTACATTCATTTTATCAGCAGAAAGCAATAAGCCTTTTTCAAGCTTTACTTCTCTAGGTCCTGCAATTACATTATAAGTATGCGTCCAAGGGAAACTTTGTGGCTTACCTGAAGCATCTGTTAAAGTAATAGTTCCTCCCAATTTATGTTCTCCGATTCCGGCACCTGATATTGGAATAATACCTTTACCATTTTCTTGTCTGCTAACTCCTGAAATGTTAATCTTATTACTATTAGAATAAGTACCCAACATTACCTTCACTTCAGCCTGCTTACCAGCCTGAATATCTGTAGGTCCGGAAATGATTGGTTCATAGCTGGAGAATTTGATATTCGCATCTACTTTTTCCTGAAGTAATAAAGCTAATGCATCTGACTGCACATTTCTGGCATCATTTTGGATAATCTCCAGATTAGAAATTGCAGCAATCAGAGGTTGGTGATAAAATTTATTTTGAAACCAAGTCTTTTCATTTGGAGATTTTCCTTTAGGATACTCTGCAATAAGAGACTTATTGGCTCTTTCTACTAAATCTTTAAGCTGTGGATTACTACCAAAAGTTGCATTGATATAATTTCTTACATCATCAATTTTACGTTTTAATTCTAATGCATTATTTGAAGGTGAGTTTTCATCTCCTTCTTTAAAGAAGTATTCAGTAGTTGCTTCATTGTTATTCAATGCCGCAAAATTTTCACTTACATCAACATCTTTTCCTGTTTTAGGATCTTTGTCGTGAAACTCAGATTGTTTATTTAATAAAACTTTAATATCCTGAGCTGATTTTACTAAAATATCAATTTTATTCTTTAATACTTTGTAATCCTCCCAAGGTTTTGCATAAGTATCCGGAACTTGCTGCGCTTTAGCTTCAAGTGTTTTTTCAAAGATCTTTTCGTTTTTCTTCTCTGTTAAAGTTCTTGTTTCATTTAATGCTCTGGTAGAGTCATAATATGATCTGATGATTTCTGCATCAATATTGAGGGCCATCATCGCGATGAACACCAGATACATCAGGTTGATCATCTTCTGACGAGGGGTCTGTTTTCCTTGTGCCATTCTCTTTTCTTTGTTTTTTGATTAAGTAGTTAAATTTAGAAATGGTTAGGAATTAAGACTTCATAGCGGTTAACATACCACCATAAACTCTGTTTAAGTTATTCAGATTAGAAGTTAAACCTTGCAGCTCTTGGTTGAATTTTTCAGATTGCTCTGCGGATTTCTGCATATCAGCAACATACTTGTTTGCGTATTCAGATTGCTTTTTACCATTCTCAAGTTGCATTGTATATAAAGCATTCATGCTTTCCATATGCTGGGCAGCTTTATTAAGCTGATCATTATATTTATGAGTTGAAGCTGATACATCCACAGTTTGGTTGATTTGATCTACTGAATTTGAAAATTTATCAATTCCAGTTCTTAATCTATCAAATAACTGAACATCTAATTTAGCATCCTCAAGCATCTTATCTAATTTCTTAGAAAGAGAGTTTTCCAATTCAGCAAACTGAGCTGCAGCATTGTTATTTCTGGAAGAGACATTAGAATGTAAAGGGTTTGGGTTAGCATGCTTATCTAATAGTTCAGGGTAAACATTTTCCCATGCATAAGATTCTTCAGATTTTGGAGGGTCGAATGCAAAAATGATAAAGATAATTGCCTCTGTAATAAGCCCCACTGTAAGAGCAATATTACCATTAATAGGTCCCAGGGTAATGTGAGTAATTTTAAGCCAAGCTCCAAGAATTACAATTGCAGCACCGAATGAATAGAAGAAATTCATCCAAGCATCTTTCGTCTTAAACATATTGAGTTAGTTTTTTTAATGTTAAATAAAATTGTATTGAAAATAATTGTCTGGTTAATTTCTGTTAACTCTTCTTGGTTTAACAGCTGCTTCAGGAATATCCTGTACAGTTCTGAATCCGATATAGCTTCTTGCAGAATCTTTTCTCTCCCAATCTCTTGCTCCTGTCATTAGCGCATATCCTATATCTTTCCAAGATCCTCCTCTTACCGATTTTTTCAAATCCTTTTTATCTTTTGTAGAAGGATTTAATGTAGAAGAGAATCCGTATGAAGAATTGTTATAAGCAGATTCTGTCCATTCAGAAACATTTCCAGCCATGTCAAATAACCCAAATCCATTTTTCTTAAACTTCTTAACTGGAGCTGTATATGTATAAGTACCTTTTTTCTCGTCTTCCATGTAATTACCTCTCTTAGGTTTGAAGTTTGCCAGGTAGCAACCTCTGTCATCCATTAAATATGGACCTCCCCAAGGGTAAGTAGCATTTTGCATTCCACCTCTTGCAGCATATTCCCATTCGAATTCTGTAGGAAGACGAAACTGCAATGGTCTTTGTTTTTTTCTTTTTAAACTTTCGTTGTAGTCAGTTTTCAATTTAGATCTGAAGTTACAATAAGCTCTTGCCTGATCCCAGGTTACCCCTACTACAGGATAATTTTTGTACGCTTTATGCCAGAAATATTGTTCAAATAATGGCTCATTGTAAGCAAAGTGGAAATCTTTTACCCAAACCGTAGTATCGGGATATACCGCGATACTTTGGCTTTTAAGGTAATTTGCTCCTCTTTCGTTATCTGCAAGTGCAGCATCCATATCTCCCCAACGGTAAGTATATTTAAGCTTACTTACATCTAAAATTCTTTCGTTTCCTATTCTGGAAGAAGCCGGCAAATACATAGACTCTAAAACTTCTGCATATTCTACATCCGGATATTTTGTTGTACTCCAGTGTAAAGGAATTTTCCAGTCTAATCTTTTGCTTGCGTCATAACTTCCGTCATCCCGGCCACCCTGGCCTTCCATATATTCCTGATAAGGCGTTAAATTTTCTTCTTTTTTAGCAAGGTATGCATAATCTCCTATAGCAGCACCTTTACGTCCGCCTTCGTCACCACCTTCTCCGGCAGCTTCAGCAAGTAAAGTTCTCGCGATAGAATCTCTTACATAATTGATAAATACCCTGTATTCTGCATTGGTAGTTTCTGCTTCATCCATGAAGAAAGAAGAAACAGTAACAGTCTTCAATGATGCTTTTTCAGGTGTATTTGTTGGATCCTGGTCTGCTAAACCAGCAACAAATGAACCTGCAGGAATTGCGACCATTCCGTATGGTCTTTCCGCAACAAATGATTTAGTTTTTTCTCTTGGTATCAATTCTCCTTTTGTTCCAGGCTTCCCTACAGAAGAGCTGCCACCACCTGAACAAGATACCGATGCTACCGACGCAGACAATAATAAAAGAAATATCCTTTTCATGTTAATTTTTATAATTAAGCCGTAAATATATAATTTTTTTAAGAAACTTTTAAGATTTTTTTTGAAATAACGGAAGAAATCTAAATTTATTTTATTTACAACATTTTTTTATTCCACAGTTACAGATTTTGCCAGGTTTCTCGGTTGATCTACGTTCGCACCTCTATATACTGCAATGTAGTATGCAAGCAGCTGTAAAGGCACAGAAGCCACAATCGGAGAGAAGCATTCTGAGGTTTCCGGAATTTCAATTACATAATCTGCCATTTCGCTGACCTGACGGTCACCTTTATTAACAACAGCAATGATTTTTCCTTTTCTTGCTTTAATTTCCTGAACATTACTCACAATTTTATCATAGTGTCCTTTTTTAGGAGCTATGATAACGATCGGCATGTTTTCGTCTATCAATGCAATTGGGCCATGTTTCATTTCTGCTGCCGGATATCCTTCTGCATGGATGTAGGAAATTTCTTTTAATTTTAAAGCACCTTCCAAAGCTGCAGGATAGTTATATCCTCTTCCTAAATAAAGGAAATTCGAAGTACTTACAAAATCTTTTGCAATCTGCTGAATTTGCTCGTGAGTGGAGCTTAATACTTCTTCTACACGCTTAGGAATAGCATCAAGTTCAGCAATAAGACTCATAAAGTCTGCATTCCCTAAATTACCGTTATGTTTTCCTAATTTAAATGCTATAAGCGTGAGAATGGTAAGCTGTGCAGTGAAAGCTTTTGTAGAAGCTACCCCAATTTCAGGACCTGCGTGAGTATACGAACCCGCATCTGTAATTCTTGCAATAGAAGAATCTACTACATTGCAAATACCGTATATAAATGCTCCTTTTTCTTTTGCTAATTTCAAAGCAGCCATTGTATCTGCAGTTTCTCCTGACTGAGAAATAGCGATCACAACGTCTTTATCTGTAATAATAGGATTTCTATATCTGAACTCGGAAGCATATTCTACTTCAACAGGAATTCTCGCATATTCTTCAATAAGATATTCTCCGATAAGCCCCGCATGCCATGAAGTTCCACAAGCTATAATAATAATTCTGTTGGCATTTTTGAATCTTTCAACATGATCCCAGATTCCCGCCATTTTAATAACCCCTTCCTCTACAAGAAGTCTACCTCTCATCGTATCATGAATAGACTTAGGTTGTTCGAAAATTTCTTTCAACATGAAATGTTCGTAACCTCCTTTTTCTATTTGCTCCAAACTTAATTTAAGCTGCTGGATTTCAGGTTCGATTTTTGAGTTATCATTAATTGTTCTGATATCTACTCCATTTTCAAGAGAAATTGTTGCCATATGCCCTTCTTCTAGGTAAATGGCTTCTTTTGTAAATTCTACAAAAGGAGAGGCATCAGAAGCAATAAAGTATTCTTTATCACCAATCCCGATTGCCAAAGGAGATCCTAATCTTCCAACCACCAAGACCCCCGGATAATCTTCGTGAAGTACTGTGATTGCATAGGCACCATATACTTCATTCAATGCATATCTTACAGCAGTCGGGAAGTCAATTTCAGGGTTCAGCTCCATAAAATACTGGATTAAATTCACCAGTACTTCAGTATCTGTTTCTGACTTGAAAGTATAACCTTTTTCAGTAAGCATTGTTTTGATGGTATCATAATTTTCAATGATCCCATTATGTACAATTGCTATTTTACCATTATTTGACAAATGTGGATGGGAGTTTCTGTCACTTGGTACTCCGTGAGTTGCCCAACGTGTATGTCCCATTCCAATGTTAAATTTCCCTTTTAAATCTTTCGAAATATTCACCAAATCATCAACTTTGCCTTTTGTTTTTTCTACCTCCAATTTATTGTCTGGACCTTCTAAAACAATTCCGGCACTGTCATATCCTCTGTATTCCAGTCTTCTAAGCCCATTGATTACAATATCATAAGCATCCTGAAAACCTGTATATCCTACTATTCCGCACATATTTATTTTTGTCTAGTGTTGTTTATTGTGTTCTATTTTTTCTTCGCGTACGTAACCGTCAACTGAATTTTGTTAGGATTCGCATCTTTAGTTGTACCCGTCAGCACAGCTCTGCTCATATCAAATGCTCTGGACGTATACTTAGCACCAACAGCGGTTCCTGAAGCATTTCTTACAAATGCACCTAGATTGATAAGGAAAGGTTTGTTTACCTTATCATCGTCTGAACCTGTTCCTTCAATAATATTTTTAAGGGTCTTTGTAATCACAAAGTCATAATACTCAGGGGACTTGTTATAAGTATAAACATTAAATCCGTTTAATGCATCTGATGTGAACTGAGTAAGATCTATTTTTCCATCTTTTGTAATCATCGGAACAAGGGTAAACTTACGATCTCCGGTTATCGGATTAGCAAGATTGGTCCAGCTTTGAGGTTGTGGATCTACATATACTCTGATTCGCGCTCCTACAATACCGATTTTATCTTTTGCAAATGAAGCTTTAAGATCTGCAATTCTTTCATCAGGAATCTTCACATTTATAGATGGTCCACCCATTCCTTGTACATAAAGCTTGGCATCACCACCCACAGGGTCACTACTTGACAAAGCTGTAGAAACACTGGATCCCGTTCTGTCATATTCATATTGTCCCACATGGGCATTAGGGCTACCCATACTAAACTTCAATGTCGTCTGCGGATGAGTTACTACTCCATTGTTGGTTACATCATATTTATAATACATAATCAATTCCATATCATCCGGTGCAAACTGGAAAAGATAGCCGTCATTATTTTCTGTAGAAATTCTAAGCCCTTTGATGTATCGTACAAAGTTTGAGGCATCCTGAAGCTCAGGCTTCCCTTTTTTAGCAATGATACGGTTTTGGAAGAAGGCTGTATTATCAAGCTTTATTCTATATCCTAAATTACCTGTAAATACATTGGTATTATCAGATTTTTTCGTAACGGTAACAGTACTTACATTTCCATCAAAAGTACCTGATCCCAACAATTCACCAAGACCAACACTCAGATTGGAACGTGTAAGGCTTTCTGTATTGGTATCCAGGAAGGTGGTAATTTCATGTACGTTTATTTTCATTGATTTAATGGTTTTGTAGTTACCATATTTACGTACAGGATATGATTTTTTCTCAATTGAAACGGCTACTTTTTCGTCACCTACCGGGAAGTCATTTTTATCATATGCTCCCGGTGCTTTGATTGAATCACTAATATAATAGGTATCATCAGCCGTATTAGCAGGAGTTCTTAATACCAATACCACAGAATCTACTTTTGCATTTGGACCGTTAAAATCAAAATTATCGGTAGGCATTCTGAACTGTGTAACATAAGAAGCTCTCTGCATTCCAAACTGAGATTCCTTAAAAGCGCCCAATACTCCAACAGAGATTCCACCACCTGTTGTGTTCAGTGAGTTGATAAGCTTGGATGCATCACTTCTGATTGAATCGTTATTGTTGACATTGTATGCTATAACAGGATATGAAACTTCCGCACCGTTTGCTGCATCATTATTAAACAGCTGCTCTCCAAGAGAGTCAGGATCCGGTTCACAGTTATAAAGGATTGTACTTCCGAAAATCGCCAGTAAAAGCATGGCAAAGGTCCTTTTAAGAGTATGAGTCATTAAAAATGTGTTTTTAATAAAGTTGGTTTATAGAATCTACATCAAGATACTCAGATTTTTGAGTAGCAGTTTCTTTGAAAGCCTCATCCAGGTCTTCATCCAGAAACTCATCTCCTTTCACTACAGTATTTACATAGTTCATACTTTCGATAACAAAACTTTTAATTGTTGGGTTATCTAACGCTTTTAATCCTGAAATATTATCAAATTTCAACTTTTCATCGATCTTTTTATCAAGATCTGCATCTTTCTCATTGTACAGAGAAAGAACAATTTTCGCATCCTTGAAGTAAGTATCTGATTCGTAATAAGTTTTAAGATAAATCGGAACAAAAGAAGACATCCATCCGTTCAGATGAATTACATCAGGAACCCAGTTCAGCTTCTTGATGGTTTCAATAACTCCCCTTGCAAAGAAAATAGCTCTCTCATCATTGTCATCGAAAGGATTTCCTTCGTCGTCAACATAGTATTGTTTTCTTTTGAAGTATTCTTCATTGTCAATAAAGTATACCTGAAGTCTTTCCCCCGGAAGAGACGCTACTTTAATGATTAAGGGTTGATCCAGGTCATTGATAATAATGTTCATTCCTGAAAGACGGATCACTTCATGAAGTTGGAATTTCCTTTCACTTATTTGTCCAAATCTTGGCATAAAAACTCTTACATCATTGCCTTCATTGTGCATCTTAAGTGCCATTTTGTTTACCACTGCAGCCATATTTGTATCTTCCTGATATGGATACATCTCTGTAGTAATGTACAGTATTTTTTGATTCGGCATAAACTTTCTATCTAATTTTTGTAAAAATGCTTTAATGTGCAAAATTACAAAAAAACATCCAACATTATTTTAATTAACATTTTTTTACGAAATTTTCGTTTTTCAAATTATTAAAAACACATATTATTATGTGATATTTTTAGTAATTTTGAATTAGTATTAAAATAAACTATGGAAGTTATTAAAAACAGTAAAGTCCTTAAGGATTTCATTGAAAGACAGAAGGAAATGGGAAAAAGAATCGGCTTTGCTCCTACGATGGGCGCGCTTCATAAGGGCCATCTTTCTCTCTATGAGGAAGCCCGGAAAGAAAATGACCTTGTTGTTTCTTCAATTTTTGTAAATCCCACTCAATTCAACAATCCTGAGGATCTTGAGAAATATCCGAGAGATATCAACAGAGATATTTTAATTCTTGAAAATTCAGGACTGGTAGATGCAGTTTATATTCCGGAAGTAACGGATATATATCCTGAAAAAGCAGAAAGCAAGCATTATGATTTTGATGGACTGGAAAATGAAATGGAAGGAAAATCAAGACCGGGGCATTTTGACGGAGTAGGAACTGTCGTAGAAGAACTTTTCAGACAAGTACAACCTGACAATGCGTATTTTGGGGAAAAAGATTTTCAACAGCTTGCTATTATCAAGAAAATGGTTGAGAAAACACAACTTCCGGTCAAAATAAAAGGAGTTTCTATCTACAGAGCAGACAACGGACTGGCTTTGAGCTCCAGAAACCAAAGATTACATGAGAACCGCAGGGAAGCCTCAAAAATCATTTATGAAACTTTAGAAAAGGTAAATGACTGGTTCAGAACAATCAGTATTCCTGAAATCAAAGAAAGAGTTACAGATATTTTTGATAATCAGCAGGGGATGAAACTGGAATATTTTTTAATAGCAGATGAAAAAACGCTACAGGAAACTGATTTTTTCTATAAAGACAGAAATTTCAGAGCTTTTATCGTAGTCGTTGTGGATGGGGTAAGATTAATTGACAATATGCATTTAGACTAAGACCTTACCATATGTATATTTTATAAAATACAAACTCTGATGGTGACTGTCAGAGTTTTTTTTGATTGATAATAATAAGAGCAACCGGCCCAATAACCAATGGAGAGAAAAACAGTACTGCAGAGCATATTCCCGTTGCAATATCACCACTACTATCATGCGTGCTCATCCTTACCGGTTATACGAATATCGCTCATATTTTTATGTTCTTTCAGTTTGAATACAAAAATCAAAGGCCTCCGGAAGGAAGCCTTTGAAACACCAAATCACAAAATATTAATATGAAAAAAATTTACTTTTCAGTAAACTTGTGACCCGGCTGGGATTCGAACCCAGGACCCATACATTAAAAGTGTATTGCTCTACCAGCTGAGCTACCGAGTCGGCCACAATTAAAATGAAATAAATTTCACTATTAATTATTAAATTTTCTTTGCAGTGCCTGCGACTGGACTCGAACCAGCACATCCTTAGGAAACCACCCCCTCAAGATGGCGTGTCTACCAATTTCACCACGCAGGCAATAAAAATTACAAAAATCCAGTAATTTTTTTTGCTTGTGACCCGGCTGGGATTCGAACCCAGGACCCATACATTAAAAGTGTATTGCTCTACCAGCTGAGCTACCGAGTCGGTCACTTACTCATCAAGTTTCATTGAAGTAATGTCCCTTGTTTTAAGTGGTGCAAAGATATGACTTTTTTCTTTATCTCAAAACTTTTTCGCAAATTTGTTTAAAAAAAATTCATGATAGTTTCACTGATCGGATACATGGGGAGTGGCAAATCTCACATTTCCAAAATATTAAGCGAAAGAATCAATTTTAAATTAATTGACCTCGATAAAGAGATTGCCCGAAAGAATAAATTAACGATCCCCGAGATCTTCGAAAAAAAGGGAGAAATTTATTTTAGAAAGCTGGAAAGAGAAGCCCTTGAAGAGATACTGGCTTCTGAAGAAAATGTAATATTAAGCCTGGGCGGAGGAACTCCTGTTTATTATAATAACATGGAGATTATTAACCATAATTCAAAAAGTGTTTTTTTAAGAACTTCAGTGGGTACTTTAACGGAAAGACTGTCTAAGCAGAAAGAAAAAAGACCATTAATTGCCAATATATCTGATGAAGATCTTCCGGAGTTCATTGCTAAACACCTGTTTGAAAGAAATCAGTTTTATAGTAAAGCTCAATTTACGGTAGGAACAGATTCCCGCGAACCGGAAGATATTGTCAACGAAATAATAGAAAAGCTCTATCCCTAGAGCTTTTCTATTATTTCGGTTTTAATCTTCAACTTCTGTATCATCATCTGTTTCTCCAAAAAAATCATCCCAATCTGTAAAATCTGAAGCAATATCATTACCTACATAATCATCCATTTCTCTTCTGTCTTTTTTGGTAGGCCTTCCCTCCCCTTTATTTCGATAGTAATCCTGTGACATTTTACGAAGTTTCAGTAATTCGTACTGTTCTTTATCGGTCACATCCTGAATGTGAAGAGGAACCAATTTTGCTCCTATTCTGCTTTTAGGAATCTGAATAACCTTTATTTTGTAATCGATTTGATTTTTACGAATCCTGATAACATCCCCCTCTTTTACCTCTTTAGATGACTTTACGGCAGAGGTTCCGATAGAAACTCTATTTTTTTTAATCTCCTCTGTTGCAATACTTCTTGTTTTATAAAAACGAATGCTCCATAAAAATTTATCTATTCTCATAATTTTTTATACTTTTGCCGTTATATTATTTGTAAAGTAATTAAAAGTTTTTTGAAATGAAAAAAATATTTTTATATACCCTTGTAGGATCTTTATGCTTTTCTGCATGTAAAAAAGATGATGAAGTGGTAGGCTATCAGGAACCTGCGGACATTGCTACTCAGGATAGCTATGATGATCAGTCTATTAAGAAATTTATGGACGAAAACTATCTTGATGTACAAGGGAATATAAAACCTTTCAGTGCGACTGATACTGCCGACGATAAAGAGAAAAAATTATCTGCATTACCGTATGAGACATTACCTTCAGGAACTATCTACATCATGAGAGAGGGTGCACAGCCAACTACTTCCCCTCAGACAATTAAAACGGATGATGTTATTAAAATCATGGGTAGAGGGTATTCTTATCTGGCTGCTCAAACGGACGGAAAAGTAGCATTTGCCTCTCAGGCTGTTTTTTTTAATACAATAGACGGATATGCCATTCCTTCTATTGATCCTATGTATTACTATGTGAAGAAAAAAGTAATGGACGATGCAACATTGGCAGATGCAAAAAAAGCAAAGTACTACCAGATACCGGGATTCAGAGAAGCATTACAAAAGTTTAGTGCTTTCAATAATTTACCAAGTGAAACTCCCTATAATCTACAAGGTGTCATCATTGTACCTTCCAGAGCTGCTTTTGCAAGAAACCCACATTATCCTTATTTAACAATGTCTTACAGAAACAGATCGTTTGTGTTCAACTTCCAGATTTACGGAAGATCAGACAGACCAGCTGATCAAGCTCAAACACCAGAACAACAGCAATAAAAACATACAATAAAAAAACCGTCTCACGACGGTTTTTTTATGCTTTCTTAAGATCTGGCTTTTTGTTTGACATTTCCTAAAATATCAGGGAAGTATAAATCTGCAAGATGATCAAATTCATCTCCTCTCATAAACATAGTGGCATCTACTTCTTCATAAGAACTTCTTCCTGCAGCTGCAATAAGTTCATTGCAGGTGTGAAGGGTATTTTTATGGAAGTGATATACTCTTTCGCTTTTATCCGTTACATCAAGTCCTTTGATCAACATTTTATCCTGTGTTGCCACTCCTGTAGGGCAATTGTTGGAATTACATCTCAAAGCCTGAATACACCCTAAAGAGAACATAAATCCTCTTGCGTTGTTGCACATATCTGCCCCCATTGCAATGGCTCTTAAAATGTCGAGACTGGTAAGAACTTTACCACTGGCTATAACTCTTAATTTATTTCTTACGTTATAATTATTCAAAGTTCTGTTCACAAATATCAGGGCTGGCTCCAAAGGCATTCCTACCCCATCTGAAAACTCCGGCGGAGCAGCTCCTGTTCCCCCTTCTGCACCGTCAATGGTGATAAAGTCAGGATAGATTTTCAGAACATTCATCTGTACACAGATATCTTCAAATTCTTTAGTATCTCCTATACAAAGCTTAAAGCCTACCGGTTTACCTCCTGAAAGTTCTCTTAACTCCTGTACAAACTTTAATAAGCCGGCAGCATTGGAGAAAGAAGTATGTGATGGCGGCGAAATCACGGTCATTCCGGGTGTCACGTGACGGATAGCAGCAATCTCCGGAGTATTTTTAACTCCCGGAAGCACCCCTCCGTGTCCTGGCTTCGCTCCCTGTGACAATTTTATCTCAATCATTTTCACATTGGGAAGAGTTGAGTATTTTTTAAATAATTCAGGGTTAAATTTACCTTCTTCATCTCGGCATCCGAAGTATCCGGTTCCAATCTGCCAGCATAAATCACCTCCTTCCAAATGATAGGGAGAAATCCCTCCTTCTCCGGTATTATGATAAAAATTCCCTTTTTTTGCTCCTCTGTTCAGTGAAATCTGAGCCCTGTCACTTAATGCACCAAAGCTCATTGCTGAAATATTCAACAGAGAAGCATGATACGGTTGTGTGCACTGCTCTCCTCCTACCCAAACTCTTGGAAGTTCTTCTGAAGGTGACTTCGCATAAATAGAATGTTTGATCCCTTCATATTTTCTTTGATTCACTTCCAATTGTGTACCAAAAGCTACTGTATCACTTAAGTTTTTAGCTCGTCTGTATACTGCAGAACGCTGGTTTCTTGGAAAAGGTTTTCCGTCTGTTTCCCTTTCAATAAAGTATTGCTGCATTTCCGGTGAAATACTTTCGAAAAAGTACCTGAAGTACCCCAGAACCGGGAAGTTCCTCAAAATAGCATGTTTCGATTGGTAAGCATTATATACTCCCAATGCATAGATAGCGGATAACAGCGTCGGTATCCAATAATGCGCTCTGATCAGTATTGCTATAATCCATGTAGCAATGACTAATACAATTCCCCAAGATAAAAACTTATCTCTCATGAATGTAGTATTTTAAAGTTTAAAAATAAATTTAGTGGAAATTTTGCAAAGAGCCTATGCTTTTGCTAAAAAATTTTGGTAAGAAGATTGCACTGAAACCGTGCCATCTGACAGGATTTTTTCTAAATTTAGAAATTCAATTTGATTAACGGAGCCAAGATCAAAGTCTTTCTGAACTCTCACATAATTTTCTGTGAAGCCAAACATTTTTCCGTCTTTATTCTCATGCTCCCAAAGTACAGGAAGTGTTTTTCCGAGTTGGGTCTGATAAAATGCCATTTTCTTCTTTTCAGAAAGAATTCTCAGCATTTTATTACGTTTTTTTCTTTCTGCTACCGGAACTACACCATCCATAGTAGTTGCTTCTGTATTTTCTCTTTCAGAATAAGTAAATACGTGCAGATAAGTGATGGGAAGTTCGTTAAGGAAATTATACGTTTCCATGAACCTTTCTTCTGTTTCTCCCGGGAATCCGACAATAACATCTACCCCAATAGCAGCGTCAGGCATCACCGTACGGATCTTGTTTACCCTGTCATTGTAAAGTTTAGTCAGGTAACGACGTTTCATTTTTTTCAATAAATCATCGCTTCCGGATTGTAACGGAATATGGAAATGAGGAACAAAGCTTCTGCTTTTGGAAACCAGCTCAATACTTTCATCCTTCAACAGGTTGGGTTCAATGGATGAAATACGGATTCTCTCAATCCCTTCTACTTTATCAAGCTCCGAGATCAGATCAAGGAAAGTATGCTCATGTCTCTTGTTTCCAAATTCTCCTTTTCCATAATCTCCAATATTGACTCCTGTAAGAACAATTTCTTTAATATCTTTTGCTGCAATTTCTGTGGCATTCCGAAGAACATTTTCTATAGTATCGGAACGTGAAATCCCTCTTGCCAGCGGAATGGTACAGTACGTACATTTATAATCACAGCCATCCTGAACTTTCAGAAAAGCTCTGGTTCTGTCCCCGATTGAGTAACTACCGATAAAGAAATCTGTTTCTTCAATCTCACATGAATGAACAATCCCTTCATGTTCTGTCTTTTCCAGATCATCAAGATAGCTTAGAATATTGAATTTTTCTTTAGCTCCCAATACAAGATCTACACCTTCAATTTGTGAAATCTCTTCAGGTTTCAACTGAGCATAGCAACCAACAATCACTACTAAACCTTCAGGATTGGCTTTCATTGCTCTTTTTACGTGAAGTTTACATTCACGGTCAGCATTTTCAGTTACCGAGCATGTATTGATAACATATACATTTGCTTTATCATCAAAACTTACCTTATCATAACCTGCATCTGTTAATTGACGGGCAATAGTAGATGTTTCTGCAAAGTTTAATTTGCAGCCAAGTGTATGATACGCGGCAGTTCTTTGAAAAGTAGACATGTGTTACTCCTGAATTTTATGGGTGCAAAGATAGTAATTTTAATAAGAACTCAAGATTGATTCAGTCTATTGCTTGTATTCATCCCTTACTTCGGGGCTGTTTTGAAAACATACAGGGGAAGAATTAACATCCGTTACATCTTTTGAAATTTTATTTTTCATCTCATTATTAAACTCCTGAGATTTATTCCTGGCAATGGAAAGTGTTTTCCACTCTTCATTTTTCATCATTTTGGCAATATAAACAATCTGACCAGTATGATAAGGGTAATGAGCTAACTGTCTGAAGACTGCATCAATAACAGAATGCGCTTCTCCTCTTATATAAATTGTTGAATATATATTTTCGTCATTAATTTGGCTCAAAGCTTCAAATAAACATTTCCATCCTTTTTCCCAATAGTCCAGAACTTCTTCTTTTGTTTTAAAAGTGTTGAGAAATTCTTCATCGCGATGACGCCAGGATTTTTCACCATCTTCTGTAAGGAAGTTTGTCCATCTTGAGAGCATATTTCCGGCAATATGTTTTACAATAACTGCAATTGAGTTGCTTTCTTCATTATATTGCCAGAATATTTGTTCATCAGACAGCTGTTTAAATGCTTTATCACCAAGCGATTTATAATATTCAAAACGTTTTACAAACAGGTCTTTCATTTTCTCTATTTTAACCACTAATGTAAAATTTAAAAAAGACAAAAACCACCTCTTAGAAGTGGTTTTATCTATGTATTTTATTGACAATTATTCTCTGTTTTTAACCAGTATCCAACCTGTGAATTTAATGGCTGTACTATTTTTATCATTTTCGCTCCACGTTACGGAATACCAATAAGTTCCTGTAGGCACTTTTCTTCCTCTCTGGGTACCATCCCATTTATATCCGCTCAACTTGTCCAACTGGTGAATTTTGGTTCCATATCTGTCAAAAATATTCATCACAAGATTCTGCTTACCTGCCAATGCTGAATAATCAATTACATCGTTGATGCCATCAGCATTCGGGGTAATGACGTTGACAAGATTTGGCACTACAACTCCGATTACTACAGGATCACAATTATAGGAATCTTTTACATATATTTTATGATCACCTCTTGCCACATTATTGAAAATATTAGAATCCTGCCAGATTATATTGTCCATTGAATATTGATAAGGTGGTGTTCCTCCGATTGCAGTTATCGTAACCGTCGTACTTCCAATATCAACCATAGAAATAACCGGTTGTTCAGAAGCGTATACTTTTACCGGTTGCGTGATCACGCATTCCCCGGTTTTAAGCTTTACCCAATAGTTCCCTATTCCTACAGTAATGGTTTGCGTTGTTGCTCCGGTACTCCACTCATAGCTTTTAAATCCAGGACCTGCGTCTAACGTAGTTTTAGCTTCTGCACAGATGATTTTATCTTTAAGAATCTCTGAATACACAGGCGCAATAACCACCAATGTGATCTTTGCCACATTATAACATCCCTGAGCATTGGAGACTCTTACATACACTACCCCATTGGGAGCAATATAATTGTTAAAATTTAAAATTTCATTAGTTTGATTGATGGCATCTGTTATGGATGGATAATATTTTTTGATCGGATTTGTCTGACCTGTTACAGAGGCATTTCCAAGATTAAAAATTCCTGTGGAAAGGTTGGTTTCCAGAGCACAGGATCTCAGTACGGAATCATTAACAACCACAGCGGGATGGAATTTTAAATTGATCTGAGCGATAGCTTTACATCCAAACTCGGAAGTTACTTTCACATAAATAATTCCTTCCGCTGATACAAAAGCAGTAGGATTTGTAATCTCATTTGTATTAGCGTTAAGATCAGTCATACTCGGAAAGTATCTTACTATTGCATTTGGATTTGTTCCCAGATCAGCCGTTGTGAGATTAAAAATTGCAGTTCCTGCATTATTATTGTTACATTCAGTCAATATCGCATTTTTAGCTGTGATAGCTCCGTTTTTAAATTTAAAGGCTCCCACCTGCTTACATTTGTTGAGGGGGTTATTAGGATTAGTTGCATCTGTATAACTGATACTATAATAATACACCGTGGTTGTATTGACTGTTTGTGGCGTAGTAATAGGATTATTACCTGTTAAAGCATCATTTTGACTTGCATGATAACTTACTCCAAAATGTTGATTCCCATTGAGAATCCCGGAAGTAAGTAAAGAAAAATCGAATAGCTCTGTAGGACCACAAATCACTACTTCTCTGGGGTCAGCAGGGTTTGCAGCAGGAATTCCGGGAGGCATAAACGGATACAGCTGAATATTTGGATCTGTAAACGGAGAAGCAAGTGTTGCCGTTCCTCCCCACGTCAAAGAAAACGGAGCTGTTATGCTACTCGTAGCACTTACCCAGTTGTCTATAAATAAATAATAGGTTTCACCGGGCAAAACATCCATATACTTACAATAAGGTGTAGGAGAACCTCCGAGAGCATTGGTAATTGTACTTGTCATATTGAGCCCGGTGGCTGCTCCCACTCCCACCACTGTAGCGGCATTACAGCGTATCGGAGATCCTAAACTGCCACAATTTACATTAGGTCCGAAAATAGCCCAATCGTAGTCTGCACCGGGATTATTGGGAACAAGGTCGAATGTAAGTGTTCCTCCGGTCGCAATGGTTATTTTATACCAAATCGAATTATGCTCCCCTGAAGAGTCTATGCAACTTCCGGAGTTTTCCAATTCTTTAATATTCCCATATCCTGAGGGGCTATACGTAATATTTGAATTTCCACATACAGCCAATGCTGTGGCACAATCTTGCTGAGAATAAAAAGTATGGAATACCGAAAAAAAGATAAAAAGTAAAAGTTTTCTCATAGATATATGTTTTTATGGTTGAATTAGTTGTGATCTGATTGACTGCCAACATATACCAAATATACCTATAATTTAATTACAAATAATATATTTCAAAATTATTTGAAGTATTCTAAATATAAAGCTTGATTCATTACATAATACACCTTTTAAACAGGCTTATTTTATACTTGTAATATTCCCACATAGATTTTCAAGGTGAAAAATTTTATGAAATGGACTTTTTACCTCTTTTAAGTGTTCCTTATCCTGAATAAAGGTATATCTTGAAGCAATAGAATTCATATCAGACACAATGACCAGCCAACATTCATCAACAGATGTATCATAATAAGGAAACTTTTCATTTTTCTTTTCGATCAACTCGAGAATTTTTTCGGAACATAATTCATCAAAAAGATTCATACTATATTCATGAGTGATAAATACATTTCTTCTGTGGAAGGATTTTCTAACGCTTTTCACACATCCAACAGGTTTATTTTTTTTGATACTTTTATAAATATTAATGATATTTTCCTGCTGTACTTCCAGATTATCAAATTTTACATTTGGATGGAATTCTAAAAAATAAACACCACGATATTTCGTAGTGTCCTCTTGTTCTAATAATATTTCTGCCTGACGGAATATTTTATTTAAAGTACTTTCCACCTTTTTCATTTCCAGATGGTTAATCACTTCGGTAAGTTCTATTCCGATTTTTTTGTCGTTTAGTTTAGCGATAAAGTCAGGGCTTTCGCAAGTAAGGTTTTCAAATTTTACTTCGGGAAAATGATGCATAAAAGAGTTGAGAAGAAGAATCTCCGACTTCTTTCTGTATTTTTCACGATCATGAAGCGGGGATTCATCTATAGTACGGTGATACTTTTCTATAGGCTTTTTTTTCAAATGCCTGTTCAGATAATATAAACTTAGGTTTTTAATCAGATCTTCATCAGAAAATGTCTTTTTCATGTGTGATTTTTTTATTTAATTAAGAACACATGTAGCCATTGGCTTTCACCATTAAAAGTTTTTGATAATCAAAAATTTACCTATTAAAGGTAAGTAAAAAAACAATCCAATATTCAGTTTTACTATTTATTTATCAATTAATTAATGTAAAGTTTATTTTCATTATTGATACCTTTGTTGTTTCTAACACAAATCAACATTATGGATTTTAGGAATTTTAAAATACCTTACAACATCAATCCCCAATTTTCAAAAAAAACAGTATACTTTTCTATGGAATTTGCTATAGAGCAAGTACTTAAAATATACTCTGGTGGTCTCGGGTTTCTGGCAGGGTCTCATATGAGAAGTGCTTATAATCTGAAACAAGATCTTATAGGAATCGGCATTCTTTGGAAGTTTGGTTATTATGATCAGGCAAGAAACCATGATCAGACTTTACAGCCGGTCTGGACAAAGAAAATGTATAGTTTTCTGGAAGATACCGGCATAAAATTTCAAATCGAAATTCACAGTGCACCAGTTTGGGTAAAAGTTTGGTACCTGAATCCGGAAACGTTTAATACGGCTCCTATGTTTTTACTTTCTACTGATGTCCCGGAAAACGATCATGTTTCCAAAACCATCTGTCACAAATTGTATGATGCCAATGAGTCCACAAAACTTGCACAATATATTTTATTAGGAAAGGGAGGTGCTAAGTTATTGGATGAAATGAATATTGAAAGGGAGGTTTACCATCTCAATGAAGCCCATGGACTTCCCGCTGCCTTTTATTTATTAAAAAAATACAACGGTGATTTGGGCAAAGTGAGAGAAAAACTGGTTTTTACTACCCACACCCCGGAAGAAGCAGGAAACGAAAAGCATAATCTGAAATTATGCTATGATATGTCCTATTTCTCAGGATATAGCATGGAGGAAATTAAAAGCATTGAAGGATCTGGTGATGATCGTTTCAACCACTCCCTGTGTGCCCTGAAGATGGCAAGAATAGCTAACGGAGTCTCTCAGCTTCATGGCGAAGTCTCTCGAACGATGTGGAGCAAATATCCGGGACTCTGTGAAATCACCTCTATTACGAATGCCCAGGAATTCAAATATTGGGCAGATAAACCTCTTTACAATGCAAAAGATGAAAATGACGAAACCGTTTTTGATTACCGTAAAAAGCATTTAAAGAAAAAGTTATTCAGTATTGTCGCTGATCAGACAGGAAATTTATTTAATCCCAATATTTTTACCATTGTGTGGGCCAGAAGATTTGCAGGCTATAAACGCGCTGACCTTCTTCTGCATGATAAGGAAAGATTGTACAGACTTTTAAATCATCCAAAATATCCGATACAGATTATCTGGGCAGGAAAGCCTTATCCAATGGATTATTCTGCTATTTCTACATTTAATACATTGGTTGAAGAAAGCAAAAATCACAAAAACATGGCTGTTCTTACAGGGTATGAATTGTCATTAAGTAAATCTCTAAAACAAGGCTCAGATCTGTGGCTCAATAATCCAAGAGTACCACGGGAAGCCTCAGGAACTTCCGGAATGACGGCCGCTATGAATGGTTCAGTAAATCTATCTACAGATGACGGCTGGATACCTGAATTCGCAAAACATGGAGAAAACTCTTTTGTAGTCCCTAAGGCAGATTATATGAATATGAGTATTTATGAACAGGACAATTATGATCTAAATACATTATATGAAATCCTTGAACATGAAATTCTTCCAACCTATTATGATCATCCGGATCAATGGAGAAAGATTCAGTATAATGCCATGAATGATGTAAAAGATCATTTTAACAGTGACAGGATGGCTGATGAATATTACAGACTACTTTATCATGAACTGAAGCAGTAAAATTTTCACTTGTATGACGATCAACAAAACCGCCTGATGAAAGCTTTCATCAGGCGGTTTTTATTGAGAATTAATTATTTACTTTTTTTCTTTGCAGGCACTTTTAAGCCTTTTTCTCTTGCTTCAGAAATACCAATGGCTACAGCCTGTTTTCTGCTTGTCACTTTTTTACCGGAAGAAGATTTCAATTTCCCCTCCTTGAATTCGTGCATCACTTTTCCTACTTTGTCCTGAGCTTTGTCTGAATATTTCGTTTTGCTCATGATCAGATTTTTTTTAAGATTTTGGCAGGGATACCCCTAGTTCATAAACTCTGGCGTGCTTCAAATATTTTGAACGCTCTCTCGAAGTTACCGATTGGAAATGATCGTTTTTGAGAACAATAATCGGGTCTTCTATGTTTTCAATTTCGAAATTAGCAAAATACCGTTCATCCGGGCTTGTTTTATCATTTTTGGCTTTTATTTTTTGCAGCTCTTCAGCATACTTTCTAAATCCCGGATCGGAAGAATGGATAAATTTATATTCTTCCCCTGCATACACATAATAATGAAGTTTTTTTTCAATTAAACCTGCTTCATCTGTGATTTCGGGGTTGTCATTTCCATCCTTAAAGCCCACTTCCACTAATGTTCCACCTTTTTTATGGGCACATTCTTCAGCATCCTTAAAGCTGGAAAAACCAGTATAAACAATGTGATCGTTCAATACGTAACGGTTCAATTTTTGGTTATAGGCATTCGTTTCCATAATTATTATTTGATTTGATTATACTTAATTATATTCAATTTTTTTGCCAAAAATTATATTTGAAAAGCTTTTTTACACATTTTAATAAAATTATTATCTTTGAAATTGATTAATGCTAGAAATGAAAAAACTACTCTTAACTCTTACTATAGCGGCTGCATTTCATAATGTATCGGCTCAGGAAATCACTTTAGACAAAATATATTCAGGATACTACCGTGGCAAAGGCATTGCAGGGATCACATCCATGAAAAACGGTGAGAACTACCTTGTCATAGAACCCACAGGAATTGCTAAATACAACTACAAAACTTCCCAGAAAGATGGAAATCTTGTGGATGGAAAATTTGAAAGTTATATTTTTTCTGATGACGAGTCTAAAATACTTTTACAGGTAGGAAAACAACCTATTTACAGACATTCATTCCTTGGAAAATTTGATGTAAAGGATTTAAAATCAGGAAAAACAATGAGTCTGAATGACGGAAAACCTGTACAGGAGCCTAGTTTTTCGCCAGACGCTACTAAAGTGGCTTTCATTGTTGATAACAATTTGTTTTATCAGGATCTGACTTCAGGAAAAATTACACAGATTAGTAATGATGGTAAAAAAAATGCCATTCTGAACGGATTGGCAGACTGGGTGTATGAAGAGGAATTCGGACACGCAAAACAATATGAGTGGACTAAAAACTCGGATGCAATTGTTTTTGTAAAATCTGATGAAAGCCAGGTACCGGAAATCTATATTCCTATCTATGGTAAAAACCTTTATCCGGTTGAAATGCGCTATAAGTATCCTAAAGCAGGAGAAAAAAACTCTGTGGTTTCAGCACAGTTATATCGTCTTGATAGTGGAAAAACAATACAACTGAACTTAGGTTCTTTCAAAAACTATTATATTCCTAATGTTTTCCAAACGGCAAAACCTGACGAAATGGTTCTGATTACTTCTGAAAGGATCCAGAACGCATCTGACATTTTGAAAGTCAATACTAAAACAGGAACCGTTCAGAAACTCTTTACTGAAACGGATGAAAAGTGGATTGATACCGACAGTCCTACTTTAGAGTTCCTGGAAGACAATTCCTTTCTTTGGTCTTCTGAAAGAGATGGAAACCGTCATTTATATTGGTATGACAAAGATGGCAAGCTTAAAAAGCAAGTTACTAAAGGAAACTGGGAGGTAACTGATTATTATGGTTTTAATCCAAAGTCCAAAGAAATTTATATTCAGACTACTGAGAAAGGAAGTATTAATAAAGTGGTTTCTAAGGTAAATATCGAAAGCGGAAAGTCTCAATTGATATCGAATGCTGAAGGAAATAATGCTGCCAACTTCAGCAAAAATTATAATTATTTTATTGAAACCTCTTCTACAGCCTCAAAACCATACACTTATGTATTGAAAGACGGAAATGGTAAGACCGTAAAAGAGCTTCAGAATAATAATGATCAGTTACAGAAATTAAAAGCTGATAATTTTACTGAAAAAGAATTCATTACTATTCCTAATGCTGCCGGTGATCAAATGAACGCCTGGGTAATGAAACCTAAAAACTTTGATCCTAATAAGAAATATCCATTATTCATGTTTCAATATTCCGGACCGGGATCTCAACAGGTTGCCAATTCGTGGGATAACGGGAATGCCATGTGGTTTAATCACCTAGTACAAAAAGGATATATTGTTGCTTGTGTAGATGGGCGTGGAACAGGTTACAAAGGAGCAAAGTACAAGAAAGTAACGTACATGAACCTTGGTAAATACGAAATTGAAGATCAGATTACCGCTGCAAAATGGTTCGGAAATCAGTCCTATATTGACAAGACCAGAATTGGTATGTTCGGATGGAGTTTCGGAGGATATATGACAAGTTTAGCAATGACAAAAGGAGCCGACGTTTTCAAAGTAGGAATTGCGGTAGCACCGGTAACCAACTGGAGATATTACGATTCTGTATATACTGAAAGATTTATGAGAACACCTCAGGAAAACCCTGATGGTTATGATAAAAACTCACCTACAGAATATGCTAATTTATTGAAAGGAAAGTTCCTTTTAATTCATGGAACGGCTGATGACAATGTTCATTTCCAAAACTCTATGGAATTATCTGAAGCGTTGATTCAAAACAAAAAGCAATTTGACTTCATGGCTTATCCGGATAAAAACCACGGTATCTTTGGAGGACAGACAAGACCACAATTGTATCAAAAGATGACTGATTTCATCTTGAATAACTTATAATATTACCCGTTAATATAAATTACAAATCCCTTTCAGAACTTCTGAAAGGGATTCTTTATAAACACATTCATTAAGGATATTTAACCGCCTTATCCAATTCTACAGGGTTATTAAAGGATTTTATTTTTTTCCGCTCCCTATCTTCTGCAGGTTTTAATTCTTCTTTGGATAAAACGGTTCCATCATCCAACAACAATTTCTGCCCTTCGCGCATGGTCAAATTTCCATTCAATACATATTTAAAGGGATTGGAATAAAGATCTAGTTTCAGTTTATTCAATTCTTTCAGGGTCACAGGAATTGCCCTGGATATGGAAGCATTTAATGAATTACGTTTATAATCATCAGAAATCTTTTCACTTTTAATGACATTAAAACGGTAATTCTTTTTGGTATCATATAATTCCATAATTAATCCTGGTAATCCGTTAAATTTATAGGGTCCGTAAGGGATTGGAATATCTTTAGTAAACCATGCTTCCCAATTCCGGCCTCCAAATGTAGTCGTTGCTTTTTGAAGCCGGAGATTATTGGAAACTTTTACACTATCCGTAATATTCCATTGTTGTTGGGATTCTTCAGATATTTTATAAAAGTTTACATCCCCGATATATTCATAGTTTTGATAGACATTGCTATTGTTCTTTTTGATAAGAAAAGAAGTCAGCCTACCAGGTGTATATTGCCCGGTAGCACTAAATATTGAATCATTAATATAATTCAGTCTGTTATAATAAGCTATATCTTCTTTTGTGACATCCAGATAATAATTCTCTATGGTAATATCTTTTAACGTTGAATCTTTTTTGTATTTCATTTCATAAATGAACCTGTTGTTCTGGGAAAAAAACATCACCGTTCCCAGCAATATAAATAATAGGCTTTTCATAGTTGATTTTAATTTTCAGATAAAAATTCAGGAATAAAGTATTCCAGATCTGCTCTTTCGTACTGGAGCGGATATTCCATATCATTGAGGAAAAGGTTGGGAGTAAAATGTACCCCATTACTTCTCACCCATTTTTCATGGCCTTTTAATAGGTTAAGAGCTGCTTTTGAACTTTCGAAGTATTTAGAGTATTTCTTATACCATCCGTTTTTGTTTTTACTATACCCCTGCACGTCGTACCAATTACTAAGAGCTTCTAAAAACTCTGTTTTATCCTCACTATTTATGTATATATTGGTAAGATTAATATGAACGGCTCTATTATCCTGATCATCTCTGCTAAGATCGATATCAAAGAAGATATTAATTCTCAGTTCGTCAGCATACCTCTTAACCAACTTGAGGAAGACAGGATAAAATTCTTTACAATGCTTACAAAATGGATTGGTAACAAACGTCAGATTTCGATCCGCCCTGTCATTTCCATAGACAAAAGCACCGGAGAAATCAGTATTAACCAACCTTTTCTGCAAAGACAAATTGTTTTTGAAAAACAAATAGTTTCGTCTGAATTTCAAATTTCGTTTAATGATATTTTCGTTTTTCTGGGCATTCTCATTTTTCATTCTCAAATTCAACAGTAGTATTAATGAGCTGAAAAACCCGATTAAAAATAAGGTTGTAGTACCTATACCAATATTTTTACGATCAAAAGAAATGATATTAGAAGCTATTAATTGAATAATTACACAAATTATAATGATCATACATACCGGGCAATATTTTTTAACAACAAATACCTGATAAAATAAGGATAAAAATCCTATTGGTATAAAAGCAAATAATCCATATTGATAGACACTAAAAAAGAATTCTATATTTTTTGAAAGAGAGAATAAAACAAAACAAGCGAGTTGGCTGGTAAAAAAAAGCAATGAAATTTCAGATAAGTCTATTGTGTTAAAAATCTTCCATTTTTTTGAATTAAAAACCATATCACAATCTGTATTCAGGTACTCACTTTTGCATACGCCAACCGGAATAAATGTTCCTTTTCCATGAGTTTTTCTGTAGGCTTCATAGGCAAATATGAACCCAATTAAAGAAGTGACTACAAAGATTAATTTTAAAGTCAAATCAGAAGAGTCATATGCCAAGAGAAATAGAAATAACACTATAAAAACTCCCCAATTAATATAGGTATAATCAAATTTTGGTTTTGCACCCGGGAATTCTCTATCTTTTTCTACAACAAGTATTATATTCTCCCATTTTCCAAAAAAATCATGTGCAGGAGAACCATTGATTGTAAGTTGATTATTTTTATTATTTACAAGAGCCAGTTCTCCTTCTACCAAAGCCAAAAAATCTTCAGGTAAAATATCTTTTTCATCATTATCTATTCTGTAACTATAATTTTCAATATTAAAGAAGCTTAGTGCATCAGAAAATGCCAAAAGACTAGGAAAGTCAGGATGTCCTTCAAGTTGAAGTCCAAATTCATCACGGTCAATATATATCCTATTATAGTCCAGGTAATTGATAACAGCAGTATAACTTTTGAGTGTCATAGTAATACATTTTTTACGTTTCAAAAAAATAGCAACAGTTTCCTGTTGCCATTTTTAAAGGATTCTCATTTATTATCCACAACAAAAAGTACCATTGCAATACGAATCTCCATTACCATTATGGGTATTTGCACATGCTGCATTCGTACAGGCACATCCCATACTTCCGCCATTATCGGGCTTTATATAGCCTCCTTTAATCATTCTCTGCTCATCTCTGGACAAGCTTCCTTTCAATTTTTTTAAATCAATTTTTTTCATGATGTTTTTTTAAATAATTATTTGCCATTATTGACATCACCGAAACTAGACAACAAATGTCACAATAAAGAGAATTAAAATTGCGTATTTTGTGTACAAATAGCTATTTGCAATATGTATTAAAATTGTACACGTTAATTTTAATAAGGGAAAGTTCGGTTTGAATTAAAACTTTATACTTATTTCAGAAGATTTATTTGTATTCCAACAAGTCGATCTCAATAATGTTATTATCTTTTTTAATTCTTTCCTTTGCTTGTATATCTACTTCCCTTACAATTTCCAAACCTGTCCGAGAATTCCCAGAAGTATCTTTCTGGTCCGGAATCCTACCCATCATATATAACCTTCTGGTTTCAGCAGCCGGATCTTTTCTGTATTTTTTAAACAATTCAATAAATTTTTCCTGTGTTAAGTATAGCTCGTCAGATCTTGCAGATAACTCAGGATATTGAATATCTTTTTCAATATTTTTGATACCAACTAACTCAAATTTATGGCTATTCGTAGAGTCTTCAATCTTCACGATTAAGCCAGGAAGTCCATTAAATTTATAAGGACCATCCTGAATTGGAAGATCAACAGTAAACCATGCTGTCCATTTTCTTCCACCAAAACTACATTTTGCTTTCTGCGCTGTAAATTTTCCTATCTTTTCTTTGTCAGGAAGAATTTCCCAATTTATTTTTCGATTATCTTCTACTTTTATTTTTCCAATGCCATAATCAATCGTTTTAAAAAAAACTTTACTTGCTTTTTTTTCTATTTTATACATTATATCTGCTTTTGGAATATAAAATTTTCCTTTTTTTGCTTCTGCAATTGATATAGAATCTTCACTATACTTATATTGACTGTAAAACAATGATTCGTGATTTGTTATATCCAAAAACATCAGATCTCTAAGTATATTTGCTTTATCCGTTGAATCCGGAACATATTTATATTCATAAATAAATCTTTTACTCTGAGCGTGTAAAACATGTGTAAAAATGAACATGTATAGTATAATATTTTTCATATTTATGACTGTAGAAATAAAAAATACAGCCAATAAAAATTATTAGCTGTATAGATTAACATTCATTCAAAATTAAACTGCTACTAAATGTGATCCTGAAGAGCAAGAAACACTCCCCGATTGTTCTATAGGAACCGTCACTGAACCGCTGCATATTTGAGGGTTTCTATCCGAGCAGCATTTATAAGAACATCCCTCATCACCACCCTTTACATTTCCAAGTCTTTTTCTCGAAAGTTTTTTTAAATTTTTCATAACAATGTTTTTTATTATTTGCACTATTGACACCACCGAAAATAGACGACAAATATCACATCAAAGAGAATTAAACATGTACATTTTATGCATCTTATTTATTTGCAAATTGTACACGTTAATTTTAACACGCAAAAAGTTAATCTGACTTTATATTTTTATTCATTTCATTAATCGTTTACGAAAGAATTATTTATTTTATCAATTGAAATTAAAAACCTATTTTTGGGAAATTTGAAAATTGATTATATGAAGACTAAACATCCTAAAGGGCTGCCCTTTCTCTTTTTCACAGAGATGTGGGAGCGTTTCGGGTACTACCTGATTCTTGGAATCTTTGTTTTGTATGTTATTGAGCCAACTGGTATGAAAGGAGGGCTTGGACTACCTGACAAAACAGCTGATGACATTTTCGGAACTTATATTGCGCTGACTTACCTCACTCCTTTCATCGGAGGATTTTTGGCAGACAGAATTTTAGGATATATCAAATCTATTTATCTGGGCGGTTTTTTAATGGCAGCAGGATATATAGGTATGGGAATTTTTAAGGATTTGCCATTATTTTACTCTTCTTTGGCGTTAATTATTATAGGAAACGGTTTCTTTAAACCCACTATTTCAACTCTTTTAGGAAACCTCTACTCTGAGGAGCCTTACAAAGCCAATAAAGATTCCGGATATAATATTTTCTATATGGGGATCAATATCGGAGCATTTATCTGTAACATTATTGCTGCTTTTATGCGTAATAAATTCGGATGGGGTGAAGCGTTCATCACTGCCGGAGTAGGGATGCTGATTGGAATGGTAATTTTCACAATCGGAAGGAAGCATTATATTCATGCTGCACAGATGAAACCTGTACAGGAAGGAGATACCAAGCTTTCTGAAATTCTGATCAAAGTATTCGTTCCTGCTATCGCTGCCGGGGCAATTGGTTGGTTTATTCCTAACAATATTTTCGGAAGTGATAGTACAGACGCCTTTATTTTTGCGTGTATTCCTGTTATTTATTTTTATGCTTCTCTTTATTTTAAAGCCAAACCAGATGAAAAAGCATCTATTGGCGCATTGCTATCTGTATTTTTGATCAGTATGTTCTTCTGGGCGGTTTTCAAACAAAATGGTACTGCATTAACGAGATGGGCAAATTATTATACAGACAGAAGTGTTCCTGCTTCCCTGGAAAAACCATTGGAAGGAATTTATATGGTGGACGGCAAGAGCTATGAAGATAAAGAAACACCTGTTTATGACAATCAGTTCAGATCTCAAAAGGATGACAACGGAGATACAAAAAAGGAAACAGGTAAAGATGTTTATTTTAAAAATATATCTGCTGAACAACGTGCTGCCTTAGAAAAAAATCCGGAAAGTAAGGTATACCTGTATAATACTGAACTTTTCCAGTCTATTAATCCGTTCTGGGTAATTGCACTGACTCCAGTGATTGTCGGATTCTGGGCACTTTTACGAAGAAAAGGAAAAGAACCTTTAACACCTACAAAAATTGTGTTAGGTTTATTTATTTCAGGTTTATCCTGTCTGGTAATGGTGTTGGCAGTAATAGCCGGAGACAATGGTGCTGTAAAAGTTTCTCCATTGTGGCTGGTTGCCAGTTATGGAGTAATCACCATTGGGGAACTATGCCTTTCACCAATGGGGCTTTCTTTTGTTTCCAAACTTTCACCTGCAAGAATTACCGCATTGATGATGGGAGGTTTCTTCCTTGCCAATTCTGTAGGAAACAAGCTTTCAGGAATTCTGGCAAGTACATGGTATAATTATGAAAGCAAAACGAATTATTTCCTTGTAAATTTCGGTTTGTTAATATTTGCTACGCTATTAGGTCTTTCTATGTTAAAAAGATTAAATAAAATCATGAAGGAAAAAGGGCATTAATCCTTTATATTGATAACAAATATCGAGCTGCGGACTGGTTCCGTGGCTTTTTTGTTTAAAAATAAAATTAAAAACTTGTCAAAAACCCAAAATAAACTATATTTGTCAGTCTTAACAAAAATTAACAATAGAAATGGATAATATTGAAGCATTAAGTCCGAAACCGGATGAATTTGTGGAGAATAAGAATTCCAGACATCCAAAGGGATTATGGGTTCTTTTCGGAACGGAAATGTGGGAGCGTTTCAACTTTTATGGAATGAGAGCGCTTTTGACGCTTTTTATGGTAAATTCCTTATTAATAAAAGAAGCTGATGCTGCAATCATCTATGGTGGATTTTTAGCTTTATGTTATCTGACCCCGCTTTTGGGAGGTTTTATTGCTGATAAATATATCGGAAACAGATTTGCAATTATTGTAGGGGGATCCCTTATGGCAATTGGACAGTTTTTATTATTCATCAGTGCCTCTACGTTCTCTGCGGATCTTGGAAGTGCTAAGCTTATTATGTGGTTGGCTTTATTTGTTATCATTTTTGGTAATGGATTCTTCAAACCAAACATTTCCTCAATGGTGGGAAGCCTTTATCCAAAACAGGAAAAGTCTAAACTGGACTCTGCATTTACCATTTTCTATATGGGGATCAACATCGGAGCATTCCTTGGGCAGTTTATCTGTCCTTATGTAGGTGATGTAAAAGATGCAACAACGGGCGTAAGAGATATTTTCGCCTTCAAGTGGGGCTTCTTAGCGGCTTCTATTGCAATGGTAATCGGAACTATAACATTCTTTATTCTTAAAAATAAATATGTAGTAACCCCTGAAGGAAGACCTATCGGAGGATTACCTAAAAATAATACCAGTGCGGATTTTGAAGAGGGAGAATCCCAGACAGCAAAATTCTCAGGAATATCTTTAGGAGTTACCGGAGCTATATTTATTATTTTATTCTTCGCTTTCCGATATTTATTGGTAGGAGAAATTGGATTTAAGGCTGTAGAAATGGGGCAACTGATCAAAGGAATTATTTATCCTTTTATTTATGCAGCGGGTATTGCCCTAGCCTTCCTTATTATGAGTTCTGCTGAGAACAAAATTGAAAGACAAAGAATCTGGGTAATTTATATTGTTTCATTCTTTATTATCTTTTTCTGGGCCGCTTTCGAACAGGCAGGTTCTTCATTAACATTTATTGCAGATAACCAAACCGATAGAAATATTTTCGGATGGAATATGCCTCCTTCAATGGTTCAGATCTTTAACGGAATTTTCGTAGTTCTGCTGGCAGTTCCTTTCAGTTTATGTTGGGATAAGCTAAGAGCAAAAGGAAAAGAGCCTGTATCTCCTTTCAAACAGGCAATGGGACTTGCATTAATAGCTTTAAGTTATTTTATTATAGCACATAATGTAAAAGATTTAGGAAACTCAGGTCTATTGGCTATAAAATGGTTAATGCTTTTATACTTTATCCAAACGTGTGGGGAACTTTGTTTATCTCCAATCGGATTATCACTGGTAGGTAAATTAGCTCCAAAAAGATTCGCTTCATTATTATATGGTGTTTTCTTCATTTCCAATGCCGCAGGATATGCTTTGGCAGGTTCATTAGGAGCTTTGATCCCTGCAACAGGTGATAAATTTACTAAAGCACAGGAGTTAGGAGTGAATCTTCAGGATGTTTTGGATAAAAAAGTAACCTTAACAGCAGATCAGATAGCAGCTTTCGACAAAGCTCAATTGCCATTACATAACCCTACTTTTGCCGGGTTTGAAATTCATAATCTATTTGATTTCTTCATGGTATTCGTTGTACTTTGTGGTATTGCTTCTGTAATCTTAGGTTTACTTTCACCTGTTTTAAAGAAAATGATGCACGGTGTCAACTAATAGCATTAACAAAATATGAAAAAACCTCTGCTAAGTCAGAGGTTTTTTTTACTTTCGTATGATGGAAATTTCCGAAGATTTTTTATTCCAATCCGTAAAGGAAATTATTAAGCAGTCGTGCGAAAAAGTTTTTCGGATAGCGAATTCTACCCTACTGCTTACCTACTGGAAAATTATTGGACAGTTTATTGTTGAAGATGAACAACAAGGCAAAGAACGTGCTGAATACGGAGAATATATGTTAAAGAATCTTTCTCAAAAACTTACCTTAGAATTTGGAAAAGAGTTTGATGAAAGTAATCTAAGGAATATGCGTTCTTTTTCAATATGTGATGCAGTGCGTCACGAATTAAGCTGGACTCATTATAGATTATTAATAAGGCACCGGAATTCTCTTATACTCTGAAAAAAACAAGACTATTGTAAAATACTCAGCACTCAATGATAAAAATAATTTATTCACCGGCAAATACCTGCTGTACCTCCCGAAAGAAGAAGAACTAAAACAAATTACTGATCAGGACAGAATTCGTTTTGAACTGGATCAGGAAAATAAAAACCCTTAATTAAAAACTTAATCATACAGTGCTATGAGCTTAACTTTAGAAGAAATACAAGACTTTAAAGGCAAATATCCAAAGCAACTTTGGACCTTATTCACAATAGAAATGTGGGAACGTTTCTGTTTTTATGGGATGCGCGGCGTCCTTACTATTTTTATGGTAGATCAATTGGGATTGTTGGAAGACAAAGCCAATTTACAATATGGAGCCATACAGGCTTTCATTTATGCCTTTACATTTATTGGAGGAATTTTTGCCGATAAAATTTTAGGATTTAAAAAGTCTCTTGTTTTTGGAGGAATTATTATGGCTGTCGGGAATCTGATTATCGCACTTTCTCCACATGACTTCTTCTACTTGGGAATTACTTGTTCTATTATTGGCACAGGGTTCTTCAAACCTAATATTTCTTCTATGGTAGGTGAACTTTACAAAGAGGATGACCCTAGAAGAGATGCAGGATACGGCCTTTTCTATGCTGGAATTAATATTGGCGGACTTCTAGGTGGCGCTTTATGTGTTTATCTGGGAAAATATCATTCGTGGTCATGGTGTTTCCTGGCTGCTGCCATTGTAATGGTTTTAGGTTTAATTACTTTTTTTGCCACCAGAAAGACGTTAGGCCCTATTGGTGATTCTCCGTTACAATTCATTCCCAAATCAAAGAGAACATTACGCGAAGTTCTGGTATACATTGGTGCATTATTAAGCATGCCCCTTATTTTCATCATGGTTAAAAATACAAGCTTTACAGACTATTTCATGTACCTGATTGGTATTGCAGCTGTAGGCTATTTCATAATGGAAACTTTAAAGCAAACTTCTTCATATCAAAAGAAACTGATTGCAGCATTTATATTTATATTCATGTATTTTGTTTTCAATTCTATTTATGAACAAAGTGGCGGATCTCTATCTTTATTTGCAAAAGATAACCTTGTACACAATTTACTAGGATTTGGCATGGATCCTAATGTAATTAATAATAGTGCCAATTCGTTCTTTATCATCATCTTCAGTCCTCTTATCGGATTAGCTTGGGTAGGTTTAAACAAAAAGAAGCTTGAACCTAATACAATCAATAAATTTGGGATTGGATTTTTATTTCTGGCAGCGGGATTCTTCTTGTTCTATAGTTTAAGATATTTTGCCGGTGCTGACGGAAAATCCTCACTTAATTTATTTACCTTCACATGGCTTGTCATTACTTTTGGAGAATTATGTTTAGGTCCGATAGGTATGTCTATCATTACTAAGCTATCTCCTAAAAAAATGTTTGGAATGATGATGGGATTATGGTTTTTAGCAAGCGCATTCGGACAGTTTGCTGCGGGAAAAATCGGAGCAAGTCTATCTGAATCTAATACAGGAAATACCAATATGAGCAAATTGCTGGCTTACACAGACGGGTATAAAACCTTGGGTATTTATGCTTTAGTTGCAGGAGTGGTATTAATATTGCTTTCTTCACTCGTAAAAAAATTAATGCAGGATGTAAAATAAAAAATAAGTAATTATGCTTATTTTTATACAAATATCAAATTATGAAGAAAATTTTAAGCATAATTCTCTTATTCATATTAAATTTTAGCTTTGCACAGGTTAAATGGATGACGATTGATGAAGCGTTAAAAGCGCAAAAAGTAAGTCCAAAGAAAATCCTCATAGATTTCTACGCAGACTGGTGCGCCCCGTGCAAAATCATGGATAAAAAAACATATGGGCATCCTGTTCTTGCACAAATTCTGAATGACAATTATTACCCTGTAAAGTTCAATGCTGAAGAGAAAAAATCATACAATATCTTTGGAAGAACATTTTCCAATCATGATACTGAGCATAAAAAAGGAAGAAATTCTTTGCACGAGTTTACTCAATATATGAATGTAGGAGCAGTTCCAAGTACTGTTTTTCTGGATGAGCATGGTGATCCTATTACCATTCTTCAGGGAGAATTATCTGCCAAAGAGCTTGAGCCTTATCTTGAACTGATCTCAAAAGATTTATTTAAAAAGATCAAAACCAGAGAACAATGGGAAGATTACCAAAAGAAATTTAAATCTAAAATAAAAGATTAACAGGCAAACTTCTGCTTACCTTATAAAAATCAGACTTCCATTTTTTTGGAAGTCTTTTTTATTTTCCCGAAATTCGAACCTTTGTTTTTCCATTCAAAAAAATAAGATCCGGAATCACGGATCTCAGATAAAAAATGACTTTAGAAACCTCCATAGAATACGTAAAAGGAATAGGTCCGGAAAGAGCCAAACTCATTAAAAGTGTATTGGGACTTTCCACCGTAGAAGATATGCTGAACTTCTACCCTATACGGTATCTGGATAAAAGCAAAGTCTATAAGACCTCTCAGCTTCATGAGGAAACAAGCGTTGAAATACAACTGAAAGGAAAAATCACACAAGTACAGGAAATTCAGACCGGGAAGACAAAAAGACTTTCTGCAAAATTCAACGATGAAACCGGCAGTATGGATCTGGTATGGTTTCAGTACTCAAAATGGCTGAAAGAGCAAATCCCGATCAACCGTGAAGTGTATATCTTTGGGAAGATTAATGTCTTTAACCGACAGTTTTCTATGCCTCATCCTGAAATTGAAGTGGAAGAAAATAAAGAAAGCGATCATCGGTTGAAGCCTATTTACCCGAGTTCCGAAAAGTTAACAAAGAGAGGATTAAGCCAAAAATTTTTTCAGAATGCATTAAGAAATATCTGTAAAGAAATTCCTAATCTGATCGAAGAAAATTTTCCGGAATATATGATGAAAACTTTTAAATTCATCTCAAGACAGCATGCCTTTCTGAATGTACACTTTCCTAAAGATATGGAACATTTTCAAAAAGCCGATTACAGACTAAAATTTGAAGAGTCCTTCTTTTTTCAGTTGGGCTACGGCCTGAAAAAGCTTCATCATAAAACACAATCATTTGGTAATCCGTTTCCCATTATAGGTGATCATTTCAATGGGTTCTATGAAAACCATCTTCCTTTTGAACTCACCAATGCCCAGAAAAGGGTCTTAAAGGAGATCCGCATGGATATGAAAAAGCCTATACAAATGAACAGGCTTCTGCAAGGAGATGTAGGTTCGGGGAAAACTATGGTCGCCTTACTTACCATGCTTATTGCCATGGATAACGGATTTCAGAGTTGTCTGATGGCTCCTACGGAAATTCTTGCCCAGCAACACTATAATGGCATTAAGGAATTATTAGAAAATACGCAAATCAATATCCGCCTTTTGACTGGTTCTACGAAAGCGGCAGAAAGACGAATTATTCATGAGGAGCTTGAAAACGGTACCCTTTCTATTCTAGTGGGAACTCATGCGGTCCTGGAAGATAAGGTTAAGTTTAAAAATCTGGGACTGGCAATTATTGATGAGCAGCATAGATTTGGAGTGGCACAACGAGCAAAGCTTTGGGCTAAAAATAAAATTCCACCGCATATTCTGGTGATGACCGCTACGCCTATCCCAAGAACTCTTGCAATGAGTTTCTATTCTGATCTTGATGTCTCGGTAATTGATGAGATGCCGGTAGGAAGAAAGGCTATTATCACAGCTCATAGGCGTGAAAAAGACAGGCTATATGTTTATAATTTCTGCAAGGATGAAATTAAAAAAGGCAGACAGATTTATTTTGTATATCCGCTTATTGAAGAATCTGAAACTTTAGATTACAGGAATCTTATGGAAGGCCTGGAGCACGTTATGGATTATTTTTCAGAATATAATGTAACAATGCTACACGGTAAAATGAAACCGAATGAAAAGGATGCTGCTATGGCCTATTTTGCGTCGGGAAAAGCAGAAATTATGGTCGCTACAACAGTTATTGAAGTGGGTGTAAATGTTCCTAATGCCTCAGTAATGGTAATAGAAAGTTCGGAAAGGTTTGGTCTTTCTCAGCTTCATCAGCTTAGAGGACGGGTAGGAAGAGGTGCTGAGCAAAGCTATTGTATTTTGATGACCTCTGATAAATTATCTAAAGAAAGCAGAACCAGAATTCGTACAATGACTGAAACCAACGACGGTTTTAAAATCTCTGAAGTTGATATGCAGCTTCGTGGTCCCGGAGATATTTTGGGGACACAGCAAAGTGGTGTTGTAGATTTTAAAAGACTGGATCTTATCAAAGATTCCGTCATTATTAAAACAACAAAAAATACGGTTGAAAAGATTTTAGAAGCAGATCCCTTACTGGTAAGACCAGATAATTTACTGATCAAGAACTATTATCTCAGGTACTACAAAGGAAAAAATAAATGGAGTAAAATTTCATAAAAAAACCGCAGAAAAAATTTTTCCTGCGGTCCCCTTATAAAACTGTTATTTAGAAGAAATTACTTTTAATCTTCCTAAAAAATTTATTTTAATAGTTTAGGCTTAATATTTTGTGATGTGGTGTGAAAATATATATATACTATTTGAATAGGTGTAAGGCCGCCACTATTAAAATAAATTTAAAAAACAAAATGAATTATTTTTCCAACTTGCTTATTATAAAAACTAACTGTTCAGAGGTGAAGACGAGGGAATGAAACGAATAAAAAAGTCTCCAACACTCTTAAGTTTTCATGATTGTACCGTTTTGTTTAAAGATCTTCTATGCTTTAAAATTGGAAATTAATATAATTCATTTTGTTTGCTAACATCGTGATTTATTTAATTCTTTGTTTGCAGAAACAATTACTTTTCATTCATCTGTATTTTCGTATATGGTCAAATTTGTGTCACTGATTTTATGATTACAAATGTCAGAATATTAATTGATTTTTTTTTATATCATTTCAATAATTAATTATAAAATTTTCACTTTTGTGTGAATAGTATGCATGAAATATTATCCAATATGAATAAAAAACGAAAATATATAAACTTTCAATTCATCATATTTTCAGGATGAAATTATCTTTATTTAATCCTGAAGTGTGATATTGCCAATTAATTGTAATAATATCGGTAAGGACCTTCTTTAAACTCTTAAAATCTTCAGGTCTTTTCATATAAATATTGGCACCGGCTACAAAAATATCTTCAATCTCATTTTCAGAAAGCTGATCAGAAAATATAGCAGTCACCATATTATTGAATTTTGGATTTGATTTAAATTCCTCAATACACTCCATGCTGTTTTTGTCAGAAATTGAATATTGAATAAAAGCAATTTCAGGAACCACTGCATCTTCATTATTCAAATACTCCATCATCCTACTTCCTGTATTGAAGCATTGAATTTTTATTGAGATTTTTAGCTCTTTGAATATATTTTTAAAAAAAATTAAAGTGTTTTCATCGTTATCTGTTACTATTACGTTAAGGAATTCTTTATTCATACTGCATTTTAGGATTTATTACCGTGCTTTGGGCTCTTCTTCTTTTTCCTATGATTTTTTGAAACTGGGATGGAGTAATTCCTGTTGTATTTTTAAACTGCGTGCTCAGATGAGCTACACTGGAGTAATTCAACTTATGAGCAATTTCAGTAAGACTGTGTTTGTTTCTAATAATTAAAGCTTTTGCATGTTCAATTTTTTGCAGAATAATAAAATTCTCAATGGAGGTGTAAGCTACTTCAGAAAACAGGTTGGACAAATATCCGTAGCTGTGATTTAGTTTTTCAGAAATATAGATAGATGCTTTTACAGGAATAATCTCTTCGGAAAAAACAAGTTCAACGATAGCATCTTTTATTTTCTGTACCAAAGCCGTTTTTTGGCTTTCTATGATCTCGATCCCATAATCTCCAAGATTTTTCTTGAAAAGATTATGCTGCTCTTGCGTAAAGGGCTCATAGAACTCTACCTCACCGAAGTTCAGCAGCCGATATTTCAGCCCGTGCTCTTTAAGTTTTTCGTCCAATACCTTTTTACAAAGGGCATTGAAATCAAATTTTACATACATTTTCATCCTAGTAATAAATAAGCCAATTTTTTAGTAAATATAATGATTTATTTCAATTGAATGTGAAATAGAAATATATTTTTTTTAACATAATTATAGAAAAAAAAACTCCTGTATTCTAGAATACAGGAATTTAAACACTAAGGATGAAAAAAATATACTGATAAAAAGCTAAAAAAGCTCAAAACCAAGCATATGAATGTATTATATTATAAGTGATTTGGTTCTGGAGCAAAGATGCTCCAAAAAAAGAAATCACTTGTTATAGAATTACATTTTAAAGTTACAGAATTTTAAGTCAATCAGGTGTGAATTAGAAATTCCATCAGAAAATCATCCATTACAAAACCATTTCCTATATCAAATACCCCCTCATCATAAACCTTGTATCCTTGGGATTCATAGAAATTTCTGGCTGCATTATTTTTATTAACATTTAAAATAATTCTCTTATTTCCGTGTTGAGATACCTTTTCATTTAAAAATTCAAGAGCGCTTTTTCCCAGTCCCTTTCCTTTACTTTCGGGAGTTAAATAAATGCGATGTAATTTTGTTGTTTGATCTTCATAATTGTGTTCATATCCAATAAAACCCTCATATGAATCACTATTTTCATCCAGAATCAAATAATAATGATAGTCCGGATTTTCTAGTTGGCTGGTAATTTCACTTTCTGAATACATCTCAGAAAGCATATAATCCATTTGTTCAAGAGAAAGTATATCCGCATATGCACTCTCCCATGAACGTCGAGCTAAATCTTGAATTAAGGGAATACTTTCTTTGGTTGCTTTTATTAATCTCATAATTAAATAGTATTATAATAATAAAAAAAGTGAAAAGTATACACTTTTCACTTTACAATATTTTCAATAATGAATTGCAAATTTTGTTTGACGAGTGAAGAGTAAAACCCACTGTCGACAGGCCAGCAATTATATCTTGCTCATCTCTGCCTTAATTTTTGCATAAAGAGCTTCAGATGCGGGTACTAAAGGAAGTCTGAGATAGTTTTTAATGATCCCTTTTTCAGCCAGCACGACTTTTATACCACAAGGATTGCCTTCAGCAAAGATCAAACGGGTCATATCAACTAACTTGTTGTGGATTTCATAGGCTTCTTTCACTTTTCCTTCAAAAGCCAGTTGTACCATTGTAGAAAACTCCTTTGGATACCCCTGCCCGATCACAGAAATTACTCCGTCTCCTCCAGCTAAAGTTACAGGAAGAGTATACTCATCATCTCCTGAAACAAGAGAGAATCCTTCAGGTTTCTTTCTTAAGATATCAAAGTATTGCAAAATGTTAGGGGCAGCTTCCTTGATCATGAATAAATTCGGAAATTCTTTTGCAAGACGTAAAGTTGTATCCGCCTCAACATTCTGCCCTGTTCTTGAAGGAACATTATAGATGAGGATATTTTTTCCTGTAGAAGCTAAAGCTTTATAATGCTGGTAAAGACCTTCCTGATTAGGTTTATTATAGTAAGGGGATACAGAAAGTACAGCTTCAAATGCAGAAAGATCTGCTTCTTCAATTTGTTTCTTGACTTCAAGGGTATTGTTACCGCCAATTCCTAATACAAGAGGAAGACGTTTATTATTCACCTTAATGATATGCCCGATTACCTGTTTCTTCTCTTCATCAGAAAGCGTAGCGGCCTCTGCCGTAGTTCCCAGTACTACCAAATAATTGGTACCGTTCTCGATATTATATTCAACAAGTTTTGTTAAGCTATCGAAATCAACGGATAAATCTTCATTAAAGGGTGTTACCAATGCAACACCTACTCCTTTTAAAATGCTCATCTGTTCGAATTATTTTTGTCAAATTTAATCATTTACACCAAGAATTTATAATAAATAATAATGTTTTATTATACATATAGTTATATTTGCATATACTAAAAGATAGTATGAAATCGCTATCAACAAAATTGTTTGTAAAAAACACCGGAATGACCGGCGATTGCATATGATCTTATAATAATAATTTGCAGCATATGAAAAATAAATTCTTGTTAATAGGAATTGCTCTGGCATCTCTTACAGCATGCAAAACTGCTTCTACACCGCAGCTTGTAAATGTAAAGACCCAGAAAAACATTTCTATTAATAATGAGCTAAAAAATGATGAGGAATTTGTAAAATTTATTGAGCCCTACAAGCAGAAACTGGACAGAGAGATGAATCAGAAAATCTCCCATACCAGTACTGATCTCACAAAACAAGGGGATAACAGTAATCTGGGAAACCTTTTAGCTGACTACACCCTTGAAGGAGGGGATCAGTGGACAAAGACCCACCTTAAACAAAGAGTAGATGCTGCCTTAATTAATATTGGAGGAATTCGCACAACTATTGGAAAAGGTGACATTATGTTGAAAAACGTTTTCGAAGTGATGCCTTTTGAAAATGAATTGATCATTGTAAAAATGAAGGGAACAGATCTCCCTGGTCTTTTTGAGTATTATGCAAAAACACAGGTAAATAATCCTGTTTCTCACCTATATATTGAAACAAAAAACGGACAATTAAACCAATCTTTAATTAACGGAAAAGCAGTAGATCCCAATAAAGATTACTATATCGCTACTTCAGATTATCTTGCGCTGGGAGGTGATAATATGAAATTCTTTGCTAAAGGAGAAGCAATACCTACCGGAATTAAACTCAGAGATTTATATATTGAATATTTCAAAAAGAATCCTGAAATAGTTCCTGCTACAGATGTTCGTTTAAATTTTATCGGTAAAAAGTAATGGATAGAAAAAGTTTTTTAAAAGTGATAGGTAGTGGATCTTTAGCAATAGCTATGGCTCCTAATATGATGATGGCGGAAGAATTAAAAATTCTTGATTTAAAATCCACAAACAAACTGACCATTCTTCATACTAATGATCAACACAGCAGAATAGAGCCTTTCGATGCAAGCTATACCAAAAACCCTAACCAGGGAGGGTTTGCAAGAAGAGCAAATTTAATTCAGCAAATCAGAAATCAGGAAACTAATGTCTTACTTCTTGATTCGGGAGATATTTTCCAGGGAACTCCGTATTTTAATTTTTTCGGCGGAGAGCTGGAATTCAAATTAATGTCTATGATGAAATACGATGCTTCCACCATGGGAAATCATGATTTTGATAATGGATTAGACGGATTTCTGAAGGTTCTCCCTAATGCAAAATTCCCTTTTATCTGTTCCAATTACGACTTTAAAAATACAATCCTTGACGGAAAGACATCTCCTTACAAGATTTTCAATAAAAACGGAATCAAAGTAGGAATCTTTGGAGTAGGAATTCAATTGGATGGTCTCGTAGGTAAAAAACAATATGGAGAAACAGTGTATTCTAATCCTATTGATGTTGCACAACACTATTCAAATTTCTTAAAGAAAGAACAGCAATGTGATCTCGTTATTTGTCTCTCTCACATCGGTTACGATTACGGAGACGAACCAACCAAGATAAGTGATAAAATTTTGGCTGCCAATACAGAAAATATTGATATTATTTTAGGGGGCCATACTCATACATTTCTACCGGAACCTCAGACATTCATTAACAGACAGGGCAAAAATGTTCTTGTCAACCAAGTCGGATGGGCTGGCCTTCTTTTGGGTAGAATAGATTTCTATTTTGATACAAACAAAAATGTAAAACATATCTCCTGGAACAACCAGGTAATCGACAGCAGTATAATAGCATAATATGAAAAAACTTTCTATAATTTCTCTTGGTATTTTAGCAGCTCTTCAGGTGGCAAAAGCGCAGGTTATTTCATCAAAAAAATGGGCAGACCTTTTTTCCTACAACAACGTCTTGGCTATGAAAGAAGACAATGGGAAAATAATAGCCGCAACCGAAAGTGGAATATTCTATTATACCATATCAACGGGAGAAGTTACGAAGTTATCTAAAGCGAACGGTTTACATAATGTCGGAATAACGGCTTTTGATTATAATCCAAAGACTAAAACAGGTCTCATAGGTTACGAAAACGGTTCTTTGGACGTTATTACTCCAGACGAAATAAAATATATTGTTGACATTCCTATTGCAACCGGTTATAATGGAAGTAAAAAGATCAATCATATTTCTATTACCGGAGATCAGGCAGTAATTTCTGTAGGTTATGGACTTTCTCTATTCAATCTTAAAAAGAAGGAATTCGGAGATTCTACTTTTTTCATGCAAGCCGGAGTTTATCAGGCCAGTAATGAGGCTGTTATTTTTGGAAATAAAGTGTACACAGTTACCAACACAGGCTTAAAAAGTCATGAAATGAATACCACTTTCCCGGTATACACAACATGGACAACAGATGTTCCCGGAGCTTTTAAGCATATCGACTCTGAAGCTGATATTGTTTTCTCAAATGCTACAAATGCTTTTTTATTTAATAATGGTACTCCAACTCAGCTTCCAACCAGTTTTACAAACATCCAGGATATCGTTATGACTCCTGACAATATTATCGTTACAGACAACAGGATATATACGTATGGAGCAAATGGCGTTTCTTTGAATGCCATTAGTCTCGGTGAAGACTGTAATACAGCCCTGATGGCAGGCGGAAAAGTATTTGGAGGAACAGTATTTTCAGGGATAAAAGACGAAGGGAACAACACGTATAAACCATCAGGACCCTTTTATAACTATGCATACAAAATAAATTTGTATGACAATAACAGACTACTTGTTTCTACGGGAGCAAGAACCGAAACTTTTAATTATCCGGCTTACAACCCAAGAAAACCCGGCTTCTATTACTTTAACGGCACGGAATGGCTCTATTCTTCCTTCTTTATCAATAATCCCAGAGAAAACATTAATGTTCTTGACGCTATACTCAATCCTCTCGATAATAATGAAATATTTTTCACCAATTATGCGATGAGAGATCAGGGGGTTTACAGAATGAAGTACAATGCTACTAATAAAGATTTTGAACTGGTTAAGTATTATAATTTAGGAGCTCAACCGTATTTAAGAAGAGCAACAGGGCTTGCCACAGATTCTCAGAATAATATTTTCGTTTCTGTTAGTTTTGATAATGATGGAAATCCTGCTATGGGAATTTATGATAAAGCCAGCGATGATTTTACTTTAAAAAAGATTGTTCTTTCAAGTACCGGCGTACAAAAACCCATTTTACATGAAAGTATGCTGTGGGTTCCTTTACCAAGAACCAATAATTTCTGGGTATATGATTATAAAAATGCAACAAACCTTTCCGACGATTCAGATTACATCCTTGGAGAACCCAATGGACTCCCAAGCAGTTCTGCTGGTGCTCAGGCAGTTGCTTTTGATAAGTCCGGAGATGCCTGGATAGGGACAGATAGCGGGTTAAGAGTAATGGCTAATGCAGCTTCAGAAATAAAGTCTTCAAAACCCAAAATGGAAGCTATAGTTATTGAACAAAATGGTATCCCGGAAGAATTATTTAAAGATTCAAATATTCTTCAAATTGAAGTAGATGGAGGAGACTACAAATGGGTTTCTATTGATGGAGGGGGTGTTTATTATCTTTCTTCTGACGGGCAGAAAACCATTAAACATTTCACAAAGGAAAACTCCCCTCTTCCTACGAATAGCGTTACCGATATTAAAGTAGATAAGAAGACAGGAAAAGTATATTTTGCTACCTATAACGGAATTGTGACCTACCAGAGCGATGTTTCCGATGTAACCTCTAATTTCGGAGATGTAATGGTGTACCCTAACCCTGTTGTATATTCAAACTTTAAAGGAAAGGTAACTATTAAAGGTCTTGCAGAGAAGACCAATATAAGAATCGCAGATGCTGCAGGAAATGTGGTGCATTCAGCTGTGGCCAGAGGAGGGTATTATGAATGGGATCTTAATAACCAGAAAGGGGTGAGAGTAGCATCCGGAATTTATTTCGTTCTGATGACTAACGAAGACGGATCTGATAAAGCTACAGCAAAAATAGGGGTGGTTAATTAATGAATTCGCAAAACGGTTTTTTACTTTCATTTATCAAATATGGTGAAAATGATGCGGTATTGCATTGTTTTACAGAAGAAGAGGGTTTTCAAACATATTTTCTAAAAGGAATTTATTCTAAAAAGAATAAAAAGAAAGCCCTGTTACAACCTTTAAACCAACTTAATTTTTCTGTAACCTTAGCAAGGGGAAACGGAATAGCATCAGTGTCAAAATTTGAACTGGTAAAAAACAATGACATTTATACTGACATCAGAACGAATACAATCATTTTTTTCATTTCAGATTTTTTGAATCAGATTCTTAAATATGAAAATAAAAACATTACTATTTATCAAAGTATTGATGCTTTTATTACCGAGTTAATGAATAAAAATTATCAGGCACATTTACTGTTCCTGGTGGCTGTTTTAAAAATTCAGGGAGTTGCTCCTTTACGGGGTGAAGGAAATTTTTTAGACCCTGAAACCGGAACTTTTTCACTAACTCCCATTCACCAATTGTTCAACGAAGAAGTTTCGATGATATGGAAACATATTCTTACTACCGAAAATCTATATGCGACAAAGATCCATCCTCATTTAAGAAAAAACTTTTTGGACAGTCTATTGGTATATTATCATTATCATATTGCCGATTTTAAAACACCTACATCATTAGAGGTGATACAACAGATATTTGAATAGCGTAAGAAAGCCAGTGAGCAAAGTATAAAAACAGCTATAGGATTTCTGCTTCCATCAATATAAATATTCTCGATCACCTCAGCCTTCTTAGCTTTTTTTATTTGCAGCATCTTCCGGCATCTCAGTCTCAGATTCAGCAATTTCTTTTTGTGAGAATCGGGGCTGCAGAATTTTAGCAATAAGTCCCGTCCATCCAGTCTGATGAGAAGCTCCTACCCCACGTCCGTTATCTCCATGGAAATATTCATAAAATAAAATATAATCTTTAAAATCCCGATCGGTCTGAAATCTCTCGTATTGGCCATGAACAGGTCGCCTACCATTTTCATCCTGCAAGAAAATATTAGAAAGTCTTTTATTTAAAGAATTGGCAATCTGATCCAGGTTTGAATATTTTCCACTACCGGTGGGATATTCAACAAGAAAATCAGGACTGTAATAAAAGAAAAAACGTTGAAGACTTTCAATGATTAAAAAATTAATAGGAAACCAGATAGGTCCCCGCCAGTTGCTGTTTCCTCCAAAAAGTCCGCTATCACTTTCTGCAGGAGTATATTTTACCGTATAATCAATATCATTAAGATTTAACGTGTATGGATTTTTCTCATATTCCTTAGACAGAGCCCGGACTCCGTACTCACTTAAAAATTCATCAGGATTCAACATTCTGCTTAATAGTCTTTTTAAACGATGCCCACGAAGTAAAGACAACAGGTGCTTGGAGTCCTGACCTTTGACTTCCCATCTTGAAACCAAAGATGCCAGTTCCGGCTTATTTTCCAGTACCCATTTCATTCTTTTCTTAAAATTAGGAAGATTTTCAATCATCTCATCGTCGATAACCTCAACAGCAAACATAGGAATCAGTCCTACAATAGTTCTCATTCTTAAATACATATGGGTTCCGTCACTGGAGGCAATAGCATCATAAAAGAACTCATCTTCTTCATCCCATAGACTGAAGTTTTCTTCCCCCATATTATCTAATGAATTTGCAATAGAAAGAAAATGTTCAAAAAACTTCATCGCCATTTCTTCATATACATTATTATATAAAGCCAATTCTAAAGCAATCCGCATCATATTCAGGGCAAACATAGCCATCCAGCTTGTTCCGTCCGATTGCTCAAGTTGTTCACCGTTGGGAAGGGTCGTATTTCTATCAAATACTCCGATATTATCCAATCCCAGAAAACCACCTTCAAAAATATTATTTCCGTTGAGATCCTTTTTATTGACCCACCATGTAAAATTCATCAACAATTTCTGAAAAGCACTTTCTAAAAATTCAAGATCGGGTTTATCATTTAAATACTCATCAATTTTGAATACACGGAATACTGCCCAGGCATGAACCGGAGGATTGACATCACTGAAATTCCATTCATAAGCCGGAAGTTGTCCGTTAGGGTGCATATACCATTCAAACAGGAAAAGTTTTAACTGATGTTTGGCAAAATCAGGGTCTATCAGTGAAAAACTTATGGTGTGAAATGCAAGATCCCAGGTTGCATACCAGGGATACTCCCATTTATCAGGCATGGAAATAATATGTTCATTATTCAGATGTCTCCAGTCATAATTCCTTATTTTTTCACGGGATTTTGGTGGGGGTATTTCAGCCGGATCACCTTTCAGCCACTTTTCAACATTGTAATGATAGAACATTTTATTCCACAGCATTCCTGCAAATGCCTGCCGTTGTACCAGTTTCTCATCTTCTGATTCTATTCCTTTTTGGATTTCAGTATAAAATTCATTTGCTTCCTTACTTCTTAGATCAAAAATCGCATCAAAATCGCGAAACGGTTCTTTTAAGTCTTTGTCTGTAATTCTAAATTCAAACGTCCTGGATTCCTTGCCTGTAAAGTCTTCATCAATAAAAAAAGAAGCTTTGGTTCCTGTATTTTTAGGATTAACTGATTGAGAATTTCCGGTAAGAATAAACTGATTGATTCCATCCTTACAGTATTCCGTCTCATTAGAAGACTGATACAATCTGTGATTATTCGTTTCATTGTCACAGAATAATGTTTTTAAAGATTGTTTTGCATACAGGTTTTTTATTTCAAGATCTTTATGATCTATTCTGATATGCGTGGATTCTTCTCCCGAAAGTTGTGGTTTATAATCATCATAGCCCCAATTCCAGGTATTTCTGAACCAAATAGTAGGTAGCAGGACGAGAGAAGCTTCATTTTCAGATTTATTGACAATGGTTATCTTAACCAGGATATCATTCTGACTTTCTTTAGCATATTCAATGAAGATGTCAAAATATTCATTATGATCAAAAATCCCGGTATCAATAAGCTCATATTCAGGTTCTTCTTTACCTCTTTCTGCATTGATCTTTATCAGATCTTCGTAAGGGAAATAGTTTTGAGGATATTTGTACAACATCTTCATATAAGAATGGGTTGGAGTAGAATCCAAATAATAAAAATATTCCTTTACATCTTCTCCATGGTTTCCCTGTCCGTTAGTTAGACCGAAGAAACGTTCCTTCACCATTTTATCTTTTTTATTCCAGAAGCCTACAGAGAATACCAGCTTTTGAAGGTCATCACAGATTCCACATATCCCCTCCTCACCCCATCGGTATGTTTTGGCTTCTGCTGTATCGTGGCTGGTATAATTCCAGGCATCTCCATTTTCGCTGTAGTCTTCACGTACAAGCCCCCATTCGCGGTTACTTACATAAGGACCCCACTTTTTCCATGATACATCTGAAATTCTCTGTTTTTCTGACATAAGCAATAATTATAAGTAATGAGTAATACGCAATTCTTAGCCCCCTGTAGAAAAGCTTTCAAATGTTGTCATTCCCCCGTCAACAAAAATACTGGTTCCTGTAATATAGTCTGCAAGGTCGCTGGCCAGGAATGCAGCAAGGCTTCCTATGTCTTTCGGTTGCCCGATTCTGTTATAAGGTATAAGGTTAAGAAGTGAGCTCAGTGCTTCCGACGTACTCCATGCATCTTTGTTAATAGGTGTCTGAATAGCACCGGGACAAATAGAATTCACACGGATTTTATCGGCTCCATATTCCTGCGCCAGAGTTTGCATGAGCATTCTGATTGCTCCTTTACTTGCAGCATAATTGGCATGTCCTGCCCATGGAATAATTTCATGTACTGAACTGATATGAATAATTTTTCCACACGCAATGGATCGTGAAGGATCTATACCTCTGCGTAAAAATTCTTTAATGGCTTCTCTGGCACATAAAAACTGACCTGTAAGATTGATCCCGATCACTGTATTCCACTGATCAAGGGTCATTTCCGTGAATTTAGCATCCTTTTGCACGCCGGCATTATTTACCAGAATATCTACTGTTCCAAATTGTGAAACGACATCCTGAAACATTTTAACGACCTGATCTTCTTTGGATACATCGCAAGCGTAAGTTATTCCGTTCCCTCCTGCTTCTGTAATTTCTTTCAGCACAGCTTTTGCTTCTTCGAATGATCTTTCTGAGGAATGATTGACAATAACTACAGCACCTGCTTCTGCTAAAGATTTTGCAATTCCGGAACCTATTCCACTGGATGCTCCGGTGACTACAGCCACTTGATTACGAAGTGATATTTCCATATTTTGAAATTTGATGTTACTCAAAGTTATGGAAAGAAATCAGCAGTAAAGAAATTATGATTTTAAAATTTTATTAAAGTTTTTTATACATCAGGTATTGGGGTCCGCTTCTTCCTATCCTGGTTTTACCTTCATAAATATATCCGTTTTCAAGGTAAATATGGTATGCAGATTCATTTCTCTGGTTCACAGCCAGTACAATTTCATTACAGTTTTGAAAATTTTCCCTGACAAAATCATCTACTTTCATCATAGCACCTTTTCCAATTCCTGTCCCTTGCATTTCAGGATTAACAGATAATGATCTTACTAAAACAGAATCTTTATTATCGGTCAATTCAAATTTATCTTCCCCAAAATCAAGCACAAAAAAGCCTGCAGGCGTATTGTCCTTCATAATCGTAATGGGAAATGCATCGTTATCTTCTCTTCTTTCAATATTCAGCAGAGCTCGCTCCACCGTTGCAGCAAACTGCGACTGATTTTCATCCAAAGCATAGTTGAGCCTGGAAAAATCTTCCTGAGTAAAGAACTGTAAGTTGATCATGATTAATGATGATAGATGTCTTCATACATTACCCCGGCCCGTATTTCTACAGGAAGTCTATTCTCTTCCGGAACAATAGGACAGTTGTAATCGTAAGCATTATAAGCACAAAACGGTTGATAAGACTGATTAAAATCCAGCAAGATGGTGTTCCCTTTTGGGATTTGCAGGTCCATATATTTTCCGCCTCCGTAGGTTTCTTTTTCATTGGTTAAATCTCTGAACGGAAGGAAAAGATAATTTTTGTATTTTTCTTGTTTAATCAAATCAAGGCTTTGATATAAGGTCACTGTATAGGGTTTTCCATCCAGGTTAAAGGTGGCTTTTCCATATTCTCTATAAGACTTTGTTTTTCCTGAAGAAGTTGGCAGCTCGAAAGGTTTTGGATCTTTTGTTTTAACAAATGTAGCAGTTATCCTATATTTAAGTTCAAACGGAAAAAAAGGATGAGCTTTAAAGTTTTTAAAGTTATCACCTCGCAAAGGTGTCGTTTTAGGATTCAGATATTCTTCATTGAGCTCGTCCTGAAATTTTTTCACATCCATTACTTCCTGAGAAACCATTTTTTGAGAAAAAGCCCATAGCGGCAGGAGTAAAAGGATTAATATATATTTTTTCATGAATCTTAAATTATAAGTAAAACTATGAATTTTTCATCGGAAACATCGTTAAAATTGTAATAAAAAGTAATAATCTGTTTTAAATAAAAGACAGCTTCATTTATCTAGCATACTTTTTGAAAAATAGTTTTCATGGATAGAAAAAGATTCATTAAAACAAGTGTATTAGCTTTATCAGGTTTTTATTTTCTGTATTCCGATATATTTCAGGCAGCACAATTTCCACATATTGTAACAGAAGAAACCATAGAAGCACCCATTATCATTATAGGTAGTGGATATGGTGGCGCTGTATCTGCATTGCGTTTGTGTGAAGCCGGAAAAAAAGTGATACTTCTTGAGATGGGGCTTCATTGGGAGAAAGCAGGAATTCCTTATTCCAATCTGTTGAAACCGGGGAAAAGCTCAGCCTGGCTCAAAAAGAAAACCATTGCCCCTTTTATGAATATTTTTTCTTTAACTCCATTTACCGGAACATTGGATCGTCTGGAATTCGACAATATCAGCATATGGGTAGGAAGAGGTGTGGGTGGTGGTTCACTGGTAAACGGCGGTATGGCTGTTACTCCGAAAGAATCTTATTTCAGGGAAGTTTTCCCAGATCTTGATTCTGAAAAATTTTACAATCATTATTTTCCTTTAGTACGAGAAGAGCTTAAAGTAAATGTTATTGATGAGCAGTTTTTAAAAGATTGTCCGTATTACAAATTTACAAGAGTAGGTGAAGAAGAGGCTCACAAGGCCGGTTTTAAAACAATAAGGGTTCCCAATGTGTATGATTTCAAGTATATGGAAAAAGAATACCGGAATGAAGTTCCCCGATCAGCACTCAATACAGAAGTAATCTATGGAAATAATTACGGCAAAAACAGTTTAGACAAAACCTATCTTAAAAAAGCACTGGAAACGGGCAATCTTGAAATCCTTGACCTGCACAAGGCTGATCATATTCAACTCAATGATGATAAAAGCTATACAGTAACCACTCAACACATCAATACTTCCGGACAGGTATTGGCTCATAAAACATTCCATTGTAAAAAACTGATTCTTTCAGCGGGTACTATGGGAACATTACAGCTTCTGTTGAAATCAAACACTATAAATAATCTGCCAATCGATGAAAAAGTAGGAAAAAACTGGGGTAATAACGGGAATTTCATGACGGGCCGAAATTGGGTAAGACCTTTGTCCGGTGGAACAGGATCTAAACAATCCACCATCCCGGTGGGAGGAATTGATAACTGGGAAGATCCGGAACATGCTTTTTTCACAGAAATTGCCCCCTTACCGATGGGAATGGATGTCGCAACCGCTCTCTATTTATTAATCAACAGAGTTGATAAAAAAGGTGAAGTAACATTTGATAAGACCAATCAGGCTTTACAATTGAACTGGAATGAAAGCCATACAGCTAAAATGAAGGAAAATGCAAAATATTTTGTCAGAAAAATGAATAACGCCAATGGAGGAACACGAAGTCATTTTCTGTTCAACAATGGTTTTGGGGCTGATATTTGCTACCATCCTCTTGGCGGCTGTGTCCTTGGAGAAGCTACTGATGCATTTGGAAAATTAAAAGGGCATGAAAACCTTTATGTGTTGGATGGGTCGCTCATTCCCGGAACAATTGGGGTAAATCCGTTTGTCACTATTACAGCTATTGCAGAATATTGTATTGAACACTTGATTAATCAGAATGAATTTACCTGAAATCAAGGCATCAACCGCACCTCAGCAAGATAGTTCCGGATATCATGTTCCAGTTTGAAGGGATATGTAAAATTGAGTTTTTGAGCCAAATCAACACCTAATTCATGGACAAGATCTGCAAAAGCAAATAATGCGTTCCAGTTTTCTTCAATATCACTTCCTGAGAAGGTAGCTTCGACCTTATTCCATACATCTGCAGAAAGATATTTTTTGAACAGTCTTCCGTGTTTGTTGGTTGTGATATTATTCCAGTCATGAGATGCCGCAATATACCACTCAATAAGAGGAACCAGATAGTCTGTTCTTAATATATTCTCGGACATAAATTTTGCGTAAAAAATATCTCTACGGTTAAGGCATTTGGCAACATAAGTGGTATCCCACCAAAAGTCATTGAGAAGTTGCTGAAATTTCTTTTCTACGGGTTGATGAATCATGATGGATTGATAGGTCGGAGATTTCATCCCTTTTGTGAAACCGTCTTTATCAATCAAAACTTTGTAACCGACATCCCAGTCTTCAGGAAGGTTTTCTTCTTTAGCTTCTGCAATAAATTCTGACAGCTGATACAGTTTAAAATCAATCTTTATATGATCTCTGTATAATACCATTTTCATGGCATGTTTTCCGTCAAAAACATCATCCTTTTCTTCTACCATAGAAATAGGATCTCCAAAAAGACTGACCCATGTATTATCCTCTTCATAAGCTTTTCTCTTATCAAAAACCAGCTCTATATCAAGGTCACTGAAATCATCTACGGGAGCATAAGGATTTACCAGAGAACTGGTCAGAAGAACGACACGAACATCAGGATTATATTCTGCCCAACGGACAATCTGTTCTAGTTTTTGTTCTCTTATTTTCATACTAAGTTAATAGGATTCCGATATTTTCACACGGTACACGTCTGTTGAATTTCTTTTAATTGATTCTACGAAAAATCCTCCCTCTTCAGGAATGACTTCTTTTAAATCAAAGCTTTTACAGTCTTTGGGAAGTCCTGAAAATATTAACGTAAACCAAAAATCCTGCATAAAAGGAACAGGTGTCCAATAAGGAGAGATTGAAATATTTTCAGCATGAATCAGCTTGCTCCTGTGTTCCGACTGATTATCAAAAAGATAAGTGGAATGCCAGATTCTGATCAGATTTCCCAAAAATGGTGATGCAGGAAAACAGCAATGAACAATAACCTGTTTTTCCTCTTCTACTTTGGTCTGAAGAGATTCAAGAAGTTCTTTTGCAATGACCGGCTTTATAACAATTTCTTCCACCTTTTATAAGTAATGAATGTAAACAATGAGTAATGCATTTTATTTGATGTATTACCCATTGTCCATTGATGATGTTAGTATTCTAATTCTAATTTTTCTTTTGTATAATTTCTTAGCTCTTCCGTCAGTTCAGGATGTTCTGCTAAATTTTTTCCGTAAGAAGGAACCATTTCCAGTAATTTACCTTTCCATTCTCCATTCAATTTTTCAGGGAAACATTTTTCAATAACATTCAACATAGCATGTACAGCTGTAGATGCGCCCGGGGAAGCTCCTAAAAGAGAAGCAATAGTACCATTCTTGTTGACCACTACTTCAGTTCCGAATTCAAGTTTCCCTCCCAGTTTATCATCTTTTTTGATAATCTGAACTCTTTGTCCTGCAACTTTCAATTCCCAGTCTTCTTCATTGGCATCTTTGATGAATTCTCTCAAATGTTGTATTCTCTGAGACTTGGTCATCGCTACCTGCTGGATAAGATATTTTGTTAAAGGAAGATTATGCCACCATGCACCGAAAAGTGATTTTAAATTTTTAGTATTTACACTTTCGGGCAGATCCAGATAGCTTCCTTCCTTCAGGAATTTTGTTGAAAACCCTGCGAAAGGTCCAAAAAGAAGGGCTTTTTTTCCGTCAATAATTCTAAGGTCAAGGTGAGGAACAGACATCGGTGGTGCATCTACTGTTGCTTGCGTATATACCTTAGCCTGATGCTTTTCTACCAATTCCTGATTATGAGTCACCAGCCATTGTCCTGAAACCGGGAAACCTCCATACCCCTGGCTTTCTTTGATATCTGAACTATCCAATAACGGAAGTGCATATCCCCCTGCTCCGATAAATACAAAATCAGCCAAAACTTCCTGTTTGTGGTTGTGTATTCTGTCCTTTACCTTCATCTCCCATTTTCCATCTTCCCTTGGGTCAATATCCTTTACTTCGTGATATAAAAAAACTTCCACATTAGAATCTTCAAGTAAATGCCTTCCCATCTTTCTGGTCAGTGTTCCGAAATTAACATCGGTCCCCATATCCATTCTTGTAGCTGCCATCACTTCAGATTTATTTCTTTTACTCATCACCAAGGGAATCCATTCTCTCAATTTCTCATGATCTGTAGAAAATTCCATTCCGGAGAAAAGCACAGACTCAGACATTTTATCATGACGTCTTTTAAGATAATCGGCATCTTTTTCGCCAAATACCAAGCTCATATGTGGACAAGAATTGATAAAATCTTTAGGTTCCTGAATGTAGCCCTTGCTTACCAGATAGGACCAGAATTGTTTTGAGATTTCAAATTGTTCTGCAATACTCTCTGCTTTTTTGATATCAATTGTTCCGTCTTCTTTTTCAGGGGTATAGTTTAGCTCACAAAAAGCCGAATGACCTGTTCCGGCGTTGTTCCATGCTGCTGTGCTTTCTTTCGCAAATCTTCCTAGCCTTTCGAAGATAGCAATTTCAAGACCTGGATCAAATTCATGAAGCAGCGTTGCTAAAGTGGCGCTCATGATTCCGCCGCCTATCAGTACAACGTCGTATTTAGGTTTCGGTGTTCTGCTTGTAAGCGATTGTGACATAATTTTAAATTTTACCTCAAATTTCGGGAAAAGTTTTAAAAACAGAAACGCGTTTAACGATTTTAACATGTAATTTTTCGAAGTTAAAACACTTCTTAATTACACAACCCGTTATCATGGAAAGTTTCAATAAAGTTTCATTGAAATGATTAACAAAGACAATGATGAAGTATGAAATCTTAGTAAAAAAAGTACCACATTTTCATATTATTTAATTCACTAATCAATGAATTGTTCAAAGACATAAATTTTATGAAAACTTAAGTTTATTTAAGTTTACAATAAAAAACACTTTAACCATAATGATTTACGTCATTATATTTTATCAATAATAAGTGATAAAGTATTATTAAATACAAACATAAAGTCACTTTTTATTGAAAAATACGTAATTTTATAGATAAAAATCTATTCAAAAACAATAAAATACTGGTATTTTATATGTATCTTTCAATAAATAAATACCATATTCCAGTGTATTTAGTTAAAATTATTTCGTAAACATTATAAAGATGAAAATTGTCAACTTCGTATGTACATTTTTCGCAACAGTGGCTTTAGCCCAGAGCGGAAGTGTAGGAATCAACACGTCCAAACCGGACCCCAGTGCAATTCTGCATATCGAAAATTTCAATGGAGTTTCAGCGACTGCAACCGCCACGATATCCGGTGGTGCTATCACTGGAATTACCATAACAAATGGAGGAAGTGGCTATTCCACTGTTCCCACAGTCAACTTTTATGGAGGAGGTTCTGTTGTCAACGGTGGTACAAAAGCCCGCGCTACAGCAACACTTACCAACGGTGTGGTAACAGGTATTACAATCAACAACGGCGGAAGTGGTTATACAACAGCTCCAACAGTGGTGGTATCCGGAGGGAATAAAGGAATGTTATTTCCAAACCTTAATATTGCCAACCTCAGCAGTACAACAACTCCAGTAGCTTCTCCAGCCAATGGTTTGCTTGCATACAATGGAGGAGCCAATAGTAATAATAAAACACTGCATACTTTCAACAGTACTTCCAATCAATGGCAAAGTACTATTGATGCTGAAAATACGCCTAAGGTTGCATATCTTGATTTCACAGGATCTTTATCTGCCCTAGATAATGCTGTAGCGGGTGCTAACACTCAGCTTATGGTAAATCCTCCGGCTATTTCCGGGGTATCAAACATCAATGGGTTTAAAGTTGTTCAGAATCCAAGCTCAGGAGGTTATTCTTTGGTTCTTCCTCAGGGAAATTATCTCGTAGAAGTAAATCTTAATTTAAATTCACCTCAGGAAAGTCCAGCCGGACAGGGAGGAACCGCTCCTCTTTCAGGCAGCACCTATTATCTGATGGGATATTTTATAGATTTTACCAATGATATCTACAATAATACCAGCAACACATTTACCGGAGGAGCCAATACCAGAAAAGAAGTTCCTATCGTATCTAAGGTAAATACTAACCATCTGGCAACCTGGTCTTATTACTACAGTGTTCCTGCAAATGCTGATGCCAATATCATCGGAGGACTAAGGCTACGCTTAGGAAGAATGCAAAACAGTACCTTTTACGATCTCGTTAATGTGATTCCTACCGGATCTTATATTAAAATATCACAACTTTAAAACAACCAACACATGAAAAAAAGTTATATCCTGCTATTATTCATTATAGCACAGACAATATATGCACAAGTTGGAATAGGTAAAACAACTGTTAATAATTCTGCCGTGTTGGAAGTATCCGAATCTACCAACAAAGGAGTTCTACTTCCAAGAATTGATATCACAGATATATTAAACAAAACAACACCTGTCAATAATCCTACAGATGGCCTTGTTGTTTACAATAAAGGAAATTCAATCAGCCCGGGTATTTATATATGGAAAAACAACAAATGGACTCAGATGGCCGATACCTATAACCTGGTGAGCTATATGATGCTTCAACGTACAACAGATTATACGATATTGGGAAATTTGGCTAATGGTACATTTAAAAACTTTACTGACGCTGCTTTTACCGTAGTATCCAATGATATCGGAGCAACTTATAATACAGGTTCAGGAGCCATTAGTCTTCCCGGAAACAGTGGTTATTTAGTTAATCTATGTCTGAATATAAGAACGGCTCTTGAAAGTGCCAGCGCAGGAATAGGAGGAACTCAGGTTCATCTGCATCAGTATCTGGTAAAGCTCGTAGATCCTGTAACCGGTACACAATATGGAAAAACCATTAGTATTAATGCTCAATCCATAGCAAGCAATAAAACACATACTCTTAATATGAGCTTTTCTTTTGTGTCTACTTCAGCAACTCCTATTACATTGGTTCCATCCATTGCTCATGATGCAGGAGGTACGTATCAAAACGGGGCCGGAGGTGCTGCTCCCAACAATGGAGAAATTATTATCACCAACACCAAAGTAGATATTCAAAGATCTGCCCTTAACCAATAATTAGTATTATCATGAAAAACTATATTTATATTGTTTGTATGTCTGTCATCTTATTCGGCACGTCCATTAATGCACAAGTTGGCATCAATACAAGCACCCCCAATACAAGCAGTGTTCTGGAAATTAATTCTTCTAATAAAGGAGTTCTTTTTCCTCAATATGACCTCACTGTACTCAACAATACAAGTACCCCTATAGCAAACCCGGCTGATGGATTAATGATTTATAATAAAGGAGGAGCCTCCACTTTTCCGAAAGGGTATTATGTTTGGATCAGAGACCGCTGGCAGCGAGCTATCCTTTCAGGTTCAGAACCTCAAACAATGTCTTTGATTATTAATTCCGGGGTTTTAATTCCTACGGGGAGTACCAATAATACTTTGACCAACTTTAGTGTTGCCGCTAATAAAATTACCGGAGCGTCTCTGGGAGCTGATACTTCTACCATTACGTTACCGGCCGGAACTTATATTCTCCGATATTCGGTGGATTCAAGTAATGCAGGTAACAACAATGGAACAGCTAATACACAATATTTGTCCCAGAATTTCACCTGTACACGATCTTATCTTATTAATGCCGCTACCAGTGCAACAATTACGGAAACCAACAGAATGTGTCAGCTATCCAGCTCTTTTACATTCTTTCAGGGAAGTTATTTTTTAACATTGACAGCACCGACTACAATCCGACAAAAATTTGAATTTGATACAGGAAATGGCTTTACAGCGAGCAACCTGAATGTAAGATCATCATTGGCTCTTATCATCACAAAAATGAGTCAATAAAAAAAACTTAAGCATAGGTTACGCTTAAGTTTTATAAATATTTAATATAAAATAAGGTTCTCATTGTGGAACCTTATTTTATTTAATTCAGTTTTGCAGTCAGTTTTTTGAATTGTTTTTCTGCATTTTTACCTTCATAAAGAATGGCATACACCGTTTCAATGATAGGTAATTTAAGATTTTTTTGTTTTGCAGTTTTATAAATAGAGTCTGCAGCATAATACCCTTCTGCCACCATGTTCATAGACTGAATTGCTGATTTCACGGTATATCCTTTTCCGATAAGATTTCCTAAGTTTCGGTTTCTTGAGAAAAGAGAATAAGCTGTTACCAGAAGGTCTCCCAGATAAGCACTTTCATTGACATCTCTCGGAGCTTCATAAATAGCTTCCAGGAAAGTCTCCATTTCACGGATTGCATTAGAAACAAACACCGCAGTAAAGTTGTCACCATACCCTAATCCACTTGCAATACCCGCTCCGATGGCAAAAATATTTTTGAGAATTGCGCTGTACTCGTTTCCTAAAATATCTTTACTGGTTTGTACTTTAATAAAATCTGAACTGAAAACCCCTTCAAGTTTTTCAGCGACCTCATCTTCCACTGTAGCAATGGTAAGATATGACAATCTTTCCATAGCAACTTCCTCTGCATGACAAGGTCCGGCAATAACGGCCTGATTTCTGAAACCTATTTTAAATTCATCACGCAGATAATGTGCTACTACATCATTGACTCTTGGAATAATCCCTTTAATTGCAGAAACGAAAATTTTATCCGAATAATTACAGGTCATTTTATCTAACGTATCCGCAAGATAAATGGAAGGTGTTGCCAAAACAACGACATCGCAGGCAGACACTAATTCATTAATATCTGTGGTAAGTTTTAAATTCTTAAGATTAAAATGGGCCGCTGTAAGATACGTCGGGTTATGTCCGCGAAGCTCAATAGCTCCTTTTACAAATTCACTTCTTACACACCAGTGTACTACTTTGCAATTTTCAACCAACATTTTTACAATAGCAGTTGCAAAACTTCCGCTCCCTACTACCCCTACAGAAATATTCTTTTTTGGATTCGAAGATTCTGAAATTATTTTCTTTTTAGCCATAATTGGAATGTGAACTGCAAATATATTAAACATAGATTTAACAGGAGCCTGGAAAGCATGATAAAAACCATATTCTTAAAAAAACACCATCTCAACACAATTAAATAAACAATTCAGCGTTAGATACAGAAAAAACTGAATTTTAGATAAAGATAACTCACAAAGATTATTTTTAATTAAATTTGCAGTCTTAAAAAACCGTTTTACCCATACTGAAGAAATATGAAAAAATTTCTAAACAGCAAAAAGAACGTAAATATTCTTCTCGGAGGACTTTTATTAGTAGTTTTTGCACAAGGTATCCTTATTGCCAAGCTGTTTTCTGAAAAAGATAACAAAAACTATGAGGTCAACCTTGTTAAGATAAACACTGAAAAAGACAGTGTAGATTATTTAAAAATGAAAACAGATCTTACTCTGGTAGATCAGACTGTTGCTGAACTTAATTCTTTTCTGAAAGCCAAAGACATTGTGAATCAAAAATTAATGATGCTCGATCAGGACAGTATTTCAAATTCCATTTACCTCTCCAAACAAGCCAACCGATATAGCCAATACTTAATGGATCTCCAGAAGAAACTAATGGAAGTTCCACTGGGAATGCCTACGGACGGATATATTTCTTCTAATTTTGGAGTAAGAAAAAATCCTATCCCTTTCAAAACAGTGTATGCTTCAGTAAAGTCTCCTGCTGCTAAAGCAGAGCCCGCAGCTGTTGCCGCAGCTCCTAAACCCGAAGTAAAAGCGGAACCGGTGGAAAAGATTATTGAACTCACAGACAGCTATGGAAATAAAAGGGAAGTAAAAGTGATGGTTACTCCTAAAGCAGCTCCTGTTGCCACAACAACCCCAGCTGCTTCAACAACGACTAAAGCAGTTGCTGCTAACGGTACAGGCAAAACTGTTCCTGCTGAAAAAAATAATCCTCCGGCTGAAGCAGATCAGATGCAGTTTCATAAAGGACTGGATATTGCTGTTGCCTTTGGATCTGATGTAAGAGCTGCCGCTGCCGGCACTATAATTTTTTCCGGGCAAAAAGGAGGGTATGGAAACTGTGTAATCGTTTCTCACGGCAATGGATTAGCTACACTTTACGGACATTTATCCCAACTTATTTCTAAAGTAAATGACAAAGTAAAAGTAGGGCAGGTCATTGCCAAATCCGGAAACTCCGGACGCTCTACAGGGCCTCATCTTCATTATGAAGTACATAAAAACAATACACCTGTCAATCCGAAATTGTTTATGAATTTATAAAATAGAAAGCTGTCTCTGATGAGGCAGTTTTTTTTGGCTTTAAAGGATAATGTATTCGCGGGCAGATTGCGCAGATCAGGCTGATTTTTAAGCTTGCACATCTGCTGAAGATTTTTCTAGTATACTATTATGTGAATTCTTTTTTAAAACACAAAGACACTAATAATTTCACGAATAGCACAAAGACAGCTCTTGATTAATAAATCTGCAAAATCTGCGTGAGATAAGTTCATTGCAAAGTTTTTATAATCTTTTCCTATGATTTTAAGTGAGCGAAGAACGAAATCAGCAAGCTGATCTGATGAAGCTTTGAAAAATATCTTTGATTAAGGTTACATAAAAACGGCTGCCTTTGGCAGCCGTTTTTTATTTTAAAATCTTAAAGGTTCCTTTAGGATGAGTAAATGTACCGTCAGAACCGGCAATATTAGAATACACAATATTCTTATTGTAATCCTGAATATGGGTTACATTGAAACCCAGATGAGGCTCATGCCAGTATACCATAAAAACATTCTTTGCCACTTCTACGGCTGTATATTCTACAGTATCCGTACTGTTCTTTGAGCTTCCGGCCGTTCCGGTGAATGTCATAGTTTTGTTATTTTTAAAATCCAGAAGGAATTTGACCGCTCCGAAATCTACTTCAACCTTTCTGCCAATGGCGGGGTAAGGTGATTTTAAATCCCAGTCCATTTCTCCACGGAACACCTTCACTCCCATTTCCAGTTCATCTTTTCCCGGAAGGCTGGGATATTTTTTAACCATAAAATCTACAATAGCAGGAGTTGTTGTATTTTCTGTCACTGCTTTTTTATAGTTTTCAAGGTAGCTTTTCACAAAATCAAGCGATTGAGGTGACAAGGTTTGCTTTACAAAGTGCGAAGGTATTACCTGTTCAGGATTCAATGTTTTCATTGCATTGATTTGTCCGATCCATTGGTCAATCGCCTTTACATTTTGAGTATCCGCCATCCAAAGATGCGAATCTACTGAAACTGAGATCCCTCCTGCAATTGTTTTAATAGATGGAATCCAAAGAAAACTGTGAGCAGGATCTTCAGGATTCTGTTTGATCTCAATTGTATTCCCTTCAAGATCAGGAATAGCAGTTACTGCTTCCGGAATGATAATTTCAGAAGGGGCATCTGCTTTCAACTGCGGTTTCCAGACAGTAAGTTTATCATCTTTTGAAGCGGATATCAGATAGGCTGTCTGAGCTGTTGAAATAATCCTTACATTAGGAAAAGCGTTTTTAATCACATCCAATCCAAAGTAAAAATCTGGATCACTATGAGAAATAAAAACAGTCTTCAGGTTTTTACCGCTTGCCTTTATTTCTTTCACCAACTGTTCCGCATATTGCTTTTGAAATTGAGCATCAATAAGCATTGCGTCTTTGTCACCATAAACAATAGTAGAAGTAATAGGAAAAATAGCTTTGGTTCCCGGGTTATATACCTTTATTTTTAGATTTCCGGCCCATACTAAACTTATAAAACCCAGTACGGCTATCAACGATAATAATTTCTTTTTTACCATTTTTGTTCTTTTAGATTAAAAACTAGTAAGCTGCTGTAAAACGTTCGCGGATATGGTTGTTTTGTTCCAATTCATCTACTAAAACTACCGCTACATCTTCTACCGAAAGACGGCTTCTCCCATTTTCATCAAATACAGGAGTTTCCAATGAAGTTCTGTATTTCCCTGTTCTCTCTCCTACGTTTGCCTGGTTCATTTCTACTGCAGGGCTAAAGAAAGTCCAGTCTAATGTATTGTTTTCTTTGATTTTATTTAAATAATCTCTTGCTGCCGTCGCTCCTGGCTTGTATGCATCCGGGAAATCAGGGGTATCCACGATCTGTATGTTATCCGGTGTATAAAGGCTTCCTGCCCCTCCAACTACGATTAATCTTTTCACACCAGCTTCTTCTACCGCTTTTTGAATATTTTGAGAACCATTTAAGAAATCATTGTAAAGATTAGGATTTGTCCAGCCTGCATTGAATGCACTGATTACCGCATCACTTCCTTTCAGAACATCTGCCAGCGCATTTACATTGTTTACGTCTACGCTTTTTGCCGTTACGTTCTCTTGTGTTTTTACCTTTGATGCATCTCTCACCAAAGCTTCTACAGCATAGCCTCTATGAGCAAGTTCATTTACTATTTGTGTTCCTACAAATCCGGTTGCTCCGATTACTGCTACTTTTTTCATAATGTTTTATTTTAAAATTAAATTGTAATAAATTTTGTTACATTTAAGGGTAAAAAATTTTAGTTGAAATGGTTGGTAAATTCCTGCAATGACTTGTCTCCTAAAAAATTTGTTACCAATTGATCTGTTTCTTCAAATAAAGTATTTAAATGAATATTAATTTCTTTTCCTACACTACACGCGGGATTAGGATTTTGGTTTTTCTTTCCTAATACTTCGGTATTTTTTACTGCTCTGTAGATTTGTGAAATGGTGATCGCATCAGCATCTTTTGCAAGCTGGCTTCCTCCTTCTTTCCCTTGTCGGCTTATGATCAGGCCTGCTTCTCTCAATACACTGATTTCCTTTCTCACAATCACCGGATTTACATTAATACTACCCGCCATCCATTCAGAAGTAAGCCACTCCTGAGGACTTTTTGCCAGTAAGGTCATAATATGTACTGCCGTAGCAAATCTTGTATTATTCATTTCAATTACATGGCAAAGATATAACTTTTTTTAAATGTAACAAATTTTATTACAGTTAATTTTTTCTTAAAGTATTAATTTGTCCAGATCTAAAAGTAAATAATTGATATTTTGATTGATCGTTCTGGTGGCTGATTGCATCTGGTTAAGCATTGCCGCACGGTTATGAAGGTCATCAGCACGATAAAATCCGCCATCACTGAAAATAACTGATTGATCCGCTGCTGCTTTATCATCATCAAACTGGTAGTGCAGCCATCGTGTTTTCATATTACTGATCAATGAATGTTCTTCTCTGTTGGAAAACTTTTTCTCCGTATACATATACCAGATAAATGGCGGGAAATTCGGAGACTCCAGCCTTTCTCTCCAGATATCCCTTAAAAGATTTCTCTGATGGATAAATTCTACTTTCTTTCCTTTTGGGTTAAGTGTTGCCAAACCAAACCCCGCTCCCAAAATACCTCCGCCGATTCCGATCGCATTATCCCAACCATCACTTTTTACAATTCCTCCTGCGATAGAAGAAGCAGCCCCGGCAATGATTGAATATAAAATAAGTTTATTATTTCTGGAAGAGTTGAGATTATCCACATAATTTCCAATCTGAGCCACCCTTTCTCCTTCACAGTCGAACTCAGCCGCTACAGCATCCAGTTCGGTCAAAGCAATTGTAATCCGGCTGTTGATTTTGGTTTTGAGTTGTAAAATTTTCACCTGTGAAGCCAGAGATGAATCTTTTTTAAGCTCAACAATTTTATGAACCTCATCCAGATTATCCAGTGCATTCAAGATGAGAATACTCTGATCAGAGAACATGGTTTTTAAATTTTTATTCGCTTCTACAATAGAATCTGAGTTATAAGAAGGAAGCCTGTTACTATAGTTGTATTTAAAAGGAGCTTTACAGTAACTGTCTTTGAGAGTCAGAATATTTTGTTTAATAGCCTGATTTTTCTTGGAAACACAAGAAATTAATAGACTAAAAACAGCAAGAAGATAAAAGAGTTTTTTCATTCATTCCTATTTTTTGTGTGATACACCTACAAATTGTAAACAGATTGATATTCAGGAACCATTCAATTCTTATTACAATTCATCAATACGAATATAATACAAATAAAAAAATTTACCTGATATCAGGTAAATTTTTAATCTATTTTTAAGTTGGATTATTTAATATCCAGCAATTCCACTTCAAAAACCAACGTACTGTTGGGTCCAATTTCTTTACTGATTTGCTGATCTCCGTATGCCAGATGCGGAGGGATGATCAATCTCCATTTACTTCCAACAGGCATTAACTGAAGAGCTTCTGTCCATCCTGCAATAACTCTGTTTAGAGGGAAAGATGCAGGAGTACCTCTTTTCACAGAGCTGTCGAAAACTTTACCTGAAATTGTAGTTCCGTGGTAGTGGCATTTCACCGTAGATTTAGGCCCGGGTTTTGCCCCGTCTCCTTCTGTGATGATCTCATACTGTAAGCCACTTTGTAACTGAACAACACTTTCTCTTTTACCATACTCTTCCATATATTCTTTACCATCTTTCAGGTTCTTTTCTGCCAATTCTTTTTTACGTTTAAATAACATGTCTGCTACTCCCATAATTTTATTTTTTTACAAAGATAGTGCTTTTTAAGATTAAGGGTAAAAGTCTAATTAAGAGCAAAGGAATGAAAAGGTTATTTTAAAATCATAAAACATTCTGAAAATCAAATTTTTAAACAATTATTAATTCAAAATAGACAAGCTTTAAAATCATACCTTGAGTATTTCATACTTTCTTATCCATAAAATTCAAATAATTGTAATACTCTATTAACACAGAATCCGAAACTTGGCGTTATAATTGGATTTAAAAACTAAATGCCAGATCCATTAAAATATAATAAGAAGTTCGACGAACTGAATGAAGAGGAGAAAAAGCTACTAGAGATTAACAAAAAATCTATAGCAGATTTCGTTGAACAATCTTCCTCTATCAGTGACGTCAATTATGCTACCAGAAACGCTCATGCAAAAACCTATGCGGTAGCAAAAGGTATATTTTGGGTTGATAAAAATATCCCTGAGTGGGTGCAGCCCTTTTTTGATAAAGACCATTTTGACCTTATCATCCGGTTTTCGAATGCACAGCTCAAAATAAAAAACTCCAGGAAAGATATCCCGGCTTATGGTTTTGCGATACAGATCAAAGATGAAAAAGGAGGGTTACTGGCCAATTATCCCCTGGTTAATTTTCCCTTATTCCCCATTAACTCGGTTTCTACTTTTCTGAAACTGTTTACCGCTATTAATCGGTCATATATCAAAAAAGGAAGCCACCTGTTCTCTATCGCAGGCCACATGATCAAAATAATACCTTCAGTTTTAACGGGTTCATTTATCAAAAACACTATAAAGTTATTTCAAAAACGGAACGATTTTCTCCTTTCATTTGATTATTACTCTGTCGGGGCTTATCGTCTCGGAGATTATATGATTAAAATTAAGCTGGAACCTCAAACAGTTGACAGGAATATAGGGAAGAAACAAAATATAAAAAAGGCACTGAAGAACTACTTCCACACCACAGATTTTATGGCAGATGTTTTCATTCAATTTTGTTATGACCTCAAAGACCAGCCCATCAATAAACTGAATGTAGAATGGAAAAATTCCCCATACCTTAAAATTGGTGAAGTCAGAATAAACAAAGATTCATTGCTGGATACCCGTGCTTGCAGTAATGAGCTGGTATCGTTTAATCCATTTGAGAGTAAAGCGATTTTTCAACCGGTAGGTAAGATTCAGAAATTACGTGATGAAGCGTATAAAGTATCCCTACAGACGAGGAGAAAAATCAATAAGCTCCTGCATGGAAAGGGTACAGATTTATAGATGCCAATGTTGAAAACCTCAAGGGCTCAAAGATTTCATCTCCGATAAAATAAGATTGGTTACCATTCCGTTCTATGAAATGAAAGCCACGAATATACTTTATAATCTTTCGTGCATCCGTGGCAAAAAATTATTACCGGAACTTTCTATCTTCCTCACGGATTGCAAGATCATTGATACTTGCATACCTTTTGGCCATCAATCCGTTTTCATCAAATTCCCAGTTTTCATTTCCATAGGCCCTGAACCAGTTTCCTTCTTTGGTTTGATATTCATATTCGAAACGTACAGCTATACGGTTATCAGTATGAGCCCAATATTCTTTCTTAAGCTTATAGTGCAGCTCTTTTTCCCATTTCTTTTGAAGAAATTCTACGATCTCTTCTCTTCCACTGACAAAAGTATCCCTGTTTCTCCATTCACTATCGGTAGTATATGCTTTAGAAACCCTTTCAGGATCCTGACTGTTCCAGGCATCTTCTGCCAACTGAATTTTTTCCTTAGCCGTTTCTAATGTGAAAGGCGGAAGCGGATGTTTCTGTTCCATCGTTTTAATATATTAAATTGGTGACTATTTGTTTTGATTTTTCAATCAGTTCATTGGATTTGAAAAGTTGGCTTTCTATAATACTGCTTTCAAAAAGCATATAAATATGGTCAGAAAGCGCATCGTCTTTCAACAATTCTAAAAAGTAATTCCGGAGATCTGACTTATGAGATTGTATAACACTCAGGATTTTAATATTGTCTGCAGGAATTTCAGATAGAATATTCAGAAAACTGCAACCTCTGAAATGCTCTTTCTCATTCATATAAATCAGAAAATCAAAAGCTTTGATTAATTGATTCTGAAGGTCTTCAGCCTGGGATGAAAAATCAATAAGCTCTTTAAACCAGTATTCATGTCTTACATTCAGAAACTCTACACAAAGATCTTCTTTAGATTTAAAATGCTGATAAAAGCTTGCCTTTGCCACTCCCGCTTCTGCAATAATCTGGTTGATGCCTGTAGAATTATATCCTTGTTTGCTAAACAAATCAAAGGTTGTTTCTACAATTCTTTGTTTTGGTGATCCCATATTCCTTTTTTTGTAAAGCAAATGTAATACAAAAAATTAAAATAGACAAACCTGTCTGTCTATTTTAATTTTAAAAAAACTATCGTCCAGCCTCTCTCTACACCACAAAAAAAGCCCCCGGGATAAATTCTCAGGGGCCATTTATATATCAAAATAGTATCTACTACTCTTCTACTTTCTCTTTTTCCTCTTCTTTATCAGGGAACATAATGGATAGAATAACAGAGATAACCAATACTCCACCTACAATTCCTAATGAAACAGGGGATGAAATGTGATACCATGGTGCAATCAGCATTTTAACTCCGATGAACGAAAGGATAATAGCCAGCCCGTATGGAAGTTTGCTGAACATGTGAATAAAGTTGGCCAACAGGAAATACAATGATCTAAGACCTAAGATCGCAAAGATATTCGATGTATAAAGGATGAACGGGTCATCTGAAATGGCAAAGATCGCAGGAATGGAATCTACGGCAAAAAGAACGTCTGTAAATTCAATTACCCCTACCACAACCAAAAGAGGTGTAGCCATCTTGATTCCGTTCTGAATGGTGAAGAACTTATCTCCATCGTAGTTGTCTGAAACTTTCCAGAAACTTTTGATCAGTCTTGCACCGGCTGTGTTGCTGTAATCTTCGTCATCGTCATCATCACCGTCACCCCAAGATTTTATACCCGCATATACAAGGAATAAACCAAACAAGGTCATGACAATGTTGATCTTTACTGCTTCTCCGAAAATATGCATTTCAGGAAGATAGGTCAGGTTAATCAGCCCTACTCCCGCAAAAATAAATATTGCTCTGAAGATCAATGCTCCGATAATCCCCCAGAAAAGAACTTTATGATGAAGATATTTAGGTACTTTAAAGAATCCAAAGACGAGGATAAATACGAATAAGTTATCCACAGAAAGTGCTTTCTCAATCCAATAGGCGGCCTGATATTGTGTAAACTTTTCTACCGCAAGTGCATGCCCGTCTGCTTGATTGAAAACCCAGTACACCACTCCTGAAAACACCATAGAGAGTGAAATCCATACGATAGACCAGATGGTAGCTTCTTTGGACGAAACTTCGTGACTTTTTTTGTTGAATACTCCTAAGTCCAGGAGCAGCATGATAACGACCGTTATCGCAAATCCCCAGACCAGACCCGGGTGCAATTCTAAAATACTCTGATGTTTTTCCACTTGATTAATGTGTTATTATATATGATAAAAGCAATATGTGTACAAGGTACAAATATTGCTGTTTATTTTATCTTTTGATTGATAATTAGTTACAAATAATTCATCTGCACAGTCTGGACAGTTTGTTCCAGCTTTCTGTCGGCAGTAGGGTCTCCGATCGCATTGAATTTCCATTCTCCGTTTCTCTTATAGAAAACTCCCATTACCATGGCTACATGTCCGCTGAAAGAAGCATCATTGGCAATATCATATTTTGCAAAAACTTCTCTTACATTGGTAGGGGTTCCTTCGTAGATACGGATAGAAGCGAAAGGAATTGTTCCGAAATCCTGCCCTCTGTAACTGTTCAGAACCATGGCAACGTGCTCTACATTAGGCTCCAGTTTGCTGAAATCTACAGTGATCACCTCGTTGTCCAGTCCGTCATCCCCGTCAACATCTCCTGTAAGATCATCTCCACTGTGTCTTACAGAACCGTTTCTAGATTTTAAGTTACCGAAATAGATTACTTCCGTTACATTTTTGTTTGAATCATATAAAATACAGCTTCCATCTAAGTCTACTGCTTCTTTTTTAGTTCCGAAAAATCCTTTTTTTTCAATTGCTCCCCAGTTGATTCCTACACAAGCCTGAGAAAGCTCAGCTCCGTTTTCTTTTTTAAGGTTAATTCTTTGACCCTTTTGTAAGTTGATAGCCATTTTTTTATGTTTTGTTGTTATTTATATTAGCGAAGAAAGCTATTATACCAAGAAAGCTGATAGGATATTTTACATCTTTATCACTCATTACTTTCTCAACTTTTCTTTACTTTCTTTACATTTCAAATTTCGACTTAGTTATTATTGTTCAAATTTAAATTAAGCATTGCCCGCAAGATATTTGTTTCTTCGTCAAAATCAAATATTTTGCTCATGATGTCTATATTTTCAAGGTTTCTGAGATAATCTTTCAAAACGTTTTCTACCTCTGTTGGTAAAATTCGTTTTCTTTCGTTCATATTGCTTTCGAGGTGTTCATTTTTCCTTTTCAGCTGATCGATGATGGTTGTCTGATTAGACTGGTTTTCAGAAACGTCCAGTTTACCCAGATCTTGATCAAAAAGATACAATTTCTTTTCATCTACACTGAAAATAAAATAATCATCAGACTGGAAGATTTTGAAAAGCTCATACTCATTGATTCCGTTCAGATAACCACAGACAAAACGAACTTTAAAACCTTGTATATTCAATCTTCCCAGCAGTTTCCTTTCAATAGAATAGTCTTTGTACTGATAGGCTGGAAAAGATCCGGTTTTCAACAATGACTCATCTGAATCTGTTCTATAAAATTCCTTCGCATATTTTTTATGAAAATACAGGACATTATCCCAATTAGCGGTGAAAACCTCTTCTGTAAAATCTTTATAAACGTTTTTCAGATGTTTCGAAAATATACCGCTATACATTTTCCGGTCTGTTTCAAAGCTATCGACCTGTCTCTCTTCGAAACCTGAAATATATTTGTTGTTGATGTCAATTTCATTAATGACTGCCAGCATATCATTTTCCTTCTGTCTTTTAATTTTGGTTAAAAGCTCGATAAGGCTGTCGGTATACTGAAGGTGGAAAAGTTCCAGTTTATTGTAATCCAAAGCCGCATTTTCCTGGAACAAATTGTGGATAATATCAGTTTTAATATAAATTGATATAATGTCAATATGTTCAAAAAAATTAGCCAGAAGTTTAAGCCTTGTTAATCTTCTTTTGCTCTGTGACAATATGGTTGCTGCATCATCCCCCACCTTGGTCTCCTATAAATTAACCTCTGACATTTGCTTTCAATTCATGCTCTAATGTCTGAAGATCCTGATCCAGTTTTCTTCTGTTATCAGCCCCTTGTTTCTGAATTTGTTTCACTTCATTCAAGGTATTGATCAACATTGAAGTGGTTTCTCTCAATGTTTCTACAGAAACGATCGTTTGTTCATTGGCTCTGGCAACATTCACTGAATTCTGCCCCAGACGTTCTGCATTTTTTCTTAAGATTTCCTCTGTGGTAGAAGATACTTTCTGCTGAATTTCAATATTCTGCTGTTGTCTGTACATGGCCACAGCAAGTGAAAGTTGATTTTTCCATACAGGAAGTGTCGTCGTCAGAATTGTCTGTGCTTTTTCAGCAATTGAAACGTTGTTATTCTGCACAAGTCTGATTTGTGGAAGTGACTGCATCATAATGACACGTACCACCTTCAGATCAGCCATTCTTCTGTCTAATCTGGCAATAAAATCCCTCTTATCTGCAATCTGGTAATCCTGAAAGTTCTGAGGAGCAGCTTCCATTTGAGCAAGTTCTACAGCAGCTCTTTCCATTCTTATATTTCCTGCGATTACAAGGTCTTCAATTTGCTTAATGGAGTTCACATTACTTTCAAAAATAGTCTGCAGAACCGCATTGTCTTTTGTAGAAGTAATAATTCCAGCATTTACTTTATAAGAGATTTGCTCGATATTATTGATGATCTTATCGTATTTTGCAAATAGATTTTCCACCTGAGTCATTACCTTTTTCATAAAGGGTAACTTGCTCAGAAAACTTTTCACTTTATTCCCGTTAAGTTCCTCTACATCAACATAGTTAAGCTCTACCAAAAGATCATTGATAAGCCCTCCTACCTCACCTGAATTTGATCTTCTTACATTTCCTAAGAAACTATCACTCTGATTGGTCAGGGTTTTCTGAAGTTCTGCTCCGAAATTAACGATTGAACCGGGATTGGCTTCATCAATAGAGTTCGCAAGAACTTCATATTTCTGGCGTTCTTCTGTCTGCAACTGAGTCAGATTCACATTTCCCTCTCTGTCCACAAGAACTGCCGGTGCTGCATTTTGAACAGGTTGAGCCGGTGTTGGCGGAACCATAGGTGTTGGTTCAAATGTTTTAAGAGGTTCAATTGATCCTAGTGGATCTATCGGTTGATTTTCCTGATTATCCATGATTATTTCTGATAAATTGATACAAATTTTTCAAGGCCGTCTCTTTGTCCTGCACCAACAGCCTCAAATTTCCACTCTCCGTTTCTGTTGTAGATCCTTCCGAATTCTACCGCAGTTTCGATTGAGAAATCTTCATCCAGTTCATACTTTAAGATTTCTTCATTCGTATCTGTATTGAAAATTCTGATGAAAGAATTTCTTACCTGTCCGAAATTTTGTCTTCTTGAATCTGCATCATGAATGGTTACTACCACAGTAATTTCAGTGACCGCAGAGTCAATTTTTGTAAGATCAATTTTGATCTGCTCATCATCTCCCGCTCCTTCACCTGTCAGGTTATCACCAGTATGAATAACCGCCTTATCCGGAGATTCAAGATTGTTGTAAAAAATAAAGTGATTATCTGATACTAACTTTTTATCATCTCCCAGCAAAAATAAAGACGCATCAAGATCGAATGCTGTTCCTGTAGAAGTATTATTGATATCCCATCCTAAACCTACAGTAAATTTAGGTGCGTTAATGTTTTCTCTTTGTCCTTTTTGTAAGTTAATAGCCATAATATAATTCCGTTTGTGTTAAAGTATTGATGTTATTTTTATATTCTTTTATTAAATGATAATTATTGCTGATGGCCAGTTCTAAAAGAAGATCCATCTGCTCTTTTTTTACTTTAGACGTAAGATAGTCAAAATTACTTGATTCAAGGCCTAAAATATATTTTACAATTCTTGTATTGAACTCAAAACTTGGCTTCTCCATTACCTCTGCAATATGGTTTACATTTTGCACTGCATAGTAATTGAAATAGTTCTCGATCTTCGGATCAAGATCAAAGTTCATTAATTCAGCATAATACAGGAACATAAAATCAGCTTCTACATGATATTGATCCAGGATTCTGTTCACCGTATATTCATGACTTCCTGTAATTTTTATATCGTCAATAAAAATACAAAGTTTTCCTCTCAAAAAGTCTTTATCAATATAATACGTATCATTGGAAATCAGATTTTTGCGATCTTCAAAGCTAAGATTACCATAATCTGTGATATAGGTATGATTTCTATTAATTTTTGATAAAATACTCGATTTTTTCCCTTTTTGAAAAAGATAAAAATCAAGATGCTTTTTAAAGAAAAAACATAAAAAATTGGAAGCTGTTGGAATGGCCATGTATGGGCTTGGCAGCACTACAATTTCTTTATCTGCTTCTAAAAGGGCCTCATGTCCGGAAATAAACCCGTCAAATAATTCTTTTGCAAATTTCTCAGCATACGACTTATCGCCATACTTGAAATAGCTGTATTCAGCCGGTGAGAATGTAAACTCATCTGCCGAATGAATGTGGTGTAAGCTGTATCTTTTGTTCATGTTATATTAGTGTTTAAGTAAATGTGCACTGAAACCGAAGTCTTGAGCTCCCTTATAATCTGCCACCGGATTATCTCCGATGTGCAACACTTTTTCAAGAGGCAGATCCTGATCTTTCAGTTGATTTTTCACTTCCTGAAAAATGAGGGGATTCGGTTTGGAACAGTTGATTTCATCAGAATAGATATGAAAATCAATGTACTGATCCAGGTTTTCATGAATCAGAAATTTTCTCATCGTTGTTCCTTTGATAAATCCTGTGTTGCTCAGGATGTTAATGGTTTTTCCCTGATTTTTAATATCGTCAAAAAAATCATGGATATTTTCAAAAATAACAACAGGCTTATATTCTAAAAACAAGTCTTCACTTTTCAAATAAAATTCGTTAAGTTTTTCTTTGTTTACAAGTTTTACATCCACTTCCAGAGCTCCGAGAATCATCAGATAAATTTCAAAAGTATCTATATTTCCTCCTGTTACTTCATTGATTGTATTGCAAAGATCATCATAATATTTTACGGTTTTAGCAACTTCATCTATAGGCTTATTAACTTTAAAAAATGAGGAGAACAGCTCAACTCTTTTTGCTTTAAATTCAGGATGAGATTTGATTAAAGTGAGCCACAAGTCAAAGGAAAAATGACAGTGGTTGTGAATGTCGATATCTGTTTTCAATATGTTTTAGTTAAAAGTTTTATGTAGCTTTTGTTGAAAAAGATTTACTAATATTTTCTCATCAAAAAGTGTTTAATTTTCTATTCTTTCCAAAGATAAAATTTTTATCAGAAATGCATTACTTTAGTTTTCTGTTTTAAGATATTTTTATGATTTAAAATAAAAAAGACAAAATGTAAAAAAAAAGAACCACAAATAACTTTGTGGTTCTTGTCTGATTATTATAGAGTATTGTTTTTAATGGATAATAATATTTCTTATCTCTTGGTCTCTCGTCTGAAATCTCTCTCTTTATCTTTCCGGCATAACCTTATAGGTAGGGTCTTCCTGTATATTCACTTCTATCACGGCTTCAGCATTCTTTAGCATTTTCCGGCAATCTTCGCTGAGATGGCGCAGATAGACCACTTTACCTTGTTGCTGGTATCGTTTTGACAATTTATCCAAAGCATCAATGGCACTCATATCTACAATGCGGCTTTCTTTAAAATCAACCACAATTTCCTGAGGGTCATTCATCGCATCAAACTTATCGGCAAATGCCGTAACGGAGCCAAAGAATAAAGGTCCGAATATTTCGTAATGCTTAATTCCCTGTTCATCAATATGTTTTCTTGCCCGGATTCTTTTCGCATTATCCCAGGCAAAAACCAATGCGGAAATAATCACTCCGATCAAAACCGCCAGCGCAAGATTATGCAAGATAACGGTAATCAACGCTACGGTAATTCCGACAAATATATCGGACTTCGGCATTTTATTAACAATTCTGATAGACACCCATTGAAATGTACTTAACGCAACCATCATCATCACCCCCACCAGGGCAGCCATGGGTATTTTTTCAATAACAGGAGCACCAAACAGGATGATTATCAAAATCATAACAGAAGCAATAATCCCTGATAATCTGGCTCTTGATCCGGCGTTAAGATTCACCAGCGTTTGTGCAACCATAGCACAACCTCCCATTCCACCAAAAAATCCATTGGTAATATTAGCAAGCCCCTGGGCAACAGATTCTTTATTGGCATTTCCCTTCGAATTGGTGATCTCATCCACCATTGATAAAGTCAGAAGCGATTCAATCAGTCCTACTCCGGCCATAATCATCGCGTAAGGAAAAATAATTGAGAAGGTTTCCAGCGAAAAAGGCACCTGAGGGATATGAAAACTGGGAAGATTTCCACTGATGTGGGCAATATCTGCAACTGTTTTTGTATTGATATTAAATCCTAACACAACGGCGAATACTACAATAATTGCAACCAGAGAAGCCGGAATAGTCTTTGTAATTTTAGGAAAGAAATATACAACGGCAATCGTAAGAGCTGTTAAACCAGCCATCACATATAAAGACATCCCTTGAAGCCAGCTCGTAACACCGTTGTGGTCTGTAATTTTAAATTGTTCAACCTGTGCCATAAATATAATAATGGCCAATCCGTTCAGAAAGCCATACATTACCGGTTGCGGAATAAGCCTTACAAACTTCCCCAACTTAAATACTCCAACAAACATTTGGAAAAATCCAGCAAGAGCTACTGTGGCAAAAAGATATTCTATTCCATGGGATTGTATTAATGCAATCAGGACCACAATAGTTGCTCCGGCCCCGCCAGATACCATTCCCGGTCGTCCACCTAAGACAGCCGTAACCAATCCCATTATAAATGCGGCATAAAGTCCGGTAAGTGGTGAAAGTCCGGCCAGGATAGCAAATGAAAGAGATTCCGGAATCATGGTCATGGCTACGGTAAATCCGGCCAGTAACTCATTTTTATAGTTTATTTTTTTCGAGAAATCGAATAAGCTGATTGTATTTTTCATTGCGTTGCAAAGTTATACACTTGCTCAATTCTATACAATTTTTTTATTTTCACCCTTTTTGTTAATATTTTTTCAACCTATCACGATAATTCACACATGCGTTTACATATTATGTTAATTTTAATTAAAAACAGATAATAATTCTACTTTTTTACAAATAATCTCATTATTGCTTTTAATTTTTGTTTAAATTTGAAACTCATAAAGCAGATTATTTATTGCCGATTTAATAAAAACATGCAAACAATTGGTTGTCAACAGTTACAACCCGGCAATACAATCACAGTTTAGTAAATAGAATGGCATGACAAAACTTTAATAGGTTATATATTATTTACACAAATGGCAAGAAAAAGAAATTTGTAGGAGAAGAAAAGTTATAAACCCATTGAAAATAAGGAATATATCCTGCATACATTAAAGTAACAACAAATACGTTTTTTACGACCCTAAGTTATCCTGAAAATTTTCGATTTCATGATCTCTTTGAATGTATTCAATATTCTTAAATAATGATTTTCACTTTTCACAATTTCAAAAAAATGTGAATTATGCCTCAATAGACATAATAATATACTACCTTTTTCGTTTTTTGATGCATAAATTTTAATAAAAGACAATATTCAATAAAATGTTATATAAAGAAATCCATATTGGAAAGTTTATAAAGGAGAGGGTTGATGAAAATGAGATACCAATGGAGAGGATATGCAAATTCCTGGGTAAGGATGAAGAATCTGTTGAAAATATGTACAAGAGCAGATCATTGGATGCTGATCTTCTTCTACGATGGAGCAAATTACTGGAATATGATTTCTTCAGACTCTATAGTTCACATTTAATTTTATATGCCCCTCCGGCGGCAGTTAATAAAAGTCAGCATAAATCTGAAAAAATTCCTTATTTCAGGAAGAATATTTATACTCAGGAAATTAAAGATTTTATTATGAAAAGAATTCTTTCCGGTGAAATGACGCAAAGTGAGGTCATTAAAGAATATTCTATTCCTAAAAGTACTCTTCACAGGTGGCTGCAAAAGACAGATAATACTAACGGATAAAATAGATTTATGCGTCCCAATTATAAAAAAATTTACCAGGATATGCTGAAAATGGAATATCCGGAAAAGTTAAAAGATCCTAAAGTCAAGGAGCTTCTTGGCAAACTCAATACAACGGAGGATATCCTTAAGTTTAATGATAAACTTTTCAAACCTTCAAGAGAAAACCAGAAGCTCAAAACGTATGACAGAAAAACGATGTTAAAGCTTCTTCAATATCAGAAAAAACATGGGCATTCTACCAGTTATATGTCAAAAAAATATAAAATAAGCAGAACAACCCTTTCAAAATGGAAGGGGATGTTTGAAGAAGAATTAGAAAATACTACAAAAAATGCCGGTAAATAAAATACCGGCTTTTTTTATTAAAGGTAAAATGATCGGGAAAAAAATGAAGGTTATGTATGGCTGAATCGTACCGGATGACCTTGCCAAATTAGTCGGCTACCCTATTCCTTCCCAATTGCGTACAATAAATTTCTTCCGAACGACACTTTGTTATACGTTAAAGAAACCGGAGGCGGAAAGAATGGAAGTAATTGTAAAAGACTGAAAGAATACTCTCTCTGGCTTTGTAGAAAATTATGTTACAAAGATGATTTCCATTTTCCCGCTTCCGGTTTCCAATTATAATAAAACAAGGCAATCGATGAACGTGTAATGTCGTGCTCTAACCCGCTGAGCTACTCTTCCCAAGCAGTTGTACTTTAAGTGGAAGAAACGGGACTCGAACCCGTGTCCCCGTCGTGATGATCGAAGTAACACTATTCTACGGCACTTGTTGATTTGTAATCAAGGTAATAAGGTCAGAATCGTTCGTGCATTTGCTCTACCTGCTGAGCTACCTCTCCTTTTCGAGGGAAAAGGCAGGATTCGAACCTGCGACCCAATGTTTACTCAATCCCGAAGTATGATTCTGAGACGACACTTGATTATGCTGTATGTTTTATAACATTTTTAATAATAGCCAAGGTAAAAAATTAGAAATCTTTCATAATCATCTGCTCTATCCTATTTTGAGCTACATGCTGTTGGCAACAGTGATGACAGGATTCGAACCTGCAACCTGATGAACCGGTCGAAGTATGATTTCTTAACGACACTTGGTTAAAGTTTTTTATAGTTATCCTTATATTTTAATAATAAAGAGGCAAGAGGTGAAAAGACTTTTAGAGATCATTTTCATGATCTTTTGGAGTCGAACCAATATCATAAGATTTACCGAAGTAAGCCTTTCCTACGGCACTCTTTTATATAAGCAAGGTAATAAGTCAAACAGAGACTTACTGGCGGAGTGTTACCATTTTCACTACCCTAAGGACAGGATTTGAACCTGTATTGCCGCCCTGAAAACGAAGAAACTCTGTTTTACGACACTTGCTTTAATCAATATTCTAATTTACTAGTTTTATTACCGCAAATCTATGTGGCTACTGCGTAATCTTTTTACACACTTATTTTTTTATTAAAAACCAAGCAATTGATTATAAGAGTCAATGATAATTCAATTGGAAGTTGACGATGAAACTCTTATCTACGGCATTGGTTATGACTACCGGGCAATCTGGCAAAAGACTCTGTCAATTTGGATTCGAAGAACGTCTTTCTTACGTCACCGGTAGTATTAATACTGCAAAATTAGGAGCGAAGTACGCATTCTTTTTACGCAGTTAAATTTTATTTATTTTTTGTTCGTTTTACCTTGAAGAAAAAGAACCAAAAGTTATTTCCTAGCCCCGATTGCAACGGTATCCTTTTTCTGAAATGGCTTTGCAAAAAAGCAATGGCGAAAAAGATAGAGTGGAAAGCGGGAATAAGCTTCTTAAAAAATTAAGGGTTATTAGTTTTTATAAAAGCAGTGCCCGTTACAGCACTACTTTTTGTATAATTTGCATTGCAGATTTGCGGTCTTCCAATGCATTCAATACATTGAAAATTTTGTCTGACCAACCTGCAATAAGATATACATCATTTTTTCTGACGTCGAGAGGCTGTCTGCCATATCCCGCCAGGTCAAAAATATACAATTTTGCATTGGGAGCTATTCTTTTATAGTGAGTCCACAAATCTTCAAAAGAATTTCTGCTTCCGGTACTGTTCCACATCTGGGTATCGGTGAACAACATTACTTTGTCTACTTTTTCCTGTCTTTTGATCAGGTCTTCCAATACCAGGTAACCATTTGTTGAGTAACCCACTTCACCTTCCCGTTTGTAGAAGGCGTCTACGTTTCTCAGAATACCACTTTTAGGCATTGGAATACGCAACCATCGGTCTCCAAATATACCTGTCACCACATTTTTACATTGTGACTGCAGGATCATAGACATCAGCAAGCCGATATCGTACAGCAATACTTTGCTTTTTTTAGAGACCGGTTTTTGCATAGAACCAGATACGTCTGCTGCAATTACTACCGAAGTTTCAAAACCGAAGCCTTTGATATTTTTGGCACTTACTGTAACGGCATCTTCCAAAGCTTCCAATACAGAGGATACGTAAGGAGAATCTATATCTTTTAATTCTCTGTATGCCGCCAGAAATCGGAACGGGAGCTGTTTTGAACCGGATACAGCTTTTTCATCGGACAGATATCTGCATACTTTGCTCATTGCATCAGATGAAACGCCTGCTTCCAGAATGTTTCTCAGGTTTCTCAACGTCGCCATGTAGCCCAGTTTATTGCTAAAAATAAGTTCTTCCCATTTATCTTTAAAAGCAGATTTTCTTTCGGCATCGGTTGCAAATTTCTTCTGACCTAACGTTGAGAGCTCTACTTCCCATGTATAAGGGGTTTCCAACATATCGTTTACGATTTTGTTGAAGATGGTCTGCTGATTTTCATCTTTAGCTTTCGGGTGAACCAAAAACAAGGCATCTTTCAAAGTAACGTCTGCCTTTCTGTTATATTTTGCAAACTGGTATTCATCAAATTTGTTGAATGACTTCATCAAACCTTTCTGAATCTGTTTGGATAATTTATTCAGTTTTTTGGTTTCCGTCCTTTCATTGGCAAGCTGATAGTAAGCCAGCAATTCTGTAATTTCATCTGCTCTCTGAACAACACCATCTACGGTACGGCTTACTAAATCAGTCCCTGAAACCTGCTTTGCCAATTCAGTCGTCAAAACCAATGGAATGGAACGCAGGTACATATCTTTTCTGGCATATACCGCCAGCTTTGCCACGAATTCGGGATCATTTTTTTTGATCAGAGACTGGATTCTTTCTAATCTGTCATTTCCCTTTTCATAGGTTGTATCTGACAGTCCTGTTGTAACAACAGCACTATATAATTCTTCTGCAGGTGTCATTGTGTATGCTTTTGCACCTTCATAGTTCAATACTACTTTATTTTCTTTTCTTAAAAAATTAAATTTCATGAGTTACTGTTTTTTTTGTTAAACATTTGGAAGACCACTTCCTCTCTGATTTCTGATGCAAAGTAATGACGCTATTGCGCAATCATTTTGCGTAGTTAATTTTTTATGTAAAAAAATTATTTTTTGTTCTAATGGGGTCGAAATGATTTGTTTTTGAATTGTTTCTATATTGATATGAAGAAGCGCAGTTATCTCCCGCAGAATCTGCAGATGGCACAGATATTATTTGTGTTTAATTTAGGTTCAGACTAAACTAAAGCCGTATGAATTGATATGATTATGATTGAGCGGGCTAAAGCCCACTCTTATTGTACTCCCCTTATCAATCATAAAGACGGTATTTAATGGTAATATCAATTATCAATTATCAATTATCAATTATCAATTATCAATTATCAATTATAATAAAATCCTTCTATCATTCATTTTCATGAAAGAAATCGGTATTATCAGGCATGTGGGAAGGTGTTTTTATAGCTTTGTATACATTAAAAATTAAGCTATGATTACAGGACTTTATGAAACGCATGTTCAGGTAAGTAATTTGGAAAATGCCATCAGATTTTATACCGAGATATTAGGATTAAAATTGGCTCATAGAGATGAAACAAGGCCTATTGCTTTTTTATGGATTGGCGAAGGGAAAGAATTTATGCTGGGACTGTGGGAACAAAAAGAGAATCTTCAAACCAGACATTTTGCATTTACAAGTACGAAAGAAGATATTCTAAATTACGCTGTAGATTTCCTAAAAAACAAAGATCTTGAACCTTATAATTTTCTGAAAGACGGATCTGTGCAACCTATGGTTTTTGCATGGATGCCGGCACTGGCCATTTACTTTAATGATCCGGACGGCAATCAGCTTGAGTTTATTTCTATTCTGGAAGGTGATAGTAAGCCTGGATTGGGAGTGCTTTCTTATGAAGAATGGATAAATTTTCAATAAAAATCAAGTGAATTCTGAACCATTTTATATGAATATTTTCGGTTAACAAAATTGGGCACCGGGAAATAAAAACAGATACTTATTTAATACCTTCATTATTGTAACGGAATCCGGCAAGCCCTTGGGGCTTGCCGGATTATATTAAATATTTACTAGAACTGGCTCATTACTTTTTTCACTGCCAGAACATGTTTACAAGGACCTCTTTCACCCTGATATTTGCTAAACCATTCACAGGTACATCGTTCTTTTTCTTCTTCAACAATCACGGTATGGTGTACTCCTGTTCCTTCCACTCTGGCTTCAGTTCGTTCTTTGGTATTATTTAAGATCACAACTTTTCCTTCATCAATCAGTTTTTCTGCATTTTTCATACGGGGATTCAGGCCGTTAGTCCTACTCAGCTTAAACGGTAATCTCCGATAGAAGAACTCCTGATCATCAAGATCATATCCCAATAAGCCCATCGCAGCAAGCCTACCCGTAAGATTATCAGCCATGGTTAGACTGATACTTTCCTGTACAGCCAGCATGGTTGCATTGAATGACTGATTGGCATACGCGTATTTATCCAGTGCATCAATCCATTCATCAGAAATATCCGGGATGAGACTATCCAATAGAGCACCTTCTCCTGAAAATCCTCTCCAGCATTCTCTGGATAAAGAAAAACTGAACTTTATATTCCCCATATAAAGTTGCCATGTGGTAGATTGCATATTGGGATGAGCAAAAACCTGCATACTGTCGATATAAGGGAGCAAAGGTTCCAGCAAACGAAGGCGATGAAGGCCTCCGATACAAATTGCATCCATAGATCTTACCGGAGAAAACATAGTCCTGTTTCCTCTTACAATAAGATAGTAATCGGATTTCAATATCCCTTTGGGCATGCCCCTGAATAATTGTTGCGCCTGAATTTTATTGAATGTGTGTCGTTTTTTAGATTCAGATAAATATACCTGAACCGTTCCAAGTCCTTTAATCCATTTTACAGGCAAAGGAACTTTCCTTTCTACCACTTTTTTTTCGTCTTTATACAATCCAACCTCCTTTTCACCCACTGATAGGATAATTTTTTCATTGGGTCGAATGCTTCCCAAAGCAGTGATCATTGTCTGGTTAAAGTCTACGTTTGTTGTTCCATTTTCCAAAAACTCTCCATCTAATCCCTCAGGCAAAACATCTACTCTCGCATACACTCCTGCACAATGAGAAAAACCCTCAAAACGAAGCCTTTCATTTCCTGCTGTGACAATCGGATCTTTAAGCATTGCCATCTGAAAAGAAGACAGATTAAAACTGGATTTTACAATATTGGAAAGTGTAATCAGACATCTTGCCAAAATAAACGGGTGGCTCACATTTCCCCAGAAAAAGCAGGGAACATCAGTATTTTTCTGTATCTCACTATATTTGGCAAGAAACAGTTCTTCAAGAGCATTCTTCTTTACCAACGATGATGATCTTGAATAATTATAAATAAGCGTATCTTCCATAATCTATTTTTTAAGAAGAAGATTGCAGATTTTTTTCAGGCTCGAGTTTTCTTTCCAGTCGTTTAATTTTTCTTTTACATTTTGATCAGCTTCCGACTGGTTTAAAGCTAATATCTCATGATACACATCCAAAAGCTTTTTCAAATTGGTAACCGGTTTTTCCATTTGAAGCAATATATTTGTGATCAGTTTTTCTAGGGCAATATTATGGTTTTTGCTGACATTCAGCATATGATTCTGCATAAGATCTGTTAATCTTTTTACAGGTGCCCATTCTAATTTTTCGTGCAAACCTATTACTTTTCCTAGCCGTTCATTATCGATCATCTGATGAGAAACATGTTCCAGCCAGATTTCAGCTGCTGTTCCCCGGATGGTCTTATCTCCGTCAAGAAAAATCGTTCCCAGAAACAGATACCCCATTTCATCCAAAGGTTTTTTGATTTGATACAGAGCTTTGGTTGTATTCAAAACCAGATTTCTTTCATAGACTTCAGCAATTCCGGAATAAAACAGGCAGTATTTAATTACTTTGGCCAGCGCATTTGCGGGAGTATTGGGAAAAGACCACATCAAAGCAGGTATTTCGGAAAGTTCTTTTTGATCAGCCACAAAATATTCCATGAATAAAGGATCTTTTCTTTTTTCCAGATGATATTTTGGGATGGCAATGCTCAATTCAACAGGATAATAAGAATTCTTTTTGTTATCAATTGTTTTCCAACTGTAAGCTCCCGTAAAAAATTCTGTTGGAATATTATCATATCCAAAATGACTGAATTCTTTAAAAACAGTTTGAGGTGAGCGTGTAATCCCGGCAGTCATCCACCATGAAGGGTGCTCAAATTTCCCTGTAGGTTTAGCATTTTTATCAAAGAAGAAGAGTAGCAGTTCTTTGTATTCTCCTTTTAGTTTTTCTTTAGCCAGTTGTAATGCTTCAGAAGTATCATCCAATGCACAACGTTGCAATGCCAGCTGAAAATCCAGATGATCAGGCTGTACATTTTTATTTTGATAAATTTCGAGTCTTTCTACTAAGGTAACGGGAGAAATCCAGCACGGAGAATGTGTTATGGTAAACAACAAAGGGATATGATCTCCTCTTTTCACTTTATGGTTTATATATATAGCAAATTCTTTAAACGCCTTTGCTGCAGGGCCTTCTACACCCACTTTTTCTACCGGACCTAATTTTTTGTTATAATTGGAAGAGGCCTCTCTTGTCGCTTCATCTTCTTTGGTTTTCTGATATATTTTTTCCAGGTTTTTGAGCTGCATCGGGTATTTTTCAAGCAGACTTAATCCGTAATTAATAATCAGGTTACACAATAAAACATTCAGATAGGGAACCTCCCATTTAGAAATTGTTTTACAGGCTTTTAAAAACACAGGTTCTATCAATTTTACAGATTCCGCATTAATTTCATTTGCAAAACGGACTAGCCCTGCTAAAGCAACATCACAATGATAACTATAAGGATCATCTATGGCCAACGGAAGGAAGAACATTAAATCTTCGAAACTTTCAAGTTCTTTAAGCTTATTTTCTTCTGTAGTCAAAAATAATTTTTCAGAAGATATTGCTTCCAGCTCAGGTTGTTCTTTTTCTATATATAGTACTAAAGATGGACGCACATTGGTCAGAATATTATCGGCATAATGAGAAAGAGCTTCTTTTATACTTTCTGAAACAGGAATATATTTCAGAATAATCTTTGCTGTCTTTGACTGAATGCCGTCGTCCTTGCTCACAAATGCCGTACTCAAAGCAATCCCTAACATTTCGGGGTCAAGCCTCTTATGTTGAAAAATTTTTTCGGTTAAAGTCAAACTTGAAATAACTACAGTTTTTACTTCAGAGCTCAACAGGTTGGGAAGATAATGTGAAAATTCATCACTTTTAAAAGCAGGTGTAGCCACTATCTTTTTCAAATGGGTCAGTATAGTGTTGCTTGCTTTTGATTGTACAGATGCCAATCCTGCAAGAAGTTCATCCTGCAGATCAACCAATTCCTGATCTGTAGGCTTCAACGCTGTAAATGCATCCATAAACCAACCAGTAACATTTTTATTAAAATTTCTGTTGGATGCCAGCAAGCATTCTCTTAAAAATCTTTTCCGTTCAATTTTTTGCTCTGTCACCAACTTCTGAACTATCGGAAACCATTCTTTACGGAACGGTAAAGATTTTGAAGGATATTCGCACAAATACCAAAAGTGTGTGTTGAGGGTTTCAGGATGGTGATCCAGATCGGCAGGATAATTACTTAGATGATGTCCCCATAACTCGGGCTTTGGTTCCACATATCCTTTCTCTGTCCATCCCAAAATATCCTGATAGTTAAAAGCCGTAAATTCGGCATCTATGGATTCATTAATAAAATTAGAGAACCAATTTGGGCACCCCCATTCCAGAATTTCTTCCGTTTGTTTAATATTTCTGAAAAGGCTCCAATAATTTTTACCGAAGTTTTTCTGATCCATGCAGACAAATGACGCAATATCAATAATGGAATGCTGGTTGGCCGAGCCTGCCGTATGATAAGAATTCTTGGTCATGATGATCTTGCTGATCTCGCGATCCATTTTTTTTATCGTAGGCACTAATGTTTTTCTTTCCTCTTCTGTGAGTTCTTTTAGAAAAGGGATAATCTCATGTATCTTCTCCTCATTAAGGATTTCATATAGTCTTTCTTTCATTTGTTTTAATTTGGTGAATAGTTTTTTTCAGGTTATTTTGTTTTCCCCATTCATCAAGCTGATCAAAAATTGTTTTATCTGCTTCAGATTGGTTCAGGGTTATTAGTTCGTTATAAAGCTCCAGCAGTTTTTTGAGATTAAACACGGGTTTCTCTACTGCTGAAAGAATAGCTATCAATAATTTTTCAAAGACGTGGTTGTGGTGAATACTCAAATTGATAAGGTCTGACAATCCGTCTGTAAATCTTTTCACGGGAGCCCATTCAAAACCAATCTTATTCCCTATCAGTTTACCCAATGTCTGCACTTCAAAATCTTCTGAAACCGCCCTGTTTACAAGCGCTTCAAAAGCCATACCAGAGAATGTCCTACCTTTATTAAACAGACCTGCGGACAGAAATAAATAGTGAACAGGTTGAAAAGGTACATTCAGCTTCATCCAGGCATCAAAGAACCGTACATTTCCTTTAATATCATATTGATAGATAGAATTTGACAAAGTCTCATTATATTTTTTACCAAAAACAGAACCTGAAAAATAAGGAGTCGCATATAAAATATAAATCAGGTCATCATCAGAAACATGGTGAAAAGAATTGAATAAATGGTCAAGAAAATCTGCATTTTTCGGAAGCTCCTTCCGATTCTCCATCTGGATTACTATCTGAGGTATTTCTTCTGTTCTATCCCACTTGTGTATTTTTCTGTAACTGAAATCCCACTTGAAACTTCCGTTCAGATAGACATTTTGATAGTGATCTTTGAAATAATTCGCTTCAAAAACGGGTTTAAGAAGATCAACATACTCTTCGCTAAGTTTCTCTTTTGCATATTTTTCTGCTTCTGCAAGATTTTCTTTTCGGGTACGAAGCAGAGCGATCTGAAGATCAAAAGGAATTGGCTGCTCTTTTTTTTGTTGATACACAACCAGCTTATCTACCAGATTTTGAATAGTGATCCAGCATGGTGTATAATCCGGTACAGAAAGGAGCGGAAGGTTGTTATCTTGTTTTAAAAATTCAAAAACACCTGAAAGAAGCTTGTGAAACCCTTTAAAAATCAAAGGAGTTCTTTTTTGAACCCAATTGTCAAGATCCGGGAAAGCCAGCCGGGCCTCTGAAAGGATATTTGATTTCTTTTTTTGTTTTAATAATCCGTAATTTATAAAAAAAGTCGCCCATAAATGGTGTAACCCTGGGGTATCTTTTAATGCAAGAGCAGCTTTAAATGCCGGTTCAAGCTGGTTAAAATGCTCTTCGTCAAACTTGTCATTAAATCTTATTAACGCATCCAGAAAAAGGTCTGAATAATAGGATTCATGGTGATTGAATATCCGGGGAGCAAAAAAAATAAAATCATCAACTGTATCAATGGGCAAAATGACTTCCGGTGTGTACCATGAAACAGATTCTTTACTTTTTCCTATCGTATTTTCTGTTTCTTTTTTCACTACAAACTGCTCCAGCAATATACTTGCATCGGAAAGCAATGATCCGGAATAAAGCTTTAATTCTTCACCTAATTTTTCGGATTTGAAATCTCCATATTTAGCAATAATCTTTGCTCCTTTTACCTGAACGGATTTATCCTTGTTCAAAAAAACAGGCATTACCAGCAGACAGATTTTTTCAGAATATGATGTATGAATACCTGCAATTTTTTCAAAACTTTGAAGCAACGGATTGATAATATTCTTCGTTGAAAGAGTTGCCAATGGCGCTACAGCCTGCAAAAATTCTTCGGTTTTAATTTTTTTTTCTGTGATTACCGGATGGATGATCTTCAAAACACCCGGAAATAATGAAGATTGAGTAGAATGAAAAATAAGAAATAACTCCTCCTGTAGGTCTACAATTTCATGACCGGAAGGTTCCAGAGAAGTAAACAGCTCCAGAAACCAGGTATTATGCTCTTTCGAAAAGTTCAAATTAACAGCTTTGAGACTTGATTGCAATACCTTGAAGCGATCAATTTTATTATTCTGAACGAGTATTTTCAGAGTATCTTTCCAATTAACATCACGGGAACGGGCAGTAACACTACACTCATATTCAAACAAAAACCAGATATGTGAATCTAAAATCACCGGATATGAATCTAGCTGATCTGCTGGAAGTAATGAAGAGGAAAGTAATGATGCACTTATTTCATCATTTAATCTGAAGTATCCTCTCTGTTCCCATTCCAAAACTTTTAGATAATCCACCTCACTTAAGAACGGATAGCTTTCGCCAACCCATACGGGAACGTAAGATTCAAAAAGTTCTTCGATAAGTTCTATCGGTAAAGAATAATATCCAGGGCTTAATTTTCCAAATTCCTCTTTTGTGGTACAACATGCCAAAGCAGCTAACACAGAGATAGTGTTGTGGCCCCATTCTTTATTAATCCGTTTCTTTAATACGACCGCAACTTCTTTTTTATCTTTTGGTGTCAGCTTTTTGAGAAAAGGAACAATTTCCTTGATTTTATAGTTAAGATAAATAGCCTTAAAATCCTCTTCAATAAGCATAAATTCATTCTTATCAGCTAAAATAGCAAAAAATGATCTACAGGGATTAAATTATCCCTAAAAAGTGAATTTTTTAACAAAAATTTATGCTTTTAACACTAGCCTGCGGGGCATTTTCAAAAATTATCATGATCAAACATTATTTTATTTTACCAAAAAACACACTTTTTAGTGTGTTAATAAGCGTTTTTATTTACAAAAATGAAAATGCACAGTTTTATTTAAAATTTTTCCGAAAATAAATTTCAATTCATTAAAATGCATATATTTGCACAACACAAATACTTGACAACTCAAATACTTTTCAATGATAAGCAACGAATTATTATTTTTAATCAGCATCAACAAATTACAGTCTGTCATTTCAAGAAAATTTGATTCTTTGAGTGTACATGGATTGGGGTTTAATGATTTTGTCATTCTTTATATCCTGATCACTTCTTCAGAAAGCAAGATGCGAAGGATTGACCTCGCCGAGAAAATCGGGTTGACGGCTTCGGGAGTTACCCGTTTATTGAATCCTCTGGAAAAAATCGGGTTAGTTTCAAGAGAGATCAATGAAAGAGATGCACGGGTAAGCTATGTTGTTATTACACCTGCAGGCAAAAACCTATTTGAAGAGGCAAAAAATACTGCAGAAAATAGTACAAAAGATATTCTTAGTACTAAAAAAAGTAAATCGTTAAAAGTCTTTACCGAGCTTTTATCCGACCTGGGCGGGAATATCCAATAACCGGTTATTGATATGAAAAATATAGTAAAAAGAGAACTACGGGAAAAAGCGAAAAACCATAAAACAACTATGGGAGTGCTTTCTGTTACCAATACATCAAATGGCAAACAATATATTCAGGGGTCATTACACCTTGAAGCTTTGGTCAATAAGATGAAATTCCTTCTGAACGGGGGATCATTTACCAATGCATTGTTGCAAAAAGACTGGATAGACTTGGGAAGTGAAGTCTTTATCTTCGAATTTGTTGTCATTATTCCTGATCAGAATAATCCTTATATCAATTATCGTCAGGAAATATCAAAGGCAGAAAAAGCCTGTATTGCTGAAACAATCAGCAAATTATACTAAAGTCATGTCGAAAAAATACCTTACACCCACTTTTGAAGCAGGAAAGCATCTGTTTCTTAAAAACATACAGGGTTCTGTCATTAATCTTAATCTTATTAAATTAAAGCAAGAAGCCGATTATTCTGAATATCCTCATCTGAAACCCACTGAAAAAATAAGTGGATGGGATGCTTATTTTAAATATATCAAAGAAGCTGAACCATTTTTACGGGCAAGTGGGGGAGAAATTATTTTGATAGGAAAAGGAGATCAGTTTCTGATTGGCCCTCAGGATGAACAATGGGATATCTGTATGCTTATAAGGCAGAAAACTGTTGCCGATTTCTTCAATTTTGAACAGGATGAAAATTATATGAAAATCACAGGGCATCGGATTGCGGCCATTGAAGATTCAAGGTTATTACCTCTGGAAGAAGTATTGATGAATACTAAAGAAATATAGATGGACATTATTACACTTTCTCAGGCAGACTTGTGCTACGAGATCTTCGGGAAGGAAAACCAAGAAACTATGGTACTGATTTCCGGATTGGGAAGTCAGATGATCTGTTGGGAAACTTCTTTTTGTAAGATACTGGCAGATAAAGGTTTCAGAGTAATCCGTTTTGATAACAGGGATTCAGGAAAATCTGTTTTCACGGCTCAACCAACAGTTGCCACGGGCAAAACTATTGAAGAAATGTTTGCCACAATGGAGACCAATGATATTCCATATTCATTAATGGATATGGCGAAGGATGTGATTGAATTACTTAATTATTTACATATTGAAAAAGCACATATTGCAGGTCGTTCCATGGGTGGAATTATTGCCCAGCTATTAGGTTCTTACTACCCTGAAAGGATTTTATCTCTTACTATCATCATGTCTACCTCCTTGAATCCGGCTCTGCCAAAGCCCGATCCTGAGATTATGGCAATGATGATGACGCCTGGTGCTGATCCCAGTACACATAAAGAAGCTTATATCAAAGAAAGAATAGATTTCGCTACAAAAATTTCCGGTAGTTTATATCCTCTCGACTCATACCATGAAAAGACAATGATTGAAGAAGAACTTCAGCGTTCTCAAACCAAAAACGGGATCATCAGACAACTTTTGGCGATGGGTTCTTATCAATATACCTCCGGTATTTTGAAAAACCTATCAGCTCCTGTCTTAATCATTCATGGAACAGATGATCCCATCTTCCATCCGGATTGCGGAAAGGATATTGCGAATTCTATTCCGGATTCTGAATTAATTATTATTGAGGGTATGGGACATTCTATTCCGGAAGTACTTTACCAATCAATTGGCGAATGGATCACTCATTTTATCAACCATAAAAATTATTAGAAAGATGGCTGCAAAAAATTACATTTTAAAAGTCTTTTCTACTTCTGTTAATCCCATTTTGGTCAAATGTCTGTATACTGTTGCCAGAGTAATATTTCTTTTTTCTGCAATTTCAAAAGGAGGCATTCCTTCATCAAATAATTGAAATGTAACAAGATGAGTGGGCTTTTTTACAATAATTACAGAAGTATCTCTTTCATTTGTTTTGTCAAAAAGAGGAATTCCGAGCAGAAAGCAGTCCTTTAACCTGTCAATATAATCAGCAAGATCATAGAGGAATGTTCTGGTTTCTTCATTAAAGGTTTTCAATCCTTTGGTACCTGAAGTTTCGGAATAAAAATCTTTTAGTGGAAGAAAGAAATAATCGACTGTATTCTTATAAAAAAAATTGACAGCCCCCTTGCATTTGTCTTCAATTTCAGACCACTGCTCCTCTCCCACCGCAAAGTTCCTGGACATCTGTTGAATGATTATCCTAAACTTTCGGGCAATATTATCCAGCCTTTCGCTTTCCTTTTCAAAATTTTGCAGGAGCATCTTTAATTTTTTCTGATCCGGTACTTCTGCCGGCATAGCAGAAATTTTCCAGTGTGATACAGCTTCCTTCAACCAGCCAGCATATGCAGTCATCTGAACTTTATGCAAACTATGATCATATTTTTCCTGTTCGATGAGCTGCTCTAAAATTCCATTGGCATTTGTTGACTGTTGGAAATGTTCAATCCTTTGATCACAAAAGATAACGTCCGGAGTAATTTTAGATTTCAGAATAATTCCTTCCAAAGTACGGCATCGGCTGAGCGCTACATAGACCTGTCCGCTGGCAAATGATCTTCCTGCATCAATGATGACACGGTCAAAAGTTAATCCCTGGCTTTTATGAATGGTAACCGCCCATGCCAGCCGTATCGGGTATTGTTCAAAACTTCCGATAATGTCGGTTTTTATATTCTTTTCTGCATCGAGACTATATCTTTTCTGCTCCCACACTTCTTTGGTCACTGTAATTTCAGTTCCGGTTTCCTCAAAAACAGCTTTGATCAGGTCTTCTTCAACATGTGAAATGGTAGCAAGCTTCCCATTATAAAACTTCTTTTCAGGAGATGAATCGTTGCGGATGAACATAATTTGAGTCCCTTCTTTTAGTTCCAGAATTTCATCATTCGGATATTGGGTTTCTTTGAATTCTCCAATCACTGTAGCCTGATAAAAATGAGAAGATCCCGATAATTCTCTTAGTTTTTTCTGATTGATATGATCCGCAATACGGTTATGAGAGCAAAGATGAATATAGGCTTCATATTCAGGTTCAAAATCAGGTTGATACCGGGAATTAAGTTTTTCAAAATCAAGATTACGGATATCCGCATGTCTTACTGCATTGAGAATTTCCAGGAATTCTTTATTCTCCTGTCGATATACCTTCATCAATTCCACGGTGACTAAAGGAAGTCCCTGTAATGCTTTGGCAGAAAAGAAAAAGGGAGTTGGATAAAATTTTGACAAAATTCGTTCTGAATCCTCTCTCACCACGGGAGGCAACTGGTACAAATCACCTATTAACAGTAGTTGTGCACCTCCAAATGGCAGCTGGTTTCTTCTAACTCGTCTCAGCGAATGATCCATCATATCGAGCAGGTCAGCTCTTAACATTGAAACCTCATCAATAATGATCAATTCAATTTCACGGAAAAGATCGAGCTTATCTTTACGGTATTTAAAATGAGGAAAAAGTTCATTGATATTCATTGCCACATTGGGATCCACTGGTTCTGAAGTGGGTACAAAAGTCCGTAACGGAATGCCAAATAAGGAATGAATGGTTACGCCACCTGCATTGATGGCTGCTATTCCTGTCGGCGCAACGATAATATGTTTTTTACGGGTCTTTTTTACAAAATCATTAAGAAAAGTAGTCTTTCCTGTTCCTGCTTTCCCTGTTAAAAATACACTTCTGCTGGTATGTTCAAGCAATTCAACCAGTGCTTCCAATGCATAGAATTTTCACCAAAGTTAATGGATAAAAAACAAAAATCTCACATCTGCCCAAAAAAAGACTCCCTTTCTCAAGGGAGTCTGCCTCATTGATATCATTAAAGATACAAGATCGTTTTAATAATTTTTCAGGCACCAATGCAGAATTTTCGCAATATTTTTTGCATCATCTACTCCTCTGTGGTGAGTACCTTCCAATGTCATTCCGAGCTCACCTAATGCCCTGTTCATTCCGACACTTTTCCTGATCGTAGGATGTGTTTGTCCGAATAAGGTTTTTACATTGATGTGATCATCGCTCATCGGATAATCTGTATAGAATCTTCTGGATTGATCCTTAAGCATATTCAAATCGTAGTTTCCGTAGCTTGCCCATGTAAGCTCTTCAGAGTCATATTCTGCCCTGAGGATGTCAAATGCATCATCGAGCATAATGCCTTCGTTATCCAGCATATTCTGTGTAAGCGTAGTCAATTCTGTACAAAACGGACTTACTTTTGAATACTGGGGTTTTACCAGAATTCCTTCATTTTTAGAGATTTTACCGGTCTTTGCATTCATAATGCATACTCCTATTTCGATGATCTCACTTTCCTGGCCTCTTGGCGGTCGGTTTTCCCAGCATGTTGCCTCAAGGTCTACAATTAATATATTTTCTGTTGTTTTCACTTTGTTTATTTTTTTTAAAGCCTATAATACAGAAGTAAGGGGTTTTGTTATTTTTTTACATTTCCGGCTTCTGTCTTCAGACCTGATTATTATTTCTCCAGAATCTTACTTAAAATTCTGGCCGTATTATACGCATCATCTGCACCACTGTGGTGTTTTCCTTCAAAGTCCATATTCAGATGATCCAGTGCTCTTTTGAGCCCTATTGATTTATAGAGTCTGAAGTGTCTTTTAAATTCAGACATGACATTCAGATACTGTTCTGAAAAAGGGCTTTCTATTCCGAGCCACTCGCATTGCTCTGTGATTTGCTCTCTGTCAAAGTTTCCATATCCTGCCCAGGTTAACGGGACAGATTGGTATTCATCTCTGATTTTATCGCAGGCTTCTTCGAAATAGATTCCTTTTTCTTCAATGAGTTTGGGAGTAATTCCTGTCAGCTCTGTGCAGAACCTATTGATTTCTGATCTTTCAGGGGTTACATAAATACTTTGCTTTTGGGAAATTTTCCCGGACTTCAGAGCCAGTTTGCAAATCCCTATTTCTATAACATCGACCTTTTGTCCCATTGGAATTCTGTCGTTCTCCCAACAGGTAGCTTCCAGATCGATGATAATGATTTCATTTGTTGTTTTCATAGTGTTTAATGAGGAACCGGAGATTAGAAGTCCGTCAGATATTCAATCTCCTCTATCCTCCTATTTCGTTAGTTTCTTGGTTCAAAGGGAGGTGTCCATTTTTTCTTCTTTATGATTTCTTTGACCTCTTCGTAAGAGATCGGATAAAAATCGTGGCAATCTACTCCTACGTCAAAGCTCAATGCCATTTCATCATCCGGTAATGTTCCGTGTGAGTGGCCGTACAATTGCCATATCCCACGATGCGAGCCGTTCCAGGTACGCATGGCGTAATGAAAAAGAATGATTTTCTGTTTTCCGTTACTGTTTTCCGGTTCATCGACTTTCAGTTCATGATAATCCCTGATGGAAGCAAATCGTTTGGGATAGGTTAAGGCAGCACCTTCATGATTCCCTTTGATCAAATGAATATTGCCGTTCAGCCGATCCAGAATTTCTTTTGTGAAATCAGGTTTTCCTAAACTGAAATCGCCTAAATGGTACACGGTATCACTGGGTTCAATTTTTTCGTTCCACCTCTTAATGAGTTCTTCGTTCATATGTTCCGGAGACTCAAAAGGTCTTTCGGAAAATCGGATCATATTTTCATGACCAAAATGATGGTCAGCTGTAAAAAATATATTGGGTTTCATTCCTTTAAATTTTAATTTTTACCGTAAAAGGAGTTGCCCCATCCAATCTTCAATGTGCTGTCCTTCCAGAAAAAGGGAATTTTTACATTTTCAATTGTAAAACCCCATGATCCTTTTACGGTCTTGTTATACATAAAAAAGTTTCGGCAAAATTTACCGAAACTATACTTTAATAGTCATCAACTCTTCTTTTATACAATCAATGACTATAGAATTCAACTTTTTGTTGATTCTCTTCTGTTCTTCTTTTTCAATGGTTGCAAAAACTGCCGGAAAATCTTTTTCAAAATCTTCGAGAATATCCTGAGCAAAAAGCCCGATTACTTTCCCTATCATTTTAGGTTCAAACTCGCCGATCTTGCTCACTACATTATTCAATCTGTTGGTCGTTACATAGTGTTGGATTTCTTCCCAGATATTCTGAGCCTGTTCACTAAAATGAGTTGGTTGATAAACAGTTTTTGTCTGTTTTTTCACCATTTTAGATTTCTCAATCCACTTTTCATTTTTATTTTTTAGAATGACTCTTGCGCCGTTGCCAAAATATCTGGTTTTCAAAGTTTTTACAATAGTTCCTTCACACATATTGTTCATTTCCGGAAGTCCAAGCCATGCCGGGATCTTGGAATTGAAAACGTTCGGGAACTTTAAAGCCTCTTCCAACGTACCCTGAAACAGGGTTTTAGCAAAGAAAAATCCTGTTTTGTCAAAAATAGTATTGATGATATCTGTATCCAGATAAGTAACTCCATTCAACTTAATGTCGAAGGCATAAAATTCGTTGTAAGGAGCATACTCAATTCCTTTCTGCACTCTTACAGCCTGTTTTACCGGCTCTACTTCTTTATGCTGGTAACCGCCGCCAAACAATTCACCATAGATGACTATGGTTTCAACATTCGGATGAAGCATCTTCACAGCATGGAATGCTTCAATGACATTTTTTCTGTAACGATCCAATATCTGATGGGCATTGAAAAATTTTTCATCTTTATTGATGAATGCAGTCCTCTTCGCGATTTTAATTTCTTTTCCATCGGTAAAGAAAGAGAAATTAGCCCCATGAACTTTCTCCTGCACAATGAAAACCTCATCCCCAAAACCTTGTAGTCTGATCTGCTCGATCACGCGGGTTTGGTAAGCATTTTCTATAGTGTTATATGTTTTAAAAATCATTTCTTTAGTTTTTAATTGTTTCCAATTCGTTATTTTTCATCTGAGTAAGGTGTCTTTGTGCATGAAGTGAAAGAAAATAGATGTACTCATATACATTAATTTTTCCCAGTCCATTGACCGTCATTGTAGTTTTACAAAGAACTCCTTCCCCGTTTTTCATGGTATTGAGATAGAGCAAACATTGATGATACTGTTGAGTAATTAAATTCCTGATTTCAGATAAGCTTAATTTTCCCTGAGGTTCCATATGTTCCGGTCTGATCCACTCAAAAGCTCCATATTCACCTATTCTTCCAAAGTTTTCTTTACTGAAACTGTAATTTTCTATTTCCGACTGCAAATCAAGATTCAAATAATTTCTCATTGCTTTTTTTGAGCCTTTTTCAATAAGGATCAGCAAAAAGAAATTCGTAAGATAAATATGTTCTAAGATTTGGTGAACCGTCCAACCTCCGTTTGAAGGTTGAAAATTCAACGTCTTTTCATCTTTATCAAACCATTCGTCTACTTTATCAAAACCAGATGTCAAATGTGTTTTTATTTCTTGAATCAATATGAAAATGTCCATTACATTTTTTTAAAGTTTTTTAAAAGGCTTTCAATATTTTCCTTTCCTACAGGGTTCATAGAATGGCAATAGAATTTAGGGATATTCAAAGAATGATCCAGGCAGTATTCTATCAACCATTTGGCACAATCGTAGCCTGTTTTTTCAACAAATTCCGAAGAATCCTGTTTCAGATCAGCAAGGTCATGGTCAAAAGAAATCATTTCCGGAAGTCCTTTTTCCAAAATCCTGTTGATAAACTGCCCGTAATTGCGAACGATATGCCAGTCTTTTCTGAGGAAAATATCCTGTTTGGTATACTGATATGCTTCAACAGGATATCGTATATCATCCAGAAATAATAATCTTTTTGTTTTTTCCATGATTTAATTTTTTAATTGGAAAAATAAATGTTCAATGCTTTAATCACGCTTTTCACATTGGTGTTTGGATAAAATCCGGAACTGTTGATGCAATTTATTTCAACAATTTTCCAACCTTCATTTGTCAAACAAATATCCATGACAAAAGCTTCTTCAAGATTAAAAAGTCTGATCATTTCATTAGCGAAACTCAATCCGTCTTCTGAAACTTTTTTTTCAAAAGGAGCATCATCATTAAATTTATAATAACCTCCATCAATAATTTGTCCTCCAACAATCCAAAGTCTTGCTTCTTTTATCGTTCGTTTTGCTTCAGAAACCTGGATCAATGAACCTTCATTTATTCTATTATTTTGAGATTCCAGAGCTTCAAATACAAAATCTTTCCAATCTGCTTCCGTGAAAACTTTTCCTGTAAAAATTTTTGCTTCATTATATGGTTTAATGAATTTTATTTCATCTTTTTTCCAATTTAACTGCCCGGAAATTGTATGAACAGAAATATTGCAATTAAGAAGATTTTCACCATAATACTTTGAATAAACTTCATACAGATGATTTCCTCCGTAAAAAGAACCCGGAAACCAATCTTTATTTTGTTTTGCCAATCTTGCAATCGTCACCGAACCATATACAAAAACATCTTTCCTATCTGTTTTAAAATCTATTTTTTCTGCGGCAGAAGGAATATTAATGACTTCATAATCAATATTCAATTCTTCCAATGCATCAAAAATTTTATAATGATCCGGATCTAAATACACATTAGCCTGAAGTAGAAAATACATGGTTACTTGTTTTTTAAGGTTCTTTTATTAATTTTTTAATGGTAGTTGGAAACTGGATGGAAGAGGTTCATTTTCATATCCTTAAAAACTTCCGGCTTCAATCATCCTGCTTCCAACTTTATTACACCATCATATCAGCACAATTGGAACTTGCAAAGGCAAAAGGTTTTGCTTTAAATACATACCCCATTCCGAGAATGTACCCCATGGCATCTTTCAAAGCCACATTGGATTTAAAATCCGGATCGGTATTAATGTCTGCGTGTACCTCCATTTCTACTCCATAAGTGTCCAATACAGAACAGATTGCGTATGCAATTTCAACAGATTTGTTGACCTCGTTCAGCATTCGCTCCTTGATACTGATACTCTGTATTTCTCTTTCTTTTCTGATAAAGGTAAACGCTCCTTTTCCCTCACGAATAAATACTACTGCCGTAGCATAATTAATAGCATCTCCGTATACATGAGAGTCTGATCCCACACATACTTTCAGACGATGTCCGTTTGCCTGCTCGCGAATGATGGCTTCTTCTACCAGCTGTGTGATAGAGTGATGGAAAAATTTTCCATTCATATTCTGCCATGTTTGTTGTTGCGTTTCCATTTTTTCTACATACTTTAATTTATAATTGATACATAATTGTTAATACATGATAACCTGTTGCTATATTCCAGCCTCTGGTTTCTATTTTTGCACTCCGAACCGGACTCGAACCAGTACCATCAGTTTTGGAGACTGAGATGCTACCATTACACTATCAGAGTAAATTGTGTTAATTCATCAGGACTCGAACCTAAACTCCAAGAATCAAAATCTTGTGTGCTCGCCAATTACACTATGAATCAATTTGATGAGCAATAAGTAATATTAAAATTATACCTGATAACCTGTATTGTAATTATTACTCATTGCCTGTTACCTATTATATTCTGCGGAACAGACAGGAATTGAACCTGTACCTTTAGTTTTTCAGACTAACGTGCAGACCTTCTACACCACTCTTCCGGATTTTTATAAGTAATGATTAATATGACTATTATTCCCCCCAGTGATTACTCATTACTTATCATTCATGTTTTGGTACGGGAAGAGGGATTCGAACCCCCAAAAGCTTGATCCTAAATCAAGAGTGTCTACCATTCCACCATTCCCGCAGTTTTATGAATAATGAGTAATTTGGTAATAGATAATATAGCTCCCATCCTTTTATTACACAGCATTCATTGTTTTAAAAGTAAAGGCTGTCTGTATTTTTATTGACTAAAGATCTTCTGCTCTTGACAGCCCTTTTCTCTTTTCTTCATTTTTTTTGAATGGTAACCGGCCAATTTATTTTTCAAAATTTGAACTTTCATGGTATTATTATCAATTTAAGATTGACCGGTCCATTCATATCCAGTACTCTATAAGGGAATCGAACCCTTGTTTTCTGCTCGAAAGGCAGGCGTCCTTACCGTTAGACGAATAGAGCAAAAACCAACTGACTGGGAATCGAACCCAAACAACAAGAGTACATTTCCTGCATGCTGCCGTTACATTATCAGTGGCATAGTGGAAGTAGTAGGATTCGAACCTACTCAGTGATGAAACAACAGATTTTAACTCTGTATTTTCATTTTTTAAGGAATCGTTCAATCCGTTCCTCATGTCAGTCTGCCCCAACTCTCCGACTTTGATGTACTTCCATTTTCACGAGGAATTAGTAGTTTTTCTAATTTCCCGGCGGAGCAAATAAAGCTTGTCTTAATTTTTTTTGTTTGATATAAGAACTTCTATGCCCGACAAGCTTGTATTTTTCTCCTGAACTAATCTCATTTTAGTTATTTGAGATGGTTATGGGATTTAAACCCACTCAGTTTACACAACGGTTTTGCAGACCGCCCCGACTCTTCCACTTCGGCGAACCATCAGATGATAAATGATGACTGATACATATTCAATGATCATCATTATTTTTTTTCTTTTAAAAAAAAGCCTGTCTGTATTTTATTAAAGACCTTCTGCGCTTGACAGACTTTTCTTTTCTAATAAAGGATATTTTATAAGAGAAATCTTCTACTTCCTCTTTTTACATTTAATTAGATAATAATGTGGAGAAACAAAAGCTTGTCTGTGTTTTTTGTGTTTGGCGTAAAGATCTTCTGCTCTTGACAAACCTTTATTTTCCTCCTGAAACAATTAACATTTAGTTATCTGCGATTTCGGAAAGATTCGAACTTTCGACTTCCGGTTTAACAGACCGACGCTCTGCCATTGAGCTACAAAATCATTTTAATTGGTGAATAAGTGAATGGGTAATCCGCCTGGCTGTCAATTTTCAAATTTACTTGCGAAGCAAGATTCACCATCAACTTATTTTTTTTTGTCTGGAAAATAGGGTTCGAACCTATGACCTCCCGCGTCCAAGGCGGGTAAACAACCACCGTTATCTTTCCAGTTTTACAGATTCACATTATTATTCTTTTCCGGGAGACAGCCGGAACTTAATTCATTAATGAATCTTTGCGGTCTATGCGAGAATCGAACTCGCAGTGCCCAAGAGACAGTCGGGCAGGTTAGCCATTACCTCAATAGACCTTTTTGTGATTCCGAGAGGGATCGAACCTCTAACCCTGGGTTTAGAAAACCCATACTCTATCCCATTGAGCTACGGAACCGTTGGTAATCCCAGAAAGATTTGAACTTTCAACCCCCGGTTTAAAAGACCGGTGCTCTAACCATTTGAGCTATGAGATTTTTTGTAATCCCAGAAGGACTCGAACCTTCAACCTTCGACGTATCAGGTCGATGCTCTAACCAATTGAGCTATGGGATTTTATACTTTTGGGGTATCTCCGGGGATCGAACCCTGTTCTCCGGTTCCACAGACCGGCGCTTTACCAAATAAGCTAAAGAAACCATAAAAAAAGCGCCTCTTTTCGGGAGGCGCTCTATATATTTTTACGTAAAAGATCATTAGCTGACCCACGTATATAAGCACCTTTTATCCACAATTTCACGATCAAGAATACACAGACTTACTGCCGGCTTTGGTCCGAATAGTCTTGAGTACTGATTGAATATGTTGTGTAATTGTTTCATTTTATTTTTTGTTTGTTTTTAAATTATTTTTTTTGTGAATCCTGAAAACCTGTTGCTTTCAATTTTCGGTTGCAAAGTAAATATGAATTTTTGAGACCACCAAATAAATTTTATAATTAATTAATTGAAAATCAATAATTTACGACACAAATAAAGCGTAAGGAATAAGTGTCCGCATTATCTTGCAGATACTATAATTACCTAAATGACTGTCTCTCATCGGGTTGCTTATCACTCTATTTTATCGTATTAAAGTTTCATTGTTTATTAAAAAATTTTCATGTTTATGGTTATTTTTTTTCATTCTAAATAATTTCTGACCTAAAAAACAAAAAACGCCTCGAAAAATCGAGGCGCTTTTGCAATATTTTGATTAATTTTTTACGAGTTTACAGTAAATAATTTCCAAAGTCAGCACATTTCGCCTCATTCCATATCATCTCATCATATCCGAATAATCCTTTATTCGAAGGACTTTCGCATAGTTCTGCATTGATATGTGCTCTTTGTATTGTCATAATTTTCTGTGGCAAAGATAAATCTTTTTTGTTATTGTTTTATAATTTGTCCAGGAGGAGAATATGAAACATGGCCTTAATAGAGTATTTTTTAAAGTTTACATGGTCTGAATTTCAAATTCAAAGCTTATTTTAAAAGTGATTATTTTGAGGGATCAGAATAGATAACATGAAACTGATGTTTGATTTCTTTACGGAAAACATCAGGTTTTGGCTAAAGCCAATACGACATGACGATTTCTGATGGAGGCTGGGCTAAAGCCCAACCCTATTAATGGTGATATTCGGATGAATAACAGCTATAACTAATGGCTGTTTAAAGACAAGATCTTTTATCTTTTATCTTTTATCTTTTATCTTTTATCTTTTATCTTTTATCTTTTATCTTTTATCTTTTATCTTTTATCTTTTTACTAATTTCTAAACATCCTATTTCTTCCGGTCTTGTATCTTGAGATATCTTTTAAAATAACTTCATCATCCGGGTTGAAATATTTTAATTCGTTGACAATCTCTGAGCGGCTTTCTACTTTTTCTGCAATAATTTCATAGGCTATGTTTCGGGTAACGGCTTGAAGCTTCGGATCTTTTTTAAACTCATACTTCATGGCATCCAGATAAATAAGTTTTTTGAAAAGAGGAGTTTTTTGGTAGAGGTCACGAATTTGTGTTTCCAATTCTTTAACATCAGAGATATTGGCAAAGTAGTTATTCAAACAGTTGAAGGCATCTTTATTTTCTTCCCAACCTTTCAATAATACTTTTTGGGCTTCTTCTGTATTCTCCATTTTCTTCCGGTACAGTAAAGAAGCTTTCACCATTTGATTATTTGATATATAGTCATCAGCAACTATTTGATAATAAGTATGGGCATTTTCCAGCTCATTAATTTCTTTATAGAGGTCTCCTACTTTCTCCTTCTGTTCCATTTCTTTATAGAGTTCAATGGCTTTTTTATACTGTTTAGCTTTTTCATAACAGTTTGCTGCATCAGATTTATTTTTTAATTTTTTTAGATACACGACAGCAGCTTCATTATAAAAACCTCCATCTTCCAATGTTTTGGCTCCTCTGTAATGATCCTGAAGTAGATTCATATAGACCTTTGCAGCCTTTTTATACTCTTTTTCGGCTATATATTTTTCAGCAAGCTCTTCATACTTGCTTCGGATCTTATCAAATAATGATGTTTCCAGATAGAAATTTCCCCCACCACCAGCTCTTCTTCCTGAATTTCTTTGATTCTGTTCTTTGTCCTTTAAGGCAGCAATCACCATAAGAATAATAAAGGCTACAATAAGAAAAATAATCAAGGTTCCTACAACACTCCAGAAGCTCTCATGGAACAGTTGCGCTACGATTCCGATGATCTTAAACATGGCCAGCAATACGAATGCCGCCATAAATTTGTCTATAAATTTCTGTCTATTCATCATCTTCTGAGTTTAAAATTGTTTTATCTTCTCTGAACAGACGATAAAGGAGTAACATTACCCCAATCACAAGTACCCATACAAACCAGTTGTAGCCAAACATTTTCACCAATGGATAAAAAAGATAGACCAACATGGCAACAAGTATTGCAATCAGCAGAAACTTTATCCAACCCGGTACATTATCTCCCCCAAGATTAAAGAATTTACCTTTTGCTATAAATGAATATATTCCTACAGCTCCAATCATGAATATAACCAGGTAGAGGATATCTGAAACCGGAGGATCTTCATTTTTCACACCTGTGCCGGTATCAATTCCGGTAACTTTTGAATTTTTACCATAATATCGGGAAGGATCAGAAAGGTCAATGGTGCCGTAGAGTCTTCCCAGCGAATCTTCTATAAGGGCTTTTCTTTTCTTTAAAAGATATTTGACGACCTCACCATTTACAGGTTTTCCTTTGGTGTATTGTTTCAGTGAATCTGAAATTTTACGTTTTAAATTCTCTGTTTTTTCTTCAACATGTTTTTTAATTCTTTTGGTATAAATGATTTTAAGTGAATCCCGGCTCATCTGCTCTTTACTCCCAAGTTTTTCAATATCAATTCCTATTTCACCTACATTCCTTCCTCCGGATTTTTTATATTCTTTCTTTTCTTTTTCATTTTTAGCTTCCATCATACCTGCAGTAAGAAGTTCATTCGACAAACCTCTTCTTTTCTGGAAGTACATAGAATCTATTTTCTGGTCAATCTCAGAAATTCCGGATTGGAAAGCAATCATATCTGACGGTGCTTTTACAGCATCTGTCAAAACAGTTCCCGAAGATCTTTTAGTTTCCTCCTGACCGGATTTATTTTTATCTGAGGGTAATACAATCTTTAAAACAATAGCTATTGCAATCACAGCCCAGAATATCTTACGAAAGTTTCTGGTACCGGCTGTTTCCGGCTTCCCCTCTGAATTAACACCAAATAAGCCTTCCAGCCAGGTAAATTTTGCAAAACCATCTCCTCTGGAGGCCCCCATGATATCAAGAGGAACACCAAGTTCTATTGCTCTCTCAGGGTATTTTTCAATATATTTTAAATACTTTTCAATTTCTTTTTTATTTCCTGCCATTACTTTTTTAAGATCAAACGGCAGATTATTCATCCATTCCTCTTCGGTTTTTCCCGGTTGTAATGTTTCAAGAACTTTCTCGTCGTCCATTTCAACGGTATAACTTTCTATCTTTTGAGGAATTTTAACGCCATTTAACGGCTTTCTGATCGTCTCATTTATTTTTCCGGGATCGTGAATGAGTGCCATCCAATCTATGGATTCGGATAGTTTAAACAATCCAAACTCAGGATGCATTATGATGAAAGAGGCATCAAGCTGTTGCCAGTCTTCGGGATTAATCCGGGGATAAAATATAGTATTCTCAGGGATAAAAAGTCTGTCGTCTACACACTGAAAATAAGCATTTCTCCCAATTTCCCGGGGTGTATGATCATTAAAAATAAGAAAACATCCGTACAAAACATTGGGTTCGTTGGCAGGAACAGCGTATGATTTTACATGGATAAGGTCAATACCTAGTATTTCCATTTCCTGAAGCCAAACCATAGGTGAAGAGCCTTTAATTAAAAGCCCTTTTTTAGGATAATTATTTTTAGGAAAAGGTTGTATTCTAAGCTCCATAATTCAAAATCTGCTCTATAAATGGCTTTAAAAACCGGTCACACATTTCATCCATTGTTTTTACTTTCAGCAAAGCATGTTCCGGAAGATAATATTCTGATCCACCAAATTCAGTGTAGGTAGCCAGAGCCAGAAACCCGTTGGCTGTAGAGGGGATATAAAATTCTTCAATGCTTTTGTTACTGCTTCTGAAAGTAAGCATTCCACGGGAATCTGTGATAATTTCACTTCCGTCGGGAAAAGTAAATTTATTTTTATTCCTTTCAGCAAAAAAGGCGATTTCAAACTTATTTTTAGAGAAATTTAATGTATTCTCGGAAGCACTGAAAAGTTTGTTTCCTGAAATGACAAGATCATGATATTTATTGATCCCGATTCCGTTAAAGTTGTTGATCATTTTCAGCCCACTCCTATTCAGTTTGGCCACTTCTGCCTGTGCTTTCGCATTGTTTTTTTCAATTTCTTTATCTTTATGGGAGATCATTTCTACCGAAATTTTTCCGTCTATATTTATTTTGTAGATAGAATCGCTTCCGGGATCATGCAGATAAAAACTTTTCCCAAAATAAATCAAATTATAGGATTCCGGAATATGCAATCCGGTCACATTCTGCTCTGAATATTCTCTTGTATTTAAATTCAGCTTGGAAATTAGCTTTTGATCATATTGATACTGACACAAAATGAAATGTTGCTGTTTATTTTTTGCCAACGCAAATTGTCCTCTGGGTTTTACAGAGATATTTTCAAATAAGACTTCACAACCATGGTAGGTTTTATAGTAATCATATGAGTGTCTGTCGTAATAATTATCTGAGAGGTAGGTTTTCAGCAGCTGTTTTTTGGAGCTGAGGATATAGAATTCACCTTCATATAAAAACTGTTCTATTGTATTGATTGGTGTTGGAAATAAAATAGGATAGTTTTGCGGAAGATCAGTTTTCTTTCCATTACCCTGATCTGCTTTATATTTCTGTTGTGGTGGATTAGACCATAATTCTTTAAGAGGGAGTTTTATTTTCTGAATATGTTTCCTTGTCCCCAGATGATGTTTATAAAAATTAATCTCACCATCGGCGGCAGTTGTTACTAAAAACTTAAGTCTGTCCCTGTTCTGATGAACCACTTTCTGAACTTTTTCATCTTCCATATTCTCCGGATGGGTAATGAAAAACACTTCAATATCTTTTTCCGTGTGTTGTTCATTAAAGAATTTCTCCAATGCCTCTGATACTTCAAGAACAGGACTTACCTGATTAAGACTTTCAATAACTTCTTCTACTTTATTCAGAGAAATGGGAATTCCTGCCTGGCCTAAGGCAAAAACCTTACATTCTGAGTGTGCTTTCGGGTGTTTTATAACTGCTATAGCAGATGCAAATGCCAATGTTTTTGGTGTTCCCCAATTTCTCAAAGAAGTATCGATTAAAATTATTCTTTCAAAAATATTCTCTTCCGGCGGTATTTCTCTTTGGATGTACAGCACTTCATTATTGGCTACACGATTCATAAATACTTCATCATCATTGGCAAATTCCGAAAGAAGCATTCTGTGAAAATCTCCTTTATTGGCCATGTCAGATATTCCTCCGATAGGCTGTTCTCCGGGAGAAAGATGACGCATAGGAATTCTTAATCCGCTCCAGATTCTTTTGATGAGGCTTCCCACCTGAAAGGTTTTAGGCTCTTCAATAAGCTCTTTGATAAAATCCTGATCTGTCTCTGCTGTTGCTTCTTCCTGTACCACCTCATCATCGAGTTCTGGTTCTTCAATAAGCCCTTTCATTGCATCGATGATGGATTGAACGGTTGGAAACTTATCATTCAGATCTAATGCCGTTAAATCTTTATTTAGTACGGAAGGACCAGCATGTTGTTTTTCAGCGCTGATAGCTATCTGCTGTGGTCTTTTATAATAAACTCTTAAACAGGCATCGGCAAAGGAGGGAACTCTGTTATTCCCATTATTGAATACTGTTTGCAGAAGAATAATCCTGTTTTGTTTTTGTTTATATACTTTAGGAAGTAATTTTATTTTTTCCAGAAATTCAATTTGTTTTTCTGCGTCAAAATCAAAGTTTCCTACACTGTAAAAATCGGCTGTATGTCTTAAAGGGCCGGCAAAGTCAGTATATCCATCCTGCATAGCATATAAAACCATAAGCAATGCCCCGAATGGTGGCCACCCCATGGGTTGAAGTTCTTTTAAAATCTCCATCACATAAGGTCGGTATGCAATTGCGCCTACTCCCGGTACTGAAAGAAGGTTATTGTTGTGATATCCGGAATCACCGGGAACATCTTCATCGGTTTTCCATTCCCAGAAATAATTTTCATAGGCCTGGAAATAGGCCATTACTTCCATTCTTTTGATTTTAGGGTAAGACGAAAAGAACTTACAGACAGCGGTCGGAGATCAGAATTCTTTATGGAGAGATAACTTCCGCTTTCATCCCACATAAGCCATCCATCGGAATCTTTATTATATTTTTGTCGCAGGAATATGCTCATATTTTTAAATTCAAAATCAAACCCGGCAGGTAATAAATGACCATCTTTTACCCAGTAGGTTTTCCCCGGAAGACTCAATATCGGAGTTCCTATAAAGAAAGCATTGTCTCCTATCAATGTCCAGTTTATTTTTTCAAGTTTAAATTTGGGAAACTGTGCTATACTTTCTTTAATATCAGATATTTTACTTAACAATGCTATGACCGGCTGTTCTTCATTGCTTTCTTTTATATTGATCCTTACTTTTTCGTCAATTCCGAAATAATTTTGATTAGAGCCTGGAAAGCTAAGGCGCAAAGCTTTGTCAATCGGCGTCCAAAGAAGCCCGGTTCTCATTTTTTTACTGGGAACCAACGCATCTTTTTTAAACAAAAGTCCCTCACGAAGTTCGTACAAAAGAAAATCAGGTAACTGATGAATTTCCGGCGCTACGGCCTGCTCATCAGTAAAGCCTCTAAGCCAGATTGTCTCCTCTTCAACAGCTATGTGAACATTCTTCCAGTCTCTTACAGAGCCCAGAAAGTCTTCTCCGGTACGAGGTATTTCTGCCCAGAATTCTTTTATATGCTCTGAAGAATTTTCTGCCATAAGCTTTCAATTTCCTGCTGGATATATTGTTTCTGTTCTGGATTTCTGATCCAGTCACAACGGGTCTGCAGATATCTTAATTTATCTTTAATCACGTTCTGCTCTTCAAAACTCAATGTTCCTTGATTCCATTTATCTACAAGGATTTTCACATCTTTCATCACCTCCTCAGGATTGGGTGTCTTGTTCTGCATCGCCTGAGGATGGGAATTGGGATGATCATCTTTTTCAATGGTTCTGTTAATAATTCCTTCCAGAATTTCAATCTGTTCTTCTGTGTCCCAGATATGCTTCAATACCCAAAGATCAGAAAGAACGGCTTCATTTCTTCCACAAATTAAAGCGCTTGCTGCAATAAGATTCTGAAGCTTCACTGCTCTACGGTCCGAAATATTAATTCCTGTATTTCTAAGACTCATAATGGTATTCAGGTAGACTTCATAGATGGGTTTAAGATTTATTGTTCTGCAAAGTTTCTGAAGTTCTCTTATCTCGTCAGCATGAATTTCCGGTGCTATGGTTTCTTCTTCATTTTCAAGCTTTCTTCCGGCTAAGAGTACTTGCTGCAATAACTCAGGATTTACATAATCGACATTGATTCGTATCAAAAAACGGTCAAACAGTGCGTTCAAAGCCTCATCTTCGGGAAGCACATTACTGGCTCCCACAAACATCAGAGCCGGTAGTTGTTTTGTTTCTTTTCCTCTTTTGAAAATCTTCTCATTAAGTGCCATAAGAAGTGAATTCAGGATAGCCGAGTTGGCATTGAAGATTTCATCAAGAAAAACCATTGAAGCTTCCGGCATCATGCCTTCGGTATTGGTCAAAAGTTCCCCTTCTTTCAGTTTTCGGATATCAAAAGGGCCAAAAATTTCATTAGGTTCTGTGAAGCGGGTCAACAGGTATTCAAAGTTTTTACCGTCTTTTACCGTTTTTGACAATGTTCTTACAATAGCTGATTTTGCAGTACCCGGAGGGCCATACAAAAAAGCATTTTCTCTTGCCAGCAGGCAAATTCCCAACAAGTCTACTACATCATTTTTGCCTACAAAAGTATCTTTTACGTAGTTGAGGGCTGTATTAAATTTATTGATATTCTGAGTCATTGATTTTCTTCAGTTATTATTTTTAGTTCTCTCCAGAATGCGTCTTTATGCATTCCAAATTCTGCTACAAGCAGTTTATTAATCAATGGAATTTCGGCGAGTTTATAATCTCTTTTTTCAACAATTCTCTCCAGATATAATTTCCGATAGGTATTGTCTTCGAGCTCTTTTTCCCAGTTGACATCCTTCAGATCCAAATCATACCCAATCCCGGAATAGTGGAACTTCGTCAGGATATTTTCCAGCATTTTAATCAGGACATCTTCCGGATCTGTGGAATATAAAGCTATTATGATTTGTGGTAAAAATCTCAATGATAAATCTGCTGAAAGGATTTCGGAAACATCTCTTCTCCCCTTAAATACAGTAATAAGATCATTAATATCTTTCTCTGTATTTTCCCTGATCACATACAATTGAGCACTGTAATACAGTACCTTTGCTGCCCAAACTGCTGCCTTTGTGTTACAGATGACCTTATCAGATAAAAATTCCAGCCTTTCTTTTTCAAATTCTGTTTCAAAATACGCCGCCGCATCTTCTTCCTCTTGTATTGAAATTTTCAGCAAGTTGGAAAAAAGTGTAATGCATTCGTTGTTACGAAGCAGGAAGATTGTATCTAGAAATGGTGATCCGGTTTCCATCATCTAACAAAAATAAAATTATTTCGTTGAGAATAAAATTTTTAAGGAGAGGATTCATGTTAAATCTGGTCTTCTTTGTCATTATTGGTGGAATTTGATCTATAAATCGTACAAATGACTTGAACTTAAGCCTTATAGGTATAAAGTATCTTTTTTTATATTTTGCTGACTACGCAGATACCAGAAAACAAAAAAGTCCGCCTTGACAAGGCGGACGGGTTAGGCAACTATTTCGATGATATTATTTTCCGGATCGAGAATAACGCTTTCATAATAGCCATCTCCCGTTGTACGGGGCTCACCGGCAATCGTATATCCATCTTTTCTCAGGAGATTGGTAAGTTCATCTACTTTTTCTTTACTTCCTGTCGAAAATGCCAGATGTATGATTCCAAACCGTGGGGAATCGTATGAATTTCCACTGTCTTTAATGTCCGGTTTAGTCATAATTTCAATGCGGCTACCGTCATCAAAACTCAGAAAATAAGATTGAAAGTTTTTAATGGGATTGTGATACTTCTCATTGGAAATTGCTCCAAAATATTTCTGATAAAAATCTCTGGATTTTTCAAGGTCTCTCACCCAAATGGCAATGTGCTCAATTTTCATTTTTAAATTTTATTGATTGAATTCTGCAAAAATAAACGACCTGATTCCTCAGTACCTGCTCTCTGTTATTGCATTCTTATTCTGCATTTACCACTTTAATTTTTGTGGAAAGAATATGATTTTTTTAAAAGACCAGGAATATGATAGTATTTAAAATATTTATTCCGAACATCTTATGTTTTTTTTAAATCAGAGACAGCTTCCTTGTTTCACTCATCGTAATAATGGCCACAATCTAAAAGTTATTATCTTTGCGACAGTCAAAATAAAATTATGAGTATTCACATCAGTGCCAACAAAGGAGAAATTGCCAAAGTAGTATTACAGCCGGGGGATCCGCTTCGTGCACAGTACATTGCTGAAAATTATTTAGAAAATGCCGAACTGGTAAGCAAAACCAGAGGAATATTTTATTATACCGGTCTTTACAAAGGTAAGGAAATTACTGTAGGAGCTAGTGGAATGGGCTTTCCGAGTATCGGGATCTATTCTTTCGAGCTATTTACGGAATATGAAGTAGAAACGATCATCAGAATCGGAACTTGTGGTGCTTATAATACAGATCTTAAGCTTTTTGATATTTTAAATATCGAAAATGCCGCAAGTGAAAGTACTTATGCTAAGTATGCATGGGGAATTGAAGATGAAATTCTTCCTCACCAGGGAAATATCTTCAACACCATCAATGAAACGTCTAAGGAATTATCATTAAATGCAAAAGCAATCAACATTCACAGTAGTGATATTTTCTACAGAAAAGATCCTGCTACTCCTGAAATTGCTACAAAATACAATTGCCCGGCAGTAGAAATGGAAGCTTTCGGATTGTTTGCGAATGCACAACACTTAGGAAAAAATGCAGCGACAATTCTTACGGTGACCGACATTATTCCTACTCACGAAAAAATCTCTGCTGACCAAAGAGAAAAAGCCTTGAACCCAATGATGGAACTGGCTTTAGAATCAGCCATTAAAAGTTTGTAAAAAAGCCAAGAGGCCGGGCATCTCAACGCCCGAGGCAAATTTGCTATAAAAAAAGAGCTTTACTTTATCAGTAGAGCTCTTTTTTATATTCTGAAAAATTGTCTGGCGGTTTCTGTTGTTTCGTCTGCTACTTCAGAAATGTCTATCTTTTTTAAACGGGCAATAGTTTGTGCAACATAAGGTAAAAATGAGGGTTCATTTCTCCTGTTCTGAGTTCTGGGTATATTCTTTGGAAGCATAAATGGTGCATCGGTTTCAATCATCATTCTGTCGAGTGGAACGTACCTGATTACATCTTCTAACTGTTTAAATCTTCTTTCATCACTTATTGCTCCGGTGAACCCAAGGTAATATCCTTTATCCAGATATATTTTCGCTTCATTCAAGGTTCCGGTGAAGCAATGTACTACTGCTTCCGGTAACTGAGAAAGGTATTCATCTGTAATTTCATTAAATCTTTCAAAGGCAGCTCTTTCATGCAGAAAAAGAGGCTTATCAACTACTATGGCCAGCTCCAGCTGTGCTTTATAACATTTTTCCTGAACGGATCTTGGAGAAAAATCACGATCAAAATCCAATCCACATTCGCCCACTGAAATAACATGATCCTGCTTCAGCAACTTTCTAAGTTCATTAATACTTTCATTATTAAAAGACTTGGCATCATGGGGATGAATCCCTGCTGTTGAAAATAAAATATCCGGATATTCTCCTGCTATTTTTGCAGATTCTTTGCTTCCTTTTACACTAGTTCCGGTGAGAATCATATGCTCTACACCATGGTTCAAAGCCCTGTTGATAATTTCGTCGTGTTCATTATAGAACTGTTTATTGGTCAGATTAATGCCAATGTCGATGTATGTATTCATTTTTAATATTGTTTTTTATCGTGGCAAAATTACCGAGTTGATGCGCAATCTTTTTACGTTGTTCTCCAATTATTCATTGATGAATTTTTCAAGAAAACCAATCAGTTTTGTTCCACCATGGCTCCAACGGATTCCATGTCCTTCTTTTTCCCTGACTTCAAAGACAAGTTGATGTTTATAATGAAAGAAAACATTCCACCAGGTGGCATGTTCAAGGATATCATTGATTTTGGCCATCACTTTTTCCTGCTTCTCCTGGTTGTTTCCTTTCACTTCACCCCAGAAATTATTATGCATTCTTCCGGTATGTTTTTCCCACGCTCTTTGGGCGATGGTAATTTCATTGTTAAAAGGTTCACTACAAGCTTTGATCAAAATAGAGTTAAGAGGAGGAACAGCAGTTTCATCACGGATACTTGCAGAGGTCAGCCTTTGCCCTAATACAACAAGCCAGTCTTCAAACGGAATTACTTCTAAAAGCTGTGCTTTTACCTCATCAGATTGATTATTTTCAAGAATAGATATAAACTTTCCAAAGACTTCCTCCCTGTTGATTTCTATTTCTTCGTTGAAATAAGGCTGATCATATTTGAGGGTATTGTTTTTAAATTTTTTGAGATTCTCTTCCAAACTTTCCAAATGTTCTTTTGCTAAGACAGCCTGGTATTTTTCTATCCAGGAATTTGAAATAAATGGAATATATTTTTCAAACAGATTCATTTTTAATATGTTTTTAGCAGATTAACTGGCGGGCTTTCTTCTTCGATCAGATATCCGATGAGATTAAACCACTCTTTGCAATGATCGAGAATCCATGCATCTGAGGAGATGATAATTTCTGAGCTTTCCACTAAGAATTTATCAGGATTATATTGCAATTCTGCTTCCCAGTTAAGATTATTTTCTCTGCTAAAATCAAGAATAATCTGTTTTATTCTCCCACTGTTGGAAACGGGTTGATCGAAGACCCAGATTAACTTTTGAATTTCATTTTTTCGATAAAAAGCCTCAACAAGCTCAATCGCTTTTAAGGTCTGATTAACTCTTTTATAAGTACCGTGTACCTCCGAAAGATCACGAAAACATCTATCTAACCCTTCAAAAATATAGGCTTCAGAAAGTAAACTTTCCAGCAGGATCAAAACATTGAAACCATCAAGATAAACTGTTTTCCCTTTTAAATCTGAAGCTTTCTGCTGTTTTGATTTTCTTTGGTACAACTGCTGCTCAGATGCTGACGCTCCCCTTACCGCTTGTATCTGTCTGGGTTTTAACCTATATCGATGTCCTACCAGCACAGATGCAGATTTCTCCGGATATTCTCTTGTCAGCAAATAATGCATATCCTGAACTGCCAGCCTGAGTTTACCGAGCTGTTTCTCTGAGCTGAATAAAGTATCATCACCGGTGTTCTTCCCTCGATTTCTGCTATTCATATTCAAAAATAGTTTTTTAGAAAGATATGAGAAAATACAGGAAGTTTGAAGGGAGAAGATGGAGCTTTGTATTTGAAACTGAAATTTCTATTCCTCGTTGGCGATAAAATCCAGACAAAATTATTCTTTTCAAACATGAATGTCTCCTTACTTCACAAAAACCAGCATCTTTTACAGGTTTAATAAAACTAAAGATGATGAGTTATATTTTCTACAACAAAAGAGATATTTTGTACAAAGTTCGAAACAGCAATAAGGGATATGTTTGCAAAATACTTAAAAATACTCTTATGAATACCCTGAAAAAATTATGTTATTTATCTGCTGCAGTACTCTTATCAGCATCTTTTGTATCATGTTCAAATGATGATAATGAAATTAGTATTGAGCAACAAACTCCTTCACAGGTTTTATCTTCTACCCCATGGGAAACCACCGGAGCTAAAGATAAAAATGGGAATAACGTTGCACTAACAGATGGCAGCGTTGCCGGATATGTAGGTTTCGCCTACTTCAAAGCTAATGGGAATTTTTCTATTTATGGTCTGAATGATGTTTTGAGATCTATGGGAACATGGTCAGTGGATGCGCAGGGAAAGACCAGAACGATTTCATCGCTGAACCCTGATGGGACTACTATTTTCAGCCGTGACGTTGAAATTCTTGTTTTAAACAGAAATGAATTCACCTATAGAATTCGTCCTAATTCTGCTGATCCGTCTGTTTATTATGATATCATCCACACAAAAACGTCTCATGCCGAGCCAGGTAATGGTCAGCTTACATTGGCTTCTACGCCTTGGGAAACAACTGGTGCTAAAGATAAAGACGGAAATACCGTGGCATTAAATGACAGTAATGTATCCGGCTATGTGGGATACTCTTACTTCAAAGCCAATGGAACTTTTAAAATTTTCGGATTAAATGATGTTTTGCGTTCTGAAGGAACATGGTCTATTTCTCCTGATGGAAAAAAGAGAACACTTACTACCCCGACATTCACAAGAGTTGTTGATATTCTGGTGCTGAATGAAACGACATTTACCTACAGAATCACTCCTAATGCGGCAAACCCGGCAGTATTTTATGATATCATCCATACTAAGGTTAACCATAAGGAACCTGTATAGTATTATTTTTTGATCATAAGTAAAACCTACTCGATATGAGTAGGTTTTACTGTTAAATATATTCTTCCCACCATTTTTTCCAGGCCACATGATTAAGGGTGTCCAGATTTACTTTTTCCCCAATAAGCGGTAATGTAATGGGTTGATGGTTTTCTTCTGCATATTTTGATACCAGTTCCAATGGTTCATACCAGGTGTGTTGTGACAACTTGAACTTTGAATTGTGGACGGGTATAAAGTTTTTGGCTTTTAATTCCTGTACTTCTGTAATAATCTGATCCGGCAAAGAATGGATGTATGGCCATTTTTCATTGTATTGTCCGCATTCCATGACAGCCAGATCAAAGGGGCCATATCTATTTCCAATTTCGACAAAATGATCTCCATAGCCACTATCCCCTCCCAGAAATAGATTTTTAGTGGGGGTTTTTAATACGAAGGATGTCCAAAGGGAGATATTTCTATTTAATAATCTTCCTGAAAAGTGTCTTGCCGGAGTTAATGTCAAAGTAAATCCATTCGCAAGATCTATACTTTCCCACCAGTTTTTTTCAATGAACTTTTCAGGGTTCCATCCCCAATATTCAAAATGCTGGCCGGTTCCCAACCCGCAGATTACGGTACCCACTTTATTTTTTAGTCCCTGCACTGTTTTATAATCCAGATGATCCCAGTGATCATGGGAAATAAGAAGAAAGTCAATATCCGGCATATGTTCCGTTTTATAATAATCTGCACCCAGAAAAGCTTTTATAGAACCTGGCATTGGGGAGGCATTTCCACTAAAAACAGGGTCTATCAGAAAACGTTTACCATCAACCTGTATAAAATAAGAACTATGCCCGAACCATACCAGAACATTCTCTTCACGGGTGAGGTTTTTCAGGTCTGTTGTTACAAAAGGGAGAGTCGTTCGAGGGGATGTATTTTCAATTTTACACAGACTTCCCAAAAGTGCTTTGGTCATGCTCTCGCCTTCCAGTAAAGCAGGAGTATTTAGTATGTTTTGAAATTTCCCATAGGCGTAATTGGGAAGCGTATCGAAATATTCTTTTCTTTTTTCATCAGGGAATTGCCCGAGTTGCTTTACTAAATTCATTCTGATAGGATTATTTTACATTCTTACTCTCTCTTCTTCCAGATCAAGCCTTGTTAGATAATGTCTTATGTGTTCTTCATCTATGTTTATATTACGTCTGTTTTCTTCCCGAAGCCAGATTCGCTGCTGTTCTAATGCCTCAAAATACATTTTTTTTCCTTCATCAGACATTTTATGGATAGAGTCTTCTTTATCTTCTTGCTCCCAACGGTCAAGCATTTTATTGAAATACTCATTTTCACGTCTCCTTTCTCTGTAGTTTTCATTAAGATAATTTATGGCTACATGACGCATTCCTCTTCGTAAAAAATGTTCTGACTCTTCTTTCGAAAGATACCCGTCCTTTGAGTCGGATAAATTCAGTTTTTTGATCAATGTCGGTAATGTAAGTCCCTGAAGAATTAAGGTGACCAGAATAACCACAAAGGTAATAAAGAGAATGAGATCACGGTGTGGAAAAGGCTGCCCGTTTTCCATTATCACCGGGATCGATAAGGCAGCGGCGAGGGACACTACACCGCGCATTCCCGTCCATCCCATCAAAATGGGGGCTTTCATTCCGGGGCTCCTATCAGCGACGTTGATATAATTTCGCATCACCAATGTAGTAAATACAGCTCCAAAAGATGCCAGAAGTCTAACAACGATAAGTACGGCTGTAATCATAAGTCCATAAGTGATCGCTTCAGATAAGCTTATTCCTTCTTTTTGTAAGCCCAGCATAATTTCCGGAAGATCTAATCCAATTAATAAGAATACTATTCCGTTGATTAAAAATACAAAGCTCTCCCATACGTTGGAGCCTTTTAACCTTGATTCTGAAGTCTTGAAAATTTCATGTCTTCGGACGGAAAGAAACAATCCTCCACTTACTACAGCCAACACTCCGGAAGCATGAACCTCTTCTGCAGCAATGTACATTACATAGGGAGCAACCAGGCTTAGGATCGCATCCATATTAACGTCTGTAGGAAATATTTTCCCTATTTTCAAAAAGATATACGCTAATGCTACCCCTATTCCCAGTCCTCCGAAAATCATCCACCCAAAGCTTACTATTGCATCCTGCCACAGAAACTGCCCTGTAGCCACCGCTACCATGGCAAACCTAAATATAATCAGAGAAGATGCATCATTAAAAAGACTTTCTCCCTCTAAAACGGTAGACAAATTTTTAGGAACTTTTACAAATTTTAAAATAGCACCTGCACTCACAGCATCGGGTGGAGATACAATTCCTCCCAACACGAAGCCCAAGGCCAATGAAAATCCAGGGATATAAGAATTAGCAATAAAGGCAACTGATATGGCGGTAAGAAAAACCACAATGAAAGCAAAACTGGTAATAATCCGTCTCATTTTCCATATTTCCTTCCATGAAACGGCAAAAGCAGCTTCGTATAAAAGTGGTGGAAGGAAAATGATAAATATAAGTTCGGGATCAATTTTGATCGTCGGTAAACCGGGAATGAAACTGATCAGTAACCCGGCAATGACCAGAATAATAGGATATGCTACTTTTAAACGATTGGCCAGCATAATAGCACCAATGATTACCAGGACTAATCCTAAGTAATAAATAAAATTTTCCACCATTGTTTTTTCAATTAATTTTAAACCAAATTATGTCATTTTTAAGAAATAAAATTTCTTTTGCTTGGTTTTACCTTCAATAGAAAAATAAATATAAGCATTTGGTTCGGAAAATTTGCATTTTTTGATCTTATACTTTTATTATGATTTTAGCCATATTTTGAAATATCTTTTGCTCTTTTTTGACTAAAGCCTGCTCCTATTGATTTATTTTTCTTGTGGATCTCTAGCCCTGATAGAAGCGGTTACCCCGCAGTATGAGTCAGGGGGTCGGAGGAATTGAGCGTTGGAGTGCTTTGGCACGAGGAGTATGAGTGGATAGCAGGATCAAGCTTCTAAAAAATTAAAGAAAACGGTCTTTTTATCTGATACAAATTCAGCATTTTTATTTTATTTTTTTTACTATCTCATTTCACCAGCCATAGCATGAAAAAGGCTAGTGCTGTACCCAGAATCAACATCACTACAGCTGTACTCAGTATACTCTTCCAATACTGTCTGGCGTTAAATTGAAAGTTTTCAGGATGGATATAGAAATTATAAAATACGAAAGGATCTACTCTCAGGTCTGGCCTGAAATAAACAATACCCTGAATGAACTTCCTTCTGAGAGCTCTTGTATTTCGTGCATAATAGGTAAATCCCGGATCTATCTTGCCAAAATCAACTTCAACAACATCATCATTATACCGTAATGCCAGAATTTGTGTTTTTGCTTTGTAATGTAAACCTATATCATATACATCAGTGAGACCCCATCCCTGAATCTGACTGTAAAGAATTTCTTCTGTACTTCCATTTACTTTATAATAACGGAGTCCTTTATGATCTACCACAATTTTAGTCACTCTTTCTGCGAAGGCTTTTTTAGCCTTACGAAATATGCGATATCCGATGTAAATCAATGTCGGATAATATAATACAGCGAGTATGACAAAAACTATTTCATTACTGGACAACAGAAATGGAAATACCAGAAACAGTACAATAATCGTTAGTAAAAAAACAGGGGTAAAGATCCTGATCAGCCAGGTCATCATCCACCAGGGTTTAGATTCTAATGCTAAAAATTCTTTTTCTACTTCCTCTTGCATAGGCTTAAGATATGAAAAAAAAGGGATAAAAGCAAAGAAAAGAGCTACAGTGGCGCGCTGCAGCTCTATTTGTACAAAATTGAAAATAAGATATGAGTTTAAAACTATGATATAGTATGTGTTTTTTCAGTACTGGTAGTATAAGTTTCGGAAAAGACATTGTCTACAAACCTCCATTCTGCCTGAGAACTTCCTGTGGTAAATTTCACATGAAGATACCCTCTTTTATAAAGGTTGGCATAGTCCAGGTCATCAATCAGTACTGAAAATGCCTGAGCCAGTTCAATGGCTTTTGTAGGATCAGATGTAATTCCCAGGTAACCTTCTAATCCCGGAGAGGAAACCGAACTACAAGCGAGTTCTGTTCCGATGAAAGTTCCCTGTGCATTGGTTAGTTTACCGAGCCATGCATTGTGTGTATCTCCTGCCAGAACTACTACATTTTTTCCTGCCAGAATGGAATACAACTGTTCTCTTTCCATAAAATAGCCGTCCCAAGCATCGAGATTGTATGGTAACGTCGTTTTAATTCTTGCAATTTCCTGCGGGGTGAGGGTTGGATCCTGTTGTTTGTATCTTGTTTTAATGACAACCAATTGGGTCAATGTGGTCTGAAGAGCCTGCATTGTTGCGGGTTGCGCACTTCCATGTTGTTTTATTTCAGCCAGAATCCGGTTCAGTAACATGAGGAGTTCAGCAGGAACCATCATTTTGGTCATGAGGATCTGTTGTCCCAGTACTTTCCATTTTGCCGTATCTGCATTTATCTGAGAGCCAAGCCACGTCATTTGCTCATTTCCGATCAGTTTTCTGTTTGTGCTTAAAAAGTCTGTCTGAAATTGTGCCTGATTAAAATTTCCTGCACTATCCAGATAGTCTGAGTACTCCATTTGCTTGTCTCGTGCAATGACTCTGGTATCCATCATATAAAGAGATACTATATTTCCGAAATTGAAACTTCGGTAAATTCTCAGATCCTTTCCGGTTTTTAGAGGGATATACTCGCTGTATGCCTGAAAGGCTGCCATTTTTCTAGCCTGGAAATCTCCTTCGTCCGGCTGATGGTTTTCAGCTCCTGACTTATAGGTATCATTGGCAAATTCATGGTCATCCCAAACACAGATAAATGGCTTTTTCTGATGAAGCAGCTGAAGATTTTTATCTCCTCTGTATTGTCTGTATCTTTCTCTGTAGTCATCAAGGGTAAGAATTTCTTTAGCCGGCTTGTGGATTCTTCCCAGTGGGTTGGTATAAGGATTGGTTCCATATTGCCCTGGTGCATATTCATAGATATAATCTCCAAGATGAACCACCACATCTGCTTCAGATTGCGCAATGGCTCCATATACGTTAAAAAGTCCTGCGGGAAAATTAGAACAGGAGACGACAGCCATTTTCACCTCATTTACCGAATCCGATTGGGAAGGTAATGTCAATGTTTCACCAACAACACTTACTTCTTTCGTTGTTCCGTTATAAAATCTGTAGTAGTATTTTGTATGGGAAGGAATATTCTGTATATCAACAGCGATGGTAAAATCGTTAACAGCAGTTGCATTGGCCTTTCCTCTTCTTACCACCTCTGAAAAACTATTGTTCTTACTGATTTCCCAGGTAATTTCAGCATTAGCCCCTGCCGAATATCTTGTCCAGATAATCACTCCCGTTGCTCCCGGATCAAAACTGGCTACCCCTGATTCAAATCCTGAATTTTTCAATCCATCCGGAGCTGCGTCGACATCTCCGGTAAAATCATCACTACAGCTTTCGATGAGAGGAGCAATAAAAATTCCTCCGGCTGCCAGTAAGGAGTTTTTAAGAAATTTTCTTCTGTTGAGCTGGTTACTATTTTCCATCATTACTTTTTTTGCAAAGCAACGTTATCTGAGGAAAAAAGTTGTTAACTGAGTTTTAATTATCTTTTATGGTTTTTTAAACAATCGTTTAACTGCAGCTTATAAAGAATAATTCATTGTCGTTTTATAATGCCTGAGTAAATAGTCATAGATTACCATTTCAAATAATCTTTGATCAGATATGAAAAGTCTGTTGATGTTCATGTGAAATATACTTTGAAAAAAATCCCGTAAGGGCATTCCTAAGGATTCGTTTTCATGATGGTTAATAATATTCTGAAATGCAAGATTACCAATCAGAATATTGTTGACTGTCTCTCTTTCTTCAAAAAATTCTTCAGAAGTAAGAAAATCAACAAATTTTGGTTTAAATTCTCTATATTTTTTATCTAATTGTGAATTGAGTTTTTTATCTGCATTAAACTCTTGTTTAAAAGCATCATTGAAATACCTGATCCATTCAAGTTTTTCCAGAATCGTAAGATTGATTTCGTCGAGAACCTGATCAATATAGTAAAGAGAAATAATAATTTTTTCCTCATCATCATAATGCAAACATTGTAGAGTAAATTCACTATTGTCGTGGAATAAAGTTTCAGCTTCTTCCATTGTGTTTTCTCCATATCTTTCTATTTCCCTATTGTACGTATCAACTATAATACTGGAGATCTCTCCACTTTCAGTATATTCTTTTAAGGCATCATTGATTTTTTCAAAAATTTCATTGTAATTATTTATATTGCTGACCTTAAGCCTTATTCTCAGGTGTGGCTCGGGATCGATATAACGGATGAAAAACCATTTTGAGATCTGGTTATTTTTCTGAAAGTCCTCCATTAAAAAGGCAACAGCTTCTTCCAAAATGATATCAGCGGTTTTTATTCCTGTATATATTTTAAGATACAGCCATTCACTTCCGGGGAAAAATTGTCTTTGGGTCACCATTATACCTTTTAATTTTTATACATAGGAAAGACAAATTCATATTTAAAGTCCCTATTTTCATTATACAGAAATTCTTCAATATGGATTGACTTTTCACTTTTTATAGTTTGAATAAAAAGTTTTGCCATATCATAATTTTCCAGATTCATTGTTAATGTATTATCAAACTTTGCCCACTGAATCCAGGGTTGAATTTTTCTTTTCGCTCTCCATTTTTCCAATTCAGCTAAAAAAAGCTTTTTATCCGAAATCAGGATATCAAGGGAAGCAATATCCTTTTCTGTAATTTTCCATCGAGCCTTTGAAAGAATGATATTATTATATTCTACTCTGGGCAGAAATTTATAGATCTGATCTAAATTTCCCCAATCAAAATATAGTTTCGGATCTGCATTTTGTGAATATAAATCAGATAGAAAATGATAAACGGGTAAGGAATTGGTGAAATAATTATGAGCGTTTGTTAAATAGGGTCGTATCTCTTTATTCAGATTTTTAGAACGTAAAATAATATTGTCATTCTTCAAAGAAATATACAAATCATCTACTGATATTTGATTTTCTTTATTTAAAACCGACTGCGCCAGATATGGAATTTCATATTGTCTTAAAGTAGGTCTTCGAATTACATTGCCTATTCTTGCTTCTGGTAAATGAATTATTTCAGCTAAAATATATTTAGCATTCAGTTCTTCTTCTTTTTTTGTAATTGCTTTTGTTAAAGCTTGTATTTTTGATTTTTCTGAACAAAATCTTCCTGAAAAATTAGCAGCACTACTTCCTGTATGACTATTTATAAATAATTTCTCCTGATGATGGTCTGAAACAATTTCTGCCAGAAAAGAGATCGTATCAGGCAAATTATTCCAGTCTTCTTCAAAATCTTTAAAGTCTTCATCAGACAATTCTATTGTATATTGGCCTTCTAATAAGGCATTTTGTAATTTCTCATTGAGAATCTTCTGGATTGGATTAAGAATAATAGTACTGTTTTGACCTTTCTTGGAAGCAGGAATCTTTAAATCATCTAAATACGGATGAATACCTTTTATGGCAGTATTCTGCTTGTATCCAATACCTGCTTCAGTATCGAGAGCAAGGCTTAAAGAAACTTCCTGTGCTTCATATCTCTTTGCAAAGGCTTTTTTAAATCTTTCCAATGAGGTACCCTGCTGAGGCTGGTGTATTTTGTTTAAGAAAATAATGGCTTTTTTTAATTTATTTTTCCAAAACCTGGGTAGAGTGAATTTAATTTTAGAATATAGATCTGTCTGGAACAAGTACTTTCGATCGTATTGTATTTCAAAGGATTGTATAAGTCTCTCAACTTCATAATACTTTGAGATATGATTTCCGATTTCCTGGTCTATTTCATCTAATTTATTTTTTATGGAAAGCAAAAGGGATATTTCTTTATCTGCTTTAATCCTGTGTAAAACTAAAAGTATAGTCTCCAAAAAGTCTTTTCCTGAAACATTAGGTTCAAGCTCACTTACAAGAACCTGATTATCTATTAATTCTTCCAAAAAATCCGAAGCATCTTCCAGAGTTATTTCTTCATTTACGAGAATTTCTGAAAGTTCCTGAATCGTTTTTCCTGTTTTTGAAAATTGTAATACTTGCTGTAATTCTTCTGAAAGAGGAGCCGAGGAGATAATATACTCTCTTTTGCCATTTGTATATTGGTATTCTATATACCGGATTTTATTTCCCAGTTTATACAGGCTGTTGTTTGGAAAGAACAGAAGTTTTTGTCTTATTTCCTGCGTCTTTACAAAATGGTGCACTAAAGTAACAAGAAAGTGCATATCTAGCTTGGTATCTCTGACTAAATCATCAGAATGATCAGATATTTCTCTCTTTACATCATCAAAATCTCCTACACTAACATTAGAAAATAAGCCGAATGGAGTACAACGGGTACACATTCGGCTATAATACTTTAAAATGGTATTTTTTAGTTTTTGATATTCTTTTGCAGAAGGTTCCCGTTCTGAATTAAAATATTTAGATAGCTCTTCATGTAAGTCTGGTGAGGCTAAATAAACGGCTTCCTGAAATACCTTATTATTGAAAATTTCATTCAACTCTTCATCTGATACTTCATCTTTGCTTATTTTTTCATAAAATTTTTTATATGAAAACAAAGGAGTACGCATCATATACTCATTAAAAAACTGATAAGGAAAACGAGGCATTTTACTTCTCTGTATTTTTTTGTTTGGGTTGATAATCCGGATGTCCAAGTTGCCATAATGCAAACGCAAACATTTCTCCTATATTCGAATAACGCTGCGCTACAGGTACATTACCTGCATGCCCACCTTCAAAATCTATTTTAAGCAATATCGGATTAATAGAAGCGGTACTAGTCATTAATTTAGCCGCATATTTTACAGGTTCCCATACAGCGACTCTCTGATCATTTATTCCACCTGTTATAAAGGTAGCAGGATATCTGGTTCCCTTTTTAATGTGTTGGTAGGAGTCCATCTCGAGTAATGCTTTAAATTCCTTAGGATCTTTTATTGTTCCAAATTCTTTTGGCTGAGCATTAGGAGTTGTTTCATCTCTAAGTGGATTCATAACCCCTACTTCGGCAATAACAGCTTTAAACAAATCAGGTCTTTCGGTCATAGCTCTCCCCACTGTAATCCCTCCTGCGCTAGCACCCCAAATTGCCACTTTATCTTTTGTAGTATACTTTTCTTTTATTAAATATTCAGTACAGTCAATCAGATCTTTCCATGTATTGGGTTTTGTTTCTTTTAAACCAGCTAAGCGCCATTTTTCTCCTTTTTCTCCACCACCTCTTACATGGGCTACTGCAACCATTCCTCCCTGGTTCACCCACAATAAATAAGTAGTAGAAAAAAATGGGTTTATCGAAATCCCGTATGATCCATAACTATCAATCAATACCCTATTATCCCCATTTCTCTTAAGATTTTTATTGTAAATTAAAGAAACCGGAATTTCTTCTCCATCTTTTCCTTTTACCGTAATTTCTTTGACAACAATATTTTCAAATTCAGGATATTTTGCGACTGGAGCCAAGTTTTCAGGATTAAATGTATTGGTTTTTACATCATATCTGAAACGTTGGCCTTCATTAGCCCAACCAGCACAAGTTATCCAGATACCAGAAGAATTTTCTCCCTCAGATTGCAAATTAACACTTCCTGACACATAAGGAAGTTGAATAGGAATATCTTTTTCATCCTTGTACAGGTATAATTTTGCTTCTACCCCATTTTTAGTGGTGGTATAATAGATCCCATCTTTTGTAATTCTGTAACTTTTAATAAACTCATCTTTTTTCTCGGGAACAAGAATTTCCGGGCGTTTAAAGTTGGGATTATTAATACTTGTTTTGCATAGTTGGTTAAAGGACGTGTTAAATGACGATAAAAAAACTACCTGATCTCCCCATAAATCCAGATTCTTTACTTTATCACTAGGATCATAGAATGGTTTCCAATTTTTCTTACCGTTTAATAAATCGTTTTTACTGATAATGAATGTTTTTCTATAGCTTTCATAATCGACTAACATGGCTACATAGTATTGATCCTCTCTATCAATATCCACGATCATGGGAAAATGTTCCTCGGTAATATTTAGATCAGGATTATTTTTAGCAGAAAATACATCATTTATCTTTTTCGGATCTGTTCCGATTTTATATAAAACTGTTCGCGTGTTTTTATAGAAATCCAGGGATTTAGAATCCGTAGTAGGATAATAAAGATAGAAGAAACCACTATTGTCATCTAACCATTTTACTCCCCCTCCACTTACTGGCTCAATCTGACCAATAACTTCAGGATAAATATATTTTTTATTCACATCAAGAACAATGACTTCTGCTAATTCTTGTCCTTTTTCCGCCATTGAGATGGCAACCTTACTTCCATCCCAGCTTGGATTTATATAATTAATTACAAATTCATGATTTGTTTTTTCATTATTTCTATAGCTGCTGGGATCATACAGTAATTCTTCTTTTCCTGATAGCCCTTCTCTGGAATACAGCTTTGCTACTTTTTCAGTGTCGTTTTTTTTTAAATAAAAATACTTATCATTACTTGCCATTTTCAGGTTAGTCAAAGAATAACCTTGCCTTTTATCAAATTCAAGCCTTTTGTCTAAATAATAATTTTTGTTGGGAATCTGGTCTAAAATAGAATTTGTGTATGCAGTCTGAGACTTCATCCAATTAATAGTATTTGTATCATCCAGGTTTTCAAGATTTCTATAATCGTCAGAAATTTTAACTCCAAAATATTCATCTGTAGCAGGAACTGATGGTGGCAAATTTGTTTTTTGAGCATGAAAGAGGAAAGAAGAAAAGCAAGTAATGATAAATAAGGGCCTCATAAATAAGTCAGTTATTTTACATGAGTATTTCTTAAAGGAGTTGGCGTCTGATCGTCATCACCATCATTATCAATAACCATACTACCATTATTACCTAAATTCAATCCCCCTTTAATAACTTTCATATCGTTAATTTTCATAATTTGTAGTTTCTTCAACGATAATTTTTTTTCTTGTTTAACTGATTTTTTCATCAAAATTTATTTAAAAGTTTAACACAAATAAAAGAATATTTTTCAAATTAACAATAAAAACAATCTACGAATTTATAAATCAATACCATATGACATACAACACAAAGTACTGAAAAAAAGACAGTTAAATGTATTTATATTGATTTTCAACTTAGTAGTTTTTTGATTAAGAAAAATGTAAATTTGTACTGTATTGAAAAAAAATGATGAAGTTAATATTTATAATTTTATTACTGCTGGGTAGCTTTGCAAATGCTCAAACAAAAATAGTTGATTCTTTAGGTGAGTTTACTTATTCACAACTGAAGAGTAAATTTGATGATTATTATAATAATGATAAAGTTTCTGAATCTAAAAAAATTGCCAGATATTATTTAAAGAAAGCAAAAAAAGAAAAAAATACTGTTCAGATAGCGGAAGGGTATACTCTCATGCATTTTAATGAGAGTTTCTCAACAGCCTTAAAATACATTGACAGTATATCTATGGTTACAAAAAATGTTAAAGGAAGTTACTATATTTCTACCGTATACAGACTAAAAGGAAATCAATACTACAAATATGATCAATTAAAAGCAGCACTGGACAATTACATTTTAAGCTTAAAATATGCAAAAGAGCAAAAAGATGAAAAACTAATTGCCTATACAAACCTAAATATTGCTTATATCAATAGCTATATTGGTAGAAACGCTGAGGCGGCTAAAATTTTCAGGTATTATTATAATAAAAAAGATTTTCTTGAGTCAGAACATAATCAAAACAGAGTAAACCTTATTAACTGCTATATTGAAATTAACAAACTAGATTCTGCAAATATATTGATTCAACAGGGATTAAAGTATTCATTTGAAAACAAAAATAAATATAGCATTAGTCAATATCAATACTTATCCGGGCTTTATCATTTAAAACAAAAAGAATATAAGATTGCACTCGATGGACTATTAAAAGCGTATGATTATTTTTCGGGAATAAAAGATAATAATGAAAACTATGCATTATATCATATAGGTAATTCATATAATGGATTAGGAGACAAGAAAAAAGCGGTACAATATTTTGCTAAGTTAGATTCTAATATACAGAACACTAACATTACCTTCCCTGAGCTCCGCGAGACCTACACCTATCTCATAGATTATTATAAAGAAAAAAATGATAAAGAAAAACAACTATATTATATTGACCGTTTTCTAAAAGTTGATAAAAAACTTGATGAACAGTTCCGCTATTTATCTACAGAACTACCAAAAAAATACGATACCCCCAACCTTCTGCAGGAAAAAGAAGATATCATCACAGATTTAAAAAACAGAAAGACATTTTTATATGTTTCCATTAGTATTTTAGTCCTCTCACTTGTATTGCTTGCAATGTTTTATTATAAAACAAAAAAAGCTGAAAAAAAACATCGAAAAATTGCTCAGGATCTAATCCATTTGATTGAAAAAAGAAACCTGGAAGCAGCTCCTGTTACAATTACAAGTGAAGATGAGATCAATGTGCCGGAAGTGTTTGCAAAAGCTGAAATCACTGAAAATAAAATAATCAAAACTGTTCCTGAAGATGTTGCTCAATCGATCTTAAAAGCTTTAGACCTGTTTGAGAGTAAACTGCAGTTTTTAAAAAATGGTATTACATTAGCCAGTTTAGCAAAAAGTATAAAAACCAATACTGCTTATCTATCTGAAATTATTAATAATCACAAAGGAAAAAATTTCACTGCTTATCTTAATGATCTTCGTATTGACTACGTGTTGGATCTACTTGTAAAAGATAAAAAGTTTAGATCTTACAAATTACCAGCTATTGCAGAAGAAATAGGTTACAATAATGTACAGGCATTTTCTATTGCATTTAAGAAAAAGACAGGAATTACCCCTTCTATTTATATCAAAGAAATTGAGAAATCAATTATTCAGTAAATTTATTTTTTGTAGCACTATAAAAAACTCCCTTTCAAGCACTTACTTCTTTCAATTTTTATAAATTCAAATACTGAATTTATAAATATGTTATCGTATTTACTCTAAATTTATAAATCCAGATAGACTTTTCTTGTTTTATCGCCACAGCACCTGCATCTTTGCTACAGATAAACAACCAAATAATTATTTTTAAGTTTATCAATATTTATAACAAAATTTAGAAATGAAAAAAGTATTTTCCTTATTAAGTATCACATGTACGGTCTTCGTTTTCTCGCAAGAGAAGAAGAATGATTCTGTGGGGAAATTACTGGAAAAGGAAATACAGGAAATTGAAATAACAGCCAGAAGAAAACTTGTAGAAAGAAAAATCGACCGATTGGTGTTTAATGTTGAAAACTCTACCGCTGCATCAGGTGGAGATGCAATGGACGCATTAAGAGTTACCCCGGGAGTAAAAGTAATCAATGAGAAAATTTCTATTATTGGCAAAAGTGGAATTTCAGTCATGATAGATGACAGGCTCATGCAGCTTTCCGGAGATGATCTAGCTAACTTGTTAAAGACAATTCCGTCAGATCAAATTAAAAATATAGAGGTAATAACCACCCCACCTGCCAAATATGACGCACAAGGAAATGGAGGACTTATTAATATTGTACTGAAAAAAGCTAAAAAGAATAGCTGGAATGCTACGGTGAGATCATCGTACAGGCAATCTACCTATCCAACAGGAAACATGGGGGCAGATTTTAGTTTTCAAAAGAATAAAGTATCTATTTTCTCGTCTATCAATACAGGAAATGGAGCCAAGAAAAATATAGATAACAATAGCTTTTATTATCCGGAAGAAAAATGGGAAAATGAAAGTCCCCGAAAAGTTGAAAATAAATTTCTGACAGCAAGATTGGGGCTCGACTATGAACTCACCAACAAACTATCTGTAGGATTTCAATATTTAGGAAGTTTTTCTGAAATGAATATTAAAGAAAATAATACAGCTTCATATATTTATGATACTCAGGATGATTTGAAATCATATATTATTTCAAAAGCAAAAAGTAATGAAAAACCCAATCTGAATCAGTTTAATTTTCATACTATTTATAAATTAGATTCTTTAGGTAAAAAAATATCGTTTGATGTAGATTATTTTTCATTAAGAGATAAAAACACCAGAAATTACAATGGTAATTCATGGAATAACAATAATGTACCACAATCATATTTTGCGGCAATAAACAATAATAATCAAGATATTACAAACTACTCAGGAAAAGTAGATGTCGAACTTCCATTAGAATGGGCAAAACTGACATTCGGAGGGAAAGTTACTCAGTCTAAGACCAATAATAATGTTATTTTTTATGACAACAGTTCCGGAACACCGGTTTTAGATGTCAATCAAACCAATGAATTTGATTTTACGGAAAACACACAGGCTTTGTATTTTTCAGCAAATAGAAAATTTAATGAGCAATGGGAAGCCAATGTGGGGCTAAGAGCAGAGAACACACAAACAAAAGGGTATTCAAAAGATCTGGATCAGGAAAATAACAATACGTATTTTCAGTTTTTTCCTACCGCCTATCTTGCTTATACCCCCAATGATAAACATTCATTTAACGTTACATACAGCAGAAGAATCAACAGACCCAACTATAGCCAGCTAAACCCTTTTAGGATATATGATAATCCCTATTCATATACAGAAGGTAATCCTTTTCTAAAACCATCATATACAAGTAATTTTGAGTTTATCTATACATATGATAATCTTGAATCCAAAATATATTACTCTTATGAGAAAAATGGTTTTGAACAACTGGGTATATTAGATAGTAATACAAAGATCACCCGTTATTTTGTTTTAAACTTTCTTAAAACCTATAATATTGGACTTACAGAAAATATATCATTCAATCCTGTAAAGTTTTGGACAACCACCAATACATTTGATATTAATTATACCAAATCTACTTCAGACACACCTGTAACATTGGGTTCTCTGAATGGCTGGAATACCTACCTTTCTACAGACAATGAATTTTCTCTAAACTCGCAAAAGACATTATCTTTTAATGTAGGATACTGGATAAGCTTTCCAGGGGTAAGCGGAGTGGATAAAGTTAGTACCAACCAATCCTTATATGCAGGGCTTAAATTTTTAATGTTAGATAAAAAATTACAACTATCCATTATTGCCAATGATATCTTAAAAACACAAAAACCTGTTTATACATCTTATTCCAATGGAATAAAATCTACCTACCGTAATTATTATGATACACAATTTTTCACCATATCCCTATCCTATAAATTTGGGAACCAGAAACTTAAGGTATCAAAACATAATTTTGGTAATCAGGAAGAAAAAAACAGAACCGGAAAATAAACTTTGAATTATTCTTTTTGTATGTGTACAGTACAAAAAGGCCATAATAAATCGCTAGCTAGCAAAACACCCTTGTCAGGGATTGTATGACAAAAAAATAAAATTATTAATCCAACTAAAATTAATTAAAATGAAATTAGCAAATTTAAACACAGTTAAACCATTAGATCTTAAAACTATTAAACTTGTATCTGGAGGATATCAGGTAGAAACTGGCCTTGAAATCGCAGAAGGCTCTAAGAAAAGAGATGTAGAGTCTACATCAAACGATTCTTTGAAGAGAGACTAATATAAGGAATATCCGTATACTGTCAGGCTTTTACTGACGGTATACGGTTTTCTAACTATATCAGTTATACAATAACTTTCAAACACCAAAAAAAATGACACCAAATAAATCTAAAATTAAATTAACAACTCTGAAAACAGTCAAGTCATTAAATAAAAAAGCGATGACTCTTACGTTTGGAGGAACTCTTTCACTAGACATTCACAGTACCGGAAGAGACAGCCAGGCACGGGATATAGAATCTCACTGGAGTGACAATATGTAACGAATAAGCTTCTGTATAAGGCATATTTTACATGATCAAATAATAACATGAGAATTTATTAAATATTCAAAATTGCCATACAAAGAGTCTGAACGTATTATCTCAAAATAACCTCATCCCCCTAAAATCAAAAAATGATACTTATATTATCTTATGACTGGTATGAACAGGGGACAGACCCTGTAATAGACTGGCTTATCTACCAAAAAGCAGACTTCGCAAAAATTACAATCAATGATCTGGTTAACAGAACAACCAATACCAGATTGGATATCAATACCGGAGAAATATGGATCAATGGAATTGAAATAAGCCATAAAGTAAATGTAATATGGTTCAGGAGGTTTGAGCATGACGTTCCTTTCAATTTTTCTAAAGAAACTGATGATCCATTATTAAAACAAGCCGATTATGAATTACAATTCGAAATCCGGGAGCTTATGCAGTTCCTTTTTCAACGGTTTAAGAAAAAAGTATGGATGCCACACTACCTGGGAATAAATGCCAATAAGCTGGATCATATTTATCTTGCTAAAAAAAGAGGAGTAAAGATGCCTGAAACAATCCTTTGTAACAACAAAGCAGATTTGTTATCGTTTTATGAGCAGCAGCAAAATGGCATTATCATGAAGCCCATAAGGCACAGTGGATATTTTACAAAAGGAGAAAAAACATTTTCTATCTATACCAATTCTGTAAAAAAGAATTTTATTGAAACCTTACCGGAGTATTTTACTGCAACTCTCTTTCAACAAAAAGTCGACTCCAAAATGGAAATAAGAGTCTTCTATCTTGATGGCAGTTTTTATGCGACGGCAATTATTATAACCAAAGATAACGAAGAAACTGACGTGAAATTGAGCTTCGGAACAGATAATATCAACTGGATACCTTATGAACTACCACAAGAATACAAGTTACAACTCCATGATTTTTTCCAAAGTTTACATTTAAATACCTGCTCTTTTGATGTTATACTAACTCATAATAATGAATATATTTTACTGGATATAAATCCGGCCGGACAATACACTGCCCCTGGTAATAAATGTAATTATAAAATTGAACAAAAAATTGCCAATTGGCTCGTTGAACATGATGAAAAAGAAAGAGAAATCCACCATATTCAGCAAAAAAACGCTGAAGGAGCTGCCTTTAACCTATAGACTGATGACACAAATGGATACAGATAGTGTCGGAGAACTCTATACCCGTTCCATTTTCACAAAAAGTAAAAAACATTTTTCAACCGGTTACAAAATGTATATTTCTTCAAAGCCCATATCCAATTTTATAATAAAGAAAGATGAATAAATATTTGAATATTTTTTCTTTTTGCAAAGTGATTGAGGGAAAAGAAAATGCCATTATATGTGATTTTCAAAAGAAAAATATAAAATACGTCCCCTCTTCAATGGTGGAAGTAATCAAAATGCTTACAACTCTACCCTACGCCGAAGTAGAAAATACGTTCTCAGACCAAAAATATATTTTTGAAAGTTACGTCAATTTATTGTTGGTAGAAAAGTTTGCATTTTTCTCAGATCTCCGGGATGAGTTTACTCCCATATCAGATACATGGGAATCACCTCAGGTCATCAATAATGCTATCATAGAGTACCAATTTGAAAACTATAATATTACTCATCTTATTGAACAGCTTGATGACTTAAATTGCCAGTTTCTGGAAATCCGGTTTTTAGATTGTGGAAAAGAAAAGCTTGCCTCAATAGAAGAAATACTACAATACTGCGATGATCTGGTTTTGAGATCAATTAAAATATACATTCCTTATATCAGCCAAAAAGGTTCACTACAGATTTATCACAGGTTAAAAAAGTTTAAAAAATTGGAGGCTATGGTATTTTATGGATCAGATAGAACAAAGGCGAACTATGCTTTGCAAAATATTCTGTTCACCAAAAAAGACATGGAATATATAAGGAAAAAAAACTTTGATGATACAGACTTAATTATTGACTTTGAATACTATAGAGAATCCCTTCAATACAATCCTTATTACAATAAAAAAATAGGTATTGATTATCTGGGAAATGTGAAAAATTGTTTAAAAAATGAATCTGTATTCGGTAATGTAAACAAAAATAATATTATCCAAATACTAAAAGAAACAGATATTAAGGAGCTTTGGCATGTATCGCATGATATGATACTTGGTTTGAAGGATGATGAATTAAGATACAACCGACTTATTTCAAACAACCTTAGAAAAACATCAGAAGGCTTATATGAAATAATAAATTAAAACAGGCCATGGGAAAGTTCATTTTTTTTAAACAGCTCGAGAGCGCTGATTGTGGAGCGACCTGCCTTAAAATGATAGCGCAGTTCTACAATCGAAAGATAGATATCAGATACCTGCGGGATATAGCTTATACAAATAAAAACGGAGTAACGTTATCCTCCCTGATTAATGCGGCCGATACCATTGGGTTTGAAACTCTTCCCGCACAAATAACTTTCGACCAGTTATGTAATCAAGTTCCACTGCCTGCAATATTACATTGGAAAAACACCCATTATGTGGTGGCCTATAAATCCGAAAAGAAAAAAAACAAACAGTTCATTCATATCGCTGATCCTGCTTATGGAAAGCTAAAATTACAGCAAAATGAAATGGAATCCCTGTGGAATGTAGATCACGAGAAAAATGGAATCGCTCTCCTTTTTGAACCTAATGATAACTTTAACCCTAATATTGATAGTGAAGTAAAAAAAATTAAATTTTCATACTTCTTACAGTATCTTAAGCCGGTATATGGAAAATTGGCTCTTATATTCACATTAATATTATTAATCGCCTCATTTAATTTTCTTTATCCTTATATCAATCAGCAATTGGTTGACAGAGGGGTTAAGGATAAAAGTGTATATTTTATTATATACTTTCTCTCTGCACAGTTTATAACCTATACATCTTCCATGATCATGGAGTTTGTTCAAGGATGGATGTTTCTTACAGTCAAGATCAGGTTTGGGTTGAAACTGGTCAACGACTTTCTAATTAAACTGATGAAGATGCCTCTTTCATTTTTTGAAAACAAGCTATCATCAGACATCCTTTTAAGAATAGCCGATCATGAGAAAATTGAGAACTTTTTTTCTCAGAATACCATGCAATTCATTATTTCTGTTCTCTCTTTTTTAATTTTCTCAATTGTTCTCATTCAATACTCTCATTATATTTTCCTGGTCTTTTTTACAGGCTCAATTATTTCCGTATTATGGGTATTATGGTTTCATAAAGCCAGAAAATTTCTGAATTACAAAAAATTTGAACTTGAGTCTTTGAACAGAAATATATTGTACGAAGTTGTCAACGGTATCTCTGATATAAAAATCAACAATTTCGAAGTCAAGAAAGTAAAAGAATGGAGAAATGTACAGGATGAGTTGGTTGAAGTCAATAGAAAAAATTTAAAATTATCTAATACTCAGGAATTTGGAATTAATTATTTAACCCAGATAAAAAACACTATTATTCTGGGCCTGGCAGCTTTTATGGTTATTGAAGATTCTATTACATTGGGAACCATGCTGGCAATTTCATTCATTATTGGCCAGCTCAATGCTCCCTTAGAACATTTTGTCCTATTCATATATTCATTACAAGATGCTAAAATAAGTTTAGAAAGATTAATTGATGTATATGAAAAGAAAGATGAAGAGGATATATCGGGCGATTCCAACAATGAAATTTCCGCTGATGGTGATATTATCTTTAAAAATGTAAGCTTCGGTTACCAGAATCCTAACGAGTACAAAATTTTTGAAAACCTAAATTTAACGTTAAAATCCAATAGTACCACTGCTATTGTAGGAACAAGTGGTAGTGGCAAAACAACCCTTATAAAACTACTCATGAAGTTTTATGAACCATTTTCAGGACAGGTATTCCTAAATGACAGATCCATTGAAAAATTCAATTTTAATAAATGGAGAGAAAAAATAAGCGTGGTCTTTCAGGATGGATATATATTTTCAGACACTGTTAAAGGAAATATCGTAATGGGGCAAGATTATGAGGAAAAAAAATTCAATCATATCATCTCCCAAACAAATTTAGATGAGCTTATCGATATCCTTCCTCAAAATGCAGAAACAAAAATCGGCGAAAATGGATTGGGCTTAAGTAAAGGGCAACAACAGCGCATCCTTATTGCGAGAGCAATGTACAAAAACCCGGAAATTCTTATTTTAGACGAAGCAACAAGTGCATTGGATTCTGTAAATGAAAAGATCATCCATCACAACCTACAAAATTTCTTCAAAGGAAAAACAGTTATCATCATTGCTCATAGACTGTCAACCGTAAAAAATGCTGATCAGATACTAGTTTTAAAGCAAGGAACAGTGGTGGAAGTTGGAAATCATCAGCAATTGGTAGATAACAAAAAAGAATATTATACCCTGGTAAAAAATCAACTGGAACTTGACAGCTGATAAAAAGGAATATGTATTATATTTTCTTACAGCATTATTGCCAGATCACATTGCAGAAACCTTCTTACTCAAAATATAACTTATAATTTTACAAAAAATCACTCACAGTACTGTAAGTGATTTTTTTGATTTTCTTATTAAGTTCCGGAAAGCTATCCTTTCACCATTTTATGGGTGATAATTTTTCCGGTCTTTGTAGTTGCTATAATAACATACACTCCTTTGATAAGACCTGTTACGTTTACAGATTTTCCAATTGTGGAAATTTGATGAACCACTCTTCCTGAAAGATCTGTTATTTTAATATGAGAAACCTCTTCAGAAAAATGAAGAATTTCACTTACCGGATTCGGATACACTATTATTTCTTCTTTCTTATTAAAATCTTTCACAGACAATGTTGCAACTTCATTAAGACGAGCAATCCTGTTTCGATCTACTCCTTTATAGCTGGTAAAATACCCACCAACGACAATTTTTCCGTCAGCTTGTATTGAAATAGTTTCTACATTACTGAGTGTTCCAAAAAAACCGGTTCCAATGTCAAATGAAGTATCCAGACTTCCGTTTGCATTAATACGGGCGAGACATCTTCTGGCAATTCCATTATAGCTTATAAAACCGCCCCCTAATAGTATTTTCCCATCTGATTGTAAGGCGATATGATTCACAAAATAATTATCAACGCCTCCAACTACAGCAAACGTTGTATCTACATTTCCATTTGTATTTAAACGCACAATCCGGTTTTGAGTGGCTCCCTTATAAGTTGTAAAATATCCCCCAACCAGAATTTTATCATCAGGTTGAACGACAATTGTTTGAACAACCGCTCCGCTGGGGCTACCACCAAATCCTGTTCCAATATTAAACGAACTGTCAATAGCACCATTCGTATTCAGACGGGCAATATAATTTACATTATTGACAGAATAAGTTTTGAAACTTCCACCCACCAAAATTTTACCGTCAGATTGTAAAGCAATTGTCTTAACATCTGCATTAAAACCTGAACCGATCACAAAGGAAGTATCTATACTACCATCTGTATTAAGACGGGCAATGCGTTGTCGTGCTGTTCCGTTATAGTCTGTAAATCGGCCGCCCACCAAAATTTTTCCGTCAGGTTGCATAGCAATCGTATTGACAAATGCCATCCCTCCGCTTGTTGTGAGCCCACTTCCCATAGCAAAAGAGGTATCTATACTTCCATCTGTGTTCAACCGTATAATACTGTTTTGAGTAATTCCGTTGTATGAGGTAAAGTCACCCCCCACAAGGATTTTACCATCCGCTTGTAAAACAATAGTGTAAACAACAGCATTAAATCCTGCTCCCACGTTAAAAGAAGTATCAAGACTTCCATCCGCATTCAAACGGGCAATATTATTTCTGGATACCCCTTTATAGGTAGTAAACCAACCTCCGGCAAGGATTTTCCCGTCTGATTGTACAGCAGTAGTCATTACCGCGTTATCAAATCCAGCTTCAACAATAAAGGAGGTGTCGAGATCTACATAGGTCTGTGCCCAAGTTTTTCCACCCCATAACGATAAGACAAAAATGGTTATAAGAAATAAAATTCTTTTCATAAAGAGTAAGTTATTAGTTTGATTATTAAGCATGGAAATATATTTCCAATGAATAAGAGACAAATATATAATATATAAAAACAATTTGATCAGGACCTATTATATTTTATTGAGTCGGGTTTTCATTTTATACTCTACAATGAAAATCGTCTTCAGATGCTATAGAAGCATATAATTATAGGGGTTAATCGATAGAAATTTTAACGATATAAAAAAAGACACTCACATTTCTGTAAGTGTCTGATTTTATGTGGTCCCACCTGGGCTCGAACCAGGGACCACCTGATTATGAGTCATAACCGAAAAATTATAACTTACTATAATTCAAGGGGACAATATAGGGGAAACTCTCCTTTAGTTTGATGATTTAATAGGTATTTTGACTATGTTGTAAAAAGTTCTTGCAACAAATCTTGCAGGAATTTTGGAATTGGAGCATACAGAACTCTTCTTTATCCCGAATGATTTAAGCGTGACCTTTTGAATTTGTTATAACCATTACAGATCATTCTTTTTTATGATCTGATCTAGATAAAGGTTTATCTCTTAGTGGGTGAGATAAAAAATCTAATAGATTTTCATTGACAGGCAATCTTTCCATATTCAAACGTTCTGTCCATGATGGTAACTGGTCTTTTGACATCCGATCTATTAAAAAAGAGTCCCAACTACTATTATTGATTAAGTTTCTCACATTTGATACATCTTCTTGCATTCTTCTTGCGTTCATGTAATCCCAAGCATTATTCATATTGATTATTTTTTGTTCTTCTTCAATCATATCAGAAGTTACAGGAATTTTCACCCATTTAAAGGCTTCCGAAAGTTTATCCGTTAATCTAATATTTTTCTTATCTCCAACTCGATCTTTAAACTCTTCTAATAACCAATCATTCAAATAACAGTTCTCTTTGTCAATAGTACCATAATCCCCATCTCGAGTAACAATAATAATGTTTTTGTCTTCGCCAATTGCACAATTTATTATCCATTCCCAATTTATAGCATCTCCTATGGAATTATCATCTTTTTTACGAGGTGGATATCCTAAAGTGAATCTTTTACTAGCAAGGTCTCTGATTTCAAACCTTCTTTCATCATTACGACTTAGATTAATTTTCCTTGAAGTTTTAAAAATTTTTTCCAAGGATATATAAACCCTATCATATTCATTAGGCTTTTTTAAAATCTGTTCAATAGTTTCTTTTATCTTTGATTGCTCTATTTCGATATCTTTTTTTGAATTTTTTATTTTTTCAAGAGATTCATGATCACTGACAATAGCAGGATAACTAATTCCAATCACAGGTTTTTTTGCTGTTTCAAAAATAGATTCACGAATAGCACTTTGCCTGTTTTTCTTAAACTCCATTTCAACCTGATTAGATGTAATAATCAATTCTTCATGATCAATAATTTCATTTAGATATTTGATCGAAACATTGTTTCTAATACGATAAAAATCTAAAAATATATTAGTATCAATAAAAATTAAAGTCTCAAAGTTCTTTTCTATTTTCTTTTTAGCTGCTGTGGAAGAGATATCTTCATTCTTATTTAATTTTTTTGTCATAATATTTTTTTTACTCTACAAAAATTCTATATTCTCTAAAGTCAGTTTTAATCTCATCCAAAAATCAGTAATCATTGCTGGTAATATTTCATTTAATTTAACGTCGTCATTAAAAAATCTTCTACGATTTTTAAAAACTTTGATAATCCCATTTTCAAAATCTGGGAGTAAAATAAATTTCTCAATTACTTTTTTATCCTTAATCACTTGATAAACTTTTGGAATACTATCTATCGAGGCATTATGAACTATTTCATTTCTCAAATACATTATTATTTTAATGTCATTTGAGAATTCAAATAAAGAATTTGGATAGTATGCAAGTTTGATCTTTTTTTGATCTCCATAAAGGATATCTTTAGATTTTAATTTTGGATACTTCTCGAAATCTAAATTTAGATTCTCAATCTCGTATGCTAATTTTGTAACAAAATCTAATTGACTATATAAATTTATAAATAGATAATTTACAATTGAAGTAATATTAACAACTATTGGTCCTGATGCATATTGAATACCATTATCAACAATCGTATAATTTTCTGCTACTAAAAAATTATTTTCATTAAGAAGCTTGTAAAAATTTCCCACTAGATATTTAGTTTCTAAAACAGAATTTTGAATACTACTTATTAGATTTTCAACGTCGTAATAATATAAGAGTTTGTTCAATGTTTTTTTATCCTCAATTTCACTGTAAGTTTTTTCAAATTCTAACTTTGATATTCTAATTTCAGCATCAATCCCAGCATAAGCTACAAATGGAAATATAGGACATGAATTAAGAAAATGTAAATTCTCAACTTTTCCAAAGATACTAATAGCTATTTTATTTCTTAAGCGGATACATATATTTTCTATCTCTAGTGTCAAATCACCTTCTTTGAAAATAAAATCTTTAATAATATTTTCGGTTATAAAAAACTTTTCTTCAGACGGAGACTCAGACGGTATCCCATTAATATTATAAAACATCCTTTCAATTCTATTATTTCATTTACTATATTTAAATTTCTAGAATACAATTTAATTTATATAAATCTAATTAAATTTATAAAAGTGAAAGAATTAGAAATCACAACTATTATTTTCTTTTCATGATCAGAAGGTTTTAAAATATCTAAATTTTGAGAAATTTTTATTTTATTATTTTCAAGTTTAAATTCATATTTCTCCCGAAATATAATATCAGTATAAAAAGGTTTATGCTCTGTACCAATATTACTGTTTAATTGAACAGCATTTTCTGTTATTTCCAAAAGGTATTCATCATTATAAAATTTCCCAATTAAATCTGCTCTATTAAGATTACTCATTTTTCTATATTTTTGCTTTAAACCGTTTCATTTGCATTAAGATTCCGCAACAAGTATCTATTATCTATTTGTTCCAAACCAATTTTCGAAACTACAATTTTTACCACAATAGTGCCTCCGTATTTTTACGGATTATAAAATAATATTATTACATTTATAGGAACAAAACATATTAATATAATAAGAAGTTAAACTCTAAGTCAAAATATGATTTCTAAAACTTTTAATTCTTTTTCAAATTGTTGAATTGATTGTGGTTCCGATTAATTGATCACCCATTTGCAATTTAAATAAATCTTTAAAAGAAATATCTGAAAAACTTCAATTGTCAATTACTTTACAATTGAAGACAGCCAGAGACTCATATGCAACAGTCTTAAGAAGAAATGGAGTTTCTATTGATACAATATCTGAAATGTTATCACATTCAAATACGATTGTGACAAAACACTATCTTGACAGTTTGGATACGGAAACGATATTCAAAGTAAATGATCATTTAATATAAGTAGAATTAAGACTTCTCAAACTTTAAATACCCTAATAATAAGTCATTTCCTAAATTGGAGTAGTTAAATACTCTAACGTTATGAATGAAATATGTTTTCTTACAAAATTTTTATTTTTAATACTAATTGTTTAGATTTACTCTTCTAAAATTTCAATTGGAATGAGTCAAATGTTAGCTTCAATAAGTAGAATTGTCAATGAAGATATTAGCTCAAGGGTTAATCAGTATGATGTGATTTTTGAATTAATAACTAATTCTATACACGCTAACGCTACAGAAATTAAATGTTATTTAAATACCAATGATAATCCACTAGAAGGAGAAGAATATTTACCACCTAAATTAAATACAATTAGAATTGTTGATAATGGTGATGGTTTGACTGATGAGAATTTTAATTCCTTTTCCACTTATCGTTCCGAATACAAAAAAGATTTAGGATGTAAAGGTGTTGGAAGATTTGTTCTATTAAAAGTATATGAATTTGTAAATTATTCAAGTAATATTCCTTCTATCAATGAAACTAAAAAATTTAAATTCGATTTTGATTTCGATACAGATAATATTAACATAGCAAAATGCACTACTTTAGAAAGTCAAACAGAAGTTTCATTAAGCTACATCAATAAAGCTTATTACGATTTTGATAGAAAAATTGATAGAAGAATTTTATTAGATATTACAGAGATTAAAAATAAAGTTCTAATGAATTTAGTACCTACTTTATTCTTTTATCAAAAAAAAGGTATTAATGTAAATATTATTTTCATAAATGAATTTGACAACTCTACTGTCTCAATTTCTCCAAAAGAAATTCCAAACTTTACTGAAAAATCATTTGAAATAAAAACTTATTCTGGGAATTCTATATTATTTAAGTTAAATTATAGAATTTCTAAAGAAATAGGTGAATTGTATTCATATTACTGTGCAAATAATAGAACAGTGTGCGAGTTCCAAGATAAAGATCTAAAAATCACAATGCCATATGGATACTCAGGTTTCATGTTACTAGAATCAGCTTATTTAGATGAAAGAGCCAATAATGAGAGAAATGATTTTGATATTTTCCCTATCAAAAGGGATATGTTTTCAACATTATCTTGGGACATGATTAATAGTGAAGTTAAAAAAATATTTAGTGAACTAGTAAAAGAGGGTGTTCCCGAAACTGAAAAAATAAATAAAACTAAGTTAAAAGAAATTCAAGAAGAAAGACCATATTTAACTCACTATATAGAATCTGAAGATATAGATCTAGCAGGATTTCTTGACAAACGGCAAATAATTGAAAAGGCGAAAAAGAAATTTGATACTGCTAAAGAGAAAGTTTTAACAAATGCAGGAAAAAATTTTTATACTAATTCTGAACTTAATGATGCTATACAATTAACACAAAATGAATTAGTATCATATATTAATGATAGAGTAATTGTTATTGAAAGGTTAAAAAATCTTGTAGATAATGGTGAAAAAGTTGAAGCAATTATTCATAATATGTTCATGCAAAGGTATACGAAAGACGATTATTACAGTATTGGAAAGAATAACTTATGGTTATTGGATGATAGATTTACAACCTACACATATGCGGCAAGTGATAGAAAAATTACGGATGTTTTAAAAGACGTTGATTTATCTACAGATGATATTGATATTCTAAATGATAAACCTGACCTTTCACTTTTTTTCTCACACAATCCATCTTCCCCAGATAGATTAAAGTCCGTGTTAATAGAACTAAAACCATTCGAATACAAAAATAAATCTCATAGAAAAAAACATCAAGGTATTTTACAATTAATTGAATATTTAAAAGCTTTTAAATCAAGAGAAAAAATTGATGAAGTATATGGTTATCTTATTACTGATGTTGACACTAAATTTTCAGAAGTATTATTACAAGATGATTTTGTCCCTTTATTTTCATCTGAACATCCTATTTATCACAGAAATTATGACAAAATAGGTGTATCTGTTTTCGTAGTTAGTGCAAAAACATTAGTTTATGACGCAGAGGCACGAAATAAAACATTTTTAGATATAATTAGAAAACAAGCTAAAATCAATTTTTTATTAAAAGAAGAAGAGGAAAAAATTAGCTAAAATATAATTAAATAACTTCATGAATAGAATAGTATTTTTCTCAAAAGAAGATTTTATATCATATCCTATGATGAATAAAATCAATGAATTTTTTGAAAATAACTTATACAGAAAATCGTCTTATTCTATTAATGATATTCTTGAACTTCATCACATTTGTAATTATATAGATAATGATTTTACTCACAATGATTGGAATGATGATAAAATAGAAGAATATAAGTTGCAGATTAAAGATTTTAAGAAAGATATTAATCTTTATTACAATAAGTTGGAACCGCAACAGATTGTTGACTTCTATGATAGTATTGATTATAATTATTGTGAATCTTTTTGGTTATTAGTTAACCGATTTGAAACCTATAAAAAGATTAAATCTTCAGATTTAAAACTATTATTCGTAAAACAAAAATTTGATATTAATGACATTCTCTATTGTAATAGGATTGTACTTTTTTTCGAAGAAGAAATTCGAGATTATTTTTTATCAAATGAAAGAAATGCGGAAAATCTTTTAAACTATTATGAATCAAACCACGATAGTAAACCTAAGGAAAAATTCTATCCTAAATCTCTTACCCTCATTGATAGAGAGAATCTAATTAATAAATATATTGATTCTGAAAACGTAAATCTTAATTATATTAGATTAATAGAAAAAAATAAAGATTCCGAATTTTTAAAAATTAGTGATAAAACACGTCTTAAAGCAAAAAGATTATCAAGGAAATTAAATGATGAATTATTTGATAGTAATAATGCAACAGTAGTATGCAGAGGCGTATCTCTTTCTAAAGATCAGGAAGAAATTTCGAAAATCACTTTTAAAGATGGGACACAAATAATTTCATACAGTGAAAAGAGATTATTAGAAAACATCGATGAGATTTCATTATTTAAGAATTTTAGATCTATATTTGGTTTATTGGATTTTCAAGGATGTATTGATTCTGTTTCAAAATCAGCGCAGATTGATACTCTTGAAAAGGTTTTCATGAGATCTAAAAATGAATTTCTAATATCTGCCCATTTTCAGGATAAGACTTTAATTGGCACTTTGAAATTTCAAATTTACACCCATTTTTTAGAATCTATTAACATAAAGGTTGAAACCATTTTAGAACATTTTGTTAACATCTATATTAATAGTAAATTCAATATTAATGGTTTCAAATTATACCTTCCTACTCTCTCAAGTACTTCGTTAGAAAAGATCCGTCTAATTGTACCGGAATTTGAATCATTGATAGAACAATACAAACTGTACGTGCATGATGATCATATAGATTTTGAATTATTGCAGATTACTACGAAAACATCTGGATTTGAGAAAATTCCATCACTGATGGAAAGAAAGTATGTTTATCCCACAGGAGATGAATATCTAAAATTAAGTCATAATTTTTTCGCTGATACAAGTTTTCTATTTAATTATAAAAAGTATGGCAAAAAATATACTTGTTTCTTTCATCTTATTACCTCAGAAAATATTACAATGGAGGATTTTGAGGACAATCGCAAATTTTATATACAACAATTTATTGATGAAAGCTATCTTAAAGTTGATGAGAATGGATGGATAAAACCTTACAATGAAAAATTGCTTACAATAATTGGTATCTTACGAAATAATGATGTTATGAGCTATTGGTATTTCCCAGAAAATATCAGAAATGAAATTGATAAAATGGAAATACAAAAAATGGTTTCTTTTTCAGGCTCATTATTCTCTAAATCTGAACAAGATTATTTTAATTTCTATCTTAATAATCGATTCTCAAATGGTTTATGGTTAAGAAATAAATATGTACATGCCACAAATAGCCACGATGAAAAGGAACAGGAAAATGATTATAATATATTATTAAAATTATTGGTTATACTAGTTCTAAAAATAGATGATGATTTGAATATTGCAAGAAGTATTATTATAGCAGATATGAATAAAAAAGACAAAAATAAAGGAGAAGTAGAAATATAAAATCTTCTTTTTGTTCTAAGAATTTAGAGAATCCTTTATAGCGTCAATAGTATTGTTAACAGAATTAAAAAAATATTATTGATAAGCACATGGATATCAATAGTTGATTTTTCACCCATAAGCAATAAAAGTTTTCGTTATAGTTTCATATACAAAATAAGTATATTTTTATTAAAGAGTTATGTCAACTATAAAAAACTTGCAACTTTCTTGCAAGAAAATAAAAAAGACACTTGCAAATATGTAAGTGTCTGATTTTATGTGGTCCCACCTGGGCTCGAACCAGGGACCACCTGATTATGAGTCAGGTGCTCTAACCAACTGAGCTATAGGACCTCAAAACTTGGTTAAATTTTGTGTTTGCAAAAATAGTAAAATTTCTTTCACCACAAAATTTTTTATTGCTTTTCTTGGCAAAGTTCTACCAGTACGCCGTTTGTAGACTTGGGATGAAGAAAGACAACTAATTTGTTATCAGCACCTTCTTTCGGTTCTTCAGAGATAAACTGAAATCCTTCTTTTTTTAATCTTTTTACCTCCTCCAGGATATTTTCAACCCCAAAAGCTAAATGATGGATGCCTTCCCCTTTCTTTTCTATAAATTTTGAGATAGGACTTTCAGGATTACTGGCTTCCAACAGCTCAATTTTACTTTCTCCCGTTGCATAGAAAGATGTCACAACCCCTTCCCTTTCTACCGTTTCCTGCTTATAAGATTCTTTTCCTAATAATCTGGTAAAAAGCTCATCAGAGACTCCCAAAGATTGTACTGCAATACCAATATGTTCTAGTTTCATAAAGACTGATAAATATAATTAAATCGTAAATTTGATACCGGAACAGAATTTCAAAGTATCAATTCAAACAAAAGTACTAAATTTGCATAAATTATGGAAAGTAACAGACAAAGAAAAGTAGCACAGATTATTCAGGAAGACTTCGCAGAGCTTTTCCGCAAACAGGCTTCAGAGAGCAAACAGAGCATATTGGTATCTGTTTCAGATGTAAAAGTAACTGCTGACCTGGGAATTGCTAAAATTTATTTAAGCATTTTCCCACAGGAATTCCGTACTGCCGTGATGAAGGAGATTGAAGAGAATAAACCTCAATACAGAAACTTCATCGGCCAGAAAATGGCAAAACAGGTACGTATCATTCCACAGCTTAACTTCTACCTGGATACCGCTCTTGATGATGTTGAAAAACTGGAGAGAGAATTAAGAGGCGAAGGCGACAATCCTGTTTTATAGATCTTGAAGAATATTGCATTTTACATAGCATCCAGATACCTTTTGGCTAAAAAAGGCAGTACTGCCGTTACGTTTATTACGTGGCTAGCTGTAGGTGCCATGACGGTTGCTGTGACTGCAATGTTCGTTATTATTTCCGTCTTTTCCGGACTTGAAGATTTGAACAAGGATCTTATTTCAAATCTGCATGCAGATCTTACGTTGAAAAGTACTTCCGGAAAAACCATCAAAAATCTGGATAAAGTGAATACAGCTTTATCTGCCAATAAAGAAATTAAGAGCTTCTCCCGTGTTATTGAGGAAAAAGTATACATCAGTTTCAATGGGAAAGGCGATATTGCATATTTAAGGGGGGTTGATTCCGCATACATTAAAGTAAATCCTATTAATAAGGATATATTCTACGGAACGTATCCCAGCTTCAAATATTCGAATGAGGTATTAATGGAAAATAGCCTGGACAACAGGTTATCCATTCCTGTTGATTCATCCAACAACTATGCGACGATCTTTATGCCTAAGCCGGGAACCGGTATCATCAATAAAGAAGAAGACATCTATAACAAAAGGGATATTTCTGTAACAGGAGTGTTCCCCGGAAAAGACCAGTTGGACAGTTATATCATCTCTCCTATTGAACTTACCGAGGAATTATTAAGTCTTCCAAAAAAGTCGGCCTATCAGATTGTCATCAAATTGAAAAATCCAGAAAATGCAGATGCTGTAAAGCAAAACCTGCTGACTTCGCTTGGAAAAACAATTGAAATCAAAACCAAAGAAGAAGAAAATGCAGCCTTCTGGAAGATGATCAATACAGAAAAACTGTTTATCTATCTTATATTTGCACTGGTTATATTTATTACCACTTTTAATCTTGCAGGAGCAATTATTATCTTACAACTTGATAAAAAAGAACAGGCAAAGTCCCTTATTTCACTAGGCTTTCCTTTAAGTCATTTAAGAATGACCTATTTCTACACAGGAATCCTTATAGTAATTTCTGGCGTGATCACCGGTCTGATATGTGGAACCGCATTATGCTACTTCCAGTTGTACACAGAATTCTTCAGAGCCAATGAGGTACTTCCCTTCCCGGTAAAAATTGTTGGAAAAAACTATCTTATTGTAGCCCTTACTGCATCTGTATTTGGAATCGCCATTTCATGGTTCTTTTCAAAGATCAGCAAAGAGTATATTACTAAAAGTTAATATATAACATCTATACATTTCAGTAAATTAATCCGTTACGTTTCACTTTTTTTGTACATTTACGCCCCAATTTAAAAAAAATGAAACGACTTCTATCTTTTTTCTTATTAAGCTTTGCATTCATTAATGCGATCGCACAAATACCAGCGGGATACTATGACCCGGCCAATGGTTTAACAGGTGCTCCTTTAAAAACGGCTCTGAAAAACATCATAGAAAACGGACATGTAGACCATGGATATGACGGACTATGGACAGCTTACCTTACTACAGATCGTGATTACTTTTATGAAAACGACGGAACCATTTTAGACATTTACTCAGAAAAGCCTAATGGTCCTGATCCTTATAATTATGTACCGAATGTTAAACGATGTGGAAATTATAGTAGTGAAGGAGATTGCTATAACCGTGAACATATTGTTCCTCAAAGTTTATTTAATGAAAACTCACCAATGGTTGCAGATGTTCATTTTATTCGTGCTACCGATGGAAAAGTAAACGGTATGAGATCAAATTATCCTTTTGGTAAAGTAGGAACGGCTTCTTTTACTTCTCTTAATCAATCAAAATTAGGTAACTCTGCTTCACCCGGATATTCAGGAATTGTATTTGAACCGATTGATACTTTTAAAGGAGATGTTGCCAGAATGATTCTGTACTTTGTGACAAGATATGAAGCTAAACTCTCTACATTTTCAACAGGAAATATGTTAGGAGGTTCTGCTTTCCCGGGGTTACAACCATGGGCTCTTCAGCAATATCTGCTATGGCACCAAATGGACCCGGTATCTCCTGAGGAAATAGCAAGAAACAACGCATCATATACTTACCAGGGAAATAGAAATCCATTTATTGATCACCCTGAGTATGCCGCACAGATCTGGGGAACCCCTGTTTTGGACACAACACCTCCAACAGCAGCAACAAACCTTGTAGCAAGCAACCCAACTTCAAATTCTATTGCACTGGCATGGACAGCAGCAACAGATAATATCGGAGTAACATCTTATGATATATATGCAAACGGCACTCTAAAAACTACAGTAACCGGGACATCAACTTCAACTATAGTAACAGGTCTGTCTCCTCTTACATCATATACATTCTATATTATTGCTAAGGATGCTGCAGGAAATCCTTCTCCACAAAGTACCACTGCTACAGAAACGACACTTGACGGTCCTGTTGGTGGAAATTGCGGAACAGAAGATTTCAGTGGTATTCCTGGTAGCGACAATGGTTATGATACAAGAACATGGACAAATAATAGCATAACATGGACAGCAACAGATGCAAGAGTTGATCAGACGATCAATGGTAAGGCAATCACCATCAGAAATGGAATCTTAACAAGTTCAACACTTTCCGGAGGAATCCAAAGCCTGACATTAACAACACAATTAAAATTCGGAGGAAGCAATGGTAATTTCAATGTCTTTATCAATAATGTGAATGTAGGAACAATTCCTTATAGCGCAGCAGTAAAAACAACAACCATTGATAATATTAATGTGACGGGAGATATTGTTATTAAACTTACCAATTCATCTACATCAAACAGAGTTGCTCTGGATGACCTGAGCTGGACATGTTATAGCGGATCATTAGCAACCGTGGAAGCTCAGAAGAACAAATCTGATTTCACAATCTACCCTAACCCGGTAAAGCATAATGAATTATTTGTAAAAGGAGAAAATCTTAGTAAAATTACAAAAGTTGACATCTATGACGTTTCAGGAAAATTAATTGATACTGTAGTGAACCCTTTCAGACATTCAAACAGAATTAATCTTAAAGGAATGACAAAAGGAACATATATTCTGAAAGCAGACCAATTTTCTACTAAATTTATGGTAGAATAAATATTAAAAATATTTCACTTTAAAAGACCGGATTTGTCCGGTCTTTTTTTTATTTTTGATCATATGGATTCCACTAAAAAATTAGGACTGATAGGAAAAAATATTTCCTATTCTTTTTCTAAAAAATTCTTCGAAAACAAGTTTCAAAAGCTTATGCTTAAAGAATTTTCTTACGATATTTTCGATCTCAATGAAATCAATGAAGTAGAAAAACTTTTTTCTTACCCGGAACTTTTAGGTTTCAATGTAACAATTCCTTACAAAGAAAAAATCATTGATTATCTTGACGAACTGAGCGATGAAGCTGAAAAAATAGGAGCTGTAAATTGTGTTCTTATTCAAAACGGAAAAAAAACCGGATACAACACTGATGCATTCGGCTTTGAAAAGACTCTTCTTCTTCACAGGAAATCATCCCACGACAAAGCTTTAATTCTTGGAAACGGAGGTGCAGCAAAGGCGGTAAAATATGTGCTTGATAAACATAATATACCTTCAGAAACCATTTCCAGAAGCACGGAAATTACCTTTGAAAATCTCGGTCAGGAAACAGTTCAGGAACATAAAATAATCATCCAATGTACTCCCGTTGGCACATTTCCTAATGTAGAAGATTGTCTGAATTTTCCTTTTGAAGGACTTTCTTCAGATCATTTGGTTATTGATCTGATATACAATCCCAACTATACCCAATTTATTATCAAAGCCTCAGAAAAAGGAGCAAAAACGGTAAACGGCTATTACATGCTTGAACAGCAAGCAGAAAAAGCTTGGGAAATTTGGAATTTTTAAAAAAAATAACATAAATTAGTACTTTAATTGGCCTTACAGCTATAATTTGAAGGATATTAACGCCACTCACATAAAAGATTTGCTATGATTACAGAAAACAATCTTTCTGAAAACGAAGAAAAGAATCCTAACAAAGTACCTCAAGAAACATCAGAAAACACCACGTCTCCTGATGCCAATCACCATGAAGATGAAGCTGAACATCTGGAGGAACATGATGATGTTGAAATTTCTTTAGCGGATGCTTTAAAGGAAATGGAAAAAATCATTAACACTCCCAACGCCGGTGAGAATTTTAGAAGATTCAACCTGTTGAAAGAGAAAGCAAATCATTACATCCACGATGAAGTGGAAGATAAAAAGCATGAATATGTGGATGCCGGAAACGCTCCTGAAAATTTCAGTTATGAACACTCGTCTCAAACCAAATATTCTGCTTTAGTCAATATTTTCAGGGAAAAACATGACGACTTCCAGAAAGGTCAGGAAGAAGAACAAAAGAAAAACCTTGAACATCGCCAGAATATTATTGAAAGACTTAAAAGTCTATATACAAGCTCAGAGCCGGGTATCAACCTCTTCAAATCGATCCGTGAGGTCAAAGAAGATTGGTCAAGAGCTGGGCAAGTAGCCAAGTCTGAATTTAAAATACTAAACAATAACTATTTCCATCATTTGAATCAATTTTATCAAATGCTGGATCTGAACAAAGAATTCCTGGAACAGGAATACAGCCACAATCTGGAGAAAAGACAGCATATCATCGCCCGTGCCAAAGAATTGGAAAACGAGCCGGTGATTCAGAAAGCACTTAATGAGTTACAGTATCTTCATAAACTTTGGAAAGAAGAAGCTGAGCCTGTGGCTGAAGAATTCCGCGAAAAAACCTGGGAAGAGTTCAAAGAAATTTCCAATAAGATTCACGAAAGAAAATCTGAACTTTCCGCTGTAATCGAACAAGAACAAGCGGCAAACCTTGAGAAGAAAAATCAGATCATTGCAGAAATAAAAAAACTTTCAGAACCTTCTGAAACGCCCAATCACAATTATTGGCAAAATGCTATCAAAACAGTTGAAAATCTGCGCTCTGACTTCTTAAAAACCGGAAGTGTTCCCAGAAAATTATCCAACCAAAACTGGAATGATTTTAAAACAACCCTTAGAGGATTCAATACTACAAAAAACAATTATTATAAATCCTTAAAAGGTTCTCAGCAGGCTAATCTGGAAGAAAAGTTAAAATTAATTCAGACGGCTCAGGATAATCAGAATAATGAAGAGTGGGATATTGCTGTACCATTATTCAAAAAACTTCAGGAAGACTGGAAAAAAATCGGCCACGTTCCAAAAAGCATGACCAATAAGATCTGGGATGAATTTCGTGATGCATGTAACGCCTTTTTCAATAATTACAGAGAGAAGAGTAATACTTCCACAGATAACTGGAAAGAGAATTACAAAAATAAAAAAGCCCTTCTTGATGAATTGAAAATGGTAACCAACGAAGAAGGAAGTATCGAAAAAATCGAACAAATTAAAACTTCATGGAACAATATTGGAAAAGTTCCAAGAGATAAGATTTCAATCAACACTGAATTCAATAAGACTTTAAGAGAAAAATTGAAAATCAATAAAATCAACGAGCTGGAGTTGAAAGAAGAAGGATTATCTGAAAACCAACTTACTGACAAAGCAAGAAAGATTAAAAATCAAATTTCCGATCTTGAAGCTGAAATCGTTAAGCTTGAAAACAACCTTGCTTTCTTTAATAAACCATCACGAGAAAATCCTTTATTGAAGGACACTTACAACACGATTGATGAGAAAAAAGCTCATTTGGAAACATTAAAACAAAATCTCCACAATATTATTTCCGGAGACTAATTTTTAATAAAATAACTAAAGGCGGAGCAAAGCAATTTGTCTTCGCTTTTTCTTTTTACAAACATGAACACAGACGAATTATACATTAAAAGATGCATTGAACTAGCCCAAAAGGCTTTGGGAAAAACCTACCCTAACCCTCTTGTGGGAAGCGTAATCGTTCATAACGGAGAAATTATCGGAGAAGGCTATCATCATAAGGCAGGGGAAAACCATGCGGAGATCAACGCTATTAATTCTGTCAAAAATAAAGATCTCATTCCCGAATCAACAATTTATGTTTCATTAGAACCTTGTGCTCATTACGGAAAGACACCTCCTTGTGCTTTAAAAATTAAAGAATTAGGATTTAAAAAAGTGGTCATTGGAGCAATGGACTCTCATGACAAAGTTAACGGAAAAGGAAAGAAAATCATTCAGGATGCAGGAATTGAAGCTGTTTCCGGAATTCTGGAACAAGAATGCATCGAACTGAATAAAAGGTTTTTTACTTATCATGAAAAGAAAAGGCCATATATTATTTTGAAGTGGGCAGAATCCGGTGATGGTTTTTTAGATAAAGATTTTAAGCCTACCGCTGTTTCCAATACCCTGGTGAATCAGTTTGTACATCAATTAAGGGCAAACGAACATGCCATATTAGTCGGAACCCAAACAGCATTAAATGATAACCCAAGCCTGACAGTCAGAAATGTGAAAGGAGTAAACCCTGTCAGAATTTTGATTGATTTTGATTTAAAAGTTCCAAAGACTTTCTCTATTTATAATCATGAAGCAAAAACATTGGTTTTAAACTCCGTCAAAGAAGGAACAGAAGCGCATATTCAATTCATAAAAACCGGAAAAGACAACTTCCTTTATGATTTAATGGACTCTTTATATAAAGAACAGATACAATCTGTCATTATCGAAGGTGGTCGTTTTACTTTACAGCAATTCATTGATGCCGATCTTTGGGATCAGGCTATTGTAATTAAAAATGAAAATTTACAATTGGAAAATGGAACCCAGGCTCCTGAATTTACTCATACGGCCTATAAAAAAGAAGAGTTCAGAGATAATGTAATTTCCTTTTATAAAAATTAGTCGTGTCTATTAATCACCAGTATAAAATTAAAAACTGCCTCCAATATGAGGCAGTTTGATTTTATGGTAATACCAGATTAACTTCTGCAGTCTGCTGATTGCGTATAATACTTACCTTCAATTTTCCTTTCCATTTTGAAACCTGATAAATCTTTATAAGATCATTAACAGTTTTAATCGACGTATTGTCTATAGTTCTAATAACATCTTTTTCAAGGAATCCAGCTTTGCGTAATGGACTTTCGGCTTCCAATTTCATAATAACAACTCCATTTTCATCAGGCAAACCATAAGCAGACCTGTCTCCCAATCCATATACTGATTTTACTGTAGTGCTCAGAAAGCTGACCGTTTTGCCACCACTATCATTTTCTGTATGAATTATCAGTGCAGGATATTCCGGTACAGCAGCTATCTTTTTTAATGCAGGAATTTGCACTCCAAACTGATCCATGGGAAAGTTTTTAAAACCAATACGCATAGCTGGAGAATTACCACTCACTCTATAGTCTCCGGTTTTTGAATTTATAAAATCTACACTACCGGCAATACTATGTACATCAGTACCTCTCTTCTGTGCATTTTGCAATACCTCAAGATCCGGCAAGAGATTATAATCAACATCTTTCCCCCAATCATCAATTCCAATAGGAGCATAGGGTGTCATGACAATATTATGAAGAAAACTGTCTTTACTGTTTCTAAACCAAACATGCGGATGAAAGCTATTATTGATCATAATATTGTTTTCTACTTTCCGCTTAAACCCCTCCCGAAGCTTCAGACCTCCGTTCAACAATACATTATTATAGATTGAATAGTTGGAAGAACCATCATCAAGATCAATATCCCAGCCATGATCACAACGAAATCTGTTGTTTCGAATGAAAGTAGTTTGTACCGCATCTAATAAAATCAATTCAGGATGCTTACCTGTTATACTATCCATATACCTTCTGGAAGGACTCCAGTACCTATCTCTTCCCCACGAGTTAAAAGCGCCGTGATCACCCGTTTCCAAAACAGTATTAAACACGTCATTGAATTCAAGGATATGCCCACCAAAAGCACCATCACCTATATTAACTCCGGCTCTGGGTGTATTATAAATACTGTTGTACCGTACATCAATCTGTGACGCAATATCAATCTGTATACCTGCAGACTGCTTTTCAATCATACCTATATCATGAATGAGATTATTCTCCGCAATACATTGTTGAGGATAATGAGCCGATCTGGAACCCGGTGTTTTATCTAATTTTTCGTAAAGAACATAATCTTCGTATGTAAAAGAAGGTGAACGAACAGCGTCAGTATTTCCAATAAAAGATATTCCGCTGGCTCCTGCTCCACTAATATAATTTCCTTGTATAATATCTCCTTTGTTGTATCCGCTCAACATAATAGCATTGCCGCCAACATCTATAAACTGACAGCCTGTGATTTTTACATTTTGTGTATTTTCCAGAAGCAGACTTCCTCCTCTGTAAATAGTCCAGTCACTTCTTAAAAGCGGTTCCTGAGTTTCCATAAAACTCCGTTCATTATGCAGAAAGACAATATTTTTGAATTCTATATCTGATATTGGTCTCTTCTCATCACCAGCTACCTGTATACTGTTCTTATAACGGGAAACTTCTACAGTAGCCTTAGATAAATCAGTTTCCTCATAAGGATAATAATAAAGGAGACCCTTTTCTCTATCCAAAAACCATTCTCCGGGAACATCCAACTCTTCAAAAATGTTTTCAACAAAACGATATTGCTTATGTAATGGAGACGGCCGATTATTTTGCCAACCACCTTTTAATTGCAATTCTCCTTTTTCATCAATCCCTTCTATTTGATAATGGAGACCACCCCATTCTCCCGAATGAAGCCCATGAACATAGCCACCTTTCGGATTTTTCCAGTGGCGAATACGTTCAGGGTTAATAGCATCAGCTGAAGTTCCGTTGAAAACCCGGGCTTTAACATCATAATTCGGATAACGGGCTAATATTTGTGGTTTCCGATTGATAAAAAGTCTCTCAAAAACAGCATTTTTGGAAACTACTGTAACATAAATTCCGTTTTTATACAATTTCCAGCTTGGTTTTAATAATTGACCTGCACTTAAAAAAGCCTGCTCACCAGGATATGATTCGATAAGAAGAGATTGAGTCCTAGTAGTCCTATGATCCAATACAATAGGCTTTTCAATATAATAGGTACCCTGCCTGAAATAGATCTTAACATTTTTCCCGACAGCTTTTTCAAGTTCTTTTATTGCCCGTTCGGGAGTTCTGAAAGGTTTTTCTAAACTTCCGGTATTGCGATCATTCCCACTAATAGCCACATATATTTCAATCTGCGCTTGTGTAAATAAAAATGGTAAAAAAAAACCTATTAATAAAAGTAGTTTGTTTTTCATGCGGATCAGATGTTTTAGAAATGGAACATCCTCCACTTCTGTCGATTACATAAGATCTAAAAATAATAAAACCCCTATCTAATCATTCAAATCAATTGAACTTTTTAAAAAACCGCGCTTAAAAGGTAGAAATTCCAAAAAAATACTGAAAATAAAACACTTAAAATATAATCTTAAGAAATATCTTACTGTTGTTCTTATTAAAAGATACACTCAAAAAAACAAATTGCATATAAGTCAACAAAATTCCCTACCTTATTTTATAATAATTGACAGGATTTATAAAGCATTTAATATTTTTGCAAATACAAAGCCGGTATACAAATGACGTTTGAGTACAAAACCATAGAAAAACCCATTGAAAATACACTTTTAAAAGAAAAAGGAAGCAAATTTATCGGATTTGCTTATCCAGTGAATAATGAAAGTGAATTGAAAAACGCCTTGGAAAAGGTTCGCGAAGAACATCCCAAAGCAACACACCATTGTTATGCTTTCAGAATGGGTCTGAATGGAGAAAATTATAGAGCCAATGACGACGGAGAACCTTCAGGGAGTGCAGGTCTTCCTATTTATAACCAATTATTAGCCCATGAGATTACAAATGTCCTGGTTATTTCAGTCCGCTATTATGGAGGAACAAAACTGGGGGTTTCAGGGTTAGTAAAAGCCTACAAAGAATCTGCAAAGATCACTTTAGAAGAAGCCAATATCATTACAAGAGAGCTGGAAACTAAGATTGAAATACAATTCAATTTTAATCAGCAGAATACCATTTTTACGCTGCTTTCAAAATTCGATGCTAAAGTCTTACATTTCGACGCCAACGAAAATTGCATTCTTACAGCATCATTAAAATTAGTACAAAAAGAAAACATCTCGGAAAAATTATCCGAGATGCAATATGTTTCATTTGAATTTAAAGATTAATCTCTTCTTCCACCAAGAAGTAATGAGCCCCAATAAAGAAGTTGTGCCAGAGATCCAAGGGCAGCTACTACATAGGTTCTTGCAGCCCACTTCAAACTATCTTGTACTCCTACAAATTCTTCTGTAGTTACGGTTCCGGTATCCTTAAGCCATTTCATAGCTCTGTTACTGGCATCATATTCCACAGGCAACGTTACAAAGGCAAATAGAGTTGTCATCGCAAACATTGCTACTCCAATTGCCAGGACTGTAGTATTTCCATTAGGATTTTCAATACTTCTTGAAGCAGCCATTACTGCAATACCAGCAATAAGCACAAACTGCATCAGATTAGAACTTATATTAACAATCGGAACGAGTTTTGAACGCAGGTTCAACATTGAATACCCCACAGCATGCTGTACAGCATGTCCGCATTCATGTGCTGCTACAGCCGCAGCTGCAGCATTTCTCTGCATATAAACTCCTTCTGAAAGATTTACTGTTTTATCTGCCGGATTATAGTGATCCGTCAACTGTCCGGGAACTGATATTACCTGAACATCATTGATCCCGTTATCTCTCAACATTTTTTCTGCTACTTCTTTTCCCGAAAGGCCATTTCGAAGATGTACATTGGAATAATATTCAAATTTAGATTTCAACCTTGATGAAACCCACCAGCTCACTAGCATTGAAATTCCAATAATGATATAATAACCCACCATTTTATATAGATTTTGTGTTCAATTTTTACTCATAATGATATAAAAACTGTGCCAAAGTATTAGATATTATTATTTATATTTGTCCTTAAATTTACGCACAAAGAACATGTCTACAGTTTCAATTATTGAAGTAAAAACAGCCGGTCAGCTCATGCAATTCGTAAGGTTTCCTATGGATCTGTACAAGAATAACTCGTACTATGTTCCGTCGTTTATCAATGACGAAATCAATATCTGGAATGCTGCAGAAAATCCTGCTCTTCAATATTCTGAAGCCAAACAGTATCTCGCCTATAAAAATAATAAAATTGTAGGGAGAATTGCTGTCATAATCAATCATAAAGAAGAGAAAGAATTAGGGATTCAAAAAGTACGTTTTGGATGGATTGATTTTATTGATGATGAAGAAGTTTCAACGGCATTAATCCAAAAAGCAATAGATTATGCCAGAGAAAAAAAAATCCACAAAATCGAAGGGCCAATGGGCTTCACGAATCTTGACAAAGCAGGGATGCTGATCAAAGGCTTTGATCAGCTGGCAACCATGATCGGTATCTACAATCACGAATATTATCCTAAGCATCTTGAAAAATTAGGATTAATGAAAGAAAAAGAATGGGTGGAATTCGAAATTATTTTCCCGGAAATTCTCCCTGAAAAAATCCATAAATTCAACCAGTTAATTTCCGAAAAATATAAACTTAAGGTTCTGAAATTCAAAACAAAAGAAGAAATCATCCAATATGTCGATCCTATGTTTGATCTTCTGGATGAAACCTACAAACACCTTTCTACCTACACTCCTATTTCTGACGAACAACGTAAGACCTATAAGGAAAAATATTTCAAACTTATTGACAAAGATTTTATCGTGTGTATCGCTGATGAGAATAATCATTTAATTTCATTTGCTATTACCATGCCTTCTTACTCAAAAGCTTTACAAAAATCAGGTGGAAAGCTCCTTCCATTTGGATGGTGGCATTTTTTAAGAGCCGGAAAGAAAAATGACAGAGCCAATTTCTATCTGATCGGCATTCATCCCGACTACCAGCGAAGAGGGGTTACTTCTATTATTTTCAAGGAAATCTGGGATATATTCAGAAAAAAAGGAGTAAAATTCCTTGAAACCAACCCGGAACTGGAAGAAAATAAAAGCATTCAACTGCTATGGCAGGATTATAACCCGGTGAATCACAAAAGGAGAAGAACGTATTCAAAAGAAGTCAATGAGTAATGGTATTGTGTAAAATATATCAACCATTATGAATTCTGATTATTTTAATTAATTCTAAACTCTCAAACAAAAACTCTCATGAAACCACATCTCATTATCTTCGCCATATTAATTGCAGGATTCATCGTTTACAACTTCTTTTTTCAGTCGCCGGATGATAAAACAAATACGGTGATTAATATCCTTTTTGCCAGTATACTTTTTGGATATATCTCATTCATGGCCTACTCTCTCCTTAAAAAAATGAAGAAATAGCCTGTTATTTTTATTGATTCTAAATTATCGGTTTTCCCTATTTTCATCCTACTTTTAAGCTGATAAATTTCATGCTTTATTGTTTATTCGTTAAATTTGCAAATTGAGATAATAATGCAAAAATGAATTTACCTGAAAGTTATATTCCAATCCTTATCCAGGCTGGTGTAGCAGTAGGATTTGTAGCAGTTTCTTTGCTTGGAGCACATTTTCTTGGGCCACAACAGAAAAAAGGAAACTCTGTAAAAAACCAAAGCTGGGAATGTGGAGTTCCTGTAGAAGGAAATGCCAGAACGCCGTTTTCTATCAAGTACTTCCTGACTGCGGTATTGTTCGTACTATTCGATATTGAAATCGTATTTTTTTATCCCTACGCGGTAAACTTCAGAGAATTCGGCATGGAAGGATTCTTAGCAGTGCTTACATTCGTAGCCATCTTCTTCATGGCGTTTTTCTATGTATGGAAACGCGGTGCGTTAGATTGGGATAAATAAATTTTAACATTAAAAGATTGAATTTATTTAAATAATTTAAAGATTGCTAAGGTCTTATTTTTTAATCTTTAAATATTTTAATCTTTAAATATTTACTAAAAATGTCAGATAAAAAACCAGTAATAAGAACAGATGCACCTGCTCCGGAAGGATTTGAAGGAGAAGGGTTTTTCGCAACAAAACTGAGCAGTGTAATCGGGATGGCAAGAAAGTTTTCACTTTGGCCATTGCCATTTGCAACCTCTTGTTGTGGTATTGAGTTTATGGCTACCCTGAACCCTACCTATGATGCTTCAAGATTTGGAATGGAAAGAAACTCTTTCTCTCCAAGACAAGCAGATATGCTGATGGTTTGTGGAACTATATCAAAGAAATTAGGACCAGTCCTAAAAGAAGTATACACTCAGATGGCTGAACCAAAATGGGTTGTAGCTGTGGGAGCCTGTGCTTCCAGCGGTGGTATTTTTGATACCTATTCTGTACTTCAGGGAATTGATAAAATTATTCCGGTTGATGTATATGTTCCCGGATGCCCTCCAAGACCTGAACAGATCATTGAAGGGGTAATGCAGGTACAAGCTCTTGCAGAAAGCGAAAGCATCAGAAGAAGAGATATGCCTGAATATCAGAAATTATTAGATTCTTACAACATAAGCAACTAAACGGAAATGACAAACGAATTTGTATTAGAAGCAATCACAAGAGAATTTCCGGAATCTGTTATCTCCAGTTCAGAACCTTATGGGATGCTGACGATTGAGGTGAAGAAAGAAGATATGAAAAAGATCATTCATTATCTTAAAGATTCATCTCTGGAAATCAAATTCCTTACAGATATCTGTGGAATCCACTATCCTGAATTCCCGGAAAAGGAAATTGGGGTTGTATACCATTTACAAAACATGATGACTAATTTCAGATTACGTCTGAAAATCTTTATGTCAAGAGAAAATATTGAAGTAGATTCTCTCGTTGATCTATATGCCGGGGCCAACTGGATGGAAAGAGAAACCTATGACTTTTATGGGATTAAGTTTAAAGGACACCCGGATCTCAGACCTATTTTAAATATGGAAGATCTTGGATACCACCCAATGTTGAAGGAATATCGCCTTGAAGACGGTACAAGAACAGACAAGGATGATCAAATGTTCGGAAGATAAAAAGCGAATGGCCAATGGCGGCTAGCCAATAAGCCAGAAGCAAATAGCTAAAAGCAATCATTATGAAAGATAACTCATTATCTAATATACTAAACCAGTACGAAAGTAAGGAACAGATTGACGGACAATTATACACCCTCAATTTAGGACCTACCCACCCTGCGACTCACGGGATTTTTCAAAACATCTTAACAATGGATGGTGAGAGAATTCTTCACGCTGAGCAAACAGTAGGATACATCCACAGAGCATTTGAGAAAATTTCTGAAAGAAGAAACTACTCTCAGATCACTACCCTTACTGACCGTATGAATTACTGTTCTGCACCCATCAACAATTTAGGTTGGCACATGACAGTAGAGAAACTAATCGGCGTAGAAGTTCCAAAACGTGTAGACTATATGCGTGTTATCCTAATGGAATTGGCTAGAATTGGTGACCACCTTATCTGTAACGGGGTAACCGGAATGGACTCAGGAGCAATTACAGGTCTTACCTATATGTTCATCGAAAGAGAACGTATTTATGATATGTATGAGCAGATCTGTGGAGCAAGGATGACTACCAATATGGGAAGAATCGGAGGATTCGAAAGAGATTTCACACCTAAGTTTCATGAGTTATTGAAAGATTTCTTAAAAACTTTCCCACCAAGATTCAAAGAATTCTGTACATTATTGGAAAGAAACAGAATTTTCATGGACAGAACCATCGGTACAGGAGCTATTTCTGCCGAAAGAGCTTTAAGCTACGGATTCACAGGCCCGAACCTACGTGCAGCAGGAGTAGATTACGATGTAAGAGTTGCACAGCCATATTCATCATACGAAGATTTCGACTTTATTATTCCTGTAGGAACTTCAGGAGATACTTACGACCGTTTCATGGTTCGTCAACAGGAAATCTGGGAATCAATCAAAATTATCAAACAAGCATACGAAAATCTTCCGGAAGGACCATTCCATGCGGATGTTCCTGATTTCTATCTTCCTGAAAAGGCAGATGTATATCAAAAAATGGAAGCATTAATTTACCATTTCAAAATTGTAATGGGAGAAACCGATGTACCTAAAGGAGAAGTGTACCATGCGGTAGAAGGTGGAAACGGAGAATTAGGTTTCTATCTTGTGAGTGACGGAGGAAGAAGTCCTTACAGACTTCACTTCAGAAGACCTTGTTTCATCTACTATCAGGCCTACCCCGAAATGATTACAGGTTCTGTGATCTCGGATGCCATTGTAACGATGTGTAGTATGAATATTATTGCGGGAGAATTAGACGCATAAAAAAAAGAAGATGTCAGACGTCAGATTTCAGATGTTAGACTCTTCGCTTTATATAAAAATTTAAAATCTGATGTCTGAAATCTGGCATCTGAAATCTTAGATAAAAAATGAGCGAAACAATAGCTTTTAAACCGGAAAGTTTAGCACAGGTACATAAAATTATCGCAAGATATCCTGAAGGAAGACAGAAATCTGCTCTTCTTCCTGTACTTCACCTGGCACAAAAAGAATTCGGAGGGTGGTTAGATGTTCCTGTGATGGATTATGTTGCCGGACTATTAAGTATCAAACCGATCGAAGTATATGAAGTGGCTACTTTCTATACCATGTTTAACATGAAGCCTGTTGGTAAGTATGTTTTGGAAGTTTGCAGAACCGGACCTTGTATGGTATGTGGAAGCGAAAAAATTCTTGATCATATCAGAACCAAACTGAACATTAAGGATGGCGAAACTACTGAAGATGGAATGTTTACCTTAAAGCCTGCTGAATGTCTTGGAGCATGCGGATATGCACCCATGTTGCAGCTTGGAAAATTCTTTCATGAAAATTTAACGATAGAAAAAGTAGATGAAATCCTTGATCTTTGCAGACAAGGACAAATTGCTTTAGACTAAATAAATTTTAATAAATTAAAATAGCCTTAAGCTAGAAGCCACAAGCCAATAGCCAACCGCTAAAAGCATAATAAACAATGAGTAAAAAACTTTTACTTAAAGACGCACATATAGAAGGTATTCGCTACTTTGAAACGTACCGCAAACAGGGAGGTTACACTGCAGCAGAGAAAGCCTTGAAAATGACTCCTGACGAAATTCTTGAAGAAGTAAAAACTTCAGGATTAAGAGGTCGTGGTGGAGCAGGATTCCCTACTGGGATGAAATGGAGCTTTTTGGCAAAACCGGAAGGCGTTCCAAGACACCTTGTTGTCAATGCAGATGAATCTGAGCCGGGAACATTCAAGGACAGATATTTGATGGAATTCCTTCCTCACCTATTGATAGAAGGAATGCTAATTTCATCTTACTGTTTAGGTTCCAATGTTTCTTATATCTACATCCGTGGAGAATATTCATGGATCCCGGATATTCTGGAGGAAGCAATTGAAGAAGCTAAAGCAGCAGGATTTTTAGGTAAAAATATTTTAGGAACAGGTTTCGATCTTGAAATCTATGTACAGAGAGGTGGCGGAGCATATATCTGTGGTGAAGAAACTGCATTGCTTGAATCCCTTGAAGGAAAAAGAGGTAACCCAAGATTAAAACCACCATTCCCGGCTGTAAAAGGTCTTTGGGAAAGGCCAACAGTAGTAAACAACGTTGAATCTATTGCCGCAATTGTTCCAATCATTGATATTACAGGTGCTGAATATGCCAAAATTGGTGTAGGTAGATCTACAGGTACGAAATTGATTTCTGCTTGTGGAAATATCAACAAACCGGGTGTATACGAAATTGATATGACGATCACGGTAGAAGAATTCATCTACTCTGATGAATACTGTGGGGGTATTAAAGACGGAAAAAAATTAAAGGCTTGTATTCCTGGAGGAAGTTCTGTTCCGATTGTTCCGGCTAACTTATTGCTGAGAACCGTGAACGGAGAGCCGCGATATATGAACTATGAATCATTGGCTGATGGTGGTTTTGCTACCGGAACAATGATGGGTTCAGGAGGTTTCATTGTTTTGGATGAAGACCAATGTATCGTAGAACACACCATGACGTTGGCGAGATTTTATCACCATGAAAGTTGTGGACAATGTACTCCTTGCCGTGAAGGAACGGGATGGATGCACAAGATTTTAAAGAAAATCGAGAAAGGAGAAGGAAAAATGGAAGATATCGATCTACTTTGGGATATCCAGAGAAAAATCGAAGGAAACACCATCTGTCCATTAGGAGATGCAGCAGCCTGGCCGGTTGCAGCAGCTATACGTCACTTCAGAGATGAATTTGAGTGGCATGTAAAAAATCCTGAGTTATCTCAGACTCAAAACTATGGATTGGCACATTATGCAGATCCTATTCCAGCTGTTGAAAAAAATGCTTAGAATGAAAAAATTATTGGTAGTCGGCTTAATGATGTCAAATTTTGTATTTGCACAGAACACGAAAAATGATACTGTACAATACAATAGATCTGTTGAAGAGGATTTAGCATATGTAAGTAGTGAAAAGCAGGAGATTAAGGCTGCAAAAAAGGAAAAGCCTTTACCATTAAGTAAAAAAGGTCAGGTCTTTCTTTTCTATGGATGGAACAGAGCTGCCTATAGTAATTCTGACATCCATTTTTCAGGAAACGGTTACGATTTCCAATTGAATAATGTAACAGCGCAAGACAGACCTACAAAGTTTGGTATCGTCTATTTTGATCCGAGTTGGTTCACCGTAACACAATATAATTTCAGAATAGGATATTTTATTAAAGATAATTTAGCGCTGGTACTTGGTATAGATCATATGAAATATGTGATGGATCAGAACCAGACCGTTGGATTCAAAGGTCATATTTCAGATCCTCAGTATGCAGGAATGGTAGAGAACGGGCAGGTGAATTTAGCAGATGAAAAATTCCTTACTTTCGAGCATACAGACGGATTGAATTATGAAAATCTGGGTCTTGAAAAATACAAGAATCTTGTTCATAAAAAAAATATAGATTTAGTATGGTCTTACGGAGCCGGGATCGGATTTATGTTTCCGAAAAGTAACGTAAAGCTTTTTGGAAATGAAAGAAGTGATCGTTTTCACGTTGCAGGTTTAGGAACCGATATCAGATCCAGTCTTAACCTGGTTTTTTGGAAAAACTGGATGATCAGAGTAGAAGGAAAAGCCGGTTATATTAATATGTGGGATATTAAAACCACATTAAACAATAAACCAGATAAAGCACGCCAGGATTTTGTTTTCGGACAAGTTCTAGCAGGAGTGGGATATACATTTAATACGAAAAAATATAAATAACAAAGCCTATTGCTTAATGCATAAAGCTTAAAGCATATAATATGAGCGAAGAAGTTAAAAAATTCAAAATAACTATAGACGGTCAGACTACCGAAGTTATGCCTGGTACTTCTATTTTGGAAGCAGCAAGACAGATCGGTGGTAAATCTGTACCTCCTGCAATGTGTTACTACAGTAAATTAGAAACCAGTGGAGGAAGATGCAGAACATGTCTTGTAGAAGTTTCTAAAGGATCTGAAGCTGATCCGCGTCCTATGCCGAAGTTAGTAGCCAGCTGCAGAACAAATGTGATGGATGGGATGGAAGTAAAAAACCTTACTTCGGAGAAAGCTCAGGAAGGAAGAAAGGCGGTTACCGAATTCTTACTGGTCAATCATCCACTAGACTGCCCTGTTTGTGATCAGGCTGGTGAATGCCATCTTCAGGATCTTGGCTACGAACACGGAAACCTTGAGACAAGAACAGAATTCGAAAGAAATACTTACGAAGCTGATGATCTTGGACCGAACATCAAACTGAATATGAACCGTTGTATTCTTTGTGCAAGATGTGTATTAGCAGCAAACCAATTAACAGGTGAAAGAGAGCACGGTATCCTTTTCAGAGGAGATCATGCTGAGATTTCAACGTATTTAAATAAAGCTTTAGACAATGATTTTATCGGAAACGTTATCGACGTTTGTCCGGTAGGAGCATTAACAGACAGAACTTCCCGTTTTGCAAGCAGAGTATGGTTCACAAAACCAATGAATGCTACTTGTAAATGTGATAAATGCTCAGGAAAAGCTGTAGTCTGGATGAAAGGTGATGAGATTGTAAGGGTAACTGCAAGAAAAGACCAGTGGGGTGAAGTAGAAGAATTCATCTGTGATACATGCCGTTTTGAAAGAAAAGTTTTATCAGACTGGAACATCGAGGGTCCTAGACATATCGACAGACACTCTGTTATTTCATTGAACCACTACGAAAAGCCTAAAGATGAGCTAAGAGTTCTGGACAATCCTATGGCTAAAGAAATCAGTGAAAAAGACGAAAAATAATTTTAATAAAGACAATTAGATTTCAGACACAAGACATCAGACTTAACCTCATATCTAGTATCTGACATCTCACATCTAAAAATCTTTACAATAAAAAATGGATTTACTTACATTTAAACTTATACTTGTATTAGCACTTTTCCTGCTATCGTTAACGATTGCAGCCTACTCTACCTGGGCAGAAAGAAAAGTTGCCTCTATCATGCAGGATAGAATCGGACCTAACAGAGCTGGACCTTTCGGATTACTGCAACCTCTTGCTGACGGTGGAAAATTCTTCTTTAAAGAAGACTTCACACCTGCCAATGCTGAAAGATTCCTTTTTGTATTGGGGCCAGCTTTAGTAATGTTTATTTCATTGATCACAGGAGCTGTTATTCCCTGGGGTAAAAGTTTAAATATTGCAGGTACATCTTTTGATCTTCAGGTTGCTAACATCGATGTTGGGGTCCTTTTCATTATAGGAATGGCTTCAATCGGGGTATATGGAATCATGATCGGGGGTTGGGCTTCGAACAACAAATACTCATTATTAGGTGCTATCCGTGCTTCTTCTCAGATGATTTCTTATGAATTGGCAATGGGATTGGCGCTTCTTTCTATCATCATGATGGCTGGAAGTTTAGATTTAAAAGTAATTACTGAAAACCAGACTCACGGAAAACTATGGGGAATCATTCCCTGGGTTTCCGGTATGAACTGGAACATTTTCTATCAGCCGGTTGCTTTCCTTGTTTTCTTTGTAGCAGCTTTAGCAGAAACCAACAGACACCCGTTCGATTTACCAGAGTGTGAATCTGAATTGGTAACAGGATATTCTACGGAATACTCTTCCATGAAATTGGGATTATATATGTTCGGGGAATACGTGAACATGTTTATTTCTAATGCTTTCATGGTTGTTCTTTTCTTCGGAGGATATAATTATCCTGGTATTGAGTGGGTAACTCAGAACTGGGGTGAAAATACTGCAGGCATCTTGAGTATCGTAGCATTTTTAACGAAAACGGTAATCGGAATTTTGATCTTCATGTGGATCAGATGGACGCTTCCAAGATTCAGATATGACCAGTTAATGCACTTAGGATGGAAAACATTAATCCCAATGGCATTGGTAAATCTATTGATTACAGGAGCTGTAATTTTAGCATTCGCCAACTAAGAAAATTTGAAAATGAGCTGATTTGAAAATTTGAAATGAAATCAAAGTTTTATCTTTAGCCTATCATATTCAATCATCAATATTAAATAATTAAGATAGCAGACAAGATTAGTCTAAAATCTGGTGTCTAACATCTAATATCTATAATTAAATGAAACTTACAAACAGATCAAAAGTTGTTTCCAATAAAGAAATGACCCTTGCTGAAAAAATCTACCTTCCTGCAATCTTTACAGGAATGGGGATTACATTTAAGCATGCTGTAAGAACCGTGATAAAGGGTGCTCCCGCAGTATATTCGTATCCGGAAGTACAGAAGCCAAGAACGACTATCTGGAGAGGCCAGCACGTTTTGAAAAGAGACGAAGAGGGCAGAGAAAGATGTACTGCTTGCGGACTTTGTGCGGTAGCTTGTCCTGCAGAAGCCATTACAATGACTGCTGCTGAAAGAACTAAAGAGGAAAAAGATCTTTACAGAGAAGAAAAATATGCCTCAGTATATGAAATCAATATGCTAAGATGTATCTTCTGCGGAATGTGTGAAGAAGCTTGTCCTAAATCTGCAATCTATCTTACTGACAGATTGGTAGACGTAGAAACCAACAGAGGTTCTTTCATTTATGGAAAAGATAAACTAGTTGAAAAAATAAATGAAAGGATTGACATCACGACAAGACAATCCGAGAAACAAAAAAATGCGGTAAAATAATGGATCAGTTTTTATTTTTCTTGGTGGCGTTTTTAGCAGTGGCAAGTGCAGTTTACTTTGTATTTGCAAGAAATCCTTTATATGCTATTTTGTCATTAATTGTTACGATGTTTTCAATTGCAGGAATGTACATTCTTTTGAATGCACAATTTTTGGCAATTATCCAGATTATAGTGTACGCAGGTGCCATCATGGTACTTTTCCTTTATATCTTAATGATGCTTAACCTTAATAAAGCAGACGAAAGTAAGAAGAACAATGTCTTAAAATTTGTTGGAGTTTTTACCGCGGGTCTTCTTTTGGTTGGAGTATTAGGAGTATTCAGAGGAATAAAAGACAATCACATTGTTGTTGAAAATGTAGACAGAGGGGTTGGTCTTACAAAAAATCTGGGTAGACTTTTGTTTAATGAATATGTTTTACCGTTTGAGCTTGCTTCCATCCTAATTTTGGCAGGTATTGTAGGCGCGGTATTAATCGGTAAAAAAGATTTATAAAATTATGGGAGAAGTAAATACATTTATACAAAGCATCCCTTTGAACTACTTCATCATCCTTTGTTCAGTATTATTCTGCTTAGGCGTGATGGGCGTATTGCTTAGAAAAAATGCTATTGTGATTCTGGGCTGTGTAGAGCTTATGCTGAATTCTGTAAACCTTTTGTTAGCAGCATTTTCAGCGTATAAAGGCAACGGCGACGGACAACTTTTAGTTTTCTTCATTATGGTGGTTGCAGCTGCGGAAGTAGCAGTAGGTTTGGCAATTATTGCTATGCTGTATAGAAATACCCGTTCTGTAGATGTTAGTATATTTAATAAATTAAGAGGATAAGAATGGAGAATCTAGTATATGCAATAGTACTTTTACCACTTTTAGGGTTTCTTATTAACGGGTTATTCGGGAAAAATCTTCCAAAAATATTGGTAGGTTCTTTGGCCACTGCAGCAGTATTCGGATCTTTCTGTATCGCTGTTAGTCTTTTCATGAATTTCAATTCTGAAAGCCAGCCGGTAATCGTAAAAGCTTTTGAATGGTTTAGAGTAAATGGGGTTCAGATCAATTTTGGATTCCAGATCGATCAGCTGTCTTTAATGATGGTAATGATCATCACGGGTATCGGTTCACTGATCCACTTATACTCTATCGGATATATGAGTCATGATAAAGGCTTCTATAAGTTCTTTACTTACCTGAATCTTTTCATCTTCTCAATGTTACTTTTAGTGATGGGAAGCAACTACCTTATCCTATTCATCGGATGGGAAGGTGTAGGTCTTTGTTCTTACCTGTTGATCGGATTCTGGTATACAAACGAAGAATACGGTAAAGCAGCAAGAAAAGCTTTCATCATGAACAGAATTGGTGACCTTGCATTATTGATTGGTATCTTTATGATTGCTGCTCAGACTAATGCTGTAGATTACCTTTCAGTAGCTGAAAATGCTTCAAAATTTGAATTAGACGGAACAGTGATTATCTTTATCACAGCGAGTTTATTTATCGGTGCTACCGGTAAATCTGCTCAGGTTCCTTTATATACCTGGTTGCCGGATGCAATGGCAGGACCAACTCCGGTATCAGCTTTGATCCACGCGGCAACGATGGTAACGGCGGGGATTTATTTGGTAGTAAGATCAAACTTCTTATTTACTTTAGCTCCTACTGTACAGGGAGGAATTTTATTCATTGGATTCTTAACTGCAGCTTTAGCAGGATTCTATGCATTACGTCAGAATGACATCAAAAAAGTATTGGCCTACTCTACAGTTTCACAGCTTGGATTTATGTTCATTGCTTTAGGACTTGGAGCGTATACAACAGCGATGTTCCACGTAATGACGCACGCATTCTTTAAAGCTTTACTATTCTTAGGTGCTGGTTCTGTAATCCACGCTATGAGCAACGAGCAGGATATGCGCTTCATGGGAGGTCTTAAAAAATATATTCCTCTTACCCACGCTACATTCCTGATCGGAACATTAGCAATTTCAGGTTTCCCTCTATTATCAGGGATGATCTCTAAAGACGAAATTTTAGTAGCAGCTTTTGCTAAAAATCCGGTTTACTGGGTAATATTATTTGTTTTAGCGGCAATGACTGCAACGTATATGTTCAGACTGTATTATTTGACATTCCACGGAGAATTCAGAGGTACTGAAGAACAAAAACATCACTTACATGAAAGCCCGTCTAATATGACATTACCATTGATCGTATTGGCAATCCTTTCTGTAATCGGAGGTTTCATCAACCTGCCGCACTTCATCGGTCACGGGCACTATGCTAAACTTATGGAATGGTTAAAGCCGGTTCTTACTGAACAAAGCTACAGCCAGATGGAAGCTACTCTTTCAGGAGTAGATTTCAATACTGAAATGATCTTATTAGCAGCAACAGTGATTATGTTCTTCTCTGTATGGTTTATCGTTAGAAATACTTATGTAAGTAAGAAGAAGATGGCTGTTGCAGAAGAAAACTACACCGGATGGGAAAAGCTTTCTGCTAGAAAATTATATGTTGACGAACTTTACAACGCATTGATTGTAAAAACTGTTGAAGGATTAGGACGCGGAGGAAAAATGTTTGATAAGGGTATCTTGGATCGTTTTGTAAACTTTGTAGGAGACGGTGCTGAAGACAGCGGAAAAGCTATGAAGCGTGTACAAAACGGAAATGTAGAGACGTATATTCTTATCATGTCTTTAGCTGTGGGAATTATATTAATTGTTAACTTTTTATTACAATAATAATGTCTTGTTTATTATTAACATTATTACTTTTACCTCTAGTAGGTTCGGGATTAGTTTTTGCATGGAAAAATAATTCCAGCAAATATTTGGCGCTAGGAATTGCATTAGTACAAATGCTTCTTACATTCTATATACTTTCGGATTTTGATTTTAATCCAACAGTAGATAGTGTATTACAGCATGAGATCAATTATCCCTGGTCACAATTTATGAAGAGTTCTCTTCACTTCGGTATCGATGGGATGAGTATGCTTCTTCTGTTGCTGACTAACATTTTGGCGCCAATCATCATTTTATCTTCTTTCAATGAAAGTGTTAACTACAGAAATACATTCTACGGATTGATTCTGTTGATGCAATTCGGTCTTGTGGGAGTATTTACTTCTTTAGACGGATTATTGTTCTACATCTTCTGGGAAGTAACTTTGATTCCAATTTGGTTTATCGCCGGACTTTGGGGACAAGAAAATAAAAGGTTTGAATTTACTACGAAATTCTTCGTATATACATTCGTTGGATCTTTATTTATGTTAGCAGGATTGATCTATGTGTACAACCACTCTGCATCATTCGCTTTAACAGATCTATACAATGCGCAACTGAACGAAACACAACAGACTGTGGTATTCTGGTTTATCTTCTTTGCTTTTGCAGTGAAATTACCGGTATTTCCTTTCCATACCTGGCAGCCTGATACGTATACCTACTCTCCTACTCAGGGATCGATGCTGTTATCTGGTATCATGCTTAAAATGGCGGTATACGGTGTAATGCGTTATTTGCTTCCAATCACTCCACTTCCGATTGCCGGAATTTCGGGTCAGATTGTGATCATCCTTGCCATCGTTGGAATTGTTCATGGTGCATTGATCGCTATTATCCAAACGGATATGAAAAGAATCATTGCCTATTCATCATTCTCTCACGTAGGATTGATGGTAGCGGGGATCTTTGCTTCAGCAGTAGTTACTTTAAGAGGAACTTTCAATATTGAAGGTGCTGAAGGAGCATTGGTACAAACCTTCGCTCACGGTATCAATGTGGTAGGGTTATTCTACTGCTGTGATATCTTATATAAAAGATTTAAATCAAGAGATATCAGACAAATGGGTGGCTTAGCAAAAGTTGCTCCTAAGTTTGCCGTATTGTTCCTGATCATTATATTAGGTTCAATGGGAGTTCCATTAACGAATGGATTTATCGGTGAATTTATTTTGTTAAAATCAGTATATGATTTTAATGGAACAGCAGCTGTAATTGCAGGTCTTACGGTAATTCTTTGTGCGGTGTACTTATTGAGATTCTACGGAAAAGCAATGTTTGGAGAAGGAGATGCAGCCGTTTTAAGTACTGCAAAAGACTTATCAGGAGTAGAATTTTCTGTATTGGCAAGCTTAGCGGTTTTTGTGATCTTACTTGGTATTTTCCCACAACCGGTAATCGATATGGTGGGTAGTTCAGTGAAGTTTATCTACATGGCGATGGCTAACTAAAAAATTAAAAGATTTAAAAATTAAAAAAATAAGAGAGAAGAGAGAATAAAGATAAAAGACGAAGAGATAAAAGACAGACACTTTTGAACCTGAAACTTTTAACTCGGAACCCGGAACTTTAAACTTCAGATCTCACATCTCAAATCTATATTATGAGTGTTTTAATTATTGTTTTCCTAACGGCAGTTATTGCGTTATTTTCGGGAGTTTTTGAACAAGGAAAATTCGCAAGATACATTGGGATTTTGGGTTTAATCATTGCATTGTACGTAAGTTTCATGCCTGAATGTTCGTTCTTCGATCATTACAAACATATGTATGAATACAGTGCCAATGCTGCTTTATTTACCAAAATATCAATTGTAACAACCTTATTGTTATTCTTCCTTGGAGGTTTTGCTTTCAGCAATCACAGAAGCCACCAATCGGAATTATATGCTTTGATGCTATTTGCATTATGTGGAGGGATTGTTCTTTTCGGATACCAGAACTTAGTAACGATGTTCTTAGGTGTTGAAATCCTTTCTATTCCATTATATGTAATGGCAGGAGCCAACAAAACTGATCTGAGATCAAACGAAGCTTCAATCAAGTATTTCTTAATGGGTGCATTTGCGACAGGTTTCCTACTTTTCGGTATTGCATTTATCTACGGAAGTGCCGGAAGCTTTGATTTATATAAAATCCATGATTTTGGAGTAGCAAATGCTACAAACGTGATGTTTATCCTCGGGGTATTATTAATCCTTTGTGCATTGGCATTTAAAGTAGCCCTAGCACCTTTCCATATGTGGAGCCCGGATGTGTATTCAGGATCACCTTCATTAATTACTGCTTTCATGGCAAGTGTGGTGAAAATTTCAGGATTCTTTGCACTATTCAGATTGATGACAATTGGTTTCGCTGGGGTAACCCACGAGTGGATCAATGTTTTGGGAGTATTCTTAATCATTACTTTATTATTGGCAAACGTTATGGGTCTTGCCCAGACGAATGCTAAAAGAATGTTGGCTTACTCTTCAGTTTCCCACGCAGGATACATAGGATTGGTATTCTTTGGAATGACCAGCCTTTCTACGTATAACTTAGCGTTCTATTTATTTGCTTATTCGTTATCTACTGTGGGAGTATTCATGTGTCTGATCTGGGTTGAAAAACTAAAACGTGAAACTTCTTTCGGAGCTTTCAAAGGATTGGCAAAAACAGAACCTTTATTGGCAATAGCTGCAGCGATCTCAATGCTTTCAATGGCAGGGGTTCCGTTAACTGCTGGTTTCATGGGGAAATTTGCTTTATTCTCCCAGGCAATGAATGGTGCCGCTTTCTTAGTATTAGTCGCAGTATTGGGTTCTGCCCTGTCGATTGCGTACTATTTAAGATTGATTATCGCGATGTTCTTCTTTAAGGAATCCACATTCAAATCATCAGAAAAAGTAACACTTACTTATAATATTGTAGCAGTAGTTATCATTGCATTAATTATCATTTTGGGAGTCTTCCCTGACTTCTTTGCAAATATGTTCGGACTATAAAAACAACATTGTAACGAAACAATACAAAAACCTTCCAGTTTACCGGAAGGTTTTTTTTGTGTATTAAAAATAATACATAAGAGTTCAGATTCGTCATAAGGAATCTTTATTTATCCATATTGAAAAAATATCGGCTCATAGAACATAAATGATCTTTGAATACCATATAAATTTCTGATATTAATCCGTCCCCGAATCCTAAAGTGATCTCCTTTTCAAGAGCAACTTTTTTCAAATCTCTCAGAAAAAACAGAAAAATCCTCTCAGAATTTTCTTTAAAACTACTTAAATAGAAATATTTACAAAAAGGAAAAGAAGATTTGCTTAATACAATATACTTTTTGATATTTCTTTGCCAAAGTAAAATAAAATGAAATGGAAATATCATTTTTACCGATTCAAAACAGATTTGTAAGTAGTGTTTTTTTCATAACTTTACCTTAAATTTCAGCTGTTGGCCAATCTCTACAAAAAAGACTCTCCCTTTCAGGTTTATATATCATTCAAAAAGTATTTGGATGTACTGGAACACATCCGTTATAATGACCGAATGGAATACCGGGTCAATTATGCAGAGTCCCTTATTGATAGTACCAGGAATTTTAAAGAGCTTAAAGAGGGGTTTCAGGATATCAATCTACTGGACAAAAATGAAGTCCTCATCAGATCTCTTCTGGCTGATCTCTTCCCAACGGGTCTTACTCATAACGAGATAAAAGCAGCAAGTATTCCGCTTTCCAATATCACGTTTAATTATACTGAACGATTCAAAAACATTCTTAAGGATGCAGGAAAAGACTTTGAGATAGAACTCCGAAATATTACGGATAACGAGTTCTACGTATTCTGTTGTTGTCTCATTCTACAAAGCTATTTCAAAAAAGATATCAGAAGTACAATCCCGTTTTATTATGATATTCCCAACCAACAGGGAATTATGAAACATTATAAAATTACGGTAAACTCTGATTTCACAGAAATTATCCCTTCAGAAAATGCAAAAATACCGACTGATGATATTCTGGATATGCTATTGGAAAATCTGGATGACTTTACATTGTGGAAAAAATATTTCCCATCACAATCCTGGATATTGAGAGGATTTACCATTATTTCGCTGGTAGATTGTACATCAGAAGTGGCATTATCTGACCTCAAGTCCAGTATGATAGAAATTGATCCCGAGAATTTAAAACCCAATGAAAATCTGACGGAAATTTTCAAATCGTATTTTGATGTTGCTGAACTGAATTTTGGAATTATGACTTTCAATAAAAAAGAACAGAAGCTTGATAAGCTTCCGATCTACGAAAGTCTTTTAACCAATCATATCCTTGATTTCTGGATCAATACATTTGACGAAGAAACCCGAAAGAATACTTTTGATAACCTTAGCAATAATTCAAAACCTATTGTTGTTTCCAATGTTAATAATCTGGATGAAAATGTCAAACAGCTTCCTTCTTTCAGTATTTTAAAAGATAATAATATCAATAGCTTCATGGTGATTCCCATCATGAAAGATGGCGAGCTTCTGGCTATTATGGAGTTTACGTCTCCCATTGCCGGAAGTTTCAATGGTTTGAAACTCAAAAAAATGGAGTTTTTCACTGATATGGTTCTCTTTTCTCTCAGCAGGTTCTATTTTGAGAAAAATTATCAGATTGAAGCCATTATTCAACGTGAATACACAACCATCCATGACAGTGTAGTCTGGAAATTCAGAAATGAGGCAGAAAAATATTTTACAGCCTCACTAGGAAAGAAAATGTATACTTTAAAGCAGATTTCGTTTAGGAACCTTACTCCATTATTTGGAGTTTCAGACATCCGCTCTTCCTCAGAAAAACGTTTTAACCTGATGCTTGAAGATCTCAATCAACAAATTGAATCTCTAAAGGATATTTTCACACTGACCAATTCTGACTCGGAAAAATTTATGTTGGCGCTTGATGTTTTTGAAAGCGAACTGAACCACGAAGTTAAAGCTGATACAGAACAACGTTTTCAAAGGCTGCTGAGAGAAGAAATCCATCCTTTTTTACAGGGAAAGCTCGAGGTAAAAACATCGAGAGACATTAAATCCAAGATTCAGGATTATTTTTCACATATCCTTGGTCAAACAGATTTATTTTATAATCACAGAAAGGATCTGGATGATTCTATCACTCTTGTCAACAGAAAGCTGGCAGATATTCTGGATGAAAGCCAGGTCAAGGCTCAGCAAATTTTTCCCCACTATTATGAAAGATTCAAATCGGATGGTGTAGAACATAATCTCTATATTGGGCCAAGTATTGCACCAGACCTTCATTATACAACAAAAGTTGTTCATAGGTTGAGATATTCACAATTAAAAACCGTTTGTAAAATAGAGCGTGAATTCCAGTCTTTTAAAAAAACGTTGCCTATTCAGCTGGATATCGCCTCATTGATTTTTGTTTACAATGAAAAAATAGATATCCGCTTCAGAATGGATGAGAAGCGCTTCGATGTAGATGGTGCCTATAATTCTTATTATGAAATCATAAAAAAACGACTGGATAAAGCTCACGTAAAAGATTCAACGGAAAGAATAACTGCTCCCGGGAAAATCACTATTGTTTATTTTGGGATGGAAAACCAAAAAGAATATCTGGAATATATTTCTAAACTTCAAAAGAAAGAAATTCTGCAACATGATATAGAATTCCTAAAGGTAGAAGATTTACAAGGTATTACAGGATTACTGGCCCTCAGGGTTTCTCTTACCTAACTATCTCATCTGGTGAAATCAATTCTACTCATTTTCTGTATGAGCAGTTCTTTTGGTATCCGGACGGTATCTCATTAAGATTTACATGAGGATAGAATAGATTGGGAAGAAATGTCTGATCAAAGGTACATCCCTTTTTCAGTAAAGGATCCTTAAAATCAGGATTTTTGTATAATCGATTATTCTTCTGTAATGATGCTCCCCAGTTCAAAGAAGAGAAGATATCTAAAGGATAAAAAGAATTAGAATAAAATCTGGCTTTATCAGTTATTTCTTTGTCTGAAAGTTTGTTTATTGAGGAGGCAGCATAGAAGATATTATTTTTAAATTCTACAGAAGAACCTTCCCAAAGAAGCTTTTCCACGGGGTTCTTCATATAAAAAACGTTATTGTAAACGTATCTGGAAGTATGTGGACTGTTCTGAATCAGGAAAAGTTTTTTTCCTCTTATAGTTCCCACATCATTTATACTAACATTATAACGGACAGTAATATTTTTGGCATCTTTCATCAACAGGAAAAAGCCTCCGTTATTATCATGAGAATAGTTGTATTCAAAAATATCTCCATCTGTAGTTGTGATTTCATCATATCCGTCTGCATCAAAAGCCATCCCATCATTATTTCCTCCCCCTTTCAATCCGTAGACCTCATTATAAGCTACAAGCGTTTTAATACTTCCAATCGTCCAGATTCCCGCATAATTCTGAGATCCGGTATTCATGCACGCATTGTAAACTTTATTGTAGATTATTTTACTTCCTCCTGTAACTCCGGACATTACAATACCATCACCATAAATATTTTCAAGGGTATTATGATCAAAAATAATGTCTTTAGAACGTTCCGGTATTTCTCGTGAACCTGCCGTACGAAGCCCCTCAACAGCACAATTCTTTATATAACAGTTTTGCACTAAAGCTCCGTATATTTTACCATCAAGGATGATTCCGCCTGAATTTTTATGATAATTAATTTGTCCGTCTGTTGCTGAATTTACATCATGCACATAACAGTTTTTAATTGAAATACCAAGAATCGGAGGCTCAGAAATGTCTCCCCCGGAAACATGAATGCCTATTGCAGCATAAGTCATTCCTGCCGGAACAGTATTCGTAATTTCAAGATTATTGATTTGCCAGTACGACACCTGATTGAGACGAAGAGTTCCTGAACCATTCTTTTGGCCGCCTCCATTAATAACAGGTAAAGCTTCCCCTCCATATTTATCAATTGTAATCGGAAGACCTTCTGTTCCTGATCCTTTGGGAATTAAAACATCATTCCATATTCCACCACTCTTAAACAGAATTCTATTACCAGGTTGAAATAAAATACTGTTTACTTTTCCAATTGTCCTCCATGGAGCATCAACACTCGTCCCGGAATTATTATCATTACCATCATTAGATATGTAATAATTCATCTCCACAGCCTTCTTTTCTCCCGAATTCGCTTTACAATCTTCGAAAGAAAAAACAAAGAAGGCCATCAACAGAGCAAGGAAAAAAGGTTTCATATTTATGCTTTTATAATATGAAGATATGCTTTTTATGGGTAAAAAAGGTATAATCCTGATTTACAAATACACATCCGTTTTTTCAGTTCTTCTAATGAAATTTCTGCCTGTTCAAAGTAGAAATTATTGAGTCTATTTAAATTAAAGACTAAGAAAAGCTGCTCCAAAAGACAATACAGAGATAATAATACCGGCCATAAAGATTTTATACGTTATTGATAAAAGCTTGTACTTTCTGTCCAGAACTTTTCCTAAATAATACAAATCCTTCACCATCGAATCATAAATATAATCCCTGTCTTTGATCAGATCTTTCATAGCATTATGATAGTCATCAAACATCATCTGGTGAAAGTTCCCAAAGAACAGCAGATTGACTTTTCTATTGACAATATCCTGCGGTGTAAAAGTCGTTTTAGTCACATTAGGTTTTGTAGAAAGAATAGCAAATATAATCGTAAACACACTCGAAAGAAGCAGTATAAAACTCGGAAGAATAAGATGTGCATTTTTCGGAGCATCCAGTTTGGGAACCAGTACAGAAAGACAAACTGAAATAATAATTGCATTTACCGAAAGAAGAATATTGGCTTTGCTATCCGCAATATCACTTAATCTTGTATGGTTATTCAAGGTCACCCTGAATAAAGTATCAACGCTTCTGTCCGATTTTTCTTTTTCTTTTTTCCCTTCAGAATTATCTTTTTTATCTTCTTTCTTTACCTCTTCTTTTTCCAGCTTCTTTTCTATTTTTTTTATATTTTTCTTTTTTAAAGGCTCCCAGTTTTCTTTCGCATAATCAGTATAAAAAGTATGTCTGTTTTTAAGCATATCCAGATTACCCGAATTCCATTCTTCGTTGGAAAAACATTTTACATTGGTCAGTTCCCATTCTTTTCTTAATGCATCAGAAATATCACTGTAGTCATGCCCTGCAAAATGACTAAAATCTGCATCTTTTACAATTTTTTCCAGTAAACCCTGAGGTTCATGTGTAATTTTTGTTGCCAGAATAAGTTTTTCAATATCATCAATATAGGAAGGAGGATAATTTTCTTTATTCAGAAAATCTTTCATGATTTCCACTCCTCTTTCTTCATGATTCTTTGCACATTCTATATACCCGGTATCATGAAACCATAATGCCACGAGTACTTTTTCCTGATCTTCTTCAGAAACAGGAGTATTCTTCATGATTTCTTCCGCCTTATTAACGGTGTAGGCAGTATGAATAAAATTATGATAAAAGTAAACTGAAGATAACTTATCTTTGAATAAGATTTCAACATAATTTTTAGCTTTGTCTAGAATGTTCATCCCTGAATTTTTGTTAATGTAAATTTATGAATTTATCCTTTAAAACACATTTAAAAAATACTTCGATTATTCTGAAAACCGTAATATCTGCCGGAGCACTCTACTCCTGCGCTACATATAACGTACAAAAGGGCAAAAACTTATTCGAAGTAAAAGATTCAGATATAAAATCTGAAAACGATTTTAAACTGTTCCTGATCGGGGATGCCGGAAATGCAGACGAAGCGCAGGCACAAAATACACTGAATTTACTGAAAGGTAAACTTGATTCAGCAGGTAGCAACTCCATGCTGGTATTTCTGGGAGATAACATTTATCCTAACGGGATGCCCAAAAAGACAGATAAAGATTATGCTTTAGCTGAAAAAAAACTCGAAAACCAGCTGGCTATTACCAAAAATTTCAAAGGAAAAACACTGGTTATTCCCGGAAATCATGACTGGTACAATGGTGTTGAAGGATTAAACAATCAGGAAGGCTTTGTTAAAAAATATCTTGATGATAAAAAAGCTTTTCTACCCAAAAACGGGTGCCCTATTGATGACATCAACTTGTCAAAAGATATTAAATTAATCGTCATTGATACCGAATGGGTTATTGCCAACTGGGACAACTATCCCGGAATCAATAAAAACTGTAATATCAAAACACGGGAAGATTTTTATACTGAGTTTAAAGATCTGATCATTAAAAATCAGGGCAAAAGAATTATTGTAGCTTTGCATCATCCGATTATCAGCAGTGGAACCCACGCAGGTTTCACCTCTGCAAAATCTCACCTTTATCCTTTTAAAAGTAAAGTTCCTCTTCCAGTAATAGCAAGTACAGTAAATATTTTAAGAAGTTCTTCAGGAGCAAGTCCTGCCGACATCAACAATCAACATTATGCTGATCTGGCCAACAGATTAAAAAGCATCGTTCAGGATAAAGAAAACATCATTTTTGTTTCCGGACATGATCACAACTTACAATATCATGAAGAAGAAAATATACGACAGGTGATTAGTGGAGCAGGCTCCAAAGTTGATCCTGCCACCATTGTTGAGAAAACAGACTTTTCATACGGAGGGAGTGGCTTTGCCGTAATGAACATCAGAAATGACCAAAGTACAGATATAGAATACTTTTCTACCAAAGATGCCAGACTTCAGAAACTGACTCATATTTCTGTTATTTCAAAACCTGATGTATTTGTCAATAACTTTCCCAACTCTTTCCCGGCAACATTCTCTTCAAGCATTTATCCCGTTCAGCTTACTCAAAAACGTAAATTTTACAGATGGCTTTGGGGAGATCACTACAGAAGATACTACGGAATTCCTATTGAAGCACCTACAGCCAACCTTTCAGAGCTTGATGGTGGATATATCCCGTTCAGAGAAGGAGGTGGAAATCAATCCAACAGTTTAAGACTAAAAGCAACAGACGGTCAGGAATTCGTTATGCGTGGTGTTAAAAAAAGTGCGATCCGCTTTCTTAACAATATGGCTTTTCAGAAAAGTACACTGGGTGAAGAACTTGCCGACAGTTTTCCTGAGAAATTTTTATTAGATTTTTACACAACCAACCATCCTTTCACCCCATTCTCAGTGGGAAATATGTCTGAAAAATTAAATATTTTTCACAGTAACCCCAAACTATATTATATCCCTAAACAGCACGCTTTAGGAAAGTACAATCAAAACTATGGAGATGAGATGTATATGATTGAAGAACGCTTTTCTTCAGATCCTAAAACATTAGCTTCTCTGGATAATGCAAAAGATATTCTTTCTACTGATGATGTTTTAAAGAATATTAACAAGAATACAAAATACTCTGTCGACAAAGAATCTTATATCAGAGCCCGTCTATTTGATATGCTGATCGGCGATTGGGACAGACACTCAGACCAATGGAAATGGGCAGAATATGAAGTAGGAGATAAAGTGATCTATAAACCCATCCCAAAAGACAGAGACCAGGCTTTCAGCAAGTATGATGGAGCTGCCTTTAAAATTATTATGAACGTTCCTGCAATCCGTCATATGAAAACCTTTACGGAAGATATCAGCAGTGTCAAATGGCTTGCCATGGAACCATATCCAATGGATCTGGTTTTCTTAAAAGGAGCGACAAAAGAAGAATGGGAAGCACAGGCAAAATATATTCAGGAGCATTTGTCTGATCCTGATATTGAGGAGGCTTTTCATAATCTTCCAAAAGAAGTTCAGGATGATACCATTGCAGATATTAAGAGAAAACTTAAAATACGTAAAACAAAGCTACAAAGCTATGCTTCTCAATATTATGATGTACTACAGAAAAAAGTTCCGTTGGCAGGTACGATCAATCCCGATCGGTTTGTCATCACAAAAAATGGACATTCAGTACTGGTACAGCAATATAAACTAGGCAAAAACAAAGATAAAAACGAACTGGTTTTTGAAAAAACCTACCACGATTCAAAAACGAAAGAACTTTGGATCTACGGCCTTGAAGATGATGATGTATATGACGTCATAGGAACAGGAAACCCCAGGATGACCATCAGGTTAATCGGCGGTTACAACCATGATGTTTATAATGTGGCCGATGGAAGAAAAGTAAAAATATATGATTTTACATCTCAAAAGAACACCTATAATGCCCGTAATGCTACCAAAAATATCTCCAATGATTATGATATAAATTCTTATAACTATAAACATCCGAAATACAACTCAGTAGCAGGCTATCCCAATGCTGATTACAACCCGGATGACGGGGTAATCATTGGTGTTCTGGCCAATTATACCGTCAATAATTTTATCCGAGATCCTTTTACCCAAAAACATAGTTTAAAGGCTAATTTCTATACTGCTACTGCTGGGTTTAGCCTAGTATATAAAGGGACATTTAAAAAGGCAATTTCAGGATGGGATTTCAATCTGGATGCAGCTTATACCACCCCCAGATTTTCCCAAAATTTCTTCGGATTATCTAATGAAAGTGAATACAATAAAGAAGATACCGAAAGAGAATATAACAGAGCCCGAATTTCAAAATTCAATTTTGCGCCTTCTATTTCTAAAAAAAGCTGGATGAATCTCAGTCACCAGATTCAGCTTACCTTTGAAGATAATAAGGTACAAAGAAAAGCGGATCGGTTTATCAATATATCACCTGACGTAAAACCTGAGGTATTCAACAGTCAGCAGTTTGTAGGTGCCAACTATACATTTGGTTATAAAAATGCGGACAATGTTGCCTTTCCAACCCTGGGATTAGAATTCATGCTGAATGCCGACTGGAAAGCAACTCTCTCTGATTTTAACAAAAATTTCCTGACCTTTAGAGGTAAATTTGCTATTGATCACAGAATTGACAAAAAAGGAAACTTTGTATTTGCCAACTCCAGCAATGTCATGTGGATCAATAATAATAATTTTGAATTTTTTCAGGCGGCAGCCATTGGTGGCAACAACGGGATGAGAGCTTTTAGAAATGAAAGATTTTCCGGGAGATCGTATTTCACCAACAATTCTGAAATACGATGGGATTTTGGAAGAATCAGAAATAATATAGCCCCTACCAATCTGGGAATCCTTATTGGCTATGATATTGGCCGTGTCTGGAATGATACTGAGAACTCAAGAAAATGGCATGAGTCCGTAGGAGCAGGGATTTGGTTAAGTATTGTAGAAATGATGTCTGCAAGATTAAACTATTTCTACGGTTCAGATGGAGGAAGGATTTCTGCAGGAATAGGAATGAAGTTTTAAATTAAAAAAACGAATTAACTCTACCTTTCGCTCTCACAAAAAAAAACAAAAACACAACCTTCATTTAATTAAAATTCAATGCATTACATATAAATTAATTTATGTTATTGAAAAAAAAGTTAATTTAAATTAAATTTAATAATTCCACTTTTTAATTAGCATCTTTCACAGATAACCCAAATATGGTTTTTAAATAAAAGCCATATTTTCAGCATTATAGACAAAACATACACATTGGTCAATATGTTTGTTGATTTATAAAAAACCAGATATTTTAAAAAGAATATATATTTGTTTAAAATTATTTCAACAAAAATAACCCAGATGATGAAAAAAAAGCTATTATACATGGCATTATTTACGATATCCATAAGTGTAAACGCCCAAGTTGGGATACACACTCCAACTCCTCAACACTCATTACATGTCAACGGTTCTCTTCAAGTTGTAAAAGACATTAATGTAGGGGGTACTGCTACTACTAAAGGAAATTCAGGAAACAGGGGTGAATTTTTAATGTCAAATGGAACCGGAAATGCTCCCGTATGGAGAAGCATAGAATCTGAAAATTTTCTGAAAGTCGTTTTTGTGGGCAACAAAACGGACATCAGCCCCAGCTCCGGAAGTTATACAGGAACAGGAAGCACTCCTGTAAGTACTCACGAAAACTATGTACAAACGTACGTTTACAATGTAAACAATAAAATAGACAATGCTTACCTGACCTACGATTCAAATTCGGGTTTATTTAAAGTGGTAAAAGCCGGATTCTATAATATCGTACCTTATGTTACCTATGACCTTAACTTAAACGGGAACGGACAAACGGCAGGAACAGCAAAATCAACTATTGAAAAAGTATCCCCTACCAAAACAACTCTTACTTCAACCTCAACAGGGCATGGAGAGCGTACTTTGGGGATTTATCACAATATGTCTTCTATCAATTATTTCAATCCGGGAGAAACGTTCAGAATCCGATGTGTTTATACACAAAGCTTTAGATTATCAAGCGGCAATATTCACATTTCCTACCTTACTCCATAAGACTCACGAACTTCATCACGTCAAATTATATCACTAAAAAATCCACAGAGAATCTTCTCTGTGGATTTTCATTTATAGTAAAATAAATTATTAATTAAAAAGAAAACCGATATACATTCCCGCCCTCGCTTTTAGCCTTCTCATCTCCTATTAACAACGTTTTATCATCAAGAAAAACGATAGCTTCTTTTTGGGAATTGTGGTTTAATGCAATTTTTTGAATTTTAGATGCACTGAAATCATCGGTCGTAAAGCCAGTCAGTACATGAACATTCTTATGGGTAAGTAATACGATTTTATCTTTGGTACTGTTGATCGTGGCTGAAGTAATCGCCGCATCAGTATAACCTCCCTGAAGCTTTAATGTACCGATTAGCTTCGCTTCAAAATCTCCTTCTTTATTCGGAACTTTAAATACTAAAAATGTTCCGTCAAATCCTTTACTTCTGTTTTTAGTAAAAAGATAGAAATTACCGTTCATTTCTACAAAAGCCTCGCAATCATATAGTAAGTTTGATTTTTTTGGAGGAAACTCTGTTTGTCCCTGGTAATGAAACCTGGTAGTCTGTATTACTTTTGTCGTTTTCTGAGCCGGATCTTGAAGATCAGTTTTCAAAATAGCAAGATCTCTTCTGTCATTATCATTATTGCCAAAATCTCCAATATAAATATTTCCCTGAGCATCTGATATAATATCTTCCCAGTCTGTATTTTCAGCATTTTCAACTGGTATTTTAGCAACCATCTCTCCTTTATCACTTAGACCATATACTGCATTTTTATTCCCTCTGTCCTCAATAGCCCAGATGGTCTTTTTATCTTTTGAAAAGGTAAAACCGGAAACTTCCTTTAATTTCTTGGGAAAAGAAAACTGCACTTCCAGACCACTCTCCTGAGTGGGGGAATTCTGAGCTTTCGGATTACAACTCAATAAAAAAATAAAAGGTAAAATAAGAAATCTTAACATGTTGTTTATTTTAAAGGTAAACGGGAAATAAGAAGCATTAATCATTCCAATCATATTTCTACTGCAACTGTTTTGCTCTTTCCCAAAGAACATCCATTTCTTCTAATGACATATCTGCTAGTTTCAGTGCCTGTTCTTCAGCCAGACCCTCCATCTTCTGGAATCTTGAAATAAATTTCAGATTGGTTCGTTCCAGCGCAGAATCCGGATTGATCCCTGAAATTCTTGCATAATTGATCAATGAGAAAAATACATCTCCAAGCTCCTGTTCCTTTTTATCCAAATCAGTTTCTGCATGAAATTCATGAATTTCCTCATCGACCTTTTTCCAGGCATCTTCAGCATCATGAAACTCAAAGCCTATGCCTTTTACTTTATCCTGAATTCTATATGCTTTTACTAAGCTTGGAAGACTTTTAGGAACCCCTCCCAAAATAGATTTGTTCCCCTCCTTTAGTTTCAGCTTCTCCCAGTTTTGCTTTACCTCTTCCTCATCTTTCACTTTTGTATCACCATAAATATGAGGATGGCGGAAAATCAATTTTTCGTTGAGTGAATTGATCACATCTGCTATATCAAAACTCTCTTTTTCAGAACCTATTTTAGCATAGAAAACCAAATGAAGCAAAACATCTCCCAGTTCTTTTTTTATTTCCTGTAAATCGTTCTGCAAAATAGCATCAGAAAGTTCATATGTTTCTTCAAGGGTTAGATGGCGCAATGATTCCAGAGTTTGTTTCTGATCCCATGGGCATTTCTCACGAAGATCATCCATAATATCCAGCAATCTTCCGAAAGCTTCTAGTTTTTCCTGTTTCGTGTTCATAAGTAATTGGAAATTCAATCTTATACAAATGTAAGGGTTATTTTGGGTCTGTGGTAGAGGTTGGCTGTGAAAGTTGAGAGTTTATAGATGTGGGATATGAGGTGCGGGGTTCGAGATTCGCGTTTAACGTCTAATGTTTAATGATTAAAAATAGAGACAAAATGTGAACTCAGTAGAAAATTTTCCTAATCCCTAATCCTTAATCCCTATCATCTGCCACCTGCCATAAACAAAAAGCCTTGTCCGGAAATTGCGGACAAGGCTTTGTATTTTTAATTCAAAAATGAATTATCCTTGCTTTCTGTGTGTACTTTTAGGAGCAGATTTTGCTGCTGAAGTAGCTTTCACCTTTGGAGCAGCAGGCTTTTCTGCCTTTGGAGCTGCTTTTTTAGTTTCTTTTTCAATGCTCACTTCTTCTGCAGGCTCACCTTCCAATGTTTCAGGTTCTGCTTTCACAAAACTGTCTGGAGTAATATACCCCGCTTTGTGAAGAATGTTGTACCATTGTGCTAATTTTTTGATATCAGAAGAATATACTCTTTCCGTATCATAATTAGGAAGTGAAGCCAACATAAAGTCTTTCAATTCTGCATCTGAAGATTTGTGAGAAATTGTTTCTTTATAGTCGTTGTTTTTAGCAATATTTTCAAAAACTTCGAATAAAGGAACTTCTTTTTCAAATGTGAACATTGCGATATTATCTAATAAGCTTACCTGGCTTGAATTTCCAATGCTTACTTTTTTCTTGTTGGTAACATCTTCAATAATGAACCCGTTTCTTAATTGAGAAACTAATTTGTAAAGTCCTGGTTTTCCAGAAATTGAAATTATTTTTTCTAACAGCATAATTTTATTTTTTGTAAATTTTGCAACTAGCTTTAAGCTTCTTGCTTTTTTTATTATTTCGTTAATCCTTGTTTAAATTATTTTGGAAATCTCATTTTGTAACCAATGCTTACATCTCCCTGAGAAATCTTTGTCAGTTTTCCTTTTACCAGTTTCTTCTTTAATGCACTTAAATGATCGGTAAATAAGATCCCTTCAATGTGATCGTATTCATGTTGAATTACGCGGGCTCTAATATCGGAAAAAGTTTCTGTATGTTTTACAAAATTTTCGTCATAATATTCAATAACGATTGTACCTTTTCTTTTCACATCTTCTCTTACATCGGGAATAGACAGGCAACCTTCATTAAACTTCCATTCTTCACCAGATTCTTCAAGAATTCTGGCATTGATGAAAACTTTTTTAAACTCAGCCAGCTCATCCTTGATATCCTCATAATCCTCATCTTCTGCAAGGGGAGTTACATCGATGACAAACATACGAACATCAAGTCCGATCTGAGGCGCTGCAAGACCTATGCCATTGGCGCTATACATCGTTTCAAACATGTTATCTATCAATTCCTGTAATCCGGGATAATCTTTATCTATATCTTTTCCTACTTTTCTCAAAACAGGATCCCCAAAAGCTCTTATCGGTAATATCATCTTAATCTTTGTTCTAAAAAATTTTGCAATATAATAGTTGCACTTACTTTATCTATCAATCCTTTTTCCTGTCTCTTTTTTTTATTTTTTCCACTTTGAGAAATAAAAAATGAGGCCATTTTGGAGGTAAACCTTTCATCAAAACGATGGACTGCAATATCCGAAAATTCTTTCTTAAATTCATCAATGAATTTTAAAATATCACTTTCCACTTCGGAAATATTTCCTTTTAAATCTATGGGAAGCCCAACCACCACTTCATCTACCTTATTTTCACTGAAATATTTTTTTAAAAACTCCATTAAAGATTTGGTTTCCACGGTGTCCAGGCCACTGGCTATAATCTGCATATCATCTGTTGCAGCAATGCCACAACGTGCCTTTCCATAGTCTATTGCAAGGATTTGTCCCATAATTTTGCAAATTTACTAAAATTTAATGATTTTATTCATAACGCAGTTTTTTTATATAAATCATGTTTTATTCCATTTTTTTTTTTATAATTTTAATCTTCCAAAAAACAATTATATGAAGAAACTCATCCTCGTAAGACATGCAAAGAGCGACTGGCCGGAAGAAACGGAGGACTTTGACAGACCTTTGGCAGACAAAGGTTTGGAGGACGCTATGAACATGTCGAGGTTCTTAAAAAACAATCATATTTCTATTGATCATTTCGTATCAAGCCCTGCGGTACGAGCTCTGAACACCTGCAAAATTTTCAACCAAACCTATCAGCTGAACTGTTCTACTGACGAAAAGCTATACAATCCTTCAGAAAGAAGTTTTGAATCTGTAATATATGATCTTGATGATAATTTAAGCTCTGTCGCTTTTTTTTCTCATAATAATGGAATTTCAAATTTCGCGAATTCTATTTCTGAAGATATTTTCCACTTCCCTACTTGTGGTGTTGCCGGTTTTGAAGTAGACTGTAATTCATGGTCTGAATTTGACGGTGCCAAAAAGAAGCTTCTTTTCTTTTATGAACCCGGGAAAATATAAGTTCGAATCTCTCCTCTTTTATGTAATAGTATTGACCCTCTTTTTTTCTTGCCAGAAAAAGAAGAAAACATACTTTGAGGCAATTTCCATTAATGATGTAAAACTTTCCACCACTCCTAAACCCGGAAGCTGGAGGTATAATCACGATGAGAAATTTCAAGAATTTTCAGATTTTCAAAAGACGAAGAAAATAATGCCTCAGAAGGGAAAAAATACAATTTACCTTCAGCCCATCGGGAACTTTAATAATCTCCAAAAAAAGGAGATTGAACTTACAAAAGAATATTTAAAGATCTATTTTCAGCTGGAAACAAAAATATTACCAGACTTATCTGATACGGTTTTTCCTGGAACTGTAAGAAGAATATCCAAAGAAGGGCAGGAACAAGTATTAGCCGGCTATGTTTTAGACAGTATTTTAATTAAAAATAAACCAAAAGATGCTGTAGTTCTTATGGGAATTACAGAAAAGGATCTTTTTCCCAGGCCTGAATGGAATTATGTTTTCGGGTTTGCTTCTTATGATGATGGCGTAGGGGTAACTTCTATTTACAGATTTGCAGATGGGAATTTAATTAATTCTAACTTTAACGAAAGTCTTCTCAGATTAATAAAAATAAGTTCTCATGAAATAGGACATATGTTCGGAATCAGCCATTGCCTGAATGCCAATTGTGTAATGAACGGAACCAATACCCTTGCAGAAACCGATTATCATTATGCAAGAGCTTGCTCACTCTGCCAAAGAAAACTCAGCTCAAGCATTCCTTATGATCATAAGAAACGCTTAGCTGAATTAAAAATGTTCTTTGAAAAACATCATCTTAATTCAGAACTTGCCCGCGCTGAACAGGATTTAAATCTATTACAATAAAAAAATGGGCTGAAGCCCATTTTTTAAATTCATTTCTTTTTTAAATCAAGATCATCAAAATCAAAACTAAAATCGGTGACGTCAGAAATCGCTTTCAACTTTGCAGAAAGTGCTTTTCCACTCTCATCATAATCAAAAATGATATAAGCGTCAGCATCATAGCTTCTATCGTCCCATTTTATAATGAAAGAATTATTGGAAAACGGAACCAGCTCACCTTTTAATCTAGGTGAATTTTTACATGAAATTCTATATGAGTTTCCTTGCTGAACAATATCTACATCACCAAACCAAACGTCATTGTAAGTTCCAACGAACTGTTCCGCTTTTGGCTGAAGTGATTTTTCTTTTTTAAAAGCTTCAGCTTTTGCGAAAGCATCTTTCTTTTGTTTGTCGAAGTCGGCATTCATTTTAGACATTCTCTCACCATAACTTTTCAGCCAGTTTCTGTCTGCTACTCCTAAGTAAGAGTCTTTCACTGTGTTGGTGATGGTATTGAAAGCAGCTCCTGACTGTTGATTTGTTAATACGACAATTCCCAGCTTCATATCAGGAATTAAAGTGAACTGGGTTACCGTTCCGATTAATCCACCAGTATGCTGTACTTGCTTGTGTCCTTTTACATCGCTTAAAAACCAGCCTAAACCATATCCATAGAAACTTGTATCATATGGATTTTTAGCCGCTACCCTGTCAGGAATCTGAAGACTCCACAGTTGTTGAATATTTTTATCAGACACCAGCTTTTTACCATCTTTAGTGGTAAAATTATTCATCAGGCATTCTGCCCAGGTAGTCATATCTTTGATGTTACTCATAATGCCTCCCGCAGCATTTCCCGTTTCGTTCCAGTCGTGAGGAACAGCTACTGCTTTCCCGTCAACCGGAGCATGGGCGTCAATTTTATTGCTTACAGCCTTAGCTCTGTTGTAGCTGCCAAAACTAGAGGTCATCCCTACAGGTTTCATAATTCGCTGTTCAATAAACTCTGCCCAGCTTAATCCTGAAATTCTGTGAATAACTTCACCCGCAACAATAAACATGATATTGTTATAATCCAGCTTTGTTCTGAAAGGGTTTTCCGGTTTCAGATATTTTACATTACGAACGATATCATTCACCGTTAAGCTCCCTCCTTCCGGAAAAAACATCAAATCTCCTTGTCCAAGGCCCAATCCGGCTCTGTGAGTAATCAAATCCCTGACGGTTACATTTTGGGAAACATAAGGGTCATACATTTGGAACTCAGGAATATATTTTGAAACCTTATCATCCCAGTTCAGCTTTCCTTCGTCGGCAAGAATAGCCAGAGCTACACAAGTAAAACCTTTGGAATTGGATGCTATTCCTACCAAAGTATTGTCGTCCATAGCCTGTTTGGTTGTAAGAGAGCGTACTCCAAACCCCTTGGAATAGGTTACTTTACCATCTTTTATAATTCCTACCGACATTCCCGGAACATCGAAAGTTTTTAGGGTATTCTGGATCAGTTCATCCAGCTTCTTCTCTTCAACCTGTGCGTTTGCCAACCCTACGGTCAAAAGAAAAATGAAAAAAGAAAACTTTTGTTTCATTATTTTTTTAATTTTTCCAAATTTAATAAATATTCGATGATGTTAATTTTGTCAATGTTAAAAGTTTACTTACATTACCACCCAAACAGTTTTTATTATACATGAAAAAGTTTATCTGGACTGCACTATTGTCTATTTTTACCATGGGTTTTGCAAAGAGTCAGGACAAAGTTTCAAACCCTTTATTGCTACAAACCTGGAAGCTCAAAAAACTGGACACTTATATTTATACCTACGAAAGGAAAGATGTCTTTGATAACAGAAGCTATGGAATCAGGTTCAAAGAAAATGGAAAAATGCAGGGAAGTTTACCCAAACCGGGAAGTGGGAACGGTGATCTTGAGGATATTACCAGTAAAGCTTTACAATTTGAACGTTATACCGGTGACTGGAAAAAAACTTCAGATAGCACACTCACAATCGTATTTCCTTCAAATGCCAGAATGAATGGCAATTTTATTATTTCAAGACTGACCGGTACTGAATTAAAATTAAAAAGACTCTTCGATCCTAAAACAGAGAAGAAAATGGATTCTATCCGAAGGGAAAAGAATATTCTCGATTAATATCTGAAAAAATCTTCCGGGAATTATCATTCTGAAAAAATAATTTTATTCCAGCTTCTTTATATTTGCACAATAAAAAGCATTAAAAAATGACAATACCCCGATTATTGGCTTTCTTCATCCTGATGATAAGCTGTAATTTATATTTTTCTCAGGACGTAACCATAAAAGACGATAAGGTTTTATTAAATGGGAAACAGATCTTAAAGACAGAAAAAATCTCTCTTGCTCAATATTCATTTTTCTCCATGAAAAATGATGATGAAATATTATTGTACAAATACATGGATAATGAAACGCCAAGTTATGTAAGTGACGATTATTTTATCCTTAATTTTTTAACCGAAAAAGTAAAAGTTGAATCTAAGGACCTGGGAAAAGTTTCCAATTTCATGAACTCCAGAAAAGGAATGGAAAAAATAATAAGATGGCTGCTCAAAGAAAGGGTCATCAATCAGGATGGTGAACTGAACCCTGATCGCCTTGCTATATTCAAAGAAAAATACGACGAAAATCTCACTTCCAGAACCCTTAGATAATGACAAAGATTCTTCTCCTCTCCGATTCTCATTCATATATAGATGAGCGCATTCTGGAATATGCTGCACAGGCAGATGAAATCTGGCATTGCGGGGATTTCGGAAGCATGGATGTTATTGAACAGCTGGAAAAAGTAAAACCTTTAAAAGGAGTTTACGGTAATATAGACAACGCTAAAATACGTTCAGAATTTCCTGAAGTGAATCGTTTTTTCTGTGAAAAACTGGAAGTTTTAATGATCCATATCGGTGGGTATCCGGGAAAATATACGCCACTAACCAGAAAAGAAATTTCAGAAAAAACACCTAAGTTATTTATTTCAGGACACTCCCATATTTTAAAGGCAATGTATGATGAAAAAAATAATCTTTTACACCTGAATCCCGGCGCTTGTGGAAAACAGGGATGGCATAAAGTAAGAACGATGATGCGCTTTGTAGTGGATGGTGAGGAAATAAAGGAGCTGGAGGTGATTGAGCTGGGGGGAAGAGTGTAAGGATAATTTTGACATAGTTGAGAAACATGTCAGGATAAGATTGATAATTCAAAGTAGTTAAAAAGACATGAAAATCGGGGATACCGTTTCTGTTGTAGATGAAGATTTAAGCGGAGTTGTAACTTCCGTGAAGGGGGATATTGTGGTATTTAAAGATGAATACGGATTTACCCATCAGTATTCAAAAGAAAAGCTGGTCCCAAAGAATGCTGATTTGTATGAAAATATAAGGATTGTAAGAAAAGCTGAACCTAAAAAAATAATTTCTAAGAAACATCAGAAAAATCATTTGGTTTTGGATCTGCATTTTCATAATTTGGTAAAGAATCCTAATGACTATGATAGTTTTGAAAGACTCTTTATTCAAAAGGAAAGATTAATTGAAGTATTAGAATTTTGCCGGAAAAATAATTTAAAAAGACTTGAAATTGTTCATGGTATTGGTGACGGAACCTTGCAGAGAATGGTTCGGGATGTTTTGGAAAGCCAGGTGAATATTGATTTTTATAATAAGGAAATACTTCACCATCAATCAGGTGCGGTAATGGTAGAATTTCACTAAATTTGCAGCAATTGAATTATGAACGTACTTAATTTACTTTTTACCAAAGACGGATTGATTTATCAGATTGTGAAGAACAAAAGCATTCTGGAAGAGAAGTCTTATTTCGTTACTGATGAGACCCCGGCCAACCTTATCGATGAAAAGCTGGACGAAGTTCTTATTAAACAACGCTTCGATGAAATCCAGGTGGTTTCTGCATGGAATCATTTCACCCTGATGCCGGAAGGTTTTTCCGATCATGATGCCGGCTTTGACCTGATTGCCTATAATGCGCCTGCTGATAAAGAACAGGAAGAACTGATGCTCTCTATCAACAAAAAATTCAATATCCAGTTTTATTATACTTTCCCCAAAAACTACTACAAGAAAATAAAAGAACTGGCTATACCGGTACATTTTAACTTTTCAGGAGAAAAGTTCCTCAACTCGATCAACAATAAAAGCCATAAAGAAATTCACATCAACCTTTATCATAACCAATGTGAATTTTTTGCGATTGATAATAAAAAGATTATTCTTTACAACAATCTTGATGTTAACTCGGAAGTCGACTTCCTTTATTTTATTATGTTTACATTGAGTAAAATCGGTTTTGGAATTAATGAAACCAGCTTTTATGCTTACGGTGAAACAACGGAAAATGAAACGTTCATTTCCGAGCTTCAGAAATTTGTGAAAAACCTGAAAATTGTTTTTGACAATATTCCTAATAAGAATTTTATACTTAATTAGATTGTAGTTCGCAGGTACAGAGATTGAAATACCTGATCATCTGCTGGCTATCGTCTACTCGCTTAACTTTAACAAAAAAATATGTTCAGAATCATATCAGGCAAATGGAAAGCCAAAAAAATTGCAGCTCCTAAAAACTTTGATGTAAGACCCACCACGGATTTTGCAAAAGAAGCTTTATTCAGTATCCTGGAAAACAAATACGACATGCAGTCGATTTCAGTACTTGATCTGTTTGCGGGAATTGGTTCTATTTCATTAGAATTTGCTTCAAGAGGGTGCAAGGATGTTACTTCTGTAGAAATGAACCCAAAGCACACCTCATTTATCAACTCTACAGCTTCAGAGCTGGATATGTCACTTCAGATCAATACACAGAGAGGCGACACATTCGACTGGCTTAAAAAATTCAGAAATAAAAAATCTTTTGAAATTGTTTTTTCTGATGCCCCATTCGAAATGGAAGAAAAGAAATACTACGAACTCATTTCTTTAGTACTGAATAATAAATACTTAAAAGAAAATGGTATTCTTATCGTAGAACACCAGAGTCGTATGAAACTTGAGCATCCTAATCTCATCGATACCCGAAAATATGGAAACGTAAGTTTCAGTTTTTTTGAACCTAATAAAGAAAATAATCAGGAACTTTAATTCCTGATTATTTTTTTGGAAAGCTCAGGAGCTCCTTTACCCCATTGCGTAATGGCCTCTAAAACAGGCAGCAGGGTTTTTCCAAATTCTGTTAATTCATATTCAACCACCAAAGGAGGCTTTTCTGTAAAAACAGTCCTGTCTATGACACCATCCTCCTCTAGTTGCTTAAGCTGCAAACTTAATGTTCGCTCCGTAATCGTAGGAATCGACTTTCTTAATTCGTTGTATCTTTTGGCACCATCAATAAGATGATGTAAAATCACAGCCTTCCATTTTCCGCCTATAAACCTCATGGTTACACTCGTGCAACAAGGATAAGACTTATTATCAACTGTATACATTTTTGTACTATCATTTTTTACCGTTATTGCAAAGTTATTAAACTTAAATTAATTTTGTAACTATAAAAATGATAGTATAAAATTATGAACTTTTTAGACCAAATGAAAAAAAGGTATACTGTAAAAAAGTATAACCCAAACGGAAAAATAGGTGAAGAGCAAATTTCAGCTCTTAAAGAAATTTTAAACCTCAGCCCTTCATCGATCAATAGCCAGCCATGGAATTTCATTTTTGTGAATGGTGACATCTTAAAGAAACAATTAGCTGAAAAATCTTATTTTAATAAAGGAAAAGTATTAGACAGTAGCCACCTGATTGTATTTCAGGTTTTAAGAGATACAGAAAGCTTTGAGAAACAAATTGAAGAAAATCTTCCTGAAGGATCGATCAATTATTACAACACCATGGTAAAACCACAAGGAGAAACAGCCATACAATCATGGTTGGCCCATCAGGTATATTTATCATTGGGAGTATTGCTTTCTGCATGTGCAGCAATGGGAATAGATTCTACCCCAATGGAGGGAATTGAACCAGATGGATACGACGTTATATTGAATAGCGACAAATATAAAACACTTTTTGCCGTAGCTATTGGTGAAAGAGATGAAACAGATGCTAATCAACCCGAGCTTAATCCAAAATCAAGGTTAAAAGCTGAAAAGGTAATAATTGAGGCATAAGAGTTTCACACAAATATGCCTCCAGAAGTCTGGAATATTTCATGCATTAATGGATGTAATATTCCAGATTTTCTTTTGTTACAATATGGATAGGAGACATATAAGCATCATTCAAATCCTGACCATGAACAAGATGTTCAAACATCAGCTTAATACTTTTATATCCTTGTTGAAAGGGCTCCTGCCCGATAAGAAAAGTGATAACCCCTTTATTCAGAAACTTTTTATTCTCTTCAGTCACATCATATCCTACCACCATATCTAAATGTATATTATGCGTCTCAAGGTATCTTGCTGCCTTCGTAATCACATTAGATGGAAAAAATATTCCACCAATATCGGGATAGGCATTTAAGCTCTCTCCGAGTAGTTTATGAAATAGCTGGGTACTCTTGTTAGGAACTCTGATCCTCTCAACGACAACGTGAGACGTATGGTCTGAAAAAAAACTTACAAACCCTTTCGCACGCTGATCCAAACCATAATAATTTTCAAAATCTTCTAAAACCTCCATAATCAAGACCCGTGGTTTCTTTGTATTCTGAACAATATGAAAAAGCTGCGCAGCTACTCGTCCACTTCCAAATGAGTCCTGCCCCACAAAGGAAATATTATCAAATCCCTTCAAGGGAACGTTTAAAAATAAATATGGAATGTTAAGTTCATTTAATGCACCACTCCTGTCTTTTGTTTCTTTCACAAAATGCGAAGCAATGATAATTCCATCCAGGGTTTTATTCTTAAGGATTTTGTCCAGTTCATTACTATAAGAATCTACATTAAATTCATCGAAATAGGAAACTGAAACTTTCATTCCAAAACTGGAAACTTCTTCAATGGCTTTAAGAACTCCTTTTTTAGGATATTCCCAAAATGGGCTGGCGGCGTTAAACAATGGCATCAGAACCGCTACCTGATATATTTTATTAAGAGCCAGATTACGTGCAATAGCATTAGGCCTGAAACCTCCTGCCTGTTCTATGATTTCTACCACTTTTTTTTGAGTACTTTCTGCTACTCCTCCTCTATTGTGCAGTATACGATCAACTGTTCCTGGTGAAACATTAGCTAATCGGGCTATTTCCTTAATTGTCAAAATATATGATTTAGTTTAAAAAACAAATATAAAAACATTTTTCTCGTTTTTTCATCCCTTCCCAAATTCCCTTCAAATCTACAAAACACAAATATTTAAATAAATTTTCAACAAAAATTTTGCTAATTACAAATTAATATATAAATTCGTGTTCGAACACAATGAAAAATTATTAAACAAAATCGTTTATTTTTTACACATAATATAATTAACGATAAAATTTAATTAACAATGATGAAAATTAATTCTTCTAGTCTTTTAAAAGAAGCTTACGGGAAGTTTTGCATTCCAGCTATCAATGTATCCATGCCTGAGCAGGTATATGCTTTGTTTAGCACGGCACAGAGAATGAATGCCCCATTTATTATTCAGACCACTCCTGCTGCCAGAGAATACATGCATCCCGTAATACTTCTTAATTATGTAAAAGCTGCTGCCAGAATATTTCCGGATGTTCTTTTTGCCCTGCATCTGGATCATGGTAATGAGTCTCATATTTACAATGCTATTGAATCAGGGGAGTATACCTCTGTAATGATTGATGCCTCTCATGATCCTTTGGAAAAAAATATTGAGCGAACCAAACGAATTACAACTCAGGCTCATCTCAAAAATATTTCTGTAGAGGCAGAGCTTGGCGTGTTAAGTGGTGTAGAAGATCATCTGAATATAGAGGAAGAGAATGCGTTGTACACAAATCCTGCTGATGTAGAATATTTTGTGAAAGAAACAGGATGTGATAGTCTCGCTGTTGCAGTAGGAACAAGCCATGGCGCCTATAAATTCTCAGGAGGTAAAGGTCTTCGTTTTGATTTGCTAAAAGATATTCAGGAAAGAGTACCGGGATTTCCCATTGTTTTGCATGGTGCTTCGTCTATAGATAGTGAAGAAATAAAACGAATTAATGCTACTGGAGGAAAAATCAAGGAAGATGCAAAAGGGCTTACCGAAGAAGAAATCAGAAAAGCAATTCCCTATGGAATATGTAAGCTCAACATCGCCACTGATCTCAGAATAGTATGGACAAGAGTGTTCAGAGAATATTTTCAGAACCACCCGGACCAACTGGATCCATTAAAACCGGGGATTCAATATATCGAAGAATTAAAAAAACTACTCGAAAAAAAATTTGAAATATTAGGCAATAGCAATACAACACAACTCTATAAAAAACTCATATGATACAATTAGGAATCGCCCCTATTGGCTGGACTAATGATGACATGCCTGAATTGGGAAAAGAAATTACTTTTGAACAGTGTATCAGCGAAATGGCACTGGCAGGCTATAAAGGCTGTGAAGTTGGAAACAAATATCCAAAAGATCCCATAGTTTTAAAAGAATATCTTGACATCAGAGGACTCACCATTTGCAATCAGTGGTTTAGTTACCAACTTACCACCCAATCTTATGAACAGGTAAAACAGGATTTTATCAGCCAACTCAACTTCTTAAAATATTTCAACTCAGAAATAGTGGGTGGTGCAGAATGCGGAAACACTATTCATGGGGACTACAACACCCCCATCTCACAAAGAAAAAAAGCTTCAGATCAGGATTGGAAAAAGCTCACCAACGGGCTAAACGAACTTGGAAAAATTGCTTTGAATGATTACGGAATCCATCTTTCCTATCATCATCACATGGGTACAATGATACAAACCATGGATGAAACTGATCGCTTACTGAATGAAACTCAGGATGAATATGTAAAGCTTAACTACGACTGTGGTCACTTTGATTTTGCCAATGAGGATTCGGTAATGGCATTACAAAAGTTCATCGGTCGTACCACTCATATTCATTTTAAAGATGTTAGAAAAAACATTAAAGAGCAAGTATACAACGATAACATCAGTTTTTTACAAGCCGTAAAACTAGGTATATACACTGTACCGGGAGATGGTGATCTCGACATGAATGCTCTTGCAAAAATTATACATGAAAACAAATATAAAGGCTGGATCGTAGTAGAAGCAGAACAGGATCCATCAAAAGCCAATCCTTTTGAATATGCCCGAAAAGGGTATCAATTTATGACAGAAACATTAAAATTCTAAAAGAGAAACACAAATATGAAAAAACTGAATATCGGAATTGTCGGGTTAGGCAGACTTGGTAAAGAATATGTCAAAAACCTCACGTACCTTGTTCCCAATGCTCATGTGATTGCAGCATGCAGTATCAGAAAAGAAGAATTGGATTACGTAAGAGACACCTATAATGTTCCCAACCTATATACTTCTTACGAACAAATGCTGGAACAGCAAGAAGAGATGGAAGCCGTAGTGATTGTTACTTCAACAGATCAACACTCGGATCAGATCATTAAGGCTGTTGAGGCCGGTTACCATGTTTTTTGTGAAAAACCACTTGCTCTTAATATAGAAGACTGTATCCGCGTTGAAAAAGTAGTAGAAAAACATTCTGACCGTATTACGATGTTAGGATTCGTTCGAAGATTTGACGCCAGTTATGCAGATGCTAAAATCAAGATCAACGAAGGATTGGTGGGCACCCCTTACTTATTACGTTCTCAAACAGTTGACAAAGATACTTTTGCTCCGTTCCAAATTGAATTTTGCACGACAGGTGGCGGGATCTTCCATGATTATAATGTACATGATATTGATCTTGCTCATTGGTATCTGGGCTCCAGAATTGAAAAAGTCTGGGCCTTGGGAGGCGCTTACAGATTCCCCGAATTTGGTCTGGCAGGAGATGCAGACAATACCGCTGCAATGTGCGAATTGCAAAACGGAACCATTGCTGTATTAGTGGCATCAAGAATTTCCTCTTTCGGACACAATACCTGTACAGAAATCTTTGCTACAGAAGGTAATTTGAAAATAGGTGATCCACCTGTAAAAAATATGCTCCAGATAGCAGATAAACATGGCATCCGCCGAGAAGGAATGGAAACATTCTTTGACAGATTTCAAGATGCATTTCTGACACAGATCCAATCTTTTGTAGATCATGTATTACAAAGTAAACAACCAGAACTTACAATGAACAATGCTACAAATGCCACTCTGGTGGCAACGGCATTAACAAAATCTTTCAAGGAAAAAAAGCCGGTCACTATTGCCGACTTAATCTCTTAGATCAAAACCTTTAATGAGAACACAAATGAACCTTTTGATAAAACCTCAAAAACAAAAAATTTACCAAAGAATTTCTGCTGAAAATGCAGGTTGGACATGGCTGAATTTTGAAGCCCGTCTTATGGGTCCACATGAAACCTGGACCTATGACACGGGAGAGAATGAGATGGTTATTGTATTATTGTCAGGCAATTACAAAGTAGAAAGTAACAGGGGAAATTGGGAAATCAAAAATGGAAGAAAAAATGTTTTTGAAGGAGTTGCTCATACTCTTTATCTTCCAAGAAAAACACAATTTACGTTGATATCAACTTCTGATGCCTTAGATATTGCTTATTGCTGGTGCAAGGCTGATGGTGATTTTGAACCTCAGCTGATCATCCCCGAAGAAACACCAACCGTAATTTTTGGTGGAGGCAATGCCACAAGACAATTCAACGACCTCATCCCACCAGGATTTAAGTGTTCCCGAATGGTATGCAGAGAAGTATATACCCCATCCGGAAACTGGAGCTCATTTCCAGCTCATAAACACGATGAGAGGATAATAAATAACCACGGACAATTGATGGAAGCACAACTGGAAGAAATTTACTTTTATAAATTTCAAAAACCTGAAGCGTATGCCATTCAACAGATTTATACAAAAGATGAAAACGACTCTCTAGATGAAATTGTACGGGCAAGGCACAATGACGCAGTATTGATTCCAAAAGGTTATCATCCTGTAGCAGCCGCCCACGGTTATCATTGCTATTATTTAAATTTTCTCGCAGGTTCAGATCAATCACTCGCGAATACTACTGATAGCGATTATGAATGGATTTTTGATTCATGGAAGGAAAAAGATTCTCGTCTTCCTTTGGTAACTCCTACAATGAATAATCAGTAAACGATTAATAAAAAGTAAAAATGAAATTTGACCTATTAACATTCGGAAGAGCCAGTATTGATTTATATTCCAAAAATATTGGCGCTGAGTTTAATGATATTCAATTACTCAGTACAGCTATCGGTGGCTCGCCAGTCAATATATCCGTCGGTGCGCAGAGATTAGGACTTAAAACCAGCATTGTTACAGCAGTTGGAAATGATCCTGTTGGCGGTTTTATTGTCAATACCCTGCAACAGGAGAAAGTAGATATTTCTCTCATCAATACAATTGAAGGCACTACAAGCACCGCCGTAGTCTGTGGCATTGTACCTCCTGATAAATTTCCACTGGTATTTTATAGGGACAAGGCTCCTGATAATTACATCACGATTGATATGGTAAATACAATAGACTTCGCTCAGTACAAGTCTTTCTTGATGACCGGTACGGCATTATCTGTGGAACCTACCCGAAGTGCAGCGATTTATACTACTGAAAAAGCAAGAGCTAAGGGGACCACTATCTTTTTAGATATTGATTTCCGAGCCAACCTTTGGCATGATGTAAGAGCATTTGGAGTGACCCTTCGTCAATATCTTCCACTTTGTGATGTTGTTATCGGAACAGAGGAAGAACTTTTAGCCATGGGGCTTACAGATTCTAATCAGGTAAAAATTAAAGACAATGCTATTTCTTCTCCTGTTATAGAAGGAGATATTGATGCTGTCATTAAGCAGGTATTATCCTCGGGAGTTAAACTTTTATTGGTGAAAGCAGGGGCAAAAGGAGTTGTCGCTTATTATCCTGGAGGTAAGACAGAAAACATACCCGGATTTCCGGTGGATGTTATTAATGTATTGGGTGCCGGAGATGCATTTGCTTCAGGATTTATCTATGGATATCTTCAAAATTGGGACACTTACAAATCTGCCCGACTTGCCAACGCCTGCGGTGCCTGGATTGTGACCAAGCAGGGATGTAGTAATTATGCTCCCACCTATGAAGAAATCATGCAATTCATTAAAGATAATGGAGATTTTTAACCTATCAAATATGCATTATGGACACTAAAAAATTAACTGTAGCCCAGGCTACTATTGAATTTTTAAAAAATCAGTACACCAAAAGAGATGATAGGGAGCAACCATTTTTTGCAGGATGTTTTGGAATTTTCGGACACGGAAATGTAGCAGGATTAGGAGAAGCATTGAAGCAGAATCCTGATTTTAAATATTACCAGACCCGTCATGAGCAAGCTATGGTTCATACTGCGGCCGCCTATGCAAAGATGAAAAACAGATTACAAACATTTGCCTGCACAACCTCTATTGGTCCCGGAGCCCTGAATATGATTACTGCAGCTGCTGGGGCTACCATTAATAGATTACCAGTACTCCTGTTACCAGGAGATTTTTTCGCAACACGCTCGGCCTCACCTCTATTACAACAATTAGAATCTTCCCAGACACAGGATATTTCAGTAAATGATTGTTTTAAGCCCATTTCAAAATACTGGGATCGCGTTCAGCGTCCCGAACAGCTTACCTCATCTTTACTGGAAGCAATGCGGGTTCTTACTTCGCCTGCAGAGACAGGAGCTGTTACCATTGCCCTACCTCATGATGTACAAACGGAAGCCTATAATTTCCCGGTACAGCTTTTTGAAAAAAGAATCTGGTATATTCCAAGACCTCTCCCTGATTTTCAACTATTACAATATGCAGTAAACCTCATTAAGAAGTCAAAGAAACCAATGCTTGTCGCAGGAGGAGGTGTCATATACTCTGAAGCAGAAAAAGAATTACAGTCTTTTGCAGAACAGCTGGGGATTCCGGTTGTTGAAACCTATGCAGGAAAAGGATCACTCCATTACCAGCATCCTCTGAATCTTGGGGCACTAGGAGGTACAGGAACTAAGGGAGCCAACAAAATTGCTGAAGAAGCAGATCTGGTCATCGGAATAGGAACACGATATGGTGATTTTATGTCTGCATCAAAGTCAGCATGGAAGAATCCTGATGTTATTTTTATCAATATCAACATTACAGAGATCGATGTTTTTAAACACAGTGCCCTGCCTTTACAGGGAGACGCAAGAGAAACTCTTAAAGCATTACGGGAAGTATTAGGAGATTATCATACAGAAGAAAATTACATCCAAAAAATTCATTCTTATCACAGCGAATGGGATAGTATTGTCACAAAGGCTTATTCTTGCGAAAATCCAGATCAGCCGGTACAAGCAGAATACATTGGAGCACTCAATAATTTTATAGATGATAAAGATGTCGTTCTCTGCGCTGCCGGTTCTTTGCCTGGAGATCTGCACAAACTATGGAGAACCAAAAGTTCGAAAGGTTTTCATCTTGAATACGGGAACTCCTGTATGGGATATGAAATTCCGGGAGGGCTTGGAGCAAAAATGGCAGCCCCAGATCGGGAAATATATGTAATGTGCGGTGATGCTACTTATCTGATGATGCCTTCTGACCTGATCACTACTCTACAAGAAGGATACAAAATTACAATAATCCTGATCAACAATAGTGGATATGCTTCCATAGGAGGGCTATCACAATCAGTAGGAGAAGGAGGATTCGGAACTTATTTCAATTTTAGAAATAAGGAAACAGGACAACTGGACGGACCTCCATTGATGACAGATCTTGCAAAGAATGCAGAAAGCTTAGGAGCAATTGTTTTTCGTCCCAAAAATATAGAGGAATTTAAAGACAGCCTCACAAAAGCCAGGAGCAATACAGAAACTACCGTCATTTATGTAGAAACCATCCGGGATAGAAAACTTCAGGGCTACGCTTACTCATGGTGGGAAGTACCCATTCCTGAAACATCAGTTTTCCCTGAAGTGATTGAAGCCCGAAAAGAATATGAATTGAATAAAAAACAGCAACGACAATATATAAAACCTAATCAGTACAAATGATGAAAGCACTAAAAAATTATATCAACGGTTCATGGGAAAATAGTATTTCTACAAAGTACACTTTTGTGCACAATCCCGCCACTCAGGAAATTATCGCACATGTTCCTCATGGTCCGGATACTGCAAAAGATGTAGATAAAGCAGTACAATATGCCCAACAGGCATATCTTGAATGGAAGGATGTTCCCGCTATGAAAAGAGTACAGCCATTATTTAAGATGAAAACTTTGCTGGAAAACCACATGGAGGAAATCGCAAAGCTCATCACCACCGAATGCGGAAAAACCTACACAGAATCTTTGGGTGAAATACAACGTGCTATTGAAAATATCGAGGTAGCATGTGCAACTTACGTACTCAATCAGTCTGAATTTTCAGAAAATATTGCTCCGGGAATAGATGAATTCATGATCAGACAACCCTTGGGAGTCTGTGCTTGTATCACCCCATTCAATTTCCCGGGAATGATCCCTTTTTGGTTTCTTCCTTATGCTATTGCCACAGGAAATGCATTTATTCTCAAACCTTCAGAAAAGGTACCCACTACCATGCAGTATGTATTTGATCTTATTCACAAAAACATTGACCTACCCAAAGGACTTTTGAGCCTCGTACATGGAGGAAAGGAATCTGTAGATGCTCTGCTTCAACATCCTGACATAAAAGCGATCAGCTTTGTAGGTTCTACTCCAATAGCCAGATACATCTATTCCGAAGGGGCTAAATATGGAAAACGTGTACAAGCACAGGGAGGGGCAAAAAATCCCATCGTAATTATGCCTGACGCAGATATTGAAATGACCACCAAAATTATTACAGATTCCGTGTATGGCTGTGCCGGTCAACGTTGTCTTGCAGCCTCTCTTATCATTACTGTTGGAGACAACAAAAATATTAAAGATGCATTGGTAGAAGCTGCAAAGTCAAGAAAGGTCGGTTATGGACTGGAAGACGGAATAGAGATGGGGCCAGTAATTTCACAGGAAAGTAAAACAAGAATCGAAGGACTTATCCAAAAAGGGATTGCCGAAGGAGCCAATCTTTTAGTAGATGGCACCCATAAAAGTGTTTCGGGATTCACTCAGGGAAACTTTCTTCACCCTACTATTTTAGAAAATGTTCCATTGAATAAAGAAATTATTTCAACAGAAATTTTTGGTCCTGTGATGAGTCTGCTTAATTTCAAATCTATGGATGATTCTATTCGGTTCATCAATAGTGGACGCTATGGAAATATGGCTTGTATTTTTACTCAGGATGGTCTTTCTGCCCGCAAATTCCGTAGTGAGGCAATGGCAGGGAACATAGGAATAAACGTAGGCGTCGCTGCTCCTGTTGCTCAATTTCCCTTTTCAGGATGGAAAGAATCTTTCTTTGGTGACCTTCACGCCCAGGGACGACATGGAATTGAATTTTATACCCAAACAAAAGTAGTGATTGAGCGATGGCCAAAAACCTGGTCAAGAACATTTTAATTGCATTCCACTTCATCCAATAAAACAAAAAGCAAACACAAATAAAAAAAAGTGGAAACTATATTAAACATCGGAGTCATAGGACTTGGAAGAATCGGGCAGATACATCTTTCAGCATTAAAAGCATTAAAAAATATTAATATTACTGCTGTATCTGATACTTCTCCCGAACTTGCCAGGAAGACAGCTGAAAAAAATCGAATTCCAAAGTTCTATACTGACTATCACAACGTCCTTCATCAACAGGATATTGATGCTGTATGGATATGTTCTCCTACCAGCTACCACATGGCCCAGGTAAGAGAAGCACTGGAAAATAATAAATATGTATTCTGCGAAAAACCTTTGGATAAAGACAGAACTAAAATTCAATCTTTGATCAACTCTTATCCTGATCTCAGCCGTCGGCTTATGATAGGCTTTAACCGACGCTTTGATCCAGATTTTGCAGCAGCCAAAGCAAGTATAAAGAAAATAGGAAAACCAACTATTATAAAAATAACCAGTCGGGATCCTTTCCCTCCAAGTACAGAGTACTCCAGACTTTCAGGTGGAATTTATAATGATATGAGTATTCATGATTTGGATATGGCCTGCTTTATCAGTGAAAGTGATGCCGAACAAGTGATTGCAATCGGTTCTAAAAATTACACAAAAGATACAGATACTACACTTATTACCATTAAGTTTAAAAATGGGATCATCTGCAATATAGACAACAGCCGGAAAGCTTCCTACGGATATGACCAGAGGTTAGAAATATTAGGTGATAAAGGAATGATCTCTGTGGAAAATAAAAGGGTTAATCATCTATGCTATTATTCAGAAAACTCAATGGAAAGTAGTGTGTTTGAGCCTTTTTTTCTGGAAAGATATAAGGAATCGTATATAGAAGAAGCAAAAGCGTTTATCACTTCTATAAAGGAGAAAAAAGAGTTTCCTTCTACCGCTGAAGACGCTCTTAAAGCTTCGGTACTGGCAAATGCCTGTGAACAGTCATTAGAAAAACAAAAACTGATTTTTTTATAGAAATAAAGTTTTAAAATTCCAATTAAAAAACACATCTTATGCTTACTACATTAATAACATTTTTCCTATTTACAGCGGGGGTCGCCGTTATTTCCTGGTGGTTTACCCGAAAAACAGAAATGTCTCATTCTTCTGTAGGATATTTTCTGGGAGGACGCAATTTGACCGCTGTTTTAATTACAGCCTCTTTATTGCTCACCAATTTATCTACTGAACATTTAGTGGGACTTAACGGAAGCGCCTATGCTTTTGGAATGGAGGTCATGGCCTGGGAAACTGTGGCAGCATTAGCCCTTGTTCTTATGGCCATTTATTTTCTTCCCAGATATTTGAAAATGGGACTGGTTACCATAACCGAATTTTTGGAGCTTCGGTATGATAAACAAACCAGGGTCATCTGTTCCGGATTATTTCTTTTATTATATATTACTACTCTTCTGCCTATTGTTCTTTATACGGGAGCAATCAGTATGGAAAGTATTTTTGATGTCTCAAAAAACCTGCATATTGATAAACTAACCGCTATTGCAATTATGGTAGTGGGGATAGGAATTCTTGGCTCATTGTATGCTATTCTAGGAGGGTTAAAAGCAGTAGCGATATCTGACCTGATCAATGGTATTGGTTTAATTATTGGTGGATCATTGATTCCCATACTTGCATTTACAAAAATAGGGGACGGCCACTTTTTAGCTGGTGTGAATACCGTATTTCAAGCAGTACCGGATCGCTTTAATGCCATTGGAGAGTCTACTTCTGATGTTCCTTTTTCAGTACTTTTTACCGGAATGTTTATTCCGCAGATATTCTATTGGACAATGAATCAATCTATTATCCAGCGCGCATTTGCAGCCAAAAACCTGGCAGAAGGACAGAAAGGAGTTCTTTTGACTGCTTTTTTTAAGATATTCATCCCTTTTGTAGTTGTTGTACCTGGTATTATAGCCTTTTTTTATTTTAAAAACAGTTTGAACGACCCGGATTACGCGTATCCTGAATTGGTAAAAGCGGTATTACCGGTAAGCCTTATTGGAATTTTTGCAGCCATTGTAGTGGGTGCTATTTTAAGTACATTTAATGGAGCTTTAAATAGTGCATCTACCTTATTTTCAATTGATATTTATAAAGGATATGTAAATCAAAATGCCACCGAAACACAAATCGTAAAAATAGGAAGAATCAGTGGGACTATTATGGCAATTGTAGCTATTATTCTTGCGCCATTTATCAGTATGGCAGGTAAGGGACTCTATATTATTCTTCAGGAGTTTAGTTCAATTTTCAATATGCCGATTTTTGCCATTATTATTTCAGGACTTTTATTGCCTAAAGTTTCAGCAAAAGCGGCAAAAATAGGATTAATAACCGGTACATCACTTTATTTATTCTCTAAATTTGGAATGGAAGCTATGGGAGTTCACATCCATTTCTTGCATCGCTTGGCGGTTGCATTTATCATTACAATCCTTACTTTGGTTATCGCCAGCCGATACTATCCCAGAAAAAATAATTTTGTAATTCATGATACAGGAGCTGTCAATGTAGAGAACTGGAAATATGTAAAACCAGCCTGTATTTTTATTGCGATCCTTACAATTGTGGTATTCATTCTTTTAAGCCCGATAGGAATTATACCTAAGCAATAAGAATTTATATTATTTCAGTTTAGGGTTTCACAGCCACTTAATATATTTTTAGAATGCAGACTGCCGGTAATATACATGTTACCGGCAGTCTCTTTATTTTTTAGCAATTTTTCTGGTTTGAGAAATTGTAACTCTTTACTATAATACTTTTAATTCTAAATCAATTGTTTTCCCAAAGAACTTCTTCGAAATTTTCTCGAAGTTTTTCGTCAGATCCGAAAGATAGAAATGATAGTTGGGATTGTGATTATTATCATTGAGTAGATTATATTTATCCAGAATAATTTTCAGATGATTAGCTACAATATTGGGAGAATCTATGACACGAACCCTGTTTCCGTAATACTGCTTAATTTCGTCAATTAAAAGCGGATAGTGGGTACATCCTAAAATCAGTGTTTCAATATTCTTTAGCTTACTATTGCTCAAATAATTGTAAATAATAGCATGGGTAATCGGATGGTTTTTAAACCCTTCCTCAATGGCAGGAACCAATAACGGCGTCGCCAGCTCATCTACCTTGATCCATTTATTATGTTTTCGGATACTCTTTTTATACAACCCTGAATTTACAGTAGCTTTTGTAGCGATTACCCCCACATTCGTATGAATCTCATAAGAAACTTTTTCAGCAACCGGATTAATAACATCTATTACCGGTACTTTACCTGCAACAGATTGCATGACCTCATTCAAAGCATTTGCGGTAGCCGTATTACAGGCAATAACAATTGCCTTACAATTCTGTTCAAGCAGAAAATTGGTAATCTTCGTGGAATATTCAATAATAGCATCTTTTGACTTCTCTCCGTAAGGAAGGTGCTTGGTATCTCCAAAGTAAATCAGATCCTCATGAGGAAGAAGTCTTTTAATTTCTTTAGCTACGGTAAGGCCTCCTACTCCACTATCAAAAATACCGATAGGCTGGTCAGGTGAAAGATGTGAATAATCTTGTTTTTTCGTTTTCAAGTGAAATGAAATTTTATACAAAAATAGTGAATAATTGGATACTTTATTACGATTAGTGATTGAAAAGTCCTTCGGATATCACACTTTATATCTTTTGTTTCCCATATAGAATCTTTTTAAAATATTCTATATGGGTTTTAAGCGAGTTCTTAATGAAAAATGAGGCTATCCGAAAAGTTTGGATAGCCTCTAATTTTCATCAATTTTATTCGCAATGAATATGAATAAGAGAATATTTTCTAAAACTGGCACGAGTAAGATGCTTGTGCCAGTGTGAAGAATTTTTAATTACTTTTTGTTAAAAATTATCAATTTCTCTTTATTAAATTTATCCCCTAAAACCGATTTTAATAGTGCCTGATGTTTAAAACGTTAAAATTGTCATAAACCAACTCCCGCCGATCGGCGGGAGTATTTTACATTATTTGATAATAGACACATATTTCTTTTTTATTAGGATCAATTATCAATATTTTAAAATTCCTTTTTATCATCTTATCTTTATCACTCCCTCAGCCAGGGGTTTAATAATATTTAAAAAAATCTTTAAAATAGAACAATACTGATAAAGTAATTAATAGCAAAAAAATGATTGATATAGTAAAATTTTTTCTATTTATTTTATCTTTAAATCGTAAATAACTTAGAATAATAAAAAATAAAAAATTTACTGCCAAGAAATTCATTGCCAATGTAGATAAGAAATTAAATATCGGAAAAACCTGATATGATTGGTCATAAAACATATAAGATATGCCCCAAACAGACACATAACTTATTATGAATATTAAAATCATATAAATTAATTTTCTAGAATCCTGCTCCATTTTTAGATATTGTATTTGTTGTAGGGTAATAATTATAAACTCCGTTTTTCATAATAAATAAGTTATTGCTATTATTAAACTCTAAAGCGTTTCCTGTTACAATATAACCATTCCAGCCTCTTTTGGGATTGTCCGGCAAAGGAATAAATGTTCTTTTTAAAGAGAGAACCCCATCTTTAACATTAATTTTAGAAAACATATTAATAGCCGTTTCATTTTTCCAGTCAATTTTGACTTTATTGCCCTCTAAAACAGTAACAGTATTTATAGCATCTTTAAGTTTAGGACTAAGATTATATTTTTTTATTATGTCTTCCGCTTTTAGAGTAGAACCAGCTTTATTTTTAAGAGCAGCATCAAACAATTTAACTAAGTCAACATCTTCCTGTTTTTGTTGAGCAGGTTCGGGTTTTTTCTGAAAAGGGCCATCCTCCATATGCAAAGTATGATTCAATCCAGCGACTACACCTCCAACTACTGCACCTTGCCAGAAATTTCCTCCTGTTAGCTCAGCACCTATACCTCCTAAAACCATTCCCGACAATACAGTACCTGTTGCACTGTTAGCAAAACTACCAGCAAGCCCTCCAAATAAAGAAGCACCCCAGCTTCCTGCAGCTCCACTTGCAAATCCGTGAGCAAAATTAGCTCCCTGCATTAAGGATAAAGTACCTTGTGCAAAACCATGTACTAACCCCTGTGCCATAGCACTTGCTACTTTATCTGTCAGGGTAAGTATCGTTCCTGCTGCCGGAGTAAACACGCTTCCTATTCCAAAGGTGACCGCTCCGCTTACGCCTCCCCAAAACATCGATTTGAGGGCTCCACCCAGCTGCCATTTGCCTCCACTTATAGCAACTCCTAAAGAATACGCAGCTAAGCCAACAGCAGTACCGATAAAAGCAGCGGTAATTACTCCTCCCCAGAAAAGACTAACTCCCCAGGCTGCAACAAATGCAAAAATAAACTCACCACTTGGGTCATTAAACATCAATGGGTTATTCAGTACATACCCATATTTATTATAGTTCTGTGTGTTAAATACATCCTGTATATTCTCGTCTGCATTTAAGAATCTTCTTAATAAAGGATCATACAACCTGCCATTCATGTGGATGATTCCTACTTCCGCAAAATGTTCATGACTTGTATAGCCTCTATCTACTAATAACGAAGCATTATCAATTATATTTTTATCGGTAATAATAGCGCCATTTCCAATCTGCAAATGAGTAAAATTACCCCATGCATCGAAATGCCTTTGCTCAATTTTGTTTCCTGCTTCATCAGTAATTGCTAAAATACTTCCGATGTAATCTTTATGTAAAAATTTGTAAGAACCAGTGCTTTCCGTGAAGTTCTTTAAATATACAATATTTGATTCATATGGTGTTCCACCTATATAAATGAGATGCTTTTCTTTTCCGGTTATATTATCTTTTACCACTTCAAAGCTTCCGTCTTCATTGTAATATTTAGTGAATTTACCTTCTCCATCTGTACTGAAATTACCTCCATAGGTAACCCTTTGCCTCATACTTGTAAGGCCATACTGGAATGCAACATCTCCTTTTTCACCATCGATGAATATCGGATCATTGTTTTCATTGTATGTAATACTTTGGATCAGATCATTGGTATAATTCTGAGTTCCCGCAGCATTTAATGTCATACCTGTTGGCTGGTAGATTTTTGCAGAATTTTCAAATTTAATTGTTCCTACCTGATCATTTTGAGTGATTCTCCCTTTTACATCATAGACGTTTCTGTTATTGGATGGTTTTATTCCTGTTACAGGGTTCGTCCAGTTTACCAAACGGTTATTATCATCATAATCAAAAGATTCTACAATATTAAAGTCACCTCCGGTGGTTCTGCTTTTTAGTTCATTTTTAATGGCATCAAAGGAATAAGATAATTGTAAAATGCCTGGTTTTACTGCAGATGAATGATTGACATTGGTTAAGAAACCAACATAATCATAAGAATTACTGATATCTACAGAACCTAGCTTAGCCTTTACCACCTGACCTTTGGAGTTGGTCTCTTTCAGTTCCCAAAGAATCTTTCCTGTATTTTTATCTTTAACCTGATAGAGTTCCCCACTCCATGCACTGTATACATTTTCTATTTGTACCTTGGTTAAAGTACCAGAAGAATATAGTTGCTTCTCATAAGATATTACCCTTGCTTTATCATCATAGGTAATTCCCTTCTTAATAAAATATTTGCCATTGCTATTTTCAGATGCAGATAATAATCTTCCCTGTGGATCATAGGAAACGTTACTACCATATGGTTGTCCTTTGGAAGTTCCTGATTTAGCAATGACTCTTCCTTTATTATCGTAGGTAAAAGAAATTGTCTTATTGGTTGCCTGCCCACCATCAATAGTTGAGAGCTCTTTTTGAGAGATTAATTGTCCGAGGTTATTATAAAAGTATTCTTTGGTTCCTTTTGGACTGATAACCTTCTTCGGCTGTCCAAAACCATCATATTCATATTTGTACAATCCGTTGGAAGGATCATTAAACTCTGATTTTCTACCCCATGAATCATATTTGGTAGTTACAATATTCTCGGCATATTGTGCTTTGATCTGTTCTCCTGCTGCACTATAGGAAAACTGAATGACTCCTCCCTTATCAGTAGCTGAAACCACATTTCCTAAAGCATCAGCTGTTTTAGAAGTTGTTCTTTGATAGCCGTTGAGCTCTTTTATCGTGGTTGTTAAACCTGAAACCGTAGTTTCCAATTTTAGCTCTCTGTATGAGGTGGCTGTCACTTTCGTAGGGAATACAGTATCATCATAAGCAATAAGATTCCAGGGACCTCCTAATCCGTCAGGGCTTAAGGTAGGTTCCGATTCAGATACTTTTCTTCCCAAGGCATCATATAAAATAACTTTAGTGAGGTACTGTCCTTGCCCGAAAGCTTTAGTAGAAGATTTATATTCTTGTCCTAATTTATTGGTGAACTTTTTAGAAACATCACCATCCGGATCATACTGTGAAACAACGATATTAGAATCGTTATCTCTTTCGTACTGATACGTGGTTGTTCCCTCTAAATTACTTTTCGAAGACATGAGTTTACCCCATCCATCATAGGTATTAGCAAGAATATTTCCTAATGGATCAGTTTGGGTTAAAATCTGTCCCCAGTCATTATAAGTGATATTGGTTTCTAATCCTAAATTATCTGTCTTTTTAAGAACAAATCTCCCTTTAGAATCATATTCATTTGTTGTGGTCTGAGTTTGGGAATCAATACTGTTTCCAATTGTTTTTCCCGTAATATTTCCAAATCCATCATAAGCATATGTTTCGAACAGATATCCTGTGTTATCACGATTCCAGGTTTTCAGAGTTTTTACAAGATTGTTTTCATAAGTATACTCTTCTTTTGCCGATTTGGTATCCCCGTATGCCTGCACTGCATCAATCTTTGATTTCGGTCGCCCTATATAATAGTCTGTTCCAACTCCTGAAGGGTTATCAATATATTCTGATGTTGATGTTTTGACAGCATATCCATTATTAACATTTGATACACTTTGCGCCGGAAGGTAATAATTTCCATAGGTTATGGTGCTTTCGGTAATTATACCTGTTAAGAAGTCTTTGATTTTACTGGTTTTAGGGACTACAGCCGTTACCACTTTAGGTTTATCTGAATCAGCAACGGTGCCTACTACCTGACCATTCAGTAATTTATCTATCTGATAGTTAGTAGATTTAAAACTTAATAACTGCGTGTTATTCTCAGAAATATCGGCTGGGAAAATCTGATTTTCATTATTCGTTCTGATTGACCATTCCTTTACCGGAACTCCCTCCTGCAAAGGATCCATTTCGGTACCTGCCCATATTTTGGTGTTCTCAAAACCATCAGCATACCAGGAAGAGCGGGCACTCTGACGGAATCCAATTACTCCTTTCCCATGTAAATTAGCAATGTAGCCCCTGTATCTGAAATCCTGTTTTCGAACAGTCTGACCATCAGTCTGACGAATTTGGCCAACACCAAATGCTTGAGGAAGCCTGTCCATTTCAACAAATGGATATTGCTCTTTTTTTACCGGAGCATAAATACTAGAATTAACAGAAGGGTCAAGTTCTTTATAATCTATATGATAATTTTGTGACCCCTGAGATATTAGGGAGACGTTTTTATCAGGATTGAGGCTATAATGTTTGTAGCTTATAATTTTTCTTTCATTGTTACCATTAACACCTTTTACCAGAAATAATATTTTAGAAGAAGTACTATTAACTCTAAAATCTCCAAATACAGGACTTATTATTGCCTCATTTCTTGTAGCATTATAAAGTGTTTTTTCATTAAATGACCATTTGAATTGTGCATTACCAGGATCATACTTGGCTTCATTATAACTTTGAACATACCAATTTGTATACGGTTGGTTGTTGGGGTAAAAAGTTGTAACAGAGTTTACGATCTCACTTTTCCCGTCATTGTCTAAATCCATTAATTTTGGAGTAGAGAAAGAGTTGGCCCCTGTAGCTGTTACATCAAAAGGTCTGTAAAACATCAGTCCCTGAATACTTTCTTCCAATGCATTTCCTGTATTCAAGTAAATTGACCATCCTGCAAGAACAGTTACACCTACGAAATTATGTACCGGTAATAATACCTCAATATTCTTATCACCATTTAAATCTCCAAATTGAATCCCATCAATAATTCCTTTTATGGAAAATGTCTTTTTTAAATTTAAAGTATAATTGTTATTTTCTTTCTTTAATTCATACTGATTTAAATTATTTAATGGAGTGTCTACAGTCTTAACAACAGGAGAAGGTTGGGTGTAATCCCTTGTATAATAACTAACACTAACATTGGAGTTAGCTGGATCAACAAACATAATATCCTGTTTTCCATCATTATCAAAATCCACAATTCCTCCTTTACTTAAGATATTTTTAGGTGTCGTTCCTGGAATAATGCTAATTGTATTATTTTTTATATTATCATTATCTACTACTACATACCTATATCCCAATGTCTTACACTGCCATCTACCTTTAGGTGGATCAGGTACAATGATCACATATTTACATTTTTTATCTTGTATAGGCAAAACCAGTTCAGACATTCCATCTGAATCAATATCTACTTCTTTTAATAATGACATCCCTGATTGATTAAGTCCCCCCATATATTCAGGATCAGTTTCCGGTGGATATATAGAGCTATTAAACAAATAGGTATTACTTTGTATTGTTTTTGCGTATTCCAATACCAACGGATTGTTATATGTATTGATTACAGACGCATCACTTTTGATTGAGTAATATTTTAATTCAATATCTCCTGTAGATGGTGGATTGGATCCTACGTTTGCCTTTGTTATTACTAACCCTTGTCTGGGTTTAATAATATTATCAGCCGGTTTTATATTGAATGTAGTCAGGCTGCTGCTTGGCCAGAAGGTAGTTGTAGGTCCTAAATAAACGAAAGAAGGATTACTGTTATTTACAGCATTAAAGTACAGGTAATAACCTTCCGGACGAGAGTTCTGAGCCGGCTGTCTTACAATAAAGTCAACAAGACCGTCACCATTATAATCTCCGGTTGTAATGACACTATCATAGTCACCAAAATCAAATTCATTGGAACCTGTAACTAATGGGCTTGTTGAAAGTACTATTGGATTAGCTTCTTTGCCTTCCGAATTGATTTCAGTGATCTTTTCAACAAAATCATAATTAACTTTATTATTAGAATCGTTATTAACAATATTTTGTGTTTCGGAATATTGAATTGAATAACTTTTAAATGGAGACCCATTAGCTTTAACTTTTATCTGATCCAATATTTTATCCTGCTTAAAAAGTACTCCTTTCAGATAAGAAGTCTCAATATTCTTTCTTGGTAAATACGTAAATTCAATAGTATTAAAATTAGTTTTACCTAGGCCCTCATTTCCTCCCCATCCGATACTCGAAATTATGGCTACATTATTAGAGTTATTCTGAGTGTAATTATAAGTAATATAATTTCCCTGTGCATCTTTCCATTTTACAATATTATATTCCAATGGTGTTCTTGCAGTACTATTTCCGGAAGCAGTTGCTCCATACCATGACTGAGAACCATCCTCAAAGGTAACCTCCCAATATTCAGGACCTTTCCATGCTTGACCTGCTATGGAACCGAGAGATTTTATCTTAATATTGGAATACTTTTCTGTAGCATATTCAGCCCCATCTTTTCCATATTCACCAGACTTAAGAACCAATCGTTGTCCATTAAAGGTATAATAATCGGAATAATCCAATTGTATTCCTTTTACCTCTCCATCTTTTTCAATATTCTTACCAACTCGTCCAATGGTTGTAACCCCTGAAAGACTCCATCCATATCCTGCAATTCCATTATTGGAACCACTGGTATAGACCAGATTTACTTGGGGTGCAACGCTTTTTATACCCGGAGGTAGAGCAATGGGTAAGGCAAACTGTAGCTGCCCGGCTCCGTTAACCTCTATATTCCCTTTAGTGTCATGAAAACTTTTGCCTGAAGGAGCTGTAGTTCCACTCGGATTATTAGCTCCAGCACCTGAGTTGATCGGTCCGCCGCCTGGATTTTCCGTAGCAGGGCCTATTTTGGCTATAAAAGGGTTTGATACATCTGATCTGGCAATAAACCCTTGTGCCATAACTACCGCCTGCGGATCCTGAACCGTTCGCGAAGTAGATTCTGCCTGATAGAGTATGGTTTGTGAAAAACCCCATACTGAACACAAAGACAGCATCAATGATGAGAAAATTTTCATATATTATTAGTTATTGTGTTAGAGATAATTAATGAATGATAGGTCATAAAGTTGGATGCAGAGAAAAAAGTAATTTTAAATCTTTCAATGCTTCAATCTTTTTTTATCCTATGCCTTATCTTTTGGTTACATTTCTTCCAAAGACTCTTCCGTCTTTCAATGTCACCCGTAATATGTAAACTCCCCAGTCATACCCAGTCATATTGATTTTTATCTTACGTCCCAGGTCTGGTGTATTTTGTTGCTGGAATTTCCAATGAACCGTACTGTGCTGGTAAAGCGAAACAGATTCAATCAGTCCGTCTACTTCCTCAGTCCAGTCGATTGTTAAGAAATCATTTACCGGAACCGGATAGAGCCTGACTTGTTTCCAGAAAGCCTTTTCATCAATCGCAGGAGTTGCTTGCGTAGCAACTGCCTTCTTCTCTTCCTGTGCTTTAATTTCTTTCGGAATAACATCTTCAGCTTTTTTGCCGGCAGCATTAGTTCCTCTGTATCGCTGATTTCCGGCTTCATCATATTTGAAGTAAACTTCAGTTTGTGAATAGCCCAAAAAACCAATTAACAAAGAAACGATGGAAAATAATTTTCTTTTCATCTCGATTTTTTTTTGTTATTATTAGAAAGTTATACCCCTAAGGGGGTTGTTCATTAGTATTTATTTCTTAGTAGAAAGAAGTTGCTGTACTTGTGCTTTAAGCTCCTTAATTTCTTCAGATTGAGAGCTAAGGATCTTTCGGTCCTCCTGAAGCTGTTTATTTTGCTGGATTGAATACAGGGTTAATTCTTCTATTTTCTCCAAAAGTTTAGCATCCATTTCTCCTAAATTGATTCCTTCTTTTTCCACTTCCTGTGCAGATGGAATGTTAGGGAGATGGCCTTTTTCTGAAATATGTTTTTCAACCTCTTCTAAGGAACGAAGTTGATAGCCTTTTTTGAAAACATAGTCTGCCCATCCGTTCGCAGCAGGGGTCTCTACTTTTATCTGTTGGGCTTTTATTCCTTTTTTTACATACAGAATAAAATTGGAATCATTATCGTACTGATCTGTTCCGATGGTAACTTTTTCCGTATTAAAAAGAACCAATAAACTTTTGTGTACAGCATCCGAAAAACGGACTCTTGAAATTCCTGGCGAATTAGGAGTACTGGTATCTGAATTGGGATCTATAGCATTATCATTATCCATATGGATATTCAAATTATGACCACCCAGCAGCCTCATCACCGCATCATTTGTCTTAGCCCATCCTGAATAACAATTATTGCAAGGAGATAAGGCCAATTGTAAATTTCCGGTTCCGGGTACCCCACTTCCAAGATTGATACTTTGTCCCTCGAGCTTTAGCATCTGTTGATTATTCAACCGAAAGATAAGTGGCTTTTCATCTGTCGTTCCAATAAAGTTAGTTGAGGGATTAGTTCCGGAATTTCCTGTAATATTCCAGCTTTGCGCGTAAATACTGGAAACAGCTATAAAACAAGCGAATAGCAAGATACGTTTCATGTTTTTATGGTATTAAATTAGTTTTTATAATCACAAATCTAATACTTTTTTTGATTCAGACACCCTTTAGTGTCTTAAATTTTAATTATTTAACAAATGGATTTTCCCACCGTATCAAAACTTGGCAAATTAAAATAAGGCACCAAGCTATTTTCAATAGAATTTGTACTCTGCAATGAGATTAGTATAATAAGTATTTTCCTGAAATGAATTACTTCAGAAATTTCTAGAGACAAAAAAACGCAATGAATTATAAGATAGTGATAATGTCTGGCAGACATTCATGGCATATCATTTAGATTTTAGAAATAATAGTTTTTGAGAATATAAAGCATGCTGAATAGAAGAAAAGTAATACTAATTTCCTCGTTATGCTGTATAATTTTATTTAAGGCTATTCCAGCAATAGAATACTATACCAGAAATAAATCAGACGCAATACCATCAGCCATAAACCAATGTTTTTCAGGAATCTTCAGATGATCATTTTCGATCACTAAAATGCCCTCTTCCATTTTCGGTTGTATTTCTCTTTGAAAATGTTCCAGCATTGTGTCTGAGAATTTATCTTTCAGACCCGAAATATCTACTCCCCAAATCGTTCGCAGCCCAATCATAATCATCTCATTAAACTGGTCTTCTTGTGATAAAATTTCTTCTTCTTTTGCTAAAATTTTATCATTAAGCTTTTTTATATATTGCTGATTATTGGCGACATTCCAGCTCCTCACATCAAATCCGTTGTAAGAATGAGCAGAGGGACCTATTCCCAAATATTCCTGATATTTCCAATAAGCAGAATTATGTTTTGAATAAAATCCAGGCCTGGCAAAGTTGGAGACTTCATAGTGTTCAAATCCATTGTCCTTTAAAAAGTCTGACAGGTAATAGAATTCTTTATTTTGTTCTTCTTCCTTAGGACTTTTTACTTTCCCTTTTGAAATCCAGTTTTCTAAAGCCGTTTTAGGTTCAACCGTCAAGGCATATGAAGAGATGTGAGGAACTTCCAACGCTATTGTTTTACGCAGGTTTTCTTTCCAGATTTCAAGATTGGATGTAGGTGAACCGTAAATTAAATCAATACTCAGGTTTTCAAATCCAAAATCCTGTGCCCGTTTGATAGAGCTTTCCGCTTCTGAAGCATTATGGGCTCGATTCATCAGTTTTAAATCTTCCTCAAAGAAACTTTGTGTACCGATGGATAAACGATTGACCGGGGTTCCTGATAATTGTTTTAAAAAATTTTTATCCAGATCATCAGGATTTGCTTCGAGGGTAATTTCAATATCTTTCTCAAAACTGAAGTAATGCAAGACCTCATCAACCAAGGAATTGATCTCATCAACAGAAAGAATAGAAGGAGTTCCCCCTCCGAAATACAGTGATTTTAACCTTGTGTTCTGCAATTCATCCTTTCTAAGCATAAGTTCCGTCTTCATCGCACGAAGCATTTCATCCTTAAAATTTAACGATGTTGAAAAATGGAAATTACAATAGCTGCACTTCTGTTTACAGAAAGGAATGTGAATATATATCATAAAAAAAGCCCTGAAAAATTCAGAGCTCAAATTTATTTAAATTAAATTGATTAATATCTATATCCTCTAACATTAATAAAGTTATCGAAGTTATAACCTAGACCAATCATGAAGCTGTTTCCACCATAGGTCTGGATATCAGATAATCCAAGGTTGTAGGTAGCACCAATCATAAATTTGTTGAATCTTACTTTTACAACCGGAGCAATTTCCAATTGCTGGCTGTCAAATCTGTTTTGAGCTGCTCTATAGCTTACCCCAAAAGAAAATGCGTTGATCTCATTAGAGAAAGTAGCCATTAAGTTGTAATCCATAACTCTTGTTGAGTTGGTATTCAGGTTGATCATAGCCGCCGGCGTGATCATAATATTGTCTGCAATATGCCAGTTGTACCCTAAGTTTAGGAAGAATTTAATCGGTGAAGGTTCGTATCCGTTTACGATAGGTCTATCGTTACCTAATGCAATATCATTTACAGAAACACCCCCAAAGAGATTTCTATAGGTAGCTGCCAAACCGAAATTAGCATACGCCATAAAAATATTACTGTTTTCTCCTCTTACTAAAGGATCTCCCTGCTCTTCAACGTTGATTTTAGAATAGTCGAAATTTCTATTATACAAACTAACACTTGTACCAAAAGAGAACTGATCTTTTCTGTCTCCTTCACTACTTAGAGGAATAAAATATGAAGCACCCGCTGTAACTCCTCCTGCAGATTCAGCTCCATTGCTGTCTCTGAAAACGGTAAGACCGGCACCGACTCTATCGAAAATGTTTGCATTGATTCCCACTGATTGTACGTTTGGGGATTCGCTGAATTTTGAAAATTGCTTTTGATAAATGGCATTCAGCTGTACGTAATCTGTTTTTCCGTATTGAGCTGGGTTGAACAGGAAGTCACCATCCAAGAGATACTGTTGATAATATGGTAGTGATTCTTGTGCTTTGTATGCATTTGACAAAAGAGCTAAACATACGATAGCATATAGTTTTCTCATAACAAATCTTGATTTCAATTCAACAAATATAAAAAAAATCTCAATATATTTTTAGTTTTCTAAATAATTTCTCCATTTTTTTACAGCATCCGCCATATCTTTGGGCATTGGGCTCTCAAAATATAATTCCTTTTTTGTAGTAGGATGTATAAATCCCAGGGTATGGGCATGAAGAGCGTGTCTGGGTAAAACTTCGAAGACATTCTTAATAAACTGCTTATACTTTGGAAGATTTACACCTCTCAGAGGAGTATGGCCCTCATATCGTTCATCATTAAACAAAGTATGTCCGATGTGTCTGAAGTGTGCTCTGATCTGGTGAGTTCTTCCTGTTTCCAGCTTGCACTCTACCCAGGTCATATACTTAAATCTCTCCAGTACTTTATAATGAGTAACAGCATGTTTTCCATGACTTCCATCTTCATAAACGGACATCTGCATCCTGTTTTTAGGATGTCTTCCTACATGCCCTCTGATTGTTCCTTCTTCATCTTTAAGATTACCCCAAACAAATGCCCAGTATAACCTTCTGGTGGTTCTGTTGAAAAACTGCTTAGCCAGAAAGCTTAATGCATATTCATTTTTAGCAATGACCAGAAGCCCGGAGGTATCTTTATCAATCCTATGAACAAGACCTACCCTATCAAGATCAGACTTTTGACCATTCTTTTCAAAATGATACGCCAGAGCATTCACTAATGTACCTTCCCAGTTTCCATGTCCGGGATGCACAACCATTCCTGCTTCCTTATCTACGACTACCAGATCATCGTCTTCATAGACAATATTTACAGGGATATCCTGCGGAATAATTACGTTTTCCCTTGGTGGGTGGGTAAGCAGTACAGAAATCTGATCACCTGGCTTTACACGATAATTCTGCTTTACCGCAGCTCCATTAACGATAACGTTTCCGGCCCTACAGGTCTGCGAAATTTTATTCCTTGAAGAATTCTGTCTGTATATCAATAAAAACTTATCAATTCTTAATGGATCCTGCTTGGGATCAACAGTGATATTAAGATGTTCATACAATCCTTTATTTTCTTCGTCTATATCGATATTTTCAATACTATTGGAGTCTAATAACTCATCATCTAAAAAATCTTCGTTATCTTCTGACATTATTTTTTGATTTTTATACAAAAGGCTTCAACATTTTTCAGTTGAAGCCTATATTTTATTTACTTAAGTTACGTATTATTCTACTACTACTTTTTTAGCTTTCGGTTTTTCTACCGGTTCTTTTGTCCCTGTAGAAGCCGCTGGCTTATGGGTATTTCCAGCCTGATTATTGTTAGAAACTTTAGGCTTATCTGCTGTCGGTTTTGGAGTCGTAGTCTGAACTTTAGGCGTTTCTGTTTTCACTGTTTCCGCCTTAGGTGTTTCTTTTTTCGGTGCTGGTGGTGCTACTGGAGGAACATAACTGGGTTCGGAGTGAACTTCTTCATATCGTACCGGTGGCAGAGAAGTATCTACCTTCATACGATAGATGGAGTTCAACTGCTCAACTTTAGCTCTAAGTTCTGCAGGAGTCTTCTTACTTGCCCATAGGTCAATTTGCATCCCCTGATCACGAACATCCCCTGAAGCCGGATCCTGATAATAAATAATATCAGATTCATCTTTGTTTCCATCTTCATGCTCTACCAATCCCACTTCAAACATACTTTTCGTAATGACAGCTCTTGCTTCTTTTACCGAAAGACCTACTACATTAGGAATCGATATATTTCTCATAGGACCTGATCCCACTACAACATCAATTACCGAGAATCTAGGTAAACGTGCTCCCGGATTTACAGCATTTCCTTTATATAAAATTCTTAAAAGAGCATCTTTCTGAATACTTGGCTCATAAATAGTATCCCCGATTTTAAGACCTACCTGATCCAATCTCTGAAATGCCAAGCCTGAATATTTATTAATAACATCTGGTACAGCAATCTGAGCCCATGTTCTTGGGTTAACTTTTAAACGAACTGTTCTTCCGTCTTTTACCCGGGAACCCGGTGCAGGATAAATCTGCAGAACCTGAAAAGGTCTGTATTTAGGGTCATAATTCGTACTATCTACTTCATATTCCAGTCCTGTATCATCTAATATTTTAACGGCATCATGTATAGATTTATTAACTACATTGGGAACAGGAATTTCCTGGCCGTGATTTGTATGGTATTCCAACCAACGAAATGTAAGCCATACCAGACCCACGAAAATGCCGATGGCTATTACTAAATTCAGCAAAACTTTCCAACTGAAAAGTGATTTAAGCATACTTAAAATTACTTTAATTACAACGGCAAATATAGCTAATAATTTTAGAATGGGCTTTTTATTTAACACAATTCATTTTTGATTTTAAAATTTCCTTATTTCCCGTATTGCATTGCATAAAATGTTTAAATTTGCCTTAATTGATACTATAATGGTTATGAACAAAAAAAGTGTTGCCGTAGTAATGGGAGGCTATTCTGATGAATATGTAGTTTCTTTAAAAAGCGGGCAGTTGATTTATGATTCCTTAGACAGAAATCTGTATGATGTATATAAAGTAGTAATCCTTAAAGATGAATGGTATTTTTTAGGCGAAAATGATAAAAAATATGAAATCAACAGAGGCGATTTTTCTGTCACGTTAGATAATGGTGAAACATTGAAATTTGATGCATGCTTTAATATTATCCATGGTACCCCTGGTGAAAATGGGATATTACAGGCATATTGGGATGCTATAGGTCAGAAATACACAGGTTGCGATTTTTACCAAAGTGCTCTTACGTTCAACAAAAAAGATACTCTCGCAGTATTGTCCAAGTATGGAATTCCTTCGGCTAAAAGCATTTATTTAAGAAAAGGAGAAGACATTAATGTTGATGAAATTGTATCAGAGTTACAACTTCCTCTTTTTGTAAAGCCCAACCAATCCGGATCATCCCTGGGAATTTCAAAAGTAAAAGAAAAATCAGAATTGATTGCTGCAACAGAAATTGCTTTTAAAGAGGATAATGAAATTCTTATTGAAAGTTTCTTAGATGGTATGGAGGTTTCTGTAGGGGTTATTGATTTTAAAGGAGAAACCATCGTATTAGGAATTACGGAAATTGTTCCAACTAAAGAATTTTTCGATTATGAAGCAAAATATGAAGGAGCTTCCGAAGAAATTACTCCTGCAAGAATTGATGAAGAAACAACACAAAGAGTAGAAGAAATTGCTAAAAGAGCTTATAATTCCCTTGGAATGAGTGGATTTTCCAGAAGTGAGTTTATCTTAATGGATAATATTCCGTATATGCTTGAGATGAATACGAATCCGGGATTCTCTCCTGCAAGTATTCTTCCTCAACAAGCCAGACATTATGGAATTTCAATCACAGACCTTTGTGGAAATGAAGTTGAAAAAGCACTTAATAAATAATTAGAGATTTGAATTCAGAGATGGCCCCAACTCATCCTCATATTTCATAACTCAAAATCATAACTCGTACAACATGAAAATTGCTGTTTTCCCAGGGTCATTTGACCCGATTACACTAGGACATTACGATATTATAGAAAGAGCGGCACCGCTTTTTGACAAATTAATTATTGCTATCGGACAAAATTCTCAGAAAAAATATATGTTCCCGCTGGAAAAAAGAATGGAATTCATTCAAAACTCAGTGGCTGAGTTTCCCAATGTAGAAGTAGATTATTTTGAAGGACTCACTGTGGATTATTGTTTTGAAAAAAATGCTCAATACATTATCAGAGGACTTAGAAATCCTGCCGATTTTGAATTTGAAAAAGCAATCGCCCATACCAACAGAACTTTAGCTCATAAAAAACTGGAAACGGTATTCCTTCTGACTTCATCAGGAAAATCTTTCATCAGCAGCAGCATTGTAAGAGAGATCATTAATCATGGAGGCGAATATGAATTATTGGTTCCGGACTCGGTAAGAGTCGAAAGATAAATAAGATGTAATTGATAAGCGATAAATGATAATTGACAAAATGGCCAAGAATTTGCTTAAGCAGAAAATCACTCATCAATTATCATTTATCAACTATCATTTATGTAATCTATGCACGAACAGTTTAATTTCGCAATTGAAGTCCTCGGAACGATTGCTTTCTCCATGTCCGGAAGTTTTGCAGCCATGCAGAAACGACTTGACCCGTTTGGGGTACTTATCATTGCCTTTGTGACTTCTGTAGGCGGAGGAACTGTAAGAGATCTTCTACTTGACATCCCTGTATTCTGGATGCATGATCTCCTGATGTGCATCTTAATTCTGGTTACCAGTATCTTTTCAATGGTTTTTAAATCCCTGGAAAAAAACTTCAAAGTAACCTTATTTATTTTTGACAGTTTCGGATTAGGGCTCTTCACTATTATTGGGATTCAGAAAGGATTAAATGTAGGAATTCACCCTCTCATCTGTATTGGACTGGGAACAATCACCGGTTGTTTCGGAGGTATCATCCGGGATATTTTACTGAACAGAATTCCTTTAATTTTTAGAAAAGAAATCTATGCTACGGCATGTATTGTGGGAGGGGCGGCATTTTTATTAATGACTAAATACACCACTTTGTCCTATACTTTTATTCAAATTTTCACAATTTTATTAATTGTTGCTATAAGAACTTTAGCAGTAAAATACCACTGGCAGATGCCTAAATTTTATGGTTATGATCAAAATTCGGAAATGTAAATAATATTATTTTTACTTATAAAAAAAGCACCTGATTTAAATTAAACAGGTGCTTTTTTATTTATATTTTTATTACTTGAACTTCCCTCTTTGTCTCATATTAGGGTTGTGCATATGTTTTTGCATCGTAGGCATTTTCAACTGATCTTTCATCATTTTGATCTGATCCGTCATCATACCTGCACTGTCTAACCTTTTGGCTTCTTCTAATAGCTTTTGGCCTTCCTGTCTTCTCCCTTTAGATATAGCCGCCGCCGCAAGGTTTAAAGTAGCCATTGCTCTGTCGTGTTTCATATTCAACCCGTATTCCAGTGCTTTTTTCATCAAAGGCTCTACTTTTGTCGGATGATCCTGAGCTTGTGTCAACCCCAACAAATAATGGAAATATCCGTATTGAGATTGATGAAGCTGTGACTGATAATTCGTGATTTTTGTTAACCATTCTGCTGCCTTCTCCATATTCTGCTTTCTCAATTGCCAGAATGCCAGAAGGATATATTCATTTTTAAAGAAAAGCAAGATAGGAAATGCAGCCAAAAGAAACACAACAATCCCCCAACCAAGATTTCTTGTGAAAATCATCATATAAAGTCCTAATAGAATCAGAATTGCTGCGATAGCAATTTTTATGTACTTATTCATTTTTAAATTTTAGAAGTGCAAAGATAAATAAATTAGAGGTTAGAAGCTAGAAGTTCGAGGTCAGAATTCCCGCAACTATTCACTCTTTATTTTTTCAAACGTCTGGAAGCAGAAATCATATGAATTTTTTTCATCCTTTTCATGGCAGATTTCGTTTGTTTTTTTCCAGATTTTCCCATTTATTTCAGGAAAGAATGTATCCGCTTCAAGATCTGCTTTTACCAGGGTCACTTCCAGCTTATCTACAATATCAATAGTTTGCTCATAAATGTTTCCACCCCCAATAATAAAGATCTCTTCATCAATCTTTTTCGCAAATTTTACCGCTTCTTTGATGCTTCCCACAATAAGAATACCTTCCTCAAACCAATCTTTCTTTCTTGAAATAACAATATTCGTACGGTTGGGAAGAGGTTTTCCGATACTTTCATACGTTTTTCTGCCCATGATGATCGGATGTCCTGAAGTAATATCTTTAAAATGTTTTAAATCTTTAGGAAGATGCCAAAGCAACTGGTTTTCAAAACCAATTTCATTCTTCTCTCCCATTGCCACCACTATTGTTGTCATTCAAATATAATTTTTCACAAAATTAGCACATAATTTGTATATTTGATTAGCACAAAAAATTAAAAAAAATAAACTATGAAAAATAAAGGATGTCTGGGCGCCGGAACAATTGGTATAGCCCTCCTTATTATTGTTGCTGTTCTATTCTTCTGGGGAAAAAGCGGATACAATAATTTTGTAACCAAAGAACAAACAGTTAACACCAAATGGTCCAATGTAGAGACCGTGTATCAGAAAAGAGCCAACCTTATTCCTAATCTGGAAAGAACGGTAAAATCTTATTCAAAATTCGAACAGGAAACTTTAACACAAGTTGTTGAAGCACGTTCTAAAGCCACTTCCATCAACATCGACCCTACCAATATGACAGATGCTGATATTGCAAAATTCCAGGCTGCACAAGGAGAATTATCCGGAGCATTAAGTCGTTTAATGGCTGTAGTAGAATCATACCCAAATCTAAAAGCTGATCAGCAATATATTAATTTCCAAAGAGAATATACGGCAATTGAAAACAGCATCAGAACGGAAACCGTTTACTACAACGAAGCTGCTCAGGATTATAACACTTCGATTAAAACTTTCCCAAACAATATTTTGGCGAATTTCACCAACTTTAAAGAAAAACCTTATTTCAAAGCTGAAGCGGGAGCTCAAAAAGCCCCTGAAGTATTCAAATAATAATGAGTAAATTTCTTACAGATCAGCAAATCGCTTCCCTTGCGGAAGCGATTCAGTCAGCAGAAAACCATTCTACGGGAGAGGTTAGAGTCCATATTGACTCTAATACGGAAGATCATCATGCAAAAACAGCATTTGAAGTTTTCAAAGAACTCCGTATGGATAAAACGACTGATAAAAATGCAGTGCTCTTTCATGTTAATTTTGAAAAAAAATACCTGACCATCATTGGAGACGTTGGGATACATGAAAAAGTACATCAATCCTATTGGGATCATTTGCATGATTATATTACCGCTGAATTTGCAAAAGGAAATTATTATAAGGCATTGAAAAGTGCCATTCTTGAAACAGGTCTTGAACTCAAAAAATACTTTCCTGTTAAAGGAGAAAATCCAAACCAACTTCCGAATGAAATTACGTTCTCTTAAAATAGTATTTTCATTTTTACTGATCTGCTTTTACACGATTGTATCAGCACAATACACGGTACCTGAAAAACCGGCTGTACTTTATCCGGTTTTTGATGAAGCCAATCTTCTCACTCAGCAGGAAAAAAATGAGCTTAATAATAAGCTGATCAAATTTGCAGATACAACATCCACAGAAATTGAGGTAGTGATTATAAAATCTACCAAAGGGGAAGATGTAAATTTTCTGGCAACCATGTTTGGTCAAAAATGGAAAATCGGAAAAAAAGGCGTGGATAATGGTGTGGTTTTCCTGATCGCTACAGAGGACCGAACGATGTCGATCCAGCAAGGAAGAGCAGTAGAGCAATACCTTACAGCTTCAGTAGCCGGACAGATCCTGGATTATATTGTTACTCCTAATTTTAAAAAAGGACAATGGTATGACGGAATCAATGGAGGTACATCTGCTATTATGGAGGCTGTTCAGGGAAAATTCAAGCCTATAGCCACAACAGCACCATCCGGCAATGGAAGTGCATTTAAAGTACTTGTTATTGCTTTCATTATTTTCATCATCATTGCCATCCTGTTTGGTAACAAAGGTGGTGGACGTGGTGGTGGCGGAAATTATGATGACGATGATGTCATCATTAGCCGAAGAGGACGCAGAAATTATCCGGGTGGATTCTTCCCATTCCCTGGTGGATTTGGAGGTGGCAGTTCCGGTGGCGGAGGAGGTTTTGGCGGCTTCGGCGGAGGAGGTAGCTTTGGCGGCGGAGGTGCATCCGGTGGATGGTAATCTTATTAAAATTATAGCAATATATAAATACATCAGGTCTTTAGGACCTGATTTTTTATGCAAAAATCTAAAATATCTTATTTTCTTTGATTTATTCTAATATCAAACTGATATTTCCATATTAAAAAATTAATAAATCCACGTAAAACCAACCTTTTATTCATTTTTTTTTCATTATATTTACTGAAAACAGGATTTATGAAGAAGACATTAGTAGTATTTGCACACCCTTATTTGGAGCACTCAAATTCGAATGTAGAGCTCATTAATTTCTACGTTCGGCACCAGCATTATACCCTGCGCGATCTTTATGAAGAATATCCTGACTTTCATATTGCAGCCTTCAGAGAGAGAAAACATCTGGCCAACTACGACCGCTTTGTTTTCCAGTTTCCTTTAATATGGTTTGGAATGCCTCCCTTGTTACGACTATGGATTGATGAAGTATTTGACAGAGAATGGCTACAGCCGGGAAAAGATAATCCTTTGGAAAATAAAGAAGTTTATATTCTTGTTACCACAGGCGGAAAAGAAAGATCCTTCAGTAAAACAGGAACGTATCAATATACAGTTGATGAATTGATCAGTGGACTAATTGTCTCTTTAAAAGTTTTCAAAGCAGATATCAAGCGTATCAAAATTGTTTACGAAGCCAATAAGTTGTCTAAAAAAGAAATTATTCTACATAAAAAAGAATTTACAGAATTACTCAACCAATAAACCTATGGAGTCTAGCTTAGCAATGAATACATTAATTTTTCTGGGTGTAGCCATTATTATGGTTCCACTGGCCAGAAAGTTGGGTTTGAGTTCTGTAATCGGATATATTTTAGGAGGGATTATCATTGGGCCTTATGTCTTGAAACTGACCGGACATAATGTAAATGACATCATGCATGCCAGTGAATTTGGGGTAATTATGCTCCTGTTTCTGGTAGGTCTGGAGCTGGAACCCCGGAAATTCTGGGAAATGCGAAAAAAAATAATGGGATTAGGGCTTACACAAATGCTTCTTACTATTTCATTACTTTTCTTTATATTCATAGGGGTAGGCTGGAGAATTGACAAAGCAATTGCTGTGGCAATGTGCTTTGCATTGTCTTCTACCGCTATTGTTCTTCAAACATTACAGGAAAAAAACAACCTGAAAACCATGGCCGGAGAGGCTTCATTCTCTACCCTGTTATTTCAGGATATTTCGGTCATTCCTATTTTAGCTATACTTCCAATCATTGCTAATTACAAAGCAAAGCACCATGATAACGAAATTCAGATCCTGATCCAGAAACTTCCGGAATGGCTTCAGGCCGGTACCGTAATTTTTGGAGTAGTATTACTTATTTTACTAGGCAGATATGTATTCGTTCCTTTTTTACGATATGTTTCAAAGTCGGGAATGACAGAACTTTTGACAGCATCTTCCCTATTTCTGGTTATCGGAGTTTCTGAACTGATGATCGTGATCGGACTATCGCCTGCACTGGGAGCTTTCCTGGCAGGAGTAATGCTTGCCAACAGTGAATTCCGTCATGAGCTTGAAGCACAAATCGACCCTTTTAAAGGATTATTATTGGCTGTTTTTTTTGTTAGTGTAGGCTCTACCATCAATTTCAATATCATTCAGCAGGATCCTTTATTTATTTTCAGTACTGTTTTTGCTGTAGTGATGGTAAAGTTTGTGGTTTTGTTTGTAATTGGGAAATTTTTCAGGATGGATAATCCACAAAGTTTATTTTATGCATTTGCTCTTTCGCAGGTGGGAGAATTTGCTTTTGTCCTGATCAACTACGCTTCAGATCTTTATTTGTTGAGCCCCGAACTGAACGCTCAATTGATGGCTGTCACGGCTATTACTATGTGCATCACTCCTATCCTTCTTATTGTTAATGACCGATTGATTACTCCTAAATTTATTAAAGAAATCCCTGAAAAAGATCACGATTTTAATATCCTCGACAGTAATATAAGCCAAAAGAAGATTATCATTGTTGGATTTGGACATTTTGGAAGTACTGTGGGACGTCTTTTAAAAGCCAATAAAATTTCAGCAACAGTACTGGACAGAGATTCAGACCGTGTAAAATTGTTGAGAAGTTATGGCTTTAAAGTCTATTATGGAGATGCAACAAGAATTCCTATTTTAAGAGCAGCAGGTATTGAAGATGCCGAAATTCTTGTTCTGTGTCTTGATGATCCTGATGATAATATGTTCATTGCAGAGCTTGTTCGTGAACACTATCCGAAAGTAAAGATTTTTGTAAGGGCAAAAAACAGAATTGATGCCTATGAATATCTTAACAACGGAGTTAATCATATTTATCGTGAGACTTTAGGAACCGCCGTAGACATGGCTATTGATGTACTTCATGAAACAGGGATGAGAAAATATGCCGCAAGGCGTCTTGGCCAAAGATTTATGGCAATTGATAAAGCCTCCGTCAGAAAGCTGGCGAAAGCAAAAGAAGATGATGATATAAAGTTATTCACTACAAAAGAAATCCTCCAACGGGAGGAGGAATTACTGGCATATGATAATCTTAATTTTGACAATAAAAATTGGGAGGGATCCTCATCAACTGAAGAGGAAGATGAGGAAGATTCCCAGAGTTAGTTTATTGAATATTTACACTTCCGCCGCTGCTTTCTTCTTTGCTTACATTTTTCAGCTCGCCTTTTTTAGAAATATCTACGCTTCCACCGGATGATGCAGATGCCTTAACTGAAGTTGTAGCACCAATCTGCACACTTGCTCCACTGGACGCATCAGCTTCTACGCTTTCAGCAATAACTTGTTGTCCGGAAACACTACTGCCTGAAGATGCTGTCACATCAGCATGTTTTGCTTTTCCTGAAATATCAATACTTGATCCTGAAGAAGCCTCAACATCCAGGTTTACCGCCCAGATCTTCCCGGTGAAATTACTGCTGCTACTTGCATTAATATTGAAATCATTCGCTTCAAGATCTCCCGAAATACTTCCCGCACTTGAAATATCAAGATCTGTTTTTTCCTGAGTAAATTTATCTTTTACAGTAATTTTTGCTGCTGAATCTACACCAAGTTTTGAGAAATCTTTAGTATAAATTTTCGCGGTTACATTATTGATATTCATTACTCTGATTCCTCGCTTGTAATGAATATGAAGTTTTCCGCCTTCGTTATCTACAAGAACCTCATTGATGATACTTTGAGGAGCAGAAATAACAACCTTTTCAACTTCGGATTTTATCACCTCTGCATCAATAGCCTGCGAAACCTGAATCTCATCAAAATCTCCTGTAAATTCCTTTTGTTGTATCGGGCCACTTTCTTTATTGATCACTTTCTCTACCCAACCACTGTTTTCTCTGTTTTTCTTCTCATGTCTTTCATTGCATGAGGCCAATACCACTAAGGCTGAAAAAATAAAAAGAGTCCTTGTTTTCATGTTTATTTCTTTTATAGATTATTTTTTTGCTATTTTAATATTATAACAACGAATGTATGAAAAATATTACATCGTATTCTAAAATACTATGATTGTTCATTATCATTATTTAACCTGAGCTCGAGTTAAGGTAATTTTTTATTTTTTCGCCAGGAATACACAAAGGAGCTATACAATGAATGGATATTTTTCGTTCTCAAAAACATTTCATTCAGAATGGATGCTATGAAAGATCTCTGTTAAGTATCTACGCCTTTGTCAACATTGTTTTTCATTTTTTCAATCGAATTCTTGGTGAACTCTGCATTTAAATAATATAGTTATTAACAAACAATCTTATCCCCATTTCAGATTATTTAAAATATTCCGAAAATACATATGGTAAAGTAAGTTTTTAATATCTTTATGCTTTAATAACAACTATTTTATGAAGAATATTTCATCGGTATTATTAATTTCTGCTTTGGCGTTCAATCAATCTTGTACTACAATGAAACCAACCGATACTCAACAGGAACTTCCTGCACCTGACCCATCTTTATCTTCTAATCCTTTTATGAAGAAAAGCAAGCTTCAATATGAAGCTCCGGAATTTGACAAAATTAAAAACGAACATTTCAAACCGGCTTTTGATTTTGGTTTAAAACAGCATGCTGCTGAAATTGAAAAAATTGCCAATAATCCTGCAAGCCCTACTTTCGAAAATACAATTGTAGCATTGGAAAAAAGTGGTGAAGTACTAAGGAGAACACAAATTGTTTTTTCAAACCTTACAAGTGCAAATACCAATCCTACATTACAGGCATTAGATGAAGAATATGCACCTATTTTTGCAGCTCATTCTGATAAGATGTACCTGAATGAAAATCTTTATAAAAGAATAAAGTCAATCAAAGAGGACGGACTGGATCCGGAGAGCAAAAGACTTGTACAGTTTTACAAACAAAATTTTGAGATCGCAGGAGCGAGTCTTTCTGCGGCTGACAAGGAAAAATTGAAGCAATACAATCAGGAATTAGCCTCCCTTTCTACTCAATATGCTAATAAATTGCTGGAAGCAAGAAAACAAGGGGGTGTATTCTTTTCTGATGCGAAAGAGCTTGACGGGCTTTCAGCTGATGAAATTGCAGCAGCAGCAGCTGATGCTAAAACAGCAGGGCAACCTGGAAAATATCTTCTGGCTTTACAGAATACTACACAACAACCTCTTTTACAAAATTTAAAAAACAGGGCAACAAGAGAAAAACTTTTCAAAGCTTCATGGACGCGTGCTGAAAAAGGGGATGCAAATGATACCAGAGAAACCATCGAAAAACTGGCAAAGCTTAGATTGAAAAAAGCACAGATTTTAGGCAAAAAGAATTTCGCAGAATGGAAATTACAGGACCAGATGGCAAAAACGCCTGAAGCGGCGACTAAATTAATGAATCAGGTTGCTACTCCTGCAGTGGAGACGGCAAGACGGGAGGCAAAAGATATTCAGGATCTGATTGATCAGCAAAAAGGAGGTTTCAAAGTAGAACCATGGGACTGGAATTTCTATGCCGAGCAGGTAAGAAAAGCTAAATTTGATCTTGATGAAAGTGAAATAAAACCTTATTTTGAAATCACAACCGTGTTAGAAAAAGGAGTGTTCTTTGCAGCAGAAAAATTCTATGGGCTGACTTTCAAAAAAAGAACTGATCTTCCGGTTTATCATCCTGATGTAGTAACATACGAAGTTTTTGATCATGATGGTAAGTCGATCGCCATTTACTATCTGGATTTCTATACAAGAGATTCCAAAAATGGAGGTGCATGGATGAGTAATTTTGTTGAACAATCCTATTTAATGGGAACAAAACCTGTTATTGTTAATTGCTACAATTATCAGAAGCCAGCTCCCGGAAAGTCTTCATTAATTAGTTTTGATGATGTTTCTACAATTTTCCATGAGTTTGGACATTCTATCCACGGAATGTTTGCGAGTCAGAAATACCCATCACTTTCTGGAACTAATGTACCGAGAGATTTTGTGGAATTTCCTTCACAAATTAATGAGCACTGGGCGTTGGATCCTGCTGTACTGAAAAACTACGCAGTTCATTACGAAACAAAACAACCCATTCCACAGGCTTTGGTAGAAAAAATCAAAAAGGCTGCAACATTCAATCAAGGTTATATGACTACAGAATTGATTTCTGCCGCTGAACTGGATATGGATTGGCATACGGTAAGTGATGACAAACAATTTATTCCTGTTTTAGATTTTGAAAAGCAATCTTTAGCCAACCACGGATTCAACTTGGCAACTGTTCCTCCAAGATACCATACTCCTTATTTCGCCCATATCTGGGGCGGAGGATATTCAGCAGGATATTATGCTTATTTGTGGTCTGAAACATTGGATAATGATGCATGGGAATGGATCAAAAACAATGGTGGATTAACCCGAGAAAATGGAGACCGTTTCAGAAAACATATCCTTTCTGTAGGAAATTCTGTAGATCTTAATCAGGCATTCAGAGACTTTACAGGTCATGATCCGGACATTAAACCTCTATTAAGAAGCAGAGGATTTATCAAATAATACAATGAGAAGCATTCTTTTTAGAATGCTTCTTTTTTGTTAAAATATTAAATTCACAGGAAACACGTACATCACGCAGAGCTTTATACAAACTTCTCAATTGTTGAGAGAATATCATAAGTTTCGGCTAAAGCCGATGGATTTTGATCTATTATTCTAAATGGGCTAAAGCCCAATTCTATTGATATTTATTATTTTTGTGGTTCAAAATGAAAATACAACATATGAATTGTCCCTGCTGTTCAGGAAAAAGCTACGAAGAATGCTGCAAACCCTACCATACCGGAGAAAAGAATGCCCCCACGGCTGAAGCTTTAATGCGCTCCCGATTTTCTGCCTTTGCTATTCCGAATGGAGAATATTTAATGGAAACAACCCTTCCAGGCAAAAGAAAATACCACAACAAAAAGGATCTTCAGGAATGGGGAGAAATCAATGAGTGGACAAAATTGGAAATCATTCAAACTCCGGCATTAAATCAGGTAGAGTTTAAGGCTTACTACACAGATCAGGACGGTCATCCTCAGGTTCATCATGAATTTTCTATTTTTCAAAAAATGCATGAACGCTGGTATTATGTTTCAGGTGAATTTTTAGATGAGTAATAAAAAAGAATAATTTTAGTTGACTATTGTTTCTGGTACTTTTCGGCTTTGACCTTTTCAGTATTCAAACGGCTAATGATAAGGTGTTCTGCAAACCACCCTGTCAAATCTTTGATTTGACACCTCTCCACTGGAGGGGAATACCAAGCACTCTATGACATGATCATCATAAAAAATACGCCACAGCTTGAGCTGTGGCGTATTTTTATAAAATATCCGAAAAATCCGGACATTTTTATTTTTTAGTGACCTTCAGTTCCGTCAATTCCGTGAGCATGACCGTGAGCCAACTCTTCTTCTGTTGCCGGACGAGTACTTAACACTTCTACCTGGAAATCTAATACTTTACCTGCCATTGGGTGGTTAAGATCTGCTACTACAACTTCCGGAGTTACTTCTACTACAAATGCCTGAAAGTTATTTCCCTGATTATCAGATAAAGGTAAAATAGCTCCGATTGGAGGAGTTCCTGATTCTTTAAACATCTCGATTGGCAATTGAGCGATAGCATCAGGTTGTTTTTCACCATAAGCTTCTTCCGGTTGAATTACAAAAGCAGCTTTATCACCAGCTTTCAATCCTAAAATATTTTGCTCAAATTTTGGAATCATCATTCCTACACCATACAAAAATGTAAGTGGATTTTCTGTTGTTGTTTCTTCTACAAGAACTTTACTTCCATCCTCTTCGATGGTGTGAAGGATGTATTTTACAGCTACAACGTGATTGTTTTCAATTGTCATATTTTTCTTTTTTGTCGTGAGTTCTTTCACGATTAATGGTACAAATATACTGTTTTTGAAATGATTCAGGGAGTCTCGAAGATGGGAGATCGAAGCTGGAAGTTATGAGTGGCATAAAGAATACCACATTTCTTCTTTTATTAAAGAACTGTCAGAAGTTACAAACCCGGCAATATCTTCTAACCTTTCTGTTTCTTATTTCTCGCTTCGTCTCTTTTTTGCTGTCTAAGTACAAACAGATATAAACTTTCCACCTTTGTTCTTGCCCACGGTGTTTTTCGTAAAAACTTCAGAGAAGAGTTGATGCTCGGATTATCTGTAAAACATTTGATGTTGATCTGCTCCCCCAATTTCTCAAAACCTTCGTAGTACTCTACCAATTCATCAAGAATAGCATCGAGTCTTTTTCCATGTAAAGGATCCTTTGATTTTTCTTCCATAACGCGGTAAAATTAAAACATTTTATCAGACTTACCGACTAAAATTGTTTCGACTCTTAATCTTTAGTATTTTTGATGAAGCGATCGCTTAGCCATAGAGTTATTCGTTACCAAAAATATGAGCAAAAACAACGAAGCAAACAGGAAAAAAAATAAAAAGATGATTGACCAGAAAAAACGGAAAACACAAAATGCAGAAGCAGAAAGGAAAGCCCGTTTAAAACAAATTCTGGAAGATTTTAAAGCAAAAGATGGTGATCAAAAACAATAAAATAGTTCATAACTTTACATCTTAGCTTTGCAAACTATTCGTTTTGAAACTATAAAATTGTCTAAGGGTTTCAAACAGATTCTTATGATATAGATCCAGATACCGATGAAGTAAGGCAAACCGTAATAAAAAAAATACTGCTTCATTTATCTTTGGGTATTTACTTTTAACAATGATAATCTTTTTATGAAAATTCTGCATACTGCCGACTGGCATTTAGGAAAACGACTGGACCGCTTTTCCAGACTGGAAGAGCAAATATTGGTGATGGAAGAAATCATCGGAATTGCTGATGAAGAAAATGTGGATCTTATTCTGGTTGCCGGGGATCTTTTTGATGCCTTCAATCCTGGTGTGGAAGCGGTGGAACTTTTCTACAAAACCCTGAAACGTTTATCCAAAAACGGGCAGCGCCCTGTCATTGCAATTTCAGGAAATCATGATTCTCCGAACCTCATCAATGCACCGGATCCATTGGCCAGAGAATGTGGAATTATTTTAATTGGTCACCCTAAAGCCCTGATTCAACCTTTCGGAACAGAGCATTTTAAAATCCTGAATTCCAAAGAGGGTTTCATAGAAATAAAAATTAATACTGTTGATTTTCCGGTGAGAATCCTTCACACGCCTTATGCTAATGAAATCCGCTTAAAGGAATATTTTGGTGAAAATAAGGAAGAAGAAATCAATAAAGTACTTGCTCACACCTGGAGTGAGCTGGCCGATCAGTTTTGCGATGACGAAGGAGTCAATCTGCTGACTGCTCATTTATACATGAATAAAAAAGGAAATGAGATTCTGGTGGAACCTGAAGGAGAAAAACCTATTAAAATCGGAAATGCTGATCTTATTTTCTCGGACAGTATTCCTGAACAGATTCAATATACAGCATTAGGGCACCTTCATGGGTTCCAGAATATAGGAACGGTAGAAAAACCGGTGATTTATTCGTCTTCTCCATTATGTTATAGTTTTAGTGAAGCAGGACAGATAAAATACGTATCAATCATTAATGCAGAACCGCTAAAATCTGTTACCTATGAAAAGAAAGCCTTGAAAAGCGGAAGAATTTTGGTGCGAAAAACATTCACCTCCGTAGAAGACACCATTCAGTGGCTTAAAGAAAATCCTAATACATTCATTGAGCTTACCCTGGAAAGTGAGACTTTCCTGACAGCCAATGAAAGAAGACTCATCTATCAATCCCACAATGGAATTGTGTATTTGATTCCAAAAATAAAAAGCAGAGAACTCATAGAACAGGAGAGTCACGAAATTAATCTCAATCAAAATATAGAAGCATTATTTAAAGATTATTTTAAATCTAAAAACGGAGGCCAGGAGGCTAATGATGAGTTGATGAATTTGTTTAATGAAATTTTAAATTCCTGATCTATGATTCCAGTAAAATTAACGGTTGAAGGTTTATATTCTTACCAGGAACGGCAGACTATTGACTTTAAAAATCTCACCGAAGGTGGCTTATTCGGTATTTTCGGGGCAGTAGGTTCCGGAAAGTCTTCCATTCTTGAGGCAATTTCATTTGTCTTATATGGCGAGACAGAACGTCTGAATATGCGTGATAAGAGAGCCTATAATATGATGAATTTAAAATCTAACAACTCTTATATAGAATTTGACTTCATCAATTTTGAAAATAAGCTGTTCCGCGCAACGAGAGATTTCAGACGTAATTCTAAGAAATTTGATGATGTAAAACCTTACTCCGTCACGTTCTATGAACATATTAATAATAAGTGGATTCCACTGGATCATTCCAACGCAGAGACCGTTATCGGGCTAAGTTATCCTAACTTCAAGCGTACCATTATCATTCCCCAGGGCCAGTTTAAAGAGTTTCTTGAACTGGGTGCAGCGGAAAGAACCAATATGATGAAGGAGATCTTCAGCCTTCAGCGATTTGATCTCCAGAATAATGTTTCTTCCCTGAACGTCAGAAACAGGTCTGAACTGGATCAACTTGAAGGACAACTGAAAGGTTTTGAAGAAATTAATGAGGAAAAGATTCAACAGCAAAAGGAACTTTTAACTGAAGAGCAGAAAAAGCTAGCCCATGCCAATGAAAAGCTGGAACAGATTTCCCATACTTATCAGCAGTTAAAAAATTTAAAAACTGATTTTGAAAGTCTGCAACAGAACAGAGAAAATTTCAATCAGCTCTCTGTTCAAAAGCCTGAGATTGATGCTCTGGAAATTAAGACAGATCTGTACGATCGTGTTTTCAGGGTTTTTAATCCTTTGATCATTGAAAAAAATAAGCTTTCAAAAGAAATAAAAGATCAACAAACTGAAAAAGAAAACCATGTAAAGGTTGTACAGGAAACTGAGAAAAAATTCAATGCTGTCAGGGAACAGCTGGTTATTCTTGAGCCAAAGTTTAAAGCATTGGAACAATCCAGAATACAGGAAAACGATCTGAATCTTATTGTCAATATTCTCAAATTTTCTGAAGAGATCAAAGTACTCAATCAGCGTACTCTGAAAGGTTCAGAAAAAGTAACAGAAGTAGAGGCAAAAAGAGAGATTATCCTTAAAAAAGTTGCAGAGCTTACCAAAAGTATCGGGATTTTAAAAGAGCAAAAGCTTGATACTGCTCTTCTTTCTCAAATTAGCAACTGGTTTATTCAACATAAAAATTCACAAAAATCCCTGCGTGAGCAAACTGAGAAAATCGAAAAACAGCAAAAGCAGGTGTATGCGATCCATGAAGAATTGAAGGCTTTTCTTTACCATGAAAATTATACGGAAAATTTCAGAACGCAGAAAGAAATCCTTGAAGCCCAAAAAAAAGAATGGTCTCAAAAGCTGGATCATTTAAAAATTCAGAAGGAACTATCCCGCTTTGCCAGTGAGCTTCACAATGGAGAATCCTGCCCTCTTTGTGGTTCTAAGGAACATCCAAGTATTGTGCAGTTTCATGATGTGAATGCTGAGCTGCTGGAAATTCAGGAGAAGATAACCAATCTTGACCAGGAGCTTTTAAAACTTCAGAAACAGGAAGCGGAAATTGAAAAAATTCTCGACAGGAAAAAGATCTTTGAAGAGCAGTTCGCCACCGAACAAAAGGCATTACAGTCCATTCAAAAAGATATGGAAAACCATCTCCGGCTTTTTATCTGGAAAGAGTTTAGTCCTCAGCGTGAAGAGGAATTTGATAAAAAACGTCAGGATTCTTTTGCCATAGAAAAAAAGATAGAAGAAACCGAACGGAATATTACTGCAGAACGTGAGGAAGCTGAAAAAGAGAATAAGCTGTTGGAAAAATATAAGTCGGCGCTGGAAGCCTTCAAACTCGAAGAAGCAACGAAACAGGAGCAAATCAATATCAGCCGCTCCGGACTTAAAACTCTGGATTGGAATATGTATAAGCAAAAAACGATTTCTGAAGTTGAAGAAACCTACCAAAAGCTGGTTCAGACTAACCTCGAAACGGAACAGAATTATCAGAAAGCTACTGAGCAGGAAAAGGTACTTGCTCCTCAACTGGCTGAACAAAAAGCAATCGTTAATCAAACTGAAAAACTGATCATTACTCTTGAAAAAGAAATCTTCGATCATCAGGAAACCATTGCCAATGCTTTAAGCAAAAATCATTTTACAGATTTTAAAGAAGTTGAAAATATTCTGATTCAGGAAATCAATATTGAGCAATCCAGAGCTCAGATCCAGAAATTCAAAATCGATTTTGAAACCCTGAAAAAGGTAATTGAAGGATTAGAACTCAAACTCAAAGATCTTTCTTTTGACAACGAGCAGTTTTCTCTGGCAGACAAGCAATATAATGAGGTGAAAACCGAAGTTCAGCAAGTCAATGATTCTGTGGTAAAAATGGCATCAGAAATTCAGCGTCTGGAAAAGGAATATGCCAAAAAAGAACAACTTTTAAAAGACCTTGCAGCTCTTCAGAAACGTGCTGAAAACTTAAAACTGATGGTCAACCTGTTCAAAGGAGCCGGTTTTGTACAATATGTTTCTTCCATTTATCTGAGGCAGCTATGTGATCATGCTAATGTACGTTTTCACAGAATGACCCGGAATCAGCTGAGTCTGCAACTCAATGAAAATAATGATTTCGAAATCATCGATTACCTCAACGAAGGCCGCAGTAGAAGTGTAAAAACCCTATCGGGAGGTCAGGCATTCCAGGTATCACTGAGCCTTGCGCTGGCATTGGCAGAGAGTGTACAGTCTAATGCACAGGCTGAGAAGAATTTCTTCTTTATCGATGAAGGTTTCGGAACGCAGGATACGGAATCCGTCAATATTGTATTTGAAACCCTTACCAATCTGATCAGGGAAAACAGAATTGTGGGAATCATCTCGCACGTGGAAGAGCTTAAAGAAAAAATTCCTACAGCACTTACCGTTATTAAAGATGAAGAAAGAGGAAGCCTGATTCGAATTGAATAAACTATATATTTTAAAAATACAAAAGTCACAAAAGTTTTATCTGAAAAATACTTTTGTGACTTTTGTGGTTAAACAATGCCTTTAATTATAAGTGCTGAACCAATGGTTTTACCTCTTTTCCGAATAACTCGATGGATTTCATCATCAGATTATGGGCAGGATCACCAATATCCATATGCCCGATAAACCTTGTGATCCCGAAAAGCTCTTTCATATAAACAATTTTATCAGCAACTTCTTTCGGACTTCCAATAAATAAAGCTCCGTCTTTACTTCTTCCTCCGTCATACTGCATTTTAGTATAAGGAGCCCAACCTCTGGAAGCCCCCACTCTGTCCATCTGGGATTTATAATTGTGGAAATACCCGTCTACAACATTGGGATCATCACTTACAAAAGTGTGTGAATGAACTGCAATCTGCATTTTAGACATATCATGTCCGGCTTTTTGATATTCCTGCTTATAAAACTCAATTAAATTTTTAAACTGAACAGGCATTCCTCCAATGATGGCTACCACTAAAGGCATTCCTAATTGAGCAGCATTTAAAACAGACTGTGGTGTTCCTCCTACCGCTCTCCAGATCGGAAGCTTCCCTTCATTTTTTGCTCTCGGATAAACGGTCTGATTTTGCATGGGTGCACGAAGCTTTCCTGACCAGCTTACATTTTCTTCAGAATTGATTTTTAGTAACAATTCCAGTTTCTCATCAAAAAGCTCTTCATAGTCATTCAATGAATATCCATATAGCGGAAATGATTCAATAAAGCTTCCTCGTCCTACGAATATTTCAGCTCTTCCATTTGAAATAAGATCCAACGTGGAAAAGTCTTCATATACTTTTACAGGTTCGGAAGAGCTTAAAACAGTAACTCCACTAGCTAATTTTATATTTTTTGTGATACTTGCCGCTGCAGCCAATATTATTTCCGGAGAAGAAACGGCATAGTCCGGGCGGTGATGTTCTCCCATTGCGAAAACGTCAATTCCCACCTCATCCATTAATTTTACCTGATCCAATATTTCATGAATCTTAGTCCCGGCATCTCTATATTTTCCGGTTGACTGGTCCAGAGCCAGATCACCAAACATTCCTATTCCTAATTCCATATTGTTGATTTTAGTTACACAAAAATACTGCTATGAGCTATCATACGCATTGATGTTTGATAAGATCATACCATGTTCAGATGTATTGCTTATTAAATCAAGGAATCTGTTTTTCTCCCTTATATAAACTCATTATATTTGAGAACTATAACTTTATGAAAATGAGATATCCACTAACATTTTTTCTTTTACTATTTATCAACTCATACTTTTCACAAACCAGGACAGAAATATATGTGATAGGAAATATACACGACAGTGTTCCGAATTATCATCCAAAAATATTGTTTGATATCCTTGAAAAAATAAAACCTGACATTATCCTTCATGAAGTTGATGCGAATGGGATGAAAGAGTATGAGGCTGATAAAAACCCCAGGGGAAATGAAATTGTAGCCAGTAATCAATACGTACAGAAATTTCCCCAAACCCTAAGACTTCCTTTTGATTTTGACAACAGAAATCAATACAGAAAAGATAAAGGTATGGTTCCAACAGATAATCTATCTGTAAAATTAATTGACAGTTTATATAAGGCTAAAAAACTATCACAATATGAGACCCAACAATATGAGGTTTTCCTGAATACAACGAAAGAACTTATGAAAAAAGCTGAATTATCTCCGGAAAACTTCAATAATAAAACAACCGATGAAATTTCAGAAAAAAGACAAAACGCTCAATACTCCGGATTACTGAAAATCACAGAAAAAAGAAAAGAATTTGCAGCAAGGTTTGTGATCAAACCTGATGGAGACAAAATCACCTATAGAAATGGCTTCAAATTAATGTCCGGATTCTGGGATCTTAGAAATCAAACCATGGCTCAGAATATCTATAATACAGCAACAAAATATCCTTATAAAAAGATTGTTGTTTTAACTGGATTTTTACACAGGTATTATCTATTGAAGGAGCTTAATAGATTGAATAAAGGGCAGTTTGTGATCAAAGAGTTTTATGATTAATCTGTCTTTCTGTATATTACCATTTGCAAGAGTGAAATTATTTTGAAAATAATCAAAACGAAAAAATCCAGCCCTGTGGACTGGATTTTTTGTTATTTTTTAAGATAAAGATCAAAATAATCTGTGATTTTCTGCATCAGATGTACTCTGTCTTTTCCGATCACATTGTGCGGATGTCCCGGATAGGCAAAGTAATCTAATTGAACTCCATTATCCACAGCAGACTTGATGAACTTTATGGAATGTTGCCATACCACTACATCATCCTGAGCACCATGGATCATTAATAACTTTCCTTTCAGATTTTGAACTTTATCTAAAAGATTAGCTGCAGCATATCCCTGAGGATTTTCCTGTGGGGTATCCATATATCTTTCACCATACATGATTTCATACATACTCCAGTCAATCACTGGTCCTCCCGCAACACCTACTTTAAATACATCCGGCTTGCGAAGCATAAAGCTTGTTGTCATAAACCCTCCGAAGCTCCATCCATGGATTCCCATTTTTTCAGCATCTACATAAGGAAGAGATTTTAAGTAGTCAACTCCTTTCATCTGGTCATTCATTTCTGTTGTTCCCAGGTTTCTGAAAACAGCCTGCTCGAATTTCATTCCACGGTTTGAAGATCCTCTACCATCCATTGTGAAAATGATATATCCGTTTTGAGCCATGTATTCATACCATAGATTTCCGGAAGCCGGGAAGCTGTTGGTGATCAGTTGTAAGTGCGGTCCGTTGTACAGATATACAATCGTCGGGTATTTCTTGTTAGGATCAAAGTTTGTTGGAAGAATGATTTTCCCATACAAAGGAGTACCGTCATCCGCCTTCAATTCTACGTTTTTAATTTCAGGTCTCTGATAGTTCTTTAGCGGATTTTCAGAAGTAAGAATATTAGTAGATTTCAGATTCGCAGTATTAATAATATTAGCTACTCTTGGTGAGTTGGCATTGCTGTATGCATCATATAAATAATTCCCATCACTACTTAATGTTCCGATATGGATTCCCGGAGCATCGTCCAGTCTTTGCATCTTGAAGTTAGTCCAGTTGATCTTATATAAATGTCTTTCTAAAGGTGTTTCTTTTGTTGAAGTAAAATAGATTTCCTTTTTCTTTTCATTAAATCCAAGGATATCGGTTACCAGCCAGTCTCCCTTTGTAATTTGTGCAACCAGCCCCTTTTCCAGACTATAGTGGAACAAGTGATTGTATCCTGTTCTCTGGCTTTGCCAGATAAAATCTGTATTAGAATTCGGGAAGAAAGTAAGCGGATGTTGTGGCTCAACATATTTACTGTCTGTTTCTTCAAACAAAGTTTTTATCAATTCTCCTGTAGCAGCATCATATTGGTTCATTTTCATATGATTCTGTCCTCTGTTCAGAACAGCAATGAAGATATATTTAGAATCCGGGCTCCAGGTAACGGCTGTTAAATATTGATCTTTTTCACCGTCTACTTTTAAAAAAGTAGTCGATTGAGTCTTGGTGTTGTATACTCCTAAAGTTACCTGATGAGAAGTCTGGCCGGCCATCGGATATTTGATGTTGTGATTCACAGCAGGCGTTACAGACCAGTCTATGATCGGATAATCTGCTACCATACTCTGATCCATTCTATAGAAAGCTACACTTTCAGAATTAGGAGCAGGGAAAATTCCTGTATCAATTCCGAATTCATTTCGGTGAACCGCCTGACCACTGATGATATTTTCATTAGCTTCATTCGTTACTGCAGTCGTTTTCCCGTTTTTGCTCACAAATAAATTATTCTTTACTGTAAATGCAAAAGTTTGCCCATCATTGAACATTTTCACATTGGCAGCGTCCTGATCCATTGTTGCCGTATTTTTCACCTTCCAGTCATTTCCTGATTTTTCAATCCAGAACATTTTACCACCGGTATTGAAATATCCTTGTGAATGATTTGCAAATCTGATCTGTGGAACAGCCTTCAGCTTATCGCTTGAAAATTTGTTCATCTGGGTCAAAGAGACCAGGGTATCCTGTTTATTGGTTTTCAAATCTGTAATCAGGTATCCTCCTTTTACAGACTGGATATAAGATTTCCCGTCTGCAGACCATGAAAATTGGGAAATATTTTTCACGGCAAGGTTTGTTCTCATCCCATTTACAGCCTCCGCCATCGTAAATTTCTGTGTCTGGGCAAATGTTGTACTCCCCAAAACAAGCATCAATAAAGAAAATTTATTTAATTTCATTGTATAGAATTGAATCCATCAAAAATAAGAAATAAAAATCATCCGTTAAGAAATGTTAAAATAAAACATTCATAAAATAGAATTCATTTATTGATTGAAAATTATTTCTTAACTTAATAGTAGAATTTTTAAAGTTGAAAATGGAGAATTGAAATTTGAAAATTATTGCTCTTTAAAAATTAAAATTGGTAATTGTAGGGGTAAAACTTCATTTCTTATCCTATATCAATGACTCATATATGTCTCCTGTTCTAAATTTGCAGTATCAATAACAATAAAAAACAACACAATGGCAACAAAATGGAACCTAGACCCAACGCATAGTGAAATTACTTTCAAAGTTAAACACATGATGATTTCTAATGTAAAAGGAAGCTTTAGAACTTTCACTGCAGAAATTGACGCTGAAGACGAATTTTTCGCTAATGCTAAAACAACAGCTACTATTCAGACTGATTCTGTCTTCACTAATAATACTGACAGAGATAATCATTTAAAATCTGCAGAGTTCTTCAATGCTGAAACGTACCCTACTATTACTTTTGAATCTCAGCAACTGAATAATCAGATTGTTGGAAACCTTACCATCAACGGCATTACAAAGCCTGTAGAATTGGATGTAGATTTCGGAGGAATCAACGTTGACCCGTGGGGAAATACAAAAGCAGGTTTTTCTTTTGAAGGAAAAATCAGCAGAAAAGATTTTGGACTTAACTGGAATGCAGCTCTTGAAGCAGGAGGTGTAATGGTAAGTGATGATGTAAAAATAGCAGGAGAATTACAGTTTGTAAAACAAGTGTAATTTGATAACATATCATATAAAAAGGTTCAGGGATTTTACTAAAAAACCTTGAACCTTTTATTTTTAATAAATCTTTATTACTTATGAACTTACGTGATCTTCAAAGCATAAGCGAAAACTTCAACCCTACGCAAAGGATGCCGGTTTTATTTCTCGGACATGGGTCTCCTATGAATGCCATTGAAGAAAATCAGTTTGTACAGGGATTCCGAAAAGCAGCTACAGAAATACCTAAGCCTAATGCTATATTGTGTATTTCTGCCCACTGGTATACGGACGGAACTTTTGTAACAGCCATGGAAATGCCCAAAACGATTCATGACTTTTACGGTTTTCCCAAAGCATTATTTGATGTGCAATATCCTGCTCCGGGCAGCCCGGAACTGGCTAAAGAGACTGCAGAACTTCTATTACCAACCATCGTGGAAGAAGACCACAACTGGGGGCTTGACCATGGTGCCTGGTCTGTCATTAAACATATGTATCCTGAAGCTGATATTCCTGTCATACAGCTAAGCATTGATCACACAAAACCTCCGCAATATCATTATGATCTGGCCAAACAGCTGAATAAACTTCGTGAAAAAGGTATCCTGATCATCGGGAGTGGAAACATTGTTCATAATTTACGTCTGATAGACTGGAAAAACATCAATACGGTAGGTGCCGGCTGGGATTGGGCTATCGAAGCCCGTGAAAAGACTAACAACTGGCTTCTGGAAGGTAATTTTCAAAATATTATCGATTATCATAAACAGGGAACATTCTTACAATATGCAGTACCTACTCCCGATCATTACCTCCCTTTAATTTATACTTTAGGATTAAAGGACAGATCTGAAGAACTGACATTATTTAATGATGAACTCATTGGAGGCTCATTAAGTATGACGAGTGTAAGAATCGGATAAAAGAAATATAGTTACCTGTTTAAAAATAAAAAAGGAAATACCTCAGCTGAAGTATTTCCTTTTTTTATCTATCGTTATGAGTTTTTATTGAACAGCTTGCAATACATTAATATTGCCATACCCGTAGCTGGAATTAACATTTGAATAGTAGGTGGAAGACTGTCTCATTTTATTCAGTACCTGATCTCTTGTCCAGGAAGGATTTTTCGCCCATACCAAAGCAGCAATTCCTGCTGTAGCTGCTGTAGCGACTGAAGAACCTCCAACATAGTCAGACTGTCCATTGTAATAACTTAACACAGGAACTGTACTTCCCGAAGCTCTTTCCATCTGGAAAGTGAAGTCAATCTGGCTCCCTGAATGGCATACATCACATTTCTGATTCGATGTTCCTTCCTTAACTCCTGTTATCGCCTGCGTTTCTGGCATCCAAGCAGGGAAAATAACGCCAACAAAACTAGTGAAGCTTGTAGATGTTCCTCCTGCACAGAAAATTAACTTTCCTTTGCTATACGCATATTTTACTGCGTCTTCAATTTTTCCTACTGAAAAGATATGCCCCATTGACATAGAAATAATCTTTACATTTGCATTATTACCCAATTCTGTGAATGCAGTTTTTACCCCATTCTGCTCAGCAGAAGTTTCCAATACTACATTTTCCGCTGCTCTGTAAGCAATCAGGTTAGCATTATATGCAACTCCTACAGGGAGTCCTGTATTATTTCTTGGTGCAGTCATTACTGAAGCCATTTTGGTTCCATGCCCGCATTGGTCAGCTGAACCGTCTGAATTGAATGCTCCGAATTTAGTGATGGTTCTTCCTGAAGAAGCTCCATTATTAAAACTATTCCCCAACAACGTCTGTTCTGGAGAAACTCCCGTATCTACAAGACCGATTGTCACTCCCGCACCTGTACTGTAGTTCCAGGCCTCAGGGATATTATGTTTGGCAAAAGCCCAGGGAATTTTTGCGCCTGGCGTGGTTGAAGTGTAATCTGCCGCATTTAATGTTGTAGAAGAGAAACCACATCCCGAAGAACCGCTGCCTGAAGATTTTGAAGCTAAATTGTATTTATCTTCGATTTCAAAATAATGGTAATCTGCAGGTTCTACATATCTGATAGTCTTCATCTGGCGAAGAGCTGTTAAGGTCTCTTCTTTTTCGATTATAACGTCCATCTGATTCAGATATTTGTCAGAAGTAAGAAGAAATCGTGTAGGTTCTATCCCTTCATTTTTTTTAATGACGGATAAAATCTCATCCTCTATGGCCTTATTCTCCGGTGATTTACTTCTGTCGAAATCATCCTTTGAGGAACCAAATCCAATAGATACCATTCTGTTTCCCCTAGAAACGGCACTCCACAAAAAGTGATCTGATTCATTACTCCAATTAAAAGCACCTTCGGTTTTGATAGACTGATTGATTCTCTCATTGATCTGCTTTTCCGTCAACGGATCTTTCTGAGACATTTCAATCTTTGGATTTTCATTTTGAAGTTCATCCCTGGTACAGGAATTTAAAGCAATACATAATGCCAATAGGAATACGCTTTTTTTCATATGTTATAATTTTGGTTGTGAACCACAATATAACACTTTACCGGGAATTACAGAATCTAAAAAAGTGAATTTAGCATTAAATAAACATTAAAACACATTAAATAAACATTATTAAACATAAAATATTAACAAAAACATAACACTAAGAAGAAAATCACAATACTTTCTCATAACAGACACTCTTCTCTACTCCAATATATGGATCATAATTAGAAATCCTGTAAAACCCACTTTTCTCATATACAGAAATAGCATTATGCAGTTCTGATGAAGTTTCTAAAACTGCTTTTTCAAATCCCAATTCCTTACCCCAGCCCTCCAATGCCGTTACAATTGCGGAAGCTAATCCTCTTTTCCTGAATTTGGGATCTGTATACATTCTTTTAATTTCAACGGTGTCTCCTGAAAAAGGTTTAAATGCACCGCATGCTGCCGGAATTCCATCAATATAAATAACAATACAGTTTTTAAGAGTATCAATTCTATTAAATTGGTTAAAGAAATCATGATCATCACCGTTGTGTTCTGCTAAAGTGGCATCAAGATTTTTTACTAAATTTTGAAAGTCTGAATGAGTAGAATCAAGTCTTTTTATCGTCATATAATTTAGATTAAATAAGTAAAACAAAAAAAGCTCCTTTTGGAAGCTTTTTTTATATAAAATTAGTTTACAATAAATTTTCTATCGTTGATCAGTTCTGCTATGGCCAGCATATCTTTACCGATAAGCCTGTCATCTTCAAGCTTGGTCACCTTAGAACGAAGAATCGCAAAATTATCTTCAATCACTTTGGAGCATTTTGAAGGTCTTCTGAATTCTAATCCCTGAGCTGCAAACATCAACTCAACAGCTAAAATATTGACTAAATTCCCCAGAACCTGGTTAAATTTCCTTCCAGAAATACTTCCCATAGAAACATGGTCTTCCTGCCCCAAACTTGTAGGGATAGAATCTGCTGATGCAGGGAAACATAATGTTTTGTTCTCTGTAACCAATGCTGCTGAAGTATATTGAGGAATCATAAAGCCAGAATTCAAACCTGAGCTTTCCGTTAATAGTCTAGGAAGTCCGTATTTACCTTCCAACAGCAGGTAACTTCTTCTGTCTGAAATATTTCCTAACTCAGCTGCTGCCAATGTTGCATAGTCTAAAGGCAAAGCCATTAATTGCCCGTGGAAATTACCTCCGGAAATAGATTCTTCAGCACTTAATACAATTGGATTGTCTGTCACTGAATTTAACTCTGTTTCCGCCATATTTTTAAGATGTTCAAAAGCATTTCTGCTTGCTCCATGAACTTGCGGTACACATCTCATAGAATATGGATCCTGAACTCTTTCGCAATCTTCGTGCGCTTTCATATTCTGTGATCCTTTTAAAAATTTAAGCATTCTCGCCGCTACTTTTTTACTTCCTTCAAAAGGTCTGATGTCGTGCAACTCTTTTTTGAAAGGACTTTCGGAGCCTCTGTACGCTTCAATACTCATGGCTGCTGTCATGTCTGCAAGATCCAGTAAATATTCAAATTTTTCTAACCCTTTGATTGCATGAGCCAAAATAAACTGGGTACCATTAATTAGTCCCAATCCTTCTTTTGGTCCTAAAGCCAGGGGTTCAAGATGATGTTTTTCCAGCACTGCCATTGTTTCAGAAATCTGATCACCATCCCAAACCTGTCCGAGCCCTAGCAATGGTAATACAAGGTGAGCTAACGGAGCAAGGTCTCCTGAAGCTCCTACAGATCCTTGTTCCGGGACTACAGGGATGATATCTTTTTCAAGCATCAGGATCAGTCTCTCAATTACATCCAGAGAAACCCCTGAAAATCCTTTTGATAAAGCATGAACTTTAGCGATCATCATGATCTTGGAAAATTCTTTATTAATGGGTTTCCCTACTCCTACAGCATGAGAAATGATTAAGTTGTACTGTAACTGTGCTGTTTCATCGGCAGATATTTTCGTATCGCACAGTGGTCCAAACCCTGTATTGATACCATATACACATCTGTCGGATTCAACTATTTTCTGTACGTTTTTCTGAGATTTTAAAATTTGTTCTTTTGCTGCTTTATTCAGCTTGGCTTTATTAGGTTTTTTACATATTTCCAGAACATCATGGAAAGTAAAAACATCTACTCCGTATATCATTTCTAAAAAATTTCCTTAAAATTAAGCATTTAACAATAATTGGAAAAACTTATTTTCAATCTTATATATTTTTTAGAATGATATAATTAATTGATTATTTTTATTGCCTAAATAAAAAACAATAATACATGAGACCCAAAACTTTACTGCTGGCTCTATGCGTTGCAGGAACTTCTACCTTCGCGCAGAAAGTAAAATATTCTAAAGAGGATATTAAAAAGATGGAGACTTACCTTTTTAATGAAGGTTTTAACACGCCATCTCCTAAGAAAACATCAACCATCATTTTAAAAGACGGAAATACTTACAAAGGATTCTGCAATAAAATTGAAACCAAAAAAGGACAGGTTTACGAAGTCGCTATTAAAGATAGTGTGACCAAAAAGAGCAGTACTTTTAATGCGGATCAAATCAGTGAAATGTATGTATACCCAAGCAATGCAGAAAAAGTGGCAAAGGTTGCAAAATACATGGGAAATATCAGAAATTTCGGAACAAAAAAACTCACAAAAAACACCAACAACGACCGTATCTATTTTGTGAATCAAACCGTTTCTTTAAAGAATAAAAAAGATGATAAAGAATTCCTGATGCAGGTTATCAACCCTGGATTCGACGATATTATTGCGGTATACCATGATCCGAGAGCTAAAGAAACCGGTGGGTTTTCTGTGATGGGTTCTCCACAGCTTGGAGGTGGTGTTATCAAATCCTATTATGTAAAAAAGGGCGATAAGGTGATGTGGCTTCACAAAGATGATTTTGAAGACAATTATGACTTTCTTTTCGGAGATAATCAGGAATTCATGAAAAAATATCCAAAAAATTCGGTGGAATGGGATTATTTTAGTTTCCTTGTGAGTGAATATACAGCGATGAACAACCGATAAAATTACTTTAAACAAATAATTTTAAACCTGTGGAATGATCTGCAGGTTTTCTTTTTTAAATCTGGAAAGTTTCCTTAATTTTGTTATATGAATCCTTCTTTAGAGTTACAGCTCAAAACATTACCATCCGAACCGGGCGTTTATCGTTATTATGATAAAAATGATCAGCTATTGTATGTGGGTAAAGCTAAACATTTAAAAAAGAGGGTACTCTCCTATTTCAATAAAAATCTGTCAGGGTACAGGATTAAAATAATGGTCAGTAAAATCCAACGTCTGGAAACGACCATTGTCAACAGTGAGTATGATGCGCTTCTTTTGGAAAACAATCTGATTAAAGAGCATCAGCCATTTTACAATGTCATGTTGAAAGATGACAAAACCTATCCCTGGATCTGCATCAAAAATGAAGATTTCCCAAGGATTTTTCTCACCAGAAATAAAATTAAAGACGGCTCGGAATATTATGGTCCGTATGCAAAAGTACGTCCGGCCAAAATTTTACTGGACACCATTAAGCATATTTACAAGCTAAGAACCTGTAATCTGAATCTTTCTCCCGCAAAAATAGCGGATGGAAAATACAAAGTCTGCCTGGAATATCATATCAAAAACTGCGAGGGCCCCTGTGAAGATCTTGAAAGTAAGGAAGACTATGATGAAAAGATAGATGCCATCCGAGGAATCATTAAAGGAGATTTCCGTAAAGCAAAAGATTATCTGGTGAATCAAATGATGAAGCTGGCTTCTAATCTTCAGTTCGAGGAAGCCCAGGTCATTAAAGAAAGACTCGATATCCTTGAAGATTATCAGGCAAAAAACACAGTGGTTAATCCTAATATTGACGATGTAGACGTATTCGGAATGACCAGTGATGAAACGGCGGCTTATGTCAATTTCTTTAAAATCAGAAATGGTAATATCATCCAGAGTTTCACGACAGAAATTAAAAAAATTCTTGAAGAAAGTGATGAGGATATTATGGAGGAGGCTTTGATCGAGATCAGACAAAAATTTGGATCCGATTCAAAAGAGGTTCTGCTTCCCTTCCATCTTTCTGTAGAAATTCCCAATGTAAAGCTGATTGTTCCTAAAGTAGGAGATAAAAAAAGAATTGTAGAGCTTTCGGAAAAAAATGCAAAAGAATACCGTCTGGAAAAATTAAAACAGGTTCAGATTGTAGACCCTGAAAGGCATACCAACAGAATTATGGCAGAAATGCAGAAATTGTTGAGAATGCCTGTAGAACCAAGGCATATTGAAGGTTTTGATAATTCCAATATTCAGGGAACGAATCCTGTATCCGCTTGTGTAGTTTTTAAAGACGGAAAACCAAGCAAAGCCGATTACAGAATCTTTCATCCCAAGACAGTAGAAGGTCCTAATGATTTTGCCACCATGGAAGAGGTCATATATCGACGCTATAAAAGGATGCTTGACGAAGGAGAAAGTTTGCCCCAACTGATTCTTATTGATGGAGGGAAAGGTCAGTTATCCTCTTCAGTAAAAAGCTTGAAACTATTGGGCCTGTATGGCAAAATTACTATTGTAGGAATTGCAAAACGACTGGAAGAAATTTTCTTCCCAGAAGATCCTATTCCTCTATATCTTGATAAAAAGTCCGAAACCTTAAAGATTCTTCAAAGGGTGAGAGATGAAGCACACCGTTTTGGGGTAAAACATCACAGAACCCGAAGAAAAAATTCTACCATCAAATCCGAATTGGAAGAAATTCCGGGAGTTGGCGAAAAAACAATAGAATTACTGTTATCAAAACTTAAATCTGTGAAAAGGATTAAAGAATCCAATCTGGAAACATTAGAAGAAATTCTCGGTAAAACTAAAGCTAAAATGATCTGGACATTTTTCAATGCAAACTAATATTTTCTTTAATTTCACCTATCATTTTACTCTTGCATCCATTTTTTGGACATTTTTCATATAAAAATAGGTTAAAGTCCTAAAAAAAATATCTTTAAAAATTAGCATTACTAAAAAAGTCCTGAGTAATTCTATTGTATTTTTTTAAAAAAAATCATACAAAATGTAAATATCTATCAATATTTTCCCATAATAGTGAATTATTATTTTTTTTCTTACTTTACTGCTGTTAATTTAAAAATCACAATTATGAGAACACATTTCTACTTTGCAAATTTATTTGCCCTTTTAATTTCGCTGACTTTCGTTTCTTTTGCCCATGGACAAACCTACTGCAATCCTACATATCCCATGGGATGCAGTAATTGGAGAATGACTAAGGTAGCAATACCTCAGGCCAATTTTACTGATTCATCCTTTAGCTCATCAAATTGCTCACAGCCTGATAAGACCTCCACTATTATCAATATGAGTGCCAGTTCTACTTATGATATCAGTGTGACCACTACAGGATGGATTTCTTGTGGTGTTGCTATAGATTTTAACCAGAACGGAAACTTTAATGATGCAGGTGAAACTTTGTATATGCCGAACTATGCAGCGAACAATCCTAACACCTATTCCGGAAATTTTACAATTCCTTCGTCTGTAAACCCTGGAAGCTATAGAATGAGAATCTGGAACCGTGAAGCAAATTCAGGCTCCGGTCAATCAGCTTGTGGTAGTTATAACTATGGTACCTGGGTAGACTACACTGTAAATATTACTACTCTGCTCTCTACTTCAGAAGCTTTGTTGGCGAAAACTAAAGTGTATCCAAATCCTGTATCTGACATTCTCAATATTGAAGATAGTAATACAATACAGTCTGTTGAAATTTATGATTTTAATGGTAAACTAGTAAGAAACGACTTGTCTCTCAATAAAAAGAAAATATCTGTCAGCCTTTCTAATTTAGTTTCTGGTGCTTACACCGCAAAAATAAAAAGTGCTAAGGGAGCTAAAACTCTTAAGTTCATCAAAAAATAATCGCTTTGTATACGATGTATTAACCGCCTTACTGTATAGGCGGTTTTTATATTTTTCTCAAGGTTGAGTTTCAAAATTGAATTTTATTTCTTATTGTATCAAAAAAAGACAAAAACACACAAATACTGATAAACAACATTAATACAATAATAATAAATGCATTAAAGTAAAAAATTATCTTAAAATTAACAATATTTATATTTTTTATCGTAAATTAGTAATATCATTAAACAATATAAACTGTAGATGATACACTATCATTGAAATAATAATGAACACTAATAAATACAATTACAACAAATAAGGATGAAGAGGTCGTAATCAGCTTCTAAAAAACACATCATCATATTAAAAACGAATAAGCTCTTTTTCAAGAGCTTATTTTATATTGTATATATTCTAAAATCTATTTTCCTATAAAAACCTCTTTAGAGTATCTGCCATCAGTCTGAGGAGTGTCAATCACAATATTTCCATTGTCAAAATAACCTACAGTAGTATTACCATCAGCCAGTTTTACGATGAAAACATCTTTTTTTGAAGACGTTTTGAAAACAGCAAACGGTACAGAAGTTCCAGATTGAGCCAAAATAAATTGATTGCTGTCAATCTGTATTTTCTGCACATTTACTTTTCCATTAGAATAATTATTTGTTGTTGGAGCAGCTGAAGATGATTGAGGTAAAGGTTCAGAAACAGAAGTCACGTTAGATGTTTTTGTCTGTACAGCTGGTAAGATATCAACAGGAGCAGAGCTTCCGACCTTTGTTAAGGCATCCTTTAATGCATCCGGATACCCTGTCTCAAATTCTTTAATATCAGAACGACCTTTGGATTCAAGCAGTATTTTTTTATTACAATCTTTAAATTGTACTATCACTTTATTAGTAAACAAACTCTTATCATTAATCACTTCTGCGTTAAGAATATTACATGAATTATCCTTAGCTTCTGTCGGCCATTGATCAATACTGGCAGGTAAAACAACATATTTTTTTGCTTTCAGGGCATTTGCCAAAAAAGATTCCAGACCAAAACTATCTCCTTTAAATGTCTCAAATTTTTGTGGGATTGATACATATTTATAATCCGAAACTTTTTGTCCGAAAATAGCAGCTGAACATCCAGCAAGTACCAATATTAATATCTTCTTCATTTTTATCGTTTTAATCATTTCTGAATGCTCCCATATCAAGTTTAAGGGAGAAGAAGTTTGAATAAAAATTAGAACCTCCAATTCCTGAATTTGTAATTGCATAATCCAGTGTAAGCCCTCTATATCGTATTCCAATACCAGCACTTGGCTGGAAAGAAACTTTTCTCTTAAGATCTTCTATATCTGTGATAGATTGGAACCTATTGATCCCTAAACGTACAAATATCATTTTCTGATATCCCAATTCAGCTCCAGCATACGGACTGATACTTGCAAAATCAGTGGAAATCAGTGACGCTGTTTTTGCGAAGTCAACATTCAAACCCGCTTCAGGTAAAACGTAAACGCTACTGTTGATCTCAAACAATTTACTTGCTCCTACGTTAAGTTTGGGCATCGTAAGCTCCATTTTATCTTTTGGAGCCGGGTTAAATTCTTCACCATTCACAACCGTTGAAAGCTCTTTCTGATTAATACTCCAGAAGTTGACCGTAGTCGTAATATCTCTGATCATCCCTCCAAATTTCCAACCATTATCTGCTTTATAGATAGCTCCCACATCAAACCCAAATCCATATCCATTTGCAAATTTACCTACATTTCTATATACAATCTTAGCATTTACCCCAACATCCAATTTCGGATTTCCACCGGGTCTGAAGGCATATGAAAGAATAGCAGCATAATCGGACTGTGAAAATTTGGTAATCTTATCATAATCAATATTTCCTTCAGAATCGATCATTTGAGTTGTATTCAAAATATTATCTACTCCAAGCCTTACGACTGAAACACCAAAAACACCTTCTTCCAACACCTTTGCATATGCCAGATAATCATATTTTGCAATGGATTCAAAATATTCAGCGTGCATGGCAGCTCCCTGCCAGTCTCTTTCAATCGACATTAAACCTGCGGGATTCCACATAGGGGCATACACATCATCCTGATTAGTGATTACTGCTCCTCCCATCGCCAATCCTCTGGCACCGGCTCCGATATTGAGAAATTCATTGGAATATTTCCTGATAATCTGTGATTGAGATAGCCCAAACAGCAGTGAAAATGCAAGTAAAAAATATTTTTTCATCATATAAAATTGATGCTTAGTTAAAGTTTTTAGTTTTTCTGGCTTTTATTAATCCATTCACAATGATTGCCAGTATCATAACAGCTGATGCAATATAAAATATAGGGCTCATATGTTCTGATTCTCCAAAGATAAAAAAAGCTAGTATAATTCCGTAAACCGGTTCTAAATTAACTGTTAAAATTAGAGTAAATGGTGATATGTACTTCATTAATTTTACTGATTCCAGCATCGGAAAAGCGGTAAAAACACTTGCCAACAAGCATATTAACGCCAAATCGGTATAATTTATTTCGTTCATTTGAGTAATTTGCCCCGAAAGCAGATAAAATACCCCTAATATAAACCAGCCACAGAAAATTTCGTAAAATATAATATTCCCGGAACTTGTTTTTCCAAACATTTTTCCGTTAAACACCGAGAAAATAGTTCCAAAAACAGCACAAAGAATTCCGTATATAATCCCCTCTTTAAAGTGAAATTCTGTTTTAAAAATTAACAGAATGCAAGCTACAATGACCGTTCCCATCACCACTTCAGACACATCTATCTTCCGTTTAAAAATTACAGGCTCCAGTATGGAAGCAAAAAGAGTTGATAATGAGAGACAACTTAATGCAATAGAAACGTTTGAAACTTTAATAGAATAAAAAAAGCAGTACCAGTGTAAAGCCATTGCCAAACCAATAGCTGCCAGTTGAAAAAATATTTTTCTGGAAACCTTTATGCTTTCTTTTTTATATATTCTGATAAATACAAAAAGGAAAATGGCGGCAAATAACATTCTGTAAAACACCAGGATTTGCGCGTTGGCATGAATCAGCTTTCCTAGAATTGCAGTAAATCCCCATAAAAATACTATTAAATGTAATCTGAAAAGCGCTAATTTATGCATATCCTACCCTCTTTGAAATTTTAACGTGCAAATTTACAAATAGCCTTTTACAAATCTCACAAAAAATATAAATTTATATTAACAAAAATGATCAATAAAGTTTTTTACCCATTTTACTTTCTAATTCAGGATCTATTTTATTAATTTTTCTTTATTAAACAATGCAATATGGTATTAAACTCAGATATTATAATCAAAACAAAGCACCTCACCTTACGACCAGTTGAAGACATTTACACCAATGATATTTTTGAATATTTCACAGATGAGGTTACCAGATATATGCCCTTTAATCCGCAGGGCAACAGAGACGATATCATTAATTTTATTAAAGAATCAAAAAGAAACTTATCCCAAAATACGGATCTGGTAATGGTTATCCTGGATTCATCTGGAAACTTTCTCGGATGTTGCGGTATTCATAATATAACAGAGGAATCTGCTGAGCTTGGACTATGGTTAAAAAAGAGTTCCCAAGGTAAAGGATTGGGAACTGAAATCATTACAAAACTCGTCGAATTTCTGGAACAAAATTTTACGTTTAACTATATTCTGTATCCTGTAGACGAAGAAAATATAGCCAGTAAAAGAATTCCGGAAAAACTTGGATTCATTCCAGCTAAAAAATACAAGAAATATAAAAACCCCACCACTGACCTTACCATCGTAGAATACAGAAAATATTATTAATATAATTAAGGAACAGGAACAAAAAACCCTGAAAATTTGTTAAACTTTCAGGGCCTTCAAATAATAAACTATTAAAAAAATAAACTAGGAACAGAGTATTTTCAGAGGATATCACCCCCTGTTACTCTTATGTAAAGTTAGAAAAAATATAAAACATTTAAAAGTTTTTTTCTGTTAAAAAATTCACAATTTACTAAGAACCAAACTATTAAACACTTGTTTTACTTCATATTCGTATTCCTCATAAAAATAGTATCTTTAAGCGTAAAAAATTGAAATCTTATGGACATCGAATTCAACAAACGAGAAGATCAGAACAGATTAAAACTATCAGAACTCAATCGCTTGCTCACCGAAATTAAAAAAGGAGGCGGGGAAAAGAGGCTTCAAAAGCTTCGTGAAGAAGGAAAGATGACTGCAAGAGAGAGAATAGACTATCTTCTCGATAAAGATTCAGATTCCATAGAAGTAGGAGCATTTGCCGGATATGAGATGTACCCCGAGCATGGGGGGTGTCCTGGTGGTGGAGTTGTAGTTGTGATAGGCTACGTTTCGGGACGACAATGTATTGTAGTAGCCAATGATGCCTCTGTAAAAGCTGGAGCATGGTTTCCGATCACAGGAAAGAAAAACCTGAGAGCACAGGAAATTGCCATGGAAAATAAACTTCCTATTATCTACTTGGTAGACTCTGCAGGGGTTTACCTTCCTATGCAGGATGAAATATTTCCCGATAAGGAGCACTTCGGTAGAATATTCAGAAATAATGCTAAAATGAGTTCTATGGGGATTATCCAGATCTCTGCAGTGATGGGAAGTTGTGTAGCCGGAGGAGCTTATTTGCCTATTATGAGTGATGAAGCCATGATTGTTGATAAGACAGGTTCAATTTTCCTCGCAGGAAGCTATCTTGTAAAAGCAGCAATCGGAGAAAGCATCGATAATGAAACATTAGGTGGAGCTACCACACACTGTTCTATTTCAGGAGTTACCGATTATAAGGCAAAAGATGATAAAGATGCTCTGAATAGAATTAAAAATATTATGAAGTCTCTTGGAAGTACTGAAAAAGCAGGCTTTGACAGAATTGAAAGTTTCCCTCCAAAAGAAAACCCTGAAAATATTTTTGGTATTATGCCAATCTCGAGAGCAGAACAATATGATACTTCTGATATTATCAAATGTATTGTGGACAACTCCGAGTATGAAGAATATAAACCAGATTACGGTAAAAGTATTATCTGTGCCACTGCCAGAGTTGATGGATGGTCTGTAGGAATAGTGGCTAATCAGAGAAAACTGGTAAAGAGTGGAAAAGGTGAAATGCAGTTTGGTGGAGTCATTTATTCGGACTCTGCAGATAAAGCGACCCGATTTATCGCCAACTGTAATCAAAGAAAGATCCCATTAATCTTTTTGCAGGACGTTACAGGATTTATGGTAGGATCTAAGTCTGAACATGGAGGAATCATTAAAGACGGAGCCAAGATGGTAAATGCTGTTTCAAATTCTGTTGTCCCTAAATTTACTATTATTACCGGAAATTCTTATGGTGCAGGAAATTATGCGATGTGTGGAAAAGCATATGATCCAAGACTGATCGTTGCATGGCCGTGGGCAGACCTGGCAGTAATGGGAGGTGCTCAGGCTGCAAAGGTGCTTGCGCAGATTCAGGAATCTACCCTAAAAAAACAAGGAAAAGAAATTTCCGAAGAAGAACATAATGAAATTCTGGATACCATTTCAAAAAGGTATCAGAAACAAACAGAATCCACTTATGCAGCAGCCAGATTATGGACAGATGCTATCATTAATCCGGTAGATACCAGAAAATGGATTTCTATGGGAATTGAGGCTGCTAATCATTCTCCTATTACAGAAAAGTTTAATTTGGGAGTTATTCAGGTCTGATAAAAACGTTCGGATTTAAAATTTAAAAAATCCCTCTGTCAAGCATTGACAGAGGGATTTTTCATTGATCACATCTATTAAATTTAAAAAGTGAAATCACAACAATCAATAATATACAGATATTGCTAATACTCAGTATTTTAAGCAAAATAAGCAGAAATAATTGTATTACATTGAATAAAAAATAAATTTTACTAAAAAAACAAATTACTCCACTTTTATTTTGATAATATTTCCATTAAAAGAATTTTATACATTAAAAAAACAATTTTACGATCTCATTTACATTATTACTACCTGTAAATCAATTTATTACATTTAAACAAATCACTTTCCAATCAATTATTTTTTTAATATTGTAGTATTAACAAAAATGATGAAATCAAAATATGAAACTACTAGGTATAAGCCCTTTTCATACAGCAGCTGTACTTTGCTTTTTACTTGGTGCCACAAATCATACAAAAGCACAAAAAGTAAAAAAAGACACAACAGTAAAAAATAAACAAATTGAAGAAGTTGTTGTTACTGCCCTTGGTATTAAAAGAGATCAGAGAAAATTAGGGTATGCCATTACTAAAGTTGAAAACAAGGACATTACCCAGGCTGGAGTAGTTAATCCAATGGAAGCCCTTCAAGGAAAACTTCCTGGTGTAGAAATTACCGCAGGTTCCGGAGGGCCACAATCCAGTGCCAGAATCCAGATAAGGGGAAATACTTCATTAGGAGGTAATAATCAGCCATTGATTGTTGTTGACGGAGTTATTATTGATAATAGTGTAACCGGGGCAGATTCCTGGGGTTCCGGATATGATTTTGGTAATGAAATGAAAAACCTTAATACAGATGTCTTTGAATCGGTTACAGTATTAAGAGGAGCAGCAGCTTCAGCGCTCTATGGTTCCCGTGCAGCTAACGGAGTCATTGTCATTACCACCAAAAAAGGAAAAAGTAGAAACGGACTGGGAATCAAAATTAATTCTTCTCTTACCACCCAGCACGTGTACAGCGGGCCAAAACTTCAAAATGAATTTGGAGCTGGAGTGACCCCCACTTTCTCAACCGATGCCAATGGAAATCGTTTTATTGATCCAAACAGATATTATTATAGCTACGGCCCAAAATTTGATGGCCAGCCAGTGAGAGATATTGATGGGAGAACAATATTATGGAATTCACAACCAAACAATTACAAAGATATTTATCAGGTAGGGTTGGACAGGAAAAATGCATTTGAGCTCTCCGGTGGGAGTGATAAATCTACATTCTTATTAAGTTACACCAATCAGGAAGTTGAAGGCATTCTTCCCCGTAATAAATTTACTAAAAATGCTTATTTCCTTCGTGCCACTTATGATTTCAGTAAATATCTTCAGGTCGATGCCAGCATTAACTATAATAGATCTTTTGGGCGAAACCCTGTGCCTCAGGGCGGGGGTGAAAGCCCACTCTTCAGTTATGTATATGGTATTCCAAGAAGCTTCGATGCAGTTTATTGGAGAAATAATTATTTAGATCCGGTAAATGGAGGCGTGAAAAAAGAAACTGCCGATCCTTATGACATGGCCTATAAGTACTTTAATATTTTTCAAAACACAAGAACCCAAACTGAAAATAATTACATTGGTCGACTGGAACTTAAATCTCAATTAACAGATTGGCTCAACTTGATGGTAAGTGGTAATTTCAATAACTACAGCTTCATTAACGAATCTAAAATAATGGGAGAAAACCCTGGTTTTACAGGAGGGGGCTATAGTATTCTGGATGGCACCAAAGAGCAGTACAATCTTAAGTTTTTACTGAGTGGAAATTTCAAACTAACAGATAATTTAACACTCAATGCCTCTATTGGTGGTGAAGACTTCAGATCCAGGTATACAGCACATAGACAATGGACGAATGGAGGGTTAAATACCCCGGGAGTTTTTCAAATCCAAAATTCAATAGATCCAATAGGAAGTGAAACCTCTTATACTGACGGTAATCAGTCTCCGAAAAGAATTCAGGGCATATATGCATTTGCTAATTTTGCATGGAAAAATCAACTCTTCATTGATATTACAGGCCGTAATGACTGGTCTTCAACACTAGCCTATCCGAATGGCAATGGAAGTTTAAGCTATTTCTATCCTTCTTTTGTGGGGAACTGGTCATTTTCCAATTCATTTAAACTTCCAAAGTGGATTAGTTTTGGAAGCCTGAGAGCGAGTCTTGCCTGGGTAGGCAGAGATACTTCACCTTATAATACAAGTTCTGGTCTCTATTACAGACGTGATCCTTCCGCCTATAACACCCCTAATGGATCCCGTATCCCCTTAACAGGCTTTAACAGTAACTCACTTGCCAATCGTAATTTAAAAAATGAGTTGAGTAGATCTATTGAATTTGGATTGAATATGGCTTTTTTCAATAACCGTTTAGATTTCGATGTTTCTTTTTACAGGACCAACACAACTAATCAATTGCTGACGTTGTCCTTACCACCGGAATCGGGAGTAAGCCAACAGCAAATTAACGCCGGAAATTTACAAAATCAAGGGATAGAAGTAATTGTTAATGCAATTCCTGTTAAATCTTCAAATTTCACGTGGAATACAACATTTACCTTTTCTCAGAACAGAGATAAAATTCTGGAACTGTACCCGGGAGTTACTGAGTATGTTTTAAATTGGGGAATGGGAACTGATGTCAAGAGTATAGCCATACCAGGGCAACAATATGGTTTAATACAGACCAAATATGCCTATGCGAGATATCAGGCCCTGGATGCTAACGGAAATAAAATTGACGATCCAAGAAATGGGATGAAGGTATTGAAATCCGATGGTTCCTATTTACGATCAGATTCATATCAAAATCAGGGATATACAACTGTAGGAAAATTGACCCCTGATTTTTTAACCAGTTTCAGAAACACTTTCAAATATAAAAACTTATCCTTAAGTGTCTTAATAGACGCAAGAGTAGGAGGAGATCTTCTTTCTGCCACCTACAATTACGGAGTTCAATTCGGAAATTTACCTTCTACATTACAATACAGAGACGAAGAAAGAGGAGGAATAAAATATATTGATGCCAATGGTAACACCCAATTTGGAGTAATCCCTGAAGGGGTGTTTGGCCAAAATACAACAATCAAAGATAAGCAAGGGATTACCAGAGATGTAAGCGGCATGACTTATCAGGAAGTTTACAACAATGGATGGATAAATCCAGTGCGAACAGTGGCATACTATAATAATTTATCATCCTGGGGTGGAGGTATTCGCGAACAGGCTATATTTGAGAACACCTGGGTAGCTCTCCGGGAACTAAGGCTGACCTATTCTTTTAAAACGGATCTTATCAAACCTATCGGATTAAACAGTCTAAATGCTTCTTTAATAGGCAGAAATTTATTTTACATCTATAATAAACTTCCAGATGGAATTAATCCGGAAGGAAAATACTCCAACAGTGCAGGAAGTTTTGCAGAATACGGAGGAGCACCTATGTCCAGATATATTGGATTTAATCTGGATTTTTCTTTCTAATCACTCATTAAAAATTTACTTTAAATGAAAAAAATAATTATACTCATTCTGTCGCTTTATATTTTTAGCTCCTGTACCAATGATTTTGCTGAAATTAATACCAACCCTTTGGATCAGGTAACAGCGACACCGGAAGAACTTCTGCCTACAGCAATTATAAAAGGATATAATGGCAGTTATGAATACTATTATGATTATTATCGCAGAATTATGCCATGGACACAGACTTTGGTTCCCGGTACGGGTAATTCCGGACAATTCATGGATGATGCTTCAAATATGAATCACAGATACTATAATTTTTATGGTGATCATGGGGGATTATTATCTGATATCATCTATAAAATCAACCAAATGACACCGGATCAGCAAGCAAAATATATTAATATTAAAAGTATTGCTACTATTTTAAAGGTCTATTACGCATGGTATGTAACAGATACAAATGGAAGTTTGGCTTATACTGAAGCGTTTCAGGCTCGGTATGGAGGTACGCAAACTCCTAAGTATGAAACACAGGAACAACTTTATGATATATTTGATAAACAGTTAAGTGATGTATATACAGCTATTGAAGAAGCAGAGCAATCTATACAAATAAAACCAGGTAACAAGGATTTGTTCTTTGAAGGTGATATGGGTAAGTGGAAAAAAGTTGCGAATTCACTGAGATTAAAAATAGCCTCAAGATTAATGAAAAGAAATCCTGATAAACTAATTTCTATTGCCACACAGGTGTTGTCCAGAGATGAGATCAGTAATATGACAGAAGACTTTTCACTACGCTCAAGAAGACTTACAGAACATGGTAATTTTAATCCAACAGGAATGTCTGCTACCAAACCTATGGTTGATTTTATGAATGACACCCAGGACCCGAGAAGACGTGTCTTTTTCGAAAAAAATGATTATTCTGCAGAAAGTATTAATAAACTTGTTGCGGCAGGGTTAATGAAACCAACGGATACCACACAAAGATATGTTGGAGGCCCTGTAAGCCCCGACATGACTCCAGCCAATAAAAGTCGTTATTATACTGCTGCAAAAAGGTTATTAAATGGAATAAACTATGACACAATATCAAGATTGCAATATAGAATATGGAGACCCGAAAACTCCGTAGGTACAAATATAGGTACCGGAAACGCGATATTTCCACTCTTAACTTATGCGGATTACTCCTTGTTAAAAGCAGAGTTGGCTACCAGAAATATCATCTCCGGTAATGCTCAGACTTTTTATATAGAAGGTATAAAAGCTTCTTTTAAAACTTATGATTATATAGCAAAAGAGGCAGCAGTAGATAAATATTATTCGATTAAAGATCATGAAATAAATAATTATCTTGCTAATTCCCAGATTCTGTTTGATCCTTCCAAGGCCCTTGAGCAAATTATTATACAAGAATACTTAAATTATTTCAAACAACCCAATGAAGTATGGGCACTTATCAAGAGAACCGGTATGCCTAATATAAATACCATTCTCAAATTTGAGATTCCCACACGTGACGGAGGAATCACTCTCTCAATGCCCAGGAGAATTGCTATTCCCACCCCATCAAAAGATAATCTGAATTTTCAAAATCAACAAGCTGCACTTAATCAAATGAAGCAAGACCCCGATTTCGGGGGGAATGAAAGTAATATCTTTGGTCGTATATGGTGGGATAAGAATAATTGAAAGTTGAGAATTGAAAATGGATAATGCCGTGTGATTCATTATTCATTTCTTAGGGGTAGGGATAAAACAAAAAAAGTCCTTTATCATTCGATAAAGGACTTTTTAAAAATAAAATAAAAACTGGCGGCGGCCTACTCTCCCGCGTTAGCAGTACCATCGGCGCTGGTGGGCTTAACTTCTGTGTTCGGAA
>NZ_PPED02000060.1 GCF_002899825.2 Chryseobacterium phosphatilyticum
ATGTAATCGCCCGTCTCTTTTTGTCTCAGCACGGGTTCGCACCCGCAGGCAGCCGCCCTTAAGGCTCACCGCCCTCTGGTCCCGGCCACGCTTGTATCGGGATTCCCCCACGAAGCAAACGCGGCGGCCGTCCGACATACCGGGATTTTGAGGGGTCGTGGCCTTCGCGCCACTTAACGACGAAGCACCTTTTCACGTGATCTCAGATTAGCGTGAATAGGGCGTAAATATGATCGCGAGCACGACTTTCCGGTTCGCGTTCTGATCGTAGTAAGGCGGCGTTCACCGCAAAAGCGAACGGCCCGGCGGGGTCGCCGGGCCGTCGATACAGGGTCGGGAAGGGGTAGGGAAGAGCGCTCGGATCAGGTGCCGCGCTGGCTCAGCGAGGCGCCGAGATTGAGGATGTCGTTCCAGGCGGCGAACAGCATCAGCATCAGCACGAAGGCCAGCCCGATGCGGAAGCCAATCTCCTGCGCCCGCTCGCTCAGGGGGCGACCGCGCACCGCCTC
>NZ_PPED02000061.1 GCF_002899825.2 Chryseobacterium phosphatilyticum
CACCAGAGCATTAGCGCAAATCCTCAAGGAAGCGTGAGCCCAATAGGTCAACAGCCCGATGGCCCAACCGGGCAAATGTCCATTTGCCCGGTTGGGCCATCGGGCGAAAGGGCATTGGGTCTGGCAATGATGATTGAAGGCTTAACCATGTTGACGGCCAGCCCCCGGGCCGTCACCCTGACCCGTCAAGGCGCGATCTGCGCCCGGAGATAGCTGTAACGAGTCGCTGACAGCCCAAAACGAGAGAAGCCCCCACGGCGCCAACCGGGAGGGCTTCTGAAATCGGTGAGAGCTTTCGCTACCTGAACAGTCGCGAAGGTCTCACGGCGGCTCCCCGCCGTCAAGCGGTACGCTTCGTACCGCACGAGATCGTTTGTGCCTGACGCGGCCCATCACAGGGCTGTGAACATGTTTGTGGACGAGATACGGCGGGCGGCTGAGGCCGCCGCGCGCGTGGAGCTGCCGGCCGTGTCGGCGGCCTTGTGGAAGGCATTCGGGGCAGGG
>NZ_PPED02000062.1 GCF_002899825.2 Chryseobacterium phosphatilyticum
GTATTGCTTGGCCAACTCGATGATGTCCTCGGTCAGCGCCTGTTCGTCATCTGCCCCGCACGGCACCTTGCGCTGCGTCGACCGATGCTGCCCGAGCACGCGGCACACGCGTCGCTCGGATACATCCAGCGTCTCCTTCACCTGATCGATGCAGCGCCGACGCCGTGCGGGGCTCAGAAGTTTCCCCGTGCCGCCTCCTGCAGGATCAGCTTGTCCAGTGTGAGGTCGGAGATCGCACGGCGCAGCCGCAGGTTCTCCTTCTCCAGGTCCTTCATCCGCCGAGCCTGATCCGTCTTCAGGCCGCCATACTCTTTGCGCCAGCGGTAGTAAGTCTGCTCGCTGACCGCGATCCGCCGGCATGCCTCCGCGGTTGTCCCGCCCTGGCCCAGCACGATTTCAACCTCACGCAGCTTCCCGATGATCTCCTCGGGCTTGTGCTTCTTGGCAGGCATTCGTCGTCCCTTCCTTGATCCAGACTGTCATAGTCGATGGACCACTCAGAAG
>NZ_PPED02000063.1 GCF_002899825.2 Chryseobacterium phosphatilyticum
TTACAAGATCCTCACAAACTCCTAAAGCTGAAGAAAGAAATATTAACCAGGTGAACCGGATCCGGTTCCGTAATTCCACTCGCCCGGTTGCGCCAGGATCAACACCGGAAGCTCTGCCCTGGGAAAGAGTGCAGCTGATCTATTCCTGAAGATCCGGAACCCTTACAGGATCCTCACAAACTCCTAAAGCTGAAGAAAGAAATATTAACCAAGTGAACCGGATCCGGTTCCGTAATTCCACTCGCCCGGTTGCGCCAGGATCAACACCGGAAGCTCTGCCCTGGGAAAGTGTACAGCTGATCTATTCCTGAAAATCCGGAACCCTTACAAGATCCTCACAAACTCCTAAAGCTGAAGAAAGAAATATTAACCAGGTGAACCGGATCCGGTTCCGTAATTCCACTCGCCCGGTTGCGCCAGGATCAACACCGGAAGCTCTGCCCTGGGAAAGTGTACAGCTGATCTATTCCTGAAGATCCGGAACCCTTACAGGATCCTCAC
>NZ_PPED02000064.1 GCF_002899825.2 Chryseobacterium phosphatilyticum
CCTCACCCAGGGTGAGGATGAAGGCGGCGCCCGCGAGCGGGACGATCAGAAGCCCGGAGAGAATGCCGAGGCCGAGCATCAGTGGGTCCCCCCAGGCACGCCGGAGACGAGGTACCACGTGATCAGGCCGGCGACCCCGACGAGCATCACGAAGGCGTAGTGGTAGACGTAGCCGGTCTGGAGGCGGACCACGCCGCGGGTGATGTCCACCACCCGGGCCGAGATGCCGTCGGGGCCGAGGCCGTCGATGACGCGCCCGTCACCCTCCTTCCAGAGGAACAGGCCGAAGTTCTTGGCCGGCCGGACGAAGATCCGGTCGTAGATCTCGTCGAAGTACCACTTGTTGAGCAGGAAGCGGTACAGGATCGGCTGCGACTCCGCGAGGCGATGCGGCAGATCGGGCCGGCGCAGATACATCCAGAAGGCCAGCAGGAAGCCGATCACCAGCATCACGAAGGGCGAGGCGGCGACCCAGCCCGGCGCGTCGTGGATCTTGTGCAT
>NZ_PPED02000065.1 GCF_002899825.2 Chryseobacterium phosphatilyticum
GTCTCGGCGAGTGCCCGGTCGCGCTCCTCGCTGCGGGTGCGCAGCCGCAGCGAGGCTTCCGAGAGCACGTCGGCAAGGCGGCGGATCTCGTGGATCGGCGAGGCGATCCGCGGGATTGCCTGCCCTCGCGCGAGGGCCGGCCCCGTCGCCGCGAGTTGGCGCAGGGGCTTCGATACCCGCGACCACAGGTGGACGGCGAGCACCGAGGAGGTGGCGAGCACGAGAAGGCCGAAGCCGCCGAAGGCCCAGATCCAGCGCCGCAGCCGCGCCTCGACCAGTTCGCGCGGGATGCTCGCCCCCACGGTCCAGCCGTTGAGCCGCGAGCGTGCCTCGACGACGGTGACGGGCTTGAAGTCGCGGTCGCGCCCCTCCCAGACGCCGGGCGTGCCGGTCGCCGTTTGGCGCAGGGTCGCGAGCCGGGGATTCCCGACCACGCCGGGTATTTCCGGCAGCCGCGCGAGCACGACGCTGTCGCGATCCGAAACCCCCGTGACCCACCCC
>NZ_PPED02000066.1 GCF_002899825.2 Chryseobacterium phosphatilyticum
GCGAACTGTTCCAGCCAAGCCTGGATCGTCGGTGTCGAGACACCGAGCAGCTTGGCGGTGCGGTTCATCGACAAGCCGCTGACATACAGCAGGACCGCGGTGGCCTTCATGGCCAGCGGCTTGCCGCGGGCGGGCGTGTCGGTGAAGTTCAGGCCACAGGCCTTGCACCGATACCGCTGCTTGGAGCGCATCAGCCCATTTTTGACGTGCTCCTCACTGCCACAACGCTTGCACTGCAGACCCATGACCCACCTCCCGCCGAATGCGCTCGGCGAGGAAGATAGGTCATCTATGCAGCCCTAAAACCCTCCCCGTCCGCCTGAACCGACTCTTGGTCGCGGCGATACTCCGTCACCTGAAAACCAAGCGGATTTTCAAAGCGGTATTCATTCCGCATGGGAGCACCGCTGTACTGAAAGCGGACAACAGAAAGCCAGTTTTCCTTTTTGACGTTGGAGTTAGAACGCTCTTCCGTTGCGAAGCGCACCAAGGCGGTTTTC
>NZ_PPED02000067.1 GCF_002899825.2 Chryseobacterium phosphatilyticum
CTCGTCACCCTCGCCCGCCAGCTCGGTCTCGCCCCGGTGCTCGACACCGAGGCGCCGCGCAGCCCGGCCCGCCACACCGCCCACGCCGCCCGGGCCTAACGGCCCGGAGTCCTATTCGACCCGTGCATCGAGCGGGCGTCTCCGAACCAAGGTTCCGACACGCCGGCTGACGCTTTACCGGAACGACGCTCTAGATCGAGCGCGGCTCCAGCTTCTCGTCCAGCGCCGAGAGGGGACGCTTGGGCTTGCGGCCGACATCCTCGCCCTGCACCGAGGGCTCGAACGGCTCGGGGCCTTTGCGCAGCAGCTTGGCGAGATAGTAGCTGCCGAAGCCGAAGATGATCGCGTAGGCGACGATGAAGGCGATCAGCGAGGTCGTCACCGCCTGGGCCGTCAGCGGCGAATGGGCGTCCGCCGTCTTGAGCTGGCCGTAGACGATGTAGGGCTGACGCCCGATCTCGGCGGTGAACCAGCCGAAGATCACCGCACCGA
>NZ_PPED02000068.1 GCF_002899825.2 Chryseobacterium phosphatilyticum
CACTGGCGCAGTCCGAGGGACATGATTGTCCAGGGCTGTGCGACGAGCTTGTTCCAGGCGTCGCAGCACTGATCGAGGATGTCCTCATAGGAGTCGAAGATCCGGTCGCCGAGCCAGTTCTCGCGCAGGAACTGCCAGACATTCTCGACCGGGTTGAGTTCGGGCGCATGCGCGGGCAGCGTCAGTAAGGTGATGTTGTCGGGCACGACGAGATCGGCGGCAACATGCCAGCCGGCGCCGTCGAGGATCAGGACGGCGTGCGCGCCGGGATCGACGGCGCGGCTGATTTCGGTCAGATGCGCGTTCATGGCCGGCGTGGCGCAGCGGGGCAGGACGAGGCCGGCGCCCTTGCCCTTCTCGGGGCAGATCGCCCCGAAGATGTAGGCGGAAGCTGTGCGCTGATCCTTTGGGGCTGCGGGCCGGCTGCCCTTGCGCGCCCAGCGCCGCGGCGCCGTGTTCTTCTGGCCGACGCGGGCCTCGTCCTGCCACCAG
>NZ_PPED02000069.1 GCF_002899825.2 Chryseobacterium phosphatilyticum
AAGCTGATATGCCAGTTTTGGAGCCATCGACATCAGCCCCGTCAAGAATAGCAGTACCACCATTTCGAGCGACTACCCCGTCTGAACCGGGGGCAACTCCCGCAGGTGAGGAGATGGCGTTAGTGGTTTGGACGGTGCTACCGTTCTGTACTCTTAACCCGCCAGAAATATTCGCTTTTATGATACCTGTTCCAAAATCCACCATCGAACCATTTTGTGAAAACACCCCGAAGCCACCATTTCCGACTGCGGCGGAGTTCGACGAGGCAACAATATTAGATGCATTGTCGCCTATTACACCGTCGAGATAGTTGCCACCAGCTGACAAGTTTTTCGCAAAAATCTGTGAAGATCCATCTGCGTAATAGCCGCGACGTCTGTTATTCGAGGCGGCCGAATAACTGGCATATATAGATGAAGATGCCCCAACAGCTATCCCTTGCTGATCAAAGCCAAATACTCCAACAAATGCATCTAAACTAGCGCTTGAC
>NZ_PPED02000007.1 GCF_002899825.2 Chryseobacterium phosphatilyticum
TGAGTGGAAGACAGCTTCAGAATCTTAAAACGAAGAATAAAGTGACTAAAATAAATACTCAGGCACTGGTGCAGGGAGCTTACCTGGTTACGATAAAAACGGATACCAACAAAACAGCCAATGCTAAGCTGATTAAAAAATAAACACGATGAAGAAAACTTACTTTTATGCTGCGGTTCTGGCCTTCTGGTATGGAACTGCTATGGGGCAGCTTAACAACTTTCAGGGAGTCAATTTTGGGGATACCCGAAATCCGGTTCCTTCTTTAGCTTCTCTGGCTTCTTTCACGGATAATCCGCCATCTGTCGCAGTGGGAATTCCTGAAATTTCAGTACCGCTATTAAGCCTTCCGGGAAATGGAGGATCAGGGGTAAGCTTACAGCTTAGTTATGACGCTACTAGTACTGCTCAGGATGAACCTGTAGGAGAGGTAGGTGCCGGATGGTTTATGCCAAAGGGAGGGGTTATCTCAAGACAGATTAACGGGATAATGGTAGATGAACTATTCCAGAGCCAAAACAATCCTAATTATGAAAAAAATGTTTTTGATGATGAATACTATTATAATGTTCCAGGATTATCAGGGAAATTTAAAATAGAAAGAGATATTCAGCAGAACACTTTTAAGATTATTGATCTTACTCCTTTGAATCATGTCAAGATATCTTATACAAAACAAAATAATCCGGCGACTTTAGTGGTTGATTCTTTTACTATTACAGATGATCAGGGAAATTCTTATTACTTTAATGATTACTCTACGGCAGTTGTATATGATAGTTCATATGATGAAAAAGGACTTTGGGGAACAGAATATAAATCTGCTTTTTATTTAACGAGGATTACAGATACTAATGGAGTGGAATTATCCGGATTTTTATATAAGAAAGAATCAAAGACCGATAAAAATGGGGCGCTGCTTTATAAGACCTGTCAGTTGGAAAAAATAAATACAGCTTTCGGGAATATAGCGATTGTATATGACCATGATGAAACGCTTGAAAAAACAATAAATGATCCATTCAGTATCAAAAAAATTATTCTGAATAATAAGTACGGTAAAACTGCAGAGTATGTATTTGAGTATTCTTATCCTCTTCCTTTAGGTACTATTGATACAAAAAAGAAGAGAAGGCAACTTGAAAGAGTGAAAAAGATGGATGGGCAAACAGTTATAGAAGAGACATCTTTTCAATATAACCCGTTGGATTATACTTATATTCAAGGGTCAGCTTGTGGTGGAGGTGATTTAACGCGTCCTGCCGGTATTCTTAACAAAATAATCCATCCTGCCAAAGGGGTGACTGAATACACCTATGAAACAGGTGAAGTGTATCGTGACAGGAATTCTGCTACCTATCTGGCATCTTTGGATGGTGATTTTAATGGTATCCTGGATCCATGTGCTCAGTACATTAAGGAATATCCGTACTTGGATATGGATACCAATCAATCTTTGACTTATAATTTTACTGTATCAGGCGATTCGGCAAAGAAAAAAGCATTCTGGCTTACCGGAGGGATTGATTATTATATTGACAACCCTGAAATTATTGATCCAAGAACCGGACTACCTATTCCTCCGAAGCCTCTGCCAAAAGATCAATGGATAACATATACCTTAAAAAGAGGGACAGAAATCGTAGCTACGAATCAGGATTTTATAAAAACTAAATTTTATAATTATCCGGGACAATATACACTTATCCTTAATGTTCCTTCTGTTGGGGGTAAAGGAGGTGTCTTTCTTTCGGAATTGGTAACTGTACCGGGACCTTACAAAAGTAGAACCTCTGCTGGTGGCCATAGGATCAGGTCAATTAAAAGATATGCTGATGTGGGAAATACTATACCTGTTCAGTCGGTTGCTTATAATTACGATCATTTTTCGATACCTAATGCTTCAAGTGGGGAGTATCAAATAAGTAATGTAATGTATAGGAATGTTAAGGTAACTGAAGATTCAGGAAAAGGTTATACGAAGTATTATTTTAAACTTCAAAGAGATTATCCGCCTTATTCTTATACAAAGGATGGAAAGACGCTTTATTTTTGGCCTTATAATAACATTGTTAATTCAGGGTTGGTAGAAAAGAAAGAAGTCTATAGCGATAGCAATCAGTTACTGGCAAAAGATGAGTATAATTACACTTTCACAGAGGTAGATGATAATGCCTATGTGATAGGAGAAGACAAAGGTTTTTCCAAACCTGCATTTACCAGTCAGACCAAAACAAGTTCTGTAGCGTATCCTTCCGGTACCGCATCTTCATTCCTGCAAAGTTCAGGGGAAAATAATGTGAGAGCAGACAATTTCAAACCTTCCAGTTCCAAAAGTATCGCTCCTGACGGAACGGTAACAGAAACGTTCTATCAATATGCTCAGGATAAAAACCACACCAGATTACTGGAAGCCAATATGACGGGGGTGTTACTGGAATCAGAAATTAAGGAAAACGGAAAAACAATCGGAAAGTCTGAAACAAAATTTGATAACGGGTCCCATTTATATCCAAGCTCTGTTATTGGCTATAACAGACAAACCCAGGCTCCGGTGACGACTTCGACCCTTGATGTCTACGACAGTAAAGGAAACCTGGTACAGGCCACCGGAAAAAACGGAATTCCGAGTACCACCATCTGGGGCTATAACCAGACCGTTCCTATTGCCGTGATTGCAGGAGCTTCTTATGCTCAAATCGCTTCTTTATCCAGTGTTACCGCTGCCATCACCGCATCAGATGCTGATAATAATAATCCGGCGAACGAACCGGCATTGCTTCAGGCACTGGAAACTTTAAGACAAGATCCTGCTCTGAAAGACTATGGAATCACCACTTCAACCTATGATCCTTTAGTAGGGGTGACCAATTCTATATCAGCCAATGGAATCAGAACAACCAATGTATATGATACCGCGGGAAGATTAATTAAAGTAAAGGATTCAGAAGGAAAAACCTTGCAGGAAAACCAGTATAACTACAAACACTAACACTATGAAAAAAATTATATCAGGATTCAGCCTCTTGTTTGTAGCAGGAATTTCTTTTGCACAAACCAATCTCAGCACCAATGAGAACTATGTCTACAGCAAAACCTGTATGGATGGAGACTGTAATAAAAAATCAGAATCGGTACAGTATTTTGACGGGTTGGGAAGACCCATCCAGTCAGTCGCCATCAAAGCGACGCCTCTGGGAAGAGATGTGGTATTACCTGTGGAATATGATGCTAAGGGAAGACAGGCTAAAAACTATTTTCCTGTTCCTCAGAACGGAAGCCAGAACGGGGCTCTTTACGCTGATCCTTTAGCGAATGCGCCTTCGGCAGGCTATGGCAATGAAAAAATCTATACGGAAAAAAAATATGATGTCCTTTTTGCAGGGCGTGTCAACCAGGTGGTACCTGCAGGAAATACCTGGTCTCAGAAACCTGTCAATATAGGATATGGAACCAATAATGACAATGAAGTCAGAAAATATACGGTGACTACCTCATGGGTGGATGGAAGAACGGAAACTACCATTGCCCAACCTGTTTTTTACTCAGCCAATCAATTAGGGAAAAATACCGTCACCGATCCGGATGGAAATATGAGTATGGAGTTTAAAAACGGAAAAGGAGAAACCATCCTGGTCAGAAAAAATGACGGTTCCCGGAATGCAGATACCTATTACCTCTACAATGAGTACGGACAGTTGACTTATGTTATTCCTCCATTGGCGGTAAGTACTGCTGCGCCGGATCAGACAATATTGGATAACCTGTGTTATCAATACCGCTATGACGGACTGGGAAGACTCGTAGAGAAAAAAGTTCCCGGAAAAGGCTGGGAATATATGATCTACGATCAACAGGACAGGCTGGTGGCCACTCAGGATGCCAACTTAAGGCAAAAAGGACAATGGCTCTACACCAAATATGACCAGTTTGGAAGAGTCGCTATTACCGGAATCAGTACGGGAAGCGCCAGAGCTACGGAACAATATCTGGCAGACCTTCAGGGATCTAATAATGTGACCCGAATTCCTACTGTTATGTTTAACAGACAGGGAATGGATGTATACTATGGTAATCCCGAAGGAAGCTATCCCAAATCCCCGACATGGGTTGCGTTATTATCCATTAATTATTACGACACCTATCCTGCCTACAGTTTTAATCCGCCTTTCCCTTCTTCGGTGTTAGGAAAGCCTGTTATTTCCGATACCGGGAATGCTCCTGTCAATACGAAGGCCATGCCTACCTTAAGTCTGGTCAAAAATATTGAGGACGATAACTGGACGAAGAACTATGCCTATTACGATGCGAAAGGAAGGTTGATCAGCACCTATGCTATTAACCATTTGGGCGGATATACCCGTACCGAGACTGAGCTGGATTTTGCGGGAGTTACCCAACAATCTAAAGTATACCATAAAAGACTGAATACCGATACGGAAAAAGTCATTGCTCAGAGTTTTGATTTTGATAACCAGAACAGAGTGATCAGACATCGTCATCAGGTGGATAGTAAACCGGTAGAAATCCTGTCGGAAAATACCTATAATGAGTTGTCACAGATCACCAACAAAAAAGTAGGAAATGGTCTGGAGAGCATGGATTATCAGTATGACATCCGGGGAGCTCTTATCAAAATAAATGACCCGGCAGCATTGGGAAATAAGTTGTTTGGCTATGAACTGAAATACCAGAATCCGGCCTATACCAATATTGCTCCCGGAAAAAGCAACGGGAATATCTCGGAAATCGACTGGAAATCTGCTTCAGACGGCGTGCTGAAAAGATATTCTTATACCTATGATGCTTTAAACAGGTTAAAAGACGCGGTCTATACAGAACCGAATACAACCAACCCGTATAACAATTATTACAACGAATATGCAACCTATGATCTGAACGGAAACATCAAAACCCTGAAAAGGAATGCTTTCCCGGTAACAGGAACCACGGCCACCCAGGTAGATGACCTCGTATACCAGTACACCGGAAACCGTCTGGATAAAGTCATTGAAAACGCATTGAACGATACCGGCTATGAAGGGGGAAACAACACGATTGATTATGACCTGAACGGGAATATGATCAATATGAAAGATAAGGGAATTCAGACGATTGGATATAATGTATTAGATCTGCAGAATCAGCTATCTATTTCGGTGACAAATGCCGCCGGAAAAGTATCTACCACGAATATCAATCATATCTACGGAGCTGGTGGGACAAAACTTAGAAAAACATCTGTTCAGCAGGCGTATATGGGACTTCCGAGAATACAGACCACCGATTATCTGGATGGCTTTCAGTATACCAATATTGATGACGGACAGGGATGCCTGACCTGTAAAACTGAAAGCGCATACGAAGAGCAGGCCTACAGAAAAGTGATCGGTCCTGTTATCCCCGGCGGACCAAAATGGACACTGGATTTTATCCCTACCGCAGAAGGCTTTTACAGTTTCACGGAAAACCGTTATATTTACCAGTACAAAGACCACCTTGGAAATGTGAGGGTAAGTTTCGCCAGAAACAGCGCAGGCGCTCCTGAAATTACCGGAACCAATAATTATTATCCTTTTGGGCTCAACCATATCGGAGGCGGAAAATCTCCTTTTTCCAATTATCATTCCTATAAATTTGGAGGTAAAGAGCTTCAGGAGACAGGAATGTATGATTTTGGAGCAAGGATGTATATGCCTGATCTGGGTAGATGGGGTGTCATAGATCCTATGGCAGAAGCCATGAGAAGATATTCTCCTTATAACTATGCTTTCAATAATCCGATAAGCTTTATAGATCCGGATGGGATGGCGCCCATGCATCAGTTTGCGATGATATCCGATGCTCGTCCGGATACAACCTCTGGATGGACAAATCCGGGATGGTTAGGTAGAGGAACAAGTGATGGTATAAATTATGGAGCTACTTTAGGATCTGGTGGCGGTGGCAGTGTTTATGAAAGTGAGTATGGAACTGTATACACCGGAAGTGAGGCGAGAGATGCTTTTTCAGCTTTAATATCGGGTGGTGATCCGACTCCTCGACCTAAAAATAAAAAAACAAATTTTCTTCAAAGAATTGGAAATTTCTTTAGTGGACTAGTTGGGAAAGGTAATGCAGCTATTGCAGCAACCTTACATAGAACAATTGAAGTTGGAGAAGCAGCTCGATTAACAACAGCAGAATATTATATAGGTGCGAGAGCAGGTATTGGCATAGCAGGAGCGTCTATTGGGGCAGCAACTTTAGGGGCTATTTTAATGCCTACAATGATGAAAGATGCTGAATATAATTGGACAAGAGATTTGCCATTGGATGTACCTATCACAACAGGAGATATAAATCGTAATAGTATATTACTGTATAGAGGAGTTTCTTCAAAAGCTAAAGGCTCTATGTATTTTGAAGCAATGCAGGGAGTTGCGATACCTGGAGGATTTAGACAAGTTGCTACAACTTTTGGCCCTCATAGGGATATGGAATTACACGCTGGAGGAGATAATCTTAGCATTTGGACTAGTTGGACGAGTGATATAAATGTTGCAAGAGATTTCGCAACGGGTAATGCATTTTACACAAATGGAGTTCCTGGGATTATTATGTCTAAAACATTTACCACAGGGCAAGCTGTTCCAAATCCTTTCACATCAAGTGAATCTGAATGGCTTGTACCTGGGGTTACATATGGAGCTAAAGTTCAATATGTTTTACCAAGATCAAAATAAAATAATCTATATGTTAACATCAGAAGACATTTTTAAATTAATTAAAAAAGAAAGAAATTTCTTAGGTAATATTGACCAATATAAAATTAAAATCAGCAATAGTGATAACTTCGACAGAGATAACTTAATAGGAGTATATAAAATTAGACAATATAACGCTACAAGAAATGGTAATGATAATTTATCACAAGAAATAGGTAGTCTAATACTAAGTTTGGAAAATTATTCTAATAGTAAATTGAGGTTTGTAAGTTTGTTAGGGAAAAAATATTATGGTATGTTTTTTCTGAGTGAAAATTGGGATAAAGTTATTGGATACTTAGAGCGTGAAATTGATGAAAACGAATTTACAAGTATGGATTCAATTGATTGATTAAGAAGAGACCTGCAGGTTCGAGCATCTTGCTCGTTAAATTGAATAATAAACCCACCGCAATGTGGTGGGTTTTGTGTTTATAAAGTAGTTTCGTTTCCAATTGGGAAACGAAACTAACGTGAAGCAATATTTTTCTGTAAATACTCTTTAAACCTTTTTTTAGAAACTCCGCTGCCGCGTGAATCCTTTCTCGTGGCATTTTTGTAGACTAGCTCATTTTGTATCTTTACATAAAACAGGTACTACAGGATATAAATTACAAATATGCTGGGTACTTGGTTATCCTGATGAAAAAAGACTTTTGAATGAAATTATTATTTTTCAACCACACGAAAGGATTCATGCAGCTTGGAACTATTCCATTTGATAATTTTATAAATTATAATCAAACTTCTAAAAATAATTATATAAATGGATGGGTTAGATATAAAGATGGTGATGCTTTTCAAAGGAATTTTAATATTATAATGACAAAATATGGAGTTAAAACAATTAAATAAATTATTAATATTATTAGCTTTAGCTATTAGTATTAAAGTCTTTTCTCAAATGAGAATGGCTGATATAGAGAATAAAGAATTTTCGATTAATTTAAAAACAGAAAAGGGAAATATCATAAAAATATTTGAAGACAAAAATTATGATGTATATTATATTTTAGATAGAAAAAGATTTGATTTTGATAAAAAATTAAGAAGTATTGATCCGGTAAATCTAATCTTCTTTTCTAAAAAATATAATAAAGGAATACTTACTCTTTTTAAACAAAGTATTGAACAGAAGAAAAAATCAGTCTATAATATTAGATTATATACAGGTGCTCATGATAATTATATGTTTATTCCTTCAATGATTATAGTTGGTAAAGATTTAAATTACGAGTATTTAATGAAGTATTCTTATGTGCCTCTACCTCCACCTAGCAACAATGTATTTACTTCAATAATTAAAATACAAGATTGTAAAAATTATTGTAATGTATTAGACGTTGATGTAAAAGGTAATATTATTTTTGAGAGTATAGATGATATTTTAAATAATGTCTCTAAAGTAAATAAAAATAGTAATGTAAAAGCTTGTGATCCAATAATTATAGCAATGGATTTCAAAGAGTTTTTTCCCGAAAAAATAATTAAATAGATCCCTGCTTGCGAGAGCATCTTGCTCGTGTCCTTGGATAAAGATAAAGCCACTGTACTACAGTGGCTTTATCTATAAAAAAAGTTATATTTACCAGTACAAAGACCATCTTGACGGACGAGTAAAGACGAGTAAACGAGAAGCTTTTACGAAGACTGCGAATGTAGTTCAGTAAGAGTAAGTTTCGTCAGAAACAGCGCAGGCGCTCCTGAAATTACCGGAACCAATAATTATTATCCTTTTGGGCTCAACCATATTGGAGGCGGAAAATCTCCTTTTTCCAATTACCATTCCTATAAATTTGGAGGCAAAGAACTTCAGGAGACAGGAATGTATGATTTTGGAGCAAGGATGTATATGCCAGATTTAGGAAGATGGGGCGTGATAGATCCAATGGCAGAAGCCATGAGAAGGTATTCTCCTTATAACTATGCTTTCAATAACCCAATAAGCTTTATTGATCCCGACGGAATGCAGCCTCGTCAGTTTGCCATGCCAACTGATACAAGACCGGATGCTCCTTCAGGCTGGATCAATCCTAACTGGTTAGGAAGAGGAGATGCGGCTTTTGGATCTATAGAAACAGGATATGGAGGTAGTTATGGATTTGGCTCTTTATATCCACAATCAAATGGAACAGACGATAATGATTTGCTTAATGATATTATATCTATATGGGAAAAGAAATTAGGAAAAAAAATAGAAAGAAACAAAAATGGAGATTTTTATTGGTGGAAAGATTATAAAGATGCCAATTCAAATGTAAAGGGTATTGGGGAGCTTAATATCCTAAATATTACCCAAGGAGGAAGCAGTTGGAATGGACTAGATAATAATGATTATTGGGGATTATTAAATGGTGCAAGTACTGCACAATCTTATATGACAAATGGAATTGGAATTACTTTAGGTACTACTGCTCAAGTATCAAACGATTTTGTAAATGCAGGGAAGATGATAAAAACGCCTAATATTTTCAAAACTTATAATTTATATAGAAGCAATGGTTATTTAAATGGAAATAAATATATTTCTGGTGTGAAATTTATGAAAAATGTAAAGGCTATTAATGCTTTAAATAGTTCTAAAGTAGTAAAAGGAATTGCATTTGCAGGATTAGGAATTTCTGTGGCTCAATTTTATGAATCACATCATCCAGGATATGTTTCAAGAGGAATTACAAGTTTTTTGTCTGGCTATATTCCTTATGTAGGTCCTGCTATAGCTGTAGGAATTGATAATACCGATGTAAATTATTGGAATATTTGGACATGGGGTGCTATGGAAAGAGGAAGTAACAAATATGATTATTTAAATCCTTAAAAATGAAAGAAAAAATAAGAAATGCATATTTATATGCTTATTATGAGTGCTATTTGCAAACCCATATTTATTATAAAGCGCATAACAATAAAAATTTTTACTCAATAATTACGCTTGGTGGAGTTTTACTTTTTTTATTAGAGTTTCCTATGTTGATGCTCATCGATAAAACCATCGGTGTTCCACCCAAAATATATTTCTATCCCTTTTTAATTGGTTTAGCATATTTTCAATTACTCTTAACTTCCAAATTTATAGGTGATGATGATTTGACAGAAAAGATTAATACCTTTTATGCAAATAAAAATGTTGTAAAAGAGTCCAGAAGAATTGCTTTAGGATTTGTTATTTTTTGTGTATTATTTTGGGTATTTGTAATTAGATATGACGGATATTAATATATAAGCTTTCTCAATAAAGATCTTTGATCTTTAATTTCTAACATTAAAAGCCACTGCAATTGCAGTGGCTTTTGTAATTTACACTTCATAAAAACTGTTATATTTACCAGTACAAAGACCACCTTGATAAACAAGTAAAAGAGAAGCTTTTGCGAAGACTGCGAACGCAGTTCAGTGAGGGTAAGTTTCGCAAGAAACAGCGCAGGTGCTCCTGAAATTACCGGAACCAACAACTATTATCCTTTTGGTCTTAACCATATCGGAGGAGGAAATATGTCTTCATTCTCCAATTATCATTCCTATAAATTTGGGGGCAAAGAACTTCAGGAAACGGGAATGTATGATTTTGGAGCGAGGATGTATATGCCTGATCTTGGCAGATGGGGTGTGATAGATCCTATGGCAGAAGCGATGAGAAGATATTCTCCTTATAACTATGCTTTCAATAACCCGATAAGCTTTATAGATCCGGATGGGATGCAGCCTCGTCAGTTTGCGATGATATCCGATGCTCGTCCGGATGCGACCTCCGGATGGATAAATCCTGGCTGGCTAGGTAGAGGTGGGGGAGCCGAAGGTAATTATGAAGCTGTTTTAGGATCTGATGGAGGTGGTGGTATTGATGGTGTGGAATATTATGAAGGAGAGGATGCCGTAGAGAAGTTTAAAAAACTGATGAATCCAGATTATAAACCAAACTTTTCGAGGTTTAATTTTAATTATCCACCTGATGATCATTTTAATCAGTTTGGACAGTTTTTATATACTGATAATAAAATTTCTAATAATATTGTTATTGATTTTCAAAATCCCATTACAGGAGGTTTAAATACAGCACCTTGGTTGTCTGCGCAATTAAAAGATTATTATTTTGATAAAGATAATTTTTTTATTCTCCAAAATATAGCAAAATATTATTCTTCTGCCGCAGGAGTAGACTTGAAAAACCTTAGAAATGGGCAGTTCTCTGGCTCAGTTTGGAATGGTCAGCAATGGATAGGCGGGCAACCAGATCTAAAAAGTGGAACTTATAATACATTTAATGGTGGAAGTTATTCTTATAAAGGAGTAATGTCAACAATCAAAGAAAATCAAACAGTTAATATAACTGTTACCAATGGACATATTAATTCTTTTTTAAATAATAAATATAATTTTATAAGTACTCTAGAACATGAAGGAGGAAAAATTAGCCATTTAACTGTAAATATGAAATCACCAATTGATAATTCTGCTACAGCTCAAAGAAATGAACATTTAATTTTATATAAAAATCAAATTAATTCTCCTATTTTTAGAATGACAACACTACAATATCAAAAATTAATACTTAATAACTATAAAGATGTTAAAAATGGGGCAACTGGTAATTAAAAGTTTTATTTGTTTAATAACTTTATTCTCATGTAAGAAGAATGACTATGAATGTAAAATACACTATCAGTATGTTGTTTATAAAAAAAATGACAATGATTATAGAATGAAAGTGTATTGTGAGAATTTTCTATATTTATCTAATAGTTCTAATGATACCCTTAGAATAAAGACAAAAGATATTATTGAAAAGTATAAATTTATTTATAAAAAAGATACATTAAATCTAAAATTTATAAATGATGAAGATATTTTTGTTTTGCCCAAAAGTTCAATTGATTTAAACTGTATAGTTGATTTAGATAAAACGGTCTCTAGTTATCCAGAAACCATGGCAGATAGTTTACAGTTTAATATTTTTGATGTGTCAAAAAAGAAGTTTTTAGATAAAACGAAAGATTACGAAATTATGAATACGAGAAACTTTATGATTTATAAATTTAATAAAAAGGCTTTAGACTCATTGAACTATACTTTGTAAAAACAGGGAAGTTTACCAAACAGGGAAGTCTTCAAATTCACAAAAAAAATTGGAAAATAAAATTACAATTGATGGTACAAATATGGTAATATTTTAAAAACCAACCATTAATAAATATTTGTTTGTAGTTCCCTATAATAAACAAACTTTTTATTGTTGGGAAAAACCACAAAACAAAAACCGTAATACTTTAATATACTTATTATTACGGTTTTATATTGTGGTCCCCTCTGAAATACCAGAATCCGGCCTATACCAATATTGCTCCGGGGAAAAGCAACGGGAATATCTCAGAAATCGACTGGAAGTCTGCATCAGATGGCGTGCTGAAAAGATATTCTTATACCTACGATGCTTTAAACAGGTTAAAGGACGCCGTATATACAGAACCGAATACAACCAACCCGTATAACAATTATTATAACGAATATGCGACCTATGATCTGAACGGAAACATCAAAACCCTGAAAAGGAATGCTTTCCCGGTAACAGGAACCACGGCCACTCAGGTAGATGACCTCGTATACCAGTACACCGGAAACCGTCTGGATAAAGTCATTGAAAACGCATTGAACGATACCGGCTATGAAGGGGGAAACAACACGATTGATTATGACCTGAACGGGAATATGATCAATATGAAAGATAAGGGAATTCAGACGATTGGATATAATGTATTAGATCTGCAGAATCAGTTATCTATTTCGGTGACAAATGCCGCCGGAAAAGTATCTACCACGAATATCAATCATATCTACGGAGCTGGTGGAGTAAAACTTCGAAAAACATCTGTTCAGCAGGCGTATATGGGACTTCTGAGAATACAGACTACCGATTATCTGGATGGCTTTCAGTATACCAATATTGATGACGGACAAGGATGCCTGACCTGTAAAACCGAAAGCGCCTATGAAGAGCAGGCCTACAGAAAAGTGATTGGACCTGTTATTCCCGGCGGACCAAAATGGACATTAGATTTTGTCCCAACCGCAGAAGGCTTTTACAGTTTCACGGAAAACCGTTATATTTACCAGTATAAAGACCATCTTGGAAATGTGAGAGTCAGTTTCGCAAGAAACAGCGCAGGTGCTCCTGAAATTACCGGAGCCAACAACTATTATCCTTTTGGGCTCAACCATATCGGAGGCGGAAAATCTCTTTTTTCCAATTATCATTCCTATAAATTTGGAGGCAAAGAACTTCAGGAAACGGGAATGTATGATTTTGGAGCGAGGATGTATATGCCAGATTTAGGAAGATGGGGCGTGATAGATCCAATGGCAGAAGCCATGAGAAGATATTCTCCTTATAACTATGCCTTTAATAACCCGATAAGCTTTATAGACCCTGATGGGATGCAGCCTCGTCAGTTTGCAATGCCTAGTGATGCAAGACCAGACGCTCCTTCAACCTGGATCAATCCAAGTTGGGTAGGAAGAGGAGGTCCAGCTTTTGGATCTATAGATACAGGTTTTAGTGGTGGCGGTGGTAGTGCTTATGAGGGTGGCGCAAGTAGTTATGGATTTGGCTCTTTGTATTCACCATCAAATAATAATAGTTATCTACTAAATGAGCTTTTGGCAGGCTGGAAAGCAAGAGGACTTGATATTAATATTGAAGAAAATGGAAATCTTACCTTTTGGACGGGAAATCCAGAATTTATTAAAGGGTATTCTACAAATAATGATGTTTATGGAGAATATCATCTGGGCGTATTGAATTCAATAACAGTTAAAAATGGTGATATTCCATTAGATGCCTATAAAAACTGGGCTGATTGGAGTGCAACTACTATGGAAAAAGGATTAGAATCTGTTGTTAAACAACGTACAAGTCTCTATAATAGTGGCTATTGGATTGATAATTTAGGAGTCAGGAGGAGTACTGCTTATGCAGGTAGATCAGTAGGATCTTTGATAGGGCTACGAAGTGATTATGTAAGGACTACTGCTAAGCTTGGAAAATATGCAAAAGGAGCTGGTTGGGTAGGAAAAGCAATTAATGCCGGGCAAATTGGGTATGGTGTTTATCAAGATGGATGGAAGTTTGGTGTTAAAGCTCAAGTAGCAACTGCAAATGTAGCTGGAGGAATGGCCGGAGCTGCTGCAGGTGCATGGGCTTTAGGTAAAATTGGTGGTGGAATTGGAACCTTTGTAGGTCCTGAGGGAACTGCAGTTGGAGCTGTGATTGGAGGCATAGTAGGGGGAATTGTAGGTGGATTTTGGGGTGGTGAGATTGCAGAAGGTTGGGCCGATGGTATATTAAATAAACCTGAGTACAAATAAATAAAAAAATAAAAAATGAATACAATTGAAATAGAAAGCAGTAAAACGAAATTACTATTAATGTTATTAGGGTCATTAATATTTGTAATTTTAGGTGTTTTTTTAACAACAAATCCAGATATATTTGTTTCAGTAATATTTAGAAATATAATATTTATACGTATTGTAGGAATTATCTCAATAATATTTTTTGGATTATGTTTAATTTTTTTAACAAAAGTTTTTTTAACAAAGAAAATTAATCTTATAATTAGCAAAGAGGGGATTGTTGACAATTCTAGTTATGTAAGCGTAGGTGCAATTTTTTGGGATGATATTATTTCAATAAAACGTATTGATGTTATGTCAACAAAGTTTTTGATTATTAATGTAAAAGACCCCAATAAATATCTAAATACTCAAAGTGGTATTAAAAGAAAGTTATTACAAAAGACTTTTAAAACTTATGGTACTCCTATTTCGATTTCTTCCAATACATTAGCTTATAATTTTGATGAGCTTGAAAAAGTGATTTTTAAATTTTATAACGACTATAAAAATCATTAATTTTTAATGACTTTATGTAATATTTCAAATATAATAAAATTGAATATCGCGTTGAAAATCAACGCGATATTTTTAATATGGTTATTAAATTTTAAAAATATATAACTTATGGAAAGAATTTGGAATTATGTACATTACTTTATTTATCAGTTTGAGAGAAACGCATCAAAAATAATAACCTATCCTATTACTTTAATTTTTGATTTAATTTATAAAATTCCTTTTATAATAAATGTACTAAAGAAGAAAAATAGTTCACCACAAGAAATAAGAGTAGCTAGCGAGAATGCACTAAATAATCGTGTATATGGTCAGAATATTATTATTTCAGGTATTCAAATGGGAGGCTTGATAATTCTTTTAGAATATGGATTATTCAATATTTTTCAGGCAATTATAGGAAAATCATTAATACAAATCTTTTGGGAACCAGGAAGTCCATATAAATGGATTTTTATAATAGGATTATTGGTTATGCCATGGATTATAAATGAAAAATTACTATTTAAAAACGATAAGTACTTAAAATATTTTGATGAATTTGATAAAGAGCCTAAAAAAATAAGACATAAATGGGCTTGGATTAGTTTTGGAATAGTTGTAGGAATTTTGTCATTCTTTATTTTAAGTTTTGTGCTCATTACGAATGTGTCTATGGATTAGAATAAATAGTTATTTTATAGCAAACCATCAACTATTTATTTTTTTAATACAATAAAACCACTGCACTGCAGTGGTTTTTACTATAAAAAAACTATTATATTTACCAATACAAAGACTGCGAACGCAGTTCAGTAAGGGTAAGTTTCGCAAGAAACAGCGCAGGTGCTCCTGAAATTACCGGAACCAACAACTATTATCCTTTTGGGCTTAACCATATCGGAGGAGGAAATATGTCTTCATTCTCCAATTATCATTCTTACAAATTTGGAGGCAAAGAACTTCAGGAGACAGGAATGTATGATTTTGGAGCGAGGATGTATATGCCTGATCTGGGTAGATGGGGCGTGATAGATCCAATGGCAGAAACGATGAGAAGGTATTCTCCTTATAACTATGCTTTCAATAACCCAATAAGCTTTATAGATCCTGATGGGATGGCACCTATGCATCAGTTTGCGATGATATCCGATGCTCGTCCCGATACTACCTCTGGATGGACAAATCCGGGATGGTTAGGTAGAGGAACAAGTGATGGTATAAATTATGGAGCTACTTTAGGATCTGGTGGCGGTGGCAGTGTTTATGAAAGTGAGTATGGAACTGTATACACCGGAAGTGAGGCGAGAGATGCTTTTTCAGATTTGGTGTCGGGAAATCCTCCCCGATCTAAGAATAATGGAAGTTTTTGGAACAAAATTGGGCGTTTTTTCATTAATTTATTCGGAAGAAGAGGAGGAAAAGCGAATGTAAGTGTTGGTGCTGTTGAAAGGGTTCCTCCTGATTATAGTGCTGATGGAACTAGGCTATTTGGCTTAATAACGAATGCTAATTATAATCCAATGGCTGAATATCGAGCCAATCGCGATAATCCGTTTTACAATGAAGGAGAATCAAGTTTGGACAGGTCTTTCAGACTTATGAATAGTTCTCATATAGAGATCATGCAGGATTTCGGAGGAGGTGGATACAATATGTTTGGTGGATACGGAAGAATAGGGAATGCTACAGTTGCTACAGAAGAGATATCTATAATTTCAAAAATTTCTGCAGAAGCAGAAGCAAATGGTATATTAAGTACTCAAAAAAGAATTAATCCAGCTAAAGTTGCTGAATATTTTGAACAAATGTCAAATGGAACCTACAAACCAACCGGCGGAGCAGGATATATCTATGAAGGAAAATATATTTTGACAGATGGAAATCATAGAATGAATGCAGCTATTCAACATGGAATAGAAAGTGGTAATTTTAAATATATTGAGGAACTTATTAATAAAGGCAACTTTATTAGAAGAAATCCTTTAATTGATAATTATAAAGTTTATAAACTACCTGTAAAATAAAAATAATGTATAAACAAATAACGATTTTTAATAAAAATATCGATTTAGAAATTGGAAGTGTATATGTAATTTTTAATAATTACTTATCACAAGAAGATAATTTAAATAAGTCTAAAAAAATATTTTACATTAATCTACCTTTTCACGATTCTATTAAAGTTTCACAATATGTAGATAGTAAGGACCTATCTATTAATAATTATGAAAACTTAATTAAAAAATACAATTTAAAATTTATTAAACCCCAAGAAATTATTGATGTTTTTAATCAGCTAGTCTACATAATAATAAATGAGATTGAAAATTATGATATTTTTATAATTGGAACTGTAGGAATCGCCTTTGAAAGTATTAAGCTAATTCTTAAAGAACTAATAGATATTGCAAAAATAAAAGACAAAATATTCATTTTTGTACAAAATGAATCAAAAAACATTGATATTTTAGAAAAGGTTGATATGTTAAAATTAGATAATTTTGATACTTGGTATGTAAATAAGCTTAGAAATAATGATGATAATGCATTTATATATAAACAAAGATAAATTTCTAAAAGGAGTATAATATTTCTCCAGTTGGCGTGAGCGTCTCGCTCGTGCCCCCTGAATAAAAGTAAAAGCCACTGCAATTGCAGTGGTTTTTTACAATAAGAAAACCGTTATATTTACCAGTACTAAAACCACCTTGACAGACGAGTAAAAGAGAAGCTTTTACGAAGACTGCGAATGTAGTTCAGTAAGAGTAAGTTTCGTCAGAAACAGCGCAGGCGCTCCTGAAATTACCGGAACCAATAATTATTATCCTTTTGGGCTTAACCATATCGGAGGAGGAAATATGTCTTCGTTCTCCAATTATCATTCTTACAAATTTGGAGGTAAAGAACTTCAGGAAACAGGAATGTATGATTTTGGAGCCAGAATGTATATGCCAGATTTAGGAAGATGGGGTGTGATAGATCCCATGGCGGAAGCGATAAGAAGGTATTCTCCTTATAATTACGCTTTTAACAACCCGATAAGCTTTATAGATCCGGATGGAATGCAGCCTCGTCAGTTTGCTATGCCGAATGATACGAGACCGGATGCGCCTTCAACCTGGATCAATCCTAACTGGATAGGAAGAGGAGATGCGGCTTTTGGATCTATAGAAACAGGATATGGAGGTAGTTATGGATTTGGCTCTTTATATCCACAATCAAATGGAACAGACGATAATGATTTGCTTAATGATATTATATCTATATGGGAAAAGAAATTAGGGAAAAAAATAGAAAGAAACAAAAATGGAGATTTTTATTGGTGGAAAAACTATAAAGATCCAGATTCAAAGGTAAAGAGCGTTGGGGAGCTTAATATTCTTAAAGTATTTAATAATAGTTTAATGGGAATGGTAAACAATGTAGAAGGAATGAGTAAAAAACTAATGCATTATCAGACAGAAGATTTTTTTAAGGATACGGAAAAGCATTTAAATGGACAATTAGGAAATGCTAATATGGTAATAGATGAATATAATAAATTATCCAATGTAAATAAAATAAATGCCTCGACATTTCTTTCGGCAGTTAGTGGTATTAGAGCAGGAAAGATTTTAAGATCAACCGAAGGATTTATGAAATCGGTAGGTAAAATTTCTAAAAGGTTAGGCTATGTTGGTACTGGTTTAACTGCTGGGGTAACTTTATATGAGTTTGGAACTGATACTTGGGATGCCCATTCTATCATAAATCTAGGTTTATTAGGAGCTACTGCTGTAGCAACATTTGTAACGGCTCCTGCCATAGTTGCAGCTGCGCCAGCTATTCTGGCTGGAATTGCAATATATGGTGTAGCAGATTATATGTTCGGTATTGGTGACCAATTAGATGAAAGTATTGGTAGAAAGTCTACAATATGGTACCCATAAATAATTTGAAAATGAAAGAATATAAATTAAATAATTTTTCAATAAAAAAACTATCACTATACACGGTTGTTTCTTTTATTATAGTAATACTATTTACAGTTTTAACTTCTATTTACTTTAATCCTAGGATTTATCCCGCAATAGTACTTTTTATATTAAGTGTTATTAGTTTTGTTTTAATAAAAAAGAATTCTATGAATACTTACAATATATCGTTAGACAATAATTATATTTCTTTTAATAATAAAAAAATTGATTTATCACATATTTGTAATTACAGCTTTAGTGAAACTGAGAATTATTACGGATGCAGATTAGTTTTTAATTCTTATAAAATTTTTTTAAATATCCCTAAAAAAGCGACTAGTGATTATTTAGATTTTAAAAAACATTTTATTGAGATTATTAATTTGCAGAATAAAGATAGAATTAATAATCCAATTATTGAATATAATTGGTATAAGACGAAATCTTCTAGAATATACGGTTATTTTGTGATTAGTATAATGTTAACATGGCTTATGTTAATGATTATATTCCCCGGTAAATTGAACTTATCCAATATAGGATTATTTTTAATTGTTACTGCTGGCTTAAGTCCTATAGTCTATAGAATTTTTGGTAGTGATAGGTTTAAATGATTTTTTATTCCATCGTGTCCATTAATAAATAAAACCACTGCATTTTGCAGTGGTTTTTTACAATAAGAAAACCGTTATATTTACCAGTACAAAGACCATTTTGACAGACGAATAAAAGAGAATCTTTTACAAAGACTGCGAACAGAGTTCAGTGAGGGTAAGTTTCGCCAGAAACAGCGCAGGTGCTCCTGAAATTACTGGAACCAAAATTATTATCCTTTTTTGGACAGATATGGAGAAGTACAGGTTTTTGGACCTGTTATGGGAGCACAGATTATAAAACCATGGAATGGAGGAACTTGGACTCCATATGTAAGATAAAATATAAAAAAATAATAAATTATGAATGATTCAATAATAAATGATTTACATAATATTAGAGACCATTTAGATCAAGTTAAATCTTATGTTAGTAATATTAAAAATACTTTAATTATGGATTCATTTGTGGAAACAAGACAGCACTTATATGATATTTATAACGATAGATTAGGAATGAGTTTTTACCTTGGAAATCATTTTGAAGGGCATAGAGAAGTTGTTGAAAAAATGAGAAATTCAGATCTGGAAAATGTAAGGTTATCTGTGATTGATGGTGATAAGAGAAGTTGTTCCATTTTCAGTAGCGAAGATTTTAGCGTAATCCTGGGTATTATTTTTTATGATAATTAGTACATACTATCTCCCGATTGCTTTTTGTCATTTTATCAACTAAAAATACAAATGGAGAATACAATTGAAATTCAAAAAGAAGATATAAAAAAACTGTTATTGACCTTGATTCAAAAATTAGAAGTGTCTGAAATTTCTAAATTTTCTTTTGATAAAGATCTATATTGGAATATTTCTACTGAAGAATTATTTAATATTTATGAAGAACCCAAGGAACTTACCATAGGTAGTCTTAAAGAGGATTGGGAATTTTTACAAAAGGTTATAAATAATGATAGGGACGTTCTTAATTTTGATTTTTACAAAATATCAGCCATTCTCAAAGCAATAAGTCTTTCAACATTATAAAAGATCGCAGGGATGTTTAAAGCCCTTCAACTTCACAGACGGAATTTGTAGATCATCTGGTCTCAAACACCAGTTCTGTTATTTCTTATGAAAACAGATAAGTCATGATTCCTTTTGAGTGGCCTGTTTTAATTTCATAACTTTGTCAATATCAACAATCAAAACCAAAATAATGTCTATCACAAACGAATCCGAACTGGCGGGAATGCAGAAAATAAGTGAAGCCGTAGCGTATACTTTGAGGGAGATGACCCGTTATGCCCAACCCGGAATGACGACAAAAGACCTTGATGAATATGGAGCCAAAATATTATCGGACTTCGGAGCAAAATCAGCTCCTTACCTTACCTATGGATTTCCGGGCTGGACCTGCATCAGTGTAGATAATGAATTCTGCCATGGTATACCTTCCGAAAAAAGAGTCTTGCAGGAAGGTGATTTAATCAATATCGATGTCTCTGCAGAGCTGGATGGATACTGGGCTGATAATGGTGGATCTTTTGTCATTGGAAAAGATATTCATCACCATCAGAAGCTGGTGGATGCTTCCAGAGATATTTTAGAAAAAGCCATTAACAATATCAAAGGAGGGGTGAAAATAGCCGATATCGGAGCTCTAATGGAAAATGAAGCTAAGAAAAGAGGTTATAAAGTCATCAAAAACCTTGGAGGCCATGGTGTGGGAAGAAGCTTACACGAAGAACCGGATGAATTGTTGAATTACAAAAACCGCTTCGATACCAGACGCTTTAAAAAGAATTCTGTAGTTGCCATAGAAACTTTTATTTCTACCGATTCCAATATTGCCGTAGAACTTAAGGATGGCTGGACGATGGTAGGAAATAAAGGCGGTTATATGGCTCAGCACGAACATACCATTGTTGTTACTGACGGAGCCCCTATCATCCTTACCCACATGAACGGGATCCTGAATTAACCCATTCATACAGAAAAAAAATGCCACGACTGCACGAATAAAAATCATCCGTGCATTCGTGGCAAAAAAAATCAGCAGACTCTTACTGAAAATCTTCGGTTTTCCTGCACCTTAAAAATCATAATATCAGAGCCACTTAGCGCCATCGTGATTTCCAACCAAAAAAGAGCTTTGTCGCAAGTGACAAAATATTAAAATTTCATTTTCTCCAAAATATGATCATAATCGGGCTCGAAACCAGGTTCCACCGTTCCTTCAATCCGATACGTTTCAACATCCGTAATACCCGTATACGCTTTCAAAACATCTTTAAGATATGCGGAAAGATAGTCCGGTGTTCCTTCAATACTCCGCCCGCCGGAAGCGACAGCGAGATATACTTTTTTATCCCTAAACTGACCCACACGGTTCCATTGCTCATCAAAAGCATAGGTAACTCCTGCACGGATCAGTTGATCCAGCCAGGCTTTCAACGGGGTTGAAATACTAAAATTAAACATCGGAGTTCCTATGACAATAATATCTGCCTTATGCATTTCATCCACGATAGTATTCGCATAAGAAAGCAATTGATTGCTTCGTTCATTGTAGGCTTCCGGAGTTTTATAAAACTCATAAATAGAGGTTTCATCCGCATAAGGGGGTGGACTTTTAACCAAATCTCTGGTAGTAACTGTGTTGATATTACCTTGTTGAACCAGCCTGTCTACAATGGCTGAGCTGAGTGCTTTACTGTAAGACTCACTTCCTCTGGCACTGGAAATAATATGCAAAATGTTTTTCATAATATAATCTTTTGTTGTCATGACGATCGAAACGTTCAGATGGGGACTATATTTTTTCTGAAGAATGATAAAAGTAAACACTACCTTTAGATAGGTAATTATATAATCGGTCATGATCAGTAAGAAGCATACCAGAGTCATTGAAAACCTCACTCAAATATTTGAGAGTACACTATACCGGCGTAAAGAAATTATTGTTGATGTGGATGAGGTTCATCGTGATTTGTTTTATATCAGAAAAGGGGTAGCCCGTATTTTCTATTATGATGATAAAGCCCGGAATCATACCCACTGGATCAGCTCAGATCATCAGTGTATTGCTATTTTCTCAGGCATATTGTCCGGGAAAAGAGTGCCGTATGGAATTGAAGTCATTGAAGATCACAGTGAAATATTCCGGATGCCTTATCATCAGGTATTGGAATTAAAATCCCGGTCTCCGGAAATTCAGCAGTTTATGGAAGACCTGTTTGCTGAAAGCTTGATCATAATGGGAAACAGAATGATAGACCAACAAATAAAATCTACAGATGAACGTTATCACGAGCTGGTAGCTGCACATCCGGATTGGCTTCAGAGAATTAATCTCGGATACATTGCCGGATACCTTGGAATGACCCAACAGCAATTAAGCAAAATAAGAGGACAACGTTCATGATTCTTTTTTAATCCAGGTGAAAAGAAAAGCTAAACTTTAATCCTAATTTCGATACAAGTTAAGCTAACAAAGGCATTGCTGGATAAGGTAAAATACAGCCTGCCTGTTTTTCACTAAAAAAGAATCATAATGAAAAAAGGAACGTATCCATTACATGATGAAGCAAATTTTAATTATCAATTGAACCGAACCATCATGTGGGGAGGCGGGGATCTTGAAGATATCAAAACCATTGCGCCTCTGATCAAAACGACAGAAGACTGGGTAAGGGAAATGACCGCTCTTGCTGAAGGAGCGGAGGCACACGGGCGGATAACCTGTGCCATCGGATATTACAGGATGGCAGAGTTTTTTGAAGCAGACGGATCTCCCGATAAAATAATGCTCTACAGAAAATCAAAGTCACTATTCTATGAGCACTATCGGGATCTCTTTATAAAAACAATCAGAAGAGAGGAGATAACCTATGAAAACGGAAAACTTCCTGTCTGGATTTGCCTTCCGGAAACAGAAGTAAAAGATACCGTGATCATCCACGGAGGAAATGATTCCTATATGGAAGAATTCTTACCGGTTGTTCAACGTTTGTTATCGGAAGGAATTGCTGTTTATCTTTTTGATGGTCCGGGACAGGGAGGCGCTTTAAGAGAATCGGGGATTTATTATACCTATCAATGGGAAAAGCCTGTAAAGGCTATTTTGGATGCTTATGAGCTGGAAGATGTCACCCTTATCGGACTCTCTCTTGGGGGAATGCTGGCTCCCCGTGCAGCAGCGTTTGAAAGCCGGATAAAGAGGGTAGTGGCCTGGGGAATTATGCCGAACTTTTATGATGTGGTGCTGAGTAAAGTTCCCAAAGAATTAAGATTGTTGATGGATCAGGAGGAAAAAGAACAGGTCAATGCTCTGATTCAAAAGAAAATGGAAGCCGATCCTCTCGTAAAATGGGCCATACAACATGGAATGTTCAGCATGAATGTGGAAACTCCCTACGATTATCTCAACAGAACCCGAGATTTTGAGATGGAAAGTATTGGCCACCAGATTACTCAGGACTTTTTACTGATGGGTTCCAGTGAAGACCATTTTATTCCGGTAACGCTTTACAAAAGAGTTATTGATGCATTGCCTCATGTGAAATCACTGACCTATACACTCTATACCAAAAGTGATGCTGCCGAAAATCATTGCAATATGGGAAATACAGCACTGGTTGTAGACGATATCATTCATTGGATAGTTTGGGCAAAAAATAAATAGACGATTAAAATCACAAGGTTTTTAATTGGAAGAGGCTGTTTCTTATGAAGCGGCCTTTGTATTATCATTGAAAGTCAATATAGATGGGCTTTAAATTGTTAAAGAAGAAATACTTTCCTATCTTTATAGCACCAAACCACATCACAAACCTATTGCTATGAAAAAGTTTCTTTTAATCCTTCTGGGAGTCATTGTTATCCTCGCTGCGGTTGTTTTGATTAAAACCTATACTTATCCTTTTAAGAAAAACAATCTGGGATCCGGTGAAGGATGGAAGCCTGTAAAAAATGATTCTGCAGTGATGCACCTGTCAGGAGGAATAAAGATTCCTACTGTGTCTACAGGAAGTTTGGGTGAGTTTAATTATGAGCCATTTGCCCGGTTCAAAGAATACCTGAAAATATCTTATCCTCTGGTGTTTCAACATACTGAAAACGTTGAGGTCAATCAATATGGTCTTGTGTTCAGACTGAAAGGAACTAATCCGTCATTAGAACCGATTCTTTTCCTTTCCCACATGGATGTTGTGCCTCCGGGAGATGCAGATATAAAAAATAACGAGGAAAATATATTCCGCCCTGATGATAAACCCCTGGAGCCCGTTTCAAAAGTTGCTGAAGACTGGGATTTTGCTCCTTTTTCAGGGGCTGTTGCCAACGGAAGAATCTACGGAAGAGGAGCCATTGATATGAAAGGGATGCTCTTCTCTTTAATGGAATCCATGAATAGTTTGATTAAAAACAAGCAGATTCCCCAACGCGATATTTACCTGGCTTTTGGATTTGATGAAGAAGTAGGAGGTCAGAAAGGAGCGATACAGATTGCAGATTATTTTAAGAAAAAAGGGTTGAAATTTGATGCCGTGTACGATGAAGGTGGATTGATCATGAGAAAAGGCAATGTAGCCGGAATAGATACTGACGTTGCCGTAGTAGGTTGTGCTGAAAAAGGATTTCTTTCTGCTAAAATTAAAGTCAAAGGGTTGGGAGGGCATTCTTCTATGCCTCCTATGGAAAGTGCTATCGGGAAAGCTGCAGTGATCATGCAGCGTTTGGAAGATGATCAGATGAAGCCGGAAATCACTCCGTTAATCAAAGAGTTTTTCACCAATATCGGTGGTGAAATGCCGTTTACTACCCGAATGGCACTGGCCAATCAGTGGTTGTTGAAACCTGTATTGATCTCACAACTGACCAAAAATAATACAACCAACGCTTTAGTTAGAACAACAACTGCTTTAACCATGATGAAAGGGAGTGACGGAACCAATGTTCTCTCTCCGGAAGTGGAATTTGTGGTCAATTTCAGGCTTCTTCCCGGAAACAGTGTTAAAGATGTCAGAGATCACATTGCCAAAGCAACCAAAGGCTTCGATGTTGAAGTTGAAGAAATTGATAATACAAGAGAAGCTTCTGCCATATCTCCAACCCATACAAAGGCATTTAAATTAATAGAAGCAGGGGTTAAAGAAATTCATCCTGGTGCTATCGTTACACCTTATCTCACCATGGCGGGTACAGATGCCGGTAAATATGAGATTGTAAGCAAAAATGTATACAGGTTTATGCCGATTAAAATCAATAGTGCAGAACAGCAGAGTATCCACAGTACCAACGAATACGTGAGCATTGAAAACTATCTGAAAATGATCCACTATTTCGAGTATATGATGAAAAACTATGATAAATAAGGAGTTGAAAATAGAAAGTTGAAAATGGAAAACGTAATTTGATCATTCAATGGGTTGGTCGTTTATTATTTGCTGTAAGGAAATGATGCAGGTTTTATGGTTTTAAGATTGTTGCTGTATTTAGCTCTGTCAAAATAGTATTCATAGATTGAAAGGAGATAATCTTTGATTTCGCTCAGAGATGAATAAGGTTTGTCTTTGCCGAATGAAGTGCCTTTGCAAAAGATCTATAAGATTTACATAAAAAATTTGTAAACCTTAGCGTTAAATTTTTAATACTAAATAAAAACCATTGAATGCTGGGATTTCATGCTCAATAATGGTCAAGTTTCAGCCTTTTATCAATTGGTCTCTCCTTTTTTCTGCTTTCCCTTTGTCAAAGATTTTACAAATTAATTTAAACAAAAAAATATTACGTCAAGTTTTGTCGCATTACGACTATAGCTTTGTCTCATCAAAATTACAGAGCTATGGAATTGCCATTTTACTTAAACTTTACAGACTTTGAAAGCCAATATTATCATAATCTTGAAAAATGGTTTGAAGAATATCATAATACCAGCGAAATAGATTATCTCAAAGCGCTTGCAGATTTATACAGTCCGTATGTGTACTACAACTTTGCAACCGACAGGTTGCAGGCAGATGCTTCCATTGAAATTAAAGACTGCTTTTTCCCTTATCATGAGAAAATCGGAATTTCTTTCTGTACTCATTGTGAAAAAGAGTCTGCCTCCGGAAAAAATCTAAACCATGTATTTGAGTTCAAGAATATCTCCATGATGGAATATGCCCAGCATATTTTGGATAAAGTAAACAGGTATTGCTCAAAAAACAAATCTGCTTTGGAAGGCAATAAAAGTATTCTGGATTATATCAATCATTACGATAGTATAACTTCTGTAGAAGGAGTAGGCTATTGTATCAGTTACAACCGCCACCAGAAGGTACTTCCTTTTCTAAAGGCATACCTTCCGTACTACGGACAAACCGTTAATATGGCAACCTACAAAGATTTCATTTTTTCTGTGGTGGATATCGCTGAGTTTATTGATCAGAAGCTGAAAACGATCCGTGCTTTTGAACATACGATCTATGCAAAGTCAAAATCAGATGCTAAATTCAATGTACAGATGAGCCGTCAGTTTCTGACCCTATGCAATTAAATTTTACACCATACATTCATACTTAATTATATTGATGGAAGAAATTCTTCCAAATAAGATCCCGGACAGCAATGACCGGGACTTTTTTATTAGAAGTAAAACTAGTGCTTTTTATATGGAATATTCCAGATCAGGTCTGCAGCCAGATAATGAACACCTCCATGATGGATACTTCGGCTTCCTCTGATCAGATCATCCATGTATCCGATATCAACAGTGAAAGGAGAATTCGGAATATTGAACATATAATAGGCAGTAAGACGCATTTCCCGATAACCAAAGGAATTCCATTCAGAATCCGGTTCGTTCATGTGGCTGATGGAAAAAAGAGCTTCTGCCCCTAAGGCCAGTTTTTGATTGTTTTTGGAAGATAAATTATAGGTCAATTGACTTTTTATACGGGTTCTGAACTGGAAATCTTCCTCAACTTTATGGAACCCGGCATCAAAAAATTTCCTGAATTCCTGACGAATAGTGTTTTTCAGTTTTAGCTTTTTTCCAAGATCAAATGTATAGGCATACCGTCCATAAACTCTGAATTCCTGTTCCGTATTTTCTTTTTCATAAGGGGCATCACTTTCATAATGAGGTTGCCGGCGATAGCTGATGGCATAGCTATACTGTTGATGGGGAGCAAAGGAATGATAATACTCATGGTTGAGTACCAGAATAGCCTGTTTTGAAAGCAAATTATCATTGTCAGGACTACTTTTTCTGCCTATGGCAATATAGCTCATCGTAGATCTCTTTCCCAGAGAATCCAATTGACGCTTTACACCAAAGGCTGACCAGAAGGCGGTATTGGCATCTCCCAAACCTGGCGGGCTGATTTGTGCCCGTAAAAGACCGGTCATACCAACTAATAAAACTAACCCAACGAAAACTTTCTTTTTACTCAATACCATGGACACATTTTTGAATATTACTTTTGAAATCTTCGAAATCATAAGATCAGATAAGAATGTAAAGGATGCGCAGAAGGAATGATTGATCATAACAAATGTAGAGGCTTTGTCCATAAGATGTTTATTCAAATACTTTTAATGATGTTTGAAAACATGACAAAATAAAGATCAGATTTAGGATAGATTTAGGAATGATAGAAAATATAACATTCATAGTAACATCATTGCTTACACCATCATGTGAAAATAAGTGATGACAAATAAAATAGAGCACTCCCTGAGGAGTGCTCTATCTTGTTGGAATAAGGATTTTGTTATGAATAGGTCGGTCTTTATCCTGCTTTACACATAGCGTCCCATGTAGTCCAGAAATGGGCATTAATAGCGCCGATAGGCGGGTTGATGCTATCCGCAACAATACCTACCATAGAAGCACAGTTTGAATTACAGCCAATTTCGTTATAACTTCCTGCCTGTGGAGGAATCTGTCGCCATGTACCTGTAGAACCACTTAGTAATTCTACTTTTATTTCAAATATTCCCGAAAGATTGGGAGTTTGAATTTGTTTAGTCGGATTCTCACTGGAAATAGAATCGCTCCAGTTTCCCTGTGAAAATGTTACACGCCACGTTGAAATCATTTTAGATGTTTCATTTTGTGGTGAAAGGTATACCCAGAATTGAGCTCCGTTTCCCAGCTGAAGCTGGCCTGATGAGTTTACATTTGATGCCATATTAAATACGTTTTAGGTGATGAGTTGAGTATTTCAAAGGAACAAAGAACCGGGTATTTAAAGTAGAGTATAAATAACCAATTATTATTTTGAGTATAAATACGGAGTTTATTTAATTGAAAATTGAAAATTGAAAGTTGAGAATTGAGAATTAATTGAAAGTTGAAACTGAATGGGTGTGATACTAATTTTGCTTGTGTTGATAGAAAAATAACAAACATCAAAAAATCAGACTGCCTAATCTGTAGGTAAAAATATTTCTACAGAATAATAAAAAAGAAGCCTGTGCTAAATCCAGCACAGGCTTTGTTTCTTTGCAGAAAGGAAGGGATTCGAACCCTCGATACAGTTACCCGTATACTACCTTTCCAGGGTAGCTCCTTCAACCACTCGGACACCTTTCTTTTTGAGATTGCAAAAATAGAGTATTTTATTGAATTTCCAAATTATTATTGCAATTTTTCAACAGTTATCTCTCCACAAAGACTCTGAGTGAAGTTGTCGGCGAAATTTCCTGTATAATTAGGGTTGTCGATCAGGTGCATTGCCTTGGTAATCGCTGTTTCTGCAGTCATATCTCTTCCGGAGATGGCTCCGATTCTTGAGAAAATATTGCTGTTTTCGTACTTGCCAAAAGAGATTCCTCCTGAAATACACTGACTTACCACTACGATTTCAGTCCCGTTATTTCTGATTTCCTCAAGTGTCTCCTGCGTTTTTTCGCTACTGAAGATAGTCCCGGAGCCAAAAACCTGCAAAATAAGAACCTTCATCTTAGGAATTTCTCTGAAGTGACTCAGATGCATTCCCGGGAAAATTCTCCAGAACAAAATATCCTCGGAAATATGTTCGTCAACATGAAATTGGACGTTGGGATCGCAACGGAACAGATTATCTTTGATGATATTTAAATGTACACCCGATTGCCCCAGAATAGGATAATTCGGGCTCGCATACGCGTCAAAATATTCTGCAGAGTATTTAAGCGTTCTGTTTCCTCTTAATAATTTGTATTCAAAGTAAATGGCAACTTCCTGGATAACGGCTTCGTCATTTTCATAAAGGCTGGCATAATAAAGACTCGTCAAAAGATTTTCTTTAGCATCTGTTCTCAGATCACCAATCGGAAGTTGGGAACCTGTCATAATCACCGGTTTTCTTAAACCTTTTAACATGAAACTTAAAGCAGATGCTGTATAAGACATGGTATCCGTACCATGGAGAATCAGAAATCCATCATACTCATCATAATTTTTGTAAATATAATTAGCGATGACTTTCCATTCTTCAGGACCCATATCCGAAGAATCCAGAGGCTTGGCAAAAGGATGTACGAAAACTTCACATTCCATCAGCTTCATCTCAGGCATCTTTTCAAATATATTACCAAAATCAAAGGCACGGAGGCTTCCGGTTTCATAATCTTTTTCCATACCAATGGTTCCACCGGTATAGATAAGCAGGACTTTTCGTTTCATGTATTATTTTTAATTAAGAAATTGAACCGGGATAAGGTTCATAGTCCAAAATTACGTTAATTTGCAAAGATTTGAAAATGAATGAAACGCTTATCGTAAAATTTTATAAAAAATAGGGTTATCACGGTAGGTGTTGTCTTGTGATATTGAAAAACTAACTGAATGCAGATGAAAGAATTAACAGAAACTTATGACTATTTAAAACAATTTTTAACGGAAGAAAGACTGGCAAAAATTGAACATTTCTCACAGGAAAGTTCCGATTTTGTACTTCCGGTTGTAGAAGATATCTATCAGTTCCGGAATGCTGCTGCAATTGTACGCTCAGTGGAGGCCTGTGGTTTTCATAAAGTAGTGGCTTTACAGGAAGAATATAGTTTTGAACCTAATCTTCGTGTGACAAAAGGGGCAGATACATGGGTTGAGGTAGAGCGACTTCCCCGAAATATGGAATCATTTCAGAATATTAAAGACAGGGGATATAAAATAGTAGTCGTTTCGCTGGAGAATAATGCTAAAATGTTACCGGAATATGAAATAACCGAGCCCATTGCTTTGGTTTTTGGAACAGAGATGGAAGGCGTTTCTCAGGAAATTCTGGATTTTGCAGATGAGACACTGGCTATTCCGATGTATGGCTTTACCAGAAGTTTTAATGTTTCTGTAGCGGCCTCAATTTGTATGTATGAATTGAAACAAAAGCTGATAAAGTCTGATATTGATTATAAATTAAATGAAGAGAAGCTTTTAAGAATGAAGATTCTTTGGGCAACCAATTCCATAAAAAGTGGAAAGGAAATTTTAGCAAAATACCAGAAAGAGCATAACCTGAATTGAATGGGATGAAAAAATACACCAAATATCTTTTCTTTTTTTCTGTGTCAATGTCGGTTATTACATTGATCATACAGGAAAACGGGTATAAGGAACTTTATCCGTTTGCCGGTTGGAAGCTGTTTACAGTACCGACCGGGGGGGAAGATTCTATGGAAAGATATAAATTGTATGGAATTAAAAACGGTGATACCATAAGAATATTAAACAGGACGGTAGAAAGCTACGAAGCTAATGATGAGGAAGGGATTGTATACACCTATGCTGAAAGAATTGATAAGAATGAAGATAGAGAAGAAAATAGGAAGAAGCTTTTAATCTTTGCCAAAGATACCAGACCGGAATTTCAGAAATATTTGCTGTATAAAGAAAGCTACAACCCCAATGAACTTGGCACAGAGAAAATGCATGTTACTAAAAAACTGATTATCGGACTGTAATGAAATATCCTCAGCTTACTATATTCAACTATAAGATTGCCTATTATGCGATAAGGCTGGTTGGTTTATATTGGCTGTTGGTGCAATATTTTAGGTTTTCTCAGCTAAGGGGGAGACCTGAAGAAATTTATGAGCCCTACTTTTCGCTGGGAAAGATTATCTTTCCCGAATTTCCGGGAACGCTATTGTTTGCCGGTCTTTTAATAACCTGTGCAGCATCTATTATTGTTTCAGCCTTTAAGCCATCGTATATCCTTAATGCAGTAATCTTTTTGCTGATGGCAGTTATTAATCTTCCGTTGTCAGCCAATTTTGGGCTACATCATGATAACCACCTTGTCATATTAGGGTATTTTTTAAGCATTTTTTTACTCCCCAACCATCTTGAGGAAAAGGATTATAAATTAGTACAGTACTTCTACCTGGGACTTTTAATGACCTATACTTTTGCCGGAGCCAGTAAATTTTTAGGAACAGCCAAAAATATCATCAGGCATACCGATAAAATGTTGTGGATAGACAAAAATGCAGCAAAGCTCAATTCATATAATAATTATTGGGTTGCCGATATGACCATACCCACATGGATGAAGGAAATATATGCTTACGAAAATCTATGGGTGATCCTCACTGTTTCAGGAATACTCCTGCAGCTTCTGTGTTTTCTGGGAGCTTTTAACAGAAAATTGTTGACTTTCTTTATGCTGTTTATTATTGTATTTCACTTATACAATATAGAATTTGTTCTCGCAGACTTTAGAAATGCTATCCTTTTCATCTTAGCGGCTCTGTTTCCCTATCATCTATTGATTCCTGTTTCTAAAAAAACAGGAGTGAAGGGTTGAAATACTAAATCATTTTGTTGTAATTCCAGGCAGCTACAAAAACGCCGGCAGTTTCAGTTCTCAATCGTTGATTGCCCAATGAAACCGCTTTGATATTATTGTCTGCCAAGAACGAAATTTCCTTCTCAGAAAAATCTCCTTCAGGACCAATTAAGAAAGTAATCTGTTCCATTTTGGGAATATGATTCAGGTCAATTCTTTCCAGATTTTCATGACAGTGTGCCACAAAGGTATTTTCAGGATCAGTATTTTTCAGAAAGTCTGTGAGTTTTATGGCGTCATTGATAACAGGAAAATGAAATCTCAGACTTTGTTTTGATGCCGCAATACTTTGCTTTCTGAGCTTATCGACATTGATTATTTTACGTTCCGTCTTTTCAGTGATAATAATAGTGATGTCAGAAATTCCCATTTCCACAGCTTTTTCCACAAAAAATTCGATGCGGTCAATATTTTTAGTGGGAGCAATGGCAATATGAAGTTTTGGAGTAAAGTCCGGTAGATTTTCTTTCATCTCAGCGATTTCAATACCTGCTTTTTTTCCTTCTATAACCAGTTTTCCTGATGCCAGATTTCCTTTTCCATCAGTCACATAGATGTCTTCTCCGGCTTTCATCCGAAGAACCTTTACGATATGCTGTTGTTCCTCGTCATTAATGATGACTTTATTATCTGCTATATGTCCGTAGAATAATTTCATATCATATATCCTGAGTTAAGAATGCTACACCGGTTTTGATGGTAGTATATATATCAGTATCACATTCGCGGTAAGTACACATGAATATTTCTTCTATCCATTTATTATTGATAAAAATCAGATTTAAATATTCCTGCTTTCTTAAGTTATTTTTAATTGACAAGTAGTCTCCTTCTTTGGGAGTATAAGGGAAACTAAAAAGGTGCTCCGAATTTATCTTTTCCAGAATTTCATCTTTTACATCCTGAATATATCCTTTTTCAGAACTTGATGGGAAATAATCTGTTGAATTTTCCGAATCATTACTTTTTCCTGTAATGGTTTCTAACACCCAGTAATATTTTGAATTCTTTTTAGAATGTGTTCCCAGTATTTTTTCTTCTAAGAGTATTTTCATAGGTCATATTTTGCAGTCGCAGAGGTTCTCAAATCCGTAAACTCTCCTTTCTCAAATTTCAGCTGGGCTACCATAGCAATCATCGCTGCGTTATCAGTAGTATATTCGAATTTTGGAATATAGATATTCCAACCCAATTTTTCTTTATTGTCTTCCATAGCTTTTCTTAATGCAGAATTGGCGGAAACACCACCGGCAATGGCAACTTCTTTAACGTTGAGGTCTTTGGCCGCTTTTTCAAGTTTATTCATTAAGATTTCAACGATCGTTTTTTGTACCGAAGCACACAGATCATTAAGATGTTCTTTAATAAAATCAGGATTCTTTCTCACTTCTTTCTGAATGAAATACAATACTGATGTTTTGATACCACTGAAGGAATAATCATAATTTTCCATCTTAGGTTTGTTAAACTTAAAAGTATCAGGATTTCCTTCTTTAGACAGTCTGTCGATAATAGGGCCTGCAGGGTAATCCAGATCAAATATCTTTCCGATTTTATCAAAAGCTTCACCTGCCGCGTCATCGATCGTTTTACCGATAATTTCCATATCGAAATAGTCCTTTACCAGGACAATCATGGTGTGTCCGCCACTTACCGTGAGGCATAGAAAAGGAAATGTTGGCGGCACAGGATTTGCATCCTCGATGAAATGGGCCAGAATATGGGCTTGAAGATGATTTACTTCAATCAATGGAACATTAAGGCTCATAGCCAAAGACTTAGCAAATGATGTACCTACGAGAAGTGATCCCAAAAGTCCGGGTCCACGTGTAAATCCTATAGCTGAAATGGCATTTTGTTGTATATTTGCTTTGGTAAAAGATTTTTCAACAACGGGGATAATATTTTGTTGATGGGCTCGTGAAGCCAATTCAGGGACTACACCGCCATATTCTTTATGGATGGCCTGGTTCGCGGCAATATTAGAAAGAATGGAATTCCCCTTGATGATAGCTGCTGAGGTGTCGTCGCAAGACGATTCAATACCTAAAATTATAGAGTCGCTCATAATAATGGCAAAGTTAGAGAATAATAACGAGAATGAGAATAAAAAATCAGTAACTGAAAACTTAGGAGATCAGGTACAAAAGACTGTTGAAAATGTAGAAGGGAAGGTCAGGGAAACAGTAAAAGAAGCATCTGAACTGGCTTCAGATGCCATTCATCATCCTGTAGAAACGGCTGAAGAATTTGGAAAACAGGCAATGAAAGATGTCACCAGCTACACCTGGTGGGCAAAGCTTCTTCTTATTCTTTTTTGGCTGGGTATTGTGCTTGTCGGAGGAGTACTTATTACGATCAATCTTCCGGTTACCAAGCAATGGGCGGCAGATCAGGCATTGAAACTTGTAAACAATGATTTTAAATCCGGATTCTCCACTGAAAGTGTGGATGTAAATTATTTCGGAGACGTTACTATAAAAGGATTAAAAGTAAAGGATTATAAAGGCTTAGACTTTATTCAGGCCCGTGAATTTCGTGCCGATTCAGACTGGCTCTCTCTGGCAGCAAATGCCATTTCCGGCCAAAGCAATTCTTTAAGCTTTAATTCCCTTACTCTGATGAATGCAGAGATAAAGGTTATTACCTATAAAGGAGACAGTATTTCCAACTTTGTCCGATTTACAGAATTATTTGACGACGGAAAGAAAAGAGATCCCAAAAAACCTCCTTTTCAGCTGAACTCCAGAGTGCAGATTATTGATTCTAAAGTTTCTATTGTGAATCAAAATTCAGAAGGAGAACATGGAAAATGGCTGACTGCAACAAAATTCAATCTTAAAGCTCCCAATGTTAAAGTGAATGGCCCCAATGTTTCGGCATTGATCAATAATATGTCTTTTGTAACCTCCAGATGGGGGAAGTCTCATTTTGTAGATACCTTTTCAACAGAGTTTTCTTTAACGCATCAGTTTTTATCACTCAAGGACCTTACTTTAAATACTGACCATACTTTGCTTCAGGGAGATATTAAATTCAATCTTCATAATGGTTCATGGGCAGATTTTGCTGATAAAGTGCGCTGGGATATGAATATTGAACAGGGGAGCCAGGTAAGCGGATATGATATCAGTTATTTTGTAACCAATTGGGATAATATTAAACCATTCAATATTGCAGGCAAAATGACAGGGCCCTTAAATAAATTCCACCTTGAAAATTTCCTGATCAGAAATCCCGATGTCAATATAGCTACAAAGACAATGAAAGTAGACAATCTGTTGAAAGGACATTTTGCCATTGAAACAAAAGATCTTTCCACAGATTTCACCTATAAAGATTTGAAAGCGATGATGCCTTCCTTTATTTCCGGTAAAATGAAAAATTTTGCGGATGATTTTGGAAAGTTAAAATACAACGGTACAGCAAAAGTAACCCCTGATCTGGTATATGTGGAAAACGGGAATTTGTTGACGGGAATCGGGCAGGCAAAGATTTCTAAACTTTCACTGACCGGCTATAGTACAGCTATGCCTAAGTATACGGGCTATCTGGAGGTAAAAGATCTTAACACCTCCGTCATTACCAAAAACAAATCGGTAGGTCTTATTTCCGGTAAATTTGATTTGAGCGGACAAAGTTTTGATGTCAATACCATGCGATTGACCACCAAATCTCAGATTGCAAGTATCGAAATCATGGATAAAGTGATTAATAATCTCTATCTGGACGGATTATTAGATCACAAAAAATACAACGGACTCATCACCGTTAATGATGAACAGGCAAAAGCTACAATAAAAGGATTGATTGACTTCAGTACGTCCAGAATTTCTACAGATATAAATGCTGACGTCACTTATCTGAATATGAATTATTTTACAGGTAAGCCTGGCAGTCAGATTGTCAGCGGACAGGTAGAAGGTAAAATGGCAATGTCTTCACTCAATGACCTGACTCTGGATGTTAATGCCAATAGTCTTCATTTTGCGACGGCCACTCAAAAATATGATATTCCTAATGCTAAATTAAAAACATTTGTAGAAGCAGGAGGGCGTGTTATTGATGTTGATGCGCCAGGGGCAGCTACCGGAAAAATTTCAGGAAAATACAACCTTGCAGATCTTGCAGGAATGGTAGAAAACGGAATTGGGAAAATACTGGTTGGTCCACCTCCGAGAAAAATGTACCGGGGGCAGAGCTTCAACATGAATTTTAATGTACAGCAAGGACTGGTTAATTATTTTTTACCAGATTTGAAACTTCCTAATGGAGCCTTGGTTGAAGGTGAATATAATGGTGATTCTAATAACCTGATTCTGAATCTTGATGCTGTTGCTTTAAAATATATTATGACCAAAGAAGAGGAGATCACGGACGCTGATAAAGCTTTAGCCTCTTCTAATCCTGATTACACTGTTAATAACAGAAAGAATCAAAGCAAAGACAGTGCTATGGTAGATAGTGTTAAGGTGAGAATTAATACGGCAAACCTTAACCAGCAGATATATGCCAGAATCAACAGGTTAGAATATAATAAGAATATTATAAAAGATTTCGAGCTTAAAGGAAATAATGAGAATGGGAATACCCTTCACCTTGCGACTGTATTTAAGCACGGAAGTCCTGATGATGAAATTAACGAAAAACTTAAGGAGTATGCCATTAATGTCGATCAGTCAACGGATGCAGCAGGTGATTATGTTTTTAGATTTGAACCGACAGAAGTGAAATTTAATGAAGTTACCTGGGCTGTTGATACAAGTCCGGAGCTTAATCACTCCATTACATATCGAAAGGCTACCGGTGATTTTGATATCAGAAACCTGAGAATTTATTCTGATAACAGTGCTTTACATATCAAGGAAGCACAGTTTAAATCGATGAAGGACTTTTATCTGGATGCTGATATTCATGATTTTTCTATTGAGAAGCTTCTGGAAATGCAGTCAGGAGGGAATGGGATGGATATAAAAGGTCTTGCTAACGGAAGTGTGAAGATCAAAATGGATAAAAGTACCCTGCAGCCATTGGTAGATCTTACCATTGATGATATTAAAATGAATGGCAATGATATGGGGGATATTACCGTATCTGCTACCAACGGGTTCTCTTTGAACGTTTATGATATTGATATTAAAGTACATTCGGCAGGAGCATTGGGAGGAAACAGTCTGGATGTAACAGGTACTGTTAATAACAATACTGCTTCTCCGGATATTGACCTTACAGCGCAGATGCGTGACTTTGATCTTTCGTTTACCCAGCAGTTTGTACAAACTATTTTTGGAAACCTGAGAGGAAAAGCAACAGGAGATCTTAAAATCAATGGTAAATTAAAGAACCTTGACTACAATGGAGATATTGCTTTAAAAGATTTCGGCTTAAAACTTTTATTTACAGGGGTAGATTATTCATTTGATGATACCGTGATCCAGCTTACAAAGGGTCTGGCGATTCTTAACAATATTGAAGTGCACGACGGAAGAAATAACTCTAAAGGTAATATTTCCGGGGCGATTCAGTTTGAAACTCTTTCTTCAATGGGGGTTTCTCTCGTAATGAGAGCAGATAATCTGTTGATGTTGAATAATACTCAAAAGGATTCTGATCTTTTCTGGGGAAGGGTATATGGTCAGGGAGATCTTTATGTTGATGGACCCGTTTCAGGATTGAGTATTACCACGCCTAATATGAAGGCATTGAATGGAAGTACTTTTACCTTCAATTCGAGTTCTACTTCCAATGTTGAAGAGTTTAAAATGCTAAGATTCCTTAAAGAAGGAAAAGACGGGCTGGTAACCCTTGAAGAGAAAAAGAAAACAGGTGCCAATATGAATATTGACTTCAACCTGGCAGTGGATAAAGGAACCACCGTCAATGTACTGGTGGGTGATGATGTCGGAAATATTACTGTAAAAGGATCTGCAGACCCGTTAAGATTCCACATGAACAGACAAGGAAATATTGCGATGAGTGGTACTTATAAGGTAGATAATGGTACATTTGTTTCTAAGGCTATTCTTAATAAAACTTTTCAGATCGAAAGAAATAGTAGTATCAGATGGGATGGGGATGCAATGAAACCGGCATTGGATATTAATGCCAATTATGTGAGAATGGTTTCCAATGTTGGAGAGTATCTTAATTTAAGTAAGCTTCAGCCGATCAGTATTTTGCTGCAGGCCCACATTACCCAGTCGTTGGTAGACCCTAAAATTGATCTTAATGTAACCGCTATGGATGTGTCAAGCCAGGTGAGAGAAACTTTGGCGGCAAAAATGAGCCAGGAAGGAGAGAAGGTACTTCAATTTGGTTCAGTTCTCCTTTTAAGCACGTTTAACGTGTCCAATACGGGTGGGGTAGACGTAAATGTAGGGAATGTAGCGGAATCTTCCGGGTATAATATGCTTCTGAAACAATTAGGATCAGTTCTTAATACCATGAGTAATGAATTTCAGATTGACCTGAATTATGTAAAAGGGGACCAAAATGCCAACATTGGAGACAGAGCTAATGCGGGAGTTAGTGTTGCCGTTTCACCGAGGATCAATGTCAAAACCGGACTGGGAATTCCATTGTCAAGAACAGAGGGTACACAAGCTAATTATCTCTCTACTGAGGGATCTATTGAATATGATCTTTCTAAAAAGAATGACGGTACATTACTTCTAAGGGGATATTCTAAGCCAGCAAATATTGGTATGATCAGTACAAATGGTTCTGCTAATCAGGCTTATGGTGTAGGAGTTATGTGGAGTAAAAGCTTCAATTCTTTGTTTAAAAAGAAGAAAAAAGACAAAAAAACTACAGAAGGTAAAAGTGAAATAAAAACAGATTCTATAAAATCACAAGGTAAATAATTTGAATATTTTAATGATTTTTATCATCTGTGTTAATTATTGTTAATATTTGATATATATTTTTTAGTTAAATTATTTTTCGTAAATTTGCAAAAAATACATAGATTTTTTAAAGAAATTGTAATTTAACTAATATGAACTATCAACTGGACGAAATAGACAAGAAGATTCTTGATTTCTTAGTAGAAAACACAAGAATGCCTTTTACTGAAATTGCAAAGCAGATGGATGTTTCTGCTGGAACAATTCACGTAAGAGTGAAAAAGATGGAGGATGCAGGTATTATTTTGGGATCATCTCTTAACATCGATTACGGAAAGCTAGATTATCACTTTACAGCTTTCATTGGAATTCTTTTGACAAAATCAAACCGTACTCAAGAAGTATTGAAAGAATTGTCAGTTCTTCCTAACGTAATCGAAGCTAGCGTTATTTCCGGAAAATATAATATTTTCTGTAAAGTAAGAGCTAAGAATACAGAGGATGCTAAAAGAATTATTTATCAGATAGACGACATTCAGGATGTAATGAGAACTGAAAGTATGATTTCTATGGAAGAATACTTAAGTGATAAAAACAGACTGATCAACGCGATCTCTATCTAATTCAAATTTTAAACGAATTATTATAAAAGAACTTATGAAATCTCTCATAAGTTCTTTATTTTTGTACTTATGGAAGAATACAGCTATTTTGATGAAGATCCGAAGAAAGGATGGGGTTTTGTATTAGCCTTTGCGGCTTTAATGTTATTTACTGTAATGGGATTGGGGATTGATGTTGATGAATATCTGCAACATGAATATCTTGAGATCCCGAGATGGTATTTTTATGTGATTTTTTCCATTGATTTTTTCATGATGATCGGGCTGATACTAATGTTTTTCTATAGAAAAATAGGAATCTTCATGTTCCCGGTACTTTTAGTATTGCATTTTTTTATGCATAATTATTACCTTTCAACCTTTCTGTATACGGATGTAACCAATCTTTTCCTTTTTACAGGATTTGGTATGCTGGCGATTATTCCCAAGTGGAAGTTTTTTAAATAAAGATTTCAGATAAACAGATTTTCGCTTATAAAACAAGATTACAGATTTGTTTTGACGAATTTGTCTCACACAAAAATCTGAAGGAAATAGAGTATGATATTTTAAGGGGAGGGAAGATGCAATTCATGGTCTCATCACCGGCCTGTTGCTTTCTTGGTCTTTTTATCAATAAAAGAATTGAGTTTTCCTGAAATTATTCCTTTTTTCAGGATTTTGCACTTTTGTCATCTCATGTATAGTATTTGAGAGCCTTGCCTGGAGCCATTGCCTGATCTACTTTTGCATTAAATGTAAATTCCGGGGAGAACTCCCACTTTTGAATTTCTGCTACTGTAATGCGCTTAATGCCTGTCCGGATATATTTTAGTTGTTACTCCTCTCGTGTTTTTCCTTTGAAAAGAAATCAGATTGTACTTTCACTCTTACAATTGCTTACATTGTTTTGTCTATAACTTGCATAGCTTTAAAAAGATATTCAAAATCATGAAACTGGCTATCCTTTTTGTAAATATATAACTTGATTTAATAGGATTAAGCTATTTTTACCGCCCATTTCAAAAAAGAGAGGATAATGGATTTCGAGACTTTAAGAGTGCAGATAGAAGTCGGCCTCACAGCCGTACTACTATAATTTGTGAGAATTATGCTGAAAAAAATGTTCCGGATGCCTTTTGTCAAAACAATGATCCTTACGATCTGATGCGTTTTAACAGATCCATTGTAAAACTTTTAGTAGGAGAAGAAGTTAAAAGAAAATATCCAAACCCACAATAAAATTAAAACTGTAGTGAGGATATGATTTTTAGATAAAAACTAATTGCTTACTTTTATCCGCCATTTTGTTAAACTTTTAAACCAAAATATAAAAAAACTAATATGAATACACTTTCATTCTATAAAAAAGACGGAAATCTATATGTCTTTAAAAATCAGCCTGTATTTATAGCGATATTGTCTATCATTTTTTTAGCAATAGCAGTCTGGACTTTTAGTAGTATAAAACTTTTAAGTTTGGCTCTCATAGCTCTTGTTGTCCTTATTGTAATTAATTTCTTTGCTAAAAAATTTATTATTGATGTCGAAAGACAAACCATTACAGGGAAACATAGCATTTTTGTTCCTGCACAGACGTATTCTATGAATGATTTTACCAATTTTGAAGTAATTGCTACTAAATATATGGGATTGATTACTACCAACGTCATGTTATCTGCTCACTTTAATATCAACGGAAAAGATAAACGACTCACCATTGGACAGGCTCTTACCCAAAAAGGAATACAGAAAATGGTCAACGAAACTGAAGATATCATGGCTATTAATCAGGATCATGGACGCAATCGACCGCTATAAGTTTGAAGAAAACGGAAGTGAAATCCGTTTTATGCCGAACTACAGCTACCTCCGTACCTTGGTCTGGTGGTTGGCATTGGGTATAGTTGCGCTTGTAGCGATATTATTTTATTATCGAGGTCAATGGTCCGGTGGTCATTTGGGAATTACCCTGATACCGTGGGGTGCTTATATGGCGTACTTTCTGTATGATCTGCTTTTCAAAGTTCCGGCTACCTATATTTTTGATAAATCGGAAAGATGTATTTACAAAAAACTTTATTGGTCAAAAAAAATTATGACTTTTGATGAAATGACCTATTTTATCAGGGATGATAGAGGAGGAGCCTATTATGCAATTGGTAAGAAAAGAAATCAGTTCGTAAAAAATTATAAAATCAGTAATTACTTTACAGATTCTAAAGCCTCAAGAAAAAGAGAAGAAGAATACCTGGAAAAAATATTTCATCCAATACTACGAACGATTGGAAATACTGCGAATCCATAGAGTAATCGTTGACTGTAGATCAGACTTTTATAGGGAAGCCCTTTTCAGCATTTTTGGATGTATAGTCGAAATCTGCAATGCATATAAGAGAAAGGAATTTGAAAAAGGATGACAAACTTACCATGAAATAAAAAAGATTTTTTTATATGTGTGAAAAATTTTGTTAATCTTTAAAAATTCTTTTTTAATTATCTGATTGTTAATATGTTGTGTTTTATATTTTGTATGAAAATATATAAAACGTAATTTATATGATGAACAAAATTTAGATAAAATAAAATTCATGCAAAATGTTAAAAATTGCTAATTTTTTTTATCAAATCTAATGTTTTATTTTGATGTGTAGATAGTATTTTTAATTTTATATTACTTATTTACAGTGTATTACTTGTTGTTTTTTATGACTTTAATACTGTCTTTTATTTAACATATATTATGATTTGGCATACTGATTGTTAATGAATGAATAAAATTCAAAAAGTATGAAAAAAATCTTAGTGGTGACTGCCATCGCAGTATTTGGAATGGTAAGTGCTCAGAAAAACACTCTTTTAGTAGGAGGGAACATTGGCTATAGCAATGACAGTAACAAGTTCATGGGGAACAAAGTTTCCAGTACCGAAGCGTTTACCTTTACCCCAACGGTAGGTTATCAGTTTCACAAAAACTGGACGGTAGGTATTAACTCTGTTATTACTTCTGGTAAAAATGAGGAAGGTATTAATAATAGTGCTTCCACTGTAAAAAACAATGAATTTGCTATTGGTCCATTCGTTCGTTATGCAGTTCCTTTAGGTGATATTTTTGCTGTTTATGGAGATTTAGGTGCCGGGTATCAAAATCAGAATATGAAAACAACTACCATGGGTTCTACCAGTGAAGTGAAAGCTAACGGTTTCTATACCAACTTTACCCCTGCGTTATTTATCAATTTCAAAAATGGATTTGGATTAAACTTCAATATTGGAGGGATTAAATACAGTCATTTAAAAGCAGATGGTATTGATGCTACCAACAGTAATTTTACGTTTTCTTTCGGAAAAGAAATTGGAGTAGGAATTTCTAAAAACTTTGGATTGAAATAATTATTTTAAACAACAAAATAACAAAGCCGTCCCACTGGGACGGCTTGTTTTGTTTTTATAATTGACTCTTAATTAGCCAGAATTCTCTTTACAGCTTCTTTCACTGCTGCAGCATCAATTTTATACTTCTTCATCAATTCTGCAGGCGTTGCAGACTCTCCGAAGGTATCATTTACTGCTACAAACTCTTGTCTTGTAGGTCTTTTTCTTGCAAGCATTCCTGCAACAGACTCTCCTAAACCACCAAGGTAGTTATGCTCTTCAGCAGTTACGATCTTTCCTGTTTTCTCTACAGATTTTAAAATGATCTCTTCGTCTAAAGGTTTAATGGTGTGGATGTTGATCACTTCGCAAGAAATACCCTCTTTTTCAAGCTCATCAGCCGCGACAAGAGATTCCCATACAAGGTGTCCCGTTGCAACAATAGTTACATCAGTTCCTTCCTGCAACAGAATTCCTTTTCCAATTTCAAAAGGCATATCCTCAGGAATGAATACAGGGACAGTAGGTCTTCCGAATCTTAAATATACAGGACCTTCATGATCTGCAATCGCAATAGTAGCGGCTTTAGTCTGGTTGTAGTCACAAGGGTTGATTACAGTCATTCCCGGAAGCATTTTCATCATACCGATGTCCTCCAGTACCTGGTGAGTAGCACCATCTTCTCCTAAAGTAAGACCAGCGTGAGATGCACATATTTTTACATTCTTTCCCGAGTAAGCGATAGACTGACGGATCTGGTCATACACTCTTGAAGTAGAAAAGTTGGCGAAAGTTCCCGTAAAAGGAATTTTCCCGGTAATGCTAAGACCTGCAGCAAGTCCCATCATATTAGCTTCAGCGATACCTACCTGAAAGAATCTTTCCGGTGCCTTTTCAATGAATTTCTCCATTTTCAAAGAACCAATAAGGTCTGCGCAAAGTGCTACAACATTAGGATTTTTGTCAGCAAGTTCTGCCAATCCGGCTCCGAATCCTGAACGAGTGTCCTTTTTTTCTGTATATGTATATTTCATTTTTATTTTTTTAATCGAGATATTAAGATATTAGTAGTCAGCCGGAGCCTCTAAATATAACTGTTTGAAAGCGGTTTCCAATTGCTCATCATTAGGAGCTTTACCATGCCATGCGTGAGAACCCATCATATAATCTACTCCGTAACCCATTTCGGTATGAAGCATAATCGCTACCGGTTTTCCTTTTCCTGTTTCTGTTTTTGCTCTCTCAAGGATTGCGATTACAGCTTCAAGATCATTGCCGTTTTTCTCTTCTAAAACAATCCATCCGAATGCTTCCAATTTTGCATGAAGATTTCCTAAACTTAATACATCATCTGTATCTCCGTCAATCTGACGCCCGTTGTAGTCAATTGTTGAAATGATATTATCTACCTTTTTAGCAGCAGCATACATCAAAGCTTCCCAGATCTGACCTTCCTGAAGTTCTCCATCGCCATGAAGAGTGTAAACAATAGATTGATCCCCATCCAGTTTTTTACCCTGTGCTACCCCAAGAGCAACAGAAAGTCCTTGCCCAAGAGAACCTGAAGCGATTCTGATCCCCGGCAGACCTTCATGAGTCGTTGGGTGACCCTGTAATCTTGAATCCAGTTTTCTGAAAGTACTTAGTTCCTCCACAGGAAAGAAACCGAACCTTGCTAAAGTAGAATAGAATACCGGTGAAATGTGTCCGTTTGACAAATAAAAATGATCTTCATTTTTTCCCTCCATTGTAAAAGGAAGATGATAGTTCATCACCTTTCCGTAAAGTGCTGTAAAGAATTCTGTACAACCTAAACTTCCACCCGGGTGTCCTGAATTAACTGCATGAACCATTCTTAAAATGTCTCTTCTGATCTGTGTAGTAAGAGATTTTAACTCTTCGATACTTTTACTCATTATATCTGATTTATTTGCACACAAATCTACAATTTTTTAGTGGCTTACGGAAATGCAAAAATCCGGATTCGAAAATCCGGATTTTGTTATATTGATATAATTTTATGCTTTTAACAGCCCTCATTGAGGTAAACTGAAATTTCAGTAACAATATTGTTCACAAATTTGAAGGTTAAGTGTGTTCCGGCCTGACTGTCTTCAAGGGTGAAATAACCAACGTCTTTTATTGGTTTGCCTTTTTCGTCCCAATCAGGTCGTACAGCGAAGCTATTATAATTCCTATACGCATTGATAAGGTCATCTCTCGTGCTTCCAACACCGATTCCGCTTTTCGTTTTAAACTTTTTACTGGTAGTGGTCATATAGGTAATAGAGGAAACACTCGGATTGGCTTCATTGATGTAATTATCAAACAGATCAATCTGGATGGTTTCACCATTGTACTTTACAAGGTTTTTTTTATCTCCGTCTGTGTTTTTCAGTTTGACGCCGGCAATTTTTTCAGCTTCAACCTTAGGCATAAAAACTTTATAAGGACCGATTCTCAAAGTGGAAACTTCGAAATTTTCCTGTGCATTCATATAACCAAATGCCAGGACCATAACGAAAAGTGAAATGATTTTTTTCATAGTTTTCTATTCTGTTTTTTATGAGTTATTGTTATTGTTTTCAAAGATACTGAAAATAGACAATTTTGTATGAAATAATCAATAATGTAAAGAGTAGTGATATTTTATTTTATGCTTTTATATTGCATTTTTAATATTTATTTTACAAATATTTAAGTGTTTTTATGTATATATTGATTGTGTTTGCTAATTTTTTATATCTTTATGAAACAACTTAAATCCCAGAAATATGAAAATCAAACAATTACTTTACCTGGGGATATTCATAATATCCATTTCCCTTGGAAAAGCACAGGATTTCTTTAAAGCGGTCAGCGAGGAGTCTATTAAAGGTGAATTCAAAAACAGGACTGTGCAACCTGAAAAGTTTCTAACCTACAAATTAGATGTAACTGCAATGAAAAATTATTTTGTTTCAGTTCCTGAACTAAGAGATGACCAGCTTAAAACTCATGCACCCATTATTGTTCTTCCTATGCCTGATGGAACAAAAACAAAATTTAAAATTTGGAAATCTTCTGTTATGGCTCCGGAATTAGCGGCAAAATATCCTCATGTAGTAACGTTTACAGGGCAAGGAGTGGATGACCCGTATGCCACAATAAAACTGGATTTTACAGAATTAGGCTTTCATGCTCAAATAAAATCAGTAATAACCGGAGATACATATATTGACCCTTACGCCAAAACAGATATTAGTAATTATATTATTTATAGAAAAAGCGATTTGACGGATAAATCCCAGAGAGTTTGTGAAACAAAGGATGAGGATGCTTTTCTTCAAAAAAAAAGCGCTCAAAAAAGCGTTACTCCAAGCGTAGGAACCCAAATTAGAGTGTTTCGTTTTGCTGTAGCTTGTACAGGAGAATATGCAAAGGCAGCTACAGGACTGGCTACACCTACTGTTGCTCAAACTTTATCAGCTATAGTGACAACCGTAAACAGGGTAAATGGAGTTTATGAGCAGGAAGTTGCTTCAAGACTGGTATTGGTACCCAATGAAACTAATGTTATTTTTACTGATCCTGCTACAGATCCTTTCAATGGAAATAATAGTGCAGGTACATTAATTAATGAGAGCCAAACTCAAATTGATTTATTAATAGGAAATGCTAACTATGATATCGGACATACCTTTAGTACCGGTGGTGGTGGATTGGCCGGATTGGGTGTGATCTGCAGCACAACTTCAAAAGCAAGAGGAATTACCGGTTCACCAAACCCGGTTGGAGACCCTTATGATATAGATTATGTTGCTCACGAAGTAGGCCATCAGTTCGGAGGTCCGCACACTTTTAATGCAATAACAGGGAGTTGTAATGGTAACCGCAGTGCAGCTAATGCCGTAGAACCCGGAAGTGGAATTACCATTATGGCATATGCAGGGATCTGTGGTAGTGTCAATAATCTGGCAGCTAACAGTATTGCTATTTTTCATACACGCTCATTTCAATCTATTACTTCCAAAGTTCAGTCAACAGCATGTCAGGTGACTACTCCTGTTGCTAATACGGCTCCTACGGTGACTGCAGGAGGCGACTATACAATTCCTAAAGGAACGCCATTTAAGTTAGCAGGATCCGCTACAGATATGGAAAATAGCGGAATTACTTATTGCTGGGAACAAAATGATAATGGCCCTGCCGGAGACTGGAATGTTGCGACCGGAAATGCTGCTATATTCAGATCATTTATGCCTGTAACAGTTCCGTACAGATATTTTCCAAAATTGACCGATATTATTAATAATACTACTTCTAAAGGAGAAATTTTGCCATCCTACTCAAGAACAATGGAATTCAGATTAACTGCGAGAGATAATAATGCCGGCTGTGCGGGTGTTGCAAATGATGATGCTATTATTACGGTAGATGGAGCTTCAGGACCATTCCTGGTAACGGCACCGAGTTCAGCCGTGACATGGACGGGCAATTCTTCCCAAACAATAACATGGGATGTTGCCAATACAACGGCAGCTCCGGTAAGTTGTGCGAATGTAAGTATTTTACTTTCAACAGACGGTGGTCTTACCTATCCTACGACACTGATAGCTTCTACTCCAAATGACGGTTCAGAAATGATTACCATCCCTGACGTTAGTACTACACAAGCCAGAATTATGGTGGCAGGAGAAGGAAATGTATTTTTTAATATTAATCCTGTTAATTTTACGATCAATAGAGATGCGTTAGCAGTAACTGAAGTCAATGGAAATAAAGATATTTTTGTTGTATATCCTAACCCAGGCAAAGGACTGCTGAATATTAAATTCGCCAATTCCAATGAAACGTACGATATTACAGTATACGACGTAAGTGGAAGGCTGGTATTTAACCAGAAAGATAATAAACCGGGCTCTGATAAAGTGGGAACTTTTAACTTAACTCATTTGATGAAGGGAGATTACCTGATTAAGATCAAATCCAAAACGATTGATAAAACGGTTAAATGGATTAAAGAATAACATAACCCATACATTAACATTATAAAAAGGCTGTTTTCAATAGTGAAAACAGCCTTTTGAATTTTTATGACAGAAATTTATTTTTGTCATCATACGACTCTCAAATATTGTTTGTCTTTCACCATCCACAATCCGATAAATGTCAATAAACCATTAAGAACGATCAGTTCTACACCGATACGGTAATCTGTGTATGAAGTAACTGCAAAATTGATCAGATAAGTGGCTATCGGAGCGAGTATCGTTACTGCGAGAATGGCGTATTTCTTTGAAATTTTGAATTTGGTAAAAATTCCAAATGCAAAAAGTCCAAGTAGTGGTCCATAAGTATAACCGGCAATCTCCATAATGAGGTAAACAATCGATTTGTCGTTGAGTGCTTTAAAAACCATAATCAGGATAAAGAAAACGACAGTGAAGGTCAAATGTACTTTCATACGAAGACGTTTCTTCTCTTTTTCAGTTTTAGTTTTATCTTCATTGAGGTTTAATAAATCAACACAGTACGAGCTGGTTACTGCCGTTAAGGCACCATCGGCAGAAGGGAATAATGCTGAGATTAATCCAATAATAAAAATAACAGAAATAGCCATTGGAAAATAACCCTGAAGGGAGAGAGCAGGGAAAAGATCATCCCCCATAATATTTTTTATATTACCCGAAGCATCTTTAAATCCAAAAATATGAGTTAGAGTTTCTCCATTAATTGTTCCATAGTCAGCTCCGTGTTGTAAGGCAAAAAGATAAAGCAGACCTCCTAAAAACAGGAATGCAAGGTTCACAATAAGAAGTGTACCTGCAAACGTGAGCATGTTCTTTTTTGAATTTTTTAGATTGTCTACAGAAATGTTCTTTTGCATCATTTCCTGATCAAGGCCGGTCATGGAAATCGTAATGAAAATTCCACCTAAGATGGTTTTGAGGAAAAATGTTTTGGAGTTGGGGTCAAAATTAATAAAGTGAGTATAATTTTTCTGTTCCAGAATAGTATAGGCTTCACCAAAAGATAAATTAAGATTGGATAAGATATAAACAATGCAGCCAACTAAACTGATGATCATAAAAGAAGTCTGTAAGGTGTCAGTGATGACAATTGTTTTGACTCCTCCTTCAAAAGTATAGAGAAGAACCATCAGTAAAAGAACGAGGGAGGTAGCCCAAAAAGGAACTCCCAATCCTTCAAGCAGAAAAATCTGTAAAACATTAACTACCAGATAAAGTCTTGCTGTAGCTCCAATCGCGCGGGAAATAATAAAAAATATGGAGCCTATTTTGTGGGCTTCTACATTAAATCTTTTTCCCAAATAAGTATAAATGGAAGTCAGATTCATTTTATAATACAGAGGAAGCAAGATCGCTGCAACGATAAAATATCCGATGAAAAAACCGATCACCATCATGTAATATTCAAAACCTCCATAAATATATTCTGAGCCGGTCATTTTTCCTACTGTTCCGGGTACTGAAATAAATGTAACACCACTTAAACTGGTTCCTATCATTCCAAATGCTACGAGCCACCATTTACTTTTTTTATTTCCGATAAAGAATGACTGGTTGTCAGAATTCCGGCTGGTAAAATAAGAGATTACCAAAAGACCTACGAAATAGACAAAGACAAATAGCAAAAGGATAGTTCCTGGATTCATGCTTAATTTTTAAATTTTAGCAAATATATAAAAAAGATCAGTCGTGAATGATGAATTTGAAATACATGTAGCTTTAAGGAGAACTATGAAATCTTCACTTGGGTTCGTTATCAATTTTTGGAGAAAGAAAATGATTTGTATTTGAAAAATTAAAATAAAAAAACCTTTCAAAGAATTACTCTGAAAGGCTTATATGGTAGGGTGAAAACAGTGACTAATTCACTAAAACATCCTGAAGTTCCGGACTTTTTTGAAAACTTGCTTTGGCGAAAGGACAAAGAGGAATGATCTTCTTTCCATTCTTTCGGGCAAAATCTACAGCCGCTAGAAGCATTTCTTTACCTACGCCCTTTCCGTTGTAAGCCTCTTCTACTTCAGTGTGGTCTATGATAAATCTTTCTTCTCCTGCCCAGGTATAGGTCATTACTCCTGCGCGTCTTCCATCTATGAAAGCTTCAAAACTTCCGTGTTTTTCGTCGTTGTTTTGTTTTACTTCGATCATGTTATGAGAATTTAGTTAGTATTTCTATGTCGTTAGTTAATATTTTATGCACAGGGCAGGCATCCGCAATCGTATGAAGTCTTTTCATTTGTTCTTCATCCAGAATTCCTTCAAAGCTGATATCTCTTCTGAAAATGGCTCTTTTTGTGAGTGGAAAATTTTCTAGCTCAACTTCAACGTTAATGTTTTCCACATCCCATTCTTTTCTTTCAATGTACATTCTCAATGTTGCTGCTGTACAGCTTGCAAGAGATGTCGCAAGAATTTCCAGGGGATTAAATCCTTTATTTTGCCCGCCTTTATCGATAGGTTCATCAGTGATGATTTGATTTTCACCTGCCGTCACCTCTGTATAATATTTTGTTTTTCCTAATCTTGCTTTTACCGTTACTGCCATTATTGTTTTGTATTGAATTTATAACCTAATGCTCCCGAAGGGCATAGATCTATTTGTTTTCTGAGTTCTTCGGGTGTTGCATTTTCTGCTTTTATCCAAGGTCTGTCTTTAGGATTGTAGACTTTGGGAAGAGTTTTTACACATATAGCAGAGTGAATACACTTTTTGGGTTGCCAGATTACTGTGATGTCACCGTTAGGATATTCGTGTGTTTCCATATCAATTTTCTTTTAATGATTTTTCGATTCTTCTGTCCGGAATCAGCCATATAAGAGCCACGATATAATAAAAACCTATGGCAATATAAGGATAAAAAAATGAAGTAGCGATTCCTAAGACATAAAAAATAATCGATATATATTCTTTAAATGTTGAATGTATTGCTTCTTTGAGCTTTGAGTTTTCTCCTTCACATCGGATGATAACATGTTCTAAAATAGTGTAGGCAATTGCACTCATAATAAGTCCGAAGCCATAGGCGGCTACAGGATTTTTAGCAAAATGAGTGGTTCCGATCCATTCTGTAGCAATAGGCATCAGGGATAACCAGAACAACAAATGCAGGTTTGCCCATAGGATAGCACCATTTACCTTTTTAACAGTTTGAAATAAATGGTGATGATTATTCCAGTAAATTCCTACATAAATAAAACTAAAAATATAAGCCAGAAATTTAGGCATAATAGGTGTAAGACTGGTCCAGTTGCTTCCTTCCGGTACCTTGAGTTCAAGAACCATGATGGTAATAATGATTGCCAAAACACCATCGCTGAAAGCTTCCAGTCTTCCTTTAGTCATTGGGTAATATCTGGGTTTTAAAGTTTTCTATTTTAGTTTTGAGATCAGCCAGCATATCCGGGTTAATAATGCCACTTTCGAGGTCAAAATTTTCATAAAATTTCGAAAGTGAGAAGGTCTCCCTGATATCTGCTGCAAATTGTGGAAAAAATGTTTTAGCTGTATTCATTACATTCCCTCCGCCATAGCCTCCGGGGGAAGTGCTCATCAGGAGCATTGGTTTGTTTTGAAAAAGTTTTACATTGATTCTTGAAGCCCAGTCGAAAACATTTTTAAAAGCGGCACTATACGATCTGTTGTGTTCTGCAAGTGAGCAGATGATAACATCGCAATCTTCGATAACTTTTAAAAAGCGATGTGCTTCATCCGGAAAACCTTTCTTTTCAAGATCTACCGAAAAAACAGGCATAGTGAAATCATTAAGATCAAGCAGGTTGATTTCTTCATTCGGAAAATCTTTCAGAACAAACTTTACCAGCTCCCGATTGATAGAAGTAGAGGAGGTGCTTCCGGCAAATGCTAATATTTTCATGTTTTTTTATCGGGTGTTATTTTCTGTTTAATACAGCTTTCGGGAGAGGTACATATTCGTGATCATCTCCGGGAACAAGAGGGAATGCTTCATGATTCTGATCGTTCCAGTTTACTTTCGCCTGATCAATTATTTCTTTATCAGAATTAACAAAATTCCAAAAGATAAAACGTTCTTCATCGAAAGGTTCACCTCCAAAAAGATACACCGTACCGTTTTCGCTCATGTCAAATTCACAAAGCTTCGTGTCCTTGGCGACCATCAGCTGTTTTGAACCATAAGAATTTCCTTCCGTAGTTACCGTTCCATCTAAAACATACATAGCTGCTTCACCATAAAGATCCTTACCAATGCTTATTTTTCTGGGTTCCTTTGTTTTAATTTCCAGGAAGAATAATTTGCTGTGTACAGGAACCGGAGAAGTTTTTCCAAATGCTTCGCCGGCAATTAATTTATACTGAATGCCGTCTTCTTCCCAAACAGGGATATCGTCAGCTTCAATATGACTAAACGTAGGTTCAGATTGTTCAAGATGCTTAGGTAATCCTACCCAGATTTGAAATCCATGAAGCCTTTTGTCGCTATGTCTGAGGTATTCAGGAGTTCTTTCTGAGTGTACAACCCCTTTCCCGGCAGTCATCCAGTTGACGGCCCCAGGTTTTATCTCAATAGCACTTCCGATACTGTCTCTGTGGAAAATAGATCCCTCAAGCAGATAGGTTAGAGTAGATAGTCCGATATGCGGATGAGGTGGAACATCCAGGTTTTGATAATCTTTTAGCTCAGATGGGCCCATGTGATCAATAAAGACAAAAGGTCCCACTGCTCTTTTTTCACGGAAAGGAAGAAGTCTTCCTACCAGAAAGTTTCCGATATCTGCTGCTTTTTCTTCGATGATTAGTCCTATATTTGACATAGTGTGTAGTGCTTTTTTAATTGTTTACTTAGTTTAGAAAGCGATGGTATATTTAAAGTTTGTCATATCCATTAAAGTTCTCATCAACGATGCGCTTCCATTCAGGATGCTTCCTGATAAATGCGAAAACATACGGACAAAAGGGTAAAAGTTTTTTGCCACTTTCCTCAATATAATGAAGTGTTTTTTCTACTACGGCAGCTGCCGCCCCGGTTCCGGCTAATTCCGGCTCTGCTTCTGTGTGTACCAGAGCAATCTGATGCATTGTTTCACGATAATCAATAAAGGCATAATGCCCGTTGAATTCTATTTCAAATCTTTTATCAGTTTTTACCAGAGGTATATTTTCAAATTCTTGTTTCATGATTCTTTTCCTATAGAGGTAATTTTGTGTGAAGAGCAAACCTGACAGGTACTTAAAACCTGTTAGGTTTGCTTGTTAATTTTTATGGTTACCCTAATATTATATAAAGTTAATAAAAAAGGAATAACCAAAGATTACGATAAATTTAATTTTGTTAATCTTCAAGGTAACCGAACTTTCCGGTGTTAAAGTCTTCAAATGCCTGCATAATTTCCTCTCTGGAATTCATTACAAAAGGTCCATGAGGGTAAATTGGCTCATTAATAGGTTCCCCACTGATGATTAACACCACTGAATCTTCGTTGGCCTCAATAGTGAATATTTCTCCTTCATTTTTAAACAAGGCAAAATGATCGGCCTTTACATGCTCTTCTCCGTTGATTGTGATATTTCCTTCAATTACCAAAGCTGCAGTATTGAAATGAGCAGGAAAATTAAATGTTGCTTTTCCTCCCGCTTTAAGTTTTGCGTTCATCATATGAACGGGAGTAAATGTAGTAGCCGGACCTTCATGCCCTTCATACTCTCCTGCGATAATTTCTATGAATCCATTGTCACCTAAATCAACTCTTTCCATTGTAGAGTTTTGAATAGCCTGATATTTTGGAGTGCTCATTTTATCTTTTGCCGGAAGGTTTACCCAAAGTTGAACCATCTGGAAAATTCCGCCATTTTTTGCCCATTCCGTTTCATGATATTCTTTATGAAGAACGCCTTTTGCAGCAGTCATCCATTGTACATCACCTTCTCCGATGATGCCACCTCCGCCGGCACTGTCATGATGTTCTACTTTTCCGCTATAAGCAATGGTTACCGTTTCAAAGCCTCTGTGTGGGTGAACTCCGACTCCTCTTGGTCTGTCTGAACCATTGAAATGAAATTTTGAATTGTAATCCAGCATGATAAACGGATCCATTCTTTTCATATCCAATCCATGTACCCCCGGAATAAAATTATGAACCCTAAAACCGTCGCCTACAAAATGCGCAGGTCTGGGAGATACTACGATTTCTACTTTTTTAGTTGCCATTATATTGTTGATTTTATATACACAAAAATACCATACTTATATGGCAAAGGCATTGATCTGTGGTAAGTTCGTAGGATGGGAAAGGAGAGGGTATAGGAGAGGTAAACAGTATGTATTCGGCTGCTGAGCTCTCTGTTTTTTGTGTTTACTCTTCCTTAGATTTCATATTCTTTCCATCAGATATATGTAATCTTCTAAAGACAAATCCCGATAAAATAGTTAATACTCCTACGGTAAGAAAAGTGTATCGGAAAGCATTGTGAATTTCTCCCTGGATGAGGTCTGTGTTCTCAAATAGTTTTAAAACAATCAGTCCAAAGGCAATCCCGAAACCAATAGCCAGCTGCTGGTTAACTGATATCAGAGAATTACCACTGCTTGTCTGAAAATTACGCAGATCTGCAATAGAAATGGTATTCATTGAAGTGAACTGGATAGAGTTGAAAAATCCCAAGACGGCAATAATTGGAACGAACCAGTATAAGGAGGTATGGATGTTGGGAATTGCCAGCAGACAAATCAAAGTTCCAATGATGAAAGTATTCACCATTAATGTTTGGCGATATCCATATTTATCCAGGATTTTAATAACAGATGATTTTCCGAATATTGCAGTTAAAGCCATTGGAGCAATAATCCAGCCTGAAGTTACTGCAGATTGTTTATACGCAATCTGAATCATTAGCGGGAGAAGTAACGGAACAGAGCTAATCCCCAGTCTTGTGGCGAGGTTTCCCACAATCCCCACCCGAAAAGTTCTTACCTGAAACAGGTCAAGAGGAAAAATAGGATGTCCTCCTTTTTTTGCATGTTTATAGTAGTAATAGAGAAACAGGAAGCCAAGGATAAATACCACAAGAACGGGTGTGATATTTTGCATATCTCCGAAAAGCTCCAGCGAAACAGAAAGCAACAGAGAGGCGGCTGCAAAAATTAAAAAGCCTTTTAAATCAAATTCTACGTCATCAGATTGATAATCAGGCATGAATTTTAAACCTAAAACAATCCCCAGAAGACCAATAGGAATATTAATAAGGAATATCCAGTGCCATGACAGATAATCTACCATATAACCACCTACTAATGGACCGAGTACGGGCCCGATCAGGGCCGGAATAATGGCAAAGTTCATGGCTTTTAGCAATTCACTTTTATCAAAGGTTTTAATGAGGGCAAGTTTTCCAACCGGAGTCATTAAACTTCCTCCAACTCCCTGAATTACTCTTGAAATAACCAGGTGAGTAAGGTTTTCAGATAATGAACAGAATAAAGATCCCAGGCTGAAGAGTATTAAAGAGACAATAAACACTTTCTTTGTTCCGAACCGATCTGCCAGAAAACCACTGGCAGGCATGAAAACTGCTAATGTCAACACATAACTGATGATAGCATTCTGCATATTCAATGGAGACTCGCCCAGGTCTTTGGCTATAGAGGGCAGCGAGGTATTCAGAATTGTAGAATCCAGCATTTGCATGAAAATAGCGGTAGCCAGAATCAAAGGAAGAATTTTCTTAATAGAGGTCTGTTGCGGGTTGTTTTCTGTCATGATATACAGTCCGGTATCTTTACAACTTCCGGACTTATTTTATTTCGAGAAAATGCTTGCTTTAAGCAGTTTCAATCTTTAAATAAAGAAATCCTTATAAAATTAAAAAAGTCCTGTGATATTTCACAGGACTTTTTGATTTATTTTCTAGGTTTTTCTACTCCTTTCCATTCGTCACCGGCTTTTTTGTACTGGCTTAATGTAAAGTTTTTGAAATCCTTGGTTTTGTATTCTATATTGTCTGTATTCTGCTCAAATGGCATAATGTAATAGTAATCAAGGTCTGTTTTGTCAGACTTGTTTCCTTTTTTCACAGAGGGAACATATTTTGAAAACTTATAGCTTGGAAGATATTGCTTCAGTCTTGTATAGAAAGATTTGTCTTCTTTTTCACTAGGAATGATATCTACAATATTTAAATCATCTTTTTTCTTATCTATCCACAGGTAATAGGTCTTTTCTTCGCCTATGTTCCTGTTGAATGAATTAAATGCAAACAATTCTTTCGGAACCAGTTCTTTGATTTTTTCAGGATCAACTTTAGTATAATATTGCCCTTTTGAAGGGTCAACATAGGTTTCAAGGTTGTACATTAACACGGAATTGTTTTCAAATTTTTTATTTTTAAAATATTGATTTAATGACAATTCTGCCGTTGCTCTCAATTCCTTGCTTCTGTCATCCAGTTTTTTCGTAGGATTCTGAGGGTTTACATATTTTACAAATTCGTATAAAACAACAGGCTTTATATCTTTTAAGTGAGGATACGTTTTAAGCTGTTCAGCTTTTACAAGCCAGTAATATTGCTGATAGTAATCATCTTTATCCACATCTTTCACACTTTTATAAGATAAAGCAAGCTTTTTTGAATTCAAATACTTGCCGTATTTTCCTTGTCCGAAGGCGAAACTTATGGATAATAAGGCAAATAAAACAGTAAGGTTTCTTCTCATTTTTTTATAATTGATATTTTCGTTTTCCAAATATAATTATTTATTAGATATTATTTTTGATTGTGAGTTAAATTATGCTATATTGTTGTCGTTAATTCAAGAAAAAATCCTGTATCGCTACAGGATTAATAAATTTATGTATCTGAACTCAGATCGTAGAAGCTAAAATCAGATTATTTTGAATAGTATGAAAAGTAAATTTAGAAAAACAATCATTAATATTGATGGTCTGTTCGCATTTTCAACTTTCAACTTTCCATTTTCAACTAATAAGAGGTTTCATGTACTTTAACCGCTCTTCCGCTAGGATCATTCATTTTCTTAAAAGCTTCATCCCATTCCAGTGCGATAGGAGTGGAACATGCTACCGACGGAACAGAAGGAACTGTAGCGGCTGAAGTTTCACTTGGAAAATGCTCTTCAAAGATCGTTCTGTATCGGTATTCCTCTTTGTTTTGAGGGGTGTTCAGCGGGAATCTGAATCTTGCGTTGGTCATCATCTCATCCGTCACTTCTTTTTCAGCGACATCTTTCAATGTATCTATCCAGGAATATCCGACACCGTCTGAAAACTGTTCTTTCTGTCTCCATGCAATAGATTCCGGAAGAAGATCTTCAAAAGCTTTTCTTAATACCCATTTCTCAATTTTTCCCTCAGAAACATTGATCATTTTATCTTTAGGGTTTTGGGTCATGGCAATATCCATGAACTCTTTATCTAAGAAAGGAACCCTTCCTTCAATCCCCCAGCTCATCAAAGCTTTATTGGCTCTTAAACAATCGTACAGGTGAAGTTTTCCTAGTTTTCTCACAGTTTCATCATGGAATTCTTTGGCATTCGGAGCTTTGTGGAAGTATAGATAACCACCAAATAATTCATCAGAACCTTCTCCGGAAAGAACCATTTTGATCCCCATAGATTTGATAACCCTTGCCAGAAGATACATCGGTGTGGAAGCTCTGATCGTAGTTACATCATAAGTTTCCAGATGATAGATCACATCTCGTATAGCATCCAGTCCCTCCTGAACGGTAAAGTTAACTTCGTGGTGAACAGATCCGATATGTTCTGCGGCTTTTTGGGCTGCTGCAAGGTCAGGTGAACCTACCAGTCCTACGGCAAAGCTATGAAGTCTGGGATACCATGCTTCCTGAGTATCACCGCTTTCAATTCTCTGTCTGGCAAATTTTGCGGTAATTGCAGAAATTACAGAAGAGTCTAAGCCCCCGGAAAGAAGAACTCCGTAAGGAACATCACTCATCAATTGCCTGTGAACGGCGTCTTCAAGTCCTTTTCTTAAAGCAGAAATATCTGTTTCATTATCTTTTACATGGTCAAAACTTTCCCAATCTCTGGTGTACCATTGCTGAAGAGTTTCTCCATCTTTGCTGTATCGTAAATGTCCTGGTAAGAATGTTTCAATTTTTTTACAAACCCCTTCCAATGCTTTTAATTCTGATGCAACATAATAGTTTCCGTTTTTGTCCCAACCTTGGTAAAGAGGACAGATTCCCATGTGGTCACGGGCGATCAGGTATACATCGTTTTCTGTATCATATAAGGCGAATGCAAAAATTCCGTTCAGCTTTTCAACAAAATCTTTTCCGTATTTTCTGTATAATGCGAGAATGACTTCGCAATCAGATTGAGTCTGAAATTCATAATCCGGAAATTCTTCTTTTAATGCTCTATGGTTATAGATTTCACCGTTTACGGCTAATACCACTTTTCCATCTTTGGTAAATAAGGGTTGTTTCCCTGAAGTAGGGTCTACAATGGCAAGTCTTTCATGGGAGAAAACTACTTTTTCATCCTGATAAACTCCGCTCCAATCCGGTCCTCTGTGACGGATTTTTTTTGACATCTCCAATATCTGAGGTCTTAATACTTCAGTTTTTTGTTTGGCGTCAAATAAACATACTATTCCACACATATTTTTTATTATTTATGAAACAAAAGTAGGATTGATGTTTATAAATAACAATAAAAAATATTTAAATAAGAAAATTTTTAATTAAATAATTTGAAATAGTGAAAAATATTAACTATTTGAATTGATTAATATGTTTTTGATTAATTTTTTTCGTTAACTGAAATTTAACGGTGCTTATATACAAAATAAAAATGACATATTTATTAATATATGGTAATTTATTTAATTAATTTTAGTCATTACTTTGTGGCTCGAAATAATTTTTTTTCATCATTTGTGTTTTTACCTTCTTGCAATTCTCATGCAAGAAGGTTTTGTTTTTATTGTACCCCTAACAAAGTGCCCGATACATTCCATGAACTGAAACTTGTTCCTTCTGTAGGACCTTGTGGGATTTTTATTTGAATAGTATGTTTTCCAGCCTTTATATCGCCAAGAAAGATGAAATTTGGATTGGTGACTGTTCCCGGGCACCAGTTGGATCTGCTGAGGTCTGAGGAAGAAAGTCCGTCCTGAAAGTTTCCGGAAGCAGGATTATAAAGCCTGTAGGATCCGCAGTCTGTTCTCCAGGGTACAAAAGAAAATATGGGTTTTCCGTCAACCAATATAGAATTGGTTTTCGGGACAAACTCATCCCCGTTTTCCCAACCCCCATGTCCGGTGGTTATATATCTCAGTTGGGCATTTTTAAGGTCTTTAGTTAAAGTAAAATCAACAAAAAGTCCTTTATCCTGATTAAACATCGTAGAATAGTCCTGTCCTGCCATTTCCATAATATTTAATGTATTGAATAAAGGAATAGCAGTATTGTTTTTATAAACAGTTTGATCGCTTTTATGAATGGTGACCTCAAGGCTTACTTTATGTCCTCCTTTATCGTAATTGCCAATGAATACACCTACCCATAATTCTTTTTCTGATAGGGAAGGTTTTAATTCTGTAATATCCTGTCGGTAAGGGCTTATGGTTTGCCAGATTTTATCTTTCAGCTGGATATGATTGAATTTCTGAATTCCAAAGGGAGTAAAGAATCTCATCATTTCTATGGCCGGATTGTAGTTTTCTGTGGCGATCACTCCATGATATTGCTTTCCGTTTCCATTTTCGAAAGCAGGAAGAGTTTTTGCTCCTTTCTCAAGACCGTCAAAAAAAGATTTTTCTTTATCCTGAGGAATAAAAAATACAGTTCCTGTTCTGTCATAGGCATCTCCATTTGACTGTTGTTTTAGTTCTACGAAAATGTTTTCGCCCTCTTTAATAGTCGGAAATTGTACTTTCTTAAGGATAATTGTTCCGTTGGCATATCTTTTTATCAGCTGGTCTGATTTTGAAGCGTCAGAAAAATTGATAATTTCATTCTCAAAAACCTTTAAGGTGGTAAATCTGCTTTTCCAAAGAAGATCTTTATATCCTAGCTGATCCGTAGATTGTACGGATCCTTTGACGATATTTTCAATTCCTGTATTCTTGATTTTTTTGATGGAAGTGGCTGTGATGAGTGAGTTTTTGTTTTTTTCCACTTCCAGAACGAGCCCTAAGCTTTGCCCCAAAACGGATGGTCCTCCCTGAAGCTTTAAATCACTGGTATACCAGATCTCAATAGTATTTGAATTGACTTTGGTAATGGCTTTTTTACATGTGTAATTCAGAATCTTTTTGGTTTCATTTGTGAGTTCAAAATTCTGTTTTCCTACTGATTCTGTATCTGAAGATGAAATAATCTCGCCCGGTTTTAAAAAAGCATAAGAAATAAGTGTATTTGATGGTTTTTCAACCTTGGTTATTTCAAAAGGGAAGTTGCTTTTTTGTTCCTTAATACTGCTATTGATCATAATGTTTTCTTTTTCATTAACCCAGACTATGGTAGAGGGTTGATCAGGCACTACTTTTCCATTATAAGAAGTTGTGTAGGTGATTTCATAGGTTTGTGCTGAAATCAGGCAAAATAAAAAAACAGACAGAAAACTGAAAACAATTTTGTGGTGCATCAAAAGCGGTTTAATCTATAGAGTAAGTAGGTAAAAAGGAGGAAATGTTACAGATTTTAACAATAAAAAACAAAAAAACTACCCGTTAAGAGTAGTTTTATTTTTATCTGAATAAGGTAATCATATTAAGAAATTCTTTCGATCAAAGCCATGTAGAATCCGTCGTATCCTGTACTAGGCATTACTTTTTCGTCTTTGATCATTTTGAATCCAGGATTGTTTTGTATGAATTCTTCTACCTGTTTATTATTCTCTGACGGAAGAATAGAGCATGTCGCATATACCATTTTCCCTCCTTTCTTAAGCATTTTTGAATAATCCTGAAGAATCTGTTGTTGTTCTTTTTTGATTCTGTCAATAAAGTCCTGATCAATTTTCCATTTGCTGTCCGGGTTTCTTTTTAAAACTCCAAGACCTGAACATGGGGCGTCGATCAATAATCTGTCTGCTTTTTCATGAAGACGTTTGATGACTTTATTATCGGAGATCATTCTTGTTTCAATATTGTGAGCTCCGGCTCTTTTAGCGCGACGCTTGAGCTCAGCCAGTTTCCATTCAAAAATATCTAAGGCAATAATCTGACCTTTATTTTGCATTAATGCTGCTAAGTGGAGTGTTTTTCCTCCTGCACCTGCACACGCATCCACCACTCTTTGACCTTCTTTTACATCAAGGAAATATCCGATTTTCTGTGAAGAGGCATCCTGAACTTCAAATAATCCTTCTTTGAAAGCTGTGGTAAGAAATACGTTCTTTTTTTCTTCCAGCTGTACAGCATCCGGAAAGTTTTTAATAGGAAAAGAAACCACTCCCTCATCAGAAAGATCCGAAATAAGCTCCTTTGGTGTTGTTCTTAAAGAATTGGCCCTTAAAACTGTAGGTGCCTGCTCATTCAGTGCAATCATTTCTCTTTCCCAACCTGCACCAAGCTCTTTTTCTAATGTTTCTGCCAACCAGTCCGGAATAGAATGTTCTATAGCTTTTGTAGGAACGGAGTTCTTTTTAAGTTTAGTAAGAATATCCGCAATTTTAATTCCGTCAAATTCTTCAAACTTTTTATAATTGGTTTTGCTCCAAAGAAGATAAGCAATGATAAGTTTATAGATGTTGTTGGGTTTTACCCCTTCTCCCATATAATACTCAAGACGCTTTTTCCAACGGATAATATTGTAGAAAATTTCAGAAACAACAGCTCTGTCCTGGCTTCCCCATTTTCTATTAGCTTTTAAAAGTCGTTCGATTACTTTATCTGCGTATTTATTTTTCTCGAAAAATGTTTCTTGTAAAGCATCGTGAATTCCGATCGCTAAGTTTCTGTGAATAAGTTCCATAAATTTGCTTCGCTGTTTTGAATCTGCAAAAGTACGAATTATAGTTGAGAGTTGAAGAGTTTGAGGGTGGGAGGGAATTAGAGTAGAAGAATAATAGTGTGTAATCAATGATGGAAAGTGAATTTGTGCCACTTATCAATCTTATTAGTGTATTTTAACGCAGAGTTCACAAAGTATTTCTAAATTATTCATCCTATTCTGAGACGAGTTGCTATAAGGTTTTATTCAACAACAAATGAGTTCATATCTTAGCTGAATGAGACGTTTTTGCGAACATTAACAGTTGATTTTTAAACTAAATTCATAATTGAGATTTTATAAAGTAAAAATTAACAATAGATATTGTATTCCTGTCATCACCTGATCTGTCATCTTTTCTGCTCTTGACTTCAGCCTTCTAAAGCCCTACCTTTGCAAAAAATTAAAATATGAGTGATACAGTACTTTGTCCGAAATGTAGCTCCGAGTTTACTTATCCGAGCGATAATATGATGGTGTGTTCCCAGTGTTTTTATGAATGGAATCCTGAAGAAACAGCTTCTGAAGTGGCTAACGAAGGTAAAATATTGGATTCTAACGGAAATGAGCTTCAGGATGGTGATTCTGTAGTCGTTGTTAAGGATCTTCCGGTAAAAGGGGCACCGAAGCCGGTAAAAGCAGGGACTAAAGTGAAAAATATCAGATTAAGACCGGGTAGTGATCATAATATTGATTGTAAAATTGATGGTTTTGGAGCCATGGCTTTGAAATCCGAGTTTGTGAAGAAAGCCTAGTAGCTTCAGCTATATAGCCTGAAAATAAAGAAAAGGAAAAAATTGGACAGTGTAATCTTTCAAAAGACTTAATTGCAAGATTGCTAATGTCCGTCTGGAAGGCAGAAAGAGAAATAACCAACAATTTCCTTATGCTGTGTAACTACAAATGTAAGAAAAAGTTTCAAAACAGGTTCTTACATTTGTAGTTTTTTTATCCACAAATTGTTGATAAGTGTAAGGGAATGTATGTGTTATGTCTTAAATAAACAAAATCTCAATTGTTCCACCCAACCTTTCGTCAGTATATACGACCAGTTCCTTACCTTTAGCTTTAATCTTATTCCAGTAGTAATTTCCTGCAAATCTGCTTTCTATTACCTCTGCATTAAGGCCGTTTTCGACAATCCTGATTTCTTTAGGATAATAAGACCGTTTTGGAAGTTGAAAATCCTCCGCTTCAGCCTCCGTAAAAATATTTACCTCTCCGAATAGTTTAGCTACATAGGAGTTATAAGGATGTCTGTACGTTTGTTCCGGACTGTCATTTTGAATGAGCCTTCCATCCTGAAGAATGACAATCTGATCCAGCCATGGCATGATATCCTGAAGCTCGTGAGTAGAAATAATTAAAGAAACTCCACGTTGCTTTACATAGCGGAATAACCTTTCGCGAAGTTCTATTTTTCTTGGGAAATCCAGATTACTGAAAGGTTCATCAAGGATAAGTAACTTTGGAAGAACGGAAAGTGCTCTGGCAATGGCAACCCTTTGTTGCTGGCCTCCGCTTAAATATTTGGGAAGTACATTGGCAAATTCCTGAAGCCCTACCACTTCAAGAAGTTCCATAACGGTTTCTTTCTTTTGCTTTAAATTAATATTTGAAATAAACTTCCCTACATTTTCGGCAACGGTAGCATAGGGCATCAGATCAAAATTCTGAGCTACAAACTTCATATCGGTTTCCCCCGGAACCAGATTTCCTTTAGGACCTAAAAGCCGGGTTCCGTCAAAAATAATATCTCCGCTTTCCCAATCAAGAAGTCCATAAATTAAACCGAGAAGAGTTGATTTTCCACATCCGCTTTCTCCGGCCAGGGCTATGATTTTATTGGCTTCAAACCTCAAATTAAGATTTTGAAACAGAGATTTATCTTTGGTGTGTGAGAAAAATAATTTGTTTATTTCTAATAGCATATTACAAATGTAAGGTTTTTATGAAAACACAATTTTTTTTATTATATTAGCGGGAGTAATAAAAATAAATCAAAAATGAGAAAAAAACTGTTTTCGTTAGCTATTCCTGCTTTATTTATTGCTGCGGTGATGGTTTCTTGTAAAAAAGATAAACCTCTTACCAGCGAAAGCAATGAAGTGGCAACTACTAAAGACGGTAGCCAGTACACTTTGGATACGCTAAACAGTAAGGTTGAATGGAAGGGATATAAAGTATTTAAATCTGAAAATACGAGCCATTTCGGAACAATTAAGTTTGAAAGTGGAGATGTAACAGTGAAAGACGGAAAACTGGAAAGCGGAAAATTCGTTGCTGATATGAATTCTTTAACTTCTGTGGATTTAAAAGACAGCCCGGAAGATTTAGGGAAATTAAATGGTCACCTGAAGAGTGGTGATTTCTTTGAAGTAGAAAAATTCCCGACTGCTTCTTTTGAAATTACTAAGGTTACGCCGGCTACAGAAGGTGATTATAATACTCTTTTGGATGGTAATTTAACCATTAAAGGAATTACAAAACCTGTTCAGTTTAAGGCAAATGTTTCTGTGAAAGACGGAGAAGTAAGTGTTGCTACTGAGCCGAAAGATATCAAGAGAGAAGAGTTTGGTGTAAAATTCCAGGCTCCTGCTGAAAACGGTGTGATTAAGGATGAGGTGACTCTTCAGATCAGCGTTAAAGCTTTAGAAAAGAAATAATTTTTTTATTTAAGTGAAATAAGTGATTGAAGTCTGCCTCCCGAAAAAGAGGCAGATTTTTTTATTACGGATTAATTATTCAACTTAAATGTCGTATTTTTGCAAAACATTTTGAAAGGGTAAAATAATGATAGAAAAGATAGAAGAACTACTGATCGAAGTAAATGGCTTCAATGCTACCTCTAAGGAAGAAATAGAAAACTTCCGAATCAAGTACAACGGTAAAAAAGGGGTTCTGAATGATTTTTTTGAAAAATTTAAAGAAGTTCCTAACGACCAGAAGAAAGATTTCGGGCAAAAGATTAATACTTTAAAACAAGCAGTTGCTGTAAAACTGGAAGATTTGAAAAATGCTTCCGAATCCTCTGTTGTTGTAGAAAAAGAAGATCTTACAAGACCTGCCTTTCCATTGGAATTGGGTTCAAGACATCCGATCAATGTGGTTAAAAACAGAATCATTGAAATTTTCAAGTCAATCGGTTTTGCAGTTGCGGACGGTCCTGAGATTGAAGATGACTGGCATAATTTTACAGCGCTCAACCTTCCGGAATACCACCCGGCAAGAGATATGCAGGATACGTTCTTTATTGAGCAGAATCCGGATATTCTTTTGAGAACACATACCTCTTCCGTACAGACACGTTATATGGAAGAAAACCAGCCACCAATCAGAATTTTATCTCCGGGAAGAGTATTCAGAAATGAAGCAATCTCTTCACGCTCTCACTGTATTTTCCATCAGATTGAAGGATTATATATTGATGAGAATGTAAGTTTTGCAGATTTAAAACAAACGATCCAGTTCTTCACTACAGAACTTTTTGGAAAGTCAAAAATCAGAATGAGACCTTCATTCTTCCCTTTTACTGAGCCAAGTGCTGAGATTGATGTGTATTGGGGATTAAACTCTGAGACAGATTACAGAATTACAAAAGGAACAGGATGGCTTGAAATTATGGGGTGCGGAATGGTAGATCCTGCCGTACTGAAGAATGTTAATATTGATTCTGAAAAATATTCAGGATATGCATTCGGAATGGGTATAGAAAGAATTACAATGCTTCTTTACCAAATGAGTGATATCAGAATGTTCTTTGAGAATGACATCAGAACCCTGGAACAATTCAAAACATTATAAAAAATCAACCTCCGGAGCTCCGGAGGTTTTTGTTTTTAATTACTGACCTAAGAAACAAAACGGTAACTAAAAACTGATTTTTATTGAAAAATTTACACGTGTCCTGTTTCTTATATCCATACTCCGATTCGAATCCGCTAGGTATCCCAAAGAAGTATTGACATGCCGCAGCTCTTTGTCTGCCTCTATAATTAAGACAATTCAAAACTGAAAACTATTACAGCTATTTATCATTTTAATTCTTTTAGATCTAAATATTCTTGAATCTACTGAAATAGACGGTAACTCTCAATAGATTACTGCTTCATCAATTCCTGAATTATCTTTTTCCCATTTTCGCTATCAGGATTCAATTCCACTGACTTTTGATACATTATCAATGCCTTTTCTTTTTGCTTATTCTTAAGAAGAGCTTCACCGTAACTATCGAATGTATTAAAGCTCTGAGGAAATAGTTCTGTATTGATGCGAAATGTCTCAAGGGCCTGAGGTAGTTTTCCGGACCTAAGAAAATCATAACCAAGTTTATTGAATTGCTGCTCAGACAAAGAATAGTCTGTTATATTTTTCTTTAATGTGTAAAGTTCATTTCTGGCTGATGCGGCTCCCTTTTCTAATAAAATGCGTCCATATATCCGGGCTAAATCTTTCCCTGGAGGGGCCAAAGGCTGTCCTGCAAGAATCATCAGCGCATCTATACTGAGATCTTCTGCGTTCTGTTGGGTATTGTCTAAAATAATAGCTACTCGCTGAGTATCTATCTGATAAACAAAACTGGTCAATAATCCCGTGAGCCCGCCACCATGACCAACTATTTTACCTAAAATATCATCAGTTTCAACCTGCCATCCTATACCTCTGGGTAAAACTGTCCCGTTGTTAAGCTGTATCGCTTCTTGAGCAGCCTTTAACACAGAAGAATTAAGGATTTTCCCTGTTGTTAATGCAGTATTAAATTGAAATAAATCCTCTGCTGTACTAATGACTTCTCCAAAACCTTTAAAATTAAACCTTTTCCAGTACTCCTTATTTGACTGTATGGTCTCTGTATTTTCCTTTAATGGGGTATACATATGACTTATATATAATTTCGCTACATTTTTTCGTTCTGTAGGCAGATAATTAAAAAAAGGGGTCGTAGGAATAAAAGTATTTTTCATACTTGCAGGAATAAAAATATGCTGCTTCATATAATCTTCATATGATAAACCAGTAATTTTTTCAATAAGCAGGGCTGCAAATACTGAATTGGCATTGTTGTATTCATGTGCTGAGCCCGGCCTAAAAACTAAATTGATATTCTGTTCTGAATATTCCTTTAAAATGTCTTTATTACTAAATACGGTATTGGGATGTTCCTTAATTATTTTCTTAAATACAACATCCCAGGAAGGTAAACCGGATGTATGCGAAAGAAGGTGAGTCAGCGTTATTTCCGGATAAGGAAATTCTTGCAGATAAGATTTTACAGGTTGGTCAAGGTTAAGAAGTCCTTTATCTACTAACTGAAGAACAGCTGTTGCTGTTAGTAATTTAGTTATAGATCCTACTGGGAAACGTGTATGGATAGTATTGGGCTGTTTGCTTTCAAAATCTGCAAAGCCAAAAGCTTTTTGGTATAGTATTTTATTTTTTTCAGCAACAAGAATAACCCCATTAAAGTCCCCTCGTTCAGACTTTGTAGAAAAATAAGCATCTAATTTTGCAATTTGGGATTGTAAAAATGAAAATGGTGCTATTATGAATAGTATTATAAAAAAGACTTTGGTAAAAGGATATCCGTAGTCTGATGTTTGGGTTACAGTTTTATGGGTTGCCATGTTGTAATATATGGTGTTTAATTTACAATTTTCTCAGTAAATAATCAATTTTTAAAATGTAACTTATTGATTATTATTAAATTGTATGATTGGTGGAAAATTCATAAGAAGAGAGGTTATTTTTTTACATTTGATAGTAAAAAAAGATCTCGGAAAGTTTTTGCTTTTAATTACTGACCTAAGAAACAAAACGGTAACTAAAAACTGATTTTTATTGAAAAATTTACACGTGTCTTGTTTCTTATATCCATACTTCAGCTACGAAAAAACGAACGAAGTATTGACCTGCAGTCTCATTGCTGCTTCTATAATAAAGACAACTGGTATTCAGGATGTATTACATGAGTAAATAAAAAAAGTCTGTAAAATTTTACAGACTTTTTTATTTTGGAATTTCTTTTAAATTACAGAGTAGTTTATTTGCTAAACTTTAATGGGTATTTTACATTTTTAATATCATCAATACTAGCTTTTAAAGAGCCTACAGCCAGTTCGGCTTTCAACAACATAGGGATATGATTGGCATCATTGGAAACCCACATCGTTACCCCTTCTTTTTCTTTAAATACCCTTCCGCTTTTTACAGACGGAATTATTTTCAAACAATTAATCGTTCCGAATTTTGTTTTCAGATCTTCGGTTCCAACCACTTTGAGCTGGAAGGGAAACATTTCATCGTCAATCCATACATTCATGTTGATGACTGTTCCGGTTTTCAGCTCGTCAGGTGTTTTGCTGCGTAAATAATAAAAGCATGAGAGCATATCCTGAACGCCTTTTACAGATTTGATCACTTTAGAACCATTGGCAGGTTCCTTTTTATCTGTTAAAATCAAAGTATTATTATCGTGATTAAAAACTGTTTCAAAATGCTGGCGATAACCTCCTTCACGTACATTTCTTACATAAAAGCTCGGTAGACCGGTTTCTACATTGATAAAACTCTCATAAAGATCTTCTACTTTAAAAAATGCCTTTACAGCACCGGTGGTGGCTCCAGTCCCTTTTGCATAGAGATGAGGAACGCCCTTGTAGTTGGTTTTTTGAGTCGTAAGATTTGCGGTGCCGGCATTCAGAAAGCCATAATGGATCCTGAAAGTGATGGATTCACCGTCTGCAATATTACTCAGCTGTGCCGAGCCTATAAAGAATATAAATATTGCAAAAAGATTGAAAATTTTCTTCATGGTATGTCATTTACAAATACATTGCCAAATTTAAAATCTTAAATGATAGATATTTGACAAATCTCAGGTTTTTATTTAGAATCAATTAAATATGCTTCGCATTAAAATTAGTAAATTTGCAGTTACATGTATAATTAAATTATCTTAAATTATGATAACCACTGATATATTGATCATAGGTGCAGGACCTACAGGACTTTTTGCAGTTTTCGAAGCTGGTCTTTTAAAAATGAAGTGTCACATTATTGATGCACTTCCACAGCCGGGAGGGCAATTGGCAGAACTTTATCCTAAGAAACCTATTTTTGATATTCCGGGGTATCCTTCAGTAAATGCAGGAGAATTGGTGGATAATTTAATGGAACAGATCAAGCAGTTCCAACCCGGATTTACGCTGGGAGAAACAGCTGTTTCTTATACAAAGGTTGACGATGAGTGGTTTGAAGTGATCACCAACAAAGGAACAGTTCACAGATGTAAAGCTATTGCTATTGCAGGTGGATTGGGAACTTTTGAACCTAGAAAACCTACTTTTGAAAACCTGGCTGATTATGAAGAAAAAGGTCTTGAATATTTCGTGAAAGAACCTGAGCACTTCAGAAATAAAAAAGTAGTGATTGCAGGTGGAGGAGACTCTGCACTTGACTGGAGTATCTTCCTTTCTAATGTGGCAAGTGAAGTGACTTTGATCCACAGAAGAAATGAGTTCAGAGGTGCTTTGGATTCAGTAGAAAAAGTGCAGGATCTTAAAAATCAGGGGAAGATCAAGTTGATTACTCCTGCTGAAGTTACCGGAATTAAGGGAGATGGAAAAGTAGAAGCGATTACCATTCAAAAAGATGGTGAGGAAGCATATGATATGGAAACTGATTATTTTATTCCTTTATTCGGATTAACTCCAAAGTTGGGTGAGATCGGAAACTGGGGATTAAATATTGAGAAAAATGCTATTGTAGTAAACAACGCCCTTGATTATCAAACCAATATTGAAGGGATTTATGCTATCGGAGATATCAACACGTATCCTGGGAAATTAAAATTAATTCTTTGTGGTTTCCATGAAGCTACTTTGATGTGTCAAAGTGTTTACAACAGATTGAATCCTGGTAAGAAATTCGTATTAAAATATACTACGGTAAGTGGAGTAGACGGATTTGACGGTAGCCGTAAAGAAGCAGAGAAGGCTGTTGTGAAAAAAATTGACTAATTTTGCAGAATTATGTCAGATATTAATATTAAAATCACCGACAGAGAAGGTGTAACCCACGATGTCATAGCTCCTACGGATATGTCCATGAATTTAATGGAGATTATTCGGTCCTATGAATTGGCAGAAGAAGGTACTATTGGTGTATGTGGAGGAATGGCGATGTGTGCTTCATGCCAGGTATATGTAATTAATGATCCCGGTTTGGAACCGATGGGAGATGAAGAAGATGCCATGCTGGCTGAAGCTTTCCACGTGAAAGATAACAGCAGATTGGGATGCCAGTTGCATATTGCAGATCAAATGGAAGGACTTGAAGTGGAAATTGCTCCTTATCCTTAGAAAATATTTTTTAATCTTAATATAAAGCCCGTTTGAGTTTTTCTCAAACGGGCTTTTATTTATTTGGAAGATGTTTTTTCAACAAATGCAGACAGATCCTTTTCTAAGATTTTTCTGTTTGCAAGATTATTGGTTAAAATAATAAACCCTGACTGAAGTCCCGGAAAGAATTCCAGAGAACTTCTGGATCCACCTGTTCCACCGGTATGCTCATACATTGTATTTCCGTTTTTAGTAGTATGAAAGAACCAATTGAGTCCGAGAGAGCCTTCTTCTCCTTCAAATGTATACTTATGGGATAATGAAACATTCAATTGGTTTTCGGCAATATTGGCTTTGATATATTTAATCATATCGTAGGTGTTTGACCTTAATTCTCCGGTGGCTACCAGTTCTGGGAAGTCCCAATAGGGTGTCACCTCTCTGTTATTGTTATGGGCTTTGGCAATATTATTTTTGTTAGCGTCTGCAAGACTTATAGTTGTACTGTTCATTTGCAGCGGTTTCAGAATATATTTTCTGACCAGTGAAAAATAGTTTTCATGATAGACATCCTCAAGAATATATCCTAATAAATTCACGGCCATATTAGAATACGTGTATTTTACACCTGGCAGCGTATCCATTTTCATGTTTTTCAGTCCTTCATAGAACATTTTTTTAGAGTAATTGCTAAACGGATTAAGTTCTATATAATCTGGTCTTTCATAAAGATTAGGGAAAATTCTTGTAATTCTTGAAGTATGATTGGCCAGGTGTATTATTTTAATGGGATGATTATTATATTGTAAATTGGGATACTTCTCAGGAAGGTAGTTCCGGATATCATCATCTGTTCTTATTTTTTTATCTAAAATGGCCTGGGCAGTGAGAATTCCCGTAAATGTTTTGGTAATGGAACCTATTTCATAGATGGTTTTATTATTGGGAAGCACTTGTTTTCCATATTCTAACTCTCCATAATTGTAGTAATAATCTTTGCCTTTTATTGTGATTCCAATAGAAAGTCCTACCGCCTTTGGGTCTTCGTAGTATTTTTTTACATATTTGTCTACTTCCAGATCAAGTTCTGATTTTAATGGATTGTCTGTTTTTATGGTATTTTTATCCTGCAGAAGATTTTGATTCTGTGAAAAACTCCAAAAGAAACAGAGAAGTAATGTCAGACAAAAGAAATTTGTAATTGTTTTCATATATCAGATGATTGTGATGTTGCAGATGTACTTCAGAACGTCTTTTCTGGTATTCAGTAGTCTGTTTATCAATTAAAAATAGTTCTGAATATTGGGATAAAATTAATCTTTTATTTGGCTTTTTTTCAATAAAAAAGAGATATTCATGAATACCTCTTTTTATTACTAAATCTCTTCCTTAGAAATCCACTTCCCAACCGTAGGAGCTTCATAATTTTTCATTTTTTCAAGAAGCTCATCAATACTATCGCTGATCAGAAGCATATCTCTGTTAATCTGCTTTAAAAAACCTTTCTCCACCATATTCTGAACCAGGTTAATCAGGTCATCGTAAAAGCCGTCAATATTCAGAATCCCTATAGGTTTTTTATGAAGTCCGAGTTGTGCCCACGTGATCATTTCAAAGAACTCTTCCAGCGTTCCATAGCCACCGGGAAGAACGATCACTCCGTCACAAAGATCATTCATTTTGGTTTTTCTTTCATGCATCGTTTCCACAAGAACCAGCTCGGTAAGTTTTTTATGAGCAATTTCTTTGGCTTGTAAAAAATGGGGAAGAACGCCGGTTACTTTTCCGTTTTCACTCAAGGCACCATTGGCTATTGTTCCCATCAAGCCAGTTTGGGAACCCCCATAAATTAATTGTATTTGTTGTTTTGCCAAGGTTTGACCAAGCAGATATGCCTGTTCTTCATAAATTTTATCTGTGCCAAAACTTGAGCCACAGAATACGGTGATACTTTTCATATTTGAATGTTTTTATTCGTAAGCTAAAGAAGATAGTAAAATATTCTTTGATATTTTATATTGAAATTTCCAGATATTCAATTGTTGTTAATTTCTTAATATGGCCTAATGATTTGATAAAATTAAAAATATCCAAAATCAAAGACTTTGGATATTTACTATAGTTATTACACTCTTTTATTTCTGAGGAATATTCGCTAAAATATCTTTCAGGAAGCTCCAGAACTTCTGAGCAGAAGGGATATTTGCCCTTTCGTCAGGAGAGTGTGCTCCTCTGATGGTTGGTCCGAAACTTACCATTTCCATTTCAGGATAGTTGGCACCGATGATACCACATTCTAAACCTGCATGACAAGCTACTACATGAGGCTTTTCATTGAACTTTTCAGTATAGATCTTTTCCATGATCTGTACGATTTCAGAGCCTGGTCTTGGCTTCCATCCTGGATATGAACCGCTGAATACTACATTCATTCCGGCTAATTCAGCTACAGATTTCAATTGTTCTGCTGTAGAATACTTAGAAGAGTCTACCGAAGATCTTGTAAGGTTAAGAATCTTTAATTCACCACCTTTTAATTCAACTCTTGCGACGTTGTTGGAGGCTTCTACAAGATCTGCCACATCAGGGCTCATTCTGTATACTCCGTTGTGAAGAGCTTTTAAAGTAAGAATAACTTTTTTAGAATCTGCTTCTGAAATAGCTTTGTCAGAAGACGTAGAGTTTTCAATATTGATCTGAAGTCCCGGTTCTACAGAAGCAAATTCTTCTAAAATTTCTGTTTTAAGAACAGTCACTTCCTGAATGAACTCCTGTGCATTTCTTACAGAGATCATAGCAACTCCTTCTCTTGGGATCGCATTTCTTAAGCCGCCCCCATCAACAGAGATCAGTTCTATATTTTGATTTTCTAATCCTTTGTAAAGAAGTCTTCCCAGGATAATGTTTGCATTTCCGAAACCTTTATGGATATCCATTCCAGAGTGTCCACCCTGCAAACCTTTTACTTCAATTCTTACAATCTGTCCTTTTGCAGTTTCTGTTGCATAGTTTTGAGTAATGGTAACATCAACACCACCGGCACAGCCTATGTCAATTTCATCATCCTCTTCCGTATCAAGGTTTAATAGGATTTCTCCTGTAAGTTGCCCTGGTTTTAAACCAATAGCACCTGTCATACCTGTCTCTTCATCAATGGTAAATAAAGCTTCCAGGGCAGGATGAGGAATATCCGAACTTTCAAGGATAGACATAATGGTAGCTACTCCTAAACCATTATCAGCTCCTAAAGTAGTTCCTTTTGCTTTTACCCAGTCACCATCAATTTCCATTTTAATCCCTTCTGTTTCAAAATCGAAATTAACGTCATTGTTTTTCTGGCAAACCATATCCAGATGCGACTGAAGCACGATTGATTTACGGTTTTCCATTCCCGCTGTAGCAGGTTTTTTAATAATTACGTTTCCTACTTCATCTACAGTAGTTTCTAAACCTAAGTCTTCACCAAATCCTTTGATGAAAGCAATTACTTTTTCCTCCTTTTTTGATGGTCTTGGAACTGCATTTAATTTGGAGAAGTTTTTCCAGATTATCTGCGGTTCTATATTAGATAATTCCATTGAAATTTATTTTTCTCAAATTTACAAAATAAAAAATGCTTCCGTAGGATACAGAAGCATTTTTATGAGTTATAAAGTATGAATAAGTAAACTTTTGAATCAGCTTATTCACTTTTAGTTGTTAACATCCACATTCTCCATAGATCGGGATCGTGACAACACTGCCATCTGGTTTTTCAATGGTCAGGGTACCTTCAAATAATAAAGCTTCTTCGCCTTTTATTTTTTTACCCTTTACAGATATTTTGTAATCATTACTTTCGATTTCTTTGGTCAGTTCTTCGTCTACTTCCATATCACTTGATGAAATAAGATTCATAACCAGTCTTTTACCATCCAGTTTCATATAAGCAGTTTTTCCGGCATCATCAGCATAGATGTATTTTTCGGCTTCAAAATCAGCTTTGTTCCTGGCAAAATAACATGAGCATTCTTTAATTTCTTTGGGAAAGGGAATGGTTTCGATGAAAATTTTTCCGGTTGAAGGGGGAGTCGTTGCGGAGTCTTTAACAATATTTAAAGAATCTCCGGGAGTGGAGCCCGCAACTGTTTCTTTTTCCTTTTTACAGGCTATTAAAAGAAACGCAGAAAAGAAAATAATAAGGTATTTCATTTGTTTGTGGTTTTATTTTTTTAACCTCTAGCTCTTTCCAGAAGAGTCATCATTAATAATGAAAGGATTACCAAGCTTTCTTCCTCATCATCAATGTCAATTAATCTATCCAACTGGAATCTTCTTCCGAAGAATGAAGGCATTTTTTTTAATTTAAAATAAGCTTTTCCATCAATACCGGTTACTGTATAGGAAGGATTCAGGAAATATCCTGTAAACATTCCGATGATGGGAAGTTCTCCTACAAAACTGTCCCAGAATCTTACCCATGCACTATCTTCCTGAATTTTAAATTTAGGCTGATCTTTGGCATCAAGGATATCGTAGCTTGCTTTCCAGATAGAACGCATTCCTTTTCTAGCTAATCTGCCGAAATTTTTATTATCAACAATATCATTTAATGAATATGACGCATTAAAGTCAATCCATTGGTTAGCTTTGATTCTGAAAAGCTCCTTAGATTTGCTCTCATCATTGAAAACAATGACATCCTCCTTCAGCTTGAACATTTTTTGACGTACATAGGCTACATAATTCCCATTCTTGTCTGTAATGTTGAAGTCACTTGCTAAGGTAGTGATTTTGAATTTGAAATCCAGAGGATAATTTAGATTGTTAAGTACCATGTTAGTTTATTTTTTTCATATTTAATTCGAGCGGCAAATATAAAGGTTTTCTTAGAATTATATGGTATAGAAGTTACTATGAAAAGATTAAATTATCATATTGAGACATTGTAAAAAGTAGATCATAGATTTGCGGCAAGAGATTGAACATAAATGATGATTTGAAATGACAATTGTGATAAAGTCAATGACGGCTTTTTGCTGTTCCTATACTAATTTTTTCCAGGAGGTACCTACATACTGAGGTAAAAATGATTTATTATTTACTATAGATTATCATGTTTTTGTTTTCATTTTCAACAGGTAATTTTCAACTATAATGTCTATTTTTGTAGCTATGGATTATCCGAGTAAAGTTTTGGCAAAAGCAGTTGATGAGATTTCAGGATTGCCGGGAATAGGAAGAAAGACTGCGTTAAGATTAGCATTACATTTATTGAAACAACCCAGTTCCAGAGCAATAAGCCTTGGAAATTCCCTTATTAATCTTGTCAACGAAATAAAATACTGTAAAGAATGTCATAATTTTTCTGATTTTGAGATTTGTGAAATCTGCAGTAATGAAAAGAGAAATGGCGAACTGATTTGTATTGTGGAGGATGTTCGGGATGTTATTGCCATAGAAAATACCGGAAAATATACCGGAAAATATTTAATTCTGGGTGGGAAAATTTCCCCTATGGAAGGAGTAGGCCCCGGGCAATTGAATATTCCCAGTATTGAAAGAAAATTAAATGAAGGTAAAGCAAAAGAATTAATTTTTGCTCTGAGTGCCACTATGGAAGGAGATACTACTGCTTATTATATTTACAAAAAATTTAAAAATTTTGATGTGAATTTTTCAAGTATTGCAAGGGGAATTTCGGTAGGAGATGAGCTGGAGTATGCAGATGAAATCTCTTTAGGAAGATCTATCATCAACAGATTACCTTACAACGAAAAGGATTAATATGAAGCTGTCAGTTATTATTGTTAATTATAACGTTACCCGATTACTCAAAAACTGTCTTTTATCTCTTCAAAAATATATCAGGGAGATAGAGTATGAAGTAATTGTGATTGATAATGCTTCCACAGATAGCTCATGGGGAGATCTTATTCCGGAATTTCCGGACGTTCATTTTATTTCTTCCAAAATTAACGGAGGTTTTTCAAAAGCCAATAATCAGGCTATACAAAATGCAAAAGGCGAATATTTGTTACTTTTAAATCCCGATACTGAGCTGGAAGGATTTTATATGAAGGATCTTTTGGATTTTGCCGGTTCCCATTCTGATTTTGGAGGTATGGGGGTACGAATGCATGATGCGCAAGGAATTTTCCTTCCGGAAAGTAAACGTTCGGTTCCGGATATGTTCAATTCTTTTGAAAAACTGTTCACTAATTTTAAGAAAAATAATTCCAAGTCTTATTACAGAAATGATATTGAGGAAGACGCTATTGCAGAAGTGGAAGTACTGACTGGTGCTTTTTTACTGATCAGGAATGAGGTTTACCAAAAGATAGGGGGGCTGGATGAAACTTATTTTATGTATGGAGAAGATATTGACCTTTGCTACACTCTTTTAAGAAATGGCTATAAAAATTACTATTATGGTAAAGTCTCTATACTTCATCATAAAGGAGAAAGTACCATTAAAGATGAAGTCTATCTGAACAGGTTTTATGGGGCAATGCAGATTTTTATTGATAAATATTATAAGAAAACAAAACCGATGCAATATTCATTTTTGAAGGCTGGTCTGCAACTTCGCCACAAGATTGAAAAAATCAAATTAAAATAACTGAAATACCTATTAAAAAAAAAAGCAACTCAATTTGAGCTGCTTTTTTAAATATATCTGATGATCATCTTCTTATTTAGCCGGTACTACTGGTGTAGTAGTCGGAGTAGTGGTTGTTGTAGAAGAAGCCGGAGCCGTCTGTTTTGCCGGAGCTTCTTGCTTCACGGGTTGTTTAGGAGTAGGTGCCACTTGTGATGGTTTACCTGTAATCACAACGCTTATAAGGATAAGAACGATGATAGTTCCGCCTAGAGTCCATGTTGCTTTTTCCATGAAATCATTGGTTCTCTGTACTCCAAACTGAGCAGGTGATGCTCCTCCAAAAGTACTTGAAAGACCTCCTCCTTTAGGGTTTTGAGCCATAACAATAATTACCAACAAAATACTGGCAATCATAATAAGAACCATCAATAGTGTAAATATAGTATCCATTAATTCTGATATCTTTTTGAATGGGCAAATTTAATCTTTTTTTACTGAACGGCAAAGAAAGATGCAGGTAAATATGTATTAAGTACAAAAGTTTAGCAATCAGACAATGATTTTATGGTAAAAATAGGGTTGCGATAGGGTTTCAGGTGCTATTTTCATGAGTTGGAAAACGTAAGATGGTAATGAGCTTTAAAAAAAATGCTTTACGACCTAAAGAAAATCAAAAATTGTCAGACTCCCTGGAATAGTTATAAATTCTCGCAGAGGTTAGGGAGATAATACTGACTCTTCTACAAATATCTGCGAAATCTGTGCGATCTGCGAGAATAGAATAATAGCATTTTATCACAGATGAAATCTTAGTGTATTATTTTTGCTATGCTATATAAAATAATATCAGGAACTCTGAGTTATAATTTTTCAAAAAAAGGACTATCTCATTTCTGAGACAGCCCTTTCTTATAGATAATGTATATTTCTTATTTAAAATCGGAATCCTTAGCTTCATTAAGCTTATAAGATTGTACCGCCATATTGATGTCCATTCCACCCATATTCTGGATGATGGTAAATGGAAGTTTCACACCCGATACATCTTTATAATCTGCAAAGCTTGTTGGGATAGAGGCCCCTTCACCTGCCTTTATTTCACCTGTTTTTAATCCTGTCTTCACGCTGTAGTAATACGTGTTTTTAGAGCTTTTCACAACATAAGAATCTTCATTGTTATACTTTTCGATTCCTGCCAACTTCAAGTCTGCTGATTTTGCAAAAGTTAACTCCGGGAAAAGCTCCGGCTCTATCATTGCAGACTTTTGCTTGTCATTCAATGATTTTTTTTGGCCCTGTCCTTCCATATAACCATCTTTACCATCGAAAACGATTTTTTGAAGGGTGTTGCCCATCATTTTCATTTCCATCATCATTTTCCCTCCTTTCGCCTGAACAAGCTTCATGCTCATATCCATTCCCTGAACTTTAGTGGTCGCATCAGCTGTGATTGAAGTTACTTTCTGAACAGCAGCTAAGCCTCCGATAGCACTGATGTATTTATCAGCTACAGAACCAATTGTTACATTAGCGTCAATTTTCTGGCCGACAGGTTTTGTAACAGGATTGGCTTCTTTATCGAAATATTTTACGGGATAACCCAGCTTTTCCAAACCTTCAGAAATTTCAGCTCCTTTACCGGCGATGAAGATTCTGCTTTGATTTGGCAAAATCGTTGTTTTGACAGCATTGGATACATCTGTAGCACTTACTTTGTCAATAGATTTAAGATAGTTGGTATAGAAATCAGCCGGAAGATCCTGTTCTTTTTCATTGAGGGCAAATTTTGCAATCGTTTCAGGTTTTTCCAAAGACATGATGAAAGCCCCTTTCAGTTTTGCTTTAGCATTTGCCAGTTCTTCCGGTTTTACAGTAGAAATAGCATTAAGTTCGTTCATCATTTCCTTTACAGCCTTATCTGTTACCTCATTTCTTACACTTGTTTGAGCGGCGAATCCGGGAGAGTATTTGCTTGTGCTCATCCCTGAATAGGCTCCGTAAGTAAATCCGTTTTTCTCTCTAAGGTTCATGAATAATCTGGCTTCACCACCGCCGCCAAGGATATAATTGGCTATTGTTGCGGCGAAGTAGTTGGGATCTTTCATCTTGAGAGTATTCAGATTGCTCACAGATAAGACTGATTGTACTGCTGAAGGTACATCAACCACATTAATCTCCGTTTTGGTTAGATTGGAAGCTGGTTCTAATGCTGCAAATTTGGTGTTGGATTTTTTCCAGCTTCCAAAAGCTTTTTCAACCAATGGTTTTACCTGATCATATTTTACGTCTCCTACAATGACCAAATAAGCATTGTCAGGTGAGTAATATTTGTTGTACGTATTCTGAACATCTGCCAATTGGATCTTGTTGATTGATTCAATGGTTTCAAACTCCCCTCTGGAGGTGTTTTTTCCATATATCAAGGCTTTAGAGACTCTTGAAGCAATATTGGAAGCATTTTTTTCATCCGCTTTTAAGGCTTCTATTGTTCTTTCTTTTGAGTTCTGAATTTCTTCAGCAGAGAATTTTGGATTAATAATAGCATCAGCCATTAGTCCCAAAACCTCAGGAAAGTATTTTGAAAGAGAGTTAGAAGATGCTCCGTTGGAACTGAAATTAAGGTTAGCACCTAAAAAGTCTACCTTTTTGTTGAACTCATCTTTACTTAAGTTCATCGTTCCGTTTTCAAGTTGGTCTGCCATAATAGAACTTACTCCCGTAATGTTCCCTTCTGAATAAGGAGGTCTGTCCATGGAAAGAGTAGTATTTACTCTGGGAAGCTTATTGTTTTCAACAACCATTACCGTAAGCCCGTTATTGAGCCGGAAGGTTTGGGGTTTAGCAATGTTAATGGCAGGAGTTGGTCCCGGTTTTGGCATTGCATTAATATCTGTTTTTTGTGCGGTAAGCATTCCTGCAAATAAAAATGCCGCTGCTATATAGGTGAATTGCTTTTTCATGGGTAAAATTATTTTTTCTCAGGAACGTAGTTAATAATGATTCTTTGGTTGGAATTCAGATACTTTTTAGCCGCATTTTGAAGATCTTGTCTTGTGATTGATCTGTAAATGTCAATTTCCTTGTTGATAAGATTGGTATTTCCCATCAATACATGATTGGTGGCTAAAGAAGCAGCAATGCCCTGAATACTTGAATTCTGATTCACAAACTGATTTTCAAACTGGTTTTGAAGTTTTTGATAATCTTCTTCAGAAATAAGAGTGGTTTGAAGCTTTTTAATCTCGGTATCAATATCAGCTTGCAAAGTCTGTTTCGTAGTTTGTCCCATCGGAATTGCAAAGAATGCAAAAATACTGTAGTCTTCAAGCCCTTGATTAAATGCAGCTACCTGAAGTGCCTTTTTTTCCTGATCTACCAACTTTTTGTATAATACAGATGATTTACCATTGCTTAAATAAGAAGAAAGCATATCTAAAACATAAGCATCTTTCTCCTTGTTAGCAGGGGTTCTGTAAGCAAAGACATAAGCCGGAAGCTGAATATTCGGATCAGTTGCGGTAACTTCTTTTTCCTGAGTAATGGGAGCATCTTTAGGAAAGTCTTTCGGATAAACAGTTCCTTTCGGAATCGCTCCGTAATACTCTTCAATCCATTTTTTGGTCTGCTCAGGTTTTATATCTCCCGCTACCACTAAAGTAGCGTTGTTTGGAATGTAATATTTTTTATAAAATGCCTGAAACTCCTCAAGCTTGGCAGAGTTCAGGTCTTCCATAGAACCTATGGTAGGCCAGTTATATGGGTGGTTGGTGAAAAGGTTTTTTTGAATGGTTGGGAAAAGATTTCCATAGGGTTGGTTATCCATTCTCAATCTTTTTTCTTCCTTTACTACTTCTCTCTGTGTATCTACTCCGATCTGGTTGATTACAGCATGACGCATTCTTTCGGATTCCATCCACAATCCAAGCTGTTCATTGTTGGACGGAAAGGTTTCATAATAATAGGTTCTGTCGTTGGTCGTATTGGCATTGTTTTGCCCTCCGTTGGAAGAGACGATTTTGAACCATTCACCTCTTTTAATATTAGGAGTTCCTTCAAATAAAAGGTGTTCAAAGAAGTGTGCAAACCCGGTTCTGCCTTTTACTTCGTCCTTGGCGCCCACATGATACATGACCCCTGTGGTGACTACCGGAGCCGAATTATCCTGATGAAGAATTACGTGAAGACCATTCGGAAGGTCATATTCTTCGAATTTGATTTGCTGTGCATTCAGCATGAGCCCGAAGAAAGCCACGGCAGCAGCAGAAAGAAGTCTTTTTTTCATAGAGTTAGAAATTGTTTGTTAATGAGTAGGAAAAGTGAATTAAATGTTACAGAAGAAGCTTTTAGAAGTTGAAAATTGAAAGTTGAGAATGGGACAGGTAAATAACGAATGACCCATACACTTTTTCAATTTCAGGATTTAAAGTCGTTGATGGGATTGCTCCTTTCTGAGGGCTCTTTTATATGAGATTCTCATCGGATTTTCATCTGTAAAATTCTAACTTCTCTTATCAAAGTTTGAATTCTCCTCTGAATACATTAATTTTGTGTTCCCAAATTTTTTTGCAGTATGGACTATTTGAAAGGACTCAATGAATCACAATATGAAGCCGTTACCTCTTTACAAGGGCCCCTGATGGTGCTTGCAGGAGCAGGTTCAGGAAAAACGCGTGTACTTACCATGCGTATTGCCCATTTAATACACAATGGAATAGATCCTTTCAATATCCTGGCTCTTACCTTTACCAATAAAGCAGCGCGTGAAATGAAAGAACGTATTGCCAAAGTGGTGGGAGATAGTAATGCAAGAAGCCTTTGGATGGGAACATTTCACTCGGTTTTTGCAAGGATTTTAAGAATTGAAGCTCACTATCTGGGTTATCCTTCCAATTTTACCATCTATGATCAGCAGGATGCATTAAATGTAATCAAAAAAGTGTTGAAAGACATGAATATTGATGCTGATCTTTATAAACCGAAGAAGGTTCAGGCAAGGATATCTACCTACAAAAATAACCTGATTACAGTAAAAGCCTATTTCAACAACCCGGAATTGATGGAAGCTGATGAAAAGGCGAACATGAAATTTATAGGGCAAATTTATCAGAGATATGTTGATGCCTGTTTTAGAAACGGATCAATGGATTTTGATGATTTGCTATTGAAAACCAATGAACTATTGACCCGTTTTCCGGAAGTACTGGCAAAATATCAGGATAGATTCAGATATATTATGGTGGATGAGTACCAGGATACCAACCACTCACAATATCTTATTGTAAAAGCTTTAGCTTCGAAATTTGAAAATATCTGTGTGGTAGGTGATGATGCTCAGTCTATTTACTCGTTCCGTGGAGCAAATATTTACAATATTTTAAACTTTAAAAAAGATTATCCGGATGCTATAACAGTATCTCTGGAACAGAATTATCGTTCCACCCAGAATATTGTGAATGCAGCAAATGTTGTTATTGCGAAAAACTTACAGCAGTTCAAGAAAAATGTGTTCAGTGATAATGAAGAAGGGGATAAAATTAAAATTTACCGTTCTCTTTCTGATGCTGATGAAGCCAATTTTGTAGCCGGAAATATCTGGGAACTTCGCAACAGGGATCAGAGAAAGTACAGTGATTTCGCTATTTTATATCGAACAAACTCTCAGACCAGAGCATTTGAAGATGCTTTAAGACGTAAAAATATTCCATACAAGGTATATGGAGGACTTTCCTTCTATCAGAGGAAAGAGGTAAAAGACTTAATCGGATACCTTCGCCTTCTGATCAATGAAAATGATTCTGAAGCCTTGATGAGAATTATCAACTATCCTGCAAGAGGTATTGGAGACACCACTCAGAATAAATTGATCGTATTTGCTGATGCTCAAAATATTTCTGTTTCAAAAGTGTTGGATAATCTTCCGATGTATGCTCCTCAATTAGGCCTTAATAATGGGGTTTTAAATAAACTGAATGACTTTTGGTCGATGATCAAGGCTTTTCAGGTTTTGTTAAAAACGGATACTGCTTATAGTGTCGCAATGGAAGTAGCAAAACGAAGCGGATTGATCAAATTTTTGAAAGATGATCAAACGCCGGAAGGGATTTCCAGAGTAGAAAACGTACAGGAATTGATGAACTCTATGCAGGGATTCATAGAAGAACAAATGCAATTAGAAGACGGGGACCCGAGCCTTTCTAATTTCCTTGAAAATATTGCTCTTTCTGCAGATACACAGGATAAGAATCTTGAAGATGATATGGTTTCACTGATGACAATTCACCTTTCAAAAGGATTGGAGTTTCCGGTGGTTCATCTGGTAGGTCTTGAGGAAAATCTTTTTCCAAGTTTTATGAGTTCTGCTACCAGAGAAGATTTGGAAGAAGAAAGACGATTATTCTATGTGGCTTTAACCAGAGCAGAAAAACAAGTGTTTTTCTCTTATGCGGTCTCCCGTTTCCAATGGGGGAAAATTACCGATGCAGAACCTTCAAGATTCTTAAGTGAGATTGATGATGAATATATTGAATTCCTTAATCCGGTTCTGGAAAAGAGATTTATCAATAATGCCGGTGTAAAATCCAATATTTTTGATGAACATCCTTCTGAAATGAAAAGTTTTAGAAAAGTGGAGAAAAAGACCATCGAAAGAGGTGATAATGCTAAACCTGCCCCGGAAGTAAGAAAACTAAAACCGGTCAGTACTGCTAAAATTATCAATCCAAGTGGCGCTTCTTCTCAGGATATTGAAGTGGGAGATAAAGTAAGACACGACCGTTTTGGAATTGGTGAAGTTTCCTTCCTGGACGGAACTGATCCTCAGAATATCAAAGCAAAAGTGATTTTCATACATGAAGGGGAAAAGAACCTGATTTTAAAGTATGCGAAATTAACTAAGATTTAAACATAAACTCTATAATAAAAAAAAACGGATTCAACTTTTGAATCCGTTTTTTTTATAAAATATCAATAGTTTATTCCAAAAGAATTAACTTTAATAGAGGGAATAGAAAGAAACGATAATTATTTTTTATAAAACAAAGTCTATTAATTTTGTAGACTAATGAATAAGTTTTACATTTGCAGCTTGTAAAAACATAAATGTTTAATCAAATTCTAAACTATATGAGAAATAAAAAAACTATTCTTTCGGCTTCTGTCCTGTTTTTCCTCGGGGTATATACCTTTGGGCAGGAGAAAGATAACATAAAAGAAAAAAAGGACACTGTAAAAACAAATACTGTAGAAGAAGTGGTGATTTTGGGATCCAGAGCAGGGGCAAGATCTAAAACAGACAGTCCTGTCCCTGTGGATGTATTCAATATAAAAGAATCCTCAGTGATTTTACCACAAAGTAATATCGGGCAGATCCTGAATGCAATAGCACCTTCTTTTACATCTACGATTCAGACCAATTCAGATGGTACTGATCACCTGGATCCTGCACAGTTGAGAGGATTAGGACCTGATCAGGTATTGGTGCTGATGAACGGAAAGAGAAGACATACTTCTGCACTGGTCAATGTAAACGGAACACCGGGGAGGGGAACCGTAGGAACTGATTTGAATGCCATTCCATCTTTTGCTTTAAACAGAATTGAAGTCTTAAGAGATGGTGCTGCAGCACAATATGGTTCTGATGCCATTGCAGGGGTAATGAATCTCGAACTTAAAAGAGAGACGGGAAAACTGGCAGGACAGATCAGCTATGGGGGAAATCTAACTCCGGCAGCCAATGACCATACCGGTAATTTTGACGGACAAAATATTCAGCTGGATCTGAATTACGGAAATAAAATAGGAACCAAAGGAGGTTTTTTCAATATTACCTGGTCTTCTCAATTCAGAAACCCTACCTACAGAGCAGGAACAGAAAGCGCCCCTATTTATAATGCTTATAATGCCATTGAACGACGTGCACTCAATGATGGAGTAAATCTTTCTTCACTTTTTAATAATATCGGAAATACTCCGAATTCCCAGCAACTGATCAACTATATCCATCAGTATGCTCAGAATGTAAGCTATTTCTCTCCGACCTTGCAGAATGATATTCAGACAGCAAATACTATTTCAGCATTACAAAATGTTTTAAAATCCGGAAGTTTTACCAGAGATCAGCTTAATTACTTTACGGATCAGGAACTGGCATACAGAGGTCAGACAAGAAAAGATTTTAATATGCAGGTAGGGCAGTCTAAATTAAATAATCACCAGCTTTTTATCAATGCTGAAGTTCCTGTAAGTGAGGACTGGAAAGTGTATACTTTTGGAGGATATAGCCTTAGACATGGTACTTCAGGTGGATTTTACAGACGGCCTAGTGAAAGCAGAACATTTACAGCATTATACCCTGATGGTTATCTTCCGCAGATCAGTACAGATATTCAGGATATCTCACTAGCAGCAGGAATTAAAGGAAAATGGGACGGCTGGCATATCGACTTTAGCAATACCTTTGGGCAAAATGCCTTTACGTATAATATAGGAAATACAGGAAATACTTCTTTGCGATTTGCTTCTCCAAAGGAATTTAATGCCGGAGGTTTAAGATTTACCCAAAATACCATCAATTTAGATTTCTCTAAAAAGTATGATGTATGGGAAGGATTGAATGTAGCTTTTGGAGGAGAGCATCGTTTTGAAAATTTTAAAATGACTGCCGGAGAAGAAGCTTCTTATGCAACTTATGATGTTTTTGGAAATGTATGGAATGGAAATTCCCAGAGACCTACCGACTTCTTCGGAGCAGCACTTCCGGGTGGTTCACAGGTATTCAGTGGATTCAGACCTGAAAATGCAGTGAATAAAAACAGACAATCTGTAGCGGCATATGCAGATGTTGAATTTAATTTTACCAACTGGCTTTTGGTAGATGCTGCCGCGAGATATGAAAATTATTCGGATTTCGGTTCTACTTTCAATTATAAACTGGCATCAAGAATTAAAGTAGCACCCAATTTTAATGTAAGACTGGCGGGTTCTACAGGATTCAGAGCACCATCTATTCACCAGATTTATTATAATGTAACCTCTACGTTGTTTGTAACTTCGCCTCAGCTTCCGAACGGTCAACTGCTGGAGGTGGGAACTTTCAGTAATGATTCACAGGTAGCAGGGTTACTGGGAATACCAAAACTAAAGCAGGAAACATCAAAATCAGCAAGTGTAGGTTTTACCTATAAAATTCCATCCGCTAATTTGACATTTACCGCTGATGGATATTTTACAAGGATAGACAACAGAATCCTTCTTACCGACCAGTTTTTAAAGGCAAGTGTACCTGATGATGCTAAAAAGGTTTATGAACAGCTGGGTGTGAATGCAGCACAGTTTTTTACCAATGCTATTGACACAGAAACAAAGGGATTGGATGTGGTAATTTCTCATAATACAAGATTTTCAGGGATCAAACTGGATAACAATTTTGCCATCAATCTTAACCAGACCAAACAGGTGGGGGATATTCACTCTTCGGGACTTTTAAAAGCTCCGGAACTTGAAAAGGTATATTTCTCTGAAAAATCAAGAGTCTATCTGGAAGAGGCCGTACCGAGAGTAAAGGCGAGCCTTTCTCATACGCTGACATGGAAGAACGCAAGCTTCTATCTTAGAAATACCTATTTTGGAAAAGTGACAGGCGCGGATGTTCTTGATGTAAACGGAGACGGGATTATTGGTTTTGATGAGCACCAGAAAATAGGAGATAAAATCATTACCGATATTTCTGTAGCCTATCAGTTTACTAAAAATATCGGATTGACTTTAGGGGTAAATAATTTGTTTGATATTTATCCTACTAAAAACCTCCCTGCTTCAGCAAATAATGATCAGTTTGTCTATTCCCGTTCCACTTCTCAATTTGGTCAGAACGGAAGATATATTTTCAGCAGACTTAATTTTAATTTTTAATTAAATTAATACAAAAAAACAGAACCGAAAGTCGGTTCTGTTTTTTTGTATCATAAGTGATCAGATGTAGAATCAGCTATAAAATAATATCAAGGCATTGGTGGTTACTTCAATAACTTTCATCTTACTTACTTCCATTTTTTTAGTTCATAGGCCGCTTCCCAAAAATGATATTCCATTCTGGACGCCGTGATAAAAGCCTCTGTCATTTTTTTTCTGGTTGTTTCAGTACTGCTTTCTGCTATTTTATCACAGATGGCAATGGCTTGATCTACTGCGACTGAAAATTCTTCTCCCGCATAGGTGGCAATCCATTTCTCATACGGATTGTCAACTGTATTTTGAATCTCGTAAATATAATTTCCTACTTCCCTGTAAATCCAGAAACAGGGCAAGACTGCTGCAACGGCAATTTCCACAGATTCCAGAGCTGCAGTACTTCTCAGAAAGTGAATATAGTGATGACATGCAGGCTCTAAAATTCCTTTATCAATTAACCCAAAGTCTTTGAAATATGATTCATGAAGGGCATTTTCCACAACAATAGCGTTTTCTGCAAAACGCATGAAGGCAAGTACATCCTGAAGATCGGGGATCTTAGCTGCAATAAGAGAAAGGGTCCTTCCAAAATGCTCCAGATACAAAGAATCCTGCGCCATATAAAAACGGAATTTTTCCTGTGGAAGACTTCCATCCGATAATTCTTTAATAAATGGCATATCCAGAATTGACTGATAGCATTCTTGTATGTCATTCCAGGTTGATTCAGACCATTTCATTTTTGATAAGTTTTTGAGGGTTAAAAAAGTGGTTCAGGGGTCCGTTTCCAAGACCTGTTTGTACATCTATTCCGTTTTCTATGGCATGATAAACATATTGCTGTCCCAGAGAAACAGCTTCGTACAGGGTTTTTCCCTGAGCGATATATGCTGCTATGGCAGAAGAGAGAGTACAGCCCGAACCATGGGTATTACTCGTGTTAAATTTTAAGGTTTGGAAAGAATGAAAATGCTCGTTTTCATCATAGAATAGCGAAGTAATTGTTGTGGTTTCCTGATGACCTCCTTTAAGAAGAATGGTTTTACAGCCCAGTTTTTTGATTTTGATCCCGGCAGCATATAAATTTTCCAGGGTTTCCACGTTCATATCTGCTAAAATGGCGGCCTCATCCATATTAGGGGTAATCACATCAGCAATAGGAAATAGCATTTCAGTGAGGGCTACAATGGTTTCCTCTTCAATCAAACGATGTCCACTGGTTGCAACCATTACGGGATCAAAAACAATAGGGATTTTTTTGTATTCTGCTAATGTGGTAACAATGGTTTCTACTAACTGAGGGGTATGAACCATTCCTATTTTTATAGCATCCGGAACAATATCCTCCAAAATTGCTTTGATCTGATCAGCCACTGCTTCTACAGGGATAGGATATATTTTCCTTACTCCTTGTGTATTTTGTACAGGTAAGGCGGTTAATACCGAAGTGGAATAACAGCCTAAAGCAGAAGTTGTTTTAATATCAGCCTGAATACCTGCACCACCGCTTCCATCGAAACCTGCAATGGTTAATACTGACGGGTATTTATATTTTTTCATTTTACAATTTCATTTTTTAATTCATAAGCAGCTTTTTGAGGATCTGCCGCACTGCATATTGCAGAAACGACTGCAAGACTATCTGCTCCTGCATTGATGACCGCTCTGGCGTTTTCCAGGTGAATACTGCCTATGGCTACCAAAGGTTTCTGGGTAAGTTGTCTGATTTTTGAGATGCCTTCCAGTCCCCATTCTGTAATGGTATCTGTTTTGGTTTTTGTCTTAAATACCGGGCTTATTCCAAGATAGTCAGCTACTGCTGTTTGCTCATTTTCAAGCTGATTCAGATGTTCTATGGAATATCCGATGATTTTATCTTTGAGCAAAGGATTCCTTCTCAGATCCTGAGGTGTTGCATCATTGTTTCCAACATGAATGCCTGCTGAATTTACTTTTTCAGCAACGCTGATGTTATCGTTGATGATAAGAGGAATATCATATTTATTTGTAATTTCAATAAGCTGCTGAGCTTTTTGAAGGAAGAGTTCAGGGCTGTCATTTTTCTCCCGAAGCTGTATAACATCCACACCACCAAGGATTGCCTGTTCAGCAACTTTCAGAAAATCTTTTCCCTTACAATCTGCTTCAGAAATTACCAGATATAATGGATAAGGAAAGGTATTTATATTCATGACCTTTCGATTTTCAGATGACTTGTAAATTCTTCTTCGGTGATATTGTACAGCTTGTCAATCAAATTGACTTGAAGACTTCCCGGGCCTTTGCTTTCACGAACAGCCAGTTCACCTGCTATTCCCAGTAATGACATTGCTGCAGCAGTTCCTGATACTTTATCTTCTATAGTACCAATGAATGCTCCTGTTAATGCACTGGCAGAACATCCGAGACCTGTTACTTTAGTCATGAGCGGATGACCATTTCTAATATGAAAAGATTGATTTTTGCTTAGGATAATATCCGTTTCGCCGGAGATGCAGACAATGGTGTTATATTGATTAACCAACATTTGTGCAGCGTCAACAGCGTCATTACTTTCTGCAGTACTGTCTACTCCTTTGGTGATTGTTTTATTGGTTTTGGAAAGTGCAATAATCTCAGAAGCATTACCCCTGATCACGGTAGGATGAAACTGTAACAGCTGATGTAATATCTGATCGCGGAAAGAGGTCGCACCTGCACCTACCGGATCTAATACCCATGGTTTATGAATTGTATTTGCTGTTTCTGCAGCTATAAACATAGATTCGGCCCAGTATTCATCAAGGGTGCCAATATTGATAACCAAGGAATGGGCAATGTTGACCATTTCTTTGATTTCAGAATGAGCATGCGCCATAATTGGAGATGCTCCTGCAGCCAACAGAGCATTGGCTGTATTGTTCATTACTACATAATTGGTAATATTGTGAACAAGAGGAGACTTTTGTCGTACAAGCTGAACTTGTTGCCAGAGAGTTTTTTCCATTGTTATCATTAAAAATAAAAATAGCTTTAGGAAAAAATCCGAAACAAAAGACATAAGAAATCATGTCATTTTGCTTTTCCCTACGTCGGTGTAAGCCGTATCAGGTTCAAAGGGACTCTCTCAATTCTTTTCAGAATACCCCTAAAGCAAAACAAATGTATAAAAATTATCACAGGAGGCAAAAACCTTTAACAGATTTTACGGAGAGCATATTATCTCTCCACCAGCTCTTTGACCGGTTCTCCGTAATAATCAATCTCTGTTGTGTTGATCTTAAGCAGCTGGTACCATTTTCTGAAAGCCCCAATGAAAACAATCAGCATCAGTATCATTGCCGTTACTGCTAAAGCAGCCAGTAAGTACTGCTCTTTCGGAATATAAATACTGGTGACCTGAATATATCCTGCCCAGAAAGTTATGATCGCCATAAAAACACCGGGGATAGCCGAACATAACGCATACTTTCCTCTGTTCATTCTGATAAGCATAGTGGTACAGACAATGAGCCCACAGGCGGCCAGCAGCTGGTTACTGATCCCAAACAATGGCCAGATACTGCTCACATTTCCGGTATACACCAGATAGCCCCAGGCAAAAGTAAAGAGTAAACTGCTGATAATAATTCCGGGAACCCAGTTTTTATCATTGAATTTCGGAACCACAGCGCCCAGCATTTCCTGTAAAAAGAAACGTCCCACCCGGGTTCCTGCATCAATAGCTGTAAGAATAAATACTGCTTCAAACATGATGGCAAAATTATACCAGTACGCTGTCAGTTGATCCATATAAGGAATTTTATTGAAAATATGAGCCATTCCCACTGCTAAAGAAACCGCACCACCGGTTCTTCCATAAAGATCAATCCCTATTTTTTGTGAATAATAATCAATATCCACTCCATGTAATGAAGGATGTGTTGCAAGGAATGAGTCATATGCTTCTTTTGGTGTATTGATGGCAAAATAATCTCCGGGCATCAAGGTACATGCGGCAATCAAAGCCATGAGTGCAACAAAGCCTTCTACAAGCATAGCACCATATCCCACGAAAAGAATTTCTTTTTCTTTATTCAGCATTTTTGGAGTCGTTCCCGTAGCAATTACGGCATGGAATCCTGAGATGGCCCCACAGGCAATCACAATAAAAATAAACGGAAGCACGGGACCACCGATGACAGGACCTCCACCATTTACAAATGCTGTGATAGCTGGCATTTGTACAGTAGGGTGGATGACAATAACACCAATAGCAAGCATAATAATAGTTCCGATTTTAAGGTAAGTTGAGAGATAATCTCTTGGAACCAAAAGCAACCATACGGGTAACACCGAAGCCAGGAAACCATACAAAGGGATAGCAATAGAAATGGTTTTAATATCCCATGAAAATAAATTATTCATGGTAGGATTCTGCATGAGACTATGTCCACCGATAATTCCTGCAATTAACAGGATTCCACCCAGGATACTGGCAAAAAGGACACTGTTCTTTTTATATCTCATAATCAACCCCATAATGACCGCAATAGGCATTGTAATAACTACTGTAAACAGTGACCATGATGCTTCATGCATTGCATTGATACAAGCGAGTGATAAGCCAGCCAGAGTTAGGATTAATATAAACAGAATGGCAAAACCTGCTACGGTTCCGGTTGTTTTACCAATTTCTTTTGAAGCAATGGTAGCAAGACTTTGTCCTTTATGACGAACGGAAGCAAATAAAACCACCATATCATGTACTCCTCCGCCTAGTACACAGCCTATTAAAATCCAGAGGGCACCGGGAAGATATCCGAACTGAGCTGCCAAAACAGGTCCTACCAGAGGTCCGGCAGCAGCAATGGCGGCAAAATGATGTCCGAAAAGTACATTTTTATTTGTTGCAACATAATCTTTACCATCTGCAAATTCAACAGCAGGAGTGATATGCTGGTCATTAAGCCTTAAGACTTTGTTGGCGATGAAAATTCCATAAAATCTATAGGCGATCGCAAAAATAAGGACAGAAGTGAATATAAGGGTAAGGGCATTGATATTATCCAGGAAATCCATATTATTTGGTTTTTTAAGTGAATAATTTAAATTATAGGCTTCTTTGTTAGGAATAATTTAATTATTAGCCAAGGTAATTATTTTTTACTTAAAAAATATTAATATGTATATCAATTTAGCAAATTTATTGTTCTGTTTTAATCTATTCTTCTAACGATAGGAGTTTACAGATTTTGTAGTGAAGCTGTGTATAGTTTTTATTTTTTCTGTGAAACAATGAAATCTACTGTCTGATCTGTCATCTTGTCAAGAGTGGCTTTATCCGTTGTGGAAAAACTGTGCACTCCGTTATCAATGGTAATTAAAGAAGATTCTATTTTTGCTTTTCTGAGCTTTCTGTACAATTTTTTAGATTGGCTCAAAGGAACAATTTTATCCTTATTTCCCTGAACGATTAGAGTGGGAACACCGGTTTTGGTATAGGTGACAGGAGATATGGTTTTTAAATAGTCGATGGCCCGGTCCTGATCCTTTTTTAAATCATATCCTGAAAGCCCTTTTACTAAACCCTGCTGTAAACTCACAATTTTTTTGGAGATCATTCCTACGATAGCAACCGGAATCGTTCCCAGCCTGGTAAGGAAAAGTTTGTTCAGATCAGCAGGTCCGTAATGGTCAACTACATAATTTACTTTTGCAGAATAAGATGAAAGCAGAGGACTTCCTATAAATGCATTATCTGGTGTGTAGGCTGCAAGAAGTGACAGGTGTGCTCCTGCCGATGCTCCAAACAGACCGATATTATGGATATCAAAGTTATATTTTTCAGCATTCTTTCTTACCCATCGTACTGCATCTTTGGTATCTTCCAGTGGAAGAGGGAAATGAGTGCTGTCATTCAGAAGAGTGTAATTAATGCTGATAACAGCATATTGTTTTGCGATCAGTTTTGCTATCGTTGTTTCCAGATAATTGTCTGCATATACCGCTTTACTACCTTCTATCCATCCACCTCCATGAACATAAATTAAAACAGGAAGTGTACCGGAGAAATTTTTTGGGGTGTAAAGGTCCAGGGAAAGGGAATCTCCTCTTTTACTGGTTTTATAAACTATATTTTCAGAAATTGTAGCTATTTCCGGGAGAAGAGTACTTTTTACATGTTGAACCTTTGCGGGGGACTGGGAAAATGATTGAGAAAAAGTGAACTGGAATGAGGTTAGAAATAAAACAAAAAGCAGATTTGTAAAAAACCTGCAGATAGATATATTGTTTATTGATTTCATACTGTACTTTTTTGAGGGAATGTTATTTTACTAACTCCTCAAAAAGTTTACCAAAAGTAGTGTTCAGATCCGTTGATTTTCCAGGATGAGGTCTCGAAGTCTGAACAACAGCACTTCTTACAGCTGTCAGCCATCGGAAACGTTCAGGAACATCAAGTTGAGCAATTGGGCCGCCATCTTTATCTCCTTGAGCAATTTTTTGAAAACTTTCAAGATTCTGAATGATATCATCGTAATCCAGTTTGCTGTGCATCAGTCTGAATTTATCCGGACACAAATAGAACTCTACTTTGATGAATTTTTCTTTTTTAGAAAACATCACCAATCCGATATTGAAAAATTCTTCTCTTTCAACTTTAGGCACCAGGCGTATTACCGCATATTCATATATTTTATCCTCTTGCATTTTTCGCTTCGTTTACAAAGATTTGAGAGTTTTCTAATCTGGTTTTCATAAACTGAAAATAAATCTCGCGAATTTCATCAGGAGTTTCATCCGCATCATTCCAGTGTAGCCAGTCTTCAGGAATTGAATTGACAATTTCCCTGAAAAGGGTATCATTCAATACTTCATGGGCAAATGTATCAGCTTCATCCAGCATTTTAGCTTTGGGCAGTAATACGTGGTCTTTCACATATTTGAATGGTGTTTTTGCAGCTGTATCAAAATTCTGCCATGAGTGGTGAAAATAGAACGATGCCCCATTATCGATGATCCAAAGTTCTTTATGCCACATCAGCATATTCGTATTTTTAAAAGTACGGTCAATGTTGGTAATAAAGGCATCCAGCCATACGATCTTTGAAGCCAGAAGAGGATCAATACTTACTCCGGGATCATAAGTAATAGACCCGGAAAGATAGTGTAATCCAAGATTAAGGCCTTCGGAATGCTTAAGAAGATCCTGAATTTCTTCATCTGCTTCTGTTCTTCCAAAGTCTGCATCAAGATTTATAAAAACGAGCTCAGGGATCTTTAACCCCAACGCTTCTGTAATTTTTCCACCTAACAGTTCAGAGATCAGCATTTTCACTCCATGGCCTGCACCACGGAACTTTAACACATATTTGAAATCATCATCAGCTTCTGCCAGAGCAGGAAGTGAGCCTCCTTCTCTCAAGGGCAGAATGTAACGCATCACGGTTACAGTTCTTAAATTCTGCATGAAGCAAAAATAAGCTTATTTTTTATAGTTTTTTTCATAAATTTCGATGAAAATAAATTGTATTTGTTGTATGAATCTGACGATTGAGAAAAATATCAAGCTTGAAAATCCGGAAACAAGAAGCTTCCTCGCGGATAGTTTTTATATTGAAAATAATGAAAAACGACCATTGATCATTTTCGTTCATGGCTATAAAGGATATAAAGATTGGGGAGCGTGGAATGTAATGGCAAAAAAGTTTGCTAAGGCAGGATTTTTCTTCGTAAAATTTAATTTTTCTCATAATGGTACCACGATAGAGGATCCTTTTAATTTTGGAGATCTGGAAGCATTTGGGAATAATAATTATTCTAAAGAATTGTCTGATCTTGGTTTTGTGATTGATCATTTTATTACAGATCCTCATGTGGATCCTGAAAAGGTTATCCTGATCGGTCATAGCAGGGGCGGAGGAATTTCTATTATCAAAACCTTTGAAGATGAAAGAATCAACGGATTGATCACATTGGCAAGTGTAGATACTTTGGAGCGATTTCCTACGGGAAATGCTTTTGAAAACTGGAAGAATAGTGGCGTATATTTTGTACTTAATGGCAGAACAAAACAAGAGATGCCTCATTATTATCAGTTTTATGAAAATTATGAACAAAACGAACATCGGTTTGATGTAGAACGTGCCACTGAAATGGCAAAGGCTCACGTGTTAGTCATTCACGGAACGGATGATGAAGCAGTGGAAGTAAAACAAGCGGAACATCTTCATATCCTTAATCCTAATTCTGAATTATTTCTTATTGAAAATGCTAATCACACCTTTGGAGCCAAAGAACCATGGACAGAAGAAGAATTACCTAAAGACCTGAATGCGGTGACGGAAAAGTGTATTGATTTTATCAACAAGAAGATGAGATAAGATTTTTTTTCTAAAATAAAGCTATTTTAAATACGTTATAATACTTAATCACCATATAAATTAATTATGAAAAAGGTTATTGCCGGCGCATTGGCGCTATCATTATGTACAGCTGTTGTTTCCTGTAAAAAAGAATCCCAAACGCAATCTTCTGTAAGTACAGATACATTAGCAACAGTATTACCAAAAGATTCAGCGGATGCATCTAAAACCGATTCAGTATCTGCTACGGCTGCTCCAGCCACTACCACTACAGTTGAAGTTATTACAAAAAATGACGGGAAGTATCCCCATGATGTAAAATTATTTGAAGATAAGAATTTTACGGATCGATTGAAAAAAGTGGTAGGAAAAGACTATGATGAAATGGTAAAAAGTTTCAATGTAGAAAGTCCTATCGTATCTGAGAACGCGATTTATAAACTTCATGGATGTAAGCAGCACGATTGTCCGGGATATGCTACCTCTATTTATTATGATGCTAAAAATGATAACCTGAATGTTTCTATTGATAGAAACGGAAAGGTCACTGATTTTGCAGAAAAAGGAAAGATTACTATTTCAGAATCACTGAAAGCCAAATAACAGAACAATATTGCAAATAAAAAAGGAGTGAAATTTCACTCCTTTTTTATTGAATATCGCCGGTTTTTACCGCATTCTTTTTTACCGACTTTAAAAGACTTCTGAAGTTTTTCATCGTCATCATTTCAGTAGTGGGATCAAAAATGGTAACTTTTTGATCCTTTTCTACAGAGACTTCTGAAGATGCCTTCAGAGAATATATTTTTTTCATCGTAGTAATGTCATACACGTCCATCATTGCGAAAGTTTCATTCTTCTTATATTCATACTGCGTTCCGATTGAATGGTCTAAACCGTTTCGGACTTTCAATGTATAGATATTGACCAGAAAATTAAAATCAGAATTATTTTTCAAGACCTCGAGGTCTTCAGGTTCAGGTTCAAACGGAATGCTGCTTTGAATTATATTTTCTGCTCTTGCTGTTTTTAAATCAGTGGCTTTGCCATTGCTCAGATCCTGAAATAATTTCAGCGTTTCTTTGCCCATCATGTCTCTATGGTGCGAATCTACACCTGTTCTGATATCATTTATCAGCCATTTTTTATCTTTTGAAAACACCAGTGATTTACTGTAAATCCCATAATCTTTCCTGACCGGATAATAACATGATTGGAGACAGATGAGAAAGAAAAAGAAAATGTATTTCTTCATAAATCCATTGAAACTATTTAACCAAAATCTTCCATGCTTCTTCAATTTTACTTTCCAGTAATAATTGTTGAGCGTTAAGATGTGTATTTTCTTCTGAAGAATAGATTCCTAAAGGTAATACCTCAATATTGGCCAGCATTCCCAGATCATTTCCGGTAAATACTTTACTGTACTTGATCTCATCTGGTAAAAGATCAAAACCGATTCCTTTTGTTACCAAAGGTTTAGGAACTTCAAAAAGACTGTTTTCATTACTTCTTGAATACCAGTTGCTACCCAAACGGGCTACCATATCCAGTTTTTGCTGATCGAGATTTCCGGCGTCATTCAGATATTCTTCCCTGATATGAATTTTCTGAACCTCACAGATTACCAGATTTCCTGCGCCTCCCTGGTTGCCTAAAGATTTTACTTCTAAAACCTTACATTCAAAGTTAACAGGGCATTCTTCAATCAGTTTTGGCTTCACCAAATCTGCCTCTTTCATGGTAAGACCGGATTTGATAAATTCATTCACTCCTGTTCCATACTCTGTAGAAGCTAAAGAAATCTGTTGTACAATTGGAAAATTAACAGTTCCTATCACCACTTCCGGAACCTCAATAACATTTTCCAGAGTATGTTTTGTGGTATTATCACGTACTCTTCTTGATGGTGAAAAGATCAGAATCGGAGGTACGGTACTGAACATATTAAAAAAACTGAATGGAGATAAGTTATGATTACCGTCTTTATCTACTGTAGAAGCCAATGCAATAGGGCGTGGTGAAACGGCAGTCTGCATAATGGTTTGCAGTTGTACGGAGGTTATCTCGGAGGGGATTACTGTTTTCATATTTTTCTATTAACACTTAAGTTATTTTTATTTATTTCTGATGCTGCATATAGAAGATCACTTTAGTTTTTGAAAATCATAGATTTTCAAAAACTAAAGTGATCTTAATTTTACCATTATCATGTAACTTAAAAAACTTAAGTGTTTAAAAATTATTAAAGTGTTGGAATAATTTTACCTGAAACTTCACCGAAACCAACTCTTATTCCGTCTTTTTCAGCCCAGGCCTTCATAGTAACGGTATCGTTATCTTCAATGAATTTTCTTTCTTCTCCGTTGCTTAGTGATATAGGATTTTGCCCTCTCCATGTCAGTTCAAGCATAGAGCCGAATGACTTCGGATCACTTCCTGAAATGGTTCCGCTCGCATACATATCGCCCACTTCCACGTTACATCCGTTTACCGTATGGTGTGCCAATTGTTGAGTCATATTCCAGTACATGTGCTTGTAGTTACTTTCGGAGATCAGGTTTTGATCACCGTTTTCAGGCTGGATATATACTTCAAGGTTGATATCGTAATTTTTGTCTCCTTCAAATTTTAAATAATCTAAAACTTCAGGATCCTGTACCGGAGAAGCTGTTTTGAATGGCTCCAGTGCTTCAAGGGTAACTACCCAAGGAGAAATAGATGAACCGAAATTTTTGGCAAGGAATGGTCCTAGCGGAACATATTCCCATGATTGAATATCTCTTGCAGACCAGTCATTGAAAACTACCATTCCGAAGATAGCATCTTCAGCGTCTTTTGTAGAAATACTTTCGCCCATTTCGGTATTTTTATTGATGATAAAAGCCATTTCCAATTCAAAATCCAATTGTTTGCATGGACCAAAAACAGGTTTTTCTGCATCAGCAGGTTTCATTTGTCCTTTTGGACGGTTGATGTCAGTTCCGGAAACAACGATAGAGGAGGCCCTTCCATGGTAGCCTACAGGTAAATGCTTCCAGTTAGGTAATAATGCATTTTCAGGATCACGGAACATTTTACCCACATTGGTAGCGTGTTCGATGCTGCTGTAGAAATCCGTATAGTTCGGGATGTGAACCGGCATCATCATTTTTACTTTATCCAGATCATAGAATGCTTCTTCAATTGTTTTCTGATCTTTTGACAGAGCGGAACCTTCCTGTAAGAGTGCCTGTATTTTTGTACGAACGGCATTGGTTACCGGTTTACCCAATTCAATAAATTCGTTGATGGTATAGGCTTCAAAAACGTTGTCGTTTAAGCCTTCAATATCTTCAAAATAGCCAAGATCATATAAGGTGGCAAGATCAATAACCTGATCTCCGATTCTTGTACAGCATCCGATGTACTCTTTGTTAAAAACCGCAACTCCAAAAGGAATATTGTGTATAGAAAAATCCGAATTTGAGGAATAGTCTACAAATGATTTCATAAGTTTAGATTTTAAGTTAGATTAAAATAGTTATCCGGGAAGTTCAATTTTCCCGAATAGTTATTTTGCCTTTTTGGGTTTGGAATAGGATTCTTCATCAATCCATCTGTCTTTGGTATTGACATCGATAAGGTACAGAATATTATCCTGCTGAGTCAACAATAAAGTTTTGGTGACCGGTAAAGGAACTTTTTTACCTTCAAGCATATCTGCTCTTAAGGAAACAATACTTTTTTTTCTGATAATGTCACCTGTAAAGACATTAGAGCTGCTTTCACCGGTTGCTTTATCATCAAAAACCTCTACATAGGTAGCCGTGTTTCCTTTAATGATAATAAAGTCTCTTTCCGTATGATCTGCCTCATCTTTTATGAATACAAACTTTTTGTTATCAATATTTACATTCTCAAGATGCTGATTGATACCTTTTCTTGCTTCAAGTCTGTCAAGAATGGCATTCAATGTTCCATATTGTGCTTTTACACCCAGTGTTCCAAAGAATAACATTCCGATAAAAATTTTTTTCATATGCTGTGTTTTATAAAAAAGTTTTGTCAAGATTCTTCATCCTGACAAAACTTATTATTTTTAAACGTTAAATTAAAGATTACCTCTTCTTTCTTGCTCTCTCTCTAATGCTTCGAATAAAGCTTTGAAATTTCCGGCCCCAAAACTTTGTGCACCGTGTCTCTCAATGATTTCGAAGAATAGAGTAGGGCGGTCTTCTACAGGCTTGGTAAAGATCTGTAGCAAATAGCCTTCCTCATCATGATCAATAAGTATACCTAAGTCCTGAAGTTTCTTAAGATCTTCGTCAATATGACCCACTCTTTCAGGTACCATGTCGTAGTAAGCTTCCGGTGGAGCCGAAAGAAACTCTACACCACGTTTTTTTAATTCGGTTACAGTGTGGATGATATCTTTTGTTGCTACCGCGATGTGCTGTACACCTTCCCCTTCATAGAAGTCTAGGTATTCTTCTACCTGCGATTTCTTTTTACCTTCTGCAGGTTCGTTGATAGGGAACTTAGCGTATCCGTTTCCGTTTGACATTACTTTTGACATCAATGCAGAATATTCTGTGTTGATTTGCTTGTCATCAAAAGACAGGATGTTTACAAATCCCATTACTTTTTCATACCATTCTACCGTTGGAATCATTCTGTTCCAGTCTACATTTCCTACACAATGGTCAACATACAATAATCCTGCTTCTTCAGGCTTATAGTCACTTTCATATTTTTCATAACCCGGCATGAAAGCTCCGGTATAATTTTTTCTTTCAATGAACATGTGAACAGTTTCTCCGTACGTATAAATTCCGGACATTCTTACTTCACCATGCTCATCAGTCAGAGTGATTGGCTCTAAATAAGGTTTTCCACCTCTTTTGGTAGTTTCTTCAAAAGCTTTGTATGCGTCATCTACCCAAAGTGCCAAAATTTTTACTCCATCCCCGTGTTTTTTTACGTGTTCGTTGATCGGAGACTCAGATGTAAGTCCTGTTGTGAGCACCAATCTGATTTTTCCCTGCTGAAGCACATAAGATGCACGGTCTCTTACTCCGGTTTCAGGGCCGGCATAAGCTACAGACTGAAAACCAAATGCGGTTTTATAATAATGAGCAGCCTGTTTTGCATTTCCTACATAAAACTCAATATAATCTGTACCGTTGATCGGTAAAAAATTCTCTGCTTGAGCAATCTTTTCGGCGAATGTAAGTGTTGACATATTTTCTTTTTACTTTTATTTTATTGGTATGCAAATTACAAAAATCTTACATATAGCGAAAATATTCATGGAGATTCCTTGGATATATTTAACATAAAGTTAAAGAAGTGTTCACTTAAGTATATTTAAGTTTCTTAATTTAAAAATGGGCTACCTACATTTGTGATACAAAAGACAAGTGAAAAAAATGTTTTCGAACATGAAAGCCGCGGAGATTATCTGCGGCTTTCTTATTTTTTATACAATTTCAATTTTTCTGTTAAGCATTCCGGCATCGGGATTATAATTGTCCCATATCTTCCAGGTATTATTTATTTTTCGGATAAAGTAGATCTGAGTACTCAGCTGATTCACAAAATGTTCTTCTCCGGTTTCTCCTACTTTGAAAAGAAGGTTCCAGAATTCCTGGGATTCTAGTATTTTTTTGTCCGGTTCATCAGTAACGACATGAATATCAAAAACCTCATAATTGGATCTGTTGTTTTTGGTAACCAAATGAAAATCTTTATCGCACAGCTCTTTACTGAATTGTGAAGCTCTTTCCAGGAAAGGAGAATCATCAAATACCAACCCTTTTAAAAGGTCAATGTTGTGAGCCGGGAATAATTTATAAAACTCAAAGGCTGATGCACAATAATCATAGACCATTTGTGTCATAAATGAATTGCTTTCCACATCATCATTCTCTTGTTTTTTATGCTTTGCAGAAAGAATGTAGTCGTTGAGATCTTTATATCCTAAAAAAATACAAATTTTATCTAATGTTTTTAAAAATCTTAAATCGCTGTGTGTTTTGTCCTGATAGTCGTTTTCAAAAAAGCGTTGTAAGGTGACATGTGAAATGGTATTTCCTATTTCAAATTTTTTTCCTCCTTTCAATTCTTCTGCTTCGGATAATTCTTCTTTGATAATCTCGGAAAGAATAATATAGTGGCTTCTCTTCCATTCACTCACATTCCCCAAAACAGAATTCCTTACTTTAGAATGCTTTTCAACTTCTTCTCGTATCGAATTATATATAGTCTTCAATTTCCTTGTTTTATAAAGAGTTTTATCAAAAATACTGCCAAAATGTTAAAGTTTTTTTTACGAATTATTTGTTTGAATTACAAATATGTTTTTTTTAATTAAACAGAACGAATTGAAAGATAGCTTTAGTGTTTGATTATCAGTGTTTAAACCTTTCAAACGCTGCTCTCTCCAACATCTCTCTGTCATCAGGATGTGCAATGCTGATCAGTTCCTGTGCTCTCTGACGTAGGTTTTTGCCATATAGATAAGCGGTACCGTATTCTGTCACAACATAGTGAATGTGTCCTCTGGTAGTAACGACCCCAGCTCCCTGTTTAAGATAAGGAACAATTCTTGAAACACCCTTTTTGGTTCTTGAGGTAATGGCTATAATCGGTTTTCCATTTTCACTTAATGCAGCCCCTCTCATAAAGTCCATTTGTCCTCCGATACCACTGTATTGCAACGTTCCGATAGAGTCTGCACAAACCTGGCCGGTAAGGTCAATTTCAATGGCAGAGTTGATGGCTACCAATTTTTTATTTTTCATGATATTAATCGGGAAGTTGACCTCACTTACATCTCTGAAGGCAAAAACGGTATTGTCATCTACGTAATCATACAATTTTCTGGTCCCAAAACAGAAACTGGTTATCGTTTTGTTATCGTTATAGCCTTTATATTTATTATTGATAACATCTTCCTGAATCAAGTCAATCACTCCGTCACTCAGCATTTCGGTATGAACACCCAGATCTTTATGATTGCGTAAGCATTGTAAAACAGCATCGGGAATAGTTCCGATTCCCATCTGAAGGGTGGAACGGTCCTCTATTAGTTCAGCTACATTTTTTCCGACGAGCATTTCTTCCGGGCCTACTTTTGAGCTGTAATCAACAGTGGGGAGTTCTTCTTCATGCCATACCAGTTTATTAATTCTGCTGATGTGAATCATTCCGTCTCCATGGGTTCTTGGCATTCTTGGATTGACAACGGCCACGATAATTTTAGCCGTGTCAACGGCTGCTCTTGCGATGTCAACTGATGTTCCCAATGTACAAAAGCCATGTCTGTCCGGTGGAGAAACCGTTATGAGGGCAACATCTAATGGAAGTATATTCTTTCTGAATAAAATGGGAATTTCACTTAGAAATACGGGGACAAAATCTCCTCTGTCTGAATTGACGGCATCACGAACAGGTGTTGATACAAATAAGGAATTGATGAAAAAGTTGTCTTTGTATTGTGGTTTTGCAATTTCTACATTTCCCTGCTGAGTAATAGAAACCATTTCCACATTTTCCAGTCGGTGTGCTTGCCTTGCCAGTTCATCAATCAGGTAATTGGGAGTGCAGGCACTGCCATGGAAAAATACCCGGTTTCCGCTTTTTATCGTATAAATCGCTTCTTCTGCGCTTATGTAATTATGCATATTTTATCTTTTAATAATATTCACGACCATTGATGGTCTCATTTTCTTATCTCATAAAATATCTATCCTCTCTCTCAAAGATAGCTTTTATATTTTTATTGATTCTAATTATCTTATGCATATTGGAAAGACTTTTGTCATATTGTATGCGAATAACATCAGGTATAAAAATAAAGGATCAAATGCATTGCACTCAACCCTTTAGTATAGATCTGTAAAATTTTTAGTTGGAAATTTCCACTGCAGTAGCTTGTTTCATACTTCCTGTTTGGGAAAATCTTAAATGCCAGCTGAATGATTCTTCCAATAGGTGAGGCGTATGCCCACCTCTTTTGCAAGCTCTGTCAAAGTAAGATTGTAATTCTTCCTTATAATCAGGGTGAACACAGTTGTCAATGATTTTCTGTGCCCTTTCTCTTGGAGCTAATCCTCTTAAGTCTGCTAATCCGATATCCGTTACCAGAATATCAACATCATGTTCTGTATGGTCAGTATGAGAAACCATAGGAAGCACATGCGAAATATTGTTTCCTTTTGAAGCTGCCTGAGTCACAAAAATACTTAGGTAAGCATTTCTTGCGAAATCCCCCGAACCCCCGATTCCGTTCATGATTTTTGTTCCGCCGATATGTGTAGAATTTACGTTTCCGTAGATATCAAATTCAATAGCCGTATTGATGGCAATGACACCTAATCTTCTGATCAGCCCTGGTGTATTGGAAATATTCTGAGGTCTTAAGACAAACTTCTCTTTATATTTTGAGAGATTTCCTAAAACTCTTTCATAGCATTCTTTAGAAACAGTGATTGAGGACGCAGAGGCAAAGCTTAATTTCCCTGAGTCTATCAAATCAAAGGTACTGTCCTGAAGAACTTCTGAAAACATGGTTAAGTCATAGAAGTTACTGTCTTTAAATCCTGTAAGAACGGCATTGGCTACTTTCCCGATACCTGCCTGAAGAGGGAGTAACCGGTCGGTAAGACGTCCTAGCTGTACTTCATTTTCAAAGAAACCAAGAAGGTGCTTAGCGATTGCTGTTGTCTTTTCGTCTGGTTCTGCAATATCTGCGGGGCTGTCTTTAAGATTGGTGAAAACAATTGCCTCAATTTTATTAGGATCAACAGGAATACTTTTTCTTCCGATTTTATTCCATGGAGCAACAATCGGAATAACATTTCTGTACGGATAATCTTCAGCCTGATAAATATCGTGAATTCCATAAACTTCTTCGGGAACTTCCGTATTGATTTCGATAATTACTTTTTTGGCTAAAGCGGCAAAGGTGACAGAATTTCCGACAGATGTCGTAGGAACAATACTCCCATCTCTTTCAATATAGGCAGCTTCGATCACTGCTACATCGATACTTTGTAAATTTTTGGTGTGAAGAAGTTCTGCACTTTCACTTAAATGCTGATCGATAAAGAGAATTTCACCATTGTTGATCTTGTTTCTTAAGATAGGATCTACCTGAAACGGCATTCTTTTCCTGATTACATCAGCTTCCGCTAACTTTCCGTCGGTACCGTGCCCCAATGAAGCACCGGTCATTAACGTGACTTTAAGGTTTTCTGTTTTTCCTCTTTCTGCCAGTGCAGGTAAAATCGCTTTGCTGTCTCCTGCTTTTGTAAAGCCGCTGGACCCGATGGTCATACCGTCTTTAATGATTTTTACAGCGTTTTCAGCTGTTGTTACTTTTTGGTGTAGACTTTCTAATCTGATTCTTTCTAACATGTAATCTTGATTTTTATTAAACCACCATTACTTAGGATGTGTTATGAAAAATAATGACGGTTAAATAGGTTAACCATATCTTACAAATTTACGAAAAAAGACGCTTTAAATAAAGGATTTAAAGCGTCTTTTGTATGTATTCAGTACTACTTTTTAAGAATTTTTACTGTTTTATTCCAACCATGAAGTTTTATAAGAAGGATCTTCTACTTTTAAAGCTTCTTCGGTAATTTTTAATGGACGGAAAGGGTCAACCATAACGGCATATTCTTCCGTGAATTTTTTTCCGATACTTCTTTCCATCGCACCTGGGTGAGGTCCGTGAACAATTCCTCCGGGATGAAGCGTAAAGTCCATAAGATCGATGTGATTACGGCTCATGAAATCTCCTTCCGTATAGAACAGTACCTCATCAGAATCGATATTGGAGTGATTGTAAGGTGCTGGAATAGCCTGCGGATGATAATCATACATTCTTGCACAGAAAGAGCAGACTACGAAATTATGTCCTTCAAAATTCTGGTGAACCGGTGGCGGTTGGTGAATTCTTCCGGTAATAGGTTCAAAGTTTTTAATATTGAATTTATAAGGATAAAAATACCCGTCCCATCCTACAACATCAAATGGGTGGGTTGCATAGATAAAATCTGTGATCTGGTTTTCTTTTTTTACTTTAATTAAAAACTCTCCTTTTTCGTCAATAGGTTCTTTGAAAGCAGGAGCAATCATATCTCTTTCACAGAACGGAGAATGCTCTAAAAGCTGTCCGAATTCATTTCTGTATCTTTTGGGTGTATAGATGGGAGAGTGGCTTTCCAACACAAAAAATACCGTATCATCAGACTTCAGTTCTACCTGATAGATGGTACCTCTGGGAATGATAAGATAATCTCCGGTAACGAACTCAAGATCTCCTACAAATGTTTTTAAAATTCCTGTTCCCTGATGAACATATAAAAGTTCGTCACATTCCGCATTTTTGTAGAAATAATCCATTGATTTTCTTGGTTTTGCCAATCCCATTTTCAGGTCGTTGTTCATCAAAAGGATTTTTCGGCTGTCCATAAAATCGTCTTCAGGAGTCACGTTCATTCCCTTAAACATTCTCGGAGTAATGTTTTTTTCTACTGCAATTTTTGGGGTTACATCCTTGGGCTCACCGATCGATTTGATCTGTGTAGGACGGTGAATATGGTATAACAGAGAAGAAATACCATGAAAGCCTTCTGTTCCAAAAAGCTGCTCATAGTAAAATTTATCCTCAGGAGACTTAAAAATTGTATGTCTTTTTGGTGGGATATTTCCCGCTAGATGATATCTCATTTTACTTTCATATGGAGTTTCTCAAATTTAATCATTTTTCATGAATTCATTATATCAATATTTTTTTAAGTGTTTTGTGTTTCGAAAATAATTGTTAGCTTTGTCTAACAATTATTATTTCATGAAACGAATATTATTTTCTATTACTTTTTTATCATCATATTGTTTTGCTCAGGAAACGGACAGCTTAAGTATAAAGCAGAATAAAAATATAGATTCTGCAAAAGTTACCAAAAGAGAAATCAAAACGAGTACCATAGAAGATGTGGTGGTTACCGGAACTATAAAACCCATGAGCAGATCTAAAAGTCCTGTAGCGGTGGAAATCTACAGTCAGAAGTTTTTTCAGAAAAATCCCACTCCGAGTATTTTTGAAGCCATAGCAATGGTAAATGGTGTAAAGCCACAGCTGAATTGTTCGGTTTGTAATACGGGAGATATTCATATCAATGGGTTAGAAGGGCCTTATACGATGATTTTGATTGATGGAATGCCTATTGTCAGCTCCCTTTCTACGGTATACGGATTAAGCGGAATACCCAATAGTCTTGTAGACAGGATAGAGGTAGTAAAGGGACCTGCATCTTCTATTTATGGTTCCGAGGCGATGGGTGGAGTGATTAATATTATTACCAAAAATGCGTTGACGGCTCCTAAACTCAGTGTAGACTTGATGACAAGCACATGGGCTGAAAATAATCTTGATCTTTCTACCAAGTTTAATATTGGAAAGAAAGCAGCATCATTATTAAGTTTAAATTATTTCAGTTTTCAGGAAAGGATAGATCAGAATAAAGATAATTTTACTGATACGACTTTACAAAGCAGGATTTCTGTTTTCAATAAATGGAATTTTCAACGAAAAGATAACAGACAGGCAAGTTTTGCAATGCGATATTTGTATGAAGATCGTTTTGGGGGAGAAATGCAATGGAACAAATCTTTCCGTGGAAGTAATGAAGTCTATGGAGAAAGCATCTATACCAATCGTGCGGAAGTTTTCGGATTGTACGAATGGCCTATGAAGGAGCATATAGTAACCCAGTTTTCTTATAATTACCACGATCAGAATTCATTTTATGGATCTAACCCTTTCAATGCCACTCAAAAGGTAGCTTTTGTACAGACCTATTGGGACAGGAGTTTCGGGAAACACGATATCACGGCCGGGCTTACTTTTAAAAGAACTTTTTACGATGATAATACACCGGGAACTCTGGCATCGGATGGGGTGACCAATGCGCCGATGAAGTCTCCGATCTGGGGGGCTTTTATTCAGGATCAGTGGGAAATTAATGATAAAAATACTTTGCTATTGGGGTATCGTTATGATTATGATAAAGTACATCATTCAGTACATTCTCCGAGATTTGCATGGAAGTTTTCCCCAAACCCTTACCATACTTTACGTTTCAATTTTGGAACAGGATTTAGAGTAGTGAATCTTTTCACGGAAGATCATGCGGCGTTGACGGGTTCCCGTGAAGTGGTCGTAAAGTCTGATCTTAAGCCTGAAAGATCAGTAAACGGAAACCTGAATTACATCTGGAAAATCCCTGTTGGCACCCGTATGGTGAACCTTGATGCCTCAGCATTTTATACCTATTTCAGTAATAAAATTGTGGGTGATTTTGATTCTGATCCAAACAAGATTATTTATGATAACCTGCATGGATATGGAATTTCAAGAGGTGCTTCGCTGAATGTGGATTTTACGTTTCAGTTTCCTCTGAGTGTTAATCTGGGAGTGACCTATCTGGATGTTTACCAGAAATTTGATAATGAAAATCAAAAAACACAACAATTGCATGCCCCAAAATGGAGCGGAACTTATAATCTGACGTATAAATTTCCAAACAACCTGACGGTAGACTTTACCGGACAGTTTTACGGACCAATGCGACTTCCGGTTTTAGTGAATGACTACCGTCCTGAATATTCGCCATTTTATTCTTTGGCTAATATTCAGGTGTCTAAGAGTTTCAAATCTGGCTTTGAGGTGTATTGCGGGATCAAAAACCTGTTCAACTTTACTCCTAAAGATCCTTTGATGAGACCATTTGATCCGTTTGATAAATATGTTGATGATCCTGTCAATAACCCGAATCACTATACTTTCGATACAGCATACGGATATGCACCTATGCAACGTATCAGAGGATTCTTCGGAGTAAAATATACTTTGAAATGAGAACTTTTATTTTATTTTTAATGTTAGTGCCCTGTTTTTATCTGTCTCAGATGAAGACAGGCACTTTTTCTGATCTGGAGGTTTTGCAAAGAGAAAATTCAAAGCCTGTTATTATTCATCTTTATACGGACTGGTGTGCCATCTGTAAGATTGAATCCTTTCGTCTGAATAAAGATAAAGAATTGGTCAAAATGATCAACGACGATTTTTATTTTGTCAATTTTGAGGCAGAAAAGACAAAAGAGAAAATCCACTTTCAGAATCAGGAATTTGAATATTTACAGAATGGGAATTCCGGAATTCATGAATTGGCGCTGGCTTTGTCGAAGAATAAAAATCAGCCTGTTTATCCTTTATGGGTGTTCCTGGATAAGCATCAGAATCTGGTATACTATCAGGAGGGGCAGATTACCCCTGAAAGAATGAAGCAGAAGCTGTTGGAAATTTCTGCTTTGTAAGGTGTTTGTTGAGCAAAGGCAAAAGGGCATAATTTTTTTCTCTTTTTAGGTTTTGGCTAAAGCCAATGAATTTGCTTATTGAAAAAGCGGACTAAAGTCCGCTCCTATTGAATTTTTATTATAATTAATCTTTAATTTCTGCATCTATGAGAACTGCCAGCTGAATGCAAGGCTGATCAGAACGGTTACTCCATGCGTGATTCGTTCCTCTTTGAATAACGATGTCTCCCGGTTTCAGAAGCGTTTCGCCTTCTTCCATAATGAGGTAAAGCTCACCGGAAAGGATAATGATGTAATCCAGTGTTGAGGTCTGATGCATCATCGGATGAGGTTCATTTTTTTTCCATTCTATTTCTAAATCTTTATCGGGCGGAACTACTACATATCGAAAATAAGTGCCATTTTCAGGTGTCTGAGGAAATCCGGTGTTGGGAATTCTGGTCTCAAATTCCAGGCTGGCCGGCATTGTCTGAGTGTTCCATACATCTGAAATGATGAGTCCGGGAAAATGTTCCACTGCGTTTTCTACCTGTTGGTCTTCTATAATGGTGGATTTTCCGTTTTTAAATCCTGTTACGATTCGTCTTGGTATTTTGTTCATTGCTTAATGTTTCATGATCAATTTATGACCTTGAGTCTGATTATTTTTTAACATAGAATGAGCTTGCAGAACGGTATCTAAAGAAAGGTTTCCGATTACTTTATGCTGAGGAGGAAGAATAATGCCGTTTTCAATAAGTCTTTTTATTTCAAGTAAGCTGTTTTTATAATACTCATACTTTTTAGCCATTCCATAAGTATAATTGGAGATATTCATAATTAGTGTTCCTTTGTTGAAAAGGATTTCATGAGCTTCCTTAGTCACTAAAGCAGTGACATCCACATATGTTCCATTAATGTTTAAAACTTCCGCTGTTACTTCAGACATGTAGTTTCCTACCAGATCAATTCCAAATTCAAAAGATTGATTATTATTGGCTTTTAAAATATTCTCAATAAGATTTTTTTCTCTGTAATTGATGATTTGATAATCTTTTAATCCCATATTGAGAAGAATCTGTCTGTTTTCTTCACTGCCAACAGTTGCTGTGATCTGTCTGATATTATGAGCCAGTAAGAGTTTAAGCAGAAAAGAACCAACCCCTCCGGTAGCACCCGTTATAAGGATGGTGTTTTCTGGTTTTAGTTTCAAACGGGTAAAGATTTGTAAAGAAGTAAGTCCAACTGAAGGTATGGAGGCCGCCTGTTCAAACGAAATATTTTTTGGTTTAAAAGAAACAATACTTTCAGGCACAGAAATATATTCAGCATAAGTGCCGTTACTTCCCATGGAACCGCTGCCGCAATATACCTCATCACCAATATTGAACTGTGTAACTTCGGAACCTTTGCCAACAATGATTCCTGATAGTTCTCTCCCTAATATGGGGGAACTGATTAGCTTTCTTTCCAGTTCATTTTCCAGCATCTGATAATCTATAGGATTGAAACCACTTGCTTTGATCTGGATTAAAACTTCATTGTTTTTGGGTTTGGGTTGTTCTGTAAATCGATCTTCCAGTGTTCCGTTTTTATTTAAAATAACTGCTTTCATACTTAGATATTTGTATTTGGAAATCATATGATTTCATTTGTTTAATCTGATACACAAATGTAAATACGGAATAGTTTATATTTGCTACTAGTTAACTAATGGTAACTAGTTACCTTCATGAAACTATTATGGCAAAAATCATTGAAAACGGCATCGAAAGAGAAGCAAGTTGTACAGAAGAGCTATTCGCAATGCGAGACAGTCTGGATGTCCTGGGCGGGAAATGGAAACTGATGATTTTGCGGTACCTGACGAACAGACCGGACCAGATGATTCATTTTAAAAAGCTGGAACGTGGTATTGAAGGAATCTCTGCAAAAATGCTGAGCAAAGAATTAAAAGAGCTGGAAATCAATCTTCTGATTACAAGAACTATTCAGGATACAAAACCCATTACCGTAACCTATGCGGTCACCGAATACGGAAAATCAGTTTTTCCGGTAACTGAAACATTGGTCAACTGGGGGATACTTCATCGGGAAAAGATCAAAGAATCGATGAATTCTTCAGATCTATAGATGAAAAATCCTCATACCCGTGTAGAGTTGAGGATTTTAAATAATACCAAATTGTTTATTAATTTTTATCTAACCATGATTGTATCAGTTCAGAGTGCTCTTCCACCCATTCTTTGGCAGTAGTTTCTTTATTTTTACTCTGTTCCATTTTCATTAAAAGATCAGACATATTTTTATCATCAAAATGAAGTTTGGAAAAGAATTTAGCCAGTTCCGGATGATCTTTTCCAAAGCTTTTTCTGGAATAGGTTTTAATTTGTTCTGCTTCACCAAATATCTTTTTGGGATCTTCAAGGAACTTAAGTTTCATTTTGCCAAACATCCAGTGAGGCTGCCATCCGGTTACGACAATCCATTCTTTACGTTGTATGGCATTCTGCAATTCGGTGATCATGGCAATGGTAGAGGAGTTGATTTGTTTATAGTTCAGTTTATAATCAATAATGGCTTTATCTGTTCCGGTTGTTAATCCTGCTCCTTTTTCAATTCCAATGATTCTGTGACTGAATTGCTCCTGATGTTGATTCAGTTCTTCTATAGACTGAACAGGGACGTATTCCGGAACGACCAATCCTATACGGCCGTTGTCGTAGTTGGTTCCAAGATGGGTTAATCCCGGAAACTTAGCTAGTTTTTTAGCATGGGTGTAAGGGAGCCATACTCCCATGAAAAGGTCTGTATCTTCATTATTCATGGATGCCAGAATCATATCTGTAGATGCTTTCTGGATAATCACATGATACCCTTGTTGGTCCAAAATGGCTTTAGCAACGTGTGTCATGGCCACATCTTCAGCCCAGCCATCGACCATCCCTATGGTGATATATTTGGAGTTTTTTATATTTCCACATGAATTTAATATAGTAATTACCAACATTAAAACGGGAAAAAATAGATATTTTAATTGTTTCATCTTATTGTTTTTTCTTTACGAATCCTTGAGTAATCCGGTCGAGGATAATGGCTAAAATCACAACGGATAATCCACTTTCAAATCCTAATCCGATATCCAGATTATTAATTCCTTCCAGAACTTTTTCACCTAAACCACCTGCAGCAATCATTCCGGCAATAACAACCATAGATAAGGATAATAGTATGGTTTGATTAATTCCTGTTAAGATCGTTTTCATAGCTAAAGGAAGTTCTACTTTAAACAGAATCTGGCGATTGGTTGCTCCAAAAGCTCTGGCTGCTTCTACGATATCTTTCGGAACGGCTTCAATTCCCAATGTCGTTAATCGTACAGCAGGTGGCATGGCAAAAATAATCGTTGCAAAAGCACCGGGCACTTTACCAATACTGAAAAACAATACTGCAGGAATCAGGTAGACAAATGCGGGCATTGTCTGCATCAAATCTAGTAAAGGACGAATGATTTTATCAGCTATTTTACTTTTGGCAGCGAAAATTCCTAGAGGGATAGATATGACAAGGGCAGTAATCGTGGCTACAAAAATAAGAGCCAGAGTTTCCATCGTCTCTTTCCATAATCCCATTAAAAATATTAAACTCAGCCCGGCTGCAGTCACAATAGCGATACCTTTTCCGGCTTTCCATAATGCCAGTAAAGTAAAAAAGAGAATAATAACATAAAAAGGTGTGTTTACCAAAACCCATTCAATCCCCATAATAGAAGAGTTTCCTACGTGTTTTATGACATCAAATACAGGTTTTCCATTTTCTGTGAGCCAATTGATTGCAGTTTCTACATATTGACCTATATCTATAGTTTTATTCATCTTATTGATTGTTTGCGATTTCTTTTAATTCAATGATCTCTTCTTCGTTAAACTTAGTAGCTTCTATGATGAGAGAGAGTTGTGTGATAAGACCTAAAAATTTATTGTTTTCATCTACCACGGCGATGGCTGATTTATTTCCGGAAATTAACGGTAACATTTCTTCTACAGTGACTTCAGGATATACTGAAGGGACATTGCTGTTGATAATCGATTCTACTGTAGGTTCTTTCTTTTTGGCAATCCGGACAACATCATTAAGTGTCACAAAGCCGAGAAATTTATTTTGAAAATCTACAACGGGTAAGTTTTCCAGCCCTGTTGTTCTCATTTTTCTTAAAGCGCCTTCGGGGCCATCTTTTCTGAAACGCACTACAGTAGCTTTGTCAAACATCAAAGATCTGGCAGTGATAATTGTTTTGCGATCTACTTTCTCTACAAAGGCTTTTACGTAGTCGCTTGCAGGATTAGTTAAAATATCTTCGGCTGTTCCTATCTGTTCGATGACCCCATCTTTCATAATGACGATACGGTCTCCGATTTTAATGGCTTCGTCCAGATCGTGAGTAATGAAAACAATGGTTTTTTGTAAGGTATTCTGCAGTTCAAGCATCTGATCCTGCATTTCAGATTTTATCAAAGGGTCCAGTGCGGAGAAAGCTTCATCCATAAGCAGGACTTCAGGGTCATTAGCCAGGGCTCTTGCCAATCCTACTCTCTGCTGCATCCCTCCTGAAAGCTGGGACGGATACTGATTTTCGAAACCATTTAAACCTACAATATCCAGTGCTTTCTGCGCTTTTTCATCACGGGAAGCTTTGTTTTCTCCTCTGATTTCCAGTCCGAAACCGGCATTATCTAAAATAGTATGATGGGGTAGCAACCCAAACTTCTGAAATACCATACTCATTTCCGTTCTTCTTACTTCCAGAAGTTCTTTATTGTTTTTACCGGTAATATCATCGTCATTGATGTATACTTTTCCGGAGGTGGGTTCATTCAGTCTGTTAAGGCAACGCAGCAGAGTAGATTTTCCACTTCCTGACAGCCCCATGATCACAAAGAATTCTCCTTCATAGATTTCAAAACTTGCTTTGTTGATTCCTACTGTACAGCCTGTTTTCTCAAGAATTTCTTTTTTTGAAAAACCCTGATCTAAAAGTTCCTGTGCTTTTTCTTTGTTTTTACCAAAAATAATAGTCAGATCTTCAACCTTAAGTTTTACTTTTCTACTGTTTTCATTTTTTTCCATATTCAGAATTTTTCAATTAATAAATGATATAAAAAATGGTACGCCAATTCATTATACTCCATTTTATTTTGTTGCTGTGCTGATGACGATAATGCAAAATAATCTGTTGAGCTTCTTATTATGATAGAAGCTTTTTACAAAAAAATAAGAACATACAGACCTTGAGGTCTTATGTTTATTTTTAAATATTTCAATAGATTATACTCTAGAAAAAGAGTGTATCAAGTAAAAAGAACTTAATCTTTTACATAGATTCTACAATTAAATTACTGATGAAGTAATTAAAGATATGTGTACTGAACAACTTGAATTCCTACCTTTCATCAAAATGCAGGCCAGCATAAAAAACCTGTATATCAATTTCTTATGACGGTGCAAATTTACGAATTTTATATTAAATGGATTTTTTGAGACGTAAGGAGCTGGTTTTAAGTCTGATGATAGACTCAGATATTAATACAAATTTAACATCCATTTTTACATAAAAGAGAGGAGGTGTGGTATATTTCTTTTTAAGAAGATTTCTAAAAAACAGGACTGATAAAATTATTTTACTAAAACAGCAATAATGGCCAAAATAGCGGGTAATGCCTGTACGAAGAATATTTTTTTTGTTGCTGAAATAGCTCCGTAGATTCCTGCTACAGCAACACATCCTAAAAAGAATAAAGCAATATTGGTTTGCCATTGGGGATCATTAATCAAAAATGACCAGATCAACCCGGCAGCTAAAAAACCGTTATACAACCCCTGATTAGCAGCCAGCCCTTTGGTTGGCTTAAACATTTCAGCAGGTAAAGCAGCTTTGAATACTTCTTTTCCTTTGGTTTCCCATGCAAACATTTCCATCCAAAGAATATAGATGTGTTCTATTGCGACTAAAGCGATCAAAATTTTTGCAATAATGTCCATGATTTATTGTTTTTTGGAATTGTAAAACTAAAAAAATAAAGTTAAGTTTGAGTATTAATTTGTAAGATGGACTCATTCAAATCACATTTAAATAAATTCATTACCGTAAATGATGAGGAATTTACTTCTATTGTATCCTTTTTTCAGGTTCTTGATGTGAAAAAGAAACATAACCTCGTGCTGGAAGGAGAGGTATGCCGGACTATGTATTTTGTGATGAAAGGGTGTCTGAGAAAGTTCTTTATCAACGAAAAAGGAGTGGAACAAACCACAGAATTTGCTATTGAAAACTGGTGGATTACCGATACATTTGCTTACGAAAGACAGATACCAACAGATTTTTCTATACAGTCTGTAGAGCATTCTTCTATTTTGGTGATTGATCTGGAACGTCAGGAAGAGTTGCTTAAAAAACATCCGGTGATGGAACGTTATTTCCGGATGATTTATCAGCGAGCATATGCCGCATCAGAGAGACGAATACGGTATTTGTATGAAATGTCCCGGGAGGAACTATATCTTCATTTTAGTACATTATATCCTTGGTTTATTCAAAGGATTCCCCAGTATCTGATTGCCTCTTTTTTAAATCTAACGCCGGAATATCTCAGTGAAATCAGAGCTAAATTACGATCTTAAACCAGTTTAAGATTTTTGTCATTTATAATTTGGAAATTTGTCATGTTATTAAAAGCCAATACAATGACAGATCAACAGAATCAATTTCCACAGTTATTTTTAAGATTAGCTTTATCAGTCACCATGCTTTCTGCAGTAGCAGATAGATTTGGGTGGTGGAGTAAGGAAAATTCAGCATGGGGTAATATGATCAATTTTGAAGCATACACAAGAAAACTGACTTTTTTTCTTCCTGAAGCATTAAGTACCTTTTCTGCATATGCAGCAACATTTTTGGAAACTCTTCTTCCTCTGATGCTGATTTTAGGATTTAAAACAAAGATTGCGGCCTATGGAAGCGGCCTTCTTCTATTGATTTTTGCTTTGTCAATGACTGCTGCACTGGGATGTAAAGCCCCGCTTGATTATTCTGTCTGGGTAGGATGTGCAGGTGCATTTTTATTGGCTTCTCAGCAAAAATATTCTTTTAGTATAGATCAATTAATTAAAAAATAATAATATTATGAGCGCAAGATTAAATATTGCAACAGTAGATTCAGCAGCTTACAAAGCAATGATGGGATTAGAAGGATATTTACAGACAACTTCTTTAACTCACATTCAGAAAGAATTAATTAAAATCAGAGCTTCACAGATCAATAAATGTGCTTTTTGCCTTGATATGCACACCAAAGATGCCATTAAGTATGGTGAAACACCTCAAAGAATCTTCATCCTGAACGGATGGACAGAAGCAAAAGAATTTTTTACGGAAGAAGAACAGGTACTTTTGGCAATGACAGAAGAAATTACACTGATCAGTCAAAACGGATTAACTGAAGAAACCTTCCAAAAGGCAAAATCATTTTTTGATGATAATCAGATCGCTCAGATCATTATGGCGATTATTACGATCAATGCATGGAACAGAATTGCAATAAGTACTCATCTTCCGATTGCAAAATAGTGAAGTAAGGAAGCGGGGTGTTGGAAGATGGAAGTTGATGAACCCTGCATAATTTACAGATGTTTACTTTTTATAAAAACGGCCTTTCAGTTTTTGAAAGGCCGTTTTATTATAAAATACAAAGTGAAAAGTTCCCGTTGGTATTAATTCTAAAATAAATCTTAATGGATAATTATTAAGTTTCGTTTTTCGGGATTCCTTGTCGCTTTGTTTTTTTGCAGGGATTTATGGATTCTTTCTCTTGAATGGCCCTTGTGGAGCAATAATCTCAAGATTTGTTCCGTCAGGATCACGGAAATAGGCAACAGCTGTTCCGTATCCGGATTTTAAGCCATCAGCTTCTTCAAAAATGATGGGTTCTCCATCAGGTTCCACACCAATTTCTTTTAATCTTTGCATAGCATCATCAATATTATCTACTTCAAAACACAGGTGCATTGCACTGATCTGGTTATTGGAATATGATGCCTGCTCAGATTCCGGAATTACATATTCTAAGATATCAAGATTCAGATTATCCAGATGAAGATTGGCAAATTTGATTTGGGTGTCATTCAATCCCTGGGTTTTTGCCATTCTTTCTCCTCCGATTACGTCTATATTGGAAACCTTTGTTCCTGTCAATGCCTCATAAAAGGCAATTGATTTCTCTAAATTCTTTACTGTGATTCCAACATGATTGGCACGTGTGAAACCTTTCGTAGTGTTTTCCATTGTTTTAAATTTTGTAATTGGTATGTAAAAGTATCTCAGATTCGGATTATTAAATTACATATAATTCGCGAAACACTGAGAAGGAAATTAGTAAATAGCGACAGGATTCACGTTCACCTGAGTACTTCCTACATATAAAGGCTGTCCCAGAACGAATAAGAATTCCCACACTTTTTGTTTAACCAACGGGCGGCTGTCAATCAGTTCCAGGTTATAGATTCCTTTTTTAGCCAGCATAAATTGGTTGATCGGAAATTCTTCTTTGCTTTTTGGGTTAGGATATACTTCAGAAGCCCACGTATCACCGCCAAAAGCCACGATTCCCTGATCGGCAAGCCATTTTGCGGCATCCATTCCGATTCCCGGTTCTGTTTCCAGAAATTGTTTGTTGTTTTTACCGATGAGTTCAAGCCATCCTGTATTGAAAAGAATGACATCTCCTTTTCTTAAGGTAAGTCCCTGTTTCTTTAAAACAGATTTGATATCTTCTATGGTAAATTCTGTTCCGCCGGGTACAATAGATTTTCCATAATGAGCGGTCATGTCAAGGACTACACCACGGGTAACGAATGGCGGTACTTTTTCAACACCCAGCTTTTTCACCCCTTCTACGGTCACAAAATCTGTGGCTTTGTTTCCGTTGTAGTAAATGTTGTCAATACCAATATGTCCAATACCGTTAAGCTGTGTTCCTACACCTGTCCATCCGTTGACGAGCTCATCATTGAAGGTAAACTTATTAGGGCCTATACTTTTTCCACCTTGTTCTCCGGGCTGAATATTATATAAATTAAAACTTCTGTGCCTGAAAGCCGGAAGATTTTTATCAATAGGAACGGCAAGCGCTAACGTTCTACCTTGTCTTACGAGTCCTAGTGCCTGTTTTACAACTTCCGGTGTCAATAGATTGGCTGCTCCGATTTCGTCCTGCGCTCCATAAGAAGAAGGATACCATGATTGATCTTCCGGATTGACAAGTGTCTGAGCATTTAATGCAATGCTGTTAATAGTCAATAGGGTGGCTAACCCGAACGTTTTGATCAGATTATTTTTCATTTTTTATGAGGTTTGAAGGTTAAGGGAAGGAAGCTGGGAGAGAGAAGTGGGAAGTTGTATGAGTGTGTTGATAATTAGCAGGTTTCTATTGTACTATTCTGCATGTAATAAAGAGATTCCTCCTTCGTCGGAATGGCAATTGAAGTTAAATTGTAAACCGATCCATTGATTATCCGACATCAATAAATTCCAGCTTCCAGCTTTATTATATCTCGCTCAAAGCAGAATTGATGAAGTTCAATTCCTCCGGTGAAAGCTCAATAGACATCGCTTTTGCATTTTCCATGGCTTGTTGTGCATTTCTTGCTCCTGCCAGTACTACTGTAATTGCGGGCTGTAGAGTAGTCCATCTTAGTACCAACTGAGAAAGGGTGGCTCCTTTTTCCTGAGCGACAGGTTCTATTTTTTCCAGGAATGTTTTCACTTTATTCAAATCAAACTGTGAGAAATATCCGTTTCTGTGGTCGTTATCTTTTAATTGGGTTTCCTTGAAATATTTACCGGTCAAAAGACCTCTTTCCATCGGACTGTACACGATAATTCCTGAATTGTTTTCTAAAGAATACGGAATAAGGTCTTTTTCAATGGCGCGGTTTAGCATACTATAAGCAACCTGATTGCTGGCGAGCTTTAAAGTCCTGTTAGCTTCTTCCATTTGTGCAACACTGTAATTACTTACCCCTGCAGCACGGATTTTTCCTTGCTGGATTAATAATTCCATAGCTTCCATTGTTTCACTGATCGGAGTTGTGCTGTCTGGCCAGTGAATTTGTAAAAGATCAATATAGTCTGTCCCTAATCTTTGTAAGCTTTCTTCAACTTCTTTGATGATGTTATCTTTGGAAGCCAATTTATAAACGGGAAGAGTCTTTCCTTCGTCTTCTGCATCAAAGAAAAATTCTCCTTTTCCGTTATTGCTTCCGTCCCATACCAATCCGAATTTTGTTAAAAGCTGGATTTTTGAACGGTCTTTTCCTTTGATAGCTTCACCAATCATTTCTTCACTCAATCCAAAACCATAAAAAGGTGCCGTGTCGATAGAAGTTACTCCGTGATCTAATGATGCATGAATAGAGTTGATAGAGTCTTGCTTTTCATTACCTCCCCACATATTACCTCCGATAGCAAAAGCTCCGTGTGTGATTGTTGATAATTCTAAATCTGTATTTCCTAATTTTCTGTATTCCATTTTGTTTGTTTAAAATATAACCACAAAAGACACAAAAGTGTAAGCATTTTATCCGCCGGCATTTAATTTCATGAACCCTTGTACCTTCCGTGATTAAAGATGATTTGTTATTTATTTAATTCTTTTAAAATAGCTTCTCCAACGCTTTTTGCAGATTGTGGATTTTGTCCTGTGATCACCCTTTGATCAGTTACCACATGATTCTGCCAAAGCCCTGATTTTTCAAATTTTGCGCCTCTTTCTTTCAGTCTATCTTCCAGAAGGAAAGGAACAACATCTGTTAATTTTACTTCAGCTTCCTCTTCATTGGTAAAAGCATTGATTTTTTTTCCGTCTACAAGATATTTTCCGTTATTCAGCCTGATATTGACCAACCCTGCCGGGCCATGACACACCCCTGCAACAATACCTCCGTTTTCATAAATTTTTGAAGCGATATCTGCCAGTTCTGTATTGTCTGCAAAATCCCACATCGCTCCGTGTCCTCCTGCATAAAAAATGGTTGAATATTCTTTTGGATTCACCTGTGACGGTGTCATAGAATGATCAATCTTGTTCTTATATTCTTTGTTTTCCCAGAACTCTTTGTTGACAGGATCTTTCAAGTCAAAACCATCTACCGGAGGAGTCCCGCCCTTTGGGCTTACAAAGTCAATTTCATATCCTGCCTTGTGAAGAACTTCCCATGGATGAGAAACCTCACCCAGATAATATCCGGTATCTTCACCAGTACTGCCTTTTTTATCATGGCTGGTTACGACGAATAAAATTTTCTTTTTCATATTCTTTGATTTTTTGGTTTGTGCCTGAACGAATCCTATCGTGAAGATGGCCAGCATTAGAAACGCTAATTTTTTCATGATTAAATGATATTGGTGATATAAATCTGTGGTTTTTCCTGAAGCTTTTCATCCACCAAAGCCCCGAAGGCCTGAATGTAAGGCTGTTGGTTGTGCTGATCCAATCCTTCTTTACTTTTCCAGATTTCGTAGAAAACAAATTCATTTTTGTCTTCAATTCCCTGATGAAGGCTGTAAAGCTCACAAGCTTCTTCTTTTCTTGTTTCTTTTACCATATTTTGAAGAACTTCCAATACTTCTGTCTGGTGTTCTTCTTTGGCTTTTATAATGGCTGTAAGATGAATTTTCATATTAAATAAAATTTTCAATTGAGTTATAAATTGGTTTCCATTCCAGTTCTGCTCTGGCTTTGTCTGCGCTGCATATACTGTTGGATGCAAAACCGAAATAGCCTCCAGCAGGGCCAAAATTATCAACGGCATCCTGTATCCTTAAAGACTGTGCCGGTTCCAGATTATATTTTTTACTGATGATTTCTGCAATGTTTCTTAAAGATGAAGCACCGTTTTCTGCATAATAGATAGAACCTTCTTTTGCTTTTTCCAAGGCCAGTACATACAGATCTGCCAAATCTTCAATATGTAGGTTAGACCACATATTTTCACCTTCTCCAAAATAAACACCGTGCCCTTTTTTCTGAGAAAAATTAACCAATGCCGGAATCTGGATACTGTCTTTTTTTATTCCCAGACCTTCTCCGTAAACCATGGTAGGAACAATAACGATACTTTTTATACCCTTTTGAACTGATTGAAGAACATAATTGTTGATAAGGACTCTTGATGCCATTTCCAGTCTTGGAGTAAGAGGGAAATCTTCAGTATATACAAAATCACTTCTTTTACCATTTTCTTTACCTCCGAGAATAGCAGATCCGGAAGTGAATATGAATGTCTTATGGCTTCCTTCCATTGCTTTGATAAAATTATCCACAGCATAAGCATCATCTGCAGAATCAGCATTATGAATGACTGCATCAACACCATCAACAGCTGTTTTTATTAAATCTTCATTGTGAATATTTCCAATAATGGTTTTGATTCCCAATGATTCTAATTCCTGTACGTGAGCTTCATTACGAACTAATCCGGTTACTTCATAATTTCTGTCAAGCAGTTTTTTAGCGATACTACCTCCTATATAGCCGGTAATACCGGTGATTAATACTTTTTTCATGATACCAATTGTGGTTTCAGTTCTTTTTCGAATACATTTCTTACATGATCTCTATAAAGCTTCATATCACGTTCTATATTGGCATTTTTCTCCACATCGTGGAAGTGGAAGCTTTCCATCTTTTTTAAAGAAACAAAGGCATTCATTCTATGAAATCCAAATAATGGTCCGTCATCTACGCTTCTTTCACTGAAGAATTCTCCGGGAAGTGTGAAAGCTGTCGCAGGAGCATTCCAGCTTGTTGTCAGCATATATTTTCTTCCTCCAAGCATTCCTCCCGTACCGTAATTGATTTCAGGATTCTCAGCCTTTCTTCCGTCACTCATATAAATTCCTTTGGCATGACCTGCGGTGAAAACTTCATCAATATATTTTTTCAATCCGTTCGGAAGCTGGAACCACCAGATCGGAGTATGATAAATAATGTAATCTGCCCAGACAAACTTTTGCACTTCTTCATGTTTATCATAATTTTCACTTACATTGGTGATCTTAACTTCTACATTCTCAAATTCTTTAAGAACCTCTAATGTGTTTTCTGCAATAGTTTGATTATATTTTCCTCCGGAATGTCCGAAATTCTGTCCTCCGTTGATGATTAGTACTTTTTTCATTTTTTTATGATTGTTTAAATTTTACTCTGCAAAGTTATGGTTGATATTTGTATAATAAAAATAATATAAATTATAAGGAAGTATTATTTTAATTATAGTTTAGGGGTTCAAGGTTTTGGGTTTAAAGTTTAAAGTTGGGAGTGAATGGTCAGTTCGCTTCGCTTGTGAATTTTTTCGTGATTCGGGTTGCGTGATTCGAGGTTATGACAAATTATTTATATATGCTGGTGTTTTCTAACCAGAAGTTAATTATTCGCGATTGACTTTGCGTAGCAAAATTCACCATTGACCATTTCCCTTTTCATGGTAAAATGTCATATCATATCTGACCGGAAATTCCCTTCTGTCGTGTAAATTTGTTTAACAAATTGAAGGACAATGATACAGATAGCTGTTTTTAGTGATGTGCATGGAAATCTTCCTGCCCTGGAAGTAGTGTTGAAGGATATTGAGGAAAGAGGAATCAGGCAGAGATTTTGTTTAGGAGATCTTGTGGATTTTGCCCCCTGGGGAAACGAGGTGATTGAGAAGATCAGAAGTCTGAACATTCCTTGTTTAATGGGAAATCACGATGAGAGAATTGCTTTTGATATTCCTGTTGTCCCTTTATCCAAGCATTCTGAAGAAGAGACTCATGCAAGATTTATAGCAATTGATCATTCTAAAAAACATATTACAGAAGAGAACAAAAAGTTTTTATCAGAGCTGCCTTTTCATTTAAAATTAAACTATAAAGTAGAGAAGAAGCACTGGGATATTCAATTGGTTCATTCCAGTCTATCAAGCAATGATACCTATTTGTATGAATCGGAAAATGATGAGGTTTTTAAGACTATGTTGAAAGAATCTCGATCTGATATCATGGTGATGGGGCATACTCATTTATCATTTAAAAAGCAGTTTGAAAATAAGACATGGGCAATTAATTGTGGCTCCGTAGGCCGCTCCAAAGAAGAAAATAGACTGGCTTCCTATTTGGTACTGACATTAGACGAAGAAAAAATTACTCCTGAAATTGTACAATTACCTTATCCGATTGATGAAACGATCCAACAGATAAGAGAAAGCGGAATTCCGGATTATTATGTTTCCTTTTTAAAGAATGAAAAAGTATCAATATTATAATTATTTTGTAATTTTGCATTATAATATTAATAATTAAGTCATGGTTAATTTAGAATGGTATCGTACTTTTAAAGCGATCTATAAAACCGGGACCTTGACAGGTGCTGCTGATGCTCTATTCATATCACAACCCGGAGTGAGTTTACATTTAAGCTCTCTGGAAGCGTATGTTGGATATAAGCTGTTTGATAGGACGGGAAGAAAAATGATCCCTACAGAAAGAGGAAAAGTATTGTTTAATGCAGTTGCCGAGCCTATTATGAAACTGGAAGATGTAGAAAAGAACTTTCAAAAATCTACTGAGAAACATACCCCAACGATCAGTGTAGGAATGTGTTTTGAGACGTTTCAGACTACTTTGGAGCAATATGTTTCTTCATTGCCTTTTAATCTGATTATCAGTTTTGGAGAATACCCTGAAATGCTGGATCAATTGGACAAAGGGATTCTGGATCTTATCATCACTCCGAAGAAAGGATCTTCACCCAATATCGAACATGAAGCATTTTCTTCCGAACAGATCATTCTGGTAGGAGGGAAGGATGTGGATAAAGCAGCTTTCAATAAAGTATTGAAAACAAAAGATGCAGAACAGATTGAAGATTGGCTGAAGAATGAAAAATGGTACGGGACCACAGGAGATATGGAACATCTTTTCCAGTACTGGATATTGAATTTTGGTCATAAACCCAACTTCCGTCCCAATTACATCGTTCCCAACATGAATTCCATCATCCGTTGTCTGAAGGGAGGAACAGGATTGGCTGTTGTTCCTGATTTTCTATGCAGAAATGATATTGAAAACGGTGATATTCAGCTGATCTGGGAAGGGAAAAAGAAATTTGAAAATACGCTGTATTTCGGATGCCGTAAGAAAACCAATTATCAAACCGAAATTGAACATATCAAAGGATTATTCCGTAAGGTGATGGCTTAATACAACCATATCTTTCATCTGTAAACCGTTTTCATAGATAGGAGTTGGATAGTTTTTAAGAAAAAAATCTTTCAAAACTCCACTTTTGATGAAACCGTTTTTCTCATAAAATCTGATCTGTTGGAATCCTGTATCTGAGGTTCCGACAGTCAGTATTGTATAATGATTTTCTTTTGCAATTCCCTTTGCTTTATTGATGAGTATACTTCCAATCCCTTTACTTCTGTATTTTTCAATTACTGCCACATTTTTAATTTCCAGTTCGGTAGATGAGTTTTTGTATAGAGCCATAACGGCTATATTCTCTGTTCCGTTATATAGCAGATAAATGTCACATTTGAAAATGTATTGATTAATGGCTTCGGTTGTCTCATCGGCTAATAACAGCAATTCATAAGGTATCTTAGAATCTTTGGTGATTTTATTAAAAGTATATTGTTCCATCTACAAAGTCGTATGAATTATGGGGTAATCAGAAGTATTGATAATACTGATTGGTTTTGACTGATTTTAAGTTTTTACAAAAATAATGAAAATACATTGATTGCCAGCTACATTAGGATGAAGCGCTTTCCGGAACTCATCAGCAGTATCAAATTGTCGAAAATCTTTGATTTTCTTGTGCCCTGAAAGCAGCCTATTTGGAAACACTCATTAAATAATAATTTTTTAACGGCAACAGTAAAATTGGTAAGCAGTAGTTTCAATTTTTTGTCGCAAATTTGTTTAAACACTTTATATTAATAACTAAAATAAAGATTTATGCAAAAGAAAACTTATACAGGGCAGCCTGTAGTGACTTTAAATAATGGAGTAGATATTCCGGCTCTGGGATTTGGAGTATGGCAGATGGAGGATTTGAAAGAATGTGAGAATGCAGTAATCAAGGCTATCCAGACCGGATACAGAATGATAGATACTGCAGCTATTTATCAAAACGAAACAGCTGTAGGTGCTGCAGTAAAAAATAGTGGCGTAAACAGAGATGATCTGTTTATTACTTCAAAAGTTTGGGTTCAGGATCATGGGTATGAAAAGGCGAAAAGTGCTTTTCAGAGAACATTGGATCGATTACAAATGGACTATCTTGATATGTATCTTATCCACTGGCCCTATGGGGATTTCCTGGGAACATGGAAAGCATTGGAAGAATTACATCAGGAAGGAAAGATCAAAGCAATAGGAGTATGTAACTTTACCATCGAAAAGCTGGATGAATTACAAGCCAACTCTATGGTTTTACCTGTAATCAATCAGATTGAGCTACATCCTGTTTTCCAGCAAAAAGAATTACAGGTTTATGACAGGCAAAATAATATTATCACACAACCCTGGAGCCCGCTTGGGAATGGGAATGCGAATCTTTTAAACAATGCTGATCTGAAAGCTATTGCTGAGAAATATGGTAAAACAGTGGCTCAGGTAATTTTAAGATGGCATTTACAAGAAGGATTTGTGGTCATTCCGAAATCAGTAACCCCTTCGAGAATTGAAGAAAATTTCAATGTATTTGATTTTGAATTAACGGAGGATGAAATGAATATCGTCCGTTCTTTGGATACGGGAAAAAGACTATTTTTTGATCCTAAAGATCCGGACTGGGAACAGAAAATGTTGAAGTCTGTAGCAGATATTTAAAAAAAAGATTAAAATATTTCCTATAAACCCCACAAATTTCACGGATTACAAATTTGATTTATCTGTGAAATCTGTGGGAATTTTATTTTCTGTTTATGAGTGAGCAATATCATATTGTATTGAAATTGAAACACTCTTATTTTTTGTACCTTTTTATTAAAATACTTTTTTATGTTTTGGCCAGATATAATCAGTAAAAAATTAGGAGTGAAATATCCTATTATACAAGCTCCAATGTTCGGAGTGAGTACAGTACGGATGGTTGCTGCTGCAGCCCAAGCAGATTGTTTGGGATCTTTGGCATTAGCTGATCTTTCAGCAGACCAATCTGGAGAGCTTATCAGAGAAACGAAGAAACTTACAAATAAACCTTTTGCCGCAAATATTTTTGCACATCACATTCCTGAAGTGACAAATGCTTTAAAAGAAAAATTTGTTGAAACCAGAAAATTTTTAGAACAACTGGCGAGAGAAAATAATATTGATGTCAAGCTTCCTGATCTTGAAAATATAAAGACGAATAGTTATCATGACCAAATAGATGTTATCATCGAGGAAAATTGTAAAATTGTAAGTTTTACGTTTGGCAATCTGGATGAGAAAGGTATTCAAAAGCTGAAGGAAAATGGAATCTTGTTAATTGGCACTTGTACCTCAGTGAAAGAGGCTGTACTTCTTGAAAAATCAGGAATTGACATGATTTGTGTTCAGGGAACGGAAGCGGGAGGACACAGAGGAACTTTTGATCCTGATCATGTCCCGCAAATTGGAGGGTTATCTTTACTATCACAAGTTTATGATCATGTAAGAGTTCCTTTGATATATGCAGGAGGAATTTACAATGCAAAAACATTGCTGGCTGTAAAGGAGCTGGGAGCACAAGCTTTTCAGGTGGGTAATCTTTTACTGGCTTCTGAGGAAAGCGCTTTAGAGCCTTTTGAAAAAGAAAGACTTAAAAGGGTAAAAGAAGAAGAAGTTATTTTAACAAAGAGTTTTTCAGGACGTTATGCAAGAGGAGTAAAGAATAAATATATAGAATTAGTGGAAGATTCTGAATATATTCTTCCATACCCTTATCAGAATAAATTGACAAATGGATTACGAAAAGCTGCTAAAGAGCAGCATAATATTGACTTTGTAGGTTTATGGGCCGGGCAATCTATTCATGACTACAGCATGAAGTCTACAGAAGAAATCCTGAGAAATCTCATTATCCAGGTAGAGGAAAACTAGCCGAAAATCCCCTACCTTTGGGATTCAAATGTAAATTTAAATTAACCATGAAAAAATTATTTCTTTCTTTTGCTGTATTCTCAGCAATAGCATCATGTAGCAATGATAATGATCATAATGAACAAAGAGAATCTATTGAAGGAAACTGGAAAGTTCAGAAAGCAGAAATCTTTGTACAAGGAACTAATAAGACCACCATTTTTCTGCCCCAGGGATGCGAAGCAGAAAACACGTTGGAGTTTGATGGAATCAATCAGGTAGCTGTCAATTATGAGCTTAAAAATAATGTTTGTTCTCCGAAAGCCAATTCCATACAGTATAATTATGATAAATCTTCCAGAGTTATTTATTACAATACGGAAAATGGTCAGTATAGTTACAAAATTACCTTATTAACAAAAACTGATATGGTTATTGAAAATGATAAGTATGGAGTTGATGACAACGGAAATACAAAAATTTTCAAAAGGTATTATAAGAAAATTAAATAGTTAAAAAAACCACCTTTCAATGTGTGAATGGTGGTTTTTTTTTTATTGTAACTTGTATATCATTATACAAGTTTGAAGATATTAACAAAATTTTGATGAAGATGAGACTAATGTTATCGCCCAATATTATTCATTGAATTCCAGAATAAGTTGATTCATTGCTGAGCCGGTGAAAGTTGTTGTTGTTCCGTTTAAATCATTCCACCTTCTTTCTGTATTTCCGGCAGCGTTGTATATATGAGTAGACCCTTCAGTTCCTCCCGAATTATTAGGTTCCCCTGTTGCAAACCAATTTTCTGTGGTTGCAGGGTTGGTAGACCAATTCATTCTGAACTCTTCTCCGGTAATCCATTGAAGTCTGTCCGGGTTACCAGGCCTTTGAATTTTATTAAAACCAATCCATATATTGTTGGTTAAATTATATCCTGTTCCTGAAGCTACGATATTGGTTGCCACCCAGATTCTTTCCGCATCATTAGGCATGGTAACCAAATAACCTCCCATTTGCTTTCCAAAGCTGTATGCATTGAACCAATTGACCCCTTGTGACAGCTGATAAGCACAATAGGTGTGATTATTTCCTGTCCACTTCTTGCAACCGACTTCTGTAGCAGTTCCGCCTCCCGGTACAGAACCTGGTGGCTGTGGTCTTGTAGCTACTGGTTTTGGATCATATCCCAATATAGAATTATTGAATCCTGATGATGTTCCGCCACTAAGATCACTTCTGGAAACTTTTCTCACATTTCCATTGGCATCAGTAGAAAGTATATCATCAGCTGCTACCCCTTGAGGTAAAGTACGGGTCCTTAATTCCCCATTGATATCAAGCGTTTTTGTAGGAACGGTTGTATTAATTCCAACTTGAGCATTTGCAAAATAAGGTAAGATAATGAATATTAAAATTGATTTTTTCATAAGAGGTTTTATTATTCATTAAATTCAATAATAAGCTGATTCATGGAAATACTGGAGTTCGCAGTCAATGTACCGTTTAAATCATTCCATTTTCTTTCCGCATTTACGCTGCCTGCAAATATGTGTGTCGCTCCTTCAACGCCTCCTGAGTTGTTAGGCTCTCCGGGATTAAACCAGTTTTCTGTGGTGGCAGGATTGGTAGACCAGTTGATTCTAAACTCTTCACCTGTAATCCATTGAAGCTGATCCGGATTTCCCGGTCTCTGAATTTTATTAAAGCCAATCCATACATTGTTGGCTAAGTTATAACCTGTTCCTGAAGCTACGATATTGGAATTAACCCAGATTCTCTCGGCATCATTAGGCATGGTAACCAGATATCCTCCCATTTGTTTTCCAAAACTGAATGCATTGAACCAGTTGATTGCTTGTGAAAGTTGATAGGCACAATACGTGTGATTATTACCTGACCATTTTTTGCAGCCCAATTCTGTTGCGGTACCTCCTCCCGGTACTGATCCTGGCGGTTGTGGTCTTGTAGCGACCGGCTTAGGATCATATCCAAGGATAGAGTTATTAAATCCTGATGAAGATCCACCATTGAGATCACTTCTGGACACTTTTCTCACGTTTCCGTTGACATCAGCAGAAAGAATATCATCAGTGGAAGCTCCGGGATTTAAAGTCCGGATTCTTAGTTCTCCATTGATGTCAAGTGATTTTGTAGGTGTTGGGGTATTAATACCAACTTGTGCATGTATCACGTAAGGCAAGCCAATTAAAAAATAGAGTGCTTTTTTCATTTATTATGTTTTTTTGTTTTACCAAATCTATAAAATTATTTTTGAATTATGCTTATTTAAGTAATTGATTTTCATTGTGTTGAGTATTTTCATTTAAGTGTTTTTTCATCAATAAACTATAAATTTTAAAAATAATTAGTGTATATTTTGTTTTTTGTGAAATAAATTCAATATAAAAACTTTATGATTAGGATGTATTTCTTTATGATTTGCCGAAAATATTTTATATTGGGCATCTATTATTGATTAAGTTGTAATACTCATTCGTGTGAAAAATGATCTTATAAGAAACAGATAAAAACTAAAAACCCTTTCAGTTCAGGCTGAAAGGGTTTTAATTTTTTATTTGGAACAAATGATAAAACAGATTTTATCATCTATTATTTATTAACGATGGTAAAATTATTTTGTGAGATCCAGTCCTCCAAAATTACCGGAGCTCATCATCAGGTATACGCCATTTGTTTTATCTAAGGTGTTCCAGAATGCATGAAGGTCTTCGGCATTGGTGAAAACTTTTAAATTTTCATTTTTAAACTTTTCTTTAATAAATTCCGGAGAGATCGGTTCCATTCTTTTGATTTTTAATGCATCTTCAGAATAGAAAACTATTGCTTCATCCAATCCGTTCATAGCATGATCGTACTGCTCTAAGAAAGCTGGATTCAAGCTGGAATAGGTATGGAGTTCCAGAAACCCGTATTTCTTTTCGCTCTTAAATTGCTCTACAAACGCTTTCACGGCAGCTTTTACTTTACTTGGAGCATGAGCAAAGTCTTTGTAAAGGATTCCTTTATCCTCTCTCTCTACCTTTTCAAGCCGTTTTGAAGCCCCTTTAAAGCTCATGATCGCTTCATAGAAGTCCTCATCCATGATTCCCAACTGTCGGCAGATATGCCTTGCTCCTTCAAGATTCAGTAGGTTGTGTGCTCCAAAAACAGAAAGAGGAACATCTCCCATTTCAGTTTTTAAATATACTTTTCCATTGTTTATCTCATATTCAGGAGTTTTGTAAGGAATTTTTCTGAAATAGTTTTCAGCATTTTCTACTACTTTTACTACTTCAGGATCTTCTTCATTGTAAACCAGAACTCCTCCTGCGGTAATGCTTGCTACAAATCTTCTGAATTGTTCAATATAATCATCAAACGTTTTGAAAACATTGATATGATCCCAGGCGATCCCGCTCATTAAAGCGATATTGGGTTGATATAATAAAAATTTTGAACGCAAATCGATAGGAGAGGAAAGGTATTCATCCCCTTCCAATACCATAAAATCATTATCCTGAGTCAGTTTAACCATACAATCAAAACCTTCCAGTTGTGCCCCTACCATGAAATCAACATCTTTCTGATGAAAGTTTAACACATGCAGAATCATAGAAGTGATGGTTGTCTTGCCATGAGATCCTGCAATGACTACTCTGGTTTTGTTTTTGGACTGCTCGTATAAAAATTCCGGGTAGGAATATATTTTTAACCCTAATTCTTTTGCTTTTGCCAACTCAGGATTGTCCTGGTGAGCATGCATCCCCAGAATGACTGCATCAATATCCGGACTGATTTTTTCGGGAAACCAACCCATCTCCTGAGGCAGTATTCCTTTTTTTTCCAGTCTTGATTTTGAGGGCTCAAAAATAGCATCATCTGAACCGGTTACCTGATATCCTTTATCTTTTAATGCAATGGCAAGGTTATGCATGGCGCTTCCGCCAATGGCAATGAAGTGGGTTTTCAATTGTATTTACTGTTTTTTAACATTAGTATTAATAATCTGTTGGAAAGCCTCAAGAATATTATTCCAGTTGGTCTGATAATTTGGAGTAATCAGACTTGCATCTGATTTACTGCCCTCGTTGATTCCTTTTTTGATGTTGATAGAAGTTGAAACGTTGTCGTAAAGTTTTTTACGGTCTTCCTGTATTCTTCTGAAGTTATTTTGTGAAAGAACCTGATCCAGTTTCTTTAAATCTTCATTTGAAATCTTAAAATCCTGTTTATATTTCTTTCCCTGACCTTCAAAAGAGTAATGTACATTGTTGTCTTTTATCAGCAGGTTTTCATATACAGGGGCATAGCCTCCACTTTTCGAATAGCTGATGTCGAAATCCGAATACACTTTCTGGCTGTTGCACGAAACTAATACTATGATAGCGAATAAGATTCCTATTATTCTTTTCATAATTTTACTTAATTATTTGAGTCCTTTTGTTCTAATTTTTTAGCTTTAAGTTCTTCATCATAACTGTGTAATACATTGAAATCTTCAGTCTGCTCAATGGCAGTCATGATTTTCAATAGAATCTCCGGTGCTTTTTCATTATCATAATCGATATCCAGGGGAGCTTTGAATTCCATGGTAGGTTTCACACCGGTTACCTTCACACGAAGTCCTTTTTTATCGAAAGCCCTTCTGAATCCATTGATTTTGATCGGGATTACAATCGGGCGTTGATTTTTCACTAATTTTGCCGTTCCTCTTCGTCCCTGAGCAAACGCAGATGTTGTGCCTTGTGGGAAAGTGGCTACCCATCCATTGTCCAGAGCCTTCATGATATTGTCTACTTCACTCATATCAACCATTCTGTTGACATTTTTACCCTCAGCTCTCCATGTTCTTTTCACTGTTACGGCGCCTGCGATTTTGAATATTTTTGGCAAAATACCTTTATTCATTGTTTCTTCAGCTGCTACATAGTAAAAATCAATCTTTGGGTTCAGTAGGTAAATCGGATTTTTAATGGTATTTAAATATCCATTGTTTACTGCACAGAAAGCATGGTACATTGCTGCTACATCCGCAAAGTAGGTTTGATGGTTGGATACAAAAAGCACATTAGAATCCGGAAGATCTACAAGGTGTTCTGTACCGGTTATTTTCAATTTATTAAAGCCATTGAATCGTCTGTAGGACACAAGCCCTAAAATGAAAATAATTAACCTTTTTAAAAAATAAGGTGTTCCGAATGCATCGGTGAAAATATTTTTCTTCGCCATCTCTCAATTAAACACGGTAGTGCAAAGTTACATTTTTTTCAGCAACTGACTGAATTCACTTAATATCATTGCTGTGGCGCCCCAGATAATGTATCCATTGAAATTAATGACAGGAACTTCTTTATCTCCTGCGCTTGGTAGTGCCATAATTTCTGGAGTATCCGACAGATTTAAAAAAGAAGTAATGGGAAATTCAATAACCTCTACGGCTTCACTTTGCTGAAGAATAAAAGCCGGATTCTTTTTAGTATATGAAATGTACGGATATACATAGAAATTGCTTGGTGGGATATATATGGGAGACATTTCCCTGATAATTCTTACATAATGTTTATCTATGCCTATTTCTTCTGAAGTTTCACGAATTGCCGTTTCTGCAAAATCCTTATCCATTTCCTCGCGTTTTCCACCGGGTAAAGAAATCTGACCACTGTGTCTGTCATGTTCATTAATCGTTCTTTGGATCAATGGGAAATACCATTCGTTATCTTTCAGGTATAATACAATATTAACAGCTGCAAACTTGGGATTTTTTGTCAGCACTTCATCATATGTAAAAACAGGACGGTAGGGAGGTGAGAATACTCCGTGAGCATATTCTCCCGGCAGTTCTACACTTTTTATTTGTCTCAATAAATCTTTTCCAAAATTTTCCATGATTCAAATTTAATAATATATCTTGAAGAAACGGGGAGCTTAACATTAATTAACCTATATGTAGACTTTTGCTGGTGGTAAGAACGACTGAAAGATTAAAAGTAGGTAAATCGTCAATTTTTGATTTACAAAAAGACTGGTGGATTGATATGGATATAGAAATTGATAAGCATAACAAATTAAGGATTTGTCAATCTGCAAATACCGTATTTTCCCGTAACTGAAAGCCGTGATTTATCAAATACCATAAACAGTGAGTCTACATACTGTAAACCATGATTTTAAAAATTTACACTTTGGCGGTGGTTTTTCATTTTGTCCTGGAATATACCTTTGCTCTACTATTAACCAATTAATTTTTACTACAATGAAAAATTTACTTACAGGTGTTTTTACACTATTGGCAATGAGTTTTGGTTTTGCTCAATTTAATATTGACGTAACTTCTCAGACTGGAAACTTAAATGCTGCAACTGTGGATCAAACCGGTCTTTTAAACATTAATACTCTGACTCAAAATGGAAACCGTAATATGGCAGACATTGATCAGGTGGGAGTTTTAAATGTTAATACAGCTGAAAGTATTGGAAACAGAAATTCAATTGATGTAGATCAGATGGGGTTGGCAAACTCTAATGATGTAAGTCAGCTAGGAAACAGAAACGCTGCAACAACCTGGCAGCTTGGAGCTTTTAATGCTACTGAACAAACTCAGATCGGAAGACGAAATGAAGCATCTTCAGTACAGATTGGTGTCGCAAATGAAGTAGTCCAATATCAGGATGGAAGAAGAAATGATGCTTCTGCTACTCAATTGGGGTACAGAAATGCAAGCGCCCAGGTGCAGTTGGGAAGAAGAAATGATGCTGTTGGCCTTCAGGTGGGTAATGATAACCTGTTGGTTCAATATCAGGTAGGTAATGATAATAGTGCAAATAATACCCAGGCAGGTAATAATAATATTGCAGCATCTGTTCAACTTGGAAATGATAATACCTCTATAGGAATACAAGCCGGAAATAGCAATCAATTGTATCAGCTTCAAGTGGGGGATTCCAATACTGCGATGGATATTCAGATAGGAAATAATAACTACAGCTGGGTATCTCAGACAGGGGATTCTCATTTTCACTTAGGAACTCAAGTCGGAAACGGAAACTCAATGATAGTGACTCAATCCAACTAACTTAGTCAACATACTGTAAACCTTAAAACTGAAGGAGAAACTGCAGGTTTCTCCTTTTTGTTCTTCAACAGGAATTACAATGATGGTAACATATAGGTTTCTTCCTTATGATGATTAATACAAAAAATAAAAATTAGGGCCATGTATAATTTGAAGTGGGGAATATTTATTCTTTTTTCAGTAACAAAAACACTGTGGGCGCAGGATATTGATTGGGATAAAATCAATAGCCGTACAATCCTCAATATAGTAATGCCCTCCAATGCAGATCAGAACAGGTATCATTCGGATGTCGTTCAGATTGGTGATTATAATAAAAGTGATCTTCTTATTAATGCTAAAACGAGCATTACTGTACAACAGTTTGGAGATTACAATACCTTGTTTTTTATCAATTCATTTACAGATAAAGAAACAAAATCAAGTATTGTTACAGAAGGTAATAACAATATCATCGACATTACCGGAAGCAACAGGATCTCAGAGGGAATGCAGGTGAATGTGAAAGGAGATAATAAAACCATTTTCATGAGAAACTATTAAATACAAGTGATGAAACTTTTATATTCCAGAAACCTGTACACTTTTTTCATCTTCTTGTCCGTGATGATGTACGGACAAGAAGAGAAGAAAGTCAATGCACGGATTGAGAAAAGTTTTTTGGAAAATCAGGTTAAGCTAAAGGCTATAGTTGTTAATAATACTCCTGTTTACAGAGAACTCAATTACCTCCTGGTATCAATTAAAAAAAGCAATGATGGAAATCTGTCTCATAATAAACAAAGCGGTAAATTTTCTATCGATCCCAATGAGATAAAAGTCCTGTCTGAAATCAATGTGAATATTGAACCCAGAGATGCTCTTAAGGCTTTTCTTTATATCAGGGATGAGGAAACCCAAAAAATGATATCGAAGGATAGTCTCGAACTGAATAACGACCTTTTTAAAACGAAAGTTGCCAAAGTGGAAGAAGATGCTGTTTCTGAGCTTAAAGGGCTCACCATTGATGAAACCAAGACTAAGGTGGGGAAAGATTTTTATGATCTGTTCTATATTCAATACAGTCAGTTGCCTGATAAAAGCAGCAGTGTCATTACCATTACCGAGTTGCCGCTTCGCGGAACAAGCGGGCAGATCAATGTTCAGATCGATGATAAAATTATTTACAGCTTTATGACTAATCCTGGCGAAGAATATACAAAAGAACAGATAGCTGCCAGCTTAAAATATATCAAAGAGTTTAATGCAAAGAAAAACCTTATTAAGAATGAATTTATCTACTAAAAACTCTAATCATGAAAACAAGTGTCATTCTGTTGATCTTTATTGCAGGTATTTTCTACGGGAAATCCCAGCAGTTGGTCTATAAACCTGTAAATCCTGCATTCGGAGGAGATACTTTTAATTATCAATGGCTTTTGAGTTCAGCCAATGCACAAAATCAATTTGCTGAAAAAAAAGACTACAGCAGCCTGCTGGATAATATGAATTCACTGGACAGTTTCAGCCAAAGCCTAAACAGGCAGATTCTTAGTGAGCTTTCACGAAAACTGTTTCAGGATCAGTTCGGAGATGGGGGTATAGAGCCCGGAAATTATCTTTTTGGATCCCTTTATCTTCAGATTACAACAACCAATCAGGGACTTTTGATCAATATTTTGGATACCAGTACAGGCGATCAGTCCGAGATCGTGATTCCAAAATAACAATAACTAAAACAAACGTATCATGAGAACTTACACTTACACCAGAATTTTTTTCTGTACACTCCTGCTATGTGTTTTGCAGGCGTGCAGTTCTATTTTTGGCCTTCCTTCCGATCCGGAAAAATCGACACTGGGAGAGACCACTGCTTCTACAGCAGAGTTAAAAAATATACCTCTTCCCAAAGAGAAAATTGTCATAGGAGTTTATAAGTTCAGAGACCAGACCGGGCAATATAAACCCTCAGAAAATGGTAATAACTGGAGTACGGCCGTACCACAGGGAACAACAACAATTCTAATCAAAGCCCTCGAAGATAGCCGTTGGTTTATACCTATTGAAAGAGAGAATATTGCTAATCTTCTGAATGAGAGACAGATCATTCGTTCCACCAGACAAGAATACAGTAAAGATACCGATAAAAACAATCAGTCACTTCCTCCGCTCTTGTATGCCGGAATTCTTCTGGAAGGAGGAGTGATTTCCTACGATAGTAATATTTTAACAGGTGGGTTGGGAGCCCGATACTTCGGAATTGGAGCATCAACTCAATATCGTCAGGACCGGATTACGATTTACCTTCGCGCAGTCTCCACATTGAATGGAGAAATACTCAAAACAGTCTATACTTCCAAAACGATCCTGTCAACGAGCGTGAACGGAAGCTTTTTCAGGTATATAGACACAGAACGACTTCTTGAAGCTGAGGTTGGGCTCACACAAAATGAACCTGTTCAGCTGGCTGTTACCGAGGCTATTGAGAAAGCGGTGAAATCTTTAATTGTTGAAGGGATACGGGATAAGATTTGGGGAAAAGCAGCAGAAGGTGCCGGAGATTATCAGGCTTTAATCAATGAATATACTAAAGAGCAGAATTTGAATAATGGAAGAGTGATTGGAAACAGATTTCCTGAGGATTACAGACGGAAATTTTCTGTATTTGGAAATGTTGAAGCACAGAAAGTGAAAGATGATTATGTGAATCCTAAAATGAATATCGGTGGAAAACTTGGAGTAAAGTATTTCCTTACGCCTAATTTTAATATAGAAGTTAATGGCAGTTATTTTACCCTTGAAAACGAAAATATTGTTAAAAGAAATTATTTCGGCCCCGAGGTAAATCTGGAATTTCTCCTGTTTCCGAAATATAGACTCAGTCCTTACATCTATGGAGGAGCGGGAGCTATGTATTCCAGATACAAACCTCAATATAAAGGGCAGGTCGGCGGTGGCCTGGAATATATGATTGACCATTCGATTTCACTGAGAGCCTCAGCACAATATGACTTAGGATTTAAAGATGATTGGGAAGGTATGGTAAACGGGAAAAGAAAAGATCAGGCGCTGCGATTTGCATTGGGTATCAACTTCTATTTTGGAAACAAATAAAATCACAAACTATGAAAACTTTAACATACATCATAAGCATATTTATTCTTACTTTTTGGCTGTTTTCCTGCAATGAGGATCTTGTAGAACAGGCTCAAACGGGAATATTAAAAGGAAAAGTCGTAAAAAGAGGGAGTAATGTCCCTATTCCTAATGTGAAAATTTTTACTGCTCCCAGTACTCAAACTGTTTTCAGTGGTACAGACGGCTCATTTGAGATTGAAGCTATGCCGGTAGGAAATTATTCTGTAAAAGCTGAGCTTTCGGGATATGTGACGAGTTTCCAGGCTGTCAATATACAAAATCAGAACCAGGTGGTGACGGTGGTATTCGAAATGAATGATGATACTTCATTGAACTCTCCTCCCACCACACCGCAATTGCTGAGTCCGATAGATAATGCGGTTAACCAACCTTTAAGTGTAGAGCTTACCTGGAGTGCAACAGATCCGGATACGGCTGATGTTTTGAAATATAGTGTAACCATTAAAAATAATCTTGACACTAATGTGATTCAGGTGAATGATTTGACAGCGAATCATTATACGCTTTCAAATCTGAAGTTTGGTGTAAGTTACTTCTGGCAGGTGTCTGTTTCGGACGGCATTCACCCGCCAGTTTTAAGCTCTACCGCTAAGTTTACTACCAATACGGTTCCTGCCAACAGATATCATTATGTACAGAAACAAAACGGCAATTTTGTGATTATATCAAGCGATGAACAGGGAAATAATTTTCAGTTAACCAGCTCATCTTATAACAGCTGGAGGCCACGGAAAAATAATAATGCAGGTCTTATTGCTTTCCTTCGTACAGAAGGAGGAAGTACCCACCTGTATACTGTAAATCCTGATGGATCTAATCCATTTAAGGTAACAACAGTTCCGGCAGCGGGCTTTAATAATTATGAAGTTGATTTTGCGTGGAGTACAAATGGTCAGGAATTGATTTATTCTAATTTTAACAAGCTATATAGAATTAATAAGGATGGAAGTGGTCTCAATCTGATGTATACAGTCCCTGACGGAAGTATGATTTCGGAATGTGACTGGAGCTATGATGGAAGCAAAATTGCTTTAAAAACAAATGATTATAACGGATATAATACAAAAATTTACATCATAGATACTACAGGAAATACTCTTAAAACAATACTTTCCGGAAGTTCCGGAGCCAGTGGGGGATTGAATTTTTCTGTTGACGGACAGCTTCTTTTATATACGCAGGATGTATCCGGTTATCAGGATGCAAGCGGAAACTATCGTCAGCTGGACTCTCATATTTTTATCTATAACCTTACCAGCAATATGACGTATGATATTTCTTCGGGAAGTCAGAAACCTATGGGAACCAACGATCTGGATCCGAGGTTTTCTCCCAATAATGCACAGGTAATTTTTATGAATACCTCAAATGATAATATTTCACAAAAGAATGTTGTGGTTATTGATTTGAATAATGATATGACAGATCTCTCACGGAATGCACTTTTTGCCAATGGTGAAATGCCAGATTATGAGTAAATATCAGAGATTGAGTAGCACAAATTGAAAATCGGGAGATAGAATTTCAGGCTTATAGTGTAGGTTTAAAGTTATTGAGCTATCTCTTGTTTTTCATCTTTTTGAGTTGCATGTTGTTGATAGTAATTCATGCTAAGAATGAGTAGTTGCCTGTTTTTTGTGAATATAAACATGAAAGCCGGGTATAAAAAATTCCAAATCATTACGATTTGGAATTTTTTGTCAATAAGAAAAAAGTTACTATTTAGTCAATAATATGATTTTCCAGAGCGTATTTTACAATACCGACAGAGTTTCTTACATTGAGTTTTAATAAGATTTTTTTTCGGTGAGTTTCTACGGTATTAATACTTATAAATAGTTTCTCAGAAATGTTTTTGCTGCTGAATCCATCGCAGATAAATTTTAGAATTTCCATTTCCCTTCGGGTAAGAGGTTCTTTAATGTGTTGGCTGCGTTTTTCCTGTTCATTACTGATGAAATGAATCATTCTTTCTTTTGCATAATCACAGATGTAGATCTCATTCAGCAAGAGGGCATTGACAGACTTCAGAAATTCATCATATCTGGAGTTTTTATCCAGATAGCTTTTGATTCCTTTATTAAATAATTTCCTGATGTCAATCACATCGTAACAACTCCCTAAAACAATAATCTTAATGTTTTTATATTCCGTGGTAATGCTTTCAATTGATTGGTAGAGTTCTGTAAGCATAAGCATATTGGAACTCATGACAAGAATTTCAGGAGTTTGATCTTTTAAATTTTTGTTGAGGGTTTCTAAAGAATTGCAGATGCCAATCGTATTGAATAATTTACTTTGCATAAGCAGTTTTGAGAGTCCTTCAGTATATAGCATAGGCTCATCAAAAATAGTTAGTCTTGGTTTCATCATGGTTTGTTTTATTTATATAAATGTATGAAAAAAACTTTATATTTTGATGGAAATTTGCAATTATTTTAGATTTATAATGATATTATTATCATTTATTTCAATTATTATTGATTATTTGTTAATTAAATCACGTTTTGTTGATTTTTGACTCAATATTTTAGAGTTATTGTTTAAAATATATTATATTTATGGTGTTTGTATTATTTTATTTTTCATAAATAAATTATTTAATTAACACAATAGGGATATGTTTCACCGGGAAATTAACGGAATTCGCAATGAAACAATATTCATTGGCTTTATGGTGCAGCTGTTTTGCTTTTTCAATCATCGATTCTTCGGTTACTTTAACGGTAGGGTGTAAGGTTATTTCTGTAAAATGACCGCTTCCATTTGTTGTTTCTGTCATAATCCCGGTAGCTTCGTCTGTATAATCTGTCACAATAACTCCGGCTTCAGAGCAAAAGTGAAGATACCAAAGCATATGACATGTAGAAAGGGATGAAAGAAGCATTTCTTCCGGATTGTGTTTTGTCTTGTCTCCACGGAAAGATGGATCAGATGAACCTTCAATAATAGCTTTATTTTCCACTGAAATGGTGTGGCTTCTTTCATAATCTCGATAACCGCTTGTACCGGTTCCTTTATTGCCTGTCCACTGAGTAGTAGTTTTGTAATGGTGGTTTTTCATAATTAAAAGATAAAATATTTTTATGATCAATATACATATTAACAACAGTAGAGACAGGCTTTAGCCCGCCTTTAAATTAAAAAATTAATAGTCTAAGGTAATAAAAAACCTCCGGTAAAAACCAGAGGTGTGTATTGAATTAATTCTTCATAAGCTTTCTTATAGTACTCCTTCCGTTTTCAAAAGAAACTTTGGCAATATAAATACCTTTCGGTAAATCTGAAACTGGCAAACCGGAATCCTTGATGGTTTTTAAAATTTTTCCCTCAGGAGAATAGATTTCAATCTTATTGATTTTTTCCTCTGATTTGAAAACCAGATTTTGTTGAACAGGATTTTCAAAAGAAATATTGTCATTACCCTTCCTGATATCTGTGGCAGATAATGTACTGTTATTTTGCAAATATTTTACAATATATCCGTTTCCGTCGGCAATGATATTGTTGTCATTCACGATCATATCACTGAGATAATTTAAGGTAGGCTGGGTCTCTACATAATAATTAAAACCAGAATCCATTATTCCGTTTTGATTGAGTCGGGAAATAAAAAATCTAATGTCATTATTTACTTCTTTTGCTCCACCAATGTAATAGTAACCATTTTTTTCTACAATACTTAAAATCCATATAGGAAAGGGGATTGAGGTGTTAGGGTTGAAGTTAAAAGAGCTGTCGAATGTCCCATCTGGTTTGATTCTGTTAATCCATCCGGTTGAATTTGTATAGACAATATTGTTGTTACTATCCATTATTGCCTTTGCATAGTTATTAGACATCCCTTGAAATACCCCATTGTTTCCGAAGCTGGTTAATGGCTGGCCGTTCGGATTGAATTTCTCCATAATTCCGTTCAAATGAGTACAAACTATATTAGATTGATTGTCAACAAAGGTAGAGGTGGCATTTGACCAGCTGCCTTGCGTAAATAGGGAGCCATTATTTCCAAAAGTGGTATCAAGGCTTCCATTGGTATTGAGTCTGCAAATCAGGTGTTGAAAGGTGCTGCTGGAAGTGTCTACACCATGAACAATTATTTTTCCGTTCTGGAGAATGAATTCACCGGAATAACCTGCTGAATCTGAACTCATAGCAGGTATTGCTGACGAAACACCATTGGTTCCAAAAGTAGTATCAAATTGACCGGTTGGAAGAATTCTTAAAATAACAGATCCTGTATAAATCAAAAGTTTTCCATCAGATTGCCTTTTCATTTGACTGTCAGTAATGAAATAGGGGAGTGCAAGCTCTCCATTGGTTCCAAAAGAAGTGTCCAGGATTCCATTGACATTAAGTTTTGATAAAAAGGATTTTTCAACGCCTCCTGTACTGCTGTTGTTTCTGTTGTAAGTAAAATAAATGTTTCCATCCGAATCTTGAACTATTCTTGGTGAAGAATTGGTATTGTTACCTGTTGGTATGGGGTATATCCCATTAGAAGCAAAATTATGGTCTTTGGAGGTGATCTGTGCAAAAGCAGTTTGTACTGCGAGAAGCAGTACGAGAAATAAATTTTTTGTCATTGTCTTTTGAGTTTTAAATTGGAAATAGGACGTATTTGTCTTTAGTCAAAAAATACGTTTATCATTCCGGATGTATTATTAATTCTTAATTAGTTTTTTGGTTATACTGCTTCCGTTTTCAAAAGTAACTTTAGCCATATAAGTTCCTCCAGGTAAGTCCGAAACAGGAGTATTAGAGTCTTTTGTAGTTTTCAGAAGATTACCGGTTAAAGAAAAAATCTCAATTTTACTGACTTTATCCTGAGTTTTATAGTTCAGACTTTGACTCACAGGATTTTCGAAAGAAATAGATGGGTTGCTGATTATAGGATCGCCAGCTGCTGCCAATGTTGAATTGTTTAATAAAAACTTGAGAATAGTAGTGCCTTTTCCTGCAATGATGTGACTATTGTCTATAATCATATCAGCAATGGCGTCCGGATTTGTCGTTGTTTCTGAATAATAATTGAATGAAGAATCTACAGATCCTGTAGGGTTAAGTTTGGAAATAAAAAATGTTTCTCCCATTGAGCCAGTCTGGCCGGCGATAAAGTAAGAACCGCTTTTTTCTATAACAGAAGATAAACTGGTGATGGTAAAAGGGTATGAGTTAATAGGATCAAATGCAAAAGAACTATCATAAGCTCCATTGGAAGTAAGTCTGAAAATCTCATTATTTATATTAGTGCAGATAATATTGTTATTACTATCCATGGAAGCCGTTCCTATCGCTCCGGGGCTATTGGTGAAAACCAAAACTCCATTGTTTCCAAAGCTTGTCAGAGGTTGGCCATTACTGTTATATTTTTCCATGCCTCCGTTAGGATAGGTGACATTAGCGTTAGTATTGGTGTAATTAGTAATGAGGCTTACAATATTGGATTGATTGTCTAGAAAGATAAAGTTCCCCATCGTTTTTATAGATCCATTGTTTCCAAATGTATTATCAATACTTCCGTCATTATTTAATCTATAAATACTTTCATAATAATTATAAGGGCCTTCAATTGTCCAACCATAAATGATAATTTTGTCATTTTGCAGATACAAACCATAGCCAACACCGTTAGCATCGGAAAAGACATTTGCGATTTTTGAAATACCGTTAATGCCAAATGTAGTATCCAGCTGCCCATTAGAGGTAAGTCTGGCAATAGCAGCCCCATCAGTATTAAAACCGAATATCAAAAGTTTGCCATCTGCCTGCTTAGTAAGCTGGCTGTCTACAGGAGTATAATAATCGTTGATTAAGGTTTCTCCATTATTTCCGAAAGAAGAATCCACAGTTCCGTTCGCGTTAAGTTTTGAAATAACAGATATAGGGCTACCCAAAGAGGAATTGTCTCTGGCGTAGGTGAAATACATGCTCTCATCGGAGTTTTTAACTATTTTGGTTCGGTAGCTGTTATTGGCACCCATGATGGTATGCTTTCCGTTTGAACCAAAACTGGCATCATAAGAGACAATCTGTGCAGATACACTTTGAATCATCAAAATGCACGACAGGAATAATTTTTTAATCATCGTATTTAATTTTAAAAGTTTTTAATGGTTTCACTGTTTTTCAGAGCAGGCTTTTAGAAAGTATACATTCTGAAGGAATGCCTGAAAAACAGAAGTTTTTAGGAAAATAATCTCTATTCTCTTAGTTCTGGTTATTGTATGTAAGTGATTGTTTTGGAATAATCAGGAAATGGAGCGGGAGATTCCGGATACCCGGAATGAGCATGAGTAATTTTTTTTTCATTTGTTTGAGTTTTATGTGGTTACAAATATAAAAAAAAACCTTCAGTAAAAACTGAAGGTTTTAAATTTTGTCTTAATTAGAGAATTCGATCAATTCTTCTTTTTTGGAATTGTAGATCTTGTATTCTAAATATTTAAAAGAATCCCTTGGAACAATGGTTACCCACTTTTTGTATTTGATAAACCATTTCATCTGGATACTTTTGATGCCTTTGGTAAGGTAGGCTTCCACAAATGGGTGCACATGCAGGTAGATTTTTCCTTTTTCCTTCTGCAAAATGTTTCTTAAGGTTTCACCCATTTTTTCCACGATAACAATTGGAGCCACAATTTCTCCGTCTTTGTTCGGGTTTTCTTCTTTGGTTTCGATCTGTTTTTCCGGACGATTTCTTTGTCTGGTGATCTGGATCAAACCAAATTTACTCGGAGGAAGAATTTTGTGACGTGCTTTGTCACGTTTCATTTCCTCTTTAAGATGCTCATAGAGATCTCTTCTGTGTTCAGAGTTTGGCATGTCGATAAAATCGATCACGATGATACCTCCCATATCGCGGAGGCGTAGCTGTCTTGCGATCTCTGTAGCTGCCATTTTGTTCACTTTCAGTGCGTGCTCTTTATTGACAGCGGTTCCGGTTGTAATGTTATTTCCGGAGTTGACATCGACAACGTGAAGTGCTTCTGTGTGCTCAATAACAAGATAAGCTCCTTTAGAACTTGGAATGTTTACGTGTTTTCCGAAGCTCTGTTTAAGTTGTTTTTCAACATTATAATATTCCAGAAGTGGAATATGGGAATCGTAAAACTGGACAATATTTTTCTTCTCGGGGGCAATTACTTCAATGTAATTTTTCATCTCGCTCACCATTTGTTCATCATCACAAATGATATTCACGAAATCCTGATTAAAATTGTCTCTTAAAATAGCTGAAGCTTTGTCTTCTTCGCTTAAAACTTTAGACGGAACTTTATTTTTCTGGATGTTCTTAAAAGTGCTTTCCCACTTCTGAACCAACTGGTTCATGTCGTTGTGAAGGTCGGCAACCTTTTTTCCTTCGGCTACCGTTCTGATAATAACTCCAAAGCCTTCAGGTTTAATACTGTCGATAAGAGTTCTCAACCTTTCTTTTTCTTCAAAGCTTTTAATCTTTTTAGAAATAGAAACTTTATTGTCGAATGGAATTAAAACCAGAAAACGTCCGGTTAAAGAAACCTGAGTAGAAATCCTTGGTCCTTTGGTAGAAATAGGTTCTTTGGTAATCTGTAACAACACAAGATCATCCTTTGCTATTACTTTATCTACTGTTCCGTTTTTGTCTATTTCGGGTTGTATCTCGAAATTTTTTAAGCTTGAAGTGCTTTGTTTTTTAGAAATAGTATCTTTTAAAAACTTTCTGTAGGTAAGATACTGAGGGCCTAAATCCTGATAATGTAAAAAAGCATCTTTGTCATATCCAATATTGACGAATGCCGCATTCAGGTTAGGTGCCAGTTTTTTTACTTTTCCTATAAACAGATCTCCAACTATAAAATCGCTTTTGTCTTCTTGCTCATGAAGTTCACATAGTCTTCCGTCTTCCAGTAGCGCAATCTTTGTAAGATCATCTTCATGCGAAACTATTAGTTCTTTCTTCATTTTGTTATAAGATAAAATTGTTAAGATTATAGGAATTTGACGTTTTTTCTCGATTAATTCATCTATTAAATATAAGGATTTAGAATGAAAATCATTATATTTTTATTAAAATAATATTTGAAACCGTTCGTTTTCCGTAGAATCTTATAGTTGCAAACAAAAATATAGTCGGTGAACTTTAAAAAATAAAATCACCAACTATATTATTATATTGTAAATCTCGAGAAGAGGAGATTATTTTTTCTTATGTCTGTTTGCTCTTCTTCTTTTCTTTCTTTTGTGAGTCGCAACCTTGTGTCTTTTTCTTTTCTTTCCGCTTGGCATAATTTTAATTTTTTAGTAACTAGTTAATATTCAGTTAATGTTCTTATTTTACTGCAACTTTAGTTTTTACTTTCTCAACAAATGATTTTGAAGGTTTGAAAGCAGGAATGTTATGAGCAGGAATCTCGATTGCAGTGTTCTTAGAAATATTTCTTCCTGTTTTAGCAGCTCTTGTTTTAATGATAAAAGATCCAAAACCTCTCAGATAAACGTTATCCCCATTATACATAGAAGTTCTGATCTCCTGCATAAAAGCTTCTACAACTTTCTGTGTCTCATTCTTTTCTGTTCCCAACTTATTTGAGATGGTGTTTACCAATTCTGCCTTTGTCATTTCCTTATTTTAATTTTAAATTTTAGGTGTGCAAATTTAGTTAAAAAAATTGAATACTAGCAAATTAGTGACAAAATATTTTTTTTCAAATAGTAGAGTTTTTGATGTGAATGCTATATTAACATAGGTCTGAGAGAACTTAATGATTTAATAATATCTTAAAAAAATGACCTGAAATTATAAAACATCAAATTCTAAAAAATAGCCGGATAGAAGGCTGTGACACCATTTTAGTACTTTGAATTCATAATAGGTGCCCTTTTTACATGCTTGAATTATAGTATCCGTTTTCAACACAAAAACGAATCAGGTGAAGTTTTGTTTTTAGTCCCAGTTTTTCTGTAAGCCGGTTAATATAAGTGTCAATTGTTCTGGTACTCAGATTAAGCTTTTCTGCAATTTCTTTATTACTGAAACCTTCATAGCAGAATCTCATCAATTGAATCTCAGCCGGCGAAAGCTCTTCCTGACCTTTCTTTTGTCTGTCCATATATTCCTGTACGGCAAGTGGTTGTTGTTCCCATTCTTTTGTGTAAGCTTGGTAATCAAACTCTTCGGATGCAATACCTCCTTTAATAATATCTTTTATAATATTACTTTTTTTCTGACAATAATATATATTAGGAATCCTGGAAAGAATTTCAGCCATATCTTCCTGATAGGTACCGGAGTAAGTGATAATAGGGGTTTCAGAATTGTTTTTCCTGATATATTTGATGGCTTCAATTCCGCTCAATACCGGCATAAACAATTCTATAATGAATACGTCTTCCTGTCTTCTGTAGATTCTGTTAACAAGCTCATGTCCATTATTACAGTCATTTAGAAGCATATAGAAAGGGTTTTCCATAAGCGTTTTGATCATTATTTTTTTAAAATAAAAATCGCTGTCAGCAATAGAAAAACGCACGGTATTAGATAATATTTTACTCACTTTTAATATCGATTTGGCTATTGATATTTAAAATTCAGAGGCCTAATTTATGAAAAACTTATCAAAGAGAAAATTAATATTAATTTAATTAGGGTTTTCACGAAAGTAGCCATGGGGAAAATACGTATTGTGCATAAAATTTTTTTTTTATATTTTCACAGGCCAAACAAATCGCAAATTATGTCTTCAAACAGGGAAAAAAAATTGAACAGATCAGATGTCAGAACGGGCATCTGGAAGTTTATTCTGTCTTTTGTCGTTTTGTCGGTTGTATCCTTTGCTTGTTTATATCTTTTCTTTAAAAGCTACGATATACAACGGGAAGGGATCAGTAGAGAAGCCGAAGCTTATAAGGAGCTGATGGGCAGAAGCGACGTGCTCAGAGAGCATGTAGATAATATTTATGAGCGTATGACTCAACTTGATATCAATAAAGTGGAAAATGAGGTTTTTCTCAGAACCAACATTATGGATAACGTAAGTGATGCTAAAAATATTATGGGTAAAGACAGCACAGGAAACTTTAAGCACTATGCCATGCTGATGAAACAGATTGGACCTATGATTGCGTTAAAAACAAAAATCAGTGGTGTAGAATATAAAAAGAAAACGGTGCGAAGGGATCTGGATGAGTGTATGGGCAAAATAGACAGAGCTAATAACCAACTTCGGAAAGACCCTACGAGAAACTTTACAGGAGGAAGAAGAAGATAAAACACAAAGATATGCAAGGACAAATTACATTATCTAAAAAAGAGAGGCATTATCAGTTTTTATATTTAATACTAATGCTTATAACTGCCATGATATTCTTGGGAGTTATCTTTCTAAAAGGATTTGAATCCCCGTTTTCTGATGAAGATGTAAGAGGTATTCAAAATCTCGAACAAAAAGCAGAATTTGAACAACATCAAAAAATTATTCTGCCGATTATGGACAGTACATACACCATGATCACCAAGCTTACCGATGAAACTCCACAGCCTTTTGTGGAAAATAATATTTTCAATAATATTAACGACCTGAACAATTACTTCAAAAACAATGAAATTGCTGACATCCGAAAGGACGCTTATCCGCAGATCGCAAGATTTTATAAAATGTATTTTGATGACAAAAAAGTAATCTCAACTACTACAGAGGATATTAAAAAATTTGAAAAGCAGGTGGAAGAATGTAGAATAGGCTTTAAAGATAAGCAGAACAAATTGTATGAGCGTGAAAATGCATTAAAAGCACGCACACAGTGATTCAGAAATGAAAACAGGAACTATACATAAAACACATCACAATTATTAACTATGAATTATTTTCAAAAGAACAAAAAGAACATTATTATTGGTGTTATTGCTACCTTGCTCATTGCAGCACTTGTTGCACTGTGGCTACAGAAAAAGGTGATTCACTCAGCTGATGATATTGTCGGGGTAGTTTATCCCTCTTCATTGTCAGTAGGAGATACACTCTTATTTGAAGATAAGACCCAGTTTGCAAAAACCAAAAGATGGAATTTTGGTGACGGAACGACTTCTGATAAAAACAGTGGTATCCACTTTTATAATAAACCAGGGTATTATCAGGTAATTTTGATCGTTGACAACAAATATACGAAGTCTTTCCCTGTCATGGTAAATGCCAGAAGTCTTCAGAAAAAAGTTGACACTACAAAGATTACAACAACCATTGAAGCTCCCGCTCAGGCAATGCAAAATGAGAACGTACAGTTCCGGGCAGTTTCCGAAGCCAAACAGTTTAACTGGAAGTTCGGAGAAACCGGAAATACAGATGCTAAAGATAAAATGGCGATCTATGCTTACAAAAAGCCGGGGGATTATCTGGTAACATTGTACACGGAGGAAACTCAGGAGCCTATCTATCACCGTATCAAAATTCTTCCTGCTTACAACTCTTTAGAAGAGGAAGAAGTATCTATAGAAGATTCTTATGCAAAAATTGATAACGATTTTAAATACCACTTGCAGCAGATTGCTAACGGAAACAGTTTTAACATGCATTACAATTACCTGTTGAAAACTTACCTGTGTAATAACGAAAACACAGTAGTAAAAGTAAATGAGAGTAAAGTGAATAACTTCTACATGTACTGTGCCGGTCTTCAGTTTGATAAAAATACAGTGATTCAGACTGTAAAGGTGAACTTTGACGATACGCAAAACTGTGTAACTAAAGTAGACATCAACCAAAGCAAATAATACCGTCCATCGATTTGGATGTGCCAATCATAAAAAGATAAAATAGGATGAAAAATAAATTTCCTCTAGCAGCATATTATATAGGATTAACAGTATTATTGACGAGCTGTCAGGTAAAGCTGCCGTCAAAAAAGACTCCTGAGCCTTCTCAATACGGACAGGTAGATAATTCACCGGTAGTGAACGGATTTCCTAAGAAATCAGTTCCATGGATCGTTGTTTCAGACAGATCAAGAAATACAGCATTTTTAGATAAAAATGACGAAAAATCTTATAAAGAAGTTAAGTTCCTGGAACCCTTAATGGTGTTGAAACACAGAGATGGAATGGTAAAAGTAGCGGAATATGTTCCGGATGCTTTAATGAAAAAGGTTTCCTCAAAATCTATTAAGACCTATGGATGGATCCCTGAATCTGACCTTCTTCTTTGGAGTAACTCTTTAAAAAGCGAAAAAACAGGTTACCCTGTAAGAGTAGCAGTAGTACCCAATAACAGTGAAGTGATCAGAAGTGCCGAAAGATATTACAAGAATGATTCAATTATGGTGTTTAACTCACCAAGTCTTATTGAAGAAGCCAATGTAAAGATCCCGAACGGACAAATGGTATACGTCTATAAACAGGCGGAAAATAACAAGAGATTTTTAGTAGGTAAAAAGCCTTCTGTTGATATAGATAGTATTGGAAAAAGTCTTTACGGATGGGTAAGTTCAAATGTTATCTCTGCATGGGGAGAGCGTTCAGCGATAAAACTTAAAAATACAACAGGAATCACCGAAAGTGAATTAGGAATTCACGAAGGATATCCCGGTGGATCTGCATCTGATGCTACAAATAAAACAGCAATTCTTCTTACAGATGTTAACAAAAGGACACCATTGGAGAATATTTACCCGGTTAATCTTTCATTAGAACAAGCTCCAACTCCGGATATTAAAACAAAATATTTTACCAATATCTTAGATTATAGTAAAAACTTTGTCTTTAATGTTTTAGGTGAAGAAATCTATTTTGACCGTTACAGAGAGATCACTGACAGAGATAAGAATATAAATATTGTTTTTGCATTAGATATCAGTGCACAGAACGCTCCTTACGCTCCAATTGTAAAATCATTATTGCAGGATCTCCAGCTGAGATTTGAAAAACCATCCTATTTCAGCAATGTTAAATATGGGGTTGTTTTATATAAAAACAATCCATGCGGAAATAATGTTTCCGTTTCAAATTTAAGTACAGATTACAGTAAGATTACTTCATTTATTGACCAGAAATCCAATGAAATGAATTGTGCCAGCAATAACGGATATCAGCCGGTAGGAGAGGCGCTATCTGCTGCTGGAAACCTTCTTTCAAATGTTCCTGATGAAACCAATATTGTTGTGACCGTAGGTACTTCTGCAAGCCAGAGTGGGAATATGTACAGTGTAATAAGCTCCCTTACCCAAGCTCAGGCCAGGTTGATCATGTTCCAGACGAATGCAAGATCATCCGATAACTATAATGACTTTGTATTGATGGCAGAAAATGTAGTCACCAATACAGCAAAAAATATTGCTGAGCTTAAAAAACAAAAAATTATTAACCAATATGATGTTCTGACCAAGAACAACTTTAGCTTAATAGAAGGAGATGAAGGGTTCTTCTCTTTAGCTTATCCTAAGCAGAGTATGTCTCAGGGTTTTGTTATCTTTCCTAAAAAAGGAGATGTCGCTACTCCGGGATTCCTGAAAAAATCTGTTGACAGTCTTATTGCACAGGTTACCTTAGATAATCAGAATATTGATAAATCCCTTAATAAATACTTCCACTCTTCTGTGGGAGCAGGAAGAACAGATGTAGATTTAAAATATAAATATTTGTATCCGGGACTTACGAATCCGGTTTCTGCAGGAATTGCAGCTCAGTTAATCAACTATGGAAACCCATTCCTGGTGAAAGGATATATCCCAAAAGAAATGAGAGAATACACCCCGGCTATGGAAAAAGGTGTTCTTATTTCTGAAACAGAGTATGATAATCTGAAGGCATTCTACACAGAAGTATACAGAAATACTGAAGCTGATAAACCTGGTTTCAACCAGTCAAGAGCGATTAAAGAATATGTAAAGCTTTTGAAGAAATACAATCCTACGATCAAATTCCTAGACAAAGGAGAACTTTATGAGCAGCCGATGGCGTATGCAGTAGGAATGAGTACAGGGTTTGATCTTTCAGAAGAGGAACTGATGTCAAAATATAAGCTGAAAGGATGGAGAAAGTCTAAAATTGTTTCTAGTGAAACAGTAAGAAACTATTTCCGTCATTATAAAGATTTATCAGACAGAATGCTTGCCAACAGAAATAATCCTGCGGTGAAAATCCAGCAGAACGGACAGACATTCTATTGGCTTAATGAATACTTTACACCGACAAGGCTTCCAACGGAACAACCGGAATATACTAAGCATTAATTCATTAGTTTTAATAATATGAAAGCAGAAGTCGTCAGACTTCTGCTTTTTCTTTTTTTTAGATAGAAATAAGGTTAGGTGAGTTTTTTATATCCACAACATGAAGTTTGATATTGTATAACAGGGAATAGGAATACCATCATTAAAAATCGAACTCATAATTCTGAACTCTGGATTCATAATTTTCCACTTTCAATTTTCAATTTTCCTTTTTTTGAGCGTTTCTATTTCTCTTTGGTGTGGAAAATTTTTTGTTTTATCTATCGTTTTTCATTCATTGTACATCCTTTATTAATGAGTTTTAAGAAGAATTGTTAAATCTATTATCGTAGAATTACGACAAGAAATCGTAGAACTACTACAATTTTTCAGATTTAGGAATAAAAGTTTTTTTTAGAAAAAAAGACATTCTATATTTGCTACACAATCACTGAATCACAAAATATTACCAACGATCAAAATTTACAAATCATGGCAGAAAGAAATTCAAGAGGAATCTTAAAATTCAACAACGGAGAAGGGCAAAAGCTATTAAAATTAAACTATAGCGTATCAAGATCTACAGACGTTTCAGGACGTGTAGCATCAGATCCTTCTAATGCATTAATCAAAGTAACAGTAGAAGCTACTGAAAAGTCAGACATCCTTGAAAGCTTATTGAACGGGAAATACAAACCTACTGTAGGTGAAATTACATTCAATAAATCTCACGAAGAAGGAACATTAATCACATTAAACTGGCAAAACGGATATGTTATCCAACATCAGGTTGATTTTGATGCGATTGACAGCAATAGTATGCTCATCAGCTTTGTTGTAAGTGCTGAGACTATTGACTACGGAACTTCTCAATATGCAGGACTTTGGCCTTCAAGCTAAAATTGATACACATTATCAACATTCATAAAAAAAGACTGTCCCTGGTAGACAGTCTTTTTTGTCCTGTTAAAATATCAGAAATTTAAAGCAGTTTAAGGAAATCAAGTCATTACCGTACAAAGTGGTAAGAATATTACATGAAAAAGATAGTGTTCGTTTATTTATTTTTATATTGCAAAAAACAAAAACCATAACAACCAGATTAAACAAAAACTATTAATGAACAGTATTACTACTCATTTAAAATATTTCTCCAGACTATCTGCTACCTTTGTTTTCAATGTCCTGAAGATTTACGGAATAGGGATTTTTTCAACACTTATTACCTTCATACTTGGAATTTATATCTTGTCTGACCGTTTAGGGCCGGCATTGGGACATACAGGGGCAGTGGCATTTTTAATAACAACGATTCAAGCTAAACCCGTTTCCGCAAGTATTTTCTATTTGTTGATGATGGTTGCTCCTTTTTTGACAATTGTTTTTTCCTCAAAATATGGGATGTCTGTAGTGATCAGTAAGCTTCTTCAGGATCATTCAAAGACCATTGTTGTTCCTTTTATAGATAAGGTAATTGGGATATTTAAAGCCAAGCAGCCAACTGTCATTCGTAGTAGTGCAGATTTTGCTATGGCCAAAGTTAAATTGTTGAATGAGTTTAAAAACAGTTCAGAAAATAAAATTCTTAAACGAATCATTGGGTATGCGCTGAGCAAAATAAAATTTGACGAATTGAATTTAGGGGCAGATAATGCAGACTTCTCAGAAATCACAAAAACTCAGCTGATAGAGAAATTAAATGAACTGGCTGAACCTTCAGCCCTGTTATTTTACATTTTTATCGGACTACAATGGCTAAGTCTTGTATTGTTATATTTCCTGAATATATAAAATTGATTTCAGCAAAAAATATAGCAATCATCATAAGTTGTCTTTTTGGGTTATCTTAAAAATAATTCAGGAAGATAAAAAATAATGGTTCCTACTTCTCTAATGTAAGAATTAACTATCTTTATCTCGTTTAGAATAAAATAATTAATTTTAGAGACAATAAAGAAATAAGAACTTTTGATTCCTTCGGAGGATAAAAAGTAAAGATAGCATCAACAATCTGAAAAGAACAGTTAAAACAGAACACACAAATTTATTAATATAAGAAAAATTATAAATGGGAGTACTAGTAACCAACGAAACAGTAAAACAGCTATTTCATATTGCTCAGTCGATAGCGAAAGAAAACTATAATGCTACTTATGGTGGTCCGCATATTTTGCAAGCTTTAATGCACAAAGATATCGGGCTTAATGAATTTTTGAAAAGCATAGAGAAAGATCCCGGCTATTTCTACGAATGGGCAGATGTTCGCATTGAAGAATATCCTAAAACAGCTCATCTTCCTGATGAAGCGGGACAGGATGAAGCAATAGACACTCTGATTGAAGAAGCAGACGATATTCGCTTAAAACTGGGACTGGATGAAATCACTCCCATATGCATATTAACCGCTATCGTAAAACCACAGGTTGTATTTTCTCTCCAGCAGTTAAAATCACTTCCGTTGAGGGAACACGAAATTTTCAATTTATACAGAAAAGATAATCCATTCACCGTTTCAGAAGATGGTGATTTTTCGTCATTATTTTCCAATGGATCAGACTTTACAGATTCTTCTTTCCCATCAATTAAAAGCTATTGTGTAGACCGAACAGCACAAGCCAGAAAAGGAGATTTGGAAAATATTATTGGTAGAGATAAAGAACTCAGAATGCTCGTGGAAATTCTTTGCCGCCGAAGCAAGCCGAATGTAATCATTATCGGTGAGCCGGGAGTAGGGAAGACTGCTTTGGTAGAAGGGTTTGCTACTGAGATTATCAAAGGGAATGTTCCGGATATGCTTAAAAATGGAACTCTTTTAGAATTGGATACCGGAGCATTACTGGCTGGGACTTCTTATAAGGGAGAAATTGAAGACCGTCTGAAAAAAGTAATCAATGAATGCAAGAAAATTGAAAAGGCTATTCTTTTCATTGATGAAATTCATACACTTCTTGATTCTAAAGGAAGCATAGGTAATGTAGCTAATCTTTTAAAGCCAGAGCTGGCAAGAGGAGAAATTACCGTTATCGGAGCTACAACCCAGGAAGAGTACAGGAAAATTATTGAGCCGGAGCAAGCTTTCAACCGTCGTTTTGAAGTGCTGACCGTTAATGAACCGGATGAAAAAACTTGCGTGAAAATGATCGATGTACTTCTTGAAGGCTACAAAAAACACCACGGTATTGAAGTGGAAAAAACAGCGCTTCCTGAATGTGTGCGCCTGGCGAAAAGATATGCCAAAGGTAAAAAATTACCGGATGCTGCCATCGATCTACTGGACAGAACCATGGCTGCCATCAAAATGCTGGATGAGCTTTCAGAAAAAGAACTTGATAGCTGGAAAGAAAGTTATGATGCTATTTTAACAGAAGAATTTACCGACAATAAGGACAAGGCAGACGAGTTAATCTGGACGTATAACCTGTTAAGAGATAAAATAAGTCCTATTTTGTGGGGATCACTAAGTGAACAACCTGCAATCGACAATTCAATGCCTGTAGATCAGATCCAGAAGATCATTGAAGATACTTATGCTGAGCTCTTACAACATGCAGCAAAGAAAAGAGAGAAAGTAGACCGTTTGGAACTGGCGGCTGTAATGGCTGCAAAAACCAATATCCCGATCGGGAAAATTCAGGCTCAGGAAAAAGAAAAGCTCCTGAATATGGAGTCCCTGTTATTAAACCGAGTCGTAGGTCAGGATCATGCCTTGAAAATCCTTTCTGATGCTATTGTTGAAAACCGAAGTGGGTTAAATAAACCCGGGCAACCTATCGGGTCCTTCTTCCTTTTGGGACCTACAGGAACAGGTAAAACAGAGCTGGCTAAATCAATGGCAGAATTACTTTTCAACGATGAAAAAGCGATGGTTCGTTTTGATATGTCAGAATTTAAAGAAGAACATTCGGCGGCATTGTTATACGGTGCGCCTCCCGGGTATGTAGGTTATGAGGAAGGAGGTATGCTGGTGAATAAAATAAGACAACAACCTTACACAGTTGTATTATTTGATGAAATTGAAAAAGCCCATCATTCTGTTTTTGATGTATTCCTTCAGATTATGGACGAAGGTAAAGTACATGATAAATTAGGAAAAGAAGGAGATTTCAGCAATGCTTTGATTTTATTTACCTCCAATATCGGAAGTGAAGAAATTGTAAAACAGTTTGAAGAAGGTAAAATACCTGAATCATCCTCCCTGATGCAGATTATGTCTAATTCCGGAAGATTCAGACCTGAGTTTTTAGCAAGAATTACAGAGATTATTCCTTTTGCTCCAATTACCGAATCTATTGCAGAAAGAATATTTAATATCCAGTTGAAATCACTTCATACTTCACTCACAAGATTAGGAATTGCTTTAAAAATCAGTGACGATGCGGTAAGAAACCTTGCATTGGGAGGATTCAGCAGTAAATACGGAGCCAGACAAATATCGGGCGTAATCCGTGCACAGCTGGCAAGACCTATTTCTAAAATGATAGTAAGAGAAGAAGTAAAGTCCGGGCAAACCATCCATGTAGATTGGAATAAAGAAGAAGAAAAGCTAACCTGGACAGTAGAATAAGAGACAGAATTAAAAAGGCTGAACTGCCCATTTGCTTTTTAGCCTTTTTGTTTATAAATAACAGAGTAAAAATGAAAACCATTATCAGAAATATCTTTACAGGTGTAATGCTGCTGGGAACTGTAGTCTTTGTAAACGGACAGTTTCTTGCCGCTTCTGATACCTCGGAAAGCAGTGTGAGAAAGTATCAGGGTATTATTAATGCTAATAAAGACCTTGTTGAATTCATTGAGCAATTGCTTCTTCAGAAAGGGCTTCCCAAGCATCTGAGAAACCTTGCTTTGATTGAATCTCATTTCAACAGAAACATTACTTCAGGAGCCGGAGCTGTTGGAGTCTGGCAGCTTATGACTGCCCATGCCAATCAATATGGCCTCACAGAACAAAACCGTACTGACGTATACAAAAGCACAAAAACAGCAGTAATTTCTCTCGCTAATCTTTACAAAAAGTATAATAACTGGGTAACGGTGGTAGCTGCCTATAATTGTGGGGAAGGTAATATTGCAAAAGCCATGCAGGCTGCAGGTTCCTCGCAGTACCACGAGTTCTCAAAATATCTTCCGGGAGAAACAATTAATCATGTGAAAAAATACCTGAATGCCTGCTATGCAACAGGAGAACTTCAGAGTGTTTTAAGCAATTACAATTCCTCAAGGATTAATAAGGTGTTCTTTGAAGATGGAAACAGAAAAACGACCGCTGCTGCACTTTCAGAAACGGAGATTAATGCAGGGTTTAATCTGAATGTTGTTGCTGATGAATTACAAGTAGGTGTGGATGAGATTCTTGCATGGAACCCGGGAATTGTAGAAGAGCTTCAGAAAAAAGGCGAAAGTCCCTTTTATCTTCCAACTGATCTGATGCCCGATTTTCTTTTAAGAAAAAATAAGATACTAACGAAGTCTATAAAAGCCGGGGTAAGCTCGCAACAGTAAACTTTTGAAAATTGATACATAAAATAATAGCTGGTAGTTTATTTACTGCCAGCTATTATTTTTTATGAAAGAAAATTAAAAGTCATAGTAAGTTTTAGTATCCATCCATATAAAAAATATCAATATTTTTACTTTTTTAATAGGTGTTAAGGCTTCTTAAATAGTATTAAAAAGTCATAATATTTCTCATTGCTGTGGAAAAAAACTCTTTTTGTTTAATTTCCAATGTGTATTGAAATCCTTTATTAATAGTGTTTTAGCTATTGTTTGTAAATCAATTGTCGTAGAATTACGACAAGAAATCGTAGAACTACTACAATTTTCCAGATTTAGGGGTAAAAGTTTTTTTTAGAAAAAAAGAGCCTCTATATTTGTTGCACAATCACCGAATCACAAAATATTATTAACGATTAAAATTTACAATCATGGCAGAAAGAAACTCAAGAGGAATCTTAAAATTCAACGGAGGAGAAGGACAAAAACTGTTAAAAATGAAATACAGTGTTTCAAGATCTACAGACGTTTCAGGACGTGTAGCATCAGATCCTTCCAATGCATTGATCAAAGTTACAGTAGAAGCTACTGAAAAATCTGATATTCTTGAAAGCTTACTAAACGGAAAATACAAGCCTACAAAAGGAGAGATTGTATTCAACAAATCTCACGAAGAAGGAACATTGATCACTTTGAACTGGGAGAACGGATACGTGATCCAGCACGAAGTAGACTTTGACGCTGTGGATAGCAACAGTATGTTGATCAGCTTTGTAATCAGTGCTGAAACAATTGACTATGGTACTTCTCAGTACGCTGGACTGTGGCCTTCTTCAGGTAAATAAGCCTATTCATCATCTTAGTAAAAATAAAATTGGTACAGAACAGTGCACTCATTAGAGTATACTGTTCTGTTTTTTCCATTTAAAAGAATATCAACCTCACAAGTGATTTTTCCAGAGAGAAAATGACCGTGGCAGTTAGTGATTCATGATCCTATATCTTTTATGCTGTAATCAGCAGTTTATTTAACTTTAAATACAAAACACTATGTTTCAGGATGACAAAACAACTAAAGTAGATACCCCGAAAAATGAGATAAAAAAAGGCACTGACCAGTTGAAAGATACTGTACAGGAAAATGTTGCCAAAAAAGCAGAGGAAAAATTGACTAAAGCGGGCGAAAAAGTTAAGAAAGCAGCAAAAGTAGGACAGCAAAGCTTAAGTGCTGCACAGGGAGCAGATATGTTTATGAACCAAACATTTGTTCCCAACGATCCTTCTATTGTCGACAATAAGGTTTGGGCAAAGCAACCCACTTCAAAGATACACAATGTAGAAGCTATTGCTGAAAGCGTTATTGCTGGTATTAATCGTGTAGTGAAGCTGGATGTAATTATTGAAGGAAAAATTATCAAGCATTTTAAGCATTTCAGACTGACGCAAAGCGCTGCCAAGCATCATGAATTTAGTTTGACACTGGCGCATGATACGTTGGGAAATGCCGAAAACCATAATCTCGAAGAAGCTCAGAGTTTTCTCGGGAAAAGAATTACTGTAGTTTTTAAATATAAAGACATTGAAAAAGGGGCTGAACGTAACTTTGTAGGTGTTGTTACAGAGGTAGGTTTCAGCCAGGAAAAGGGAAGCCTGGGAAATATTGTTCTTAAAGGATATAGCCCAACGGTGCTTCTGGATGCGGCTCCACATATTCAGAGTTTTGGAGGTGCCCAACCGGTGAGTCTCAATAGTATTGCAGATCAGGTAATCCGTGAAGGACTGGGGCAGAGTAAATTCGATTTCAGAATTGATGCTCAACACGGAAATGTTTCCTATAGCTCACAATATGAAGAAACTCATTATAATTATCTTGCCAGAATGGCTGAAGCGTATGGTGAACAGTTTTATTATGATGGTGAAGTATTGCATTTTGGTAAACTTCCACCACAGGAAAAACCAATTAAACTTACCTACGGAAGCAGTGTGAGTGATATTGCGGTCAAAATGAAGGCCCAACACGTCAATCCTACGTTTTATGGCTATAACAGCAGTAAAAATGAAAAACTGACTACCGGAAATTCAAAAATCAGTCACGCATCGGATATTGCAAGGCGTGCCTACGAAATATCCGAAAAAACATTTACGACCCCTTCTTTGAGAGTGGCTCCTATAAAAGCTACTTCTTTTATGGATATTGATGCCTCCCAGAAAGGAACGGCAGGAAGTAAAGCTTCTGAAGTTTTTATCACTTCCGGAACAACTACTGTTCCTTTTCTATATCCCGGATGTACCGCAGATATCGAAATGCGTAAAACAGGAAGCAATGAAACTTCTTATTTTACAAAGCTGATGATTATTGAAGTAACTCATGAAGTAGACGGAAGAGGATATTATGATGGTAAATTTGAAGCAATTGCTGCAGATACTGGGTTTATTCCACGTCCGGGATTTGAGGTTCCAAGGGCAGAAGCTCAGTTTGCAAAAGTAATTTCTAATACAGACCCTTTGAATCAGGGAAGAGTAAAAATACAATTTGACTGGCAAAACGGTCCTGATACTTCAGAATTTATCAGGGTGATGACTCCTGATGCGGGAAGCAGTGATAAAGTCAATAAAAATAGAGGTTTTATGGCTATTCCTGAGGTTGGAGATCAGGTTATTGTAAATTTTGTACATCAGCATCCGGATCGTCCTTTTGTCATGGGAGGAATGTTCCATGGAGGAATTGGAGCCGGAGGAGGAGCAGATAATAATATAAAAAGTTTAAGCAGCAGAAGCGGAAATAAATTAGAATTAAATGATGGTGAAGGTTCCGTATTTCTTACAGATCAGGGAGGTGCCAATATGAAATTTGATGGTGCGGGAAATGCTCATACCAATGCCAATAACAATAAAATAGTAAATGTCGGAAACCATAATACCGTAAATGCAGGAAGTACCAGTGCTATCAATGTAGGTGGAAAAAAAGGAGAACCGGCAAATTCTTATTTAAAAATGGATGCTTCCGGAAATATCTGTTTGGAAGGAAAAACAAAGATTGAACTGAAAGTCGGAAAAAATACGATTACCATAACCCAGACAGGTATTACCATTTCTGCGGCAGATGGTATGCTGGATATGAATTCATTACAAAATGCATTGCTGGTTACTCAGGATAACCTGAGCATTCATAGTAAATCCCTGACATCCATTAATTCAGGTGGAGACATGACTATTACCGGTAGTACTGTAGATATCAATTAATAAAGGATCAGTATAATTTTTAAAAGAAGATTAGAATATGGCTTTTGAACTTGATCATGAAGAAAAAGACGATTTATCAGGATTTAAGTACGCGTGGTATAAAAATGCTGAATATCTTATCAATATTAAATCGTATCTTACTTTAGGAAGTGGAAAAGCCAATCAAACGGAAATAGAACAAGACTGGAATGTTTTACCCGGAGAATACAATCATATTACGATCGGCTCTTCTCCTCAAAGATATATCCAGTCTGACGGGCAGATGCGGGCATTTTATGAAATCCTTGAAGAAATAAACAAAGCAACTAGTGTATTGCAGCTATCATTGGATACCGATAAAAGTATCCTTGAAGTCACTAATAAAGAGGAAATTTCAGACAAATGGAATGAAATAAAAAGAGATTTACATTTTTTTGAATTGGTGAAAGAAAGCTATGAAGCCTTTATACACCTTTATGATAAGGAGTTTAATAATATAGATCAAAATATTAAACTGAATTTATTATACCAGATTATGTTTTATCCCTTACCTGTATTCAGAGGAGGAAGTTTTATAGATCAAATGCCCGTAAGAAATACTTTGTCTACACTTTTTCCGGGAGAAAAAATAAGTTATGATTCTCAATACAGGATTTCTAAAAAAGAGAATGGAGGATATCTTGTAAAGCTGGAAGCGAAGAATAAAGGTGATCATTCACATTTTAAAAGCGTATATCAGGATAAATATCAGAGGACACTTGGCAGCTCCTTAGCGTATAAATATTTCCTTGAAGGAGAGTATATTTATAATGAAGACTCCGTATTGTCTGAGATAATGTTTCATGTAAAAGAGGAGCTTAATGAAAACATGTTTTATGTCTGCAGGTACCATATAAGACTCAATAAACAATAACATCAGTATCATTATGAGCGAATTATATATAGCACAGGGAACCCCGCTTATCTGCAGTAAAGGCAGAAGACTCATAGGAATTGGGGTGAGCTCACAGTCTACAGTACATCTGAAGAGTGGAGCAAAGCTGATGGCTACAGAAGATGATCGTTTTAAGGATAATTTTATATGTCCTCAAATGATGATGGCCGGAGCTTTAGCCGGAGTTGCTGTTGCAGCAGCCTTTTCCGGAGGGCTTTTCGTTTTGGCAGCCGCTGCCTGGGCAGGAAGTGCACTTATTGATGATTGCCTCAATATCTGTTCCTTTCTTTGCAAGGGTAGTGATTGGAAAAATACCCACCCGAAAGTAAAAATCGAAAATAAAAAACCTTTATTGCAAAACTCCAGTTTACATTGTTTTCTGGGAGGTGAGGTTACCTTTCATTTACCAATTGCCCAGCTGAAAGAGGCTCTTATCGCCAGTAAAATGGCACAGGATTCTTATGAAGATTATGATGAACATAAGAAGGATTTAGAAAAAGATAAAGACAATAAAGAAAAAGAAAAATTTGGTGGTTATGAACGCATAGATACAGACGACCAAAACGCGCTTAACGAAATTTCTAAAGAAGTTAAATTTACTAGTAGTGATTTCAACACAAATAGTAAGGATGGCTTTTTCGCTGCTTTATATTATAATAAAGATACACAAGATTATTTTGTAGCTTTCAGGGGTTCTGAACCGAAAGGAATGCAGTTTTATCATGACTGGTTTATTGAGGATGGAGGACAGGCTTTTGGTGCTGATACTCCGCAAATAGAAAAAACAAGGAATCTTGCTGCTAAGATGAATGAGGCAACTCACGGAAATGTAAAATTTACGGGACATTCATTAGGCGGAGGAAACAGTGCAATGGCTTCCTATTATACCGGACTTACTGGTTATACTTTCAACACGCGAGGAGTGCATAGAAATACATTAGATTATCTTGATAAAAAGAAAGCTGTCGGATCAACTGCAAATATCATTAACTATAGTACAAGCAATGATATTCTTAACGGATTACAAAATAACAGAGAAGGACTGCTTTCCACATTAGCCATATCAAGAATTCCGGGGCTGAGCAAACTTGCGATATTTGGTGGCCTTACGGGAGCTGTTCCAAGAGCTTTAGGCCAACAGCATGAAATCTTTGGCTATATTGAAGACAATGAAGGGCTGGGAATTAAAACTATAGGAAGCGGACATGGGGCATATGATGATGCGATTCGAGCAATGGTAGCCAATATCAATACAGACGTTGTTGCAAATAAAAGATAAAATATGAAAATAATAATTGCTTTAATATTCACCGCTATGATATTTACCAACTGTCAGGATTTTCGGTCCAGAAAAAAACAGAATAGAGAACAATATCCTCCTCAAAAATTATTTGAAGGAATTCAGCTTCAGGCTGCACAAAAAATATTTGATGAAGACAATTCGGGATTGGAAAACACAATTAATACAAATCCTCAAATAATTAATCAGCTAAGTGAAAAGAAAGGCTATACCTTGTTACTTTACGCAACTATGCTCGAAAATATAAAAGGAATGGAAGTTTTGTTACAAAAAGGAGCTGACCCCAATATTATAACCCCAGATCTTTTTAATTCTCCGGTTTCGCAGGCAGTAGGTACTAATAATTATGAAATGTTGAATGTACTACTAAAATATAAGGCAAATCTTAATCCAGCAATTGGGGTTAGCCCTCTTAGTGATGCAATGTTATTAGGAGGAGAAGGTACGGAAAGAAAAATGATTGATTACTTGTTGGAACATGGTGCAGATATTAATCATGTATCATATGATGGTGGTAATATAATGGAAAATGCTGCCAGAGATGATCTGAAATTAGCTATTTATTTTTTAGAGAAAGGTGGGCAACCTAAAATAAAAGGAACAGAATTATGCCCAATGGCCAGATATATTCAGTTTGAAGAAGAAAATCAAAGGAAACATAATAAAACGGAAAATTTAAATGAAATATTAGCATTTAAGAGACAATTAATTGAAAAGTATAACGTTCAGTTTCCTTACAAGGAAGATCCTATAGAAGTTGCTAAATTGTACATTCGTTTATATGAGAATATGAGCGAAAAAGATAAAAAGTCCTTGAACTTTAATGACAACTATGGTGAAAAACAATATAAGAAGAATAAAGAACTCGTTGACGGACAAAAATAAGGATATTGGAAATTAGGGGTATAGTGATTTAAGCAAACTATAGAAATTAATCCGTATGATAACAAGAGTTCTCTTATTATTTTCCATGATGACACTTTTTTCATGTTCAGATTTTGGACTAAGATCCCGTAAAAAAGAGAATAGAACTGAATATCCTCCTGCAAAGATGTTTAAAGGAGACGGTTTACTGGCTGCACAAAAAATGTTTGATGGAGATCTTAACGGGATGGAGCAGGTTATCAAAGAAAAGAAATTAGATATCAATACATTACAGGAAGAGACAGGGTATACCTTGCTTATGTATGCTTCTATTATTGAAAATCTTAATGCAATGGAAAAACTTTTGGAATTAGGAGCAGATCCCAATATTATAGTTTCAAATGAAGGTTTGGAGTCACCTCTAAACCATGCTGTAGCACTTAATAATTATGAAATGCTTCAATTGCTTTTTAAATATAAAGCCAATCCGAATCCTGAATTGGGACATTCTCCATTATCAAAAGCTATGCTGCTGGGAGGGTTTGACACTACTGAAAAGAAAATGATTGATTACCTGCTTCAAAACGGAGCAGATATCAATAACATCTCTTTTAACGGAAGTAATATCATGGAGGATGCAATAAGAGATGATCTGAATACAGCAGAGTATTTTCTCAGCAAAGGAGGACAGCCTAAAATTAAGAATACCAATCTTTGCCCGATGGCAAATTATATTGAATATAAAGAAAAAGAAAAAAATGAAGAAAATCTGCCAGACTCTCCTTACTATCAAAAGCTGTTTGGAAACAAAAAACAATTAATTGATAAATATAACGTAACTTTTCCTTACCGGAATGATACAATAGCAGAGGCTAAGCTAAGAATACAACTTTATGAAAAGCTAAATCCTAAAGATAAAGTATCGGTAAACTTTAATAAAAACTATGGTGAAAATCTTTATCAGGAAGATTTGAAAAGAGTGAAAGGTACATGACGTAAGATATAATAAAATCCATCAAATAGAGGTTAATCAACAATAATGAATTTCATACAATATAAAATACAAAAAAAAGATACCTTACAATCTATCGCAGAAAAACAACAAATTTCAGTAAAGGAGCTTGTGGATTTTCATAATCAACATTCCGGTATGACGGGCGTTATTATAGGAAATGCGTTGCCGATTCATCTGGAGCATATTTTTGTCAGTAAAGAACATATAAAAAAGCAAAAAGTAAAAAGCATAAAAGAAGGCGATAAGGTTACCTTTAATCAAAAAGCAAGATATCGTTGTGTACAGGTTAATACAACCAGTATTAATGGTGAGGTAGCCCAGTTTGTAGAACAAAAATTTCAATATCTTCTTAAGATGGATACAGTTAATCAACTGGGATCTGTGAAAAGGGAAGATTATTTAAAAAAGATGACCCCTCCCGTGATGTTGAATGTGCTTGATTTCATTGCAGAAACTGATCATATAAAACATAATACCCTTTTTACATTGGATGAGAAGGGGCAAATAAATACCATTCTCAACAGGAGAGAGTTAAATGAAAATTGGATAGAATATAAAAAGCAAAAGCTCCATCATAACCCATTTATCATAGAACTCGCCAAGACGAATGCAGATGCGGTTCAGGAGATTATTAAGTTAGGAGATGTCCAGTTTTCTCACGAAGCTTCTAATGAAGAAGAATATAGAAAAGACTTTTTTTATTTTACTTGTTTTAATCAGTATACCCTCAATGATCATTTGGAGACCAGTCATTTTGATTTTCTCTCCACAGTGGTGCCACCTAATGTAGTGCCTCTTAGCTTGAGATATGATAAGGTTTCTGAACAAAACGATATACTCACCATCAGGATGATTGCCGAATATCAATTAACCAAGGAATTGGAAGAAAAGATTATCAGCCAATATAATGTTTTACATAAACCAAGCATAGGGTTTAGTTACACTCAATACAAATTGATTTTCCGTTCCACCATAGAAATAGATACCCAAACCAGGTTGGTGAAAACAGCTACTGTAAAGATGAAAGAATCAATTGCTGATAATATCGAAAATGAATGCAATTATACTATAAAACAACTTGAAAACTATACCCCGGATGAAGGAAACTAGGAATTTTCAATTTGATGGTGTTGATGCCAAAACGGAATGGAAAATAGGATTGATATTGGCAGTCCCTGCATTAGCTGTATTCTTTCTGGTAATGTATGTGTCAGAATTTTACTTACCTAAAACCTATTTTTTATACCCTGTTTTACTAGCTTCAGTATTAACAATAGTAATAAGTATTCTGATATTAAAATTACTAAGCGGAACTATAAAAGATAAAAAATGGAACATTAATATTGATGACAAGGTTCTTGAAATTACCTATAAAAATATAAAAAAAGCGATCCCATTAACGGATATCAGATCCATTAAAAATCTGGGAAATGTAGGTTTCAGATATCTTACAATAATAACACACCATGAAACAATTAAAATAAGAGTTGGAAATACTGGTTTTGTGCCGTTTTCAACTCAAAAGGATCTTGAAATCTTTGACGATTTTGTAGAGTATCTCAGACCTTTTTTATATGAAAATTTTAATAAAAAAGAACTTAAGAATAAAATCAATACTCAGGTATTTCCCAACTATGGAGTATATGTAGTGAAATCTGAAAAGATTAAATACAGTATTATAAACAGACTAAAACCATGGCAAATCATGATTATTTTCCTGTGTGGTGGATTTTTACTGTTGATTTTACTATTTACACAACTTGAAAAATATTGGTAAAAATATAAGTTATGGCAGTTTATTTACCTGAAAAAGTATATGCAGTATGTACTAATCAAATGAATCCCGATCCAAGGCAGCTTTTATTGAGTGATTTAAGAGAATCATTTGCACGAACCGTGAAGTTCGGAGCCGAAGATAAAGTTTTTCTTGTCAAAATTGATAAAAAACTGACTGAGGATTTTAAATGTAAATCCAACTGGAGCACCGGTGCTGGAATGGTAGCATTAGGAGCCGGTGTAGGAGTTGGACTTGGAATTGCAGCTGTATGTTTAACCGTACCCGTGGCAGGCTGGATCGTAGGAGGAGCTATCGCCGTTGGTGCAGTTATCTGGGGACTTTTTAAAATGGCTCAAAGGCCGTCATGCAGTGAGATGATTGGATTTGAGGAAAGCCAATGGACTTTACATCATACTACCGTAAGATTTGATAGTCGTAAAGTAGAAGTTAAAGATCTTCATTTAGCGCTGACTAAAAACTCAATGTTAAGCTGTAAAGAAGGGGGAGTCGTACTTCCTTTCATCAATAAAGCAGATGCCATGAAAGCGGCAGATAATATTGCAGGGAACAATAAAACTGAATTCTGGACCAACGTTGCGGGTGGATTTTTAACCGGAGCCTTACTTGGTTTCGGAATGGGCATGGCATTACCTGCAGGGGCAAGTTTAACATGGGTACAAGGTACTATACATGCTGTAACTCAGGGATTAATATTTGGTGCATGGATTCCTATAGGGCAATTCATCATTACCCCGCTGGCAATTGGATTCGGGACAGGGGTAAATTCAGCACAGGCCAATGGAGACAGCTATAAAGATGTTAAAGGTGTTCAGCAAAGTACTGATGATCCAATAATTCCTACAGATAACTGGGACCTTTGGAGCCCGATAAAAGATGGTCGTGATATCAGAAAGAAACTAGCTGAAAATAAAGCTTCAAAGGCTGATCTTGAAAAATTCGATAAAGGGGTTGCTGAGGCCAAAAAGCAAGGAACCTATTCATTAAAAAATAATCCGGACTTAAGAGAGATGTTTGAAAGAATGAAGGCTGGAGAGTTTGGGAAGGAACTTAAGGAGCAGGTAAGCAACAAAAGCGGCAATTTTAGAGGAAAGGTCAATGAAAAAAATGCGAATAAATCTGCTCAAACCCATTCAGAAAAGGCAAACCTTTCCATTAGTGAAAATAACAAAGCCAATATAAGAAGCGGAGCCACATCAGCGGCAGGAATTTTAACCTTAATTGCTCCTTTTGCAGCCAATTATTTTTCCGAAAGAGCAATAAGACTAGCAGCAGAAGGCTTCACAAATGATGTTACCAAAGGAGTTACTGTAAAAGCAACAGATGCTTAATATATCAATATCTTTTTCCTGATTTTATTTTGATAAAGAATAAAAATATCAGGTTGAATTCAAATTTGTTTTATAGATTATATCTTCTGTTGGTGTATAAAGTAAGGACATTTTTTGTGTATTAAGAAATCTAAGTATCTTTAAAATAGTATGTTAAACGAGTGCTTAACTCTGTTGTCGTAGAATTACGACAAGAAATCGTAGAATTACTACACTTTTTCAGATTTCCGTTCAAAAGCTTTTTTTTCAAAAACAAGGGGTCTATCTTTGTTATATAATTATCGAACAAACAATTTATTACTAACGATTAAAATTTACAATCATGGCAGAAAGAAATTCAAGAGGAATTTTAAAATTCAACGGAGGAGAAGGACAAAAACTGTTAAAAATGAACTACAGTGTATCAAGATCTACTGACGTTTCAGGACGTGTAGCATCAGATCCTTCTAACGCATTAATCAAGGTGACAGTAGAAGCTACTGAAAAATCAGATATCCTTGAAAGCTTACTAAACGGTAAATACAAGCCTACAAAAGGTGAAATTACATTCAACAAATCTCACGAAGAAGGAACATTGATCACTCTGAACTGGGAAAATGGATATGTAATTCAACACGAAGTAGACTTCGACGCAGTAGATAGCAACAGTATGTTGATCAGCTTCGTAATCAGTGCTGAAACAATTGACTATGGTACTTCTCAGTACGCTGGATTATGGCCTTCTTCAGGTAAATAAGCCAGATCAGAAAAAAAAATAAAACAGTATATTCACATGAGTATACTGTTTTTTTTGTCAAAATATCTTCACAAATGAATGGTAAATATTTTTATTATTAAAAAATGATTATGGGATCGTATTGACCATTCTTTGTTCACATTCAAATCTTTACGCCTTCCACTCTCGAAACCTCAAACTCTCTTACGGACTACCAACTTTTGTTCCTATTTTATTATCTTTGTTCATTATAGAAAATATGGACGCAACACAAGATAAAAGGCTGTTTCTCATCGATGCTTATGCGATGATTTTCAGAGGATATTACGCATTGATCAGAAACCCGAGACTAACGAGCAAAGGATTAGACACCTCTGCGATTTTTGGGTTTACCAACTCCTTGATCGAATTGATCAGAAGAGAAAAGCCTACTCATCTGGCAGTTGTTTTCGATGTCGGGCAGGCAAGTGTAAGAACTGAAGATTTTGCAGAGTACAAAGCCAACAGAAGCGAAACTCCTGAAGCCATTAAAATTGCTGTTCCATACATTCATAAAATTCTGGAAGCCATGCATATTCCAATTCTGGGAGTAGAAGGTTATGAGGCAGATGATGTCATTGGTACTATTGCCTGTAAAGCAGAAAAAGAAGGCTATACAACCTTTATGGTAACTCCTGACAAAGACTTTGCACAGCTGGTTACAGATAAAATCAAAATTTATAAACCCGGATTAAAAGGAGGTGATATAGAAATTTTGGGTGTAGAAGAGGTAAAAGCAAAATATGAAATCGAAGATCCCAAACAGGTCATTGATTTCCTTGCCATGATGGGAGATGCAGTAGATAATATCCCAGGGCTTGATGGAGTAGGCGAGAAAACGGCAATGAAGTTCCTTAAAGAATTCGGAAATATCGAAACTTTATTAGCCAATACCGATAAACTGAAAGGAAAGTTAAAAGAAAAAGTAGAAGCTTCTGCAGAACGTGGTATTTTGTCTAAAAAACTGGCGACTATTATCTGTGATGTTCCTGTAGAGTTCCACCAGGAGCAATATGATCTTGAAACTCCGGATTTTGAAAAAGTAAAAGAAGTCTTTGATGAGATTGAATTCAGAAGACTGTACGAAAACCTGTACAGGGCTTTTGCTCCTGCCGCTACTGAAACAATTGTAGTAAGTGAAGTGGAAGTGAAACAAACATCCGCCGGAACAGAAGTGAAAGGACAAGTCATGCAGCTTGATCTTTTTGCCAATTTCGAAGAACTTGATCAGGCTACTTCTACCAAGTCTACCATTGAACATAATGATCATCTTTATCAGTTTATTGACAACCCGAAAGCACAGAAAAAACTGGTTGATAACCTGCTACAGCAAAAAGTAGTTTGCTTTGATACAGAAACCACATCGTTGAATGAGCTGGAAGCTGAGTTGGTTGGAATGAGTTTCTCCTATAAAAAAGGTCTCGCTTATTACATTCCTTTATCGGAAAACAGAGATGAGGTTTTACAAACGCTGGAAATTTTCAGACCGTTTTTTGAAAAAGAAGATCTGTTGAAGATTGCTCATAATTTAAAATTCGATTACAAAGTCTTACAACAGTACGATATTACTGTTAAAGGAGCCATGTTTGATACCATGATTGCCCATTATCTGCTGAATCCGGATGGAAGACACGGAATGGATTATCTATCTGAAGTATATCTGAACTATAAGCCTGTATCCATTGAAACCATTATTGGTAAGAAAGGGAAAAATCAAGGGACTTTCAGAGATGCAGATCTTAGAACCCAGACGGATTATGCAGCAGAAGATGCTGATATCACTTTCCAGTTATACGAACTGTTTGCTCCGCAACTGAAAAAAGAAAACCTGGAAGAACTCTTCTACAATATCGAAATGCCTCTGATGGAAGTTCTTGCCAAAATGGAACTAGCCGGAATTTCCCTTGACGAAAAATGGCTGGCACAAGAAAGTGTGGATCTTGAAAACGATTTAAGGCAATTAGAAGCTAAAATTTTTGAGCTTTCCGGTGAAGAATTCAATATGAATTCTCCTAAACAGCTTGGGGAAATCCTGTTTGAAAAAATGCAGCTTGATCCGAAAGCTAAAAAGACCAAAACCGGGCAGTATGCCACTTCGGAAGATGTGTTGCAAAAGTTGTCTTCAAAACATGAGATCATCAAACATATTCTGGAATACAGGACATACCAGAAATTAAAATCAACCTATGTGGATGCTTTGCCTTCACAGATTGATAAAACAGATAACAGAGTACATACCAATTTCTCACAAACTACTGCTGCGACAGGTCGTTTGGCGAGTGTGAATCCTAACCTGCAGAATATTCCGATCAGAACATTGAGAGGACAACAGATTCGTGGAGCGTTCGTTTCAGGAGAAGGACAGAAAATTATTTCTGCCGATTATTCGCAGATTGAGCTTCGTCTTATCGCTGAAATTTCAGGAGAAGAAAATATGATTAAAGCTTTCCAGGATGGAGAAGATATCCATGCATCTACAGCGGCAAAATTGTTTAAAATTCCATTAGAAGAAGTTTCTAAAACACAAAGAAGCCAGGCCAAAACCGTAAACTTTGGAATTATCTATGGACAAGGCGCTTTTGCCCTGGCAGAACAAACCGGATTATCCCGTACAGAAGCTAAACAAATGATCGAAGCCTACTTTGAAACTTATCCGAAACTGAAGGAATATATGGCTGAGCAGGTAAGTAAAGCCCGTCAGTTAGGATATGTAGAAACTATTTTAGGAAGAAAGCGTCATTTAAAAGATATCAATTCCAATAACTTTGTGGTGAGAGCGCATGCAGAACGAAATGCAGTAAATGCTCCTGTTCAGGGAAGTGCAGCAGATGTTGTAAAAATTGCGATGATTAAAATCGACAGAGAATTGGACGAACAGCAATTAAAAACCAAAATGTTACTTCAGGTACATGATGAATTGGTATTTGAATCTCCGGTGGATGAAATCGAAGCTGCTTCCGCATTAATTAAAAAAGAAATGGAAGGGGCTTTAAAAACACAAGTTCCGTTACTGGTAGAGATAGGCACGGGTGATAACTGGCTGGAAGCTCATTAATTGGCAGAATATTATAAACATACATAAAAAAGGCGGGTTCTTAACCCGCCTTTTTTAATTGTAAGAAGTAATAATCTGACTTTCATCAAAATAAAAACAAGATGCATCATAATCATGCCAGCAAGCTTGATAATTGGGGCCATCTCCGTAATTGGAGGTATTTACATTGTCTGGCTTACCTCTCATGTATACTAACATATCGTAATGCATTCCTATCCAAATCTTATGTTCAGAAATATTAATACAGTCTTCCTTAGACCATTCAGGATGCTTTTTATGAATCTTTCCTGCTTTAGTCTTTAAAAACTTTTCATCTTCAATTTTTTGTTGCTTATCTATACTGTCCATTTTCGCTTTATTCCTGATACGATCTTCTTTAGAAATTTGACTGACCGAATCAGTTGTGAAATTGGAGCTTTCTTTTGTTTCAGAACAAGTCTTTACTAAAAATACGATAATTAATATACCCATAAATAACAAAGCAACAGCACATCCGTTATTCTGTTTTTTAGGGGGATGAGAAGGTGGTATTTCTGAATCTTGCTTTGTTGAATTATCTGTGATTACATAATCACACTCAGCACAAAAAATATCAGTAGAATTTAACTGATTCTGACATTGAGGACATTGAGTTAATGGCATACTTATAATTTTTTCATGTACAAAAGTATTTTGAACATTTGAAAATTATTTACGGTTTACCGTACTTCTGTAATATAACTTTATTTTTGGTGAGGTATAAATCCAGCTTTTATTTTCTTATAATGTAAGAGCAAAATGCAAAAGCATCCCAGAAGACTGACCGGGAAAATAGACATTGAAATAGTATAGTAGATCTCCGATTTTGTATCATAGGTACTCCATGAAGATTCCCTATCAACAAAAATAGAATAGTTCCAGAAAAGCCACATGATAATCAGCAATAAAAGTTGAATAACAGTTTTCAAAAAAAATCTCTTAATAAAGAAAAGCAAAGAGAAAATAACAGATAACAAAATACTTGTAAGAAATGATATAATCACTACATCCTCAAGAAAACTGCATGAGAGACAACCGCTTGACATATTATCGGCAAGTTGCCTCATAGACCAATAGGTTTCAATACAGGTCATACTAAAGATAATGATTGTATTGATGGAAAATTTCTTTGCAAAAAGAAAGAGCTTATGATATTTTGATTTTGTGGTGTTCAAGGGATTAGTTTGTATTTTTTTATGATCTTTTTATCCTTATCATAGCCAGATCATCTGTTGGTTTAACTCCAAATTGATATTCCAGATTTTTAAGTTTCTTATTGAGCATATCTTCAGTTTCACTATACAACTGATCTACCATAAGATATGTAACGAAATCTATTTTTTGATCTGATTCTGTTTTTTTGATTTTTGAAAACGTCAAAATTCCGTCTGTGGAAATTGAAATATCTTCAATATCTTTAAAGAATAATCTTTGCTCTTGTTTTTCATACCAATCCTCAAAATTCTCATGAAGATGGTAGGCCAGATAATCAGGTTTATTATTATGATCAAACTCAGTGATGTTTCCGTTGATACAAATGACACCGTCTCCTGTTACTAAAATAACACCTTCATTTTTTTGCGTATCATATAACATAATTGTCAAAGTGCTGAGAAGTTCCTTTTCATCCAACATAAGACTTTTTTTGATCAATGAAATTTCCCTAAAAAGATTTTCTAAAATTTCTTTGAGATCTTCATCCGGGCTACGTTGAATGTCCTTCTCATACAACTCTTTATATCCTGCTTCAATGATGATTTTACGTAAAATTTTTCCAATCAATGTTGAGGCAAAGTGGCTGTCCAGTGCGGTAGAACATCCGTCCATTACGGCACAAACTATTTTATTTGAACTTATCTTTTTAACAAGAAGATAGTCTTCGCAATGGTTTGTGTGATAATCGCCGATTTGAAGAGTAGTGTAAATGTTCATAAGTTGTTTTTCTTGGTAAGAAAAATACCCTGCTGTCATTGAAATCACGCAGCAAGGTATTTTTACTTATTTTTTTGATCATTTTTTTCTAAACATCAAATTCAATCTCGCCAACATAATACAGCTTATTTTCCTCACCATCTACAGAAACTGGATTAGGAATAATAAATCTGCTGGCGAAAATGATAGTATTTACAGGAGTATCCAGACTCATTTCATTGAGCTTCCTTTCAAGAACAGGAAGCCATTGATCCGCATAGGAATATTCTGAAAACTTTTCATAAAGTCCGAGCCTTTCATCTTCGAAACCATATTCTATAAAATCGTCATCAAACCACTTGATATTCTGTGATTCGGCAAATTTTGAAACATACTGATCTTCCGTTTCTTCTTCCATATAATAACTTTCATCCTCTTCTACAAAGTCATAAAAGTCCTCTTCATTCTTAAAATATCCTAGCCAGAAGTGGGAAATCTCTTTATCCATAGGGAAATATTTTGATTGTTTTAATTTTTTCTTGATTCATTTCTACACCAATGTGTAATGAAAGTGTAATATTACGAAAGTTTTCACTTAAATAAAATCTTCTTGCTATGAACAAAGTCACACCATGCTGACAGGAGATCAATTTTTTATTGTAAATTTATTCTTGGTTTAAATAAAAAACTATGGATTTTCTTCAGGATCATTATGCCGTTAAAAATGAGTTGTTATTGATATTGATCTCTGTCATATTGGGGTTAATGATCGGGGCTGAGCGGGAATATCGTAACAAGTCGGCGGGTCTTCGAACCTTTATTCTGGTTTGTTTTGGTTCCTGCCTTTTTACGATTCTCTCCATTAAAATAGGAGTGGCAAATCCTGATCGCCTTGCAGCCAATATTATAACCGGAATCGGTTTTTTAGGAGCCGGAGTAATTTTTAAAGGAGAAAATAAAATAGAAGGAATAACGACGGCTACAACCATCTGGGCAACCGCGTCCATAGGAATGGCGGTGGGATCCGGGTATGTCTATTTTTCACTTTTAGGAACTGCCTTAGTGCTTATTATCCTAAGTGCGCTTACCTATCTCCAGACTTTTATAGACAATTATCATAAAATCAGAGAATATAGAATTTCAGTGGAAACATCGGTGGATGTGAAACATTGTGAAGAAATTTTCAAAAAATATCATTTACAATTTGTGATGATCAAACAACAATATAGTCAGGGAAATTTGACCGTAATATGGAGACTTACCGGAAAGACTGAGCATCATGAAGAATTGATGAAAAATCTGGTGGATGATCCTAAAATTATTGCCTATCAGTTTTAAAATATAGTAAAAAAATAAAGGCCGGAGCCTTTATTTTTATTTTTTCTTGAAGATATATAAATCCTTGTTAGGACCTGTAATTTCTTTTCCTTCCATATCGAGTTGGTAAAGGGTATTTTCGCCTACTTTATATTTATAGTTGGCACTTTTCCCTTTTAAAGTGATGATACTTCCTGTAGCATCCCATGTAAAAGATCCTTTATCCTGATTCTTTGAATTTCTATCAATGTATTCCTCAGTAATGCTGAACGTTTTATCCTTGTTCAACGTCAATGAAGTTTTGATTCCCGGACAGTCTGCGCAAGGAACGGTTGCATCATAAGTACCATTCCAGTCTAGTGCATTTTCAGACGTGTCACCTATCGCACTGGTAATTGGCTGTGATGCACTGTCTGTCGGTGCCGGCTGAATAGCTGATATTATAGAATCTGTTGTAACTCCGGGTGCTTCAGTAGTTTTTTCTTTTTTAGAACAAGAAGCCAGAAGTAAAGCGGCTCCGATTCCTACAATAAACATGTTGTTTTTCATCGTAATAATTAATTTAAGTATGTTTTTAATTGAATTGACTAGCAAGGAACAAAAATTACGCCAAGGAAGCTGAAAATGTAAAGTGAGAAATTGAGAGTTGAGAAGTGAAGACTGGACAGAGGTAGTAAACAGACCCAAAAAAGATATTATTGTCCCTGAACGAGAATTCATAAAAAATTAACGGTTATTTACCATCAACAAGTCCGGAGGTAAGTTCCTGCTTTCAGCTTTCAATTTTCAACTTTCAACTCCTTTTATAAAGCCTATTCCTATTTTTCTTCGTAAATTCGGGCAAAATTTTGATTATGACAAAAAAGATACTTTTATCCGTATTTCTTTTGCCGGCAGCAATGGCATTTGCACAACAATATGGAGGAATGTGGATTCCTACAGAACTGAATGAAAAAGAGATGAAGGATTTGGGAATGAAAATCTCTGCAAAAGATATTTTCAACACTCAAAAACCAAGTATTAAAGATGCTGTAGTACAGTTTAATGGTGGATGTACAGCAGAAATCATCTCACCTAAAGGACTATTATTAACCAACCACCACTGCGGTTATGGACAGATCCAGGCGCATTCTACAGTACAGAATGACCTTCTTTCAAACGGATTCTGGGCAAAAAACATGAGTGGAGAACTTCCCAACCCGGGAGTAAAAGTAGACTTTATTGTAGATATCAAAGAAGTTACAGATCAGATTTTAGAAGGAACAGATAACCTTACAGAACCTGAACTTACCAAAAAGATCAACAATAATACTGAAGTTTATAAAAATTCTCAGAAAGTTGAATCTTATCAGTCAATTATGGTGAAGCCAATGTACTATGGAAACAAGTATTATGCTTATACCATCGAAACGTATAAAGATATCCGTCTTGTAGGAGCCCCACCTCAGAGTATAGGTAAATTCGGAAGCGATACAGACAACTGGGTTTGGCCGAGACATACAGGAGATTTTTCGATGTTTAGAATCTATGCCGGTAAAGACAACAAACCTGCAGAATATTCAAAAGATAACGTACCATACGTACCCAAACATTACTTACCGGTTTCTATAAAAGATAAAAATGAAAATGATTTCACTTTTGTATTCGGATTCCCGGGAAAAACAACTGAATATCTTCCGGCAGTAGGAGTAGAGAAAATCATGAAGGATATTGATCCTGCAAGAATTGCTGTACGTGATGTTGCTTTAAAAACCTTAGACGAGAAGATGCGTGTCGATAATGAAACACGTATAAAATATGCTTCCAAATATGCTTCAGTAGCCAATTATTGGAAAAAATGGATTGGTGAAGTTGAAGGATTGAAGAAATCCAATGCAGTAGAGAAAAAAGTGATGTACGAAGGGTCTTTAGTTGCTAAAAACTCACAAATCAAAACAACATTAGACCAGCTCAATAAATTATACAACGACCAGGCTCCTTATGCATTAAACAATGCTTATTACACTGAAGTTGTGAAAAATGCTGAGACATTAAAACTTGCTGGTGATTATTACGACTTTATTGCTTCTGTAGAAGCAGGGAGAATGGATGAGAAGGAACTTTCAAAGTTGAAAACAAAATTAACCTCCTTCTATAAGGATTACAGTGCAGAGCTTGATGCTAAAGTAACCGCAAAATTATTGGCGTTATATGCCAATAAGACAGCTCCACAGTTTTTACCGGCTGGTTTCAGCAAATATAAAGATGAAAATGCCAACATTCCTTTAGTAGAAGATATGTCTAAAAACTCCATTATCACAGGGAGAACTGCTGTAAATGGAGCTGCAATAACTGCAGATGTTGATAAAGTTTTCTCAAATCAGGACAAACTGATCAAAACCTTAAAAAAAGATCCTATTTTCCAGTTATATGTTTCTATGAAAGAAACCTATATGAAAACCGCTGACCCTCAATTCACTTCAATGCAGGCGAAAATTGACGCTCTTCAGAAGAAATTTATGGCACAGCAGATGGAAACTGATAAAGACAGAAAATTCTTCCCGGATGCGAATTCAACCCTTCGTGTAACCTACGGAAAAGTTAAAGGATCCAACCCGAGAGATGCCGTTTCTTATGGTTACCAGACACACCTTGCCGGAGTGATAGAAAAGTATGTTCCGGGAGATTATGAATTCGACGTTCCTAAAAAACTGATTGAACTTTATAACAAAAAGGATTTTGGAATGTATAAAGACAAAACCGGTGACGTTCCTGTAGGATTTACAGCAACCAATCATACCACAGGAGGAAACTCAGGAAGTCCGGCACTCGATGCTAACGGAAATCTTGTAGGATTGAACTTTGACAGACAGTGGGAGGGAACAATGAGTGATATCAATTATGACCCTCGTTTCAGCAGAAACATCATGGTAGATACAAAATACATTCTTTTTGTCATCGAAAAATTTGCCGATTCAAAATGGCTGGTTGATGAAATGAAAGTGATAAAATAATTTTTAAAAGTTATACCTTTAAGAATCTATTTAAATTTAATTTGAATAGATTCTTTTTATTTTAAACAGGATGAAGGACAGGATCATCAATTTGCTGGCAGCTTTTGAAACAAATAATATCGGGAAATCTTTTCCGCTGGATTATTGTCTGCCACTGTACCACAGTGTTTCTGACAAAGATCTTCCCCACATCAAACATGTCATTCAATATAAGAATACAAAACAGTTTGAAAAAGATCTGGATTATTTTTCAAAACATTTCCAATGGGTAAACTGGAGTGAATTCAAAGATGGTATGAACGGGAACTTTAAACCAAAGAAAAAAATTGCCCTACTTACTTTTGATGATGGTTTCAGAGAATTCTATGATGTTATTGTACCTGTTTTAGAACGGAAAGGAATTTATGCCTGTAACTTTATAAATCCGGCTTTCGTAGACAATAAAGACATGATGTTCCGCTGTAAAGCCAGCATTCTTGTGGATACCATCCAAAAAAGAAAGGATATTGATCCTGAAATCTATAAGCTGATACCCCTTAAGGATCAAACGATAGAAGCTTTACAAAAATATATTCTCACTATAAAATATCAGGAAAAAGAGATTCTGGAACAACTGGCAGGAAAACTTGATGTTGATTTTAAAAGATATTCAATAGAAAACAAACCCTATCTAAGTACAGAAGAATTACAAACCCTTACCCGTAAAGGCTTTGGAATATCTTCACATAGCTGGGATCATCCTAAATATGATGATTTATCGTTGACACAGCAAATGGAAACCACCAACAAAACATTTACCTATTTAAAAGAAAATGGGTTTCTGTATGAAGCTTTTGCATTTCCGTTCACAGATTTTGAGGTAAAAAAAGACTTCTTTGATGAATTCTTTAAAAATGAAGACGTATACTGTAGCTTTGGCTGTGCAGGAATAAAAATGGATAGTATTCAAAAGAATTTTCAACGAATTCCAATGGAAATGGGGGAGAGCGGGGAACAGATATTGAAAAAGGAAATCGCTTACTTCAAGCTGAAAAGGCTTATTCAAAAAAATACCATCGAACGAAAATGATACAACTGAAAACATTCAATAAAAAGGAATTGGAAGATTTTGTATTCTCACGTGGTTTTGAGCAGTACGACTTTCTTCCCATCACCAGACACCGTGCAGTATCTCACGTTAAAAACCCTAAAGCAACCGATGATCAGACCCTTCTTATTCTGGCATTCGTTGAAGAAAAATTAATAGGATATGTTGGGTGTTTTCCTGACTATTTTATCGTTGATGGCGAAAAGATCCGTTATGCATGGCTTAGTACGCTGTATGCAAATCCCGAATTCCGGAAAAAAAGACCTGCAAAAGCACTTTTGAAGAAAGTTTTTGAGGAGTATGAAGGTAGAATTGTGATCACAGAATTTACCAGAGAAGCTGAGGCTTTGTATAACATTATGGGAACTTTTGAATATGTTTTTCCAAAAGAAGGGAAACGATATTATTTCAGAACGGATGCTGCCACAATTATTCCGGAAAAGAAGCCTGAGACAAAAAACTGGAAGCCCTTGTTCCGGACCATGGATATATTTGCTAATACTTTAATCTCTGTGAAGAATCTCTTTGTTAAAAAGCCGGACTTCCGTTATGAAATTCTCAGCCGCCCTGATAAAGACAGTGCAGATTTTATGACTCGATTTTCAAGTCACCGTACAGCAGAAGAAATCAATACTTTTATAGAAAATCCATGGGTGTTGGAAGGAGAAAAAGAAGAAAAGTACCTTTTCTCAAGTTATGCCAATATCTTTAAGTATTTCTGGATTAAAATTTTTGATGAAAATAATAACCTTTCTGCTTGTTTGCTATTACAGCTTCGTGACGGATACCTTAAAATACCTTACTTTTTTACCAATGATGAACCGGATAAAGTACTTTGTTTTTTAAACTATTTTATTGTTAAATATAAGGTGAAAGCCCTTACAAGCTACCAAACATTACTCAATGAGGCTATAAAAAACTCAAAATCATTCTCTAAAATCCATGAGCGTGATTTTAAAAGAGACTATCTCTTTCATAAGCAGCTTCTGAAAAATCTTCCTGTGAATTTTAACCCACAATACCAGGATGGAGACGGAGATTGTATGATGACGTAATAACTGTTGAATAATCCCAAGGGGTAAAAAATATAAAAAAATCCGCTCAATATTGAGCGGATTTTTATGTTTAATGACCAAAGATATCTTTTAAACTTACCTCTGTGAAAGTTCCCATTTTATGCACAGCTTCCATATTCAGGTTTTCTTTTTTGCCAAGAATGGCAGTGTTAAAATGTACAGATTTAACCTCTGTCTGATAAAAAGTTTTAAGATCTTCAAATTTCAGATGCTGAATCTGCTCATAAATATTCTTTCGGAAATCATGATGAATATTCAATTTCTTTAATCGTAAAGTATTAAAGAATATATTATTTCTCGTAACTCTGGTTGATGCAATCTGCTTCAAAGCAGCATTTTTAGCATTTTCAAACTGAATAGAAACTTCAGGTAGCTCAGTCATCAGATCATTCATTGTATCAACGGCAATCATTAACTTGTCCGGTTGTGTTCCGATGTATGTACTAATATAATCAGGATGATTCAATTCAGAATTGGCTGAATAAGAAACATACGCAGAATATGCAAGACTCTTACTCTCTCGGATCTCCTGGAATACAATAGAAGATAAGCCTCTTCCAAAATACTCATTAAAGACATTAACCTTTCCAAAAGTTGAAGGATCAACAAGGCGTCCTTTTCCGAGTTTGCTCATTTCCATCTGAACCATATCGTAATTGATAAAGTACACCTTACCTCCTGTATCCGGTTCAGGATACTGTTTAGGTTGAGGAATCTGAAGACTTTCTTCTTCAATATACTGATTGATGTAGCCTTTAAATCTGTCAAAATCTTTACCGTAAAAGAAGACTTGGTAAGGATATTTGAAAAGGTTTTTCATTCGGTTCGTAAATATTTCGGCTTTACTGCTTTCAAGCTCTTCTTTAGAAATGACATCTGTAAAACGAGAGTTGCTTCCCAACTTTGTATAATTGGTCAGGGCAGTCATGATACGGTTTTTATCTTTCTTTACAGCCTGACGGTTTTCAAGTACTGTTCCTACAAATTGATGATAAGTCTCCTGATCCGGCTGTACATGAGACATCCAGTTTTGCAGAAGGGCAATCCCCTTTTCAATATTTTCCTCCAGCCCGCTTAATGTGATAAGAAGCTGGTCATGGGTTGTCTTAAAATCATTACTTACCCCAATTTTGAAAAATTCCTTTTTCAAATCTTCAGGAGAAAGATGATCTGTTCCCAGGTACTGAAGCAATTGAGTAGAAATACCTAAGTCTCTGTCGTGATCACTCCCAAAAGGGAAAATATAGTGTACCTGGGCTATATCATTGTATTTATTTTTAACAAAACTGATCTTTTTATCTTGAATCGTATCAGTAATAATCTCTTTTTGATAATTGATGAATTCAGGTTTAATATCCTCAGTTTTCTCTACCAATATTTCATTTAAAAACGTAGACCGTGCCTCACGGTTGATTTTAACAGGCGTGATTCCCGGGTTTTCAACTCTGAGAAGTTTGTCATTAATACCTTTTTCTTTATTGACAACAACATAGTTTTCTTTAAAGAATTCATTGGCGAATTGGATAATATCCTCTTTCGTGAAGCGGGAGTACTCATCCATTTCATTAAGTTCCTGTTCCCAGCTTCTTCCTTTTATATAAGTATCGTAAAGATTAGTAGCAAGGCCATCGGCAGTTTCAAGCCCTTTCATACGCTGAAGCTTAAAATCATTAATAATGGCTGGAAGCATCCACTCAGGAAAATCCCCTCTTTTTATCAGTTCTATCTCTTCCAGAACCATTGCTCTCGCTTCATCCAAAGTCTGGGTCTCTTTAGGAACAGCAACAATAGAAAAATATCCATATTGCCTTAATCCTACAGAAAAGGCTTGTGCCCATAACATTTTCTGCGTTTGGTTGATATGAAGATCCAACAGACCCGCCTCACCTCTGTTACTAAGAATATTAGCAACCACGTCTGCAAGCATTGCTTCCCGGGTTCCATAGCTTTCAGTTCTCCATGCCAGTTGAACCCTAGGAGTCGTGGGACTTTTTACCGTTGTTTCTACAATTTCGACTATAGGTTGTTCAAGTATTGGTGTTTTTGTCGGCAGCTCTTTGTAAGGTAAAGAACCAAAATATTGATCAATCAATACAATGGTTTCTTCAAAATCAAGATCTCCCACCAATACCATTGCATAATTATTAGGAACATAATATTCATCAAAATACTTATGAATAGCCACCATAGACGGATTCTTTAAATGTTCAGGCTTACCTAATGTCGTTTGCTGCCCATTGGGGTGAGTAGGGAAGAGTGCTGCCATAAGCTCATAGTTCACCAACCTTGTATCATTGTCCTGTGCTCTGTTGAACTCTTCATATACCGATTCAAGTTCCGTATGGAAAAGGCGAAGGACAATTTCAGAAAACCTTTCCTTTTCTATTTTTAACCATTTTTCCAGCTCATTGTTCGGAATATTGTTTTTATAAACTGTTTCATCAAACCACGTATGAGCGTTGGTACCACTTGCTCCCAGAGATGAAATAGCTTTGTCATACTCGTTAGCAATTGCATATTGGCTTGCTTCCTGAGAAATTTCATCTATTTTTTTGTAAATTTCCTTCTTCTTTTCTGAATCCTGTTCAGCTTTATGATCTTCGTATAATGCAGAGATCTGATCCAGAAGTTTACTTTCTTTCTCCCAATTTTGAGTCCCGATTCTGGAAGTCCCTTTAAACATCATATGTTCAAGATAATGAGCCAATCCTGTATTATCAGCAGGATCATTATTGCTTCCCGTTCTTACAGGGATGTAGGTTTGTATCCTCGGAGCATCAAAATTCTGGGCAAGAAAAACCTTTAAACCATTTTTAAGAGTATATATTCTTACCTTATTTTCGTCGTGGGTTATGGTAGTATATTCGTAGTGATTAGTATCTGTATGGACCGTTTCTTTATATTTTCTGTCTGTCATATAAACTCATTTCATTCCTTAAAATCCAGAATGCATTACAAATGTAAGCAATCAAAAAAATAGTTCCCCATTTTTTATGACTATTACATCTATTATTTTATTTGAAAATGTGAATCAAAAAACAAAAAAACACATGTATACATATATAATAGATGAGAAGTTCAGTACTCATATTTTATAAGTATTGTTCAATAATTCTTTCGCTCTCCCACACCAATCTTCTCTAATCTGTTTAGGAGCTATTTCCCGCTATCCACTCCTACTCCTCGCGCCAGCGCGCTCCACAGCCAAAACCCTCCGGCTCTCCAATCCCTGCTGTGGGGTATCCGTTACTATCGGGGCTAGGAGAATTGAAAGTTGAAAATGGAAAGTTGAAAATTGAAAGTTGAAAGTTGAAAATGGGTTTGCGCTCAACAGAAAATAATGTACTCCTCTATGTCAATCCATGCAATCATTGGGAAAAATCTACTTCAATAGGAGCGGGCTAAAGCCCGCTCAATAAATAATTACCCCTCATCAGGCTTTAGCCGAAACTTAAAAATCCTTCCACGCCTATCATGTAACTTGTCTTCTCGTACGGATCCATCCCATGGATCTATTCTTACCTTCTCTTATATAATATATATACACTATCCATTATCATCCGTGCAAATCTGCGCAATCAGTGGGAGAAATCTATTTCACTAGGAGCGGACTTTAGCCCGCTCAATAAATAATGACCCCTCATTAGGCTTTAGCCCAAACTTAAAAGTCCGTCCGCACGCCTATCACTAAGCTTATCATCCCGTAGAGATCTCTACTTCGTTATTCCATATTTATCCTATATACTATAATATATGTATCAACGTTTGCTATGGTGAGATCCTTTCAGGATGCCACATTGAATAAGATAGTAGAAAAACTGATGCAAATAACCAATCAAAACCCCTTTCAGAATGCCCTCCACCCATTAACCCCCATTTATAATATATCAT
>NZ_PPED02000070.1 GCF_002899825.2 Chryseobacterium phosphatilyticum
GGACGCCAAGGGCAACACCGCCACCGTCACCATCGCCAACGTGATGCAGTCGAACGGCGTGATCCACGTCATCAACGGCGTGCTTCAGCCCTGATCCTCCGCTGAGATGCGTTGATGCGCGAAGCCTCGGCCCGTCTGGGCCGGGGCTTTTTCGTTCGCCCCCAATCTCACGGGCTCGACCGGCGGGCATCGCGATCCCGCGCAAAAAACCACCTCCGGAAACGATGGGTTTCCGTCGTTTCCCATTTTCAAAATCGCGCCCCGGGACCATCCTCGTACCGTCAAGCCACACCAGGAGCCGAAGGCCGCTCCGGACCACCGCACCGTGAGGAGAGGCGAGCATGGCGACGATCACCACCGGGGACGGCACCGAGATCTTCTACAAGGATTGGGGCCCGAAGGACGCGCAGCCGATCATGTTCCATCACGGCTGGCCGCTCTCGTCCGACGACTGGGACGCGCAGATGCTGTTCTTTGCGCACCAAGGC
>NZ_PPED02000071.1 GCF_002899825.2 Chryseobacterium phosphatilyticum
GGACCGAGTTCCACTTCCCGAGTGCCTCGGGCAGGTCACGCCACGGCGCGCCGGTTCGGGTGATCCAGAAGATGCCGTCCAGCGTGCGCCGGTGGTCCTTCGGTGGGCGGCCGCCGCGGGCCGACTGCTCCGTCAGGAACGGGGCGAAGATCGCCCACTCCGCATCCGTCAAACGATCCCGAACCAAGGCCGACCTCCTCTCCAGAGGTCAGCCTCGAATCACGTCATCCGCCTCGGGGGAATCCCCCCTGTGCCGGTTCGTCCACGCGGCCTAGCCGGAGCGGCGGCTCATCTGCGTCTCGCATAAGTCTGGTAGAAGATGACGATTACGCCTTGTCTCGCAGCTAATCCGTAGGATGCCCATTTCCATGGACTACCCGTCCAATCTGGACTGCCCCCACACCCCTGAACCGAACCGCTGGAAACCCTAGTTTCGGTACAAGATCGTCGCCAAGAAATCCGAGGGGACAGGCGGTCATACCCAGCA
>NZ_PPED02000072.1 GCF_002899825.2 Chryseobacterium phosphatilyticum
CTATTCCAGACCATGGGGCAGGGTTTCTGCGAACTTGAATTCGTGCGCGACGAGCAGGGCCGGGCCGTCGATTTCCGCTACATCGAGCTGAATCCCGCCTTCGAGCGGCTGGTCGGCCTGCCGGCCGCGGAGGCACGCGGGCGGACGGGACGCGAAGTGGTGCCCGACCTCGACCTCTGGTGGGTCGAGACCTACGACCGCATCGCCGCGACGGGCCTGCCGGCGCGGCTGGAGCACACGGACACGCCGATGGGGCGCTGGTTCGAGGTCTCCGTCTACCCGCAGGCGAACGACCGCCTGCTGATCCTCTACGACGACGTCACCGAGCGCAAAGTCGCCGAGACGGCCCTGCGCGATCGCGAGGAGCGGCAGGCCTTCCTCCTGGCGCTGAGCGATGCGGTGCGCTCGCTGACCGATCCGGAGGCGATCCAGAGCGCGGCATGCCGGCTGGTGGGCGAGCGGCTGGATGTGGACCGGTGCTACTA
>NZ_PPED02000073.1 GCF_002899825.2 Chryseobacterium phosphatilyticum
TTATAGGGTAGCGCACAAGCGTAAGCCTCGCTCATCTTCTTCGGACCCCAACCCCAGCTCACCGCCCGATCACCCGGCCGTGCAACCTCCACAAGGCCGGGATGCAGTTCCAGGGCCAGCGCCCTCAACGCGCGAAGAAGCACACCATGCTGGGGCTCTAGCCCGATGATCTGCTCAAAGGTGCCGATAGCTTCATTCATGCATGATGCCTCATTTGGAACGCCGCTCTCTCCATGGCGCAAATATGCGTACTAATCGGTCCGGCTCGGGGCGGAATGACACGCTAACGCCGGACCCTTAGCGTACGATTTTGACCATCTTCTCACCGGACCCCGGAGCGGGCATCATCCGGGAAGTCCCGGAGCCGGGCGAGACTGTCGCCTAAGAACGTGATCGGCTTCATGTGCGATCACTGTATCGAAATCGATACATCATGACAAGGGGATTCTCCATAACTCACAAGTTATGGACATCGCGCTTGCCC
>NZ_PPED02000074.1 GCF_002899825.2 Chryseobacterium phosphatilyticum
TGATCGAGGAGGGGCTCGGCGTTGGCACCGGTAGCCACGGTGCCTGAGTTCTCTTCTAGGGGTCTGGCCATCGCCTCGGTGCTGCAGCGGGGCATGACCAAACCCGCGCCGACGCCCCGGGCCGGGCAGATCGCCCCGAAGATGTAGGCCGACTGTGTGCGCTGATCCTTTGGGGCTGAGGGGCGTGTCCCGCGCTTGGCCCAGCGCCGGGTCAGCGTGTTCTTCTGGCCGACACGGGCCTCGTCGCAGAACCAGACCTCTATCGGCTTGCCGCCGACAGCTTGCGCGATCTCCGCCAGACGGTCGGGGAAGTCTTTTTAAAAATGGCCGCGGCCTCCGGGTCCTGGGCGTGATGGCGCGGACGGGCCGAGAGCTTGCGGTAGCCATCGCCCGCAAGACCCGGCTCAGGGTCTGCTCGGAAACCGACACGCCGTGATCCTCGGACAGGATCTGGGCCAGATCGCAGAGCCGCCAGCGTACCAC
>NZ_PPED02000075.1 GCF_002899825.2 Chryseobacterium phosphatilyticum
TCCTTGGACAAAGGGCGGGGTCGCCAGGGGGCCTGAAAGGGTCTAACTGATGGAGCCGCAGCCGCCCCGGCGGCAGGCAAAAACAATTGCGAAGACAGTCAAGTCGGCGGCCGCCAGAAGCCGCGTTGGACAAAAGTCCATCTTGATCGGACGAGGCGACTGCTCTTGTCTCCCGCCAAGACGCGGCAAGACCGGCGGCAAGAGCGGTCAACGAACAAGCGCAATGGAGGAAACGCGATGAACAAGCCCGAATTCCTGGCGGATGCCAAGACGAAGTCGCCGTTTTCGGCGCGCTACGACAACTTCATCGGCGGCCAGTGGGTCGCGCCGGCGAGCGGCCGCTACTTCGAGAACACCTCCCCCATCACCGGCAAGGTGATCTGCGAGGTCGCCCGCTCCGAGGCGGCGGACATCGAGCGGGCGCTCGACGCCGCGCACGCAGCCAAGGATGCCTGGGGCCGCACCGCGCCGGCCGAGCGCGCC
>NZ_PPED02000076.1 GCF_002899825.2 Chryseobacterium phosphatilyticum
TTATCAATATGAGGGCCTTGGTCTGTAGAAGCCATCCTATGAGCAACGACTCGGACAGTTCCCAGTTGAGGATGCGCCCCGAGGCGACCATTCCCAGAATCTTTGCTGCAACGGAGACGGCGAGCAGGATGCCGGATGCGACGAACGCGCCAGCGCCACCCATCTCCCAAGTAGTCTTCAAACCGGTCGAAAGGAAATAGAAAGGCATGATCGATATTAGGATGTTGTTTCTAAATGCATCCATCTTTTCAATCTTAAACCATTTGCTGTCGAGAACAGCTCCGGACAAGAATGCGCCTACCATGTAATGCAGTCCAGCCCAATCCGCGCCAAGGCTGCAAAGAGCAAGCCATAGCAAACCATAAATCCACCGATCTTCGTCTTTTGCGGACGAGATAAGCTTGCGGATTATCATGGAGAACGGCACAAATAAGACGAAAAAGAGCGATTGCCGAGCAAGTCGCTCCACATCGATCAGGAT
>NZ_PPED02000077.1 GCF_002899825.2 Chryseobacterium phosphatilyticum
TAGCCACGGCCCCACACGGTCTCGATGTAGTTCTTGCCCGCAGACGCGTTCGCCAGCTTCTTGCGCAGCTTGCAGATGAACACGTCGATGATCTTCAGCTCCGGCTCGTCCATGCCGCCGTAGAGATGGTTGAGGAACATCTCCTTGGTGAGCGTGGTGCCCTTCCGCAGCGAGAGGAGTTCCAGCATCTGGTACTCCTTGCCGGTGAGGTGGACGCGCGAGCCCGAGACCTCGACGGTCTTCTGATCGAGGTTCACGATCAGGTCGCCGGTGGTGATGACCGACTGAGCGTGACCCTTCGAGCGGCGGACGATGGCGTGGATCCGCGCCACCAGTTCGTCCTTGTGGAAGGGTTTGGTCAGGTAGTCGTCGGCGCCGAAGCCGAGGCCCTTCACCTTGTCCTCGATGCCGGCCATGCCGGACAGGATCAGGATCGGGGTCTTCACCTTGGCGACGCGCAAGCTCCGCAGCAC
>NZ_PPED02000078.1 GCF_002899825.2 Chryseobacterium phosphatilyticum
TTGATCTACCTGTTTATCGCCTAGCTTTATAATCTTCCAGTTTTCTTTTCCTAATTCTGTAGCGCTGGTTCCGGCAAGGATAATAGAGCCGTCTCTGTTCAGTTTAATATCTGAAAGTCTCTCTTCTTTTTGTCTGGATTCTCCACTTACATGTTTTCGCCACTGTTCATTGCCGTTTCCGTCCAGATAGAGCATCCAGAAGGTCTCATCATCTTTTTCAACCCTTCCCTCAGCTTGCGTGTAACCACCCAGCAAAATTCCTTTTGTGGCATCTTGATTCCTGGCTCCTGAATCTTGGTTCTGTATCACATTCATCCCCATCAGGATGTCTCTGTTTTTGAAATTGTAGGATTTTTGCCATTGTTCATCCCCTCTTTCGTTTAGGGCAATCAACCATAGATCAGTTCCTTCTTCGATGCCTACGGATTTGTTTCCTGATCTTTCCGATCTGGATTCACCACCAATGACAAA
>NZ_PPED02000079.1 GCF_002899825.2 Chryseobacterium phosphatilyticum
ATCTGGATATGCTTTGGCCCAGCAAACCTTTTCAGCGTGGGGGCATGACTTTACCGTCTCGCAGTTCGCGCCCCAGCAGATGATGGTCGGCGTCGCGACCGACAGCAAGACGGGGCGAAAGTTCAACGTCGTGAAGCTGAAGAACGGGAAGATGATGGCCATCTCGCCGATCACCGGCATGCAGGGCATGCCCGAGATGGCCCAGGACGACATGGTCCAATAGGCCGGATTTAGGGCTCACTCATCCCTGATGGTCCGGGTGCCTCATGAAAACGCCTTCGAACGTTCTCGGGGCGCCCGTTCCGTTGTTCTGATCCAGATCGGGTGCGTGGCCAGGATCAGGCTCTGAAGCGCTAGGCATCCACCTGTGCTCGACGACATGGTCACCCTGGTCGGTGCGCGGTTCACGGGGCACGCACTGTGGACGCACTTCCGCCTGGCCTCGTTCAACCTAACGCACGGCTTTAGGAG
>NZ_PPED02000008.1 GCF_002899825.2 Chryseobacterium phosphatilyticum
TTCCGAACACAGAAGTTAAGCCCACCAGCGCCGATGGTACTGCTAACGCGGGAGAGTAGGCCGCCGCCAGTTTTTATTTTATTTTTAAAAAGTCCTTTATCGAATGATAAAGGACTTTTTTTGTTTTTATCCCTACCCCTAAGAAATGAATAATGAATCACCCGGCATTATCCATTTTCAATTCTCAATTATCAACTTTCAATTATTCTTATCTCCGGTATTCCTGATATATTCTTCCTTATGGATCTACATTACAATTAATAGTAGAGAACAGGCGAATTTGTTAGATGATCTGTTTATTTTTTCTTTTTAATTTGAAAATTATGTAACTTAGTCATATCAAAATAATTACGAATCTAAAAATATTTATTATGAAAAAACTTTTATTCCCTCTTTTCTTGTTGGTATTAGGTATGAATGCTCATGCACAACAGGATTTTTTTGCAATTACAGGAAAAGATACTCAAAGTATTACTTTCAATGATGTCCGTACTTTAGATGTGGCAAATGGAGTTTCAGGTGAAAAGATATTTACTGCAGATTCTTCTTTAAGGGTTTTTTCACAAGCTAGAAAGGGGATTGTTAATGAGGATAAGAATTCTTACAACAATTCTCAAGCTGTTACAATGGCAGCATTGGCTTATGACCCTTCTAACAATAATCTGGTATACATGCCTATGTTTTCTTCTAATATTTATGTTTTAAATCCGCAAACAAAAGATATTACATTAATTGATAATAATGTAGGAAAAATTTCTTCTTGTGACATCAATTCCCATATAACCAGGATGACAACAGGATATGATGGAAATATCTATGCTGTTAATAATTCGGGTACACAATTTTTGCAGATTAGTAAAAAGGGAGGACAATATGTAGTAAATGATTTGGGAATTATCAAAGACGATGCTGCTAATGGTAAAAACTCTTTCACTGAGATACAAACAGGTTTTGGAGGAGATATGATTGCTGATGCTGATAATAATTTCTATGTTTTTGCTGCTTCCGGAAATATATTCAAGGTTTCAACTAAGGAATTAAAAGCAAAATTTGTAGGAAAAATCGCAGGCATACCAGACCAGTATTCTGTAAACGGTGCTGCAGTAAATGCACATGGAAAAGTTGTTATAGCCAGCGCAAAGGGAGCTTCAATGTATGAGGTGGATCTTTCTACTTTACAGGCAAAACAAATTCCAGGTGAAGAGAAGCTGCATATCTATGATTTGGCTAGTAAATACTTTGTTAATGACAGAAAGTCTTTAACAAATACTTTAGCCGGGAATCTTGAAATTTATCCTACCAGAGTTAATGAACATTATATCAATATTGATGGTGGTGAAAATTTAAAAGGGAATAGTAAGCTAAGTATTTTTGATATGTCGGGTAAAAATGTAATGACTCAGAATCTGTCTTTAAAAAATAATTCTTTGGATCAAAAAATAGATCTTAAAGGTCTTGTGATTGGAGCATATGTTGTGAGTATTGCTGACGAATCCGGCAAAGTATTGCTCAATAAAAAGATTCTTATAACCGAATAAAGAATAACTGGAATTTCAAGTATATAAGACCTTTTCAAATCATTTGAGAAGGTCTTTTAATGATAATTTGATATGCATAAATTTTATTTTTCAATATTAAAATGTAATTTTAAAAAAAAATATAGATGAAGCTATACTTTAATGTAGGATATGTTGTAAACGCTGGAGAAAATCTGGAGCTGGTTATTGGTGAGGAAGGATCTGCTAATCAGATTCACACCATGTTTTGTGGCGAAAATGGATTATGGAGATGTGAGGTTGATTATTTTTCAAAGGCTATTTCTTATCATTATCGTGTGGCAGGTGTTAAAGGAAATACGTTAAGAGATGAGTTGGTTAAACATCATCTTAATTTTCCTCATAATTACAAAGAGTTTATCATTTTTGATGAATGGAATAATAAAAACTTCCCGGAGAACTATTTGAATAATAAGATTCTTTACAATAAACTTCATGATTTTATCCCTGAGAAGTTAACCATTTTAAAAAGGCATACTCATTTATTTAGAATAGAAGCTCCTATTTATAATCCGGACTGGAGAATTGTCCTGTTTGGGAGTACAGCTTCTTTGGGAGAATGGAGTTATGAAAGAGTGATTCATTTGTCTCAGACCAATTTTGGAGTTTGGGAAGCTTCTGTTGAAATTCCCGAAAATGAATTTATCCAGTTTAAATATTGTATTTATGATGTTATCGAGAATAGAGTAATTGATGTTGAGACGGGTGAAAACAGGTTTACGATTGCCAATCCTATACAGGATGTTTTACAGATTGTTTCTAATCATTATTTTAGATTTAAAGGATATCAGATGTATCATGATGCAGGGGTGGCAGTTCCTGTATTTTCTTTGAGAAGTGAAGATGGGTTTGGAGTAGGAGAGTTTGCAGATATCAAAAAACTGGCTGACTGGACCAAGGAGACCCATCTTGGAATTATTCAGATTTTACCGATTAATGATACTACTGCTAATTATTCATGGACAGATTCTTATCCTTATGCGGCAGTATCCGTATACGCATTACATCCTCAGTATATTTCATTAGAAAAACTTGATTTTCCATTACCGAAAGAATTAGTTGAATTGTACGGTGTTGAAAAAAAAGAACTTAATGATCTTGAACTCATTGACTATGAAAAAATGATTTCTGGTAAATGGAAGTATTTAAAAGCTATTTTCACGGCTGAAAAGGATAAGATATATAAGGATCGGAATTTTAAAAAGTTTATTAAAGATAATGAGCATTGGTTGGTTCCATATGCTGCCTTCTGTGTTTTAAGGGATAAATATAGTACTCCAAATTTCAATGAGTGGAAAACTCATAAAAAATATATTGCGGGAAAAATTGCTCAGTTTTTTACCACAAAGACTAAAGACTATGATACTTCAATGCTTCATGCCTGGGTACAGTATCAGTTGCATTGTCAATTGAAAGATGCTGTAGAATATACCCATAGTCTTGGGGTTTCATTAAAAGGAGATTTACCCATCGGTATTTATAGATATTCTGTCGAAGCATGGACCGAACCACAATTGTTTGGAATGGATTTTCAGGCAGGTGCTCCACCTGATCAGTTTACCGAACTTGGGCAAAACTGGGAATTTCCAACTTACAATTGGGAAGCGATGAAGGCTGACGATTACAGATGGTGGAAAAACAGATTTAAAGCATTGGAACAGTATTTTGATGCTATGAGGATTGACCATATTCTGGGCTTTTTCAGGATCTGGAGAATGCCTATTTCTGCTGTTCAGGGAATATTGGGATACTTTTATCCTGCTGTTCCTATCGTTTTGGAGGAATTTAAAGCATGGCAGATTCCATTCAGTTTTGAGAGATATTGTAAGCCATTTATCAACAGTAAAATCTTATGGGATTATTTCGGGGAGGAGAGTGAGAAAGCACTTGAATTTATGAGTAATAATGAGGATGGAACTTACTCATTCAAAAAGGAATTTGATACACAAAGGAAATTAGCTGATTATTTCAGGAAAAAGCCACATGGAGCCCTTGAGGAACAATTGATTTCACTTTGCGCAAATGTTTTATTTTTAACGGAAGAAAGGAAAGGAGAAACAGTTTATCATCCAAGGTTTAACGTGTATCATACTGAATCATATAAATCTCTTCCGGAATCTGTGCAGAAAAGTATTTACGAGTTGTATCACGACTATTTCTTCAGAAGACAGGATCATTTATGGTCTGAGAAAGCTATGGAGAAACTACCGGTCATCCTGAATGCTACTAAAATGCTGATTTGCGGAGAGGACCTGGGAATGGTTCCTGCCTGTGTACCTGTGGTAATGGATGAACTGGCAATTATTGCTTTAAAAGTTCAAAGGATGCCTTCGGAAAATATTCCGTTTTATAATCCTAAATATGCTCCTTATATGAATGTGGTTACTGCATCTTCTCATGACAGCTCTACATTGAGGCAATGGTGGAGAGAAGATCGTATACTTACACAAAGGTATTTTAATCAACAATTGATTCAGTATGGAAAAGCCCCTGTGGAACTGAGCCCTGATCTTGCTGAGATTATTATGAAACAGCATCTCTATAATGAAGCAATGTTGGCCATTTTTCCGATTCAGGAATTCCTTGCTACAGATGCTGAACTTACCAATAAAAAAATTGATAATGAAAGAATTAATAATCCTGCCGTTTTTCCACATTATTGGCGCTATAGAATGCATATAAAACTTGAAGATTTAAAAGGAAAACACTCTTTCAATGAAAAAATTGCTTTTTGGGTGAAAGATAGTGGGAGAATGTAAAATTTATAGATTGATTATCAATTGATTACAAATATTTTAAAAGAAGTTTTATCTTTGGATTTAACTTCTTTTTTTAATTTGTATCAAAAAGATAGAATGAGGATATTCTGCTATATATTAACCAATTAACGACTAGAGAGATGAAAAAAATATTTTTGGGATTAGCTTTTGGGCTGGGCGTCTTGACGTCGGCTCAGCAATATCCGAATAATGGCTGGGGAGATGATGGTTATTATCAGAATGACGGAGGTTACTATGGAAATGAAGATGACAGAAATAATTTTCCTGATGATTATTATTACAATTATCCTCAGGATTATTATCCAGGTGATTACTATCAGAATTATTACAACGATTATAGAAATAGTATTGTCAATATCAATTGGAACGGATTTTTTGTACAAAACAGATTAAGTCGTTGGCAGATTGATCAGATTCTAAGATTAAATAATCTTTATGCCAGCTTCACAGCCTGGGATAATTTTTACAGATACAATCCGGACAGATGGTACTATGACAGATTTTATGCGTTGGAAAGAATATTAGGACCAAGGGTTTTTGTAGTTTTCAGAAACGATTATTATCGCGGTATGAACCCGGTGGTTTATTTCCAAAATTACAGAAGAACATATTATGTTCCAAGATATGCGGTAATGCCAAGATACAGAAATGTAAATATCAATATTTACAGGGTAGACAGGTCAAGATTCCGTAGAATGGATAACCCGACGTTTGATATTATCAGAAGAGATGACAGAGCCAATAATAATGGTTTTAGAGGTCCTGTAAGAGATGGTAGCAATAATTCCGGAGGTTTTCGTAATGATAATGTTGGAGGAAGAGAAAATTCCAATAACGGAGGTTTCAGAGGAGATTCGGGTAACAATGGCAGTTTTAGAGGAAATGCAGATAATAACAATGGAGGTTTCAGAGGAAATAGTGATGTGAGAAGAGATGCTCCTAAAAGACAAGATAACGGAGGATTCCGTGGTAATGAAGGCGGAGGTTTCAGAGGAAATAATGAAGCGAGAAGAGAAGCTCCTAAAAGACAAAATAACGGTGGTTTCCGTGGTAATGATGGGGGAGGTTTCAGAGGAAGATCCGAAAATTCAGCTCCAAGACAAGAAAACCATGGTAATGGAGGCTTCAGAGGGAGTTTAGTTAGAAATTAATTTTCATATATTATATTTAAGTGGTGTGAAGGACAGGTTTTTATTAATCTGTCCTTTTTTTATTGTTGAATTTAATTTTATTTAGTTAAAATTTAACATTATTTATGAATTTGTTAATTTAACTTAGGTTTTAATTAGGAATCAAAAAGATATAAACAATTAATTAAAATTTAAAAGAAATGAAAAAATTAGTTTTAGCAATAGCATTTATCGGAATGGGAAGTTTTGCAATGGCACAACAAACTACTCCACAGGACAGAGAAGCAAGGAGAGCAGAAATGCAACAGAAAATGCAACAAAAAGAACAGGAACGTTTGGCACAGATGCAAAAAGATCTTAATCTTAACCAGTCTCAGGTTGCACAGATACAATCACTTCAGGACAAAAGAAAAGCTGAAATGAAAGCTGAGTTTGAAAAGAATAAAATGGACAGACAAGCTAAGATGGATGCAATGAAGGCCAAAAGAACACAAATGGATGCTGATATGAAGAAAATTCTTACTCCTCAACAATATGATAAATGGCAGGCTGACAGAGAGGCGAAAATGGAACAGAGAAAGGTGGCAATGAAAGAAAGAAGGATGATGAAAAAGCCTATGAATACTGGAGCCGTTGAAACAAAATAGGCGCTTATAATTTCAATTTTTGAATGTATAAAGGATGGAGCTTTTTCCATCCTTTTTGTATTAATTTTAAGTAAAGCTTTTGTTTTCGGGCATATATTCCTTATTTTTGACTATAAATTTAATACTTATGGTTAGCGAAAAAATTGCAAAATTAATTAATGAACAAATAGCTCACGAACAATATGCCGCTCAATATTATCTTTCAATGTCTGCCTGGTTTTCAGGAAAGGATCTTGACGGAATTGCCAACTACTTCAGAGTACAAAGCAAAGAAGAATTGATGCATGCAGATAAAATGTTTGATTATTTGAATGATGTAGGTGGAGAAATCATCATCGGGGAAATTGCAAAACCGCCACATGAGTTCGAAAATGCTACGGATATTTTCGAGAAAGCATTAGCACATGAGAAAATTGTAACTAAAAGTATTTTCAATATTGTAAAGAATGCCAATGAAGAAGGAGATTTTGCAACGACATCTTTTCTACAGTGGTTCATCAACGAACAGGTAGAAGAGGAAGCAAGTGCTTCTCAGTATGTGACAAAGATTAAAATGGTATGCGATAACCCATCTGCATTATATCTTTTTGACCAGGAACTGTCTCAGAGAGTATTTACTCCTGATCCAACTGCCTAAGGTTAAGAACCCCTTTGCAAAAAATATAAAAAGAACCGCTATTCAATGAAATAGCGGTTTTTTATTGGTAGAAATTTTACTTCTTATTTTTTTTAATAGTGCGAAAACCCAGGTACACTCCCAGTATAGCAAGAAATAATACATAAAATACTATTCCCTGCGGGTAATCTTTTGCCATGAGAATGATAATCATCGGAGTGATACCTCCAAAAATAGCCTGACCTAAATTGTATGAGAATGAGATACCGGAAATCCGTACGGAAGCCGGAAATCTGTGGATCATGATATAAGGAATACATCCCAGCACCCCGCCGGCAAACAACCCTGTTGTAGCGTATAATACTGATAAACCTTCAGGTCTCATATGGATGAGCTTTTGTAAAAAGAACCAACTGCAGATCCCAAAACACATACTCCATAGAATGAGCATCCGGCCCGCTCCTTTTTGATCACACATTATCCCTCCCAGGACAGCTCCAAGACTAATGGTAATCAAGGTATAGCTTTGCATGGTGATTGCTTCCTTCCTTGGAATATTAAAAAAATCACTCATTAAGTTGGGAATCATCAGGGTAAGAAGGATAGAACATCCTGTAAAAATCCAGGTCAGCAGAATTGAAAAACTGATATCCGGCAAATGAGATTGAAAGATCTTTTGCAATGGTATTTTTTCACTTAGAGTCTTCTTCTCTTTCATTTCAATGAAAACAGGAGTTTCTTTAAGATACCTTCGGAGAAAGATGGTGACGATGCCAAATATGCCACCCAGAATGAAGGGATACCTCCAGGCCCCGCTAGAAATTTCTTCCGCAGAAAAAGAGGTGTTGATATAAAGAGTAATGGCAGAGCCCAATAATACACCCATAGAAAGACTGGCGGTAATCATGGAGTCTGCTAGTCCAACACGGTTTCTTGGGACGTGTTCGGCCACAAATACCCATGCTGCAGGAATTTCTCCACCAATAGCAAATCCTTGTAAAATTCGTACAACAAGAAGTAGTATGGGGGCTAAATAACCGATTTGATGATAGGTTGGCAAAAAGCCTATGGCTAATGTTGGAAACACCATCAGAACAATGGATAAGAAAAACATTTTTTTCCTTCCGAAAAGATCTCCGAAATGTGCCATTACCATTCCTCCTATTGGCCTTACAAAAAAACCTACTGCAAATGTCCCGTAAGTATTCATCGAAGCCCAGAAAGAATCTAAGGTCGGCGGAAAGAAATGATCTCCTATAATTTTGGCGAAGAAAATAAACACCACAAAATCATAAAATTCCAGCATTCCCCCAAAAGAAGATAGAATTAAAGTTCTGATATCATGTTTGTTCAATTGCCTCGATCGGGTAAAAGTGGGCATCTCCATAGTAATTTGGTATCTCTATATTTTAATCTAAGATATACAAATTATAAAATACCATTGCTATGGCCGGATTAAAAGTTAAAGATAAATAACCTGTGTTTTCAGAACTGTTCTACCCAGGCGTTCCAGAATATTCTTATACCTTTCAACCTGCGCTTCATCTTTCATTTTTTCCTCCCCGGTTTTAAAATCAACAATAATATATCCTTCATCACTTTTTAAAATACGGTCGGGTCTTGAAATATAACTTTTACCATTTTCGGAGATCATAATATCTTTTTCGTTGATGACCTCCCATTTTTCGTCAAAGAATTCAGCATAAGTTCTGACAATTTCCTCCAGTTTGTCCTGAATTTCACTCTTTTCTTCCAGAGTAATCTGCCCCTCTAAAGCATAGCCTTCCAATACTTTGGAAATATCTTTTTCGGTATTGATTTTGGAAAGAAGTTCGTGAACGAAAAGTCCGATTCTTACTTTTTCATTTCTTACCTGATAATTTTTTGAGGGAGTAGCAATTTTTATGGAAGTACTCTTTTCATTTACATTTTTCAGGTTTTGAATATTTTGTGTTTTAAATGGTGAACTTTTATCCCGGGAATGTTTCTTCAACATCTCAGGATTCACTTCATACAAATCAAACTCATTGGCTTCTTCAGTATTTTTTGTCTGAAGGAATTCCAGTAATTCCAGGTTATTGGATGTTTTGTTGGCTTTTTGAATATAGAAAAACAGCTGCTCCACAGGTCGGGTGGTGGCAACATATTGCAGACATAGCCGATCAATAAGGTTTTTGTACGAGTTTTTCTTGTTGAATACCTGAATTTCTTCGTCATACGCTTCCAGGTTTTTGCTGAACTGGTTGATATTCACAGATTTTAAAGCAGCACTTTCACTCGTGTCAAACCAATTGGTAAATTCACTGTCGCGATTCTTATTCATCATAGGAATAAAGACAACGGGAAACTCCAGTCCTTTAGACTTATGAATGGTCATAATCTGGATGGCATCAATATTTTCAGACGCCTGAATGGTGTAAGATGAAGCTTCTTCATCCCAATATTTCAAAAATTCCTTCGTACTTGCTCCTGCATTTTGAGTGAAGTTAAAAAGCATTTCCATAAAATTGAGAAGGAAATCGGTTTCTTTATTTTCAACAGAAAATTCATTGATATAATATTCTATAAAATTGTACAGGTTAAATCTTGGGAAATTGTCCTGTTTAAGCTGTAACGAGTACTTTTGCTGAATAAACTGAAGAATTTCTTCATGGCTTTCAATTTCCAGAACCTCTTTCATTTCCAACGTGAAATCTGCCATGTGAATTTTACCCAGTGTATTCAGATAGTACATCATCATGATCAGACACGACTTATTTTTAGGATTGATTTCCCATCTCAGAAATTCTATAACTCCTTTCAATGTATTGGAAAGCTCCAGAGTAAGTCCTTTGTCAGAAATTGTTTTAATATTGGTTTCTTCGCCTCGATACTTTACTTTCAGATTACCCAGTTTTTGAGAATAGCTGAAGATGTCAAAATTTCCGCGGCAGAGAATGGTGATGTCAGAAAACGTAAAGCCATTGTCCAGACATTCCTGAATATCCTTACCCATTCTTTCTGAAGTATCATCATAAAACTCTTCGTTGGTAAGATTCTCAATCAAGTTTACTTTTACCCGTCCTTCCAGTTGAGATTTTGGACTTTGCTCAGCATCGGTTCCAAAAATATTTTTATGTTCTTCCTCCAACCCTTCGGAATGAAATCTATAGAGCTCATTATTAAACTTTACGATATTTCTGGCACTTCTCCAGTTATCTTTTAAAACAAGAAGATCTGCTTCTTTGGGCGAAAATTCTTTCTTATTAATAATATCCAGCATCAGCTTACTCTCACCACCCCGGAATCTGTAGATACTTTGCTTAGGGTCACCCACCAATGTAAATGAAGTGTATTCCGAAGAAACACTATGATCTCTCAATGGAACAAAATTTTGCCATTGAAGCTCCGAAGTATCCTGAAACTCATCAAAGAAATAGTGCTGAAATTGTGAACCTACTTTTTCATAAATAAAAGCAGAAGGCTCATTTCTAAGATTTTCATTGATCAGGATATTAAATTTGGACAACAGCACAAGATCATTTTCTTCCTCAATTTTTTTAAGTTCATCCTGAATATCTTTATTGACCTTCAGGGGAAGAAGAGCAGATAAGACTTTCTCCTTCTTCTGGGTTTCAATATACGTAAGGATAAGCTGCATTCTGTTCTCAAGAAGCTGATCAAGGATTTCAAAAATTTCCGTTTCTTTATGTTTGGATTTTGAAGAAGCTCCCTTTCTGTAATTGTTAACTACAGATTCTTCCTGTGTGGTTGGAAAAGGAAATCCGGCTCTTTTCTGTTGATAAAAATCAATAACTTTCGTAAAAAATCCTCCGATACCGTTTTTTCCCTGGGCGAAATCTTCAATTTCGATATTCCTTGACTTAAATAGGTCGATAGATTTTGCAGCAAGTTCTGCTGCTTGTTTTTTATTCTGAACAATCTCTTTACGGAGTGTATTTTTTATATTTTCGTAATGAACATCATCAAAGTCGCTGTTATTTTTCAGATGCTCATAATGAATATCTTTTACAAATTCTTTTGCAGAATCATAAAGGTTTTTGTTGAGATTAATTCTTTCATTATTTTCAAGACTATAATCTACATAATCCATGAAAGAATTGGAAATTGTTTCGTTTTCACCAATCTGATCAAGCATTTTATCTACAGCTTCAATCAGGAATGGTTCAGCTTCAATTTCAAGATTGAAATTTTTTGCCAATCCCAATTCGTAAGAAAAACTTCTTACCAGTCTTGAATTAAAACGGTCAATCGTTCCGATATTCAACGTAGAGTAATTATGAAGAATATAGTCAAGCAGTTTTTTTGAACGAACATGAAGTTCGTCAATTGTAATTTTCAACCCTTCAGCTTCAAAGGCTTTCTGTATATTTTTAAGATCTGTATTCCCGGCGAAATCAGAGTTAGAAAAGTTTCCCAGCCAGGATAAAATTCTTTCTTTCATCTCATTCGCTGCTTTATTGGTGAACGTAAGCGCGAGAATATTCCTGATCGATTGTTGTTGATTAGGATAACGGAGACAGATCATCAGAAGCCTTTGGACCAGGGCATATGTTTTTCCTGATCCTGCAGATGCATTGATGACTGTATAAGAATTTTGCATTGTAAAAGGTCGAATTGAGACTGCAAGTTAACTAAAATTTAAAATAAAATTTAACAATTTGAATAGGCTATTTAACAGTTTCAAAGAGAAAAACAGAAAAGAAATATTAAAACACGTTAACTGTGGTTAAACTTATGGTATAATGTAAAAATAACTTTAGATTTGTTTGGTAAAATATAGCCTGTGAAACTTAAACTATTCTTTTTTCTTTCCCTTGTTTTTTTTATTAAAACCCATGCCCAAAGTTATATTTTCGGAAAAATAACTTCCGAGAACGGAACGGAAATGCAGGATGTCAATGTGATCAATATAAGAACCGATGAAATGGTACTTTCCAACAGTGATGGGCATTTTATGATTTCCGGAAGGGCGGGTGATGAACTGCGTTTTATAAAAGCGGGGTATGACCGTTTATCCAAAAAGATATCTCAGGAAAATATACAATCTCCCCTCAATGTGAGTCTGGTACGTACTACGATAGAAATTCCTGAAGTAGAAGTGAAACAGGGGCTTACAGGAAATTTAAAAATAGATTCAAGAAGCTATAATAAACCTAAAAAGGTTGAAAAGCTCACGAAAGATATAGATCGCTACATTGCTCAGAAATCGGACCCAAGAGTATTAGCGGCAAGACCCGGAGAGTTTGTACAGCCAAAAGGAGAGGGGTTTTCTATTGGGAAAGTTAAGGATAAATGGGATGATGTTGATTTAATAAATTATATCAAAGCAAGTCTCGGAGATGATTATTTTACCCACCTTAAAATAGAAAAACCATTGATAGATCATTTCATTTCTTATGTTCTTGCCGGAGGTTTTGAAAGGAAGAAAATCTTGAAATATGGATATTGTAGCGATGCCGATCTATATAGATTCCAGCGTTTTGTTTTGATAAGAATCTCATCCTACCGTACACCACAAATCCGGAAGTAATATTTATGAAAGTTTTTATCAAATTATGGATATGTCCAATATTATTTCTACTATCTGCAAATATTTTCTCTCAACAAACAATAACAGGACAGGTTATTGATGAGAGTGGTGGGAGCTTAAGTGCTGTGACCATTGTTAATATGGCTACTGATAAAAAAACGTATTCCAATTCACAAGGAATGTTTTCTATTGATGCTTCTCCCAATGATGAGCTAAGGTTTGTGAAAGAAGATTTCAGGAGAGTTTCTAAAACAGTTCTTACGGACGGTATTAATTCCCAATTGCTCATTACACTGTTCCAGATTCCCAAAGATATCGGCGAAGTGAAAATCGTAAAAAAGCTATCGGGTGATCTGGAACAGGATTCAAGAATCGTTGCCAAAATTGATAAAGGAGAACAGGTAAGAAATGCAGTAGGCCTTCCGCAGCCTGTTGGAAAAATGAGAGAAAAACCTGCAGAAGTGAAAAGCGTCCTTTTACCTATCCTTTTGGGAAATCTGAATGTACAGGGACTATACGATCTGATCAGTGGTAAAGCCAAGAAACAAAAAAGGCAATATAGATATGATGATCTACAGGAGCATATTTTGTGGGTTAGAAATAGAGTAGAAGATGATTATTTTGTAAAAGCAGGAATTCCAGCCGCCAGAATTTCAGAATTTATAGAATTCTCTTTCGTTGCAAAACCTCAGGTTCGAACCTATGTAAAAGCAAGAAACCTTGCAGGAGTTTTGTTGAGGTTGGAAGAAACAATTCCTCTTTTTTTGCAAAGGCTACAGCAGGATAAAAAGTAAACAGTTTTGAAACTCTTTCCTCTCAACTTTCCTTTTCAGGATTTCAATGTTAAAAATTAAAATACTGGAACAAAAATTGATGCATTTGTGTAAAACAAAACCCAATTCTCAAATTTTATGAATAAAAATAATATTGCAGTAGCGGTGGTAACGGCTTTAGGCTTCATTATCGGTCTGGGATTTTTAGGAAATGCCATCAAGAATCGTAATAAATCCGAAAATACGATTTCAGTAACCGGTCTTGGAACTAAACAATTTACCTCAGATCTGATCACCTGGTCAGGAAGTTTTTCTAAAAACAATATTGATTTAAAATCTGCTTATGACGAGCTGGCGCTGGATAGAAAAGTGATCAATGATTATCTGGTTTCAAAAGGAATTAAACAAGGTGAGATTGTGTTCTCTTCAGTAGATATCCAAAAGCAATTCAGAAGTTATAACGATGCAAACGGGAATTATGTACAGGGAGAATTCTCAGGATATAATCTGACTCAGAAAGTATCCATCGAAAGTAAAGAAGTTGGTAAAATTGAAAACTTATCCAGAAATATTACTGAAATCATTAACCGTGGAATAGAGTTTACTTCCTCTTCACCTTCTTATTTTTATACAAAGCTGGCAACTGTAAAGCAGGAAATGATTGCCGGAGCAACAAAAGATGCTAAAGAGCGTGCCGAAAAAATTGCTGAAAACTCAGGAAGTAGTTTAGGTAATCTTAAAAAAGCGACAATGGGTGTGATCCAGATTACGGCTCCCAATTCAAATGAAGATTATTCTTACGGGGGCACTTTTAATACTTCTTCTAAAGAAAAAGAAGCAAGCATTACCATAAAGCTGGAATATGAGGTGAACTAAAAAGGCTTAATGGGGGAGAATAAGCATTATTATATAGTACCATCATGAGAGGAGTGGATTTTAGCCAAAGCTTAAATGATACTGTACAAGCAGATTGCTGTTTATATATACAATAAAAAATAACGCCGGAATTGCTCCGGCGTTTTATATTTTATGGATATACAATATCACAAATTTCTTTTTTGAGCTCTTCTACATCATCAGGAGCATAATTGGCTAGCAACCATAAATGTAAAGATTGTTTTCCTTCGCCATAGCTTGGCTGAATGTGTGCTGTATCAATCAGACTGAAATTATTCCTTTGATAGAAAGAATAACGTCTGGCAGCATCTTCACTCAAATCAGCAGGTTCAATTTCTAAAATAACTTTCGGATAATTTTCAGTTAAGTGACTTACAATATGAGATCCTAGTTTTTTACTTCTGAAGGCTTCAAAAACCTCAAAATGTTCCACAAAAACAAACGAACTCATTTTCCAAACGATGAGATATCCAATAGGTTCTTCTTCATGTACCACAGACATAAAGTCAACCAGTGGATTCGAAAATAAATCCAGAAATTGATCTTTATCTCTTTGCTCATTTACAGGAAAAGTGCTGATGTAAGAATTATAGATTTCCTGAACTCTATCATCCTCAGCATAAGTAATCGGTAAAAATTCCATAATTATAAATCAAAAACGCTCGGTCGTCTTGTAATGAAAATATCTTTAATCCAAAGGGTAAATGCCAATCCCAAATAAATCAGAAAGAAAAAACCGGCAGTGGCAAAAGTAGAGTAGATAAAGAAAACCCTTAATTTAGAAACAGGAATTCCCAGTTTAGCGCCCATTCTTGTCAGAACACCAAACCATTCTCTTTCCATTTTATGACGGATATTACTTAGCATTTCAAGATTTTTTATTTAATCTGATACTGCAAGATACGCAATTTTTTTGATAAAGGCCTTTCACGAGCGTTGACACAGATCTGATGATACACTATAAATTTAGTTCATCATCTCTAATGACTAGCCTTGGATTATGTGCGGGAATTTTTTATTCCTTTAAAATTTGAAATCCGATACTACATGCAAGGCAGTTTTTATGTTCGCAATAGTTTTTATGATGGTAGATCATACTTTGGCTTTCCAATGCCGTATGAATATTCACGCCAAGCTTTTTCCAGCCTTTGGTAATCGAATTTTTTTCTGCTGCAACATGTTGATAAAATTCAATAATTTGATCTGCCGCTTCCTCATGATGATACCTGTGATAGGAATATTTTAAAGGCAGAACGGTATTGAGAAGGACAAGATCAATAAAATCTCTGCTCAATATTTTAGGCTGCATTTTTGAAATTGTACCAAAATTGAAATGAAAATCCCAATATTCGGAAGCTTTTACTGAAGCGAAAATTTCATACAACTGATCTGTATTTTCTACTTTAATGATTTTTGAAAACAAATTCTGATGTTTGTAATAGAGGTCTGCCAGTTGAGACAATCGTATGGTAGGGAAGTTGGGAGGTCTCAATCTTAGGAATTTAGGATAAAATTGCAAATCTGAAATGTTGAACTTCTTCTTTATAAATTCGAATTCTCTTTTTAGAATTTTCATGTATACATCTTCAGGATGATTGAGCCACCCGGAAATTCCAAAAAATAGCGCTTCCAGTTGTAACGGATTTTGACGGATTTTATTAATAATACTATAATCAATACTTTCAGCGATTTGTCTGAAGATATGAGCATTTACTTTCAATCCGAAAGAATAGGCAAAGCTGTGAAACAAAACTGCTTCGAAGTCATTTTTATACCGGGTTAAATGTTGTTCAAGCTCCCGCGATTTTTCATCAAGTTTTTTCAGAATATTTCCTTCGTGAAAATTGAAAGGGATTTTCTCCGGTTTGAAAATTTTTTCACAGGCAATGAATTGATTTCCGTTGATGAGGTTTTCGTATGTAGAAATGATATTTTCATCAATATAATCTTTCAGTTCCAGGGTAGGAATTCCTTTTGTCGTATGCTCACTGATTTCTACATCATAAGTGAAAATGACATGAAGAATAATATTTTTATAATTGGGATCCCGGGAATGATTGTGGAAAATCCAGTCTGAAGAACGAATATGAAGCTCTATATTACCGGCTAAAATAAGCCCGTTGGTTTTAATTTTAGCATCCAGAAAATCGGGGCCTGCATCTTTATTCCATTTTCCAAAGTGTAGGATCTCAATGGAATTTCCTTCAATATCTTTGAAGTCATAATTTTTGAAAACTTTATAGTTCCAGAGATATTGAAGTAGCTTTTCTGTCATAAGTGTGACAATAAATATAAAGAAAACCTTATATTTTCATCTATATGTCTGGTAAATTTTCCGGCTCTGTCCTGTATAAATTCCTTTCCATAGAAATCCAGTTTTTAAAATAAGAAATTATGTTCTGTTTATACTATTTTTTTGTTTTTTTGAATAAAAATAAAAAAACCTCCCATACAAATTATGGAAGGTTTTTTGTTTCAGTTTAATGAATGACAACTGACAATTTTTAAGGTTTTTTACATAGAGTGGATATTCCTCCTTAGTGGCTTTAGCTTTCCCGAGATCAATATCGTGTGATGCAAATTGATTTTCTGCTGAAGATGAACTTAATAACCTTCCGGAATTGATCTTCAATGTGATTGAAAGAACTTCCTTGTATTGGATTAAGCTTTTGTAAGCTCCCCTTTAAATTTTTCTATCGTTGTTCTGTACATTTCTTCATAAATAGGAAGAATGTTTTTCAGATCAAATTTAATAGCCTGATCTTTCGCATTTTGCTTCATTTTGGTTAAAAGCTCTTCATTGCTCAATAACTTAATGGTGTAGTTACTCATCGCTTCTACATTTCCGATCTCAGCAAGGTATCCTGTTTCTCCCTGAATATTTACTTCAGGAATTCCTCCTGCATTGGAACTGATAACAGGGGTGTAAGCTGCCATAGCTTCCAAAGCTGCCAGACCAAAACTTTCCTGTTCTGAAGGAAGCAAGAATACATCTGAAAGTTGTAAAATTTTATAAAGATCATTGACCTTTCCTAACAGGCGAATTTTTGAAATAAGATCCGGATTTTCTTCAAGAAACTGATTGACCTTTTCCATGTCAGGTCCTTCACCGATAATGATAAGCTTAGATTTTACCTTTCTCTCAACGTTTTTAAAGATCTGCAGTACTTCATCTACTCGTTTCACAGGACGTAAATTGGACACGTGAATCAGAATTTTTTCGTCAGGATTGGCAAACTGAGTTCTCTGACATTCCGAGCAATCATCAAATTCAGTATTATCAATAAAGTTGGTAATTACCTGAATTTCTTTTTTGATGTTAAAGAATTGAAGGGTGTCTTTTTTCAGACTTTCAGACACTGAAGTAATTGCATCTGATTTATTGATGGAAAATTCTACTGCATGTTTATAACTCGGATGTTGCCCCACCAGCGTAATATCCGTACCGTGCAATGTCGTTACCAAAGGAATATCATTATTATCTTCTTTAAGCATCTGTTTTGCAGTAAATGCTGCATATGCATACGGAATGGCATAATGAGCGTGAAGAAGATCCAGTTTATAAAGGTTTACAACCCTGTAGATCATAGAGCTTAAAGCAATATCATAGGGCTGGTACTGAAAAAGCGGATAGGTTTGAACATTTACCCTGTGAAAGAAAATGTTAGGATTGGTGATATCTAATCTTGCAGGAAGTGCCGAACTTATGAAATGAACTTCATATCCTTTATTAGCAAGAGACATTCCCAGTTCTGTTGCTACAATTCCGCTTCCTCCGTAGGTAGGATAGCAAAGTATGCCTATTTTCATTAGATTATGGTTATTTTGATGTTGTATTATTGATGGATGGAGGAATAGGTCTGTCTATACCCATTCCTGCTTTCAGTTGTTCATTGACTAATACAGGAAGCCTTCCCCAGATTTTTGTTTTTCCGTTTAAAGCATCGGCCGTTGCATTCATTGAATCGTCGTTGTTTTCATAAGCCACAAGAACCGTAGATACTTTTGAAATATCAATATCCTTTAGAGCATAAGCACTTCCGAATACAGTAAGGATTACCTTTTGATTTTTAGTAAGATCTGCAAGTACTTTTTTAGATTCTGCAGAAATTTTATAAGGTTTGTAAGCCGTAGAATTATCCTTATGGAAACCTACTATGACAGTCGAACCTGATGGAATTGTATTGATTTCAGAAGCTTTTTTAATGATAACATTTGATCCTAGTCGGTTGGCAAAAGTCTGGTAAGGAGCTTCTTCCAATGGAACATAATATACTTTTGTCTGTCTCCCGGAAACTGGAAGCAATCTCTGATCATCTTTAATCAAAGTCAGTGCATTGGCATAAAGATTTTGAACCAATATTTTATGAGAGTCATTATTCAGATCGGAGTTAATGTTTTCAGGGTTTTTAGGAGTATACTGAGTAAGTCCCAGGAAATATTTTGTTATTAATATTTTCTTTACACTTTCTTCCACTCTGGATTGGGGAATGTCCCCTTTATCAATGGCTTTCTGAATCAGTTTTTTCCCTTCAGAAACACCTTGTGAGAAAAGCATAATATCATTTCCTGCATTGAATGCCAGGGCATCAAGTTCTCCTGGTTTGTATTTATTTGCTACAGCTCCCATGTTTAATGCATCAGTGATGATTAAACCTTTATATCCCAGTTTATCTTTCAATAATCCTGTAATAATGTTTTTAGAAACAGAAGCCGGGATACCTTTTCCGGATTCCAGGTTTGGAACGTACAAATGAGCAACCATTACACCACCAATCCCTTTATCCATTAATGCCTTAAAAGGGGCAAGTTCAGTAGTATTAAGCCTCTCAAGATTATGGGAAACCACAGGAAGATCAAGATGAGAATCGGTACTGGTATCACCATGTCCCGGAAAATGTTTGATGGCAGCCAATATATTATGATCCTGAAGACCATTAGAGTAGGATAGGGCAGAACTGATCACATTAGGAACTTCTGAACCAAAACTTCTGTTCCCTATAATAGGATTGTTGGGATTGGTGTTCACATCAACTACCGGTGCAAAGTCCCAGTTGATTCCCATTCTATGGCAGTCTTCTGCAATTTTGGCAGACATCTGGTACACCAGGTTTTTATCCTGAATCGCTCCCAATGTCATGGCCCACGGAAACTTGTGTGCTGTTGCAATTCTCTGGAATAAACCCCATTCTGCATCCATCCCGATCATCAAAGGAATTTTAGATTTTTGCTGAAACTCATTCACAAGGGTAATTTCCCTTGCAGCATCATCCTGCATTAAGATTAACCCTCCGATTTTATCATTCACTACAATATTCCGTACCTGGTTGATAAAATCCTCGCCTTTATTAGTATATAAGGCAACGATGAAGAGCTGTCCCAGCTTTTCATCCTGAGAAAGGTTTTTGTAAGTCTTTTCAACCCATTGCTGAGCCTTTTTCACATCTTCGGGAGAAGTATTTTTGGGCTGGTACTGAGCCTTTACTTTAGGGCTTATGAATGCAGCAATAAAGAGAGAAGTATATAATAATTTCTTCATGACTTTTTGAATAAGAACAAAAATACAATTAAAAAAATTGACAAAAACAACGTTTTTGAAATTTTTGGTATATGATTTGAATACGCATTATAAATAATAACTAAACTTTTATAGAAATGAAAAAAATTCTTCCATTTATATTATTAGCCGGTATTGGTTTCTTATCATATAGCTGTGACAATAAAGATGATGTTATCGTACAGCAGAATGCCAACTTTCAAATGAAAGATATTACTGGGACTTTTACGGGAGCAAATAATGCGAACTGGACAATTTCTCAAGGGCTTGGAGTAAAATCTACAGATGTTCTTTTAGTATATAGAAATATTAATTCAAATTCGAGTTCATCTGCTATCTGGCAGCAAATTCCGAAAACTTATTTCTTATCAAACGGTAGAGAATTAGATTATAATTTTATTTTTAATAATCAAAATGTAGATATTACCAGTCGTGCGAATTTTGATCAGAATACACTGACTCCTGCTGAAGCACAGACTTATTTAAATAACCAAACATTCAGAATAGTCATTGTTCCTGCTAATCCAAACGGTTCAAGTAATAAATCAGCAAATGCGCCTGTTGATTACAGCGACTATAATGCTGTGGTGAAATATTACAATCTTAATGATTCTAATGTACCATCAGTACGAGTAAATTAAGAAATATCTTTTCAGTTTTTTATAATTAAAAAAAGCTCCCGGAGGAATTATTCTTCCGGGGCTTTTGATTTATGATGGTCTGTTGTTTGGATAATGACTCAGAACGTTTTCATATAATGTGAGCAAATAAAAAAGCTCCAGAAAAATTCTGAAGCTTTTGATTTATTTAGTTATCATTGTCATCGAGAAGATGTCCAAAGAAATCTTTTTTTGTTTGCAGGTATCCTTTACTTATTTCATTGGCCGGAATCTGTAATGGAACTCTTGAGTTAAGATGTACGTTGCTTTCTACTACATGTTTTACCTTTTCAGGATTGTTGGTAAGAAGGTTGATATCTTTTACATCCAATACATTAAGGATTTCGATGGCTACGCCAAAATTTCTGTCGTCGGCTGGTAATCCCAGTTCAAGATTAGCCTGTACTGTATCCAGACCTTTTTCCTGTAAAGAATATGCTTTTAATTTATTGATAATACCAATATTCCTGCCCTCCTGGCGAAGATATATGATGATACCTCCATTTTCATGGATGTATTTCATGGCTGCGTCCAGCTGTTGGCCACACTCACATTTTTTTGAATGGAAAACTTCTCCGGTAATACATTCAGAATGAAAACGAACATTAACGGGCTTAGAAAAATCTGTATTTTCTGCAATAATGGCCATATGTGGCATCCAGTCGTTTTCGTTTTCGGAGAAAGCGATCATTCGGAAAGTGCCGTGTTCTGTTGGAACATTGGCTTCCGCCTGAATTTTAATCATTGATTGTTCAATTAGTTTTTTAACTTCCTGGCAAAGCATCTTCAATGACAGACACATTGGTTTTTAAGCGAACCAAATATCTGTTGAGAACCTCGTCATCATCCTTATCAAGTTTTTGCCTTGATTTTTGGATTTTTTTGTATGATTTTTCGAAACTTTTCAGTGCTCTGCTTTTTCCTGTAGAATTATTTGCGTCAATAGCATATAAATAATTCTGTAAGCTGTATTTCATACTGGTGACTTCATCATTCAATCCGTTGTTCTTAAACTTTGGAAAGGTAGAAATCAGGTTTGAAATCTCAGATGCATTTACATTTTCCTTGATATTGATATTAAAGCCTTTTTTTGAGCCTCTATCAGAATCAGAGCCTTTTGTTTCACTGTAAAAATTATTTGACAGCGGAGAAAGATTAAGCTTTTCCGTTGCGCAGGAAGATGTTAATATGATAAGTACTCCAAAAAAAACTAGTCTTTTCATTTCTGTTGCCCTTTTTGATAAAGGATTGGATTAAGACTTTCATCGTTATACATTTTCATTTGTTTGTATACCTTCATCTTAATATTACCGTTTTCAATATCAGCAAGCAATTGATCAATAGAAGTTGATAGATCTTCTTTCTGAGTAAGCAGAACATCCAGTTTAGCCTGGCAATTTTTTCTGTGCTCGTCAGAAGCGGATTCTCTATGAGCTTCTAGTGACATATGATAAACCTTTAGTGCAAGAATCGATAGCCTGTCTACTGCCCAAGCGGGAGTTTCCGTATTTATTTTTGCGTCAGGTTTAGGAGTTATATTTTCAAACTTATTAAGGAACCAGCTGTCAATATATTCTACCAGATCAGTTCTTTTCTGATTGGAGGCGTCTATTGTTCTCTTGAGTTGAAGAGCTTCAGCCGGATCAATATTTTCATCTCTAATTATATCTTCCAGATGCCATTGAACGGTATCAATCCAGTTCTTTGCATACAAAATCCGTTCCAAACTATCTTTTTCGAAAGGGTTATTAATTAGAGTATTAACGTCATCAGACACGTGATAGTCTTCAATACATTGATTGAAGACTTTCCATGCAGTCTCAGTGAAATTCATTAATTATAAGGAATTTTAGTTACTGGTAGAATTATTATTTGTAGAAGAAGTTTTGTTCTCAGAACCTGGTTTATCTTCTTCTTTTACCGCATCTTTAAATTCTTTGATTCCTGAACCAACTCCTCTCATTAGTTCCGGAATTTTCTTTCCTCCGAAAAGTAATACCAAAAGTATGGCTACGATCAGAATGTGTTGCCAAGATAAGGCAAGTATCGTTAGTGTATTCATCTCTTAAAATTTTTACAAAGTTACACTTTTTTTAATATGAAATCCAACCTAATGGATCAACTGGTGTACTTCCGTTCCATACTTGGAAATCAAGGGTATAGGCGCCATCGAAATCCTGGGCAACACTTCCTACAGGAGTACCTGAAGAAACCTGTTGTCCTTTTGATACGCTTACGTTTCCTAAGTTGGAATAAATCGTAAAATAACTTCCGTGTTTAATGATGACGGTCTTTGTTCCGTCATTATTTGCCAGTACTGAAGATACAGACCCAGGGAATACACATTTGGCACGTGTCCCTGAAGGTACAGAAATTTTTATTCCATTATTTTCTTCAGTAATATTTTTGAAAACCGGGTGAGGTTGTCTTCCAAAACGGTGGGTAATCTGTCCGGCTCTGTCTGCAGGATACCCTAGTCTTCCTCTGTTATCAGCAAAACTGTTTCCGGATGCAGTAGAAACGCCATAGCTTGTCATAGCTTTGGTCTCTGCAGCTTTTTTGTCGTCTTCTTTTCTCTTCGCCAGAGCAGCTTCTGCGGCTCTTGCTGCGGCTAGTTTGTCAGCTGCTTCTTTAGATCTTGCAGCAGCTTCATCAGATGCTTTTTTAGCAGCAAGTTTTCGGGCTTCATCCCTTGCATTGGCTTCAGTTCTTGCGGCTTCTTCATTACGTTTTCTTTCTTCTTCAGCCCTTTTTGCGGCTAATTCTGCTGCTCTCTTGGCTTCAGCCTCTGCCAGTCTTCTTTCTCTTTCAAGAGCTTCGGCTCTGGCTTTCGCTTCAGCTTCAATTCTTGCTTTTTCTCTTTCAGCAGCTATTTTAGCTAAACGTATTTTTTCTGCTTCTGCCTTTTTTCTGGCTTCTTCTTCAGCTTTTGCAATTCGGATTTCTTCGGCAATAATAGATCTGATTTGTCCTTCCAGCACTTTAGACTGAGTTTGTTTCTGTTTCAGCTCAGCAGTAAGTTTTGATTCGTTCTTTTTAAAATCAGCCACCAATTGCTCTTTCTGTGCTCTTTCTGCATTAATGGTCGCCAGATCTTTCTGCTGATTTACCAGAAGACTTTCTTTCTCTTTTATGGAGTTTTGTCTCTGGGTAATGGTCTTTTTGATCTGGTTAGCAGCGTCAGTAATTTCAGCAGCTTTTTTATCCTGATAATCTGAATATTGTTTTAGATACTGTACTCTTCGGATGGCTTCACCCAAATTTTTGGAAGAAAGGATGAAGGTTACTTTATTTTGTACTCCTTTATTTTTGTAAGCATTGACAAGTACTTCAGCATAATTTTTTCTAAGAACAGCGAGTTCTTTGTTCTGGCGATTGATCTCAAGCTGACGCAGATAAATATCGTCTTCAATAAATCTCTTTTCTTTTTGAGTGTTATTGTAGACCTTTTCTCTTAAAACCAGCTTTTGATTAACGCTGGTAAGGTAGGCGATAGAAAGTTTAGATTCGCTTCTTGTTTTAGCTAAATCTGTATTTATTTGTGCAATTTGTTTTTTAAGTTCGGCATTCTGCTTCTGCAGTTGTTCTTTTTTCTGCTGTCCTTGGTGCAGTCCGAACAAAAGAACACCTATTAAAAAGCTAAATTTTTTAATCATTTAATCTCAATTTTCTTATAACCGGATGGTACTACATAAGGTGTTTCCATCCCCGAAAAGTCAAATTTCGTGTTTTCCAGTAAAATTTGACTAGATTTTGAGCCTTTTATAATTATTTTAACATTTTTAGGAAGGCGTATGCCATTGTATTCATTCCATTCACTGTAAGAGATTTCCAGCTCATCTGTGGATAAAACATCTTTCAGATTAATACTTAATAGATCATAATTGGTATCATATTGAAGAACAATTTTATACTCTCTGTTTTTTTCGTCGGTGGTAATTTTCTGGTTGGCATTGGAAACCATTTTATATCCCTGTGCATTCTGAGTCAAAGTAAACTGAGAATCGCTGATTTTTACGAATGTTCTGCCTAATAAAATTTTCTCCAAGGATTTATAATCAATGAAATTGACATTCAGTAAATGATTGAGATAATCAAAGTCAGAGTCAATATAAGCTTTATTTATTTTATCCTGTCCTTTGATCCCTTCGGGAGTTGCAATTCCTCGTGCTACATTGATAAACAGAGCTCTCAGATTCATCCAGACTTTTTTATCATTTTCAATATAGATGGTTGCGTCCAACGGAGGAATATAGTTGCCGGTTTCTACACGAACTTTACTGTCAATCTTAATTTGATCAAACTTTAGTGGAACCACTACATGTTCGTAAAAAGCGAATTTGTCTTTCACTGGTTCATTTACGTCTTTTGGATTCTTGGTATTTTCTGTGCTGGCAATACTGTCCCGTGAAGATGTACTATTTTGTACAGCATTACGGGTCTTACATGATGATAGGGCAAGAAGTAATAAAAAGAGTGGTATCCAGTTTTTCATGTATTTGATCTTTTCAATTAAAAATTACGTTGCAATATTAACGCCAAACCACACAAAAAGTTTTGTGTGGTTTGATTATATCTTATTTATGTTAAATAAATTCTGTTCTTAATTATTTCGACAGAAAATCCAAAACCGAATAGTCTCCCAGTGAAATTTCTCTGGCAACCCCGAAATACTGGGCAGAGTTACCAATCATCGAGTTAGAAAGGTTTCCATGGTTAATTCTCGTGTTTTCCTGAATCAGAGAGTTTTCAATATTTGAATTAACAATCGTGGTATTGTTACCTAGTGACACTCCCGGTCCTACTTTTGAATTGGAGATTTTTACATTTTCACCAATGAAGCAAGGAGGAATAATCAATGAGTTTTCAATTGTTGCTGAAGCGGGATATTGTGACATTTCTTCTTTTTCATAAGCAAGAATTTTACTATTGGTTTCTACTGTAGCATTCTTGTTACCACAGTCCATCCAGTCATTTACTTTTCCTAAAGTAAATTTTGCCCCTTTTGCTCTAAGGTTTTCCAAGGCCATTGTCAGCTGATATTCTCCACCATTTTTAATATCATTATCCATGATATAGTTGATCTCATCCATTAATTTCTCAGCACTATTGAAGTAATAGATTCCAATAATGGCCAGATCTGATACAAAAGTTTGTGGCTTTTCAACAAAATCAGTGATAAAGCCATAATTATCCAGCTTTACAACTCCGAAAGCAGATGGGTCTTCTACACTTTTTACCCAAATTACACCATCTGAATTTTTATCCAGTTGAAAATCTGCGCGGAAAAGTGTGTCTGCGAAAGCAATCACTACATCACCCTTCATAGATTGCTCCGCACATTTAATAGCGTGAGCTGTTCCAAGAGGATCGTTCTGATAATATAAGCTTCCTTTTGCACCCAGTTTTTCAGCAATCTGAAGGAGAGATTTTTCAATCTCAGGACCAAAATCTCCAATGATAAAAGCTACTTCTTCAATCTCTTCTCCTGCAACTTTAGCAATATCCTCTACCAGTCGTTGTACAATTGGTTTTCCTGCAATCGGGATCAGAGGTTTTGGAACAGTCAGGGTATGTGGACGTAATCTGGAACCACGTCCAGCCATCGGAACAATAATTTTCATAAATGGTATAAAGATGTTTTTGTTTAAATGTAGTTTATTTTTTGTTAAATATAATAATTAAAACGTTTTTTTAAACGTAATGTTTATCATGTTTTAACGCCTTTGTTTAATTTTTTAAGCTAAGTAATGATCAAAAGAGAGACCAAAATTTAGTTCTTTCGTATTCTTGATACTATCATGTCCTTTTCCGAATAGATTAAAATCCCGACAAATAATAAAAAAAGAGCATTGCTGGTCAGGATATTATAGTTGAAATATTTTACGATAATAAAACTAAAGAATCCTAGTAATACAAGGAAAAAAGACATTTTCTTCATCCGGTACGGGATAGGATAATATTTTTGGCCTAAAACGTAGGAGATAATCATCATGATAACATAGGCTCCGAAAGTTGCCCATGCAGAGCCGATCATACTATGATAGTAACTTAATGCCAGATAATTTAATGCGATATTAATTCCTGCTCCGATCCATGAAATAAGGGTTCCTACGCTGGTCCTGTCTGTTACTTTATACCATGTGGAGAAGTTATAGTAGATCCCGAAACAAAGATTGGCGACAACAATAATAGGGATGATATCTATGGCGATCCAATATGATTTGTTAGGGATAAATACATCCTTTAACCAGGAGATATTGGCGATAATTCCTAAGGCAACAGCACATGCAAAAAAAGCAAAATATTCTGCTACCTTAGCATAGGTTTTCTTTGCATCTCCCTTATCCATTTGTTTAAAGAAAAATGGTTCAATACCCATTCTGTAGGCTGTTACAAATAAGGTCATTAATACTGCCAGCTTATAACAACCTCCATAAGCTCCGGCCTGTTCGTCTGAAATATGATTTCTCTGGATTGATTTATCAAAATTTTCATTCACCATGAAAGCAAGACCCGCCAGCATGAGTGGGAATGAATATCGAATCATACGTATAAAGAGAGAGCTTACGAACTGAAATCTTACTTTTAATATAATAGGAAGCAATAATAAAAAGCCCAGCGCACTTCCTGCTAAATTACTAAAGAAGGGATAATCTACATTTTGATCTAATCCAAAACTTCTGGATACACTTTCCGGAATCCAAAAGAACAAAGCTGCGGTAAAGACGGCCTGAAATATAGCCTGAAAAATCCTTACTGCAGAATATTTGATCGGCTTATTATGAAAGCGGAGCCACGCAAACGGGATAACCAGTAAATTGTCGAAAAAGGCAATTAAAGCAAACCATTTAATATATTCAGGGTTGTTATGATATCCCAGATAATCTGCAATGGGCTGATTAAACAGATAACACAATGTCAGAAAAAGGGTAGAAGTGAAAAATAAAAACCAAAACGAAGTGTTGAAGGTTCTTTTCTCATTCCCTTCTTCAGCAGAAAATCGAAAATAGGCTGTTTCAAAACCGAATGAAAGTATAATATTAACAAACGAAATCCATGCATACAATTGGGTGAAAATCGCAAAACCTTCATTGGGGATTTTATAAATCAAAAGTGGGTTGAGGATAAACAGAATGATCCTTGGTGCTATTGCTCCTGCTCCATAAATGATTGTCTGTCCTAATAATTTCTTATACAATTCGAAAAATTTTATGCAAATGTAAATATTTAGAAATTGATTTGTGATGAGTGATATTAAAATTCATTCATAAACCTTAATTTTGCTTTTTATAGAAGTTAGAAACCTGAAGTTAGAAATTGTTGATTATGTTTCACATCTCATCACAAATTATAACCCGAATGTTTTAGCTTTTGTCTCAAAATCTATAATTTCTAAAAAAGTACAATGAAAATCCTTATCAAAAATGTGCATATTGTCAATGAAGGAAAAGTCTTTCAAAGCGATATCTTAATAGAAAATGATTTAATTTCTAAAGTAGCTTCTGATATTTCTGAAAATGCGGATCAGGTTATCGATGGTTCCGGAAAATACCTTCTTCCGGGAGTCATTGATGATCAGGTTCATTTTCGTGATCCGGGACTTACTCATAAAGGAGATATTGAAACTGAGTCCAGATCAGCAATTGCCGGAGGAGTAACAAGTTTTATTGATCAGCCTAATACGGTACCGAATGCGGTAACTCAGGAATTGTTAGCCAACAAATATGAAATTGCATCTCAGAAAGCCTATGCAAACTACGGGTTTATGATGGGAGGAACGAATGATAATCTTGAAGAAGTGTTAAAAACAAATCCAAGAAATGTTCCCGGAGTAAAACTTTTTTTAGGTTCATCTACAGGAAATATGCTGGTAGACAATCCTGAAACACTGGAAAATATTTTCAGTAATACAAAAATGCTGATTGCTGTTCATTGTGAGGATGAAGCAACCATCAGAGCCAATACTCAAAAATACGTTGATGAGTATGGAGATGATATTCCGGTAAAATTTCATCATTTAATCAGAAGTGAAGAAGCTTGTTATAAATCATCTTCAAAAGCAATAGAGCTGGCACAGAAGACAGGAGCGAGACTTCATGTATTTCATCTTTCCACAGCAAAGGAAATGGAGCTTTTCAGAAATGATATTCCTCTAAAAGATAAAAAAATAACCGCTGAAGTATGTGTACATCATTTAACTTTTACCAATGAGGATTATGAAACAAAAGGAAGCTTAATCAAATGGAATCCTGCTGTGAAGACTCAAAAGGATAAAGATGCACTTTGGGAAGCACTGTTGGATGATAGAATTGATGTGGTCGCAACAGATCATGCTCCTCATACTGCTGAAGAGAAACAGAATGTATATACAAAATGCCCGTCAGGAGGTCCCTTGGTACAACATTCACTGGTTGTAATGCTGGAAAATTATAAGACAGGAAAAATTTCTCTTGAAAAAATTGTGGAAAAGATGTGTCATAATCCGGCGATCCTTTTCAGAGTTGAGAAAAGAGGATTTATCAGAGAAGGCTATAAGGCGGATCTTGTTTTAGTTGATTTAAATGAAGACTGGACGGTTTCTAAAGAAAACCTTCTCTACAAATGTGGATGGAGTCCGTTGGAGGGTATGAATTTTCATTCTAAAGTTACCCAAACCTTTGTTAACGGGCACTTGGTGTATGATAACGGAAAAATTGCTGAAAAAAAATTTGGAGAGCGTCTGCTTTTTGAAGTGCAGGAGTAGTCAGGATAAAAATTCAAAATCGAAAGTATAGTCCGGATGATACGGAGGCTATTACAAATCAATAGAAGCGGGCTTTAGCCCGCTTTTTAATTTATATTTTTTCTAGCTTTAAATTTATGTAGTTTTGCATAGAAAAAATAATGACCAATATTTATGTATAAACTTTTCTTCATTTTATTTCTATCAGTTTCTTTGCAATTTAACTCACAGATAAATACTCAACTATTGTCAAATTCCTCATGGACAAAAGTAAAATCTAATATGCTTGACGGTAGCCGGGATCTTTCACCAACATCTTCCCGATTTTTGGTATGGAAGATTAATGGAAACAAAATTTGTGAATATAGTAATCCATGGGCTATAGAAACGAAAGAGTGTACAAATTTTAAATATGATAAAAATCTGATAGTATTATCTGATAGGTTAGCTTTTCAAATCGAAAGCCTTACTCCTGATTCATTAATTGTTATGCAGAAAGTGGATGGTATAACTTTTCCAGATAAAATTAGGAAAATGTGGTTTGTAAAAACTTCTACTCTTGTTAAAAATTTTACTGATAAAACAACAGGGGATTCAATTATAATTAATTCTCGAAATGTAACTCCAATATTGAAAAAAGAAATAATTAGTGAAATGATGGAGGCTTATATGAATAAAGGATATACTCACGATATTAATATGAATGGAAAAATTTTAATTTTTCCTAAGAAACAAGAAATTGAAGTCATAACCGATTTTAAAAAACAGAGTAAAGATAATCAAGCAGGCATTGATTTATTCAAAAAAAATTTAGAAAAGAATTATAAGATGTGGGATATCACAGGATTTGAGAAATTTGAAAAAATTATTATACCTTACCATTTCAGTAGTAAAACAGTAGAAGGAAGTGGTAGTCTGGGTTTTTCAAATAAGGTTTCTGATGGTGTAGATCAAGGAATTGTAATCAATATAAAAAATAAGAATACATCTCTTGAAAATTTTAACAAGGGAGTGGAAGCTGCTAACAAGAAAAAATTTGATAATGCAATATATTATTTTAATAAAGCACATGAAGATGATAATACCAACACAGATGCATTGTACAATGTAGTGTCAATTTCATTAGCTTTGAAGAATGTAAATGAGGCATGTTCAGCTTTAAAAAAATTAAATGATTTGGAACAGGTAAATGGAATCAAATTATATAAAGAGAAATGTGAAGGAAATTAGTCAAATCAATATAAGCGGACTTTAGCCCGCTTTTTAATAATAAATATTCCATTGGCTTTAGCCAAAACTTATCAACAAGTTATTGAAAACAAAAAAGACTACAACCCTGTAGTCTTTTCTTATACCTCATGCCTGAAAATAAGCTCTATTTATTGGGTTTGTTTCCCATATAAAATGTCAATTTTCCGCCATTCATAATTTCAGAATGTTTCAGGATGAAGTTTTTAATTTCTTTACCGTTTAAAAGAACTTTCTGTACATATACATTTTGAGGACTTTGATTGATGGCTTCGATTTCAAATGTTTTTCCGTTTTCCAGATTCAGGATTGCCTGATCAATAGCAGGGCTGCCGATAGAATAATCTTCAGACCCCGGTGCTACCGGATAAAAACCCAATGAACTCAAAATATACCAGGCACTCATTTGTCCGGCATCATCATTTCCTCCCAATCCGTCAGGAGTAGCTTTATATTGCATCTCCAGAATATGGCGGATCTGTGACTGTGTTTTCCATGGTTGCCCTGCCCAGTTGTAAAGATAGGCAACATGATGAGCCGGTTCATTTCCGTGAACGTAGCCTCCAATAATCCCTTCTCTCGTAATGTCTTCTGTATCTGCAAAAAACTCATCGGAAAGATGCATGGTAAATAACTCGTCCAATTTTGAAGCAAATTTTTTCTTACCACCCATCAACGTAATCAGTTCGCCAGGGTTTTGTGGAACAAAGAAACTGTAGTTCCATGAATTTCCTTCAATAAAGCCTTGTCCATGAGTACTTAATACATCGAAATCTTTTTTGAAACTTCCATCAGCTAAGCGTGGACGCATAAATCCTATGCTCTTGTCAAAATTATTTTTCCAGTTTTCAGAACGTTTGATAAACTGGTTGTAGATTTCTGTTTCTCCAAGATATTTAGCCAGCTGAGCGATTGCCCAGTCATCATAAGCATATTCCAGAGTGTTTGAGACTGAGGTTCCACTTTTCTCTGCAGGAATGAAGCCGAGATCAATATATTGTCCGATTCCTTCATAATTTCTTTTGTTGGCAGTTTCTACACAGGCTTTCAAAGCTTCTTTCGGATCACCGTCATAATTTCCTTTTATAATAGCATCCGCCACTACGCTTACACTATGATAACCACTCATGCACCAATTGTCATTAGCGTAATGGGACCATATTGGTAACATTTTCATAGAGAACTGGTTGTAGTGAGCCATCATAGACTTCACCATGTCATTGTTCCTTTTGGGTTGAATGATGTTAAAGAACGGATGTAGTGCCCGATAGGTATCCCATAGAGAAAATGTGGTGTAGTTGGTAAAGTTTTCAGCTTGATGAACATTTTGATCCAATCCTTTATATTTGCCATTGACATCCATATAAACCGTTGGGTTGATAAAGGTATGGTACATGGCAGTATAGAAATTGACCTTTTCAGTCTCAGAGCCTTTGATGATGATTTTTTTTAATTCTTTATTCCAGTCTTCCTGAGCTTTTGCTTTAATTTCATTAAAAGATAGATTTCCTGTTTCTTTTTCAAGATTTTCCAGAGCATTAGTCTGGCTTACCGGAGATATAGCCAGTTTTATTTCAATGGCTTCATTTTCATCAGTATCAAAATCAAAATACATTTTCAGGTTCTTCCCTGCAATTTCGGGGAAGTTTTGGGTCTGGTCGAATTTTCTCCAAAATCCTTTATATACCTGCGTACCATCATAATTTTTCTGACCGTAAGACTTGAAAGGTTTTGAAAACTTCATTGCAAAGTATACCGTTCTGGTTCTTGCCCAGCCATTGGTTTGTCGATAGCCGGTAATGGTATTATCATTTTCTACACGGGCATAGGTCCATACATTTTTTCCGTCATAATTATAAATCCCGGCCATTAGATCCAGAATAATATGGGATTGATCAGATTTAGGAAAAGTATAACGATGTACACCTACTCTTGAGGTGGCTGTTAATTCTGCTAAAATATGATGATCATCCAGCTTGACCTGATAATATCCGGCTTCTGATTTTTCGTTCTGATGAGAAAACCGGCTTCTGTATCCTTTTTCTGGCTGAGATGCGGTTCCCGGATTTAGTTGAAGTTTTCCCACTGTCGGCATGATAAGGAAGTCTCCCAAATCAGAATGTCCAGTACCGCTGAAATGAGTAGAACTGAAGCCTACGATTGTTTTGTCTTCATAACGGTAACCGGCACAGTATTTATAAACTTCACCATTATACTTTCCGTTCAGTTCATAGGATATTGTATCTGTTTCAGGACTTAATTGTATAGCACCAAAAGGAGCGGTAGCACCAGGATAGGTATGTCCCATTTTTTCAGTTCCAATCAACGGATGTACATACTGATATAATTTTTCAAATTTTTGAGCTTTGAGAGGTAAGTTTAAGATTGCGAATAACAGAAAAACAGATTTTCCCGGATTTTTCATGAGCAGGTAAGTTTATTATGTGTAAAATTAGGTAAAAAAACAAAGAATATTATTTATGGCATTATTTATACTGTTATTTTAATCCTCATCCATTCAATATTTATTATTTTTAAGAAAAAATATTTTATGAGTCTATATACAAAACCAATGCTTCGTGAAGGGGCATTAAAAGATAAAGTCGCAATTGTAACCGGTGGGGGGAGCGGTCTTGGGAAGGCGATGACAAAATACTTTCTTGAATTGGGGGCTAAAGTAGTGATTACGTCCAGAAATCTGGAAAAACTACAAACTACGGCTAAGGAATTGGAAGATGAAACCGGCGGTAAGGTGCTTTGTGTATCATGTGATGTAAGAAATTGGGATGAGGTAGAGGCTATGAAAGAAGCTACCCTGAAAGAGTTTGGTAAAATTGATATCCTTTTGAATAATGCAGCAGGTAATTTTATTTCTCCAACAGAAAAATTGACTCATTCTGCTTTTGATTCTATTTTAGATATTGTTCTAAAAGGAACAAAAAACTGTACACTTTCTGTAGGAAAGCATTGGATTGATTCTAAGACTCCCGGAACAGTACTGAATATTGTGACAACTTATGCATGGACAGGGTCTGCTTATGTGGTGCCTTCAGCTTGTGCCAAAGCAGGAGTATTGGCAATGACCAGGTCCTTAGCGGTAGAGTGGGCGAAGTACGGAATCCGCTTTAATGCTATAGCTCCGGGACCATTCCCTACAAAAGGAGCGTGGGACAGACTTTTGCCTGGTGATCTTCAGGAAAAATTCGATATGAAAAAGAAAGTTCCGTTGAGAAGAGTAGGAGAACATCAGGAGCTGGCCAACCTTGCAGCGTATCTTGTATCTGATTATTCAGCCTATATGAATGGTGAAGTAGTAACCATTGATGGAGGTGAATGGCTTCAGGGTGCCGGGGAATTTAACATGCTTGAGGCTATTCCCCGGGAAATGTGGGATGCCCTGGAAGCAATGATAAAGGCAAAGAAATCAAATTAAATTGCATTTATATAAAAAAAGACTCCCGGATTTGTGACAATTCCGGGAGTTTTTTTTACCTATGTATAAACTTTTTCAAATGAATTGTAAACTTCCAACTTTAGTTTCTGCAGTTGTATCCTTCCTTTTTTCAGGATCTGTGCTTGCTCAGGAAACTCCAAAGTACGATTATGTAGAAGCTTTTAAGCCCTTTTTCTATCCACAAACCGGTACGGAAACACGCTCAGCAAGTGGACAACCGGGACATGCCTATTGGCAAAATTCAGCAGATTATCACTTGAATGTGAGTCTGAATGAAGATAAAAAAGAGATTACAGGTACAGCCGAAATTACCTATACAAATAACAGCCCTGATCAACTGAACTTCTTGTGGCTACAGCTGGATCAGAATTTATTTGCAAAAAACTCCCGGGGGAACACAGTCATTCCGCTTTCAGGAAGCAGAAACGGAGCAAATGGAGAAGACCTTGATGGAGGATATAAAATCAAATCAGTGAAATTAGATGGTGCAGAGGTAAAATATATGGTTATTGATACCAGAATGCAGATTGATCTTCCAAAAGAATTAAAGGCTAAAGGAGGTATAGCAAAAATTAAAATTGAGTATTCTTTTATCTCTCCTGCGTACGGATCAAACAGAATGGGAATACAGAACACGAAAAATGGGAAGATTTTTACCATCGCGCAATGGTACCCGAGAATGTGTGTGTATGATGATGTGATGGGCTGGAATACACTACCTTATCTTGGAGCTTCTGAGTTTTATCTCGAGTATGGCCGTATTACTGCAAATATTACAGTTCCTGCCAATCATTATGTGGTAGCTTCCGGAGAGCTTCTTAATCCTAAAGATGTATATAGTAAAGAAGAGAATAACCGTTGGGAGCAGGCAAGAAATAGTGATAAGACGGTAATGATTCGCACAGAATCCGGGATGAGTAAAAACCAGTCTTCAGGTACAAAGACCTGGAAATTCAAAATTGAACAAGCTCGCGACTTTGCCTGGGCTTCTTCATCTGCATTTATCTTAGATGCAGCAAAAATAAACCTGCCGGGTGGTAAAAAATCTCTGGCTATATCTGCTTATCCTGTTGAAGTTTCCGGTGAAAGGGCATGGGGAAGATCTACAGAATACACAAAAGCAGCAATAGAACATTACTCACAAAAATGGTATGAATATCCTTATCCTGATGCGACAAATGTAGCAGGGAATGAAGGAGGTATGGAGTATCCGGGAATTGTATTCTGTCATATGAATTCTGCAGGAGAAGACCTCTGGGGAGTGACAGATCATGAGTTTGGACATACCTGGTTTCCTATGATTGTGGGATCCAATGAAAGGGTTTTTGGATGGATGGATGAAGGTTTCAATACCTTTATTAATGAACTATCCACGAAAGCATTTAATAATGGGGAATATTATAGCAAGGAAAAAGTATCCAGAGCCCAAAGTTATATGATGAATGATAATGCGGCGGAACCGATCATGGTAGGGGCAGACAATATGAAAGAAAGAAGTATTGGTCCTCTTCTCTATTTTAAACCCGGAGTTGGGATGGGAATTTTAAGGGAAGCTATTCTTGGTCCTGAAAAGTTTGATAAAGCGTTCAGAACTTACATTAACCGTTGGGCTTTCAAGCATCCGACACCGTGGGATTTCTTCCATACGATGGAGAATGTTTCGGGAGAAGAGTTGAACTGGTTCTGGAGAGGGTGGTTCTTCAATAAATGGAAAATTGATCAGGCGGTTAAAGAGGTAAAGTATGTTAATGGAGACTTTAAAAACGGAGCTCGGATTACTGTTGAAAATCTTGGGCAGCTACCTATGCCTACTACTGTTCAGATAAAATTTAAAGACGGAACAACAAATACAGTGAAATTGCCGATCGAAGTCTGGAAAAGAAATGCGGAATGGACATTCAAAGTAGATTCTAAAAAGGAAATTGATCAGGTAAGCCTTGATCCGGATGCTGTGGTTCCGGATGTGAATATGAAAAATAACAAATGGTCATCTTCTGATGCCAGGCCTACGGAAAAAATTAATGTAAAGGATTTTACAGGAACGTATGGAAATAAAGAATCTAAGCTTAAAATAATACTTACTGATAAAAATGGGATGCTGTACGGAAGTGCAGGAGGGGAGCAAAGTTTTCCGCTGGAATATGCAGGAAATAATACATTTACTTTCGAAGATGGTCATTTAACGCTGACTTTCAGTAAAGATAAAAAGACCATTAGTCTTGCCGAGGGCGGAAGAGAATTTAAATTCAATAAAGAATAATATTTCTGTTTCTGTAGAAAGAAATAATTTAACATTATTATTATACTTGTAAGGCTTTTCTATTGCAGAGAAGTCTTATTTTTGTTTCTAATTGATAAAATAAACTATGAATTTCAGATTTTTAATTGTTTTCCTTATGCTTTTTGCATTGGGATTTTCGCAGGATCTTACCGTAATGAGTTTTAATATCAGGCTCAATGTCGAATCAGATAAAGAGAACTCATGGCCCCAGAGAAAACAGGATGTCACCGATCTGTTAACGTATTATCATCCGGATTATTTCGGAGTTCAGGAAGCATTACCTGATCAGATGAAAGATATTAAAAACAGGTTGAAGCATTATGATTACATAGGGGTTGGTAGAGATGATGGTAAAGAAAAAGGAGAGTTTTCTGCTATTTTTTATGATACAAATAGATTTGAAGTAATAAAATCGGGAACGTTCTGGTTATCTGAAACACCGGAAGAGCCTTCAAAAGGATGGGATGCTGCTCTTAACAGGATTTGTACTTATGCTGTATTTAAAGATAAAAAATCAAAGAAGGAATTTCTGGCCATGAATCTACACTTTGATCATGTTGGAAATGTAGCAAGGGTAAAATCTTCGGAGTTAATTCTGAAAAAAATTAAAGAGTTTAATCCAAAGAATTTACCTGTCACATTAAGCGGAGATTTTAACCTGACTGATGATTCAGAACCCATCAAAATTTTGTCCCAAAACATGAAAGATACTTTTTATCATTCAGAAACAAAACATTACGGCCCGGCAGGAACATTTACAGGATTCAACGTGAATGAAGTTCCTAAAGAAAGGATCGATTATATTTTTACCAATGGCTTCAAAATAAAATCTCACAGACATATCAATGACAGACGCGAAAATTTATTGTATCCGTCGGATCATTTTCCGGTAATTACAGAGCTTTCTTTCTAATATATCAATAGTCTGGAAAATCGATATCAAATCCAATTCCTCTCAGGGATTGGATTTTTATTTCAGGGTCGTCACTGAAATACTTACGGAGTCTGCTGATAAAGACATCAAGACTTCTTCCGGTAAAGTAGTCATTGGTTTCCCAGATATTATCGAGAATCTCATCTCTTGTAATGGCAGAGTGGTTATGTTGCAAAAGATATACAAGAAGTTGCTGTTCCCGTATGGTGAGCCGTGCATTTCCATTGGGATGGGAAAGCAAAAGCTTTTTTGTGTCTAAAGAATATTGTCCGATTTTGATCAGGGTTTCAGTAACTGCAGGTGTTGTTCTTTTTATGATGTTTTTGATCCTTAGAACCAGTTCTTCGGGATCACAGGGTTTTGAGATGTAATCGTCCGCACCAATTTTCAAGCCGGTTAGGCGATCTATTTTCTGATTTTTAGCGGTTAAAAACAAGAGTGGAAAATTATTCTTTTCCTTTAAAATCATTTTAGCCAGTGAAAAACCATCAATATTGGGCATCATTACATCCAGAATGCCCATATGGAAAGGAAAATAAGAGGTAAGTCGACTGACAATACCTTCAGGATTCTGAAACCAGCTGACCTCAAAATCTTCCAGTTCGAGATACTGCTTTAAGATCATTCCGAAATCCGGATCGTCTTCTGCTAAAAGGATTTTAGTTTTCATCAGTAGTTGTTTTTTCTTGTGGAAGATCATCAGTGTCGTAAGGAGCTGATATTCTAAATGTGCTTCCTTTACCCGGTTGGCTGAAAACCTCTATAGTACCGTGATATTGGGTTATGATTTTCTTTACCATGTACAAACCTAGCCCAAGTCCTTTGCTGTTGTGGATATTGTTGCTTTGTATCCGGTAGAATTTTTCAAATATATTTTTTAATTCTTTAGCTTCCATACCTTGTCCATCATCTGAAACTACAATCTGTAAGTTTTGTGAGGCTGTAGTAAGATTGATAGTAACGATGGAGGCCCCATATTTTACACTGTTTTCACACAGGTTTTTAATAACGGTTTCCATCAGGTTTTTATCAAAAGGAAGTTCCCCGGTAATGGTATTGTCAAACTTAAATTCAACCTTTGGGTAAGTAAAAGACAGATCATGAACAAAGAAATTCCAGTCTTTTGGCTGTATAAAAACAGGTTCCTCCGGATTTTCATCCTGATGAAGCTGAAATACGAGACTCTCAAGACGGGAGATCTGCCGGTCAATAAGAGGAAGTGTTTCAGGGTTCCAACCTTTTTTTAAGGTTTTAGAAGCAATTTTTAAAGTGGCAATAGGTGTTTTAAACTCATGAGAAATATTATCAACTACCGTATGGAGTACCTCTACTTGCTTTTGTTGTTTGATGAGGTTTTTGATGGTTGAAATATATATCAGAAGCACACATGAAAGAAGAAGGATACAACAGAAGATCAGCAGAGCAAGTTCTTTAAAGACAATGCTTTTGATATTGGTGATTTCAAAATCAATCTGGCTTTTCACATAGAAAGTATCGCGCCTTTCAATTTCTTTATGATCACTGTCTCTTTTTTTTGAGGACGTAGTTTCCCAGCTACTGGTATTTCCTATTTTAGGATTTTTTACTTTTTCTTTTGTTTCAAAAACAATAAAGGGTTTGTCAATCAGTTTCGTGCTGTCCGGAAGATGGATAATAGAGGTATATTCAATCCTTGCAGATATTTTATAACCATCTTTTTGAAGGCGGTTGTCAATATAATGGCTTAGTCTTTTCCTGACTGCGTATCTGTTGTCGGTAAAATTTTTAATAAAATCCTTTTTGCTGATTTCCTTATTGTAATACTGAATGATAACTTTTTGAAGGGCATCATCTTTTGTCTCCTGAGCGCGTTGAGTACTTTCCTCCGTGTCTGTATAAGCGGGAAGGCCATCGATCACTGACCTGTAAATATCCCGCTCCTTTACCTGATAGGTTTTATACATAAAATATACCTGTATTCCCAGTAAAAGAAGGAACAGGGCAGCAAATACAGAAATAAGAAATTTATTCTTGGAAACCATTAAAACAAAGATAAAACTTTAGCTATTCTCACGAGATGATTATTTTGACGTTAACCTTTCATTAACCTGAGGTCCGGATTTCGACTGAAACGGGAAAAAGCCATTAACCTGCCATTAACCGTCTGTTAACCGAAATTCTCCTGCTCAATCCAGAATTTTGTACACCAGAACAACACATATGATTGTTCAGAATTATAAAAAAAAACAGATATGTATAAAATTCTTCTTTTGCTATGTCTTCCTGTAATGCTGTTGGCTCAAAAGCAAAAACTAGCGGGAACAGTAATGAACAACGACAGTGAAAAACTTCAGGCAGTACAGATTGAATTATATGATTCTAAAAATGAACTGATCACTGAGTTTAAAACGGATGCTGATGGAAACTTCACATGGGAGGGCATTTCTGAAACTGACGTAAAAATTGTTGTAAAGAATAAAGGCTATTCTCTGTTTGAAAAAAAACTTGATCTTGAAAAGACTAAAGCTCTACAAATTATTCTTAGCAAAGAATCAAACAAAATAGGAGAGGTCATTATAACCAAACGGAAACCTGTGGTGAAACGGAAGGTAGACCGTCTGGAGTTTAATGTCGAAAATAGTAATATTTCATCTTTGAATGCCTGGGAAATTCTTAAAAATACACCGGGAGTAACCACTAATAATAATGTGCTAAGAATAAAAGGAAGTAGCGGTATTCTGGTAACCATCAATGACAAAAAAGTAATGCTGTCCGGAGATGAGCTAAAAAATCTTCTCGAAAATACCCAGGGAGATGAGGTAAAGTCTGTAGAGGTCATTACCAATCCACCAGCAAAATATGAAGCATCGGGTAGTTCTGTACTCAACATTGTCATGAAAAAAAATAAGATTGAAGGATATAGAAGTATTCTTACCTCCAAATATATTCAGACACAATATGCCAAAGCGGTTTTCGGACTTTCACAATATTACAAAAAAGATAAACTTTCGGTGATGGCAAGCTATTTCAGAGGTTTGGGAACTTATTACCGCGAAGGAACAGACCACGTCAATTACCCGGAAAGCCAGACAAGATGGATAAGTACCATGAACAGAAAGGATAAAAACACTAACCAGAATACCCTGAATTTTAATGTGGAATATGAGTTGGATAGTCTGACCAACTTGAGTCTTAACTATTCAGGGTTTTTCTATCCGAAGTCTTACGGAACCTATCATGTGCCTACACTGATTTATAATAGTCAGGATGTGGCGGAATCCAATTATACGACGGTCAATGACCACCGCAACCGTGTTACGAATAATGCTTTGAGCTTTCAGGTGGACAGAAAACTGAATACAAAGAGTAAATTATCCTGGATAAATTATTTAGCCGGAAATAATTCGGATAAATTCCAGAATGTGAATACATATCTCAACTTTGCCGGGCAGCCTCCGAGAGAAGAAAATTTTCAGACGCAAAATAATTCGGATGTTCAGTTGTATTCTTCACAGTTAGATTATCAATGGAAAAATGACAAACTGGAATTTGAATCGGGAGCAAAATACAGCTTTGTAAAGACCAGAAGTACACTTGATTTTTCTGATAATGAAAACGGGCTTTTACAGTATAGACCCGAAAAAAGCAGTGTTTTTGATTATAAAGAATATAATTTTGGCCTCTATTCTTCACTCTCATATACTCTGGGAAAATGGAGTTTCAAAGGTGGACTTCGCGCTGAAATGACCAATCTGGAAGGAATCGTTTCCGAGCCTTATGAGCTGAATGAAAATAAATACTGGAAGTTTTTTCCCACTTTTTATGCACAATACACGACAGATGATAAACATGAGTTTGGCTTTTCTTACGGGAAAAGGATCACCAGACCTTTCTATTCATGGTTGAATCCTGCCAAATCTTATTATAACCTGTTTTCCTACTATCAGGGAGATCCGAAATTAAAAGCCACAATTACCCATAATCTGAATTTTACTTATTCATGGAAGGAATGGAATATAGATTTGTATTACCGGAAAGAAATCTATCCGTCAATGGAAATCTCATATCAGGAGCCAAGTACCCACAACCTTATTTATTATTTTACCAATATTGAGAATGGCGAGGCTTTTGGGCTGAGCTTATATAAAAGCTTTCAGGTGAAACCCTGGTGGAATATCATTGTGTCTGAAAATCTAGAGCATAATGAAAACAATTTCAAGGGAACCGACGGGGCGCTTTACAAAAATAAGGTCTGGAATCTGGATTCTAATGTTTCTACCAGCTTTACCCTGAATAAAAGCAGTGACTGGAAAATGGAAGTGGGGCACCGTTACAACTCCCCGGGCATTCAGGGAACTTTCAGGATTTCCGGAGTATGGTCAGCCTATTTTGTGATGAACAGAAAGTTTTTTAATAAAAAGCTCGAAGCAAGCTTATTTTTTAACGATATATTCAGAACCACAGGAAAAAAAGTAAGTACAAAATATGCCAATCAGGATAATTATTATCTGGATTATGGCGATGCACAGGGTTTTACACTTTCTCTGAAATACAATTTTGGAAATCAATCCGTAAAAAATGCCAAAACAATAAAAAAGACAGCAGAACAAGATCGTTTATAGTATGGTTTTAATGTAAAATAAATAGTAATAAAATATTATTACGTAAGATATGTCTCTTCTGTGTTACATTTTCGCTATTTTTGATACTTATCTCTAAAAAAGATCGTTATGAAGAGAATTTTTTCCGGAATGTTGGTGGCGGTTTCATTATTGCAGTTGCCAGCTCAGGAACTGTATATGCCGAGAAATATCAAAAAAGCTTATGAAAAGGGAACACGTGATATTTCCGGGGCACCTGGCAAGAACTACTGGCAGAATAAGGGAGTATATAATGTAGAAGTGAAAGTGGATGCCACAGCTAAGACGGTTTCCGGAAAAGAGACTATTGTTTATACCAATAATAGTCCTGATAATCTTAATGATTTAGCGATACGATTTGTCAATAATCTTCACAAACCACAATCTCCAAGATCAGGATATGTTTCCAATGACTTTTTATCGTCAGGACTTAAGATCAAGTCATTTGTTGTTAATAATGAAAAATATGATATCAACAGTGACGACTGGGGTACTGTGGAAAAAGTGAAATTAAAATCTGCTTTAAAATCAAAATCAAAGTCAGAAATTAAAATAGAATGGGAATATCCGCTTTCAGTACAGAGCGGGAGAGAAGGTCAAATTGATCCTGAAACTTTCTACGTAGCCTACTCTTTCCCAAGAGTTTCCGTGTATGATGATTATAACGGGTGGGACATGCTTCCGCATTCCGACAGACAGGAGTTTTATAATGATTTTAACGACTATAGTTTTGAGATTTCCGCTCCAAAAAATTATGTGGTTTGGGCGACCGGAGATTTTCTGAATCCTGATGCTGTTCTTCAACCGGAATATCTGAAAAGATATAAAGCTTCATTGAAAAGTGATCAGGTGATGCACATTGCTACGCAACAGGAAATGAAGTCCGGGAAAGTAACCAAACAAAACAAATGGAATGTGTGGAAGTTTAAAGCCAGTCATATCACAGATTTTTGTTTTGCAATGAGTAATCATTATGTCTGGGATGCAGCCAGTGTACAATTAAAAACCAAAAGAGCCAGTGTGCAGGCAGGTTACCAATCCGGCGCTAAAGATTTTGAACAATATGTAGGTTGGATGCGTTATAATCTGGATTGGTTTTCTAAAAACTGGCCTGGAGTAGAATATCCGTATAATGTAATGACGGCCATTCAGGGATATGCTGATATGGAATACCCAATGATGATCAATGATAGCAGTATTCCTGATGATCTTAAAGATGCGAGACTTACTGCAGATCACGAGATCGCCCATACTTACTTCCCTTTTTATATGGGGATCAATGAAACCAGATATGCTTATATGGATGAAGGTTGGGCCACCACACTGGAATATCTTATCGGAATTGATGAAAACGGTGAAGCCGCAGCTAAAGACTTTTACAAAAACTTCCGTGTCAAAAAATGGATTAATGATCCATCAGCTGAGCAGGATCAGCCGTTAATCACAATGAGTACTCAGGTAAGTGGCTCAGGATACGGAAACAATTCTTATGTGAAAGCTTCTTTGTCTTACCTGGCACTGAAAGATTATCTGGGAGATGAGGTGTTTAAAAAAGCATTACATCATTATATGGATAACTGGAACGGAAAGCATCCGGTTCCATGGGACTATTTTAATTCGATGAATACAGGATCTGGTAAGAACCTGAACTGGTTTTTCCAGAATTGGTTTTATACCAATAATTATATAGATCTGAAAGTGACAGGTGCATCACAAGTGAACGACCTGCTTACGGTAAATGTTGCCAATGTGGGAGGATTTGCCATTCCATTTGATGCAATATTATCTTATGAGGATGGAACTACGGAGAAGTTACATTTTTCACCCTCTGTTTGGGAAAAAGATCAGAAGCTCACGGATCTGGTAATCCCGATCAAGAAAAAAGTGAAATCAGTACAATTGGATGGAGATTTATTTATGGATTATACTCCGGAAAATAATACTAAGACTTTATAAAAAAATAAAGCCTTCAGATCAGTTCTGAAGGCTTTATTTTTTAAAAGTACGCGGTGAGTCTTAATCCAAGAGTGAAATAATTGATCTTTTCTTTAGCAATCAAATTATTAAGTTCGTTATTAAGGTCTTCACTTGATTCTATAGCATCACTAAAATGATATCGGATAGAAGATTTAATTTGATTATAGTCAGAATATAAAGTAATTCCCAGTCCCGGGTTGAATTTATAGGTAAGAGAAGCTCCCGTATTCCAACGAAAGGCTGGCTTTGGTTTATATCTTGCAATTTCAAGCTCATGTGTAGCATTATCAACATTATCACTTTTTATAAAAACTTTTCCACTTGCAGTGGCAGAATAGCCAGCTGTTGCTTTTAAGGTAAGCTGCCATTTATCAGAAAACTCATGAGAGTAATAAGGACCTATTCCTGCACCAAGAAATCCTAAAGACTGTGTTATGATAGTATAATCTCCAAAATCTTCTCCATCATCTAAAGTTGCTTTTAACGGCTTGATAGGGAAACTGCTGAAACTGATATCTCCACCTACACCCCATTTTTTTGAAAAGAAATAAGCCCCTTCCAATCCTCCTTCAAAACCAACTTGCTTTTTATCATCAAGATCAGATTCTTTCAGGAAGTTGGTTGTTCCAAGGGCTGTCCCAAGTTTTATAGAAAGAAAAGAGGGATTGTCATTTCCCTGTATTCTTGATAAAAGACTTAAATTGTCTCCTTTGTTTTTATAAATTTTATCAATAAAAAAATATCCTAATTCTGTGGATAAAATCCCGATTCCGGCGCCTGCCAGAACATCAGGAAGCCAGTGCCTGTTATTTAAATTACGGCCAAGTCCTGTAAGTGCTGCACTACCATATCCGGCAATGCTATAGCCTGGGTTTACCATACCATATTCTTTGTGTAGAAAGCTTGCATTAGTAAAAGCCATTGCAGTGTGGCCAGACGGAAATGAATTATTTTTAGATCCATCCGGGCGTTCCACTTTTGCCGTGTATTTGATGGAGTTGACCAAAATTCCCATGATTGCTAAACTTGTTACATAAGAAAGTGTGGCTCTTCCCAGATTATTTCTTCCTTTTACACCTGCGAATTTTAACCCATACACGGCAGCAGCAGGAGCGTATTGAAGATAATCATCATACTTTGCCTTGAAGGTAGGAAGATAACGATTGCGGACTTCACGAATATTTTCTTTCTCCCCCCAGGTTGCTGCGGCTGCCGTAAAAAGAATGGCAGGAGCAACAGATTTTTTTACCCATTCCTTCTTAAAAAATGGTGTTTTAATGTGAGTTGTGCTGTCAACTTTAATGAGAGCGAGGTCTTTCTGGAGATTTCTGGATTGTAAAGTGTCTTGTGCCTGATAGCAACATAGGTTTAATAATATACCGGTTGCTATTACTATTTTTTTCATCGTTAAGGTTCCTGATTTAAAACTGCGTAAAATTATAAAAAAAATCTATCTCAGTGGCTGAGATAGATTATATTTAATGAAATAAGTGATTTTTTTTAAAAATAGTAATGAATCTGTATCTTTGAAATACAGACTTAATAAAGTCTTAAACCAGATCGTGGGCCGGAAGCAGAAACAACGGCTTGCATTCTTTGTTTTTGGTTTGCTGTAAACATATGCATTACCTTATCGTCTACATAATCCATATAATTCATGAAAATTTGTGACCGGCTCACTCCTCCACAAACTCTGTTAAGAGGATAGGACGGAACTCCGAAATTTGGACCAGGTGAAGCAGGAGTGTCATTTGAGTAGTCGGTTTGACAACCCGTGTTGCTCGATCCCCAAAGGTGTGGTAGGTTTAGATAATGTCCCACTTCATGGGTTGTTGTTCTCCCCAAATTATAAGGCGCTGCTGTACCGGAGCCTGTTCCTATATATGGAGCTGCAATAACAACTCCGTCCAAAGAAGCAGTAATTGTTCCCGGATAATAAGCATAACCAAGTGTACCATCAGTCATTTTGTTAACAATCCAGATATTCAGATAATTATCCGGAGAAGTAGCAGCGATTCCTGTTGTTGAGGATTTCATTTTGTTGTCATCAGGATTCCAAATGGTAGTACTGCTTTGTTTTCTCACTGTTTTAGACAGCTTGAATCTGATTTTAGTATCTCCTGCTTTTACAGGTACAAATTCAGCAGGAGTATTGTTGATATCCGAATTTGTGGCCCCAAAGTCTTTGTTTAAAACATCGATTTGGGATTGTAGTCGGGCATCAGATACATTTTCACTGCTTGTATTGTACACGACATTGAAAACAACCGGAATTTCTACGGTACCATCAGCAAGAACCTTACCCACTTTAATGTCGTTAAGACGTTTTTCAGTAAGTTGTTCAATAGCTTCTACTCTGGCTCTGGCAGCTGGATCTTTTTGTAGAATTTCTTCCCTCATTGCATCTGAAGGGCATACTCTTTTACCTGCAATTTGTGTTGTTGGTGTTTCTGCTGCTGCTGTTTGTTCGTTCACAGAATTCATGTCGTTGTTACAGGAGCTGAGGAAAATAATTCCTGCTCCCAATAGTACTCTTTTCATATAATGTTATTTTTGGTTGGGATTGTGAAATTAATTCAAATTAGTGTGATGTGCAAATATTTTCTACTTTTATTTGATTTTTGTTACTATTATGCTTTAAATATTGGTTTTTCTTCAACTTATTTGTATTTATTATGTTTTTTAATTAATTTAATATTTTATTTATATATTTTGTTTTTGTTTTTATTTTTTTTAGTATAAAATTTAATAAAATATATTTTTCATAGAAAATTTTACATATTAAAATGGATTTTCTTATATGAATAAGTTTAGAAAATGTGTTGGATGTATCGTTATGAGGAATAAAAAATCCTTCCTGTAATGAGGAAGGACTTCAGGTAAAAATAATTAGGATAACATTTAAAAATAAAAGAAATCCATCTTACTTGAAGATGGATTTCTTAGGTATTTAAAACAAATTGATTATTACAAAACTCTTAATCCTGATCTTGCACCAGAAGATGCAACCACTGACTGCATTTTTGTTTTTTGTCCAGCCGTAAACATATACAATGTATCATCATCAGAATAATCCATATAATTCATAAACATAACCGATCTTTTTACGCCATAACATGTATTATAGAGTGGGTAAGTTGGCTTGCCTACATTATTCGTAGTTTGGGTAGGAGTATCAGCAATCAGATCATCTCCGCAATTTGCATCGCCCCAAATATGTCTAAGTCCTAAATAATGTCCTACTTCATGAGTAGCTGTTCTTCCAAGATTAAAGGGAGAAGACGCTCCGGTTTTCCCCACGAAACGAGAACCAAGAACTACACCATCTTCCCAGGTTCCGGCACTTTCAGGAAAGGTAGCATATCCAAGAATCTCTCCTGTAGGGGATGGCATAGTACCTACAATCCAAATATTAAAATAGTTGGTAGGATTGGTAGCATCTATTCCTCCGGTAGATGCCCTTTTCATATTTTTATTTGTTGTCGTGCTGGTGCTTCTCCATTCTGTTTTGGTTGTAGATTTTCTTATAGTATTTACCAATCTGAATTTTACTTTTACGTCGCCGGCTTTTACTCCTTGAAATTCTGTAGGTATTTTAGAAACATCACTATTTGTACCGGCATAGTCCGCATTTAATACGTCAATTTGTTCAGCGATTCTTGCATCAGAAACATTTTCTGCTGCGGTTCTGTATATTACATTTACAATTACCGGGATTTCAACGCTTCCATCTGCAAGAACCTTTCCGAACTTTACATCATTCGCAAATCTTGAGGCCTGAGCTTCTATCTCAGCAACTTTTTGTCTAAGTGTGGGATCTTTCTGTAATGCCTCTTGTCTCATTTCTTCGGACGGACAGATTCTTTTTAAATCTGTAGCATTAGAGGTTATCGCTGCATTAGCAGATTCTTCATTTTGATTTGAAATGTTGTCACTGTTACAAGCTGACATGAAGCCCAGCATAAGAGCTCCAAATAATAGTTTTTTCATATCATTATTTTTGTTAAGGATGTGAAATTATATTATTTGAAATTAATATGCAAATTAATTTAATATTTTTTTAGACATTTAATAATCAATAAGGAGTTTTAATGTGTATTGTTTATTTAAATTGAATTTTTATTGGTTTTTAAGCAATATTAATCTTTTGTGTTTTGATATTTCATCATAATGTGTTTTTGGTTAAATAATTTTTTTAAATTATTCAATTAACAGAATATTTTAATTACCCTGCAAATCCATTTTTAATTGCAAAAACAGCCAGTCCTACACGGGTTTTTAATTCCAGTTTCTCACATAACTGATCACGATAACTCTCCACAGTTCTGGGACTGCAACACATCCTGTCAGCAATTTCTTTATAACTAAGTTCTGTAACTGTATATTTCAAAAATTCCTTTTCCCTTTCTGAGATTTTTATCGTAATTTCAGTTTCCTGGCCTTTATTGAGGTTAGAAAATATAATTTTTGAAGCCCATTCCGGGTAATAGAATCCATCACTATTCAATCTGATAAGGGCTATTTCCAGATCTTTCGGATGCGTATTTTTTAGCAAATACCCTTTGGCTCCGCTTTTGATCATTTTGATGACACTATTGTCGTCTCCTTGCATGCTTAATGCCATCACCTTAATATCGGGTTGGTTTTTGGTAAGCCAGACAGCCGTTTCAAATCCGTTCATAATAGGCATACTGATATCGAGAAGAATGATATCCGGAATTTTATTTCCTTCTTCAAGTTTCTGGATCAGATCTTTACCGTTTTCGCAGACATAAATTACTTCGAACTCTGCAAAATTACTAATAATTCCCTCGAGGGCTTTTGCAATCAATATGTGGTCGTCAACAATGACTATTGTTTTTTTCATGATTGTTTTTTTAAGTTAATATTGAGCTGGGTTCCCTGATCTTTTTGGCTTTCAAGGTGAAAATCTGCTCCAATAATTTTGGCCCGGTTTTTCATATTGGTGAGACCTATTCCATTGGATCGAAAGTCCAGAGAATCAAATCCAATTCCGTCATCATGTATTTTAAGCTCCCAAAGGATGTTTTCGTAAGTGTTCAGGCTGATGAAAATATTTTTACAATGGGCATGCTTTAAACTATTCTGTATAAATTCCTGTGTAATTCTGAGGAGCACATTTTTATGAACGAAACTCAGATCCAGTTGATCAATATTGTGTTCAAAACTAATATTACATTTTTTGAAAGAATTGGTATTGTCAACCTCCTCCTGAATCAAAGTTACAATTTCCTTTTGATTGATATTATCATCCGTCAATGTTTTTGAAAGGCTCCTGAGATCCTGTAAAGACTGGTTGATAATTTGGGAAACCTGATCAATTCTTTCACTGGCTTCGGAAACTTTATTCTCATATAGCATTTGTTGAACATAAAGACTTACCAGAGTCAGTTTCTGACCAATGTTATCGTGGAGTTCTCTGCCGATTTGTTGCATGGTTGCCTGTTGAATTTCCAGTTGAGTAGCTAAAAGCTCTCTTTGATGGAGTTCATTCTTCATCTCAATCTCATTCAGATATTCTTTTTTTCGCTGTCTGTAATTCCGGATATAGATAAATACGGCTGCTACAAACATCAAAAAAAAGATGTTGAATGAAATAATGGTTATTAAGAGTTCTGTTTTCCCCATATAAATGAACTTGCAAATAAAATATACATAACTGCACCTGAAACCTGGAAATATATAAAATAAATATCCCATATTTCTATATACTTCCAAAGAAGAGAATTAAAGATCATGAATGGCTGATTGGCAATATAAAAAAGTGTTACTCCCAGATTGATATAAAACATTTTGTTTTTACTGAAATTGAGTATTTCAGATGAATTAACCTGTTTATAATATTCCATAATAACAAGAGCCATTAAGAGCAAGCAACCTATATTGTAACTGAAAGAAAAGACGACTTTCTTTTCCGGGAAAAAAAAATCTCTGAGTATATATGTTAAAAGATATACTCCCGTCATGATATAGAACAGTTTTGTTTTCTTTAAGGATTCTTTGGCATATAGCCAATAAAAAAATATAAATTGTAATGGAATCACAAAGTAGTTGTAGAAAATTATTCTGTCTATTCTAAGTGGCTTTTCTCCCCATTTTACGGCTGATTCACATAGGAAAATAATGACAAGATAAATCGCCAGATATTTCCACGATTGTTTTTTTTCACGGTTAAAATAAATCAGGGAGACTAATGCTGCAAAAGCTTCTCCCCAATACATGAATGACGAAAAAATTTTTTGAATCTCAGTCATGCTGTGTTTAAGAATATGAAAGGTGATTAATAATATGTTCCTGTTAGGGGTGATGGAGGTATTAGTGTTCCCTGATTTTCACCAACAGTATCATCAGTTAGTTCTTTGACTTGTCTGGCATTTAATGCCAGAGCTGTAGACTCATCTGTTGATTGTAAAGCATTGAAATCATAATCGAGAGTTTCTCCCTTTCCACTGGTCTTTTTTAAAGTAGGAATTAAAACAAGAGTATGTCTTTCTGCATACTCCTGAGGTACAATATGTGATTCCATGATATTCCAATTTTCATTTTTAGGATAGGCGGCATAGTAGAATCTGATCCCCAAATCTTCTTCCGAGGCATCAGGATTGATTTTAGCAGCTTCTTCTTCTATTGTAGCAATGAATTTTTTTAATTTCGGAAGATCAAACCAAATAGAGTGGGCGTCTTGTATTCCTAAAGTGTCATTGATGGCACTCAGGTGGTTTTTTCGATAATTGTCTATCAGATTTTGAATCAGTTTGTTAGACATTTTGCCATTTTGTGATGGATCATTCGTAGATTCTGTTTTCATAACTTAATTTTTTATAAAGGAAATATTTCTCCAATATGCAAATTTCGCAAAAAAATATGTTAGAAAGCACAATAATAGATAGGGAATTATACTATTATTTTACCGTGTTTTTACGGATTGTACATTATGTTATGAAATAGAAAGTAGCAAAAATATTGGTCAAAAAACGGAGAAAATCTCCGTTTATGTTAGATGCATCCATAATGTCTTGGATCTCTGCAAACCAATCCTGCTGTACAACACAGGCCGGTAGGACAGTTCCAGTATTCGTCGCACATAATTAAAGCAGAAGCAATTCCGCCATCAATTTTCTTTAATTCGTTTCTTTTTAACTTTTTCATACTGATTTTTTTAGTTATTAATTTGTTGGATTATAAATATACTAATATTTCACTACGAATGGATAAAATAAAAAAATAAGTGCTGCAGACCAGTCTGCAGCACTTATTCACAAAAATAATGTATATGAAAAAAACTACTTTATTGTTCAGTTGGTCTGAATACCAGACCTGTTTCTACGAAATAATCTAAAGTGATTCTATCTCCGTCATTTACCTTTCCAGCCAGAATTTCTTTTGATAATTTGTTTAATACTTCCTGCTGAATAACTCTTTTCAATGGTCTTGCCCCGAAGGCCGGATCATATCCTTTATCCATCAGATAATCTACTGCGTCCTGAGTGAAAGTCATAATGATATTACGTTTAGCCAACATATCATTAAATCCTCTCAATTGATATTGAACGATTTTTCCGATTTCTTTTTTCCTTAAAGGCTGGAACAATACAATTTCATCAATCCTGTTCAGGAATTCCGGACGTAAAGTCTGCTTCAATAAATCGAAGACTTCTTCTTTTGTTTTTTCAACGATCTCATCCTGATTTTCCTCATTCAGATTTTCAAAATTCTCCTGAATCAAATGCGATCCTAAATTTGAGGTCATGATGATAATTGAGTTTTTAAAATTAACAACACGTCCTTTATTATCAGTTAGACGTCCGTCATCTAAAACTTGTAATAAAGTATTGAAAACATCCGGATGGGCTTTTTCAATCTCATCCAAAAGAACAACTGAATAAGGTCTTCTTCTTACCGCTTCTGTCAATTGCCCGCCTTCATCATATCCTACGTATCCCGGAGGAGCTCCTACCAATCTTGAAACACTGTGACGTTCCTGGTATTCACTCATGTCAATTCTTGTCATATTATTTTCATCATCGAATAAGAACTCTGCCAATGCTTTTGCAAGCTCAGTCTTACCAACACCTGTCGTTCCTAAGAATAAAAAGGATCCTATGGGTTTTTTATCATCACTCAATCCTGCCCTGTTTCTTCTGATAGCATCAGCTACCGCCTGAATGGCTTCATCCTGTCCTACGACTCTATGGTGAAGTTCGGTCTCCAGATTTAATAATTTTTCTCTTTCAGACTGCAGCAACTTGGTTACAGGAATCCCTGTCCATTTTCCAATGACCTCAGAAATATTCTCTGCAGTTACCTCTTCTTTGATTAATTCATTCTGATGATTCTGCATTTCAAGCTCTACTTTGGCAAGCATTTCCTCTTTTTCACGAAGCTTTCCGTATTGGATTTCCGCTACCTTAGCATAATCTCCGGCTCTGGAAGCTCTTTCTGCTTCATGCTTTAAGGATTCAATTTCTTTTTTGATCTGAGTTAAATCTTCGCTTTTCTGCTTTTCTTTCAACCACTTGGCATTGATTTCATTTCTCTGCTCAGAAATTTTGGCAATATCTTCTTTCAGGTGGTCAATTTTTGTTTGGTTGCCCTCTCTTGAAATCGCTGCCAGTTCAATTTCGAGCTGCATTAATTTTCTGTCCAGAACATCAAGTTCTTCCGGTTTTGAATTGATTTCCATCCTCAACTTAGCAGAAGCTTCATCAATAAGGTCTATTGCTTTATCCGGTAAGAAACGATCTGAAATATATCTTTGAGACATCTCCACGGCGGCAATAATTGCTTCGTCTTTGATTCTTACCTTGTGGTGTGCTTCATATTTATCTTTAATTCCACGAAGGATAGAGATTGCTGATTCTGTGTCCGGCTCTTCGACCATGACTTTCTGGAAACGTCTTTCTAATGCCTTATCCTTTTCAAAATACTTTTGGTATTCGTTCAGGGTAGTCGCTCCAATTGCCCTTAATTCTCCTCTTGCCAAAGCGGGTTTTAATATATTGGCTGCATCCATTGCTCCTTCGCCACCTCCGGCTCCAACCAGAGTGTGGATCTCGTCGATGAAAAGAATAATCTGCCCATCAGACTTGGTTACTTCATTTACTACTGATTTCAAACGCTCTTCAAACTCCCCTTTGTATTTTGCTCCAGCGATCAAAGCTCCCATATCCAATGAATATAATGTTTTATCCATCAGATTTTCAGGAACATCTCCATTGATAATTCGATGAGCAATCCCTTCAGCAATGGCCGTTTTACCAACTCCAGGTTCTCCGATAAGGATAGGATTGTTTTTGGTTCTTCTGGAAAGGATTTGTAACACTCTTCTGATTTCTTCATCACGTCCGATCACGGGATCCAATTTCCCTTCCGCAGCTAATTCATTGAAGTTTTTTGCGTATTTATTTAAGGATTGGTAAGTTTCTTCTGAGCTGGCAGAAGTGGCTTTGCTTCCTTTTCTTAATTCTTTAATTCCTCCTTCCAGTAAACTTTTTGTAACGCCCATATCTTTCAGCATTTTGGATACTTCAGAGCTTGTTTCTAAAAGAGAGAGCCACAAATGTTCTATGGTTACATACTCATCGCCCATTTTCTTTGCAATATTAGGAGCGTCCAGCAAAACTTTATTGGCTGATTGTGAAAGATAAATGCTTCCTCCCTGTACCTTAGGAAGTTTTTCAAGACTTTCACGGTTTCGCTCCCGTACTAAATTAGCATCTGCTTCAGATTTCTTTAATAAAAATGGCGATATATTTTCATCCACCTGAAAGATTCCTTCAAGGAGATGTTGAGGTTCGATACTTTGATTGCCCAATTCCATTGCAACCTGTTGAGCTGCCTGGATGGCTTCTTGTGATTTTACAGTATATTGGTTTAAGTTCATATTGTATATATATTTTTGGTAATGATTCGTTTTGGTTGAATTGTAAAAAAGGACATCAAGAAACTCAATTTTCAGGCTCAGTTTCTTAATGCCATCAATTATTTAATCATTTAATCGATGACTGTATCGCAAAAACTGTTCAATTATTAAATTTATAAAAAATATGGACAAAATTTCCGAAATTACTATTTTTAACGTAAAATTAACTTGACAAAATTTCCGGTTCTGTAAATTTTTCTTAAAATCTATGAACAATTAGTCATATCGAGGAAAACGATAAAAGTGTGAAGCTGTAAAATGATTCCAAAAGAAATGTTTTTAAAACTTTATTTCTTTTAGCATCAAAAAAACAACAGATTAAATCAGAATAACTATTTTTGCATTTTTACAGATGGAACTTAAAGAAAAACAAAGGAAAATATTAAATGTGGCAGTAGAGCTTTTCAAAGAGAAGGGCTATATGGGTAGTTCTGTAAGGGACCTGGCTACAAAACTTAATATTAAGGCAGCTTCACTCTATGCTCATATCCGTTCAAAGGAAGAAATTCTGGAATGGATTTGTTTTGGGATTGCACAGACGTTTTTCGATGAGCTACAGGAAGTAAAAAATACTGATATTGCTCCAAAAGATAAATTGAATCTTTTCCTGGACAAGCATTTATCAGTTGTTCTTAAAAATCGCGATGTCACTCACATCTATTCCAATGAGTGGAAACATCTGGAAGAAAGACTTCCGGAATTCGTGGAATTAAGGAAAAATTACCAGCAGGAAGTTGAAGAACTTATTTCAGAGATTTACAAAGCAGAAAACTGGGATTTAAAATCACCATCTTTTACAACAAGATTTATTCTCCATACCTTAAATAACTCTTATTTCTGGTTCAAGAGAAGCAGTGATTCTACGGATGAAATTACCGATGAAATAAGAGATAAAATTCTTTTTGGGCTGCTTGGAAACCAAAAATCGTAGCACTTTTATGTTCCTCCCCGGGAAGTCTCAATGATTTTTATTGAAGATCTTATTGCAGATTTTCTGGCTCCCCCTTATATTTCCCTCTGAATGACAACTGACAACAAGTAAATTAAGTAACATACTTTTAACTTTGTCATCAGGTAAGAGATCGTTCTCTGGCAATTTGTTATTTAGAATTATTCAAAATATGACGAAAGTCATAAAAATTTTGTCAGCTAACAAAATCTTTTTAAATTTACACCTAACAAATGTTAGTTAGTGTTATGGATTTTTCAGTTGAATATCTGGAGCTGGGTCAATTGAGACAGCTTCAATCTGACCGATTGACCAATTTGATGGGATATCTCGGGGAGAAGTCAGAATTTTATAGTAGAAAATTTGATGAATTGAATATATCTCCACAAGATATAACGTCAATTGAAGATATCACGAAACTTCCCATTACCTATAAACAGGATCTAAGAGATCATTATCCGTTTGGATTATGTACTGTTCCGAAAAGTGAACTTCAAAGAATCCACTGCTCAAGCGGAACAACGGGAAAGCCAACGGTAGTAGGATACACCAAAGAAGATGTTGATCTTTTTAGCGAAGTGGTCGCAAGATCTTTACATGCTGCGGGAGCCAGACCGGGAATGCAATTGCATAATGCCTATGGATATGGTATTTTCACAGGAGGGCTTGGGCTTCATTATGGAGCTGAAAAACTAGGGATGAGCGTTCTTCCAATTTCCGGGGGGATGACTGCAAGACAGGTTGATCTGATTATAGATTTTAAACCGGAGGTGATATGCTGTTCCCCATCATATGCCTTAACAATAGCAGATGAATTTGCTAAAAGAGGAATCTTTGCTGATGAAATAAGCTTACAATATGCTGTATTAGGATCAGAGCCATGGACGGAGATTATCAGAGGTCACATTGAAGAAAGATTAGGTGTTCACGCCACCAATATCTATGGATTGAGTGAAATTATTGGCCCCGGAGTCTCAATGGAGGATTTTGAGGAAAAAGGAGGAGCATATATTTGGGAAGATCATTTCTATCCTGAAATTTTAGATCCCGTGACAAAGCAACCGGTACCATTTGGAGAAGAAGGAGTACTGGTGATTACGACATTGACTAAAAAAGCAATGCCGCTTTTGCGTTACTGGACAAACGATATTACCAGTCTTTATTATGACGGGAATGCCAAAAGAACAATGGTGAAAATGAAACCAATTGTTGGCAGGGCAGATGATATGCTGATTGTAAGAGGGGTAAATGTTTATCCAAGTCAGATTGAAGATGCTTTTTCTCATGTAAAAGGAGTCGTTCCTAACTACTATTTGACCCCCATTGAAAAAGAACATATGTGTGTAGCATTGGATATTGATGTGGAGGTTGATGATGATTTTGTAAAAGATCAAAAAATAGGCGCCCATACCGATGATTATTTTAATTTTGTCGGAAACTTTGGAAAAAATATAGAAAACGAAATAAAAAAGCGGGTAGGAATCACTACAAAAGTGAAAGTTCATGCCCAGGACAGCCTGCCAAAGTGTGAAGGTGGAAAAATTAATAGAATACTAAAAAAATAATGAATTCATTTTATAAACTTAAAACAGTTAAAGTTCAGAAAGATACATCGGAAGCGGTAAGTGTGGCGGTGGAAATTCCTGAAGAACTGAAAGATAAGTTCAGGTTCAAACAAGGACAATATCTTAATTTTCGGATGATGATCAACGGAAATGAAGAAAGACGTTCTTACTCAATCTGTAATGCTCCCAGTGAAAAAAGCAATACACTGGAAGTATTGGTGAAGCTATTGGAAGGCGGAAAAGTGTCCGGATACTTCAATGAGCATCTTCATATGGATGAGCTGTTGGAAGTAATGCCTCCGATGGGCGGTTTTAATACGTCCTACCATCCTACCAATGTAAAAACGTATGTAGGCTTAGCAGCAGGAAGTGGAATTACACCTGTTTTGTCCAATATTAAAGAGAGTCTTTATCAGGAACCAGACAGTAATGCTTATCTGTTTTATAGCAACAGAAGCATGGATCATGTTTTAAGAAAGACTGAAATTGATAAGCTGGTGGAACAGTTCAATGGCAGACTTAAGGTGGTTTACCTCGTAAGTCGTGAGAAGCACGCAGATCCTGTTTTTGAAGGAAGAATTTCTGCTGAGAAACTTGAACAACTGTTTGAAAGATATACAGATATTGATGTAAAGGAATCCACCTATTTTATTTGTGGCCCTTCAGAAATGATCAAAGGAATTGCTGACTATCTGAAAAAAGATAAAAAAGTACCAGCAATTCAGGTGTTGTTTGAATACTTCACTGCCCCTGATGAAGAAAATACAGAGGAAATGAGTGATGAATTCAAAGCGATTGCCAACATTGAAAGTATGGTAACCGTAATTATTGACGATGATGAATATTCGTTCCACCTTAATTCTAAAAAAGAGAGTATCTTAGATAAAGCATTGAAAGACAATCTTCCTGTACCTTTTGCGTGTAAAGGAGGAGTGTGTTGTACGTGTAAAGCGGAGGTTCTGGAAGGAGAGGTTTTTATGGAGAAGAACTATGCGCTTACCGAAGACGAAGTAGCCAGAGGTTACGTTCTTACCTGTCAATGTCACCCGACAACGAATGTGGTGATGCTTAATTATGATGTTTAAATTGTATTAACGATTGAATGTAAATTGTATTCATGAATACATTAATACTTTTTACATTTTACAAAAAGACAAAAAAATGGACTTAGAAAAATTTGTTCAATACGTTCACGAAGAAAATAAAGTAGAACCAAAAGATGTAATGCCTGATGATTACAGAAAGTTACTGGTTCGTCAGATATCGCAACATGCTCATTCGGAGATAGTAGGAATGCTGCCCGAAGCTAACTGGATTTCCAGGGCACCTTCATTGAGAAGAAAGATGGCTCTTTTGGCCAAAGTTCAGGATGAGGCAGGTCATGGTTTATACCTTTATTCCGCCACTGAAACATTAGGAGATGGAAGCATCAGAGCTGACCGGGATGCGACTTATGATGATATGCTCGAAGGAAAAGCGAAGTATTCAAGTATCTTCAATTACCCAACGCTGAGTTGGGCTGATATCGGTGCGATCGGTTGGTTGGTTGATGGGGCAGCCATTATGAATCAGGTAATGTTGATGGGGAATTCCTATGGTCCTTATTCAAGAGCGATGGTTAAGATCTGTAAAGAAGAATCTTTCCACCAGAGACAAGGATATGAGATTTTGATGGCACTTTGCCGTGGTACCAAACAACAGAAAGAAATGGCCCAGGCTTCGTTAAACCGTTTCTGGTGGCCGGCTTTAATGATGTTTGGTCCCAATGATGACAGCTCACCCAACTCTAAAATCTCTATGAATTACAGAGTAAAAAGAGAAAGTAACGACAGTCTTCGTCAGAGATTTATCGACGTTACAGTATCTCAGGCTGAATTCTTAGGGTTGACTGTTCCGGATAAAGATCTGAAATGGAATGAAGAAAGACAGCATTATGATTTTGGTGAACTTCCATGGGATGAATTCATGGAAATTTTAAAAGGAAACGGGCCTTGCAACAAGAAACGTATCGAAACCAAGAGAAAGGCTCAAAGAGAAAATTCCTGGGTAAAAGAAGCCGCTGCAGCTTTTGCAGAAAAACAACAAAAAGAAGTAATATAATTTAATGTATTAATTTGAAAATGTGCTAATTTGAAAAAATAACTATTGCAGATTAATTTTCAAATTACCTAATTCTCAAATTTTCAAATTCTCAATTAAAATATGGCAAATTTAGATATGTGGGAAGTGTTTATTCAGACTAAACCGGGATTATCCCACAAACATGTTGGAATTGTACAGGCACCAACAGCAGAAATGGCTTTACAAAATGCAAGAGACGTCTATACAAGAAGAAAAGAAGGAACTTCTGTTTGGGTAGTTCCAAGCAAATATATCGTAACTTCAGAAGGAGTGGATAAAGAAGCTTTTTTTGATCCGGCTGATGACAAACTATACCGTCATCCAACTTTTTATGAGATTCCTAACGACGTAAAAAATATGTAATTAATAAAGACTTCAAGATGTTAGATCTCAGGTATCAGACTTTTTTGTCAATCTGAAATCTAGTGTCTGAAATCTGAAATCTACTAAACAATGAACCCATTATATAATTATTTATTAAAACTAGCAGACGACAGTTTCATTATGGGACAGCGTTTGTCTGCATGGTGTGGTGAAGGTCCTTATTTGGAGGAAGATATTGCATTGACCAATATTGCGTTGGATGAGCTTGGCCAGGCAAATAACTTTTATGTTTACGCTTCAAGAGTGATTGACAACGGCAAAAGTGAAGATGATATCGCATTTTTAAGATACGAACACGAATACGTTAATGCACACTGGGTAGAACTTCCGAATGAAGATTATGCACAGACTATTCTTAAAGTATATGTATTGGCTGTATATCAGAAACTGATGTATGAAGCATTATCAAATTCTGCTAATGAAGAGCTTTCTGCGATTGCACAAAAATCTTTAAAAGAAGTAAAATATCATTATACGCATGCTTCTTCCTGGATGAAAATCTTTGCTCAGGGAACAGAAGAAAGTAAGTCACGTTTGGTAAAAGCGATTGAAAATATCTGGGAATATACAAAAGGTCTGTTTGCTAAAACAGAAGGAGAGGATGACCTTGTTGCTTTACATATTGCTCCGGATGCAGATGCTCTTTATGAAGAATTTCTTGCGATGACAAAGAAAGATTTTGCAGATTTCGGTTTAGAATATCCGGAAAACTCTTTCATGCAGCCGAAATCAAGAACAGGATATCATACAGAATATTTCGGATTTATACTTTGTGAACTTCAGTACATGCAGAGAGCATATCCTGGATGTACCTGGTAGATAATTTGAAAAAAAGCACAACGTATAAATTTTTACCTACGAAATATGTGTTTTTAAGAGATCTTTAATGTAGTATTAATAAGGTATTTCTTGTTTTATATAAAATTCTCAGGATGAAATATTTTTTAAGTGTATTATTTGGAGTTTCTTTAATGAATGCTCAAACACAGCCTGTAATAGAGAATATTCCTTCAAACTATAACAGTTCTGTTGTTGTAACAAATTCAGCGATACAAAATGTCATTGGTTTAAGTGAGACATTTAGGGGGCAAGCTAAGTTAACGTCGATTGATCCTGCTAATGGTTATCAACCACAGTATACAAATGGAAACTGGCCTTTAGGCTCTTGGTTTAGAGGATATTTTAGTGGCTTTGAATATCAGCCAAATCCAAATATTAATGGATATAAAATGTTTTATGAGAGTGATCCTGCAATACCTAGTTACTTGGCCCCATATTGGAGCAGTCATCCACAGCCTAGAGATACAGGTAAGCAGATAAGGGCGCTTATACATTTTGATAATTATTTTGGAAATAGTAGTAATTCTAATACTGTTGTTACAGGACTAGAATATTTAATTAATCAAATCCAGCCCAATGGAGGCTATATTTATTGGTGGACAAGAGGGGAGTCTCAGCCAGGAAATGCTCAAACAAGTTTTGAACAGGATGATAATGTTCAAAAACAAGGAGCTTACAATAGAATACTTATTTACGAAACAGGAAGCGCTTTAGCAGCTTTATGTGAAGGATATCTCTATCTTAAAAAAAATAATATTGCTGTACCGGAGGATTTATATAAGACTATTGTTGCGAGTGCAGAACATATATATATAAAACCTATAAATGACGACTTGGATCATCCAACGGTGCCAGATTACTCTTCATCTTATTATAATGCAGACTATAATTCTATTAATTATGTAGCATTTGGATTGTGGGGATTGTCAAAAGCCTATAAAATTACTGGTGATTGTAGATATCTGGAAAAAATTGAAGAACTAGGGAAGTGGCTTGTGAGTAGACAGCACAAAGAAAATGACCTATGTAATGGGACTTGGAATGAGGGGGAAGGGAAGTTAGATGGAACAAATATTTTGGTAAATCATGAAACTAAAATTGTTTATCATGCTATTACGTTGAGGGCACTCATAGATGCCTTGGATTGCATTCCCAAATCTGATAGGGTATTAAGAGAAAAACTAGCTTCCTCCATCAAAAAAGCAGCTAATCATATAATAAAATATCGTGTGGATTATCAAGCGGGTGGAAGTTTTGGCGCTACCAGTTATCTTCATACGGATAAAAACTGTACTCCTCTAGTTAATCCAAATTATGGATATTATTATTCAGATGATATTGTGGAGTGTATCGCATTATTAGCATATTATTCCCGATTTGCTACAGATGATTTTAATTCAGAAGAGACACGAAATTTGCGTCAATTACTTAATATAGTAGCTTCTTCTACAGGGAATTGGATTGATCCAAATACACATACTACCATAATTGATCCAGTTCAAAAGAAATATAGATCTGTAATATATATGCCTTCATTGGCATTTTATTTAGATTACAATAAAGCTATGGATAACAATACCAAAGTGTTTGAAGTAGACAATACCAACTTCTTTGATTCAGAAAAAACATCAAAACCTGTTTCCTTAGATTTTGATCATGACGGAGTAAGAGATGAGGTAGCTTATTTCAGTACCAATGGAGATAAAACATTCTTAAATGTTGCTAAAATGGCTTCTGATGGGTCCATATCTTCTGTGAAAAGTGTTTGGAAATCCACAGGATATCCACTTGAATTATTCTCGGACAGAATAGTTTCCGGAGATTTTGACAGCGATGGATATTTTGATGATATAGCTGTGATGTGTGATTATGGAGGGGGAGAAACAAGGATCCATGTGTTTGAAGGTACAGGGTCTGAGTTTATATATAGTAACCAGGATCAGGGATGGTGGAAAGAGATGGGTTATTATGCTAATCTGGTGGGTGACAGGATGGTATCCGGAGATTTTGATGGTGATGGAAATCATAATGATGTTGCAGTTTTTTACAGATATGATAGTAATAAAACAATAATACATGTATTTCAGGGCCAAGCAAATAAGTCTTTTAAGCACTTAACTGCAAATGGATGGTGGCAAAGTAATAATTATTCAACAGATAATATCATAGGCAATATTGTATCCGGAAATTTTGATAATAATGGTATACATGATGATATTGCGGTTTTTTATAAAAATAGTGATGAAGCTACCGCTGTACATGTGTTTGAAAGAGTGGGCTCAAGTTTTGTTTTCAAGAAATGGTGGGAAAATACCGGTTATCCTTTCAGTCAGTTTACCAAAAGGATTGTTTCCGGTAATTTTTATGATGGAAACAAAAGAGACGATATTGCAGTGTTGTATGAATCTGATCCGGGGCATACAAATCTGCATCTTTTTCAGGGAAAAGGAGATCATTTTAATTATTTAGGATCTACAGGATATTGGGCGTCAACTAAATATGATTCTAAAAAGATAAAAGGAAAAATTGTTGATTTCAATATTGGAAATGATACTAAATCCCAGATTTTTGCCATGTATAATGTGCCGGGTAAAGACTCCAAACTACAAGTCTTTAAAAATAATATGGATAGCTCACCACCGAATTTTGCACTCAATGAGGTAAAGGATTGGTGGAAGAATGAATGTGATGGAGATATCAATTTACAGAGCCAGTATGTACCTTCAGGGGTAGGCAGAATGGTAAATAGAACTTTAGAAAATAATACTTCAGATAAAATTGCTGATATAAAAATATATAAAGACTCCGGTTCTTATGAAGTGGTATCACAGGAGAAAATAAAAAGTATACAGATCTTTGATTTCTCAGGCAAGATGATACAGGAATACACCGGAATTCTTTCGAACCGTTATAAATTCAATATTGTAAATAAAGGAAATTATATCGTGAAAGTATCTGATATTAATAATAAAATTTCAACAAAGAAAATACTTGATTAAAGCTGTTTTCAATTTTAAAATATGCAAAACAATATTTTAAACTTATTAAAAACCATACCCGATCCGGAAATTCCCGTGATTGATATTGTGGAATTAGGTATTGTAAGAGATGCTCAGGTTACAGGTGAAAACACTTGTGAAGTGATTATTACTCCTACCTATTCTGCCTGTCCTGCGATGTTTACCATTGAAGAGGATATTATCAAAATGATGAAAGAAAACGGATGGGATGCGAAAGTAGTAACCAAGATGTTTCCAATATGGACAACAGACTGGATTACTGATGAAGCGAGAGAAAAGCTCCGTGTATACGGAATTACCCCGCCCGAAAAAGGAGCAGACGAACATCACATCGGGAAGCCGAAAAAATGTCCGCGTTGTGGTTCCGAACATACCAAACAGATCAGTAGATTCGGGTCTACTTTGTGTAAGGCTTCTTACCAATGTTTAGACTGTCTGGAACCTTTTGATTATTTTAAATGCCATTAATTCTCTTATAGCAATAATCAGAGAGAAGAGATAAAGTTTATGATTATGCAAAACATAACGAAGCTGTTGCCAGATTGTTAAATTGTTAGACTGTTACATTGATTTATATTATTAAATTAGTGCATTGTTAAATAATAAATAAAAAACTATGTATACACAACTTGATATTGAAACGCATTTTGACGGGAAGCTTAAAATCGCATATCTTAATCAACCTGAAACAATGAATGCCCTTACAAAACCTTCGCTATCGGACTTGAAAGATTTCGTTAAAGAATGTAATGAAGATAGTACTGTAAGATGTATAGCAATCTCAGGTCGGGGAAGAGCGTTCTGCTCAGGTCAAAATTTAGATGATGCTTTCGTACAAGGTAATGAGCACCATGATCACGATATCATCAGAAAAATTGTAGTAGATTACTATAATCCTTTGGTTACAGAAATTACACATTGCAAAAAACCTGTGGTGGCATTGGTAAATGGCCCTGCGGTAGGTGCAGGAGCAATGCTAGCCCTGATTTGTGATTTTGTGTTGGCTGTTGATAAATCATATTTTGCCCAGGCATTTTCCAATATAGGTTTGATTCCTGATACAGGAGGAACTTATTTCTTACCGAAGCTTTTAGGTAGACAGTTGGCCAATTATTTAGCGTTTACAGGTAAAAAACTATCTGCTGAAGAGTCTAAATCATATGGTCTTGTTGCTGAGGTTTTCAATGAAGAAGAATTTGCTCCAAAATCTATGGAGATTCTTGAAAAAATGTCAAATATGCCGACTGCAGCTCTTAAACTTACCAAAAAAGCTTTTGCTCAATCTTACCACAACACCCTGAAAGAACAATTGGAATTAGAAGGAGATTTACAGCAGGAAGCTGCAGAAACAGAAGACTTCATTGAAGGTGTAAATGCCTTTTTACAGAAAAGAAAGCCTAATTATAAAGGAAGATAAATTTCGTATTAATGTATTCATGTAAAATGTATTAATGATTTTTAAAACGATTTACATGAATACATTTTACATTAATACATAGTACAAATAAAAATGAATATTGGAATTATCGGTGCCGGAACAATGGGAATCGGCATTGCACAAGTAGCCGCAACGAACGGATGCAAGGTCTGGGTGTATGATGCCAATCCAAAACAAGTAGAAACGGCAACTGTAGGTCTGGAAAAAACATTAACCAAATTGGTTGATAAACAAAAAATTTCATCAGAAAAAATGGTTGAAATTTTATCTAACATTTCCATTGCTACAGAATTAAAGGACTTCAAAGACTGTGAACTGATCATTGAAGCGATTATCGAAAACAAAGAGATCAAGACAAAAGTGTTTACAGAACTTGAAAATTATGTTTCAGACAGCTGTATCATCAGTTCCAATACCTCATCTATTTCTATCACCTCTCTGGGTGCAGAACTAAAGAAACCGGAGCGTTTCATCGGAATTCATTTTTTTAATCCGGCTCCATTGATGCCTTTAGTGGAAGTTATTCCATCCTTATTAACAGAAAAGACTTTAGCAGAAAAACTCTATAACCTCATGAAAGAATGGGGGAAGACTCCTGTTATTGCCAAAGATATTCCCGGGTTCATTGTCAACAGAATTGCAAGACCTTATTATGGAGAAGGCTTAAGAATTGTTGAAGAAAACATTGCAACACCGGAACAGGTGGATGACGCAATGAAAACTCTGGGTAACTTCAAAATGGGTCCTTTTGAATTGATGGATCTCATTGGAGTTGATGTCAATTTTGCTGTAACAACAACCGTTTACAAAGATTATTTCTACGATCCGAAATACAAACCCTCTTTATTGCAGCAAAGAATGTCTGAAGCAAAACTTCACGGCAGAAAAACAGGAAGAGGTTTCTACGATTACAGCGAAGGAGTAGAAAACCCTGTTGCTCAGAAAGATGATGCTTTATACCAGCAGATTTTTTTAAGAATTATTTCAATGCTGATCAATGAGGCGGTTGAAGCCAAAAGATTGGGCGTTGCGAATGATGAAGATATCGAGCTGGCCATGCAGAAAGGCGTAAACTATCCAAAAGGATTATTAAACTGGGGTAAAGAAATCGGGTATGCAAAAATCTCCGAAACCCTTCAGAACCTTTACGAAGAATATCAGGAAGAAAGGTATAGACAAAGTCCTTTGCTAAGGAAAATGAATTAGATAATTTGAAAATGTGCAATTTGAAAATTGATGATAACAGGTTTTCATTTTCAAATTTTCAAAATTATTTAATTTTCAAATTAATATTATGAATATAGACGAATTCAGAGCAGAGTTAGAGACCAGACTTTCAATTGAGAAAGAGTATTTAACTCAGGAAGTTTCCTCTGCTGATGAGCAGGAAAGACTTGAGCTTTTAGGAAAGTTTAATGAGAAATATAAAGAGCTGATCAAGAGATTAGCCATGGAAAATGGAATTGATTTAAATGCTTCTTATCCCTCTGAAAATTCGTCAGATGTAGAAAGTCTTTCATATGAGCAGATTATTCTGGGTAAAACAATGAGCGTTTATGACAGGTTATCTGATGAGCTGTATGAAGAAATAACAAACATATAATAGAAATGAATCCAAGACAAGTAGCAGATTATATGTTCAATCAGGATTATTTTTCCCAATGGATGAATATTAAGATGATTGAAGTAAAAGAAAATTATTGTTTAATAGAAATGCCCATTAAAAAAGATATGATTAACGGGCTTAAAACAGTTCATGGTGGAGTTACTTTTGCTTTTGCAGACTCCGCGCTGGCATTTTCTTCCAACAATACAGGAGATGCTGCTGTAGCATTGAATTGTATCATCAATTTTACCAAAGCGGGAAAAGAAGGTGATATATTCAGAGCAGAAAGTATTTTGGTCAATGATACCAGAAAAACAGCCGTGTATGACATTCAGATTACCAATCAAAATAGTGAACTGATTGCAAAATTTGTTGGAACTGTCTATAAAATCGGGAAAAAAGTAACAGAATTATAAAGAATTTGAAAATTTGGGAATGAGGTGATTTGAAAATTATTGTACTCCATTAATTCTTTACTTGCCTGAAATTTTCAAATTCTCAAATTGACTCATTTTCAAATTAAAATTATGAACAACGTATACATCATAGATTATGTCAGAACTCCCATCTCAAAACTGCAGGGAGGTTTATCAGAAGTAAGAGCAGATGATCTGGCTGCTATTGTAATAAAAGAAGTAGTAGCAAGAAACCCTGAAGTTCCTGTGGAGGAGATTGAAGACGTTATTTTCGGATGTGCTAATCAGGCGGGGGAAGATAACAGAAATGTAGCAAGGATGGGGCTTTTATTAGCTGGTCTTCCATATAAAATCGGAGGTGAGACAGTAAACAGACTGTGTGCCTCAGGAATGTCTGCAGTAGCCAATGCATTCCGTTCCATTGCAGCAGGAGAGGGAGAAATCTATATAGCCGGAGGAGTAGAGCATATGACGCGTTCGCCTTATGTGATGTCAAAACCAAGCGCAGCTTTCGGTAGAGACAGTCAGATGTTTGATACTACTTTCGGTTGGCGTTTCATCAACCCTAAAATGAAAGAATTATACGGGGTTGACGGAATGGGAGAAACTGCAGAAAACTTAGCAGATATCCACCAGATCAATAGGGAAGATCAGGATAAATTTGCCCTTTGGTCGCAGCAAAAAGCTACACAAGCACAGGAAAGCGGAAGGCTGGCAGAAGAAATTGTAAAAGTTGAAATTCCTCAGAGAAAAGGAGATCCAATTGTTTTTGAAAAAGATGAATTCATTAAACCTACTTCATCGATGGATGGTTTGGGAAAACTTCGTCCTGCTTTCAGAAAGGAAGGAACAGTAACAGCCGGAAATGCCTCAGGAATGAATGATGGTGCCGCTGCTTTGATTTTAGCAAGCGAAGAAGCCGTTAAAAAATATGGTTTAAAACCAAAAGCGAAAATTCTGGGATCTTCCGTAGCAGGAGTAGAACCAAGAATTATGGGAATTGGACCGGTAGAAGCTACTCAAAAGCTATTAAGGAGATTGAATCTTTCTTTGGAAGATATGGACATTATTGAACTCAACGAAGCATTCGCAGCTCAGGCACTTGCAGTGACAAGAAGTTTAGGATTAAAAGATGACGACTCAAGAATAAATCCAAACGGTGGGGCTATTGCCATTGGTCATCCACTGGGAGTTTCCGGAGCAAGAATTGTAGGTTCTGCTGCAATGGAGCTTCAGAAACGGGATAAAAAATATGCATTGTGTACTCTTTGTATCGGTGTCGGACAGGGATATGCAATGGTCATCGAAAAAGTATAATTAATTTGAAAATGAGGTAATTTGAGAATTTGAAAATGTTTAAAGACATTCTTAATTTTCAAATTATCCCATTCTCAGATTTTCAAATTAAAAAATATGAACATCTACTCATACCATGGGATTCGCCCCATTATAAAACGGACTGCTTACATTCATCCACAGGCAGTTATTATCGGGAATGTAGAAATAGGTGAAGAAGTATATATTGGTCCCAATGCAGTAATCCGTGGGGACTGGGGGAAAATTATCATTAAAGACGGAGCCAATGTACAGGAAAACTGTACTTTGCACGTTTTCCCGAATATAGAAACTATATTGGAAGAATCTGCACATATCGGACATGGCGCAATTATCCATTCAGGGCATATCGGAAAAAACTGTCTGATCGGAATGAACTCCGTGGTAATGGACAAAGCCTATATAGGTGATGAAAGTATCGTCGGAGCATTAGCTTTTGTACCCGCCAATTTCAGATGTGAACCAAGAAAACTTGTTGTAGGAAGCCCTGCAAAAATTATCCGTGATGTCTCTGACGAAATGATTCACTGGAAAACAGAAGGAACAAAACTATATCAGGAGCTGGCAAGAGAAGGAAAAGAAGCCATACTTCCCTGTGAACCTTTTACAGAATATGTTCAGCAGATCCCAACGAAAATTGTTGATTACAGCATTTGGGATGATATAAAATAATAATATACGAGAAAACCTAACAGGTTTCTAAAACCTGTTAGGTTTAAAATTTTAATATCGGATTTAAAATGATTAATACAGAAAATTTTGAATTTGAAGGTACGTATCACATTTTCTCTCATGTAAATGGGATTGAAATCATTTTTCGCGAACCATCAAATTATCAATTTTTTCTGGAAAAGGTAGAAAAATACATTCTTCCGGTCGCTGATATTTATGCTTATTGTCTATTACCTAATCATTTTCATTTGTTATTAAGATTTAAGAACTTTGATGATGTGAATAGTGAAAATGAGCATCAGTTTTTAATGAAGCATTTTGGTGATTTATTGAATGCTTATGCTAAAGCTTACAACAAAAAATATAATAGAAAAGGAGCTCTTTTTCTGAATGCGGTAAAACGAAAGAAAATATCAGATGAGAAATATTTATTGAAAGTTCTCCATTATGTCCATAATAATCCGGTTAATCACGGATTTGTAAATAAAATTGATCAATGGAAGAATTCTTCGTACAATTCATATTTAAATCCTGAAAAAGAAAGTAAATTGAATAGAAAGGAAATCATGCTGTATTTTGATTCGGTGGAAGTTTTTAAAAATTATCATCAGTCTACTATTGAATATGACTTTTTAAGTTTTGAATAATTGCTAATAATCAAACCTAACGGGTTTTAAAAACCCGTTAGGTTTAACAAAAATAAATATGATTAAAAAAATTGCACTTGCATGCAGCATTATGTTGGCGGTAGGTTGTACGCTTTCAGCACAGACTGTTGCTACAAAACCGCTTACAATAGGAGAAGTTAGGACCATTAAGTCCAAAACTTTAAATGAAGACAGAACGCTGAATATTTATCTTCCACAAGGATATGATAAAACAAAAGCATATCCGGTAATCTATTTGCTGGATGGAAGTATGAATGAAGATTTTGTGCACGTGACAGGATTAGTACAATTCTTTAATCAGATGTATTCCATGCCTGAAACCATTGTGGTGGGAGTTGCTAATGTAGACAGAAAAAGAGATTTTACTTTTCATACGGATTTAAAAGATTTGCAGAAAGACTATCCTACAACAGGACACTCTGATAAGTTTATTGTTTTCCTTGAAAAAGAATTAAAGCCTTATGTTGAAAGTCAGTTTAAAACCACGGACAAATATTTGTTTGGTCAATCTTTGGGAGGGCTTCTGGCAACAGAAATACTTCTGAAAAAGCCAGAAATGTTTAACAATTATTTTATCATCAGTCCAAGTTTATGGTGGGATGATGAAAGCCTTTTAAAGCAGGCTCCTCAATTACTTTCAAAATCTTCGGATACTAAAAAGTTTGTCTATGTTTCTGTAGGAAAAGGAGAACATCCGGTGATGGTAAAAGATGCCGAAGCTTTCTACGATGTTTTGAAAAAAGCAGGAAAGAAAAACTGGACATTGGAATATAAAATGATGGAAACAGACAATCACGCAACCATCCTTCACAGAAGTTTATATGAAGGATTAGTGAAAATGTTTCCCTATCAGGAACCGAAATAAGTCAGTTTCATTTGATGAACATTCTGAAAAAATATTGGATCGTAATATTGATTTTTATAATTATTATGAATGCTCTAGGACTTTATCTGGTAAAAGAGTCAATAGGAATTTCAGATGCTTTGGAACATGTTGAATCAGATGAGGTAATTGCTAAGTTAAAACACAGAGATTATTTTTATACATTGTTTGTTGAAATTGTCATCATTTTAGACTGTTTGCTGGCACTTTTTATTCCTTATGTGATTATTAAAAGCTTTATTAAAAAGAATAATCTAAGTAAAAAGTAAAAAATTATATGGAAAAATTAAAAAACTATATCTACGGACAATGGGTAGAAGGTACCGGAAACGGAGTTCCTTTGTACAATGCCGTTACAGGAGAACAGGTAGCTGTTTCTGATACTGAAGGGCTTAATTTTGAGCAGGCTCTTGACTACGGAAGAACAATAGGATACAAAAACCTATCTTCAATGACTTTCTACGACCGTGGAGAAATGTTGAAAAAAGTGGCACTTTACCTGCTGGAAAGAAAGAAAAAGTACTACGACTTATCATACAAAACAGGAGCTACCCACGTTGATTCATGGGTGGATATCGAAGGAGGTTTTGGGACTTTCTTTACCTATTCCGGATTGGCAAAAAGAATGCTTCCCAATACTTCATTTTGGGTAGATGGAGATACTCAGAAAATTTCAGCTAACGGAACTTTTTTAGGAACCCATATTTTAACGCCTAGTGAAGGGGTTTCTGTACAGATCAATGCCTATAATTTTCCGGTGTGGGGAATGCTGGAAAAGCTTTCTACTTCCTTATTAGCAGGTGTTCCTTCTATTGTAAAACCATCTCCCTTCGGATCTTATCTTACGAATGCCGTGTTTCAGGATATGATTGAAAGCGGAGTTTTACCTGAAGGTGCTGTGCAGTTAATCTGTGGTGAACCGGGAAATATTTTAGATTATGTACAGGATGGAGACTCAGTTTTATTCACAGGTTCAGCAAATACCGGAAGAAAATTAAAATCACTTCCTTCTATCGCTGGAAATGCAGTTCGTTTCAACATGGAAGCAGATTCTCTGAACTGTTCTATCCTTGGATTGGAAGCAAAACCGGGAACACCTGAATTCGACTTATTCATCAAAGAAGTTCGTAACGAAATGACCACGAAAGCAGGACAAAAATGTACAGCAATCAGAAGAATTATCGTTCCGGAACACTTAATCGGTGATGTACAGAATGCTTTGTCTAAAGCTTTAGATCAAACGAAAATCGGAAACCCATTAAGCAGAGAAACCAAAATGGGATCTTTGGTGGGAAGACAGCAGTATGAAGAAGTTCTGAGAAAAGTAAACCTATTAAAATCGGAAACAGAGCTTGTCTATGACGGCAAGCACGAACTGGTAGATGCAGACTATGAAAACGGTGCATTTATGAGTCCGAAACTATTCCTTAACGACAAGCCTTTTGAAAAAAATATCTCTCACGATGTAGAAGCTTTCGGGCCGGTATCTACATTGATGCCATATAAAGATGCTGAAGAAGCGGCTGCACTGGCAAAAAGAGGAAAAGGAAGTTTGGTAGGATCTATCGTATCTCATGACGAGAACTTTATTGCCGAAACTTCATGGAAAATGGCTTCCCAGCACGGAAGAATCTTTGTTCTGAATAGAGATAACGCTAAAGAAAGCACTGGTCATGGTTCTCCACTTCCGACATTGATGCACGGAGGTCCTGGTAGAGCAGGTGGCGGAGAAGAAATGGGTGGTCTGAGCGGTCTTCATTTCTTCTTACAGAAAACAGCGATTCAGGGATCACCGGATGTACTGAAAGCAATTACTAAAATCTACCAGCAGGGAGCAGAGAAAAAATTCTCAGACAAACATCCTTTCCAGAAATATTTTGAGGAAGTGGAAGTGGGAGACTCTTTAGAAACAGCAGGAAGAACAGTTACTGATGCAGATATCGTCAATTTCTCCAATGTTTCATGGGACCACTTCTATGCCCATACAGATGCAACAAGCTTATCAGGAACCATTTTTGATAAAACGGTAGCCCACGGATATTTCATTCTTTCAGCAGCAGCTGGATTATTTGTTTCCGGGAAAAAAGGACCTGTTATTGCCAATTACGGATTGGAGGAATGTAGTTTCTTCAAACCTGTATATGCCGGAGATACCATCACGGTGTATTTAACAGCAAAAGAAAAAATCAACAGAGGAGTAAAAGGAAGAAATATTCCTTCCGGTGTTGTAAAATGGCTGGTTGAAGTCGTAAACCAAAGAGATGAGGTAGTCTGTGTAGCAACGATTTTAACATTGGTGGCAAAACAATCCCCTTTCATTGATCTGAATGTGAAAAATGTTCAGAAAATATTGAGTGGATTGACAGAAAAAACGACTTCTCAATGGGGTAAAATGTCACCGCAACAAATGATCGAACATCTGGAGCAGGCATTATTGGTAAGCCTGGGTGAGCCTGAGGCAGAAAAATGTTTCACTCCTGAAGAACATCTCGAAAAATGGCAGGACTCTCTTTATAACCACAGAGCAATGCCAAAAGAATTTACGGCTCCGTTTCTTCCGCAGGATGGTTCCCTTCCGGAACCAAAACACAGAAATCTGGAAGTGGCAAAACAATCATTCATGGATAACCTGAAGAGATTTGTGATCTATTACAAAGAAAATCCACAGGCAGAACACATGAATTATGTCTTCGGAAAACTGAATAAAGAAATGTGGGAACTGATGCACAAAAAGCATTTTACGCATCACTTCCAACAATTTGGATTGATTTAATTCATGAAAATATAAATTTAAAAACCCTTTCAGTAATTGAAAGGGTTTTTTTTAATGATTCACCATTTCATTCCTGTTTTTTACACCTAAAATACCCATACACCAAAGCAGGCAGTACAACGACCTGAAATAAAAAAACAAGTAGTGAAGGAATCCCTTCAAGATGACTATCATTCGCCTTCATAAAAAGTTGCTTGCCTAACGGACCATTGGAGAATACCACAATATTAAAGAAATTCCAGCCCAAATGAAGACCTATAGGGAGGTACAGGGATTTCGTTTTAGCAAAAGATATAGCCAGCATCCACCCAAAGATGAAGGTCATTACAAAAATAATTCCCATCTGGAAAGGATTTCCGAAGGCATTGTAAGAAAACCAGTGGTAAATCCCGAAGCAGACAGCAGATAAAAGGCAGGCTTTTGTAGTTCCCCATTTTTCAATAACAAGATAAAGTAGGGCTCCTCTGAAAAGTAATTCTTCAAACAATACAGACTTCAAAACCCACCATAAGCTTTTTAAAGCAGCAAAGAATGTCAATTGTTTATTCAGGATCCATCCGTTACTGATGAATGCGGTTGTCATCATATGATAAAGACTGCATATTATTGCTGCCAAAAGAAAACCTGCACCCAATATATCATTCTTGTTGGGTTAGGTTTAATTCCTAAAACAGAAAGATCCTTTTTTACAGTAAATTTAAGAAGGAGCCATGAAATGATAAGCTCAATGATAATTCCAATCATGGTTAAAAGTTTTAGTTGAATGAAAGTTGTATTTCATTGATAGCTAATGTAATAAAAAAGAAAATAGGATGGTTCAATTCCTTTTATAAGTAATTTGTTTAAAGTAACGATGAAATATTAATTCTTAGCTTCAGTCTCTTCTAAAAAAAGACTAATTTTAAAATTCAATCATAAACAAAAAGCATTCATGAACAAAACTTTTGCAGATCATGTCATTGAATTTAATAAAAATCTAAGCTACACAGGAAATCTTCCTGAAGGCTTTGAAATATTGAATCCATATTTGGATAATCCGGAAACAATGGTCGTGATGCAAAAGTTTTATCACAAATATTATAACGATTCCAACAAAAGGAAATTTATCATAGGAATCAATCCCAGCCGCCATGGAGCAGGGGTTACAGGAGTTCCGTTTACCGATACCAAAAGGCTGGAAAGTGTATGTGGTATCAAAATGAATTCAGCCCGTACCCATGAGGTTTCTTCAGTTTTTATGTATGAAATGATTGCAGAGTATGGTGGTGCAAATAAATTCTATACAGATATTTATATCAATTCCCCATTTCCTTTAGCTATTGTAAGAAAAACAAAGACTGGATTGCTGAATGCCAATTATTACGATGACAAAAAACTTTTTGAGTCGGTAAAAGAGTTCATGATTGATTCTTTGAAGAAACATATCAGCCTTAATGTCGATATCTCAGAGGTATTTATCCTGGGGAAAAAGAATGCCAATTTTATTTCTCAACTGAATAAAGAAGCAAAACTGTTTGATAAAATGACTGTCCTCGAGCATCCACGGTATATTCAGCAATATAAATCAAAAGAAAAACAATTGTATATCGATAAATATATTCTGGCGTTGAAAAAATAAAAATCCCCCAATCATCAATGATCGAGGGAATTCCCATTCATGTATTAGAATCTATCGGGACTGTGTGACTTATGTGAAAAATTTTAATCTTATTCTTTTATAATTTTGGTAGACTCTGTTGCTGTTTTAATGAAATAAATACCTTTAGGGAACTCTGAAATATTTATTTCGTTCACACCTTTTTTGATTTGTAAACTTTGTAGCAATTTTCCATCCTGACTGTACACCTGAGCCTCAGAATTTTTTTCTGTTTTGATTGAAAGTAATCCGCTTGTAGGATTTGGATAAGCACTTATGTTTTTATCGGAAGTTTTTGCTTCAGAAGTTCCTAACACAATGTTGCTGTCTTTTACCCACGTGAAAGCATCAAGAGCTACATATCTAAACGCTCCCCCTACGGTTAGTTGCAGTTCGTCAATAACGATGTTTGAGTAATTCTGGCCATTTAAGTTGGTAAGATCAAGAAGTGTGTATCCGTTCGTAGTTCCCAAGCTTGTTGCGAAACCCGTCGTTTTGGTTTGGGTAAACTTCGTTACCCCACTTAGTTTTCCGGTTACAGTCAGTGTTCCACTTACATTGAGATCCAGATTCAATGCTGAAAGATACATCCAGAACCTGTTTACCTTAAATAAATTTGAAGTAGTCTTAATGCTGAAAGATGGTGGAGATTGAGTATCGTTGGAATTGTCAATATATCTGTTGTCATTTGCTGTTCCGCTCCAACCGGTTCCCGGGAAATTTCCCTGGATGTCAAAAACACTGACATGCGAAATGATATTGAAAATGACCCCATTGTCAGTGAAGTTTGTACTTCCGTGTGATTCCGTTTCAAATTGTTCTGTACTGGTCTGCCCAAATGAGAAAATTGAAATGAGCAGACTACAAATTGTTAAAAGAGTAGTGCTTTTCATAATTTTTTTGTTTTAAATGTTAGGTTATTGTGAATATTAATCTCTTGGAGGGTAAATACCTTCAACGCAGATGATATAATTTAAACCCAGATAAGGAGGCATATTATTTACGGGTAAATTTTGCCCTACATATACAATACTTTGTGCATTAATCGCAGTGTCTGGGTTTGCATTGTTGACATAGCTTGTAACAGCATTGAAATCTCTTCCTACCTGGTTTCCTGTAATGGCAATAGATGTTGTGGCGCTAGGAGTTGATGAATTGGCATTTTTGTTAGCAACTTTCAGCTGAAACCCACTTCCAAGGCTTGGCATATTGGATGCTAAAAGAGTGTTTTGTGTAGTACCGGCTACCACTCCCAAAGGATAAAACTGGTTAGCATTTACATTTCCCGCTCCCAAAGCCATACGCCCTTTTAAGTTAGGTAAAGCGAATGTTGTAATACCGTCTCCACCATAAGTTGTTCCTAAAATAGAAAATAAAGCTGAATTTCTTGAAATAGCGATTAAACTTCCGTCGCAAAACATCCACCCTCTAGGCGCGAAATTTCCCGCAAATAATTTTACAATTCCAATGTATTCTTCCATGATAAATAGTTTTTCAGGTTTTTAATTTTCCTACTCTTTTTTGGCTTTTCGGACTTCGCCATAAGGTTTGTTTAAGTAAGTCAAAGGAACAACGAATAGAAAAACAGAACTAGAGTAGAAAATACCAAATTAAAGATTCCGTATTTCTACGTAAAGGGAATCTTATAAAAGGTTTTCTATAATGGAAATTGTTATCTTTAAGTTTCTCTGATAGAGCTGTATTTAGTATTTTTGTAAGAATCCAATAAAAATTAAAATGAACGAATTCGTAGCATCAGAAATTAAAAATAATATCGCCGAAATTACATTCGGAACTCCAAAAAGCAATTCTCTTCCCGGAGCTATTTTAGAAAAATTGGCTCATACCATTTTAGAAGAAGGAGCTAAGGGTGAAGTAAAAGCTATTTTAGTAAAAAGTGAAGGCGAAAAAGCTTTTTGTGCAGGTGCAAGTTTTGATGAACTTTTAGCTATTGACGAGCTGGAAGCTTCTACACAATTTTTTGGTGGTTTTGCCAAAGTTTTAAATGCCATGAGAAACTGTGGAAAGATTGTAGTGGTAAGAGTACAGGGAAAAACTACCGGTGGAGGAGTAGGAATTGCCTGTGGAGCAGATTACTGTTTTGCGACAAAAGATTCGGCTTTAGCACTTACCGAGATTAATTTAGGAATCGGTCCTTTTGTTATCGGCCCTTATGTAGAAAGAAAAATAGGAAAATCACAGTTTTCTGCAATGGCTATTGATGCTGACTTCAGGTCTGCAGAATGGGCTGAACAACACAATGTATATCATTCTGTTTCAGACAACATTATGGAAATGGACGAAAAGCTGGAGAAGTTTATGCATACATTAGCGTCAAGAAGCAGCGATGCATTGGCGTTGATTAAGAAAGTTTCATGGGAAGGCACAGATCATTTCAATGAATTGATGCCGGCAAGAATTCATATGAGTGCGAGTCTGATTTTAGAAGATTCTGCAAAAAAAAATATTGAAGCTATTAAAGAAAGATTGAGAGCAAAATAGTTCTTAATTTTTAAACATACTCAGCCGTTGATTACTTCAGCGGCTTTTTTCATTCATTCCCTCAAAATGATTCAAGAGTAAGAACTTCCTTGCTATACTTTAAATAAGTTACCATTACCCTTGTTCCTTTTTCATATTGATAATAAGCTGTTTTCTCAACAGGGAGCCTTATTTTGTCTCCTTTATGGCATCCCGCAAAAGTAAGGATGTATTCATCACCTTCCGTCTTATGTTTGGAAATAATAATACTTTTCAATCTGTTTTTACCATTTTTAATATCCTTTTTCCATCTCCCTTTCAAATATTGATAGATAAGCCGGTGTATCAAATAAAAAAACAGATAAAATGCTACTGCAACACCAATAAATAAAATATAATGATAGTATTTGAAATTCTTAAACTCGTTTTTCAAAAAATAAGCGGCCATAAGCATTATTATCATCATAACAGCAAGGACAACCCCTGAGAAATCTTTGAAAAAATCTCTTTTATGGCGGGTTATCCTGTTGACCTCTTCCTCGCTTAAAGGAATATTTTCCTGCAAATGTACTTGAGAATAATCAATGATAACTTTTGTCATAATAAGATAATTAAACTGGGAAGTTATTCTTTCGTTTACTTTCCCGGGATGAATACTCGTCAGTTTAGTAATTTCTATCTTTTTGATAATCTTAAAGTTAAAAATTATAAGATTATCTGGAAAAAAAATCAGTATTACTTTAAAATTTATTTTGCAGTTTAAAAATAAATTATAACTTTGTAATTCAAAGTTCTTTTTATGGATACTAAAAATTATCACGAAGATTTATCCCATATCCGTTCTATGATGGAACGTTCTTCCCGATTTATTTCTTTGAGTGGCTTATCCGGAGTTGTTGCCGGAGTGGTAGCTCTTCTTGGAGCCGGATATGCTTATTATCTTATGGAAAGTGCAAAAGTAGGTTCTGTTTACGACGGTAAACTTACTTATAGTCCGGATTTAGTTCAGGAACTAGTGATAACGGGACTTGTTGTTTTAGTTATTGCAGTCTTCAGCGGATATATTTTTACTGCCAACAAAAGTAAAAAGAAAGGACTGAAAATCTGGGATGCTACCACCAAACGGCTTATTGTTACATTTTCAGTTCCATTAGCAGCAGGTGGCATTTTTTGTGCTGCCCTTATCTTTCATCATTTATTTGTGTGGATTGCACCTGCGACATTGATTTTCTATGGTTTAGCCTTAGTCAGTGCTGAGAGATATACGTTACCGGACATAAAATATCTGGGTTATTGTGAGATTGTCCTGGGACTGATGGCTACATTTATATTAGGATGGGGGCTTGTTTTCTGGTCGGTCGGATTTGGTGTTTTGCATATTGTTTATGGGCTGATTATGCATAAAAAATATAAATAAAAGCTAAATTTGCAGCTCTTGAGTCGTTGGTTTCCATAGCCTGTTGTCTTAGGTCTGTACTATTCCCTTATTATGATAAAAATAAATCAACTCAATAAAGAATTTGAAAGTCGTGTAAGACTGGGCATTATGTCTGTTCTTATGGTGAATGATTGGGTTGACTTTTCCGAAATGAAGGGGCTATTGGAAATTACAGATGGGAATCTGGCCAGTCACAATAATGCCTTGGAAAAAAACGGATATATTGAAGTGAAAAAAGAGTTTGTAGGAAAGAAACCCAAAACTTCGTATCGTGTGACACAGAGTGGAAGACAGGCTTTTACGGATCATTTGGATGCTCTTGAAAAATTATTGGGACGATAGTCCTATATTTTTTTGAGAATTAACTTTGAATCACAAAGTACTTTATAATTTAAAACTTAAATGAAATGATAACACAAAAACAAAAAACAGTTACAATTTATGCCCTTCCATTGGTTTTACTGTGTATTCCATTGCTGGGAAATCTATTTTCTAAAGAAATAAACTGGTCCGTTTCAGATTTTCTGATAGCAGGAGCTTTACTCTTTACAACAGCTTTTTTGATCAATCTGGTCAGAAACAGAATCAAAAAACAAAGTCAGAAAGTTTTGATCTGCATTCTCATTTTGTTGGCTCTTGCATTGATCTGGATCGAACTTGCGGTAGGAATTTTCGGAAGTCCATTTGCCGGAAGCTAAAATTGGTTTTTTAATTAATTCTAAATAATAATGATAAAAGATTCAGAAATAATAGATCTAGGCAAGGCCGTATTTGGTTTTTTTTTTTCAATGGGAACTCTTTGTCTTTTAGGAGCACTCGTGACAAAGAATGATTGGTTTGCCGGAGCTGGCTATTTGTTAATCATTTTTGGAGTACCAGTCAACATATTATGCATACTTGGTTTTTTGACATATGGTGTTATAAATACATCAAGATTCAAAGAATGTATAATAGCCATACTCATTTTGACAGCCAACATTCCTATTGCATTCATTTACACTATTGTAGGTCTTAGTCTTTTCGATTAATATCCATAAATATATCAATACTATTATGAAAAAAATACGCGTTCAGTTTCTGCTTTTTGTGTACGATAAAACTCAAAAACTATACAGGAAATACTTTAAAAAGAAAAAAAGACAATGGCAGTTCAATGAAAAACAGCTGCTGGAATTTCAGGAAGATTCTCTGGGAAGAAAATTGGGAGAATTCTACAGAAAGCATGGGTTTTCAATGATTCCCAAAATGGAAAACCATGATGTACACCATCTGATTACAGGTTGCGGAACCCATTTCGAAGATGAAATTGCCATGCAGTATCTTCTTTTAGGAAATGGTAAGCTTAATGCACACCTTTTGGCTGCAATCGTTTTAGGAACAATTATCCTACCTGAATATGTGAAAATTTATATCAAAGCCTATAAAAAGGGGCAGAATATGCGTGCTTTCCATCATTGGGATTTTGAAGGGCTGTTGAGCCAGAAGTATGAACATGTAATGGACTTTATTCAACAGAAAGAAACTATTGTTCTTCATTAAAACATGTATCTGATGAGAAAAATAAAATTCAGTCCACTTGGGAAAAGGTCTTTCATCCTTTCGTTTCTGTTGGGAACGCTTCTATTGGTTGCGTTTTGGTTGATAAGAGCAGAATTTTTTATTGAACTTGGCTTTTATTATGTACTTGTAACCGCTGTGATCAATATGTTTATTCTTTTGCATGAGCTTATTATCTATCTTACTGACGTTTCAGACCAGAAGGCATCCGGCAATTCAGTTCTCCTTTTGCTTGTCAATATTCCGATAACAGCCTTATACCTCTATATAATGACACAGTTCACCTGGATCGATGAGGTTCTCAAAATTTAATTCTTTCAATCTTTTAAATATTCAAATCTCATGAAAACACATCAATATATAATCATCACAGCCCTTCTATTTGTTATTCTGTTTTATGATCAGGATATGGGGCTCAATCTCGGGATTCTTGCCATTGCCTATGCAATACTCACTTTATTCAGAACTCCGGAAAAAAACAGAACCCGAACTTTTCTGATCCTTTTTGCTACCAGTATTTTTTCAGGAATGGCCTTTGCCTGGTATGGAGATTTTCCTTCTTTTCTGGCAGTGGTGAGTTCTCTTTTGTTGTTGGCTTACAGATCGAAAAACAGGAGAATGAAAATACTATTTCTTATTCCGGTTTTTATCGTAAACTGCTGTACCTCATTCTGTCGGTTTTTCAGTTTTGATCAATGGTTACCTAAAAGAAATGTTTCAGGTTTGTGGCAGAAGACATTGGCTTTTATTTTAATTCCTTTGGTGTTGGTGTCTGTCTTTTTCGGAATCTATTCTGCCGGAAGTGATCATTTTGCTGCCCTTTTTACAGATTATGAGCTGGACATCAACCTTTGGCAACTATTCTGCCTTTCTGTTTTAGGATTTTTTATTGCCTTTAATTACTGGAATTATGCTGTAGAAAAACTCATCTATAAAAGCAATCATGTATTAGATAATGATTTCCCAAAGGATTCTCAAGTTCCAAAGTCAACCTATTCTTTCCTTGATCTCGATTCTGAAAGAATGAGCGGAGTGATCTCTTTTATTTTATTGAATATTTTGTTGGTCTTTTTTATCATAACATATAATTACGAGCAATTTTATGAAGTTCCAAAAACCCCGGTCCAGCTCTCAGAAGAAACCCATGAGAGAATCAATGCGGTGATTTTGTCTATTATTATGGCAATTTTGGTAATTATGTTTTATTTTAAATCAGGGTTTAATTTTGATCCTAAGTCCGGTTTGATGAAAGTTCTTGCCAAAGTTTGGATATTCCTCAATGCTATTCTTGTTATTTCAGCGGCTTTGAAAAATTATGAGTACATCGTTAATTATGCATTTACCTACAAAAGACTTGGCGTTTTTGCTTTCCTGCTTTTATCTCTGATCGGACTTGCTTTAACGTTTATTAAAATTCAAAAGAAAAAGAGAAATGCCTTCCTGTTCAACACGATGATCTGGTATCTTTATGGAACAATACTGATTTGCAGCTATATCAATTGGGGAGGTTTTATCACATCTCAGAATATGAAACGTAAAGATTTTGCAATAAACTATCATTTTACAGCAATTAATTTTAACGAGAAGGCACTGTTGAAATATGGCAACGAAAAAAATGATCAAAAGCTGAAAAAGCAGGTACACGATAAAATTGAAAATGAAAAGTCAAAAACCTCCCTTTCAAAGATTTTGTATTATCAAACCATAGAATAATGAATCCCGGATTAAGAATATAAACAGGAAAAATGATGAGCGGTAATAGTTGGAACAATTTTAGCATTTATTATACCTAACATCTAACAGAATGCAACTTTGAAACATTCTTAAAATTAAGTATTATGAAAAAAAGCCTGTTGTTAATTCCTTTGATTATTGTTGCCTGTAAAAAAGAACCCGCCGTAACATCGGTACAGGATAAAGATTCTACAGTTGTAACTGAAATGCCCGATTCCGTTGTAAAAACAGACTCTGTCGCATTGAGAAAAAAAGATTCAATTATTAACAATGCACCCGCTACTAAAGAAGTTTTACGTAAAGGAGTCATGAGAAGTGAAAAAGAAGGTCAGATTATAAGAACTGCAGATGCCTCCCAGCTTCCTTTTACTCTGGGGGAAGAATTTACAAAAGATGATCAGGAGCTTGTTTTAAAACTAACTCATTATGACCAGCCGAATATTAAAGCGAAAATTTCCACAAAAGCAAAGGATTTTAATATTCGTTTCAACCAGATCAAACTTCCTAATGGAGATTATGATGGCCCTTTCGGAAGAGATATTACCTATGAAACTCCCGGGAAAGGAGAAGTATGGTTAATAATTGGAAAAAGTAATATGGCTTCAGGAAATACCAAAGGGAATTTTACGGTAAGTGTTGAATAGACTCAAACGAATTTGGTACAATTTCTGCAAACTAACCTCTGAAGTTTAAATTTATTAATTATGAAAAATATAGTTCTAACAGCAATGGCCGCTTCTGCTGTACTTGTAAGTTGCGGAACCGTACAGTCGCTGGTTCAGAATACATTTCCATATACGACGAGTGTTTTGGTTTCTACAGGCGTACCTGCAGATAAAGAAGTTTCTTCCACTGCAACAGCCACAAACGTACAAACATGGTTCGGAGGAAATAATAACGCTAAAATCAAAGATGTAAGAATCTCAGAAGCAAAAATTTCTGTAGCTTCTCCTTCAGGAGGAAACCTAAGTGCTTTTAAAACCGTTAAAATCTATGTTTCATCAACCGGAACCGGCGAAAGACTGATTGCTTCACGTTCCAATATATCCACAAATTCGTCCAGCTTAAATTTGGACTTGAATGATACAGGATTTCTTGATGAGATTGTAAAAAGTACAGGACTAACCGTAAGAACCGTTTATGAACTGAAAAACCAAACGACTTCAGACATGAACATCAAAGTAGCCCTTAATTTCAGCAGTGTTCCTGCGAAATAGTTTTTATAAAAGTTTATTATAAAAAAACGTCTTTCAAATTTGAAAGACGTTTTTGATTATTGCACTACAGCTTTATGAATTTTTCGACAACTCTTCGTTGCCCTTCATTGATATTGATGATATATTGCCCTGCCTGCAGACCGGAGATATCAATCTTGTCATCAGGAGAAGCTGTACTTTTCATTACTGACCTTCCTTGTATATTAATCACTTCAAAATCCAGTTTTTTATTTTCATTACTTTGAAGACTAATAGAACTGTTGGATGGATTAGGATAAATTTTAACTTCCAATGATGGTAAAGCTTTAACTGGTGCTACTGATTTACCTTCCAGTTGGAGGATGGCACTCTTTACATTAGGAAGAGGACCTATTTTTTGATTAGCAACTGTGCCTCCCTGAGGTATTCCTGTAGAAATTAAAAGATTTTTCATAGCAGCCGGACTCAGATACTGGCCCGTAGTCTGACGATAGAAAGACTGAATCAATACTGCTGCCGATGCTACTGTAGGTGTCGCAGAGCTGGTTCCGCTGAAATAATTATACGTCCTGTTGTTATCATTATCATATTTGGCGTAGGAACCATATCCGGCAGCTAAAACACTGCTTCCCCAACCCTGTACATCCACTCTGTTTCCATAGGTACTGAAACTTAATTTTGAATGAGTTGTATTGGGAGATCCTGCTCCTACAATGATTGCTCCACTATTTCCTCGTGCCATATAAGAAGCATAAAAAGGGTCATCCAGGTTTTGATTTCCGTTTCCGGCTGCTGCAATAATAATAATACCGGAATCAGTAGCTGCTTTTGTAAGATCCCAGATTACTTTATCATATTCAGCAGGGCAATACTGACCATCTTTACCACCTGTTTGCATTTCATACAAAATAATGTCACCTGCCTGAGAGGCATTGATAGATCTGCTTACAGCTGCTGCTCTGTTGTATCCTACAGTAGTCCATTCCATATACCCCTTGATTTCAGATGCATTATATACTGCACCGGTAAGGCCGATATTGTCTTTTACAGAACCTAAAATACTTACAACTGCTGTTCCATGGTCCCTGTAGTTATTACCTGATAATCCGGAATTGGGAGAATATCCTGGCTCAAGTTGTATAGAGTTTTGATTGGCCAGCATTTCGTGAGTTTTATAAAAACCATATTCCACATCACGGATTCTGATGTTTTGTCCGGTTATTCCTCTCGACCATGCATATTTGGCATTGATACCTGGATTATCATTCAGATAAGTCTGAAGGCTTTCCAAATCAGGAGTTGCAACAAACCTATTGATTAATGGAGGTTCAATGGGGGTGCTGCTCATTACAGAAGCATATTCTATTTCAGGAAATCTTTCAAGAACCTGAGCCAGTTTCTGGGCAGATTTCTCATTTTGTAAAGGAAGATTGGCTTTGAAAATTCTTCTCAATTTTTCCACAGATTCACTGGAATTCCCATTTTCTTTGCTGCTTTTAGCCATCTCGGAAATTTTTTCGTCAGTAAAACCAAGGTCATAGGTAAATGATATTCCATTTTCTCTGGCAAATTTTTCCAGCTCGAAGTTTTGAGTGAATGCGCCTTTTTCTGAAGCAATACCTTTAGAAAAGCAAACATAGATATTGGCATTTAAATCATGATCTCCGCTCGATGGTTTTTGCCCGAAATAAAGTGAAAAACAGGATGTCAACAAGAAAATTTTAATTTTTGTTTTCATAATAATATTGTTAAATGGTTGTGGATCAATTTGATTTTTATCAAAAATAATAATAAAATGAAAACAAATCACGTTTTTGTGAAATTATTTTAAGTTGTGCTTTTTTTTAAAAAAATATGGAGGTCTCTGTCAGGAAAAAATGTAGAAATATAGGGGTTAAATAAAAAAATGTCTCCCAACGTGGGGGAGACATTTTTGATTTTTCATTCAATATATTTTAATTGTAATAATATCCTTCTGATGTGTCCGGTAATAAATGCATTGTTATTGGTAAGCCAAATAATAGAAATCTGCTTTTCAGGAATGATAATAAGATGAGATTTAAAACCTCCCTGATCTCCGGCGTGCTCAATAACCTTTACCTTTTCTTCTGTTTTTATTCCGGAATAGAACCCGTTATGAACGAACCAGGTTCCAGTATGATCGACAGCTTTTTCACTTTGCCAGTTAGCGGGTTTCCAGATGGTTTGAGATTCTTTTATAGTCTTACATTCTGCAAATTTACAGTGTTGAAGAGCTGAAATGTATTTTTTTAGATCTTCAATAGAACTCCATACCCCACCATTTCCGGCAGCTGCAAAGGTAGGAGATTCACCATAATCATATTCCTCGTAGATGTTATTCCTGAGAACATATCCATGAGCAACATCTTTATCCGGAAAACTACCATCAGTAATGGTAGTATTTGTCATCCCTGAAGGGGTGAATATATTTTCTTTAATAAAATGCTGCCATTTTCTATGACTTGTTTTTTCAATAATTAATGCAAGTCCATTATAAGCAGGATTGGAATAATTCGATTTTGTTCCCGGCTCAAACTCTAATGAGTCAGTTGATTTTAATGGATTAAAATTTTCTTCATCCTTTGCTGTAAGATAAAATATACTGTCTTTATCAACATGTCTGAGATCCGGAAGGCCGGAAGTATGACTCAGAAGGTGACGAAGCCTGATATCCGAAACAACTTTTCTATTTTTAAAATCCGGGAAAAACTTCAGGAGAGGATCTTCAAGGGACAGTTTTTTCTTATTCCGGAGAATCAGAACTCCATAAGACACAAAAGTTTTTGTGATAGAACCTAAATTAGATACAGTTTTATTGGTGAATTTTTCCTTTGTTTTGAGGTCTGCAAGTCCAAATGAATTTTCGTAAAGTATCTTATCTCCCTGTTGAATCAAGATACTGCCTCCAGGATTATTTTCGTTAAAAACCTGTGAAAAAGCGGAGTCAAGTTTTATTTTTAAAAGTTCTTCCCTTGTCTGTCCATAACAAATAAAGGTTGTGATAACAATAAGTAAAAGAGAAGCCTTTGCTTTTAAATGAAAATGAATAAACATGGTTTTTGAAATTTTAATGGTGTATGTTTTTTTATAATTCTGGCGCTTCTTTTTCTTTATGATAAAAAACACTCTTCTTATTCGTGATTTCATATTCAATTCCTATACTGTCTTTAGTAACTTTTACAAGTCTTGCCTTTTGTATAGATTGGTTTTCTCCTTCAATATCATTGGTGAAATGATCCTGAAATACCTTTTCCACAACAAACAGATAGGGAGTTTTATAAATACTTTTTTCAATAATTCCTTCTTTTTTGTAGACAAAAATCTGGGGTCTATGCAATACATTAGGACGCGTTCTTTCAATTCTGTAAGTACCATCAAGCTGAATTTGCTGATAATCATCCAATGTAGAAAAGTAATTGACTAAGGCAAAGAAAGGAATCATCATCGGCAGCATACTTAAAAGGACCGTAAAGGCCAATAGGACAAAATAAATCTTAATGATTCTTTTTCTCCAAAACCAGATAACCATAAATAAGGTCATAGCCAACCAGATCCAGTTGATGATTTTATCAGTATAATATCCGGAAAAGCTATAATGGTTAAAACTCAAAATAGCTTCGGCCAGAAAAAATAAAGAGATAACCAGGTAGAGTATAGTGATATGGGTGTTCTTCATGTTATCTTGTCATCAGCTTTTGGTGATTGAGTCCATAACAATCGTTACGGGTCCGTCGTTGGTAAGAGATACCTTCATGTCCGCCCCAAAAATTCCGCTTGATGTTTTTAATCCTGATTTTGCTATTTCCTCTTTGAAATAATCAAATAGTGGAATAGCCTTTTCCGGCTTTGCCGCTTTTATAAATGAAGGGCGATTCCCTTTTCTATAGTCTGCAATCAGGGTAAACTGGCTGATGCATAGGATTTCTGCTGAAATATCTTTTACTGAAAGATTAAGTTTACCATCTTCATCTCCAAAGATCCTGAGATTTAAAATCTTCTGTACCAACCACTCTGCGTCTGTTTTTTCATCATTCTCTTCTATGCCTACCAGAAGCATTAATCCTTTTCCTATTTCACCAACGATTTTTCCATCCACTTTTACATTGGCTTTTGAAACTCTTTGTATAACGATCTTCATTTTTTATGCTAATAGTAAATATTTAAAATTTTGGTTGTAGCATCATAATTAAACGTATTGTATGTCTTTGGGGGAAGAGAGGTTTTAGACCCGGATTCCGCTTGCCCGGTTCTGAGTATCCATCTGCTATTATCCTTAGGGCATATAATGGCAATATTATCCTTTACTTCAAGAGTTGTGTTATTGTCCGGGCATATGTGAGGGGCATTCCTGTCATATACTTTGAATGAATTTCCTACACGAACCACGATTAATCCTCTTGTTCCGGATTGTTGTTCATTCACATAAACCCAACCATTATCGTAGTTTAGGTTATTGTAGGCCGGCAGGTTTAGATTCAACGTAACGTTGATCGGATTATTAGGAAAACAACTTACTGTGTCTTCTCTGCTTCCACAAGAGTTTATGTATAATGTGCTGGAAATCAATAATATGAAAATAGATAATATCGAAAAAGTTTTTTTCATTTCAATTTAAATTTTTATATATTTGTAAAAATTAAACGATTATAATACGTAAAACATTGTCCGGCAAATGTCGGATTATTTTTTTATACTAAAACTAAATTTTGAAAATTATGGCAAGCTATGTAACAAAGGAGGGCCTGGATAAAATGAAAGCTGAGCTGGAACAGTTGGAAACTGTGGAAAGACCAAAAATTACTCAGCAGATCGCAGAAGCAAGAGACAAAGGAGATTTGTCTGAAAATGCTGAATATGATGCGGCTAAAGAGGCTCAGGGGATGCTTGAAATGAGAATTTCCAAGCTTAAAGATGTTATCTCTACTTCTAAAATTATAGACGAAAGCCAATTAGATACTTCAAAAGTTTCCATCTTAACGACAGTGAAACTTAAAAATAATGCTACCAAACAAGAGCAGGTATTTAAATTGGTACCAGATAACGAGAGTGATCTTAAAACAGGAAAGATTTCTGTAAACACTCCGATTGCAAAAGGTCTTTTAGGAAAAGCTGTAGGTGAAACTGCAGAAATTACTTTACCTAATGGAAACAAACTGTCTTTCGAGGTATTAGACATTACTTTATAGTCTGATACAACCTTTCATTTCTTATTTCTAATATCTAACTTCTAAATAAAATGAGCACTATATTCACAAAAATCATCAACGGTGACATTCCCTCCTATAAAATTGCGGAAGATGAAAACTTTATTGCATTTTTAGATGCTATGCCATTGGTGAAAGGACATACCCTGGTAGTTCCTAAAAAAGAAGTGGACTTGATTTTTGATCTTGATAGTGAAGAATATAAAAACCTTTGGGGATTTGCCCAAGTGGTAGCCAAGAAGATCAAAACTGCAATTCCATGTGTAAGGGTCGGGGTAGCAGTAGTAGGACTTGAAGTTCCTCATGCTCATATTCACCTGATCCCTTTAAACAAGATGGAAGACATGAACTTCAGAAATGAAAGATTAAAATTAACGAACGAAGAATATACAGAGATTCAAAACTCAATTATTAATTCTTAACAAACAGAAAATCGTAAAAAAGAAATTTTTTACGATTTTCTTTAACATATACATATATATTATATCATATGAATTCAAACCAGTGTTCTTTCTGCGGTAGAAAAAGAAATGAAGTACAGATGCTGATTTCCGGGCAGAACGGTTTTATTTGTGAAAATTGTATAGAGCAGGCACATGCCATCGTGAAAGATGGAGCTTCCAAAACAGGAAACTCTCCTGCAGAAACAATGGAAGAACTTAAAAAGCCAAAAGTGATCAAAGAATTTCTTGATCAGTATGTCATTGGGCAAGATCAGGCAAAAAAACAACTTGCTGTTGCTGTTTACAACCATTATAAAAGATTGCTTCATGCTCAGGATGAGAACAGGGAAGTAGAGCTTGAGAAGTCAAACATCATTATGATAGGGGAGACTGGGACAGGGAAAACTTTATTGGCAAAAACTATTGCCAGAGAATTGAATGTTCCTTTCTGTATTGTTGATGCTACCATTTTAACAGAAGCAGGATATGTAGGGGAAGATGTTGAAAGTATTCTTTCCCGACTATTGATGGTTGCTGATTATGATGTGGAAAAGGCAGAAAAAGGCATTGTCTTTATTGATGAGATTGATAAAATTGCAAGAAAATCAGATAACCCAAGCATTACCAGAGACGTCTCCGGAGAAGGAGTACAACAAGGATTACTGAAACTACTGGAAGGAAGTATCGTCAATGTTCCACCACAAGGAGGAAGAAAACATCCCGATCAAAAGTACATTCAGGTAAACACCCAAAATATACTGTTTATTGCCGGAGGTGCTTTCGACGGAATTAAAGAGATTATTGAAAGAAGAATGAACAAGCAAGCTATTGGTTTTAGCTCAGAAAAAATCAATAAAACTGATGAAGATGAATATATATTAACAAATATTAATGCAATTGATCTTCGCTCTTTCGGATTAATTCCCGAACTTTTAGGAAGATTTCCAATCATTACTTACCTCGATAAACTCACAAAAGAGACTCTGGTAAGAATCATGAGGGAACCTAAAAATTCAATTGTAAATCAATTTATTGAACTTTTTAAGATGGATGGCACAGATTTGGTAATCACAGACGGGGCAATCGAAAAAATCGTCGAAGAAACAATTGAAAAAGGATTAGGTGCAAGAGGACTTAGAGGAACCACTGAAAAGGTTCTGGAGGACTATATGTTTTCAATTGGTGAAGATAAAAAGATTGTACTTACAGAAGATAATATTTTGATTAATAGATAAAAATATTTTTTTTGTATAGAAAAAAATAATACCTTTGCGGGTGAAGATTGTATTAACACACAAATAATTTATACAATGAGAAAAAGTTTATTTGCTATAGGTCTTTTAGCAATCAGTTATTCTGTTCAGGCGCAGATATTATGTCATGTTGACACTGGTGCTAATATGTATGTGAGCGAAGGCACCCTAGTATATAGTGGGGGCGGTGTACAAACAAGAGATAATGGTCTTGTTGAGTTACACGGAAATATGATGGTTGTAGGATCAACCACAGATGCTTTTAAAACAATTACTGCTACCGGTACAGATAAAACTGACGGAGGTAATTTTGTTGTAAAGATGAATGATCCTGTCAATTATGCGACTTCAACTTACGGACAGTTATATATCGACGGATTATCCCAATCCGGTATTACTGGTATTGTAAGTAAAGAGTATAAAACTGACAAACACGGTAACGGTAATTACTACCAACAAGTAGCTCTCCCTTTCTTTGGAAAACAAGTCGGTTCTTTATCAACAGAACTGGGCAAAACCTTCAATACAGGAAGATATAGTAATCCAATTCTAAAATGGGATAATACTGGAGCAGTATCTAATCACTACACAAGTTTATCCACCACCACTAGTGATGGTTCAGGGTATTACATGCTGAAAGTTTCTAATAACGATTTTAATTCCGCTCCGGCTGGAACAGCAGTGTATACTGTTAATGGTAGGCCGTATGCTCAGTTTGCAAGTCCTGTAACTCTTCAAAACGGAGGAAATGTAAGTTTTGGAGTGGGAGGAACAGCCATTAATACTCAAAACGAAAAATTCAATTCGTACCTTCAGGATCAGTTTGACCTGCCTAATGGAGCATGGACAGGAACCTTTGGTAAAAATATTTATCAATTTGGTAACCCATTCCTGACTAATCTTGATTTATCTAAAATTGGCTTTATAGAAGCAGGAACTGTAACTGACGGAAATAATGTGAGCAACATTATGGGTATTGAATATACTGCAGGAACTGTTGTAACTAGCCCAGGTGGTTCTACTTATACAACAGGTGCTCAGATTCAGACATTTGCTCTTAATGGTGTGCCGGTTGGAGATACAGGATTAATCATTAAGCCAATGCAACCCTTTATTATTAAGCTTAGAGATAATACTGCTCAAACGCTAGACTTTAATACATTGAGAAGATTCAAAGATGTTGTTAGAGCTAATGGTACTGACTATGGCGTTAATGCAGCCAGAATGAGCAATAATACTGGAAAGTCTGATAGAGGAAGTATTAAGCAATTAGGAGTTATTGGGCTGGATGCTGATAAAAAAGAAATTGCAAGAACTTACTATGTAGTTGCACCAAGCGCAACTACTGGTCACCAGACTTCTATTGCGTCTACAGTGCAGGCAGCTGCAAGCAAAGGAAACCTGATAGGAACTTTCGAGGAAGCTGTAAACGGAGGGTATGACAATAATTATACAGGTCAGTATTGGTTATACATCAATGAAGCTAATGAAGACAATTTCCTAGGAAAAAATGTAATGTTAGTTAATTATGATGTAAATAAAGTTAAATACTACAAATTTGAAATAAAAGAGAATGCTGATATGATTCCTGCTGGATCGCACCAACTTTCTAGCGGTATTGGATTCTACTATAAAGCTGAAAATGGAACTGTACAACAGGCAAAACAAGGAGATATTGTTCCTGTAACTCACGATGAATATAACTTATACTATGGTGAGCCTAATAATGGTACGTTAGCTATTGATAAGAAAAATGCAAAACCTTCAAGAACGGCAGTGGTTTACAATCCGGCAATTACAAATTATATTGTTAGATTTGATCCAAACTGGAAAAAGGCAGACATTGAAGTTTATGATATGAGCGGTAAACTGGTAATCTCTAAAAAGGCAATTGATGCATCCAGAGATTTCGTAATCGAGCTTGATGGCTCTGTTAAGAATTCTTACATTGTAAAAATTGTCTCTGATAAGGGTGAAACTGTTAACACTAAAATCTTAAAATAAACAATATGAAAACTATTAATAAACTAGTATCCGCTATTTTTCTTCTTGCTGTGGTATTTGTTCAGGCTGCACCACCGGTACCGGGAGGTGGAGGTTCAGGAGGACATGGAACAGGAGAACCTGCATCACCAATTGATATGTATGTATATGTACTTTCAATTATTGCAGTTGCATTCATTGTATTCTTTACCAAGAAGTATAAAAACGTAAAAGCATAAAATTTTATTAAAATAATATTAAACTCTCTGATTAATCAGAGAGTTTTTTTATTTTTACTCTATGAAAAAGATTTATACATTAGCTGCAGTTTTGGCTGCATTTGCTTTGCAGGCTCAGTTTTCAGTGACTATTCAGGCTCCGGCAGATTTTAAAGATCAAGAGGCCATTCTATATACACTTAGCGGTTCAAAAGATATTGTTGTTACCAAAGAACAAAGTAAAAACAATACATGGACTTTCAAGTATCCGAATAATTATATGGGAATGATGAAGGTGTATTTTCCCACCTCTAATAATACAGTAAATTTTATTTCTGAAAATAAAAATGTAAGCCTGAAGCTGGATATTCAAAATAATAAGGTAAAAGATGTCACATATTTAGATGAAGCTAATGAACTGATGAGTAAACAACAGGAAGGTTCACAAAAGAAGGAGCTTATTCTCCCGGCTCTATCTCAAATTAAAGAATATTATAAAGAGAATACAGACTTCGGCAAAGCTTTGAAGACAGAGATCGACAGGCTTTCCGGTAATTCTGCATCTATTGATGCTGCAAAACATCCTTTTATTGCTTATTATAACAGCAATTACAGCAAGTTTTTGTCTAACTCTTCAGATCCTGCTAAAAAAGTGAATCAGGACGAAATTATTAACTTCCTGGACAAATCCAATGATATGCTGGAGTCATCTTCTTTATTGAGGCCAGTATTGGTAGCTTATCTGAATTCAGGAGGCAATACGAATGTAACAGGCTCCGTAGACAAACTTTTAGATCGTTTAAAGGTTGAAACTCCAAGAGGGCAAACTGTTTTATCTGAATTGATTGACATTTTTGATGTATATCAGATGGATGAATTTAAAACAAAATACCTGGGGCTTGCTAAGAACCTTAAATGTACTATTACCGACAGGCTTGCTTCTACTCTGAAGTCTAATGCTAATGTTGAAATGGGATCGGCTTTTCCAAACTACAAATTCCAATCGCCTGTTAATACAAATGCTAAATCAATTTATGATGTGAAGGCAGATAAAAAGGTTATTGTCTTTTGGTCATCTACCTGTTCACATTGTGAAACGGAGCTTCCGAAACTTTTGGAGAAATACAATGATTTAAAAACAAGAAATATTCAGGTTATTGCTCTTTCTTTAGATGTTGATAAGAACTCATACACCAAAAAGATTGCCGCTTTTCCTTGGGTAAATGATTCAGAATTGAGAGGATGGAACAGTAGTTATACAGAAACCTACAATGTACATGCTACTCCGACATATTTTATTTTAGATGCTAACAATAAGATAATCAATAAACCAGAGCATGTTGGTGATGTTTTGGAATATTTTAAGGTAAAATAATTTTGGTAGGTAAAATATATTTTCTATATTTGCACCACCGAAAAGGCGAGGTAGCTCAGTCGGTTAGAGCGCAGGATTCATAACCCTGAGGTCACGGGTTCAATTCCCGTCTTCGCTACAAAAAACCGCAATCATTGATTATAATGATTGCGGTTTTTAATTTTATAATATATTGATTACTCTTTATTTTTTTACTGATATTTTTTTGTTGTATCGTTCACAGTAAAATTTTGTGTGAAAATAATGTGAAATATAAGAGATAGAAATGGACAAAAAATGCCGTTTCGCAATCTGCAAAAACGGCATTTTTTCTTTTATAAGAGAATTTTATCAGGACTGATACCCGAGTAGCTTTCTGATTTGATAGAAAAACCTCTCAATAAGCCTTAAATCTTGTGTAACGATCTCTGCACTCCCTCTAAGTTCTTTGTCGAAAATAAGCGTCTTATTATAGCTTGTTTTTAATCCTTTTGGTAATACTACGTCTACATAATAATTTCCCTTATCATCAGGGATAAGAGATATATTCTGAACTTTCCCTTCAATGATACCATATTCCTGGAAACGGTAGTTATCCAATTTAATCAACACTTTTTCTCCTGGAAGAATTTTCCCTGAATTCACTGTAGGAACAGACATTCTTCCAACTAATTTCTCTTTATTCTTGGGAAGGATAGATAAAATAGGCTCTCCGACTTTTACGAATTGATTTTCACCGAAAAACTGCTGAAAGCTGGCAACTCCATCTGTAGAGGAAATAACAAGATAATTTTGTTCCCATTGCTTTAAAGATTTACGAAGTTGCTCAAATAGCTGCAACGTTTGTGAAGAGTACGTGATTTTATCTTTTTCAGTGTTGATAGCAGTTCCGCTTTTAGTTTTATTAAGATTGGAAATGCCTTCTTCTGTTTGTGATATGGAAATATTAATATTCTCAAGGTTCTGTTGAGCCTGAAGATATTTGATTTTTTCATTTTCAAGTTCCATAGAAGAAATGACTCCCTGATTATAAAGTTCCTGAGATCTCTGGAAGCTTTTCTTGGTAAGATCATATTTGGCTAACTCCAGGTTCTTTTGTTGCTTTAATGTTGTGATTCTTGTTCTGTTTTCCGAAATACTGTTATCGGCAGCAAGGTTTTCGGGAGCATAGGGTTGTAGCCGGGTAAAAAGAGCTTCATCCTGAAATGCTTTTGCAAAGCTGTTGTAATCACCCTGCAATTCTCCCAGTTTAAATCTTGAGACAAGAGCAAGAGGAAAGGATGCTATTTGATTAGGCGCAATAGAATCTACCAGCTTTTTCAGTTCCAGTACATCTTTATAGTTGGCAGCAGACTGCATTACCATTAATACTTCATTCTTCTTGACTTCCTGATGGTCTTTAATAAATATCTTTTCAATTTTGGAACCGATTCGGGCCTCCATTTTTTCAGGAGGGTTTTGAGAGGTTACAATAATGGGAGCCGGTACGAACTCCGGATATTTTATAATGTAACTCATCACCAGGATGAGTAAGAGAATAATAAATATAACTGTATTTCCCCAGCGTATCATCCAATGAGGTGGCTGGGTTAAAATATCCTGTACGCTTTCTGAGCGGAGTTCAATATTATCTAAAACGTCTTCTTTCATTTCTATGGGATAAAATTCCCCAATATTTCAGGGGAAATATAATTTAAATAAATGGGCAGTTTCCGTCGTACCATGATGGTGCAGAAGTATCTGAATCTGGTGGACATGCAATATGTTGGATGTCACAAGACATCCAACTTCCGTTGCACCACGATCCACAACACTGTCTGTCTGGATATATTACCCCGCCATTAAAGGAAAGCAAATCTTTTCGTGAAAGTTTTTTTAGATTTTTCATATTAATAGCTTTTTAAAATTTTCCTACTCTGTAAGCTTTTCGGATTCCGCTATATTAATTTCCTAATTCAAGCTGGTTTCTGACAAGTCTGTAGTATTCTCCTCTTAAATCCACCAATTCTGCATGGCTACCTTCTTCTACAACTCTTCCATTATCTAATACAATAATCTTATCTGCATGCTTTACGGTGGAAAGTCTATGGGCAATGACCACAGCCGTTTTCCCTTTAAAGAATTGTTCAAGGTTTTCCATAATGATCTTTTCATTATTGGCATCCAATGCTGAAGTAGCTTCATCAAAGAGGATGTATTGCGGAGATTTGTATACTGCTCTGGCAATAAATAGACGTTGTTTTTGACCACCACTTACGCCCACTCCTTCATTTCCGATCTTTGTATTATAACTTAGCGGAAGTCCTTCTATAAACTCTTTAATATTGGCAATTTCTACGGCGCGTCTTAATTTTTTCTTGTCAATATAATCTTCACCAACGGCAATATTATTGGCAATAGTGTCATTAAAAACATAACCTTCCTGCATTACGACACCACAATGATCTCGCCAATATCTGGGTGATATGTTTTTCAGACTGGTATTTCCAATTCTGATGTCCCCCTGATCAGGATCGTAAAATTTCATCAAAAGTTTTAATAGTGTTGTTTTTCCACTACCACTGGCTCCTACAATTGCTGTAGTTTTTTGATAAGGGATGCTAAGACTTAGATTTTCGAAAACAGGTACATCGGAACCAATATATCTGAAAGACATATTAGAGATCTCAATATCTCTTTGTGGAATTTCTGTTGCGTATTGTTCATTGAGATCTTCCTCATCTGCTTTATCATGAATTTCACCTAATCTTTCAAGGGAAATTTTAGCATCTTGACTTTGCTTTATAAAGTCGATAAGCTGTAAAAGCGGACTGTTTAGTTGTCCAATGATATACTGCACTGAAAGCATCATCCCGAGAGTAAGATTTCCACTTAATACCAATTTTGCTGAAAGGAAACTTACAAGAATGTCTTTCATCTGATTAATGAAGTTTCCTCCCACAGATTGCCATTGCTCTAAAGAAAGGGATTTTATTCTGATTTTAAATAACTTCACCTGAAGAAATTCCCAGTCCCATCGTTTTTGTTTTTCGGCATTATGCATTTTGATTTCCTGCATACCGTTGATCAGCTCAATGACTTTACTTTGCTCTTGTGAGACCTGAGAGAATCTTTTATAGTCAAGTTCTTTTCTTTTTTTAAGGAAAAAACTAATCCAACCGATGTATAATATAGCCCCTACCAGATATACAAGAAATAGTCTGTAATCATAAAAGAGCAAAACAATACTGAAAATGATAAGATTGACCAGTGAGAATAAAGTATTGAGTGACGAGCTTGTCAGAAGTTGCTCTATTCTATGATGGTCATTGATTCTCTGCATGATATCTCCCGTCATTCTGGTATCAAAAAAGCTTATCGGAAGCTTCATAAGTTTGATAAAGAAATCTGAGATGATCGAGATATTAATTCTCGCTGAAAGGTGAAGAAGGATCCAGCTTCGGATGACTTCTATTCCCATTCTGCCAAAGAAGAGCATAATCTGGGCAAGCAAAACCATGTAGATAAAATTGATATCCTGATTTTGTATTCCAACGTCTACAATACTCTGGGTAAGAAACGGAAAGATTAAGGAGAGTAAACTTCCTCCTAAAAGTCCTACAGCCAGTTGTATAACAAGCGATTTATACTTAAGAAGGTATTTGGATAGAAAGGAAAAACTGGCCTTGCTTTCATCCGTATCAAATTCGGTCTGGAAAAAAGCCGGTGTCGTCTCCAGAATAAGAATAATTCCTTCCTCTGTATTTTCATTGGCATTTTCCCCGATCCAGGATCTGATAAATTCATCCCGGGTATATGTAATCAGCCCGTAACTAGGGTCTGATATGTATACTTTGTTATTCTTGTCAATTTTATAAACAACAACAAAATGATTTTTATTCCAGTGTGCGATACATGGAAACGGAACTTCATCTACAAGGGTATTAAAGTCGATTTGGACTCCCATCGAACGGAATCCCAGATTTTCAGCAGCATCACTCAGCCCTAGCAGGCTGCTTCCCTCACGGGTAGTCTCAGAAAGGTTACGGATTTGTTGTAAAGATATGCTTCTGCCATAATATTTACTTACAATTCTAAGACAGGTAGGCCCACAGTCTTTAGTGTCTGGTTGCTTATAAAAAGGAAATTTCTTCAAAACTAATATTCATTATAAAATGTCGTCAAAAGAATGACGACATTTTTAATTTATTCAATGTTACAATTCAATTAAATGGTGAGTTAATAATAACACCATTTGTTACAAGCGTTTATTGCACCTTCCTGAGGTGGGTTTATTTTCGATTCACAATAGCTGGCTTCGCTTTGTATTCTGGCACATTCCTGAGTAATTCCTCCTTTTAGAGTCCTTAAATTCTCTCTCGAAAGTTTTTTAAGGTTTTTCATGATCAATAGTTTTTCTTTTTTCTTACTCTTTTATAGCTTTTCAGATTCCGCTTTTATTTTTCCTAAGATAGTGAAAATTTTATATTGATGATATTTATTTACTGGAAGTCTTCATCTTCTATTAATTCATCAATAAAATATACAATATCTTCACGGTCGTACTTATCCGGGAACTGGTAACCGTTGATGATAAGAATAGGAGTGAAGTTTAATCCTGCAGCACTATTTTGTTGTGACATTTCAACCAGAGGATTCAGATTTTCTGAGGTGGGAACACCACCGGATAACATATTGATTTTACTTTCATCCTTTGTTTCGAACCATTTTTCAATAGCTTGTAGGAAATCTTTTTCAGGCTTATTATTGTAAATATAAGTTAAGTCGGAAATTAGTTGAGTATATTTTTCGTTGGCTCTGTCAGGTGTATAATTGAATCTCATTTGTAAAGAAACGCTATCAGGATATTTTTCTAAAATACTTTCTGCTAGTTTATGAGCATCTTTACAGAAACCACAATAGGGGTTTGAAACAATTGAAATACGAAGATTTGAATCCTTTTTTCCTACTGAAAAAGTTTGAGTATCCTGAAATTCTATTTTTTCATTTTCCAGCAGCTGGCTTTTGAAAAGGTCATAATTTCTTTTAAATCTAAGATTTTTAGCGTTTGATTTTTGAAGGGTTTCTTTTTGTTCAAGAAGAGTAGAGAAATATAGGACCGCAGAGAAAGTTAGAATCCAAAGAATTATCGTCAGGAGAAGTGCCCCTATCCCAAATGGAGAATTCTGGAAGAAGATGTTGCTGATCACCAACTGACCAATAAGAATAGAAATAATCAAAAGACAGATTCTACAGAAAGCTTTTTCTACGAAAGCCTGGATGTATAAAGAATAGCCGATGGCTAATATAGAAACAAAAGTAAATCCTTTTACAAGATAAGCAGTTGCCGGTAAGAATAATCCTAATATGGTAAGACCTACAAAATAAATCAGAGAGAAATCTGCAAATTTCAAACCCAGGATGCTGGTTTTGTCCTGTTTAATAATTTTATCACATGAATTGGTTGTCTGGCTTGCTGCAGCACCACCGCCTCCGCCACAGATACTTCCAATTACGGTAGAAACATTACCGAATTTTTGATTAAAAATTTCCAGTGAAATATAGACTCCGGCTAAAGACAAAAGGTTGAAGATGGCTTCATATATGCTTTGGCTCAGGAAGGAATAAATAAGGATAACTGCGAAAACAGCATAAAGGATTGGTTTGAAATTGAATGCTGACTTGTTTTCAGCGTTTTCTGTTTTTTCAAATAACAGGACGAAGTCTGTGGATTTTTTGTAAAGTTCTTCCTTGTTGAGTGTTTTTGCTTTTTCAGAATATACTGAATAACTGCTTCCTGATTTTTTTACCAGCGAAAAGGAATTTTCAACAATCGCAATAAACTCTTCCGGAAGTTCATCCCAATATTCTTTATCAAGTTCATACGCATCATTTTTGACTCCCAAAAAATTTAAAGTATCACTGAATGCCAGTGCTGACGGGTAATTTGGGTGAGAGTTAAACTGGAAAATAAATTCCTGTTTGTCAAGTTTCAGATAGTTTATTAGTTTGTCAAAAATCATATTAATTTTTTTATCTAAAATACACAGATGTTTTAAATAAACAAAAATTTTTTTCTTTTATTAGTGAGATATAACCGGCTGTTGGTAGATTTAGTTTGAATTTCAATATTTTATTTTTATGAGATGAAGATTTTCATTTTACTATTTACGGTGATAAGTATAGTGCCTGTGAAATTCAATATAGGAAATTCCGGTTTTATGATGTCATTTTCTTGTGTATTCCTATGTTTATGCGATAAGTATGAATTTTATTTTATGGATTCCTGCAGTTTATAATATTATATGATCTCTGACTTAAAAAAAATGCTCCGGTAATTCTTTCATTTTTGCTTTTTGAAGATCATATTGAATTGTAATTCTAAAATGATCGTCTTTATATTTTCATAATAGTTGTAAAACTTATTTTTCAACTTTCCATAGCTAATGTCAATTATAGTAGAATAACTCTAATTTTTTATTTATTGAAAACGGAGGATAACTGGAATATTTATTTATTAAACAAATGTTTGGTTTTGCGCGTTATTTATACCTTAATTATACTTTAATTGATGTTTTATTGTTGTATCTAAGTATTAGCTATGATTAATGTTATCGTTGGGTGAACTCAAAAAAACTTAAAAAATCATAAAGTTTTCATAAAGTTTCAAAAAAGAAAAGAAATGTTTTTGTATTTATAAAATATGTCGTACTTTTACATCGCCTTGAATGAGGGAACAAGTCAAGGTAATAAATTTTTTTTCATCATTTGTGTTTTTAGAATCGTATCGCCTGATACGATTCTTTTTTATGCCTATTTTTCATAGTTTAAAAGGAGGTCAATGAAGTAAGAATAAGTAACAGAACCTTCCTGTTGATTCGTCTTTAGGAACAGATTGTTAGTGTATCCAAAGAAGTCATCCAGCCAACCCTGATGGGTAAGGGCAAATTTTTTTTCATAAGCCCGATCCTTTTTCATCGCTATAGAATAATTGTTCAGAACTGATTGCACGAACTCAGGATCATCCTCAACGATAAATCTTAAAAGACTTTTGAGAGTAAAGTATTCCGTACTGTATCTCAGATCCATATTGCCGGAATTGATCCCTATTAAATATCCTACAAAGTTGGCTTCCTGTTCTCTGGCAAATCCAAGCTGATGAGAACTTTCGTGAGCGGTAGTGAAAGGAATGAAAGTAGGGGGTAATTCAGAATTATATTGCGCCTCAGCAGTAAAGGGATTGTAATATCCAAGAATTCCTGTGAAGCTCATAATGTACTTAAATAAACTAGGTTTAATGTTCAAAATCCCTGATGTTTTTTTATCAGAGATGTATCGTGGTAACTTCGTCTGCTGAAGGAGGATTTCCTGTTGTACAGATTTCAAATCGGTAATGATAAAAATACCTTGCTTATCTTCATGCACAGATTGACGCGTGATCTTACATCTTTCAAGATAACGTAAAGCCAGTTTTTTTGCTTTTTCGGTTTCCGGCTTTTCCTGACTTGAAAGTTTCTTAATGATAGGGGTCTGAAAATAGAGCATTCCCCAAAATATTTGATAGATAAAATAAAATGCATTAAGAATAATAAGAATCTTCAGAATAGAATTATTCCTTTTTTCTTTTTTGAATAAAGAAATGATGTGATAGAAAAGCCCCCCTCCCAATATAATATAGATAAGATCTCCCACAGAAAATGGAATCCAGCTCAATAAAACCTGATGAAATCTTTTTTGAAATTCAAAAAACTTTTCGAAAAAAGAAATCATAAATGCAGACTTTGAGAAAAGGTAAAACAAAAGAAATTGGGCAAGTAATACACCTGCCCAATTTCTTTTTTTATATAGTATTTTCGTAATATTAATGACCATTGCCTTTAGATATTTGATCCAGATTGATCCCCTGAGCTTTTAAAATTCCGGTCACCCGGATTGCATAGAATGCAAGATAAGCAAAACAAAGAACACCTACGATATAACTGAATTGAATATTGATGATGTCTGCTACATATCCCTGAAGAAGACTTACAATTCCACCTCCCATAATCATCATGATCAGGTAACCGGATCCCTGGTTGGTATGCTTCCCGAGTCCATTAATTGCCAAAGCAAAAATACATGGCCATAAAGTAGAACAGAATAATCCTACACTTGTAAATGCATAGACAGAAACCATTCCTGTGGTAAACATGCCAATAAGTAAAGCCGCTATTCCGGCTAATGAAAAGATCAAAAGCATTCTCGCAGGATTACCTTTACTCATGATGTCACAAATAATCATAGCAATAATAACAAATCCATATACATAAAATGGAGACAGATCATGTTTGGCAATAGCATTTACCAATAAGAATACACCGAATGCAAGGTAAGGAGCCAGGAATCTCAGTATTTTTTTGAATCCGGCATTAACATCAAATGCCTCTACAGCACCGGTCCAACGGCCAATCATTAATGATGCCCAGTACAGTGAAACATAAGGTGCTACATCTTTCGTTTCAAACCCTAGATTTTTTTCCATAAACGCAGGAAGATTACTTGCAGTAGAAACTTCTACCCCAACATATACAAAGATGGCAATCATTCCCATAACCAATTGAGGATACTGGAATGCAGAGCTTCTATGCTCACCCGGAGTTGAATCATCTGTATCTTCAGTGTTAGTTGGAGTCACGGTAGGAAGAGAGGAAAACTTTAACATTAAAGCCACCAATACAAAGGCCACCCCTAAAATCAGGTAAGGTGTTTTTACACTTTCTATACTTGCTTCCGTATTGGCTGCAGTGGCAGAACCAAAAATCGCAAAAGCAACGATAAGCGGACCAATAGTAGTTCCCAGATTGTTTATTCCTCCGGCCATTGTTAATCTCTGAGATCCTGTTTCTTTAGGACCTACCTCAATAGCCAGGGGATTGGCAACAATTTGTTGTAACGAAAAACCTAAACCTACAATAAATAGTCCGGAGATCATCAGAGGGAAAGATTTCAAATTGGCTGCGGGGTAAAACAATAGTGTCCCTATAGCAGAGATGATAAGTCCCACGATAAGCCCGTTTTTATACCCGATTTTATTGATTAAATCCTGCTTAATTCCTTTTGATATAATCATATAAATCAGAGAGCCTACCGTGTAAGCAACGTAAAAGCAGATCTGTACGAGCATACTTTCAGTTTGCGTTAAATTGAAGGCTTTTTGGAATACCGGGATCAGAATATCATTGCTGGCCGCTACAAATCCCCAGAAGAAGAATACAGTAACCAACGGAATGAATTGTGCCCAATTGGTTTGTTTAGAATAATTTGACATATTTATTAAAGATTTCACAACAAATATAATTATTTCCTTTATATGGAATACTTAATGAGAGTTTTTTTTATTTCTTCGAAAGCTTCTGATTTTGAGTCCTTTGAGGTGGATGTAGGGTCTATGACGCCATTAAAATATACCTTTACTCTTCCGGGATAGCCCTGGGAGTTGTCAAAAGGGAACATTTTTTTCAATCCAATAAAGGTATGAACTGCAATAGGAGAGCTGTGCTTTGATGCTAAAATAAATGCTCCGTCTTTAAAATCATCCAGGATAACGGAAGTGTCGTCCGGAACTCCTCCTTCAGGGAAAATAGCAATACTGTTACCCTCTTCCATTTTTTCAGCACATCTTCGGTATACATCAGCACGACTTCTTGCACTGGCTCTGTCAACCATTACGCATATCCTCTTATAAATCGTTCCAAAAATAGGAATCTTTACAAGTTCCTTTTTTCCGACAAAACAAATAGGATGGTGTGGTGATAAAATACACACCAGCATAATATCCATAATGGACGTGTGATTGGATATAAAAACGTAAGGCTTGTTTTTATCCATTTCCTGATCGGATAATTTGATAAGATCATATCGGAAACCCATTCCGTAGAACATGCCAAAACACCAGAGACGAATAAATTTATAAGCGTATTTATAATGCTTTTTAGTAAAAGATAAAATATAAACAGGGATTCCCAGAATGATAGTTAGAAAAAAAGCTAACACCAACAGCCAGAATCGCCAAAGATAATTTAGAATTTTTGTCACCGTTTAACCGTTAAAAATTACTTTCTTTTTTACTGAATAATTAAGAATAGAAACCAATAAGATTGCTGCAATTTTACTGATCATTTCCGGGCTCAAGGTATAAAAAAATAAATTGATATTGTCTTTGAATATAAAACTGTAAAATACCTGAAAGAAACTTAAGCTTAATAAAGTAGATATAAATGATACTCCCATAAAATATGCAAATTCCTTTTTCTTGGAATGTTTTCCTCTTTCAAACACAAACCAGATACTCAGAAAGTAGTTGGTAATAATCCCGCAACAGGTTGAAAAAATGTTACTCAAAGGATAATGTATCCCATGAAAATTGGTTTCCTTAATAAATAAGTGAGGAAGATAGGTGCTGAATATTTTAAAACTGCCAATTTCTACAACAGCACTTAGTCCTCCGGCAATGATGAAGAACAGAACCTGCTTCTGGCGTAAGAGTATTTCTTTCATGTAATTAATCTAAATAGTATTCATATCATGCTTGAAATCAGGTTTTTTATATAAAAATACCCTGTTGTCAATGGTTTCAAAACAATAAATAATAGATTATCTCTATCCATCAACAGGATCTTTGAAAATATGAATATGCAAATTTATAACTATATGTTAAACACTGAAAAAAGTTGTTAAAATATTTTTTTTAATAAAAATTATTTCTAATTTTAATACACAGAATGATGTAATAACAACCTGATAATAAATTCATTTTCAAACTCTTGTGTGAATGGTTTTTTCTATCTTGTAATGCACGGTTGAAGGCATACTACTCCAACATTTTATGATCCAATTGATAATAATATTTGTATGAAACGTCAAAACAAATACAGAAAATTCCAGCTTCAACAGAAAAATATTGAAGCTCTTGAAAAAGAAAATTCTCGCTTCAAACGAGTCTATTCAGAGTACGAAAATATGTCAAATGAACTTTGGAATCTTGAAAACTCCAAAGGTGAACCCGTTCCCGATGATTTTATTAATGCTATGGTATTACAGACTTCTTATCTGGAAGATGAAATTGAAGATTGGCTCTTACAGTTCAATCAAAAAAAAACTGATATAAAACATTAGTGATTTTAAACAGCTTCGGAGTTGTTTTTAAATGCTATTTGAAGATAAATTCATAATTTAGCATCCTTAAATTAAAATCTAAAATATGGTTGCTATTGTAGATAGTGGTTCTACTAAAACGGATTGGGTGATATTGGATGACTTTAAAAAAGTTTTCCTGAAAACAGAAACCATTGGTTTCAATCCGAATTTTATCAATAGAGAACTTATCGCTCCTGAAATTCAGAAAAACAGCAACCTGATGTTGGTGAAAAATTCAATTACCAAAGTCTTTTTTTATGGTTCCGGATGTGGTGTGCAAAAAAACTGCGAAACCATTGAAGAAGAAATCAAAAAAGTATTTGGGAAAGCTGATATTATTGTAAAAGAAGATCTAATGGCTGCAGCTTATGCAGCATACAGCGGGAAGCCCGCAATCGTGTGTATTCTGGGCACAGGATCAAATTCTTGTTATTTTGACGGTGAAAATCTGAAAATAGAACTGCCATCTCTTGGGTTCCTGATTGGAGATGAGGGAAGCGGAAGTGCGATCGGAAAACAACTCGTAAGAAGGTATTTTATGAAAAAACTACCTTCGGATCTTCATAGTGAGTTTGCAACAGAATACCAACTGACTGTAGAAGATGCATTGAAAAATATGTATCATGCACCAAGACCTAATGCTTACCTAGCCAATTTTACCAAATTTGTTATCGAAAGAAAGGAGCATCCTTATTTTAAAGATATGGTTTTTGAAGAGATGAAAAACTTCTTCGAATACCAGGTTCTTCCTTATGATGAAGCAAAAGATGCCGAGATTAACTTCATCGGTTCCATTGCTTATTATTATGAAAATATTCTACGTTCTGTTGCTACAGAACTTCATTTAAATGTGGGACATGTTGTTCAGAAACCAATTGAAAGCTTAGTAGACTACCACATTAAATATATACTCTAACAAAAAACAAAATTTTATGTCAAGTAAAAACCATCGCGACGAAAAGAACTTTAGCCAGGCCGCGTTAGATTATCATAAAGCAGAACCCAAAGGAAAAATAGAAGTTATCCCATCAAAGCCTCACTCTTCTCAAAGAGATTTGTCTTTGGCTTATTCTCCGGGAGTAGCCGTTCCTTGTATGGAAATTCACGATAAACCGGAAACTGTCTATGATTATACAGGAAAAGGAAATCTTGTAGCCGTAATTTCTAATGGTACTGCAGTACTTGGATTAGGAGATATTGGTGCAGAAGCCTCTAAACCGGTAATGGAAGGGAAAGGCCTTTTGTTTAAAATATTTGCAGATATCAATGTATTCGATATTGAAATTGATGAAAAAGATCCGGATAAGTTTATTGAAATAGTAAAAGGAATTGCTCCTACCTTTGGAGGAATCAACCTTGAAGATATTAAAGCTCCTGAAGCATTTTATATCGAGCAAAAGCTGAAAGAAGAATTGAATATTCCTTTGATGCACGATGATCAGCACGGAACAGCCATTATTTCAGCTGCAGCATTGATCAACTCATTGCAGATTGCCAATAAAGATATTTCCGAAGTAAAAATGGTGGTTAACGGAGCTGGTGCAGCTGCTATCGCCTGTACCAAATTGTATATCTCATTGGGACTGAAAAAAGAAAATGTTCTGATGTGTGACAGTAAAGGAGTCATTAATCATAAAAGAGAAAATCTTACTCCTGAAAAATTAGATTTCATTGCCAATACTGACATCGAAACACTGGAAGATGCTGTAAAAGGATCTGATGTTTTTGTTGGATTGTCTAAAGGAAATGTAATGACTCCGGAGATGTTGTTAAGCATGAAGGAAAATCCTATTGTCTTTGCTTTAGCGAATCCTGATCCGGAAATTGCTTATGACCTTGCTCTTGAAACCCGTAAAGATGTGATCATGGCAACCGGAAGAAGTGATTATCCTAACCAGGTGAATAACGTATTGGGATTCCCTTATATTTTCCGTGGTGCACTAGATGTTCAGGCAACGGGGATCAATGAAGAAATGAAATTGGCTGCTGTACATGCTATTGCTGATTTGGCAAAAGAACCAGTTCCGGAAGCGGTAATTTTAGCTTATAATGTTCAAAATCTGCAATTCGGAAGAGAATATTTTATTCCAAAACCATTTGATAACAGATTGATTACGAAAGTTTCAAGTGCTGTAGCAAAAGCCGCAATTGAAAGTGGGGTAGCGAGAAAGGAGATCACGGACTTTGAAGAATATGAACACCAGCTTCTCGACAGAATGGGAAGAGATGAAAGACTGGTAAGAATGATGCAGAGCCGTGCCAAGTCTAATCCGAAAAGAATTACCCTTGGAAATGCAGAAGAATATAATGTATTGAAAGCAGCTCAGATTCTTTATGAAGAAGGAATTGCTTATCCAAGTCTTTTGGGAGATAAAAAATACATCAAGGAGCAGATGGAGCGTTACGGAATTAATCTTGATGTTCCTATCATTGATCCAAGTGATGATGATCAGAAGAAAAATAGGAAAAAGTACAGAGAAACACTTTGGAAACTTCGTCAGAGAAAAGGAATGAACGAGTACAAAGCAAAGAGATATGTTCGTCAGAGAGATTATTTCGGACCTTTGATGTTAAAACATGGAGATACAGATGGACTTATAGTAGGTTTCTCTAAAAATTATACTTCAGTACTACGCCCTATTCTGGAAGTAATAGAAAAAGATAAAGGAGTAGACAAGGTAGCGGCGATGATGATGATCTTATCTGAAAAGAAACCTATTTTCTTTGCAGACACCTCCATCAACCAGAATCCTACCTCAGAAGATCTTGTAAATATTGCTAAAATGGCAGAATTTACAGTGAAGTCTTTCGCTATCGAACCGAGAATTGCAATGCTTGGTTTTGAAAACTTTGCTGCAATCTCTGAAACCTCCAAAAAAGTAGCAAAAGCTGTGAGTATTTTGCACGAGAAATATCCTAAAATGATTGTCGACGGCGAAATCCAGCCTGATTTTGCCATGAACGCAGATCATTTAAGTGACTATCCTTTCTCAAAATTAGGAACAACCCCTGCGAATACATTTATCTTCCCGAATCTTGAAAGTGCAAACTTATCATACAAGATTCTAAGAGGAATGAAGGTGGCTCAGGTTATAGGACCAATCTTGATGGGACTAAAACAGCCGGTTCATGTACTTCAGATGCGTTCAAGCGTTGATGAGATTGTAAATCTTGCTACTATTGCAGTTCTTGATGCTCAAAGAAGAGAAAAGAAATAATAGAATAAATTTATATATTGGCATATCATAAAGCCAGAATCAAACCAGATGAATAGTCATCTGGTTTTGTTTTTATATCACAAGTAAAATTTGTGTTAAATGATAAGAGAAAAACTAAATTTTCCGTTTTTTTGAGAATAAATTAGGTTTATATTTTTACCTTTCTGGTCTTTCAATTTTAAATTATTGGTTTATTTTAAGAGTTTAAAATGTAAAATATTTAACAATATTATGTTTTCTGTAAATATTTGTTGTTTTTTAAAAGGTAATTGTATTATTTAATATCTTTGAGTTAATAAAGACACAAACGAACTAAAAAATACAAAACATAAAATACAAATGCATGAAAAAAGATATCCAGATGGGTAATATGATTCTGTTGTCAACGAATATTCATTGATATGCTCCCATTCCTCACTTAACAGGAATACACTTTTTGATATAACCACTGAGAAATTCTTTGTTTAATAAAATAACGGATGCTTTTATTCCGCTAATGATTTGTATTGTTTTTTAGGTAGTTTTTTATAAACAAGCCATTTAGGAAACACTATGAAAAAAAAGAAATTGATACAAATAGGTTCACTATTGTTCCTTTTAACAGACTCTTTATGCTTTGCGCAAAAATTTAATTTCAAATCCCACGAGCTATCTGTTAATGGATATGCCCGAACAGGTTTTGGATGGTCGGACGGTGGCCAGATGGTTAATTTTGCAACGCCGGATAATGTACATAAATTCAGAATGGGGAATGAAGCGAACCATTACGGTGAGCTTCAATTCAATTACCGATACCAAAACAAGGATTCTGTGAACCTGTACGAAGTAACGTATATGATGTCAAAATTTATTCCCTTCGGCAGTGATGCATATAAACAATTTCCGGAGACAGCGCAGCTCTATGGCAAAATAAATAAGGTTGTGAAAAATGCAAACCTATGGGTAGGGAAGAGGTATTATGATCGTAGAAATGTAGAGTCGCTGGATTATTTTTGGATCAATTCTGCTCAAAATTCACAAATAGGCCTTGGCTTAGAAAATTACCAGATTAAAAACTCTGGAAATATGAACCTGGCATTGATAAGATTTAAATATGGAAATAATGATGCACATTCCTATGTTGCAGATTTCAGGTACCTTGATCTTCCTGTTTCCGAACATTCTAAGTTGAACATTTTAGGACAATACAGCATAAAAACACAAAATGATATTACCAATACTCCCAGATCTACAGGATTTGCGTTAGGGGGATGGTGGACATATTCCCAAAAGAAAATCAGTAATACTTCTACCATTATCTTTAGGAAGGGAAGCTCAATTATCGAAAATCAATATTCCGGAAAGACAATATCTGAAAATGCAGGCAATGCAATTGTCTATGATCTGGATAAAGCAAATTCATTTGATGTCATTAATAATTTTGTGTATGATGATAAACAAAGGCATGCAGTACAGGTGTCACTTACCTATCAGTATAGAGATTTCGGAATTGGTAATACTGACGGGATGGGAAATGTTTTGGATAATAAGGTGTCTAAAAACTTCTTTAGCGTAGGTTTTCGTTATCTGTATTATATCAACAAACATTTTAATCTGGCATTAGAAGCGGGTAATGACTACATGAAAAATAATCGCTCAGGAGTAGAGGGAAGTTTACAGAAAGTTACATTTTCGCCGCAGATTTCCTGGGATTATGGCTATTATTCAAGACCGGTCTTAAGGCCCTTTATTACCTATGCACATTGGTCGAATGATTTTACCGGAAAAACAGGTGTCTCGGACTTCAATACAAGACTTATGAGTAAAAACAATGGGATATCATTCGGCCTTCAGTTGGAAATATGGTGGTAACCAATTTACAGATACCTTCAAAGCCAATTCCAAATTGTTGAAATGCTGATTTTTGAGATCTTGTATTCTTATAACAGATTGATTGAATATCACTTCAAAATTTAAGTTAAAAATCATTCTTGCATGAAATGAAAATATTAATTAGTTTAAATTACTATATTTGGGAGTTTTAAAAATTAATAATGATATTTTCTTTACAAGGCAATGTTCAAGAACTTACGCCTACTTACGCTGTAATTAATGTACAAGGGGTTGGTTACTACGTGGGGATCAGCTTAATGACCTCACAGATGCTGGTTTTGAATCAGCAGACCTTTTTATATATCCAGCAGCTCATTCGTGAAGATGCCCATCTTCTTTTTGGATTTAACACTCGTTCAGAAAAAGAAATGTTCAATCTGTTAATAAGCGTTAATGGAGTAGGAGCAGTTTCTGCCCTTATTCTGTTGTCTACTTTGAGCCTTGACGAGATTGCTTCTGCAGTACTTTCCAAGAATAGTGCACTGATTCAGAAAGCGAAAGGTATCGGAGCAAAAACAGCAGAAAGAATTATTGTGGATCTTAAAGATAAGGTACAGAAATTCAGTGGTGGAGGTGAAAACATTTCTGTGCAGGTGGATAATAAAATCAAGGAAGAATCGTTATCTGCATTAGAAGTTTTGGGGATTCCTAAGCGGATGAGTGAAAAAATTGCAGATAGAATCGTAAAGCAAAATCCAAACATCTCGGTGGAAGAACTGGTAAAACAAATTTTAAAAAACATTTAACATTTGGTGGCTAATAACAAACATTTTAACATCTTTTTGTTCCTGTCGTTCCTGTGTATGTCTGTGGGTGCATTTGCGCAACAAAAAAAGACAGACACACTGATCATAAGAAAACAATATGAAGTGGCTGACCCTACAAGGTTCGAAGCCTATTACGACATAAAAACCGGGATGTACTATGTATATCCCAAAGTCGGAAATACCATAACAGGCCCTCCCACGGCAATGTCTCCTGAAGAATATAAGGAATACATGCTTGCCACACAGACCAAGGCCTATTACAAAGAAAAATCCGATAAATATAATCTCCTGTTCAGAAAAGACAGATCTGATGCCAGAAAGAAAGGTCTCATTCCGTCATTACTCATCAACAACAAACTGTTTGAAACCATATTCGGAGGTAATAAAATTGAAATTATTCCTTCAGGATATGCATCAATAGATTTTGCAGGATTGTATCAGAAGATTGATAACCCAATGATCCTGCCACAAAACAGAACCAGTTTTACCTTTGATATCGATCAGAGAATCCAGTTGGGGTTATTAGGTAAAGTTGGAGAAAATCTGCAGCTAAAAGCCAATTATGATACCCAAAGTGGATTTGCCTTTGAAAACAGGATGAATCTCGTCTGGCAGTCAAAAGGAAGCTGGAAAGACTTACAAAATAAAGGTCTCGGAAATGTAGATAAACCAAGCGAAGGAGGAGAAGATAAAATCATCAAAAGAGTTGAATTTGGTAACGTGAATATGCCACTTTCAACCAGCCTGATTCGTGGTTCACAATCTTTGTTTGGGGTTAAAGCAGAATTTCAGCTGGGAAAAACTTTTGGAACCGTTGTCCTCTCACAGCAACAAGGAGAAGCCAGGAATATTGTAGTACAAGGAGGGGGTGTAATGAACAACTTTAAAGTCAATGCCATTGATTACGAAGAAAATCAGCACTTCTTTTTAGGACACTATTTCCTTAATAAATATGATGATGCCCTGTTGAACTATCCTCAGATTAATTCTACTATTAATATTACCAGAATGGAAGTATGGGTACTGGATCAGGGGAATAGTAATCTGGCGTATCAGAAGAGTATCATTGGGATCAGGGATTTGGGAGAAGGTGCAGGCGGTGCAATATTGCCTGAGAACTCTCTGAATGGACTATATGATGATATTTCAGCTGCCATAGGAACAAGAGAGGCCGGTAAGAACTATGTATCCCTTCTACAGGGCAAAACTTTTGCGGGAGGTACTGAGCCATATGAAAATGACGAACATTTTATCGTCAATACAAAAGCAAGAAAGCTAAATTCAAATGAATTTATATTTCAACCTCAATTAGGATACATTTCATTAAATCAAAAACTTAACGATAATCAGCTTTTAGCTGTTTCGTATTCCTATACGGTTAGCGGGAGTAGTAAGATATACAAAGTAGGGGAGTTTTCTGAGGAAAGCCCGGTGTTGGTTACCAAAGTATTGAGGGTCAATAACAAGGTAAATACAGCCTCTCCGATGTGGAAGCTGATGATGAAGAACGTATATTCTTTAGATGCCGGTCAGGTATCACCGGACGGGTTTATTCTGAATGTATTTTACAGGGATCAGAAAACAGGAGGTAAAGTAAACTATCTCCCGGATACTCCTGTAAAAGATCTGAATCTATTGAAACTATTCAATTGGGACCGCCTCAATATGAATGGAGATATTCAGAACAATAAGGATGGTACTAAAGGAGATGGCGTCTTCGATTTTGTCAATGGAATAACAATCAGACCGGAAAACGGACGGGTGATCTTTACCAAAGTTCAGCCATTCGGGGATTTTATGCAAAGTGCTTTGGGAAGTAACGATCCTAAATATGTTCTGCATGATATATATGATAAAATAAAACCTGCCTCCAATCAATCAGCTGTACCTCAATGGTATACGATTGAAGGACGATACAAAGGAGTTCAGGGACAGGGAATCTCTCTGGGTGCTGTCAACGTACCCCAAGGATCCGTAAAGGTTTCGGCTAATGGAGTACAACTTTCTGAAGGGGTAGACTATACTGTAGATTATATGCTGGGTACCGTAACGATCATCAATGAGAATGTAAAACAATCCGGACAGGCTATCAATATCTCATTAGAAAACCAGCTGACATTTAATACCCAGCGAAAAAGATTCCTGGGATTAAATTTAGAAAGAAGGTTTAATGAACACCTTATCTTAGGAGGGACGGTAATCAATTATTCAGAATCCCCGCTTACCCAGAAAGTGAACTTTGGGCAGGAAGCTGTAAATAATACAATGGCAGGAATCAACTTAATGTATAACAATCAGGCACCGTTCCTGACAAGGTTTACAGATAAACTTCCATTAATTAAAACAGAGGCTCCATCCAATATCAACTTTAAAATGGAAGGTGCTTATTTACTTCCGGGACTTAATAAAGGAACCAACAACCAGTCTTATATTGATGACTTTGAGCAGACCACTTCTAAAATATCATTAAAAGAACCTGCAGCATGGAGCCTGGCATCAAAGCCGGAAAAAAATACGGCGCCACCATTCAATACTCCTCCGGGCAACGATGATATAACAAGTGGCTACGGAAGAGGATTATTATCATGGTATACTATTGATCCGAGATTCTGGAACGTGGGAGGAAGATCACCTGCGGGAATTACACCACAGTCTGTTTCCAACCATGCTTCAAGAAGAGTACAGACTTCTGAAATTTTTAACAACAGAGACTTTGTAGCAGGAGAACAAACTTATACCAATACATTTGATATTTCTTATTATCCTAAAGAAAGAGGACCTTATAACGTGAATGCAGCAACAGAGCAGGCACAAAGCAGATGGGCAGGGATTATGAGACCGATCAGCGTTCCTAATTTCGTGAGTTCAAATATTGAATACGTTGAATTCTGGATGATGGACCCTTATGCGGATGGAAAGATCTTAGGAGATGACCCTAAACTTTTACTACAGTTAGGAAATGTTTCTGAAGATGTTTTGAAGGATGGAAAAATGTTGTATGAAAACGGACTTCCAATCCCGGGAACTCAATCCTCTACAACGACTTCAAATTGGGGCGTGCAGCCAAAACAGCCCCCTATTTTATATGCCTTCTCTAGTGAAGGAGATGACAGAAAAAGACAGGATGTCGGATATGATGGATTAAGCTCTGATCAGGAATCAATGAAATTCGGAAATACGTTTGTAAATCCGGTAACGAATATTGTAGACCCTGCGGTAGATGACTTCGTATTTTATATGTCGGATAAATTTACAGGAAATCAGGCATCTTCACTTATTGAAAGATACAAGTATTTCAGAAACCCGGATGGAAACTCTGAAGCCAACTCTCTCAATGTTTCTTCACAGACTCCGGATGCAGAAGATATCAACAGAGATTATAACCTGGATCAGACAGAAAGTTATAATCAATATTCTATAAGTCTAAAGCAACAAGATCTGGTATTAGGAACGAGTAATAATATTGTCGATGTAAAAACCGTAAAAGCGAACTTCCAAAACGGACAATCTGCTGATGTAAAATGGTTCTTATTCAGAATACCGGTTTCTGCATATGATGCGGACCAGGGAACAGCTCAGCCTTCTGTATTAAATAATGTAAGATTTGCAAGATTGATGCTGACAGGGTTTGAACAAACTTCTACCATAAGATTCGGAACCATGGATTTGGTACGATCCGATTGGAGAAAATATCCCAATAACCTTGCTCTTTATCGAATAAAGCAAGGGGGAACTGGTGGTGAGATTGTAGACCCTGCTTTAAATGAAGGAAGTACAGAGCTCATTACAAGCGACCTTAAACTTGAAGTAGGAAGTGTAAATATTGAAGAAAATGCGTTCAATAAGCCTCCATATGTATTGCCTCCTGGGATTGATCGTCAGGTATTGAGCGGGAATGCCGGAGCACAAAGACAAAATGAAGGTTCGTTGTATATGAAAACCACTGATCTTCCTAGTGGAGAGTCAAGAGGTGTTTTCAAAAATACAACGTTGGATATGAGACGATATAAAAAATTGAAACTTTTTGTTCATGGTCATGATCCGATTAATAGAGTTATAGGAATGGATCCTAAAACCAAATTTTTTATTCGTTTCGGAAATGATGCTGCCGACAATTATTATGAATATGAAGCGTCTTTGAAACTAACCGCCAATACAGCAACAGCTCCAATGGAAATCTGGCCAATGGAGAATGAAGTAGACTTGGATATTCAAAATTTTGTGGATGCAAAGATCAGAAGAGACAAAACTAATTCTGACAAAATTACACAAAGAGTACTTGATGATGTTTTTGGAGGTGGTGATAATGCAAAAAAAATCTATATCAAAGGTCGTCCAAGTTTAGGTAATGTGAACACAATAGTGATTGGTATCAGAAATGGAGAAGTAAGCGGAGGAATCGGAGGATCAATAAGCAGAATACTTTGGGTCAACGAAATTCGTCTATCTGAAATTGAAAACGATGGAGGGTATGCAGGAAATGCCAGTTTAAACTTTAATATGGGAGATTTTGCAACCGTAAATGCCAATGCTTCTTATACATCGGTTGGTTTTGGAAATATAGATTCAAAACCTGCAGAGAGAAATCAATCTACACAGTCTGCATTCAGTATTAATACTTCAATTAATGTAGATAAGCTTCTTCCGGAAAAAACAGGAATTAAAATTCCTTTAAACTATTCCTACTCACAAACGATAGAAGATCCGAAATACAACCCACTGGATACGGACGTAGAATTCAGCAAAGCACCCAACAGAGAACAACTGAAAAAGGTGGCCAGAACATACACCCAGCAAAGAAGTATCGGTGTTGTTAATATGCGTAAAGAAAGAGTGAATCAAAATAAAAAACCTAAGTTCTACGATATTGAAAACGTTTCGGTGACTGCGGTATATAATGATGATTACTTCAGAGATATTTATACAAAGAAAAACTACAGACAATATTTGAGAGGGTTTATTGATTACAACTACACATTCAAACCGTGGGTGGTAAAGCCTTTCAATAAAATGATCAGCGATACGGCAAAATCGACCAAGTATCTGAGATGGGTAAAAGAATTCAACTTTAATCCTGTTCCTACAAGATTATCTTTCAGAACAGAGATTGACAGAAATTATAATGAACTTGAATTTAGAAATGTACAGGCGATCTTAGGAGGGGACATGATGAGCAGTTTTGATGCCATCAGGAACAGAAATTTCTACTTTGGATGGCAGTACGGATTAGGGTTTAATTTCACCAAATCATTAAAACTGGAAATCAATTCTGCCACAAGAACCCTGAATGACAATATGGATGTCAATTCAATGGACAGTAAATCAATTTTCGGAAATGTATTCAGAGCGGGAAGACCGGTACTGTATAACCACAGAGTACAGTTAAACTATAAACTGCCATTCCAGTATCTTCCGTATATGGACTTTATTGATGCAGAATTAGGCTATGGATTTACCTACAACTGGAATGCAAGATCTACAGCCTTACTTTCAAGTCCTGAAGGAAGTTTGGGATCAATAGGTCAGAATACCAATGTCATTCAGGCAACGGCTTCAGCAGATCTTCCTAAGTTCTTTGGTCAGTTTAATTATTTTAAAAATATCAATGCCAAACTTCAGAAGAGAAAACAGGAGATGGATTCTTTAAACAATGTGTATACCAAGCAGTGGGAAAAGAACAGATACAGGTACAAGAAATATAAATTCAAAAACAAGCTTTCTATACCACAAAGTATAGCATTCTTTATGACTTCGTTCAAGCAGTTGAATGTCAATTATAATGAAACGAATGGGACCGTACTTCCCGGATTAATTTCAGCTCCGAACTGGTACGGGTATGGACAGACATTAGGCGGACCTACCATTGGATTCTTGCTAGGCTCACAGGCTGATATCAGAAGAACTGTAATGGAAAATGGCTGGGTAAGCGATTCCAAATATATGACCGATCCATATGTCAGGATGTCAACCAAAGAATTAAGGGCAGACTTACAGATGATGCCGATGAATGATCTGCGTATTGACTTCAATGCATTACATACTTATAACAGTAACTTTACACAGAGCGGATTTAATTATATGAATGGAGGTGTTTCAAATCCTGACTTTACCTTTGCGAATGAGATGATCACCTATTCCAATTCGACCATGTTGTTGAGTACATCCTTTAAAGATGGACAGGAGGTATATCAGGCACTTAAGGACAATGCGATAGCATTTTCACAACAATTAGGTGGACCGGGTGCAGTTCTTGACAATAATGGATACGCTAAAGGGTACAGCATAGCCAATGCTTATGTATTGATTCCTGCATTCAGAGCAGCCATGGAAGGAAAATCTGTAAACCCGATAGGTAATCCTAGAAAATCAGGATTCCCGTTACCCAACTGGAGAATTACCTATTCAGGATTGAAAAATATCCCACTCATTAGCGGGCAGTTTACCAAGTTTGATATTTTACATGGATATACAGCAACGTATACGGCAACCGGAATCCAGAGAAATGTTGATTATCATGACAACCCGAATGGATTCTATCAGTCAGTGGATGCATCCGGTGCTGTAGTTAAAGGAGGTGGAGATAAAATTAATCCTTACACATTTGCTCAGGTTGGATATGTAGAATCATTCTCACCACTGATCGGAATTGATGTGACCATGAGAAACAATATGCAGTTCGGGATCCAGTATAATAAAAACAGGATGATGGTCCTTGGATTGGTGAACAGTACCCTTACAGAAGACTCCAATACAGAATATGTAGTAAGACTAGGATACATTGTCCGAAACTTCAGATTAGGAACAGCCAATATCAGGGGAAGGGGAACCAGAGGTAAAGGAAGCGACCTTAACATCAGAGGGGATATTGCCTTAAGAGACAGCAGAACCTCCATTATGAACATCCTGTTGAATGATTCTCAGGTGACAGGAGGGCAAAGGCTTTTAAACATTAAGCTTTCTGCCGATTATAATGTTTCTGAAAACCTGAATCTGAGAGTATTCTATGAACAAATGACCTCGAAATATAAAATTTCAACGGCATTCCCGCTATCTACAATCAGAGCAGGTATTTCTGCCACATTTACATTTGGCGAATCCGGAGGCGGATTCTAAAAATGAAATAAATTAAAAGTCCTTCAATTCTTAGAAGGACTTTTTTTATATCCAATATTTGAAGCTACTATATTTTTGAATACATTTGTACAAATAAAAATTAAAAAATGAACACACCATCAGAATTAAAGTACACCAAAGATCACGAATGGATCAAGATTGAAGGTAATGTAGCTACAATCGGTATTACAGACTTCGCACAAGGAGAGCTTGGAGATATCGTTTACGTAGATGTAGATACTGTAGATGATGATCTTAATGGCGGAGATGTTTTCGGAAGTGTAGAAGCAGTAAAAACTGTTTCAGACTTATTCTTACCGATTGCTGGAAAAGTAACTCAATTCAATTCAGATTTGGAAGACCAGCCTGAGCTATTGAATACAGATCCTTATGGAGACGGATGGATTATTAAATTAGAACTTGCTGATGGTGCAGATTTGTCTGAATTACTTTCTGCTGAAGAATATCAGGCTATCATTGGATAAAATTTCAAAAATATTTAGTAAGATTTTGCCCATTTATTGGGCATTTCTTACTTATATGCTTCTCAAGCCCGGGGAGGAGAACCACGAATACTGGTTCATGTTCAGCGGAATTGATAAAGTTTTACATTTCTGCATCTTTGCAGCTTTGGGATTCTCTTTCATTGCGACTTTTCCCAGAATAAAATTCTCCTACTTTTTTCAGATCGTGCTTATCTATGCTTTCCTCACCGAAATCTTACAGGAAGAAATGGGACTGGGAAGATCTATGGAGACCCTTGATATTGTAGCAGACACTATCGGGTGCCTTATAGGATACTTTACCTATAAGTTTTTGGTTAAACACTTTTTCTGATCAACTTATATTATCTATTTCCCAACACAAATTCTCTCCAACTCTCAAATGTATTCAGGAGCTATTTCCCGCTATCCACTCCTACTCCTCGCGCCAGTGCGCTCCACAGCCAGAACCCTCCGGCTCTCCAATCCCTGCTGCGGGGTATCCGTTACTATCGGGGCTAGGAGAATGGAAAGTTGAAAATTGAAAGTTGAAAATGGAAACTTGAAAATGGGTTTGCGCTCAACAGAAAATAATGTACTCCTCTATGTCAATCCATACAATCATTGGGAAAAATCTACTTCAATAGGAGCGGGCTTCAGCCCGCTCAATAAATAATTACCCCTCATCCGGCTTTAGCCCAAACTTAAAAATCCTTCCACGCCTATCATGTAACTTGTCCTCTCGTACGGATCCATCCCATGGATCTATTCTTACCTTCTCTTATATAATATATATACACTATCCATTATCATCCGTGCAAATCTGCGCAATCAGTGGGAGAAATCTACTTCAATAGGAGCGGGCTTTAGCCCGCTCAATAAATAACCACCCCTCATTAGGCTTCAGCCCAAACTTAAAAGTCCGTCCGCACGCCTATCATGTAGCTTATCATCCCGTAGAGATCTCTACTTCGTTATTCCATATTTATCCTATATATATGCATACACCTTTTCCGCTGTCGAGATCCCTTCAGGATGACAAATAGAGTACTGTGTTAGAATAGTGATGAAGAAGACAAACCGAGAACAGTTTTATCAGCAATCGATCCGTATTATAATATAAGTAAACAATAAAATCCTCATTATACAGCTTCCACAGTGCTTTTAAGAC
>NZ_PPED02000080.1 GCF_002899825.2 Chryseobacterium phosphatilyticum
GTTGATGGCGTGCCGCTGCGGCAGCATGATCGGCTTGCCGGACATGCGCCCGTCGAGCTTGGCGAAGGCGATGACCGAACCGGTGAAGGTGATCGCGCCGATCGCCGCGCCCAGCGCCATCTCGAACAGCGACTCCTTGTGGATGTGGCCGTTCTCGAGGATGCCGACTGCCTGGGGGGCGTAGAGCGTCGCTGCCGCACCCGCCACGGCGGCGAGGCCGACGAGCGAGTGGAAGGCCGCGACGAGCTGCGGCATCGCCGTCATCGGCACCCGCTTGGCGATCACAGCGCCGGCGCCGCCACCGATCCCGAGGCCGAGCAGCACCAGGATCCAGGCGCCGAGTCCCGCCGGCGGATGGCCGGCCAGGGTCGTGAGCACGGCGCGCGCCCTGCCGATCATGACGTACAGGTTACCCTGTCGCGACGTGGTGGGGTGCGAGAGCCCCCGCAGCGCTCTGATGAACAGGACG
>NZ_PPED02000081.1 GCF_002899825.2 Chryseobacterium phosphatilyticum
GCCTGATGGGCATGATCTTGGCCGCGGTTGCGATGGAGATGATCGTGACGAGCCTGCGCAACCTGTTCCCCGGCCTCAGCCATTGAGCCGCAGAGAGCGCTCCAGACGGCGGCGCTTCTCGACGCCGCGTTACAGCCAGCCCTTCGCCTTGAAATAGAGCAGCGGCACGATCGCCGAGATCGCGATCAGGGCGAGGCCGTAGGGGTAGCCGTAGGCCCAGTCGAGTTCGGGCATGTGCTTGAAGTTCATGCCGTAGAGCGAGGCCACCAAGGTCGGCGGCACGCCGACCACGGACACGACGGTGAGAACCCGGAAGGCGTTGTTCTGCTCAATGTTGATGAGCCCGAGCGTGGCGTCGAGCAGGAACTGGACGGTCTCGGACAGCCGCGTCTTGAACTCGTCCAGCGAAGCGATGTCCTGCGCCAGCGTGTCGAAGCGTGGCGCGTCGCCCTCCTTGAGGGTCTGCCC
>NZ_PPED02000082.1 GCF_002899825.2 Chryseobacterium phosphatilyticum
GCTATGTACGGACGGGATAACCGCTGAAGGCATCTAAGCGGGAAACCCACCTCAAAACGAGGTCTCCCTTGAGGGCCGTGGAAGACGACCACGTCGATAGGCCGGGAGTGCAAGCGCGGTAACGCGTTGAGCTGACCGGTACTAATCGCCCGATTGGCTTGATCGCTCTCATGATCCGTGTCCGGTGCTGATCGACCGCCGTAAGGCTGACGAACAGACACCACACCAAATGCGTCACGACCAAAGACCGACCGACATCCAAACGGCTGTCGGTCACTGCTTGCCCGAACAAACCCAAACATCTTGTGCTGCGCCGGCCTGGTGGCCTGAGCGGTGTGCCCAGAACCCGATCCCATCTCGAACTCGGCCGTTAAACACACCAGCGCCCATGGTACTGTGTCTCAAGACACGGGAGAGTCGGTCGCCGCCAGGCCTGCCCAGCACAAGCGACCACATTCCCTCACAC
>NZ_PPED02000083.1 GCF_002899825.2 Chryseobacterium phosphatilyticum
GCCGGGCAATGCTGTCTGCCAGCTCGACCGGCTACAGTTCTACCGGCGACGTTCAGAATGGCTTGCAACAAGTCATCGATATTACCAACGACGCGGCCGAAAAATTTGTCAAAAATGCCGGCGTCCTGAGTTGGGGCGTCTATATCTATGCCGGCACGTTCCAATTGGTCATGTATGCGCTGGTTGGCATCGCCATCGCTGCCATTGTTCTCGCCAAGGTCATGACGTGGATACTTTTGGCGACCGCTCCGATATTCATTCTGCTTATGCTTTTTGCATTCACCGCCCGTTACACAATCGGGTGGATCAACGCAATCATTCTGTTTTTCGTAGTTCAGATTATTATTTATGCGTTTCTGGCCTTTTATCTTTCGCTGATCACAGGTGTCCTCAACGCATTGGCTGCAAAAGCAAGCACCGTAACGGTTGTCTGGGGTGACATTCTTCCCGTGGAACTCATGGGAGT
>NZ_PPED02000084.1 GCF_002899825.2 Chryseobacterium phosphatilyticum
CCTACGGGTGGCTGCAGTGGGGAATTTTGGACAATGGGGGCAACCCTGATCCAGCCATGCCGCGTGCAGGATGAAGGTCTTCGGATTGTAAACTGCTTTTGTCAGGGACGAAAAGGGATGCGATAACACCGTATTCCGCTGACGGTACCTGAAGAATAAGCACCGGCTAACTACGTGCCAGCAGCCGCGGTAATACGTAGGGTGCAAGCGTTAATCGGAATTACTGGGCGTAAAGCGTGCGCAGGCGGTTCTGTAAGATAGATGTGAAATCCCCGGGCTCAACCTGGGAATTGCATATATGACTGCAGGACTTGAGTTTGTCAGAGGAGGGTGGAATTCCACGTGTAGCAGTGAAATGCGTAGATATGTGGAAGAACACCGATGGCGAAGGCAGCCCTCTGGGACATGACTGACGCTCATGCACGAAAGCGTGGGGAGCAAACAGGATTAGATACCCCAGTAGTC
>NZ_PPED02000085.1 GCF_002899825.2 Chryseobacterium phosphatilyticum
GTCCTGCACCTTGGAGGACAGCGGGATGTAGTAGTTCGAGAAATCGAGCCCGCCGGTCACCGCGCCGATGATCGGCATGATGACGTCCTGAACCAGCGAATTGACGATGGCGCCGAACGCCGCGCCGATGATCACGCCGACGGCGAGATCGACCACATTGCCGCGCAACGCGAACTTCTTGAACTCTTCCAACATACTCGGGCTCCTTGAACCGCCGGCTCCGCTGCAGGCCGTTGCGTGCAAAGCTATGCCGCAGGCGGTGGTCGCCAAGGGGAACAGCCAAGAGGAACTGCCGAAGGGAGCCGCGCCGATCGCCGACTTGCGGTGGGAGAGGTCGACCGGTTGTCCGCTTCCGTGCACTTGCGCGCATAGCGAGCCGGTGCAGCGCAATTCAAACGGCCAAGCTGGAAACAGATCGCCGAGCGCCGCAATCTTCGGCCGGCCTCATGCCCCCTGATCGGCAA
>NZ_PPED02000086.1 GCF_002899825.2 Chryseobacterium phosphatilyticum
CCGCTATGATTGCAAGCGCCTACACCTACCGATCCTTCTTGCCCATCCATACAAAATCTTGTATGGGTTGCCGGTGTCGGACTTCCTAGCGGAAGGGGATAACGGCGCGAGGGACGCCACTTATGCAGGTTCAGGTCAAGAAACTCGAAGGAAGCTGGCGGCTCGGATACGCCTTGCACAAGCATACCCTGTCCAGCGTCTATTTGGGCGATGACGAGTATGGACATCCTCGCTTTGATACCACCCGATCAGAGCCAGGAGAGGCGCTCTATCAGCTCAAATACCGAAGCGATTGGAACCAAGTTGCTCCTTTGGCGGCCCAAGTGCAGGCATCGTTGCTGCCTCTATTAGGCAAGATCGGTCTGATCGTCCCGATGCCGGCGTCAACCACGCGCGCCCGTCAGCCGGTTGACGAATTGGCTAAGGAGTTGGGCCGCATTACCAACATACCCGTGTTCAACAA
>NZ_PPED02000087.1 GCF_002899825.2 Chryseobacterium phosphatilyticum
CCTGCACGCCGCGGGGCTGATCGGCATCACCTATCTGCATCTGACACCGCCCGCGCCGCCGGGCGAGCAGGAGATCACCATCGATCTCGCGCCGCAGATGGCGGAGGCCGAGACGCAGGCCCCCGCCCAGACAGCGCAGTCCGAGGCGATCCCCGAGGAGGCCAAGCCCGAGGGCGAGCCGGAGACGGCCGAGCCGGTCGAGATCCCGGACGAGGTGAAGCCCCCGCCTCCCCCCGAGATGACGGAGGTGATGCCGGAGGAGGTGCAGCCGCCGCCTCCGCCGCCGGAAGCCGTCACGGAGGTTCCGCCCGACACGCTGCCCCCGCCGCCGGAGGAGCAGATCATCGCCTCCGAGGCGCAGGAGGCGGAGCCGCTGGCGCCGCCCCCGCCCGTGGTGGCGAAGGTGCCGGAGCGGCCCAAGCCCGATCCCAAGATCGAGGAGCGCCGCAAGGCCGCCCTGGAG
>NZ_PPED02000088.1 GCF_002899825.2 Chryseobacterium phosphatilyticum
GTCCGGGCGCCGTGATCGGGTGGGCGGCGGCCGGCAGGCGTGCCGTCGTGCGGGCGGCGTGGGGGCCGTAGGCGCCGGGCGCCCCGGGCGCCGGGGGGATGGCGGCGGGATAGTCCCCGGCGTCGATCGCGCCGAGACGCGGGCGCAAGGTCTCGCGCACGATCCCGGCGACGTCGAGCGGAAGGGGCTCCGCTATGCGGGCGCTGGCGGCCATCGGCGTCAGGCCCGCGCCAGGGTGACGGAGACGGGGTTCTTCACCGTATTGAGCACCGGCGACCACTGCCCGGCATGGGCCACGAGTTCATCGAGTTCGGCAGCAGTCGCGCCCTCGACGTCGAGATGCACCTTGAGCCGCACGGCGGTGAGCCCGACCGGCTTCTCCGACAGGTCGCCGGTGCCCCAGACCGAGGTGATGTTGATGTCGCCCTCCGACTCGACCTCGATGCCCCTGACGGTCCAGCCG
>NZ_PPED02000089.1 GCF_002899825.2 Chryseobacterium phosphatilyticum
ATCGATGCAGTTGCCGGAGCGCCGGTTGATGAGCACCGAGGTGCCGGTCGGCGCGCTCTCGCCGGGCGTGGGGCCGGCCGTGCCGCCGCCCTCGCTGCCGCCGGTGCCGCCTCCGGTGTCGGTTCCGACACCCGTGCCGCTGCTGGTGCAGCGCAGGGTGTAGACCACGTTGCGGCCCGGAGCCCCGGAATCGCCCCAGCTATCCTGGCGGCCGCCGGCGGCGCAATCGCCCGATGTCTGGAGCGCCCGCTCACCGACGGTGTCGCTGTAGTAGACGAGCGGCGTGCCGCCCCGCGACTTGTCCGGGTTGGCCCAGACCCGCATGCCGCCGGCCCAGCGCGCACCCGCCGGCACGCCGAGGGGCTGCGAGGGAACGTTCATTCCGGCCGGCGTCGTGTTCCAGTTGTACGACATGACCGGCATCTCGGTGCCGACCGAGCCTTCCGCGTTGCGGGGTGACAG
>NZ_PPED02000009.1 GCF_002899825.2 Chryseobacterium phosphatilyticum
AAAGCTGAAGAAAGAAATATTAACCAAGTGAACCGGATCCGGTTCCGTAATTCCACTCGCCCGGTTGCGCCAGGATCAACACCGGAAGCTCTGCCCTGGGAAAGTGTACAGCTGATCTATTCCTGAAGATCCGGAACCCTTACAGGATCCTCACAAACTCCTGAAGCTGAAGATAGAAATATTAACCAGGTTAACCGGATCCGGTTCTGTAATTCCACTCGCCCGGTTGCGCCAGGATCAACACTGGAAGCTCTGCCCTGGGAAAGAGTGGAGCTGATCTATTCCTGAAGATCCGGAACCCTTACAAGATCCTCACAAACTCCTGAAGCTGAAGAAAGAAATATTAACCAGGTTAACCGGATCCGGTTCCGTAATTCCACTCGCCCGGTTGCACCAGGATCAACACCAAACACCATAAGCACTTACCTAGAGAGTATAGTCTTTATTAAAAACAATTTTTCTTTTTATTTTTCTCAATTTCACCACTCATAAAAACAATGTTTTTCTCAATTTCACTTCTTAATATCTCATTTTCACAACCTCATATTCTCATTTTCACCACTCAAAAAGTATTGTAAAGTCTTTATTCATCGCACTTACAAGCGCTCTAAAAAGTTATTATAAAAGTGCTTAGTTTTTTATAAAAAGGTATTCGCCTATCGGCTCATGAGCTGTTTAATTTTAAAATAAAGGGAAAAAAAATAAAAAAACACTCATTCTCTACAAATTTCTCTTTAGTTCTTCCAAAAAAAAAAAAAAGTTGTCTCAATTTCACTACCTCTTAATCTCAATTTCACTACTTATTTTCTCAATTTCACTACTTATGAGTTTATTGTTTATTATTTTTCTCAATTTCACTACCTCTTAATTTTTTCACTTTTGAAATTGTATGCCTGGAACATCCTAGCAAGAACTGGATTTTACTATAGCTTTGCCCTAATTCTAAAAGATTTTCAATTTTATTATGCAGTTCTACATTTACAGGTCTTCCTTTATATTTTCCCTGATCCTTTGCCTTTAATACTCCATCAGCCTGCCTGCGTCTCCTGTCTGTATAATCCTTTCTTGCAGTAGCTGCTAGGATATCAAGCATCATTGCATTGACCGCTGACAATACCCATCTTTGAAATTCATCATCTATATTAGCAAAGGCATGACTGGTAGGTAGATCAATAGATACTACTTTTATCCGGTTATCTAATATTATTGATTTTAATTTTCGCCAGTCCTCTTCAGATAATCTGGTTATCCTGTCAATTTGTTCTATCAAAATTGCGTCTCCTGGTTCTGCCGTATCCAGGAGCCTGAAAAGTTCTGGACGCTGAAGCTTTGCACCGGATTCATTTTCAATAAACCAAGCTGAAATTTTCACCTTCAGGGATTTTGCAAATTCTGATAAAGTATCTTTTGCTCTGAGAGCATCCTGCTCTTTAGTAGATGCTCTTAAATAGGCGTACACCCTCATTATTGGTTCATTTTAAGTGGTTTCTTTAATCCGGTGTAATATACATTAAATTTAAAAATTAATGCACCAGATTAAAAGTAGTTCTGTATGGGTATACTTATAATGTAATTTAAGAAATAAAAAAGAATCCCTAGCACAAAACAAACTAGGGATTCAAAACGCTTCATTTTTAGGAAATGATCAGTAGATTATAATAACGCTTCTACTTTATCTATATCAGTTTCTTGAATTTGATAGAGCAAACATGCTAAATGAAACAATGTGTTTGCCTTAAAATCAAATTTAAGTCTATTGATGTATTTTTCAACGGAACTAAGAGAATTTGGATAAATATTTTGCTGCTTAAGTTTTTCCGGAATATCTTTCATCTGATATCCTTCTCTAAGAAGCTGAATAATCGTTATCTTGAAATCCATATTCAAATATAGAAACAAAGAAAATTTAAACCTTACGGTTTTCCGTAAGTATAATAAAAAATAATTGCTATTTTTGAGATAATTCAAACTCCTTTTGAGAGTTTTTCATGGTTATTAGTTTTATCCTCGCAAGCCGGGGATTTTTTATTTATAACCTTTCATAAGTATTTTAAGTAATTATAATTTTTTATTATTTTCCTGGTCAGGATCTCCCCAAAATAGAACCCTTAATTTCCACAAAAAAGCGTTCCTATTTTTTTCTAAAGGATTATACACATCCAAGAACAAAAGAATAGAAATAGGGATTGATAATAAGCAAATAACCAGGTAAAATCCATGTGAAATTTTCTCTTTAGGGATAATAAAGGATGAAAAAACTATTATATAAAGTAAAATGTAAATTTTAGTATTAAATAAAGGCTGTTTTCTTTTCATTTTATAAATATTAATCTTCTTGAGCTTTTTTGACTTCCCATTTAAAAATTGTCATATTGGGGGCTGCCGAAAAGGAAAATAAACTCTTTCTAAAGTTTCCTTTAATAATGGAACCATCAGAAAGCTCTAAAGTCCAATGTTTTTCTTTTCCATAGGTTTGCAAACATTTATCTACAATAATTGGGATTACTATAAGTACAATTACCAAATAAATAACAATTCTTTTTGTATTTATCATATCATAATTTTTTTTCATTTTTTTATTAGATTTTTCTTATATATTTTAATTATTAGATAGAAACATATTGAATTAATAATAAAAAAAATAACAAATACCCAAATTTTTGCATCATCAGCTTTTAATAATCTAAAGATTGGTAGTAATAAAAGGGAAAAGAAACATGAAAAAATATTTATTGAGAAGTATTTTTTAGCATTCGGGCTCAGGATATCTAAATCTTCCTTTATAAAGATATAATAAGAACTAAGAATGATAAGCAAAATTGGAATAAAACCAAATATTTTCACTCCGTAATTTATAATAAATTCTTTCATATTATTATGTGTTACTATTGTTTTTTTAGAGTTAAAGTAGTCTTTGTTTGTTAAGAAAAGCAAAGTGAATAATAAATTTTTTTTTATCTATTGCTTCTAAATGAGAAGCTTGATAACTGAATAAGTCTTTCACTAATTCTTCTTCAAATAATTGTGAAAAAAAACCAAATATACAAGGGTAAAAGTCATAATTTTGTTTTACCGAAAATTGAATTGGCAGAAAAAGAATTTCATCCCTTTCCAAAATATTAAAATTAAAATTGAAAGAATATCTTTTTAATATTTCGATTAATTCTACTTCAACAAGTACAGAATATTCCATGATTAAATTTTAGATTATTTATAAGATTGAATTTCTTCCACCAATAAGTCACAAATTATGCATTCATCTTTCAAATTATTACACACAGGACAAGGGTAAGTATATTTAGTTTGAGTTGAACTACGATTATAAACTTCCAATAATATATTTGCAATTGCTTCTTTGTCTAACTTACTATCTGGCTTTAATTCTTTTTGAATCAATTCTATTTTTTCATTAAAAAATTGATCTATAGTTTCGAATAAGAAAGCAGCATTGTTTTGTAATTCTTGTCTTTTCATCAATTTTTAGTCTAAGTTGTTTTTTTGAATAGTCCTTGACAATCTAATTTTCTTCCTCTGCAGTAATAAAACAAAACATTAGCAGATGAATCGTGATAAATACAGATTACTGTACCTGAATTGTTCATAATTGCTGGATATACGCTAAAAGATTTTAGATCATTCAGAATTTCTTTTCGTTCATGTTTATCTAACTCATGGAGATAAAGCCTTAGTTCATTAATATAAGGAGCATTCCAATTTGTCCCTAATTTAGTTCTTACACCTATTTCGGTTAGGTATTCATCTTCAGCAAGAAACCAATCTCTAGGAACTAATTTATCAGAAAGCTTTTTTAGTTTTATTTTTGAAATATCAGCTATTGTTTTCATTCCTTTTATTTCTATAATTAAATAAGTTTAATAATATTTTCTTCTTTCATATTTTGTGGTTTTTATATTTTTTTATGTGGATATTAGGTAGGAGATCCTAATGATTGATTTATCTTTTGTTTCTATATAAGTTGTACAATTTCCTTTAACGTAAGTTATTAGATGCTCTGTTTCGTCCCGGAACCAGTCTATTCTTTGTGTAGAGAAAGAATTAAAACTCTCCTGTACTATGTCAATTGCAAGGTGATTCTTTATAAACTGAACAGAAACTTTGAACATTCCAAGATTGGAAAAATGCTTTTCTGCAATTAATTGGATTTTGATTAACTTTTCTTTCATTTTTAGCCAGGTTTTATTGAGACTTTTTCTATTATAATTAGCTCCATTCCATCAAAAGCGGAATCGGGATAAATTTTTCCATTCATATAAACTAAAAAAGAATCTCCGGAATTATCAAATTGTGGAATTAGCATTCCTCTATCTCTTTTATCATCTGCATCCTCAACGATTAAACAAATATCAATATTTTGATATCCATCATAAAATCTTGCTATTTCTTTAGCAGTGTACCTTTTATTTGTAGATAATTTGTAGCTCATTGTTTCATTTTTGGGACTAATTAGTATTGTTCAATTCTCTTATACCAATCATCAATTATAGAATCTAAATTGTCACAATTTTTAAGTCTATCACATAAAAAATTAGCAGCATCCCTTTTTACAAGCTCATTGACGCTTAATTTAAAAATATCAGTAATTGACGAAATGAAATCTTTCTCCCTTTGGCTATCCAATCTAAGTTTCAATTTATCTAAATAAAATTTCAATTTGATATAATCTTCTAATCGATATAAAGGATTTGGAATATTATTAAGTTTCGAAATATTACTATTTAATAGATAATCCAAGTAATCATTTGGACTAATAGTATCTTCTTCGTTACGATAAAAAGCACTTGAAATTTTATCGTGTTTTTTAAAATCTTTGAACATCGTTTTTGAGATCTATTTTAAATCATAAGTTGGTTTAAAAGGTAGCCACATTTTTACGAGTTTTTCAAAACGTGGTTGTAAGAATTCTTTTATTTTTTCAAAATCTGTTTCAGTTACATTATTAATGATATGAGGAGAAAAAAAACCTTTTCGTTGAAATACCATGAATATTTCTAAAATATACTTTCCGGTATTTTTATCATCTTCCCGTAAATCCCATCTAAAGACAAAATTTAAATCCGGACTAAGGTCATTATATACTTCTAGGAATTCATCAAAAGACTCCCATTCAGCACCAGCTTCTTTATTATAAAAATTTTGATCAGCACAATAATAATCATGCTCTATTAATAAGTCTTTAAATTCCATAGTTTTGCATTATTTTAAATTTTATCGTTTTTTAAGATCAGGTTGTTACATAATTTTTAAAAGGAATATTTGGATAATATTTTAAAATTATTCCAGGTAAGTAGAAGTCAATCATACTTAAAAATTCATTCCATTCATTCGTATTCTCATACGTACTTATTGTTTGCAAATTAATGTCAGTAGAAAAATTTTTCAATTTTAATTCTTCATTAAACTTTTTAGTGGCTCCTAACACCTCTAATCTGGTATTAAACTCTATTATGAAATGTGGATTAATTCGTAGAGATTTTACTTCAGAATCATTAATCTCAAATAATTGAAAACTATTTGTTGCTTCCAATGACGGCAACCCCAATAGTCTTCCTTTAGTTCCATGAAGGCTTATAATCATGCTTTTTAATGTTTCATAAGAAATTAATATATTTTCTTCTTCAGAAATTAACGTACAATTACTGGCTTGTTTTTGTTGAATGAACTCAATAGTTTTTAGCCAATTAACTGAATTTAGTTCAAATCCTGATTTTTCGTTTTTTGTTTCCATAATATATAATTTTGGTTTTGTAAAGATTAATTTTTTCTGTTTAAATTTTACTTACATATTGTTTTGTATAAATATTTAATTGATGTTCATAAAAAGCTCCAGGCACTTGATTATCTTCAGGATTATCTGCTTTAAATCCTTTCAAATCACACATAAACATTATAAATATTCCTAAAGGGAGTTCCTTTATATCAAAATTATTAAAGAATATTAAATCAAATTCATTCTTATCTTCTGCTTTTAGATTCAGATCTTTTATTTTGATAGATAAAGGTAAAATTTCTCTATATCTCAGAAAACGATTAGAGAATTCGATCTGCTCAGCAAAAGGATTATTCCTATCCCAATCTTCGTTATAGTATGATCTAAATAAATCATGATATTCTAATAACTCATTATTATTTTTTTGTAAGTCATCAATTTCGTCCTGCATGCTATTGATAAGATCTTCTACATTCTCAGCAATTTTCAATTGAATATCCTTTGGAAGCTTACTGTTAAATTGTGATGATATTTTATTTTCAGTTGCAAAATCTTCTCTAATAATATTTTTTATTGCAGTATCAGCTTGTAAAAGTTTATTAAAAGAATAAAGGACAATAAATATTAAAATAATTTCAATAACCCAGACTAATTGAGTACTCATAAATTTAGGAGAATATACAATGTTTAAAATAGCTATTATAAACCCAAACAACATTGTAACAGCGGATTTAAAATTTTTCTCTCTAATTTTTCTAATTCTCTCTTGTGTTTCTACTTTCATAGTTATTCTATTCTTAATTTGAATAAGTATTTAATGGTTACTTGCTTTTAGCTGCATTGATAATGTTAATAATTAATGCTGAGAAAAAGATTGGAATAAAAATCCAATAAACTATAAAGTTGTAATCTAATTCGACCTCAGACATTTTTTGAACAATTTCATTCCTTTTTAAAAATGCGTATTTAATGATCCCTATAAAAAAAACATATATGGCTGTAAATACTAAAAAAGGAAGCATTGCTCCAACTCCTTCATTTGGTATTCTTAAATATGAAAGATAACCCGTCAATCCAATAATTATGATTGATATGATTGTTATAATTAAATTGAAGTTATTTTCTAAGAATTCTAACATAATAAATAATTTTTAATTTTGGTTTGGTTGAAATTCACTTTTAAATTTTCTCTCCTTTATTTTTTATATCCATTTCAGAAAGGGTGACCGCCTTATTGTATGAAAGTTCCTTTAAGCAGTTTATAAAATTGCCTAGAATGTCAATCCAGACACCTTTTAATACTACTGCTTGATATATTAGTTTAAACGCAAAGTTCTCGTTAAAAGAAAATTTGGAAAAAAAAGCTCCAGTCAATTTTTCCTCAGCCTTTTCTTCCAAAGAATCATTTACAATTAGAGAATGATAATCCTGTAAAAAGGAAATTAAATTCTCTTTAGTTTTGTTAGGCTTTCCGGTCCCCGTTGGAGCCAGTAGTATATTTTGATCTAAGTTTACTTTATTAGTTTTCATAATTTTGTATTTAGTAAGTTTAATATTTCTCCAGCTATTCTTTTCTTTTCCATTATTAAAAAAGACATTCCCCCAGACATTTGATGAATTTTTGAAAGCTTTTCTATGAGTTCAGGGTCACAAAGTTGTAAATTATTTTCATCTAAAAAAGAGCTGTAAAGTTCTTTATTTTCTTTAAATAAAAAAGAAAGATCAATTCCTCTTAGTGCTTCATCATAAATTTTGACAGGTTTCATAATAATTTTTGTATTTATTTTTTATAAAGTAATATTGCTTAAAAATCTTAATAATAAGATTACGAGAATTAGATAAATTAAAGCAAAGGAAATTCTAGCAAGAATTTTTTGCTGCTTTAATATGACTTCTTTTTCCTTATTATATGTTCCTCTCAAAATTCTTCTTCTAACACTAAAAAGATATATTATGAGTATTAGCAACAGACCAACTAATCCTATTAATAAGTAGTTAAATATTGGGGTACTGAGAATATCAAAAATATTATTATCCATAATTTTAATGTTTTACAATAAATGAAAATTTATATCTATAAAATTGGGGTCATCAAGATCAATGCTTGTTAATTCCCAGGAATATCGAAAAGTTATTAAATTTTCTTTTTGGCATACTTCATAAAATCTTTTGATTTCTACAAGAGAAAACCAACCAACCAATCCTTTCTTATTGTAAATTCTTATTGTCAGTAAAGAAGAATCTTCAATAACTTCAATTTTTTTTGAGTTTTTTGGCGAAAAAATTTTCTCTGCTAAAGTTTTAATTTTATATAGTTCATCTTTTTTATTTATAAAGGTTTTGCCTTGACCTAAAAGTAGAGTTCCTTTTAAAAATGGATTTATTTCTCCATTAGGTTCCCAGTTCTCTATTTTGATATCCTTTTTTTCCATACATTTAATTTTAGATCTAATTAACAATTTCTGAATCAATTTTTAATTTTATGTTCAGAGTATCAAATACTAAAAGCAGTAGATCAGTTCCAGGAGAAAACCTGCCTTTCTCTATTCTTTTTAATGTGTTCTTAGTAATATTTGCAGCTTGACATATTTCTTCTTCTGTCAGATTAAGTTGATTCTTTTTATTTTCGATTATGCTCCCTAGTTTTAATCTAGTTGATGTTAAATCAGATTTCTTCATAAATTTTAAAGTTATAAAATACCTCTCCATAAAGGAGAGATATTTTTGTCTATTGGTCAATTCTTATTCCATTGTCAAAAGTAGCAATTAATAGCTCCCAGCTCCTAATTAATCCATTATCATCGATGTAGTATACTTCATCATCAGTTTCTTTATCAATACTCTTAATAACAAACATAACAGAACAGGTGTTTTTACTGATTTTCTTTGCTTTTTCAAGAGCCACAGATAGTTCATTTTCTTTATCCATATCACTTAAAAATTAAAATTGTCTATTAGAATGCCTATAAAAATAAAGAGAAAAAGTAAAATAATACCTTCTTTAGATGTAATACAATCCTTATGGGGTTTTACACTATATTTCATAATAAATTTGCAGACTTTAAACTCCTGCACCGGAGTGTTATTTGATTATTTAAATGTGTATAACAGAGTTGAGAAAATTGTAATCATAATTACAGAAATTACAAATTCAAGAAGTTTATAATTTTTTTCTGGATGTTTTGTAATTGTATATCTTATGAGTTTTAAACCATGATATGCTGCTAATAGGCTAAATAGAACAATTACCATGAGTATATATACTGGTAATACTTCAATATTACTTAAAGTTAAAATTTGCATATACTTTTGCAGACTTTTAATTCCTGCCCCGGAATATATTATTAGGATTAACAATCAGTAATAATGTCGCAACTTTCTCCTACTTTAAACCACCATTCCTGGTTATTTTCATCTTCAAAGAAAACACTGTTTTTTTCCGGGTGATATGTTCCTACAAATCTTTCACCTTCTTCTATTGTTGAACCTTCATTAAGGGTTCCTTTGATTTTAGTAATTTCAAAAATTACAAAATAAGGTTTCATGTTTATTTTTTTCATGAGAATCTTGCAGACTTTATGCACCTGCTCCGGTGCTTTATTTTATACAAATATATAAAAATTTATTAACTATATATATATACCTAATAAAATATTTAATTTTTTTTTTAAATAGAAAAAGCAATCCAGGAATATTTGTGATTTACTAAATTGCCTATTATGTAAATTGGGTTATTTTATTATTAACTCTTCTATCTCAATTTCACTACCTAAAGCTGTAAGTATAATAAAAAGTTGGTCACTATTCGGAATATATTGCCCTTTTTCTAATTTTAATATTGTATCAGAACTAATATTAAGCCCAGCTTCATTACATTTTTTCACAAGATCTTCTACTGAAATATTTTGATTAATCCTTTTCCTTTGTAGTATGTCTGTAATTTTGTTTAAGTACATTGAAATATCCTTTTGCATTTTAGGGACTTTTTTTCAAAAGTATTAAATTTCCCTAATTATATGAATAAAAAAATCCCGATTTAATCGGGACCTTTTTTAATTTACAATAACGTTTGTTGTTCCTGTTTGGGTAACTACGTTATTAAATTTGTCATAAACATAACAAGTGAATGTACCATTTGATGCGTTAATCATGTGAGTGTTGCCCTGGGCAATCCAAGCCCCCATTTGATAACCATCATTAGTATTAGTATATCCTAGATTAACATTATCAGGAAAATTGCCATAAGTGTACTCATACACTTTAGAGACAGCTTGACCCTCGTAATTAAAGTTAAGTTCAAATCTTACTTTTGAAATTCCATTTCCAACACTAGCCTGGGCAGCTACATTCAAAACAGCACCTAAATATTTATGCCTGATATCATGCTGAAACCATTGGTTATTTAAGGGGGTAGCTGTTCTTTGTAAATTTACAGTCACAGTTGCTGGAGTTGTAATTGCTAAACTGTTTTCTACTGTAACATTAAATGTTTTAACAGTACTCTCATTTCCATATTCATCCTTAAATTGTACATTGTAAGTATAAGTTCCGGCAGCAACTGCATTCATATTATAATTAAAATTACCTGTAGAACCTAAAGTGTATGGTGTATACACATTATTCGTATTTTGGATACCATTAGTATTATTATTTGAAGCTGAAGAAATCCATGTCTTGTATTGTACATTTAAATTTCCTGTAATTGGAGATTTTTTTACAACACCTATTAAACTCATTAAAGTATTTGGAGCAACTGTTGTAGCACTAATATTCATACTTTCTATAGTAATTTGTCTAGCTGTTACATCTTGTTGAATAGAATAATCTTTATTAACAGTTGAGTTTTTAATAGTGTAATGTAAAGCACCTTGACCAGCTGTATTTGTATTAAGTGTTACATTAAAACTATCAATATTTGGCAATGTATAGAATTGTCCAGGTGTGGCAGCAACGCCATTTAATTTAATATTACCAGTATATGAATTGAATTTAATTTCATATCCGGATGTAGGTTGACCTGCTCCAGGAGTAATTTTCATTAAATATTGTGTATCATCGCCCTGGAAGATTTGAGCTGTTCCACCTGTATAGGTGTGAGTAAACTCAGAAATTGAATATGGTAATTCAAATTCTTCTTCTTTTGTAGCTCCTTTAGAATTTTTAACAGTAATCTTTAGATTATGAGTTCCTGAAACATTTCCAACATATTCAAAAATATTGTTTTTTGAAGTGAATGTATATTCCTGATTAGCGACTAATGCTTGACCATTAAGTTTTAAGCTACCATTTAAATTTGTAGTAAATTTAAAAGTCGTTGGTATAGTTGAAAAGTCATAGTTTGGAAGAATATTGAATTTCAATTGGTTTAATTCTCCAATACCCTTTTCTATAAAATTATCGTCCCTTTCAATTTTAAATCCAAATTGTCCACCATTTTCATTTTCCCAATCTCCATCATTGGCACACGAGTTTAAAAATAATGTTCCTAATACTGAAAATAGGATTAATAAGTATTTTTTCATAATTTATTTTTTTGATTAGTTTATATAATATCTGATTCCACCAAAGAAAGCATAGTTAGATTTAGAAAACTTGCTTTTTAGATCGTAATACTGAGTATAATTGACAAGTAAAGATAATTTTCGTACTAAAACTATTTCTGCTTCAGCTGATCCGGAAAGCCCATACACGAATCCTTTCACATTTGTTGGAATTTCAGCATTGTATCTTGGATCTTTTGTATTACCATCATTTGCGGTTTCGTATGCTCCATAAGCACCAAACCATCCATTTAGGAATACCGGATATAAGCCTTCGTAGCTATATCCCGCAGAAACATTAAGACCATATCTCTTATAAGGTAAAACCTGTCCATCAATATAATTGACTTTATAATCCTGGTAAAACCCTTCAGCTTTTCCCAAAAAACCTTTGTCTCCTATAACTCTCATATAGCCTATTTTAGCCATATATCCACCTTTTTTTAAAGAATCGCTTGAGTTCATATATCCATATTCAGCGTGAATAGAACTTTCGTTCTTTCTTCTTCCCTGGGCGTTTAAAGCTATGCTTATAAATAGCAAAAAAACGATTATTAATTTTGTATTCATCATAATTCTTATTTTGTACTTGCTGATTCTAAAATGTATTTTGGTTTGATTTCTAGGGTAAGTGATCTTTCACCGTCAATTTCGTTCATAACAAAATGTAATGTTTTGTCTCCGGAAATAGTAAACTTATCAAATACATAAACTAATTTTTGTTTTGATTTTTTGCTGAAGCTTTCCGGTTGGTTAGAAAAAATTGGGATGAAAGTTTTTTCTTCAGTATCAATGATCTTACCATTTTTTTCAATGGGTGCGGTAATAAATACTGCACTTTCAATGTCATAATTGATATTACTTCGGTTAGCAATTTCTAGCAAGACAAATATTTTTCCATTCCCGGAATAAACGCCTTTCACGAATCCTTCTACTCCATTGATTAATGCTGAATTTCTATTATGAATCCATCCCTTTTCTTTAAGAACTTTTTCAGCAAGAATCTCATAATTAGGTTTTTCAGTTGGAGCAGGTGTAACAGCTTCAACTGTAGGAGTAACTACTTTCTCTGGTTCCGCAACTGGTAATGGATCAGCTACTGTTTCAACTCTTTCCTCAGTAGTTAATACTTTAGGAGTTGCTTTTTTAACATAAGTCTTTTTTACAGACTTTCTATGCCCTTTCTTTTTGGTGTGTTGGGAAAATCCTAAGAATCCCACCAATAAAAACACGAAAACTAAATTCTTTTTCATATTGATTATTTTTAATTTAATTAAACATTATTTGAACTTCCACATTATTTGTTAATTGTATTTTGTTTTCACTATTTCTCGATGATCCGGAACTAGTGGCTCTACTTAAGATTCCGCCCACGACAGGAATTCTGCTAACTTGATTTTGGGCTTCATCTTTTAAAATACTTCCAGCTTCATTGCCTGTATTTGAATTTCCTCTTATCAATAAACCTTCGCCACCATCATACCCTATCAGCCTTGCATTTACAGGTAGGTTTTGTGTTCCTACTTTCATTGTATTGAACCTTACTAATAACCTATTATCATTAAGTATACAGCTCCCTGTTATGACTTGTCCTTTTTTTATTTGCTGAGTGCCAACACTAAAGTTTTCGAGCAGAACAAAAGATAAACTTCTACCACTTGTGGCATACCCGGAAGAAATTAATTTACCCTTTACAGACTTTCCTACTTTAGCTACATTCTGTGTTGTTTGTGGAACAGGATTGACAAACTGAGTTTCAAAATTAATATTATCATCTTCTACAGGTTGTGATTGATATGCTTGAGGAGAACTACTCTTTTTTCTTGGTTTTGGTTGTGGTTTCGGAATAGCATTTCCTAAATCACTGTATCCAATATTTGATCCTGAAGGAGCATCATCACTCCACATAGATGAATTTCCATATGTATTATGAGTATTGGATGGCGAAGGTTTTGAGGATTGAGAATTTGATAATGAACGCTTTCTCATTTGTTCAAATTCAACATCTGTAAATCCATCATCAGTATTATTTGAAGAGCTGCTTGTTCCATTATTCAGATTTATTTGATTAATTGCATCATTCTGCCTTTTTGCATAGCTAATTGAATCAGAAATTTTGCGATCATAAGCTTCTATTTTTGTACCCCCTTCTAATGTACTGTCATGATTACTTGGAACTTCAAAATTTAATCGTGATGCATCATCACCAATCATAACTTCTTTATCATTTCTTACATTTTCAGGATCAGAAGATCCACCAAATAATATGTAAAGAAATACCGCAGCAACAATTACAGCTCCCCCAATTACCAAAGCATTCTTTACTTTTTGATCTTTTATTAATTCTTGAAAGTTAATTGCCATCTTGTTGATAATTAGTGTTTGATTGAATGTTTGCTTGTCTATTAACAATAGAATCAGATTTAATAGTCCGGTTATCTGTAATTGTTATACTTGCTTCTAAACCATGTGGGTTTTTTTGCATCACCCTTGGGACATCATACATATCCCCTTGTGTCCACAATCTCCGAACTTCTACTATATTAAATCTTCTTATGAACTGTCTGCCGTATGCCTTAAATTGATATGGCTTATCGTGAGAATTAATTTTTACAGAGTCGATAACTGAAGAAATATCTAAATTATTTTGGATAACATTATTGTACCACCCAGCTTCTTTATAAGTTTGAAATAATAGTCGTCCTTTTTCTCCCATTAGGTTCAAACCTTTTTCAACTTGTGTTTTATAATTTCCTGAGTTGTAAGTAAAAAAAGTATTATAAATGATTCTGATATTATTATCAATCTCAACTTCCTTTTGTCCTTCAATATCTTGCTTAAATGCAGTTGCTATATTTCCCCCTTTATCCATAACATATATATTTGAAGTTGCTAATGAATAAAAATAGAATAGTGATCCAACACTTAACAAAACTGTTAACAGACAAAATACAATTACAAATAGCATTATTTTTCTCAGTCTATTTGCGGAATCATCTGCTTGTTGAAAATAATTTTTTAATTTTTCTAATTTTTGATTGTTCATTTTTTATCCTTTTAGTGATTCAGATCCTTTACTTGCTGCTCCACTAGCAGCACTTGCAGCTCCTGCACCGATTGAACCAGCAGCACTGGCTCCCCCTGTTAATACTCCGGCAGCAACTTGCCCCCCAGCATTAGCAGCTGAACCTGCAACACTTGTGGACATCATTACCATAGTTGGGGCTGCTGAAAACATATCTCCGGAATTACCACCACCTAACCAATAAGAAATTACATTAGGAACTTTTGATAATAAGATAAGTTTAAGAATAGTTGTAGCTACTGCAGAGATTACTAAGAAAGTCATTTTCATTATTGTTTCAGGATCCATAACAACACCAGGTGCAAATCCAGGCATCGAAAAATTTCCAACTTTACTTACTATTTCTAAAAAGATTTGATCTGAAACATATATCATAATCGATCCTATAGGAATCCATAAATAAACTGAAATATAAGTCCTTAACCAGTTTGTAAAAGTTCCTTTAAAAGTGGGGAAAAAATAAAGAGCAAGAGCAACAATACCACCTATTCTTAATAAATTGATCCATATATATGAAAACGCATTAAATAACATGACTATTACTGTGTTAAAAACATGAGTACCGAACATTATTACTTTAAGCATCAAAATTTCCGGATTATTCATGATATCAACAATTGTTGTTACTTTTTCCTTTATTTTTGAAAAGTCCCAAAATGATGTGCTTTCTTCATCTGCTGTTGTTGGAGGAAGTTGTTCAGGAACTCCATTTGAAGGTACTGAACTCCATTTTGCAATTATATCCTGGTAAGCAGTTGTACTTCTACTGTCCTTTGGAGTGGCTGTTTGAAATTCTTGTTGAATAGACATTAGACCACTATCTAATTCTCTATTAATATCATTCCAACTAACTAGAAGTAAACCATATATGATTGGTGGACCGAATGTTTTAGCCGTAATAGTTTCACTTCCTGAAAATACCGCAGTAATTTTTGTAACAAAATATATCAGAAGTGCTATATAGCCTAAAGTTTTTAATCCTTTTGTAATATTGTTCAATCCACCAGATTGAAAAATATTATTTACGATTGTAGAAACTTCAATACTTTCTACACCATAAGAGGAAACAAGTAAAGTCAACATATTTTTTATTTTAGAATTGGAGTACCATATATAGATTTTCTATTAATGGATTGCTGATTTTTCTGATAAGCTTCTGCCCCGATATTATAAATTCCACCTCTCAAAGAAGATAATTTTGAGTTTATATCTTCTAATAGTTTTATTCTTTCATAAGATGAAAGTTTCAAAAAGTCTGATTTCATTATACTGGTAAAAAAGTCTACTGTTTTTTGATTTTTACTAACTATACCAGCTAATCTTCTTAATGCATTTTCAACGTATTCAGGATTTAATGTTTTATAGTCTCGTAGTGAATTTGCTGTATTATTGTAATCTTTTACTACCCCCACCGCATTTTTTTGAATATCAGTAACAACACTTAATGCGCGAACTGCATTATCTACTTTTTCTACAGTTTCTTTAATCCACTTTCCCTGGGATTGAAGTTGTTTCACAGTATTTGCTGCCTGTACTAATGATTTTGAGTTTGAAGCAGCTTGTTGTGAATTCAAAGAAGCAATTAACCCAGCAACGGCAGGATCTTCAACAATCCATTGTGAATACATTGAAGAGCAAATGGATATACATAGTATTAATAATAGTTTTTTCATAACTTCTGATTTTGTGATAAACAAATATAATAATTAATTCTTAAATAAATACGGTTAAAAAACAAAATCCGTAATTTTTTTAGTTTTTTCAACTTCAACTTCAATATAACTATTGATTGCAGGAATCATCTGTTTTTTGTGATAGTCATAAAGCGTATTGAATGTTTTGAGTTTCTTTTTGTCACTTTCATATATTGCCAAACATGGCTTTGCAACTTCTAGCCTTAAAACCTTAGCATTCGTACTTCCTTTTTTAAATAAAAACTCAGTATAAGCCAAAGGATCTGTAGCACTAGGTTTAGTATTATTTTTTATAGAGAGCAACATACTAACATCGGCGTTAGAAAGTGATAGTTTTTTTTGTAAAATCGGAACATCTCCCAGAACTTCACGATGATCTAAAATATATTTTATACCTGTATTCCCTATAATTGCAGCTTCATTAGCCTCTCCTAATGGCAATAAGTCGGTAATTTGCTGAATTGCTATTCCAACAGATCCATCAAATTTTCTAATCGTTTTAAATAAGTACTTTAACAGGCTCACCATACCTTTTTTCTCAAGTACTTTCCAGGCTTCGTCAACAAAAAAGTCTTTTTCAGATTCATCTTTTTTCCACATTGTATTGAATACAAGATCTGATATAATCATTCCGAAGATTGGAAAAAGAATTGGATGATCTTTAATATTATCTAACTCAAATTCAACATACTTTTTACTTTCAAATGTTTGTGGCTCTCCCGTTATAAATAAGTTAGAATACATACCAACAGCATACTTTTCAAGATTTAATATCAATGAATCAAGTTTAAATAGACCAAAAGTTTCTTCTTTTATTTTTTCAGAATTATCAATTAAATATTGATAAAAAATTGGTAATGAGTTGTTATGAGGATTTCTTACTTTATAAGTCCGGTTATCTTCATCCGCATCTATATCATCAATCGCTAATCCGTCTATATCATAAAACTTAATAACAATTTTATCCAGGGAAGACTTTTCATCGTTTGTTAATTCTTCCCCTGTTTTCCATAAAAGTCCTACAAATTCAGTTAAAAACTCAATCTTACCCGTGGTAATTTGACTATTATAAATCCAAAAAGGATTAAGATAAAGGGGTTGTCCCTCTTTATATTCAAAATAGATTGTATCATCCGGATACATTCTGCAAAGTTTATCATCACCACCAACATTTAAAACCACTGTATTATTTAATGGATTTTCAATTTGTTGTCGTAGTTTATTTTTTGATAAAAAGGATTTTCCACCACCTGAAGGGGCAACTATAATGTAATTTCTATTAAGAATTTCTTTTTTTTCATACGGTTTATGAAAAACATCAGTATACAAAGGAATGTTAGAAATTCTATCATTAAATAGAATTCCTGATTCATCTGACTTGTAATTTGTTTCGGTTGTAAAGTAACATAATGAAATATCAAGATAGGAAAGGAAAGTTTCTTCTACTGGAAGTAATGCTCCATTCCCAAGATGATTTGCCATATAAATATAATCTCTATCAAAATGAGAATTATTATAAGGAATGATGTCCATTTGAGAATAGTATCCAGATACTTTATTATTAATTTCCTTTAATTCTTCCTTACTGTCAGCCCAGAACACCAGATTAGTGTGCATTCTAACAATTTTAACATTATCCTTTTCAACACTATCCAGGAATAAGCTATTTTGATCTGCTAAAATCCTATTTTTTCTACTGAGTAAACGAGAGGACCCCAAACGTTTACTATTTAGTTCTAGGGTCTTCTTTACCTTACTTTGATCTTCAATAAATATAAATTGATTATAGATATGATCCTTTTTAAAGTCTAAAGCCAATGGATAACAATAGGATCTGAAAAATTTTGAACCATCCGGAGATCTGTCTCTGTCAAGTACACAATTATTTAAAATACCATCTTTCTGCTGTCCATCATTTCTAAGAGAAAGTATTTTTACATGATTTTCTCCGATTCTAAAATCATTTCCATCCGAAACATAATCCCCTATTTCATCTTTAAACAAAGTATATTCATCTAAAATAATATCATAGATTTCTTCTTCTGTCAAAGCTTCTGCTTTTAACAGATTTGATGAATTTATTACACTAATTGATTGTTCAACACTGTTGATAAACTTTTCAATATCTTCAACAGCTGCTAATGTGTTCTTTTTTGATAAAATTGATAATTTATCATAGCTTTTCCTTAATGTTGGAATTTCAGGAAGAATAAAGGAAAGAATACAGTCATGATTTATATAAACTCTACCTTTAAAATGCTCAGCTGTACTTTTCTGAAGATATGTTTCTTTAAGCAAATTCTCAGAATCATAAATTTTCTGTTTAAAAATATCTTTTTTGTGAATTACAGTTCCCTCTGGAAGAACCATCATTGATTTCAAAAAATCACTATGAATGAGATCAAACTCAGGCTCACCCATTGTAAAAATTTCTGGTAGATGAAGTCTGTAACAAACAGCAACATCTTTTGATCTATTTTTTATCACATTACCATCAATTGCTGCAACTTTGTTGAATTGTGCAAAATGATCTGATTTTGGTGGATTTTTCATCTTTAAGTATTATGGTTAATATTATAATTCACTGTTGTGGGAAATTTAAACGCAATTTCAACCTTTACCTTTATAGCAAAGTTCAATTAAGATTGATTGTTTTTTTAGAGAATTAGAGTTAATCTAATTTTTCATCATTTTTCATTGCTTTTTTTAATTCTGAAAGCCCAATTTTAGTACCATAAAAATTTTCGAAATAACGTTTCATAAATTTTGAAAGAAAATCATTTCCATGATCTTTCTCCATTTTTGCAAGAAAAGCGTAAGTAATTAGTACAACCAGGGCAGCAGCAATTAATAATATAAATCCCCGAATAATAAATAATGATATAATGAGTTCAATAGCTACAATCATAAATGATTTTAAGCTTAAGCCAAAATACAAAGGCTCCTTTCCTATATTTTTAATTACTGGAAAGTTTTTCATTTTAATTATTTAATAATTTCGTCAATTATAGTAAACATAACGGCAGCAAAGATCAAAGCTCCTAGAAATGATAATAATGCCTTCTTTCCAGCTGATCCATCATCGGTTTGCATTTTGAAATATGCATATACACCACCACCGATTGCAGATAATCCTACAATTGCTTTTGCAACAAGTCTGGCTTTGGTATTCCATTTATTAACTTCACCTACGATATCTGCAAACATTAATTCAGGAAGGAGCAGTAATCCGCATGCAAAAATACCAGTAACAATTCTTGCTGCTTTTCTTTTGTTTAATTGTTTTTTCATTTTTAATATTTTAATTGTTATTATTTTCTTCAAGTTCTTCGAAATCAAAATTAAAATCTAGTGTACTATCAGTTACTTGTTCTGAAATTTCTGTAAAATTAAAAGTTTTTTTTGTATTAACCGTATTTATTTCATGTTTTTGTGTGTTATTCATGGTGTTTTCTTCTGATACACTCTCCGTTTCTAATTCATTACCACTTAAATCATTAAATAGTTCATTTGTATTCTCTGCATAGGAATTTGAAAATCTAAAGTGCTTGAATTCATTCATTATATCATCATCGTCATCATCTTTACCTTCTGCAATTTGTGCTAATTGATTTTTAATTTTATCATGCAAACTTGTATCAATTATTTTAAATAACTCATTTCCCTTATCCGATTCTATTTCAGTTATTAGTTTTAGTTCATTTAAAGGTGGATTATCATCATTGTCAGAAATAATGTCAAAATCCATTTCCTGGTCATCGAATGCTGAACCTTCACTAATATTTATATTTTCAAATTTAGGGTGACTTTTAACTTCGTCCGGATCCTCAATCCTCTCTTTAGTTTCGTCTTTTGTAATAACCTTTAACGAATTGATATTAGAGTATCTTCTAACTATTTTTTTGATAGCTTTGGTAGAGTTATCTATTTCAACATTTTGATTGTTTCTAACATCAAAACTTATCTTTTCTTCTTTACATTCTGGGGCTTCTTCTTTGGATTCATTAGACAAAGAATTGAAGGACTTTTCAATTTTTTCTTCTCCTTTATTCAGATGATTTTTTATATAAAAATATGTTATAGAAACCACAATTAATATGAAGATTAATATATATGATAACATTTTTTATAATTTAAATTCTTCCTGGTGTTTATTGTAGAATTCTGAAATTAAGCTGCTAATAATCTTATAACCGGATACTCCTGAAGATAAAGACATAATCTTTAATGCTTTATTAGCTTCGTTGGAAATTTTTGTATTGGTTGTATCAGAATATTCTAATTCATTGTTCTTTTGTAAGGTTTTTTTTACACTAGATGAAAACTTACCTAGTGGATCATCTTCTTTTTTAGCTTCCTTCTTACTTGCTTTTGGAGTAGCTGTATTCCTTTCTTTGAATTTATTTGATATGTTAGCACTAGCGGATGCTTTTTCTTGATTAGATGAAGATTGTATGACTTCTTCCGGCTTATTTTCCTCTATAGTTATTATAGATTCTATTTGCTCGGTTTTTTTATCTACAATATTTTCTTTTGAATCATCAACTAAACTATGTGATAATGTTTCTAAGTAATTTTTTTTTGCCATAACTAATCTTTATTATTTTTTATATTCGTTTGGGAATAAATGAGACATAATTTCTTCTACAAAAAGTAAAGGACTTTTTGCTGAAGGTACACCACTTACAATATTAATAGTGGATATATCCATTTCAAGCTTTATATTTTCATAGATCGAATTATTGAGCTTATTAATTCCTCTTTTTTCAAACATGAGTTCTAAAAAGTCCCATTCTTGTTTTCTGGTATTCTCATTATATTTAAAAAAATAAGAGAAATAATTTTTTAATCTACTCGAGTTTGGAGAATCAGTTTGACTATTTTTAATTCCTTTTAAAACTTTTTCAAAGTCAAAAGCACTTTTAAAGTTTTTTTCTTCTGCATAAAAAGGAATAAATATATAGTCTAATATTAATAGAATAAATGATATTTCATTAAAATCTAGTGTACCTGGGAAATCAATAAAAACAATATCGAATTGTTTTTCTAAGTCGAGGATTTTTTCAATTACATTGTCATCTTGAAAAGAATAAGCAAAGATTGGAAACAAGCTTTTACCTTCATCATCCAATTTTTTAAGCATTTTTGCTTCTTTCATTTGTGGCAATAATTCACCATTATTTTTTTCAGCTGCAAGTTGGATATATGCTAATTCATCTTTCCTTTTATTAAACAAGGATTTTTGAATATCTACATCAACTACACAAATTTTTTTATCAAAATAGTAGTTAATGTAAGTTGCGGCTAACATTGTAGAAGAGGTTTTTCCTGAACCACCCTTCTGAGAGCTAAATGATACTATCATATTATTTTTTTTTAAAGATTAATTTAAAAATAGCAAGTACTAGATTAATAAAAGTTGCTATACAATTAAAAAGGATCTTTACCATTAAATGGAACATTAAAGCAAATGAATTTTCCATATTTAGTGATTTTATTGGTTAGATATTAATATATACAGAAACAAATATATAAATAAATTTAGATATTAAAGCATAAAGGAATTAATATATAAATATATTCAGATACAAATATATTAAAATATTTATATATAAAGCAATTAAAATATATAGATATAAATAAATTAAAATATTTATATATTTGTATATAAAGAAATTAATATCTAAAGGAATAAAGATATTTATATTTTTACATTGTATTTTAGTTTAAGGAATTAATATCTTTATATCTTAAAGTGAAATAGATTAAAAGTTTATTTTTAAGATATTAATGTATAAAGGAATTTATATCTGCCATGTTTAATTTTCTTGTTTTTTTAACTAAAGATATTTAGATATTAATATATTTTGAATAAATTTGTTGTTTAAACATAGCAAGGTGTGTTTTTCTGCAAGAAAAACTTCCTTGCCCTTACGGGACAATAAAGATAATATGCTCGTTCCAGTCGCATATTTGTTTGAAATTTAAATTTTTTTATTATGAAAAATAAAGGTGGTAGACCAGTGATAAAGGATGAAAAAAATAAGAGAATAAAACATATTGGATTTTATGTAACTCTTGATGAGTATGAAAAAATAATTAAAAATATACCAAAAAACAGTTCGTTATCTGAGGGTTTTCGAACGATAATGCTATCAAATAAAAAACAGATTTATGTTCCTTTAAATTTTGAAAAATACATAAATGAAGTAAATAAAATTGGAGTTAATATAAACCAAATTGCTAAAAAATTAAATACTCATAATGATATTAGTTTAAATGAATTAAATGATATTAAGACGAAAGTTGCTCATTTAAATTCTATGTTTTCGCATATTATTAATACATTAAATAATAAAATTGATAGCTAATATTTCACATACGGAGCAGGTAAAACCACTCATTGAATATAATGAAAGGAAGGTGGAAAAAGGAGAAGCTGAAAGGATTTATTATACTGGATTTGATGAAAATGCTGATAAAAATACAGTGATCTCGCATTTCGCTTTACATACAAGAGACAGCAAAAGAAAAGATAAAAACATGCATATTTCTCTTAATTTTCCAATAGATGATAACTCGAAATTATCTAATGATTTTTTAAAAGAAATTTCTTTTGATTATCTAACTAAACTTGGTTTCCCTGAAACGCATCCCTATATTATATATAGACATTTTGATGCTTTTCAGCAGCACATTCATATTGTTTGTCCTAAAATTATTGAAGGTAAAAAAGTATTACAAGATTCTAATTTGTATTTAAGATCACAAAAAATTACAAGAGAATTGGAGGTAAAATATGATTTAGTTCAAGTAAATAATTTAAAAAATTCTATTAAAAAAATTCCTGAAGAAATATTCATAAAAGATAAGATTGAGGATACTTTAGACAAAAGGAAGAAATTTTCCTATGCTGTAGACTATATTGTTAGTAATTATCATCCAGTATCATTAAATGAGTTTAATGAACAATTAAAGTTAGTTGGTTTAGAACTTATAACAAACAGTTATGTAGATAAGGATAATAATGAAAAGATTGGATTTAAATATAAAATAGCAGGTTCTAATGATCTCCCAATTAATTCCTCAACTCTGTATTCAAATCCAGGGCATAAAAAGTTAGACAAAGTTTTTAAAAATAATAAGAAGTTCAGACAGAGAAGAGAAAATGAAATAAAAGATTTTATTCATGATAAGATATTTAATAGATATCACAAAATTACTTATGAACAATTCTCTAAAGAATTAGAAAAGATAGATCTGGAAATTAACTACACGTATAAAAATGGAATAGTTGCAGCATATAGAATTTTTGACAAGAGAGAAAATCTTTTCTATAAACCATCCGGCATTGATAGATCACTAAGCTTTGGGAATATAAAAGATAAATTTAGTACTAAAGTAGAAAGGAATTATAAATATCATAATGCAACATTACTTTATGTCCTGGATAAAAAGTATAAAGAACTTTATCCTAACTCTTCTAAAGAAAATAATGCTCAGCATTATGTAATGTTTATGGCTCGAAATGGGATGATTCCTGATGTTTATAATGGAAAGCTTAGGTTTAATAATTATTTGAATAAAAATCCATCAGATAATGATTATACTGCAAATGTTTCAATTGCACTTAAAAATCTGGATTTTAATGAAATTTCAAATCTGGTCCATTCAAAAAATTATAAATCACAAGTATTTCAATATCAAAAAGAACTTACTAATGAGCAAAATGAAAAAACTCCGGAAAAAGTTTTGTCTGAATCATTATTAAAAGGTATAGATAAGATAATAGATCTATTTGAAATTAAGCAAAAAAATAAAGTACCAGGAAAATCCAAAAAGCAAAACCTGTAATTATTATGAAATAAATAAGGATTGTATATATGAAAGCAAAATTATTTCATATATTTGAGAGTATAAAAATTTAAATATGAGCACTTTATCAGAAAAATTAAAAGAATTTGAGAGTTTAAATGTAATAACTCCAAAAGATTTGTATGAAATTATTAAAACAACAGAGTTATCTGTTGAAGATGTTTCTTCGAATGTTGAGCTGTTTAGAGAATCTTTAAATGAGTTTCTAGTAGAAGATGATGCTTTTAATGGAGAATCGGAAGAAATGGGCGGTGAATTCAATTTCACTGAGGTGGCTAAAACACCAGCCGAAAAGCAAGCACTTATCGATAAGGTTTTAGATCTTAATAGAAGATTTATGAGTGATAAAAGACTTCAGAAGGAAAATGAAAAATCAAGAGAACTTATACTAAGATCACAATTAGAAGAACTTTTAAAATCACCGGAAGAAAAGGAGAGATATGATTTTATTGGGTTTATGAAAGATGGAGTAGAAATATTTGGTATCGTTAGAGAAGAAGTAAATTTTAGTGGTCAAAATTATTCAAGTGTGATTCCTTTTTTTCAGACGGACAAAGATGTGCAGGATGGGCTTAAATTATTAAGGAATCAGGAATCAATATTAATTGATAACAAAGAAATAACCAAATCCCTGCAGCAAACTGATGGTATGGAAGTCTGGAAAAATTTAATTAAAAAAGAAGGCGTAAATCCAGAGTTAGAAATAAAATCAAAAATTAAACATATTGTATCCCCTAAAGTAGAAAAAGCATTTTCAAAAAATACGTTTTCTTTTCAAAAATTATTTGATGATTCAATTAGAGATTCTCAAAGTATCCTAAAGGGTGCTGGAAGAAATGCAAATTTTGAAGATGTATTAAATGAGGTTTTTGTAAGTGTAAGAAAATCTGAAGGAGCTAGGAAAAAAATGAAAAGTGCTGTTTATAATATGTTTAAACCTACTATTGAAGATGAAAGTAAACCTTTACAGGAAAGAATGGGAGCCTTAATCAATGCAATAAATGAAGAAACAAAAGCAGCTGATTTAAAATTTATTGATGATTTTACTCATAAATTCAAAAATGGAGAACTTTCCGATGATGATATTGTTGCTCTAATTAATAAATATGAAAGTAATAAAGATAATAGTATTTCAAGCGTTATTTCGGAGTTTGTAGAAACTAAAAAACAGGAATTATCACTAAATAAAAAAAGTGACAGTAGTGAAACTTTGAATGTAAATTTTAAATCAATCACTATAAATGATGTAGTAGCTTTTGAAGATAATGGAAAATATTTAAAAGGAAAAGTAATAGAATATTCAGAAGATAAGCTAAAAATACAAATGCTTGATAAATCGATTAAGGAATGTCCAGCAGATAAAGCTACCAAATTATTTAAGGGGCAAAAATTTACTATTGAACAAGTTGAAAAAGCTTTTCTTGATTCCAACATATTATTGAAGTTTAATGATCTTTCTAACGAGAGTAAAATTAATATGTTAAAAGGGGATTTGTCTCAAATGTTTGAAGCAACATATATTAAACAAGATAATAATGGCTTTAAGATTTCTGAAGATAAAGAGTTTAAACTAATGGTAAAATTTGATGAAAATAAGCAGCTTATTTTAAAACCTGTATATAAGAATAGTGAATTTAACCTGGATGAATTGGAAATAAAAGGACAAAAGCTATCTCCGGAACAAAAAAAGGATCTATTGGATAATAAAATAATTGTTTTTGAAGTGCATGATAAAAATGGAACTCTTCAATATGCTACAGATATGAAGTATGATGCCGAATTAAACGACGTTTTTTATAAATCGAATAAAGGGATAGATTATGCTAAATCAATGAAAGAAGGTGTTAAAAATGAATTTACTGCAACAACCAAAATTATTGATAAAGGTTCTTCTACCGGAATGAAGATATAAATATATTTAGATATTAATTTATTTATATTTTAATATATACAACCAACATAACATAAAATATTTAATATGGAAAATTTTAATCTAACAGCACATGTGGTAGATGCTAATAGAAATCAATCGAATCATCTTAAGATTAGTGGTTCTTTTGAGAGCATAGAACAACAACTAAAAGATCTTGCAACTTTAGCAAGTTCTGAGAGTATTGAAGAAAAGAGAAAATTACATTTTACCATCGCTAATGAAGCAGGTAAACAGCTTATTGGTAATGTATATCCAATTGAGTTATCAGGTAATTTAATAGATCTTAAAAGGCATTATAAAGTTCCTATTGGAACTGATGAACTATGGGCAGAACAAAAGAAGTGGGAAAGAGAATTGTCAAAAAGGACAGAACTAAGTGACGGATTAACAAATACCGGAATTGATGAGAAACACGCTCATTATTATCGTACTTATTTCGCTGCTCATCAAATTGAATTAGAAGAAAAAAATGAATTTTTTGAAACAATAGATTTATTTAATAAACAACAATTTTTGCCTGAAGAATTGGAAACAATAGTAGCATATTGGTCTGATACGATTGAAAATGCACATAGTACAGGTGAAAGTGATGGAGATATTTTTTCTTATTGTGAAGACTTTAAAAAAGCTTGTGAAGAGCAAGGATATACCCTAGAATATGGTTTGGATGGACAACCATATTTTCTTAGACCTATAAGTCTTGAAGAGCAATTAAATTTAGAAAGGAAAATAATTAATATAGAAGAAATTTCAATTTCAGAAACTATTGAAAATAAGAAAGAATCTCTCAGGAATGATGTCGACAATAATATTAATTTCTTTGTTAAAAATTCCTTCCCAAATGAAATCGAAATATTAAAACAGTATGTATGGGCAAAAGAAGAAGAATATGATAATAGGATCTCTGATGGGACTTCTAAATTTCATCAAAATAATTTTAAAGAATTAATAAATTCTTCTGATAAAATAGATTTAGAACTTATTAATAATATCATAGAAGTAGCTGATAAATATTTAAACGAGGAACCTTATTTAAATAGGATCTACAGAATTGATAATTTAAAGAATATTATTCATGAACATGAAAAAATACAGCAAGAAATTAAGATAGATCAACAGAAGATACAAAATCCAAAAGAGTTTTTTAAAAACTTAGTGCAATCACTATCAGGTTCAGATCTTAATTTATTGGTTCAATACTTACGAACAAAAATTGAGCAATTTGATAACTTTTTTGCTGATTCTTCTAGTAGTAAAGAGAAAAAAATATATGATGAACTTATTATTAATGTTGATAAAGATCAAGTAAAAGGGCTAGAAAAAATTATCGATGATAATACTTTTGCTCAATCAGGAAGAGAAAATCAAATTCAAATTGATGAATTAAAGAATCTTATTCATGAAGAAAAAAAAGAACTTTTATTGTCAATACTACCAGACAGCCTTAAAGGTTTCGATATTTCAGAAAAACATAAAGAACAATTAATTAAAAACGGAGAAATAACAATTATCTCTCCAATTCATGATGATGAATTATTAGTACAATTTTCTTTAACCAAAAATTTAGATATTAAAATGTGGCTCCCAAGTGGAGAAGAAGATTTGATAAAATATTCTGATCTTCAAAACTCTTTTAAAGAAAAAGAACTAAGATTGGAAAACAAGGAATTTAAAGTTGGTAGCTTAGCAACAGCTAAGGTAGAAAGTGGAATTTTCAAAGGTAAAATTATAGAAATTGAAGATAATAAAATTACTATTGAAAATTTGAAAGGTGAGACTGTTACAGCTTCTAAAAATGAAGTTTATCAATTTTTTCAAGGACAAAAATATGATAGATCAGAAATTCAATCCTTATTTAGTTCAGATCCTGCCGGAATTAAATTTTCTTTTTTGGAAAAGAATGACATTACTAAATTAATGAGAGGAGAATTGACAAATACTGTTTTCAAGGGATATACAGTTAAGGATGGTAAAGATTATTTCTATGAATTTAAATTTAGAGCTGAATATTCAAAAATACAAGGAAAATTAACTCTTAAACCTTATTGGAAGAATAGAAATGAAGATATGCCTGTAGCTGCTTTTGGAACAGCTCTTACTAAAGAACAAATTCAAGAAGCTTCCCAAGGAAAATCAATAATTGTAGATGGCATTAGTAGAGAATCAAAACCATTTAGTGTCAAAGTTCATTATGATAAAGATTTAAATGCTTTCATTGCTGATAAATATGTTAATAATGCTGCTACAATTAAAATAACTACTGAATCTACCATCAAGGAAGATAGTTTTAAAGAAAAGAGAGGTCCTAAAATTTAAGTAACTAACCAAAAATAAAATATTATGTATTCATTAACATTAACAGGGCATTTGGCAGCAGATGCGACTTACAACCAATTAACAGGTGAAAAATCACCAATTAATTTCACCGTAGCTATTAATTTTCCAAACAAACAAAAGCCGGAGTATAAAAAATTTGTGTATTGGATTCAAACAAAGGAAAATCCGGAAATTTTAAACCGTTTGAAAAAAGGAGAGGGTGTTACTGTATTCTGTAATTACTGTGATACAAGTTCTTATGAATCAGAAAAAGGTATTCAATATACCACTCTTGAATATGTAGATAGATTAGTTCTTCACAAATCAAAAGAGAATGAAAGTTCTTCAGATTCTGAAAAAAATCAAAATCAGAACACTGTAGAGAGTGAAGATCCTGATTTGGGAACTGCATAATTAAAAACACTAATGGTAATAAAGCAGAAATGCTTTATTACCATTTTTAAACATTTAGATATTAATAGATCACTGAAAACAAATATGAAAAAGATTAGAAAAAAAGTACTATATGGGCATAATGCAAAAGTTTATGAACAAACATTAAACACCTGGTCTAATATCGAAGATACAATAGAAAAAAGAATTAATGTTGAAAGATATAGAAATAGAGAGACTGACCATTTTTTTTACAATTTGGAAGTAAATGATGAACATATTCTATTTAGCTGTAATTCAAAAGAACCTATAGTTTATCATAATTCAGCATTTCTAAAGACAAGTAATAAAGGGTTCCTAAAATATGATTTTAAACAAAAGAAATTATTTCACAAAGACCTTTCAATTCTTAAACATGTTTTTGTACCAAAACGCCAGGTGACTGACTATTTAATAAAATATTGTGTTACAGAACAAGAAAGAACATTTTTAATAAATACACTAGGATTAGACTTTATAAGAAGTCCAAAAATACTTATGCTGCTTTTTGACTGCCCAAAATTGTTGGAAAAAGTGCTTGAAAAGAAAATTACAAATGAAGTAAGCTTATTTAAATTTTATGTATCCTATTATAAAAAAATTAAAGTAGAAAAACTTCCAATTAAATATTTTTTGGATTTATATAAAGCTAAAGTCAATCACAAAGATGCAGAAAATCGTTTTTTTAAATTATTCAAAACAAGTGAAAATATTCATAAATCAATATTAAATTATTCTCACATAATGAGTTTTAAGGATATTGGAGATTTAATTGACGAAAATATCCTTTTGCAAAAGAAAATAAACTATTCACGTTCACATACAGCATTAAAAAATATTCATTCTGAAAACACCAAAATAATTACTGGTTATAAAATAAAACACATAAATAAATCAGAAATATATGACAAGGTAGAAGATAAAAATTTTAGTGTTTTAAATTCAGAAGAAGATTTTTTTATAGAGGGCGATAGTTTAAGGCATTGCATTTTCTCAAATGATTATTTCAAAGAGGCAGAAAAAAAATCTGGATGGTTTTATATTTCATATCGGGAAAATGGAGAAAGAAAAGCAACAGCTGAAATTTCTATAGTTGCAGAAAAGAAAAGTAAAACTAAAGTATTTATAAACTACTATCTACATCAGTTTAGAGCAAAGTATAATCATTCAGTTGATGAAGAAAAACATAAATTATTACATGCTTTTATTTTAAAAAATTCACATTTTTTCATTGAGAATACCAAATTTCATAATGATTTAAAAAAATTAAAACCAGTATTTGCAGAAGCGCAAACAGATGCTCAAAAATTAGAATTTTATTAATAAAATATCACATAAATATATATGAAAGTTGTATTAGCGGAAAAACCGAGTGTAGCAAAATCTATTGCAGAAGTAATTGGAGCAAGAGAAAGAAAAAACGGCTATTTTGAAGGAAATGGATATCAAGTCACCTGGGCATTCGGGCATCTTGTAATGCTAAGTTCTCCGGAAGAAGTTCTAGGAAGAAAAATAGAAAATGAAGATCTTCCTTTTTTACCTGATGATATCCCTTTGAAAATCAAAAAAGATAAAGAAGGAACTTCTAAGAAACAGTATGAAATCATCAAAAAACTATTTAATGAAAGTAGTGAAGTAATATGCGCCACCGATGCCGGAAGAGAGGGAGAGTTAATATTTAGGTTAATATATGAACATGCAAAATGTAAAAAACCATTTAAAAGATTGTGGATATCATCTGTAAACTCTGATGTTATTAAAAACGGTTTTAATAACTTGCTTGATGGGAGAGATAAAGATGGGTTATACTTAGGAGGTAAGCTACGCCAAAAGGCTGATTGGTATTTGGGTTTTAACTCTAGTATTGCAATGACTAAGAATAATGGTTTTTTATTGAGAATAGGAAGAGTTAAAACTCCGACATTATTTTTAGTTGTAAAAAGATTCTTAGAAAATAAAGGTTTTAAACCACAAAAGTTTTTTGTTCCTAAAGTCTCTGTAATCTCTGAAAAAGGTGATGTAGTTGCTACTTATCAAGAGAAATTTTTTAATCAGGAAGAAGCATCTCATCTCTTAAATATCATGAGTAATAATAATAGAATAGATCTTCGGGAAATTGAGAAAAAAGAAACTTCATCTACTCCCCCGGCACTATTCAATTTAGCGGAATTACAGAAAAAATGTAATAAAGATTTTGGATATACCGCTGATGAAACATTGACTTATTTACAGGTTCTATATGAAAGCGGTTTTGTCACTTATCCAAGGACAGACAGTAGATTTTTAAATGAAGAAATGAAAGAAGAAGTATTTAAATTGATAGAGGATATCGGAGTTTTTTTTAATATCCAGGATCTTACAGTTCCTCTATTGCTTCATAAAAGTACTAAACCTTTCAATAATGAAAAAGTAACCGATCATCATGCCATAATTCCAACTGGAAATATGCCAATTTTGGCTCAATTAGATGATAAGAAAAAGAATGTGTATTTAACCATTCTATCAGCTACTTTACAGTCTTTTGGTTCAAAAGAACTTAAAAATGTAACTACTTATACTTTTTTTATTGATGGAATCCAAATACCATTTTTAGCAAAAGGATCTGTAGTGATTAATAAAGGGTATACAATATTTAAAGATCTGTTTTTGGAAAAGACAAAATCCAAGGTAACTGATGAAGATATAGAATCTGAAGAATCTGATAAACAGCTTCCGGAATTGGAAAAAGGAAATTATAACTATAAAAATGCAGCATTAACTGAATCCCAAACATCAGCTCCACCATTGTTAAATGATGCTTCCTTAATTACCCTTATGGAAACTTGTGGTAAGGACATTCAGGATGAAGAACTGAAAGAAGTATTGAAAGGTAAAGGTATTGGGACTTCTGCAACCAGGGGAGGTATTATTAAGGAATTGGTTGACGGAGAATATATTGAAAGAAAAGGAAAAACCCTTCTTCCAACAAAATTAGGTTTTGAAGTTATAAAATCTCTAAATGGGCAAAAAATTCTCTCAGCAGAATTAACCGGAGAGTGGGAGAGTGCTATTACTGATATTGAAAACGGGAAGGGTAATGCAGCAGAATTTCAGGAAAATATTAAATCATTTGCTTATGAAATTACCCAGCAGATTAAGAGTAGTCCAAAATTAGGTTATAATCCTAATGAAACAAGTCATGTTTGCCCACAGTGTAAAAAAGGGAAATTAATGCAAAATAAATTTTATTATCATTGTGAGGACGATCATAATTGTAAATATAAACTTTATAAGAATTTTAGAGGTCAAAATATTACCGAGAAAAGATTATCAGATCTTCTAACAAAAGGAATTTCTTTAAGTGCGAAATGTAAGACCCAAGATAATAAAAGCTATACTATTGATCTAATTTTCAATAAGGAGACCAATCAGATTGAAACTCAACAAAAAAATACAAATTCCGGTTTCGGAAAGAAAAAGTTTAATAAAAAATAAGGTAATAGAATTACTGAATTAATAAATATGGCACAGGATAAAGATTTAGGAATATATACAGGATTGTTTTTTGCACTCTCTGTACTACTAATGGCAATTGATATTATTGCCCTGGGTAATGTATCTTTAAATAAAATGGGAATTGATATTTTCACTCCTTTTGCAAATAGAGTTCTGAATATGGGATTTTATAGCGGAGGAAAATATTATTTAGTAAGATTTTTTATTGTTCTCTTGATTGCTTTTGCAGTTTTTGGAAGTAAACCCAAAAAAAATCTAAAAGAAAATGCTAACATTCCTCTAATTATTTTAAAGGCTGCAATTTCTAGCGTTATTTTCATTTTTACCTACTTATTATATCATTTGGGGATGAACATTGCTACAATGTCAATTTATACTATTGTAAGCGTTGTTACTTATTTTTTAATGGTAACCTATTTTGGAGAACTGGTAACAACAATAAATTCATCTTTTGGAAAAGATCGCTTTGGAAAAGACGGAAGAAAATTCCAACAAACGCAAGAGCTTATGGAGAATGAATACTCTGTTAATTTAAAGACAGATGATGGATGGATAAATGTCGTAAATCCCTTTAGAGCTTCTTTAGTGATTGGAACGCCAGGATCTGGAAAGTCATTCGCTATTCTCCAACCTGCTATTGAACAACACATAAAAAAGGGATTCGCAATGTGTGTTTACGATTATAAATTTCCGACTTTATCTGTTTTCACATATAATTGTCTGGAAATGTATAAAAAAAATTACAATGTGGAACCGGAGTTCTGTGTAATTAACTTTGATGATCCTAGAAAATCACATCGTTGTAATCCATTACAACCTGAACTCCTTATTGATTCTGTAGATGCTGTCGAAGCTGCCCAGGTATTAATGATTGCACTTAATAGATCCTGGAATTCTAAGCAAGGGGATTTTTTCGTGGAATCGCCAATAAACTATGTCGCTTGTTTAATTTGGGCTTTACGTTGTGCCGAAGGGGGAAAATACTGTTCATTACCACATTTAATTGAATTACTTTCAAAGTCATACGAAAAACAATTTCAGTTTTTGGCTTCTATTGAAGATGGAACTATCTCCAACATGGCAGCACCATTTATATCTGCTTACGAAAATCAAGCAACAGATCAGCTAGAAGGTCAGATTGCTTCAGCTCGTTTGGGATTATCCAGGATGACTTCACCTGTAGTATATTGGGTAATGACTACCGATAAAAATGAGGAAGGTAATGAAATAGATGGCATTAATTTAAAAATTAATGATCCAAAAAAACCAAAAATTCTTTGTATTGGTAATAATCCTGAAAGAGAGAAAATTTATAGTGTTTGTATATCTTTGTTTACAACTAAGATTATGAAGGTTATCAATAGAAAATATCAGAATAAATCTGCATTAGTCTTAGATGAGCTTACAACGATGTCATTTCCCAAAGGAACACTCGATAATATTATCGCAACCGGGAGAAGTAATGAGATAGCAACCTGGCTGGGATTTCAGGATATAACGCAAGCTGTAAGGGATTTTTCTAAGGAAAATGCAGAATCTATAGTAAATACGATGGGAAATATTTTTTCCGGACAGGTTTCCGGAGATACTGCTCAGAGATTATCAAGAATGTTTGGAAAAATTAAAGTACAAAAGGAATCTCATTCAATTTCTGATTCAGGAACTTCTATTTCATATTCTGAACAATTAGAGGAACTTATTCCGGAATCTGAAATTAGTACTTTATCTCAAGGGGTATTTTGCGGAAAAATAGCAGATAATTTTACAGAGAAAATAGAACAAAAATTCTTTTATTCTACAATTCATGTAGATCCTGCTAAAACAAAAAAATTGGAAAGTGGAGAATTACCAGACTTAACCGTCTTTTTAGATGCTCAAAATAATCCACTTTCTGATAAAGACATTAACCAGGTATTATTAGATAATTTTAATCAGGTAAAAGCTGATATAGATCAACTCTTAGAACGCACTTTGACTGAAGCATAATAGGAAATCATAGAAATTAGAAAATTTCTCCCACTCCACTTAAACAACTTTGTTATGAACGAAAAACCACCTATGATAAATTGGGATCAAGCAATGAAAGAAATAGACTTGATTGACTTTTTTTTATATAAAAAACCAAACTTCTTTTATGATAAAGGGAGAGATGCTTTTGTTGATAATCTTGATCCGAAATTCAGATCTAATAAATTTCAATTTATTAAAGGCAAGGATGGGAGACAAAATTATATTGACCGGGCATCACAGAGTGCAGGAAACTTAATACATTTTATAAAAAATCATGTAGTATCTCATGAAGCTAATGTTTGGGAGGCAGTAAATCGTGAACTCCTGGATTATAAAAGTAATCTGGAAACTATTAAACAAAATTTATCTACTGTATATGAAAACCAAAAATTAAATGAAGATCTTAGGAATAAAATGTTTATGAGGGAATTATCAGATGAATTTATTCTAAAGGGTAAATTTTATCCTCTCCACCAGAACCAGAAAGACTATGTTACAAATCATCGCCAAATTTCGTTAGAAACTTTAAATCATCCTTTATTTAAAAATATTGTCAAAAGTTTTAAAGACGAAAAAGATCCTTTTTTCACATTAGCTTTTGAAATTAAAGATACTTCCGGAAAAGTTGTAGGAGTTCAAAAAATAAATACTAATCCAGGTTATGATAATTTCAACTCTAAACGTTTTGTTAGTGGGTCACAGAATGACGTAGGTTTCGGATTCTCAAACACCGTTGAAATTGATAAAGTTAATCTTCAGGTAAATACCAAACAGGGTGGAAGAAACCTATTTGTAACTGAATCACTTTGGGATGCTATGGCGCACTATGAAATGAATAAACCACAAAATGCTGAGTATATCAGTACTAATGGTGAAATAGCGGAAAATAAAGCATTTAAATTAAAGCAATATTTTGAACTTAGAGCTTTCGAAAAGATCACTTTAGCTACAGACAATGACAAAAGAGGATGCTTTTTTGATACGATAATTATTTCTTCGTTAATACCTGAAGTGAAAATTAACTATAAGGATAACGACTTTTTATCAATATCATTAAGTTTAAATGATAAAGAGAGTTTTACAAAGGCTGAGAAAATAGCTTCAAGATTTAAAGAAATTGATTTGAAAACAGCAAACTTTCTTAATGATGTAATGCCACGAAATATGGCAATTGACATTATTAATCAAGAAATGGCTATCTCTTATGTTAAAAGAAATTCTAAATCTGAACTAGAATTTATAGTGCCAAATAATAAAGAATATTTGGAATCGTTCAACAATATAACACTGCAAATATATCCTGGAATAAATAAGAAAATTAACATTCAAAAATCTGTTTCAAAAGATTGGAATGATGATTTAAAAAAAATGAAAAATAATAAAATTGAGAATGATCTCCCCAAGAAGAAAAGTTTAAAAATTTAATTAATATGAATGAAAATCAAATTAGCGTAGATGGTGTCTTAATAAGCACAGAATATGCTCAAAATGAAACGGTAATTAAAAGTATTATTCCTAACCGCAAAAACCTTCCTTATTATAAATATCTTAAAAGATACCTTCATAATGAATTATTACAGGAATATCCGGAATTGGAAAGTGAGTTTGCCAGGAGAATAAAATTATTAGGTCAAGAAGATCAAATATTAACTGATGCTTTTTTACATATAGTAGAATTCAGTAAGGAAATGCTTCAACACTCCGATATTTCTATTCAAGATCTTCCAGAATTGGAATTAAAAAGAGGTTTTGAGTACATTAAAGAACAGTTTATTATTTAATCTCATTTATTATTATGAATAAAAACATAAGCGATTTTCAGAGATTTAAAAATAATATTGAAGCACTTAAGCTTATTGCATTAAAATCTGAAGGAGATCTAAATTACAATGAATTGTCAAACCTGTTTAGTGGGTTTGGCAATTTTCCGTATTTTACTATGCCTATCAATGATATTTTATCAGAAAAATTTGATAGTAATTCAACCAAAAAATATTTTGAAGAAATTAGGCAACTAATTCGAGAACTAAATACTGCAGGGATTTCAAATGATAGTTTAAAATCTGTATTTCAAAAAATTGCTAGAAGCGCTCTTTATGCTTATTTCACCGATAAAAATTATGTAGATCAGATTACAAGAAATTTACTTCTACAAAAAATTGATCTTATCAATGAGAGTAGTAGCAAAGCACCTTTCATGATTTTAGAGCCATCTGCCGGTACAGGAGTATTTGCCAAAAGTATTATAGATAATATACGTCTTTTAAAGGAGGATGGATTGATAAATAATGAAGCTGCTTTTAGGATTTTTGCTATAGAACCGGAAGTAATATCTTATCGTATTTTGAGTAGTATAAAAAATGAAATAAAGGAAGATGATAATATTGTTTATACCGCACACAACAGTAAATTTGAAAACTTTCAGGTACTCAATGATAGAAAATTTGATATAATCACGAGCAATATTCCGTTTGGGAGTACTAAGATACAAGACGAATTAATATCTAATAATTTTGAATTAAAAAAAGCTCCTAATATTCATAGTTATTTCTTTCTAAAATCATCCTTGTTATTAAAAAACGATGGCGATATCGGATTCATAACAAGTAGTAATTTTTTAGATTCTCCTGGGAACGAAATTGACAGAGCTTTATTCTTTCAGGATAATAACACCGTAAAGAATGTTGTTAGGCTTCCAAAGGAAACATTTTTAGGAACTGAAGTTCAAACAGATTATATTCAGACACATAAAAAAAGTGTAGTTACGGAATTAGAAACAAAAGTACTCAATGAAATTATTCAGTCATTAAGTATTAACGCAAATGACCTTTTTATTACTGAAGAAAATAATCCAAATAAGAATAAAGATCAAGATTATAATATAAATGCTTTTGTTTATCAGAGACAAAATAAAATTGTTTTAGGAGATCTGCAAACTAATTTCATGCATAATGGCTATACATTATCATCAACATTAAAAGATGCGGATAAACGACTTAATTTCTTTTCCCAGGCGATCAATAATCCAAAGTTTGATACTCATATAGAACAAACTGCAAGTTTATTAAAGACACCAGGAATAAGTGAACTTCTTAATGTACCAAAATCTGATACAGACGAGTTTAGAGTAAAAAATTATGTTGAAAATTTTAATAAAGATTTAGGATATTCATTTACGAATGCTACATTTTTGGAGCCGATATCCATAAATGAAGTTGAAAATATTGTTCAAGAAATTAAGAAGAAGAAAGTTTCTAAAAATCAGTTCAAAAAACAAGATCCTGCTGCCGGAATACAATTATCTCTTTTCGATTTTGAAAATGAAATTCAAGAGTATGAGAAAGCAACAAATAGTACTATTGATAGATTACTTCAGATCGAAAAAGAAGAACAAGTAAAAACTATTAGGCTTACCAGTAAGGAATTAGAAGATGAAAACGTTTTCCATTATTCCGGAGCTTACATTACCTTTAAAGATCAGGTATTCATTTTAGATCATCAGGAAGGAAGTTCTTATATTTCTACTCCTTTATTAAATTTTGCGGAAAAAGATAAGCAACTACTTTCACTAAAGAACGATTTTCTACAATTTCAAAACTCTTTAAAAAAGAATCATTCTGATATAGTACAAAGGCATCATCATTTAATAAATAAATATCGAGAGTATACCAATAATTATGGTAACATAAACGAATCTCTTTTATTTTTCAAAGATGATAAATATGCATTAGAATTTGCAGGACTAGAAATAAAAAATAAACTTGGAAAATTTATCGCTTCAGATCTACTCAATAATGAAGAGTATTTTACTGAATTAGATAAGGAGGTTAAAACACCGGAACAAGCTCTAATTAAATCTTTGCAAAAATATAATGGACAGGTTAAAATTCAATATATCTGTAAGCTTTTAAATGTAGAAACAGAAGATAAAAAATTAGAGGTTGCAAGGCATCTTGTAGAAAACGGTAAAATCTTTAATGATTATTACATAAAAGATGATTCCATACGCTATAAGTTTTCCACTAAGGAAGAATTTGTTTCCGGGAATGTTCCGGAGAAAATTAGAATCCTGGAACATGTAATACAAAATGAGAAATCATTTGATTATATGTCGGATTCAAGATTGAGAGAAGATTTATCTACTTTAAAGCAGCATGATATAAGTATTGTTAATTTTGAAGATTTGACAATAAACATTAATGCGGAATGGCTAGATAAAAAGTTTCTTGAAAAGTTTCTTCAAAATAAATTTGAATATTATTCTGAGGACTTCTTTGAATTTACAAAATTCAATGGATTTTTAATTACCAAAAAATCTTTCAAAGATAATTTTGGGTTAAATTCTTTATCGGTTGATGCTGCCAATCGAACGATATCCGGAGGAGAGGTTTTAAAAGATATTATTAATGATAAATCTTTCAATTTCACTACTAAAGTTAAAGATGGTGACAGAGAGTTCTATGTTAAAGATATTAAAGCAAATAAAGATGCTGAGCTAAAAGCTAAGATGCTTAAAAAAGAATGGAAGTCTTTTATCAATGGTTTATCTCCGGAAGAACACAAAGAGATTTTAAATTCTTATAATGAAACGTTCTGTACAAATGTTCCAAAAGTATACAATGGTTCCTATTTAGATTTTTCTGATGTTCATGGTATTAATGATGCTCATCAACACCAAAAGGATGTCGTTTCTATGATCTTACAAAATGATGGGGGAGTTGTAGATCACAAAGTGGGAGCAGGAAAATCATTGGTTATGTTCAGCTCTACAATGAAGATGAAACAATCCGGGTTAAAAAATAAACCAATGTTGGCTGTAACCAGGGCGACTGCTGAGCAGATTTATAAGGAATTTAAATTTCATTATCCTGATGCAAAGATTTTCTTTGATACTTCAGAATTAGATGAGAATACAAAATTGTCTTCTGAAGAAAAAAGAATTCAAAAGTATTCAATGATCGCAAATAACGATTGGGATTGTGTGATTATGACCCATGAGGAAATTGCTAAAATTCCAATTCCTTTGGAGATTCAAGTTGAATATACTCAGGAGATTTTAGATGATCTCCGGGATAACATATATTACAAAAAGCAGCTTAAAGATGAAGGGGTAAATGTTGGAGATTTGAAACGCCTGGAAAAACAATTAGAATCTGAGGAAGCGAAGCTGGAGAAAATGTTTGATAAGCTTAACAGTAATAAAGATTCTACGATTTATGATTTTAATTCTTTAGGAGTAGATCATTTAATGATTGATGAAGCTCATAAGTTTAAAAATATGCCTTTTACCACTATTCATAGTGGAGTTGCAGGGCTAAGTACACAATCATCAGAAAGAGCGAAACACTATGCAATGCTTACCAGGGCTTTAAGAAATAATTATAATCTTAAAGATGGTGGGGTGACAGTTCTATCAGGAACTTTTATTTCCAATTCAATGGCAGAAATCTATAATTTAATGAATTGGATTAAGCCTGAGAGGTTAAAAGAGCTTAATATAAATACTTTCGATAGGTTTGCTAAAAATTTCTTTGTAAAAGAATCTCAACAGGAGTTGTCTGTCGGAAATGCCGTGAAAGAAAAAGAAAGGTTTAGATACATTGTCAATGTTCCTGAACTAAAGTCGCTTTATCTTGAGATGGCTCATGTTGTTAATGATAGTAATTTTACAATAGAGACCCCCGATGTGAAAACTGAAATGGTAATCATCGAAGCGAATTCACAACAAGAAAGATTTAATGACCTTCTCGTAGATTTTATTGATGGTAATACAGAAACAGCTTTAGAGTTCGAAGGTATTATCCAAAAGAGCTTTGATGACCAACAAAAACAGGCAAGTTCCCTGATCGTTTCTAATTTATCTCAGAAAAATGGGATTGACCCCCGGTTAATAAATGATGAATATTTTATTGAACCTGGAAAAGGAAAACTTCAGCAATGTGCCGAAAAGATTAATGATGTTTATCAATTAACAAATGATCTTAAAGGAGTACAACTTGTATTTTGTGATCTTGGTATTCCTAATTCAAAAAATAAAGATCAATTTAATGTTTATGATGGATTGAGGGATATACTTGTAGAGAAATATGGTATTAACCGCAATGAAATTCAGTTTGCTCATGATTGGAGAGCTGCTTCCGGGACTAAAAAAGATAAAGCTTTACGTAAAGAGTTCCAGGATAAATTAAACTCCGGAGAATTTAGAATAGCCATTGGTTCTACTGAAACTCTAGGAACCGGAATGAATGTCCAGAAAAAATGTATTGCAGAACATGATCTTGATATTCCCTGGACCCCAAGTAAGACTGAGCAGCGTAAAGGGCGAATGAAGCGACAAGGTAATGAAATAGCTAAAGAATTTGATAATACTGTTTTTAATTATAAGTATCTAGCTAAAAAATCCTTAGATGCATTTAGATCCCAGGCAAACGAAACTAAGGAGAAATTTTTAAATGTCTTTAAAAAAATTGGAGCTGATTCTCCCCGAATTTTAGATGAAGGAGAAATAGATGGAGATGGTAACGGAACAAACTATTCTCTGATGAAAGCCTACATTTTGGATAATCCTCAAATGTTAGAAATTGCGAAACTCGAAACAAAACTAGAGAATCTCTATAATAACAAAGAAGCAATTGAAAATGAAGGTATAAAAATAAACAGAAATTTTAATTATTTTTCTGAAACGCTTGAAAAGGAGAAATCTCAGCTCAATATTTACAAAGAAGTGTTTGATAATTTCAAAAATACATTTGAACATTTTAATCCTGAAACATTAGAAAATCATCCTGAAATTCTTTTATTTGATGGTACACAAAAGGTTGAAGGCATTCAGGATATGAAGTTAATTGGAAAAGAACTGAGAAATAAATATGAGCAGATCTTAAAAACATTAGATTCAAACAATATTAGAGCATTAGAACCATTTAGAACTGTAATATCTGGTGCAGCAGCTTATAAAATTCCTTTATGTAAGGTAGGACCGTTTGATTTGAGTTTTAATATTACCAATGTTTCTTTTAACGATGTTAAGAAAGGACACACTAAGATCATGATAGAGAATAATTTTAATTCACTCAGAATGCAAAAACGTGTTGATGTGATTAGTAAAGATCCTGGGGAAGCATCTACAATTATTTTCAATGAATTGTCAAAGAGAATTCCTAAACTTATTGAAAATGTAAGTTATGATATTTCAAATTCTGAAGACAAGCTACATTATTATAAAAATTTAAGGAATGAATTTAAAAGATTTGATGGTGACGATGAAATAGAAAAGGTTACTAAACAAATTATTGATCTAAAACAAGAAATTGAGTTTGAGAGACAAAGTAAGAAAATTAAAAATAGACAATCATTATAAAAAAAGCTTCCATTTGGAAGCTTTTTTGCTAAAATCTTATTCCCAATTAATTTGAAATTAAGAAATTGCTTTTACTTTTAAAAGCTGGTTTATATCAGTGGTTCTACGAGGAGATAAGTTTTTTTGATTCATCTTCCATGTTCTTTGCAGATCCATTGAGCCTAATTTGATTTTATCAGCACCTAATCTTTTATTCATTCGGTCGATTACTTCCATAAGAGGTTTATGTTTGTCATGATAATCAGTATCAAATAAACTGGTCATTCTTTCAGTATCAGGAACAAATTCAGTCAACATTACTCCAGCTTTTTTATATTGAAAAAATGGTAGATAGATATTTTCCAGAGCTTTTAATGCGAATGCACTAATTTCAATTGCTGAGCTTGATGGATTTGGCAATCCAATTGTCACAGAATTACTATACTGTTTTAAATCGCTTTTAAATCTATCTGTAGTAATAAATACAGTAATAAAATTACAACAGGAATTTTGCTTACGAAGCTTTTCTGAACATTTAAACGCAAAAGTTGATATTCTTTCTTTTAAAACTTCGAGATCATCCGTTCTTTTATTAAATGTCCGGCTAGTTCCAATTCCTTTTTTGGGTTTAGGAACTGATAGATCATATTGTGGAATACCTCTTAGTTCCTGATGCATTCTTAGCCCATAAACGCCCATTTCTTTCTGTACATAGGCTTCAGGAAGTTGAACAAAATCCCAAGCTTTTTTCAAACCCAATTTTGTAAAACGATCATTATATCTTCGTCCTATTCCCCATATATCCCCAATTGGGAGCCATCTTAAAGCTTTTTCTATTTTGGTTTGAGAATCTATAATATATGTATGACCTAATTCGTGTGAAAATTTTTTCACAATTTTATTTGCAACTTTAGACAGAGTTTTTGTTGGAGCTAAACCAATACTGCAGGGAATGTCTAAACCATAGAAAATAGTATCTCTTAATTCATTACAATGGTTCCTTAAATTAATATATTCATAATTATGGAAATCCATAAATGATTCATCCACGCTGTAAACCTCAATGTCTCGGCAAAATCTTCTACTAATATTTACCATCCTATTTGAGATATCACCATAAAGAATAAAGTTTGCCGAAAAAACAGAAACATCATTTTGCTTAATAATATCCTTTATTTGGAATGCAGGAACTCCCATACCAATACCCAATGCTTTTGCTTCATTAGATCTTGCAATTATACAGCCATCATTATTGGATAAAACAACAACAGGTTTTTTCCGTAGATCAGGGCGAAAAATTCGTTCCGCTGATACATAAAAATTATTACCATCAATTAATCCGTACATTATTCTAAACTATGCAAGTTCCATGTTACTTTTCCCCAGTATGTAAAATCTGATTCAGCTGAGACATACAAATCAGAGTAGTCCGGGTTTTCAGATTTTAGGGTAATACTCTCCAAAAAGCCAGTATTTTTTTTAAAATTTGGTTTGTATTTTTTTACATAAAATTCCCCATCTAAGAACACAATAATTACACTATCTTCTTTAGGTAACATCCCTTTTTGAATTATCAATAAATCCCCATCAAATACACCAATTCCGTTTAGAGAATCGCCAGTAACGAATGCAAAAAATACAGTGTCTTTATCTTTGATTAAAATTTTTAATAAATCAATTGTATCTTCAGGAAAATCAAGTGCCGGACTTTCAAAACTACTATATCCCCCTGCCTTTACCTTTGCAGGTAATACAGGAACTAAAATTGTTTCTTCATCAGACAATCTATATAGATCTATACTATTTTTAACCATCATAATACTGAATATTTATAATAGCAAAATTAGGTACTTTTTATTATCATAAATTATGATTATCATCTATACTTTCAGGAGCAAAGCAAATCACTTACTGCGACAAAACTTGTCGTATTTTAATTTGAAATATGTACATAAAAAAAGCTCTATCATTATGATAGAGCCTATAAAAATTTTGATAATTTTTAATTTGTCTGAAAAGAACTGTTCAGATTTTATAAATCCTGCCATTAGGCTGTTCAGATTTTATTTATCCTGTTCTTTTCTCTTTTCTAAGAGCAAAGTTAAATATTAATTTTTTAATACACAAATCTAGTATGTTAATTTATCAATAGCACTTAAGTTTTTCAATATCAACCTATTTAAATTTATACTACTGTCTGTAAACGATATACAATACTGTCCATCTGTCATATAAAAATCATTAGTTTTCATAGCTGTAATGGTTGTTATTTCATATTTTCCATATCCAATTAAATGAATCTCTATTACTAAATTTAAAGGAGTTTCAGAGTTTCTAAAATCCTTCAAGACTATTCTGTAATTAGTTTTCGATCTAGGTTTTTTCCTATCCGGAAAATTTATAAATGCAGTAATTCTATTTGAAATATAAAAATGAAATATATACTTAACACTCTCAATTATCAATTCAAGAACTTTCTTTTGTTCTATGCCTTCTCTAATTCCGTTTGCATCTCCCTCAGTCGCCCTAATTTCATAATGTTTATCAATCCAAATTTCAATTTCAAAATCTGAGTATTTATATATTAGTTTTGCATTCTCTGAAGCAATATTTTTTTTAAAATCTTCTGTACCTTCAGAGGGAGCTATTGGTTCTGGGGCTTTCACACTTTTAGGTATTCTAGGTCTTTTTCCCATTGGATAAATTAATAATGCAATTTTAAGGAAATTTAATATATTATGAATTAAAAAAAAATAAGGTATATATATATAGTTAAGAAATTTTTATATATTTGTATAAAATAAAGCACCGGAGCAGGTGCATAAAGTCTGCAAGATTGCTATGTATAATATAGATCATTTACAAACTTTTAATTTATCCGGAAAAGATTATTATATGGAAGTAGATGCCATGGACAAAGTACATTTTTATCCAAAAGAAAATCTTCCGGATGACTTTGGTGAAAATTCAGTTCTTACTTCAGTAGAGGAATCATTGTTCAATTTAGATGATGCTTTTATTGATAAATCGGTAGAAATGAATTTAAGTCTAAATAATCGGTATTTTTCAATCTACCATCATAATTATTCTGGAATTAAAATATCAATTTTTAATAAAAAGGATGTTGGAAAACTCTCTTCAATCTCCTTATTATTCGTTAATAATCAAAGAAAACTTATTTTCGATACATCTAGTGAATCGTTGATTATTTCAGCGATAGCTGAGTTTTTAAAAAAAATAAATCAATATAGTTTATCTCGGAAAGAAAAATTATTGGACCAAATACTGATAAACTTTTCAATTTAAACTTCAATTAAAATAAAGGAAAGAAAATTATTAAAATGGATAACAAAAAGTATATTCGAGGTTCAAAAGATTCTAAACTTAAAAAAGCTGTTCTTTTTAAATTATATAAGAAACAGATTGATTTTATGTCTCTTTTTGTAAAGTTTAAGCATGAACAGGGCTATGACAAATTAGCTTACACCAGGACAGATATAATGTATGAAGCTTTGCAGGACTTTATGTTAAAAAATGAGAAAGAATTTTTTAATCACGCCTCTCAGAAACTCCAAAATGAAGCTGAAAAGCTTTCAATCTTTAATTCCAAATTATAAAGCTCAAATTATGAATAACGATATTTTTAAAAAAGCTAGATTGTATCTTGAAAAATATAGTACAATTAGCACAAGCAATCATTTAATTGTGGCAATGATGCTAATTTTAGTTTCTAACTGGATAATGGTTTCCTTAAACCTTTCTGTTTACTATTTACTAATAACTTTAGGAATTATATTATTTCTATCATTAATAAGAGGAAATTTAAAGGCTTATGATATTGAACTCAATAACAATGGTCAAGTCACTCAGTATTATAATGTAAAGTATAAATATTTAAAGAAAAAAGATCATTTGGTCATTTACCATAGTGATGGTAGAACTACTTTGATTAAGCAAGGAAATTATTCAATAAAAGAGCGTGTAAACTCTACTCCTTCAGAGTAAGTTGTAACTTATCAGCTAATTCTTTAACCTTTGATAACTTATCTTGTAAATTATTAAGACGTGCAGCTTCTAAATCTTTTGTCATATACTTTGAAACTAAAGTATTGTCTTCTGTAAATAACCAAGCAGGATTGATATCATGTTCAACCTGGTAATATTTTACAAAATGTATGAAAGCTTCAGTTTGAGTAGTTAGTCTTCTTTCTATATTGCTATAGTTATCAGCTTTTAACGGATTATTACTTTTATTAGAAAGTTTTATATTATTTACTTTGATAAAATTATTAAAACTGTCAACAAATTGACTTTGTGTAAAATTTAATTCTTTTCTCAGGAAAATAAGACGCTTAAATACTATGTCATTTAATAATTCACTCATAACACAAATATATGAAAATATGAATAATTTTATAATTAAAACTTCATTAATTTTTACTTTGTTTTTCCCTTTATTAGTCTATTCACAGCAGGAATCGAGGGTTTATGAAGAAGGAAGTGAAGTTTATTTAAAGGTAGACGAAAAATGGGTAAAATCATTAGAAAAGTATGATAATACAACTTCAAATGAAACTTATGAAACTCTTTCTTTAGACACATATAAAGAGAGATTTAGGTTACTAGATGTTAATACTAATTTAAACATTGATTACAATGATGTAACCTATTCTTACGTTAAAAAATACCTATCTTATAGATGGTATCATAGAATAATTGGGTTATCATCATACTATTTTCCTCTTTTTGAATCCGCATTAGATAAATATGGACTGCCAAGAGAGATTAAATACTTAGCAGTTGTAGAATCGGCATTAAATCCAAGAGCAGGATCCTGGGCAGGAGCAAAGGGTATCTGGCAATTCATGCCTGCAACCGGGAAAGAGTTTGGATTGTATGACAGTAAATACTATAGTGGTTTTTATGATCCAGTTAGAAGCTCTGATGCTGCTGCTAGATATTTAAGAGATTTGTATCGAAAATTTGGTGATTGGAATTTAGCGATCTCTGCTTATAACTGTGGTGCAGGAAACGTCAACAAAGCAATCAGAAAAGCAGGAACTAAAAGTTATTGGAGAGTACGACAGTTTTTGCCTAAAGAAACCCAGGCGTATGTACCAAGTTTTATAGCTGTAAATTATATTTTTAATTTTTATAGACTTCACAACATTAAACCAATGTATTTTAAATATACATTTTATGATGTAAAAATGATTACAAATAATAAGCCTACCAGTTTTAAAAATATTTCCGGAGACATAGCTTTTTTGAGATTTGCTAACCCACAATTTATATCGGATTATATACCATCTAATTCAATCATTTACACAAAATAAGAATTATGAATAATAAGAAATGGACCAATGCAATCAAAGCTTTAGATGATGGAAAGAGTAGTGAAAATGAGAATATTTCCAACAAGGTATTAGGTAGTGAAATTGAGACAAATAAAATTACAGTAGAAGAGGGAGAGATTTATTTAATAGATGAAAATAAACCTAGTAATATTATTAAAACTTTTGACAAAGAAATTAAGTCAGACGAAATAAATATTCCCAATGAGTTCATAGATCTACTAATAGGAAAAAAAACAGGAAAAAAATCATCTAAGGTTAGTCTTTTAGATATGCCTATTGCTGCAACAAATATTTTATTTAGGTCAATAGCTTTGGTAAAATCGAGTCAATTTAACGCTAAAGCAAGACCTATTCAGTTAGAACTTTTTGAAGAAGAGTTTAAAACAAAGCAGAATGCTAAAGTATCCCTGGCTATTAATGTAAAAGATATATCTTCGAATGTTAGGCGTGATGGCAGAGTTACCGGAAGACGTGAGAAAGTGAGAGAAGCTATTGATTTTTTACAAAATAATCTATTTGTTTGGGTTATCGGGAAAAATTCTACTGGGGAAACTGTTGATACAAAATTATCTTATATTGAATCTCCTTCTTTTACAAAAGGAAAGGTTTTTTTTGATATGAATGTTTTTTGGTTTGAACGATTGCTCAATTTAAAACTATATAATACAACTTTATTAGAGTTACCTGAGCTACTAGGAAATACACGGCATGTTGTATTTTCGGTTTATTTGGAAAGATTCACGTCAAATCAATGGATTCAGTGGAACTATAAGAACATTAACGAAACATTTGCTTTAAATTACTCTGATGCAAATAATTTAGCAAAGGGCTTTCTACGAGAATTACGACATAAACTTGATAAGAATTCTCTTAAAAGTTTTCAGTATAGAGTAGATGGAGATAACATTTGGATTATGCCATATGAAATGAAAAATCTTGTTGGTGAAAATAAAATTGAGCTGCAGTCTTCGACATTAGAAAAATTGGATGATAATTACTTTGCAAATTCAGTTGCCAGAAAGCATAAATTAAGCAAGGAAAAAAAGCAAAGTATATTAGATATCATTAAAATATCAACAAGCGATAAAAACATATTAAAAAGCGCTTATGAAGAGTTTAAAAGATATTGTAGGAGTAAAGAAGTTAAGGTATCGATTCTAAAATACTCCGGAGAAAAATTTTTAAATACCTGGAATAAATTTATTTTTGAAGAATATAAAAAGACAGATAAGTTTGTAAACTATCCAAATGGTTTTCCTAGAGTATAAATAGCCCCTTAAAGGGGCTATTCTCATTTTCACTACCTAACTACTCACCAGGTTCACCGGAAGCTCTGCCCTGGGAAAGTGTACAGCTGATCTATTCCTGAAAATCCGGAACCCTTACAAGATCCTCACAAACTCCTAAAGCTGAAGAAAGAAATATTAACCAGGTGAACCGGATCCGGTTCCGTAATTCCACTCGCCCGGTTGCGCCAGGATCAACACCGGAAGCTCTGCCCTGGGAAAGAGTGCAGCTGATCTATTCCTGAAGATCCGGAACCCTTACAGGATCCTCACAAACTCCTAAAGCTGAAGAAAGAAATATTAACCAAGTGAACCGGATCCGGTTCCATAATTCCACTCGCCCGGTTGCGCCAGGATCAACACCGGAAGCTCTGCCCTGGGAAAGAGTGCAGCTGATCTATTCCTGAAGATCCGGAACCCTTACAGGATCCTCACAAACTCCTAAAGCTGAAGAAAGAAATATTAACCAAGTGAACCGGATCCGGTTCCATAATTCCACTCGCCCGGTTGCGCCAGGATCAACACCGGAAGCTCTGCCCTGGGAAAGAGTGCAGCTGATCTATTCCTGAAGATCCGGAACCCTTACAGGATCCTCACAAACTCCTAAAGCTGAAGAAAGAAATATTAACCAAGTGAACCGGATCCGGTTCCATAATTCCACTCGCCCGGTTGCGCCAGGATCAACACCGGAAGCTCTGCCCTGGGAAAGAGTGCAGCTGATCTATTCCTGAAGATCCGGAACCCTTACAGGATCCTCACAAACTCCTAAAGCTGAAGAAAGAAATATTAACCAAGTGAACCGGATCCGGTTCCGTAATTCCACTCGCCCGGTTGCGCCAGGATCAACACCGGAAGCTCTGCCCTGGGAAAGTGTACAGCTGATCTATTCCTGAAAATCCGGAACCCTTACAAGATCCTCACAAACTCCTAAAGCTGAAGAAAGAAATATTAACCAGGTGAACCGGATCCGGTT
>NZ_PPED02000090.1 GCF_002899825.2 Chryseobacterium phosphatilyticum
GACTACAAGGGTATCTAATCCTGTTTGCTCCCCACGCTTTCGTGCCTCAACGTCAGATATAGTTTGGTAAGCTGCCTTCGCAATCGGTGTTCTGTATGATCTCTAAGCATTTCACCGCTACACCATACATTCCGCCTACCGCAACTACTCTCTAGCTCAACAGTATTAGAGGCACGTTCAGGGTTGAGCCCCGAAATTTCACCTCTAACTTATCAAACCGCCTACGCACCCTTTAAACCCAATAAATCCGGATAACGCTTGAATCCTCCGTATTACCGCGGCTGCTGGCACGGAGTTAGCCGATCCTTATTCATAAAGTACATGCAAACGGGTATCCATACCCGACTTTATTCCTTTATAAAAGAAGTTTACAACCCATAGGGCAGTCATCCTTCACGCTACTTGGCTGGTTCAGGCTCTCGCCCATTGACCAATATTCCTCACTGCAGCCGCCCGTAGG
>NZ_PPED02000091.1 GCF_002899825.2 Chryseobacterium phosphatilyticum
CCATTGAGGAGAGGGAGTTAACTCCGAAACAGGATATGAGAGAAGTGGAGGGGTATATGGAAGAACTTCTTGATCCAAACTTTTATACGATGCAAAAAGTGGACGATTATTTAAAAATTACTCTATTTGATGAAGGTGCCATTATGGATCCCATCAATAAGTTGAGGCAAATCTATCCGAATATCCTGCATTTAGAAAGGAAAATCGACAGGGTTGACTTAAAAGAGAGGAAGTCATTTTCTTCTGCTGGCAAACAATCAAAAACAGAGCTTTCATTATTTGAAGACTTTTATCATGATATGACAACAGCAGACTTTTCAGAGGAAAAAAGAAATATGATGATAAGCATTATTGATAAGGTGAAGGGAGTAAAGGAACCAATATGAAACCTTTAAAATTAATGATGCAGGCATTCGGCCCGTATGCCGATAAAGAGATAATAGATTTCACAAAGCTAGGT
>NZ_PPED02000092.1 GCF_002899825.2 Chryseobacterium phosphatilyticum
CCTCGGACAGGCGGGTGGCGAGACCGTGCAGTCGGTGCCAGTGTGCCTGGGCCTGGCGCAGCATCCCGCGCGCGCGGCGGACCAGGGCGGGGGTGAGCGCAGCGTGGCCGTCGAGGTTGCGGCGCTCGGCGAAAGCGGAGGCGAGCGCGCGCAGATCCTGCGGCCGGACTCGGTCGGCGATCTCGGTCTCCGAATGCTCCATCCGCGTCAACGCGGCTTCGAGCACGGCCAGCGCCGGCGACCCTATCGGCGCGGCCACGGCTCCGGCAACCGCCAGATCCTCCTCAGCCGATCCTGTAGTGCCATCGGGCTCGACTCTGACGGCATCTGGATCTGCTGGAGCCGGGATTGACGGGGTCGGCGCCTCGGCCTCGAGCCGCCCGGCCAGGGCGCCGAGATCGCGGGCTATCCGCCTGGCGTCGAGCGAAGACAGGTCCACCGCCGCCTGAGCTATGCAG
>NZ_PPED02000093.1 GCF_002899825.2 Chryseobacterium phosphatilyticum
CGGCGGCAAGCACGCAGAGCAGACCGGCCGCGAATGTCCGGCTCACGCATCGTCCCGAAAGCTGGCCGCCGGCTTTCGGAAAAAGACGATGCCCGCACAAAAGGCGAGAGCATCGGCCTGGATCCGAGATCCGGGATGAGGGTCTACGCACTGAAGACGAGCCGGCTGCCGGTGGTCGGGACGATCACGTTCTCCGGCATCTGCGCCTGCGCCTCGAGGGCGAAGTTCAGGCCGCTGCAATGCATCGGCACGACGACGTCGGGCTGAAGTTTTTTGATCTCGGCCACGACCTGGGTCAGGTAGTCCTTCGGCGCCGGTCCGAGATGGAACCCGCCGACGATGGCGTGGACGCGCTCGATCCCTGAGACCTCCTGCGCTTGGCGCACGGAGTTGACGATGCCGACATGGCCGCAGGACGAGATCACCACGAGGCCCTTGCCCTTCACGTTGAAGCAGG
>NZ_PPED02000094.1 GCF_002899825.2 Chryseobacterium phosphatilyticum
CTGCTGCCGGCAGGCGAGCCTGCACGACGGCTTCCGCTACGTGCCCGACACCGCGCGCGACCCGCGCTTCGAAGGCAACCCGCTCGTCAGCGGCGATCCCGGCCTGCGCTTCTACGCCGGCGCCCTGCTGAGGACCGACGAGGGGCAGCCGATCGGGACCGTCTGCGTCCTCGATACCCGCCCGCGCGAACTCACGGAGCGGCAGCGCCGCGGCCTGATGCGGCTCGCCCGCCAGGCCATGACGCAGATGGAACTGCGCCGCTCGCTGCGTGAGCAGGCGGAGCAGCGCCTGCTGCACGAGCGCATCCTCGACAGCGCCACGGACTACGCGATCGTGGCCATGGATCCCCAGGGCCGCGTCACGCGCTGGAACACCGGCGCCGAGCGCATCCTCGGCTGGACCGAGTCCGAGATGCTGGGCCGGACGGTCGATGCGTTCTTCACACCGGAGGATCG
>NZ_PPED02000095.1 GCF_002899825.2 Chryseobacterium phosphatilyticum
ACCGGACAACATGGAGAGGTCACGCCGCCCCGTGATCCAATCAATAGAAGAAGTTTACTCCGATTAATTGTTCACGTTTGCTGCGAACAAAGCAATCGACGCGGCGACGGAATGATAAGCTTTGATGAAGAGACTGCCAGAAGTACGGCATCTGCAAGCTATACCCCAGCAACGCTGAAGATACCATTTGGCGGATCACCTGAATGTTTCGCAAAATTTGGACAAAGAGACCATATAAAAAGATCATTTGACGAAGGAGTATTCAGAATTGCTCCAGCTAGCAGTTTCAATGATGCATCCCTAAATGAAGCTCAAAGAGACAACGAACTGATGCATTGGACAAGGACTCCAAACGAACAGATGATGGTGAAGTTTTATGGATTGGACGAAAATGGGGATGAAATTGAGATGCCCGTTAGGAAACAGGAACTCTTAAGAGGGATGACGGTTTCAGA
>NZ_PPED02000096.1 GCF_002899825.2 Chryseobacterium phosphatilyticum
CGCCACCTCGCCGAGCGCCAGTCGGAACTCGGGCGTAAGCTCGAACTGGAGGAGCGGCTCGTCACCGTCCGAGCCTCTGCCGAGGAGATGATCAAGCCCTCCCTCTACGGACAGGCCATCATCATCCTCGTCTATGTGCCGCTCCTCACTTTCACCGGGGTCGAGGGCAAGATGTTCGAGCCGATGGCGCTCACCGTCATCATCGCCCTGATTTCGGCCTTCGTCCTGTCCCTCACTTTTGTACCCGCGATGATTGCCATCGTCATTACCGGCCGGGTGACGGAGAAAGACAACCTCATCATCCGGGCGCTGAAAGCGGCCTATCAGCCAGTCCTTGGCGCAGCTGTTCGAGCGCCTATCATCTTCGTCGGTGGGGCCCTACTGCTCCTTGTCGGGGCCGGTGTGCTGTTCACCCGCCTTGGAACCGAGTTCATCCCCCAACTTGACGAGAAGAG
>NZ_PPED02000097.1 GCF_002899825.2 Chryseobacterium phosphatilyticum
ATATCGTGCTGCGGGGCAACACGGACGGAGGCCCCGGTCCGGAGCTGTTCGAGCTGGGCGGGATCATCGCCTCGACTTTCATATTGCTGACAAGCAGCTTCACCAGCGGGCTCGCCGTGCTTGCAATGAATCAAGGCAACAAAAAAGCGCTGATCGGCTGGCTCGCGGTAACCGTGCTGCTCGGCGCGTCCTTCATCTATCTGGAAGTGACGGAATTTGCGAAGCTGGTTGAAGAGGGCGCAAACATCGGTACCAGCGCCTTCTGGTCGGCGTTCTACACGCTGGTCGGCACGCACGGACTTCACGTTTCGGTCGGTCTTGTCTGGATGACGGCGCTCATGATCCAGATCGCCCGCCGCGGCATCACGCCGGTGACGAAGCGCAAGGTGAATATCGTCAGCCTGTATTGGCACTTTCTCGACGTCGTCTGGATCTTCGTCTTCACGATCGTGTAT
>NZ_PPED02000098.1 GCF_002899825.2 Chryseobacterium phosphatilyticum
CACCACGACGAGGGTGGTGGGGTCGCGGGTCTCATCCCGGCAGATCGTGCAGGGGTCGCTGGTATCGACGTTGCCGCAGGAGCGGCACACGACGATGCGCTCGGCCGCGACACGCATTGCGTCGGCCAGGGGCGCGAGCAGGGCCTCGCGCTTCTTGATGAGCTGGAGCGCGGCCCGGCGGGCGGAGCGGGGCCCGAGCCCCGGCATGCGCCCGAGAAGCTGGATCAGGCGCTCGATCTCGGGGCCGGCGACGGCTTGGGGCATGCGGGTGCGAAACGGCTGTGACTGAGGAGGAGCGGCGGGCGCCTTCCCTCACATAAGGCTTCCGCCGGGATTTTGCCGCCGGGATTTTGCCCGTTCAGGTTCGCGACAGCTTGGCCGCTGCATGGGGAGCCGGCGCGCAAATTTTATTTGAGCCCATACCAAGGATTAGTTGACGGCCAAGCCGGAGAC
>NZ_PPED02000099.1 GCF_002899825.2 Chryseobacterium phosphatilyticum
GCAATCGGCCTCGCGCAAACGCGAATCCGGCGCGCCGACATTGAGGAACACGGTGCCCTTGGCCTCAGGCATGTCGGCGAGCGCCAGCACGTCCTCGGCCGGCACATTCAGCACGACGAAGCGGGGCGTCTCGCCCAGCGCGCGGAAGGCGGCGCGAAGATCCTCGTCGGGCCCGACGACGCGGCTGCCGAGGGTGAAGGTCAACGAGACGAACCGGCCGGTGGCGTTCGAATACTTGAGCCCGAGTTCGGCGCCCTTCAGCCCCTCGTCGTTGGGGATCGGGTCTTCGTTGTTGAGGGGCGTCGGGCGCTCGATGCGCCGCTCGAGGTAGTGGATCGCCAGCGGCTCGGCCTGGGCCGCGACGGGCAGCAGGCCGAGCCGAAGCCGCCCGACGCTGCCCGCCCTGCCCCGCGGCTTCCTTGCCCGCACCGGGCCGCCGCGCCGTTTCCCCAC